>NZ_CP150337.1:11745000-14275612 GCF_051474135.1 Sorangium sp. So ce385 | reverse complement strand
CGCTGCTCTGAAGTCCGCTCCACGAAAATAGGTTTCGGGGGCGACCGATGAAACCGTCGCCCCCAACTTATCCACAGGTCTCCCAGCGAGGACTCGCCTCTAACTTCTGGAGATCACTGTGTTATTCTGAATGTAATCGAACGGCGTGTCGACTTTTCAACAGTCCGCCCACGGCCGCTTCGCCCTCGGGAGATCGTCCGCATGCCTCCATCGAATGCGGGGGGATGGTACGGCCCCACTGCACCGGCGCTCGGCTCGGCAGCCGCCGAGCACGCCGATCGAGGTGGGGGTGCAACCGTCGCGTCGAGGTCCATTGCATTGGAAGACAGATCGGCACAGCCGTCCCCCATACCGCCTCACAGAGCTCGGTAGCCCGCAGCGCCCCTTTCGGGGCCACCCTTTGGAGGACCCGGTGCGGCGCAGGACCGCCCCGAGGACGAATCCGAGGTAGCACCGGGTGAGTCCGGGCGTCTATGCCCAACTGCGAAACCTGACTCAAGTATCGAACTTCATTGGGGTAAATTCAGTCCCTGGCGCACTGCGAAAGCGGCTTCGCGTCCCCCGCGCTCCGCCCTCCGGACACCAGGCGCCAAAACTCCCGACGCGGGTCGGTGATTTTCACGACGCGCTCACGATTGCAGAGCAAAACCCGCTCATCTCGTCGTCAAGAGGCTAAAGGTAGCTGATTTTCCAGCTTTTTTGGAAACCCGGAGGTCGTCCAGCACAGACCGACCGGCGCGCGCCGTTCTCGGGGGGTCGAGAATTTGTCCCCAGGGCCTCGGTCTGAGGTATGGCGAAGCGATGCGGTCGTGGATCCGGTTGACAAGGGGGGCCCTCCTGGCGCAGCGGCCGTCGCGCCGGGCGGCGTCGACGACCGCCGCGCGGGCCAAGGCCTTCTCCGCTGCAGGCGCGCTCGCGCTGGCGGCGGCCGCGGGGCCGGCGGCGGCCGAGGAGCTGCCGCCGCAGCTCGCCTACGCCTACGGAGAGAACGAGACGCCCCGCGCGGCGGCCCTCGGCGGCGCGCTGCGCGCCCTCGGGAACGGGACGTCGGCCATCTTCCTGAACCCGTCCGCCATGGTGGAGACCCGCGTCTACCACCTCCAGGCGCTCTTCCAGGGCAGCCCGGAGGCCGGACGCCACGTCTACGGCGGCGTCGTCGTCGACTCCGTCACGGGGAACCTCGCCGGCGCGCTCTCCTTCGTCGGGGGCTACGTCGACATGGGCGAGGGCGGGCTCAGGCGCTCCTACCTCGACGCGCGGGCGGCCCTCGCCTACCCGATCACCGATCGCATCTTCGTCGGGCTCACCGGCCGCTACGCCAAGATCACGCAGGACGGCGCCCTCGGCGGGCGGTGGCTCGACGCCGGTCCGGTCTCCGGCGGCCTGCGCGACAAGGACGAGGTCGTCGTGAAGAAGGACGCGGCCGGCGAGAACGTGCCCGTCCCGGTGGGACGTCACTCCTTCGTCAACGAGTTCACGTTCGACGCGGCGCTCACCGTCAAGGCGACCGACAACCTCTACATCGCCGCCGTCGGACAGAACCTCACCTTCCCGGACCACGGGCTGCTCCCCACGACCGTCGGCGGCGGCGTCGGGTTCGGCACCAATGACTTCTCGATCGAGGTCGACGGGCTCGCCGACCTCCACTCCTACCGCGAGACCTCGTACCGCCTCATGGCGGGCGGCGAGTACCTCGTGGCCGATCGCTTCCCGCTCCGCGCCGGCTACCGCTTCGACCAGGGCGCAGGGCAGCACGCGCTCTCGTTCGGCGCCGGCTACGTGGGCACCCAGTTCGCCGTCGAGGGCACCGTGCGGCGGGCGCTCACCAGCGGAGGACCCACCACGTTCGTGGTCGGGCTCTCGTACCACCTCGAGTCGAGCGGGCTGACCCGCGCGTCGTCCGAGGGCCTGTAGACCGCCGCCGTCGCGCGCGCGCCGCGCCGGGGCGCCACGGCAGGCCGCCTCCCCCTTCTCGCCGCGCCGCGCCTGCTCTAGGTCGGCCCTGCGTGCTGTGCCTGACCCTACCGACCGATCCACGCTGGGCTGACTTGGCGCTCGCCGACCTGCCGGCGCTCCTGACCGACCACGCCCACTGCGAGATGAAGGCGGCGTCGAACGCGCTGTCCCTCGCCGCGCGCTGGCCGTCGATACCGCGCCTCGCGCGCGCGCTCGTCGACCTCGCCGAGGAGGAGCTCCGGCACTTCCGCGCGCTGCTCGACGTGATCGAGCAGCGCGGCCTCGCGCTCGGCAAGCCGGAGACCGACGTCTACGCGAGCGAGCTGCGCAAGGCGGCCTCCACCACCTGCGCGCGCAACGCGAAGGCCGCCCTGGTCGATCGGCTGCTCGTCGGCGCCATCATCGAGGCCCGCTCGTGCGAGCGCTTCCGCCTGCTCGCCGACGGGCTCGCCGCGCGCGCGCACGAGCTCGCGCCGCTCTACGAGGAGCTCTTCGCGTCCGAGGCGCGGCACTACCGGACCCTCGTCGATCTCGCCGTCGAGGTCGCCGGCGACGAGGTCGCGACGCGGGCGCGGCTGGCCGAGCTCGCGCGCGCCGAGGGCGAGATCGCCGGGCGGCTCGGGACGGCACCCGCGGTGCACGGGTAACGGGGGTAGATGCGCATGGAGATCGATCTGCTCCGCCTCGATCGGGACGTCGCTCGAGCGGCGCGCGCGCTCCGCGCGGCGCTCGGCGACCTCACCCGACGCGGTCCGGCCCCGCCCGCCGAGGACCAGGGCGGCCCGAGCGCCGCCGAGGCGAGGGCCCGGCTCGAGAACCCGCTCGAGCCGTTCCGGCGCGTCAGCGCGCGGACGACCTACCTCGAGCTCACCGGCAAGACCCCCGGCCTCGGCGCGGAGCTCGGGCTCGCGAGCCCGACGACGGCCGCCGCGCCGGACCCGACCGGCCTCGCGGCCCCGCTCGCCGACTGGGTCTACACGCTCACGCTCGAGCGGGTCGTCTGGCCCGACCGCGTCCGGCTCGCCGCCGCCTGGCACGCGGCGTCGCTCACGATCGATCTGCCCGAGCCGTCGCGGGTGTCGCCGCGCGAGGCGCGGCTCCGGCTGCTCGCCGATCCGACCGACGCCGGACGGCAGACCTTCGCCGAGGTGCTCGCCCGCGGGTCCGGCGCCGTCGCCGACGCCGCGCGCATCCTCGTCGAGCGGCGGCACGAGGCGGCGCGGCTGCTCGCGGAGGAGGGCCTGCGCGCCATCGAGATCCCCTGCGATCCCCCGGACGCCGCGATCGCCGCCGCCGAGGCGCTGCTGCAGCGGACCGAGCCGATGATGGAGCGCGCGCCGACCTGGTACGGCGCGCTCGGGCGCGCCGTGGGCCGCGACGCGGCGTCGGGGTGGCCGGCGCGGCTCAGCCCGCGGTGGATCGAGGAGCTGTTCCGCGCGACGAAGCTCACCGAGGGCCTCGCGATCGATCTCGGGCCGCTGCCGCGCCCGCTCGGCGCCGCCTCGTTCGCGCGCGCGCTCGCCCGCTTCGGCGCGGCGCTCGCGTTCGGCGCAGGTGGAACGGCGAGCGGGCCGTTCGCGCTCACCCACGCGCCGTTCGATCTCCGCCGGGCGCGCCGCGCCGCGCTGTTCGGCGGCCTCGTCGCCGATCCCGTCTTCTGTACCCGCGCGCTCGGGCTCGGCCGGGGCCGCGCGCTCGATCAGGCGCGCGCGACCGCGCGGAGCCTCCTCCTCTCGCTCCGCCTCGACGCCGCGACCGTGGCGCTCGTGTTCCGCTCCGGCCAGGACGGAGGCGGGCACGTGCTGCTCCGGGGAGCGCGGGACCGCCGGGATCGCTTCGAGGAGGTGACCGCGCGCGCGCTCGGCGCGCCGATCCCGGGAGCGCTCGCCGGGGTCCTGCCGGCGCTCGATCCCGGCGCGGCCGCCCGCCTCGCCGGGGCGGTCCTGGCCGCGCGCGACCGCCGCGATCTGATCGAGCGCTTCGACGAGGACTGGTTCCGCAACCCGCGCGCGGCCGAGGCCCTCCGCGACGAGGACGGCGCGCCGCGCTCGCCGGCGTCGCGGCGCGCCAGCGAAGCCGATCTCGAGGCGGGCCTCGGCGAGCTCGCGCGCGCGCTCGCGAGCCTCTAGCGCTCGGTCCCAGCGCGCAAAAAACGCGCGCTCGGAGCGGCCGGATCGCGCCGGCGAGCGGGCGCGTCGAGCGGCGAACGCGAGGGGCGCGCAAGCGCTGCGCGCCGCGAAGAGGCGGGCCGGCGGCCCTGCCGAGAGCCCTTCCAGCTTTCACTGACACGTGCTAGGTGCCGGCTCGCGAAATCGCCCCCCTCCGGGGCGCGCGGCGAGCAGCTCCCGCTGCGCCGCCCTCGTCGCCGAACAAGCACCCGTGAATCCGAACGCAATGCACCCTCTCCTCGCGTCCGGCGCCAGCGCCATCTCCGTCGACTTCGATCTGACGTTCCTGGCGCAGGTCGTCCTGTTCTCGACGTTCGTCGTCGTGCTCAAGCCGCTGCTGTTCGATCCGCTGCTCCGCGTCTTCGAGGAGCGCGAGCGGCGCACCGACGGCGCCAAGCGGGAGGCGCGCGAGATGGATGAGCGCGCGGGCGAGCTGCTCACCCGTTACGAGGCCGAGATCGAGAAGGTCCGGCGCGAGGCCGGGGTCGAGCGCGAGCGGCTCCGCGCCGAGACCGCGAAGATCGAGGCGCAGATCATGGCCGAGGCCCGCGCCGAGACGGCGCGCATCCTCGAGGACGGCAAGGCGAAGATCGCGGCCGAGGTCGCCCGCATGCGCGGCGAGCTCGCCGCCGCCCAGCCCGCGCTCGCGGCGGAGATCGCCGCCAGCATGCTCGGCCGCGAGGTGCGCCAGTGAAGAACCCGCTCCGCCGCTCATCCCTCGCGCTCGGCCTGGCCGCGGCGCTCACCGCGGGCACGGCGCTCGCGCAGCAGCCCGCCGCGCAGCCGCAGCCCGCCGCGCAGCCGGGGCTGCCGCCCGGGCACCCGCCCCTCGGCGCCCAGCCGGCGCAGCCCGGCGCCGCCCAGCCCGGCGCGGCCCAGCCGACGCCCCGCCCGCGCGAGGCGCAGCCCGGCCGGCCCCTCGGCCCCGGCGGGCGCCCGCTCGTTCCGGGCCACGGGCTCCGGCCGCAGCCGGGCATGCAGCGCGCGCGCACCGCGCCGCCGGAGACCACGGAGCACGCCTCGCACGGCGAGGAGCACTGCCCCGGGCACGGCCCGACCGATCCGCCGCCCCACGTCAACTGGTGGCACGGCCTCATCGGCGTGAACAACGAGGCGGCCGCGAAGGGCGGCATCAACGCGCTGCTCTGGCGCTACCACAACGAGCAGAACCCCTGCGATCCGAAGAACGAGCCGCCGCCGTTCCTCGCCTCGGTCCTCAACGTCAGCCTCCTCGCGTTCATCATCTACCGCTTCGGCCGGAAGCCGATCGCCGAGGCGCTGAAGAAGCGCAAGCAGACGATCACGCAGGAGCTCGACAACGCCTCGCGCCTCAAGGAGGAGGCGGAGAAGCGGCTCGACGAGTACGAGGACAAGCTCACGCGGCTCGAGGAGACGCTCGCGGAGCTCAAGGCCGAGCACGCGACGCAGGCCGAGCGCGAGAAGGCCCACGTGCTCGCCGAGGCGGAGCAGCGCCGCGTCCGGATGCGGCGCGACGCCGAGTTCCGCATCGAGCAGGAGCTCAAGGCGGCGCGCGTCATGCTCCTCCAGGAGGCGGTGCAGAGCGCCGTGACCGCGGCCGAGGAGCTGCTCCGGCAGCGCGTCGGCCGGGAGGACCTCGAGCGGGCCAACGAAGAGTACCTGAAGGCCATCCCCGCGGCCGTCTCCGCCGGCGCGAGCCGCCGCGGGGCCCAGACCACCGGAGCAGTGACATGAGCTACGAGGCCGTCGCCCGACGCTACGGGCGCGCGATCTTCGAGATCGGCAAGGAAACCGGCACCCTCGCGGCCCTCGCCAGGGAGATCGGGGACGCCAGCGCGACGTACGCGGCGAGCGAGGAGCTCCGCCTGGTCCTCGACAACCCGCTCATCCCCGAGGCCCCGCGCGAGGAGCTGCTCCGCGAGATCGGCGCCCGCGCCGGCTTCTCGGAGGTGACCAAGAACACGCTGCTCCTGCTCGCGCGCAGGCGGCGGCTCTCGGCGCTGCCCGAGATCGCCCGGCAGCTCGCGCTGCTCGTCGATCAGGAGCAGAACGTCGCCCGGGCCGTGGTCACGAGCGCGGGCCCGCTGACCAGCGATTACCTCGACCGCCTCCGGGCCGAGCTCGAGAGGGCGACCGGCCGGAAGATCTCGATCACCCACAAGCAGGATCCCTCGCTCATCGCGGGCGTGGTCACCCAGATCGACGATCAGGTGATCGACGGCAGCCTCCGGACCCGGCTGTCGGCGTTCCGTGACAACCTGCTCCGAACCTGAGGGGACGCGAACACGCACCCCTGTTTCCCACGAGGTCGGGGCTCGGCGTTCGCCGACCCCTTGACCTTGACGACGTTGACTCCGAAGCCCAAGCGTCTCCGGACAGAGGACTCCGCATGCAGCTCCGCGCCGAAGAGATCTCTCAGATCATCAAGAAGCAAATCCAGAACATCGACAAGGCCGCTCAGGTCACCGAGACGGGCACCGTGCTCACGGTGGGCGACGGCATCGCCCGCGTGCACGGCCTGAGCCGCGCCATGGCCGGCGAGCTCGTTGAGTTCACCGGCTCGGAGGGTGCCAGCCTGATGGGGCTCGTGCTGAACCTCGAGCAGGACAACGTGGGCGCCGCCATCTTCGGCGATACGAGCGTCATCAAGGAGGGCGACGCCGTGAAGCGCACCGGGCGCATCATGGAGGTGCCCGTCGGCGAGGCGACCCTCGGGCGCGTCGTCAACGCGCTCGGCATGCCGATCGACGGCAAGGGGCCGATCGAGGCGAAGGAGCGCCGCCGCGTCGAGGTGAAGGCGCCCGGCATCATCCAGCGCCAGCCGGTCACCGAGCCGATGCAGACCGGCATCAAGGCGATCGACGCGATGATCCCGGTCGGCCGCGGCCAGCGCGAGCTCATCATCGGCGACCGGCAGGTCGGCAAGACCGCCGTCGCGGTCGACGCGATCATCAACCAGAAGGGCAAGGGCGTCATCTGCGTCTACGTCGCGATCGGCCAGAAGCTGTCGACGGTGCGCCAGGTCGTGGACAAGCTCGATGCGCACGGCGCGCTCGAGTACACGATCATCGTCGCCGCGACGGCGAGCGAGACCGCGCCGCTCCAGTTCATCGCGCCGTACACGGGCGTGACCATCGGCGAGTACTTCCGCGACAGCGGGCGCCACGCGCTGTGCATCTACGACGACCTCTCGAAGCAGGCGGTCGCGTACCGCCAGCTCTCGCTCCTGCTCCGCCGCCCGCCGGGCCGCGAGGCGTACCCGGGCGACGTCTTCTACCTCCACTCCCGGCTCCTCGAGCGCGCGGCGAAGATGGCCGACATCTTCTACGTCGTCACGAAGGGCACGAAGATCGAGGGCGGCGACCCGGCGTACCGCGGCGTGGACGGCAAGGCCCACGTCGGGGCGCACGGGATGCACTCGGCGAAGGACTCGCTCTGGAAGACGGTCGACGCTGCCGTCTTCGAGAAGCTCGAGCAGGCGCGCAAGGAAGAGAAGAAGGACGAGATCAAGAAGCTCGAGCAGCAGCTCTCGGACAAGGCGAAGGCGAGCGACTACGAGATCGTCCGCGATCCGAAGTCGGGCGGCTCGCTCACGGCGCTGCCGGTCATCGAGACGCAGGCCGGCGACGTGTCGGCGTACATCCCGACGAACGTCATCAGCATCACCGACGGGCAGATCTTCCTCGAGGCCGACCTCTTCTACTCCGGCGTCCGCCCGGCCATCAACGTCGGCATCTCGGTCAGCCGGGTCGGCGGCAACGCGCAGATCAAGGCGATGAAGTCGATCGCCGGCACGCTCCGCCTCGACCTCGCGCAGTACCGCGCCATGGCGGCGTTCTCGCAGTTCGCCTCGGACCTCGACGCGAAGACCCGCGCGCAGCTCGAGCGCGGCGCGCGCCTCACCGAGATCCTGAAGCAGGGCCAGTACGTGCCGCTCGCCGTCGAGAAGCAGATCCTCATCATCTACGCCGGCACGCAGGGGCTGCTCGACGACCTGCCGGTGAGCTCGCTCGCGCGCTTCGAGGACGAGCTCTACAAGTTCATCGAGGGCAAGCACCCCCAGATCTTCGCGGACATCCGGGAGAAGAAGGCGCTCGACGACGACCTCAAGTCCCGGATGACGAAGGCGATCGAGGCCTACAAGAAGCGGTTCGTGGTGGACGCGCGCGGCGCCTCGACCGGGGCCGCCGCGGCGGCCGCCGACGACGCGGGCGACGAGGACGAGGAGGCGCCGGCGCCCAAGGCGAAGTCGAAGAACGGGAAGGGCGCCTCGAAGGCCCAGGAGAAGTAGGCAGCCGTGCCCAGCCTCAAGGCCATTCGCAAGCGGATCTCGAGCGTCAAGTCGACGCAGAAGATCACCCGCGCCATGAAGATGGTCGCGGGCGCCAAGCTCAACAAGGCGCAGCAGCGCATCACCGAGCTCCGCCCCTACGCCGTGAAGGTGCAGGAGGTGCTCTGGCAGATCACGCGCGATGCGGTCGCGGCCTCCGCGGCGGAAGCGCCCGCGGCGGCGGGGACCGGGGCGGAGGGCGAGGCGGGCGCGCTCACCGGGCGGGAGGGGGCGGCGCATCCGCTGCTCGTGACCCGCCCGGAGCGGCGCGTGCTGCTCCTCGTGCTGACGAGCGACCGCGGGCTCTGCGGCGCCTTCAACACGAACATCAACAAGCGCGCCGAGCGCGAGTGGAAGAGCCGGACCGAGGCCGGCCAGGAGGTCCAGCTCGCGATCATCGGCCGCAAGGGGCGCGACTACTTCAACCGCCGCAACGCGCCCATCCTCGAGTACCTGCCCGGCGTCTGGGACAAGCTCAGCCTGGAGACGGCGCAGGCGGTCGGCGCGAAGCTCCTCGCCCCGTTCAACAAGAACGAGATCGACGCGATCTACCTCGTTTACAACGAGTTCAAGAGCGCGATCACGCAGACCGTCGTCGTCGAAAAGCTCCTGCCGGCCGGCGGGGCGGCGCAGGAGCAGGCGGACGAGGGCGATCACGCCTCGCCCGGGGCGGCCGCGGAGTTCCTCTACGAGCCGGACAAGGGCGCGCTCCTGGAGCGGCTCGTCCCGATGTACGTGGACATCTCGATCCTGCGGGCGCTCTACGAGTCGATGGCCAGCGAGCTCGGCGCGAAGCTCACGGCGATGGACGCCGCGAACAAGAACGCCAAGGAGATGATCGACACCCTGACGCTCGAGTACAACAAGGCGCGTCAGGCGGCGATCACCAAGGAGCTCATGGAGATCATCGGCGGCAGCGAGGCGCTCAAGGAGTAGCGCCGCGCGCCTGCCGGTCCTCGGACGGCCGCCTCGCGGCCGTCGCCGGCCTGCGGCCGGCTCGCCTCTCGGGGCGTCGCCCCGCCCTTTTCCGTCTCAGCAACCGCTCGTCGGCCCGGCAGCGCTGGTCGCTCCTCGCGGCCAGCACTGGCCGAACCGCCCGGGCGACCCCATGGTGTCGGTCCCGTGCTTCAGCCCATCAACCCCGATCATCCGGAGCCGCGCAAGATCGCGCGGGCGGTCGACCTCATCCAGAAGGGGGAGGTCATCGGCTACCCGACCGACACCGTGTACGGGCTCGGGTGCGACCTGATGAACAAGCAGGCGATCGAGCGCGTGTACCAGATCAAGGGGATGCGCCAGAACAAGAACCTCGCGTTCATCTGCCCCGATCTGAGCGACATCGCGCGCTACGCGATCGTCGAGAACCAGGCGTACCGGATCCTCAAGCGGTACCTGCCGGGGCCGTACACGTTCATCCTGCCCGCCACGCGCGAGGTGCCGAAGTACGTGCACCTCAAGCAGAAGACGGTCGGCATCCGGGTGCCGAACCACCCGGTCGCGCTCGCGCTGGTCCGCGCGCTCGGGCGGCCGCTCATCAGCACCACCGCGGCGCCTCCGGGCGAGGATCCGATCATCGATCCGGGCGAGATCGACGATCGGTTCCCGGGGCTCGCGCTCGTGCTGGACGCCGGGACCGGCGGGTCGGTGCCGACGACCGTGATCGACCTGAGCCAGGGCGACGTGCAGGTCGTCCGCGAGGGGGCGGGGCCGACGGACGAGCTCGTCTGAGGCGGAGCCAGGGGGCGCGGGGATCCGGGCGGATCGGCCCCCTGGGAGGGAGGCGGTCGCGCGGCACGGCGCGGGGGCCCCGCCGAACTCGCCTGGAACCTCATTCGTCCGGCGCGAGCGCCGGACGAATGAGGTTCCAGGCTCAGACATCGGCCCATCCCCCGCGCCGTGCCGCGCGACCGCCTCCCTCCCAGGGGGCCTACGGTCTACGCGGAAGCCGGGCAAGGCGGTTGCAAGGCTTGATGCAAACGTTGAAACGGGCTTCTCGGCCGACGAGTTGGCCGTTTCAAGACTTGAGAAGGGTCACTGGGCGGCCGAGTTGGCCGCTTCAAGCCTTGAGAAGGGTCACTGGGCGGCCGAGTTGGCCGCTTCAAGCCTTGAGAAGGGTCACTGGGCGGCCCAGACGGCCATTTCATGCGTTGAAAGGCGCCGCTGCGTCTCTGGGCAGGGCCTTTCAAGGGCGAGGCTGCGTCCGCGCGCGATCCGTGCGGCGTTGCCGGGCGCCGAAGGGCGAGGTTGCGTCCAGAGGGATGAGGCGCTGCGCACCGCTCCCGTCGCGCGGGAGCCGTGCAGCCTGAGCCACCCGTCGGGCGCACCGGAGCAGCGCAGGTGCTCCGAAGCCGGCTCTGCTAAGGTCGATCCGTGTCGCGCCGGGCTATCTGGGAGACCCTCTACAAGCGATTCGACCCCTTCCGTCCGGCGGACAACCCGGCGTGGCGGGCCGAGCGAGTGCGGAGCCCCGCGAACCGGATCGTGCAGCGCGTGGCCATGCCGTTCGGAGACACGCGGGCGCTCGTGACCGGCACGACCGGCACCGGAAAATCGACCGAGCTCCTCCGCATCGCCGAGGCGCGCAGCGGCCAGGACTTCGTCATCGTGCTCGATCTGCACCGCCATTTCGCCGAGGTCGTCGGCGACGAGCAGGCCCTGCGCAACGTGGGCGCCTGGGAGGTCGTGTTCCTCGCGGGCCTGGCCCTCGTCCGGGCGGCCAGCGAGCTCCTCCCCTACCCCATCCCCGCCTCGTACGTCGCCGATCTCTCGGCCGCCTGGGAGAAGGTCGCGCGCGCGACCGAGACACCCGGCGCGCAGGCCGTCGTGGACGCGGGCGCGCTGGCGAAGGCGATGGTCGTGCTGGCCTCGGCAGGCCTGCCGCTGCTCGGCGCTCCCGCCGCGGCCGCAGGGGCGGTCGGGCTCAAGGTGCTCGAGGCCGCGTCCGGCGCGCTCAAGTGGAACCTGCCCATCGGCCAGGCCGCACGGCGGAGGCGCGATCAGGACGCCGAGATGCAGACGCTGCTCCAGGCCGTCAACGTCCTCATCGGACACGTGCAATCGAAGGCGATGCGGATCCTGCTGCTCATCGACGGGCTGGACCGGATCGTCGAGCTCGATCGGGCCGAGGCGCTGTTCATCGAGTCGGAGATGATCGCGCAGCTCGAGTGCCGCGTGGTCGTGAGCGGCCCGTTCGCGCTGCGATCGAGCCCCGTGGCGAGCGCGATCCCGCGCTTCAACCCGATCCTGCCGCTCGTCAACGAGCCCGTCATGGATCACCGCGATCCGACGCAGCGCGGGCCTGGGCTCGATTTCTTCTGCGAGCTCTACGCGCGGCGCACCGCCGACCTGGGCGCGCCGGATCTCGTCCCTCGGCAGGAGCTGGAGCGGCTCGCCTACTACTCCGGCGGCAGGGCGCGCGATTTCGTGAAGCTGGTCCGGGCGCTCGCCGAGCAGGCGTGGCTCGACGACGCGCCGAGCGCGACGCCGGCGCTGGTCGACGCGGTGCTCGACAGCATGCGCCGGCTGCTGGAGACCGGGCTCGATGAGGGCCATATTGAGGTGCTCGAGGCGGTGATGGCGAACCCGCGGCACCGCATCCCCTCCGACGGAAGGGCGCGGGAGCTCCTCACGTACGGCCACCTCCTGCCTTACCCGAACGAGTCCGGATGGTATTACCCCCATCCGCTCCTGACCATGCACCTGCTCCGGCCGACCGCGCGCTCCACGAGCGGCGCCGCCTGATCCTGCGGCTCGGCGAGGCGGGCGTCCTCGTCCTCGTCGACGGGGCGCGGCCCGAGCGGCTCGGGTCGCTCGTGCGTGCCCTCGCGGCGGACGAGCCGGAGCTCCTGGTGCACGCGGACGCGACGCAGCTCGCCCGCGCGCCGAAGGGGGCGGCGGTCGTGCTCGTGCCGGACGCCGCGCAGGCAGGGTGGCTGAACCTGGAACGGCCGATCCTGGCCGAGCGGGCGCTGCGGGTGATCCTGTTCAGCGACGCGGCGACGTCGGCGGCGCTGGCGAGGAAGGCGCCGGATTTCTTCCACTGGATCTCGCACCGGCTGGAGTGCCCGCCGGGGCCATGGCCGCCAGCGGTGTGGGCGATCCGGGCGGCGGACGAGCGGGGCTGGGGGATCTTCTGGGAAGAAGGAGATCTGGATGAGGCGTTCGCGGCGGCGCTGCCAGCGAGCACGCGGGTGCGCGTGTCCGCGGCGGCGCCCTATGCGGCGCTGGTCGAGGCGATCCGGGCGGCGGGCAACGCCTGGCTCGAGGCCTCCGAGGTCGACAGCTCCTTCGAGCTGCGCCGCCTGCGCTGGGCGCTCGTGGAGGTTGGGCGGAGAGCGCCGCTCGTGACCGAGCGGGTCGTGGCGCGCGGCCGCGCCGTAGCGCCCGGCGCCGGGCCGATGGGCCTGCTGGAGGTGGACTCGCGTCGGATGCCGCTCGCGCAGGCGATCCAAGAGCTCGAGGCCGCGGGCGCCGAGGGCGCCGGACGGCTCGCGGCGTTCCTGGATCTGGAGCGCGGCGCGGTCGCGACGGCCGTCAAGCTGCTCGCGGCCGGCCTCCCACAGGCGCGGCTCGATGACGTCGCGCGCGCAGCGGGTGATCCCATGCAGCGGCTGTGGCCGCTCTGCAGCGCGAATGGAGTCTCGCCGGTGCTAAGTGCGGGGACGTCCCTGCTGCGTACGAACATCGCGCCCCGCCGCGATGCCGCTTTCCTTTGCGAGAAGCTCGTCTCCGAGCGTCGCTGGCTCGATGCCGCTCGCGGCGCCATCGTGTCGGGAGATCCGATCGTGGCTATCCACTGGGCACAGCGCGCGCTGGCAGAAGATGGCGGCAGCGTCGATGCCGCTCGCGCGCTGGGTGTGGCGCTGGCTGAAGGAGGACACTTGGGTCGGGCTCGGGAGATCCTGCGCGACGCCGTCGCCCAGCACCGACCTGCCGCGGAGGGCGAGTTGGAGGGGCACGCCGCCCTGGTGGACGACTTGGCCGGCGTGATCCAGGCGATGGATCTCTCGGGAGCCCGCCCGCAGCTCGAAGAGGCGCTGACGCTCCTCGACGATCGCGATGTCGAGCCCTCCCCTGGAGACGCGAACGCGCTTCGCTGGCAGGCTCAGCGTCTCGTCGCCGCAGGCAATTTGACCGGCGCGCGCACGAAGCTGGAGGAGGTATCGGCGCTCCTCACGAGGATGCTCGGGACCGAGGAAGATCCGCGCGTCGCCGCCTCGGTGCGCGACCTCGCTCGCGTCCTCTTCGCTCAAGGGAAGGCGACGCGCGCACGCGAACTCTTGGAGCAAGCACTCCGCATCGAGACGAAGGCTCACGGAGACTGGCACCCGCGCGTCGCCAACTCGCTGCGCGACCTCTCCCGCATCCTCTTCGCGCAATCGGATTTAAGGGGGGCGCGCGAGCTCCTGGAGCGGGCGCTGGACATCCAGCTACGGGTTTACGGGACGGAGGAGCACCCCGGCATCGCCGACTCGCTCCACCTGCTCGCCCGGGTCCTCTTCGCGCAAGGCGACCTGTCGAACGCGCATCAGCTGCTGGAGCGAGAGCTGCGCATCAGGACGAACGTCGAGGGGGCGAACACTCCGAAGGACATCAGCGCCTCGCTCGCGTCGCTGTCCATGGTGCTCCTATCCCAGGGCAACCTCGCTGGGGCACGCGAGGCGCTCGAGCGCGCGGTCCCGTTGCTCGAGCGCGTTCACGGGACCGCCGAGCATCCCGAGGTGGCCGTCATGGAGGGGAACCTGGGCTCCGTGCTCCTGGCCATGGGCGAAACGGAGCGTGGCATCGCGCTTCGCCGTCGAGCCTACGAAACGCTGCGCGCTCAGCTCGGACCTGATCATCCGCTGACGCGCGACATGGAGAGGCGGCTTCCACGCGCGGTCAGCCTGGCCGATGCTGCGGCGCCTCACGCCGTCGAGCCCATAGAAGGCATGCCGGAAGCACGCAACGCCCCCAGCTCGTGAGGGTGCCTGGTTCACCACGGCAGGCTGCGCTCGCCGGGCACCTCACACCGCTTACCGGCTAGGGCGCAGCCTCATCGTGCGCCGCGGGCACCTCCAGCAGGCTGTACGCGATCCCCTCCCGGTCGAGCCGCTCCCGCGCCGTCGCGAAGGCGAGCTGGCTGCGGTCGCCGCCGACGAAGCGGCGGCCGAGCCGCGCCGCCGCGACGAGCGTGGTGCCGCTGCCGCACATGAGGTCCGCGACGGTCGCGCCAGGCGCGGACGAGGCGCGGACGATGCGCTCCAGGAGCCGCTCCGGCTTCTGCGTGGGGTAGCCGGTGGCCTCGCGGCGCAACGGGGTGTTGGCGACCATCCCGGGGATGTCGGTCCACACGCTCCCGAGCCGGCGTCCCTCGTCGGCGTAGTACCGGTACGCCTTCCCGCCGAGGACCCGCTCGCGGTAGAGCCGGCCGTCCTCGTCGCGGTGCTTGAAGTGCATCGCGAGGCTCGTCTCGGCGTACGGCTCGCGGAGCATCGGATCGGCGGCGTTGTAGACCACCTGGCCGCGCTCGCTCGCCGCGCGGGCATAGAGGAGGATCGTCTGGTGCGTGACCGAGAAGCCGCGCGCGCCACGGCCGCCGTTGCCCGGCGCCCAGATGATCTCGCCGAGGAACGCGCCGCGACCGAAGAGGCGATCGCACGCGACCTTCGCGTCGTGGACCGCGCGGTGATCGAGGTGCAAGTAGAGCGTCGCGCCCTCGGCCATGCGATCGCGGACGGCCTCGAGGCGCGGCGCGAGCATCGCGACGAGCGCCTCGGCGCCCGCGCGGTCGTCGTAGGCGTCCGGGCCGCTCTCCGGCCTGCGCCGCCCGCGCGCCTGGCCGCGCGCCGCCCGCGCGGCCATCGTCGTCCCGACACCGAAGGGAGGGTCGAGGTAGACGAGATCGAACCGCACGTCGGCAGGGAGCGCCGCGCAGACGTCGGCCGCGTCGCCCAGGGCGAAGAGGTGGCTCACAGCGCGCTGTCGGGGGCCGCCACGCGAGAGCCCGCAGCGGCGCCCCCGGGCAGGAGGTCGTCGAGGATCGCGGCGGCGAGGTCGCCGTCCGGCGGCGGGACGAGCTGCGGGACCGCAGGCAGCCACGGCCAGTACGGGCCGCCGCCGAGGCAGCCGGAGAGGAACGCGTCCGGCGTGCACGCGACGCGGAGGTGGAGGTGATCGGCGTGCGCCGTGCTGTCGCCCGGCTGGAGCAGCACGCTCTCGGCCACCCAGACGAGCTCCGGGTCCTCGCCGAGCGCGCGGGCGTACTCGATGATCAGCGCCTCGAGCCAGCGGGCCACGAAGAGCCACTGGACGTGCGCGTCGGGCGAGCGGACGAGCGACTTCACGAGCAGCCACTCGCGCTCGACGTCGAGGCGGACGTACTCGTCCGCGCTGGACGACGCGGGATCCGCGCCGCCGCCGATCCGCGCGAGCCCGTCCGGCCCGAAGTCGACGAAGCCGGGCGAGCGCACCGGGCGGCCGTCCGGGGTGAGCGCGTAGAGCAGGAGGTCCGCGTCGCGCCCGGTGCGGTGCGACCGGTGCCCGCGGGTGGCGCCGCCGTAGCGCGCGGAGAGATCGCCGACGAGGAGCGGCTCGCCGCCCGGCCGCGCGCGCGCCACCTCGGCGGCGGCGCGCTGGACGGCGGCGACCAGCCCCGCCGTCCCCCACCGGACGCCGTTGCTGCGGAGCAGCCGGTAGCCCTCGCCCTGCCTCGGGAGCTCGACGGCGTCGGTGATGACGCCGTGGTGCGGCACGCCGATGGAGCCGCGGAGCGCAGGGGCGAGCGGCGTGGGAGACGCGCCGACGCAGGCCGCGCAAGAGAGCGCGACGAGCGCCAGAAGGAAGGTGGTGAGGAGAGCACGGCTTCGCATGTCGACGATCGGGCGCGCCGCCGGCCCCCGCCGCGCCGGCCCGCGCTTGCGGCCCGCGGCGACGCCCCGGCGTCGCTCCTGCCGCGATACCCTCGCCGGCGCCGGAGGGAAAGTTCTCGAGGAGGCGGCCCGGCCCGCCGCGCCCGCGCGCTCCGGGCCGGCAGGAGGGGCGGCGCCGGACCAGCGCGCCGCAGGAGGGGCGGCGCCGGACCCGCGCGCCGCAGGAGGGGCGGCGCCGGACCCGCGCGCGCCGCAGGAGGGGCGGCGCCGGACCCGCGCGCGCCCCCTGCCCTCACGCCGCGATCAGCGCTAACACCCACCGCCCATGGAGCCCAACCACCGCGCCCCCCAGGGGAACACGAGCGCGGATCGACGCCCGCCCACGCAGGATCGACGCCCGCCCACGCCGACGGGGGATCGGCGGCCGGGCGCGGAGGAAGAGCCCGAGGGCGTCGCCTGGAAAGGGGCGCTCGCCGTCGCGCTCGTCGTCGGAGGCCTCGTCGTGTGGCGCGCCTGCTCCACGCCCGATCGCGCCGCGAGCGACGCCGCCGCGCGGCCCGGCGCGAGCGCCGCGGCGCCCGCGGCGAGCGATCCGGCCGATCCCGCGGCGGCGCCGCAGCCGCCTTCGCCGCGCTGCGCGGCCGCGGGCGCGGCGCCGTTCGTCATCGGCGACGCGCCGCCGGCCCCGCGCGCGCCCGACGGCGCGGGGGGCGGCGACGCGGAGGCCGCCGAGGACCTCGCGCCGTTCGCCGTCGAGGTCGGCCGCGGGACGACGTTCTCCGGCGGGTTCGCCGTGGGCGCGCAGCGGGAGGCGGAGGGCGGGACCGTCGCGATGGTGGCCACGCTCTCGGCCGACGGCGCGCAGGGGAAGCTCGTCCGGCTCGCGCGATCGCGCGGCGACATGGATCCGCCGGTCGTCACCGGCGCAGGCGGCGCGATCCTCGCCGCGATGCTCGAGCCGAACGCCGGCGGGCGCGCCATCAAGGTCGCCAGGATCGAAGGGGAGCACGTCACCTGGGGGGCCGAGCTCGCCGAGGGGCGCGACGAGTCGCTCGCGCTCGACATCGCGGCTTCCGGCGAGCGCGCGGTCATCGTCTGGGACGACGTGACCCGCGACGGCAAGCGGTCGCGGATCATGCTCGCCTCCGCCGACGTGGGCACGCTGCGCTCGGTCACCTCGGCCCGCCCCGTCTCGCAGCCGAGCACCGACGCCGAGATGCCGCGCGTGATCGGCCGGCCGGGCGGCTACTGGCTCGCGTACATCGCGCGCGCCGAGGAGCCGGCGCGAAAGGCCGCGGAGAAGCCGACCGACGGCAACGAGGACACCGCGGCGGCGGGCGAGACGATCACCCACCAGTGGCTCGAGGTGGTGCCGCTCGACGAGACCGGCGCGCTCACGTCCACGCCGCGCGCGATCACGCCCAAGGACGGGCACGTGCTCGCGTACGACCTGACGCTCGCCGGCGACGACGGCCTCCTCCTCGCCTTCCGCGACGACGACACCCCGAGCGGCTCGATCGGCGGGCGCATCAGCGCCGTGCTGGCGCGGCTCGGCGGCACCAGCGAGCCGCGCGTGCTCGTCGGCGGCGATCGCGAGCAGGACGCCCCGCCGGAGGCGGCGCTGGGCGTGGGCGCCGGGGTCCCGGCGCTCCTCCCCGGCGCCCGGGGGCAGGGCGACGGCGCCGCCGCGTGGCTCGCGATCGCGAACGCCTCCGGGCCGACGCAGCTCGCGGCGCTCACCGCGCGGGGCGAGCTCGCCGGCGGGCTGCACGCAGAGCCGGCGCTCGGGCGCGGCGAGCCCATCGCGGCCTCCCCGGAGGCGCTGCTCGTGGCGCACCCGGCCGGCAAGGCGATGAAGCTCGGCCTGCTGCGCTGCGCCTCGACAGCACCATCCAACAAGTAAACCCGCGCCGGATCGGGGAGCGCGCCGGACGCCTAAAGAGGAGCGCGCGTGGCGCGAGCAGGCACCTGGACTGTGGATTGAGGGCGCGCGGATGTGTAGCATCCGCGGCGGTGGCCCACGGGGACGATCCGCAAGAGGGAGCGTCGCGCCGGCCTGGCTTGCCTAGCTTGCCCGGAATGCCGGACCAAGCTGGCTGGGAAGCCAACGCCGACAACGCTCAAATGACGCGCGCGAGCGCGCAACCTTTGCCCGGCGCGAAGACGCTGCTCGTCGGCACGGGCACGCCGAAGCTCGGCGCGCTGCCGAACGCGAACGCGCCGCCGGGCGGTGAGCCGTCGCCGGGCGCAAGCGCGCCGGCGACGGCGACGCCGCTGCCGAACGCGAGCGCGCCGGCGACCGCGGGCCCGCTGCCGGACGCGAGCGCGCCGGCGACGGCGACCCCGCTGCCGAGCGCGCCGGCGACGGCGACCCCGCTGCCGAACGCGAGCGCGCCGGCGACGGCGACCCCGCTGCCGAACGCGCCGGCGACGGCGACCCCGCTGCCGAACGCGCCGGCGACGGCGAGCCCGCTGCCGAACGCGCCGGCGACCCCGCTGCCGAACGCACCGGCAACGGCGACCCCGCTGCCGAACGCGAGCGCGCCGCTGCCGCCGCCGAACGCGCCCGCAGGCGCGAGCGCGCTGCCGCCGCCGAGCGTGCCGCCGCCGGGGCCGAACCGGACGCCGGTCCCGAGCGCGCCCCCGCCCGTACCGAGCCGGCCGCCGCCGCTGATCCGCCGCAAGGACGGCAGCGTCGCGACCGGCCCGCTGCCGCCGCCGCTGGCGCCGCCGTCGAGGCCACCGCCGCCGCTGCCGAGCAGCGCCCCCAAGGCGCCGGGGTCGGCGCCCGGCTCCACCCGGACCGGCGCTCCGCCGCCCGCGCCGCGCGGCGACGTGCCGCCGCCGGCCCGCGTGCCGCGGGTCCCGGGCCAGCGGCCGCCGAGCCCGAACCGCCCCCCCGGCAAGCCGGCGCCGGGCTCGCAGCCGGGCGCGCCCGCCCAGGCGTCGTCGGCGACCGTCAACTTCGACGCGAGCACGACGCCGATGCCCATCTCGGTCGACCCGACCGCGACGCCGATGCCCATCTCGGTCGAGCCGAGCTCGTCGCCGACGCCCATCTCGGTCGAGACGATCGAGCCGATCGCGGTGCTCGAGCCCGCGCCCGACTCGGCCGCCGCGCCAGCGCCCCCGGCTGCACCCGCGCCGGCCGCTCCGCCCGCGCCCCCGGCTGCGTCCGCGCCCGCCGCCCCGGCTGCGTCCGCGCCCGCCGCCCCGGCTGCGTCCGCGCCGGCCGCTCCACCCGCGCCGACCGCGCCCGCCGCCTCGGCTGCACCCGTGCCGGCCGCGCCGGCCGCCCCGCCCGCCGCTGCGTCCGCGCCGGCCGCCGCGCCCACGCCCGCCGCCCCGCCCGTCCAGCCGTCTCCGGCGACGGCGCGCTCGGCCGCCAGCCCGCCGGCCCCCACGACGCCGCGCTCGGCCGCGAGCGCGCCCGCGCCGGCCCCGCAGGCCCCTCAGGCCGCGCACATCGCCGCGCCGGACCCCGTCGCGGAGCTCCAGCAGCGCGCCGAGCGGCTCAGGGCCAGCGATCCGGTCGGCGCGGCGCGCGCCCTCGTGGAGCTCGGCATCCACGAGGAGCGGGTGCTCAGGGACACCGCCGCCGCGCGCCGCTCCTACGAGCAGGCGCGGCACCTGTCCCGCACGCTCGAGCCCGCGGTCTCGCGCGTCCATCGCCTCCTCAACGCGCGCACCGAGCTCGCCTTCGCGCTCGAGGTCGTCGAGGACAAGCTCCGCGTCGCGGACACCGACGCCCTCCGGGCCGACCTCCTCGCCAAGCGGGCGCGCCTGCTCCAGGCGCTCGGTCGCACGTCGGAGAGCTGCGACGCCTTCACCGAGGCGCTGCGGCTCGTCCCGCTCCACGCCGCGTCGCTGCGCGGGCTGGAGATCGCCCTCCGCCGCGAGAGCGCGCGCGGCTCCGAGCAGGCCGGAAAGGACCTCGCGGCCCACCTCGATCGCCTCGCCGAAGCCTACGCCCCCGGGCGCGGACGGCCGGACGGCGACGCCCAGCTCACCGCCTGGGTCCACGTCGAGCGCGCCGCCGTCCTCGATCGGAAGCTCCACAAACCGGAGCTCGCCCTCGCGTCCCTCGAGGGCGCGATCACGTTCGATCCGGGGCCCGGCCCCGTGCGGGAGGCGCTCCGCCGCCACCTCGTGCACCACGACGGCATCGTCGGCCTCGTCAGCGCCCTCTCCCTGGAGGCCGAGCACGAGCGCGACGACGAGCGCGCGTCGCGGCTGCTCTACACGGCGGCGCGGCTGCTCATCGACAAGATCCGCTCCCCCGCCGACGCGGTGCCCCTCCTGACGCGCGCCGCCTCGCGGGCCCCGTCCGGCTCGCCGACGGCGCGGCGCGTGGTCAGCGAGCTGATCCGCCTGCTCGAGGCGAGCGGCGCGCTCGAGCTCGCCGCCAGCGTGCGCCAGAAGGAGCTCGCGCTCCTCACCGACAACGAGGCGATCGTCCACGAGCACGTCCGCCTCGCGGAGCTCTACGACACCCTCGGCAACGCGGAGCAGGCCGCCCTGCACGCGACGCGCGCGCTCGAGCTCGACCCCGAGGACAGCTCGACGCGGGAGCGGCTCGACCGCGCCCTCCAGCGCCTCGGCCACCACGCCGAGCGCGTCGAGGTGTGGACCGCCGTCGCCAACGCGGACCGGCCCACGCACGTCCGCGTCGCGGCGCTCCTCCGCGCCGCCGACATCTCCGAGCACCACCTGAAGCGGCGCGACGAGGCGCTCGCCATCCTGCGCGCCGCGTGGGCGATCGACCCGGGCAACGGCTCGGTCTTCGACGCGCTCTCGGCGCTGCTCGCGCCCGATCCCCTCGCCGTCGAGGAGGATCCGCGCGGCGTGCAGGCGCGGCTCGACCTCTACACGCAGGCCGCCAGCGCGACGGACGACCCCGCGCGCAAGATCGGGCTGCTCGAGAAGCTCGTCTCCATCTGGGAGGACGAGCTCGCCCAGCCCGCCCGCGCCATCGAGGAGATCGAGAAGATCCTCGAGATCGACCCGGAGCGGCGCGCCGCGATCCTCGCGCTGCAGCGCAACGCCCTGCGCGCGGGCGACGCGCAGCGGCTCGCGCGCGCGCTCTGCGCCGAGGCCAACCTCACGGGCAGCCCGGTCCAGCAGCGCCGGCTCCTCCTGCGCGCCGCCGAGGTCACCGAGCTCAAGCTCGGCGATCGCGATCGGGCCTCGTCGCTCGTCGACCGCGCGCTCGCGATCGATCCGGCCGATCCGGACGCGCTCCGCGCGCGCTTCCGCCTCGACGAGCGCGCCGGCCGGTACGAGGAGGCGCGGCGCGCGCTGGTCAAGCTCATCCAGCGCGACCCCGCGGGGGACGCGGCGTTCAGCCTCTGGATCGAGGTCGCGTCGCTCGACGAGCGGCGCCTCAAGCGGCCGCACAGCGCCGTCGAGTCGTACCGGGAGGCGGCGCGGAAGCGGCCGTCGCACCCGCTGCCCCGGATCGAGATCGCGCGGCTCCTCCGCGAGACCGGCAACTACGAGAAGCTCGTCGAGGTGCTGAGCGCTCTCGCCGACGAGGCGCAGCGCCCCGACGACCACGCCCGGCTGCTCTTCCAGGCGGCCGAGGTGCAGGAGCTCGCGCTCGGCCGCGATCAGGACGCGCTGCGCCTGCTCGCCCGCGCCGACGCCGCCCTCGCCGGGAGCCAGCCCGATCCGGCGATCCTCGACGCCATGGAGCGCATCTACGTGCGCGGCGGGGGCGCGGGCTTCGGCGTGGGCATCGGCGCGCCCGCGGCGCACCGGCCGACGACGGGCGCGCGCGCGCCCAGCCTGCCGGGAATGTCCCACTCCATGATCGCGAGCGAGCTCGCGGGGCTCTACGCGCGCTGGCTCGAGCGCAAGCCGCCGGCGCTCGTCGATCACGCGCTCCGGATCTCCCTCGCGCTGGTCCTCGCGGAGAACAGCCCGCGCCAGGCCATCGAGATCCTGGAGGGGCTCGTCGCCGTCGTGCCGAACCACGTCCCCGCGCTCCGCATGCTGGAGCAGCTCTACCGGCTGCTCGAGGCGCCGACGTCGCTCGCGACCGTCCTCCGCGCCGAGGCCGAGGTGTTCACCTCGTCCGTCGCGCGCGGCGGCGCCCTCTGGGAGCTCGCGTCGCTCGAGGAGCAGCTCGGGCCGGGCGCCGCGCTCGAGGCGCTCGCGCGCATCGTCAAGGAGGCGCCGCGGGACGCGGCCGCGCACCTGTCGATCCTCCGCATCGCCGGCAAGAACGGCCCGTCGGATCCGGCCGGGGCGCGGGTGGAGGCCCTCTTCGCGAGCGCCATCCGCGACAGCCGGGAGCTGACCGCCGACCCGATCGCGCGCGCGCTCTACTTCATCGAGGAGGCGCTCCTCGCGGAGGCGCAGGCCGACGCGGACCCCGCCGCCGCGCGCGCCGCGCTCGCCGGCTTCCAGAGCGCCCTCGCGCTCTGGCCGGAGAGCCTCCTCGCGGCCCGCGGGCTCGACCGGCTCGCGCAGCGCCTCGGCGATCGCGCGAGCGTCATCGCCGCCCAGCTCGCGCTCGCCGACCTCGTCCTCGGCGAGCCCGCGCGGGCGATGCACCTCGTGCGCGCGGCGGAGCTCACCGCCGAGGACGCGTCCCCCGAGGGCGCGGCGCGCGCGCTCGAGCTGTACGAGAGCGCGCTCCGCGCGGACCCGGGCTGCGTCGCCGCGGCGCGCGCGCTGGCCCAGCGGCTCGCGGGCGACCCCCAGCGGCTCACCGACCGCCTCGGCGAGGCGCTCGGCAAGGCCACGAGCCGCGAGGCGATCTCGCTGCTCGGCACCGAGATCGCCCGGTCGGTGCTGCAGCACCACGGGCGCCCGGGCGCGATCGATCCGGGCGTGGGCATCGCGGCCGTCCGGCGCGTCATCGCGACGATCCCGAACGACGCGCCGGCGCAGCTCCTCCTCGCCCGGCTGCTCACCGCGCAGCGCGTCTGGCTGGAGGCCCGCGACGCCCTGAAGCGCGCGGTGGGCGCGGCGGCCGACGCCGAGACGAAGATCGCGGCGCAGTTCCTGATCGCCGACCTGTACGAGGGGCCGCTCGCGAACCCGGCGCTCGCCCAGGACGCGCTCCAGGCGGTCCTGTCGATCGACGCGCAGAACCGGCCCGCGCTGGAGCGGCTGCACAAGCTCGGCGTCACGCGCGGCGACCACGCGCTCGCGCTGCGCGCGCTCGGGCGCCTCGTCGAGCTGTCGACCGACCCGGGCGCGCGCGTCGAGGCCGCCCTGCGCCTCGCCGACGCCTACCGCGACGCCGGCGACAACGCGGGCATGGTCCGCACGCTCTGCGAGGCGATCGTGAGCTCGCCGAGCAGCGATACGCGCGGGTGGACGGCGCTCGCCCGCCTCTACCGCGTCGACACGAGCGAGGGGGCGGCGGCGTACGCCAAGGCGCTCGCGCAGCTGATCGAGCTCGCCGCGGCCCGCCGCGTCCCGCCCGATCCGCGCTGGCTGACGACGCTCGGCCTGCTCGAGTCGACCCTGCTCATCCGGCCGCGCGACGGGCTCGCGCACCTCCAGCAGGCGGTCGCCCTCCCGGGCGCCCCGCCGGAGTCGCGCACCGCCCTCGGCCGCGGCCTCGAGGCCGCGGGGCGCAACGCGGAGGCGGTCCAGGTGCTGCGGGACGTCGTCACGTCCGACGCGGAGGTCCTGAGCCGGCTCCCGGATCTCGGCCCCGCGCTCGCCGCGCTCGAGGCGGCGCTCGCCAAGGACGGGCGCGCCGAGGAGCGGGTCACCGTGGAGGAGGTGCGCGCCTGCCTCGGCGAGGTGTCGCCCGACCGCATGGCGCGGCTCAGGGGCCGGCGCGTCCCCTCGGAGGCGCCGTACGCCGGGGCGTTCGCGGGCCCCGAGATCGGCCGGCTGCTCCTGCCGGAGGCCCGGAGCCCGTGGATCGACGTGGCGCTCGCGATCGCGCCGATCGTCGCCAAGGCGATCCGCTTCGAGCTGAGCAACCTCGGCATCAGCTCGCGCGAGCGGGTCAGCCCGCGCGACAACCACCCGACGCGGCAGCTCGCCGAGCGGGTCGGCCGCGCGCTCGGCATCGAGGCGTTCGAGCTCTACCTCGTGCCGTCGTGGCAGGGCGCCGCCCGCGTCTTCCCGGGCGATCCCCCCGCCATCGTCGCGCCGACCTCGTTCACCGAGCTGCCGGAGCTGGAGCAGACCTTCGCGCTCGCGCGCCTGTTCGCGCGGGTCGCGGTCGGCTTCACGTTCCTCGACGAGATCCCGGCCGAGGCCACCGACGGCCTGCTGCTCGCGTCGATCCGCACGATCGATCCGGGCTTCGGCTCGGGCGCCGTCTCGCCCGCGCGCGAGCACGCCACCCAGCAGATGCTCCCCGGCGTGCAGCGGGCGATCGGCCGCCGGCAGCGCAAGATGCTCGAGGAGGTCGCGTCGACGGTCAACGTGTCCTACGACGCGCGCGCGTTCGTCATCGGCCTGCGCCGGAGCGAGTACCGCATCGGTTACCTGCTCTCCGGCGACGCGCTCGCCGCGATCGACTACCTGCGCCGGTACGATCGCGACATCGCCCGCTCGACCGAGGAGCCGCGCCTGCTCCTGCAGCACCCGGTCGCGAACGAGCTCCTGCGCTACGCGCTCTCGGCCGAGGCCTACGCCGAGCGCCGCCGCGCAGGCTCGGTGTGGCCGGCCGTCTAGACCTCACCACCTCATCTCCAACGACAGCAGCGCACACGGGCGCTGCGCCTCTCGAACAAGCCCGCTGCGTCTCTCGCATATTTGTCCGACGTGAGCGGCGTTATCGCGTCCGAGGCGCGCGGCGCCGGCCGCGCGGGCGGCGCGTGGTATCCTGTCTCCGCGTGACCAACAACCTGGTCCCGGGCGCCCTGGTGGCGAGTCGCTATCGGGTCGATCGCCAGCTGGCCGAGGGAGGCATGGGGGTCATCTGGGCCGCCACCCACCTCGCGAGCGGCGAGCGTGTCGCCTTGAAGCTGCTGCGTCCCGGCGCGACGGAGGACGCCTCGACCCGCCGGCGCCTGCTCCGGGAGGCGCGCGTGGCCGCCGCGGTCGATCACCCGAGCGTGCCGTCCATCCACGACGTGCTGGAGCTCGACAACGGGACCCCGTTCCTCGTGATGGACCTGCTCGAGGGGGAGTCGCTCCGCGACAGGCTCGTGCGCGAGGCGCAGATCCCCCTCCCCGAGCTGTCGCGCATCCTGCTGCCGGTCATCTCGGCGGTCGGCACCGCGCACGCCCTGGGCATCGTCCACCGCGATCTCAAGCCCGACAACATCTTCCTGCTCGCGCCCGACGTGGCCGCGCCGCCGGGCGCGCCCGGGGAGGGCCCCGGCGCCGGCGCCGCCGACGAGAGCTGCTGCGTCGCGCCGGCGCCCTGCGTCCCGGACGACGACGCGGGCGCTCGGGTCAGGGTGCTCGACTTCGGCATCGCCAAGCTCACGACGGCGCACGGCGTGACCGGCTGGACCTCGGGGCGCACCGGGACCGGCGAGATGCTCGGAACCCCCTATTACATGTCGCCCGAGCAGATCCTCGGCGAGCACGACGTCGATCACCGCACCGACCTCTGGTCGCTCGGCGTCATCCTCTACGAGTGCCTCACCTCGGTCCGGCCCACCGAGGCCGAGAACATGGGCAAGGTGCTGAAGCGGATCCTGACCGGCGCGATCCGGCCGATCGGGGAGATCGCGCCCGCGCTGCCCGCCGACGTCGCGGCGATGATCGATCGCATGCTGCGCCCGGACCGCGCGCAGCGCCCCGCGGATCTCCGCGAGGTCGGCGCGCTGCTCGCGCGCTACGCGGGCGTCGCGCTCCGCCCCTTCGGCCCCCCCGCGGCGCCGAGGGAGCCGGAGAGCAGCGACGCGCTCGCCCCGAGCGCCCGCCTCAGCGACCCGGGCGCCCGCATCAGCGACGCGCTCTCGACCGGCGCCGCCGATCTGGACGGGGAGGCGTCGACGGCGACGCTGCGCGCGGGCAGCCTCCTGCCGGCGCCGCCGTCGAGCGCTCCGATGTCCGCGCGCCGCGCCGCGGCGGCCGCCCTGGAGGCGCAAGGCGGCGCGGCGCCCTCCGCGCCGCCCGCGGCCGGCGGCGCCGCCGCGCTCCTCGACGCCGGCGCGGCCGCCCCGCCGGCGAGGGCGCGCGCCGCGAAGGGCGCGGGGCTCACGCTCTTCGCCGCCGGCGTGCTCATCGCCGCAGGAGCAGGCCTGTCGCTGCTGCGCTGTTCGACCTCCCGGGCCGAGGAGGCGCCGCGCCTCGTCGCGCCGGCCGTGACCGCGCCGAGCGACACGGGCGCGCCGGCGCGCGCCGAGGTGCGCGAGCCAACTACGGATCATCCGGAGATGCCTTGAAGGAAACACCCGAAGACCGCGCGTACGGCGTGTCCTGACTGCTGTCGTGACGCGTTGAGACGGCGTTCGGGCAGGGTCGGATTCCTGTTGCGCCGCGCTCCTGAACAGGGTGACGCTCTCTCACCTTCTTAGGAGAGAGGCAATGCCTACCGAAGTCATCGTCCGGATCCGTTCCCCCCGCGGGATCGTCGACCTGCCTGGCACGGTGGACGCCGTCGGACCGGCCGCGCCGTCGGCGTTCGAAGAGCGCAAATCCACGCCGGGCATTCACCTGCTGGCGACGGCGACGAGCGACAGCGACTATGCCATCTCGCTCCAGGCGCCGGTGCCCGCCGAGAGCCTCACGGCGCTCCGGGAGCGCGAGGGCGATGCGGTGCTCGTGATCTTTCCGGGGCGCACGCCGGTGCGCCGGCGGCTCCAGGCCGTGTCCGTCTCGACGGTCGAGGTCGTCCCGGATCAGGGCGTGGCGTCGCAGGCGGCCCCGCTCGACCTGACCGCCGGGCGCGAGGGCGCCGCGCCGCTCTGGCTCCTGCCGGTCGGGGTGTTCAGCACGAGCCCGGCCCTCGGCCCCGACGGGACCGCCGCCCGGGACGCCCTCGTCACCGCCGCCCGGTGGATCTCGTCGCGGCGGACGAGCACCTTCACCCAGCTCTTCCCGCCGAGCGCGTTCCATCCGGAGGAGCCGGTGCGCAAGGAGCGGCTCTCGGCGGGCCGGGGCATGGCGCTGCTCGATCAGGCGCGGGCGGCGATCGAGGTGGCGGCCGTGGGCGGCGAGGAGGCGAAGCGCGATCCGGTCGGGGCCGCGACCCTCCGCTCGGCGGCGGTGACCGTCCTGTCGCACCTCATCGCGACGTCGCTGGACGACCGCGGCTTCGCGCCGGTCGCCGAGCGCGCCGCCGAGGAGATCTTCGCGCTGATCGAGAAGGAGGCGGGCGACGAGACGGCCCGGCCGGCGCTGCGCGCCCACGCGATTCACCTGCTCCAGCTGCGCGCCCCGGCGCTCACGGCGGCCCAGCAGGAGCGCGCGCAGGGGCTCGTGCGCGGGCTGCTCCGCGAGGCGCCGCCCTACGACGAGCTCACGGGCCCGTGGAGCTTCGCCATCTGCAGCGCCCCGGAGTTCCACGAGGGCGAGTGCCGTATCCTCGTTTCGAAGTACGGCTTCACGCAGATCCCGCTCCCGCCCGAGGCGCCCCCGTCGCCGAGCGGCTGGAGCCCTTACCGCGCCTTCGAGGCCCCGTTCAAGACGCCCGCCGGCGAGCCCATCCGCGTCTTTGCGCGCACGGCCACGCCGCGCGACGAGAACCTCGAGATGGGGATGACGTTCTTCATCGGGCTGCTCATCAACCGTCACGCCCAGCTCGGCGCCTTCGATCTCCGCGCGGCCGCGGTGAAGGTGCGGCAGGAGGGCTACAAGCTGATGATGAACTCGCAATGCGCGGGGCTCACCACGCGCTTTGCCATCTCCCAGATGTTCCCTGACGCGGACATCTATTCATCGTGGGACTCGACGTATTTCCGGGTCGGGTCGGACGGGGCGGTCAGCTCCTCCGAGGGGCTCGATTGCTTCGTCGCCGCGCTGCGCGGGATGAGCGAGCGCGCGTCGCACGCCGAGCTCGACGCGCGCATCCGGGAGGCGCAGTGGCACCACCCGCAGGCGCAGGTCCCCGGGTTCTCGCAGTTCGTCGGGCCCTCGCACCCGCTCGTCGTCGCCCGCTACTCCGACGTGAACCGGGACGGGCGCGCGGATTATTACGACGGCTTCCTCGACTTCCAGCTCACGGAGATCGCCGAGGACATGGATGCGTCGATGACGCCGCGCGACCCGGGGGTGAGCGCGTCGCAGATCAGCGGAGACGCCGCGGCGGGCCTCAACTGGGCGGCGGGCAGCCTCAATCGCGTGGCGCAGTACTCCGATATCTGGGCCGGGCTCGCGGGCCACAGCGAGCTCTATTATGTCTTCCAGTCCGGCGGCTTTTACAGCCACCGCGAGCCGCCGCACGACGTGCCCACCGGCAAGGCCGCGCAGCAGGATCTCGGGCGGCTCCCGGCGGTCACCCGCTATCAGGAGACCAAGGACGCGCTCGGCGGCCTCTCGGTCGAGGTCATGTTCCACAGCCACCTGAGCCACGCGGCCCAGGAGCTGAAGCGCGTGCTCTGCGCGGCCGACGCGATGCGCCGCGCCTTCGATCTCGGCTATCTCTCGGGCGGAGAGGCCCTGTCGACGCCGCGGGGCCAGCGCTGCGCCATCCTCCTCACGATGGCCGGTCTCCTGGAGTTCCCCGCGGATCAGAACTTCATCGACGGCCTGTGGTCGATGGCGCTCAAGGCGCTGCGGCTCCCGGAGGTCTCCCGCAGCACGGTGCGCGCCTGCATCACCGAGGAGGATCACGAGATGTCGAACTACTACGGTTCGCGGCGCGGGCTGGGCCAGCTCTTGGCGGCGCTCGAGAAGAGCGATCCGGTGACGTTCGAGCAGCTCGGCACGGACGATCCGCTCGTGGGGAGGCTGGCGGAGCTCGATCTGGAGGCGGGGGAGCGGCCGGTGGGCTGAGGGAGGCGTGGAATGACCCCGGGCGCCACCTCGTCGAGCGGCGCTCGGTGAAGGTCGGACAGCCGAGCTCCCGGGCGGGAGCGAAGGGAGCGATCGAGAAAATCCTCGCTGGGGCGGTGCCCACCGGGGTATTTCCGTCTACAGATCAACCCAGATCGCGCCCTTCCTGGAGCTCTCCACCGCCTTGACGACGAACTGGATACCCCGGACGCCGTCGTGGACCGTGGGATAGCCGCCCTGGGGCGCCTGCCCGGACTTCGCCCGGCGGATGTCTGCGCAGACGTTCTTGTAGATCGTCGCGAAGGCCTCCAGGTAGCCCTCGGGATGGCCCGAGGGCGTGCGGGTGCACTCCTTGGCGGCTTCGCCCATGTAGCCCTGGCCGCGTCCCCAGGTCTCCCATCCCTTGCCCTTCGGCTTCACGACGAGGTAGTTCGGGTTCTGCTGGTGCCATTCCAGGCCCGCCTTGGTGCCGTAAATGCGGATGTTCAGGTTGTTCTCCTCGCCGCAGGCCACCTGAGAGCAGGTGAGGACTCCCTTGCCGCCGTTCTCGAGGCGCAGCAGCATGTTGGCGTCGTCGTCGAGGGTGCGGCCCGGGACGAAGGAGGTGAGATCGGCGCACAGGGACGTGATCTTGAGCCCGGTGATGTATTCCAGCAGGTTCTCGCCGTGGGTGCCGATGTCGCCCACGCAGTTGGAGACGCCGGAGCGGGCCGGGTCCGTGCGCCAGGCCGCCTGCTTCTGGCCGGTCTGCTCGATGGGGTCCATCAGCCAGTCCTGGATGTACTCCACGAGCACCTTGCGGATCTCGCCGATCTCGCCCTTTTGGACCATCTCGCGCGCCTGCCGCACGGCGGGATAGCCGGTGTAGTTGTGGGTGAGGCCGAAGACGAGCTTGCTCTTCTCCACGAGCGTGGCGAGTTCCTGGGCCTCCTCCAGGTTGTAGGCGAGGGGCTTGTCGCACACCACGTGGACGCCGGCCTCGAGGAAGGCCTTGGCCACGGGGAAGTGCATGTGGTTGGGCGTGGCGATGATGACGAAATCGATGCCGTGGGGGTGCTTGGCCTCCTCCACCGCCATCGTGCGGAAGTCGTCGTAAGAGCGATCGAGGTACCACGCCTCGGCGCTGGCCTTGGCCCTGGCCGGGTCGGAGGACATGGCGCCGGCCACCACGAGGGCCTGGCTGTCGAGCTGGGCCGCGATGCGGTGCACCGAGCCGATGAACGCCCCGGCGCCGCCGCCGACGATGCCGGCCCGGAGACGTCGCTTGGTGATGTCGGACATGGGAAGGACCTTTCCTTGGTTTCGATTCTTCGAGGGTTCTTCGTCCTTGGCGCTCGGCTCTTCGTCGTGGCCTCGCGGGCCGCTCTTCCACCAGGAATGAACGACTGCGTCCCGAGAAGCTGTCTCTGAGGACCGAGGGCCGGCAGCTCCCGGCGAATCTTCAAGTCCTGTACGCCTGCCGCCCGAAGCCCTGCACCGGGATGCCCTGGGCCGGCATGACCTCGTTCTGCAGCGCGAACATGCAGGCCGCGGCCTCGTCGATCTTGCGCGTGAACGCGAGGGAGCCCTTGAGGATGGGCTTCAGCTTCTCCTTGTCCTGTACGCGCGCCGGCGGGAACTCGTGCTCGACCACGAGGGGGGTGTTGGCGACGTCGAGCTCGAGCAGCTCGCGGGCGGCCAGCTGGTGGTCGAGCCAGTCCACGGTGCGGTTCTGGAGGTAGCCGAGCGGGTCGTGCCTGGCCGTGCCCGGCAGCTCGTGCATGCTGTAGGCCACCTGCTTCTTCCAGGCGTTGACGAGGTCGGACGCGTCGCCGGAGACCTCGCCCTGCTTCCAGTCGCCGCGCTGCATCACCTGGCCCTGGTAGCCCCAGGCCGCCACGCCCTTGGCATCGATCACCTGGCCCTTCACGTGGAAGCCGGCGATGAGGAAGGCGTAACCTGCGTCCTTGAGGTACTGGAAGACGGAGCGGGTGTCCTGCCCCATGAGGATGGCGTGGGAAGGATCGTAGTGGATGCGGAGCTGGTCCCCCACCCCGTGCTTCTCGGCGATCCGGTGGAGGGCGATCCAGGCCCCGGGCACGTGTGCGATGTTGTTGACCCAGAGATCCGTGGGGTTCCAGCCGGGCATGGGACACTGCTCCACCCGGTACTGCAAGCCGCGGTCCTTGGCCGCCTTGAGGAGCGGGACGAACTCCTTCTCGAACATGACCAGGTTCTGGTCCATGCTGAGCTTGATGTTCCGGCCCACGAAGCCACACACCGCCCTCGCGCCCAGGAGGACCGCCGCGTCCATGGCTTTGACCATGAAGTCGTGCTTCTTCTTCCGGTTGGCGTCATCGTCGGTGAGCAGGTTGTCGAAGTAGGCGACGTCGGTGATGCCGATGCGCGCCTCCTTCATGGCGGCGAGCACGCGGTCCGCGCGCTTCCTGTCGAGGGGCTTGCGCAGGTCGAGGGTGTTGGCCACCGGGTCCAGCATGGCCTCGGCGGGCACGTCGCTCTCGGTCGGGTGCAGGGCCGCGGAGAGCTGGATGTTCTCCACGTCCAGCTCGCGGGCAAACTGCAGCCAGTCCTCGATGGCCCGGTCGGGGTCCGCGTCCCGCGCCTCCCGGGGAGTCAGCTCCTGGAGGGCGGCGGTGAGGACGCTCATCTTCATGAACTTGGGCTCGAACGCTCTGGCGGCCATGGTAGGATCCTCCTTCTGCGGGCTCCGCTGCCACGGAGCCCAAGGTAGCGGTTGCCCGTGATCGCGGTTGGGGATCTATAGCTATCCGGCCAGAGCGCCCCAAGGGAAGCCCCGGCGCGGCCGTCGCGCCGGACGCGGAGAGGTCGCCGCGATCCGACCGAGGGCGCGCGCAGATGAACGGACGAAGCTGGCGATGGCCTGGCGCAAGGGCTCCTCGCCGGGAGGCCCGCCATAGGCACCCGCGAACGCCTTCACGTAGGCGTCATCGCCGGCGACACGAGCGACCCGCAGACACGGGTCGAGGCCAGTCGCGCAGGGCTCGATGCACCGCTCGATCGCCGCCGCGGCCCACGCGAGAGGGCGGCCCCTTTCAGCCGGAACGGTCCCTTCAGGAAGAGAAACATTCCAATTTGGGTGTATTCAACCCCGTCGCGCGTGCGGGTCCGATTGCTCGACGCCCCTCGGGGACGATGTCGTACACTCGCTCAGAACGATGTTTTCGGAGGCCATCGCTCGGATCGGGCTGAAGCCAGGGGACGATCCGGGGCTGCGCCAGCACAAGGTGATTCTCACGGTCACGGCCGCGCTCAAGGCGGGCGCGTGCCCCGTCTGGGCGATCGCCTATGCGGCGAGCGGGGATGTCCGCTCGGCGGCGATCCCGCTCGGCTACGTGGTTTGCACCGTCCTCAGCCTTGTCCACTTCGCCCGGACCAAGGCGTTCTCGGGCTTTCGCTTCCGCCAGGCGCTGCTCATCTTCGTGCTGCCGTTCCTCATGCACGCGAGCCGGGGCGGGTTCGTCGCCTCGAGCGGCGTCGTCCTGTGGGCGCTCCTCGCGCCGCTGACCTTCTTGCTGTTTCACGGGTCGCGCGCGTCCATCCCGTGGTTCACCGCCTACGCGCTCCTCGTGGTGCTCGCCGGCGCCGTGGATCCCCTGCTCGCGGCGCACGCGCCGCCCACGGCCCCGGCCCTCATCGCCTGCTTCTTCGCGATGAACATCCTCACGGTGTCGGCCATCGCCTACGCCGCGGTGCAGTACTTCGCGCGCCAGCTCGCGGAGGAGCAGGACAAGCTCGCGGAGCTCGTCGCCTCCTCGGCGCAGGCGCTCGACGACGTGGCGACCTGGTCGTCCGCCGCCGCGGCGCAGGTCGCGGAGGCCATCGGGGCGCGCGAGGTCGCGGTGTGGAAGGCCGACGAGCAGCGGATGGTCAGCCTCACCGAGACCGCCACCGAGGCCCCGTCGGCCGAGGAGCTCCGGAGCGCCGCGCTCGCGAGGAGCTTGCTCCCGAGGTCGTCGGACGTCGTGGTCCCCGTCGTCGGCCTGTCGGGCGACATCCACGGCGCCCTGGTCGTCGTCGGGAGCAGGGTCGCGTGGAGCGACACGACGAGGCGCCTCGTCGACTCGTTCGCTCACCACCTCGGCAGCGCGCTCGAGCTGTCGCGCCTGCGCAAGGAGCTCGCCAGCGCGGCGGAGCGGCGGAGGGCGACCCTCGAGGACATGGTGGGCCGCGGGATCGACGTCCTGCACATGTGCCCGAGCTGCCACCGCTGCTACGACCAGAACGCGCAGCAGTGCAGCGACGACGGCGCCCCGCTGAGCATGCCGCGGCCGTTCCCTTACCGCATCGCGGGGCGATATCGCCTGACCCGGGTCGTCGCCGAAGGCGGCATGGGCCGCGTGTTCCAGGCCCACGACGAGCGGCTCGGGCGCAAGGTCGCCATCAAGGCCATCCGGACAGAGCACTTCCACAACGACGACGTGCGCGCGCGCTTCGAGCGGGAGGCGCGCCTCGTCGCGCGCATCCAGCACCCGTCGGTCGTCGAGGTGTACGACTCGGGCGAGCTCGAGGACGGCTCGCGCTACATCGTGATGGAGTGGCTGGACGGCTGCAATCTCGCGCACGCCATGCGGCACAACGGGCCCGGGACGCCGCCTCAGGTCGCGCTCCTGCTGCGCGAGGGGGCGTCGGCGCTCGGGGCCGCGCACGCGGCGGGGCTCGTGCATCGCGACGTGAAGCCGGAGAACATTTACCTGGTCCCGTCGACGTCTCCGGGCGGCTTCCGCGTGAAGATCCTCGATTTCGGCATCGCCAAGGAGATGTCCGCCGACGCCTTCACGACGTCGACGGGCGTGTTCCTGGGAACGCCGTTCTACATGGCGCCCGAGCAGGCGAGCGGCAGGCCGGTGGACGCGCGCTGCGATATCTACTCCTTCGCGGCGGTCGCCTATCAGGCGCTCACCGGGCGGCGCGTCGCCGGCGGAGAGGAGCTCCTCACGGTCCTGTCGAGCTTCTCGCGCGCCGCCCCGCCGCCGGTCTCGTCGCTCCTCCCGGGGACGCCGCCGGAGGTCGACGACGCGTTCGCCAGGGCGCTCGCGCTCTCGCCCGCCGAGCGCCCGGACAGCGTCGAGGCGTGGGTGAGCTCGTTCGTCGATCGGCTCGACGGGCTGCCCCGGCGGTGCCCGGGCTGGCGCATCTCGGGCGTCACGCACGATCTGGACGACTTCGGCCGCGTCGAGACGGTCCGGATCAACGAGCCCGCGGCGAAGCTCCCGTCGGCGGCGCCGCGCGCGTCGTGAGCGCGGTCGCCGCGCCGGGAGGCGCTGCCGCCGCGCCGTGAGGCCGTGACGCGCGGTAACGCGCCGAACGCGGCGTAACGCGCGGTGACGCGCCGTAACGCGAGGTTGCCCCGCGGCGCGGGAGGTGGGGCCTTGCAAAGAGGGCCGCGGTGGGGCTATGCCCGGAACGGGACCTCCATGCTGTGCCCTCGCTGCCACCGGCGGTACGCGGACGACCACCGCTTCTGCCCGCACGACGGGGAGAGGCTGGTCCAGAGCCTCGACATCCGGCGGATCCGGGCGAAGCCCACCGAGCACGCGGGCGCCGTCATCGCCGATCGGTACCGGGTGCGGGGGCTGATCGGCAGCGGCGGCATGGCGCAGGTGTTCCTGGCCGAGGACACGCAGGGCGGCGCGCCGGTCGCGCTGAAGCTCCTGGAGCCGAGGCTCCGCCGCGAGCCCAAGGTGAAGGCGCGGTTCCTCCTCGAGGCCAAGGCCGCGGCCACGGTGGTGCACCCGAACATCGTCGAGGTCCTCGACATCGGCCTTCACGAAGGGTCTCCGTACCTCGTCATGGAGTTCCTCTTCGGAGAGTCGCTGAGCTCGCTGCTCCTGCGCGAGAAGCGGCTGTCGCCGGAGGCCGGCGTCCCCATCCTCCTGCAGGCCGCCGCGGGCCTCGGCGCGGCGCACCGCGCGGGGATCGTCCACCGCGACGTGAAGCCCGCCAACGTGTTCCTCGTGGGCGAGAAGGGCGACGCCTGGGCGGCCAAGGTCGTCGACTTCGGCTTTGCCAAGCTGTACGAGCACTCGGGGCTCACCCAGGCCGGGGTGACCGTCGGCACCCTGGAGTACATGGCGCCGGAACAGACCATCAGCGACCCGCCCGACGCGCGCACGGACGTCTACGGCTTTGGCGTGCTCATGTACCGGATGTTCTCCGGCCGGCTCCCCTTCAGCATCACGCGGGGCTCCTCCCCGGCGCTCTCGTCGGCCATGGAGGAGGCCATGGTGCTGGCCAATCAGCTCATGACGCCGCCCCCGCCGCCCCACCTGGGCGCGAGCCCGGCGGCGAGGTCGCTCGAGGCGGTGATCCTGAAATGCCTGCGCAAGCGGCCGGAGAACCGGTATGCCTCGATGGAGGCGCTCGCCGAGGATCTCGGCCGGCTCGGCCGGCCGGGCGCGCTCGCGGCGGACGCGCCGGTAGCGTCGCCCGACGTGTACGCCGCGCAGACGCCGTACGGAGAGCACGCGGCGCGGTTCCTGTACAAGCAGCTCGGCAGGGTGTACGGCGCAGCGCCGTAGCCGCGACATGCCCCGATCGCGCCGCTCCGCACGACGCCGCGCCCCTGCGCTGGCCGCCTGCGCCGCCCTCCTCGGCGGGCCGCACCCCGCGGGCGCGGCGCCGGACGGACCGCGCGAGGCCGTCGCCGCCGCGGCGCCGGGAGGCCCGCGCCAGGCCGCCGCGGCGGCGGCCGCCACGGAGCCCGACATCCGCCTCACCGTGCCCTGGCTCCTCGTCCAGCTCGTGCCGAGCCCCGAGCTGTGGATTGGCCCCGGCGAGGCGCATTTCGGGGTCCGCTGGCAGGTGACCCCGCTCCTTTACTCGTTCGGGATGAACCGCAAGCTCTCGCCGTGGCGCGCGTTCGTCGTGGAGCCGCTCACGCGCCACGCCGGCTCGCTCGAGCTCTTCGGCTCTCCCGAGTACATCGCCCGTCCGGGCGCGTTCGGAGAGCGCTGGATCTTCCGGGGCGGCGTCCGCGCCTATTTCCCGCTCCTCCACCGGGGGGATTACATGTCCTTCTCGCTCGGCGGCTCGGCGATCTACGCGCGCGAGCGGCTCGGCGCCTCGTACGAGGCGGGGGTCTATACCCTCTTCGGCGCCCTGGGCGCCCAGGTGAGCTACACGCCGACGGCCGCCTTGCGATCGACCACGATCACGCTCAGCATTCGCTATTTCTGACGCCGCGCATGGCTCCTCGCCCCTCCTCGACGCCAGCTCGCCTGCTCGTCGCGGCGCTCCTCGCGCTCGCGGGCCTCTCGTGCAGCGTGCCCGCGCGCATCCTCCAGAGCAACGTCGCCCGGCTGTTCGCGGCCCCGAGGCCCGTGCCGGACAAGGTGCGCGCGCCTTACCGGCCCGAGGCGCGGCTCGCCGTCCTCTGGGTCGGGCACGCGACCGTGCTCGTGCAGATCGACGACAAGCTCATCCTGACCGATCCCGTCTTCACGTCGACCGTGGGTCTCATGGTGCCACGCCTCGTCGAGCCGGGGCTCGATCCGGAGGAGCTGCCGCCCATCGACGCGGTCCTCATCTCGCACATGCACCTGGACCACCTCTCGCTCGGCTCGCTATCCATGATCGAGCCGAAGGTCCGGACGCTGCTCGTGCCCCGGGGCGGGCTCGTCTACGTGCCCAACTACCGCTTTGCCTCCGTCGAGGTCCCGACCTGGACGACATGGCGACAAGGCGATCTGAAGATCACGGCGGTTCCGGTGCGGCACTCCGGGTACCGTTACGGGCTCGACCGGGACTGGATGACCGAGAGCTTCACGGGCTATGTCGTCGAGTACCACGGGGTCACGGTCTATTTCGGCGGCGATACCGCCTATGATCGCGCTCTCTTCGTCGACACGCGCGCGCGGTTTCCCGCCATCGATCTGGCCCTCATGCCGATCGCGCCGGTGGGGCCGCGCGATTTCATGGAGTCCAAGCACGTCGACCCGGCGGAGGCGGTCCAGGCCTTCTTCGACCTCGGGGCGCGGCGGATGATGGCCATCCATTTCGACACCTTCATCAACAGCACCGACACGTTCGGCCAGGCGCCCCGCGAGCTCCGGCGCGTCATGGCGGCGCGCGGGCTCGGGCCGGATCGGGTGATCCTGCCCAGGCACGGCGAGCAGCGGGTCCTGATCGCGCGGGGCGATCCCGGCGGCGCGGCGGGGGCGAGCGCCCCGGCGCCGCAGCGGAGATAGCCGGCGGAGCGGCGCCCGCCGCGCCGGGGCGGAGGCGCGCGCGTCACCCCGCACCCTCCGCGCCGGAGAGCTCGCGCAGGGCCGCCGCGTACTCCTCGGGTGTGTTCACGTTGCGCAGCGAGCGCAGCCCCGGATCGGCGGCGCGGAGCGCGGGATCCTCGAGCAGCAGCTCCGGCCCGGCGACCAGCGTGCGCGCCCGCGCGAACAGGGAGGTCAGCCGCAGCTGGTCCTCCGCGAGCAGGGCCGCCGCTTCGGCGCGCACCGCGATGGCGTACACCGCGGCGAGCGGGTGATGGCGCCCGTCCGCCTGCGGCACCGCGATGGCATGGCCGCCCGCCTGGAGCTCCGCGAGGCGCCGCACGAAGGCGGGGTGCAGGAAGGGGGCGTCGGTCGAGGTGACCACCGCCCGCTCGGCGAGCGGCGCGACCGCGTCGAGCCCGGCGGCGATGCCCTGCATCGGCCCGCGGCCCTCCACCGGATCGCGCACGAGCAGCACCCCGTCCGGCAGCGGCGGCAGCGCCTGCCCCGGCGCCGCGACCACCGCGATGGGCCAGGCCGCCTCGCCGAGGCGCCGCACGACCCGCTGGAGGAGCGCCTCGCCCCCGAACGGCAGCCACGCCTTGGGGCGCCCCATCCGGCGGCTCTGCCCGCCGCACAGCACCACGCCCGCCAGCCCGGCCACGCGGCCCGCCGCGCCGGGCTCGGCGCCCGCGCCGCGCTCGGCGCCCTGCGCCACGAGGAGCTGCTCCCGCTGCATGGTCACCTCGGCCGCAGCATGGGCGCGCTCGCGGGCGCCGGCCACCGGGATCGCCGCGGCGCGCACGACGGCGGCGACGGCGGCGACGGCGGCGAGGCGGCGAGGCGGCGAGGCGGCGAGGGCGGCGACGGCGGCGAGGCGGCGAGGCGGCGAGGGCGGCGACCCGATGGCTGCACCTGCGTTTCGCCGGGCTGAGCGGCCCCTGCCCGGGGAGGTCCGCGCGCCCGGATTGTTGGGCGCGGCCGCGCGCCCGTGGATAATGCGCGCCGAGAAGCCGCTCGAGATGCGCTCCGCCCCTTTCTTCCTCGCGATGTGCGCCGCGGCCGCGCAGATCGGCTGCGAGCGGCCCGCGAACGTGGGCGCCGGTCTCGCCCCGCCGCCCGCCGTCGCGGCGGTCGCGCCCCGCGACGTCGCGGCGCCTCGCGACACGCCCGCCGCCTCCGCCGCGCCCGCCGCCGCCTCCGCCGCGCCCGCCGCCGCCCCCGCCGCGCCGGCCGACGCGATCACGCTCATCGCGGGCGGCGACGTCTGCCTCGGCAAGGCGCTCGGCCAGGAGCTGCTCCGCAACCCGGCGCACGATCCGTTCGCCCCGGTCGCGGCGCTGTTCGCCTCCGCCGACGTGCGCTTCGTCAACCTCGAGAACCAGCTCAGCGACCAGGGCGGGGAGACCCAGCACCGGCTCCAGCCGCTCGTGTTCACGGGCCCGCCGGCCGGCGCGGAGGCGCTCGCGCGCGCCGGCATCAGCGTGGTGTCGCTCGCGAACAACCACATGTGGGATTACGGCAAGAAGGCGTTCCTCGAGACGCTCGGCCACCTGGAGCGCGCGGGCGTCGCCTACGTGGGCGCCGGCCGGACGCGGCAGAAGGCGTACGCGCCGGTCGTCGTCGAGCGCCGCGGCTTCCGCGTCGCGGTGCTCGCCGTGACCGGCATCTGGAACCAGGGCTCGCTCTGGGAGCACCCGGCGCGGGAGTTCGTCGCGGCCGCGGAGCGGGACGGGCTCGCCGCCGCGGTGCGCGCCGCGCGCAAGCAGCCCGGCGTGGACGCCGTCGTGGTGAGCTACCACGGCGGGACCGAGTACCTGGATACCCCGCTGCCCCCGGCGCGCGCGCTCGCTGCCGCCGCCATCGACGCCGGCGCCGACGCCTTCCTCGGCCATCACCCGCACGTGCTCCAGGGCATCGAGCTCCGCCGCGGCCGGCCCATCTTCTACAGCCTCGGCAACTTCATCATGAAGGTGAAGCGGACCGGCCCCGCGGTCGAGCTCGGGATGCTCGCGCGCCTGCGCCTTCGGCGTGGCGCGCCGCCCCTCGCCGAGATCTGCCCCGTGCGCAGCGAGGGCCTCGGGACCGTCCCGCTCGCGGCCGACCCGCGGCGCGCCGAGACGGAGGCGGCGTTCGTCGAGCGGATGCGCCGCGTCTCGGCGTTCGTCAAGGGTGAGCCGGCGATCGGCCCCTTCGACGACGGCGGCTGCGCGCGGCTCGAGCCCGCCGCGGAGGCCGCTCCCGCCTCGCCGCCGAAGGTCGCCGGGCCGATCCGCTGAACGACGCCGTCACGGTTGGCCGGTCCGCGCGCGCAGCGATCGCGGTCCTGTCGTGCAGCGGACGGGATGCGGGCCAGCTCAGAGCTTGCGGCACATCCACACGCTGGAGATCTCGACGTCGAACCCCGCCTTCCGGTACGCGCGTCGCGCCGGGGCGTGGCTCGGGTCGCCGCCGGTGCCGACGGTGGCGACCCGCATCCCTGCCTGCTTCATGCGCGCCACCGCGAACTCGTACATCGCCGTGCCGATGCCCTTTCCGGCCTGCGCGGGGTCGACGGCATTGAGGCCGATCTCGCCGACGAGCGTCTCCGCATTGAGCTGGAGCGCCACGAAGCCGGCGACCTCGTCGCCGGATTGCGCCACGTACACCTCCCAGCCCGAGCCGGCCGCCATCAGCGACGTCAGCAGCCCCTCCTGCGCTTCGTCTGTCCGCCGCTGCGCCAGCTCGTAGATCTCCTCGCCGAGGATCGCGCGGAACGACGCGAACACGGGCGCAAAGGCGGCGCGACGGATGGCCTGGAGGCGGGCCGCGTCCTCGGGGTGGGCATGGCGGAAGTGGAGATCAGGCATTTGGATTTCCTCCCAGCGCTACTACGCCGCGAGCTTCAGCACCACGCTGCCCGTCTTCTGTCCAGACGCGACGTAGGCGTAGGCCTCCTGGACCGCATCCAGGGAGACGGTTCGGTCGATGACGGGCCGGAAATGCCCCTCCGTAACGAGCCGGCCCATCACCTCGAGAAACACCTTTCGGTCGATGGGTATCGGGAACACGACCCACTGTCGGCCGAGCACGGGCGTGAGGAGCGCCAGGAATGGATTCTGCCAGCCAGGTCCGGGCTCCGAGGAAACGTACACACCCCGGGGCGTCAACAGGCGCTTGCAGGCGCCGAATGTGCTCTTTCCGACCGCGTCGAACACGTAGTCATAGACCTGGTCGTCCTGGGTGAAGTCTTCTCGTTCGTAGTCGATGACCCTGGCCGCCCCGAGCGACTTCAACAGCTCCAGGTTCTTGGTGTTTCCCACCGCGGTCACGGAGGCGCCCAGGTAGACGCAGATCTGCAGGAGCGCGGATCCGATCGCCCCGGTGGCCCCGTTGATCAGCACGCGGCGGTCCTTCTCGAGGGCCGCTCGCTGGGTGATGCTGTAAGCATACCAGGCGCCCTCGATGGAGGCTGCGGCCTCTTCGAAGCTCAGGCCGGCAGGCATGCGCGCGACCGAGTCGTCTGCGGAGATGACCAGGTACTCTGCGTGAGACCCAGCCCCAAGATCGTTGATTCCCCAGACGTCGTCGCCGACCGCAAAGCTGCGCACGCGCGAGCCGATCGCCTCCACCCGCCCCGCGAAGTCGGTGCCGAGCGCCTTGCTCTTGGGCCTGCGAAGGCCGGTCATGAACCGCATGAGGAACGGGCTGGCCGAGAGCAAGGCACAGTCGGTGCGGCTCACCGTCGCCGCGTGGACCCGAACCAATATCTCGTCATCGGCCGGCGTGGGCGCTGCCACGTCTTCGATCCGAATGACGGACGGCGTGCCATACCGTTCCCGTCGGGCGGCTCTCATGGTTCGACCATACCGGGGATCGCTGAGCGTGTCCATGCTCCACCGCCTGGAGAGCGGAGGCCGCATGAGCGCCGAGAATCAATGACGGCTCAACCTATTCTGCGCTCTAGCCAGCGCCAGAGTCCCCGAGCCCTTCGCGGTCGCCCGCGCGAATCGTGACGGCGGCACCGTGACGGCGGCGCGCCCGTCGAACTTGACACAGTGTAAACTATGCCCCAAGTTGACACCATGTCAAGCAAGGACGGGGAAACCCGCGCCGTGATCCTCGAGGCCGCGCGCCGGCTGGTGACCGAGCCGGGGCGTCGCGGCGTCTCGATGGCGGAGATCGCGTCGGCGGCCGGGGTGTCGCGCCAAGCGGTCTATCTGCACTTCGAGACCAGGACCCAGCTCTTGGTCGCGCTGGTGCGTTACGTCGACGAGGTGCATGGGTTCGCCGACCTGGTCCGAAAGTGCGAGCGCGCCCCCGACGCGCGCGCGATCCTCTCCGAGTTCATCGGTGCGTGGGCGGGCTACGTCGCCCACATCACGGACGTGGCGCGGGCCATGCAGGCGGCACGGGCCACGGACGAGGACGCGGAGCTCGCGTGGCGCGACCGCATGCGCGGTTTCACGGCCGTCTGCGCGGGCTTCGTGGCGCGGCTCCAGGCCGAAGGCGCGTTGGCCGACGAATGGTCGGCGTCGGATGCGGCGGACTTCCTGGCCACCATCCTGTCGATTGGGAACTGGCAGGATCTCATCGAGGAGCGGAGCTGGTCCCGGCCGCGTTACGTCCGCGCGATGCGCCGGAGCGTGGAGCAGAGCTTGCTCAGGCCGATGGAGATGAAGGCGGCACCGAGGAGGCGCTCGTGAGCGGCGCGCAGCCGGAGCTTTTGGCGCAGGGCTCGGTGGAGATCCGCCGGCCCCTGCACGAGACGTTCGCGTACGTGTCCAACATGGAGAACTTCCCGGCCTGGTTCCCGGGCGTCGCAGCCATGCGCGAGCTCGACACGCTGGAGCACGGGCAACTCGGCAAGCGCTACCGGGAGACCGTGCGCATGCCCTTCGGGCGCACCGGCACGATCGACGTCGAGGTGAAGGAGGCGCGCGTCGGGGAGCGTCTGCTGACCGAAGGTGAGGGCTTCCTCTTGCCCCGCATGAGCGTGGACTTCGCGGCGCTCTCCGACGACGAGACGCGCGTCGAGTGGCGCATGGTCAGCCGCAATCAGCGGTGGTGGTTTCGCTGGCTCGTGGTCCCCCTCCTGCGCCGCGTGATGAGCGGCCGAGCGCGCGACGGGCTGCGTAAGCTGCGCGAGAACCTGGAGCGCGAGCCGTCGTGAATGGCGCCGGCGCGCCTCACGCCCGCTCGCGCCGCGCGCCTCCCACCTCGTCGACCGCCTCGAGCGCGCTCTCGATCTCGCGGACCATCTCGTCCGCCGCCTGCTGCTCCCGGTCGGCGCGCGCCTCCAGGGCCGACGCGTCGAGGCGCATCTCCACCCGCCGCAGCACCTCCGCGACCCGCTTGCCCTCGGCCGAGGCGGCGTCCACGCGCCGCCGCTTCAGCGCGCCCAGCGCGGCGTCCACCGCGGGCAGGAGCGGCGCGGCCACGACCGGATCGGCGGCCTTCAGCTTGGCCCGCGTGCGGTTCGCGAGGCCGATCAGCTGGCCGAGCGGCGAGCGGGCGCGCCGGCGCTGCACCGCCCACCCGACCGCGACCAGCGCGAAGGCGCCGACCAGCACGGCCGCGCCCTGCACATAGGGAACGGCCGCGGGCGCGACGGGCGGGATCACGGCGTCCGGCACCTCGACGGTGATACCCCCGTGCAGACAGCTGCTCAGCTCCTGCGCCGTCTGGAGCCGCGCGCGCGCGAGCGGCAGGAGCCGGAGCGGCAGGCACGGGGCCTCGACGCCCGCGAGCGCGCACGCGGGCGCCGGCTCGCCGGTCGCGATGGCGTGGACCTCGTGGGTGACCGGATCGCGGCTCGTCACATGGAAGCCGCCCTGCGCGAAGTCGACGAGCCCGCCGCTGTCCACCGAGGCGCCGCCGGGCGCCCCCGCGGGCCAGGTCGTCGTCGCCGCGTCGACGATCGACGCGTCGGTCGAGCACACGAGCTTGCCGCGAAGGACGATCTCGCCGCCCGGCGGCACGTCGACGTGCTGCGCCGCGCGATCGCGCCGGAGAGGGAAGGTCTGGGTCATGTCCGCGCCTCGGTGGAGCCGGCGGCTCGCCGCGCTCGGGGCATCGTGGCCATCGTCATGCGCCCTCAGCGGAGGTGCGACCGCGAGGCGGTCTCGAGCAGCATCGCCAGCACGAGCGGGTCGCCCAGGCCGTCCGCGGCGCCCGCGTGGCTGCGGAGGCGCGCGAGGCGGTCCGCGTCCTTCAGGAACAGCGGCTCGCCGAGCGCGCCGGCCGCGGCGCGCAGGATGCCCTCCCGCTCGGTGAGCAGCGCGACGGCGCGGGCACGGTCGCCGAGCGCGATCTGCCGGGCGGCCTCGGCCAGCGTCTCGCCGGCGGCGAAGCCCTGGATCGTCTTGCCGACCGACAGGTCGACGCTCGCGGCGCTGTCGGCGTCGCCGGTCGCGTACGCGACCTTGAGCGGCGCCTCGTCGACGACGTTCTTCTTGGTCACCCGGTCCTTGTACTTGAGCTCGATGGACGCGACGGTCCGCGCCTCCGCGCCGGCGGGCAGGCCGAGCTTGAAGAGCAGCGCGTGGCCGTCGTCGCGCGAGAACGCCGGGATGAAGAACCGCATCCCGCCCTCGGCGTCGTCCTCGCGGTCCTTCGCGATGCGATCGCGCCGCGCCGCCTGCGCGTCCGCCGCCACCTCGATCGCCCGCACGCGCGCCGCCTCGGCGTCGCTCAGCCGGCGCGAGCCGTAGACCTGGAGCAGCTTCACGTCCGGCTTCAGCCGCACCCGGAGCTCGACCGCGGTCGCCACCGGATCGAGCCGCTTGTCGAGCTCCGTCGCGAGCGCCGGGGCGATCTGATCCGGATCGCGCAGGTAGTAGTACCCGCCGGCCCCGTCGCTCGCGATGCCGCTCATCAGCGCGCCGTCGTAGTCGGCGCCGAGCCCGAACGTGCTCGTCTGGACGCCGGCCTGGAAGGCGTCGAGCGCGAGCCGCGAGAGCCGCTCCGAGCTCATGATCCCGGCGTTCGCGCGCCCGTCGGAGAGCAGCAGCACGACCCGCACGGCGCCGTCGGGGATGCCCGGCTGGGCGGCCTGCGCGTAGCCGAGCTCCAGGCCTCGGCCGATGTTGGTGCCGCCGCCCTCGGCGATGCCCGCGATCGCGGCCTTGATCGCCGCTCGCCGGGGCCCGACGGGGCCGTCGGGGATCCTCACCGCGGCGTCGCTCGAGAAGGTGACCAGCGAGAAATCGTCGTTCGCGTCGAGCTTGTCGACGAGCGCCTGCGCCGCGTCGCGCGCCCGCGCCATCGGCTCGCCGCTCATCGAGCCGCTCACGTCGAGCACGAGGTGCACCGACAGGTGCGGCCGCGCCGCGGGCGCCTGCGCCGTGGAGCGGAGCGCGACGCGCACGTGCACCGGGCCGCCGCCCGGCGGGACCTTCGCCCGCTCGAGGTCGGTGCGCAGGGCGAGGGTCACGCCCTTCGGGACGTCGATCGCGGGCGCGTACCGGGCGCCGACGTCGCTCACGAGCTCGCGCTCGCCGGCCGGGACGATGCCGCGCGCGACGGCCGACTCGAACGCCGCCAGGTGGCCGCCGCCGGGCCGGTACGTGGTGGCGAAGCGGCCGTTCGGGTCGAGGGCCGCCTCGGCGGGGGCCGCGCCCCTGGCCGCGCCCTCGCCCGCCGCCGCGGCGGGAGGCGCGACGGCGGGCGCCGGCAGGCCGCCGGTGCCCGCGCGTCCCTTCGCAACCCCGGCGCCGTCCCCGGGCACGGCGGCCGCCAGCGGCGCCTCGCGCCTGGCCCCGGCCGCCGGCGCCCCGAGCATCCCGTCCGTCGTCTCCCCCGAGGCCGATGCCGGAGACACCCTCGGGGGCGCCGCCGACTCGGAGGCCTCCCTGTTGCTGCACGCGAGCCCTCCCGCCGAGAGCCCCAGCAGCAGCGCGCCGCCGAGGAGCGCGCGCCTTGCCCACACCATCCCGAGTTCGCCCATGCTCTTCTCCCTCCCCGCGGACCGCGCGGGTGCTCGGTCAGACGGGCCAGCGCCGCATCCGTTGTGTCACGCCGCTCGCCGCGGCGCCGCCGCCGCGGGGGCGGCGAGGAGCTCAGGGGCAGACAACGCCGAGCGAACGAGGTTCGCCCGATCGCGCAGGCGCCCGCCGCGGCGACGCGCGCCGCAGCGCCTCCCCCTGGAGGGCGCCGCAGGGCCGAAGGCACGCCGCTCGGCCGGACGAGGGCGGTGGCTACTCGATGAAGCGCGGGGGCATGAGCGGGTCGTGCGCGAGCGGGGCGGTGGGCGCGGCGCTCGGCGCGCCCGCCGGCGCGGCGCCCGCGCCGCTGGAGGGGGCCGCGCTCGACGCGCCGGCGGGGGCGGCGGCGGGGACCGCGCCCGCCGCCGCGGACCGGGGCCGCCTCTCCGGAGCGCGCTTCCGGGGCAGCGGCAGCTGCAGCTTCGAGGGGCGCGAGCCCTCCTCGGTGATGGCGACGTCGCGCTCGATCTCGGAGCTGCCCTTGAAGACACGCACCTTGCGGCTGCTCCCGAGCGCGCCCGTGAGCTCGACGGTGCCGTCCTTCAGGGGCGCGGGCACCCCGTCGACCTCGACCGAGGCGTCCGCGGGGACGATCGTCAGCTCGACCCGGTGCTGGACGGGCGTCTGCACGGCCGCCGGGGGCGCCGCGCGCTGGACGGTGGGGAGCGCCCTCGAGAGCTCGCGGGAGACGAGGTGCATGCCGGTCATCGCCGCGCCCGCCGGGGCGCGCGCGCGGTGCGTCACGCCCCAGCCGAGGCCCGCCACGAGCAGCGCGGCGACCGCCACGTGCGCCCTGCTCCGGGGGCGCTGCGGCGCCGGCGCCTCCTGGGTCACCCGCGGCGTCTCCTCCGTCTCGAGGGCAGGCACCGTCGCGCAGTCGGTCGACTGGTCCCGCCAGCGCTTCGCGGCGCTCCCCGCCGCCGCGCCCGCGACGCTGCTCCGGCGGTGCACGCGCGGGCTCGCCCGGACCTCGAGCCTCGGCGCCGCGGCCTGGCGCTCCGACGGCGAGAGCGGGACCAGCATGCCCTCGTCGAGCGAGAGCGGGTCGTCCCCGAGGATCGGCCTGATCGCGTCGAGCATCACCGAGGCGTACGGGTACCGGGCGACGGGCTGGTACTGGAGCGCGCCGTCGACGACCGCGGCGATCTCGGGCGCGACCCACGGCGCGAAGTCCTGGACCGGCGCCGGCAGGTCGGCGACCAGGGTGGCGATGAGATCGCCGAAGGCCTCGACGTCCTCGGTCGGCGTGCGCCCCGCGAGCGCGTGGTAAAGGACGATCCCGAGCGCCCAGATGTCGGTCCGGTGATCGATGTCCTTGATGCCCCGCGCCTGCTCCGGGGACATGTAGCGGGGCGTCCCGAGCATGCTCCCGGACCGGGTGAGCCCCGTCGTGTCCCGGCGCGGCTCGTGGGCCGGCTTGATCTTGGCGATGCCGAAATCGAGCAGCTTCACGATGAGCCCGGCGCCCTCCTCGCGCTGGGCGAGGAACAGGTTGGCGGGCTTGATGTCGCGGTGCACGACGCCGGCGTCGTGCGCCTTCTGCAGGCCGACGCAGGCCTGCGCCACGATCCGGAGCGCGACCCGCGGGGGCAGCGGGCCGAGGCGCGAGAGGAGCTGCGCGAGATCTTCGCCGCGGAGCAGCTCCATCACCAGGAACGGCGAGCCCGTCTCGCGGTCCACGCCCGTGTCGAGCACGCGGACGATGTGCTCGGTCTGGATGGCGCTCGCGGCCCTCGCCTCGCGCTCGAACCGCTCCATCGCAGATCGGCTGTGGACGATCTCGCGGTTCATGACCTTCACGGCCACGCGGCGCCCCTGCTCCGCGTCGTCGGCCTCGTAGACAGCCCCCATCCCTCCTCGGCCGAGGAGGCGGACCAGGGTGTACCGTCCGCTCAAGGTCTTGCCGTCCACAAGAAAGCTTTACTCTAGAAGATGTAGGCGAGGCCTCAATCGCGATGCTACCTCGACCCGCGAGCCCAGGGCATCCGTGCTGCCACGCCGGATTATTGCGTTCCCACAGGACGGGGCGGGCCAGGCAGGCCGACCCCCCCACGCCACGTCAGAACGTGTAGCGCATCCCGATCTTGGGCGCGATCACGACCATCACCGTGCCGGCGAGCGACTCTTGCTCGAACCTGGCAAAGTACCCGCTATCGAGGTCGATCCGGCCGTAGGCGCCCTCCGGGGGGTTCGTCCACAGGGGCTCCTTCAGCCGGACCAGGACCGCCGCCGCGAGGCCGGCCGTCACCTCGAGGTGCTCCCCGAGGCGCAGGCCCCCGCGCACCTCCGGCGTCATCACGAAGAACCTGGCGGGGTCCTGCGCCACCGTGGGATCGAGGTGGAATTCCATGCCGCTGCCGGAGGTGAACGTGCCGGTGCGCTCGTCGCGCACGGTGCCGAGCAGGGCGCCGGCGCCGAGCCGGACCGAGAAGCGGTGGCGGTCACCGAGCGACAGGCCGGTCCAGACGCCCGCCAGGAAGCCTCTGAGCGCGAGGGCGTCGTCGGCCTCGCCGGCGCTGTCCGGCAGGATGTCCTGGATCTGCAGCGACATGCGCCGGGCGGTCACGGTCTGGTGCACCTGGAGGTAGCCGGTCGTCACGCCGAAGCCGAAGCCGGACCAGAGCTCGTAGCCCGCGTGGACCGCGCCGAGGCCGCCCACGCCGACGCCCAGCGAGCACGATCCCGTGCACTGGACCGCGGCGGCGCCGCCGAACGACGGCAGGAACGCCGGGCCCGCGTCGAGCTCGACGAGGAACCGCCCCGGAGGGCGCTCGAGCTGCACGCGCTCCAGCGGCACGGAGACGACCGTGCGCGCGCCGCGGGCGAGGACCGCCTCGCGCCGCGCGGTGACGAAGCCGCCCGCGGCGACCTCGATCCGGTGCCGGCCGGGGCTCAGGCGCCCCTCCCAGATGCCGCTGCCGAGCGCCACGCCGTCGACGGTGACGCTCGCGCACACCGGCGTGGGCTCGATCCGGAGCGTCGCGCTCAGCTCCTCGGCGCGGAGGGCGAGGGGCGTCGTCTGCTTGAGCCGGATGATCACCGAGGCGGGCATGGTCCCGAGGTCGCCCGAGCCGCGCAGCACCACCGTGTGCTGGCCGGGCGAGAGCGGCCCCTCCCACGGCGTCTTGCCGACGGTGTAGCCGTCGACGAGCACGTCGAGCGCCTTGCCATTCCCCTCGGTGACGCGCAGGCGCCCCGACTCGACGAGCTTCTGGAGGCGCGACAGGATGCGGACCACCTGCCCTCCGGCGACGTCGACGCGGGTCTCGAACGGCTCGAAGCCGTCCTTGTAGACGCGGATCACGTGGCTGCCCGCGCCGACGCGCAGCGGGGCGGGCAGCGGGTAATCGCCGCGGCGCTGGCCGTCGACCATGATCGAGGCGCCGATCTCGGCGTCGGCGACGTCGACGGTGCCGACCAGCCCGCGCAGCCGGACGACGGCCTGCTGCGCGGCGTTCCTGGTCTCCGGCGGCAGCCGCTGCGCGAAGTCGGCGAGCAGGGTCTCGAAGAGCGCGAGCGCCTCGTCGTAGCGGCGGAGCTGCTGGAGGCACAGCGCCGCGCTCGAGGTGGCGCTCCAGGTCGGATAGTCCTGCCGCGACGCGAGGAACTCGGCGAGCGCGGGCTCCCAGGCGCCCTGGCGATACAGATCGAGGCCGCGCTCGAAGTGGGCGCGCGCCTCGGCGACGGGGTTCGCGGCGGGCGGAGGCTCGGCGTCCGAGGGCGGCAAGGCGGCGGGCGGCGGCGCCGGGGCCGCGGCGGGCGGCGACGCCGCAGGCGGCGCGGAGGAGGCCGGGGCCACGGCGGGCGGCGACGCCGCAGGCGGCGTGGGGGAGGCCGGAGCCGCTGCGGCGGGCGGCGACGCCGCAGGCGGCGCGGGGGAGGCCGGAGCCGCTGCCGGCTGGGCAAGCGCGGCGGCTTCCGCGCTGAAGGCGGCGGCGAGCGCGACGAGGGTGCCGAGCGCGCCGGCGGCGCGGCGTCGCCGACGGCGCGCGACGCCGAGCGCGAGGAGCAGCGCACCGGCGGCGCACGCCGCGACGGGGGTGGCCCGGCCCGGCCCGGCGCTGCAGCCGGACGCGGCGTCCGGCGCAGGCGGGGCCGGGACGCAGTGGCCTCGCAGGTTGCAGACGTAGCCCGACACGCAGTCGTCGATCGAGGCGCAGCTCTGCCTGCAGGCGCCGCGCTGCGGATCGCATCGATAGGCGACGCAGGGGACACTCACCTGCGTGGGACAGGCGGAGGACGCCGGCGTGCACCGCGCCGCCTCGAAGATGCGGCGGTCGCCGTCGCACCTGGACGGCGCGCAGATCGAGCCGTCCTTCGCCGGGCTGCCCGCGTCGCCGCAGTACCCCTCCGCCCCTCGGGCACTGCAGGTGCCGCAGGGACAGGGCGCGTCGCAGCAGACCCCGTCGACGCAGACGTTGGGGGGGAAGCAAGTGGACGCAGCGGTGCATGCCTCGCCCCGGGCAGAGCCGAACCGCTCGGCCTCCGCGATGGAGGAGGAATCAGCGTTCCCTCCCCCTGCCACCATCACCTCGCCGTTCAACAACCCCGTGGCGCTGTGCTCGACGCGCGCGTGGCTCATGGGGCTCGTGGCGGTCCAGGTATCGACCGCCGGGTCGTACAGAGCCGCGCTGCGATGGAGCCTGCGCTCGCCGTATCCACCCGCCACGAGGACCTGGCCGTCGGGCAGCAGCGTTGCGGTGTGGACCTCCCGTTTGTCGGTCATGGGGCTCGTGAGCGTCCAGCGCCCGGCCTCCGGCTCGTAGCGCTCCGCGCTCGCGATCCCGGTGCCGTCAGGATGCCTGCCGCCCGCCGCCAGGACCTCGCCATTCTTCAGCAACGTCATCGTGTGAAAAGCGCGCTCGTGGTTCATCGCCCCCGTCACCTCCCACTGGTCGGCCTCAGGGTCGTACAGCTCCGCGCTGGCCAACAACGGGCCCAACGGGCTGGACCCGCCCGCCACGAGGACCTTGCCGCTCGGGAGCAGCGTCGCCGCGTGCCAGATGCGCGGTTGGATCATCGGCCCCGTGAACGTCCACTGGCCAGTCTCGGGGTCATACAGCTCCACGCGCCCGGGCTGGATATCGCCAGGGCCGCCCACCACGAGGACCTTGCCGCTCGAGAGCAGCGTCGCCGTGTGCCCATGGCGCTCGAAAGCCATCGACGCCGCGGCCGTCCATGCGCCGGTCTCCGGGTCATACAGCTCCGCGCTCTTGTGGAGGATGCCATTATGGAAGTCAGCCAGCTGGCCGCCCACCACGAGGACCTTGCCGCTCGAGAGCAGCGTCGCCGTGTGCTCGCCGCGCGCGTAGTTCATGCTCCCCGTGAAGCTCCAGGAGTCGGTCACCGGGTCGTAGAGCTCCGCGCTGTCCAGGGTGAGGAACGTCTCTTTCGCGTATTGCACGTCCCAGCCGCCCGCCACGAGGACCTTACCGCTCGGAAGCAGCGTCGCGGTATGAACTTTCCGCGCGACGTTCATCGCACCATGGGTCAGCTCCCACGACGGGTCGACGAGCACCGCCTCGCCGCCCGCGTCCACCGTGAGCTCGATGCGCGAGCCCCGCGCCCGGAGCGCCATGGCCACAGGCCGCCCCGAGGACGCATACGCCCGCGGCGCCGAGACCCGCAGCACCGCCGTCCCCCTCCCCTCCTCGACGAGCTCCACCACCTCGCCGCGCCCGCGCAGCCTCGCGCCCTCCACCTCCCACGCCGCCACCGCCTCGCCGCCGCGCGCGACGCCCTCGTCGAGCAGCAGCCACTCCTCCACGCCGCGCTCGGTCGCCGACCAGTACGACGTCCCCCCGCTCCGACGGTAGGCCACGGCCTGCTCCACCGCCATGCCCTCCCCCGCGGCCCCGAGCTCTCGCACCCGCACCTCGACCCCTGCCGGCGTGCGGAACCGGATCGGCTCGCTGCCCTCCCGGGGCAGCACCACATGAGGCCGCGCCGGTCTCCCGTTCACCTCCGCCGAGCCCAGATGGAACCCGTCCGCGTCGCCGACGAACGCCTCGCGCGCCTCGAGCACGGCCGCGGACTGGTCCGGGAACTGGCGGCGCAGGGCGGCGGCGGACGCAGGCGGATCCACCTCGGCGCTGCAGCCGGAGAGGCACGCGGCGGCCCAGAGCAGCGCGGCGAAGCGCGGCAGAACGCACTTGAGGAGGCCGAACCGGGACATCAGGAGCCCCCCCGCCGCATCGCGTGCTTCCCCCGGAAAGCCGAGGATCTCCGCGCCGCGACGGCGAGGAGCGCGAGGAACGCGGCGCCGAGGCCGGCCCTGGAGGCGCCCGCCGCCGCCGCGACGGCAGGCGCGACGCCGCAACCCGGATTCGCGGCGGGCGGCGGGGGCACGCAGCGGCCGGAGAAGTCGCAGACATGGCCCGGGGCGCAATCCTTCAGCGAGCTGCACTCGACCTTGCAGGCGCCGCTGGCCTGATCGCAGTCGTAGGGCGCGCAGTCCACGACGCCCCTGGCCTCGCTGCTCGGGTCCGCGCAGCTGGCCCCATCGGCGGGGCAGAGGACCTGCTCCATGCTGTGCGTCTCGTCGCGGCACTGCGTCGGGGCGCACACGCCGTCCTTGGGCACGGCGGAGCAGGCGCCGAGCCCGTCGCACGCTCCATCGCAGCCCTCGCGCGCACATTCGTCGCGAGCATCCGAGCCCTTCGGCTGGAGGACGCAGCGGCCGAGCGACGAGGGCATGGCGCACGAGTGACAGGGCTCGGAGCACCGCGATTCGCAGCAGACGCCGTCGACGCACGCGGTGTGCCCGCAATCGGCATCGGACGCGCACGCGGCGGCGATGATCGAGTACCGCTCGGAATACTCCGAAGAGCCAACCAGCAGCACACCGCCGTCCAGCAAACGTGTCGCGGTGTGGTCCGAGTACGAACCGCTCGTGGATGCCGTGAGGGTCCAGGTGTCGGCCTCCGGGTCGTACAGCTCCACCGTCCTGGCAGAAGGATCGTCCACGTTGGTGGACTCACCGACGACCATGACCGTGCCGTTGTGCAGCGTTGTCGCGCTGTATACGCCCTGATGCGCGATCATCGGGCTCGTGCGGGTCCAGGTGCCCGCCGCTGAATCGTACCGCTCCGCGCCCAGTCTGCCCGCCGCGAGGACCCCGCCGCTCGGCAGCTGCGCCAGGGCCACCGGGACCCATTCACCCTCGGTCATCGAGCCCGTGAGCGTCCAGGAGTCGGCCACCGGGTCGTATAGCTCCGTGCTGCCGGCGGGAGCGTCGTACACGAACCCTCCCGCCACGAGGACCTCCCCGCTCGGCAGCAAGAGCGCAGCGTGCGTCGAGCGAGCGGCGTTCATCGGTGCCGCGGTGGTCCAGGTGTCGGTCGCGGGATCGTACAGCTCCGCGCTGGAAAGAACGCGGGTTCCCCTCTTTCCGCCCGCCACCAGGACCTTGCCGTTCTTCAGCAGCGTCGCCGTGTGCTCAAGCCGCGACTCGGCCATGGATGCGCCGTCCGTCCAGCGGTCGGTCGTGAGCTCGTAGAGCTCCACGGCGTCGACGGTCACCGCCTCGTATCCCCCACTCCCCGCGCTGATGCGCCGCATGTGCCCCCCGCCGACCACGAGGACCTTGCCGTCCTCCAGCAGCGTCGCCGTGTGAGCGCGGTGCGTTGAGCGCATGCTTGCCGCGAGCGTCCAGGTGTCGGTGGTCGGCTCGTACAGCTCCGCGCTGGAAGTCTCGACGCCTATGACGTCGGAGCCGCCCGCCACCAGGACCTTGCCGCTCGGCAACAGCAGCGTCGCGGTGCTCCCTTGCCAGCGTGCGACGTTCATTCGGCTCGTCGGCTCCCACGCGGGATCCACGAGCGCCGCCTCGCCGCCCGCGTCCGCCGACAGCTCGATGCGAGCCCCCCGCGCCCGCAGCGCCACGGTCACGGGCCGCCCCGTGGCCGCATAGGCGCGCGGCGCCGTCACGCGCAGCACCGGCGCCCCGCTCTGCTCGTCCAGCAGCTCCACCGCCGCGCCGCGCTCGCGCAGCAGCGCCCCCTCCACCTCCCACGCCGCCACCGCCTCGCCGTGCGCGACGCCCTCCTCGAGCAGCAGCCACTCCTCGACGCCCCGGTCGGTGGACGCCCAGAACGACGTCCCGCCCGCGCGCCCGTAGCTCACCGCGCGCTCTGCCATCGCGCCCTCGCCCGCTGCGCCGAGCTCCCTCACCCGGATCTCGCCGCCCTTCGCGAGGCGGAACCGGATCGCGCCGCTTCCGTCCCTCGGCAGCTCCACCTCCGGCCGCGCAGCCCGGAGCCACGTCCCGCCGGGCTCGGTCGACGCGAGCCGGAACCCGCCCGCCGTCGGCGCGAACGCCTCGCGCGCCGACAGCACGGCGTCCGCGTGCTCCGGGAAGCGCAGGCGCAGCGCCGCGGCCGCGGTGTCGTCCGGCTCCGCGCCGCAGCCGCCGACGAGCGGCGCGGCTGCAAGCCATGGCAACAGGCGCGCTACGCGCCGCGAGCTGGATGATGGCAAAGGCATGAAGACCGCTTGCCGCAGAGTAGAGCAGCGTTGCACCGGCCCGCCTAGCGCGCGCCGCGGCGCCCGGCGCAGCGCGCGTCGGTCGGCCTCGCCTCGGGCATCCCGGCGCCGAGCCTCAGCCAGGTCCGGCGTCGTCCCCGCTCCCGACCGCCGCTCGGCCTTGCCCGCGCGGCTCGAGGGCGCCTCGATCCCCGCCGCGCGGGCCAGCCCCATCACGCCATCCACGGCGGCGGCGATGTAGCCGAACGGGTTCACGCCGTCGACGGCCGTCACGTGCGCCTCGCCCATTCGCTGCTGGAGCGCGGCCGCGAGCGCCCGCATCTGCTACGCGACCGCTCGCCGGATGATCTCCGGGCGTCGCCGACGGCGCGCGACGCCGAGCGCGACGAGCAGCGCACCGGCGGCGCACGCCGCGACGGGGGCGGCCCGGCCCGGCCCGGCGCTGCAGCCGGACGCGGCGTCCGGCGCGGACGGGGCCGGTACGCAGTGGCCGCGCAGGTTGCAGGCGTAGCCCGGTGCGCAGTCGTCGATCGAGGCGCAGCTCTGCTTGCAGGCGCCGCGCTCCGGATCGCATCGATAGGCGACGCAGGGCACGCTCACCTGCGTGGCACAGGCGGAGGACGCCGTCGTGCACCGCACCGCCTCGAAGATGCGGCGGTCGCCGTCGCACCTGGACGGCGCGCAGATCGAGCCGGCCTTCTCCGGGCTGCCTGTCTCGCCGCAGCGCCCCTCGGTCCCCGGGGCGCCGCAGGTGCCGCAGGGACATGGCACGTCACAGCAGGTGCCGTCGACGCAGATATCGGGGGACAAGCACGCGGTCGTCGCGGTGCACGCCTCACCGCGGGCCTGGCCGAACCGCTCGCTCTCGGCGAACGTGATGTCAGAGTAAGTCCCCCCTGCCACCAGCACCTCGCCGCTCAACAACAGCGTGGCGGTGTGCCCGATGCGCGGGGAGCTCATGGAGGTCGTGAAGGTCCAGGTATCGACCGCCGGGTCGTACCGCTCCGCGCTGCTCAGGTAGAAATAGCTGTCGGTCAATCCGCCCGCGAACAGGACGGTGCCGTCGGGTAGCAGCGATGCGCTGTAGCTCGTCCGCCCGCTGTTCATCGGGCTCGTGAGCGTCCAGCTCCTGGCCTCCGGATCGTATCGCTCCGCGCGCGCGATACAGGTGCCGTCAGGGTGCCGGCCGCCCGCCGCCAGGACCTCTCCATTCGGCAGCAACGTCATCGTGAGACCATTGCGCGCGTGGTTCATCGAAGCCGTGAGCTCCCACCGATCGGCCTCGGGGTCGTAGAGCTCCGCCGTGGCGAGCACGCCGGGAATGTAACGTCCGCCCGCCACGAGGACCTTGCCGTTGGAGAGCAGCATCGCCTTGTGCCCAGCGCGCGGGTAGCTCATCGGAGCCATGGGCTCCCACCGATTGGACTCGGGGTCGTACAGCTCCACGCTCTCGGTAAAGAAGCTATTCTTGCCCCCGCCCGCCACGAGGACCTTACCGCTCGGAAGCAGCGTCGCCGTGTGACCGATGCGGGCGAGACGCATCGGCGCCGCGTCGGTCCATGTGCCAGTCTTCGGCTCATAGAGCTCCGCGGTCTCGAGATCGATGCCGCCAAGTTCGTGGGCAACCTCCACGTCACCGCCCACGACGAGGACCTCACCGCTCGAGAGCAGCATCGCCTTGTGCCCTCTGCGCGCGTGCTTCATGCTCCCCGTGAAGCTCCAGGAGTCGGTTGCCGGGTCGTACAGCTCCGCGCTGTCGAGCGTGGTGCTCGTCTCGTCGAGAGAGCCGTCGCCCCGCCCGCCCGCCACGAGGACGAGGCCGCTCGGCAACGGCGTCGCGGTATGACCGCTCCGCGCGACGTTCATCGCGCCATGGGTCAGCTCCCACGACGGGTCGACGAGCACCGCCTCGCCGCCCGCGTCCACCGTGAGCTCGATGCGCGAGCCCCGCGCCCGGAGCGCCATGGCCACAGGCCGCCCCGAGGACGCATACGCCCGCGGCGCCGAGACCCGCAGCACCGCCGTCCCCCTCCCCTCCTCGACGAGCTCCACCACCTCGCCGCGCCCGCGCAGCCTCGCGCCCTCCACCTCCCACGCCGCCACCGCCTCGCCGCCGCGCGCGACGCCCTCGTCGAGCAGCAGCCACTCCTCCACGCCGCGCTCGGTCGCCGACCAGTACGACGTCCCCCCGCTCCGACGGTAGGCCACGGCCTGCTCCACCGCCATGCCCTCCCCCGCGGCCCCGAGCTCTCGCACCCGCACCTCGACCCCTACCGGCGTGCGGAACCGGATCGGCTCGCTGCCCTCCCGGGGCAGCACCACGTGAGGCCGCGCCGGTCTCCCGTTCACCTCCGCCGAGCCCAGATGGAACCCGTCCGCGTCGCCGACGAACGCCTCGCGCGCCTCGAGCACGGCCGCGGACTGGTCCGGGAACTGGCGGCGCAGGGCGGCGGCGGACGCAGGCGGATCCACCTCGGCGCTGCAGCCGGAGAGGCACGCGGCGGCCCAGAGCAGCGCGGCGAAGCGCGGCAGAACGCACCTGAGGGAGCCGCGCGGGGACATCAGGAGTCCCTCCGCCGCCGTGGGAATCGGCCCCGGAAGACCGAGGCGCTCCGCTGCACGACGGCGAGGAGCGCAAGGAGCGCGGCGCCGCGGCCGGCCCTGGAGCCGCCCGCCTCCGCGGTGGCCGGCCCGGCGCTACACCCCGGGCTCGCGGCGGGCGGAGCGGGCACGCAGCGGCCGGAGAAGTCGCATGCATGGCCCGGCGCGCAGTCCTGCCACGAGCCGCACTCGACCTTGCAGGTGCCGCTGACCTGATCACAATCGTACGGCGCGCAATCCACGACCTCCCGGGCCTCGCTGCTCGGGCCCGCGCAGCTGGCTCCATCGGCGGGGCAGAGGACCTGCGCCACGCTGTGCGTCGCGTCGCGGCACTGCGCCAGGGCGCACACGCCGTCCTTGGGCACCGCGAAGCAGGCGCCGAGCCCGTCGCACGATCCATCGCAGCCCTCGCGCGCGCATTCGCCGCGAGCATCCGAGCCCTTCGGCTGGAGGACGCAGCGGCCGAGCGACGAGGGCATGGCGCACGAGTGACAGGGCTCGAGGCACTGCGATTCGCAGCAGACGCCGTCGACGCAGGCGCCGCGCCCGCACTCGGCGTCCAACGCACACCGGAGTCCGACGATCGAATACCGCTCTGGGTACACGGATTCGCCGACCAGCAGCACATCGCCGCTCAGCAGCAGTGTCGCGGAGTGGTCGCCGTGGAAGCCGTTCGTGGGCGCCGTCTCGGTCCAGGCGTCGGTCTCCGGGTCGTACAGCTCCACGCTCCTGTAGGACGCGGTGTCCGAGGAGGAGGGCTCACCCGCGACCAGGACCATGCCGTTGCGCAACGTCGTCGCGCTGGGCGAGGGGCGCCGTCCGATCATCGGTCCCGTGGGGGACCAGGTGCCGGCTGTCGGATCGTACCGCGCCGCTCCCCGAGTGCCCACGGCCAGGACCTCGCCGCTCGGCAGCGGCGCCATGACGACGGGGGCCCAGGAGAACGAATTGCCTCCGGGCAGCGCCCCCGTGGGCGTCCAGGTGTCGGTCTCCGGGTCGTAGAGCTCCGCGCTCCTGAGCTCACGGATGCCTCCCATCCCTCCCGCCACGAGGACCTTGCCGCTCGGCCGCAAGAGCACCGCAGCGTGGCGTTCGTGAGCCTCGTTCATCGGTGCCGCGGAGGTCCACGTGTCGGTCTCCGGGTCGTACAGCTCCACGCTGGAGAGCGTGCGGGGTCCCGCCGCTCCGCCCACCACGAGGACCTCGCCGCTCTCCAGCAGCGTCGCGGTGTGCTCAGCCCGTGACGTGACCATGGATGATCTGGGCTTCCAGGTGCCGGTCTCCGGGTCGTGGAGCTCCGCGGCGTTGACGGGCACGATCTCGGAGGGGTCGTCGTGCTCCCCCCCGAGCACGAGGACCTCGCCGCTCTCCAGCAGCGTCGCGGTGTGGCGGGAGCGCGCTACGAGCATCGGGCCCACGAGGCTCCAGGTGTCGTCCGTCGGGTCGTACAGCTCCGCGTCGGCGAGAGCGTCGGGCCAGTCGATACCGCCCGCCACGAGGACTTTGCCGCTCTGCAACAGCGTCGCGGTGTGATCTCGCCTGATTTCGACGTTGGTTCGCCCCGCCGGCTCCCACGCGGGATCCACGAGCGCCGCCTCGCCGCCCGCGTCCGCCGACAGCTCGATGCGCGCCCCCCGCACCCGGAGCGCCACGGTCACGCGCCGCCCCGTGGCCGCATGGGCGCGCGGCGCCGTCACGCGCAGCACCGGCGCCCCGCTCTGCTCGTCCAGGAGCTCCACCGCCGCGCCGCGCTCGCGCAGCACGGCCCCTTCCACCTCCCACGCCGCCGCCACCTCGCCCGCGCGCGCGACGCCCTCGTCGAGCAGCAGCCACTCCTCCACGCCGCGCTCGGTCGCGGACCAGAACGACGTCCCGCCCGCGCGCCGGTAGCTCACCGCGCGCTCTGCCATCGCGCCCTCGCCCGCGGCGCCGAGCTCCCTCACCCGGATCTCGCCGCCCTCCGCGAGGCGGAACCGGATCGCGCCGCTCCCGTCGCGGGGCAGCTCCACCTCCGGCCGCGCAGCCCGGAGCCACGTCCCGCCGGGCTCGGTCGCCGCCAGCCGGAACCCGTCCGCCGCCGGGGCGAACGCCTCGCGCGCCGACAGCACGGCGTCGGCGTGCTCCGGGAAGCGCAGGCGCAGCGCCGCGGCCGCGGTGTCCTCCGGCTCCGCGCCGCAGCCGCCCACGAGCAGCGCGGCCGCGAGCAGGGAAGATGGCATCGGAAGCGATCGTCTCAAGGAAGCGGGTGGTGCCGGCACGGCGCGTCTCGTGGCGCCGAGTAGAGCAGCGTTGCCCCGGCCCGCCTAGCCTCCCGCCGCGACGCCGTCATGCGCGCTCGGCGCCGCGCGCCGAGCGCGACGAGCAGCACACCAGCCGCGCCGGCCGCGCCGGAGGCGGCCCGGCCCGGCCCGGCGCTGCAGTCGGCCGCGGCGGCGGGCGCGGGTGGGGGCGGGACGCAGTGGCCTCGCCAGTTGCAGACGAAGTCCGGCGCGCAGTCGTCGAGCGAGGCGCAGCTCGTCTTGCAGGCGCCGCTCTGGTCGTCGCATCGGTAGGCGATGCAGTCGATGGAAACCGGCTCCGGGCAGGTGGACAACGCCAGCGTGCATCGCGCCGGCGGGACGCTGTGGGTCGCGTCAGCGCACGCGACCTCGTCCGCGCAGATCATGCCGACCTTCGCTGGGCTGCCCGTCGGGCCGCAGTGCCCCTCGGCGTCGCAGGCGCCGCAGGGACAGAGCGCGTCGCAGCAGGCGCCATTGACGCAGAAGCTGCCGGAGAGGCAGCCGGACGCGCTCGAGTCGGATGCCCCGGCGCAGGACTCGCCCAGAGCGAGGCCGAACCGCTCTGCGCTCGCGTAGCCGCCGTCGCTGTACCCACCCGCGATCAGGACCTCGCCGCTCGGCAACAGCGTCGCGGTGTGCTGCTCGCGCGCGATGCTCATCGGCGTCGTGAAGGACCAGGTGTCCGTCGCCGGATCGTACAGCTCCGCGCTGTCGAGCCTGAGGCCTCGCTCATCCTCCTGGCCGCCCGCCAGGAGGAGCTGGCCGCTCGGCAACACCGTGGCGGTGCAGTATCGACGCCCGCGCTGGAGCCGCCCCGCCGGGCTCCAGGTGTCCGTCGCCGGGTCGTACACCTCGGCCCGCGGGGAAGCGGGGACACCTCCCTCTTGTAGCCCGTCACCGCCTGCCACGAGGGCCTTGCCGTTCGGCAGCAGCGTCGCGACATGCCCGGCGCGCCTGTGGAACATCGGGCTCGTCGCGGTCCAGGTGTCGGTCGCGGGGTCGTACAGCTCCGCCGTGTCCACGACGCCGTCCAGGTCGTAGCCGCCCGCGACCAGGACCTTGCCGTTCGGCAGCAGCGTCGCGGTGTGCCAGGTCCGGGAGCTCGGCGTCGGGCTCGTGAGCCCCCAGGCGTCGGTCGCCGGGTCGTACACCTCCGCGTAACTTTCGCCGTCGTCTACGGTAGAACCGTCCACCAGGAGAACCCTGCCGTCCAGCAGCAGCGTCGCGGTGTGCCCGGTGCGAGCGCGCTGCATCGGGCCCGTGTGGGTCCACGTATCGGTCGCCGGATCGTACAGCTCCGCGGCGAAGCGGACGTCCGGCTCTTCGCCGCCTGCGACCAGGACCCTGCCGTCCGGCAGCAGCGTCGCGGTGTGCGCGATGCGAGCGCGCTGCATCGGAGGCGCGGGGGTCCAGGTGTCGGCCGTCGGGTCGTACAGCTCGGCGCTCGCCAGAACCTCATCCATGCCGAAGCCGTGCCCTCGTCCGCCCGTCAACAGGACCAGGCCGCTCGGCAGCAGCGTCGCGGTGTGAACCGCGCGCGGAGTGACCATCATGCCGACGGACTCCCACGCTGGATCGACGAGCACCGCCTCGCCCCCCGCGTCGACCGACAGCTCTATCTGCGAGCCTCGCACCCGGAGGGCCACGGTCACGGGCCGCCCCGAGGCCGCGTAGGCGCGCGGCGCCGTCACGCGCAGCACGGGCGCTCCGAGCGCCTCGTCCACGATCTCCACCGCGCCGCCGCGGGCGCGCGGCGCCGCTCCGTCGACCTGCCACGCCGCGACCGGCTCGCTCCCGTGAGCGACGCCCTCGTCGAGCAGCAGCCATTCCTCGACGCCCCCGTCGGTCGCTGTCCAGAACGAGGTTCCGCCCGCCCGCCGGTAGGCCACGGCCCGGCCCTCGATGGTGCTCGCCCCCAGAACGCCGCGCTCCCGCACCCGCACCTCCGTCCCCGCCGGCGTGCGAAAGCGTATCGGCTCGCTGCCAGTGCGGGGCAGCACCACGGAAGGCCGCTGTCGCCCGGTCGCCTCGGCAGCTCCCAGGACAAACCCCGCCGCGCCGGGGACGAACGCCTCGCGGGCCGCGATCACGGCGGCGGCGTGCTCGGGGAACAGCCGGCGCAGGGTCGCGGACGCGGGCGACTCCAGCTCTGCGCTGCAGCCGGCGAGGGACGCGGTGGCCACGAGCAGGGCGCAGGCGCGCAGCAGAGGGCACCGCAGCGAGCGAGGCGGGGACATCAGGAGACCTCCGGCGCTCGCGTCGGCTCACCGCGGCGGACCGACGATCTCCGCGCCGCTGCCGCGAGGAGCGCGACGAGCAGGGCTCCGAGGCAGCGGCCGCCGGTGGCCGCGGCGGCCGCCGGCGCGGCGCTGCAACGGGGGCTCGGGGCGGGCGGGACGGGCACGCAGCGGCCCGACAGATCGCAGACGAACCCGAGCGCGCAGTCATGGATGGAGTCGCACCCGTCCTTGCAGGCGCCGCTGACCGGATCGCAGCGGTAGGCCGCGCAGTCCAGGACATCCCTGGTCTCGGTCTCGACGCCCGGGTCAGCGCACGTGCCCCCATGCGCGAGGCAGCGGACGGCGGCCAGGCTGTGCGTCTCATCGACGCACACGGCCGGAAAGCACGCGCCGTCCAGGGGGATGGCAGCGCAGGCCCCGAATCCGTCGCACGTGCCGTCACAGCCCTCGCGCGCGCAGTCCATGCGGAGATCCCATCCCTTGGGCTGGGGCACGCACTGGCCGACGACAGGGCTCAGGGCGCAGGTATGGCAGGGCTCGGCGCACCGCGATTCGCAGCAGACGCCCTCCGCGCAGACGTAGCTCCCGCAGTCGTCGTCCGACGTGCACGCGCTGCCGTGGCTCGTGTACCGCTCCGCGTAGCTGGTGGCGCCGCCGGCGACGAGCACCTCGGCGTTCAGCAGCGGTGTCGCCGTGGTGATATCGCGCATGCTGTCCATGGGCTCCGTCAAGACCCATGCGTTGGTCATCGGGTCGTACAGCTCCGCGCTGGCGGAATCGCCGGCCCCGCTCGAGCTGCCCACCACCAGCACCTTGCCGCTCGGCAGCAGCGCCGCGGCGTGACGCGAGCGCGGCCGATTCAGCGGGCCCGTCGGCGTCCAGGTGCCCGTCGCCGGATCGAACACCTCTGCGTCCACGGGGGCGATCCCGCCCGTCACCAGGATCTTGCCGCTCTGCAGCAGCGTCATCGTGTGTTCGTAGCGCCTGCTGGTCATCGAGCCCGCGGAGCGCCACGTGTCGGCCGCCGGATCGTACAGCTCCGCGGTGTCGCCCGGGTCACTGATTCCACCCGTCACCAGGACCTCGCCGCTCGGCAACAGAATCGCGGCATGGCGACCGCGCCTTTCGCCCATGGGCGCCGCGGGGCTCCAGGTGTTCGTGATCGGGTCGTACAGCTCCGCGCTGGACAGGTACACCCACCTGCCATCGAGGGTGCCGAGCCCGCCCGTCACGAGCACCTTGCCACTCCGCAACAACGTCGCGGTCATCTCCTCGCGCGGCTCGAGGGCAGGCTCTGTGAGGGTCCAGGTGTCGGCCGCCGGGTCGTACCGCTCCGCGCTGAAGCGGGTCGCCTCCGCAGGATCTCCGACGTACCCGCCCACCACGAGGACGTCACCGTCCTGCAATCTCACCGAGGCGGGCGCAAAGCGACGCGCGTGCATGCGCGGCGCGAGGGTCCAGCTGTTGTCCGCCGGATCGTAGATCTCCGCGGTGTCGAGGCTGCTCACGCCGAGGTTGGCTCCGCCAGCGAGCAGGACCTTGCCGCTCGGCAGCAGCGTCGCGCTGGTGTAGCTGCGCGGATAGTTCATCCGGCCCGCTGGCTCCCACAGGGGATCGACGAGCACCGCCTCGCCCCCCGCGTCGACCGACAGCTCGATGCGCGAGCCCCGCACCCGGAGCGCCGCGGCCACGGCCCGCCCCGACGCCGCGTACGCGCGCGGCGCCGTCACGCGCAGGACGGGCGCGCCGCTCGGCTCGTCCACGAGCTCGACCGCCTCGCCGCGCTCGCGCGGCGTCGCTCCCTCCACCTCCCACGCCGCCACCGGCTCGCCGCCGCGCGCGATGCCCGCCTCGAGGAGCAGCCACTCCTCCACGCCTTCGTCGGTCGCCGTCCAGAACGACGTCCCGCCCGCGCGCCCGTAGCTCATCGCGCGCTCCGCCGTCCGGCCGGCCCCCGCGGCGCCGAGCTCCCGCACCCGCACCTCGGTCCCTGCCGGCGTGCGGAACCGGATCGCGCCGCTCCCCTCGCGAGGCAGCGCCACCTCCGGCCGGCCGGCCCTCGCCCCGCCCCGCTCCGCCGCCGCCAGCCGGAACCCGTCCACCGCCGGGGCGAACGCCTCGCGCGCCGACAGCACGGCGTCCGCGTGCTCCGGGAAGCGCAGGCGCAGCGCCGCTGCCGCGGTGTCCTCCGGCTCTGCGCCGCAGCCGCCGAGGAGCAGCGCGGCGGTGAGCAGGGGTGACAGCGCCGCGAGCGATCGTGTCGAGCGGGGGCAAAGCGCGGCCATGGTGCGTCTCGCACGCGAGTAGAGCAGCCTTGCCCCCGCCCGCCTAGCGTCCCGCCCGATCCGCGCGGCCGCGGCGCCGCACCTCAGCGCCGGCCGGCCTCGGGCTCGCGCTCCGCCGGCAGCTCCGCCTTCTGCGCCCGCGCCGAGGGCGCCTCGAGCCCCGCCGCGCGGGCCAGCCCCATCACCCCCTCCACGGCGGCCGCGATGTATCCGAACGGGTTCGCCCCGTCGACCGCCGTGACGTGCACCTCGCCCATCCGCTGCTGGAACGCGGCCGCGAGCGCCGGCATCTGCTGCGCGACCGTCAGCCGGATGATCTCCGGGGACACGGCGTTCTCGATCTCGCGGAGCGCCCGCGCGCGCCCGAGCTCGAGCTCCTGCGTGAGCCGCGCCTTCCTCGCCTCGATCTCCGCGATGGCGAGCTCGGCCTCCGCCACGAGCCGCCGCGCGTCCGCGATCGCCGCGCGCTGCCGGAGCAGGTCGATCTCGTGGGCGCCCGCCGCCATCTCCGCCGCGTGGCGCGCGGCCGCCGCCTCCGCCTCGAGCGCGGTCTTCTCGACCTCGGCCCTGGCCGAGCGCGCCGCGAGCTGCTGCTCGTGCGCGAGGCGCGCCTCCTCGATCCGCGCCTCGGAGGCGATCTCCTCGAGGCGCGCCTTCTCGCTGGTCTCCTGGCGGCGCGTGCGCAGCTCGACCTCGGCGGCGAGCTTCGTCAGCTCGATCGCCCGCTGCGCCTCGGCCTCGCCCTGCTGGACGGCGCGCTCGGTGAGCAGCGACGCCTCGCGGGCCATCCGCTCCTGCTCCTTCCGGTAGCGCGCCTGCAGGTTGCCGAAGACCGCCGGCGAGAGGATGCGCACGTCCTGGATCTCGATGGAGTCGACGAGGACGCCCCACCCCTTGTCGGTCGTGTCGTCGACGCTGCCGCGCCCCGAGACGACGGGCACGATCTCGCGCATCAGCTCTCCGGCGATCCCCTCCTTCCGCCGCGTCAGGCACTCCTCGACCGACAGGTTCGCGATCAGCCGGCGCGCGGCGCCCGCGAACATGTCGACGAGCAGCGCCTCCAGCTTCTCCTGCGCGCGCTCCGGGAACGAGAAGTTCAGCATCCGGAAGGCGACGAGCGGGTCCGCGATGCGGTAGACGGCGAGCCCTGTGACCGCCACGCCCACCTTTTCGAGGGTGACCTGGTCGGCCGTGAACTGGAGCTTCTGGATCGTGGTCGGCACGACCGCGACGCTGTCGCCGGGGAGCTTGAAGCACGAGGCGCCCTGTCCCGAGGTGGGCCGCAGGTGGCCTCGCCGCATGTGAATCAGGTACTCGCTCGGCTTCGCGCTGATGCGCCCCCACCTCTTGAGCTTCTCCGGATCTTCGGCCGGCTTGCCGGCGCGCCAGCCCTGCTCGTATCGCTCGCGGTCGGCCGCCCAGGCCCCGCGGTCGCCCGCGTGGACGATGGCCGCCGCGCTGCCCTCGGCGCCCGTGATGACCCTGCGTTGATCGATGTGCGTCATGGCCTCTCCCTCGCGAGACGGGCTTCGCAGGAACCGGGCCAGACGGGAGAGATGGGAAATGGGGCTCTGCGCCGCGCCTCCCGCGCCGCGGCGATCCGCGATGGAGCGCGCGCCGCTCCAGGATGGAGCGCCGCGGCCCGCCGCGGCCGCGGGGGCCGGCTCGCGTCAGCGGATGTTGACCCTGAGCCTCACCGGGCGGCCGTCGCGCTCGACGACGACGGACAGGCTCTTGTCGGAGCGCATGCGCGTGTAGGCCATCATCGCCTTCTGTGGGTCGGTGAGATCGATGCTGTTGATCGACTTCACGAGATCGCCGCTCTGCAGCCCGAACGACTCGAGCACCGAGCCCGGTTTGATCATCATCTTCAGCCCGACCACCTGGTTGTCCCGCATCTCCGGGATCGCCGCCGAGGTGGTCGTCACGATCTCGGGCTGCTCGAAGATCTTCTCGGCGGCCGATCGATCGATGTCGATCTCGGTCTCGCTCACGCGCTTCATGCGCGAGGCGATCTCGGGCGGGACGTCGCTCCTGCCGGACGCGCGCGACGGGGTCGCGCGGGGCGGCTCCGGCGCCCGGGGCTGCGGCTCGGCCGCCTTCTTGCCGTCCTTGTCGCTCTTCTTGCCGAGCTGCATCTGGCAGCGCGCGCCGCCCGACGTCATCCACACCCGATCCCAGGCGATGTGCTCGACCTTCCGGCCGCCGATCTCCCCCCCGCGCCGCCCGAGCGCCGTGCGTCCGCCTTCCGCCTCGACGGCGGCGAACGACCATTCCGGGTCCTCGGACACCGCGATGAGCACGACGCGGCCCGTATCGCACGGCGGCGCGAGGTAGGGATCGCGCTGGGAGAGATCCGCCTGGCCGGCGGTCGCCGCGCTCGGCCGAGGCACGAGCGGCCCTGTCGTGGAGTCGAACGGATTGCGCTCCAGGATGGGCGCCGCGCTCGTCGCGCGGTCGTCCGAGGGCGGCGCCGGGGCGGGCGCTCTCTCCGGGAGGGCGGGTGGGGCGCCGTCCCGCGCGATCTGGTGGGCGATGAGCTGAGCGACCCCGGAGGCCTGATAATACGCGGAGACCGCGACCATTCCTCCCACGATGAATGCGAATCCGCGCTTGACGAACGCGTCGGGGTTCATTGGTAACGCTCCTCGTGGCGGGAGCGCGCCGGGGCTCGCGGCGCGCGTGTCCCTTGCCGCCGCGGAGGTCGCGGCAGTGCACGCCCTCGCCACCGGCAAGACCGCGCGTCAGGGCGAGCACCGAGCGTGCCCGCGCGCGGGTCATCGCCGCGGTCGGGGCGGGATCTGGCCCGGACAGGCGCGCGATCAGCGGGGAGGTGCGCTGTTCGCGCGGCTCACTTCAGGGAGTACTCGAGGCCCCAGATATTCACGGATCCCCGCTCGGGGTAGTACACGGTGAGCTCGTCCGAGGCCTCGAGCCGGGCGGCGTCGATCAGGGGATCGGAGAAGAATCGGCCCGCGTCGGAGGCGTCGAGGAGCGTCCAGGTCGCATAGCCGTCGCTCGGCGAGGCGCCGGCGATGCGCAGATCGGGGAGGATCGCGTAGACGTTCTCGGTTGAGGAGATCGCGAGCTTTCCCCGGAAGTTCTCGATCGCGCGCAGGCCGAGGCCGTGGCGCGTCCAGGTCCCCTCCGGATCCCGGACGTAATGGAAGAACTCGCTGCGCGCCCGTGCGTTCGTGAAGTTCGCGTCGTCGGCCTCGGCGTCGGGCAGGTGCGAGAGCAGCACGTGGACCCGGCCGCTCTCGTCGACGGTCATGTGCTCCTGGTTGATGAGCCCTCGGTTCTGGCCGATGGCCCACACGGACAGGCCCGTCGTGCTCCGGGTGACGAAGGAGGCGCCGGTGGTCGCGACCTTTTCCCCTGCATTGTTGTGCCAGGTGCGCCCGTGATCGTCGCTGTAGACGTAGAGGAGATCGTGGTTCGTGGTCGCGTTCGGCGTGTCCCGCCAGCACCAGGCCGCGTGGAGGCGCGCGCCGCCGCGCGTGTACGCGAGCCCGTGCAGGTAGGCGTTCATGCTGGCGTCCGTGCCCTCGATGTACTCGCCGAGCGCGCTCCAGGCGTGCGCCGTCGTGTCGTACTCCCACAGGTGCTCGTCGCCGCTGCCGCTCTCGCCGATCCGGGCGCTCAAGAGGAGCTTGTCGCCGCCGGGCTCGGTGACGAACCGCGGGTAGGTGACGAGGGTCACGGTGGTCGAGCCGACGAGCGCGCTCGAGACGGCGCCGAAGCTCGCGGCGGCCCAGGCGGTGCCCTCCGGGTCGGTCAAGAGGCCTGTGACAGAGCGGCGGTAGTGGAGCGTGCTGCCGTGGTGATCGAAGGCGAGGTGGAGCGTGCCGTCGCCGGGCGCGATCCCGAGAGAGATGGTGTTGTGGGCGTCGTCGGCGCTGAGCCGGTAGTCCTTGAAGTCGAACTTCTGCCATTCCCCGGCGGCCTCTCCGGGGCGGGCCGGCAGCTGCCGTCGCGCGAGGACGACGTTGCGGTTGGTGTTCCAGAAGGCCGTGTACTGGTAACCGCCGAAGGAGACGATCGCGTCTTGCTGGAAGGATTCGCCGTTGAGGTAACCGCCATACGACACCACGGTGAGGCCCGACTCGGCGAGCTTGCCCTCGGCGCGCTTGACGATCCCCGGCGCGACGGCTTCCGCGCCGCCGCTGCCGGAGGTCGCGCCGCTCGCGGTCGTGCCGCTCGCGGTCGTGCCGCCGGCCGCGCCGGTGGATCCGGCGCTGATCGCTCCCGTCCCGCCGCCGCCGAGGTTCGCGCCGCCTCCGCCGGCGCCGCCGCCTGACGTGGAGCCCTCAGGGGTCGAATCGCGCTCGCCGTCGCCGCAGCTCGCCAGGCAACCTGCCGAGACGAGGACGAGCAGAAGGGAGGAGGAAAAGCGAAGGATCATGGGTGTTGCCCGAGGGTACTGCCGTTCTGCGGCGGTACCAAGCGCGGTCCCGCCTCGCCTCACGCGTCGTAGAGCAGCACCTCGACCTCGGCGCCCTCTCCGACCGCCGCGTCCTCGGCGCGCACGATGACCACGCCGTCCGCGCGCGTGGTCGACGACAGGATCGACGCGCCGCTCGTCGCGATCGGAAACACCCGGTCTCCCTCGACGCGCACCCTCACGTAATCGACGCGCCCCGGCAGCGAGGCGATCTCGCGCGCCACCACGCACCGCCGCCGCCGGTGCGGCCACGCGCGCGGCAGGCCGCCCAGGGCGCGGATCGAGGGGCCCGCGAAGAACTCGTAGGCGCAGAGGCACGACACCGGGTTTCCCGGCAGCAGGAACACCGGCCGCTCGCCCGCCAGAAACCCGAACCCCGCGGGCTTCGCCGGGCGCATCGCGACGCCGTGGACCGTCACCTCGCCCAGCTCCGCGAGCACGAGCGGCGCGTGGTCCTCCGAGCCGACCGACGACCCGCCCGAGACCAGCACCACGTCCTCGCCGGCCGCCGCGAGGGCGCTCCGGACCGCCTCGCGCCGGTCGGGGACATACGCGACCTCCACGCCCTCGACGCCGTCGCGGCGCGCGAGCGCCGACAGCACCAGGCTGTTCGCGTCGACGATGCACGCCCCGCCCGGCGCGCTCCCCGGCGGCAGGAGCTCGTCGCCCGTGATCAGGATCCGCACCGACGGCCTCCGCACCGCGCGCACCTCGGCGACCCCGGTCGACGCGAGCACGCCGACGTCCTGCGGCCGCAGCCGGCGCCCGGCCGGCACGACCTCCGCGCCCTCCATCACGTCCTCGCCGATCGGCGCGACGTGCTTGCCCGCCGGCACGGGCGCGCGCACCCGCACCACCGCCGCCCCGTCCGGGCCCGCCGCCTCCTCCGCGTGCTCCGCCATGAGCACGGCGTCCGCCCCCGCGGGCACCGGGGCGCCGGTCGTGATCCGCACGGCCTCGCCCAGGCGGAGCGCCCCCGCGTGGGGGCGCCCGGGGAACGACGCGCCCACGAGCGCGAGCTCGACCGGCGCGCCGGCGGCCGCGCCGGAGGTCGCCTCGCCGGCGAGCGCGTATCCGTCCATCGCCGCGCGCACGAAGTGCGGCACGCTCGCCCGGGCGAGCACGCGCTCGGCCGTGACCCGCCCCGCCGCCCGGGCGATCGGCACCGGCTCGTCGCCGAGCCGCCGGATCCGCTGCCCGAGCACCTCGAGCGCCCGCTCGACCGTCGTCTGCTCGCGAAACCCTCGCATCCGGACGTCGCGCATCGGGGCTCCGTGGACGGTCGGCCCCTCAGCCCGCGGCGGAGGTCTCGAGCGCGCCGCGATAGACCTCGTCGACGTCGAGCAGGCCGTCGATCGACGCGAGCCTCGCGCGCTCGCCAGGCCCGGCCTCGTAGAGCGTCCACGAGCCGTCCTCGTTGCGCCGGAAGACCTCGATCCGCGGGTGCGCCTGCGAGACGAGGACGTACTCCTTCAGCGAGGGGATGCGGCGGTAGTGCGCGAACTTCTCCCCCCGGTCGTACGCCTCGGTGGAGTCCGACAGCACCTCGACGAGCACCAGCGGGTTGACGACCGCGTGCTCGTCTTCGGGATCGTACGCCAGCTTGCCGCAGACGACGCTCACGTCCGGGTACGTCGCGAGACCCGTCGCGAGGACGCGCACGCGGAGGTCGGACGAGAACACCGCGCAGGTTCGCTGGCGGAGCGCGGCGCGAAGCTCCGCCGTGACGTTCGCCCCGAGCCGCGCGTGCTCCGGCGTGCCGCCGGCCATGTCGAAGACCTCGCCGCCGAGGTACTCGTGCTTGGTCGGGCTCGCCCGCTCCTGCTCGAGGTACTCGGCGTAGGTGAAGGAGAGCTTGCGGGCGGGTGCGTTCACGTTCGTGGCCTCCCGCGGGAGTATGGCACGGGAAGCCCCCCTCCGGTGCCGCCCGCGCCCGCCGCGGCGCCGCCCGCCCGATCCCTTACCGCTGGCCGCCCCTCCGCGGCCGGCTCGCGCGCCGGAGCGGCGCGATCAGCGCGAACACCCCGAGCGCCATGACCGACAGCTTCGGCCCCCGCTTCTTCCGGGCGCTCGGCTGCCGCTCGCCCGCGATCGAGCAGTCCTCCGACTCGGCGGAGTCGTCCGAGCCCCCGCTGCAGCCGTCGTCCTCCGCGTAGTACTCGTCCTCGGACTCCGTCTCGCTCGTGTCTCCGCTGCAGCCGTCGTCCTCCGCGTAATACTCATCCTCGGACTCGTCGCTCGTGTCCCCGCTGCAGCCGTCGTCCTCCGCGTAGTACTCGTCCTCGGACCCCGTCTCGCTCGTATCGCCGCTGCAGCCGTCGTCTTCCGCGTAGTACTCGTCCTCGGATCCCGTCTCGCTCGTGTCCCCGCTGCAGCCGTCGTCCTCGTACTCCCCCGCGTAATATTCGTCCTCGTCCTGCGGCTCGGGGTCGTCCACGACGACCGTATCGGCGGTGCCGGCGCAGCCGCAGCCCATGTCCGCGGCCGGCTCGTCGTCGTAGTAGTACTCGGGGTCGTCCACGCCCGACGGCCCGCCGGTCGTGCTCGACGCGCCGGCGCTCGGCCCGCCGCCGAGGCCCCCGGGCCCGCCCACGCCCGACGATCCGCCGGGATCGCCGCCCGCGCCGCCGCCGCCGGTCTCGGTGGAGCACGCGTCCAGGCGCAGGGCGCCGGCCCTCACGACCGGCGAGGCGGACGCGCCGGCGCCGAACGTCAGCGGCCAGTCCGCGCCGGACTGCCCGGCCGCGAGCCGCAGCGAGACGCGGGTGAGCCACACCGACGACGGCGCGAGCCCGGAGAGCCCGACCGCGAGATCGTCGGCGATCGGGCCGCACCGCAGGAGATCGGGATCCGTCTCGTCCCTGCGGGGCGACTCCGCGCAGTCGAGCGCGCCGTCGACCACGCCGAGCGCGGCGCGCGGGCAGCTCGCGGCGACCGCGAGGCTCGACTCCAGCGCGGCCGCGGCCACGGCGGCGCACGCCCCCGGGCCGTCGCCGGCGTCGCCGTACGCGCCCGCGCGCGCGAAATAGGCCGCGATCACGCTGTCCACGCTGTCGCTGCCGAGGGCGACGCGGCGGCTCAGCGGCCCGTGCCCCGCGGCCTCGACGAGCGCCCCGTCGAGCCCCGCCTGGCCGAGGGCCTCGGCGCGCAGCGCCTCGTAATCGCTGCGCTGCGCGTCCGCGTCCCAGCTCAGCGAGGCCGGCGGCAGCGTCACCGGCGTCGCGCCCGTCAGCGCGCCCCGGCCGTCGCCGAGGAGCCACGCGGTCACGCGCACGTCGCCCGCGCCCGCCCTGGCCAGCGACAGCGGCAGGCGCGCCTCCCCGCCGCCGGTGACGATGCGCAGCGTCCGCGTCACCGCCGGCCCGCCGGGCGCCTCGAACCGCGCCGCCGCGAAGCGCATCCCCTGCAGCTCGCCGAGCTGCGCGGCCGTCTCGGAGGAGAGCGCGAGCCCCGCCGACTCGGCCCAGCGCGCGACCGCGCCCGCGTCCTCGAGCACCGCCACCTCGATCGGCTCGAGCGTCGGCTCGTGCGCGAGCTGCCCGACGGTCTCGAACGGGCCCGGCGGGCCGTCGTCCCCCGGGCAGTACGGGGCGACGCCCTCGGGCGGGAGCACGCGCGGCGCGGTCGCCGCCTCGAGCGCCTCGAACCACGCGTCCGAGCTCGCGTCGAGCGCCGCGAGCGGCGGCACCGGCACGACGACCGCCACCGGCCCCCGCGCGCCGTCGAACCGCAGGCTCGTCCAGAGCGTCGTTCGCTCCGGGCCCGCCGCGACGGCGACGCGCTGCTCGACGGAGGCCTGTCCGGCGCCGGGCAGCCACGCCCCCGCGGCGAGGGCGTCGCCAGGAAAAGAGAAGAGGACCGCAGCAGGAACGACAAGCGCAAGCGACCGTCGGGGCATGCGAGGCCGATTGGCAAGCAGCATGCCCTCCATCCTACGCGGCCATCGAGCCCGACTTCCACGCTGCCGCGGCCGGATGAGAACCGCGGTTCACGACGCTCCGTCACCACACCGACGACGCCGCCGGCGTCGCGTCGGAATGGCTGGCGCGGCACGGCGCGCGGCGGTCGTCGCTTCCCGCCAGAGAGGCGGGATGGCAGGACGAAAAAGGCCAATGGTTTCCCCGCGTTGATCGGGGCTCGTCCGGGCGGCGGCGATCGGCGGCCGGCCTGCGGCGGCTCACCCCTCGTGGACGATGACGATGTCGTCGGGGTGAAGGTGGCAGAACACCCTGTCGCCGGCGTGCAGCGCGGCCTGGACGGAGCTCTCGTTGGCCACCACGGCCGTGAGCTCGAGGCCGGAGTCGGTCCGGAGGCGGAGCTGGTCGGTGGCGCCCTTGAACAGCTCGTCCTCGACGTGCGCCTCGAAGCAGTTCTCCAGATCGCCGTGCCGTTCCTTGCGGAGCGCGATCTTCTCGGGCCGGATCGAGATGAGCGCGTTCTCGGCCCCGCCCGCGAGGTGCTCGGCGTCGACGAGGAGCTCGATCCCGCCGGCGAGCCGGACCCGCGCGCGCGCGCCGCTCCGCGAGAGGACGGCCGCCCGGAGGATGTTGGCCTGGCCGATGAAGTTCGCGACGAAGGTGGTCTTCGGCCGGTGGTAGATCTGCGACGCGTCGCCGAGCTGCTCGATCCGGCCCTTGTTGATCACGGCGATGCGGTCGCTCATGGTGAGCGCCTCTTCCTGGTCGTGGGTCACGAACACGAAGGTGATCCCGAGCTTCTTCTGGAGCGCCTTGAGCTCGACCTGCATGGCGTGCCGGAGCTTCGCGTCGAGCGCGGACAGCGGCTCGTCGAGGAGCAGGACCTTCGGGCGGCAGACGATGGCCCGCGCGAGCGCGACCCGCTGCCGCTGCCCGCCGGAGAGCTGCGACGGCTTGCGCTGCTCCATGCCTTCGAGCGACACCATCGCGACGGCGGCGCGGACCCGCTCGGCCATCTCCGGCTTCGGGACCTTCTTCATCCGCAGGCCGAAGCTGATGTTCTCCTGCACGGTCATGTGCGGGAACAGCGCGTAGCTCTGGAACACCTGGTTCACGTCCCGCCGGTAGGGCGGCTCGTACGTGACGTCCTTCCCCTCGAGCAGGACGGCGCCGCTCGTCGGCGTCTCGAACCCCGAGATCATCCGGAGGAGCGTCGTCTTGCCGCACCCCGAGGGGCCGAGGAGGGTGATGAACTCGCCCGCCTGGATCTGGAGATCGACCTCGCTCACGGCTTGAAAGCTGCCGAATCGCTTGGTGACCGCGCGGAGCTCGACCATGACGTCCATCGATTTACCTTGGGGGGCCGGAAGCAGAGGGGGAGAGATAGAGGGAAGAGAGGGAGCGGGAGAGCGGGACGAGCGGCGGCGGAGGAGCGCGGCGCCGCGTCACCGGTCCGGCTCCTTGCGCATCCCGAGCAGGAAGAACAGCGAGAACAAGAGGAGCAGCGTCATCCCGAGCGCGGCGCCGAACGGCCAGTCGCGCGCCTGACCGAACTGGTTCTGGATGACGTTGCCGATCATCGGCACGCGCGACCCGCCCATGAGATCGGTGATCGCGAACATCCCGAGCGCCGGGATGAACACGAGCAGGACGCCCGCGAGGATCCCCGGCCGCGTCAGCGGGACGATGACGTGCGAGAAGGCGGACACCGGCCCCGCGCCGAGATCGAACGCCGCCTCGATGAGCGCGTTGTCGAGCTTCTCGACGCTCCCGTAGATCGGCAGGATCATGAACGGCAGGTACGAATAGACGAGGCCGATGACCACCGCCGTCGGCGTGTACATGATGTCGAGCGGCGCCGAGATGATCCGCAGGTAGAGCAGGAGCCCGTTGAGGAGCCCCTCCGACTTGAGGATCGACATCCACGCATACGTCCGGATGAGGAAGCTGGTCCAGAACGGCACCATCACCAGCATGAGCAGCTTGTTCCGGATGCCCTCCCGGGCCCGCCCGATGAAGTACGCCACCGGATAGCCCGCGACGAGGCAGATCGCCGTGGTGATGGCGGCGTACTTGATCGAATTGACCAGGATCTTGAGGTAGGTCGCGTCGAGGACGCGCGCGTAGCTCGACAGCGAGAGCTTGAAGACCACCTGCCCGAGCTCGTCCCGCTCGCAGAAGCTGTAAACGAGCATGATCGCGGTGGGCGCCACGACGAAGGCCAGGAGCCAGAGCAAGAGCGGGGCGAGCAGCAGCCACCCGCGGACGCCCGGCCTTCGCTGGGGGCCCTGGAGCTCGACGACCTGCCCGGTGGCCGTGTTCATGACGCCCCGCCGCTCACTGCGACGCCTTGAGGTCCGTCACCAGCTTGTCGATGTCCGCGGCCGCCTTCCCGATGTCGTGGAAGGTCTCCATCCCCGCGAGGGGCGGGTAGCTCGCCGGGTTCGCGAGCTGCTCCGGCGTGAGCAGCGCGCGCGCCTCCGTGTTCGGGTTCGTGTAGGGGAACTTGTCCGAGATGATCTTGCTGACCTCCGGGCGGAGGATGTAATTCATGAACATCTCCGCGCCGATCTTGTTCTGCGCGTTGTCGGGGATCGCCAGGCTGTCGATCGCCTTGTGCGTCCCCTCGACCGGCAGGACGAACTGGAACTTGCTCTTGTCCTCCTGGTAGAGCAGGGCCGCCTCCCCGCTCCAGACGACGCCGATGTCGACGTCGCCGTTGAGCAGCGCCGTCTTCGGGCTGTCGGAGTCGAACACCTTCACGAGCTTGATCCACTCCGCCAGGGTCGGCTTGATCTTCGCGAGGTTCTCGGGCGTCACGTCGTTCGGGTTCATCCCCATCGTCACCATCACCCAGGAGACCATCTCGCGGTTGTCGTTCAGGGCCACGATGCGCCCCTTGTGCTTCGGCTGGAACACGTCCTTGTAGCCCTTGATGGGCTCCTTCACCTTCGCGGTGTTGACGACGATGCCGACGGTCGTGCCCATCCACGGGACCGTGTACTTGAGCTCCGGGTCGTGCGGCTGGTTCCTGAACGCGGGCGCGATGTTCTTCAGGTTGGGGATGCGCGCGTGATCGAGCGGCTGGAGCTTCTTCTGCTTGATGAGCGCCTCGATCGCGTACTCCGAGGGCTGGATGAGATCGTACCGGGTGCCCCCGGCGAGGAGCTTCGACAGCATCTCCTCGTTCGAGGCGTAGGTCTCGTAGTTGACCTTGATCCCCGTCTCCTTCGTGAAGCCGTCCAGGATCTCCTGCGGGACGTACTCGGACCACCCGAAGAGGTTGAGCTCGCCGCCGGCCTTCGGCTCGGGCGCGGGGCCGCTGCCCGAGGCGGCCGCCTGGGGCGCCGGGCTCTCCTTCTTCCCACAGCCGAGCAGGGCCACGAGGGGCACGAACAACAGGATCAGGAGCGCTGAGATGCGTTTCATTGGCTTTTCCTTGTCTTGCCTGCGCCGGCGCAGGCGGTCGCGCCGCGCGTCGGTCCCCGTCAGCTCTCGTCGGGGGGCCGCCTCGCGGTGCCCTTCAGCGACTCGGCGACCACGACGAGCATCGCGGTCGCGACGATGAACACGGTCGAGATCGTGTTCAGCATCGGGTTCAGACCGACCTTCGCCATGCCGAACACCTTGATCGGCAAGGTCTCGGACTTGGGCCCGCGCGTGAAATACGTGACGATGAGCTCGTCCATCGACAGCGTGAACGACATCAGCGCACCGGAGACGATCGCGGGCAGAAGGTAAGGCACCATGATCAGGAAGAACGCCTTGACCGGCGTCGCCCCGAGGTCCAGGGCGGCCTCCTCGAGCGACGGATCGAGCCCCGCGAGCCGCGCCTGGACGGCGATGAGCACGAAGGGAAAACAGAAGGTGATGTGCGAGATGATGACCGTCGTGAAGCCGAGCTCGAGCTCCACCGTCTTGAAGAAGATGAGCAGGCTGATCCCCATGATGATCTCCGGGATGATCATGGGAATGAAGATCAGCGTGCTGATCGACCGGAGCGCGGGGAACCTGTACCGGTAGAGCAGGAAGGCGCCCGCCGTGCCGAGGACGACCGAGAACGCCGTGGTGATCGCGGCGACGATCACGCTGTTGCTCAGCGACTCGATGAGCGGCGACCGGCGCTCGTCGCTCAGGTGGGCGACGAGCTCGCCAAAGAGCTGCCGATACCACTTGAACGTGAACCCCTCCCACACCACGCTCATCCGCGAGTCGTTGAACGAGTAGGCGACGAGGAGCAGGATCGGGAGATACAGGTAAACGAGGACGAGCCCGCTCCAGCCGCAGAGGAGCAGATTCGACAGCTTGATGCCCGACATCGTCCGGAGTCGCATGCGGCGGCCTCGCAATCTACCACGATCGCCGCGCGAGCTTATCGCCTGCGGAACGCCGGTTGCAACCCGTTGCCGTGTGGTGAGGCCGACACGGCGCGGGGCGACGGGACCACGCTGGCTGACAAGCGTCGCGGCGCGAGGGCGCTCGCGCGCGGCCGCGGGCCCGCCGGCGCCCGGGTCGGCGCGCGCGGCTAGGCTAGGCCAGGTTAGGCCAGCCTAGCCTAGCCTAGGCCACGCCCCCGGCTGCCGCCGAGCCCGCGCGGCTCATCCTTTGGAACGCGCCCCGCGCCCGGCCGCGGCGGATCCTTCCGGAGAAGCCCTTGACACCGCACTCTCCTCCGCTTACCGGCCCTGCATGACCGGGTTGTCGCGCCGCCCTTCAGGTGAGGTCCCGTGAGCACTCCCCGCATTTGGACGATCGAAGAGGCGAACGCGCTCGTCCCCCGGCTATCGTCGCTGATCGGCCGGCAGCTCGCCCTGGCGAGCGATATCGAGCGCTGCTGGCAGGAGCTCGTGAAGACCGTCGAGAGCCCGGCGGCGACGCCCGATCAGCTCCTCGAGCTGGCGCGCGGCGGCAGCGAGCTGGCGCGCGCCCGCGAGCGCGAGCTCTCGGAGAAGATCGCCGCGTACGAGTCGGGGTGGCAGGAGGTCGAGGAGCTCGGCGTGGTCGTGAAGGACCAGCGGATCGGGCTCTGCGACTTCTACGGGCGCCTCGACGGCGCCCTCGTCTGGCTGTGCTGGCGCTACGGCGAGCCGGCCGTCGAGCACTACCACGGGCTCGAGGCCGGCTACGCCGGGCGAAAGCCGATCACCGCGGCCAAGCGCCGGCAGCTGCTCAACTGACGGGGCCCCGGTGATCGATCGACAGAGAGCGGCACGGGCGATCGAGGAGTTCCTCCGCGCCCTCGGGCGCGACGTCGAGGGGGAGCTCGCCGGCACGGGCGAGCGCGTCGCCGACGCGTGGGCGGACGACCTGATCGAGGGCGAGGCCATCGACGCGGCCGCGGTGCTCCGCGAGGGCGCGATGGAGACCGGCCCCTTCGAGCGCGGCCTCGTCGTCGCCCGCGACCTCTCGGTGACCACGATGTGCCCGCACCACCTCCTGCCGGGGCACGGCACCGGCGTCGTCGCCTACCTGCCGGGCGCGCGGGTCGCCGGCATCGGCACGATCGCGCACGTGCTCGACGCGCTGGCGCGGCGGCTGACCTTGCAGGAGCGCATCGGCGGGCAGCTCGTCGACCTGCTCGTCGGCGAGCTCGGCGCCCGCGGCGCCCTGTGCAAGCTCACGCTGACCCACACGTGCCTCATCGCCCGCGGCGAACGCAAGGCCGGCGCGGTCATCGAGACCGTGGCCGTCGCCGGGGTGTTCGCCGAGCCGGGCCCGGAGCGCGATCTCGCCTTCGCCGCCGCGCTCTCCGGGGGCAGGCCGTGAGCGGCGTCGCGGTCGTCACGGGGCCGAGCCGCGGCATCGGCCGCGCGGCGGCGCTCGCGCTGGCGCGCCGCGGCCTGTCCGTCGCGCTGCTCGGCCGGCCGAGCCCGCGCCTCGACGAGGTGACCGACGAGGTCCGCCGGCTCGACGTCTCCGCGCTGCCGGTCCCCTGCGACGTCGCCTCCGAGGAGCAGGTCGCGCGCGCCGCCGCCGAGGTCGTGGCGTGGCTCGGCGCGCCCCGCGTCGTCGTGAACAACGCGGGCATCGTGCGCCGTGGGACGCGGGTCCACGAGACCTCGCCCGCCGCCTGGGACGAGGTGATGGCCGTCAACCTGCGCGGCCCCTACCTCGTCTCGCGCGCCTTCCTCCCGGCCATGCTGGCGCGCGGCCGCGGCCGTCTCGTCCACGTCGGCAGCATCTCCTCGACCATCGCGTCCCCGGGCAACGCCTCGTACGCCGCCTCCAAGTGGGGCCTCGTCGGCTTCTCGAAGAGCCTGGCCGAGGAGCTGCGCGGGACGGGGCTCCAGTCCATCGCCGTGCTCCCCGGCTCGGTCGACACCGACATGCTCGCCGGCAGCGGCTTCCCCCCGCAGATGAGCGCCGACGAGGTGGCGCAGCTCATCGTGTACGCCGCGCTCGACGCCCCCGACGCCGTGACGGGCTCGGCGCTCGAGATGTTCGGCTGACGAGGCCGGCAGGGCGGCCTGCGCGCAGCGCGGGGCCAGACGCGCGCAGCGCGGGGCCAGGCGCGCGCAGCGCGGGGCCAGGCGCGCGCTGCGCGGGGCCAGGCGCGCGCTGCGCGGAGCCAGGCGCGCGGCGCGGCCAGGCGCGCGCAGCGCGGGGCCACGTGCGCGCTGCGCGATCAGGCATTCTGCCGCGCTCGATGTACGTCGCGCCGCCACACCCGACCCCCCCGCGTGCTAGCCTGAGGCTCGTGGAAACGACGCCTCCGCGACCGGGCGATCTCAACGCGGCCTTGCCCGAGCTCCCGCTGTTCCCGCTGCCGCAGACGGTGCTGTTCCCCGGCGCCCTCCTGCCGCTCCACATCTTCGAGCCGCGCTATCGGGCGCTCGTGCGCGACGCGCTCGAGACGCACCGCATCCTCTCCGTCGTCCTCATCACGGACCCCCACCCGATCGACGCGCACGGGCACCCGTCCATCGCGGGGGTGGCGGGCGCGGGCGAGATCATCGATCACGCCGAGCTGCCGGGGGGCCGCTACAACATCGTGCTGCGGGGCCGCGCCCGCGTCCGCCTGGCGGAGCGCCCGTTCGTGCCGCCGTACCGCACGGCCGCGGCGACCGTCCTCGAGGACGAGCCCGGCGAGATCTCGGCCCAGGACCACGCCGCGCTCATCTCCACCGCGGCCTCGTTCGCCTCGCTCGTCCGCGATCGCGACAGCAATTTCGAGTTCCGGCTGCCGCGCGACGCGGCCACCTCGCTCGTCGCGGACCTCTGCGCCCATCACCTGATCCTCGACGCGCGGGAGCGGCAGGCCGTGCTGGAGACGCTCGACGTCGTCGCGCGGGTGCGCCGCGTGACCGAGGCGCTCGCGCTCCAGCAGCTCGCGCTCGCCTCGGCGGCGCGCGACGTCAACTAGCGCCTCGCGCTCGCCTCTCGGCGCGCGACGCCGGCGAACCTCGCGCTCGCCGCGGCGCGACGCCCACTGACGCCGCGCGCCGCGCCGGCGCGGATGGGCTCGATTGCGCGCCGCCCGCGCGGCGCACCTGAACACGGGTCCAGAAGCGGCGCCGGAGCGGGTGCGGTCGTCCCAAGATCGAGTAGGCTGCGCCGCCTATGGCGACCTCTCGTTCAACGGAACCTTCGGCCCCGATCATCGTCAAGCACCCGGGGTGTCCCCAGTGGGGACTCGGATACCTCGTCGAGGAGCGCGACGAAAAGCGCTTCTACGATTTCGAGGACGGCCTCAATCATTCCATCGCCAAGGCTTTCTGGTCCAAGCTCGAGCCGGTGCAGCTCGGCGACGACGAGGCGAGCGCGCTCGAGGCCAGGATCCGCGGGCTCCGGGACCGGCCGTCGGCCGCCGCCAAGAAGCAGCGCGCGCGCGTGGTCGCGCCGCCGCTCACGAACTTCGACGAGCAGGTCGCGAGCTTCGAGTCGCAGTTCGAGGGCGGGTTCGGGGGCCCGCACTTCATCGCCGAGGAGCGCGGCGCCGCCGGGGCCGTCGCGGCCGAGGGCGCGAAGAAGAAGAGCAAGGCCTTCAAGCAGGGCGCCATCGAGACCGCGCGCGCGCTCCTCGGCAAGGGCGAGCTCGAGGCGCTGCTCGCCGCGGGCAACCTCGCCGATTTCATGGAGCGGATCGCCAAGGTCCACAAGGCCGCGACCGGCCTCCTGCACCCGCTCGGCGACCTCATCCCGTTCAACAAGATGCCGGCCGAGCACCACCGCGCCTATGCCGAGGCGGTCGTCGACGTGCTCTACGGCGCGGGCGACTACGCCGCCCGCTTCGACCGGCTCGCCGGCGTGCTCGCCGCGGCCAAGGTCGTCACCTGGCCGCTCGCGACGATCCTGAGCGCGCTCGTCTACCCCGAGGAGCACGTCTTCGTGAAGCCGTCGTTCTTCGAGAAGCAGGCGTCCGTGCTCGGCTTCGACCTCGCCTACGATCGCGCGCCGAGCGCCGAGGGCTACGGCCGGATGCAGGCGCTCGCGCGCGAGCTCGAGCGGCGCCTGCGCGAGCGCGGCCTCGCCCCGCGCGATCTGATGGACGTCTACGCCTTCCTCTGGCGCACGATCTCCCCGCCCAAGGTCTCCGCGAAGTCCTGACGTCCCGCGTCAGCCCGCCCCGCGCGCCGCCGCGCGGGGCGGGGCTCGACGGCCCTCGACGCCCGGCCGCGGCCCGCCTATGCGACCCCAACGAGGAGGGCTTCGCAGGAAGCGGCCGCGCTGCCCCTGCGATGCCCCGAGGAGGGTCTCGTATGAAGGCAGCCGTTCTCGAAGCCGTGAAGAAGATCGCCGTACGCAACGACGTCGCGCCGCCGCAGATCGGCCCGCGCGACGTGCTCGTCCGCGCGAAGGCGTGCGGCATCTGCGGGACCGACGTGCACATCTGGGAGGGCGATTTCTTCCCGACCTTCCCGCTGATCCCGGGGCACGAGCTCGCCGGCGAGGTGGCCGCCGTGGGCGACGAGGTCGAGGGCCTCCGGCCCGGCGACCGGGTCATGGTCGACCCGACGGTGACCTGCGAAGAGTGCCATTTCTGCATGATCAACCGGCAGAACCACTGCCTGAAGTGGAACGCGGTGGGCGTGACCCGCGACGGCGGCTTCGCCGAGCTCGTCCGCGTCCCGGCGAAGAACTGTTATCGCTTCGAGCGCGTCTCGTTCGGCGAGGCGGCGTTCTGCGAGCCGCTCGCGTGCGTCGTCTTCGGCCAGGATCGGGCGCGCATCGAGATCGGCTCGGAGGTCCTGGTGCTCGGCGCCGGCCCGATCGGCCAGCTCCACCTCCAGGCGAGCCGCGCGAACGGCGCGGCCGCGGTCACCGTGGTCGACCTCGTCGAGTCGAAGCTCGATCTGGCGCGCCAGCACGGCGCGACCGAGGTGGTCGTCGCCGACAACGCGCTCCCGGCGAAGCTCAAGAAGATCGCGCCCTACGGCTTCGACGTCGTGATCGACGCGACGGGCATCGCGCGGGTCCTCGGCGACGCGCTCCAGTACGTGAAGAACGGCGGCCGGTACCTCGTGTTCGGCGTGTGTGGTCCGCAGGACAAGATCGAGGTCTCGCCGTTCGAGATTTACCGGCGCGATCTCGAGATCATCGGCAGCTTCGCGATCAGGAGGACGTACGACCGGGCATTCAAGCTGATGGAGCGCGGGGCCGTCGACGTGAAGCGGCTCCTGTCCGAGGCGATGCCCGTCGAGGAGCTCCCGCGCGGGCTGGAGATGATGAAGAAGGGCACCGCGCCCATGAAGCTCCAGGTCGTGTTCTAGCCGCTCAGTCTCTCTTTAGCGTTCGTAGCCGCTCAGCTTCGCTTCAAAGTTCCAGCCGCTCACCTTCTCTTCCAAGGAAAAGGACGCTCTTCATGGCCATCGTGATCGGAATCGACGTCGGGACCAGCGGCCTCAAGGCCATCGCAGTCGAAACGGAGCGCGGCGCGGCGGTCGCGTCGGCGCACCGCGAATACCCGCTCTCCACGCCGCACGCCGGGTGGGCCGAGCAGGAGCCCGAGGACTTCGCCGCGGCGGCGCTGAGCGCCCTCGGCGAGCTCGCCCGCGCCCTCGGCCCGCGCCGGGACGAGGTGCGCGCGATCGGGCTGACGGGGCAGATGCACTCGGCGGTGTTGCTGGACGAGGCGCAGGCCGTCATCCGGCCGGCGATCCTGTGGTGCGACACGCGCACCACGGCCGAGTGCCAGGCGATCCACGCGAACCCGAAGGTCGGCGACGCGGGCCTCGCGCGCCTGGTCGGCAACCGCGCGCTCGAGGGGTTCACGCTGCCGAAGCTGCTCTGGCTGCGGCAGCACGAGCCCGAGGCGTTCGCGCGGGTGCGCGCGGTGCTGATGCCGAAGGACTACGTGGGGCTCAAGCTCACGGGCGAGCTCGGGACCGACGACAGCGACGCGAGCGGCACGCTGGCGTTCTCGCCGGGGGATCGCGCCTTCAGCGCCGAGCTCCTCGACGCGGTCGGGGTGCCGCGCGCGGTGTTCCCGAAGTCGGCGCCGTCGAACGCGCCGCTCGGCAAGCTCACGCCCGAGGTCGCGGCGGCGACGGGGCTGCCGGCGGGCACGCTGGTCGTGCGGGGCGCGGCGGACAACGCGGCGGGCGCGGTGGGGCTCGGCATCGTGCGCCCTGGCCGGGCGATGGCGTCGGTCGGCACGAGCGGCGTGATCCTGGCGCACACCGACACCTGGGTCGTGGAGCCCGAGATGCGGCTGCACAGCTTCTGCCACGCGGTCCCGGGCCGTTTTTACCTGATGGGGGTGATGCTCGCCGCCGGCGGCGCGCTCCGCTGGTACCGCGACGTCCTCGGCGACGGGGAGCGCATGGCGGCGGAGATCCGCAAGGTCGATCCGTACGAGATCATCTCGGACACGGCGTCGACGGCGCGCCCCGGCGCGGGCGGCGTGGTCTTCCTGCCGTACCTGATGGGCGAGCGGACGCCGCACAACGACGCGGCGGCGCGCGGCGCGTTCGTGGGGCTGAGCGCCCGGACGACGAAGGCCGACCTCTCGCGCGCGGTGCTCGAGGGCATCACGTTCGGGCTGGCGGACTCGCTGGACCTGATGCGCGGCGTGGGGCAGGCGAACGGCGCGGCGGCGGTCTCGATCGACGAGATCCGGCTGACCGGCGGCGGGGCGCGCAGCGCGTTCTGGCGGCAGCTGATGGCGGACGTGTTCGAGGCCCCGGTGGCGATCACGACGTCGACCGAGGGGCCGGCCTACGGCGCGGCGCTGCTCGGCGCGGCGGGCGCGGGGCTGTTCTCGTCGGTCGAGGAGGCGGCGGACGCGTTCGTCCATGTCGTCTCGCGGGTCGCGCCGGACCAGGCGCGCTCGGCGCGGTACCGGGAGATCCACGCGGTGTACCGCGGGCTCTACAGCGACCTGAAGGGGCGGTTCCGGGAGCTCGGGAAGCTGGCGTGAGGGACGTGAGATAGAGACGATTTAAACCACAGAGGCACAGAGGGCGCAGAGGGAGAGATTCGAATCCTCTCCTCCTTTGTGCCCTCTGTGCTTTGTGGTTCGTCCCATCGCTCTCGTTCGATTCGCCTCACGCCGCCCGCACCCACCCCCGCGCCGTCTCCTCGAAATGCTCCGCGCCGGCGATCCTGAAAATCCCGCTCTCCGCCTCCCAGAAGTTCCGCTCGATATCGATCTTGTGCCCGCTGATCCGGATCACGTTGAACGCGTTCTGCTCCCCGCGCCCGCGCGTCGAGGTCGCCGTTCCGGCCTGGATGATCAGCGACGAGTGCCCGCCGGCCTCGAACCGCTCCGCGGAGTGCCCTGTATGGCTGAGGTGCAGGTGCCCCGACAGGATGATGTCGACCCCGCAGGCCGCGATCGCCGCCATCGCCTGCCGCGCGCGCCCCACGATCGCGTGCGGCGAGTTCTCGGGCAAGTCGAACGGATGATGCGTGACCACGATCTTCGTGATCTCGGGCCCGAGCTCGCACATCCTCGCCTTGATCCCCTCGATCTGCCGCGCGTTGATGCGCCCGTCCTTGATGGTCAGCGATCGCGCGGTGTTGATGCCGAGCACGGCGAGCTCCGCGTCGAGGTGGAACGGCGAGAGATCGTCCGTGATGTGGCTCCGGTACTTGTCCAGCGGGCGAAGGAACCGGTCGAACAGGTTGTAGAGCGGGACATCGTGGTTGCCGGGCACCACGATCTGCGGCGTGGGCAGCGCGTCGAGGAAGGCGCGCGCCTCGGCGAACTCGGCGCTCCGCGCCCTCTGGGTCAGGTCGCCCGAGATCACGACCACGCTCGGCTCGATCCGCCAGATCCTGTCGATCAGCGGGCGGAGGATGGCCTTGTCGACACGGCCGAAGTGCAGGTCCGACAGGTGCACGAGCGTGCGCATGGTGAATCATCCTCCCAGCGCGGCGACGTGAGCCGTTGAGCCCTCCCGCCGTCGTGAGCCCGCGCTGATCCGGGACGACAGGGGCACGATGACGCGAAGCGCCTCAGGCCGCGTGCGGTAGCAGAGCGGCGGCTTCATCTTCAGGACCTCGCCGTCCGCGGCCACGTGCAGGCGGCGGCGCCCCGGCGCCTCCACCCGCAGCTCCGTCGTGCGCAAGATGCTGAAATCGCTCGCCTCCTGGATGCGCCCGGCGAGGGCGCTGGCGATGAGCCTGACGCTGGAGAGCCGGCTCTCCGCGTGCGCGACGCACACCCCGAGCTCGCCCGAGCTCGGCGGCCGCTGCCGGGCGAGATCGACGTCGCCGAGCTTGAAATCGTTGTTCGCGACGAACACGAACGGCGTGTCCAGCTGGAGCTCCTGCCCGTCCAGGGAGAGCCGGAGTCGGACGCGCTCATGCCGCCGGATGCCCGAGACGGTCGCCAGCGCGAGGGCGACCCACTTGTTGAGCCCGCTCCGCTTCCGGAGCGCCTCGCGGTCCCGCACGATGCTGGGATAGATGCCCAGGGTCGAGTTGTTCACGAACACACGGCCGTTGACCTCGCCCACGTCGACCCGGGCGCGCCGCCCCTCGACCAGCGTGCGCACCGCCCCCTCGAGCGTCAGCGGAACGCCGAGGTACTTGGCGAAATGGTTCACCGTCCCGAGCGGCAGCACCCCCAGCGTCTTGTCCGTGCCGGCGACCGCCGCGGCGACCGTGTTCACCGTGCCGTCGCCGCCGGCCGCCACGACGAGATCGTAGGGCTCCCGCGCCGCATAGCGGGCGAGCTCCCCCATGTGCCGGGTCTTCTCCGCGCACAGCAGATCTGCGTCAAAGCCGGTCTCCTTCAGGAGCTCCCCGAGCCGCGCGCGCTGCTCCGCCGCGCGGTTCGATCGGGAAGAGCAATTCAACAGGACTGCCACGGATCGATGCATTACCGTCGAGTTCCAGCTAGAGGCCAGGGCTCGCGCTCACCGATCCTCGATGAAGCGGATCACGCGGAGCGCTCCTCCTGTGAAGCAATCCGCGCGCCCGACCGCCGCGCCCCTCGCCCTCGCGTCGCGCCGGCGCCTGCGGCCGGCTGCGCCGCCAGCGGCGTGCCTCACCCGGCGCGGAGCGTGGCGGATCGCCACGCTCGCCTCCGCGGCCCGCACGGCGGCGCGCCGCGGCCGGCCCGGCTCAGCGCACGCCGCCCCCGGCGTCCGGCTCGCTCCGTGGCCAGGTGAAGAAGAACGTGGCGCCGGCGCCCTTCTCCGACTCGACCCACGCCCGGCCTCCCTTGCTGAGCACGATCTTCTGGACGATCGAGAGCCCGATGCCCGTCCCCTCGATGTTGTCGCGCGGGTTCAGGGTCTGAAAGATCTCCCAGACCTTCTGGTGGTACTGCGGGGCGATCCCGGGCCCGTTGTCCTTCACCGAGAACTCCCAGAGGTCGCCCAGATCCCGCCCCCGCACCTCGACGCGCGGGTCGGGGCGATCGGCATACTTCAACGCATTGCCGATCAGGTTCAGGAAGACCTGCTCGAGCGGAACCCGCTCCGCGAGGAGCGTCGGCATGCCCGCCGCGATCTCGATCGACGCGCCCTCGGGGACCGTGAGCAGCGCGAGCACGTCGTCGAGGAGCCTCCGGACCTCCACGCTCTCGGGCTTGTCGCGCACGCGCCCGGCGCGCGAGTAGCGCAGGATCCCCTCGATGAGCGCCTCGAGCCGGACCACGCGCGAGCGGAGCAGGACCATGTGCTGGCGCGTCTCCGGAGACGCCTTGTCCATGAGATCGTCCTCGATCCACTGCGACAGGTTCGCGATGGCGCGGAGCGGCGCCTTCAGATCGTGGCTCGCCACGTAGGCGAAGCGATCGAGCTCCTTGTTGCTCCGCTCGAGGGCCTGGATGAGCTGCTGCGCCCGCCGGAACAGGTGCGCGTTGTCCATCGCGATGGCGGCCTGAGCCGCGAGCCCGACCACCAGCTTCTCCGCCCGCTCGGTGAAGACGCCCCGCGCCGGGTGCCCGAAGAACAGCCCGCCGATGACGGTCCCGGAGCGAGAGACCACCGGCACGGCCAGGTAGCTGACCACCGGCAGATGGCCTTTCGGCATGCCGTGGTAAGGATCGTTGTTCCCGTAGCGCCGGTCCTGCGTGACGTCGTCGAGGCGCACCACGCCCTCTCCGTTGAAGGTGGGCGCGAACACGTCCGTGTTGCGCGGCATCGGGAACCCGGAGAAGTGCTCTCGCGGCACGCCCGAGATCGTGTAGAGCATGTAGCTCTTCCCCTCGGCGTTCGTGACGTTGTAGAAGAACGCGCCGAACTGCGCGCCGCTCAGCCGCGTGGCCGCGTCGGTCACCGCCTGCACGAGCTTCTCCAGATCGAGCTCGGCCGCGAGCTGCTTGCCGGTGAGGTTGAGCAGCTCGAGCGTCTCACCCTCTTCCTGGAGCCGGTCCTCGGTCCGCTTGCGCTCGGTGATGTCGAGCACGACGACCCCCACGCCGATGACGCCCTCGTCCATCGCCCGCACGGGCGCGTAATTGACGAGCCAGGAGCGCGGCAGGTCCGAGGCCCGCGTCCGCCCCGTCACCTCGGCGGTGAACGCCACCCCGGTCTCCAGGACGCGCCGGAGCTGGGCGACGATCGCGTCGCCCATCTCCGGGAGCAGCTCGGGGATGGTCCTGCCGAGGTGCGCCTCGAGGGGGATGCCGTTGATGTCCGCCAGCGCCTGGTTGAGCCGCACCACGCGGAGATCGCGGTCGATCACGCCGAGCCCGGCGGTCGTCGCCTGGAAGAAGGCGTCGATCAGCGCGCAGTCCGCGGACGGCTCGTGCAGCGCGTGGCGCTCCTGCTCGCGCGGCGCCGCCCCCGCTGCGCCGCGCGGCGCCGGCGCGGGCTCTGCCGTCGCGCCCTCGCCCGAAGGCGAGACCGGCTCGGCGTGCTCCCCGCTTCCCCTCTTCGATTGCGTGTTCTCCATGGACCTCGTGGAACCTGGGCTGTCCTCGGCCGAGCGTAGCGCTCGTGTGCAAACGCGTGTGCAAAGACGGCACCCGCGCCGTGCGCCGGGCCGCCGGCGCGGGTGGGCGCCGCCACGGCGTCACAGGAACGGGGCAGATCGCCGCTCCGGCTCGCGGAGCGGGATGTGCAGCTCCCGCTGGGGCACCGGGACGACGATCCCCGCCGCGTCGAGCCGCTCCTTGAAATGGCGCGTGAGCTCGATCCGCGCCGGGAAGAAGTCGGCGGGGAGAGTCCAGGCGCGGACGAGCAGGTGGACCTTCCCGTCCGCGACCTCGATCACGTCGACCGTGGGCGCCGGCTCCGGCAGCACGCGCGGCTCGCTCGAGACGACCTCGCGCAGCGCGCTGATGGCCTGCGCGATGTCGGCGGTCGCGCTGACGCCGATCGTCAGGTCCATGCGCCGGCGCTGCGCCCGGGTGAAATTCTGGATCTTGGCGGACCGGACCTTGGAGTTCGGCAGCGTGATCGGGACGCCGTCGAAGCTCGTCAGCTTGGTCTGAAACACGTCGATGGCCTCGACGATGCCCGACGTCCCGTCGACCTCGATCGCGTCGCCGACGTCGAACGGCCGGAGCACGAGCAGGACCAGCCCGGCGGCCACATCCGACAGCGTGTCCTTCAGGGCGAGCCCGATGGTCAGTCCGGCGGCGCCGAGCACCGCGAACAGGCTCTTCGTGTCGACCCCGAACCGCTCGAGCACCGCCATCGCGGTGACCGTCAGGACCGCGAGCCGGCCCACGCTGGCCAGCACGGGGACGAGGGTCACGTCGATGTGCGTCCACCGCTTGCCGAACGACCGCACGCTGCGCGCGGTCCAGGCCGCCGCGAGCCAGCCGACGATCGCGATGAGCAACGCGCTCGCGACGTCGGGCCCGTGGCTCTTCAGGAGCTCGAACGGCGTGCCCCACGTCGCAATCCCCTGCTCCACGCTGACTCTCCTCCTCGACGATGCGCGCCGGCTCGCCCTGCGCCGGGCTCTGTCGGCGCGCTGCCGTCGGGCGTCAACCGGCGAGCGCCGCGATGCGGCGGAGCCGGTGCGCCGCGAGCTCGGCGCCGTTGACGAGGCCCTGGAGGAGGTGGGCGACGGCGCTGTCCTTCGCCGCGCGGGTGGCGCGCGCCGGGCGCGCCGCGAACCACGCGAGCTCGCCGGCGGCCGCCTCGACGAGGGGTCTGCGCTCCGAGAGCCAGCGCGCGCACCACGCCGCGAGGTGCGTGTCGCCCTCGGCCGTGGCGACGTACTGGATCAGCTCGACGAGGTCGATGCCGTGGCGCATCCCGAGGAGCGTGCCGCGGTAGGACTTCTCGGCGCTCAGCAGGTGATCGGCGAGGTGGTCGCGCAGCGCCGAGAAGACGTGGCCCACCACGCTCCCGCCCGCGCTGACGGGCAGCCCGCGCTCGCCGAGGAGCGACGGGAGCTCCGACAGCGCGGCCTCCGCGTGGGTTGAGACCGCCCGCATGGCGTGCGCCGGCGGCACATCGCCGAGGCGCTCCGCCTCTACCAGCGGGTGCGTCTTCGCCGAGTGCTCCGTCTGGAACAGCTCCCGCACGAGGTTCGCGAGGAAGGCGCGCCCCTTCGGGCTCTCTTCCTGCGGTCCGGACTCGTCCCTCGCCACGCGGCCCTCGCCGTCCGGCGCCCCGTTGCCCTGAAGTTCCTGCATGGTCGTCCCCTCTCCCCTCCTCGCGCCCAGGTCAGGAGCCGCTCGCGGCGCGCCGCGCTCCTGTCCCGGTCCGCCGCGAGGTCGTCTTGCGCGAGGCGCTGCTCTTGCGCGCGCTCGACCCGGCGCCCTTGCGCGTGCTCGACCCGGCGCTCTTGCGCGCGCTCGACCCGGCGCTCTTGCGCGCGCTCGACCCGGCGCTCTTGCGCGCGCTCGACCCGGCGCTCTTGCGCGCGCTCGACCCGGCGCTCTTGCGCGCGCTCGACCCGGCGCTCTTGCGCGCGCTCGACCCGGCGCTCTTGCGCGCGCTCGACCCCGCGCTCTTCGGCGCCGCCTTCTTCGCGGCCGCGCCCTGGCCGCCGCCGGCCGCGGCGTTCCGCTTGCGGGTCGCGGCCGCCTTCTTCGCCGCCGCGCTCCGCGCCGAGGCCGGCCTCGCCTTCGAGGCGGCGCCTCCCTTGCGGCCCCCCTTCTTCGCCGGCTCCTTGTTCACCGGTTTGCCCACCCCCGAGCCCGACTTCTTCCCTCCGCCGGTCATCTTGTTGACGGTCGCCCAGGCCCGCCGCTCGGCCTCGCCCTCCGATAAGCCGCGCTTCTCGTACCCTTCCTCGATGTGCTCGGCCTGTCGCTTCTGCTTGTCCGTGTAGCTCGACTTATCGCCTCTCGGCATGGTGTCCTCCTTGGCGAGCTCGCGCCGCCGCGCGGGTCCGCTTCTCCGCTGGAAGCCCGGCTCGCCCTGTCGTGAGAAGAAGACAAGACCGTGCCTGTGGCCCGGATCCATCGAACCGCGGTGTCTGCGTCGATCAAGGAGCAACCGCTGTGCCGCCCGCGAGCGACGCGACGTCGCCTGACGCGCGTCCGGATTTCCCGTCTATTGCGGATCCAGCGCCGCGCCGGCCGGACGATGGCCGGGCGCGATCGTGGCAATCGGCCCCGGGTGATGAGGAACGCCTCAATCGCGTCGCGCGGGGAGCGCGGCGGGGCGAGGGCTCAGAGGGACTCGAGGTAGGCGACGAGATCGTCGAGCTGCGCGGAGGTCAGGCCGGAGACGTCGCCGTGATCGCGGCCGCCGCAGGCGGGATCGAAGCGATCGCGGAGCGTCGCCGCGCAGCCGTCGTGCATGAACGGCGCGCGCCCGGCGATGCCGATGAGCGAGGGCACCTGCAAGAGCTCACCGGTCCCGACATCCTCGTTCCGGTTGTTGGTGAGCATCGGGCCGCTGTGGCAGTCGGCGCAGGCCGCCTTCTTGTCGTGGAAGAGCGCCGCGCCGCGCGCGACGGCGGCCTCGTCCTCGGGCGGCGACGCCGGGAAGGCGGGCAGGCTGTCGATATAGCGGGCCATCAGGTTGATCCGCCGGGCGCCGGGCTTCGGGCCGCCCATGCGGGAGACGAACACCTCTCCCATGAGGCCGGAGAGATCCTGCATGTCGCCGCTCCAGTGGAGGGGCGCCGTCTGCAGGATGCCGCCGCCCACCGTCTGCGTCCGCCGCAGGCCCACGGGGTCGAAGTTCCACGTGTGTCCGTCCTCGTGCCCCTCGGGGTGACACGACGCGCACGCGACGGCGCTGAAGCCGTTCGGCGGGCGATGGAACATGTCGTGGCCGGTGTCTCTGGCGCTCTCGCCCGGAAGCGCGATGATGCGCCCGTCGAGCACGGCCAGGGCGGCCGGCTCGCGCAGCTGCACGACGATGGCGCCTCCGGCGGTGAACGCCACGGCGACCGGCTGCCCGCCCACCGGCTGCGAGGTGACCTCGGGGTTGCAGTTGGGGGATACGGAGTCGCGCGTCAGGTTGCCGGTGGCCGCGGTCACGACCACGTCGTTGCCGGCCCCGACCACGGCCACGCGCGCGCCGTCGGGCGATACCGCGATGTCGACCGGCAGCGAGACGTTCGGGATCGCGGCCGCGGGCGGCGCGGGGCGCTCCGTGTCGGGAGTATCCGCCGGGTCGATCCGGCTGATCGCGCCGTGCACGATGTTCCCATCGCAATCGCCTGCCTGGTAATAGCCGCCCGGGCTGAGGGTGACCTGCGACGCCATCGCACGCTGGTGCACCATCAGCGCGCCGCCCTCAGCGCGCGGCACCATGCGCCAGGCCACGGAAGGTGCGTAATCCGAGGTGCTGAACCCGCTGGAGCGGAATGCGGGGAGCGCGCGGCGCGAGAGCACCTCGCCCTCGGGGCCCACGACCAGGGTCTCGGCGGACTTGAAGCGGCTGACGAGGAGGCGGTCGCCCTCGACCACGACGTCGCGCAGGTCGGGGGCGGGGCGGATCTTCCGGACGGCGGGGCCGCCGGCGGCGGGGAGCGTCACGAGCTCGCCGCCGGCGCAGGCGACGTGGATGGCGTCGCGCGCTGCGTCGAAGGCGACCCCGCGGGGCGCGCGGCAGACCTCCCGGCGCTCGACGATCGATCGCGACGCGATGTCGAGGGTGGCCACGGCGCCGGCGCGCCGGAGCGCCACGTGGACCCGGCCGTTCGCGTCTTCGACGAGGCGCCCGGGCTCGTCCCCGCGCGCGAGCGCGACCGACGCCGGCTCGCCGCCGTCGAGGTCCACGATCCAGACGCGATCGCGGTCGGGGTCCGCCGCGACCGCCGTATGTCCGTCGGCGGCGATGAGCAGCGTTCCGCCGCTGATGGCCGGCGGCGGGACCTCCGTCACCATGATCTGCGGATCAGAGCCGTCGACGCCGAAGCCGGGCGTCGGCATGGGGTCCTCTGGCCCGCAGGCCGCGAGGAGCGACGAGAAAACGCCTGTGGAGAAGAGCCCTACCAGGACAAGAGATCGAGAAAGTCGCTGACGCATGAGGTCCTCCGTTCACCGCGCGCGCGAGCTCAGCAAGAAGGATTCCAGGGAGATGTCGAGATTTGGACGGCGGTTATCGCCGGGCGAGGCGCGCGCCGAGCGGCGCCGGCGGCCGGAGCGGGAGCCGGAGCGGGAAGGAGTGTTCTCAGGCGGGGTGCGAAGGGGGGCGCGCGCTGGGCCGCGGGGAGCGGGTTTACCGGCGGGGCTGCGCGAGGGATCGTCCATCGCCCTGGGCGGAGAGGAGCGCGCCGCGGGAGCCTCGCCGGAGGGAACTCCCGGCGCGGGCCGGCAGCTCCGCGAGACGAGGTCCTCGCGGGGAGGTCTAAAGCAGGAAACGATCGTTACGTAGGATGGCTGCCGGCCGGTGGTGTTGCGACCCGCCGGCGGACGCCTGCCTCCTGCGCCATGTCGTGCGAGGGGGGCGGGTGCCGAGCCCGTGGTTCCGGGGGCACGTCGTACGCCTGCCGCGACGAATGTCAGCAAGACAAGCCCTACACCCATGAGATCTGCTTTCAGTGCGGATTCAAATGAGCATGGCGACCCCCCGATGCTTTTGGATGCGATGCACGTCACCTTCGACACGCCAGCCGCGGAGCGCCTGGTGCAGCTCTCCGCGATCAACATCGTACGTTCGCACGAGCATCTTATTATCGGGCCTTGCCGCCTGAGCGCCGCAGAGCATGTCCGGGCGCGTGAGGAGTGGTCTTCTTCATGTGAAGAATGCTCGGAAAGAGACGATGATGGAGAAAAGTGGGATCAGCTCTATTCACCCGATCTACGCTGGCTCGCTCGGCTGTGATGCGGAACGCGGTCGCCTGCGAGGCGCCAGCGCGCACGAGCAGCATCGAGAACGGGGACGGGGGCGAGATCGACCGCGGCCGCGAGGGCTGCGAGCTCCCCTGCCGGGAGCAATCCGGCGCGGTCGAGATCAGCTGGCGCGCCGGGGCCGGCTCTGAAACGCGCGGCGGTAGGCTTGCGGGCTGGTCCCGGCCACCCGATGGAAGTGCTGCCGGAACGCCGCGACCGAGCCGAACCCGGCGCCGGACGCGACCCGCTCGATGGAGAGGGGTGTCGTCTCCAGCAGCGCCTGCGCCCGGCGGACGCGCGCCTTGAGGAGCCATTGCAGCGGCGTCGTGCCCGTCTGCTCCTTGAAATGGCGGCTTAGGGAGCGGACGCTCATCGCCGCTCGCCGCGCGATGTCGCCGAGGGAGAGCTCGTCGTGCAGGTGCGCTTCCAGCCACTCCAGCACTCGGCTCAGCGAGACATGCTCCGTCGGAGGGGGCGCTCGCTCGATGAACTGAGCTTGGCCGCCGTCGCGCTCGAGCGGCATGACGGACAGGCGCGCCGCCGTGGCGGCCACGGCTGCCCCGTAGTCGCGCCTCACGATGTGCAGGCACAGGTCGAGCGCGGCGGCCGCGCCGGCCGACGTCAGCACCTTGCCCTCGTCGACATAGAGGACGCTGGGGTCCACGGACACCCGCGGAAAGCGCCTCGCGAGCTCCTCGGCGGCGAGCCAGTGCGTGGTCGCCCGCTTGCCGTCGAGCAGCCCCGTCGCGGCGAGCAAGAACGCGCCGCTGCAGATCGAGGCCACGCGCGCTCCCCCCTCGGCGGCTCGTCGGACGGCGCGGATCAGAGGCTCCGGGACCTGCCGACCGACGTCCGCGATGCCCGGAAGGATGATCGTGTCGGCCTTGCGCAGGGCCGACAGCCCCTGCCGGACCCGCATCCGGAATCGCCCGGCGTCGATGTCGCGCTTCACGCCGCAGACCTGCACCTGGTACCCCGGGCGCCCGCTCGCGAGGCGTACGCGCTCGAACACCTCGATCGGCGTCGAGAGATCGAAGGCGACCACCCCGTCCAGCGCGACGATCACCACCCGATGCATGGCGCCATCATGGCGCGCTCCTCTTTTCCCGACAACCGCAGCGGCCGCGACGACAGCGATCCCTGCCGGCTCGCCGCAGCATCGTCTCCGCCTGGGTCCATCCCCCAGCCGCGGTGGCCCCACGACCTCGCAATGCGGCGGCGATCCCGCTCTCACAAGGCACGACGCTGGCCAGATCCTGTCGATCATTGTCGTTTTCGCCGCTCGCGCAGAGGGCGCCCGTCCTCCAGACTGGCGTCGGCGTGGAGTCCCGGACGTCAGCCCCGGACGCCGCCACGCACCACGGAGAGGCTGGACCCCGAGCTGCCTCCGAGGCTTGAACGCTGGATTAGCGACCTCTGGCAGAAGGCGTACCGATGATCGCGTATCGATGCATTCTCGTGCTCAAGTTCCTGAGCGTCATGGGATATGCCGGCGGCGCCGCCGGCGCTTTCCTGTGCGAAGATCCCGCCGCGCGGAGGCGCGCCGTGCACCGCGTCGCGTCGCCCAGCCTGCTGGCGACGTGGCTGTCTGGATACGCGCTCTTGGTCCTGAACGGCTGGCCGCTGTTCGAGCTCTGGGTCGCAGGAGCGCTGCTCCTGTCGCTCGTCGCCAACGCCGCGCTTGTCTACTGCGTCAGCCGAGAGCGAAGGGATCTCTCTGCGTTCCTTGGGTCCGCGCTGCCCGTGGTCTGCGTCGTGGTGTTGATGGTGGTCAAGCCGACCTGGGCGCAGGTGCGGCCATGAACGAGCGCCGGACCCTCCGGATCGCGAGCATCGTCGAGGGAGCCTCTCTCCTGCTGCTGCTGCTCGTGGCGATGCCGCTGAAATACGCGCTTGGCTACCCCGTCGCGGTGCGCATCGCCGGGAGCGTGCACGGCGTGCTCTTCCTGGCGATGCTCTCCGCGGCCTTCCGGGCGGCGCTCGAGCGCGCTCTGTCCGGCCGGGCCGTGGTCAGCGTGCTCGCGCTGTCCGTCGTCCCGTTCGGGTTCGTCGTCGCGGACCGGATCCTGCGGGGCCGAGAACGGGCGTAGACAACGGGGGCGGCACGTCGCCGGCGGCGAGCTCGAGCGCGAGCTCGCCGCCGTCCGCCGCCCGCAGCAGGCCGCCGTCAGCGGTAGGCGCTGCCGAAGCCCATCTCGTGCTCGATCTTGACCAGCTTGTTGTACAGGCCGATCACGAGCAGCGACGGCGCCCACTGGCCGATGAAGTTCGCGATCTGCTTCTTGCCGGCCAGCATGCAGCCGGCCGAGACCACCATCGAGCCGATCGCCAGCCCGAGATAGGCGCCGGACGGAACCCTGCCAGTCCGCTCCTCGATCTTCGTGGTGATCTTGCCCTCTTCCTTCTGCATGATGGGTTCGGTCGTCGTCATCGTGGATCTCCTCCCGCGGCGCCGGGCCGGCGCTGCGCTTGCCGCCGCGAGCCGGTGCGACGACCGGGCCAGAAACGAGGGCGCCCGGACGAGAACAAACCGCGCAGCGCTCTCCCCTCGATCCGGCGCCGCGGCCCGCCGCGATTCGCGGCGATCGCCAGCCCGGCGAGGCGCAGGGCCGCCGCACCAACGTGGCTGGCGGGCGCGATCGCGCCCCGCGCTCACTGCCACGCCGGTGCACACGCCGGCCGGCCAAACCGCGCTTCCGACGGCCCGGCTGCCTCGAGCGCAGGCCCGGGCGCCCGACCCGCTCAGACCCGCGCCGTCACCGCGCGCAGCAGCTGCCGCTGCGCCGCCGCGAACACGAGGAGCACGGGCAGGCTCAGGATCACGTTGCCCGCCATCACGAGGTGCCAGCGGACCCCCGTCCCCTGCTCCCGCAGGAGGGCGATCGCGAGCGGCAACGTGCGCACCCGATCATCCGTCGTCATGACGAGCGGCCAGAAGTAATCGTTGTAGTGAAAGACGAAGCTGAACAGGAACAGCGCCGAGAGCGTCGGCCGGAGCATCGGGCCGAGGATCAGGTAAACGATCCTGAGCTCGCCCGCCCCATCCATCCTGGCCGCCTCGATGATCTCGTCAGGCACCGAGAGCAGCGCCTGGCGCACGAGGAACGTCCCGAGCGCGCTGACCCCGAAGGGGAGGATCAGCGCCGCGAACGTGTTCACGAGGCCGGCCGCGCCGAGCATCGTGAAGACCGGCACGAACGTCACCTGCGCCGGGATGAGCAGGCACGAGAGCACGAGGACGAACGCGGCGCTCCGCCCGACGAACCTGAGCTTCGCGAGGGCATAGCCGGCCGGGAGCGCCAGCGCGATCTGCAAGAGCGCGATGGCCGTCGCCATGAACACGGTGTTGGCGAAATACCGCATCACCGGCACCGCCTGGAGCACCTCGCGGTACGCGCCGAGCTGGATCGCCTGCGGCAACGGGTACGCCGGAGCGCGGGTGATCTCGGGGAGCGTCTTCAGCGAGGTGATCGTCATCCACACGTAGGGCCCGAGCCACACGACGGCCACGGCGAGGAGCACGAGGTCCGAGACGAGCCGGCGCGCGCGCGCGCTGAAGAGCCCCGCGCCCGCGCCGCCGCCGCGCCCCGCCGTCACGACGGCCGCCTCCCCTCGCGCGGCACGCCCGCGCGGAGCGCCCAGAGCTGCAGGACCGTCAAGAGGAGCAAGAACCCGAAGAAGATCACGATCATCGCGCTCGCCCGGCCGACCCGCAGGTTCACGAAGACGTGCTCGTAGATGGCGTAGACGAAGAGGGTCGTCGACTTGACCGGCCCGCCCTGCGTCATCACGCGGATCACGTCGAACGCCTGGAAGGAGAGGATGAGGCTCGTCGTCGCCACGAACGCGGCGCTCGGGCGGAGCAGCGGCCACGTCACGTGGCGGAACCGCCGCCACGGGCCGGCGCCGTCGAGCGCCGCCGCCTCGTGCAGCGCGCGGGGGATGTCCTGCAGGCCCGCCAGGAAGATGACCATCGCATACCCCGTGATCTTCCAGACGCTCACCGCGGCCAGCGCGAGCAGCGCCGACCGGGGATCGCCGAGCCAGCTCATCGCCGGAAGGCCGAGCCCGCGGAGCGCCGCCGAGAAGATGCCCTCGGCGTCGAGGATCCACATCCAGAGCAGCGCCACCGCGACCCACGACACGACATAGGCGCTGAACACCGCGCCCCGCACGAAGGCGTAGACCGGCCCCGGCCGATCGAGCGCCACGGCCAGCGCGAGCCCGAGCGAGCCGGAGAGCGTCACCACGACGGCGCTGTAGCCGAGCGTGCGGAGCAACGCGCCGGCGAGCTCGCCGCTCTCGGCGAGCACCTCGTAGTTCCGCAGCCCGACGTACCGCGGCGGCGTGAGCAGATCCCACGCGTAGAAGCTGTTCTTCGCCGCGAGCAGGAGCGGGACCAGGAAGAACACGGCGAGGAAGGCCGCGGTCGGCAGGAGGAGCAGGTACGGCGAGAGGGGGTGCTTGGGCTTCATCGCTCGCGCGCCGCGCGGACGGCCTCGGAGAGGGTCTCGGCGGCGTCGCGCGGGGCGAGCACCGCCTCTTCGAGCCGGGGCTGCACCGCCTCGCGCTGGACGCGGAACAGGTCCGGCGACCAGGGCCAGGGCGCGGCGTGCGCGAGCTGGTCCACGGCGACGCGATCGTTCGGGTGCGCGGCGTAGTAGCCGTCCCGCGTGAGCGCCTCGAGGCCGCGCCGCGAGACGGGCATGTAGCCCGTGCGCGTCGCCCACGCGTTCGCCTGCGCCGGCTCCATCATCCAGCGCAGGAACGCGAACGCCGCCTCCTGCGCCGCCGGCGCCGCGCCCCGCGGCATCACGAACATCGTCCCGCCCGTGGGCACCGAGGCGCGCACGTCGCGCGGCAGCGGGGCCGCGCCGACCTCGAACCTCCCCGCGCCCGCCTGGCCCGCGTTGTCCTCCAGGTACCGGAGGAACGCGGTCGAGGTCCAGATCATCGCGACCCGGCCCGAGAGGAAGTCGGTGTTGGTCACCTGCCACGCGTTGTAGTCGCGCCCCGGCGGCGGCTTCATCGTGCGGTCCTCGTGCACGAGCGCCTGCCAGAACCGGAGCGCGCGCACGCCCGCCTCGCCGCCGAACGCCGGCGCGCCGTCCGGGCCGAGGAGCTCGCCGCCCGCCTGCCCCACGAGCGCCGCCCAGAACCACCAATCGATCGGGCACTCGAACCCCCAGCGCCGCGTCCCGCCGCCGTCGCGCACGACGAGCCGCGCCGCGGTCTGACGGAGCTCGTCCCAGGTCGACGGCGGCGACAGCCCGAGCTCGCGGAACACGTCGCGGTTGTAGTAGGCGATCGGCGTCGAGCGGTTGAACGGCAGGCACACGAGCGGGCGCTCGCCCCCGCCGACGAACGTGCCCGCCTGGCCGAGCGCCTCGACGACGTCGAGGCCGCCGTGCCCGGCGCCGGGCGCGCCGAGGAACCGCTCCAGCGGCTCGAGCACGCCCGCCTCGGCCAGGTAGGGCACCACCTCGCCGACCACGTGCGTCAGCGCGGGCGCCGCGCGCGCCGCGAGCGCGGTGCGCAGCTTGGCGAGCGCCTCGAAGTAGTCGCCCTGGTACACCGCGTCGATGCGGTAGCGCCCCTGCTCGCGGTGGAACTGATCGACGAGCGACAGGAGCACCTCGCGGTTCTTGCCGCCGTAGGCGAACCACAGCGAGGCCTCGATGCGCCCGTCGGGCGCGCGCCGCGCGCAGCCGGTCGCGCCGGTCGCGGCCGCGGCGATCGACGCGGCGAGCGCCCGGAGCGCGTCGCGCCGCGAGCAGGCGGCGCTCGCCCAGGGCCCCGCGCGGCCCCCTCCGCTCATGACGCGCCCCCCGGCGGGGCGATCCGCGCGCCGGAGCCCGCGTCGAACCAGAGCACGGCGCCCGGGTCGAGCCGCGCGCGCACCGCCTCCCCCGGCGCGGGCGTCGCGAAGCCGTGCGCCCGCGCGCGCAGCCGCGCGCCGCCGGCCTCGAGGTACAGGAACGTCTCGGCGCCGAGCGGCTCGGCGACAACGACGCGCGCCTCGACCTCCACCTCGCCCCGCGCCCCGTCGCCCGCGGCCCCGGCGCCGCCCCACGCCGCCGCGTCGCCCTGCGCCCCCGGCGCGACGCGCAGGTGCTCGGGCCGCACGCCCGCGATGACCCGGTCCGGGAGCGCCACCCCCGGCGGGGCGGGCAGCGAGAGCGCCGCGCTCGCGTACCGATCGCCGGCGCGCTCGAGCGGGACCAGGTTGATCGCCGGCGTGCCCAGGAAGCCGGCCACGAAGGTGTTCGCCGGCGCCTCGTAGATGGCGCGCGGCGGGCCGACCTGCTGGAGCTCGCCGGCGCGCAGCACGGCGATGCGGTCGCCCATGGTCATGGCCTCGATCTGGTCGTGGGTCACGTAGACCGACGTCGTGCCGAGGCGGCGCACGAGCGCCGCGAGCTCGACCCGGAGCTCGGCGCGCAGCGCGGCGTCGAGGTTCGAGAGCGGCTCGTCGAAGAGGAACGCCGCGGGCGCGCGCACGATCGCGCGGCCCATGGCCACGCGCTGGCGCTCGCCGCCCGAGAGCTCGCCGGGGCGGCGATCGAGCAGGTGGCCGATGCCGAGCAGCGCCGCCGCCTCCTCCACGCGGCGCGCCCGCTCCACCTTCGCGACCCCGCGCATCCGGAGCGGGAAGCCCATGATGTCGCGCGCGGTCATGTGCGGGTACAGGGCGTAGCCCTGGAAGACCATGGCGACGTCGCGGTCCTCGGGCGCGACGCGGCTGACGTCGCGCCCGCCGATCGAGACCGTGCCGCCGTCGGGGCTGTCGAGGCCCGCGATCAGCCGGAGCGCCGTGGATTTGCCGCAGCCGGAGGGCCCGACGAGGACGAGCAGCTCGCCGTCCTCGACCTCGAGGTCCAGGCCGGCGAGGGCGGGGCGCGCGGCGCCCGGGAAGCGTCGGATCAGGCCGCGGAGCGAGAGGGTGGCCATGGCGGCAGCTCAGGTGTCGAGCAGGACGAGCCCCGGGATCGAGCCCGCGACCGCGAGCAGCTTCGGGCTCGGGGCGACCGCGACGGGCACCCGGGCCGTCCTCAGCAGGGCGGCGTCGTACGCGCTGTCGCCGAACGCCGCAAGCACGGCGAGCGCGGGGAACAGGCGCTCGAGCGCGCGCGTCTTGCCGTCGCCGTAGGTCGGGGGCGCGGCGAGCTCCGCGGCGAGCCGGCCCTCGCGGACGGCCGGGGTCATGGCGGCGATCCGCTCGGGGGCGATGCCGAGCCGCCGGACGGCGCGCTCGATCACGGCGCGCGGGGAGGCGGAGACGACGTACACAGGGGCGCCGCGCGACCGCGCCCAGTCGAGGATCGGCAGCAGCGCCGGCCGGATCCGCCCCGCGTGGCCCTTCTCCTCGAGCACGCGGTCGATCAGGGCGGCGAGCTCGTCCTCGCGCCACCCGGCGAAGGCCCAGGCCATCATCGCGAAGGCCCGGTCCTCCGGGTAGCGCTCGGCGGCGAACGCCGCGTAGAGCGCGCTCGCGAGCTCGTGCGCGCCGCCCTCCGCGGCGACGCCGAACGCCTCCGCCTCGCGCCGCAGCGCCGCCTCGGCCTCGGGCCGCGCGCAGCGGCCGGCGAGGAACGCCTCGAACAGGTCGAAGCCGACGTCGCCCTCCCAGAGGGTGCCGTCCGCGTCGAACGCGAGGGCGGCGCCCGGGCCGAGGGCGGCGTGCGCGGCCTCGATCCGCCGCAGGATGTCGCTCGTGCTCTCGCGAGGGATGGGCGCCGCGCTGCCGCCCTGGTGTGCCGCTGTCATGGTCTCCCCGGGGCCGGACGCCGAGTCCGGCCGAGGGCTACGCCTACTGCGGCGCGCGCGTCGCGTCACGCCTGTCAACGTCCTGTCACGCGGCCGGCGGCCGGTGTCACGCGGCCGGCGGCCGGTCGTGGTGAGCCGTCAGCGCGCCTTCTCGAAGAGGGAGCGGTGCAGCACCGCGACCGCGGCCGCGACGCTCGCGTCCTCGATGACCATCGACAGGTTGATGCTGCCCATGGCGTAGCTCAGCATCTCGACGTTGACGCCGGCCTCGGCCATCGCCTCGAGCACCTGCGCGGCGACGCCCTTCTGCTTGGGCAGGCCCTTGCCGACGACGACGAGCGTCGTCCGGTTGGGCAGCACCTCGCAGGCGCCGAACCCCTCGAGCTCGGGCAGCGCGCGGCTGAGCTTCCCGAGGTCGTCGGTGGTCATCGAGACCGACACCTCGGACGTGGTGATCACGTCGATCACCACCTCGTGCCGGGCCAGCACGGCGAGGACCTGCGCGAGGAAGCCGACCTCGCCGAACATCCGGGTCGAGCTGATCTTGAGCACGACCTGCCGCTCGCGGTACGCGATGCTGGTCACGGCCGGGGACCCGGCCTCGGTGTTGAAGCCGATGACCGTGCCGGGGTGATCCGGCCGGTTCGTGTTGAGCACCCGCACCGGGATGCCCTTCTCCATGGCGGGCAGGAGCGTGGAGGGGTGCAGGACGCGGGAGCCGAAGAACGCGAGCTCGGCGGCCTCGTCGAAGCGCATCGTGGGGATGTTCCGGGCCGTCTTCACGACGCTCGGGTCGGCGGTCATCACGCCGTCGGTGTCGCTCCAGATCTGCGCCTCCTCGGCGCCGAGGCCCGCGGCGAGCAGCGTGGCCGTGAGGTCGCTCCCGTTGCGGCCGACGGTCGTGATCTCGCCGGCCTCGTTGCGGCCGACGAAGCCGGTGACGATCGGGACGACGCCCTCGGGGACGCGCTCGGCGAACATGGCCTTCACGCGGGCGTCGAAGCCGGGCAGCGGGCGCGCGCGGCCGAAGCTCGAGTCGGTGATGAAGCCGAGGTCCCAGACGTCGTACGCGCGGGCCGGCACGCCGCTCCGCGCGAAGAAGTCCGCGATGCAGCGCACGGACATGCGCTCCCCGAAGCTCGCGATGTAGTCGAGGCTCCTCGGGCTGAGCTCCTTGACGAGGCTGATGCCGCGCAGGAGATCCGCGATCTCCTCGTAGAAGGGCGCGAGGAGCTCGGGCGCGCAGCCGAGCGCCTCGGCGACGGCGCGCTGCTTGGACACCGGGACGGAGGGGTCGTACTTCCCGGTGGCGGCGAGCTTGGCGGCGTTGATCAGCGCGTCGGTCATGCCCTTGTGGGCGGAGCTCACGACGACGGGGCGGCGGTCCAGACGGGCTCGGACGATGTGAAGGACCTTCTCGATCTGCGCGCGGCTCTCGACCGAGCTGCCGCCGAACTTCATGACGATCATTGCGCGTGCCTCCATGGGCCTGCCGGCCCGGTGGGCGCGGAAGGATAGTCGGGACCGGCGGTTAGGCGAGCCCCGCCGCACGTCTTGCGCGCCGGGCTACGCCTCGGTCGCCAGGAGGGCCCGGAAGCTCTCGCGCTTCGTGAGGAGGAGCCAGCGCAGGTTCTTCATGAGCTTGCCCTGCTCCGACAGGGCCGCGTGGCTCAGGAGGACGAGCTCGGCCACGCTGATGCCCTCCCGCACGTCCTCCGGCGAGACCTTGACCCGGCCGTCCGCCGCGGCGCGGCAGCGGGCGAAGCGAGAGATGATGACGGTGGCGAGCGACAGGTCGAGGACCGCGGCCAGGAGGTGCCGAGGCGCCGAGAAGATGTGCCGGCGCTGGAGCACGAGGCGCAGGTAGTCCTTGACGAGGGTCCCCTCGTCCCCGGCGAGGAAGCGGTCGACCGTCCTCACCCGCTGCAGCTTGAACGGCTTGGGGATGAACAGCATATCGACGGTGCCGCGGCCGAGCATCCAGGCGACCTTGTTGCCGAAGCTGCGCAGCGCGTGGAGCTCCGTCCACGAGGCCTCTCCGACGCGGTGGGCCTCCCGGACCCGCGACGGATAACAGAGGTTGCCGAGGAGATAGGCGAACAGCACCCGGGCGTAGAACGAGGGCTTCCTGCGGGGCTCGAGCGGCGCGGGCGCCTCGGCGCCGGCGAGCGCGAGGGCGGCGTCGATCGAGACGTCCGCGGCGCGCTCGGCGCCCGGGGGGAGGGCGCGCTCGAAGGCCGTCGTCCAGTCGTAGAGCCGCGCCAGGATCGACGCCGGCGAGTCGTCGGTCGCGAGCTCGGCTTCCCAGTGCGCCGCCGCGCGTAGATACTGCGGCTGGGCGAGGATGACGCCGCCCAGCGTGGCGAGCGCTTTCGACATCCGCTCGGTGTCGCCCCGCTGCTGGAGCTTGTCCTTGAGCTGTCGGTCCACGGGCTCGCCGTAGTTGTCGCGGATCGACGGGCAGAGATGGGACAGCTGCGCGACGACGACGTCCTTCTCGTCGCGGACGAACCCGAACGGGAACGCCTGGCACGACTTGGGGATGTACTCGTGGCCAAACCGCTTCTGCATGCTGCAGAGCAGGTCGTCGTCGAGGAAGACGCACTGGAGCCGGCGGTCCTTCTCCCGCATGGGCAGGACGCCGCGCGCGATGACGAGCGCCCCCTCCTCCCCGGCCCGCTCCCGCACCCACGGCTCCTCGAGGTACCGCTTGGCCTCTTCGCTGCTGAAGCGGATGTTCCAGGGCAGCCGGCAGCAGCGAGCTGGGCAGTCGCGGCACGCGAACTTCTGATCCGGGGGAGAGGAGAGCTTCTCCGCCGGAAGCTTCGGGAGCTTCTTCGCCGGAGAGGCGCGCTTCGTCTTCGTCGCCATGGGGCGGCCGACGATACAACGCGACGGCGATGCGCGCCCGGTCCGGCCGCGCCCTCCGCCGCCGTCCCGGCCTGCCGGGCGAAGCGAGCCGAGGGGCTCAGGCGTGACAGAACGCGACAGCCGGGAGGGCTGCGGACAAAAATACAGCGCCGCCGGGGCCTCAGGGGGGCGAAGGCCGCGCCGGCGGCGCTGGCCTCCCATGAAGCACCGACCATGCCATCCGGAGGATCCCTAGAACCGGCCGAGAATTGCGGCAGTGCGTCGGGGACATCCCCGCCAGGTTTCGATTCTGAAACGCCATGGTCTCAGCATTGCACGATTGTAAGGACCATTTTCTTACCAACGTATTCTACCAAGGACGTAACAATTACAGCTATTGCTGTGTTTTTCTCCTGATGTGGCACGTATTGGCGTATTCCGTGCTACGAGCGCTGTACCCCCTACTAAGGAGAAACAAGATGCGACTTGCTCTTCCCCTGTCAGCGGTTGCAGCGATGTGCCTGTCGCTTGCCGCCTGCGGCGACGACGACCCGAGCCCGCAAGGGACCACGTCCGGCACGGGTCACCCCTCGCCGTCGCCTCCGGGCGAAGGCGGTGATGGCGGCGAGGGCGGCGACGGCGGTCAGGGCGGCGACGGCGGCCAGGGCGGCGACGGCGGCGACGGCTTCGGCGCCCCGGAGGCGAAGGCGGACGGCGAGGCCTGCACGGCCAACGAGGAGTGTCTCGGCGGGCTCTGCTTGACCGAGGAGTCGTTCGGCTGGGCGGGCGGCTACTGCTCTTCGCTCTGCGACGAGGAGCTGCTGCCTTGCGAGGAGGGATCCGAGTGTCTGCCCCAGGGCAGCTACTCGCTCTGCCTCAAGTCCTGTGCAGCGGCGGACGACTGCGAGGGAGTGGGGCAGACCTGCGTCGACGTGGACGGGGCAGGCTGGCAGATGTGCGTCGGCGGCTGCGACGCCGACGAGCAGTGCCAGGGCTCCTGCGACGACGACTCCGGGTTCTGCGTCGCGAAGGGCGAGACCTGCGACAACGGCGAGGACGACGACCGCGACGCCCTGCAGGACTGCGAGGAGCTCGATTGCTCCGCGCAGGCGGCGTGCTCCGATCGCATCACCGCGGCGTGCACGGGGGCGACCGACGTGTCCGAGGGAGGGACGTTCACCGGCACGACGGAGGACGGCACCGACACGTTCGGCGCGATCTGCTCGGACCTCTTCGGCACGTACCCCGCCGGCTCGGGCCTGAAGGAGAAGGTCTTCGAGTTCGTCGCGCCGGCGAAGGGCGTGGTCGAGTTCGCCGCGTTCTCGGACGATCCGGAGGGCCTGTTCGACTGGTACGTCCGGACCAGCTGCGACGACGCGGCCACGCTGCTCGGCTGCCTCCAGGCGTTCGCGCCGGGCGACCCCTTCGTGGAGCTCACCGTCGAGGCCGGCGATACCTACTTCATCTACATCGAGGCGCTGAGCGACGCGGACGCTTCGTACGAGCTCGACGTGAACTTCGTGCCGCAAGTCTGCGGCGATGGAGAGATCGTCGGCACGGAGGAGTGCGACGACGGCAACACCGTGGACGACGACGCATGCAAGAACACGTGCGTGGTGAACGCGGAGGTCCTGTGCGCCGACGCCGTGGCGCTCACGGAGCCGGAGGTGGCGGGGGACACGTCCGACGGCACGCAGGGCTTCACGGGGTCGTGCGGGGGCGCCGGTGGGGAGATCGTCTATCGGTACACCCCTTCGGCGAGCGGCGATGTGACGATCACCGCCACGCCGGAGGTCGGCAGCGATATCGTCCTCTACGCGCGGACCGACTGCGCCGACCGGGACAGCGAGCTCGCGTGCGCCGATGATCCGCTCGAAGCCGCGTTCCCCGAGTCGATCACGGTGGCGGTGACCGCCGACGCGCCGATCGACATCTTCGTCGACAGCTACGGCCCCGGCGATGTCGGGCCGTTCACGCTGACGGTCGCGCCGGCGGAGTGACCTTTCGCTGAGCGGCGGCGCCGCGGAGGGGGGCGCTGCCGCCTCGCTCTCGCGGCGCTGCCCGCGCGCGGTGCGCGGTCGTCACCACAAACGTGGACCGGCCGTCCGGGAGGCTCGGCCTCCGGACAGCCGGGGAGCGCCGCCGGCGCTGGAGTCACTGGGGCGGCGGGAGCGCGGCCTCCCGGCCCTTCATGCTCGGCGGGTCGACGACCTGGAGATCCATCGTCGCGACCTCGCCCGGCCTCACCCGCAGGCCGGCCCCGGTGCTCGTCGACTCGACGTTCAGGATGTAGGGGCCGGGCGGGAGCCCGGACGCGCGGTACGAGCCGTCCTCGGCCGTGACAGGGTAGAACATGCCGATGGCGCCCTCGTCCCCCACGGAGGTGGCCAGCACGAGGCGAGCCCCCGGGAGCGGCTTGCCGCCCACGGTGACGCGGCCGCGGATCTCCCCTGTGCCCTGGGGCGGAAAGGCGATGTCCTGCTGCGTGGTCTTCCCCTCCGCGATCTCGACGCCCGCCATCATCACCTGCTCGCCGCGCTGCATGATCACGCGGAGCGCGCCGGACGGGACCTGATCGAACTCGAAGCGGCCCTGGGCGTCGCTCACCGTGTTCACGAAGCCGATCGGCCGGTGCGCCAGCGTGATCCGGGCGCCCGCGATGGGCTTGCCGTCGGCGTCGCGCGCCACGCCGGAGAGGCTGCCGCCGGGCGACATCACGAGCTTCACCGGCGGGAGGCCGTCGCAGCTCGAGACCTCGATCTCCATCGAGCTCACGGCGTTGCTCCCGTCATAGCCGCGGACGACGACCGTGCCCTTCGGCACGTGCGGCAAGCTGAACGAGCCGTCGTCCTCGGTCTGCGCCTGGGCGGCGGCCTCCATGGCGACGGGGCTCATCTCGCCGACGGCGATCAGCGACTCGGCGTCGACGTACACGCCCGGCAGCGGAGCGCCGGACGGGTCCACCGCGCGCCCGGTCAGAATACACCCCTGGGAGAGGGTCAAATCCATCTTCTCGACGTCCCCGGCTGCCACGGCGATCATCGAAGAGAACGTGGGCGCGAAGCCCGCCGCGGTCGCCCTGACGGTGAACTGCCAGGAGGGCAGCTGCTCGATGCGGAACGAGCCGTCCGGGCTGTCGAACGTGCGCGAGAACAGAGGCGGCGTCGCAGGGGTCTCCGCCGTCACGGCCGAGAGGACGTCGAGCGCGAAGCGCCGCACGGGCTCGCCCCGCTCGTCCAGCACGCGCCCCTCGATGACGCCGCTCCTCGACAGCACGAGGCTCACCGCCTCGCCGGGGTGCGCCGTGGTCGACGTGGTCCCGTACCCCTCGGCGCTCGCGTTCAGCTGATAGGTGCCGTCCGGGAGCGCGATCTCGAACCGCCCGCGCTCGTCGCTCTTCACCGAGCCCGCCGTCGAGAGCACGTTGCCGGCGACCTCGAAGGTCGACGCGACGACCGTCGCGCCCGCGATGGTGTTCCCGTCGCTCCCGTAGACAAGGCCGCTGATCGTGGGCCGCGCCTCCGGCTGCGCCGCGGGCGCGCCGCCGCGGAGGAGCGCTCTGTTGCGATAGCGAGCCCGCTTCTCCGCCGCGGCGGCCGGGGCCTTCGCGCCGCCGGTCGGCTCGTCCGCCGGACGGAGGGCGAGGAAGAGGGCCACGCCGGCGAGGGCAGCCAGGAGAAGTCCGACGGCGATCCACAGACGCCGGCGCGACGGGGGCCGTTGCGACGTACTCGGTTGCATCATTGTTCCTCCAGACAAGTCGACTTGGCTAGAGCTCTGCGCCGGACGCTCGATGGAGGCGGAGAAAGAGAAGGGGCCGCCGGCCACTGCCGGCGCCCCCTCCTCGCTCCGCACGACGCGATCGACGAACGCCTCCCCGTCCTGCCCGGGGCCGTTACTGAGGGCTTTCTGCGGGGAGACCCTCGCCGATCGGTCGAGCGCTGGGCGTCGCTTCAGAGCCCGATGGAGACCGGTCTCAGCGACGCGCCGGCATCAGCAGCCACTCGGCGTGAACGTGCCGGTCAGGGCGAACGACAGCGGCGAGTGGTACCGCAACACCGACTTCATCACGCCGTTGTAGCCGTCCTCGATGGCGATGAAGCTGGCCAGGATCGACTTCTGCCACTTCGTGTCGATGCCGTAGTTCGGGCCGAAGGTGTCCATGCAGATGTCCGAGTCCGTGAACTGATAGGAGATCGCGTCGCAGTCGAAATTCCCGAGCGTCGTCGCCTGGCGGAGGACGGAGGTGGCGCTCACGGCGGCGCCCGGGGCCGCCATGACGCCCCACTTGCACGCGAAGACGCACTCGTCTCTCCACAAATCCCCGCTCTGCTCGGCCAGGCCGCAAGCGAACTTACCGGCAGGGATCTTCCGCAGCCCGTTCTTGAGCACGACATCGTAACCGCAAGTCTGATTGATGGCCATGGCGCTGCCAGAGACCGACATCACCGCAGCGAAAGCGAGCGCCCAACGAGCAAACTTCTTCATGAGAAATACCTCCGAGGAATCGAATCTGTGGTGAAGTTTGATGCAGATACCTATCCAGATCGTCACCCAAGGGATTCATGCCCCGGGGCCTGCGCCAGGGGAGCGATGGCCCGGCGGGCGCGACGCACGTCGTCGTCGGCCCGTCATGGCCACGCTCCCGGAGGAACCCGCCCCGAGGTCATGACGCGAACAACAGGAGACTATTCTCCCCGCGGGTTCGCGCAAGCACTTTTGACTGGCAGTCTTCCGCTCGAAAACACGACGGAGATAGAACCAGGGAGAATACCGGCACTCCTCGACTATGCTCTCATGCCCTCTGCCTCGAACGCACCCCGTGGGCTCCCACATCCAGCCGAAGTATCACGCACCTGCGCCGCGAGAGGCGCTGTGCGGCGGCGCTGCGAAGAGCGGTCCAGGCCGCGTGTGACGGCGGGAGCGCCCGCGCGGGCGCGCGAGGAAGGAACACGCGGAATGCGCGTGAACGATCGCGAGCGACTCCCGAGGATGCTTGTGGGTCCCGCCCCCTCATGTGACGCCGCTGAGCACCGCGGAGCCACACGGCGGCGCGACGGAGCGCGGCAGTCTCGCGATGATGGGATATCGAGACATCGAGTCGCCGCGGCGGGCGGGGGTTCGTCCCGGCCCCCCGGCGGCGCCCGGAGCGGGCGCGCCGCGTCTCGGCTGGACGTGGGCGCAGCGACCCCGGACGCGCGGGGGCGCCGCGCGTCAGCGGAGGGTGACGGCCAGCCGGTAATCGAAGAAGGCCGCGGAGCCCGACGCGCCCGAAGCGGCGCGGACGCGGAGGAAGTACGTTCCCGCCGGGAGCGCGTGCGCGCCGGGGTGGCGCGGCGCGTCCCCGGTGCCGTCGACGAGCGAGCAGCGCCCCCGGCCGCCGTCGTCGTCGTCCGCGATGAGCGCGCCCTCGGCGTCGAGCAGCGACAGCCGGCTGTCGATCTCGAGCGACTCGCACGTCTCCGCGCCGCCCTCGACGATCTCCGCGCGGATCGAGCGGCCCTCCGGGAGGTCCACGGCGTAGAAATCGAAGTCGTCGCTCGTCCGCGCGCCGGCGATGAAGACGTCGGAGCCGATGGGCCCGTTCGCCTCGGCGATGGTGCCGTTCGGCTCGCCCTCGGCCCCGGCGGACTCGAGGACCTTCGCCTGGAGGAGGTAAAGCGGGATCGCCGCGCCGCCGTCCCGAGACGCTGCCTCGATATCGTAGTCACCGGCGGGCAGCGCCAGGACGAGCGCCGAGCAGCCGCCGATGCCGCTCGCGACCTCGGCGTCGGAGAGCCCCTCGTCGGTCGCGACGAGCGCCCCCTCGGCGTCCCGCACGCGGAGCGTCGTGGCGATGTCCCCCGCGCAGCCCGCGGCGGTGCCGTCGAAGACCTCGAGGCGCACGACCGACGCGACAGGCAATCTCATGGGAAAGACATCCCTGTCGCCCGCAGCGAGGCTCGCCGCGACGAGCGCGTCGCCCGCGATCACGAGATCGCGCGCCCCCGCCTCCTCGAGGGTGTCGTTCGGCTCGATCTCCGCGGTCACCGCCTCGAGCTGACAGGCGGCGCTGCACCCGTCGCCGCCCGCGGCGTTGCCGTCGTCGCACCCCTCGGGCGCGTCGCGGAGGCCGTCGCCGCAGACCGCGACCCGCTCGCAGCGCGGATCGCAGAGCGCGCCGCCGTCGCACTCCTCCGCGCCCTCCCTCACGCCGTCGCCGCACGAGGCGTCGAGCGAGACGCGCAGCGTGTAGCGCGCCCCAGGCACCTCGGGGAAGCCGCGGACGCTGACATAGTACGTCCCCGGCGAGAGGCGGCGCGCCGCGGCGCCGCCCGGGCTCGTCGAGTCGATGAGCGAGCAGGCGCCCACGCCGCCGTCGTCGTCGGACGCGAGCACGGTCGCGCCGTCCGCCGCGAGGAGCGCGAGGGCGGTGTCGACGCCGCCGGCGCAGCGGTCGGGGCCGCTCGAGTCGAAGGTCTCGAGCCGGAGGTCGGAGAGGGTGGCGAGCTGCAAGGCGAAGAGATCGACGTCGCCCTCCGGCGCGATCGCGCCGGACACGAGCGCTCCCGGCGCCACGGCGCCGTTCGCGTCGGCCTCGGCAGGGGTCGAGTTGGGCTCGATCTCGGCCGTCGCCCCCTCGAGCCGGCACGCGGCGTCACAGCCGTCCCCGCCGTCGGTATTGCCGTCGTCGCAGACCTCGGGATCGTCGATGAGGCCGTCGCCGCACACCGGGATGCGCTGGCACGCAGGCCCGCACGCGGGGCCGCCGTCGCACTCCTCCAGGCCCTCGACGCGGCCGTCGCCGCAGACGGCCGTCGTTCGAGCGCGCAGCGTGTATCCGCCGATATAGCCGCTGCCGTAGTCCTCGACGCGCACGAGATACGTGCCCGGCGCGGGGATGGCGGCCTGGATGCGCGAGCACGCGTCCTCGCCGCCATCGTCGTCCTCCGCCATCACGGCGCCTTCCGGCGAGAGGAGCTGCATCACCGTGTCGACATCGCGGCACGAGCGCGGGCCGCTCGTGTCGAACGTCTCCAGATCGAGGTCGGCCACGCCGGGGACCTCGACGGCGAAATAGTCGATCTCGCCCGGCGGATCGATCGACGCGGTGAACAGCGCGCCCGTCGCCGTCGCCTGCCCCGCGGTCGCCTGGTCCGGCGCGTCGTTCGGCTCGACCTCCGGGAGCGTCCCCTCGAGCTCGCACGCGGCGCTGCAGCCGTCTCCGCTCTCGGTGTCGCCGTCGTCGCACGTCTCGGCGCCGTCGACCACGCCGTCGCCGCACACCTGGATGCGCGCGCACGCCGCGGAGCACCCCGCGCCGCCGTCGCACGCCTCCGACCCCTCGACGACGCCGTCGCCGCAGAGCGCGGTGAACACGACGAGGAGGTTGTAGCCGGGGATCGTGGCGTCGCTCGTGAACTCCTCGACGGCGACGTAATACGTGCCCGGCTCGAGCTGGGTCGCCCACGGGGCGACGCTCGCGTCGATGAGCGAGCAGGCCTCCGGGCCGCTGTCGTCGTCGCTCGCCAGCACCGTCGCGCCGTCCACGTCGAGCAGCTGAAGGAAGGTGTCGACCCCCTGGGCGCACGCGCTCAGGCTCCCCGGGCTGAACGTGGCGAGCAGGATCTCCGCGACGCTCGGCACCTCGAAGGCGAAGACGTCGACGTCGCCGAGCGGCGCGATCGCCCCCGAGACGAGCGCGTTCGGCCGGAGCGCGGCGCGCTGGCCGGCCTCCGCCGCGGTGTCGTTCGGCTCGACCTCGGGGCGCGGGGTGTCCAGCTCGCACGCGGCGCTGCACCCGTCGCCGCCGACCGTGTTCCCGTCGTCGCAGAGCTCCGGGCCCTCGAGCGCGCCGTCGCCGCACACCGAGGTGTCCAGCGTGAGCGAGAGCGTGTAGTCGAAGGTCGCGGGCTCCGCAGCAGGGGAGATCTGCACGCTGACGAGGTATTCGCCGGGACTCAGCTTCTCCAGCACGAGGTGAGAGCAGTAGTTGTCTTCGTCGATGTCGTCGTGGTCCGCGATCGTCTCGAGCCTGCCGTCGACGATCGTCACGTAGGTATCGACGCCGAGCGAGCGGCACGTCGTGCCCAGCGGGCCGTCGAGCGTCTCCGCCTCGAGGCGCCCGAGCGTGCCGTCGGGGACGGTCACCGAGAACACGTCCACGTCGCCTTCGGGATCGATGAACGCGCGGATCCGGCCGTCCGGCGCGATGGCAAAGGCGTCCTTGGCCGACGCGAAGCCGTCGTTCGGCTCGACCTCGCACCCGGGCTCGACCTGACAGGCGCGCGAGCAGCAATCGCCGTCCTCGTCGCCGCCGTCATCGCACGTCTCCGCGCCGCCCAGCGCGCCGTTGCCGCACCCGTCGGTGCACGCGCTCGGCGCCCCGGCGCAGGCGAACCCGGGCTCGATCGCGCAGCCCGGATCGCACCCGTCGCCGGCCGTCCGATTCCCATCGTCGCACGCCTCGGCGGGCGCGCCGACAACCCCGTCGCCGCACACCGCGCCTGGCACGCCGCCGCCGCTGCCGGCCTCGCCTCCGCCGCCGGCCTCGCCGCCGCTGCCCGCCTCACCGCCGGCGCCGCCGCTGCCGGCCGCGGGCTCATCGATCTTGCTGCGGTCGACGGCGACGAGCAGCTCGCACCCGATCAGGGCCGGAGCCCCCAGACCGAGAAACAACGGGAGCGCGGTCCTGCGATGGAAAATCATGGGGGCTCGGGCCTCGGCTCGGCGCGATCGCCGGCATCATGGCAATCGCGGCCATCACGTTAGGAGCGCCGCAGGCTCGCCGCGGCGCCGTGGCCGGCAGCAGACCCAAGACCCACCGTTGCGTCAAGGGACAGCGCGCGCGCCGAGCCTCAGTACGTCACGACGACCGCCTTGTGCAGGTATTCGTCGCCGTCGATCTGGGAGAGCATGAAATGCGCGACGTCCTCGCGAGAGATGGTGGGACCAGCAAAGAAGTATCCGCCCATCGGCAGGTGATCGACGCTGGCGCGGTAATCCTTGGTGAGCCGCCCGTCCGTGAGCTTGGGCGGGCGCACGACGGTCCAGGCGACATCGCTCTGACGGACGGCCTCTTCCATGCGCTGCATGTCGGAATACCGGTTGCGGAGCAGCGGCTTCACGAGGACGCGGAACCACAGCGCGCTCTGCTGATCCTCGCCGACGCCCGCCGAGGTGACGGCGATCAGGCGGCGGACGCGGTGCTCCTTCATCGCGCGGAGGACGTTGGCGACGCCCTCGGAGTAGACGCGCGTCGGGCCCAGGCCGCGCGACCCGACGGCGGAGAGGACCGCATCGTGGCCGGACACCGCGCGCGACACCTGCTCGGCATCCATGATGTCGCCCCGGAGGGCGCGCAGCCGCTCGTGGTGCGGGACAGGGATGCTGGCCGGCGTGCGCGCGAATGCGGAGACCTCGTGGCCGGCTTCCAGGGCCTGACGGACCAACGCGGCGCCCGTGCCCCCAGTCGCCCCCAAGATCAGCAGTCTGCTCATGAGCCGCCAGCCTACCCGGTCTGCCGCGGCGGGTTCAATACGCGCGTCGTGACGCGGCGCGGAGGCGCGCTGTCGTTAGTCCTCGTCAGCCCTCGTCTCCGCCAGGCAGCCCCTGACTCGCCCCGCCTCCTCCCGACGCGCCCTCACGCATGCCCCCCGAATCTCGTGCTGCGTTATGGAGCGAGGCGCGCGCGCCGCCCTGGGCGGGACGCCGGCCTCATCCGTCGAGCGCCGCTCGGGGATCCTCCGGGCGAGCGGCGCTCCGCCCGTCAGGCGCCGAGCCGCAGCCCCACGACCACGCCGTGGTGATCCGAGCCGGAGAACGGCGCCCGTTCGCAGCGCGTGATCGTCCACCCCTCGCCCGGTTGAACGAAGACATAGTCGATGCGGCGCAGCGGGAGGCCCGCCGGCCAGGTGCCGCCGGTCTTGCCGGGGTGCGTCTGCGACCAGGCGTCGAGCCAAGAGCCCTCTCCGGCGCTCGCCTGGAGGTAACAGACCGCCTCCTCGCTGGGGAGCGCGTTGAAGTCGCCCATCAGCACGGCGCCGAGGCTCTTCGACTTCTCGCGCTCGCGCGCGGCGAAGCTCACGAGCTCGCGCACGGTGCGCGCCCGCGCGCGCTTCGACAGCGACAGGTGCGTGACGAGCACGTCGATCACCGCGCCCGCGCGCCGGATCGCGGCGCGCAGGACGACGCGCTGGCTGTCGCGCTCGAACGGGTCGTCGCGGTCGAGCGTGAGCGCCTCCACGGAGTGATCGAGCACCTCGATGTCGTCCCGGCAGAGCAGCGCGACCCCCTCGCACTCGCCGCCCGCGGCGACCCGCCCCGGCGCGAACCAGGCCCGGTATCCGCCGACGAGCCGCGAGAGCTCGCCGGCCTGGCCGAGATCGCCGCTCGCGCCCTGCGCGTGCACCTCCTGGAGCCCGATGATGCAGGGGCGCAGATCGCCGAGGAGCCGGGCCAGCATCGCCCGGCGCCGCTCCCAGAGGGCGACTCCCCCCCAGATGTTCTGGGTCAAAATGACGAGGTCGCGATCCTGGCTCAAATGCCTCCTCCTCGGGCGTCAGTCCGGGGATGTCTTAACCAGCTTGTCGAGGAGGCTCAAGGCCCCGTGAGCGAGCCAGTCCGCGGCCTTGGCCTGGAGCGACCGCTCCGCGAGCGTGCCCCGGGTCACCGGCCGCGAGGCCGCCCTGTCCCTCGAGAACAGGTCCGCCACCTGCGCGACGAACGCCGGATCGAAGACGAAGAGATTCACCTCGTTGACGGCGCTCAGGCTGCTCGGGTTCGCGTTGAACGTGCCTATCGTGCACCAGTCGTCGTCGATGAGCGCGAACTTCGAGTGCATGACGTCCCGCTGGTACTCGAAGAGCTTGAAGCCCCGATCGAGCCACGCGGCGTGCTCGGCGCGCGCGGCGCGCTGGATGATGGGCAGATCGGTCTCGCCGGGGAGGATGATCTGCACGTCGACGCCGCGCGAGGCCGCGTCGACGAGATCCTTGAGCATCCCGGCGGGCGGGAAGAAATAGGCGTTCTCGATCCAGACGCGCTCCCTCGCCCGCCGGATCGCCGCGCGGTAGCGGCCGTAAACGCGAGCGTTGTCGTCCGGCGTGTCCGCGACGAGCTCGAGATCCGGGTACTTGCGCCCGGTCGCGTAGTCGCGCAGCCCCTCGGATCCGCCGTCGGCCTCGCGCCAGCGCTGCTCGAAGAGGTAGGCGAAGTCGTCGACGCAGGGACCCTCGAGGCGCATACAGACGTCGTGCCACCCCTTGCCGCCGCGCCGCTCGGGGAGCCACTCGTCTCCCCACGCGGCGCCGCCGGTGTAGGCGTACCCGTCGATCACGATGACGCGCGAGTGATCCCGCGGCAGGAGCCCGCCGCGGCCGAGGCTGGATGCCATCGGGCGGTAGGCGCGGACCTCGATGTCGCGGCGCCGGAGCTCGTCGAAGAACGGAGCGTCGGTCTCGTGCGAGCCGAGCGGATCGTAGAGGAGCCGCGTGCGCACGCCGCGCGCCGCGGCCCGCCCCATGACGTCCGCGAACGAGCTCCCGAGCAGGTCGTCGCGGTAGATGTACGTCTCGATGTCGACGCGCCGCTCGGCGCGCTCGACGTCGCGGAAGATCGAGCCCAGCACCGCCTCCATGCCCGGCAGGAGGGTGAGCGCGTGCTGCTCCGTCAGGATGGGGCCGATGGGCTTCGACGCGCCGTCGCCGGAGGGGCCTCTGGGCGGCTCGCCCGGCACGGGCGAGCTGCGTCCGTCGCCGACGGGGCTCAGCAACCGGCGGTCACGGGAGATCATCGGCGGAGTGTGGAGGATGCGCGGGAGAAGGCGAGCGCTACCCGACCCGCCGGCGGTGCGCCGCGCGCGGGCGCGGGCGCGGCGGACGAGCGCTCGCTCACTTGAGGGAGAGCGGGCCCTCGCCGGCCTCGGCGCCGCCCTTCATCTCGTGCGTGTTGGGATCGTACTTCGAGGTGCACTTGGCCATCACGAGGCTCGCCTCGAAGTTGCCGTCCTGCTTGAGCGTGCCCTCGACGGTCACCTGGACGCCGCCGCCCTTCACGTCGCGGAAGGTGTCGGGGATGACGCACTGGGCGTAGCGCACGGGCAGCGTCGCCTGCGTGCCGTGGATCTCGAAGCGGTACTCGCAGGGGGTGTCGCGCTTGGCCAGCGTGCCGGGCACGAGCTCGCCCTCGACGCGGACCTTGCGGCCGGCGAGCTTCTCCTTGGAGGCGAGCAGCTGATCGACCGGCGTCGCGTAGACGGCCGCTTCCTTGAAGCCGACGAGGAACAGGGCGACGAGCGCGCCGACCATGACGAGCAGCGTCGCGAGCAGGCCGAGGCTGCGCGACGGGCGCTTGGTCGGCGGGCTCGCCGCGGCCGGCTTCACCACCGCGGGCGTGTCCTGCTGCTCTACGAGAGACAGCGCCTGGGCCAACTCTTCATCCAGCTTCTTGCTCATCGTGGAACCCTTCAGGCACAGGCTAGCCCGCGCTCCACGGCCGGTCGAGCGCCACCTGCACGCCCCCGTGCCCGGCCGGCGGTGTCCCGAGGGTTCGGACAGCCCTACCGGACTTGTCCCTCGCGAGCGTACTGCACGAACCGGCGCGCTTGCTCGCGGAGCGTCGAGACGCTCGCGGTGTCGTCGGTCGTGAAGAGCACGCGGAGCCCGTCCGCCGCCTCGACGACCCTGCCGCGCGCGCCCGCTCGGGCCATGTCGAACAGGCGGCAGCGCGCCTCGCCCTCCCCCGGCGGCGGCTGCTCCTGCTGGTCGAGCGCGGCGAGGTGCGCGTCGAGCCGGCGAGCGAGCCGCTCGAGCGACGTCGCGGTGGCGCCGGGGACCGGCGTCAGCACGATCTGCACGCCGCCCGGGATGTCCTGCGCGCTGACGCTCGTCGACGCGGAGATCTCCTCGCAGAGCTCGCGCTCGTCGCGGTCGCCCGGCGCGCCCTGGCCCATCCGGTCGCCCGGCGCGCCCTGGCCCATCCGGTCGCCCGGCGCGCCCTGGCCCATCCGGCCGTGCTCCGCGGGGCTCCGCCCGAGCTCGCTCGAGTCCGACGGCGGCGGCGCGTGCCCATGCCAGTGCCCGTGCCCGTGCCCGGCGCCCGGCGGCTGTCCGTCGGCTGCGTAGGGCACCTCGGACTCGAACGTCGGCGTCCTGCCGATCGGCTGGGCCGGCCGCCGCTCGCCGCCGCACCCGGAGACGAGCGCGAGGAGCGCGGCGGCGCCCAGAGTTACGTGCATGCGGTGAATCGACGCGTTCATGGAGGCCTCCTGGCGTTTCTCCGCCCTGCCGGGCTGCAGCCGCCGTGCCCGCGGGCGCGCGCCCCGCGACGATCGCGGCCCGTACAGAGCGGCACCGCGGTGCACGCTCCGGCGTGCGCGCAGCCCACGGCGCGCGGCGCGTGCGCCTGGCGACGATCGCCGGCCCATCTGCGCTAGGCTCGGCCGCCGCCCCCTCCCGGCCACGCCGCGAGAGGGGCCGAGCGCGCGAAGCATGCGACGTCCCCGATCGCCCCTCTCCCTCCTCGCTGCCCTGCTCGTGCCGTTCGCCTGCGGCGCGGGCGCGTGCTCCGGCCGCCCGATGACGGCGGCGCCCGCGCCCGCCGGCACGGCGGCGCGCGCCCCCGCCCGCGGGCCCGCCGCCTCGCCGGCGCCCCCGCCGGCCGACGCCGCGGAGGCGGCCGACGCCGCGGCGCAACCCGGGCGCACGCCGCTCGGCGCGCCGCAGCTCGAGCCGCTCGCGTTCACCGTCGAGCCGTCGCTCGACGGCCGCTCGGTGGTGTTCCTCTCCAAGACGTCGTCGGACCGGTTCGGCTGGGTCAGGCGCCTCGACGCCGCGACCGGCGAGCTCGGGCCGCCGCTCCTGCTCGTCGACGAGGACCTCGCCGGCGCCCTCTCCTCGCCGAGCGGGAGCACGACGCTGCTCACCTCGCAGGACGGCGAGATCTGCGCGACGGCGTTCCTCCCCGGCGAGGCGTCGGCCGCGTCCCGCGCGTGCGCGAGGGCCCGCGCGCACGCGGCGGCGGCCGTGGGCGAGCGCGTCGCGCTCCTCGAGCTCGAGATCGCCGATCCCGCGAAGCGCGACGCGGCCGTGAAGGCGCAGCGCGCGGCGCGCGAGCGCGCCGCCGCGGCGAAGCCCGCCCGGAAAGCGCCCGCCCGCAAGGCGCCCGCGGCGAGGCGGCCCGAGAAGGCGTCCGCCGGCCGCGGCGCCCCGGCCGACAGGAAGAAGCGCGGCGCGGATCGCGGGCGCGAAGGCCGGCCCAGCAAGGCCCAGCGCGCGGCGCCCCGGCCGAAGCGGCCGGATCCGCTGCCCGAGGTCGAGGTGCGGATCCGCTGGTTCTCGCCGGCCGAGGGGATCGCGACGACGTCGTCCCCCACCGGGCTGCGGTTCCGGCCGCCGCTCGACGGCATGGGGCTCATCGACGCCGCCGGGAGGCCCGGCGCGATCGACCTCCTCTACTACGCGGCGAGCGCGAAGAAGACGAGCACGTCATGGCTCGGGAGCGCGCAGATCGCCTTCGCGTCGCTCGGCGAGGACGGCAAGCTCGACGCGAGCCGGCGCGCGGTCGTGGCCGAGGGGGATCTCGACTACGGCGCGCTGCGCGGCCACCTGGATCCGCGCCTCGCGACCGCGAGCGCGGGCGCGGTGGCCGTCGACGTCACCGGCCGCAACGGCGCCTGCCAGGCGACGCGCGTCGCGCCCTCGCTCCAGCGGCTCCCGGCCGGCGCCGCTCCCAGGGCGGTCTGCGCCGTGGATCCGGCGCGCCTCGCGGACCCGACGCCGCTCGCGCCGGCCGAGATCGGCGCGCTCGAGCGCATCGCCGCGAGCGGCGCCCGGCGCGCCGCGGGGCAGCCGGCGTACGATCCGGGGCTCGCCGTGTGGGCGGGGGATCGCGCCTACTTCCAGACGATCGCCGGCGAGCTCTTCTCGGCCTCGCGCGCCGACGGGCAACCGCGCCGCGAGCCGGACCCGTTCCCGGCGCGGCGCGCGCGCCTCGCGTGGGGCGCGTTCGCGGCGGACGGCGAGGGGCTCGCCCTCGCCGCGGGGCAGCTCCACCGGCTCGACGCGCGCGGCCTGATCTCCGCGTCGGCCGCGCCGGCAGGGCTCGGCGCCGCGCCGCCCGGGGGCGCGCCGGGCGCGCCGATCGACGAGCCGGAGCGCCCCGCCGACCGGCGGCGCGCCGCGCGCATCGGGGCGTCCTGGTGGCTCGCGAGGACCGACGTGGTGCGGCTCGCGCCCGAGCCGCTCGTGGTGCCCGCGCTGCGGGGGCGCGCCCACGAGGGCGGCGCGGCGCTCGTCGGCGGCCGCGAGCGGGGGCTCTTCCTCGAGGTGCTCGGCGATCGGCTCCAGATCACCGGGATCGACGCCTCGGGCGCGCTCACCGCGCCGGGCGCGCAGGCCGCGCTCGCGCGCGTCGACCTCCGCGCGCCCGACGCCGCCGCGGCAACCCCGGCGGCGCCCGCCGTCGCGATCGCGTCGCCGGTGCGCGCGGGGTTCGACGCGTGCGAGCGCCGGGGCGGCGGGGCCCTCGTCGCCGGCGTGAGCGCCGGCGATCCGCGCAAGGTCGTGGCGCTCTCGATCGACGCGCTCGGCCGGCCCGGCCCCGCGCGCGAGACGTCGCTGCCGCTCGCCGAGGGCGACTTCACGGTGCGGCTCGTCGCCCTGCCCGAGGGAGGCGCGCTGCTCAGCGACGCGGCCCGGAGCCACGTGGTCTGGCTGGACGACGACGGCGCGGAGCTCGCGTCGCAGCCGTGGCCCACGGACGACACCGGCGCGCTCTGCGTCGACGGGCAGCCGGCGCGGCGCGCGGTCCCGGCGCCCTCGCCGGGCGCCTTCGTGACCGTCCCGGAGCTCGCGGCCCCCGGCGCCTGCGTGGTGGGCGACGTCGTCTGGGCGGCCGACGGCAGCCTGCGGTGGTTCGGGAGCGCGGCGCGCGGGCTCGACGCGCAGGCCGAGGCGGGCGTCGCGCGCCCCGCGCCGCCGGTGGCCGCGGTCGCGGCGGCGCGCCCGGCCGCGGGGGCGAAGGCGGAGGCGCCCGCCCCCGCGCTGCCGGCCGCGCCCGCGTGCCCCTCGGACATGGTCGCGATCGAGGGCGGCCGCTTCTGCATCGATCGCTTCGAGGGGATGCTCGTCGACGGCGCCACCGGACGGGCGCTCTCGCCCGACTACCCGTCGACCCCGAACCTCCTCGAGATCACGCTCGCCGAGTGGTCGACCGGCCGGCGGCGGATCGGCGACGTCCACGCCCGCGCCTTCCCGCTGCCGCTGCTCCCTGGCTGGCAGCGCGGCCGGGCGACCGCCGCCCTGGCCCGCTCCCGGTTCGGGGTGCGGCCGAGCGGCTACGTGACCGGGCTCGTCGCCGAGAGCGCCTGCGCGGCCGCGGGCAAGCGGCTCTGCTCGGTGGACGAGTTCGTCACGGCGTGCCGCGGCGAGGACGACACCCTGTACCCGTACGGAGACACGTTCGAGGAGGGCGCGTGCAATGTCTTCCGGCCTGCGCACCCCGCCGCCCTGCTCCACGGCAACGCGTCGATGGGCCACCTGGACCCCCGGCTCAACCGCGTGCGCAGCGCCCGAGAGCCCCTGCTCCGCGAGACGGGCGGGAGCCCCCGGTGCCGGAGCCGCTGGGGCAGCGACGCGGTCTACGACCTCGTGGGCAACCTCGATGAGTGGGTGAACGAGCCGGGCGGCGCGTTCGCCGGCGGCTTCTACGCGCGCTCGACCCGGGCGGGCTGCGAGGCGCTCATCACGGCCCACCCGAGGAGCTACCTCGATTACTCGACCGGCGTCCGCTGCTGCCAGGACGGCCCCGCGGCGGCCGCGACAGAGACGGAGTCGCCCGAGGCGGCGCCCGCCGGCTCAGTGGTGGGGCCGAGCGGGCATCTGCCGGAGCATCCCGGTCACGGCGAAGGCGGCAGAGATCACGAGGAGCGCGTTGAGCCAGCCGTCCTCGGGCAGCACGCCGAGCACGCCGAGCAGCCACATCAGCAGCGACACTAGCACCACGCTCCAGAGCACCACATCGGTCCAGCGGTTCATAGGGCCCCTATCGGCGAGGGTTCGCCCGAGGACGAAGCGAATCGCGTGCCACGCCGTCGCGGGCGCGCGCTCCCGCGTGCTACGTTCGGCAGTGATGAGCGCGTCATCCTCCGCCATGGAAAGCGACCTGGAAAACCCGACGGAAGAGCACCGGATGCTGCGGCAGATGGTGCGGGATTTCGCCCGTGAGGTCGTCGAGCCGCAGGCCGACGAGCACGACCGGAGCGCCAGCCTCAACGTCCCCTTGATGCAGCGGCTGGGCGAGCTCGGCCTGCTCGGCGTGACCGTGCCCTCCGAGTACGGGGGCGCGGGCATGGACGCGGTCGCCGCCGTGATCGTCCACCACGAGCTCGCGAAGAGCGATCCGGGGTTCACGCTCGCGTACCTCGCCCACGCGATGCTGTTCGTGAACAACTTCTTCCACGCCGGGAGCGACGAGCAGCGCGCGCGGTACCTGCCGAAGGTGCTCTCCGGCGAGTGGATCGGCGCGATGGGCATGACCGAGCCCACGAGCGGGACAGACGTGCTCGGCATGAAGACGTTCGCCCGGCGCGACGGGGATCGGTACATCCTGAAGGGGCGCAAGGCGCTCATCACGAACGCCCCCGAGGCCCAGATCTTCCTGGTCTATGCGACCATCGAGGGAAGGATCACGACCTTCGTGGTGGAGCGCGGGTTCCCCGGGTTCTCGACCGACGAGAAGACGCCGAAGATGGGAATGCGCGCCAGCACGATGAGCGAGCTCATCTTCGACGACTGCGTCGTGCCCGCCCGGAACGTCCTCGGCCAGGAGGGCGGCGGGATCCGCAACATGATGAGGAACCTGGAGCTCGAGCGCCTCACCCTCGCCGCCATGAGCCTGGGAATCGCGGATCGCTGTCTGGACATCATGATCCAGTACGCCGGGGAGCGGAGGAGCTTCGGAAAGCCGATCGCCGAGCACGGGCAGATCCAGCGCTACATCGCGGAGAGCTACGCCAAGACCGAGGCGGCGCGCGCCCTCATCTATTCGGTGGCGCGCAACGTCAGCCCCGACCGGAGAAACCGCCTCGGGACGGACGCGGCGAAGCTCTTCGCGGCGCCGGTGGGCAAGGAGGTGGCCGACAACGCCATGCAGGTGCTCGGCGGCTGGGGGTACTGCACCGAGTACAAGGTGGAGCGGTTCTTCCGGGACGCCAAGCTGCTCGAGATCGGCGGCGGCACGCTCGAGTCCCATCAAAAGAACATCACGCGAGAGCTGATCGGCCGCATCACCTGACACCGCACGCCGCACGGCCCCGCTCGCCCGGCGCCGGCGCGCGTGCGTCGGAGACGGATCCCTGGGCGAAGGGCGATGTCGCCGGCGGCGGTCGGGGCGTATCGTGGCCAGTCGCTGCCGGGCGGCGCGGGGGCGATGAGCGCCTGTCACGCCCTGGTTGCGAAAAGGCAGCGCTGGGTTTGCGGTCCGGCCATCGAGACGCCACGCGCCTCGTTCAGCATCGCCATCCATGGATTGGGGAGCTCTGGCGACGGTCGCGCCGACGGCGCTGTCATCCACCATCTACGCGACGCTCCAGGCCTCCTTCCTCTTAAGGATCGCCCGGCACCGCCTCGAAGCGGCGCGCGGCGCGCCGCGGCCGCTCGCGGCGACCCCGGTCGTCAGCATCCTCAAGCCTGTCGCGGGCGTCGATGACGAGCTCGCCGGCAACCTCGAATCGTTCGCCCGCCTCGATTACCCCTGTTACGAGCTCGTCTTCGGCGTCGCCTCGCGCGAGGACCCGGCGGTGCCGGTGATCCAGGCCTTCATCGAGGCGCACCCCGAGGTGAAGGCGCGGCTGTGCGTGACGGACCCGAGCGAGGCGTTGAACCCGAAGGTGGCGCAGCTCCTCGAGCTCACGCGCAGGGCGGAGGGCAGCGTCCTCGTCATCTCGGACGCGAACGTGCGGGTTCGCCCGGACTACCTCCGCGCGCTCCTGTCGCGCTTGATGCGGCCGGGCGTGGGGCTCGTCTCGAGCCTCGTCGCGGGCACGGGGGAGCGCACGCTCGGCGCGGTGGTCGAGAACGCGCAGCTCGGGGCGTTCATCGCGCCCGGGATCGTCGCCGCCGCGGAGCTCGCGGGGCGGTCGATCAGCGTGGGCAAGTCGATGGCGATGCGGCGGGCCGATCTCGAGCGGGTGGGCGGGTTCGAGAGCGTGGCCAGCGTGCTGGCGGAGGACGACGTGCTCGGGCAGCGCTTCAGCGCGCGCGGGTTCGTGGTCGATCTCTGCCTGGATCCGATCGAGAACCGCAACACCAGCTGCTCGCTCATGCGCACGCTGGATCGGCACACCCGCTGGGCGAAGATGCGGCGCGCGCTCGTCCCGCGCTGCTTCGCGGTGGAGCCGTTCAACTCGCCGCTGCTCATCGCCTGGCTGACATTGCTGCTCAGCCCCACGCGCCTCGCCCTGGAGGTCTGGCTGTTCGCCTGGGCGCTGCAGAGCCTGGGGACGTTCCTGGCCCTGAGGGCGCTGCGGCCGGCGCGCTCCAACCTGGCGCTGGTCGTGGCGGAGCCGCTGAGGACGCTGTGCTGGTTCTTCTGCTGGCTGAACGCCTATTCCAACCGACGGGTCGCCTGGCGGGGGAACGCGTTCTACATCGGGGCTGGGTCGGAGCTGGTGGCGGCCGACGAGCCGTCCTCGGTGCGGTCGCCGGCCCGGTGACGCGCGGGAATACACGCCGTCTTCCGTCTTCCGTCTTCCCTCTCCCCTCTTCCCTCTTCGTGCGCGTGCGCGTCTGAAGATCCCGCACATCTTGATCCTTTTCGTCCGCGCCAAGCGTCCGAAAGGAGATGAGAAATTCGGGTCTGTCAGCCGCAGCACAATCGATCGCCGATGAGTTCCAGGCGGTACAGCTGGGCGATGCTCGCCTTCACGAGCGTGTCCGCCGGATCGTGACGCGGCTCAGTGAGTCCCCTGGGGAGAGTCTTCCCGACGCGATGAAGACGGACGCGGAGCTGGAGGGGCTCTACCGCCTCCTCGGCAACAAACGCGTCGCGTATGGTGCGCTCGTGAGAGCGCACGCGGAGCAGACCGTCGAACGCATGGCCGGGCATAGGACGGTCCGTGCGGTGCACGACACGACCGAGTTCGAGTTCGACGGCGAGGTCGAGCGCAAGGGGCTCGGCCCGCTGCGTGGCCGCAGCGAAGCGCGCGGCTTCTTTGCGCACGCGACGCTGGCGGTGGCCGAGGATGCGGTCAACCTGCCGCTCGGTCTGATCGGGCTGGAATGCTGGGCACGCACGAGCTCGCCGCGGTCCGGGCAGCGCAAGAAAAAGCTGAACGGCGGCGACTACGCGCGCATCGACGACAAGGAATCCACCCGCTGGGCGCGGCAAGTGGAGGAGGTCGAGCGAACGGTCGAGGGTCGCTGCTCGCTGGTGCACGTGATGGATCGCGAGGCGGATGCCTACCCGCTCTTGAGCGCGATGAGCCAACAAGGCCGGCGCTTCGTCGTACGCGTTGCGCGTGACCGGCTGGTGTGGGAGCTGGATGACCAGGACGAGCCGCTCGAGGACATCGGCCTGATGCCACTGAGCGAGGCGCTGGGCGAGCTGCCCATCAAGCTGGAGCGCGAGGTCGCGCTCTCCAAACGCCGCGCCAGCTCTGCGCCACGGCAGGGGCGCGCGCATCCCGACCGCCACGCTCGGCCGGCGACGTTGGGCATCAGCGCCACGCGCTTGGCGCTGCGGCGACCGCCGTACCTGTCCGAGCAGATGCCCCACGAGCTCGGGGTAAACCTCGTGGTCGTGCGGGAGCTCGATGCGCCTGCCGGACAGGAGCCGGTAGCTTGGGTGCTGGCCACCAACGAGCCGATCCAGACCAAGGAGCAGATCGCAGCGGTGGTCGACCACTACCGCGCCCGGTGGCTCATCGAGGAGTTTTTCAAGGCCCTGAAGACCGGCTGCTCCTTCGAAACGCGCCAGCTCGAGAGCTTTGAGAGTCTGACGAACGCGCTGGCCCTCTTCGTCCCGATCGCCTGGCAGATGTTGCAGCTGCGCGCGCTGTCGCGGCTCCGACCCAACGCTCCGGCCGACGAGGTGCTCAACCCAGCGCAAACGGCGCTGCTACGGCAGTTTCAGCCCAAGAAGATGCCCACCGAAGGCGCCACCGTGCGCGACGCGCTCTATGCCGTCGCTGGCCTTGGAGGTCACCTCAAGCAGAACGGTGCGCCCGGATGGCAGACGCTTGCGCGAGGCATGCAAACCTTGTTGACGTTGGAAGCCGGCTGGAATGCCGCGGCCGAGATTTCCCGCCAAACTATGGGGAAGATGTGATCAATCCTCAGGCGTGCGCGTGCGCGTGCGCGCTGATTCCGGGGAATCGCGCACGCGCACGCGCACGAAGAGGAGCACGGAAGACGGAAGACGGGAGACGAGCACGGGAGACGGGAGACGAGCACGGGAGACGGGAGACGAGCACGGGAGACGGGAGACGAGCACGGGAGACGGGAGACGAGCACGGGAGACGGGAGACGTCTGCGTGGAACCCGAGCGATAACCGCTCTAAAGGTGCACGGACAGGACCCCGACGGCGGCGCCGGCCAGGATGAGCCAGAGCGAGCTCACGCGGTACCGGACGAGGAGGAGCGCCGCGACGAGGGCCAGGACAGCGGTGAGCCAGTCGACCACGGCGGCGCGGGCGAGGCGGTAGGAGACGACCGCCATCAGCGCGAGCGACGCAGCGTTCACGCCGTCGAGGAAAGCCGAGGCCACGGCGGAGCGGCGGACGCGGGGGATCAGCGGGCCGCTCAGCGCGACGAAGATGAACGCCGGGAGGAAGATGCCCACCGTGGCGACCAGGGCGCCCGGGCCACCGCCCAGGAAATACCCGATGAACGTCGCCGTCGTGAAGACGGGGCCGGGCGTCACCTGGCCGACCGCCACCGCGTCGAGCAGCTGCGCCTCGGTCATCCAGCCGTATCGCTCGACGAGATCCGCGCGAAGAAACGCGAGGAGCACGTAGCCGCTCCCGAAGAGGACCGAACCCACCTTGAGAAAGAACAGGAACAGCGGCAGGAGCCCGAACGGCACGCCCGCGGCCGCGGCCGTCGCGGCGCCGCCGGCGAGCGGGACGACGAGGCCCGCCACGCCGGGCGACGGGCCCCGAGGGCGCCCGGCCGCGAGCCGGAACGCCACCGCGAGCGCGCCGGCGCCGGCCAGGATCGCGAGCTCGTGGACGCCGAGCAGGCTCGCGCCCGCGCAGAGCGCCGCGAGGCCCGCCGAGAGCTTCGAGCGCAGGCCGGCGCGGCCGAGACCCCAGAGCGCCTGGACCACCACCGCGATGATCACCGGCTTCACCCCGTAGAGGAGCGCCGACATCTCCGGCACGGCGCCGAACCGGACATAACCCCACGCAAAGCCGAGCGTGATGAGCGCCGCCGGAACGATGAAGCACGCCCCGGCCACGAGCAGCCCCGCCCAGCCGGCCCGGCGGTGCCCGATGTGGATCGCGAGCTCGGTCGAGCTGGGTCCCGGGATCAGGTTCGTCGCACCGTAGAGATCGAGGAAGTCCTCGCGCGTCATCCAGCCGCGCCGGCGGACCACCTCGTCCTCCATCATCGCGACGTGGGCCGCAGGGCCGCCGAACGCCGTGGCGCCCAGCCGGAAGAAGAGCCGCGCGAGCTCCCAGAGCGCCGCGCCCCGGGCCTCGCCGGGCGCCTGGGCCCCCCCGCTGACCGAGCTTTCGCCCATGACCGTGCGGCCGTGTGTACCAGAAGCGGGCCCCGGAAGCGCCGCCAAAGGCCTCGAGGGGCCGCCGCCAGGGCAGCCCCCCGGCGGCTCCGGGCGCCCGCCGGCGGGCGCCGGCTCGCCCCTCAGTCGACGGGGAGCACCGGGATCTCCGGCGGGACGAGGAAGAAGACCTTGCGGGTGCTCAGCGTCGTCACGGCGTCGCCGGTGACGACGATGTTCGCCGTGAAGACCTGCGGCTCCGTCGTCGGGGGCACCGAGACGTTGATCTTCGGGAGCACGTCGAAGCAGACCGTCGGCCCAGGGAACACGTTGGCGAACGTGTCCGCGACGCCGTCGAGGTTCTTGTCCACGGCCCTGAGGCCGGAGGTGCAGGGCTCCGGCGCCAGGTTGTTCGCGATGATCCTGTCGATGAACGCGCTCACGGCGTCGACCGCGTCGGTCTCGTCGTCCTGCGCCGCCGCCGAGATGTCGAGCGTGACGTAGGTCGTGAGCACCTTGATCGCCTGCACGACGGCCAGGTTCAGGCCGGTGCCGCTGCTGGAGGTCTGGAACACGAGCGGGCACTTGCCGTTGGCCGCCGCCACGCCCCTGCCGTTCTCGCCGGTGCAGCACTGGCCGACATCGCACCGCGGCGGGCGCATGCCCTCAGGCCCCCACGCCGTCGGCGGAACCACCGAGCCCGTCGCCAGCGCGCCGGCCGTCAGATCCGCCTTCGCCTCGCTCCCGTCGGAGGTCGCCACCATGCCGATGAGGCGGCCGCCCAAGGCGGTCACCTCGCTCAGCGCCTGCTGGTAGTTCGGGGACTCGATCCTCGAGTAGGCGTACCCCGGGATCGTCCCGTTGTGGCTCGGCTGGTCGGTGATCATCACCACGATGGGCAGCGAGCCGGTGCGGAAACCCACGCCGCCGATCGTGCCGACCGACTCGCCCGCCGGGATGTCGCCCGGCGGCGCGGTCGCCGGGTCGAACGCCGGCACGCTCGAGTGTCCCTCGTCCGTGCCCCGCCCGCTGGCGATCTGGAAGAGCGCCTCCCAGCCGCTCTCCGGCTCGTCGCTGCCGCCCGAGGCCGAGAGCTCGTCCACCGCTTCCTGCACCGACTCCCGCCCCTCCGGCGTGAGCACGCTCATCACCCGGTGCTCCAGGTAGAACGGCTGGTCGGCGGAGCCGCCGTACGGGTCGGTCGGGAAGTCCTTGTAGTGGGTCACCCCGATACCGATGCTCGGGATCTCCTCGGCGAGCACATCGATCATGTCCTGGAGCGCGCCCTGCAGGTTCCTGATGGAGCCGCTCATGGAGCCCGTGGTGTCCATGGCGAACACCACGTCGGCCTGCGAGATGTTGGTCGAGAAGTCGAGCGTGTCCTGCGCCGGGGTCGGATCGTCCCGGTACGGCACGATGAACACGAAATCCCCGTTGGCCCGCGGGTTATCCAGGTCGTCGTTCGGGTTCGTGCCGGCGGACACCTCGATGAGGTCGCTCACGCCGTCCTCGTCCGTGTCCTCGCTCGCGGTGCTGGACTCGATCGGGTCGAGCACGCCGTCGCAGTTGACGTCCTCGAGCCTGTCGAGCAGGCCGTCGTTGTCGCTGTCCAGATCGAGGAAATCACCCGCGCCGTCCACGTCGCTGTCGATGGGCGGCTTCGTGATCTCGCCCTCGCCCCGCTCGACCTCATCGGGCCGGCAGTCACCGTCCGAGTCGAGATCGCGGAACGCCGGGATCCTGTCGCTGTCGGCGTCGATCTCTCGCTCGAACCGATCGAGGATGCCGTCGTCATCGGAGTCGGTGTCGCGGAAGTCAGGCCACCTGTCGTCGTCGGTGTTCACCGGGTCGAGCGGGTCCGGCCCCAGCTCGTCCCTGTCGAAGAGGCCGTCGGCGTCGTCGTCGAGGTCCGCATAATCGGCCGTGCCGTCGTCGTCGCGGTCGCCGTCGCCGTCCTCTTCGTCGGGGATCCCGTTGCCGTCGGAGTCCTCGTCGCGGAAATTCGGCACGCCGTCGCCGTCGCTGTCGGGAAGCGCGGTTTGCCCCGTGGGGATGGCGCCCTCGAGCTTGTCGGGCAGCCCGTCGCCGTCGGAGTCGGCGTCCTCGAAATCGGGCACGCCGTCGCTGTCCGTGTCGATCTCCTCGTCGCGCCCCTCCTCCGCGTCGCTGATGCCGTCCTCATCCGTATCCTCGATCGTCGGCGCCGCATCGATCGGCGGCTGCGGCTGCGGGGCTTTGTCGTTCGACGCAGCGGTGCAGCCGACCGGCACGGAGAGCAAAAGGCAGTAGAGCAGAGGACGAAAACTACGACGCATAGAGACTCCTGCGCGAGTGGGTGCGAAATCCTAGACGCTCCGCACAACCCGGACAACCGGCATTCCATCGCGCGCGCGAGCTCCGACGCCATCGACAGCCCAGGGGACTGCGGCGCAAAGGCCACCGCGATCCGCCGCGGCAGGGGCCGCTCGTCGCCTCATGCACTGACAACGGAACGCCGCGGGCTCCTTCGCTGTCGTCCGCCGCGGGCGCTCGATCGCTTCAGGGAAGTTTCAGGCGAGGTACCGTGACGGTCACCGACTCCGCCGGCGCGCTCTCACGCTCACGGTAAGGGCAATGACGACATTTCGAGTTGCAGCAGTATCCCCGCTTCAGGTGATACGACGCTGTGAAAACCACCCGGCCGCCCTCGAGGTAATAGTCTTCGCCTTCGATGGCCTTAGGAGGTTTCGGCCCGCGCATATGCCCTCGATCAAGCTACTCCGAAACGCGTACCGGCGCCATCGGCCCCCCGGGCGCGGCGGGGCCGCGACGCCCGCCCGCCGCCCGTGCTACGCCTGCGCCGCCCGCCGGTGCCCCGGCGGGTCCGCCCGCGATGCCCGATCGATCCTGCCCGAAGCTCCTCCGCGCCCTGCTCCCGCTCCTCGCCGCGACCGGCTGCGACGGCTGCCCGAGCTCCAAGCCCTACACGCCCTACACGCTCGGCTCGGCGGCGCCCTCCGGCTCCCCGCCCCCGCTGAGCGGCGTCGCCCCCGGCGCGCCGGACGCGGGCCCCGACGCCGACGCCGGCGCTCCGGACGCCGCCGCGCCCCGGTTCGCGGCCGTGCCGAGCGTCCCGGCGCCCGAAGGCGGCAAGCGGTGGCCCCTCGACGGCGGCGCCGTGGCCGCCGCGCCGACCGGGCGCACCTTCGAGACCGGCCTCCTGCTCGACCTCGACGGCGACGGCGCGCGCGATCTCGTCGCCTGGGCGCGGGCGCCCGACGGCCTGCGCGGCGAGCTCCTGCTCGCGCCCGCCGCGCGGCCGCAGGCGCCGCGCACGCTCGCCGCCCTCCCCGGCGATCTCGCCGCGCAGGGGTGCACCCCGCGCGTCGGCCTCAGCCAGATCGGCCCCGCGACGCTCGCCCTCGATTTCGCGCCGCAGTGCCCCGACCAGCAGCGCGCCGCCGGCGCGGGCGCCACGCGCTGGATCGCCGTGATCCGCCTCCCCGGCCCCGCCGCGGGCGCGGGCGCGGCGCCGGAGCTCGCCCTGGAGCTCCGCCTCCGCACGCCGCCGCCCGACGAGGCGCTCTCCGCCGCCCTCGAGGTCGCCGACCGCGACGCCGACGGCCGCGACGACCTCGTCGTCTCCGTCGGCCTCTCCGGCGCGCTGCGCCCGTTCCCGGCGCCGGCGGGCGCCGCCGCCGCCGGCCTCGGCGTCCCGCTGGTCTTCCTCGATCGCCCCGCGGGCCTGTCGCGCGACGCGGCGCAGCCCGGCGAGGCCCTGCGCGCGCTCGCCGCCTCCCTGCTCCGCGACGCGCGCGGCAAGTCCACCGCGCCGGCCGTGGCCGCCTCCGCCCAGCGGCTGCGCCGGCTCCACGCCGCCCTCTGCGCCGACGCCGCGGGCGGCGGCGGCGCGGTCGCCGGCCGCGACGCAACGCGCGCCGGCGAGGCGCTCGTCTGGACGGGCGCGGGCCCGGTGCGGTGCGGAGAGCCGGGGCTCGCCGCGGCGATCGATCACGCCGAGGCGGTCGCGGCCTCGACGAGAGGCGCGCCGATCGCGGCCGTCGCGGCGCTCGACCGCGCCGGCGCCGAGCCGCGCACCAAGGACGAAGGCAAGCTGCTCGCGAAGCTCGCGCCGCCGGCGACCGCGAGCGCCGTGTACCGCACCGCCGCGGCCCCGCAGCCGACCCGGCCCGGCGCCTTCGGCCCGCTCGCGTTCGAGCCGAGCGGCGCCCTGCTCGTCCGCACCGCGCAGGGCGTCGTCCGCGTCGACCCCGCGGCGTCGACCGAGGCGGCGACGGACATCCCCCCCTGGCCCGCCGCCGTCCACGCCGGCCCCGCGGAGCTCGTCGCCGTCGAGCGGCGCTGCGACGCGCCCACGCTGCTCGCGCTCTTCCGCAGCTCGCCCGACGCTGTCGGCGAGATGGAGGTCCCGCTCCCGCTGCTCCGCGGCCAGGGGCCCCGCGCCCGGCCGGGCGCGGCCCCGCCCGAGCGCTGCGCCGGGACCGAGCGGCTGCCGTTCGCTCCGCTCGCCGCGTCCGAGGGCGGCTTCGACATCGCCCTCGGCGCCGCGCTGGTCTCGATCGACCTGCGCGCCGCCGCGCCGACCGCGTCCGCGCTGTCGTTCCCGCTCACCACGCCCGCCCCGCAGGGCGCGGCGCGGTCGCCGGACGGCGCGACGCTCGCGGTCCCGGCCGCCGGCGGGCTGCTCGTGGCGACGGCGGGCGGCGCCGCGCGCCTCTGGTTGGGCGGCGACCTCGCGCAGGCGACGGCGTGCGCGCCGGCCAACGGGGGGGCGCGCGTCGCGTGCGTCGTCGGCGCGGCCGCGGTGATCTTCGAGGCGAAGTGACCCCCGCGGCCTAGGCCCGGGGGTCAGCCGGGGATCAACCCTTGTTGACGCGCTCCAGGTACTTGCCGTCGGTCGTGTCGATCTTGATCCACTCGCCCTCCTTCACGAAGAGCGGGACGTTGACGGTCGCGCCGGTCGACACCGTGGCGGGCTTCGTGGCGCCGCTCGCCGTGTCGCCCTTCACGCCCGGCTCGCTGCTCACGATCTGGAGCACCACGTGCGGGGGCATGCTGACGCCGATCGGCTGCCCGTTGAACAGGGTCACGTCGATCGACATCCCGTCGCTGAGCCACTGGGCATCGTCGCCGATCTTCTCGCCGGGGACCGTGAGCTGCTCGCCGGTCGCCGGGTCCATGAACACGTAGTCCGTGCCCTCGGGATAAATGTACTGGAGGCTGCGCTCCTCCACGTCCGCGGGCTCCAGCTTCTCGCCGGATTTGTACGTGCGCTCGAGCACCGCGCCGGTCGCCATGTTCCGGATCTTGACGCGGGTGAAGGCCTGCCCCTTTCCCGGCTTGACGAACTGGAAGTCGATGACCGAGTAGGGCTGGCCGTCGACCATCATCTTGAGGCCTTTTCGGATGTCGCTTGTGTCCATGGGCAGAGCTTCCTGGTAGCGTAAGGGCGGCCTGTCGGCGAGGCCGGGGATCCGCGTCAGCGTCCCCCTTGCGCGGCCGGCGCGTCCGCGTTAGCGGCCTCCCGGGCGCGGTTCGGGGGTCCGCGTCGCGGCCCCCTTAGCACGAGCGCGGCCTCCTGCACAGGGCGCGGTTTCAGGACTTGAAAATGCACGACTTCGACGACGAGCTCCGGGAGATCAAGCGTGAGATCGTGGAATCCCGTGGGCTCATCATCAAGACGAACAACCTCACGAACGCCCTCGCAGCGGACCTGAAGAGCATCTCCAAGCGCCAGATGGCGTACGAGCGGCGCGCCTTCTGGAACAGCGCGAGCGCGAACCTCCTCTTCGTGATCGTGGTCATCGGCGTGGTCAAGCTCGCCTGGGACGCGCGCGTCGACGCCGTCCAGGCCGAGACGAAGGGCGACCGGGACCGCATCGCGAAGCACGAGGCGGATCTCAAGGAGATGCATCAGCGGAACGACGCGCGGGCCAAGGCCGAGAGCGACGCCGCGGCGTTCTACGAGCTCATCCGTGCCGAGCGGCGGCAGGAGGTGATCGAGGGGTTCGAGGCGCTGCGCAAGGCGCCGCTCACCCGCGCCGAGCTCGCCTTCTTCACGGACTCGGTCGACAAGGCGCGCTCGGAGCTGTCGATCAAATCGTACCAGACGGGCCTCGATCACATGCGGACGGGCCGCTGGCACGAGGCCGCGGTCGCCTTCGAGGACGCGATCCGCCAGAAGGAGACGGCGTCGCACACCCCGTCTGCCCGCCTCAACCTGGCGCGCGCCTACCGCAGGCTGAACCGCCAGCGCGACGCGATCCCGCTGCTCATGACGCTCTCCGAGGCGTCGCCCGACCGCGAGGTCATGGACGACGCGACCTTCCTCCTCGCCGAGTGCCTGCTCGACATCCAGGCCTGGAACGACGCGAAGACGACGCTGCGGTCGTTCATCCGCCGCTTCCCGGACAGCGCCTACATCAACGACGCGCGCCTCGCGCTGGCCGACGTCTCGCTCCGGCACTGACGCCTGCCGCGGCGCCGACGCGCGCCGGCGCCCGCGCGGCGCGCGCGGCGCGCCTCAGGACGGGGGGCGCACGTCGATCTTCCGCGGCTCGTCCTTGTCCTCGAACCAGCTGGACCGGAGCGTCCGGCGGAGGCCCGACGCGAACAGGCAGTCGCGGAACGCGTTCTGCTGGAAGGTCACCGCGCTGTGCGCGAGCGGGGTCTCGACGAAGATCGCGCGGCCGTCCAGGAGCTGCTTGCGCGTGAGCTCGCCCGGGCGGCGCTCGTGGAGGCAGGCGACGCCCTTCGCCTCGAGGGCGCGCTCGAGCTCGAGGTTGAGCCGCCGCACGTCGCCCGCGACGAAGTGGCTGATGAGCTTGTGCCGGTCCCGCCCCGACCTGTCCTTCCGCTCGAGCACCCAGTCGCGGAACGCGTCGACCTCCCCGTAGAGGGCGTCGAACAGGTACACCTCGCTCACCTCGCAGCCGCCGTGGCGGAGGCACGCGGCCGCGACGCGGTAGCCGCCCGAGTGCGCCGACAGGCAGAGCCTCCCGAGCTTCGCCTTTCGCGGGGCGGCGCGGTCGCCGAGCGCCCGCCGCGCCGCGGGGCCCGCGAGCACCGCCGCGAGCTCGCCGCACAGCCGCCGCAGGCCGCCCTGCTGCCCCAGCTGGCCCGGGGGCGACTCGGCGGCGTTCACCGCGCCCTGCGGCACGACGAGCACCGCGTTCTGCTTGCTCTCGTGGAGCTGCTCCCGGAGCTTGTGCGCCGCGATGGCCCGCTCCGCGGTCGTGACGTGACCGTGGAAGTGGATCACGAGGTCGAGCTCGCCGCTCTCCGGCGCGCGGTAATGGTCCGGCACGAAGACCAGCACCGTCGCGTCCCGGTACGGGGCGCCGGCGCAGGGGAACGGCGCGTGCGACAGCTCGAGCTTCAGCGTCACGCCGATGTCCGAGTCGTCGACGCGCTTCACCTTCGAGGCGCCCCCGGCGAGCGCCGGCGCCGGCCGGAAGAGCCCCGGCGCGGCGACGGCGCCGCCGGCCGCGCCGAGCGCATGGAGAAAGGTCCGACGGCTGAGCGGGGGTGCTGCGAAGCGGGACATCCTGGCGACCTCGTCCGATGCCGCCTCCGCGCGTACCGCAGCGGCCGGATCCGGGCCAAGAAACCGCCCCGCCGATCAGGCCTGGTTGCTGACCGCGGCCGAGCTGACCTGCGCGAGCAGGTCCTGGATGCGCCGGACGAGCTTCGCCGGCTCCTGCACCACGCCCTCGACGAGGAGGGCCTGGTCGAGGAGGAGCTCGGACCACTGCTTCACCCGCTCGGAGTCGGGCTCGCGCCCCGCGAGGATGTTGAGGTTCTTCACCACCGGGTGGCTCGGGTTGAGCTCCAGGATCCGCTTGGACTCCTCGGTGCTCTGGTCGATGAGCTTCATGATCCGCTCGAGGTTCGCCCCTGGGTCGCCCTCGGCCGCGACGAGGCAGCTCGCGCTGTCGGTGAGGCGGCGCGAGACGCGCACGTCCTTCACCCGGTCGCCGAGCGCCGCCTTGACCGCCGCCACGGCGGCGTCCACGGCCTCGTCCGGCTGGTCCTTCTTCTCCGGCTCGTTACCGAGGTCGACGTCGCCGTGCGTCACGCTCTTGAGGCGGCGCTTGTCGAACTCGTTCAGCGCCTTCACCAGCCACTCGTCGACCGGATCCACGAGGAACAGCACGTCGTAGCCGCGCTTGCGGAACGCCTCGAGGTGCGGGCTCTGCTCGACCGCGCGGCGGCCGAGGCCGGTCACGTAATAGATCTCCTTCTGCTGCTCCGGCATCTTCTCCACGTAGTCGCGGAGCGAGATGAGCTTGCCCGCCTCCGTGTTCATCGACTCGAACCGGCAGAGCTCGGCGATCGCGTCCTTGTTCTTCCAGTCGTTCGTGACCCCTTCCTTGACGACCCGGCCGAACTCCCTCCAGAAGGTCGCGTAGCGCTCGGGATCCGACTCGGAGAGGTCCTTCAGCGACTTGAGCACCTGCTTGACGATCTGCTGCTCGATCTGCGAGAGCGTGCGGTTCTCCTGGAGCATCTCGCGCGAGACGTTCAGCGACAGATCCTCGGAGTCGACGACGCCGCGCAGGAAGCGCAGGTACATCGGCGTGAGCTTGTCGCAGTCCTCGACGATGAGGACCCGCTTCGCGTAGAGGCGCACCGCCCTGCGGTCCTTGTGGAACATGTCCGGCGGCGCCTTCTCGGGCACGTAGAGCAGGGCGTGGAACTGCACCGGCGCGTCGATCGACAGGTGCACCGTGAGCAGCGGCTTCTCCCCCTCGTAGCCGCCGGTCACGTGCCGGAAGAACTCCGCGTGCTGCTCCTCGGTGATCTGCGACTTCGGCAGCGTCCAGAGCGCGGCCGAGCGGTTCGCGACCTCGTCGTTCACCTTGATGGGGAAATGGACGAAATCGGAGTACTTGCGGATGATCTCCTTGATCCGCCACGCCTTCGTGTACTCGCGCGCGTCGTCCTTGAGGTGGAGGACGATCTTCGTGCCGGGGTGCTCGCGGTCGCCCGGCGCCACGGTGAAGGAGCCGGCGCCGGACGAGCGCCACAGGACGGGCTCGGCGCCGGGCAGCATCGAGCGGGTCTGCACGTCGACGCGCGAGGCGACCATGAACGCGGCGTAGAAGCCGACGCCGAACTGGCCGATGAGCTGGAGCTTGCCGCCCTCCTTCTGCTTCATCGCGGCCTCGGCGTTGGCCCTCAGGAACTCCAGCGACCCCGAGCGGGCGATGGTGCCGAGGTTCTGCACCACCTCGTCGCGGGTCATCCCGACGCCGTTGTCCTCGATGGTGAGGGTCCGGGCGGCGTCGTCGAGCGTGATGAGGATCGCGGGCTCGCCGACCTGCTCGGCGACGCCTTCGCGCGTGAGGGCCAGGAAGCGGGCCTTGTCGAGGGCGTCCGACGCGTTCGAGATGAGCTCGCGCAGGAAGACCTCCTGGTTCGCGTAGAGCGAGTTGATGACCAGCGCGAGGACCTGCTGCACCTCGGCCTGGAAGGGGAGCTCGACCGCGCCGGCGGCCTTGGGCTCCTCGGACGCGGTCGACGCGGGCGGCTGGGGGCCCGGCGCCGCGCCCGAGGGCTCGGCAGAGGGCGCGGCACCGCTGGTTTCGGGGTTCTGGCTTTCCGTGTTCATCTCGGCGACCAAATGGATCCGATTTTCGAAAGGGCAATCCCCCGCCGCGCTGCAGCGCGACGCGCGGACCGCGCCGCGGGGCGATCGCCGCGCTCGATGCTCGGCCCTCCCGCGGCGACGCTCCCCCGCGGCGACGCGCGCCGCCATGGCGGCTCACCCGCGGCGACGCGCGCTGCCAGGGTGGGGGGCTCACGCGTTCACGGGGAGAGACCTGACCCGAGGTCGGACGCTGCGCGCCGGGTCCTCACGTTCAGGTCGCTGGCCGCGATCCCTGCATCCTCGCTCGGTTTTTCCGGAGGGTAAGGGTTTCGTCAGGAGGGCGGCGGCGCTAGATTCACCCGGGTTGCACCCTCGCCGTCGGGGAGATCTGTTGTGGTAGCACTTCTCCGTGCAGTAGTCCGTGTTCTCCCGGTAATCGGGGTGCTGGCGCTCGCGGGGTGCGGCGATCGGGGCAAGGCGGCGGGCAACGAGGACATGAAGCGTCCGCCCGCTCTGCTCCAGTTCGAGGGCTACGTCTACGTCCCGACCGAGACGAGCGATTTCAAGATCCTCGAGCGCGTGCGGGCGCAGACGCGCTCGGTGTTCACCGGGCTGCGGCGGTCGCGGGTGATGGTGAGCCGGCGCGAGGTCCAGGGCGCGACCACGGACAGCTTCCTCAAGGAGGCCGTGACCGTCGTCGACGCTGCGGGGCAGCGCAACCTCGCGCTCCGCGTGCGCTACCGCTTCATCGCCCGGCCGGAGGTCGCGAACGGCATCGACGATCGCAAGGAGCTCGCGCTCGCGCTCCTGCACCGGGAGGACGACGCCGTCGCGGAGCGCGTGCTCCGGGAGTGCACGGCCAACCAGGATGCGAGGAAGGGGGGCGCCAGCGCCGTCGGCCTCGACTTCGATCCGTCCCTCCCGGGCTGCAAGGCGGCGATCGACGCGGAGCAGGCGGCGATCGACGCCGCGCGCGCGAAGGTGCCCGAGCTCGCCGGGGCTCCCGCGTCGCCGAAGGACACCGTGGTCCCGGTGGAGGAGGTGCGGCGCGTGTACCTCCCGACCCGGGTGACGGTCGAGCTCCGCGCCCGCAGGCCTGGCGAGGTCGCGCCGCGCTACGCCCCGGTGGACCGCCCGGAGGAGCCGGAGCAGGACGAGCGGATCGCGACCGCGGAGCCTCGCGGCGGCGAGGGCTCGGAGGCGCTCGAGCCGGCGGCGGTGATCGTCGATCCGGATCTCTCGACGCGGCGGACGCCCGAGGAGCAGGCGCTGGCGGCCGAGGGCGCGCTGCTGCCGAAGCTGCCCGCGGCGGGCGGCACGAGCGTCGAGACCGGCGGGAGGCGGCTGCCCGAGGTCGTGAGCCCCGCGACGGCGCAGGCGCAGCAGCGCAAGGTGGAGGCCGCGAACGATCGCTTCGAGATCCCGATCGAGACGCTGGCCGATCCGAAGTTCCTGGTCGTGTGGCTGAGCCTCCTGATGGCGTATCCCATCCTCCGGGGCGATCCGCGGAAGCGGCGCTGACGCGGCGCCGCCCCGCGCGCTGACACGGCGCCACCGGACGCCGCCTCCGGCGCTGACGCGGCGCCGCCCCTTTCGTCGACGCGGCGCCGCCGCTCACGCCTCGCGCGCGCCAGCGCTCCAGCGCTTGCGGGCGCGCGCGAGGCTGCCCGGCTCGGCGAAGCCGACGAGCAGCGCCGCCTCCTTGGCGCTCGCCCCGCGATCGATCAGGTCGATGGCGCGCGCGCGGCGCTCTCGATCGACGAGATCGTGAAAGCTCGTCCCCTCGCGCTGCAGCCTTCGCTGCAGCGTGCGGACGCTCATGTGGAGCCGCCGCGCCACGCTCTCGAGCCGCGGGGCGGCGACGTCGAGCTCGGCGCGGAGCATCGAGGCGATGCGGTCGGCGAGCGACGCGGAGGCGGGGAGCGCGGCGACGGCCGTGAGGGCGATCCGCTCGAGCGCGCGCCCCAGGAGCTCCGGCGGCGCCGCGACCGGGCGCCCCGCCACCTCCGCCGGCAGGGCGAGCGCGTTCTCGGCGCAGCCGTACGCCGGCGCGACGCCGAGCGCCGCGCGCAGCGCGTCGTCGGGGCCGAGCCGGCCGTGCCGGAGCCGCGCGGCGTGGCCCTCCGCGGGCTCGCCGGTGAGCAGCCGCACCGCGTCGGCGATCTCCACGAGCGCGCACTCGGCCAGCACCGCGCGCGCCAGGGCGCTCCGCCCCGGGTGCTCGAAGCGGACGGCGAGCCCGCCGCGGAGCGCGCTCAGGGCGAAGCGCTCGCCGTCGCCCCACACGCGCTGGTAGGCGACGGCGCGCGCGAGCCCGTCGCGGAACGAGGGCCCCGCGAGCAGCAGGAGCGCGGCGACGCCGTACGTGTCCTCGTCCCGCACGCGCGCCAGCGCGGCCCCGAGGCCCGCCGCCCCGACGCGCGAGGCCGCGGCCTCGACGGCCCGATCGAGCGCGGCGTAGGGGACGCGGCAGGTGGGACGCCGGAGCTCGCCCTCGGTGGCGCCGAGCACGTCGAGGAGCGGCGCCGTGTCCATCGCGCGGTCCGCGAAGAACCGCACGAGGCGCAGGGCCATCGCGCCCGAGATGCCGGCGCCGCTGCTACCGCGCGGCTTCATGGGACGATCGGGATGGCGCGCGAGGCCGCGCGATCTGGCGTGTCCGGCCGCCGCGCCCGGAGGGGGCGTGGGCTAGGTTCCTCGCCATGGTGCTGCGTCTCATGAAGATTTTCAGTCTCGCATTCGTGGAGACGGCCGTCGAGCGCGCCCGCCGCGGCCCCGCCCGGCCGACCTGGGGCTTCGGCTGCGAGTGGGTGGTCCGGGCGCTCCGCCGCGACTTCATCGACATGCTCGACTGGCCGTATCCGAAGGTCCGGGCCGATCTGGACGCGCGCTTCTCTCCCGACAAGGCCGTCCGGCGCGTCGAGCGCACGGCCGACGTCCTCGGGGGCGTGCGCGCCGTGTGGTTCGAGCCGCCGGGCGCGATGGATCGAGGCGTGGTCCTCTACCTCCACGGGGGCTCGTACCTGTTCGGATCCACGAAGACCCACGCGGATCTCATGGCGCGGCTCGCGCTCTCGAGCGGCGCGCGCGTCGTGGGGATCGATTACCGGCTGGCGCCGGAGCATCGGTATCCCGCCCAGCTCGAGGACGCGCTCGCCGCCTTCGGCGCGCTGGTCGAGCGGGGCCACGCGCCGGGCGAGATCGCGCTCGCCGGCGACTCCGCCGGCGGCAACCTCGCGCTCGTCGCCCAGCTCGCGCTGCGCGATCGCGGCGAGCAGGCGCGCTGCGCCGCGCTCATCTCCCCCTGGCTCGATCTCACCGCGAGCAGCGCCTCGACGCGCGAGAACGACCCCACCGACTACGGCACCCGGGAGGGGCTCGTGCGCCAGGCGCGCGACTTCGCCGGCGCGATCCCGCTCGACGACCCCCGGCTGTCCCCCCTGCACGCGCGCCTCGACGGCCTGGGTCCGCTGTTCGTCCAGGTCGGCGACGCCGAGCGCCTCCGGGACGAGGGCCTCGAGCTCGCGCGGCGCGCCCGCGCGGCGGGCGTCGACGTCACGCTCGACGTGCTGCGCGACATGCCGCACAACGGGCCGGTCCTGGCGGAGGTCCACCCGGAAGGCGCCCGGGGCGCGGAGACCCTGGGGTCGTACCTGCGCGCGCGCCTGTCCGAGCCCGCGCGCGCGCCGCATCCGCCGGCGCCGCCCCGCCGCCCGGGCGAGGCGGCGACCGCGCGGCGGGCCTGAGCCGCGCTCCGCGGCCGTTGCGGTGCGCGCGCGCAGCGCGTACTGGATCGGGCCCGCGGGGCGCGCTCCGCGGGGACCTCGAGGAGGACGGAGACGATGACGCCTTCCCAAGACCTTGTCGACCTGGCCGAGCGGCTGGCGGACGCGAGCGGCGCGGTGATCCGGCGGTATTTCCGCAAGGGCATCGAGGCCGACGACAAGGCCGACGCGAGCCCGGTCACGGTCGCGGACCGCGAGGCCGAGGCGGCGATCCGGGAGCTGCTCGCGGCGCGCGCGCCGGGCCACGGGATCGTGGGGGAGGAGCTCGGCCGCGAGAACGAGGGGGCGGAGCACGTGTGGGTGCTCGATCCCATCGACGGCACGAAGGCGTTCATCACGGGCAAGCCGCTCTTCGGCACGCTCATCGCCCTGCTGCACCGGGGGAGGCCGGTGCTCGGCGTCATCGACCAGCCCGTCCTCGGCGATCGCTGGGTCGGCGCCCTGGGCCGGCCGACGCTCTGGAACGGCAGCCCGGCGCGCGTCCGCGCCTGCGCGGGGCTCTCGCTGGCGCGCCTCTCCACCACGGGCCCGCAGTACTTCCCGCCGGCGGCGGCGCGCGCCTTCGGCGCGGTCGCGTCGCGGGCCAAGCTCCTGAGCTACGGCGGCGACTGCTACCAGTACGGCCTCGTGGCGAGCGGCAGCATCGACGTGGTCGTCGAGCACGGGCTCAAGCTCCACGACTTCGCGGCGCTCGTCCCCGTGATCGCCGGCGCGGGCGGGCTCATGACGGACTGGGAGGGTCGCCCGCTCGACGCCGCGAGCGCCGGCGACGTGGTGGCCGCCGGCGATCCGCGCGCCCACGCCGAGGTGCTCGCCGCGCTCCGCGCCGGCCTCGCCGAGCGCGAGGCGCGCTGACGCCGGCGCGCCTCGGTGACGGGCGGCGGCGAGGGCGCTGGCGGCGAGGGCGGGGCCGCGGGGGCGCCGGCGGAGCCGCGGGGGCGCCGGCGGAGCCGCGGGAGCGCGGGCGGGGCCGGGGCGCGCCGGCGGGGCCGGGGCGCGCCTGGCCCAGGCCTCACGCCCGGAGCCCCCGGTACTGGAGGGCGAGGGAGCTCTTCAGCACCGGATCGAGCGCCGCGCCGAGCGTCGCGAAGCCGCTGAGCCAGGACAGGAGCGCCGCGAAGTAGAGGGCGAAGATGTTGTGCGCCGCGGCGAGCGGGTCGATGTCGCCGCCCACCTCGCCGCGCGCCTGGGCGTCGCGCACGAGGCCCGCGATGCGGTGCAGGAACGCGAAGGTGAGGGCGTTGAGCCGCTCGCCGTTCGGGCCCGACGCGCCGGGGAAGGCCTTCACGAACGCCTGCGACACGAGCGGCTGCTCGCCGTACATCGCGAACAGCTGCTGGAACACGTGGAGCAGCTGGGGGAGCAGGGGGTCTTTGCGCGGCAGCGTCTCGAACGCCGCGTCGACCACGGCCGCGAGCCGGTCGTGCATCACCATCATGAGCAGGTCGGCCTTGTCGCGCGCGTGGACGAACACCGTCCCCGCCGCGACCTCGGCGCGCTCCGCCACCGCCTTGGTCGTCGTGCCGTCGTACCCGAGCTCGGTGAAGAGCGCCCACGCCGCGTCCCGGATGCGGCGGCGGGTGTCGAGCTTCTGCTGGGCGCGGCCGCCGCGCTCGGGCGCCGGCGCGCCCGTCCCCGCCGGTGCGTCCGGCGCGCCCGACCCCGCCGGCGACGCGGCTCCCTTCCGGCGCTTCGCCGCGTTTTTACTGACCCTACTCATCGTTCGCGCACTGTGCTTCCGCACGCCTTGACGAGTCAAGCCAGGTGGACTTGACAGGGCGGGCTCGAAGAATGACCATGGTCAGTGACCATAGTCATCAACTGAGGGTGGTGCCATGGCGCTGGTGCATTACGACGAGGGCCTCACGATGCGGGAGGCGCGGGCGATCTACTTCGAGGTGAACGGGTTCGGCGCGGACGGCGGGTACGGGGACGCGTGGGTCGACTTCAAGCTCGGCCCCCTGCCCGTCCCGTTCCCGAACACCCGGGCGCGCGTGCGCGCTGTCCGGTACCACGACCTGCACCACGTGCTCACGGGCTACGACACGAACACGATCGGCGAGTTCGAGATCTCGGCCTGGGAGCTCGGCGCCGGCTGCAAGGACTTCGTCGCGGCGTGGCAGCTCAACCTGGGCGGCCTCTTCGCCGGGCTGCTCTCGGCCCCGCGCCGGACGGTGCGCGCGTTCCTCCGCGGCCGCCGCGGCGAGAGCCTGTACGGGCGACCGTTCGAGGCGCTGCTCGATCGAGAGGTCGGCGAGCTGCGCAGGGAGATGCGCGTGGAGGCGCCGTTGTCCGGCCCGACGGTGAGCGACGCGCTCTGGCTGGCGCTCGCGACCCTCGGGGGGCTCGCGGTGGGCGTCGCGGGGCTCGCGCTCGTGCTGATCGTGACGCCGATCGGGCTCGTGAGCCTCGCGCTGCGCCGGCACCGCGCGCGGCGCGCCGCGGGCGCCGAAGCTTGAGCGACAGAGCGGGCGCGCCGGCAGCCTCCGCCGGCCGCAACGCACGCTCCCGCCAGCGTCCAGCGTGAACACAACAGGGCCGACCGCCGCGAGCCGCGCACGCCGATGCGTTGCGACGAGTTTGGAAACTCCGTAACGTTGCAGGCTGCTGAAGGAGCCCGAGCTCTCTTCTTGTGGCTTGACGCCTCCTACCAGCACTGACGACGAACGCTCTTTCTGGAGTTTGGGACCCTTGTTGCCGGTAGCAGCCTTCGCGACAAGCCGGTCGCGAGGACGTCAGCGCAGCCGCACAAATCAAGGAATCTGACCTGCCTCTTTCATCTCTAGGTAGTCTTGCCGCGCCTTCCCAGACAATACGCTCTTTCGGATGTACTGTCGCCGACTTTCACTCAATAGCGAGAGCGCGGCTAGCCGCTCAAGCACCTGTCGCACTTCAGCGCTCTGGTAATTCAACACCAACTTGGCGCCCCAGTTGAAAGGCGGAAACGCCAATTTGTCCAACAAACGCTCAGGAACCCGCTCCTCCTCGACCAAATCTGCCACTGATACCACCAGTTTAACAAACTGCGGCAGCGCGAGACGCTGCATTGCGTACCCCGTGATCTCCTTGTGAAGCAAGGACTGCCTTGGGTCCGCATAGAGCGCTGCAGCTGCGCTCGCGAAGCTGTCTGGGGCTTCGTAAATCTCCAAAAATTCACTGTAACGAAATAACCCGTCCGGAGTGGTTGACAGATCCTTCACCAACCCCCCGACCTCCGCCACGCGCACTTCCAGGCTGACCGGCGTTTTCATTCCTTTACCTGCCATAACTTGCTGTGGCTCTGAGCATCCGACCAGGAGTAGCGCCAAAAGAGCTCCCGTTCGACCGAGTGTAAGCGCCACCTACAATCACCTCGAACCGTATCGTTTAAAGTGAGGAGTTCCGTGTCGACGACCGCTCCAGAAGTAATCGTTCAGAAGCACATAATCACTCGCCGCCGATATACATTGTCGGTCCATACTAACCGTTTGCACAGAATGGTTCCCCGACGCAAGCACAACACTCGCGGAGCTCGCCTTCGGGTACGCGACCAACCCAACGTGCCCTGTTGCATCTGAGTAGTTGACCGCTTCAGCCACCATGTCACCGGGCTCTGCAACGAATTCGCTGACACTGACCCAGGAGCCAATAACTTCGCGATCATTGGCCCACTCCCCAGCCAGCGGAGGGTACCAAACCGTTTCGAGTCGACTCATACTGAAACGAGTTCTCCTAGGAACGCTGTAACCTGACCAGTTTGCCGTCTCGTAAACAAACAAATTGCACTTATTCGCACCAATCGGATACGGGTGTCTTTCAGCATTTACCGCCCAGGCGGCGCTGCCAACAAATGTCAGAGATTTATCCACAAAAATATTTGTTTTACCGTAGACGACACCGATCTCATAGTCACCCGGAACGAGATCCGAAAAGACCACGATACCGGTGTCCGTCAGCTCCTTCTTCGGAGTAGGACCCCTGAGCTCTACCATCGCACCTCTCACGTGCGTTGGAACTGGGTTATACAGCACTATCACAGTCAGAGATGCCAACTCCTGCACGCAGGGAGACGTCACACACCCCAACGGGTTCGCCGGTGGAGATGTAACATCCTCCGTGATCCCGCCATTGGCAGCATACAGTCGCATCCACTCGGCACGCAGTTCTGCCTGGCGCGGGTCGTCTGGATCTAACGCTATCCGGCTGCCGAACTCGTCGTACAACAAGTTGGGTCTCGGATCACCGGCATGCCGCGCATACAGTCCTTCATCAGCCGCCCTCAGCGCCGCCACGTTTAGAGGTCGCCTCGCCCGCTCCGCCATGGCGCTACGACCTCAGAACAAGCGTAGTATATGCATCCAAATCATCCATTTTTCTCGTCCCAGAACGTCCTACACGTCGAAGGATCTTTGATGCCCACTGAGTGTGATGAAAGAGCGGACCGTACTCCATGACAAATTCCAGAAACCGACACACATCAGATTCGTTCACAACATCGTAGCTCGCTGCGCTCTTGACTCCCTCCCGGATGATCCCTCGTAGCCGACTGTCCTCCGCGGCGCCAAACCGTGCAATCAGGTGTTTGACCACTTTAGCTTCGAAGTCGCGCCACAGGGCATTCTCGTAAGCTCGAATTTGTTCCTCACGTATGATGAACATAGAACTCGACTTCAATAGAACCATCACAAATCCGAGACAACAACGACTGCCGGCTCTCTAGAATCCCAGATCTCGATCGCGTCGACCGTACCATTGCTGATCCGGGGCGCGCAGAGCGCAATCTCTCCCGCGAAGTCCGTATGGGACTCTAGCTTGCCCTCATGCACCGTCCCATCGGCAAAATCGGCGACATAGCGCTCGAAGGGGACAGGTCGTTGCGGAGCGTTCTCCCCGAAGAGCGCGATCTCCACTCACGTATCCTCGGCGTCCACCCCCACCGGCTCCTCCGGCTCCCCCGGGTGCGCTCCCCCGCCCTTCCCGGGTGAGCCGCTCACGTTGATCTTGACGAGCGTCCCCTTGATCGTGACCCCCGCCGCATCCAGCCGGATGAACCCGCCCGGTCCGCGGATCGTCACGTCGTCCGCGCCTTGCCCCACGACGTCCTCACCGACGACGTGGATCTTCTTCGCCGCGCGCAGCGCGTAACGACCGCCGACGCGCTCCTGTTGACCTTGCTCGACGGTCCGCGACTGCGTCCCTCGAACCTCCTCCCGGTAGCTCGCGCGCACCTCCAGGTGGCAGCTCCCCTCGATCCGCTCCCGCCTGTCGCCCTTCGTGACGGCATCCACGTCCTTGCTCACCGATCGCTTGACGTAGCCGTCGATCCGCTCGGACTCATCGTTCTTGACGAGCTTCTGCCGGTCATGACCCACCGTGCTCTGCTCGTCGTTCTTCACCAGCCGCTTCCGGTCTTTCTGCGCCTGCTGCCAGACGAGCTCCTTGCCCTTCAGGTCCTCGAACATCACCTCGTTGAACCCGCCCGCGCCCGGCGAGGAGTCGCTCTTCCAGGTGCTCCGGGTACGGTGCTCGGGCAGGGCGTACGGGGCGCTCTGGACGGCGTTGTAGGTGCGGCCGACGACAACGGGCTGATCGGGGTCGCCCTGAAGGAACGTGACGAGGACCTCCTGTCCAATGCGCGGAAGCGTGAGCATGCCCCAACCGGCGCCACCCCATCCTTGATGCACGCGCATCCAGCAGGAGCTGTGCTCGTCCTTCTGCCCTTCTCGATCCCACGCGAGCTGGACGCGGACGCGGCCGAACTCGTCCGTGTGGATCTCCTGGCCAGACGGCCCCACGACCACGGCGCTCTGGAAGCCATGGACGACCGGCTTCGGAGCGCGCCGCGGCGGGCGATACGGTGAATCGGCAAAGACCGCCTGCCCGGAGAGCGTCCACTCGCCGTCAGGCGTACCCTCGAACGAGCTCTCGACGACGAGGAGCTTGCGGGCCGCGGGCAGCTCGGGATGCGGGTGGCTGTCGACCGAGAAGACGACGCCCGGGACGACGTCGAAGGCGTTCGTTTCATACGCGATACCGTGGACGCCCACGCGCTCGCCGTGGAGCTCGCGATGTACGAGCTCGTCTCCATATCCGGAGTCATGGCGGGCGAACCCCTGGTCGTCGGCGACCGGGCTGCCGGCTGGCTTGCCGGTCTCCACGAGAAACGCGCCGGGCCGGTACCGGTACTGCTCGCAGCGATCCTCCGCAGAGGCCGTCCGGGCGCTCGCCGCCAGCGGAAACGTCGGACGTCGAAAGTCATGGTCCCGTACGCTCACCGTACCAGGACGCACTTCACGGCTGAGACGCACGCCAGTAACGAATTCCCGTTCGGCGCCCTCGCTCACGTCGCCAATATAGAGGAGCGGGGACGCCGACCGGGGTGAGGTCGCCTCCAGGCGGTCGCTGAAGATCGGCGCGGCGGCGTGCCCCTCGTCGTCCGCAAACGTGAAGGCGATCCCCGCTTCCTCGAGCAGGCGGCTCAGGAACAGGTAATCGGTCTCGGCGTACTGAACCTTGTATTCAAGCTTCGGATAGCGCCGGCGATCGATCCGCCACACCGGCTGAATACGCCACTCGCCGAGGAGGCGGTCGATGATGTCGGGGATGGAGAGGTGCTGGTAAATGCGCTGATTGCGCCGCTGCGTGAGCTGCCAGAGGGTCGGGACCAGGCGGAAATGGTACGTGGAGACGTTCTGCTGACCGGCCGCGGTCTTGACGGCGTGGACCTGCTCGGCGCGGCTCACAAGGCCGCTCCACGTGCGGCCGCCCGGCCGGTGCGCGAAGCCGTAGCCGGCGTCGGCGTGGAAGGTCCCCGGGCGGCCGACGATGGCCCCGAGGTCCATGGCTGGATCCGGCGAGCGGGCCCAGACCGAGATCGAGAACGGCATCGAGATGGCCTCGTGGACCGCAAACCGATGCACGACCAGCGAGTCTTCTCCGGAAAAGAGGGTCAGCTTCAGGGTGGGCATCTGTCATCCCTCGGACGGCGCATCCGCCGTCTCCGACGCCCTGGCGAGTCGCTTGGCCGTCGCGAGCTCGGCGTCGATGCTCGCGAGGCCGTGATCGGGGACCTCGTAGAGGATGCGCTCATGGGCGCCCAGCATCTCGTCGATCTGCAGCGGCGTGCACGTGGGAGCGAAGACGCTCATCACGCCGGGATCGTAAAACCTGAAGTAGACACGCTCGCCCGACGTCTCCAGCTCCACCATCAGGAACCGCCGGAAGTGCCGTCGGACCTCACGAAACGGCTCTCGGCTCGTGCAGTAGATCCCCCAGCGCCTCCCCCAGCCCTCGAGCACCAGCCGCGACAGCAGCGTCGAGCTCGGATCCATCGGGCCGGCCAGGTAGGGCGCCACGTCCTCCAGCGGTTCGCCGGGGGGCCCCTCGTAGAGCGACTGGTGACGCTCCACCGACTCTCGCAAGAGCTCCAGGATCCGGTCGTCACGGGCGGCGTCGAGGACCGCGTACAGAGGAACGCGCGAGGAGGCGTCACGCAGCGTCTCCAGCGCTCGCTCCGCGAGCCTCTGGCGCGTCGATCGACGGCGCCGCTCGTCCTCGTCGACCTCGTCCTCGTCCCCGTCCGGCGGCGGCGTATGGGCCTCGAAATAGACCATGAAATCGGCTTCGCCAGCGCGGATCCAGGCGCCGTGCTCCACCTCGGCTTCGGCCACCGGCTCGCCATTGAGCTGCGTACCCGTCGCGCTCCGCAGGTCCCGGAGCGTGCAGCGCGCGCCGTCCCAGGCGAGCTCGAAATGCACCGCCGAGAGCCTCGGGTCGTGCCGCACCGCGAGCTGCGCCATGTCCCCGCGCCCGACCCGCAGCGTATCGCCGGGGTCGATGGCGACCTTCGTGCCCGCGAGCTTCCCCCACCGGACCTCGACGATGCAGCGCGGCGCCGGCATCAGCGCTCCCCCCGTTTGCGGCGCGCCTCGCGCTCCTTGCGCTTGCGCTCGCAGTCCTCGCAGAACGGTTTCTCCGTCCTCAAGGTCTCCGCCTGAGGGTTCGAGCCGATGAGCACCGTCGGACACCCCTTCACGATCACCCCGCCGTGCGACGTAGGATCCCCCATGCGCGCCGCATCCTTGTGGCCGATGATCACCGTGGGCTCGCCCGCCGAGATGCTGTCGATCGCGGGGACGCACTGGGCGCTGTCGCCGACGCGCGCGGCGGGCTGGAAGCCGATCAGGACGGTCCCCTCCCCGCTCAGGACCGGACCGCCGACGTGCGGGACCGGTCCGGGCTCGACCTTCGGGCACGTGTGCAGGTCGGTGATGCGTGCTGCCGGAGGCATCTCTCCACTCCTCTCCTCTCGCGTCGAACGTTCGGTCGTGGACCATCCAGCGCCGATCACTGCCCTATCAGCGTCCGGCTCACGTCGTCCGTGACGGCCTCCGTCGCCTCGGCCGGCTCCTCGGGGCTCGCGCCCTTGCCGCTGCCGGGCGAGCCGCCGCTGTTGATGCGCACCACGTTGCCCCGGATGGTGATGCCGCTCGCGTCGATGCGAATGAACCCACCCGGCCCCTTGAGCGTCAGGTCCTTCGACGCCTCGATGACCAGCGCCGTACCGGCGGCGACGTGGATCTCCTCCGCCGCCGCGAGGGCGTGGCTCTTGCCCACGACCTCATGGCGATCTCCGCCCACGATCAGCGAGTGCGACCCGTCGATCTTCTGGTTGCGCTTCCCCCGGACGCGAAGGTGGCTGCTGCCCTCCACGCGCTCGCGCTTCTCCTGCTTGATGACGATGTCTTGATCCTTGCCGACATAGACCTTCAGGTTGCCGAGCGTGCGCTCGTGCTCGTCGTTCTTCACGAGCAGCTGGCGATCGTGGCCGATGGTGATCGTCTCGTCGTTCTTGACGAGCCGGCGGCGGTTCTTCTCGGCCTGCTCCCAGACGAGCTCCTGCCCCTTCTGGTCCTCGAACATGATCTCGTTGAACCCGCCGCCGCCCTGCGACGAGTCGCTCTTCCAGGTGCTCCTCGTCTTGTGCTCCGGGAGCTTGTAAGGGACCTGCTGGGTGGCGTTGAAGACGCGCCCGACGACGATCGGCTGATCGGGATCCCCCTCCAGGAAGCCGACGAGGACCTCCTGGCCGACGCGGGGGATGACGATCATCCCGTAGCCCGTGCCGGCCCAGCCCTGGCTCACGCGGATCCAGCACGAGCTCGCGTCGTCGTGCTGCCCCTCGCGGTCCCAGGGAAACTGGACGCGGACCCGGCCGAACTCGTCGGTGTGTATCTCCTGCCCCGCGCGGCCCACGACCGTGGCGCACTGCGCACCTTCGACGCGAGGCTTGGGGGTGCGGAACGGAGGCAGGTAGGGAACGTCCGTGAAGAGGGCGCGGCCCGACATCGACCACTCCTCGCCAGGGGTGCCGTCGATCGAGAACTCGGTGACGAGCAGCCGCGTACCGTCGGCGATCTCGGGGTGCGGATGGCCATCGACGCTGAAGACGACGCCGGGCCAGAGGTCGATCGTGTTCGTCTCGAAGGAGATCGCGCGGCGATCGACGCGCTCGGCGCCGAGCGCCCGCTCAGCCAGCCCCGCGCCGAAGGCCTGCTCGTGACGCGTGGCCCCCTTGTCGTCCGCGGCCGGCGTGCCGCCGCCCTTGTCCGCGTGGATCAAGAAGGCGCCCGGCTGGTAGTGGTACTGCTCGTACCTGTCCTCGGGCGCGGGCGCCTTCTGCGCCTCGCCGAGGAGCGGAAACGCCGGGCGGCGGAGATCATGGTCGCGGATCGTGTAAGCCCCCGGGCGGACCTCGTGCGAGAGCTGGACGTTGGCGACGAACTGCTGGTCGAGGGGTTGGCTCGGGTTGTCCGCGTAGGTCAGCGGCGCCCCCTCGCGCAGCGGATTCTGGTGCAGCCGATCGCTCAGCGTCAGCCGAGAGCCCGCGCCCTCGTCATCGGGGAAGGTGAACGCTATCCCGGCCTCCTCCCAGAGGCGGCACAGGAAGGCGTAGTCGCTCTCGCCGTACTGGACCCTGTACTCGAGCTTGGGATAGCGGCCTCGATCGATCTGCCAGACGGGCTGCAGGTTCCGCTCCGCGAGCAGCCGGTCGGAGATGTCCGGGATCGTGAGGTGCTGGTAGATACGGTAGTTGCGGCGCTGGGTGAGCAGCCAGAGATCCGGGACGATGCGCACGTGGTAGCTGGAGACGGCCGTCTGACCGCTGGTCGGCTGCACCGCGTGGACCTGCTCGACGTAGCTGCAGATGCCTGTCCAGAGGCGGGTACCTGCGCCAGCATGAGACATGCCGCCGATGACGCGAAAGCGCGCCGGCCTGCCGATGATCGCCTCCAGGTCGATGGCGGGGTTCTCGGATCCTGCGAGGACCGAGACGGCGAACAGGCTCGATACCGCCTCCTGCACCGAGAACCGGCGCACGGATAGCGGGCCCTCGCCACACGCAAACGTCACCTCGAGACGCATCGGCGGGCTCTCCTTCGTTCAGCCGGCGAGGACCTCCCTCACCCTGTGCCAGGCTCACCGGTCGGATCGAAGGGTATGCGATCCGCCGCCGCCATCGGAACAAGAAAACGGGTGTGCTCAATGGCCACGCGGTCAGCTCCTGGGCAGCCGCAGGAGCTCCGCGGCCGCCGTCCTGAAGATGCGTTCACAGGCTCCCCACGCCAACTCCAGCCGCGCGCGGACAGCCTGGACGGCGGCCTCCACCCTCGCCCGCTCGCGCGCGTTTCCGTCGGCTTGCTCGAGCAACCTCTGCAGCGCGCCAGGGTCCTCGGCCGCGCGTGTCATATGAAAGAACGCCCTCCGGACGCGCGTGATGTCGGGCGTGAGGTCGCCCTCGTTGAGATAGGATCGCGTGCGCGCGATCTTCGTGAACAGGCGGACCACGGCGCCCTGGAACTCCTGCGCATACATCGAGTAGGCGTCGTTGTTGGCGTCTCCGCCGAGATAGGTCGCCGTCTGGAGCGATTCTCTCAGATCCCTCAGGGCCGCATCCTCGAGGAACGCCGTCAGGAGGCTCGATGTCCGCGGCATGTGCCGGCGCATCCAATCGTCCCGCGCCGCCCTGCTATGGATGAGGGCGCCGAGCGGAGCGGAGCCAGCCGAGCCGCTGGCGTGCTTGTCGCGCGCATAAGCGTTGAACCCGGCCTCGAACGCGCCGTTCATCTTGGCGACGATGTTGTTGAAGACGTGATCCCCCTTCGACATGCCGGCCTCCCCATCGCTGCGGCTGCGCGCCCGCCCGTCACGCGCGCGGCGCCGCCATCAACCTCCCCAGCGCCGTCACCCTCAGGGCCGCCGGGTGCGTCTCGTACTGATCCTCCTGCAGCTCGAGCGTCGCGATCAGCCTCGCCCTGAACCGCGCCTGCATCGGCAGCCGCTTCGCCAGATCCTCGGGCAGGTACGCCGGCACGAGCCTCGACGCGCCGCCCACCTGCAGCAGCGCGCGCAGGTGCACCGCCCCGAGCACCGAGCGCCGCTGGTAGCATCGCCGCTCCAGGAGCACCCGCTCCGCCTGCTCCCCGAGGTACCCCTGCGGCACCGAGCGCTTCACCCGCGCGAAGGCCTCCTCGATCCGCTGGGTGAGCCCCTCGGCCACCGCCGGCGGGCAGAGCAGGTGCGGCATGCTCAGGAAGCCCTTCGCCTCCTCGACCGCGGCGCTCAGCGCCTCGTCCCCGGCCGCGAACGTGGCCGCCGTCGTCATCGTCGCCTTCAGCCGCTCGAGCTCGTCGAACGGGAAGTGCAGCTCGCCGGCGAGCAAGGCCAGCGGCGGCACGAACTTCCCGTCCTCGCGGACCGCCCGCTCGAGCGCCCGGCTCAGCTCCGCCTCGTCCGCCGCCTCCCCGCGCGCGAGCACCTCGAAGACCTCGCGCCGATCCTCGACCGCCATCGGATCCCGGACGATCGCCGGATCGTCGACCTCCGCGTCGAGCGGCCTCCCCTCGAGCTCGCGGAGGATCCGCTGAAACGCGGGCTTCCGCCGCATCCGCGGCACCTCGTCGGGGTCGTACCAGATGAACTGCAGCGCCGGGGCGCCCTCGAGGCGCGGCGTCGCCGCAGGCGCCGGGCGCGCGGCCGGCGCTGGCTCGGCCCTGACGACCTCGGGGCTCACCACGTGGGCGGCGAGCTGCCCCACCGTCATGGGAGGCGGCTGACCCGCGCGAGGCTCGACCGACCACGGGTTGCTCTCGCGCGCCGGTGGGATCGCTTCCATCGGCGCAGGCGCCACGACCCTCGGCGGCGGCGGAGGCGGCGGCGACGGCGCGAAGAAGGCGTCCGGATCGTCGCTGCCTGTGCGCGTCCGGCGGGTGGGAGGCGGCGGCGAGGCCTGAGCCCAGGACGACGACTGGCCGAGCGACGGCGCGGAGCCCGGCGGCGCGGGCACGGCAGGCGGCGCCGCGCCGGCCCACCCGGACGAGGACTGCGACAGCGGCCGCGGCGCGCTCTGCGCTGGAGCGCCGCCCGCGAAGCCCGACGCCTGACCCGACGGCGCGAACGGGAGCGCCATCTCCGCCGGGGGGACCACCCCCGGCGCCATCGTCCCCGCGAAGGCCTCGGCCTCGTCCTCGGACGACGGCGGCGGCGGAACCGCCGTCTCCGCGACATCGAGCCCCCGCGGCTGCGACGCCGTCGATGCGCGCCCCACCGCTCCACCCGGCCAACCGGCGCCCGCCCCGGCCTGCGCGAGCTCGACGAGCACCCTCCCCCGCTCCTGCGGGTGCTCGATCGGGACCTGCGCGCGCCACGTCAACGCGCACACCGACCGGTCCGCGTCGATCCACAGCGTATCGCAGCGCAAGGTGAGCGGCTGCGCCGCGCCGCTCGCGCGCTCGAGCACCGCGCGCGGCCGGACGCCGGGCAGGCTCGCGACGAGGCGCGGGTGCTCCGGGTGGAGGTTCTCGAGCGCGATCTGCGCGTCGTCGCGCAGCTCCTTGATCTGCTGATCCTGCGGCGCGTGATTGAAGCACGAGAAGTCGATGTCTTCCGGGAGCGGCTGCTTGTACCAGTCCCTCAGCAGCCCCGGCGCCCCCTTGCGGCCCATCTTCTCGCGCCTCGACGGCCACGTCGGCGAGAGCGGTCCGAAGCCGATCGGCGCAATGAAATCAGACCGGGAGGTGACCTTCACCCCCGGCGGCTGGAGGTTGGGGATCAGGATCCGCCCTTGCGCGTCGTGCATTCCAGGGCGCAACCCGACAGGATTGAACGTGTCCGGCCCTCCCGCCGCGCGCTCGTAAATCAACGGCATCCGAGAGAACCGTTGTCCTTCGTGGAGCGTGCCGTCTTGACCGAACGCCCGATCGCAGAACACCGCGATCGACTTGTCCACCTCGCCCACGCTGAGCCGGGCGATCAGCGAACGCACGGGCTCTCCCCTCGGCGCGAACGCGTGCCCGACCAGCGCGACGTCTGCCCAGGGCTTCACGGGGACGAGATCGCAGGCGGCGCGGAGGCTCCGGCGGGCGTCGTTCTGCCAGTGCTGGTCGTCCTCGTGCGGCGGCTCCTGCTCTCTTGCCAGCGCCGCCTCGCCTGGACGCAGCACGAACGTCGCTTTGCAGACGACGGTCAACATCCACGTCGCGGGGCGTGGCTGCCAGACGACCGAAGCGACCGGCAGCGGGCAGTTGGAGACGACATCCATGGCGGGGTGCGCCATCCTACACCTCGGCGAGCTCGAGCCGTTCAACGGGCTCGCGGCCGAGCTCGCGAACTCCCCTCCCCCGCCCGCCCCGCGCGCCCCTCCGCCCCCCAGCTTGACCCGGCGCCCGCCACGCACGAGGATCCGCCCCGTGCCCCAGCGAAAGCGCTACCTCTTCGTCTGCGTCAACCGCCGCCCGGACGGGGTCCCCAAGGGCTCCTGCGCCCAGCGCGGCGCCGAGGGGATCCACGCGCAGCTCAAGGCCGCCCTCGCCGAGCGCGGCCTCGCCAAGACCGAGGCGCGCGCCTGCACCGCGAGCTGCATCGACGTCTGCTGGGCCGGCCCCGTCATCGCCGTGGAGCCGGACGGCTACTTCTACGGGCGCGTGACCCCCGCCGACATCCCGGAGATCGTCGACGCCCTCGCCGAGGGCCGCCGCGTCGAGCGGCTCGTGCTCCCGCCCGAGGACTTCACCGAGGCCACGGCCGGCCCGCCGCTGCCGGCGCCGCCCCGCCGCCCCCCGGAGGCGTGATGCGCGGCTTCGAGTTCTGCGAGACCATGGCCGGGAGCTTCCACCTGGCCGAGTCCCCCGCCGACGAGCGGCCCATGTCGTTCACCATCCGCGCGCGCTCGCGCGGCCTCCTCGCCTTCCTGCGCAAGCCCGAGGTCGAGATCGAGGGCGAGATCGACGCCGAGGGGTTCGCCGATCACCGCTACCTGTCCGGGCGGCTCGGCCTCGACCTCGCGCGCACCGGCACCCTCCCCTACTCGTTCGAGTTCACCGCCAACGACGGCCGCCGCTGCGCGTTCGCCGGCCGCAAGACCGTGCGCCCGAACGACCTCCTGGCGTCGATGACCGTCCTGCCCGGCGTGCTCGTCGGCGAGGGCGGCGCCGTGATCGGCGAGGCGCTCCTCCGCTTCGACCTGCGGAGCGACCTGCTCCGGTTCCTCAAGAGCTTCCGGACCACGAGGTAGCCATGCGAAGGCTCGAGCCCATCGCGAGCGCGGTCATCGTCGTCGACGTCCAGGAGCGGCTCGCGGCCGCGATGCCGGCGCCCCAGATGGACGCGCTGACCCGCGCGGCCACCTTGCTGATCGAGGCGGCGCGGCGGCTCGGCGCGCACGTCCTCGCGACCGAGCAGTACCCCGCGGGGCTCGGGCGCACCGTCGCGCCCCTCGCCGAGAAGCTCGCCCAGGCGGGCGCGCCGGTCATCCCCAAGATGGAGTTCTCCGCCTGCGACGCGCTCGAGTTCGAGCGCGCCTTCGGCGAGCGCGCGCCCCGCACCGCCGTCGTCGTCGGCATGGAGGCGCACGTCTGCGTCTTCCAGACCGTCCGCGAGCTCGCCGCGCGCGGCGTCGCGGTCCACGTGCCGCTCGACGGCGTCGCCTCGCGCCGCGACGACCACCGGCTCGCCGGCCTCGACCTCTGCCGCGCCGCAGGCGCCACCATCACCACCGCCGAGACCGTCGTCTTCGACTGGCTCAAGGTCGCCGGGACGGACGACTTCAAGCACCTGTCGAAGCTCATCCGCTGAGATCGCCGCGATCTCCGCGGGCACCGCGGCGACCAGGTCGCCGTGTCAGTTTGTCAGCCACCGGCTCGGACTTTGTCAGACCCGTGCTCTTCTGGACACGCGGCTGACGTTCGTGACACAGTGGCGCATGGCTGACGATCTGGCACAAGTCGGAGCCCCCCCGAGCGCGCCCCCGCCCGCCGGCGCCGCGCCGCCGCCCGGCGCGCCGACGGTCCTCGTGGTCGACGACGAGCCGTCGAACGTCGCCTCGATCGAGAAGATCTTCCAGCGCGACGGCATGCGCGTCATCACGGCGGACAGCGCGAAGGCGGCGCTCGAGATCGTGCGCAGCCGCCGCGTCGAGGTGGTGCTCACCGACCTCATGATGCCGGGGGTCAGCGGGCTCGAGCTGCTCCGCGCGCTCAAGCAGCTCGCGCCGGACACCGAGGTCGTGATGATGACCGCGTACGGGACCGTCGAGACCGCGGTCCAGGCCATGCGCGAGGGCGCTTACGACTTCGTGGAGAAGCCGCTCAAGCGGATGACGATCATCAAGAGCGTCCGCAAGGCCGCCGAGCGCCAGTCGCTCGTCGCCGAGAACCGGTCGCTGCGGCAGGAGATCAAGCTGCTCACGAAGCGCGAGATCGTCGGATCGAGCCCGACGCTCCGGCGCGTGCTCGACATCGCGACCCAGGCGGCGCCCTCGAGCGCCACGGTGCTCGTGCTCGGCGAGAGCGGCACCGGCAAGGAGCTGCTCGCGCGCTTCATCCACGAGCGCAGCGCGCGCTCGCGCGGGCCGTTCGTCGCGGTCAACTGCGCGGCCATCCCGGAGACGATCCTCGAGGCCGAGCTCTTCGGCCACGAGCGCGGGGCGTTCACCGGCGCCCTCGCGAAGCGCGACGGCCGCTTCGCCAAGGCGGCCGGCGGCACGCTGTTCCTCGACGAGATCGGCGAGCTGTCGCCGGCCGTGCAGGTGAAGCTCCTCCGCGTGCTGCAGGAGGGCGAGTACGAGCCCGTCGGCGGCGACACGGTCCGCGCCGACGTGCGCCTCGTCGCGGCCACCAACAAGGACCTCCGCGCCGAGGTCGCCGCGGGGCGCTTCCGCGAGGACCTGTTCTACCGGCTCAACGTGATCGCGATCACCGCGCCCCCGCTCCGGACCCGGCGCGAGGACATCCCGCTCCTCGTCGACCACTTCCTCGGCGTCTACTGCACGAAGAACAACCGCCCCCGCCTGGAGGCGCCGCGCGACGTGCTGGCGCGCCTGACCGACTACACCTGGCCGGGCAACGTCCGCGAGCTCGAGAACGTGATCGAGCGCGCGGTGGTGCTCTGCCGCGGCGACCAGCTCTCGGTCGACGACCTGCCCGACTTCATCCGCGAGGCCGCCCCCGCCGAGCCGAGCTCGCTCACGTTCTCGGTCGGCACCCCCCTCGACGAGGTCGAGCGCAGGCTCATCCGCGAGACGCTCCGCCACGCGCGCGGGGACAAATCCGTGGCCGCGCAGCTGCTCGGCATCTCGACCCGCACGATCTACCGAAAGCTCGGCGAATTGGAGTGATCTCGCGCGCGCCGCCCGGCGGAGAGGGCGCGCTCCGGCGCGCCGGCACCCCCGGCGAAAATCCATTTGTCACTTTGGCAAAGGAGGCCGCCCCGCGCGCCTCGGGTGCGTCACCTTGGCGGGGTGGCTTCCGTATTTCCGAGAAAAGGCGGGGGAACGGCCAGCGATTGACCCCTGGCACGAAACTCGCTTAGAGGAGCATGGGCGCATGGGCATCGACGCGATCCTGAAGCGGTATTTCCCCTGGGTGTTGGGCGCGCTGATCGCGCTCGCCGCCTATTTCCAGGCGTCGGGCATGGGTCAGCTCGTGGCCTCGAGCGTCGCGATCGACGCGCCGCCGGCGGCGGCCGGCCCGCCGCCGCGCCCCACGTCGTTCGGGTCGACGGCGAGCACGGACCACGCGACGCACGCCGGGCCGATCCTCTCGCGCAACCCGTTCGACTCGGTGACGGGGCCGCTCGACGGCAAGCCGGTCGAGATCCCGAGCGTGCAGCAGGAGATGAGCAACAAGGATCCGTACGCGGATCCGTCGTGCGACGGCGCCCGCGTGCTGCTCATCACGCAGGCCGACGATCCCGCGTGGTCGTTCGCGGCCATGGCCGGCTCGGACGGCAAGGCGATCTTGCGGCGGCAGGGGGATGAGATCAGCGGGCAGACCGTTTACTACGTGGGGTGGGACCGGGTCTGGCTGACGTCCGGCAGCTCGCGGTGCCAGGCCATCGTGGGCGGCAACCACGCCGCCGGCGCGCGCACCGCCGCGGCGCCGACGCCCGTGACGCCCGCGCCGACGAGCACGTCGAAGTCGACCGCCCGCGGCGGCAAGAAGGTCCCGCCGGAGATCGCCTCGAAGATCCAGCGGGTGAGCGAGACGGAGTTCAACGTGGAGCGCAGCGCCGTCGACCAGATCCTCGAGAACCAGGGAGAGCTGATGCGCTCCGCGCGCATCGTCCCGGAGAAGGAGGGCGACAAGGTGGTCGGCATCCGTCTCTTCGGGATTCGACCGGACTCGCTGCTCGGGACGCTCGGCCTGGAGAACGGAGATCGGCTGTCCAGCATCAACGGGTTTGAGATGAGCGATCCGCAGAAGGCCCTCGAGGCCTATGCGCGGCTCCGGACGGCGGACCGGCTCACGGTGAGCATCAACCGCAAGGGCAAGCCGATGAACATCGACTTCAACATCAAGTGAGCGCTGCGGACTGAATTCCAGGGATGAAAGCAGGGTAGTGGCATGGCGCGATGGATAGGTAGACTGGACGAGGGGAGCCTGCTCCGGCGAACGCTGATGTACGTCGGCACGTTCGTCCTCGGCTCACTCACGTTCGTCGGGGTCATGAGCCTCGTCCTCGTGTCGGTCGCCAAGGCCGTCCTGCCGCCCCACGGCGCCGAAGGCGCCGCGGACGCGGCGGACGAGGCCGAGGGCGAGGCCACCACCGGGGCGAGCAAGACCGCCCTGGGCAGGACATCCCGCTCGAAGCGGCCGCGGCCCCCCTCGCCGGCCGAGCGCGAGAGCGCGCCGAGCGCCGACTGAGCGGCGCCGCCTCCCCCACCCCCAAAACCCACGCAGAGAATATCGAGTCGACTGATGGTGATGACGACCCTCGAGCGATCCTGCTGCCTCCGGAGGAGGCTCCTCGCCGCGCCGGTGGCGGCGCTCGTGTTCGCCGCGGCGGCCCCGCCGGCCGCAGCGCAGCCCGCGAACCGCAACGCCCCCGTGCTGCGGACCCCCGGCCAGGGCGCGCCGGCGCCCGGCCGCCCCGGGATCCCCTCGGGGACGCCGGGCTCCGCGGGCGCAGCCGCGCCGGGCGCGGGCGCGCCCGCGGCAGGCGCGCCGGGCGCCGCGGCCGCGCCGGGGGCGCCGGGGGCGCCGGGCGCAGCGCCGGGCGACACCGGAGACGACCCGCTCGCCGCGGTCAAGCAGGGGGTCCAGGAGATCGAGTTCAAGCCGAAGCCCGGCGGCTACAAGGTCAGCTTCAACCTCGACGAGGCCGACCTCCCCGAGCTGGTGAAGGCGATCAGCAACATCACCGGGCGGCGGTTCATCTACGGCGGCAAGCTCCGGCAGATCAAGGCCACGGTGTACGCGCCGGAGAAGGTGACGGTCGCCGAGGCGTACAGCGCGTTCCTGTCGATCCTCGCGTCGAACGACCTCACCGTCATCCCGCACGGCCGCTTCCTCAAGATCGTGGAGACGCCCGGCGCGGTGTCGGAGACGACCCCCGTGTTCGGGACGGCCGCGCCCGTGCCCGCGGAGGACCGGTTCGTCACCCGCATGTACCGGCTATCCCATATCGACGCCAACGAGGCGGGCGGCGTCCTGACCAAGTTCAAGTCGAAGGACGGCGACGTCACCGTCTACCCGCCCGGCAACCTGCTCATCATCACGGACACGGGCACGAACATCCAGCGCATGCTCCGGATCGTCGAGGAAATCGACGTCGGCGGCGCCGGCGATCAGCTGTGGGTGCAGCCGGTCCACTACGGCTCCGCCGCGGAGGTCGCGACGAAGCTGAACGAGATCGTCGACCCCCGGGCCGGCGGCGGCGGCAGGCCCGGCAGGGGCGGCGCCCCCGGCGGCGGCGGCACCGGCGCGCGCATCATCGCGGACGACCGGACCAACTCGCTCATCATCACCGCCACCGAGCCGGACTACCTGCGCGTCCTCGGCATCCTGAAGCGCCTCGACGTGCCGCAGACGGGCGAGGGGCAGGTCCACGTGCTCTCGCTCCAGCACGCCGGCTGCAAGGAGCTGTCCGCGACGCTGAACCAGGTCCTCGGCGGGAGCGCCGGCGGCGGCGGCGGCGCGGCCGTGGGCGGCAGGGGGGCGGCGCGCAACGCCCCCCCGGTGCCCGGCTCGACCGACGACATCTTCGAGGGCCAGGTCAAGGTCACCTGCGACGAGGCGAGCAACAAGCTCCTCATCACCTCGTCACCCCACGATTACGCCCAGCTGCGCAACGTGATCGACCAGCTCGACGAGCCCCGACGGCAGGTGTTCATCGAGGCCGTGATCATGGACGTGGACGTCAAGCGCTCGCTCAATTTCGGCATCGGCTACCACGCCGGCGCGCCGTTCGACGCGGCGAACGGCCAGGGCATCATCTACGGCGGGAACAACGTCGTGCCCTCGGTCGGCGGCCTGCCGACCGAGCTCGGCGCGCTCGCGCTGGGCGTCCGGGGCGCCGAGATCCCGGGCTCGAGCAACATCTTCGGGACCGGCCTGTCGATCCCCGCGTTCGGCATCGTCCTCCACGCGCTGGCCCAGGACGGCGACTCCAACATCCTCGCGACGCCGCACATCCTCGCGACCGACAACGTGGCGGCCGAGATCTCGATCGGCCAGAACATCCCGCTCCAGACCAACGTGGGCGGCGGCGGGCTCAACCAGCTCGCGAGCCTGGCCGGCGGCGCGGCGGGCGCGGCCGGCGCGCTCGGCGGCCTCGGGGGCCTCGGCGGCCTGCTCGGCGGCCTCGGCGGCCAGGCCGCGCGCCAGGACGTCGGCACGAAGATCAAGGTCATCCCCCACGTCAACGACTCGGACCAGGTGCGGCTGGAGCTCACGGAGGAGATCTCCGACGCCGGCGCGCCGCTCGGGGCGCTCGGCGCGATCCCCATCAACAAGCGCACCGCGAGCACGACCCTCGTGGTCCGGGATCAGCAGACCGTGGTGATCGGCGGCCTCGTGCGCGACTCGGCGCAGACCCGGGAGACCAAGATCCCGGTGCTCGGCGACATCCCGGTGCTCGGGTTCCTGTTCCGGCAGCGGGTCAAGGAGATGGGGAAATCGAACCTCCTGCTCGTCCTCACGCCCTACGTCATCCGCGACCAGGAGGACCTCCGGTCCATCTTCGAGCGCAAGATGCAGGAGCGGCAGGAGTTCATCGACCGCTACTTCGTCTTCAGCGACAGCGCCGCCTGGGAGCCGCCGCGCGACTTCAGCCGGGCGAACGGGCTCGTCGAGGACATCCGGCAGTCGATCCTGACCGAGGAGGAGCGCGCGCGACTCGAGGAGGAGGCGCGGCCGAGGGGGCCGCAGGAGCACGCGCCGGTCGAGCCGGTCGGGCTGCCGACGTTCGGCGGGAAGGCCGGCGCGGCCGCAGGGCCGATGGCTCCTGGTATGGTCGAGATGGAGGGCGACATGCCCCCGCCGCCGCAGGGCGGGGCGGCGCCGCCGCCGCGCCCCGTGCGACGCCCGCCCGGCGGACGGCAGATGGAGCGCGTCGAATGAGCATGCAGCAGCAGCAGTACCTCGGCGAGATCCTGGTCCGGCGGGGCGTCGTGTCCGCGGAGCGGCTCGTGCCGCTCTTCGACACGGTCCGCGAGCGCGGGCAGCCGCTCGCGGACCTCCTCGTCTCGTCCAACATCGCCGACGAGGCGAGCATCGCGAAGGCGCTCGCGGAGGAGTGCGAGGTCGGCCTCCTCCCGCGCATCGACATCGACGCGGTGCCGCTCGAGCTCGCGAGCCGGGTGCCGATCACCTACGCCAAGCAGCACAAGATCCTGCCGCTCGCCGAGCAGGACGGGGTCGTCTACTGCGCGGTCGCCGACCCCCTCGACACGACCGCGATCGACGACGTGCGGGCGCTGTTCGGCAAGCCGGTCGAGATCGCGGTCGCCACGAGCGACGCGGTGCTGAACGCGATCAACCGCATCTGGGAGCGCAAGGAGGACGGGGGCGCGAAGCTCGAGGGCGACCAGGCGCTCGAGGAGGACAACCTCGTCGACATCATCGACTCGGACGACGACGCCCCGATCATCGCCTGGGTCAACGGCCTCTTCGCGCAGGCGGTCCGCGAGCGGGCGAGCGACATCCACATCGAGCCCGAGGAGCGCGACGTCGTCGTCCGCTACCGGATCGACGGCGAGCTCTACGTCGCGAAGCGCGCCTCGAAGCAGTTCATGGCGCCGATCATCGCCCGCGTGAAGATCATGGCGTCGCTCAACATCGCCGAGAAGCGGCTCCCCCAGGACGGCCGCATCACCCTGAAGATCGCGGGCAAGAGCGTCGACATCCGCGTCTCGACGGTGCCGACGAGCCGCGGCTTCGAGCGGATCGTGATGCGCATCCTGCACAAGGCGTCGGTCCTGCTCGGGCTCGACGACCTCGGCTTCGCGCCGCGCGAGTACGCCCTCATGGACGGGCTCATCCAGCGGCCGGACGGCATCATCCTGGTCACCGGCCCGACCGGCAGCGGCAAGACGACGACGCTCTACGCCTGCCTCAACCGCATCAACGAGCCGAGCCGGAACATCCTCACCGCCGAGGACCCGGTCGAGTACGAGATCGGCGGCATCCATCAGATCCACGTCCACCCCGGGATCGGGCTCACCTTCGCCTCGGCGCTCCGCGCCTTCCTCCGCCAGGATCCGGACGTGATCATGGTCGGCGAGATCCGCGACAAGGAGACGGCCGAGATCGCCATCCACGCGTCGCTGACCGGCCACCTCGTGCTCTCGACCATCCACACGAACGACGCGGCCGGCGCCGTGACGCGCCTCGTCGAGATGGAGATCGAGCCGTTCCTCGTGCGGAGCAGCGTGATCGGCATCCTCGCCCAGCGCCTCGTGCGCCTGCTCTGCCCGACGTGCAAGGTCGCCTACCGCCCGTCGGACTACGAGCTCCAGCAGCTCGGCCTCGACCAGGACCGGCTCGCCTGGAAGGCGCGGCGGAAGCTCTCGAACCGCTACAGCGTGCACGGGCAGAAATACGACTACATCGGGCAGGACATCGACCGGGCGGTGTTCTACAAACCGGGCGGCTGCGACGGCTGCAACCAGAAGGGCTTCGTCGGCCGGCGGGGCATCTACGAGCTGATGGTCATCGACGACGCGGTGGGTCCGCTCATCCTGAAGAGCGCGGACGCGCAGACCATCAAGCGGGTCGCCATCTCGCAGGGGATGGATACGCTCCGCGACGACGGGGCGCGCAAGGTGCTCAAGGGCATCACCACCGTCGAGGAGGTGCTCGCGGCGACGCAGGAAGACGTCATCGTCGACGAGTAGGGAAGGCCGTGGCGGTATTCGAATACAAAGGCATCCTCGTCGGCACCGGAAAGCCGGTCAAAGGGGTCCGCGACGCGGAGAACGCGAAGGCCCTGCGGGCCGCCCTGCGCAAGGACGGCATCATGCTCACCGGCGCGACCGAGGAGCAGGCCGCGAAGGCGAAGGCGAAGCGCGATCTCAAGCTCTTCGCGTTCGCCGGCCGCCCCTCGACGTCCGAGGTCGCCATGATGACCCGCCAGCTCGCGACGCTCATCGGCGCCGGCATCCCGCTGTTCGAGTCGCTCAACGCGCTCATCGAGCAGGTCGAGAAGGAGTCGCTGAAGCGGACCCTCACGCAGGTGCGCGAGCAGGTGCGCGAGGGCACGAGCTTCGCGAAGGCGCTGGAGGGGCACCCCACGGTCTTCCCGCCGCTCTACGTCAGCATGGTGCGCGCCGGCGAGGCGTCCGGCACGCTCGAGGGCGTGCTGCTCCGCCTGACCGTCTTCATGGAGAACCAGGCGAAGCTCGTGGGCAAGGTGACCGCGGCCCTCGCCTACCCGGCGCTCATGGCGATCATCGGCATCGGGCTCATCTCGGTCCTCATGATCGCGGTCGTGCCGAACGTGAAGGACATCTTCTCGTCGATGGACCAGACGCTGCCCTGGTACACCTCGCTGCTCATCGGCACCTCGGAGTTCGCCGCGAGCTACTGGTGGCTCGTGATCATCATGCTGGTCGGCGCGGTGTACGGGTTCCGCCGCTGGCTGCGCACGCCGAAGGGGCGCCTCCGCTGGGACACGTTCGTGCTGAACGCGCCGATCTTCGGCAAGCTCATCCAGATGCTCTCCATCGCGCGCTTCGCGCGGACCCTCGCGACCCTGCTGTCGTCCGGCGTCGCGCTCCTCAGCGCCATGGACATCGTGCGCAGCGTGCTCGGCAACGCCGCCCTGGAGAAGGTCGTCGCCGACGCGATCGGGTCGATCCGCGAGGGCCAGAGCATCGCCGATCCGCTGAAGCGCAGCGGCCGGTTCCCGCCCATCGTCATCCACATGATCGCCATCGGCGAGCGGAGCGGGCAGCTCGAGGCGATGCTCGAGAACGTCGCCAACGCGTACGACTCCGAGGTCGAGACCCGCGTCCAGGTGCTCACGAGCCTGCTCGAGCCGCTCATGATCGTCGTCATGGGCGGCACGGTCGCGTTCATCGCGATATCCATCCTCATGCCGCTCATGCAGATGTCGAACTTCGTCGGGTAGGGGGCTCCATGGGGCGCAGGAGGCAGCGAGAAAGCACGATCTTCTTCCCGTGGGAGCGCGGCGGCGGGCTCTTCCGCAGGAGCGGCATGGCGCGCGTGCGGCCGTTCGCGGCCGGCCTCGGGATGGCGGTCCTGCTCCTGCTCCTCGGCGCGCGCGAGCGGCGGCTCGTGGGAATTCGATCGACGCGCGCCACGTTGTCCGTCGTCCACGGGGCCATCACGCTGTACCGCGCCGACCACGAGCGGCGGTGCCCGGCCTCGCTGGAAGAGCTGAAGCGCGAGGGATACCTCGCGATCGATCCGGTCGACGCCTGGGGGAGGCCGCTCCGGCTCACCTGCCCTGGCAGGAAGGACCCGGAGGGGTACGATCTGATGAGCGACGGTCCGGACGGCGAAATCGGCGGGCTTGACAGGGTGGAGTGAGGGACATGGAGACGAACAGGGCGAAGAGGATTCGAAGGTTGGGCCGGAGGCTCTCGCGGGGCGTGACCCTGATCGAGGTGCTGATCGTGGTGACGATCATGGCGGTCATCGCCGGCGGCGCCACGCTCGTGCTGTGGCCGAAGCTCGAGGCCGCGAAGGTCAGGAGCGCCTACACCGGCACGTCGGTCATCAAGACCGCGGCGGATCAGTACCAGAACCTCGGCGCGGGCGGCGAGGGCTGCCCGACCCTCCAGGCGCTCGTGAGCGCGAAGCAGATCGACGCCAACAAGACGGACGATCCGTGGGGCCAGCCGTACCGGATCAAGTGCGAAGAGGGCGAGGTCCGCGTCTTCTCGGTGGGGAAGGACAAGAAAGAAGGCACCCCGGACGACATCCGGGACAACATGAGGCAGTCCGAGATCAACAAGATCGCGGAGATGTGACGCCGACGCGGAGGGAGCGCCCATGACACGCCGCCTGCGCACGAGGGGAGTCACGCTGGTCGAGGTGCTGATCACCGTCACGGTGATCGCGCTCATCAGCGGCTCGGTGTTCCTCGGCATGGGCGCGGTCACGAGCGCTCGGCTGAAGCGGAGCGCGGCGCTGCTCGCGGGCGCCGTCCGGGTGGCCTACGCCCACGCGAACGCGAAGTCGAAGCCGATGCGGCTCGTCTTCGATTTCGAGGAGCGGATGATCGTGCTCGAGGAGTCCACGGGCGAGCTCGTCGTCGAGAGGAACGACCGGACCGGCGGCGCCGCCGCGGCCACCGAGGCCGAGAAGGCGGCGGTGGCCGAGGCCGAGGCGATCCTGAAGGGGCCGCGCGCGCCGCGCCCGTCGTTCCAGCCGGCGAAGGCGTTCGGCTTCGACCCGGCGGCCGAGAAGCCCGGCAAGGAGCTCTCGAGCGGCGTCCGCTTCCTCCAGGTGGAGACCGGGCACCAGGACGAGGCCGCGACCGAGGGGCGCGCCTACCTCTACTTCTGGCCCGGCGGCCAGACCGAGCGGGCGGCCATCCAGCTCTCGCTCGGCGGCGAGGAGACCGAGGACTCCGTGATGACGGTGCTCGTCTCGCCGCTCACCGGCAAGACCGAGATCCGGCGGGGCAAGGTGAGCATGCCGCGGCCGCGCGACGACGCCGAGGAGTCGGAGCGCGAGGACACGGGGTTCTGATGCGCGCCCGCGGCTTCACCCTGCTCGAGATCATGGTGGCGGTGGCCATCCTCGGGCTCGGGCTCACCGCGATCCTCTCCGCCCAGGCCGGCGCCTTCTCGGCGGCGGCGCACGCGCGGAACATCAGCCTCGCGAACGGGCTCGCGCGCTGCAAGATGACCGAGATCGAGGAGCGGCTCGCCCGGGACGGCCTGCCGCTGCTCGACGAGGCCGACAACGGGCCGTGCTGCGAGGGCGACGAGTCGACCTCCATCAAGTGCTCCTGGCGCATCGAGAAGCCGGAGATGCCCGAGCCCAAGTACGGCGATCTCGACCTCGACACGAACCTCGAGGGGCTCGGCCAGCTCACCAAGCCGGCCGAGTCGAGCGGCTCCGCCGCCCCGAGCGGCAACCTCGACGATCTCGCGCAGTCGCTGGTCGGCGCGCCCGGCGGCGCGGGGGGCGGCGAGTCCGCCGGCGGGATCGCGGGGCTCCTGCAGCCGTTCATCGACATGCTCGCGCCGACGCTCCAGCCGATCTTCGAGGCGAGCGCGCGGCGGGTGACGGTCCGGCTGACCTGGCAGCAAGGGTCGCAGGAGCACGCGCTCGAGCTCGTGCAGTGGGTCACGGTGCCGCAGATGGGCCAGCCCGAGGACACCGGCGCGGGCGGCGGCACGGGCCAGGGAGGCGGGCAATGACCGCGACGGCGCGAAGGGCGAGCTCGCCCCGCGGGCGCCGCCGGCGCGCGGGCGGGGTGACCCTCCTCGAGGTCATCGTCTCGGTCGCCATCCTGGCGATCATCGGGACGCTCATCTACGGCGCGTTCGACGGCATGAGCCGGTCGCGCGCGGGCATCTCGCGCATCAGCGACCGCTACCACCAGGGCCGCGGGGCGATCGCCCGCGTCTCGCGCGAGCTCCAGGCGGCCTTTCTGTCCCGGCACCAGCCGGCCGACAAGAACATCGCCGTGCGGCTCACGGCGTTCACCGGGGAGGACTCGTCGCCCGCGGATCGCGTCGATTTCACCGCGTTCGCGCACCGGAGGCTCCTCAGGAACGCGCACGAGTCGGACCAGTGCGAGATTGGCTATTTCGGCTCGCGCGACCCGGAGCGCGACAAGCTCGATCTCGTGCGGCGAGAGGCGAAGTTCATCGATCTCGAGCCGACGAGGGGCGGCGTCGTCAACGTGCTCGCCGAGGACATCGAGAGCTTCAATGTCCGGTACCTCGACCCCATCACCGGGGAGTGGGTCGACTCGTGGGACTCGACGCAACCGGCGGCGCAGTTCGAGCGGCTCCCGTCGCAGGTGTGGGTGACGCTGGTCCTGAACGGCGGGCCGGGCGGGGAGCCCATCAAGTTCGAGACGAAGGTGCCCATCGCCATGCAGGTCCCCATCGCCTTCGGGGCCAACTGAGCCATGAGCCGCCCGGAGAGCCCCCACGCCGAGGAGCGCGCCGCCCCCACCCCGCCGGGCGGGCGCGCGCGCCGCCGCCTCCGGAGGCGGCGCGACCGGCGGGGCGTGGCGCTGGTCATGGTGCTCGGCGCGATCACGGTGCTCACCGTGTTCCTGACCGAGCTCCAGGAGGAGACCTCCACCGAGCTCTCGGCGGCGCTCGCCGATCGCGACGCGCTCCGGGCCGAGTACTACGCGCGGAGCGCCGTGAACCTGTCGCGGATGCTCATCGCCGCCGAGCCCAGCGTCAGCCAGACGATCGGGCCGATGCTCGCGATCATCGGGCTCAAGGGGAACTTCCAGGTGCCGGTCTGGAAGTTCACCGACATGTTCCTCGGCCCGTTCAACGCGCAGCTCACCGAGCCGGGCGCGGCGCCGCCCGACGAGGCCGCGGCCGCAGGCAGCGCGGCGGCGGGCAAGAACCTCGGGCTCACCGGCGGCGGCCGCTTCGAGCTCAAGATCGTCGACGAGGACTCGAAGATCAACATCAACCGCGCCGCCGACGACGTGGGCGGCATCTCGGATCAGATCGCCATCGGGGCGCAGCTCATCAGCCTGATGAGCCCCCCGCAGTACAACGCGCTCTTCGAGGAGCGCGACGGCGACGGCCAGTTCTCGGATCGCGCGACCATCTGCAGCGCGCTCGTCGACTGGGCCGACCCCGGCGACCAGACGTTCGTCTGCGACACGTCGACGAACGCCCCGAGCTCCACCGGCGCCGAGGACAGCTTCTACCAGACGGTCGGCCTCCCCTACGTGCGCAAGAACGCCCCCCTCGACTCGTTCGAGGAGCTGCGGCTGATCCGGGGCATGGGCGACGACTTCTGGGCGACGTTCGTCGATCCGGACCCGAACAACCCGGACAAGCGGGTGCTGACCGTCTGGGGCAACCGGAAGCAGAAGGTGAACGTGACGTCGGCGAACGCGCAGATGCTCCTCACGCTCACCTGCAGCGCCGACTTCGTGGACGTCGCGACGACGCCGCTCTGCACAGACGTGAACCAGCAGACGGCGTTCCTGACCGTGGCGTCGCTCGTGCAGGGCATGACCGGGGGCATCCTCTTCCCCACCCCCAAGGATTTCGTCGACGCCATGACCCAGAAGGCCGGCAATACGCTCGGGGCGATGCTCGGCCAGCAGCTCAAGGCGATGGGCGTCGAGGCGGTGAAGTTCAAGCCGAACGCCACGAAGGCCCTCGGCAACAGGAGCAACTTCCTGAGCATCTATGCCGACGGCGTCGTCCCGGGGAACAAGCGTGAGACGCGCGTGCGCATCCATGCGGTGGTCGATCTCACGGGGGCGACGAAGATCACCGATACCGACCAGAACAACAAGGATCCCGGCGGCGCCGGGGGCAACCCCAACCCGACGAACGGCAGCTCGACCGGGGCCCCCCCGACGCCGGAATCGTACGAACAACAGGTACGGTCGAACCCCGCCGGGACGATCATCTACTATCGCATCGAATAGGACACCCCTCCGGGAAGAAGCGCGGAAATGCACAGGCTGCTCGGGATAGATGCTGGGAAATCCGTGGTGCGGACGGCGCTCATCCGCACCTCGTACAGGAAGGTCTTCGTCGAGGCCCTCGGCGAGGCGCCCATCACGGACGCGGTCTCCGAGGCCGAGGCGATCCGCGCCGCGGTGGGGCTCCACCGCCCCGACGCCGCCGCCATCGCGATCTCCGGGGAGAAGTCGTTCTACCGCCGCCTCGACCTGCCCGCGGCCGCGCAGAAGGAGGTCGAGAACGTCCTCGGCTTCGAGCTCGAGGCCACGGTGCCGTTCGAGATGGAGGACGCGGTCTTCGACTACCGCCTGCTCAAGCGGCCGCCCGGCGTCGAGACGCTGCCGGTCTTCGCCGCCATCGCGCGCGCCGACGACGTGCGCGAGCGCATCACCGTCGTGAAGGAGGCGCTCGGCTTCGAGCCGGAGCGCGTCGCGCTCGGCGCGGTGGCGCTCGCCAACCTCGAGGCCGTGATGCCGGAGCTCGCCTCGCCGTCGCCCGCCGGCGCGAACGTGCCGATCGCGCTGCTCGACCTCGACCACCTCACCTCCGAGATCGTGATCCTCTCCGGCGGGGAGCCGGTCTTCGCCCGGACGCTGTCGCGCGGGACGGCCGGGCTCCCCGGCACGGCGCCGGCGCTCGCGCGCGAGCTCCGCCAGACGCTCGCGGCGTGGCGCAACCTCGGCGGCGAGCCGCTCGCCGGGATGTACCTCGTCGGCGGCGGCGCGAGCGCGCAGGGCGCCGAGGTGTTCCTGTCCACCCAGCTCGGCCTCACGATCCTGCCGCTGCCGGCCCCGCGGGTCGAAGGGCTCACGCCGGAGCAGGCCGCGGCCCTGCCCCGCTTCGCCAAGGCGCTCGGGCTGGCGCTCGGGCTCACGCCGAAGACCCGGGGGTTCAACCTGAGGAGGGGCGCGCTCGAGGCCGAGCGCAGCTACCCGTTCCTGCGCGAGAAGATCCCGATCCTCGCCGGCCTCGGCACCGTCATCGCGCTGAGCTTCGGGTTCTCCATCGTCGCGGAGCTGCGCACCCTGAGCGCCGAGCGGGAGCTCCTGCTCGCGTCGCTCGCGACCGCCTCGCACGACGTGCTCGGCGAGGAGACGAGCGACCCGGTGAAGGCCCGCGAGCTGCTCGACCAGGGCCCCGGCGCGGCCGACGAGGACCCGATGCCCCGCGTCGACGCGTTCGACGTCATGGTGCAGCTCTCGAAGGCCGTGCCGAAGGAGATCACCCACGACGTGCTCGAGCTCGACGTGAACCGCGGCCACGTGACCCTCCAGGGCGTCGTCCCGTCGGTGTCGGACGCGCAGATCATCGCGGATCACATGAAGGAACACCGCTGCTTCCGCGACGTGAAGGTCGGCCGGACGAGCCAGTTCACGGAGGGCAGGCACAAGTACGTCCTCGAGCTGGATCTCAAGTGCGAGGACAAGAAGAAGAAGAAGACCGGCGCCGACGCGGCGGACAGCGCCTCGGCGGGCGCGCCGGAGAAGCCAGAGGGATCGCGATGACGCTCCGCGAGCGACTCGACAAGCTGGAGCCGCGCGAGCGCCGGCTCCTCACCATCCTCGTCGGATTCCTGGGGGTGCTCGTGTTCCTGCTCGTGCCGATCGGGCTCGCGAGCATCGCCTCCGGCAGGCGCACCGAGAACCAGGAGATCCGCGACCTGCTCCAGCAGATCTACGAGGCCTCGGGGAAGGTCAGCGAGCGCAAGGCGCAGAAGGACGCGCTGCTCGCGCGCTACGCGCGGCCGGCGCCGGCCCTCGCCGGCTTCATCGAGGACGCGGCGAAGCAGCAGGGGCTCACCGCGGCCGAGTCGCAGGATCGCCCCGACGTCCCGCACGGCAAGAAGTACACCGAGCGGGTCACGGTGGTGAAGATGCACAGGATCGGGATGCTCGGCCTCGCCAAGATGCTCGAGCGCATCGAGACCTCGGGCCACCCGGTCGCGGTGACGAAGCTGAACATCAAGCCGCGCGCCGGCGAGCCGGACTCGTACGAGGTGGAGCTCGGCGTCTCCGCGTTCGACCGGAAGGGCGACCCCCAGCCGGCGAGCCCCGCGCCGTCCGCGCCCCCGGCCGCCGACGAGCAGGAGGAGCAAGAGCCATGAAGGCGCGGCTCGTCAAGATCGCGAAATGGGCGGCTTACCCGCTCTTTTACCTCTTCTGCCTGGGCCTCTTCGGCTACCTCACGTTCCCGTACGACCGGCTCAAGGACCGGCTGATCGCCGAGTTCGACCGCGCGCAGCAGAAGCGGGGCTCCGGCCCGCCGCAGCGCCTCGAGATCGACGAGCTCGACGCGTACTGGTTCACGGGCGTGGAGATGAAGGGCGTGCGGCTCATCCTGCCCCCGAGCGAGCTCGGCTCGGGCAGGCCGACCGGCGCCGCCGCCTTCACCTCCACCTCCGGCGACGCCGCCAAGGACAGCGCGCCGAAGCCGAGCGTCATCGAGATCGAGGAGGCGCACGCCCGGGTGAAGATCCTGCCCCTCCTGATCGGGCGGATGCGGGTCTCGTTCTGGGCGAGCGTGTTCGGCGGGGAGGTCGAGGGCGTGGTCCCGATGGGCAAGTCGGGCGGCGACGTGCACGTCGAGGTCTCGGACGTGGAGCTCGCGCAGGTGGGGCCGCTCGGGGACATCCTCGGCCTGCCGATCGCCGGCACGCTGAGCGCGAACCTCGATCTCAGCGCGCCCGACGGCAAGTTCAACAAGGCGAGCGGCGCGCTCGAGGTCTCGGCCAAGGAGGTCTCGGTCGGCGACGGCAAGACGAAGATCCAGGGGCTCATCGCGCTGCCCGAGGCCAAGCTGGGCGAGCTCGTGCTGTCGGCCGAGGCGAAGGACGGCGTCCTCAAGGTCACGAAGATGTCCGCGAACGGCCAGGACCTCGAGCTCGACGGCGACGGCAAGGTCACCATGCGCGAGCCGTGGAACAACTCCACGGCGGACCTCTACGTCCGCTTCAAGTTCACCGACGCCTACCGGTCGAAGAACGACCTCACCAAGTCGCTGCTCGGCGCCCCGGGGTCGAACGTGCCCGGGCTGATCGAGATGCAGCAGCCCAAGATGAAGCGGTCGAAGCGCTCGGACGGCTTCTACGGCTGGCACGTCCACGGCGTGCTGAAGCGGCCGCGGTTCGATCCGCACGCCGCCGACTCGCCCGCGGCGCGGGGCCGCGGCAAGGCCGACGCGCCGAGCTCGGCCGCGACCACGAGGAAGCCCGGCGGCGTGAACCTGCCGCTCGGCGCCTCGGAGGCCCCGCCGCGGGACAGCGAGGAGCAGGGGAGCCCGCCGCCGGCGATGCCCCCGCCGATGCCGCCGCCGCCGTCCACCGAGGACGAGTCGCCCGAGCCGCGGTCGCGGCCGACGCCCGCGCCGCCCGCCGAGGGCGACCCGCCGCCGCCGGAATAGGGCCTGGACCTCACGCGCCAGGGACGGGTAGGACCTGGACCTCACGCTCCAGGGACGGGTAGGACCTGGATTCACGCTCCGAGGACGAGCCCATGCGGGACCCCAGGTGGCAGCAGAACCGGCGCATTCTGCTGATCGACGACAACGAGGCCATCCACGAAGATTTCCGCAGGATCCTCCGGTCCGACGCGGAGCCGTCGACCTTCGACCGCCTCGAGTCGGCGCTGTTCCGCGAGGCGCCCGGCCGGCGGCCGGTGAGGTTCGAGCTCACGACCGCGACGCAGGGCGCCGAGGGGCTGGAGAAGGTGCGCGAGGCGCGGCAGCGCGGCGCGCCGTACGCCCTCGCCTTCGTCGACGTGCGCATGCCGCCGGGGTGGGACGGCATCGAGACGCTCTCGCGCATCTGGCAGGAGGACGGCGCCATCCAGGCGGTCATCTGCTCGGCGTACTCGGATTACTCCTGGGAGGAGATCGCCACCCGGTTCGGGAACACCGACAACCTGCTCATCCTCGCCAAGCCGTTCGACCCGAACGAGGTCCGGCAGATGGCCTACGCGCTCACCGAGAAGTGGAACCAGCGCCGCGCCCTGTCCGAGGCGAACCACAAGGTGTCGGCGCAGTACACGGTGACGCGGATCCTCGTCGAGTCGACGACGCTGTCCGAGGGCATCCTCGCGCTCCTCGGCGCGCTCGGGGAGACGCTCGGCTTCCGGTTCGGCGCCCTGTGGCTCGGCGACGGCGAGAGCGGCGGCCTGCGCTGCGAGCACACCTGGAGCGCCGCGCCCGACGACGCGGCCGCGCTCGAGGCGGCGACCCGGGGCGCGCAGCTCGCCCGCGACGCGGGGCTGCCCGGCCGCGCGCTCGCCCAGGGGGAGCCGACCTGGTTCTGCGACCTCGACGCGGTCGAGGACGACCCGCGCGCGCGGGCGGCGCGCGGCGCAGGCCTCCGCTTCGCGGTCGAGCTCCCCATCGCGGTCCGCGCCGACGCGCAGGTCGCGGCCGTGCTGGAGCTCATGGACGCCGAGCCGCGCGAGCCCGACCCGGGGCTGCTCGACGTGCTGCTCGCGATCGCCGCCAAGGCCGGCCACTTCATCGGCAGCAAGCGCGTCGAGGCGGCCCTGCGCCGGAGCGAGGCGAACAACCGCGCGCTGCTCTACGCCATCCCCGACACGATCCTCCGGCTCAGCAGCGACGGCGTCTGCCTCGACTTCAAGGCGTCCCGGGAGTCGAGGCCGTCGCTCCGCGCCGAGGATTTCCTGCACCGGCACGTCGCCGACGTGTTCCCCGCCCGCGTGGCGGAGCAGATCACCGAGCTCGTCGGCCGGGCGCTCGCCGACGAGGCGACGCACGTCTTCGAGTACCAGGAGCAGCTCCGCGAGGGCACGCGCGACTACGAGGTCCGGATCGCCGGCAGCGACCGGGCCGAGGCGGTCGTGATCGTGCGGGACGTCACCGAGCGCAAGCGCGCGGCGGCGGAGACCGAGGCGCGGCGCACCCGCGAGGAGGCGCTGCGGGCGCAGAACGAGATCCTCGCGGCCCTGTCGACCCCGCTCATCCCCATCAGCGACGACATCGTCGTGATGCCGCTCGTCGGCGCCCTCGACGCGCAGCGGGCGCGCCGCGTGCAGGAGACGCTGGTCCGCGGCGTCGCCTCCCGCCGCGCGCACGTCGCGATCCTCGACATCACCGGGGTGCCGCGGATCGACGGCCAGTGCGCCGACGAGCTCCTCAGCGCCGCCACCGCGGTGCGCCTGCTCGGCTCGGAGGTGATCATCACGGGCCTGAGCCCCGACGTGGCCAGGACGCTCGTCGAGCTCGGCGTCGACATGAGCGGGATCGTCACGCACAACACCCTGCAGAACGGCATCGCCTCGGCGATGACGTCCGCGGGCGCCCGCGGCAGGCCGAGGCGGCGCCGCGCGCGGCGGCGCAGGTAGAGCGCCGATCAGCTTGAAGCGCCCCAGCAAGAAGAGATTGGAACCACAGAGGCACAGAGGGCACAGAGGATGAAGAAAAGATTCTGAGCTCTCTTCTCTCTTCCTCTGTGCCCTCTGTGGTTCATTCTCTCGGGTTTCATCGGTGTCCTAGGAGCGGGCGGCGGCGCTCCCGATCCGCACCGGGAGCTCGAGCGTGAAGGTGGCCCCGCGCCCGACGCCGTCGCTCTCCACCGACAGCACGCCGCTCATCTCCTCGGCGGCGAGCGCGCAGCTGTGCAGCCCGAAGCCGTGGCCGCCCCGGCGCGTCGTGAACCCGTGGGAGAAGATCCGCGTCAGGTGCTCCTTCGCGATGCCCACCCCCGTGTCCTGCACGCAGATCCGCACCGCGCCGTCCCTGCCCGCCCCGCGCGCCTCGATCCGCAGCGTGAGCGCGTGCTCCCTGCCGGGCAGCTCGTCCATCGCGTGCTTCGCGTTGCTGATGAGGTTCATCAGGATCTGCAGCAGCTTGTGCTTGTCGACGTAGACCGGGCGCGGGCACGCGAGCTCTCGCACGACCTTGAGGTGCGGGCGCGACAGCGCCGCGTCGCTCATCCGGAGGGCGTCCTCCAGGAGCTCCGAGAGCTGCACCGGCTCGACCACCGTGGTGGTGCCGGCGTAGGTCTGCTGCGTCCGGACGATGTCCTTGATGTGGTCGACGCTCTTTCCGAGCTCATCCACGTAGCGCAGGATGCGCCGCCGATCGCCCTCCAGCGCGGCGGACAGCGCCTCCAGGTAGGCGATGAGGTGCCGCCCGCGCTCGTCCTCGGTGAGGAACCTGCCGGGGTCCTCCCGGTGGCTCGCCAGGAGCTGCGCCGCCCGCTCGAGCTTCTCCAGCCGGAGGCCGCCGAGCTCCTCCGCGATGAGCTTGGCGGACACGTTGACGGTGTTCAGCACGTTGCCGATGTTGTGCACCACGTTCGTGGCGATCTCCGCCATGCCGGCGCGCCGCGCCGTGTCGAGGACCTGGCGCTGGGCCGCCGCGAGCTCCGTCGTCCGCTCGACGACCCGCTGCTCCAGCGCCTCGTTCAGCTGCCGGAGCTGCTCCTCGCTCGCCTTCAGCGCCGCCTCCGCGCGGCCGCGCTCGGCGAGCTCGACCTGGAGCCGCTCGTTGGCCACGAGGAGCTCCGCGGTCCGCGCCGCCACGCGCCGCTCCAGCTCGCCCTTGGCGCGCTCCAGATCCTCGTTGAGGGCCTGCACCGTCTCCCGGAGCTGCTGCTCGCGCGCCGCCCGGTCCGAGACGTCCGCGTACGCCTGCTGGAGCCGCTCCTGCCGCGCCAGGGTGACGCCGAGCAGGTGCTGGAAGGCGTCGCGCAAGTGCTTGATCTGCTTTATCTTTCCGGCGGGGCTGAGCTCCCCGGAGACGTCGCCCGAGGCGTAGCGCGCGGCGTCCGCGGCGAGGCGCTCGATGGGGCGCACGATCTCGCGGCTCAGGAGCCAGCCGAAGGTCAGCGCCAGGAGGATGCTGCCGCCCACGCCCGCGGCGAGCCCGAGCAGCGCGCGCTGCTTGAGCGTGCGGCCCCTCGCCTCGAGCTCGCTCAGCGCCTCCTTGTGCTGCGCCTGGCCCGCCCGCGCGCTCGAGAGGAGCACGAAGGTCAGCTCCTGGGCCTCGCCGTAGAACACCGACGTCGCCCGCGCCGCGTCGCCCTCCTGCAGCGCGTCGAAGATCGCCGCGTGCTGCGCGTCGAGCTCCGCGTACACCGCGCCGAGGTGCTGCCACAGCTGGTCTTGCGGCGAGCCCCGCTCGCCCCGCGCGCGGTTGAAATGGACGAGCGTCTGGTCCCGGCGGGACGCGTCATCGGTCGTGTACAGCGAGACGTCGAACCCGCGCAGCGCCTGGCCGACGGTCTCGCGCTGGGTGATCACCGCGAGCTCCATGTCCTGCAGGTCGACGAGATCGCCGAGGAGAGCGAGCTGCTGCGCGGAGATCCGCGAGAGCGTCGCGTTCACCAAGGGGAGGGAGACCGCCAGCGCGACCGCCACCGTCAGGAGCGGGGCGAACGAGAGCAGCGTGCGGTGGCGGATGTCCACGGAGGCCTCTGCCCGACGAGGATGCCGGGGGGGGCGAGCGCGTCAAGGCGCGCCCGCGCCGCCGTCCCGCGCGGGCTCGCCAGCCCCCCCGGCCCCGATCGGGCGCGCCGATCCTCGCACGCCGCGGCCGCTCAGCGCATCCGCGCGCCGGCGCCGCTCAGCCCTTCTTGCCGGTCTGCGCGGCGTGTTTGTCCAGAGCGGCGAGGACGCGGTCGTAGTCGGGCGGCAGCTCGACCGGCGGGTTGGCGTACCGGCTCGTCACGTCCGGGAGCGCGCGCTCGTGGTATTTCACCTTGAACTCCGTGAACTTGAGGCCGTTCGCGGTCGAGACCACGACGACCCGCTGGCGCTTCTCGACGAGGCCCTTCTTCACGAGCTTCTCCAGCGCGGCGAGGGCGACCGCCGTGTGCGGGCAGGTGTACATCCCGGTCCGGTCGGCGCGCGCCGCCGCGTCGCAGAGCTCGTCCTCGGTCACCTCCTCCGCGACCCCGTTCATCGCCTGGAGCGCCATCATCGCCCGCGGCGCGCTCACCGGGTTGCCGATCTGGATCGCGCTCGCCAGCGTCTCGCCCGCCTTCATCGGCACGACCTCGCTGCGCCCCTCGGCCCACGCCCGGTAGAGCGGGTTGGCCCGCGCCGACTGCGCCACGCACAGGCGCGGGAAGCGCGTCGTCAGGCCGAGGTCCTTCAGCATCTTGAAGCCGGCGTAGAGCGCGTAGGCGTTGCCCAGGTTGCCGCTCGGCAGGACGACCCAGTCGGGCAGCGTCCAGTCGAACTGCTGCACGATCTCGATGGCCACGGTCTTCTGGCCCTCGAGGCGCAGGGCGTTCATCGAGTTCGCCAGGTAGACCACGCCGTCGGCCGAGAGCCGCTGCACGATGGCCATGCAGCCGTCGAAGTCCGTGTCGAGCGAGAGCACCAGCGCCCCCGACGCGATCGGCTGCACCAGCTGCGCCATCGACACCTTGCCCCGCGGCAGCAGCACGACGACGGGCAGGCCGGCCGCCGCGCCGTACGCCGCGAGCGAGGCCGACGTGTCCCCCGTCGACGCGCACGCGATCGCGCGCACCTCGAGGCCCTCGCGGATCGCCTTGTTCACCACCGAGACGAGCACCGTCATCCCGAGGTCCTTGAACGACCCCGTATGGCTGTTGCCGCAGAGCTTCACCCAGACGTCGTCGAGCCCGAGCGAGCGGCCGTAGCGATCCGCCCAGAAGAGGTTGGTGCCCCCCTCATCCATCGACACGATGGCCTCGTCCGGGACCTGGGGCGCGACCCACTCCCGCTTGCCCCAGACCCCGGAGCCGTAGGGCCACACCGTGCGCTTGTAGCGCTCGTCGAAGAGCTTCATCCACGTCGCGGGGCTCCGGTCGCGGAGCGCGTCGATGTCGTGCGCGACGTCGAGCAGGCCGCCGCAGGTCGGGCAACGGTAGAGGGGCTGCGTCAGCGGGTAGCTGCCGGGACAGCCGGTCAGACATCGGAATGCAGCAGAGTAGGCCATGGCAATACGGATCTCCTGGGTGGCGGGAAGCGCCCGCGGGAGGTGGTGTTCGGTTCAGTCGAAGCGTGGGGCTTCCATGCCGAGCCGCCTATAGAAGTAGATCGCCGCGTTCCTGGCAAACGATCCCTGCGGGACGTAGACGTCGTCCGGCTCGGGGAGCGGCTCGTCCGCCGAGAGCGGCCCGTCCCGCTCGCCGGACAGCCGCTCGAGGTCGTCGAGGAACGCCTCCATCGAGGGATAGCGGTTCTCCGGGCGCTTGCGGATCGCCTTCAGGATCACGGACTCGACCAGCGGGTCGATGCTCTTCCGCTTCTCCGAGGGGCGGGGCGGCGGGGTCACGAGCTGCCGGGCGAGGAGCTCGGACTGCTCCGAGCGCGGGAACGGGAGCTCGCCGGTGAAAGTCCGGAACATGACGACGCCGAGCCCGTAGACGTCGGTGCGGGCGTCGGGCCTGTCGCTCACGACCTGCTCGGGCGCCATGTACTCGAGGGTGCCCACCGCGGTGCCGGTCGCCGTGATGTGATCGGCGTCCTGGATCTTCGCCAGGCCGAAATCGAGCACCTTGACCGCGTACGGGTCCCCCTGCGCGCCGACGAGGTAGAGGTTGTCGGGCTTCACGTCGCGGTGGATGATCCCGACCCGGTGCGCGGCGGCGAGCCCGGACGCGGCCTGGGAGAGCACCGGGATGGCGAGGTCCGCGTCCATGCGGCGCTCGCGCCGGAGCCAGTCGCCGAGCGACTCGCCGAAGAGGTACTCCATCACGATGTACGGCGCGCCGTCGGCGGCGCGCGTGCCGGCGTCGAGCACCTTGACGATGTTCGGGTGCCCGATCTTCGCCGCGCTCTGCGCCTCGCGCACGAACCGCTCGCGCGTCCGCTCCGCGCGGGCCGCGAACGCCTCCAGGACCTTGATCGCGACCGGCTGTCCGGTCTCGATCTCGATCGCGAGGTAGACGCGCGCCATCGCGCCCTTGCCGAGGTAGCCGCGCACCTCGTAGCGCTCCCCGAGGATCGTCCCCCGCAGCCGGGTCGGCTTGTACCGGAACAGGTCGATGCGCCGCGCCTCGGCGAGCTCCGCGCCGTCGTAGGGGCAAAAGCGATGGCCCGCGTCGTACTCCCGGTGGCAGCGCGCGCAGAACATGGCCCCGCTTCGAATAGCGCCCCGCGCTCCGGCCACGCAAGCGCTCCGCACGCGCGCGCGCCTGGCGCGGCGCGCCCCGCGCCTGCGTGGGCGCCGCGCGGGCGCCGCGCTCACGCCGCCTTGCGCGGCGAGCGCCCCGTCAGCTTGGTGTAGACGTGATAGCCGAGCCAGCGCAGCGGCTCGGGCGGGACGCCCCCGAGCGGGTACATGTAGAAAGGCAGGTCCCGCCACCGCGCGTCGTCGCCCGCGTAGATGTCGCAGAGCACGCGGCCCGCGAGGTTGCCGAGCGTCACGCCGTGGCCGCTGTAGCCGAGCGCGTAGTACACGTTCCGGTGCTCGCCGCGCACCCCCATGCTGCAGATCCGGCTCATCGTGATGCCGAGCGTGCCCGTCCAGCGGTGCGCGATCCGGACCCGCTCGGCCGCGGGGAAGTAGCCGACCAGCCGGCGCCGGATCGCCTCGAACGCCTTCGCGGCCGAGTCGGGTGAGCCGGGGTAGGAGGTCCGGTTCCCGTAGAGGTAGGCGTACGCCGCGTTGCTGCCCCCGCCGAACACGAGCTCGCCGGCGGGGGTCATGCTGGCGTACGCGATCCGGTCGTGGTCGTCGCTGAAGCCGGCGACCTGCCCCCAGCCGAGCGCGGCGCGCGCCTCGGCGTCGAGCGGCTCGGTCGCGAGCACGTGCGAGTGCAGCGGGAAGATGCCGGTCTTGAAGTAGCCGAGCCGCGGCGTGTAGCCGTTCGTGGCGAGCACGATGGCCGAGGCCCGGACGACCCCGCCCGGCGTGGTCAGCTCGATCGTGCGCCCCTCCCGGATCCGGAGCACCGGTGTGTCCTCGTGGAGGGCGACCCCCCACCCGAGGAGCAGCGGCCGGAGGCTGCGCAGCAGGTCGACCCCGTTGAGCTGCCCCTCGGTCGCGTCCAGCACGGCCCCGGCCGCCCCGCGGACGCCGAGCCGCTTCGCGAGCGCCGCGCCGTCCAGGTACTGTAGCGGAATGCCCCACCCGGCGAGCTGCTCCGCCCGCGCGTGCGCCGCCTCGGCCCGGCGCGCGTCGGTGAGGACCTCCATGCAGCCGTCGCGCCGGTAACGCACCGGGAGATTGTGCTCCTGGATCATCCCGACGATGCCGTCGATGCCCGCGCGCGTGGCCTCGTAGACGCGGCGCGTGAGCTCCGGCTCGCGGTAGCTCACGCCGTTAATCCAGTTCAGCATCATCCCGCCGTTGCGCCCGCTCGCGCCGTTGGCGAGGTGGCGCGCCTCGAGGATCATGACGCGGAGGCTCGGAAATCTGCGGATTAGATGGTATGCCGTGGAGACGCCGGTGAATCCGCCCCCGATGATGGCCACATCGGCCGCCGCGTCCCCGCGGAGCGGCGGGGCGGGCTCATAGACCGGGCCCGCCTCGCTCCACACGGAGCGAGCGGAATCGATCTGCGTGCGCGTGTCGACGAGAGCTGCCTGGGTCACGATGATTACCTATCAGATGAACGCTCCGTCTGGCACCATGGACCCCAGGAGCCCTGCTTGAAGCGACGTGTCCGGCTCTGCATGAAGGATCTCTTCCACCAGGACGTGGTGGAGATGATCGAGCGCGAAACCCGCAAATACCAGATCTGGTCGATCGAGGACCCTTCCGACCCGGACTTCGACACGGCGTATCAGATCCTCTGGGACTGCTTCGGGCCTCATGGAGAGATGGAGCGCAAGGAGGCGATCCACGCGTTCCTGCGCGACGACCCGTTCACGCCCGAGCCGTCGGGCACGTACATGCGCTACTTCCTGCTCGTGGCGCGAGACGCGGACGGAAAGGTGCGCGGCGTGCGCGATGGGACCGTGCTCGTCAATCCGGCGTACGCGCCGGATCTCTGCGTCATCTACCTCGCCCACATCTTCATGATCCCCGAGGCGCGGGGGACGGTGCTGTCGTACTGGCTGCGCATCTCCCCGGTCGAGCTCGCCATGCAGTACCTCGCCGACCTCCACGCGATGGGGAAGATCACGCTCCCCGCGCCCTCGGCCCCGGGCAAGTACTTCGGGATGAACGTCGATCTCGCGGCCGAGGTCGAGTACTTCACGCCCGAAGAGCGCCTGTCGTGGCAGCGCATCCTGTTCTACGGCCGCGGCGGGTTCGACGCGATCAACCCGCGCCATTTCCCCTACCGCCAGCCGGACTTCCGCGATCCCGAGGAGATCCGGGCGACGGGCAACCAGCCTTCTCCGTTCATGGTCCTCGTCCGGCGCATGGGCCGCGAGCGGCAAGCGCAGCTGCCGATCGACGAGGCGCGCGCGCTGATGCGGCTGCTCTACGACGATTTCGCGGATCACTGCGCGCCGCACCTGCTCGAGAACAGCCTCCAGCTCGTGCTCGACCGGCTGGAGGAGCGGGCGAAGCGGAAGAGCTTCGTCGAGCTCCTGCCGCTGCCGACCGGGCCGAAGGACGTGCACCGGCTGAAGCCGCTCTTCCGGTACAACGTGTTCACGAAGTACTACCCGGAGAGCCCCGACATCCGCGGCTACCTGAACAGCGGCATCCGCGAGCGGCTGGCCGCGAACCCGCGCTTCCTCGACGAGGAGCTCGCCCGCATCGCGCGGGAGCTGGAGGCCCGCCCGCCGTACGTCTACGGGAGCCGGGACAAGAGCGCGACCTGGGAGGGCACGCCGGTCTCGCCGGGGTCGGAGCCGCCGCCCGAGGGCGCCGACGCGGGCGAGATCACCCGCGAGCTGCCGGCGCCGCCCGGGGCCGCGACGCCGCAGTGAACGAGCGGGCGCGAGAGCGCCCCGGAGACCCCCCTCCCTCATGAACGTATTCGCCGCCGCGCCCGTCCCCGTCGCGTCGATCCTCTGGCAACCCTCCGCGGGCTCGTGGGTGCTCACCGTCGTCTGCAAGGCGACGTTCCTGCTCCGCCCGGGCGAGTCGCCGCTCGCCCCCGACCAGGAGGCGCCGACCCCCCACGACGCGGCGTGGGAGGACGCGCCGTCGAGGAGCCTGCAGTCGATGAGCGATCTCGCGCCCGCGAAGCCGCGCGCCGACGTCGTGCTCGTCGGCTTCGCGTTCGCGCCGGGCAAGGCGCCGGCGCGCTCGCTCCTGGCCAGGCTCGCGGTGGGCGACCTGGACAAGTCGATCGAGGTGTGGTGCGACCGCATCTTCGCCCAGGACGGGACGCTCCACGAGGGCCCGCCGTTCGCGCAGATGCCGCTGGTCTACGAGCGCGCGGCGGGAGGGCCGGGCTCGTGGAATCCGGCCGGGGTGAGCGTCGGCGCGCGGAACGCCTACGGGCAGGTCGCCGTGCCCAACCTCCAGCCGCCGGGGCTGCTCGTCTCCGACATGAGCAAGGCGATCGAGCCCACGGGCTTCGGTCCGATCGCCCCGACGTGGCCGTCGCGCGTCGAGAAGCTCGGCCGCCACGCGGCCGGCTGGTCGCACCGCGACTGGAGCCGCAAGCCGCTGCCCGCCGGGTTCGACCCCGGCTACTTCAACATCGCCCCGCCCGATCAGCAGCTCCCGTCGCTGCGCGAGGACGAGCGCCTCGTGCTCGAGAACCTCCACCCCGAGCACCCGCGCCTCGTGACCCAGCTGCCCGGCCTTCGCCCGACGGCGACCCTCGAGGGCCGGCGAGGCGGCGCTCGACCGGTGCCCATGCGCTGCGACACGCTCTGGATCGACACCGCGCGGGGGCGCTGCTCCCTCACCTGGCGCGCGCAGATCGCGCTGGAGCACCCGGAGGAGCACGGGCGCGTGGTGGTGGGCCTGGAGCCGCCGCAGGCCGCGCGCGGCGAGGCCGAGAGGTCCGTGCCCCCGAGCTCCGGGCACGTCGCGCCGCGCCCCCCGAGCACGTCGCAGACGCAGCTCCCCGGGCTGCGCTCCGAGCACGCTCCGGTGCTGCCCTGGAAGACGGAGGAGCGCGGGGCCGACAGCGCGCCCCACTCGAGCCCCCCGAGCGGCGGGCTCCCGTTCCGCGCGCCCGCGGCCCAGGGCGACCTCGGGGCGCTCATGGCGGCGCCGCCGTCGCGGTGGTCCGCGCCGTCTCCGCCGGCCGGCCCCCTCGAGCAGGCGCCGGCCACGCCGCCGCCCCCCGCCATGGCGCCGCTCGGGAGCCGAGGCTCCTGGGGAACGAACGACGGGCCGCCGGCGATGACGGTGGGCCAGAAGTTCGGGGCCGCCGAGAGCGCGGCCCGCGCCTCGCTGCCCGCCCCGGCCGAGGACGACCGCCCCTCGAGGGCCAGGGTGGCGCCGCCGAGGCCCGCGGCCGCGCTGGCCGACGACATCGTCGAGCTCCTCTGGTTCGATCCCGCCGCGCTGCCGCGCGTCCGCGCTCGGTGGAGCGAGCTGATCCTCGAGCTCGACTTCGAGGAGCTCGACCCCCGCTACGACCTGCCCGCCGACGACGCGGCCGCGGCGAAGGACCGCCACGACGTCCTCGGCGTGCTCACCGACGGGTCGCCGATCGAGCCGAGCGGCGTGCCGCAGGCGCTCCTCGCGTCGATCGGCGACAGGCGGCGGTTCACGCCGCCGCTCGTGCTCGTGACCGGCGAGGCGCGGTTCCCGTTCGACGAGATCGAGGCGCTCAAGGCCACCGTCGCCGTGGTCACGCCGCTCGCGGGCCCCGACAAGCAGCTCAAGGACGCCCTCGACTCCATCGGGGAGCTGCTCAAGTCGCCCTACCTCCAGAGCTCGACCGGCGTCGTGGACCGGCTGAACCAGCAGCTGAAGGAGCAGCTCGCCCAGTCGAGCCGCCCGCTGCCGTCGGGCCAGATCGAGGCGCACACCGAGCGGCTGCTGCTCGAGCAGCGGCGCTACCAGACCCGCAAGGTGCTCGGCGACGTGTGGATCCGCGCGCTGCTCGCGGCGGGCGGGCAGGGCGCGCTGCCGCTGTACCTGCCGAAGGCCCTGGAGCACCGGCTGCCCCTGATGACGAGCCTGAAGGTGCGCGTCCTCGCGGAGGCGCACCTCCGGCAGGATCAGCTCGAGCCGAGCCGCTACGCGCTCAAGGCGCTCGCGCTCGGGCGGGTCTTCACCGCGGACGAGCTGCGGCCTGCGCGCACGTCGGACTGAGGCGCCCGGAGGCCGGGGCGGGGAGCGTCAGTCGAGCGGCTCCGTGGGCCAGACGTCGCTCGCGCCGACGAGCGGGAGCACCTCGACGATGAGCCGCTGCTGCGCCTCGAGGAGCTGCCGCTTCACGTCGCCGCCCGCCGAGGCGAAGCGCAGGTGCACCACGAACCTGGGGCCGTCCTCGTAGATGCGCGCCGCCGCCTCCGGCGTGAGCTTGCCGCCGACGTAGTCGCCGTGATGGTGGCTGTCCGAGATCGCCCACGCCGACGGCCACCGCGCGTCGAGCCGCCTGAGCATCTCGTCCTGGGAGAGCTCGCTCTTGAAGGACCACGCGAGCGTCGTGCTTGCCGTCTTGCTCATCTCACCTCTCCTCAGCGGCCGCCGTCCCGCGGATCGGTCGAGACGCCCGCCCCGCCCGCGCCGGCCGTCCCGGCGCTGCCGGCCGGCGCCTGCCGCTCGGCGGGGGGCGTCGGCCGCGCGGCGGGGGGCGCCGCGCCGACCGCATCGGGCCCGCGATAGATCGTCGGGAAGTCGCTGTTCGGCTCTCGCGGGCCGTTGAGCTTGAAGTCGAAGCCGCCGTTGCTCGGGTTGGGCTCACCGTAGATCTCCACGTTCCACCGCTCTGCCACCGCGTTGAGCTTGCTCCCGAGCGACGTGTTCGAGAGCCCCGGCTTCCCCTCTGGATTGAGCGCGCTCGGCGCCTCGCCGTTCTTGAATATGCCGTATTTGGCGTTGTACGGCGCGCCCGCCTGCTGCGCCTGGACCAGCGCCTGATCGCTGTGGATCGCGAAATCGGTGTCCGATTTGGGCGACCAGAACCCGAACGGCTTGTCCGGGTTGCCCTTGAACCCGTCCGTGGCCGAGCCGAGCTGCTTCACCGTCGCGTCGGTGATGCCCTCCGACTCGAAGACGTTCCGGATGTCCGACTGCAGCCTGTCGAACTGCGCGCGATCCTTGTACGTGAGCGGCACGCGCTGGCCGTCGGTGTCGCCCTCGACGGCCAGCTTGAGCCGCTCGGGGGTCGTGTTCGGGTGCTCCAGCTCGCCCCGCTGCACCCGCTCGTAGGCCGCGCGGTTCTCCGCGATCCTCGCCTCGAGCTTGGCGGCCGCCGCGGGATCCGCCGCGGGCCCCGCGGCCATCTGCTCGTCGGTCCAGGCGCGCGCCCGGGCCACCTCCTCCGGGCTCGGCGGCCCCTTCCGGCCGAGCGGGACCTCCTCCGCGGCGGGCGGGCGGATCCACCCGAACCGCTCGCCGAGCTTCGCGGCGCCGATGCCGCCGAGGAGGCCGCCGCCGAACTCGCCGAGGATCTCGCCGACGCGCGCGGCGCGCTCGCCAAAGAGGCCGCCCACCGCCTCGCCCACGTGCGCGCCGACGAACGCGCCGGCCAGCGAGCCGGCGAGCCCCAGCCCCGCGACGACGACGCCCGCGCCGACGCCCGTCAGGACGAGCGCCGCCCCGCCCGCGATCAGCGCGGTCCATCGCAGGGTCGTCAGGAGCCACGACGGCACCTCCTCCTCGACGGGCACGAGCGTCAGCGTCTCGCCGCCGATGAACGTGTGGACGGCCGCCTGGCTGACGACGCCGCCGCACTGGGCCTTCTCGGTCCTGCGGCCCAGGTGCTTCCCGTTGACGAAGACGGTGGCGCTGCCCTGCGCCACCTTCTTGCCGCCGTGCTCGAGGACGTCGAGCTCGGCGCGCGCGGCGGCGCGCCCCTCGATGCGCGTGTCCGGCGATCCCGTCGCGATCTCCCCGCACGGGGACCCCTCGAACATCTTGCCGATCTCGGCGCCGGCCAGCGCGCCGCCGGCGCCGAGCCCGACGCCGCCGGCGACCGCCGCGCCGATGAGGACCGCCCCGGCGCCGCCGGTGGCCACGGAGAACAGGATCGCGCCGCCGATCGCGAGCCCGACGCACGCCCCCGCGAGGAGGCCGGCCCACGCGGACGAGTGGCCGATCTCATCGCCCATCCGGGCCGCTTCGAGGGCGCTCACGGCCTCGCAGCCCTCAGCCCTGGCCCAGCTTCACGCTCGCGAGGATGCGATCGAACACCGGGTTCAGCCGCGCGGCCTCGCTCTTCGGCATGGTCGCGGTGAAGCTGAGCACCGTCGGCTTGCGCCCCCCGACGAACACGAGCCGCTGCTCGATCGGCCCGCTCTGCCCCCTCCACGCGAACCGGATCTCCACGGCCGGCTGACCGCCGAGCGTGATCTCCTGCCGCGCGTAGAGCTGGAAGCCGTCGAGCCGCTGCGCCATCTCGACGAGCTGCCGGTCGCCGTATCGCCGGATGTCCTCGCCCGCGGCCAGCGTGTCCCGCGTCATGACCAGGTTGGAGATCATCCCCTGGCCGGGCTTCGCCGGCGCGGCGAAGACCACCACCGAGCGGTCCTCCCAGTCGCGCGGCACGTCGAAGGACACGTCGGTGTGGTCATAACGCGGCATCGTCTCCGTCTCCACGCTGCAAGGCGCAGCGCTCGCTCTCCGAGATCCAGCGGGCCCCGGGCGTCACGGCTCCACCTTGGCGAAGCCGCCCTGGAGGTCGCCGCGGTAGAGGGCCACGCCCTGCATCGACAGCGCCCCTGCGTACGCCCGCTCCTCGGGCACGCCCGAGGCCTCGGTCGCCTGCGCCGCGGTCTTCACCGCCGCGCCGTTCACCGACCGCGGCGCCGCCGCGGTCCGCAGCGCCAGGAACTGCGCCACCTGCCCGCCCGCGCCGCCGACGTGGAAGATGCCGGCCGCGCTGCCCGCGTTCACGAGCGTCCCGAGGTCGCCCGCGCTCAGGCCGCCGAGCGCGGGCAGCGTCGCCGTGAGCACCGGACCGAGCACGTCCAGCGTCGACGGCAGCGAGGCGAGGCTCTCCCCCTTGGCGAGCCGGAAGAGCTCCAGGGCGCCGCTCCCCGTCGCCACCAGCGCGGCGAGCGACGCCGAGGGCGCGCGCACCGCCTCCTGGATCGCCGCGCCGGCGGCGGGCCCGATCTGCAGGGACGCCGGGGCCGCGGCCGGGGTGAGCGGCGGCGAGGAGACGGCGCGGTCGAGCCGCGACGCAGCGCCCTCCACCTCGACGTCCTCGATGCCCCCCGGCGCCTCGACGGCGCCGCCGCCGCGCATCACCTCGGCCGGCGCGCTCGTCTCGCCGCCGCCGCCCGGCCGCCCCGGCGCGCTCGGCGCCCTGGCCTTGCCGATCGTCGCCACCGCGGGCGCCTTCGCGGACGTGGTGTTGATGAGCACGTTCGGCCCGCCGTCGATCTGCACCTCCGCGCCGGACAGCTTGAGCAGCCCGCCCGCCGAGATCTCGAGCTTGCCCTGCGCGTCGATGAAGATGCCCTCCGGCGTGATCTTGATCGACGCGACGCCGTTCGTGATCTGGACGGTCTTGTCCTTGTTGATCGTGTACCCGACGCCGTCGCCGACCGTGACGCTCTGGCTGTCGCCGGCGTCGACCGCGTCGGAGGTGCCCACGATCGACGTGCGACCCTCGCCGATCTGGTTGATCTGCTGCTCGCCGATCGTGTGGCTCTGGCTCTTGACGACGTTGACGCTCTGGCTCCCCCCGACGGTGACGGCGTCGGCGCCGGTCACGCTGGCCGAGCGGTTCGAGAGCACGGTCGAGCTCTGATCCCGCTTGATGATCTCGGTGTAGTCGCGCTGCGCCTGGACGTGGATGAGCTCGCGCCCCGCGGCGTCGTCGAAGGAGAGCTCGTTGAACCCGCCCGAGCCCGGGGAGGAGTCGCTCTTCCACCCGCTCTTGGTCTTCTCGGCGGGCAGCGTGTACGGCACGCGCGTGGTGCTGTTGAAGACGCGGCCCACGATCACCGGCCGGTCGGGGTCGCCGTCGAAGAAATCGACGAGGACCTCCTGCCCGACGCGGGGGAGGGCCACGAGCCCGTAGCGGCTCCCGGCCCAGCCCTGGCTGACGCGGATCCAGCACGAGCTCGCGTCGCTGAACCGCCCCTCGCGGTCCCAGTGGAACTGCACGCGCACGCGGCCGAACTCGTCGGTGTGGATCTCCTCGCCCGGAGGGCCGACCACGATCGCGCTCTGCACGCCCACGACCCGCGGCTTCGGCGTCCGCCGCGCGGGGCGGTAGGGCTGCTGCGCGAACACGGCCTCGCCGGTCATGGTCCACTCGCCGCTGTGATCGCCCTCGAACGTGGACGCGACGACGAGCAGCGCCTGGTCCGGGGCGAGCTCCTTGCGGGGGTGCCCGCCGAGCGACAGGACGACGCCGGGGCAAAGATCGAGGGCGTTGGTGCGGTACCGGACGGAGCGCCGGCCGCCGCGCTCGCCCTCGAGGCTCCTCGCCGCGAGCGCCTCCGCCTCCTTGATGTCGACCCGCGCGACGCCCCTGTCGTCGGCGACCGGCGTGTCGCCGCCCTTGCCCGGCTCGACCACGAACGCCCCTGGCGCGTAGTGGTACTGCTCGTAGCGGAGCTCGTCCTCGAGCCCGTCCCGCGCCTCGGCGAAGAGCTGGACATCGGGCCTCGTCCTGAAATCGAAGTCGCGGAGCGTGACGTGGCCGGGCCGCACCTCGTGGCTCACGACGAGCTCGCTCACGTACTCGCGCCCGGACGACTGGTTCGGGTTGTCGACGTAGGCGATGGGAGCGCCGGAGCGCCGCTCCCTCCGCTGCGGGGCGTCGCTCAGGACGAGGCGGGTGAGCTCGGCGCCCATGCGGCCGCCGTCCGCGCGGTGCGAGAAGTAAAAGGAGATGCCCGCCTCCTCGAGCAGCCGGCAGATGAACGCGTAATCGGTCTCGCCGTACTGCACGCGGTATTCATGGGCGGGGTACTTCGCGCCCAGCGCCACCTCCGGCTCGATCTCCCACTCCTTGAGCACCAGGAGCACGATGTCGGGGATGGTCATGTGCTGGAAAATGCGGCTGTTGCGCCGGAGCGTCGCCCGGAACAGCAAAGGCACGATGCGCAGCCGGTAGGTGGAGAGCCCCGTCGGCTCGACCTGCACCTGCTCCATCTGGGCGCAGAGCCCGGCCCAGACCCGGGCGGGGACGACCGAGTGCAGGACGGCCGACTCGGCCTTGAAGGCGGCGGCCTTGCCCACGAGGCTGTCGAGATCGAGATCCTCGATCTCGGAGACGGCCAGTATCGACACCTCGAAGAGCGACGAGATCCGCTCCCGGACCGAGAACCATCGCACTGAGAGCGATTCTTCCTTGGACGCGAACGAGAGCGAGAGGCGCGACATGGACGGAACGCCGAGCGTAGAGCATGGGCTCGGCGCGATCTAGATCACGGCGCCGCGCCGCTGCCCGTCGCCGCGCGCGCGCGCAGGGCGCCGGCGCGGATCTCGTTTACCGCCGCGCAGGCGGCCTCGTGCGCCTCGATCGCGCCGCGCAGCACGAGCGACCGCCCCCGCTCGGCGGCGGTCTCCTCGAGCGTCCCCTCGAGCACGCCCTCGGCGAGGCGGACGAGCGGGCCCACCTCGGCCATGCCGCGCGCGAGCGCCCGGGCCGCCGCGACGAGGCCGGACGCCGCGGGGGCGGAGCTCGCGACGGCCGCGGCCTCGTCGCAGAGCTCCTCCGCGACGGAGCCCATGTCGCGCCAGCACCCGACGGCCGCGCGCAGGCTGGTGATCGTCACGAGCGCCGACGGGGTCGCGTGCATCGCGTCGACCGGCGCCTGCGGCCGCACCCCCGCCGCGTTCTGCGCCGCGGCGATGACCGGGGCGAGGGACAGGAGCGCGCGCTCCAGCACGCGCGTGGCCTGCTCGATGCGGACGAGGCGCTCCTGCAGGTCGGCGCTGCCGATCGGCGCGTCGCGCTCGACGAGGTCGGAGAGGCGGCCGGCGACCTCGATGGCGAGCTGATCGAGGCCGTCGATGGTGCGCGGGTCGAAGCGGCGGGGCACGACGTCGAGGACGCACAGCGAGCCGATCGCGTGCCCGCGCACGCGCACCGGCACCCCGGCGTACGCGCGGATGCCGTAGTGCTCGACGAGCTCCTTCGGCACGCGCTCGTCGCGCAGCGCGTCCTCGACGAGGAGCGGCGCCTCGTCGCGCACGACGAGCTGGCAGAAGGAGTTGCTCCGCGAGGTCGCGCAGCTCACGGCGAGCTCCAGGGGCAGGCCGTGGTGGGCGCGCAGGAGCTGGATGTGGCGGACGACGAGGCTCACGAGAGCGATCGGCGCGCGCGCGAGCCTGGCGGCCCGCGCGACGCAGGCGTCGAGGATGGCGTCCGCGTCCGTGCGCAGCATGGCGCCGTGCAGCTCGGCCAGGCGGACGGGGTCGTTGAGGTCGGCCATTGCGAAAGTCTACCAGCAAAGGCCGCCGCGCCGGCGCTGCACTGCGTCGCGCCCCGCGGAACCCGGGGCGCGGGAGCATTCACCTGCGCCGCGCGGATTTGCCGGAGGCGCGCGGGGCGCCCCCCGCCGGGCGCGCGCCCGCGTTGTCGTGCCCTCGCGCGGCGGGCAGAATCGGCGGGATGGCTGATCCCGCGCGAAGGCGCGATCCCGCAACGATGGCCGACCTCGAGACGCTCCCGCCGCACATCAAGGGCGAGATCATCGAGGGCGTGCTCTACACGCACCCGCGCCCGCGTTCCCGGCACCAGCGCGTGCTGTCGCTCATCGATCATGAGCTCCTCGACCCCTACGACCGCAGCCCCGGCGGGCCCGGTGGCTGGTGGATCCTGCCGGAGCCCGGCATCGAGCTCGAAGGCTCGCCGGAGTTCTCGCCCGACATCGCGGGATGGAAGCGCGAGCGCTTGCCCGAGCTGCCCGACGAGGAGTCGATTCGCATCGCTCCCGACTGTATCTGCGAGATCTTCTCTCCGCGGATGCGCGCGTACACGCAGGGCACCAAGCGGCCGTTCTACGCGCGGATCGGCGTCGGCTGGCTCTGGTACGTCGACCTCGAGGCGCAGACGTTCACCTGGAGCCGGCTCCACGAGGGGAAGTGGCTGGAGCTCGGCGTCGTCGTCGGGGAGGCGCGGGTGCGCGCAGAGCCCTTCGACGCGGTGGAGCTCGACGTCGCGGAGTGGTGGACGAGCGGGCGCGCGCGGGGCGCGGAGTGAGCTGCGCCGCGCCAGCGCCGCGATGGCTCGAAGCTGCCTCCTCGCTTCCTCATCCTCGCTCGAACTCCGGTCACACCACGCGGCCACATTCGGGAGCGGACGCGCGCTGGACGCCCCTCTCTGGCCATGTGACCATCGGGCCCATCGCGAGGAGATCTGAAGCCCGGGACTCGTGGGCGGGAGAGCTCCGCGGCATCCGGCCCTCGCGGGGGAGGACCGCTTGAGCATAAACGGTGATTCTCGGCGACCCGTCGAGGTGTTCATCTCGTATGCGCCGCAGGACGTAGAGCTCCGGCGCGAGCTGGAACAGCACCTGGCCGTGATGCGACGTCAGGGCCTGATCAGCGCCTGGCACATGGAGCATGTCGCGCCGGGGCAGCGCTGGCGGACGCTCGTCGACAGCCACGTTCGGTCCACCCAGCTCATTCTCCTGCTCGTCAGCGCCTCGTTCTTCGCCTCCGACGACTGCCACGACCGCGAGATGGCCAGGGCCCTCGAGCGCTGGCAGCGCGGCGAGGCGCAGGTGATCCCCATCCTGCTCCGGCCATCCGACTGGGAGCACACCCAGCTCGGGCGCCTCCCTCCGCTCCCCGACAGCCGCCTCCCGGTCACCTCCTGGCCGTCGCGCGACGAGGCGTGGGCCCGTGTGGCGCTCGGCATTCGCCACGTCGTCGAGCGGCTCGCCGGGGTGCAGGCGGCGCACGTCCAGGCGACGGAGCACGCCGCCGTGCGCAGCCGCCGCGTCGCGGTCGCGCTGGGCGCTTCGCTCGCCGGGCTCGCCGGGCTCACGGCGCTCGTCCTGCTCGGCGCGCGGACGGCCCCGGGTCGCTCCGCCGTCGACAGCGTGAAGTGCCTCAGCGCCTCGCGCTGCTTCGAGCGGGCCGCGGCCTATCAGGCGGGCGACGACGTTCCGAAGGACGAGGCACGCGCCGCCCGGCTCTACCGCAAGGCGTGCAGCGGCGACGAGGCGAGGGCGTGCACCAGGCTAGGGCTGGCGCACGAGGACGGGCGGGGCGTCCCCGTGGATACTGCTGCTGCGGCGGCGCTCTACCGCAAGGGTTGCGAAGGCGGAGACGCGGTGGGCTGCGGCGAGCTCGGCCGAGCCTACGAGCGAGGTCTCGGTGTCGACAGAGACTACGCCCTCGCGGCCGAGCTCTTCCGCAAGGGCTGCGACGGCGGAAGCGCATGGAGCTGCGCGGCGCTCGCGCTTGCCTATGCCCACGGCCGCGGCGTCTCGAAAGACGAGCGGCGCACAGCCGAGCTCTCCCGCAAGGCTTGCGATGGCGGGAACGCGACCGGCTGTGCGGAGTTCGGGCTCTCCTGCGCCAAGGGCCGAGGTGTCTCGAAAGATGAAGCGCTCGCGGCCGAGCTCTTTCGCAAGGCGTGCGACGCCGGAGACGCGCTGGGGTGCAAGTATCTCGGAACGGCGTACCTGAACGGCGCGGGAGTCCCGAGAGAGGTAACACGAGCGGCTGATCTTTATGGCAAGGGCTGCGACGGCGGAGCGGTGGCGAGTTGTACGGATCTCGGCATCCTGCATTTGAAGGGCCAAGGCGTGCCGCGGAACGCTGCGCGCGCGGCCGAGCTCTTCCGAAAGGCTTGCGACGGCGGAGACATGCTCGGCTGCGCCAACCTGGGGTTTGTCTATCGGAAGGGCGACGGGGTTCCCGTCGATCTGGCGTTCGCGTTCGAGCTCTTCCGTAAGAGCTGTGACAGCGGGTCAGCGCACGGCTGCGGGTTCTTGGGCCACGCCTACGACCAAGGCGTGGGCGTCGAGGTCGACCTCGTGCGCGCGGTCGAGCTTCTCCGGATCGCTTGCGACGGCGGAGATCCGTCTGGCTGCGTCAACCTGGGCGTCGCGTACGAGCGAGGCCGCGGAGTCCCCGTGAACCTCACGCGCGCCGCCGAGCTCTACCAAAAGAGCTGCGATTCGGGCATAGCAGTCGGCTGCGCCAACCTCGGGTATGCGTATCTGAACGGCAGAGGTGTCCCCAGAGACCTCACGCGCGCGAGGGAGCTTTATCGCAGAGGCTGCGATGCTGGCCATCCGACCGCCTGCGATTACCTGAAGCAAAACCCGAAGTGATCGAGCTGGCCCAATGCCCTGTGCAGGGACACGCGTGGAGCTCGATCGCCGGACGCGGGAGGCGCCCCGATCGAACGGCGCCGCCTCACCGGATCACGGCTCGTCGCGAAGCGCCTCCCTCGCCCGCACCGCCGCCACGAACGTGCCGAGGTGCACGTCGACCACCCGGCTCACGTCGGGCGTGTAGCCGCCCGCGAGGACCCACGCGATCGGGATGCGGCGGTCGAGCGCGGCCCGGAACACGATCTCGTCGCGCGCGCGGAGGTCGTCGTGCGTCAGGTCGAGCGGCGAATACGGGTCCTCGCGGTACGGGTCCGCGCCGGCCTGGTACAGGATCAGGTCGGGCGCGGCGCGGTCGATCGCCGGGCCGAGGTGCCGCTCCAGGATCTCGAGATAAACGGCGCCCCCGCTCCCGCCCGGCACCGGGACCGACCAGCTGTTCTCCGTGTCCGGCGCGCGCTCGGCCTCGACGTCCCGGTACGCCCGGTTCTGCTTGTACCAGTTGCCGTAGATGGAGAGCTGGAACGCCCACGGCCGCGAGGCGAGCAGCGACGCGGTGCCGTTGCCGTAATGGAGGTCCATGTCGACCACCAGGGCGCGGCGGATGCGCCCCTCGGCGCGCGCGCGCTCCATCGCGACGACGAGGCCGTTGAAGGTGCAGAAGCCCTCGCCGTGATCGGCGTGCGCGTGGTGAAAGCCGCTCGCGAGGTTGCCCGCGACGCCGTCCTCGAGCGCCGCGAAGGCCGCCGCGATGCAGCCGCCGTTCGTGAAGCGCACCGCCCCGGCGAGCGCCGGCGACCACGGGAACTTCTGGGACTCGGCCAGCGCCCGGGGCTCGCCGGTCGCGATCGCCCGGACGTACTCGGGCGTGTGGACGCGGAGCAGGTCCTCGTCGCCGACCGGCTCGGGCTCTTCAATCCGCGCGCAGAGGCCGCTCCGCTCGATCGCCTCGCGCACCAGAGCGAACTTGCGCATCGGCATGACGTGCTCGCCGATGTCCGCGAAATAGCGCGGCGAGTGGAACACCCGGATCGGAGGCGAGGCGCCGGTCACTTGCAGACCGACTCGAGCAGATCGAGCGCCTCGGCGACGTGGCGCGGGGCGAAGACGAGCGCCGGCCGGAAGCGGAGCGTGCGCTCGCCCGAGCCGCCCACCTCGAGGCCGCGGTTCCGCAGCGCGGTGAGCGCCGCGTCGCGGCGGGCGGCATGGGGGAAGTCGACCGCGGCGAAGGTGCCGCTGCCCCGCGCGCCCGAGAGCACCCCCGGGTACCGGACGCAGAGGTCCTCGAGCCCGGCGATGAGGCGCTGGCCGGTCGCCCGCGTGTTCTCGAGGAGCCGGTCGCGCTCGATGACCTCGAGGATCACCTCGAGCTGCGCGCCGCGGAGCGGATCGCCGAGCCAGGTGTTGAAGATGCGCAGCGGCTCGATCGGCGCGAGCTCCTCGCGGCAGTAGAAGCCGCCGAGCTGCATCTTCTTGGAGAACGTCACCATGTCCGGCGGCTCGGGCAGGTCCCACGCCTCGTGCGCCCACAGCGCGCCGGTCCCGCCGCCGCAGGTCTGCACCTCGTCGATGATGAGCGCGACGCCGCGCTCCGAGGTGAGGCGGCGGAGCGCCTGGAAGAACGCCGGGCTCGCGTGGCGATCGCCGCCCTCGCCCTGGATCGGCTCGATGATGACCGCGGCGACCTCGTCCGGGTGCGCGTCGATCGCCGCCTTGACCGCCTCGAGCGAGCGCGCCTCGGCGGCGCGGTTCTGCTCGGCGTGGGCCGCCTCGGGGAACTGGAGCGCAGGGAACGGCACGACGGGCCAGTCGAACGCCGGGATATCGAGCTTGTGGATCGGCTTGCTCCGCGTCGCCGAGAGGGCGCCCATGCTGCGGCCGTGAAACCCGCCCTCGAAGGAGATCACCTTGAAGGCGTTCACGCCGGGCTGCCGGTTGAGCATGCAGGCGGCGAGGTCGGCGTCGCTCGGCTGCGCCCCGCCGCGCCGGCGCCGGGCGAGCCGGATGAACGCGGCCTTGAGCGCGTTCTCCACCGCCTCCGCGCCCGTGGTGAAGGTGAACACGTGCGAGTGCCCCTTCGGCGCCACGCGCATCAGCGTCTTCTCGACGATGTCGACCCACTCGGGCGCGGGCGCGACCCCGAGCGCCGAGCGGTAACCGGCGCACCAGTCGAAGCGGCCATCGCGCCACGCGGCGAGCAGATCCGGGTGGTTATAGCCGATGGGCACGGCGGCGATGTGGCCGTAGACGTCGAGCAGGACGTTGCCGTCCACGTCGACCATGTAGTTGCCCAGGCTCTTCCGCGCGTCCTGGTAGAGGTGGATCGGCCGCGCGTCCTGGTAGCGATGGTGGCGGGCGCGGAGCGCCTCGGACGCGGGCCCCGGGACGGCCGTGCGCATGGAAGCGCGCTCGGGCTCACCGGGGATGGGCGGAGAGATGCTGGGCGGTGCGTTCATGGTCGGGCTCCAATGCAACGGACGCGGCGGAGCGTCACGCGGTTCCGTCGCTCGCGACGGCCGGCCGGACGCGCACCACGATCGATTTCGACGCGGGGGTGTTGCTCTTGTCGGCGATGCTGCCGAGCGGCACGAGCACGTTGGCCTCGGGGAAATAGGCCGCCACGTTGCCGCGGGGGATCGTGTAGAGCACGACCCGGAACGCGCGCGCCGCGCGCTCCCCGTCGGAGAAGCGGCTCGTGATGTCGACAAGGTCCCCCTGCGCGAGCCCGCGCTCGGCCGCGTCCTCGGCGTTCATGAACACGACGCGCCGCCCGCCGTGGACGCCGCGGTAGCGGTCGTCGAGCCCGTAGATGGTCGTGTTGTACTGGTCGTGGCTCCGGATCGTCATCATCAAGAGCTCGCCCGGCTCGAGCTCGTGCCGCGGGAGCGGGTGGACCAGGAAGTTCGCCTTGCCCGTGGCGGTCCGGAACTCGCGCCGCGCCGCGGCGTTCGGCAGGGCGAAGCCGCGCGGGTCCTTGACCCTCGCGTTGAAGTCGTCGAACCCGTCGATGGTGCGCTCGATGAGATCGCGGATCCGATCGTAATCGCCCGTGAGCGCCTCCCACGGCACGCGCGAGCGCGCGCCCAGCGTCGCGCGGGCGAGCCCCGCCACGATCGCCACCTCGCTCCGCAAGAGCTCCGAGGCGGGCGGGAGGTTGCCGCGCGAGCTCGAGACGACGCCCATCGAGTTCTCGACCGTCACGAACTGCGGCTTGCCCGCCTGCACGTCGCGCTCGGTGCGCCCGAGGCAGGGCAGGATGAGCGCGCGCCGGCCCGTCACGAGGTGCGCCCGGTTCAGCTTGGTGGACACGTGCGCCGTGAGGTCGCACCGGGCGAGGGCGCGGGCGGTGAAGGCCGTGTCCGGCGTCGCCGAGAGGAAGTTGCCGCCCAGCGCGAAGAACACGCGCGCGCGCCCGTCGGCCATCGCGGCGATCGCGGCGACGGTGTCGAGGCCGTGGCGGCGCGGCGGCGAGAAGCCGAAGTTCTCCTCGATCCGGTCGAGCAGCTCGGCCGGCGGCCGCTCCCAGATCCCCATCGTCCGGTCGCCCTGCACGTTGCTGTGCCCGCGCACCGGGCACGGGCCCGCGCCGGGCCGCCCGACGTTGCCGCGCAGGAGCAGGAAGTTCATGACCTGCTGCACGTTGGCCACGCCGTTCTGGTGCTGCGTGAGGCCCATGGCCCAGCACGCGATCGTGCGCTCGGACCGCATCGCGACCTCGGCCGCCGCCCGGATCCGGTCGCGCGGGACCCCGCTCTGCTCGACGATGTCGCCCCACGGCGCGGCGCGCACGGCGGCCGCGAACGCCTCGAAGCCGTGGGTGTGGCGCTCGATGAACGCGCGATCGAGCACGGCGCCCGGCCGCCGCTCCTCCTCCTCGAGCATCTCCTTGATGATCCCGGTGAAGAGCGCGACGTCGCCGTTGATGCGCACCTGGACGAAGAGCGTCGAGAGCGGCACCCCCGAGCCGACGAGATCGAGCGGGTGCTGCGGGTGCTGGAAGCGCTCGTTGCCCACCTCGGGGAGCGGGTTCACGGTCACGATCTCGCACCCGCGGAGCCGCGCCTCGCGCAGCGTCGAGAGCATGCGCGGGTGGTTCGTCCCCGGGTTCTGCCCGACGACGAAGATCGCGTCGGCCCGCTCGAAGTCGTGGAGGGAGACGGTCCCCTTGCCGACCCCGATGGCCTCGCGGAGGCCCACGCCGCTCGACTCGTGGCACATGTTCGAGCAGTCGGGCAGGTTGTTCGTCCCGTACTCGCGCACGAACAGCTGGTAGAGGAACGCCGCCTCGTTGCTCGTGCGCCCCGACGTGTAGAAGACCGCCTCGTCCGGCGAGCGGAGGGCGCGCAGCGACGAGGCGACGAGCTCGAGCGCCTCGTCCCACGACACCGGGCGGTAGTGCGACGCGCCCTCCTCGAGCAGCATCGGGTGAACGAGCCGCCCCTGCTTGCCGAGCCAGTGGTCCGACTGCCGTGAGAGCTCCTCGACGCTGTGCTTGCGGAAGAACTCCGGCATGACCCGCCGGAGCGTCGCCTCCTCCGCGACCGCCTTCGCGCCGTTTTCACAAAACTCGGCGGGCGAGCGGTTCTCCTCGGGCTCGGGCCACGCGCAGCCGGGGCAATCGAAGCCCTCGCCCTGGTTCACGTGCAGGAGCGTGCGCACGGCGCGCATGACCCCCATCTCGGAGACCGCGTGCTGCAGCGTCGCCCCGACCGCCGCGAGCCCGCCGGCCGCCGCGCTGCGCTCGCCGAGCCGGGGCGCCTCGGCCTCGAGCGGCGGCTCGGCCTGCACGTCGCGCAGCGCGTCCCGCGCCGTCACGACGCCGCCTCCGCCGGGGCCGCGATGCGCTCCCGGCCCGCGTAGACGTTGAACCGGCCGTCGCGCGCGAAGCCGACGAGCGTCATCCCGTGCGCCGCCGCGAGCTCGGCGGCCAGGCTCGACGGCGCGCCCACCGCGACCATCACGGGGATGGAGGCCCGGAGCGCCTTCTGCACGAGCTCGAACCCGGCGCGCCCGCTGACCATGAGCACCGCGCCCGGGTCGGGCAGCCGCCCGGCGAGCAGCGCGGCGCCGATCAGCTTGTCGACCGCGTTGTGGCGCCCGACGTCCTCGCGGAGGTCGGCGAGGGCGCCGCCCGCGTCGAAGAGGGCCGCCGCGTGCAGCCCCCCGGTCCGCCCGAACACCGGCTGCGCGCCGCGGAGCCGCGCGGCGAGCCCGTGCACGACGCCCGGCGCGATCCGCGGCACGCCCCGCGCGAGCGGCGCGGGCGGCGCGCACGACGCGACGTCGATCGACGCCTTGCCGCAGACGCCGCAGCTCGCGTTCGCGACCGCGAGCGCGCGCTCGCTGCGCCCGAGATCGACGGTCACCTCCTCGGCGAGCGCGACGCGCACGAGGTCGCCCGAGGGGCCGGAGAGCTCGTCGACGTCGACCACGTCGGCCGCGCGGGCGATGATCCCCTCGGCGAACAGGAGCCCGATCGCGAGCTCGCGGTCGTTGCCGGGCGTGCGCATCGTGATCCCGAGCCGGCGCGGGGCGCGCTCGTGCAAGGCCGAGGGGCGCGCGCTGTCGACGTGCGCAGCGTGCGCGGCGCGCGCGACGACGACGATCTCGAGCGGCGCCTCGACGGCGAGCTGGTCCTCGACGTCCGAGGCGCTCTCGTCGGTGATCCTGCGGATCGAAACGTGGGTGGTGCTTGAGGGCATGGCAGCGTCCGGCCTCCCTACATCCTATTCCCTCGCGGTGGGCCGTCGAGCGGGAGCGGCGGTCACGGGCCGAGAAGAGCGCCGTACGGCAGCGCTTGCCCGCATGGCGCGAGCGCCCGGCGCGCGCGGTCCGAAGGCAGGTGGTCGCAGCCTCCAGGGCCACGTGGGCAGTCGCGGCACTCAGGCTCACGCGGGCCGTCGCGGCAGTCAGGCTCACGTGCCAGACGCGCTGGGAGCGCCCGTGTAGGACGGAGGCGCCGACGAGGCGCGATCCCGGCCTCGACGCATCGACCCAGGCGAGGACGCCCGGGACGGCGTTCTGTTATGGTCGCATGGGCTGGAGTGCATTCCTGCGCTCGCGCGCGACGCCTGCTCGATGCGGGCAGAGGACCATCCGCGCGGTCGACGGGGCCCTCGACGAGGCGAGAAAGAAAGAGAGCGACCGGTTGAGTGATCTCGATTTTACCTTCGCATGGGAAGGCGCCTCCGGGCCTTCCGGTCCCTGGGACCACCTGCGCGTCGTCAGCTTCCGGGGTACGGAGGGCATCTCGGCGCTCTATCGGTACGAGATCACCGCGATCACCCGCGATCCTGCGCCCGAGGTCGATCCGGAGGAGCTGATCCAGGCCCGGGCGACGCTCCGCATCGCGACGGGCACCGTGCCCGCCTACCGCGTCGTCCACGGCATCATCACCGAGGCGGAGGAGCTCGGCCCGATCCACGGGGGCATGGCCTACCGGCTCGTGCTCTCGCCGCCGCTCGCGCGCGCGGCGCACCGCACGCGGTGCCGCATCTTCCTCGAGAAGACCACGCGGCAGATCATCGACGCGGTCCTCCAGGGCGACCCTGCCCTCCAGCAAGGCGGCGGGGTGGAGCCCGACGACGGCATGGCCGACTTCAAGCCGGCGCAGGAGCTCTTCACCTGGCGCGTGTCGGACACCTCGCGCATCGACGCGGTCGCGCCCAGGCGCTACTGCGTCCAGTACAACGAGAGCGATCTCGCCTTCGTGTCGCGCCTGCTCGAGGAGGAGGGCATCGGTTACCACTTCGAGAACGGCGCCGGCGCGTGCCTGCTGGTGCTCTCGGACAAGGACACGGGCCGCGCGCGGCTCGAGCCGTTCCTGCCGCTCGGCGCGAACCTCCGCGGCCGGGAGGTGACCACGATGAAGCTCGGCGCGCGCCTGCGCGCCCGCAAGGTCACGCTGCAGGACTACAACTGGAAGAAGCCGGCGCTGAGCATGTCGGTCGAGGAGGACGCGGGCGGCGGGGATCTCGTCGAGCACGAGTACCCGGGGCGTTATCCCGACACGCCGGACCAGGGCAGGCCGCTCGCCGCGGCGCGGCGCGAGCGGCTCGAGGTCGAGGCGAGCTACGCGGTGGGCGAAGGTCCGAGCCGCGTGCTCGCGGCGGGGATGATCTTCGCCCTGGAGCACGAGCGGCCGCGGCACGAGGGCGAGTACCTGGTCACGCGGCTCGACGTGCGCGGCGAGCAGCCGGGGGTGCTGCCGCCGTCGTCGAACATGAACGCGCCGGAGGACGTGGTGCCCTACCGGTGCGCGTTCGAGTGCGCCCGGCGCGGCAGGGCGGGCTCGGCCGCCGAGTCGCGCTTCCGGCCCGCGCGCGTGACGCGCAAGCCGCGCATCGTGGGCTCGCAGACGGCGTTCGTCACGGCGGAGCCGTCGGCGTCGGGGCAGGAGATCCACATCGGCGGGCCGCCGGGCGCGGAGATCGGGTGCGTGCGGCTGCGCTTCCACTGGGATCAGGACGGCGAGCGGCAGGGCAAGGAGCCGTCGTCGTGCTGGGTGCGGGTGAGCCAGGCGTTCGCGGGCGGCGGGCAAGGCGGCGTGTTCCACCCGCGCGTGGGCGCGGAGGTGATCGTCGACTTCGAGGACGGGGACCCGGACCGGCCGATCGTGGTCGGCCGCGTGTACAACGGCCAGAACGTGCCGCCGACGGTGGTGCCGACGGTGAGCACCTTCAAGACGGACACGAGCCCGGGCGGCGGCACGCACAACGAGCTCAGGTTCGACGACACCGCGGGGGCGCAGCAGATCCTGCTGCACACGCCGAAGGACTGGAACAGCGAGGTCGGCGATAGCCGCAGCGAGACGGTGGCGGTCGACAGCACCTCGAGCGTCGGCGCGAACCGGAGCGAGGCGACGGGCGCGGACCGGAGCACCATGGTCGGCGCGAACAACGCGGAGGTGGTCGGCGCGAACGAGACGGTCACCGTGGGCGGCAACCAGACGATCGGCGTCGGCGGGGACCAGGACACGAGCGTCGGCGGCAACCAGGGTGTCGGGGTCCAGGGCGACCAGAGCGTCGGGGTGCAGGGGAGCCAGAGCGTCGGCGTGCAGGGCGACCAGAGCGTCGGCGTGCAGGGCGACCAGAGCGTCGGGGTCACGGGCAACCGGACGCTCGCGGTGAAGGGGAACTCCACCGAGGCCGTCACCGGAAACCGCGCGGCGGCCGTGACGGGCGACGACGCGGTCTCGGTCGAGGGCAAGCAATCGATCCACGTCGTCGGGGTCCAGGGGACCAGCTACGACGCGGATCACGGGCTCTTCGTGAAGGGGAACCACGGGGTCCAGGTCGACGGCGAGCAGACCATCGCCGCGAAGGGCAAGCAGCAGATCGTGTCGCAGGGCGAGCAGATCGTCGCCGCGAAGACGCAGCAGATCGGCGCGGAGACCACGCAGGCGCTGGCCTCGGACAAGCTCGAGGTGGGCGCGAAGACGTCGGCCCTGGTCAGCTCGCCGAAGGTCGACCTTCAGGCGAAGACCGAGATGAGCCTCGTCGGCGGCAAGCTCGTGATCTCGTTCAGCGGGGATATCGCCATCAAGGGGGCGAACATCAGCCTGGAGGCGTCGAAGATCACCATCAAGGGCGGGAGCACCGTCACGGTGGACGGCGGCGAGCTGGTCGACGTGAAGGCGGCGCTGATCAAGCTGAACTGAGGCAGGAGCGCGGCTCAATCATAATCCCTGCCAGATCCCACCTTCGTCCCAGGCGAAGGGGTATAGATCGCCACCCCATTAACGCTATCGACGCTCAAAGGCCAATTGGAATTCGCGAGCTGCTGGTTGCTCACCTGATGCCATATGTCCCGGGGGCTCGCGGTGACCCCCGTGGGGGTCGCCTCGATGAACAGACCACGGACATCGTAGCTGTTCTTCCCGTTGAACGCGTCGCGGATCAAGTCGCCGGTCGGGCCGACATTCTTGGCTCGTTGGTAGATCCACGAATGAGACATCTGGTCGCCGTACTGGGAGCGCGACACCCCGGCTTTATGGGCCTTGGCCTCGACGACGATGATAGAGCTCGACTTCGTGTCCACCCACACCTGGTCGAGACCGACCGCCTTTTGATAGCCCACCTTCATCCGGTAGCTCGGGTATTTTGTGAGCATGTAGTTCGCCGCGGCCACCTCGCCGATCGTCTCGCCGATGGAAGCGTTCGCCCCCTTGGCCTTGTTGATGAGCGCTTTGTGGTGCTTGTTCTTGGACGTCGGATCGGCTTTGCTCACCGCATTATCGATCGTCTTCTTATACTCCGCGTAAGCCTCTTCCAGGTTCCGAAAATGCTCCTCCAGCTTGGCCTTGTCGTTCGCGGCCCAGCCGGATGGCGCTTTTTTGGGCGTGGGGAGCTTCCGGACCACCATTGTGAGCGTGGCCTTCTTGGGCTTGGACTTCTTGACACCACCCAAGATCTTCGGAATTGCACCAGGTGTCTTCCCCTTGGGCTTGGGTTTGGGGTGCCCCTTCGCGAGCCCGAGGATGTCCACGTCCACGAGCGGGTTCGCGACGTACGCGTACAGGTTGATTCCACCCGATTGCCCGATTGGATCGCCCTGGAGATAGCGGCCGAGGCGCGGGAGATAATGGCGGAACCGGTTGTAGTGCAACCCCGTGTCCTCATCAAAGAAGTGCCCGGGGAAGCGAAGCCCGTAGGTGACCAAGGCGCCAGGCGAGACGGAGACCGCCCCGTACGGATCCACGCGCTCCGCCTGCCAGACCACCTGCCCGTTCCCGTCCTCGATGTGGAGGGGGACGCCGATCTGATTGCCGATCGGATAGTAGATACGACCGGTGCCTGGATCCGCGGCGACACTGGCGTAGTCGATGAACAGGAGCGGGACGAGCGCGCCTGGATGAGGATAGACATAGAGGCGCAACGCGCCGGTCGGTCCGATCTCGGCCGCGAGTCGGTTGCCGTCCCAGAAGTACTCGGTGCGCTCGTCCCCCCGGGTCCTGCTCACGAGGCGGCCGAGGCCATCATAGGCGAGCACGATCTCCGGGGCCCCTTCACCGCACGTGACGCCGACCAGCGCGTCCAGGCTGTTGTAGCGGTAGCGCGTCGCTCGCCCGCCCTCGGCCACGTGCTCGCGGAGACGCTCGCGGGCATCATGGTCGAAGCGCTCCGAGCCAGCGCTGCTGATACGGTTCCCCGGGAGGAGGTGCACGCGCGGTAGGTCGGGCTTCTGCACCACGTTGCCGGCCGCGTCCTGCACGATGGCCCTCGTCGCGCCGTCCGCCGTCGTCTCGCCGACGACGCGATGCGCGAGGTCGTAGCTGTACGTGGTGACGCCGCGGAAGCTGTCCTCGACACGGCGTAGCTCGCTCTCGGCCGAGTAGGTGTAGCGCACCGACCACCGCGCGACCTTGCCGTCCCGCACCCGCTCGAGCTCACGTCCCAGGCAGCGACCTTCTTCATCATAGGACGCGCGCGCGCTCGTTCCGTTGCCGAGCTTGACCAAGACGCTCCCGTCGTGGGTGCGCTTGATCTCATGGACGCCGCCTACCGGGGCCTCGACGAGGCGGGCGCCGTCCTCCGCCCTCCGGTAGGCGACGGCGAAGCGACCGAAGTAGATCGTCTCCTCGACGCCGTGGGACGCGAACCGGTGCCGCACGCCACGACCGTTCCGCTCATCGGAGAGCAGCCGCCCTTGCTCGTCGAACTCGCGCCGCACGTCGGCGCCGTCGCTCGACGCGCGCGTGACCCGCCCGCGCGCGTCATGGTCATAACGAACCACCTCCCCCGAGGAGAGCCGACGCTCGCGCTCGAGACCATCATCCCCGATCGCGCAGCGGAGCAGCACGTTGCCCGCGCCGTCGCGCTTCTCGATCAGATGATCTCCGAGATCGTATTCGTACTCCTCGAACACGGAGCCGTCCCGCACGACGCGCACGAGCCGATCCTTCAGGTCGTACTCGTACCGGATCTCGCCTCCGCTGGGGTCGACCACCCGGGCGACCTCCTCGCGCGGCGTGTACTCGTAGCGCGTTTGATGGCCGAGCGGGTCGATCTCGGCGCCGACGAGATCCCACGAGGTCACGATCGTCCGGTGCTCGCGCCCATCACGGTCGATCCAGCGCGTCACGTTGCCGTTGGCGTCGTACCCCCACGCGCTTCGGTGCCCGGCGGGATCGATCTCGTCGATCACCCGTCCGAGAGCATCCCGCCTCTGGGAAGGCACTGCCGCGGTCGTGGCGAGGTCCAGCGGCGACGCCTCGTCCGCGTCGGCGCCCCATTGCTGCTCCAGCGGCGTCGTCGGCACCGTCTCTTCGAGCGGGTTCGGTGGGTTGGGCTCCTCGTCGAGCGGCGGGTGCTCATGGCCGAAACGATCGACGACGCCGTAGTGGTACCCGCTCTCGTCATAAAGAAAGGTCAGGTTCGTCCGGCCATCGGGCCCGACCTCTCGCTCGATCCGGCCCTCATCATCGAGGATCCACGCCCGCCTGCCACCGTACGGATCCTGAACGGCCACGAGCGTCCCGTGCTCATCGTACTCGTAGATCCATTCTCCCCCGTCCGACTCGGTGACCAGCGTGCGTCTCTTCTCCGGCTCATAGCGATGCGCGACGCGCCACAGGCCGTCGTCGCCGTGCTCCTCGACGCAGCGCCCATCCGCGTCGTACGTGAAATGGAAGCTATACCCGATGCGATCCGTCATCCGCACGATCCGACCCTCGCGGTCGTATGCATAGCTCCCGCACGCCCCGAGCGCGTCCTGCCACCCCGTCAGGCACCCGGCATGATCGTATCCATACCTCGCGATGACCGGCAGCTCCCGCTCACCCGGCGCCCCGCGGCGCACCTCGACGAGGCGGCCGCGCGCGTCATATGAAAGCCGCGTCGCCTTCGCGCCCGCACGCCCGGTCTCGAGCATCCCCGCGAGCCGGCCTTGCTCGTCGTACGACAGCTCCGCCCGCCCGTTCCACGCGACGATCCGCGCGAGCCGCGGCGCCACGTCGTGCCCGGCCCGGCGCACGAACTCCAGGGTCGGCTCGACAGCGTGCGAGACCTCGTAGACCAGCGCGCCGTCCTCCATGCGGGCCTCCAGCGTATAGCCCTCGCGCGATACGGCAGGCTCGCCGGGCCCGATGGCCGGAAAGGGAAACTCCTTCCCTTCGGCATCGGTATACACCACGAGATCGAGATCGATCGCCAGGCTCCGCTCGTAGCTGTGCCGGAAGCCGCGGCCCATCGGCCCCTCGCGGGCGATGTCTGCGCTCGTGTAATGGCGGCTCCAGCAGAAATCGATCGGGCTGTCCGGGTCCTGGAAGTCGACAAACAGGTCGACGTTGGCGCCCGTCACGGGATCGATGGGGTGACCCGTAAACAGGCATTTGAGCTTCGGGCGGATGCGCGGCCCACGCTTCTTGGGTTTCTTGCCGAGCTTCCCGAGCCCGCGCGCCACCGCCGACCACGGCGGCATCGGAAACCCGCCGATCAGCACGTTCGGGTGCCCCGTCAGCACCGCGCCGATGCACGGCGGCGTCCCCGGATCCATCCCCATCAGCAGGCTCAGCGCCAGCGCCGCCGCGTCCAGGCCCGCCTGGATCCCGGTGTTCTTCGCCGACGCCTCCTCCGCGGCCGCCTCTTCGAGGTTGTCCTGCTGCTCGGCCGCCGCCTCGGCCGCCGCGTCTGCCTGTGCCTCCGCCAGCTCTTCCGGCGTCATCTGCGCCGCCTCGGCCGGGTCGATCGCCTTCGGCTCGACCTTCTTCGCCCGCAGCCGCTTGGCGCGCTCCGCCGTGGTCACCGCGTCGAGCACCTCCGCCCCGACCCCGACCACGCCCGCCCCGACGGAGACCACCTTCATCAAGGTGCTCATCGCCTTGGCCGCCCCGGCCCCGGGCATGCAGTGCATCGTGATGTCGAGCATCCGCGCCGCCCGCGCCCCGCCGAAGAACACCTTGCTCGATCCGGTGAACACCTGGAACGGCGGCGCGAACGTCCCGCATAGCAGCGATATCCCCACGTCCCCCGCCCGCGCCGCGGGGACCCCGTTGATCAGCACCGACGCGCACCCCGCCAGCGCCACAGGCCCGAAGCTCGGCAGCGGGATCGGCATCGCCGGCGGGTGCAGGTGCACGTGCGGGATCCCGAGGTGCAGCATCCCCAGCGTCGCCGCCGGCAGCTCGATCAGCTTGCCGATGTCCCGCGTCGCCAGCGCGAAGCCGTCGTTCAGCAGCGTGATCGGCAGCATGACCGCGTTCAGCGTCCCGCCGATCGCCGCGTTCGCCTTGTCCAGGTCCGTCGCCTCCGGGTCCGACAAGGGCTGGAACGCCGCGTGCGCGTCGTTGATGTCGCCGATCAGCACATCCAGCGACGCGTCCCCGGTCGGCGTGATCAGCGGCTTCGGCCCCTGCGCCTCGTCCGCCGCCGCCGAGGCAGCTCCCTTGGCCGGGTTGCCCTGCTGCGCGCTGCTCACGTCGTGGTCCCCTGCAGCGGGTGCTCGTGCGCCTCGCGCGCCTCCGCCTTCACCGCCTGCGCCGCGGCCTTGAGCTCGGCCTCGCAGGCGCGGCGCTCGTCCTCCATGCCCATGCCCCGGTACGCCGGGATCAGGCGCTCCAGCGCCGAGCGGTGCCGCTCGTGGTACGCGAAGGTCTTCGCCAGCGTCGCCGCCTCGCGCCACACCACCACGGCGCCCGTGGCGTCGCCCATGCGGTCGCGCGCGATGCCCTGCTTCTCCAGGGCGTCGGCCTTGGCGAACGGGTTCATGAGCTTGCCGGCGATCTGCGCGGCGAGGCCCGAGAACCCCTCCGCGTCGCGGTGGTCCCTGAGCTCCAGGGCGACGTCGCCGATCGCGGCGGTGAGGTTGAGCAGGATCGGCAGCGCCTTCTGGTGCATCACCAGCGCAAGCCCCTGGTGGTACTTCGCCCTGGCCTCCTTGAGGTCGCCCATCTGCCGGAGCACGTCGCCCGCGCCCTGGATGATTACGGCCTGCATCACCGGCGCGTCGTGCGCCGCATAATACCTGTAGAGCGCGCCGTACTTCTCGAGCGCCTGCGGGTAGCGCCGGTAGGCATAATCGAGCCCCGCGAGCTGGAGCAGCGCCTGCATGCGATCGGCGACGGGCAAGCTCCGGTCGCCGGCCTCCTTGACGAGCGCGTCGTTGAGCGCCGCCGTGCTCATGTCGATCTCGTAGAGCAGGACCCCCGGCGCCTTGCTCTTGCGCAGCGGGGGCAGCAGGAATGGATCGGCGCGGTCGTCGCGCGCGACGACGCGCAGGCCCCGCATCCACGGCTCGGGGCCCCGCGCGGGCACGAACTCGCCGACGAGCCGCGCGTAGCCCTCGCGATCGGCGATCTGGAGCGGCAGAAACCCCCAGATCACGCGGTGCCCGCCCTGCGCCGGGAGGAGCGAGGAGACGTGATCGATCGCCGCGCGCAGCCGCGCGGTCGGCGGCGCCTCCGCGTCGTCGCAGACGGCGGGCAGCGGCGGGAGCGGGGCCTCGCCCGCCGCCGCGCGGGGCGCCTTGACGATCTCCATCTGGACCCGGAGGCCCTTCATGATCGCCGCGGCGTACTCGGCCGCGCCGGTGAACGGCTCGCCGAAGACGAGGAAGAGGTCCGAGGGCGACGCGTCGTCCATCCCCTCGAGGGTCTTCAGCACATAGGCGAGCTCCGGGTCGGCGCAGCTCACGACCAGGAGGAGGTGCTCGCGCTGGTCGACGAACTCGTCCAGCGTCGCCTTCAGTTCATCGAGCTTGCGCCACATCGCAGGCAGGCCCTCCTGGCCAGAGGTCGTTCGCGACGGTCACGTCACCGCGCCCGCAGCGCGGTGAGCGCCGCGCCCACCTCGCCGAAGAGCCTCGGATCCGCGGCCACCTTCTTCGTCCAGACGCGCATCACGTGCATCAGCGCCGGGCGCTGGATCCCGAGCTCGTCGAGGACGCCGTCGCTCTGCTTGCGCTCCACGCCCACGACGAGGCGCGCGTACTCCGCCGGGGTGATCGGCCCGCGGAAGCGCTCCACGGCGGCCACGTAGGCGCCGTCGTACGCGCTCCGCAGGCGGCCCGCGCCGTGCGCGGCGTCCTTCTTGAGCGCCGCCGTCCAGTGCCGGTCGATCGCGCTCCACGCGGGCCCGCCGAGCTCGTGGGCGGCCAGCACCTCCGCGCGCGGGGCGCGCGCCTCCGCGATCTCGGCGGTGATGGCGGCGAAGCGCTCGAGCGGGAAGTCGGCCGGGTCGGGCTCGGGCGGCGCGGGCCCGGGCTCCGGGGCGGCCGGTGGCTCCGGCGCGGCCGGCGCCGCCGGGCGCGCGATCGCCTCCGGGCTGAAGTACGGCACCGTGCCGGGGGCCGGCGCCGGCGCGGCCGGCGCGGCCGGCGCGGGCTCGGCGGCGGGCGTCAGCAGCGCCGGCTCGGCCGGCCACGCGGTGTACTGGGTCGGCGCCGGAGCGGCCCACGCCGCTGCCGGCGAGGCGCCCGGCGGAGCCTCGCCCGCTGCGAGGAGCAGCGGCGCCGGCGCGCCGGATCCCGGACCGGGAGCGGCGTCCCAGGAGGCCCAGGTGTCCTCGTCCGCAACGCCTTGCAGGGGGGGCTCCGGCGCCGTCCCGGCCCCGTGAGCCGGCGCCGGGAGCACGGCGGGCGGAACGAACGGCAGCGCGCTCCCGGAGTCGGCGCCCTCGGGCCGATCGACCGAGACCTCCGCCGTGCCCGAAGCGATGCGCACCTTGAGCGCGCGCGCCGCAACGGCGCTCAGCGGCGGCGCCGGCAGCAGCCCGCCGGCAGGCCGCACCTGGAACGGGAGGGCGCGCGCGCCCTGCGGCGCCTGGTCCGGCAGCTCTCCGACGTCCAGCGTGGAGCGAGCCCAGAGCGGCGCCTTTCCGCGGGCGGGGCGCGGCGCTGCTCCTCGTTCGTCCGCGGGCGCGCTCGGGCCAGGGCGCTGCGCCGGCGCCTGCACCGGCGCAGCGTCGCCGCCCACCGGGCCGACCGGCGCGCCCTCGGGGCGGAACGGGTGCACCGGACGCGGCGCGGCGGGCAGCGCGCCCTCCGCGATCTCGGCCGTCATCGCGGCCGCGGCCACGCCTCTCAGCGCGCTCCCGATCGCGCCCGGCGCGACCGCGACCGCAGCGGGCGCGACGCCGCTCGCGGGGGCGGCGCCCTGCCCCGGCAGGGCGCGGTCGTCGAGCCGAGAGGGCCACGCGAGGGCCGCTCCGGCCTGCTCGACGCCCGCGACGACGCGCACCCTCGCGAGCGCGGCCTCGCTCGCGAGGGGAAAGCTCCGCCGGAACACCAGGGTGCAGCGCTGCTCGTCGCCGTCGATGCGCAGCGTGTCGGCCTGCAGGGCGAGCGCCTGGCCGTCGCTCACCCCGAAGGCGGAGAGGCCGTGGACGCGCGCGAGGCCCCGCACCTCGGGCAGGCGCATCCTCAGGTGAGGCACCGTCGGATGCAGCCCCTGGAGCACGATCCACTCCCCGCCGCGCAGGAAATCGACCCTCTGATCCGGAGGCGCCGACTGGAAGTAAGACCAGTCGAAATGCTCCGGGATCTCCGGGATGGGGCCGTCGATCCTCGATCGCGGCGTGCTCCCGAGCAGCCTCGCGCGCGCAGGCCACGCGCGCGCGATCGGGCCGTATCCCGCCGGCCGCTGGGGCGCCTGGGGGTCGACCAGGGTCGGCGGCTCCGGGGCCGGGCCCGCACCGACGCCGAGCGGGTTCTCCTGCCCGTTCGCCCCGCGGACCGCCCGCTCGTACACGACGGGCGACGACCGGAAGGGAGCCCTGTCCTGGACGAGCAGGCGCTTGTCGAGGACCTCACGGCCCTGGTCGAAGACCGCGAGGCGCACCGGCAACGAGAGCACCGAGGTCCCGGGCGGCGCGTGGGCGTGTCCGGTGAAGACCACATCGGCGCGCCCCAGGTAGGGGACGAGGTCGCTCGTGAAGCGGACGCTCCTCGACGGGTCGTTCCCGTGATGGACCTCCGCGTCGACGATCTCCTGCGGCGCGGTCCTCGGCATCTCCGCGTCGTGCGCGAACGCGAACGTCGCCTTCGCGATCACGGTGACGTGGAGCTGCCCCCGGGTCCGCCACGCGACCGCGGCGGCCGCCGCGCCGGGCAGCGCGATCACCTGATCGGGCGCGAGCGCAGGCCGGACCGGCCCGTGGAGCGTCACGACGGCCCTCCGCTCACCACGCCCCGCGGACCCCCACCACCGTTCCCGCGGGACCTGCCGCGAGCACGCCCGTGCTGACCCACGTCGGCGCCGCGCCCGCCTTCGGGCTCGCGCCCTTCGGCTCGGTCCAGTAGAGCACCGCCGCCGCGCCCAGCCCGGCCAGCCCCACGCCGAAGCCGATGGTGCTCAGGAGGCCTGTCGTGCTCGCGCTCTGCGCCGCGTCGTACCCCGTCGTATCGCACGCCCTCGCGTCGCGGGCTCCGACGCCGGCGCCGCAGTGATCCGCGATGGTCCCCCGCTGGCCGAACGTGAGCGCCCCCATGACCCCGCCCAGGACGACCCCCGCGACGCCGACCCCGCCCGCCACGTACACGGCCGCTCGCCGCCCCGACGAGACCTCCTCGCCGCCCGGAGAGGGCGCCGGGGCGGCCGCGGCCTCGCCGCCGGGAGAGGGCGGCGCCGGCGCGACCGCCCCTGTCGCGCGCTTCACCTCGAGCGCGATCTGCTTCTTCTCGCGCTCGGCGATCGCGATGCGCTGTTCCCATACGGGGCCTCCCGGAGCCCGGGTCGACACCACGTGCTCTCCCGGATCGACCGGCAGCGCGACGCCGATCGAGGCCTCGCCCAGCACGAGGCCGTCGCGCGTCACCACCGTGCCCGCCGGGGCCCCTGGGGGCAGCGACAGCGTGAGCTCCGGCACGCGCGGGGCCAGCCGCGCGCGCTCTGCGGCCGCCGCCTCCGCCCGCTCGCGCTGCCGGGCCTTCTGATCCGGAGGCAGCCCCTCCACGAGCCTCAGGTAATCGCCGAGGCGCGCCACCGCGGTCGCGACGCGGCCCCATTTCGACTCGCAGAAGGCCAGCGTGAAGAGCGTGCCCGGCCGGGGATCGAGGCGCTGGCTCTCCGCGAGCGCCTTGCAGCCTGTCTCGTACCGGCCCGCATCCATGTCGGCGAGGCCGCGCTCGAAGAGGACCTCCGCGGACGCGATGTCCTGCGCCAGCGCCGGCGTGGAGACGACGAGAGGGAGGATGGCCCAGAGGAGATGCGGATACCTGCGGGACGAACGGATCATGAGTCGCTCATTTCAGCGGGCGACGGGGCGCGCACCGTGCGGCGTGGGCTGGGGCGCGAGGGGCGTCGCAGAGCACATGGCGCCTCAGTCTCGCCCGAACAGGCGGCGAGGCGATTTCGGCGGAGGCGGCGGCCGCTGGGAGCTCGCCGCCGACCTCGGCGCCGCGCTCGCGGACGCGCCAGCGCCCGCGCTCGCGCTCGCAGGCGCGGCCGGCGCAGCGCTCGCCTCCTCCGGCGCGGCGCTCGCCGCCTCCGGCGCGCCGGGCGGCTCCGCGGCGACGGGGGACACGACCGCGGCCCCGGGCGGCGGCGCCGCGCTCGCCCCGACGGCGCCCGGGCTCGCCGCCGCGACCTCGGGCGTCGCGACCCCGGCCGGCGCGCCGTCGCTCAGCCCGTGGAGCGCGACGCGGCCCGCCACGCCGAGCGCCCCGAACCCGAGCAGCACGAGCGCCGCGGTGAGCGGTCCCCGCCGCGGCCGCGCCGGCACGGACATCGCGGCGGCGCCCATCGAGGTGCCCGCGAACGGCGGCCGCGGCGCGACGGAGGCGCGCTCGCGCTCCGGGCCGACCGCCGGTACGGGGGCCGTCGCGGCGACGCTCGCGCCGGCCCCGGGCGAAGCGCCCGCGAGGGCCGCAGGGAGCGCGCCGCTCGCGGCGAGGCCGAGCGCGTCGCCGAGGGCCTGCACCGCCTCCGTCGCCGTGCGGAACCGCGCCGCCGGGTCCACCGCCGCCGCCCGGAAGAACCACGCGTCGAACCCCGGCGGCAGGGCCACGCCCTGCGCCGCCGCCCGCTGCACCGGAGGCTCCCCCGGGCCGCCGACGGCCACCATCGCGAAGCCGATCACGTCCTCCGCGCTGCTCGCCTCCGCGACCCAGTAAGGGATCCCCACGAGCAGCGAGTACGCCATCATGCCCAGCGCGTAGATGTCCGCCGCGCCCGTGAGCCGCGAGCGGGCGCGGAACTGCTCGGGCGCCATGTAGAGCGGGGTCCCGAGGGTGCGCGTGGCGCCGGCCGCGCCCGTGCCCTCCGCGACGAGCTTCGCGATCCCGAAATCGAGGATCTTCACGCACGGCGTCCCGTCCTGCCGCTGCGTGAGGAACACGTTCTCGGGCTTCAGGTCCCGATGCACGATGGACGCTGCGTGCGTCTGGTCGAGGACCCGCGCGATCTGGGTCAGGTAGGTCATCACCTCGGCGGGCGGCAGGCCCCCGACGCGCTCGAGCCGCTCGGCGAGCGACTCGCCCCGGAGCAGCTCCATGACCAGGAAGGGCATCCCGGTCGCCTCGTCGACCTCCGCGTCGAAGACGTCGACGATGTAGTCGCTCTGCACGTTCGCCGCGATCCGCGCCTCGCGCAGGAAGCGCTCGCGCATATCCGCCTGCTGGAACAGGTGCGCGTGCATCACCTTCAGCGCCCGGCGCCGCTCCGTCCCGAGGTGCATCACCTCGTAGACCGTCCCCATCGAGCCCGCCGCGATGAGCCGCACGACGCGGTAGCGGCGCGCAAAGAGCGTGCCTTCGGGGAAGCTGGCCGACACCGAGTCAGAGTGCCGTGAACGGACGATAGCGTCAAGGACGGTAAGAATCGTGCGCTCCGGCGGCGCAGCGGAGGAGACGACTCGGCAGGAGAGAACATCTTACCCCGGCGCGCGGGGTCACGGCGTCCTCGCACATCGGACTCCGTGGTTGTACCACCGCGTCCCTGGCGCGTCGCCGAAGCGAGCGGACGAGCGCAGCGCTGGCGTCTGAACATCCCACGCTCCGCCGCGGTAAACGCGGCTCGTGTCGGGCGTCAGCTGGGCGCAATCGTCGCACGGCTCCGAATACGCCGCTTGCCAGTCCAGCACCCACTCCCACATGTTCCCTGCCATGTCCGCATGGCCCCATCGCCCGTCGCCCTGCGGCGATGTCTGCCCGACGCTCAGGTAATCCGCGTCCGTGCATCCCATGGCGCCATCCACGACGCACGCATACGCCGCGCGGTCCGGTTCGAGGGTCGTATCGCTCGGCGGCTGCGACCACGGATACACCCGCTGCTCGGCGCCGCCTGCCGCCGCGTAGTTCCACTCCGCCTCCGTGGGCAGCCGGCCTCCATCCCAGGCGCAGAACGCGAACGCCATGAACCAGCTCAGGCAGTTGATCGGCAGCTCCTCGTTCGACGCGACGGTATCGGTCCACGTCGGGATGGATGACGAATGGCACTTCAATGCCGCCGTCAACGCGCCCTGATCCGCGGGCAGATCCGCGTCCCACGCCGGATCCCAGCCGCTCCCGTCGATCCGCGGGTGCGCCCCCGCCCCGCTGGCAGGCCGGCTGTCCGGATAGGCCTCCACGAACGCCCGGAACCTGCCCACCGTCACCTCGAATCGATCCAGGGAGAAGTCGCTCACCTGCGCCGGAGCCGCGGGGTCGTTGCTCCGATCGAAGCTCCCTCCGGGCACCGGCCGGCTCGCGCAGCAATCCTCGTCTTGCAGCGGCCCGCACGTGGCCGCCAGCGCGCGGCAGCTCGGCGCGCTCTCCTCGGCTCCGCCGCCGCCGCCCGCCCCGCCGTCACCCGCCCCGCCGTCGCCCGCTCCGCCGCCGCCGACGCTGGCCGCGGTCCCGCCTCCGCCGCCGGCCTCGTCGCTCATCACATAATAGTCCTCATTCACCCCCGCGAGCGCCGTACACCCCCAGGCCACGATCACCCACGCTGCCCCCAACCACCTCACGTACCCTCGACGACCCATCGCTCTCCTGGTGTTCCTCTCCGCCGCGCCCCTCGCGCCTGCGCCCGCCCGGGCGTCTCGCGATCACGGCGGCGCCGTGCCGCGCCGCTCACGCACCGCGCGGCTCGGCGGAAACTCCACCCATAGCAGATATCCATGCTCCCGCGCTGCGGCGCAGGGCGCGCCGCCCGGGGCGAGCTGCCGCGTTCGCCGCGCTGCCGAGCTGCCGAGCTGCCGCGTTATGCGCCTTCGCCCGAGGACCACGCGGCGACGAGCCGCTCGAGCTCCCGGTCCGGCGCGTCGAGCGGCGCCTTGCCGCGCCACGCCGGCGGGAACAGCGGCATCACCGCGCTCCGGAGCACCGGCGCGAAGCCGGCGATCTCATCCGTGCCCTGCGGGATCCGGATCAGGGGCACGCGCTCGCCCGGGAACGCCGCGAGGCGCGCGAGCGCGTTCTCGCGGATCGGCGCGAGCTCGCCCTGGCTCACCTCGGCGGCGTGGACGGCCTGGTAGTGGCGCAGGAACGACTCGGCCCGGGCGCGCGGGATGTCGTCGCGCCCCTCCTCGCCGACCTGGCGCACCACCGCGAGCAGCGGCAGCGGCACCGGCGCCACGCCGAGCGCCGCGAGGTCGCGGAAATCGGGCTGCGCGTACGGGAGCACCGCCGGCGGGATGATCGAGAACCCCGCGCGGCCGTAGGCGATGAGCCGCACCACCGTGTCGCGGTCGTCCGGGTCGACGGCCTCCATCTCGGCGGCGAGCATCACCTCCGCGCCGCCGCCGCCGAGCCCCGCGCCTTCGAGCGCGCGGCGCGCGAGCGCGACGGGCGCCGCGCGCAGCAGGGCGGCGAGGCCGGAGCGGCGGTACGCCGGCAGGACGAGGGCGTGCGAGAGCAGCATCACGCAGCGCCGCGCGGCGCGGTCGAGCGTGACGTAGCCGTCGCGCACGCCGGCGAGGCGCCCGTCGTCCACGCTGCGCGCGAGCAGCATGTGGTACCTCGCCTCGATCGGCGCCGCCGGGTCCGTGTGCTGCCCGGCGAACCACGCCGCGAGCACCTCGCGGCGCTCGATCTCGCCCTTCGGCCCGAAGACCTCGTCGAGCGCGCGGTAGCCCTCGTCGAACGCGGCGTCGTCCTGCGCCTCGACCACGGAGAACCGCGCGAGCGCCCGCGCGACCTTCTCCGGCCCCTCCCCCGGGCGCACGTCGCGCGGGTCGACGATCATCCGGCCATCTCGCGCAGCACGGCGTCGAACACCGAGGCCGCCTCGTCGACGTCCGCGGTCGTCGTGATGAGGTGCGGGCGGAGCCGCACCGATCGCGTCCCCGTGTAGCTCGCGAACACCCCGCGGCGGAGCGCGCGCGCGAGGAAGTCGTCGCGCGCCGCGGTCGTCGGCAGGTCGAACGCGAGCAGGAAGCCGCGGCCGCGCGGCTCGGTCGCGAGCGCGGGGTAGCGCTCGCAGAGCTCCTCGAGCCGCGCGAGGAAGTGGCGGCCGGTCGCGCGCACGTTGGCGAGCAGCTGCTCGGACTCGATCGCGCGGAGCGTCGCCAGCGCGACCGCGGCCCGCGCGCGGTCGCCGTTGCGCGTCTGGTACATGCGCCCGAACTGCGCGACGTCGTACGCCGACGTCGCGAAGAACCCGCCCATCTGCATCTTCTTGCCGAAGCACATCAGATCGGGCGGGCGCGGCAGGTCGAGCTGCTCGTGCGCCCACAGCGTGCCGCTGATCCCGAGGCCCGTCTGCACCTCGTCCAGGATGAACGCCGCGCCCGCCTTGCCGGCGAGCTCCTGCGCGCGGCGGAAGAAGACCGGGCTCGCGTGCCGGTCGCCGCCCTCGGACTGCACGGGCTCGACGATCACGGCCGCCACCCTGCCCTGGTGCGCGTCGAGGAGCCGCTCCAGGGCGGCGAGCGCCTCGGCCTCGGCGCGGTCGTTCTGGTCGGCGAAGCGCGCGAGCGGGAAGCGGCTCGCGGGGAACGGCGCCGTGGGCCAGGGGAACGCGGGCAGGTCGGCCTTGTGGATGACCTTGGAGTGCGTCGCGGACATCGGCCCGAGGCCGCGGCCGTGGAACGCGCCGGAGAACGACACGACGACCGCGTCGGTCCCGGCGTTGTCGAGGATGCGCTGCTGCTGCTCCTCCGGCAGCTCCAGCGGGTTCTTCGGCAGGCCGGCGGCCTCCCGGCGGCGCTCGCCGTGCCGGATGAACGCCGCCTTGAGCGCCGACTCGACGCCCTCGCCCCCCGCGTCCACGCAGAAGACGCGCGCCATGCCGCGCGGGGCGTACCGCTGCTCGAGCGCCTCCACGAACTCGAACCAGGCCGGCGTCGTCACGAACGGCGTCGACGTCGGGTTCGCGACGGCGCGGATGAACGCCTCGCCGTGGGCCGCCTCGACGAGCGCGGGGTGGTTGTAGCCGAGCGCGCCGAGCGCGAAGTTCGCGAACAGGTCGAGGAACACGTTGCCGTCCACGTCGACGAGCGAGCACCCCCGGCTCGCGGTGTCGTCCATCACGACGGCGCGGTAGCGCGACTGCATGTCGAAGCCGCCGCGCGCCATGTAGGCGCGCGCCTTCGGCCCCGGCAGCTCGGTGACGACTCTTCGCGGAGGGACGGACGGCAGCGTGGGGCGGTCGGAGAGGTCCATGGGCAGGACGAGTATCCCGCACGGCAGGGCCCGTGTCATCGCCGCTTGCCGTGCCCGGGTGCGCGGGTTTACGACGAGGGCATGCCCGAGACGCGCGAGACCGTGAAGAAGCTCTGGATCGACAACGCCGACAGGGAGGCCCTCTCCGGCGAGACGTTCGAGACCGCGAACCCCGCGACCGGCGGGTCGCTCGCGCGGCTCGCCCGCGGCCGGCGGGAGGACGTCGACGCCGCCGTCGCGTCCGCGCGCGCGGCGTTTCCGCGCTGGGCGGCGATGGATCCGAACGAGCGCGCGCGCATCCTGTGGAAGGCTGGGGAGCTGATCCTCGCGCGGAGCGAGGAGCTCGCGCGCCTCGAGGCCGTGGACACGGGCAAGCCGATCACGGCGGCGCGGACGATCGACGTGCCGCGGACGGCGGACACGTTCTTCTATTTCTCCGGGTGGGCGACGAAGCTCGGCGGCGAGACGATCCCGGTGCGGGGGCCGTTCTTGAACTACACGGTGCGCGAGCCGCTCGGCGTCATCGGCGCGATCATCCCGTGGAATTTCCCGCTGCTGCTCGCGGCGCGGAAGGTGGCGCCGGCGCTCTCGGTGGGCAACACGGTGGTGGTCAAGCCGCCGGAGGAGGCGAGCCTGACGACGCTGGAGCTCGCGCGCATCCTCGCGGAGGCGGGGGTGCCGCCGGGCGTCGTCAACGTGGTCACGGGGCACGGCGAGGAGGCGGGCGCGGCGCTCGTGGAGCACCCGAGGGTCGCGAAGATCTCGTTCACGGGCGGCACGGAGACGGGCCGGACGATCATGCGCGCGGCGGCGGGCACGCTGAAGAAGCTGTCGCTGGAGCTCGGCGGCAAGAGCCCGAACATCGTCTTCGCGGACGCGGACGTGGAGAGCGCGGCGAAGGCGGCGGTGACGGCCATCTTCTACAACCAGGGCGAGCTCTGCACGGCGGGGAGCCGGCTCCTCGTCGAGCGGTCGGTGCACGATCGCGTGCTGGAGACGGTCACGAGCGGCGCGCGCCGGCTCGTGCCGGGCGATCCGCTGGATCCGTCGACGCAGATGGGTCCCCTCGTCTCCGAGGCGCACTTCACGAAGGTGCTCGGCTACATCGATCGGGGCGCGGCCGAGGGGGCGCGCCGCGAGATCGGCGGGCGCCGCGAGGGGCCGGGGTACTTCGTGGAGCCGACGGTGTTCTCGGCGGTGTCTCCGTCGATGGCCATCGCCCGCGAGGAGATCTTCGGCCCGGTGCTGGCGGTCATCCCCTTCGACGACGTCGAGGAGGCGGCGCGCGTCGCGAACGCGACCGAGTACGGCCTGGCGGCGGGCATCTGGACGCGCGACGTGGGCAAGGCGCACGCGCTGGCGGCGCGGCTCGCGGCGGGGACGATCTGGATCAACACGTACAACCGGTTCGACGCGGCGAGCCCGTACGGCGGATACAAGCAGTCGGGCTTCGGGCGGGAGAACGGGCGGGCGGTGCTGGATGAGCTCACGCAGCTCAAGTCGGTCTGGGTGGCGCTGGGCTGAGCCGGGAGCGAGGATGGGTTGAAGCTGCCTTCCTTCCCTCTCCCCTCTTCCCTCTTCCCTCTTCCCTCTCCCCTCTTCCCTCTCCCCTCTTCCGTCTTCCGTCTCCCCTCTTCCGTCTTCGTGCGCGTGCGCGTGCGCGTCTGAGGATTGATCACATCTTCCCCATAGTTTGGCGGGAAATCTCGGCCGCGGCATTCCAGCCGGCTTCCAACGTCAACAAGGTTTGCATGCCTCGCGCAAGCGTCTGCCATCCGGGCGCACCGTTCTGCTTGAGGTGACCTCCAAGGCCAGCGACGGCATAGAGCGCGTCGCGCACGGTGGCGCCTTCGGTGGGCATCTTCTTGGGCTGAAACTGCCGTAGCAGCGCCGTTTGCGCTGGGTTGAGCACCTCGTCGGCCGGAGCGTTGGGTCGGAGCCGCGACAGCGCGCGCAGCTGCAACATCTGCCAGGCGATCGGGACGAAGAGGGCCAGCGCGTTCGTCAGACTCTCAAAGCTCTCGAGCTGGCGCGTTTCGAAGGAGCAGCCGGTCTTCAGGGCCTTGAAAAACTCCTCGATGAGCCATCGGGCGCGGTAGTGGTCGACCACCGCTGCGATCTGCTCCTTGGTCTGGATCGGCTCGTTGGTGGCCAGCACCCAAGCTACCGGCTCCTGTCCGGCAGGCGCATCGAGCTCCCGCACGACCACGAGGTTTACCCCGAGCTCGTGGGGCATCTGCTCGGACAGGTACGGCGGGCGCCGCAGCGCCAAGCGCGTGGCGCTGATGCCCAACGTCGCCGGCCGAGCGTGGCGGTCGGGATGCGCGCGCCCCTGCCGTGGCGCAGAGCTGGCGCGGCGTTTGGAGAGCGCGACCTCGCGCTCCAGCTTGATGGGCAGCTCGCCCAGCGCCTCGCTCAGTGGCATCAGGCCGATGTCCTCGAGCGGCTCGTCCTGGTCATCCAGCTCCCACACCAGCCGGTCACGCGCAACGCGTACGACGAAGCGCCGGCCTTGTTGGCTCATCGCGCTCAAGAGCGGGTAGGCATCCGCCTCGCGATCCATCACGTGCACCAGCGAGCAGCGACCCTCGACCGTTCGCTCGACCTCCTCCACTTGCCGCGCCCAGCGGGTGGATTCCTTGTCGTCGATGCGCGCGTAGTCGCCGCCGTTCAGCTTTTTCTTGCGCTGCCCGGACCGCGGCGAGCTCGTGCGTGCCCAGCATTCCAGCCCGATCAGACCGAGCGGCAGGTTGACCGCATCCTCGGCCACCGCCAGCGTCGCGTGCGCAAAGAAGCCGCGCGCTTCGCTGCGGCCACGCAGCGGGCCGAGCCCCTTGCGCTCGACCTCGCCGTCGAACTCGAACTCGGTCGTGTCGTGCACCGCACGGACCGTCCTATGCCCGGCCATGCGTTCGACGGTCTGCTCCGCGTGCGCTCTCACGAGCGCACCATACGCGACGCGTTTGTTGCCGAGGAGGCGGTAGAGCCCCTCCAGCTCCGCGTCCGTCTTCATCGCGTCGGGAAGACTATCCCCAGGGGACTCGCTGAGCCGCGTCACGATCCGGCGGACACGCTCGTGAAGGCGAGCATCGCCCAGCTGTACCGCCTGGAACTCATCGGCGATCGACTGTGCCGCCGCTGACAAACCCGAATTTCTCATCTCCTTTCGGACGCTTGGCGCGGACGAAAAGGATCAAGATGTGCGGGATCTTCAGGCGTGCGCGTGCGCGTGCACGCTAATTCCGAAGAATCGCGCACGCGCACGCGCACGCGCACGCGCACGAAGGACGCGCACGGGGGACGGGGGACGGGAGACGAAGACGGGAGACGGAAGACGGAAGACGGGAGACGGGGACGGAGACGGGGAACGAAGACGATACGATTCGACATCGAGTCCTTTCCGACCCGATGCCGCAGAAACGGCGACGCGCGCAGCCGGTCCCCGGACCAGCTGCGCGCGTCTCTATCGCCACCCCGGGCGCACGATCGATACCGCGCGCCCGCCCTGACGATGCCGTGGGCCGCGGGGACTACTTCGTCCCGGGCGAGGCCCCCTTCGTGCCCGCGCCGGCGCCGGCGGCCGGGGTCGCCGCCGGCGGCTGCACGCCGCCCTGGCCGCCCGGGCTCCCCGCCGTCACGCCGGTCTGGCCGGCCTGGTTCCCCGACTGCGCGCCGGCGGCGCGCTGTGCGCCGGTCGTGCCGCCCTGGGCCCCGGCGCCCGCCGTCGTGGAAGCGCCGCTCGCGCCCCCCGGGGCCGCAGCGCCCGTCGCGCCGGTCGTCGCGCCCGCGCCCGTGGCCCCCGCAGGGCCGAGCTTCTGCGCGAGCGCCTCCGCGTCCTTCAGGTGCTTCTCGATCGTCGGCCGGAGATCCTTCTCGAGCATCGCCTTCAGATCCGCGTTCTTCGCGTCCTGCAGGATGCGCCGATCGATGAGGTCGAGCGTCGTCTGGTGGTCCTTGACCATGAGCTGCACGAACTGCTGATCGAAGTCGGCACCCTGGAGGGCCTTCAGCTGCTCGACCGCCTGCTGCGTCTCGGTGGCGAGCTGCTTGCTCTTGTCCGACTCGGCCGCCGTGATGCCGAGCTTCTTGACCAGCTTGGCCTGCTTCGCCTTCGCATCGTTGTGGTGCTGGACGATGACCCTGGCGTAGGCCTTCACGTCCTTGTTCTTGGCCTTGGTCTGCGCGAGCTGCGCCTCGTCGATCTCCTTCTTGTTCGCGGCGTCGAGCACGGCGACGATCTGCTCGTCGGTGAGCGGCGCCTCCGCGGGCGCGCTCGGCGTCGTGCTCGTGGTGGCATCCGGCTGCGCCGTCCCCGCCTGCGCGTCAGCGCTCGGCGGAGGGGCCGGCGCCGTCTCCGGCGGCGTGGTCGGAGCCGGGGTCGGGGCCGGCGGCGGTGCGTTCACCGTGCTCGGGTCGCTCGCCGCGGGCTGGTTGGAGCAACCGGCGCCGAGAGCAAGACCGACCGTCAAGACGAGAACGTTGCGCGATACGACCATAGATAAGGACCTCCTCAGGTGTGTTCAGGTGCCGGCCCGTGTGCAAAATCGGTGCACAAGACGACAGCACGTTTTTCCCCGAAATCCTGGGGACCGTAGCCGCCCACACTGTGGCAACTTGCTACGACCGTGGCGAATCTGCTTCGAACGCACGCTTCGAGAATCGCCCCGTTCATCCCACATGATGCCGAATCCACCGAAGGGGTGACCCCGGCACGCACAACGGGATCTACCCGCGTTCCGCGGTCGCGGAGCTCTGCTTGGCGCTGACAAGAGCGGGGCTCGGCGAGGGCGTGAGTTGCGGGGGGTTCATCTTCCGGATGCAGTAGCTGAGGGCGGCCCGCAGGTTCCGCTGCGTGACGATCTGCGAGAGATCGAGCCCGAGCGCGACCATCGTCTGGGCCACGTTCGGCTTGATGCCGGCCACGATCCCCTCGGCGCCGAGGAGCCGGATCGCCGTCACGAGCTCGATCAGGTGGCTCGCCACCCGCGTGTCCACCATCTCGACGCCGGTGAGGTCCAGGATGGCGAAGCGCGCCTGCTGCTCGACGATGCGCTGGAGCACGCTGTCCATCACGTCCGCGGTCCGCACGCTGTCCACGATGCCGACCATCGGCAGGGTGAGCACCCCGCTCCACACCTCGATGATCGGCGTCGAGAGATTGCGGATCACCTCCTGCTGCTTCTCGATCTGCCGCAGCCGCGAGCGGAGCTCCTCCTCGGCGGATTTCGCCGGCGAGATGTCGAGCGCCACCCCGACCGCCCCCTCGATCTCGCCGCCGCCGCCGCGGAGCGGGACGACCCAGCTGTCCCAGTGAGCGCCCTGCACCTCATCGCAGGTGTGGATCGGCTCCCCGGCGAGCGCTCGCTTCACCTCGCCGGCGAGCTCGCTCCCCTCCTGCGCCTCGAAGAGGCTCACGCCGTCGCACTGGTGCGGCGTAAGGCCGAGCTTCTCGAGCGCCCTGCCCTCCTGGTAGCCGAACCTGCCCTCGCGATCGACCGCCCAGAGCGCGATGGGGAGGTGAGCGACCACCTGATCCAGGATGCGCTCCTTCAGCGAGCGGCTCGCCTCCGGCGCGGGCGCGCTCTGGAGCGAGCCGTAGATCGCGTCGCCGTCGGGCGATTGGGTCGCGCTGCACGTCAGGGCCTGCTCGGCGCCGCGCGCGTCGCGGAAGCGCAGGGCGAGCCGGAGCGGCTCCGCGCTCTGCTGCAGCCGTGACCAGGCCGCCGCGAGCGGCTCCCGATCGGCCTCGTCGACGAGCGACGCGAGCGTCGCCCCCGGCGCGGCCGCCGGACCCAGGGCGCGCCGCAGCGCTCCGCTGACCTGCTGCAGGCTGCCATCCCGTCCTGCGACGAACAGCATGTCCGGGCAGGAAGCGAAGAATGCTTGAAGTGAATCCTTGGATGATCCCTGGTCCGCCACGTTCCCTCCCAGCGCACGCGAGCGACGAGGTCGCGTTGTAGCAGAGGCCCGTCTCGCTTGAGAAGCGCGTTCGCTCGGCCGACGCGCGCGCCTCTTCGCCAGTCCGCGCTCCGTCTGCCGCGTCGCGGAGGCGACATCACCGCTCGGGCTACAGCGCTGTCAGGCAACTCATGATGTCGCTCCGCGGGCGCGCGTCATCGGAGCCACCGTTGCGGCGGCCTGCGCGCTTTTCGTCGGTCAGGCGGAGGCGCCTCGCGGCAAGCTCGACGGGGCGGCAGGAGCGCTGTCGCGCGACAGCCCCGGGAGCGCCGCGCGGCAGGGGGCGACGACCTCGGCGAGCACCTCGCGGCGCAGCGCCCCGAGCGCGGGCGCCGCGAGCAGGCCGAGCGCCTCGTGCGCGAGGAGCCCCGGCGCGGGGTCGGCCGCGAACCGCGCGGCGGCGCGGGAGAACGCCCGCTCCGCCGCGGCGCGCGCCGGCTCGCCGAACGTCGCGAGCATCCACGAGAGCGCCCTCCACGACAGCGCCGCGTGCCGCTCCTCGTCGGCGGCGATGCGCGCGAGCGCGGCCGCGAGCGCCGGGTCCGCGGCGATCCGCGAGAGCTCCCGGCCCTCGGCGGCGCCCAGCGTCTCGCCGACGCAGCCCTCCTCGACGAGCGCCTCCACCACCTCCGCGACGCCGGCGCCGACGGGCGCCGTCGCCGCCTCGAGCAGCGGCCCCGGGCCGATCGCCCGGCCCGCGAGGCGCGAGGCGATGTCGTACGCGAGGCGCGCGTGCTCCAGCTCATCGAGCGCGGCGCGGTGCGCCTCGCCGACGAGGGCGGCCGGCGCGCCGAGCGCGAGGAGCTGCAGGGAGAAGCGGGCGAAGCTCGCGATCGACGCGTGCTCGAGCGCGGCGACGGCGGCGTAGTGCGCCGCGGCGCGCTCGCGCACCTCGGGCGGGAGGGAGGCGACGTCGAGCGCCGCGGGCGCGCGCCAGTCGTCGCGCGCGGCGCGCGGCGCGGCGCGCGCCGCTCCCTCGACGACGAGGGGGCGGCCGATGGCGCAGGAGATCCCGGCACACTCCCAGCGCGCGCTCTCTCCCTCGATGTCGGGGACGACGCAGGCGACCCCCGGGTTCGCGTCGGGCGCGCAGTCGGCGTCGCTCTGGCAAGCGTCGTCCTTGGTCCGGCAGGCGAGCGTGACCTGCTCCCAGCACCCGTTGAAGTACGCCGACAGGCCGCAGGTGCTGCCAGGGCAATCCGCGTCGACCGCGCACAGGGCCTTCGCGCAGACGGAGTGCTCCTCTCGGAGCGCGCCAGTCCCCTTGCACACGCACACCTCGGACGGGCCGCACTCGGCGTCGGTCTCGCAGGCGTACTCGCAGCCGCAATAGGGGCCTATCTGCCCGAAGGAGCTCACGCATTTGCCGCGCGGCCCCTCCGTGCAGTCGGCGTCGGTCTTGCATTGAAACGATCGCTCGGTGCCGGCGCACGCGCGCTGCGCGATGGTGGCGTCGCAGCGGACCGGCGACGCGCGGTGCACGGTGCCGTCCGCTTCCTTCACCCAGCCCGCGCTGCGCTGCGGCCGGGGCGCGGGCGCCGCCGGGTCATCCGCGGCGCCGGCGTCGTCGGCCGTGGCCTGCGGCTCGGCGAGCGTGACGACCGCGATGTCGCGGCTCTTCGCGCTGGAGCAGCCGGCGGCGCCGGCGGCGAGGAGGAGGGTCATGCGGAGCGAGCGGTGGCGGTCCATCCCGCGAGGGTAGCAGAGGGGCGCGCGGCCGACGGTCGGGCTCACGGTGCGGCGAGAGGTGCGCGTGAACGCCGAGGACGATCTCCATGGGTCGCGAGCGTCGGCGAGCTCGGCGCATGCGGCGCGACGCTGCCGGCGTGACCGGATGCTGTTGCTTTGCGATCGCTCATCGCACGCATGGAGCGCCGCACGCCAGCGCGCCGACGTTCCTCGGAGCGCTCGTGGGGACGGGACGGATATTCGACGTCCATTCCGTCGTCTCGGCGTTCGCCAGCCGTGAGCGAGGTTGATCGCATCCCACACCGGAGATACGGAAGCGGCGCGCTTTCAGGGAGAGCATTGCAAATGAGAGCCAGATCATCTCTTGCCGCCAGCGTGTCGCCCTGTGTGCCGTGGCGGTCTCGCGGCCCTCGTGGTCAGCAGAGGCGCGCGCATCGCTGGCTCCTGGCAGCGCTGCTCGTCGCGGCGTGCGTGCTCGCCGTGACGGCGTGCTCGGATTCGCCGCGGATACCCGCCTCGTGGCTGGAGCTGCCGGACACGCCCTGCCCGGAGCCCGACGAGGCGGCGTCGCCATTTCCGGCAGAGCTGCCGCACTCGGCGACGGTCGAGGCAGGCGCGATCGCCGGGTCGTTCGGCGTGACGAGCACCGGAGAGGCGACGTATACGATTCCGCTCGCCGTGCCGCCGGGGCGCGCCGGGATGGAGCCTGAGCTCGCGGTGCAGTACGACAGCGCATCGGGTGAGGGCGTGCTCGGCATGGGGTTCTCCGTGACCGGGCTGTCGGCGGTGATGCGGTGTCCGCGGAACCTGGCGCAGGACGGCGAGATCCGGGCGGTGCGGTACGACGAGGGCGACGCGCTCTGCCTCGATGGCAAGCGGCTGGTGGAGGTCGGCGGTGGCGGCGAGGTCGTCGAGTACCGGACGGTCCCGGACACGTTCGCGCGGGTGATCGCGAGCTACGAGGACGGGTGGGACCGGGCGAGAGGGCCGAAGCGAGTGCGGGTGTTCACCCGGGCGGGGCGCATCCTCGAGTACGGCGGGGAGCCGAGCGGGCAGGTGCTCGCGAAAGGGGGTGTCATCCGCGCATGGTGGGTGACGCGGGTGAGCGATCGGAGCGGCAATACGATCGACATCCGCTACCAGAACGAGACGAGCGCGAGCGAGGGCTACACGGTCGAGCACGCGCCGCGGCGGATCGAGTACACGGGGCACCCGCGCGCGGCGGCAGCCTGATGACGATGGATGCGACCGGCGACGGGCGCGACGACCTCGTGACGACGGATCTGGACCTGCCGGTCGACGACGATACCCCCATTTCGAATTTCTTCGTCGCGCCGAACCGCATGGCCGAAGGGGGCCCTTCGGCCTTCGGCGCGCTCGTGCTCGCGCATCAGGAGATGCATTACGCGCCGCCGTCACCGGTGCAGCCGGAGCTCGGCAGGCCGATCGATTACAACGACGATGGGAGGATGGATATCTTCCTGCACGACGTCCATGGCCGGTATCCCGATTGGCACGTGCTGCTCGCGACGCCGGAGGGGACGTTCCGGCGGAAGAGCACCGGAATCCGGCGCAAGTTCGGGACCGACGCCCCGCCGCCGCTCGATCTGAACAGCCGCGACGCCTCGGCGCACCTCGCCGACGTCGACGGCGATGGCGTCGCCGACCTGCTCCAGTGCGAGGACACCGGGAGCGTGTTCACCGAGTGGACGCTGCACCTGTGGCGTCCGGCGGCGTCGGGCTTCGAGCCGGAGCCGAGCCGGATCCCGGCGCTGCGCGGGCACCCTTGCAACGCCGAGATGCACCTCGCCGACGTCGACGGCGACGGGAAGGTCGACCTGCTCGTCTACGAGGCGACGCTCACGGGCAACGGGACCCTGTTCGGCACCACGTTCGACGCGCTGTCCTTCGTGCGGCCGGGCGAGTGGGCGAAGCGGGCGACGGGGCTGCCGGTGCTCGAGGCCGGCAGCGGCGGGCGGGTGATCTTGCTCGACGTGAACGGCGACGGGCTGCCGGACGCGGTGGAGACGGGCTTCGACGATGGCCAGCTGCGCACGTTCATCAACACGGGCGACGGCTTCGCGGCCGGCGTGAGCAGCCTGCCCTCGTTCGTGTTCGACGCCGACGCGTTCGCAAAGCTGGCGGCGCCGATCGATCACAACGGCGACGGGCGGCAGGACCTGCTGATGCCGATGCGCGAGCCCGGCGGGCCCGTCCTGTGGAAGATCTTGCAGGCGACGGGCAGCACCGGCGACGGGACCTTCGTGGTGACCGACGCGCGCCTGCCCGTGAGCGAGGTGCTGATCGACCGCGAGATCACGCTCGCGCACCCGTGGGCACCGCGCGTCACCGACGTCGACGGCGACGGCAACCAGGACGTGGTGCTGGCCGTGGGGAAGGAGCTGCGGGTGTTCCGCAGCCGGCTGCACGAGGAGGACCTCCTGTGGACCGCGAGCGACGGCATGAGCGCGTACGACCCGGAGGATGCGGCGCACGTGCCCAAGGTGCAGATCGAGTACAGCCACCTGTCGGCCGCAGAGCCGGGCGTGCGCGGCGAGAAGAGGACGTACCTGCCCCGGTACGACACCGGCGAGCCGGGCGACGGCGCGTGCGATTACCCGGTGCGGTGCGCGCTCGGGCCGCGGCGCGTGGTGAGCAGGTATGCGCTGAACAACGGCGCGGATCGGCTGCGCACCTTCCAGGTGGCCTACAGAAACGGCAGGTACCACCGGCTGGGCCGCGGCTTCCTCGGCTTCGGCGCGCGCATCGTGCGCGACGCCGCTTCGGGCGCGGGCAGCGCCGAGTTCTTCGACAACGTCACGTTCGATCCGTCGGACCGCAGCTTTCCCCTGGCGGGTCACGTCGTCCGGGAATGGCGGTGGACCCCCGAGCCGCCGCAGAAAGGCGTTTCCAGGGTCGAGCTCTCGTATACCGAGCGGCTGATCCACGCGATCCTGACCGTCCGCGGCAAGAGCTACTTCACGCTGCCGGTGTATCAAAAGCAGCGGCGGGAGCAGGGCGAGCACCGGCGGGACAGCGGCAAGACGCTGGAAGAGTACGTTCGCGAGTCGTGGTATGCGCCGGCGCAGCTCGTGAGCCGTACGGAGAGGCTCGTGAGCGCGTGGGATGCGTTCGGCAACATCCGGGAGGAGAGCACGTCGACCGCGGGCGTCGACCTCACGCTGAAGGTGAAGCGGACGTTCCGGAACGACGAGGACGCGTGGCTCATCGGGTTGCTGGAGACGCAGCAGGAGTGCAGCCGCGCGCTGTCGATCGAGCAGTGCCGCACGAGCTCGCGCACGTACGACCGGCACGGGCGCGTGCGCACCGAGTCGACGGGCAGCGACGACGGCGATCTGGAGACCCAGGTCAGCGTGCGGTACACGCGCGACGCGTTCGGCAACGTGATCCACACGAGGGCGGAGGACGCCTTCGGAGGGCGGCGGAAGGCGTGCGTCTCGTACGACGCCGAGGGGATCTTCCCGTACGCGCAGCGGAACCCGGAAGGGCACGTGACGTACACGAGGTACGACGCGGGCCACGGGGTGATCGAGGCCGTGGTGGATCCGAACGGCCTCGCGACGCAATGGGCGCACGACGGCCTCGGGCGCATCACCGAGGAGCGCCGGCCCGACGGGACGACCACGCGCGCGACGCTCTCGCGCACGCGCGACGGCGGGCCGCGGGGCGACGCGTGGCGGGTGCTGCGCAGGACCGCGACCGACGGCGGCGCCGACGTGACGGTGGAGCTCGACGGGTTTGGGCGGCCGATCCGGGGGTGGGCGTACAAGGCGCGCACCGGCGACGGGCCGGCGGAGCGCGTGGTGCAGGAGATCGCGTTCGATCAGAGCGGCGAGCGCGTGGCGCGGCGGTCGCTGCCCGCGGCCGAGGGCACGCCGCGCGAGCGGATGCAGGACGAGACGTACGGGCACGACGCGATGGGCCGGATCGCCTGGCATCGCGCGGCGTGGGGGGCGGAGACGCGCTACCGGTATCTCGGCAGGACGGTGGAGGTGGAAGGCCCGGGCGGGCGCGTGACCACGATCGAGAACGATGCGCTCGGGCGGCCGGTGCGGATCGTCGATCCGGAAGGGGGCGTCACGTCGTATGCGTACGGCCCGTTCGGCGGCTTGTGGACGGTCACCGACCCGGGCGGGGCGAAGACGACGACGGAGCGCGACGCGTACGGCCGGGTGCGCCGGCACATCGACCCGGATCGCGGGACGACCGTCGCGCACTACGATGGGTTCGGCCAGCAGACCTCGACGGTGGATGCGCTCGGGCGAGAGGTGAGCTGGAAGCACGACCGCCTCGGCCGGGCCGTGGAGCGCAGCGACGAAGACGGCACGACGACCTGGACCTGGGACGAGGCCGAGCGCGGGGTGGGCAAGCTCGCCGAGGTGGCCAGCCCTGAAGGGCACAGGACGACGTACCGGTACGACGCGCTGGGGAGGTTGCGCGAGGAGGAGCTGGCGATCGAGGGCGAGCGGTTCGCCACCGCGGTCGATTACGACGGGCACAGCCGGCCGTTCCGGCTCTGGTACCCACAGGCGGAGGGGGAGCGGCGCTTCGGGGTGCGGCGCATCTTCGATGCGCATGGCCACCTGGTGGGCCTGCGGAACGAACGCTCCCGAGAGATGTTCTGGCGGCTCGAGGACACCGACGAGGCCGGCCGGATCCGGATTGAAGAGTTCGGCAACGGGGTGACCACGGAGCGGTCGTACCACGAGACCAAAGGCCGGCTGCGCCGGGTGGCCACGATGAAGGACCACGTCGTGCTCCAGGACCTCTGGTACGGGTACGACGACCGGCTCAACCTCACCTCGCGGCGCGACGATCGGCTGGAGAGGACCGAGCACTTTCGGTACGACAAGCTCGATCGGCTGACGTGCGCCTCGCGGAATGAGCGGTTCTGCCTGTTCGAGACGACGTACGCGCCGAACGGGAATATCCGAGAGAAACCCGACGTCGGCGAGTACACGTACGACCCGGAGCACCCGCACGCGGTGAAGACGGTCGGGGCCGACGTGTTCGCGTACGACGCCGTGGGCAACCAGATCCGGAGGCCGGGCGTCGCGGAGATCCGGTACACGGCGTTCGACTTGCCGGCGAGCATCACGCTCGCTGGCGGGACGGGTACGGTCGACGTCGACTACGACGGCGATCAGCGGCGGATCAGGAAGACCACGCCCGCGGAGCAGACGGTCTATGCCGGCGACCTGTACGAGCGGGTCACCGACCTCGCGACGGGCGCCGTGGAGCATCGGTACACGGTGCGCTCCAGCGAGCGCGCCGTGGCGGTGGTCACGAAGAGGGCCGGCGAGGAGGCGCGGACGCTGTACATCCACGTCGACCACCTCGGCTCGGTCGACCTGCTCACCGAGGGGCGCGGCGAGGACGCGGGCAGGGAGGTGGAGCGGCGCAGCTACGACGCGTTCGGCGCACGCCGAGATCCGGTGACGTGGCGGCGCGCGCCGGCAGCGGAGGCGCCGCCGGCGCTGCTGGCGCGCGGGTTCACCGGGCACGGGAGCGACGACGAGCTCGGGCTCGTCCACATGAAGGGGCGGCTGTACGACCCGAAGATCGGGAGGTTCACGACGCCCGATCCGGTCATCTCCAGGCCGCTCTTCGGCCAGAGCTGGAACGCCTACAGCTACGTGCTGAACAACCCGCTGGCGTACGTCGACCCGAGCGGCTTTCAGGAGGCGGTTCCGGAGGACCGGGGTGGATCATCGCGCGCGGCCGGCGCGGAGTTCACGTCGGACGAGCTGGGGCTGCCGCCGATCGAAGAGGTGGTGGTCGCCAGGTTCCCGGAGCACGAGGCGCGGTCCGATGCCGACGCCAACGCTGCGGGCGCCGAGGTCGGCGGCGCCGTGCCGCCGATCGACGTCGGCGTCTACGGCACCAGCGCGGGCTTCGTGCCCCAGCCGGCGCCGTCGTCGCCGGAGCACGCGAGCGCCGCCAGCGTGGTCGGCGAGGGCTTGCTCGGCGCGGGCGAGGGCACGGGCGAGCTGGCGCTCGGCGTCGCGCGGTCGCTGGTGCTGAGCGCGCTCACGTTCGGCGGCTACGGCACGTACGAGCTCGGCCGGGCCGTGTGGGACGGGTACAAGGAGGACGGCGTCGTCGGCGCGCTGAACGCCGTCAACCCGCTCTACCAGATCGGGCGGGGAGCGGCGGACACGGCGCTCGCCATCGATCGGGATGACTACCGCGCTGCCGGCGCGGCGGGGGTGAAGACCGTCATCCTCGGTGCCGCCACCGTGTTCGGCGCGGGGAGAGGGCTGGGGGCGCTCGCGGAGGAATCGACCCTCGCCACAGGTGCCATAAGGGGGGGAGCGTCTGGCCGGTATGTCTATCAACTGGTGGACGATGTCGGAGATCCAGTATATTATGGAATCTCAAACAATCCACTGAGACGCCTGGGCGAGCACGCTGTTCATCCTCCGGGCCCCTTCCGCGGGATGCAAGTGATCTCGGATCTCTTACCGGATGCACAAGCACGGTCTCTGGAGACCTCGCTTATCCGGCAAGCCATGTCTGAGGGCAGGATGATCTACAACTCCTCGCCCGGCTCTTTGTCCATATCGGCACCTGTTGAGATTGCCCGAACGGTTTCACCGAATTTTAGCCTATTGAACCCACAAGTCTACATTCGGTAGATTTTGCATTCTCTCGAGGAGCACAACAATGGGATGGTGGAAGGTTCAAGGTACGGAGGACGTAATTGGCGATGCTCCACTGGACACGCTGGGGGAAGCGATAAGCGCCGTCACAGCGGAGTATCAAGCCACATTTGGACGAAGACCAACGAAGCCGGAGTGGGAAGCACTGCTCAGATCTGCGCTTGGCAACGAGCTACCCGAGTTCCGGTGCATGGACGAGGGTGTCATCGGGCAAGTGTTTCTGGAGCTAAAGGAGCGCCATCCATAGCGCACCCCGGGCACCATGCAGCATCAAACTGCGGGATGACAGCCACATGCGCAGATTCAAAGCAAAAGCGCTAGTAGCTGCGAATGATCCTGACCTCAACACGTACGTTGTTATACTTACCGAACAATCCGACGGCGGCGGGATGCGCCTCGAGATTCAGAAATCCTTGTCTTCGAACGAGCAGGATCGGCAGCTCGGACTAGATACGTATTGCCTGTGCACCGAGGAAAGCGACGCTCGATCCGGTCGTCTCCGGACCGCCATTGAAAACTTCGCGCTAGAGCCGATGGCTGCGAACAGAGCCTCGACGTCTATCAGCTGCTCGTGGAGCGCAACGCGCGCACGTCGGCGATCGTGACCTGCGGCCAAGCCCCGCGCGCTTCCCTCAACGTCCTGCACCACCTCCGGCCAAGCCCCGCGCGCTTCCCGCAACGTCCTGCACCACCTCCGGCCAAGCCCCGCGCGCTTCCCTCAACGTCCTGCACCACCTCCGGCCAAGCCCCGCGCGCTTCCCTCAACGTCCTGCACCACCTCCGGCCAAGCCCCGCGCGCTTCCCGCAACGTCCTGCACCACCTCCGGCCAAGCCCCGCGCGCTTCCCGCAACGTCCTGCACCACCTCCGGCCAAGCCCCGCGCGCTTCCCGCAACGTCCTGCACCACCTCCGGCGAAGCTCCGCGCGACCTCTCCCTGCCATCCTGCAACCGCACGACGATATTCGTGAATCGCGCCCATTTCGTGCTCGCTCGCAGCATTCTCTCCCGCGCGACTTAGTCCTTGCGTCCATGCCCAAACCCAAGAACCCGAACAAATCAGGGACAACCGCCGTCGAACCCACCCAGATCCATATCGCGGAGGCGGCCTTCCAGCGCGTGAAGCCCGACCTGGACGCGATACCGCTCGCCGGGCTGGACACGCCGCGGATCGATCTCCAGGCAGCCGCCGTGCAGGCCATCGGCGTGGCCCAGACGCTCGCCGCGCCGCAGCTGCGCCAGCGCATTGCGGCCATCGCCGCGGCGGGCGCGCTCGACGCCGCGCTCATCGACGGGCTCGAGAGCGTCGCCTGGGCGACCTGGTTCGCCCGGCACAAGCTCCTCCTCACCTCGGCCACGCACTCCGGGGCGGCGCTCCCGGCCACCCTCGTCGAGCGCGCCTACGAGATACGCGCGCGCATGCTGAAGACCCTCGAGTACCACCTCGACGGCGACGCGGAGGCCACCGCCCAGCTCGCGCACCTGCGCGCGGGCAGCGGCCACCTCGACCTCGCCAACGACCTGTCGGGCGTCGCCGAAATGTACCGCAAGCACCGCGACGCCATCAAAGACGACAAGAGGAATTTCCGCAGCGAGGACGAGCAGGAAGCGAGCGCCCTCGCAGAGCAGATCCTGCGCCTGCTCGGCGCCACGTCGACGCCCGAGCAGACGCTCTGGAAAGGCTATCAGGCGCGCGCCGCCAAGCTGCTCTTCCGCCATTACGACGAAGCCGTCCGCATTGGCCGGTTCCTCTTCTATTACGACGATCCCGAAGGTCGATTCCCCAATCTGTACACGGCGACACGCTCCACGCCGGCGTCTCCTCGGCCCGACAAGAAGCCGGATGCCGGCCCCGTGAAGCCCGAGCCCGCTCCGGTCGATCCGCTCGTCACCGGCATCGCCTGATCCCGCCAGACGCTCACGCTCCCCCGCGCGCTCAACATCCCCTCCACCGCGCCCGCTCGCGCCCTCCGGCCGCATGCGCTACTGCGCCGGCATGCGCCTCTACACGTTCCGCCACTCGCCCAACGCGCTCAAGGTGCGCCTCGCCCTCGCCGAGCTCGGGCTCGCCTACGAACCGGTCGAGGTCGACCTGTTTCGAGGCGAGCAGCGCGCCGAAACGTTCGCCCGGCTGAACCCGCACCGGAAGGTGCCCGTCCTCGAGGACGGCCCGCTCGTGCTCCGCGAGTCGAACGCCATCATCGCCTACCTCGGCCGCACGCACGGGACGACGCGCTGGCCCGACGTGGCGACGTCCGAGGCCAGGGCGCTCCAGTGGCTGTTCTTCGACAGCGCGCACCTGACCCCGCACTGCAGCGCGATCTGGTGGACCAACGTCGTCGCGCCGAAGACGGGCCTCCCCGCCCTCGCCGAGGCGGTCGTCAAGCGGGCCAGCGACGAGGCGACGCGCTCGCTCGATCTGCTCGAGGCAGAGCTCGAGGACCGGTACCTGCTCAAGAGCTCGATGTCGCTCACGGACTGCTCCGTGGGCGCCGCCCTCTCGCTGCTCCGCGGTTCGCACCTCGACGACGCCGGGCGCTGGCCGAAGGTGATCGCCTACCGCGAGCGGCTGCGCAGCCGCGACAGCTGGACCGAGGCGGGCGGCGACGCGCTCAGCGACCTCGGTTGAGCGACGCGGCAGGCGCGGCCGCGGCTACCGCCTCGCTGTGCGTCGCTCGCGGCTATCGCCTCGCCCTGCGGCCGATCCCGCGCGCGTCGCGCCCGATCGGCTCGCCCAGCTCGAACGCCGGATCGCCGACCGTCGTCGCCGGCAGATCCTGCGCCTCTCCCGGCTCGAGCGGGCCGTGCGCCCGCTCGGCTTCGGCGACCGACGGGTAGTGCTCCACGTCGCCATCGACCCGGAAGCCGCCCGCGCGCGCCGGGCGCACCACGCGGCCGAGGACGAGGCCCTCGTCCCAGATGCCGCCATGCTCGACCGCGATCGCCGCGCCCACCGCCACCTCGGAGAGCCGCGCGGGCGCGCCGTCCGGCCGCCTCGGCGTGGGCCGCCAGCGCAGGATCGCGTCCTCGTGGAGCACCACCACCGGCAGGTCGCCGGGCAGCTCGGTCACCCCGCGCGCAAAGCGGACCCGGCGCCCCGGCGCCCCGCGCTCGCCGTCGCCGCTCTCGCCGCCAGCGCTCTTGCCGCCCGCCGCCCCGCGCTCGCCGCCGGCGCCCTCCGCCTCCTCGAGCGCGGCGAGCGGCTCCGCACCCAGTTCCTCGAGCGGCGCCATGCGAAGTCCTCCCCGAGACGTGTCGGCCGAGCGCACGGCGACGTCAAGGCCGCTCGGCCCGTGCCGCGCGCTTGACGCCCGGAGACCTCCGCTGATGCCATCGGCCGATGGCATCGTTCGACCCGTTCCCCGTCCTCACGACGCCGCGCCTGGCGCTCCGCGCGATCGCGCCGAGCGACGTCGAGCGCATCTTCCGCATCCAGTCGGATCCGGAGGTGGTGCGCTACGCCGGCCGCGGGCCGGACGGCTCGCTCGCGGACTCGGAGCGGCGCATCGCCACCATCATGACCGGCGTCCGAGAGAACACCTCGATCCGCTGGGGCATCACCCTCAAGGAGAACGGAGAGCTCGTCGGCACCGGCGGCTTCTGGCGCTGGAACAAGCCCCATCGCTGGGCAGAGATCGGCTACGACCTCCTGCCCGCGTTCTGGAACCGGGGGATCATGACCGAGGCGCTGCGCGCCGTGATCCGCTTCGGCTTCGAGTCCATGGAGCTCCACCGCGTCGAGGCGCAGATCGATCCGGAGAACCGCGCCTCCGCGCGCGTGCTCGAGCGCCTCGGCTTCGCGCTCGAGGGGCGGCAGCGCCAGAACTGGTACTACGACGGGCGGTACACCGACACCGCGCTCTACGGCCTCCTGCGCGGCGAGCTCGCGGACGCCCCGACGTGACCCGCGCCCGCCGGCCTCCACCCCCGCGGCTACTTCGCCGCCGGCGCGCGCCCGCTGCCCGGCGGCGCCGCGGTCCCGGGGCCGGGCTCGCCCTTCGTCGGGTCCAGGTTGATCTGGATCCGCGCGGGCGACTCCGACGTGATCTCCACCGTCTGCGAGACGCCGTCGCTCGACCGCGCCTCCACCACGAGCGACACCCCCGGCTTCGGCCGGGCGATGACCTGGCTGCCCACGCCGAGCACCACGCCGTTCAGCTTCACCACCGCGGCGCTCGGCTGGGTCTGCACCGCGATCGGATCCACGATCGGCCGCTGATCCCTCGGCCGGCTCAGCGCGACGAACATGAGCGACGCCACCGCGACGCCCGTGGAGACCGCCGCCACGAGCCACGGCAGCGCCACCGGGCGCAGCGCGTCGCTGCCGGCGCGCATCAGCCCGCCGATCCCCCGACGCGGCGCCGTGCGCGCGTTCCGCGAGCGGCCCTCCGACGGCGGCCCGACGCTCAGCGTCGCCCCCGGCTTCGGCCGCCACCCCGGGCGCTGCTGCGGGACGATCGCGTCCGCGATCCGCTGCCGCTCCTCCTCGAGCTTGTCCCCGCAGCGCGCCATCAGGAGCTCCGCGACGTGCGCGGTCGTGATCACGCCCGACCGGCGCATCAGGAAGTCCTCCAGCGCGCTCGCCATCTCGCCCGCCGTCTGGAAGCGCTGCTGCGGGTCGCGCGCGAGCGCCTTCAGGATGATCTCCTCGAGATCCCGCGGGCACTGCGGCGCGATCAGCGTGGGCCGCGGCGGCTCCGACGACCCGGTCTGCGGCAGCACGAGGTCGTGCAGCACCTGGAACGGGAGCGCGCCCGTCACCGCCTCGAAGAGCACCACGCCGAGCGAGAAGATGTCCGAGCGGCGGTCGACCGGGTGCCCCTGCGCCTGCTCGGGCGACATGTACTCGCCCTTGCCCTTGATCTCGCCGGTCTGCGTCGTGTCGCCCAGCCGCTCGAACGCCTTCACGATCCCGAAATCGGCCACCTTCACCGTGCCGTCGCGATCGATGAGGATGTTCTGCGGGCAGACGTCCCGGTGCACGATGCCGAGCGGCACCCCGCGCTCGTCGTGGAGCTCGTGCGCCGCGTGCAGCCCGTGCGCCGCGTCGGCCACGACGCGCGCCGCCATCGCCGGGGAGATCGGCATCGGGCGCAGGCCCGGCCGGAGCAGCCGCTGCATCGTCTGCCCGTCGATCCACTCCATCACGAGGAAGAGCACGCCGTCGGTGTCGCCGAGGTCGAGGATCTCCACCACGTTGCGGTGGTGGATCTTCGCGGCGAGGTTCGCCTCGTCGAGGAACATGCGCTGGAACTGCGGATCGCGCGCGAGCGCCGGGATGAGCGTCTTCAGCGCGACGACCTTGTGGAAGCCGCGGGAGCCCTCCATGCGCGCGGCCCAGACCTGGGCCATCCCGCCCTCGCCGATGAGGCGCAGAAGCTCATATCGCCCGAGACGCTGCCCCGGAGCGGGGTCCTCGGAGATCCGCATGGCTCACCAGACGCTTGTGCTCGGGGAGCCGCGCCCGCGGTCCCCAGGAGCAGCTCGGGCCGCAGGTCGCGGCCCCCTCTCTCCAGGCGCTCACCATAGCCAAGCGCGGCCGCGCAGCAAAGGATCGTGTGGATCGAAGGCCGCCCGCGGGCCCCCCGGACCGTCGCGCCGTGCCACCTCCGGTCCCCGCACCACGCGCCCGACGGGCCGCGACGCGGCGCGCCCGGCGCTCGCGACGCCGCACGCCCGGAGACCGCGACGCCGCGCGTCCGGCGCCGCGACGCCGCGCGTCCTGCGCCCGCGGCGCCCCGCGCCCGGCGACCTCGCCCGCGCCCGGCGGCCTCGATCCGCTTCGCTCCCCCGCCCTGCCCCTGCTATGGCCCGGAGCACGATGACGAACGAGAAGAGCGCCCCTCCGCCTGCCCGCGGGGGCCGAGCCCCCGCCTCCAAAGCCCTGTTCGACCGCGCCGCCGCCGTCCTGCCCGGCGGCGTGAACAGCCCGGTGCGGGCCTTCCGCGCCGTCGGCGGCGACCCCCTCTTCATCGCCCGCGCGCAGGGAGCGCGGCTGTTCGACGCCGACGGCGCCGAGTACATCGACTACGTCGGCTCCTGGGGGCCGGCCATCCTCGGCCACGCGAACCCCGCCGTGGTGGAGGCCGTCCGCGAGGCGGCCCTCGGCGGCCTCTCGTTCGGCGCCCCGACCGAGCTCGAGGTCCGCTTCGCCGAGAAGATCCGCGAGCTCTACCCGAGCATCGACATGCTGCGCTGCGTCTCCAGCGGCACCGAGGCCACGATGAGCGCCATCCGCGTCGCGCGCGGCTTCACCGGCCGCGACGCCATCATCAAGTTCGAGGGCTGTTACCACGGCCACGCCGACCACCTGCTCGTCAAGGCGGGCAGCGGGCTCGCCACCTTCGGCGCGCCCGACTCCGCCGGCGTCCCCGAGAGCGTCGCCCGCGCCACCCTCTCCCTGCCCTACAACGACCCGGCCGCCCTCGAGGCCGCCTTCGCGGCGCGCGGCGGCGACATCGCCGCGGTCATCCTCGAGCCCGTGGTCGGCAACATGGGCTGCGTCCCGCCGGAGCCCGGCTTCCTCGCCCTCGTGATCGACCTCTGCCGCAAGCACGGCGCGCTCTCGATCTTCGACGAGGTGATGACCGGCTGCCGCCTCGCCCGCGGCGGCGCGCAGGAGCGCTTCGGCCTCCGGCCCGACCTGACCACGCTCGGCAAGATCGTCGGCGGCGGCATGCCCCTCGCGGCCTACGGCGGCCGCGCCGACGTGATGCGCGTCGTCTCGCCGCTCGGCCCCGTGTACCAGGCCGGCACGCTCAGCGGCAACCCGCTGGCGGTCACCGCCGGGCTCGCGACGCTCGAGCGCCTCACGCCCGACCTCTACGCGCGGCTCGAGAAGCTCGGCGCGTCGCTCGAGCAGGGCCTCAGGGCCGCCGCCGAGGGCGCCGGCGCGACCGCGTGCGTCCAGCGGGTCGGCTCGATGATCACGCTGTTCTTCACGAAAGGCCCGGTCCGCTCCTGGGCCGACGCCGCGACCTCCGACACGAAGCGCTTCAGCGCCTTCCACGCCGGCATGCTCGCGCGCGGCGTCTACTGGCCCCCGTCGCAGTACGAGGCGGCGTTCCTGAGCGGCGCGCACACCGAGGAGGACGTCGAGCGGACCGTCGCCGCCTGCCGCGAGGCGCTCGCGGCCTGAGGCCAGGCGGGCCGGAACGGCGAGGGGCCGGCCGCCGCGGCGATCGGCCCCTCCCGCGAGCGCCCGCGCGGGCGCTCGCGGCGCGCGTCGGTCAGTCCGCGCGCACCCAGCCGTTTCTATAGAGGTTGCCGCGGGCGGTCGGCCAGAGCAGGCAGTTCGTCGACGACTGCGGCACCGTGTACACGTACGTGTTCGGCTCCGGGGTCTGCCCGTCGATCCACCCGATCTCGCGGAGCGACACGACGATCTCGAGCGTGCCGTCGCCGTTCACGTCGGCGAGCGTGGGCACGGGCATCGCGCCGAGCCGCGGCAGCGGGATCTTGTGGAGGAGCTTGCCGCCCGCGTTGAGGATGAACAGGTGGCTCCTGTTCTCCTCGGTCGAGTAGGTGTTGAACACGACCTCGGGGATGCCGTCGCCCGAGAGGTCCCCGACCACGACGCCGCCGGTGAGCACCTGCGTGTCGTCCGTGTACTCGACGTCCCAGTACTCGCTCTTGTCGGCGTAGACCGCGTGGATCCGCCCGTCGAGGCCCGCGAAGATCATCTCGGGGCCGGCGCGCGTCGCGTCGAGGTCGGCGACGGTCACCTGCTGCGTCGCCGCCACGATGTTGCCGCCGAGGTCCTCGCCGCCGGACAGGTAGTCCGGCGCGTAGAACGGGCTCTCCCAGCCCGGGATGCGGCTCGCGTCGTTGCGGACCACCCACAGGCCGACGCCCTGGGACTGGTCCGACATGTCGACGTCCTCGGCCGCCGCGAGCATGATGACCTCCGGCGCGCCGTCGCCGTCCACGTCCGCGATCGCAGGGGCCGAGTTCTTGAAATAGGCCTGCAGGTCCCTGCTGTCGCCGAAGCCCTGCTGCGCGAGCGCGAGGTCGTGCATGTACCGCACGCCCGGCGTCTTCGGGCGGCCCTCGAACATGGGATTCGCGTCGAAGGCCTCCCCCGTGCCGTGGTAGAACCCGGCATAGGAGTTGTCCATCGGCGAGACGATGTCCTGCGCGCCGTCTCCGTCGAGGTCGCCGATGGCCAGGTTCTGGTCGTAGACGCCCACGATCCAGCACTCGGCGTCGTCGCTGCGGCGGGCGTCGCACCCGATCGTGCCGCTCGAGATCGGCGGGAAGCCGGCGACCGGCGCCCCGCTCGCGTGGAAGGCCATCAGGACGTCGGGGGTCCTGTCGGTGCTCGCGGCCACGACGTCGAGCTGGCCGTCGCCGTCGACGTCGCCGGCGGCGAGGGCGCGGATCTCGTCGTTCCAGGCGACGGGCCAGCCGTCCACCACCTGGCCGCTCGAGTCGAGCATGTAGATCCGGGTGCGCGCCGCGATCACCACCTCGAGCTGCGCGTCGCCACGGAAATCCGCGACGAGCGGGCTCGCCCAGATGCGGCCGTACTCCCGCGACTCGTCGAACCGCCACTTCTGGGCGCCGTCGGGGCCCCAGGCGACGATGTTGCCGTTGTGCGTCACCAGGATCTCGTTCTCGCCGTCGCCGTCCAGATCGGCGACCGCCGGCGACCCGAGCCACGCGCTCTCGTCGTCGTCGGAGAGCTGGAGGAGCAGCTGCGGTTCCGCGACGTCGGCGGAGCCGCTCGACGCCGGCGCGCACGACGCGACCGCCGGCAGCGGCTTGGAGCCCCCGGGCACCGGGCGGGGATTGGCCCAGGAGCCGCTGCTGCCGCCGCCGTCGTCGTCGTCGGGCAGGGTGCCGTCGACGTTGCCGAGCTGCCCCTCGCAGGCGGCAAGAGCGAGGACGCTGGTCAAGAGAGCGATTCTGCCGGGAATTACAAAACCTCGGTTGCAGACAAAGGACTTCATCATGGCCTGGAAGCTTACCAGCGCTTCGCGGCCGAAGAAGAGGTGAAGCGGAAATTTGACGCGGTCGCGGATGCGCTGAACGGTACGTTACGCTCCTCCTTCAGGAGGGGAGGTAGGCTGCATGTCCCCGACGTGGCGCGCGCTGGTCGACCTGCCGTCCGTCATGAGGTTGCGTCAGGTTGCCGGTATGGGTGCGGGTAGGTGCTGTGCTAGGCTCCGCCGCCATGAACGTATCGCGACGGCTTTGGATTGCCGGCGCCGCCTGTGCCCTGCTGCTGGGGACGACGGCGCTGGGCTGCAGCTCGAACCCCGCACCGAAGACGGCCAAGGTGGAGGCCGGGGACATGCCCGAAGGAGGCGACTGGACGGGCGTCTATTACAGCGAGCTCTACGGCTACCTGCACCTCGTCCGGGACCCGAACTCCGACTCCATCGAGGGCCGCTGGCTCCGGCCCGTCAAGGATCGGTGGGGCGAGCTGCACGGGTCGGTGGCGGGCGACCTCATCAAGTTCAGCTGGAAGGAGCGCGTCATCGGCGCCATCGGGCCCAACTCGACCAAGGAAGGCCGGGGGTACTTCAAGTACACGCGGCCGGAGGGCGAGAACGTCGACGACAAGATCGTGGGCGAGATCGGCCGCAACAAGGATGAGGTCGGCGAGCCCTGGGAAGCGGTCAAGCAGCGCAACATGATGCCGGACCTGCAGTCGATCGGGGGCTCCGACAGCTCCGACATCGGCGGCGGCGACTGGGACAGCGACAACCAGGAGTCCGGGAAGCCCGAGCCCCCCGCCTCCCCCTCCGAAGAAGCACCTGCCGAGCCCCCCGGCCTCTGACATAACAGCCCCCGATGACCCAGCCGCAGCCGCGAGGCATTCAGTTCCGCGAACCCCCCATCTTCGAGCGAGGCACGCCGGGCAGGACCGGCGCGTCGCTCCCGCCGCTCGACGTGCCCGACGTCGATCCCGGCGCCCACTACGGCGCGCTCGCGCGCAAGGAGCCGGCCGGCCTGCCGGAGGTGAGCGAGCCGGAGGCCTTCCGGCACTTCGTCCGGCTCTCGCAGTGGAACTTCTGCATCGACGGGCAGATGTACCCGCTCGGGTCGTGCACGATGAAGTACAACCCGAAGATCAACGAGTGGGCCGCGCGCATCCCGGGCTTCGCGAAGCTGCACCCGATGACGCCCGACGAGCTCAGCCAGGGCTCGCTCGAGGTGATGTGGCGCCTGCAGGAGGCGCTCTGCGAGGTCAGCGGGATGGACGGCTGCTCGCTGCAGCCGTCGGCGGGCGCGCAGGGCGAGCTCGCGGGGCTGATGATGATGCGGGCGTTCCACGAGTCGAAGGGGCGCTCGCCGCGGAAGGTGTTCATCCCGGAGAGCGCCCACGGCACGAACCCGGCGAGCTGCGCGCTCAACGGGCTCGTCGCCGTCAGGATCGAGAAGACCGCCGACGGCATCACCCACCCCGAGCAGGTCCTCGCCGCGATCGAGCGCGAGGGGTCGGACGGCGACGTCTGCGGGCTGATGATCACGAACCCGAACACCCTCGGGGCGTACGAGACGCACCTGCCGGCGATCATCAAGCTCATCCACGACAAGGGGGGGCTCGTCTACGGCGACGGCGCGAACACGAACGCCATCATGGGGCACGCGCGGCCGGGCGACGTCGGGATGGACGTCATCCACATCAACCTGCACAAGACGTTCACGACGCCGCACGGCGGCGGCGGCCCCGGCTCCGGGCCGGTCTGCTTCAAGAAGCACCTGGAGCCGTTCCAGCCCGCGCCCGTCCTCGTGCGGCGCGGCGACGGGTTCGCGTGGGACCGCGATCGGCCCCAGAGCGTCGGGCGGCTCCGGGCGTTCACCGGCAACTTCGGGATGTTCATCCGCGCGTACACGTACATCCGGGAGATGGGCGGCGAGGGGCTCACGGCGGCGAGCAGCCTGGCCGTGCTGAACGCGCGCTACCTCTGGGCCAAGCTGAAGGACCACTACCTCGCGCCGGTGCCGCAGCCGTGCATGCACGAGGTGGTGCTCTCGGACAGCCAGATCGAGAAGGAGACCGGGGTCAAGACGCTCGACATCGCGAAGCGGCTGCTCGACTACGGCTTCCACGCGCCCACGGTCTACTTCCCGCTGGTCGTGCCGGGCGCCCTGATGATCGAGCCGACCGAGACCGAGACCCGCGAGACCCTCGACGAGTTCGCGGCCGCGATGCTGAGCATCCTCAAGGAGGCGCAGGAGACGCCGGACCTCGTGAAGCAGGCGCCGCACGGGACGGTGGTGGGCCGCCTCGACGAGGCCCGGGCCGCGCGCCAGCCGCGCCTGCGGTGGTCGAGGACGTGACCCTCCCGGAGGAGGCGGCCGGGGCGCGGCCGCCTCCGGCGGGCGGCGCCGGGCGGACGGGCGCTCCAAATTCGCGAATCTCCGCCGGTCGCGTCTACAATGAGCGCCGAGGGTCCGTGGTGCGGTACCTCACGGGACGAGCGACGCGTGGCCGATACCGTTGAGAACGAGGGCGACATCGAGACGATCAGCCAGACCACCCCGGTCTCGGTTGGAGACACCGTGCGCCTGGTGTTCCGCGCCTACGACGAGGCGACGCCGCCGTTCAACATCAAGATCCGCTCGCCCTCGGGGAAGATCATCATCGAGCGCGTGCTGCGCGACCTGCCCACCGGGAAGCCGCAGAGCGCGTCGCCGGTCGAGTTCAGCGCGTCGTCCCCGGGCGAGTACAAGATCGAGATCAAGCAGCTCTACGGGAAGCAGAAGGGCACGGCCGTCCTCCGCGTGAAGCCCTGACGGGCGAGCGCCTGTCCCAGGGCTATTTTGCGAAGCCCGGCATGAGCATGCTCGTCATGCGGTCGGGGCTCACGATGCCCTGCTCCTGCATCCAGCCGTTCGCGGCGGCGACGGCGGCGCGGCCCTCGTCGCCCTGGAGCAGCTCGCCGTGGCGGCGCCGCGCCGCCGCGGCGTAGAGGGCCATCCCGGCGGCCTCGAAGCCGCGCACGGCCTCGGCGAGCTGCTGCGCCGCCGGCTCCGCCTCGCCTCGGGCGGCGGCGACCGCGGCGCGCACCGCCGCGGCGAACGGGTCGGCCCAGGGCATGTGCTCGGCCTCGATCTTCCGGGCGGCGCGCGTCGCCTCCTCGTAGAGCGGCTCCGCGTCGGCCGGCGTGACGGCGGCGGCGGCGGCCAGCGCGGCGCAGGCCCGGAGGTGGGTGATGATGATGCGCACGGCCTGGATGCGCAGGACCAGCGAGCTCTCGAGGCCCGCGCGCTGCTCGGCGAAGAGGCGGTGCGTGGCCTCGCCGTCGCCCCGGTACAGGCCGATGTGCGCGCGGGCGACGAGGTCGAAGTAACTCTGCAGCTGGAAGCCCGCCTTGGACCAGCTCCGGATCGCGTCCTGCGCCTGGCGCTGCGCAGCGTCGGGGTCGTCCCCCACCAGCCAGTAGGCGTTGCTCTGCGAGGAGCGCAGGCTCGTGGCGAGGTAACGGTCGCCGCGCTCGTCGGCCGCCTGCAGGTACATCGGGACCCGACGCATGAACTCGCGCGTCTCGCCGCCATACCAGAGCGCCCAGGCCGAGAACGTGTGCGCCCAGCTCCGCTCCCACGTGACGCCGGTGCAGCGCTCGCGAAAGATGACGTCCGCCCGATCGAGATCCGCCACGCCCTGGTGCCAGCGGCCGAACAGCGTGGACGTGACGCCGCTGACGAAGCCGACGAGGCCGAGCGCGTGAGGCCGGCCGATGCGCGACGCGATCGCGCTCGCCGTCGAGAGCAGGTCGGTCACGCGGGAGACGGACGGGCCGCCGTCGATCGCGAGGTAGGTCGCCTCGAAGGCGAGGGCGCGGGTCACGCGGTAAGGCTCCCCCGCCTTGAGCGAGAGCAGCAGGTTGCGCGCCTGGAAGTCGGCGCCGCGCGTGGGATCGACGATCGCGAGCCCCATCGCGGCCGACCAGCAGACGTCGATGCGCATGAGATCCTCCGGCGAGACCTCGTCGGCCGGCCGCTCGACGAAGTTGAGCCCGCGCAGGCGCACCTGCGCGCGCCGCAGCATCAGCGACGCGACCGCGAGCTCCGGCGTCTTCGGCACCTGCATGCCCACCGCGCCGAGCACCGAGCGCAGGCCCGCCATGCCGGCGTCGACGTAGCCGGCGCGGAGGAGGTTCTCGGCGGCGCGGCGCCCGAGATCGATCGCCTCGGCCTCGGGGGCGCCGTCGCTCGCGGCCATGTACGCCTCCGCGGCCTTGGCGCCGCGGCCGGCGCTGCTCAGCGCGTCGCCGAGCTTGGCGAGCACGACCCGCCGCTCCGCCCCGCCGGGCAGGTGGAGATCGATCGCCATCCGGTAGAGGCGCGCCGCGTGGTCGAACGCGAACGCGGCCTCGGCCTGCTCGCCCGCGCGCACCGCGTAGCCGGCGGCGCGCTCGGAGTCCCCGGCGGCGCGCCAGTGCTCGGCCAGCGCCTCGAGCTCCGCGCGCCCCGAGGCCTCCAGCGCCAGCGCGAGCCGGCCGTGCCAGCTGCGCGCCGTCTGCTCGTCGAGCCGGCTCGTGACGGTCTCCCGGATGCGGTTGTGAAACGGCTCGACGAACTCGTCCTGCCCCGAGCCGCCGGTCCGCACGAGGTTCGCCGCGCGCAGCGCCGAGAGCACCCGCGTGAGCTCCGCGAAATCGGCCGCCATGGCGTGCGCGGCCACCGACGTCAGCACCGGCGCGCCGGCGCAGACGACGAGCTCGAGCAGCTGGCGCGCCCGCGGGTCCAGCCGGCTGATCCGCGCCCAGAGGACGTCGTCGAGGCGCACCGGGCCGCCGTCGTTGTCCTGCGCCATCCGGTGGCGCAGCAGGGCGTCGATGAACAGCGGGTGGCCGCCGGCCTCCTGCGCGATCGCCTCGATGCTGAGCGGACGGCCGACCGGCGCGCCCCGGAGCAGGAGCGCGCAGAGCTCCTGCGCCTCGGCGAGCGACAGGCGGTGGAGGATGATGTGCCCGAGCGCGTCGATCGGCACCCCGAGCTGCCGCGAGACCGGCGGCGCCGTCTCGGAGGCGGTCCGCACCGCCGCGACGAGCATCATGGCGCGCGGGCGCGCGGGATCGACGGGCGGCGCGCCCGCGCACGCGGGCCCGTCGAGGCCGGCGAACGAGCCCGGCCTGGCCGCGGCGCTGAGATCGGCCTCGGTCCACGGGCGCATGACCTCCGAGAGCAGCGCGACGCTGTCGGCGTCGGCCCACTGGAGATCGTCGATCGCGAGCACGAGCGGCCGCTCGGCCGCGAGCCTGCCGAGCAGCTCCCGCAGCGCGGCGAAGACGAGGGCGCGGATCTCGGGCGGGTCGATCGCCTTGCGCCGCGCGCGCGCCTCGGTGATGGCGGGGACCGTGCGGAGCACCGGGAACACCGTGCCGAGCAGGCCCGCGTTGGGCGGCAGGAGCGCCTTGACCTCCTCGGGCGGGCGGCGCACGAGGTGCCGGCTCAGCGCGTCGATGAGCTCGTCCACCGCCTTGTAGGGGACCGCCTCGCGCTCGTAGCAGCGCCCGGCCAGGACGAGCGCGTCCTTGTCGATGCGCTCCAGGAACCGGCGCAGGAGCGCGCTCTTGCCGACGCCCGACTCGCCCTCGAGGAACCGCGTGACGGAGCGGCCCATCCGCGCCTCCGCGAACGCGCCCTCGAGCGCGGCGAGCTCGCTGTGCCGGCCGACGAAGCCGATGCGCTGCGAGAGGACCGGCGGCTCCTCGATGAGCTCCTGCACCCGGAGCCGCCGCAGCACGTCGCGCGCGGTCGGGCGGGCGGCCGGGTCGATGCGGAGCATGTCCACGCAGAGCTCGTCGATGTCCGGCGGCATGTCCTCGACGAGCCGGCTCGGCGGCGGCGGCTCGGCCCGCCGCATCATGTCCATCGTCGCCTTGGGCGCCGTCTGGAACGGATAGACCCCGGTCAGGGCGAGGTAGAGCATGACCCCCGCGCTGTAGATGTCCGCCTCGGGCCCGGCCGCCTTCCCCTCGGCCTGCTCGGGCGCCATGTAGTGGAGCGTCCCGACGACGGCCTGCTCGCGCCCCGGGCCGCTCGCGTCGGCGACGAAGCCGAAGTCGAGGAGGACCACCCGCTCTTCGGCGGTGACGAGCACGTTGGAAGGCTTGATGTCGCGGTGGACCTTGTAGGCCGCGTGCACCGCCGCGAGGCCCTGGGCGAGCTGGGCGAGCGCCGAGCGGAGGCGGGCCTCGTGGAAGGGGCGCTTGATGCGGGGCAGTTGCTCGGGCGCGGGGCCCTGCCCGTGCCAGAGGGGGATCGACGGCAGGGTGGAGCGCCGCCCGCCGCCCGCGGGCTCGCCCCGCGGCCCGGCGTCGCCCTCCTCGTGGAGCCGCACGTGCACCACGAAGTCGACGCCCCGGATGAGCTCCATCGTGAAGAAGAGCTGCCCCTCTTCCTCGTGGAGCTCGCCGAGGCTGACCAGGTTCGGGTGCTGGATGTCCTGCAGCGAACGGAACTCGTTCTTGAACCGGAGGCGCGCCTCGGCGCTCAGATTGCGGAGGATCTTGAGCGCGACGCGCCCCTTCCGGTCGCGGTCGAAGGCCTCGTAGACAACCCCCATCCCGCCGACGCCCACGACGCGAACGACCTGGAAGCGACGCGTGCCTCCGAACTCGGGTCTCGCGTTCCTCAGGCCCATGCGTGGACCAAGAAATCACCGGCGCCGAGCGGTGGCAAGCAGCGCGTGGGAAGCGCGTGGGAAGCGCGTGGGAAGCGCGTGGGAAGCGCGTGGGAAGCGCGCAGGAAGCGCGCGGGACGCGGGTGGGAAGCGCGCCGGATGCGCGCGCCAGCAGCGCGCGGGAGGCGCGGCGAGGGCGCAGGAGCCGCGCGGCGCGCGCCGGGCCGCGGGCCGCGCGCCGGGCCTGCGCGGCGCGCGCCGGGCCTGCGTGACGCGCGCGTCACGCCGCGAGCAGGATCGGCAGAAAGGTGGCACGCCCAGGGGAAGGGCGGTAGCGTACCCGGCCTGCGAGCGAGAAGAACCCGGTCCGGCGCGCGCCGCTCAGCCGGTCAGCCCGGCGCGCACCCAGTTGACAACGGGAGGGCATCATGGTCTGCGTAGTACGCTCCGAGGCTTCGGAAGCGGTTCCGAGAGCGCCACGCGCAAAGGGTTTGCTGGGGTGATCCAGAGGTTGAGAGACTTCTTCTCGTCGTCGGCGCGGCGCATCACGAGGCCCCCGAGCGAGAGCGCGGCCGAGAGCAACCCGGGATGCAGCCTCGTTGTAGAGAATGTCAGCAAGAGCTTCGGGAAGACACAGATACTGAACGACGTGTCGTTCAAGGCGGAGGCCGGCGAGTTCGTCACGCTGCTCGGGCCGTCCGGCTGCGGAAAGACCACGCTGCTCCGCATCATCGCGGGGCTCGATCGCTCCGACCGGGGGCGCATCCTCCTCGCGGGCAGGGCGGTTGACCACCTGCCGGCGAACCGCAGGCCGGTGAACACGGTGTTCCAGAACTATGCCCTGTTCCCGCATCTCACCGTGTTCGAGAACGTGGCCTTCGGCCTGAGGTCGCGCAGCATCCCTGATCCCGAGGTGCGCGAGCGCGTGCGCTCGAGCCTCTCGATGCTCAAGCTCGATGACCTCGCGGAGCGATATCCGCACCAGATCTCGGGCGGTCAGAAGCAGCGAGTCGCGCTCGCGCGCGCGGTCGTCAACGAGCCTGAGGTGCTGCTGCTCGACGAGCCGATGTCGGCCCTCGACGCGAAGCTGCGCGCCGAGGTCCAGCTCGACCTGCGCCGCCTCCAGCGCGCGCTCGGGAAGACGTTCGTGCTCGTCACTCACGATCAGGACGAGGCGATGACCGTCTCGGACCGCATCGTGCTGATGAACAAGGGCCGCATCGAGCAGCAGGGCGCGACGGCCGAGGTCTACGAGCGGCCGCAGAGCCGCTTCGCCGCCGAGTTCTTCGGCGCGGCCAACCTCATCTCGGCGCAGCGCGTCGGCGCCACGCTCGTCTTCACGACGGTGGGCGCGCTGAGGGTCCAGACCACGCCTCAGTGGGAGTTCGGCACGCTCGCGATCCACCCCGAGTGGATCGAGCTCTGCGACAGCGAGCCGCCGGAGAACGGCGTGCGCGGCGTGGTGCGCGAGAGCTTCTACCGCGGCGACCACGTCGAGCTCATCATCGAGCCCGGGCCGCTGCGCGTGCAGCTCAGCCCCCGCTCGATGCTCAAGCCCGGCTCGTCCGTCTGGCTCGCCCTGCCCGCCGAGCGGCTCGAGGTGCTCAGTGACTGAGCCCACGGTCTGGTATGGCCAGCTGACGACGCGGCGGCGGCTGCTCGCGCGAGGCTTCCTGCTCATCGCGGGCGGCGTCTCGTGGCTGTCCGTGTTCCTCCTGCTGCCGAGCCTCGCCCTCCTCGTCGTGTCGTTCGTGAAGCGCGACGCCGACGGCGCGCTGATCTGGGAGCTGACGCTCGAGTCGTTCGCGCGCATCTTCGGCTCCGCGTCGGGCGAGAACGCGCGCATCCTCATCCGGAGCATCGTCCTCGCGCTGGTCGCCACGACCGCGTCCGTGCTCCTCGCGTATCCGATGGGCTTCTTCATCGCCCGCGGCTCGCAGCGCCGGCGGTTCTTCTGGCTCGCGCTCGTCTTCGTCCCGCTCTGCACGAACCTCGTCATCCGCACGTTCAGCTGGAAGCTCCTCCTCTCGGCGCAGCTGCCCCCCGCCAAGCTCGCCGCGTGGCTCGGCTGGATCGACCCCGGCCGCGACATCTACCCCAGCTGGGTCGCGGTCACGCTCGGCCTCGTCGCGGCCTCCCTGCCGTTCGCGGTGGTCCCCCTCTACACGAGCATCGACCGCCTCGACTGGTCGCTCGTCGAGGCGGCGCAGGACCTCTACGCCACGCGGCTCCGCGTCTTCTTCGCCGCGATCTTGCCCCAGACGCTCCCCGGCCTCAGCGTCGCCGTGATCCTGACGTTCGTCCCCGCGATGAGCGTCTTCGTGGTGAGCGACATGCTCGGCGGCGCGAAGCACTGGCTGATAGGCAACCTGATCCAGCACCAGTTCGGCCCCGGCCGGAACATCCCCTATGGCGCGGCGCTGAGCCTCCTGCTCATCGTCATGACCCTGGGCGGCGTCTCCCTGTATCGCCGCAACGGGCGCTCCGTGGAGATCCTGTGAAGAGCGGTCGCGGTCCCTGGCGCGCGCTGACGACGATCGCCGCCTTCCTCGGCTTCGGGCTCCTCTACGTGCCGCTGCTCGCGGTGGCCATGTACTCGTTCAACGCCGCGGAGCGGGGCCTGCTCTGGACGGGCTTCTCGGTGCGCTGGTACGTCGATCTCTTCGCCGATCCCGAGACCAGCCGGCGCGCCCGGGAGATCCGCGAGGTCGCGGTGAATACCTTGCTGCTCGGCGGCGCCTCCACGCTCGTCTCGACCGTCCTCGGGACGCTGCTCGCGCTCGGGATGCGCTTTCCATGGACGACCTCCGTGAGCCGCCTGCTCGAGTCGATCGTGGACATCCCGGCGGTCGCGCCGGACATCACCTTCGCGGCGGTGCTGGTCATGGCGTTCAACCTGCTCCGCCGGGTGGTGGACTGGTTCGACCTGGGCATGACGACGATGATCATCGGCCACGTGACGTTCGAGATCGCGTTCGTCACGCTCATCGTCCGCAGCCGGCTCATCTCCATCGGACCGACGCTGAGCGAGGCCGCGATGGATCTCTACGCCTCGTCCTGGATCCATTTCCGGAGGGTCACGCTCCCCCTCCTCTGGCCGGCCATCGTGGGGGGCGCGATGCTCGCATTCACGATGTCGCTCAACGACTTCGTGATCAGCTTCTTCACGTCCGGCCCCCGCTCGGTCACGCTCCCGCTCTTCGTCTATCACTCTCAGGTGCGGGGGATGCGGACGGACCTGTTCGCGATCTCGACGATCCTCGTGTTCGGGGTGATCGTGTTCATCATGGTGCTGGAGCGGCTGACCCGCTGGCGGCACGATTGAGCGGTCGCCGCCGCTCCACGGCCGAGCTCGAGTCGCTCCACCGCTGAGGGCCCGCGCCGCCGCCGCCGCGCCGCGCGAGCGCCGGCGCCTCACGATCGCTTATGCATGTGCCGCGGCGCGAGCCGGCGCGCTGCGGCTCGGCTCGGGCGCGGCGTGGCGCGCGAGCAAGCCCGAGCTCGGGCGCTTGCCTCGGGGCGCGCGGAAGCGCGAGCGGTTCCGGGGAGATCCGCGCGCGCGGCGAGCCCCGCGCGCTGGGCTCGGCCGCGTCCCGCTCACGCGGTCACGCGGCCCGCGCAGAAGCGCCTACACAGCGGCGGCGACGTGGACGTGGGGGCGTCCGCCGCTTGTGCGAACAGGTTGGATCGGCTCACGGCTTACGGTAAGCTGACCCGGCAATGCGGCTGTTCGTCCGAAGCTCGCCGTGTCTCAGCGTGACTGCTGGGCCCCGGCGGACGGCGCCTTGCGCTCCACTACGACCGCTGGGAATCGAGATCGAAAGATGAGCTTTCGTCGTTCCGCACTCCTACTCATACTCGTTTCACTCCTCACATTCTCCGGTCGGCCTGCCTGGGCGGACGATCTGGCCGATGAGGCCGATCTACACTTCAGGATTGCCACGGAGCGTTACGCCAAAGCCGATTACCGGGGCGCCCTGGAGCACTTCCTGGTGTCGAACCGGCTCGTGCCGAACCGCAACGTCATCTTCAACATCGCACGAACGTACGAGGCGCTCGGGGAGTACCCCGACGCGTTCCGCTACTACGTTCAGGCGCTCGAGCAGGAGCCCAACGCGGCGCGCAGGCCCGCCATCGAGGAGGCGCTCGCGCGCATACGGCCGAACGTCGCCGTCATCAAGGTGACGACGGACCCGCCGGGAGCGACGGTGTACATCAACCGCCGTGATCTCGGCGGCCGCGGCAACACGCCGCGCCTCCTCGGCTTCCCGCCCAACACCAAGCACAAGATCATCGTCGATCTCGAGGGCTACGAGCCGGCGGAGGTCGAGAACGTCGAGGCGAAGCTCGGCGAGCAGACGAACGTCGAGGTCAAGCTGAAGCGCATCATCGGGACGGTGCGCGTGGTGGGCGAGACGGCGGGCACGACGGTGCGCGTCAACGACGCGAGCGGCCCGCCGGCGTGCACCGCGCCGTGCGACCTCACGCTCCCGCCGGGCCGGCACCGCCTGTACCTCTCGCAGGAGGGGTATCAGCCGTCGGAGCAGGACGTGAACGTCGCGGCCGCGAGCACGGTGACCGCGCGCTACCGCCTGAACCCGCTCACGGGCAGCCTGGTGGTCAACGCGGACGAGCGCGACGCGCTCGTCGAGGTCGACGGCAAGCCGATGGGCTTCACGCCGGCGGTCCTCAACGTGCAGAGCGGCCAGCGCCGGGTGCGCGTCTCGCTCCGCGGCTTCCGCCCGGTGGAGCAGGTCGCGACCGTCGTGGCGAGCCAGCAGACCCGGATCGACATCTCGCTCCGGCAGCTCGAGGAGGTCGAGGCCGCGTCTCGTTCGACGGAGGCCGTCGAGGACGCCCCCGGCTCGGTCACCATCATCCCCGGGCAGGAGCTGCGCGCGATGGGTTATCCGACCGTCGCCGAGGCGCTCCGCGGCGTGCGCGGCGTCTACACGACGTACGACGGCGTGTACACCTTCGCGGGCATCCGCGGCATCAACCTGCCGGGCGACTTCGGCAACCGCATGCTGACGCTGCTCAACGGCCACTCGATGAACGACAGCTGGGTCAACCTGTCGTACTTCGACTACCTCGCCCGGACGGACCTGGAGGACGTGGAGCGGATCGAGATCGTGAGGGGCCCCGGCTCGGTGCTCTACGGTACGGGCGCGTTCTCCGGCGTCGTCAACATCGTGACCAAGGGCCGCCCGACGGCGAGCAGCGTGGGCTTCGGCGTGGGCACCGCCGACAACTCGGTGATCCGCGGGCGCGCGTCGTTCCAGCTGCCGCTCGGGCGCGACTCGGGCGTCTGGGCGTCCGTCGGCGCCGCGCGTAGCCTCGGGCGGGATTACTACTTCGGCGATTACAAGAATCACTTCACGTCCAGCGACCCCCCGCCGAACCGCGTTGACGGCCAGTGGGTCTACGACCCGAACCGTTACGACTTCGACGGTCACTCCCGGGGTAACGACAAGTTCACCGTGGGGACCTTCCAGGGGCGGCTCTGGCTGAAGTCGTTCTCGGCGCAGTGGTACCTGAACTCCCGCGACAAGACGGTCCCCAACGGCGTCGCGACGACGCAGCTCGGCGTCGACAAGACGTACTACAAGGACACCCGTGGGTTCCTCGAGCTCTCGCTCTCGCCGCGCTTCGGGGACAAGCTCGCGACGCTGACCCGCGCGAGCATCAACATGTACCAGTTCAGAGACAGGCTCTGGTACTACCCGCCGTTCGCCGCGCCGGGCATGAGCGAGGTCTATGACAAGGAGAAGTTCGACGACATCTGGTTGCTCGCGGAGCAACGGGTCGAGTTCAGCCCGATCCAGCAGCTGAAGATCACCGCGGGCGCCGAGGCGCAGCTGCACTTCACCGCCGCGCAGCAGGGCGTCGACACGGCCATCGACGGCACCGGTCAGTATGACTTCGTCTACCTCCCGCTGGGCGCCGGCGAAGATACGACCGCTCTCGACAAGCACCCTTACCGGATCTTCGCTGCGTACGCGCTCGTCGACATCACGCCGTCGGAGCGGCTCCGCATCTCGGCGGGCTCACGCTTCGACTACTACTCGACGCTGGAGGACGCGACGCCCGTCCCGAGCCCCAGGATCGCGCTCATCATCAAACCGTACGAGCAGGGCAACCTGAAGATCACCGGCGGCCGCGCGTTCCGCGCGCCCTCCATCCAGGAGCTGTTCTACGGGTATGCTTTTCCTCCGCTCACGCCGGAGGGCGGTCCGCGCGTGACGTACAGGCCCTCGCCGGAGCTCCAACCCGAGAACGTCTGGTCGGGCGAGGTCGAGTTCACGCACCGGCTCTCCTCCACGGTCTCGGCGCTCGGCGCGGGGTACGTGAACCACCTGAGCAACCTGATCTTCCAGGAGGGGAGCAACACCGAAGACGACCCGACCGACTACAACAATACCGATGTTCCGATCTTGGTCGTCGGTGGCGAGGCCGAGCTGCGCCGCGAGTGGCGCCAGGGGTGGATGGCGTCGCTCTCGTACTCCTATGCGAAGGCGCGGTACCTGGAGGACAGCGGCGTCAACAAGCTGCGCAACGTCCCGAACTCGCCGGAGCACATGGCGTCGGCCCGCGGCGCGGCCCCGCTCTTCGGCAAGGCGGTCGTCCTGGCGTCGCGCTTGACGGTCGAGGCGCCGCGGTACGACCGCAACGTGAAGACGTACCAGGGGGAGCCGCTTCCGGTGGGCGGCATAATACCTGACCAGACCCAGACCGAGCCGGCCGTGATCTGGGACATCGTCGTCTCCGGGCAGCTGGACGTCGGCAACCTCCGGTACAACGTCGGCGTCTACAACGTCGGCGACTGGCGCTGGACGGCGCCGACGGCCGCGCAGTACACCATCGCGAAGTTCCCGCAGAGCGGCCGTACGTTCCTCGCCTCGCTCAACATGAGCCTCTGAGCAGCGCCGGCGCTGGCGGCTGCCAGCGTCGCAGAGCGCCCCTCCCCGTTCGGCGGAGGGGCGCTGTCCTTTTGTCCCCCCGAGCTCGTCCAGCGGCCCGCCGGCAGGTGGCACGCACCGTCGGGCGGCCGCCGCCAAACGACACCCACCGTCACGCGGCGCGCTCCGTCACGCGGCATCACGCTCGTCGATGCGTTCCAGCGCGGAAGCGCCTCTCTTCATGGACAAACGAAGGCCCCCGGGGCGGGGGGTCGTCGCGCGGGGTGGGAGATGGGCTGATGTTTGAGCCCGAGTGGCGTCCTGTCTCCGTCGTGCCTTGCACGACGGGGACAGGACGCCCCAGGCGAGTTCAGCCCATCCCCCGCCCCGCGCGACGACCCCCCGCTCCGGGGGCCGGGAAGCTCGGGACGACCTGGAAGCCTACGAGACCCGCAGAAGCCCCGTCACTTGTTGTACGGCCGCTGCGCCGGCTTGGGGCTGAACATCGTACACAGGATCGTGTCGTAGAACTTCCCCTGGAAGAAGTAGTTCTCCCGGAGGTACCCTTCGCGCTGGAAGCCCACCCGCTCCGCGACCCGGAGCGACGGGCCGTGCTCGGGGTCGATGCCCGCCTCGATCGTGTGCAGGTCGAGCTGCTCGAACCCGAACCGCACGACCGCGCGCAGCGCCTCCGTCATGTACCCCTTGCCGCTGGCCGTCTTCGCCTGCTCGTACGTGATCTCGGCGCGGTAGTGCGGCGTCAGGAAGCGGAAGAACCCGGCGGCGCCGATCAGGTGGTCCGACCCTCGGACGCTGATGCCCCATCGCAGCTGCGACCCCTCCTGGTGCGCGCGCTTGAGCATGCCGATCATCTTCCTTGTGTCGGCGACCGTCTTGTGGACGGGAGCGCCCCACAGCCTCAACCACTCATCGTCCGAGCAGACGGCGAACAGGGCTTCTGCGTCGGATTCCACGATCTCACGCAGGATCAGGCGCTCTGTCTCGAGTCGAGGATGAACGGCGAACGGAAGGTCGAGAGGGCTACTCATCAGGGGCTTCTCCCAGGTATAACGCCCAGCCTATCATCGTTCCGCGGCGCGCCGCGCAGCAATCTGGCGTGCGCGTGCTCGGATTGTGTCCGCCGCGCACGCTGACGCGCCGCGCATCGCACGTCGCGCGGCGATCAGCGCCCCGCGCGGCCCGCGCGTCGCGCCTCACACGAGGTCGCGCTCCGCCTCACATGGGGAGTGTCCAGGGGAGAGCCAGCGCGCCGCCGGCCACGCAGGGTCAGACAGGCGACTTCACGGCAGGTGCGTGTCCGTTCACGTGGGCAGAGGTGCCTCCCTGAGCCCGCGGTCGCGCGCCGCGCCACCATCGATGGTGACGGCACGATGGCGCTACTGTGACTTCACTTCCGTCCAGACCTCGTCAAACACCTTCGCCGCCTCGCCGAGGTCGCGGTGGTGCTCCAGGCGATCCGCCACCTCCTTCGTCGGATAGATGAGCGTGTTCGTGCGATCGGCGTCCGGCAGCTTCCCTTGTGCGGCGGCGTTGGGCGTCGCGTACTTCGTGTACATCGAGAGCTGCGCGCCGCCCTCCGGCGTGAGCACGTGATTGATGAACTTGTGGGCCAGCTCGGGGTGAGGCGCCTTCGCCGCGATCGTCATCACGTCGACCCAGATGACCGAGCCTTCCTTGGGGATCACGAACGCGAGGCGCTCCTTGTCCTGCTCGATCTGCTTCTGCGCGTCCCCGTTCCAGACGACCGCCATGTCGACGGAGCCCGCCCTGACGTCCTCCATGGCGCCCACGCCGCCCTTGAAGCCGAGGCACTTCGGCTGCTTCTTCACTTCCTTGAGGACGCGCCCGGCCTCCCGGATCTCGTCGGCGTTCGTCGTGTTGCTCGAGTGCCCCTTGTACTTGAGCACCGAGCCCAGCATGTCCCGCTGCTCGTCGAGCAGCACGAACGTCCCCGCCAGCTTCTGCGGGTCGAGCAGCACCGACCAGGAAGGGTCGAGGTTGGGCAGCTTCTTCTTGTTGTAGACGATGCCGACGGTGCCCCACTGGTACGGCACGCCGTGCTTGTTGCCGTCGTCGAACCCGGGCCCGGCGAACCGCGACTCGAGGTTCTTGAGGTTCGGGATCTGCGCGTGATCCAGCGGCCTGACCAGGTTGCGCCGCACCATCCTGGGCAGGATCTGGCTGGCCATGATCACGACGTCGTACTGGCTGTCAGCGCCCGCGTACGCCAGCTTGCTCTCCATCTCCTCGGTGGAGTCGTACCTGGTCAGGCGCACCTGGGCCTTGGTCTGTGCCTCGAACTCCTTGATGATCTTCTCGTCGATGTAGTCTGGGAAGATCAGCAAGTTCAGCTCGCCTGTTTCGGCGGGCGCGGCTGGTTTGGCGCCGGCGGCCGGCTCCTGCCCCGGAGGCGGGGACTCCTTCTTGCCGCAAGCCATAAGCGAAAGGACCCCCAGCAGCAGCGAAGCAAGCACCAGGGGTCTACGTCGGTATTGCATTAGTCCGTCCTTTCTCCTTCTTGTTCAAGGCATCTCGCGGGGACGCGGCATGACTGGACGTTCTTCGCACTAGTTGAACAATGATTTGACAGGACCAGTCGAGTGGACGATTCGACGCGCGAGCAACGTGACCACGAAGTGGTGGAACGCGGCTGCCAGCTCGGGCGCCTCGTCGGTGAGCCGCCGCAGCGCCTCCTCCGAGAGCCTGTAGAGCGTGGCCTGGCGGCTCGCGGTCACCGTCGCGGAGCGCTTCTCGCCCATGTAGAGCCCGGACTCGCCGACCACGGAGCCCGGCCCCATGGTGCGGAGCCGCTTGATCTTCTTCCCGTCGATCTCGAGCCACGCCGTCAGTTCACCGCTCTCGATGAGGTAGAGATCCTTCGAGACGTCCCCCTGCCGGAACAGGTCGAACCCGGCCGGCGCCTCGACGCGCTCCAGGTAGCCCAGGAAGCGCAGCATATCTTCCCTGCCGTTGAAGACGTCCTGGAGGTCGTAGAAGAGCATGGGCGGCGGCAGCATGCTCGGGGGCGCCTCCTGGATGATCTCGTTCTCACACGCCTCCAGGCCGCGGTCCAGATCCGGGTAGATCCGGCACACGTCGTCGTTCTCGATCACGACCTCGCCGCGCTCGAGGTGATTCCGGATGTCCGCCGGGACCTCGGTGAGGATGAGCCTTACGCTGTTCGCCTTCGCGAGGCGGCGGAGCCGGAGGAAGCTGGCGATGGCCGAGGAGTCGAGCCCGTTGACGTGCCGGAAGTCGAGGAGCAGATACCGGATCTCCGCGTCCGTGCTCTGGATGCGCTGCTGGGCGCTGGTGAGGAGGTTGTACGCCGTACCGAAGAACACATAGCCCTGCAGCTGGAGGATGTACAGCTGCTTGGCGCGCTCCATCAGCGTCATCTCCTCGCCGTCGCTGCGGGCCACGTTGCTGCGGAGGTGCACGCCGGAGATGGCGTTGCGGATAACCTCGATGCGGCTGTAACTGAGCGCGAACAGGATGAGCGAGACGCCGAGCCCCACGGCGACGCCGAGGAGGAAGCCCCAGACCGCGACGACGAAGAGGATGAGAACCACGACGAGGTACTCGGTCCGGCGCAGCCGGAAATAGCCCTCGTACAGCGTGTTGATCAGGAAGTGGAAGCCGAGGTACGCGATGAGCCCCCCGAGCACCGGGCGCGGGTAATAGCTGATCGCGTCGGCGCCGATGATCAGCACGAGCGCGCTGACCGACGCCGCGAAGAGGCCGGCGAGCCGGGTGTTCGCGCCGGTCTTGAAGTTCATCGACGACTCGGGCATCGACATGTACCCGACGACGCACCCGAACATGCTCCCGACGATGTTCGCGACCCCGGTGGCCCTGAGCTCGCGATCGAGGTCGATCTCCTGCTCGGTGGCGAGCTCCACGCCGGACGCGCTGAGGAGCACGGTGATGGCCGCCATGACGGTCACCGCCACCATGTTGCCGCCGCTGTCGAACAGGACGGGCCAGTTCACCTTCTGGAGATCCGAGGCCTCGACCGGCGGCCAGAGCCCCTCGCGCGGGAACGGCCCGAGGAGCCACCCGTCCGCGAACGCCTGCGTCACGCTCGAGCCGGCGAGGGTGAGCATGAGGTAGAAGACGCCCGTCGACCCGACGAGCAGGATCGGCAGGAGCAAGAGGTTCGTGTAGCGCCGGAGGAGCGCCACGAGCAGCAGGCCGAACAGGAGGCCGGTGAGGACCTTGTCGAGCGAGCTCGCGAACAGCTCCGGCAGCATCGGCAGCGTGGCCGGCTTGCCGGACATGACCGAGAGCGACCCCTGGACGAGCAGCCAGCCGGCGCCGGCGAGGAAGCCGCCGGCCACCGGGTAGGGGATGAAGCGGACCAGCACCCCGAGCCGGAGGATGCCGAGCAGCAGGAAGAAGCCGCCGGCGACGACCGACGTGAGCGCGATCGCGACGATCACCGTCGGGAACGCGTCGGCGTTCGGGTCGACCTTGTGGACGCCCGCCGCGATGGCCGAGGCCATCGAGGCGAAGATGACGGCGGCGTCCTCCTGCGGCGCGGCGATGACGGGGCGGAAGGAGCTGAGGAGGGCGACGATCACCCCGACGATCACGGAGCTGACAAGGAAGATCCCGATCCCCTTCGACAGCCGGTCCGCGAAGTCGTGCGTGAACACGAGCGCCGCCAGCGAGATGTCGAAGGTGACGACCAGCGTCCCCGAGACCGCGGCGGCCAGGGCCGCCTGGACCAGCTTGAGCCGCTTCGCCGACCCGCGCTGCTCCTCACGCACCGGCTCCGCAACGTCCCCTGCTTCCTGCTGTGTCATGCTCTTGAGAGACCTCTCGGACGATGTGGCGAAATCCGCGCCGCGCTAGGCCGAGGGGCGCTAGCGTCGACCCGCAGGCGAGCCGAGCATAGCGATTCTGCAGCCGGGCAGGTATGCGGCAGCGAGGGTCGGGGCGACGATGGTGGCGGCGTGGCGGGCGGGGGGCGCCGCGGCCCCCCGCCCCGGCGGCTCAAGAGGCGCCCAGCTCACGCTCGATCGCCGCGGCCTGCTCCTGCAGGGCCTCGGCCTCGCCGAGGTGACCGCTCAGCCGGTGCAGCTTCGCGAACTCGGCGAGGAGCCGCGCCTCCTCGCGCCGGTTGCCGATCTGCCGCTCGATGGCGATCGCGCGCGAATAGAGCGTGCGGGCGGCGTCGTACCGGCCCTGGACGGCGTAGGCCATCCCGAGGCTCGCGAGCGTGAGCCCCTCGGCCGGGAGGTTGCCCGCCTCACGCGCGGCGCGCAGCCCTTCCTCCCAGTACGTGCGCGCGTCGTCCGGCTGCTGCATCGCCCAGTGCGTGCGGCCGAGGCCGAGGAAGCCGAGCGACTCGGACGCGCGATCGCCGAGCTTCTGCGCGTCGGTGAGCACGCGGATGTGCTCCTGCCGCGCCTCCTGGTACCGGCCCCGCGCCTCGAGCACGTCTCGGGCGAACTCGTAGCGCACGACGACGCTCTCGGGCGTCGGCTCCGGCGAGAGCTTGAAGTAGACGCGGTAGAGGCGCGTCGCCTCCTCGTGGGCGTAGCGCGCCGCCGCCTTGCGGGCGCCCGCGAGGAAGTAGCGGCGCGCGTGATCGACCTTGCCCGCGCGGCGCCAGTGCCGGCCGAGCGCGACGAGCTGGTCCTCGAGGTCGTCGCCGTACAGGCTCTCGATCGCCTCGGCGGCGAGCCGGTGGAGCTCCTGCAGGCGCGCGCGCGACTGCATCTCGTAGGCCGCGTTGCGGAGGAGCGCGTTGCTGAACTGGAAGCGCCGCTCCGTCATCTGCGACCAGATGCACTGCGCCTCGCCGATGCGCACGTGCTCCTCGAGCACGGAGGCGTCGGGGAGCATCAGCGCGAGCACGCGCAGGTCGAACTCGCGCCCGAGGACCGCCGCGGCGACGATCGTCTGCTTCACCTTCGCGTCGAGCCGGTCGAGCCGCGAGATGAGCAGGCTGTTCACGTTCTTCGGCGGCATGAACGTGTTCGAGATCGAGATGGAGCTCGAGCTCGAGCCGTAGCGCCCGTCCTCGAGCCAGTAGGCGAGGATCTCCTGCGCGAAGAACGGGTTGCCGCCCGCGGTCTCGCAGAGGAGCGTCGCGAGCATGTCCGGCATCGGGCCGCCGAAGAACGGGACCGCGAGCGCGAGCAGCTGCTCGCGCGGCAGCGGCTTCAGCTCGATCACCTTCTCGGAGATCCCCGGGTCGAGCGGGATGCGCACCGGCGTGCCGTCGTCCTTGCGCCGCGTCGTGCAGATGATCGCGATGGGCAGCCCCCGGCACGCGCGCGCGATCACGCGCACCGCCTCGAGCGAGTCCTCGTCGGCCCAGTGCGCGTCCTCGAGGTGCAGGATCACCGGCTGGAGCGACGCCTCGGCGAGGAAGACGAAGGAGAGCGCCGAGAGCGTGCTCGTGTACCGGAGCTTCGGGTGCAGGCGCTCGTACGGCGAGTCCTCCCAGCGGATGCCGATGAGCGCGGCGAACACCGAGCGCGCGCGGTCGAGCTCGCGCTTCAGCGCGCTCTGGCTCTCGGGCAGCCGTTCGAGGAGGTACTCGAACGCGTCGTCGAAGTTCGTGAGCTTCTCTTCCTTGCCGAGCGCGGAGGACTCCCAGAAGTACTCCTTCAGCGCGAACTCGAACGCGTTCAGCGAGCTCTGGAGCGTCTGGTCGCAGCGCGCGTCGATCCACAGGAAGGGCCGGTCGCTCTGGTGCTCCTCGCACCGGTGGCGGAAGCGCTGCACGAGGTAGCTCTTCCCGAGCCCCGGCTCGCCGTCGATGTAGATGATCCCGGCCGGCCTGCCCTCGAAGATCGGGCTGACGTAGCGCGAGAGCTGCTCGATCTCCGCCTCGCGGCCGATGAGGCCGAGGTCGTAGAACTCCTTCTGGACCGAGATGCGGCGGCGCTCGAGCGAGTAGACGAGGATGGGCAGGTCGAAGCCCTTGAACCGGAAGATGTTCTCCGTCGTCCACTGGTAGCTCGTCTCGCCGGCGCGGAAGACCTGCTCGTCGGCCCAGATCGCCGACCAGGGGGCCTTCGCGACGAGGCGCGCGGCGAGGTTCGTCGCGCGGCCGATGCACGCGAACTCGTGCCGCTCGGTGCCGCCGTTGAAGCCGGCGTAGCGGACGTCGCGCGTGATCCCCGCGCGGAGGCGCATCTGCCGGAGGCCGCGCTTCTTCAGCTCGAGGGCGAAGTCGAGCGCGCGATCGTTGTCGTTCTCGTGCGTGATCGGCGCGCCGAAGTGGATCAGCGCGGCGATGCCGAGATCGCCCGCGTCGATGCCGGTAAAGGTGCCGCCGTAGAGCTCCGAGAGCTCGTGCAGCAGGCGCGTGAGCTCCGCGAAGCTCGGGATCTGCTCGAACGAGAGGAAGACGCTCGTGACGTTGCGGAACTCGCCCTCCGGCGGCATGTCCGCGACGCCCCTCGCCACGAACGCGGCGCCGTCGCCGCGCGGCGGGTTGCGCGGGACCTGCGGCAGCCGGGGCGCGGGCACGTCGCCGAGCTTGTAGACGCCCTCGCCGTGGTACTTCGCGCTCGCGGGCGGGATGCGATCGCAGAGCGCGCGGTCGAGGAGGATGTCCCCCTTCTGCGCCTGCCGCTCGATCGCGACGCACGCGGCGAGCGCCTGCCCGTGGAAGTGATAGTACGCGCGCTCCGGGGAGATGCGGACGATGCCCCACTCGACCGAGCCCCACGCGAGCCCCATCCGGAACGAGAACGGGAAGCTGCCGAAGGGCGTGTCGCGCTCGGGGTGCTCGGCGAAGAGGTCGCGCATCGAGAGCGCCGCGCCGAGCACGTACTCGGCGACCTTGCGGTCGGGCGTGTCCTGGAACAGCGCCGTGAACGCGTCGCCCGCGAAGTTCGTGATGAAGCCTCCGGCGTGGTGGACCGCGGCGATGAGCGGGTCGAAGTAGTACCGGAGCGTGCCCGCGAGCGTCTCCGCGCCCGCGCGCCCGTGCTGCATCAGCTTCTCCGTGAGCTCGGTGAAGCCGGGGATGTCGATCATCAGCACCGCCCCCGTGAAGCTGCCCTCGGTGTTGCCGAGAGCGTCTTGCTGGATGATGAAGTCGGGGACGAGCGGGTTCATTTCCTTGCTCCTCAGCAACGGATCCCGCTTGGAATCGGCCTGGGAAGCGCGTCTGCGGGACGCAGAGCCTGGAGTCTACTGCCGGCGGGAACAGATGAATACCGGGATCTTCGATCGGCGGCGACGGCGACGGCGGCGCCTACCCTCGCACCGCCGGCCCGGCGCCTCGCGGGCCGGCGAGCGTGCGCCCGTTCCGCAGAGCGCAGCACACCGGCGCCTCGCGGGCGGTGCGCCGCGGCGGAGAGCCTGGAATTCGGCGCCTCCACGTCGGCTGGGACATCCGCCCAGAGCGGTCGCGCGGCGAGGACAGACGGGGAGACGACGAGGCGGCGTGCGGGGCGCTTTCGGATCATCGCTCGATTTGAATGTCCAGCGGCCGGGGAGACGGAGCAGCGGGGGGCGGCGCGTCGGGCGTCGGCGTGGGCCTCGCGGCGGGCCGCCCGGAGTAGGGCCGCGGCGCCGGGGCGACGGGGGGCGGCGGCGTCGGCGCGGCCGGCGAGCTCGTCGGCGCGGCCGCGCGCTTCGTGAGCGTGGCGACCAGGCGAACCGACTGATCCGACGGGCCCTGGACGATCGAGTACGGCTCGTACCCCTCCTGCCGGACGGTCAGCCGGCGGGGGTTGGCGCGCACCGAGCTGTTCGCGATCGAGAGCTGGAGCGGCGTGGTCCCGAGGGGCTTGCCGTCTTCGAGGACCTCGGCGCCGGAGGGCATCGACTCGACCATCAGCACGAACGTCCCGCCGTCGGCGGGCGGCGGGGCCGGGGCGACCTGCGGCTTCTCCGGCTGGGCCGGGGCCGGCGGCGGCTCGCTCGGGCGCATCTGCGACATCGCGACCCCGATGCCCGCGACGGCGAGGACCCCCACCGCGACGAGCACGATGCCCTTGCGGCCCTGCGGCGCCGCGTCGGCCGGGCGCGAGGCGGCGCCGAGCGACGCGTCGTCCACCGGCGAGGCCGCGCCGCCGGACGACGACGGCGGCGACGGGCTCGCGGGGATCGCGGTCATCACGCGCACGGGCGGCATCGGCGTCGGCATCCTGCCGGCGCCGGTGGAGTCCATGGTGACGAGGCCCGTCGAGCCGAACGCCGGGGACAGGCCCATCGCCTGCGCGCACTCGGCGAGGCCGCGGATGAAGGCCTCCATGTTGGCCGGACGGCCCTCCGGATCCTTCGACAGGCAGCGCAGCACGAACGCCTCGAGCGGCTCGGGCACGTCGGCCTCGGGGTTGCGCTCGCGCATCCGCGGGACGGGCTGCTGGAGGTGGGCGATCAGGATCTGGACCGAGTTCTGCGCCTCGAACGGGACCTTCCCGCAGAGCATCTGATACACGATGACGCCGAGCGAGTAGACGTCCGTCCGGAGATCGACCTTGCCGTGCGAGATCTGCTCGGGGGACATGAAGCGCGGCGAGCCGAGGAACGAGCCCTGCTGCGTGAGCTCCTCCGAGTCGTCCGCGAGCACCTTGACGAGGCCGAAGTCGAGGATCTTGACGAGCTCCCCGGTGTCCTCGCCGGGGACGAGCATGACGTTCGACGGCTTCAGGTCGCGGTGCACCACCCCGTGCTTGTGCGCCTCGCGGAGCCCGCGCGCGATCTGCCGGGCGACGCCCATCGCGTCGGGCGCCGACAGGCGGCCGGCCTTGCGCAGCCGCCGGAAGAGCGTCTCGCCCTCGAGGAACTCCATGGCCATGAAGTACCGCTCGGGCTCCATGTTCTCGACTCGGCCGTAGTCGAAGACCGTGACGATGTTCGGGTGCTGGAGCCGGGCGAGGATGCTCGCCTCGAGGAAGAAGCGCTTATGAAAGTTGGGGTCGATTTGATTGGATGAGTTCGTCGGCGTCAGGACCTTGATCGCGACCTGGCGCTCGAGGGCGATCTGCTCTCCGCGATAGATGACGCCCATCCCGCCCGTCGCGAGCAGGGAGTGGATCTTGAACTTCTGATTCAAGACCTTTCCCAGCAGCGGGTCGGACTCTCCGCTGGCCGAGGCACCGTCCGAAAGCTTCTCCGCCGTGCTCATGGCCTCTGTCTCTTTCCCCTTCCCATCCCGCTGGCCCCCACTGCTGGCACTCGGGGAAAGCGTACCCCGTGCCCGTCCCGCGCCGCCCTACGTTCGGCTGACGTTCGACCTATGCGCGACTTACGTTCTGCTGACGTTCTGGCTTACGTTCTGGTTGACGTGCTGGTGTCCGTTCTGGCGCAATTTCTGGGACCTACCCTCGCTGCGGTACCGCCCGCGCTCGTCGGCTTGGCTTCCGGACCGGCTGCGGCACGTTTGAGCTGAGCCTACCGTAAGCTGCGGGCCGATCCAACCCAGCTGCTGAAGATGACATTCGTTGGCTACCCGACCACACGCTGTGGGCGGGCGCCCCCGGCCGGGACGCTGGGTCCCTGAACGAGCTTGCTGCATGGGCGGATGTACCCGTACTCTGACCGGGTCCCCGATGCCGCCGCAGCACTTCATCCGATGCCAGGCGTGCGGGTTGCCGCACCCGTCGGACACCGAGAGGTGCCCGGTGCACGGCACGGCGCTCACGCCGAGCGTCGCCCCGCCCTCCTCGACGCGGGTGCCGCCGACGAGCCGGGGCGAGTCGCTGTGGCCGGTGGACGGCCCGCTGCCGCCCGACATCGACCCGGATCAGCCCCGGCCGACGAAGGAGGCCCCGCTCGTCGGCCGGCTGCTGCACGATCGCTACCGCATCCTCGGCGTCATCGCCAAGGGCGGGATGGGGATGGTCTACGACGCGATCCACATCGGCCTGCGGCGCCGGGTCGCGATCAAGACGCTCCGCGCCCAGTACGCGCAGAGCAAGACGGCGATCGCCCGCTTCCACAACGAGGCCGCCGTCGCCGGCCGCTTCGGCCACCCGAACATCGTCGAGGTGTACGATCTCGGCGTGCTCGAGGACGGCACGCCCTACCTCGTGATGGAGCGGCTCGAGGGCGAGACGATCACCGAGCGGCTCGGGCGCGAGCGCCCGATGCCCATCCCCGTCGTGCTGGACGTCGCCGTCCAGGTCCTGAGCGCGCTCGTCGTCACGCACAACGAGGGCATCCTCCACCGCGATCTCAAGCCGGACAACATCTGCCTCGTCGGCGGCGAGCGCGGCCCGCTCACCGTGAAGGTGCTCGACTTCGGCGTCGCCGAGGCGTTCAACACCGGGCCCGCGTCGTCGATCCTCGTGTCGACGGGCGCCGCGGGGAGCCACTCGGTGGCCGGCACGCCGGCCTTCATGGCGCCGGAGCAGGCCCAGGGCGTCCGCGACCTCGACGCGCGCGCGGACCTCTACTCGGTGGGCATGCTGCTCTACGTGATGCTCACCGGGCAGCTGCCGTTCAAGGCGCCCACGCCGGCGGCGCTGCTCGCCGAGATCCAGCGCGTCAAGCCGATCCGCCCGCGCATGCTGCGGCCGGAGGTGCCGCACTCGCTCGACGTCGCGACGATGCGCGCGCTCGCGCTCGACCGCGACGAGCGCTTCCCGAGCGCGGCCTCGATGATGGACGCGCTCGAGCAGGTGCAGATCGAGGCGGCGATCGGCGGCGGCGCGCCGCCCGAGCCGGCGGGCGAGCCGGTCGATCCGGACTCGGAGAAGGTGGAGTACTTCTACCGGAAGAGCGTGCTCCCGCCGCCCATGGAAGACTGAGCGGCGATCATGCGAGCCGTCGTCATCCGCGAGCCGGGCGGTCCCGAGGTCCTCGAGGTGCGCGAGGTGGACGCGCCCGAAGTGCCCGAGGGGCACGTGCGCGTCGCCGTCCGCTTCGCCGGCGTGAACCGCGCCGATCTGCTGCAGCGGCTCGGCATGTACCCGGCGCCGCCCGGCGCGCCGCCCGACGTGCCGGGGCTCGAGTACGCCGGCGTCGTCGAGGCCGCGGGCAAGGGCGCGCGCCGCTTCGCGCCCGGCGATCGCGTCTTCGGCCTGGTCCCGGGCGGCGCCTACGCCGAGCGCATCGTCGCCCACGAGCGCGAGGTCGCGCCGGTGCCGGACGGGCTCTCCGACGAGGAGGCGGCGGCGGTCCCCGAGGCGTTCGTCACCGCCTACGACGCGCTCGTCACGCGCGCGCGGCTCGCCCCCGGCGAGCGCGTGCTCGTGCACGCTGCCGGCAGCGGCGTGGGCACGGCCGGCCTCCAGATCGCCCGCGCCCTCGGGTGCTTCGTCGTGGGGACGTCGCGCACGCAGGACAAGCTGGACCGCTGCCGGGAGCTCGGGCTCGACGCCGGGATCGCGGCGCCCGGCGGGAGGTTCGCCGACGAGGTGCTGAAGGCGACGCGCGGCGCGGGCGTCGACGTGGTGCTCGACCTCGTCGGCGGCGCGTACGTCGCCGAGGACCTCAAGGCGTGCGCGCCCCGGGCCCGCATCGCGCTCGTCGGGCTGACGGCCGGCGCGTCCGCGGAGCTCGACCTGCGCGAGCTCCTGCGCAAGCGCGTCGAGCTGATCGGCACCGTGCTCCGCTCGCGCCCGCTCGAGGAGAAGATCGCGGCGGCGCAGGCGCTCGAGCGGCACATCTCCCCGTGGCTCGCGCGCCGCGCCGTGCGGCCCGTCGTCGACCGGGTCTTCGCGATCGACGATGCCGCCGCGGCGCACATTTACATGGCCAGCAACGCGTCGTTCGGGAAGGTGCTGCTCCGCATCGGCGCGTGAGCGGGCGGGCGCGGCGTCACTTGCCGGGGCCGAGCAGCTTGGCGAGCGCGCCGGCCTCGGCGTCGTGCGCTTCGGCCTCGTCGGCCGGCGTCCACGACATGTCGAGCTCGAGCCGGTACGAGCCCTCGAACGCGTGCGGCGGCGCGCCGCCCCACTCCTCGGGCGAGAGCATCGAGAGGTAGCGGACGCCGTCGCCGCGCCGGTAGAGGTGGTAGACGTGGCCGGGCCGCTTCTTGAAATTGCACGCCGCCCGGTGGAGCTCGCTGTCGCGCTGCGCCGCCTCGAGGACCTGCCGCGCCTGCTCCTGCAGCGACCGGATCTGCCGGGCGATCTGCGCGAGCTTGCCGCCGGTGACCGCGCCGAGCAGCGCGTCGGCCTGCTGGATCTCGCGCGCCACGTCGACGAGCTCGTGCGGCGCGGAGAGCCGGCTCAGGGGGTACGGCGAGGTGCGGGCGGGCCCCTCGTGGCGGCCGCCGCCGTGTTTCGTGAAACCGTCGTCGCTCATGCGGAGACCGGAGCTTAGTGCAGCGCGCGCCCGCGCGCTGTAGCGGCGCCATCACGGGTCGGGGCAGCCGTCCTCGTCCTCGACGCCGTCCTCGTCTTCCTTCTGCGCCGGGCAGCGGTCCTCGTCGTCGAAGACGCCGTCCTCGTCGTTGTCCCCCTCGGGGCAGCCGTCCCCGTCCTGGAAGCCGTCGCGATCCTCCGCGAGCTCGCCGCACTGGTCGGCCTTGTCGTCCACGCCGTCGCCGTCGGCGTCGTGGACGCGCGGGGTCCACGCGACCGAGAGGACGGCGCGCAGCGGCGAGGTGCCGACGCCGCCGACGAGCGCGGTGCCGACGCCGCCCAGGAACGAGACGTCGCCGAGCGCGTAGCGCGCCGCGATGCCGAGCTCCAGCGCGGCCGTCTCCTGGTTCTCGAACGGCGCGATCGGCGAGAGCGGCAGGTGCCCGTGCGCCTCCAGGAAGAACGTGGCGCGCCCCTCCGGGTCGATGCCCAGGATCTGCGGCCGGAACGAGAGGCCCAGGCCGAAGGGGAGCTCGTGGCCGAACGCCGTGGGGCACGGGTCCCCCGCGGCGGTGGGCGGGGTCGCCCGGCACCCGAAGCGGGCCTCGTCGGCGCGGAGCTTGAGCCCGGCCGCGAGGTGCGCGCCGAACGCGATCAGGCGGTACTCGGCGAGGAGCCTGAGCTCGTTCGTGACGCTCCCCTCGCCCACGAACGACGCCTCGTCGCCCGTGGGCAGCGTGAAGCGCTCGTGCAGCGCGAGCGCGAGCCCCCCGAGCTCGCCGCCCGTGGGCTGCACGAGCGTGAGCTTGCCGACGAGGCCGAGATCGCCGAGCGCCTGCGCCGGGACCCACGTGTCGCCGAGCACCCGCGTGGCGTCGGACGTGGGCGCGTCCCCGGACTGGTAGAGGACCACCGGCAGCGTGAGCCCCACGAGCAGGCGCCGCGCGATGCCCACGCCGGCCGCGAAGTCCGCGCTGACCTGGTGACGGAGGACGTCGAAGCGGGCCTCGTCCGAGGCCGGATGACGGAGCACGATGGGGCGGTAGGCGTAGGAGGCCCAGAGGCTCGCGCTCCACTCGCCCGTGTCCGGGGTGGCGGCGGGCTCCGTGTAGACGCCGGACCCGGGGTCGATCGAGGCGCGGAACCCGCGGAGGTCCGCCGACGGCTGGGCGGCGGCGGCCGAGGCCACGGAGACGGCGAGCAGCGAGGACAGGGCGATGGCGCTCGGTCGCATGGCCGGAGGAGACTAGACCAGCGCCGGGGAAAGTGGGGCCCGAGTCGCCCCCGGCGCGCCGCGCCGCCCCCGCCCCCGCCCGCGCCAGCGCCGCGCCCCCGCCCGCGCGGCGGACAGCAACGCGAGCGGCGGCCGGCGTCCCCCGAAACATCGCGTTCCGCCGCGGGTTGTGCGATAGCGGGGGCATGGACTCCATCCGGATCCGGGGCGGCAAGCCGCTCTCCGGCAAGATCCGCATCAGCGGCGCGAAGAACGCGGCGCTGCCGATCCTCTGCGCGACGCTGCTCTCGGACGGCGAGAGCCTGCTCCGCAACGTGCCCGCGCTCCGCGACATCGACACGACCTCCGCGCTGCTCCGGTTCCTCGGCCGCAACGTCGAGGTCGCGGCCCCGCTCGTCAAGGTCGGCGCCGGCGACAACGTGCGGCCCGAGGCCCCGTACGAGCTCGTCAAGCAGATGCGCGCGAGCGTGATGGTCCTCGGCCCGCTGCTCGCGCGCTTCGGCCGCGCCAAGGTGTCGCTCCCCGGCGGCTGCCAGATCGGCACGCGCCCGGTCGACCAGCACCTCAAGGGGCTCGAGGCGCTCGGCGCGACGATCCGGCTGTCGCGCGGCTACATCGTCGCGGAGTGCAAGCGGCTGCGCGGCGCCGAGGTCGTGTTCGATCTGCCGACGGTGACCGGCACCGAGAACCTGATGATGGCCGCCGCGCTCGCGAAGGGCCGCACCACGCTGGTGAACTGCGCCCGCGAGCCCGAGGTCGAGGAGCTCGGTCGGGTGCTCAACAAGATGGGCGCGCGCGTGAGCGGCGCCGGCACGGACGTCATCCACATCGAGGGCGCCGACGAGCTCGAGCCGTTCGACCACGCGATCATCTCGGATCGGATCGAGGCCGGCACGTACATGGTCGCGGCGGCCGCCGCCGGCGGCGACGTGCTGATCGAGAACGCGCCGCTCGAGGACCTCGAGGCGGTCGCGGCCAAGCTCCGCCAGGCGGGCGTCGAGGTGGGCCGCGAGGGCGACTGCGTGCGCGTCCGCCGCGACGGCCGGCCGCTGCGCGCCGTCGACGTCACGACCGCGCCGCACCCCGGCTTCCCGACCGACATGCAGGCGCAGTTCATGGTCCTGATGTGCCTCGCGCAGGGCACGTCGCGCATCGTCGAGACCATCTTCGAGAACCGCTTCATGCACGTGCCGGAGCTCGCGCGCATGGGGGCGCACATCGACGTGGACGGCCACACGGCGCACGTCCACGGCGGCGCGCCGCTGTCGGGCGCGACCGTGATGGCGACGGATCTGCGCGCGAGCGCCTCGCTCGTCATCGCCGGCCTCGTGGCGACCGAGGGCGAGACCGAGGTGCTGCGCGTCTACCACCTGGACCGCGGCTACGAGTTCATGGAGCGCAAGCTCGCGCAGCTCGGCGCCGACACGGTGCGGATCGAGGGGCGGGCCGGATGACCAAGCCGCTCACCATCGCCGTGCCCAAGGGGCGGATCCTGAAGGATCTGATCCCGCTCGTGCAGCGCGCCGGCCTCGACAGCACGCCGCTCCAGGAGAGCGATCGCCGCCTGGTCCGGCCCACGGCGGACGGCGCCTTCCGGTACGTGTTCCTGAAGCCCGACGACGTGCCGACCTACGTCGAGTACGGCGCCGCCGACCTCGGGGTCTCCGGCCGCGACACGCTCCTCGAGCGCCGCCACGATCTCTACACGCCGCTCGATCTCGGGATCGGCCGCTGCCGCCTCGTCGTGGCCGGGCCGGAGGGGACGCCGATCCCCGACCTGCCGCGCGTGGCCACGAAGTACCCGCGGATCGCCGGGGATCACTTCGCGAGCAAGGGCGTGGTGGCCGAGATCATCCCCGTCCACGGCTCCGTGGAGCTCGCGCCGCTCGTCGGCCTCTCCCACCTGATCGTCGATATCGTCGAGACGGGCGCCACGCTGCGCGAAAATCGCCTCGAGGTGCTCGAGACGGTCACCGAGGTGAGCACCCTTCTCATCGCGAACCGCGCGTCGTACAAGCTGCGGAGCGACGCCGTGCGCCCGCTGGTCGAGCGCCTGCGGGCCGCGACGGCCGGCGCGGCGCGGTGACCGCCGCGGGCGCGCCCGCCGCCGCTCGCGGACGAGGATGAGCCCGCCGCCCACCCGAGACACGAGAGAGAGGAGGCCCAGCTGCTACCGCACTTCGCCGCGCTCCCGGCCGACATCGACGCGTGGGTGGGCGGGGGGACCGCCGTCGTCGCCGGCGTGCACCGCGATCCCCCGGGGGCCCTCCGCCTCGACGCCGTCGCCCAGGCCGAGGTCGGGCTGCGGCTCGCGAGCGAGTCGCTGTATTTCCGGCTCGATCTCGACGTGCAGGCCGCCTCGGCGCCGCTCGGCCTGCCGGCGTTCGGCCTGCCGGCGTTCGTCTACCCCGAGTGGTCGCTGCCCGCGCAGGAGCTCAAGATCGGCCCGCCCGAGTGGGCGATGCTGCAGATCGGCCGCGAGGACTACCACCTCCGGCTGGGCATCGTCTCGCACGCGATTGGCATCGAGGACTGGGACAGCTGGACCAACTACTTCCCGACCTTCTCGACGATGATCAGCACGGTCCCTGGCCGGATGCTCGGCGTCGAGCCCGGGCTCGTCCTCGGTGAGGGATACGAGATCAACGTCTTCGGCGGCTTCGACCTCGACGTCGACGCGCCGACGTTCGGCGCCGGCCTGACCACGATGCAGGCGCTCTGGTCGACGTGGTCGGGCGTGGCGTTCTATCCGACGATCGATTTCTACTCGGCGGTCGTGGCCCTGGAGCTCTACCCGGCCGAGGCGCTGTCGGTGTCGATCGACGGCAGCGTCGGGCTGGTCGGCGCGGCGGACGAGGCCGGCGCGATCGAGCTCAAGCCGTGGGTGGGCGGCGAGATCATCGCCAATGTCCTTCCGACGTTGCCAATCCATCCGCTCTTCCGAGTCCAGGCTCTCCACGAGCACGAGGGCGCGCTCTCTGCGTTCCTGTTCGCGCCCCAGCCGAGCGTCTCCGCGAGCGCCGGGCTCACCTTCTCGCCGTTCGACGAGCTCAAGATCAGCCTCGAAGGCAAGGCCTCCAAGGTCGAGGACGACATCCTGCCCGGCCTGTTCGCCCTCGTGGCCCTCCGCCGGCCCGAGCCGCCCCCGTACGCCGCCAAGTGACGAGAAGACGGCAGCGGCGCTGCGGCGCGGGACGCCGTCGCCGTCAGCGCCCGTCGCCGCGCGCCTGACAGCGACGGAGGCAGACGGCTTCGAGCGCCGCGGCGTCGCACTTTTCCATCGATGCGGCGGCCGGCGCGAAACACTCGAAACGGAGCGAGCGCGCAACCACGCCACCACGTAACCACGTAACACGCGACCGACGCCGCTGTTTTTCGCGCCTTGCGGGGCTCGCCCTTGTGATAGGGTTGCGGCCCCTCTCATGAAAATCCACGAGTATCAAGGCAAGCAGCTCTTCGCCCGCTACGGGGTGCCGGTACCGAAAGGGGAGCCCGCTTTCCAGGCGAGCGAGGTGGCGCCGATCGCCGATCGGCTGATCGCGCAGACGGGCAACCCGGTCGTCGTCGTGAAGGCGCAGATCCACGCGGGCGGCCGCGGCAAGGGCGGCGGCGTGAAGGTCGCGAAGGGCGGCAGCGCCGAAGCGACCGCCCTCGCCGAGAAGATCCTCGGCATGCAGCTCGTCACCAAGCAGACGGGCCCCGAGGGGCAGAAGGTCCGCCGGCTCTACATCGAGCAGGGCCTCGACATCGCGCGCGAGCTCTACTTCGCGATGCTGGTCGATCGCGAGCGCCGCCGCATCGCGGTGATCGCCTCGACCGAGGGCGGCATGGACATCGAGGAGGTGGCCCACAGCACGCCGGAGAAGATCTTCAAGCTCTTCATCGATCCGGTGCTCGGCCTCGCCCCGTACCAGGGGCGGCAGCTCGCGATCGCGCTCGGGCTCACCGCGAAGGAGACGCAGCGCCAGTTCCTCAAGCTCGTGGCCTCGCTCTACGCGTGCTTCACCGCGGAGGACTGCTCGCTGCTCGAGATCAACCCGCTCGTCGTGACCGGCGCGGGGGACGTCTTCGCGCTCGACGCGAAGGTGAGCTTCGACGACAACGCCGAGTATCGGCACCCCGAGTGGAACGCGATGCGCGACGTCGACGAGGAGGATCCGGTCGAGCTCCAGGCGAAGCGGTCCGGGCTGTCCTACGTGTCGCTCGACGGCGACATCGGCTGCCTCGTGAACGGCGCCGGGCTCGCGATGGCGACGATGGATATCATCCTCCATTACGGCGGCAGGCCGGCGAACTTCCTCGACGTCGGCGGCGGCGCCTCGCAGGAGCAGGTCAAGACCGCGTTCCAGATCATCCTCAAGAGCGAGCGGGTCCGCGGCATCTTCGTGAACATCTTCGGCGGCATCATGCGCTGCGACGTCGTCGCGGCCGGGGTCATCGCCGCGGCGAAGGAGCTCGGGCTCAAGGTGCCTCTCGTGGTCCGCCTCGAGGGGACCAACGTCGAGGCCGGCCGCAAGCTGCTCGACGAGAGCGGCCTGACCATCCAGTCGGCGAGCTCCATGGCCGACGGCGCGCAGAAGATCGTCGCCGCCACGCGCGGCAAGGCCCAGAGCGGCGCCTAGGGCGCCCGCGAGCACCGAGCCCCGAACCCAGTTGAGCAGCGAGCGACCGGCGATTGCCGAGCTCCTGTCCACGTTGAAGGTAGAGTAATCAAGCGATGAGCATCCTCGTCAACAAGGACACGCGGGTCGTCTTTCAGGGCATCACGGGCGCCTACGGGTCGCAGCACGCCCGCGCCTGCATCGAGTACGGGACCAAGGTCGTCGCCGGCGTGACGCCCGGTCGCGGCGGCCAGCGCTTCGAAGACAAGGTGCCGATCTTCGACACGGTCGAGCAGGCCGTGCGCAACGAGGGCGCCGACGTCTCGTGCATCTTCGTGCCGCCGGTCGGCGCCGCGGACGCGATCACCGAGGCCGTGGACGCGGGCTGCAAGCTCGTCATCTGCATCACCGACGGCGTGCCGGTGCTCGACATGGTGCGGGTGCGTCGCTTCCTCGAGGGGAAGCCGGCGCGCCTCATCGGGCCGAACTGTCCGGGGGTGATCACGCCGGGCGAGTGCAAGATCGGGATCATGCCGGGCCACATCCACAAGAAGGGGAACATCGGCGTGCTCTCCCGCTCGGGGACGCTGACCTACGAGGCGGTCGGCCAGCTGAGCGCGCTCGGCATCGGCCAGTCGAGCTGCGTGGGCATCGGCGGCGACCCGGTCGGCGGCATGGACTTCATCGACGTGCTCGAGCTCTTCAACCAGGATCCCGAGACGCACGGGGTCGTGCTCATCGGCGAGATCGGCGGCACGGCGGAGCAGCGGGCCGCGGCGTGGATCAAGAAGAACATGAAGAAGCCGGTGGCCGCGTTCATCGCCGGCCGCGCGGCGCCTCCGGGCAAGCGCATGGGCCACGCCGGCGCGATCATCGCGGGCGGCGAGGGCACCGCGGCCGAGAAGATCGCGGCGCTCGAGGCGGCGGGGGCCAAGGTGGCCGCCACGCCGGCCGAGATGGGCGTCGCGATGCAGGCGGCGCTGGCGGCGGCGCGCTGAGCTGCCCGGCCCCCGTCTCCGCCCGGCCCCCGGCGAGGGGGCTCGTGGCGCGGGGTGGGGGCCCCGCCGAACTCGGCGTAGACATGGCTCATCCGGCAAGCCGGATGAGCCATGTCTACGCCTCAGACATCGGCCCATCCCCCACCCCGCGCCACGAGCCCCCTCGCCGGGGGCCTACGCTGGATTTATTTGAGGTTGATCCGGTCGCGACGGCTCACTCGAGCGGGATCGTCCGGCGCTCGGCCGAGCTCCTGATCGCGGCCTCGATGATGCGAATCACGTCGCGCGACTCCTCGGCGCGCACCGGCGGCGGGGCGCCGTCGAGGATCGCGTCCGCGATGCCCTCGTAATAGGCCTCGTAGGCGCCGGGCAGGCTCTCGATCGCGCGGCGCTCGCCGGTCGCGGTGACCAGCGTGCCGAACCAGCGCGGGTCCTCCCGGCCCCACTCCGGCGTGCCGGGGCGCTTGCCCGCCTTGAGGGCATCCTCCTGGCCGTCGATGCCGTACTTGAGGAAGCTCCCGCCGTCGCCGTGGACCGCGAAGCGCGGGCCAGGCTCGCACGAAAGCGTCGAGGAGCGCACGATCACCCGGCGCCGGCCGTAGTCGAGCGTGAGGTGGAAATAGTCGACGGTGCGCGCCTCGGGCCGCTGCGCCAGGAGGTCGGCGGTGACGGCGCGCGGCGGGCCGAAGAGCACGAGGGCCTGGTCGATCAGGTGCGCGCCGAGGTCGTACAGGATGCCCGAGCCCGGGGCCGCCTCCTCCCGCCAGCCTTGCTTGATGGCGGGGCGGAACCGGTCGAAGTGCGCCTCGTACGAGGCCACCTCGCCGAGCAGGCCCTGCTCGACGCAGCGGCGCACGGTGCGGAAATCCGCGTCCCAGCGGCGGTTCTGGAACACCGAGAGGAGCCGGCCGCGGCGGGCGGCCAGCGCGATGAGCTCGTCCGCCTCGGCGCTCGTGATCGTGAACGGCTTGTCGACGACCACGTGCTTGCCCGCCTCGAGCGCCGCGCGCGCGAGCGGGAAATGCGTCTCGTTGGGTGAGGCGATGACCACGAGGTCGATCCCCGGCTCGGCGATCAGCACCTCGGGCGTCGGGTGCACGGCGACACCCGAGTGATCGGTCATGACCTGGCCCTCCCGTCGGGTCGCGATGGCGGCGAGGCGCAGCCGCGGGATGGCCCGGATCAGCGGGGCGTGAAAGACGGCGCCGGCGAGGCCGTAGCCGACGAGGCCGACATAGACGCGCTGGGACATGGCTGGGCGAGCTCGCCGCGGACGCTAGCCCGAAGCGCCACGGGGGGGAAGCCCGGCGGCGCAGGGGGCCGCTGCGCGCCGGAGGCGGCGCGCGACGGCGCTGGCGGGCCGCCAGGGGCGTCCGCAACCCGCGCGATCGCGGCGGGCGAACCGCCACGAGCGTCCGCAACCCTCACGCTCGCGACGGGCGAACCGCCCAGCGCGTCCGCAACCCTCACGCTCGCGACGGGCGAACCGCCACGAGCGTCCACAGCGATCGTGATTCCGTGTGTCGCACCGCCAAAGGGCTCCTTCGACGCTCACGATCTCACCGCAGAGTCTCCGCGCGACCGAGGATCGCGGGAGAGGTGGTCACCACGCCTCCGATGTCGTCGCCCCTGCCCCTCATCGCCGCTGCGTGAGAGCGTTCACGGAGACGCGGCAGCGCTCTTTGCGATAACCTCCTCCGCTTGGAGGCTTTGATGTACGCCAAGCGCGTCGTTTCCGCGGTCGCCCTGACCGCCCTGATCGCCGGCAGCTCCCTCGCGGCCGGCTGCAAGAGCAGCGCCGAGGCCAGCGTGACCGAGGAGTCGGTCGAAGCGGTCCCGGTCGCCCTCGAAGAGCCGCTCACCGAGGAGCACGACGGCGGCTCGGTCGGCTGGGAGATCGCGCCCGACGGCGCCGTGCGGGCCATCGTGACGGGGCCCGACGGCAAGCCCATCGACAAGGACGTGAGCGGCACGCTCACCTGGAAAGGGCCGAACGGCGAGGAGAAGATCCCGCTCGCGCTCGACGCGAAGACAGGGCTCCTCGTCGCGGCCGGGCCCAAGCTCGAGGCCGACCTCACTCCGGTGAAGTACGACATCGTCGTCGCCGGGAAGCCGTGGATTGGCACGCTCCACGTGCCCGCAGGGGGCACGAGGGTCATCGTCGAGGGCGCGCGAAAGGCCGAGAAGAGGCCCATCCCCGCGGGCAAGACGGGCCCGAACGGCGGGGTCATCCAGGTGGTCGGCGACGACACCATCGAGGTGGTCGCGGACAAGGCCTCCGGTCAGGTGCGGGTGTACGTGCTCGACGCGAACCTGAAGCCGGTCCCCGTCGGCGACCGCAAGATCAAGCTTGGCTTCGTGGGCGCGAGCTCCGAGCTCGTCGTGCTGAACCCCGGCCCGGGCGGCCTCTACGCCGTCGGCACGGTCGCCGCCAAGGTGAACCCCGTGAAGCTCACCGTCGTCGTGGCGCACCCGACCCACGCCGACGTGGTGCTCGTCGGTTACCGCCCCGGCGTGCACGTCGTGGTCGGCCCGGCCGCGCCGGCCCTGAACGTGATCGTGGCGACGACGTGGAACGTGGGCGTGAAGGTCAATGCGGCCCCGGGCGTGGTGGTGGTCCACGATGACGACGACGACGACGACGACGGGCGAGCGGTCCACATCCACGTGCACGGCAAGCACAAGCACAGGCACAAGGGCAAGCACCACCACCACCCCCACCACCGCCACTAGGGCCCTCGCGCGGCGCTGGGCGGCTTACCTCACCGCCGAGGTCGACGCCGCCTCGCTCGCCGTCTTCCGCGTCGCCTATGGCGGCCTGATCGCGTGGGAGGTCGTCCGGTACGTCCTCCACGATCGGATCTACCGCTATTACATCGAGCCCGGCTTCTTCTTCAGCTTCGTCCCCTTCATCCGCCCCTGGGGCGGGACGGGGATGTACTGGCACTTCGCCGCCGTCTTCGTCCTCTCGCTCCTCTGCGCCGCCGGGCTGTTCTACCGGGTGAGCGCCGCGCTCCTCTGCGCCGCGCTCACGTACGTCTTCCTCCTCGACAAGGCCCAGTACCTCAACCACCTCTATCTCCTCTGCCTCCTCGGCCTGCTGCTCGCCGTCGCCCCGGCGCACCGCGCCCTCTCGCTCGATCGCCTCCGCGCGCGCCGCGCCTCGCCGGCCGGCGCGCCCGCCGAGACGGCGCCGCGCCTCTACCTGTTCGCTCTCAAGGCCCAGATCGCGATCGTCTACTTCTACGGCGGCGTCGCGAAGCTGAACGGCGACTGGCTCCAGGGACAGCCGCTCACGATGTGGCTCGCCGAGCACCGCGGCGCGCCCCTCGTCGGGCCGCTCCTCGCCGCGCCGGCCGCGGGGCTCGCGCTCTCGTGGGCAGGGCTGCTCATCGACCTCTCGATGGGCTTTCTGCTCTTCTCTCGACGAACCTTCCCGATCGGCGCGGCGCTCGCCGTGGTCTTCAACCTCTCCAACGCTCTGCTCTTCAAGATCGGGATCTTCCCCTACGCGATGATCGCCTCGCTCGTGCTCTTCGCCGATCCCTCGTGGCCGAGGCGGCGTCTGCCGTTCCTCTTCCGGCGCGCGGACCGCCCGGGCGACGGCGCCGAGGTCCCCTCGCCCGCGGCGGGGCGGCGGCGCCGCCTGCCGCTCGCGCTGCTCCACGGGTACCTCCTGGTCCACCTCGCGGTGCCGCTCCGCCACTGGGCCTACCCGGGCGACGTCGCCTGGAACGAGGCCGGACACCGGTTCTCGTGGCGGATGAAGCTGCGCGACAAGAACGTGAGCGAGCTCGACGTCCGCGTGCTGGATCCGAGGACCGGCGTGCGCGAGTCGCTCGACCTCGAGGCGTGGCTCACCGACCGCCAGATCGGGGAGATGAGCACGCGGCCGGACATGATCGTCGATTTCGCGCACCACGTGGCCGACCGCTGGCGGGAGGACTTCGGGGTGAGGCCGATCGTCACGGCCAGGGTCGTCGCGTCGCTGAACGGAGGGCCGTACCGCGATCTCGTCGACCCGACGCTGGACCTCGGGTCGCAGCCGAGAGGGCTCCTCGCGGTCGTGCAGCCACCCTAGAGCGGTTTCAGCTCGGGCTGAGACCCCCTCTTCCGTCTTCCGTCTTCCGTCTTCCGTCTTCCCTCTTCCCTCTTCCCTCTTCCCTCTTCGTGCGCGTGCGCGTGCGCGTGCGCGATTGCCCGGAGTCAGCGCGCACGCGCACGCGCACGCGCACGAAGAGGAGCACGGGAGACGGGAGACGGGAGACGGGAGACGGGAGACGGGAGACGGGAGACGGGAGACGGGAGACGGGAGACGGGAGACGGGAGACGGGGACGGGGACGGGGACGGGAGACGGGTGACGGGTGACAGAGAAGAGGTTTTTATCCCTCTTCTCTTCCCTCTGTGTCCTTTGTGCCTCTGCGGTTCCTTCTCTCGCGAACCGGGGAAGATCTGCTTGAGCCGGAAGTCGAGGTCCCGCGCTCCACGAGCCGCGGGATCTCGACCGCAAAGAAGTCCGCGAGCGCGCGCACCGCCGGGAGCTCGCCGCGGCGCGAGGGCATCAGCATCGTCACGCGGTGATCGCCGACTTGCCACTCGGGCAGCACGCGCCGCAGCTCCCCCCGCGCGCGCTCGTCGCCGCACGAGTACTCGGGCAGCGCGGCGATGCCGAGGCCCGCCACCGCCGCGCCCAGGAGCGTCACGGAGTCGTCGGTGCGCAGGCGCGGCACGAACGGGACCTCCTCGGTCGCCTCGCCGGAGCGCAACCGCCAGACCGCGCGTGAGCTCGGCCCGCCGAGCAGCAGCCCGGGATGCGCGCGGAGCTCGCCCGGCGTCGCGGGCGCGCCGCGCGCGTCGAGGTAGCGCGGCGCGGCCATGAGCACCCACGGCGTCGGCGAGAGCAGCCGCTGCACGAGCCCGGTGTCGGGCAGCGGGCCGCCATAGCCGCGGAGCGCGAGGTCGAAGCGCTCCTCGACCAGATCGACGAGGCGATTCGTCGCGTGGAGGAACACGTCCACCTTCGGATGACGCACCATGAAGCGCGGCAAGAGCGGCGCGACGAGGTGCTTGCTCATGCCGATCGAGCAGGTGAGCCGGATCATCCCGCTGGGCTCCGCGACGCGGCGGCGCGCCACGCTCTCGACGGCGTCCGCCGCGACGCGCATCGCGCGCGCGTGCTCGAGCACCTCTTCGCCCACGTCGGTGATGATGAACTTGCGCGAGGTGCGCTGGACGAGCCGCACCCCGAGCCGCTCCTCGAGGAGCTGGAGACGCCGGCTCAGGCTGGACTTGGGCACGCCGAGCGCGCGCCCCGCCGCCGACAGCCCGCCGTGCTCCGCGATCCGCACGAACAGCGCGAGGTCGTCCCATTCGTCCATCGCCCGGACGATCGTACCACCTGGTGGACGATCCGTTCAAATGGAGGCCTCTACCGGCCAGATCGTCCACGTAGCAGGATGGTCGCATGAACGATCCTTCCCTGCTCGACGCCTACCTCGCGCGCATCGGCTACGACGGCCCCCGCGCGCCAACGCTGGACACGCTGCGCGCCGTCCACGCCCTGCATCCGCGCGCGATCCCGTTCGAGAACCTCGACCCGTGGTCGGGGCGGCGCGTCGACCTCTCCCCCGCGGCGCTCGAACGCAAGCTCGTGCGCGGCCGCCGCGGCGGGTACTGCTACGAGCAGAACGGGCTGCTCGCGCACGCGCTGCGCGCGCTCGGGTTCGAGGTGCGCGGGCTCGCGGCGCGCGTGCGGTGGAACGTGCCCGAGGGAGAGACCAGGCCGCGAAGCCACATGCTGCTCCGCGTCGAGCTGGCGGAGGGGACGTACCTCGCCGACGTCGGGTTCGGGGTGCTCGCGCCGGTCGCGCCGCTCAAGCTGGTGCACGACGTCGAGCAGGAGACGCCGCTCGAGACCTTCCGGTTGCGCGGAGAGGACGGCGGTCAGGCGCTCGAGGTGAAGTCGGGTGAGGCCTGGCGCGCGCTCTACTGGTTCGATCTCACCGAGCAGCTCCCCGCCGACTACGACCTGTTCAACTGGTGGGTCTCGACGAACCCCGAGTCGCTCTTCGTGCGGAGCCTGGTCGTGGCGCGACCGACCGCCGAAGGCCGCGTCACGCTGTTCGATCGCGAGCTCACGTACCGGCGCCGCGACGGAGGCGTCGAGCAGCGCACGCTCGCGAGCGCGGGCGCGCTGCGCGAGGTGCTCGAGGGGGAGTTCGGGCTCGACCTTTCAGGCCTGGACGGCATCCACGAGGCCTTGCGCCGGCTCGCGTCGCCCGGGTGAAGCGAGCGGGAGAGGAGAGATTTAACGCAAAGGCGCAAAGGCGCAAAGGCGCAAGAAGAGACAGAGAGAAAGTGAGGAGCGCTCAATCCTCTCCTCTCTTTCTTGCGCCTTGGCACCCCCGAGCCGCGCCACCCTTCTCGTGGCGGAGGAAGCTGCACTACAAGAACGTGGGCGAGCTCGACGTCCATGTGCTGGATCCGAGGACCGGCGTGCGCGGGTCGCTCGACCTCGAGGCGTGGCTCACCGACCGCCAGCTCGGGGAGATGAGCACGCGCCCCGACATGGTCGTCGTCCAGGTGAGCCGACCGCCGGAGCTCGACCTGCCCGGCGCACAAGATGCGCTGGACGCGAGAGCGTGACCCGGCACACATCGATTCTTCATCACGTGCGTTCTTAGCGCGATCCCGACGAAGATTGTTCTATATTCATGCTCTCGGCTCGTGATCGACCAGACGAAACAGAGTGTCAGGGCCATCACGAGATCGAGCACATGCACGTATGGGCACCACAGCGTCGATCGATTTGCCAGGAGTTGTTGTCGAGCAGCTGATCCACGAAGGTAGCAAGACCCATGTGTACCGCGGCCGCCGCACCGCGGACCAGCGGCCGGTCGTCATCAAGACGCTGAAGGGCGAGCACCCGAGCGTCCGCGATCTCGCCCTGTTGCGGCACGAGTTCGGTCTGCTCCGCGATCTGGACCTCGATGCCGTGGTGCGGGTGTGCTCGCTCGAGAGGACCCGCGGCGGCCTCGCCCTCGTCACGGAGGCGGTCGAGGGCACGACCCTGAGGGCGCTCCTCCACGATCGCCGGCTGGATCTGCGCACGGCGCTGGCGCTCTCGGTCGCCATTGCCGACGCCATCGGCGCGGTGCACCGCTGTCACATCACGCACAAGGACATCAATCCCAGGAATATCATCATCAGCTCGGACCTACGCCGAGCCACGCTCATCGATTTCGGCGCCGCGTCGCGGCTCCAGCAGGAATTCCAGCAGCCGACCTCGGTCTCCACCCTGCAAGGGACGCTCGCGTACATATCGCCCGAGCAGACCGGACGCATGAACAGGGGCATCGACTACCGCGCGGATCTCTACTCGTTCGGCGTCACCCTGTACGAGATGCTGACCGGCGCGCTGCCGTTCTCGGACGCCGATCCCATGGACCTCCTCTACAGCCACATCGCGCGGCCGCCCGTGCCGCCGCACGAGCGCCGCGGGGACGTGCCTCAGCCGGTGTCCGAGATCGTCATGAAGCTCCTCGCCAAGGCCCCCGAGGACCGGTACCAGAGCGCGTACGGCGTCAAGGCCGACCTCGCGGAGTGCCTGCGCTCCCTCGAGCAGACGGGCCGGGTGCATCCCTTCTCGATCGGGCGGAGCGATCGCAGCTACGAGCTGCGCGTCCCGCAGAAGATCTACGGCCGGGACGTGGAGCGGCACCGGCTCCTCGCCGCCTTCGAGCGGGTCCGAGGCGGCGCGGCGGAGCTCGTGCTCGTCGCCGGATACTCCGGCGTCGGCAAGAGCGCGCTGGTCCACGAGAGCTACAAAGCGATCGCCAGGGTCGGGGGGCACTTCGCGCACGGGAAATTCGACCAGCTGAACCGCGGCGTGCCCTGCGCCTCGATCGTCCAGGCGTTCAGGGGCCTCGTGCAGCAGATCCTCTCCGAGCCGACCGAGGCGCTGTCCCGCTTGAGAGCAGAGCTCGACGCGGCGCTCGGCGCGAGCGCCGGGGTTCTGATCGAGCTCATCCCCGAGCTCGCGCTCATCATCGGCGACGCGCCCCCGGTCGCGGCGCTCGGCCCCTCCGAGTCGCAGAACCGGTTCGACATGGTTTTCCGGAGCCTCCTCGGCGTGCTCGCCGCCCCGTCGCACCCGCTGGTCCTGTTCCTCGACGACCTGCAATGGGCAGATCCGGCGTCGCTCCGGCTGCTGCGTCTCCTGCTCACCGACCCCGACACGAGCCACCTCCTGGTCGTCGGGGCGTACCGCGATAACGAGGTGAGCCCGGCGCACCCGCTCATCATCACCCTCGACGCCGTACGCGCCGCGGGCGCGGCGGTGACGGACATCCCCCTCGCGCCGCTCTCGCCGGAGGACGTTACGGCGCTCGTCTCGGACGCCCTGGGCCGCGCGGCGCAGGACGTCGCGCAGCTCGCCGAGCTCATTCACGGGAAGACGCAGGGCAACCCGTTCTTCATCGGGCAGTTTCTGCGGATGTTGAGCGACGACGGGCTCCTCCGCTGCGAGCCGGAGACCGGCAGATGGACCTGGAGCCTCGCGGCCATCGAATCGCGCGCCGTGACGGACAACGTCGTCGATTTCATGCTCGCCAAGCTGCAGAGGCTCTCGCCGCCCACCCAGCGCGCCCTGAAGCTCGCGGCGTGCATCGGGCACAGGTTCGACCTGCGCACGCTCGCGACGATCTCCGAGCAGACCGCCGCGCAGGTGGCGCAGGACCTGTGGGAGGCCATGCAGGAAGGGGTCCTGCTCCCCATCGACGCAGACTACCGGCTCGTCCAGCCGGGAGAGCCATCCCAGGGCGATCCCGCGAGCGAGGCGTCGCTGGCCGTCTCCTACCAGTTCTTGCACGATCGCGTCCAGCAGGCGGCGTACGCCTTCATCGCGGACGAGCACAAGCGCGCTGCCCACCTGCGCGTCGGCCGCCTGATGCTGGCCAGTCAGCACGGCGAGGCGCCGGAAGAGCAGCTCTTCGATATCGTGAACCACCTGAACTACGGCGCCCCCCTCGTCTCCGATCCCGGCGAGCGCGAGCTGCTCGGGCGCCTGAACCTGCGCGCCGGGAGGAAGGCCAAGAGCGCGACCGCCTATGGGGCCGCGGCGGAGTACTTCAGCGCCGGACGGAGCGCGATCGGAGACGACGTCGCCTCCGGGGATCGCGCGCTGCGCTGGGCGCTCACGGTGGAGGCGGCCGAGTGCGAGTACCTGTGCGGCCGCTTCGCCGAGGCAGAGGCGCTGTTCCAGCGCCTGCTCGACACGGCGCGGTCCAACCTCGATCGGGCGCGGGTCCAGAGCCTGCGGATGAAGCTCTATCAGGTGGCCGGCCGCTACGACGAGGGCGTCACGGTGGGACAGGAGGCGCTGCGCCTGTTCGGCGTCGAGATCCCCGGGGCCAGCGAGGAGATCGGCGCCGCCGTCTCGGCCGAGATCGCGCAGATCCCCGAGAGCATGGCGGGCAGGAGCATCGAGGACATCCTGCACGCGCCGCTGCTCGCCGATGAGCACATCCGCGCGATCATCGACCTGCTCGCCGACTGCGCCCCCTGCGCGTACATCGGGCGGCCGGGCGTGTTCCCGCTCATCGCGCTGAAGATGCTCAACCTGTCGCTGCGGCACGGCAACACCGAGTCGTCGTGCTTCGCGTACAGCGTGTACGGGCTGATGCTGGTCTCGGCGTTCGGCGATATCCCCTCTGGATTCCGCTTCTCGGAGATGTCGATACGGCTGAACGAGAAGCTCGGAGACATCTCGCTGCGCGGGACGCTGCTGCACCTCCACGGCGATCACATCAACTTCTGGGTCCAGCACATCCGGAACGACCTGCCCATCCTGGAGAGGGCGTTCCTCGCCTGCCTCGAGGCCGGCGATCTGGTGTACGCGAGTTACCTGGCCTTCGAGACCGTCTGGCAGGTGTACGAGAAGGGCGACCCGCTGGAGGAGGTCCATCGCGTCGCCGAGCGCTTCGCGTCGTTCGCGCGAAAGACAGGCAACCGCGCCGTCCTCGAGACCATTCGGCTGGAGCAGCAATTCCTGCGCAATCTGAAGGGGCTCACCGCGGACGACGTCTCGCTGAGCGAGGAGGGCTTCCCCGAGGAGGAGTGCCTGGCCGCCCTCACCCGGGCGAGCTTCGGGTGCGGTATCGCCTTTTATCACATCATCCGGCTCATCCTGCTCTACGCCCACGGCCGGCCCGATGCGGCGCTCGCTGCCGCGGAGGCTGCGCGCCCGGTCCTCGGGGCCGTCATGGCGATGCCGATCGAGGCGACATACCACTTCTATCTCGCGCTCACGCTCGTCGCGCTCGGCGAGCGCGACGAGCGCGAGCGCGAGCGGCACGCCGAGGCGCTCTCCGCGTCGCTCAAGAAGCTCGAGCTCTGGGCGACCCAGTGCCCTGACAACTTCCGCGCGAAGCACCTCCTGGTGCTCGGCGAGATGGCGCGCGCCTCCGGCCGCGACGCCGAGGCGATGGAGCTCTACGACGACGCCATCGACGCCGCCCGTCAGAGCGAGTTCATCCAGTACGAAGCGCTCGCGTCGGAGCTGGCCGGGCTGTACTACGCCCGCAAGGGCCGGCGGCGCATCGCGGCGCTCTACCTGAACGCGGCGATGCACGCCTACCGGCAGTGGGGGGCCGAGCGAAAGGCCGCGGCGCTGATCCGGCAGCACGGGCTCGACGCGCTCCCCGCGGATAGAGCGCCCGCGGCGGAGCGCGATCAGGCCATCTCCAGATCGAGCACCATCTCGGTGAACCACCCGCTCCTCAACAAGCTCGTCGACGTCGCGGCGGTGCTGCAGGCGACGCACGCGATCTCCAGCGAGCTCGTGCTCGGGAAGGCGCTCGATCGCGTGATGCGCGCCGTCCTCTCGAGCGCCGGCGGCCAGCGCGGCTATCTGGTGCTCGCGCGCGAGGACCGGCTGGTCATCGAGGCGGCCATCACGATCGACCCCGAATCGGTCGAGGTGGAGCTCCGGCGTCCGCTGGAGGAGTCCTCGGATCTGCCGATCAGCGTCGTGCACTACGTGGCGCGCACGCGAGAGCTCGTCATCCTGGACGGCGCCGAGGGGAGCCCTCGCTTCGCGGCGGATCCTTACCTCGCCGCGCGCCGGCCGAAATCGGTGATGGGGCTTCCGCTCATCCACCAGAACCGGCTCACGGGCGTGCTGTACGTGGAGAACGCGCTCGCGAGCGGCGCCTTCACCCCGGAGCAAACCGAGCTGCTCCGCCTGCTGGGCGCGCAGATCGCAGCGGCGCTCGAGAACGCGCTGCTCTACAGCCGCCTGCAGGAGATCTCCGAGGGACATCGCGCCATGAGCGACCGGCTCGAGAGCGAGGTGCAGCGGCGCACCGAGGAGCTCTGCTCGGTCAACGAACGCCTGTCGCAGAAGGCGGACGAGCTGAACCAGGCCAATGAGCGGCTGCTCGAAGAGCTCCGCGAGCGCGAGCGCGCCGAACGGGCCCGGGCGGCCCTCCAGGAGGAGATCATCGAGGTGCAGCGCCTGCGCCTCTCGGAGATGGCGACGCCCATCATCCCCATCACCGATCGCGTCCTGGTCATGCCGCTCATCGGAACGATGGACGCGGCGCGCGCCGCCCAGGTGCTGGAGGCGACCCTCGCCGGCGTCCAGCGCCACAACCCGTCCGTGGTGATCATCGACATCACCGGCCTGAAGCACGTCGACGCCGGGGTCGCCGACACGCTGATCCGCACCGCCTCGGCGCTGCGGCTGCTCGGCGCGCGGGCGATCTTGACGGGGATGCAGCCGGAGGTCGCCCGCGCGCTCGTGCAGGGCGGGATCGACCTTCGCGGCATCGTCACCCGCTCGACGCTGCAGAGCGCCGTGGCCCACGCGCTCGCGCCGTCCAGCGCCGGACCGGTCCACTGAGCCTGCGGCGCGCTCCGCGTCGCCCTCGCGCGGTGAGGCGTGCGCGGCCGCGCGCCCGTCGCGCGGCCGCTACCGCGACGCCTGCTCGTCCTCGCAGCGGCCCAGCACGAAGATCCCGCACACCCGCTCCTCCAGCAAGCACTCCTGCCCTTTCGGGCACTGCGACGGGTCGATCACGCTCGGATCGCAGGGCCTCGCGCAGAACGGAGGCGGGCCGCGCGGGGCGTCGTAAACGCCGTTGCCGTCCCGGTCCAGGAAGATGGGGTTCGTGACCGCATACGGCGCCACCGGGTACCAGTCGGGGACCGGCGGAGACGCCGTGAAGAACCGCGAGAGCGCCTCGACCTGCGTGAACGCGAGGCTCGCCACGCGCGGCAGCTGCAGCTCGCCGAACGACACCGGCAGCGCGACCGGCGTGAGGAGGTTCTCGTCGCGCAACCCCATCGCCACCACCACGACCCAGCCGTCCGACGCCGGCGCCGGCAGCTCGAGCCGCTCGTCGACGTCCACGATCGCCGACGGGCCCGCCGTGGGCTCGAGCACCCGGACCAGCCGGCCGCTCACGTACACCTCGACGCGATCCACGCCGAACCAGCTCGCCGTCTCGATCCGCAGATCGAGCGGCACCGTGTCGCCCTCGATCCGCGCCACCCCGCCGTACGTCGCGCCGCCCACGCCCGCGCGGACGAACGGGCCGTACGTCGCGAACGCGCTGCCCGCGCGCAGCGCGCCGGTGACCCCGCCCAGATCGACCGCCGCGGGCAGGTCGGTCGGCGAGCGGAAATAGGTGCGCGGAAACCCCGGCTCCGGCGACGCGCCGTGGCTGTCGCTGCTCCCGAGCTGCGTCGGCGAGAAGCCGTGGTCGAGGTAGCGGAACAGATCGTCGACCTGGCCCGCATGGAATGTGCACGGCCGATCCGCGTCCTCCTCCGGGACCGCGCCCCCCTCGCCGACAAGGCAGAGCGCCTCCCCCTCGGCTGCCGTCCGGTCGAACCCCCAGATCGCGTCCTGCTCCTCGGGCGTCCTCGTCAGGATCCGCTTCGTGACCTGCCAGGCGAGCGCCGAGCGGGCGCGCTGCTGGCACACCGCGTACCGCTCGCCGGGCAGGCACGCCGGCAGCTCCACGGGGATCCCGCCGCACGCCGCGGCGAGCGACGCCTCGTCCCGCGCGGCGTCGATCCGGGACAGGCAGCGGTTGAAATCGACCACCTCCTGCACCGTGGGGGTCCGGAGCAGATCGAACCGCTTCGCGTTGAAGACCTCCATCGCGTCGAAATCGCAGCTGCCCGCCTGGAACAGCGGGTTGCCCTTCTCGAGCGTGGGGATCGTCCGGTCCAGCGTGAACGGGTCGACGCCGAGCTGGTCGATGTACCCGATGAACCCGTCGCGCGGGTGCGCCACGATCACGAGCGCGTCCTCGCCGTCCGCCGCCGTGCCGCGGACGCCGTCGATCACGCCCCCGCCCGGGCGGCAGACCCAGTCGAAGACGCCGTGATCCGGCACCGCGAGCTCGTCGTAACGGAGCGGGAAGCCGATGAAATGGCCGAGCTCGAGCGTCGAGACCTCGGCGCCGACCGCCGTCTTCAAGAGCGGCTCGAGCCCCAGCTGCCGCACCGCCGGCTCGAGATCGGTGTGCACGTCGTGATCGGTCGCCACCGCGACCTCGAGCCCCTCGACGACCGCCGAGGTCACCCGCTCCTCGAGCGGCATGCCGCTGTCGAAGCTCGCGCGCTGGTGCAGGTGCATGTCGATCGACATCCAGCCCGTCGAGTCGACCTCGCGCGGCACGACCGCCTCGATCCGCCGCATCTCCCCGGCGCGCACCTCGAGGTCCGGGACCTCGAACCGGCCGAACTCGGGCCCGCGCGTGACGAGCACGCGGTAGCGGCCCGGCTCGATCTCGACCGAGCCCTCGCCCGTCGCCGAGCGCTCGATCTGCCGGACGCCGCTGCCGAGGCGGCCGTGGCCGAGGTAGACCCGCCGCGTCCCGTCGCCCTCGCGCGGCCGCCCCGCGGCGTCGAGCGCGACGAACGTCAGCTTGGCCGGCGAGAGCCGGCCGCCCTCGTCGACGACCCGGTACGCGATCCGCGCGGGGCTCGGCAGCTCCGCCGCGACCGACACCGTCGCCCCCGCGCCGAGCGCCACGCGGATCGGCGCGGACACCGCCGCGCCGCCCGGGCTCTCCGCGACGAGCAGGTAGCCGCCGGGCTCGATCCGCGCGCGGAAATCGCCGTCCTCCACCGGATCGAGCCCGAGGTCGGCGTCGATGGAGCTGACGAGCCCCACGTCGCCCGAGCGCGCGAGGCTCGCCTCGACCAGCTCATCGACGGTCGCGAAGCGCGCGGCGGGGTCGGGGTCGCGGAAGACGTGGACGCGCGCGTTCGGCACGGGCTCGCCGGTCGACCGCCAGAGGACCGCGCCCTCGATCGCGCCCGTCGGCGCGCCGCGGGCGCCGTAGACCACCTCGGCGACGCTCGCGATGTCGCCCTCGCCCACGGCGAAGTAACGCTCGTAGGTGAACGACCGCTTGTGGTCGCACGCCTCGTCGTCGTCGCCCGCGGCGAGGCAGCTCTTGCCGGCGCTCAGGAAGGCGGTCGCCGCGCTCGTGAAGACGGGCACGTTGACCGTGGAGGGCGGGTCGCCCGGCCGCGCCTTGGTGAAGTAGCCGTAGCTGACGTCGCCGCCCGCCGCGGCCACGAAGTCGAAGCTGAGCGGCCGCTGGAAGGTGTCCCGGCCGGAGAAGAGGGCGTCGAACACCGCCTTCTCCTCGTCGAACCCGATGCCGGGGCCGAAGATGTCGTTCTGGTTGCCGAAGAAGACGAAATCGCCGGCGACGATGCCGCCCTTCCGCTCGGGATCCTGGTCGCGGACGTCGCCGAGGATGCCCCGGAAGATGTCCGACGGCCCCGCGTAGTTGTCGAGCGAGAGCGGCTCGCCGCAGGCGCACGTGGGGCAGCCGTCCTCGCCCGCCGCGAGGCCGTTCTCGCACTCGAGCGCGCAGGCGCCGACGCTCGGGCACCCCACCGCCCTGTCCGGCAGGAGCAGCGTCGTGCGGATCGTGACGAACCGCTCGCCCGGGCGAAGGATGTAGTCGGTGCGGAAGCGCATCTCCGGCTTCAGGCCGTCGAACAGGAGGCCGAGCAGGTCCTCCTGGGTCTTCAGCACGCCGAGCGCGTGGAAGAGGAACCCGCCGTCGCCCTCGACGCGGACGATCGCCTCCTGCCCGTCGGAGCCGTCCTTCGCCACGAAGACCTCGGTGGCGCCCGGATCCGGCACGAGCAGGTTGGCCACCGGGAACGACTCGGCGAAGCGATCGCGCCCCGACGCGCTCGCGAAGCGCGGATCGGGGCGGCGCAGGTCGGCGTCGACCAGCGAGCCGCCGTAGACGCCCGGCCCCGGCGAGTGGCGCGCCCCGAGGATCGCGACCCGGATCTCGTCGTTTTCCAGAAGGAAATCGCCGACATCGGCCATCGCCACCGGCCCGCCGACGAGCTCGAACCGGTTCTCGATCGGCTTGGCGCGCAGGAGGTTCGGCGCGTCGCAGCCGGCCAGGCCGATCAGGCCGGCGAGGCCGGCGAGGCCGAGGGCGGAGCGCGGCGCGAGCAGAACGGGGACGGGGCGGCGGGTTCGCATGGCGGGCCGCTACAGGTTGAGCTGGAGCCCTAGCGCCACGGCGTCGTTGTCGAGCGCGACGCCGTGGATCTCCTGCCGGTGGGTGAAGTCGGCCTGCGCCTTGAGCACGTTGTCGATGAAGTGGTAGCTCGCGCCGGCGGTGAGCGCCCAGCTGTCGGTCTCGTCGTCGAGATCGAGGTTGGGATCGAGCCACTCGAACCGGGCGGTCACGCCGAGCTTGATGCGCCTCACGAAATAGCCCACCTCGCCGACGAGGCCGAGCGAGGTGACCGGGGCGAGCTGGCCGAGCGGCTGCGTCGGGGCGCTCTCGGGGTCGCTCTGGTTCCAGAGGAGCTCGGCGAGCGCGTGCGCGCCGGCGGCCTGGAACAGGACGTCGGCGCCAACGCCGTGGATGTCGCGCGTCCCGCCGTCGCTGAAGAAGTAGCTCGCGCCCGCGCCGAGGCGGGGGCGCGACACGGCGAGGTCCTGCAGCGAGCGCGGGAGGGGGCCGAGCGGCTCGGTGGCGAGGCGGGCGACGTAGGCGACGTGGTCGAAGCGGTTGCCGGAGAGCGCGGCGTTCTCGACGTAGCCGGCGAAGAACTGATCCGAGCGCTGGAAGCCGTTGAAGATGCCGGCGAAGTAGCTGAACGTCCTGTCCCGGAAGTGCCCCTCGACGTGGAGGCCGACCTGGCGGAAGGGCGCCATGGCGCGCACGGCGAACGGCCGCTCGAGGAGCGCGCCCTCGCCGGCGCCCGTCATCGCCGAGCGGCTGAACGGCACGTCGTGCGCGCCGAAATAGAGGTGCGCGAACGGGAAGTGGGCGTAGCCGATCCACGCCTCGGAGAGCCGCGGCGCGCCGTCCGCGCCCGCGGCGAGCTCGCCCGAGACCGCGAACGGCACGTACCCGGCGAGCGTGCCCGCGAAGCCGACGCGGGCGCGCCGGACGCGGAACCCCTGCCCTTCGGCGACGTCGCCCGCCTGGAGGTAGGCGTCGTCGCCGACGTACGGCACGGCCTGCGCCTGCACGAGCACGAGCGGCGAGAGCAGGAGCCGGCCGATGCTGAGCTGGAACGGCGGCCCCGCGGCGCCATCGGACGGCGGCGCGGCGTCGGAGCCGGCGGGCGACGGCGCGGCCGCCGCGCCCGGCGTGGCGGCCACGGCGCCGGCGGGCGGCAGCGCCGCGCCCGCGGGCGGCGGCAAGGCGGCGCCGGCGGGCGGCAAGGCGTCGCCGGCGGGCGGCAGCGCCGCGGCGGCGGGCGGCGCGGCGGCGGGCGGCGCGGCCGCGTCGGGCGGCGTCGCGGGGGCGGCCGACGGCGGGGCGGGCGCGGGGTCGCCGGGGGGCACGACCGAGATGGCGCCGGCGGGCGGCCCCGGCGCGGCGGGCAGCGGCACGGGGAGCGGGTCGGCGGCCGGAGGCTGGACCGGCAGCGGCCGGCTCGGCTGCGCGGCTGCCGGCGGACACCCGAGCGCCGCCGCGGCGACGAAGGCGGCGGTGGCAGCGCCGCCCGAGCGCCGCCTCGCCCTGGACCACCGAGGATCCGCGCCGCGGCGCGTCCATGCGCAAGCTGTCATCGGCCTCCCCTGTCGGCCGGCGGCGAGGGTGGGAATCGCTGCGGAGCTGCAGCGGGCGCCGCTGGCAGGCGCTGTTCGTCTATCGCAGGACGCGACGGGGTGTCAACGCGCGGGCGGGCGCGGGCGCGAGCGCGGCGGCGCGAGGCGCGCGCTCTCCCGCCACGGGCGATCGCCCCGCGCCGCGATCACTCCTTGTCCGCGGACGGACCGATCATGCGCTCCGGCCTCACGACCTCATCGAACGTCCGCGCGTCGAGCAGCCCGAGCGCGAGCGCCGCCTCGCGCAGGGTGGTCCCTTCCGCGTGCGCCTTCTTGGCGATCTTCGCGGCGTTGTCGTAGCCCACGTGCGGGTTGAGCGCGGTCACCAGCATCAGGCTCTCGCGGACGTTGCGGGCGATCCGCTCGCGGTTCGGCGCGATGCCGCGCGCGCAGTGCTCGTCGAACGACGCGCAGCCGTCGGCGAGCAGCCGGATCGACTGCAGCACGTTGTGGATGATGAGCGGCTTGTACACGTTGAGCTCGAAATTGCCGCTCGCCCCGCCGACTCCGACCGCGACGTCGTTGCCGAGCACCTGCGCGCAGAGCATCGTCATCGCCTCGGCCTGGGTGGGGTTCACCTTGCCCGGCATGATCGAGCTGCCCGGCTCGTTCTCGGGGAGGGTGATCTCGCCGATGCCGCAGCGCGGCCCGCTCGCGAGCCAGCGGACGTCGTTCGCGATCTTGATCAGGCTGCAGGCGAGCGTCTTCAGGGCGCCGTGCGCCGCCACGAGCGCGTCGTGCGACGCGAGCGCCTGGAACTTGTTCGGCGCGGTGACGAACGGCGCCCCGGTGAGCTCGGCGATCTTCGCCGCGACGCGCGCCGGGAACTCCGGGTGGGCGTTCAGCCCCGTCCCGACCGCCGTGCCCCCGAGCGCGAGCTCATGCAGCGGCGGCAGCGCCCGCTCGATCGCGGCGATGCCGGCGTCGAGCTGCGCGACGTAGCCGGAGAACTCCTGCCCCAGCGTCAGCGGCGTCGCGTCCTGCAGGTGCGTGCGGCCGATCTTGACGATGTCCGCGAACGCCGCGCTCTTCTGCGCCAGGGTGTCGCGGAGCCGCCGGACCTCCGGGAGCAGGCGGCGCTCGATCTGGAGCGCGGCGACGACGTGCATGGCCGTCGGGAACACGTCGTTCGAGCTCTGGGACCGGTTCACGTCGTCGTTCGGGTGGATCGGCGACTTCGAGCCCATCGCGCCGCCGCTGAGCTCGATCGCTCGGTTCCCGATGACCTCGTTCACGTTCATGTTGGTCTGGGTGCCGCTGCCCGTCTGCCAGACGACGAGCGGGAAGTGGTCGTCGAGCTTGCCCGCGATCACCTCGTCGGCCGCCGCGACGATGAGCCCGCATTTGTCCGCTGGCAGGAGCCCGAGGTCGCGGTTGACGAGCGCCGCGGCCTTCTTGACCGTGGCGAGCGCGGCGATCATCTCCCGCGGGAAGCGCTCGCCGCCGATCCGGAAGTTCTCCAGGGATCGCTGCGTCTGCGCCCCCCAGTAGCGGTCGGCCTGCACCTCGATCGGCCCGAAGCTGTCCTTTTCGATGCGAGTCCCCATCGCCGCGTCTTAGCGGCAGTGGGCGCGCCCCTCAAGCGGCGCGACCCCCGGCCCCCGGCGTCCTGCGTAACGGCATTCGCGCCGCGGGGGTGAGCGGGGGTAAAAAGCGGGCGTGCTCTTGTTTTCTCGCCTGTTTTTTGCGAAGTTCCGGGCCGCGCACGCGCGAGAAACACGGAGATCAGTATGGCCGGCATGGACACGGTACCGCGGGAGCTGCTGCAGGCTGCCTACAAGCGCAACCCGATTTACCTGCTCAAGATTCCGCTTCATTTCGGCATCTGGGCCGCGCTCACGTGGGTGCTGTACGCGACGCAGCACCACCCGCTCGCCATCCCGATCGGGATCGTCGTCTCGTTCGCGATTGCCAACCTCGTCCGCGGCCTCGGCGCGGTCGCGCACGACGCCGTCCACGGCAGCTGCTCGCGATCGAAGCTCGTCTCGTACCTCATCGCCCTGGTCTGCTGGGCGCCGACCGGGATGAGCGTGACGCTGTACACGAACTACCACCTTCACCATCACAAGATCGCGAACACGTACCCCGACGTCGACAACTTCGTCGTCACGGACTACACGCGGAACCCCGTCCTCGCGAAGCTCCTGCTCCTCGCGGTCTACACGTTCGCCTACCCGCTGTACTTCCTCGGCTGCATGGCGCGCTACGTGAAGCGGCTGTCGGCGCTCCAGCGCGTCAAGATGAACCTGGAGATCCTCGGCTTCTGGGGCCTCATGGCCTTCTTCTTCTGGATCATGCCGCGGCAGGTGTTCTTCTTCTTCTATGCGCTGCCGTTCATCTTCGGCGCGATCCTCGCCAGCGTGACCTCGATGATCGAGCACTACGAGATGCTCCCCGGGGAGGACGCGTACAGCTCGCGCACGTACGGGACCAGCGCGCACTTCACCAATTTCATCTGGAACAACGTCACGTACCACAACGAGCACCACAAGTTCCCGGGCATCCCGTTCTACAACCTGCGCCGCTTCCACGTGGCGGCGTATCCCTATTACGATGAGCGGGTGAAGTCCGCGTGCCACCCGTCGATCGTCGGCATCGCCCTCGAGCTGTACGGCCGGATCCTGAAGCTCGACATCGCGAAGCTCGACGAGCGCTACCGCGGCCTCAACAAGGAGGCCGAGCGGCAGAAGATGATGGCGATGAACGGCATCCAGCCGGGCGTCACCGCCTGAGCCTCGTTCCCCCTCGACGACGCCCGCGCAGCGCCGGCCGGCTCCGCGTACCGAGGCCGGCACCCCCGCCCGCCTCGAAGGCCCGGTCGGCGCACGAGCCGGGCAAGAGAAGGATCGTCGAGGCGGAGGGGCCGCGCTAAGGCCGGTCTGTAGAGCGGCTGCGCGGCTGTTGGCGGGCGCATGCTCCCTCGGGGACGGAGGCCGCAAACTCGGATGCCCGGGTAACGTCTTCTCCGCGGCAAGGCGACCCCTCGGTCGGGCAGACCTTGGATGCCCAGCAGCCGCTCGCCTCCACGAAATCGGTCTCGCCTCGTACGAGGACGCCTTCGACGAGCCTCGAATTTGCGCCGAGGACCACCGAGCCGGACCCGCCGCCGTAGCTGTCGGTGCTCGCCTTGAAGCAACACGCTGAAGCGTTGTCCAGGACCTCCCCGTGCGCCGCGATCTTGGTGGGCAGGCCCATCGGATTGCCGATGAGGATCAGCTCTTCGTCATCATCGACCTTCCCGGCGCGACGCAAGCGCAGCGGCTCGCGGCCCACGACCGGACGATCGAGGCGCACCACGGCGTAGTCGCCCTGCTCGCCCCGCGCGGCCAGCTTCCGTATGTCACGACAGAGATACACGTCGTCCGGGCCGACCCGGCTCGGATCCCTGCCTGGCCGGTCGTAGCTGGCGCCGAAGACGAAGGCGATGTGCGGGCACACCCCCGGGGCGCTGACACAGTGACCAGCCGTGATCAGCAGGTCGGACGCGACGAGGAACGCGGAGCAGAAGCCGCCGAGGACAGGCTCGTCCTTGAACGGTTCTTCGGGGCAGAGCGGCCTGCCGATCGACTCCATGAAAGCGGAGAGAGCCTCCCCGGCGCCGAGCGCGATCCCGGAGTCTCCGCTCCTGTGGAGCGCAGACCTCGCGACCACGATCGCTGAGGACCGAGCCCAGCCATCGATGGGCGAGCCGACGGGGTAATCGCGCTGTTCCTTGCGATCATCCCGTCCGTAGACGACGCTCGATCCGGCTTCGCCGTAGGTCACCGGCCCCCCATCGTCGGTGCAATGGAGGGCGTCGCAGCAGCAGAGCACGCTATACGCCATCAGGAACGGGCGCATCGGCCTCTACGGCGTTCGACGCGCAGCCCGCGCCGCCACCGCCGCGGGCGGCGGACCTGGGACGGCGAGCGGCGGCCCGGTCGGGGCCGCCGCTCCCGGGTGGGGGCGAGATCGAGGCGAGCGGCCCCCGGCGGGGACACCGGTCTCGAGCGGATTCATCAACCGGTCGGCTCGCACCGCGCGCCGAGCGGGTCCTCCTCATCCCACACACAACCGAACGTGGCGTTGCAAGCATGCGGATCGAAGATGCTGTAACAGCCGGAAACGGGGACGTTGTTCTCGCAGCGACCATCGCGCGCGTCCCAGTGGCAATATCGCCAAGCCTGCGCGCATTTGTCAGGATCGGGCCCGATCTGGTCGCAGATGCTCTTTTCGGAGCCGTCGGCCTCATCTACCGCGGCCTGGTCGGCAGCGAGGGCCGTCGCAGGCGCGAGGAGCGCGACGAATAGCACGATTCGGTTCAACATGTCACACCTCCACAGGCTAGATGGCCGATCGGGGGTGGTCCGATCTGCCCGCGCAGGTATGCGAGAGTCACGCCTGTGACGCTTGTCCCCGGCGTGCACATGCGACGTCCTGAGCCGGTGGGGCGCCGAGGGTCAGGTGAGCCCGGCAGGCCCTCGCGCCCCGAGATCAACGTTGCCCGACCCGGCCAGACGCCCGGGCGGACGGGTCGGTCGCGGCGGACGGGCGGCTCCGCCGGACGGGGGTTCCGGCTTCATCAACGTTGCGCCTCCAGCCCTGATGCGGAGCGTGCCCGCCTCGCCCGACCCCCAGAGGGTCCACGCCCTCTATCGCTTCTTCTCCGCCATCGTCTTCACGATCGCCTCCGCCGCCGCGATCATCGAGCGCCTGAAGGCGTGCAGCCGCTGCTGCGCCGCCGCGCCCCTCGCCGCCGGCTGGCTCGAGGCGAACGTGAACCACGCCATCGGCAGCCCGAGGAGGAGGACGAACAGGTCCTCGGCGCACTGCTTGGAGGTGACCCCGAGCTCGTGGGCCGCGCCGAGCGCGCACACCTTGGCGGCCGCCGCCTCGTGCTCCGCCTCGTCGGGGAGCTCCAGCTGCCTCCACATCATCATCCGCACGCTCTTCGGGTTCTCGACCAGGTGGTCGAAGACGCCGGCGACGAACGCCGGGAGGTCCGACGGGTCGAACGGCACGGCGTCGAACACGCTCTTGCACCGCTCCTCGAGCACGCTGCGGAACAGGTCCTCCTTCGAGCCGAAGTAAGCGTAGATGGCCTGCTTGTTCGCCGACGCCTTGTCGGCGATGCGGTCCACGCGCGCGCCGGCCAGGCCTCGCTCGGCGAACTCGTCGAGCGCGGCGTCGAGGAGCCTCTTCTTGGTCGCCGCCGAATCGTAGGGCATGGGTCGATCCTTCAGGGTGCCCACGCCGGGGCGCGGTGCAAGGGCGCGGGACCGCCGTTCACGAGGACAGTGTAGCGGCAAGCGAGCGGCTTGCGCAGCGACGACGTCTCCCCGCCGCGCGACATCGCCCCGCCCCGTTGACAGGGCCGGGGCCGCTCCCTAGGTTTTCAACCATCCAGTTGGTTTGTTACCCGAATCACGCCGGCCGCGGCGCCGAGGGGCGGTCACGATGGCAGGCGCGGTCGCCGCCGAGGTGCCGGGGCGCAGCTCGAGGCGCGCGACGGCGGCGGCGGGGGACCGGAGGAAGGACGGAGAGATGACGGATCGGGATCCGAACAAGCACGAGGACGTCAGCGCGCTCTTCAGGCCATTTCAGCTGAAGGGGCTGACGCTCGAGAACCGGCTCGTCATGGCGCCCATGACGCGCCAGAAATCGCCGGGGAACGCGCCCGGCGAGCCGAACGTCGCCTATTACGCGCGGCGCGCGGCCGGCGGCGTCGGGCTGATCCTGTCGGAGGGGACGGCCGTGGAGCGGCCGGGCAAGCTCCATCTGCGCGACGTCCCGCATTTCTACGGCGAGCGGGCGCTGGACGGCTGGAAGAAGGTCATCGACGCCGTGCACAGGGAGGGGGGAAAGATGGCTCCCCAGCTGTGGCACGTCGGGCTCGCGCAGCGGAACCCCGACGGCTACGAGGAGCCCGCGGATCTGGAGGGCCCCGCGAACATGTCCCGCGAGGACGTGCAGGCCGCGGTGCGGGCCTACGGCAAGGCGGCGGCGGACGCGAAGCGCCTCGGCTTCGACGCCGTCGAGCTGCACGGCGCCCACGGGTACCTCATCGATCAGTTCTTCTACGAGGTGACGAACCAGCGCACCGACGAGTACGGGGGAAAGACCCTCGGCGAGAGGACACGCTTCGCCGAGGAGGTCCTCAAGGCGGTTCGCGAGGCCGTCGGTCCGGAGATGGTGGTGATCCTCCGCCTCTCGCAGTGGAAGATCGGCGCCTACGATCACAAGATGGCGAAGACGCCGCAGGAGATGGAGCAATGGCTCTTGCCTCTTTCGGAGGCGGGCGTCGATATCTTCCACATGTCCCAGCGGCGTTACTGGGAGCCCGAGTTCGCCGGCTCCGATCTCAACACCGCGGGGTGGGCGAAGAAGATCACCGGGAAGCCCACCATCACCGTGGGCTCCGTCGGGCTGTCGGGGGATCTCTTCGGGAGTATCGCGGGCGAAGCCTCCGTGCCCCAGGGGCTCGGTGAGCTCGTGCGCCGCCTCGAGCGCGGGGATTTCGATCTGGTCGCCGTCGGGCGCTCCCTGCTGAGCGACCCCGCCTGGGTGGAGAAGATCAAGGCGGGGCGCAACGATGAGCTGACCAATTTCACGAGGGAGAGCCTCGGCGTTTACTTCTGAGGTGGATCATGAAGATTGCCATTGTGGGCGCTGGTAGGATCGGAAGCACGTTCGCGTTCCAGCTCGCGCGGGCGGGGCACGAGGTGACGGTGGTCGCTCGTGGGGCGCGGCTCGCGCAGCTGCGGCAGGACGAGGCCATCGTGACCGCCGCGGGGGAGCGCGCCGCGGTGGGCGTGAGCGCCGCGCTCGACCAGGCGGCGGCGTGGGACCTCGTGCTCGTGACGGTGCTCGCGCATCAGGTGGACGAGGTGCTCCCCGCGCTGGCCGCCAGCGCGGCGAAGACGGTGATGTTCATGTTCAACACCTTCGAGCCGCTCGGCCGCCTCCGCGACGCCGTGGGCGCGGCGCGCGTCGCCTTCGGGTTCCCCGCGATCCTGGCGACCCTCGATGACGGCAAGCTGACGTCGAGGATCGTCACCCGAGGCATGGTCACCCCGGTGACGGACGCGGCCTGGGCGAAGGTCTTCACGGACGCGGGCATCCCCGCCGTCGTGGAGCCCGACATGGAGAGCTGGCTGCGCACCCATGCGGCGCTCGTCGCGCCGGTGATGGTCGCCGTCGTCGCCGCGCACGCGCGAAAGGCAGGCGTGTCGTGGGCCGAAGCGATGGACGTGGCGCGCGCCCTGGAGGAGGGGCTCCGCGTGGTGCGCGAGCTCGGAAACACCCTCACGCCGGCGCCGATCGCCGCGCTGAGCCGCTTGCCCACGCCGGCGGCGGCAGCGCTCGTGTGGACGCTCAGCCGCATCGAGGCGATCCGCAAGACGGGCGCCACCGGGCCCGGCGAGCCGCGCGCGCTGATCGACGCGATCGCCGCCGCGGCGCCTGGCCGAACGCCGGCGCTGCTCGCCATCCGGCCCTGACGAGGACGGCGCGCGCAATCGCCCTTCCGCGCATCGAGCCACGTTCGATGGCGCGAAGGGCGCGACGCTCGACCCGCTGGCGAGCCACCGGGCCGTCATCGCTGGACGCCAGCGGCAATCGAGGGGTATTCAAGCCATCATGATCGCGACGGCGGTTTCACGGAGGCGGCGCGCGCGGGAGCCCGCTCGGCGCGGCGGGCGACACGGTGGGTAAGTCGCCCGCGAGCGCGAAGACCGAGAGCCTCCAGCGGGGCGACCTCTCCGGCGGCGAGCTGGATACCGCCGCATATCTCCTCGTGATCGACGGCTCCTCGTCGCGGCGGTGCCCGCTGCCCAGGGAGGGCGTGCTCTTCGTCGGACGCGCCACCGACGCGGAGATCTGCGTCACCGCCGCCGCGGCGTCCCGGCGGCACGCGAAATTCCTCGTCGTGGACGGCGAGGTGCAGCTCATCGACCTGAAGAGCCACAATGGGACGCTCGTCAACGGCGAGCGCCTGGAGGGCTCGCGCCTCCTCTCCTCCGGCGACGTGGTCGCCATCGGCGACGCCCTGCTGATCCTCCGGCGCGAGCCCCGGACGCCGGATCGCGCCACCGTCGACGCGGGCCGCTGGCGCCGGCGCCTCGAGGAAGAGCTCGAGCGCGCAGGCGATTACGGCAGGCCGCTCGCCGTGGCCGCCGTGTCGACCGGCGGCGTCCAGGACAGGGACGCCGTCGGGGTCATGGCCGCGTCGGCGCTGCGGCTCATCGATGTCCTCGCCTGGAGCGGCGGCGCGCAGCTGGTCGTCCTGATGCCCGAGCTCGGCGCCGAGGGGGCGCGCGCGGCGATCCTCGAGCTCCTGGAGACGCTCGCCCCCCTCGCGCCCGGGGCCCGGGGCGGCGTCGCCTCGTACCCGGCCGACGGAGGCGACGCCGAGACGCTCGTCTCCGGCGCCGCCGCGGCGGCCGCGATCGCGGGGCCGGGGGCGGTGGCGCTCGCCGCGGACACCGCCGTCCGGCACCGCGTCGGCGAGCGCGAGGTCGTGCTCGCGGATCCGGCGATGATCCGCGTGTTCGAGCTGATCCGCCGGCTCGCGGCGAGCGATCTCTCGGTGCTCGTCCTCGGCGAGACCGGGGCCGGCAAGGAGAACGCCGCGGCCGCGCTGCACCACTGGTCGGCGCGGGCGAGCAAGCCGATGATCACGCTGAACTGCGCCGCCCTGCCGGAGACGCTCGTCGAGAGCGAGCTGTTCGGGTACGAGCGCGGCGCGTTCTCGGACGCGCGCGCGCCGAAGCCGGGGCTGCTCGAGCGGGCGCACGGGGGCACGGTGTTCCTCGACGAGATCGGCGAGCTGCCGCTCGGCGCGCAGGCCAAGCTGCTGCGCGCGCTCGAGGCGAAGCGGATCACGCGCCTCGGCGACGTGCGGGAGCGCGAGGTCGATTTCCGCATCGTGGCCGCGACGAACCGCGACCTCGAGGCCGAGAGCCGCGCGGGCCGCTTCCGGGAAGACCTGCTCTTCCGGCTGAGCACGGCGGTTGTCGAGCTGCCGCCGCTACGGCACCGCCCGCGCGAGGTCCCGATCCTGGCGCGCCTCTTCCTGGCCGAGGCGCGCGCCCGCGGCGGCAAGGCGCCGGTCGCGCTCTCGGAGGCCGCGCTGTCGACCCTGGCGGCGTATGCGTTCCCGGGCAACGTGCGCGAGCTGAAGAACGCGATGGAGTTCGCGGCGGCCACCGCGGAGGGCGAGGTCGTCGAGCTGTGGAACCTGCCGGATCGCATCGCGGGGCGGGGCGCCGCCGCGCCGGCCGGCGGGGGCGCGTCCGCCGGCGGAGGCACGCCGGCCGGCGGAGGCACGCCGTCGTCTCCGCCGGGCGCGCCCTCGCCGCCGCCGCGCTTCCGGCCGATCGCCGAGGAGCTGAAGGAGCTCGAGCGGCGCCGGATGCAGGAGGCGCTCGAGGCGACGGGCGGGGTGCAGACGCGCGCGGCGGAGCTCATCGGGATGCCGACGCGGACCTTCGTGTTCAAGCTGAAGCAGTACGGCCTCGCGGCGCGCCCGGCGAAGCGGCCGTCCTGAGGGCGCCGGGCCCCCAGCGCGCCGCCTTGCCGGCGTGCGGTCCGCTCACCGCGAGCTCGGCCGGCCGGACAGGGAGACCGGCTGGTCGAAGAGGCTCACCGCCACCTCGTGGGCGCCGATGTCGTAAGCGCCCTCCTGGGGACGCGGGGTGCCGAAGAAGTCCTCCAGGACGTCGGGGAGGAGGGTCCCCTGGTTCCTGGCGGGTGAGCCGCCCTGCAGCCGGAAGTCGTCCGGCTCGGTGCCTGTCTCGTGGACGAGCAGCGGATTGCCGATCACGTCGCTCGCGCTCTGCCCCGAGCCTCCCGGCGAGGAGCTCCCGTTGCCGCCGAACCAGTTGTTGCTGGCGAAGTTGATCCTGACGGTGTGACCGAACCTCGTCAGCGGCTTGTCGCTCCTCAGCTGGTAGAAGATGTTGTTGGCGACCTGCGCTTGCCCGCCCTCGGCGGAGGGCGCGGCGCCCCGGATGCCGAACAGCTCCGAGCCCGCGGCGCACACCACCGTGTTGTTCACGATCCTGGTGCTGCCCATGTCGCTCGGCCCCGTGCCGCTCCACGCGCTCAGCTGGAGGCCGGAGCGGCGGGGGAGCGGCGGGGGGTTGGCGCCGGGGTCGGGGCCGACGACGATGTTGTTCCGGACGACGTTGTTGTCCAGGAGGACGTCGTTCGGGTCCTCGTTCGCGAGCGCGATCCCCGTCGCCGCGGCGGGGACCCGCAGGTCCCCGGCCCACGGGCAGGCCGCGTCGCCGGTCGGCCGCGCGGGGCAGCTCACGCCGTACGGGCAGGAGAGCCGGTGGAACGCCGGCTTGCTCAGCGAGTAGATGAAGTTGCGCTCGACGATCGAGTCGGCGAGGTTGTTGAGGTAGAGGTCGACGCTGTAGTTGTCGTGCAGCACGTTGTCGGCGACGTGGTGGCTCGTCCCGTAGGCGCCGATGCCCTCCCCGAAGTTCTCGAAGATCGTGTTGCCCACGACCTCGTCGTGGCCCCGGGTCAGGTTGACCGCCGACGGCCACCCGCCCTGGTGGCAGATCTGGGCGTTGTTCTCGTTGATCTTCGCGTTGTCGTAAACGACGTTGTTCTCGAACCGCATGTGCGTCGACTCGAGCCCGGGGTACACGGCGCCCTTGAACGAGCCGTGGATCGTGTTCCCCGCGATGCGGATGTGCTTGCCGCTCCTCGTATCGCCGTCGCCCCAGCTCCTGAGGGCGATGGCGATCCCCTTCGCGTTGCGGATCTCGAACCCGAGGATGTCGTAGTACTCTCCTCGGATCTGCAGGAGGGTGTTTCCTCCCTGGCTGCCGTCGAGCACGACCGACTCGCCGGGATAGGGCTGGAGGACGATGTGCTCTTCCTCGGTCCCGACGTTGTCGAGCCTCACCGGGTTCGCGCTGCTGGTAGAGTAGGTGCCGCCGCGGACATAGACCGTATCGCCGATCTCCGCCGCCTGCCCCGCCTTCGCGAGCGTCGCGAAGGGCTTGGCCAGCGTGCCCGGGTTCGTGTCGAGCCCGTTGGTCGCGACATAGTAGGTGTTCCTGGTGAGCGCCTTGACCTGCGCGTCGGTCAGCGGGACATCGTAGAGGCGAACCTCGTCGATCGCGCCCGCGTAGGCGTTCCAGGAGGGGTGGTTGCCGATGACGATGGGGCGCGTGGAGGCCTGCAGCGCCCGGGGCTCCGTCGAGACGGTGGCCGACGCCGCCAGGGCGCCGTTCACGTATAGCGAGACGCGCGTGCCGTCGTAGACCCCCGCCACGTGCGACCACACCCCCGGCGTCGCCGGAGCGGCGACGTCGACCGTCGTGCCCCAGCTGCCGCCGGGGAAGGCGACGCTGAACCGGAACTGGCCGTCCTGGAGGTACAGCGCGTACGAGTCCATCGCGTACCACTTGTTCACGATGGTCCGGAGGCCCGAGGTGCTCGACGGCTTCACCCACGCGGCGGCGGTCATCTGCGTCGTGAAGTGGAAGGCCTCGTGGTCCGGGATCTCGATGCGAGCGTCGGCGCCGTCGAAGGTGGCGCCACGATCGACGCGGCCCGCGCCGCACCCCGCCCCGTTGTGCCTCTCGCCGTGCGCGCCGGTGGCCGATGCGTCGGTCACGACCACGCTCGAGCAATCCTCATCCAGGTGCCATAGCCCGACCGGCGACGGCAGAGGTGCCGCGAGCGGCGCCGAGGCCCCGTCGACAGGCTCGGCCGGTCGCGGCGCGCCCGTGTCCGCGCAGCCCGCCGCGACCGTCGCCGCGAGGGCCATCGTGGCCCGGCGCAGGCGCGATCGCCAGGCCCGCTGCGCGCGGGTCGAGAAGGCGCCGGCGGCGTCCGGCTGGGCCGCGCGCGGCGCGCCGCCGATGTCCCCTGTCCTCGAAGAACCATGTTGTGTACGCATTGCGCTGTCTCGCTGTGATGTGTTGAGCTGCAATCCGCATCCCGTCATGGCAACTCGCGGGCCAGGTCGCGGCGCAGGCGCAGCGCGCGGACGCAGCGCCGACCACGCAGTCGTTGCTCACCGGGCCGCAGAGCGAACGCAAGCCTTGCTCACCTCGGCAAGCGTTGCTCGGCGCCGGCGCGCTCCGCCCGCCGCCCGGCGCGCGGCATGACACGGCGCTCGCGCTCGGCGCCGCGCGGCACGATCCGCGGTGTGCTGCGCACCGATTCGGCCCGGTACGGTCGAGGCTCCGGCGCTCCAGGCGAAGGGAAGGAACGGCGCCAGAGCACCCGAGCGCGCCGCATCTCCTGGACTGCGACAGGAGAATCATGGTCATGAAGAGCATTGGGGGGGGCGTCGCGCGTCGCTGCTCGCGATCGGAGTCGGCCTCGTCGCCACGGGGTGCGTGGTCGAGGCCGACACGGAGGCAGCCGATGGCTCGAACGACGTCGATGGCGCGGAAGACGAGAGGATCGGCGATCGGGGACGAGGCGCAGCCGGCTCGCGCGGATCAGCGGGCTAGGGGCACGACGGCGCGCAGGAGTTCCAGTAATCCCAGGGATAGATGGTGCCCTGGCACCAGCACGACGCTCCGTCCCAGACCACCTTCCCCGCTTTCTTCACGACGCCGTCGAACAAGCAATCTCCACCGCAGATGGTGCACGTCGCCTGACATGGGCCGGCCGCGGCGCTCGTCGCGACGGCCGCCTCTCCGAGAGGGAGCGCCTTTCGGACGCGCTGCGCTCCGTCGCTGTGGATCTCCTCGACGATCGAGCGCGCGTCGTCGCACGAGCGCTCTGCCTCGGCCCGAATCGCGTAGTCGATCAACTCTGCTTCCGTCAGGCCGCTCTCCGCCAGGGCGATATCGAGCTGTTCCTTGGCGGCGGCGTCTCGAGGTGCGACCGTCGCGGCGCTCTCCTCGGCAGCGCTGGAGTCGGCGGGGCCTTCCCCGGCGTGATCCACAGCGCATGCGGCGACGACGAGACCGAGCCCGCCGAGCGTCATGATCCTCGTGACGATCGAAATGCTTTTCATGGTTCTCCCCTCGATGTCGTTCCCGAGTCGTTCACGCTCGTGTCGAGACTCGGTGGGTCGACGGTCGCATTTGCAGGGCTCGTTCCATGTTGTTCAACACGCGTGCATCCGGCCGGAAGCGCTTGTCCGCGGCCGGACCGCGAGCGAGGAGGCGCCTGGGGCCGAGCAGCTCTTGCCGACTCGGCAAAGCTTGCTTTCGTGCTCGCGGCCCAGGTACGCAAAAATTGCCTACTTCGTCGCCGGGAGGGCGCGACGCCGCGAAGAAGCGACGTGGGGCTCCGGCTACGCTGGACGTCCGGACGAGGACCGACGGTTGCCCACGCACCTGGGCAAGCTCGTCGCTCCCGCCTTCACCACGCGCCTCGTACCCCGACCCGCGCCGGCGAAAGGCCGACTTCCCACCGGATGCCCCCCGTCGTCTCTGACCTGTCCTTCCGCGAAGGTGCGGTGACGAGCAGCACCACGCCTCCCGCGGCCAGCACGCTGCCGACCACGAGCGCCGCCGTCGCCCCGTTCCCGAGAGCCATCGCCTGAGCGCGCAGGTCGAGCCCGATCTCATCGCAGGTGTTCCGCGCGTCGCAATGACCCTCCTCATTGCTTGCGTTCTTCTTTTCGACGGCGAGCGCCGCGAGCACGCCGGTCGCCCCGAGCCCCACGGCCCCGGTGATGACCGCCGCGAAGCCGACAGGCCGCTGCCAGGGGCGCGCCGCGGGAGGGGGCGCGGAGCGCACGGGCGCGGGCGCGGGCGCGGAGCTCACGGGCGCGGGCGCGGAGCTCACGGGCGCGGGCGCGGAGCTCACGGGCGCGGGAGCAGCTTCCTCCGCCTCGAGCATGGGCACCTCCACGCGCGCGTGCGCGCCGTCCTCGCCGACCACGACCTTGCTCGACCAGGGGCGATGCCCCGGCGCCTTGGCCTCGATCACGTGCTCGCCCCTGTCGACCGCCAGCGCCGTCCCCCAGACGGCGGCGCCGAGCGCGAGCCCATCGCTGGCGATCGAGATCCCTGGCAGGCGGCGGACGGCGTCCGGCAGCTCCACCGTCAAGGTCGCGAGCCTCGGCTTCAAGGCCGCCGCCCGCTTGCCCGCCGCGGCGGCGCGCTGGGTCTGGCCGGCGCGGCTCGCGAGCGCCTCCACGAGCCCGTACTGCGCCCACGCGCTCGCGAGCCGGCCCTGGGCCTCGTAGCACCGCGCGAGCGTCTCCTTGGCCCCGAGCGCCTCGGGGAGCATCTGCGTCGTTTGCTCGAGCTTGGGGCAGGCGCTCGCGTAGTCCTTCCTGTCCATCTCCACGACGGCCTGCTCGAAGAGGGACTGGGCCGCCGCCATCGTCCTCGGATCGGCGGGCTGCGCCCGCGCCGATGCGGGGACGAGCAGCAGGGTCAGGGCGAGCGTGCAGGCACGTGACGGGAGACTGGCCATGATCACATCACCAGAGGGTAGGCCGCTGGGTCGAGGAGCCCGTCCCCCCCGGCCGCGCGGACGGCGCGCGCGCGGCGGCCGGCGCGGCTTTCGCGGTCGGCGCGCCCGAAGGAGCGGGGCCTTGCTGCGAGGCTGCGCTCGCGGCCGCCTCCACCGTGCTGCGCACGGGCGGCGCAGGCGTCGCCCCCTCGACGGGCGCCGCCGCTCCGGCGAGCGCCGCGGCCTCCGCAGGCGCGGCAGCGTCGACAGGCGCGGCAGCGTCGACAGGCGCGGCGGCCGCCGGCGCCGCCGTCGCGGGCGCCGCAGCGGTCCCGGACGAGCGACCGCGGACGAACCACCAGGCTCCGCCGCCCAGAACCGCGAGCCCCACCGCCGCCCCGACGGCCATGGCCGCCTTCCGGCGCGGGGCCGGCGCGCCCCCGGCGGTCCTCCGCGCATCGAGGGCGGGCTCGCGGAGCGTCGGCGTGGGCTCACGGACGGTCGTGCTCGGCTCGACGATCGCAGGCGCGCTCTCCGGCGTGGCCGCGACGTGCGCGGCAAGCGCCTCCCGCGCCTCGATCGAGAGGGTCGCCATCGTGGACGAAGGGCCGCGAGGCGCCACGGACGTCGGCTCCAACGCCAGCGAGGGCACGCTCGCCGGCGTCGAGCCCGGCGCCGACGCCGCGAGCGACCGCGCCGGATGGGCGAGCGTCGCGCCGGCCAGCGCCGCGAAGGCGGCCTTGGGCAGGGCCTCGCGCAGCGCCGCCGCGAGCTCGCCGATGCTCTGGAACCGCTCCTCGGGCCGCTTGCGCATGCAGCGCAGGATCACCGCCTCGACGGACCGCGGCAGGTCCGGCCGCAGCTCGGACGGCAGCGCCGGCTCTGCCTGCATCACCAGCGCGACGAGCTTGAGGACGGTCTCGGCGTCGAACGGCTTTCGGCCCGTCACGAGCTCGTACAGCACGACCCCCATCGCCCAGATGTCGGCCCGCGCGTCGACCGACTTCGCGCATGCGACCTGCTCGGGCGCCATGTACACCGGGGACCCGAGCATGGCGCCCGTGGTGGTCAGCTCCACCTCGTCGACACCCGTTTGCTTGGAGACCCCGAAGTCGAGGACCTTGACGCTCGGGCTGCCGTTCGGGCGGCGGATCAGGAAGAGATTGGCCGGCTTGAGATCGCGATGCACGATCCCGGCCGCGTGCGCCTCGGCGATCGCGTCGCAGGCCTGCAGGACGAACAGCACCGCGTCCTCGACCGGCAGCGGCCCCTCCTCGCGGACGAGGTCCCGCAGGTCGCTGCCCTGGAGGTACTCCAGCACCATGTACGGCGCGCCCGCCTCGGTGCGGCCGACGTCATGGACCCGGGCCACGTGGTCGCTCCGGAGGCGAGCCGCGGCGCGCGCCTCGCGCACGAAGCGCTCGATCTGCCCGGGCTGCTCGGGCGTGGACGGCAGGAGGAACTTGATGGCGAACAGCTCGCCGAGCTGGAGGTGGCGGGCCGCGACGACGAGGCCCATGCCGCCTTGTCCGAGCACGCGCTCGACCCTGTACTTGCCAAGGAGGACGTCACCGATCTTGACGAGAGTGTCCATCGAGCAGGCGCGGGTCCGGGACGGCAGGCGCGAGACCCCGGAAGAGAGGCCCTGCCAGGGGACAGCATCCTTGCCGGGGCAGCAAGGGGTCAGCTCGACGAATGAACCAAGGTCAGGCGATGCCGCCGTGGCCTGCCGTCCGGCCGCATGTCCGAGGACCGGCGCCCGGCAGACGGGCGCGATGGGCCGAGTCACGGGCGAGCTTCAAGGCCCATCGTAAACACAGCGAACGCGGCCGTGGGTCCCGATCCGCTGGTTGGTGGCATACCCCACCCGGAAGCTCACCCACCACGCGCGGAGCTCGGACGGATCGACCGGCGGATCTCGGTTGACGTCGCCGGCGTACGCGGTCGACGACCAGTACCCTGGCGGGGCCGATTCTGGCTCGGGGAACCATTCCCGGTCGATCGCTGGATGGGATGTGGAGTGGTCCACGATCGTTTGCAGCTGTTGGACGGTCGGCAGCCGCCATGATGTGATCCCGGCCAGCTCGAAATCTTCGCAAAACTCCACCGCCCGGTCCTGGGGGAGATCGTCCTTCAGCTCACGCTGCCACGTCAGGCGCGTATCGTTGTCTATCACGGTCTCCCCGGTCACGCCGAGCTCGTACCCGCAGCGCTCTTGGCTCACGGTCTTCTCCGTTCGAACGCAACGGACGCGATTGCGCACCTGCTCTTGGCAGTTCTCGTTCTCGTGTGCCGGATCCTCTTCCGGACTCTCCTCTTCCGGACTCTCCTCTTCCGGCGGACACGCCTTCTTCTCCGTCTCGGCGCTCCCGACATCGCCATCTTCGACGTGTACGCTCCACGCCTGTTTGGGTGAGACGTCCGCCATGGGCAGCGACCAGAGGTAATCGTCGTGGACCGTCCCGGTGAATACGTCCTCCGCGATGGCCGGAGAGCTGGCCTCATAATTCACGATCGAGACCAGCTCGATGCGCGACGGCAGCCGCCAGTCGTCATACCCACCCAGATCGGAGGTCTCGCAGTACACGTTCGCCTCATCCCAGGTGAGCTTGCCCAGCGCCACGCCGCGCTCCCATCGGAGCGACGTCACCGGATCGAGCACGGTGACGTCCGACTCGCCCACATTCCACCGATCCGCCTTGAGGTCGTTCGGGCGCCAATGCGCCCGGCTTTCGTCATCGCAGGCGGGGGCGTCGCGAGGCACGCCCGCATCGATGTCGAGGACCGCATTGCACCCGAGCGACACGCCCATCAAGAGAGCCGCTCCACCCGTCCCGATGCCGAGCTTCATGGCTCTCTCCGTCCGCGCACGAGCGAGTTTTCGCTCTGAAGCCATTCCCATGTGATCCTCTCGGAAAACGTGCGCCTTCGGCGCTGCGCCTTTGCGCGAACTCTCTCCGGATCGCTGTGTCAAGCGACAGTAACTTCTTTACTGACGCTCCACAATCGCTGAGATCCTGCTTCATAGAGGACGCCCCGGCGCAGGCGCACCGTGGGTGAGTCCGACTTGGTGCGGTGGATGTCAGGTCACCGTTGCCCACCACAGTTCGTCCAGCGATAGGGCCCCATAGTCGATGCTCTCCGAGACCTCGCGCTTCATAGCGGACACCCCGGCGCACCGTGGATGAGACCCGTTCCGGTCAGGACACGGTTGCCCACCACAGATCGTTCATCGACAGGTCTTCGTAGTCGACGTTTCGCGAGATTTTGCGTCCAAACACCTCCTCAAGAAGCTCTGGGGAAATTCGATATATATGTTCGTGCATGTGCCTGAATTGGATCCATGTCACAGCGCTCGGTAGCTCCGCGATCGGGACGTCATCCCGGGCTGCACCTATCGGAACACACGCACACACAAGAGCCAAAACCTTATTGTCAGCGTCGAGAACACGGCCCCACTGCTCATCGCCAGGCTCCCAGTCCATCCAGGAGCCTGGCGAGCGTGCTGCCAGCGCTCGGAGGGTCTCGCGGACCTTCTCACGCGTCCAATTCGCCGACGCCGCGTGCCCGTACCGGAATACATCGCTGAGATCCTGTTTCATAGCGGACTCCCCGGCGCACCGTGAACGAAACCCGTTTCGGTGCGGTAAAGGTTCAGCACATTCGTTCTCTGACCTGTCCCGGCATGCACTCCGATATAATCGTCGAAAACAATCCTTGCCTTGCTATTGTCGCTTCCTCTCCACAGGTTTGCCTGATCGGCATAATCCGCCGCATCAAGGACGAGTTGCTTCTCGTTCACTCCGTACAAGAACTGGCTCCTGCCTTCGGCAAGGCTGCCTACCGTATGAGGAGCCATGCCCAGCTCGTCAAGAATGTAACGGCCGTTCGTCAGCTGCCCGTGTCTGTTCTTGAAGACCCCCCTGCTGACGAGCCAACCTTCTCCCGTCGCCACCCTCGTCGCCAAGGCTCTTCCGCTCACCGCCGTGAGTCCCTCGCCGAGCCCGACGGCCGCGCCCAGGGTGAGCACGACCGCCTTGGTCCCCGCCGCGCCCGCGGCGCGGTAGTCGCCTCCCACGGCCGCGAGGACTGTGTCCGTTCCGGCCCTCAGCGCGTGGTACAGGGGATTCACGGCGTTCAGCGCCCCGACCACGCCGTCCTCCTTGTACCCGTCCCACATCGCAGTCCCGAACTCGTAGGCGCCGTAGCCGCCGAACGTCAGCGCGCTGAGCACCAGCGACCGCCCGAGCTCGATGGTGAGCTCGCCGAGGCCTTCCCCGACGCCGAGCAGGCCCTCGCCCACCACGCTGCCGACCGTGCTTTGATCCGGCGTGGATGCCGCCGGTTCGGGCACGTACCCCGAGCTCGTTCCGTAGATGTTCACGTCGACAGGAGGCGCGACGACGCCGACTTCGGCACCCGTGGTGTTGGTATCGCTATCGGACTGCGCCTTTTGCTCCGGGCGCTTGCCGACGGCAATCTCTTCCGGCCCCCAGCCGAGCCTCTCCCACGGGATGTGCATGACGGGCGGTGGCCGTGACGCATCCCGGTCCTCCGGAGACGCCTCCTGGAAGCCGTTCGGATCCACGTACGCCAGCGGGTTGTTGAGGACGTAGCTGTACGGATTGAGGCTCTGCCCGGACAGCGGATTCGCAACAAGCGGATCCGGCGTCAAGAAGCGCCCGATCACGGGATCGTACATCCGTCCCCGCATGTTGATGAGCCCGAGTTCGCCGTCGCCCTCGTGCCCCGTGAACCCCTGCCGGACAGGGGAGCTGCCGAACCAGCCCGGAGCCGCGCTCTCCCAGCTCGGCCAGCGGCGCTTGCCCCACGCCTGGTAGCTGCGCCGCTCGTGCACGCCGCCGGTGGTGTCCGTGATCACGTCGATCGAGCCCAGGTTGTCGCGATGCAGGTACAGCGTCGTGCCCGGCGCCCCCGCGGCGCGCGTCACGAGCGCCACCTGCCGCCCGTTCACCAGCACGGAGTACCGGTGCTCGACGCTCGGCTCGCCAGCGCCCGGAGCGAGCCGGGTGACCCGCTCGTACAGGTCGCCCACGTAGAGGGTCACCTCGTCCGGCGTCGTCTTCCGGATGCGGTTCTGATCGCCGTCGTAGTCGAGCTCGATCGTCGCGCCACCGTCGAGCGTGAACGTCTCCGGCTTGTCGAACGGCGTGTACGAGACCGTCGCGCCGGGCCTCGAGATCTGGTTGCCGACGGCGTCATAGCCGTAGAACCTGTCCCCCGCCTGGACCACCGCGTGCGGCTGGTCGGGGTCGTACTCGTACGTGCCGATGCCCACCTTGGAGTCGATGTTGCCATTCGGCGCGTACGTGTCCACGAACAGGCAGCGGGGCAGATCGCGGAACTGCGAGCACCTCAGGCGATCGAGCTTGTCGTAGAAGAAGTACTCCGTCTTCGTCTGGCGTAGGTCCTTCCTGGTCTCGAGGTTGAGCCTGTCGTCGTACGTGTACGCCAGGTTCTGGAGCTCCACGGCGCCCTTCGTCGTGCGCAGGCTCTCCAGGCGGTTCTTCGTCGCGTGGTACGAGCGCTCGGTGACGACGCCGTTGCCGAACTCCTCGGTCCGGATCCGCCCGGCCCGGTCCGTCTCCTTCAGCGCCCAGTACGGATCGCCGGTCTCGGCGTTCCGCGCCTCGAGGACGTGGCCGTGCGGATCGAGCTCGTAGAGGACCGAGAACGGCTCCCCGCCGTCGCTCGCGGGGTACGAGATGAGGTTGAGTTGGTTCGAGGGGGTATAGCCGAAGGTCGTCGTGAACGTCTCGCCCTCGAGCGCCAGCCGCTTGGTCTCGAGCCGCCCGAGCGGGTCATAGGTGTAGGTCGTCTTGTGATGCTCGGGGCTCTCGACCTCGGCGATCTTGCCCTTCCCCGTCGCCCCGCGGTCCCACGTCCACGTGGTGCGGTAGGTGCTATCGCTGCCCTCCTCCTTGTCGACGCGCGCCGTCATGCGGCCGAGGCGATCGTACTCGAACCAGCGCTCCCGCCCCAGCGCGTCCTTCGCGTACGTCGGCAGCCCGAACCCGCTGTAGTGCGAGATCGTCTCGCCGCGGTCGGGATCCGTGAGCTTTCGCACGCGGCCGTAAGCATCGCGCTCGGTCGTCGTCACCGCGCCGCCCGGATCGGTCACCGTCCACAGCCCGCCGAACGGTCCGTAGCTATAAAGCGTCTCCCCCAGCATCGCGTCGGTGATCGACACCGGCCGGCCGAGCGCGTCGTTCTTGATCGTGGTCGTCACGCCGCGTGGACCGTCCACCTCGACGGTCGTGCTCAGGTACGTGTACCTCGTCGTGGTGCCCCACGGCGTCCGGTGCGTCTTGATGCGGCCCATGCCGTCGTAGGTAGTGTCGTCGTAGCGCAGCGCATCGCGCGGCGTGTCCTCGCCGGCGGGCAGCGATCGCCGCGCCACACGCTCGCCCAGCGCATCGAAGACGATCTCCTGCATGACGCGCTCGTCGGCGCCGGCGCCCGCGTCGGAGCGATGCGTCCACCACCGGACCGGACGCCCGAGGCTGTCGAGCTCTACAGTGTCATCGCGACCGCCGGTCTCCTGCGTTCGCACCTTCACGTTCCACTCGGTGCCGGACGCGCCGCCGTCCTTCGTTCGCGTGAACGTGGTGATCACCTCATCCTCCTCGCCCGGCCGGATCTCCTTCGTGACCCGCCCGAAGCCGTCGACCGCCCAGCGCGTGACGAGGTGGTTCGGATCGACCAGCGCCGTCCTGACGCCGAGGCCGGGGTCGAACTTCATCCGCGTGACGTGCCCCTCCGCGTTCGAGCGCGCGTACGGGAAGATGCGCTCTTCGTCGTACGAGATGCAGGAGTTGCGGCGCGCGCCGAACGCATCGACGGAGCGGGTGATCCCGAGGTTGCCGTACACGTCGCGCGTGTACGTGAGGTGGAGCTCCGTCTGCGGGTCGCCCTCGGTGCCGACGGACTCCCGGATGACCTGTCCGCGCGTGTTGTACGTGCGCGACATCGTGCGGCACTGGTCGATCCCCGAGGCGCTGCTGCACTCGCTCACGGCGTCCAGCTTGCCGATCAGCCATGCAGCGGTGTCGTTGGTGTACTTCCGCTTGACCAGGAGCGAGAAATCCGCCCCCGCCGTAGACGACGACTCGGCGAGGATGTTGCCGAACTCGTCGTAATGGCCATAGGCGATCGTCGCGTCGCTCATGAGGATCGGCGGGAACCCCGCCCGGTCGATCGCGTACGCCTCCAGGCTCTGCTCTCCGGCCGGCGAGTACTCTCCCTGTCCCCTGACGTCCCTGCGGAAGACCGGCAACGTGAAGTACGTGCCGCCGCCGTTCGTCTTGACGGTCTGGATCAGCGAGCTCGTGTGCGAGAGCTCGACGATCCCGGAGGGCGCTTGATCATGGGTCTCGGGAGGGCTGTAGCGCACCTCCCGCATGACCTGATGCGCGTAGGGGAAGACGTTGAGGTCCTTGTCGAACGTCACGTTGTCATAAAACTCCACGGTCCCGGAGCCGGTGTCGAGATCGCGCACGATCCGCTTGCCGAAGCCGAGGAAGCCACGGCCGAGCCGGTGGTAACGGCCGTTCCTGTAGGCGATCTGGAAGCGCCGCTCGGCGTTCGCGCCGTTGTTGAGCGTGTAACCGCTGACCACCGCCCGCGGGCCGAGGGCGCAGCGGAGCGGGTAGGCGCACTGCTCCTTAACGGCGTTCTCCATCGGGTTGTAAATCTTCTGCTCGTCCGGCAGCGGCGACAACCCGTCCGAAGCGTGCGGCGACGACAGGTGGCTGTAGCTGATCGTCACGTTCGGCAGGAAGCCGGGGTCGTCCGGATCGAGCGAGCTCATGCCGTCGGTCACGCTCGCGAGGAGATCCTCGTCCTTGAGCAGGTTCGGGAAGATGCGGAAGAAACGTCCCACCGACATCAGCACATCCTGGACGCCATCGCCGTTCAGGTCCGTCACCCGCGGAGCTTGCGCGTGGGCGAGCGTGACCTCGGAGTCGAGCATGAGGGGCTCGACCGGCAGGTGCGAGTCCACCAGCGTGAAGGTGCCGTCTCCGACCCTGCCCGTCGACTCGAGGATCATCCACGCGGGCACCCCGCCCGGCTCCGCCATCGGCATGAGCAGGTCCTGGCGGCCGTCGTCGTTCCAGTCGATCGGAACGGCGAGGCTCGCGAACCGGTCGGCCTCGAGCCAGACCTCGGGCAGGCTGTTCACGGCAGCGGCGAACCCGTCGCCAGTGTTCACGTAGGTGCGCAGCTGCCGGTCCGGGAGGCCGGTCTGGACCGCGTCCGACAGGCCGTCGCCGTTCACGTCGAGGAAGAGCATGCGGCCGCCGGGGAGCCGGACCGGGAGGCCGGTCGGGGTGATCGACCACGCGCCCGGGCTCTGGTACGTCACCGCGTCGTACGTGGTGCCGAAGGTCACCGTCACGTCGTCGATCCACACCGCCGTGTGCACGAGCAGATCGATCTTGCCGTCGCTGTCCGCGTCCACCGTGTGCAGGTCCGCGTTGCACGGGTACGCGTACAGCGCGGGGATCGGGCTCGGCGCGGGCTCGAACCCCGGTCCGTCCGGGCCGCTGGGGCGCCAGAGGTGCACCCACCAGGCCATGCTGATGCCGTCGTCGCCGCACTGGATGAGGTCGGAGACGCCGTCGCCGTCGACGTCGGCCAGGTGTGCCGAATGCGTCGGGCTCTTGATGCTGCCCGGCGTCCACGCCGACCCGAGCGGGTACATGCGAGCGACCTCGGTGTCGAGGCGCGTGAAGTTGCCCTCGCGCTCCGCGAGGAGGACGTGCCAGTTCGGCCATCGACCCTGCAGGTCGTGCATGAAGATGTCGGTGAGCCCATCTTGATTGTAGTCGATGGGCGTGCCGACCTCGGGCTGAAAGGGTGTGTCCGGATCCAGGTGAGTGACCTCGGCCACCAGCCTGTCCACGTTGAAGGCGGTCGAGACCCCCTCCGACAGCCGGTTCGGAGCGAGGAACCAGGTGGTCAACGGCACCTCGACGTCCTCGTACATCGCGAGCTCGTCGTCGGACATCACGATGTCGTCGAGCCCGTCACCCGTCGCGTCCATCAGCATGCTGCTGCCGCGATCGGAGGTGGGGACCTCGAGCGGCGTCGCCAGCCAGGAGAACCCCTTCGTGCCGTGGTGCCACCCGAAGCGTGTCGGCGGCTTGCACACGCCGTCCGACGCGCACTCCTCGACCTGCTGGAGCAGCCGCCGCCCTGTCGCGGGTGCGTCGTCGAACAAGAAGCGGTAATTCCGGACGAGCGCGTCGCCCGGCCCGAGCATCCGGATCTCGTCGAGGCGCCACGAGCTCCGGAGCTCCATCCCACGCGAGTAGAGCACGCGGCCCCCCCACTGCGGCTCGCCGTACACGAACTCGACGGCGCGCGTCGCCGGGGACGACGGATGACCGGTGTAATCGATCCGCAGCGGCGCGTGCTCGACGGTGTACTTCTCCGTCGGGTGCTCCTCGCTCTTGTACCGCGTGTCCATCGTGTTTCCATAGCGGTCGCTCACGCGCGTCACCCACCACGCTCGGACGACACCGAGTTTGGCCATGACCCGGCCGCTCGGCTCGTTCCCGTACTCGATGATCCGCCCTGACTTCGTGTACGCGCGGAGGTACATCGGGCCCTTTTCCCAATCCCAGCCTTCATAGCTGGCGATCACCTTGGTGAAGGTATCGGGGAACGTGCGGTACTCCACGAGATCCCCCGCCCTGCCCACCTCGACAAGGCGCTTTCCGTCGAGGCAGAGCGCATCATCTTGATCGTAATGAATGGCCCGGATCTCGCCGTCCTGCGCGATCGTGCGCGGGCACCGCGTCACCGCGGACAGCCCCGTCACGGAGAACCCCATGCCGAGCACACCCTCTCCGCCCGAGCTGTCGTAGCTCACCGCGAGCTCCGGCTGCATGCCGGCGCGCCCCGGAGGAACGGCGAGCGGCATCGTGTACGTCGCCTCGCCGGTGCTCGAGGCCGAGAAGGTCCCGCCGATCGCGCCTGCTGCGACCGTCTCGGAGCGCGGCAGGTCGGCAGGGAGCTCTGTGGCGTCGTAGGCCGGGCAGATCGTGCCGAGCAGGTCGTCCTCGGGGTGGACGGGCCCTTCGATGTCGAGGTCTCCATTCAAGAGAGAGAGCCTTGGCCCGAGAGAGAGCCTTGGCTCGCGCGGCGAGTCTGAGCACGCCGCAACGGCGAGCACGCAAGCGGCGAGGCATACCCCCGCGTGCGAAAAGTGATACTTTCGCCAGGCCGTGGCACGGCGTGACATCGCGAAATCGTGCGTGGCCAAAGGCGCACGTGTGCGCCGTCTCGTGTGAATGCTCATGAGATATGCCTGTTCTTGAGGTTCCTCGCTGGCGTCCGGCGGCGTGAGGCACACCCGCGCCGCTCCCCGTCCGCGTCTCGCCTCGTCGCCGCTGCGCCGCCCCGAACGGGCCGTGGGCCGCGTGACGCGCGCCGACAGCAAGAGCGGGGCCAGGATGCGTGGCGATCACGCCGCGCGGCATGAGGCAGCAGACACCGCCTCGAAGGCGGCGGCGTCGCCCGGGACGTGATTCATTGCGGAAGTGCGCAAGCGCCTGCGGGACAACGCCCCCCGGGCTCCGCGCCGTGCGGCGGGCCGGGAGGCAGGCAGGTCGGCTGCCCCGCCGAGACCGGATCCGGTTCCCCGGGCCATGCTCAGCTGCCCCCGAGAGACCGGATCCGGTCGCCCGGGCCATGCTCAGCTACCCCCGAGAGACCGGATCCGGTCGCCCGGGCCATGCTCAGCTATCCCCGAGAGACCGGATCCGGTCGCCCGGGCCATGCTCAGCTATCCCCGAGAGACCGGATCCGGTCGCCCGGGCCATGCTCAGCTACCCCCGAGAGACCGGATCCGGTCCCCCCGGCCATGCTCAGCTATCCCCGAGAGACCGGATCCGGTTCCTCGGCCATGCTCAGCTGCCCCGCCGAAACCGGATCCGGTCCCTCAGGGAAGGTCAACCATCCCGGCAGACCGGTTCCGGGTCGCGGCAGGCAGCTCCGCTGCCCCGAGGGACTGGACGCGCCAGCCCCCCAGGCCAGGTTCGGCTGCCCCGGCGAGCGCCGATCGCCGCGGCGGCGCCGAAGAAGGCGCCACCCTCACGAAAACCAGGGGACGAGACGGAAGCAAAGCGCGGATCAGCGCACGACCACGCGCCCCCTACTGCCCGCCGGGAACGCAGATCGCCGTCGCCGAGCCGGCGCCCATGCACGAGAAGCCCGCCGCGCAGTCGGTGTTCGCGGCGCACGGGAAGGCGCACTTGCCCACCGCCGTGTTGCACTTGTGCGTGCCGCAGACCATGTCGTTCGTACACGGGAGCGCGAGCGGGCTCGGCTGCGCGGTCGTCGCCGGAGCGGTCGTGCCCGGCTGCTGGTACTGCCCAGGCTGCTGATACCCGGGCTGCTGGTACTGCCCAGGCTGCTGGTACTGCCCCGGCTGCTGGTACTGCCCAGGCTGCTGGTACCCGGGCTGCTGGTACTGCCCCGGCTGCTGGTACCCAGGCTGCTGGTTGTAGGCGTTGTACTGCTGGCTCGACGGATCCTCGGCCTCGCTGCCCCGGCACGCGGAGGACAGGAGCCCGAGGCCTCCGAGAGCAAGGACGACCGCCGCGGCCGAGCGGACGCTGGTGAACCACATGGATCGCATCATCAAGGTCTCCCGCAGGTGCGGGGCTTTCCCCGCGTGAGCAGCGGGCCGGTGCCGACCCGCCGCTGAGATCTGAGCCCCGGCCCCCGGAGGAGCAACGGCAGGCCCTTCGCCGGCGAGCGCCGCGTCGCGGGCCCGCTGGACGCGAGCGTACCCCCGGTCGGCGGCCACGCGCCCCCCAAAATGAAGGCGCCACCGCGCGCTCACCGCGGCGCAGCATCCTTGCAGCAACGAAACCCCTGCTCGTAGCCGTAATCCTCTTCCTTGTGGAACCCCACCGTCGGACGGCATCGGCCGCGCATCGGGCCCCACCAGCCGCCCTTGAGCCCGCTCCGATCCGGGGACTTGCGGCCCGGCCGCACGACCCACTCGTTGATGTTGCCGTTGAGGTCGTAGGCGCCGAACGGCGACACGCACGCCGGCATCGAGCCGGCCGGGACGCGCTGATCGAGCCGCTCGAGCTCCGCCTTGCACTTGGGGTGCCGCATGCACCGCTCGTAGCGGTAGAGCGTCAGCTCGCGCTGGCGGAACGGCCGGTCGATGTTGCACTTCGTCGCGTCCCGCACGAACCCGTACGTGTACGGGAGCATCTCCTCGCCCTCGCAGGCGAAGTTGAACTCGTCCTCGGTGCAGAGGCGCTTGCCGACGCCCTCGCACGCCTTGACGGCCTCGCGCCACGAGACGAGCAGCGCAGGGAGCTCGCCCTTCCTGTTGGGCCACTCGTACCGGTCGACGCAGTAACGCATCGGCGCGCGCTTCTTCGAGAGGCACGCGGTCGGCTGCTTGTACTCGAGGCAGCGCTCGCTGACGGTGGTCGAGCCCTCCACGTCGCCGTACGGGCTCGCCCGCCGCGCCTGGTCCTTCTCGAACTCCTTGTGGTGCTTCAGGCAGATCTGCTCGACCAGGGGGCAGTAGTCGCCGTCGACGAGGACCATGTCGTCCGGGCACCCCGCGGAGGTGCCGGGCAGCCCGGCGTCCGACACGCCGCCGTCGGCCGACGCGGCCGCGCCGTCGAGGGCCGCGTCGGCGTCGGACAGCGTCGCCGCGTCGGGCAGCTCCGCGGCGTCGGACAGCGCCGCGGCGTCCTGCGGCTCCGCCGCGGCGCCGTCGGGTGGCGCGGGCTCGGCGTCCGCCGCGGCGCCGGCGCTCGCGGGCGCAGCGGGGGCCGCGGCGTCGGTCGCGGCGGGCTCGCGGCGGTCGCAGCCGAGGAGCGCCGCCGCGAGGCCGCACAGCAGGACGAGGCCCCCCGCGCAGCGCCGGCAGAGGGCCCTGCGCCGCCGGCGCGGAGCGGCCGGCGGCGCGACGCGGCGGCGGCGCCGGCTCATCGGCCGGGGGCGGGGATGACCTTGAGCGGCACCCGGGTGCCGCCGCGCTCCACCTCGATCACGACCTCGCGGCCCGGCTCGAGCTCGCCGAGCGCGAACATGAAGTCGTGGATGTTGGTGATCGCGTGGGCGCCGATGCGCACGATCACGTCCCCCGCCTGCATCCCGGCGCGCGTGGCCGGCGCGTCGGGCCGCACGCCCGTGAGCTTCACGCCGGGCCCCTGGTACGCGTAGTCCGGCATCGTGCCGAGCGACGCGCGGAAGCCGCGGCGCATGTTGCGGTGAGGGTCGGCCGGCGGGTCGGTGAACGCCATCCGCGCGTCGCGCTGCGCGAGGGCGAGCGCCATCCGCGCCGCGAGGACCGCGCAGCGCGAGACGCCCGCGGCGTTGATCTTGTCCGCCGTGTCGCTCGGCCGGTGGTAGTCCTCGTGGACGCCCGTGAACAGGAAGGCGACCGGGACGCGCGACGCGGTGAACGAGGTGTGATCGCTCGCGCCGAACCCCTCGACGCCGAACTGGAGCGCGAGGCCGAGCCCGCGGGCCGCGTCGTCCACGATCGGCTTCCAGTCGGGCGAGGTGCCGAGGCCGTCGACGAGGAGCTTGTCCTCCCGCATCCGGCCGACCATGTCCGCGTTGATCATCGCCACGACGGACTTCGTCCCCTGGAGCGGCGCCGGCGGGTGATCGACGAAGTGGCGCGAGCCGAGGGTGCCGAGCTCCTCGGCGCCGAACGCGATGAACAGCAGGTTGCGGTCCGGCCGCGCGGGCAGCGAGGCGAACCGCCGCGCGACCTCCAGGAGCATCGCGGTCCCCGAAGCGTTGTCGTCGGCCCCCGGGTGCACCGCGTGTACGCCGGGCGCGCGCGAGTACGCGTTGCCGCCGTGGCCGAGGTGATCGAAGTGCGCCCCGACGACGACGTACTCGCCGGCGTGCGGGGAGCCGTCCCGCGCCGGGAGCAGGCCGATCACGTTGGACGCCGGCGCCATCCGCGGGGTGACCTTGGTCGTGATCTCGACGGTGACGCCGTCGAGCGGCTTCGGCCCAGGGGCCTTCGCCGGGGCCTGCTTCGCGGCCGCGGGCTTGGCGGCGGCCTGCTTCGCGGCCTCGGGCTTCGCGGGCGGCGGAAGCCCGGCCGTCGGGAACAGCGCCCGGGCCGCGGAGCGCGTGATCACCACGGCAGGGATGCCCATGCTCGCCGCGTCGTCCGACACGCGCGGGAGCTCGTCGCCCGCCGCGACGAGGATCACGCCGGCGGCCTTGTGCTCGCGGGCGGTGCGGAGCTTGTAGCGGACACTGCCGAAGTCGCGGAGCGCGTCGGCCGGCCGCGGCGACGGCGCGTGATGCGGATCCGCGTGCGCTGCGCCATGCGGGTCCGCGTGCGCCGCGCCGCCGTGCGGATCGGCCTTCGCCGCGCCGCCGTGCGCCGCCCCGGCAGGGCCGGCCTGCGCCGCGCCGCCGTGCGGGTCTGCCTTCGCCGCGCCGCCGTGCGCCGCCCCGGCAGGGCCGGCCTGCGCCGCGCCGCCGTGCGGGTCGGCCTTCGCCGCGCCGCCGTGCGCCGCCCCGGCAGGGCCGGCCTGCGCCGCGCCGCCGTGCGGATCTGCCTTCGCCGCCCCCGCCCGCGGCGCCGCCTCCGCGCCGCCGCCCAGCGTGGGCACGCCGTCGAGCACGACCGCGATCTTCCCCTCGATGTCGCGGCCGCCGTAGTCGTCCCAGGAGAGCGCCGCCGCGGTCACGCCGTGGCCCACGAGCACCGCGGCCCCCGAGGCCGTGCCGCTCGCGCTCCCGTCGGCCGTGACCAGCTTGCCGGCCTCGACGCCCTGCTTCCGGCCCGCGCGCTGCACCGAGAGCGCCGCCGGCGCCACGTCGGCGCCCACCCGCGCCTCGAACGCCTGCCGGTACGCCTTCGCGTCGCCCCCCTGCCCGCCCAGCGGCGCGAGCTTGAGCTCGGCGAAGCGGCGCGCGATGAAGTCGGCCGCGAGCTCGGCGCCCGGCTCGCCGGTGGCGCGCCCCGCGAGCTCGGGCGACGCGAGGTACGCGACGTCCGCCTTGATCCGCGCCTCCGCGGCGGGGTCGAGATCGATCGAAGCCGGCGCGGCAGGCGCCGCGGCGGCGGCCGGCGCCGATGCCGGCGGCGCGGCCGCCTCGCGGGGCGGCGCGGCCGCAGGAGCGCAGGCCCCGAGCGCGGCGAGCAGCCCCGCGACGAGGCCCGGGCGGAGCCCCGCGGCGCGCCCGGCGGTCACCACGGCGAGGCCTTCTGCGCCGCGCGGACCAGCTCGAGCGCGCGGCGCCCGATGTACTCCTCCACGTCGGCGGGCGCGATGTGCCTGTCCTTCGCGAAATCGAACTCGCGCGGCTTGCCGTCGCCGAAGGTCACCCGGACGATCGCCGACTCCCGCAGGAGCTCCAGCGCCAGGCTGAAATCGCCGAGCGCGAGCCGGTGCTTGTCCTGCTCCTGCGAGAGCACGACCGGCTGCCCCTTCTCCTGCAGCCTCTCGTGCGCGAACTTCAGCGACTCGGCCCCCTGCGACACGGCCGACTCCGCGGCCGCGAGCGCCTCGGCGACCCGCTTCTTGTGCCGCGCGAGCTCTTCCGACTCGCGCTCCGCCTTCGATTTCACGGCCTCGATGAGCTCATCACGCCAGGTAGGCACAGTGCACCTCGGCGCGAACACTCTTCCGAAACGCGCGCTTTGTCCAGCCCGACACGCGCCGGCCGCCCGTCGCCAGGCCCTCCCCGACGCGCCGGGCGCGGGCTCGTCCGCGCAGCCTCGACAAAAACAGGAAGCCCGGGATCCCCGGGGGAGGACGGCCTCCCTCGAGAGCTCCCGGGCCCCTCGCCCGATCGCGCAGGCGCGCGCCGCTACTGCACGTCGGCGTTCCCGCCCTTGGCCGGGGCGAGCGCGCTCAGGTCCTCGGCCACGGTGGCCTTCGGGTTCATGAGCTCGTGGAACGCGCGCTTCGCGAGCGCGCCGGTGTCGCCCGGCTCGTGCCGCAGGGCCATGAGCGCGCCCTTCTCCTTCATGAACTTGAGCGTCTCGATCGCGCCCTTCTTCTGCTCGCCGTCGCCGCTCTTGGCCGCCTGGTAGAGCCGGTAGCGCAGGACGACGCGCGTCTCGGAGTGCGGGCCGTTGTCGTACTTCAGGTTGTCGAACTGGGCCTGGAGCCGCTGCCGCGCCCACTCCTGCGGCGCGTCCGCGACCTTCACCCGCGTGATCGCCTCGGCGTTCGCGACGTACCGGTAGAGGTTGCCGCGCTTGAAGTCCTCGTCCGACCAGTAGCCGAACGCGCGGTAGTAGTGGTCCTTGAGGTCGTCGAGCGCGCCCTTGTCGAAGTCGGCGTACATCGCGACCGTCCGCGCCGCGGTGTCGCTCGTGCCGCCGAGGATGAGCGCGAGCGCCGCCGCGTTCCGGACCTCGACGTCCTTGAGCTTCTCGAAGAGCTGGCCCTGCGCCGCCTCGTCGAAGCCGCCGATGCCGATGGCGCGCGCGACGGCCATGCGCACCCCGGGCTCGACGTCGGCCGTGAGCAGCGGGACGAGCTCGCCGGCGGCGCTGGGCACCGGCCGGAGCGCGAGCGCGGACGCGTAACAGGCGCCGATGAGCTGCTTGCGCGGCTCCTTCTTGCTCGCGAAATCCTTCGCCTTCTTCGCCACCTCGACCATCGTCTTGTCGTCGGCGCACCAGGCGAGCGCCTCGCACGCGGCCTGGCGGGCCTCCTCGTGCCACGTCTCGTCCTCGATGAGCTTCGTCAGCGGCTCGACCGCGCGCGGGTCGCCCCACTCGGCGAGCCCCTGCGCCGCGCCGTAGGCGACCGCGCGGAGCGCCATGCCCATCATCGCGAGGCCGGCGCCCTGGAGCCCGTCCTGGGTGATGTCCATCTTCGGGTCCTTCTTCCGCCTGAACTGCTCGAGCAGCCGCGGGAAGGAGGGCTCGTCCTTCATGCGCCCGACGTACCGGAGCGCGCTCTGCGCGGTCTCGAACGCCGCCGGGAACGGCGGCTGCTGCCCCTCCTTCGGGAGCGGGTCCGTCGGGAAGGCCCAGTCGCGCATGTCCTTCAGGATCTTCTCGGAGCGGATCGTGGCGAGGAAGCGCAGGCCGTTCGCGTGCGGCTGCGGGCGATCCTTGAGCCACAGGATGACCGGCGACTCGGCCGCGGCCTTGAGCTCGGCGGCCTTGTCCGCGTGGATCGTGGCGAGGTCGGCGAGCATGCGGGCGCCGACGACGCGCGGCAGGTCGGTGCGCGACAGGTGCCCGCCCTCGTCCGCCTCCCAGAACTTCTCGAGCTTGTAGAGCTTGAGCGGGTCGGCCAGCATCCGCTCGCCGATGTACTTGGCGCCGCGGATGTCGCCGACCTCGGCGAGCCGCGTCCCCGCCTCGCCCTGCCAGTGCAGCGGCGGCTTCTTCGCCTCGATCCACTTCACGAGCGGGTCGGCCGCGCGCGGATCGGCGAGCTCGCGCAGCATCTCCATGATCTGCTTCGTCTGGAACCAGGTCGTCTCCTCGGGGTCCGACTTCACGCTGTCGAGGGCGAGGACGAGCCCCTCGCCGCCGATGCCGTCGCGCAGCGCCTCGAGGAAGCGCTGGCGGCTGTCCTTGTCGGCGTTCGAGAGCGCCTCGAGGAGCGGGGCGCGCGCCGTCTCGTCGCCGATGCGCCCGAGGCCGTTCGCGGCCTCGCGCGCGACCTCGACGTCCTTGTCCTTCACGAGCGTGATCAGCGCGCTCGTCCACTTGGGCTCGGCGTTGCGCGACAGGACCGTCGCGACGAGCTGCCGCACCGACGCGCTCTCGTCGCTCGCGAGCTTCGCGAGCTCGTCGAGCGACACGAGGCCGGCGAGCTTCTCGGGATCGAAGGCGATGCCGCCGCCGAGCCGCTCGACCTTCGAGAGGAACCCCTTGCGGTACTGGTCCATCGCGTCCTTGAACGCGGCCGGCTCCTTGAGCTCGACGAGGGCCCAGACGATCTGGGGCCGGTCGCTCTCGTCCGCGACCTTGAGCGCCTCGAGCAGCGCGGGCTTGGCGCTGTCGGCCTTGGGCGAGCCGTAGTAGGCGAGCACCTGCGCGGCGACGCCCTTCACGCGGTGGTCCGGGAGCGAGAGCGCCGTCGTCGCGTGCGTGACGCCCTCGGGGTCGCCGGCCCACGCGAGCTGCATGAGCGCCTCCTGCTGGAGTGACGGCTCGGCGTTCGAGGCGGCCCACTTCCGCCAGAGGGGCAGCTGGTCCTTCTTCGGCAGGACGAAGATGTTCTTCTTCTCCTTCGAGATGGCGTCGACCGTCATCTTCTGGCTGTCCTGCTTGACGCCGAACCAGATGGCGCCCGCGGCGCCGAGCGCGAGGAGGAGGCCGACGACGATCGACACCGGGCTGAACCGGCCGCGCTTGAAGTTGCCGTCGTCCGCGAAGCCGCCGCCGGCGGGCGCCGGCGGGGCTCCGGGCAGGTCGTTGTCATCGGGGGGCCACTTGGCCGCCCGCTTGGCCGGGGGGAGCCCGGGCGGCGGGCGCCGCCCGCGGGGCCCCGCGGGATTTTCTCGTGAAAGATTCGGACGATCCAGCATGGTTCCTCCAGCGCGCGGGCGACGACGTTACCCGGACGGCGGTGGCAGCGCGCGGCGAACCGCGCTGCGCCCCCGACCCCCACCGGCGGCGGCGGCGGCGTCGCGCGGCGAGCCGCGCTGCGCCCCCGACCCCGGGCCAGGCGGCGCAGCGCCTGGCCGGTCGAGGCGCCGGACCGTACCAGAGCCGCTCGGACGTAGGCCCAAAGATTTGCTATGAAGCCCAGGGCCCCGTATGGCCGAACCCGAGTCCAATTCCGGTAAGATTCTCTACCCTGCAGTCGCGGTGCTCATCGCCCTGAGCGCGCTCTTCGGCCTTGCGATCCTGCCGCGGCTTGCGCCTGGGGTCGGGGGCATGGTCGGCGCGGTGGCCCCCGACGTGACGCTGCCGGTCGCGGCCAACGGCGAGCCCGGCGCGCGCATGCAGCTCGCCGAGCTCAAGGGCCAGCCGGTGATCCTCGACTTCTGGGCCACCTGGTGCGGCCCCTGCGCGGTCCAGGCGCCGATCCTCGACCGGATCGCGCGCCGGTACGAGAAGAAGGGGCTCGTGGTGCTCGGCGTCAACGTGGACGATCCGCCCCACGTGGCCAGCCAATACGCCCTCAAGAAGGGCCTCTCGTATCCGATCCTCATCGACGACGCCAAGGAGGCGTCGGTCCGGTACGGGGTGGACAAGCTGCCGAGCCTCGTGGTGATCGACCGGCAGGGGAACGTCGCGGCCTACCTGACCGGCATCGTCGACGAGGCGAGCCTCTCCGAGATCGTCGCGGCGACCCTCTGACCTCGCTCCACGGACCTCGCTCCACGTGTCACGCCCCTCCCGACCCTCGCGCGTCGCGCTCGCGGCGCTCACCGCGGCCGCGGCCGCCTGCTCCCGCGGCGAGCCCGATCGCGGCCCCGGCGACGCCGCCGCGCCGGCGGCCAGCCCCGCGGCGCCCTCGCCGGGCCCCGCGGCGTCCGGCCCGGGGAGCGCGGCCCCGCCGGCGGCTGGGTCGGCCGGCGCGCCTCCGGCGGTTGGGTCTCCCGGCGCGCCTCCGGCGGTTGGGTCTCCCGGCGCGCCTCCGGCGGCCGGCGCGCCGCCGGCCGGGGATCCGATGGCGATCCACCACGAGGCGCGCGAGGACCTGGTGCGGCTCTTCTCGCTGAAGGAGCTCACGCCGCGGGAGCGCAAGTTCAGGAACCCCGAGCTCTTCCTGGAGAAGAACTTCGGCGGCGGCGGGCCGTCGCGCATCAACCAGGGCAACCGGGCGCTCGCGCGGCACACGCGCTCGAAGGAGCAATGCCTCGAGGGGCTGCGCGGCGTGGTGCTCCAGACGGAGGAGCAGCGCGCCCGCTGCGGCGGCCACGAGAACATGGTGCCCGTCTTCAAGACCGTCCGGGGGAAGGCGCGGCCGGCCGAGTTCTGCATCGACATCTTCGAGTTCCCCAACAAGCCGTGCGAGCTGCCGATGGTGTGGGCGAGCCCGACGCAGGCGGCGTCCGTGTGCAGCCTCCAGGGCAAGCGCCTCTGCACCGAGGACGAGTGGAGCCTCGCGTGCCGCGGCGACCCGGAGGGCGGCGCGCCGCGGACGTACGCCTACGGCGACGCGCTCGACCTCGCCGTCTGCCACACCCAGACGCGGCACCGCGACATCGACGGCACGCCGTGCGACGCCGACACCGCGCGCTCCGCCTACGAGACGTGCGCGACCGACACCGAGCCGGCGGGCGCCTACCCCGCGTGCCGCTCGCGGTTCGGGGTCTTCGATCAGCACGGCAACGTGGCCGAGATCATGACCCGCCGCGACCGGGACGACGGCAAGGTGTACAGCCAGCTCAAGGGGAGCGCCTGGTTCTATGTCGAGGTCGCCCGCGCGCACGACGCCCCCCGGCCGAAGGGGCAGGAGACGTATCCCGATCACTGCTCCTTCAGCCCGCGCTGGCACGTGGAGCCGATGGAGAACGCGTGGCACGTGAATTACCACCTCGGGTTCAGGTGCTGTAAGACGGTCCACTGACGCGCCCGGGCGCCGCGGCGGGGCTCTTTCCGCGCTCACGCGGCGTCTTTCCCCTCGCGAGCGCGCGATCGCGCGGCTGTCCGTATCCACAGGAACACAGGAAGAAGAGAGCCAGTCTCCTCGTGCGGCTCGGCGGGGGGTCTCCGCCTCGGGGAGGAGGCGCCCGCCTGCGACCGAGGCGCGCGGCTGGATCGCGCCTGCGCCGAGGGGTAGCCTTGCCCCTCGATGCAAGCGCTGGCTCAGCGCGCGCGGATCGCGCGCGGCACGTCCGGTGAGAGCCGCTGGGAGATGGCGACCCGGCCCACGGCGCCGCGCCTCCGCCCCTACCTGCGCGACTGCTGCGGTTACACGGAGGAGACGCCCGGGCCGCTGCGGCGGGCCGAGTTCCCGTTGCCGCAGGTCGTCGTCATCATCGAGTTCGGGCCGCCGATTCGCGTGTTCGACGCCGGCAGCGCTCGCCGCCACGCCTCGTACCCGGGCGGCTTCGTCGCGGGGCTCGACGACACCTTCACGGTCACCGAGCACGACGGCCTCCAGCGCGGGATCCAGGTGAACCTCACCCCCATCGGGGCGCGGCTCCTCTTCGGCGTGCCGATGGCGGAGCTCACCGGGCGCGTGATCTCCGCGCGCGATCTCCTGCCGAGGAGGCACGCCCGCCTGGCCGAGCGCCTCGAGGAGCTCCCCACCTGGGACGCGCGCTTCGACCTGATCGAGCGCGCGCTCGGCGAGCGCGTCGACGAGGCGCGGCACGCGCTCGGCGTGGTGCCGTGGGCGCTCCGGCGGATCGAGGAGCGCGGGGGCGCGGTCGACATGCGGGCGCTCGCGCGCGAGCTCGGCTACAGCCAGAAGCACGTGATCGACCTGTTCCGCGAGCACGTCGGCGTCCCTCCCAAGCTCCTCGCCCGCCTGGTGCGCTTCGAGCGACTCGTGCAGCACCTCAAGGCAGGCGCCTCCGGGACCTGGGCCGAGCTCGCGCAGCGGTTCGGCTACTACGACCAGGCGCACCTCGCGCGGGACGTGAAGCAGTTCACCGGGACGACCCCGACCAAGGCCCGCGCCACGCTGATCGAGCTCTCCGGCATGAGCCCCTGATCCCTTCGGGTCGTGGCGACTCGATTTCGGTACGTCCTTTGCGATGATACGTTCCTTGCGATGATACGTTCCTTGCGATGAACGGTGACCTCGTCCGCCTCTCGTCCGCGGTGCGCGATCGGCTCGCGCGCGTCGGAGCGGACGTGGCCCGTGCGACCGCCGCCGCGCGGGCGCCGTCCAGCGGCGCGCTGAGCACCGAGCAGTTCTTCGCGTTCTGGGGAGCGCTCGGCGCGTCGTCGCCGCACGACGTCGGGCTCCGTTTGGCGACGGAGACGCAGGTGCACGAGTACGACATCTCGTCGCTCGCGGCGCTGCACTCGCCCGACCTCGGCACCGCCCTGGCCAAGCTCGCCCGCTACAAGCGGCTTTGCGGGCCGAAGGACATGGCCATCGACACGAAGGGGAAGGAGGTGGCGATTCACACGACCTACCGGCACGCGCCCGGCCCCATGCCACCGCGCCTGGTCGACGCATCGCTCGCCTCGCTCCTCGTGCTCTTGCGGCGAGGCAGCGGGCTCGCGCTCGCGCCGACGCGCGTCGAGCTCTCTCGGGCGCGCAGCGACGAGCCGATGCTGCTGCGCTTCTTCGGGTGTCCGCTGCGGTTCCGCGCGAAGCGCGACGCGCTCGTCCTCGAGGAGCGCCTCCTGACGACGCCGTTCATCACGCACAACGCCGACCTGCTGCAGGTGCTCGTCCCCAGCCTCGACCAGAAGCTCGCGCCCCTCGAGCATGGCTCGTTCGTCGAGCAGGTCCGCGCGGTGGTCGCTCGCCGCATGTCGGGCGAGCGACCGAGCCTCGCGAAGGTGGCGCGCGAGCTGTCGCTCAGCACGCGCACGTTGCAGCGGCGCCTGGGCGAGCTGGGGGTCAGCTTTCAGCACGTGCTCGACGAGGTCCGGCACGACACCGCGCTGCGCCTCCTGCGCACCGACGGCGTCGACGTCAGCGAGATCGCCTTCCTGCTCGGCTTCGACGAGGTCAACTCCTTCACGCGGGCGTTCCGAGCCTGGGAGGGGAAGACCCCGAAGCGCTGGCGTGATTCGATTCATCTGTGGCGCGATCGGATTTGAAGGCTGGCGCTCTGCGCACGATGTTTCGTGCATGGCAGAGAACAATGCGCAAGTTTGGTTCATCACCGGAAGCTCGCGGGGGCTCGGCCGCGCCCTCGTCCATGCCGTGCTCGCCGCCGGGCACCGCGTCGTCGCCACGGCGCGCAAGCCCGCCGATCTCGATGACGTCGTGAAACAGCACGGCGACCGCGTGAAGGCGGTGGCGCTCGACGTCACGCAGCCCGAGCAGGCCGCGCGCGCGGTCAAAGAGGCGGTCGACGCCTTCGGTCGCATCGACGTGCTCGTCAACAATGCGGGCTACGCGAACATCGACTCGGCCGAAGATCTCCCGCTCGACGATCTCCGCGCGCAGATCGACACAAATTTCTACGGCGTCGTGCATGTCACGCGGGCGGTCCTGCCCGTGATGCGCGAGCAACGCAGCGGGCGCATCCTGCAGATCAGCTCCATCGGCGGACGGCGCGGGGGCACGCCGGGCCTGAGCGCGTACCAGGCGGCGAAGTTCGCCGTCGCGGGCTTCAGCGAGGTCGTGATCAACGAGGTCGCGCCGCTCGGCATCCAGGTCACCATCGTCGAGCCGGGCGGCTTCGCCACCGACTGGGCTGGCGGCTCGATGAAGATCTACGCGTCGCAGCCTGACTACGAGGCCACCGTGGGCGCGACCAACAAGCGGCTCCGGGGCAACCCCGGCGCGGCGCGCGGCGTGCCCGAGCGAGCCGCGAAGGCGCTGCTCGAGCTCGCGTCGATGGATCGGCAGCCGCGACGCCTGCTGCTGGGGAGCGACGCGTACGTGCTCGCCAAGCTGACGCTGCGAGAGCTCGGCGCCAGCGACGATGCCCACCGGGCCCTCAGCGCGAGCACCGACGCCGACGGCATGCCCGACTTCGCCGACACCGACGTTGGCCGAGCGATGCTGGAGCTGCACCACACCTGAAGAGAGCGCGAAGGGAGGACACCATGGATCTTCACCTGCAAGACAAGCGCGCGCTCGTCACCGGCTCGAGCTCGGGCATCGGCGCGGAGGCGGCGCGGCTCTTGGCACGCGAGGGCGTCGCGGTCGTCGTGCACGGGCGCAACGCCGAACGCGCGCGGGCCGTCGCGGACGAGATCACCACGGCGGGAGGACGCGCGGCCGTTGCGATCGGTGACCTGTCGACCGCCGATGGTCTGAGCAGCGTCATCGGCGCCGCCGAGCGCGCCTTTGGCGGCATCGACATCCTGGTCAACAACGCGGGCGGCTCGACGAACGTGGCCCACGCGTCCTGGTTCGACGCGCCGCTCGAGGAGTGGCTCGACGAGTACAAGAGCAACACGGTCCCTGCCGTGCGGCTCGTGCATGCGTTCGTGCCGGGGATGCGGGAGCGCCGGTGGGGCCGCGTCATCCAGATCTCGTCGCGCAACGCGATCTCACCGCACGCGCAGCTCGGCGCCTACGGCGCATCGAAGGCGGCGCTCAACAACTTCACGCTGAGTCTGTCGAAGGCCCTGGCCGGCACCGGCGTGACGTCGAACGGCATCATGCCCGGGCTCATCTCCACGCCCAGCCTCGACGTGTGGTTCCGCGAGGTCGCCGCCCGGCAAGGCATGACCGATCCCGCCGAAGGACGTGCGTGGGTGTTGAAGAACGCGGTTCATCAGACGGTGGATCGCCTCGGCGTGCCGGCCGACATCGCCGCAGCGGTTTGCTTCCTCGCAAGTCCGCTGACGGACTTCATGACGGGGACGACCTTTCGCATCGATGGCGGGGCCACGCCGACGCTGTGACGGCGAGGGGAGCGGCGCACGGGCGATGCGGGGTGGCCCGCTCGATCGGCTCGGGCCGCCGTCGGCCGCGGCGTACGGCGTGCTCGCGCCGTGACATGTCACGCTGGATCCGTGACATGTCACGCTGGATCCGTGACATGTCACGGCGCGCGCCCCCCTCCATCCGCGGCGATCACGCCCAGCGCATGCCCGGTACGCCCGTGCGGGGGCGCGCAAACAGCGCGAAGTCGCCGCGCGAGGGCCTGAGCCATACCGGCAATGCTCTTGGACCGAACTTTGCCAACGCACAGGAGCGCGGGTTGGCGAGGTGAGCGCCGATCGCGGCGATGCACGGTTCGTCGTGCGCGAGCCGCGGCGCACAGGTCGACCTCGTCCGCGATTCGCGGTTCAGAGACAAAGCCGGACAGATTGGAGAGATCATGATCCACAAGAAGAAGGCGATCCTCGGTATGCTGGTGGTCGGCGCGCTCGGAGCGAGCTCGTTCGCGTGGGCCGGGCTCAAGACCACCCAGACGACGAGCGTCATCGTGAGCCTGGACGGCTCGAATGCGCATGCGACCGGCAACCTCGGCAGCACGAGGAACAGCGCAGATGCCAATGAGTTCATCGGCTGCGGAGTTCGGGTGCTGTCGAGCGGCTGGGACATGCACTGTCAGGCGAGGGACGCCTTCGGCGATAGTACGAGCTGCAGCTCCGACGACGAGAGGATGATTCATGTGGCCTCGTCGCTCGGCACGGATGGCTACCTGAGGTTCGTCGTCTTGAACGGCGAATGTATCGAGCTCGAGGTCAAACACTACTCGAATCAAAAGCCGAAGGCGCTCTGAGCCTCCCTCACCGCCGGCGCCCCCGGCGCCGCCCGCCTCGCCGCCGTCGGCGCGCGACGCGCTGGTGTCCCCGAGGCGGCGGTGCGGCGCGGCCGACGCGCCGTCGGGCGACCCGGAAGAGGCGAGGTAAAATCTTTACAATACCCCCGGCGCCGCGCTCCCCAAGGTAGGCCCCGAAGGAGCGAACACCATGTCGACCGGGTCTCCCACGAATCTGCCCCCTGCCGTCCGCCTCAACCAGATGATCATGAGCCTCTGGGTGCCGCAGGTCGTCCACGCGGCCGCGGAGCTCGGCGTCGCCGACGTCCTCGCCGACGGGCCGCTCCCGAGCAGCGCGGTCGCGGCGCGGCTCGGCACGCACCCCGACGCGACGGAGCGCCTGCTCCGGGCCCTCGTCACGCTCGAGCTGCTCGCCCCCCGCGGGGACCGCTTCGAGCTCACCGAGATGGGGCGATGCCTCGAGACGAGCTCCCCGACCTCGCGGCGCGCGTGGTCCCGGCTCATGGGCGGGGCGGGCGTGTGGACGGCCTGGGGCCGCTTGACCGACTGCGTCCGCACCGGCCGGATGGCGTGGGGCGCCGGAGACGCGGCGGCGCCGTCCGGGACCGAGCACTTCGACGAGATGGGGCGCGACCCGGCCGCCGCCGCGATCTTCCACCAGGCGATGGTGGAGCTCACCCGCGGGGTCGCGCCCGGCATCGTCGGGGCCGCCGATCTGCGCGGCGCGCGCCGGGTGGTCGACGTGGGCGGCGGCTACGGCGCGCTGCTCTGCGCGATCCTGGAGGCCCACCCCGGCGTGGAGGGGGTCGTCTTCGATCTCGAGCACGCGCGCGAGGGGGCGCTCCAGCTGTTCGCGTCGCGCGGCGTCGCCGCCCGCGCCTCCTTCGTCGCGGGGAGCTGCTTCGACGCGGCGCCGCCGGCCGCCGACGTCTACGTGCTCAAGAGCGTGATCCACGACTGGGACGACGCCCGGAGCCTGACGATCCTGGGCAAGTGCCGCGAGGCGATGGACGGCGCGGCGCGCCTGCTCGTCGTGGAGCCGCCCGCCCCCGCCCAGCGCGGGAACGCGGCGCTCGAGTGGGTCCTCACGTTCAGCGACATCAACATGCTCGTGAACACGGGAGGGCGCGAGCGCACCGAGGCCGAGTACCGCGCGCTGCTCGAGGCCGCCGGGCTCTCCGTGAAGGGCGTGCGCGAGACGCCGAGCTTCTACCGGATCTTCGAGGCGGCGCGGGCCTGAGATAAGGCCTGAGATAACGTCACGAGAGCGACCCATCCCCCCTCGCCGAGGTGCACCGCCGTGGTCTCTTCCGACGAATTTCGAAAGCTCGCGCTGTCCCTGCCCGAGGCCGAGGAGCAGGACCACTTCGGCAAGCCGTCGTTCCGCGTGCGGGGGAAGATCTTCGCGACCCACTGGGTGGCGCAGGAGCAGGCGGTCCTGAAGCTGTCCCTGGAGGAGCAGGACAGCCTGGTGCAGGCGCAGCCCGACGTCTTCTCGGTGACGCCGTGGGGACACCAGGGCTGGACGCGGGTGGAGCTCCGTCGCGTCGACCCGGCGCTCCTGGAGGAGCTGCTCGTGGGGGCCTTCCGCCGCGTGGCGCCGAAGCGCGTGGCCGCGCAGCGGGACGCGGGCCGCAGCGTGGAACCCGCGGCGCCGCCGGGGGCTCCCTCACGTCCGCGGAGACGCGGGCGCGCGACGTGACGGACGCCGGGACGCGCGGCGCAGCGCGGAGACGGCGAGCGCCTCGGCCGCGCGCGGCGATGCCGGCGCCGGAGGGCGCTGTCTTTTTTTTCCGACGGGGAAGGAAAAATCGATCGGGGTCGTAGTATGTTCACGCGCCGCGCGCCTGCCGGGTCGACGATTCAGCCCGTTCGCTTCCTTCGACGGAGCCGTCCTCCAGCGCCGCGCGGACTCTCAGGTGAACATTCTCGATGATGGAGCGCTCGATGACACGGATGAAGGTTCTTGGGATGCTGATGGTGGGGCTCGCGCTCGTTGCGTGCGGCGATGATGGCGAGGAGGGCAATCCCGGCAGCAGCGGCACCAGCAGCAGCAGCGGCACCGGCGGCGACGGCGGCAACGGCGGCACGGACGGCACCGGCGGCAACGGCGGCGAGACCGGGGGCGACCTCGACGACAAGCAGCTCGGCGACCTGACGGACGAGGAGGCGCAGGCGACGTGCGACGCGGTCGCCGCGTCGGCCGCGGACATCACGAAGGAGGACGCGTGCGAGCTCGCCGGCCTGATCGCCGCCGCCACGCCCGACTCCGGCCTCGACTGCGAGACCGCCAAGGAACAGTGCATCAACGAGCCCGAGGAGCCTGCGGAAGAGGAGTTGTGCACCGCGCAGGACTTCGCGGGGTGCACCGCCACGGTCGCCGAGTTCAAGGCCTGCACGGACAGCCAGTTCGCGATGATCAAGGCGCTCACGTGCGAGTCGGACCTCGAGTCCCTCGAGCTGCCCCCGGAGTGCGATGTCGTCAACGAGAAGTGTCCGGAGCTGTTCGGCCCGGATACCGGCGGCGAGGAGCCCTGAGGCTCCGTTCTCGCCCGGCTACCGGTCGATCTCGGGCGCCACGACGTCGAAGCTGGCGATGAGCGCCACGAGATCGGCCAAGAATAGCCCCGGGCTCTTGGCCTCGATCATGGCCATCGCGGTGAAGCTCCCGGTCCGGAACCGCGCCCGGTACGCCTCCTCCGCGCCCCGCCCGATCACGTAACACCCCATGTCGCCGCGGGCGCTCTCGATGCGCGCGTAGGCCTCGCCGTCGGGCCTCATCTTCTTGGGCAGCTTGCCCAGGATGTCGTCCTCCGGGTGCTCGTCGATCTTGTCGAGCGCCTGGCGGAGGATCTTCGCCGACTCGCGGCACTCCTCGACCCGCACGTAGAACCGGTCCCAGCAGTCCCCCACCGTCCCGTAGCGCCCGCGGCCCACGGGGACGTCGAACTCGAGCTCCGGGTACACCGAATAGCCGTCTTCCTTGCGGAGATCCCATGGCACGCCGGACGCGCGCAGGTTGGGGCCGACGAGGCCCCAGTCCTTCGCCTCCTCGGCCGTCACCACGGCGACGTTGGCGAGCCGCTTGATGAAGATGTCGTTCAGGCTGATGAGCCGGTCGAACTCGACCATGATCGGCTCGAAGCGGTCGAGCCACCGCCTCACCTTGTCGGCCCACCCCTTCGGCATGTCGAACGAGACGCCGCCGATGCGGTGGTAGTTGAAGGTGAGCCGCGCGCCGCACAGCTCTTCGATGAAATCGTTGACGTGCTCGCGCTCGCGCAGCGCCCAGGGGAAGGGGGTGACCGCGCCGACGTCCATGGCCATCGCGCCGAGCGCGATCATGTGGCTGCCGATCCGGTTGAGCTCGCAGGAGATGACGCGCAGGTACTGCGCCCGCTTCGGCACCTCGATGCCCATCAGCTTCTCGCAGGCGCTCGCCCAGGCCTCGTTGGCGAACATCGCCGCGACGTAATCGACGCGGTCGGTATAAGGCATGAAGCCGCTGTAGGTGCAGCGCTCGCCGATCTTCTCGATGCTCCGGTGCAGGTAGCCGACGTCCGGCACCGCCTTGCGGATGATCTCGCCGTCCGTCGAGATGACGAAGCGGAGCACCCCGTGGGTCGACGGGTGGTGAGGCCCCATGTTGAGGGTCATCTCGTCGTCGAGATCGCTCCCCGGGCCCGCGCCCCCGCGGTCGACGCTGAAGATGACCTGGCTCATGTCGCCTCCGCCTCCTTCTTCGGCAGCTTGATCTTGAAGAGCTCGACGGGGTTCGGCCGATGCGTCGGGATGCCGTGGTATTCGGCCTTCTCCTGCCAGTCCTTGCGGAGCGGGTGCCCCTCCCAGTCGTCGGGCAGGAGCAGGCGCCGGAGGTCCGGGTGCCCCTCGAAGCGCACGCCGAGCAGATCGAAGCACTCGCGCTCCTGCCAGTTCGCGGCCGACCACACGTCGACGAGCGTCGGCATCGCCGGGCTCTCCCGGTCGAGGAACGCCTTGAGGACGACCCGGTGCTTCTTCGCATACGAATAGATGTGATAGACGACCACGATCTTCTTGAGATCGGGGTAGTCGACCCCGGTGATGCACTCCAGGTAATCGAAGGCGAGCTCCGGCGCCTCGCGCAGGTGCTGGCCCACGGCCTGGATCTTCTCCGGCGCGACCTGGAGCCAGGCGTCGCGATCCTTCGCGGACACGGGGTGGAGGTCGAAGACCGCGTCTTCGCCGAGCTTCGCCTGGAGCGCCTGGAAGATCTCTTCGGGTGTCATGGGGTGCGGGAGCGCGGAACGAGCATGGAGACGAGCACGGAAGGCGGCTCAGCCGCCCGTCGCGCCGCGGCGGCTGAGGGTGCGCTCGCTCTTGATCTTCTCCTGGATCTTCAGGAGCCCTTCGAGGAGCGCCTCGGGGCGCGGCGGGCAGCCGGGCACGTAGACGTCGACCGGGATGATCTGATCGACGCCCTTGCAGACCGAGTAGGCGTACTGGAAGAGGCCGCCGCAGTTCGAGCAGCTGCCCATGGAGATGACGTAGCGGGGCTCCGACATCTGGTCATACAGGCGCTTCACCCGGGTCGCCATCTTGTACGTCAGCGTCCCCGCGATGATGAAGAGATCGCTCGAGCGGGGGCTCGGCCGCGGGGCCGCGCCGAAGCGCTCGAGGTCGCCGCGGGGGCCGCCGGTCTGCATGAGCTCGATGGCGCAGCAGGCCAGGCCGAAGAGCATGTACCAGACGCTGTTCGACCGCCCCCAGTTGAGCAGCCAGTTCACCGTCTGGTCGACGCTCGTCGTGATGACGCCGCCGCCGTCGCTCTCGTACTTCGCCTCCCACCCGCGGGGCGGGGCCATCAGGTTCAGGTTCGATGTCATGACTCCGCACCTCCGTCGGCGACCGGGGCCGCCCCGACCGGCGCGCCCTCGCCCGCCGCGCTCGCGACCGGCGCGCGCGCCCGGGACCGGCTGCTCACGTTCTGGGCCCCGCGCGGATCGCCCTTGATGGCGCGGATCCAGTTGAGATCGCCCTTCGCCCAGACGTAGGCGAAGCCGAGCATCAGGATGGCCACGAAGAGGAAGATCTCGATCAGCGCGAAGAGGCCGCTGCCCTGGTCCACCCAGCGCTTGAACACCGCGGCGACCGGATAGATGAAGGCGATCTCGACGTCGAAGACGATGTAGACGAGCGCGATGATGTAAAAACGCGGGTTGAAGTTGAACCACGCGGGCCCGACGGGCGCCTCACCGCACTCGTACGTCTCGACCTTCTCGGCGTACGGGTTGCTCGGGCGCAGCAGCTTCCCGAACAGCAGAGAGCCGAGGACGAAGCCGATCGCCACCAGGAAGAACGCGGCAACGCTGGCATATGCCATCAACATCGGACGGAACCTCGCTCGGCTCGCCCTCCCTCGCTCCGGGCGAGAGAGCGCCAGATCAGAGGCGGTATGTAGGTGAAAAGACGAAGCGCGGCAAGCCAGCAGACCCAGGAGAGAGCGCGCTGAGCCCGCTCCCTCGCGCCGTTGGATCGGGCCGCGCCGGGGCTGCGCGCGGCTCGACCCCCGCGCCGCGCCGCGCTGGGGCGCGGCGCAGGGTGAGGCGGCTCGCAGGGCCGCTGCTCGAAGCGCCTCGGAGCCGCTGCTCGGGATCGACAGGACGCGCCGCGCTGGGGTATCGGTCGAGCGTGGGTCTCGTGGACGTGGCGGTGCTCGCGGCCGTGGACGGGGCGGCGCAGGCGCTGCCCGTCTCGGCCACGGGGCACGCGGCGGCGGCGCGGCTCTGGCTCCGCGCGGCCGACGGCGATGGTTGGACCGCCGCCGCGCAGGCGCTCGCGGCGGCCGCGGCGCTCGCGGTCGCGGCGCGGCGGCGGCTCCTCCGCGCGCTCGGCGAGGGCGCCCGCGCGCTCGCGCGGCCGTCGCTCTTCCGGACGTCGCCGCCGGCGCGCGACGCGGGGCTGCTCGCGCTGGGCGCCGCCGCGAGCCTGATCGTCGCCGCGGCGCTCCGGCCGTACGTCGCGCTGTGGGGGCAGGATCCGCTCGCGGTGGGGCTCGGCCTGCTCGCGACCGGCGCGGCGCTCGCGAGCACCGCGATCGCGCCGCGGCGCGAGGGGCGCGACGCGACCGACGCGCCGTCGCTCGTCGGGATGCTCGCGGTCGGCGCGGCGCACGGGGCCGCGGCGTTGCCGGGCGGGTCGCGCGTCGGGGCGGCGCTCGTGCTCCTGCTCTGGCTCGGCGTCCGGCCCGCGCGCGCCGTCGAGCTCGCGCTCGCGCTGAGCATCCCCGCGCTCGCCGCCGCGGCGCTCGCGGAGGCGCCCGCGTTCACCGCCGCGCCGCCCGGGGCGGGCGCCGCGGCGCTGAGCCTGCTCGCCGCCTTCCTGAGCGCCCTCGCGGCGGCCGCCGCGCTCCGCGCGCTCGCCGAGCGGCGGCGCACGGGCGCGCTCGCGCTGTGGGTCGTCCCGCTCGGCCTCGCGATGGTGGCCTACGCGCACGCGCTGCCGGGCCCCACCTGAGCGGCCCCCTGCCACGGCGCCGCGTCCCTGCGTTACCCTTCGGCGTGTCACCCTCGACGATCGCCCATGAGCTCGACCGAGACCCCCGTCCATGTCCTGATCCTCGCCGGCGGCGCGGGCACGCGCTTCTGGCCGGCGTCGCGCGCGGCGCGCCCGAAGCAGCTCCTGCCGCTGCTCGGCGGCGAGCCGCTCATCACCGCGACGGCGCGCCGGGTGCTCCCGCTGTGCGGAGGCGCGGGGAGCGCCGGCTGGGAGCGCGTCTGGATCGCGACCGGCCAGCACCTCGTGGCGCCCACGCGGGCCGCGCTGCCCGACGTCTCCGAGCGGCGCCTGCTCGTCGAGCCCGCGCCGCGCAACACGGCGCCGTGCATCGGCTGGGCGGCGGCGACGATCGCGCGCGAGGACCCCGAGGCGATCGTGGTCGTGCTCCCGAGCGATCACCACATCGCCGACGTGCCGCGGTTCCTCGAGGTGCTGGAGGCCGCCGTCGCCTCGGCGCGGGGCGGCGCGATCACGACGATCGGCATCCGCCCGACGCACCCGGAGACGGGCTTCGGCTACATCGAGGCGGAGGGCGCGGACGGCGCCGGGAGCGCGGCGCCGGCGGCGCCCGCGTCGCCCTGCAAAGTGCTGCGCTTCGTCGAGAAGCCGAGCCGCGAGCGCGCCGCGGAGTTCGTGGCGAGCGGCCGCTTCCTCTGGAACGCGGGGATGTTCATCTTCCGCGCGGGCGACATGCGGGCGGCGATCCGCGCCCACCTGCCGGCGCTCGCCGAGGGGCTCGACGAGATCGACCGCGCCGCCGCGCAGGGCGCCGCCGCCGAGGCGGAGGCGGTGCTGCGGGTGTTCCCGCGGCTGCCGGCCGTGAGCGTCGATCACGGCGTGATGGAGCACGTCGCCGGGCTCGCGGTGGTGCCCGGCGATTTCGGCTGGAGCGACGTCGGCAGCTGGCAGAGCGCCTGGGAGCTCGCCGAGAAGGACGAGCGCGGCAACAGCGCGCCCGCGGGGTCGGTGCTGGTCGACGCGCAGGGCAACCACGTGGTCGATCTGCGCGCGCGCTCCGGCGGCGCGCCGGACGATCGCCGGGTGATCGCGCTCGTCGGCGTGGAGGACCTCGTGGTGGTCGAGACCGACGACGCGCTCCTGATCGTGCCGCGCGACCGGGCGCAGGACGTGAAGCGCGTGGTCGACGCCCTCAAGGCGCGGGGGCAGGGGCGGCACACCTGACGGCGCGCCGCCCGCCCTACCCGCGCGGCTCCCCCCGCCGCGCCACCGCCCGCGCGTAGAGCTCGCGCCGCGGGAGCCCGAGCTCGACCGACAGCTCCTCGGCGATGTGCTTCGCCCGCCTCCCCTGGGCGAGCTCGCGGTCGATGCGCGCGTCGAGCTCCTCGTCGCTCGGGCGCGCGCCCTCCGCGGCCGGCTCGGCGGGCGCGAGCACCAGCGTGATCTCGCCGAGCCACTCCCGCTCGAGCGCCGCGAGCTCCTCCACGGTGCCGCCGAGGATCTCCTCGTGCACCTTCGTCAGCTCGCGCGCGACGACCGCGCGGCGGCCGCGCATGCGCTCGGCCAGCTCGGCCAGCGTCTCGCGGAAGCGGCGCGGCGACTCGAACAGCACCACCGCCTCCGGCGTCGACGTGACGAGGGCCAGCGCCTCGCGCCGCTCGCGCCCGCCGCGGGGCAAGAACCCCACGAAGCGGAAGCCCCCGGTCACGAGCCCCGACGCGCTCACCGCGGCCATCACCGCGCTCGGCCCGGGGATCGCCACGACGCGCGCCCCGGCGTCCTTGGCCGCGCGCACGAGCGCCGTCCCCGGATCGCTCACGACGGGCGTGCCGGCGTCGGTCATGAAGGCGATCGACTCGCCCGCCGCGAGCCGCGCGGCCGCGCGCGCGGCGTCCGCCTCGGAGGCGTGCGCGTCGAACCGGTCGACCGGCTTGCCCGCGACGCCGAGGTGGCCGAGCAGCGCGCGGGCGCGCCGCGTGTCCTCGGCGAGGATCCGGTCCGCCGCGCGCAGCGTCTCGACCGCGCGCAGCGTGATGTCGCCGAGGTTCCCGATCGGCGTCGCCACCACGTAGAGGCACCCGCGATCGCTCGCCCCGCCCTGCTCGCCGTCGGTCGACAAGGCCTAGTCCGCTTCGACGGCGTCGCCGAGCTCCTCCTGCAGGTACGTCCGCAGCTTCGACTGGAGCCGCGCCTCGAGCTGGCGCACGCGCTCGCGCGAGATGCCGAACTCGTTGCCGAGCTCCTGGAGCGTGAGCGGATCCTCCGCGGCCATGCGCTTGTCGAAGATGATCACGTCCTTGCCCTTCAGCGTCTCGCGGAACTTCGAGAGCCGGTCGTGGACGAGCATCCCCATCTCGCTCGCCTCGAACGCGCTGTCCGGGCTCGCCCCCGACGAGACGAGCAGCTCGACGCGCGGGATCGTCCGGCCCTCGAGATCGCCGACCGGGGCGTCGAGCGACGCCTCGCCGCTGGCGAGGCGGCGGTCCATGTCGACCACCTCCTTCTCCTCGACCGAGAGGCGCTTCGCGATCTCCGCCGCCGTCGGCTCGATGCCCATCGCCGAGAGCTTCGCCTTCTCCTTGTTGAGGTTGAAGAAGAGCTTCCGCTGCGCCTGCGTCGTGCCGAGCTTCACCAGGCGCCAGTTGTTGAGGATGAAGCGCAGGATGTACGCGCGGATCCACCACGCCGCGTACGAGGAGAGCTTCACGCCGCGGTACGGGTCGTAGCGCTTCACGGCCTGCATCAGGCCGATGTTCCCCTCCTGGATGAGGTCCATGATGTTCTTGTAGGCGCGCCGGTACTCGTACGCGAGCTTGACCACGAGCCGCAGGTTCGCCGTCACGAGCCGCGCGGCGGTCGCGACGTCCTGCGTCTTCGAGTACTTGATCGTCAGCTCCTTCTCCTCGTCCGCCGTGAGCAGCGGGTGGCGCTGCACCTCGCGCAGGTAGGCCTGCAGCGGGTCCGTGCGCGACAGCGCCGCGTCGCCGCCGCGCCCCTCGCCGGCGGCGCCGCCGCGCGCGGCGCGCGGGAGCTCGATGTCGTTCAGATCGAGGCTCGCGTCGTCGATGACCTCGCCGACGACCTCCACGACGTCGCCCTCGTCGACGTCGCCGGCCGGCGCGGCGCCGCTCTCGGGCGGGGCGTCCCCCTCGTCCTCGTCGTCGCGCGCGCCGTCGTCGTCGCTGGCCGCGGGCTGCGCCTCGGCGCGCGCGCCGCCGGCGTTCTTCGCCGCGGAGCGCGCGCGGCGCTTCGCGGCGGGCCGGGGGGCCGCGTCCGCGACCTCGTCCGTGCCCGCGCTCCGGTCCGCGCCTTCGTCCTCCGGCTCGGGCAGCGGGCCCGCCTCCGCCGCCCCCGCGGGCTGCGGCGCACCGGTCCCCTTCGTTCGCTTCGTTCGCGGCTCGCTCTTGCTCTTCGCCACCAGGACCTCGTCCTCGAAGTTCTAGTACAGGCCCGCCGCACCGCGCCACCTGCGCCGGCGCGCAGGCACCTCGCGATCCGAGGCTACCCGCTCCGCACTCCGCGGGTAAGCCAGGTAAGGAAGAGAGCGCGCGGGATCGGAGAACGTGCTACACGGCAGCCTCCACGTGGACTCGCACCGCCCCCCGCGCCTGCGCTCGCTGCGCCCCTGGTACCTGGTGGCCACCATGCTGCTCACCTGGCTCATCGGCGTGCGCGGCTTCATGGCGGGATGCGGGACGGCCATGTACCTGCGCGGCGGCATGGCCCCCGACGTGATGGCCGTCGCCCAGCAAGCACGCGACCAGGGGGAGCCATTCCAGTTCACCTACCTGGTGCTCGAGGCGGCCCAGGCGCGCGCCCTCAGCCTGTACCAGGACGTCTCCTTCCCGCTCAGCATCGGCAAGGTGCTCCTCGGCGGGCTGCTCGTCATCGCGAGCGGCCTGGCGCTCGGCGGGCGGCCCGGCACGCGCGGCTTCGTGCTCCAGGTCCTCTTCGCCAACCTGGCCTTCGCCGCGGTCGATTACGCGCTCACCCGGGGCGTCCGCGGCGCGTGGATCGACATGGTGGCGCAGGCGGGGGCGCTCCTGCCGCCGGACGTCCCCGAGCGCGCCGGCCTCACGAACCCCGGCCTCTGGTGGACCGCCGAGCGGGTGCGCTTCGTGGTCTTCGAGCTGGCCATCCTCGGCTCCGCCGCGCTGGCGCTGACGCGGGAGCGCACCAAGGTCTACTTCCAGGCGGTCGCCCGGACGACGGTCGACCCCGGCGACGAGCCATGAGCACCGCGGAGAGGATCGCCGGCGCGGATCCTCGATCGAAGCCCGCCCAGCCCGAGGCGCGAAGGGTCGCCGTCCTGCCGGACGACCTCGCCAACCAGATCGCGGCCGGCGAGGTGGTCGAGCGGCCGGCGAGCGTGGTCAAGGAGCTCGTCGAGAACGCGCTCGACGCGGGCGCGCGCCGCATCCGCGTCGACATCGAGGGGGGCGGCGTCGGCCTGGTGCGCATCGCGGACGACGGGTGCGGGATGAGCCGCGAGGACGCGTCGCTCGCGGTGCTGCGCCACGCCACGAGCAAGATCGCGCGGATCGACGACCTCCGCTGCATCCAGAGCTTCGGCTTCCGCGGCGAGGCGCTCCCGAGCATCGCCTCGGTGAGCCGCTTCTCGCTGCGCACGCGGCGCGACGGCGAGTCGGAGGGGACGGAGATCCGGATCGAGGGCGGCGGCGCGGCGCAGGTCGTCCCCTGCGGGTGCGCCGCCGGCACCGTGGTCGAGGTGCGCGACCTCTTCTACAACGTCCCCGCGCGGCGCAAGTTCCTGCGCGCCGTCGGGACCGAGTCGGCGCACGTGACCGAGATCGCGCAGGCGGTCGCGCTCGGCGAGCCGGGCGTGACGCTGGTGCTCTCGCGCGACGGGCGCGTCGCGCGGGAGTGGCTGCGCACCGCGAGCCGCGCGGAGCGGGTGCGCGCGATGCTCGCGGGCGAGGAGCTCGCGACGTGCGCCGGGCAGCGGGGGCCGCTCACGGTCGAGGCGTTCGTGTCGCGGCCGGAGCGCGCCCGCTCGGGCGCCGGCTGGCTGTGGATGTTCGTGAACGGGCGGCACGTGCGCGACCGGTCGCTGGCGCGCTCGATCGCGCTCGCCTACGGCAGCGTGCTCGAGCCGGGCCGGTACCCCATCGGCGCGGTGTTCATCGATCTTCCTCCCGAGCTCGTGGACGTGAACGTCCACCCGCAGAAGGCCGAGGTCCGCTTCGCCGACGGCCGCGCCGTCGCCGACGCGCTCTACAAGATCGTCGCCGCGCAGGTGGCCGCGGCGTTCGGCCTCCCCGCGCCGGCCCCCGGCGGCTTCCAGGGCCGCAAGGGCAAGCTCTTCGAGGACGCGGCCTCGCCGCCCGGAGACGCCTGGGTCTGGTCGAGCGGTACCTCCGCGGCGGCGCCCTCCCCGGGGGCGCCCTCCGCGGGGGTGCCCGCGGCGGGCGCGCCGAGCGAGCGTCAGGAGCCGCCGGCCGACCCGTGGGGCCTCGGCGGCGATCTCGTCGGGATCCCGCCGGGGCGCCCGGCGGCCGCGCGCCCCGGGTCCGCGACGAGCTGCGCCGGCGCGCCGGCGCAGCTCGGGGTGTGGGACGACATCGCGCTCGCCGAACGGCGCGGCGGGGCGGTCGAGCCGGCGATCGCTCCGGGCGCCCCGGGAATCGCGCCAGACGAGCCGGGGGTCGCTCCGGGCGGGCTGGCGACCGTGCCGGGCGGGCCGGCGACCGTGCCCGGCGCGCCGCCCGTGCCGTACCCGACCGGCGGCGGGCCCGTGCTCGCCGCGGCCGAGCGCGTCCTCGCCTGGAAATCGCTGCGTTTCCTCGCGCAGGTGCGCAACACCTACTTCGTGTGCGAGGGCCCGGACGGGATCTACTTCCTCGACCAGCACGCGGCGGCGGAGCGCGTGACGTTTCACCGGCTGCGCGCGGCGTACGACGGGCGTGACGTCGCGACGCAGAAGCTGCTCTTCCCGGTGCTCGTCCCGGCGGCGCCCGCGGAGGTGTCGCTGGTCGAGGAGGCGCAGGAGGCGATCGCGCGGCTCGGGCTCGACGTCCGCCCGGCGGGCGCGGCGCAGCTCGCGGTGCACGCGGTGCCGACGCTGCTCCGCCGCGCGGCCCCCGAGCGCCTCGTGCGCGACCTCGTGGACGAGCTGAGCCACTCGGGCGAGCGCGCCTTCTCGGGCGCGGTGGATCTGGCGCTGGCGACGATGGCCTGCCACGGCTCGCTGCGCGCCGGCGACCCGGTGGCGCCGGACGAGGCGCGCGCGCTGCTCGCGGCGCTCGACGAGGTGGATTTCGCCGGCCACTGCCCGCACGGCCGGCCGATCGTGATGCGCGTCGGCTGGCCGGAGCTGGAGCACCGCGTGGGGCGGCGGTGATCGAGGCCGAGCGCGGGCTCGCCCCGGAGGCGAGCGCGGCCGCCGCGCCGCCGCACGAGGCCGCCGCGCCGCCGCGCGAGGCCGCCGCGCCGCCGCGCGAGGCCGCCGCGCCGCCGCGCGAGGCCGCCGCGCCGCCGCGCGAGGCCGCCGCGCCGCCGCGCGAGGCCGCCGCGCCTCCGTGCGAGGCCGCCGCGCCTCCGTCGTGGGAGACGATCGCGCCGCCGTCGCGGGGCGAGCTGCTCGTCGTGGTCGGCCCGACCGCGAGCGGCAAGACCGAGCTCGCGATCCGGCTCGCGGAGCGCTTCGGCGGCGAGGTGGTGAGCGCCGACAGCGTGCAGATCTACCGGGAATTCGACCTCGGCTCCGGCAAGCCGACGCCCGCTGAGCGGGCGCGCGCGCCGCACCACCTGATCGACGCAGCCGATCCGCTGGAGGCGATCGACGCCCAGCGCTTCGCGGAGCTCGCGGAGGCGGCGATCGGCGATATCCGCGGCCGGGGCCGGGTGCCCATCGTCTGCGGCGGCACGTTCCTGTGGGTGAAGGCGCTGCTCTTTGGCCTGTCACCCGCGCCGCCCGCCGACCCCGAGGTGCGGGCGCGCCACCGCGCGATCGCCGAGGCCGAGGGGCGCGCTGCGCTCCACGCGCGCCTGGCCGAGGTGGATCCGGCGAGCGCGGCGCGCCTCGCGCCGAACGATCTCGTGCGCGTGAGCCGGGCGCTGGAGATCTACGAGCGCTCGGGCCGGACACAGACCGCGTGGCACGCCGAGCACGGCTTCCGGGAGCGCCGCCACGCTGCGCGCCTGCTCGCGGTGCACCGGGACCGCGCCGAGCTCGATCGCCGCATCGAGGCGCGCGTCGCCGGGTGGCTGGAGCAGGGCTGGGTCGACGAGGTGCGCTCGCTCCTGGCGCGCGGCTACGGCGGCGCGCGGGCGATGGGCTCGGTCGGCTACCGGGAGGTGCAGGAGCACCTGGAAGGTGGCCTGCCGGCCGCGGAGCTCGCGCCGGCCATCGTGCGCTCCACGCGCGTCTTCGTGCGGCGGCAGCGCACCTGGCTGAGGGACCAGCCGGTGGCACACGTCACGCTCGCAGACAGTGTTGATAGTTAGGCTAACGAACCATATCGCGCCGCGAGGCGCTCCTTCACGAGCGGTCGACGGAGCGGGCGGTCAGGCGTGTCACGCTCGCAGACAGCGTCGATAGTTAGGCTAACGAACCATATCGCGCTGCGAGGCGCTTCTTCACGAGCGGTTGAGGGAGCGGACGGTCAGGCATGTCACGCTCGCCGACAGCCTCGATAGTTAGATAGCCTAACGAAATATATTGCGCTGCGAGGCGCTTCTTCACGAGCGGTCGAGGGAGCGGGTGGTCAGGCATGTCACGCTCGCCGACAGCCTCGATAGTTAGACTAACGAACTATATTGCGCTGCGGAAACCCTTCCATGAGCAGCCAAGGGCTCATCGGTCGCGTACGTCACGCTCGCGGAGCATTGATAGTTAGATAGGCTAACGAACCGTATCGAGCCGCGCGGCGGCCCTCCGCGCGGCGGCCCTGGCCCTCCTGCTCGGCGGCCCTCCCACGAGCCCCGCGGCAGCCACGGGGCGTCGCGGACGCGGGCGGTCCGGGCGGCGCGCGACGGCGCGGGTCAATAGGCGAAGGCCTGGTAGACCTCGGTCTCGTCGGGCCCGTCGAGCGACTCGACGATCGGGTTGAAGCGGAGCATGCGCTTCGCCCGCTCCGACAGGTGGGGGAGGCTCTCGCGGGGCACCCGGATCGAGACCTCCGGGCGGAAGAGCCAGCGGCGGCTGTAGCCGATGACGACCATGGGCCGCGGCTCGCGCGAGCGGTTCGGGGTTCCGCGGTGCAGGCCGCGAACGTCGCGGACCATGACGTCGCCGAGCTCCATGGTGATCGGCTCGAGCGCGACCTCGCCCTGCTCGAGGCGCCGCATCCCCTCGGCCTTGGAGAGCATGTGCGTGCCACGGGCGATCTCGATGGGGCCGTTCTCGGCGGTGACGTCGACCAGGGGGAAGTTGACGGCGAGCTGGAATGCAGGCGTCTCCTTGCCGGTCTCCGGGAAGAGCGGCGGCGTGTCGCGGTGGACGTCCTGGTAATCGGACCCGAGGAGCGGGGTGTCGGTCGCGAGCTGGACCATGATCATGTCGGCGCCGACCAGGCGCTCGACGACGCCCAGGATCGTCTCGTCTTCGTAGATGCGCGGCTCCGCGAAGGGGACTTTGAACGGGAGCGTCACGTAATAGCGCCCTGGCCCCCGGTTCTTGAGGTGCCCCTCGCGCGCGACGTGCGCGTCGAGGAGCGGCGCGAAGGCGTCGCGCCACGAGTGCAGCAGGCTCTTCGGGATGAGGCTCTTGATCAAACAGAACCCATCGCGCTGCGCTGCGTGGGCAAGCTCATCCAGTTCGGCGCTCGAGCGGCGGGCGTGGTTCATAGCTCGGCGCCAAGCTTGGAGTGGCGCCCGCCAGGTCGTCAAGCTCAGCACTCGCCCTCTGCCGATTCTCGTCGATTCGACCTTTTCCCGGAATCATCGTCTTCGAGAGAGATGTTGCCGCGTTCGGCAGCTGGAGCACGCGCGCGGGGACGGACGAGCGCGCTCATCCTGTTCTATGTCCGGAGGTCCTGCGCCTCCTGTTCTATGTCCGGAGGTCCTGTTCGATGTCCGGAGCACGCCGCGTCGGCGCCGATTCCTCGCTGTCAGCGCGACTGCCACCTGACCTCGCCGTCGCAGCGCGGGCAACCCGCGCCGCGCGGCCGCGGCTCCTGCGCGAACGCGACCCGGCCGCAGCCAGCGCAGACGGTCATGTGGCTCCGGTAGAGCTCCGCGTCGGAGAGGATCTCCGCGGCGAACAAGCTGAGCACGATGTCGCTCAGGAGGTCGCTCTCGCGCGGCGCCGGGATCCAGCCCGAGCGGCCTTCGACCACGCTCCACCGCACGCGCGCGCTGTACAGCGCCGCGCGGAGGAACCCGCGATCGGGGTTCGGCGCCACGAAATCGAGCAGCGCGAGCGCCACGCGCCGGCGCGCACATCCGGTGAGCGCCGCGACCTCGCGGTGCCGCTCGTCGAGCTCGCAGAGCTCCACGCTCGCCGCGCCCGGCTCGCGCAGCGCGCGCGGGGCCTTCATCCAGCCGGGCTCGACCACGTGCTCGTGGAGCCACGCCGCGAGCTCGTGGGGCTCCCACGAACGGGTGGTGACCTGCATGAAGCTGAGCGCGCCGGCCAGGCTGGGGCTCTCGAGCAGGCGCGCCCGCAGCGCGACGAACGAGCCGGCCCGACCGGCGCCGGCTCGAACGCCCTGCCCGAGCGCCTCGCGTCGGACGGAGCGGCTCGCGGGCCTGAGGCCCGCCATCGCGATCTTCAGGGAATTGCTCATAAGTTCCATGGGTTTTCCGTCCCGCTGTGCGCTGCGGGGGGCGGCCGATCGCCGGCGATGTGCGGCGCTGTAAGCGCCCCGCGTGCCAGCCATTCGATGCGTCAGCCCTGCGCCGCATCGCGCGAAGACGCGCCGATTGCGCTCAAAAGAGCGCGGCGCGCGAGGGCAGCTGAGGTCTCGAGACCGCCGTCCATCGCACGCGATTGCTGCGTCCAGGCATCAGGCAGCTGGAACGCAATCGACATCCGCGCTCGGAGCGCGTCCTGCGCTCATCCGCGGCTCGATAACGAGGGTCTGTTTCGCGCGCCGGCGCGGCGCGCAGGCGATCGTCCGCCCGCGACAACCCGAGATCGCGCCCGATCGCTCCCCGAAATATCGTGATGAGAGGACCCGATACGCGCCTGCCGTCGGCTCACCCGCCCTGCAGCGAGGAATCCATCACTGCGGGCGCGGCGGCGAGAGCGCGGCGCCGAGCGCGTGGGCCGCGCGCAGGGCCACGACCCGCAGGTGACCGTCGGGCAGGTGCTCCCGCCCCGCCACCAGCGCGGTCAACGGCACCCAGTGAAGCCGCCGAAGCGAAGCGGACGCAGGCGCGGCCGGGAGCGCGGCGACCGACGGGGACGTGGCGGCCGACGGGGCACGCGGCGCCTCCGCGGCCACCCCGGTGACCACGAAGGCGATGGGATGGACGAGCTCCGGCGTCAGCCCTGCCGAGGGGCGGTAGGCGCCTCCGAGCTCGACGGCCTCGCCCGCCTCGACGCCGTACTCGACAAGGAGCCGCGCCCGCACGAAAGCCTCGGCCTCCGCGAGGGTGCGCGCGCTCCGCGGCAGCCGCCACGCCGGCGCGACCAGGAGCTCGCTGTTGCCCGAGAAGCTCTGGGCGGCGGGCAGGTCGTGGTCGTCCACGCCGAGCACCACCTCCCCCGACGGCGCGCGCGCGAGCAGCGCGGTCGAGACGGTCAGCGCGCCGAGCGGCCGCGGCACCACGTACTCGAGCTCGCGCGCGGCCACCACGGCGCCGCCCTCGGCCAGCTCCTCGAAGCGCGCCCGCCGCACCTCGAGGAACCCGGTGCTGGCGCCCGAGTCCACCCGCGCGTACCGCCGGCGGCTCGGGCGCTCGAGCAGGGCGCGCAGCGACGTCGGCTCCACGACGGCCACCGCGCCGCCGCCCCCGGTCGCGATCGCGGCGCCCGCCGCGCCCGCTCCGGGCGGCGCGGCGGGCCCCTCGGGGAGCGCGATGTCGTCGCCGATCCACGGCCCGAACGGCAATCCGAAGCGCGCCAGCAGGTCGTAGACGTTCAGCTCGAGCCGCGCGTCGGGCAGGCCGCCGACCTGCGCGGCGCGCAGCAGCTGGCGCGCCTCGATCGCGCGGATGCGGCCCGAGGTGCCGAACCCGGAGACGTCCTCGGAAGGCGCGTTCACGAACGAGGGCTCGACCTCCACGAGCATCGAGCGCACCTCTTCGAGGATGCCGCCGGGCGACGGGTAGTACGTCGTCCCCGGGATCATCCGCTTTATCGCCTCCGCCCGCACGCCGGCCGCGCGCCCGAGCGCCCGCTCGACCGTGTGGCCGACCGGGAACTCGGTCTGCACGACCGCGATCGGCTCGGCCAGGTAGTCGGCCGGGCCGCTGCCGTCGAGGGGGGGCGTCTCCTCGCGGCAGGCGCGCGCGATCGGACGCGGGTAGCTCGTCCTCGCCAGCACGTATGCCGTCTCGCCGGCGAAGAAGAACGGCACGATGTCCAGCGTGGGGTGGGGCCGCGCCGCCAGGTCGAACACCCGGCCGGTGTCGCGATCCTGGTGGTGCTCGATCCGCAGGAACCGCGGAGGGCCGTCTGCCGGCCGGAGCCGGAACGCGACCCCCTGCCCGGCCTTCACCTTCTCGCCGACGATGAGGTAGTTCGTGGGCGGATACGGCAGCCGCGCGCCCGCGGCGTCCCGCAGCTCGAAGCGGCCGGCGAACCGGTTGCGCACGATCCACGGGTTGCGCAGCGGCGTGGACGACAGCACGCGCAGCCCGAGCCGGGCGAAGAGGGCCTCGAACTGCGCTTGCGAGAAATAGGTGTACTCCTCCTTGACCTCGGCTTCCCAGTCGGCGCGGTAATCCTTCCGCAACACGAACTCGACCGCGTGCTTGTGGGCGAGCCGATACCGCCGCCACCCGGGGCGCAGCCCGGGAAGCGCGCCGGCCGGCCCGGGGGAGAGCCGCTCCAGCGGGAAACCTGGCTCGGGCGACAGCGATCGAAACTCGCCGGCGAACCGCTCGAGCAGCGCCGCGGTCGAGGCGCTGCGCGGGTCGGGGCCGTCGTCGCCGTCGCCCGTGGGCACGTCGAGCAGCACCGGCTCCGGCCCCGGGTCGACGAAGTCCCGCACCACCAGCACGCCGCCCGGCGCGAGCTGCTCCACCTGCGCCGAGAGCGCGTCCGCGGCGTTCGCGTGGCGATAGCCGCCGTACGAGGTCACGTGGTGCAGCACCGACGAGTCGAAGATCCCGTCGAGGCTCTCGGGCGGGAAGACCGCCGTGGCGATGTCGCCCAGCTGGAAGCTGAGGTTCGGGTGCCGGTGAGCGCGGCGCGCGAGCTCGATGACCGTGGGATCGATGTCGACGCCGATCACCTCGAGGCGCGGGTAGAGCTGCGCCAGCGCGGCGCTGCCCTGCCCCGAGCCCATGCCCATGTCGGCGACGCGGCCCTCGCACAGGAGGTGCGCGGCCGTGAGCGCGACCTTCTGGCGCATGGACGCGTCCATCGCGGACAGGTACCGCGCGTACGCGGACAGGTCGTCTCGCCGTTGATCCGCCTCGTACCCCGCCGCCGCGCTCGTCGTCATGGCTCACGAGTGTACGCCGGGCGCGGGGCGCGGAAAGACCGCACCGCCGGCGCGGTCACGGGATGGCGGCGGCGCCCGCGCCGGGGCGCCGCGCGCCGGCCGCCTCAGGTGGCCGCGAGGCCCGGGAGCGGCGACTTGGCCGGCAGGTTCGGATCGCCGAAGCCGCTGAAGTCCGTGACGCCCATCGCGTCGCAGAGGCTGAGCAGCACGCGCTCGTGCCGCTCGGAGCTGTGCACGTAGCGCCCGCCGGGGCTCGTCTTCAGATAACCGCCCTCGCCGCTCGCCAGGACGAACTTCATCTCGTTCTGGTTGTGGTTCGGCGAGTCGCCCATGTCGCGGCACCAGGCGATCAGCGTGTTGTCGAGGAGCGTCCCGGAGCCGTCGGCCTCGGGGATCGCCTTCAGCTTGTTGATGAGATCGACGAACCGCTGCGCCAGCCACTTCTCCAGCTTGATCAGGTCGAGGTGCGCCGGAGCGCCGGTGTGGATCATCGAGCCGTGCTCCTCGCCCCGCAGCCCGATGTCTGGCAGCTCGACGTTCATGGCCTGATCCGAGCCCCACTGGATCGCGGCGACCCGCGTGATGTCGCACGCGAACGCGCCGACGATGAGATCCATGTGCAGGAGGTTGGCCTCCAGCGGGTTGCTCGGGTCGCCGCTCGGCGCCGTCGGCGCGCTGCAGGCGCCGCCTCCGCCGGACGACGCGTTCGACAGCCGCTCCTCGATCTGCCGGATCGAATCGAGGTGCAGCGCCAGCTTGTACTTCTGCTCGGCGCCGAGGTTCCCCTCGAGCGTCTTGATCTCGTTCTTCAGGTTGTCGAGCACGCTCCTGCGGCGGCGCAGCACCTCGTCCGAGGTGGTGTTCGACGGGATCGCCGAGCCGAACAGGGTGGAGTAGGCGGACTTCGGGGACGCGATCGTCGGCAGGTTGTCCTTGCGGTAGTACGGCGACTTCCCGCCGCTCACCGTGCTCTCGGCCCCGAGCAGGAGCGAGGGGAAGGTCGTCTTCGTCCCGGCGGCGATCAGCTTGTCCGCGATGAACTGATCGACGGAGATCTGCTTGGTGGGGTCGGTGAAGCCGAGCCCGGTGAGGCCGTCGGGGGCGCCGTGGTTGTTCCCGGGGTTGCCGCTGGGGAGGCCGTCCACGAGCACGACGTGCTGCTTCACGTCCGCGAGCGGCGACGTGGACTCGCTGAACGTCGGGGTCTCGCCGGAGACGCTCGTGGGCTTCCAGATCTGGGGCGCGGTCCCCATCGTGCAGAACAGGAGGAGCCGCTTCGGCTTCTTCCCGGGCGCCGCCTGGGCGATGGAGTCGAGGAACGGCGTGAACAGGAAGCTGGCCCCGGCGCTGGCGCCCAGGCCCTTGAGAAAAGCTCGACGATGAAGGCTGCGCATGAACGACCTTTCGCTCGCTACCGATTTTCTTGGAGCTTGCTGGCGCGCCGCGTGACGGAGCGCGGTCCGGAGCCGCCGCGACAGGCGCGTGGGGGCGCGCCTGTCGCGGCGGGGGGGCTCGCGCCCCCTGGTGTCAGGTAGCCGCCAGGCCCGGGAGCGGCGACTTGGCGCCCAGGGCCGGATCGCCGAAGCCGGAGTAGTCCGTGACGCCCATCGCGTCGCACAGGCTGAGCAGCACGCGCTCGTGACGCTCCTGGCTCCGGATGAACCGGCCGCCCGGCGCGGTCTTCAGGTAGCCGCCGGTGCCGCTCGCCAGGACGAACTTCATCTCGTTCTGCGTGTGCGCCGGCGCGTCGCCCATGTCGCGGCACCAGGCGATCAGCGTGTTGTCGAGGAGCGAGCCGGAGCCGTCGGCCTCGGGCAGCTCCTTCAGCTTCTTGATGACGCCGACGAACTGCTCGTGCAGCCACTTCTCGAGCTTGATCAGCTTCGCGTGCCCGGGGTCGTTGCCGTGGATCAGGCCGTTGTGCTCCTCGTCCGCCAGGCCGATCTCCGGCAGGTTGACGTTCATCATCTGATCCGAGCCCCACTGGATCGCCGCGACGCGCGTGATGTCGCACGCGAAGGCGCCCACGATGATGTCGAGATGAAGCTGGTTGGCCTTCATCGGGTTCGACATGTCGCCCGAGGGGCTCGTCGGGACGGTGCAGGCGCCGCCGGTGGGCCCGCCGGGCCCGCCGGTCATCGAGCCCGAGAGCCGGTTCTCGATCTGGCGGAGCGACTCGAGGTGCAGATCCAGCTTGAACTGCTGCTCCTGGCCCAGGTTCCCCTTGAGCGCCGTGATCTCGCCCTTGAGGTTGTCGAGGATGCTCTTGCGCCGGCGCAGCCGATCCTCGGCGGCGGGGTCGGTCTGGTTCGGGTTCGTCGGGTTCGACGGCGTCACCCCCGAGAACACGGTCGAGTAGGCGGACATCGGCGAGCCGATCGGCACCAGGTTGGTGTTCTTGTAGAACCCCGTCTTGCCGCCGCTCGTGTCGGCGCCGAGCAGGAGCGAGGGGATGGGGGTCGCGAGCCCGGCGCCCTTCAGCTTCTCGACGATGTACTGGTCGACCGAGATCAGCCCGTAGGGGCCGTTGCTGAAGTAGCCCATCCCGGTGAGGCCGTCGGCGGACCCGTGGTTGTTGCCGGGGCTCCCGCTGGGGAGGCCGTCCAGCATCACGATGTGCTCCTTGACCTCCTCCAGCGGCGAGGTGGCCTCGCTGAACGTGGGGGTCTCCCCCGAGACGCTCTTCGGCTTCCAGACCTCGGGGGCCGTCCCCATGGTGAAGAAGATCAGGAGCCGCTTCGGCTTCTTCCCGGGAGCCGCGTTGGCGATGGAGTCATAGAAGGGCGAGAACAGCAGGCTAGCCCCGAGGCTGGCCCCAACACCCTTAAGGAAGTTCCTACGACTGTGGCTGCGCATGACCGATCCTTTCACTTGCTACCGATCTCTTCGTTGTTTGCAGCCGTGGGGTCACGGACCTTGAACTCTGCGGGTGAAGTGCGGCGTGCGCGTCAGCGCGAGCCACACGCTCTTCAGGCGGTACTCGTCGGCCGACGCCTCCTGCTGGACCTTCTCGTACGTGCAGCCGTCCTGCTCCCAGGTGTCGCCGAACGCGTAGTACGACCAGTAACGGACCATGCACGCCTTGACGTCGTCGCTCGCCGCGAGGTAGTCGGCCAGCTCGGTCACGCCGCTGAAATTGAAGTCATCCCCGGAAGGCGGCTCGACGATCGTGCCGGTCACGTCGACGGGGATCCCGTTCTCGTCGTTCCGCCACCGGCCGAACGTGTCGTAGTGCTCGAAGCCGACGCCGATCGGGTCCGTCTTCACGTGGCAGGCGTGGCAGAACTCGACGCCCGCATGCTGCTCGACCATCTGGCGCGTGGTCGCCGGGGTCTCCAGGGGCTTGATGTTCGGATCGACGCCGGGCGGCGGCGGCTCGAGCGGCTGGCAGAGCAGGCGCGTGCGGACCATCTTGCCGCGCTGGGTCGGCGAGGACAGCTTCGCGCCGCCGTGCCCGGTCAGGAAGCTGCCGTGGGCCAGGAGGCCGCGATCGCGCTGCCCGGGGGCGAGCGTCACCCGGGTGAGCTCGGTGCCGCCGGCGCCGCCGAGGCCGTAATGCGTGGCCAGGCTGCTGTTGATGAACGTGTAGTCCGCCTGCAGGAGGTTGGCGAACGTGCCGTTCAGGTTGAAGGCGGTGTCCACGATGAGCGCCTGCGTCTCGGACATCATGTCCTTGCGCAGATCGTCGCTGAGGTTGAAGACCGTGTTGTCCTTCACCGCGGTGACCAGGCGGTTCAGCTGGAGCCAGCCGCGCATGAACCGCATCATCTCCGCCTCGGCGAGCGGCCGCGTCGACGGGTCTTCCAGGATGCGCAGCGCGTGCTGGGTGATCAGCTCGCTGCTCAGCGTGGTGCCCGCGGCGGCGGCCTCGTCGGCGGCCTGCAGCAGCGCCTCGTCCGGCATGGTCCCGGTCAAGAGGTACGAGAGGTTGCTCGCGATCTCGTGCGGGCTGAGCTCGTAGATGCCGCCGCCCGCCTCCCTGCCGATCTCGTGGCGGTACAGGAAGTACGGCGACTGCAGCATGGCGCTCACGACCACCTTGGCGCCGTCCTCGAACGTGCCCTCCGCCCCGAACAGGCCGTCGTAGGCCAAGAAGCGGTCCTCCGGGAGCGGCTCGCGGAACGCGCGGCGGCCGAAGTCGCGGATGAACTGGCCGCGGCAGGCCGCGTCGGTCGTCCGGCAGGTGGCCGAGGTGAGGGTGTCGAGCTTGTTCGTCACCGCCCAGTCCGCGGTCGCCTCGGCCCAGTCCATGATCTGCTGGGCGGTCAGGTCGCGGATCACGAGCGCGTTCGCGTCGGCCGTGAACCCGAGCACCTGCGGATCGTTGAAGATGCTCGGCAGGGCGACGCTCGGATCCCGGAAGAGATCGCGCACGGTGGCCTCGAACTGGTCCACCGTCAGGCGCCGCACCGTGCGCGGGCCGGGGGTGCTCAGGTCCTCGACCTCGCACTCCGACACCTTGGGGATGTCGTGGGGCTGCGGCGGCGGCTCGTCGATCGGCGGCTTATCGTCCGGAGTGTCGCTCGGATCGTCCTCGGACGGGGTGCCGTCGACGTTGCCCAGATTGCCCAAGCAACCGAGCGGGCCGGCGAGGAGCAGTGCCACTGCGGAATAGCGGCGACACGCCTTCGCCGAAACTAAGCTCTTAAGCGTGCTCATCATTGCTTGAGAAAAGCTGATGTCTCTCATGTTGTCAAGCCCCGATCAAGCGGTGTCGCCTTGATAACTCACGAGCTCACGTGATTTCCACGTGCCCTGACTCGATTCGTCGGTTGGTTGATTCAGCGCTTCTACCTGTCTCCGCAGGCCTCATCGTTCACAGGATCGTCACAGGACCGAGTTCGCTCTCCAGAGAGGGAGTCTCGCTCGACGCAGAGCGTCGAGCCGATTCACGATGTCGTACGCCATGCGGGCGAGCTCGACCGGCCCGAGAACCCAGAGCCGAACCGGAGCCGCTGGATCGCCAGGCGCGCCTCGACCTCGGGTTCCGCGGCGAGCTGCTGAGCGAGCTCGCCATTTCCCGTGAGTGTCGAAAAGCGATCCACGGCGAGATGAAGTGCAACCCCTGTGCCGCGTCGTCCCCCGATGCCGACCCGGGGCCGACCCGGGGTCCTGGGCCATTTTCTGGATTTTTTCGGAGTTTTTGCCGGGGTGGACGCGGGAAAGTCCAGGAAGCGTGATCCACCCCGGTCGCGATCCATCCATGCTCATCGGTGACCGGGCCCCCAGCCCGGGCCGCGTCAGCCCTTGGACCAGGCGCTGATCGAGCGATAGCTGGCGACGGACTCCTCGATGACCTCCAGGGCGCGGTTCCTGTCGTACATCGTCTCGACCTCGGCGAGCTTGTTCTCGAGCGTCTTGTAGTCGATGAAGAATCGCATGAGCTCCTTGGTCACATGCGGGGGCAGCTCCTCGTGGGTCAGATAATGGGCCACGGACGGGTCGTCGACGGCGACCGCGATGATCTTGTCGTCGACCCCCTTGTCGTCGCGCATGAAGAAGCCGCCGATGGCGCGCGCCCTCACGATCGTGAGCGGCACGACCGGCTCCTGCATGAGGACGAGGACGTCGAGCGGGTCGCCGTCGCCCGCGTGCGTCTGGGGGATGAAGCCGTAATTGGCCGGATAATGGACGGACGAGTAGAGCACGCGGTCGAGCATCAAGAGCCCGGTCTTCTTGTCGAGCTCGTACTTGCACTTCGACCCCTTGGGGATCTCGATCACCACGGGAAAGAAATCGTGCCGGCTGTCGGGAAGCAGGATGTCGTGAAGCGGATGGGTCATTGAGGCGTCCTGGGCTTTCGCCCCGCCCTGGGTGTGGACGAGGGGCGCGCAGGATAGCAGAATTCCAGGCAAATTGGCGCGCCACGTGGCGCCCGCCACGCTCGCCGGGCGCGCCATCATTCTGTGACGCGCGTGATACGCATGACGCGCGCGCGGGCGCGCGGCCGAACGCCATCCCCTGACGCGCGGCCGCGCACCATCCCCTGACGCGGCGGCGGTGCGCCGCCGCGGCTCACTCCCGCCAGCAGAACCCGAAGCGCGCGGACGCCCCCGGCAGGAGCTCGGCGTTGTAGCTCATGCCGGAGAACTTCACGCCGGCGTTGCCCGCCTCGGCCACGGCGTTCCACACGTCGGTGGGCGTGCCGTCGGTCTGCAGGGTGACCACCCAGGTCGCCGGCGCGTCGCCCACGTTGGTGACGTCGACCGACTTGCAGCCGCCGCCGTCCCACACCGTGTCCACGGTCTCCTTGACGTCGAAGTCCGAGTTCACCGGCGGCGGGTCGTCGTTGTCGGTGCCCGACGGCTCCTCCTCGCCGCCGCCGGGATCCTCCGACGGATCCGGCTGCGCCGCCGCCTCGTCGAGGCGCCTCATGAAGCGCGGCGACTGCGCGATCGCCTTGATGACGCCCGCGACCGTGAGGTTCTCGGGCCCGAGCTGGCCGGTGATCTGATCCGCCATGCAGGAGAGCTCGGCCTGGTCCATGGCGCCGAAGCCGAAGCGGAGCCACTGGAGGGTGAAGCACGCCTGCGCGTCGGGGCTCTCCGCGAGCTTCTGGGCGAGCTCTCCGGTGCCGTCGAACGGGCCGCTCGTGCCCTCCGCCCCAACGATGTTGCCGCTCGCGTCGACCGGGTGCCCGTCGTCGGTGTCGCGGTAGCGGCCGACGCCGTCGAAGTGCTCGAAGCCGAAGCCGATCCCGTCGATGAGCGAGTGGCAGCTGCCGCACGCCTCGTTGTTGGAGTGCTCGAAGAAGCGCTCGCGGGTCGACTTCGTGGGATCGGGCTGGGGCGGCTTGACGTCGAGCCCCGCGGGCGGCGGCGGCAGCGGCTGGCAGAGGAGCTGCTCGCGCACGAACTTGCCGCGGTGCACCGGCGACGACTCGCCGGCGTGCGCGTGGGTGCTGAGGACGCTGCCGAGCGTGAGGATGCCCATCCGGTTCGACCCGGTGAGGTCGACGCGCGTCGTGCCGTACTGGTCCGCGGCCCCGCCCGGCGCCGGGAGCCCGTAGAACGACGCGAGCTCCGGGGTCACGTAGGAGTAGTTCGCGGTGTACATCTCGCTCAGCGCTCCGGAGCCATCCCGGAGGAGGTGGTGCACGAAGGCCGCCGTCTCCTTCTCGATCGCCTGCCGGATCTCCTCGGTGTACTCCGGGTACGCGGTCATGTCCTTCGACGGCTTGGCGCTCAGCTGGAGCCAGGTCCTGAAGAACCTGAGGACGCCATCGTCGGCCCGCGGATCCTGCATCATCCGGTCGACCTCGGCGGAGATGGCCGCCGCCGTCGCGAGCTCGCCCGACTCCGCCTTGCTGAGCAGCTCGTCGTCCGGCATCGAGCTCCAGATCATGTAGGAGAGCTGAGACGCGATCTCGTGCGGCAGGAGCTGGTACGTGCCGTCCTGCGCGGCCACGCCGAGCTCCGGGCGATAGAGGAAGTACGGCGACTGGAGCGCGGCGGCGATCATCGCCTGGATGCCCCCGGCGAAGCCCTCGTCGGCCTTCACGCTTCTGTAGAGCTCCATGTACCGCGATCGGTCCTCTTGCGTGAGCGCCCGGCGGAAGGCGAGGCGCCCGAAGCGCTCGAAGAACTCGGTCGCGCACGCGTCGTCCCCGGTCTCGATCGGACAGGGGACGAGCGACCCCGGCGCCGCGGCCACCTTTGCGGCGATGTCCTCGGCGGCGTCCCGCATGAGCTGGACGTCGGCCCCGGCGTAGAGGAGCGCGTCGGCGTTGTTGTCGAACCCCTCGACGTTCGCGTCGGTCGGGAGGATGTAGCCGGTCGTGTCGACGCCGAGGAGGTCGGCCACGGTCCTGTCGAACTCGACGCGCGACAGCCGGCGCAGGACGCGCCGCCCGGACACCATGTTGGGCTCGCAGGCCGTCGGCTGCTCCTCGCACCCCTCGCCCAGGTTGACGCGGTTCACGAACTTCTCGAAGGACTGGTATTCCTCGCTCTGGAACGGGATGAGCGCGCCGCCGGCGTGGCCGTCGGGGTGCCGTCCGGAGGGGCGCAGGAGGAGCGTCGACTCGCCGTTCACCTCGAGCGCGGCCATGGCGCGCACCGCCTCGAAGTTGGCCTGCAGCGCCTCGTCGGTGCCCGAGGTGTCGAACACCATGCGGGTCCCCTTCGCGAGCCCGCTCTCGGTGTGGCAGACGGTGCACTTCGAGGACATGATCGGGTCCCAGAGGTTCGCCTTGAAGAACTCGATGTTGTCGGCGCACCCCGAGTCGAGCGAGCCCGTGTCGTCTCCGCCGTTCGTCTCGTCGCCGCCGCCGAACATGCCGTTGCAGCCGGCGCCCGCGGCGCCCAGCGCGGCGCACGAGAGCAGGAGCGCGTAGCCGAGGCGCGGAGTCCGCCGGCGCCGCGGGGGGTCGCTCGCCGGCGGGGGCCGGGAGACGGACGCGTCCGCCGTGTCGAAGGGTCCCTTCGCGTGTGTGTTCATAAGCTTGTTCCTCGTAATCCCAAGTGCTTTCGTTGGACGGACCTGCGGACGACCGCGCGTCACGCGAGCCCGTCCAGGGGGCCGGTGCCCTTCGAGGCGTCGCCGAAGGTGCTGTTGCTGAGGCCCATGGCCTGGCAGATGGAGACCAGGAGCTGCTGGTGGGGAGCGCCGCCGAACTTGACGTAGCGGCCGGGCGTGAAGGCTCCCCCGCCGGCGAGGACGAACGGGACCGACTCGCACCGGTGCAGCGGCGCGTCGCCGAGCTCCTTGGCCCACACGACGAGCGTCTCGTCGAGCAGGGTGCCGCCGCCGGAGCCGGCGGTCGACTTCAGCTTCTTGAGGAGATAAGCGAACTGCTCGGCGAACCATCGCTCCGCGATGCGGAACCTGTCGACGTCCTCCCCCGAGCTCGCGTGCGAGAGCGAGTGATGGTCCTGGCTGGACAGGCCGAGCCACCTGAGGTGCAGCGGCGAGACCGTGTGAGAGAACTGGACGGTCGCGACGCGGGTCCTTCCGCAGGCGAGCGCCGCGGCGACGAGGTCCATCTGCGCGACGGCGATGTCGGGGACGGCGTCCTCGTCGGTCGGGTTGAACGAGGGCGGCGGCGGGGGCGCCGTGCCGCAGCTCGCCGCGACGGGGCCGGCGCCGGTGCTCGCGCCGGGCGCGATCTGCTTGAGGCCGTCGATGTGCGCGTCGAGCTTCGCCTGCTCGCGCGCGGGCACGCCGGCGCGCAGCGCCTCCATCTCGCCGTTCGTGACGCGCAGGATGCTCTGCCGGCGCTTCATCTTCGGATCGATCTCGCCACCTCCCGTTCCGGTCGAGCCGGAGTTGCCGGTGAAGCCGTCGAAGATCTGGTTGTAGGCTGTCCGCGGCTCGTCGATCACGGGCGCGAACTGCCCCGCCGCGCTGTAGGACATGCGGGTCTGGGCGCCGGTCCCCCACGGGCTCGTGTAGATGCCGAGGTTGACCGGCCGGACGCCGAGCTCCTGGGCGACGTACCAGTCGACGCTCTGGCCGCGGCTCGCGCTGCCGGCGTTCCCGCCGCCCGTGAGCATGTTGATCATGCCGGGCTCATGGTTGTCGACGCCCTTGAAGTCGATGCCGTCGCAGATGATGAGATCGGACTTGTGCGCTGCGAGCGGCTCGAGGATCGAGCCCGCAGGGAAAGAGAAGCTCGATCCCGAGCCCGTCGGGCGCCAGAGGTGATGATGGGTCCCGTTGGGTGAGAAAAAGATGACGAGATTGCGCGCAGTACCACCGTCGGCGCGAAGCTGGCTCATCCTCCCGAGGAACGGAGCGGCGAGGAGACCAGCGCCCAGGCCGGCGGCGAAGCGACGTCGGGATATGCGGTTCATGCGAGCGCGCTTTGCAGACGCCGTGCCCGCGAGGCGATCAGCGCCTGAGCACTCGAATTCATCGCGCTCGCGAGAGTGCCACATGTCGCCTGAACCCGGAGCGGTTCAGGGCGCGGGATCCAGTTGATTTCGAGGATGATCCTGGACCGGAACGAGTTCGGCGAGCATTCGGCACAATGCGTGAGCCTCTGCGGCATAGCACCGGATTCGCCGCGAAACGCGCGACGCAGGCCTTCATGCAGCGTCGGATATTCAAGACACGTGCCGCGGACGTCCGGAAATGCCTGAAGGGATCTCAGCGCCGCGCCTGGTAATGCCTGGCACATTCACGCAGAGAGAGCATCACGAGCGCGCCAGGAACGCCGGGAGGAGTCATAATTTTACCCTCCTGGCATCCTTTGTTGTACCTCGGCCGCTCGACATCTCCTCGCCTCCAGGATAGGACGGCACAGCGATGCTCGTCCGTATCCGATCCGGTCACACGGAGATAAAACCGCCAGGACGCCAGGAGAAATCCTTCATTTTATCTTCATGACATCCTCTGCGCGCTGGCGGACTCAACATCTCCTCGCTCGAGCGCAGCGGCGCGGCGAGCTCGGCAGTGTCCGGCGCGGTGACACAGAATCAGCCCGCGAGGACGCCACGATGTTGACCCCTTCTTCCTCTGGCCCTTCTTCTGGCGTCCTTGGCCCCTCGGCGGCTCAATCGCTCCCCGTCCGAGCATCGCAGAGAGACGGCGAACGCCGCGCCGGCGCCTTCCGGCCCGGCGCCGCGGCCGCGCGCGCGCCGCCCGCGCGGAGCGCGTCCCGGGATGGGCAGGAGGCGCCGCTCGTGCGATGACCTAGGGCCGCACCGCCGGGGTAGACCTCGCCCGCGGGCCTCCAGATGGCTGTAGCGCTCCCCACGAGACCGTGCCCCGCGCACGCCCCACCCGGGCGGCGGGAGCGCGCGCCCGCGCCGCGCCGGCCGCGGCGCAAGGCCCCCTGCGCGCTCGCGCTGCTCGCGCTGGCCGCCGCCCTCGGCGGCCCCCCCGCGGCGGCAGCGCGCGCGCCGGACGCGGCGGCGGACGCGGCGCCGGCCGGTCCGCCGCCGCCCGCGTCGGGCGCGCAGCCCGCCGCGCCCGCCGACGAGGCCGCCGACCCGCCGGCCGAGGGCCGCCCCGTGGTCTCGCCGGTCCAGCGCCCCGACGAGCGCGACGCCCCGCAGCGCGCCTGCTCCTTCGCGCTGCCCGTCTGCGCGCACGCGCCCGCGGGCGTCCCCGGCAGCGCCCTCCTGGAGAGCCTCGCCGACCTCGAGGCCGCGATGCGCGCCTACGACGCGCTCGGCCTGCCGCGGCCGCTCCCCGACGGGGCGCGCGGCGGCAGCCCGGCGTACGACCTCTACCTGGAGCGCGGCCCGCGCCGCCCGGCGCGCGTCGGGCACGACCTCAGGGCGATCGGCGAGCGGTTCGACGCCGCGAGCGCGTTCGCCATCGTCGCGGCGCCGGGGCGGGGCGGGTGCTCGAGCGCGTCCGACGCGGCGTACGCGCTCGGCCACGCCGTCGCGACGCGCCTCGACGCCGGGGCCGAGGAGGGCGCGCTCGCCATGGCGGCGAGCTACCTCGCCGCGATCGCGGCGCCCTGCCCGGCCGAGGAGCTCGCCGCGATCGACGCCTTCCAGCGCGCGCCCGAGCGGGCGCTCACGGGCGCGGCGCTCGGCGCCCTCGACGGCGCCCTGCTCTTCCCGTGGTACCTCGACGACGCCTACGGCGCCGGGACGCCGGCGCAGGTCGCGATGTCGCTGCTCGCCATCGCGGCGCAGCCCACGCCCGGCGGCGCGGCGCGCTTCCGCGCCGAGCCCGACACGTTCGACGCGCTCCGGGCGTCGCTCCGGTCCCGCGGCAAGGACCTCGACGACCTGCTCCTCGAGTTCGCGATCGCGCGGGCGTTCGTGGGCAGCCGCAGCGACGGCGCCCACCTGTCGGACGTGGCGCGCTTCGGCGACTTCGGCCGGGTGCGCTTCGAGTGGTCGCTGCCCTACGCGACGCTCCCGCGGCGGGTCGCCCCCCTGCGCCCGATCGAGCCGACCGGCGCGACCTACCTCTGGCTCGATCTCGCCGCGGAGGGCGCGGCCGGCGGGCCGGACCTCGAGGCGGCCGAGATCACCCTCGTGGCCGACTGGGAGCTGCCCGCGCTGTTCCGCTGGGCGATCGTGAAGGTCGACCGGCAGGGCGCCGAGGCCGGCCGCGTCGAGGTGGCCGGCATCTTCGGCGAGAGCCGCGCGCAGCGCACCGTGGTCGGGCTCGACGGCCTCGCGGGGCTGCTCATCGTCGGCGTCAACGCGGGGAGCATGATCCGGAGCCGCCCGTTCGACCCCGACGACGCGCCGTTCATGCCGCACGCGTACACGGTCTGGCTGTCGAGGTGATCGCGGCGTCGCTCGACGTCGACAGCGCGCCGGCCGGCGGCGGGCAGTGCTCAAAAGTGAGCATGAAGGCGGGAAGGCGAGAAGAAAAGATCAATGATCTTCCTGCCTTCCCGCCTTCATGTGAACTCTCTCCGGGCAAATTTGAGCACTACCCGGCGGCGGCGGCCCTCCGCGTCACGCCCGCGCCTCGTCGCCCCTCGGGGACAGGTGCTGCGCGAACCACTCCCCCGCGAGCCGGGCCACCGCCGCGAGCGCGCCCGGCTCCTCGAAGAGGTGCGTCGCGGAGGGCACCACCGCGAGGCGGCGCGGGCCGGCGAGGCGCTCGAGCGCGCCCTGGTTCAGCGCCAGCACCGCGGTGTCCGCGCTGCCGACGATGAGCAGCGTCGGCGCCCGCACCCGCGTCAGGGCCGCGCCAGCGAGATCCGGCCTGCCGCCGCGCGACACCACGGCGCCCACGGCGCGAGGCCGCGCCGCCGCGGCGACGAGCGCGGCCGCGGCGCCGGTGCTGGCGCCGAAGTAGCCGACGCCCAGGTGACGGAGCTCGGGGCGCGCGAGCGCCCAGTCCGTCACCCCGAGCAGCCGCCGGGCGAGCAGGTCGATGTCGAAGCGGAGGCCAGCGCTCGAGCGATCTTCCGCGGCCTCCTCCTCGGTGAGCAGATCGAACAGCAGCGTGGCCAGCCCCCACCGCCAGAGCGCCTCCGCGACCGAGCGGTTGCGAGGGCTCCTGCGGCTGCTGCCGCTGCCGTGGGCGAAGAGCACGAGGCCGATCGCGCGCTCCGGGATCGCGAGATCCCCGGGCAGCGCCGCCGCGCCCGCCTGGACGAAGAGCGGCCGCTCCGCGCCCTCGGGCGGCGGCAGCTCGCGCCGCGCCTCCGCGAGCAGCCACGCGACCGCGTCGTCGGAGGTCTGCGAGAAGTCCTCGTAGTAGGCGCCGATCGCCTGGAGGCCGGGGTCCTCCTCGATGCAGGCGATCGAGTCGACCTCGCGGGCGAGCGACGACAGGCTCGACGGCGCGGCGACCGGCGCCGCGAGCACGAGCCGCCTCGGCGAGCGCTTGCGCAGGTCGCGCAGCGCGGCCCGCACCGTGCCGCCGGTCGCGATGCCGTCGTCCACGACGATGACCGTCCGCCCCTCGACGCGGGGCATCGGCCTGTCGCCCCGGAACCGGCGCACCCCGCGCTCCACCTCGGCGGCCTGCTGCTCCGCGATGTCGGCCAGCTCCGCGTCGGCGATGCCGAGCACCGCGACGAGGCTCCGGTCGATGTACACCTCGCCCCCCTCGGAGATCGCGCCCACGCCGAGCTCCGGCTGCCCGGGCGCGCCGAGCTTGCGCACGATCCACACATCGAGCGGCGCGCCCAGGGCGCGCGCCACCTCGTAGCCCACCTCGACGCCGCCGCGCGGCAGGGCGAGGACGAGCGGCGCCTCGCTCCTGTACCCCGAGAGCAGCTTCCCCAGCCTGCGCCCGGCGTCCCTGCGATCCTGGAACAGCTTCGCTCGACCCATGGCCGCCTCCCCTCACCTCCGCTCCCTTGGATCGTGGTGATCTTTCAAGAGCGGTGCCGCGCGGAGCGCGCGGCAGGGGACGCGCCGGCGCGGGCTCAGCCGCGCGGCGCGCCGCGGCGGACCGTCAGCCGAACAGGCTCCACTCGTCCTCGATGAGCGAGAGGGCGTTGATCAGCTCGATCGCGAGCTCGCGATCGAGCCACTCGTCGACGCGCTGGCCGGCCGCGACCGCGCTGAAGCACGCGCGCGGGATGCGCTTGGCGAGGTGCATCAGGCAGGAGCCGGTCCGATCGAGGCGCGCGACCCAGTCGGTGTCGCGGTACGCGTACCTGGCCTGGTGGAACAGCGAGTCGCTGAGCGCGGAGATCCTGTCGCGGATGACGTCGGCGGGCTCGGCGCGCGACGCGATCGCCTCGCGGACCTCGCCGATGGCGCGCAGCACGAGGCCGACCGGCGCGCCGGGGTGGAACGAGGGGCGCTTCGGCGAGAACGTGAGATCGTCGAGCGCGACGAAGTACCAGGCCTGCGGCGAGGACACGCGGTAGAGGTATGCCGCGCCGCAGGCGTCGGCCGCCCTCATCGCGATCTGCCAGGCGCCCTCCTCGTCGACGCTGTCCTGCTCCGCGGGCATTCCATCGATGCGCTCGACGCCCGCGCTGCTGACGAGCGGGTCCGCCCACGCCATGACGACGACCGACGTGGTGCGCGACCAGCTGCACAGGAGGCGCGCCCTCGCCTCGGCGGAGACGCGGCCGCCCGGCGCGATCCAGACGAAGCGCCCGTCCTTGAGGTCGGCGCGGTGCTCGTGCTGCGAGGCGCCGTGCTCGGCGAGCTGCTGGAAGAGCGCCTCGCCCCGCGCCGCCCAGCGCTGGGCGAGCGCCTCCTCGGCGCTGTCGGACGGCGTGTCGTCCCAGTCGAGCTCCGGCGGCCGGGGCGGCGAGAGCTCCGCGTCGTCCGCCTCGCTCGCGGGCTCTTCGCTGCGGGGTCGCCGCTTCGGCGGCGCCGCGCGCGCGTGCTCGTCGGCGCGCGCCCTCGCGGGGCGGAGCCTCGGCGCCGCCGGCCGCTCCGTCGCGGCGCCCTTCCTCGCCGCCGGCCGCTCCGTCGCGGCGCCCTTCCTCGCCGCCGGCCGCTCCGTCGCCGCGCCCTTCCTCGCCGCCGGCCGCTCCGTCGCGGCGCCTTTCCTCGCCGCCGGCCGCTCCGTCGCCGCGCCCTTCCTCGCCGCCGCGCGCTCCGTCGCCGCGCCCTTCCTCGGCGCCGCCGCGCGCTCCGTCGCGGCGCCCTTCCTCGGCGCCGCCGAGCGCTCCGTCGTGGCGACGTTCCGCGACGTGGCCGATCGCTTCGCCGGCGCGGCCGACCGCGCGGCGGCTGCCTTCGCCTTCCCGGGCGTGGCGCGCGCGCTGGCCGTCGGCCGCTCGTGCCTGTCGCGAACCGCGGCCGGCGAGCCCGCCTCGGCGACGCCGCGCTGGCCCGCCTTGTCACGAGGCTGCGCGCGCGCCCGCCCGCTCGATGCCTTGACGGTGCGCCTGGGTTCGGCCGATGTCCTTCGACCGCGCGGTTTGGGCATTGGGACAGCGTATCACGAGCTCGGCGGGCGATACCGACAGACGCGCCCCGGGAAACGCGCATGTCGAACGGAAAGGCGGTCCAGGTCCACCGCGCGCCGCGCCCGGGAGCCCGCACTCGAGCGCTCCGCCGCGGCGCCCTTCACCCGAGCTCGCACCCCGCGCCCCCGCGCGCTCACGCCGCCTCCGGCGCAGGTGCGTTTGCGTTCAGCGCCCGTCGTTCTTGCGTTTTGCTTTGCGTTTTTGCTGTGCGTTTTTGCGCCCAGTTGCCTCTGTTTGCGTCGCTTGCGCTCAGTTCGCCTCGCTGAGGGCCCGGCGCACGACCTTCTTGAATTTCCTGAGCGGTTGGGCTCCGCTGACCAGGTAACCGTTGATCACGAACGCCGGAGTCCCGGTGATGCCGGCGCTCCGCGCGGCCTCCGCGTCGGCCTCGACGGCGGCACGGTGGGTGCGCTCGTCGAGGGCTCGGGCGAAGCGCGCCGCGTCGAGCCCGATGCTCGCGGCGTGCTGCTCCAGGGCCGCGCGATCGAGGTTCGCGGCGTCATGGGCCTTGAAGAGCCGATCGTGCATCTTCCAGAAGCCGGCCTGCCCCTGCTGCGCGAGCGCCTCCATGGTCGCTTCGGCGGCCAGCTGCGCTTCGGGGTGGAAGGGGAGCGGCAGGTGGCGAAAGACCACGCGGACCTTGCCCGGGAACGCCTTGATGAGCTCATCCATCGTGGGGACGCTGCGCGCGCAAAAAGGACACTGGAAGTCGGAGAACATCTGGATGACCACCTTGCCGGCGGCCGCCCCCTTGGCGGGGTGGCCCTTGGGCGGCGGCGGCACGGACACCTTCGGCGGGGGCGCCGGCGGGACGGCCTGCTTCTGGATGGCCTCGTAGACCTTCGCGCGCGGCGTCCCCGCCACGACCATCGCCTCCGCCTTGGCGATCTCCTCGTCGATGAGCGCCTGGAACTCCTCGATCGGCTGCGCGCCGACCAGCCTGCGCCCGTTGATGAAGAAGTGCGGCGTCCCCGAGGCGCCGAGATCGTCGGCGAGCTCCATGTCGGCCTCGATCGCGGCCGCGTGCTTGCGCGAGGCGACGGCGCGCTTCGCCGCCGCCACGTTCAGCTGGAGCTCCGCGGCGAGGGCCTCGAGCGCCGCGTCGTCGAGGCTGGCCTCGGGCGCGAGGAGGCGGTCGTTCGCCCGCCAGAAGGCCGCGTCCCCCTTCTGGGCCCGCGCCTCCCGCGCGAGCTCCGCCGCGGGCTCGGCGCGCGGGTGGAACGGGAGCGGGTTGTCCTTCCAGACGACGCGCAGCTTGTCGCCGTACTGCGCCGCGAGCTTCTCGACCGTCGGCGTCACCCGCCTGCAGAACGGGCACTGGTAGTCGCTGAACAGCACCATCGTGACGAGCGCCGTGTCCTTGCCGCGCACGGGCGAGTCGCCGACGGGCACGAGGTGCACCACCCGGCGCTCTTCCTCCTCCGCCGCCTCCTCGGGATCCGCGGCGGGCGCCGCGAAGTTCTTCGCCGCGAGCGCCGCGTAGATCTGCTCCGGCGGCGTCCCCCCGGCGCGGAGCGCGCGCGCCGCGGCGAGCTGCGCGTCGATGACCTCGGCGAACCGCTCCGCCGGCTGCGCGCCGACGACGAGGACGCCGTTGATGAACGACGCCGGCGTGCCGTCCACGCCGAGCCGCGCGGCGAGCGCCATGTCGGCGTCGACCTTCCGCGCCGCCCCGCTCCGCTCGACGAGCTGCTTGACCTGGCCCGGCGTCACCCCGGCCCGCCGGAGCGCCGTGGCTTCGAGCTCCGGCGAGAGCCGCTCGTCCGCCCCGAAGATGGCGTCGTGAAACGCCCAGAAGGCGCCGGGGCCGGCGTGCGCGAACACCGCCATCGCCGCCTCGGCGCTCGGGCGAGCCTGCTTGTGGAAGGCGAGCGGGAAGTTCTTCCACACGATCCGCAGCTGCTCCGGGCCGTAGCGCCGCTCCAGCTGCCGCAGCGTGCCGCCCAGGTGCTTGCAGAAGGGGCACTCGAAATCGGAGAACACGACGATCGTCACGGGCGCGAGCCGGCTGCCGCGCGCCGGATCGGCGCGGGTCACCGGCACCGGGCCCGGGTCGCCCTCCGCGACCATGAGCTCGTCGAGCGACGGGCGCGCGGCGGCCGCGCCCGTCGGCTGCGCGGCCTTCGCCGGCTGCGGCGCGCCCGGGGGGGACGGCGGGCGCGCGGAGCTGCAGGCCAGGGCGAAGATCAGCGAGAGCCAGGCGACGGCGGCGAGGGCGCGGCGGAGCATCGCGCGAGTGTACTCGCGTTCCGCGATGACGCCGGCCGTCGCCGCGCGGCCTCGCTGCGCCCGGCGCGGAACGCGTCCGCGCGGTCGCCCGCGGGAGCGGCGAAGCCCACGGATGCGCCGGGCCAGGCACGATTGACGCCCTCGCCGCCTTCGGCCATGACGGGCCCGGCGCGCCGCTCGGCCGCGCCAGGAGAGCGCACCGGAAGCCATGGAGAAGGTCTACAGCGCCGCCCGCGTCCAGCCGGACGAGCACAGGGACGTCCTCGCGCAGCTCTGGAAAGAGAACCTCGCCCACGGCGAGGTCTCGCAGGAGTTCGTGGAGCGGCGGATGCGCTGGTTCCAGGAGCAGAACCCGGCCGGCCCCCCGCGGACCTGGATGGGCTTCCACGGCCCGGAGCGGGCGATCATCGGCAGCGGCTCGTTCTACCCGCGCGACGTGTACGTCAGCGGGCGGAAGCTCAAGGCCGGCGTCCTCGGCGATTTCGGCGTGACCAAGGCGCACCGCATCGCCGGGGCCGCCATGAGCATCCAGCGCGAGCTCGCGAAGGGCTGCCGCGACGCCGGGGTCGACTTCCTGTTCGGCTTCCCCAACAAGGCCTCGTTCCCGATCTTCCAGCGCGCCGGCTACAAGAAGATCGCGGACTCCACCATCTGGGTGCGGCCCCTCATGGCCGCCTACAAGCTGAACGAGCTCGCGGCCTCGTCGGCCGGGGAGCAGCAGAGCACCGTGAGCGCGGTGGTGCAGCGGGTCGCCGAGCGGGCCGCCTCGGCGGTCCCCCACCCCCGCTGGCGCGCGCTCTGGGAGCCGGCGGCGCCGGGCGCCCCCGCCCCCCTGACGCAGGCGCTGTCGACGGCCGCCGAGCGCGCCGTGCAGCGGGCGACGGTGAAGCCGGACAACGCCCTGGTGCGCGCCGCCGGGCGCGCCGTCGACGCCTCGATGGCGCTCCGGGACGCCGCGGCGCTGCTCGCGCGGGGCAGCCGCGTGCGCACCGAGCTCGTGGACGCCGCCGACCACCGCTTCGACGACCTGTGGTCGCGGGCGAAGCCGTCGCCGATCGTCGGCGAGCGGAGCGCCCAGTTCCTGAACTGGCGCTACGCGCAGCTCGGCAACGTCCGGTACCGCTTCTTCTGCATGCTCGACAGGCACGACGGGCGGCTGCTCGGCTACGCCGTCTACTCGGTGCGGAACAACAAGGTCGAGATGACCGACGTGTTCTGCGAGGACAGCGGCCCCCTGCTCGACGCCCTGCTCCTCGAGTTCTGCCGGGCGATGCGGCGCGAGGGGCACGTCTCCGTGGGGATGCTCCTCGTGACGCCGCCCGCGCTCAGCGCGCGCCTGCGGGCGCTCGGCTTCTTCTCGCGCCCCCACCCCCCGAGCGTGGGCTCGCGGTGGCTCATCGTACACCTCGACCCGAGCTTCCCGGACGAGCTGCGGCGCGTGCTCCTCGACCCGGACAGCTGGTTCATGACCGACGGCGAGCTCGACGTCTGACCGCCCGGGCGCCCGCCCCCCGGAGGATCCCACCGATCCGCTGGACCCCCTCCCGCCGCCGGTTACCCTTGCCTCTCCATGGATAACGAGGCGCCGGCCCTGTCCATCGCGCGGCTGCGCTCCATCTGGGACGCGGAGGTGGATCCCTCCGCGCGGCGCGCGCTCACCGCCGCGGCCTTCGCGGGGCTGTTCGGCGCGGCGCACGTGGCGCGCGTGGGCTCCCCGCTCGCCCGCGGGCTCGCCGGCGCCGGCCTCGCGCTGCTGCTCGCGGCGATCGTCGCGCGCGTCGTCCTCGCGCGGCGGCGGCGCGGCGACGCCCGGCGCACCGTGCGCGAGATCGTCGGCCGCACGGACGAGGCGCTCGGCGCGGCCACCCTGCGGGCGCTCTCGCTCGTGGATCGCGCCGCGGTCGACGATCGGGTCGGGTCGCCGGAGCTCGCCGGCTTGCACCTCCGGCGGCTGCTCGGCCGCGCCTCGCGGGCGCGCATCCTCGCGCGCGCGCAGCGGTCGGCCGCGCGGTGGGCGAGCGCGGGCCTCGCCCTCGGCGTGGCGGCGCTCGCCGCCGCCGCGATCGATCCGCCGCGCGTCGTCGAGGGGCTCGACGTCCTCGCCGCCCGCGGCGGCGAGGCGCCGCTCGATCTGCTGTGGCTCGAGGAGGTCGAGATGACGGCCACGCCGCCCGAGTACCTGCACGAGGGCGCCGAGGTGCTCCTGCCGTTCGCGACGACGATGCAGCCGCGGGGGACCGTGATCACGGTGCGCGGCCGCCCGATCCGCGCAGGGCGCGCGCTCGTGCTGACCGACGGCGGCGCCGAGGTCCCGTTCGTCGACGACGGCAAGGGCGGCGTGATCGCCCACTGGACCCTCGGCGACTCGACGACGCTCCAGGCGGCCGCGCGCTTCGGGCAGGTCCGCGTCCGGCAGGCCGACGCGCAGCGCGTCGTGTCGATCCCGGACGACGCGCCGCGCGTCACGCTCGAGGGCGCGCCGCGCACGGTCAGGCTCCTCGACGAGCCCAGCATCCCGCTCCGCTACGAGATCACCGACGATCACGGCCTGCGCGAGGTCGACCTCGTCCTGCGCGCAGGCGCGAAGGAGGAGCGGCGGGTGCTCTCGCGGCCGGCGGGGGACGCGAGGATCGACCGCGGCGGCTACGAGCTCAAGGCGCGCGATCCGTTCTTCCGCAGGACGTACGTGCCCATCGAGGTGCGGATCGAGGCGCGCGACAACGATCCGATCGAGGGCCCGAAGTGGGGCAGGAGCGAGGCGATCGTGGTCATCCCGCCGCAGGTCGGCGAGCCCGAGGCGCGGCGCTACGCCGCGCTCGCGAAGGCGCGCGACGCGCTCACCGACCTGCTCGCGGACCGCATCGGCCAGCGGACGCCGGAGGCGGGCGGCGCCGCGGCGCACGCGGCGCACGAGGCCGAGGCGCAGGCGACCGCGAAGGCGGAGGTCGAGCGCGCGCTCTCCGCCGACTACGGCGGGCTCCGGGTGCGGGGGCGCGTCGCGTCGCTCGCGCGCGGCCAGCTCGCCCGGCTCGACGCGGCGCTCGCCGCCGAGCGGAAATCGACCACCCGCGCGGCGCACCAGAAGCTGCTCGACGAGACCGAGGGCGTGCTGCTCGCCTTCGACGCCGGCCTGCGCGGCCTCGGCGTCCGGGACGCCCGGGCCGTCGCGCAGCGGCTCGCCGACGTCGCGGACGAGGCCGCGGCCGCGGCCGAGCTCCTTCGAGGCGGCGGCGACCGCGAGGGCGGCGAGGTCCGCCTCGAGGCGGCCGTCACCGTGCTGGGCGGCGGGGGCGCCGAGCTGCGCAAGCTCGGCGAGCTCGGCCTCGATCTCGGCGAGATCGTCGCGAGCGATCTGCGCAGGGTCGCGCGCGCCCGCGGCGCCGGCGACTGGGCGCACGCCGAGCTCGCGGCGCGCGACCTCGCGGCGCGGCTCCGGCGGCCGGATCCCTCGTTCGGCGGCGGCGGCCGCGGCGGGGTGGAGTCCGGGGCGCCGCGCGGCGGGCCCGATCCCGGGGAGGCCTCGCGCGCCGACGAGAGCGTCGCGCAGAGCGAGCGGGAGCTCGAGGACCTCGCGCGCGATCACGCCGCCGAGACGAACGCGGTCGCCGAGGAGCTCATGCGCGCCTCGCGGCCCGAGGACGTCGCGGCGCTCCGCGAGGAGGCGAAGAAGCGCGCGGAGGCGATCCGCGAGGCGGTGCAGGAGCTGCCGCAGCCCGGCGGGGCGCCGGGATCGGCCGAGTCCGCCGCGGCGGCCGGCAGGGAGCAGGCCGAGGCGATGGCCGGCGCGCTGGAGCAGGGCCGCCTCGAGGAGGCGGTCGAGAGCGGCCAGGGCGCGGCGCGCTCGCTCGGCGAGGCGAAGCGGCTCGGCGCGCAGGGCGGCGGCTTCTTCCCCGAGGAGCGGGCCGGCCGCGAGGCGGGCGAGGCGCAGCAGGCGCTCGCCCGGGAGCTCGCGTGGGCCGAGGAGGCGCTGCGCCAGCTGCGGCAGGCGGCGTCGGAGCGGGCTCGGGAGGGCCTCGCGCGCTCGAGCCAGCGCGAGGGCTCGCTCGCGGATCGCGCGCGCGAGCTGCGCAGGCGGGGCGAGCAGGGCGACGGCCGGATGCCGGAGGAGATGCTCGAGCGCCTCGAGGAGGCCGAGCAGGCGATGCGCGACGCCCAGCGCGCCCTCTCCGAGGGGGAAGGCGAGCAGGGCAACGAGCGCCAGCGCGACGCGCAGCGGCTGCTCGAGATGTCGCGCAGCGACGACCAGAGCCAGGACGGCGACGCCGAGTCGGAAGGGAGCAGGGACATGGCGAGGAAGGCCGACATCCCGGACAAGGACAAGCACAAGGGCCCCGAGGAGTTCCGCCGGCGCGTCCTCGAGGGGCTCGGGAGCGCCTCGGAGCCGCGGCTGCGCGAGGCGGTCAAGCGCTACGCGGAGGGGCTCCTGAAATGACGCGCGCCGGCGCTATGGCGGCCCCGGCGAGGGCCCCGCGCGGGGCGACGGCGCTCGCGAGGCGCGGCCTGCGGGCAGTGGTCCTCGCCGCGCTCGCGACCGTGTCGGCGACCGCGTCCGGCCGCATCACGGTCGGCGACCTCGATCGCGCGGCGCGGGCGCGGGCCGCGATCCTGGAGATCGACGCCCCGGCGGCGCGGGGCCTCCTCGAGGGCACGGATCCCGCCGATCCCGCGCTCGCGCTCGAGCGCGGCCGGCTCGCCATCTACGAGGGCGACTGCGACGCCGCCGCGGCGATCCTCGCGCGCCCCGATCTCGCGGCGACGGCGGAGGGCGCGGCGCTCGGCGACATCGCGCGCGGCTGCGCCCGCGCCACCGCGGCGACGGTCGTCGTGAACGACGAGGCGCGCGGCGTGTGGGTGCGGCTCCAGGACGACGACGATCGCGCGCTCGTGCCGCTGCTCGTCGAGGTGGCCGCGAAGACGCGCGACGTGCTCGCGAAGGACCTCGGGGTCGAGCTCCTCCGGCCGCTGCGGATCGATCTCGTCCGGGATCAGTTCACGCTCTCCGCGATGACGGGCCTGCCCGAGGACGCGGCGCGCACGACGGGCACCGTCGCCATCGCCAAGTGGGGGCGGGTGACGATGCTCTCGCCGCGCGCGACGCCGAACGGCTACCCCTGGCTGGACACGCTCGCGCACGAGATCACGCACCTCGCGCTCTCGCGCGGCACGCGGGACAACGCCCCGCTGTGGCTGCAGGAGGGCGTGGCCAAGCGCGAGGAGGTCCGCTGGCGCGAGCCCGACCCGCTGGACGACGTGCCGTCCGCGGACGCGGTCGCCCTCCTCGGCATCCAGAAGGGCCTCGGGCGCCCGCTCGACAAGATCGGCCCCTCGATCGCGATGCTCCCGAGCGCGGAGGAGGCGGCGATCGTGTTCGCCGAGGTCGCGAGCTTCATCCGGTACTGGACGAGGGAGGCGGGCGACACGGCGCTGCCCGAGCTCGTGCGCCGGCTCAAGGACGCGAGCAGCGACGCGGATCTGGAGCGGGCGATCGCCGACATCTCCGGCGCGGATCTCGCGGCCTGGGACCAGCGGTGGCGCGCCTACCTCGCCACGGTGCCGGCGAGCGTGCCGCCCGACCTCGCGCCGGGCGGGGACATGCCGCACCGGCAGGAGGTCGCCAAGCGGGTGCGGCTCGGGCAGCTGCTCCACGATCGCGGCCACCACGCCGCCGCCTCGGTCCAGCACGCCCGCGCGCAGGCGCTCGCGCCGCACGAGCCGGCGGTGCGCTGCTTCCTCGCCGCCGCCCTGCTGGCCTCCGGCGAGCGGGCGAGCGCCGCCCCGCTGGTCGAGCGGGTCGAGGACGTGAACAGCCGCCACGGTCGGTGGTGGTCGCTGCACGGCCTGCTCCACGGCGGCGCCGACGGAGGCAGCGCCTTCTCGGCGGGCGTCGCGCTCGACCCGCTGAGCCCCGAGGTGGCCTGCGAGGAGAAGCTGCCGCCGGAGCTCCCCAGCGACCCCACCCGGTCGGCCCTCTGCGAGGCCGCGCGCCGCAGGGCGCGCTGATCAATCGACCGCGAGGCGAGGAAAAACCGCCGCTCGACGCAATGGCGTGCGCTCGCCGGTTTCCGCGCGAGCGCGCGCGCTCCGGCTTCCGTCGCGCTGGAGCGCGCTCCTACGGTCGCGCGCGTGCCGAACCTGGATCGCATCGCCCTCGTGGTCGCGCTGAGCCTCGCCCTGCCGGCCCGGTCGCGCGCCGCCGACACGCCGCCCTCCTCGGCGCCGCGCAGGGTCGGCGAGCTCGGCGCGTCGTCCGTGCTGGCGTTCGGCTTGCTGCCTGCGGCGAGCGTCGGCCCCTCGCTGGAGGCCACCCTCCGCTGGCTCGACGCGTCCCTGTCGGTCGAGGCGCGGGTGCTCCGGGCGCTGGGCCGCGGCCCGAGCGCCGCCTCGATCCTGGGGCCGGAGAGCACCGCCGGCCTCGGGGTCATGTCGATCTGCAGGCACGAGGAGGCCGTCTTCGTGTGCACCTCCTTCCAGACCGGGGTCGTCGCCGCGGACGTCGACGAGGACCTGAAGCCGACGAACGGCGGCGAGCTCTCCTGGATGGTCACCTCCGGCCTGCGCGGGGGCGCCGCGTGGCCCCTCGTCCGCCACCTGGAGCTGCGCAGCTTCCTCGAGCTGCACGCCGTCCTGGAGCGCCCTCACGTGAGGGTCGACTCCATCGAGAGGTGGCGGGCGTCCTACGTCGCGGGGATCGTCGGCGTCGGCCTCTGGTTCCGCCTGAACCCGGAGTGACGCAGGCCTCCCGGCGCGCCGAGGCGCCCCGGCGCGGGCCCCCGCCCGGCGCGGGCGCCTCGCCGGAGGCGCTTGCGCGGCCGCCTCAGCTCTTCGTGCGGAGCGCGCGCGCCAGGGTGTTCCTGCCGACGCCGAGCCGCTTCGCCGCTTCCGTCTTGTTCCCCTCGCACGCGCGGACCATCGCCTCGACGTAGCGCCGCGTCACCTCGTCGAGCGTGAGGCCGAGCGGCAGCGCCACCTGATCGTCGCCCTCGGGCGCCGCGGCGGCCTGCGGCGGGGCCCCCCCGCGCCGGCGCGCCGGGAGGTGCCCGGCGGAGATGCGGCCGTCCGGCGCCAGGGCGATCGCGCTCTCCACCCAGTGCTCGAGCTCGCGCACGTTGCCCGGCCAGGTGTGGGCGCGGATGTGGCGGAGCGCGTCCAGATCGAAGCGCGGCGCGGGCCTGCCGTACCGCGTCGCGTAGACGTCCGCGAAGTGGCGGGCCAGCGTCTCGACGTCCTCGGGGCCGCGCTCGCGCAGGGCCGGCAGATCGATCTCGACCACGCGCGCGCGGTAATAGAGGTCCTTGCGGAAGCGGCCCTCGGCGACCGCGCGCTCGAGGTCGCAGTGCGTGGCGCACACGACGCGCACGTCGGCGCGGAGCGTCTGCCGACCGCCGACGCGCTCGAACGAGCGATCCTGCAGGAAGCGCAGGAGCTTGCCCTGGATGTCGAGCGGCAGATCCCCGAGCTCGTCCAGGAACAGCGTGCCGCCCTCCGCGAGCTCGACCTTGCCCGGCACGCGCCGGTCCGCGCCGGTGAACGCCCCGCGCTCGTGGCCGAAGAGCTCGCTCTCGACGAGCTGCGCCGGCAGCGTCGTGCAGTCGACCGTGACGAAGGGCCGCGTCTGACGCCGCGAGTTGACGTGGATCGCCCGCGCGAACAGGCTCTTGCCGGTGCCGGTCTCCCCGCGGAGGAGCACGGTCGCGTCGGTCTGCGCCGCGAGCTGGACCTTCTCGTACACGGCGGCGAGCCGCTCGCTGCGGCCGACGATCCGGTTGAACGGCCCCTGCAGCACGACCCCCGGCCCGCCGCCCTCGGCCGCGCGGAGCGTCGTCAAGAGGAGCGCGCGGGCGAGCTGCGTCGCGAGCGCGACGAGGTAGCGCTCGTCCTCCTCGTCGAACGGCGCCCCCGCGCGGTTCAGCAGCTGGACGACGCCGCGGATCGGCGCGGCGGCGTCCTCGCGGATCGGCGCGACGAGCATCGAGCGCGTCGTGTAGCCCGTCGCCCGATCGGCCGACGGATCGAAGCGCGGATCGCGCGCCGCGTCGTCGACGCGCACGACCTCGCCGGTCCTGGCGACGTGCCCCGCGATGCCTCGCTCGAGCGGCTGCCTGAGCGCGGGGAGCTCGGGGAGCACGGCGACGCGCGTGACGAGATCGCCGCGCTCCGCGTCGACGAGCCAGATCGTGGCGCGGTCGGCGCGGAGCGCCTTCGCGAGCCGCTCGCACGCCGTGCCGAGGAGGGCGTCGAAGTCGACCTCCCGGGCGAGGAGGGAGGCGAGATCGACGAGCAGCGAGAGGCGCGACATGGATAGCGGAGCAGGATCCAGCATAGAGGTCGCCGCCCTTGTCGTCACCCGCGTCATCACGCGGCCCGCGCGACGGCCTCGACGTCGATGCAGAGCCCCTCGCGCGCGGCGACCGAGGCAGGGAAGAGCTCGCGCGCGAGGCGCTCGATCTCGGCGACGCCAGCGTCCGTCCGCTGCGGGTCGTGGTGGAAGAGTACGAGCTGACGCGCGCCGCACGCCCGCGCGATCTCGGCGCCCGCGATGTACGTCGAGTGCCCCCATCCGACCCTCGATCGCCCGGCGTCGCCGCGGTACTCCTCCGGGGTGTACTGCGCGTCGTAGATGAGCACGTCGGCGCCGTCCGCGAGCGCGCGCAGCGCCGGATCGACGCAGGCGTAGTGCTCGGTGTCGGTCGCGTAGACGAGGCTCTTCCCCGCGTGCTCGAGGCGGTAGGCGAGCACGCCGCCCGGGTGGTTGAGCTTGGCGGTGCGCACGTGCACCTCGCCCACGTCGAACGCCTCGCCCGGCCGCGTCTCGCGCAGGGCGATCTGGGCGCCCAGCTCGTCGAGCCGGACCGGGAAGCTCGGCGCCGCCATCTGCGCCGACAGCGCCTCGCGGAGGGTCCCGACCCCGTGCGCGCTGCCCACGATCGACAGCTTCGAGCTCGGCAGGTACGCCGGCACGAAGAACGGCAGGCCCTGGATGTGGTCCCAGTGCAGGTGGGAGAGCAGCACCGTGGCCTCCACCGGCCCTTCCCGGAGCAGGGCATCTCCGAGCTTGCGAACGCCCGTCCCGGCGTCGAGGATGAGCTGCGTCGATCCGCAGCGGACCGCCACGCAGCTGGTGTTTCCGCCCACCGCCGCCGTCTCCGGCCCAGGCGAAGCGATGCTCCCGCGAACCCCCCAGAACCTGATCTCCATCGTCGTCGCGTGCCTCCTGGGCTCCCTTCAGCGAGCGGCGTGCCAGGGCGCAGGGACTTGAAATCGCTCCGCTTTTCTGCTGCCCCCGGGCGGGCCGATCGAAGTTGCAGCGCCGGGTCCGGATCGGCGCTTCAGAATGGAGCGCGCGGCCGGCGCGGTCTGCCGGCGCTCGCGCCGCCATTTGCGTGGGGCGGCGCTTCGCGGTTGACGCCCTCGCGGCGACGTGGAGAAACGTGGAGCGCGGGGGACGGGCCTTTCGTCGCGCCACGGATCGCGCTGAGCGTCGCGCGTCGCGTCAAGGCTGAGCTCCTTCGCTGGATGGGGGGACCGCGCCGGCGCGGAAAGGTTCGCCTGACCCGAGCGTTGACCGAGGTCCGTCCCGAGGCCTAGCATTCCTGCACCGCTCTCTTTCCCGCATTGTTACCGCCGCTCCGCACAATGACCGTTGCCACCTACGCCGCCGCACAGCTGTTGCGGGTGCTTCCGCGAGAGCGCATTACCCGGGCCGTTGGCCGCCTCTGCGACGCCAGAGCACCCGCCGCCGTCTTGAACGCGGTGGTCAAGCTCTACGCGCGCGCGTACCGCGTCGACATGGACGCCGCCGAGGTGCTGACGAGCCCTTACGAGAGCTTCGACGCGTTCTTCACGCGCAAGCTCCGCGAGGGGATGCGCCCTGTCTGCTCCGATCCCGGAGCCATCACCAGCCCCGCCGACGGCCGGATCGAGTCGCTCGGCCCCGTGACCGAGGGCGGGCGCCTGCTCATCAAGGGGCAGCCTTACCGCGTGGAGGACCTCGTCGGCGACCCCGCGGAGGCGTCGCGCTACGACGGCGGGCAGTTCGCGGTCGTCTACCTCTCGCCCCGCGACTACCACCGGGTCCACTCGCCCGTCGCCGGCCAGGTGAGCCTCATCCGCTCGATGCCGGGGGAGCTGTTCCCGGTGAACGCGATCGGCGAGCGCCACATCCCGGGCCTGTTCGCGCGCAACCGGCGCGTCGCGATCGTGATCGACACCGAGCGCCAGGGGCGCGTGACGGTCGTGATGGTGGGCGCGATGATCGTCGGACGGATCACGGTGAGCGCCATCGACGCGCGCGACGTGCCGCTCGGCGTGCACCCGATCTCGCCGGCCCTCCCGGTCGCGTGCGGCGAGGAGATCGGCAAGTTCCACCTCGGCTCCACCGCGGTCCTGTTCGTGGAGCGCGGGGTGTCGCCCCCCTGGAGCAGGGCTCCTGGGCCGGTCCTCTACGGTGAGCCGATGGACGGAGGGGGCAAGCAATGACGAGCGAGCGGCCGCGCAACCCCCTGGCCCAGGCCGCCCAGGAAGGCGGCGCCTCCGGAGAGCCCGGCGCGCCCCCGCCGGGCGAGGCAGGGAACGCGGCCGCGCTCGCGCCGCAGGGAGAGAGCTCGCTCCCCGCGCGCTCGTCCGTCGCTCCGCGGCCCGAGCGCACGCCCAGCGTGCGCCCGCAGCTCGCGACCACCACGCCGCTGCCGCGCCTCGACGTCATCCCGGGCATGGCCGACGGGAGCTCCGGCCGGCCGCTCTCGGAGATCCCGGACCTCGATCTCGATCCGCGCATCGCCGGGCCGCCGACGGAGCGCTCGCGCCACGGCACCCCCCTGCCGGCAACGCCCACCTCGAGGCGGGCCTGGCAATCGCTGGCCGCGGAGGTGGAGCGGGCCACGGAGGCAGAGCGCGGCGACGGCGCCAAGACCGCGCGCCGCCGCTCGCGGCGGCTCGTGAACGTGCCCGGAGACGCGGCGCAGCAGGGCGACGATCCGGGCGCCGCGCTCGACGCGGGCGCCGCGCTCGACGCGGACGCCGCGCTCGACGCGGGCGCCCCGCAAGCGGACACGGCGACGCCGCGATCGCTGGGGCTCGACGAGGTGGAGGACGACGGATGGCTGAGCGCCGCCGCGAGGCCTCCCAGCGAGCCGGCGATCGAGGTGCCCAAGACCGCCAGCAAGCCGGCGCCGCCGCCGAACCTGGCGGAGCTGGTCGCGCCGCGGGCGGTCCCCCGGCCGTCGCCGAAGTCCTCGAGCGTCCCGCCGATGCCGACGCCGGGGCTGATCATCGACCCGGACTCGGTCGCGGTGATCCGGCCGCTCCAGATCCTCAGCATCGAGTCGAACCTGCCGCCGGTCACCTCGCAGGCCGAGCCGCAGCCCGAGCCCGCCAGGCCGCCGCTGCTGACCGACCCGACCGAGCACGAGTGGCCGCCGCTCCAGTTCCGGATCGGGCCGGACTCGCGCCAGACTGTGCTGGGCCTCGACCCGTACCAGGAGGGCCCGGGGGAGGGCCCGCCGACGGCGCGCGACGCCGCCTTCGACGCCCTCCAGCCCGAGCCCAGGCGGCCGCAGCCCTCGGCGCCGGAGATCGAGGCGCGCCCGCTCGACTGGCGGCCCGGGTCGAGCCCGGAAGAGCTCACGGAGGTCGAGCCCGAGCCCGAGCAGGCCGACGAGGCCAGGGCCGACGCGACGAGCGTCCCGCCCGGGGCAGGCGGAGGCGAGCCGCAGCAGGTCGACCCGACGCGCATCACCTTGCCGCCGAAGAGCAGCGAGGTCGAGCTGGAGGAGGTCGAGCCCGAGCTGACCGACGAGGGCCGGGCCGCCCGCGCCGACGCCCAGGCGGCGCATCCCAAGAAGCCGCCGCCGCCGCCCCCGCCGCCGCCGCGGCGCCCGCGCGCGCAGGCGCTCGCCTCGCCGGATCTCGCGACGTTCACGTCGGTGCCGCCGCCGCCCGTGTCCGTGCCGCCGCCGCACGGCGATCCCTCGGCGCGCATCTCCGCTCCCCCCGCGCCGCCCGCGGCCAAGCCGCTCGATCTCGAGCCGAACTCCGGCCCGTCGACCGAGCCCGCCGCGCGCCGCAAGCGCCCGTGGTGGGAGGAGCTCTTCGGCGACGACTTCCTGCGCACGCTCGACAAGATCGACAGCAAGGTGGTTCGCCGCGAGGTCGACTTCATCGAGGAGCGGCTCGGCGTCGAGAAGGGCGCCGTGATCCTCGACCTCGCGTGCGGCGCGGGCGGCCACGCGATCGAGATCGCGAGCCGCGGCTACAGCGTGGTCGGCTTCGACCTGTCGCTCGCCATGCTGGCCCGCGCCGCCGACGACGCGCAGGACCGCGGCCAGAAGCTGAACTTCCTCCAGGGCGACATGCGCGAGATGACGTTCGAGGAGACCTTCGACGGCGTCTACTGCTGGTCGACGAGCTTCGGCTACTTCGACGACGAGAAGAACGCGGACGTGCTCGCCCGCATCCGCCGCGCCCTCCGCGCGGGCGGCATGCTCCTGCTCGACATCGTGAACCGCGACTACGTCGCGTCCCGCCAGCCGAGCCTCGTCTGGTTCGAGGGGGACGGCTGCGTCTGCATGGATGAGATGCAGGTCGATTTCTTCACGAGCCGGCTCAAGGTGAAGCGCACGGTCATGTTCGAGGACGGCCGCTCGCGCGAGATCGACTACTCGATCCGCCTCTACGGGCTGCACGAGCTCGGCAAGATGCTCCACGAAGCCGGCTTCAAGGTCACCGAGGTGACCGGCCACCCCGCGCATCCGGGCGTCTTCTTCGGCTCGGAGTCGCCGCGGCTCATCATCCTTGCCGAGCGCAGCTGACGCGCTAGGGGGCTCCTGACGCATGCGCTTCGAGGCCGCGATCTCGCGCGCGCTCCCGGGGATCCCGGCCAGCGCCTCCCCCGTCGATCAGATCGCCTACGCCCGCGATCTCTGGCCGCGGCACCACCTCGCCGTCACGGAGGGCCGCGTCGCCGAGCACCGGCCCGGGATGATCCTCTGGCCGGCGTCCACCGAGGAGGTCGCCCGGGTGGTCCGCTTCTGCGCGGACGAGGGGCTCCCGCTCGTGCCGTACGGCGCGGGCTCGGGCGTGTGCGGCGGCGTCCTGCCGGACGACCGCACGGTCGTGCTCGACCTGAAGCGGCTCTCCCGCCGCCGCTCGCTCGATCGCGAGGCCCCCTCGGTCGAGATCGAGGCCGGCGCCCTCGGCATCCGCTTCGAGGAGGAGCTCAACGCCGAGGGCTTCACGCTCGGCCATTTCCCGTCGTCGATCCTCTGCTCGACGGTGGGCGGCTGGGTCGCGGCGCGCAGCGCCGGCCAGTGCTCGGGGCTCTACGGCAAGATCGAGGACATGGTCGCGTCGCTCGAGTGCGTCGTCGGCCGCGGCGAGGTCGTCCGCTTCGATCGGCGGACGCGCGGCCCGGATCTGACGCCGCTCCTCATCGGCAGCGAGGGCGTGCTCGGCGTGGTCACCGCCGCGACGCTCCGGCTGCACCCCGCCCCGCCGGCGCGCGCGTTCGCCGCCTTCTCCTTCCCCACGCTGGAGGCCGGGTGGAGCGCGATGCGCGAGATGTTCCAGGCCGGCCTTCGCCCGGCGGTCTCGCGGCTCTACGACCCGTTCGACTCCTTCATGGCCCGGCTCGGCGCCGTGCGCCGGCAGCGCGGCCACGCCGGCGCGGGCGACGAGCCGACCGAGGGGCCGGCCGCGCGGGCGCGCGGCGCGCGGGGCCCGGGCACCGGCGCCGCCGTGCTGCGCGGCCTCCTGCGCGCGCCGGGGCTCCTCAACCAGGCCGTGGACGCCGTCGGGTCGCGCGTGCTCCGCGGCGCGACGCTCATCCTCATCTTCGAGGGCACGGCCCGCGCGAGCGCCGAGGATCTCGCCCGCGCCGCGGCGATCGCCGGGCGCGCCGGGGCCAGGCCGCTCGGCGAGGAGCCGGCGCGCCACTGGCTCGCGCACCGCTACAGCGTGAGCTACCGCCAGGCGCCGGTCTTCATGGCCGGCGCGTTCAGCGACACGATGGAGGTCGCCGCGCCCTGGTCGCGCCTCGACGCGCTCTACCGCGCGGTGCGCGGGGCGCTCGGGCGCCACGTCTTCGTGATGGCGCACCTGTCGCACGCCTACCCGGACGGCTGCAGCATCTACTTCACCTTCGCGGGCAGCGCGCCGACCGTGGCGCAGGCCGAGGCGAAGTACGACGCGGCCTGGCGGGCGGCCCTCGACGCCGCGGTCGACGCCGGCGGCACGCTCTCGCACCACCACGGCGTCGGCCGCAGCAAGGCGCCGCGGCTCGGCGCCGAGCTCGGCCTTGGCGCCGACGTCGTCCACGCCCTCCGGGGCGTCTTCGACCCCGCCGGCATCATGAACCCGGGCAACCTGCTCCCGCGCGAGGCCGCCCGCGCCGCGCGCCGCCCGGTGCCGCCGCCGCCCGCGTCGCCCGTGATCGACCGCGACTCGCTGCTCGTGCACGCCGCCGGCGAAGCTCGCCTCGGCGAGGTCGAGCGCGCGCTCGAGCAGCGCGGCCTCACGCTGGCGCTCGACTTCGGCGCGGCCTCGCGCGAGCTCACGCTCGACGCGTGGATCGCGGCGGGCGCCCCCGGCGCGCCGGATCCGTGGAGCGATCCGGTCGATCACCTCGTCGCCGGCTTCACCGCGCGCCTCGCGTCGGGCGCCGAGCTCGCGGTGCGCCCCGCCCCGCGGCGCGCCGTCGGTCCGGATCTCTTCGCGCTGCTCCTCGGCGTCGGCGGGCGCGTCGGCGCCGTCACGTCCGTGCACCTGCGCGCCCACGGCGCGTCGCGGCCGCGCGCGCTGCCGACCTCGCTGCCGCGGCAGCCGCCGCTCGGCCAGGCCGAGGCGGCGTGGCTCGACGCCGTGGTGAGCGCCGCCCGCGACGTCCGCTGAGCGGCGCCGGCCGCCTCAGCCGGGGGGCCAGGCCATGGGCCGGCCGCCGATGACGTGGACGTGCAGGTGGAAGACCGTCTGGCCGGCGTTCGCGCCGCTGTTCACGACGGTCCTGAAGCCGGCCTCCGCGATGCCGGTCTTCTCTGCGACCTGCCGCGCGGCGAGCAGCAGCCGCCCGAGGACGGCCTCGTCCTCGGGCGCGGCCTGGGCGATCCCCGCGATGTGGCGCTTCGGGATGACGAGCACGTGCGTGGGCGCCTGCGGGTTCACGTCGTGGAAGGCGATGACGTGCTCGTCCTCGAGCACGACCTTCGACGGGATCTCCTTGTTCGCGATCTTGCAGAAGATGCACATGGTCGCCTCCTAGTACCGCGCCGTACCGCGCGTCAGGAACCCCTAACAGGATTTCGGTCCGCCGCCCCGCGGACGGCGCGCGGCGGTCTGCTCGGGGCCGCCGGGCCCGCGAGGCGTCCGCGCCATCCCTGGCCCGCCGTTCGGCGGGGAGCTAGAGCGCCGATCAGCTTGAAACGCCCGAGAGTGAAGAGATTGGAACCACAGAGGCACAGAGGGCGCAGAGGGATGAAGAAAGGATTCTGAGCTCTCTCTTTCTCTGTGTCCTCTGTGCCTCTGTGGTTCATTTTCTCGGGGTTTCAGCCCGTTCGGTGTCCTAGGGCGCCTGCGTGTCGCGCCGCTCCCGGTCGCGGGGCAGCGCCCTGGTCGCCGGGTCCGGCTCTCCCGGCTCTCCCTGGCCGGGGGCCTCCAGCGCGCCGCCCTGCCCTTCCCTGGGCAGCATCCGGGCGAGCGCGCGCTCGATCCGCGAGGTGTCCGCCGGCTCGGGGAGCAGGTCGTCGGGCAGCGCGGCGCCCGCCGCCGGGCTCGGCGCAGCGCCCCCGGCGTCCTGCTGCACGGCGCGGGGGACCGTCCCGCGCGCGACCGCGATGCGGAGCACGGCGAGCTCGAGGTCGTCGAGCGCGGCGGTGCGCTTCAGCCCGAGCGACGGCACGTCGTAGGTGAGGAGCGCGCCGCCGCTCGCCGCGGGCGCGAGCCCGGCGCGGCCCGCGCCGCCGACCAGCTGCCGCACGATGCTCCTGAGCAGCGCCGCCCGCCGCCGCACCCGGCGCGCCTCGGGATCGGCATAGAGCGCGTAGAAGCGGTTCCGCGAGAACGTGGACGGCGCCAGCACGAGCGCGACGAACAGCGCCTCCAGATCGATGGGCGGCGTCCCCCTCACGTGAGGGGCTCCACCGCGCCGCCGGCGGGCCCCGAGAGCCCGCCGCGCCGCAGGAGCTCCGCCTGGCGGTGCGTGCGCAGCGCGCCGATGAGCTCGTCGAGATCCCCCTCGATGATCTTGTCGAGCTTGTGCAGCGTGAGGCCGATCCGGTGATCCGTCACGCGGTTCTGCGGGAAGTTGTAGGTCCGCACCTTCTGCGCGCGCTCCCCCGTGCCGACCATGGTCCTTCGCTCCGCGCTCTGGGCCTCCTCCTGCCGGCGCTGCTCGATCTCGAGCAGCCGGCTCCGGAGCACCTTCATCGCCTTCGCCTTGTTCTTCAGCTGCGAGCGCTCGTCCTGGCACTTCACGATCATGCCCGTCGGTAGGTGCTTGATCTGCACGGCGCTGTTCGTCGTGTTGACGCCCTGCCCGCCGGGGCCGCCCGACGCGGCGATCGAGATCTCCAGGTCCTTGTCGTCGATGTGCACGTCGACCTCGTCCGCCTCGGGCAGGACGGCGACGGTCGCGGTCGAGGTGTGGATCCGCCCCTGCGTCTCCGTCGAGGGGACCCGCTGCACGCGGTGCACGCCGCCCTCGTAACGGAGGTGGGAGTACACGTCCTGCCCCGAGATCAGCGCCGCGACCTCCTTGTAGCCGCCGGCGGAGGCCTCGCTCAGGTTGAGCACCTCGACCCTCCACCGCTTCGTCTCCGCGTAGCGGCAGAGCATGCGGAAGAGGTCGGCGGCGAAGAGCGCCGCCTCCTCGCCGCCCTCGCCGCTCCGGATCTCGATCACGGTGTTGCGCGCGTCGTTCGGGTCCTTCGGCAGGAGGAGCACCTCGAGCTCGCTGGCGAGCCGCTCGCGCTCCGTCTCGAGCTCGGGCAGCTCCGCCTGGGCGAGCTCGGACAGGTCGGGATCGTTCAGCGCCTCGCGGTCCTCGGCGATGCGCCGCTCGACGTCCCGCAGCCGCGCGAAGGCGACGACCACGGGCTCGATCTCGGTCCGCTCGCGGTTGAGCCGCTGGAGCTCGGCCGGGGAGGAGAGCACCGCCGGGCTGCACATGAGGTGCTCGAGTTCCTGAAAGCGGCGCTGGACCGCCTCGAGTTTCGCGATAGGTAGCATCTGCAATCCGAAGACGACGCGGAGGTGGACGGCGGCGGCGTGCGGCGGCGCTGGCGCGCGCTAGCCGTGGGCGCCAGCGTAGCCGGGGTCGGCCAGCAGCTTGGAGTAGTCCGCGAACACCCGATCGGGCTGGGCCGGCGCGGTCACCGACTCCTCCCGCCAGAGCGTCGCGCGGAGCGAGGCGAGGGCGACCTCCAGCTGCGCGTCGTCCGGCTCCGCCGTCGTGATCTTCTGGACCAGGAACCCCGGCCAGAGCAGCACGCGGAGCGGGCCGGTGGTGCAATAGCGGGCGAAGAGCCGCTGGATCTCGAAGGTCACCGCGGCGATCAGCGGGAGGAACGGCAGCTTCATCAAGAAGAAGCCGACGCTCTCGACGAGCCGGCCGCCGGGCAGCTTGGGCAGGAACGCCCCGAGGGACGCCCCGGCCACCGAGAACACCACGATCGACACGAGCGCCACCATCACCAGGAACGTGGTCCCGCAGCGGGGGTGCATGGCCGTCTTGCGGCGCGCGTTCTCGACCTCGAGCGCCTCGCGCGCCTCGTAGGTGGAGATCGCCTTGTGCTCCGCCCCGTGGTACTGGAAAACGCGCCGGACCTCGGAGATCTGGCGGATCAGAAGGAGGTAGGCGACGACGATGGCGAGCTTCGCCACGCCGGTGATCGCCTGGAACCCCGGCGACGTGACCTCCAGCCCGAGGCCGAAGACCTTGTTGACCAGCTCGGCGCCGGCCTGAGGCGCCGCCACGAAGAGCAGGACGGCGAAGAGGATCGGGATGACGCCCATCCCCCCGCCTCTCTTCTTTCCATCCGCGCCTCCGTCCGCGCCGCTGCCGCCGGGCGCCGGGCCGCCCGCGACCTGCGCGGGCTCGACGTCCTGCGTCGCGATCGCGGCCATGCTGAGCGCCAGGGAGGTGAGGCTCGCTCCGCTCGCCGAGCCGGCGCTCGAGCGCTTGGAGGCCGGCCCCTTGGCCGGGGCCGCCTCTTCGGCCGCCAGATCCTGCTCGTAGAGATCCGCGGACCAGCGGAGCGCCTGAGACCCGAGGCGCAGCGACTCCACGAGCGTCGCGACCCCCCGCACGAACGGCCACGTGCGCGGCCCCCTGGAAACCGCGGTCATCGGCTGCTCGCGCACCACGAGCTCCCCCGAGCGGCGCCGGCAGACGATCGCGACCGAGCTCGGCGATCGCATCATGACCCCCTCAATCACCGCTTGGCCGCCGATATACGGACGTGCAGGCTGATCGCTCATACGCGTTCCAATCTAGCGCATCACGCGGCTTTCGCATCGGCCTGGCCGATCAGCGCCGCGAAGGTGGATGGGCGACGTCTCGGCCGCTCGCGCTGCGCAGGTCGGCCGCTCGGGCCGGGCAGCGCGCTCGGGACGAGCGCGGGCCGTCGGCACGCCCCGGGCGGGGCGGCGTGACGGGCGCATCTGTAAAGAGGGGATGTCGAGGAAGGGACGAGCCGCCCGCCTACTTGCCAGCGGTCGCGTACTTCTTGCGGAAGCGGTCGACGCGGCCGGCGACGTCCATGATCTTGTGCTTGCCCGTGTAGAACGGGTGGCAGGCGGAGCACACGTCGGTCGTGAAGCTGCCGCGGGTGGAGCGGGTCTCGACGACGGCGCCGCACGCGCAGGTGATCGTGGAGGCCTTGTACTCGGGGTGGATGCCGGGCTTCATGGTGAGTCCTTCGGGTGTTGCGAGGGAGGGCGCCTATAGCTCAGGGCGTCTCGGACCGCAAGAAGCCCCTCCAGCGCGCCGCGTCTTCACGCGCTCCCGCGGCGTGCTCCCGCGCCGGAGTCTGCCGGACGGGCGTTCGGCGCGGGTTGCGTGAGGAGGTCGCGCGGCCGGAGAGGTCCTGGCGTGGCCCGCGGAGCCCGCCGCTCCGCACCGACGCGGCACCTCGAACCGGAGCGCCGGCTGGAGGCGCTCGACGGCGCGGAGCGTGGACGCTCTACGTGCGGCCCGAGGGCGCTCCCGTCAAGCGTCCGGCCCGGCTGGCCCGCGCGCACGGCAATTGCTAGGGGCGGCGTTGACGCTCGGATGCACATGGTTAGTTTCGCGGTCGCGAGCCAGCGAGCTCGCGAAATCCGGCGAAAGTATCCGAATTCCCAGCGGTTTTTGACGGCTCTGGAGCAGGGGCTCGCGGCAGCTGTCAGCCGGGCCCTGCTGGCCGGTCGGGTCTTCTCGCCCCCCCGGCGGCGACCAAGCCGTCGCGCAAACATTCCTCGGAGGGTTCAACGTCATGGGCAAGATCATCGGCATCGATCTCGGCACGACCAACAGCGTCGTCGCGGTGATGGAGGGCAAGGAGCCCAAGGTCATCGTGAATGAGGAGGGCTCGCGCCTCACGCCGTCCGTCGTGGCCTGGGACGACAAGGGCGAGGTGCTCGTCGGGCAGATCGCCAAGCGCCAGGCGGTCACGAACCCCACCAACACCATCTACTCCGCCAAGCGCTTCATGGGTCGCCGCGCCGAGGAGGTGCAGGACGAGACGAAGCGCGTCCCGTACAAGGTCAGCAAGGGCAAGAACGGCGACGCCTCGATCGAGGTGCGCGGCAAGCAGATGTCGCCCCCCGAGGTCTCGGCGAAGGTCCTGCAGAAGCTGAAGAAGGCCGCGGAGGACTACCTCGGCGAGAAGGTGACCGAGGCCGTCATCACCGTGCCCGCGTACTTCAACGACTCGCAGCGGCAGGCCACGAAGGACGCCGGCCGCATCGCCGGCCTCGAGGTGAAGCGCATCGTCAACGAGCCCACGGCGGCCGCGCTCGCGTACGGGCTCGACAAGAAGAACGAGCAGGTCATCGCCGTCTACGACTTCGGCGGCGGCACGTTCGACATCTCGATCCTCGAGGTCGGCGACAACGTCGTGCAGGTCATCTCGACCAACGGCGACACCCACCTCGGCGGCGACGACGTCGACCACCTCGTCATGGACTGGCTCGCGGCCGAGTTCAAGAAGGACACGGGCATCGACGTCTCGAACGACAAGATGGTCGTACAGCGGCTCAAGGACGCCGCGGAGCAGGCGAAGATCGAGCTGTCGAACGTGCAGGAGACGACGATCAACCTGCCGTTCCTCACCGCGGACGCCTCGGGGCCGAAGCACCTCCAGAAGCAGCTCACCCGGGCGAAGCTCGAGCAGATGATCCGGCCGCTCATCGAGCGCACGCTCGAGCCGACCCGCAAGGCGCTCGCGGACGCGAAGAAGACGCCGCAGCAGATCGACGAGATCGTCCTGGTCGGCGGCTCGACCCGCATCCCGCTGGTCCAGGAGACGGTCAAGAAGTTCTTCGGCAAGGAGCCGCACAAGGGCGTCAACCCGGACGAGGTCGTGGCCGTCGGCGCCGCGGTCCAGGCGGGCGTGCTCTCGGGCGACGTGAAGGACCTCGTGCTGCTCGACGTCACCCCGCTCTCGCTCGGCGTCGAGACGCTCGGCGGCGTGATGACCGTGATGATCGCGAGGAACACGACGATCCCGACGCAGAAGAAGGAGATCTTCTCGACCGCGACCGACAGCCAGCCGAGCGTCGAGGTCCACGTCCTCCAGGGCGAGCGCACCGAGGCCCGCTACAACCGGACCCTGGGCCGCTTCCACCTGGAAGGCATCATGCCGGCGCCCCGCGGCGTGCCGAAGATCGAGGTGACCTTCGACATCGACGCGAACGGCATCCTGTCGGTGCACGCCAAGGACACCGCCACCGGCAAGGATCAGCGGATCACGATCACGGCGTCGGGCGGCCTGAAGGAGGACGAGATCAACCGGATGGTCAGCGAGGCGGCGGCGCACGAGGCCGAGGACAAGCGGCGCCGCGAGGAGATCGAGCGGCGCAACAAGCTCGACAACCTCTGCTACACGCTGGAGAAGACCATCAGCGAGAACAAGGAGAAGCTGCCGGAGAGCGACGTCTCGGCGCTGAACGGGATCATCGCCGAGAGCCGGTCGGCCATCGAGAAGCAGGACGACGCGGCCGTGACCGCGGCGCTGGAGCGGCTCGAGAAGGAGGCGCACCGCATCGCGAGCGTCATGTACGAGAAGGCCGGCCCGCCGCAGGACGGCGGAGGCGCCGCGCCCGGCGCCGCGGGCGGCCAGCCGCCGCCCCCCGCCGGCGGCGGCAAGGGGAAGGACTCGGTCATCGACGCGGAGTTCGAGGAGTCGAACTGACGGCCGCGGGGTGAGCGGTCCTCGGCCGGTTACGCCGGCGCAACCGGCGTAACCGACGCGGCTCACGCGACCGGCGTCCCCGATGGTACTGGCGCGACCGGCACAACGGTGAACGAGCAACGAGCGCGGCTTCGTCCGCGCTCGTTTGCATTTGCGGCCGCGCCTCACCCTCCGGGGCGGCGCGGACCGCCCTCTCCCCCGCGGTGCGCGCCTTGGGCGTCGACTCGGATGTCCGGGGGCCGTATAACCGGCGCTCATGCGAACTCTCCTGCCGCTCGCCACCCTGGTCCTGATGGCCGGTCCCGTCGCCTGCGGGCCGGCCCCCACGCCTGCCGCGCCGACAGGAGCACAAGGCGAGGTCAAGGCCGGGCCCTCCCAGCCCGCGAGCCCCGCGTTCGATCTCTCCCCGGTCGCCGAGCCCGCCGACATCGTGGGCGTGCTCCGCTGGAGCAACCCGGCGGCCACGCTGTCGAGCGTCGCCGCCTGCGCCGGGATGCCGCCGGCGCTCGCCGAGGCGGGCGCGCAGGGGCTCTCCGCGGGCGTCCTGAGCGAGCTCGTGAGCCCCTCGATCGACGCCAACCAGCTCGCCGCGGTGGTCGCGCTCGACGCGCCGGTCCACCTCGTCGTCGCGCTCGACGACAGCTCGAAGCGGGGCAACCCGGTCGCGGCCGTGTCGCTCGGGCTCACGTCGCTGGAGCGGGCCAGGGGCGCGCTCGAGGCCGGCGCCACCCTGACCGAGGTGAAGCCGGGCCTGTGGAAGATCGGCGGCAAGGAGCCCGCGTCGTCGAGCTGCTTCCTCGCCGCGTCCGCGGGCTCGACGCCGGCGCGGCTCCTCTGCGGCGATCGAGACCGGGACGTGACGACGCTCGGGCCGTACCTCGCGCGCACGCTGCCGACGCTCGCGCCCGAGGCGCGCGACCTCCACGGCGAGGTCCGCTTCGTCCCGCTCAGCACGAAGTACGGCGACATGGCCAAGCAGCAGCTCGGCGGGCTCCCGATCCTCGCGCAGAGCCAGCTCTCGATCGGGCAGCCCCAGTTCGACCGGGCGCTCACCGACGCGACCACCGCCGTCCAGGCGGAGCTCGAGGCGCTGATCAACGACGCGAGCAGGGCGGTCGTCGACCTCAAGGTCGACAACCAGACCTGCGTGAACCTCACGGCGGCCCTGGAGCTGCGGGGCCAGTCGTCGTGGCTCGCGAAGACGATGGCCGACGGCGCGAGCCGCGCCGCGCCCCCGCCGGCGCTCTACTGGCGCGTGCCGAAGGACAGCCACGGCGCCTTCTTCGACCACGGCTACGACCCGGCGCACTACACCGGCATCCTGAATACGCTGCGCGAGATGCTCGAGGGGTGGCTCGAGAAGGAGAAGATCGGCAAGCCCGCCGATCGCAAGGCGCTCGCCGACGTCCTGTCGCTGCCGATCAACCGGACGCCCAGCGTGTCCGCGCACGGGTACGTCGACGCGCCGCCCGCCGCCGCGAAGACCGGCAAGCCGTCGCCGAACGAGCTCCTCGACGGCATGATGGGCGGCTTCGTCGGCTGGAACCTGTTCGGGTTCGAGGAGGCGCCGGACGCGCTCATCAAGTACCTGAAGAACGCCGTCACCGCCTACAACACGCCCGCGCTGCGCAAGCGGCTCCCCGAGCTCGACATCGATCCGAAGGACCTGCCGACGGTCAAGACGGTGCAGGCGCCGAAGGAGCTCGGGAAGGCGTCGCTCGCCGTCGAGATCCAGATCGCGAGCGAGCTGCCGTCGCCCGACGCCGACGCGGCGCAGGCCCCCGGCGGCAAGGCCAAGCCGAAGCCCAAGGTCACGGTGACGCTGCACCTCCTCCTCATGGGCGACGAGAAGACGACGTGGATCGCGTTCGGGCACGACAAGCGCGAGCTGCTGAGGCGGCTCGCCATGGTGAAAGCGGGCGCCCCCGACACCGACACGCTCGCGTCGCGTCCGGGGCTCGAGAAGCTGAAGGCCGGGAAGTTCGTCTCGGGTGGATTCTCGACGCTCGCCCCGATCACCCGCACGCTGCAGAGCGTCCTCACGACCCTGGACAGCCCCGGCGCGGCGCCGATGGCGCTGCCGCCGGAGGCGCGGCGGTTCGGCGAGGCGCTGGCGAAGCTCCCCCACAAGGGCGAAGGGCTGATGTTCATCACGACGCAGGATCAGGGCGGCGCCGCGCCGCGCGCCGAGATCGCCATCAACGTGTCGAAGCCCGTGCTCGAGGACATCGGCGCCCTCCTCGCGGCGGGGCTCCAGCTGGCCGGCATCACGAAGCCATAAGCCCGCGGATGCGCTATCACAGCCAGGAGCCCAGCGTGGCCGCTCCTGCTCGGTCGTGTCCTCCGGAGGACGCACGCGGCGCGTGCGCCCTCCGCCCACGTTCAAGACCGGTATGCGAATTGCCCAGCGCCCTGAAGAGATGAGAGGAAACCATGAACAACCGTGAAGGTGCGAATCGCGACGGAACGAGCCCGGCGCGACCGGAGACGTCCGGGAACGCCACGACGGCAGCCCCCATGCCGAGGCCGCCCGTGCGCCGCGCGGCGCCCGATACGGACGACTCCGATCTGCCCGAGCTGACGCCGGAGCAGCTGAGCGAGCTCAGGCAGGCGCTCGAGGAGCGCCGGGCGAGCCTCGTCGCCAACATCGACGAGCGGCAGCACGCAGAGCGCGACGTCTCGCGGGAGGTCGGCGACGAGATGGACGAGGCGAACGCCGAAGGCGCAACCTCGCTGACGTCGAAGCTCCTGGAGCGCGATGTCCGGGTGCTCGCCGAGATCGATCGCGCGCTCGCCAAGATGAAGGAAGGGACCTACGGGATGTGCGAGGGCACCGGCGAGCCCATCGGCTACCGCCGCCTCAAGCTGCGCCCGTGGGCGCGCTACAGCGTCGCCTACCAGGAGCAGATCGAGCGCGAGGAGCGGACCGGCGGCGGCTCCTGAGCCCGACCGCCAGCGCGCTGCACGCCCCGCGCCGAGCGCGGGCGTGCAGCCGGCGCTAGCGGAAGCGCGCGTCCAGCGGGGCGCTCGAGCTCGTGCCGAGCGCCTTGGTCCACGCGATCACCGGCGCGCGCCAGTCGAGCCCGGTCCATTGCGGGGATGGGTCCTGCGCCTGGAAGCGAAAGCCGTCCCCACCGTAGTAGAGGAAATCGATCGTCGCGACGGTGTAGCGGCGGTTTTCGTCCAAGAGGCGCCCGTCGTGCAGGACATAACGACCGCCGTCCGAAGGCGATAGGCCGACGAGCACCGCGTCGCGGTGGCGGAGCGTCTCGAGGATGTCGCTGCCCCGCAGCGAGCAGATGACGAGCTTGTTGTCGAACGGGAGGACGGAGAACACCGTCGCTTTCGTGATGGGCCCCCTGGGGACGGCCTGCCGGATGCCGTCCTTGTTGAGGATCGCGATGTCGACCCCGAGCTGCTCGCGCCACGACCCCGCGATCCAGCGCTGGATCTCGGCGGAGTCGCGCTCCATGCCGTCGCTCGAATACCCGATCTGCTCGCCGAGCGCCGCCTCCAGCTCGCGCTGCCAGCCTGCGGCGGCCCTGGCGAGCGCCTCGTCCGGCGGGGCCGCGGGCGCGCCCTCCGGGTGGGCCACGTCGACCACCTCCGCGGCGACCGACACCACGCGCTCTTGGAGCGGACGGCGGGGGTCGATCTCGAGGGCGACGCGGGCGTAGCTGCGCAGCCGCCAGCCGGGGTTGACGAGCGGGACGCCGCCGACGCGCAGCTCGGCCTTCTTGTGGCAGTGCCCCGCGCCGACGAAGGACAGGCGCCACTCGGGGTGACGCGCGAGGATCGGCGCGAGCACGTCCTGGCACTGGTGCGCGACGAGCACGAGCGCGTCGGGCGCGGCGCGCCACGCCTCGGGGATGGCGCGCGAGAGCGCCGCCTCCTCGCCCTCGAAATCGATTCCCTCGAAGCGGCTCGCCGTCGCGGCCTCGCGGGTGCGCGAGGTCGAGAGGCCGACGACGCCGATGCGCAGCCCGCGCCGCTCGAACACGGCGAAGGAAGGCAACGCGAAGGCGGAGAGCGCCGGATCGGTCACGCGCAGGTTCGCGGCCAGGTAGGTGGCGCGAGACCGTGTCCGGTTCTGAAGAAAGGCGTCCCTGCCGAAATCGAACTCGTGATTTCCGAAGGCCGACGCGGCGTAGCCCATCCGCGCCATCGCGTCGGCCATCGGCGCGCCCATGAAATAGGAAGAGATCGCCGGGCCGGTCCAGTTGTCGCCGCCGGAGAGCGCGAGCGTCGACGGGTCCTTGCAGGCCGGCGAAGGCGGGAGATCGGGCGGAGCCCCGGGCAAAGGGCCCGCGCAATGGCCCTCCCGCGAGCGCCACACGGCCAGCACCTCGGCCGCGCCGCCGAGGACCCTGCCCCCCTCGGCGGTGGGCAGGAGCCACCCGTGCTCGTCGGTCGTGTAGAGGAGGGTGACCGCCGCCGGCGCGCGCTCGGCCGGAGGCGGCGCCTTCGCGGCCGTCGCCGCCTCCCTGGGCTCGCACGCGGAGAGGGGCAGCAGCGCCAGCGCGCCGAGCGAGAGCGCGGCGATCGCGCGCGCGGCGCGGTGCCGTCGCGCAGGCTCCGCGCTCAGGGGCATCGCGCAGGCTCCGCGCGGCGAGGCACCTCAGCCGCCCATCCGCTGGATGAACGGGACGATGCGCTCGACGAAGGGCTGCTTGTGGTAGCGGTCGAACTCCGCCCACGTGCAGAGCGTGCGGGGATCCTTCACGCGGTCGACGAAGAGCACGCCGTCGACGTGGTCCTTCTCGTGCTGGAAGGTGCCCGCCGACAGCCCGCGCACGACGCGGTCGATCGGCTTGCCGTCGCGATCCAGGCCGGTCAGGCGGATCTCGGTAGTGCGATCGACGACGCCCCTCAGGTTCGGGACGCTCAGGCACCCCTCGTAGTTCTCGAACGTCTCCTGCGTGAGCGGCTCGATCACGGGGTTGACCACGATCGTGAGCGGGATGTTGGGCTTGTACGGGTACCGTGGGTTGTCCTGCACCTCGACCGCGAAGATGCGCAGCGGCGCGTGGACCTGAGGGGCGGCGATGCCCGCGCCGTTCGCGTCGCGCATCGTCTCGACCAGGTCGTCGATGAACGCCTGCATGGCGGGAGAGGAGAGCTCTTCCGGCGTGACCTCGCGCGCTCGCTGCCTGAGGACGGGGTTGCCGATGTGGGCGATTTTCAGGAGCGTCACGCGCCGATCGTACCATACGGGCGCGCCGCCGCCCCCGTCCCGCGGGGCCGCGCTCGCGCGCGCGGCCATGCGGCGCGCCGGAGCGTCAGCTATGGAGAGGGGCCATGCACGACTTCCCCGAAGAGCCCCACGTCCCCGCGCAGCAGCAGGCGACCGCCGTGATGCACCTCCGCTTCGAAGACGTCAGCCAGAACGGACGGGTGATGCTGGACGCGCTGCCGCACGGCCTCGGGCCCGCGGTCTGGGTGAAGCTCCTGCGGGCGAGCCCCGTCGAGGCGCTGATGACCACGCAGGGGATCATCCCGATCCTCACCCGCCTCATCATCGAGGGCGGCGACGGCCCGATCGCGGCGCGCGAGCCGCTGGAACTCAAGGGCAGCTACCAGCTCGCGCGCACGGAGGACGCCGCGTCGGAGGTGAACCGGCTGATCCTGGCCATGTGGCTCTCGGCCAGCGCGCGCCGCAGCCGGACCTACGGCCCACCGCCGCCCGGCGCCGGCGAGCCGATCCAGGTCGGCCGGGTGTTCGCGGAGCACGTGTTCACGCGGCCCTTCGCCGAGCCCGGCGCGCGCAAGGTGCTGCGCTTCGACGCGCCGGACCTGCCGCCGGTCCCGCCGGAGCGCTACGCCTGGCGCTCGCCGGAGGCGCTGATGGGGCTGCCGGCGGGCGCGGAGCCGTTCGACCCGGAGCCGACGCTGGATCCGACCCCGATCGCGTTCGGCCTGGATCACACGGACGGGAACCAGCACGTGAACTCGCTCGTGTACCCGCGGCTCTTCGCGGAGGCGGCGCTCCGGCGGCTCGCGCAGCACGGGCACGGCACGGCGGTGCTCGCCCGCAGGGTGGAGGTCGCCTACCGCAAGCCGTGCTTCGCGGGCGCGCGCGCGAGGATCGTGCTGCGCACGTTCGCGATCGACGGCGCGCTCGGCGCGCTCGGCGCGTTCGTGCCGGACCCGCCGCACGGCGCCGAGAGCGCCGCCCCCGAGGCGCGCGCGTACTGCTACATCCGCACGCTGTTCCAGGGCTGAGCGGGCCCTCGGGCGAGCGTGCCGCCGCCGGAGAGCGCGGCGGCGCGGGCCGGCCGGCGGCGCGCGGCCCACGCGCGACGGCCGGGCGCGCTACGCGCTCGCCGCGCGCGGGAGGCCGGCGCGGTCGGCGATCTCGTCGTGGAAGGCGCGGAACGTCGACTCCTGCGGCCACGAAGGCGCGTTGGCAAGGAGCTCCCCGACGCGGGTGAGCTCGCCCTCGTCGATGGCGATGACGGCCGCGGCGTAGCGCATGGCCCAGAAGACGAGCGGGCTGACCTCGCTCGCGCGCTCCAGGAGCGCGCGGTCGCCCGGCACGCTCGTGTGCGCGAAGGCGCGGGCGAGCGCGCCGGCAGCCGCCCGCAAGGTGACCACCCGGTCGCGGAAAGGAGAGCTGACGTTCGGGAGCGGGAGGCGCTCCAGGCGACCGGCGCGCTCGAGGGCCGCGTCGCGATCGCCCTCGAACGTGTAGAGGAGCGTGTCCAGGAAGAGCCGGTGCTCGAGCGCCGCGTCCCACGCCGGCCCCCGCTCGGCCGCCGCCATGGCGGCCCGCGCCTTCTCGACCCAGCCGTAGGCGGCGAACGCCGTCGCCGTCATGAGCGGCGCCATCGTGGCGGGGTGCGGGATGCGGTGCAGCGTCGGCGACCAGCGCTGCAGCACCGAGCGCACGTCGCCCGAGCGGAGCAGCCGGCGCAGCTTGCGGCGAGCGAGCCAGCGGGCCGCGGCGAACGCGAGGACCAGGCCGAGCACCGCCGCCATGATCACCGGCTGCTGCCAGGCGAACCGGAGCGCAGCCGCGGCCAGCGCTGCGGAGCCGGTGAAGAGCAGCACCGGAATCAGCCGGCTGCTCCGCCCCTCGTCCTCGGAATCGAACGGATCCACGACACTTCCAAGCGTACGGGGCTTCCCGAACGAGGCAAGTCCCGGGCGACGCGCGCTCCGGCGCCACTCCACCCACCCCGCCACCCCGCGCGCGGGCGCCCCACCCCGCGCGCGGGCGCCGAATTGCGCTCCGACTGCAGCCGGATGGCCCGCGGCGGGAGAGCGCGGGGAGGCAGACCCTCGAGCGTTCGCCGCGCGGCCGAGCCGCCGTCGCGCTCACGAAGCGCCGCGGCGCGCTTCATGGGGCTCGACACGGCGCAGAGGTTCGACTACGTAGTCCGTGCGTCAGGCGAAAGCCTGGACCTCATGGGTCCGCCGACAGCGCGCCGTGAACCCCGCCAGGCCCGGAAGGGAGCAACGGTAGCGGAAAGCGGGTGTGGCGGGCCCACTTGCTTTTTGTGGGCTCGACGCGCTCCCGCACCCACCTCGGGTGCGCTCGCGGAGCCCGGTGCCAGGTCGCCGCCGCGGGCACGACCGGCCCATCAGGGCGCTTCGAGCGCCGTCGGCGCGATGGGCGCGACGGGCACGGAGAAGAGCGCGTCCGGGCTCGTCGTGATGCGCGGGACATCCGTGCTCCGCAGCGGGCTGACGCCGCCGGCGGCCAGGCGCTGCTGCACGATGCCCGCCTCCTCGTCGCCGCCCTCGAGCGTGATGGCCCCGAGGCGGCTGTCCCGGCCGACGTCGCCGTCGATGAGCATGCTCGCCCGGCGCGACGGGTCGATGGACGGGTTGCTGGACTCGAGCCCGTTGCCGCTGAGGACGAGCCCGTGGATCGCCGCCTGCGCCCGCTCCTGCCAGCTCACGCCGTCGCCCACGACCTCCTGGGCGTGCTCGCCGCTCGCGCTCACCACCGCCGAGTCGGCCAAGGTCCCGGCGATGCGCATGCCGTCGATGATGATGCCGCGCGCTTCGCCGCTCATCCCCAGGCCGATGGCCCTGTTCTTCTCGAGGACGCCCCCGCGGAGCGCGACGGGCTGCTCCGGCGTCGTGTTCTGGATCCAGATCCCGGGCTGGTTGCCGCTCACCTCGAACCCCGCGCCGTCCCCGCCGATGGCCGCGCTCGCGCCGTCGATCAGCAGACCGAAGCCGCTGTTGTCGGCCACCTTGAGGGAGGCCGCCTCGAGGCTCGCGCAGGCGGACACGGAGACGCCGCCGCTCGGATCGAACCCGCTCAGGCCGTTGCCGCTCACCTCGACGCGGGACAGCGAGGCGCGCGCCCCGACGAGCGACACGCCGACCACCTTGTTGTCGCGGAGGACCGCGTCCTCGACCTCGAGGTCCACCGTCGCGTCGCAGTCGCAGCCGCCGGTGCACTGCGCCCACAGCCCCGGCCCCCGCGAGCCGGAGACGACGGACCGCACCACCGAGACGCGGTCGGCGTCGAACACGCTCAGGCCGTAGCGCGCCGAGCCCTCGATCGCCGCGTCGACGAGGTCGAGCGTCGCGCCGAGGCCGACCGTCACGCCGTCGGCCGCGCTCCCGGCGACGCGCACCGCCTCGATCCGCGCCCGCGCGCCGGCCGCGAGCGCGACGCCGCCCTCGCCGACCGTGAGCCCGCGGAGGACGGCGCCATCGCCGGCCGCGAGCGAGACCGCCGCCACGGTCACGGAGCCGGCGCCCCTGCCCAGCAGGCTCACGCCGGGCGGCAGATCGACGGCGCCATACGCGCCGGGGCCGAGCGCGATGCACGCCCCGGGCTCCGCCGCCGCGGCGGCCGGCGAGAGCGCCGCGGGACTCGCGACCTCGATCACCTCGGCGCAATCGGCGGATCCGGCGCAGAAGTCGCCGTCGCAGAGCGCGCCGGCGGGGACGCCGACGCACGCGCCGGAGGCCGTGAGCGCGCCCGGGCACGCGCCCTTCGTCGGTTCAGGGTCCGACGCGCACCCGAGCGCCGCCGGGCCGAGCGCCGCCACGGCGGTCAAAACGAGAGCTGCCTGATTCCAAGCCTTGATCATGACGAACGTCTCCTGCGCGGCACGCCGCGCTGCCTGTCGAGAAAAGGCGCGGCCCCTCAGGAACCCGCGAGCACCGCGCGGCACTCGCGCGCCCGCGCGGCGAGCTCGCCCTCCACGAAATGCGCCGCCAGCGAGGCGGAGAGCTGCGCGACGGCGGCCTCGGCGCGAGGGCGCGTCGCGGCGTCGCGCAGCCCCGCGCGGCAGATCGTCGCGAGGCCGAGCGCCACGTCGGCGAGGTACACGCGCCCGCCGCCCACCTCGGCGAGGCGCAGCGCCGCGCAGCCGGACTCGAGCGCCTCGCCGACGTGGCCGACCGCGAGCAGCGCCGCGGCCAGGTTGCGGTACGCGTCCGGGAGGTCTGCGCCCGCGCCGGCCTGCTCGCCCAGCGTCACCGCGCGCCGCGCGTGCTCGAGCGCGGCGCGCGGGCGCGAGAGCCGGAGCTCGACCTCCGCGAGGTTGTTGTGCCCGGACGCGATCGCCTGGAGATCGCCGAGCCGCTCCTTCAGCGCGAGCGCGCGGGCGAACACCTCGCGGGCGCCGCCGAGGTCGCCCCTCGCGAACAGCGCCGCCGCGACGCCGTTCAGCGCGAAGCTCAGCGCCTGCGGGGACGCGCGATCGTCGACCGCGCGCGCGGCCTGGCGGTAGCAGCGCTCGGCCTGCACCAGCCGTCCGCGCGAGTAGAACACCGTCCCGAGCGCGAGGAGCAGCTGCGACGCGGCCTCGCGGCGGCGGCCGTCGCCGGGCGGCAGCGCCGCGCAGACGCGCAGGCTCCGGAGCGCGACCGCGCGGCAGGCGTCGAGATCGCCGTCGCGCCGGTGGAGCGCCGCGAGCAGGCCGACCATCGGCAGCGCCTCCGGGGCGGCGCCGCCGCGCTCGGCGAGCGCGATCGCCCGCTCGACGAGCGCGCGCGCCTCGGCCGTCGCGCCGCGCACCTTGAGCGCGAGGGCGAGGCGGTAATCGACGCGCGCGTCCCAGAGCAGCGGCGCGCTCGGGTCGCGCGCGGGCGGCGCGGAGGCGCGCCGCTCCACGCGGAGGATCCGCGCCCGCGCCTCGTGGTACGCGCGCTCCGCCTCGTCGAGGCGGCCCGCCCGCCGGAGCGCGTCGCCGGCGTCGAGCAGGAGCCCGGCGCGCTCGTGCCACGCGAACAGCCGGCGCTCGCCCCCCGCCGGCGCGGCCGCCGACGGGCCGCGCGCCTCGGGGCCGCTCGCCTCGGGGCCGCCCTCGGCGCTCGCGTGGATCTCCCGGGCCCGCTCGAAGTGGCGCAGCGCCTCGGCGTTCTGCCCGAGCGACGCCGCGCTCGCCGCGGCGCGGGCGTAGGCGAGCGCGGCGCTCCGCGCGTCGCCGCCGCGGTCGTGGTGCAGCGCCGCGAGCGCCGCCCCGACCTCCCCGAGCCCCCGCGGGGCCGCCGACATGCCGTCGAGCCAGGCCGCGACCGCGCGGTGCATCGCGCGGCGCACCTTGAGGCTGAGCGTGTCGTAGGCGATCTCCTGGGTCGCCGCCTCGGCGAAGACGTACTCGCAGTCCTCGGGGAAGGTCGACGCGTCTCGCGCGCGGATGATCTGCTGATCCCGGAGCCGGCGCAGCACGTCTGCGGTGCTCGAGGCGCCGGCGCCCTGCGGCGCGACGCCGCGGAGGTGGTCGATCGCGCCCTTCCAGAACGTCCTGCCGACCACGGCCGCGTGCGCCAGGACGGCCCGCGCCTCGCCGTCGAGCCGATCGAGCCGCGCCTGGACGACGCCCTGGATCGTCGCCGGCAGCGAGAGCCGGGCGAGCTTCTCCTCGTGCAGGATCCACGGCTCGCCGTCGCGCCGCTCGAGGGCGCCGACGTCGATGAGCAGGTACAGCGTCTCGGTCAGCGTGAGCGGGTTGCCCTCCGCGCGCTCGGCCAGGGCGCGGATGGCCTCCGCGGAGCAGCGCGCGGCGAGGCGCAGGCGATCGCGCGCCATGTCCTCGACGTGCCGCCGCGACAGCGGGCCGAGCTCGAGGCGCGCGTGGCTCGCCTTCCCCTCGCCCCAGTGCGGCCGCCGCTCGTAGAGCTCGGGCCGCGCGGCGCCGACGAGGAGCAGCGGCGCGTCCGAGAGGCGCACGGCGAGGTCGTCGAAGAGGTCGAGGCTGGCGTCGTCCGCCCAGTGGATGTCGTCGAGCAGGACGACCACGGCCCCGCGCGCGGCCACGGCCCGCAGCAGCGCCGCGACGGCCGCGGCCACCCGCTTCTTGACGTCCGCGCCGCCCTCGTCGGGGACGATCGCGGTCGCGGACGCGACCGGCGCCGCGCGGCGCGGGCAGAGCACGGCCGCGACCTCGGCCAGCGCGTCCTCCAGGGCGAGCGGGTGGGGCGCGCCGCCGGCGCCTTCGGCCGCGCCCGCCCCGGAGACGCCGGCCCTGAGCTTGCGCAGGACGACGTCGCGCGCGTCGTCGTCCTGGACGCGGAAGTGGGCGCGCAGGAGCGACGCGGCGAGGTGGTAGCTCGCATCCATCGACAGCGAGGAGCACGCCGCGCCGAGCACGACGCACGGGTTCGCGAGAGGCGGCGCCATCGACCGGATCTCCGACAGGAGGCGGGTGCGCCCGACGCCGCCCGCGCCGATCACGGAGACGAACATCGCGCGCCGCTCGGCGACGACGGTCTCCAGCGCCTCGGAGAGCCGCTGCAGCTCCGCCGCCCGCCCGAAGAAGCGGGTGGCGAGCCCGAGGAAATCGGATCCGGCGATCGATCCGCTCGCGACCTTGAGGACGCGGAAGCTCGGCGCGTCGCCGCCCAGCGGCTCGACCTCGAAGAGGCCGGCGACCTGCCGGAACGTGGGCTGCGCGATCAGCACCGCGCCCGGCGCGGCGGCCTGCTGGAGCTGCGCGGCGGCCCGCAAGGCCTCGCCGGAGGCGTCGACCGGGGCGCTCGACCCGGCCGCGCCGCTCACGAACAGCCTCCCCGTGCTGATGCCCACGCGCAGCCTCGGCCGGCACCCCGGCGGCAGCTCCGCGCCGAGCGACGCCGCGTCGATCGCGGCGAGCTCCAGCCCGGCGCGGACCGCCCGCTCGGCGTCGTTGTCGCTCGCCCGGGGCGCGCCGAACAGCGCGGAGACGGCGCCGCTGCCGCGGCCGTTCACGACGCCGCCGAGGCCCTCGACCCGCGCGCGGACGAGCGCGAAGCAGGCCTCGCGGAGCTCGAGCTCCTGCTCCGGATCGAGCGGCGCGTGCGCGTCGCCGCCGACCACGATCTCCGCCGAGAGCACGGTGCAGACGCGGTACTCGCCCGCCGGCGGCGCGGCCCCCGCGGCGCGCGCCGGCGCCGCGGCGGCCGGGAGCGGCGCTCGCCCCGGCGCGGGCGCGGAGGCGGCGTTCGGCAGCGCGGCCGAAAGCGGATCGAGCGGCCTCGGCGCGGCGCCGCGGCGCGCTTCCGGGACGCGCGCGAGCGCCTCGCCGAGCTCGCGCGCGTCCCGGAAGCGCGCCGCGGGCTCGACCGCGACGGCGCGCTCGATGACCGCCTCGAGCGCCGGGCTCGCCGCGACGCCCAGCCCCGCGAACGACGGCCGCCTGCGCGGGTCGACGGCGGCGAGGTAGAGATCGGCCCAGTCGCTCCCGTCGAGCGGCTGCTTGCCCGAGGCGAGCTGCAGCAGGATGAGCCCCAGCGCGAACACGTCGGTCCAGGGCCCGGTCGCGCCCAGCCTCGGGTCGAACTGCTCCGGGGCGCCGTAGAGCGGGGTGAACGCGTGCAGCGTCCGCGACGCCGCGAGCTCCTGCGTCGTGTCGGTCGCGGCCCCGCCGGGCGCCGGCGCCGCCGAGCGCCTCGTCTCGACGAGCGCCCTCGACAGCGGCATCGACGCGTCGATCACCTTGGCGATGCCGAAGTCGACGACCTTGATCGTCGTCGCGCCGGGCGACCCGACGAGGAACAGGTTCGCCGGCTTGACGTCGCGGTGCGAGACGCGCTCGTCGTGCGCCATCGCGAGCGCCGACACCGCCGGCGCGAGGAGCTCGATCGCCTCGTCGACGGGGTGCGGCCCGCGCCCGGCGGCGCTCCGCGCGTCGATGTGCTGCGCGAGCGTCTCCCCCTCGAGCCACTCCATGACGAGGTACGGCGTCCAGTGGCCCTCCGGCGAGGTCGCCGCGGCGACGTCGAGCGCCTGGACGATGCCCGTCGTCCGGCGCGAGAGCCGGTGCAGCAGCCGCGCCTCGCGCTCGAACGTGTCGAGCAGCGCCCCCCGCTCTTCCAGCGAGAGATTCGCGGGGATCTTCAAGCACTTGACCGCGACCTGCTCCTGGAAGCCGAGGTGCGTCGCCCGGTAGACCACGCCGAACGCCCCCTCCCCGGCCACGGCGTCCACCAGCAGCTTGCCGCCCATGGTGCTGCCCACCCAGCCGAACGGGTCTCCCGCGATCATCCGCGCAAATTCTACCGCCCAGGCCGCCACGCCGGGAGCGCGCCGCCGCCGCGGGGCGACGATCGCCGCCCTGCGCCGCCGCCGGAGGTCGAGCAGGCGAAGCGAGCGCGACAGCGGTCGCCCTGCGCGCGCGTCCATGCTACGCAGCCGCCTGCAAGGCGCGCCCTCGGTCCTGGCCGCCGTCCTGCGCGAGCTGACGCAACGGTCCCCGGGACGGATCGCACGCGTGCGGTGGAAGGGCGCCCTCAGGCGCCCGGCGCGACTCTGGGGTGCGATGTGGCTGAGCCGGAGTTTGTTTCCCGCGATGGTGGCCCGCTCGAGGTCCTGATCATCACCCAGAGCTCGATGAGCACGCGGCAGCTGCCGCGCTCCGGGAGCGTCGTCCTGGGCAGGGACGAGGACGCCGGCATCTGCGTCCCGGACTCCTCGGTGTCGCGCCGGCACGCGGTGCTGCACCTCGGCCCGCCGCTCCGGATCGAGGACCTCGGCAGCAGCAACGGGACCCGCGTGCGCAGCCGGCACAGCAGCGCGGCGACCGAGCGCCTCATCGACGTCGGCAAGGGCGCGCCCGCGCGCGGCGCCGTCGAGCTCGCGCCCGGCGACGTGATCTACCTGGGCGCCGCGCGCGTCATCCTCCGGCAGAAGGACGGCGAGCGGGGCGCGCGCAAGGACGTCATCGTGAAGGACGACGCGATGCGCGCCGTCTACGCGCTGGCCGAGCGCGTCGCGAAGGGCCCCATCAACATCCTGCTCCTCGGCGAGACGGGCGTCGGCAAGGAGGTGCTCGCCGAGTCGATCCACAAGGCGTCGCCGCGCGCGGGCCGGCCGCTCCTGCGCCTCAGCTGCGTCGCCCTCTCCGAATCGCTGCTCGAGAGCGAGCTGTTCGGCCACGAGCGCGGCGCCTTCACCGGCGCCGTCCGGGCGAAGCCGGGGCTGCTCGAGACGGCCGAGGGGGGCACGGTGTTCCTCGACGAGATCGGCGAGCTGCCGCTCTCGATCCAGGCCAAGCTGCTCCGGGTCATCGAGGAGCGGAAGGTGATGCGGGTCGGCGGCCTGACCCCCACGAAGATCGACGTCCGCTTCATCTCGGCGACGCACCGCAACCTCGAGGCCGAGGTGAGCCGCGGCGCGTTCCGGCAGGACCTGTACTTCCGGCTGAACGGCGTGACCCTCACCCTCCCGCCGCTGCGCGAGCGCCCCGGCGAGGTCGCGGCGCTGGCGCAGCTCTTCGCGGAGCGCACGGCGAAGGAGCTCTTCCCCAGCGAGGCGGGCGCCGCGGCCGTCCCGCTCTCGCCCGCCGCCCTGGTCGCGCTCCAGCGCCACAGCTGGCCAGGCAACATCCGGGAGCTGCGCAACGTGATCGAGCGCGCGGTGATCCTCGCCAACGGGGCGCCCATCGGGCCGGAGCACCTGCTCCTCTCCCCGCTGGCCGATCCCGCCCGTCCCTTGCATGAGCCTACCCTTCCGGTGCAACCGTCACAGGCGCCCGCCCCGGCGGCGGCGTCCCCGAGCTCCCCGCACGGGAATGCGAGGGGCGTGCCGGACGGCGCGAAGGGCGCGCTCGACGGCGCGGGCCCCGGCCCCACGCGGCTGCGCGACGCCATGGAGGCCCACGAGCGCGAGCGCATCGTCCAGGCGCTCGAGCAGTGCATGGGCAACCAGACGCGCGCCGCGGCGCTGCTCGGGATCTCGCGGCGCACGCTGGTGGAGCGCATCCGCGTGTACGGGCTGCCGCGGCCGCGCAAGGCCTGAGCGTCGCCCGAGCGTTGCGCGAGACGTCGCGCAAGTTGCGCGAGGGCCCGCGCAACCGCGCGCCCGCGCGCGCAACGCCTCAGGCGGGCGTCTCGCGCCGCGTGAGCGGGGCGAGCTCGATCCCGAGCTCCGTGGCGAACCGGAAGATGCGCTCGTCGCGGTAGAACTCGCCGAAGACGACGCGCGAGATGCCCGCGTTCGCCATCATCTTGAAGCACCCCCAGCAGGGAGAGGCCGTGACGTAGACCGTCGCGCCGTCGATCCGCACCCCGTTCCGCGCGGCCTGGATGATCGCGTTCGCCTCCGCGTGGATCGTGCGCACGCAGTGGCCGTCCTCGATGAGGTGCCCCTCCTCGTCGCAGTGGGGCAGCCCCCGGATCGAGCCGTTGTACCCGGTCGCGAGGATGCTCTTGTCGCGCACGATCACCGCGCCGACGTGCTTCCGGTCGCAGGTCGCCCGGGACGCGACGACCTCGGCGATGCGCATGAAGTATTCATCCCACGAAGCCCGGTGAGTCATCGCTCGTCTCCACGGCGGGGATCCGCGCCCGCTGCCCTCTCGACACCGGGGCTCGCGCCGCTGTCCCCTCCAGAATGTTCAGGGATCCGCCCTCCGGTCCCCGCCTGAGGGGGCCCGGCGGCGCGCGCTCGCGGCCTTGGCCGAGCCGCGCCGCGCGCCCTGCGGGCGCTTCTATCACGATGTCGGGCGCCGCGGAGCCCCTCCCGGACGGGCGACCGCGCGAGGCGCCTCGACAGCGAGGGCCGCCGCGTGGTAGCGCGCGTGCGTGAGCTCCACTGCGAAACCACGCCGGTCAGATCGCCGCATCCTCGTGCTCGGCTCGGGGGGGCGCGAGCACGCCCTCGCGCGCGCGCTCGCCCGATCGCCCTCGGTCGCCGAGGTCATCGTCGCGCCCGGGAACGCCGGCACCAAGGCGCAAGGCGGCCCGGGCCGCGCCCCGATCCGCCGCGCCGACCTCGCCTCGCTGTCGCCCGACGAGGCGACCCGGCTCGCCGTCCGCGAGCGCGCCGACCTGGTCGTCGTCGGCCCCGAGGCGCCGCTCTGCGCCGGCGTCGCCGACGCGCTCGCCGCCGCGGGCGTCGCCGTGTTCGGGCCGAGCCGCGAGGCGGCGCGCCTCGAGGGGTCGAAGGCGTTCCTCAAGGAGTTCGCCGCCCGCCACGGGATCCCGACCGCGCCGTTCCAGATCGCGCGCTCCTTCGACGAGGCGGCCCGCATCATCCGCGAGCGCGGCGCGCCCATCGTCGTGAAGGCCGACGGGCTCTGCGCCGGCAAGGGCGTCGTCGTCGCGGCGACCGTCGACGAGGCGCTCGCGGCGGCGAAGGACATGCTCGTGGACCGCCGCTTCGGCGACGCCGGCGCGACCGTGATCCTCGAGGACGCGATCGTCGGCGAGGAGGCCAGCCTGCACGCCCTCAGCGACGGGGAGGCGATCTTCGTCCTGCCGGCGGCGCGCGATCACAAGCGCGTCGGCGAGGGCGACACCGGGCCGAACACCGGCGGCATGGGCGCGTTCGCCCCGAGCGCCCGCGTCACCCCCGAGCTCACCGCCCGCGTCGAGCGCGAGATCCTCCGGCCGACGATCGACGGCATGCGGGCGGAGGGGAGGCCCTTCCGCGGCGTGCTGTTCGCGGGCCTGATGATCACGCCGGCGGGGGACCCCATCCTGCTCGAGCACAACGTCCGCTTCGGCGATCCCGAGTGCGAGGCGCTGATGGAGCTCCTCGAGGGCGACGTCGCCGAGCTCTGCGCGTCGGCCGCGGCGGGCGCGCTCGACCCCGGGGCGGCGCGCGTCGCCCCCGGCCGGCACGCGCTCACCGTGGTCCTCGCGGCGCGCGGCTACCCGACGGCGCCCGTGACCGGCGACGTCATCCGCGGCCTCGACGCCGCGGCCGCGGTCGAGGGCGCCTTCGTGAACCACGCGGGCACGGCGGAGCGGGACGGCGCGATCGTGACCGCCGGGGGCCGCGTGCTCGCCGTCACCGCCGCGGGCGGCTCGCTCGCGGAGGCGCGGGAGCGCGCGTTCCGCGCCGTGAGCGCGATCGACTTCGACGGCAAGGTGCTCCGCCGCGACATCGGGGTGGACGGAGCGCGCGCCGCCGGGTGAGGCGCGGCGCCCGCGCGGCGCCGCGCTTGACCCTCGGCGGCCGGTCGTGCCTATCGTCTCACGAGGGCGCGCCACCGCCGCCCAGGCCGTCCGCCGGATGCGCGCGGCGACGCGGCTTGCCGGGGAGCGCATCGGCCACAGAGAGACGGGGGGCGGCGCTGCGCCACCCCCGACGCGAGAGCGCGACACCATGGAGCCCATCGTCGATCTTGCCCCGGGCGCGGAGGACAACGCCCTCGCCGCCCACTTCGGCCGGCTCGTCCGCGAGCACCTCGGCCGCGATCCGAGGCGCGTGTCCGATTTCCGAGCGCTGCGCGGCTCGGTGCTCGTCGTCGCGCAGGACACCGGCACGTCGATGACGATGCGCTTCGATCACGGGCGCCTCACCATCCACGACGGCGCCATCGGCATCCCCTCCGTCACGTTCTGCGGCGACGAGGCGGCGCTGCTCCGGCTCCCGGACATCGCGTTCCACCGCTGGCTGAGCCTCCCGAAGCTCGGCCTCCTGCACCGCCGCCAGAGCGGCCCCCTCCGCGAGCTCGCGCGGCTCGTGGCGAGCGGAGACCTCAAGATCTATGGCCTGCTCGCCCACCCGCGGCTCATCCTCACGCTGCTCCGGGTCCTCTCGAGCCACCCCTGAGGTCCGACCAGGTCGATCGCGCAGGGCCCGCCAGCGTGATGACGGTGTGATACTGTACGACGGAAGCGGACTTCACCGTCCGCGCTCGACGGGCGTTCTTGTGGGCTTGCAAACCTTTGCAACGCGGCCCGGAAGCTGGCTTTTGACGGCCTGTTGGGCTGTTGGTATGGCTCGATCATGGGCATCCGATTGCGCTACCTCGCCCACGATCTCGAGGTGCCGCTCGGCGAGTTCTTCATCGGACGGAGCGCGGATTGTCAGCTGTCGCTCGACGACCCGCTGGTGTCGCGCAGGCACGCGCTCTTGACCGTCGGCGAGGGCGGCGTCGCGATCGAGGATCTCGGCAGCCGCAACGGCGTGCTCATCAACGGGACCCGGATCACGGGCCGCCAGATCCTGTCGGACGGCGACAAGATCGCGATCGGGGGGCAGGAGATGTTCCTGCTCGGGGCGATCGAGCCGAGCTCGACGCACTCGCCGCGGAGCGCGCCGATATGGACCCGGCAGCAGAACGCGCGCACGGTCGACATGAGCGAGATGTCCTCGGGCGAGGACGACGGCGCGACGGCGATCGCCTCGCGCAGGTCGCTGCCCGGGCTGATCCCGCAGCACCCCGACAAGCGCGTGCACGCGCTGAGCCTCATCGGAAGCGTCGCCGACAAGGCGCTCGCCCTGGGGCGCGTCGACGAGGCCGAGCGCATCCTCCAGCGCTCGCTCAACGACATCCTCACCAAGGCGCGGGAGGGGGGCGTCGGGGCCGTCCAGCCCGAGCTGGTCGAGAAGGCCAGCACGTACGCCGCCCGCCTCGCCGCCGCCACCACCCGGGGGTCGTGGATCAACTATATTTTCGAGCTGAACACGCGGCTCGAGCTCCTGCTTCCCGCCTACCTCGTCGATGAGCTGTATAGTGTCCTGCGCAAGGTGAAGGCCGTCGACATGTCCATCCTTCGTGGCTACGCGAAGCGGCTCCGCGAGCGTGCGGGAGAACGTACCCCGGCGGAGCGGTTCATCCTCCAGCGAATCGAAGGGCTCGAGCGCCTCGGCGCACTGAAATAGACCATGCCTTTCCGCCTCCGGTACTTGGCGCACGATTTCGAGCTCCCCGAAGGGCCCTTCGTGATTGGCCGGAGCGGCGATTGCCAGCTCTCGCTCGACGATCCGCTGGTGTCCCGGCGCCACGCCACGCTGCAGGTGCGCAGCGACGGCGTGGCCGTGCTCGATCTCGAGAGCAGGAACGGCGTGTACGTCAACGGCACGCGCATCTCCGGCCAGCGCGAGCTGGTCGACGGCGACCGCATCATCATCGGCAGCCAGGAGATGCTGCTCTACGGCGGCGAGGAGTCGCGGCCCCACGACGCCTACGGGGTCGAGTTCCGGCGCGCGACCGCGACGCTCGGCGCGCTGGCGATGACCGAGATGCGCAAGATGTCGGACGACCCGACGGAGCTCACGAGCCCGACGGGCGACGGCGGCTCCAAGGGCTTCCAGTCGCTGCGCCTGCTCGCGAGCCTCGCCGACAAGGCGCTCGCGATGGGGCGGAGCGAGGAGGCCGAGCGCATCCTGCAGACCGTGCTGATCGACATCCTGAGCCGCGCGCGGACGAACGTGCCGCTGGAGATGCCGGCCGCGGAGCTCGCCGCGCGCTACGCGGCCCGCCTCGCGGGCGCGACGACCAAGGGCACGTGGGTCAACTACGCGTTCGAGCTCTTCACGATCGCGCGCCGCCCGCTGCCCGGCCCCGTGGTCGACGAGCTCTACACCGTGGTCCGCCGCGTGAAGTCGCTCGATATCCAGCCGCTCAGGATCTACCTCGACGACCTGCGCCGGATGGCTCCTTCGTTCGGTCCGACCGAGCGGTTCTTGATGCAGCGGATCGAGGGTCTCGAGCGGCTGGTCGCGGCGAAGTAGCCGCCGCCTCGTCGCCCGGCGCCGCGGTCGCCGGCGCGGAGGCCCGCGGCGACGCGCGCGGGGCCGGCGGCGACGCGCGCGGGGCCGGCGGCGACGCGCGCGGGGCCGGCGGCGCGGCGTCGCGAGCGGCTGCGCGCGCGGTCGGCCGAGAGGTCGACGGCGTCGCCAGCGCCGGCGCCCGGGAGGGCTGCGGCGGGGCCGCGGCGGGGGCCGGCGGCGGGTTGCGAGGGCGCGCGCTCGCGCTCGCGCTCGCCTCCGCTTCCTGCCAGCCGAGGTTCCTCGCGGCGGCCTTGGCGATCGCGTCGCGCAGATCGGGATCGGCGACCTTCCCGAGCTCCCGCCGCACCTCGGACGGGAGCGGCGCCTCCTTCGGCGCGGGGCGGACCTCCTCGCGCCACGGCGGGCGCGCGACCGGCTCCACCTTGCCGACGCGGAACCGGAGCGACTGCACCGCGAGGCCGCGCGCGCGGAGCTGCGCGGTGATCACGTCGCCGAGCATCGAGAGCTCCTGCGCCCACGTCGAGCTCGCCGCGCGGACGTGAAGGACGCCGCGCTCCAGCTTGAGCGGCCGCGCGCGCGCGGCGATCCGGGACCCGACGGCCGCCTCCCAATCGCGGAACGGCATCGGCGCGGTGTCGACCTCCGTCGGCGCCGACAGCGACGACGCCCGCTGGATCAACGCGCCCAGCCGCTCGATACCTCCGCTCCGACGCGACATGCGCGCCGAGCGTAGCAGCCCGTTGGCGGCTTGTTCCGGCGGACCGCGGCGTCCACGCTCGCCCGACGTCACGGACGGCCGGCCCCCGCCGCGCCGTGGCCCCCCGCCGTCCTACGACCAAGACAGCCGACGATCGATCGCAGGCGCCTCACCTCGCCGGAATGGCCCGGAGCCGCGAGCGCGCTCGCCAGCAGAGGACGAGCTCCGCGCAGAGGCGCTTCGTCCAGGGATTCCGCATCGGTACCGAAGGTGGGACTCGAACCCACAAGCCCGTGAGGACAGCGGATTTTGAATCCGCCGCGTTTGCCATTCCGCCACTTCGGCTCAGCGCTCCGAGGAGCGTGCGCTCGGGGAACCGTAGATCACCCGGCGCGATCCTGGCAACGGTCGTCGACGGTCTGACGACGGGTCCGATCGCGGTCCGAGGGCGATCGAAGCGAGGTCGAGGCGCGGCGACGCGCGCGAGGGAGCGGTCGGCGAGGCGCGGCGAGGCGCGGCGAGGGCGCGCGGCGGCCGCGGAGCGCGGCCGCGCGGCGCGAGCTCACACCACGAAATCCAGCATCTGGAGGCGCGTCAGGTAATCCTGGAGCGCGGCGGCGTACTCGTCGATCAGGAGATCGAGCCTCACCAGCGCGCCGTGATCGTCGATCGCGTCGATGGTCCCGCTCACCGGGATCTCGCGCGCGGGCAGGATGAGCACGCCGCTCCAGTGCGCGCCCTTCGCGGCGTCGCGGAGGCCGGCGAGGCGCAGCCAGCCGTCGGAGAGCTCGACCACGGGGACGAGCGCGCCGCTGTCCAGGCGGACGGAGCTCTTCAGCGTGTGCGCCGGCTCGACCATGTAGTGCGAGCGCCGGTTCTTCTCGATGAGCTCCTCGAGCGTCGCGCAGATGACCTTGCTGAGCGGCGTCTCCTCGCTGTCGAGCACGAGCTCGAGCAGCCGCTTCATCGCCCGCTGCGTGCGGATGAGGTTCGCGCGGACCTCCTCGAGCCGCCGCGCGTCGCGGCGGATCTTGCCGGCGACGACGTTGAGCAGGTTGTTGTAGAACGGGTAGGCGACGTCGCCGTGCCCCTCGAAGAAGTCCTGCAGCTCGGCGACGCCGATGCGCCAGATCTCCGAGGGCTGCGTCGTCACCGCGGTCGTCGTCCGCCGGAAGCCGGTGAGCGCGCCGAGCTCGCCGATCGGCGAGATGGGGCTCAGGCGGAAGCGCGTCTCGCCCCCCTCGAGCAGCGCGACCTCGCCCTGGACCAGGAGGAACAGGTGCGCCGGCGCGCTCCCGGCCTCGAAGAGCACGTGGCCGGACGGGACCTCCTGGCGCTGGAACGCCCTCATCAGCTCGTCGAGGTGGTCCTCCGTGATTCTCTCGAACAGGGGGATCGCGTGCAGGTCGGATGGACGGACCGCCATGGGGTGACACTCCTCTTCAACGTGGGTCGGGCTCCGCGTCCGCCGCGTTGCGAGACACGGATCCATGCGGCGCGCACGAGCTCGGCGTGGACCGCGGGAGGGGCATCCTACTCCAGGTCCCGTCGCGAGGAAGAGGGATGGCCGCCTCGCCGAGCGGCGCGCGCCCGCGGGGAGGCTTGCCCGCTGGCGGGATCGGGTGGGTGCCGGTAACGTCGCGTGGGTGATGCCGTCCGTTCGTCAAGGGCTCTTCGCCGCGGTGCGCCTCCTGCCGCTGCGGCTCCTCGCGCTCGGCCTCGCCCTCGCCGCCGTCGCGTGCGGCTCCGCGTCGCCTGCGGCGCCGGTCGGCGCGGAGGCGCCGCCGCCGCCGAAGCCGCGCAACGCGGCCGCGATCGCGCAGTCGATCGCCGGCGGGAAGGTCTCGGTGCTCGTCTTCGCCGACCGGACCCGCGGCCACCCGATCATGGCGCGGCTCGCGGCGCTCGATCTGTGGGGCCCCGTGCTCACCGGCACGGGGCTCGATCCGGAGCGGGACCTCGAGCGCGCCTTCATCACCGCGCCGCGCGCGGACGCGGCCCACGAGGCGGTGATCGTCCTCGAGCACAACGTGCCGCCCGAACGGCTGAAGACGGGGCTCGACACGCTCCTCTCGCGCAGCCAGCCGCCGGGCGCCGAGGAGGGCGGGCTCGGCGTGCCGGCCGTGCGCGTGACCCTCAAGGGGCACACGCGCGTGGTGGCGACCGTGGAGCCGAACTTCCTCGTGGTGCTGCCGGTCTCGCGGGCGCGCGAGGCGCGGCGCTTCATCGGCACGGGCGGCTTCCCCGAGCCGGTCGGCGAGGAGGCCGCGCTCGCCGCGGCCATCGACCCGGCGCGGACGCTGCGGGGGCCGCGCGAGGCGCCCCGCGTGCCGCCGACGCTGAGGTCGCTCGAGGCCGCCGTGACGCTGACCAAGGATGGCGGCGCCAAGGTCGCGCTCGACGGGGCGAGCGCGAGCCCCGAGGACGCCGCCCGCGACGCGGCCTTCCTCAACGCGGAGATCGAGCGCGCGACCTCGTTCCGCATCGCCATCGTGACGGTCCGGGTCGTCGACCCGGTCGAGTTCTTCGCCGAGGGGGACCGGGTGAAGGCGAACCGGCGCGTGACGCCCGGGGAGATCGACAAGCTCTTCGCCCTGCTCAGCGCCGTGCTGCCGCGCTAGGCTGCCGCCCGATGCGACTCGTCAAGATCGGAATCGCCAACGTCAACGCGACCGTCGGCGCCGTCCGCTCGAACACCGACCGGTGCCTCGCGCTCGCCCGCTCGATGGCGCGCGACGACGTCACCCTGGCGGTCTTCCCGGAGCAGGTGATCGGCGGCTACGCGTCCGAGGACCTCGTGCAGTGGCCCGCGTTCGTCGCGAGCCAGCAGCGCGAGCTCCGCCGCTTCGCCGAGGAGACGGCGTCGCTCCGCACCGTGTTCGTCATCGGCGTGACCGTCGGCGTGGGGGGCGACCTCTTCAACGCCGGCGCGATCGTCCACGCCGGCCAGGTGCTCGCCTTCTCCCCGAAGGAGAAGCTGCCCACCTACAACATCTTCTACGAGGCGCGCACGTTCTCGCGCGGCATGCCGTTCATGGAGCTCGACGCCGACGGCGTGATCTGCGGCGACCGCATCCTCGCCTTCGATTTCGGGACGATCGCCGTCGAGGTGTGCGAGGACATCTGGTCGCCCGACGGGCCGATGCGGCGCCGCTGCTACGCGGGCGCCGAGATCGTCTGCAACATCTCGGCGTCGCCGTTCCGCGCCGGGGTGACGGGCACCCGGCGCGAGATGATCGCGACCCGCGCGGCCGACAACCAGTGCACCATCGCCTACGCGAACCTGGTCGGCGGCAACGACGGGCTCGTCTTCGACGGCGGCGGGTTCATCAACCAGAACGGCCGCCCGATGCTGGAGGCGCCGCGCTTCCGCGAGGGGTACGCCGCGGCCGTGGTCGACCTCGACCGGACGACGCGCTGCCGCCGCGAGGCGAGCACCTGGCGCAGCGACCTCGAGGAGTTCCGCCGCGCCTCCCCGCACATGGTGGAGGTCCTCCGGGCGCCCGGGCAGACGGCGGACCGCTCGCGGCTCGCCTACCCCGCCCCGCCGCCGGGCACGACGCCGTTCCTGCCCTCGGCGGCGCTGCCGGCGATCTCGGCGCGCGACGAGCTGCTCGACGACTTCTACGAGGTGCTCGCGCTCGGCGTGGCCGACTACTACCGCAAGATCGGCGCCTTCAAGGGCATCGGCCTCGCGCTCTCGGGCGGCCGCGACTCGCTCCTCACGCTGCTCGTCGCCTGGCGGGCGGTGCAGCTCCTCCACCCGGGCCTCGAGGGCGAGGCGCTGCGCGCGCAGATGAAGGCGTCGCTCCACGCGTTCTTCATGCCGTCGCGCTACTCCAGCGACGCGACGCACCGGGCCGCCGCGCAGATCGCCGACGATCTCGGCGCCTCGTTCGCGGTGATCCCGATCGAGGACGCGTTCCCCCGGGAGCTCGAGGCCGCCCAGGCGATGGTCGGCGAGGGCCGGCAGCTCACCGAGCTCACGCGGCAGAACGTGCAGGCGCGCATCCGCGGCGGGCGCATGTGGAACTGGGCGAACACGAGCGGCGCGCTGTTCCTGCAGACGGGGAACATGAGCGAGAAGGCGCTCGGCTACACCACGGTGGGCGGCGATCTCGAGGGGGCGTTCAGCGTGATCGCCAACCTCCCGAAGACCGTGGTCATCGCCCTGATCGAGCGCCTCTCGCAGCGCTTCGGCTTCAAGGGGATCCAGCAGACGCTCGCCACGACGGCGGGGCCGGAGCTCGCCGAGAACCAGTCGGGGGAAGCCGAGCTCATGCCGTTCGAGGTGCTCGACGCGTGCCTCTACCTCTACGGCGCCGAGAAGCTCGCCGCCGACGAGCTGGCCGCCGCGCTCCCCAGCCTGTTCCCGGACAAGGACCCCGCCGCGCTGCGGGCGTGGGCCGAGAAGTTCGCGACCCTGTTCTCGAGATCGATCTTCAAGTGGGTGCAGTCGCCGATCGCGATCCACCTCGGATCGCTCGATCTCGACCGGGAGCGCGCGCTGCAGCTGCCCGTGGTGCAGCGGACCGAGTGGAAGGGCGGCTGAGCTCCACCCGGGCGCGCCCGGCGGCCGCCCTCGCCGCGCGGGGCGGCCAGCGCGTCAGTTGGGGGCCTTCTCGACGGGCGTCTGCGCCGCCTGCCGGCCGTCCTTCCCGTCCATCGGGGTGAGCTCGAGGATCTCGTGGCCAGGGGGCGCCGGCGGCGGGGCGGGGCGGATCGAGCCGTCGGCGGAGAAGCGCTCGAGCTCCTCGGTCACGCGGCGGAGGTAGCCCTGCTTGATGTGGAACGGCAGGAAGGCGCTCTTGAAGCCGGCCACGATGGTCGACTTGATCTCCTTCAGGCCGAATCCCATCTTCGTGTGGCAGTGCCAGAGCTCGTGCGACACCGTCGTGTCGGTGACGAGCCGGTTGTCGGTGTTGACCGTCACGCGCAGCCCGAGGCTCTGGTAGAGCTTGAGCGGGTGCGAGGCGAGGTCGCGCACGGCGCCGGTCTGCACGTTCGAGGACGGGCAGCACTCGAGCGGGATCCGGTGATCGTTGATGTAATGGAGCAGGCCCCCGTCCTCGCGCAGGCGGCAGCCGTGGCCGATCCGGTGCGCGCCGCAGACGTGCAGCGCCTGCGCGATCGACTCGGGGCCGTAGGCCTCGCCGGCGTGGATGGTGCAGTTGATGTTGTTCTGGCGCACGAGCTGGAACGCCGCCTTGTGGTGCTTCGCCGGGTGGTCGTACTCGGCGCCGGCCAGGTCGAACCCGACCACGCCGCGGCTCTTGTAGGCCACCGCGAGCTCCGCCATCTCCAGCGACGACTCCGGCGAGATGTTCCGGATGCCGCAGACGATGACGTTGCTCTCGATGCCCAGCGCGTCGCGCGCCGCCCGGAGCCCCGAGAGCACCGCCTCGACGACGCTCGTGAGGCGCAGGCCGAGGCGGGTGTGCAGCATCGGCGAGTAGCGGACCTCCATGTAACGGACGTTCTCGCGCGCGGCGTCCTCCGCGAGCTCGTAGGCGACGCGGTAGAGCGCCTCCTCGGTCTGGAGGACGCGCAGCGTGATGTCGAACGCCTTGAGGTACTCGACGAGCGAGCCGCAGTTCTGGCCCAGGTTCATCACCCGGCGCAGCTCCGACGGCTCGTACGTCGGGAGCTCGACGCGGTTGCTGCGGGCGAGATCGATGATCGTCTCGAGGCGCAAGGAGCCGTCGAGGTGGACGTGCAGATCGGTCTTGGGTAGTTGCCGGAAGAACTCCAGCGGGAGCTTGCCGGCTAGCTCGGGATGATCACTCATGAGCTATTCTGTCACCCGCCGACCGGCCGCGAAAGGCGGCAGCCGGGCGCGGCGCGGCGATGCTCACGGCGCCGCCGCCGATGACGGGGGCGGCGCGGCGGCCCCGCCCGACGCGCCGCGCGAGCGATCCCGGCTGCCCACGACCACGGCGGCCGCGGAGACCCCGAGGAGGGCGACGAAGAGCAGCGGCAGCGGCAGGCTGAGCGGATCCCCGGCGGCCTCGCGCCGCAGCGCATCGCGGAGGCGATCGGGGTTGTAGCCGACCACGAGCCGCCGCCCGACGTAGGTGGCGGGGAGCCCGCGCGCCTCCATCCGCCCATACAGCGCGACGTCCGCGTCGATCGTGGCCTGGGTCTCCGGCGCGGCGAGGCAGGCCTCGAAGTCGGCGGGGAGCCCGAGCGGCGCGAGGACGGACGCGACGCGGTCGTCCGTGAGCTTGCCGGGCGACGCGCTGTAGAGCAGCGCCGCGGCCTGCTCGCGCTTGTCCGGGGGCGCGCAGACGTAGGCCTTCGCCGCGGGGAGCGCGCCGGGGTGGCTGGGCAGCGGCACCATCTTGCGCACGTGGCGCAGCCGGTCGCCGTAGGGCTCCTCCATCTGGCTCATCTCGGGGTGCAGCCGGCGGCAGAAGGGGCACTCGAAGTCGGTGAAGGCGACGACCGTGATCTTGCCGGGCTCCTGCAGCGCCGCGAGCTCCGGCGGGAGCGGCGGGATGACCGGGTAGCTGCCCCAGAGGAACGGCAGGCCGATCGCCGCCACGGCGGCCGCGCCCCACACCGTGGTGCCGGGCAGCCCGCCCTGCGCGGCGCGATCGAACGCCGCGCGCGGCATGCGCCACGCCTGCCAGGCGACGAGCGCGGACGTGATCGCGGCGGCGAGGGCCGCGACGTCGACCGCGACGCACCACGCGCAGAACGCGCCGATCGCGAAGGCCTGCAGCCCGAGGAGCACCGTGGCGGCGAGGCCGCCGACGGCCGAGGCCGCCGCGATCGCGACGTGGTGCCAGCGCTCCCGCGCGAGCAGCGAGGCGGCGAGGAGCGTGGTGAAGGCGGCGAGGCCGAGGTTCGGCAGCGGGACCCCGAAGAGCCGGCTGTACGGCGACACCCGGACGGCGAAGCAGCCCGAGCTGACGCCGCAGAACGCGGGGTCGCCGGCGTTCTGGTACTCGACGACGAGCGCCGCGCTCGCCGCGATGGCGACGAACAGCGCGAGCCGGAAGAGCGTGACGACGAACCGGGCGCGCCCGGCCTGCGCCTCGCCGGTCGAGGTCGCGGGCCCCGCGGCCTGGGTCGCGGGCCCCTCGCGGGGCGGCCCCTCGGGGCCGGCCCGATGCGCCTCCGAGGAATCACGCGCGTCATGTCTGTCGCGCGCCGGACGCACCGCGAAGACGTTGCCCCTCCCGGCGAGGAAGACGAGGAGCATCAGCGCGAGGAGCAGGGCGATCGAGTTCAGCAGCATCGGTCGGTGGCGGCGCTAGAGGCGTGGGTTCGAGGCATACCGGACCCGGGCGGCGACAGCCAGCGAGAGGAGACTCGTGCTAGTCGAGTTTCATGCGTTCCTCATCTCGCGGAGATTCCCCGACGACCGGCTCCGGCGCGCGGCGCCGGGAGGCCGTGGTCGATCTGCTATCGTCATTCAAGCGCGCCCTGCACGCCAACGAGATCGCCGAGCGCCTCGGGGTCGAGCCGAGCCGCTACACGAAGCTGCAGCGGCTGCTCGAGGAGCTGTCGACGGAGGGCAGCATCGTCGCCCTCCCCGGCCAGCGGTTCCGCGTGAGCCGCCAGCAGGTCGAGGCGCGCGGCGCCGAGCACGAGGGGACGCTGACCGTGCACCCGCGCGGCTTCGGGTTCGTGTCGCTCGGAGGGGCGGCCGAGGACGTCTACATCTCGCCCGAGGCGATGGGCGGCGCGCTCCACGGCGACACCGTCGCGGTGCGCATCGCGACGCGCTCGCGGCGCGGCGTGGAGGGGGAGATCGTCCGCGTCGTCAAGCGGCGTCACGCGCGCGTGGCGGGCGTGCTGCGCCGGCGAGGCAGGAGCGCGTGGCTCGAGCCGGACGACGGGCGCGTCCGCGGGCCGATCGTGATCGTGCCGCGCGAGCCGGGCGGGCCGATCGCGCCGCCCGACGCGGAGGACGGCGCCGCGGCGGTCGTGTCGATCGCCCGCTTCCCGGACCTGCCCGACGAGAACCCGGAGGGCGTGCTCGAGGCCGTGCTCGGGACGCCCGGCGACCCGAACGTGGAGGTCGCCAAGATCCTGCTGCGCGAGGGGATCGAGGAGGAGCACACGCGGGAGGCGATCGCCGAGGCCGAGGCGTTCGGCGGCGAGGTGCCGGCCGAGGCGCTCGAGGGGCGCACCGACCTCACCCACCTGCCCATGCCGACGATCGATCCGGAGGACGCGCGCGACCACGACGACGCGGTCTGGGTGATCCGCGAGGACGACGGCTCGTACCGGGCCTGGATCGCGATCGCCGACGTGTCGCACTACGTGCGGCCGGGCAGCGCGCTCGACCAGGCGGCGCTCGGGCGGGGCAACTCGATCTACCTGCCCGATCGCGCGATCCCGATGCTGCCGCGGGCGCTGTCGTCGAACCTCTGCTCCCTCTTGCCCGGCGTGATCCGGCTCTGCCTGTGCGTCGAGGTCGAGCTCGACCCGACGGCGACGGTGCGGCGCGCGCGCGTCATCGAGGGGTACATCCGGTCGATCGCGAAGCTCACCTACCCCGGCGTGGCGCGCGCGCTCGGCTTCACGCCCGATCCGCCGCGCAGCCCGGAGGCCGAGGCGCTCCGGAACGACCTCCAGGTGATGTGGGACCTCGCCCGGCTGCTCCGCGGCCGGCGGATGCGGCGGGGCGCGCTCGACCTCGACCTGCCCGAGGCGAAGGTGGTGCTCGATCCGTCGACGGGCGCGCCCGTCGACGTGCAGAAGCGCAGCCACGACCCCGGGGTGGCGAAGGCCTACCAGCTCATCGAGGAGCTGATGCTCCTGGCGAACGAGACCTGCGCGCAGTTCGTGGTCGACCAGGGCATCCCCACCGTGTTCCGGTACCACGCGCCCCCGGACCAGGCGAAGCTCGAGCGCTTCGCGACGATGTGCGGGGAGCTCGGGCTCGCGTTCGATCCGGAGGACGCGGCCGATCCGAAGCGGCTGTCGGTGTTCCTGAAGAAGCTCGACGCGCACCCGCAGAAGCAGGTGCTGCACATGCTCCTGCTCCGCGCCATGAAGCAGGCGGTGTACGACGTGGCCAACGTGGGCCACTTCGGGCTGGCCTCGAGCGCGTACCTGCACTTCACCTCGCCGATCCGGCGGTACCCGGACATCACCGCCCACCGCGCGATCCGCGCGGTGCTGCGCGGCGAGCGCGTCGACCGGAGCGAGGCGGCGCTCGAGCGGCTGCGCGAGGCGGCCATCCTGGCGTCGGAGCGCGAGCGCAAGGCGATGGAGGTGGAGCGCGAGGTGGTCGATCTGCACCGCGCGCTGGTCATGCGCTCCCGGCTCGGGGACACCTTCGAGGGCACCGTGACGGGCATCGTGGGGACGGGCGTTTACGTCAACATCGAGGATCCCTTCGTCGACGTGCTCGTCCGCATGGAGTCGCTCGGCCCGGATGATTACGAGATCGACGACGAGGGGCTGCGCGTCATCGGCCGCCGTTCGGGGGACCGGATCGCGATCGGCGACGCGATGCTCGTGCAGATCGAGGACGTGGCCATCCTCCGGCGCACCATCTACGGCCGGCGGCTCGCCGGAGACGGGATGTCGGACGAGCCGAAGCCGCGCCGGCTGCGGCGCGACGCGGCGGACGCACGGACAACTCGTCGTGTCAAGACCAGCAAGAGCACGAAGCCCGCCAAGGGCATGAAGGCCGGCAAGGGCGGCAGCGGTGGCAAGGGCGGCAAGAGCGCCAAGGGGCGAAAGAAGCAGCGATAGCAGGGCGCCCGGGGGCGCGACGCCCCGCCGGCATTCATCCCCGCGGCCTTTGCCGCTCGGACGCACGAGCGCGCGACACCGATCGAGCCGCGCTCACGCGCGCGGACAAGCGCGCGAAACCTCCTCGAAATCGCAGAGATAGGCCCTCGAAATCAACGAGGCGAGCCCGCCCCGCGCGCGGCTCGGTTCGCTCGCATCGACCGTCGACGCGAGATCCACAATCGCACCTCCTCCGCGCCTCCTTCAGAACCGAGTCCCGATCAAAAGAGGACGGGCTCCTGCATTTTCCTTGCGTTCAGAAAATCACTATGGTCTCAACTTAATCATTCTAGGAGAGAGGTAACCAATGCCGAAGCCGACGTATCCCGCCTACAACGCTGGTGACTTCCTGGTCGATTACGAGGAGAAGGTCTTCGAAGACGTCAAGGCGAAGCCGGGAGAGAAGGCGCTGGTCACCTTTCACACCGTGGCCTTCGAGGGATCGATCGGCCTGGTCAACGTGCTGACGGCGATCCGCCTTCAGCGTAAAGGGTTTGAGACATCCATCTTGCTGTACGGGCCGGGCGTCACGCTGGGGCTGCAGCGCGGCTTTCCGAAGCTCGGCAGCGAGGCGTTCTCCGGGCATCTCGCCGTGAACCAGCAGCTCGGACGGTTCATGGAGGAGGGCGGCAAGGTGTACGCGTGTCGGTTCGCGCTGCAGGCGCTCTACGGCCACGGCGAGCACGCGCTGATCCCGGGAATCAAGCCCATCAGCCCGCTCGACGTGCTCGACATCCAGCTGATCCACCGCCGGGAGAACGCGTTCATGGTCCACTCCTGGACGCTCTGACCCGAGCGCCGTCCATGGAGTACAACCGCAAAGTCCGGGCGGCCGCGGTGCAGGCCAGTCCCGTCCTCGGCAGCAGGGACGGGACGACCGAGCGAGTCGTCGCCGCGATCGCCAGGGCCGCGAAGGAGGGCGCCGAGCTCTGCGTCTTCCCCGAGGCGTTCGTCCCGTATTACCCGTACTTCTCCTTCGTGCTCCCGCCGCCCGCCATGGGCAAGGAGCACATGCGCCTTTACGACGAGGCGGTCACCGTCCCCGGCCCGGTGACGCGGGCCGTGGCCGCCGCCGCGCGCGCGCACGGGGTGGTCGTGGTGCTCGGCGTGAACGAGCGCGATCACGGCACGCTGTACAACGCGCAGCTCGTCTTCGACAGGGACGGCGCCCTCGTGCTCCACCGGCGCAAGATCACGCCGACCTACCACGAGCGGATGATCTGGGGGCAAGGCGACGGCTCGGGCCTCAGGACCGTGGACACCGCGGTCGGGAGGCTCGGCGCGCTCGCGTGCTGGGAGCACTACAACCCGCTCGCGCGGTTCGCGCTCATCGCGCAGCACGAGCAGATCCATTGCAGCCAGTTCCCCGGCTCCCTGGTCGGGCCGATCTTCGCCGAGCAGATGGAGGTGACCATCCGGCACCACGCGCTGGAGTCGGGGTGCTTCGTGGTGAACGCCACGGCCTTCCTGACGCCGGAGCAGGTCCGGGAGGTCGCGCCGAACGAGCAGCTCCAGGGCGTGCTGCGCGGCGGGTGCATGACGGCGATCGTGACGCCGGAGGGCGCGCACGCGTGCCCGCCGGTGACCGACGGCGAGGGGATGGCCGTCGCGGACCTCGACTTCGCCCTGATCACGAAGCGAAAACGGATGATGGATGCGGCGGGGCACTACGCCCGGCCCGACTTGCTGCGGCTTTGGATGGACACGGCAGAGCGACCGATGGTGCTCGGCGCGGGCAGCCCCAAGGCCTCCTCCCTCGATCCTGCGGCGGTGGACCATGGATACCCAGACGCTGATCACCGAGCTCCAGTCGTTCGGCCTGAGGCTGGCTGAGGCCCCCGAGGGCGCCCCGGGCGCGGGCGCCGCGGCGCCGGGCGAGCCCGCGTCGCCCGCGTCGCCCGCGTCGCCCACGTCGCCCACGTCGACCGACGGCGAGGGCCGCGCGGCGTGGACCTCGCGCCGCGGCGGGGCGGGGCCGACCCAGCACGTGGCGGCCACGCTCCGCGGCGCCACGGTGATGATCCCGATCCACACCGACCAGGCCGCGGCGTCGCCGTTCGTGGCGCGGATCGGGCGCGACGGCGCGGGGACCGTCGAGCGCGACGGCAGGGAGCTCGCGCCGATCGCCCTCGTGAAGGCGCCGCGCTTCTACGCCCTCTCGACCCAGGACGGCATCCCCTACCCCAAGATCGCGCTCCTGCACGGGGCGGACGTCCTCGCCTCGACGGTGCTCCAGACGTGCATCCGGTACACGGAGCGCGACAAGGCCTGCACGTTCTGCGCGATCGGGCAGTCGCTCGCGGCCGGGCGCACCACCGCGAAGAAGACGCCGGAGCAGCTCGGCGAGGTCGCCGAGGCGGCGGCGCGGCTCGACGGGGTGCGGCACGTGACGCTGACCACGGGCACGCCGCGGTCGCCCGATCGCGGGGCGGCGCACCTCGCCGACTGCGCGCGCGGCATCAAGGCGCGCGTCGACCTGCCGGTGCAGGCGCAGTGCGAGCCGCCCGACGATTTCGCCTGGTTCGAGCGGATGCGCGCGGCCGGCGTCGACAGCCTGGGCATGCACCTCGAGGCGGTCGAGGACGAGGTGCGCGCGGCCGCGATGCCCGGCAAGGCCGAGGTGAGCGTGGCCCGGTACTTCGAGGCGTTCGAGGCGGCCGTGCGCGTGTTCGGCCGCGGCCAGGTGTCGACCTACCTCATCGCGGGGCTCGGCGACTCGCTGGCGTCGCTGCTCGACGCGAGCGAGCGGCTCATCGCGATGGGGGTCTACCCGTTCCTCGTCCCGCTCGTGCCCATCCCGGGGACGCCCGCGGCCGATCGCGCGCCGCCCTCGGGGGAGTTCATGCGGGCGCTCTACGCGCACATCGGCCCGCTGCTCGCGCGGGCGGGGCTGCGATCGAACGACGTGAAGGCGGGCTGCGCCCGCTGCGGCGCCTGCTCGGGGCTCTCGGGCTTCGAGGCGGAGGGCCGGGCCGCGGCGCCGCCGGACGCGGGCGCGGCATGGACATCAACCTCGGAGAGCTCCGATGACGCCTCAGTACAGCTTCGAGCTTGTGCAGACGCGGGACACGTATCTCGCGTACCTCCGCTTGCGCCGGGCCACCTTCTGCGACGAGCAAGGGCTGTTTAAGACCACCGACGAGGACGACTGGGACGCCTCGGCGTTCCCCATCGCGGCCGTGCTGCGCGGGGCGCCGGGGGGCGAGGCGGTCGTCGGCACGGTGCGCATCTACGAGGCGGAGCCCGGCCTCTGGTACGGCGGCCGGCTCGCCGTCGAGCGCGCCCACCGCAAGCAGGGCGTGGTCGGCCGCGGCCTCGTCCACAAGGCGGTCACCACCGCCCACGGCTGGGGGTGCCAGCGGTTCCTCGCGCTCGTCCAGGCGGCCAACGTGCCGTTCTTCGAGAGCATCCACTGGCGCTCCCTCGAGGAGCGGTCGTTCCGCGATCGCCCGCACCACCTGATGGAGGCCGACCTCGCGAGCTACCCGCCGAGCGACGAGCCCCGCCCGCCGCCCGGGCAGAGGTTCCGCTGATGCTCGCCGGCATCGCGGCCGAGCTGCGGGGCGCGCTCGGCATCCTCGCGAAGCGGGACGTGCAGATCCCGGCGCGGTACCTGTCCGGCAAGCCGGGCGCGGGCGGCGTGGCCGGCGCGAGCGGCGTGGCCGGCGCGAGCGACGCGGTCCATCGGCCCGCCGCGCTCGGCGACGACTGCGCGGCCATCCCCGACGGCGACGGCTACCTGCTCCTCGCCGCCGAGGGGATCTGGCCGACGTTCCTCGAAGGAGACCCGCGGTTCGCGGGCTACAGCGCCGTGATGGTCAACGTCAGCGACATCTACGCGATGGGCGGCCGCCCCATCGCCGTGGTCGACGTCGTCTGGGGGACCTCGGCCGGCGCGCTGGAGCCGGTCTGGGAGGGCATGGTCGCCGCGTCGCGCGCCTACGGGGTGCCGATCGTCGGAGGTCATACGAGCGCGCGCAGCCCCTACAACGCCCTCGCGGTGGCCATCGCGGGGCGGGCGCGGCGGCTCATCACGAGCTTCGCCGCGCGCCCCGGCGACGTGCTCGTCGCGGCGATCGACCTGCGCGGCAGGATGCACGCGGAGCACCCCTTCTGGAACGCCTCGACGGGGGCCGACCCGGCGCGGCTCCGCGGCGACCTCGAGGTCCTGCCCGCCCTCGCCGAGGCCGGCCTGTGCGACGCGGGCAAGGACATCAGCATGGGCGGCGTCGCGGGGACGCTGCTCATGCTCCTGGAGACGTCCGGCGTCGGCGCGGTGCTCGACGTCGCGGCCGTCCCGCGGCCGGGCGACGTGCGCGATCTCTCGATCGCGCGCTGGCTGCTCGCGTTCCCGAGCTACGGCTTCCTGCTCAGCGTGCGCCCCGACGCCGCCGGCGCGGTCCTCGCGGCCTTCGCCCGGCGCGGCATCGCGAGCGCCGCGGTCGGCGCCGTCGACGGCTCGCGGCGGCTCACGCTGGAGGCCGCCGGCGAGCGGCAGACGCTCTGGGACCTCTCGGCCGAGCCGCTCACCGGCTTCGCGGGCGAGGGCGCGCGATGAGCGCCGGCGCCGCGCCCGGCGCGCCGCTCTCGGTCGCGCTGCTCACCTACTCGACGAAGCCGCGCGGCGGCGTCGTGCACACGGTGGAGCTCGCGGAGGCGCTCCACGACCTCGGCGTCTCGGTCTGCATCTACGCGCTGAACAAGGACCAGGGCGGCTTCTACCGGCCGCCGCGCTGCCCCGCCGTGCTCGTGCCCGCCGCGCCCCCGCCGGAGGGGATCGACGCGGTCGTGCGGCAGCGCATCGCGGAGTTCGAGGCCGGGCTGCGCCGCCTCGGGGCGCGGCACGACATCTGGCACTCGCAGGACTGCATCAGCGCGAACGCGCTCGCCGCGCTGCGCGCCGAGGGGGGCGTGCCCCACTTCCTCCGGACCGTGCACCACCTCGACGACTACGACAGCCCCTACCTGCGCGCCTGCCAGGAGCGCTCGGTGCGCGAGGCGGACGCGTGCCTCGTCGTCAGCGAGGCGTGGCGGAGGACGCTCCGGGCCGATCTCGGCGTCGACGCGGCGATCGTCCCGAACGGCGTGAGCCTGCGGCGGTACTCGCCGGCGCCGGACGCGCGCGACGCGGAGCTCCGGGCGCGGCTCAACGCGACCGGGGCGCCGCTCTACGTGACCGTGGGCGGCGTCGAGCCGCGCAAGAACTCGATCGGTCTGCTCAAGGCGTTCCTGTCGGTCCGGAGGCGGCTGCCGGGAGCCCAGCTGATCATCGCGGGCGGAGAGACGCTGTTCGATTACGCGCCCTACCAGCGCGAGTTCGAGGCGATCGCGCGGGAGCACGGCGTCTGGCCCGCGCCCGCGGCCGCGTCGAGGGCGCAGGCCGCGGGCGCGCCGCCGCCGCTGGTCCTCGCGGGCGTGCTCCCCGACGCGCTGATCCCGCCGCTCTACCGCCTCGCCGACGCGTTCGTCTTTCCGTCCGTCCGCGAGGGGTTCGGGCTCGTCCTGCTCGAGGCGATGGCGTCGGGCGCGCCGGTGGTGAGCTCTGCTCAACCTCCCTTCACCGAGTTCCTCCGAGACGGGGAGAGCGCGCTGCTCGTCGATCCCTCGAGAACAGACGATCTCGCGGCCGCGATGGAGGCTATCCTGGAGGGAGGCGTGAGGCGGCGCCTGCGCGCGGCGGCGATCGAGGCCGCGGCGCGGTACACGTGGGAGCGCTCGGCGCGCATCGCGGCCGGCGTCTACCGCGAGTTCCTCGGATCCCGCCAAAACTAGGACGAGCGACGTATGCCGGAGATGCGCTTCGTGATCGAGTGGCCGAGCGGCGAGCAGCAGGTCTGTTATTCTCCGTCGCTCGTGGTGAAAGAGCACCTCGACGTCGGGGAGAGCTACTTCATCGACGATTTCGTGTCGCGTTGCCGGAAGGCGCTCGAGATCGCGAGCGAGCGGGTCTTCAAGAAGTACGGGTTCCCCTGCAGCCTGGCGCGGGCGGAGGCGGCGCGCATCGCGAGCGCGGCCGCGCGATTCCACGGCCAGAGCGGGGCCAAGGTCCGGGTCCTCAAGTTCGTCGAGTGACGGAAGGAGCACGGTATGGTGTCGAAGTCGAAGATGGAGCGCCTCCTCAGCGAGCGCCAGTTCCTCGTGTCCGCCGAGCTGACGCCCCCGCGTCACTACGACCTGGAGAAGCTCTTGAAGCACGCCCGGAACATGGCCGGGTGTGTCGACGTGGTGCAGATCAACGATCACCTGCTCTCCCAGGCGCGCTGCGCCAACATGGCAGTCGGCCATTTCGTCAAGCAGGAGGGGCTCGAGCCGGTGCTCCAGTTCTCGCTCCGCCACAAGAACAGGATCGCCCTCCAGGGCGACCTGCTCGGGATGGCGGCGCTCGGGCTCTCGAACATCATCATCCTGGGCGGCTATCCGTGCGCCATCGGCTCGGATCCCGAGGCCAAGGAGGTGAGCGACGTCGACAGCTACGCGGCGATCGAGCTGACCCGCCGGATGACGCGCGAGGGGAAGCTCTACAATGGAGACGTCATCTCGCCGGCGCCCTACTTCCACGTCGGGACCATCGATTTCCCGTGCGGGGAGCAGGCGATCGCCGGGGCGATGGACCGGCTCAGCGCGAAGATCGACGCGGGCGCGAGCTTCATCCAGGTGCAGGCGGTGTTCGAGCTCGCGCCGATGCGCCGCTGGATGGCCGCGGTGGTCGAGCGCGGGCTCCACGAGCGCGCCCACTTCATCGCGGCGATCTTCCCGTTCGCCGGCGTGGACCGGCTGAGCTTCTTGCAGAAGGTGCCGGGGCTCGTGGTGCCGGAGCACCTGATCGAGCGCGTCCGCCAGAGCGGCGACGCCGAGGGGGAGAGCTACCGGATCACGCTGGAGCTCATCCGCGGGCTCCGCGACGTCCCCGGGCTCTCGGGCATCCACATGCGCTCCATCGGCGCGGAGGACTGGGTGCCCCGGCTGGTCGAGGAGGCGGGGCTCCGCCGCGCGGCGTGAGCCGGCGGGCGGCGTGAGCCGGGGCGGCGTGAGCCGGCGGGCGGCGTGAGCCCCTCCGGCCGGGGGCTCACCCCTTGTGCGCGATCCAGAGCAGCGCGAGGCCGTTCATCCGGCGCTCGCGGCGATCGATCGCGAAGCCCGTGCCGCCCAGATCGGCGTTGAGCCGGTCCTCGGTGTGGCGGTAGGTGACCTCCGCCGCGTCGGCCCACGCGAGCATCGCGTGGGCGGTCGGCGGGTTGTACCGGTGGCCGCGCAGGTAGCCGGCCATGGCGCCGCGGTTCATCCCGGGCGCGGGCTCCAGGAGCGCGAGGCGGCCGCCCGGGCGGAGCACGCGCGCCGCCTCGGCCAGCACCGGGCCCGGCTCGGGCACGTGCAGGAGCAGGTTCGACGCGGTCACCACGTCGAACGAGGTGTCGGGGAACGGGAGCCGCGTCGCGAGCGCCTCCCGGAAGGTCACGTTGTCCAGGCCGAGCGCCTTCGCCCGCTGCGCGGCGCGCTCGATCATCGCCGCGGTCGCGTCGATCCCGACCGCCTCGTGGCACCGGCGCCCCATCTCGCGCGTCAGGCGGCCGGTGCCGCAGCCGAGATCGAGGCACCGCTCCTCGACGCCGGGATCGACGAGCGTGACGAGCTCGTCGATGAGCGTCGCGTACGGGCCCTCCGCCTGCATGCGATCGAAGAAGTCGACGAGCTCGTGGAACGGGGTCGCCTGCTCCTTCGCCGCGTACCGGTCACGCCACCGCCAGACGTCGTCGAGCGCCTGGTACGTGCCCCGGTAGTACAGGAGCGGCGCGCCCGCCTCGCCCCGGCCGGACGAGAGCGCGCGGCCGACATAGATGATGTGATCGCCGCCGTCGTACGCGTGCTCCACCTTGCAGTCGATGAAGGCGAGCACGTCCTTGAGGATCGGGCTGCCGGACTCGGCCACGTGCGCCTCGGTGAGCACCGCCTGCCGATCGATGTCCGTCCCCTTGCCGGCGAACAGATCCGAGAGGTCCCGCTGCTGCTCCCGCAGGATGTTCACCGCGAAGACGCCCGACGCCTCGATGGCCGCGCTCGTGCGCGAGCGCCGGTCCGCGCAGAACAGCACGAGCGGCGGATCGAGCGAGACCGCGCTGAACGAGTTCACCGTCATCGCCTGCGGCGTGCCGTCCTGCACCGTGGTCACGAGCGTGACCCCGGTCGCGAACTGGCCCAGCACCTTCCGGAACTCCGCGGGATCGAAGAGCATAGGCCATAGTACGCGCTCGGCGCGCACCCGGGATCCACGATCTGCGCCGCGCGCGCGCTCTCGTCCATCGCCACCCGCGCGGGCGGCGCTCGTTTATCGTCCCCCGCGCGCGGCCATCGCCGCCCGCGCGCGGCCATCGCCGCCCCGCGCGGCCATCGCCGCCCCGCGCGCACCTCACCCCGCGTCGCGCCGCGCGAGGTCCGGCGCGAACGCCGGTATGCAGAGGGCGAAGTACTCGCTCTCCTCGTCGAACGGATTGCTGTAGCGGACGCGCTGATCGGGCTCCGTCCAGATGGCCTGCCCGGCGGAGAGGTCGACCGTCTCGCCCGCGATCTCGACGCGCATGCGGCCGCGGATCATCAGCGTCAGCTCGCCGAACGCGGGCGTCTGCGCCGGCTCGCTCCACCCGGGCGGCGCCACCATGTGCGCCAGGCTGAAGCCGTCCGTGCCGGTGTTCACGCGGCCGAAGAGCTCCTCGATCAGCTTGCCGCCAGGCACGGGGATGCGGGTGGCGGACGTGACGAGACGGTAAGGGCGCGCCATCGGGGACCTCCAGATCAGAACGCGCGCGTCCGATCGTCGGACACGCGGTAGAGCTGCATGAGCAGGTGGCGGCCGCCGTACGGCTGCAGGTAGCGGAGCGCCTCGGCCTTGCTCGCCACGAAGCGGTGGTAGCGCCGCGCGGGCACGACCACGAGATCGCCCGCGCCGACCCAGATCCGCATCCACTCGTCGTTCATGCAGCGGATGTCGTAAAGGGCCTGCCCCTCGAGGAAGAGCCGCACCTCGTCGCCGAGGTGGCAGTGCTCGTCCGCCTCCCGCGCGCTCTCCGCCTCATCGCGAGGATTGCTCGTGTCGCGGCGGACCTCGTCGTGCTCCGTCCACCCGCGCTCCGCGTGCACGCGCTGCAAGGCCAGCGCAGCTGCGCCCGGGTCAAACGTGCCGCACCGGATCCCTTCCGCCTGGAGCTCCGCCTCGGTGAACTCGATCTCGCCTTCAGCGCTCATTCGGATCGCACGCATGCGCACCCTCCGGGACTGGGCTCTTCGACCTCTGCGCGCGCGCGACGTCAAGACGCTAACCGCGTCCAAGCAGCCACATCAGACCCGCGATGCTGAGAGCCAGCACACCCAGCGCGAGCAACGCAATGAGCGCCTCGGTGAACCCCCACCCGCCGCCCTGCGCAACGCGCGGCGCCGCCGCGGCAGGCCGCGCGAGCGGCGATAACGTGCTCGCGGAGGCAGGCGAAGGCGTCGGCGTGGAAGTCGGCGAGGATGACGCCGCGGATGACGCCGCGGACGGCTCAGCGGCCGAAGGAGGCTCGACGGCCGCGTCCGCGGGGAGCGGCTCGCACGGGCTGCGCTCGATCTCCGCGAGCGCCTCGGCGGCCGGATGCTCGAACACAAGCCGATCGGCCGAGATCGCCAGCACCTGTCCAGGCCGCCAGACCGTATCGAACTGAGGCACCGGAACACCGTCGAGCGAGGCGCCGGAGCGCGATCCGAGATCCTGAACTGAGAATTGGTCGCCCCTGCGCGTAATGGCCACGTGGCGGCGGGAGACGTCCGGGTCGTCGAGGGTGAAGTCGGCGTCCTGGGCGCGCCCGACGAAGTAGGGCCGCCCGGGCGCCTCCACGTGCAGCGCGCGGCCGCGGTCCGGGCCGTCCACGACGACGACGCGCGGCGTGGGATCCTCGCCCTGGGCCGCGAGGCCGCGGGCGACGAGCTCGAGGGCGAGCTCCTTGGCGGCCGCGGCGGGGGAGGCCTTCGGGACCGCCGGCTCGATCCGGAGCGCGAGCCACACGCGCCCGATGCGGATGCGGTCGCCGGTGCGCAGCGGCATGGCCGTGCGCGGGGCGATGCGCGTCTTGCCGAGGAAGGTGCCGTTCTCGCTGCCCTCGTCGAGGAGCAGGTAGGTGGCGCCGCGCTGCCGGATCGACGCGTGCCGGGGGCTCACGCTCGTGTCGGGGAGGCGGACCTCGCAGCCCTCGGCGCGGCCGAGGATGATGCGGGGCGCGTCCAGGGTCAGCGAGAGCTCGCCCTCCTTCCCCGCCCCGCCGGGCGGATTCCCCGCCCCGCCGGGCGAGAGCACCACGATCGTTAGCGCCATCGACGCTGCCTCTGCGCGGAAGGGCCGCGGGGGGTCAAATCGCCGCCGTGCGACGCATCCGCTCGGTGGCGCTGACGAGCTGCCGCACCGCCTGATCCTGCTGCCGCGCCGCCTCCTCGATGCGCTTGCCGGCCTCGATGAGCTGCTCGCCGCCGCGCGTCTGGCTGCGGTGCGAGGCGTTGAGGCTGTGGACCTGGTTCGAGATCTGCTCGATCGCGCTCGTGATCTGGCGGCCGCCGCGCGCCTGCTCCTGGCTCGACCGCTCGACGTGCTGCGTGATGGTCCGCATCTTCTCCGCGCTCTTCATGATGAGCTCCGAGCCGCGCGCCTGCTCGGCCGTGGCGGCGGCGATCTGCTGCACCGTCTCGGCGATGCGGCCGATCGCGTCCGTGACCTGCTTCGATCCCTTGGCCTGCTCGACCGTGGCCCGGGCGATGGCGCGCACCATGTTCGTCGACTTCTGCGAGCTCTCGAGGATCTTCTTCAGGGCTCGCTCGGCCTCGTTCGACACCTCGACGCCGCGGTCGACGTTGTGCGCGCCGCGCTCGACGGCGGCGATCGCGTTCTTCGACTCGGACTGGATCGTCTTGATGAGCTCCGCGATCTCCTTCGTGCTGCCGCCGGCGCGCTCGGCGAGGTCCTTGATCTCGTCGGCGACGACGGCGAAGCCCTTGCCGTGCTCGCCGGCCTGGGCGGCGATGATCGCGGCGTTCAGCGCGAGCAGGTTCGTCTGCTCGGCGACGTCGTCGATGACGGCCAGGATCTGCCCGATCGCCTCGATCCGGAAGCCGAGGTTCGAGATGACGGCCACGGCCTCCTGGCTCGACTCCTTGATGCGGTAGATCTCGCCGATCGTCTTCAGGATGGCCTCGGCGCCCTTCTCGGCGTCGGTCGCCACCTCCTCCGAGAGCCGGGCCGTCTCGTTCGCGTTCGACTGGACCTGGTCGATGGAGACGTCCATCTGGTTCATCGAGGAGCTCGTCTCCTCGGCCGTCAGCGCCAGGGCGTCGACGTTCTTCGCGACCTCGCGGATCGAGTAGGCCATCTCCTCGATCGACGAGACCGTCTCGCGCACGCTCGACCCGAGCTCGCCGACGTTCTCGGCGACCTCCTCGTTCGTGGCGGTCATCTCGAGGATGCTCGAGCTCGACTCCTCGGCGCTCGACGCGAGCGACTCGACCGACTGGGCGATGTTGGCGAGGGCGGTCGTCATGTCGCGGATGTACACGGTCGCCTGCTCGCTCGCGTGCATGACGCTGCTCACGCCGTCGCTCAGCTTGGGCAGGAGCTCGTCGAGCAGCACGGTGGCCTGGGCCAGCTCCGACCGGCGCTGCTTGTCGCGCAGCTCGGACTGGGTGACCCGCTCCGCGATGCCGGTGAGCTCCGAGTAGAGGCGCGAGAGCTCCGGCGGCGCGCCCGGGGGGACGCGCACCCGCTCGCCGGCGGTGGCGCGCAGCACGGCGTCGACGAGGGCGTCGACGTCGATGTCCGGGCCGCGCTGCGCGAGGTCGTTCACCTTGCGGGTGAGGTTCGCGCACTCCCGCTCGAGGGTGTCGCGCTCCTTCGTGAGCCCGTCGCGCTCCTTCAGGAGCCCGTCGCGCTCGCGGCTCAGGCTGTCCCGCTCCCGCTCCAGGGCGTCGCGCTGCCGCTCGACCCCGTCGCGCTCGCGGCTCAGGCCGTCCCGCTCCCGCGCGAGCTTGTCGCGCTCCTCGGCGAGCGCGTGGCGCTCCTCCGCGAGCTCGGCCTGCCGGCCGGCCAGCTCGGCGATCTGCTCGTAGGTCTCCGCGATGTCGGCGGGGGCGCCCTCGGGCAGCTTGGGCCGCTTGCCCCGCGCGGCCGCGCGGAGCGCGTCGCGCAGGCCCCCGAGGGGGACGCCTCCCTTGCCCGCGAGGCTCGCGTACACCACCGCCACCGCCGCGGAGAAGCCGAAGAACATGAACAGCTGGCCCGAGAACTCCGCCAGCGACCTCGACGCGAAACTCAACCCGAGGCCGACGAGCGCGAGGACTACGGCGATGGGGATGGAGAGCTGCTTGGAGTTCATTTCGTGCGTTCCAGCGCGGTCGAGCGGCGGCGCGCGCGTGGGCCAGCGCGCACCCGACGACCCCGAGGACGACCGAGCGTAAGAGGCGAGTGCCCCCTGGTGCAAGGAGAGCGCGCGGCAGAAGCGCGCCGAGGGGCCGCGGGCAGGCGAGCCGCGGACCGAGCGCTCCTGGGCAGGGGCGCAGGGGCGGCCGCGCGGCCAGGGCCGGCGGGTGGGGAAGTCGCGATGAATTTGGACGACCTCGACCCGATGGCGTATGCACGGAGACGCGGCGGAGAAGGACCGCCGCGGGGGCTCGGCGCGGGCGCCGGTTCCTCTTGGTTCGACCCTGAACACCGCCGCAGACCGCGGCGGCCGCCCGGCCGTCCTGGCCGCCGGGGTGGCCACGCGGCCGGGCGGCCGTGGCCGCCCCGCCATGCCCCTCGCCGCTCGCCTCCTGCTCGCCTTCGGGCTCGTCGCGATCATCGCGACCGCGTTCGTCGGCCTGACGTTGCGCGAGGCGTCGCGCGAGATCATCGAGAGCGGCTTCGCCGATCGGATCGACGCGGCGCACGCCGGGGTCCGGCAGCAGCTCGCGTGGGAGGCCGAGGCGCTGCGCGATCTCCTGCCGCCGTTCTGCCAGCACGACACGTTCGTCGACAAGGCCCACGTCGAGCTGGAGCGGGCCAAGGGCGACCCGGACGCGATGGACCCGACGAGCCGCATCGCGCTGCGCCGCCTGGTCCCGAGCCAGGCCAAGGCGCTGCGCCTCGACGCGCTGTCGCTCGTGGCCGGCAACGGGAGCGTCCTCGCGGCCGAGGACGCCTCGCGCATCGGCGCCCGCGACCCGCGGCTCGCGGAGGCGATCAAGGCCCCGGGGGGCGCGCCGCGGCTCCGGCCGGCGAAGGCGGGCGGCGAGGCGTCGCTGGAGGTCCACTGCGCCCTGTCGCGGCACGGGGTGACGATCGGCCTCGTGGGGGCGCGGCGGATCGGCCCGGTGCTCGCGCGCATCGGCGACGCGTACCACGTGCGGCTCACGGCGGCGCCCGAGGGGGGGCCCGCGCCCCGGAGCGGCGAGGCCGAGGTGGTGCGCGTCCTCGACTTCCCCGAGATCCCCGGCCTCGACGTGGTCGCCTCGGTGTCGCGCGAGCCGCTGAGGCAGGCGCTGGCCCGGCTCGATCGCTCGATCGCGCTGACCGGCGCCACGGTGCTGGCGATCGCCCTCGGGATCGCCGTGGTGCTGGCGCGCAGCCTGTCGCGGCCGATCGCGGCGCTGGCCCGCGAGACGCGCGAGGTGATGAGCGGCGCGCCGCGGCGGGTGGAGGGGCGCGGGGGGCGGGAGATCGCGGATCTCGCGGCGGCGTTCAACGCGACCATCGACGAGCTCGCCGCGATGCGCAAGCGCCTGGCGGCGACGGAGCGGATCGCGGCGCGGCGCGAGGTCGCGCGGCAGATCGCCCACGAGATCAAGAACCCGCTGGCGCCCATCCGGGCGGCGGTGGAGACGCTGCGCCGGCTGCGGCAGCGCGAGGACCCGGCGTTCGACGACTACTTCGAGGAGGCGACGTCGACGGTGCTGAACGAGGTGCACCGGATCGCGAACATCGTGACCGAGTTCACGCGGTTCGCCCGGCTGCCGGCGCCCAACCCGGAGCCGGTCGATCTCGTGGCGATCGCGCGCGGGGTGGTGACGCTGCACGCCGCGCCGGCGGGCGAGGAGACGGGCGGGACGGGCGGCGCGGCGTCGCCGCGGGTCGAGCTCGTGGCCGAGCCGATCCCGAAGGTCTCCGCGGACCGGGACCAGCTGATCCAGGTGCTCACGAACCTGGTCCAGAACGGGCTGGAGGCGGCGGCCGCGGTCCGGCGCGACCCGCGCGTCTCGGTGACGATCGGCCCGCTGCCGAACGATCGCGTGCGGATCGTGGTGCGCGACAACGGGCCGGGGGTGGCCGAGGACATGGTGCCGCGCCTGTTCGAGCCGTACGCGACGAGCAAGGAGAAGGGGACGGGGCTCGGGCTCGCGATCGCGCAGCGGATCGTGTTCGAGCACGGGGGGGAGATCGGCTACCGCAAGGCCCAGAAGGGGGGCGCGGTCTTCGAGATCTGGCTGCCGGTCGGGGGCCCGCCGCTCTTGGAGAAGCCGCCGGGGGACACCACGGTGCGGCCGAGGGCGCCGGACGTGCCGTGACAGGGGCGCCGCCCGCGGGCGCGCGCCCCTGTCACGCGGCGCTGTGACTAGAGCGGCTGGTTGTCGTACTCGCAGGCCGAGCTGCAGCCGTCGCCGCTCTTGTTGTTCCCGTCGTCGCACTCTTCGTAGGCGCTCTGCCGCTCGCCGTCGCCGCAGTGCGGCCCGTACTTGCACCCCGGCGCGCACTTGCCGTAGCCGCCGGTGTTGTTGCCGTCGCCGTCGTCGCACTGCTCGGCGCCGTTGACCACGCCGTCGCCGCAGCGCGGCCCGTACTTGCACTGCGGGCCGCACTCGCCGTAGCCGCCGTCGTTCTTGCCGTCGTCGCACTGCTCGCCGAGGTGGGCCTGCACCACGGAGTCGCCGCACTGGGCGCCGAGGCGGCAGTTGTCGCTGCAGCCGGTCGCCTCGTTCGGGGGATCGCACTGCTCGCCCCACGCCTCGTCGACGCGGCTGTCGCCGCACTGGGCCGCCGGCGTGCAGTCGGGGAAGCAGCTCCCGTAGAAGCCGTCGTTCACGCCGTCATCGCAGGTCTCGGCGCCGTTGATGACCGCGTCGCCGCAGTACGGACCGTAGGTGCAGGAGGCGTTGCACCCGTTGTACGCGCCGGTGTTCATCCCCTCGCCGAGGTCGCAGTCCTCCTCGTCGGGCTGCACCACGCCGTCGCCGCACCGCGGGCCGTAGAGGCACATCGGGGCGCACTCGCCGTAGCCGCCGTCGTTGCGGCCGTCGTCGCACTCCTCGCCGTAGTTCGACTGCACCACCGCGTCGCCGCAATGCACGCCGAGCTGGCAGCCCACGCAGTTCGCGTCGGTGGGGTCGTCGCACTCCTCGCCCCACTCCTCGTCGACGCGGCCGTCGCCGCACAGCGGGGCGCGCGTGCAGTTCGGGTTGCAGGTGCCGTAGAAGCCGTCGTTCTTGCCGTCGTCGCACTGCTCGGGGCCGTTGACCTCGCCGTCGCCGCACGACGGCCCGATCTCGCACTCGGTCGTGCAGCCGCCGTAGCCGTTCGCCGTGTTGCCGGAGCCGAGATCGCACGCCTCGTACGGCGCGTTGACCAGGCCGTCGCCGCAGCGGGGCGGGGCCACGCACCCCGGGGCGCAGGCGCCCGAGGAGTTGGCGTAGGTGCTGTTGTTGACGCCGTTGTCGCAGGCCTCGGGGCCGTTCTTCACGCCGTCGCCGCAGTAGGGCCCGAGCTGGCAGTTGTTGCACTGGCCGTAGCCGGTCCCGTTCGCGGTGCCGTCGTCGCACTCCTCGCCGGGCGTCACGACCGGCGGGTTGACCCCGCACTGCGGCGTGCAGACCGATTTGCCGGCGCTGAAGCCCGCCAGGGTGAGCTGGTAGTTCGACCCGGTGACGTGGCGCTCGGCCTGGAACACCACGATCTCGTAGACCTTCCCGTTCTCGAGGTTGAGGTCGACGGTGTAGGCGGCGCGGTTCGGGCAGCCGGACGAGGTGGGGCAGGGGGTCACCTGGGCGTCGCCGTTGTCGAGGATGGTCACGCTCTCCTGGGCTTGCCCGTGGATGCCGCCGATGTCCGCGGTCAGCGTGTTCTTGATGAACACCCAGACGTCGTCGTCACCGTAGAAGGTGAGCACCGGGTTGTTGCTCGCGTTGGCGTCCGAGCGGTGCTGGAACCAGTAGCGGACCTCGCTCGTGAAGTAGAAGTTGTGCCCGCTGTCGCGCGTCCGCTCCAGCCCGTCGGCGACGAGGCTGTCGAGCGCGGGATCGGCGCCGGGGGGGTCGAGGTCCACCGGCCAGAACGGGTTCCGCTGGTACACGTACCTGCCGCTGCCGGCGGGCGCCTCGGTCAGCTGGATGCTCGTGACGAGCGTCCTGTTGAAGTCCGGGTTGTCCCGGTACCACCACTGGAAGTTCTCCTGCCCCGTGGTCCAGCCGTTGGTGCTGGCCGGCTCGAAGTAGCCGTCACCGTGGGCGTTCACCGGCTTGCCGTCGGCGTCGAGCGTCGACTCGACGGTGCCGTCGGTCTGCAAGGTGGTACCGCTGGGCGTGATCTCGAAATCGAAGTGTCCGATGAGGCGGTCCGTCAGGCGGGCGTCGCACTCGGTGTTGCTCGCGGTGGTCTCCCTCGGGCACCAGCCGATGAAGTCGCGGAGGACCATCGGCAGCCGCATCTCGGTGGGCGCCACGGAGCAGGTGTAGCCCGCCTCGATCCGGCACGTGGCGGAGCAGCCGTCGCCGCTCTCGGTGTTGCCGTCGTCGCACTGCTCGGTGGCGTCGCCGGGCAGGAGGATGCCGTCGCCGCAGATCGAGAGGCACGCGCCGCCCCCGCAGTTGGGCTCGCGCTTGCAGTCCGGCGTGCAGCCGTCGCGCCAGTCGCCGTTGCCGTCGTCGCAGACCTCGGTGCCCTCGCGGACGCCGTCGCCGCACACGGAGCGGCCCGTGCAGTCCTGGGGCTCGCCGTCGTCGCACACCCGGCCGGGCTCGATCCGGCACCGATTGTCGCAGCCGTCGCCGGAGACGAGGTCGCCGTCGTCGCACTGCTCGGCGCCGAGCTTGATCCCGTCGCCGCAGACCGTCTTGCAGGCGAACCCGACGCGCGAGCAGTCCCACCCCTCCTCGATGGTCCGGCAATCGGCGCTGCAGCCGTCGCCGCCGGCCGGCGTGTCGTCGCCGTCGTCGCACACCTCGTCGCCGCCGATCACGCCGTCGCCGCACACGGGGGGCGGGGGCGGCGTGCAGGCGCCGCCGGCCGGCGGGCACGTCCAGCCGAGCTCGATCTTGCACTGCGCGGTGCAGCCGTCGCCGCCCGCGGGCGACGCCCCGCCGCCGTCGTCGCACTGCTCGCCGACCTGCACCACCCCGTCGCCGCAGAAGGTCCTCACGGTGCAGGGCTGGCCCGGCCTGCAGACCCAGCCCTCCTCGAGGCGGCAGTCCGCGGTGCAGCCGTCGCCGCTCTCCGGCACCGCCTCGCCGTCGTCGCACTGCTCCGCGCCGTTCACGCGGCCGTCGCCGCACCGGTAGAGCAGGATGCACGGCTCGCCCGGCTCCGGGCACACGTAGTTCGGGTCCCGCACCTGGCAGTCGGCGCTGCAGCCGTCGCCGCCCGCGGCGTTGCCGTCGTCGCAGAGCTCTCCCGGCTGCACCTCGCCGTCGCCGCACTCGATCAGCCGCTCGCAGGGCGAGCCGGGCGTCGGGCAGTAGTAATAGGGCTCCTGCCGGCACAGGCTCGAGCAGCCATCGCCGCTCGTCGCGTTGCCGTCGTCGCACCCCTCGCCGGTCTCCTTGTCGCCGTTGCCGCAGACCGGCAGCGGCGTGCACGGCAGACCGGGCCGGCTGCACTGATACCCCGCCTCGCGCTTGCACTCGGCGTCGCAACCGTCGCCGGACGCGGGCGGATCGTCGCCGTCCTCGCACTCCTCCGAGCCGTTCACGCGGCCGTCGCCGCAGTCGTAGAGCAGGATGCACGGCTCGCCCGGCCTCGGGCACACGTACGAGGAGTCGACGTAGAGGCAATCGGCGCTGCAGCCGTCGCCGTCCGCGGTGTTGCCGTCGTCGCAGAACTCGCCGGGGTGGAGGATGCCGTCGCCGCACGCGATGGTCAGCCGGCAGGGCTGGCCGGGCGTCGTGCACTCCCAGTAAGGCTCGACCTGGCACTGCCCCGAACAGCCGTCGCCCGGCAGCGTATTGCCGTCGTCGCAGGCCTCGGCCTCCTGGTTCTTCGCCCCGTCGCCGCACGCGGGATCGGGCGGCAGGAAGCACTCGGGCGGCGGCTCATCGACGTCGCACGGATCCGGCTCGCCCGCGCCGCTGCCGCCGAGGCCAGGGCCGCTGCCGACCGTGAACTCCGGCTCGCCGCCGGCGCCGCCGGAGCCGGGCCCGCCGGTCCCGGAGCCCGCGCCGCTCCCGGAGCCCGTGGCGTCGCCCGGGGACGAGACGTCCCCGCCGCAAGCCGCCGTGATTTGAAGCAATCCCAACGCCAAAGCCAGATAAGAGGTTCTCAAGCCCACAGCCACCTCGATAACGCACGTTGCGCTCAGCAGAGGCCAACGGCGCTAGGACGCACCATATCGTAAACGCGCCTCACACCTCTAGCGGTAAATCACACCGGCTTATCTTCGCTCGTCTTCGCCGTTTCTGCGCCGTTTCGCCGTGCCCGTGCGGCTGTGCTCGGCGCGCCTCGCCGCCCTCGGCCTTTCCTGGTCGTCGTGATCGTCGTGCGTGCGTGCGTGCGTCCTACCCACGTAGGCCGAGAGCCGTGCGAAGGGATGACGCACCTGACGCGACGCAGGGTGCTGACGGGGGTTGACGGAGAGCTGCTGAGGCGAGCGCGGCAGGGGTTCGCGCTTGACAGCGCCGGCGTTTCGGTGCGCCCGCGCGCGGCGCGGCGTTCGCGCCACAGTGCCGCGAGCAGCGGGGGGAGCTTGAGACAAATCGCCGCGGCGAAGTCGGCCGGGGGCCGCGTCGTTCTGGCTCGCGCCGGAGGACGGAGGGACATGCATACGCCGCCGCCTCGCGCCGCGGGCCAGCTCATCCATGTTCCGCGCCGGCGGTCGGGCGCGGCGCCCGGGGGCACGGGAGATGAATACCGCGCCGGCATGCATGCACGCTGGGCCCTTTCTCTCGCCGTGATCACCGCGCTTCCGCTCGGCTGCCTGGATCGGGCGGAGCGCCGGGTCGAGCAGATCGCCGAGGCGACCCCGCGGCCCGCTCCGGGGCCGCTCGACGTGCCGCCCTCTGCCCGCGAGGCGGTCTCGCTCCAGGAAGGCTTCGCGCCGATCGTCTCGCGCGTGAGCGCCGCGGTCGTGAACGTCTCCTCGGTGCGGTTCGTGCGCCCGCCGGCGCCCGAGCGCGTCCCGTTCTTCTCGAACCCGTTCTTCCGCGAGCTCTTCGGGATGGGCGGCGACGGGCGCGACGGGCGCGACGACAGGGGCGGCCAGGAGGGCCAGGCGCCGGGCCCGCTCGTGCAGCGCGAGCAGAGCCTCGGATCGGGCGTGATCGTGTCGCGCGAGGGCCACGTGATCACCAACGCGCACGTGGTCGAGGGCGCCAATCAGGTGCGCGTCGCCGTGCCGGGGCGGCAGGAGATGAAGGCGACCGTCGTCGGCGTGGACGCGAAGACCGACGTCGCGGTGCTGAAGCTCGAGGGGGGCGAGTTCGCGTTCGCGCCCTTCGGCGACTCGGACGCGGTGCGCGTGGGCGACTTCGCGCTCGCGATCGGCAACCCGTTCGGCATCGGCCAGACCGTCACGCAGGGGATCATCAGCGCCGTCGGCCGCGGCAACATGGGGATCGTCGACTACGAGGACTTCCTCCAGACCGACGCGGCCATCAACCCGGGCAACTCGGGGGGCGCGCTCATCAACATGGCGGGTGAGCTCATCGGGATCAACACGGCCATCCTCGCGCGCGGCGCGCAGGGCAACCAGGGCATCGGGTTCGCCGTGCCCTCGAAGCTCGCGCGCGCGGTGATGGAGCAGATCGTGGAGCACGGCCGCGTGATCCGCGGCGCGCTCGGCGTCGCGATCCAGGACGTCTCGCCCGGGCTCGCCGAGGCGCTCGGGCTGCCGCCGGACACGCGCGGCGCGGTGGTCAGCGACGTGTCCGAGGGGAGCGCCGCCGACAAGGCCGGCCTCCGGCGCGGCGACGTGATCGTCGCGCTGCGCGGGGAGCATCTCGACGACGGACGCGACCTGCGGATGCGCATCGCCGAGGCGAAGCCGGGCACCCGGGTCGAGCTGCGCGTGCTCCGCGACGGGCGGAGCCTGGAGCTCACCGCGACCCTCGACGAGCTGCCGGAGCCGAAGGCGGAGGCGCCCACGCCCGCGCCGGCGCCGACGGGCGCGCTGGGGCTCGAGATCGCCGCGCTCTCGGACGACCTGCGGCGGCGGTTCGAGATCCCCGGCGACGTGAAGGGCGCGCTCGTCGTGGGGCTGAGCCCGGGCAGCCCGGCCGCGCGGGCGGGGCTCGGCCCGGGGGACGTGCTCCTGGAGGTGAACCGGAAGACGCTGACGAGCCCCGAGCAGCTGAAGCAGGAGGTCGACGCCACAGACAAGCGGCCGGTGCTGCTCCTGGCGTGGCGGGAAGGGCGGACGCGGTTCGTGCTCGTGGAGCGGTGAGCCCGGACGCGCGCCCCGCGCCGGCCCCGCTCACCCGGCGATCACCATGATCTCGGTCGCCTTGATGAGCGCCTGCACCTCCTTGCCGACCGAGAGCCCGAGCTCCTTCACCGCATCGCTCGTGATCACCGCGACGAGCTCCGTACCTCCCGGTCCCTCCATCACCACCTTGGCCATCACGTCGCCGACCACGATCTCCGTGATCTTCCCGGGAATCTTGTTCCTGCCGCTGATCTGCATCCCCACCCTCACCTGGGGGGATCGTAGTGCCGAGCGGTCCGATCGTCCCCGCGCGGTCCGCCGAGAAGCCTCACGGCCAGCAGTCAGTTAGGATGACTAACTGATTGTTCCGCGCAGGCCGTCGCCACGCGCGGGCCGCCGCCGAGAGGCCTCACGGCCACCAGTCAGTTAGGATGGCTAACTGATTGTACCACGCAGGCCGTCGGCACGCGCGGCCGCCGTCGAGAGGCCTCACGGCCACCAGTCAGTTAGGATGGCTAACTGATTGTCCCGCGCAGGCCGTAGCCATGCGCGGAGCGCCGCCAGGAGTCTCGCGGCCGCGAGTAAGTTAGGATGCCTAACTGATTGTTCCCGCGCGCGGCGCCGACGGCCGACGGGCGCCGCGGGCGTTCAGGCCGGGAGCGGCTGGCTGCCGGCCCTGCCCGGCCGGCGGCGCGCGACCTCGATCCCGGAGATGCAGACGGCCAGCCACATGCTGCCCGCGGCGAACCCCGCGAGCACGTCGCTCAGGTAATGCACGCCGAGGTACATCCGGCTGAAGCCCATCGCCACGGTCCAGCTGAGCGCGAACGCGACGAGCGCGAGGCGAGCGCGGAGCGTCCGGAGAAACAGGAGACCGAGGTAGGAGAGCATGCCGAACGTGACCAACGTGCCCATCGAGTGTCCGCTCGGGAAGCTCCACCCGGCGGCGACCGCGAGCGGCTCGTCGAACAGCGGCCGCGGCCGCGCGAAGAGGGCCTTGAGGGCTTGGTTGAGGAGCCCGCCCCCGGCGAGGGCGATCAGCCAGCCGACCGCGAGGACGCGTTGCCGCCGGCTCAGCAGCAGCGCGGCCACGACGAGGGCCAGCACCGTGAGCGCCCAGCCGCTGCCGAGGTGGGTGAAGGCGCCGAGCGCCGTCACGCCGGTGCTGCTCGACGACGCATGAAGGGCGCGCGCGAGCGCGAGATCGACCTGAACGATCCACGCGTTGCCGCTCACCGCCTGCGCGATCGCGACGAACACGAGCGCGGCCAGGGTGAGCGCGAGGCCGAGGCCGAGGTGGATCACGAGGTACTCGGACGCAGAGAGATCGCGGAGCACCCGCGCGATCGCGGGGAACCGGGCGGAGAGCCGCTGCGTGATCGGGTGCTCGGCCGCCGCGCGGTAAGCCCCGGCGGCGCGCCCCCACAGCGCGCGGGCGTGGCGCTCGGAGAGGCGCGCGACCGCCACCAGCCCGAGGAGGACCCCCACGGTCCCGGTCAAGAGCAACGCGAGCAGCAGAACGGGCCGCGCGCCGACCGCCGAGGCGAGCTGTTCCGCGCGGAGATCCAGCGCTTCCATTGGTAGATCCTACTTTCTCCTGACCGGCTGCGAAGCCGGGCGATGAAGGGCAAGACCCCCTTTCAAACCGTGCGTGCGGATTTCCCGCACACGGCTTACCGGCGGTCTCTCGGGCCGCTGCATTACGCAGCCTCCGGGTACTGGACGGTCCCGCGCAGGCGGTAGAGCCCGTGGCCTTCGACGAAGAAGTCGCTCGTCCACCCCTCGGCCTCGGCCGCGCGCAGGTTGCGCCCCTTGCGCTTCACGAGGAAGCCGCGGAGACGCCGCCACACGTAGCCGTCGACCTGGTTGAACTTGTCCGCCGCGTTCCCGGTGCGGAAGTAGTTGCCCCAGCCGCGCAGCACCGGGTTCAGGTCGCGGATCAACACCCGCACGTCCTTCACCCCGTTCCTGGCTCGACCGGTCAGCTCCTTCACGCGCTGCCGCACCCGCTTCATGCTGCGCTGAGAGGGCCAGCGCTGGAGGAAGTACACGCGTCGGCGTGACTGCTCCCAGATCCGCCCGCTCAGCCGCTTGCGCAGGTGGCAGCCGAGGAAGTCGAAGCCCTCCTTGCCCCAGGAGAGGTCCACCCGCCTCGTCTTGTCCGGGTGCAGCTCCAACCCGAGCCGCGCGAGCACCTCGCGCACGCGCTTCTCGGCCTGCTCGCATGCCAACCTCGTGCTGCACACGATCACGAAGTCGTCCGCGTAGCGCACCAGCGTGCCCAGATGGGCACCGTGGCGCTCCCACGCCGCATCGAGCACGTGCAGGAAGATGTTCGACAGGAGCGGCGAAATCACGCCGCCCTGCGGTGTACCCGAGAGCGTCGCTACCTCGCGACCCTCCTCCATCACCCCGCACTGGAGCCATTGGCGCAGCAGCTTGAGCACCCGCCGATCCGAGACGCGTCGCTCGACCAGCTTCATCAGCTTGTCGTGGTCGATGCTGCCGAAGTAGTCGCGGATGTCCGCGTCCAGCACGTGGTTGCCTCCGCGAGCTCCCAGCCTGCGGAGGGTCTCCAGCGCCTGCGTCGCGCTGCGACGAGGCCGGAAGCCGTACGAGCTCGGGCGAAAGTCCGCCTCGAAGATCGGCTCCAGCACAAGCTTCGCCGCCATCTGTACCACCCGGTCCCGGACCGTCGGGATGCCCAGCGGCCGCTTCTTTCCGTCCGCCTTCGGGATGTACCGGCGCAGCACCGCTGCTGGCCGGTACGTGCCTGCTCGCAACGCGACGCCGAGCTCTTCGAGGAAGCGCTCCACGCCGTGCTGCTCGATGTCGGCGAGCGTCTGGGCATCGACGCCCGCCGCACCTCGGTTCCGCTTGACCCGCTTCCACGCTTCCGCGAGGACGTCACGCCTCGCGATGCGGTCATACAGCGCGTGGAACCGGCGCCCCGGATGCCGCTTGGCCGCGACCCACAGCCGGCGTTGGAGTTGTCGCACTTTGTCCTCGGGCTCGCGCCCGCGGGGGTGGTTGGGACCGGTCTTGCCGGCCATGCCCTCGCGCTTACCTCCTCGACCGACGCGACCACCGCAGGGGCCTCTCCCTCCGACCGCGTTGTTCGTCGCGGCCCTCGACGGTACTACGGCCCCCTCGGACTCCCGCTGCGCAGCGCTCGACTTCACCTTCGGCTTATACGAGCCACCTTGCCGCGACGACGGCAACGCAGACGGGTCTCCCGTGTTCCGCACCTCTCCCTGAACGCGTGCTGCTCCCCGTACCCCGGAGGGACCCGCCGCGCGTTCTGCTCCGGACTGCGGCGCGGCGGACGTGGCCTTCGCCGTGGCATGCGCGGCTCGGCTCCCTCGTTGTTTCTCTGTCGAGGCGGCAGGCTTCACTTCATGTTGCGGCCCGCGTTCTTGCTCCCTCCGTGGAGGCTTTCGACGCCCCGCTCGGGCCGCGGGGTCTCCCCCGCGAACCTGGGGCCTGCTACCGGGCGCTCCGGCGCTTACCCGGACGGGACTCGCACCCGCTGGAGACGTGCAGCGTGAGACCGCTCCCTCGCCCCGCGAGCGGGGTCCGGGTTCGGTCTCGTCACGACGCACCATGGCCGGAGCTCTAGCACGCGGCCCGCCCGATCCGGCGCGGCCGCGCCCCTCGCCGGCGCGCGGCGCTGCGGCGCAGCGCGCGCGGCGGGTCGCGCTCACGGGGTGAGCGGCACGATGGCTTCCGGCGCCGAGAGATCGCGCACGTCGGCGACGCGGATCTCGTCGTCGGACACGGAGTAGACGTGGTCCTCCATGAAGACGCTCCGCTTCACGTGCGAGCTGCCCCGGGTCCACCAGTTCCCGCAGCTGGTGTACGGGTCGGCGCTCGCATCGGGCAGCGGGTGGGCGACGCCGCCCATGGAGGTGAAGCCCTCGCCGACGTCCACCTTGTAGACGAGCAGCCCGCTGAACGTCATCGTGTCGGCGTACTCTCCGCCGTCGCCGCCCTCGCAGATCACCATGGGGATCCCGAGGAGGCCGCGCTGGGCGAAGTAGTTGAACGCGAGGTGGTTGGTCGCCGCGTCGCTCGTGGAGCCGCGCGTCCCGATCTCCACCTTGTGCATGAGCTTCGGCGCGTCGAGGTTCGTGACGTCGAAGATCTGGAGCATGATCCCCTGGAACCAGGCGAATTCCCCTTGATCGTCGGCGTCGTAGCCGATGCTCATGACGTGCCCCTCGTCGATCATGTGCATGTACGTCGAGAACCCGGGGATCTTCAGCTCGCCGCGCACCCTCGGGGACTCGGGATCCGAGAAATCGAGCGTGAAGAGCGGGTCGGTCTTCTTGAAGGTCACCACGAGCCCGACGTCGCCGTAGAAGCGCGCGGACCGGATGTCCTCGCCGGGAGCGAGGTTGTCCACCATGCCCTTGACCACGAGCTCGCCGCCCTCCAGCTTCAGCGACGCGACCGTGTTGTGCGTGTCCGGGTCGGGGAGGCGGCCTGTCGTGGTCGCGACGCGGAGATAGCCTTTGTGCTCGCTCAGGGCGAACTGGTTGAGCACGCGCCCCTTCACGACGCCGCTCCCGAGGTAGGCGCTCGGCAGCGCGCGATCGCTCAGGGCGAACTTGTGGATCGTCGTCGCGTCGGGCGTCGTCCCCCCGTCCTCGTAGAACCAGCCGTACGTGCTCCCGAACTGGTGCCGGCTCGCCACGTAGAGCGACGCCGCGGTCGCGTAGACGGCGCCGGGCCTGCCCACGATCGTGGCCTGGCCGATCGCCTCGCCGCCGAGCTCGGTCGAGACGACCGAGAGGAAGCTCTGCCCGTCGCCGGTGTTCGACAGATAGAAGCCCTCGCAGCCCGCGAACGGCTCGGCGCCCGTCGCGATCGCCTCGCCGTCCCGGTACACCGTCTCCTCGACGGTGGGCAGATCGACCTCGATCGGGGCCGCGTCGATGACCTCGAGGTTCTTCTGCGCCATCGCGTCGAACGCGCTGTTCACGAGGGCGACGTTCTGCGGGGTCGGCCCCTCCTCGGCCATGGCGCAGAGGTCGAGCCCCTCCGGCGAGAGCGCGAGCCCCTCCACCGTCGGCCCGGGGGAGTATACGACCGTGTGCACCGCGCTCCCGATGCGCCGGGCGTTGATGAACGACCCGGAGAACTTCAATGTCCGCACGACGGTGGGCGCCGTGAGATCGCTGATGTCGAGCTCGGTGACGAGGAGCGGCGTGCCGTCGCCCGTGAAGTCGCAGTCGTATCCATAGGTGCATTCCGCGGTCTCGCGGTACTCGGCGGGCTCGTTGGGCGCTGGGGGCGCCGACGAATACACGAGGGCGCGATCCTCGTGGACGAAGAGCTTCTTCGGCTCGCCCTCGATCGGCACCGCCGCGATCCGGTGTGTGTCGGCGGCGGGCCACGCGTCGAAGATCTGGAGTTGTCCGTGGGCGAGGAGGTAGACGTGCTCGCCGTCGTTCTTGATGAAGTCCGCCTCATCGACGTCCGCCTCCTGCGTGTTCGTCGTCGAGTGCTCCGTGGCGGCCCCGTCGTCGTCCGCGGGCGGGGACGGAAGGTCGTCCGGAACCGGGCCTCCCGCCCCGGTCGAGGCGCCGTCGGCGGAGCCGCCGCCGGCGCCCCACCAGAAACACCCGGTCTCGAGCTCCTCCAGGGCGAGCTTCCGCCTCGATTCGATCGTGTCGAGCATGTCCTGCTTCAGCCGTTCGCGCAGCATCCCCTCGACGTCATCGCAGCTCGCCGCGGGCGTGAGGGCGCTCTGCGCGACGGTCGTCTGCGGGGGCTTGCCCTGTTCGCTCGATCCGACCGAACAGGCGGTGAAGCCGGCGCCGAGCGCCAGCAGAGGAACGAGCACGGTTGTCCTGGGGAACGAGCGCATGAAAAGCCTCCCTGTCAGTCCGTCTTCAGAAGCGATGGGCGGCAGACAGGCACGCGACGTGCCGGCCACATCATGAGCGGTTGTGAAGGGTTAGCATCCCCCGGCTGGCACACCCCGTCGGCTCCAGCTGGCACACGGCGGCACAGGCGCTTTCGGGGCTCACCGGTGTGCGCCGCCGGCGGCGCGCCAGGCTGGAGGGCTGAACGCCTCGCCGCCTCACGTGCCGCTTTCGTGCTGGCGAGGCTCGGGCTGAGAAGGGTGATGTATTCCGGACAGAGCGCCGCGGCGAACGCTCCTTGAAGGCGTGGGGCTCGCGGTCTCTTGCCGGAGGTGGAGCATGTCGATGCGCGCGAAAGGGATGGTGCCCTTTATCATCGGCCTCATGGGCGCGGGCTGCGCGAAGAGCGAGGAAGAGATCCAGGAAGAATTCGACGCGATCGTCGCCGAGTCGAACGCCTGCAACGACGCCTCGGAATGCGTCTATGCGACGCCCGGCTGCCCGCTCGGGTGCTTCGTGGCCGTGAACAGCGCCAAGAAGGCGTATGTGGAAGAGGAGGCGCGCGCGCTCATCGAGGACTACAACAGCTTTGGGCGGTACTGCGCGTACGAGTGCGTCGCGCCGGGCCCGCTCGAGTGCACCGCGGGCCGCTGTCAGGAGGGGGACGCCTCGCCCTGACGCGCGGGACGCTGCCCCGGGATGCCTCAACCGGGGTCGAGTTCGTCCCGCCCCGGGGTGCCTCAACCGGGGTCGGGTCCGTCTCCCTAGACGACCGGTCTACTAGCTGCTACGGTGGGGCGTCATGAACGGGACCGCCGCCGCCACCGACGTTCGCCGGCACATCCTCGACGTGGCCCAGCCGCTGCTGCTCCGTAAGGGTTTCACCGCCGTCGGCCTGGCCGAGGTGCTGGCGGCGGCGCAGGTGCCGAAGGGCTCGTTCTATCACTACTTCGGTTCCAAGGAGGCCTTCGGCGAGGCGGTGCTCGAGGCCTATTTCGCCGGCTACCTCGCGCGGATGGACGCGCTCCTGGCGCAGCCGGGCACGGCCGCGCAGCGGCTGATCGCCTACTTCCACGACTGGCTCGACTCGCAGACCGGCGAGGAGGCGCAGAGCCGTTGTCTCGTGGTCAAGCTCGGCGCGGAGGTCTCCGATCTGTCCCAGAGCATGCGCGCCGCGCTGGAGCGCGGTACCCGCGGCATCACCCAACGCCTGGCGCGCTGCATCGAGGCGGGCAGCGCCGACGGCTCGCTGGCGGCCGCGCCGGACGCGCTCGCGGTCGCGATCGCGCTCTACCAGAGCTGGCTCGGCGCCAGTCTGCTGGCCAAGATCGCCCGCGACCGCGCGCCGCTGGACACGGCCATGGCCGGCACGCGGCAGCTCTTGGGTCTGGCGCAGACGGCCTGAGGCGGGATGAGGAGCATGCATCCCCGCCTCTCGCTGCGCCCGTCTTCTAGACGACCGGTCTACTCGAAGTTGCTCGCCTCGCCCGTGCCGGCGCGCCGAGGGCGCGCCGGAGCGAGCGAGCAGAACGATGTTCCACCCCACGTCAACCACACCTCACCCCCGGAGTAGCCCATGCCTCGAAGCGATAGCGTCAACCGCCGTGTCCTCCTCGCCGCGCGTCCGCGCGGCCTGCCGACGCCGCAGGATTTCCGGCTCGAGGAGGTCGCCATACCGACGCCGAGCGAAGGACAGGTGCTGTTGCGCACCCTGTACCTCTCGCTCGATCCGTACATGCGTCAGGTGATGGACGAAACCCGACCTGTCTATGCCCCGTCGGTGCGGCTGGGCGACCCCATGGTGGGCGGCACGGTCAACCGCGTCATCGCCTCCAAACATCCGCGGTTCCGCGACGGCGACCTGGTGCTCGGCAACGCCGGCTGGCAGGACTACGCGCTGTCGGACGGTCAGGATCTGGTCCAGCTCGGCGAGTTGGCGCAGCCGTCGCTGGCGCTGGGCGTGCTCGGCATGCCCGGGTTCACCGCCTACGTCGGCCTGCTCGACATCGGCCGGCCCGCGCCGGGCGAGACCGTGGTCGTGGCCGCGGCCACCGGCGCGGTCGGCGCGGTGGTCGGGCAGATCGCCAAGCTCAAGGGCGCGCGCGTGGTCGGCATCGCCGGCGGCGCCGACAAGCGCCGCTACGCGGTCGAGGAGCTCGGCTTCGACGTGTGCCTCGACCGCCGCGATCCGCAGCTCGCCGAGCGCCTCGCCGTCGCCTGCCCGGACGGCATCGACGTCTATTTCGAGAACGTCGGCGGCGCGGTGTTCGACGCGGTGCTGCCGCGGCTCAACGTCGGCGCGCGCGTGCCGGTGGTCGGGCTGATCGCGCATTACAACGAGGAGACGCCGCCGCCCGGCCCGAACCGGCTGCCGCTGCTGATGACCGCCGTGCTGCAGAAGCGCATCCGCATGCAGGGCCTGGTCATCCTCGATCACTATGAAGGCCGCTTCGAGGATTTCCGCCGCGACATGGGCGCGTGGGTCGCCGCCGGCCGGGTGAAGCTGCGCGAGGACCTCGTCGACGGGCTGGAGAACGCGCCGGAGGCGTTCATCGGCCTGCTCGAGGGGCGCAACTTCGGCAAGCTCGTGGTGCGCGTCGCGGCCGGCTGACGCGCCGCCGCCGGCGAGCGCCGCGACGTTGGCCATCCGCGGCGACGCTGATTCGGTCCGCCAGCTCTGCCGTGCACGGCGCCATCCGCAGCGCGGGTGCGCTATGCTGGCGGCCTCGCGCGACCGACGTCGGCTCGCCGGGGAAGCCGGAGAGGGACGAGAGAGGGAGCGATGGAGAAGCTGGTCCTCGAGCCGTACGCTGCGCAGGCCGCCCGCTGGCCCGCCGTTGGGCGCCACATCCTCGCGCAGTTCGACGCCGAGACCATCGTCGTCTACCAGGCGTACCGGCCCTCGATCGCCCGCCACGCGGCGCTGCACCAGCGCCTCGGAGGCCCGGAGTTCAGCTTCGGCCGCATGAGCTGGATCAAGCCGAACTTCCTCTGGATGATGTACCGCTCGGGCTGGGGCACGAAGCCCGACCAGGAGGCGGTGCTCGCCATCCGCCTGCGGCGCGCGGGGTTCGACGCGATCCTGGCCGCCGCGGTGCCGTCGAGCTTCGTCCCCGAGCTGCACCCGGACCAGGAGGCGTGGAATCGCGACCTGAAGCGCTCGGACGTGCGGCTCCAGTGGGATCCGGATCACCATCCCTCGGGCGCGCCGGTCAACCGGAGGGCGATCCAGCTCGGCCTGCGCGGGGCGACGCTGCGGCGGTTCGCCGAGGAGTGGACGGTGGGCGTGGAGGACATCTCGGAGCTCGTGGCAGAGCAGCGAGAGGCGCTGAGGGGCCGGGGCACCTCGGGGCTCGTGACCCCGCGGGAAGAGGTGTACTGGCCGGCGGAGGCGGAGGGGGCGAGGCGGGTCGGGCTCGAGCGCTGGGCGGGCGGAGAGGAGCGAGGTCGATGAACGGCGGGAGGGCCGCCCGCGCGGCGGCAGGCCTCGGCGACGCATGAGCGACCGTCCGACCATCGTCGAAGTACCGCCGCGCTTTCGCGTGGTCACCGGTCCGTGGGACGCGGAGGCCGACGAGCGCACCATCGTCCTCGGCCCGAGCCACGCCTTCGGCGACGGCCGGCACGAGAGCACGCGGATGTGCCTTCAGGCGCTCGCGGCGTTCGCGCCGCGAGGCGGCTTCCGCCTCCTCGACGTCGGGAGCGGGACCGGCATCCTCTCGATCGCCGCCGCGAAGCTCGGCGGCGAGGCGATCGGGGTCGACATCGACGCCGCCGCGATCGCCATCTCGGCGGAGAACGCCCGGCGGAGCGCCGTGGAGGCGCGCGTGCGCTTCGCGACGACGTGGCCGGATGGAAGCTTCGACATCGTCGTGGCCAACATCCTTCGCGACGTGCTCACCGAGCTCGCCCCGCTCATCGCGGCCCGCCTGGCGCCGCTCGGCACGCTGATCCTCTCGGGCCTCGTGTCCACCGACGTCCCGGAGATCGTCGCGCGGTATGCGCCCCTCCTCGCCGGACGAAGGCCGGAGATCTTCGAGCGCGGCGCGTGGCGTACGCTCGTGTGGCGCCTGGCCGACCGGCGAGCGCCCTAGCTCCTTCCCCGCTCGCCCTGGCGCCTTGGAGGCTCTTCTGCTGATCAGGGGCGACCTTCCCGGAGGGGTGCTAACGGTCGACGGCGTCCATGACGGCCTGCCACTCCGGCGAGAACGAGCCGTCGGTGCGCTTGATCTCCGACCCTGTGTCCCACAGCACGGGGACGATGCCGCGAGACTGCGCCGCCTCCACCACCGACTGCATCCACAGCCTCCGCGACGCCGGCTCACGGGGGTACTTCTCGCCCAGCGTGACGGCGAACTCGCCGAGGATGATCGGGATGCTCCGCTCGGCGCTGAACGCGCCGAGCTTGTCGAACAGGCCCTTCAGCTCCGCCTTTTCGGCGTCCGTGCCCCACGTCGTCTTGGGCGAGCCCCAGGACTCCACCGTGTCGAGGCCGCAGAAGGTGTAGGGCGTGTAATAGTGGATCGAGAGGAAGAGGCTACCCGTGCCGGCCGGATCGGTCGGCACCTTGAAATCGCTCACGCAGGTCCTGTCGATGTCCGTCACGAAGCCGGAGATGAGCAGGGCGCGGCTCGCGTTGTAGCCGCCCTGCTCGCGCACGGTGGTGACGAAGAGCTGGTTCATCTCGTTCAGGGCGGCGTAGTCCGGCGTCCCCCCGTCGCGAACGCCGTTGACCCAGTAGTTCCCCTCCTCGTTCATCCCCTCGAGGATCAGCTTGTGACCGACGTCGCTGAAGGCCGTGGCGATCTGGGTCCAGTAGGACGCGAACTTGGTCTTGACGTCGTCGGTGAGCTTGTACTTGTTGGCGTTGGCCTCGTTGAAGATCCAGCCCCCGTCCCAGTGGATGTTCACGATCGAGTACATGCCCGCCGCCTCGATCCAGCCCACCACCTCCTTGACCCGGGCCATCTTGGCGGCGTCGATCATGCCGTTGACGGCGTAGGTGTCCCAGGCCACGGGCACGCGCACCGTCTTGATTCCATGGCTGGCCATGCCGTTGATGAACGCCTGCGTGATCAGCGGCTGGCCCCAGCCCGTCTCCCACGCGGTGGTGTTCTCCAGCGTGTTGCCGATGTTGGTCCCGATGCCCATGTCGGGGACCATGGCTGCGGCGTCCATCGGCGTCGCGGATCCGCCGCTCCCGCCGGAGCCCCCGGTTCCCCCCGCGCCGCCGCCGCCCGTGCCGGCGTCGCCAGCGCCCGCGCCGCCCGCGCCGCCCGTGCCCGCGCCGCCCGTGCCCGCGGCGCCCGTGCCCGCGCCGCCCGTGCCGACACCGCTCGTGTCCATGCCTCCGCCGCTGCCGCCGGCGTTCCCGCTCGTGCTGCTCTCCGAGGAGCACCCCAGTGCAACGAGCATCAACAAGGGGGCAGTGAGATTGAGCCAGAACGTGGCTGCAGAGCGGCAGAGTTGCAAGCAGTTCATGAACGACATGGATACCGAAGTCCGCCGCGAAGTACAAGCTCGCCCCTGGCAGCGCGGAGGTGCCGGGAGCTGGCGCTCCAGCCCCCTCCACGCGAGATCACTCCCAGTTCTTGCGCTGGGGATTCACCCAGGGCGAGGTGCACATGACGCAATCATCGCCATAGAAATAATGCTTCCCGCCGGTGTCGTTGTAGATCCAGTAACGGAGCCAGGCCACGATCGCAGGTCGCTGGACGCCGCGCCGCGTCGCCGGAATCTTCGTCGCACGAGAACAGCGCGACGCTCGAGAGCAAGCAGAAGACATGGAAGCGCCTGACGACCTCTCTGGTCGCGTCACGCCAGCGCGAAGCGCTCGCTTCAGGCCGACGATGGCGAGATTGGCAGAAAGATGGTTCCCAGGCGCTCCACCATGGAGTGCGCCCGGATATCGTCCCAGCCGACCCCAACTGCTGCTCCTCCCCCTGGGTGCGCCTCGTCTGGGGCCATGGCGCGACCGTCGAGGTGAACGCGCATGAGGGCGCAGGGCCCGGTGCGCGTGAGGGCCTTTCAGGGCAAGGCGAGGAGGAGTTCCGTAATGCGGAATGTGAACGTTAACATGGCCGGCGTCAATCACAAACTGGCGCGCGGCGGTCGCCCGCGGGCGCGAGGTCCGCGCCTGGTGAACGGATCTCGTGGCGCGGCATGACGCGCCCTCGAGCCTCCTGCTCGCGTCACCGACGCCAGCCACACCGACGCGATGCGGCGCAGGTCTGCCGTACCGGCGCGGCCGCAGGGGCGGGCGGCGAAGCTCGAGGTAAGCGGTTGGCAGGCGCAGAGGCAGGGCGCCTCGATGCGCGCGTCGACGCCGCGTGGCCCAGCGCTATACTCCCGCGCATTTCAAAGGAGATTGCTCGCCATGGAGTACAGGTCGCTAGGAACCAGCGGGCTCAAGGTCCCCGTGCTCTGCCTCGGGGCCATGACCTTCGGGGAGGCCGACGAGAAGTCGTTCATGCACAAGGTCGGCTGTGACGAAAAGACGTCGTTTGCGATCATGAGCCGAGCGCTCGAGCGGGGCGTGAGCTTCATCGACACCGCCGACGTCTACGGCCAAGACGGGCTGTCCGAGCGCATCGTGGGCGCGTGGATGGCGGAGGCCAAGAGCCGCGATCGCGTGGTGCTCGCCACCAAGTTCCGCTTCCGCATGGGCGAAGGGCCGAACTCCTCCGGCGCTTCCCGCTACCGCATCGTCCGTACGGTCGAAGACAGCCTGCGGCGCCTCAAGACCGATCGCATCGATCTCTACCAGATCCACATGCAAGACATCGACACGCCGGAGGAGGAGACCCTCCGCGCGCTCGACGATCTCGTGAGGGCGGGCAAGGTCCTCTACCTCGGCGCGAGCAACTACGCGGCGTACCGCCTCACCGACAGCCAGTGGATCTCGAAGACCGAGCACCTCCATCGGTTCGTCGCGCTGCAGATGCAATACAGCCTGCTCGTGCGCGACCTCGAGCGCGAGCATATCCCGGTGTGCAAGCAGTTCGGCATCGGCGTCCTCCCGTGGTCGCCGCTCGCCGCCGGCTTCCTGTCCGGGAAATACGCGAGGGACCAGCCGCCGCCGGAAGGCGGGCGCCTCGAGAAATGGAAGCAGCGCTTCGCCGATTACGACAACGACCGCGGCTGGCGGACGCTCGACGCGGTGAACGCGATCGCGAAGGAGAAGCAGACCACGCCCGCGGCCATCGCCCTCGCCTGGCTGCTCGCCAAGCCGACGGTCACGTCCGTCATCTTCGGCGCGCGCTCGCTCGAGCAGCTCGACGACAACCTCAAGGCCGCCGACGTGAAGCTCTCGACCGAAGAGGTGCAGAAGCTGGACGACGCGAGCGCGTTCGAGATCGGGTATCCCTACAACTTCATCGGGAACATCCAGAAGCGCTGGTGAGCGCGGCGAGGGCGCGTCACAGCTCCGACCAGAAATCCAGCTGGTGCGCGGCCTCGACGTCGACGCCGCGGATCCCGCCGTTCCCCGGGGCGAGCGATTGCACGTGCGGCGCGTCGCCCGCGCGGAACCCCGGCCAGGGCGGCAGATCGGTGCGGTTCGGATCCCCCGCGCGCGCGAACTGGGACCAGTACGCGATCATCTGCTGCGATAGCCGCTGCTGCTCGGGCGCGAGCCCGGATTCCTCCCCGACGAAATCGAACAGGTACACGACGTCCGACGCGTGATGCGCGCCGAGCGGGAAGCTCGGCGGCGCGGGGACTGCCGCCGGGGCGCCGCGGTCGGCGAACTCGAAGGCGAACACCGGCGCGTGCGCCGCCAGCGCGCGATTCTGCTCCTGCGTGGCGCGCCACCAGACGCGGTCGGTGATCACCGCCGCCCAGGCGAGGGCCGGCGATTCGTACGCCTCGAGGGGATAGCGCGCCTCGACCTGCTCGGCCGCCTCGCCGAACGCCTCGACGAGCAGCTCGCGATATCGCTCCGCCGTCACCGGCGCGCCCGCGAGCTCGTAAAACAGCGCGACGAACAGCCGGCCCTCGTCCTGCGTTGCGCCCGAGAGCACCGGCACGCGATGGAATCGCCCCGCCCGCAGCGCCTCCGCCGGGCTCTCGGGCAGCACGTCGCCACCGAACGCGGGCGCCACGAAGCGCGCCGTGTGCGGCAGGAGGTCGGCCACCGGCAGCGCGCGCAAGCGCTCGATCGCGACCGCCGCCTCGCTCGCCGGCTCGACCCACCCCTGCTCGGCCGCGAGCGCCTCCCCCGTCGACTGCAGCTCGGCGAGCGGCGACCAGAACGGCGGCAGCGCGGGCAGCTCCGGATAGAACGTACCCGCCGGATAGTCCGCCAGCGCGAAGCCGCTCTGCAGCGCGACGCGATGGAATAGCCCAGCCGCCGCCGGCGAGGTGAGCTGCGCGCTCGCGGCGAAGGCGCCCCACGACTCGCCGAACAGGGTGACATTGCCCGGGTCGCCGCTGAACGCCGCGATATTGCGCTGCACCCATCGCAGCGCCGCCTGCTGATCCTGCAGACCGAACGTCCCCGAGCCGTCGAGGCCCGGATAACCGAGGAACCCGAAGATGCCGAGCCGGAAGTTGATCGTCACGACGACCACGTCGCCGCCGACCGCGATCCGACGGGCGTCGAAGACGCTGCCGGCGCCCGTGGCCTCGCCGCCCCCGTGCAGCCACACCATCACCGGCAGGAGGCGCCCTGGAGCCGCCGAACGCGGCGTGACGACATCCAGGAACAGGCAATCTTCGTCGTCGCTGCCGAGCGGGCTGTACGTCGTCGGTGTCTGCGGGCACGGGCTGCCCGGCCGCGTCGCGTCCCTCGGCTCGGTCCAGGGCGACACCGGCTGCGGGGCGCGCCAGCGCAGCGCGCCCAGCGGCGGCGCGGCATAGGGTATCCCCTGAAACAGGCGATGATCGTCGCGCAATGCGCCCCTCACCGGCCCGGCGTCGATCCGCACGAGCTCCGGCGGCGACTCGACCGTCGTCGGCGGGCCGTCGGCGCAATGGGTGGTCGCCAGCGCGCCGATCAGCACTGCTGTGCTCGTCGCTTGTCGGTGGGTCGTCATCGTGGCCTCCGGGTCGCGGGGTTCGAGAGCATGACACGCACGCCGGCGCAGCGCCGCCGTCCCCCCACGCAGCGAACGAGGATCGCCGCGCGACGCTGGTTGACGTCTCGCGCCGCCTGGAGGTAATGGCACGCGATGCATCGCATCCTCGCCACCGCTGCACTGCCGCTCCTCTTGCTCGCGTGCGCAACCGCCTCGCCGCCGCCCTCCGCGCCGGCCGCGCCCGCAGCGCCCGCGCCAGCTGCGGCCGCGGCAGCGCCCGACGCGCGCGCGCAGCAGGCGCTGGGGGAGCAGCTCGTCGCCGCGTTCAACGATGCCTGGAACCGGCACGACATGGATGCGTTCGCCGCCCTGCACGCCGAGGACGCGGACTTCGTGAACATCTTCGGGATGTGGTGGCACGGGCGCGCGACCATCCGGGAAAATCACGCTGGCATTCACAAGACCGTCTTCCGGCAGAGCCGCCTCGAGAGCGTGCGTGTCGAGACGCGCTTCGTGGCGCCGGACGTCGCGGTGGTCCGATGGGCATGGGTGCTGACAGGCATCCTCACGCCCGACGGCAAACCCGTGCCCGACATGCAGGGCATCCTGGTCCACGTGGCGCGGCTCGAGGGCGACCGGCTCCGGCTCGTGACGACGCAGAACACGCAGGCGACCGCCGACGCTTTCCGCGCGGTGCGCGGCGCGGAGCCGCAGGCCGGACCAGCCCAGTAGGGCCGCCTCCGCCGGCGCCCGCCGCGCCGAGCCGTCAGCTCGCCAGCGCCGCCTCCCCGCGCCGCGGCCCCTCCCCCGCCCCCGAGAGCGCCGCGCGGAAGCTCTGGATCGTCGCGTAGAGCCCCTGCCGGAGCGCCACCCGCGGCTCGAACCCCAGCGCCCGCCGGGCCAGATCGATCGCCGGCCGCCGCTTCCGCGGATCGTCCTCCGGCAGCGGGCGGAACACGATCCGGCTCGCGCTGCCCGTGAGCCGCACGATCTCCTGCGCCAGCTCGAGCACCGTCACCTCCACCGGATTCCCCAGGTTGACAGGCCCCACCTCCACCGGGTGCTCCATGAGCCGCACACACCCCTCCACGAGATCGTCGACATAACAGAAGCTCCGCGTCTGCGCCCCGCTCCCGTAAATCGTCAGCTCCTCCCCCCGCAGCGCCTGGACGATGAAGTTGCTCACCGCGCGCCCGTCGTCGAGCGCCATCCTCGGACCATACGTGTTGAAGATCCGCGCGATCCGCCCCGACGCCCGGCCCTGACGGTGGAAGTCCATCACCAGCGACTCCGCGCAGCGCTTGCCCTCGTCGTAACAGGCGCGCACCCCGATCGGGTTGACCCGGCCGAGGTAGCTCTCCGGCTGCGGGTGCACCTCCGGGTCGCCGTACACCTCGCTCGTCGACGCCTGGAGCAGCCGCGCGCCGTGCCGCTCGGCGCACTCGAGCGCGTGCAGCGTGCCCATCACGTTCGTGATCGTGGTGCGCACCGGATCGCCTTGATAGCGCGCAGGGCTCGCCGGCGACGCGAGGTTGTAGACCCGGTCGATCTCGTAATCGAAGGGCAGCGTCACGTCGCGCTCGACCAGCCAGAAGCGGCTGCTCCGCATCAGGTGGGCCACGTTGGCCGGCGAGCCCGTCGAGAAGTCGTCGAGCGCGATGACCTCATGGCCATCCGCGAGGAGCCGCTCGCACAGGTGCGAGCCCACGAAGCCGGCGCCCCCCGTCACCAGGATGCGCATGCTCCTCCCCACCGCTCTCCCGTTCGCGTCCACCATCGGAACACCTCCGTTGTCGCAAGCCCGCCCCTCGCGGGGCGCCGAGACCACGCCCGCCCGCGCCTCACGCGAGCGGGCTCCGGTGATGCGCGGGGTCGCAGCGGCGGACCCCGGACGCCGCGCCGCTCCGCTCGAGCTCGTCCTCCTCGTCGCCGGCGAGCCAGGACGACGGCCGCAGGAGCAGCTCGTCGACGAGGTCGAGGAGCGTGTCGACCCGGTGCGCGCACGTGTGGCGCGAGAGCACCGTCCGGCGCCCGTGCTCGGCGACGCCGCGCGCGAAGCCGGGGTCCGCGAGGAGCGCGCGCAGGTGCTCCGCCATCTCCGCGCCGGTGCGCGCGACGAGGTAGTCGCGGCCGGGCGAGAAGAGGCGCTCGGCGTCGGTCCACGGCGCGCTCACGAGCGGGATCCCGCACGCGAGCGCCTCGAACGGCCGGATCGTGGGGATGCCGGGGAGCAGCGCGGCGTACGGCCGCCGCGGGACGTGCACGGTGACGCGCGCGCGCGCGTAGGCGTCGGGGACGAGGTGGTTGGGGAGCCAGCCGGCGTACTCGATGCCGGCGTCCGCGAGCGCCGCGAGCGCGTGGTCGGGGTAGCGCACCCCGTGCACGCGCGCGCGCAGCCCGAGCGCCCTCACCGGCTCGATCAGGAACTCGCGGAGCTCCGCCGTCCGCTCGCCGTCGCCGAAGTTGCCGATCCACACGAGGTCGCGCTCCTTCTCCACCCCCGGCAGCGGCCGGAACACGCGCGCGTCGGCGGCCTCGTGCCACACCACGGCGCGCCGCGCGACGCCGCGGCGCAGGTAGAGATCGCAAAGGCTCTTTCCGAAGCCGAGCACGCAGTCGTACCCCGAGAGATCGCGCCGCACGATCGCGGCCGGATCGGTGAGCAGGCGGTGGTGCGTGTCGTGGAAGAGCAGGCGGTAGCGATCGGTGCGCGCGCGGTGCTCGCCGAGGCGCCGCACGAGCTCGGGGTCGTTCCGCTCGTGGACGAGCACGACGTCGACCCCCGCGAGCGCGGCGTCGAGGTCCAGCGCCGCGGGCGCGTAGCGGCGCGGGCAGAGGCGCGGGTACACGGCAGCGGCCTCCCATGGCGCGGCCGGGCCGCCGGCGGCCGCGGGGCCGTCGGCGCCCGCGGCGTCCTCCGGCTCGAAGGCGAGGACGTCGTGGCCGCGGGCGTCGAGCTCCGCCGCGATCCCGCGGAGGAAGTGCGCGTGCCCGTGGTCCCAGTCGGAGAGCAAGGAGTGGCAGAAGAGGGCTATTCGCATGGTGTCCCGCAAGGCGTGGGCGTCGAGGGAGGGCGGGCCCGCGCGGCGGCCTCCGGCCGGGCCGCGAGCGCGACGGCGTAGACCTCGAGGTAGCGGCGGGCCATGGCGTGCGGGCTGAAGCGCACCGCGCGCCGGCGGGCGAGCGCGCCGAGCGCGTCGCGGCGCGCGGCGTCCCGGATGAGCCGGTCGAGGGCGCCGAGGAGCGCGCCCGGGTCGTCCGCGGGGACGTAGACCGCGGCGTCGCGCCAGAGCTCGCGCAGGCTGGGCAGGTCGCCGAGCACGAGCGCGCAGCCGGAGAGGCCGGCCTCGAGGACCGACATGCCGAACGGCGCGTACCGCGCCGGGAAGGCGTAGATCGCGGCGCGGCCCATCCACCACGCGAGCTCGCCCTCGTTCATCCACCCGAGCGAGCAGAGGCTCTCCCCGGCGCGGCGGCCGACGCCGCCCGGCGCGACGTCGCTCCCGGCCACGAGCACGGGCCACGGGAGGCGCGGCGCGACCTTCTCGAGCGCCGCGAGGTTCTTGGCCTCGTCCCAGAGCCGGCCGGCCGCGAAGACGAACCGCTCCTTCGGGGCCGGCACGAACCGCCGGCGGTCGCGCGCGTGCGGGATGACGTGGCCGCGCCCCAGGCCGAGCGCGCCGTACTCGCCCGCGAGGGCCCTCAGCATGGCCGCGCTCGGCGCGACCACGGCCTCGGCGGCGCGGAGCCCCTCCGCGACGCGCGCCCGGTAGAGGTCGTGGCGGACCGGCGCCGGCCGGCGGTGGACGGCGCGCCACCACGACAGCACGCATGCGTGCGCCACGACGACGCGCGGCGCCCGGAACGGCAGGGCGGCGTGGCAGTAGCCGTTCAGGTGGACGACGTCGGGCCGCGTCCGCTCCTCCAGGTCGAGCAGCCAGTCGCCCGCGGCCGCGACGTCGTCCCAGGGGTCGTCCATCCACTCGAGCCGGTAGGCGCTCTCGACGAGCTCGAGCCCCGGGATCGCGGCCGCGGCCGCGCGCGCCGCGGGCGACAGCGGCCCGCCCATGACCGCGAGCGCCGTGGCCACGCCGGCGCGCGCGAGCCCGGCGGCGAGCTCGAGCGCGTAGGTCCACACGCCGCCCTGCGTGTCGGCCGTCATGAGCACCCGGCCGGGCCGCGGCGCCGCCGCGCCGGGGAGGTCGCCGTCACCACGCGCCATGCTCGAGCTCCGAGAGCGGCAGCGGCGGGCCGTCCTGCAGGTCGCTGAGCGCCCGGTGCTCGGCGATGTAATGGGCGTGCGCTCGCTCCCAGGCGCCGTCGTCGGGCGCGCCCCACCGCCGGGCGTACGCCGGAGAGCCGGGGTACGGGAACATCGGGACCGGCTCGTTCGCCCACACGCCGAGCCCGAGGAGGCGCTGCCGCCACGACGCCGCCTCGGCCGGATCGTCGGCGTCCGCGTGGACGAGGCTCGCCTGGACGAACGGCACGCTCCGCCGGGCGTGGACGAGCAGCCCGGTGAGCTCCTCGGCCGACGCGCCGCGCCGCCTTCCGGGCGCGTCGCTCCCCTCCCCCGAGGCGCGCTCGACGCCGGCCTCGATCGAGACGCAGCCCGCGCGGCCGAGGAGGTCGAGCATCTCGCGCGACCAGCCGTCGATCCGGATCTGGACGCCGAACACGACGTCGCGCGCGCAGAGCGCCTCGAGGAGCGCCCGGTCGGGCAGGAAGAGCTCGTCGATGAAGTAGACGTGGCGGACGCCCTGGGCGAGGAGCGCGTCGAGCTCGTCGAGCACGGTCGCGAGCGGGCGCCGCCGGGGCTTGTCGCGGAGGCGCGCCGCCGCGCAGGAGGCGCAGGGGTGGGGGCAGCCGCGCGAGGCCTCCATCTCGGCGCTCGGCCCGTCGGGCACGGCGTCGAAGCGGTGGTGGTGGTGGGCGTGGCGCGCGATCGTCGCGGCGTCCCACCGCAGGGCCGGCAGCGCCCTCACGCAGGCGGCGTAAGGGGCGCCCTGCACGTGATCGACGCCGTTCCTGCGGTAGGCGATCGACGGGATCTGCCAGAAGCGCGACTCGGTCGCGCCCGCGAGCAGGACGAGGATCTCCTCGCACTCGCCGAGGACCACGACGTCCACGCCGAGCTTGCGGAGCGCCGCGCGGGGCGTGGCGGAGCCGTGGGGCCCCACCGCGACGAGCAGGCCGCCGTGGGCCCGCAGCGCGGCGGCCGCCGCCATGGGCACGCGCAGCTCGGGCGGCGGGCAGCGCCAGAGGAGGTAGCTCGGCGCCGTGGTGATCACCGTCATGTCCGGGCGGAGGGCGGCGACCTCGGCGCGCACGACGCCGAGGTCGATCCCGCGCGCCTGGGCGTCGATGAGGGCGGCCTCGTGGCCGGCGCGCTCGAGCAGCGCCTTCGCGTACCCGAGCTCGAGCGGCAGGTGCGGCTCGCGGCAGCCGGCGTAGACGCTGCCCTCGAAGCGCCACGGCGGGTTGACCAGCGCGACCTTCACGAGGCGACCCCCAGCCGCCGGTCCGCGCGGCTCAGCCGGACGGACGCGGGCACGTCCCCGTAGACGGCCCCGAGGCGCTCCTCGACCCCGAGGCGCCATTGATAGAGCGCGCGCAGCCCGTCGCGGAGCGCGACGCGCGGCGTCCAGCCGGTGAGCGCCTGGAAGGCGCGGCAGTCGGAGACGTAGTAGCGCGGATCGCCCGGCCTCCACGCGGCGAGCGAGACGATCGGGCGGCGGCCGTCGAGCTCGGCGATGAGATCGAGCAGCTCGACCGGGCTCACCGCCCGCTCGGGGCCGCCGCCGATGTTGAAGGCGCGGCCCGAGGCGGGCTCGAGGTCGCGCCGCGCGAGCAGGAGGGCGTCGACGAGGTCGTCGATGAACAGCGCGTCGCGGACCTGCAGCCCGTCGCCGTAGAGGGTGATCGGGTCGCGGCGGATGGCGCGCGCGACGAAGTGGGCGATCCACCCCTGGTCCTCGTTGCCGAACTGCCGGGGGCCGTAGGTGCAGCTCATCCGGAGCACCGCGGCGCGGAGGCCGAAGGTGCGGGCGTAGTCGAGGACGTACTGGTCGGCGGCGCCCTTGGAGCAGCCGTGGGGGCTCCGGAGGTCGAGCGGCTGCGCCTCGGAGATGCCGTGCTCGCGCGCGCGCTCGCAGAGGGGCTGGTACCGGTCCTCGCGCCGCTCGAGCGGGAGGTGGGCCAGCGCGCCGTAGATCTTGTGGGTCGAGGCGAAGAGGAGCGGCGGCGGGCGATCGAGCCTGCGGAGCGCCTCGAGCACGTTGAGCGTGCCGCGCGCGTTCACCTCGAAGTCGAGCGCCGGGTCCGCGACGCTGCGCGTGACGGCGACCTGCGCGGCGAGGTGGAAGACGAACGAGGCGCGCCGCACGGCGTCGCTCACGGCCTGCTCGTCGCGGATGTCGCACAGGAGGACCTCCACGCCGTCGGCGTGGCGCTCCCGGAGGAGATCGACGTTCCGCTCGACGAAGGCGCGCGAGAGGTTGTCGAGGACGAGGACCGGCTCCCCCTCGCGGAGGAGCCGATCGGCGAGGCTCGAGCCGATGAAGCCGGCCCCTCCGGTGATGAGGACGGGCGGCTTCACAGCGAGAGCCCCCTCGCCTCGAGCTCGGCGCGCGCCTGGGCGGCGCCGTCGCGCGCGATCTGCCCTTCGATCCAGCCGGCGAGCTCGAGGAGCCCGCGCTCGAACGGGACGGACGGCGCGAACCCGAGGACGCGCCGCGCCTCGCGGGTGTCGGCGAAGCAGTGCCGGACGTCGCCCACGCGGCACCGGCCGGTGATCTCGGGCTCGATCTCGCGCTTGCCGAGCGCCTTGCAGAGCGCCTCGGCGACGTCGAGGATCGAGCGCGGGCGGCCGGCGCCGATGTTGAGCGCCTTGCCGGCGGCGGCGTCCTCGTCGAGCGCCTTCGCGCAGGCCTCGGCGACGTCGCGCGCGCTCACGAAGTCGCGCTGCTGGAGCCCGTCCTCGAAGACGAGCGGAGGGCGGTTGTTGAGCAGGCGCGAGGCGAAGATGGCGATCACGCCCGTGTAGGGGTTGGAGAGCGCCTGTCGCGGGCCGTACACGTTGGCGAGGCGGAGCGCGACGACGGGGATGCCGTAGGCGCGACCGGCGATGAAGCAGAGCCGCTCTTGATCGTACTTGGAGAGGGCGTAGACGGACTCGAGGGCGGGAATTTTGTCCTCGGGCGTCGGCACGGGGACGAGGGGCTCGCCGTCCGCGGCGCAGATCTCGAAGGCGCCGCGCTTCAGCTGCTCGACGGGCCGGCTCCGCGGGGCGACGAGCTCGCCGCTGGCCCGGCGGTAGAGGCCTTCTCCGTAGACGCTCAGGCTGGAGGCGACGACGAGCCGCCGCACCGGCTGCTCGGCGAGGGCCTCGGCGAGCACGGCGGTGCCGACGGTGTTGACGGACGTGTACCGCTCGACGCGGTACATGCTCTGTCCGACGCCCACGGCGGCGGCGAGGTGGACGACCGCGTCGACGCCGTGGAGGGCGCGCCTCACGGCGTCGCGGTCGCGGACGTCGCCGACCATGAGCTCGACGGCCGGGTCGAGGTGCGCCGGGCGTCGCCGGTCGGGGCCGTGGACCTGGGGTACGAGGCAGTCGAGGGCGCGGACGCGGTGGCCTGCGCGGAGCAGCTCGTCGGCGAGGTGGGAGCCGATGAATCCGGCGCCACCCGTGATCAGGACATGGTCAGGCATATCATGCTCCGTTCCGGTCTGGACGAGCAGCGGGCGGCGCGAGAGAGCACCTCGCGAGCGGGCGGGCGCAGGACGGCGCGGCGGACAGAGCGCCCGCGCGCCGCGATTTCCCCCCGGCTCCGCGCCTCGCTGCGCTGGAGTCTCCGAGGGGACACCGATTAACATGCGGTGTCTGGGGTCGCAAACCGATCGAAGGCGCTTTGTCTCGGGAGGGAGCTCGGGGCGGCGCGGGCCTTAGCGGGGGTACGGAGGCGCCGGACGGTGCGCCGTCCTCCGTCTCTCGGCTGCGTCATTCGCCCTCCGGCTTCCCGCTTCCCGCTTCCCTCTTCCCTCTTCCGTCTTCCGTCTTCCGTCTTCCGTCTTCCGTCTTCCCTCTTCCATCTCCCCTCTTTCGTGCGCGTGCGCGTGCGCGTGCGCGATTCCCCCGGAGTCAGCGCGCACGCGCACGCGCACGCGCACGAAGGACGAGCACGGAAGAGGGAAGACGGGGGACGGGAGACGGGGGACGGGAGACGAAAGGCGGACGACGTCTGCATGAAGCCCGAGCGAAAACCGCTCTAGAACACCGATCCCCTGATCGAGCGAGAAATGAACCGTCAAGACACCAAGGACGCCAAGTCATTGTCTGCTTCTTGGCGTCCTTGGCGCCTCGGCGGTTCGAAATTCTGCTCGTTTCAGGCGATTTCAACCCGTTTCTTGCCCTGCCGCCTTCGCGCAACCGGCGATGGGCTCGGGGGAAGCGGAATCGAAGCGACCAGCGCGGAACGTTCAGCCCGGACGGCGATGGTCGGGCCTTCCGAACATCAACCGGGACTGCGCTGGAGGAGAGCGGGCTTCGGGGTGAGCGGAGAGGGGCGGACGCGCGCCGTCGAGGCTCAGCTCGCGGTCGGCTGGCCGGTCAGGCGAAGGTAGATGTACGCGTAGCCGAGGGCCGCGATCGGCCCGGCCACGAGCGTGCCGACGCAGCACGCGAGCAAGCCCGCCAGCACGAGCGCGAAGACGAGCAGGCCATAGACGAAGATGCCGCCCTTGTGCCCGGTCGTGATGCGCCAGCTTTCCTTCATCGCGTCGATGGTGCCCAGGTTCTTATCGACGATGCACATGTTCGTCATGCTCAGGCCGAGCGCGAGGATGACGCCGGGGACGATCAGGAAGACCATGCCGACCGCGGTGGCCATGAAGGTCAGGAACTGGGCGCCCAGGATCGACATGAACCACTGCCCACCGCTGAAGATGTCGTTGAACGAGTACGGCTGGCCGCGCGCCACCTTCAGGATGAAATTGGACATGCCTCCGGCAAAGTAGCTGCCGACCACGAAAGCGAAGAGCTGCATGAGGAGCTGGATGGCCGACCCGACGCCGGGCGCGTCGTTCGCGAGCGCCGCCTGGATGCCCGTGCCGATGCCGTTGGGAACGTTCGCCGCGAGCCCGACGACGGCCACGGCGCCGATGATGACCCCGGGGTCGCGCTTCACCCGTTCCCAGCCGAACGACGCCGCATCTCCCGCTCCCCAGGACGTCGGGCCGCCCATGCCAGGCGGCGCACCGTAGGGGCCGCCGCCCGGCGGCGGACCGTAGCCCCCACCGCCAGGAGGCGCGCCGAACGCTCCGCCAGGCGGCTGACCCCAGCCGCCGCCACCACCAGGAGGCGGGCCCCAGCCGCCGCCAGGAGGCCCGCCGCCAGGAGGCGGGCCGTAGCCGCCGCCAGGAGGCCCGCCGCCAGGAGGCGGGCCGTAGCCGCCGCCAGGAGGCCCGCCGCCAGGAGGCGGGCCGTAGCCGCCCCCCGGCGGCTGGCCGTAGCTACCGCCCGGCGGCTGACCGTAGCCGCCGCCCGGCTGCCCCGGCGGCTGGCCGTAACCGCCCCCCGGCTGCCCTGGCGGCTGGCCGTAACCACCGCCCGGCTGTCCCGGCGGCTGGCCGTAACCACCGCCCGCCTGCCCCGGCGGCTGGCCATAGCCGCCCCCCGGCTGTCCCGGCGGCTGGCCGTAACCACCGCCCGCCTGCCCCGGCGGCTGGCCATAGCCGCCCCCCGGCTGCCCCGGCGGCTGACCGTAACCGCCCCCCGGCTGCCCCGGCGGCTGACCGTAACCGCCCCCCGGCTGCCCCGGCGGCTGACCGTAACCGCCCCCCGGCGGTGGACCGTAACCGCCGCCGCCCGGCGGCTGGCCGTAACCACCACCGCCCTGACCGCCCCCTGATCCCCCGCCCCAGCCACCTTGGCTCATCTTGTCTCCACCGGGTGTGAATTCCAACGATGCCCGACCCAACCACCGCCACTATACGTGGAGGGCGCCGGCACGGAACAACTAACTTCTCCCTACGCAGCCAGCGCCCCGTAGCCCCCCGCACCGCCGCGGAGGATCGGCCGTCGAAAGCCTGCCGGCATTGCGAGCAGCGCCGTCACGACAGATTGCGCAGGGCGCTTCTCGACGGACGGCAATCGACCCATCGAGGTCCATTGCGGGACACGCACACGAAACGGAACAGCACGAGACGGAAGAGCACGAAACGGTGACGGATCACCTCGACAGCACGCCGCCCAGGCAGAGCCCGGCGACGCTGCTCGTGAACGAGGTCCCGTCCTCGCGCTTCACCGCGGCGGAGTTGCCCGTGAGCGGCGACAGAAACACCCCCTCGACGACCCCGGCCCCCTGCTTCGCCGTCACGAAGCGGCCCACGAGAGCCCCCGGCGACACCGCCTCGACCGGCGCCCCCGGCGCGATCGCCTGCTCCTCGGGCAGCTCCGCGCGCCGGAACCCCCCGAACCGCACCACCGTACCGCCATCCGGCTGTGGCACAATTTTACCGATGCACTGCCCGACCGGGGTGCCGACGGCCGCGTAGCGCACGGTGGCGTCGATCGGCCGCCGCCGCGACTCGCCCACGAGGACGGCGGCGATGGCGAGGACGAACGCGGCGATCGGGACCACCACCGCGGTCGCCACGACCGCAGCGGCGGCGCCGGACGTCGCGCGGCCGAACGAGGCGAGCTCGGCGCTCACGGCCTGCTCGAACGACCGCAAGATCACCACCTGCCGCGCGCGCACGCGCTCGAGGACCGCCGGCGCGATCAGGTTGTCGGCGGCGCAGAAGCCGCACCGCGCGATCGCGCCGTCGCCGCCGCCGAGCGGCGCGCCGCACACGTGGCACGCCGCCGGCTCGCCCGGGGCCGCCGGCGGGCGCGCGGCGCACGCCTCCTCGATCCGCCGCTGCCGCCGGCGCACGAGCGCGAGCACGGCCGCGCCCGTCCCGACCGTGCCCAGCCACGCCGCCACCACCATGCCGCCGGTGACCAGGTTCCCCTCGGGATCGGGGCTGACCCAGATCCCCAGCAGGATGACCGCGGCAAGCGCCGTGATCGGCACCGACGCGAGCGAGAACACCACGAGGAGCCGCGCGTGCCGCCGCGACGCCGTGACCAGCGTCCGCCGCAGCGCGTCCGAGAGCTGGCGCCGGCGAGCGTCGGTCTGGAAGACGACGTGCGCCGCGGCGCGCAGGCCCTGCGCCGCCTCCGCGGGCGGCGGACCGCGGTAGTGGCACGCCGCGCACTCCATGAGATCCGGGCTGGCGAGCGATACCGGCGCAGGACGCCCGCAACGCGGGCAGTGCACGGCGAGCATCGCCCGATTCTACGCCAGCCGCGTCTCGGCGCGTCAAGGCGCCCCGCCGCGCGCCAGGCGCAGCGGCGCGCGATCGCGCGGCCTCGACCGGATCGCGGCCGCGGCCGCCCTCACCGCGCCCGCCGCGCCGCCTTGCGCGCGCGCTTCCCCGCCGGCGCGAGCTCGCGGAGCGCCGCCGACAGCGACGAGAACGTGGCCAGGACGCCGAGGTCGACGCCGACCAGGCTCATCGCGATCTCGGGGCGCACGCCGACCAGGTAGACCCGCGCCCCGAGCAGCGCGGCCGCGCGGCTGGTCAACCCGAGCGTGTCGGCGACCTGGGCATCCACGAACGGAACGCCCGTGAGATCGAGCAGCACGCGAAACGCCCGGTGCCGGCTCACCCCCTCGGACACCTTCTCGAGCACCTGCCGGGCGCGACCGGCGTCGATCATCCCGATCAGCGGCACGAGCAGCACGCCCGGCAGCAGCGGGATGAGCGGACAGCCCAGCTCGCGCACCGTCTCCGAGAGCGCGCGCTCGATCGCATACGCCTTCTGCAGATCGGCGTGCTGCGCCGAGAGCGACTCCACCAGCGCATCGCGCTCCAGGGCCGCGCCGAGCAGCGTCCCCCAGATCGCGACCGTGCCCTCGTCGCCGGCCATCGCGACGTGCGTCGGGCCGACGAGCACCAGGATCCCCCAGTCGCGCCGCGCGGAGCGGATCGGCAAGAGCAGCACCATGTGCGTGCCGTCCGTGGCCGAGGGCGGCAGCATCTCCCCCGGCGGAAACGCCTCCACCGGGCAGCGGCTGCCGATCGGCGGGGTCGGGCTGCCGTCGCGGCTGTACGCGCCGGCGACGACCAGGCCCGCGCGCGCCTCCGGGTCCTCCCACAAGGCGAGGCAGCCCCAGACCACCGTGGTCGTCTCGAGCCACGCGAGCGACCGCGACGCCTGCTGGGTGCCGCCGAGCAGGGCGAAGCTCACGTCGTAATTGGTCCTCGCGAGCACCCCGAGCGTTTGGACGACGTGCGTCTCCGCCTCGAGCCGGGCCCGCGCGATCGCGAGGCGCGCGAGCTCCAGGTAGGCGTCCACCCGCCGCCTGGCCGCGGCGTCGAGGGGCGCGCCGCGCCGCTCGTGGCGCTGGCCCAGCAGGCGGATCGCCGCCAGCAAGGTGCCCAGATCGGGCGTGATGCCGACCGCCTGCCGACAGGCGACCCCGAGCTCGGCCGCCGAGGGCAGCGGGGCGCCCTGGACCGCCGCGAAGTAGCCGTCGATCACCGACGCGACCGCCGGCCAGACGTCGCTCGGCGAGGTGTCGGGCGGGAGCGGCCGGGGAAGGAGCAGGAGCTCGACCATCTGCCGCGCCAGGGCGCCGCGCGCGTCCTCCTCGGAGGCCGCGTCCTCCCGGTCGAGGAAGTCCTCGACCGCGTGGCACCCGCACGAGCTCCGCACGACGAGCGCGTTGTCCGTGTGCACGCCCTCGGCCGGGAAGGCCTCGCCGGCGATCATCGACGAGATGAGCTCGCACGCGGCGCTCCCCATCATCTCGAACCGCTGGCGCACGGTGGTCAGCGGGGGATCGACGCCCTGCGCCTCCACCACATCGTCGAAGCCGACGATGGCGAGATCCTCGGGGATGCGGACGCCCGCCGCCTTCAGCGGGGGCATCATGCCGAGCGCGTTCTTGTCGGTCCCGAAGACCGCCGCCGTGCACCCGGGCAGCAGCGCGAGGAGCGCGGGCGCGGCGCCCTGGCCGCCGCTGTACCAGTTGTTGTCGCTCCGGACGACCAGCTCGGGATCGAAGGGGATGCCCGCCTCGGCGAGCGTGTCCTTGTAGGCCGCGAAGCGCTCGCGCACGTCGTACGCGTCGAAGTAGCCGACGAAGGCGATGCGCCTGTGCCCGTGCTCGATCAGGTGGCGCACCGCGCCCCGCATGCCGCCGCGGTTGTCCGGGATCACGGCCGGACAGTCGACCTCGGCGGCGCGGGTGCCGACCGTGATGAACGGGACCCGCGCGGCCGCGAGCGCCGAGAGGCCGTGCAGCTCGATGACGACGACCCACCCGTCCACCTGCTCCCGGGCGAGCGACGGCGCCTGGACCTCGGACGGCGTGCCGCGCAGCACCAGCGTGCGGAGCCCGCGCTCCTGGGCCGACGCATGGAGGCCCATCAGGACGGGGTTCCAGAACGACCCGTCGAGAAAGGGGGTGATGACGCCGACGGTGAGCGGGCGGGCCGCGGCGGCGGCTGCCGTGCCCTGGAGCGGCGGGGCGGTCGTGCGGCGCGCGGGAGGGCGGGTGCTGCGCGCGGGAGGGAGGGTGCTGCGCGCGGGAGGGAGGGAGCTGGCCCCTCGTCCCGAGCCCTGCCCCGGGTCGCTGGGGAGCTCGCCCCACTGCTCCGGCACCGCGACGCCGCTGTCCCGCCCGCCCTGACCCATCCCCGTGCCCCCTCGCGGTCTGCTCGACCCCATCCAGCTCAGCCTCCGGCCCGGAGGCCAGCGCGATCCCTAGCCGATCTCGGGCGGGCGGTGTGGCACGCAGCGATGCCCTCATCGTGCTCGCCGGAAGTCCGGCCGGGGATGGCCGGGCTTCCGCGCCGCTCCGCGCGGCTTTGCGCGGGCAGACCCAGCCTTGTTGCCTCGGGGCTCCGCCCCGCTCCGCGCCCCGGCGTCCGCTTCGCGGCCGCCTCGGCTCCGATCGAGGACACGACACCCGCCACGTCGATCGGCGCGAACGCGACGACGGAGATGGCATTGTCGACGAGACCCGAGTCTGACGACGTCATCCGCGCTGTCGAAGCTTGGACCCTCGAACCCGGACGAGCCCACCTTGCCGTTGTAGCCGCCGGAGGAAACGATGCTTTGCCCAGGGTCACGTCCGCTTCAGGTGCGTGAGGACCTTTGGGTCTTCGCTCGGCAGTGTCGGGAGCGACGAAATGACGTGGATGTTCGCGCTAACATGGAAACTTCTGCCCGATACGGCAACCCGGCGACGAGCTATCCTTTCAACGGTTCGCCTCGCTTGATCAAAATGTGCATAACCGGCATGCTCCGCCCATGAAGGTGTTCGTCCGGTCCCGTTGGTCGCAGGGTACCCTCGCCGCTTGCCTGGCTGCCGCGGCCTTCACGGGCTGTTCCGACTCTGGGGAGGGGAAGGACGGGAGCGGGAGCGGCGGATCGATCGCAGGATCCACCGGCGAAGGCGGGAGCGGAGGTCAACCGGGCGCCGGGGGCGCGGGCGGTACCGCCACGACCGGAGGCGTCACGGGGAGCGGCGGCGGCGCGAGCAGCAGCGGCGGGCTCGGTGGCGCGGGCGGCGGCGGCTCCACCGGCGACGGCGGCGGCTCCACCGGCGACGGCGGCGGGTCCACGGGCAGCGGCGCGGACGCCTGCCCGCCGGCGACACCCCTGACCGGAGGCATGGAGTATTGCTCGAACCGCCGGGGCGATGCGGGCCATGGTTACGGCTACGAGCTTTGGGCGGAAGGGGGCGGGTCGGGCTGCATGACCGTGCACGGCGTCGACGCGACGTTCAGCGCGGAATGGAACGGCGTCGAGGATTTCCTGGCGCGCGTCGGGCTCGACTTCAACCAAACCCAGAAGCACGCCCAAATCGGCACCTTCTCGGCGGAGTTCGCGCACACCAAGACGGAGGAGGGCGGCGGCTTGACGTACATCGGCATCTACGGCTGGACCGTCAACCCGCTGCGCGAGTTCTACATCCTCGACGACTGGGGGAGCGTGAAGCCGGCGGGTTTCTCCTCCGACGGGACGCCGCGGGACGAGGTCGGCACGCTCACCGCCGATGGCGAGACCTACGACGTGTGGAAGAAGACCCGCGTGAACAAGCCGGCCATCACGGGTCCGAACGAGACGTTCGACCAGTACTTCAGCATCCGGCGGACGGCGCGCACGTGCGGCACCATCTCCATCTCCGAACACTTCACCAAGTGGGAGGCGCTCGGCCTCCCCCTGGGGAACCTGCACGAGGTCAAGCTGTTGGTCGAGGCCCAGAACAACAGCGGGACGGTCAAGTTCACGACGGCGAAGGTCGTCGTGGACTGAGCGTCTGTCCCGAGCGCCTCAATCCACAATGGGGCGAGCGGGGCAAACGCAGCACCCGCCGGAGCGGGCATGGCTACCGTGTCGACGGGGGAATGACGGCGCGCTGACGGTCAGGGCTCGGCGGAACGGGCCAGGGCTCGTCGGCCTCGCGCGAATCAGGCGCTCGGGCGCACTCGCGACCACGCCCGATCACGCGTGCTGTTCAGCGAGGGGACCAGTACTACAGTTGAAACCACTGCGGGTCGACTCCCACCTTGAGATTCGTGCGCTGGGTCGCCGTGCAACCATCGGAGAAAGCGCAGAAGAGCACGCGCACGGCGGCTCGAATCTTGAACTTCCCGTCGGCTGCCGGCAGCGCGCCTTGGACGGGCCACCTGAGGCAAGTGCTGCCGCTCCACAAGCCGTCTTCTTCATAGGTGGTGACGGTGGGGCTGCTGCTGCTGGTGTTCCAGACATAGTAGCCCACCTGGAGGTGGGTACGCTCGCAGTCCGCCTGGTTCGTGATAGCGGGAAACGTTACTCCGCCGCCGAGCATGGGCATGATGCGCAGGGCCTTGTTAGGGTCGTCAGCAGGCAAATTCGTGTACTCCACGATGTACTGATAAGGACAAGTGGTGCCCGGGTTGTAAGTCCAGTCCGGGCTGTCCTGTGCAACGAGGGTCGAAAGGCTGATCCCATCCTCGGGATCCAGGCCTGTCATGCTGATGGTCCCGCATCCAGCTTCGCCGAAGGCCTGATCAGCCTCGCCGAGCTCATCGCCAGCGGGCTCCGACTCGCGCGATCCACCCTCGACGCAGCCCATGGTAAGCGCGGCCATCGCCGCCGTGATCGTCAAAAACAAAGCTCTCATTCGTTTCCTCGTTGATGCGTAGCGAATTCGCCTGTAGCGACTCACCTCCCAGGGAGACGGGTCGCACGCCGACGCTACCATAGCGAGCTCGTCTGTAGCGATTCATTTTCTAGGAAGACGGATCGCATGTCGTTTTCAGCAATCTACGTACCAGTTGGAGATGCCCGAAGCGTCGCCTGTACGTCGTTGTGCCGGGGCCAGCGAGGAACCCTTACAGACCGCACACACGGGTTATTTCAGCCGATGATCCGCTGGCGAGCGAGACGACGACGGCCGCCCGAGGCGACGGATCGACCATCGCGAACTCCCCGGGCCCACCTGCTGGGCCGTCCTCGGCGTCGCCCCGCGCTCGCCTTGGAGCGCTCCCCGGGCGAAGCTATCCACGTGAGCATCGAGAACATCGAAGATCTGCGCCTGCTGGTGGAGACGGCCCGCCGTGGGACGCTGACGGCGGCGGCGCGGGTCCTGGGCGTCACGCCGGCCGCGGCCAGCGCCATGCTCAAGCGGCTGGAGACGCAGCTCGGCGAGCGGCTGTTCGAGCGGTCCACGCGCGCGCTGCGCCTGACGCCGGAGGGCCAGATCCTCCTGGACTACGCCTCCCCGCCACCTGCACGCGGAAACAGTTTCAGCGTTTCGTTGAAGATGGCTCGACCGCGCGAGGCCACGTGGCCAGCCCGCCTTTGCATGGGCCGTCAGTACACGGCCGTGATCATGGGCAGCGCCTCGTACCGCAGCCCAATGTTTGCCTTGATCGCAGGGTCCTCGCTCTGGAATGTACGGAGCTCGGCTTCGTCGCGGACAGCCACGATGCCGACGCCCCATACGCCCGCCGGGTCGGCGACGGGCCCGAAGGCGATCACGCGGCCCTCGGCGAGCTTGCCGCGCCAGTACCCGCCGTGTGCCTGCATGACCGCGCGCTCGTCGGCCGTCATGTCCTGCATGAAGGTCGCGCGCGACGGCAGGAGCCGGCAGAGATAGAAGCGCAGCTCCGGCTGCGGCGCGACGTGGCTCGCGAGCCGACCCAGGGCACGCTCCCAGCCTGCCGCATGGCTCTCGCACGACGCCGCACGAGCGCCAAACCCGGTGTGGCGGACCGTGAGGCGCGTACCCGTCCCGACCGCGTCGAGGAGATAGGAAATCGTCGTCGGGGGCCCGTGCGCGTCCCACGACGGCTCCCATGTCTGGACGAGCTTTCGCGGCGGATCGAGCTCGAGGACGCTGCCGCCGACATGGAATGGCTTCCCGTCTGCCCCTACGCCCTCGCTCCGCCAGGCCCCTCCGGCGTGAAGGTCGATCGTGAAGGCGGTCGCGCGAACCATCTCGGCAGGACCCCACCACGCCGTGAGCTCGTCGGTGGTCAGCGCGCGGAAAACGCGCTCCGGTGGCGCGGCGATCTCGACGCGAGCGAGGATCGTCCCTTGCGCGACATCGGCGATCGAACAGGCTTGGATGCTCTTGGATGTCATGGTTCCTCCAGGTGACGCTGCAGCGATTCGAGATTGCGAGCTAGCGCGCGCCCCGCCGGGCCTTGAGCGAGCGCCCCCCCGCCGGCGCGAGCTCGCGGAGCGCCGCCGACAGCGACGAGAACGTGGCCAGCGCGCCGAGGTCGACGTCGACGAGGCTCCTCGCGATGTCGGGCCGCACGCCGACCAGATAGACCCGCGCCCCGAGCATGGCGGCCGCGCGGCTCGTCATGCCGAGGGAATGCGCGACCTGGGCGTCCACGAACGGCACGCCCGTGAGATCGAGCAGCACGCACAGCGCCTCGTGCCGGCTCACCCCCTCGGCCACCTTCTCGAGCACCTGCTGGGCGCGACCGGCGTCGATCATCCCGATCAGCGGCACGAGCAGCACGCCGGGCAGCAGCGGGATGAGCGGACAGCCCAGCTCGCGCACCGTCTCCGAGAGCGCGCGCTCGCTCGCATACGCCTTCTGCAGGTCGACGTGCTGCGCCGACAGCGACTCCACCAGCGCGTCGCGCTCCAGGGCCGCGCCGAGCAGCGTCCCCCAGATCGCGACCGTGCCCTCGTCGCCGGTCATCGCGACGATGGTCGGGCCGACCAGCGCCAGGATCCCCCAATCGCGCTGCGCAGAGCGGATCGGCAAGAGAAACACCGAATACGTGCCGTCCGTGGCCGCGGGCGGCAGCATCGTCTCCGGCGGGAACGCCTCCAGCCGGCAGCGGCTGCCGTCCGGGGGGACCGGGCTGCCGTCGCGGCTGTACGCGCCGGCGATGACGAGCTCCGCGCGCGCCGCCGGATCGTCCCATAAGGCAAGGCAGCCCCAGACCGCCGTGGTCGTCTCGAGCCACGAGAGCGACCGGTATTCCTGCTGGGTGCCGCCGAGCAGGGCGAAGCTCACCTCGTAATTGGTCCTCGCGAGCACCCCGAGCTGGTGGACATACTGCGTCTCGGCCGCGAGCCGGGCCCGCGCGATCGCGAGGCGCGCGAGCTCCAGGAAGTCCTCCACCCGGCGCCTGGCCGCCGCGTCCAGGGGCGCGCGGCGCCGCTCGGGGAGCTGGCCCAGGAGCCGCGCCGTCGCCAGCAGCGCGCCCAGATCGGGGGTGATGTCGACCGCCTGCCGATAAGCGCGCTCGAGCTCGGCGGCCGGCGCCGGCGCGGCGCCGCGCAGCGCCGAGAAATACATGTCGACAACCCGCGTGACCGCCGGCCATACGTCGGTCGGCGGGGTGTCGGGCGGGAGCGGCCGGGGCAGGATCAAGAGCTCGACCATCTGCCGGGCGACGGCGTCGACGGCGTCCTCCTCGGGCGCCTCGTCCCTCGCGTCGAGGAAGTTCTGGATCACATTGCATCCGCACGAGCTCCGCTGGATCAGCGCGTTCGCCGTGCGCACGCCCTCGGCCGGGAAGGGGTCGCCGGCGATCATCGTCAACATGAGCTCGCACGCGGCGCTCCCCATCATCTCGAACCGCTGGCGCACGGTGCTCAGCGGCGGATCGGCGCTCTGCGCCTCCGCGACGTCGTCGAAGCCGATGATCGCGAAATCCTCGGGGAGGCGGACGCCCGCCGCCTTCAGCGCGGACATCATCCCGAGCGCGTTCTTGTCCGTGCCGAAGACCGCCGCCGTGCACCCGGGCAGCCGCGCGAGGAGCTCGGGCGCGACGGCCCGGCCGCCGCTGTACATGTTGTTATCGCACGGGATGACCAGATCGGGGTCGAAGGGGATCCCCGCCTCGGCGAGCGTGTCCTTGTAGGCGTCGCGGCGCTCGCGCACGTCGTACGCGGCGAAGTTGCCGACGAACGCGATGCGCCGGTGCCCGTGCTCGATCAGGTGGAGCACCGCGCTCCGGACGCCGCCGTGGTTGTCCGGGAGCACGGCCGGGCAGACGATGTCGGCGGGACGGGCGCCGAGCGTGATGAACGGCACCCCCGCGCGCGCGAGCTCCGCGAGGCCGTCGAATTCGATGATGACGATCCACCCGTCCACCTGGTCCCTGCCGAGCGAGGGCGCCTGGACCTCGGACGGCGTGCCGCGCAGCACCAGCGTGCGATGGCCGCGCTGCTGGGCCGCCTCGTGAATGCCGATCAGGACAGGGCCCCAGAACGCGCCCGAGAGAAAGGGGGCGACGACGCCGATGGTGCGAGGGCCGGCCGCCCCGCGCGGGACGTCGGACCGGCGCGCCGCTGCGCCGGAGGTCCCCCTGGCCTGCCGCGACGCGGTGCCGGGGAGGTCGCCCCACTGCTCCGGCAACGGCACCCCACTGCGCTGGCGACCCTGACCCATTTCCGACGGCCTCCTGCTGTCATGCCTGGTCGCCCTCCCCACGACGGCTGCGGACCCCTCCAGCGTACACGCTGGACTGGGGGCCCGGGCGAGAAGTCTGGCATTCTGCCGTGGAATCCGGAGCGAACCGTCAGACCGCGGACACGGCCACCCCACGATACCGGGCCGCCGTCGCCCCGCGGCGCGAGGGGCGCTCCGGCGCCCGCGCGTCGGGCGAGCCGCGCGCCCGCGCGTCGGGCGAGCCGCGGGTGCTATCGTCGTGCGATGCGGTACCGCGACGAACGGGACGCGCTGCGCGGGCGCGTGGACAGCCTCGAGGAGCAGCTCGCTTCGGCCAGGAAGGAGCTCGAGGATCAGCGGGACGACGGCCGGGCGGCGCGCGTCGAGCAGCTCGAGCGTCAGATGGACGAGGCCCGCCACGTGCTCGATCAGCTCGGCCGCGAGCTCGACGATTTGCGGGGCCGGCCGAGGCGCTCGCTGATCGTGCCGGTCCTGGCGACGATCGCGGGCCTGGGCTTCTGCGCCATGGTCGCGGGCTACGCGATGATGCGGCCGGAGTCTTACGCGATCAACGGCCCGCCGCGGCCGATCGCGGCCCCGCCGCCCGAGCCCGCCCCCGTGCCTCCGGCGCCCCCGCCCGAGCGCGCGCCGGCGCCGCCGGAGCCCGCGCCGGCCCCGGAGGCGCCGCTGCGGACCCGGACCGCGACGTGGAAGGCGACCGTGGCGCGCGCCACGGGGCTCCCCCTCTCGGCCGGCGCGCCGTGCACCGTCGAGGCGAAGCTCACGAGCTCGGGCGACGACCTCCGCGTGCCCGCGCTCGACGTCGTCTGCGGCGGGAGGGCGATCTACCGATCGAGCGATCCGCTCAATGGCATGTCGATGTTCCGCAGCGGCGTGGAGGAGGACTGGGGCGCGGCGCCCGGCACCTATGTTTATGCGCTCTCCTACGACGACAAGGGAGCGCGCGCGGGGGAGAGGGCCGAGGTCTCGCTCGACAGCCTCGGCAAGACCGGCGCGGTCTGGCGCGACTCGGCGCCCGCGTACCGCGTCGAGCTCACGCTGTCTCCGCAGAGCGCGCCCGTGGGCGGGGAGCCGCTCCTCGACGCCACCGGGAAGGCGCTGCGCCGGTCGGCGCGCGTCACCGAGGCCACGGGCCCGAGCCCGGTGAAGGCGGGCGCGAAATGCGCGCTGCGCGCGTCGCCGATCCCGCGGTCCGACAAGTGCCGCACGCGCATCGAGTGCGGCGGCCGCATGCTCTACGGCGCCGGCACGACCGGCATGTCCGGGTGCGCGGTGGACGAGGGCCGGGTCGTCCGCGTCCACGACGGGAACACGACCCAGAACGGCGGGGATCCGGCGCTCGATCTCGACGTGGCCGCGGCGCGGGCGACCCTGCGCGACGAGGGGAAGGGCGGCGCGTGGACCGTCGGGATCACGCTCGATCCCGGCGAATAGGCATTTCGGCGGCTCAAAAAGAGAGCCGCGCCGACAGCCCGGCTATCGCGCCCGACGCCGCGGGCACGATCCGGAGCTTCACGCCGCCGCGATCCTCGCTGCGATAGGTCCGCGGCATGTTGAAGAACACCAGGACCGCGCCTGCCGCCAGGGTCGCGCCGCCGGCGATGAACAGGCCGGTGGCGACGCGGCCCTCCGTGAGCCCCCGGCTGGTCGTGTCCGTCGCCGTCGGAGCGCAGCTCGACGTGCACGACTCTTCGAACCGCTGCTCCGCCCCTTCCAGGTGCTCGTCGGCCTGCCAGCGCAACACCGCGCCCGCCAGCCCGAGGCCCGCGCCGGCCCCGACCACGGCCCACGGCTTCCAGGCGGCCCACCGGCGCACCGTGACGATGCCGTCGGCGCTCAGCGTGAGCGCGCCCGAGGCCTGCGCCCCCGCGAGCACGACGACGGGCTCGACGAGGGGGAAATACCCCTCCTTCCGCGCGCTGATGACATGCTCTCCGGGCGTCACGAACCGGCGCGCCGAGCCCGGACCGACGAACCACGGCCTCCCGTCGAGCAGCACCGCGGCGCCGGGCTCATCGCAGCGCATCTCGACGACGGCCAGCTCCCGCTCGACGAGCTCCTTCATCAGCGCGCGCGCCTCTTCATGGTCCTCCGGATCGAGCGACGCCGGCCCCCACCGGAGCGCCAGGCGCAGGTTCTCGTAGGCGAGCAGCGGCATGCCCATCATCTTGAGCACCCGGCCGAGGTAGAACCGGAGATCCGGGTGCTCCCACAGGGCGAGCGCCTCCTCGTACTTCTTCTTGGCGTCGCCGAGCACCATCCTCCGGTGCAGGTCCCGCCCCTGCATGAAGAGCTCCAGCGCCGCCTGCTTGCGCGCCTCCGGGACGCCCTCGTGCCAGGGGGGCAGCGCCGCCTCGGCCTGAGCCCACGCGGGCGCGGCCCGGGACGCGAGGATCGCGATCGAGAGCCATGAACGGATCGCGGCGCGCGCGCTCGTCGGCGTCCTCTGCACGGGGGATGTTCGATGATCTCCCGGGGCGCTGTTTACCTCAAGCGCTCCCGGATCCGCCCGACGGAGCGCTGGATGAGCTGCTCCAGCTCCTCCTTGCTGCGTCGCTCGTCGTCCGCGGCTTGCTTGGCCTTCCGCGCCTCGGCGCCGGCCCTGGCCCGCTCGTCGTCGGCCTGCGCCTCGGCGCGCCGCGCCTCGGCCTCGGACGTCCGCGCCTCGTCGCGCGCCGTCCGCGCCTCGCCGGCCGCGGCGCGCGCCCGCTCGGCCTCGGCCTCGGCCCTGTCCCTCGCCTCCTCGGCCTCCTTCTGCAGCAGCTCCGCCCGCTCCCGCTGCTCTTCCGTGCTCATCCTCGCTTGCTCGGCGGCCTGCCGCGACGCCGTCTCTCTCGCGAGCGCCTCCTCGAGGCTCTCCTCGGTCCGGCGGATGTCCGCGAGCTGCGCGCTGATGACCCGGTTCTGGCGGACCACCGTGACGATGCCCGCGGTGGCCCCGACGACCAGGAGGGCCAGGCTCGCGATGGTCCCGACGATGAGGTTGCGCTTCCTGCGCTGCGCCTGGCCGGCCAGCCCGATCACGGCGTCGAGGTAGCGCTGCTCGCGCTCGGGCAGCCGGCGCTCGGAGCGCTCCCGGAAGCGGCGCGCCTCCTCGGCGAGCTTGCCGCGCCACAGGAGGTCGTCGGCGCCGCCGCTCGACGCCCAGTGCCGGGCCGCGGCGCGCAGCTTGTCCAGGAACACGGCGTCTTCCTGGTTCTCGTCGAGCCAGCGCAGCAACGTCGGCCAGCGCGCGATGAGCGACTCGTGCACGATCTCCACCTTGCTGCCGGCGTTGTCGCGCCCGGTCTCGATGGCGAGGAGCCGCGCGTCGGCCAGCAGGTGGACGACGCTCTCGAGCTCGTCGGGGTCGCCGTCTCCGGGCAGCTCGCGGAGCTCTTCCAGGCTGGCGATGGCCCGCGTGCGCTCGGGCGTGACCAGGCGCTCGAGGATGGCGCGGCAGAGCTTCGCCTGGCGGCCGCCGAGCCCGGCCAGCACCGCGTCGGCGTGGCTCGCCAGCGTGCCGGCCACGCCGCCGATCGCCTCGTAGCTCGCCCGCGTCAGGAGCCGCCGATCGCGGTCGCGCATGTCCCACAGCCGGGCCGCGGTGAACTGCAGGAGGGGGAGCGCGCCGTGGGTCGTCTCCAGCATATCGAGGATGCCGTCGACCATCGCCGGGTCCTCGATCTCGTACCGCGCCGCCTGGATCGGCTTCAGGAGCGCGTCGCGCAGCCCCTCCCGGCCGATGGGCGAGAGGAACACGAGCCCGCGGGTCACCCCCGCCATGAAGCGCCTGTCCTCGGCGACGCGCTCGATGAAGTCCGAGCGGGTGGAGAGGATGACGCGCAGGGGCGAGGACGCGTCGTCGGCGACGCCCTCGAGGCACGAGAAGAAGGCGGCGCGATCGCGCGCGTCGCACGAGAGCGTGTAGAGCTCCTCGAACTGATCGACGAACAGCACGACGCGGCGCTGGTTCCGGGCCGACCACGCGCGCAGCGCGGCGCCGAGGTAGCCGGGCTCGGCGCGCAGCCGCTCGATCCGCTGGCCGCGCGCGGAGTCGCGGGCGAGCGCCGCGGGCGCGCCGTCATCGGTCTTGGCCTCGGTCTTTTCCCGGAGGGCTGGATGGCCGAGCAGATCGGCGAGCGCGGCCATCGGCGCGCGGCCCGGCCGCATGACGAGCGACGCCCAGCCGGCGCCGGAGCGCTTGAGCGCCGGGATGATCCCCGCCCTCACCAGCGAGGATTTCCCCACGCCCGAGGCGCCGACGATGGCGAGGAGCGGCTGGCTCTTCAGGCGCGCGACCATGCCGGCGATGTCGTCTTCGCGGCCGAAGAAGCGGTCGGCGTCGACCTCCTGGAAGGCCGACAGGCCGGCGAAGGGGCTCTCGGCGGCGCCGAGGACGATCTCGCGACGTCCGGGCAGGAGCGGCGTGAGCTCGGCGAGGAGCTCCTGGGCCGAGGCGAAGCGCTCGGATCGCCGCCGGCGCAGGCACCGCTCGACGATCGGGCCGAGCGGGCCGAGGTCGCCCCGCCCCGCGCCGAGCGCCCGGGCCGGCGCGTCGAGCGCGGCGGGACGCGCGGCGCCGGGCGCCCCCGCCTCGTCGAACGGGTGCGCGCCGGTCACGAGCTCGTGGAGCATGATGCCGACGGCCCAGATATCCGTGGCGTGGTCGATCGCCTCGCCGGCCCGCTGCTCGGGGGACATATAGGCGAGCGTGCCCATGACGGCGCCGTCGCGCGTCAGGGGAAGCGCGCCCGCGAGATCGGTGGGGGCGTGAAGCGCGGGAGGAGCGCGCTCGTCGCGCGCGGGGGCGGCGTCGAGCTGCTTGGCGATGCCGAAGTCGAGCACCTTGATGGCGCCGGACGCCTCCAGCATGATGTTCTCCGGCTTGAGATCGCGGTGCACGATGCCGAGCTTGTGGGCGCACGCGAGGGCGCGCACCACGGGCACGATCACCTCCGCCGCCGCGCTCGTCGACAGCGGGGTGGCGGCGGCGCCCCTCGCCGCGCCAGCCGGCCTGCGCTGCTTCATCCACGCGCGGAGGCTCTGGCCTTCGATGTATTCGAGCACCATGTAGGGGTATCCGTCGTGCTCGTCGACATCGTAAATGGTCACGATGTTCTCGTGCTTGCAGCGCGCGGTGGCGCGGGCCTCCACGAGGAATCGATCGAGCCGGGGACCGGTCAGCGTGGTGAGGAGCTTGATGGCCACGAGGCGGCCGAGCCGGACGTCGCGGGCCAGGAAGACCGTGCCCATGCCGCCGCGGCCGAGCTCGCGAATGAGCTCGTAATGGCCGAGGAACGTCCCGGCGGCGACGGGCAGCTCCTGCGGCGCTGGTCGCGAAGCGCCGATCGCCATCGCCGCGGCGCGCTCGTCGGCGCGTGGATCGTGGGCGGACGGCGCCGGGCGTGGCGGCGGCGCGTCGGTGATCAGGGTCGGCGAGCCTCCGTCCTCCGGCTTCATGGGCGGAGCGCCGTTCGGACGAGCCGGTAGCTGCGCCCCTGCGCGCTCACGAAGAACACGTCGCCGGTGGAGGTGCCCCATACGGCCGTCAAATCCACGAGGTCCCATCGCACCGGCAGCCAGGATACCCCGTCGAAGTGCAGCACGGTGCCCCACTCCCCAACGGCGAAGACGTCGCGCGGGCCGCTGCCCCATACGTCGTGGAGATCATCATCGCCCTGCGTAGCCATCGACGTCCACACGCTGCCGTCATAGTGCAGCACGGTGCCCTCCGCGCCGACGGCGAAGACGTCGCTCGGGCCGCTGCCCCACACGCCTCTGAGCGGAACATCGACCGGCGAAGCCATCGAGGTCCAGGCGCTGCCGTCATAGTGCAGCACGGTGCCCTCCTCCCCGACGGCGAATACGTCGCTCGGACCGCTGCCCCATGCGTTGTAAAGCGACGCATCGACCGGCGAAGCCATCGAGGTCCAGGCGCTGCCGTCGAAGTGCAGCAAGGTGCCGAACTCCCCAACGGCGAAGACGTTGCTCGGGTTGCTGCCCCATACGCCGTGGAGAGGCGCATCGACCGGCGAAGCCATCCTGTCCCAACCGCTGCCGTCGAAGTGCAGCAAGCTGCCGAGCTCCCCAACGGCGAAGACGTCGCTGGGGCCGTCGCCCCATACGTCGTGGAAACGGCCAGAGCTCGGCGAAGGCATTGAGGTCCAGGCGCTGCCGTCGAAGTGCAGCAAGGTGGCGTCCCCAACCGCGAAGACGTCCCTCGATCTCCTGCCCCATATGCCGCGGAGAGCGGACGGCGCAGGGTCCGAGGAAGGCAGCTCCATCGGCTCCATACCGCTAAAATGCATCACGACGCCGACGCCGACGGCGAAGACATCATCGGCCCCATCGCTCCATACGCCATGGAGAGCTGCATCGGTCGGCGAGGCCATCCGCGTCCAGGAGCCGCCATCATAGTGCAGCACGACACCGGAGTCTCCGACGGCGAAGACATTGGCCCCGCCCCCCTGCACGTCGTTGATGGTCACATCGACCGGCGAAGCCATCGAGATCCACGCGCCGCCGTCGTAGTGCAGCACGGCGCCCCGCTCCCCAACGGCGAAGACGTCGCTCGGACCGCCGCCCGACACGCCGGAGAGATGCACATAGTCCGTCGAGTCGACCGGCGGAGCCATCGGCTTCCAGGAGCTGCCGTCATAGTGCAGCAAGGTCTTCGCCCTCCCAACGGCGAAGACGTCGCTCGGGCCGCTGCCCCACACGGCGGTGAGGGCATGGCCGGACGTCAGATCCATCGGCGTCCATGAGCTGCCGTCATAGCGCAGCACGACGCCGGCGCCGGTGCCATAGGGGCCCAAGCCTCCGACGGCGAAGACGTCGCTCGGACCGCTGCCCCACACGTCGAAGAGATGCACATTGCCCGGCAGAGCGGCCGGCAGATCCACCGGTGTCCAGGAGCTGCCTTCACGATGCACCAGGACGCCGGGGGCATGGGGGCCGGAGTCGCCGACGGCGAAGACGTCACTCGGGCCGCTGCCCCACACACCGGACAGGCGCGCCTCGATCGGCATCGACTCCGGTGTCCAGGAGCTGCCGTCGTAGTGCAGCAGGGAGCCCCACCCGGCGGCGTAGACGTCGTTCGGCCCGCTGCCCCACACGTCGCTGAAGCGTGACCCCGCCGTACGCATCAATCGCCAACCGAACTCGCCGCAGCCCTCGACGTCCAGCGCGTCGCAGGCGCGCGCGCAGGTGGGGCGACCGAAGTCAAAGCGGAGATCCACGCAGGAGACGGCCGCCGGAGCGGCGGGGTCGCACAGCTCCTCCTCCGCGACCTCGCCGTCGCCGCAATGACGCCGGCAGTCCGGGCGGCACAGCCCACCAGCGGACGCGTTCTGGCGGTCGCGGCATGACGCGTCCCGGGGCGCGGCGGCGTCGGCGCCGCAGTCGCACTCCTCGCCGGGATCGAGGATCGCGTTGCCGCAGATCTCCCGCCGGCAGCTCGCGCCGCACCCGTCACCCGGCTCGACATCGCCCTCGTCGCACTCCTCGCCGCTCTCCTGGATCCCGTTGCCGCAAACGTCGCGCGGCGTATCGGGAGAGACGCACTGCGGCGCTCCGCCGATCGGGGTGACGCACCTGTAGGCGCCGAGGCAGTAGCCGTCTCCGCAGGGGGTGGACGCGTCGCCCGCACACGCGGCCGCGAGCGCCGCGAGGAGGCTCCACATCAAGGACAGGCGTTGGGTCATGGCTCGATCGAGAACAGAGGGTGATTCGTGGCTCGGAACGCCTCCGGCGCTGTGCCTCTCCGAGCCGCGGCAAGTCCACAGCAATCCATGTGCCGCGGATGCCTGCACGGGAGCGAGCCCGAGCGCCGCGTCCCGCGCGCCGGCACGTCGGATGGCACGCGCACGGGCACCGGCACACGGGCACGGGCACCGGCACACGGGCACCGGCACACGGGCACCGGCACACACGGCCGGGTCCGGGGCAGCCCGCGCGCGCTCGCGGCACGGCAGCGACGGCGCTGCGCTCCTGCACCGCGGCGGATGCCCCCCTGCACAGGGCGTGCGAGCCGCGTTACACTCCGCAGGGACGTGGTGCCCCCTGCACGGAACACGACCCTCGAAGACGCTGCCGGCCTCCCTTCGGAGCACCTCGGACCCAGGGAGCCAAAACCCGGGCTGTTGCTCATCTTCTCGGCGGACGGCCCCCGCTGCGACGTGCTCCCGCTGGAGGACGGCGAGATCGAGCTCGGGCGGTGCGAGGTCGCGGGCGTGCACCTGGACGACCAGCGGATGTCGCGGAGGCACGCGCGCGTGCGCCGGCTCGGCGGCGCGTGGCAGGTCGAGGACCTCGACAGCCGGAACGGCACCTGGCTCGACGGCGTCCCGCTGATCGGCGCGCGCGCCGGCGCCGATTTCCGGATCGTGCGCACGGGCTGGTCGGTGTTCCTGCTCCTGGACGACGTCGAGCCGTTCCGCGTGGGGGTCTCGCGCAACGGCGGCACGATCCTCGGGGCGACGCTCGCCCGCACGTGGGACGCGATCGACCGGGCGGCGCACCTCGGGACGACGCTGCACATCGCGGGCGAGAGCGGAACGGGCAAGGAGCACGCGGCCCGGGCGTTCCACGCCCTCGGCCCGCGGCGCGACGGGCCGTTCGTCCCCGTGAACTGCGCGGCCATCCCGACGGGGCTGGCCGAGCGGCTGCTCTTCGGCGCCCGCAAAGGGGCGTACTCGGGCGCCGCGGCCGACGCCGAAGGGTACGTGCAGGCCGCGCAGGGCGGGGTGCTCTTCCTCGACGAGGTGGCCGAGCTCGACCTCGGCGTGCAGGCAAAGCTCCTGAGAGCGCTGGAGGCGAAGGAGGTGATCCCGCTCGGCGCCTCGCGGCCGGTGAGCGTGGATTTCGCGCTGGTGTCGGCGACCCACAAGGACCTGCGGGCGCAGATCGCCGCCGGGAAGCTGCGCGACGACCTCTTCTTCCGCATCGGGCGGCCCTCGGTCCGCATGCCGCGGCTCTTCGAGCGACCGGAGGACGTCCCGTGGCTCGTCGATGCGGCCCTGCGACATGCGGCGGCCGGCGCGCGCGCCGAGGCGAGCGCGCCCCCTCGGGCGCATGCGTCGCTGATCGAGGCGTGCCTCCTGCGGGCGTGGCCAGGGAACATTCGAGAGCTCACCGCGGAGATCCGGGCAGCAGCGCAGGAGGCGCACCTCGCGGGCAGCCCGGTGGTGTACGAGCGGCACCTCTCCCCGTCGGCGGGGCGGCTGGCCGACCCCGGGCCGCCCGCGGTCGTCTCCGCCGTCGCCGCGGCCGGGGCGGCGAAGGCCGCCGCGCGAGCGCCGCAGCCGGCGGCCGAAGAGCGGCAGCCGGCAGCCGAGGAGCGGCAGCCGGCGGCCGAGGAGCGGCCGCCGGCGGCCGAGGAGCGGCCCTCGCGGCGGGCAGCGTCGCGGCCCGCCGAGGAGGAGATCGAGGCGGCGCTGCGCCGTGAGATGGGCAATGTGACGCGCGCGGCCAAGGCGCTCGGCATGCACAGGAACCAGCTCCGCCGCTGGCTCGCGCAGCGCGCGGCGGGCGGGGACGAGGACGCGGGGGGCTGAGCGCGCAGCGCGGATGCCCCGCCTGCGCGGCGGCGCCGCTCGCGTCCCGGCGGGCCGGCGGGCCTCGCGGGCGCAGGGCGGCCTGGCGGCTCTAGCGCCGCTCAGGCCGCCCCCGCGCCGTCAGGCCGCCGTTCGACTCACCAGTTCGCCCTGTGGTAATCGAGATCCGAGCTCGTCCCGATCGACAGCGAGTAATCGCTGTACCAGACGTAGACGAGGGAGTTCGAGCCCGTGATGTCGATGCCCCGGATGTTCCCCGCCGTCTTGCCCGGCGGCAGGCTGTACGCGTACGGCGCGGACTCGCTGTCCAGATCCGTCGACGTGCCGACGCTCACGGTGCCGTCGTCGTACCAGGTGTAGACGTCGTCATCGGGCGTGATCCCGATCTCGACGATGTCGGAGATCGTCTTGCCCGGCGGGAGGGAGAAGCTGGTCGGGGACGTGTGGAGATCGAGATCCCCGCTGCTCCCGGAGCTCACCGTACCGTCATCGTACCAGGCGTACACGTGGTCGGTCGACTTCGCGATCGAGATCGCGATGATGTCGGCCACGGTCTTCCCGGGCGGGAGCGAGAACGACGAGGCGGCGGTGTGGGCGTCGAGATCGAAGCTGGACCCCGAGCTCTTCGTGCCGTTCGAGTACCAGGCGTAGATGTGATCGTTGCTCGCGACGGCCATCGCCACGATGTCGCCGGGCACCTTGCTCGACGGGGGCGAGTAGCCGTACAGCTCCTGCACCGAGCGGATGTCGCCGGCGCTGAGCGAGGTCCGCTGCGCGGAGAACGTGGAGCCGTCGGACGCCTTGACGAGGGTCGGGCTCGTGTCGTTGATGGAGAAGGAGTACGAGCTGTAGAGCATGATCGAGCCCCAGTCGAACTGGTAGAGATCACGACCCTCGCAGTGCTTGTCGAAGTTGTGCGCCTTGCCGGACTGGATGTTCGCCGTGTTGACGGTCAGGTGGTCGTCCCGGTCGCAGCGGCTCTGCTCGTGCCACAGCCCGATGGCGTGGCCGATCTCGTGCACGGTGGCGCCGAAGCCGCACCCGCCCGGCGTCGTGTAGCTCTGGGCCGCGCTCGTCGAGTCCAGATCGGTGGTGCTCCCGGAGGTCCTCGTCCTGTCGGTGAACCAGGCGTAGGTGACGTCGGTCGAGGAGATGTCGATCTCGGCGATCGTGTTCACGGTCTGCCCCGGCGGCAGGCTGAACGTGGCCGGCGCGAGGTCCGCGTCGAGGTCCGACGCCGTGCCAGCGCTGCGCTTGCCGTCCGAGTACCAGGCGTAGACGCGGCCGTTGCTCGCGATGCCGATGCCGCGGATGTTCCCGACGGTGTAGCCCGGAGGCAGCGAGTAGCTCGTGGGGCCCTGGTGCGCGTCGAGATCCCACGACGTGCCGATCGAGTACTTGCCGTCGTCGTACCAGGCGTAGACCTGATCGCTCGGCGAGATCGAGATGCCGACGATGTCGGCCGTCGTGTAGCCGGTCGGGAGCGTGTACGGATACAGGGGCCGCTCCGAGTCGAGGATCGTGCTGCTCCCCGCGGACACGTAGCCGTCGTTGTACCAGGCGTACACCTTGTCGGACGACTTCGCGATGCCCATCCCCACGATATCGGTCGCGCTCTGCGCCGTGCCGAGCCCGATCTCCTGCGGCCCCTCCTGCATGCCGACGGAGGACCAGCAGCCGTTGCTGTTGATGAAGTGGATGTAGTTCTCTTCGGTCGTCGGCAGGGTGATCGCGTAGAAATCGAAATCCGTGTTCGCCTCCCAGTGGGCGATGGCGTCCGCCACGCTGGTCTGCCTCTCCGGCGTCAGCGCGGAGTCGATCACGTAGGGGACCTGCCGATTCGGCCAGCGTAGGTCTCTGTCGCGGATGCCGACCCCCTTCGACTCCAGCTCGTCCGCGTTGCCCAGGACGATGTCGCCCTCGAAGATGGCCTTGCCGTCGATCACCTCGTAATGGAGCTCCTCGGGTCCGTTTTTGCCCTGCACGACCAGCGATCGCCATTCGCCCTTCCGCTTGACGCCGAGCTCGGCCGACAGCGACCCGGCGCACTCCGGGCTCGTCGAGTCGATCCCGCACCGGCCTTCCTCCGGCGCGGCGACCTCCGTCGCGCCGTCGCCGCCGCATGCTGCGCCCAGGAGGCCTCCGCCGAGGACGAGCATGGATGACAAGATAATGCCTTTGGACCTCTTCATAATCCAATCTCCTCAATGGGATCGCAATGGCGATCGTTCGGTAAAGCAATGACGAGAGCAGCACGAGCCCCTCGGCACGAGCTGCTCCTCGCCGGGCGGCCCTGCGCTCTCGTGAACAGGGTCGTTTCGGCCGCTCCGGCAGGCACGACATGGCGCGGCGAGCCGCATCACCCCTCGGCTGGCAGCGCCGGCGCCCGCTATAACAAGTCGTGTGCCATCGGCGCACCGCGCGCGAGAACGAGGCGCAACCACGGCGACCGCCGTTCTATCGAGGTACCGAACCCCAAATCCGCGGACTTACCAGCAGTACGGGCGCGCGCGGGCACGCGGGCACGCTGGCACACGGGCACGCGGGCACGCGGGCACGCGGGCAACTCGATTCACGGACACGCGGGCAACTCGGTTCACGGACACGCGGGCACACGGGCACACGGGCACGCGGGCAACTCGGTTCACGGGCATGCGGACACGCCGTCTCGCTGGCGTGGTCCGCCGTCTCGACATCCTGTCGGGTAACGGCAGGCCCGAGGAGACCGGCATCTCCTCGGCCCGCCGCCTCGGCCGCCCTACCCCCCGAGCACCTCGGCGTAGAGCTCCTCGTACGCGCGGACCATCTGGTCCAGCCCGAACCGCTCGATCACCCGCGCCCGCCCGCGCTCCCCCATCGCGGCCCGGTCGTCCCGCACCGCGACCGCCTCCAGCGCGGCCGCCAGCGTCTCCGGCGCCCCCGGCGACACGAGCAGCCCCGTCGACCCCTCCTCGATGATCTCCGGGTTGCCCCCCACCCGCGTCGCCACGATCGGCAGCCCCGCCGCCGCCGCCTCGATCAGCGTCAGCGAGATCCCCTCGGTCAGCGACGCGAGCGCGAACACGTCGAACGCCGGCAAGAGCTCCGCCACGTCGCCGCGCGTCCCCGTGAACGCGACCGCCCCGCCGAGCCCGAGCCGCGCCGCCTGCTCCTCGAGCGCCGACCGCAGCGGGCCGTCGCCGATCAGCGTGAGGTGCGCGTCCGGCCGCACCTCCCGGAGCCGCGCGAACGCCGCGAGCAGCGTCGCGTGGTCCTTCTCGGGCGACAGCCGCGCCACGCACCCCACGTGGTAGCCCGACGCCGGCACCCCGAGCCGCGCCCGCGCCGCGCCCGCGCCGCCCGGCCGGAACACGTCCGTGTCCACGCCGTTCAGGATCGTCACCACCTTGGCCGGATCGACCCGCTCCACCTCGAGCGCCACCGCGCGGGCGTCGTCGCTCACCGCCACCACCCGGTCGGTGAGCGCCGCGGCCAGCCGGTTGACCAGCACCTTCCGCTTCTGCTTCGGGTAGTTGCGCCCGTGCTTCGTGTGGATGACGCGCGGCCCCCCGCCCCCCGGCAGGCGCGCGGCCCGCGCGAGGCCCGCCGCCAGCGCGCCGTAGAGGTGCGGCCCCGGGTTGTGCGTGTGCACGAGCCGGATCCCCTCGCGCCGCAGCCACGCCGACAGCCGCACCGGCAGCCCCGGGTCGAGCCCGGGCCGCCGCGGCAGCACCACGAGCGGCACCCCGAGCCGCGCGAGCTCCTCGGCCAGCGCGCCGGGCTCCTCCAGCGCGCACACGATCGGCGCGAACCGGTCGCGCGCCGTCCGCTCGAGCAGCCGCAGCACCACCCGCTCGAGCCCGCCGACGTTGAGCGAAAGGACGACGTGGGCGACCTTCGCGGGCTGGCCCGGCGCGGCGCGCGGCCCCTCGCCGCCCGCCGGCCGGACCTCGGGGGCACCGCTCACGCCGCGGCCTCGCGCCCGAACTCGATCGGCACCTCGGACACCGTGAAGCGGAACTTCCCCCCCGCGGTGACCGGGATCTCGTCGACGAGCTCCACCCGGATGTCCGCCCGCTCGCCGAGGAACCGGCGCAGATCGCGCTCGATCGCGTGCGACGTCTCCGCCTGGTAGCCCGCGCCGGGGACGATCCGGATCGTGATCGCCCGCGACTTGTCCTGGTGGACCTGGTACCGCTCCACCGTCGGGTTGTCCTTGAAGAAGTAGGGGAAGAACACGGCCGAGAGGAGCTGGCCGTCCGGCCCGACGATCATGTCGAGCACCCGCCCCTCGACCGAGGCGAGCAGCGGCAGCCCGCGGCCGCACGAGCAGGACTTGTCGGCCGCGATCACCACGTCCTCGTTCTTGTAGCGGATGAGCGGCATCGACCGGCACAGGAGGTCGGTCAGGATCACCTCGCCCGGCTCCCCGGGCCGCGCGAGCCGGCCGCCGCACTGGACCTCGACGAAGATGTTCTCGATGTTGAGGTGCTTGCCCTCGCGGCGCTCGCACTCCGCGCCGATCAGCATCATCTCCCTGCAGCCGTAGCGATCGTAGACCGGCGCCTGGAACGCCTTCTCGATGACCTCGCGCTGGTGCGGGAAGAGCCGCTCCGCCGTGGCGATGATCCCCTTCGGCGTCGGCAGCCTGCGCCCCGCCTCGAGCGCGTAGCGCGCCGTGTAGTAGAGCGGGCTCGTGTACCCGACGACGAGGTTCGGCTGGTAGCGGAGGATCTCGTCCACCACCCCCGCGAGCCGCGCCTCCGACAGGTTCCACGCGCTGACGGTCTTCTTCCGGATGAACGCCTCGTGCAGCGTGCGCTTCACCTTCTTCCATCGGGGCTCGTGGGTCGGTATGCCCCAGATGTACAGCTCCTTGTCCCCGATGCGGCCGCCGGCCCACGCGTCAGCGCGCAGGGCGGCGGCCTGACGACACTCGTACGTGGTGTGATCGTAGAAGAACCGCGCCGGCTCCCCGGTCGATCCGCCCGTGCCGCTCCTGAAGAGCTTGCCGTTCCAGCCCTCCGCGATGAGCTCGTCGCCGTGCGCGCGGAGATCGGCCTTGGTCAGGACGGGGAAGCGCACGAGATCCTCGGGCGCGTGCACGTCCTTCACCCGCACGCCGTACTCGGCGAAGCGGCGCCGGTAGAAGGGGACCTTCTGCTCGGCGAAGCGGAGGGTCGCCAGCATCTTTCGCCAGTTGAGCTCGCGCAGCTCGCTCTCTGGCCGCCACTGGGACCGCTTCAGCTCCTCGAGATACGTCAGCGTCGCCCTCCTTCGGAGTTTCGTCTCGTAAACAGGAAAGAGCACGTTCCGAAAGAGTACTGAATACATATCCGCTGTCGGACGATTCTTTCGGAGCTCCGACAAACAGTCAAGCTGCCTTGGCCGCCGCGCCGCGCGCGTTTCGTGCGCGCCCGCGGACGGTAACCGAAGTGTCGTCGATGGACTTCCGATCACGGCTGTTCCAGCGCCGGCGAAAGCACACGCCCGCTACGGGGGGCGCTCCGTCCACCGCTGCGCGGCTGGCCACCGCTGCGTTGCCGGCCATCGCTGCGCGGCCGGGCGAACGGGCTCGTCGGGCTTCGACGCCGCACGCCGCACGCGACGCGCGGCGCCCGGCCCGCGACTCGGCGCCTCATTGCAGGGTGGGCTCCGCCTCTTGCTGCCAGAGCGCCGCCAGCGCGAACGTCTTCGCGTTCTCCGGCACCGCCTGGCAGAAGCTCTGCCGCCGCGCCGGGTCGCGGATCCACTGCGCCCGCGCGACGAGCCGCTGCATCGCCACCGCGATCGCCTCGCGCGCCGCGTCGTGGTGGCCGGCGGCCCGGAGCGACTCGGCGTACACGAGCCGGATCTGCGCCTCCCCCTCCTCGGTCCCGCCGACCGACACGAGCAGCCCGAGCCCGCGCCGCGCCGCCTCGAGCGCCTCGTGGGCGCGGCCCTGCTCGAGCAGCACCCGCGCGCGCACCGCGAGCGCCAGCGCCTGGAGCGTCGGCACGTGCGCCAGCATCGCCACCGCCGCGCCCGCCTCGTTGTCCGCCGCCCCCAGGCTGCCGAGCCGGGTCAGGATCGCCGCCAGGTAGGCGCGCGACCGCGCCTCCTGCCGCCGGTTCGCCTGCGCCGTGAACGCCTCCACCGCCTCGGCCGTGACCGCGCGCGCCGCGCCGAGATCGCCCTGCTGGATCCAGAGCAGCCCCAGGTTCTGCTTCGCGAACGCCGCCACGTTGTAGAGCCCCATCCGCTCCGCCTCGGCGAGCGCGTCGCGCAGCTCGGCCTCGGCGCGGCCGTACGCCCCGAGCTGCACCAGGCAGTGCGCCGCGTTCACCCGGCTCAGGCACGCGTTCCGGATGTCGCCCGTCTGGAGGTACGCCGGGATGCTCTGCTCGGTCCACTCCAGCGACGCCGCCGGGTCGCCGTAGCAGAGCGCCTGCGATGCGCGGAGCGCATGGATGCGCGCCGCCACCGCCGCGTCGCGCTCGGCGAGCGGCATCGCCACCCGCGCGAGCTCCTGCACGATCTCCTCGGCGGCGGCGTACTGGCCGCCGTGCAGGAGCGACCCGGCGATGCGCGCCAGCGCGCTCACCGAGGCGCCGGTCGCCTCGTCGAGCAGCTCCGGCGGCCCGCCGCGCTCGCCGCTCGGCCGCCCGCCCCGGAGCTCGTCGACGAGGTCCGCGAGCTTCTCGCCCATGCCGAGGCGCACGCGCATCGACGCCGCCTCCGCGGCCGCCGCGTACCAGAGCGCGCTCTTCCTCGGGAAGCCGTTCATCGCCATCACGGCGCACCGCTCGGCCTCGGCGGCCTCGCCGAGCCACTTGTGGGCCTCGGCCTGGACGAGGCGCAGCGCCGCGTAGAGCTCCCCGTCCACCTCGGCGCTCGCGGCGCCCTGCTCGGCGCGCTGGATGGCGGCGCGGAAGTCGTTCGCCCCGAGCGCCTGCTCCGCCGCGCGGCGGAACCAGATGACCGCCCGCTCGGCGTCGCCGCCGCGCTCGAAGTGGTCGGCGAGGAGCGCCGCGTCGCGCTCGCCCGCGGCCTCCAGCCACTCGCCGGCGAGCAGGTGGCCGAGCGCGCGGTCCGCGTCGGTCAGCGTCGCGTAGGCCGCCTCGCGCACGAGCGCGTGCCGGAACGCGTACTCGTCGTGGCCCCGGAACTTCCCCTCCCCGCGGCGCGCGATGAGCTCGCGATCGACAAGCACCGCGAGCCACCCGTCGACCTGCGGGGCCCGGCGCTCGCCGCCGAGCAGCGCCATCAGCCCGCCGCGCCAGAACTTCTGGCCGAAGACGCTCGCCGCCCGGAGGACGCGCCGCGCCTCGCCGTCGAGCGACTCCAGGCGGGCCTGCACCATGGACAGCACGGTCTCGGGCAGCGCCTCGGTGCGCCCCGAGGCGGCGGCGCGGATGAGCTCTTCCAGGTAGAACGCGTTGCCGCCGGCGCGCTCGCACAGCCGCGCGCAGAGGTCGGGCGTCACCGCGTCGCCGAGCACCTCGCGCACGAGCCGCTCGCTCCCCCGGCGCCCGATCTCGCGCAGCCGGATCTCCTGCACGCCGCGCGAGACCCACACCTTCGGGAAGACGGCCTCGACCTCGGGCCGCGCGAGCGCGAGCACCATGAGCGGCTGGTCCCGGAGCGCGAGCGCCGCGTCGATGAGCTTGACCGTGGGCACGTCGCCCCACTGGAGGTCCTCCAGCACGAGGAGCACCGGCTCGTCGCGGCACTCGGCGAGCACGAAGTCCTCCCAGGCGCGGCGGATCTGGTCGCCCATGAGCATCGGGTCGCTGCGCGCCGCGCGCAGCTCGACCCGGCCCTCGTCGGGGAAGTGGATCCGCGCCACCTCGCCGAGGAACTCGGTCACGCGGGCGAGGTCGCCGCCCGAGAGGGTGCGGCCCACGCGGGCGCGGAGGCGCTGCTCGCGGACCTCCTGCGGCTCGCCGCCGGAGAGCCCGGCCTCGCGGCGGAGCATCTGGCGCAGCATCCCGAACGGCGAGCCGGCGCTCATCGGGTCGGCGTGGCCGAGCCAGACCTGCACGCGCTGCTCGCGCTCCTCGACGCGGCGGAGGAACTCGTAGCGCAGCCGGCTCTTGCCGAGCCCCGCGGGCGCGGTGATGAGCACGGCGCGCGCGGTCGGCTCGGAGAGGCACTCGTCGAGCACGGCGTCGAGGATGGCGAGCTCGTGGTCGCGCCCCACGAACGGCGTGGTCCGGCCGAGGAGGGTGCGCGCCGCCTCGACGAGGTCGCGCTCGGCGCGGAGCACGAGCCCGGTCGCGTCGCCGCCGACGTCGAAGCGGGCGTCGAGCAGGCCGGCCATGACCTCGTCGAGGCGGATGGAGCCGCCGTCGGCGCGGTCGAGCAGGCGCACGGCGCGGTCGATGGTCGGCCCCATCGGGAGGCGGTCGTCGGCGGAGCCGCGGCCCGCGACGAGGGCCATCTGGACGCCGGGCAGGAGGTCGCGCACCTCGAGGGCGCACCGGGCCGCGCGCGCCGCCTGGTCGGTGATGAGGCCGCGCCCCTCGAGGGTGATGAGCAGGAGCCCGTCGGCCAGCGTCTGGAGCGTCCCGCCGAAGCGGGTGGCCACGCGCTTCACCTCGTCCTCCGAGACGGTGCGCGCGAGGGGCATGGTCATCGGGAGGGTCATCGGCATGGTGGGCCCTTGCCAGGCCGGCGCTTCCGGCTGGCCCACCCGGGCGAGCATCAGGCAGAGGGTCCGGCGCTCGCCGGTCGTGAGCGCGCCCGCGCGCCGGCTCACGGGCGCCGGGGGGGTGCTCTTGATCTCGCCGACGCGGAGCAGCTCGAGGGCGACGGCGGCGCCGTTCGCGGGCCGCTGGGCCGGGTCCTTGGCGAGCATGTGCGCGACGGCGGCGTCGATGCTCTCGGGGATGTCGGCGCGGAGGTCGCGGAGGCGGGGCGCCTCGTCGAGCACGACGCGGAGGAGGGCGGTGTGGATGTCGTCGCCGACGAACGGCGGGCGTCCGGTGAGGCAGTGGAACAGGACGCAGCCGAGGGCGAACACGTCGGCCGGGGTCCCGACGGCGCGCTCGCCGCGCGCCTGCTCGGGCGCCATGTAGAACGGCGTGCCCATGACGACGCCGGTCATGGTGAGGGGCGCGAGCGAGGTGAGGCGCGCGATGCCGAAGTCGAGGAGCTTGACGTGCTCGACCGCCTTGTCGACGAGGTAGAGGTTGCTCGGCTTGAGGTCGCGGTGGACGACGTTGTTGCGGTGGGCCTCGGCGAGGGCCTCGGCGACGCGGAGGCCGAGGGTGACGCTCTCGGCGACGGTGAGCCCGCGGCGGCGGAGCCGGTCGGCGAGGCTCTCGCCTTCGAGCCACTCCAGCGCGAGCCACGGCTCGCCGCTCTCGGTGGCGCCCTGGGCGATGTACCGGACGATGCCCGGGTGCCTGAGCTCGGCGAGGACCTGCGCCTCGCGGGCGAAGCGCTCGCTGTGCTCGAGGCCGCGGCCGGACATGACCTTGAGGGCGGCGGTCTCGCCGGTGTGCCGGTCGAGGGCGCGGTAGACGGAGCCCATCCCCCCCGACCCGGCGAGGCGCTCGATCAGGAAGCGGTCGGCGACGATGTCCCCGGGTTTCATCGGGACGGCGAGTATCACACGGAGGGCGGACCGAGAGGCGAGATCCCGGCGTCCGGGCGCGGGACGAGGCCGCCGGCGGCCTTGCGGCGCGGGGAGCCGAGGGCGGTGGAGCCGTGGGGAGGTGGGAGGAGCGCCGCCGGGCTGCGGGGGGTGACCGATGTACGCCCGCGGGTTACGGCTGGGCCTGCGAAGTGACACTACGTGTGCCCCGCCGTTTACAGAGCGGCCTGCGAAATGACACTACGTGTGCCCCGCCGTTTACAGCTGGGCCTGCAAAATGACCCTACGTGTGCCCCGCTGTTTACAGCCCGGCCTGCGAAGTGACACGGGCTGCGTTCCGTCGTGTCCAGCGCCCCCCGGCGGGCGCCGCATCGCTGCTCGACGGCGTCGTCGTGACGGTGTTCGCGAGCAGCCCGGCCGCTCGGCGCGGAGCGTCGCGCCTGTCGACCGAGGTCGCGCCGGTGCCGCGGCCCTCGTCGAGGGAGCCCGAGCGGCGCCGCGGCAGCGCGCTGCCCGATTGCGAGGCCCTGCGCTGGTAGGCCGCCCCGATCGAGCGTGGTAAGACGTCGCGCCGTCGGTTCTCCGTGACGAGGTTCTCTCCATGAAGATCAGCCGAGCGACGATCGAGAACTTCAAGAAATTCGCTCCTCCCGGCGTCGAGCTGGACTTCAAGAACAAGGCGACCGGGGATGTGGCCGATCGTTACTTGATCCTTGGCGACAACGCGTCAGGGAAGACGACGATCCTGCAAGCCATCGCACTCACGCTCTCGCTAGCGCAGCGGAAGATCCCCGACATACGCCATTTCGGCTGGACCGGGTGGGCACCCGAGCGGTACTTCGTGCACGGAGATCCGGTTGTCGAGCTCACGGTCGAGTTCGAGGACGACGAGATCGCCGCGACGCAGGAAGCCGCGAGGCGCTGGTGGGACCTCGTGAGCCCCACCAGCCATGAGTCGTTCAGGGAGCCCGGTGACAGCCGGGTCGTGACGCTGCGCCTCGAGGGAGCACGGGTGAGGACCACCGGCTCCGCGCGCGAGCTCTATCAGTTCCGAGGGCGCTCCTACGTCGCAGCCTCGCTCCGGAACGACGCCAAGCTCCGCGCGCTTTTCTCTCGGCTACCGGGGGTGTTCTGGTACGACCAGTTCCGCAACATCGCGCTGTCCGGCGCTCGCGAGCCGCCGGAGCGCGACGCGTCCGACCCCGCTCCGCCGAACGAAATGGGAGTCCGGTTCGAGACCGCCGTCGAGCGGCTCGATAGGATCCTCAAGATCTGGCATCGAAACCGCGAGCAGCGCGGGCCGCACCCGGAGCGCGACTACCTCGGCGAGCTGGAAGCTCTCTACCGGACGGCGTTCCCGGGTCGCAGCTTCGCGGGGCTCGAGACCCTGTTCGACGGACCCACGCCGGCGGACGATCGCTTCGTGCTGAAGGACGGAAGCCGCACCTACACGCTGAGCGAGATGTCGGCGGGCGAGCAATCCGTCTTTCCAGTCCTGTTCGAGTTTGTGAGGCAGCAGATCCACCGATCGGTGGTGCTCATCGACGAGATCGACTTGAACCTGCACCCGCCGCTCGCGCAGACGCTGCTCGGCCTGTTGCCCCGCCTCGGCGAGGACAATCAATTCCTGTTCACGACGCACGCGCGCGCGGTCTCGACGCTCGTCAGCCCTCACACCATCCACCGGCTCCCGGAGGGACGGCCGTGCCTGTGAGCGTCCTGCTGTGCGAGGGCGAAGACAACGGTCCCGACGTCAGGCTCCTCCACGCGATCCTCCGAGGTACCGGCGTTCAGGTCGAGCCCTCGGGCGGCAAGGACGCCTTCGCAGGCTTGATCCGCGGCCGACGCCGCCAAAACCCTGGTGTCTGCGGGCTCGTCGATGGTGACTTCCCCAGGGATCCCGGCACCTGGGCGGAGGCCACCGACCCCGGCCCTCGTCGGTGGACCGTGCGTCACGGCGAGAAGCGGCTCGTGCTCGGATGGATGTGGCGGCGCAAAGAGGTGGAGAATTATTTGCTCGACCCCGACGTCCTGGCGCGCGCCCTCCGGTGGGATGCAGCCGCGAAGAGTCGCTACGTGGTGCAGCTCGAGCGCGTCTTCGATGCGCTCTCTCACGTCACCGCGGCGCGCATCGCGTTGACCTGCTGTGCGCCGCGACGGAACCGGCTCGAGACCCAGGTACGCCTAGACGCCACCAAGGAGGAGCTCGCGGAGGAGCTTCGAAAGAAAGCCGACACGTACACCGAGCGTGCTCGGCTCGACAAGGACAGGCTGCTCCAGGTCTTCGAACGTCATGTGCCGGATTGCCTGACCGGCGGGCGCTTCCGTCAGCACGCGCTGGAGGTGTTCGCCGGGAAGAACATCCTCGCGAAGATCCAGAGCACACCGGGCTTCGCCTTCGACCCGATGCTGAAGAGGCAACCCGAGCTCGAGGAGCGCATCCTCGACGCGCTGGAGCGCGACGCAGAGCCCCATTCGTGGCTCCCCGAGTGGGCGGCGCTCCGGTCGGCCGTGGAGGCCTGGATGCCCGCGCCGGAAACCGAGGCGACGAGCGCGGGCGCTTGATCTCGCCGCTCACGCCTCAGAGGTGTGATACGGTGCGCCCCCATGTCTGCGCTTGTTCTGCCTACCGTCGAGACTCTCGCTCCGTATGAGGCGGGAAAGCCGATCGAGGAGCTCGCGCGCGAGCTCGGCGTGACCGACGCCGTGAAGCTCGCCTCGAACGAGAACCCGCTCGGCCCGAGCCCGCGCGCCCTCGAGGCGGCGCGCCGGGAGATCGCGAACATGCACTTCTACCCGGACGCGTCGGCCTACCGGCTCCGCGAGCGGCTCGCGGCCGTCCACGGCGTCGCCATGGAGGAGATCGTCCAGGGCAACGGCTCGAACGAGCTGCTCGACCTCATGGTGCACACCTTCGCGGCGACCCCGGGGGCGCACATCGTCTTCGGCGACCCGGCCTTCGTCGTCTACAAGCTCGCCGCGCTCGCGTACGGCGTCCCGTTCACGGCCGTGCCGCTGCGGGACCTGCGCCACGACCTCGAGGCCATGGCCGCGGCCGTCACCCCGAAGACGCGCCTGCTCTTCGTCGCGAACCCGAACAACCCGACCGGCACCCACGTGGGCCGCAGCGCGGTCGAGCGCCTGCTCAAGGAGGTGCCGCCCGAGGTCGTCATCGTCCTGGACGAGGCGTACGTCGAGTACACCGACGCGCCGGACTTCCCGGATTCCATGCGCCTCCGCCACCTCCGCGAGCGGCTCCTCGTCGTGCGCACCTTCTCGAAGATCTACGGCCTCGCCGGCCTCCGCGTCGGCTACGCCGTGGGCCCGGCCAAGCTCATCGACTACATGAACCGGACGCGCGCGCCGTTCAACGTGAGCGCGATCGCGCAGGCGGCCGCCCTCGCGGCGCTCGACGACGCCGAGCACGTCGAGAAGAGCCGCGCGCTGAACCTCCGCGAGCGCGACCGGCTCACGCGCGAGCTCACCCGGCTCGGGCTGTCGGTGGCGCCGAGCCAGGCGAACTTCGTGCTCGTCGACGTGGGGCGGCCAGCGCGCCCCGTCTACGACGCCCTGCTCCGCAAGGGCGTCATCGTGCGGCCGTTCGGCAACCTGCCGACCAGCCTGCGCGTCACCATCGGCACCGAGCGCGAGAACCAGCGCTTCCTCGACAGCCTGGCGGACGTGCTGAAGTGACGCCCCCCGGGCGCGCCGGCCCGCCGGGCGCGCCGGAGCGCGCTCGGCGAGGCGCCCCCTACCAGCGCCTCGACGCCGGCCCCGGATAACGCGCCGCCGCGCGCACCATGCCGCCGAGGCTCAGCGGCACGAGCGTGACGAGCCCGCGCCCCTCCGCCGCGCCGGGGTGCGCCGACACGAAGCAACGGACCGACGGGTTCTCGTAGAGGTGCAGGAAGCCGCAGTCGTCGGCGGGCTCGTCCGCCCGCCCGGCCTCGAAGACGAGCGGGCTGCCGTGCTCGCTCGACTCGAGATCGAACGAGGCGGCGAGCTCCGACATGAGCGCGTCGGCGGCCGCCACCTGGCCCTCGACCGGGCCCGTGTGGGTGATGTCGACGAACCGCGAGAACAGCGCGTAGCTCGACGGGTGCGCCAGCGAGCACAGGCAATGGACCGGTCGGCCCGGGTGGGCGAGCATGTAGCGGATCAGCCGCTCCAGGACGAGGCGCAGCACGACATCGCCGACGAGGCGCAGGGCGCCGTCGCCGCCGGAGCGCCCGCCGGAGCGCCCGCCGAGCGCGCCGGACTCGCCGCGGAAGATCGCGACCGTCGCGCCGGCGCACTCCCGCTCGAGGATCTCCATCGCGAAGTAGCCGACGAGCTGACCGCCCGCGCCCCGGTGGAGCACGACCGCGCCGTGCTCCGCGCCGGCCTCCACGACGTGGCTCGCGAAGCTCCGCTTCCGCTGCGAGCCCTCGAAGACCCGGCGGCGGAGGGCGTAGAGCTCGTCGACGAGGATCTGCTTTTCGTCCGGCGTCATCTCGCGTGGAACCACGACCTTGATGGAGGTCTGCTCGCTCATGGACTCCTCGATCCCTGCCCATCCTGTCGGCCGCCTCGGCGGCGGGACGGCGGTTCGCCGGCGCCCTCGCGCCGCGAGCGACGAGAGCGCCGCCGAGGGCCGCGCCGTCGCCGCCGCGTCGAGCGCGCCATCGGCGTCAGCGAGGTTCAGCAATGGAGGTGCCAGGGGTGGGAGGCGTCGTGTGCGACCCGCGATCGTGCCGTCGGCGGCGCAGGGGTCGCCGCCGCGGGCGCCACGCGCCGCGCTGAACGCGCTCGGCGGCGCGCCGGACATGCGGGCCGTCGAGGCGCGGCCGCTCCGGCCGGATCGCGCGGCGGAGCGGGTGCGTCCCGCAGGCATCAGGCCGGCAGACCTCAGGAGAGCCGGACGCGCCGCGCGTCGAGGGGCGCTTACGTCTCGGACCGGGAGAGGCGCGGCCCCGGCGCGAAGCGGATCGGCAGGCGGGTCGGGCCGAGCACGTGGATCGCCCGGCGCGGCTCCCACGGCGCGTCGCTCGCGAGCCGGAGGTCCGCGAGCCGCGTCACGAGATCCGACAGCGCGATCCTTGCCTCGAGGCGCGAGAGCGACGCCCCGAGGCAGAAGTGGAACCCGTGCCCGAACGCGACGTGCGGGTTCGGATCGCGCGCGATGTCGAAGCGGTGGGGATCGCGGAACTGCTGGGGATCCCGGTTCGCCGAGCCGATCATCGCCAGCACCGGCTTGCCGGCCGGGATCACCTGGCCGTGCATCGGGACGTCGCGCTTCGTCACGCGGAACATCGCCTGGACCGGCGAGCGGTAGCGCAGGACCTCCTCGATCGCGGCGGGCAGGAGCGCGGGCTCGGCCCGGACGCGGGCGAGCGCGACCCCGTCCTCGAGGAGGCACAGGACGGCGTTGCCGATCAGGTTCGTGGTCGTCTCGTGGCCGGCCACGAGGAGGAGCTGGAAGAAGCCCAGGATCTCGTCCTCGCCGAGCCGCTCGCCGTCGACCTCGGCGTCGACGAGCCGGGTCAGGAGATCGTCCCTCGGCGCCTCCCGCCGCTCGGCGATGAGGCCCCTCAGGTAGGCCTGCATCTCGACGCTGACCGCGGTGAACGCGGCGATCGCCCGGGCCCCCTCCTCGGTGCCCGAGACCGTGGTGCTGAGGTCGAGGATCACGTCGCTCCAGCGCTTGAACCGCGGCTGGTCCTCGATCGGCGCGCCGAGCATCTCGGCGATGACGAGCAGGGGGAGCGGGACCGTGTAGTCCTCGACGAGATCCATCTCGCCGCGCTCGATCGCCCCGTCCAGGAGCCCGCGCGACAGCTCGCGGATGCGCGGCTCGAGCGCCGCCACGGCCCGCGGGGTGAAGGCGCGCTGGAGGAGGGCGCGCAGCTTCGTGTGGCGCGGCGGGTCCATGAAGATGAGCCACTCGGAGGTCCTGTTGCCCGGCGGCGACACGACGGAGCTGAACGCTTCATGGTCGTGGAGCGCCCGCTTCACCCCGTCGTAATCGAAGATCATCCACGTGTCCGAGGGGGGGTAATGGAGCACGGGAGAGCCGCTCCGGAGCTGGTCGTACAGGGGGTAAGGGTTTCGGCGCATCTCGTCCGAGAACAGGTTCATCGCTCACGACCTCCGTCGCGAGCCAGGGTAGGATTCGGGGGCGTGGGCCGCTTGAACGAATCCCGGATCGGCGCCGTGATCGCGGAGTCCTTCGCGGTGCGCGCCTCGACGGCGATGGCGTCGTCCCTCCACGCCGAGCACGGCGCGGCGGTCCTGGTCGGGCTGGAGGGCGACGTCACGGTGACCGTGCCGGAGCCGGGCGGCGCCGTCGTGCGCGGGCGCGTGGTCGTGGTGCCGCCGGACCTCTGGCACGCCGCCTCGAGCCCCGGGCCCACGATCGGGCTCCTGTACGACCCCGAGGAGGTGCCGCACGTGGCGGGCTACACGCGCCGGCGCGGCGGGGCCTGCCCGCTCGAGGGCCGCCTCCTCGCGCGCGTCGACGGGGCCGTGGCGGCCCACCGCGCGTCCCTGTCGCGCCCCGACGTCCTCGACGGCCTCGCCCGGGAGGTCGCGGCCTGGCTCGCGCAGCAGGCGCCGCGGCGCGCCCCGGACGGGCGCGTCGCCCGCGTCCTCGAGGCGCTGCGCGATCCGGCGGGGGACCGGCGGCGCGCGGTCGCGCGCGCCGGGATCTCCGAGGCGCACCTGCAGGCGCTGTTCGTGCGCGACGTGGGGGTGCCGATCCGCACCTTCCAGCTCTGGCGCCGGCTCCTCGTCGCGCTGGCGGCGTTCGCCCGCCTCGACGCGACGGGCGCCGCCCACGCCGCGGGGTTCGCCGACCTCGCGCACTTCTCGCGGACCTGCCGCCGCATGCTCGGCTACTCCCCGACCGAGCTGCGCACCGGGCTGATGGAGTAGCCGGCGCCGGCGGGGCCTCTGCGGTTGACGGGGTGCCGCCCTGCCGGCAGCGTGTCGGCCTGGCGAGGAGATGACGTCATGACGATGGATATCGCCGCGCTGCGCCGCGACACCCCGGCCTGCGCCAGCGTCCTGCACTTCAACAACGCGGGGTCGTCGCTGCCCCCGGCCGCGGTGGTCGACACGGTGGTCGAGCACCTGCGGCGCGAGGCGGCCATCGGCGGCTACGAGGCCGAGGCGGAGGCGGGCGAGCGGCTCGCGGCGGTCTACGGGTCGATCGCGCGGCTCGTCGGCGCGGCGCCGGACGAGATCGCGCTGGTCGAGAACGCCACGCGCGCCTGGGACATGGCGTTCTACGCGCTCCGCTTCGGCCCGGGCGATCGCATCCTGACCGCGCGGGCCGAGTACGCCTCGAACTACATCGCGTTCCTGCAGGTCGCGCGGCGCACCGGCGCGGAGATCGTCCCGATCCCGAGCGACGAGCGCGGCGCGGTCTCGCTGCCCGCGCTCGATCGCCTGCTCGACGAGCGGGTGAAGCTGATCGCGATCACCCACGTGCCGACGAACGGCGGGCTGGTCAACCCGGCGGAGGCGATCGGCCGCCGCGCCCGGTCGGCGGGCGTGCCGTTCCTGCTCGACGCCTGCCAGTCGGTGGGGCAGCTGCCGATCGACGTCGAGGCGATCGGCTGCGATTTCCTCTCGGCGACGGGGCGCAAGTACCTGCGCGGGCCGCGCGGCACCGGCTTCCTCTACGTGCGGCGCGCGCTGCTCGACCGGCTGGAGCCGCCGTTCCTCGACCTCCACGCGGCCACCTGGACCGCGCCGGGCCGCTACGAGCTGCGGCCGGACGCCCGGCGCTTCGAGAACTGGGAGAGCTACGTCGCCGGCCGGCTCGGGCTCGGCGCGGCGGCCGAGTACGCGCTCCGGCTGGGCCTGCCGGCGATCCGCGACCGGGTCTGCGCGCTGGCCGACCGCCTGCGCGCGCGGCTGGCCGAGCTCCCCGGGGTCACCGTGCGCGATCTCGGGGAGCAGCGCTGCGGCATCGTGACCTTCACCCGGGACGGCGAGGACGCCGCGGCCGTCAAGGCGCGGCTCGGCGCCCGGGCGATCCACGTCAGCGTGTCGACCGCGGCGGGGACGCTGCTCGACTTCGAGGCGCGCGGGATTCCCGATCTGGTGCGCGCCTCGGTCCATTATTACAACGACGAGTCCGAGGTGGATCGCTTCGTCGCCGCGGTCGGCGCGGCCTGAGGGGGACGCGCGGCGCGGCGTCCGCTTGTTGCTCGGCGTTCTCGGCGCGCGCGGCCCCGGCTAGCATCGCGCGATGCGAAACTTTCTGAATGAGCTTCGGATGACGCTGTGCGTGGGCGCGCTGGGCCTGCTCGCGGCGTGCGGCTCCGTCGATGACGACAAGGAGCCTGCGGGTTCGGGTGGCGGCGGCGCAAACGGCCTGGACGCCCGGCAGGCGTGCATGAATTACTGCAACGCGGTCAACGCGAACGGCTGCGAAGATGCGGAGTCGGACTGCGAGGACTTCTGCGACGAGGTGATGGAGGACGCTGGTGCCTTGTGCGAGGACAAGGCCGCCGTGCTCTTCACGTGCGCCCTGTCCTACGCTTCCACGTGTCCGCGCGACGTGCCCCCCTCGTGCCAGGAGCAGATGGCCGAGGTGCAGACGTGCATGGAGACGCACGGATGCGCCGGCGGCGAGCTGTGCTCCGGCGGAGGCGGCGTGGACGGCGAGACGACGTGCTCGTGCGAGGCCACGTGCCTGGGCCAGCGGCACGAGATGCGGTGCGAGACGCCCGCTGGCGGCACGACGACGTGCGTCTGCCTCGTCAACAGCGTGGAGGTCGGGACCTGTGAAGAACCCCTACCCGACTGGTGCGGGGTGAGGAAGGGCTGCTGTCAGGAGTTCTTCAACCTCCCCTGATCGTTCACCTCGAGGAGGACGACATCGCCGTCTTCCCTCCTCGCGTCGAGCTCGAATCCCTCGGAGCGCGGCTCACGGGCTCGTCGCTATCCGCAGCGACGGCGGCAGGAGCTCGTTCAGCCGCGCGACGTCGCGCATCACCTCGAGTCGGCACGGCTCGCGGCCCTCGTGCGACGGGAACGGGATCGCGGCGAACGCCTCGAGCGCGGCCTCGGCCACGCGCGCCGCGCCCTCGGGGCCGAGGAGGCCGCGCTCGAGCGCCACGGCGGCGGCGCCGACGTACGTGTCGAACAGGTGCACCCCGCCCACCGCGAGCTCCTGCCGCGCGCGCTCGGGCGTCGCGACGACGTCGTGGATGAAGATCGCCTGGACCGACTCCGGCGCGAGCTCGAGCATCCGCTGGCCGAAATGGATGTCGCCCTGCCCGCTGTCGCCGACGAAGACGAAGCCGTATTCGGGATACAGCCGCCGGTATTCCAGGAAGTTCTCGAGCTTCTTCTCCGCGATCGCGCGATTGCCGATGAGTCGCGTGAACGAGCCCGCGAGCACGGTCGCGGCGAGCTGGCCGCGCGCGGCGAGCGCCCTCAGCGTCGCGTCCTCGACGAGGCCGAGGCGGTCGCCGGGGCGGGCCGTGACGAAGGTCAGGTCGCCGGCCCGCCCGGGCTCCGGGCCCGGCCCGCGGTCGAGCTCCGCGTAGAACTGGAGGACGCCGGGATAGACGGTCTTCTTCGGATACCGCGCGTCTTTCCAGTTCGCATAGAAGGTGTCGTCGATGTCGGAGAGGATCTTCACCTCGCCCGTCGGGACGGCCTCGGCCGCGACGTGCGCGAGGAGCTCCTCGCGCAGGTCGTCGTCGTCGATGTCGTGATAAAAGAGCTGGTGGAGGTCGTGGTAGCGGCCTCGGCCGTCGAGCGCGTTCTTGAGCCGCGTGAGGTCGGCGCCGCGCGTGCCGAGCCAGAGGCGGCGCAGCGCCTGCTCGTCGCGGCGGCCCGTGCGGCCGCGCTGCAGCGCCGAGGCGAGCGCGGCGCGCGCCGGGACGCCGAGGTCGCCGAGGCGCTCGGCGGTCAAGAGATCGAGCAGCGCGGTGCGGTTGTCGGGGCCGAGGAGGCGATCGTCCATGTCGCCGAGCAACGCGGGCAGATCGAGCAGGACGAGCAGCTCGTCGAGCTCGGCGGCGGTCGCTCCGGCGAGGATCTCCAGGATCCGCCGCTCGTCCTGCCGGTCGGTGTGCGAGGCCATGCGCTGCCGGATCTCGTCGAGCTTCGGCAGCACCGACGGGATGGGCGCGTCAGGGGCGGCGTCGATCGTCATGGCGCCCCTGCACGATAACGGATCTGCCGGCGCCCTGTCCGACCGCGGCGCCGCGAGGGCGCGCGGCCGGCTCACCCGCCGGCCGGCGCGCGGCCGCCGAGCACCTCCGCGAGGGCCGACGCGCCGCCGCCGAGCACCTCCGAGAGGGCCACGAGGACGCCGTCGAGGCGCGGCGCCGCGCCGCGGAGCGCGCGCAGGAAGGTCACGAGATCGGGCGCGAGCAAGTGCGCTGGAGAGGCGTAGTCGCCGGCGGTCAGGTAGATCTCCGCGGTCCCCGCGCGGACCGCGAGGTACATCGCCACCGTGTGCTCGATCTCGACGCCGCGGTCGGACTCCGTGTGCACGATGTGCCCCGGCAGCCGGGCGAGCGTGAGGAGCTCCATCGCTCCCATCCTGCTCGACGAGCTCGATTTGCGGAGGACGGTCCCCCACGCGAGCGGCGACAGGACGACGATCGCCGCCGGCGGGAGCGCCGCGGGCCACGGCACCCGGGAGGGCGCAATACCAGCGTCGAGGAGGGCGAGGCCGTCGATGGCGGCATAGAGCGCCTCGATCTGCGGGTGGAGCGCCCCGCGCTGGGCCTCGACCTCGGCCACCTCGCGCCGGCGATCCGGAGAGGGGGTCTTCACCGCGACGGACCAGCCGGCGCGCGGCGCGGAGGAGGCGAAGCTGCCCCGCACGAGGGCGCTGCGGAGGGTGTCGTCCAGCCGGTCGTCCGCGGGCGCCGCGCCCCGCCCGCCCGCGCCGGGCGCGGCGCGGCGCGGGTCGAGGCAAGCGTCGATGAGCTGCGCGAGCGCCTCGTCGACGGCCGGGTCGGCGCGGAGGGGGCCGCGGTCGAGGAACGGGGCGTAGCGGAGGTCGGCGGCGATGCGGGCGACCTCCTTGCGGCCGCGCTCGCCGTAGCGCCGCTCGAAGTGCGCGCGGAAGGCCTGCGCCGCCTCCGCGAGCGCCGGGAGCGCCGCGCGCACGAGCGCGTCGACGTGCTCGCCGCCGAGGACCATCCCGAACAGCATCCCGCCGCCGCGCTCCACCGCGATCAGGCCCTTCAGCACCGCGGTGAAGCGCGCCTGCGCCTCCGTGAACGAGGCCGCGTCGTCCGGCTGGTGGCGCGCGAGGGCGTCGTGGAACCACGCGAGCAGGCGTGCCGCACCGTCCATGGTGCCTGGCAGTCTACGCCCCCACGTGGCGCCGGCCCAAGGCCCGTGCGACCCGCTTCCGGGCTCGGGAGGACGCGGTATCCTTCGCCGCCGGCGTGCCCCGCGGCGCGGCCGGCCCGAGGTGCCCGATGGCGCGACCCGTCTTCGCCGATCCCAAGACCGACTTCGTGTTCAAGAGGCTGTTCGGCAGCGAGGAGCAGAAGGACCTGATCGTCGCGCTCCTGAACGGGCTGCTCGAGCTGGACGGGCCGCACCGCATCGTGTCGGTCGAGCTGCTCGCCCCGGAGCAGCGCCCCGCGGTCGCCGAGCTCAAGCACTCGATCGTCGACGTCAAATGCCGCGATGCGCGCGGGGTCACGTACGTGGTCGAGATGCAGGTGCTCAACGTGGAGGGCTTCGAGAAGCGCGTCGTGTACAACGTCGCGAAGGCCTATGTCGGCCAGCTCGGCCGGGGCCAGCTCTACCCCGAGCTCAACGACATCATCGGGATCACGATCTGCGACTTCGAGCTCTGGCCGAGCGGCGAGGGCCGCCGCGTTCCGATGCTGAGCCGCTGGCGCATGCAGGAACAGCACGGCGGCGAGAGGGGTCTCGGGCAGCTCCAGTTCGTGTTCCTCGAGCTGCCCAAGTACGATGTGAGCCGGCCGCCGCAGACGGTCGTGGAGAGGTGGGCCTACTTCTTCCGCGAAGCGGAGAACCTGACCATGGTCCCCGAGGTGCTCGCGCAGCCGCCCTATGTCGACGCGCTCGAGGCCGCGAGGACCGCTGGCTTCACCGAGGAGGAGTGGGACGCCTACCTCCGGGCGGGCATGGCGCTCCAGGACGAGCGAGGGGCCCTCTCGCTGGCGCGGACGGAAGGTCGGAGGGAGGGGCAGGAGGAGGGACTCCGGCAGGGCATCGAGGCCCTCTGCGAGGTGCTGGGGATCGCGCTGACCGAGGCGCGGCGGCAGGAGATGGCGGCGCTGGACGCGGCGGGGCTCTCGGCGCTGCTCGCCCGGATCAAGGCGCGCCAGGGCTGGGGCCCCTGAGCCCCGGAGCCGCGCGGCCCCCCTCGCGAGCTCAGCCGTAGCGTGGCAGCTGCGCTCGAATCGTCCCGCCACATTTCACTCCCCGGAGCTGTGACCTCGGTGCTCGCCACACCTTCCGTCAGCGAGGGCGCCGGCGTAGGCTCCGGGGCGATGATGGCTCCTACAGCGGTCGTGTTCGATCTCGACGGCACGCTGATCGACAGCCGAGGCGACATCGTGGCGGCGGTGAACCATGCGCTGGAGGCGACCGGGCGCGCGCCGCTGCCGGGGCAGGTGATCGTCCGGTACGTGGGCGACGGCGCCCGCGCGCTGTGCGCGCGCGCGGCCAGGCTCTCCGAGTCGTCCGACGACGTCGACGAGGTCCTCCGGCACTTCCTCGCCTACTACGAGCGGCACCCGCTCGATTTCACGCGCTGGATGCCGGGCGCGCAGGACATCATCGAGAAGCTCTCGGACATCGGCGATCTCTCGCTCTGCGTCTGCACCAACAAGCCGCGCTCGACCACCGACGCGGTGCTCGCCGCGCTCGGCGTCGGCGCGCGGTTCCACGCCGTGGTCGCCGGCGGCGACGTCGCCGACAAGAAGCCGTCGCCCGCGCCGCTGCTCCACCTCGCGGAGCTCCTCGGCGTCCAGCCGCGCAGGATGGTGATGGTCGGCGACGGCCCCCAGGACATCGAGTGCGCGCGCCGCGCAGGCGCGCGGTCGATCGCCGTCCTCGGCGGCTTCGCCTCGGAGCAGGAGCTGCTCAGCGCCCACCCCGATGTGGTCCTCCGCACGCTGGACGAGCTCTGGGACGTCCTCCGCCGCTGGCGCGACGCGACCGCCCGGATCTCCGTCCTGCGCTAGCGTCGCGCGCGGCCTTTCCGCCCGCGCCGCCCCTCAGGCCGCGCGCGGCCTTTCCGCCCGCGCCGCCCCTCAGGCCGCGCGCGGCCTTTCCGTCCACGCCGCCCTCAGGCCGCGACGCCCTCGGCGATCTCCCGGCCGAACGCGGTCGCGTTGAGGATCGCGCGCAGCCGCACGCGCGCGCGGTGGAGCCGCGATCGCACGGCGCTCTCGCTCACCGCGAGCTTCTGCGCGATCTCCTGCAGACCGAGATCCTCGTGGTAGTGCGCCAGCACCACGTCGCGGTAGTCCTCCGGCAACTCGCAGAGCGCCTCGCGGACGTACGCCTCCCGCTCCGCCGCCGACGCGGCGTCGTCCTCGCCGATCGTGCTGCGCATCGTCGGGAGCAGGCCGAGCTCCTCGAAGTCGAGCCCCTCGACGATGCGCGCGCGCTGCCGCCGCTGCGACCGCATCAGCATGAGCGCCTCGTTCGCCGTCACCCGGAACAGCCACGTCGTGAAGCTCGAGTCGCCGCGAAACGAGCGGATCGTCCGCACCACCTGCAGCAGCGTCGACTGCACGAGGTCGAGACGATCCTCATCGGACACCGGGTAGCGCGCGAGCTGCCGCTCCACGTGCGGGCGGATGAGCCGCGTGAGCTCGTCGAGCGACTCCCGGTCCCCCTCCTTCGCCCTGCCGATCACCTCGGCCAGCGGGCCCGCGCTCGCGGCCCGCGGCGCCGGACGCGGACCGACCGCGCCCGGCGGGGTGAGACCGCACGGCGCCAGAGGAGTCTCGGGCCTCGTGCTGGCGCTCGGAACATCGGTCGGAACGGCGGTCAGAGCCATGAGCCATCTCTCCGTCGAGGGCGCCGCGTGCGCTTCCGGCCCACGGGCCCGGTGGTGCGCTCCGATGAGCAAACCGCTTGCCACGGCAAGCTCAACGGACGTGCGCGCCGCGTGCGCACCGCGTGCTCAGCCGGTATAAGCGGGGCCACCATGTCCAGCGACGCTCCGCGATGGGATGCCCCCCGAGGGGAAGACCGCCACGCTCCGACGCCCGAAGTGGACCGGCCAGCGCCGTCCGTGTCCGCGCCGCCGCGCGCGCTTGCGCACCCGCTGCCCGCCGGCATGCGCGATCTCCTCCCGGAGGAGGCGCGGCGCCGTCGCGCGCTCGCGAAGCGCGTGCTCGATCACTTCGTCCTGTACGGCTACGAGCCGGTCTCGCTGCCCGCGTTCGAGTTCGCCGAGGTGCTCGAGCGCGGCCTCGGCACCCTCGACGCCGCGGACGTGCTGCGCTTCATCGAGCCCGAGTCGGGCGAGGTCGCCGCGCTGCGCCCGGACATGACCCCGCAGATCGCCCGGCTCGTGGCCACGCGGCTCGCCGACGCGCCCCGCCCGATCCGCCTCTGCTACGAGGGCACCGTCCTCAGGCGGCGCCAGGGCCGCGCGCGGCGCCACCGGCAGATCCCGCAGGCCGGCGTCGAGCTGTACGGCGTCGGCACGCTCGACGGCGACCTGGAGATCCTCCGCCTCGCCGCCTCCGCGGTGCGGGAGGCCGGCCTCGAGCACGTCGTGGTGGACCTCGGCCACGCGATGATCGCGCGCGCGTTGCTCGACGCGGTCCCGGCAGGGCTCGCGGCCGAGCTCTCCGAGGTGCTCGAGCTCAAGGACGCGTCGCGCCTCGCCGCCGTGCTCGCCAGCCCGCGGGCGACCGACGTCCCGCGCCGCATCGTCGCCGCCATCGCCGCGCTCCCCGACCTCGCGGGCGGCGGCGAGGCCGACCCGGACGGCGCCCTTGTCTTCGAGCGCGCCGGCCGCCTCCTCGCCGGCACGCCCGCCGAGGCGCCGCTCGCCGAGCTGCGCGCGCTCTGGGACGCGGCGCGGAAGAGCCCGGAGCTCGGCCCGGCGCTCCGCGTCGACCTCGGCGAGCTCCGCGGCCTCGCCTACTACACGGGCGCAATTTTCCACGTGCTCGCCGACGGACCCGGGGAGCCGATCGCGGCGGGCGGGCGCTACGACATGCTGCTCTCGCGGTTCGGGCTGCCGATGCCGGCCGTCGGCTTCGGCCTGAACCTCGACGCGGTGGCGTGGGCGCGCGACGTGGCGGGCGCCGCGGACGAGCCGGCGCTGCGGGTGCTCCTCGCGATGCGGGCGGAGCGCGCCGAGCCGCTCGCGGCGGCGCTGCGGGGGCTCGGCGTCCCGGTCGTGACGCACGCGCCGGACCAGGATCCGGAGGGGTACGCGCTGTCCTGGCGGTTCTCGCACCTGGTGCGCGAGCGGGACGGGGCGCTCGTGGTCGAGGCGGCGGCCGGCGGCGGGGGAATCGAGGCGGGCGTCGTCCCGGCGGGCCTCGACGACGCCGCGGCCGCCCAGGCGATCGTGCTGAAGACGGGGGGGCGGCGTCCGGGCGGCAAGTAGACGCTCGCTCGGCACGCGAGCCTGGGGTAAAGGCGGACGTGGACCCGGACGGAGCCGCTCGGAGGGACGAGCGGGCCGAGGACGGGCCAGGTGATTCGGGAGGAGCTTCGGAATGACCGCGATCGTGATCGTCGGCGCGCAGTGGGGCGACGAGGGCAAGGGTAAAGTCGTCGACCTTTATACGGAGAGCGCCGACCTCGTGGTGCGCTACGCCGGCGGGCCCAACGCCGGACACACGCTGGTGGTGGGCGGGGAGAAGCTGATCGTACGGCTCATCCCGAGCGGAATCCTCCGCGCGAACGCCCGGTGCGTGATGGCGCAGGGCATGGTGGTCGACCCGGGGGTGCTCGTCTCCGAGATCGACGCGGTCGAGGCGCGGGGCTGCTCGACGCAGGGGCGGCTGTTCGTGTCGGATCGCGCGCACCTGATCCTGCCGTACCATCCGCTCGTCGACTCGCTCCGCGAGGCGGCGGCGGCGGACGGGACGCGGCTCGGGACGACGAAGCGCGGCATCGGCCCGTGCTACGAGGACAAGGCGTCCCGGCGCGGGGCGCGGCTCGGCGACCTGCGCGACATGAAGCGGCTGGCGCAGCTGGTCTCGCGGTCGCTCGAGGCGTGGACGCCGACGTTGCGCGCGCTCGGCGGCGAGCCGCCGTCGCTCGACGCGATCATCGACGAGCTCACCCCGCTGGCGAAGCGCATCACGCCGCTGCTCGCGGACACGTCGCAGCTCATCGACGGGGCGCTCCGCCGCGGCGAGCGCGTGCTCCTCGAGGGGGCGCAGGGGACGCTGCTCGACATCGACCACGGCACGTTCCCGTTCGTCACGTCGTCGTCGGCGATCGCGGGCGGCGCGTGCGTGGGCGCCGGGGTCGGCCCGACGCGCATCCGCCGGGTGCTCGGTCTGGCGAAGGCGTACTGCACGCGCGTGGGCGAGGGCCCGTTCCCCACGGAGCTCGGCGGCCCGCTCGGCGAGCGGCTGCGGTCGGTCGGCGGGGAGTACGGCTCGGTGACCGGGCGCCCGCGGCGGACCGGCTGGCTCGACCTGCCGGCGCTGCGCTACGCGGCGCGCGTGAACGGCCTCGACGGCATCGCGCTGACGAAGCTCGACGTGCTGACGGGCATGCCGGAGCTCAAGGTGTGCGTCGCCTACGACACGCCGTCGGGGCGGACGCGGGAGTTCCCGATCGACGAGATCGCGACGGCGCAGCCGGTGCTCGAGCCGGTGGCCGAGTGGAGCGAGCCGATCGACGCCGCCCGCTCGATGACCGAGCTGCCGGCGGCGGCGCGGCAGTACGTGGAGCTTGTCGAGAAGGAGACGGGGGTGCCGGTCGACGTGGTGTCGGTCGGCGCGGACCGCGACGCGACCATCGTGCGGCGCAACGCGTTCGCTTGAGGGGGGCAGGGCGGAGGGCGCCGCTGTCGAGGCGGGCGCCCGGCTCTCCGCCTCCGGATCGCGACGAGGTGAGCTGCGCAGACGCCTCGTCCGCGCGCTCCCGGGGGCGCGCGGGGCGAGGCGCTGATTCAATCCTCGTGCGCTGAGTCGACCCGACGAGAGCGCCGCGGGCCCGGCGAACGACGCGACGCCGGCGCGTCCTGGCGGCGCCCCTTGGCTGCCCGTCTCCCGCGAGAGACGAGCCACCAGATCTCCCGCGCGAACAGCGCGTTCCCGACAACGGACAGCAGGCCTATCGGGCCCAGCGAGGCCAGCTCGCGGAACCCGTGGTGCTGAGAGCTGTACGCGATCGGGAACGGCAGACCCACAGCCAGCTTGTCCTCGTGGGAGAGCGGCGCGTAGCTAAGCGCAACGCCGACGACCGCCGCGAACACCCACGATACCGCTCGGAAACGGTACGTCGGATCCCAGGATCGCCGCAGGAGCCGGAGCCCGGCCACGACCGCGATCCCGATCGGAATAGGCCAGAGTAGGCTCAGCATAGAACAGCGGTAAGCCTAGTTGAAGCAGGCGAATATGACGTCGTTTGCATACACCTGACAATTGTTCCACGGCGCGAAGATGCCCTGGGTGTCGCCCGCCGCGACGTCCTCCCGCAAGAGTCGGGTCACGCATTCCTCGTCGGCGGAAGGGATCTCGTGGCATCTGGAGTCTGGATAGAGGTCTTCGACGATGTCTTCGCTGTGAATCGCGACTTCAGTGGCCCACGGCGCGCCGCTGAGGCCGGCGCATATGTCATCGGTGCATACCCACGTGTGATAAGGCATGTATTCCCCAAGGGGGCCAAACGTGACGGCCGGCGCCTCGCATTGGTACACGGTCAACCCTGAGGGGTCGCGATGGTTTACCGGGTCGCTCTTGACGTACTCATACACGTTCGGGCTGCCGCCGTCGAACAGGATAGGATCCTTTGCCGTCCAGCGCCCCGTCTCGGGATCGTAGTCGCGCGCGCCGAAGCGGACGAGCCCGGTGTCGCGATCGTAGAGCCCACCGGCGAAGCCGAAGGGCTGGAACCCCGGGCTCGTGTCCACGAGCACGCGGCCGAACTCGTCGAAATCCATCTGCTGAGCCACCTCGCCGGTCGCCGCGTCCACCACGAGCCGCGGGCTGCCGAGGTGATCCGTCACGATGCGGTACGCCGAGCCACCCTTGATCATGACGTCGGGGACATTCCGATCTCGACCATAGATGAAGCGTGCCTGCACGTCTCCAGCGCCGTCGAGCTCCGCCACCGGCTGGAGCTCGCCTCGATAGAGGAACCCTTGCACCATCACCCCGTTTCTCTGCTTCCAGACACGATGGTTCTCGCCGTCGACCAAGTAGTCGATCTGCGTACCATCCGGGAGCTCGACGTGCCGCAGGTTCCCGCGCGCGTCGTACGTGAACGCCGTCGTGTCTCCCGTGGGCGTGTCGGTCACGCTCGCGATGTCGCCGGCCGGGCTCATGTGGTACGTCCTGGACCCGTAGCTCACGAGGCGGTCCTGGCCATCGTACGTGCCTCCCTCTGTCCCTGACGACGACGTCCGCGCCAAACGATTCCCGTTGGAGTCGTAGTCGTAGTGGGCGGCGAGCACGCCGTCGCGGTGCACGTCAGAGAGACGGCCGGCGAGGTCGTAGACATACGCGTACGTATGCGTCACGCCCCGGATCGCCTCTGTCTTGCTCTCGATACGGCCCAGCGCGTCGCGCACGTACGTCGCCTCGTACATCGCTGCGCCGTTCGCCTGCGCCACGTGCGTCCCCGTGGCGCCGTAGGCATCGGGGGTGACCGTCTCGCTGACGACGCCGATCGTGCTCCCCGTGTACAGCCCGTTCAGGGGGTGACGGTGCACCGTGAGGCCGCCGGCCTGGTTCAAGGCGCCGTCGGCGTCGTACCCAAAGCTCACCGGAGCGCCGCCGTTCACCGTCTCGCTGCTGACGCGGAAGTCGTTGTTGAAGATCCACTGCACGCTGCGCGAGCCGCTCCCGAACCCGGCGCCTGTCCACGTCCGGCTCGTCAGCAGCGCGCCGTCGTAGCCATAGGCGAGCGATATGCCCGCGGGGCCGCTCAAGCTTGTGAGGTTGCCAGTCGTCGGGCTGTACCCGGTGACGACCGTGCCCATCCCCAACGGGAGGTTCATCTGACTGAGACGCCCAGTCGACGTGTCCCGGACGTAGGTTGTCGCGGGCTCCCCGGCGCGGGACAAGCCCGTGAGCAGCCGGTCCAGGTCGTAGGACCAGGCCACCGTCCTCGGAGCCGCTCCGATGTCCGGAGCCAGGTAGGCATCCAGCAGGTCTGCTGGAGTGTAGCTGAATGTGTGAGCGGATCGATCGGGAGGCGTCACCGTGTGCAAGCGCCCGCCAGGATGGTAGCTTTTCCCGATCTCCTCGCCGTCCGCACTCGTCACCTGCGTGACGCGGCCGACCGGATCGTGAAGGTACGAGACGAGATTGTTCAAAGGGTCGAGCTCCGTCGTGAGCCAGCCGTTGTCTTCGTACGTGTAGGTCCAGGTCCTGGCGCCCTGAGAGCGCGTGTGCAGCCGGCCGTCTGCGTGGTACGTCAGCTCGATCGGCAAGATCCCCGGCATCTCGACGCGCTCCGGCCGCCCTCGGTCCGTGAGCCAGAGGGTCGAGTGTCGCCCGACCGGGGATGTGGACAGGATCGTCCTCGCGGCCTTGTTGAATACCTGGGAGAACGTATGCCCGTTGATCGTCAGGGTCTCGGTCGTCGAACTCACGGTTAGCGCATCACGCGGATCCGAGAGGGTCGCCGAGCGCGACCTGGTGATCTGCTTTGTTCGTCCAAGGGGGGTCGTCGTGATCTCGCTGCTGACGAACGACGACTGCATACCGAAGCGCGAGTCCCCCTTGACCTCGACGGAGATCACGACGCCGTCGGGGCTCGTGATCGTCTGGGCGCCGCTCGTCGCGGTTTGCACCACGGTCGTGAGGCCGTCCGCGCCGGTGTGCGTGCGCCGCTCGCCACCGCCGGAGAGCTTCTCGATCCCGTACGCCTCCGTCCGCCCCTCCGCCGTTGCGATCGTGACCTGGTAGTTCGTCTTCGTCCCCGTCTTGCTCAGCGCCTTGAAGCCGCCCGCCGGATCGGAATCGCTCGTGAGGCGCCCGTCCGCGTCGTACTCGAACTCATGGAGTCGATTCAGCGGATCGCGCAAGGATCGGAGGAGGCCGTTGTTCGGGTAGTATTCGAGCGTCGTCGTCTCGTTCGCGGCGCTCGTCAGCGTCCAGAGCAAGCCCTCCGCGTCCAGCGCGAGCGTGGTGATCTGCCCGGTCGGCGCCGCGATGCTGGTCGGCGCGCCGCTCGCGTCGCGCACGATCTGTGTCACTTGGTTGTCGACGTCGGTGATCGTCGTCAACCTCCCTCCGGCGTCATAGCCGAACTGGTAGCGCGTCACGCCGAGGAGCGTGTCGAGCGTGGAGAGGTGCCGCCCCTTGTCGGTGAACACGTAGAGCTCGGACCCGTCCTTGCTGGCCACAGCGACGTTGCTCGTCGAGAGCCCCGGGAGCGGCGCGCCGACGCGGGCGATGAGCCCGCTGTCATCGTGGTGGGAGTCGGCGATCAGGAGGCTCCCGTCCGGCGATACCAGAAGCGCCTCGGGCATGAGGATCGCGGCGACGGTCGCCGGAGCGCCGAGATTGCAATGCTTGATGCGACAAGGATCGGTGGCAGTGCGGGAGGCAGTGCTCCCGACGACGGTGTACATGAGGCCGCTCGGTGAGATGCGGCGGACGACTGGCGAGCCGTTCGTTGGGCCCAAGGAAGCCAGCACACCGAAATAGATGCTCCCATCGGGGCCGAGCGTGAGGCTGCGGGGGATCCCGATCCAGGCGTCCATCGCCGGCGTCCCGTCCGTCGTGGGTCCACTCCAGTTCCCGCCCGCGATCGTGGTGATGATGCCGTTCGCGTCGATGCGCCGGATGCTGTTCCGGCAGCCAGGACCTTCGGTTCCGAGGTTGCCCGAGGCCTCAGCGACGTAGAGGCTGCCATCCGGCCCGATCGCTAGACCCTGGATGTCGCAGAACGAGGCCTGCAGCGCCGGGCCGCCGTCCCCGGAGTATGCTTGCGCTCCGGTGCCTGCCACCGTGGTGATGATCCCGTCGGGGTCCACCTTGCGAATGCGCCTGCCCGAAACGGTGTAAAGGCTGCCGTCCTGAGCCAAGGCGATGAGCTCGATATACCCACCGACTGCGCCCGAGGTGGCGGGGACATCCTCCGCCGTCGTGATGCTTGTATCGCCATTTCCAGCGACGGTGGTGATGGTCCCGTCGGGAGCCACCCGCCGGACGCGGCCGGGTTCGCGGATGTAGAGGCTGCCGTCCGGCGCGAGCGCGATGGCGCCTGGATTGTTCAGCCTCGCCGTCGTGGCAGCGCGGTTGTCGCCATTGTAGCCGCTCACGCCGTTGACGCCGGCGACGGTGGTGACGATCCCGTCCGGAGATATCTTCCGGACCCGGTAGTTCATCTGGTCGGAATAATAGATGGTCCCGTCCGACCCGAGCGCGAGCCCCGAAGGCCGGCCGATGTAGGCCGCCGCGACGCTGAGGCCATCGGCGGCTGCGGCCGGGGTCGCGCTGCGAGGGATCTCGCCGGCGATGCGCTCCAACACCGACCCGATGTTGCGGCTGTCGCGCCGCGATCCGTCGCCCAGGTAGAGAATGGATCCGAGGGTGTCGAAGGCATGGTGAACGTCGACGCTCATGCCGCCGAGCGCCGCAGAGCCGTTGTTCCAGCTCGCCCCGATGAGGCCTTCCCAGCGGCGCGCCAGAGCGGTCTCCTGCCGCGTCCGGCTCCCGAGGATCCTCGTGCCCGACGGTCTGCCGAAGGACGATCCTGACGCTCCCGGGCCGCCATTGGGCACCATGTAAAGTCCGTCATAGACGTGCCGGGTCTCGACCACCACCGGCTGCTTTCCCGCGAGCAGGCGCCCGAACGCGTCCCTGCCGTCCCAGTCGAAGGTATATTTCTCGTCGGGATCGCAGGGGCAGGTGATGGTCGGCGAAAAGGTCCTTCCGGCGACGTCGATCTGGAGCTCGATCCGCTTGAGCCGCGGGTCCACGGTCGAGTTCGTCACCGGAATGTCGAGGCGATAATTCTCCTTGCGCCCGATGGTTCGATCGCTCTGGTAATGCAGGTTGAAGGGCGTGCCGCTGACGGGCAGGCGCTCCCCCAGGATCTGGCTCTCGCACTCGATGATCGAGCCGGGTTTCTTGCACGGGTCGTCGGGGGGGCTCCCCGGACCGCCGTCGCCGTCGCCGTCGCCGCCGCCTCCGCCGTCGCCGTCGCCGTCGCCTCCGCCCGGATCAGGCGGCGGCTCCGGCTCGGGATCGCCTGGCGAGCCGTACGGCCAGTTGCAATCCCACGGGGTAAAGTGCGCCACCTGGACTCGCCAGAGAGCCGTCCCCGCCGCGTACAAGGTGGCCAGCTCTTGCCGCTCCTCCGCGGTGATCCCGAGCGCAGAGAGCTCGCCCGCGTCGTCGGCCACGCCGTCGCCATCGATGTCCACCGAGGCGGTCCCGCCGCTCACGTCGAGGATCTCGATGACGCGCCCATCGTCCGCAGGGACCCACGCCCCTTTTCGCGCGTCGTAATAGCCGAGCGGCACGGCCATCCCGACCGGGAAGTCCAGGAAGTTCTCGACATAGAACGGGATCGGCTGGTTGAACTCGACCTTCGTGGCCCCCGCGGCGACCGCCTCGTCGAGCCCGAGCTCCACGGCATACGTATATCCGCTGGTCGGCGGCAGGGTGCCCGGCATCGCCTCGGGCCCGTTCGGGCCGACGGTGTACTCGGTCGCGCGCACGTGCACCTCGGCCGGCAGGGCCACGGTCATCGTCGCCCCGGGCGGGCCGCTCGGGTCCGGCACGGTCATCGTTCCCGTCGTGCCCGGGGGGAAGAGCAACGTCGCCTGACGCGCGCCGCTCTCGTCCGACTGCACGCTCCCGCGGGCCGCCTGCACCGCCGTCGTACTTCCGAGCGCGACGGGCGTCACCACGGGGTCGCTCTCGATCAGCACCACGTCAGGCGCCTTCGACCACTGCTGCCACTGCGTTCCAACCAGCCGCTGCACCGGCAGGTAGCCGGCCTTCTCGTACTTCATCGTGAGCGGCTGCCCGCCGCGCACGACCAGCTCGAAGGCCCCGTCCGCGCGCGTGAGGACCTGCCCGTAGCTCGCCGCGCTCCCCGCCTCGTGGTGCAGCACGCTCACCTTCACGCCCGAGATCGGCGCGCCCGCCCGCGTCGCGACCTTGCCCTTGACGACCGCCACGGAGACCGGGTCGATCGTCGCGGTCACGCCCGTCTGCGGCGCGCTCGGCCCCTGGTGGATGCAGGCCACGGCGTCGATCAGCCGCGTGGCCACGGTCGGGTCCAGCGCCGGACAGGCCACGTGCGTCACTGCGCCGGTCGCCGGATCGCACGTGTCGATCGTGGCCGGATCGCTGTCGTCGGTCGAGATGGGCGTATGCACAATACCCAGCACCGGATCGCACGTATCGGTCGTGCACGCGTCGCCGTCGTCGAGCGTACCGGTGCAGGTCGACTCGGTCGTGTAACAGACCTCGAGGCTCGGCCGCCGGCTGACCGTCGGCTCCTCGCTGCTCGGGAAGCTGGTGGTGAGGACCGGCGCCTCCTCCAGGAGCACGCCGTGGTTCGGGACGGTGCCGGCGAGCCACGCCGCGGTGAGCGAGGTCAGGTCGGCCGAGCGGATCCCGACGCCGGGCAGCGACTGGAGCGACGCCGCGATCGCCGGGTCGAAATCGCTCCCGTTCCCCAGGCTCTGCCAGGTCACCGTCGACTCGGTCCACGGCGAGAGGATCCGGTGGATGTTGATGGTGCTCGAGCTCGTGGTGTCCCGGAAGATCTGCTCGAGCCGCAGCGTCGCCGAGACGACGTTCGCCCCGGCGGGCACCGGAGAGAGATCGAAGCGGAGGACGGCGTGCCGCACGCCGAACCCGGCCAGGGTGCCCGTGCGGAGGAGCACGGTCGAATCGCTCCAGGTCGGGAAGGTCTCCCAGATGGTGGCGTCCTCCACCGCGCCGGCCGTCCCGCGCTGGATCGTCACGCAGGTCGGGTCCTCGGAGCCCGCGGCGAGCTTCGCGGTGCCGTGAAGCCCCTCTTCCGGAGAGCGCGAGCTGCAGCCGGCGCCGGACGCGATGGCGCTCATCAGGACGGCGCTCGTAAGAAGGAGATATCTTCGCCGGTACCTGCTCGGCGGCTCGAAGATCTCGAGCGCTCGAAGGGATGCTCGCCGAGGTCGTCTCGCGAGCGATCTAGCCGTTACTTCAGATATCATTGCACCTCCGCGGTCCGAGCGCGTGCGCTACAGGAATGCGACATGCACGCGCCGGCCTCGCCTCGCGCCCGCGGTCGCCGCGGTCAATCACGCCTAGCCGCGTTGACGCGCGAGCCGCACACGAGCGCCCTGAGAACATCCGGCGCGCGGCCGAGCAATCCACGTACCAGCCGGCGCCCCTTCCCTGCTCGGGGATTGCTGATGCTCGATCGCCTATCGCCCCTGTCACACGCGCAGCACATCACCGCCATCACGGCAAAAGTTCACGAGTGCACGTGCCCGCGTGCCCGCGTGCCAGCGTGCCCGCGTGCCCGCGTGCCAGAGCGCGCATGATGGGTCGGTCGCTATCGTATCGGAGCTCGTGATGTCGCCTTCAATGGCTGGCCCCTAGGAACCTCGACCGGACGAGACCACCGCTCGTCGCCCGGCGAACGACGCAGCGGGTCCCCGACGACGCGGGCTCTCGGCCTCTCACCAGACGGAGAGCACCGCGTCCAGCGTGGAGGCGCGCTCGCACCACGCGATCAGCTCCCCTTCCTCCGGCTCTGTCACGATGACGATATAGTCCGACGCTGGCGACCACCGACCCTGATGACCGCAGGAGCCGATCGGGCTCGACCCGCCGCTCTGCAGCGCGAACACGCCGAGCGACGTATCGCGCGACGGGCGCCCCCAGACGAACGTGGAGCCGCGGACGCCGGCATCGAGCACCAGCTGCCTGGACGCGGAGCCATCCATCTCCAGCCACACGACGAGCGTCTTGTCCGCCGCGTGGCTGCGGATGCTCACCGTCCTCCACATGAAGAAATAAGCCCACATCGCGGCGACGACGGCCGCGACGAGCAGGGCGCGCACGACGGCTCGACCGAGCGTGAAAGGACGCGATCCAGGGCTCATGCGCTTGCCACCACCAGGCCGAGCTACTCGGTCACGGGCAGGCCGTGGCCCTTGCGGACGAAGTACGCGACGACGCGATTGCCCACCGGCTCGCCGACGCGCCGCACGGCGGCCCCGCCGATGCGGTCCCGCGGAACCGCGTGGAAGAGCTCTTCCACCGGGACCTCCGCGTCGGCGGCGCTGGCCGTCACCTCCAGCTTGCAGAGCGTCGCGGCGCAGTCCGCGCGCCTCACCGAGAACGCCTCGAACCGAGGCTCGCGCGCGAGCGTCAGGATCGCCGACTCCGTGTCGCGCGCCCAGGCGTCGTCCCGTGTCTCCGCCCGGAAGGCGGCGTCGAGCCCTTCGTAGTGCGCCTCGATGCGCGCCGCCTCCTCCGCAGCGGAGATGGGCTCGGGCGCCGCGCCCTCGGCCTCGGAGGCGCCGGCCTGCTCGGGTCGATCGGCCGCTCGACCCGGAACCACGGCCAGGCGACGTTCCCGCTTCAGCGCCCGCACCTCCTGCTCGAGCTGCGCGATCTTCCGCTCGAGGCTCGCGTCCCCTGGATCCGCGCCCGGAGCGAGCTCTGCTCGTTTCGGGCGCTCGGTTCCTCTCACGAGGGCCAGGCCGCCCAGGACCGCGACGCCCGAGAGCGCCGCCGCAAGTACCACCGCACCCGCGCGCATGATCGCACCTCAGTCCGTCTGGTCGTTCTCGACGACCCGGTACGAATAGATGCGGCCATTCTGAGGTAGGAGACAGGTGATGAAGTAGTGGTCCCGGGCGGCCGTGCCGCTCGTGAGCGCGCCGAGCGACAGCGTGACGTCTCCCGTCTGAGCGTTCGTGGTGTCTTCGAACGTCACGTGGAGGCTCGTGCCGTCCCCGCTCATGGACATGAAATTACACGCGACGCGGTCGGCGGAGGTGGGGTCGTGCACCCGCACCGTGGCCGTGGGACCGTTGCTGGCCGAGACGCGATCGCGAACCACAGGGCAAACGGCGCGGATACCGAGGGCGCTCGTGGTATTCAGGAAGTAGTTGCTTACCAGACTGTAGCTATTGCTGCTCCCCGCCGCCATGCAGTTGACGCCAGCGTAGTCCTTGATGTCGGTCGCGAACGACGGAAGCGCCGCGCAGAGCACGGCCAACCCAAACAGACCCACGATCTTCCGGATACGAACCATACGAATCTCCTCGCCGTTACCAGCAGCCCAATGTCCTCGGTCCGGACTGCGTGCGTCACAAGCAGGATCGAGAAAGGCGCGCGCCGGCCTCGCTTTGCGCCCCACGCTCGCGTGGTCAGCCGCGTCGACGTGCGACGTGCACGCGAGCGGCCTGAGAGCACCCAGCGCACGCACCGGAGCAACCCACGTACCAGCCTGCGTACCCTTGCTCGCCCGGCGTCGACGCGCTGGATCGTCATCCGTTCGGGCAATCGCTCAGGCAGTTGCCGTACTGCGGCAACAGTTCACGGACGCACGTGCCAGCGGTGCCAGCGTGTCAGCGTGCCAGCGTGCCAGCGCGCGCACCAAGGGTCGTACGTCGTCGGCAGCCAGGCGCGAGGCCGACCCTGGAAGGTAGCGCAGCATGCGCTGCGCCAGGCTCTGCGACATGAAAGCATCCTGACCGGGCGGCCAGCAGCGGCATGGCAGGATGTGGAGCTGGTCGGGGAGGAGAAGGGCGTGCCCGCCGACGCGATCTCGGCCGTCGCGATCGCGGCGCGACCCTCGTGCGGCGCGAGCCCATTCGCAGAGCAGCGCGCTACGCCGTCTCGGTCCGGGACAGGGGTCGCGGCGTGCGGCCTAGCGGACGCGCCGGCTCACCGAGGTCATCCGCCGCCCGGCGTGCGCGTACCGCCCTGGGTGCCGCTGCCTCCCTGGGTGCCGCTGCCGCCCTGGGTGCCGCTGCCCGGTGTACGGGTGCCGCCGCCCTGGGTGCCGCTGCCGCCGTGGGTTCCGCTGCCGCCGTGGGTGCCGCTGCCGCCCGGCGTGCCGGTACCGCCGCTCGGCGGCGTGAGAGAGCCGCCCCCGTGGGTGCCCGAGCCGCCCGTCGTCCCGCCGGCTCCGCCCGGCGTCCCGCCCGGCGTCCCGCCGGCTCCGCCCGGCGTCCCGCCCGTCGTCCCGCCGGCTCCGCCCGGCGTCCCGCCGCCCGGCGTTCCGGTGCCGCTGCCCCACTCGTGCGTGCCGCCCTGCGTGCCTGCCCCGCCGTGGGCGCCTCCTCCCGGAGATCCCATATCCCCTCCAGGCGTCGTCCCCATGCCGGGCGTCCCGCTCTCGGGAGATCCCATTCCTTCGGCGCCGCCGGGGGTCTCTCCGCCGGTGTGCCCGGCCCCCGGCGAGGTCTGTTGTCCGCGCCCCTGGCTGCCCCCGCAGGCCATGAGCGGCAGCGCGGCCACCACTACCAGAAACATGCTTCGCATGATGTGTCCCCCAGGTCGTCTGCGTTTGCGGCCCGTGCCGAGCCGCCGGCGATGCGGACGCGTCCATGCGCACGAGGCCCCCCGAGGGCCCTGCGGCGTAGCGTCCCACCCCCGACATGCTGGAGCCGCATCCAGCCGCCGGGATCGAGACGCAGCCGGAACGGCGCATCGGGCCGCGCCCGATCGAGCACCGCTGCGCGCTCGCGGCGCAGACTGGCCTCCTGACGCCGGCCGGCGCTCGCGTGCGCGCTCGACCACACGCGACCGCGCACGCAACCGCGCAGGCGGGCGCGTCGATGCGCGCGGCCCAAGCACCCTCACGGCTCGACACGGCTCGCCCAGCGCTTGCATGGGGCCAGGACCACCTGTGACCGCGGAGCACGCCGCGCCCGCGCGCGGCCGCTCGCAACGCGGCGTGGGCATACGTGCCACGCCGCGTGGGCGCAGAAGAGGGGGTGAGGCATGCGCGACAAGTTCCGGAATACGATCGTCGTGATCACGGGCGCATCGAGCGGCATCGGCCGCGCAACGGCGCTGGAGTTCGCCAGGCGCGGGGCCGCGGTGACGCTCGCTGCCAGGCGGGAGCAGCCGCTGCGCGACCTCGCCGCCGAGTGCGAGCAGGCCGGCGGCAAGGCGCTCGTCGTGCCCGCCGACGTGACGAACGAGGCCGCCGTCCTGGAGATCGCGCGGCGCACCACCGAGGCCTTCGGCCGGATCGACGTGTGGATCAACAACGCGGCGGTGACGCTCTTCGGCCTGTTCGAACAGACGCCCTCCGAGCCCTACCGGCGCGTCATCGAGACCAACCTGTTCGGCTACATTCACGGCGCCCGCGCCGCCCTGGCCCAGTTCCGGCGGCAGGGCAGCGGCGTGCTCATCAACGTCGGCTCGATGGTGTCGCGGCTGTCCGAGCCTTACGTCAGCGCCTACGTCGCCTCGAAGCACGCGATCCGCGGCCTGTCCCAGAGCCTGAGGCAGGAGCTCCAGGTGCTCCGGGCCCGCGACATCCACGTCTCCACCGTCCTGCCCGCGACCATCGACACGCCGTTCTTCCAGCACGCGGGCAACTACACGGGGCGCACGCCGAAGGCCATGCCCCCGGTGTACCCGCCGGAGCGCGTGGCGCGCGCCATCGTTCGTCTGGCGCGGACACCGCGGCGCGAGGTGTTCGTGGGCAGCGCGGCCCGGCAGCTGTCCTTGCTGTCGCTCGTGGCGCCGGGCCTCGCCGAGCGCCTGCTCGCGCGGAGCGTCGACCGGCTGCACCTGAAGCACGACCGCATCGCGTACGCGACGAACGGCAACCTGTTCACGCCGTTGCCGGAAGGGGCCACCGTGAGCGGCGGATGGAAGCCGCGCGGCAAGAAGCGGCTCCTGCGCGCGGTGGTCGTCGGCCTCTCCGCCCTCGCGCCCGCCGTGCTGGGCCTCCTGTGGCTCCGCCCGAGGCTGCTCCCGTCGAGGTGACGGCGCGCCCCCGCCCTGCGCCATGGGCCGCGTGTCGCAAAACGACACACCCTCATCGTCGGCCGCGGGCGACACGGACAGCTGGGCCCGCGGACCCCACGAGATCTGCGCTGGCCTCGGTTGCGGAGCCGGGCGCCGGCTCTAGGTGCGTCGGAGGGGACATGTCTCCGAACGACCAACAGGGCAGCAGGAACAGGCACGTCCTGGCGCGCCTGTTGCCATGAAACCCACCCGACAACCGTTGAGGCAGCATGAAGGAACGAAAGAAGCTTGCAGGGAAGCGGATCGCGGCGCTCGTGGCGGACGGGTTCGAGCAGATCGAGCTGACCGTGCCGATGAAGGCGCTCCGCGCCGCGGGCGCGACGGTGGACGTCGTCTCGCTGCGTCACGGCAAGATCCGCGGGATGAACCTCCACGAGCCCGGCGCGAGGGTGCGCGTGGACCGGACGGTCGGCGAGGCGGACCCGGCCGAGTACGACGGCTTGCTCCTGCCGGGAGGGTTCATCAACCCGGATCTCCTGCGCCAGAGCGAGGACGCGCGCCGGTTCGTGCGCGCGTTCGACGACGCCCGGAAGCCGATCGCGACGATCTGCCACGGGCCCTGGGTGCTCGCGTCGGCGGAGCTCGTGAGCGGGCGGCAGCTCGCGTCCTGGCCCGGGATCCGCGACGACATCGTGCACGCGGGCGGCGTCTGGCGCGACGAGGAGGCGGTGCGCGACGGCAACTGGCTGTCGAGCCGCGGGCCGCAGGATCTGCCCGCCTTCGTGCGCGAGATGCTCGATCTGTTCGCCGAGACCGCGCCGATCCACGCCGCGGCGTCGCCGCTGGCCGCCGAGTCGGCGCCGGCGCGCACGTCGCCCCCGCTCGCGGCGCTCAGCGCCACGGCGTTCCTGCCGGCGCCTTCCACGGCAAGGAAGTTCCTGAGCACCGCGGCCACGCTCGGGGTGGGCGGGCTGGCGGTGCTCGCGCTGCGCCGGGCGCTCACGTGACGTGAGGGAGGCCGGGATCCGGGCCGCCCGGCGAACACCTCCTCCGGGGGGCCCACCGTCGTACCGGGGAATACCGTCCTCAGAGCCGCGGCCCCGATGGCCGCCGTGTATGCACCGGGCGTACGGGTACGTCGCGCCGACCACCTCCCGCGGTTCACCTCGGATCGCGAAAGCTCACGCCTGGACATACCGCCGCGACGAGCGCGGCTGTCCAGCCTGGGCCGAACAGCTCCCGTGTACGTCACTCCACCGATCGGCAGAGGGCCGGGCGAGGAGAAGTTCGCTTCTTCCCCAGCGGAATGGGCTATTATGTCCATCCCTATGGCCGAGGACAGCTACACGTTTGCGGGTTCGGAGCGCGCGCGAGAGCTGGAGCGCCTGCGGCGGATCGAGGGGTTCTTCGACCCCGCCAGCTGGCGCCTGCTCAAGGCGTCCGGGATGGGTCCCGGCTGGAGCTGCCTCGAGGTGGGGGCCGGCGCCGGGTCCATCGCCTGCTGGATGGCAGAGCGCGTCGGCCAGGAAGGCGAGGTGGTCGCGGTCGACCTCGATGTCGGGTTCATGGATGCTTCTCAGCTGCCGGGCGTCCGGATCATCGAAGGCGACATCCGCCAGCTCGACTTTCACGCGGCGCGCTTCGATCTGGTGCACGCCCGCTACGTGCTCATCCACAACGCCCATTTCCAGGATCTCCTCGACGCCATGCTCGCGGCGCTGAAGCCCGGCGGGCGCCTCGTGCTCGAGGAGCCCGACTTCACCGCGGCCAGGGGCGCGTCCGGCCCGGATATCGAGGCCTTCGATCGGGTGAATCAGTCGATCCTCGCGATGTTCCAGGCCGAGGGCAAGGACCCGGGGCTGGGCCTGCGCCTGCCCGCGATCCTCGCGTCGCGAGGGCTCGCCATCGAGGCCGTCGAGAACGAGGTGCCGCTGTGCCCGGGCGGCCACCCGCTGTCCGAGATCATGAGCCTCTCCGCCACCCAGCTCCAGGACAAGTACCTCGCGACCGGGCGGATCAGCGCGGAGGATCTCGCCGGATACGCCAGGTTCGCGGCCGACCCCGCGGCGTGGGGCATCTACTACGGCACCGTCGGCGTCGTGGCCCGCAAACCGGCCAAGACCGCGGACTGACGCGCCGTTCGCGCGCCGTTCGCGCGCCGTTCGCCGAGAGCACGCGGCCCGCGCGCGGGCCTCCTCCAGGAAAGCATCGATATCCGTCCCGCCGCCTCCGCCGCGGCTGGACATGGCACCTCGCCGATCACCCGACAACGCCGCTCCCCTGCCCCTCGCGACCTCCCGTGACCACGCGGGCGCCGCCGCCCGGGCAGCGCCCTCGTCCGTTCAGCCACGGCGAGAGGTGGCACCCGCGCGCCGGTGCGTCGCGCGACGCCGACGATTCAACCGATCCTGTGCGCTCGTGAGCATCATCGATTTGACGATCTCGCGCTTGCATATCCCCAGCGCAGTTCAAGATACGTGACGGGGCGGGCCAGGCATCACCGCCAAGCGCTCCGGCGCCGGCGCCGCTTCCGTCATTGACATGGGGGGAAGTATGAAGTTTCGAATCAACTCTCTTCGTTTTGCATGGATCGCAGCCCTGGCGCTCGTGGGGGCCAGCGCCTGCTCCGTCGCTGCGGGAGACGACGGCCTCGCAGCGGCGGACCAGGACAGCGCGGAAGAGGCGGTCGAATCCGCATCGCTGGCCTTCACGCTCTCGGTCCCGGAGCTCGCCTCGGTGATCGACGCCTTCGATACGATCCAGATCGCCGAGGCGCAGCTCGCCATGACCCGCGCGACGGACGCGTACGTCATCGAGCTCGCCCAGGAGCTGCTCAATCACCACACCGTCGCGAACCAGCAGCTCCGGGCCGCGCTCGGGCAGGCCGGCGTGACGCCGGACGACAACCAGGTCAGCCGGGCGCTGGTCGAGCAGGGCGCGTCGGATCAACAGACGCTCGAAGGGCTCAGCGGTCGCAGCTTCGACTGGACGTACGTCAACCTCCAGATCGCCCGGCACCAGGAGTTCCTCGCCCATATCAAGGAGCAGCTCGTCGTCGTCGGACCCGAGCTGCACCCGGGGATCTCTCACCTCGTCCCCAGCATCCGGGAGGCCACGTCGCGGCACCTCTCGTTCGCCACGTCGCTCACCTCGCTCATCGGCACCCCGTACGTCTCGGAGAACGGCAATCCGCCGCGCTCGCCGTACTACGACTACGGCAACGGCACGCCCTATTACGGCAACGGCACGCCCTATTACGGCAACGGCACGCCCTATTACGGCAACGGCGCGCCCTATTACGGCAACGGCGCGCCCTATGACGGCAACGGCGCGCCCTATTACGGCAACGGCGCGCCGTACTACGGCCCCGTCTACTACGGCTCCAACGGGCCTTACATGCCGGCCTACCCGCCCTACGGCGGCTACGGGCGCAGCACGTCGCTCGGCTCCGGCACGCCCAGCCCGTATCCCCCTTCTCCCGGCGATCGCCCGTGAGCCGGCCTAGGGCGCCGGCGCTGCGCTCGCCCGCGCCGGACGCCGACTGACGAGCTGCGGCGCCGACCGGGCCGCCGATCCGTCGACGAGACGGGCGCGGCGCCCTACAGCCGGCGCCGCGCGCGGCCGCGATCCGGGATGACGCCGTGGATCTCCGCCTCGGTGAAGCCGGCGGCCTTGTAGAGGCGCTTCAGGTGCACGAGCTCGATGTGCGCGCTCTTCGCCACCGCGGCGCGGATGCGATCGAGCACGCTCAGCCGCTCGAGCGGGAGCCGGGTCGCCTCGACCGTCGAGCGCAGCGCCGCGGCCGCCGACTTCACCTCGGCCGCCGCCGCCTGCGCCTTGTCCAGGCTGAGCTTGGGGTGGATCCCCGAGCCGAGCAGCTGCGCGAGCACCTCCAGCCGATCCGGCTGCCCCGTGATGTCGCCGTCCTCGTAGTCGGCGAAATACGCCGCGCCGCCGGGGAACAGGATCGACAGCGCAGGATCCGCGGACGGGCGGCCCACGGCGTTCCAGACGTCGTCGGCGACCTTGCCGAGCGCGTCGTCGGCGCGCGCGGACTCGGCCTCCACCTTGGCGAGCAGCGGCTCCGCCTCCGACCGCGCGGCGTTGCGCTGGGCCTCCACCCCGTCGAAGAGCGTCAGCACGGGCACGAGCCGCTGCTCGGCGAGCTCCCGGAGGGACCCCCCCTTCGCAGAAGCGCTCTGGAGCGTCGCGCGCACGTCACCGATGATGTCGTCCGCCGGCGCATCCTTGCGAATCACCTCGCCCATGATGTCGATCCTCCTCTGGCCTCACGAGGCTCCAAGGCTGCGGAGTCCAGCGAAGCACGACCCGCGAACGCCCCCCGTCGGCGCTGTCACCTCGGGCACCATAACGGACCATCGCCCGCCCGATCAACCGGATCGCAGCCCGCCGCCGCCGGCCCGACGTGGGCCTCCGGGGCGCGTCGCTGGTACACTCCGGCCGTGCACCCCGGCCCGCTGTTGCTTACGGCCCTGCTCGCCTTCCCGCTCGCCTTCCCGCTCACCGCCCACGCCGGTCAGGCGGGCAGCGAGCTCGTCGCGGCGGCGGCGGCGGCGGGGCGGCCGCCCGAGTGCTCGGCGCGGTCCAGCCGGGCCATCGCGCGGGGGCCCACGGTCTGGGAGCGCGCGCGCGCGCCGGAGCTCCCGCGCTACTGCGACCTGCTCGCGCGAGGCCAGGCGCAGCTCGGCAGCAACCCGGAGGCGGCGCGCGAGGCGGCGCGCCTCGCCGACCAGCTCCTCCCGGGGCACGCCGCGCCGCACGTCCTGCTCGCCCGCGCCGCCCTCGCCCTCGGCTCCCCCGAGGAGGCGGGGCGCGCCTTCGATCGCGCGCGGGGCATCGACCCGCGCAGCGTCGAGGACCCGCACACGATGCACGATCTCGCCCGGTCGCTCGCCCGCACCGGCAAGCGCGACGAGGCGATCGCGATCTACCGCGCGCTCGTCCCCCGCATCGACCTGCTCGGCACCGCCGATCAGCGCGCGCTCGTGCTGCTCGAGGCGGCGCACCTGTCCATGGCCGCCGCCGGCGCGGCCGCGAAGCCGCCCTCCGGCGCGGCCGCGGAGGGCGCCCGCGGCGACCTCGACGAGGCGATCGCCTACCTGCGCGAGGCGCGCCTGCGCGCGCAGACGCAGCTCGCCCGCGACGTCACGCTGTCGCTCGCGCTCGCGCTGGACCGCGCCGGCGACAAGGCCCAGGCCGACGCCGCGCTCGACGGCGAGGCGGCCGACGCGGGCGCCGGGGGCGACCCCCGCGCCCAGGCGGCCGCGCGCGTCCGCGCGGAGGCCTCCCGCGCCCGCGCTGCCGACCACCGCGCCGAGGCGGCGGCGCGGGCGCGCGCGGCCGACCAGCACGCCGGCGCGGCCGCCCGCGAGCACGCCGCCGACGATCTCGCCAGCGCGGCGGCGCGCCTGCGCACCCTCGACTACCTTGCGGTTCCGGAGGACCGGCTCGCCCTCGAGGCGCTCGCGCTGGAGCGGACCATGACGGCGGCGGCGATCGCGCGCTGGGAGGCGTACCTGTCGGGCGCCGGCGGCCAGGGGCCGTGGGCCGCGGCGGCGCGCGCGCGCCTCGACGCGCTCCGGAGAGGCGGCGGCGGGGGTCATCGGCCCGCACGCGCCGCGGCGACGGGAGCGGCCGGGCGCGCCCCGCAGGACCGCGGCGCGGCGCCCGCGCCGGGCGCAGGGGGCGCGCGATGAGCCAGGAGCCGCGCCTGGCCCGGCGGCCTCGCTCGCCTTGGCGGCCTCGCCTGCCCGGCCTCGCGGCGCTCCTCGCGCTCGCGCTCGCGGCGGCGCCCCTCCGCGCGGCACCGACCGTCTGGTCCCGCGCGCTGGATCCGGCGGCCGACGAGCACGCGGCGCTCATCTCCCAGGCCGACGCGCTCCTCGCCCGGTACGACCGGCTCCGGCGCTCGCCGCTCCTCGATCGGGTCGAGGAGATCGGCCCGCTCTGGCTGCGCGAGGCGCGCACGCTGTACGAGCGCGCCGGCGCGCCGACCTCGCGCGATCCTTCGGTGCGGCTGCGCTACGCCGACATCCTGGAGCACCTCGGCGACGTGGAGGGCGCGGTCGTGACGCTCGAGGGGCTCTTGCGCGCCCACCCGCCGGCGCCCTCCCGGGCCGACGCGTGGCACGCGCTCGCGGTCTGCTATGCGCGGCTCGGCAGGTACACGGAGGAGATCAAGGCGTACGACGCGGCGCTCGCGCTCGAGCCGCACGCCGCGTCGCGGGCGCTCTTGCTGGCCAACCAGGCCGAGGCGCACATGGCGCTCGGCGACATCACCTCCGCGGTCGAGGGCTACCGCGCGGCGCTCTCGACGCTCGGGTCGCTCGACATGTTCCGCTACGGCGTGACCACGCTCTGGGGGCTCGCCGTGGCGCTCGACCGGTCGGGCGACCTGGAGGGCGCCATCGAGCACATCCGGCTCGCGAGGACCTACGACCGGAACGACCAGCAGATCAACGGCGCCGGCTGGTTCTACGTGCCGCCGTACGACGACGCCTGGTACGCCGCGCTCGGCCACTGGGCCGCGGCGCGGAGCGCCGAGCTCGGCGCCGCGCGCGCGGAGGCCTACCTGCAGGCCGTGGCTGCGTGGGAGTCGTACATCGCGCGCGCCCCCGGGAACGACCACTGGGTGGCGCTGGCCAAGGCGCGGCGCGCGCAGTGCGATCGCGAGCGGGAGCAGACGATGAAGCGCCTGCGCAAGCCGGCGCCCGCGGCGCCGCAGCGGCGCTGAGCCGAGGCGCCCGGCCGGGCGGCGCTCCGTCGCGATCGCGCCGCGCTCCGGCCGCCCCCGCAGGCGCTTCCGGGAGCTCCTGCACGTCGCCTCCGGTCGCGCGCCGATCGCGCCGCAGCGGACGCGCGTCGCGCCGCGGCGGGATGCGAGGACGCCCCTTTACGACCCCGCCCGGCAGGTTCACCTTACCGTGGTCGCCCTCGCGCGCGGGGGCGGCGCCGGCCAGCTCACCCCGAACGGAGATCCGTCGAGATGCGCGACTCGGTGTTCAATGAGCCCGTGCTCTGGTCCGGACGCCCCAAGGTCGTCGCGACGCCGCTCCTCTACGTCGTGGGCGCGGCGGTCTGCGGCGTGACCTCCGCGATCAGCACGGCGTCCGCCATCGTCGTGAGCAAGGCGCTCGGCGCGTCGCCGACCCAGCTGCTCGCCTTCGCGGCCTGGATGGCGAGCCTCGCGGTGGCGTTCAGCTACCTGCCGCGCTGGTGGCGCTCGGAGCTCGAGTACCTGCTCACCGACCGGCACATCGTGGTGCAGCGCGGGAAGCTCCGGCGCTCCATCGAGCGGCGGTCGATCAGCTACGCGCGCATCCACTGGCACCCGAAGCACCCCGGCGTGGGCGACCTCGAGCTGGTGAGGGCGGTGCCCACGGGCGCGCTCAGGCGGCGCCTGTCGATCGTGCTGACCGGCGTCGTGGCCCCGGATCGCGTCTGGGCGATCCTGCGGGGCGTCGTCCCGTCGGCGCCCGCGGGCGACGGTCACCGGCTGCTCTCGCAGCGCCTCGACGAGGGCGAGCGGGTGCTCTGGTCGGCGCACCCGGCCGACGGCTGGCACAAGTGGCTCCCGAACGGCCTGCGCGGGGTCGGCTCGGTGCTGCTCGGCGTGCTCCTCGGCGGCTTCGCCGTGGTCACGGCGGTGCACGCCGTGCGCAGCATCCGCATCGTGACCGCGGCGGGCATGGATCCGGAGAGCGTGTCGTTCGTGGCGCTCGTCGCCTCGCTCTCGCTCACGATCGTGCTGCTCGTCGCCGCGGGCGCGGCGATGCTCTACGTGTCGGTGGTGCGCCCCGCGCGGCTCGCGGCGCGGACGCGGTACCTCATCACCGACCGGCGCGTGCTCATCCAGCGGGGCGACGAGGAGCTGCACCTCGATCGCTCGCGCATCGTCGACGTGATCGACGCGCCGGGCGCCGGCGGCCTCCGCGACGTGTTCCTCGTGCTCGACGGCCCCCGCGCCCGCGCCGTCGCGGCGAGCGGCGCCTTCGGCGAGGCCCCGGGCGCCGGCCTCCAGCCGGTGCTGCACCGGGTCGCGGACGTGGACTCGGTGCGGCAGATCTTGCGGCCGGCGTAGCGCGCGCCTCGCGTCCCTCGCGCGCCGGCGAGCGCGCTCAGCGGCGCGCGACCCGGGCTTCCAGGTCGCGCACGCGCGCCTCGAGCTCGCGCACGCGCGCCTCGGCGGCGGCGCGGGCGCGCTGCTCGGCGACGCGGGCGCGCTGCTCCTGCGCGCGCGCCTCGCCCTCGGCGCGGAGGGCCTCCTCCTCGGCGGGCACGAGATCGGTCGCGCGCGAGGTCCGCGCGACGCGCAACGTCGGGTGCGGGCCGTCCTTCAGCACGACGACGTGCGCGTCGAACGCCTCGATCCAGAGGGGATCGGCGCCGGCGTGGACGCGCAGGTAGGTGCCGTCCGGATCGCGGCGGTAGAGCTGGAGCGGCACGCGCTCCTCGGAGAGCGGCGCGCGGGCCGAGGCCGCCTCGGGATCGAAGAGCAGGAGCTCGGGGCAGCCGAGCTGCCAGTACTTGGCCGGCGCGACCTCGTACGCCCGGCGCCAGTCGCCCGTGACGATCTCCAGCGCGAACCGCGGCGGGCGATGGCCCGGCAGCCACGTCTGCCACTGCCGCGGCAGCGGCGGCAACGGGCGGTGATCGAGGACGTAGAGATCGGGCAGGACGCGCACCAGCGGCTCGGCCCGCACCCAGGCGAAGGCGTGGTCGGCGCCGGCGTACCAGTCGACCCAGCCGCGCTCGCGCGCGAGCTGCGCGAGCACCGAGAGCAGCAGGCGAACGATCCCGGACCGCTCGGCCTTGCCGTGACGCTCCGCATCATCGGGCAGGTACCAGCCGGACCAGTCGATCGCGGCGCCGGCCTCCTCGGGCGACAGATCGCGGAGCACGAGCGCGCGGGGCGGCCGCCGGGGGCTGAGCGGGTACCCGATGCGGTTCGGCGAGGCCACGCGGGGAAACTAGCACTCCGGCACGTCCCGCGGGAACGCAGCGGCGCGCCGGCATCGTCGGATGCGGACGCCTCAGGACCCGCGGCGTCCTCCGCCGAGCGCCTCGTCGGGCGACATGGGCCGCCGCCGAGCGCCCGCCGCTGAGCACCCTCTGAGCGCCCGCTGCGCGCCCCCTTCAGGCGACATGTACCTGCGACTCGCTTGACAGGGGCAAAGGTTCCATGTCTTCCTACCTGACAAGAGCTTTCTTTACATCTTGCACGTCGGGAAGGGCGGCGCGTCGCGCCGAGCGATCTCGCGATCTGCGGTTGGCCGCCGCCGGAGTGTCCGGCGCGACGAAACAGCAGCGCCACGGCGACCACGCACTCAGCGCGTCTGCCCGGATTCGGGCGCGCCGATCCGCGTGGTGGTCCGGCGAATCGAGCCCTGAGCGCGCGCACGGAGGAACCTGAATGAGAACCTTGCAACATCGGATCGGGACTCGATTTGTCGGCGCTGCCTTCATCGGCGCTGCCTTCGTGGTCGCCTGCTCGGCGAGCCCGGGGGGCTCCCCGCAGCAGGGCCAGGGCGCCGGCGGCTCGGGCGGGGCGCCGGAGGAGTTCGGCGCGGGCACGGGGAACATCTTCGACGTGGGCAGCGGCGGCCCCGTCGAGCCGCCTCCCTGCGAGGTCTGCGAGGACTTCCCCGCGGCCCCGGTGCTCGACGACGCCGGGACGCCGCCGCCGGCCAACGCGCCCGAGCTGTTCGGCGCAGCGGGCAGCGGCGCGCCGGGCGGGCCGTGCCTCGCCGAGCCGGAGATCGGGGCGCTCTTCCCGAACAACTGGCTGCGGCCGAGGTTCCGGTGGACCGCGCCCGAGGGGCAGGACCTGTTCGAGATCCGCGTGCACGCCGACCGGGAGAAGAACGACCTGGTCGTCTACACGACGAACCGAGAATGGAAGATGCCCAAGGACATGTGGGAGAAGCTGGCGTCGCATGTCCGGAACGAGCCGATCACCATCACGATCCGCTCGGTGTCGACGAGCGCGCCGGGCGCGCCGCTCCTCGGCACCTCCGGGCCGATCACCATCGCGCCGGCCCCGGCCGGCGGCAGCATGGTGTACTGGGCGGCGATCGGCGAAGGGCCGGCGGACGCGTGGCTGGCCGGGTTCGGCGTGGGCGAGGAGGGCGTCGTCGACGCGCTCAAGGTCGAGCAGGTGCAGCAGGGCGGCCGCAGGACCGAGAACGGCGGCCTCCGGAACGACGGCGCGGTGAGGTGCATCGGGTGCCACACGTCGACGCCCGACGGCGAGTCCGTCATCTTCACGGATCACTGGCCGTGGGGGCTCGCCATCGCCTCCGTGCAGAAGGACTCGGTGGGCGAGGTCCCCTCGTACGTCACGCCGGGCGGCTCGGAGGCGATGAGCCAGTCCTGGCTCGGCGCGCCCAAGATGTCGGCAGCGCATTTCTCCCCGGGAGACCGGATCGTCGTCACCTCCTATGGCCGGGATCGCGGCACGGTCTGGGACGGCCAGTCGTACAGCGCCATGCCGAACGCGCGCCTCGCGTGGTTCGACCTGGAGTCGCCGGTGCCGACCTACCCGCTCGACGCCAACCCCAACCTGGTCAAGGAAGAGATGGCGGCCGCGGAGGGGACCGCGTACGGCTTCATCGCGCGCGAGGGCGACACGCGCGGAGCGCTGATGCCGGACTGGAGCCACGACGGCAACACCATCGTTTACGTGTCCACCGACGCCGGCAAGGACGGGCGGATCGCCGCGGGGGCAGGCGATCTCTACACGGTGCCCTACAACGACCGGCAGGGCGGCGCGGCGACGCCGCTGCAGGGCGCCGCGGAGCCGGCGTTCAACGAGTATTACCCGGCCTTCTCGCCCGACGACCGGCTGATCGCGTTCAACCGGACGCCGAGCCCGGGGGAGATGTACTATAACCCCGCGTCCGACATCCACGTGGTCCCCGCGGCCGGCGGCGCGGCGACGCGCCTCGCGGCCAACGATCCGCCGGCCTGCGTCGGCGTCACGAGCCCGGGAATCCACAACAGCTGGCCCAGGTGGTCGCCGGAGGCCACGACCGTCGACGGCAAGACCTATTACTGGGTCATCTTCTCGTCGTCCCGCGACGGCTACACCCTCCAGAAGGACCCGCAGAAGAAGGCGTCGCAGCTCTACGTGACCGGCGTCGTCGTGGAGGGCACGACGGTGACCACGTACCCGTCGATCTATCTCTGGAACCAGACCACGAACACGAGCAACCACACGCCCGCATGGGACGTGTTCAAGATCCCCCCCGCGCCCGTTCCCCTCTGACGCCGCGCGCAGGCGGCCCGGACTGGAGAGCGAGCCCCGCCGCCCTCGGACGCGTGCCCCCGACACGGCGCGTCCGTCCGGGCCCCATAGACCTCCATCTCATCGCGTGTTGGCGGAAATAGCCAGTCCCATCACCCATCCATGGCACACGTGTGCCAGGCGGCCCCCGCCAGTGCATGCATGTCGTGCCTCGCGCCGCGCGGCGGGGCGTGCGCGCGCGCGAACCGCCGCGTTTCGCGGCGAACCGAGCGAGCGGGCGGGTGGCGCGGGCCTTGCGACGCCGGCGGGCACCATGCGAACCCACCGCGCCCATTCCTCTCTCTGGCTTCTCCTAGCAACAGGCCTCCTCGCCGTCGGATGCGTCACGGAGTCCTCGTCACCCGGACCCGACGAGAGCGCGTCGCAGCGCGCGGCGCTCCACCGGGCTCAGTCGTGCGACGACCTCGAAGCGCTGCTGAAGCAGGACGCGCTCGCCAAGATGAACGCCCAGATCGACGCCATGATCGCGAGCTACGCGGCGATCGGCGACGGGCGCGGCGTCGGCTTCGGCGGCCCCGGCGTCGCCGTGCCCGGGGGGGCGGCGGACCCCACCGGCGTACCTGCCCCGACACCGCCCGTGGCCGGCAGCCCCGAGGACGCGGCGTCGGGCGGCGAGAGCGATGCCCCGGCCCACTCGGACACGAACACCCAGGTCGCCGGCGTCGATGAGGCCGACATCGTCAAGACCGACGGGAACAACCTCTACATCCTGCACGACCAGAGCTTCTACACGCTGACCGCGTGGCCGGCGTCGTCGCTCGCGGTGGGCAGCTCGCTCGCGATCGAGGGCAGCCCGATCGAGATGTTCGTGGCAGACGACAAGGTCGTCATCTACTCGTCGGTCAACGGGGCCTCGATCTACGAGAAGGCGGGCGTCGAGCCGCGGCCGGGGTACTACGACTACAGGATCGACATCGGCATCGCCCTGCCCGGAGGCGCCGGCGCGCCCGCCGGCGCGCCGGGCAGCGCGCCGGGCAGCGCGCCGTCCAGCGGGCCGGATCAGGACGATGCGCCGGTCCCCCCGGAGGGGTCCGACACGCCGTCCAACCCGGGAGGCGCCGACCCGCCGCCGGACGGCGCCGACAAGCCCGCGGAGCCCCTGCCGGACGGCGACACCGAGCCCACGCCGCCGGACGGCGCCCCGTCCCCCGATGAGCCGGTGACCGACGCGCCCCCGCCGCCCGACGTCTACGCCCCGCTCACGAAGCTCACCGTCCTGAGCCTCGCGGGCGGCGCGCCCAGCGTGGCCAGGGAGCTCTACTTCGAGGGCGGCTACGCCTCGTCGCGGCGCGCGGGCGAGGACGTCCGCACGGTGCTGTCCGGCGGCGCCCACGGCCCCGCGCTCAACTACTGGCCCACCGACCTGACCGCCTTCCCCGAGACCGCCGAGGCGTGGACCGCGGCGTTCGAGCAGCTCCGCGCCGAGAACACGGCGATCATCGAGGGCTCGTCGCTGTCGGCGTGGCTGCCGTACCGCTTCGAGAAGGAGGGCGAGACGGTCACCGAGCTCGGCGCGAGCTGCGCGGACTTCTACGTCCCCGAGGCGGGCACGACGTCGTACGGCCTGACGCAGATCGAGTCGATCGACCTCGCCGACCTCGACGAGGTGCCGGCGTCGACCTCGATCATCGGCGCGACCGACACCGTGTATTCGAGCCACGACGCCCTCTATGTCGCCGCGCGCAGCTGGCAGGCGCCGACGGCGCCCAGCGCGGTGAACGCGAGCACGGACGTCACGTACCTGCACAAGTTCGATCTGGTCGCCGACCCGAGCCAGCCCCGGTACGTCGCGTCGGGCTCGGTGCCCGGCCACATCCTCAACCAGTTCTCGCTCGACGAGCACAACGGCAAGCTCCGCGTCTCGACGACCGCCATGGTGCCCGGGACTGAGCGGTGGACGACCCGCAACGGCGTGTTCGTCCTCGAGGCGCAAGGGGCCGAGCTTTCGCGCATCGGCGCCATCACGGACCTCGCCCCGGGCGAGCAGATCCGCTCGACCCGGTTCATCGGGGATCGCGGCTACGTGGTGACGTTCCTCCGGGTCGACCCGCTGTTCGTGCTCGATCTCTCCGACCCCGAGTCGCCCTCCGTCGCAGGCGAGCTCAAGATCCCCGGCTTCAGCGAGTACATGCACCCGCTCGACGACGGGCACCTCCTGGCGATCGGCAGGGACGGCGACGAGAGCGGCGTCGTGACCGGCCTGGCGCTGCAGATCTTCGACGTCACGGACCCGTCGGAGCCGAAGCTCCTGCACAAGAAGTCGCTCGAGGGGGACTACACGTCGTCCGAGGCCGAGTACAACCACAAGGCGTTCACGTACTACGGTGAGCGCGACGTGCTCGCCTTCCCGGTCGTGAGCTACGACCGGGAGACGGGCGCGGTCGCGAGCACGCTGGAGCTCTTCAACGTCGATATCGCCGAAGGGTTCAGCCACCTCGGCGCGGTCGACCACAGCGGCTTCTTCAGCGCGACGTCGGGGTGCTACTACTACGGCGGCGCCGACGTGAAGCGCGGCGTGTTCATCGAGGACTACGTTTACTCGATCTCGTACGGCGGCGTGCTCGTGAACGCGCTCGACGACCTCGCGACGCCGGTGGCGTCGCTGCCCCTGCCCGCCCCGACCTCGTGGGGGTCCGCCTGCGGCGGCGGTGACGTCGCCCAGCCCACGCCGGCCGAGCCCGCGCCGACGCCGGCTCCCCGCGGCGAGGAGTAGCCCCGCGCCGCGGAGCGCAGGCCGCGGCGCCCCGCCCCTCGAGCGGGGGCGCCGCGGCGGCGTCGCGGCGCTCAGGCCCCCTGCCGGGGCGCCTCCCACGGGTGATCCGGGTAGAACTCCCGCATGAGCCGGGCGGTGTACGCGACGAGGTTCGCGAAGCCCTCGGCCCTGCGCCTGAGCGGCGATTCGAAGAAGGGCGTGAGGATGCCGGCCAGCGCCGCGAAGGCCGTCGCGTCGACGCCCACCGGGCGCCCGCCGAACAGGTACGGCCTGTCCCCGAGCAGCGTCGAGAGCGCGGTCAGGGAGCGCACGCCGAGCGCGACGATCTCCTCGTCCGAGTGCCGCGCGATGCCGAGCGCGCGATAGTTCTCGCGGACGCGCCCGAGGAGCTCCTCGCGCAGCTTCGGGCGCAGCTCCTCCGGCGCGCCGTCGACGAAGTGCGCCGGGCCCTTCTCGAAGTTCTCCGGGATGAGCCAGCGCGCGTACCCCGAGGTCGCGACGAAGTGGTTCTCGAGCATGCGCTCGATGGCCCACGCCTCCGCGCGCTGCCGCGCGTCGAGGCCGGCGTCGAGGTCCTTGCCGTACTTCCGCTCAAGGTGCTCACGGATGAAGTGCGAGTCGGCGACGCGCGCGCCGTCGTCGTCGATGAAGGGGAGCTGCCCCTTCGGCGACAGGTCGGGCCGCGCGCGCTCCTTCCTGTAGGGCAGGCCGAGGAGCTTGAGCTGGACCTCGGTCTTCGTCACATAGGGGCTGGCCTCCGGCAAGCCGAACGTGGGGCCGAAGCCATAGAGCGTGATCATGAGAACCTCCGGGAGCTTGGGTCCGCCGTGGACCGCGCTTGATGTAGCCTCGCCCTGCTGACAACCTGGTGTCAGCATCCTCGTGCGGCGCGCCGACCGATTGTTCCAGATCCTTCAGATCCTGCGCCGGCAGCGGGCGCCGGTCACCGCGGCGGCGCTCGCCGAGGAGCTCGAGACGTCGAAGCGGACCGTGTACCGCGACGTCGCGGATCTCCTCGCCCAGCGCGTCCCGATCCGGGGCGAGGCCGGCACCGGCTACGTGCTCGAGCGCGGCTTCGACATGCCGCCGCTGATGCTCACGCCCGACGAGATCGAGGTCGCGGTCCTCGGCGCGCAGTGGGTCGCCGGCCGCGGGGACGCCGCCCTGCGGAGGGCGGCGCAGGACCTCATCGCGAAGATCGCCGCGACGGTCCCCGAGCGGCTGCGCCCGCTCGTGCTCGAGCCGACGACGGGCACGCCCCCCGCGCTGGACCAGGTCCCCGACGGGCTCGACCTGGCCGAGGTGCGCGCGTCGATCCGCGCCGGCACGAAGATCGCGCTCCGCTACCGCGACGAGGCGGGCCGCGAGAGCGAGCGCGTCGTGTGGCCCGTCGTGGTGGGGTATCGCGAGTCGACGCGCCTCCTCGTGGCGTGGTGCGAGGTTCGCCAGGACTTCCGCTCCTTTCGCACCGATCGCGTGGTCGGCGCCACGTTCCTGAAGGAGCGCCACGGCGAGAAGCCGAGCGCGCTGCGCGCGCGGTGGCGCGCGACCCTGCCCGCGCGCCGCGCGCTGTGGAAGCGCACGGGCGCGCCGGGCGCCGGGGAGTGATGCGGGCTCCTACGGCGGATACTTCCGCGATCGCGACGGCAACAAGCTCAACTTCTTCACCATGGCGCGCTGAGCCTCAGCGCATCGTTCGGCGCCGGCGGAGCCGCGCGCGGCGGGCAGCGCCCGAGCTCAGGGCGCCTCGTCGTCCGGGCCGCCGGAGGGCGCGTCCGGCGCGGCGCCCGCGCTGCGGTCCGGCGTTTCCGCCGGCCGTGCCTCCTGCTCCAAGAGAGAGAGGACCACATCCACCGTGGCCCCCACGGCGCGGTTGACGAGGCGGATCGTCCCGTGAACGCCGGACAGCGTCGTGTCGTGGATGACCCGAATGCCCCTCACGGGCGCCTGGATCGGGGGAATCTGCTCCAGCAGATCGAAAGGCAGCTTCGCCGCGTGCTTCTGCAGGCGCTCCACGGCCCGCGAGCCGTGCTCGACCGCCTCCTGCACGAGATCCTTCAAGCCGCGCCACCGCTCCATCACACCGCCTCCTCGCACCACGCGCGGATCTGCGCGTAGACGTCCGGGTCGTGGGCCAGGCGCAGGTGTCCGAGCGACGGCATGATCCGCGCGTGCGCTTGAGGGAAGGGCGAGCACCGGTCCTCGGCGACCGCCCGGCCCGTGGCGCTCCTCAGCGAGACCATCGCGTCGCCGAACAAGAGGGAGAGCCTCGGGTCGGCCGTGAGCGCGCCGGCGATGAGGTGATGGCGAATGTGGGGGAGCAAGGGCACGGGATGGCGGCGATTCTGGAGCAGGGCGTCGGCGTCGGCGCCCTCCCAGTCCTCGCGGCGGAGGTTGGCGTAGCCCAGGTCCTTCATCCCGCCGCTGCGGAGGTTGACGATATCGGCGATGAGCGTCGTGTACGGATTGCCGATGCTCGCGAGCGCCCACGTGACAGCGTTGCCAAAGCGCTCCAGCGGGGCGCCGAGGTGCGGTGTGCCGAGGTAGAAGGCCCGCTTGGCGAGGGGCAGCCACCTTCGAGCCTTGTCGCTCGCCGCATGCGCGGCGCTGCGCGCGACGAGGCCGCCCATGCTGTGGCCGATGAGGACCAGCTCCTCCACGGCGACCGGATAGGCGCAGACGAGCTGCTCGAGGAGGACATCCAGGGCTTCGCCGTTCTCGGAGACGCGGAGGCCGCTGTTGTACCGCACGTAAAACGGCGTGTACCCGAGGTCGCGAGCAAGACGCGATCCGTACGTCTCGCCGTCCGGCATCGTCCAGATCTCCTCGGTGCTCATCAGCCCGTGCACGAGCACGACGACACGGGGTGTGGCGCGAGCAGCGGCGGCCGCGGAGAATGCCCTGGCAAGCGGCAGGCCGCGTCCGTCGCGGACGAGCTGCATCGCGGTCGCGAGGCCGTTGCTGGTCCGCTTCAGGTGATCGCCGAGGAGCCCGTTGAGCACCCCGACGACCCGCTCCAGGTTGTTTCCCATGGGCCGATCCGGCCCGGATCCTGGCACGGATCGGCGCCTCGCGCAGCGCCGCAAGGCGGCGGACGACTCTGCAGGTCGCAGCGGCGCCGCGCGCCGAGCTCGGCGGGTGGGGCGCAGCCCGCCCGATCAGCGCCCGAGCTTCGCGAGGAACGCGTCGCGGCCGCCCTGCCCCGCGAGCGGCCCGCCGCCGAAGTCGAGGGCGCCGTCGAAGTAGCCGGTGAGGAGGACGTCCCCGCTCGGGTCGAACGCGACGTCCGTGGGCGTCTGGCCCTGCGCGTCGCCGAAGCGATCGCCCCACAGCGCGCGGCCGGCGGCGTCGAGCTCGACGAGGAAGATATCCTCCTCCCCCGCGCTCTCGAGCCGCCCGCACGCGAGCTCGAGCGCGCCGCGGAAGAACCCGCCGACCGCCACGTTGCCGTCGGCGTCGGCGGCGATCGCCGTGCCGTCCTGCCGGAGCGCGCCGCCGAGGCGGCGGCTCCAGACGTGACGGCCCCTCGGGTCGAGCTTCAGGACGAACGCGTCGTTGTCGCCCGCGCTGCGGCGCGGTCCGCCGCCGAAATCGACGCTGCCGGCGAAGCCCCCGGTCACGAGGACGTTGCCCCACGGATCCACCGCGACGGCGGAGGCGTTCTGGCTGCCGGGATCTCCATAGCTCCGGCTCCAGACATGATGGCCGTCCGGATCGAGCTTGGCGACGAAGATGTCGGAGCTCCCGGCGCTCGGGAGCGGCCGGCCGCCGAAGTCGAGGCCGCCGCCCAGGGAGAAGCCCGCGAGGACGACGTTGCCCGCGCCGTCGACCGCGAGGCCCTCGCCGCGATCGAGCTCCACCGTGCCGAACGCCTTGCTCCAGAGGTGGTCGCCGGAGGCGTCGAGCTTCGACACGAAGACATCCTCGTCGAACAGGCCTCCTGTGCTGACGAGCGGCGCCGCTCCGCCGGTGAAGTCGAGGGAGCCCTCGAACGAGCCCGAGACGAGGACGTTGCCGGCGCCGTCCGCGGCGATGGCGCGCGGGGAGTGGCGCTCGTCGCCGGACGCGGCTCGGCTCCAGAGGTGGTTGCCGCTGGCGTCGAATTTGGCCACGAACGAGATCTGGAGTCCATCGAGGGCGTTCGTCAGCGGGCCGCCGCCGAGATCGATGGGATCGCGGAAGCCGCCCGCGAGCAGGATGCTGCCGTGCGCGTCGACGGCGACGGCAGAGGCGAACGATGACGGGGAGTCGAAGGCGCGGCTCCAGAGGAGGCCCCCGGCGGCGTCGAGCTTCGCGAGGAACGCCCCCGAGGCGGAGACCGGCCCGCCGCCGAAATCGACCGTGCCCGCGGCCGAGCCCGCGAGGACGATGTTCCCCGCGCCGTCGGCGGCGACCGAATACCCGATCTGCTCGCGCGGATCGCCGAATCGCCCGCTGAAGAGGTGGGCGGCGCCGGGACACGAGCCGTGGCACACGTAGCTCGCGGGCGGGCGCGGCGCCTCGCGGCGCGCGGGCGCCGCGTCCTCCGCGCGGCACGGCGGCGTCGGGGGAGCGCCGTGGCTCGGGACCGCGCCGTCCACGTCGCGGCGCGGCCCGCGAGGGGGAACGGCGGCGTCCTCGACGTCCCCGGGGCGGCCCCGGCGGATCGTGGCGCAGGGCGGAGGCGCCGCCTCGGCGGGGATCGCGACGAGCACGGGGAGGACGAGGAGGAGCTGAGGAATAGAACATCGCATGAGTTCTCCGGTGCCGGAGCGCGGCTGTCCGTTGCTATCGCACCGCGGTCGTCGGCCGCCGCCGCGCAGCGCGCCGCCTCGGACGAGCCCGCTTCGCGCTGCCGGGCGGCCTCGAGCGATAGCGCGAAGCGCTCGACGCCCGCCGCGCCGGACGGCGCTCCGTCGCGGGGAGACGCGAGCTCGAGCGCATGACGGGGCGGAGCCGGATGGATGGCTTGACAACGGACCGGCCGATCGCGCCTGCTGGCACGATCCCCGCGCCGCGCTCCGCCGGTGGGGTGTAGGTCGAACACGCATGATCACCGGTCTGGACCTCTTCGCAGCGCTGCATCGCATCGTACAGGACGCCACAGACAGCCTGCCTGGAACGCGGCGCGGCAGCCTGCTGATCCGAGAGGGAGATCGCCTGATCTACCGGGCCGCCGTGGGCCTCGAGAGCCTGCTCTCGGGCCGGCTGCCGATCCCGTCGGACGCGGGGCCGGCCAGCGCGGTCTCTCGGCTCGACCCGGGCGAGGGCGCGCGCGCGGTGGCGGCGGCCGCGTGGTACCGAGAGCACCTGCCGGGCGCGGTCGCGCTCGACTGGCTGCCCGCGGACGCGGTCGTGGTCCTCGCGCCGGTGTGCATGCGCGGGCGGCCGGTCGGCGCGCTCGCCGTCGAGCAGCCGGCCGCGGAGCCGCTGGGGGACGAGCGCAGGGCCCGGCTGATGGCCCTGGCCGGCAGCGCCGGGGCGGCGCTGGAGCGGCGCGAGCTCTTCGACGACAAGGCGCGGTCGGCCCACGAGAACCGCGTGCTCGAGGAGGTGCTGAACGCGGTGGCCTCGCAGGCCAGCCCCCAGGAGCTCGTGGAGATCATCTCGAGCGGTATCAAGAGCGTGCAGCTGCGGCCGCAGTGGAGCGCGGTGGAGCTCGCCCTGGTGGAGGACGACGCCTGCGGGGCCTGGCCCGCGAGCGAGCGCGGCGCGGAGCTCCGCGTCTACCGGGCGCCGCGGCGCGCGCCGGTGGCCTACTGGAACAACCTGCGGGAGGGCGCGCTCGTCGCGGGGCGCGCGCTCGGCGTCGACGTGACGTACCGGTGCGCCAGCGCCGCCGGCGAGGCCGGCCAGAGCGCGCTCATCGACGAGGGCGTGCGCCGCGGGGTGAGCGGCGTCGCCGTGGCGCCGGGCGACGCCGCGGGCCTCGAGCCGGCGATCCGGCGAGCGGCGGAGGCCGGGATTCCGGTGATCACGTTCGATACGCCGCCGGCCGACGGCAGCAGGGCGCTGGCCTACGTCGGCACCGACAACGTGGCGGCCGGCCGGCTCGCCGGAGAGACGATGGCGCGGCTCCTCCCGGACGGCGGGGTCGTGGGCGCGCAGGTCTCCTCGCTCCGCGCCATGAACGGCCGCGATCGGGTCGCGGGGTTCGGCGCGGCGGCCGCCGGGAAGGCCATCTCGATGCGATCTCCGCTGGAGAGCCACTACGATACTTCCGCGGCGATGCAGCTCGCCCTGGACGCCTTGCGCGAAGGAGGGCTGTCCGGCGCCTTCGGCGCCTGCGCCGAGAACGGCCCGGCGTGGGGCATGGCCGCGAGGGCCCTGGGGAGGGCGGGAGATCTCAAGATCGTGTCGTTCGATCTGATCCCCGAGACGATCGCGATGCTCCGGGAGGGCATCATCCATGCGGCCGTGGTCCAGCGCGAGCACGACATGGGCTATCGCGCCGTCGAGCTGCTCCACGACATGGTGTCGAGGGGGGCGGAGGCGGCGCTGGCCGAGCTCCCGGCGCCGGGGCAGGTCGAGGATCGGCGCCTTCCGCGCTTCATTGACACCGGCGTGGACCTCGTGACCCTCGAGTCCACGCCCTGGTCTCGTCCGCTGTCGGAGCACCTGACCCTGGAGACGAGCCGCAAGTCCGCGAACCGGAGGCGCGGGGGCGCGGCGGTGGACCGCTCGCGCGAGCTCCTCGTCATCAGCCTGGATGCCGACGAGCAGGGGCTCGTCGAGGGGCGCGCCCGGCTCGAGCGGGCGTCGCTGGTCGGCCGGGTGCTGAGCGCCGGCCGGTCGGTCGTCATCGACACGCTGGCGGGCGAGCACGACCTCTGGCCGGATATCGTCGAGGCGCGCCGGAAGGGCAGCCGCACGCGGGTCGGCGTCCCGCTGCTCGCCCGGGGGGTCGCGCTCGGCGTCCTGGTGCTCGACAGCGAGCGCCGCGCGGCGTGCTCGCCCGAGGACCTCGGGCTGATCGAGCGCATCGCCGACACGCTGGCGGTGGCGCTCGAGAACGCGCAGCTCCTCCGCCGCATCACCGAGCGGACCCAGGAGCTCGAGCAGGCGAACCGGCAGCAGGCGGCGCTGCTCGGCACCATCCATGAGCTCTCCAGCCCGGTCGTCCCCGTCGCGCGCCAGATCCTGGTGATGCCCGTCGTCGGGGCGATGGACCGCCAGCGCTCGGGCCGCTTCCTCGAGTCGATGCTGCGGGAGATCTCCGAGCGGCACGCGCGCGTGGTGCTGATCGACGTGACGGGGATGGCGGCGGTGGACGCCGCGGCGGCGGATCACCTCATGACGGCGGCGCGGGCGGCGGGGCTGCTCGGGGCCGAGGTCGTGCTCGTCGGCATCGCGCCGGCGGCCGCGCGGCTGATGGTGGAGCAGGGGCTGGACCTCGGGGGCGTCGTCACCCGCTCGACCCTCGAGCTCGGGTTCGCCTACGCGCTGTCGAAGACGGGCGGCCGGCTCGTCTACGGGGGCTCGCCCCGCGCTGCGCGGTCGTGAGCCGCGCGCCGCAGCGCGCCTTCGGCCCTTCGGTGTGCCGGCGGCGCCGAGCGCGCCCCTTCAGCCGGCGTCGAGTTCGAAGGCGCCCTCGTAGATGGCGTCGACCGGAACGGCGGCGCCGATCGCGAGCGAGATCGCGCCTCCCGCCTCGATCACGAGGTAGCGCCAGGAGCCGTCGGCCTCGCGCCGGAAGTGCTCGACGCGCACCGAGGTCTGCGAGACGAGCAGGTAATCGGTGAGGGACGGGATGCGCTGATACGCTGCCCACTTCTCGCCGCGGTCATACGCCTCGGTGCTGGGCGACAGGACCTCGACGGCGACGCTCGGGTTCGCGAGCACGTCGCTGGTGCCCGGCTCCATCCGCACACCGCCGCACGCGACGACGGCATCCGCGTAGACGTAGCGCTCCCCCTGCTTCGCGGAGATCCGCTGGTCCGGTGACAGGACATGGCACGGCCTGCCGCGAACGGCCGCGCGGAGCTCCGCCCCCACGGCGTTCGAGAGGAAGTTGTGCCGCGGGCTGCCGCCCGCCCTCGAGCGGACCTCGCCGAGGCGATACTCGTGCTTAGCGACCTGCCCGCGCTCCCACTCGAGATACGCTGCAGCGCTCATGCGCTGGGTGGCGGCGGCGTCGCCCATGAGCACGAACGTAAGGTAACAGCAGTGCAGGAGCCAGGCTCGGCGGCCTGCCCTGCGCGGCCGCCTGCCTGCCGCCGCTGCCCGAGAGGAGCAGACCGGCGCGTCAGGTGCCGAAGCGGCGCGCGTTGCGGAGGCGGGCCTTCGCGGCCTCGACTTCCTTGTTCTTGGGCGGCGCCGTGGTCTCCAGCGACTCGACGAGCTGGCGCGTGATGGCGGCGATGTCGTCGACGGCTCGCTCGAAACAGGCGACGTTCTTCCCGCTCGGGCTGCGGGTCCCGCTCACCTTGCGCACGTATTGCAGGGCGGCCGCCCGGATCTCTTCCTCCGTCGCCGGCGGCTCGAAGTTGAATAGAGGACGGATGTTTCGACACATGCCGCGAGCCTACCGCCGAACGCGGCGCGGTGGAACCGGCGCGGCCCAAACACGGCCAAGACGGCGCGGTCGACCGGCGCGGCGCTCCTGTCCTGCGCTGCGGCGCTGCGCCCCGCGCGACGTGCGTTATCGCGGCTCCAGCTGCTCCAGCTCGCGCACCCGCGCCTCGAGCTCGCGCACCCGCGCCTCGGCGGCCTCCCTGGCGCGCGCCTCGGTCGCCGCGACCTCTTCCTGGGTGGGCACGAGCTCGCCCTTGCCGCCCGGGCGCGCGAGCCGGAGCCGCGCGTCGGCCCCGCTGCCCACGACGCAGAGCCAGCTGTCGAGCGCGGGGCTCCACGCGGGGCCGGCGCCGGCGTGCACGCGCACGTACGCGCCGTCGGGGTCGCGCCGGTAGGCCTGGAGCGCCACCCTGCCGGCGGGCGGCCGCTGCGCGGCGGCCAGCGGGTCGAAGATCGCGAGCTCGGGACAGCCGAGCTGGCAGTACTTGAGCGGGATGTCCTCGTAGGCCTTCTGCCAGTCGCTCGCGACGATCTCGAGCGCGAAGCGCGGCGGGCGGTGGCCGGGCAGCCAGGTCTGCCACTGCTTGGGGAGCGGCGGCGCGGGCCGGTGATCGAGGAGGTAGACGTCGGGCGAGACGCGCACGAGCGGCTCCTCGCGCACCCACGCGAAGAACCGGTCCGAGCCGGCGTGGTGGTCGGTCCAGCCGCGCTCGCGCGCGAGCTGCGCGATCGAGGACAGGAGCAGGCGGGCGATCTCGTCGTGCTCGCCCCACGCGCCGATGCCGTCCGCGTCGTCGAGGTACCAGTCCGACCAGTCGATGGTCGCGCGGAGCTCCTCGGGCTCCGGATCGCGGACGACGAGCGCGCGCGGAAGGCGCGTCGCGTGGGGGTTGGCTCCGGTGCGGACGGGCGGCACGAGCTTCGACCGTAGCACCCCCGGCGCAGCGGCGGGAGGCGGGCGGGCGCGGGCGAGCGCCGCGGCAGGCGCGGGCGAGCGCCGCGGCAGGCGTTGCGGGCAGCCGGCGCGGGCGGACGGCGGCGCATCGCATCGCCAGGGTGCCCTCGGGGCTCCCGGTACCGCGCGCCGGCGCCATGTCGGCGGCATGCGTTTCGAAGGGGTCCTCTTCGACGTCGACGGGGTGGTGGTCGACTCGCCGCACGAGCGCGCCTGGCGCGAGGCGCTGGAGGCGCTGATGGCGACCGAGTGGCGCGCGATCGCGCCCGAGACGCGCTACGCGCCCGAGCGGTTCACGACGGCCGTCTACCAGAGCGAGGTCGCCGGCAAGGCGCGCGAGAGCGGCGCGCGCGCGGCGCTCGACTACTTCGGCGTGCCCGACGCCGCCGAGCGCGCGCGGCGCTACGCCGAGCGCAAGCAGGAGGTCCTGCTCCGGAAGATCGAGGCGGGGGAGTTCGTCGTCTTCCCTGACGCGATGCGGCTGATCCTGGGGCTCAAGGCGCGCGGCGTGCCGATCGCGGCGGCGTCGTCGTCCAGGAACGCGGGCCAGCTCCTCCAGAGGATCCGCGCCGACGCCTTCGCCGAGCAGCAGCGCATCCGCCGCCCGGCCGTCGCGTCCGGCACGACGCTGCTCGACCTGTTCGACGCCGACCTCTGCGGCGTCGCGGTGGCGCACGGCAAGCCGGCGCCGGACCTGTTCCTGGCCGCCGCGCGCGCGCTCGGCGTGCCCCCGGCGCGCTGCCTCGTCGTCGAGGACGCCCCCGCCGGGGTGCAGGCCGCCAAGGCGGCCGGGATGACCGCGCTCGGCGTGGCGCGGCTCGCCGACGACGCGCTGCTGGCCGCCGCGGGGGCGGATCGGGTCGTGACGACGCTCGACGCGGTCGATCCGGACGCCGTGGTCGAGGGGCGGATCGGGGCGAAGGCGGCGTGAGGGCGGCGCGCGGTTCGAGCCCACGCGGTGCGTCGCTCTGTGCTCTGCCGATGGCCCCCGGGAGCGATGAAACCTGGGTTGTCTCAAGCAAGACAAACCACAGAGGCACAGAGGGCACAGAGAAGAAGAGAGAGGAGAAGAGTTCTTTTCTTTCTCTCTCCTCTGTGTCCTCTGTGTCCTCTGTGCCTCTGTGGTTCAAATATCTTCTCTTAAGCCTTGGCCCGAACGATGACAGTGGCGTCGTGCGAAGGGCACAACCGGAAGCGGGTTCTTATAGAGAAAGATCGTCCGCGAACGTTGGATGCCAGCAGACGCAGCGCCGGACACATCGGTATCTTGATTCCAGCAGCGCATCGTGACGCCCCCCGGGCGCCGGAGGAGGCCGCCCCTCAGCCGCCCTGCTTGCGCACGACCGCGAGGCTCCAGATCTCCCCGGCGCTCGTGCCCACCCACAGCGTCGGCGACCCCTTGCCGGCGGCCACCAGCACGGCCGGCTCGCCGCGAGCGCCGAGCGCGACGGTGGCCGTCGGCGCGAGCGGCGCGCCGGTGGCGGCCTCGATGGCGGCGCCGTCGAACAGCGCGACGCGGCCGTCGGCGAAGCAGGCGAACAGGCTCGACTCGAGGACCGCCACGTCCGCGACCGGGTCGCTGAAGGCGAGCACCTTCGCCGCGAGCTTGCCCGACGACCGCACGACCGCGCAGACCGCGCTCGCGCCGCGCTTGTACACCGCCGTCAGCTTCGGGCCGCCGCGCACCCGGTCGAGGTTCTGGGCCGCGCGCGGCAGCGAGGCGCGCAGCGTCGGGCCCGGCTCGGGCGTCGCGCCGGGATGCACGCGGAGCTCGCCCCCCTCCCCGGCGCCGTCCATCACCGCGTGCGTCTCGGTCTCGGTCAGGTCGAACGCCCGCGCCGCGCCGCGCACCGCGAACGTGCGGCCGTTCACCTCGGTCTTGTCGAGCTTGAGCTCCGTCGCGCTGCCGTCCCAGCCCAGCAAGAGCGCCGTCTCGCCGGACGGGCGCGTCGCGAGCTGCCGCGCGTCCCGCCCGACCTGATCGAGCTTCGGGCCGTGCGTGATGCCGAGCAGCGCCCAGACCGCGTCGTCGCTCCGCACCACGGCTACGTCCTTCGAGAGCAGCGCCACGTCGTGCGCCGAGGAGAGCGACAGGTTCGTCGTCTTCGCGCCGGCGCCGCCGATCGGGCAGACGCCGAGGCGCACGGGGTCGGTCGAGACCATCGCGACCAGGCCGGGGCTCGCGAGGAACGCGGCGCCGCGGATCTCCGCGTCGAGGCCGTGCACCTTGCGGGGGGAGCTCAGATTGCTGAAGGGCATGGCCGATGAAGATACCGGTTCTCGCGGGGCCGCGTCAGCCCTTGATGAGCGAGCGGACCTCGATGTCGAGGTTCTCGGACTCCGCCACGGCGTCCATCGCCTTGCGGAGCTGGGCGAGCGACACCCCGACGGGGACGTCCACGTGGGCCTCCATCCGGAAGAGCTGCGAGCCGGTCACGGGCGCCTCGTAGGCCGAGGTCTCGAGCGAGACGATGTTGACGCCCGCGCCGTGGAGCGCGCGCGACACGGCGCGGACGATCCCCTCGTGATCGAGCGCGTCGACGGAGATGACGCAGGGGATGGTCGCCGCGCGCCGGTGCGACTCGGGGCTCTTGGTCCTGCGGCTCTGCACCGTGAGCCCCGTCGCCCGCGTGAGCGACCCGGTGTCGCGCTCCACCGCCTCGATCGCGCCCGGGGGGCCCGACGCGAGCAGGAGGATGCCGAACTCGCCGCCGAGCACCGCCATGCGGCTGTCCTCCACGTTGGCGCCGCGCTCGGTCAGGTAGTGGGTCACCTCCGCGACGAGGCCCGTTCGGTCAGGGCCGAGGCAGGAGAGGACCAGGAAGGCTTCGGGCTCGGGCGTCGTCGTCATGCGGCGCATCTTAGTCCGATCCGCGCGACCGACGCGACCGACGCGACCGGCGCGACCGGCGCGGGCGCGCGTCCGCGGCGACGAGCGCCCGGGCAGCGCCGTCCAGGTCGGCGCGCGCGCGCACGCCGGGATCGAGCGGCCGCGCGCCGCGCCCGACGAGGCGCTTGTCTCCGGCGGGGCGGTGGGCGAGAGGACGGCCATCCCCATGCCGTACGAACGCGACAACATCCACCGCCTCACGCCCTACACGCCCGGCGAGCAGCCGCAGCGGGCCGACGTGGTCAAGCTGAACACCAACGAGAACCCGTACCCGCCGCCGAGCGCGGTGCTGGAGGCGATCCGCGACGTCTCGGCCGATCAGCTCCGCCGGTACCCGCCCCCCCGCGCGCAGCAGTTCCGCGAGGCCGCGGCGAGGCTCCACGGCCTGTCGCCCGAGCAGGTGATCGCCACGAACGGCGGCGACGAGCTGCTGCGCATGGCGGTGACGGTGTTCTGCGAGCCCGGCGGCCTCGGCCTCGGCGAGACGTACCCGACCTACTCGCTCTACGACGTGCTCGCCGAGATCCACGGCACGACGATCACCCAGGTCCCCCTCGAGGAGGACTGGTCGGTCCCGGAGGATTTCGCGAGCCGCCTGAACGACCGCGGCTGCCGGCTCGCGCTCCTCGTCAACCCGCACGCGCCGTCGGGGCGGCGCGAGCCGCTCGACAAGCTCGAGCGCATCGCGCGGGCGTTCCGCGGCGTAGTCCTGATCGACGAGGCGTACGTCGATTTCGCCGAGGCCGACGCGATCCCGCTGCTCGATCCGGCGCGGGGGCTCGACAACGTGCTGCTCCTGCGGACCCTGAGCAAGGGGTACTCGCTCGCGGGGCTCCGGTTCGGGTACGGGCTCGGGCACCCGCGGCTCATCGAGACGCTCGACAAGGCGCGCGACAGCTACAACACGGATATCCTCGCGCAGGCCGCGGCGACCGCGGCGCTGTCCGCGCGGGACGAGGCGAAGAAGAGCTGGGAGCGGGTGATCGCGGAGCGCGCCCGGCTCACGGCGGCGCTGCGCGAGCGGGGGTTCACGGTGGCGCCGAGCCAGACCAACTTCGTGCTGGCGGCGCCGCCGGCAGGGGGGCTGTCGGCGCAGGCGTTGTACAGGGCGCTCTACGACCGGGCGATCTTCGTGCGCTACTGGGACGCGCCGCGCCTCCACGACAAGCTGCGGATCACGGTGGGCACGCCCGAGCAGAACGACGCGCTGCTCGGGGCGATCGCCGAGGTGTCCCGCGCGGCGGCTGGGGCGTAGACAGGCCCCGCTCGCTGTCCGCTTCGTGCGCGAGTGTACGATCCTTGCGCAGCTCCTCACCTCCCCTGCCTCGCATTTCGCCGAGCGGCTCCGCTGGCCTCGACCGTGCAACGAGCAGCGCGCGACGGACAGCGCGCCCGCGAGGTCGGCTGAGCCAGCTTCATTCTTCACGAGGAGAGGAGATCGCTTCATGCGCCACCCCAGCATCCGGTCATCGAGTCACGTCTTGTCGCGCCTCCTTCGCGGGGGGAGCGTCGCCTGCTTTTCCCTGGCGCTCGCGACGGCGTGCGGTCCAGGCGCCGGCGACGGCAGCCCGATGGGCGCGCTGACCTCCGGCGTGAGCGACGCGGGCGGCGGCGATGGCGGCCCTGGCAGCACCGGCAGCAGCGAGAGCGGCGGCCCCGGCAGCACCGGCGGCGACGGCAACAGCAGCGGCGCCGGCGGCAGCGACGGCAGCGGCGGCGCGGGCGATCCGCCCGGCGCCTGCGGGCTGAGCGGCGCCACCGTGGAGCGCTCCTATTCGCCGAAGCTGTTCGCCGCGGGCGCGGATCCCTCCGGGGACGCCGCGTGCAGCGGCGTTCTCAACCCCGAGCGCGGCCTCTTCCGCTTCACGGATCTCCGGAGCCTCGGCTCGCTCTCGCATCTCCGGGGCGAGGGTTACACGCTGATCTACGGCAAGGTGCTCATCGACGACTACCGCACGCGGGACATCGACCAGGACCTCATCGACCAGCTCAACGCGAGCTTCGCCGCCGTGCGCTCGGCTGGGCTGAAGGTGCTCCCCCGCTTCTACTATGCGGACACGGGCACCGCGCCGGACGCGCCGCTCGACCGCGTGCTGTCCCACATCGACCAGCTCAAGCCCGTGCTCGAGCAGAACGCCGACGTCATCGCCGTGCTGCACCCCGGCTTCGTCGGCGCCTGGGGAGAGTGGCACTCCTCGACCAACGACCTCACCAGCCCCGAAAGCCGCGAGCAGATCTTCGACGCGCTGCTCGCGGCGCTGCCGAGCGACCGGATGACCCTCGCGCGCCGCCCCTCGCACAAGCGCGAGGCGTACGGCGGCCCGCTGACCGAGGAGACGGCGTTCTCCGGATCGCCGCTCTCGCGCGTCGGCCACCTCAACGACTGCTTCCTCGCGAGCGACGACGACGTCGGCACCTACCAGCTCCCCGGCGAGAAGGACTATGCCATCGCGGACTCCGCGTTCACGCCCGTCGGCGGCGAGACGTGCGCCCCCAATCCGCCGCGCAGCCAGTGCCGCTCGGCGCTCGACGAGCTCTCGCTGCACCACTGGAGCTTCATCAACACGGACTACCACACCGACGTGATCGACGGCTGGCGGTCCGAGGGCTGCTTCGAGACGATCGCCTGCCGCCTCGGATACCGCTTCGTGGTGTTGGGGCACGCGTCGCCCGAGCAGGTCGGTCGCGGACAGCCGCTGTCGCTGCGGCTGCGCCTGTTCAACGATGGGTATGCCCGGGCGTACAATCCGCGCCCGGTCTACCTCGTGCTCCAGCAGGGCGAAGCGCGGCGCGTCGTCCAGGTCGACGCCGACCCGCGCCGCTGGGCGCCGGGCGAGGAGAGCGAGCTTTGCCTCGAGGCGCAGCTCCCCGCCGATCTCCCCCCGGGCGACTACCAGCTCGGCCTGTGGCTCCCGGACGGGTCCGAGCGCCTTCGCGACGACCCGCGCTACGCGATCCAGCTCTCGAGCGGCGCGGCGTGGGACGCCCCGAGCGGCGTCAACCTGCTCGACGCCACGGTCCGGGTGGTCGAGTAGGCGGCTCCCCTCGCGCCGGCGCCGGGCCGGCGCCCCGTGCCCTTGCATCTCCGGCTCGCGGGCTTACCTCATCGCGTGATCCCGGCCCTCCTCTCGCGCGTGGGCCCAGGCGGATCATCGGAAAGGAACCGGAAAGGAAGTCACGCCATGCGCGCTGTCGATCGCCTTGAAGTCGAGAACAACCCCGTCGCCACCGCCGAGGGCGGCGAGGGAGCTCCGTCCGGGAGCGAGAAGACCGTCGAGACCTCCTGGTCCGATGCCGTGCGCCTCCTGGAGCAAGCCGCCGCCATCGCCGCCGCGCGTGGGTGCGACCCGCAGTCGTTCACGAACGCCGCCTTCGCCGCCTACGTGGCCAAGAACCCGGCCTTCCGCCAGTGGCTCGAGACCGCGCAGCTCGCCCACCGGCTCGATCACCTGCGGCGGGAAGGGCGCGTCGGGGTGGCGTGATCGCCGCCTGGCGCGGCGCTCACAGCACCCGCTCGAACGCGCTCTCCAGCGCGGCTCTCCCGCCGCGCTCGATCACGTCGCCGTGCGCCACCACGATGCGCTCCGGCGCCCACGCGAGCATCCGCTTCACCGCCGCGCCCACCGCCGCGCGATCGCGCATCATCGAGCGCGCGAAGCGCGACGGACCGAACCGCCCGTACGCCCCGTTCAGGCGCATGAAGAGGCGCGTCGGGAAGTGCGCGCTGTGCGTGATGTGAAAGCAGAGATCCCAGAGAAAGAGGGTCTTGCTCGGCCGGTGGAAGAAGGCCACCTCGTCGACCTTGGGCATCCCGCCGACCGTCACCTGGTCGAGCTCCGCCGACCACAGCGGGTCCGGCGCGTCGCCGAGCTCGTCCGTGAACGCCACGTCGGGGCGCTTCTCGCGGAGCCGCCGGGGGCCGAACAGCCGCGCCCCCGGGAACGCCCGCGCCGCCGGCGCGAGGCCGAGGTGGTGGAACAGGTTCGGCGCCACGATCGCCCGCACCTCCCCGAGCGCCCGGATCTCGCCCGCCACCTGCTCCACGCCCGGCAGCGGCGAGAAGAGGAGCAGCCCGCCGTCCCCGAGCCGCACGACCGGAGACCGCACCGGGAAATGCATGGCTGGCAGCTTCAACGTGTCTTCCGCAACCCAGAGGGCTTGATCGAGTTGTCGCAGCATGCTCCAATTGGTAAAGCTGCTTGACCATTTAGTCAAGCAGCTTTACCATCATGGCCAAGCACGACCTCGATCCCAGCGATCTCGCCGAGCTCGATCGGCGCAAGCGCGCGAGCCTCGGGCAGCTCCTTTTGCGCTCGGCGCGGCTGCTCGACGAGCGGGCGGTGGCGCGCATCGCGCGGCGCGGGGCGCCTGGGGTGCGCCGGGCGCACACCGCGCTCATGCCGTACATCGATCTCGAGGGCACGCGGCTGACGGACCTGGCCGAGCGCGCCCGGGTGACGAAGCAGGCGGTGGGTCAGCTCGTGGAGGAGCTCGAGGCGATGGGCGTCGTGGAGCGGACGCCCGATCCGGACGACCGGCGGGCCAAGCGGGTGCGCTTCACGCCGCACGGGCTGAAGGCGCTGCTCCACGGGCTCGGGGTGCTCATGGAGCTGGAGGAGGAGCTCACGCGGAAGCTGGGCGAGAAGCAGATGGCGTCGCTGAAGAAGGGGCTCGCGGCGCTGCAGGCGGCGCTGGAGGCGAAGGAGGAGCCGGAGGTGCCGCCCGAGGGAGGGTGAGCGCCGGGGCCTTTGGCGGCGCTCCGGGCGTAGCCTCCTGCCGGTCACGGGCGCGCGAGCCGCCCTCCGCAACGACAGCTCTACGCGCGACCGATTTCCAGCCCGCAGACGTAGCAGCTCTTTCGGAAGTTCGGAACGGGATACCCGCAGTCTGGACAGGGTCGGGAAGCAGCTTCGAGACGCCCCTTGAGCAAGATGTCGATCCCGCGCTCGCGCTCTGCCAGTTCTTGCGCGCGCTCTTGCTCGCTCGTGACTGTCTGGGTCACCGTCGCCCGACCCATGAGCACGCGGGGGAGCTCGGATGGATGTGGCTCCTCCCGCGCGATGCAGTGGCCGGCCCTCGCGTGCTCGAGCGTCTCTTCGACCGAGTTACAGAAGTACACGTAGCGTTCGCAGGCCGTGCAGTGGCGCACGTTGGCCGAATCCGTAGCGTGAAGCTCGTCCCAGATCTTGGGGCACGGAGCGTCAATGCGAACGGTGCAGTTTCTGATGGTCCGTTGAGTGCGCATCTTGTTCGACGAGGAGCTGGATCGTTTGCTGCCGCTGCCGCCGGTGGCGTCAACGGGAGCTTTGCGCCGCCTCGTCCAGGCGTCCAGCGAGAATTCTCGGGGCCTCGCTGCCTGCCCAGCTATGCCCATGGTTACTCCACTGTGCGAGGCCGCCCAACACACCATCCCGCGTTAAGCTGAATGGGTGGGCAACGGCCGAGCGAAGATGATGAAGAAGGTACATGTAACCGCTGATCGCACGGCCGTTCCGGCCGTCGTCGTGGTGCATGCCAAGGAGATGGATGCGGGTCGCGCCTTGCCGCGACGGTCCCCGTCACGCGTACTTTTTGCCGCGCCTTGTACCTATCTTTAGAAAGTCGATCAGCACCTCGAGCTTGGGGGCGAGGTTCAGCCGGCTCGGGTAGTAGAGAAAATAGCCCGGGATGTGCGGGCAATACCCATCGAGCACCCGCACGAGTCGCTTCTCGGACACGAGCCCGCTCACCATGTCTTCGAAGACGTAGGCGAGTCCGACGCCCTCGACGGCGGCGTCTACCAATACCGATCCATCGTTGGTCACGACGCGGCCGTCGACGACCAGCTCGAACTCCTTGTCGCCCTCGACGAACTTCCACCGGGCGACTGCGCCCGTCGACATGCGCAGACCAATGCACTCGTGCCCGTGAAGCTCGCGCGGATGCGTGGGCTTGCCCCGGCGCGCGAAGTAGTCCCGTGAGCCGACGACCACGAGGCGCTGGTCCGGGCTAACGCGAACAGCGATCATCTCGCGATCGAGGCTGTGGCCGAGGCGAATCCCCGCGTCGAAGCCTTCGACTACGATGTTCGACAGCGCCTCCTGGAGACAGATGTCGATTCGGATGTCGGGGTACGCGGCGAGAAAGGCCGCGAGCTTCGGCTTGATGACGTCGTTGTAGCCGGTTCGGAGCATCGTCAGGCGCAACAGACCCGATGGGCGTCCGTTCATGGCCATGAGCGACTCGAACGCGGCGTCGATGCCGTCGAATGCAGGCCTGAGCTGCCCGATGAAGTGCTCACCGGCCTCGGTCAAACCGACGTTGCGTGTGGTTCGTTGAAGCAGGCGCACACCGACGCGCTCTTCGAGGGCGCGAACGATCTGACTAACGGCAGATGGCGTCACCCCCAGCTCGGCGGCCGCCGCACGGAAGCTCCGCTTTTCGGCCACGCATAGGAGGGCCCGAAGCCCGGATAGGTCGTCACGCATTGTTTAGCCTGGCTACCTATAGCATGCACGATTCCGCGCGTTCTCTTTTTTGTTTGGCGAGGCTAGTGTCTCCGAAGCGAACAACGCAGAGGAGAACACTCATGACGCCCGCACTCCCCAAACCCATAGCCGCCTATGTCGAGGCAAACGCACAACTCGATGTGGACGGCATGCTGAAGCCTTTTGCCGCCGATGCGGTCCTCTCGGACAACGGAAAACGTCACGAGGGCCACGCCGAGCTGCGAACCTTGTTTGAAGACGAGGTGATCGCCGTCAAGGCGATCTTCACGCCGGATGCCGTTCGCCACGAGGACGGTCAGGTCGTGGTCGAAGGTCCTGCCCATGGCGACTTCAAGGGCAGCCCGATCCGCTTCACCTATCGCTTCACGCTCGAAAACGACGCTATCAAAGCACTGGAGATCACGATATGAACATCAAAGCTGATCCCGCGGAGTTCGCTGGAAAACGTGTGCTCGTGAGCGGCGGCAGCAAGGGTCTGGGCCGCGCCACCGTCGACCGCTTCCTGGCCGGGGGCGCCCGGGTTATCACCGCAGCCCGCGGAACCCTGGAGCCCATCGACGGCGTCGAGTTCGTCCGCGCGGATCTGACGACGGCCGAAGGCGGCGAGACCCTGGCCAAGGCGGCGCTCGAGCGTATGGGCGGCGTCGACATCCTCGCCCACGTGATCGGTGGCTCGGCCTCGCCGGGCGGCGGCTTTCTCGCGCTGACGGACGATCACTGGCTCGCCGAACTGAGCCTGAACCTCATGGCCACGGTCCGCCTTGATCGCCTCTTGGCTCCGCAGATGATGGAACGGGGTGCCGGCGCGATTGTGCATATCACCTCTATCCAATCCATCCTGCCGCTTCCCGAATCGACCACTGCCTACGCCGCCGCAAAGGCCGCGCTCAGGACCTACAGCAAGTCGATCTCCAAAGAGCTGGGGCCGAAGGGCGTGCGGGTCAACGCCGTCTCCCCCGGCTGGATCATGACCGAGTCGTCGGTCGACATGCTGAAGCGTCTGCAGGCCGCCAATGGTGGCACGGTCGAGGAGGCGCGGCAAGTAGTCCTCGGTGCTCTGGGCGGTATCCCGATCGGGCGTGCAGCCGAGCCCGAAGAGGTTGCCGATCTCATTGCCTACTTGGCCTCGGATCGCGCCGCCGCGATCCACGGCGCCGAGTTCATCATCGACGGCGGCACCGTCCGGACCGTCTGACGTGGGCGTCTGCGCCGGGACGCTGTACCGGTGGCGGCATGATAGGCTGCACGGCGTTCTGGTGAAGGACGATCCGGTCCCCCGGGACCGGTGAGCGCCCGCCCAAATCCCTCCTTCGGAGGCGAAGTGAGCCGCAGGCGAACGAAGACTCCGGATTCGGCGCGGCCCGCTGGTGGCTCTTTCGGCGCCCTGAGCGGGACGGGTTCTACGTCGCGGACCTGACCTGAAGCTCTCTCGCCGCGCGAAGCTGCCGCCCGCGATGGCGATCCCGTTGGGACAGAGTTCGGTTGCGGGACGGCTCGCGTTCAACGAATAGGCGTTTGCGGGACTGCGCCGGAACCTCGCCGCCGCTGCTGCTCAGGCGCAGTCCCGCAAACGCCTATTCGTTGGGCCCGGGTTGGGTCGATGCCTTCCAAACGGGTGCGATCAGCGGCCTGGTGCCCCCCAAATCCCGGAGGAAGCGACGGATCGCGACGGTTCGGCACCGCAGATTCGTTCCGTGTCAACACCTCCCCCCAAACAGCGGACGAGCTTCGGCGACCTCTCGCCTCTCGCTCGCCCCACCGCCCCAGCGGCTCTCCCCGGAGCTCAGCGCTTCCCCCGGACCCGCCGCCGCGATACGACATCGCCGTGACACCCACGATCTCCCGCTGGCTCCCCCTCCTCGCAGCGCTCTCCTCCGGCTGCGCCCCCGCGCCGGCCCCCGCCGCACCGGCCGCCGACGAGGGCGCCACGAAGGCGGCGGACGCGGCGCTCACCGCGCTCTCGCACCGCAAGTTCGACATCCAGGGCTGCGCCGCTTCCGAGGCGCGCGTCGTCCCGGAGGCCGAGGCGCGCGCGGGCTCGCCTCAGGGCGAGCGGTGCGTCATCCTCGTCGCGCGCCAGAGCGACCAGACATGGCTCGTCGCCGTCCGCTCCTCGCTGTCGTCCAGCTCCTTCGGGGCGCAGGCGCTCGTGACCGTCCTCCCCCAGGCCGAGGGCGTCGGCGCCATCGAGTACACGCGCTGATCCAGCGCCGCAGCCGCGCCGACTCCGGCGCGTCTGCGCCGCTCCGACGCGGCCAGGCGCTCACCGCGCCGTGTCCCAGCCGCTCACCGCGCCGTCGCGACGAGGAACAACCTCCGGAACGGAAACGGCGTCTTCCCGTCCGCCGCCTTCGGATACGCCGCGGCCACCCGCGTCCCGTACGCCTCCAGGAACTCGGCCCGCTCGCCCTCGCCATCGAGCGCCGCGAGCAGCGGCCGCAGCGCCGTCCCCAGGGTCCACTCAACGACCGGGTTCTCGCCCTCGAGGATGTGCAGATACTCCGTCTCCCAGAGGTCGATCCGCGCCGCGTGCGGCGCAAGCACGCCGTAGTACGCCGCAGGCGCCGCGACCGGGCTCTCCCGCACCAGCTTCGCCAGCTTGTCGCGGAAGCGCGGCATCCGGCTCACCTCCACCATCGCCGCGTGCGACGGCGCGCCGTGGTTCCGCGGCATCTGCACCGCCAGCACGCCGCCGCGCGCCAGCCGCCCGAGGAGCGCCGGAAACAGCGCCGCATGGTCGTCCAGCCAGTGAAGCGCGGCGTTGCTGAAGATCAGCGCCGGCGGCGCGGGCGGCGCGAAGCGCGCGATGTCGCCCTCGACGAACCGCGCCCCCGGCAGCACGGCGCGCGCCTTCGCCAGCATCTCCGGCGAGCTGTCGACCCCGAGGACCCCGCGGTCCGGGAAGCGCTGCGCCACGAGACGCGTGATGTTGCCCGCCCCGCAGCCAAGGTCGACGATGTCGCCCGGGACGGTGACGTCGACCCGCCCCAGCAAATCGACCGCCGGACGCGCCCTCTGGTCCTCGAACTTCAGGTACTGAGCAGGATCCCAGCTCGCCATACCGCCCTCCGCCGAGCCAGCGCAGCAGCGCGTGCGCTCCCCGCTGCCCGTCTCATGCCTCCCCGTTCCACCAGATCCGGACGCGCCTGTCGACGCAGAAATCAGGGTCGCCCGCTCCCCGCGGCGATCGCCGGCCTGCCGCGTGGCGATCTGCCACATCCTTGCCAGGTCGCCACGGCGGCGCCGGTCGCGGCGCGCGCCCGCGCTGCGCCCACCGCGCTCGGCATATGCATTGCTCGACGCGCGCCCGGAGTCCTGCGACTTCTTGGCAGCACGGTCCGGGAACGCGGCCGCCGGCCGCCGCCCCTCGCTCGCACCGACCCACAGGAGAACGCTTGAACACCCCAGCCACGAGCCGTCCACCGCCGCGCCCTCGCCTGACACCGACGCTCTTCTTGTTTGGGCTCGCCGCGCTCGCGGCGGCGCCCGGCTGCTTCAGCGCACGCGCCTCCTCGGGCGGCGGCGAGACGACGCCGCCGCCCCCCGCCCGGTCGATCCGCACCGCGGACATCGAGGTGCCCGCCGGATACGTCATCGAGGTGGTCGCCACGGGCCTCACCTTCCCGACCGGCGTCGCGTTCGACGACGCCGGGCAGGTCTACGTGACCGAGTCCGGGTACTCCTATGGCGAGGTGTTCACCACGCCGAGGCTCCTCCGGGTCGATCCGGGCGGCCGCACCACCGTCGTCGCGACCGGGAAGAACCCGCCGTGGACCGGCGTCGCCTGGGCCGACGGCGCGTTCATCGTCTCGGAGGGCGGCGTGACCGAGGGCGGCCGGATCCTCCGGATCACCCCCGGCGGCGAGAAACAAACCCTCGTCGCAGGGCTCCCGAGCTTCGGAGATCACCACACGAACGGGCCCGTCGTCGGCCCCGACGGCTTCATCTACTTCGGTCAGGGCACCGCCACGAACTCCGGTGTCGTCGGCGAGGACAACTACAAGTTCGGGTGGCTCAAGCGACACCCCGAGTTCCACGACGTCCCCTGCAAGGACGTGACGCTCACCGGCGCCGCGCTCACCTCGCCGAACCCGCTCACGAAGGACGAGGACGACAAGGCCACGACCGGCGCCTTCGTCCGGTTCGGCACCCAGACGCAGAAAGGACAGGTCATCCCCGGGAAGGTGCCGTGCAGCGGCGCCGTCATGCGCGTGCCCGCCCGCGGGGGCACGCTCAACCTCGTCGCCTGGGGGTTCCGCAACCCCTTCGGGCTCGCGTTCTCGCCGGACGGCAAGCTGTTCGTCACGGACAACGGCTATGACGAGCGCGGCAGCCGCCCGGTGTGGGGCAACGCGGATTACCTCTGGGCCGTCACGCCGGGCACCTGGTATGGCTGGCCCGATTTCGCCGACGGCCGCCCCGTCGCGCAAGATCGCTATGCCCCGCCCGGCGGGCAGGCGCCCCCCGCCCTCCTCGAGACGCTGCCGAACCCGCCGCCGCAGCCGGTCGCGCTCTTCGCCGTGCACAGCTCGTCGAACGGCATCGACATCTCGCGCGACCCGTCGTTCGGCTTCGTCGGCGACGCGTTCGTCGCGCAGTTCGGCGATCAGGCGCCGGACGTCGGCAAGGTCCTGCACCCCGTCGGCTTCAAGGTCGTCCGGGTCGACCTCAAGACCGGCGTCATCCGCGATTTCGCCGTCAACCGCGGCAAGGACAACGGCCCGGCGTCGCGGCTCAAGACAGGCGGCCTGGAGCGGCCCATCACCGTGCGCTTCGATCGCGCGGGGAAGTCGCTCTACGTCGTCGATTTCGGCGTCATGCTCATGGATGAGCAGGGCGCCAAACCGAAGCAGGGCACGGGCGCGCTGTTCCGCATCACCCGCGCGGCGGCCGCAGGCTGAGGAGGAGGCGATCATGGTCCTGCGCGCTGTCGTTTGCGGTCTCCTCGTCACGTCGCTCGGGCTCGCCGCCGGGTGCGGCTCCTCCCGCAGGAGCGAGCCGATCCTCGGGCCGCCCCCGCTCGACGAGCCGCCCGAGCGGCGCGGCGAGGTGGTCTTCATGAAGCAATGCAACCAGTGCCATCCGGGCGGAGCCGGAGGGCTCGGCCCAGGGCTCAACAACAAGCCGGCGCCCGCGGCGGCCATCCGGCTCCAGATCCGGAGCGGGCTCGGCGCGATGCCCTCCTTCTCGGAGAAGGAGATCTCCGACGCGGACGTGGACGCGATCATCGCCTACATGCTGTCCATCCGGTCCTACGAGAAGGGGGATTGAGGGGACGGCCACGGCGCCGAGCCGCCCTCGCGCGCCGCCGCCGGACAGACCAGCTCGAAGCAGCGGAATCACACGCAGGGAAAGCGACAGAACCAGGAGAGGACCCCGGTCATGGCAGCCATTCGCGGCGTAATCTTCGACGTCGACGGCACGTTGATCGACAGCAACGACGCGCACGCCCGCGCCTGGGTCGATGCGCTGGAGGAGTTCGGGCACAAGGTCCGGTTCGAGGAGGTGCGGCGGCTCATCGGGATGGGCGGCGACAAGCTCCTCCCCGAGGTGACCGGGATCTCCATCGAGAGCCCCGAGGGGAAGAGGATCAGCGGGCGCTGCTCGGAGATCTTCATGAAGCAGCTGCTGCCCGAGCTCCGCGCCTTCCCCGGCACGAAGGAGCTGCTCGAGGAGCTCCACCGGCGCGGCCTCAGGATCGTCATCGCGAGCTCGGCCCAGAAGGAGAAGCTTCGCGAGCTCCTCAAGCTCACCGGCGCCGAGGGGGTCATCGAGAGCGCCACGTCGTCGAGCGACGCCGAGCAGTCCAAGCCGGATCCGGACATCGTGCAGGCGGCGCTCGACCACCTGAAGCTGCCGCACGGCGAGGTCGTGATGATCGGCGACACGCCCTACGACGTCGAGGCGGCCGCGCGGGCCGGGCTGCGCACGATCGGCTTCCGCTCGGGCGGCTGGACCGACAGCGCCCTCGCGGGCGCCATCACCGTGTACGACGGCCCGGCAGACCTCCTGGCGCAGCTCGACACATCGCCCCTCGCCGGCGGACCGGGGAACGCGAGCACCGCCCCCCAGGCCGAGAAGATCCCGCAGCAGCGATACGTCTAGGCAGGCGCTCGGGCGACCGCCGCCTGGCTCGCCGCGGCGCGACGGGCCCATGTCCGACCGAGGCTTGCCCGGGGCCGCGCTCCGCTCAACGTGCGGGCGCATGGACCCGTCGAGCGATACCCGCGATCCTCAAGAATCGGAGATCACCCAAAACGACGATTCGAACGAGCTGCTCCTCACGAGATCGCTGGAGCGATGCTCCCGGCTCGTGCAGACGGACGAGGAGCTCCGGCGGGCGCTGCCCTCCCCGGCGGCGCTGGAGAAGATCCGGAGCTGTAACTCCACGATCGAGTCCGTGGCGACGGCCTTCGAGCTCTACGCGGAGCGCCCCTGCATCGGCCACCGTCCGCTCGACGCCGCGGCGACGGCGGCCGACGGCGGCAGCACGCCGCGCTATCTGCCGGAGTTCCGCGCCGTCAGCTACGCGGACCTGTGGTCCCGCGTCGAGGCGTTCGCCAGCGGCCTCCGGCACGAAAAGCTCGCGAACACGGGCGATTTCGTGGGCATCTCGGGCTTCGGCAGCACCGACTGGGTCGTGGCCGGCCTCGCCTGCATGTATCTCTCCGCCGTCTCGGTGCCGCTGCAAACCGATCTGCCCCCCGCCGACCTGGAGCTCATCGTCACCGAGGCCGAGCTCGCCTGCGTCGTTTGCAGCGTGGGCCAGCTCGCGCGGATCGAGGACATCCTGCCGCGGTGCCCCTCCGTGCGGAGCGTCGTCGTCATGGATCTGCTGGAAGGGGATCGCTGCGGGCATAACGAGCTCGAGCGCGTAAGGCGAGCCCTGCGACCGCTGGAGGCGAGGGGCCGCCGCCTCTCCGTGCGGGCCATGCACGAGGTGGAGCGGCTCGGCCGGCAGCAGGGCATCTTGCCGAAGGTCCTGCCCGCGCAGCGGGGCGAGCCCGATCCGCTGATGACCCTCATGTACACGTCCGGGAGCACCGGAACGCCGAAGGGCGCGATGATCCCCGAGAGCCTCTGGCGCCGGTACTGGCAGATCGCGTTCACCAGGAGCCAAGACCCGCGCCTGGACCTCTTGCCGCTCGTGGGCCTCAACTACAGCCCGATGAACCACTTCATCGGGCGCAGCCAGGTCGGCCGCTCCCTCATGCGCGGCGGGATCACGCACTTCGTGCTGAAGAGCGACATGTCCACTCTGTTCGAGGACCTCCGCCTGGCCAGGCCGACCACGCTGTTCCTGGTGCCGCGCATCGCGGAGCTGATTCACCAGCAGTTCCAGGCCGAGCTCCTGAGGCGCGCCCGAGCGCAGGGCGCCGGCGGCGACGACGCCGCCCGACGGCGGATCGAGCGCGAGATCATGGCGGAGATGCGCGGGTCGCTGCTCGGCGACCGGCTGCTCCTCGCGGCCATCGGGTCGGCGCCGACGCCGCCAGAGGTCCTCTCGTTCCTGAAGCGCTGCTTCGACGTGCCCGTCTTCGAGGGGTACGGCTCCACGGAGGCCTCCTCGCTCACGTCCGATGGCCGGATGGATCGGGAGTTCGTGACCGAGTTCAAGCTTGTCGACGTCCCGGAGCTCGGCTACTCCGCCGCGGATCGGCCGTATCCGCGCGGCGAGCTGCACATCCGATCGCGCCTCATGGTGCCCGGCTATTACAAGAACGAGCAGGCCACGAGGGCGCTCTTCGACGAAGAAGGGCTCATGAACACAGGCGATATCGTCGAGCAGCGCGGGCCCGACACCGTCGTCTGGATCGATCGCGCGCGGAACGTGCTCAAGCTGTCGCAAGGAGAGTTCGTCGCCACCTCGCGGCTCGAGGTCCTCTACAGCGCGGGCAGCCCCTTCCTCCAGCAGATCTTCCTCTACGGCAACAGCGTCCGCTCGTACCTCCTGGCCGTCGTCGTCCCCGAGATGCGCGAGATCTCGGCCCACCTGCGGCAGCGCGACGTGAAGCCCGACGGCGAGGCCGTCCGGCAGCTGCTCCGCGCGGAGATCGACCGCATCGCCCGGGAGAACCAGCTCCGCGGCTACGAGATCCCGCGCGACTTCTTGATCGAGCCGGCCCCGTTCACCCGGGCGAGCGGCCTGCTCACGGAGACGCAGAAACCGGCGCGCGCCCGGCTCAAGGCCAGGTACGGCGCCCGCCTCGAGGAGCTCTACGCGACGATCGAGCGCACCCAGCTCCAGGAGCTCCGCAACCTCCGCGAGGGGGGCGGGGCGACGCCGGCGTCCGCCGCGCTGGTGGTGAAGAAGGCCCTGGAAGCCACGCTCGGGCTCTCCGGCGTCGAGCCGCGGAGCGCGCGGAGCTTCGCGCAGCTCGGCGGAGACTCGCTCAGCGCCGTCCGCCTGAGCCGCCTCATCGAGGAGATCTCCGGCGTGGCCGTGCCCGTGGGGCTCGTGCTCAACCCGACGAGCAGCGTCAGCGCGATCGCCGATCACCTGGAGCACGCCCTGGCGGGCGAAGCCCCCCGCCGCGCCGCGCGCTTCGACGAGGTGCACGGCGCCGGCGCGGAGGCCGTCCGGGCCGCGGATCTGCGGATCGACCGGTTCCTCGGGCCGGACGAGCTCGCGGCCGCGAGGCGCGCGACGCCGGCCGCCGCCCTGCCGGCGCAGGCCAGGGTGGCGCTCCTGACCGGCGCCAACGGGTTCCTCGGCCGGTTCCTCGCGCTGGAGCTCCTCGAGCGGCTGCCCGAGGAGGGCCGGCTGTACTGCGTCGTGCGCTCGCCGGACGACGCGCTCGCCTTCGATCGGCTCCGCGCGACCTACGAGTCCGATCCCGCGCTCCTGGAGAGGTTCGACGCGCTGTCGGCGCACGGCCGGCTGGTCGTGCTCGCCGGCGACCTCGTGGAGCCGAGGTTCGGCCTGGCGGACGACCTCTACGCGCACCTCTGCGTGGAGGTCGACTGCGTTGTGCACAACGGCGCCCTGGTGAACCACGCCCTGAGCTATCCGCAGCTCTTCGAGCCCAACGTCCTCGGCACGGTGGAGGCGATCCGCCTCTCGCTCGCGCACCGGGTCAAGTCGATGAACTACGTGTCGACCATCGCCGCGGTCGGCGGCCTCGACCGGAGCGGCCCCATCCGCGAGGACGAGGACATCCGGGAGCTCTGGCCGGAGCGCGCGCTCGGCGCCGGTTACGCCGTCGGGTACGCGACGAGCAAGTGGGCGAGCGAGGTGCTGCTGCAGGACGCCCACGACGCGCTCGGCCTGCCCGTCAACGTCTACCGCCCGAGCGGCATCATGGCGCACAGCCTGTATCGCTCCCAGATCAACGTCCCCGATTTCTTCACGAGGCTCCTGTGCGGCGTCGTGTACACGGGCCTCGCCCCGAGATCGTTTTACGAGGGCGGCCGCCCGCACCGCGACGGCCACTACGACGGCCTGCCCGTGGACGCCGTGGCGCGGAGCATCGCCGCCGTCGCCGCCGATCGACGGCCCTCCACGGGCGATGAGGGGGAGAGGGCGAGCCGCGCGACCTATCATGTCGTGAACCCCCATTGGGAGGACGGCATCTCGCTCGACGTCATCGTCTCGTGGGTCCGATCGGCGGGTTACCCGGTGGAGCGCGTCGACGACTATGCTGCGTGGTACGCGGCGTTCCGCGACCGGCTGATGCAGCTGAGCGAGCCGCTCAAGCGCCACTCGCCGCTGCCCATCCTCGACGCGTGGGAGCGCCCGGCGCGCGCCGACGGAGAGGTGTTCGACGCGGAGCGCCTCCTCGCCCGGCTGCGGCAGCTCGCGGCGCGCGGCGGGGCGGGCGATCTCGCGACCCTGCCGCACGTCAGCGAGCGGCTCATCCACAAGTACCTGGACGACATGGTCGCGCTGGGGCTCGTCGAGCCCGCCGCCGTGCGCGCGGCGTCCTGACCGCCCCGGCGCGCTCGGCCCCGCCCGAGCGCGCTACCGCTCGCCGCCCGCGATGTGCGCGAACAGCACCTCGGGGGCGATCGGCTTGACCAGGTGGGCGTCGCACCCCGCCTCCCTGGACCGGCGCACGTCGTCCTGCTGGCCGTACCCCGTGAACGCGACGATCCGCAGCGCGCCGGCGCCCACCTCGCCCCGCATCCTCCGGGCGACCTCGTAGCCGTCCATCGCCGGCAGGCCGATGTCGAGCAGCACCACCTCGGGCGCGAACGAGCGCGCCGCCTCCAGCGCCGAGGGCCCGTCGTGGGCCAGCGCGGTCACGTGGCCCGCCTGCTCCAGGAGGAGGACGAGGGCGTGCGCGTGGTCGCGGTTGTCGTCCACGACGAGGATCCGGCGCGCGAGCGTGCCCGAGACCGGCCCGGCCGCGCCCTCGGCCTCGGCCGGCGGCTCCACGGCCGGCAGGCGCACCGTGAACTCGCTGCCGCGGCCCTCGCCCTCGCTCGCCGCCGCCACCGAGCCGCTGTGCATCTCGACGAGCCGCTTCACCAGCGTGAGCCCGATGCCGAGGCCGCCGCGCGCGCGGCCGAGCGTCGGGTGCGCCTGCTCGAACAGGTCGAAGATGCGCGGCAGCATCTCCTCCGGGATGCCGTACCCCGTGTCCTTCACCCGGACGACGATCTCCGACCCCTCCTGGCGCGCCGAGAGCCAGATCCGCCCGCCCTCGCGGGTGTACTTCGCGGCGTTCGTGAGCAGGTTGACGATCACCTGCTCCAGGCGCGCGGTGTCGCCGAACACCGGCAGCGGCCGCGGGCCCACGTCGAGCGCGAGCTCGTGCTTCGAGGCGTCGATCAGCGGCGCGGCCGCCGCCACCGCCTGGTAGACGACGTGGCCGAGATCGAGCGGCTCCTGCTTCAGCGTGATCTTGCCGCGGGTGATCCGCGAGACGTCGAGCAGATCGTCGACCATGCGGCCGAGCTGGCCGAGCTGCCGCTGCATGACCGCCTGCGCCCACGCCCGCCGCGGCTCGGGCACCGTGGGCATCTGCGAGATGCGGAGCGCGAACTGGATGGCCGAGAGCGGGTTCCGGAGCTCGTGCGCCAGCATCGCGAGGAACTCGTCCTTGCGGCGGTCGCCGTCGAGGAGCGCCTGCTCGGCCTGCTTGCGCGCGGTGATGTCGTTGAAGGAGACCGCCACGCCGTCGCCGACCTTCACCGCCATGTTGCGGACCCACACGCGGTGCCCGCGGGCCGTGTACGCGATCTCCTTGTCGTGCGCCTCGCCGGTCTCGACCACGCGCACGTAGAGCGGGAAGAGCTCCGTCCGCTGGTCGGGCATCAGGTCGAGGAGCCGCCGGCCGACGAGCGCCGAGACGGGCACGCGGAGGAGCCGGCCGGCGGCCGGGTTCGCGAAATCGAAGAGGAAATCGGCGATCCGGCCCGCCTCGTCGCGCACCGGGCGCAGCACGATGAACGCGTCGAGCGAGAGCTCCTGGGCCGCGCGGAAGCGCTCCTCGCTGCGGCGCAGCGCCTCGTCCGCCTGCTTGCGGTCGGTGATGTCCTCGACCACGCCGACCGCCCGCACCGCCTTGCCGCGCTCGTCCCGGAACACCGCGCCGCGCACGACCACCCAGCGGACGCCGCCGTCCTTCCGGACGAACCGCTTCTCGCTGCGCCACTCGCGCTCCGGGCCGTGGGCGACCCGGTGGAAAACGGCGAGATCCCGCGCGCGGTCGTCGGGGTGCGTGAGATCGATGAAGGTGCGCTCCAGGAGCTCCGCCTCGGAGTAGCCCGTCAGCGCGCAGAACGCCCGGCTGACGGCGAGGATCCGCGCCGTCGACGGCTCGCCCGTGGCGACCGCCACGCCGGCCAGCTCGAGCGCGAGGTGGAGATCACGCTCGCTCAACAGCGCCGCGGGTGCCCGGTCGAGCTCGCGTCGAAGGGCGCCGTCGCCGGAGCTCTCTGCCCCGGATAACGAGGCATTCTCCGCGTCTTTCCGCTCTTCTCGAGTCCCCGTCACCCGCCCTCCCCCGGCGACGCCCCGCCGGATTGCCGGCCAGCGGGCCGGCGGCCCGGCGCGCGCGTCGCGGCCATCGTAGACCAACGGGGCGCTCCTGACAGTGACGAAACGAGCCGGCCCGGCGCGTCGCAGAAGCGCCATGGACGCGGCCCTCCGTGGACCGGAGTCGCCTCTCGCCAGCGACCGCGCCCCTCGACTCAGCGCCTGTCGACAGCGCGGGTCGGCGCCGCGCCGGGCGCGGGATAGCGAGGGAGAAAGCTCAATGATCTCCCGGTCTTCTCACCTCCACGGGGCGCCGTCCGGGCCAGGGCGGCGCGGGCGATCCACCCGCTCCGCCGAGCGGGTGGATCGCCCGCGCCGCGAGGTCGCCCGCGACCTCCGCGGCGCTCGCGGGCGCCGCGCGACGCCGGAACCGCGCCGTCGAGGCCCTCGACGGGCCGCGCGAGCGCGGGGTAGCATCGCGCGCCTCGATTCACCGATTGCAAGGAGCGCCCCGCGGCGCCTCGACCGCCGCGCGCAAACCCTATGAAGCTCGCTGTCATCTCAGGTAGTCACCGCAATGGCTCCGAATCGGGGAAGGTCGCCCGCTACGTGCAGCAACAGCTGTCGTCGTCGCCGGACGTCTCCTCCACCTACCAGCTCGATCTCGCCGACAACCCGCTTCCGCTCTGGGACCCGGAGGCCTGGAAGCCCTCGGAGAAATGGGAGCGCCTCTGGTCGCCCATCTCCGCCGAGCTCCGCGCGTCGGACGCCTTCGTGATCGTGGCGCCGGAGTGGCACGGCATGGTCCCCGCGGGGCTGAAGAACTTCTTCCTCTTCTGCACCAAGGGCGAGCTCGCGCACAAGCCCGCGCTCATCGTCGGGGTCTCCGCGGGCCCGGGCGGCGCCTACCCGATCGCCGAGCTGCGCATGAGCAGCTACAAGAACTCCTACCTCTGCTACATCCCGGATCACGTGATCGTGCGCAACGTCCGCGAGCTCCTCAACGATCCGGCGACGCCGAAGTCGCCCGACGACGAGCGCATCCGCGAGCGGCTCCAGTACGCGCTGGGCCTCCTCCTCCAGTACGGCAAGGCCCTGCAGCAGGTCCGCGCGAGCGGCGCCATCAACCTGGCCAAATACCCCTACGGGATGTAGCCGCCGGCCCGGGTGCCGAAGATCCTCGTCATCGACGATCAGCCCGCCGTCTGCATTGCGCTGACGACGCTGTTCGAGCTGCACGGGCTCGAGGTCCGCGTCGCGTCCACGCCCGACGAGGCGATCGCGGCGGTGCTCGGGGACGAGCTCGGCGCCGTGGTCCAGGACATGAACTTCCGGCAGAGCGCCACGTCGGGCGAGGAAGGGATGGCCCTGCTCCGCCGGATCAAGGCCGTCGACCCCGAGCTGCCCGTCGTGGCCATGACCGCGTTCACGTCGATCGCGGGCGCGGTCGAGCTGATCAAGGCCGGGGCGAGCGATTACGTGCCGAAGCCGTGGGACGACCAGAAGCTCGTCGCCACGGTGAGCAACCTCGCGCGGCTGCGCTCGCTCGAGCAGGAGAACGCGCGCCTCCTGGCCCAGCGCGGGCGCGCGCGGCACAAGCTCGCCGAGCGCCACGACCTGGCCGGCCTCGTGTACGTGAGCGACGCGATGCACGAGGTCGTGAGCCTCGCGGTCAAGGTCGCGCCCGCGGACGTGCCCGTGCTCATCACCGGGCCGAACGGCACCGGCAAGGAGCTCCTCGCCACCCTCGTCCAGGCCAACTCGCGGCGGCGAGATCGGCCGTTCGTCAAGGTGAACGCCGGGGCGCTGCCCGACGAGCTCGTCGAGGCGGAGCTGTTCGGCGCCGAGGCGGGCGCGTTCACCGGCGCCACGCGCCTCCGCGTCGGCCGCTTCGAGGAGGCCGACGGCGGCACCCTGTTCCTCGACGAGATCGGCACGCTCTCGCTGAACGGCCAGAAGAAGCTGCTGCGCGTCCTCCAGACCGGCGAGTACCAGCGGCTCGGGAGCAGCGTCACCCGCAAGGCCGACGTGCGCGTGCTCAGCGCGACGAACCGCGATCTCCCGCGCGCGATCGCCGAGGGGTCGTTCCGCGAGGACCTCTACTTCCGGCTCAACGTCATCGAGCTCGCGCTGCCCGCGCTGCGCGATCGCCCCGAGGACATCGTGCCGATCGCGCTCCACCTGCTCGAGCACCGGATCGCGCGCGGCGCGGGCGCCGGGGAGCGCGTGACGCTCGGCCCGCGGGCGCGCCACGCGCTCGCCGAGCACGACTGGCCGGGCAACGTCCGCGAGCTCGAGAACCGGCTCACGCGCGCCGCGCTCGTGCGCAAGGGCGAGACGATCGAGCCGCACGACCTCGGGCTCGACGCCGCGGCGCGCGCCCCGCTGGCGCCGGGCGGCGCGCCCTCGGCCGCGCCGCCGGCCGGCGCTCCGGCCCACGCCTCCGAGCGCGCCGAGATCGAGCGCGCGCTCGTCGAGGCGCGGGGCGTCGTCGCCAAGGCCGCCGCGTCGCTCGGGCTGAGCCGGCAGGGGCTCTACCGGCGCATGGACCGGCTCGGGATCCAGATCGAGCGCAAGCTCAAGTAGCGCGCTCGTCCGGCGGCGGCGGCAGGCGGCACTCGACCTCGGCCCCTCCCCCGTCGCGGCGCCGGAGCGCGAGCGCGCCGCCGTGCGCGATCGCGATCTCGCGGCAGAGCGCGAGGCCGAGCCCGCGGCCCTGCTGCTTTGTCGAGTACAGCGGCAGGAGCGCCTTGCCGAGCGCCTCGTCGGCGAGCCCCTCCCCGCGGTCGGCCACCGTGAGCGCGAGCTCGCCGGTCGGCAGGCGCCGCACCGAGACCTCGATATGGTCCGGCGGGCTGCCTGCCTCGGCGGCGTTCTTGAGCAGGTTCAGGAGCAGCTGCTGGATCTGCGCCGGGTCGAAGAAGCCGGGCTCGTCCGGCGCGCCGCGGAGCGTGAACGGCGCGAGCCCGCGCAGCCGCTCGAGGAACGGTCGCCACGCGACGCGCTCCGGGGCGGGCGGCGGCAACCGCGCGAGCTCGGCGTACGCGGCGAGGAAGCGGGCGAGGTGCGCGCTCCGCTCCTCGATGGTGTCGAAGACGACGCCGAGGCGGTCGCGCTGGTCCGGGCGATCGAGCAGGAGGCGGCCCGAGTGGAGGAGCGACGAGATCGGCGCGAGAGAGTTGTTGAGCTCGTGGCTGATCAGCCGGATGGCGTTGCGGTAGAGCTCCGCCTCCCGGCGCGAGATCTCGCGCGTGAGCGACCGGACCGAGACGAGGACGTGCGCCTGGGTGTTCAGGCGGAACGCGCGGCGGGCGACGTAGAGCGTCTCGAGCTCGCCGTTGCGCTCGACCGACACGAGCGCGTCCCGGCCCGAGGCGATCGCGGCGCGGAGCTCCTCGGGCTCGCCCGCGAGCAGCGAGGAGAGCGTCCGCTGGCCGACGCGCTCGCCCCCGGCGAAGAACGCGCGCGCGGCGCCGTTGCCGTACACGACCCGGCCCGCCGCGTCGTGGAGCACCATCGCGACCGGCGCGGCGTCGAGCGCCGTCTCGAGCAGGAGCTCCTTCTGGTAGAGGTCGTCGCGCTGCGCGCGCAGCGCGTCGCCGAGGCGGTTGTGGCGCTCGACGAGGTCGCCGATCTCGTCCCGGCGCCCCTGCCGGACGCGCATCGTGTAGTCGGCCTCGGCGAAGCTCGAGAGGCCGTCGGTCACCGCGCGGATCCGGCCGATGGCGCGGCCGAGCAGGGCGCGGGAGGCGAGCGCGCCGGCGGCCAGCGCGAGCCCGAGCCCCGCGAGGGCGGCCACGATGAGGGGCGCCTGCGACCGCGCGGCGGCGAGGCTCCCGGCGCACGCCGCGGCGGCGCTCACGGCCAGGACGAGGGCGTGGCGGACCTGGAGCGGCACGCGGAGCGGCGGCCCTGGCGCGCGGGGTCGATCGCCGGGGTGGCGCGGCGTCATGAGCGCGACGCCTCCGCGGGCGAGACGGCGCTCGCGCGGCGCGCGGGCAGGAGCGCCGCGGCCATGCCGGCGAGCCAGAGGGCCGCGGCGACGAGGCCGACGGCGAGCGGGTCGAGGGGCACCTCGAGCTCGGGGGCGGCGGCGCGCGCCGCGGCCCGGAGCGCCGCGAGGGCGACGGCGCCGGCGGCGAGGCCGGCGGTGGTGAGCAGCGCGTTCTCGGCGAGCACGAGGCGCGCGACGTCGCCGCGGGTGGCGCCCAGGGCGCGGCGGATGCCGATGGCCTGGCGGCGCTCGGCCACGAGCAGCGAGGCCATGCCGACGCGGCCGAGGAACACGACGGCGAGCATCAAGCCGATGAGGGTGAGGGCGAGCCCGCCGGCGCCGCGGTTCGTGCCGGTGTCGAGATCGACGCCCTCGTCGAGCCTGCGCACGAGCGCGACGCGGCGCGGGTCGGCGCGCTCGAGGGCCTCGCGCACCCGCGCCGCGGCGCCGTCGTCGGGGCCCGGGGCGAGCCGGACGAGGTAGGTCAGCGTGCCGCCGAGCCAGGGCGCGTCGGCCGCGATGAGGGCGCTCTCGGCGTCGGGGTCCGGCCCGAGGGCGGCGCGGAACGAGGGCACGACGCCGACGATGACGAGCGGCCTCTGCCGGGCGCTCCGGCGCACGACCTGCCCGAGCGCGCGGCCGTCCGGGAAGAGGCGCGCCGCGAGCGCCCGCGTGACGACCGCGGGCGTCGCGGCCGCGGGCGCGGCGTCGCCGGCCGCCGCGGGCGCGGCGTCGCCGGCCGCCGCGGGCGCGGCGTCTTCCGGGGTGAGCAGGCGCCCCTCGAGCGGGGCGAGGCCGAGGACCTCGGCGACGCCGCCGCGATCGTCGAGCATCCAGGCGAGCGCGCGCGGGCCGCCCGGGGAGAGCGCCTCGACGCGCTCGCGGTGCGTCCGGTTGAACGGCGCGTAGGTCGCCTCCGCGGCGCCGCGGACGCCCGCGACGCGCGCGAGCGCCTCGACGTCGCGGCGGACCGCCGCCGCGTGCTCGGCGCGCGACGCGAGGCTCGGGCCGTCGCGGTGGGTCACGGCGAGGAGCAGCGACCGCGTCTCGATGCCGCGCGGCACGGACGCGGCGTGGGCGTAGTGGAGGGCGAGCCCCGAGGCGTGCACGGCCACGGCGAAGCCGAAGGCGGTCTCGAGCACCGTCAGGAGCGCGGGGGTCTTCCGGCGGGCGAGCGCCCGGACGAGGGGGCCGATCACGAGCGCCGGAGCCCTTCGGCCGGGGGCGTCCTCGCCGCGCGGTAGGCCGGGTACGCGCCGGCGAGGAGGCCGGCGGCCATCGCGGCCGCGAGCGCCGCGGCCGCGGTGCGCGCGTCGAGGTGGTAATCGACCGGCCGCAGGTGGATGACGCGGTTGACGAGCGCCAGCGCCGCCGCGGCCACGCCGAGGGCGAGCGCGGCGCCGATCGCGGCGACGAGCGCGACCTCGAGCAGGAGCTCGAGGAACACGCCGCGGGAGGTCGCGCCGAACGCGCGGTAGACGGCGATCTCGGCGCGCCTCGCGCGGAGCTTCCCCTCGAGCAGCCGCGCGACGTTGAGCGTGCAGGCGCCGAGGACCACGTCGGCGAGCAGGGCGAACAGGGTCGCGCCGGGGTCGTCGGCGCGGAGCGCGTGCAGGCGCTCGCGCGGTACGAGCTCGGCCCCGAGGACGCGCCGTCCCCGCGCGCGCTCGCGCTCGACGTGGGCGTCGAGCTCGGCCTGGAACGCGGCCCGGCGGGGCTCGTCGGGGAGCTCGACGAGGAGATCGGGCCAGCCGTTGTCGGAGGCCGCGAGCGCGTCGAAGCCGCCGCCCGGGTCCTCGGTCTCGCGGAGCAGGAGCGGCCGGACGCCGAGCGCCACGCCGGCGGCGCTCGGCGCGAAGACGAGGGGGACGCGCGGGGCGCGCGCGCCGGGCGGGGCCGGGACCGCGACGACGCCGGCCACCCGGAACGGCGCGCCGAACAGCCGCAGCGCGCGGCCGACCCCGCTCGCTCCGGGGAACAGCGCGCGCTCGGCCGCCTCCGAGAGCACGACGGGGCGCTCCTGCCCGGCGCCCTCCGCCGTCGACCAGAGCGCGCCGCTCCGGACCGGAGCGCCCATCATCCCGAGGAGATCGCGGGTGCAGAAGACGACCTGGACCGGCGCGAGCGGGCCGTCGCCCGCGCTCCCGGCCGTCATGGCGGCGAAGAGATCCGACGCGCGCGCGGGGTGGCGGCTCTCGAGGAGGACGCGGTCGCGGTAGCTCGGCGTGTCGATCCCCCTCGGGTCCACGAGCGCGCCGCCCTCCCGCCGGATCGACACGACGTAGATCCCGCGCGCGGCGGCGAACGGGTCGGACGCGCGCCCGTGGAGGACCGCGCGCGACGCCGTCCACGCCGCGAGGCCGAGGGTGAACGCGAGCAGCAGGATCGCGGTGTGGCCCGGCTGCCGGCGGAGGCTCCGGAGCGCCAGCCGGAGCGCATCGCCGGCGCTCACGCGCGGCTCCCGGCGCCGTGCGCGAGCGCGGCGGGCGCCGGCGCCCACGGATCGATCAGCTTCCCGTCGAGCACGTGCACCTGGCGGCGCGCCCGCGCGGCGAGCTCCGGATCGTGGGTCGTCATGACGATCGTGGTGCCGCCTTCGTGGATGCGCTCGAGGAGGTCGAGGATCTGCCGCGCCGAGCGGGAGTCGAGGTCGCCGGTGGGCTCGTCGGCCAGGAGGAGCGCGGGCTCGCCGACGAGCGCGCGGGCGATGGCGACGCGCTGCTGCTGGCCGCCCGAGAGCTCGCTGGGCCGGTGGCGGAGCCGGGCGCCCATGCCGACGTCCGCGAGCGCGCGCAGGGCCCGCTCCCGGCGCGCGCGCGCGGGAAGGCCACGGACCCGCAGCGGCACCTCCACGTTGTCGCACACGTCGAGGTCGGCGATGAGCTGGAAGCTCTGGAACACGAAGCCGATCTTCCGGTTCCGGACGGCGCTCGCGCGCGCGTCGGAGAGCCCCTGCATCGGCTCGCCGTCGAGGAGGTACTCGCCCCCGTCGAGCGGGTCGAGCAGCCCGGCGACGTTGAGGAACGTCGTCTTTCCGGAGCCGGAGGGGCCCATCACGCTGAGGAACTCGCCGCGCGCGACGTGGAGCGTGAACCCGGAGAGCGCGTGGGTCTCGATGAGGCCCCGCCGGTAGACCTTGGTGACGTTCGTCATCCGCAGCATGTCCGCCTCGTCGCCCCCTCGGCCCGGCGCTCAGGCCTGAGGAGCTCGGGAGATCGCAGCCAGGGCACGGTGGGAGAGCTCGCTCGAGACCGCCGTCGTCGAGGGCAGCCTACGGGCGGCGCGGCGCGCCGGGCCATGCCCGCACCGCGACCTCGACGGCCGCGCGGAGGCTCTCCCGCGATGCGCCGTCCCGCGCCAGGACCGACATCCCCAGCAAGACGGTCGCGTAGAACGTGGCCAGCGCGGCGGCGTCCGTGTCGGGGGCGAGCTCGCCGTCCTCGATGGCTCGCTGGATCCGCGCCTTGAGCCCGCACTGCGAGGCCTCTCGGTGCCCCCGCAGCAAGCCCTGGACGGGCTGGGCGCCGGGGGAGCACTGGGTCCCGGCCAGCGCGACCATGCACCCGGGCGGATGATCGGGCCGGGTGAGCTCGTCGGCCGCCGTCTCGAGCAGCCGCTGCACCGCGCCCCGGGCCGTCGGCTCCTCGGCGAAGATGCGGCTCATGTACCCGCCCTGCCCGGCGAGGTACCGGTCGACCGCCGCCCGGAACAGCTGCTCCTTGCCCCCGAACGTCGCGTAGAGGCTCGACGGGCTGATGCCCATCGCCGCGCTCAGCTCGTCGAGCGACGCCCCCTCGTACCCTCGCTCCCAGAACAGGACCATCGCTCGCTCCAGCGCCGTGTCCTGATCGAAGCAGCGCGGCCGCCCTCGTCCCCGCTGGAGTGCCCCCGTCGCTTTTTTCATAACGGTCGTTCCAAAAATCGCTTGACGGACTGCAACAACCTACTTAGCTTCTTTTTAAGGAACGATCGTTCCAAAAAAAAGGGAGAAGCTGCGATGGGTACGTTGAAGGGCAAGGTTGCGCTGGTCACCGGGGGTTCGCGGGGTATCGGGGCGGCGATCGCCAAGCGATTGGCGCGCGAGGGCGCCGCGGTGGCCATCACCTATGCCGCGTCGCCCGCGAAGGCGGAGGAGGTGGTGCGCGCCATCGAGGCGGCGGGCGGCAAGGCGATCGCCCTGCGGGCGGACAGCGGCGACGCCGAGGCGGTGAAGGGCGCCGTCGCCCAGACGGTGAAGGCCCTGGGCCGGCTCGACGTGCTGGTGAACAACGCAGGCATCGCCGCCATGGCGCCCATCGATCAGTTCTCGCTGGAGAAGTTCGATCGCCTCATGGCGGTGAACGTCCGAGGCCTCTTCGTCGCGGCGCAGGAGGCTGTCCGCCACATGGGCGAGGGCGGGCGCATCATCAACATCGGGAGCATCTCCGGCGACGTGGCGCTCATGGCCGGGATGTCGGTCTACGGCGCGACAAAGGCGGCGGTCGCCGGCCTCACACGCGGCTGGGCCCGGGATCTCGGTCCACGCGGCATCACGGTCAACAACGTCCAGCCTGGCCCCGTGGACACCGACATGAACCCGGCCGACGGCCCGCTCGCCGCCGGGCTGAAAAGCCAGATCCCCATCCAGCGCTACGGACAAGGCGACGAGGTCGCCAGCATGGTGGCGTACCTGGCCGGCCCCGAGGGCGCCTTCGTCAACGGCGCCAACCTGAACATCGACGGCGGCGTCACCGCCTGATCGCGCCGGTTTTGCCGCCCAGGCACGCTGCGACGCTACGCCTCGTCCTCCACGAGCGTCACCGCGAGCAGGGCGCCCCCCGGCGCGATCGCCCGCAGCGCCGCGGGGACGGCCGCGAACTCGAGGCGCTCGACCTCCTCGGCAGCGACCGAGGGTCGCACCAGGATCGAGCCAGGGGCGCGCTCCGGGGCCGGCGCATCGCCGTCGAGCTCGGCAAGCGACATCCACACGAGCCCGTCGTGGTCGCCGCGCACCGCATGGGCTGTCGGGTCGACGCAGCACTGGGCCGCGAGCAGCACCAGGTGCGCGATGTCGACATCGACCTCGACGGCGCCGGACGCAGGATCGACACAGGAGGCCGCCTCCACGGCGTCGGGCACGAGCTCGCTCCAATCGACCTGTGGCGTCCACGAGGGCTGCGCGACGAGGCGCCCCAGCTCGAGCTCGCGATCGAGGACGGCGTCGTCCGCGGCGAGCTCGCGCAAGACATCCACGCGCTGCGCTGCGAGCGAGAGCGAGTTGTCGACGACGGTCGACCCCTCGACGAGATCGGCGCCTGTCGCGCGGGCGCGCAGCGCCGCCGTCACCTCGTCGCGCGAGAGCCCGAGGGCCGCGGCGAGCGTCGCGATCCGCGACGCCGCGATGGGCGAGCGCATGCCGGCGAGCGCGCGGTCGAACGCCGGCCGCCGCCGCGCGAGGAACCCGAGCAGGTCGTCGAAGGCAAACGCGCGGGGCACCTGGCCTTCGATCTCGGCCGGCGTGACCGCGTGCCGCTCGCGGAATGTCGCCTGCAGCGCGGCGTGGAGCTCCTGGGCGGCCTCGAGGTCTGCCGGAAACACCCACGCTCCCGGAGGGAAGAGCGCGCGCCCCTGGCGGCCCCGGACGGCGAAGCGCTCGGCGCAACGGACGGTCATGCCGGCATGGCTATCACGGGTGAGCTGGCGCGTCAGGCGCTTCCCCGACTCAGGGCGGGCAGGTGCCTGTGCCGTTGTTCTCCTCGAACACCATGAGAGGCGGCCAGTCGAGGCGCTCCAGGAGCGCCTCGACCTCGCAGCTCGGCAAGCTCTCGTTGTCCCGGATCTCCATCGTACCATTGATCGATCGAGCTCCCAGGTCGCGGAGCGTCTCGAGCGACCCGTTCCCCTCGACGTTGAGACGATCGATCGTGGTCAGGTCCTCGAGCCCGGTCAGCCCGACCAAGGCGTCATTGTCTCGGAGGGTGAACTGGCCCACGCGAACCAGGCCGCGCAGAGCATCGATGTCGACGAGCGCCGGGTTGTCGGCGAGCGTCACCGTTTGGATCGCGCCGTCGCCCGCGCCGAGCGAGCCGAGCCCGTCGAGGCTGGTGAGCGCGGTGTTCTTGGAGATATCGAGCCCGTTTCGCGCGTTGCGGAGGCCGCTCAGGCCCACGAGGCTCGTGAGCCGAGGATTGTCGTAGATCTCCAGCCGATCGAGCTCCGAGACCTGCTCGAGCCCCGTGAGGCTCACGAGCCCGGAGTTCTCGGCCACGGAGAGAGCTGACATTTCAGCAACGCCGGCGAACCCGGACAGGTCCGCGAGGGCGCCGCAGCCGGTGATGGACAGCTGCCCCAGCCGTGTTGTGTCGCCGAGATCGATGGTGGCGAGCCTGGGGTTGTTCGAGAAGTACAGCGACGGCGCGTGGTCCACGTCCGAGCGAAGGTGCGCGAAGGCGTTGGCGCTCACCAGCTCGGGGTTCGCTTCGACCACGGCTTCCTGGACGACATCGCGGAGCGAGGGCACGCCGTCCAGGCTATTCATCGCCGAATTGCCGCTGACGACGAGGACGTCGGTGGTCTCGAGCGCATCGAGCCCGGTCAGGTCCACGAGCCGCTCGTTCGAGTAGATGGCGATGCGACGCGTGGAGACGAGGCCATGCAGGCCCGCGAGGCTCGTGAGCCGAGGGTTGTCGATGATCTGGAGCCCATCGAGCTCCGAGACCAGCTCGAGCCCCGTGAGGCTCACGAGCCCGGAGTTCTCTCCCAGGACGAGAGTCGACATCTCCGTGATGCCGGCGAACGCGGACAGGTCCGAGAGGGAGCCGCAGCGGGTGATGGACACCTCGGCCAGCCGTGTCACGTCGCCGAGGTCGATGGTGGTGAGCTTGGGGTTGTTCGAGAAGGAAAGCGACGGCGCGCGGTCCAGGTCCGAGCGAAGGTGCGCGAAAGCGTTGGCGCTCACCAGCTCGGGATTCGAGTCGACGGTGGCTCGCAGGACGCCGCGGAGCGAGGGCGCGCCGTCCAGGCTGTTCATCGCTGAATTGCCGCTGACCACGAGGGCGTCGGTGGTCTCGAGCGCATCGAGCCCGGTCAGGTCCACGAGCCGCTCGTTCGACGAGATGCCGATGACGCCCGCGGAGACGAGGCCGTCGAGGCCGCGCAGCGAGCCCAGCTGCCGATTCTCCCGCAAGGTGAGCTTCTTGACGGCCGTGAGCCGCTCGAGGCCCCTCAAGCTGACGAGCCCGTCGTTCCCGGAGATGAGGAGCTCCTCGAGGCCCTCGGCGCCGAGGCCCTCGAGGCTGGTCAGCGCGTCGTTGTCGACAAGGTTGAGCCACCCCCGGCGCAGGCCGCGCAGCCCGTCCAGCGTCGCGAGCCGGTCGTTGCCCTCGATCCAGAATACCCCTTCCTCGACGTCGTCGAGGCCTGACAAGGACTCGAGGGCATCGTTGTCGACCACGCGCCACTCGGCTGCTCTCACCCCGACGCCGGCGACGCTCTCGAGGAGCGGGTTCTCGGTGATCAGGACGGCCACGGCCTCTCGCAGGCTCTGAAGCCCGCTGAGGCTGAGCAGCGAGGAGTTCCGTATCACCTGCAGCTGGAGCCCAACGTAGGAAAGGGCGCCGAGACCCTCCAGGCTGGACAACCTCGTGGTGTCCATGATCTGGAGCTTCCCCTTGATGGTCCTCAGACACTCGAGCGGGGACAGGTCGGAGACGTCGCCGCCGATGGTGAGCGTGCCATCGAGCACGGTTACGCCGCGCAGCTCCTCGAGATCGTCCTGGTGAGTGACGCTCAAAGAGCCGCTGTACACGCGCGGATCGCACCCCGGCTCGGCGCCCCCCGCGCCCGCGTCCGGCTCGCTTGGCATGCCTGTCGACGAGGTTCCGCCGCCTGAGCTGGAGGCCGCCACGGCGTTCGCCGGGCCGCCGTCGCCCCCGGCACCGCCGGCGCCTCCAGCACCGCCGGCGCCCCCAGCACCGCCAGTTCCTGTCGTCGATCCGACCTCGCCTCCGTCCGCCGGCGGTTCTTCGATGTGGCGCTCGATCCGACCCCCGCAAGCCGGCGCGAGCGCAACCGAGGCGAGCACCCCCATCCACCACGGCATCCGCATTCCGCGACGCTGGGCTCACTCCGATTCCGCGTCAATACCGGCCAGGCCCATACCGGAAGCGCGCGATTACAACACGGAAACTTTACAGGAGGCACGGAGCGCGACGCGCCCGTCCAGCGCTGGTGGCTGCACACCGCCCCGAGACCGGCAAAACGAGGGCGGGTATCTGGCTCAGGGGGCGGCGTCGAGCGGCGCGCTGCCTCAGTTCGTCTCCAGCTCGCAGACCGGGAAGCCGTCCTCGTCCAGCTCGCAGCTCGTGCCGTCAGAGCACGGAAAGATCTCGATCCCCCTCCGCGGCGAACAGAACCGCGTGGCGGACACGCCTTCCTCGGTGACGACGCAGTCGCCGACCTCGGGCATGAACGAGCAATCGTAGGGCGTGGAGTTCGGCCGGAACCAGCAGAGCGGACGTGCGCCGGGCCCTTCCGCGCAGGCGGCGTACGCGGCGTCCGCCTCCACCGTGGGATCGATCTCGACCAGGCGCGCGTACGGCGGGACCAGGCCGGGGATGTCGGTGCCAGGGTTTCGCACCTGGCACAGGGCGCCGGCGAAGATGGTGTCCACGCGGCACTGATCTCCCATGTTGTTGACGTTGGTGCCCGTCACGACCCTCGTCGAGGGCGTGTCGGTCGACGCCTGCGCCCCGCCGAGCCAGACCCCGAAGTCGTTGGCGACCGCCGCGATGCGGTAGCAGAGATCGCGCTCCGCGTCGCCGGCCCAGACGCCGTCGCAGCGGGCCTTGGTCGCCGCCGACACCCGCGTCCGGTACGCGCTGTTCGCGTCGATGTCATCGCCCCACATCCGGGGCAGGCAGTCCTTCGATGCGAAGTAGTCGGACTGGCCCTCGGAGGCGCTCACCGTGCCGAACTGGCCTTGCTCGAGCCCCTCGACCTGGGTGCGCTGCGGCGGGCCGTCCTTGAACGGGAAGCCGCCGAGCGCGTGGCCCACCTCGTGGCAGCCGATGAACGTCGCGAGGTCGCGCGTGAGGCCGGGACGAAAGAGGTCGGACCCCACGAGGATGCTCCAGGTGCGGTCCGCGGCGAACTCGATGCGCGTCAACGAGCCCGTGACGCGCACGGTGAGCTGCGCCCCGTGGGCCTGCGCTTCAGGGGCATAGGCTGCCGCGACGCCTTCGATGAGGAGCTTCGCGTCCGCCTCGGACACCGGCTCATCGCCGGCCAGCGGCATGTCCGACGCCTCGACCCCATCCGGATCCTGTCCCAGGGCAGCAGCAGGGGGGCTCGAGCACCCGAGGATGGCGCTCGTGGCCGTCGCCACCGCGAGGAGGGCTTTTGCGCTTCGCATACCAACAACGACCATGATGCTCCTTTCGCCGCGCGTGCAGCGCGGAACGGTGCGCGCCGACGGCGGCTCGCGTGCCGCGGCTGTCCGCGGATGAGCCCGCGTCTCCCTAGGATTCCGAGTCGATTCGGTGCCCCGAAATGAAGCCGCCCGCGGCGTCATTCCCCCTGCGCGAGGCGCGGAGCGCCTCGATGAGAAGAATGGCCGCCGGCGGGCTCGCCCCTGGAGGTCCAGCTGGGCACTGCGTCGCTGCTCGGCTGTCCTGTGGATGCCGGCGCCCTCGGTCGTCCTTCGCTCGAACCGCACGGGACGGCGTCGTTTTCCTGCTGTGCCGACCGGCGGTTCGACGCGCCGCGGCGCACCTCGGAATACCCAGCACTCCGGCTCGCGCCTGCTGGCCTGGTTCCACCCACCAGGAGTCCGGCCAGGATCCGGCGAGAGATTTCAACGCAAAGGCGCAAAGGCGCAAAAGAAAATTTATTATGTGTCTTTTTGCGCCTTTGCGACTTTGCGACTTTGCGACTTTGCGTTAAAATTCTCTTCGCTCGCGAGGCAGATCCCTGGGGGGATTGCCCCGCGGAGACGAACCCCTCTGGCCTGCTCGGCGATGGCATCTTTGGAGACTGCGTGTGCCATACCGTGCTCCTTTCCATCGCTCTCGACGAGAGACCACACGATGGCGGGCTACCGGCCCCGACGGTCGGCCGATGCCGCCCTGGTAGCCACGGAGCCCGGAAGCTACGCGACGTCCGCCGGCCCGCCCGAACGCGCGAGGGTTGGGTGGGCGAGCGGCGGACGGCGGCCAAGTGCCCGCCTGCACCGACACACCTCCCCGCCGGTCACGGTCCGCCCCGCGGCGAGCCTCGCCGAGACCTCGCCGATGCGCCGAAACCCTGGCCCAGGCGCCGCCGGATGCACTCGGTTCATCTCCAACTTGACAGGTGAACAGTACTGCGCAAAGTTCGACCGGGTAGGCCCGCGCTCGCCCCCCCTTCGAAGCGAGGAGATGACAATGCCCATCATCGGACGACAGTGCACACGCGATGGCAGGACGGTCTGCCTTCGGATGAGTCAAGCCGATCTGCCGGTCAACCTCGAGGGGCCGGGGCTCACGGTCGTTTACGGGTGGTCGAGCGAGGAGCGCCGCGCGAAGGGGCTCCCGGCGTCGATCCAGGGCATCGAATTCCGCACCGACTCGGGCAAGCTCCTCGTGTTCGACCACTGCCCGTTCTGCGGCGGGGAGCTCGCGGGGAGCGCGACGAGCGTCCGGGCCACCGTGGCACGACGCGCCGCGTCGGAAGGCGCCCGTGCCGAGCCGCCGCCGGTGGCGGCCGAGCGCACACGGCGGGAGGTGCGTGCGATCGAGGTCGCGCCGCCTCGCGCGCCGAGCGCACCGACGCCGAGCGCACCGACGCCGAGCGCACCGGCGCGCGAGCAGGCGGCGACGGGCTCGACGTCGCTGAAGGAGCTTCGCGAGAAGCTCGGGCTCTCGCAGGCCGAGCTCGGCGGCAAGCTCGGCCTCGCGCGCAGCTCGGTCGCCAACTACGAAAACGGACGGTCGCCGCTCTCGCAGCGGCTCCGCAAGTGGATCGCGAAGCACGAAGCGAAGCTCACCGAAGGGGGAAACGGCGCAGGCCGCCGCGGGAGCGCGGCCGCGTAGAACGCTCGCCATCGACCGGTGTTGCTGGCGGGATGTCGGACCCGCGGTGCTAGCCGGAGCCGGTCCCCTCGCGGCCCGGCCCCTGCCGCGGAGCCGCCGCGAGCCCGTCCGCGCCAGCGCGTGAACGACGCGGCTCGCCAGCGTGCCGTGGACCGCGGCCGAGCTCGGGATCGACTCCATCTCGTTTCACCACCTGGATCCATCGCCCGTTCCAGCAGACCGCGGCGATCAGCGTGAGCCGTCCTTCTTGCTTGTCCGGCTCGCTGCGCTTTCTGTGGTTCCCTCGCTGCGCCACCTGGGTGAAGCTCCAGGAGCGAGGCATCACGATGCCGGGTGGGCGTCGAGGCGCACACCCCGGAGCGATCGAGCTCCGGAGCGATGAGAGGAGCGCCATCATGCATCGATCGTGGCCTGCGGTGGCCCCGTGGTTGATTCCCATCCTTGCGGCAATGCACGTCGCATGCGGCGACGCCGGCGCAGACCCTGGCGGACCAGGCGGCGAGGGCGGAGACGCGCGCGGCGGCGCGAGCTCGCCAGCCCCGGCGGCCACCTCCTCGACGTCAGCCGCCGGCGGGGGCCCCGACCTCTGGATCCCGGCGCTCGACACGCCGTGGCACTGGATGATCGACCACCCCCTGGACCTCGACGACCCCAAGGACATGGGCCTCGTCGATCCCACCGGCGCGCCGCTCGATCTGCCGCCTCCCGTGGTCTACGACCTCGACTGGGAGTTCACGCCGGCAGAGACGGTCGCCGCGCTCCACGCGAGGGGCGCCAAGGTGATCTGCTATGTCGACGTCGGCGCGTTCGAGGACTATCGGTCGGACGCCGGCGACTTCCCGGAGTCGGTCAAAGGCGAACCGGACTACCACTGGGAGGGCTCGTTCTGGCTCGATATCCGGCAGATCGACGTCCTCGGGCCGATCATGCAGGCCCGGTTCCAGACCTGCAAGGACAAGGGCTTCGACGCCATCGAGCCCGACGAGGTCGACGGGTACGCCAATGAATCCGGGTTCCCGCTCACCTACGAGGACCAGATCGCCTACAACCGGTTCATCGCGGAGCTCGCGCACGGGATGGGCATGTCCGTCGGGCTCAAGGGCGACATCGACCAGGCCGAGGACCTGTGGCCGTACTTCGACTGGACGCTGAACGAGCAGTGCTTCGAGTTCGAGGAGTGCGAGATCCTCGTCGATACCTTCGTGGCGAACGGCAAGGCCGTGTTCCACGTGGAGTACGACGATCCGTTCTCGGGGCACATGACCGACAGGTCGCTCTTCTGCGAGCAGACGAACGCGTGGAACTTCAACAGCATGGAGATGCCGCTCGACCTCGACGGCGGCCGGTGGCCCTGCCGGTGATCTCCGGGCCTCGCGCGCGATCTGCCCCGCGTCGACGCGCTGGCAGCCGCCTCTCGTCCACTCCTCACGCAACCGGATGTGCCCGGGTGCTTCTAGCTCAGACAGTCCGGCTACGGCCCACCTCCTCGACGAGGTCGGGATTCTCTTGAGCACGAAGCGCGTTCCCTCGAACCGCCTTCATTTCTCACCGGCCGGCCGCATCATTGGACGAAGCTCCTGCGGCCAGTTTCATATCGCCAACGTGATCTCCAGCGCGAGCGCGCCTGCGATCTGTCGACTATCCTCTCGCACCGATGAACGCCAGGTTCCTCGCGTGCGTTTTCGCGATCACCGCTCTCACTGCATGTTCGAAGACCTCGCAAGATACGACGTCGACGGACGCAGGCGCAGCGCCCAAGAGCGGCGCGCGCCTCCGCATCGCCGTCGTGCCGAAGGGGACGACGCACGAGTTCTGGAAGAGCGTGCACGCGGGCGCGGTGAAGGCGTCGCGAGAGCTCGACGTCGACATCGTATGGAAGGGGCCGCTCAGGGAAGACGACCTCAAGGGGCAAATCGATGTGGTCTCGAGCTTCGTCGCGCAGGGCGTGTCCGGCATCGTGCTCGCGCCGCTGAACGGCGCGGCGCTGAGGTCGCCGGTGCGCGCGGCGGCGCAGGCGAAGATCCCGGTGGTCGTGTTCGACTCCGACCTCGCCGGCGACGAGCACGTGAGCTTCGTCGCGACCGACAACCACGGCGCCGGCAAGCTCGCGGGAGAGCACCTCGCCAAGGCGATCGGCGGGAAGGGCAACGTCCTCGTGCTCCGCTACCAGGAGGGCTCGGCGAGCACGCAGGGCCGCGAGCAGGGCTTCCTCGACGCGCTGCGCGCGATGCCCGACATCACGCTCGCGAGCGAGAACCAGTACGGCGGCGCCACCACCGAGACGGCGTTCAACAAGAGCGAGAGCCTGCTCCTCGCGCACAAGGCCGCGGACGGGGCGATCGCGGGGGTGTTCACGCCGAACGAGTCGACGACCTTCGGGATGCTGCAGGCGCTCCGCAAGACGGGCGCCGCCGACAAGGTGAAATTCGTCGGCTTCGACGCGTCGGAGAAGCTCCTCGGCGCCCTGCGCGAGGGCGACATCGAGGCGCTCGTCGTGCAGAACCCGTTCTACATGGGGTACGTCGCGGTCAAGACGATGGCGGCGCACCTCCGCGGCGAGCCGATCGAGAAGCGCATCGACACGGGCGCGCGCGTCGTCACGAAGCAGGACCTCGACGACCCGGCGGTGCAGGACATCGTGAGGCCCGACCTCGCCCGGTGGCTCGGGGAGTGAGCGGCTCGTGGTGGCAGCGCGCACGCCCCTCCTCGAGGTGACCGGCCTCGCCAAGGCGTTCGGTAACAATGCGGTGCTTCGCGGCGTCTCCCTGCACATCGCGCCCGCGAGCGTCCACGCGCTCCTCGGCGAGAACGGCGCGGGCAAGAGCACGCTGACCCGCATCCTGCTCGGCGTGGAGCGCGCCGACGCGGGCTCGCTGCGGCTCGGGGGGGCGCCGTACGCGCCGGCCTCGGCCGAAGGCGCGCGCCGCGCGGGCGTCGTCCTCGTCCCGCAGGAGCGGACGCTCTGCCCCCACCTCTCGGTCGCGGACAACGTGGTGCTCGGGATCGAGCCGGCCGCCCGCGCGCGACCCGGGATCCGCGACCGCGCGCGCGCCCGCGCCATCGCCCGGGAAGCGATCGCGCTCGTCGCCGACGGCCCGGACCGCGTGCCGCTCGACGCGCCGGCCGGGGAGCTCGGCGTCGCCGATCAGCAGCTCGTCGAGATCGCGCGGGCGCTCGCGCAAGGCGGCCTCCGCGAGGGCGGGCGGCTCGCGGCGCGGCTGCTCGTCCTCGACGAGCCGACCTCGAGCCTCGGCCACGCGGACGCCGCGCGCCTGTTCGACCGCGTCCGCGCCCTGCGGGACGCCGGCCTCGCGGTGCTGCTCGTGACGCACTTCCTCTCGGACGTGCGCGCGCACGCGGACCGCTACACGGTGCTCCGCGACGGCCGCGTCGCCGGGGAAGGCGATCCGCGCGAGACCGAGCCGGCGCAGATCGTCCACGAGATGCTCGGCCGCGCGCTCGAGGACGCCCGCGAGCGCGCGGCGTCCGAGGCGGCGCCGCCGGGCGGCGGCGAGGTGGTGCTCGAGGTCAGGGACGTCTCCGGCGTGAAGCGGCCGAGGCGCGCGTCGCTGACCCTGCGCCGGGGGGAGATCCTCGGGATCGCCGGCCTCGTCGGCTCGGGCCGGACCGAGCTCCTCCGCATCCTCGCGGGGCTCGACCCGAAGCAGGCCGGCACGGTCGCGCTGCGCGCTCCCCGCGGGGTCGGCCTCCTCAGCGAAGATCGCGGCGGGGAGGGGCTGATGCTCGGCCGCTCGATCGCCGAGAACGTCTGGCTCTCGCCGCGCGCGCCCCTCGTCGCCGCGCCGAGGGCGCTCCTCCCGGAGGCGGCGCGCTGGATCGAGGCGCTCGCGATCCGCGCGGCGGGGCCGGATCAGCGCGCCGGCGAGCTCTCGGGCGGCAACCAGCAGAAGGTCCAGCTCGCGCGCCTGCTCCGCGAGGATGTCGACGTGCTCCTCGTCGACGAGCCGACGCGCGGCATCGACGTCGCGAGCAAGGCGCAGGTGCTCTCGCTGCTCCGCGAGCTCGCGCGCGCCGGCAAGGCCATCGTGCTCGTGTCGAGCCAGCTCGACGAGCTCGTGACGACGTGCGACCGCATCGCGGTCCTCCGCCGGGGGACCCTCGAGCCGCCGCGGCCCGCGGCGTCGTGGACCGCGGCGTCGCTCCTCCTGGAGGCCTCCTCGTGAAGAAGCGCCCGCCCTGGCTCGGTCCGCTCGTCGCCCTGCTGCTCGTCTACGCGCTCTTCGCGGCGCTCACGCCCGACACCTTCCTGCGCAGCCAGAACCTGCTCACGATGGCGCGGCAGACGGTGGTGGTCGGCATCTGCGCCCTCGGCATGACCCTGGTCATCGCGACCGGCGGGATCGACCTCTCCACGGGCTCGCTCGTCGCGTTCACGACGGTCGTCCTCGCGACGCTCCTGCGCGCGGGGGTGCCGCCGCTGCCCGCGGCGCTCGCCGCCACGGCGGCGGCGGGCCTCGCCGGCGTCGTCTCCGGGACGCTCGTGGGGCGGGCGCGGATGACGCCCTTCGTCGTGACGCTGGGCACGATGAGCGCGCTCCGCGGCGCCGCGAAGGGGCTCGCGTCCGAGCAGAAGATCGACGCCGATCCGCGCGGCCTCGACGCGCTGCTCTCGGCCGACCTCGCCGCGCCCGGGCTGTGGATGACCGCGGCGCTCGCGCTCCTCGTCTTCGCCGTCCTCACCTTCACGCGCTTCGGGCGCCACGTGTTCGCGGTCGGCAGCAACGAGGCCGCGGCGCGGCTGTGCGGCATCGACACGGGGCGCGTGAAGATCGCGGTGTACACCCTGTCGAGCCTCCTCGCCGGCGTCGCGGGCGTGATGGAGTTCTCGACGCTGACGGTGGGCGACCCGACCGACTCGGTGGGCCTCGAGCTCGAGGTCATCGCGGCGGTCGTCATCGGCGGCGCGCCGCTCTCGGGCGGCGAGGGGAGCGTCGCCGGGAGCGTGATCGGCGCGCTGCTCATCACGGTCATCCGGACCGGCGGCGTCCACCTCGGGCTGCCGAGCTGGGTGCAGGAGATCGCGACGGGCGCGATCATCGTGGCCGCGGTGGCCGTCGATCGGGTGCGCCGCGCGCGCGGGGCCCGCGCGGCCGCGGGCTGTGAGCCTGCGCCGCGAGATCCACCAGCGCGACCATCCTCCGCGCCATCGCCGTGAAGGTGTCCTCGGCCTCGCGGTCGTCCGGCAGCCGGTCCGGCAGGGTCGGGCGCGTGCGGTGGATACGATAACGCTCGGCGAGCCGCGCCCCCGGGAAGGCGCGGTGCAGCTCCTCCATGCCGCCGATGAGCGCCACGAGCGCGCCCATCGTCGCCGTGCCGTTGTCGGAGTCCCACCCGGACAGGGTGCCGATCTGGACGGTGCGCCGGAAGCTCCCCCCGCCGAACAGGAGGGCCATCGTCCCGGTCGCCAGGTTGATCGCGGACTCCGTGAACCCTCGATAGACGAAGCCGTGCGCCCGTGCCTGCTCCTGATAGCGATGCGCGATGGCGTCGCGGACGCTCTCCCAATCCTCCGGATCGTCCGCCGATAGATACGCCGAGAGCACGAAATCGATGACATCGGCGGCCTTCGACGCATCCGGCAGGTAGCTCCTGGCCTCGCGGACGATGCGCACGATCTCCTCGCGCCGCGGCTTCTCCGGATCGACGGTCGACGCGAGCGAGAAGAGGAGGACATAGAATTGCGCGGCGTGCGCGGCGTGACCGCGCGCCGTGGTCCGGATGGGGAGGTCGGCCATCCGCAGCGCGAGCTCCGGCATGCCGGGCGCGAGGGCGCCGAAGATCTCCGTGGTGAGCTGCGCGTCGATGTGGAGCGCGTCCGGGTTGAGCGCCGGGTGGCTCGTCCTGGGGGGCAGCACGCCTCGCTCCAGGAGGTCGCGCGCCCTCCGGTTGGAGACCCAGATGAAATCGTTGATGTGCGCTCGCCACCCGTCCCGGATCGCCTCGGGAGACAGGAAGAGCGTCCGCGCCTCGGTCATGAGGTGCAAGTAGACATATTCGATATCGGTGTCGTCATCGGCCGGGCAGGGGTCGAGCAGCACGAAGTCGATCCGCGCCCCATCGCGGCCCTGGGGTGTCCCCCAGTCTGCGTCGGTGAAGAAGGGGCGCTCGATGCGCACGCCCTCCGTCGTCAGCCCCGTCCAGTTGGCGATGCACTCGCCGAGCCACATCGCGCGGAGCCGCTCGGCGTAGGCCGCGCGATCGAGCTGCCCGCGCGCCCTGGCGGAGATTCCCGGAAGGTCGCGTTGCTCCACGGGGCCTGCCGGCGCGCCGCCCGCGCCCGCGAGCGGCGGGATGGAAAGGAGCGCGAGCAGCAGGCCGCGCCAGCGCGCAGAAGGCGCGATGCGGCATGTTCCTTCGAGGAGGCGCGGGCCGCCACGGGTGCGCATGAATCACTCCTTGAATGCGCGCCCGGAGCGTCGCGCCTGGTTTCGCCTCGCGTTAATGCAAGCGAGGTGCCGAGCCCGCTCCCCCGGCGCGACTCTCCCCCTTAGGTTGTGCTCATGAATCTCGGGCAGCACATCGCGCGCGCCGCGGGCGCACGCCTGGACACCCTCGTCTCCCGCGCGGGCCGCCATCTCCTCGGCGGGGCCCTCGCCGTCACGCCGGGCGCCGCGTCCATCGCTCCGGTGCTGGAGGATCTGCTCTCCTTTCACCCCGGGTGGATATCCCGGAGCGTGACCACCCACGACCCCGCGGGCGGCAACAACGATGGATATCGCGCCGGCGTCGCGCAGGAGGGGGAGCACCGGGTCCTGTTCCATGCCCGCGGCGAGGGGAGAATCACGCGGATATGGATGACCGCCCCACGCGCGGAGCTCGACAAGCCGGACCAGGAGATCTGGATCGAGATCGACGGGCGCACGGCCTTCCGCGGCTCACCCCACGACTTCTTCGAGGGCCGCGGCCCCTGGAAGCCGCCGCTGGTGCTCGGCGTCGACGCGAGCTCGGGCGCATTCACCAGCTACGTCCCTTTCGCCTGGTCCAGCGAGGCCAAGGTCCGCTTCCGCGGCGTCCCCATCTATTACCAGGTCACCTACCGCGAGGGCCCCGGCGCCGCGTCGGGCCCGACGCCCGAGGAGCTCGCGGGGTTCATGACCGAGGACTGGACCGCCACCCTGCCCGCCCCGACGCACCGGCAGGCCCCGAGCCCCGGCGCGCCGCTCGTCCTGGCGATCGGCCCAGCGACGGTATCGGGCCTCGATCTCCGGATCCCCGCGGGGAGCCTGAAAGACCTGGACGTGAGGATCGGTGAGCAGCCGCCGGTGCCCGCGTCGTTCTTCTTCGGCCTGGCCAGCACGGGCGCCGAGGCCGACGGCGGGTGGACCACGTTCCGGAGCGCGCTGCACGCCGCCCGGGCGCCCGACGCCGCGGGGTTCGGCAGGCTCGCGACGCGCCTGCCCATTCCGCTCGCGGAGGGAGAGGTGCTGTCGCTCGGGGCCGCGCCCGGTGCGTCCATCGCGGGCCTCGAGGCGGCCGTCGATCTCGCGCCCGCCCGCCGCGGCGTGCGGCTCCTCGCGCAATATCGCGATCAGGTGGCCCCCGGACGCGAGACGACGATGCCCCTCTTCGAGGACGAGGGGCCGCTCCAGCTCGTCGCCCTCCTGGAGCACCTCAGCGGCGGCCGGCCCAACGACCGGACCTATCTCGAGGGGGACGAGATGATCCGGACCGACAGGATGTCGTACCCCCTGCAGATCGGGACCGGCACCGAGGATTACTTCAACGGCGGCTTCTATTTCCTGGGCGCGCACCATAACCCGTTCAGCGGCCTGCTCCGCTTCATCGTCATCCATCCCGAGAATCGCTGGCGGAACGCCCTGTTCGACCATTCCTTGTACCGCCTGCACGTGGCCGACCCCATCGTGAGCCGCTCCGGCCTGCGCTTCGGCATCGAGGCCGGCCCGACCGGCGCCTATACGCCGCTGCGGGCGCGCTCGCTGGGCCTCGCCTACGCCTTCTCGGATCCTCGGGAGATCGGCGAGAAGGAGGTCCACCTCGAAGGGAGGCGGCGCCGCGCGCGCGCGGCCTTCGACGCCGAGCGCTCGGAGCTCCGGCGGGTCTCCCGGTCGCGCGAGGGCCGCGGGATCACCCGCATCGAGGTCGACTGCCCGCCCGAGGCGCGCGGGCTCCTGCTCCTCCGCGCGTACTCCGCGGCGAAAGCCCCCCAGACGGCGCGCGTGCGGCTCGACGGGCGGGAGGTCGGCGTGATCCACGAGATGCAGGCGAACCCGGTCCGGCCGCTCGCGGAGGACGCGCTCTGGATCGATCTGCTCCCCGGCCAGTGCGGCGCAAACCAGCGCCCGGTCCTCGAGATCGACGCGCGGAGCTCCCCCGCGCCGTGGAGCGAGCGCGGCTACACGCTGCGGTTCTTCTCCGGGCCCCCCGCGCCGCAGCTGACGCAGGGCCCCGCGAGGAAGATCTTCGACGCCAACGCCCTCCGCGCGGCCCCGTCCTACGTGAACGATCATTCGATCGTCCAGCTCTCCGACGGCCGCTGGCTCCTCACGGGTATCTTCAACCACGAGCCCTACCGGCCAGACACCGAGACCGAGTTCGTCCTGGCGACGGCGGCAGCGCCCGGGCCGGCGCGCTGGGTCGAAGCGACCTCGCCGAGCTTCGCGCTGGCGCCCGAGCGCTTCTCCACCCGTGCCCTCCCCGACGAGCGCTGGATCTGGGCCCCGCACGTGGTCCGGGACCGCGACGGCGGCCTGGTGATGATCTTTCACGTGGGCACGCCCGACCCCGACCGCTCCGGCTTCCGGATCGCGCGCTCGCGCGACGGGATGACCTGGACCCGCCACGGAGGGACGCTCTTCGAGGACATCTGCGTCGCCCGCGATCCGATGCTCGTCCGGCTCGGCGATCTGTGGGTGGTTTATTATACGCGCTGCGCGTCGCGGGAATCGCGCCGGAGCGGCGTCGCTTACCGCACGTCGCTGGATCTCGTCCACTGGAGCCCGCCGGCCATGGCGCTCACGCTCGGGCCGGAGACCGCGATGAACAACAGCGGTCATACCGAGTCGCCGTTCGTGTTCGCGCGGAAGGGGTGGTTTTACCTGACGATCACGAGCTATCCCGTCGACTATGACGCCACGTTCGTCTACCGGTCTCGCTCGCCGTTCGCGTTCCCCCCGCACCCCGTCGCCCGGCTGCGCGCGCACGCGGCCGAGTGGGTCGCGGAGGGGGGCAGCTTCGAGGCGGGGCGCCTGTTCTTCACGCACGCAGGGGCCGGAAAGGGCGGCGTCTTCCTCCAGGAGCTCTTCGGCCTCTGAGCCGCGCCGCGCCGGGCAGGCCTCACCGCAAGCGACGCGGGGCGCGTCTTGCTCGCCCCGCGTCGCGTCGGCGCCGGACCGCGGGCGCACGACACCTGTCCGCCTCCCCGCGGACACCTGTCCGGACGCGGACACGCGGCCCCGCGCGCCGCCCGGCCGCGGCGGCCGATCGCTCCGGGCACGCCGTCTGCTTGAGCGCCGCGCATGATGCGTTTTCACGCTGCTTTCCTCGCCCCCGCCGCGGCGCTCGCCCTCGGATGTTCCGCCGAGACGTCATCGAGCGCCGCCGGCCCGACCTTCCACAGGGACATCGCGCCGCTGCTCCAGAAGAGCTGCCTGAGCTGCCACGCGCAGGGCGGCACCGCGCCGGTGAGCCTCGCCTCCTACGAGAACGCGAGGGCGCTCGCGCCGCTCATCGCCGAGGAGACCGAGGCGCGACGGATGCCCCCGTGGGGCGCCCTGCCGACCGACGAGTGCGCGCCCCCTCGCCCGTTCCGCGGCGACCTGCACCTCTCCCTCGACGAGATCGCCCTGCTCCGCGCGTGGAGCGACGCCGGCGCGCCCGAGGGCGACCCGGCGGACGCGCCGGCGCCCTTCGTGCCCGTCGCGACGGGCCTGTCGCGCACGGACATCGAGCTCTCGCCGCGGGAGCCGTTCGCGGCGGCGGAGGGGGCCGACAGCTTCCGCTGCTTCGTCCTCGATCCGGGGCTCACCGCGCCGGCGTGGGTCCAGGGCTACGACGTGCTGCCAGGCGACCGCGAGGTCGTGCACCACGCGCTGCTCTTCATCGACGCGAACCGCGAGAGCGAGGCGCTCGGCGGCGAGCGCGGCAGCTACCCGTGCTTCGGCGACGCGCGCCTCTCCGAGACGGCGCTGCTCGGCGCCTGGGCGCCCGGCACGCAGCCGCTCGAGCTGCCGCCGGACGTTGGCATCGCGGTGCCGGCGAACGCGCTCCTCGTGATGCAGGTCCACTACCACCCGAAGCCCGGCAAGACGCCCGCGCCCGAGGCGACCCGGGTCGCGCTCCGCCTCGCGGACGAAAAGCCGAGCCGCGCGCTCCTGAACGTGCCGCTCGGCAACGCGGAGGGCCCGTTCCGGGACGGCAACGGGCTCCTGCCCGGGCCGGGCGACCGCGGGAGCGTCGAGTTCCGGATCCCGGCCGGCGCCCGCGGGCACGTCGAGCGGATGCGGTTCGCCATCGACCTCCCGATCCCCGAGGTCGCGATCTACGGCGCCGGCGTCCACATGCACCGCGCCGGCGTCGACATGAAGGTCGAGCAGCTCCGCCCGGGCCCCGAGGGCGACGAGGCCGACCGCGCCTGCCTCGTCCAGACGCCCGCGTGGGACTACAACTGGCAGCGGCTCTACAGCTACGACGCGCCCGTCGACGACCTGCCCCGGCTGCGTTCGGGCGACGTGATCGAGCTGCGCTGCACGTACGACAACACCACCGAGAACCCGGCGCTCGCCGCGCAGCTCATCGAGGAGCGCCTGCCCGCGCCGCAGGACATCCTGCTCGGCGAGTCGACGCTCGACGAGATGTGCGTGGCGTTCCTGCCCCTCGTCCACCCGAACCCCTGAGGAGGCGCCGATGCGAACACGATCTCTTCACGCGCTCGTCGGCGCGCTCGCGCTCTCCGCCTGCTCTCCCGCGGCCGAGCCGCCGCCGTCCGGGCCCGCGGCGCCGCCGCGGGACCTCTGCCCCGAGGGCTTCGCCGACTGCGACGGCGACGCCGAGAACGGCTGCGAGGCCGCGCTCATGACGAGCGTCGAGAGCTGCGGCGCGTGCGGCGCGCGCTGCGCCGGTGGCGACGGCGCGGCGGCGCTGTGCTCGGCGGGCGCCTGCGCCCTCGCGTGCGACGCCGGGCGGGCCGACTGCGACGGCGACGCCGAGAACGGCTGCGAGGCCCGCGTCGCGGAGGACCCGCGCCACTGCGGGGCCTGCGGCGTGACCTGCGCCGACGCCTGCTGGAACGGCACCTGCGACGCCGCCGTGCTCGCCGGCGAGCTCCCGATGCCGACGTTCCTCCGGAGCGACGCGTCCGGGATCTACGGGTGCAACCAGGGCTCGGGCGACGCGCCGGACGGCAGCGTCCTGCGGCTCGATCCGGCCGACGGGAGCGCGACGGTGCTGGCCGCCGAGCTGGCGCTCCCCGGCCCCATCGCGCTCGACGACGCGGCGGTGTACTTCGCGCACGCCGGCGGCATCGCGGCCGTCCCGAAGGCCGGCGGCGAGGTGACCGAGCTCGCGCCGGACGCGCGCGGCGTCACGGCGATCGCGGTGGACGGGGGCGCGCTCTACTGGGTCGAGCCGGGGACGCCGCCCGCGTTCGACGACGGCGGGCTGTTCGCGCGCCCGGCGGGCGCCGAGCCGGGCGCGGCGAAGGTGATGCTCGCGGCCATCCCGGGCCTCGCGAACGGCGTGGCGCTCGACGCCGGCCACGTCTACGTGACCGCCAGGGGTACCGGCGCGGCGAGCGGCGCGATCTACCGGGTGGCCCGCGACGCGGCGCCGCCGAGCACGCCGGAGCAGCTGCACGGCGACCTGGCCCAGCCGCGGGCGCTCGAGGCGCGCGGCGACGCGCTCTGGCTCATCGAGGGCCGGGGGATCGCCGCCTTCTCGCCCGGGTCCCCCCTCCGCAGGGTCGTCTCGGATCTGCCGCAGCCGCCGGCGCAGCTCGCCTTCGACGGCGCGCGCGTCTTCTGGACGACCGCGCGCGAGGTCGACGGCCAGGTGCAGAGCGCGCGGCTCGACGGGAGCGGGCTCGCGACGCACGCGCGCAACCTGAGCACCCCGTGGGGCATCGCCGTCGACGGCGCGCACGTCTACTTCAGCCTCGTCTGGGACGGCGGGCCCGCGACCGGAGCGCTGGTGCGCGCGCCGAAAGGCCCGTGACCCAGGGCGCCCCCGAGAAGTTGGAGGTCCGAGCACTCCGCCGGTAGGGATCCCCGGGAACCCCGACGGGGACCACCGAAAGGACGTCGATGAAGCTGACTTACTTCCCGGTACGCGGGCTCATCGAGCCGGCGCGGCTGATGCTCGAGCTGGCGGGCGCGCGGTACGAGCTCGAGACGATCCCGATCGAGCTCTGGCAGGGACCGCAGGGCAAGCAGCGGTTTTTGCCGATCACGCCGTTCGGGCAGCTGCCGGTGCTGGAGGACGGGGCGTTCGTCCTCTGCCAATCGCAGGCGATCAGCCGCTACGTGGCCCGCAAGCTCGGCCTCTACGGCGGCACGCTCGAGGAGGCCGCCCGCGTCGACGAGGTGACCGAGGTCGCGACCGAGATGCTGCGCGACCTCGGCGTGACGTGCTTCGATCCGCGCTTCCACGAGATCCGCGCCGAGCACCGGGCGGCGATGGGCCGGAAGCTCGACCTGCTCGAGCGCTATTTCGCGCGCACGGCCGCCAGCGCGGAGCACTGGGTCCTCCCCGGCCGCTACACGCTGGCCGACGCCACGATGGCGTTCGCCCTGGAGTCGCTGTGGCCCGTGCAGCCCGGCCTCCTCGACGAGTTCCCGAAGCTCCGGCGCGCGATGACGTCGTTCTTCGCGGCGGAGGGGGTCCGCGGCTACGTGCGCGGCGAGCGGCGGTTCCGCACCTGGACCGCCCCGAGCGCCGCGTTCGGCGGGAGGCCCGAGGAGACCTATCACTGGTCGGATTGACCGCGCGACCCCGCGGCCGGCGCGGGGGCGCGCGCGCCGGCCTCGCCGCGCGTCACGAGCCTGTCCCCGTCCCGATCGAGCACCTTCAGCAGCTCGCCGACGACCACCTCGGACGGCGTCTCGGCGGTCGCCCGCGAGACGGCCGCCCTCAGCTCCTCGGCCGACACGCGGCCGTCGCGGTCGGCGTCGATCGCGTCGAAGGGCCCGAGCTGGCGCCAGAGCTCCACGGCGAACGACTCGACGAGGACGAGCTTCGGCTCACGCCCGGTGTCCGCCGGCGGCACCTCCTCCGGGTGCGCCTCGGCGAAGCGGACCAGCGGGGCGATGTCATCCATGCCGCCGAGGAGCGCCCGCGGGAGGGCGATCCGGTACGCGCGGTCGTCGACCAGCGGCAGGCCGCCGATCGCGGTCAGGACGCCTCGGTCGTCGATCGCCATCCGGTCGTCGATCTGGAGGAAGCCGGCGTGCTGGGCGGGGGCGCGCGACCGCGACGCGGCGACGGCCTCGCGCACGACGCGGCCGGGGAGGCGGACCACCACGAGCTCGTTGCTGAAGGGCACCTCGGCCTTGAGATCCCCGTAGGTGAAGCGCTCGCGGTACTCGCGGCCCCCGCGGATGCCGCCGCCGTTGAAGAGGCACCCGTCCGCCTCGAGCGCGTCCCGCATGCGCGAGCAGAGGAGCGTCCCGAGCGAGGTCTGCTGCGTCCGCGTGCCGATCGACGACAGCGCGCTCCCCGGGGGGAGCCGGAGGAGGGTGGCCGCGTCGAGGTCGCGCACGATCTGCATGTGGCGGTCCACGCGCGCGCGCATCGCCGGATCCTCGGGATAGGCGCGGACGTCCTCGAGCCGGACGGTGACCGCGGGCAGGTCGGGCCCACCGGCGGGCGGCGCCTCGGCCGGCCACACGAGGTCGATGACGGCCGCGCTCGCGGCGTCGGTGCCGGACTTGACCACCCAGCAGCCGTCCACGTCGTCGATGAGCACCTCGTGCTCGTGGCCGCCGAGGATCACGGGAAAGGGCGGGTCGCGCTGCGCCCGCGCGAGCGCGAGATCCGCGTCGCGGCTCTGGTGCGTGATCGGGATCACGCAGGCGCAGCCCTCCTCGCGGACGAGCCGTTCGGCCCAGCGGACGGCCGCCTCGTTGGCCGGCTCGATGGCGCATCCCCCGAACGCGCCCCGCCGGTACAGGCCCTCGACGTGGACGAGCAGGCCGAGGAGGCCGACCCGGACCGCGCGCCCGCCGGGGCTCGCGATCTCGAGGATCTCGTGGGTCGGCAGCGCCGGAGAGAACGAGGGCATGTTGGTGTTGAGCCACGTTCCCCGGAACTCCTGCACCCGCGCCCTGAGCTCCGGGAGCTCGATGTCGGCCTCGTGGTTGCCGAAGATGGTGTGCGAGATCGGCACCGCGTTCATGCAGTCGACCATGCCCCTGCCGTGATCGAGGCTCGAGAGGAGGCTCGGCGCGAGGAAGTCGCCGGCCAGCACGGCGATGAAGCGATCCGCCGGCCCGGCGGCGTGATGCCTCACGAGGCTCGCGAGGCGCGGGAGGTTGTCGAGCGAGTAGACGTCGTTCACGCAGACGATCCGCAGAGAGGGGCCTCTGGGCGTGCCTTGTTGGCCGGCGGTCATATCCCCTCGAAGATAGCCCAGCGCGCGGGGGTGTGCCCTCCGCGCGCACGGCGGCGCCCGAGGATCCACGGCGCTGCCGCTGTCGCCGCTCGAGCTCCGTGCGCTACGGATCCTGGCCGAGGTGCGCCTCGGCCGGCGCGAGCGGCTCGCTCTCGAACGAGAGCACCCGCCAGGGATGCGGATGGCCGGGGCGCGTCGCCTCTGTCAGCGCGCCGCCCGTGAGCCCCGCGACGACGCCGCGCCAGAACGCGAGCGCCCCCGCGTTCCCCTCGGAGACGCGCACGGTCCACTTGCCCGGAAGTCGCTGCCACAGCAGGACGGCCGCCTGGCGACCCACGCCGGAACGGCGGTATCGACGCAGGACGAAGAACTCGGCGACATCGAGGACCTCCGGGTCCGTTGCCGCCGGCGAGCCCCGCGTCGCCAGGACGAAGCCCGCGATCTGCCCGCCACATCGAACGATGAAGGCGAACCGGCGCTCCGGCTCGGACCAGTAGAGAGGGAGCTTGTCGTACCCGAAGCGCCCGTCCGGCCCCAGCTCGAGGCCGGGGAACACGTCGCTGAGGTCGTGAATGTACAGCTCGAGGAGGTTTCCCAGCAAAGGGGCATCCGATGACGCCGCCGCATCGAGCGAGACGGTTCGAGGAGCTGTCATCCAGGGCGTCCTTTCCGGGCGGGCCGTGATGGGGATGCCGGCATCGACCGGCCCCGCGCCCGCAGCGGAAGACTATTCCTGCGTGCGCGCGTCGCCCAGGTAATAATCGCGCTGCGACGGGTAATAGTCGGCGAAGCTCGGCAGCGGCTCGCCGAGCCGCGAGGCGACGAGCATGTCGAGGTAATACTCCCAGCCCGGCCCGGTATCGCCGGCGAGCGCGGGATCGGTGAGGTGCTGAATGAAGGTGAGCTCGGTGGTCTCGCCCTTCGCCGCGAGCGACAGCTCGAGCCGCCACTCGCCGTAATCGTCCTTGGCCGAGAGCGCGAGGCGATGCGGCGGCTCGCACGCGTCGATCGTCATGTCGCACCACGGCGCGCCCTTCTCGAACGCCATCTGGAGGCGCACCGTCTTGCCGGGGCCCGCCTCGCCCTCCCACGGGCCGATCCAGCGCGCCGTGCTCTCCGACGCGGTGACGCTCTGCCAGACGTCCTCGATGGGGGCGCGAAAGCTTCGTTGAATGACGAGATCGGCGCCTGTCGCCGTGCTCCGGACGCGGCCGTTGGGTCGGGGGCTCATGCTGTCTCCTTCCTTCGCTTCGTTTCGTTGTGGGACGGATTCGCGGCGGCCATGCGCCGCTGCCGGCCGACGCGGTGCACCTCGGTCTCGAGCGCGTCGAAACGGCGGTGCCACGGGCTCTCCTCGCGCAGCTCTCGCAGGAACGCCTCGAGCTCGGCGAGCGCGCCGAGATCGAGGCTGTACTCGCGCTCGCGGCCGCGCTGCACGTCGCGCACGAGGCCCGCCTCGCGCAGGACCCGCAGGTGCCGGCTGACCGCCGGGCGGCTGACCGGAAAGGCGCCGGCGATGGCGCCGGCCGAGGCGGCGCGGCCGCGCAGCATCCGCAGGATTTCTCGCCGGATTGGATCCGCCAGCGCCTGGGCAACCGCATCCATCGGACAAACGCGTAACCGATCTGTTACGCGTCGTCAAGCGGCGCGCTCGAAGCCGCCCGGCGCACCTCGAGCCGCCCGGCGCGAGCCGGCGGTGCGTGGGCGCTCCGGCGTGCGCGACGTGAGCGCCCCCGCAATGGGTGCTCACCGCCATTCGGGCAATGCATGCGCCGATCCAAAAAAGTGCCGCTCCGGAACCGGAACCAACACCGACACCAACACCGAACGAATGCGGGGCCGCGCGCATCGACAAATGCACGAAACACTTGATTCCGGAACGCCGCCGTGCGGTTCTATCCTGAGGGGATATCCCGTTCTTAACCCCGCAAGGAGGTCATGATGCGCCTACATCGTCATGCACGCTCTCCCAGTTCCCTGCTGGTCACCGCCGCCGCTTTCGCGGGCCTCGTGGCCGGGGGCCAGGCGGAGGCTGCGCCGTCCTATACGCTCTTCGAGAGCGGCCAGGTCAGGCCGCTCGCGCTCTCGCCCGACCGCACCCTGCTCCTCGCGGCCAATACGCCCGACAATCGCCTGGAGATCTTTCGCGTCACCTCGGGCGGCCTCTCCCACCTCTCGTCCGTCAGCGTGGGCCTCGAGCCCGTCGCCGTCGCCGCGCGCAGCGACCACGAGGTGTGGGTCGTCAATCACCTCTCGGACAGCGTCAGCGTCGTCGACGTGTCGTTTCCGTGGCGTCCGCGCGTCGTGCGCACCCTCCTCGTCGGCGACGAGCCGCGCGACATCGTCTTCGCGGGCCCCGGGCGCTCGCGCGCGTTCATCACCACGGCCCACCGCGGCCAGAACGCGCCGTTCGATCCGCAGCTGACGACGCCCGGGGTCGGCCGCGCGGACGTCTGGGTGTTCGACGCCGGCACGGTCGTGAACGACGCCTCGCTCGGCGGCTCGCCCCTCTCGATCCTCACCTTCTTCACCGACACCCCGCGGGCGCTCGCGGTCAGCCCGGACGGGGCCTCGGTGTACGCCGCGGGCTTCCACACCGGCAACCGCACCACCGCCGTGCACCGCGTGCTCGTGGAGGAGGGCGGCGGGCTGCCGCCGCCGCTCACCAACTTCCTCGGCGAGCCGCAGCCGTCGACGTCGCTCATCGTCCGCCACGACGGCGACCACTGGGTCGATATCGCGGGCCGCACCTGGGACGACGAGGTCATGTTCTCGCTGCCGGACAAGGACGTCTTCGTCATCGACGCCATGGCGACGCCCCCGCAGCAGCGCCCCGGCAGCGCCGGCTACTTCACCGGCGTGGGCACCATCCTCTACAACATGGTCGTCAACCCGGCGAACGGAAAGGTCTATGTCTCCAACACCGAGGCGTTCAACCTCGAGCGCTTCGAGGGCCCGGGCATCTTCGCCGGCTCGAGCGTCCGAGGGCACCTGCACGAGAGCCGGATCACCGTGCTCGGCGGCGGCTCCGCCCTGCCGCGCCACCTGAACAAGCACATCGATTACTCGACGTGCTGCGCCCCCGTGCCCAACGCGGAGAGCGAGAAGAGCCTGGCCACGCCGGTCGACATGGCGGTGACCAGCGACGGCGCGAAGCTCTACGTGGCCGCGTTCGGGTCGAGCAAGGTCGGCGTGTTCGACACCGCCCAGCTGGAGAGCGACACCTTCACGCCGAGCCTCGCGAGCCAGATCCAGGTCACGGGCGGCGGGCCGAGCGGGCTCGCGCTCGATCAGCCGCGCGGCCGGCTGTACGTGCTCACGCGCTTCGACAACTCCATCTCGATCGTCGACACGGCCACGCGCGCCGAGCTCGCGCACCTCCCGCTCCACAACCCCGAGCCGGAGAGCGTGGTCCGCGGGCGGGTGTTCCTCCATGACGCGCGCCTCTCGTCGAGCCACGGCGACTCGTCGTGCGCGAGCTGCCACGTCTTCGGCGATCTCGACAGCATCGCCTGGGACCTCGGCAACCCCGACGGGACCACGCAGCTCAACCCCGGGCCGTTCACGAGCATCAACCCGCCGTTCCCCGCCGACACCTCGCTGAAGCCCATGAAGGGGCCGATGACGACCCAGAGCCTGCGCGGGATGGCCAACCACGGTCCGATGCACTGGCGCGGCGACCGCACGGGCGGCAACGACGAGCCCACGGCGCAGCCGGACAGCGGGGCGTTCGACGAGCGCGCGGCCTTCAAGCAGTTCCAGACCGGATTCACGAACCTGCTCGGCCGGCACGCGCCCATCGCGGACGAGGACATGGAGGCGTTCACCGACTTCATCCTCCAGCTCACGTATCCGCCGAACCCGATCCGGAACCTCGACAACTCCCTCACCCCCGATCAGCAGGCCGGGCGCGATCACTTCGTCCGCGAGGGCGGCGACGGCACGTTCTCGTGCGCGACGTGCCACACGCTGGACCCCGACGGGAACGCCGCCGCCGGCGAGCCGTTCCCCGGTTTCTTCGGGTCCGACGGCTCGAGCATCGGACAGGAGAACGGCCAGAGCTTCAAGAACCCCCACCTGCGCAACCTGTACCAGAAGGTCGGTATGTTCGGCATGGCCGCGGTCCCGAGCCTCTTCCACCCGGGGGACAACGGCTTCATGGGCGACCAGATCCGCGGCTTCGGGTTCATGCACGATGGCGTGATGGACACGCTCTTCCGGTTCCACCAGGCGATCGGGTTCGAGGAGAGCGTGTTCTCGCCGAACGGCTTCCCGCTCGGCCCCTCCGGGGAGGTCCTGCGCCGGCAAGCGGTGGAGTTCATGCTCGCGTTCGACACGAACCTCGCGCCGATCGTCGGCCAGCAGGTCACGCTCGGCGCGCACAACGCGGCGGCGGCCTGGCCGCGCGTCGACCTGCTCGTCGATCGCGCCGACGCCGGGGAGTGCGACCTCGTGGCGAAGGTCCCGTTCCTCCTGGAGGAGGTCGGCCTGCTCTACGCCGGAGGTGGCCAGTTCACCACGGATCGGAGCGCGGCCCCGCCGGTCAGCGACGTCGGCCTGCGCTGGTTCTCGGTGCTCACCGGGCATCGCGTGACGTACACGTGCATGCCGCCCGGCTCGGGCCCGCGGTGCGGCGTCGATCGCGACGGCGACGGCATCCGCGACGGCGACGAGCGCGACGCCGGCACGGATCCGGCGGATCCATCGAGCCCCGGGTGAGCGGGCGGCGCGCGCCTCACCGCGCGCGCGACCCGACCGGCGCGGCGCGGGGCCTCAGCCGCGCCGCGCCGCGCCCGGCCCAAGGCGCGCCGCGCCCGAACCGAAGCGCGCCTCGCTCGACCCGCGGCGCGCCTCGCTCATGCACCAGCGGAGCGCCTCCTTCAGGCTGCGCAGCGTGCATACCTGCGAGAGATCGAAGCCGAGGCCGACCATCGTCTGCGCGACCGGCGGCCGGATCCCGGTGACCACGGCCCGGCAGCCGAGCAGCGTGAGCCCGTTCGTGATCTTGATGAGGTGCTGCGCCGTGGTCGTGTCGACCGCATCGAGCCCGGTGAGGTCGAGGACGGCGAAGGCCGCCTGCCGCTCCACGACGGCCGCGAGCAGCGACTCCATCACCATCGCCGCGCGATCGGCGTCGACCACGCCGATCAAGGGGACGATGAGCACGTCCTGCCAGACCTCGATGATCGGGCTCGACAGCCGCGCGATCGACTCCTGCTGTTGCTGGGTGAGCCGCAGCTGCTCCCGCAGCTGCTGCTCGACGCGGCGCTGCTGCGTGACATCCTCGCTGATGGCGCCGACGCCGATGATCTCGCCGAGGACGTCCTTCTGCGGGACGAACCTGGTCCGCCAGATCCTGTCCTGCCGGACCTGCTCGGTGTGCGCGATCTCCCCGGAGAGGGCGCGCTGGAACGCCTCGCGCACGTCGGGCGAGCTGCCGCAGAGCTCGACCATGTGCTTGCCGACGCCGTTTCGCTCCACGGCGTCGACCTGCGCGAGCGCGCCGCCCTGCGCCACCATGCAGATGCCGTCCTTGTCGAACGCCCAGATGATGATGGGCATGCTGTCGATGCACGTGCGGAGCAGCTCCGCCTGCGCGGCGAGGGTCACGTGGTCGGCCAGGTTGATACCGAACGTCTGGACGCCGTCGACCTCGCCGTCGTCGCCGCGGTGGGGCGCGTAGTGCACGATCCAGTGCACGCCGTCGGCCACGGTGTCCGTGCGGATCGTCTCGCCGGCGAGCACGCGCCTGCACAGCTCGAGGACCTGCGAGCCCTCGCCGTAGAGATCGCGCATGCTCATTCCGACGATCTGGCCAGGCTTGATCCCGAAGTGCGCGAGCCCGTTGCCATCGGAGACCTGGAGGATGCCCGCCTTGTCGGAGGCCCAGATCACCGCGTCCATGGTCTGGAACACGTCGACGAGGATGCGCGCCTGCGTCTCCCACACCTCGCGATCGGGCTTCACGGCGGCCCAGAGCGCCGTGTCGTCGGCGCGCCACAGGGTCCAGTGCATCGGCGTGACCTTGCCGCGGGCGTCCACGAGGCGCGCCGTCGCGGAGGTGCTGCCCGCGGCGGCGCGCGCGGCCGCCATCCGCGCCGACAGCTCGCCGCGATCGCCCTCATGGACGCGCTCGAGGAGCAGCCCGGGAGGGCCGACGCGCTGCTCCCAGGCGGGGCTGCAGGCGATCACCTCCCCCGTGCCGGAGAGCAGCGCCATCGGCGTGGGCGTGCCGTTCAGCAGCGTCGTCGACGAGAGCGAGGCGAGCCTGTTGTCCATCGGTTCCTTGCAAGACGGCCAGACGTGGCGATTCCCGGCGCGCCTCCGCAAGCCTCTCGCGATGGGGGAACAACCGAGCGCCAATCGAGACGAGCGCCGATCGCCGTCGAGACACCAGGTGCGAACAGGTAGGAGACACCCGTGAATACCTTGGTGCTGGAACGGTCGAGCCTAGCGGCAAGCGAGCCGAGAGACGGTGATACCATTTGATAGCGCGCGGGCGCCAGATCCATCGCTATGAGGCGCGGTCAACCCGGGTGGTGCCCGCCCCGCTCCTGGAGCGCGGCGGAAGGTGGGAGATCGTTGAGAGGTTCTCCTCGCGCTCATGTCGATTCGGATGTGGGTATTGGGGGTCGGCGCGGCGGTCGCGCCCAGGGTCTCCGGCGTTCGCAGGAGCGCGCACGCTGGTCCCTGGCGTCACACGTCGCATGGGTGCAGGGCTCGGCGAGCCCGCCCTGACGCGCAATTTTTTCGTGACCTCATGACCCGCAGCGTCGCACGGCGCGCGCGGGTCACATCGAGTTCCCGCGGCTCCGCTCCGCGCGCGCCAGGGCCACGAGCTCGTCGACCGACCACTGATCGTCGACGTGCTCGCCGTACTTCGCGGCGAGCACCCGCCCGTCGCTCGCGATCAGCAGATCGGCCGGCAGGCCGAGCCGGCCGCCGATCGGATCGCGCGAGGGGGCTGGCCGCCGCCGCGCCAGGACCGCGGGCAGGCTCGCCGCGATCGCCCTGAGGATCGGCCAGTAGGCCCGCGGATCCAGGAGCGCGCGGGGCGCGGACTCGACGCCGAACTCGCCGTACAGCCGCTTGTCCGGGTCGGCGACGACCGCGAACGGCAGGTCGGCCACGTGCGCGCGCAGCTCGTCGGCGGGCGAATGAAACAAGGCCACCTCGACGACGCCCGCGGCGGTGACCTCGCCGTGGCGGCGCGCGAAGGAGCGCAGGTGCAGGTTGCAGACAGGGCAGCCGGCGAAGCGCCGGAACTGCAGGTGCGTCAGCCGCGCCGGATCCGGGACGCGGACGGGCGAGCCGGTGACGCTCACGAGATCCCGACCGGCGACGACGGCGCCGGGCTTCAACCGCTCGGACATGGAGCCTTCCCTCCTCCCGCACGCGCCTCGTCTCTCGTCTCGTCGGCGGTCCGTAGGCGTACGGTGTATACTTACCCAACATACGCGTAGGATGTACGCTGTCAAGGTCATGCCCCGACCTCGCTCGCTTTCTCAGCCAGGCATCGCCGCCGCCGCGCTCGCGGTCATCGACCGTGAGGGGCTCGCGGCGCTCTCGATGCGCGCGGTCGCCGGGGAGCTGGGGATGAGCACGATGGCGCTTTACCGGTACGTGAGCGACCGCGAGCAGCTCGAGCGGCTGGTGGTCGACCTGGTGCTCGGCGCCGTCGACGTCGAGGTGCCGGCGCGCGCCGCGTGGACGCAGCGGGTGACGCTCCTCGTCGCGCGCGTGCGCGACGCGGTGCGCGCGCATCCGTCGGTGATCCCGCTGATGCTGACGCATCGGCACAGCTCCGAGGGGGTGCGCCGGTTCGGCGAGGCGGTGCTCGGGGTGCTGACCGAGGCGGGTTTCGCCGGGGCGGAGCGGGTCATCGCCTTTCGCAGCCTGATCAGCTACGTCATCGGCGCGCTCCAGGCCGAGCACCTCGGGCCGCTCTCGGGCGCCGGTACGGTGCAGCTGGCGGCGCTCTCCGAGGAGGACTACCCGTTCCTCTCGGCGACGGCCCGCGACGCGCGGCGCGTGCCGCCGGACCAGGAGTTCTTCGGTGGGCTCTCGATCGTGCTGCGCGGTCTCCACGCAGGCGAGCAGCGCGCGCGATAGACGCAGGCGAGCAGCGCGCGCGATAGCGCCGCACGCCTGAGGGGGGCGCGTCGAGCACGCTGGGGAGGGGGCGTCAGTACTCGGTGTTGTTCGACGTCGTGATCCGGGACGACGACAGGCCGATGAACAGCGCGTCGCCGATGTCGCTGTACCGCGTGTTCTTCATGGTGACGGTGCTGGTGCTGCTGTCCGTCCTGAAGATGGCCTCATCCATGTGGGAGATGTCGCAACCGTCGATGACGACGTCGACCTTGAACGTGGTGCCGCCGTTCTGCCGGATGAACTTGCCCGCGTTGGACGCCCGGAAGTTCGAGACCCGGAAGGTGCTGGCCGCGTTGATCTGGAACACCTTGTCTTCGCCGTTCACGGCCGAGCCGCCGTTGAGCACGACGGTGCCGGAGGCCTTGACGGTGAGGGCGTCCTCGCCGATGTCCTCCCAGACGATGTTCTCCAGCGTGACGTTCCCGTAGGTGTGGATGCCGTCGGCCGCCGGCGCGCCGAGGACCACGTTCCTCAGCACCGCGCCGTCCTCCAGCTTGAACACCGGCTTCTGGCTCTCGGACTGGCTGCCGTCGCCGAGCGCGCTGCCGGCGATGAACCGCTTGCCGCCGCCGTCGTAGACCTGGCCGGATCTCACGACGATCGTCGAGTCCACAACCCCGCCGCTCCCGGTCGTGGTGCTGCCGCCGCTCCCGCCCGCGCCGCTCGAGGAGGAGCTCGACGTCGAGCTGCTGCTGCTGCTCGAACCGCTGCCTCCGCTGCCGCCGCTCCCGCCGGTGCCGCTGCTGCCCGTCGGCACGAGCTCGATGTAATCGATCTTGATATCGTAGTCCGTCGCGCTGGAGCTCTTGCCGGTGGAGACCAGCTTGAACGCGACGTTGCCCGAGAGGCTCCTCGTGCCGAGCGTCACCGTCTTCCAGCTGTCGCTCGACGAGGAGGAATAGCCGTCGAGGTTCCCCGCGGAGGAGCCGTTCAGATCGAGCCGGTAATTGCCGTAGATGTTCCGCTGGGCATACCGAACCACGACCTTGTACTCACCCGCGGCCACCGATTTCGAAAACTGGAAGTAGTCGCCGCTGGCGTTCGCCTTGAGCCGCACGGAGCTCGAGCTCGCGTCGATCCCGTCCCCCGACGAGGTGGACCACGACTGCGACTCGCCCTCCAGCCGCGCGGTGCTCGCCGCGCCCTCCACGGTGCCCATCTCCAGCAGGGCCTCCTCTTCCGATAGGCAGCCGGTCGCGACGATCCCGGCGGCGCCGAGGGCGAGCAGCACATGACGAGCGAACGTCGATCGAAGGTTCATCGTTCCAATCCTTTGTCCAAGTAAGTTGAAGATCTGACGGCGCCTCGCGAGCGCCCCCGGTCCGGAGGAGCTGTGCGCTTCGCTCGTCACAGGATGCTTCTAGCAAGGCGCGGTCCACACGCGAGGGCGCCCGCGGAGACAGCAGATATCCGATATCGTTGGATGATTTCGCCAGGAACGCGCAGCCACGCGTCCTGGAACCAGCGGTGCGCCCGGGGCCGTCACGCGCGGCAGTACACAGTGTCAACCGGGAGTTGACCCGGCGAGCGTTCGACCGCGTGGGAGCGCGTGGAGCGCTCGACGGCATGGGAGCATATGCGGGCACATGGAGCACATGCGAGCACATGAAGCGCTCCACCGCGCGCGAGCCCATGCGCGCCCATGGAGCGCTTGAAGGGCGCCGTTCCGAGGGGCGCATCGAGCCAACCCGGGCCCAACCGGCGACGCTTGAGCTTGGAGAGCTCGCACCAGCCGACCCGTCGGCTCGGCCCGCCGTGGTCGCCTCGTTCGCCGGCACCCTGAGCCGTGCCGTCGCCCTCGGCGATGAGGACGCGGCCCGTGTCGTCCACTTCGCGATCGGTCGGCGTCTCGGCCTTCCGCCGGGACCGGAGGGCTCAACGGGCATGCGCCGGTAGCAAGACTCACGGCGGCCGGGCGGTGGCCTTCGCGGACCCTTACCGCATGCCGAGCAGCAGGCGCCGTCCCCCCACTGGTCACCCACGCATCGAAGGGGCCGCCTCCACTCCACAGCCAGCCTGCGGGGCGGCGCGTCCTAGTCGTCAGCTGTCGCGTCTCGTCGCAGAACGTCTGCCGGCATACCCGGTGTAGGTCAGAAGCAGGACTCGCCTCTCTCGCTCAGGCTCGTCGCCCCGGGCGCTTGCGCAGTGCGCGCCGATAAGCGGTAGATTTTGCGCACGCGTTCAAGTACGTTAAAACTGGGAGGAAATATAAACTGTGATGTGGATGGATATCCGAACGCTTGCTGCTCGGATGAGGCCCCAGACCTACGGGATGGTGCTGGTCCTGCTCTGCATTCTCTGCCCAATCGCCGGGTGCCATCACGAGCTGCCACCCGCGTCGGCTCCACAGGCGGCTCGAGATCTGAGCGTCGCAGTCGTCGGCGACGAGCGCTGGATGGACGGTTCGGCAGCCAGAGGGCTGGAGCAGCAGCTCTCTCTGGCGCACTACCGAGTCCTTGACGGCGCCAGTCCTGAAACGCCGGCCGACCTGACCTTGCGCGTTCGCGTATCCGAAGGCGAGGCGGTGTACGCAGGCGGTTTTCTGAAGATCCGAAACTGGACCAGATACGATATCGTGGTCGATGTGGTCGACGCGGAGGGCGAGGTCGTCGATGTCCTGGCTATCGACGTGACCGGCCAGGCGCTCAAGCAGGAGGACCTGGAGCCGCTCGCGCCCGCGCCGCCCTCGCGCGCACCCCGCTCGCGGGCCAGCCCGCCCAGGTGATCGTGCTGGGCGACGGCCGCGTCGTCGCCTCGCTGCGCGATCGCGGCCTGCTCGAGGTGCTCGAGCCGACCGGCGCCGCCGCCCCGCTCGCGCGCCGCTGCCTCGTGCCCGTGGCGCGCGAGCCGGTGGGGCTCGCGATGACGCCGGACCGCGCGACCCTGCTCGTGGCGAGCCGGTGGGAGCCCGCGCTCACCAGCTTCGCAACCGCCGACCTCCGGCGCCTCGGCGAGCTCCCGCTCGCGCGGGATCCCACCGCGGTCGTCGCGTCGGCCGACGGCCGGCGCGCGCTCGTCGCCCACGCGGTGGGCGGGCGCATCAGCGCCGTGGCGCTCGGCGACGGCGGCGCCCCGACCGCGGCGCGGGAGCTCTCGACCGACGGCGTGGAATGGCGCCGTCGGGCCGTCGTTGGGAAGAAACCCACGGCTCCGCGTCTCATGCCGAGCGGGGCGGCTCGGAGCGCGCCCCCCGGGCTGGAGGGCCTCCTGCCGTCCGACGCGCCCGCGCCGGTGCGCGCAGAGCGACGCGGCTCGCAGGGCTTCGCGCTGGCGCGCGCGGCGAGCGGCGCGGTGTTCGCGCCCATCGCGCTCGTGGACCCGGGGCGCGAGGCGAGCGGCGGCGGCTACGGGGCCGCGCGCGCCCAGACCGTGATCCATCACATCGCGGTCGTCGACGCGGCGGGCGAGCGCGCGGACGTCCCGCCGGTGTCGACCCACCTCGGGACCCAGGGCTGCCAGCTCCCGCGCGCGGCCGCGATCGCGCCCGCCGAGGAGGTCTTGCTCGTCGCCTGCCTCGGCCGCGACGAGGTGATCGCCTACGACGCCCGCGCCGCGATCCCCGGCCAGCCGGGCGCGCCCGGGTCGGTGCGGGATCGCGAGCTCTACCGCGCCCGCGTGGGCTTCGGGCCCACCGCCATCGCCGTCGACGGCGCGCGCGGGCGCGCCGTGGTCTTCACCCGGTTCGACGGCGAGCTGACGATCCTGCCCGCCGTCCGCGCCCCGGCGTCGGCCGTGATCAGCGCCCCCAGCAAGGAGCTCTCGGGCGAGCTGCCGGTCGTGGTCCTGCCCCGCGCGTCGCGCCTCGACGAGCAGCGCGCGGAAGGCCAGCGGCTCTTTCACGCGGCCGGCGGGCGGCGCATCGCGTTCGACGGGCGCGCCTGCGCGAGCTGCCACCCCGACGGCCGCGACGACGCGCTCACGTGGTCGACGCCCGAGGGCCCGCGCCAGACGCCGATGCTGATGGGGCGGCTCGTCGGCACCGCGCCGTACGGGTGGTTGGGGGACAAGAAGGACCTGGAGGGCCACTTCGCCCGGACCTTGTCGCGGCTCGGAGGCGCCGGGCTGACCGCGGGCGAGCGCGACGCGATCTTCGCCTACCTCCGCGCGATGGAGCCGCCCGGCGGCGCGGCGGATCTCACGGCCGAGGAGCGCGCCGCGCTCGTGGCGCCGCCGCCGGCCGGCGCAGCGGGGGCAGGCGCCATCGCGGCCGGCGCGCGCGCCGCCCTCGCCGCGCGCGGCGAGGCGCTGTTCCACGCCCGCGAGGCGGGCTGCTCGAGCTGCCATCTGGGCGACGAGCTGACCACCGACGGCGCGCGCCACGACGTGCGGAGCGCGACCCGCTTCGACGCCGTGCGCGCCTTCGAAACCCCCTCGCTGCGCTTCGTCGGCAGGTCCGCGCCGTACTACCACGACGGCCGCTACCCGACGCTGCTCGCGCTGCTCCAGGGGGTCGACGGCTCCATGGGACACACCGCCCACCTGTCCGCCGAGGATCGGCGCGCCCTCGTCGCCTACCTCGAGTCCCTGTGACGGCGTCGAGACGCCCGCCCTCCCGCGCGCCGCCGAACGCGCGGGGTCCCGCCGGCCACGAGTTGCCGCGAGCGCACCGGAGGAGATACGTTGGACTCCGCTGCTCGTGAGGCCCGACCAAGGTGCGCTGTCATGGGAAATGAGTTCTCCGGTAACCCCTCGCATTCGGCCGAGTACTTCGGCGACACGCGCGACGGCTGGTGGAATCGCGACTACGTCGAGCTCCTGGCGCGGCGCTGGGGCCTGAGCCGCGTGCGCGAGGTGCTCGACGTCGGGTGCGGCGTCGGGCACTGGGGCCGCGTGCTCGGCGGCGTTCTGCCCAGGGCGGCCCGCATCACCGGCGTAGACCGCGATTCCGTCTGGGTCGAGAAGGCCGCCGAGCGCGCGACGGCGCGCGGGGAGGCGGAGCGGTTTCGCTATCAGGTCGCGGTCGCCGAGCGGCTGCCGTTCGAGGCCGACACGTTCGATCTCGTGACGTGCCAGACGGTGCTGATCCACGCCGCGGATCCGGGCGCGATGATCGCCGAGATGGTCCGCGTCGCGAGGCCGGGCGGGCTCGTGGCCGCGGCCGAGCCGAACAACCTGGCCGGCGCCCTGCTCGACGCGGCCGCGCTGCGGGCGCCGGTGGAGCAGACCCTCACCCTCGTTCGCTTCCAGCTCCTGTGCGAGCGGGGCAAGGCGGCCCTCGGCGAAGGGAACAACTCGATGGGCGAGCTCGTCCCCGAGCTCTTCGCCAGGCACGGTCTCATCGATATCCAGGTCTATCTCAACGACAAGGCGAGCGCGGTCCTGCCGCCCTATGCGTCCGCGGAGCAGCGCGCGGCCGTGGAGGAGATCTCCGACTTCGCCCGGCGCGACTTCTGGATCTGGAGCCGCGCCGACACGCATCGCTATTTCCTCGCCGGCGGCGGCGAGGAGCGCGATTTCGAGGCCTGCTGGGCGGCGGCGATGGCCGCCGTCCGCAGCAACGCGGAGGCGATCGCCCAGAAGACGTACGCGAGCGCCGGCGGCAGCGTCGGATACATCGTGTCCGGGACCAAGCCGTCGCCGCCGTCGAGCCGCCACCTGAGCTCCCCGGACCTGCGCCGGGATCGATGACGCCGGCGAGGTGATCCAGACTCGAGCTCCAGCGCAGCAGCGATCCAGGGCCGTGTGCCGGCTCAGCGGCTGATCCGGGAGGTGGCGCGGGGCTCGTGGACGGTTCGAGAGGTTTTCAACAGATCCCCCTGGATGGCGTAAGCTTCGGCTGCGAGGGTTACCGCGCTCCCGTGCGGTCGGGGCGCTCACCAGGAGATGACGATGACGCTGACCAACCAGCAGGTGATTCAGTCGATCTATGACGCGGGCAAGGCTGGTGATTTCGAGACGGTGCTCTCGTTCATGGATCCCGATCTCGTGATCGAGGAGGCCGAGTCCCTCCCCTACGGGGGGACCTACCGTGGTCCCGAGGGCTTTCGCAGGCTGATCACCAGGGTCTTCGAGAGCGTCCGCACCTTCCACGTCGAGGTGGACGGCATGGTCGCCGACGGGGACCAGGTGATCGTGATGTTGCGCTTGAAGCTCGGGCTCAAGGGCAGCGACAGGGAGTTCGAGACGAAGGTGGCCGAGTACTGGAGGCTGCGCGACGGAAAGGTGATCGAGCTGAGGCCGTTCTACTGGGACACGGCGGCGCTGGTGAGCGCCGTGCGCTCATCCGCGTGATGCATCGATCGCCGCGCCATCGCGCCGGCCTCGATCACGATCCCTGCTTCGTCACCTCTCCGGCGCCACCGGCCGCCGCCCGCGCGGAGCCGCCGCGCGGCGGCGCAGGAGCCCGGCCCTCCGTGGCCGGACTCCTGGCGGGCGGCGCTACGTGGCCTCGTTCATGGGCCGCATCACGATCTGCACGATGCGCGAGCGGTCGCGCGGCAGCGCGGCGAGCACCACGGCCTCGGCGACGTCCTCCGCGGTGGAGAAGCCCTGCATGCGCTCCGAGCCCGCGGTGCGCCCGTCGCCGAGGGCGAAGTGGGTCTCGACGCCGCCCGGGCAGACGGCGCTCACCTTGATGTTCTCCTGCCAGAACTCGCGGTCGAGCGCCTGCGTCAGGCCGACCTGCGCGAACTTGGACGCGCAGTAGATGGCCTCGTTGGGATACCCCTGCAGGCCGGCGACGCTGGCGACGTTGATGATGTGGCCGCCGCCCTGGCGGCGCATGTGGGGGATGACCTCGCGGCAGAACAGCCACGTCCCCTTCATGTTGGTCGCCATGATGCGGTCATAGTCCTCCTCGGACCACTCGAGGAACGGCCGGTAGCCGCCGATGCCCGCGTTGTTGACGAGGATGTCGATCCGCCCGAGCTCGCGGATCGCCCGCTCCACGCACGCGGCCACGGAGGCGGCGCGGGTGACGTCGGCCTCGATCATGAGCCCGCGCCCGCCCGCGGCGCCGAGCTCCCGCTCGAGCGCCGACAGGTCCGCCGCGGTGCGCGCCACGCCGACCACGACGGCCCCCTCGCGGCCCAGCGCGAGCGCGCTGGCCCTCCCGATTCCCCTGCTCGCCCCGGTGATGAGCGCGATCTTGTCCTTCAACCGCACGTGTCCCCCTGTCTGCCGCGCGCGGAGGCGAGCGAGGCGTCGCTCCCCCCGGGCGCCGGCGGCGGGCACCGTATCACGCGCGCGGGGCGCCGGGGCGGAGCCGGTAGGCGACCTCGGGCGGAGCGCCGCCGTCCAGCCAGGCCCGGGCGCGGTCGCCCTCGCTCCCCGGGTTGACCCACACGATCGTCCGGAGCGCACGGACCCGCCCCGAGGCGCCGGCGAACAGGCCTCGGGCCGCGTCGTCCAGGGAGAGGATCGTCCGATCGGAGGCCTGCGCCGCCTCGACCAGGTGGACGTCCTTCAGCATCGCCTCACGCCCCGGCTCGCTCGACGAGGCGGCCTCGATCTCCCCGCGCAACGAGGGATCCGGCGGAGTGTCCTCCAGGATCAGCTTCTTGCGAGCGACCATGGCGACCCGCCACTGGCTCGCGAACACCGACTGGTGCTTGTTCCACTCCTCGCGGATCGCTGGGGGCATCACCGCCCGGTGACAAACGTCGAGCACCGTCCTCAGGGCATCGCGGCAATGCTTGGACAGCGGGTAGGTCGCGCCCTCGCCGCCCGCCGCGCGGGCCACCGAGGCATCGATGACGAGGCGCCGGGACGTCTTCGCGCGCATCAGCGCCTGGCCATCCGCGCTTCGGCGGCGTCCAGGTACCGACTTTGGGCGGCGAGCGCAACCTCGTCGAAGTCTTCGGGCCAGTCGCCGAACGCGCCGGCATCGTCGAGGCCGGCGCTCCGGACCTCGGTGTCGCCATCCTCGGTCTGGGAGAACCAGTGGAGCGCCACACGATCGGGAGAGAGCGCCCCTTCGGCGACGAGCGACTGCACGCCGAGCAGCAAGAGAGAGCTGTGCGTCTCCGCGACGACGCGCACGCCGCGGTTCGCGGCCTCCGCCAGGATCTGCGCGAGCGCGACCTGCGCCCGCGGGTGCAGGTGGATCTCCGGCTCCTCGAGGTAGACGAGCTGGCCGGGGCGCGCGGCCAGGAGCGCCACGATCACGGGGAGACACTGCGACAGCCCGAAGCCCACGTCGGCGATGCTGACCAGGTCCCGCGCTCCGCCGCGCCCGCCGCGACGGAGCCGCCCGACGCGCAGCTCGACCTGCGTGTCGTCGACGCGCGCGGTCTCGACCTTCCACGTCAGCCCGAGCTTCTCGAGCGTCGCTCCGAGCTGCTTTTGACGGATATCTTTGGTGGCCTGCCAGTGATGAACGATGCTGGCTACGTAGGGCTCGAATGTGCCGGGAAAGGCGCCGCCCACGGCCGATGTCTTGTAGGTGCGCGTCGGATTGCCGCGAAGCGCAGGTACGTGAATGACGCCCAGGAGCTCCGTGGCTATCGACGGCGGTGGACTCACAAACGTTGCCACCATGTTCCCCCAGCGCTCTGCCTCGCCTCGGACGTGGAGAAAGCAACGATCGCGAACGACAGCGATGCTTTGAAACATCGCGTCAGTCGCCTTCTCGCTGCCGCCTCCAGGGAGGGAACGGAGGATCTCGCTGCGAGACGCTCCGGCCCGCACCGTGACGGGCGGCTCGCCCGGCCGCGCCGAGGACATCTCCACGAGGTCGAACCCCATTCCCGCCTGCCGTTTGAAATGCAACGTCACCTCGGCTCCCCCGCTCACCGCGACGGTGACCGCGAAGCTGTCGCCGAGGCGCCTCTTCCCGCTCCGCGAGAGCAGCTGCTCCGCGGCCGTGAACCGGACATGCGGCCCGTCGAGCAGGAGCGCGCCCGGATCGTAGGGCGTCTCGAGGGTCTGCTTGAGCAGGAGCGGCGCCTGCATCACGCTCGACTTGCCAGAGCTGTTGGCGCCGGCGAGGAGCGTCAACGGCCGTATCTCGATCTCCGTCCGCCGCCTCAGCGATTTGTACCCCTCGACCGCGATGGCGCTGATGCCGGTCGCTGGCGGCGCCGGCTTCGAGCGCGGGGAGACCTTCTTCGTCCGCTCCTCTTTCGCCATCTTGCCCGGCGCACTGTCCCATACCGCGCCCTCGAGGTCCAGACGCGCGGACCTGGACGGATGCACCGGCCCGGCGGACCGCCGCCGCCCCTCCCCGCGCGGCGAGCGCCCCGACGCTCGCGCTGACCCCCTCCTCGACCCGGGCGCAGCGGCTGCGCCCCTCGCGCGCCCGCGCCCTCCCGAGCGCACGCCTCGCGGCCGATGCGCCACCAGGATGTAGATGCATCACATTTGCAATTGACTTTCAGTTAGACCGATCGCATAGCGTGCGCCGCCGGCGGCGGTCGCCCCGGCGGACCTGCCATGCTTACGGCGAACAAGCTTTCGAAGTCCTACGGGGGCGTCCCCGCGCTCGACGCGCTCGATCTCGAGGTCCCGGCCGGAGAGGTGTTTTGCCTCCTCGGCCCCAACGGGGCGGGCAAGACCACCACGCTGAGCCTCTTCCTCGGCTTCATCAGGCCGTCCTCCGGCGCCGCCTACGTGGGCTCCACCCACGTGGAGCCCGACCCCATCGCGGCGCGGCGGCAGATCGCCTACGTCCCGGAGCAGGTGCGGCTCTATCCGCACCTCACCGGCTGCGAGAACCTCGCGTATTTCCTCGGCCTGTCGCGGGCGCGCGTGCCCTCTTCCGCGGAGCTCTCGCGGCTGCTCACCGCGGCCGGGCTGCCCGAGGGCGCCGTGCACCGCCCGGCGAGCGGCTACTCGAAGGGCATGCGGCAGAAGGTCGTCCTCGCGCTCTCGCAGGCGAAGGGCGCCGGCGCCCTGCTCCTCGACGAGCCGACCTCCGGGCTGGATCCCGGCGCCGTCCGCGAGCTCTGCGCCGCGATCCGGCGCGAGGGCGACCGCGGCGCCGCCGTGCTGATGGTGACCCACGACCTCGGCGCCGTCGCGAGCATCGCGCATCGGATCGGCGTCATGAAGGCCGGCCGGCTCGTCGAGGTCACGGGCGCCGCCGGCATGTCCGAGGCCGATGTCCTCGCGCTGTACCGCCGGCACTTCGACCCTCCCGGCGACGCGGCTCCCCCGCTCGCCCCGCGCAGCGGCGGCGCCGCCGCTCGCGCGCCCGAGGCCCTGTCATGACCCCGCGCGCGCGCACCTCCGGCCTCGCCGCCGCGCTCGCCGCGCTGCTCGCGACCCCCGCCGCCGCGGCGGCGCCCCCCGAAGGCGCGGCGCCGCCGGAAGGCGCCCTCGACACCGCGGCCCCCGAGGCGCCCCCCGCCCTCGGCGAGGAGGTCGTCGTCGTCGGCCAGCGGATCGGCCCGCTCGACAGCGCCGACGTCGTGGCCTCGGTCGACATCCTCGGCGGCGAGCAGATCCAGGAGCAGAGCGCGGCCGAGCCGCTCGAGCTGCTCCGGCGCGTGCCGGCGGTTTATATCGAGTCCTTCAACCAGGGCATCATCAACGCCGACATCGGGCTCCGCGGCTTCAACACGCAGGGCGACGTCGCCCACACGAAGCTCCTCATCGACGGCATCCCCAGCAACCACCACGTCGGCCTCCCCGACATGAAGGCCGTCTTCCCGCTCGAGATCGAGCGGATGGAGGTCGTCAAGGGCACGAACGACCCGCGCTACGGGCTGAACAACGTCGCTGGCAACATCAACGTCGTCACCCGCAAGACGGGGAACGAGCGCATCGCCCGGCTCCTCGCCGGGAGCTTCTGGACCGTCGAGCCCCAGGTGCTCGTCGCGACCGAGCGCGACGCGCTGAGCCAGACCTACTTCGCCGGCTACCGCGGCTCGGACAGCTACCGCGATCACGCGAGGACCGACCGGGTCGCCGGCTCGGCCAAGTGGTTTTACGAGCCGTCCAGGGAGCTCCGGGTCGGGCTCATCCTGCGCGGCATGCTCCTCGACGCCGACGCCCCCGGCTACCTGTCCGGCGACGACGCGCGTTTGCGCCCCACGACGTCGCCCGCCCACTCCGCGACCGACGGCGGCCGGCAGACGACCCTCCACGCGAGCGTCCACCTGGATCACGAGCTCGCCGCGGGCCTGTCGTGGCAGCTGAAGGGCTATGGGCAGGCGTTCCTGCGGGACCGGTGGGTGAAGTTCGATCCCGACCTCGACCAGCAGCTCCGGGTCGAGGACGACCGGCAGTACGGCGCGATCTCGGTGCTCACGTACCGCGCGCGCGACCCCCGGGCGCTCGGCCTCACCGTCGAGTGGGGGGTCGACTACCAGCTCCAGGACAGCCGATACCAGCGCATCCCCACGGTCGAGCGAAAGCGGCAAGGCCCCGCGTTCCGCGACGAGGACTTCGCCCTCCACGCCGTCGGCTCCTACGTGCAGGCGAGCGCGACCCCGATCAAGCCGATCAGGCTCGTCGCCGCGCTGCGGGCCGATCGCCTGGCCGGCGCCGGCAGCTTCCTCGAGCAGCCCGAGGGCGAGGACGCACGCATAATCGATGTCGACCTCAACGACTACGGCTTCATCTGGCAGCCGAAGGCGAGCGTCATGGTCACGCCCGTCAAGGGGCAGAGCCTCTACGCGAATTACGGGCGCACGTTCCAGATCGGCACGGGCAAAGGCGCCTATGCCGTTCAGGGCACGCCGCTCGCCCCGTCGATCAACGACGGCTGGGAGGTCGGCTATCGATCGAGCGTCTTCCCGTGGGTCACGAGCCACCTCGCGTACTGGGAGCAGCGCGCGAGCGGCGAGGTGCGGGACAAGGGCGACGGCTCCGGCGACGTCGAGAACGTCGGCGAGACGCTGCGGCGCGGCTTCGACGTCGAGCTCACGCTGCGGCCGTTCGATTTCCTCTCGGTGTGGGGCGCGTTCAGCCGCACCCTCTCCGAGCAGGTCGAGCCCGGGCCCGCGCTCGCCGCGAACGAGGGCAAAGAGCTCAACCACGTCCCGAGCTTCAGCGCCAAGGGGGGAATCGACCTCCACCCCGTGCAGGATCTGCTCGTCTCGCTCTTCTGCTACGCGCAGGGCGATTACTATCTGAACAAGGAGAACTTCACCGAGGAGCACGGCGCGCGGAAGGTCGGCGACTACGTCGTCATCAACGCGAGCGCGGCCTACGACGTCACCGAGGCCCTCTCGGTCGGCGCCGAGGTGAACAACCTGCTCGACCGGTCGTACGACACGTCCATCTGGTACAAGGACTTCGGCGCCGTAGGGGCCCAGCACAACCCGGGCAACGGTCGCTCGGCGTACGTGACTGGCACCTTGACCTTCTGACGCTGCCGCGGTCCGACGAGACCTCAGGGAGTCAGCGCATGAGAGCCCTCTTCACAGCGGCGCGGCACGAGGCGATCCGCGCTTTCCGCAACCGCACCTTCCGCGTCGCCGCCGCGCTCGTCGCGGCGCTCCTCGTCGCGGCGTTCCTGCTCGAGGCCGCGCGCCACACCGCCGAGGCTCGCCAGCGCGCCGCCCTCCAGGAGCTCGTCCACCGCCAGTGGGTCGAGCAGCCCGACCGCCACCCGCACCGCGCCGCCCATTACGGGTCATTCGCCTTCCGCCCCCCGAGCCCGCTCGGCTTCTTCGATCCCGGGCTCGAGTCCTTCGCCGGCACATCCATCTTCCTCGAGCCGCACCAGCGCAACGCCCTGAGCTTCAGCGAGGCCGCGCAGTCGAGCGAGCTCGCGCGCTTCGGGACCCCGAGCGCCGCCTTCGTCCTCCAGGCGCTGCTCCCGCTGCTCCTCTTCTGCATGACCTTCGCCAGCGTCGCCGGCGAGCGCGAGGCAGGCACCTGGGCCCTCGCGATCTCGCAGGGCGTCACCGCGCGCGTCCTCATCGCGGGCAAGGCCCTCGGGGCGCTGCTCGCCGTCGCGCTGTGGCTCGCGCCGCTCCTCGCGCTCGCGTTCGCGGGCGCACTGCTCACAGGCGTCCTCGACGCCTCCGGGGACACGCTCCTGCGCGCCGCCCTCCTCGCGGGCGGCTACGCCGTCTATCTGGTCGCCTGCGCGGCGCTCGGCGTGCTCGTCTCGTCCTTCCACCGCCGCGCGCAGGCCGCCCTCCTCACGCTGCTCGGCCTCTGGGTCGCGCTCTGGATCGTCGTGCCGCGGCTCGCCACCCAGGCCGCGAGCCGCCTCCACCCGACGCCCTCGCGGGCCCAGGTCGAGCTCGACCTCGCGCGCGCCATCCGCGACGTCGGCGACAGCCACGATCCCAATAACCCCCATTTCCAGGAGCTGCAGCGCCGCACCCTCGCCGAGCACGGCGCCGCGCGGGTCGAGGACCTCCCGGTGAACTACGGAGGCATCGTGATGCGCGAGGGGGAGCGGATCACCACCGAGCTGTTCAATCACTATTATACGCGCCTGTTCGACGCGCACCGCGCCCAGGACGGGCTCGCGCTCCGGGCGGGCCTGTTCACGCCGCTGCTCGCGATCCGGTCGTTCTCGATGGGGCTCGCGGGCACCGACGCCCACCACCTCGTCGACTTCGAGCAGCAGGCCGAGGCGCACCGCTACGCCTTCATCCAGCACCTGAACCACCTGCACACCACCAAGATCCGCTGGCACAACGACAAGGCGCAGCGGGTCGATCGGGCCGAGTGGGGCGAGTTCTCCGCGTTCGAGCACAGGCGGCCTGCCGCCGTCTGGGCGCTGTCGCGCGTCGCGCCCGCGGGCCTCGCCGTGCTCGCCTGGGCGGCGGCGCTCTCGCTCGGCGTCGCGCTCTTCACCCGCCGCAACGGAGAGGCGACATGAGCCCCTTCCTCGCATGGGCCCGCCTCGAGCTCCGCCAGCTCCTCCGCGCGCGGGTGCTCCTCGTCACCGCCGCCCTCCTGCTCGCGGCCGGCGCCGCCGCCATCGTGGACGGCGCGGCCCGCGTGGCCGCCGAGCGCGAGGTCATCGCGGCGCTCGAGCCCGCGCTCCGGGACGAGGAGCGCTATCTCCGCACGACCCACGCGCCGAACGACGACCTCGGCCTCGTCCTCTATTACCTCGCGATGCCGATCGCGCACCCGCCGAACGAATGGACGGCGCTGTCGACCGGGCTGCGCGACGTGCACCCCTACAGCCGGCACCTGCGCTTCATCGGCCTCGTGCCCCAGCTCTACCAGACGGACATCGCCAACCCGCTCAAGCAGCTCGCCGGCAGCTTCGACTACGGGTTCGTCCTCATCTTCCTCGTCCCGCTGTTCATCATCGGCGTGAGCTACGATGTCCGCTCGCGCGACGACGACCTCGGCACCGAGGCGCTCGTCTGCTCCCAGCCGACGCGCCTGTCGCGCCTGCTCGCCGTCCGGCTCGGGCTGCGCGCCGCGCTGGTCTCCGCCGTCGCGCTCGCCCTGTTCGCCTTCGCCGCCGCCTGGCTCGGCCTCCCGCTCGACGCGCGCGCCGGCGCCTTCGCGCTCGCCTCGCTCGCGTACATCGCGCTCTGGTTCGTCCTCGTGTTCCTCGTGGCCTCGCTGCGCCGCTCGTCCGCGTGGAACGCCATCGCGCTCGTGGGCGCCTGGATGGCCTTCTGCGTCCTCCTGCCCGCGCTCGTCAACCTCGCGATCCTCACGGCCTCTCCCGCCCGCGGCGGCGTCGAGCTCACGCTCGCGCAGCGCCAGGAGATGAACGCCGGCTGGGACCGGCCGAAGCGCGCCACGCTCGATCCGTTCTTCGCGCGGCGCCCCGAGTGGGCCGGGACCCCGGTGCCCGAGGACCGGTTCTCCTGGCCCTGGTATTACGCCATGCACGAGATGGGCGACGCGCACGTCGCCCGGGAGGTCGAGGCGTACCACGGGGCCCTCGCGCGCCGGGAGCGCTGGACCGAGCGGGCCGCGCTCGCCTTGCCGCCCCTCGCGCTTCAGCTCCTGCTCGACCGGATGGCGGGCACGGACATGGCCACGGAGCTCGCCTTCCGGGACAGCATCGCCGCCTACCACGAGCAGCTGAAGCACTACTTTTATCCGCTCATTTTCAACTACAAGGGCCTCGCGGCGTTCGACATCGACGCCGTCCCGCGCCACCGCTTCCCGGGCGCCGGGCAGCCGGTGCACCTCGCCGCGCTCGCGGGGCTCCTCGGCATGCTCGCGCTGCTCGGCGTCCTGCTCCCGCGGGCCGTCCGCCGCATCGACGCGACCCCGGCGCGGGAAGAGGCGGCCGCCGCGAGGCGGAGATCGGTCCAGCCGGCCGCCGGCGAGGAGCCCCCGAGTCGCCGCTACGGGCTGCTGACGCGCAACAGCGATGCGCGGGAGACGTGAGCCATGGGTGATCGAACGCCGCGAATCGACGACATCGACGGTCTGCTCTTCACCCCTGGCGAGCTCGCCGCGCTCGGCGAGCCGCAGAGGGCCCTCTATCTCTCGCTGCCGCCCACGCTCCCCGCCGAGGAGATCGAGCGGGTCAACCGGGGCACCAAGGTCGCGGGGGGCGACTACGCCTACCGCGGGCACGAGTTCGCGGTCCCGCCCGGCGTCCTCGTGCCGGGCGGGACGAGCGAGGTGATCTTCGACGCCCTCCACGACGGGCTCGTCGAGACGCGGGGCGCCTCGGTCATCGTGATGGGGTGCGGGGCTGGCGTCGAGCCCGTGCTCGCGCGACAGCGCGGCGCCCGGGAGATCCATGCGATGGATATCCACGAAGCGAGCGTCGCGTCGAGCCTCGCGAGCTTCGAGCGGCACACGGGGCCGCGCGACCCCGATCGGCATCGCTTCCTCGTCTCGGATCTCTTCTCCGCGCTGCCGCGCGGCGAGCGCGCCGACGTGATCGTCTTCAACCCGCCCGCCAACCCGCTCCGCTCGGACGATCCCGACCTCACCCGCGTGAACTTCTCGGGCTCGGCCATCATGGTCCGCTTCTTCGACGAGATCGCCTCGCGGGAGCTGCTCGCGCCGGGCGGCAGGGTCGTCACCGTGCTGTCCAACGCGAGCGACCTCCGGGGCATCGTGGCGCACGCCCTGCGGCGGGGCTTCAAGCTCGAGATCTTGAGACGGAAGACCTGGCCTTCTCCCTACGACAGGATCCTGACCCACCTCCTCTCCTTCACGCTGGACGAGCGCTGACGAGGATTCGACCGATGGCCCAGCACCGAACCGAGCCCGGCCAGCCGCCCTTGAGCTTCGGGTCGTACTGGAGGCTCGCGCTTCCGCTGACCCTCGCGGGGCTGTCGGGGCCGATCATGAACGCCACCGACACCGCCGTCATGGGGCATTTCGGCGACGCGGCGACGATGGGGGGAGTCGCCGTGGGCAGCCAGATCTTCAACACGCTCTACTGGCTCCTCGGCTTCTTCCGGACCAGCACGAGCGGCTTCGCCGCCCAGGCGCGCGGTGCCGAGGACCGCCGCGAGGCGGCCTTGCAGCTGTTTCGCCCGCTGGTCTTCGCCGGGCTGGTCGGCTGCGTCTTTCTGCTGCTGAAGTCCCCGCTGGAGGCCGCCGGGCTCGATCTGATGGGGGCCCACGGAGCGGTCGAGTCCCACGCGGCGACCTACTACGAGGCGCGCATCTGGGGGGCGCCTGCGGTGCTGATGGGCTACGTGGTCGCCGGCTGGCTCATCGGCATGGCCGAGGTGCGGTGGGCCATGCTCCTCGCTGTCGGGATGGACCTCCTCAACCTCCTCCTGACCGTCACCTTCGTCAAGGTGCTCGGCCTCGGGGTGAGCGGCGTCGCCTGGGCCACCGTGCTGGCCGAGGTGAGCAAGGTCCTCGTCGGCTTCCTCGTGATCTGGCAGAGAGGCCACCTGCGCGGCGTCCATCTCCGATGGCGGGACTTCGCCGATCTCCACGCCATCACCCGGATGTGGCGGGTGAACGGCGACGTGCTGGTGCGCACCACCTGCCTGCTCGGCGTCTTCGGCTGGATCACCCGCCAGAGCGCGCTCCTCGGCCCCGAGGTCCTCGCCGTCAACGCGATCCTCATGCACATGCAGATCGTCATCTCCAGCGCGCTGGGCGGGCTCGGCAACACCGCGGGCATGCTCGCCGGCCAGGCGATCGGGGCGCAGTCCCGGCGGCGCTTCCACGACACGCTGCGGCTCTCGTTCTGGACGGCCGCGATGTCCGCGCTGGCCATCAGCCTCGGGTGCATCGCCGCGCAGCCGGCGATCCTCGGGCTGTTCACCCCGGTGGAGTCCATCGTGCAGACGACGGGCCGCTACTACGTCTGGATGGTCCTGTTCCCGCTCGCGATCTTCTGGAGCATGATCCTCGAGTGCGTCTTCACGGGCGCGACCCGCGCTGGCCCCGTCCGCAACTCGCTGCTCGCCGCCACCGTGGTCTTCTTCGCCGCGTGGCTCGCCTTCTCGACCCGCTGGGGCAACCACGGGCTCTGGATGGCCTTCCTCCTGTTCAGCCTGACCCGCTCTCTCTATCTCCAGCTGGCGCTCCCGAGGCTCGTGCCGCAGGCGTTCCCGGCGCGCGCTCGAGAGCCCGTCGCCGCCTGACGCCCGCCCCCCCCCCGGCGGGCCGCCGTCCCTCACCCCAAGGAGAGTGCTCGATGTGTTCCATCGCCGGCATCTTCAACAAGAAGCGTCCCATCGCGGCCGCGCAGCACGACGAGATGGCCTCGCTCCTCGAGGCGATGCACCACCGCGGGCCGGACGCGCGGGGCGCCCTGCAGTGCGCGAGCTGGGCGCTCCTCGGCAGCAACCGGCTGCGCATCACCGACGCCGGAAACCCGGGCGCGGACATGCCGCTCACCTCGATCGATGGGCGCCTCGCCATCGTCTATAACGGCGAGATCTACAACCACTGCGACCTGCGAGGGCGGCTGTCGGGCTTCCCGTTCAGGACCGCCTCGGACACCGAGGTCATCCTCGCGGCGTACGAGGCCTGGGGGCTCGCCTGCCTGGAGCAGCTCGAGGGCATGTTCGCCTTCGCCCTCTTCGACCGCGCGACGCAGACGGGCCTCATCGCCTGCGACCCCACCGGGCAGAAGACCGTCTATCTGTGGGAAGACGACGACGCCCTGGTCTTCGCCTCGGAGATCGATCCGCTCATCAAGGATCCTTACCGGAGGAAGGACTGGGATCTCGACGGCCTCGCGGAGTTCACCGCCCACCGCTTCATCCTCGGCAGCGGGACGCACATCCGGCAGATCCGCAAGCTCGAGTCCGGCACCTGGCTCGCCAGGACGCCGGAGCGGCAGGAGACGGGGCGCTTCTACAGGATCCCGCGCGGCGACCTCTCGAGGACGGACGTCCCCGCGATCCGGCAGGAGATCGAGGAGGCCGTGGTCGACGGCTGCCGCAGGACGTTCGATCTCGAGGTCCCCTACGGGCTTTTGCTGAGCGGCGGGATCGACTCCACGGCCGTGCTCGCGGCGGCGCGCCGGGCGGGCCTCGAGATGAGGACCTTCTCGATCGGCTTCCGGCCGACGGGTCAGCTCCTCCCGCGGAGCGCCAGCGTCTTCGACGAGTTCGCCTACTCGAGAGCGCTGGCCCGGGAGCTCTCCGCGAAGCACACCGAGATCACGCTGTCGGACACCGATTACTGCGCTTACCTCGACCGGTGGATCGCCATCGCCGGCGAGCCGCTGGGCTCCCAGGAGGCGCCGTGCCTCATCCGGCTCTTCGAGGAGGCCGGGCGCGAGGCGCGCGTCATCTTCTCCGGGAGCGGGCCTGACGAGATCTTCGACGGTTACTCCTACGGCCGGGCGATGGCGGACGTGCCCCTCTCCGATCTCGCCGAGCGCTACGACGCGGCCTTCCGCTGGTGCGGGGCGGCCGACCTCGGGCAGCTCATGCCCCACCACGACGCCGCGCGGCTGACGACCGCCAAATACCGCGAGATCCTCTCGCTCTACCGCGACTGGCCGCTCGACGGGCTGCAGGCCGTGCAGCTCCTTCACTTCCACGGCCGGCTCGTCGTCTACGAGTTCCGGCAGATGGATCTCATCAGCATGCGCCACAGCGTCGAGGCCCGCTCGCCCCTCGCGAGCACCGGGCTCGTCCGCAGCGCCTTCTCCTTCCAGAGCAAGCTGAAGCAGCTCGACGGCCACGAGAAGGGAATCTACAAGCAGGCCCTCGCGGATCTCGTTCCTCCGGTCATCGCGTCGCGAAAGAAACAAGGCTTCCCCATCCCCGCGGAGATGTGGTTCTCGAGGCCGTTCCTGGAGAGGGCAGCCATCCTCTTCGAGCCGGGCTGCGTGCTGAGCGGCACCGGCCTCATCGATCAGCGAGCCCTGAGGCGGCTCTGGGAGGACCCGGACCCCGCCACGCGCAACCTGTTCTCCCGCCTGTACACGGCCGAGGGCATCCTCCGGCGCCAGGCGCCGCACCTCGCCCCGTCGCGCGCCCCCTGATCCGAGGCGCATCGCGGCCGGAAAATCGTAGATCGGACGCACCGCCGCGCCGCCCGCTGCAACTCGGTTTCAACCTCATCTCGCTCGCCCGCGCCCCCGGCGAGCGCCGTCCAAGTATTCGCAATCCATTTGCAATTGACTTTTGGTTGCTCGCGACACATAAGGGACCTGCCGGCGGTGACGGGTCGGCCGGCAGGTCGGTCCCGCTTGGGGCGCAGCGATCTCCGGCGTCGCGCGGCGGCCCGGGCCCGGCCTCACGGGCACACGGAGCGCCCGGCGAGCTCGCGCCCGATCACCCGCCATGCCTCTCTGCCCCCCGGCTCCGCGCTCCGTGCCGCCGGTCGATCGCGGGGCCGAGCCTGGAGGGGACACGTTGCTTGAGAAGGGAGCCCTTATGGATGTGATGGATGAGCCGATCGCGAGCCCTCCCCCGGATACAGCGCCAGCGAGAACGGAGCGGGCGCGCCTCCTCTCGGACGGATACACCGTGTTCCCCGGCGTGCTCGACCGCGACGAGGTCCTCCGCTACCGCGCGCTCGCGCGGCGGATCCTCGCGCCCCAGCAGGCGAGGGAGTACCAGGAGAAGCACGTCGCCATCGGCAGCCTGTTCGATCTCCTGCAAGAGCCGGGGTTCGTCGACCTCATCGGGCACCCGCGGGCGCTCGCCGCGCTCCGCCGCCTCGGGTTCGACGAGCCGTATTACGAGCACGGCATCGTCTTCAACAAGCTGCCGAGGACGCCGCGGACCTTCTGGCACCAGGACTGCACCACCTGGAATCACCCGCTCGCGTACGAGCCGGAGCCGCACGAGCTGATCTTCATTTACTACCTCGTCGACACGACGCGCCACAACGGCTGTCTCCGCGTCATCCCGGGCAGCCACAGGCGGCGCCACCCCCTCCACGAGTCCCTGCGCGACGCCAGCATCCCGGATCTGGAGCGCATGCGGGATCCGAGCTCTCCCGCCTTCCACAGCTATCCCGACGAGGTCTCGCTCCCGGTCGACGCCGGCGATCTGGTCGTCATCGACGTGCGCCTCCTCCACGCCACGCACGCGAACGACAGCGATGAGGATCGCACCGCGCTGAGCCTCTGGTACATCCCGGCCTGCCGCGACCTCCCCGAGTGCGTCCGCGCCCGCTTCACGCTCCGGACGGGGCTCGACGAGCGGATGCCCTACGTGCCGGCGCACTGGCCCGACGACGCCGCCGCGCGGCTCCGCGGGCTCCTGCCGGCGGCGTACGACGGGAGCACCGCGGCGCTCCCCTGGCACACCGCCCCTGACGAGCGGCTCCGCTGAACCGAGGGCGTCATGGACACGATCACCACACCTTCGCTTTCGACACGCATCCACCGCATCTACCAGGAGCTCGCGACCATGGGCTCCCTCGAGCCGAGCCAGCGCGTGAACCACCTGTTCAGCGAGCTCGTGAGCATCTCCATGTCCCGGTCGCGCGGCGAGGTCGACGAGGTGCTCGGCGACCCGGACGTGAGCGCGATCCGCGAGGGCCTGTGGCGCGTCTGCTCGCGCGGCGAGTTCGAGCTGGAGCGCCACTGGGCGCGCCGCATCGCCGCCGCGGACGACCCGGCGGCCGAGCTCCGGAGCTTCCCCTACGCCCTCAATTACGAGAAGCTGACCCGGCTCGAGCTCTCCAGCCTGCGCGGCGTGCGCGACGAGCTGCCGCGGCGCGTGCTGTTCATCGGCTCCGGCCCGCTCCCCTTCACCTCGATCCTGCTCGCGGAGCGCTACGGCCTCCCGGTCAGCAACATCGACGTCGACGAGGAGGCGTGCGAGGTCGCCCGCGCGCTCGCGCGGCGGCTCGGTCTGTCGGAGAGGCTCGAGTTCGTCTGCGCCGACGCCCTGTCCTGCTCCGATCTCTCGGAGTTCGACTGCGTGTTCCTGGCCGCGCTCGTCGGCATGAACCGGCGCGAGAAGAGCCGCCTGCTCCGCCACCTGCACGGGGCCATGCGCCCGGGCGCGCTGCTGCTCGTCCGCAGCTCGCAGCGCCTGCGCACGCTCCTATACCCCGAGGTCGACATCCACGGGATGGCTCCGTTCGATCCGCTCCTGGAGATCCACCCGCACGACGAGGTGATCAACTCGGTGATCATCGCCGAGCGGCCTGGGCACGACCGGAGCGCCGGCTGAGGCGGCCGCATGCTAAGGTCCCGGCCTGTCGAAACCCGGCCGAGGAACCCGCCATGACCACGCCCCTGCTCCCCTCGAAGCTGCCGTCGACCGGCGTCAGCATCTTCACGGTGATGACGCGCCTCGCGAACGAGCACGGCGCCATCAACCTGTCGCAGGGCTTCCCGGATTTCGACTGCGCGCCGGAGCTCGTCGAGGCGGTGGCCCGGCACATGCGCGCCGGCCACAACCAGTATGCCCCCATGCAGGGCGTGCTGGCCCTGCGCGAGGCGCTGGCGATGAAGATCGAGCGGCTCTATGGTCGCCGCTACGATCCGGCGACCGAGATCACGGTCACCTCGGGCGCGACCGAGGGCATCTTCAGCACGATCACCGCGTTCGTCCGGCCCGGGGACGAGGTCATCCTCTTCCAGCCCTGTTACGACTCGTACGCGCCGGCCGTGCAGCTGAACGGCGGAACCCCCGTGTTCGTCACGCTCCGTTTTCCGGAGTACCGCGTCGACTGGGACGAGGTCCGGCGCGCGCTCACGCCGCGCACGCGGCTCCTGGTCATCAACTCGCCGCACAACCCGACCGGGACGGCGCTGTCGGCCGACGACATGCGCGAGCTCGCGAAGGTCGTGGACGGGCGGGACGTCCTCGTGGTCGGCGACGAGGTGTACGAGCACATCCTCTTCGACGGGCGCCGGCACGAGAGCCTCGCGCGGTATCCGGAGCTCTCGGATCGCTCCGTCGTCATCAGCTCCTTCGGCAAGACGTACCACACGACCGGCTGGAAGGTGGGCTATTGCGCGGCGCCGCAGGCGCTCTCGGCCGAGATCCAGCGGGTGCACCAGTTCGTGACCTTCGCGGTGAACGCCGCCATCCAGCACGCGTATGCCGAGGTCGTGACGCGCGACCCGCTCGCCGCCGATCTCGCGGCCTTCTACCAGGCGAAGCGGGATCTCTTCCTGCGGCTCATCGAGGGCTCGCGGTTCCGCCCGCTGCCGTGCGAGGGCACGTATTTCCAGCTGGTCGATTATTCGGCGATCACGGCCGAGCGAGACGCCGATTTCGCGCTGCGCCTCATCCGCGAGCACGGCGTCGCCTCGATTCCCATCTCCCCGTTCCTCTCCGGCGTGGAGCCCGGGCCCGTCCTGCGGTTCTGCTTCGCCAAGCGGGATGAGACGCTGGAGCGCGCGGCGGAGAGGCTGCGCCGGGTCTGAGGGGCCCGCCGCGCAGGCCCCGCCCGGCCGTCAGGCGCCCGCTTGCGCCCGCTTCGGGAAGAGCGATCGCAGCCCGTCCGGCGAGGCCTCGCACACCCCGCGCTCGGTGATGAGGGCCGTGACCAGCCGCGCGGGCGTCACGTCGAAGGCGTGGTTGGCCGCCGGGCTCCCCGGCGGGGTGATCCGCACCGTCGCGAGCTCGCCGGACGGCAGCCGCCCGGTCACGTCGCAGAGCTCCGCGCCGTCGCGCTGCTCGATGGGGATCTCGCGCACGCCGTCCTGAAGGGCCCAGTCGATGGTGGGCGACGGGAGCGCCACATAGAAGGGCACGCCGTTGTCCTTGGCCGCGAGCGCCTTGAGGTAGGTGCCGATCTTGTTCGCCACGTCGCCGCGCGCCGTCGTGCGGTCCGTGCCCACGATGCACAGGTCCACAAGGCCATGCTGCATGAGGTGGCCCCCCGCGTTGTCGGCGATGACGGTGTGCGGCACGCCGTGCTGGCCCAGCTCCCACGCGGTGAGGCCGGCGCCCTGGTTGCGCGGTCGCGTCTCGTCCACCCAGACGTGAACGGGGATGCCCGCGTCGTGCGCCATGTAGATGGGCGCGAGCGCCGTGCCCCAATCCACGGTGGCCAGCCACCCCGCATTGCAGTGGGTGAGCACGTTGACGCGCCCCTCGCGCCCTCTGCGCGCCCAGGCCTCCTGGAGGAGCGCTAACCCGCACTCGCCGATGGCGCGGTTGATGGCGACATCCTCTTCGCACAGCGCCGCCGCGCGCCGGTAGGCGGCGGCCGCGCGCTCGGGCGGCGGCAGCGGCGCCACCGCGCGCCGCACCTCGTCGAGCGCCCAGCGCAGGTTCACGGCCGTGGGGCGCGCGCTGCCGAGGAGGGCGTACGCTCGCTCCAGCGCCCCGTCCGACGCATCCTGCCACAGCGCAAGGCACATCCCGTAAGCGGCCGTGGCGCCGATGAGGGGCGCCCCGCGCACCAGCATGCTCCGGATCGCGCGCGCGGCGTCGTCCGCAGTCGCCAGCCGCGCCGTCGCGAAGCGGTGCGGCAGCTGGGTCTGGTCGATGACGCCGACGGACCAGCCGTCGGCCTCGACCCAGATGGAGCGCATGGCCTTGCCGAGGACCTTCATGGCCGCAGCCCCCGGCCGGACAGCGCGCGTCGCTGACGCGAGGCCATGGGCCGCGGCGTGACGGCCGCCCGCGTCCCGCTCACGGCGCGTACCTGGGGAACAGGTCCGCGATGGAGCTGCCGGTGAAGTCGCCCACCCAGCCCTCCGGCCGCTCGAAGAAGCGGATGGCCGCGAACAGCGGCCGGGGTCCCATATCGAACCAGTGCCGCATCCCGGCCGGCACGCTGATGAGATCGCCGCGCGTGCACACGATCTGGAGCACCTGCTGCCAGGCGTGCAGGTAGAAGCAGCCGCTGCCTTCCACGAGGATGCGGGACTCGTCCTCGGCGTGCGTGTGCTCGGAGAGGAACTTCTTCCGCGCCTCTCCCGCGTTCGGCGCGTCCGGCTTCATGCGCACCACGTCGACGATCTCGTAACCGTGCGCCGCGCGCTCGGCCTCCACCACGTGGCGGTAGGCCGCGAGCACCTCGTCCTGGCCGGCGCCGTCCGGCAGCGGAATGGACGCGTCCACGCGCTCGAAGCGGACGCCGACCGCGCCGAGCTCGCGACGGATGTCGTCGATATCGGTGTACACGCCCGACGGCGTACCCGGCTGATCGTCAGGATAGATGGTCAGATGGCTCATCGGCGCAACCTCATCTTCTCGAGCTCGTAGGTGAGCAGGTGTTCCAGCGCCACCGTGTGGCGGCGCGCCTCGCGCATGGAGCGGCCCCAGGCATACAGCCCGTGACCCGCGATGAGGTAGCCCACCGCCTCCGGGCGACGGGCCAGCTCCGCGGACACGCGCGCGGCGAGCCGCGGGACGTCCTGGTCGTTGGGAAAGATGGGCACGAGGACGGTGGTCTCGTGGGTGCGTGTGTCGCCGAGCGCCTTGAGCAGCTCGAAGCCGCGCAGCGGGATTTCCCCCTCGGCCTCGCGCAGCGAGGACAGGAGCGCGCTGACGATCGAGTGGGTGTGCAGCACGGCGGCCACCCCGGGGCGCTCGCGGTAAAGATGGAGGTGCAGCGGCGTCTCCGCCGAGGAGCCCGCCGGCGGCGGCTCGTGGACGTTCGCCACCAGGACATCGGCGTCGGTCAGCTCGCCCTTGTCCACACCGGAGCGCGTGATCGCCGCCGTGCGCGCGTCGAGCCGGCGCGAGAGATTGCCGCTCGTGGCCGGCACGGCGTCGCGCAGGCTCAGGAATCGACCCGCCTCCACGAGCTCCCGGGCGGCCTCGGCCAGGGTGATCGAGGCCGGGGAGGCCGCCATGGGAGAAGCTGCCGAGATGATCACCTGTCCTCTCCTCGACCGCCATCTACAACGGGTCTCACGAAAATGCAACTCGTTTGCATGTACCTCTCGCGGCTCGGGCGCCTCCTGATCACGGCGCATGCAGGTGGCTCCCGTGACCACGGTCTCGGGTTCAGCGCGCGATCGCGTGCGTGTACTTGAGCAGGAGCGCGCGCTCGTGGGCCGCCGCCGCGTTGCCGAGGCGCTCGTCGTAGACGATCCACAGGTCGGTGCCCTCGCGGATGTGGTGGCGCAGGCGCACGTTGATGCTCGTGCGCTCGGTGAGGCTGCTGTACTGAAGGAAGGCGCTCAGGGAGGCGTGGATATCGAACCCGAGCCGGAGGCGCAGCCGCGCGATGTGCGCGTCGAGCGAGGCGCCCCGGTCTGGAAAGCGGATCGCGTCGAACCGGTACTCCCCGCCCAGGCCGAGGTGGGGCGACGGGTTCCACGACGGGCTCAGCGAGGCGGAGAGGCTGTAGCCGTCATAGAACCCGCCCGCCTCGATGGACGCGCCGCAGCGCAGCCTGCGGCCGTCGGGCATGGTGAACTCTGCGCCGGCCCGGTGGAAGGCGTAGCGGCCCACGGGCACCTCGATCCCGCCGTCGAGCACGAGCGGCTCCGGCACCTCCTCGCGCCGGTGTCGGCTCACCAGATCGAGCTCGTCTCCGCTCGCGAAGGTGAGCCCCACGAAGGGGCTGGCCTCCGCCGCCTCCAAGACGCCGTCGCGGCTTCGCTGGAAGGCCTGGCCCTCCGCGCCGAGCCAAGCCGCGCGCACGGGGGTGCCAGCGTCGAACAGCCACTCTTGCGTGGCGGAGAGATCGGCCGACCGGTACCCCTGGTAGGGCTCGAAGCCGACGCCGGGGTCGAAGGCCTCGCCGGCCCACCCGATCTCGGCGCGGTAGCTGAGCCCCGCCGCGCGCCGGCGCTCCCAGGCCAAGAGCGCCCGGCCGCTGTTCAGCCAGCGCGCCGGCTCCGCGTCGTCCGGCCGCGCTGAACGCAGGGATTGCAGGCTCTGCGCCCACGTGAGCCTCAGGAACTCGTCCCCGACGACGTGGATGATGCCGTCGGCCCCGTAAGCGACATTGTAGCGGCCGTCGAGCCCGATCCGGCTCGTCAGCATGCCGCCGACGCTCGAGAGCGGATCGTCGAGCTGGCGCCGCAGCCGGAGCACGCCGAAGTTCTCGGACGGCAGCGCGCCGCTTTCGGCCGTCTGGAGGTCGAGCGCGCCGATCTCCCACCGCCCGGCGCGCCCGGCGAGGCGCGCCCCGCCGAGGATCGCGACCGGCTCGCCGTCGGCGAGCCCGATGCGCCGGCTATGGAACAGCCGGCCGTCTCCCGAGAGCGCGAAGTCGAAGATCCCGGCGCGCTCGAGGAAGAACTGCCGCTTCTCGGGGTAGAAGAGGGGAAACCGGGTCAGGTTGATCTGCTCGTCGTCGGCCTCGACCTGCGCAAAGTCGGTGTTGACGGTGACGTCGAGCGTCAGGTTGCTGGTGACGCCGTACTTGGCGTCCGCGCCCGCGCTGTATGCGGCCGACTCCTCGTCCAGGCCGCGCTGGCGCTCGGCCTCGGGAGGGCTCCGGACCGAGTAGCCGAGGAGCACGTAGGGCGTGACGGTCAGCGCGCGCCGCGAGGCCACGCCCGTGAGCGCGACGTCCCTCAGCTTGGAGGGCTTCGCGTAGGCCCGCGGCCACCTGGGCGGGACGGGTGGCCAGACGTGCCGCTCGCTCTGCCGCGCCAGCCAGCGATAGACCGACAGGCCCATCCTCACGCTCCCTGTGTCGCTCTCGAAGCCGAGCGTCGAGAAGGGAATGCGCATCTCCGCGGACCACCCGTCGCTCGTCCGCTGCGCCGCCGCCTCCCAGCGGCCGTTCCAGCTCCAGTCCGGCTCGCCAGAGGCCATGTCGGACGAGACCGTCCCGTCCACCCGCGCGCCGGTCGGCATCGTGTAAAACCAGAGCGCCGTAGCGTCGTCGTTGAACGGGTCGACGATGAGGCCCACCGTGTCGTCGCCGGCGTATTCATCTCGGTACAGCGAGCTCGCCCTCACCTCCGCCGGCTCGGTGTCGCGTAGCCGCGCCGCGAGGTACAGGTGGCCGCCGTCGTGCGCGACGCGGATCTCCGTGCGCTGCGACGGCGCGCCCCCGAAGACCGGCTCGTAGACGACAGCCGGCACCGGGGCCACCGCCCGCCACGCGGCCTCGTCGACGAGGCCGTCGAGCACGACGGGCCCCGCGAGCCCCGGCAGGCGCATGGGCGCCTCGGCCCGCGCATGCCGCGGCGAGGAGAGCGCCAGCGCGGCGGCGATCGCCGGCGCCGCTCTACGTATACTAAATTTCATTTGCAACTAAGTTACCTTAGTAGTACCAGGGGGCACGCCCGGGATCAAGCCCGACCGCCGCCGCGCGCGCCGCGGCCGGCCCATCGACGTCGATGGGCATGACCCGCCCGCCATCCCCCTCGCGCCGGGCGCCGCCGAATGGAGGCCTCATGCTGAAGTACACGTCCCAGCTCAGAGAGATCCCCCGCGACGTGGTCGCCGGCATGCTCGAAGACGTCGCGCGCGCCGACATCCCGTGGACCGAGAACTACTCGCGGTATCAGTCGGGCGGGTGGAAGACGGCCGCGCTCTACAACGCGAGCGGAGACTCGCAGGAGAACGACCTCGCCGACTGCGCGCCCGTCCCCACCGAGGTCGTCCCGCGGTTGCCCCGGGTCCGCGCCTTCGTCGAGGGGTCAGGCCTCGAGCTGATGTGGGTCAGGCTGCTGCGGCTCGATCCCGGAGCGTTCCTGTGGGAGCACACCGATTACGGGGCTCACAACCTGAGCCGCGTTCCCCGGCTGCGGCTCCACGTCCCCCTGAAGACGAACCCGGACGCGGTCATCGTCCTGCCCTCGCGCTCGGTCCACATGAAGAGCGGGTTTCTCTGGAAGCTGTCTCCTCACCACACGCGCCATGGCGCCTGCAACCGCGGCTCCGAGGACCGGATCCACCTGATCCTCGACTGCTACATGAACGGAACGCTGGAGGAGCTCGTCTCCAGGGAGCTCCTTCATCCGGACGCGCTGCGGGACAAGCCGAGGCTCACGGAGGAGCGCTTCGCGGAGCTCTGCCGCGCCGCCGACGCGCTGGCGGGCGACGGACGCCAGGGCGCCGCAGAGGACCTGTTCCGGAAGGCGTTTCACGATCACGACCTGGGCTCCCTGTCGAGCTACGACCTGCTCGCGCGCTATCACGAGGAGCGCGGCGACGCCGCCCGGCGGGATCACTGGCTCAGCGAGAAGATCACCTTCCTGAACCTCAACGTGCCCGGACACCCGTTTTATCAACCCACCCGGGCGTGAGGCCTGCAATTCCGGCGATTGAGGCTGGAGGACTGGGGCTCGGAGCCGCCCCCGCGGTGCTCCCAGGTCCGCTTACATCGGCCATCGCACCGCGCGTCCGGCGCCGCAGGCGGTGCTACGAACGGAAAAATGAGCCTGCTTGCCAGCGAGGCCGGCCCCCCATAGCATGAAAGGTTGCGGGCTCGCGGAGCCTCCACGCTTCAAGGGAATGGGCCGATCATGCTTAGGATCAAACACGCACAGGCAGGCGCGCTGGACGACCTCTCGCTGACCGGCGCCGAGGCGCGCCCTCCGGCCCGATCGGAGCGGGAGCGGCTCGCCGGCCCGCGCGACGCCGCCCCGCCCGGCGAGGGCCGCCTCAAGCCCGCCCCCGCGCGGCGCTGCGTCACGGCGCGCGCCGTCCGCTCCGACATGCTGCTCGTGCTGCTCGCCGCGCTCGCCGCGCTCGCCGCCGGCGGCGCCCTCGGGTGCGGCCACGCGTGCAACCACGGCTTCTCGCCGTGCCCGGCGGTGTCCCCCGCGACCACGGTGTCGAGCTCGGCGGCCGCGAAGGGCACCTGCCCGACCGAGTATCGCCCCCTGTGCCCGGGCCTGGAACCCCGCTGCGTGACCGACCGGAACGGCTGCCAGGTCTGCGATTGCGCCGAGACCGGGGCCGCCCCGCTCCACCCCCGCGACGTGCAGGCGCCCGAAGCGCGATAAGCCGCGCGCCCGAGGCGTCAGCCGACGAGGTGCCGGAGCCGCTCGAGCAGCTCCGGGAAGCCGATCCCCTTGGAGAGCACCGCGTCGGGCGGCGGCGCCCCGCCGAGGTCGTCGCCGCCGCTGCCGCTGAGCAGCACCGCTTTCACGGCCGGCAGGCGCGCCCGCAGCGCCGGCAGGAGGTCGGTGCCGCGGCCGTCGCCGAGGTTCTGATCGAGCAGCGCGAGATCGTACGCCGCGCCCTCCGCCGCGAGCATCCGGCCGGCCTCGGCGAACGAGCCGGCCAGGTCGACCTGGAAGCCCTCGTCCTCGAGCAGCGTCGCGAGCACCATCCGCGACGACGCGTCGTCGTCCACGAGCAACACCGTCACGCCGCGCATACGACCCCCCTCAACCCTCAGCACGTCCCCGGATCGCTCCTGGCGCGCGCGATCGTGTGCATCAGCTCGCGCACGCCGAACGGCTTGTGCAGGCAGGCGTACCCGCCCCGGCTCGTGAACGCGTGGATCAGCTCCGGCGCCGCGTGGCCGGTCATCGCGATCACCGTGATCGGCCTGCTCATCCGCCGGAGCTGCTCGTACGTCTTCATCCCGTCCAGGGACGGCATGAGCAGGTCGAGCACGCACACGTCGACCGCCTCGTCGCGCGCGCGCTGGATCGCCGTCTGCCCGTCGTACACGGCCTCGGCGCGCAGCCCCGCCGCGTTGAGCCCCGCCACGATCGACTCCGCCACGGCGGGGAGGTCGTCCACCACGAGCACGCCGCGCGACCCGAGCGCCCGCGCGACGATCCGCATGAGGTGATCCATCGAGAACGGCTTGTAGATGACCGCGTACACCCCCTCGCCGATGCCCTCCTCGATGAGCTGCTCGATCGCGAACGCGGTCATCAGCACCACCGTGAGATCCGGCTGGATGCGCCGGAGCTCCCGGAACGTCTCGACCCCGTTGAGCCCGGGCATCTTCACGTCGGTCAGCACGAGCGCGAAGCGCTGCTGCCGCACGAGCTCGAGGGCGTGCGCGCCGTCGCGCGCCTCGACGACGTCGTACCCTTCGAGCTCGAGGTTCGCGGCGACGGTGGCGCGCATCCCCTCTTCGTCGTCCACCACGAGCACCCGCCTGGTCGCTTCCATCGACGGCTGTCCCTTCCCCGCTCACGCGGGCTGCGCCGAGTGTACCTCCGGCGCCGCCGCGAGCGGCAGCCGGATGATGAACGTCGTCCCTGCGCCGGGCGCGCTCTCCACCCCGATCGTGCCGCCGTGCATCCGGATGATGCCGGCGGTGATGGCGAGGCCGAGGCCCGTCCCCTTCAGCTTCGTGCTGAAGAGCGGCTCGAAGATCTTCGCGAGGTGCTCTCTCTCGATCCCCGCCCCGTCGTCCTCCACCGTCAGGACCAGCGCGCCGTCGCACACCCGCGCAGACGCGACCACGCGGCCCTCGCGCCCGGCCGGGATCGCCTCGGCCGCGTTCTGGATCAGGTTGACGAGCACCTGACGGAACTGGTCCTTGTCGAGGCTCGGCACGGGCAGCGCGGCCGGCACCTGGTTCACGAGGCGCACGTGCGCGGGCGCCTCGACGACCGACATCGCGTCGTCGACGAGGGGCGCGAGGGGGCACGCGGAGCGGCAGAGCCGGCGCTCCCGCGCGAAGTCCAGGAGATCGCCGATGATCCGGGTGCACGAGAGCAGCTCCTTCTCCATGAGGCCGAGGAACTGGGCGACGCGCGGGTCGGCGCCGAGCTCGGTGCCGGCGAGGCGCTTCTTGAGGTAGTACGCCGCGTTCCGGATGGCGCCGAGCGGGTTGCGGAGCTCGTGGCCGACGCTCGCCGCGAGCTGGCCGATGGCGGCGAGCCGCTCGACGCGCAGCCGCGACTCCTGGGCCTCGCGCAGGCTCTCGGCCATGTGGCGGAGCGCGGCGCCGATGCGCCCGAACTCGTGCTTTCCGAGGTCGGGCACGCGGTAGTCGAGGTCGCCGCCGGCGATGCGCCGCGAGCACTCGGCGAGCGCGCTGAACCCCCGCGCCATCGCGCGCAGGAGCCCGCCGAGGAGCACGACGAGGAGCACGAGCGCCGCCGTCATCGAGGCGACGCTGGCGATCCGGATCCGCGCGCTCTCGCGGCCCGCCGCGGCGGCGTTCCGCGCGACGTCGCGCCGCGCGTCGAGGATGGCCGCGTCGATGTGGGGCAAGAAGCCGCGCTCGTACTCGGCCTCGGGGCGCTCCACGAACCGCCGGTGGGCGGCGAGCCGCTCCCCGCCGCTCGCCATGCGGGTCACCTCGCCCACGTCCCCGGCGATCGTCGCGAGGCTCGCGCGCATCTTTCGCAAGCGCTCGTCCTCTTCCTGCGCCTCGCCCGGCTCGTCGCGGAGGCGCGGGTCCGCGACCCACGCCCGCTCGAGCGCCTCCACCGCGGCGAGGTCCCGCGCGACGACCTCGGTCAGGTGGCGGAGCTCCTCGGTGTCGCCGCCGCCGAGGGAGATCTCCGCCGCCTCCCGCATGTAGCGGCCGGCGTGGTTGGCGAGCGTGATGTGGCGGGTGAGCTGCTCGTACGACAGCTCGGAGCGCCGCTGGAGGAGCGAGAGCCGGCCGGACGTCACGTAGAGCGCGCCGGCGGCGAGCAGGACGACCGCCGCGGCCACGGCGAAGATCAAGGCGAGCGACGCGCGGATGCTCATCGCGGCGCCTCCGGCGCGGCCGCCGTCACGGCGGCGGCTCCACGGGGCCGGCGGGCGGCGGCTCGGTCGTGGCCGCGAGGGGCAGCTCGATGCAGGCCCGCGTGCCGCAGGGCGCGGCGCCGGCGAGGGTGAGCGTCCCGAAGTAGCGGCGCGCCACGCGCGCGGCGATGTTGAGCCCGAGGCCGAGGCGGCCGGGCTTGGTGGTGTAGAACGGGCGCGTGATCGCCTCGCGCTCCGCCTCGGGCACGCCGGCCCCGGCGTCGCTGACCTCGACGCGGTAGCGCGCGCCGACCACGCGCCCGCGCAGCGCGACCACCCCGCCGCCGGGCATCGACTCCGCCGCGTTCTCCACGAGGCACCGCACCGCCACGGCCAGCTCGGCCGGCTCGAGCTCGACCACGCCGTCCACCGCGTCGAGATCGACGCGGACCCCCGGCTCGGCGATGCGCGCGCACGCCGCGGCCAGGCGGACGCACTCGAGGGCGCTCGCGCGCACCGGCTTGCGCCGGAGGTGCGGCCCCGCGTCGGTGACGCCGTCGACGAGCGCGCTCGCCGCGATCGCCTCCTCGTCGATGACGTGGAGGAACTGCTCCACCCGCGGATCGTCGTGGAAGGCCTGCTCCCGGGCGATCTTGCGCTTGAGGAAGAACGCCGCGTTGCGGATCGTCCCGAAGCAGTTGCGCAGGTCGTGGCGCATCGCCGCAACGATCTCCTCGGCCGTCGCGAGCTGCTCCGCCGCGCCGAGCGGATCTCGGCTCATCATCGCGGGGCGCCACCTCCGTCGGCCCCCTCGGCGCCGTGCACGCCGCGGCGGGCCGTCACTTGAGGGTTCGGGCCGGGAGCCCGGCGTCCACGAGCCGCGCTCCGCCGAGGGAGATCGACGTGCGGGAGGACGGGGGCGGGTACGAGCTCACCCTGGCGCGCTGGGAAGACTCCGGCGCGTCGCGGGTCTCCGGCGACCTGTGCGACGGCGCGCTCCGCAGCGAGGGGGGCGCGACGGTCTCGCGCGGCGTGGACGACGAGCCCGCGAGGGCGTCGACCGACCGCCTCGTGCTGGCGAGGCGCGCGAGCTCCAGGACGATCCGGGTGGTCCGGGCGGGATCGAACGGCTTGAGGATGACGTAGTGGCGGCCGCCCTCGCTGGAGCGGATGTACTCCTCGGCGCCGGTGATCAGCAGGCAGCTCGTGTAGAGCGGCAGGCTTGCGACCCGCTTGAGGAGCTCTTCGCCGTTCATCCCCGGCATCTTGTAATCGGAGCAGACCACGTGGAACTGGCCTGTGTGCAGCAGCTCGAGCGCCCGGTGGGCGGACCCGCAGGTCGTGACGTCGACGTCGTCGGAGAGGATCGCCGCGATGCTGTCCAGCATCCTCTGCTCGTCGTCGACGACGAGCACGCGCAGCCGCTCCTGGGCATTCAGGCTCACGATACTCCTCTTGTGTGCTCGTACAGGGATGGAACGCCGGCCTGGCGAGCGATCACGGGAGCCCTCGCGTCATGTCCCGCATGCCGCTCGGATCGCTCGCCAGAGCGAGGTCTCACGGTGACACCGCGGCCTCGCGCCCTCGTGCCGATGCACTCCGTCTCGGAGCAGCGGCGTGGGCAGATTAGGAATCTACACCACCGACCCTACTCGGTAAAGGAATTCCTGAGCTCACGCGCGATCGTCATCGCGTGGGTGCCTGGTCGCGAAAGGAGCGCCCGTTGCTTCGGGCTGCTCCGGGCTGCTCCTGGCCGATGTTGCTCACGGGGTTGTTCACCGTTTTGAAACACTCGATTCACGCGAACGATAAGCGCGTCTGCAGCCAGCGCTCATGGATTGCACATCTGCAAGGAGCGCGTGATTTCAACTCTGCTCCACCAAAGAGGCCTGCATTGCAGATCCGCAAGGAGCGCCTCGATGTCGCTCGGCGGTCCTCGGTCGCCTTCTGTCGTTCTCGGCGGCCGTCGAGCGCGGCTCCTCCGGGAAGGTCGGCCCGAAGGTCGATGTGCTCGCCCGGCGCGAGCGCGGTGGGAACACCGTGCGCGGGCGTCACTTCTACGCTCACCTCGGCATCGATCTCCCGCTCGCCGGGTCGATCACCGACACCGGGGACATCGCGCTCACCCGAGGGCAACCCGGCGCGCCCCGCGGGCCGCTTCGCGGGCAGCCGCCGGGCGACGAGGGCGCCGAGCCGCTCCTCGATCGTCGCTGAGGCAATCCGCCTCAGGTGCGCTCTGGGGTGAGACGCGGCGGAGCAAGCGCGATGAAGCCTGAAGAGATCCGCATCTTCGATCTCGAGCGGATGCTGCGCGGCCAGACGCCGTGGAGCTTCGCGATCGAGCTCCTGCTGCGCGTCGTCGTCATCTACCTGATCCTCATCGTCTCGATGCGCCTCATGGGGAGGCGGATGGCCAAGCAGATGAGCCGCAACGAGCTCGTCGCGCTCGCCTCGCTGGCCGCGGCGATCGGCCCCGCCTCCCGAGCGCGCCAGCCCGCCGCCGTCTCGAGCAGCGCTCCTGGCTGACAGCGGAGTGACCGCCGCGATCCGGTCTGGTAGGGTGTCGGCCGTCCATGCCTCCGGCCATCGACAAGCGCGCGTTGCTCGCGGCCCTCAAGGACCAGCTCGCCCGCGAGCTCGAGCGCTCGACCGAGCGGGCGCGCGACGCCGCGAGCGCGGCGACCCACGAGGAGAACCGCGCCGAGGGCGACAAGGACATGCGCGCCACCGAGGCGTCGTACGTGGCGCGGGGCCACAGCGAGCGCGTGCATCAGCTCGAGCAGGCGCTCGCGAAGCTCGGCGCCTGCGCGGTGCGCGACTTCGGCCCCGGCGCCCGCATCGAGAGCTCGGCGCTCGTCGAGCTGGAGAGCGGGAAGCGGCGCGCGCTCTATTTCCTGCTGCCGGCCGGCGGCGGTGAGCGCATGCAGTTCGAGGGGGTCGAGGTGCAGACCCTCGCCACGACGAGCCCGCTCGGCGCGTCCCTGCTGGGCCTGTCGGAGGGCGACGAGGCCGAGGTCTCCACGCCGCAAGGGACGCGCATCTACCTGATCGCCAGCGTGCGGTGAGGCCAGGCCGCGCGGGCCCGCGTCGGCGGGCGCCGGGCTGGCTGCCGGGCTCGCCTCCAAAAAAAGCGGACCTCCGTAGGGAGCCCCTGCCCGGCGGCGTCCCAGGGACGAACGACCCGCTCGGCACGATGCGGGCGACCCAGGAGAAGAGTCCATGATGCAGTCTCGTTGGTGGAGGCTTGGTGGGATCTTGCCGCTCGTCGGCGCGCTCGTCGGTGCGTCCGGTTGCACCGCGGAGACCGGCCAGAGCGACACGTCGCCGAGCGAGGAGGCCGCCGCGGCGGCGCTCGCCCAGGGGCCGTCGAGGGGCGGCCGCCACGATGAGGTCGCCGGCCATCGGAAGGGCTTCGGCGGGCACCGCGGCGGCCCGGAGCACCTCCTGCGCGCCGCGCTCCACGAGCTCGACCTGTCCGACGCGCAGCAGGCGACGATCGAGGGCGCCCTCGAGGGCCTGCGCGACGGCGCGCCGGCGCGCCCGAAGCACGGGGTCGCCTTCGCGGCGCTCGCCGAGGGCGTGCGCGCGGGCAAGATCGATCGGGCGGCGATCGCGGCGAAGCTGCCCGACGCCGGCCGCGCGGACGAGGAGCGCCGCGCGCGCGTCGCCGGGGCGCTGAGCACGCTGCACGCCACGCTCACCCAGGAGCAGCGCCGGCAGCTCGTCGACGCGATCGCCGCGAAGATGGACGAGCGCGGCGCGATGGGCCCGCGCGGCGAGCGGGACGGCCGGCACCACCGCGGCCCGGACGGCGAGCGCGGCGGGATGGGCGGGCCGGGCATGAAGGGCGGGCCGGGCATGAAGGGCGGGCCGGGCATGAAGGGCGGGCCGCTGGGCCACCTCCTCCACGGGCTCGACCTGCGCGACGATCAGCGCGCGCAGATCGAGAAGGCCCTCGAGGGCATGCGGCCGAGCGACGCCGACAGGAGCGCGCGGCCCGCGGATCACGAGGCGAAGCACGAGGCGAAGCGCGCCGAGATGCGCGCGCGGCTCGAGGCGTTCGCCGCCGATCGCTTCGACGCGAGCGCGCTCCTGCCGGCCGCCGACGCGAAGGTGGGCCCGCGGGGTCACCTCGACCGCATGATCGACGCGCTGGCCGCGATCGTCCCGGTCCTCGACGAGGCGCAGCGCAACGCGCTCGCCGACCGCCTCGAGCAGGGGCCGGCCGCGGGCAGGCCCGAGCGCGGCCCGTTCCGCGGCGAGCGCGGCGGGGAACGCGACCTCGAGCGCCGCTGAGCGCCGGTCCCGATGGCGCGCGCGGAGCGATGGGCGCAGAATCGCGGGGGCACGTGATCGTCGACCTGAGGCTCGTCGCAGCGCGCGTCGCCGGGGGCGACGACGCGGCCTTCCGGCAGATCGTCGAGCACACGCGCGCGCCGATGTACCGCCTCGCCGCGCGCCTCGTCGGCGACCTCGCCGAGGCCGAGGACGCCTTGCAGGAGGCGTTCGTCGACGCCTACCGCGCCCTGCGCGAAGGGCGCTACGACGGGAGATCGAAGGTGGAGACCTGGCTGTACCGCATCGTGACGAACGCCTGCATCGACGCCCTCCGGCGCCGCCGCGACGCCCCGCGCGAGGCGCGCGGGGCGCAGGCCGAGCCGCGCTTCGACGGCCTCGTGTCCGCCGAGGCGCGCGTCGCGCTGCGCGAGCTCGACGCCCTGCTCGCCGCGCTGCCGCCGCAGGAGCGCGCCGCGCTCGTCCTCGTCGCCGTCGAGGGGCTGCCCGCGAAGGAGGCGGCGGCCGCGCTCGGTTGCTCCGAGGGCGCCGTCGAGCAACGTTTGGTGCGCGCCCGCGCGGCGCTCCGCGCGCGACGGACCGAGGAGGAGGCGCCGCATGCCTGACCGCGACGACGACCGGACCGAGCTCGATCGGGAGCTCGCGCGCCTCGCGGCCGCGACCGCTCGCCTCGACGCCGACGACCGCTTCACCGAGGCCGTGCTGCGCGCCGCCGCGGCGGCCGACGACCCGCTGGCCCGCATCGCGGCCGCGACCGCCGATCTCGCGCCGGACGCCGCCTTCACCGAGGCCGTCGTCCGCGCCGCGACGTCCGCGCCGCGGCCCGCGCGGCCCGCGATGGCCGACGGCATCGTCCGCTCCGGTCGCGCCGCCATCGTCGTCACCGCCCTCGCGGCGGCCGCGAGCGTCCTCTTCTTCCTGCAGACGCAGCGCGACGTCGACAGCGCGATCATGGCCTCCGTGGAGGCCATCGAGGCGATCGAATGACGCCGTCCTCCTCCGCTCCCGCGCCCCCGCCCCCCGCGCCTCGGCCCGCCGCCCCTGCGCGCTGGAAGCCCCTGGCCGTGCTCGCCGCCGTCTTCCTCTTCGGCGGCGTCGCCGGCGCGGCGCTCGGCCGCAGCATGGCCCTGCGCGACCTCGAGGCCACGTTCCGGGGTCCTCCGGCCGAGGCGCGCGCCCAGTTCCGCCTCCGGGCGATGCGCCGCCACCTCGACCTCACGGACCGCCAGGTGCGCGAGCTCCGCGCCACCCTGGCCGACGCCGAGGCCGAGCGGGACCGGCTCCTCTCCGAGTGCCGCCCCGGGCTCGACGCCCTCCGCGACCGCACCGACGCCCGCGTGAAGAGCGTGCTCACGCCCGATCAGCTCACGCGCTACGAGGAGTTCGAGGCGGAGCGGCGGCGGCGTCCCGGCCCGCCGCCGCACGGGCCGGGGCACCCCGGCCGCGGCCGCGGCCCGGGCGGCCGCGGCGATTGAGGGCTGCCGATCAGAGGAGATCCTCCTCCTGCAGGGCGCAGTTGACCCCGAACGCCGCGTCGGCGCCCTCGGCGGCGGCCATGATGGCGAGCAGCACGTCCTTCGACGCGTCCCCGGCGACGAAGACGCCTTCGCAGGTCGTCTCCTCGTGCTTGGCCGCCGTCTCCACGCCGCGCTCCTCGGTCACCTTGCAGCGGAGCTTCCTGGCCAGCTCCGACCCCTGCTCCTGCTTCGTCTTCAGGAAGAGGGAGCGCCGCTCCACGGCCCTGCCGTCCTCGAGCACGATGCGCTCGAGCCTCCCGTCCCGGCCCTCGAGCCGGGCGATCCGCTCCTCGCGCACGCCGATCCCGTGCCGCGCGAGCCGCGCCGCGTCGGACCTGGACAGCGACGCTGGACCGTCCGTGAACAGGATCACATCATCGCTCCACGTCTTCATGTTCAAGGCCAGCGCGACCCCCGTACAGCCCTGTCCGTAGACGCCTATCGGCTGATCGCGCGCTTCCCAGCCGTCGCAGTAGGGGCAGTGGTGCACGCTCGTTCCGTACATGGCGGGAAGGCCCGGGAGATCCGGCAGCCGGTCGACGAGCCCCGTGGCGAGCAGCAGCTTGCGGCAGCGCAGGCGCTCGCCGCCCTCCAGCGTCACCTCGAACCGCTTGGCGTCGCGGCGGACGTCGGCGACGGCCACGTCCCGGATCTCGACGCCGTAGGGCGCGAGCTGCTCGCGCCCCAGCCGCCTGAGCTCGGACGGCGCGATGCCGTCGCGCGACAGGAAGCCGTGCATCGCGAGCGCCGCGTCGTTTCGGTACCGCCCCGAGTCGCACACGAGGACGCGCCTCCGGCACCGGCCCAGGATGAGCGCCGCGCTGAGGCCGGCCGGCCCTCCGCCGACGATGATCACGTCGTATCCCTGGGTCCCTTCGGTGCTCGTCGACATGGCTCGGCGGCCGCCGAGCAACGAGCGCGCCGACGCCCCGTCGCGCTCGCTGCGCCCACGAGCCGCACGAGGTGAGCTCGACTCGAGGCGCCCGGCGCGCGTCCTCGCGACCGCTCCCTGCGCCGCATCTCCCCTCTCCGCCCTTCCGTCGGAACCTTGCTATCGCGTGCCGCTGCCGACCGGTCATGAGCGCGCACGCCGCCGCACAGCGCATGTCAGCGGCACACAGGCCTCTCGCCCTCGTTCTGTCAGGCCTTCATCGATTGTGAGATTTCGATCATCAATCGCCCTTTGCTCGCTTCCCTCGAGCGGAGGCGAAGCGCGATGAGCGGCGGCGCTCGGCCCGACACACAGCCTCGCGCTCGCCCTCCACGCTCCGGACAGAGCAGACTCGCGATCATCGATTCAATAATTTTACACAGATGCTCTATTGAGCACTGGACATCGATGGCTATTCACCGGTAGAAAGAATGCGACCTTCGACGAGACCGCGAAGGGACGAACCCGGGGGGGGGGGACGACTATGTACCGGATCAGCACCGCTGATTTCGCAGCGCTGGCGCTCGTGTTTCTCGTGTCCTGCGTCACGGACCAGGAAGAGGAGGAGGGGCTCGTAGGAGTTGCCCCTAATGAGCTTGAGTACCTCAATGCGCTCAACCCCAACGCGCTCAATCCGAACGCGCTCAATCCGAACGCGCTCAGCCCCAACGCGTTGAGCCTCGGCGCCCTGAGCCCCAGCGCCCTCAGCCCAGCGGCCCTGAGCGCGATCCAGGATCCGGGCGCGGCGGGCGACCTGTCGCGCCAGCTCCTCAGCTATGTGGTCGGCTGTGCGCTCACCCCCGCGCAGTCGTTCCGCTTCTCGTGGACCGACGGCGCGGGCACGGTTCGTCATGAGGTGTACTGGGGGCTCATCGGCCTCGTGCCGAGCTGGGTCGACAAGCCGCTCGGCCAGATCGACCAGCAGTGGATCTCGGCGTGCCTCGCGTCGCGGACGAACTGGTACGGCGTCTCCGTGACGATCTCCTCGCGGGCCAGCCACCCGGCCATCGACAAGACCGACTCCCCCGAGCTCACGATCTACACGCGAATGGAAGGCGCGTTCTGGGGCAATCTCTTCGCCCCCTCTCCTTATCTGAATGCTTGCTACAACGCGGCCAACCGTGGCCACGCGCGGTCGCTGGCCCGAGAGTGCGCTGCCGGTCACCTCGACGCCAGCGGAGCCGTCCAGGAATGCGGGACGATCCGGATCCTCGGATCGTGCGACAGCTACTGCCTGCCGCTCAACGTGCGCGGGATGTACTACCCGAGCTGCGTCAACAACCTCACCGGCAGCCCGGACGCGACCACGCGGGTGATCACCGTCTTCCTTCCTTAGAGTGCCTCGAGGCCCCCCCGACGGCAGGCGGCTCGGGCCGTCGACACCCTACTTCCCCTGGCCCCCGGACCCCGGCGGCACCAGCGCCAGCACCCGGGCCGGCGCCCCGCTGCCGCGCGCGAGCGGGAGCGGCGCGACCACCACGACCGCCCCGGCCTCGGGGAGCTGCTCCAGGTTGGCGAGGTTCTCGATGTGGTAGCCGCCCGCGCCGAGGAACGCCTTGTGCTGCTCGAACGTCTGGCTCGGCCCCGGATCGGTCGACAGCGTGTCGATACCCACGCACCGCACGCCGCGCTCGCGCAGATAACGGCTCGCCTCCACGGAGACCCCGGGAAAGTGCATCACGCCCTTCGTGTCCTGGTTCAGGTACTTCACCGGATCGGACCAGCGCGCCCCCCACCCGGTCCGGATCAGCACGATGTGCTTCGCGCCGAGCGCCCCGTGCCGCGCCTCCCAGCCGCGGAGATCGTCCACGGTGACCTGATGGTCGGGGCTCGCCGCGACCTTCGCCGTCACGTCCACGACCGCCGCCGGCCCCACGAGCTGCTCCGGCGCGATCTGCTCGACGGTCGGCGCCCCGGACTTGAAGTGCGCCGGCGCGTCCACGTGCGTGCCCGCGTGCTCGTCCATCGAGAACCGGCTGGAGTAATACGCATCCTTCTCGACGGTGCTGAGCGTCTCCGACGCATAGGGCTTGTTGCCGGGGAACAGCGGCATCTGCGGCGTGATCGGGTGCGTCAGGTCGACCACCCGCGCCGTGGCGATGTCGAGCGCCGCGGGCGCGGCCTGCGCCGCGGACGACGGCGCCTCCCCGCCCGCGTGCGCCGCGGGCGGCGGCGCCGCGGCGGGCGGCGACCCCGCGGCCGACGCGCACGCCGAGAGGGCGAGCGCCGCGGGGCCCAGCGCGTACGCCGCCGCCCCCCTGGCACCCGCTTGAAGGAAGCCGACCACGCCCGTTCCGTGCGCCTTGTGCATGGCGCACATGTCACCACGAGCCAGCGCCCGCCACAAGGCGCACCGGCGCGCCCTCGGCCGGCTCAGACCTCGTGCAGCTTCACCCGGCGTCGCAGGTGGTTGAGCAGATCGATGCGGGTGACGAGCCCGACGAACTCGTCGCCGTCGGTCACGATCGGCACGAGCCCCGCGTCGAACATCGGGAGGAGATCCCGAATCGGCGTCCGCACGTCCACCGTCCGGAGCCGCGTCGTCATCGCCGTCTCCACCGGCTGCCGGAAGCGCGACACGTCGTCGACGGCGGCGAGGAGGAGGTCCGACTCGTCCACCAGGCCGACGATCTTGCCGTCCTCCAGGACCGGGAGCTGCGACACGTCGTAGAGCTTCATCCGCGCATAGGCGACCAGGAGCGCGTCCGTCCGCTGCACCGTGACCACGGCCCTGTCGGCGTGGCGGCGCGTGATCACGTCCCGCAGGTCGCCTGTCGGCTCGCGGTCCGTGAAGCCCTGATCGGCCATCCAGAAATCGTTGTACATCTTCGACAGGTACTTGTTGCCGCTGTCGCACACGAGCGTGCAGACGCGCTTGGGCGACGACTGCTCGCGGCAGTAGCGCAGCGCCGCCGCGAGGAGCGTCCCCGACGACGAGCCGGCGAGGATGCCCGTCTTGGAGAGGAGCAGCCGGGCCGTCTCCAGGCTCTCTCGGTCGGAGATGGTGTACGCGTGCTTGACCCGGGAGAGGTCGAGGATCGGGGGGAGGAAGTCCTCGCCGATGCCCTCGACGAGCCAGGAGCCCGCCTTGCCGAGGTTGCCGGTCTTGACGTAGCCCGCGAGCACCGAGCCCTCCGGGTCGGCGAGCACCATCTCGCAGCGCGGCTGCGCCGCCGCGAAGTAGCGCGAGAGCCCGGTCATGGTGCCGCCCGAGCCGACGCCGCACACCATCGCGTCGATCCGGCGATCGAGCTGCGCGTCGATCTCCGGGCCGGTCCCGGTCTCGTGCGCGAGCGCGTTGGCGGGGTTCTCGAACTGGTTCACGTAGAAGGCGCCCTCTTCGCGCGCGATGCGGGCCGCGAGGTCCTGGTAGTAGCTCGGGTGGCCCTTCTCGACGTCGGAGCGCGTCATCACCACCTGCGCGCCGAGCGCCTTCAGGTGAAAGACCTTCTCCTGGCTCATCTTGTCGGGGATGACGAGCGTCAGCCGGTAGCCCTTCCGCGCCGCCACGAGCGCGAGGCCGAGGCCCGTGTTGCCCGCCGTCGCCTCGACCAGGTGCCGCCGATCGCCGCCGAGCTGCCCGGCGCGCTCGGCCGCCTCGATCATCGACAGGCCGATGCGATCCTTGATGCTGCCGCCGGGGTTCTGGCTCTCCATCTTGAGAAAGAGCTCGCACGGGCCGGTGTCGAGCTGAGTGACCTGGATCATCGGGGTGCGGCCGATGAGAGAGACGATGTTCTCGGCGGGCGGAGGGATCGGCATCGGCGTCATGACCGCTCAACGGTCACACGGCGCGCACCGTCTGTCGAGGTGCTCGGCGCGCAGGTGGCGATGACGCGCGCGTCAACGCGCGCAGCCTGGGAAAACGGACAAAGGTCCGCTATGATGGATTGTCCTTTGTGGCGCGCCCATCGCGTGGCGCGCGGCGGAGCGCATCCCGCGACAAAGGAAAGAGTGCTTCTCATCGATCGACCGCTGCCAGCGATCGCGGCGCGCGTCCCGGGCGTCAGCCGCGGCGTCGGCATGGGGGTCGCGCTCGGCCCCGAGCCGCCCGTGTCGCGCGTCAGGCGGCGGGCCGCACGGCCTTCTTGAACGCGGCCGGGCCGAGCGCGTTCAGCACCTCGCCCCGGCGGAGGCCGCCGCGCCGCGCGGTCCCCACGCCGAAGCGCAGGTTGTGGAGCGCGTTCGTCGAGTGGGCGTCCGTCGAGATCACGAAGCGGATACCGCGCTTGCGCGCCTCCTTGATCCACCGGGGCTCCATGTCGAGGCGATACGGGTCTCCGTTCACCTCGACGGCGGCCCTCGACTCGGCCACGGCGTCGAGCACCTCCTCGACGTGGCACGCGAACGGCTCGCGCCGCTGGATGAGCCGGCCGAGCGCGTGCCCCCAGATCTTGAAGACCGGCTCCTTCATGGCGCTCACCAGCCTGCGCGTCATCTGGTCCGCGTCCATCTTCATGCGCGAGTGGATGCTCGCGATGATCACGTCGAACTGCTCGAGGATCGCGTCCGGATAATCGAGCTTGCCCGACTCCAGGATATCGGACTCGGTGCCCCGGAGGAGCTTCACGCGCACGCGCTCCTGCACGCGGTCGATCTCGTCCCATTGCTGCTTGAGCCGGTCGAGGCCGACGCCGCCCGCGTAGTGGGCGGCGGGCGAGTGATCGGTGATGGTGAGGTATTTCATCCCCATCGCCTCGGCCTCCAGGGCCATCTCCTCGATCGTGTTCTTGCCGTCGGAGTACACCGTGTGGCAGTGCACCATCCCCTGGATATCACCCTCCTCGATGAGCTCGCCGTCGCGGCCGTCGCGCGCGGCGGCAGCGACGATGTCCTCGGCGCCCTCGCGGAGCTCGGGCGCGATGTACGGGAGGCCGAGGTGCCGGTAGAGATCTTCCTCCGTCTTGGCGGAGAGGCGTTTGTTGCCCCGGAGGAGGCCTCGCTCGTCGAGGGTGAGCCCGAGCTCGCGCGCGAGCGCGCCGAGCGCCGAGAGGTACGCGGGCGCTCCGGTCCTGTGGTGGAGCGCGGCGGCGTAGTACCGGGGCGGCACGCAGAGGAGCTCGCCCCGGAGGCCGCCCGAGAACCGCACCGTGCACCGCGCGTCGTCGCGCGCCTCGACCTCGGCGACGCGCGGGAAGCGGGCGAACCAGTCGACCACCTGCGCGGCGTCGTCGGCCGCGGCCACGACGTCGACGTCGGCCACCGTCTCTTCCCAGCGCCGGATCGCACCCGCGAGGTCGGCCTGCTCGGTGGCCTCGCACCCGCGCACGTGGGCGAGGAGCGGCTCGGCGAGCTCGAGCGCGTCCACGAGGAGGATGCGCTCGTCGCGCGTCTCGTAGCGGTGGATGCCCTCGAGGAGGCTCGACTCGGTCTTCGCGCCGAAGCCCTTCACGGCGCGGACCTTTCCGGTGAGACAGGCCCTCTTGAGCTCCTCCACGCTGCCGATGCCGAGCGCGTCGTGGAGCGCCTTGATCCGCTTGAGGCTCATCCCCGGCACCTGAGACAGCTCGAGGACGCCGGGGGGCAGCTCGGCGCGGAGCTTCTCGAGCTGCTCGGAGCGCCCGGTCTTGTAGAGCTCGGCGATCTGGCCCGCGAGCGCCGCGCCGATACCGCGGAGCTCGGTCAGGCGCTTGGCCTGGACGAGCTCGCCGAGATCGTCCGTGAGCTCCTCCAGGGCCTCGGCGCCCGTCTCGTAGGCGCGCGCGCGGTAGGGGTTCTCTCCCTTGATCTGGAGGAGCATGGCCATCTCGCGGAGGGCCCGGGCGATGTCGAGCTTGTCGGGCATGGATGGCAGAAATATAGCACTTGCAGGCCACAGGCCATGCCGCGCGGGCCGCGACAGCGAGGCAGTTTGCCACAGCGACACGCCAGGTGACGCGGGTACGTCGTCGACGCGGGAGCCTGCGGCTTCAGCGCAGCCGAGCATGGCGGCGGCTGCGGCCGCGAGCCCCGCCCGTCGCCCGGCTCCTGGTCATCGCTGGACGCCCGGAGCCGGCTCTTTGATAGCCACCGTGACACGAGCTACCGAGCACTCGGGCGGGCAATCCGGACCATTGGGCCGTTCGACGTCATAGAACGGCGCCACGCGGGTATCGATGAGGACCACCTGGTCACGCACCACGCGGAGAGCGACCACCTTCGGTCGCACGCCGTAGACCGTGACGGCCGCCAGGGAGCCGTTCCCCTGACGGACGCTGCACTCGTCCATGATCTCCTGCCGGCCGGAGCTGGGCAGGGATGCAGCGCAGCGCCGCGTCACGCCGTCCAGATCGATCAGGAAATGATAGCGACCGGTCGCGGCCAGCTCGGGCTCGAACTGGATTTCGAGGTGGTCGCTGCAAGCGGCTTCCGTGCACGCCTTGGTGCCTCCGGGCCGGCACGAAGCCAGCCCGATGAAGAGGATGGCGGCCGTGGCGCGACCGAATCTGCGCGACGTGGATGTCAACGACATGCGTGTCCTCCTGATGTCCTGAGCACGATCCGCAGCAACGCGGCCTCCCCCGGAATGCTCATCACCACCGCCGGTGAAGCCCCAGGCACTTCCCGCGACGTCCTCCACCACCGCCGGTGAAGCCCCAGGCACTTCCCGCGACGTCCTCCACCACCGCCGGTGAAGCCCCGGGCAGTTCCCGCGATGTCCTCCACCACCTCCGGTGAAGCCTCAGCCACTTCCCGCGACGTCCTCCACCACCTCCGGTGAAGCCTCAGCCACTTCCCGCGACGTCCTCCACCACCTCCGGTGAAGCCCCAAGCACTTCCCGCGACGTCCTCCACCACCTCCGGTGAAGCCCCAAGCACTTCCCGCGACGTCCTCCACCACCTCCGGCCGAGCCCGGCGCACCTGAGGAACCAGCGCCGCTCGCTTCCCGCCCCTACTTGCACCCCAGCCGGCACACCATCGCCGCTGTGTAGGCGCACCCGTGGTCGCCCCAGATCGAGGAGCTCGGCCCCGTGCACCGGAACGCGCACCCGCGCCCGTCCGCGGTCGCCTCGGCCGTCAGCCGGTAGCCTTCCGCGTTGCAGCTCCCCGTCGACGACAGGCAGCTCGACATCTGCGGCTCGCACTGCTCCACCACGTAGCCGGCCGGGCACGTCCAGTCGACGCTCGCCCGCCCATAATCCGGCGACCGCCCGGTCTCGGTCGCGATCGGCTCGTGCTTCGAGAAGGTCGGCATCCCGGTCGTGACCTGGAGCGGCACCACGACCGCGCGCTCGCGCGGCACCACCGGGGAGGCCGCGTCCTTGGGCTGCACGATGAACGTGTCGCGCCGCGTCTGCCGCTCGCAGCCGGCCGTCGCGCCCTCCGGCGCCCACGAGAACGTGAGCTCCGCGCTCCCGTGCGCGGGTACCTCGACCGTGCGCTCGCCGTGCGTCACCCGGATGTCGACCTGCGCCCGGTTCGTGATCAGCGCCTGCGCCGTCCCGGTGGCGCCGTACGGCACCACGCCGAGATCGACCGGCTGCGGCGTGATCTCCGGCTCGGCGAGCGAGAAACGGCACACGTCCGCCACCGGGTAGATCGCGTACGCCAGCGGCACCGCCTTCTTCACCTCGAGGCGCAGCGCGCCGAACGCCTGCCCGCCGCCCTTCGCGCCCGCCACCGGCGCGCCCTCGACGCCCTCGATGGCGAGCTCCCCGACCGAGGTCATCGTGACGCGGCGGTCCCCCGCCTCGATCCGGGCCTTGAACAGGCCGATCGCCGTGCCGTGCGCCTCGCCGGCGGTCACGTCCGTCTCGTAGGCGACCATCGCGCCGCGCTTCACCGCCCCGATGAAGTGCGTCGCGCGACCGCAGGCGCAGCCGCCGCCCGGCGCCGGCACGACGCTCTCGGTCGGGTCGAAGAACTGCGGGTCCTCGTCCGCGACAAGCGCCATCGCGACCAGCCGCAGCCGGCGCTTGTCGAGCGTCCCGCCGGCGCTGAAGTACGCCGGCAAGTCGACGTCGGCGCCGACGAGGACCGAGTCGACGGCGATGCCCACGTAGCGGAAGTCGATCGCGCGCTCGCCCTCGCCAGGCGCGGGCGCGCCCGGCGCCGCCGCGGAGGCGGTCGCGCCCGCGACCGCCGGCGCGCCCGCGACCGCCGGCGCGCCCGCGACCGCCGGCGCAGGCGCCGCCGCCTTCGGCTGGGCGCAGGCGACGCCGACCGGCGAGAACACCCCCGCCGCGCTCCGCGACAGCCCGCGGCCCGGCACCATCGCGCTCGAGGTGTCGAGCAGGTAGTCGTGCCGCACGTCGCTGAACGCCCGCGCCGCCTCGAGCAGCGCCCCGGCCTGCGAGCAGCCGGCGCCCTTGCAGGCCGGCAGGACCGCCGCGCCGGCCGGCCGGCGCGTCGGCGAAGCCGGCACCTCCGGCGGCCCGGGGCAGCCGAGCGCCGAGGCCAGCGCCCCCAAGAGGAGCGCGCCCGCGCGCGCCGGCGCAGCGCGCCCCGGGCGAGCCCGACCCGCGCCGCTCACGGCCATGCGATCGTCATCCACCGGACGCGCCCCGAGCCGCTCACCGCGTCGTCCGCAAAGAACAGCGACGCGCCGGACCGCCCCGCGAGCGCCGGTGATACGTCCCGCGACGCGCTGCCCGTCAGCCACGCCAGCGGCTTCAGGGGCGGCGCCGCCGCCTCGCCAGGCGCCAGCGTGAAGGCGCTCAGCGCCACCGAGTCCCCCGGCGCCGACGCGAGCACGCCGCGGCAGGCCTTGTCGCACGCGAGCGCGATCGACGACACCGAGGCGCCGTCCGGCCCCTCGATCGTCACCGGCGGGCCCTGCACCGCGCCGCCGTTGTCGAGCCGCACGAGCCGCGCGCGCCCGCCCGCCCCGCCGGCCGCGCCCCCGCCGGCCGCAGCGCCCCCGCCGGCCGCAGCGCCCCCGCCGGCCGCAGCGCCCCCGCCGGAGGCCGCGCCGTCGCCTGCAGGCTCGTCGACCCAGCCGACGACGACCCCGCCCTCGTGCGGCGCGAGCACCGGGCTGCGCGAGTGCTCGGGCGACGCGTGGAGCCGCGTCTCGTCGCCGATCCGCTGCAGCGTCTTCGCGTCGAGCCGCGCGAAGAACACGTCTCCGGTCGCCTCGCCGCCCGCCGCGCCGGCCGCGGCCGCGTCGCCCGCCGGCCGCGCGTCCGACCAGACGAGCCACGCCTCCTGGCCGCGCACCGCGATCTGCACCTCGGCCGCGTCGAGCGGCGCGCTCGTGATGCGCCGGTCCGGCGCCGTCCGGTTCAGCGCGCGGTCCACCCGCGCCGCGTACACCTCGGCGTTGCCGTCGCGCGTGTCGACCCACGCGACGATGAAGCCGCCCGCGCCGTCGTAGGCGATCGCCACGTCGGACGCCTCGCTCGCGGCGCCGCCCTGCTTCTTCCGCGGCGCCGTGGTGAGCTTCTTCTGCGCGATCTTCGCGCCGGTCGCGTCGACCTTGGTCACGTAGACCTGCGTCTCGCCCCGCTCGCGCGCGACCCACGCGATCACGCTCTCGGCCTGCGCCGCGCCGCCCTTGCCCTTCGGATCGGCCGGGGCGGGCGGCGCCGTCGCGATGGCGACGCCGCCGAGCGACGACGCCTTCTGCGAGAGGACGTTCAGCTTGCCGAGGCCGCCAGGCGACGCGGCGCGCACCGCCAGCGTCGCCGACAGGTCCTGCCCGCGGGGCGCGCCGTCGGACGCCCCCTCCACGAAGTACGTGACCCACGCCGCGAGCGCCGCGCCGCCGTCGAGCTCGGCGGCCGCCACCTTGGCGAGCGGGTCGCCCTCGGCGAGCGCGCGCACCGCGGTCGCGCGCGGCGGCGGATCCCGGTCCTCCCGGAACGCGGGCGCGCGCCACGCGCTCTCCCGCAATGGCAGCGACACGAGCGCGAGCGGCGCCCGCGCGCCCGCCGCCTTGGCCGCGCCGCCCTGCTGCGCGCCGCCCTGCTGCGCGCCGCCCTGCTGCGCGCCGCCCTGCTGCGCGCCGCCCTGCTGCGCGCCGCCCTGCTGCGCGCCGGCCCCGGCCGCCGCGCTCGCGAGCGTCGCGCACGCGCCCTTGTGGCAGCTCAGCCCGCGCACGAGGTACGGCACGCCGCCCGTCGCCGCGAACGGCGCGGCGCGCACCGGCTCCGCCGCCCGCACCGAGAGGTCCGGGCCGAAGCGCACGAACGTCGGCCAGATCGGCGGCGCGGCCGCCGCGTCGCGGGCGGCCTTGAGCGTCGCCGGCGCGAGCGTCACCGCGGCGAAGCCGTCGCCGTCGGCCGTGAGGTCCGGCGGCCCGCTGGCGCTGAAGACGAGCGCCGCCCGCTCCGCGCCGAGCGCGCCGTCCGGTCCGACCGACGCGAGGTGGATGAGGCGCCCCGACCCGCCGGCCTCCGCGCCGCCGTCGCCGCCGCGGGGGCGCAAGACGTCCTCCCACGCGAGCAGCGCCCGCCCGCCTGCCCCGGCGGGCGGCGCGACGAGCGATACGAGCGCCTGCTCGCCGGACGGCGGCGTCGCCTGCCGCGGCGCGACGACCACCTTGCCGCCCGGCTCGGCCGCCGCGAGGTACACGGCGCTGTCGATGTCCCGCTCGTCGGTCCAGGTGAGCAGGTAGCGCCCGCCGACCTCGGCGATCTCGAGATCGATCTGCGCGGTCGGCTCGGGGCTGACGGCCACCGGCGCCGAGACCTTCCCGGCCGCGTCGATCTCCAGGAGCGAGACGGAGCCGAGCTTCGCGGCCTCGGCGGCGTCCTCCGCGTCCGCCTTGCGCGCGGCCTTGCCCTGGGCCCTGGGCGGCGGCGCGGCCGGCGGGAGCACGAGGGCGACCGCCGCGCCGCGCTCGGTGGCGACCGCGTTCCACCCGAGCGCCTCGCGCGCGACCGACGCGGGCGCCGTCGGCTTGATCGCGGCGCCCTTGTCCTGCGAGAGGACGGTCATGACCACGTCCACGCGGTCCTCGCGCGGCATCTCCCACAACACGAGCGCCCCCTTCGCGTTCGGGAGCACGTCGAGCCACGTGATCTCCTCGGCCGTCTGCGCGACGAGGCTCGCCGGGGCGACCGGCTTGCCGGCCGGGTCGAGCGCGAGCGCGCGCACCGCGCGGCTCCCCCCGATCTGCTCGATCCACGCGGCGATGTAGCCCTGCGGCCCGGCGCGGAGCGCGGCGACGGGCACGTCGGCGGCGGCCGGCCCGGCGTCGACGACGTCCCCCCGCGGCGCGCCGTCCGCGCCGATGACGCGGGTCCTCCACCTGCCGCCCGCCGCGTAGAGCAGGAGCGCCTCGTCGCCGCGCCGGGCGAAGTAGGGCGTCGCGTCCTCGTCCTCGAGCTCCGCGACCACCTGGGCCGGCAGGAGCGGCGGCCCCTCCGGCGCCTTCGGCTGCGCGGGCGGCGTCTTCACGACGCGCGCCGGCCGCGCGGCGGGGGCCTGCGCGGCGCCGGAGCACCCGAGCAGCAGCGCGAGCGCGGCGCCGAGCAGCGCCGGCGCGCGGCGACGGAGCGCGACGCCGCGCGGGCGGCCTGCTTCGCGCTGCGGGCCGCGTCGAACCGAGGGGAGAGCACTGCGGACGAGCATGGCGGCGACCATGCCAGAAGCGATGAGCCCCCGCTACAGGGCGCCGCTCGTCGACGTCGCGCGGCGCGCACGCCCCGGTCGCACGCCCTCGCGGCCCTGGACGCCCCGCCCGCGGGGCGCTGGAACGCTAGAACGCGAGCAGGCGCCCGAGCAGCGACCTGTACCTGCGCAGGGCGAGCCGGAGCTCCTCCGTCGACGCCTCCGGCTGCCCGGGCGCTCCGTCGAGCAGGCGTTGCAGCTCGCCGCGCTCCTCGCGGAAGCTCTGCGCGACCCGCTGGATCACCTCGGCCAGGAGCGCGTCGGCCTGCTCGACCGACAGGCGCGGCGCCTCGATGAAGCCCGCCTGGATCGCGCTCCAGCGCTCGGACAGCTCGCGCGCCTCCTCCGGCGTGAGCACGGGCGAGCGCTCCGGCCAGGGCTCTCCGGTAGGTCCGCCGCACGCCGTGTAGACGGCCGGTTGCCGGCGCGACTCCGGCGGGGGCTCCTCGTCCGCGATCCGCGCCTCGGGCTGGCTGCTCTCGCGCGCCGTCACCATCCGCTCTCTGTGCAATGGGCTCACGATGGCCACCTCTCCGCTCGTTCGCGTGGTCAGGCCCGTGGGCCAAGCAAGCGGCATGCGCGTCGCGACGTGCGTCCGCGCCCGCCGCGGGCCGCAGCGCGGCAAGGCCAGAGGCTCAGAAGAGCCCGAGAAAACCCCGAGAGCTCGGGCGGGCGAGGCCGCCCGGCCCGCCTCGCCCGGGCGCGTGCCGCGGCAATCCCTCACGAGGCGAGGAGGCGGAAGAGTGCGGAATACGCGCGCTCCGCGGCCGAGCCGCCGCCCGGGCGAGGGCGCCCGGGCTCACCGGAACGACGCGCGCAGCTTCGTCACCACCGCGCGGATCTCCCGCGCCACCTGGAGGAACGCCTCGTCCTCGTCGGACCACTTGGTCACGGGCTTCTTGTCCCGCGGCACCGCCTGGAGCTCGGCGAAGCGCGTCGTCTCCCAGTCGCAGGGGCGGAGCAGGATCGGCACGACCGCGGCCTGCCCGGCGGCGCGGCGCTCCATGGCGCGCGTCACCTGCGCGTCGCCCTGCTCGGACGCGAGGTAGCTCGCGCTCACGAGCAGCAGGATCAGATCGGCCGCCTCGAGCTGCTCGCCGATCGCGCGCTCCAGGTCCTCGCCCGCGCCGATCTTCCCGCTGTGCCACGGCGCGATCAGCCCCTCGCGCTTGAGCGGGCTCACGTGCGCCTCGAGGCGCGCGAGCAGCTCCTCGTCGCGCGACGCGTAGGAGAAGAAGACGCGCACCGGCCGCGCCTTGGCGGGGTGCGTGTTCGCCGGCGGGACCGCGGTCGGGTGCGCGCTCGACGCCGGCTGCGGCGCCGCCGCGGGCGTCGCGACGCGCGGCGGCGGCGGCTGCGCCGGCGCGGCGGCCGGCTCCAGGCCGAGGAGGGTCTGCGCGACCTCGGCGTGATCGCCGGCCTGGTTCTCGTAGACGATGAGCCGGATGCCCGATTCCTCGAGCAGCCGGCGGCGGAACGGGGGCACGCCCTTCGGGAGCAGCGCGAAGTGCATGGGCGGCTGGCCGCCCGCGAGGGCGCGCACGCGGGCGAGCGTCTGGTCGATGTTGTCGTCGGCGAGGCCGAAGCCCACGAACAGGATGGAGTGCGTGCGGTAGAGGGCGCCGAACGCGTCCTGCAGGAGCGGCGAGCCGAACATCGCCCGGTCGTACTGGTCGCGCGAGAACACCCAGGTGTCCCACGCGCGCAGCGTGCCGTGCAGCTTCAGGATGAAGCGCCTGTCCATGGCGATGTCGGCCGTCGGCCGGTCGACCATGCGCCACTCGCCCTGGAACGCGCGCTCCAGGAAGCGGTCGATGTTGGTGGTGAGCACCGCCTTGAGCTTCGGCTTGAGCGCGGCGATCGCCTGCGCCACCTCGGGCACCTCGCGGCCGGTGTCGTCGAGCTCCTTGTCGACCGTCCAGTTGAAGTCCTGGGGCCCGAGCGCGAGCTTCGCGGCGGAGAGCGCGTTGATGAGCTGGTTCGAGGCGATGTACTGCTGGATCTCGTCGACCACCGCGGGGTCGGCGCCCTTCCTCCGCGCGCGGTCGCGCAGCCGCTCGGCGAGCTGCTTCCAGGTCGGCATGCCCGCCGCGGCCGACACGCCCGCGCCCGCGAAGACGATCAGGTTCCCTGACGCATAGCGCTCGCGCAGCTGCTCGAGGATCTCGTCATCCATCGACGAGCACGATACCGCGGATCCGCGCCCGCGGGCGGCGCGGCGCCGCGGCGGCGAGGCGCGCATCTCTCCTCACCGCCGCGGGGCAGCGCGCCTGCGGCTCTCGCCGCCGCGGCGCCGCGCCCCTCTGCTCACCGCCGCGGGGCAGCGCGCCCCTCTCCTCACCGCGGCGGCGAGGCGCGCCGCTCCGCGGCGAGCGACAGGCCGACCCCCAGCCAGACCCCCTCGACGGCGCCCGCGGCGCCGCCTTCAGCCTCGTACGGCGCCGGCCGGAGCACCACCCCGGGGTCCAGCGTGAGCCCGAGCCACAGGGGGCCGCCCAGCCGGGTCTCCACGCCGAGCCCGAGGCCGGCGCGGGCGGACCAGGTATCGCGCTCGCCCGCGATGCCGTCGACGGAAGCGGCGGCCGGCAGCCGGACCGAGGCGACCGAGGCGGCGGCGCCGATCGACAGGCGCCACGAGGCGGCGAGCCAGAAGCGGTAGTCGCCCGAGAGGCCGCCCTCGAGCCAGCGCAGCGTCTCGCCGCCGGACGGGGCGGCCAGCAGGCGGGCGAACAGCGACTCGGTGAGCCGCAGGCGCCGCAAGCCGAGCGTCAGGCCGGCGCCGCCGAGCACGTGCGGCCCGCCCGAGACGACCGCCGCGTAAGGTCCGGCCGTGACGGACAGCGCGTCGAGATCGCGCGAGGCGAGCTCGACCTCGTCCGGGGTGGGGCGCCGCGGCGGTGGCGGCCGCCGCGGGGCGCGCGCGCGGCGCATCTCGGCGAGGATCATCTCGGAGGCGGCGATCGCGACGAGGCGCGCGGCGACGTCCGAGGTGAGGCCGGAGACGGCGATCTGCCGCCGCACGACCGCGCGGCCGTCGAGGCGCACCTGGATCTCGAGGCGGGCGGCGGTGGGCCGGTCGACCCACACGCTCGCCACGCGGTCGCCGAGCGGGCCGACCGGCTCGGCGGCGAGCGCGGCGCCGTCCGGGAGCTCGATCTCGAGCAGGCGCCGCACGCGGACGCTCGAGACCTCCTCCGCCGCGCCGCGCGACAGCGCGACGCGCACCTCGATGGGCGCGGCCGCGGCGGGCAGCTGCGGCGCGCTCGGCGCAGGGGCGGAGCCGCTGCTCGCCACGAACGCCCGCGGCTCGGCCGCCGCGGCGGGGGCGGCGGAGCCCGGCAGCAGGACGAGCGCGACGAGGGCGCGCGCGAGCGGATCCCGGCGCGGGACGCGCGCCGGGGGCAGGCGGCGGAGGCCCTCCCGCCGCGGCCGCGTCCGCGCCGGAGATGATCCGCTGGGCATCCTCGCACCGGCCATCGGGGTACTTGGCCACATACCCCGTTGCGGTCTGAATTGCCTCTTTCTTGTCGACCGCGACCGCCTCACCCGGGCCGCGGTTGCCGGACGACACCACCGCGGCGCCACCGTCGAGCGAGGGCGACCGCGCGTGCTCGTAATATTTCGCTGCCAGCGCTCTCGTCGCGTCGTGTCTCGCGCCGAGCCTCCGGGCCCCACCGCGCACGGTGGTCCACCGGCTGGATGCTTCAGCGCTTCCGGATCGGACTGGCCGCCATCTCCTCGCGACGCCCCCCACCGCCCGATCGCGGCGACCTCCCCGGGCTACGCCTCTTCGCGGAACGCGGCCACCACCCAGTTCACGTGGCGGCCTCGATCGTCGTAGCTCGAATGGCGCTTGAACAGCGGCAGCTTCAGGATGCGCACGTGATCCTGGAGGTTCGTCTTGAACGGCGAGCCCGCGATCGGCGTCCCGTCGGGGCGCACCTGCCGCCCCTCGATCTTCATCTTCTTCAGCACCTCGAGGGACGCGAGCCGCAAGAGCTCATAGGCCTTGTCCGGGTCCTTGCTGCTCACCGAGACGATGAGCTTGCCGAACGTAGGGTCCTTGTTGACCAGGACGTCCCCGGCCTCGAAGCCGCAGTCGAACCGGATCTTCAGATCGGTGAGGCCCTTGTCCTCGAGCGCCTCGCGGATCGCGGCGACGTCGGGGAGCGCGATGCGGTCGAAGATGCCGGCGTTCGGCAGGAACAGCCCCTTCCCGCCGTCCCGCGAGTCTCTGAGATCCGGATTCCAGCTCTCCGCGTTGATGCGGAACTCGCGGCTGCAGTGCGTCTGCACCACATGCTCTTGCTCGAAGTCGATGGCCTGCCCGTCCGCGATGCGCATCTGCCACGCGACGAGGTTGACGGGGACGCGGCCCCGCTTCCGCTTGATGGCGTAGCTCTCCTCGCTGACGGGGTGCTCCACCTGGATGCGCGTGTTCATCTCCAGGAAGTAGAACTTCCCGTCCTTGAACATCAGCTCCACGGTCCCCGCGCCCACGTAGCCCACGCGCTCCGCGATCTGCACGGCGAGCCCGCAGATCCGCTCCTCCAGGCCGGGGTACCGCCGGAGCAGGGCCGGCGGCGCCTCTTCCTGGATCTTCTGGCTGGCGCGCTGCTCGCTGCAGTCGCGCATGCCGAAATGCCGCGTGTTGCCGTAGCGATCCCGCAGCACCTGCACCTCCAGGTGGATCGTCTCCGGGATGTTCTGCTCGAACATCACGCCCGGCTGCCAGTTGTACGCCTTGATCTCGCCGAGGACCTTCTGGATGGCCTGGGGCACCTGCTCCGCGGTCGGGATGACCGCCTGCCCGCGCCCGCCGCCGCCGTTCGCGGCCTTGAGGCGCCCCGGGAAGGTGAAGCGCCCGGCGGCGTGCGTCTCCACGATGGTCCGCTGGATCTCGTCGGGATCGTCGCTGTCGATGACGAGGCCCGGCGTCACCGCCGTCGCGTCGAACTCCTGGGCCATCAGGCGGAATTTCCGCTTGTCGCCGGCGTTCTCCACGACGTCCTGCATCGGACCGATGAAGACGATGTTCTTCTGGCGGAAGTGCCGTATCGCCGCGGCGTTCTCCGCGAGCGGGCCGTACCCGGGGTAGAGGCCCGCGCGCGAGAGCTCCTCTTCCCAGTCGTCCCCGAAGCGCCGCTCGAACTCGGCCCTCACCTTGTCCGCGATCTGGACGTAGTTCGCGTAGCTCTCGCGGAAGCTCCCCTCGAGGCCCACCGCGAACCCGCCGCCCTCCCGCGCGATCCGCACCTGCAGCGCGTTGTCGTCGTCCTTCAGGCTGTAGAGGACCACGGGGACCTTGCCGAGCGCGATCGCCTCGCGCGTCGCCCGCACGCCCATCTCGCCCTTGTCCGCCACCAGGATGTACTTGAGCTGGCCCGCGCTCACCGTCGTGGCGGGGTAGCTGTCCAGCCGGTGCACGGCGGCGTAGAGGAGATCCAGCACCTGCGCGTCGTCCCGCTGGAGCTCTCCGGCCCGGGAGCGCAGGAACTCCGTCGCCTGATCGCGGAGCGAGGGCTCGTCCTGCTCCAGGATCAGGAACTTGAGGAAGCGCTCCTCCTCGAAATCGCGGCGCTTCAGCGCCCGGAGCAGCCCGCCCTCCAGGTACCGGGCGAACCCGCCGCGGTCCTCGGGTGTGATCGACGCGCGCGCCTCCCGGATCCGCGACAGGAGGCCCTCCGCCGCCGACAGGAGCTCCTTCACCCGCTCGTCGCCGAGGAGCTCCCGGCGCAGCGCCGCCTCCAGCGCGCGCTGCCAGCCGAAGTGCTCTCTCCACACCTCGCCGTTGGCGATCAGGTACCGCAGCCCGAGGAGGCGGTGCGCGTCCTTGCCGCCGGCCAGCGTGCCGAGGTCGAGCAGCGAGAACCCCGGGAGGCCCATCGCCGTGGTGAACGCCTCCATCGAGGAGACGTAGCCGCCTCTCGGCAACACCAGCTTCCACGACGGGAGAGCCAGAACGTCCTTGCGAGCGGGGAGGGAGCTGGTGCGGACGGCGGTGGTCATCCTAAGCGGTTCTCCGGCGCACCAAGCAAGCGCAGAGCCGTTGCGGGATGTCAAGCCTGTCGGTCGGAGAGCCGGGGCCGCCGGGCGCCGCCCCGGGACCGGCGCGCGCGGATCACGGCGCGGGGCTGGCGTCGGGGGCGGGCGGAGGCTGGGGCGGCGCGGCCTCCTCCTCGCCCTCCTCGGCCGCCGCGTCGCCCGAGACGAGCCGCTGGACGTCCTCGCACCGGCCGTCCGGGTACTTGGCCACGTACTCCTTGGCCATCTGCGAGGCCTCGTCCTTGCGCCCGGCGACGAGCTCGGTGCGGATGCGCTTGCAGAACGAGTCCTCCGCGAGGTTGCCCTCGGGCGACAGCGAGCGCGCCTGGTCCAGATACTTCGCCGCCTGCGCCTGATCGCCCATGCTGGCGTAGAGGTCGCCGAGCTTGTAGGCCGCGATCGGCGCGTACGCGTCGGTCGGGAAGCTCTCGACGACGCGCGCGAAGGCGCGCATCGCCGCGGAGAGATCGCCGCCCTTCGCGCGCAGGAGATCGCTGAGGTCCATCAGCTCCCGCGCCGTCTTCGCGGAGGCGATGGCGCCGTCGATGCCGCCGCTCTGCTGCTTCAGGCTCTGCAGCGCCTCGGCGACGTTGCCCGCGTTGTACCGCGCGCGCCAGTCGGGCGCGGCGGCCGGCGCCCCCGCCGCCGGCGCGTCGGGCGGCGGCGCGACGGGCGCCACCTCCGCGCTCGAGCGCGGCAGCGACGCCACGCGGGCGCGCCGGGGCTCCTCCGGCGGCGCCACCACCGCCGTGGGCTGCCGGATCGGCACGCCCTCCTCGGCGTCTCCGCGCCCGAGCTCCCGCGAGCCGGCCGGCGACGTGAGCTTGACCGACCCGTTCGCGACGTTGACGTCGATGTCGTCGACGTTGTGCCTCACGCGCAGCACGCTGCCCGCCGCCGCCGCGAGCCGGGCCTCGCCGGCCACGATCGAGAGCGCCGCCGTGCGCGTCCCGCTCACGGTGTCGAGCCACGCCTCGCCCTGCACGAGCCGGAGCGTCAGCGCGCCGCCGTCGGCCTGCTCGACCTCGACGGTGGTGCCCGCCTCGAGCGAGATCGTCCCGCCGCCCGGCAGCTGGAAGGTGCGCCCCCGCGAGCCCGCGGCGAACACGTCGACCAGCGGCGGCGCGTCGTCGGTCGGCGCCACGGCGGTGGGCGGCGCGGCCTGCTCCTCGCTCCAGATCGTCTTGCCGAGCCACAGGCCGCTGGCGAACGCCGAGAGCGCCGCCGCCGCGAGCATCGCGGCCACGCCCGCCCGGCGCGGCGACGACGGCTCGCGCGCCGCGAGGTCGTGCTCGATGCGGTCCCAGACGCGCGCGATCCGCTCTTCGGTCGCGTGGTCGCGCAGATCTGCCGGTGCGATCCGGGGTAGCCCTCGCCGGCTCATGATGACGCCTCGCTGTTGGTTGGATCCACAAAATGACCGTCGAGGAAGTGTTGCGCCCGTGAAATCCGCCGCTTGACCGTGGCCAGCGAGCAGTCGGTCATCTGCGCGACCGTCTCGAGATCGTGCCCCTCCACCGAGCGGAGGATCCACGCGATCCGGTCGTCGGCCGGCAGCGTCTGGAGCAGGGCGTAGATCTGCGCGATCTGCGCGCGCGCGTGGGGAGAGGCGGCCGGGCTCGCGAGCGCGTCGAGATCGACCGGCTCGCTCGACTTGCCCATCCCGAGCATCCCGAGCAGCCGCGTGCGCCGCATCCGCGAGCGGACCTTGTGGACGACGATCGAGCCGAGCCAGGCGCGGAAGGCGGCCGGGTCCACGAGGTCGCCGAGGCGCTCGAAGGCGCGGAGGAACGCGTCGTGCACGATGTCCTCCACGTCGCGCGCCGAGCCCTCGATGCGCGTCGCGAGGTGGATGGCGAAGGCCGCGTGCCGCCGGTAGAGCTGCTCGAGCGCGCCCACGTCCCCGCGCGCGCCGAGCACCACGAGCTGCGCGTCCGGCAGCTCCGTAAGGCCTCCCCCCCGCTCCGCCGGCGCGCCCGCGACGGCGCCCCGCCTGTCCGCGGCATTCCCGGCGCGCGCGCCCCCGGGCCGGACATCGCTCCGGCCGCGCTCCTCCGGGGCGAAGGCGGGGCCGGCCTCGCCCACGTCCGCCTGAGCCTCCGCGGCCGAGGCGGCCGGGACGACCGGTTCGACAAGGCGCAGGCGCCCTCGCTGAGGTCTCAGAGCCATGGGTTCGTGTACCTGAAAAGGAGCAGCCTGGGTGTTCGAGACGCCGTGCGGGAAGCGGCCCCTGGGCCGAGGCGGCGCGCCGCGCCCCGGTCTCCTGTCCGGGGCAGCGTCAGGAGAGCCCCGAGCCTCCCACAGTTTTCTAGACGCCTGGTGGGGCCCGGGCGGCTCATCGAAAAAACTGTGAGCCGTTCTGTCCCCCTGCGGCGTCTGGGTGGGTGGCCGCCGGATTTGAACTGCGGCTCCTACGTTCTGCTGGTTGGGGGTGGCCTCGCCGCCCTCTTTTTTCGGAGGATTCCCATGAACAAGCTCGTTCTTGCGCTCGTCGCCGTGTCGGTCTCGTCCCTCGCCGTTGCCTGCGGCGGCAGCGCCCCGGCCGCGAGCGACCCGTCGGCGGCCCCGGCGTCGACCGAGGCGGCCCCCGCCTCGACGGAGACGGCGCCCGCGGCGACGCCGGAGTCGGCCCCCTCGGCTCCGGCCGACCCGGCGGCCGCGAACCCCCCGGCCGAGGCCCCCAAGCAGTGAGCCCTCTGCGCGGCGCGTCGCTTCCTTCGTGAAGCGCGCGCTGCGGAGCGCTTTGGGCGACGCCTCTCCGGAGGTGCCGCCCTCTTTCATTTTGTGCGGCTCGTGCCGCGCGGCTCCGCCCCCGCCCATCCGACCGCGACGCCGAGCCCAGCAGCTCGCCGCCCATCGCCGTCGCCCCGACCGCGCGGCGGAACGCGGCGCGCCCGTGCTTTGCCCCCATCGCGTGGGCGCTCTCCAGGTATGTTCCGTCCGCACGCCGTCGGCGGGCGGCTCAGCGCGGCGCAGCCGCGGACCGCGGGCCGCTCCCGCGCCACCTTACAACCCGCTCTCGCATGGGGCCGATCGTATGGGTACCACTAGCCGGCTGAGCTTCCTGCTGCGGTCCGGGCGGCATCGCCCTGCCCTCTTCTTCTCCGCGCGCGCGCTCGCCTGGTCGGCGCTCGTCGCCGCCGCGGGGGCCGGGCTCGGGGCGGGCTGCGGCCGCACCGAGGCGTGGGAGGATCCCGGCCCGCCCGGCGGCTGGCCCTCGGCGGCGTGCGGCGACGGCGTCTGCGACGGCGCGGAGGACTGCGGGAGCTGCGCCCCGGACTGCGGCCTCTGCCAGGGGTGCGGCGACGGCGCCTGCGACGGCGCCGAGTCGTGCGCGAGCTGCTCGAGCGACTGCGGCGTCTGCGGGGCGTGCGGCGACGGCGCCTGCGCCGCCCCCGAGAACTGCGGCAACTGCGCCTCGGACTGCGGCCTCTGCCCGAGCTGCGGCGACGGCGCCTGCGACGAGGCGAGCGAGTCGTGCGCGAGCTGTCCGAACGACTGCGGCCCGTGTCCCAGCTGCGGCGACGGCGCGTGCGGCGGCGCCGACACGTGCCTCACGTGCCCGGCCGACTGCGGCGTGTGCGCGGGCTGCGGCGACGGCCTCTGCGCGGCGCCGGAGGACTGCTCCTCGTGCGCCCCCGACTGCGGCGCCTGCGCCTCCTGCGGCAACGGGGTGTGCAACGTCGGGCTCGAGAGCTGCTTCTCGTGCCCCGCGGACTGCGGCGCCTGCGCCTCCTGCGGCGACGGCGCCTGCTCGGGGACGGAGACGTGCGCGTCGTGCCAGCGTGACTGCGGCGTGTGCTCGGTGTGCCCGAACGGCGTCTGCGAGAGCTTCGAGACGTGCTCCAACTGTCCGGCGGACTGCGGCGCGTGCGAGCCCGCGGACTGCCTGGAGGTGATCACCTGCGCCTCCCGGTGCATCGATTTCGAGCAGTCGCCCCCCGCCTTCAGCCTGGCGTGCGTCTCGAGCTGCGTGTCGCGGGGCTGCGCCGACGTCCAGTTCTTCGTCGATCAGGTCATGACGTGCGCCCTCCCGCTGCTCCCCGTCTGCAACGGCGACTTCGAGTGCGTCCAGGAGGAGTGCGCCGTCGAGGTCGCGGCCTGCATCGGGGCCACCTGCTGACCGCCTCCCGGAGGCCGGCGCGGGCGCCCGCCCCGCCCCCGCCGCGCCTCGATCGCCGCGGCCTCACGCGTCGTCGAGCAGCTCCTTGGCCGTCAGCTCGCTGGCCGACCGCCCGTGCTCGTACTCGAGCAGCCCGATCGAGGCGTAGCGCGGCCGGATCCGCCCGGAGAGCAGGCCGATCCGCTTCAGGTTCGGCACGATCCGCTTGAACATCGTCCGGCGGAAGAACCCCATCAGGTCGCTCTCGAGCATGAGCTTGTCCCACTCGCACCGCGTCATGCGGTGGGCATAGAACTCGTCATAGAACTCGTGCGCCAAGAACCGGTTGCGGAGCAGCAGCGACAGCTCGAAGGCCCAGTCCTCCCGCTCCCTCCGCGCCCGCTCGCCTATGCCCTCGCGGTAGAACCTGGTCAGCGCGAGGACCCCATAATGCACGTGGCGCGCCTCGTCGGTGATCACCGACCGGAGGACGTCCTTGAGCAGCGGCTCGCTCGTCACCTGTCGAATCGAGCTGAACGCGCCGAGCGCGAGGCCCTCGATCATGATCTGCATGCCCAGGAACTTCATGTCCCACCGGCCGTCGCTCATGATCGCGTCGATGACGACATACAGGTTGTCGTTGATCTCGTAGAGCTTCTCCAGCTTCTGCGTGAGGTAGGCGTGGAACACCTCCACGTGGCGCCCCTCGTCGGCGACCTGCGTGCTCCCGTAGAGCTTCGCGTCGAGCGAGGGCACACACTCGGTGACCTGCGACGCCGCGAACAGGGCGCCCTGCTCGCCGTGCAGGAACTGGCTCAGCATCCAGGAGAGGAGGCCGTGGCGCTGCGCCGCCCGCTCCCGCTCCGAGAGCCTCCCCCAGATCGGCAGCTTGGACGGCGGCATCCAGCTGTCGGGCAAGAGCGGCATCGCCGGATCGAGCCAATCGACGTCGCGAGACCAGTCGAGGTCGGTCGTCGCGTTCCACTGGGACGTCTTGGCCAGATGGTAGAGCCTCGCCATGTCTGGGTCGTCCCGCCCGTAACTCCAGTTAAAGCTGGCCTCGTATCCAACCGAGATATCGGTCGAGCCCACGCCCTTGCCGCGCCGCTGGACGAAGCCGCGAAAGGCTGGCCCGAGCAGCGACGCGAGCACCCGGACGTTGCCGCTGCTCGATGCGTCGCGGAGGAGAGGGGCGGAATCGAGGAGGGTCTGGATAGCTTGCTGGAGGCGCATGGACATGAGAGCTTTCCGGAGCGGCGATGCGCGGACGCGAGGTCGAGCAACCCGCGGGCCGCCTTTATAATGGCATCTATCGTCGAGCGGCAATCGCCTCTCGATCGTTTTTGCGTCGTCATATCGACTCCGGGAGATCCCGAGTCTGCCAGGGGGCCCACGCCGAGCGCGCGCCCGTCGCTTCCCTGACATCGCACCTCGGCGGAAGCCGAGCTTCGGACGCAGGGCGGCGGGCGTAGCGCGGCGGGCGGCGAGGGCCGCGCGCCCCAGCGCCTCAGACCGCGCGGCTGCGCAAGGTCGGCGCCGGCGAGGAGCACTGCGCCGAGGGCTCTCCGATCAGCGCGAGGCGGCCCGGCCCGGCCGAGAGCTCGAGTCCGTCGACTCCCCGGATCGCCTCCTCGGTCGCGCAGAGCCCGTGCACGGGCTCGGCCGGCGCCCACGCGCCGACCCGCGCCAGGTCGCCGCCGATGATCTCCGGGTGGGGCATCCAGCGCACCACGACCCGCCCGGCGTGCAGGCACAGGTTCGGGTGCACGCGCGCGTCCGGGCGGCTCCTCTGCGCGATCTCCTCGTGCAGCGCGGCGGCGATCGCGATCACCGCCGCCCGCTCCCGCAGCGCCTCGCCGGCGTCGCAGGAGAGCAGGCGCACGGCGAGGATCTCGCTGCCGGTCACCGACACCAGCGTGAGCCCGGCGTCGCGGAGGCGCTCCTCCGCGAGGTCCAGCACGACGCCGAGCTCCTCGGCGAGCGCGTCGTCGAGATCGTCGGCGTCGGTGCGCAGCCGCAGGTCGAGGTACACCGCGACCGCGTCCGCCTCGAGCTCCGGCGTGCTGCTCCGCCCCGACGTCGGCTCGCCCACGGCCTCGCGGAGCGCGCAGAGGAAGCTCTTCACCGACGGGTAGCGGTGCTCCGGCTGCTTCTCCAGGCAGCGCAGGACGATCGCGTCGAGCGCGGGCGGCAGCGGGGTCCGCCGGCTCGGGCGCGGCGGCGGCTCCTCCAGGTGCTGCCGGAGCAGCTCGGCCGCGTCCGGCGAGTAGAACGGGAGCTTGCCCGTGAGGAGCCGGTGCAGCAGGACGCCGAGCGCGTACACGTCGACGCGCGCGTCGAGGGGCCCGCCGAGGATCTGCTCGGGCGCCATGATCGTGAGCGTGCCTGGCGCCCTCCCCGCCGTGGTGAAGCCGCTCGCCCCCTCCTCGGGCTCCATCAGCTTGGCGATCCCGAAATCGAGGAGCTTGACCGCGCGCGGTACGCCCCGCGAGACGAAGATGTTGCTGCCCTTCACGTCGCGGTGAATGATGCCGGCGGCGTGCGCCGCGTCGAGCGCCGAACAGACCGGCTCGAGCAGCTCGAGCGCCTGTTCCGGCGAGAGCCTCCCCTCCTGCCGGAGGAGCACGTCGAGCGTCAGCCCGTCGAGGTGCTCCATCACGTAAAACGGCCGGCCGTCCGGGAGCTCGCCAGCGTCATGAATGTCGACGATGCCAGGGTGGTTGAGCAGCCTCACCACCTCGATCTCGCGCAGGAAGCGCTTCACCATCTTCGGCGAGGCGGCGAGCGTCCCGTGCAGCACCTTCATCGCCACACGCGCGCCCGTCTGGAGATGTCTCGCCTCGTACACAGCACCACATCCGCCCCGGGCGATGGGCGCCACAACACTGTAATTGCCCGCGCGCGCGCCGCACGGGAGCTCTCCTCGAGAGAACGACCTCTCCTCTAGGGAAAATGCCCTCGTCTCGTTATCGCGCGTCGCCAACCCATCCAATGTCATAACCCCCCCGATACGACTAAGGGCTCACCCGAGCGACGTTTTTCCCAGCACGTGACGATCGTGTTGTCGCTACACGTCGCTTCACCTGGTGGTACAGTAAATCCATCGTTATCCCGACGGTAGCCTATTCCATCTGCTAGCGGAACGGGGGAGGGAACTGATGAACGGGCGAATCCACGCGCGGTACCTGCGCACGCTTTTGTTGGTCGCATTGCCCGGCTGCGGTGGCAGCGACGGATTTTCGGTGGAGTCGGGGTCGGTCGAAGCAGCCTCAAGTGCGCTCCGCAATCACAACGCCCTCAATCCGAACGCCCTCAACCCGAACGCCCTCAACCCGAACGCGCTCGCCCCGAACGCGCTCGCCCCGAACAGACTCGAGGGGAGCAGCCTGGCGCCGACCGCCTTCTCCGCCATCACCGACCCAGGGGAGCTCGGCGCGATGTCCAGGCAGCTCCTTCAATACATTGTCAGCTGCGCGCTCGGCCCGTCGCAGTCGCTCCGCTTCTCGTGGCGCGACGAGCTCGACGAGCCGCACGACGAGGTCTACTGGGGGCACCTCGGGCTCGCCCCGAGCTGGAGCGACGAGCCGCTGAGCACCTCCCGGAGGCAGTGGGTCTCGGCCTGCGTGGCCTCGCGCGCAAACCGGGCTGGCGTCTCGGTGATGATCTCGTCGCGCGGGACGCATCAGGCCCTCAGGTACCCGGACCGGAGCGAGATCGCGTCCTTTCCGAGGGAGGAGGGCGCGTTCTGGGGCGACCTGTTCACGAGCGCCCCCCGCTTCTATGCCTGCTACAACGCGTCCAACGCCGAGAGCTCGCGCGTCCACAGCAGGGACTGCGCTACGGGGCTCCCCGACCCGGAGGGCGGCGTCCGGGAATGCCCGAACATTCACATCGTGGGCTCATGCGATCTCGTGTGCGCCCCGCTCCACGCCGCCAGCGGCTATCGCCCGAGCTGCACCAACGATCGAGGCGAGTCGTCATCCGCGGTGATTACGACGTTCCTGCCCTGAGGCCCCCATGCCCGATGTTCGTCGAGACGGACGCGGCGCCCACGCTCGTGGGCTGGCCGCGCGGTGCAGGGAATGCGGCAGGCGGGTCGCGCGCGCCGACCCCGGGTGCCCGCAGCACGGCCCGGTGCTGCGGCAAGCCGGCCCGGAGCCCGGCGCCCCGAGCGGCGCGGACGACGCCAGCACCGGCTGGCCCCGCGAGGCGCCGCCGCCCAGCATCGCGGGCTACCGCGACGTCCGCCTCGCCGGCGCGGGCGGGTTCGGGGCCGTGTTCGCGGCCGAGCCGGAGGGCGGCGGTCCGACCGTGGCGATCAAGGTCGCGCGCGAAGGCCGGCCCGACGCCGGCGTCCGCCTCGTCGAGGAGATGCGGGCCCTCCACGACATCGGCCCGCCCCACGTGCCCGCCGTCCACGCGTGCGGTCAGCTCCCCTCCGGGCTGCCGTACTTCGTCATGGATTACCTCGACGGCCCGACGCTCGCCGACCGCATGGTCGCCTCCGGCGTCGCCGGCCCGGTGCCGGCGCGCGCGGCGTGCTCCCTCGTCCGCGCCGCGCTCCGGGCGCTCGAGGCGGTGCACGCGCGCGGCTACGTGCACCGCGACATCAAGCCCGAGAACATCTTCATCCAGCCCTGCGCGCCGCCGTCCGCCGGCGCCCGGGACGGCGCGCACCGCGCCACCATCATCGATCTCGGCCTCGCGGCGGGGCACCGCGACCCGTCGCTCCGCATCACCGCCGAGAGCGAGGCGCCCGGCACCGCCGAGTACATGGCGCCCGAGCAGTGCGACGGTCACGGCGACATCGACGTGCGCGCGGACGTGTATGCGCTCGGCGTCGTGCTGTTCGAGCTCCTCACCGGCAAACCGCCGTTCTGGGGCCCTCCCGCCCTGGTGCGGCAGGATCACCTGAGCCGCCGTCCCCCGCGCCCCTCGTCGATCGCGCCGATCTCGGGGTCGCTCGAGGAGATCGTGCTCCAGTGCCTCGCCAAGGACAGGAACCAGCGCTTCGAGACCGCCGCGGCGCTCGCCGCCGCCCTGGAGGCCTTCGAGCGCGCCCAGGAGCGCCGCCCCTCGCGCCTCCGGCGCCTCACCACGGAGCCGCCGCCGAGCGCCCGCCGCGTCGAGCGGCGCGCGGTCGCGCTGCTCTTCTTCGAGGCCGAGCTCGACGTCGTGGCCCTCCAGCGGAGGCTCGGCGCGCTCGGCGGCGAGCTCGCGCACGCCGCCGGCAGCCGCTTCGTCGCCGTCTTCGACCACGCGGACGGCGCGAGCCCGCTGCGCCGCGCGATGCACGCCGGCCGGGAGCTCGAGCAGCAGCGCGTCCTCGCCCGCGGGCTGCTCGACCTCGCGTCCGTGTCCGTCCAGCCGCGGCCCGACGGCTCGCGGCGGTTCCTGAGCCCGCTCTTCCACCGGGAGGATCGCTTCGCGCCGGACCGCCCCCCGGGGCTCACCCTGTCGCCGGCCGCCGTGGAGGCGCTGGGCGACGGCGGCTCGCAGCCCCCGGGCGACTCCCTCCCCCCGCCGGGGCCGTCCTCCGTTCGGTCCGGGCCGACCTCCGCCCGGCCCGACGCCGACACCGCGTTCGACACCGGCTCCCAGCCGCTCTTCGGCCGGAACGACGTCCTCGACGCGCTCGTCGCGGGCGCGCGCGACGCCGCGGCGAACGCGACGCCCACGATCGCCAGCGTCATCGGCGTGGCCGGCCACGGCAAGAGCCGCCTCGCGGGCGCCCTCGTGCAGCGGCTGCGCGAGATCGACGGCCGCGCCGAGGTGATCGAGCTCCGCACCGGCGAGCCGGTGGCCGGCGGGGCCGACCGCGTCGTCCGGGAGATCCTCCAGCAGGCGCTCGCGCTGCCGTCGTCCCCGCCCGCCGACGGCGGCAGCGAGCTGCTCCGGCGCCGCCTCGGCGCCGCGCAGGAGCGGCTCGGGGCCGCCGTGGCGCTCGCCCTCGGCTGGATCAGCGACGGCGCGCTCGCGGAGGAGCGCTACCCGGAGCTGCGCGCGCTCTCCGCGGCGCCCGGCGCGCTCCGCGCCGCGCTCACCGTGGCGGCCGGCGAGGCGCTCCGCCGGCGCTCGCGGAGGACGCCGCTCTTCGTGGTGCTCGACGACGCCCACGCGGCCGACGACGCGGCGCTCGCCGCGCTCGAGTACGCGGCGCTCGCCGAGGCGCAGGCGCCGCTCTTCATCTGCGCCTTCGGCCGGCCGAGCTTCGAGAGCGCGCGCCCCGACTGGGGCGAGCGCGCCGCGCGCCGCGAGACCTACCGCCTCGAGGCGCTCGACCGCGAGAGCGCGATCGCCCTCTGCCGGCGGCTGCTCCTGCCCGCGGAGGACGTGCCCGAGCCCGCGCTCGCGCACCTCGTCGAGCGCGCGCAGGGCGTCCCGCTCCTGCTCATCGAGCTCGTGCGCGGCCTCAAGCGCGAGGGCATCGTGCGCCGGCACCCGCGGGGCGACGCCTGGTACCTCGCCACCGACGAGCTCGATCGTCTGCCGGACATGCCGCTCCTCGACTGGCTCGCGCTCGGCGAGATCGACGCGCTGCCGCCCGCGCTGCAGGCGCACGCGCGCCTCATCGCGCTCCTCGGCCCCGACGTCGCCGTCGCCGAGGTGGCCGGCGTGCTGAAGCGGCTCGACGAGCACGGCGAGGCGGACGACCTCCCGCTCGACGCCGAGGTGGCCTTGAAGCGGCTGCTCGCCGCGGGCCTGCTCGTCCAGGATCGCCGAGGCCGCATCGGCTTCCGCCACGCGCTGGTCCGCGAGGCGGTGGCCCGCGGCGCGCCCGAGGCGCTCGGCCGGCGCGTCCACCTCGCGGCCTTCAAGCTGCACCGCGACGCCGCCGACGAAGAGGAGGGCGAGCGCGACGCGCCCCACCTCAAGGACGCGCGCCTGCTCCCGTTCGCGTACCACGCGGCCCAGGCGGGGCTCGGGGAGGTCGCCGAGGCCGCCTACCTCACCCTGGCCGAGCGCGCGCGCGCCCGGCACGCCTACCTCGACGCGGAGTCGTTCTACAGCCGCGCGCTGGAGCAGCCGATCGAGCCGACGGCCCCGAGCGGCGGGGCTCCGCGGGGCCACGCGCCCGGCGCGCCGGCCCGCGCGCGCCCCGACCGCGCGGCGGCGCACCGGGGCCGCGGCCTCATGCGCTACCGCCTCGGCCGCTACCACGACGCGCTCGCCGACTTCGCCAGCGCGCGGACCATCGCGCGCGCGCGGGGCGACGTCCCGGCGCAGATCGACATCCTCCTCGACGAGGCCACGGCGCTCGACTGGATGGACGAGTTCAAGAGCTCCGAGGAGCGCGTCGAGGAGGCGCGCGCGCTCGCCGAGGGGCTCGCGCTGTCGCCGGCGCTCGCCGCGCGCCTCGCGCTCGGCGTCGGGCGCTCGCTCCACCGCTTCAGCCGGGAGGAGGAGGCGGCCGCCGCGCTCGAGCGGGCGGCGGCCGACTCCGCCTCGCTCGGGGCGGACGGCTACGAGACGCGGGTCATCTCGCTGCTCATGCTCGGCTTCGTCCTCCAGGGGCTCGGCCGCCTCGACGACGCCGAGGAGGCGCTCGGCCAGGCGATCGCGCTCTGCGAGGCGCACCACGACACGCTGCACCTCGGCTCGGTGACGAACAACCGCGCGCTCCTCTGGGCGTGCCGCGGCGACAAGGCCCGGATGATCGCCGACCTCGAGCGGGTGCTCTCGCTCGCGCGCGAGCTCGGCCAGAGCGGGCTCGAGCGGATCGGCGAGTACAACCTCGGCGAGTACCTCTACCTCATGGACGACCTCGCGGCGGCGAAGCCGCACATCGAGCGCGCGCTCGAGATCGAGCAGCACCGTTTCTGCGGGATGTGCCGGCCGGTCGCCCTGCTCCTCAAGACGCGCTTCCTCTTCTATTGCGGCGAGCAGGCCGAGGCCCGCGCGCTGTTCGAGCGGATGCGCGAGATGCAGGAGCAGGCGCGCGCCGAGGGGCGCGTCGACGCGCTGATGGTCCCCTCGGAGGAGGTGCTCTGCGCGATGATCGACCTGGCGACGCGGGACGGGAGCGACGCCGCGTGGGACGCGCTCGTGGAGCGCTCGGCGCAGAGCTCGGTCGGCCAGGAGCACATCGAGGTGCTCGAGATCCGCGCGGTCACCGCGCTGCGCCGCGGCCGCCTCGCCGCCGCGCGGCGCGCGCTCTCGGCCGCGCTCCTGGCCGCGGAGCGCATCCCGAACGTGATGGCCGACCGGCTGCGCCGCCACGCCGCCGCCATCGCCGAGCGCGAAGCCGCAGAGCCCGCCGTGGATCGTCCGACACTGCCCGCGTGAGCGCACCTCGGCGGTCGATGTGCTCCATGGGATCACCCGCGCGGGGTCGTCGCCTGCCGTCGTGACAGAAACCTGACGCGGGCCGTTACACCAGCGCTCGCTACGTCCATGCCTGATGCCCTCTCGGGCATTCACTGTAGAGACTGCCATCTTTCCTGTCCGGGATCGCGCTTTGTGAGGGCGTCAATCCGGAGGCGATTGCCACTCGCTCGAGCGAGCGCGCGCCGCGCGCGCCCCGCGCCGGCTTGACAGGGATGGATCGCGATCGGCTTGACATGTCATGAGTCCATCACGAATCGATAGCCGCGATCCGGGCTCAGCTTGACAAAGCGGGTCTCGCGCTCGACTTGATCTCGAGGGTCGCAGGTACGATGTTGAACTCCGATTCACACGCGCGGCGCATCGGCGCCCGTCATCGATTCACGCGGCGCCGCACAGGCCGCGCGGGCGAGCGGCGTCTCGATGGCGCGACGATCGCATAAACGTTCGAATTCGTTGAACAAAATAGCACAAGCGGGCGTCGCTCGCGCTCGCCGGAGCGAGCATCGAAGATGGTCAACCTGGAGCTCGGCATACGCTCGTTTCATGGCAGTGAGCTCACCTCGCCGCCGCGGGGTCTCGCTCCCGCGCTCACCGTGGGGCGCCGCCGCGCCGCCCCCGCGCAGCACAACGTATGTCACGCTGCTCACCGCGCCGCGCGCGTCAATGCCGGACGTGAACGTGATTTCCTCGACATGGACTACATTGCTTCATCGAAGCGACGGCGCCGCGATCTCGAGCGCGGCGCGCCCGTGATCCCGCGCTGCGCCGCCCCTCACCGTCGCTCCGCCGCGCCGAGCGGCGAGCGGCTCTCGACGGGGGTGCGAGCGTGAGAGGGCGACAGGCCACCGTGTGGGGGATCATCCCGGCTGCCGGCCGGGAGACCCGGATTCAGCCGCTCGCCTTCTCGAGAGAGCTCCTCCCCATCGGCAGCCGGCTGGAGCAGGGCGCCGAGCAGCCCCGCGCCGCGAGCGAGCACCTCGTCGAGCGCATGCTGCGCGCCGGCGCGACCCGGATCTGCTTCGTCGTCTCGCCAGGCAGGTCGGAGCTCCTCGAGTACTACGGCGCCGCCATCGGGCGAGCGAGCCTGTCGTACGCCGTCCAGCCGCGTCCGGCTGGCCTCTGCGACGCGGTCTTCCGCGCGCTCCCGCTCATCGCGCCCGACGATCTCGTGTTCGTCGGCCTCCCGGACGCGCTCTGGTTCCCCGAAGACGGGCTGTCCGCGCTCATGGCTCAGACGCTCTCGTTCCTCCTCTTCCCGTTCGACCGCCCGGGGCGCTTCGAGGCCGTCGTCACCGACGGCCATGGGCGCGTCGTCGAGATCCAGGCGAGGCGCCACGACGCCGCGTCGCGCTGGATCTGGGGCGCCTTCAAGCTGACCGGCGCCGTGCTCCAGGAGCTCTACGACCTCTGGTGCGAGCGGAGCCGGCGCGACGAGCACATCGGCCCCCTCGTCAACGAGTACATCGCCCGCGGGGGCGTGGCGCTCGGCGTCCCCGCCGGCCACGCGTACGTCGAGGTCGGGACCGTCGACGGCTACCGCGAGGCCCTCCGCCTCCTGAGCTCCCGGACGAGCCCGCAGGCGGACGGGGACGGCGAGCGGCGCGAGCCCGCCGGCGCGCCCGCCGAGCTGCGCGCGGCCGGGGGCGAGGCCCCCTGACCCGTCACCCGGCGAGCGCCAGCGTCCTCGCGTTGTCGGGCACGCACGTCAAGAAGCGCTCGCGGAAGCTCGGATCGCTGATCTTCTCCGCGCGGCTGAGCAGGTGCTCGCGCGCGGCGGCGAGCGCCGCCGCCGCCTCCCGCTCGGCCCCGGCGGCGGCCAGCGCCTCGGCGTAGGCGAGCCGCACCAGCGACTCGCCCTCCTCGAGCGAGCCCGCCTCCTCCAGCTGCGCGAACGCCTCGCGCGCGGCCGGCAGCGCCTCGTCCTTCCGGCCTTGCGCGAGCAGCGCGCGCGAGAGCACCGCGACCGCGGCGGCGCGCAGCGGCGGCACCACCGTCAGCGCCTCGACCGCGGCGCGGGCCTCGCGCTCGGCGCCCGCCGGGTCGCCCGAGAGCAGCAGGATCTTCGCCAGGTACGTCAGCGTCACGCCCTCCATCCGCCGGTCGCCCTGCTGCTGGAACGCCGCGGCCGCGCGCTGCTCGAGGAGCTTCGCCTCCTCCAGCTGCCCGAGGTGGGCGATGACGTAGCCGAGGTTCTGGAGCGCCGCCGTCTCCAGGTCGTCGAGGCCCATGCGCTGCGCCGCCGCGAGCGCCGTGCGGAGCGCCGACTCGGCCACCTCGAAATCGCCGAGCTCGCCGTACAAAAAGCCCAGGTTCGCGCGCACCGCGCAGGCGTTCCGGCGATCGCCGGCCAGCTCGAACGCCGCGAGCGCCGCCGTGAGCCCGCTCAGCGCCGCCCCGGTGTCGCCCTTCGTCTGCGCCCGGCACGCGCGCGCCTGCTGGTAGAGCCCCGCCGCCTGCGGCTCGAGCCCGGCGGGCTCGCTCGCGACCGCGTCGAGCATCTCGATCAGCCGGTCGGCCGCCGCGTAGCGGCCGCCGAAGACCAGGAACGTCGCGCCCTCGCACAGGCACATGATCCGGGCGCTCGTCGCGCCCGCCGACTCGGCCACCCGCGTCGCCCACGCCTCGACCCGATCGAAATGACCGAGCTTCCCCTCCGCGATGATCACCTGCCCGATGGCGCGGAACCACGCCGAGCTGCCGATCCGGACGAGGCTCGCCGCCTCGGTGCCGCGCTGCACGGCGAGCGCCGTCTCCTGCTGCCACACGCTGATCTCGGCCTCCACGAGCCGCAGCCGCCCGAGCTCCTCGTCGGCCGCCCCGCACCGGACGCCCATCTCGGCGCGCGCGAGCGCGCTCGCGAGATCGTTCGCCTCCAGCGCCTGCTCCGCGGCCCGCCGGTACCACTTCACCGCGCGCGCCGGCTCGCCGCCGAGCCGGAAGTGCTCCGCCATCGCCATCGCGTCGGTGTGCCCGCTCCGCTCGAGCCACTCGCCGGCCAGCTTGTGGCCGAGGGCGCGGTCCGACTCCGTCAGCATCGCGTACGCGGCCTCGCGCACGATCGCGTGGCGGAAGACGTAGTCGGTCGGGATGAGCCACCCCGGCGTCTGGGCCGGCGCGATGAGCTCGCGCGCCGACAGCGCGTCGAGCCACGTCTCGGTCTCCTTCACGCGCGAGGCGCCGCCGAGCAGCGCCGCCACCGCGAGCTTCGAGAAGCGATCGCCGAAGATGCTCGCCGCCCGCAGCACCCGCTTCGCCTCGTGCCCCTCGGCGTCGAGCCGCGCCTCGACCGTGCCCAGCACCGAGTCGGGCAGCACGTCCCCCTTGCCGTCCGCGACCGCGCGGATGAGCTCCTCCAGGTAGAACGGGTTGCCGTCGGCCCGCTCCACCACCCGGGCCACGATCTCGGCGGGCGTCTCCTCGCCGAGGGCGCTGCGCACCATCCGCTCGCTCGCCTTGGCGGGCAGCGGCCCGAGCTTGATCGTCTGCACCTCGCGATCCGTCCACAGGCCGGGGAACTGCTTGCTGACCTCGGGCCGGGCCAGCGCGAGCAGCATGAGCGGCAGATCCCGGAGGTTCCGCAGCGTCTGGTCGATGAGGCGCACGGTCGCCGGATCGCCCCACTGCAGGTCCTCGAGCACGAGCAGCACCGGCTGCGCCGCGCACTCGGCGGCGAGCCAGTCCTCCCACGCCGCGCGCGTCGCGTCGGCCATCAGCATCGCGTTCTCGCGCGCCGCGCGCAGCCCGCTCGTCTCGCCGTCGGGGAACGGCGTCCGCGTGAGCTCGCCCAGGAACGCCGCGACCCGGTTCAGCGCGTCGCCGCTCAGGTGGCGCCCGAGCCTCCGCTTCAGCTTGCGCCGCCGGGACTCCACCGGCTCGCCCTCGCGCATCCCCGCCGACTTGCGGATCGCGTCCGCGATGAGGCCGAACGGCGACCCCGCGGCCACCGACTCGGCCCGGCCGGCGAGGATCTCCACCGTCCCGAACTGGCGCCGCACCCGGGTCAGGAACTCCAGGCGGAGCCGCGACTTGCCGGCGCCGGCCGGGCCGATCACCAGCACCGCGCTCGCCAGCGACTCGCTCACGCAGCCGGAGAACACGCCCTCCAGCATGGACAGCTCGCGGCTGCGGCCGACCCAGAGGCTCGGCTTGCCGAGCAGGACGGGGGTGCTCTCGTCGGCCGCCGTCTCGCTCTCGAGGAACGGCCCCTTCTCGTCCACGTCCACCTTGAGCCGGCCGCCGACGACGCTGGCGGTCACGTCGTCGAGCCGGACGACGCCGCCCTGCGCCGCCCGCAGCGCGCGCACGCCCCGGTCGATCACGTCGCCCTCGATGAGCTTCGCCGACGACACCCCGCGCCCCGTCGCGACGGCGAGCGGGATGCCCGGGAACCGCGCGCGCAGCGCGAGCGCGCACCGCGCCGCCCGCTCCGCCCGGTCCACGGCGCTCCCGGCGCCGGCGAGGATCGCGATGAGCGACCCGCGCGAGATCTCGGTGATGTGGGCGCCGTACGGCTCCACCGCGGCCCGCACCTCCGAGCGAGGCACCGCGGAGCCCGGGCCCTCGTTCGAGATCTCCTGCAGCACGCTCGAGACGTCCGAGGCGCTCGGGACGCCGCCGGCCGCCGCCACGCTCATCTCGACGTCGTCCGGCTCGCCGGCGAGCACGAGCGACACGAGCCGCTGCTCGCTGCGCGTGAGGAAGCCCGGGGGCCGCGCCGAGCGCATGGTCGCGTCGCGCGGCGACGCCAGCGTGGCGGGCCGCGGCGTCGCCCAGGCGTCGAGCGCCTCCGCCATCTGCGCGAGCTGCGCCCCGACGTCGCCGCAGTCGCGCGGCCGCTCCACGGGGTCCTTCGCCATCATCCGGTCGATGAGCTGCTCCAGCGGCTCCGGCACGTCCGCGCGGACGTCGCGCAGCCGGGGCGTCTGCTGGAACAGGAGCTTGGCGAGCGCGGCCATGACGTGCGCCCCCTCGAAGGCCGGGCGGCCCGCGATGCACTCGTAGAACACGCACGCCAGCGAGAACACGTCCGCGCGCGCGTCGAGGGAGCTCCCGCTCTCGATCTGCTCGGGCGCGATGTACCCCGGCGTCCCGAGGATCCCGCCGGTGTAGGTGAGCCGCCGCGACTCTCCGTCGGGCCGCGCGATCCCGAAGTCGACGAGCTTGAGCTGACCGACGTCGCCGGCGACGAGGAAGATGTTGCTCGGCTTGACGTCGCGGTGGATGATCCCGCGCGAGTGCGCGAAGGCGAGCGCGTCCGCCGTCCTGCGCAGCACCGCGAGGCTCTCGGCGAGCGAGAGCTGCCGGCGCGCGAGGCACGCCGCCAGGTCCTCGCCCTCGAGCCACTCCATGGCGAGGTAGTGGTCCCCGGCGCCCGTCCGGCCGTGAGCGACGTACCGCACGATCCCGGGGTGGCTCAGCTCGGCGAGGATCTGCGACTCGCGCTCGAAGCGCTCGACGTCGAAGGCCTCGCGGCTGTGCAGGAGCTTGAGGGCGACGTGGCGCGCGTCGAGGCGATCGTGCGCGCGGTAGACCGTCCCCATCCCCCCGGCCGCAACCTGCTGCTCGACGACGAATCGGCTCGCGAGGACGGCCCCGGACTCCACGCTGCTCGATGCTACTCGAGGAAGACGCTCACCGAGGCCTTGTAGCTGTCGGTGCCGCGCGGAAAGATGCGGGTCCCGCACGGGAGCTCGATGAGCGGCTCCCGGTCGCGGCAGTCCGTGTAGCTGCCGTCGTGCCGCGGGCCGTCGCACACGTCCTCACAATCGCCCACAACGTCGACCACGCAGTCGTCGATGTCGGGGCCGCAGACGCGGGGGATCGACCTCTCCCCGGGCGCGAGGCAGGCGAAGCGGCGCTGGTTCTCCAGGAAGACGTTGCCGTAGTAGGTCGCCTCCGGCGCCTCGTACTTGTCGCGCTCCTTCCTCGTGGACGAGAGCGCCTCGTTCTTGCCGCGGAGCGAGATCGTCACGTGCTCGCCCAGGTAGTTGACGCGGGAGAGCAGGCAGGCCGACACCCACTCCTGGCACTTTTCACCACACGAGCCGTTCCTCCGGCCCCACTCGGCCGCGAGCCCGAGCTCCCCGACGAAGGTGTAGGAGCGGCGGTCGACCTCGACCGTAATCTTCTCGTCCTCCGGCAGAGCGCAGCTCACGATGAAGCTGAGGAGCTCTCGCGACTCGGGGTCACGGAGCGCCTCGCTGGTGAGCGAATTGCCCATCAGGGCGTTGCGGGTCAGCGCGTTGCGGGTCAGCGCGTTGCGGGTCAGCGCGTTGCGGGTCAGCGCATTGCGGGTCAGCGCGTTGCGGGTCAGCGCGTTGTAGACCACGACCTCCTGCTGCACCTCCGCCACCACCTCATCCTCGCCGTCGAGGCCATCGAGCTCGGTAGACGCGATACAAGCGGCCTGCGAGGTCGACACCGCCACGCAGACGATGAGAGCGAATTGGCGTGCAGATTCCATAGTCCTAATTTCATCTACACCACTGCCGCTCATAAATTCAATTTTTTTATAGACATTTTGCGGGACATGTTTCTCCACACTGCCATGACACGCATCACGTAGTCAGGTGCCGGGCGCGGGGCAACGCAGAGCGCAGCACTCCCGCGCACCCTGAGCAGGGGGGAAGCGAAGCAGCGTGTGGGTGGGAGAGTTACGCCAGCTTCCTGGTCAGCAGCGCATTGACCAGGTCGGGGTTCGCTTTGCCGCCGGAGGCCTTCATGACCTGACCGACGAAGAACCCGATCAGCTTCGTATTGCCCGCGCGGAAGCGCGAGACCTCGCCGGGGTGCCCGGCGATGATCTGGTCGACGATGCGCTCCAGCGCGCCCTCGTCGGCCACCTGCCGGAGCCCCCTCTGCTCGACGATCGCCCGCGGGCTACCGCCCCGCTGCATTATCTCAGCGAGGACGTCTTTTGCTATCTTCGTCGAAATCGTCCCATCATCGATCAGCGCGAGGAGCTCGCCGAGCTGCGCACCTGAGAAGGGCAGGTCGCCTGTCTTCCTGTCCCTGAGCTCGCGCGAGATCGAGTGGATGACCCAGTTGGCGGCGCTCCTCGGGTTGTCGTGGACCGCCACCGCCTCCTCGAACAGCCGCAGGAGGCCGTCGTCCTCGGCCAGGACGACGGCGTCGTCGCCGGGGATCCCGCGTGTTTCGATGAGGTTTCTGGCCTTGTCGGCGCGGGCCGGCTCGAGCCGCGCGAGCCGCTCCTCCACGGTGGCGCGCTCGACCTTCGGCCGGGGCGGCGGCGCCTTCGCGGCCGCGCTCTCGGGCGCCGCGGCCGGAGCGGGCTTCTCGCCGGCCAGCTTCGCCCACGAGTCCTTGAGCGCCACGGTGCGGTTGAACACCGGCGCGCCGGGCGCGGAGTCGACCGGATCCACGAAGAAGAACCCCTGGCGCTCGAACTGGACATGGCTGCCCCGCTCCACGCTGGACAGGCTCGGTTCCACCCGGCATCCGGTCAGGGTGACCAGCGAACCAGGGTTCAAGTTCTCCAGGAAATCCCGCCCCTCGTCGACCGCGTCGGGGCGCTCGACCGCGAACAGCCGGTCGTAGAGCCGGACCTCCGCGGAGATCGCGTGGGCCGCCGAGACCCAGTGCAGCGTCCCCTTCGGCTTGCGGCCGTCGGGCGCCTCACCGCTGCTCGTGGGGTGATCGTAGGTGCACCGGAGCTCCACCACCTCTCCTGTGGTCGGATCTTTCACCACCTCTCGACAGGTGATGAACCCGGCGTAGCGGAGCCGCACCTGCTGCCCGGGCGCGAGCCGGAACCATTTCTTGGGCGGGTCCTCGAGGAAGTCGTCGCGCTCGATGTAGAGCACCCGCGAGAGGGGGACCTTGCGGGAGCCCTGCTTCGGCACGTCGTCGGGCCAGTAGGGCGCGTCGATCTGCTCCACCTGCCCCTCGGGGTAGTTCTCGAGGACGACGCGGAGCGGGCGCAGCACGGCCATCACGCGCGGGGCGCGGAGGTTCAGGTCGTCGCGGACGCACGACTCGAACTTCGCGATGTCCACCATGCTGTTCGTCTTGGCGACGCCGATCTCCTCGCAGAAGGCGCGGATGGCCTCGGGCGTCACGCCGCGCCGCCGGAGGCCGGCGATGGTGGGCATGCGCGGGTCGTCCCAGCCCTTCACGTGGCCGCCCTTCACGAGCCCGAGCAGCTTGCGCTTGCTCATCACCGTGTAGTTCAGGTTGAGCCGCGCGAACTCGTACTGCCGGGGGCGGGACGGGACGTCCAGGCTCTCGATGATCCAGTCGTAGAGCTCCCGGTTGTTCTCGAACTCCAGCGTGCAGATCGAGTGGGTGATCCCCTCGATCGCGTCGGAGAGGCTGTGCGCGAAATCGTACAGCGGGTAGATGCACCAGGCGTCGCCCGTCCGGTAATGGCGCGCGCGCTTGATGCGGTAGATCGGCGGATCCCGCATCTTCATGTTGGCAGCGGCCATGTCGATCTTGGCCCGGAGCACGTGCGCGCCCTCCGGGAACTCCCCTGCTCGCATGCGCGCGAACAGATCGAGGTTCTCCTGGACGGACCTGTTCCTGTAGGGGCTCTCCCGCCCGGGCTCGGTGACGGTGCCGCGCATCTCGCGGGTCTCCGCCTCGCTCAGGCTGCACACGTACGCCTTGCCCTTCTGGATGAGCTCCACCGCGAACGCGTACAGCCGCTCGAAGTAGTCCGACGCGAAGAAGAGCTTGTCGCCCCAGTCGCCGCCGAGCCAGCGGACGTCCCGCTGGATGGACTCGACGTACTCCAGGTCCTCGGCCGCCGGGTTCGTGTCGTCGAACCGCATGTGGCACACGCCGCCGAAGTCGGACGCCAGCCCGAAATTGAGCAGGATCGACTTCGCATGTCCGATGTGCAGATAGCCGTTCGGCTCGGGCGGGAACCGGGTCACGACCCGCGTGTGCCTCCCTGCGGCGAGGTCTTCGGCGATGATGTTGCGGATGAAATTGGACGCGGCGCCGCCGCTGTCAGCGTCGCTCGGTCGGGGGCTCTGCGTTGTCACAGCTGTCTTTCACCTCGGCTCGGGCGACGCGGCCGGGCGCAGCCGGGCGCCGCCGCCCGAGCGGAGCCTACTCGAACGGCCCCCCCTGGACCACCGTGGAAGAGGGCGCCGCGCGGCCGCTCCCGCCGCGGACGCCCGCTCCTCGGGGCGGGCGCGGCGGGCGGAGAGCGGTCCGGCGGCAGCGTGGACGACGCGCGGGCGTGCGCGGCGGAGCGGCGCGCGCCCGCGCGGGCGGTCAGAACTGGGCGGCCTCGGTGGACTCGTGCAGGGCCAGCGTGGACGCCGCGCCGCCCGAGATCACCTGGGCGACCTCGTCGAAGTAGCCCGTCCCGACCTCGCGCTGGTGGCGCGTGGCGCTGTAGCCGAACTGCTCGCCGGCGAACTCGGCCTGCTGGAGCTCGGAGTACGCGGACATGCCGCGGCGCTGGTACTGCCTGGCGAGCTCGAACATGCTGTGGTTGAGCGCGTGGAACCCGGCGAGGGTGACGAACTGGAACTTGTACCCCATCGCGCCGAGCTCGCGCTGGAACCGCGCGATGGTCGCGTCGTCGAGGTGCTTCTTCCAGTTGAACGAAGGAGAGCAGTTGTAGGCGAGCAGCTTGCCCGGGAACTGCTTGTGGATCCCCTCCGCGAAGCGCCGCGCCTGGTCGAGGTCCGGCGTCGAGGTCTCGCACCAGACGAGGTCGGCGTAGGGCGCGTAGGCGAGCCCGCGCGCGATGGCCGCCTCGAGGCCGCCCTTCAGCACGTAGAAGCCCTCGGGCGTGCGCTCGCCGGGGATGAACGGCTTGTCGCGCGGGTCGATGTCCGAGGTGATGAGCTTGGCGCTGTCGGCGTCGGTGCGCGCGACGAGGACGGTCGGCACGCCCATGACGTCGCTGGCGAGGCGGGCGGCGACGAGGGTGCGGATGAACTGGCTGGTCGGGACGAGGACCTTGCCGCCCATGTGCCCGCACTTCTTCTCGGACGCCAGCTGGTCCTCGAAGTGCACGCCCGCGGCGCCGGCCTCGATCATGGCCTTCATGAGCTCGAAGGCGTTCAGCGGCCCGCCGAAGCCGGCCTCGGCGTCGGCCATGATGGGGGCGAGCCAGTAGCGCCCCGACTTGCCCTCGGCGGTCTCGATCTGGTCGGCGCGGAGGAGCGCCTGGTTGATGCGCCGCACGAGCGTCGGGACGCTGTTGGCCGGATACAGGCTCTGGTCGGGGTACATCGTCCCGGCCTCGTTGTTGTCCGCCGCCACCTGCCAGCCGCTCAGGTAGATGGCCTTGAGCCCGGCCCGGACCTGCTGCATCGCCTGGTTGCCGGTGAGCGCGCCGAGCGCCGCCACGTAGGGCTCGCTGTGCATCAGGTTCCAGAGCCGCTTGGCCCCGAGGGAGGCGAGGGTGTAGTCGATACGGACGGTGCCGCGGAGGCGCGCGACGTCGGCCTCCGAGTACGGGCGCACGACGCCGCTCCATCGGCCGGGGGCGACGTCGCTCGGCGTCGCGTGCAGGGAATCGGCGGAGATCGGCGTATTGAGCGGGAAAGCAGCGGACATGACTGGGCTCCTAGTGCGTTGGGGTTGCAGGCGGCAGCTGCCGCTGTGTCGATGTCGAAACGAGGTGGCCGAGCGTCACGCGCCCTGGCCTCCGGCGCGCGAGATCAAGAGCTCGTAAGCGGGCAGCGTGAGGAACTCCTCGAAGGTCTCCCCGACGGAGAGCCGCTCGAAGAGCTGGCGCGCGTCGGCGAAGCGGCCGCCGTCGAAGCGCGCCTCGCCGAGCGCGCCGCGCAGGGCGGCCATCTCGCCGTCGACCGCCGCGCGGAAGCGCTCCACCGTGAGCGGCTGGCCGTCGTCCAGCGTCGCCTTGTGGCGGATCCACTGCCATACCTGGGTGCGCGAGATCTCCGCGGTGGCCGCGTCCTCCATCAGGTTGTAGAGCGGGACGCAGCCGAGGCCGCTGATCCACGCCTCGAGGTATTGGATGCCGACGCGGATGTTGTGCCGCAGGCCAGCCTCGGTGCGCGCGCCCGGCGGCACGCGCAGGAGGTCGGCCGCCTCCACGCGGACGTCCTCGCGCTTCCGCTCGATCTGGTTCGCCGCGGGCATGTGCGCGTCGAACACCTCGCGGGCGAGCGGCACGAGCCCCGGGTGGGCGACCCAGGTGCCGTCGTGTCCGTCCTTCACCTCGCGCAGCTTGTCGGCGCGCACCTTCTCGAGCGCCGCGCGGTTCGCCTCGGGGTCGCTCTTGATCGGGATCTGCGCCGCCATGCCGCCCATCGCGTGCACGCCGCGGCGGTGGCAGGTCTTCACGAGCAGCTGGGTGTACGAGCGCAGGAAGTGCTGCTCCATCGTCACCTGCGAGCGGTCCGGCATCACGCAGGTCGGGTCGTTCCGGAGCTTCTTGATGAAGCTGAAGATGTAGTCCCAACGGCCGCAGTTGAGCCCGGCCGAGTGCTGGCGGAGCTCGTAGAGGATCTCGTCCATCTCGAACGCCGCGGGCAGCGTCTCGATGAGGACCGTGGCCTTGATCGTGCCCGCGGGCAGGCCGAGCGCCTCCTGCGCGAAGAGGAACACGTCGTTCCAGAGGCGCGCCTCCAGATGACTCTCCATCTTCGGCAGGTAGAAGTAAGGCCCGGTGCCGCGGCGGACGAGCTCACGCGCGTTGTGGAAGAAGAACAGGCCGAAATCGAAGAGCCCGCCCGGCAGCGGCTTCCCGTCGAGCTCGACGTGCTTCTCCAAGAGGTGCCAGCCGCGCGGGCGCACGATCAGCGTCGCGAGCCGGTCGCCGAGGGCGTAGCGCTTGCCCGTGGCCGGATCCTCGTAACGGAGCTCGCGCCGCGTTGCGAGCCGCAGCGCCGCCTGCCCCTCGATGAGGTTCTTCCACGTCGGCGAGGTGGCGTCCTCGAAGTCCGCCATGAACACGCTCGCGCCGGAGTTCAAGGCATTGATGATCATCTTGGGATCGACGGGCCCGGTGATCTCCACCCGCCGGTCGAGCAGGTCCTCGGGCAGCGGCGCCACGGTCCAGTCCCCCGCGCGCACGTCGCGCGTCTCCCGGAGGAAATCGAACCGCTCGCCCGCGTCGAGCCGCGCCTGCACCGCGCGCCGCCGCTCGAGCAGGGCCGGAACCCGGTCAGCGAACTTACGTCCGAGATTCGCGAGGAAGCGAAGGGCCTCTGGCGTGAGGACAGACTCGTCGCCCGCAACGCGGGGAGCGAGCAGGCTCAGGTTCGAGGTCGCATGATTCTGGCTCATCCACATCTCCTGCAACGCTGCGCGTCGTTACAACGTAACTATGTTTGTCGACGAGGTTTCAGCGTCAACTTCGCTTTGAAATGCAGGCGGATAACGATGTCGACGAAAGGCCTTTACAGGCAGTTAACGTGTAAACTATTGTAAATTTCTACGGTGGTGCGGTTCACCTACACGTGGGTTCAGTAAGTTCAGCTACGTTCGGGAGGGTCCCCATGGCCGATGCACCTCTACTCGGCGCCAAAGTCCGTGCGCTCCGGCGCCGCGAGCACATGACGCAGGTCGACCTGGCGGAGCGCCTCGGTGTCTCGGCGAGCTACCTGAACTTGATAGAAAACAACCGGCGTCCGTTGACCGCGCCGCTGCTCATCCGGCTCGCCCAGATATTCCAGCTCGATCTCCAGAACTTCGCGTCGGAAGAGGACGTCCGGCTGACAGCCGATCTCCACGAGGTGTTCGGCGATCCCATCTTCGAGAGCCACGGGCTCACGAACGCGGATCTGCGCGAGCTCGTCGCGACCTCACCGAACGTGGCGCGCGCGGTGCTCACGCTCTACCGCACGTACGCGACGACCCGCGAGTCGCTGGACACGCTGGGAGAGCGGCTGGCGGGGGACGGGTTCGTCGCGGTCGACAACTCGCGCCTGCCGTCGGAGGAGGTAAGCGACCTGATCCAGCGCCGGATGAACCACTTCCCGGAGCTCGAGGACGGCGCCGAGGCGCTCTGGCGCGAGGCGGAGCTCGACGCGGACGACGTCTACCGCGGCCTCGTCCGGTACCTCCACGCGACGCGCGGCATCGAGGTGCGCATCGTGCGCGTCGCGGACGAGCGCCAGGCGATGCGGCGCTACGATCCCGAGCGGCGCGTGCTCAGCATCTCCGAGGTGCTGCCGCCCCGGAGCCGCCGGTTCCAGCTCGCGCACCAGCTCGGGCTGCTCACGCAGTCGGCCGCCATCGACCGCATCCTGCGCGACGAGAACCTCACCACCCCCGAGTCCCGCGCGCTCGCGCGCGTCGCGCTGGCCAACTACTTCGCCGCCGCGATCCTCATGCCGTACCAGCCGTTTTTGGAGGCGGCGCGCGCCGAGCGCTACGACATCGAGCTCCTCGCGCACCGCTTCGGCACGAGCTTCGAGCAGGTGTGCCACCGGCTGACGACGCTGCGCCGCCCCGGCGCCGAGGGGGTGCCGATGCACATGGTCCGCATCGACATCGCGGGCAACATCTCGAAGCGCTTCAGCGGCTCCGGCATCCGCTTCGCGCGGTTCAGCGGCGCCTGCCCTCGCTGGAACGTGCACGCCGCCCTGATGACGCCCGGCATGATCCGGATCCAGCTCTCGCAGATGCCCGACGGCGCGGTCTACTTCTGCATCGCGCGCACCGTGCGCAGCGACCGCGGCGGCTACCACGTCCCCCACACGGTGCAGTCGATCGGCATGGGGTGCGACGTCCGCTACGCCCGCGAGCTCGTCTACGCCGACGGGATCGACCTCGACAACATCGGCGCGGCCGTCCCGGTCGGCGTCACGTGCCGGACCTGCGAGCGCCTCGACTGCGCCCAGCGGGCGCTGCCGGCGCTGCAGCACCCGCTGCGCCTCGACGAGAACCGGCGGGGCGTCTCGTTCTACGCGTCCGTCGACAAGTGAGCCGGGCGGCTCAGCCCGGCCGCCCGAGCAGCTCGTTGAGCGTCGACACGAGCCGGGCCACGTCGACCGGCTTGACGAGGTGCACGTGCGCGCCGGACGCCCGGCTCTTCTCGCGGTCGTCGTCGCTGCCGAAGCCGCTCACCACGACGAGCGCGCGCGGCTTGTTCTCGAGCGACGCCACGAGCTCCAGGCCGCTGCCGTCCGGGAGCGACACGTCGGTCACCAGGGCGTCGATCGGGCGCTCGGCGAGCGTCGCGCGCCCCTCCTCGCACGACCGCGCCACGACCACGCGGAAGCCCCGGCGGCGGAGCGCCATGCCGAGCAGCGCCGCGGTGTCGTCATCGTCGTCCAGGACCAGGACCTGCGGCAGCTCCTCGCTCATCGCGCGCCCACCTTACGATCCGCCTCGTTCAGCGGCCACTCCAAGGTGATGCGCGTCTCCGCGCCCACGCGCTCGACCCGCGCCGTGCCGCCGTGCGCCCTCAGCACGCCGTCGATGACGCGGACGGGCAGCGCGCCCTCGTCGAGCGGGTCCGCCTCCGGGGAGAGCGCCGTCTCGAAGAGCTCCTCCACCGAGGTCGTGTCCGCGTCGCTCGTGAGCACCACCCGCGCCTTGTCGCCGTGGGCCGCGAGCTCGACGGTGACCCGCGCGCGGGCGGCGCGCAGGGCGAGCATGAGCGCGTCCGCCAGCGCCGCGGTCATCGACGACGAGTGCGCGAAGCCGCGCAGCGGCGCGAGGTCGAGCGCCACCGTGACCTGGCGCCTGCCGTAGACGAACGAAGCCTCCGAGACGGCCTGGCGCACGAGCGGCTCGAGGTCGAGCGACTGCACCGGGGCGTCCACCTGCCGCGACAGCTCCGAGGCGGCGGTGTAGCGGTCGGCGAGGCGCAGGAGGCGGCGCACGCCCCGGCGCGCCATCGTGAAGAACGCCGCGTTCCGAGCGGTCGTCTCGCCGCCGAGGGCGCGCTCGAGCTCGTCGAGGGCGCCCGCCACGACGCCCGCCGGCCCTCGGACGTCGTGCCCCGTGCGGGCGAACAGCTTGTAGACCGACTCGGGGAGCGCCTTTTCCGTCATTCCTTCCGCCTTACCTCGCGCCTCATCTCAGCTCAGCTGAGCGCAGAGCTCGCCGATCCCGGCGAAGAGGCCGCCTTGTCCTTGTCTGGGCCTTCGTCCCCGCCCGAGCCATCCTGCTCCCCGTAACGCTCCAGCTTGCGGTACAGCGTGCGCCGGTCGAACCCCAGCATCTGGGCCGCGCGCGACTTGTTGCCGCCGACGAGCGCGAGCACGCGCTTGATGTAGCGCTTCTCGAGCTCGTCCATCGTCATGATCTCGGCCGGCTCGTCGACGGCGACGACGAAGCGGTCGGGCCGGTAGGCCTGGACCTTCTCGGGCAGATCCTCGACCGTGATCTGCTCGAAGCGCGCGAGGGCCACGGCGCGCTCGATGCTGTTCTCGAGCTCGCGCACGTTGCCCGGCCAGTTGTAGGCGGTGAGCTTCTCCGCGGCCGCCGTCGAGAGCGAGAGCACGCCCTTGCCGCTCCTGGACGAGAACTTCTCGAGGAAGTGCATCGCGAGGTGGAGCACGTCGGTCCCGCGCTCGCGCAGGGGTGGCAGGTCGATCTTCACGACGTTGACGCGGTAGTAGAGGTCCTCGCGGAACCGCTTCTCGTACACCTCGGTCTCGAGGTCGCGGTTCGTCGCGGTCACGATGCGCGCGTCGAAGGGGATCTCGGCGTTCGAGCCGACCGGCCGCACCTTCCGCTCCTGGAGCGCGCGGAGCAGCTTCGGCTGGACCTCGAGCGGCATCTCGCCGATCTCGTCGAGGAAGATGGTGCCGCCGCTCGCCTCCAGGAACAGGCCGGTGCGCTGGGTCTTCGCGTCGGTGAAGGCGCCGCGCGCGTGGCCGAAGAGCTCGCTCTCGAGGAGCGCCTGGGGCACCGCGGCGCAGTTGACGGCGACGAAGGGGCCGGGGCGGCCGCTGGCCTCGTGGATCGCCCGCGCGATGAGCTCCTTGCCGGTGCCGGTCTCGCCGTGCACGAGCACCGAGGCGTCGCTGCGCGCGACGCGCCCGATGAGGTCGTAGACGCGCTTCATCGCGGGGCTGCGCCCGACGAGGCCCTTGGTCTGCTGGACGTCGTGGGCCGCCTCACGCAGGCGCTTCACCTCGGACCGGAGGCGCCGGTGCTGGACGGCGCGCGAGACCGTCAGGCCGAGGAGGTTCGAGTCGAGCGGCTTCGTGACGAAGTCGAACGCTCCGGCGCGCATCGCGGAGATCGCCGTCTCCATGCTCCCGAGCGCCGTCATGACGATGACGAGCATGTCGGGCCGGGCGCCGAGGATGCGCTCGCACAGCTCGAGGCCGCTCATCTCGCTCATGCCGACGTCGGTCAACACGACGTCGAAGTCGTCCTCGCTCACGAGCTCCAGCGCGCTCTTCGCGGAGGTGCGCGCCGCCACGGAGAATTCCTGCCTCTTGAGGAGGGCTTCGACCAGATCGCACGTCGCTTCGTCGTCATCGACGACGAGTATCCTGCCGCTCATCGCGTGTCCTTCCCCGGCAGCTCACTAGGTCGACCGCTGCCTGCAGTTGCAGGGAACGTGCCACGGAGACACCGCGCCATCAAGCCCAGCTCGCTCATCTCCGACATTCTTCAACGTGACGTTTCGCCACAGGTGGGCTTTCCTGCCTCAACCATGCCGGCAGCGGCCCATGGTACGGCGTCGACGCGCCCCCTCCTCGACCGAGGCGCCCCCCGAGATGTGGCCGCGCTCTCCGGCGCCATCGCCGGATGGCGTTACCAGCTCCCTGGATTTCCACAGGTCGGCAGCACGTCGTCCGGTGATGCATGTCGCGCGCCTCGCCCATGCGCGGTGGCGGGAGGCGGCGCCCCGGGAGCGCCGCCTCGCGGCGGCCGCGGCCACGAGAAAAGCGTCTGGTGCCGCGTGGATTCAGCGCAGGCCTCGGCGGTCCGCGCGAGGCCGAGGCGCGCCGGCGTCGCGCTCGAGCGCGGCCCGCGGGCGCGCGGCGCGCTGGCGAGCGGCGCGCCGGCGAGCGGCCGAGCATGGCGATCGGCAGGACCAGCCCGGCCCGCGGCGAAGGACCGCAGTCGAGCGATCCCACAACAAGCATTCGAGGAGAGCAGGGAATTCGCGGTTTGTTGCGATGCGTCTCCGTCCGCGGATCGAGATTGCGCGATTTGCGCTTCGTTTTTCGCGATCCTGCGGCGGCCGGCGTCGGCCTGAGCACTCGACCTCGCTCGATCTGTCGAGTCCGTCCGAGTTGGCGGCGAGAGGCGAAATTCCACATCTCAGATCACATCTGGCGCCCCGGACATGCTCACGTCCGGAATAAGACGACTCGGCACGAGAGTTGCTTGAATATGCCCCATGAAGAAGAGGGGGCGGATGGGCGAGCGTCGAGAGGAGACGTGCCTGTTGATTGCTGAGCCCGGCGCGCCCTGGACCGAGTGCGCCGCCTGGCTGAGCACCCGGACGCGCGACATCCACACGGTGATTCAGCTGCCGAGCGAGCATGCTTCGACGTTCCAGTCGCGCTTGCAGGAGAAGCTCCGGCTCCTCGGCGAGGTGAGCACGGCCGTGTTCGTCGCGGCGTCGTCCGCGAACAAGCTCATGGTCCGGTCCTCGCTCGTGCGCGCCGTGCTCGGCGCGCTCCCTGGCGTGAGGCGCGTCGTGCTCTGCCCCGGCTCGGACCCGCTGGCCCCTGCGGCCCGCGAGCTGGCGGGCCTGTCGCTGACGATGCGCGAGCTGATCGGCAGGAGCGGCGCCGTCACCTTCTCGCTCGAGGGCCCGAGGGGCGAGCCGCTGCGCGGCCTCGCGCACCTCTCGGCCGCCGCCGCTGCCTGAAAGGCCCTGGCGCGAGGGCGACAAGATCCCTGTTTCACGTCCATCGACAACACGCACCGTTCGGTGTCCGGGAGGAGAATGCATGAAAGCGACACAGCTCTTGAAGGGGCAGCACCGCGAAGCCGAGAGGCTGTTCGATCTGGCGGCCTCGGGCGTCGGCGATGTCCGGCGGGTGACGGACGAGCTCACGAAGCACCTGCTCGCCCACATGCTCGCCGAGCAGGTGGTGCTCTTCCCGGAGCTGCTCGCGATCGAGCCGGATCTCATCGGCGGGGCCTGCGAGGAGCACACGGTCGCGCGGTTCGAGATCCGGCGCGTCGTCAACACGGCGCCAGAGGACCCGAGCTTCAGGGCCAGGCTATCCACCCTGAGGGAGCTCGTCATGCACCACGCCGACGAGGAGGAGCGGGAGCTCTTGCCGCGGATCGAGGCGGAGCTGAGCGAGGAGGCGAACGAGCGGCTGGGCCAGCAGATGCTGGAGCTGTTCGACGCGCTCATCGCCCATTCCCGCCGCTCCCACGGCCAGAGCCACGCGCCGGCGCGCACCGCCACGGCGGCCTGACGGCGGCGGCCCTCCCGCCGCGCTCCTCCTCCTCAACGCTCGTTCATTGCCCAGGCGGTCACCGGCGCTCGACTCGAGCTGCCAGGGCCTGCGCGCGTGTCGACCGGCCATGGCCTACGAGGCCGAACGGGGTGAAACCCCGAGAAAACGAACCACAGAGGCACAGAGGACACAGAGGAAGAGAGAAGAGAGAGCTCGGAATCTCTTCTCCATCCCTCTGTGTCCTCTGTGCCTCTGTGGTTCCAATCTCTTCATTCTCGGGCGTCTCGAGCTGATCGGTGCTCTCGGGGCGCTGGCCCGGAGTCGGCGCCTCGGGGCACGGCATACGGCGGCGGCCGCGGCGACCGGAGACGTCTCCGGCGGCCATCGCCGCATGCCGCGCCCCGAGCCGTGGAGCCCGGGGCCCTCGTGGATCGCCAGGGGGATGAGGGCCGGTGGGCTCACGGGGTGGGCGCCGGCGCGTCGCCGGGGCCGGTCGGGCCGCCGTGCCCGGGCCCGTAGCCGTGCGACTCTCCGTAGCCGAGATCCTCGGGGACCATCTTGTCCGCCGCGGCCTTCGGCTCCGGCGGGGCGGCGCTCGGCGCGGCGTCCGAGGCGAGCTCGTAGACGCCGCGCTCGAGCTCCATCTCTTCGAGGGCCGAGCCGCAGGCCCGGCAGGGCGTGGCCGCCGTCGATACGAAGATGTACCGGCGACCGCAGGATTTGCAGCGGAGCTCGCGGATCATCGCACGCTCGCCGGGTCAGCTCGGTCGACCGCGCCGGGTCGCCTCCTGGGCTTCGCGCAGCGCGTCGCCTTCGGGGCCGTCCAGCGCCTCGGCCGCCTCCTCCGCGTGCTGCTCGATCTTGCCGTCCTTCACCGACCTCTGCACGCCCTCGCGGTAGCGCCGATCGGCCGTGTGGTTGCCCTCGCCTTCGATGTCCGCCGACTGGGGCTGCTGAGCCTTCTGGTTCTCCATCGTGTCCTCCTCTTGTCGAGCTTGCTGGGCAGGGCCGCGGGGCGCGTCAGACGCGCCGCCTCGCCTCCTGGATGGCGCGATCCAGCTCTTCCACGCGCTGGTCGACGCCCTTCTTCACTTGTTCGAGGTTCGTGCTCGTGGCCGCGTCAAGGTCGCGCAGGCTCCTGCGGACCGCCTCCGACTTGTCCTGGAGGTCCTTCACCATCCTGTCGACCTCGGCCTTGGACAGCTTCTTCTCGGCCTTGGCGCGGAGCTCGGCGACGTCCTTTTCGAGGTCCTCGACCTTGCGCGTCGCGGAGGCGCGCACGTCATCGCGCGCCTTCAGGAGCTCCGCCTGGGCCTCCACGGTCTTTTCCTGGGCCTCCAGGGCAGCGTTGTTGAGCTTCTCCGCGGCCTCCCGGAGCGCGTTGTCGGTCTCCTTCTCGGCCCGCTGGTCGATCTCGGCGACCTTCTTGTCGAGCTCGGTGGCGACCTCCGCCGCCTTCTGCTCCGCCTCGCGCTGCGCGCGCTCGGCCTTGGCTTGCGCGTCTGTGGGGGACTCGCAGCCCGCGACGACGCTCATGACGATGGCGATAGGAAGGAATGTACGGACGGTCAGCATGATGATCTCCTCCGGTCTGCCGCTTGGCCCGACCTTGCGCCCGGGCGAGAGCCCGGCACGACGCGAAAAGCCCCATCGAAGCTGCCCGGGATCGTTCCTCTCGGCGTGCTGGATGGGTTCCTCCACCCGTCATTGCGACGGGCGTGCCACGCAGAACCGCGGAGACCGCCCGGCCCGGCGAGACATATCGCCCCGATCGTGGCCGCCAGGCACGTGCAAGCAGGCATCGCGGGCACAAAGCGCGACAAGCCACAACGCATCGCGTCATCACGCCGCGCGGACGGCGTGTGCGCAGCGCTGGAGTGCGCGGCAAACGAAGGCATGGAGTTGGGGGGTTCGCAGGAGAGAGGAGGAGAGGGCACGCGCGCGGCGGGTGGGCGCGGGCGCCGGGCTCGACGGGCCGCGTGGGCTCGTGTGAGACAGGAGCCCACGCGGCGCTCGAGGGCAGCGTGCAGGGCGTCAGACCCGGACGCGGCGGCCGAACGCGAGGGAGACCACCGCCAGGACGAGAAAGATCACGAAGAGCAGCTTCGCCACCGAGGCGGCGCTCGCGGCGATGCCGCCGAAGCCGAAGATGGCGGCGATGATGGCGACGATAAAGAACGCAACACTCCAACTGAGCATGATAACCTCCTGATCGGGTGAATTGGTGTTCCAGCGTCTCGAACCAGCGTTGTTGCAGCCGCCGTGCCGCGACGTCCCATGTTGACCCGCGTGTCGATCAAGACGGTTGATCCTCCCGGCGCCCCACAGCCCGCTTCACCGGCGGTCGCACCGCCCGGGCGGACGCAGGCGCTGCGGCAAATTGTCTCGTTCGTGACGTCGTGCGCCGCACATCGCCGCGAACACCGGCCGTCCGAGCTCGGCACAGCGCTTGCCCGCGCCTGGGCCTGTGCGCGCGCGAGGGAAGGCGAGCTCGGCTCAACACCCGTGTCGAGGGCGACCTCGGCGGAGGACGACAGACGGCTGTCCCGTGAAGGGGGCGGTCGCCGACCCGACGCCGCGCGGGCTGCGCTGGCGGGGCGCCTTGTGGCGCTCGGCAAGCTCGCCGAATATGTCGTGCTCGACGCCACCCGCGGCCCAGGTCGTCCCGGGCCGCTCCCCGCTCGCTGCCCGGGCCCCTGACGGCGATGGCTGCCGGGACGGCGCCGACGCCGCGAACGACCCGATCATGACGACCCCGCTCTCCACGCTCATCAGGACCCGCCGCGAGGCCATCATCGAGCGGTTCGTCGGCGAGCTGCGCAGGCGAAGCTCGGTGGCGCGAGACATGCCGAAGCCGCTGATCATCAACTCGTTACCGACCTTCCTCGACGAGGTGGCCGCCAGCCTGGAGAAGGGCGCTCCCACGCACGGCAGCGACGAGGCCGCGCGCGAGCACGGCGAGGCGCGCTGGGAGAACGGGTTCGACCTCGACGTGATGGTCCGCGAGTACAGCGTCCTCCGGCGCTCCATCCTCCGCGAGCTCCACGAGGCGGGGATCACGCCGAGCCTGAGCGACCTCGAGGCGCTCTCCGAGCGCGTGGACGCGGGGATCGCCAAGGCGGTCAGCGAGCACACCCGGCTCCAGCTGGCCGCGCTGGAGACCGAGCGCAAGCGCACCGAGCTCGAGCGGGGCAGGAGCGGCTCGCTGCTCGCCCAGGCGCCGGCGCCGATCTGCCTCCTCAAGGGCGAGGGGCTGGTGTTCGATCTCGCCAACCCGATGTTCTGCCAGATGGTCGGCCGCGACGGTCTGCTCGGCAGGGCGCTCGTCGACGCCGTCCCGGAGCTCCGCGGGCAGCCGCTGCACGCGCAGCTCGAGGCCGTCATGGCGAGCGGCAAGCCGAGCGTGGCGAACGAGCTCCCGGTGCGGATCATGCACTGGACCGGGGAGCTCGTGGAGCGGCTCTACAACGTCCTGTGCAAGCCGATCCACGACGTGAGCGGCGCCGTCGAGGGCGTCATGGTGACGGCGTTCGAGGTGACCGAGCAGATCGGCGCGCGCCGCAAGGCGGAGCGCCTCGCGCTCGAGCTCCAGCAGAGCGTGGCCCAGCGCCTGCGCGCGGAGCAGGCGCTCCGCGTGAACGAGGAGCGCTTCCGCAAGGCGCTCCGCGGGTCGCCGGTCATGGTGTTCAACCAGGACCGGGACCTCCGCTACACGTGGATGCACAACGCCTTCGGCAAGTCGGAGCGCGAGGTGCTCGGGAAGACCGACGCGGAGGTGCTGGAGGACCCGGACGCCGCGAGGGCGCTCGACCGGGTGAAGCGCGAGGTGCTCTCCAGCGGGGTCGGCCAGCGGCGCGAGATCGCCCTGCACTCGGGCGGGCGCACGCAGCACCTCGACATCTCGATCGAGCCGCTGGCCGACGACGCGGGCGAGATCGTCGGCATCACCTGCACGGCGACGGACATCACCGAGCGGAAGGCGATCGAGCAGGCGCTGCGCGCGAGCGAGGCGAGGTTCCGCACGGTGCAGGAGGCGTCGCCCGACGGGTTCATGATCCTGCGCAGCGTGCGCGACGCGTCCGGGGCCATCGCCGATTTCGAGTGGGTCTACGTGAACCCGGCCACCGGGCCGCTCGTCGGCGGCCGCGGCAAGGATCTCGAGGGCAAGCGGCTGCTCGTGGAGATGCCGGGCAGCTCGCTCGCGAGCGCCTTCGACACGTACGCGAAGGTCGTCGAGGCCGGCGAGGCCGCCCGGGTCGAGCTCTCCAGCGCGCACGACGGCGCGCCGCAGACGTTCCGCGCCATCGCGGTCGCGCTGGGCGACGGGGTCGGCATCTCGTTCCACGACATCACCGAGCAGAAGCGCTCCGAGGACGAGCGCGCCCAGCTCCTCGAGCAGGAGCAGCGGGCGCGCCTGCACGCCGAGCAGCTGAACAAGCTCAAGGACGAGTTCCTCGCGACGGTGTCGCACGAGCTCAGGACGCCGCTCCAGTCGATCCTGGGCTGGGCGCGGATCCTCCGGACGGGCGAGGTGGACGCCGAGTCGCTCGAGCGGGGGCTCTCCACGATCGAGCGCAACGCGAAGGCGCAGTCGCAGCTCATCGAGGACGTGCTCGACGCCTCGACGATCATCGCGGGCAAGCTGCAGCTCCGCTCCGATCCGGTCGACGTGCGGCAGGTGCTCTCCGCGGCGCTCGATCTCGTGCGCCCGGCGGCGCTGGCGAAGGGCGTCACGGTCAACGCGTGGGTCGTCGAGGACGTGGGCATCTTCCTCGGCGACGCCGATCGGCTCCAGCAGATCGTGTGGAACCTGCTCACGAACGCCGTGAAGTTCACGCCCTCGGGCGGGCAGGTGCGGGCCTTCGCCCGGCGCGTCGAAACCATGCTCGAGGTCGAGGTGGAGGACAACGGCGAGGGGATCCCGAAGAGCTTCCTGCCGTACCTGTTCGAGCGGTTCCGGCAGGCGGACGGCGGGATGACCCGGGCGCACGGGGGCCTCGGCCTCGGCCTGGCCATCGTGCGGCACCTGGCGGAGGCGCAAGGCGGCACCGTGAACGCGGAGAGCGACGGCGAGGGCAAGGGCGCGCGCTTCCGGGTGCGGCTGCCGATCCGCGCCGAGCCGCACTCGGCGCCGCCGTCGCCGCAGCGCCGGAGCAGCGACGCGCCGAAGGGCGCCGCGCGCCGCTTGCTCGAGGGCATCCGGGTGCTCGTGGTGGACGACGAGACCGACGCGCGCGAGCTGCTCGGCATCATCTTCGGGCGCGCCGGCGCCACGGTGAGCGAGGCGGCCTCGGCCGGCGCGGCGCTCGAGGCGCTCCGCGCGGGCGAGTTCGACGTGCTCGTGAGCGACATCGGCATGCCGGGCGAGGACGGCTACGCGATGATGCGGCGGCTGCGCGCGATGGGGGCCGAGGTCCCGGCGAGCGGGATCCCGGCGCTCGCGCTCACCGCGTACACGCGCGTGGAGGACCGCCGCCAGGCGATCGCCGCCGGCTTCCAGATGCACCTGGCCAAGCCCATCGAGCCGAACAGCCTGGTGACGGCGGTGGCGCACCTCGTCGGCCGCGCGGGCAACCGCGGCAGCTGGCCGTAGCCCCCGAGGGCCGCGCCCCGCGCCCCGGCGCGGCGACCGTGGGCCTCGAGCGCGGACGCGGCGAGGGCGAGCGCACCGGCTTGGCGCGGGCGGCCGTCGTGGGGCACCCGGGCTTACCTTGCCACCGATCGCCTCTTCCCGGCGCCGCGGGCTCACGTTAACTTCAGCCGCGCGAAGCAGGCCGGTTGCGGTGTCTCCGTGATCCGGAAACGAGTGAGCCGGCCTCCAGCTCCGCCGCCATCGCCCTGCCCACGTGCAGCGTTGCTCTCGTATGCTATCGACGGGCCAGCGTTTTGCCCTCAGCGAGGACGAGGATGGACGGTAAAATCCTGAATATTATCCTGGTAGAGGACGACACCGTCGACGTGATGAACGTCCGCAGGGCGTTCGATAGGGGCAAGATCACGAACCCGCTCTGGGTCGCGGGTGATGGCGTCGAGGGGCTCGATCTGCTGCGCGGCAGCCAGGTGCCCAGGGACCGGCGCCTCGTCCTGCTGGACCTGAATATGCCCAGGATGAACGGCATCGAGTTTCTGCGGGAGCTCCGGTCCGACGCCTCGCTGAGGGCGACGCCTGTCGTCGTGCTGACCACCTCGAACGACGATCGAGACAAGGTGGACGCGTACGACCTGAACGTCGCCGGCTACCTGCTCAAGCCCGTGACTTTCATGAGCTTCGTGGAGCTGATGACGGCACTGAACCGGTACTGGACGCTCGTGGAGATGCCTTGAGCCACAGGTCGGTTCGTCTTCTCGTCGTCGACGACGACACGGTCGATCGGATCGCGATCCTGCGCGCGCTGCGCAGCGGCCGCGTCGACGCCGAGATCAGGGAGGCCGATTCCGTCGATTCGGCGCTCGCGGTGCTGTACGAGCAGCAGATCGACTGCGTGCTGCTCGATTTCTACCTGCCCGGGGGCGACGGGCTCACGGTGATCGAGGCGGCGCGCAAGGCGAAGCTCACGGCGCCGTTCATCATGCTGACCGGGCAGGGCGACGAGTCGCTGGCGGTCGATCTGATGAAGCGGGGGGCGGCGGACTACGTGCCGAAGAACCTGCTGACGCCCGAGCGGCTGGTGCAGAGCCTGCGCTACGTGCTCCGGCTGCACGAGGCGGAGCGCCGCGAGGACGAGGCGCGCCGCGCGCTCTCGCGCCACGCGAACCAGCTCGCGCAGCTCACCGAGGCGACGCTGCGCATCCACCGGTCGCTCTCGCTGAACGAGCTCATCCAGCGCACCACCGACGAGGCGCGCGCGCTGCTCGACGCGAACGTGGCGGTCGCGCGGCTGGCCGCGCGGGGCGTGGCGCAGCGGTCGATGACCGGCATCTCGCTGTCCGAGGAGTACGCCGCGCGGGAGGATCGCGACAGCATCCGCGAGGTCGCGTTCGGCCTCATCGAGCGGAGGAGCACGAGCGTCCGGCTGACGGGCGACGAGATCGCGGGCGATCCCACGTGCGCCGACGTGCTGTCGCGCGCGCCTTCGGAGCTGCACCCGCGCTCGCTCGTCGCGGCGCCGCTGCGCGGCCGGGACGGCCAGAGCATCGGGAGCATCCTGCTGCTCGACCGGCGCGACGGGCCGTTCGTCGAGAGCGACGAGGTGCTGCTCACGCAGCTCGCGCAGTCGGCGTCCGTCGCCCTCGAGAACGCGCGGCTCTACAACGAGGCGCAGGCCGCGACGCGCGCCCGGGACGACCTCCTGGCGATCGTGTCGCACGACCTCCGGAACCCGCTCAACACGATCGCGATCACGGCGTCGCTCCTGCGGAGCGATCTGCTCCAGCGGAAGGACGGCGAGGAGGACGACGCCGTCCAGCTCGTCGACCGGATGGACCGCGGGATCCAGCGCATGACGCGGCTCATCGAGGACCTGCTCGACGCGTCGCGCATCGAGGCGGGGCGGCTCGTGGTGTCGCCGCGGGTGGAGCGCGGCGGGGCGCTCGTGCGCGAGGCGCTCGAGGCCGCCGCGTCGCTCGCCGAGGCCAAGGGCTGCCGGGTGACGCAGGGGCCGCTCGACGCGGGCCTGGAGGTCCTCGCCGACCGGGATCGCGTGCTGCAGGTGTTCTCGAACCTGCTCGGCAACGCGCTGAAGTTCACGCCGAAGGGCGGCGTCGTGAGCGTGTCGCTCTGCCGGATCGCCGGTCTCGCGCGCTTCTCCGTGGCCGACACGGGCCCGGGCATCCCGCCCGAGCACCAGCCGCACCTCTTCGACCGCTACTGGAAGGCCGCGCAGGAGTCGCGCACCGGCGCGGGGCTCGGCCTGTACATCGCGCGCGGCATCATCGAGGCGCACCACGGGACCGTGGCCGTCGAGAGCACCCCGGGCCACGGGACGACGATCCACTTCTCGCTGCCGCTGGCGAGCTGAGCGCCCGTCGCCGCGCGACGGGCGCGATGCCCTCAAGCGGCTGAGCTCGCTCCGGGATCCTCCGGCGCTTCGCGGGCGGCGGGCGCTTCCTCGCGGTGCGTCAGCCGGTAGAGGACCGGCAGGACGAGCAGCGTGAGCGTGGTGGAGGAGAGGATCCCGCCGATGACGACCGTCGCGAGCGGGCGCTGCACCTCGGCGCCGGTGCCGGTGGCGAGCGCCATCGGGACGAAGCCGAGCGCCGCGACGAGCGCCGTCATGAGCACGGGGCGGAGCCGCGCGATCGAGCCGTGGAGCACGGCGTCGTCGAGCCCCTCGCCGCGCTGCTGCAGGTTCTCGATGAACGTCACCATCACGAGCCCGTTCAGCACGGCGACCCCGGAGAGCGCGATGAAGCCCACGGCCGCCGAGATCGAGATCGGGAGCCCGCGGCCCCACAGCGCGAAGATGCCGCCGGTCAGCGCGAGCGGGACGCCGGTGAAGATCAGGGCGGCGTTCCCGAGCGTCCCGACGGAGAGGAAGAGCAGGGCGAAGATCAGCCCGAGCGCCAGCGGGACCACGACGGAGAGGCGCCGCTGGGCGGCGAGCATGTTCTCGAACTGGCCGCCCCAGGACATCCAGTAGCCCGGCGGGAGCTTGATCGCGGCGTCGATCCGCTCCTCGGCGTCGGCGACGAAGCCGCCGAGGTCGCGCCCGCGCACGTTGCACTGGACGACGACGCGGCGCTTGCCGCTCTCCCGGCTGACCTGGTTCGGGCCGTCTTCCAGGCGGAGGTCGGCCACCGCGCCGAGCGGCACGAACGCCGCGCGGTCGGGCGGCCGAGCCGCCGCGGCCACGGTCGGGCCGCTCGGCCCGGCCGCGTGCTCCTGCGCGCCCCGGAGCGGGATCGGGAGCCGCTCGAGGGCCGCGACGTCGCGGCGGATGGCGTCGGGGAGCCGCAGCACGAGGTCGAAGCGCTTGTCGCCCTCGAAGACCTCGCCGGCGCTCACGCCGCCGATCGCGGCCTCGACGACCTCCTGCACGTCGGCGACGTTGAGCCCGTAGCGGGCGACCATGCGCCGATCCACGTCGATGGTCAGCACCGGCAGGCCCGTGACCTGCTCCACCTTCACGTCGGCGGCGCCCGGCGTCGCCCGCAGGAGCGCGCCGATCTTGTTCGCCTGCTCGAGCATGACGCCGAGGTCGTCGCCGAAGACCTTGACCGCGACGTCGCTCCGCACGCCGCTGATGAGCTCGTTGAACCGGAGCTCGATCGGCTGGCTGAACTCGTAATTTTGCCCCGGCAGCTCCCGGATCGCCTCCTCGATCGCCTCGGCGAGCTCCTCCTGCGTGGACGCCTTCTTCCAGGCGCTCCGCGGCCTCAGCATCAGGTAGGTGTCGGAGACGTTCGGGCCCATCGGATCGGTCGCGACCTCGGCCGTGCCGGTGCGGGCGAAGACGTGCTCGATCTCGTCCGGGAAGCGCTCCTTGAGCAGGCGCTCGAGCTTGGCCTGCATCGCCACGCTGGTCGTGAGGCTGATCGAGGGGATGCGCGCGGGCTGGAGCGCGAGCGCCCCCTCGCTCAGCTTGGGCGCGAACTCGCGACCGAGCCCCGCGGCGGCAAGGCCGGAGGCGACGAGGACGACGCCGGCGGCGGCGACGACGAGCGGCCTGTGGGACAGCGCCCAGGCGAGCGCCCGGCCGTAGGCGCTCATCGCCCGGCGGAAGAGGAAGTTCTCCTTCTCCGACACCCTGCCCGTGAGGAACAGCGCGACGAGCGCCGGGACGAACGTCATCGACAGGATCGTCGCCCCCGCGAGCGCCAGGACGACGGTCTGCGCCATGGGCCGGAACATCTTCCCCTCGATGCCCGTGAGCGTGAGGATGGGCAGGTAGACGATGGCGATGATCAGCTCACCGAAGATCGTCGCCTGCCGGACCTCCTGCGACGCGTCGTAGGCGAGGTCGAGCCGCTCTTCCCGGGTGAGCGCGCGGCCGAGCCGGCGCTGCTCCTCGGCGAAGCGCCGCACGCAGTTCTCGACGATGATCACCGAGCCGTCGACGATGAGGCCGAAATCGATGGCGCCGAGGCTCATCAGGTTGCCGCTGATCTTGCCCTCGACCATGCCGGTGACGGCGATCAGCATCGAGAACGGGATGGCGAGCGCGGCGATCAGCGCGGCCCGGAGGTTGCCGAGCAGGAGGAAGAGCACGACGACGACCAGCGCGGCCCCCTCGAGCAGGCTGTTCCGCACGGTGCTCAGGGTGGCGTCGACGAGGTAGGTGCGGTCGTAGACGGTCTTGACCGTGACGCCCTCGGGCAGCGACTTGTTGACCGCCTTGATCTGCTCGTCCACGCGCCTGGACACGGCGCGGCCGTTCTCCCCGACGAGCATGATGGCCGTGCCGATGACCGCCTCCGCGCCGTCCTCGGTCGCGGCGCCCGTGCGCAGCTCCCGGCCGACGCCGACCTCGGCCACGTCCTCGATGCGGATCGGCACCTCGCCGTGGTTGCCGACGATGATGCCCCGGATGTCCTCCTCGCTCTGCACGAGGCCCGTGGCGCGGACCAGGTACTGCTCGCCTTTGTGCTCGATGTACCCGCCGCCCGCGTTGGCGTTGTTGCGGGCGAGCGCCTCGAGCACGTCGCGGAACGAGAGCCCGTAGCCGACGAGCTTCGCCGGGTCCGGCGAGACCTGGTAGAGCCGCTCGTGGCCGCCGATCGAGTTGACCTCGGTGACGCCGGGCACCGTCCGGATCTGGGGCCGCACGATCCAGTCCTGGATCGTGCGCAGATCGGTCAGATCGTACGGCTGGCCGTCGGGCCGCCGGGCGTCCGGCGCGGCCTCGAGCGTCCACATGTAGATCTCGCCGAGGCCGGTGGCGATGGGGCCGAGCTGCGGCTCGCCGAGCCCGGGCGGCAGGCTCTCCTTGGCGGCGCCGAGACGCTCGGCCACGAGCTGCCTCGCCCAGTAGATGTCGGTGCCGTCGTCGAAGATCACCGTCACCTGGGAGAGGCCGTAGCGCGAGAGCGAGCGCACCTGCTGGACGCCCGGGAGCCCGCCCATGGCCCACTCGATGGGGAACGTGACCTGACGCTCGACCTCGACGGGGGAGAGCGCCTTGACCGAGGTGTTGATCTGCACCTGGACGTTGGTGATGTCCGGGACCGCGTCGATGGGCAGGCGCGTGAAGTTGTAGGCCCCGAGCGCGCCGACCGCGATCGTCAGGGCGACGACGAGGAAGCGGTGGCGCACCGAGAACGAGAGGAGCCGCGAGAGCAACGTGAGCATGGGTCGCCGCGCTCCTCAGTGCTGGTGGCCGGCTTCGGACTTGCCGAGCTCCGCCTTGAGGATGAAGCTGTTCTTGCCGACGTAGCGCTCGCCGGCGGCGACCCCCGCCAGGATCTCGACGACGGCCGCGCCGCGCTGCGGCTCGGCGCCCTGAGCGCCGGGCTGCGCGTCGGCGCCCTCGGCCCCGATCCCCGGCGCGCTCGTGCCCCGGCGCCCGACCTTCACCGCGCGGGCCTCGAAGCCGCCGCCCTCCTCGACGAAGACGACCTCCTTGCCCTCGACCCGCTGGAGGGCCTCGTCCGAGACGACGACGGGCGCGGCCGCCTCCTCGACGGCGATGTCGGCGGTCGCGAAGAGCCCGGGGCGCCACGCGGCGCCGGGGCTCTGGAGGACGACGCGGGCCACGGCGGAGCGGTTCTGCTCGTCGACGACCTGCCCGAGGTACGCCACCGAGCCTCGCGCGACCTGGTCGATGCCCTCGGCCTTGACCCAGGCCGTCTGGCCGACCTGCACGCGGCTGAGGTCCTTGGCGTAGACGGTGACGTTGACCCAGATGGTGGACAGGTCGGCGATGACGAAGACCTGGGTGTCCTCCTTGAGGACCTCGCCGATGGCGATGTGCTTCTCGATGATGGTGCCGTCCATCGGGGCGACCAGCGCGTATCCGCTGCCCTTGGCCGCGCCGGCGCCTGCGGCGGCGCTGAGCTTCTGGGCGGCGCTCCGGTGCTCGATCCGCGCCTCGGCGACCGCCTGCTTGGCCGCGAGGTACTCCTTTTCGGCCGAGATGCGCTCCTTCCAGAGCGCCTCGTGGCGCGTGAAGCTCGCCTCGGCGAGGTCGAGGCGCTCCTTGGCCGCGAGGAGCTCGCGCTGGAGCTCGGCCAGCTCGCGGCTGTCGAGCACGGCGAGCACCTCGCCGCGCTTCACGGTGTCGCCGAGCTGCTTCTTCACCTCCCGCGCGGTGCCGGGCACCCGCGGGGTGACGTGCGCGATGGCCTCCGCGTTGAGCGCCACCTCGCCGGGGAGCGTGACGGTCGCCGCGACCTTGCCCGGTCCGGCGGTGAGGATCTCCAGCCCGGCGTTCTGGAGCATCGCGGGCGAGAGCTCGAGCCTGCCGCCGGCGTGGGCGTGCGCTTCCTCGTCGTCGCCGTGCGCGTGGTCCTTGTCTTCGCCGTGCGCGTGGCCCTTGTCGTCGCCGTGCGCGTGGTCTTTGTCGTCGCCGTGCGCGTGGTCCTTGCCCTCGTCGTGCCCGTGCTCGTCGCCGTGGGCATGCCCTCGCTCGCCTTCGCCGTGGCGGTGCCCGTCGTGCTCGCCATGGCCGGCCTCGCGGTCGTGCCCGTGGCGTCGATGCTCGATGAGCACGGTGAGGGCGACGGCCCCGACGAGGAGCGCCAGCACCGCGGCGAGGGTCGCGGCGATCGCCTTCGGCGAGAGCTCGATCTTCCGCTGGGGGGCGCTCATCGGAGGGCCCTCCCCGCGGCGACGAAGAGCTCGATCTTGGCCGCCGCGTGGGCGTGCTCGGCCTCGAGCAGCGCCGCCTCGGCCTCGATCACCTCGCGGCGCACCAGCAGCACGCTCGCGAGGTCCTTCTCGCCGAGCTCGTACCCGCGCGCCGAGATCGCGGCGGCCTGCTCCATGAGGGCGGCCGTCGGCGCGAGGGCCTGGAGGGCCTCCTTCGTCGCCCGGTAGCGCGCGTAGAGCTGTTGGACCTGGCCCACGGCGCCGGCCCGCGCGGCGTCGGCGTGCGCCCGGGCGACGTCGATCTCGGCGGCGGCCGTCGCGGCGCCGGCCCGGTTGGCGTTGAGGATCGGCAGCGGGACCGCGAGGCCGAGCATGCCGATGTTCGCGCCGTCGTCGCGCTCGACCTGGGCGATGACGTTGACGGTCGGCCACCCGGCCGCGCGCTCTCGCTCGGCCTTGGCGCGGGCGGCGTCGACCGAGGCCTCGGCGGCGCCGACGTCGGGGCGCCGCTCCACCTCGCCGAGGATCGACGCGAGCGGCGGCGGCTCGCCGGCAGGCACGAGGGGTCCCTCCACCGGGAGGGCCTGCGCGCCCGGCGATCGGAGGCCGAGCAGGGCGAGGAGCGCGGCCTTGTCGGCGTCGCGCGTGCCTTCCGCCGCCTTTGCGGCGGCGACGTCGCGCCCTTTCTGGAGCAGCGCCAGGGCGACGTCGACCTCCGGCACCTCGCCCGCCTTGCGCTGCCGCTCCGCCGCGGCGTGGAGCCGCTCTGCGAGGGCGACGCGCGCGCGGGCGAGCTGTACCTGGCGCTCGTCGCGGAGCACGAGGGCGTGCTGGAGCAGGGCGGCGAGCAGGACGCGGCGCCGGCCATCTTCGGCGCGGATCTCGGCGGCGCGCTGCTCGGCGTTGGCCGCGGCGACGCGCTCGCCTCGCTGGCCGCCGAGCTCGATCGGCCACTCGAGGGACGCCGTAGCGGCCGCCGGCTTGCTTCCGTCGGGGTTGAGCCGGACGCCGCCCATCCCGGTGAGCACCGGGTTCTCGAGCGAGAGCACGCCGGCTGCCGAGGTCGCCGCGCGGGCGACGCCGGCCTCTGCCGTGGCCACGCGCGCGCCCGGCGCCGCGCGGGCGAGGTCGGCGACGCGGGCGCGGCCGAGGGGCGGCTCCGCGGCGAGGACGGCCGCGGGCGCGAGCAGCAGGGACAGCAGGAGACCAAGGGCAATCGAGGAAGCGACGAACGGACGACGCACGCAGGAGCAAAGCATGGACGGGCAGCCCTCGAGCGCGTGGAGCGCTCGCGCGAAGAACCGCGGTTGAGTCCGGTCAGGAGCGCGCGAGGGGGCCGAGCCCGTGGCGGCGTGGCGCGGGGGCGCTCACGCGCCGGAGGCCGGCGGCCGTGCTCGTGGATGCGATGCCTGACGCGGGCGCCTCAAGCGCGCGCGTGTCGGGGTGGCCGTTCGAGGCGGCAGGAGGGGGAACGCCCTGGCATGGCCGGCGGCGACGATGCGGGGATCTCGTAGGCCTCGAGGAGGATGTACGGGAGCACCACCTGGAGGGACAGCGTCATGGGGATGCGGCCACATGCGCAGTCGCTGCAGCTGGGCGGACAGTCGTGGTGCGAGCCGTCCGGCGCCGCGTCCTTCTCGCCATGGGAGGACGACGGCTCGAGCTCGTCCTGGGAGGACGACGGCTCGAGCATCGGGTGCTCGCACGCGATCGCCACGCCGAGCGCCTGGAGGGTGTGTCCCTGAGCGAGGAGGCCGACGACGAGGAACACCGAGAGCGCGGCGCAGATCCAGCGAAGGATCGCGCTGCGGGTACGGTGGGGTCGCCGGACGCGGGACATCCAATGCGAGGGTGGAGGAGGATGGGGCGAGCGTCAAGGAGGGCGCGGGCCAGGCTGAGCGCGGGGAGCGATCTGCCGCTGCGGACGGGGCGGCGTCGGGGTCGTGCTGGCAAAGCAGAGGCGGGACCTGCGGCGCATTCTTGGAGCGATGGGGACGTGGATGCGCATGAAGCAGGGGTCGCGCGCGGGCGTGCCGCTCGGCGTGCGCGATGGATTCGATCGAGGTGCGGATACGTCGAGGGGTGCGCATACCCCGCCGAACACGCTCGATCGGGTGCTCAGCGCCGCGTCTCGTTTCGGTGCGAGAACGCGAGCAGCACAGCAGGCATGCCGTCCAGGAACCGAGGCATGCCGTCCAGGAACCGAGGCATGCCGTCCAGGAACCGAGGCATGCCGTCCAGGAACCGAGGCATGCCGTCCAGGAACCGAGGCATGCCGTCCAGGAACCGAGGCATGCCGTCCAGGAACCCTGGCGCGCCCGTCCAGGAACCCTGGCGTACCGCGCGCTACGGAAGCGTCGTGTCCCTCACGGTGAGGCAATGGTTCGTCAGCTCCACGCCCTCGCGCTTGTACACCACGCCGGTCGCCACATCGGTCATCGCGCCGAGGCCGAGCTCGCCGTAATCGACCTCGAGCTGAGTCACATAATCCGGAGAACCGTCGCCCTCGGTAGGAACGTCGATGGTGAATGTGGCGCCCGTGAACAGGTTCTGCAGGTAATAGGTCGCCGTGTCCGGCACCGGCACGCTCGCCCTCTCGACGTCGATCAAGGTATCGTAGTTGACCAGCACAGCGTCATCAGAGAAAATGTCGTCCTGGAGCGCAAGTTGATCGGCTCGCTCGAGGCCGATGGCTCGAGAGATGTTGTTGTCCGGCCAGCTGGCCAGCAAGAAGAAGCTCGTCGTGTAGCGCTCTTCGCAACCGAAGCCCACCTCCTCGGCGGATAGCGCCACGGACCAGTAGCGGCGATCCGACTCGCTCCGCACGAGTTCCCAGCCTCTGAGCGTGCCAGCGGGCATGTCCCATGCGACGAACACGATGTGCTCGAGCCGCGGCGGCCCGAGCGGCGGCCAGTAGACCTCGGGAAGCCAGAGGTCGTCCTTGCACAGGAGACCACGCTCCCAGAGGCCCGAAGCCAACCTGTGATCGTTCCTGCTGTGCCCGGCTCGCGCGAGCAGCTCGGCGACGTCCACGGGGAGCGGGGGGTGATCGCCCGCGTCGTCGCCGCAGGAGACCGCCGCGAGCGCGACCATCGCGATTCCAACGAGCTTCGACCGCTGCATCCGTTCCTCCTCGGCTCACTGTGGAAAGCCGGCCACGTCGATGACCAGCCCATCGTCGCCGGCGGACCCAGCGACACTTGGATTCGCCCCAAGCCCGCCCTTGCCACCCGTTCCCGCCTTGAGCTCAGCCTCCATCACCACCGGGAGCGAGGCTCCTGCCACGGCGACGGCGATCGAGGGCCCGCCCTGCCCTCCGCCTCCGTGCCCGCCATTGCCCCCTTTGCCGCCATCGCCGCCGGAGCACCCGAAAGGCGAGCCGCCGAAGCCCTGCCCGCCAGGCGCTCCGAGCCCGGGCGCCCCGCCGATCTGGAAGACGCCGCCATGGCCGCCGTCGCCGCCGCGCGCGGCTTCGATCCTGGTGCCGTGAAGGTCCAGGCGCGCGTTGAGGATGACGAGGCCGATGCTCGCGCCCCCATGGCCACCGCCGCGCCCGCCGCGCCCGCCGCAGCCTCCCGAGCCGCCGGAGCCGCCGCCCGCGCCGCCGGCCTTGCGCGCGGTGCCGCAGAACATCGCGCCGGCCCGCGTGCCGCCCCCACCGCCGCCCCCCTGCCCGGGGAACGCGTCGCCGCCGTCGCCGCCGCTCACCCCGAAGTAGAGGCCGCGCGCGTCGAAGATGCCCAGGCCGCGCCCGCCCAACCCGTGCGCGCCGTCGGGCCCATTCGCGCCGGTGCGTCCGTTCAAGCAATCGTCGGTGCTGGTGCCCCCTTGGCCAGCAAGGCCGAAGCCGCTGGGGTTCGGGATCGGTATCAGCTCCCCGTCGCCGCCAGGCGCTCCGTGATCGACCGTTCCATCCCCGCCTCGCCCGCCGATCGAGTCCCCTAGCTCGCAGCCGGTCTGCACCACCTGGTCACCGCCGGGCACGACGTCGCCGGTACACGCGTCCTGCCCGAACCGTCCGTGGCGCCCCGCCCCGGCCGGCTCGTTCTTCGGAGCGCCAGGCGCACCGTCGCGGCCCCGCGCGCCATCGCCCGCGACCAGCTGGCCGCGGTGCAGGGTGATCACAGCGCCTTCCAGCACGATCGCCGCGATCGAGGAGCCGCCCGGCGTCGTGGCCGGCGCCGCCCGTGCCTCCAGATCGAAGACCTTTGCCGTGGCATCGGCTTCGAACGTGAGCGGGATTTCGTTCGGCCCGGGCTCGATCACGGTGTTGCTCTCTCCGCCACCATGGCGCCACCCCCGATCGCACTCGAACCCACCCCAGATCTCCAGGGTCCCGCGGACGCGCACGGCCTCGGAGAAACGTTCGGCACAGGCATGCACCCTCGGACGCCTCTGGGGCTCCTGGGCCAGCAGCTCGATGGCCCTGGCGATCGTCTTGACGGGAGCTTCACGCGTCCCCCGTTTCCGATCGTGGCCAAGGCTCGAGCTGACGAAGACGCCGCACTCGTCCGTCGCAACGAGGCCCCCCTGGGGTTCGTCGGGACAAGGCGGTTCCTTGTCGGGCAGCTCCTCCTCGGCCGGCGGCTCACAGCGCAGGCGAGGCCCGCAGGGCACCTCCGCGCACCCGGCGCCGAAGGCGCAGGAAGTCAGCATCAGGACCACGGCCTCCGCGAAGGCAGAGCGCGCCGAACGCGTGCGCTGGATGGAGCGCGGCATCGCAGTCACCTCACCACACCCCGTTGACCGACACGCCGGCCTGATCGCCGGCGATCATCGGCACCACACGCACAGGCGGCCGGCGCCGCTCGATGCCATAGAAGATGAACGAGCCGACCGTCGCGGCGGCGACGACGCCCGCGCCGATGAAGAAGCCCGTCGCGACGTCCCGGCCCACCTCGTGCGCATCGTACAAATCGTTGATCTCAGCGCACGCCAGGGCGTTCTCGGGCGACGGCGATGCGCAGATCGAGCGGCTGTTGCCGTTGTTCCGCAGGAGCCGCGCGGCGCGCCGCTCCGCCTCCTCGGCGTACTGCGCCGCGAGAACCGAGGCGACGAGACCTCCCGTGAGGCCGAGCGCGGTCACGCCGATCCCGCAGAGCCGCTGCGCGCCCGCCATTCCATCGAACGGCCCGGGCGGAGCCGGTTGGGCCGGCGGCGCGAGCGGGGGCCTGGCCACGGCCTTCTTGGGGGTCGCGGGCCGGGTCGAGACCCGCGCGGGCGCCGGGGCCGCCTTCGGCTTCTCGACGAACCGGAGCGCGACCTTGATCGCCTTCCCCTTCTCCACCTGGACGGTTTGCTCGGCGTCGAGGAAGCCGGGGAGCGTGGCCTTGATCATGTGCGTACCGGGCTCGACGTACGTATAGCCGGACTTCGACGCGTCCCTGCTCCGGACCTCCCCGCCGATCGTCACCAGCGCGCCCGGATGGCTCAGGTCGAAGTCGATCTGGCCCACCTCGCGCCGGGCTCTCTCGAGGCCGTCCGTGTAACGGCGCCGCTGCGCGGCGGTTCCCGCCCCGGGATCCTCCAGGCATCTATCGATGGCCATCGCGGCGTCGACGTGCCGCCGGAGGGCGAGCAGCGCCATTCCCCATTCGCAGCGAGCCCTGCCGCCTGCGCCGAGCTTGTACGCGAGGTAATAGGCCTCTTCTGCCTGCTCCCATTTTCCCTGGTTGCGGGCGACGTCTCCCACGCGGATCAGCGCCTGGACATCGATGCTGGGCTTGCCCTCCGCCCTCGCCGGAGGCTCACCCTCGCCGAGCCGAGGTGGGTCGGCACGGCTTGGCTCGGCGACAGCCAGGCTCGCGGCAAGAAACGATAGCGCCACGAAGCACGACGGCGTGATCTGGGCCTGCGACAAGCATTCTCGGCGGATGCACATACGCGTGGCTCACGTCGCGCCATCGAGGGAAGTTGCCGCCGTGCTGGCTTGCCCAGCGCGGCGTCGTTTCATGTGTCGCGCATAGCACCCTGTCGTGGCGCGGCGGTCAAGCGTCCGTCGTATCCACCGCGCGCCGCCGCTCCCGTGAAGCCATTCCGTTCGAGCGCCATGAATTATCGGCGGAGATGGCTAAATCGACCGTGGCGAACTCGTCGTCGACGCCGAGATCAGCCAACAAGTCGAGGCCCTCGCGCGCAAGCTGCACCCCATCTCCGATGCATCGCGGCCCGCGGCGAGGTCTCTGCGAGTTTGCGGCGAGCGATATGGCTGCCGACGCTCCTCGGCAATCGCAAGAAGACGCCGAACACGACCGGACCGAGCCAGGGCAGCCGAGACGACACGTCGGGGCACCCGAGCGGAGGAGCCCTGAAGCGCTCCCAAGCTCGCTCTCTCGCGCATGCCCCGCGCGCACTCGCATGACGTCCGCCCAGAACAGGCGTTCTGGTCCTGTCGCACGCGCCCACAGCTCCCCTCCCCCACGGCGGGTGCAGCTCGCGTGCGTCGCGCTGGGCACAGACGAGCGCTCAGCAGCGCGGTGTCAGGGAAGGCCGTCGAGCTTCAGACGCGATCTCCAACACCGCGCGGCCCCTGCGACCCAGGATGGGCCGCCGCTGGCACTGCACACCAGCTGATGGGAATCCGCTCAGCCAGGTGCGCACAAGGATCGGAGAACGATGCGTCGAGAGAGAGAGAGAGACAGTGCGAAGGGGGGGACTTGTCGCACCCTGCTCGTAACATCTCGGAATCGTATCACTATCCCGACTTTACGGGAAGAGGTGTGCCGAGCGTGTGCAGAGGCCGCCGATGGCGGACCGGTTGACGCAGCGCTCCGGGGCGGTGCGTCGGCCGAGGTGGCGCTCCGACTCATACTGACATGGCTCTACATCTACGCCGTTTCCCGCACAGGAACGGACGTTCTCCGGCTCGGCGCGCTCCTCGGGGCCGTCGTCGGGGCGACGGAGGGGGCGGGGACCAACGACGGCGCGCCGGTGGTCCTCCGGGACTTCCGGTACACGCGCCTCCTTATAGAGAGGGTCCAAGGGGCGCCGCCGGGGTGGCCGCTCGAGGACGCCGACGCCGAGCTCCTCCGGTGGGAGGCGCGCCGCACGGGCGCGCAAGCGGTCGCGATCGCGGCGAGCGCGATCGCGGATCTGCTGGAGGCGCGCGTCGGCGGGGCGCGCATCCACGTGACGCTCGCCTTCGAGGCCGCGGTGAGAGCGCACGCGTGGCTCGCGCTCGCGGAGCAGACGGGGGCGGCGCCCGACGTGAGCGGCGCGGTGGAGATGGGCCACCACGAAGCGGCGCGGCGATGGACGCTCGCGGTCGCGCTGCACGAGCTCGGGCGCTACCCGTTCGCCGCCGAGGCGGACGCGTGCGCCGTGCTGCCGGTGGATCCGCCGGACGACGACGCGGCGAGAGAGCGCGAGCGCGGGCGCGTCGACGGGCAGGTGACGTCGGCGCCCGATCTGAACGACGCATACCCGTGGGAGGACGCGGAGCGGTGCCCAGCCTGCGGCGCGCCTCCCGGCGAGACCTGCTCGACGGGGTGCACGTCGGAGCGTGACGCGGAGGTGGCCCGATGAACGCCATCGTCGAGACGACGCTCCGCCGCAGCGCGGCCGAGCTCGGGATCGAGGGCGTCTCCGCGGAGACGGCGCCCATGGGCGAGCTCGCCGGCGCCGTGCTCGCGCTCCGTCAGGGCGAGCCGACGGAGACGAGCAGGGCGCGCGCCGTGAACGCGTGGCTGTCCCTCTACGTGCGGCACGCGCCGCGCTCGATGGAGCAGCGGCACGCGGACGCTGAGCGCTACCTGTATCCGAGCGAGGTGCGCGCATGAACACCGCCGACCGCGAGACGGAGCGCGAAATCCTCGTGCACCGCTCGGACGATGGCGTCTGGACGTGGTGCGGACGGCTCTCGGGGGACGTGGAGGTGCACGCGACGGCGCCCGCACGCTGGATCGATGACGTGAACTGCCCCGCGTGCATCGCCGCTTCAGCGCGCAACGCGCCGGCTCCGCGGCGCACGTACCACGTCGAGGACAGGGCCGGCGTGACGCGATGCGGACGCGCCATCGAACCGGACATGGCGCTTGCGGCCCCGGCGTGGTCGCGCGGCGTGCAGTGCGAGGGGTGCGCGGCGCCGCCGCGCGCAGGGCAGCTCGGACTGTCGTTCGGAGGGTGACATGGCCGAGGCGAGGATGGAGCGGACGCGCCGCGCGCGTCCGCGGGGCGGCGTTGTCCATCGTTGCGCGTTCGACGAGGTCGCACGTCAGCTCGGGCCGACCTGCGACGAACGGCCGGCCGCTCCCGTTGCTGACCGGGGGCGTCGATGAAGCCCGCCGACAAGGTGATCGAGGAGCTCGAACGGTACGGGCTCCTCGATCGGGCGACGCGCGTCGCGGGATCGCTACCGCTCGCGCAGGCCTTCGGTGCGAGCGGGGCTGCCGCGGTAGCTGCGCGAGCGGCCGTGCTTCGCGCGGTGCACCTGGCGGACCCGCTGCGCTGGACGGCCGCGGAGCTTGCCGTGTTGATCGGCTCCCACGTCTCGTGGGTCAACCGGCTGCTCGCGCGCGGCCGCGGGCTCGTCGCCGTGCACCTGGTCGTGCCCGGCGAGCTGGCGTGGACGCGCTGCGGCCGGCTCGAGCCCGAGCTCGGCCGCGGCGTGGCGGTCGATGTGCAGTGGGCGACCGAAGTCACCTGCCCCGCGTGCGCCGACGCGTGGAGGACGGGTGCTCTCCACGCACGCGGCGTGGTCCACGTCGCCGAGAGCGGCGCGGCGCGCACCCGCTGCGGCGAGATCGTGGGACCAGGGATCCGCGCCGTGTCGCCGCTCTGGCGCGCGGTGGTCTCCTGCGACGCCTGCCGTAGCGGAGGGCCGTCATGAGCGCCGCCGATCGCGCGAGGCGATCACCTGGTGGAGCTCCCGAGCCGGCCGGGGAACGCGCAGACCGGAGGCGCATCACGGCCGCCGGTGCTCGCGGGGTGCTCGCCGCGCTTGGCGTGCCGCGCGCCGAGCGCTCGTGCGGCAACGGCATGCCTCCGTGCCCCAACGTGCCCGCTGCGGGATTCAACCCGCTCGGGCTCTGCGCGGTGCACCTCGAGCGCTACCGCGCTGCGCTGACGGGCACGGCACCGCAGACGCAAGCAGCGCCTCGAGCTGACGTCGTGCGGCGCATCGCGGTGCGCTGCCCGCACTGCGGCCCCGGGCTCGCGGTGCTCGAAGAGCTGATCGCGACGTGCACGGGGTGTGGGACCGAGCTCCGCGTGTGCCGCGCGTGCGGCCTGCGCGAGGTGCTCACGTACGGCGGCGGCGTGCATTGCCGCGTGTGCGGTTGGCGTGCCTGACAATGGTTGGTGAAGCAACAATTTGGCGCTCGCGAGTGGAAAAAGTTTTACGCACTTCGTGTAAGACGGGCGGTCACAATGGCGACGCGAGGACATCCCGCGCGCCCCGTCTCCACGCGCGGCAAGCCGAGGCGGGGTGTCTACGTGGACGTGAGAAGGCTTGGGCCCGAGCTGTATGGACGACAGATCACCGACCCGCGCGACGGGAAACGGAAGTGGATCAGGGGCAAGACGCCTGGGGAGGTGCTCACTCGGATCGAGCTCATTCGGAAGCAGATTGAGGACGCAAAGCTCGGGCTCATCTCGCACGAGGAGCTCGTGCAGAGGGCACAGGCGGCCGTTGAGGGTCTGCTCACGGTGCAGAAGGCGTGGGAGTCGCACGTCTCCGCGCTCAGCCCGCGGTGGGGGCCGAAGGCGAAGGGGTACTGGCGGCGCTACCTGATGCCGTACTTCGACGGCTGCGCCGCGGCGCACCTCACGGAGGACCGGATGCGGCAGTGGGAAGACTGGATGCTCACCCACCGCGTCCGCCGACGCGGCGAGGTGCGCCCGCTGGCGGCGAAGACCATCAAGAACGTCTTCGATTTGCTGAAAGCGGCGTTCAACCGCGCGATCGGGAACAAGCGGCTCGCGGCGCTGCCATGGGGCAAGTGGTCTCCGAGGGGCGGAGGCAAAGGGCCGGAGCGCGAGGCATGCCGATCGACCACCGAGCTCCTCCTGCTCGTGCGCGCTGCCGCCGCGCGCGACGCGAGAACGCGAGCCTCCCGAGGATTCGCGGATCTCGCGTACCGCGTACTCGTTGCAGCGCTCTCCGGCCTTCGGCAAGGCGAGCTCGCGGGGCTCGGCTGGGACGACTTCGACAACCTCGACGGCGAGATCCCGGTGCTCGGGACCCGCGTGATCCTGAGGGTGCGGCACCAGGCGATCGACGGGTGGCGCCTCGCGAACCCCACGTGGACGCGACCCCTGACACCACCGAAGCATCGCGACGGAGACGACAACGCCGACAAGCCCCAGGAGCTGCACCCGGTCGCGGTGTGGGCGCTTCGCCAGCAACGAGAGCAGCTACGGGCGCGCGGCTGGTATCGGCCCGACGGCCCGGTGTTCCCGGCCGCGTGGGGCAAGCGTCCGGGGGACTGGCGGAGCCACGGGCAGGCCATCGATCCGGAGCGGGAGATCCGCGCCGTCGTGCGCGCGGCCGGACTGCCCGATCCCGAGCGCTGGGTGACGCACAGCTTGCGGCACACGTTCGCGACGCTGGAGCTCGCCGCGGTGCTCGCCTCGACGGGCGACGTGCGCGCGGTGCAGGAACGCACGCGGCATCGCGACCGCCGGACGCTGGAGGGCTACTTTCATCGCCTCGGGCGCGGCGTGGCGCCGCCAGGAATCGGTGCTGTCCCGCTACCTGCCGAGCTCGCCGTGGTGGAGCTGCCCACGTCGCAGCCAGAGGCGCCAGAACCGGCGACGGATCCATGGGGCATCGTGCCGCGGCCGCCGACGGACTCCTGGGGCATCGTACCTCAGCTGGACGAGGCAGCGATCCAGCGGGCCGAGGACGAGAGGAAGCTCGAGCAGCGCGAGGAAGAGCGACAGGCGTACCTCGGCCGGCGGCCGACCGATTTCGCCAAGTGGTTCGTGCGATGGGTTGCGGCCGGCCGGCCTGGCGAGCGTCCGCGCGAGGTCTCCGAAGCCGCGGACCGGGCGTACCGGCGCGCGTACGCGGCGAAGCTGCGCGGCTGCGGCAGGCCGCCGAGCCCCGTAGAGCTCGCGGCTTGCAAGACGGCCGGCCGGCGCGCTCGGCTCGGTACGCTCGCCGCGTGGGCGAAGTGGGTGAAACGCCACGAGCAGACGGTGGAGGAGCGCTACGCGCGGCGACAAGCCGCTCCCGCACCGCTGCTCAACAGCGACAACGCCGAGCCATCCACGAAGGGAACGCGCCGGCTGCCGTCAAGAGCGGCCGAGGTCGAGCCACGCTACGGGCGGCTCGTGATCCTGGAGCGGGTCGAGAACCGCGGCGGGCGGGCGTTCTACCGAGCCCAGTGCGACTGCGGCAGGGCACCGATCGAGGTCGCGGGCGGTGATCTGCGCGCGGGGAAGGTCGTCAGCTGCGGCTGCGTGAAGGCCGAGCACGGGCGCGCGCAGCTGCGCCGCATCGCCAAGGAACGGGGTGCGCGCGGAAGGACTCCCGTTGATGTGCGGCTCCAGCGCGCGGCGCAGCGCGCGCTGCGTGCAGACGTGGTTCCGTTGGAAGGTCCGGCCAGTGACCGCTCGCCCTGAACGGACCTTCGGATCGATGTAGCCGGTCGGCCCCTGTTCCGGCGGGACTAACTCCGAGAGCCGAGCAGCAGACACCCCGTTCGTGAGGCGACGAAGCGTCACGAAGGGGACGTTCGGAAACCGCTGCGCCCGCGTCGGGCGGCCCGTGCACTGAGGACAGGTCTAGCCGGGGTCTCTATTCGACCGTCGCCTTGACTCCCCAGCCATCTAAAAAGCCGCTCAGCATTCTGGACGGCGTTAATCCCGCATTCTCGAGGGCCTTCCAGAGAGCGTCGCGGACAAGCTCCGCGGACGCGTTCGTATCGATCATGCCCATCACGGTCGTCCGCGGTAGATCCAGCTGTTTTTCAGGGGAAACTGGGTGCAGACCAGCGCTCCTGAGAACCTCGTATGCACGGTCGTAGTCTCCCTTGTCCGCCGTCTTCAGATCAAACGTAACAATTATCATTCTTTCCATGGTTTCCATCCTTTTCAGACCAGCTGTAGCTGGGGCACGCGAAGGTAACTCGCCATTGCTCGCGCGCAAGGGTCCGCCTGCGGGATCGCCGCCCGCTCGCCCTGCGGCCAAAGCAGTGGCAAGGGGGTGGGCAGTCCGGCCGCCGGATGCGCTCAGCGGCAAGCACGATCACGGCTGCCCTTCACGATCGTGCCCGACCCCGCCGCTCCGTCCAAAGCGTCCAATGAGTTGACATCGTCCGAAGAATGTGGTGGCGCAACAAACCCCTTGACACGCAGCCTGGATCCTGCGTGCTACCGGCCTGCCAGACGCGAAGCGCTGGGTGACGTACAGCTTGCGGCGCACGTTCGCGACGCTCTGGAGCTCGCCGCGGTCCTCGCTTCGACGGGCGACGTGCGCGCGGTACAGGAGCGGACGCGCCGTAACCGGCCGACCATCGCCATGGGCGCGGCCCATTGCGGCGCTCGTCAGGGTCGACGAGACTGGACGCGGGGCCGCGTCGGCCCACGGCCCCGGGCGGGCCTGGAACGGTGCCCGCCAAGGCGGCCACCGCCCGCGTCGCCACGAGGTACGCGTTGTTCTGTTCAGGTCGCGTCGGGGTCGCCAGCGGTCGGAGCAGTGCGCGCCGAGCTCGCCCACGCGTCGGGCAGCAGTTCGTCGAGCCGTTTGCGCGGCCAGCCCGCCTGCAACCTGCCGATCACGTCCGTCGCCCAGGCGAGTGGGTTGGCTCCGTGCATCCGACACGAGCCGAAGATCGTATAGCCGATGGCCAGGCGCTGAGCACCCTTGTCGGAGCCCGCGAATAAGTAGTTCTTTCTTCCGAGCGCGACACGCCTCAGCTGCCGCTCGACCTCACCGTTATCAATCTCGAAACGGCCTTCGGTGAAGCAGCGCCGCCACGCGGCCTCCTGGTTGATGGCGTACTGAGTTGCGACGTACAGCGGCGTGCCGGGCACGAGCCCGAGATGCAGCTCGTGAACCCACTGGTAGAGCTCGTCGACGAGGGCGAGCGACAGCTCTTGCCTGCGCGTCCAACGCGCCTCAGCGGACAATGCCTCGTCTTTGCAGGCCGCCTCGATGCGGTAGATAGCCTTGAAGTACGAGAGCGCCACCGCGGCTCGCGCGTCGCCTCCCTTCGCTGCCTTCTCGAACTTCGCGCGGATGTGCATCCCGCAGCCGAGCCGGCGCTCTTCGGGCACGATGGCCTCGCCGCGGTCGTCTCCACGGAGCATCGCGCCGTAGCCCGCGTAGCCGTCGCCCTGGAGGTAGCCGGTGAAGCTCTGCAGCAGCTCTGCTGGATGCTTCGCCCTCCAGTCCGGCGCATACAGGAATGCTACGAGGTCCGCTCCGACGAAGGCCCAGATATGACCTCGCTTGACCCCCGCCGGATGATCCCGATCCAGCACGCGCATCCCCGTATCGTCGGCGCGCAGGTAGCACGAGCCCAGCACACGCTCCTCGATCCTCTCGGCCACGGGAGCGAGCACGTCGAGCGCGAAGGCCGACCAGTCTCCCAGTGTCGACGGGGAGAGCGACACGCCGAAGCGAGCGTACTGCTGCGCCTGCCGGTACAGCGGCATCGAGTCCTCGAACTTCTCGACGATGATGCTGGCGAGCAGCCCTGGCCCCGGGCGTCCGCGATCCATCACCTTCTCGCTGTCCGCCGTCGTCACGCCCTGCTCGGGGCAGCGCGGACACGCGAGCTTCTCCCTCTGCTCCTCGATGACCCGGAACTGTGCTGGGACAAACTCGAGCACCTCGCTCGTCCGATGACCGATGCACTTCTTTTCCGCGCCGCACTGCGGGCACGTCCGCTCCTCTTCGGGGACGGGCACAACGCGCGTTTCGCGCGGCAGGTGTGCGGGCAGCGGAGCGCGCCCGCCCCGTCCTCGCGGCGGCTTCGGCGGCTCAGAAGGTTGCGGCACAACCCCCTGTCCTGGTTGTGGCGAGGGCGAAGGATCAGCTGTCCCCTGCGGCGCCTCGGCCCCGAGCTCGCCGAACAGCAGCATCAGCTGCTCGGTGGAGAGCTTCTGGCTCTTGCGGCCGTACAGCTCGCGCAGCGCGCTCGCGAGCTTCGCCGACAGCGCCGTGTTCTTGTCGCGCAGCTGGATGAGAAGACCGAGCACCAGCTCGATGAGCTCAGGGACGCGCTGCTCAGCCGCGAGCTGCTCGAGCTTACGTCGCACATCCGCCAGATCGGCGGGGAGCGCTGCCTGGGACTGCCGAGGAAGGGTCACGGGGCGCGCTGGATATCGAGCCCGCGCGCATCCCTCAAGCTTTGCTTCGACGCGTCGATCTTTCTCACGCCGGGTCTCCAGCGCTTGCGCCGTACGGCCTGGGACAGGTCGAGCCCCTCGAGCATCAGTGCCAGCTCGGCCGCCTCGACCTCGACGTGGGTCGCGCCCTTGGGCAGGTCGCGGGCGAGGTGGAACCGGCCGCGGGCGAGTTTCTTGGCAAAGATGGCGTACCCAGTGCGGTCCCAGAACAGCACGCGCACCTGGTCACCTCGTCGATTCCTGAACACGAACAGGTGCCCGCAAAGCGGATCAGCTCCGAAGCGCTGAGCGACCAGGACCGACAGCCCATCAAAGCTCTTCCGCAAGTCGGTCGGCTCAGCCGCCACGTAGACCCGCACCGACGGCGGCAGCGTCAGCACGACGTCTCCTCGGCGGCGAGCGCCAGGACGCGCTCGAGCGTGGCGGGGTCGAAGCCCGGCCGGACCCGCACCACCCGCCCATTGGGCAGCGCGATCTCGATCGGCTCCGGCGCGACGGGCGATGCGTCGGTCACAACGTGGACCGGCAGGAAGCTCGGTGCTTCGGTCAACGACGACGGCGAGGGCTGCGGAGGCCCATCAGTCCGTAGCTTCCAGCGCCACCAGTACAGCTGCTTCGGCTTGTATCCCTCACGCCGCGCGAACTTCTCGGCGCTCAGCCCGCTCCGCTCCCATCGCTCCACCCGCTCGGCCCACTCCGCCCTCGTCGCCATCGCTTCCTCCTTCGCGATGGGGACAGCTAACCGGCGCCGCTCGGACCGTCACGATGCCCTTGGCCGGGCGCTTACGACGCGCCATCGCGATCGGCGAACGCTGGAGGGGTTGTCGGTGATCGTCGCGCCCCGCGTCCGATCGGTGAAGACCGCGGCCGACGCCGTGGGCATCGCGCCTCTGGACGAAGCGGAGATCCAGCGCAGAGCGGACGAGGAGAAGCGGGAGCACCGCGAGGAGGAGCGGCAGGCGTACCTCGGCCGGCGCCCAGAGACGTACGAGGCGATCGGGATGAGGTCCGACGACGCGGTGGAGGGCATCGCGGAGATAGGTGGTCGGCTGCGGCTCGTAGCGGAGCACAGCGCGCACGACAGGCTCCGGTCGACGTGCGGCTCCAGCGGGCGGCGCAGCGCGCGCGGCGCGCCGACCTGACTCGCTCGCGGGATCCAGCGAGCAACCGCTCGCCTTAACCACGCCCTTGGAAAGGGAGCGTCGATGCTCACCCTCCGCCCAGTAAAACCGCCGCTTGTGCTGAGCAGCCCGGGAGTCGCCGTCGAGGATCGGCGCCCTCCCCCCCGCGACGTGCCGCCAGGTCCGCAGCACCGACGCTCTGAGCACGAGAAACGGCGCACCAGGTGCCAGCAGGAAACGATGCCGATGCGCGCATCAGCCGGGTGCTAGCGAAGTCAAGTCAGGCGCGATGGGTGCGCGTCGGTTCCCGCCGAGGCCCTGTGCCGAGGTGGACCGCTCGAAGCTCCTCAGGGTACGATGGGCACCAGTACGTCGAGAGCCAGCGGACAGGCCGGCATGACCAATCACTTGCAGGAAGTGGAGGACGGGATGAAGTCTAGACGCCAGCAAGCAGTACGCTGGAAGACGCACGGCCATGTACTAGCAACCGTCAAAAGCATCTTCAGGGGATGGGAAGATGTCGTCGTTGAGTTGATTAAAAACGCTTACGATGCAGACGCCCGAAACATCTGGATCAGGTGTCCTCGAAAAGATCTGCCGGAGGCCGACAGACGCGAGTTCGAAGTTCGTGACGACGGCCACGGCATGACGCGCGAAGACGTCGAGACAAAGTACTGCGCAACAGGGAGAGATAAGATTTCAGCGGATGGCTACAGGAGCCCAAACGGGCGCACCGTCAACGGACGACGCGGGACGGGCAAATTTGCGGCGCTCGTTGTCGCGAACGAAGTAGTAGTCGAAACGTGGGCACGCGGCGAACACTCCACGTTCAAGTACACTGAGGAAGCAATTCGCGAGGCCAGCGACAACGACGTTGCGGTCGACGTCCTAACGGAGGCCTGCGATCCCAGCGAACGTGGAACGCGGATCGCCCTACTTGGCCTATTCCAGAACGAACCACTCCCAACTGAACGCTCCATCGCGAACGTGCTGCTTCGCCATTTTGGACAACAGAGCGACGTCACGATTCACATAAACGACGTCCCATTCACCCCTCAGGACCACGCACAGCGCATCGACGAGATCATCGACGAAGAGATACCAGGGTTCGGCTCTGTGACAGGCGCGATATGGCTAACACATCAGCCAATAAAGACGCCAGGCATAGTCATATATCACCGCGGACAGACTGTTCACGGGCCATCCCTGTTTGGTGTCGAACACAAGGGATACCGCGGCGATACGAGAACTCTCACCAAAAAGCTGGTCGGTCGGATATCGGTCGAGCCGGAGGACGAATCGACCATTGGAACAGGCGCGTGGACGCTTACGAATTCGTACAAGGCAGTGGAGGAATGGCTCGGGAAGCGACTGGAAAAAATCGTCGAGAAGGGGGTTGAAGACCATCTCCAGAAGCGAGTCGATAACTGGTTGCGTGATTCCATCGCAAAGAAACACTATGAGCGCCTTAACGACGAGCAGAAGGCCGCTGCGAGACGGATCTTAGTCAGTCGAGCCAAGACAGCCGGCGACACCGAAGTCAACACAAGAGCCGAGCGAGTCATCGCCAGGTTTGTCACCAGATCGATGAGGGTGAACAATCTGGCGGTAGTCGTTCAGGCAGTCGAGGAGGCAGACGACGCCACGGTGGACACGCTGGCGTCCATTTTAGGTGGGGACGGTCGTTGGACGCTTCGGCAAGTGGTCATAACATCGACCGTCGTGAAGGAGAGGGTCAAGGCGTTAGATGAGTTGGCCAAGGTCACCGCGGATGACTCCTACAACGAGTCCGCCATTCACAAGATTTTGGCAAACAACCCATGGATCATCTCCGATGACTTTCACTCTTTTCGCAGCAATCGGCAGATACTAACGACGTTGCGAGAAGTATTTGGAATTCATGCCACAAACACAGACGCAACGACACGGCCGGACTTTTTCTTCGTGTTAGGAAACATGCTGTCGTCGGCGGACGGAGCAGCGGTATCAGACATGCGATACCTGTTCGTCGAGCTCAAAGGTCCAGATCAGCCTTTAGGACTCGACCAGCAGAATCAAGCAACAAACGATGCCTCGAAATTTCTCCACTATCGCGGTGGCGGGCACGCCAACGTGTGGTTGATTGGAACGCGTTTTCATCCGCGGATGCCCTGCGCAACGGAGCTCGCTGTGTCTTCGCCCGTCAGATATCACTATCGAGCCACGACATACCAGGAGCTAATCGAGCTCTGTCGTCGCCGTCTCATGTACCTGGATGAAGGAATGGCGTCCCAAGCCGAACAGGTCGCAAAAAAGGTCGTTGAATTGAACGAGCAAGAGATCGCCGCCATGGTCAAGTAACACGAACCGAGCTAAACGGTTCGCCCCATAGTGCAAGCTGGATCGCGCGACGGAGACACATTGCTACAAGGAGTACCGTATGGAGGCACAAGACGCGGCAGACGGGGAGGCTAGACAACGCACACTGACCCAGGTGTTTGAGATGTTTGTGCGTCCAGAGATCGAGCGGCGCCTCCTGAGTGGCTCTCTTGCGAGCCCGTTTGAGCTCGGCGCATTCCAAATATTGTGGGGTGATGCAACGTCTCGAGAGCCGCTTGTGCACCTCAACGGCGAGGTACGAGCTAGGCTCATGATGCTAGCGCGCGGTCAAGCGAGCCCTGGTGAGACCGTGATAATCGACGATATCACCCGGATCCGGTCCGTCGAACTCAGTCCCGAGGACGAGGCTGAGTTCGCACATTTTACGGCCATTCTGGTGCAAACGAGTTGGATTTACTCATTTGATTTTCGCTATCAGAAGAAGGCGGCTCGTTCCCATGTGGACGCGGCAGGCGAGTTCTTCGCTATCGCCGACGCCGCCTACGCTGCTGGTCATACTCGAGCGTTTATTGATAACGCGCACAGCTCTGCTGAGCTCGTGGCGAAGGCAGAGCTGCTGCTCATGAAGCAGATTGGAAGCGGCCGAGCAAACCACAAGGACATCCAGCGAATCGGCTCGGCGTTTCTCCACATGCGAGACATTCATTCGCTCCTAGGGCGGCTGTCGACGCTCCGGTTCCCGGCTCGGTACCTACTAGGTGAACTGACCGTTACCGCTGACGAGCTCGAGCGGCTGCGCGCAGGACTGGCCGACGCTCTCGGGGTGGCACAGAGGCGCGTTGCAACACGCGGTCTTCCGCGTCAGCCCGCAGGGGGTCAAGACAAGACCGGCTAGCGCGGTCAGCGGCCCGCAACGTCCCGCACAGGCGCCATCGACAGCGATCTCAGAAGGGGCCGCGTGGCGGCGGGCCGGACAGGTCGGCCCGTGGACTGAAGCCGGAGCCACGCGGCCCAGCTCCACGGAACCTCCCGCCGCAGCGCGTCGCACGCCGAGCGGTACCGGCGCTCGCGCTCCTCGACGTCGCGCGTCCCAGGACCGGCGACCCATCGCACCACGTAGTACGGGGCACCGAGCGCGTCGAGCGTGCCCCCCCACGTGTCCCCCAGCGCGGCGATGCGGCGGAAGTCGCTCCTCCGGGAGCGGCTGATGGGGGCGCGCACCCGCGGATCGGACCGGAGCCACGCGACGGCCTCAGAGTACGATTTGTCTCGGCGAGCCTTCATAAGCAGCCCCAACACTACCACACGGGATCTCCACGGGAAACCGTCACACATCGCATACGTACTCTGAATCAGAGTACGTCCCCTTCAGAGTACGAACCGCCGGGAGCGCCTCGCCAGCGCGCTAAGCCTCCTGCGAACGAGCTCGGCTCGAACGAAGGAGGTTTCCCGTGGCTGGTACTCTCGCGCTTCCCATGGACGCGGCGCTGGCGAGCGCGTCCAAGGCTGATCTGGTCGTCGCCCTCGAGGACGCCCAAGCGAACGAGGCGATGCCCCTCGTCGTCGAGGTCCCGCTGACCAACGCCATCGCGTCGGGCGTCTCCTACGCCGACGCGCGGCACAACGACGGCGACACGGTGAAGGTCGCGACGGCCGCGGTCAGCGGCCTGGGCGCGCTGCTCGCGGGCGACGCCAACCCGACGCTGCGCGGCCTGTGCCGCTCGGCGCTCATCGGCTCGACGAACGCCATCAGCGCGAACGCGGGACGGGCGCTCGGCCTGAAGCACAAGGCCGAGACCGAGCGCCGCCGGGCGGAGGAGCGGGCCGCGAATCCCAAGAAGGGCACGGCGTGAGCGGCAAGCCGCGCGCCGGCTCGTCGTCCGTCGTCACCCAGCAGGTGGTGACGATCGACGTCCACCAGCTCGCCTCGGAGCTCGCGGCGGCTTACAGCCGGGGCGCGGCAGACGCGCGCTCGCAGATCGACTCTCTGGAACGGACGATCCAGGCGCGCGAGGAGACGATCAAGGACCGCGACAGGCGGATCGCGGAGCTCTACGACGACCAGCGCAAGGCCAACGAGCTCCTGACCAAGGCAGCCGAGACGAGCGCGAGCCTGGCGATCGTGCAGGGTCAGAAGGAGATCGCGATCGAGCGGCTCAAGAACGCGAACGCGCGCGAGACGGAGCTCTACAAGCTCCTCGGCGTGCCGCTCCAGCGCGTCGTGGCGATGCTCCCAGGAGGCGCAGAAGACCCGAAGATCCAGCCCCTGAAGCGGGCGCTGCAAAAGGTCTTCGACGACGAGGATTTGTGCGCGCGCATCCAGGCGCGCGTGGGCAACGAAGACTGGTTCGCGGTGCTGGACTGGGCCGCGGGCCTCGGAGAGGTGTCATGAGAGACAGGGACCTTGAAGAGACGTATGAGGCGATCGGGGTGAGGTTCGACGACGCGGTGGAGGGCATCGCGGAGGTGCTCGACGACGAGGAGGACGACGACGTCGAGGGGCTCCTCGTGGGCGACGAGGACGAGGTGGGCGCGTACATCGCGCGCAAGGCTTCGGGGATGAGCAGGGAGGACGCGAAGGCCGTCGCGCGAAAGATCGCCAAGTCCATGGCTGCGCTGGAGAAGGCTTACGCGACCGTCGGTGCCACAAAGCTCGTTGCGGCGGAGCAGCGCCCGAACAGCTCCGTCACGCTCTACGCCACGGCGAGGGGCACGCCGTGCGTCGGAGGGCAGGTCTACGAGCTCAAGCCGCGCATCAACGGCGCGCTGCAAGGCTCGAACTTCAAGTTCACGAAGACGATGACCTTCTTCGGCGTCCGCACGGATCCGGTGGACTGCGCCCAGCGCTTCTGCATCGTGGGCGGCTCGCTCGGCTTCAGCGACGACCGAGCGAAGGCCTACCCGCAGGACATCTCGCTCACCCAGTTCCGGACGGAGCTCATCACCAAGGACACGCCGCTCGCCTCGTTGATCGGCAAGTCGTTCGGCGACGACACCGAGTTCACGTGCTCGATCTACCTCGACGGCCCCCCCGAAACGCAGGTGCCGTTCTACGGGATCACGCTCCTCTACTTCGAGCGGCAGTGCTCCACGGGCCGGATCTTCCTGCCTGGGGTGGGAGAGCTCGACTTCCGGGGGCTCACGCGTGAGCTGCTCTCCGCCGCGAAGCGCCGGCGATCCCTCGCGCCGAAGGCGCGGCCGCGTTTCAAGCTGTTCAAGTGAGGGGGCGAGGGCGCGGCGACCGCGAAGGGCCGAGACGGAGGGCATGAGCGATGTTGCAAGACGACTGGCACGAGGAGGACGCCGCTCCCCAGCTGGACCACGTGAGCGGGGGAGCGTCGGAGCATGGCGGCGAGGTCGGAGCCTTCGCCTCGATGGGAGACGTTGTGAAAAGGGCGCGCCGCGAGGCCGACGAAGCCGTCAAGCTGGAAGCGGTCCGCAAGGCCACAGGCATCCGCCCTACCGTCTCGATTCCCCGCGATCCTCAGGCCATCGCGGATGTCCTCGCGTCGCTCGTCCGCGCGGACATCCGCCGCGGGGTCAAGGTGCCGCTCAAGGGCCTCCGGTACGTGCCCGACCAGGGCGGCGATTTCTTCGCCTCGCCCGAGGAGGTGCAGCACAAGGGCGGAGACGACTGCGACGGCCTCACGCGCGCAGCCGGCGGGCATCGCGGACGGTGGGTCGGCTGCGTGCGCGTTCCCAACGGCCGCGGCTTTCACGTCTTCCTCATCGACGATGCGGGCCACATCGACGATCCGAGCGTGACGGGCGGCATGCCGAAGCCCCCGCCGGAGGCGTACGAGGGCGCCGCACGTGCCCAGATCCGACCGCCCGCTGCGGAGCGCCTGAAGGCGGCGCTGCGTCGCGCTGCGGGCCGACGAGGTGACGCCGCGCGCCTGGCCCTGCGCAAGGCTGACGTGTCCCTCTCCGACCTCGCAGCGAGCGAGCAGGAGGCTGTCCGCCGAGAGGTGCTCGCGGAGGTCGAGCGGGTGTCGGCGACGCTGCCGCCTGACGCGGCGGAGGAGCTGCGCCGGGCGGCGGTCGCCGAGCTCGCAGCCGCCGAGCAGGGCGGCAACGCCGTGGCGGGCACGGAGAGCGGCGACTCCGCCGAGCTCGCGGAGCCCGAGCGCCCTGCGGCCCCAGAGGACGCCGAAGACGTCGGCTTCTGGGACGACGTGGTGCGCGCGGTTGGAACCGTCGCCTCAGTCGTCGTCGGCGCGGTCGCGACCCCCGCCGCGGGGGCTGGCGTGGCGGTCGCTACGGGGGCCGTCGCAACGGCGGTCGGAGAAGCCGAGAAGGCGGCGAAGAAAGCCAAGCGCCCTCACCCCAAGGATCCGAAGCGAAGCGACGCGACCGCGGTCCATGCAGCGGCGCAGCAGGCCGCGAAAGCAGCGCCGCGCGCCTCGGAGCAGGCCAAGGCGCACGCGGCGCTCGCCGCCCTGACGAGCCCCGACCCGAACGTGCAGCGCGCCGTCCGGCGTCGGCTCGCGGTCCCCGCCGCCAAGGACCCTGCGCCCGCGGATCGCGCCCGGCTGCTCGCGGCGGCGGTGGCGCTGCGGAAGCTCAACTACCGCCTACCGCTGGAGGACACGCGCCCGGGCGCAGCTCCGCCGCCAGCTGCGCCCGTCCAGGCGACTCCCCAGGAAACCGCACCGGCGCCGGAGCGCGCTCCTCGACGCCGCGCACGGGCAGCAGGCGAAGAGGAAGAGATCGACGACGATTTCAGCCTCTTCGACTTGGAGGGGTGGGCCGAAGACGTGGAGGGCATCGCCGAGCGTGTCGGCTGCCCGGGAACGTGCACGGTCCGGTGAAGCCATGAGCTCGATCCTCATCGAGAACGCCGCGCGGAACGACAAACCGCTGTTCGTGGCTTCGTGGTGCGCTCCCGTGCGCGTCTGGGTGCGCGCGCTGAAGATCGACCGAGGGGACGCCTACAACGGCGAGGGGCTCGCGCTGCACTGCCGCTGGGTCTTGCCGCGCACTGGCACGCTGGCGGTCGAGCCGAAGGCGGCGCCCTCAGCACGCGTCGAGCTCTGGAGCGACTGCGGCGCCTACTACCTTCGCACCGGCGGGGACCTCTTCCTGAAGGGGGGAGCGGGCAGGTGGGAGGTCGAGGTCTGGTCAGCGGAGGACGAATCCGGAGCGTGGACGGAGCCGCAAGCTTTCTGGTTGACCCACTTTTACGAGAAGCCCCAGGCAGCGCGCTTTCCGCCGTTCACGACGCGGTTTCGGCTGGTGACCGGCGAGCTCAGGGTGGGCGATTACGACCTCACGCCGAACGTGATCTACCCCGTCGGCCTCGCGCCCCAGTCAACCATAAACGCCCAAGGATACTGGCAGTCCGGAACGATGCTTTGAGACGCGCCTTGCTTCATGACGCTTGAGAGAGACACGACCCAAGGAAGGTGATCCCATGATCTGCACTGCATGCAGCGGACCGCAAACGTACACGAACGGGCACCGCGTCTGCGCCAACTGCGGCGCAGTGGAGACGGTCAACAAGCCCCGAGCGAGCAGCGAGCCCCGGGAGCCCCCCCGTGAGGCGGAGACGCCCCGAGGCGAGCCGGACGCCCGCGAGCCGCAGACGACCAGGGAGGGGCGCAAGGGGAAGGCTGCCGAGGAACGCGCCCGCGCGCCCGAAGCAGCAGCGCCGGAAGCGCCCGAGACGTCCGGCACCTTCTGCGGGGGCTTCCCGTCCGTTCACATCGACCCGGAGGCCGCAGCGCTGGTCTCGGACGTCGGCCGCTTCGTTCGCGAGGTGGCGCCCCGGGCGCGCGAGCTCTTCACGCGGGTGCGGGCGCTGTGGAACCGCTGACGGTCCTTGCCGGCCTCGGATACGCCGCGACGGCGGCGCTGCCGGCCGGCCTCGCGTACGTGCGGCACCGGGCGCGCCGAGCGTTCGGTGCCTCCTCGCCCGCCGACACGGGCGACGAGGACAGGCCGGTCGCGCCGGCCTACCCGGGGCTGGTGAGCGCGACGCCCGCCGTACGCCGTGCGCTGGTCGAGGTGGCCGCCGAGCTCGGCCTATCCCCGGCGGCGATCGCGACGGTCATCGAGCTGGAGAGCGGCTGGGACGCGAGCGCGCCGCGCTCGGCCAAGGGCACGCCGCGCGGGGGCCTGATCCAGGTGACAACAGGGGCGGGCCTGCCGGGGCTCGACAGCGCGGAGCGGGTCTGGGCCGTGCGCGCCTGGAGCGCCGAGCGGCAGATCCGCGAGCTCGTGCGCCCTTTCTTCGGCCGGTTCCAGGGACGCTCTCCCTCCTGGACCGCCTTCGACCTCTACAAACGGAACTTCCTCCCCGCGCTCGCAGCCCTGCCGCTCGATGCGCGCATCGCGGAGCGGGACAGCAAGGAACCCCTGGTGCCGGGCGGGAAGCGCACGAAGGGAGACGTCTACGCGGCGAACCCTGCGTTCGATCCGGAGAAGAAGGGGCACTTTACCTGGGCCGACGTGGAGCGCGTCGTCCACCAGGTCGAGGCGCGCGCCCGGGGCCGGTGGGTCACGATCGCGGGGCGCGTCGTCGACGAGGCCCCGGCGCCCGCGGCGCAGCCGTCACGGCCCGCCGCGTCGCCCGCGGCGCCCTCCGTCGTGCCGGTCCAGCAGGCCGCACCGCCCGCCCAGGTGGCGCCCGCAGTGCGGCTGCTCCTGCGGCAGCTGAACGAGCGCTGGCCCGGTCGGAACCGCGCCAGCGACGGCCTTCTAGGCGACGCCGCGCACCAGGCGCGCAAGAGCGACCACAACGAGGGCAACGCGCTCGACGTGACGCACGACCCGGAGCGCGGTCCCGACCTCGACGCGCTGGCCCATCTGCTTCTCGCTGACCCGCGCGTCACGTACGTCATCTGGAACAAGCGCATCGCGAACCGCGCGATCCAGGGTGGCGCCTGGCGTTCCTACGACGGAACGAACCCCCACACGCGACATCTCCACGTATCGATCCACGCCAGCGCGCGGCGTGATGAGCGCCCCTGGGCGCTGCCGGACGCGAGCGCCGCGGTCGCCGGCGCGCCGGGTCCCCTTCCCCTCCCTGACGTCGTGCAAGGGTGGAAGGACGGCCTGGTCGACAACGTGTACTGGTCGGAGCTCGACGTCGGCCCGTACCGGCTCCGCGTGGCGACCGATGCGCTCAGCGTGCGCGGGGTGCGGCTGCCGGTCGCGTTCGGGGAGGTGCTCGAGCTCTGCCGCATCTCGCACTACCTCCCGCCGACGCGCCCGCTCTGCGACGCACGCTGGAGAGCGGCGGCGCGCCGGGTCGTGCTCGCACCGCTCGGCGTACCGGGATCGCCGGTGCTGCTCAGCCGCTACCCGACGCTCGACGCGCAGGCGCGCGAATGGTCGCGGCGCATCGGGCCGAAGTCGTCGGCCCTGCTCGATGGCCCCTGGAACGAGTGGATCCTCGAACCGGGCATCAGAGAGCGGCAGGCGGTGAGCTATGGCCTGCGGCGCGAGGACGGCGGCGTGTGGCAGCCGCCAGGGCTCGCGCACGACGACGCGCACAAGGACTGGTCGCAGCTCTGGGCACCGGTGCACCGCGAAGCGATGCGGGACGGCAGAGCGATCGACCTTCTGCAGGAGCTCGCACAGGGCTCGGATCTGCTTCTCGGCGGCGCGCTGCCGCCGTGGCTCGTGGAGGTGCTCAGATGAACGCAATCGAGTTGATGTGGCGCGTGCTCTTCGTGACCAGCGTCGCGGGGAACGTGCTGATCCTGGCGAGCTTCGTGGGGCTCCGGAAGGAGCTCCGCGAAGCACCGGGCCGGTTCTTCCGGCGCATGTTCGGCGACCAGCTCAAGAACACGACGATCCAGTTCGATGACCAGGGTCGGGCCCTCGTGGTGAAGCCCATCGGAACGGGGGAAGCCGATGAATGAGCACGTCGGGGCGTGGTTCGTCTCGCAAGAGGCGAAGGACTCGTATGTCGAGCTCCGGCGGCGCTGGGACGCGCTGATCGCCTGGGGCGTGGGGGACAAGCTCCCGAACGTCCGCCGGCAGCTCGACGCCTGGCGCCAGTTCTCGGCGAAGTGGGAGGCCGGCGACGAGGACGTGTCAGCGCTCTCGGCGATGTCGGCCGATCTCCACGTCGCCGAGAGCTACGCGCGGGAGAAGGGCTACGCGGGCGGCGGGCCGCAGGTGCGTGCCCCTGACGCAGAGGACGCAACCGGGCCGCTCAAGGTGGCCGCCGTGATCGACCGTGCGGCGACGGCCGCGGGCCTGCCGGCCTCGGTGATCGGCGCGAACACCGTGCCCGAGCTCGCGCAAGGTGCGGTGCGCATGTTCAAGGGCCTGCCGCGGGGCGTGCAGCTTGGCGCCGGAGTCGCGGCGGGCGGGCTCGCCCTCTACGGCGTGCACAGGCTGACCGAGGCGACGCGGCAGAAGCGGAGGCCGCGGTGACGCGCTTCGCACCGCTTCCCCCGCCTCGCATGACGCGCGAAGGGCGCGCGATCGAGACGTGGGCGCGTCGCTTCAGAGCGTTCGGCGCGTCTCCTGAGACCGCGTACCACCTCGCACGCAACCGGCTCGGGATCGCGGTCGGGGCGGTCGCCTTCGGCGCGGGCGTCGTCGGCACCGTCATCGCGTCGCGCCGAGGCCAGGGCGCGCCGGCCGAGCATGCGCCGAGCCGACGCACGAGCTCGGCGGCGCTCAAGCCGCGACCCGTCGCTGTCGTGTGGGTCGGGCCTGTCTCGCGCACCCAGGTCACGGGCGCCGAGCTCGCGGGGGTGCCCGTCGTGCATCTGCCCTGCACCGGCGACGGCTCGCCCTCGTGCAGCCAGATCGCGGACAGCTACCTCGACGGCGACGGCCGGCGCCTGCCGGGTCTCCGCCGCGCGCTTCGGCTGCCGGCGGGTCCGCTCGTGCTCGCGGCGTTCTCGGCGGGCGGGCACATCGTCAGGCGCGTGCTCACCGACCCGCGCGATCGGGCAGAGCTCGCGGGCGTGGTGCTCGCCGACGCGACGTACACCACCGAATGGGCCGACCAGGCGCAGGGCCGGGCAGCGCCGATCCGCTCCTTCGTGGACTACGCGATGGAGTCGCTCGGCGGCGGGCGGCTCTTCGTGGCGACGGCGAGCAGCGCCCCGAACAAGCACCACCCCACCGGGGCGCAGACGCTCGCCGCGATCGCGCGAGAGCTCGGGGGCCACGTGATCCCGGAGGTCGGCGCGTTCGCGAGCCTACCGGCGCCCGACCGCGGGTGGAGGGGCGGCGGGGTGCACCTCTTCGACTACGGGGCCCGCTTCGGGCACGCGGCGCACGCGACCGAGCTCGCGCCGAAGGTGTGGGGCGCGCTCGTGCGGCCGTGGTTCGAAGGGGTCGGGTGAGGAGGGAGCGATGGCGAAACAGCAACCGCTGCCGATGTTCGGCGTCGAGGGGAAGCCGGCGAAGCGCCGCAAGAAGGGCAAGGGCAGCCGCCCTCGCACGATCGTCGTCGAGGCCGAGTCGAGCGAGGAGCTCCCGACCACCGAACCCCTGCGGCTGCCTCCGGGCCCTCCGGGGCCGCCGCGCCTGCCCGCCGGAATGCACGGCGGCGACGGCGGCGGGCTGGTCCTTGTCGGGCGGAGGCCTCTCGGGAGGCCGAGAGCGCCGCAGAGGACCAGCGCGACGCGCGTCGAGGCAACCGCCGCCACACCGAAGAAGAGGGAGCGAGTCATGCAGAAGGCCAAGCGGCGTGGGGCCGTCGAGAAAGCTCCGCGCGAGCGGGAGAGCGAGGAACGTGCGACACCGAAGGCGAGGAAGAGCCGCGCGAAGACGGCACGCACGGCCGCGAAGCAGACGTCCAAGCCGGCGAGGGGACGCCCTGCCGCTCGGAAGGCCACCGCGGCCCCGAAGCGCGGGCGGCGGGGCGCACGGGCGCAAGCCCCGACGTACATCTGCCGGCCGAGCAGCGCCGAAACTGCGCTGGCAAAGCAGGTGCGGGACCTGAACCGCCTCCTCCGGACGAGGGCCAAGCCCGTGCGCGCGAAGCGCAAGCCACGCGCGGCGGCGCGCCGCACGAGGTGACCGATGGATCCGGTCAAGGTGCGGCTGATGTTCGAGGCGTTGATCCCGCCGAAGAGGCTCGACCGGGTGCTCCGCGCGGCGTCGCGATTCAACGCGAGGGTGCGAGTGCAGCCGCAGAAGAAGCGGCGGAAGACGCGGAAGGCTGCGACGACCCAGGCCAAGGCGCCGAGACGGCAGCGCCCTCAGAAGGCGTAGACGGTCGAACCGCGCGCGGCGTGCTCGGCCGGCTCAGCCGTCACGCTGGCGTACCGTCTTCGCCAGCACCACGAGCGCAGCTGAGCGCAGCTTGTAAAGCGTGCTGAGCGGCACGTTGTACTGCTCCGCGAGATCTGCCATCGGGATCTCGTGGATGTCGTGTGCGATGACGACGGCGGCGCCCTCGACGTCGCGCATCTCCAGCAGAGCGTCCACCACGGCACGCCGCCTCTGCTCGGCCTCGATGGTCCGCTCGGCGTTGGGCGCCTCGTGCTCAACATCCGGCACCTCGGCGGCGAGCTCCTCTCGACGGTGGCGCGCCGACCTGAGGTGGTGATCGACGCGGTGGTAGACGAGCCTCCTCACCCAGCGCTCCAGCGGGGCCATTCCTGTGACCTCGGGATCGGGCCGGTACCGGCCCTCCTCGCTGGCCTCCCAAGCAGCGAGCATCACGTCTTGGGTGAGATCGTCGACGTCCGCGCGCGTTGCCCGCGTGGCTCGGAGGCTCCTGGCGATGAGCCGCCGCACCAGGTGCACCAACGCGGTGAGCTCGGCGACCGGGATGCGCTGCGCGCCGAACTCGCGGTGCCTCTTGTAGGCGATCGCGATCGCGAGGAAGACGAGATGCCAGAGCGCTACTGCGACGTCGACGGCCGCCATATGGCCACCCCCTGAACGACGATCAGCGCCAGGTAGAGCACCACGAGCATGTTCTGCGCGCTGATCCAGCCGGTGAAGATGTCGGCCCGGTAGGGGCCTCCGGTCACAAACGCGAGCTCGATCGCGACGATCACCCCCGTGCAGACGGTGGGAACCGTTGTCTTGCGGTCAGACCTTAGCCAGATAAGGAAGCACCCGAGCGAGACGCAGAGCGAAGCGAGCTCCGTCGCGAGGTAGAAGCGGCGCAAGTCCGCGCCGCGCGGGTAGGTCGCGACCATGAACGCGACCGCAGCCGCGTAGGCGGCGAGGACGCCCCACGGCCGCCGCCGGGCGAACATCCACACCGCGAGGGCAGCGATGCCGGCGCGCCACGCGACGAAGAGCGCGCCGTCAACGTCGGCTGCGACACGCACCCAGCCGGTGAACGGCGCAGCGCCGAGCGCGGCGCGCGCCGGTCGAAGAACCCAGGTGATCAGCAGGTTGCGAACGACGTCCGAGGCGAGAGAGAGGATCAGGAAGACAGCGACCGGCCGGTGCTCTGGGCTGCGTCGGGCAAGAACTACCGCCAGGGCAGCAGCGACGAAGGCCAGCGCGTACAGCGCGGCGATCATGCCTGCTTCTGAGCGACGAACCGCGTCAGGTCGGCCTCTGCACCAGCCAGCTTTTCACGCGTCGCCGCGAGGAGCTCGGCGTCAGGGGTCGTCTTGAGGAGGGCGTCGACTTCAGCGAGCAGCGCGCGGAGAGCCTTCAGAGCGCGATGAGGATCCGGCGGGGTGATCGACATGACCTGAGGAGGCTACTCGGCGCCGCATCGCTGGCCAAGACGCCACGAGCCCGGAGACCACGCCGATGAGCTCCGGTAGCCGCCACGTCTCGGACAGCCACCACACCTCGCACGCCGCCCACGTCTCAGAGAGCCACCGCGCGACGAAGTGCGGATCCGGCGGGGTGATCGACATGACGCGGAAACTAACAGAGAGAGGTCGCAACGGACGAATTAGTGAGAAATCGACGCGGCATATCGGAATGCGATCAGCGCTCCGTCCGCAGGGTGCCGCGAACGACGGTGAACCCGAAGAACGAGCACGCGCCTGCGATGCCCTGCCGTCTTCGCGCCAGACGGCGCGCGCGCCTGAAGGTGCGGCCTGCTCATGACGTGGGCGCCATCAGCGTTTTCGGCGTGCAGGCGGTCACCAGTCAGAACGGAGGGCAGGATCGTCGAGCTGTGCATCGCGGCCGAGCAGCCTCGCCCGAGCCGCGAGCATGACGAAGCCGAGGCGCTCCGGTTGAGGCGAGCCGAGCCGGTGCGTCCTGCGGCGGCTCGACGGGCGGTGCTGCGGCTGATCCTGCAACCACGGCGACGCCGTCGAGGGCTGAACGCGCCGCACGAGCGCTGTCAGCGCATCGCCGAAGCGTGCCGCACGTCGAGACGCTCTCGTTCTGAGCAGGCGAAACGCGGAGCTCGAGGCCGCACCCGCGATCGGTCAGGGAGCCTCTACTGAACCCGCGGGCACCCAGCCGTGAGCGGCGCGCGGAATCCGCTTGACATCCGCCACAAACAAGCGCTGGTCTTGTCGCACGCTCCCGGGGCTTTACTCACCCGAGGGCGTGTGCAGCCCGTGTGCATCGCTGTGCGTTTGCGTAGGCACAAACAGCCGTTCAGCAGAGCTGAATCAAGCCGTTGAGATCACAAACGTTCCAGGAACCAACGCCGGCCGGTTGAGGTAAAAAACGACGGCGCTGGTACTGCACACGAGCTGAAGGGAATGCTTCAGCTAAGTACTCGAAAGGCCAAGGGAAACATGCGGGAACATACTACAAGTGCGAAGGGGGGGACTTGAACCCCCACGGTGTTACCCGCTAGCACCTCAAGCTAGTGCGTCTGCCAATTCCGCCACCTTCGCGAGTGGGTCGCGGGACGGAACCTACCCAGCTGGCCAGGGAAGTCAAGCTAATCCTCTCGAAGTCGTCACACGGCCGGCGCGGCGCCCAGGCTGCTCTGGCCGGCGTAGCGGCCGCGCGGCCTCGGCCGATCGTCCGCTGAGGCGCCACGCGGCCGGGACGCAACCGCGCCGGCCGACCAGGAGCAGCACCTGGAGGACGCCCTTACCCCACGAAGCGCCGCGCGAGCCCCGCGCCGCATCTCCAGACGCCGCGCCGCCGCTCCCGTCAGCGGACGAGCGCCTCGACGATCTCGCGGATCTCGAACGGCTTGCGCACCCACGACACCCCGGAGTTCGCCGGGAGGGGCGCCGCGATCGCGCTGCCGGACATCACCACGAGCCGCGCGTCGGGGTTGGCGCTGCGCACGGCGGAGACGGTGCCGAGGACATCCTGCGCGATCGGCGAGATGTCGAGCAGCGCCGCCTGGAACGGGCCGGACGCGAGCGCGCCCGGGAGCTCCACCGCGCTCTGCACGCTGACGATGCTCGCCCCGCGCGCCGTGAGCGCCGTGTCGAGCAGATCCACCACCGCGTCGTCGTCCTCGACCACCAGGATCCTCACGCCCTCGAGGACCGCCCCGGGGAGCGGCGACGTCATGCTGCGCGGCGCAGGCGGCGCCTCGTCGGCTTCCCCCTCGCCGGCCTCCGCCTCCCCTGCCTCCCCGCCGTCGCCGGGCGAGCCGCCCGCATGCGCGGGCGCGGAGCCCTCGATCGGCCAGCGCAGCTCGAAGCGGGCGCCCTCGTCCGAGGGGACGAGCGCGAGCGCGCCGCCCGCGGAGCTCGCCAGCGCCGCAGAGTGGCGCAGGCCGATGCCCGCCCCGCCAGGACGCGTCGACACGCCGGAGCTCAGCAGCGTCGCGCGGCGCGACGGCGGCACCCCAGGCCCCTGATCCGCCACCCCGACGATCACCGCCGCGCCGTCCAACCGGGCATCCACGCGCACGGCAGAGCCGCGCGGCGAGAGCGCGACCGCGTTGAGCAAGAGGTTCGTCAAGATCTGCACCACCGCGGCGCCGTTGCTCACGCACGCCCGCGCGACGTCGGGATCGATCTCGGCGCGGAGCGCGATCGACGAGCGGCGCGCCTCGGGCTCGAGCCCGGTCACCGCGTCGTCGATGACATCGGCGAGCAGCCGCGTCGGCTCGCCCAGCGGCGTCGACGCGACCTCGGCGTCGCCGGCCGGACGCCCCTCGGCGTCCGCGCCGATCGCCCGCCGGATCAGGCGGCGGGCGTCGCGCGCCCGCGACACGGCGACGCCGAGCGCGCGGCTCAGCTCAGCGCCGCGATCGGCCTGGGCCCGCTCGATGCAGCCCACGATCACCGTCAGCGCGTTGGAGACCTCGTGCAGCGCGACGGCGAGATCCTGCGCCGACGGCAGGGACGCGCTCGCGCGCTCCTCCTCGGTACGCTGCCCCGGTTCGCCGCGCAGAGGTGGCGCGAGGGTCAGGCCATCCTCTGTTGAAGGCTCCGATGTCCCACCGCGCGTCGGCTGCGCCACGGGCGCTAGCCTATCTCGCTCTGCGCTGAGCTGGTACCGCCCTTTTTCGCTCCGACTTCACCGGGTCGTCGATGGGGGGAGCGGCAGGACGTAGGAGCCGTCGGGCTCCGACCGGGTCTCGCCGATCTGGATGACCCCCGTGACCGTCCCCTGCGCGGTCTTCCACTCGACCGGCAGCCAGGCCACGACCGCGGCGTCGCCGAGCCGGTCGCCCGACGCGTCGCGGACCATGCCCTGGAGCACGGCCGGGTACGACATGGCGAGCTCCAGGTCGACGACCGCGGCGTCGGTCGGAGGGACCACCAGGCGCGGCCGCACGAGCCACGGGTAGGCGGAGCCCGGCGTCGGCCGGACCGAGAAGTCGAACTCCCCGGGGTCGGCGCCGATGGAGAACGCGCCGTTGCGCAGAACCCCGGACGCCTGCCGGGGCAGCGGCGACGCCGGGTTGAGCACCTGGTTGAGGTAGTTCGTGACCTCGCCGAGAGAGGGGACCGCGACAACGCTCGCGCCGTCCATCAGCTCGCCCGTGGGCCCCTGGACGCGGCCGCGCAGCGTCCCGGCCTCCGGGATGAGGATCGACTGGCCGCAGTAGCAGTCGTCGCCGGCGGCGAACCTGAGCGACTGCCTGGCCCTCGCCTTGGTGGTGTCGCTGATCGGCTGCGCGAAGACGACGTACTCGCCGGGCGGGAGGTCGGCCCGGAAGAGGCCGCTCGCGTCGGTCTCGGTGTCCAGCTTGTAGGCGGCGGTCGGGGCACGGTCGATGTTCGCGCTCTGGATGCGGACGGTGGAGAGCACCGGGTGGCCCTTCGCGTCGAGCGTCCGGCCCTCCACGCGGCGCGCCGCCGCGTCGAGCTGGAGCAGCGAGAGGGTCAGGTTCGCCGTGGACCCGTGGAGCGCGATCGCGGCGAGCTCCCAGTAGACCGTGGGGCGCGGCTCGCCGTCCTTGGGCCGCAGCCGGATGAGCGGGCTCTTCTGGCTCTTCTCCCTGTCGGTCCAGAAGAACTTCACGCCGAACTCGACCCGCGCCACGGTCCCCGGCGGGCTGGGCTCGCCTTGCTCGAGGACGCCGACCTGCGAGATGACGCTGCCGGTCAGGGGGTCGACGACGTCGAGCTTCCACCCGTCGACGCTCAAGCCCGCCGGCACCTGCAGGCTGCCTTGAAGCACGGCGGGAGCCTCGGCGTTGATGCCGAGCGTCCACTGCTCGGGCACCAGCTGGTTCGGCAGGAAGATCGGCGGGGGGAGGTCGTCGGGGCAGCGGCTGTCCGGCTGCGGCACCAGGTAGAGGTGATAGCTCCCGGGGGGGATCGCGAGCCGGAACCGGTGGCCATCGGAGCCGTTCGGCTCCGAGACCGCCGCGTAGCTCTGGGCGGGCAAGCCCAGCAGGGGCGCGATGCGCCGGAACTCGGCCCTCACCGGGAAGTCCCCGCCCGTGAGCGCGAGGTCGCCGCAGTAGGACCCGCCGAGGCGCAACGTGACGTCGACGCGTGCGGGCGGGGGGACCCTGAGATCGAGGGAATGCACCTGCCCGCCGGCATCGTCCGGAGGGAAGCTGCTGCCGGCGTCGAGGTCGAGGAGATGAGAGACCTCCGCGCTCACCTCGCGCGAGACGCGCGGCCGGATCTCCAGGAGGAGCCCGTCGAGGTGCGCGCTGGTCGAGACGCACGCGCGGTGCCCGTCGACCTCCGCGCAGGTCGCCCCCGGGCCACACTCGACCGACCGGTCGCAGGCGTTCGTGGGGCCGGCATCCGAGGCCTCGAGGGGGATGCTGCACGCCACCGAGGCCGGCAGGCAGGCGAACAGCAGGGCGCGCACGGCGGGTCGCGGGCTCACGGCGCCCTCCTCGCCGAGAGCGCGGCGCGCTCGGCGCAGCGCGCGCGCCGTCGCGGCGTTGTGGGGGCTGTGGGGGCGCGCGGCGGCGCCGAAAGGACGCTGGCGACCGGAAGCCGCCGAGCCGAGGAGAGGAACGCGCGCGGCCCGAACGGGTCCGCATCCGAGCAGGCGCAGGGAAAAATCACGCTGGAAAGAGAAGGCGATGTTCGTGCCAACGCGCCGCCGGCGTTCCGGGCAGCGCGAGGCGCGCGCGCCGTACGTGCCTTCGACGGAGCAGCGCGCGGCGTGCATCCTGGCCGCTGGGCGGCGCGCAACGGGCGGCGAGGCTGTGACAGCGCTGTCGCGTTGAGACAGACGCACCGAGGTGACCAGGCCGCAAACGTCGCAGCGGGGTGAAGCGTGGGCGTGCACACGGGAGACCTCGGATGGGCGGGGTGCAACAGGGGCGGTGCCGGCGCCGCGGGGCGCGCGGGCGGGCGCGGAGGACATGTCGTCGAAAGCGGCAGCGCGGCGGCTGCATCGACGCCTACGTGCCAGCGCGAAAGCGCGAGCTGCCCGTGTCGACCCGCCGGAGTGAGGGCACCGTACCGGGCTGCCATCGCGCTTCGGCGTACTCCATCCGCGTCGCGAGGCGTACGAGATCGGCGAGCTCCGGGTGCGCCGCGCACGCGGCGGCGAGCCCCTCGGGCTGGGAGAGCGGGACGGCGAGCTCCAGGCCGCGCTCCTTGATGGTCGCGCGCACCGCGGTGGCGAGGTTGCCCGCGGCGAAGAGGCCGGCGCGGCGCATCGCGGTGCGGGTCGTCTTGACGGCCGCCTCGTAGGTCATCTTGCTGGCGCTGTCGCAGATCTCGCGGAGGCGGCGCTCGGCGCGCGGAGGGATGAGCTGCCAGAGGTTCTGCTCCAGCCGCACCACGGCCGGGTTGCCGCGCGTGCTGTGCGCGGTCGCCTCCAGCGGGCCGAAGGCGGCGACGATCGCGGAGAGGAGCGTGCGGAGCTCGTCCTCGGTGCTGGTGTTCACGAGGACGTAGTCGGGCATGGCGCCGGCCAGGTGAGCGCCGAGCAGGTAGCGCAGCTCGGGGCTGTCCTCGCGGATCTCGCCCCGCAGGAGCACGGCCGGCGGGTTGACCCGGACGACCTGGCCCTCGGGCGACGGCGGAGGAGGCGACGGCGCGCGCTGGTGGAAGAGCGCGGTGCGCAGGAGACCCAGGTGGCCGGCCACGGCGCCGTAGAGCTCCCCGAGCACGGTCGGCGAGGTCGGCTGGACCCGCTCGGAGGCGACGAGCCCGGACTGGGCCGCGTCGCGGCGGTAGAGGCCGGTCTCCCAGACGAGCGCGAGCGCCTCGTTGACCGGAGACTCCAGGTCGCGGAAGAGCAGGGCGCTCACGAGCTCCGGCGCGTCGCGCTGCGCGGCGAGGAGCGGGGGCAGGACGGCGCCCTCGCCGCGCCGGTCGGACGGCTCGTCGCCCTCGAAGGCGCGCAGCACGTGCTCGATGGCGCGGGCGTAGGTCATGTTCTTGTCGGCGACCGCGGCCGCCTGGAGGCGCTCGAGGGCGCCCCGATCGCCGAGCCGCAGGTGGGCCTGCATCCGGCGGACCGCCAGCGCCTCGCGCGAGCGATCGTCGCGCGGGGCGAAGCTCTTCATGAGCCGCTCGCCCGCCTCGTACGAGCCGGCGGCGAGCTCGCGGAAGAGCGCGGCCTCCTCGAAGCTCTCGGCCGCGGACGGCGGCCACGTGGTGAGGAGCCGCGTCGCGGAGGAGGGCGGCTGGAGCGACGCCGGGGCGGAGACCGGCGGCGAGGCGTGCTGCGCGCCGGCGCCGGCGCGGCCCGAGGCGGCGCCGCTGCGCGCGACGTTGCCCGCCGCGACGCCGGAGGGCGACGCCCCCGCGGGCGGGACGGCCGCGGGCCCCTCGAGCAGGTCGTCGTCCGACAGCGCGGGGGAGCTGGCCCGCGATGCGTCGGCGGCGATCAGCGACTCGTCGAGCGGGTCGTTGAGCTCGACCAGATCGATGTTCGGATTGCCGGAAGCCGGCGCGGCGCCGCTCGCCGGCGCGCGGCTGCTCGCCGGCGCGACGCCGCTCGACGGCGCGCGGCTGCTCGCCGGCGCGGCGCCGCTCGCCGGCGCGCGGCTGCTCGCCGGCGCGGCGCCGCTCGCCGGCGCGCGGCTGCTCGCGGGCGCGACGCCGCTCGACGGCGCGCGGCTGCTCGCCGGCGCGACGCCGCTCGCCGGCGCGCGGCTGCTCGCGGGCGCGGCGCCGCCGGCCGACGGGGATGGGCCGCCGGGCTGCGCCTCGGGCGCCGCCGGGGCAGGCTCCGTGACGATGACCCGGGCCGGTCCGGCGTGCGGCACTTCCTCGGGCGGCAAGGTCGCCCGCTCGCTGGCCAGCTCGGCGTTCAGCTCGGCGATCTTCAACCCGAGCGAGCGATCCGAGCCCGCCAGCACCGTGGCCTGCGCGAGGATCTGCGCCGCGCGCTCCGGATCGCTCGACGCGTGCAGGCGCGCGAGCTGCATCAGCGCGCGCGCCCGGTCGATCCCCGAGCTCTGCGCGACGAGCTCCTCGAGGGCCTTGCGGGCGGCCTCGGGCTCGCCCCGCGAAGCCGTGAGCTCCAGCTGGCGCCGCAGCGCCAGCGCGCGCGTCTCCGGCTCCGCCGCGGCCTCCTCGAGCAGGCGCGCCGCCGTCTCGAGCTCGCCGGCGTTCTGCGCGGTCTCGGCGGCGGCGAGCGCGACGCGGCCCCGCGCGCGCATGCCCTGGAGATCGCCGCCGAGCGCGCGCTCGAACAGCGGGAGGGCGGCGGAGAAGTTCCGCTTCAGCGCGAGGCGCTCCGCCATGCCGAGCGCGACCAGCGTGCTCGGGCCGACCTCGGCGTGGCGCCGGGTCAGCTCGCGCATGCCCGCGCCGTGGCCCTGGATGACGTCGAGCGTCTCGGCCAGGAGAAACGCGTGCAGATCGACGTGCGCCGGGCGCAGGCGCGGCGCGATGCGGCCGAGCTCCTCGACCGCGGCCTGCGCGTCGCGCGGCGTCCCGGTCCCGCGCAGGCGATACTCGATGCGGCGCGCCTCGAGGACGGCGTCGGGCGAGTCCGGGGCGAGCTTCACGGCGCGGCGAGCGCGCTCGAGGGCCGTGGCGTCGTCGCCGAGCATCGAGGTGGCGCGCGCCGCCTCGACGAGCAGCTGCGCGCGCCGCTCGGGGGCGTCGCGCGACGCGCTGGCGAGCTGATCGAGCGCCGCGGCGAGCGCGTGGCCGTCGCCCTCCCGGCGGGCGATCTCGACGCGGAGCTCGATCACGGCCTCGCGCGGCGCGATGCGCGCGACGCTCTCCAGGGTGTCCTTCGCGGACTCGACGTCCCCGCCGCCGAGGTAGCTGCTGCACGCGCGGAGGTTGTACTCGGCCCGCTCGTCGGTGGTCGTCGCGAGATCGCCCAGCCTGCACCAGAGCGGGGCGGCGCGGAGCGGCGTCCCGAGCCGCTCATAGATGTCCGCGAGGAACCGGAGCGCGCTCACGTCGTCCGGCGACGCCGCGAGCAGGGCCTCGAGCTCGGCGCACGCCTCGTCGAGGAGGCCGAGGCGCTGCTCGAGCAGGGCAGCGCGCCGGAGCCGCAGCGCCCGCCGCGTGTCCGGCAGCGGGGCCGCCTCGATGCGGCGCGCGAGCAGGGCGGCGACGGCGGCGTGATCGCCGCGATCGCTCGCGTCCTGCTCGACGACCTCGAGGGCGTGCAGGTCGGTGACGTCCAGCCGGGCGATCGCCTCGTAGAGCGCCACCGCGGTGCCGCGATCGCCGAGCTCCTGGGCGAGCGGCGCGAGCTCGCGCAGCACGAGCAGCCGCTCCTCGTCGCTGGAAGCGGCGCCCTGGAGGCGCGTGAGCACGTCGAAGAGCTGCCGGCGATCGTCGCCGCGCCGGGCGAGCCGGATGAGCTCGTCGAGGTGCGCCTTGTCGAACGGGGTCTTCTGCGCGGCCTCGAGGAGGAGCTCCAGCGCGCCGTGGAGATCGCCGCCCTCGGCGAGGATGCCGGCGAGCTCGCGCGTCATCTCGAGGCGAGCGGCGCCCGTCACGTCCACGCGCGAGAGCTCGGCCTGGAGGAGCGCCTCGAGATCGCCGCCGCGCCCCTCGGCCGCGTACAGCCGCCGCAGCTGGGCGACGATCCCGGCGCGCGCCTCGCCCTGGAGCTGGCCGCCGGCGAGCGCCCGCTCGAGGGCGACGATGGCCTCGGCGCGCTGGCCCTCGCGCTCGTGCTTGTCGGCGAGGTGCAGCAGCGCCTCGAGGCGCCGCGCGACCGGCAGGGCGTCGTCCAGAGAGCGCTTCAGCGCCTCGTCGCCGCTGGCCTCGACCGCCGCCTCCGCCTCGTAGGCGAGCACGTCGTCCTCGGGCGCGCGGCGCGCCGCCTCCACGAGCAGCGCCGCCGCGACCGGCGGCACGTTCAGCGCGCCCGCGAGCTTGCTCGCCCACCTGAGCAGGCCGGGGCCGACGCTCGAGTGCGGCCTCATCGCGGCGGCGTACACGGCCGCGATGAGGTGCGACGCCGGCTCGGTCTGCCGGGCGAGCTGGCCGACGATGTCGAGCAGCGTCTGGAACTCGTCGACGTCGCCGTCGGCGAGCATCGCGCGCTCGATCGCGGCGAGCGCGAGCGCGGGCGCGTCGAGGACCTCGACGGCGATGCGCGCCATCGCGAGCCCCGCGCGGGCCCCGTCGGGGCCCTCGAGCTTCGCGATGCTGGCCTTGACCGCGCGGTCGAAGCGGATGGCCTCGACCTCCGGCTGCCCGGTGAACGCGACGAGGTCGCGGATCGCCGCGCCCACGTCCTCGACGATCGCCGGATCCGGGCGCACGACCATCGCGCGGAGCAGGATGTCGAGGCGCAGCCGGAGGCCCTCCTCCGTGCGGCCGGTGAGGGCCGCGGCGCGCTTCAGCCAGGCGTTGCGGGACGCCGGATCGGCGGTCGCCGCCACCCGCTCGAGCGCGCGCACGGCCTCCGCGGGCTCGCCGGCGTGCTCGGCGAGCCGCGCGAGCAGCACGTACGAGGTGCCCTCGGTGGGCACCGCCTCGAAGCAGGCCACGGCGTGCGAGAGCGCGAGCTCGAAGGCGCCGCGCCGCTCCAGCTGCCGCGCGGCGCGGTAATGGGCGGCGCGGCGGCCGTAGCAGCCCAGGGCCGCGTCGGCGAGCAGCCGGTAGGTCTTGTCGAGGACGGCGACGCCGCCGTCGGCGTCCGCCGACTTCTCGACGAGCGCGACGGCGTCGGCGCGGAGCGGATCCAGCTCGATCGCGCTCGCCGCCGCGGCGAGCGCCCGCTCGGGCAAGCCGTGCTCGTGCGCGAGGTTGGCGGCCTCGATCAGCAGGCTGGCGCGCCGGCGCCGCTCGGGTCCGACGTCGCCCGACCACCTGCTCTCCTCCGCGGCGGGCTGCGCTCCCCCGTCGCCCCGCGCCTCGGCGGCCCGGGCGACGATCGCGTCGATCGCGGCCTCGACGCCCGCGAACTCGCACATGTCGCGCGCGTAGCGCTCGGTCCCGCCGCTCGGCGCGATCTCGCTCGCCCGGAAGAAGGCGGCCTCGGCGCCGCGATGATCCTCCGCCAGGTCCCAGAGCAGGCTCCCGAGCTCGCGCCACGCGGCCGCCGCCTCCTCCGCGGCGTCGGCGCCCTGCGCGGTGAACGCCCGGGCCTTCGCGTCGGCCAGCGCGATGGCGCCGTCGGAGCTCAGCCCCTTGCCGAGCGGCGATGTTTCGATGCGCTGGACCCGCGCGAGGACCTCCTGGGGGTCGGCCTCCGTGGCGGCGGCGCGCGCGAGCTCCTGCGCCGCCCCGTCGGGGTCGCCGCCGTCCAGGCGACAGTCGGCGAGCATGAACATGAGCTCCGTGGCGTGCGACGCCGTGATCTCCACGGCCAGCCACCGCTCGAGCACGGTCACGGCGAGGTGCGGATCGCCGGCGCGGCGCGCGAGCTCCAAGAGCCGCTCGCGCAGGAGCGGGTTCTGCGGGCCGAAGACGTCGAGCGATCGGCGCGCGAGCGCCGTGCCGCGCTCGGGATCGAGGTCGTAGAGCGCGTGCAGCGCGCTCGCCAGCGGGGCCGCCATCTCGCCGAGCGGCTTCGGCTGCGCCAGGATCCACGCGAGCGCGTCCGAGAGCCGGGCCGCGTCGCCGGCGACCGCGGCGCGGCGGATGAGCTCCGTGGTCGCGTGGGGGGACCCGGGCCGGAGCGCGAGCCACCGCTGGGTCCACGCGAGCGCGAGCGGCAGCTCTCCCAGCGCCTCCAGCGCCCTCGCGAGGCCGTCGCAGAGCGCGCCGCGCGGGAACACCGTGGTGATGGAGCGCTCGATCGCGGCGGCGACCGCGCGATCGACCTCGAACGGGAGCGCCTCGCCCGCCTCGGCGGCGGCGGAGAGCTCCGCCGTGAGGATCGACGCGAGCGTGGCGACGGCGCGCGTGCTCGACGGATCGGCCTCGCAGGCGAGCACCGCGACCTCGCGCGCGAGCGGCGCGGCGCGCACCCGCTCGTAGAGCGCCGCCGCGACCGCGAGCAGCACCGCGCGCAGCGCCGGCCAGACCGGCGCGGCGAGCTGCACGATCGCGTCGGCGCGCTCCCGCAGGCGCCCGGCCCGCGTGGCCAGCACGAGCGCGGCGCTGGCGGCGCCGCGGTGCCCCGGCGCCTCGCCGAGCAGCGGCGACACCTCGTCGAGCGCGCGGGCGTCCTGGCCCTGCCGCCGGGCGATCGCCGACAGGAGGAGCCGCGCGCGCACCAGCTCGACCCGCGTCAGCGCGGACGCGCGGATCGCCTCGGACCTCACGGAGCGCGCGCCGTCGCCCTCCGGCGGCCGCGCCGCCTCGGCCAGCCGCGCGCGCAGCAGGGCGTCGAGCGCGGCGCCGCCCCCGGTCCGCCGGCTCACCCGATCGAGCGCCAGGAGGCAGCCGCGGTCGGTCGGGAGCGCCCGCGCGAGCCCCACGAGCGCCTCCTCGTAGGCGGCGCGCTCGTCCGGGCGGCCCCGGTAGATCACGACGAGCCGGCGGAGCGCGTCGATCCGCCCCTCGGCCGTGTCCGCGCCGCGGAGCGCGCGCTGCGCCGCGGCGAGCGCCTCGTCCTGCGCCTTGAGCCGCTCGGCGATCCGCTCGAGCCCCGCCGCGGAGCGCTCGGGGTCGCCGCCGGCGCGCTTCAGCGCCTCGAACGCCCACCGCGCGAGGCCGGGGTCGCCGATCTTCTCCTCCGCGAGGCGCGCGAGCTCCGCGAGCGCGTCGATGCGCGCCGCCGCGTCGTCCCTCGCCCTCGCGTCCGAGCCCTCGCCGATGCGGATGAGCGCCTCGACGAGGGGCGCCATGTCGTGCAGGGTCGCCGCGTGCTCGCGCAGCGCGGAGCGCGCCGCCGCGTTGCTGGAGTCGCTCGCCGCGGCCTCGATCCAGGCCTCGACGGCGCGATCGGGGCTCGCGAGCGGGCCGGCGTAGAGCCGCGCGAGCGCCGCGTACGCCTCGGCCCTCGGCGCCCCGATCCGCTGCTCGGCCCTGATTTCGAGCCGCGCGGCCACGAGCTCGTAGAGCCCTGCCTGCTCGAGCACCTCGTCGATCGCGCGGGCGGCGTCGCCGTCGACCTCCCCGTCGAGGCCCGCGTCGAGCACGCAGCCGACCGCGCGCGCCCAGTCGCCCTCGCTCGTCGCGCCCTTGAGCCGGTGGCCGTGGACCTCCGTCGCGCGCTGCAGCGCGGGCGGGCCAGCGGCCTCGCCCTCGCCGCTGGATGCCCGCGCCGCGAGCGCTTCGGCGTGCGCCCGGAGCACCTCGTCGGCGGCGCCGTGCCGGCTGCGCACGAACAGCGCGGCGGCCATCGCCTTGGCGGCTATGTCGTCGTGGGGGGCGATCTCGAAGGCGCGCAGGCGGTCCTCGAACGCCGCCTCCCGCTCGCGCGCGGCTTCGCGCCGCTTGGCCGCCTCCAGGTACGCCTTCGCTGCGGCGGTGGGGAACACCTCCTCAGACGCCCAGGCGGCGATGGTGCCGAGCAGCTCGCTCGCCATCGCGTCGTCCGGAGCCAGCTCGCTCGCCTCCTCGAGCGCGTCGACCGCGCCCGCGACGTCGCTGGCGCGCGCCAGGAGCACGGCGATCTTGACCAGCATCCGCGCCGTCGCGCCGGGCGGCTGCGCGTCGTCGCGGAGGCCGCGCAGCGCCGCTGCGGCCAGGGCCGGCTCGCCCAGCCCGGCCAGCCAGCCGGCCAGCTCGCTCCGCATCGCGGCGTCGTCGCCCAGCGAGAGCGCCCTCCGGGCCAGCGCCGCCGCCCGGTCGAGCTCGACGCCGCGCGCGGCGAGGATCCTTGCGAGGGCGAGGGCCGCCTCGCGCTCTCCTTGCGCGTCGCCGGCGGCGCGGCGCTCGTCCACGCGCGCGCGCCAGTAGGCTTCCTCAGCGCGCGGGCCGCGGTGGCGCGACACAGGCGTGACGGCTCGGCTCCCTCCGATGAGCAGCTGCCCCGCGGAGGCGGGCCCCGCTGGTTCCATCAGCTCCGGCGAATGCAGCGACCTCCGCGCGCCCGACGCTGATGCTGCCCGTTCCGGAGGTGAAGAGCTCATTTCGGCGACCCGCTTCGGGTATGCTGAACCCGATCAGCCTACCAGAACGACCATGGTACAAAGCCAATCTTCCGGTGCGATCGCGCGCCTTACCTGAGCGTCACCGCGAACGGTAGCACCGTGAGCGCCCTCTCCCCGGCCAGGAGCGGCGCCATGGAGGCGGCGAACGTCCCGATCTCCGGCGCGACGCCGAGCCACTCGGGCAGCAGGGCGCCCGCCATCGCCTCCCGAGCGCGGTCCTTCAGCGCGGCGCGGTCCGGGGCCCGCGCGGCGTCCTCGCCGGTCTCGTCGCCGGCGGCCAGGAGCTCGAGCAGGCCTCCATCGTCCTGCTCGATCTCGACCGGCGCGTCGTCGGGCAGCTCCGCCAGCTCGCGCGCGAGCGCGATCGCCCGCTCCAGCCCGCCGAGCTCATCGACGAGCGAGCGCTCGTGGGCCTCGACCCCGCCGAAGATCCGCCCCTCCGCCGACGGCGCGATCGTCTCCAGCGGGAGGTTCCGGCCCGCCGTGATGCGCTTCAGGAACAGATCGTAGACCGCCTCCATGCTGGCGAGCACGCGGGCGCGGGTGGGCTCGTCCCAGGGCGTGAGCGCCGACATGTACGCGGCGCGCGCCGCCCGCGTCGGATCCGGGTTGGCCGCGACGGTCTCCGCGTTGATCCCGATGTCCGCGAGCGCCTTCCCCACGGCGAACTTGCCGCCCACGACGCCGATCGAGCCGATGATGCTCGTCGGCTCGGCGAGGATCTTGGTGCCGGCGCAGGCCAGGTAATAGCCGCCGCTCGCCGCCATGCCGCCGATCGAGACGACCAGCGGCTTCGCCTCCCGCAGCCGCATCAGCTTCTGCCAGAGCAGATCCGACGCCAGCGCGGACCCGCCGGGCGAATCGATCCGGAGCACGACCGCCTTCGCGCTCGTGTCCTTCGTCAGGCGCGTGATGATCCGCCCGAGCTCGCGCTCGCCGATCCCGTCCGACGAGCCGAGCGGCATCCCGCTGGCGGTCATGGTGATGCCGCCGATCGCCGGCACCACCGCCACGTGCGGCGCGCCCAGCGTGCTCGCCCCCGAGATGGAGCGGAACACGTCCACGAGGCTCCGCGAGAGGCTCGGGTCGCGCGGGGCGCCGCCGAACCGCGGCACGGAGAGCTCGGTGCCGGCGAGCTTCTTCGCGTCCTCGATCGCGGCCTCGAGATCGCCGAGCTCGTCCACGAGCCCCCGCGCCTTCGCCTCCTCCGGGGCGAACGGGCCGTCCTCGACGGCCTCGCGGAGCTCCTGCTTGCCGCGCCCCTCCACGATGCCCGAGAGCCACGCCTCGCGGAGCCCGCCCAGCGCCGACTGGAGCGACTGACGCGCCTCGGGGCTCGCCCCTTCGCGCGTGAACGGCTCGCTCGCGCCCTTGAACTTCCCCACCTGGAGGAAGTCGACGTCCACGTTGAGCCTGTCGAGCAGCCCCTTCGCGAACATGAGCTGCGCCGCGATCCCCACCGTGTCGACCTGCCCGGCCGGGCTCAGCCAGAGCTTGCTGCAGGCGGCGGCCGCCAGCAGCATCGTCGCGTTGTTGTACTCGTCCGCGTGACACACGACCGGCCGCCCCGCCTTGCGGACGTCGCCGAGGATCCGGCCGATCTCGTGGGCCCGCGCGAACGCGAGGCGCGCGCTCCCGAGCCGCACGAGGAAACCCTTCGCGCTCTCGGCCTCGGCGAGCTCCCGCAACGACCGCACGAGCTGCGCATGGGTCCTGCCGCTCGGCGGGCCGAAGAGCGACGCCGACGCGCTCTCGGGGAGCCCGCGCGAGAGATCGATCTCGATGACCGCCGGCTCGTCGAGGCGCCCGGCGGGCGGGGCCGGCAGCGGCGCGGTCCGCTCCCGCCCGGTGCACCCCGCCATCGATGCCGCCGCCGCGAGGGCGACCGCACCAAACCACCGCATCCGTCGAGCTCGGCGCCTACTCATGCTTGATCCCGGGCAGATCGGAGGTGTCGATCACGGGCGCCGTCGTGCTCGGCGAGGCGGTCGGCGGCGGGTGCACGCCGGGGAGGTCGCTCGTATCGATCGTCCCCCCCGGGGCGACGTAGTCGTCCGGCACGCGGCCGTCGTCCGGCTCCGGCGCCCGGCGGACGCGCCCCGGCGCGGCCGACGAGCTCGGGCCGGGAGCGCCCGCCGCCGCCGACGAGCTCGGGCCGGGAGCGCCCGCCGCAGAGCTCTCCGGACGCGCGCTCGAGGCCGGCTCGGCGCCGCCGCTCGGCTTGTCCTGCTCGTCCGGCGCCTTCTCGACGCGGTCGATGAAGGCCCGGAGCGGACGCGCGAGCAGGTGCGGCGGGCTCATGGCGAGCAGGCGATCGTTCTCGACGCGCGCGGCCACGAGATCGCCGGACCGCGCGAGGGCATAGACGAGGAGCGCCCGCGCCCGCCCGGGGATCTGCTCGACGCTCGCCGCCGCCCGGAGCCGCTTGACGACCGTGGCCCAGCTCGGCTGAGCCTCCGCGAGATCGAGCGCGGCCAGCGTGAGGGAGTTCTCGGGTTGCGCGCTCTCGGCCGAGATCGAGGCGACGAGCTGCCGCGCCGCGGCGAGGTCCCCCTGCACCCGGAGCAGATCGATCGCGGCGCGGCTCACCTCCGGATCCGCCGGCGCGACGCGCCGCGCGTGATCGACCGCCTTGCGGGCGCGATCGATCGCGCTCTTGAGCTCGTGCCGCATCGTGTCCAGATCCGGATCGCCCTCGGCGAGCAGCTGCAGCCGCAGCCACCGCATGTCCGCGTTCACCGTCTCGACCCGGGCCAGCGCCGCGGCGACGCGCGGATCGTCCTCGGCGAGCGCGCTCGCCTTGACGAGCTTGTCCCTCGCGGTCTCGAGATCTCCCTCGGTCAGGCTCCGCTCGCCGTCGGCGAGCAGGGTCGCGACGCGATCGTCGCTCGTCGCCGGACGGGCCTGGACCGCCGGCTTGAAGTACCTCGGCCCGAGCGTCGCGACGCTCACCACCGCGAGACCGACGACGACGAGCCCGACGATCCACCGCGCGATCCCGGTCCTCTTCATCGGCAGCGAGGTGATCCGCGTGTCCCCGTCGCCGTCGTCGGCGTAGGAGGGGCCGCCGTCGGGGTCGGCGGGCGACACCAGCGGCATCGCCCCCGCCCTCCGCCCCGCGCGATCCTCGGCCGGCGCGCGCGGCGCCCCGCGCCTCGCCGCGGGGCCCTCGTCTCCCTGGCCGTCGGCCGAAGCGGGAGCGGCCGCGCGCTCGGCGCGCGGCGGCGGGGCGCTGTTCGGGATCCGCAGCGAGCCGAGCCCGGAAGCCCGCCCCTGCGCTTCACCGCCGACTTCGGCCGCCGGCTTGACGCTGCCCGGGCGCGCCTCGGCGACCCCGGCGCCGCGGAGCGTCCGCGGCTCCTGCCGGCGCGCCGGGTGCGCGTCCGGCAGCGGCGGCGCCTCCTCCGGCGGCACCACGACCCCGGGCAGGGAGCTCGGCTTGAGCATCGCCCGCGCCGGAGCGCTGGCCTCGGGCTCGAAGGCGGCGGGCAGCGTCGCGCGACGCGGCGACGGGCGCTCCTTGGCGGACTGGACCTCCCGCACGTCGCGCACGACCGTCTCGTCGTCGTGGATCGACCCGGGACCGGCCTCCGCGCTGGGCTCCGCGCGCGGGAGCGGGATCGCGACCGAGCCCTCGGTCTGCGACGGCGCCGGGCCGCCGAGCCCTGGCGGCGTCAGCGACCTCGAGCGGCCGGGCATCGGTGAAGGCCCGCCGATGCCCAGCGCGGTCCCGGCCATGACCATGCTCCCCGGGCCCTTGAAGAACGGCTCCAGCTCCGCGATCGATCCGAGCCGCCGCGGCCGCGCGTTCCCGCGCGAGATCACGTCGTCGCGGGTGACGTGGCCCTGAGAGATCGCCGCCTGAAGCTCCCGGAGCATCCTGAACTCGAGCTCCCGGCCGCCGAGGGTGCGCACCAGCCACTTCTCGGGGAGGGCGCCGTCGGTGCGGCGCACCTTGAACTGGTAGCCGCAGTTCGTGCACTTGACCGTCGTACCGCGCTCCGACACGAGCGCGTCGTCGAACTCGTACTCGGTGCTGCAACGCTCGCAGGTGACATCCATCGGCTCGACCGGTCCCCGTGTCCTCGCGAACGGCTGGCCCACAGGCGCGAGCCTGCCGGGATTCCTCGTTCGGAGGTGGCCGCCCGGAACTCGGCGGAACGGTAGCACGGGTTCCCCTGCATGCCCCAAGCGGTCCGCGCCGCGCCGCGCCATCCGGTCCGGCCGCCGCGAGCTCGCCGCCGAGCGCCGGCCGCGCGAGCCCCCCGCCGCGAGCCACCCGCGGCGAGCCACCCGCCACGGCCACCCGCGCCAAGCCCCCCGCCGCGAGCCACCCGCCACGGCCACCCGCCGCGTCCACCCGCCGCGAGCCAGCCTCCGCCGGGCGCGGCGCATCCGCCGCGAACCGTCGCGCGCGCGGGCCACATCCCGACGTGAACGCGGCTTCACGGCGCGCGCGCGGGCCGCCGAATTGCGCGGCGTCTCGCCGGGGTTGTTCGGGGCATGTCGCTTGCTACGCTCGTCCGGTCGCGACCGTCACGCGCGAGGGCGCCGCCCCTCGACGCCGGGCGGCCGAATGCCTTCGGGAGACGGTGAATGAAGCGACTTACTCTGCTGGGTCTCGCGAGCGTGCTGGCGCCCCTCCTCGCGGGTTGCCCCATCTACGATGACGCCGACAGCCACTTCTGTGATGCAGAGGACTGCGGGCCCGGCATCCCGAGCTCGGACGGCTGTGACGAGCCGGCCGACTGCGGGGTCAACGAGACCTGCGGCGAAGACAACGAATGTCACGTCGGCGACTGCACCGCCTGGGGGTGTAGCGACGGCTTCGAGTGCGTCGTCGACGACGATCACACCGCCTCGTGCGTCGCGACCGGCTCCACCGGGCAAGGCGGCGGCGGCGGCGGCGGCGGTGGCGGCGGCAGCGACGCGGTGTACTGCGGCAACCCCGACGACTGCGCCGAGGGCGAGACCTGCGCGCCGGACGGCACCTGCCAGCCGGGCAGCTGCGATCAGGGCCTCCCGAGCGGCGAGCCCCTCGGGTGCATCCACGGCTACGTCTGCGAGGGCGCGGGCGACGACGCGACCTGCGTCCCGGCGACCCCGGCCGCGTGCGGCGCCGACGCCGACTGCGCCAGCCTCGGCGCCGACTACCTCTGCGTGAGCGGCATCTGCACCGCGCCTCAGGACCAGTGCTTCGACCAGACCCAGTGTCCGGTCAACGACAAGTGCGTCGAGGGCAAATGCACGCCCGCCTGCAGCGAGGACGCGGACTGCCCCAGCAGCTACCGCTGCGACACAACCCTCGGCATCTGCTCCCAGCCTGCGCAGCCCTGCGTCATCACCGACGACTGCGGCGGCCCCTCTGCCGTCTGCGTCGACGGCGCCTGCGTCCCGAGGAGCGACGGCGGAGACTGCCCCGAGGGCGACGTCTGGGTCGAGAACGGCTGCATCCCGAATCAGTCGAGCAACTTCGTGTGCGGCGAGGATGGGGCGCAGGACGTCTGCGCGCCGGGGTCGATCTGCCTGCACCACAGCTGCTACATCTCGTGCGGCCCGTCGAACCCGAACGCCTGCGACAACCAGTCGCCCTCGCTGAGCGAGTGCAGGACCGTGACGACGTTCTCCGGCGTGCATCAGGTGTGCGGGTCGAGCGAGAACCTCGGCGGCGAGTGCGATCCCGAGACGTCCTGCGCCGACGGCGGGATCTGCGTCGACGGCTTCTGCCGCTGACGCCGCGGCGCTCCCCAGCGCCACCCTGGATCTCGGGCAGGGCGCCCGCGCGCCCTGCTCCCTTCGTGCGCAATACGCCCTTGGCATGCGCGCTGCCTCACGTCCCGCCGGTCACCGTTCCAACCAACGTGAATCCACGCTGAGGGATGCGCGATGCTCGCGCCCCGCACGCTGCGTGAACCGACGGAGCCACAATGAAGGCAACCGATCTCGTCAGTTACATGGCCGACATGTTCCCCTACAGGAGAAGGAGCTCACTCGACTGGATCGTCCCCGTCTCGGTCGGGCTCGGCCTCGGCGTCGCGGTGGGCGTCGGGGTCGGCGTCCTGGTCGCGCCGACGTCGGGCGACGAGGCGCGCCGCCGGCTGCGTGACAGCACCGGCCGGCTGCGCGAGCGCGCGGAGAAGGTCAAGGATCGCGCCCTGGGCGCCGCGCGGCGGGCCCAGGAAGAGATCCAGGAGAGCACCAGCGCGCCCACCGCGGAGCGCTCGTTCGTCAACGACCTCGGCGTCCGCTGAGCGAGCCCCCAGAGCAGGGCGCGAAGGCGCCGCACCGTCCCAGCGCGGCGCGGCGCCTTCCATCATTTCCCGAGCGCTTTCCGGCGGCCGAGCGACATCTGCGCAGCCGGAGCGGCACAAGCGATGCTTTTCCGAGAGCAGATGGATTGAGCGAGACACCTCGCGAAGCGCGTCACAGGGGTCCTCGTCGAATGATGTATTACCGGACGCTCACTGCATTCTTCCCAGGCCGCACGGAAGCCGCGGGCGCGCTTGGCCGCCTCCTCGCCCTGGGCGTCGCGGCCGAGGACATCAGCATGGTGCCCAAGCAGCACTCCCGTCTGGACGAGCTCGAGCTGACGATCCACAGCAAGGCGTCCGAAGGGGCCGCCTTGGGCGCTGTGATCGGAGGGCTCGTCGGGGGCGCGCTCGCCGCGATGACGGCCGGAGGCGCGCTGATCATCCCGAGGCTCGACGCGTTCCTGGCGGGGCCCATCGTCGCGTGCCTCGCTGGAGCGGGGGCCGCCGGCGCGGCCGGCACCCTGCTCGGCGCCGTGCTCGGCGCGCGCTTGCCCGAGTACGAGGCGCGCCGGCTCGACGAGGCCAGCGGCGCCGGCGGCGGCGCGGTGCTCTCGGTCCGATGTCTGCCCGACGTGTCCCGCACCGTCGAAGAGGTGCTGAGCGAGAGCGGCGGTCGGCGCATCCGCAAGACGTACAGCCGCCGGGCCTGAAGAGGGCTCGCCCGGCGCAGCGCGACGGTGCGAGGTGGGGCTGCGCGCTTCCCGGAGGGCAGCGCGCTTCGCGCACGGCGGGGCAGTGCTCAAAATTGAACAGGAAGGCGGGAAGGCGGGAAGAAAGATCAATGATCTTCCTGCCTTCCCGCCTTCATGCGAACTCTCTCCGGGCAAATTTGAGCACTACCGGCGGCGCCGGCAGCGCTCGCGCGGGTGCGGGGGATCAGGGCGACGAGCCGAGCTGGCCCTGGGACCGCGCCTGCTCGTCGAGGAAGGTACCGACCGCCTGGGCAAAGGTGCTCTTGACGTAGCTCCGGGTCGCGAGGGACCCGAGCTTGCTGAGCACGCGCGGCGTCAGGCCCCCGCCGAGCAGGAACCCGAGCCCAGCCGCCGCAGCGAGCGCGACGTGCGGGTTCTCTCGCGCGAACGCCGAGACCGCCCGCGTGACCTCGGTTGCATCGAGCCGGCCGAGCGCGTCGTCCGCCTTCTCCCGCGCGTCGCGCTCCTGTGTCGCCTCGACCTCGCCTTCTGTCATGGTGACCTCCTCAACCCAGCCGTGTAACGACCCGTCCGATCAGGTATCCCACCGCGGCCACCGCGCACAGCGTGGCCACGGGGCGCTCTTGCACGAGCGAGACAAGCCGCTCGTCCGCGCGGCGGATCTCGCTGAGGACGCGAGGCGCGACGGCGGGAACGTCCGCTTGCCGCACTCCGCTCCCGGGCTCTTGTTCGAAGCTTGCATCCTTGACGACCATCGTGAACCGGCCTCCAGCAATGCCCGAACCATCCGGAAGACGTGCATCGGGTGCACGATCCGGAGACCGCCGCGCCGGCGCGGGGCGGCAGGGCGAGCCGATCCAGGAGCGAAGCGCGCGCGACGCGCGCGGGGCGGCGGCGCCTCCCGGGACGTTCGTGCCCACCGAAAGGAGAGCGCCAGGGGAGCGCCGCCCGCGGTGGTCTCGCGCGCCACCGCCCTCCAGGTGACGGGCGCCGCGCGCGCGGCGCCCGCGCCGACCGCGACGGCGGCGGACCGCCTAGAACCGCACGCCGAACGCCCGCAGCGCGCGGCGCAGCGCGTCCGCGCCGTCGCACACGGCCACGCGATCGGCGTCGGGCCGCGCTGCGGCGCCCTGCGGATCGCCCTTGAACCAGACGGCCCGCATCCCTGCCGCGAGCGCGCCGTCGACATCGGCAGCGAGCGAATCGCCCACGTGCACCACCGCGGCGAGCGGCGCGCCGAGGCGCTCGGCCGTCCACGCGAAGATCTCCCTGCCCGGCTTCTCGAACCCGAGCCGCCCCGAATCCGCGATCGCCGCGAAGTGCGCAGACCAGCCGAGCTCTTCGACGAGCTCCGCGAGCCGGCCCTCCGAGTTCGACAGCACCGCGACCGGCACGCCGGCCCGCTTGAGATCGACCACGACGTCGATCATCCCGGCGATCGGCCGGCGCCAGAGGTTCTTCCGGGGCTGCTCCGTCCAGAGCCAGTCGACCGCCGCGTCGACCGCGCCGGCCGGAACGCCGCCCGCCTCGAGCAGGCGGCCCATCATGATCTTCCACGGGTGCCCGCCGAGCCCGCGCCGGATCGCGTCGTTGTAGACGCGCCACCCCTCGTCGACCCCGCCGTCCAGCTGCTCCCGCGACACGGCGATGCCCCGCTCGGCGAGGCGGGCGGAGAGCATCCCGGTGTCGAGCTCCACCAGGGTCTGGCCAAAATCGAAGGAGACGGCGGTCGCGGGCTCGTTGCGCATGATTACTCGGCGTACATCGCCTCGATCTCGCGCGCAAAGTTCTGGCTCACGCTGCGCCGCTTGATCTTCAACGTCGGCGTCAGCTCGCCGTCCTCGATGGTGAAGCCGCGCGGCAGGATCGAGAACTTCTTGATCGTCTCGACCTGCGCCAGCTCGCCGTTCACCTCGTCGACGGCCCGCTGCACGGCCTCCCGGAGCTCGGGCGACGCGGGGGAGAGGTCGCCGCTCAGCCCGCGCTCGGCCGCGAAGCGCTTCACGGCGTCGGGCGCCAGCACGAGCAGGGCGGTGAGGAACTTGCGCCCGTCGCCGACGACCACCGCCTCGGCGATGAGGTCGTGGCGCTTCAGCGCCTCCTCGATGTTCTTGGGGGAGACGTTCTTCCCGCCGGCCGTGATGAGGATCTCCTTCTTCCTCCCGGTGATGTGGAGGAACCCCTCCTCGTCGAACCGGCCGAGATCCCCCGTGTGGAGCCAGCCATCGACCAGGGCCTGCGCCGTCGCCTCCGGGTCCTTGTAGTAGCCGAGGAACACGGTCGGCCCCTTCACGAGGAGCTCGCCGTCGTCGGCGATCCGCACGTCCATGCCCGGCACCACCGGGCCGACCGAGCCGAGCTTCGTCCTGCCCGGCAGGTTGTAGGTCGTCGCGCCGGTCACCTCCGACTGGCCGTAGACCTCGGTGACCAGGATGTCGAGCGACGCGAAGAACTCGAGGAGCTCCTTCGCGATGGGGGCCGCGCCGGTGCTGCACACGTGCGCCCGGCCGAGCCCGATGGCCGCCTTCACCTTCGAGTAGACGAGCTTGTCGTAGAGGCGGTGCTGCAGCGCGAGCAGCGGCCCCGGCGGCTCGCCCCGGGCGCGGAGCTCGCTGTGCTGGAGACCGACGCGCCGCGCCTGCTGGAGCGTGAACTTCTGCAGGCCCTTCGCCCCGGAGAGCTTCGCGTCGATCCCGGCCCGCATCTTCTCCCAGACGCGCGGGACCCCGAAGAAGGCGGTCGGCCGCACCTCCCGGAGGTTGTCCGCGAGCGCCTCCAGCGACTCGGCGAAGTACACGGCCGCGCCGACCGAGGCCGGGAGGTGGATCGTGAACATCTGCTCGGCGATGTGCGACAGCGGCAGGTAAGACAGGCCGATGTCCCAGGGCGAGAACGGGACGATGCGCGCCGCCACGTCGGCCGAGGTCGTGAGGTTCTCGTGGCTCAGCATGACCCCCTTCGGCGGCCCCACCGTCCCGGAGGTGTAGAGCAGCGTCGCGAGCCCCCGCGGCTCGAGCGCGTCGAGCCGCTGCTCGAACAGCTCGTCCGGGACGCGGCTGCCCCTGGCGAGGAACTCGTCCCACGACAAGACCCGCGGATCGCCCGTCGGCACCGCGCCCCGCATCAGCACCACCCACGCGAGCTGCGGCAGCCGATCCCACTGGCGGACGATCTTCTCGAGCTGGGCCCTGTTCTCGACCAGCACCAGCTTCGAGGCCGAGTGGTGCACGACGTGGCGCACCTCCTCGGGCGAGCACGTCGTGTAGATGCCCGCGGGAGCGCCCCCGACGGCCATGCCGGCCACATGGAGCACCACCCACTCGGGCCGGTTGAAGCCGAGGAGGCTCAGCGCGTCGCCGGGCGCGACGCCGAGCGCGATGAGCGCCTTGCCGGCGCGCTGCACCTCGCTCGCGTACTCCCGGAAGCTGGTCATCCGCCAGAACCCCCCCTCCTTCACGTAGTGGGCTGGAGCCTCGGGCCGCACCTTCGCCTGACCCAGCAGGCGCCGCGGAATCGAGTCACAGGGCATGGGCTACCTCGTCACGAGACATTGTGCGCAAGTCGAGGCGAGCATCTCACACTCTCCTCCCAGGTACAGGAACTCGCAGAAGGTGACGCTTCTCACAATAGCAGGAGCCGCCTGGGGATGCCGAGGAGGAGACACCCCCGCTGCGCTCGTGCGTCCAGCGGCGACCGATGCCGGCCCCGGCGGTCCTCGAGGCTGGATGCGCGCTCCGGTGCGGGGGACCCCGGCGATGGTTATCGCTGCGGTTACGGGCTGGACGCCGGCGCGGCGTCGTGGGCGCGCTGCTCCGCGTCCGCCCGCCGCCGCGCGAGCGCTGGCGGGCGCCGCCGTCGGCTTGACTGGACGGCGTTGGATCAGGACCATTCTGCGGTGAGCGAGCACAAGGGGACGAACGACGAGGCTGACTGGGCGGTGGACTCCGCTCGCAGCAACGAGCTCGCCGCCTCGGGCCCGCCGGAGCATGTGCAGGCCGCGATCGACGGCCGGACCCTGCGCTCCCGGCAGCTCGCCCCTGTGGCCTCCGAGCCCCCGCCGACGATCCCCATGCGGCGCCCGGACCGCGACGCGGCGACCACCGTCGGCCGGGACGCGCCGCCGTCCCCTCCCGACCGGCACGCGCGCAGCCTCGGCAAGTACAGGTTCATCGCGACGCTCGGGCGCGGGGGCATGGCGGACGTGCACCTGGCGGTCGCGGTGGGGCCGGCAGGCTTCAGCAAGCTGCAGGTCATCAAGCGCCTCCGGCCCAACATCGCCGACGAGCCCGAGTTCCGGGACATGCTGCTCGACGAGGCCCGCCTCGCCGCCCGGCTGAACCACCGCAACGTGGTGCAGACCAACGAGGTCGGCATCGCGGACGGCGAGTACTTCATCGCCATGGAGTACCTCGACGGGCAGCCGCTCAGCCGGGTGATCTCCCGCGCGCGCGACCAGGGGCGCGCGATCCCGCTCACCGTGCGGCTGTGGATCCTCAGCGAGGTGCTGGCCGGCCTCCACTACGCCCACGAGCTCGTCGACTACGACGGCACGCCGCTCAACGTCGTGCATCGCGACGTGAGCCCCCACAACATCTTCATCACGTACGACGGCCAGGTGAAGATCGTCGACTTCGGGATCGCGCTCGCCGCGCACCGCGTGGTCGAGACGGAGGCCGGCACGCTGAAGGGCAAGGTCGCGTACATGGCGCCCGAGCAGGCGTTCTCGCACTCGTCCCAGATCGATCGGCGCGCCGACATCTTCTCGGCCGGCGTCATCCTCTGGGAGATGCTCGCCAACCGTCGCCTCTGGCGTGGGCTGACGGATCCGCAGATCATCTCGCGCCTGATGCGGGACATTCCGGACGTGCGATCCGCGCGCCCCGACGTGCCCCTCGATCTCGCGCGCATCTGCGCCCGAGCGCTCGCCCACGCGCGCGACCGGCGTTATCCGACGGCCGCCGACCTCCGCGCGGAGCTCGATCGCGGCGCGGAGCGCCTGGGAGAGCAGGTGACGGCCGAGCAGGTCGGCGCGCTCGTGAGCGAGCTGTTCGCGACCGAGCGCGCCGAGATCCGGGCGATCATCGATCGCCAGCTGAAGCAGCTGCAGGAGCACGGCCCCGACGCGGGGAGCGCGGAGCTCGGCGGCCACGCGTCGAGGCTGCCCTCGCTGCCGATGCGCGAGCCGCTCGACTCGACCCCTTCCGCCGAAGAGGGGGCGATCACGGCCTCCGAGCCGTCGGCGCCCGCGCGCCCTCTCCACCGCTCGAACCCTCCGCAGGCGACGCTCCACGCCGTCGTGCGGACCGAGCCGGCCCCGGCCGCGCGGCCCGAGCCGGCGCCGCGGCGCTCGCGGCTGCCGCTCGTCGCGGCGCTCGCGGTCGTCGCGCTGATCGGCGCCGCGACGCTGTACCTGAAGGTGCGCGATCCGGGTCCGCCGAGCGCCCGCGCGATCGCGCCGCCGGCCCAGAGCGCGCCGCCCGCGCCAGCGCCGCCGCAGAGCGCCGAGCCCTCCTCACCGGTCGCCGAGAGCAGCCCTCCGCGGCCCGGGACCGACGCCGCGCTCCTCCGGGCGTCGATCAAGGCGAGCCCGGCCAGCGCGAAGATCCTCGTCGACGGGGTGGAGCTCCCGTCGAACCCCTTCGACGGCAAGCTCCTCAAGGACGGCGCGGCGCACCGGATCGAGATCTCCGCCCCAGGCCACGTCGCGCAGCGACGGATGCTGGTGTTCGACAAGGACATCGCGCTCGAGGTGACGCTCCACCAGGCGCCGAAGGGACCCGCTCCCTCCCCGACGACCACGGCCGCAGCGATCGCCACAGCGACCAGCGCGGCCGCGACCTCCGCGACCTCTCAGCCGGTCGCGCCTCCCGCCGAGGCGGATCCGACCATCCCGCCGCCGAAGCCCGACCCGTACTGATTACCGATGCGGCGGGCGCGGTCAGAGATCGCGGTAGCCCGTGGGCGGATCCACGAGCTTTGCGGCCTTCGCCACCCCGCGGAACACGTAGTCCGAGTAGCTGTAGGGGCCGTCCGACCACACGAGAAAGTCGTCGTCGAGCACCCCGTTCGGCGCCCCCTCGCAGAGCTCCGGCGCAGCGAGGACGGGGCCTTCGTTGTAGATCGGCGCCGACGCGTTCACCTCCTCCTCGGCCTCCTCCATGGCGGCCAGCGCCCCGGCGTGCCGGTCCGCGTCGAGCTCGTCCACGGGGTACAGCTCCCAGTCGAGCAGCACGAGCTCCGGGTGCGGAGGATCGTCCGGGGCCGACGCGAACGGGGCGTGCGTGGCCTCGGGGAGGCCCGTCCGCGCGAGCGCCTCGAGCAGGCGATCCTGGTAGCGCAGCGCCGCCTCGTCGGGGGTCCAGAACGCCGTGAGCGCCGCGATCACCTCTTCGGTCTTCGCCTCGCGCCACAGCGATGGATCGCGCGAGCCGAGCTCGAGCCCACGCTCCTTCTTGAGGCGCGCCTCGAAGGCGGCGGCGTGCGGCGCGAACTCCGGCAGCTCGGCGAGGGCGTGATCGACGGACCAGTGGAGCCGGTGATCGACCTCGCGCACGTAGCGGTGCTTGCCGAGAGCACGGAGGAGGCGGGCGATTTCGTCGGGTGTGCGCGCTGCGAACGACCAGGCAAGCATCATGGGGCTGGGCTCATCGATCCGTGCAGGTGACGGCGCGCCGCGCTCGCTCGCCGGCGCCGTTCAGGTGAGCGCGGGCGTCGAGCAGCTCGGCACGGGGTGACTTTCCATCGCGTGGGCGCGGCGTCGATCACTTCTTGCCGGGCACGTGCCATACCCCGGCGAACCACACCAGGGATCCGTCGGCGCGGCGCACGGTGGCGGTGGGAGCGAAATACCCGCCCGGCGGGACGGCCTCCCATCGTCCCGGCTGCCACGCCCAGCGGCGGCTCCGCCACTGCCACTCGCCGTCGATCCAGACGAGGCCCGGCTTCTCGGGCGGCGAGATGATCTCGACCCGCGCCGGCGGCGGCGGGTAGGGCACCACCACGGCGGGCTCGCTCGGCAGGTGGGGGCCCGTCGGGGGCAGCGGGAGCGAGCTGCCGCAGCCCGCGAGGGCGAGGGGCAGCGCGAGGGAGAGCGCGAGCGCGCGGCGGAGCAGGGCCTTCATCCAGCGTCGATCCATGAGAAATACGCCTCGAGGATGTCGCGCCCGACCAGCAGGCACTCCAGCGTCGCGAGCGCGAGGAACGGGCCGAAGGCGATGCGGGCCTGGCCGAACCCCTCGCCGGGCTCCTCCGCGAGCGGATCCTGCGCGAGCTCCTTCTCGGCGGCGGCGCGCTCCTCGGGGGACATCGCCGCGAGCTCGGCGCGGATCTGCTCGCGCTCGAGGCGCACCGCCTCGGGCTCCTCGATGCTCCCGCGCAGGAGCAGCAGGGCGATCGCCACGATCGAGCCCTGGACGGCGCCTGCGCCGAGCACGAACAGCGCGCCCCCCCAGCCGAACCAGGCGCCCGCCAGCATGAGGAGCTTCGCGTCGCCGAGGCCCATGCCCACGCGGCCGCCGCGGAGCCGCGGGTAGATCACGACGAACGGGAGCCAGACGACGGCGAAGCCGACCGCGGCGCCGAGGAGCGCGTCGGTGAAGCCCATCGAGCGCAGCGACGCGGTGGCGACGCCGAGGACCGCGCCGCCGATCGTGATCCCGTCGGGGATGTACATGTGCTCGAGGTCGATGAACGTCGCGGCGACGAGCCCGAGCGCGAGCGCGAGATCGGCGGTGTACGTGGCGAGCGCGTGGAGGATCGGCGTCGACCACGGGAGCCGGAGGATGATGAGCTCGACGATGGCGAGCGACAGGACGCCGCCGACCGCCTCGACGAGGGGGTAGCGCGGCGACACGGGGGCGCCGCAGCAGCGGGCGCGGCCGCGCAGCAGGAGGTAGCTGAGGACGGGGATGTTGTCGTAGGCGCGGATCGGCGTGCCGCACGCGGGGCAGCACGAGCCGGGGCGGACGACGCTGAGCTCGCGCGGGACGCGGTGGATGACGACGTTGAGGAAGCTCCCCCAGAGGAGGCCGAAGCAGAGCGCGAAGGCGCGCAGGAACCACGGGGGGAAGTCGGCGAGCGTCACCTTCGGCTCATGTCCTCGGGCTCGAGGCGGCGAGCCGGAGCATCATCGTGAGCGCCTGCTCGAGCTCCGCGACCGTGGGCTGCACGGGGTTCTCGGAGAGCGCCGCCTTGAGATCGACGAGGCGCCCGCCGAGCTCCTGGTAGTGGCGGCGCACGCCCTCGGTCGGCGCCTCGGCGACCCAGCGCCTCACGATTTCGCGCAGCTCGTCGAGGTCGCTGCCGGCGAGGAGCTGCGCCATCTGCGAGGCCATCGGATCCGGTGCGTCGCTCACGCCCTGCCCCATCCCGGCCAGCATAGCGCGGGCACTTTGACGGGCGAGGGGTCCTGCGACATAAGGCGGAGCGCTTGCGAGGAAACGTGCCGACGAGGACGCCCGCCGCTGCCCTGATCCTGCTGGTCGCCGCCGGCGTCGCCGGAGGGTCGGGCTGCGACCGCGCGGAGCAGCAGCAGCAGCAGGCCGGGGAGAAGCGCGCGGACGGCGGCGCGCCGGCTGCGCCCGCGCCGTCCGGGAAGGTGCTCGAGGCGGCCGAGAACGAGTCGCCCGCCGCGAGCGCGAGGCCGCAGGCCGGCGCGGTGCCCGCGGGGCCCGCGCGCGTCGAGATCCCCGCCGGGAAGCTCGTCGCGGGCAGCACGCCCGGGGACAAGGGGCGCGATCCCGCGCTGGAGCCGGCGTTGCTCGACGTCGAGCTGGGCGGCTTCACCATCGATCGCTACCTGTACCCGAACGATCCGGCGCAGGCGCCGCTCACCGGCGTGACGCGGGCGCGCGCCTCGGAGCTCTGCCAGCAGGCCGGCGGCCGGCTGTGCACCGAGCTCGAGTGGGAGCGCGCGTGCAAGGGCCCTGAGGGGACGCCCTACGCGGGCGGCGCCGCGTGGGACCCGGCGTGCGCCAAGGCGCCGGCGTCGTGCGCGTCCGGGTTCGGCGTGCTCGGCATGGGGGCCGCGGTGCGCGAGTGGACCGCGAGCGACGTCGCGCCGATCGAGAACCTTCAGCCCAAGGCCGCCGCCGTGCGCGGGGCCACGGCGAGCGCGAGCGGCGTGGATCACCGGTGCGCGCGCCGCGCGGCGGTCGATCCGGGCGCGTCGGGCGACGACATCGGCTTCCGGTGCTGCCACGGCGCGCCGAACGCGGCGTCGATCCCGTCGCCGCAGTGGCAGCAGACGTACCGGCGCGCGGAGATCGGGCCGCAGCAGGTCGCGGAGCTGCTCGCGTCGGTGCCGCAGCTCCGTGATCTCGGCGGAGAGGTCAAGTTCTTCAAGGAGCCCGACGACGTGAACGTCGTGCTCAGCCGGGGCCGGACGCGGCTCTCGCCGAGCGGCACGCCGGCGATCCAGCCCGAGGCGAGCCCGCCTCCGAACACGACGCTCACCACCTCGCCGCTGCTCTGGAACCCCGTGCCGGGCGAGGAGGTGCTCGTGGTGACGGGGAAGTCCGACGAGGACTCGTTCATCGTCGCGTTCTTGAAGCTCCCCGGAGATCGGTACCGGATCGCGTCGTCGCTGCTGCTGAAGGGCGAGCCGGGGCCGATCGCGCTCGGCTTCAACGGTTACGTGCGACGGCGGCTCACGTGGGCGACCTGCTGGGATTGCCGCGGTGAATCCGGAAACGTCACCTACCGGGACGACAACCGCGTGGTGATCACGCAGAGGTGATCGCGCCGGGCGCTGGCAGGGCGCCGGCCCCGCCCCGGCCGCTCAGGTGTCGGTGCCGAGCAGCGCGTGCCGGTACGCGGTGGCGTACTCGATGATGCGCTCGACCGCGTCGACGAACTCGGAGCGGTCGAGCGACTCGGTGGGCAGCTCGGCGCACAGCAGGATCTCGTTGCGATCGCCGAGGGCGAACTTGGCGGTGCGCATGTCGCGGTTGGCCTCGAGCAGGTGACGGAGCAGGCCGAGCATCTGGCCGGTGTCCTCGGCCAGGGGGGTCAGCCTCGCCCCGGCCTCGTCGCGGCCCTGCATGTCGATGGAGTCGAGCACGCCGAACATCGAGAGCACGACCCAGTTCTCGGTGCACTGGACGAAGAACGGCGGGAGCTCGACGATCCCTTCCTCGCGCGGGCGGATGCGCAGGGTCGACGGCTTCGTCAGCTCGGCGCTGTAGCCGATGTCCTCCGTCCAGCGCTGCAGGGTCGCGACGTCGATCACGGTTCACCGTGATCGCCCCGCTGCCGCCGGAGATCAAGATGCGCGCGCGGCGAGGCGCTCGCGCTCGCTCCCGACAGGGGGATCCGCGCTAGAGGCTGAGGACGGCGTCCTCTCCCCTGTCGGCGATCTTCGCCTCGATCAGGCTGAGCAGCGCCTGCCGCCGCTCCTCGAGCTCGACGAGGGCGCGCGGCGGCACCAGCTCGTCCTCGATCCCGCCGGGGCGCAGCGCCGCGGCGGCCTGCTCGGGGCCGAAGCGCGCGAGCGCGTCGCGGAGCGCCCGCGGGAACCGCGCCGCTTCCACCAGGCGATCGAGCTGCCGATCCAGCTCGTGCGCCTTCACGTGCAGCGGGAACGCGCTGGCGTTGGCCTCGAGGCTGAGGGCCCCCGCGCTCACGTCGATGACGATCTCCTTCCGGAGCCCGTTGCCGGCCAGGTAGTCGAGCGCGAGCACCTCCAGGTAATCGCGGAGGATCGAGGCGCGCTCGCCGCGCGCCGGCGAGCGCGAGCGCGCCCAGCGCGCCCACACGTCGAGCTCGGGCGCGTCATCGAAGCGGACCGACCGCCGGCGGGACGACACCCAGCGCGGGCCGGGCGGACCGGGAGCGGGCGCGAGGACCAGCGCGTCGACGGTCCCGTCGTTCATGACCGCGAAGCGGCGCAGCAGCTTGCGCCCGTTCGGCTCGCGCCCGATGAGCGCCGCGAGCTCGCCGATGCCGATCCGGCGCGCCGTCGCGGCGGGCACGACGTGCGCGCCGAGCGCCCTCGCCAGCCGGTAGAACGCGACCGGACGCCGGAACGCGAGCGGGGCCTTCTTCTGCGCCGGCGCGAGCTTCACCTTCACCTCGCGGGGGGCCGCTCCTTCGACGCCCGCGCCAAAGGCCAGGATCGCCTCGAACCGACCGTCGGTCGGTTTGCCCGTGAGCCGGAGCGCGCGCAGCGGCGAGCGCCGGAGCGCGCGCGCGACCTGCGCGTCCCCCGCCGCGCGCGCGGCTTGCGTGTCCCCCGCCGCGCGCGCGACCTGCGCGTCCCCCGCGGCTCCAGCGCGCGGCGCCGGGGACGCGGGCGGCTCGCCCGATGACCGCGCCGGGATCCCGCCGGGCGCAAGCGCGATCTCGCGCTCCGCCAGCGCCGCGATCGCGCCGGTGGACCCGCCGCTCTGCTCGGACGACGGCCGCGCGCACGAGGCCGCGATCAGCGCCGCCGCGACGACCAGGCGCCGCGCCGCGCCGCCGCGCCGTCGCAGCCGCCCGCGCGCTGGTCCGTCTGGCGCGCGGCGGCTCATTCGTCGTTCGACAGCCCGCGCGGATCCCCCGGCGAGGGCCCGCCCTCGGCCGGAGGCTGCGACGATTCATCGCTGGCCGAAGGTCTCCCGACCGGGGCTCCACCGAGGACGCGCTCGAGCAGGAACTGCTCCACGCGCTCGATGACCATCTTCTTGCGCTCCAGCGGGACGACGTGCGTGCCGCCGCTCACCATCATCAGCTCGCCCCGCGGCAGCGCCGCCGCCATCTCCTCGGCGAGGCGCGGCGGGGTGAACGTGTCGCGGTCGCCGGCGATCACGAGCGCGGGCAGCTCGATCTGCGGCAGCAGATCGAGCGTCGAGTGCTCGCCGGCGCTGCGCAGCATGTGGAGGAACATCGAGAAATCGATGTCGACCATGTGCCGCATGTACGGCAGCAGATCCGCCGGGGTGACCGCGCTCGCGTCGACCTCGCGGGCGAGCAGCGCGATCCGCAGCGCCATCGGCGCGGGCACGCGGCTCCAGATCGCCCGCGCGATGTGCGGGTACGCGTCGACCTGCTCGATCAGCCGCGGCAGCAGCTGCGCGAGCACGTCCGTGCCCTTGAAGTGGTGCGTGATCCTGCCGGACGAGCCGCAGATCAGCACGAGCCCGCGCACCCCCTCGCGGTGGGTCCGCAAGTGCTCCAGGATGACCTGGCAGCCCATCGAGTGCCCGAAGAGCACCACGGGGCCGTCGCCGATCGCCGCGCGCACCGCAGCAAGATCGCTCGCGTGGTCGCGGAGCTCGACCGCCTTCGGATCGACCGGCAGGCTGCTCCGCCCGTGGCCGCGATAGTTCCAGTGGGCGACGTTGACCGTACGGGCCAGGTCGTCCCACAGGTACTTCCAGATGAAGCCGTCGCACGCGATGCCATCGCAGAGCACCGCGGTGAGGCGTTCCGAGCCCGCCCCGACCCCGCTGGCCAAGCTTCCGATGCCGCCGGGACCTTCCCGGTAGCGGACATAGATCCGCGTACCGTCCTTCCCGGCGGCGAAGAGCTCTCGACCCATCGATCCCCGAGCGACGCGGCTTACGCGAGGCTCGCGGCGATGTTAGTCGCCGCTGTCCTCGTCGTCAGCCACGTCGTTGACACTCGGAAGCTTTTTGATGTCTATCCGCGCCAGCTTCCACGCGCGCTGCACGACCCAAGAAAGCGAGCGATCGAGCCGCGCCGCTTCCTCCTTGATTTCCTGCAGCATCGACTCCGGAAAGTAGAGGCTTTGCTTCCGCTTGTCCGTCTTCGAGGCTTCGTTGTTCTTCGCCAGCGTGTCCTTGTCGGTCATACGCTCTTGGGGCTCCTCCCGATCCGCCACAGAAGAGCACCTTAGCGTACGGCGCACTTCCGTGGAAAGCATTCGTTTTTCCATGATGCCGATTGCGGCCACTATGTGTGTAACTCCGCGATAGGCGCTCTGCGTCATGACTCCGGGAAAGCGATTTTTCCCGCGATCGCGCTGGCCGCGACGATCAGGGGACTGGCCAGGTAGACACGGCCGGGTCCGCTTCGGCCCGGGAAGTTCCGGTTGATGGCCGAGACCGTGACCTGATCCTTGCGGTCGGATACACCGGGTCCGGCCTTGATGCACGCGCCGCAGGAGGGGTCGACGAGCTCAGCGCCCGCCTTCTCGAAGATCTCGAGGTAGCCCTTCGCCTCGGCGTAGCGGCGGATGTCCTGGGAGCCGAACTGGATGTAGAGGTGCACGCCGTCGGCGACGCGCTTGCCCTGCTCCACCGCGCGGCGCAGCACCGACGCGTACATGTCCATGTCGGCCTTCTTGCCGCCCGTGCACGAGCCGCCGTACGCGATGTCGATCTTCACCTCGCCGCCCGCGACCTCCCGGAGCGACCGCAGCGGCACGCCGTTGCGCGGATCGCCGGGCGTCGCGACCATCGGCTCGATCGCCGCGAGATCGACGTCGAACGTCGCCATGTACTCCGCGCCGGCGTCCGCGCGCACGACGCGCGCGCGCACGTCCTCCGCGGCGAGCCCGCGCTGCTCGACGAGGTAGCGCACGATCTCCTCGTCGGCCTCGATGATGCCGGTGAAGCCGCCCGCCTCGACCGCCATGTTCGTGAGCGTCGCGCGCTCGTCGAGGCCCATCGCGCGGACGCCGTCGCCCGCGAACTCGAGCACCTTGCCGATGCCCTGGCCGGTCTTCCAGAACGGCTGCGAGAGCAGGAACAGCATCACGTCCTTGGCGGTGACCCCCGGCCCGAGCCGCCCGGTCAGGTTGAAGCGCACCGACTGCGGCACCGCGACGCGGACGTCGCGCGTCAGCCACGCGTTCGCCATGTCGGTCGAGCCGACGCCGAACGCGAAGCACCCGAGCGCCCCCGCCATGCACGTGTGCGAGTCGGTCCCGGCCACGATCTGCCCCGGCAGCGCGAGCTCCTCGATCACCTTGTTGTGACAGATGGCCTCGGAGCCCACGGTCCTGCCGTCGCGCTCGACCTCGCCGTACAGCTTGATCCCGTGCCGCTCGGTGAAGGCCTGCTGCACCGTCGCGAGCGAGGCCGCCTGCTCCCGCAGGCCGAGCTTGAGGTGCGCCTCCGGCATCACGCGATCGAGGAACGTGAGGTGATCGCGGAAGGCGAAGACGCTCTCCGGCTCGGTCACGACCGCGTCCGGACCGAAGCCCGCCCGGAAGAGCGACTCGGCCATCGGCGTGACGTACTCGTGCGAGAAGCGCACGTCGATGCGGACGAAGAGCGCGTCGCCCGGCTTCACCGCCGGGACCCCGATCTTGCCCGCCCTCGCGTCCACGATCGCGTGCGCCGCGATGATCTTCTCGCACAGGGTCATGGGCCGCGGCGGCGTGTCGAGCGTGGGCGGCGAGACCTCGCCGGCCATCCGCGCCTTGTTGTAGGCGAAGAGGCCGCCGTACTCGACGACGTCGGCGCTGATCGGGTCGAGCCCGCGGGTGAACTCGCCGATCGGGATCTCCTCGCCGCGCGCGAGCCGATCGAGGAGCGAGAAGTCGGTCGTCGTGAGCAGCCCGATGTTCTGGCAGTTCTGGCCGTAGATCTTCTCGATGCTGCGCGCGACGACGATCTGGATCCCGGCCTCGCGCTCCGAGTACGGCGCCGTCTCGCGCGAGCTGCCGCACCCCTTCGAGCGCCCGCTGACGATGACGCCGAAGCCGCCGTTCTTGATGGCGTCGCGCTCGATGAGCCCACCGCGCAGCCCGACCAGGCAGTACCGGGCGAGCGTCTCGTCGTAGTAGTAACAGACCCAGCCCGGCGTGAGCTCGTCGGTCGAGATGTTGTCGATCAGCGTGTGCTGCTCGGGATCGAAGCGCAGCTCGCCGCCCGCCAGCTGCTGCTTCAGCAGCTCCGGGTCCTCGGTCAGGTAGAGGGTCCTCCCGGTGACTTGGACCGACTTCCGGCGGGGGATGGGCATCTTCGACCTCGGATACCTCGGACGCCCCGGACCGCGGGGCGCGCGCGACGGGACCTAGACACACCTAGTCGCTCTGGGCGGAGGCGCCAACGGCGGTCTTCGCCGGCGCGCGCGGAGCTCGGGCCGCCTCACGCCGAGGGCAGGAAATCCAGCATGGGCGAGCGTCCACGGCCGGGCACCGCGCCTTGACCGCGCACCGGGGAGGTGGTGTCTTCGCGGCCGCGGCCGCGGCCGGGCCGCGAGCGATGACCCGACCCACGATTTCCAGCGTTCCCGTCGCGATCCTCGGCGCCGGCCTGACGGGCATGGCGGCCGCGTACCACCTCGGGCGAGCGGGCGTGCCGCACCGGCTGTTCGAGCGCCTGCCGCGCCCGGGCGGCCACGCGATCACGCTCGAGGACGACGGCTTCCGCTTCGATCGGACAGGGCATCTCCTCCACCTGCGCGACCCGGCGACCCGCGAGCTCGCGCTCGGCTGGCTGGGCCCCGATCCCCTCGAGATCGAGCGGCGCTCGATGATCTGGTCGAACGGCACGTACACCCGCTATCCGTTCCAGGCGAACACCTTCGGCCTGCCGCCCGCCGTCGCCTACGAGTGCCTCCGCGGCTTCATCGACGCGCACTTCGCCGCGGACCGGCCCGAGCCCAGGAATTTCGAGGAGTTCTGCCTGGCGCATTTCGGCGAGGGGATCAGCCGCCACTTCATGATCCCCTACAACAGCCGCCTCTGGGGGGTGCACCCGAGCGAGATCACCGCCGACTGGTGCTCCCGCTTCGTCCCGCTGCCGAAGCTCGAGGACGTGCTCGCCGGAGCGGTCGGCCTGAACGACCGCGAGCTCGGCTACAACGCGAAGTTCCTCTACCCGCGGCTCGGCATCGGCCAGCTGACGCACGGGCTCGCGCGGGCGCTCGCCGAGCAGCGGCCGCGGGACGCGCGCACCCCGGCGATCGAGCTCGGTCGCGCGCCCGCGTCGATCGACTGGCGCGCGCGCGAGCTCGTGTTCGACGACGAGATCGTCCGGTACGACGTGCTGATCTCGTCCGCGCCGCTGCCCGCCCTCCTGAGGCGCCTCGCGGACGCGCCTCGCTCCGTCGCCGAGGCGGCCTCCCGGCTGCGCTGCACGCACCTCCACTACCTCGACGTGGCGCTCGACACCCCGTGCGGGAAGCCGCTGCACTGGGTCTACGTCCCGGAGGCGAAGTACCCGTTCTACCGCGTGGGCTGCTACTCGAACTTCTCCCCCGCCATGGCCCCGCCGGGCAAGGCGGGCCTCTACGTCGAGCTCGCCGATCGCGCCGAGCCGGATCTCGCGGCGCTGCTCCCGCGCGTCGCGGAGGGCCTCGTCGAGATGGGCCTCATCCCCGCGCCGAGCGCCGTCCGGTTCGCCCGGCTGCGCCGCATCGACTACGCGTACGTCGTGTTCGATCACAGCTACTTCGGGTCGCTGGAGGCCGTGCGGCCGTTCCTCGAGGGCCAGCGCATCCTCTCGTGCGGGCGGTACGGCGGCTGGAACTACTCCTCGATGGAGGACGCGCTCCACTTCGGGCGCGACGCGGCGCTCCGCGCGCAGGCCCTGCTCGGAGGTGCGCCGTGAGCGCCGCCGAGCCTGGCCGCGGGGACGCGGGCGAAGCGCCGGAGATCTCCATCGTCATCCCCGTTTACAACGAGGAGGCGATCCTCCACGCGGCCGTCGTGGACCTGCGCGAGCGGCTGCTGCCGCTCGGGTGGCGCTGGGAGCTCGTGCTCGCCGAGAACGGCTCGCGCGACGGGACGCTCGCCATCGCCGGCGAGCTCGAGCGCAAGTACGCGGAAGTGCGGCACTTCTCGATCGGCGAGCCGAACTACGGCGCCGCGCTCCGCGCGGGCATCGAGCGGGCGCGCGGGCGCTTCGTCCTCTGCGACGAGATCGACCTGTGCGACGTGGATTTCCAGCGCCGCGCGATCGCGATGCTGCGGGCGGGCGGCGTCGACATGGTGATCGGCTCGAAGCTCATCCAGGGGGCGCGCGACGACCGCCCGTGGGCGCGGCACGCGGCGAGCCAGATGTACAACGGGCTCCTCCGCGCCACGCTCGGCTTCCGCGGGACGGACACGCACGGGCTCAAGGCGTTCCTGCGCGAGCCGCTCCTCGGGATCGTGCGCGAGTGCGTCGTGGACAAGGACGTCTTCGCCAGCGAGCTCGTCATCCGCGCCTACCGGGCGGGCCTGCGGATCGAGGAGATCCCCGTCCGCGTGCTGGAGAAGCGGCGCCCCTCGATCAACCTCACGCGCCGCGTCCCGAACGTGCTCCGCAACCTCGCGAAGCTGACCTGGGCGATCCGGGTCCGCGGCTGACGGCCGGCCTCGGCCAGCATCTGCAGCGCCGCGCGCGAGGCTGGGCCCGCTCGTGGAAAAGTTCTGGCATGCTATACGCCGCAGGTGACGATCCTCCCCTCGAGCGCCGCAAGGCCGGCCCGCCGCGCCGACACCGACGTGGACGTCGTGGTCATCGGCGGCGGTGTGAACGGCGTGGGGGTCGCGCGTGACGCATCGCAGCGGGGCCTGAAGGTCGCCCTCTTCGAGCGCAACGATCTCGCGTTCGGCGCGAGCGGGAACTCGAGCGGCATGATCCACGGCGGGCTCAGGTACCTGACCAGCGATCCGCACGTGACCGAGAACTCGTGCCGCGACTCGGGGCACATCCAGGCGATCGCGCCGCACCTCTTGTTCCGGATCCCGTTCCTCGTCCCGTTCGAGGACGCGAGGCACGGGCGCATCCTCTACACGCTCGCGGACGGCTTCTTCGAGGCGTACGACAAGTACCAGCCGCTCAAGCGCGGCAAGCCGCACGCGCGCCTCTCGCCCGACGAGCTCCGGCGGCTCGAGCCGGGGCTGCACGGCGATCTCGTGGGCGGCTTCAGCTTCGACGAGTGGGGGATCGACGGCGCGCGGCTCTGCATCGCCAACGCCGTCGACGCCATCGAGCGAGGGGCCAAGGTGTACGTCGGGCACACGGTCGAGCGGATCGAGCGCCGCGAGGACACCGGCGAGGTCGTGGCCGTGCGCTACCGGGACCGCGTGACCGGGGAGGGCGGGCGGCTCCGCACGAGCACGGTGGTGAACGCGACCGGCGCGTGGTCGCCGATCACCGCGTCGCTCGCGGGCCTCCCCGCCGCGAGCTCGCGGGTGCGGCCCGGCAAGGGCGTGCACGTCGTGTTCGACCGTCGCCTCACCAACTACGCGATCATGGCGAGGACGATCGACGGCCGTCAGATCTTCCTCGAGCCCTGGCAGAACATGAGCGTCATCGGCACGACCGACGACGACTTCTACGGCGATCTCGATCAGGTCCGCGCGACGAGCGAGGAGGTGAGGTACCTGGTCCAGGGCATCGCCCGCGTGTTCCCGCAGATCCACGAGGCGCGCGCGATCGGCACGTACGCGGGCGTGCGGCCCACGCTCTACGCGTACGGGCCGACCGAGGACGCGCTCTCGCGCGAGCACCAGGTCATCGACCACGCGGCGCACGGCGCGCCGGGCCTCTACTCGATGATCGGGGGGAAGCTGGCCAGCTTCCGGCTCTTCGCCCAGGAGATGACCGACGTCCTCGCGCGGCGCTTCGATCTCGGCGCCCGCTGCGTGACGCACACGACCGCGCTGCCCGGCGGCGACCGCCCCGTGGACGCGCTCGCGCTCTCGCGGAGGATGGAGATCGACGCGGTGGCCGCCCGGCGGCTCGTCTACCGCCACGGCTCGCGCGCGCTCCGCATCGAGGAGCGCGTGCGCGAGCGGCCGCGCGAGGCGGCGACGGTGTGCCCGTGCGAGCCCGTCATCGAGGCCGAGGTGCGCTACGTCCTCCGGCACGAGCTCGCGCGGAGCGTGGCCGACGTCGCGCGCCGCACGCGCCTCGGCCTCGGCGCGTGCGGGGGCATGCGCTGCGCGGCGCGGTGCGGGCAGATCGTGGCGCAGGAGCTCTCGCTCCCGCCGCGCGACGGGATGCGGCAGGCCGTGGAGTTCCTCTCGCGGCAGGCGATGACGCGCGCGGTCGCGCTCGGCCCGGAGCAGGCGCGGCAGGAGGCGCTCGCGATCGCCAGCGTGCGGTCGGAGCTCGGCGCGCCCGCGGGCGACGAGGCGACCGCGGCGGCGTGCGAGGACAGCGATCGCCGGTCGCCGCGCCCCGCGCGGGAGCCGGAGGAGAGGGCGTGGCGCGATCGATCCTCGTGATCGGCGCCGGCGTCGCCGGGCTCGCCGCCGCGTGGAGCGCGAGGCGGCGCGGGGCGCAGGTCACCGTGATCTCCGCGGGCGTCGGGGAGACGGCGCTCGCGGGCGGCGCGGTCGACGACGTCCCGTGGGAGCAGGTCGAGCGGGCCGCGCGGCTGCTCGGCAGCGATCTGCCCGCGGGCGATCTCGCGCCGGCGGCGAGGCAGCTCGCGGCGGAGCTCGGCCTGTGGGACGTGCCGCAGGCGTCCGGCGTGCGCCTCGCCACCGTCGCCGGCCGGATCCGCCCGGCCCGCGGCAGGGATCGCGCGCTGCTCGACCTCGGCTCGCTCCGCCGCACGCGCGTCCTCATCCCGCGCGCCGCGCGCGCCGCCTGGGACGCCGACGCGCTCGCGGAGGCGCTCACGGACGAGCCGTTCGCCCGGGCGCGGGGGCTCCGCTTCCTGCCAGTCGACGCGCCGGTGCTGCGCTTCGACGACGAGCGGCAGATCGCCGACGGCGACCTCGCGGCCCGGCACGACGATCCGGCGCGGCTCTCCTGGCTGCTCGATCGGCTCCGGCAGGCGCTCGAGGCGGCGGGCGGCGCGGGGGCGATCCTGCTCGGCCCCTGGCTCGGCGCGCGCGCGCCGCGGGCCGAGGCGCTCGCGGCGCGCCTCGGCGTCCCCGTGGGCGAGGCGCTGATCGGCGCCGGCTCGCCGGCCGGGCTCCGCTTCGAGGCGGCGCGCGACGCGCTGCTCGCCGCCATCGGGGCGGCGCGGCGCCACGGCCGCGTGCGCGCGGTGGGCGGCGACCCCGGGGGGCCGGGCGGACCGCGCGAGGGCGTCTCGGTCCACGTGGAGGACGAGGACGTGCCGCTCGCCGCGGACGCGGTGATCCTGGCGATCGGCGGCCTCGCCGGCGGGGGCATCGTGTATGCCCCGCCCGAGCGCGGCGCCGGTCCCGACCTCCCGGCGCGCGGCGGCGCGCCGTTCGCGCTCTCGATCGAGGCGCCCGTCACGCTCGGCGACGCGCGCGGCGCGTTCGGCGTGGTGAGCTCGATGCAGGGCCCGGAGCTCGATGTCGTCGCCTGGCCGCGCGGCGAGCGGCCGGGCGCGCTGGAGTCGGTGGGCGTGCGGTGCGAGGGCGTCCGCGCCGCCCCCGGGATCCTGGCGGCGGGGGCGACCATCGCCGGGAGAGCGCGCACCGTGCTCGACGCGGTGACGACCGGGCTCCGCGCCGGCGCCGAGGCCTGACGCCGGCCGAGGATCGATGCCGGCGCCGAGGGCCGACGCGGACGCGAGGGGCCGTCGGCGCCGGTCGCTCCGCGCGTTTCCTCGCGCTAGCGCCTCGCCGGGATCGCGCGAAGCAGCTGCTGGTAGCCCACCGCGAGGGTGAAGTCGCTCCCGCGGGTGGGATCGGCGGGCACGTCGCCCTCGGGGCCGCGCGCGGCGGCCGCCGCGCGCTTCTCCACGAGCACGGCCCTCGGCGAGCCGTCGCCGATCGATCCCTCGGCGGGGAGGTGCCCCTCGAGGTCCTGCTCGCGGAGGATGGCGGCCGGCAGCGGCTGCTGCGCGCTCTCGATGACGATGTCCGGCCGGATGCCCTGGGCCTGGATCGAGCGCCCCTTCGGCGTGTAGTAGCGCATCGTCGTGAGCCTCACCCCGGCGCCGCCGGGGAGCTCGTAGATGGTCTGCACCGACCCCTTGCCGAAGGTCGTCGCGCCGACGACCGTGGCGCGACCGCTGTCCTGCAGGGCGCCCGCGACGAGCTCGGCGGCGCTGGCGGAGTACTCGTTCACGAGCGCGACCACGGGCAGCGAGGCGAACGCGCCGCCGTCGTGCGCCTTCGCCTCGTCGACGACCTGGTTGCGCTGGCGCGTCGAGTAGATCGTCCCCGACGAGAGGAACTCGTCGGCGAGGGCCTCCGCCTCGTGCACGAGGCCGCCGGGGTTGTTGCGCAGGTCGAGGATCACCCCGGCCAGCGGCGCCTTCGATGCGGCGCGCAGCCTCGCCGCGGCGCGGAGCATCTCCTCGTGGGTGCCGTCCTGGAACTGCTTCACGCGGACGTACGCGACGTCGCGATCGAGGCGCCTCGCGGCGATGCTCGTGACGTGGATCTGCTCCCGCGCGAGGTCGAACGTGAGCGGCTCGGCCGCGCCTTGCCGGCGGATCGTGAGCTTCACCCGCGAGCCGGGGGGCCCGCGCATGATCTTCACCAGCTTGTCGAGGCGCTCGCCGCGCACGGGGCGGCCGTCGATCGCGATGATCTGGTCGCCGGAGCGGATGCCCGCCCGCGCCGCCGGCGAGCCCTCGATCGGCGCGATCACGGTGATCTGGTCGTCCTTCGTGTCGACCTCGATGCCGACGCCGCCGAACGTCCCCCCGGTCTCTTCCTGGAACTGGGCGAACTCGGAGGCGTTCATGTACGCGGAGTGCGGGTCGAGCTCCGCGACCATCCCCTTGATGGCGCCGTCGATGATCTTGTTGCGCTGCGCCGGCTCGACGTAGTTGTTCTCGACGAGCACGAGCACGCGCGCGAGCTGCTCGAGCGGCGCGTAGGGGCTCTGCGCCTGTGTGCTCGCGCCCGCGAGGTGCGAAGTCGCCGCCCCCCCTGCGAAGGCCGCGGCGATGAGCCCCAGGGTGCGCATCCAGCTCGAGAAGCGTCGCATCCGCCGACCATAGCAGCGGCGCGGGCGAGCGCGGCCGGCGCCCGCCCGGCGCCGCGCCGGCCAGGGCGCCGCCGCCGGGCGAGCGCCGGCCGGAGCGCGCTAGCGCGGGCATACCGCCCGGCCGGTCGAAGTCGCGCCGCGGCGCCCAAGGTCCAGGGCGCATGGTTTGTCCTAGGAGGAGTGTTCGGCTATCTTCGCGCGCCTGAACGTGGAACTTGCCTCCTCATCGCCCTGCTCCGCCTCCGCGAAGCAGGGCTCGCCGCGAGGGGCTTCTCTCGCCGAGACGGCCAGCGGCCGTCGCGAAGAGCTGTCCGCGGCTGCGCTGTCGTCCGTGCGCGGGAGACAATTCGCACCGCGAGGCGGCTAGGATGGCCAAGACCACCGATCGTGAGCTCGTCGATCAAGCCCGGGGCGGAGATGCCCAGGCGTTCGGGGTGCTGGTCCGTCGATATCAGAAGCGCATCTTCCGGCTGGCGTTCCACCTCGTCCGCTCGGGCGCGGAGGCCGAGGACGTGACCCAGGAGACCTTCGTCCGGGCTTATCAGGCGCTCGATCGGTTCGACGGGCGGAGCGAGCCCTTCACCTGGCTCTACCGGATCGCCGTGAACCTCTCGCTCAACATGATCCGGGCGCGCAAGCCGACCCGGAACTCGACCCCCACGGACGATCCGCGGATCGAGGCGCTGCTGCTCGAGACGCGCCCGAGCCACGGCGTCGATCCGGCCGCGACGACCCAGCGGCGCGAGCTCGCGGCCGCGCTCTGCGACGGCATCGATACGCTCTCCGACACGCTGCGGACGACGCTCATCCTCGTGTGCATCGACGGCGTGCCCCACGAGGACGCATCCAAGATCCTGGGGTGTCCGGAAGGAACAGTCGCCTGGCGCGTCCACGAGGCGCGCCGCAAGCTCCGCGCATACCTCGCGGAGCGTGGTTTCGGAGGGGACGCCGAATGAACGTCACCAGCAAGCTCGACCTCGACCAGATGCTCAACGATTGGCCTGCCCCCACCGCCGACGAGGCGGCGTGGGAGACGCGGGCAGCTCGCATCGTCGAGGTCGCTCTATCCCGGCGATCGGAGGATGCGGCGGCGGTGGCCGACCTCCTCGCAGCCCCGGATCTCGCCGCGGAGCCAGGCGAGGAGCAGGCCGGGGACATTTCGCGAGAAGCACGCACCGCAGGAGAACGCAGTACCATGGCGGACGGATTGGAAGCAGGCAGGGCCTCGAAGTCTGAAGCGAGCCTGTCGGGCGGCAGCGCCTCGCGGCCCCCGGAGAAGAGACGCCAATCGCTGAAGGAGATCGCCGAGCGCGCCAGCCAGGCGCCGGGTCGCGCGAGCGGCGCGACAGGGAGCAGCCCGGCGCTCTCGACGCCGGTGCCGTCCGCGCGCGGTCCGCTGTCCACGCCGGTGCCGTCCGGACGCGGTCCGCTGTCCACGCCGCTGCCGGCCTCGGGACGCGGCTCGATGCCGCCGGGGCGCGTATCCACGCCGCCGGGGCGCGGGTCGATCTCCGGCGTCATGCGCGCGTCGTCGCCGGCGTTGCGGCCGGCCGAGGGGGTGACCGAGGACTCCGGCGTGATCGATCTCAACCGCCTCAGCGCGTCGGTTCCCCCGGAGCACGTGGAGGCCGCCGACAGGGCGCGGCTCGGCGCGGCCGATACGCTCGAGAGCGAGAGGCACGACGCGGTCGCGGCGGTGTCCGCGAGGAGGCCGCGCGCGCCGTCCGCGCCCGTCGCCCAGCCTGCTGCGAAGAAGCGGTCCGGCGGGATGATCGCCGGCGCGGCGCTCGCGGCCCTGGGCTTGGCCGCGGCGGTGGCGGTCGTGGTGAAGACGAAGGCGCCGTCGCAGCAGGAGACGGCGACCGCCACCGCGGCAGCGCCGACCATCGACGTGGCGCCCGCCGCGCCGCGCGAGGAGAAGCCGGCAGCGCCTGCTGCCCCGGTCGCCGCCGCGCCCGCCGCGCCGGCGGAGAGCGCGGAGCCCGAGCCGCAGGCGGTGGAGACGGAGACGGCGGAGAAGCTGGCCGCGACGCCCAGGACGGCCGCCGCGCCGGTCGGCGCCGGCGCGGCGGCGCCGGCGGCTGCGCCCGAGGTGCCTGCCTCGCCCGCCGCGACGCCGAAGCCGGAGCAGGGAAAGATGGCGGCGGCGCCGACGCCGGCGGGCAAGCCGGGGGATCTGCCTTCCGCCATGCAGGCCGCCGTGGGCGACGACGGGGAGAAGCAGCCGTCGGTGGTGTCGGAGGCGCCGGTGCCGGCCTCGGGCCCGCTGCGGCAGCAGAACATCCCCGAGCAGCCGTCGCAGGGCTCGGTCCAGGCCGCGCTCGGCTCAGTCATGGGCAACGCGAAGGCGTGCGTCGCGGGCGCGGACGACGTGTCGCGCGCGCAGATCACGTTCTCGTCGACCGGCCAGGTGAGCAAGGTCAGCGTCAGCGGCTGGGCGGCTTCGAACGGCCAGTCGAGCTGCGTGCAGGCGGCGCTCAAGGCCGCGAACGTGGGCCCGTTCTCCAAGCCGTCGTTCTCGGTGAGCGCCACGATCCGGCCCTAGTTCTTGGGAATCCACGGGGCCCAACCCCTGGCCCCGGAAGGCCCCACGTCCCGGTTGACACGAGGGCGTCCGCAGGTAGAATGCGCGCCCCCATGGTTTCCGCGACTCAGCAAACCCAGCGCATCCGTCGGCGCAAGGCGCGCACTTCGGGCACCCGCCGCAAGCGCTTCGAGCGCGCTCACGGCACCCCCAAGTTCCCGATCCATCCGGCGGGTTACGATCAGAACGCGCCGGACGCCCAGCGCGCTGCCACGCCCGCCGAGGCGCAGGCGAAGAAGTAGGAGAGCTTTTCTCATGGCCAATCACGCATCCGCCGACAAGCGCAACCGCCAGCGCATCACCAGGACCGCGCGCAACCGCGCCGCCAAGTCGGAGCTCCGCACGGTCGTCAAGAAGGCGCGCACCGGGCTGAAGGGCGCCCCGCAGGAGTCCACCGCGCTGGTCACCGCCGCGGTGAGCGCGCTCGATCGCGCCGCCTCGAAGGGGACGATCCCCGCCAAGCGCGCGTCGCGTGTGAAGAGCCGCCTGGCCCTCGCCCTGCACAAGGCGAGCGTCGCCGCCAAGACCGCCGCGGGCTGAGCAACAACCCCTTCGTACGTACGCCCCGCTCACCGCAAGGTGAAGCGGGCGTCGTCGTTTTGTCTGCCCCGATCGCCGGAACGCCGCCGCCGGTCTCGCCCCGCGCTATCGCGGGGCTCCGCGGCGGCGGCCCGGCGTTCCCGAGCGTCAGTGCGCCTCTGCCCACGTCGGGCCGTGGCCGATGTCGACGACGAGCGGCACGTCGAGCGGGAAGACCGACTCCATGGCCTCCCGCACCTTCGCCTTCGCCTCGTCCACCGCCGCGATCGGCACCTCGAACGCGAGCTCGTCGTGCACCGTGAGCACCATGCGCGCGCCGGGGACCACGGGGCGCGGGATGCGCACCATCGCGAGCTTCAAGAGATCCGCCGCCGTCCCCTGGATGGGGGTGTTCTGGGCGATGCGCTCCGCCTGAGCGCGGCGCATCCGGTCGCTGCTGCGCAGGTCCGGGAGCAGCCTGCGCCGGCCGAGCAGCGTGCGCACCGACTCCGAGCGCTTCGCCTCGGTCATCGTCCGCTCCATGAACTCGTGCACGCCGCGGTAGCGCGCGAAGTAGGCGTCGATGAAGCGCGCCGCCTCCGCGCGCGAGATGTCGAGGCGCTTCGCGAGCGCCGCCTCGCCCATCCCGTAGATCACGCCGAAGTTGATCGTCTTGCTCCGGCGCCGCATCTCGTCGGTGACCCCCGCCTCGTCCACGCCGAAGATCTCCATGGCCGTGCGCACGTGCACGTCCTGCCCGGTGCGGAACGCGTCGACGAGCACCGGATCCTTCGACAGGTGGGCGAGGACGCGCAGCTCGATCTGGGAGTAGTCGGCGCTCACGATCACGCTCCCGGGCGGCGCGACGAACGCGCGCCGGATCATCCGGCCGAGCTCCGTGCGGATCGGGATGTTCTGCAGGTTCGGATCCTGCGACGAGAGCCGCCCCGTCGCGGCCACGGCCTGGCTCCAGCGCGTGTGGATCCGGCCCGTGGTCGGGTGCACGAGGCGCGGCAGCGCGTCCACGTACGTGCCCTTGAGCTTGGCGATGACGCGGTGCTCGAGCACCACGCCGGGGAACGGGTGGTCCTCCGCCAGCGTCTCCAGCACGTCGGCGTCGGTCGAGCGGCCGGTCTTCGTCTTGCGCTGGGAGCGCAGCTTGAGCTCGTCGAACAGGACGGTCTCGAGCTGCTTCGGCGACGCCAGGTTGATGTCGTGCCCCACCATCTCGCGCGCCTTCTGCTCCAGCGCCGCGAGCTCGGTCGTCATCTGCGCGCCGAGCTGCGCGAGCGCCTGCGGGTCGACGAGGACGCCCGTGAGCTCCATCTCCGCGAGCACCGCCGAGAGGGGCAGCTCGATCTGCACGAGCAGATCCTCGAGCCGCTCGGCGCGGAGCCGCGGGCGCAGCCGGTCGGTGAGCGTGAGCGCGACGTCGGCGGACGCCGCCCCGTAGGTGGTGGCCTCGCCGATCTCGATCTCGTCGAGGCCGCGCTGCGCCTGCCCGCGGCGCTTCGGGGCCACCTCGTCGAGGGTCTGCATCTTGGCGCCGAGCTCGCGCTCGGCGAGCTCGTGGAGCTGGTTCTTCCCCTCGGGATCGAGCAGGTAGCTCGCCAGCATCGTGTCGAACGCGACGCCGACGAGCCCGATGCGGTGCCGCAGGAGCACCACCTCGCAGAACTTGACGTCGTGGCCGACCTTCGGGAGCTCGGGGTCGGCGAGCAGCGGGCCGAGCACCGCGTCGACGTCGCCCATCGAGAGCTGGGCCGGCGCGCCGAGGTAGCGGTGGCCCAGGGGGACGTAGACGGCTTGCCCCGGCTCGCAGGCGAGCGCGACGCCGCAGACGTGGGCGCTCATCGGCTCGCGGCTCGTCGCGTGCACGTCGATGGCGAGGCGCCCGGCCGCGCGCGCCGATTTGGCGAAGGCCTCGAGCTCCTCGCGCGTCGCGACGACCCGGTAGGTCGACGCGCGCGCCGTGGGCTCGGGCGCGCGGACGGCCTTCAGGAAGCGCGAGAACCCGAGCTCGGTGAAGAGCTCCCGGAGCCTGCCGGTGTCTGCGCCGCCGTAGCGCAGCGTCTCCAGGTCGAGCGAGACCGGGGCGCTGCCGTCGAGCGTCACGAGCTTCTGCGACAGGAGCGCGTCGGCCTCGTGCTGCTTGAGCGACTCGCGGATGCGAGGCTTCTTCACCTCGTCGAGGCGGGCGTAGATCGCCGAGAGCGAGCCGAACTGCGCGAGCAGCTCGGCGGCCGTCTTCAGGCCCACGCCGGGGACGCCGGGGACGTTGTCCGAGCTGTCGCCGACGAGGGCGAGCAGGTCGCGCACCTGCTCCGGAGGCACGCCGAACTTCGCGACGACCTCGGGGTGCCCGTAGACCTTGTCGCGCATCGCGTCCCAGAGCATCACCCGGTCGCCGTCGACGAGCTGCATGAGATCCTTGTCGCTCGACGCGATGACGACGCGCAGCCCCCGCTCCTTGGCCCGCGCGACGGCGACGGCCACGAGGTCGTCCGCCTCGAGCCCCTCCTGGATGAAGATCGGGATGCAGTACGCCTCGACGATCTCCCGGCACCGGTTCATCTGCACCCCGAGGTCGGGCGGCGGCGGCGGCCGGTGGGCCTTGTAGCGCGGGTCGAGATCGTCGCGGAACGTCTTGCCCGGGGAGTCCATCGCCACGCCGAGGTACGCGGGCTTCCGCTCGTCCACGAGCTTCGAGAGCATCGCGACGGTGCCGTACGTCGCGTGCGTCGGCTCGCCGCTCGGGCTCGAGAGCGGGCTGATCGCGTGGTAGGCGCGGAAGACGTAGCCCGAGAGGTCGATCAGGTAGAGGACGTCCGGAGCTCCGGCCGGGGGAAGCGCGGTAGGGCGCGTGGACATGGACCGACCCTTAGCACCTCGGGGCCCCGACGTTCACCGAACCACGATGTCGCGCCGCATTGTCACGTCGATGACCTGCCCGTCCCGCTCGACGCCGACAGAGACGCGCGTCCCCACCGGGCCGCGGAGGCGCTGGATGCAGTCGGCGAGCGGGAGCTCCTTCGCGTTCTCACCGTCGATGCGGACGATGACGTCGCCTTGCTGGAGCCCGGCGGACGCGGCGGGCCCGCCCTCGATGAGGCCCGCGATCGTGACGCCGCTCGACGAGACCGACAGCATCGCGCCGATGCCCGTGAGCTCCTCGCGCGACCCGCCGTCGTCCAGCATCCGGAGCTCGATGTCGGCGCGCGCCGCGCCCGTGCCGCGCGCGTCGAGGCCGGACACGATCTTGGCCATGTAGTCCTCGTGGCGCACGCGCACCGAGAACGGGCCGCGCGCCGGCACCCCCTCGAGCGCGTATTCGCCGTTCGCGTCGGTGAGCACGAGCGAGATCGCGTTGGCGCCGGACGAGGTCACGGAGTCGAGCTCGACCTGGGCCTCGACGACCGGCGCCCGCGAGGCGGCGTCGAGGACCCTGCCCTTCAGCGTCGCCCCCCGCGGCAGCACGATCCTCACGCCCTCGGTGGTGCGGCCCGCCTCGACGTCGACCGCCGAGCTCCGCGTCGGCGGGCGGCCGGCGGCGCTCACCGTCAGCACGTAGCGGCCCGGCGCGAGCGCGTTCAACCGAAACGCGCCGCCCGGATCGGTGACCTGGTGCGCGCGGCCGTCGGCGCTGCCGCGCACCGCGGCCCCGGACGGCACGAACGACTCGATCGCCAGGAGGTACGCCTCGACGGGCCTGCCCGACTGATCCACGACCTCGCCCGCGATCGCGCCTGCCGCGATCAGGTGGAGGACGTTGTCGCGGCCCGCGGCGAGGCGCGTGGGCTCGGCGTCCCCGAGCGGGGGCTGCGCCGCGGTCGCGGTGCACCCGTCGGCCTCGGGCGGCAGCTCGAAGCGGCCCTCGGTGTCGGCGCTCGCGGTCATGCCCGGCTCGTCGCGGCAGCGGACCACGGCGCCGGCGCTCGGGCGGCCCTCCGGATCGAGGACGACGCCGCGGACCGGCTCAGCGCGCGCGGCCGTCGTCTCGCGCGGCGGCGGCGGAGCCGGCGGCGGCTCGACCTCGACCTCGCGCGGCGCCGCGCGCTCCGGCTGCGGCGGCGGGAGCAGCGCCGAGGCGGGCTCGCGCCGCGCCGGCATCACGGGCGCGGGGCGCGGCACGAGCAGCCAGAAGAGGAGCGGCGCGACCAGCAGCGCCACGGACAGCAGGGCCGCGGAGAGCCAGGCCCTTCGCTGCGCGCCCGCCATCCGGCTGTCCGCCATGCCGTCCTCCGCCGTCGATTCAGCGGCCGGCGTCGGCCTGACCGGCCGAGCCCTCGGCCGCGCCTTCGGGGATCGCGTTCGAGTCGATCGGCTCCGGCGCCGCCTCGTCGCTGGGGCCGGGCGCGGGGCGTTCCGGCTCCGCGGGCCACGGCGTCTCGCTGGAAGAGCCGCCGCACGCCCCGACGAGCAGCGCGAAAGGTAGGAGCAAGGTGCCGGACCGCATGGCCGGCATCCTAGCTCGTTTTGGCGGGGAGGTCATAACGACCGGCTCCTGCGCACGGCCGTGGGCGAGCGGGGCGCGCCGGCTCGGCGCGGCGCTCCGGCTCAGCGCGTGGAGAGGTTCGTCCGGGCGATCCAGAGGCAGGCGGCGGCGTTGACCGCGCACCAGACGATGAGGGCCATCCGGCCGAGGGGGCCGGCGACCTCGCCGAGCGCGACGACCGAGGTGAGGTAGGCCGCCGTGCCGACGGAGAGGCCCGCGATCACCGGCCGGAGCTTCTTCACGCCGAAGAAGAGCGAGGTGAGGCCGAGCGGGACGAGCGCGTTGGCGAGCGGCAGCCAGCGGTGGACCGAGGCGCCGATCAGCAGATCGAGGTCGGCGATCGGCCGGGCCAGCACGTCGACGGCGAGGTCCACGCGCGGCAGGAGCCACGGGGCGAAGAAGAACAGCCCCGGTCCCGCCGCGAGCGCCGGGAGGAGGAAGCTCGCCTGCCACGGGCTCGTGGCGTTCGCCTCCTTCTTGCGGGCGCGGCGGCCGACCCACGTCGCGAGCACGAGCAGCGCGAGCAGCCGCACGGCGATGTGGCTCTGCGTGACGCGCACGACCGAGCTCGCGGCGTCGAGGATGCCGGCCCCGTAGAGGAGCTTGCCGCCGTCGGAGTCGTCGACCACGCGCGCGCCTGCGCGGAGCGCGTCCTCGACCGCGCGCGGGTCCGACACGCCGAGGCTCACGAGCAGCGCCGCCGCGCCGGCCACGTGGGGCGCGGCCATCGAGGTGCCGCTGTAGACGGGGTAGCCCTCGCACTTGTCGCGCCCGCGGTTGCAGATGGTCTGCTGGGTGACGTTCACCCCGGGCGCCGCGACGTCGACGCCCTGGCCGCGCGAGGAGAACCGCGCGATCTTGTCGTTCGCGTCGGTGGCGCTCACGCCGATGACGCCGTCCGAGGCGCCGGGGAATTGCACGCGCCCGCCGGTGTTGCCGGCCGCCGCGACGACCACCGCGCCGCGCGAGATCGCGTAGTCGATCGCGCTCTGGAGGACCTTGGAGTTGCGGGGCCCGCCGAGGCTCAGGTTGATGACGTGGGCGCCGTGCTCGGCCGCCCAGCGGATGCCGTCGGCCACGTCGGCGGTCGTGCCCCATCCGCTCTCGTTCAGCACCTTGACCGGCATGAGCCGCGCGTGGAAGGCGAGCCCCACGGCGCCGATGCCGTTGTTGGTCGACTGCGCGATCGTGCCCGCCACGTGCGTGCCGTGGCCCTGGTCGTCGTTCGCGTGGCTCGTCTTGGTGACGAAGTTCCATCCCTCCACGCACTCGGTGGAGGCGAGGTCGGTCCCCTTGGTGAAGGGCCCGTGGTCCTCGCAGGCGATGCCGGTGTCGACCACGGCGACGGTGACCCCGCGGCCGGTGGCGAAGTCCCAGGCGCGCTCGGCGCCGACGCGCGCCATGTGCCACTGGTCCTTCAGCAGCGGGTCGTTCGCGGCGAACGAGGCGCGCACCCACGCGAGCGGCTCGGCCGCCTCCACGCGCGGATCCTGCGCGAGCCGCTGGAGCGTCTCGTTGACCGAGCCCTCCACGGTGGCGATCTGGATCCGGGTCTCGGAGGCGAGCGCGGTCGGGATGGCGGTCAGCGAGAAGTCGCGCGCGAGCGCCGCGAGCGAGCTCTCGTCGAGATCGTCGCGCGCGTCGACGACGATCTGCCCCGGGATGTCGTAGCTGGTCTCGTCGAGCTCGGAGGCCAGCCCGTGCAGCGGCTCGCCCGCGGTCGCGACCGGCTCGCTCAGGACATCGAGGCCGCTGGAGCGATAGACGTCGCCGGGCAGCGCGGGGCTGACGTATCCGGGGAGGCGAGGCTCGAGCATGCCGGGGGAGCGCGCCGCGAGCGCGACCCCGGCGCCGCGGTCGTCCGTTCCGTCGGCCCTGGCCGCGCTGGACACCGCGACCACCGCCGCTGCCGCGAGCAACGACGTCGCGACCGCGCGTCCGGTGGGGAGAGTTGCGGTCCGTGACCCACGCTGAAGGCGAGACTTGTGCATAGGGGTCTCCTCATCGGCAGGGTAGCGCCGCCGTCCCCGAGCAGCCATCGCTCTGGCGTCGACGTACTGCCCCCGCCGCCGACGCATCACCGTGCCGCGCCCGCGCGCCCGCTGCGCCGATGACCGCCGCGCCAGCGGCGCAGCACCATCGCGATTGCGGACATCCTGGAACCGCCCCCACATTCCCCCTGACGAGCTCGGCAATCTCCCCCTTCCGCCCCCCGCTGCCCACCTGGAAAGAGCCGCCGGGGGAGGGGGGAGGGGCGCGGGCGGGCGGCGGGGGTGGGCCCCACAAACCCGAGCGCCGGCCCGCATCGAAGCGAGTCGCCCCCAGTCCTCCCCCACCCGTCCGACTGGCAATAGCCCCCCACAAGGCGCGAGTTTGTGGGGGGACCCCCGCCGCCCGCCCGCGCCCCTCCCCCCTCCTCCGGCGGCTCCGCCGCGCGCGGAACTCCGCCCGGCCCGCGCCGCTCAGCCCCGCCCGCCGCTCACGTCACTTCGGCGCCGCCCAGAGGCCGGCCATCCACGCTTCCACGTCGCTCACGGCCCGCGGGATATCGATCGACAGGTTCCGATGCCCCGTCTCCGTGACGAGGACGTCGTCCTCGATGCGCACGCCGATGCCGCGATAGCGTGCCGGCACGGTCTCGTCGTCGAGCTGGAAGTACAGCCCAGGCTCCACCGTGAGCACCATGCCCGGCTTGAGCTTGCCGTACTTGTAGACTTGCTGCCGCGCCTGCGCGCAGTCGTGCACGTCGAGGCCCAGCATGTGGCTCACGTTGTGGAGCGAGTACCGGCGGTAGAACTGCTTGTCTTCCTTGAGCGCCTCCTCCGCCGGAACGCCCAGGATGCCGAGCCGCTCGAGCCCCCGCGCGAGCACCCGCATGGCCGCACGGTTCGGCTCCATGAAGTCGTTGCCCGGCTTCACCTCGTTGATCGCCGCTTCCTGCGCCTCGAGCACGAGCTCGTAGATCTCGCGCTGCTCCTTGGAGAACTTCCCGTTGATCGGCAGCGTCCGGGTGATGTCGGCGGTGTAGAGCGCGTTGCCCTCGACGCCGGCGTCGAGCAGCACGAGCTTGCCCGGCTCGAGCGCGCCGTCGTTCCTCGTCCAGTGCAGGATACAGGCGTGGTGGCCCGCCGCGGCGATGGTCCCGTAACCGACGTCGTTGCCCTCCACCCGGGCGCGCAGGTTGAAGACGCCCTCGAGCTCTCGCTCGCTCCGCCCCTTGGGGAGCGCGCGGATGACGTCCTCGAAGCCCCGCTTCGTCGACGCGACCACCGCCTCGAGCTCCTCGATCTCGAGCGCGTCCTTGAGGAGGCGCATCTCCGAGAGCGCCTCGCCGAGCTGCTTGTCGCGATCGTGCTTGGCGAGGAGCTTGTCGACGCGCTCGGACGCGCCGCGGAGCACGCGGTGCGGGCGCGTCACCGTGCCGACGAGGCCGCTCAGGTACGCGTCCAGCTCGGGGAGCCCGCGGCACTCGTCGACGCCGAAGCGCGCGCGGCTCTGCTCGACGCCGAGGCGGGGGCCGACCCAGAGCTCCCCCTTCGCGCGATCGGTGAAGAACGTCTTGTCGCTGCGCCCGGGGTTCGGCTCGACGAAGAGGATGTCCCGGTGACCGCCGCCCTCCTGCGGCTGCAGGACGAGCACGCAGTCCGGCTCGAGGTTGCCCGTCAGATAGAAGAAGTCCGAGCCGGGGCGAAAGCGGTAGTGCGTGTCGTTGGAGCGCACCTTCTCGTGCCCCGTGGGGATGATGAGCGTCTCCGCCGGGAACAGCTTCGACAGCGCGCGGCGGCGGGCGGCGAACACGTCCGCGTGCGCGATCGGCTCGGGGAGCTCGCGGGACGCCGGCGCCCAGCGATCCAGCATGAACGCGATCAGGGCCTCCGGCAGCGTCGAGTCGTGGCTCGCCGGCTTGGCCTCGGCGCCGGCGACCGCAGCGGCGGGCGCCTCGGCGGGGCCGCTGCCGGTGGGCGCGCTGTGGGCAGGATCCGCCTGGACGGGGGCGGCGCTGGTCTCGGGCGTGGTGCTCATGGGGCTCAAACTATGGGTCGATCGGGCAGGGTCGTTCAAGCCAAAGCGCTCGCCCGACCCCGCGCGCGGATCGCCCCGCAGGGGAGGCAGCGCGTCACGTGACCGAAGCGCCGCCGTCGATCGCGAGGATCTGGCCGGTGATGAAGTCGTTTTCCGCAAGGAACACCACGGCGCGCGCGACGTCTTCGGCCTCGCCGAGCCGCCGCAGCGGGATGCGCTCGGCGAGGCGAGCGAGCGTGGCCTCGTCATATGAGGACGGCGGAAGGACCGTCCCAGGCGCGATGCCGTTGACGCGCACCTCCGGCGAAAGCCCCACCGCGAGGCCGCGGACGAGGTGGGCGAGCGCGGCCTTCGAGACCGAATAAGGGATGTAGTTCTTCCACGGGCGCTCGGCGCTCACGCAGACGATCGCGACGACGCTGCCGCGGCTGGCGCGGAGCGCGGAAGCGAGCTCTAGCGTGAGCAGGTACGGCGCGGTGGCGTTGAGCGCCAGGGCGCGATCCCACGCGTCGGCGGAGAGCTCGGCCGGCGGGACCCGCTCGAAGTTCGCCGCGTTGTGGACCAGGAGGTCGAGCCGGCCAGACGACCAGTCGAGCGCCGCCCGGGCGAGCGCGGCGACCGCGGCGCGATCGTGGAGGTCGGCCTGGAGCGCGACGGCGCGCCGGCCGAGCGAGCGCGCCTCGTCGACGACGGCGTCCGCGCCGGCGCCGCTCGTGGCGTAGTGGACGGCCAGGTCGGCCCCCGCCGCTGCGAGCGCGCGGGCGGTCGCGGCGCCGAGGCGGGTGCCGCCGCCGGTCACGAGGGCGACACGGCCGGTCAAGGGAACATGGGGCATGAGGGGTTCTGTAGCCGATGTGGGGCCGCGCGCGTCGAGATGCCGACGACGCGCCGCCTGGCCGGCGCTCGGCCGCGCGCCGTTTTTTTCGCCGGCGCCGCGCGCCATGGCACGCTGGAGCGGCTTTGCCGATGCCTCCGACACGCCGAGCCGCCGCAAAGGACCGCTCCAAGAAGCCGCTGCACCGCGTGTGCGCCCTCGCCGCCGCGCTGCTCTGCGCGGCCGGATGCACGGAGAAGCTCGAGTCCATCGAGCTGCCGGGCATCGACCTGCCGGGCCTCGATGGGCCAAAGACGAGCGCGCCGGCGAGCGCGGCGCCGCGGGCCCAGGGCGCGGCGAGCGCGGCCGGCGCGGCGAGCGCGGCGCCGCGGGCGCCGCGCGCCGCCGCGGCGGCAAGCCAACCCGAGTGCGACGAGCTGCCGTCGGAGGAGGAGGAGCGGCGCGCGCAGCTGCCGCCCCTGACGGCGCTCGGGAAGGCCGTGCCCACGGAGCCGTGGACCCCGCCGCCGTACGAGGTGCTGCCGGGCGTGACGCTCCCCGCGCCGATCGCCGCGAAGCTCGAGCGGATCGACCGGGGATACGCGCGCCGCACGCGCGAGCACCTCGTGATCACGAGCGGGACACGCGACGCGAACCGACAGGCCAGGGCCATGTTCACCAAGCTCAGGCTCGGCGAGGACCTCCTCAAGCTCTACCGGAACAAGGCCGCGGTCCAGGAGATCACGAAGGCGTACCGGGCGAGCTCGGGCAAGCCGCCGGAGCAGGTGGTCGCCGCCATGGAAGCCGTCATCCAGGACCAGATCGACCGGGGGGTTTACGTCTCGGCGCACCTGCGTCGAGGCGCCGTGGACGTGCGCAACAAGACCATGTCGCCGAAGGAGAAGCGCGCGTTCCTCGAGAGCGCCTCCGAGGTCGGGGGCGTCCTGGTCATCGAAGAGACGACGCCCGCGCACTACCACCTGCAGATCGACTGACGGGCAGACCGCCGCTCCAGGTCGCCGGCTCCGGCCTCGCCGCCGCGCGTGCACGGACGCGCCGCGGCCGGGGAGGGCGCGTCCGTGGGCGCATCAGTGGGCGCGCACCGGCGCGGCCGTGCCCGCCGCGCGGCGCAGGTGCAGCGAGAGCCCGAGGAGCATGGCCCCCACCGCGATCGCGAACGACCCGATGAGCCAGCTGATCGCCAGCACGCCCGCCGCCGGCAGCGCCACCATGAGGACGCCGAAGATCACCGAGGTGACGCCGCTCAGCCCGAGCCAGAGCTCGTTGGTGATCACGTGCCGGAGCCGCACCGCGCCGATGATCCGGAAGATGCCGGTCACGATGGCCCACGCCGCGATCAGGCCGTAGAGCGAGAGCGCGGTGATGATGGGCCGCCAGAACGTCAGCAGGGCGATACCGATGTCGAAGAGGCCCTCGACCACGGTGATCCCCCCGCCGCGGCCGCCGATCGCGGACGCGAGCGCGGCGCAGCCGTCGAGCAGCGCCCACACGCCGAACAGCAGGACGAGCGTGGCCAGCGACGGGAGCGGCCACACGAAGAACAGGATCCCGATGAGGATCCCGACGACGCCCCTCACGGCGATCACCCACCAATACCGCCCCAGCAGCTCCATGCTCCACCCCCTCCTCTGGCGCCCACGGCGCTCGCTCTCAGCAGACGCGCGCCGCCTGGTCACGCCGCGCGCTGCCGCTCCCGCGCGGTGCGCTGTACCGCTCTTGCCCGCACGGATTCACGCTGCCCGGACCGAATGCACGTCCCCTGCCCGCCGGTAGCGGACGAGCTGTTCAGCCGTCCGGTCGCGAGCCAACCGCCGACCGCGGCCGGGGCTGGCCCACGGCCGGTCCGAGGGCGCGGCCTTCTGGACGGAGCAGGGCGTCGCGCGGGTGTCGCGACGGAGCGCTTCGGCGCCCAGGCCATCGAGGCCGTCCGCGGGGCGATCGGCCTCGACGCGCCGAGCCTGTTGCGCTGTCCCCCGCGCCGCCGGGCGGCTCACAGGCCGGCGATCGGCCCGCCCGCAGGGTCGCCGTACTTCGACAGCTCGACGCCGAAGTAGTTGATGATCGAGCAGTGGAGCGCCCCGGTGGGAGCGTTGTTCGCGTGCACGGCGCGGCCTGTCTGGAAGCCGCCCACGTGCCCGGCGAGCATGATGGGCATGTTCTTCCGACCGTGGGAGTCGCCGTCGCCGTTCTCGGACGTGTAGAGCACGAGCGACTCGTCGAGCAGGTTGCCCGTCGCGGTGGTCGCGGCCTTCATGGCGTTGAGCAGGTACGCGAAGCGGCGCACCTTGAACCGCGAGGTCTGGACGACGCGGGCGTTGGCGATGCGCATCGCCTCCGCCTGCGGCAGGCCGTCGAGGTCGGTCGCGCGATCGCGGTCGCCGAGCTTGTGCGAGATGAAGTGGTCGCTCCAGGTCCCCACGCCGTCGGGCAGGTCGTAGCCGGAGAAGTCGAGACCCCAGCTGTTCGAGTACTGCAAGACGAGCACCCGCGTCAGATCGCAGGTGAGCGCGAGCAGCCCGAGATCGATCATCTGCTTGAACTTGCCGTGCAGGTCGAGGCCGCGCGCGGGCTTGTCGGGGACGGCGCAGCTCGACTGGGTCGTGGACTGGATCTGCTTCTCCAGCTCGAACACCGACTCGAGGTGCTGCTCCACGCGCGCCCGGTCCGCCGCGCCGAGGCGCTGGTTCAGCCGCCTCGCGTCCTCCCTCACCCAGTCGAGGACGCTGGCGCGGCGCCGCCGGATGTTGTCCATCTCCTCGTTCGGGCTGCCCAGGTTGCTGAAGAGCGTGTCGAACAGGGAGGCCGGGTCGCGGAACGCGTCCTCGACCTGACCGCCGTCCCTGAACGAGATGAAGCCCTGCGTGACCGCCGTGTCGCCCGTCGGAGACAGGTTGAGGCTGCGGTACGGGGTCTCGGCCGCGATGTGATCGGCCAGGTACTGGTCGAGCGTCGCCTTCTTCGGGACGGCCTGCCCGCCGCCGTCGGTGTGGGCGCAGAGCGCCATCGCCGGGCTGTGGATGTCGGAGCAGATCACCTGGTGATCGACGCCGGACACCATCGTGACATCGCGCCAGATCGGATCCCCCGCCGGCCACTCGCGCTCGGCGTCGAAGCCGTTCATGTCCACGAGGCACGGCGTCAGGCCCTCGGCCGAGAGCGGACCAGCCGTGCGCGGGTGCCACGCGCCGGGGTCGGTGCCGTTGGGGACGAAGAAGGCGACGAAGCGCTTCGGGTCCGCCGGCGCGGCGCTGGCGCGCTGCGGCCGCATCGCGTCGAGGAACGGGAGGGCGACCGCGACGCCGGCGCCGCGGAGCAGAGCTCTTCTCGAGATCTTCACTGGCGACACTCCTCTTCCATCATCGGTCGGACGGGTTGCGAGCACATCACTCTGGCGCCCTCCGCAGCCGGAACGCCGGAGACCGCACGAGGGCGGTCAGGAACGAACGGAACCGGTTGCCGTCCTGCGCGAAGCTCTCCGCGGCGGCGTCGATGGCGCAGCGATCCTCGACCGCGGGCTCGCGCCCCTGGGTGTACGTGAACAGCTTCTCCGCGACGCACTCGGCGAGATCGGGGCTGCGCCGGAGCTCGGCCGCCAGGGCGGCGAGCGAGTCGAACGACTCGTTGGCCGCGCCCTGGAAGCGCGGCTCCAGCCCGAACTCGTCGATACCGATGCTCCCGTCGTACCGCCCCTCCTTGTCGTACTGGGCGAAGCCGACGCCGATGGGATCGATGAGCGCGTGGCAGCCGGCGCACCCCGCCTGGGTGTTGCGCTTCTTGAGGACCTCGAGGTAGCTCAGGCCGGACAGCTCGCTCTCCAGCTCCTCGAGCAGCCCGGCGGGGATCGAGATCTTCTGGCAGAGGAAGGCCGCCCGGAGCCACTGGCCGCGCACGGCGATGAGGTCGCCGTCGTTCTTGGCGCTGATCAGGCTGGCGTGCGTGAGCAGCCCGGTGTTCGCCCGGTGGTGGCCGGCCGGGAACTCCACGCGCGTCACGCCGTCGCCCGTCGCCTCGAGGCCATAGAACTTCGCGAGCGCCGGGGTGACGTACGTGTGGTTCGCGGTGAGCGCGTCGAAGAAGTCGGCGCCGGGGGTGAAGGCGAGCTCGTCGAGGACGAGCTCGCTCTCGGTGATCATGTCCGCGAGCAGGGCGGGCGTCGACGCGTCCGGGTTGGCCGGCGGGCGGAGCTGCTCGAAGGTGAGCCATTGCTTGAAGAAGGCGTTGAAGAAGAGCGGCGTCCGCTCGTCCTCGACCATCTCCTCGGCGACCGCGAGGAGCCCCTCGGGCGTGTCGAGCTCGCCGGCCTCTGCCCGCGACAGCAGCGCTGCGCTCGGCGACCGGCCCCAGAGCGTGAACGACAGCCGCGAGGCGAGCTCCAGCGGCGACAGGGGCGACGTCGCGGCGCCGTTCGCGCCGACCTCGATCCGGAACAGGAAGCTGGGCGAGGTGAGCAGCGCCTCGATGACGAAGCGAAACGCATCCGCCCTGTCCTGCGCGACGTCGCTCGCTCGCGCGACCAGGTCGCTCACCTCCTCGGCCGACAGCGGCCTTCGATACGCCAGCTTGCCGAAGCGCTGCACGAAGCGCTCGAGGCAATCGGCCGCCTCCGGCGCGCAGCCGAGCACCGAGGCGCGGCGCGCCTCGTCCGCCATGAGCTCCTGCCCGAGCGACTCCGCCATCGCCAGATAGGCGCGGAGATGCTGATCCGAGACGTTTTGGAGGGCCGCGATCGTCCGGAATCCGCCCTGGCCAGTATCTTCCGGGATGCTGTCCACGACGGGCGGCTCGGCGAGCTGGAACAGATCCTGGAGCGTCAGCTGGTACTCGAGCCGAGACAGGCGGCGCAGGACGCTGGGGCTCGTTCGAGCGACGCTGCAGTCTTGCGCCGTCGGCTGCCCGGTGACGGGGTCGATGGGGTTGTCGATGTCGCCGGCAGGGGTGCCGTCGCCGTTGCCGAGCTGCCCGGTGCAGGCGACCCCCGTCAGGCAGAAGAGCGCCACGGCGGACATGCCCGCCGCGAGGGAACGCCGGAGGAACGGTACCGATCGATCGGTGTCGGGCGGCATTGTCTTGCTCATGGAGTGACCAGCCATTCCGGTGGAGCGCACCTGGCGCGCGCCGAGACGTTTCGGCGATACGCCGCGTCGTGGTCTGAGGCGCACTTTTGAAGCAAGGCGGTACGTGCGCGCCCCGGCGTCAGCTCGGGGCAGGGGCTACATTCCCATAGCATGCTCCTCTGATCGCCGCATGCCGCGGGTCGCTGTCTGCCGCGCGCCTGACTCGGCTCCAGCTGAAGTTGTGAAGGCAAGCCGCATTCTGCGGACAGGCAGCGTCTGCCCCTCGAGGAGGCCAGCTCTGGTATATTGCAGGCTCACTGCCGAGCGCCGGCGCGACGGCGGCCCCGGATGCGACAGGCGAGCTTGGCAACGGCGAGACCGGGCGCGAGGCCCGAGCCCGAGGAGACACGGCATGACACGCACCGACTACGAACAGATCGCGGGGGTCTTCGATCGGCGTTATCAGGGGGGCAGGTACGCCGGGGCCGAGCAGGTGGTGCTCGACCTGCTCGGGCCCTCACGAGGGCGGCGCGCGCTCGAGGTGGGGTGCGGGACGGGGCACTGGCTGGAGCTCTTGCACAAGAACGGGTTCGAGGTGACCGGGCTCGACGCGTCGCCCGGCATGCTCGAGCAAGCGCGCGCTCGCCTGCCGTCGGCGACGCTCGTCCACGGCTCGGCGGAGCAGCTCCCCTTTCCCGACGCCGGGTTCGATTGCGTGCTCTGCATCAACGCGCTGCACCACTTCGGTGAGCCGCGCGGGTTCATGGCCGAGGCGCACCGGGTGCTCGGCGCCGGAGGGATCCTCATCAACATCGGCCTCGATCCGCACCAGGGGATCGACCGCTGGTTCGTTTACGACTACTTCGAGGCGACCCGGGAGCTCGACCTGAAGCGGTACGCATCGGTGGACACCGTGCGACGCTGGCTCGACGAGAGCGGGTTCCTCGTCGACGGGACGAGGCTCGCCGTGCACATCGAGCGGCAGGTCCCCGCTTCGGAGGCCCTCGCGAAGGGCATCGATCCGCGCGACACGAGCCAGCTCGCCTTGCTGACGCCGGAGGCCTTCGCGGCGGGGGTCGACCGGATCCGGCAGGAAGAAGCGAGGGCGCGGCAGGGCGGCGGCGAGCTCGCGCTGGTCGTCGACCTGCGCATGTGGGCGACCGTCGCCCGGAAGCCCTGAGCCGAGCGGGCGCGCTCGCGCTGCCCTCGGGCCGGGCCCGCGGGCGTCGTTCATCGCGCGAGGATGAGCAGCGAATACCCGCCCAGCACGCGGGCGGTGAAGTCTTGATTCAGCGCGAACAAGAGCCGCCTCGGATACCTCAGCAGCTTCGCCTTGAAGGATGTGTTCGAGAGCTCCACGGATCCGGCAGTATAGAAATCATCGACGATCTCGTAGCCGGCCTCCTGCAGGCTCGCCAGCGCCGTCTGCTTCACGAAATAGTGAATGTGTCCGAAGTTCCTGCGCACGTCGAGGATGGGCTTCATCCGCAGGACCGCCTGGACCGAGAGATCCAGGGGCACGTGCAGGATCTTGTACTCTGCCTTGCTCTTCAGCTTCCGCAGGAAGGTGTAGTAGTCCTCGACGTGCTCGATGACGTCGATGATCATCAGGACGTCGCACGAGATGTCCTTCTCCAGGAGATCTTCCAGATGGAACGTCAGCCGATCTTTCTCCCTCGCCTTCGCCAGCTGGAACGCCTGGGGAGAGATGTCGTAGCCGTGGAGCTCCACCGACGCCGGCAGCTGCTGATGCAGCTGATTCAGGACCTCTCCGGCGCCGCAACCCACCTCGTACACGACCTTCGGCTGGATGTGGTTCTTCTCCAGGATCCGGAGGATCTGCTTGGCTTTCCACGGGGAGTCCTCCACATGCCAAGTCTTGTTGTTCTCCAGATACCCGCCCTCGGTGTAAAGCCCCGCGCTCGTCATACGACGCCCCCTCTGGCACTCACGCCATGCCGTAGGATGCGCCGGCGACGGGGGCATTCATCCTGGATGAGCTCCCGCACGCCGCGCGGCTCCGTGAGCCGAGTGGGCCGCCAGCCGGCCCGTGGCCGCGTCGCTTCGCGGCGGATGGCCGCCGTCTCGCCCCGCGCGAAGCCCGCTGAACGAACGGCCGCTCAGCTACCCTCGCGGCGCCATTCCCGGTCCTGCCCGCGAGCTGCACGCGCCCCGGCCCCCTCGCTCCGCCATTCGGCGAACGAGCTGCTCGCCGCCGGAGTCGCCCTCCTCGACCCCGGGCCCGGGCGCGCGCCGCCCTTGATGCGGGCCTCGGTCACGACCTCGTCCCACTGCGCGTCGTAGCCCTCGAAGTGGACCCGGTAGGAGCCAGGGGCGACGACGCCGGTGATGATCGCCGGCTTGTACGACCCCTTCCACTCGACCTCGACGCGCTCGCCGACCTTCCTCGCGCTGGCGCCGCCCGAGGCGCGCTGCTCCTCGTCGCGGAGGCGCCGGGCGCTCCCCTCGTGCAAGCACTGCTCCCGGTGGCACGCGAGCCCGGAAGCGCAGTCGTCGTCAGCGCGGCACGGCGACCCGAGCGGCGCCTTCTTCCCGCAGGCAGCGAGCGCCGCAGGCAAGGTGGCCAGGATCACGAGCGCTCTCAGGGCGGCGATGGCTCGAACGCGCACGACGCGGGATCCCAGCAGAGCGGCCGCTGCCCGACAACAGGAATCGCGAGGCCCGCGGCCTCGCATCGCGAGGCTTCTTCACCCTCCTCTTTTCACCCCGCCCCTCTTCACCCCCGCAGCGCCCCGGACACGCGACGTCCCCGCGCCCCCAGCGAACCGCGCCCTGCCAGCGGGGCCGCCCTCTGCTATGGTCGCCCCCGCCGTGCGTCTGCTCGCCGCCCTCGCGCCCGTGGCCTTGCTCGTCGCGGCGCCGCCGCTCCTGGGCTGCGGCGGCGCCCCCGCGACGGACGCGGGCGTGTGCGCGGGCGCGGGCGTCTGCGGGTCCCGCTACTGCGTCGCCGGGCGCTGCCGGCCGCCGAGCGACCTCCCCTCGCCCATCGACGCGCGCCGCGTGCTGCTCCCGCCGGCGGACCTCGCCGTCATCGCGGAGGACGGCGGCGCCGCGGCCGCGCCCGGCGTGCCCGACGCGGTCGCGCTCGGGCGCGCCGGGGCGGGCGACGTCGTCCTGCTGCTCCGGTTCACGCCGACCTTCGGCGTCGACGCCGACATCGCGAGCGCGTTCGTCCTGCTGGAGCCCGCCCCGCTGGCGCCGCCCGCCGAGCGCGCGCTCACCCTGGAGGTCGCGCGCATCCTCGAGCCGTGGCGCTCGGAGACGGCGACGTGGGGCCGGCAGCCGCGCCTGTCGATCCCGGAGGCCGCCGCCATCGTGCGGCGCCGCCCGGCGACGCCGCTGCGGATCGACGTCACCTCGCTCGTGCGCGACTGGGCCAGGCGGCGCAAGGACGACCACGGCATCGCCATCCTCGCGCCCGGCAGCGACGCCGTCGGGGCCGCGACCTCGATGGGCATCTCCCAGGGCGCCGGCCCTCTCCTCGAGGTGTACGTACGGTGAGCACCGGGCACGACGACGAGGACGACGACGTCGGCGCGCGGCACTCGCTCCCCCTGCCGCTCATCCGGCACGACGGCGGGGGCAGGCCCGCTGCGCCCAGCGTCCCGCCCGCGTCCGGCGCGCCGCTCACGCCGAGCGCGCCGCCGCTCACGCCGAGCGCGCCGCCGCTCACGCACAGCACCCCGCCGCTCTCGCCCAGCACCCCGCCCCTCGCCCGCGGCCTGCTCGACGACGACGAGCCCGCCGTCACCCAGCGCTCGGCGGCGAGCGTGCGGCCCTTCCCGCTGCTCCGCCCCGCGCCGCCGCCGGCGGCCGAGGAGGCCCCGCCGCCCGCGCTGCTCCGCGTGAGCGACCTCCGCGTCTCGTTCACCGCCGACGGCCGCGTCACCCGCGCCCTCGACGGCGTGTCGTTCACCGTGCCGCGCGGGCGCACCGTGGCGCTCGTCGGCGAGTCGGGGTGCGGCAAGACGGTGACCGCGCTCAGCATCCTGCGGCTCCTGCCCGCGCCCTACGCGGCCATCGACGGCGGCTCGATCGAGCTCGACGGCCAGGACCTCCTCGCGCTCGGCGAGCGCGAGATGCGCGCCGTGCGCGGCGGGAAGATCGGCATGATCTTCCAGGAGCCGATGACCTCGCTGAACCCCGTGTACACGGTCAGCGCGCAGATCGCCGAGGCCGTCCGGCTGCACCTGCCCATGTCCCGCGGCGACGCCCGGCTCTACGCGGTGAGCCTGCTGCGCAAGGTCGGCTTCCCCGAGCCCGAGGTGCGCGCGAACAGCTACCCGCACGAGCTGTCCGGCGGGATGCGCCAGCGCGTCATGATCGCGATGGCCCTCGCGCCAGGGCCCTCGCTGCTCATCGCCGACGAGCCGACCACCGCGCTCGACATGACCACGCAGGCGCAGATCCTGGACCTCCTCGAGCGCATCAAGGCCGAGACGTCGATGAGCCTCCTGCTCATCGCCCACGACCTCGCCGTGGTCGGCGAGCTCGCGGACGAGATCGTCGTCCTCTACGCGGGGGTCGTCGTGGAGCAGGGGCCCGCGCGCAACGTGCTCGCGGCGCCGTCGCACCCGTACACGCGCGCGCTCCTCCGGAGCATCCCGGCGCGCGGGTTCCGCCCGCCCCGCGTGCGCGGCCAGCGCTCGCTGCGCCTGCCGACCATCCCGGGCGGGCTGCCCGATCTGCGCGATCCGCCGCGCGGCTGCCGCTTCAGCGACCGCTGCGACGCCGTGTTCGATCGCTGCCGCGTCGAGCCGCCGGACATGTACGCCGTCCCGCCCGGCACGGGGCGCCACGCGGCGCGCTGCTTTCTCCTCGCGGGCCCGGGGCGCGCGGGCGACGAGGGCGCCGCGTGACGCGCGACCGCGGCCTCCCGCCGCCCGGTCCGAGCGACGACGCCGGCGCGGCGCGCCCCGAGAGCATGCCGCCCGAGAGCCTGCGCCCCGAGAGCGCTCGCCCCGAGAGCATGCCCCCCGGCAGCTCGCGCCCCGAGAGCATGCCCCCCGGCAGCTTGCGCCCCGAGAGCATGCCCCCCGGGAGCCTGCGCTTCGACAGCGCGCGGGGCGAGCGGCCGCTCGTCCAGGCGGAGCGGCTCTCGAAGCTGTACCCGGTCCAGCGCGGCCCCTTCGCGAAGCCGGCGTTCGTGCAGGCCGTCGACGGGGTGAGCTTCCACATCGACCGCGGCGAGGCGCTCGGCCTCGTCGGCGAGTCGGGCTCCGGCAAGAGCACCCTCGGGCGCCTCGCCATCCGGCTCATCGAGCCCACGGTCGGCCGCGTCCTCTTCGACGGCATGGACCTCACGACCCTCTCGGCCCGCGCGCTCAGGGCCACGCGCCGGCGGATGCAGATCGTCTTCCAGGACCCGTACGGCTCGCTCAACCCGCGCATGACGCTGCGCGAGATCGTCGGCGAGGGCATCGTGATCCACCGCCTCGCGCGGAGCCGCGACGAGGAGACCGCGATGGTCGAGGGCGTGCTCCAGCGGGTGGGTCTGCGGCCGGACATGATGGAGCGCTTCCCCCACGAGCTCTCCGGCGGGCAGCGGCAGCGGGTCGCGATCGCCAGGGCGCTCGCGGTGCGCCCGGACTTCATCGTCTGCGACGAGCCCGTGAGCGCGCTCGATCTCTCGGTCCAGGCCCAGATCGTCAACCTGCTGGAGGAGCTCCAGGACGAGCTCTCGCTCAGCCTCCTGTTCATCTCGCACGACCTCCGCGTGGTCGAGCACGTGAGCCACCGCGTCGCCGTGATGTACCTCGGCCGGATCGTCGAGATCGGCCCGGCGCAGCGCGTGACCGAGCGGCGGCACCACCCGTACACGCGCGCGCTCTTCGAGGCGACGCCCTCGATTGAGCGCGGGGGCAAGGCGCGGCGCCTGCTCCCGGGCGCGCCCGGGAGCGCGATCAACCCGCCCGAGGGCTGCGTGTTCCACCCGCGCTGCCGGAAGGCGGAAGAGGGCAAGTGCGACGTCGAGATCCCGCCGCTCGAGGAGCTCGTCCCCGGGAGCGGCCACCGCGTGGCGTGCTGGTACCCCGAGGTCGAGTGACGCCGGCGCGGCCGGCGCGGGGCGGCCCAGGGTGGCACAACCGCTGGCCCGGGGCGGCCAGGCCCCTGCCCTGCACCGGCCGACCTCGCGCGCCCTCGCGGAGGGTATCTTCTTTGCCGCGCTGATGCCCGTGCGCCACAGCCGACGAGCAAGGTGGCGCGAAGGATGAGAGGTGAGCGAATGGCGAATGACATGCTTCGAGCTCTGGCGGTGGCCGTGCTGTCCGGCGTGTGCCTGACGGGCTGCGGCGGCGGCGGCGGCGGCGACGGGGGCGGCGCCGGCGCCGGCGCCGGCAGCGGCGGGACCGACGCCGGCGGCGGCGGGGCGCCGCCGGGGGCCGAGCCGTGCGCGGTGCGCGACGTGGAGGGCACGATCCCGGGCGTGAAGATCTCGATCTCGTCGAGCCGGTGCATTTACCGGGTGGGCGAGCCGGCGGAGTTCACGTACGAGGTCACGACCGACTCCAGCGTTCCTCCGATCGCGATCGCGGCCTCCGACGGGTGCGGGCGCTGCGTCGAGCCGAGCGCGGATCCGCTCTCGTTCGTCGCGTACCGGATCAGCGGGGAGTCGGAGGCGGGCGATCCGCAGAGCTACTGCCTGTGCGACGTGGGGTGTTGCGCGCCGGACGAGGCGGCGACCGTTCAGGTCGACGCGACGACGGCGACCCATACGTTCCGCTGGTCGGGGCGGCAGTGGAACGGGCCCTCCGACACGAACAACCCGGAAGACGACTTCTTCCCGCCGGGGACCTACGATGTCGAGGTGACGTTCGACGGCGAAGAGCAGGGCTCCGTGACGGCGAAGCTGCCGATCGAGATCGTCCGCTAGCCAGCGGCCAGGGCGCCCGGCGCGATCCTCCGCTGTCGGCCAGGGAGCGCGCCGGGGTCGCCCGGCGTTTCTGCTAAGGTCCGCGCACGATGCACGCCTGGCGCGGACACTCCTTCGGCTCCCCCGAGATCCTGGTCTGGGAAGAGGTGGACGACCCCCCGCTCGCCGAAGGGGAGGTCCGGATCGAGGTCGCCGCCTCGGCGATCAATTTCCCCGACGTTCTCTTCACGGCAGGCGCCCATCAGGTCAAGCCGACTCCGCCGTTCATCCCCGGCTTCGAGGTCGCCGGCGTGGTGGTCGAGAGCCGCACGCCGTCGCTGCCGCCGGGCACCCGCGTGGCCGCGACGCTGCCCGGCTCCGGGGGATACGCGACGCACGTGATCGCGGGCCCGCGCACGACCTACGCGCTCCCGGGCGGCATGCCGTTCGAGGACGCGGCGGCGCTGACGATCACGTACCAGACAGGCTACCTCGCGCTGCACCGGCGCGCCCGGGTCAGGCCCGGCGACACGGTCCTCGTGCACGCGGGCGCAGGCGGCGTCGGCAGCGCGGCGATCCAGCTCGCCAAGGCGGCCGGCGCGACCGTCATCGCGACCGCCGGCAGCGAGCAGAAGGCGGCGGTCTGCCGCGCGCTCGGCGCCGACGTCGCGATCGACTACCGGCGCGAGGACTTCGTCGCCATCGTCAAGGAGCGGACCGCGGGCCGAGGCGCCGATATCGTCTTCGACCCCGTCGGCGGAGACGTCTTCGAGCAGTCCACCAAGTGCGTCGCCTTCGAGGGCCGCATCGTGGTGATCGGGTTCGCGTCGGGCCGCTTCCCCGCCGCGCGCGCGAACCACATGCTGGTGAAGAACTACGACGTCCTCGGCTTCTACTGGGGCACCTACAGCCGCGCAGAGCCCGCCGTGACGCGAGCCGCGCAGGACGCGCTCTACGCGATGGTTGGCCAGGGCGCGATCAAGCCGCTCGTCTCGGCCGCGCTGCCGATGGCCGAGGCGAAGGCCGCCATGACGGCGGTCGCGTCCCGCGCGACCACCGGCAAGGTGGTGCTCCTCGCGAAGCCGTGAGGGGCGCCGCCGTCGCTCCGGAGAGCGGCGGCGGCGCAGAGGAAGGCGGTCAGTTGCAGGCGTTCCCGGTGGACGTCTCTTCGAGCGTGCCGAGCGTGTCCTGATCCGTCGTCTTCAGGCCGAAGCCGTAGGGGAACAGCGCCTGCTGACCGTCGTTGCGGTTCACGCGCTGGCACTCGCTCCCGGGCCACGAGAACGAGAGCTTGCCCTGGAACTCCTCGACGCCGAAGAGCACGTCGGCCACGCCGCCGCCCTCCGAGCCCGGGAGCCACGCCGCCACGAAGGCGTTGGAGGCGTTCAGCTCCTTGTTCACGTAGAGCGGGCGACCCGACAGGAAGACCGTCACGATCGGCAGCTCCGGCTTGGCCTGGCGGATGGCCTTGAGCACCTGGAGGTCCTCGGGGTGGAAGCGCGCGTGCTCCAGCGTCTTCGCGTGTTCGATGTTGTCGTCGGCGTCCTTCCCGGGCTGGATATCCCCCTTCATCTCGGCGTAGGGCGTCTCGCCGATCACCACGATCGCCGCGTCGAAGTTGCCCGACGAGGCGGCGGCGCCGTCGGCGCTCAGCGTCGCCTGACCGCCGCCCGCCGACACGAGCTCCTGAATTCCCTTGTAGATGGACGTGGCGCCCGGGAAATCCGCGTTCGTGTTCTCCGTGCCCTGCCACGTCCGCGACCACCCGCCGGCCTGGTTCGAGATGTTGTCCGCGGACTTGCCCGCCACGAGCACGCTCGACGACGGCTCGAGGGGGAGCACCGAGCCCGCGTTCTTGAGGAGCACGAGCGACTTCCGGACCGCCTCGCGCGCGAGGTCCCGGTGCTCCCTGGCGCCGAGCACCGACTGCTCGCCCGCGAACATGCGCTCCGACGGGGCGCCCTTCGTCTTCTTCGGGCCGAGGAGCCCGGCCCGCATCTTGACGCGCAGGATCCTCGTCACGGCGTCGTTGACCCGCTCCATCTTGATCGTGCCGGAGTTCACCTGGGAGAGGGTGTTCATGTAGAACGCCTTCCAGTCGGTCGGGACCATGATCATGTCCACGCCGGCGTTGATGGCGGCCGCGCACGAGCTGTTCGTGCAGCCCTCCACCTGCCCGTGGCCGTTCCAGTCGCCGACGACGAAGCCGTCGAAATGGAACTTGTCCTTGAGCACGCCGGTGAGCAGATCGCCCTTGCCGTGCATCTTGTCGCCGCGCACGCGGTTGTACGACGCCATGACCGTCTGCGCGCCCGCCGGGATGGCCGACAGGTAGCCCTGGGCGTGGATCTCGCACAGCTCGGTGTCGCTCGACAGGTTGTTCCCCTGATCATCGCCCTTGTCGGTGCCGCCGTCGCCGATGAAGTGCTTGGCCGTCGCGATGACGCGCGCAGCGCCGAAGAGGTCGGCGCTCTTCGCCGCGCCCTGGATGCCTTGCACGACCCGGCCCGCGTAGGCGTTCACGATCTCGGGATCCTCGGAGTAGCCCTCGTACGTGCGGCCCCACCGGTCGTCGCGGACGGTCGCCAGGGTCGGGGCGAAGGTCCAGTCGAGGCCCGTGGCGACGACCTCCTTGGCCGTCGCGGCGCCGATGCGCTCGAGCAGACCGGGGTCCCTCGCCGCGCCGAGGCCGATGTTGTGCGGGAAGAGCGTGGCGCCGCGGACATTGTTGTTCCCGTGCACGGCGTCGATGCCCCAGATGATCGGGATGCCCGCGCGGCCGCCCGACGTGTCCACCGAGGCCTTGTAGAAGGCGTCGGCGAGCTCGACCCAGTCCGCCGCCGTCGCGCCCTTGTTGCGGCCCGGCCAGGAGCCGCCGCCGTTCAGCACCGAACCGATGTTGTACTGCTTGACCTCGTCCGGCGAGATCGAGCCGATCTCGGCCTGCACCATCTGGCCGACCTTCTCCTCGGGGCTCATCTTGCCGACGAGCTCGGCCACGGCCGCCTCGATCTCCGGATCCTTTGCGATCGCGCTCTCCACCTCGGGCCAGCCGGCGTCGCAGGGGAGGAGGCCCGCGCTGTCGCCGGCGCCGCTGCCGCCGCCGCCGGTGCTGTCGCCCGCGCCGGTGCCGTTGCCGCCGCCGCCGGTGCTGTCGCCCGCGCCGGTGCCGTTGCCGCCCGTGCCGCTGCCGCTACCGCTGCCGCTGGCGCTCGTGCCGCTGCCGGCGCCCGCTCCGGTCGAGGAGCTGCTCGGATTGTCGGACGTGTCGTCCCCGCAGGCGGCCGGCGCGAGGACAACCGCCGCCGCCATGATCCATGTCGCATACCGTGTGAGGCGCATAGGTGCTCCCCTTTTTGTCAATGAGATGAAGGATGGGTTCCGAGGTGAACCGTGACAGTCAAGCAAAGCGTCGATCGGGGTGAGCCCCTCGCGCCGTTGCGCTGCGCCCGAGCGAGGCCGAGAGCCGCTCGGGCTGCTGAACATGCGGAGAAACGAGCTCCACGCGATGGGTGTAAGAAAACATAAGACAGAATGGGAATGTTCTAATCCATGACTCCACCCGCACGCAAGCCCCCCTCGCGCCCCGAGCGACGGATCCATCGCCGGCACTCGGTCACCATGTCCGCACCGTGTCCGCGCCGCACCCGCGCAGTCGGGCGTAGTCGCGCGTCGAGCGTTGTCGCGCGCACGCGTCACCGCCGCAGCCGCAGCCGCAGCCGCAGCCGTGAACTCGAGCCCGGCCGGCGCTCGTGGCGCGCTGGATGACACGGCGCGTCCTGGAACGCTCACCGGTTAACCATGGCCTGACTCGCGCGGCAATACGTAAACACGATGGCGCGGCGCGGTAATTCACCCGTGGCAGAACGCCACAACCTGCGCAAGAGGGCCACGGCCTGCCCCGCGATCCGGTGACGCGCGCTTTTTTCGGCGGGTGGCCGCAGATTTGCAGGCTACTTTGGCCGATTGGCCGATCGCGCAGGCCGCATTTCCGGGGAGATCCTGACGATCGCGCAGGCCGCATTTCCGGGGAGATCCTGACGATGGCGAGACGTCCTCACCTTGCGATTGCCGTGCTCGTGCTTGCTTCTGGGCTCTCCGCCGGCTGCGGCCAGGCGGACGCGCCGCCCTCGAATCAAGGCGCGCCGCCGGGACAGGAGAAGAAGATCGATACAAAGATCCTCGAGAAGGGCGCAGAAGCGCTCCAGGACCTGAGCCCCGTGCGGGCGATCGACCACTACCTGGACGGATTCCACGTGATGAAGGAGAACCCGGACCATCACATGGAGGCCCACCATTATTGCAAAGGGATCAATGAAGAGTTCACGCAGTGTGTGATCTTCGACGGGAACACGAAGGACGCGAACATCATCGGGGTCGAGTACATCATCTCCGAGGCGATGTTCGAGGGCCTGCCGGAGGACGAGAAGCCGCGCTGGCACCCGCACAACTACGAGATCCTCTCAGGCCAGCTGACGCTGCCCGGCGTGCCGTCCGTGGCCGAGAAGGCGGCGCTCAAAAAGAAGATGAACAGCTACGGCAAGACGTGGCACATCTGGGACACCGGACACCTGGGGCACCCCGCCGCGCACAACCTCCCGGTCGGCCAGCCGCTCCTCGCGTGGTCGTACAACCGCGATGGGGAGATGCCGGCCGCCCTCGTGGAGGCCCGCGACAAGCGCGCCGGGATCGACACCGCCGAGAAACGGAAGGAGCGCGCCGATCTCGCGGCGATCGCGAACCCGCAGCGGGGCGTGGACGATCTCAAGTCCAGGTTCCCGAACGCGACGGGGGCTCCGGAGGGCGTCCGCGCGAAGTGACCGCGGCCAGGCGCGGCGCCCGTGCGCGCGGGGGCGGGCGAAGGCGTGCAGAACGATTCGTATGCCTAACTATCTATGTCATGCAACGTCGCGCGACCCCTCCCCGGGCCATGATGGCGCCGCCGCGCGGCGCGCGACCACGGTGGCGGACCGGCGCCCGCGAGCACGAACCGCCGCCGCCCTCCCGGCGCGGTCCTCGGGAGAGGACCTGTGAGGACGCGGCCCGGCGTCACGCCCCCGATACGGCCGCTCGAGGCCAGCCGGGCCGAGCGGCGTCACGTCATCGCAGGGCGAGCCGCCGGCCGAGCACGGGCGCCAGGTGATGCGGATGCAGCGGAAGCGTAATCCGCCGAGATGGCAATGCTGAAATCCTGCATGCGCTGTCAGCGGCATTTACCCGCGACGCAACGCACGCCTATTCTCCGCGCATGGTTTTTATTCCACGTACTTCCATCCGTCTGTTCATGACCACGGGCGCGCTGCTCGTCGCGCTCGCCGGGTGCGGTGACGACGATTCAGGCTCGACCACCGGCACAGGCAGCACCAGCGGCAGCACCACCGGAACCGGAACTGGCACGGGGACCGGCGGCGAAGGCGGCACCGGCGGCGAAGGCGGTGAGGGCGGCGGCACCGGCGGCGAAGGCGGTGAGGGCGGCGGCACCGGCGGCGAAGGCGGTGAGGGCGGCGCGACCGGCACCGGCGGTGAGGGCGGTGCGACCGGCACCGGCGGTGAGGGCGGTGCGACCGGCACCGGCGGTGAGGGCGGCGCGACCGGCACCGGCGGTGAGGGCGGCGCGACCGGCACCGGCGGTGAGGGCGGCGCGACCGGCACCGGCGGCGATCCCACGACGGGTGTCGGTGGCGCGGGCGGCGATCCCACGACCACCACGAGCGCCGCCGTCGGCGGCTCGGGCGGCGATCCCACGACCACCACGAGCGCCGCCGTCGGCGGCTCGGGCGGCGATCCCACGACCACCACCACGAGCGCCGGCGTCGGCGGCTCGGGCGGCGAGTCCTCGACGGTCGCGGTCGGCGCGGGCGGCGCCGGTGGCGAGTCCACCACCGTCGGCGCTGGCGGCGCCGGCGGCGAGTCCACCGCCGTCGCGGTCGGCGCTGGCGGCGCCGGCGGCGAGTCCACCACCGTCGCGGTCGGCGCTGGCGGCGCCGGCGGCGAGTCCACCACCGTCGCGGTCGGCGCTGGCGGCGCCGGCGGCGAGTCCACCACCGTCGGCGCGGGCGGCGAGGGCGGCGTGTCCACCTCCGTCTCGGGGGGCGCTGGCGGTGCCGGCGGCGAGTCCACCACCGTCGCGGTCGGCGCGGGCGGCGCCGGCGGCGAGTCCACCGCCGTCGCGGTCGGCGCTGGCGGCGCCGGCGGTGAGTCCACCACCGTCGCCGTCGGCGCTGGCGGCGCCGGTGGCGACGGCGGTGCATCGGCGGTCGGCGCTGGCGGTGCTGGCGGCGACACCGGCGCGGGCGGCGCGGGCGGCGACATCGGCGTCGGCGGCGCGGGCGGCGCTGGCGGTGGCGAGGGCGGCGCTGGCGGCGAGGGCTCCGGGCTCACGAGCTGGGCGGAGGACGTCCAGCCGATCCTCGAAGCGCGCTGCGGGGCCTGCCACACCACCCGGGAGCCTCCGCGCAACGGGTTCAGGGTCACCGACTACAACACGGCGATCCTCGACGCCATCATCGCCGTCTGCCTGGAGCAGTCGCTCACGAAGGGCGAGTGCGCCCTCGAGCTCATCAACAGCGGAGCCATGCCGCCCGGCCGCGGCTGCACCGGCGACGCGGGAGACGACAGCAACCCCCAGTGCCTGACCGAGGACCAGGAGCTGGTTATCGAGGCCTGGATCGCGGACGGCATGCTCCCGTGACCCGATGAGGCGCGGCGGCCACCGCCGCGCCTCACGTTACCTCGGCTGCTCCAGGAGCGCTCCGTCTCGATAGGCGGCGATGAGCCGCTCCAGGATCTCGATCTCCCGCACCAGCTCCTCCCCCTTCTCGGTGTCGCCCACCCGGCGCTCGGCCTCGTAGACCTCCACGTCCGAGATCACGGGGATGATGTCCTCTCCCGCCTCGACCGCCTGCTCGACCGACGTGAAATGGTGGTGCTGCGCGAGCCGCGCACCGCTCGCCTCGAGCACGAGCGTGTACCCCTTGTCGCCGTAGGCCTCCGAGAACGCCCCGTCGATCGTCACGGCGCGGTGCGACGCCTTGATCGGCGACTCCCCCTGCTCGACCCGCACCGGCACGTGCCCGTTCACGATGAGCCCGCGCTCCTCGTCCAGCCCGAACTCGCGGCACACCCGGCCGCAGAAGCCGGCGTCGTGGATCAGGTGGAAATACGGGTTCTTCGTCTCCTTGTGCGTCCTCGCGTCGGCGACGAAATAGGACTCGAACGTCGTCATCCGGTCCTTGCCGAACATGGGCGAGAGCGGGCCGGTCCAGAGGTACCAGAGCATGTCGAGGTCCTCCTGCGCGCCCGTCCGGAATGCCCGGCGCACCACGCGCTCCAGCGCGTCGAACAGCGCCCGGCCGCGGCGAGGCTCGCCGTCGACCTCGAACGGCAAGAACGCGCCCTCGCCGTCCACCGGGACGCAGCCGTGGAAGACGAGCGCCCGATCGCGCCGCAGCCACGTCGTCCCCTGCTGCACCATCCAGCGCATCTGGCGCGACAGCACCGGGCTCTTCAGGAACGACTCCTTGAGCAGCGCGACGCACGCCGCCTCCTCCGGCGTGAGCGCGTACGGATCGGCGAAATCGACCGTCGGGAAGCGCGCGTCGAGCAGCGGGTACACCTCGCCGTCGATCTCCACCGTGCCCGCCCGCGGGTCGATGCGGTGGAGCAAGCACCGGTGCCCGAGGGCAACCTCCGGGCGCCGCCGGCAGAGCTGCCCCTCCAGCTTGAACTGCAGGACCGCCATCGCCTTCTGCATGCGCGCCAGGAGCAGCGCGTCGCGCAGCCCCTCGCCCCGCACCGCGAAGCGCTCCGCCGGGTCGTCCGCGTAGGCGGTGCGCGCGAGGCGATCGACCGGCGCGACCGGGATGCCGAAGCCCTCCTCGAGCTGCGACAGGCGCCCGTACCGGAGCGAGAGGCGGACCACCGTGGCGATGAGCGCCTCCTGGCCGAGGCTGGCGCCCATCCAGCTCACGTCGTGGTTGCCCCACACCACGCGCGCCCGCGGCTGGCGCATCAGGTACTCGATCACCTTGTCCAGCCGGGGGCCGCGATCGCCCAGATCGCCCGCGACCACGAGCTCGAAGACGGTCAGGTTCCGGATGACGCGCGCCGTGGCGCGCAGGATCTCGATCTCCCGGCAATGCTGCACGAACGGGTCGATGAGCGCGTCGACGTAGGAGCCCTCGCCGAGGGCGGCGCGCGCCGAGACGAGCTCGCGGAGCAGGCCGCGCATGTCGTCCGGGAACACCTGCTCGACCTGGCGCAGCGTGTAGCGCAGCGACAGCTCGCGGATGACCTCGATCTCGCGCGCGAGCGCCCAGAGCAAGAAGGCCCGCCGCTCCGCCTCGCCGCGCGCCGCGACCTTCGCGTAGCTCTCGCGAGGATAGTAGATGATCGAGAGCAGCGCGCGCTCCTCGTCCGCCGTGAGCCGGTCGCCGAAGACCCGCTCGACCAGCGGCCGCAGGCTCCCCGAGGCGTTGTTGATGATGTGCTTCAGCTTCCTGTGCTCGCCGTGGACGTCGCTGACCACGTGCACCGTCCCCTTCGGGAGCGACAGGATCGCCCGCAGGTGGCCGATCTCGGAGAGCGCGGCCTCGGTCGTCGGATATCGGCCCGCGAGGGCGCGGAGGAGGGGCAGCTCCCGCGTGTCGAGCATGGCGCCGCAGCATAGAGCAAAGGCGCGGGCCTCCACACCCGACGAGCGCGTCCATGGCGACGTCCGCGCGCCGCGCGGGAGCGGGCCGCCGCGCGGGAGCGGGCGGTCCGCTCGCCGTCGCAAGGCAAAAGCGGCGCCTGCGCAGCAGCGTTTCCCCTTGCGACAGCGCGACGCCCGACTACGCAATGCAACTGGGGGCGCATGCAAGCGTTGAGACCCATGGATCCCTGCCCGGCGGTGGGGCTCGACGAGGGCGATCCTGCCTGGGCCGACGGCCCGGCGCGGGGCGCCGGCCCCCTGCTTCGCGGGCAGAACCGGATTCTCAGGATGGTCGCGGCCGGAGAGCCGCTCTCCCAGGTGCTCGACGCGCTGATCCGGTTCATGGAAGCCCAGTCCGGCAAAGCGCTCTGCTCGGTCCTCCTCGTCGACGCGTCGAAGACGCACCTCCGCTGGGCTTCGGCGCCCAGCCTGCCTGAGGCGTACAACCAGGACGTGGACGGATTGCGCATCGGCGCCGTCAGCGGCTCGTGCGGCACCGCCGTCCACCGCAAGCAGCCCGTGATCGTGTCGGACATCGAGCACGATCCGCTCTGGGCGCGGGCGCGCGAGCTCGCGCTCTCCCACGGCCTCAAGGCATGCACCTCCGCGCCCATCCTCGACGGCCAGGGCGAGCCGCTCGGCACGTTCGCCTTCTATTACCGCGAGCCGAGCGGGCCCAGCCCACACGATCTCGCCCTGCTCGAGATCTCCCGCGATCTCGCGGGCATCGCGATCGAGCGCAGCCGCAGCATCGAGCGCATCGAGGACGCGCTCCGCGCTCGGGACAACTTCCTCACCGTGGCCTCGCACGAGCTGAAGACGCCCATCGCGACCCTCCTCTTGCAGATCACCTCGCTGGAGCGGCTCCAGCGGGCGGCGGGGTCGATGCCCCTCAAGGAGATCGCGCCCAAGCTGGGCAACCTGGAGCGGCAGGGGAAGAAGCTCCTCAAGCTCGTCGAGCAGCTGCTCGACGCCACGCAGCTCCTGTCCGGCCGGATCGAGGTCGAGCGCGCGCCGGTCGACCTCACCCAGACCGTGCGCGACGTCGTGGGCCGGCTCCTGGAGGGCGTCGCGGAGGTCGCGCCGGAGGTCGAGATCCACGCGGATGGCCCGGTGATCTGCGAGGGGGACGGCTTCCGGATCGAGCAGGTGATCGTGAACCTCCTGTCGAACGCGTGGAAGTTCGGCCGCGGGGCGCCCGTCGAGATCTCCGTCGAGCGGGGCGACAGCGCCGCGCGGATGGTCGTCCGGGACCACGGCATCGGCATCGCCCCGGCGGACCACGCGCGCATCTTCCAGCAATTCGAGCGCGCCGTCTCGGTGCGCAACTACGGCGGCCTCGGGCTCGGCCTGTGGTTGACACGCCAGCTCGTGGAGAGGATGCGGGGCCGCATCTCCGTGCAGAGCGAGCTCGACGCCGGCTCCACCTTCACCGTCGAACTCCCCCTCCCCCATGAGCAAGTCAGTCCTGATCATCGATGACGACGTGGATCTGGCGACCACCCTGGCCGAGGCGCTGTGCGACCTCGGGTACGAGGCCACGCCCTTCTTCAGCGGGCGGGAGGCGCTCGAGCGCCTCCACGACGGCGCGCGGCCGGGGGTGATCCTGCTCGATCTGATGATGCCGAAGATGAACGGATGGAAGGTGTGCGACGAGCTCTGCGCGGTCCCCGGGCTGGAGGACATCCCCGTCGTCATCATGACCGCGGCGTCGAACATCAAGCAGGCGATGCCGCCGCACGCGCGCGAGGTGATCAGCAAGCCGTTCGAGCTCGACGCGCTGCTCCGGACGATCGACGCCGCGTGAGGCCGCCGCGCCGCGCGCCGGCGCCGCCCGCGCGAGCGGAGCCGCCCGCGCGAGCGGAGCCGCGGGTCAGCGGCGCCCGGAGACCTCCTTCACGACGAGCTCCGGATCGGCGGCGATCTCCTCCTGCGCGAACAGCGCGGGCCGCCACTCCTTGCGCGAGAACAGCTCGGTCTGATCGGCGAAATGGGGCGACGCGGGGTCGGTCGACTGCGAGTAACTGAGCAGCGCCTCGGCGCGGGGGCCGCCGCTCGTGTGCTCGACGGCCATGACGAAGCTCGTGCCGAAGTTGATCGGATAACCCGAGGTGGTGAGGCCGGTCGTCGCGGAGACGATCTCGCCCGTGTTGAGCCTGGGCAAGAGGGTGCTGTTGAGGCTCGCCGTGGAGAAGAGCACGATGTTGGCCACCCCTTCCCGGTTGGTGCCGCCGTGGACGGGGATGGCCCTGTCCTTCATGGTGAACTGGGCCTCGCGGAGCGGCGTCGTCGGGTCGAGCCCCGCCTGCGCGAGCGCGAGCGTGGCCTCGGCCAGCGCGACCAGGATCGGATCCGCGCCCTCGGCCGGGGGCTCGACCAGATCGCGCGGGGTCTCGATCGGATCCTTGGGGTCGAACGGCTGAGCGTAGAGCTTGCCCGCGTCCGTCATGTCCGGGGCCGAGAACCGCCCGAGCAGCTCGCGCCAGACGACGGCGCCGACGCTCTCGAGGTCCACCCGGCCGTCCCACGCCGCGAGCGCCGCGCACGCGCCCTCGATGTCGATCAGCTCGCCCTCGACGTCGACCGGCGCCGCGCCGTCGCAGCGCTCGACCACCTGGGCGCGGAGGCGCTCCGCCGTCATCCCGCGGTTGCTGAGGATGGCGTCCTTGAGCTCGTCGCGCGAGAACAGGCCGTCCTCGCCCGAGGCGCCGTCCTCGCCCTGCTCGGTGAGCATGACGAGGTTCATGCGCGTGCGCGCCGAGATCGGGCTGCCCGGCGCGCCGAACAGCCGCGAATACCCGGTGATCGGCGCGGCGGGGTTCGCGAGCCACGCCGTGTCGTTGGCGTTCATGACGAAGTCGGTCCGAGAGAGAGAGGGGATGTCGCCCCACGGCACCAGCGCGCCGGCGCCCTGCGTCTCCACCCACTCGTCGCGCTCCTCGCTCCCGTCGAGCAGCACGATGCCGGAGCTCGCGAGCACGCCGGTCAGCCCGTCCCGCTCGAGCGCGCGCTCGTAGGCGCTCACCGCCTCGGCGCTCAGGTGGGGCACGCGCGAGCCGTCCATGATCAGGGCCTGCCCCTCCGCGTCGACGGCGGTCGTGAACACGAACGGGATCCCGCGCAGCTCCTCGTGCGCCCGCCGGAGCTCGTCGAGGCTCTTCGCGCGGTCCATCGCGAGCCACTGGTCGAGGGCGAGCCCGTTGTCCTCGTTGGCGTCGCGCAGGGCGAAGGCCTGCTTCGTGGACCAGCCGAGGACCGACGCCCCCAGCATCGGGCCGTGGTGGCTCCGGTACATCACCCGCGACACCTGCGAGATCGCGCCGTCGTCCCCGAGGACGTCGATGGTGTGCTCGCGGCGCTCCATCGCCCGCGTCTCGCCCTCGTAGACGTAGGCGGTGGGGTCGCCCGGATCGAGGGAGAGCCGGTAGACCGTGAAGTGGTTGGCCGGAGAGACCGTGTGCGTCCACGCGATATGCTCGTTGAACCCGATGTTGATGATCGGCATTCCGGTCAAGGCAGCTCCGTAGACGTCGAGCTGCCCGGGGATGGTGAGGTGGGCCTCGTGGAACCGGAGCTCCCCCTCCCAGGGGAAGTGCGGGTTGGCGACGAGCATCCCCCGGCCGCCCTCGGCGCGATCGCGGCCGATCGCCCAGGCGTTGCTGCCGAGGTGGAGGCGGGTGAAGTCGGGGAGCTCGAGATCGCGCGCGCGGGCCCGGTCGCCGGGGGCCTTCGCGTCCTCGCCGGACGCCCCCGCGTCCTCGCCGGAGGCCTCCGGCGGCGCGGCGCGGCTGAGGTAATCGAGCAGCTGCAGGCTGCCGGAGAACATGTTGATGTGGAGGTAGTAGGCGGCGAGATCGACGGCGCTGACCGGCTTGACCCACGCCGCGCCGGCGCAGGGCTCGGGCAGGCCCTCCGCGCCGGTGTCGTCGAGATACCGGTTGTAGCCCGCGACATACCCGTCGAGGAGCGCCCTGCCGTCGGGGGACAGCTGCCCCAGCAGGGCCTCGGCGCGGTCGACGACGCCGAGCGCGAGGTAGGTGAAATCGCTGTCGACGTTCGCGTCGTCCTCGCCGGGGCCGAACGTCTTCGCGCGCTCGCTCCGCACCTTCACGACCTGATCGGCGAGCGTACAGACGAAGTCGCGCGCCCCGGCGTAGGCGAGGCCGAATCCGATGCTGCCGATGTCCTCCGCGAGGATGTGCGGGACGCCGTGGCTCGTCCAGCGGATGGTGGCCTGATAGTCCCCCTGGCCGACCGGCCCCGGCCCCACGTCGGGATCGTCGCCGCACGCGGCCAGGAGACCGAGGCAGCTGAGCCCAGCGATGATTCTTTCGTACATGGATTCTCCCTAGTTTCGCGATCTGCGCCGGGGGAGAGATAGCCCACGGGCAGGCGGGGAGATGTGAAGAATTTCCGCTGTCCCTTCCTTTCGGTCTCCTGTTCGGCGACGCGCGTTCGCCGAGGCGAGGGCGGGGAGCGAGGGGCCGGGGCGACGCGCGTTGCGCAGGGCGCGGCGGGCACGGTTGATGAAGGCCATCGCGGCTGTGCAAGGCGCGCTCTCCAGTGGACCGGATGCGCCCGCCGCGCGGCGCGCGGGCGAGCCGGCGCGCTCCGGTCGAGCCGCCGCGGCGCTGTTCGCCGCTCTCCTGCTCGCGCTCGCGCTCGCGCCGGGGTGCGTCCGCGAGGCGGCGAAGCAAGCGACCCGCGGCACGCTCGAGGCGCTCGATCGCGGCGCGCAGGGCCGGTCCGCGCCCGCCGGCGGATCGGCCGAGGGGGCGCCGGCCGAGGGCGCGCGCGAGCGGCCGCTCGTGGGGGACCTCGTCCACGACGCGGTCCGGGCCGGCGCGGCGGAGATGGGGCTGCAGGCGGAGCGCCTGTCGCCGGTCATCGCGCAGACCAGCGAGGCGGTGAGCAGCGCCGTGGTCCAGGGCGCCCTCCAGCACGATCGGGCGCTCGTCACCCTCGTCGAGCAGGGCTCGGGCGCGGCGGCGAGGGCGGTGGCGCGCGAGGGGACGGCGGAGCTCGTGGAGCAGCTCGCCGGCTGCCCCGCCGACGACCCGGGCTGCTCGAGCGCCGCGATCGAGCGCGCGAGCCGCGCCGCCGCCGCCGGCTTCGCGGACGGCCTGGGGAGGGCGATCCAGCCCTGGATCATCGTCCTCGCCTTCGGCGGGGGCTTCCTGCTCGCCGCGCTGATCGCCGTCGCCATCGCGGCCGTCGCGCGCCGGCACGACCGCGCCGCCGCGCCCTGACGTGCGCGCGCCGCCTGACGTGCGCGCGCTGCCGCGTCGGGCGGGGCGCGCCGGCGCGCTTCGCGCGCTCTGGGCGGCGTGGTACGCGCGGGCGATGATGCCGGGACAGCGCATCGCGGACCGCTTCGAGCTCGAGCGCCAGACCGGCGCCGGCGGCATGGGCGCCCTCTTCCGCGCCGTCGACCTCGAGACCGGCGCGCCCGTGGCGGTGAAGCTCCTCCACCACGGCCAGGAGGCCGATCTCGCGCGCTTCGCCCGCGAGGCGAGGATCCTCGACCAGCTCAGGGATCCGGCGGTCGTCCGGTACATCGCGCACGGCGTCACCGGGGCCTCGCGCCCGTACCTCGTGATGGAGTGGCTCGAGGGCGAGGACCTCGCCGCCCGCCTGGCCCGCGCCGAGCTCGGGCTCGCCGAGAGCCTCGCGCTGGTCCGGCGCATGGCGGGCGCGCTCGCCGCGGTGCACGCGCTCGGGGTCGTGCACCGCGACATCAAGCCGAGCAACATCTTTCTCTGCGACGGGCGCGCCGAGCTCGCGCGGCTCATCGATTTCGGCATCGCCCGGCCGCAGGGCGCCGCGGCGGTCGTCACGCGCACGAACGCCACCGTGGGCACGCTCGGCTACATGGCCCCGGAGCAGGCACGCGGGAGCGCCGCCGTCGACGCGCGCGCGGACGTGTTCTCCCTCGGGTGCGTGCTCTTCGAGTGCCTCACGGGCCAGCCGGCCTACGCCGGGGACAACCCGATGGCGGTGCTGGCGAAGCTGCTGCTCGCGTCGCCCCCGCGGGCGCGCGACGAGCGGCCCGAGCTGCCCGACGAGCTCGACGACCTGGTCGAGCGCATGCTGAGCCGGGAGCCCGCGGGCCGCCCTGCGGACGGCGCGGCGCTCCTCGCCGAGCTCGCGGCGCTGCGCCCGCTCAGCCCGGAGCAGGGCGCGCTCCGGGCGCCGGAGGGCCGCGCGCGGCCGGCGCTGACCGGGAGCGAGCAGCGGTTCCTGTCGGTGCTGCTCGCGGGCGAGGGCGGCGCCGAGGAGGCCGCCGGGGCGGCGCGGGACGGCGCGGAGGCCGCGCTGCGCGCCCTCGTCGCGGCGCACGGCGGGGAGCTCGAGCGGCTCGCCGACCGGACGTGGATGGCGACGTTCCTGGGCGCGCCGCGGGGCGCGGGCCCGGACGCGCAGGAGGGCCAGCGGCCGCCCAGCACCGGCGGGGCCGCGATGGATCACGCCGGCCAGGCGGCCCGCTGCGCGCTGGCCATGAGGGCGCTCCTGCCGGGCGCGCCGATCGCGCTCGCGACGGGGCGCGGCCGGGTGCGCGGCCGCTCGTCCGCGGGCGAGGCGATCGACCGCGCCGCCCGCCTCGTCGAGGACGCGCGGCGCGCCCGCGCCGCGGGCGAGGCGGGCCCGTCGATCCGCGTCGACGCGCTGACGGCGGGGCTGCTCGAGGGCCGCTTCGCGATCGACGGCGCGGCGGGCGGCGGGCTGCTCCGGGCCGAGCGGGACGCGCCCGAGGCGGCGCGCACCCTGCTCGGCAAGCGGACGCCGTGCGTGGGGCGGGATCGCGAGCTGCGCGCCCTCGAGGACCTCCTCGACGAGTGCGTCGACCTGCCGGCCGCCCGCGCCGTCCTCGTGACGGCGGGCGCGGGCGTCGGGAAGTCGCGGCTGCGCAGCGAGCTCGAGGACCGCGTCGCGCGCGCCGACCGCCGCGGCGGTCCGGTCGAGATCTGGCTCGGCCGCGGCGAGCCGATGCGCGCGGGCGCGCCGTTCGGGCTGCTCGGGCAGGTCGTCCGCAAGATCGCGCGGATCCAGGATGGCGAGCCGCTCGAGGCGCGACGGCAGAAGCTGAACGAGCGCGTGGCGCGCCGCGTGGCCGAGGCCGATCGCGGCCGGGTGGCCGAGTTCCTCGGGGAGATGGTGGGGGTGCCGTTCCCCGACGACGGGAGCGTGCAGCTCCGCGCCGCGCGGCGCGATCCGGTGCTGATGGGCGACCAGCTGCGCCGCGCCTTCATCGATTTCCTCGACGCCGAGTGCCGGGCGCGGCCGGTGGTGCTGCTGCTCGAGGACCTGCACTGGGGCGACCATCCGTCGCTGGAGCACGTCGGCGCGGCGCTCCGGCGGCTCGCGGACCGGCCGCTCTTCGTGGTGGGCTTCGCCCGGCCCGAGGTCGACGCGCTCTTCCCGCAGCTCTGGGCCGACGCCGAGGCCACGGCGATGCGCCTCGGCGCGCTGCCGCCGAGGGCGTGCGAGCGGCTCGCGCGCGAGGCGCTCGGCGCGGCGGCGGACGACGCCACGGTGGCGCGCGTCGTGGCGCGGGCCGCGGGCAACGCGTTCTTCCTGGAGGAGCTCGTGCGCGCCGTGGCCGAGGGGCGCGGCGATCGCCTGCCCGACACGGTGCTCGCGATGGTGCAGTCGCGGCTCGAGGGGCTCGCGCCCGAGGAGCGGCGGGTGCTGCGCGCGGCGTCGGTGCTCGGCCAGGTGTTCTGGCGGGGCGCGGCCCTCGCGCTGCTCGGCGGCGAGGAGCGCGCCCCCGCGCTCGACGCGTGGCTGTCGGGCCTCGCGGCGCGGGAGTGGATCGCGCGCCGCCCCGCGCCGTCGTTGAACGGCGAGATCGAGTACGCCTTTCGCCACGCGCTCGTGCGCGAGGCCGCCTACGACATGCTGACCGACGAGGATCGCGCGCTCGGCCACCGGCTCGCGGGCGGCTGGCTCGAGGCGGCGGGCGAGCACGACGCCTCGGTGCTGGCCGAGCATTTCGAGCGCGGCGGGGAGCTCGGCCGGGCGGCGGCCTGCTACGTCCGTGCGGCGGAGCAGGCGCTCGCGGGCAACGATCTCGGCGGGGTGCTCCGGTCGGTGGATCGCGCGATCCGCTGCGGCGCGGCCGGCGAGCCGCTCGGGGCGGCGTCGCTCGCGCGGGCCGAGGCGCACAGGTTCCGCGGCGAGCTCGAGGACGCGGCGCTCTGGGCGGCGGAGGCGCAGGCGCTGCTGCGCGAGGCGAGCCCGGGCTGGTACGCGGCGCTGAAGGTGGCGATGACGGCCGCGCTCAAGCTGAACCGGCCGGAGCGGCTCACCTCGGCGCTCGCGGCGCTGGTCGCGCGCTGGTCGGACGGCGCGCCGGAGCCGGCGCAGGTCGCGGCGGTGGCGTGGGCGGCGGCGCTGCTGTTCCTCTCGGGCCGGTACCCGGACGCCGGGTCGCTGATGGCGCGGGTGGAGCGGGTGGCGGAGCGGTTCGCGGGGGATGCGCCGATCGCCGGCGCGATCGCCTGGAGCCGCGCGGCGGCGGCGCTGTTCGTGGAGGGGGATCTGAACCGGCACAGGGCGCGGCTGGAGGAGGCGATCGCGTGCTTCGACCGGTGCGGGGATCTGCGGGGCGCGTGCGGGCAGCGGGCGAACGCGGGCTTCGCGTGCAACGAGCTCGGCGCGTACGGCGAGGCGGCGGCGCTCTTGCGCGCGTCGCTCGCGGACGCCGAGCGGATGGGGCTGCGCAACATCGCGGCGTCGGCGCGGCAGAACCTCGGGGTGGCGCTCTGGCGGCTCGGCGAGCTCGAGGAGGCGCGGGCGGTGCAGGCCGAGGCGGTGGGGTCGTTCGCGGCGATGCGGGAGCCGCGGATGGAGGGCGCGTCGCGCGCGTACCTGGCCGGCGTCCTGCTTGCGGCCGGCGATCTCGCGGGCGCCGAGGAGGAGGCGCGCCGCGCGGTGGGGATGCTGGAGGTCGCGAGGCCGCTGTTGCCGCACGCGCTCGCGACGCTGGCCGACGTGCTGCTCGCGGCCGGTCGTCGCGGCGAGGCGCTCGCCGAGGCGCGGCGGGCGGCGGAAATCATGAAGGAGATCGGGCAATTGGAGGAGGGGGAGGCGCTGGTGCGCGCGGTCTTCGCCGAGGCGCTGTGGGCGGCCGGCGACCGGGAGGGGGCGCGGGCGGCGCTGGCCGAGGCGGAGGCGCGGCTCGGGGAGCGGGCGGGAAAGATCGCGGATCCGGCGTGGCGGGCGAGCTTCGTGGAGCGGGTGCCGGAGCACGCGCGGACGGCGGCGCTGCGGGGGGCGTGGGACGGGGCGGGGTGAGTCGGAGGACCGCCCAGAAGAGTAGAATAGCGAACGGCACCAGCCGCCGCCTCGAGACGGCGATACGTGCGCCAAGCAAGCTCAGCTCCTCCGGCAACCGCAGAAACGTCGGAGCTCGCCCCCGATGACCGGTGAACTCCGGAACAGTCCTTATGACCTGTGAGTCAGGCGAGCGAGCTCGGTGGCACCGCCACGATATCGCCGGCTCGGTGGCGTGAGCACACGGCGGAGAGACGTCACGGCGCGCATGGACCGCAAGTTTCTCCAAGAGCGCCCCGCGCCCCGTCGTTAGGGTCCTCGACGTGGAGGCCACCCATCGTGGGCCGTCCTCCCGAGGAGACACCATGTACGATCACATCGGCGTGAAGGTGAAGGACATCGACGCGAGCGTGCGCTTCTACACCGCCGCGCTCGCGCCGCTCGGCCACGTGCTGTGTTCCCGCGACGAAGCTTCCGCGAGCTTCGGCCCCGAGGGCGCACCGGCCCTCTACCTGCAAGCGGACGCTGGCCCCCGGGGCCCCGGCGCGCACATCGCCCTGCGCGCCGCGGATCGTGCCGCGGTCGATCGGTTCTACCGAGAGGGCCTCTCGGCCGGCGGCCGCGACAACGGCAAGCCCGGCGTGCGCGCCGATTACAGCCCGACCTACTACGCCGCTTTCCTGCACGACCCCGACGGCAACAACCTGGAAGCGGTTTGCCTGAAGCCGTAGTCGTTCTGCGCACGCACGGGGCGGCCCCAATGCCCGCGGCGCCGCTCAGGGGAACGGCTCGTCGGAGCGGTCGTGCAGCTCGCGCGCGGCGCGGGGTCGCCGCGGTCCCTTGGGAAACCGCACGTCCGTCGGAGGCGACGGCGGTCCCCGGGACGCACCTCGAGGAGCAAGGACCCGGGCGGTTGAGCCTTGCGATAGGAGGGTATCTGACGCACGCGGGGGCGGCGCAGCCGCCGCGCCCCGGTCGCAGAGCTCATCGAGCGGTCCCCGGAGGTCCTTCCTGCGCTTTTGCTCCGATCAAGACGCGCAGATTGTCCGCGTAGCGCGGATCGTCGCCCCCGCAGCGGGGCAAGCTTCCCATCATGTCGTCCACGCTTTCGCCCACGACCGCACGATACGTCCCACTCGCGTCGATATCCCCCTCGTGACCGTCGAGGATCGACGCTCCCTGGACGTCGTCGACCCAGAAGCCCATCCGCGCTCTGCGGCGGTTCAAGCATTCGTCCTCGACCTCCACGGGGCATCCTTCCTCCGTGCCGGTCACCATCCGGATCGGCGAGAAATAGCCGTCGCCGGGCTCTGGCGTCACGTATCCAGCTCGGAGGCCCCCCGCGAGCAGCGCGCCCGTGACCTCGGAGCCGGCGCGCACCACGAACCATTGATTCTCGCCGAACTCCGGGTCGGTCCGCGCCGCCCGCAGGAACACGGGGCCGCTCTCGGGAACGGCGCCGGCGATGCGGGAATCGGCGATGGTGAGCGTCACGCTGTGCTCGTCGTCTCCGTCCGTGCAGCGAAGGTCGCGCGACGTCGGGGTGGCCGCCTCCACCTGGCAGGGCGCGGCGACGTTGTAGAGAAAGTAACCGTTCGTGTCGCCCGGCCAGCCCTCGATCGTGAGCTCGAAATCCGCCGAGAGCCCGGCCTGTCGGGGCTCACAAGCGGACGTCGGCTCCGGGTTCGTCGGGTCGTCGACGTCGTCCGGGATGCCGGGTTGCGACGTCTCGACGGGACCACACGCGAACGCCATGCAGAGGGGGACGAGCGACATGAATGCGAGAGCAGAAGAGGTGCGCCTCATAGGGCGGCATGCTCGCAACCCGTGTGCCAGTGCCGACACGACGAGATCACGGCCTCTGGCGCCGATCACCCCCGCGAAATGGCTCAAGCTGTGATGGGGTGAGACGGAATGTGCCATGCCCCTCGCGGGCGGACGACGGCATGGCTTGCCTCGGCCGCGCCGACGATGGCCCGCAGATCGTCGAGGGCCCCGCGAGGAGGACGGCGGCAAGGTCCTCGGGATCACCGACCTGATCCTCGAGGGAGCCCACGGCCGGCGGGGGACCACGCTGGCTGCGGCGCCGGGGCCCCTTGCGTCTTCCGCCGCTCGCGTCGACGCGCCCGCCAGCTGGGGTGCTCGGCGGAGCGGAGAGACGGTCTCGGTGACCCAGGCGGAGCTCACGCTAGCGACGCCGGAGCGTGGCGGGCAGGGCACAAAAGCAAATCGGTCGCTCCTCCTATCTCGTGGCGGTCCGCGCGCGCTACCGGTGCCGGGCCTGCTTGCTCGTCGTGACCACCGACGACGCGATCGCCACCTGGAGCGCCCAGCCGATCGACCTGGGTCCGCCCGACTGGATGCTCAGGCCTTACGTGCTCGGCCCCAGCGCCGTCCCGGTCGTGACCGAGCCGGCTGACGCCGGCTGACGCCCGAGCGAGGCCCGAGGTCGCGGTGCTGTCGGTCATGGCGCACGGCCAGAGCGCGGCCGGCCTGGCGATCGCGATGGCTGCCCTGGCGGCCGCTGCCGGGCTGGATGAGGAGCAGCAAGCCCTCTACCTCGATGTGGTGCTATCCTCTCTGAACGAGGCGGCGAGGCGGAGCCTGGAGGCGAAAATGAAGAGCGGTTACGAGTTCCAGAGCGATTTCGCACGCAGTTACGTTGCCAAGGGTCGGTTGGAGGGCCAGCTGGAGGGGCGGCGAGAAGAGGCCGCGAGCGCCGTGCTGAAGGTGCTCGAAGCGCGGGGCCTGGAGATCCCCCCGGAGGTCCGCGAGCGCGTCCTCGCGAGCGTCGACATGACCGAGCTCGACCGCTGGCTCCGCCGCGCCGTTCTCATCGCCGACGCGAAAGCGCTTTTCGACACGACCAGCTCCTGACGTCTGGAACGCCCCCTCCCGGCACATCCGCGGGCCGCCCTCGCCTCCCCGCGCACGCTGGCTCGGGCGACCCGCGCTCGCGTCGCTGCGCGTGGAGCGCCGAGCACAAACATCAATTGGCCAGCTCGGGCGTTCGCGGCGAGATGGCACATCGCTCTCCCTAGCAGCAACGCTGACTCGACCCCTCCTCACAGCGCGCCGGTGAAGCGCGCCGGCCAATCGAGCTCCACGCTGGATTGGCCGCCATACCAGCTTTCGGCAGGCTTCCGTCGGCCCTACAAACGGCCGGGGGAGGCTCGACCATGACCAAGAAGGCATCGCGTGAAGCGCGCGTCGATCTGAACACGGCAACGGAAGAAGAGCTCACCGCGATCGAGGGCGTCGACGGCGAGCGGGCTCGGCTCATCATCGAGCACCGCAGCGAGCGCGGCCCCTTCCGGAGCTGGGAGGATCTGCACCTGGTGCCCGGCATCGACGGCGTGATGCTCGGCAAGCTCCAGCGCAGCGGCTCGCTGGGCGGCGCGGCCCAGGCCTCGAAGGCCGGCGCCGGAGAAGCGGCCGAGGCGGCTCCGGGCTCGGCGACGAAGCGGCGCTCCTCCGAAGGCGAAGGCGGCGAGCTCGGCGACGCGACGGCCCTGGAGCAGATCATGGGGCTCATCCTGCTCGACAGGGCGGCTGCCGAGGCGTACCGCGTGGCGATCGGCGCGTGCAAGACGCCGGAGATCAAGAAGCAGCTCGAGGGGTTCCGGGCGGATCACGAGCGGCACGAGCGCGAGCTCCTCGACGCGCTCGGCGCCTCGCCCCCGGACGAGGCCGATGAGCGCGGCCAGTGCATTCGCCGCTACACCGAGCTGTCGGCGCGCGAGGATCGGACGGCGCTCGTCGCCATGCGCGGCAACGAGGAGCTCACGAACGACGCCTATGCCTCGGCGCTGGCGAGCGATCTGCCGGAGGAGGTCCGGCGGATGGTGGAGGCGAACTGGCAGGACGAGCGGCGCCATATCCGCTGGATCAACGAGGAGATCCGGACGCGCGGCTGGGAGCTCCCGGAGGTGCCGTCGACGCTGGCCGAGGCCGCCTGAGCGGAGTAAGCTCGCGGGAGCTCGGCTGAGCTTGCGCGGGAATGGCCTCTCGAACCAAGGGAACGCGCGGCGGTGCTCCTCCTCCGGGTGGCGTCGATGACGAGGAGGAGGAGGTCGACGCTCTTTACAAGAAGCCGCTCGCCGACTTCACGCGCGCCCGGGACGAGCTCGCGAAGCGGCTGCGGCAAGCCGGGGACAAGGGCGCGTCCGATCGCGTGAAGGCGCTGCGGCGGCCGACCGCGGCGGCCTGGACCTTGAACCAGCTCGCGCGCCGCTATCCGCAGCGGATGGAGGCCCTGCTCGACGCGGGCGAGCGGCTGCGCGAGGCCCAGCGGGGGGCGCTCGGGCCGGGCGGCGCGCAGGGGCTGAAGGACGCGAGCCAGAAGCACCGCGCGATCGTGAACGAGCTCCTGCGGGCGGCGCCGGCGCTCTTCGCGGAGGGGGGCTATCGGGAGAAGGGCAATCCCATGGACCGCTTGCGGGATTCGCTGCTGGCGACCCCCACCGCGAGCCCGTCCGATCTGGAGCTGCTCGCGCGCGGGCGGCTGTCGGGAGAGCTCGAGCCGGGGGATCTCTCGGACATGCTCGGGCTGCTGCGAGGGCGGCCCTCCGAGAGGCCCGCCGAAGCCGGGACGGGCCGCGGGAGCAAGGGGGCGAAGGCAGAGGCGCCGGCGCGACGCCGGGGGCGCGCGGAGAAGGAGCCGCCGGAGCGGCGGAAGCGGGCGGGAGAGGAGCGCGGAAAGCAGCGCGCCGCGAAGGAGCGAGAGAGCGCCGCGGAAGAGCGCGCCCGCGAGAAGAAGCGCGCTGCGGAAGAGCGCGAGGAGCAGCGCGCCGCGAAGGAGCGCGAGCGCGAGAAGCAGCGCGCCGCGAAGGAGCGCGAGCAAAAGGCGCGGCGCGCGGCCGACGAGCGCGAGCAAAAGGCGAAGCTCGCCGCCGAACGGCGGGAGCGGAGGGAGCGGCTCGCGGCAGAGCAGCGCCAGCAGAAGGCGCAGCTCGCGGCGGCAGAGAAAGAACGGGATCAGGCGAGCCGCGAGGCATCGCGGGCTGCCAAGGAGGCAGATCGCCTCACGAAAGAGGCAGCCAGGATGAGCCGCGCCGCAGAGAAGGCCGAGGAGGCCGCACGGGCCGCGAGGAAGCGCGCTGACGAAGCGGAGCGAAGGGCGGCGGAGGCGCAGCAGAAGGCGGCGGAGGGCGCGAGCCGCCTCGAGGCGGCCGAGGACAGGCTCGATCGGCTCGGGCGATGACGCCCTTAACTAAGGCTCTGATGAAGAGGATTTGAACCACAGAGGCACAGAGGGCACAGAGGAGAGAGAGAAAGAGAAATAGCCTTTCTCTCTTCTTCTCTTCCCTCTGTGCCCTCTGTGCCTCTGTGGTTCATTCTCTCATGAAACCAAGGGAGAACCCGGGCAACGCGGCGCTGAACCGCCCTGCTCGAGAAACGGTCTGGACGCCGGTAGAACGGAGCCCCCTCTCCTTGGCGCCGCGGCGATTCAACCCCTCCTCGTCCGAGCGCCGCTCGCCGGCGCCGCGCTACCGCTTCTTTCGCGGCTTCGGCGGGGCGGTCGGCTTGATATCGATGGCCGTGGCCCCCTGACACGGCACCTGCGCCGTCACGCCCGCGCTGAGCCACTCGGGGAATTTCGTCTTGCCAGGCTTTCCGACGCGCACGAAGAAACGACCGCAGCGGATGACCAGCGGCTCGTTGACGTCCCCCGCGTACTTGCCGGTCACGTAGACGCCCCCCGGATCGGGGAACCCCACCGTGAGCACGCCCTGCCCCTTGGGCAGGGTGGCTGGGTTGACCCCATCCCGCCCCTGGCCGGCAGACTCCTTCGCCGCGGCTTCCTTCGCCGCCGCCTCCTTCGCTGCGGCTTCCTTCGCAGCGGCTTCCTTCGCTGCGGCTTCCTTCGCCGCCGCCTCCTTCGCTGCGGCTTCCTTCGCCGCCGCCTCCTTCGCCGCGGCTTCCTTCGCCGCCGCCTCCTTCGCCGCGGCTTCCTTCGCTGCAGCCTCCTTCGCCGCCGCGGCCTCCTTCGCCGCCGCCTGCTTCGCCGCCGCGGCCTCCCTCGCCGCCTCCTTCGCCGCCGCGGCCTCTTGCGCCGCCAGCTCCTTCGCGGAAGGCGCCTTCGCGCCCGGCGCCCGCTTCGCGGAGGTCGCAACGCTCGGCGGCGGCGCCGGCGCCGCCGTGGCCGTGACGACGGGCTCGGCGGCCGTCGCCGCCTGCTCGACCGGCGCGGCCGCGGCCGGCACCGGCCGATCCCGGCGCGCGACGTAGATCCACATCGCCGCCACCACCGTCGCCGTGATCGCCGAGACCGCGATCGTCCCGACCGGCGAGAGCGAGCGCGGCGCCTGCCAGCCCATCGTGGGCGAACGCTGCCGCCGCATCGACCCGCCCGGCGGCGGCGACGACTCCGCCGAGGGGCCGCGCAGGCCCGCCGCGCTCGGGTACGGCACCCCCCCGGGCGGCGTCCCGCCCGCCGTGCGGTCCACCGGCACCGTCACCCCGGGCGGCGTCAGGCCCGTCGTGCCCATGGGCACCGTCACCCCGGACGGCGTCACCGGCGAGCCGGACGGCGGCTTTGGCGGCGGCGGCGCGAAGAACGCCGGCGTGAGATCCGCCGGAAGCGCCGGCGGCGGACCGAAGCGGATCGCCTCCGGGATCGCCGAGATCGACGTCCCGAAGCGGACCGACGGCGCGCCCGTGCCCGGGATCGTCGCGTCGTCCTCCTCGAACACCGGCTCCACCTCGGGCAGCGTCGCCGGCCCGCCCCCCGCCAGCACCTCCTCGGCCGCCGCCGCGTCGCGCTCCGCCGCGCGCTTCGACGCCTCGTACAGCCGGCCGAACGTCTCGCGATCCGGCAGCGCGGGCTTCCGCCCGTCGGCGCCCTTCACCCCGAGCGCGGCCGGCAGCGCCGCCGCGACCGGCGTCGGCGGCGCCTGATCCGCCGGCACCGGGATCGTGATCGGCTCGGGCCCAGGCGCGCGCGCCGACAGCTTGCCGTCCGGGCGCGCCGCCGCCGCCAGCGCCTCGGACGGCGCCGGCGCCGGAGGCGTCGTCCCCGCCCGCGCGCCGGGCCGGAGCCTCGCGGCGCCGCCCTCCCTCGCGGCCTGATCCTTCGCGAAGAGATCCTTCGCGAGCCGCTTCGCCGCGTCCGCCGCGGGCCGCGCCGTCTGCCCGCCCTTGCCCTTGACCGGGATCGTCGGCCGCCGGTCCTCCTCCGGATCCGCGTCCTCGATCTCGATCGTCGCGTGCGCCGACTGCACGCGCGTCACGAGCTCCGCCTTCCCCTTCTCCGGGCGCGCGACCTTCGCGAGCGTCTGCTCGATCTCCTGGGTGGTGGTCTTCCGATCGTCCGGCGACAGCGCCAGGGCCGTGTCGAGCAACGCCACGACCGGGCGCGGGATCTCGGGGCGGATCGACGCGATTCCAGGCGGCTTGGTGCCGTCCGCCGGCGGCCGCCGCCCCGAGAGCAGCGACCAGAGCAGGAGCCCCACGCCGTAGATATCGGCCTTGACCGTGACCCGCTCGGCGCGCACCTGCTCGGGCGCCATGTAGCCCGGCGCCCCCTTCACCACGCCCGCGATGGTGTCCGGCGTGCGCCCGAGGATCTTGCCGATGCCGAAGCCGGTCAGGCGCACCTGCCCGTCCCACCCGATCACGATGTTCTCCGGGTGGAGGTTCCGGTGAATCACCGGCGCGGGGCTGCCGTGCTCGTCGGTCAGCCCGTGCGCGTGCGCGAGCGCGCCGGCGATGCAGTGGACCAGGTAGTAGACCGCCGCGTCGGCGAGCTTCTGCTGCCGCGCCGCGAGGTGCTGGAGCAGCCGATTGAGGTTCACGCCCTCGACGTGCTCGAGCACGAGCACGAGCCGGCCGGCGTGCTCGAAGAAGTCGAACATCCGCACGATGGCCGGGTGGTTCATCGACGCGCAGATCGACGCCTCGCGGGCGAGCTCGTCGGCGAAGCGCGGATCGCCCTCGGCCGTATTCGGGACGAGCTTCAGCACGCAGACGCGGCGAAACCCGAGCGGGCCGTCCAGCCGCCCGAGATAGACGCTGGTGGGCCCAGAACCGGCCAGGCGCCGGAGGATCTTGTAGGCCCCAATCGTCTCGGGAGCGGGCTCCGTCGGAAACATCCGGGGCCGATCATACCCAAGCGCGGCGAAGCCCCCAAGCCAACGACCAACACGGATCGATTCGCGGCGCCGAGAGGCGTCTCCGGGCGCCTCGGTAAGACGCCCTGCTCCACGCGCCCTGTACGGCGCGTCGCTCTCCCGTTCGCGGGAGAGCGGTACAGCTGATCAGCAGAAACCCGAACAGCTGTGACGGATTACGGCGCACGCTCCGCCGCGCGCGCGCCGGCGCGGAGACCCGCGGGATGCGCGCCTCCCGGACGCCGCGCGTCTCCGCGCCGCGCCGGCGCGCGGAGGAGACGCCGCGCGATCCACGCGGCGCCCGCGCGCCGGCGTGTGGAGAACCCGCGCCCGCGCGCGGGCGCCGCGCGGCGTGTGGAGAACCCGCGCCCGCGCCGGCGCGCGGTCGCGCTCGCGCGGCTGTGCCTCCGGCCTTCGAGCGGCGCTGGGCCTGGGTTATAAGCCGCCGCGATGAAGCTCCGCGCCTCTCACCGGCTGCTCGCCGTCGTCCTCCTCGCCCTCGCCGGCTGCGAGGCCGCCGTCCCGCCGCCGCCGCCCGCGCCGCCCCCGCCCCCGTCGCCGAGCGCCGCCGCCTCGGCGCCCGCGCCGGCCGCGCCGGCCCCTCCGGCCGCGCCGGTGTCGCGGTTCCCCGCCGGGTGGCCTTACCCCGAGGGCGCGCCGCCGGTGCGGGGGCCCTCGATGGTCTCCAGCGACGCCGCGCTCGCCACGAAGGTGGGCGCCGACGTCCTCTCCTCGGGCGGCAACGCCGTCGACGCGGCCGTCGCGACGGCGTTCGCGCTCGCCGTGGTGCACCCGACGGCGGGCAACCTCGGCGGCGGCGGGTTCCTCGTCGCGCGCGTCGGCGACAAGGAGCACGCGCTCGACTTCCGCGAGACCGCGCCGGCCAAGGCGACCCACGACATGTACAAGGGCAAGGACGGCAAGCCCACCGAGAGCTCCCGCGTCGGCCACCTCGCGGCCGGCGTGCCCGGCAGCGTCGCCGGGCTCTGGGAGGCGTACGACAAGCTCGGCTCCAAGAAGAAGACCTGGGCCGAGCTCATCGCGCCGGCGATCCGCCTCGCGAAGGAGGGCTTCCCGGTCGACGAGAACTTCGCGACCACGGTCAAGTCGGCCTCGGGCAAGCTCGCGCGCTTCCCGGCCTCGGCCGCGCTGTTCCTGCCGGGCGGCGCGCCCATCCAGGTCGGCGCGACCTGGAAGTCGCCCGAGCTCGCGGCGACGCTCGAGCGCATCGCCGAGAAGGGGCCCGCGGGCTTCTACGAGGGCAAGACCGCCGAGCTCGTCGTCGCCGAGATGCGGCGCGGCAAGGGCATCATCTCGGCCGCGGACCTCAAGGGCTACAAGGCGAAGTGGCGCGAGCCGATCGTGTTCGAGTACCGCGGGCGCCGCGTCGCCTCCATGCCGCTCCCCTCGTCGGGCGGCCTCGCCCTCGCGATGATCGCGCACCAGCTCGAGGGGCTCGACGTCGCGAAGCTCGGCTGGCACTCGCCGTCGCACGTGCACGTGGTCGCCGAGGCGATGCGCCGCGTCTTCCTCGCGCGCAACGAGATCCTCGGGGATCCCGACTTCGTGAAGAACCCGGTGGACGAGCTGCTCTCGGTCGCGTGGGCCGAGAAGCAGCGCGCCACGATCGCGCCGGACCGCGCGACCCCGACCGACGAGCTGACCCGCGGCGCGGGCGCCAAGGACTCGGGCGGCCGCGGCCCGCACACGACGCACTTCTCGGTGGTCGACGCGCAGGGCAACGCCGTCGCGCTGACCACGACGCTGAACGGCTGGTACGGCTCGGGGGTGACCGTGACCGGCGCGGGCTTCGTGCTGAACAACGAGATGGACGACTTCGCCACCGTGCCCGGCACCGCGAACCAGTTCGGCCTCGTGCAGGGGGAAGCCAACGCCGTCGCGCCCGGCAAGCGCATGCTCTCGTCGATGTCGCCGACGATCGTGACGGGGAAGGACGGGCGCGTGGAGCTCGTGCTCGGCGCCGCCGGCGGCCCGACGATCCTCACGGCGGTCTTCCAGATCCTCTCGAACGTGGTCGATTTCGGCTTCGACGTGACCACCGCGGTCAACGCGCCGCGCTTCCACCAGCAGGACTACCCCGACAAGCTGTTCATCGAGAAGGGCGGCTTCCCCGACGAGCTGCGGAGCGCGCTCGGCGCGATGGGCCACGCCTTCGACGAGCGCGGGCACATCGCCGACGCGCCCGCGATCGGCCGCGAGGGCGCCGCGTTCGCGGGCGCGCGGGAGCCGCGGCGGCCGGGCTCCGAGGCGGCGGCGGGGAAGTAGCCGGCGATGTCGTTCGACGTCGTCCCGCCGATCCGGCGCTCGCTGATCGTGCCGCTCTCGCAGGCCGACGCCTTCGACCTGTTCGTCCGGCGGATCGGCGACTGGTGGCCGCTCGCCACGCACTCGGTGGGCCGCGGCGCGGCGGCGTCGTGCCACATCGAGCCGTCGGTCGGCGGCCGCGTCTTCGAGCGGGCGCGGGACGGCACCGAGGCGCTCTGGGGGACCGTCGTCGCCTGGGACGCGCCGTGGCGGCTGGCGTTCACGTGGCACCCGGGCCGCGCGCCCGCCTCGGCGCAGGAGGTCGAGGTGCAGTTCGTCGAGCTCGTGGCGGCGCAGACGCGGGTCGACGTCGTGCACCGCGGCTGGGACCGGGCCGGCGAGCGCGCGGCGCCGATGCGCGCCCGCCACGACGAGGGCTGGCAGGTCATCCTGGCGCGCTTCGAGGCGCTCTCCCGCGGCGAGACCGCGCTGCCGGAGCCGCGCGGGCCCGGCGGGTGCAACGCCTGACCGAGCCCGCGGTCGTCCCGCTCTCCCCACATGGGCTCACGCAACACCCACCTTTCCCACCACGAGCTCAGCGTCGTTCCCTGTCCCCCGGCCCGCGCCCGCGGCGTCGCCGCCGCGACCGCGCGTGGATCACGCCGCGCCCCGCCCGATGTCAAAGGACCATTGCGCTCTAACGCAATGACCTGTGGACATGCGGACTCGTCGCGGACATCAGGAGCTCCCCTAAGGGGTTCCGTCCATCCTGATGTTCCATGGTGTTGCCTGCGCGTGAGGCCAAAGCATCGTGGCCCTCGCGGGGAGAGGCCGTCATCGCATGATGGTCACGGCCGTCGAGCGCGCGTGCGCCGCGTGGGGCCGTGAGCGCTCGCACAGCGAGGAGAGGCCGGCGTCGCATTCGCTCCGGCGCTCCAACGGGCTCGCGCGCCGAAGCCGTGACGCGCGGCGTCTCGGCCGCGGAGCCCCGCGGGAGAGCGCACGATCCGTGCGGTGGAGAAGCGGCGGTTCGACCTTGACACAAGCCGCTCGTTTCGATTGCTTACGGTGATGCGCCCCGCCGAGCACGTCCGCTCCTCAGGCGGTTCGCGCGGTTCGCGCGCACTTCCAACGACGCAGCCGATCTCCGCGCCCCCGAGGACAGCCGTCTTTCCGGGGCCTTCTCCTCGAACCAGACCGAACGCCGCGCCGGATCGATAGCCTTATCATTCCAGGGGGTAGCCGTCATGGTGGAACTACTGAATCACGAGCTGCTCGACACGCTGCACGACGGAGCTCGCAGCAGCGTCTACCTCGGCCGGAAGAAGAGCACGGGCAAGATGTGCGTCATCAAGGTGGCGCGCAAGGGCGTCAATGGCACCCGCAACGTCGCGATCCTGAAGCGCCAGTACGAGATCACGCGGAACCTCGACCTCGACGGCGTCGTCAAGGTCTACGACCTCGAGGTCCGCCTCGATTACGCCGCGCTCATCATGGAGTACTTCGCGGGCCGCTCGCTGCGCTCGATCATCGACGAGGGCATCGACGAGGGCATCGGCGAGGGCGGCAATGGCCGCGGCATCGGGCTCGTGCAGTCGGTCCGGATAGCGCTCCAGCTCGCGGACACGCTCGGCGCCATCCACGAGCGGAACATCATCCACAAGGACATCAAGCCCAGCAACATCATCGTCGACAGCGGCGTGAGCACGTCGAAGCTCACGGACTTCTCCATCGCCTCGCTCCTGCCGGGCGAGCGCGCGGCGGTGTACGACCCCTGGTCGGCCGGCGAGGGCACGCTCCAGTACATCTCGCCCGAGCAGACGGGCCGGATGAACCGCTCGATCGACTTCCGCTCGGACTATTACTCGCTCGGCGTCACGCTCTACGAGCTCACGACGCGGCGCCTCCCCTTTGAGACGACGGATCCGCTGGAGCTCGTGCACCATCACATCGCGAAGACGCCCGTCGCGCCGCACCTCATCCGGCCGGAGATCCCGGAGGCGCTCTCCAGGGTCATCATGAAGCTCCTGTCGAAGACGGCGGAGGAGCGGTATCAGAGCATCTTCGGCCTCAAGGCGGATCTCAAGGCCTGCCTCGACATGCTGGAGCACGACGCGCCAGCGCTGGATTTCGTGCCGGGGAGGAAGGACAAGCCCACGAGGCTCCAGATCTCGCAGCGGCTCTACGGCCGGCAGGAGGAGGTGGGCGCGCTCCTCTCGGCGTTCAGGAGCATCAGCGGCGCGGGGGGCCCGTCGGAGCTCGTCCTCGTGGCCGGCTACTCCGGCGTCGGCAAGTCGGCGGTGGTGAGCGAGATCCACAAGCCGATCGCGAAGCAGGGGGGTTATTTCGCCGCGGGCAAGTTCGACCAGTTCACGCGCAACGTCCCGTACGCCGCCGTCATCGCCGCGCTGCGGGAGATCGTCCGGCAGATCCTCACCGAGAGCAAGGAGGAGCTCGCCGACTGGAAGGCGCGGATCCTCGCGGCGGTGGCCCCGAACGGCCGCGTCATCGCCGAGGTGATCCCGGAGATCGAGCTCATCCTCGGCGAGCAGCCGCCCGTCCCGGCCCTCGGCTCGATGGAGACGCGCAACCGGTTCAACCTGACGTTCCGGAGCTTCATCGGCGCGATCGCGCTGAAGACGCGGGCGCTCGTGCTGTTCCTCGACGACCTCCAGTGGGCCGACACGGGCTCGCTCAACCTCATCAGCGTTCTCCTCGAGGACGCCGACATCCGCCACCTGCTCCTGCTCGGGTCGTACCGGGACAACGACGTGGACGACGCGCACCCGCTCCGGGTGATGCTGAGCGCGCTGCCGCGCAGCGGGGCGCGCGTGCGCACGATCACGCTGAAGCCGCTCGCGCCCGAGCACGTGAATCAGCTCGTGTCCGACACGCTCGACGCGCCTCCCGAGGAGTGCCGTCCGCTCTCGGACATCATCTTCGCGAAGACGCACGGCAACCCGTTCTTCACCATCCAGTACCTCGAGAGCGTCTGCCGCGACGGTCACCTGCGCTTCAGCTCGGAGACGGGCGCCTGGACGTGGAACATCGCCGACATCGAGCGGATGGACGTCGCGGACAACGTCGTCGATCTCATGGTCCGGCGGATCCAGGGGCTCCGCGCGTCGACGCAGCGGGTCCTGAAGCTCGCCGCGTGCATCGGCAACCAGTTCGATCTGAGGCTCCTCGCCCTCCTCCACCACAAGGACGTGCGCGCCACCGACGAGGATCTCTGGGACGCGCTGGACGCGGGGCTCGTCGTGCCCGTCGACGGCGACTACAAGATCGCGCGCTTCCTCGACGACGACGACGAGGGCCCGGTCACGTTCAAGTTCCTGCACGACCGCGTGCAGCAGGCGGCCTACAAGCTGCTCACGCAGATCGAGCAGGAGAGGACGCACCTGGAGCTCGGGCGGCTGCTCATCAGCGAGACCCCGATCGAGTCGATCGAGGAGCGGATCTACGACATCGTGCTGCACCTCAACATGGGGGCGGAGCTGATCGTGGACCGGCGAGAGCGGTACGAGGCGGCGCTCTTGAACCTGAAGGCTGGTCAGAAGGCGCGGCGCTCCACGGCGTACGGCCCCGGCGTGCAGTGCCTCCGCGCCGCGGCGGCGTTCTTGCCGGAGGACTCGTGGGAGGCGAACCACGATCTGTCGCTCGCCATCTACACGGATCTGGTCGAGCTGGAGTACCTGACGATCAACTTCGAACGCGCGGAGGCGTGCGCGAAGATCGTCGAGGACCATGCGAGGGACGTGCTCGAGAAGATCCGGGTCTACGAGACGCGCATTCAGTTTTACATATCGCAAAACCGCATGCCCGACGCCATCGACCTGGCGTTGAGCGTCATCGCCATGCTCGAGGTGCCCGTGTGCCAGGCGCCGCCGGCCGACGTCAGCGTAGCTCGACTGGCGCAGCTGCCTGCCATCACGGACAAGCGGATGAAGGCCGGGATCCGGATCCTGACCACCGTCAATCCGGCCGTGTATCTCGCCAGGCCGGCCCTGTTTCCGGTGAACGCGTTCACGATGGTCAACATCTGCACGCGGTACGGCAACTCGCCCCTCGCCGCGCTCGTCTACGCGACGTACGGCGTCATCCAGTACTTCGCGGACAACATCGACGTGGCGTTCGATCTGGGGCAGCTCGCCATCGAGCTCATCCAACGGTTCGGCGCCGTCGAGCTCGAGTGCAAGATCTACGCGACCGTGAACGTCCTCATCTACCACTGGAAGAGGCACCTTCGCGACACCCTCGAGCCCATGATCCACGCCGTCCAGGTGGGCCTGGACACCGGCGACATCGAGTACTCCGTGTACAGCTCGGCTCACCATTCATTGCACTCGTTCCTCGTGGGAGAGAACCTGGCGGTGACCGAGCAGCGGATGAGGCACTCCGTGGAGCTGTCGCAGCGGCTGAACAATCAGTACTCGCTCTACACCTGCAGGATCTGGAAGCAGCTCGTACACAGCCTGAGGGCCCCGTCGGCGGAGAAGCTGAAGCTCGTGGGCGACAGCTTCGACGAGACGACGATGATCCCGTGCCTCGGGCAGAGCCGGAACTCCCTGTTTTCGCTGCACCTGGCGAAGGGCATGCTGCTGTATTACTTCGGCGAGCCGGAGCAGGCCTACGACTGCTTCCGGGCCGCCGAGGAGTACCAGGACGCGGTCGGCGGCATGGCCATCGTCCTGGAGCACAACTTCTACGGCTCGCTCTCGACGCTCGCCGTCGTGGGTGTGGCCGCCGAGGACGCTCGGCAGGAGCTGCTCCGCAAGGTCGACGCGAATCAACAGAGGCTCGAGCTGTGGGCGCGGTTCGCGCCGGAGAACGGCCAGCACAAGCATGACCTGGTGCGCGCCGAGCTCGCGCGGGTGAAGCACGCCGTGGTCGAGGCGATGGACCTCTACGATCGCGCGATCGAGGGGGCTCGGAAGCACGGCTACATCCAGGAAGAGGCGCTGGCGTGCGAGCTCGCGTCCGCCTTCTACCGGGGGCTGGGCCGCCGCGAGATCGCTCAGCACTACATGACCATGGCCTACCGCGGCTATGCGCTCTGGGGGGCCGACGCGAAGTGCCAGAGCCTCGTCTCCGCGTTCCCTCACCTCATCCTCGAGGGAATGCCCGAGCAATCCGCGTCGGTGACGGTGACGTCCACCCACGACGGGGCCTCGCTCGACCTGCTCAGCGTCGTGAAGGCTTCACAGGCCATGGCGAGCGAGATCGTCCTGGAGAGGCTGCTCGAGAGCCTGATGACGATCGTCCTCGAATACGTCGGCGCGCAGTCGGGCGTGCTGGCCCTGGCGCGCGGCGATGCGCTCGTCGTCGAGGCGGAGGGGACCGTCGAGCCGAAGCACGTCAGCGTGCTCCAGGGGGTGGCCTTGGGCTCGTTCCGCGGGGCCCCCCAGTCGGTGATCAGCTACGTCCAGCGCACGCTCAAGAGCGTCCTCCTGGACGACGCGGCTCAGGAAGCGAAGTTCTCTGCGGATCCGTACATCCAAGAGAAGCGGACGAAGTCGCTGATGTGCGCGCCGATCCTGCGTCGGGGCCGCCTCGTGGGTGTGCTGTACCTCGAGAACAATCTGTCGATCGGCGCGTTCACGCAGGACCGCCTCGAGCTCCTGAGCCTCCTCTCGGCGCAGATCGCGACCTCCATCGAGAACGCGAAGCTGTACGAGGGGCTCGAGCGTGAGGTCGCCGCGCGGACCGAGGAGCTCCGGATGTCCAATGAGCAGCTTCGCTCCGTCAACGGCCGGCTGCAAGTGGAGCTCGCCGAGCGCGTCCGACTGCAAGAGGAGCGCGTCCAGATGCAAGAAGAGATCATCCGGAGCCAGCGTGATCGGCTGTTCGAGCTGTCGACCCCGTTCATCCCGATCACCGATGACATCATGGTGATGCCGATCATCGGGACCATCGACGACAAGCGCGCCGCGCAGATGATCGAGACCGCGATGCAGGGCGTCGCGGCCAGCTCTGCCAAGGTCGTGATCGTCGACGTGACCGGGGTGAAGAGCGTGGACTCGAGCGTGGCGAGCAGGCTGATGAGCCTGGCCCACGCGGTGGGCTTGCTCGGGAGCCGGGCGATCCTGACCGGCCTCCGCCCCGCGGTGGCGCAGAGCCTGGTCGCGCTCGGCGTGGATCTAGGCAAAATCGAGACGCGGGCCAACCTCAAGGCGGGCATCGCGTACGCCATGAAGCGCACCGCGGCGAGGTTGCACGCCTGAGCGGCGCGGGTCTCGTCGCCGCCCGTCCAGCTCGAGGCTGCCCTCCCGGCGCTGCCGGCTCGGCGCTCCGCTGTCGTCGCGGCCCCTCGCCCGCCGTCATCCGGCGTGCGCCACCATGTCCCCTAGCTCCGAGTAGCGCAGGGCCGCGAGCGCCCAGCGCTGATGGCCGGCGATCATGGCGTCTGTTGCGTCCAGGTACTGCTGGATCCCGTTCGTCGGGCACGCCGCGAGCATCCTCGACTTGAGGTATTGATACTCTGCGATCCGCTCGTCGTGCATGCGCTTGAGCTCCGCAACGGCGCCTTGCAGCGTGAGGCCGCCGATCTCCCGGAGGACGACGATCAGGTTGTGCACCTCGCCGGACTTCAGCTCCTTCTCGAGCGAGAAATAGTCGTTCGTCCAGCAGAGGATATCGTTGCAGATCTCGCGGACGCCCTGGAGCGTAGGGTGCTCCACGACCTCGAGCGGCAGCGGTTGTTCCAGGAGCAGCTCGAGCAGATCGCAATACGGGTAGACGGCGCCGCTGTAACGGCGCATCCGGATGTACTCGTCGATGCCCGGAACCCTGCGCTGCATCCGGTTGTTCGCTTCCCAGAGGTTGGCCTCGTAGTAATACTGAAAATGCGAGAGCCAGCGGTTCAGGAAGAAGTGTGGATGATCGCGCCGGATGCGATCGCGGATGTCGAGCAGGCCGCGCGTGATGGGATCATCCATGTCCGCGTCGACATACCCGAAGAGCTCGCCCAGGTATTTCTCGTTGAGCTTCGCGACGGCCCCGGGATCTGCGCTGAGGCTGCCCTCATCGTACGCGTCGTCCAGGAGGAACAACACGGCGGTGAAATCCGACGCTAGCTGCAGGGTTTGCAGCTTCGCCGAGGGGAAGACCCACGCGGCGAGGTGGGCCACGCTCGCCGCCTTGATGCGCGATAGCGCGTGGCCTTCGGTCGCCACCCGCAGACGGCGGACCCACTGCAACGTGCGGCGCTCGACGACGTCAACCTTGGGGTGGCGGGACGCAGGGAACGGGTACTCGAAAAAATCAGCTTCGCTCTTGGTTACGACGACGCTGGTTCGATCAGAGGACATCGTGGACTCCATCGCGAACCGTGGGCGTCCTCGTGCTGTCGAGAGCACGGCGCGCCACGTTGCGGCAGGTGCGAGACGAGTGGCGGAGGGAGCTTGGCCGCGGATCGCGGCGGTCACGTCAGGCGGCGATCACCTCGATGGGGAGCGCGCGCGGGCAGCGGGTATTGAGGGCCGAATTCCACTCGAGGCGCTCGGCGCGGAGCTCGATGCGCCTACATCGCGAAAGGAGCTCCTCCAGCGCCACGCGCGCCTGCGCCCGAGCCAGCGAGGCCCCGAGGCAGAAGTGGGCGCCGTGGCCGAACGCGAGGCTGGCCTGCGCGCGGCGCTCTGGATCGAAGCAGTCCGGGTCCTGAAACCGCGCCTCGTCGCGCAGCCCCGATCCGAGGAGCAACGCCACGATCGCGTGGGCGGGCACGCGCACGCCGCCGAGCTCCGTCTCGGCGAGGGTCAGCCGCATGACGGCGTGCACGGGCGGCTCGAACCGCAGCACCTCCTCGATGAAACGTGGGATGAGCGCGGGCTCGGCCCGGAGGCGATCCATCCACGCTGGTCGTTGCGCGAGGATCAGCACCATGTGCGTCAGCAGCGTCTCTGTCGTCTCGAGCCCCGCCACCAGCATCAGCAAGAGGAGGGCGATCACGTCTTTGTCCGTGAGGACGGCGTCGTTCACCTGCGAGCGGAGCAGGCTGCTCACCAGATCGTTCTCCATCCGGTCACGACGGCTCCTCAGCAGCTCTTGCATGAACCGCTCCATCTCGTCGATGGTCTGGCGCAGCTCGTCATGCCGCTGGTGGTCATCGGGGGAGGTGGTGCCGACGCTGACCATGTCCGCGGTCCACCGGACGAATTGCCTCTCGAGCGAGGGATCCAGGCCCATGAGCTGGACGAGGACGCGGATCTGCGCGCGACAGGCGAACGCGGAGATGAAGTCGGCCGTGCGGCGCTGCACCAGCTCGTCGGCGAGCCTCGCGGCCGTGGATCGCATGTGCGGCTCCACGGAGCTCACGGTGGACGCGGTGAACGCCCGGTTGATGAGGTTGCGCAGCTGGGTGTGCCGCGGCGGGTCGGCGAGGATCGGAGAGTCGGACAGGGGATTCGGGCGCTTCAGATAGGGAGGCTCCGTGGCCAGGCGCATCCCCGCCGACGAGAACACCTGCGTATCCTTCAGCGCGGAGACGATGTCGTCGTACCGGGTGACCACCCACATCCCGTTCGGGTCCACCTGGCACACGGGCGACTCGCGCCGCAGCGCCGCATAGAAGGGGTACGGGTTCTCTCGCACATCGGGGGCGAACAAGTTCAGTCGAGTCATTGCGCTCTTCCTGTGACGTGGGGAGGACACGGCCGCGACGCCATGGCGGCGCACGTCCACCAGCATGAGTTTCGTACTGCCTCAGATGCCGTTCTGGGCCGCGCTAGGGCGTTGGTCGGCGCTGCTCCGAGCGCAGCTCGCCTAGCGCTGGAGAGAGCACGAATCGGACGACTCAGGACGCATATCCGCGATACTCTGGTGCGTGGCCACCTGGGCGCATCGCTCGCCTGCAAGGCGCTTCGCGGCCGCCGCGCGGCACGAGCCAGTGGCTCGGCTCCCGCACGGCGCGGCCGCGCTCCTCGGTCGTCGTCACGCTCGCGATGATGCGAGCGCGCGACTCACGATCGCCTGGACTGCAGCGAGGGCATCTCCCGGTGCATCATGAGACCAGAGCCAACGAGAGAACCGTTAAGCTCTCTTCATTGCTGCGGACGTCCGATGATTCGTCGGTGCTCCTCCATCTGATGACAGCGTGGTATATACCATGCGGACAAATGCGCAACTGTATTCTTTGTAGGAGAATTCCTCACGAGGTCGTTCGCGCGTTCGGGCGCGCGTTCGGGCTCGCGTTCAGTCGCGTGTTCGAAGCGGCGGGCATACCGAGTCTGCAGACGCGGTGGCCGACGGCGGCAGCCAGGCAGCGTAAATAAAAATACATTTCTTCGCGCCGGACGCGCGTTTGTCCTCATGGAGGCGGCGTCGACGAGACGTGCTGCACCTGGACGACACTGCAGTGGCCATGCGGTGGAGATGCATTGCGACCCCTGGCCCGTGACGGCCGGATGATCCGCATGAGATCTCGGGAGCGACTGTGCAGCAATGAAAGCCGAGCTCACTTCGGGTTTCATCTCTGAATGCATGACGCGCGGCCCGGGCACATCGCCTCGGCGCGCGCTCCATGGAGCGCGCCTCATCGAGGACAGAGCCTGAGGCGCGCGTTGGATCGAACGCCCGTGGCCCTCTCCAGAGATGCTGACGGCGAAGTAATTCACTTTCGATGTGACGCGCATTGCAGCGAGACAGCACTGCACGCCGTCGCGCTCGCTCGCTATGCAAAATGAACGCCCCGCTCCGCCCGGAGCGCGATCGCCGTTCCCGGAGGTCGTCGCGGCGGCCGTGACGCGGCGCGATCGAGCCCGCGCGCCGCCGGCCGCACCCGCGCGCGCCGCCGCGTCGGCGGGGCGGCGGGCCGTCGACGGGGCGCGACGTCGCGCCGCCGAGGACCAGCGCCTCCGGCGGCGGTGAGATTTCAACAGGATCGCGGGAGAGCGGGAGGAGGGCGGGAACGGGAGATCATGGATCTCCGTCACTCCATGGTAACGCGCACGCCGGCAATGCGACGACCACCGCCCCTCAGGCGGCGGTCTTCAGGCACGCGTAGAGCGCCTCCGCGAGCGTCTCGGCCCGCGCGTCGGTCGTGAGCGCGAGGACCATGCGGTTCGGGAGGAAGGCGAAGCCGACCCGGGAGACGGGATCCGCGAAGCCGATCGCGCCGCCGAAGCCGGGGTGGCCGAACGCCTCGTCGTGCGGGCCCATGCCCACGCTCGCCGAGGGCCGCATGTAGCCGAGGCCGACCCGGAGCGGGTTCCCCCAGATGAAGTCGTTGCCGTCGTACTGCACCTGGATGTGGCGAGCCGTGGAGTCGGCCGAGACCACCCGGACGCCGTCGAGCTCTCCCCCCGAGGCGAGCATGGCGTACAGCCGGGCGACGCCGCGGGCGGTCCCCACTCCATTGCGGGACGCGAGCTCCGCCCGCCAGAACGTCGGGTGGTTCATCCCGTCCCGGATCAGGTCGCCGAAGCGGCGGCCCGGGCTCATGAACATGGCCTTGCCGGGCGGCGTGTCGGCGTTGATGAACTTGTAGAACTGGTCGGTATCCGTGATCGGATCGGGGCTCATCCACGCCACCCGGTCGTGCTCGGACTCGGGCAGCCCGATCCAGTAGTCGGCCCCGAGCGGTCCCGTGATCTCCTCGCGCAGGTAGGTCCCCAGGCTCTTGCCCGTGATGCGGCGGACGATCTCGCCGACGAGCCAGCCGTAGGTGGTCGTGTGGTAACCACACTGCGTCCCCGGCTCCCAGACCGGCGGCGCGGCCTCGATGAGCCGGAGGATGGCCTCGCCGTCGAGCAGCGTCTCGGGGCGGTCCACGCGCACGCGCAGCTCGGGGTCGGGGAACCAGGGCAGCCCGGCGCTGTGGCCGAGGACCATGCGCACCGTGATCGCGCCCTTGCCCTCCGCCGCGAACTCCGGCCAGTACGCGGCGACCGGCGCGTCGACGTCGAGCTTCCCCTGGTCCGCGAGCCGCTGCACCACGAGGGCGGCGATGCCGATGCCCACGGCGGCCCCGCACGCGAGGGTGTCCGCGGTCCACGGGACGCCGGGGCGGGCCTCGCCTCCCCAGAGGTGGGCGACCTCGACGCCGTCGACGTAGGCGCAGAACGACGCGCCGGCGTCGCCCTGTCGCGTGAGGTTCTCGACGAACGCGTCGCGAACGCGCTCGAAGCCAGGGGCCACGCTTCCTTGGATCATCGGCTGGGTGCTGGTCACGGATCGGTCCTTGGTAGAAAGGGGGTGCGCGGGGCGGGTGCCGCCCTCACGCCTCCATCATCGCCCAACTCGCCCGCCACCGCCCATCTGGCGGCGCAACGGGCGACCGCGTCGCGTCCGCGATCCCGCCCACCGGCCGGCGGGCCTCCTTGACCATGCGACCGATCGGTCATATGACTGATCGGTCGCATGCCGAAGAGCACGTTCTTTGGGCTGCCCGAGGAGCGGCGGGACCGCCTCGTGCGCGAGGCGATCGCCGAGTTCGCGGATCGGACCTACGCCGAGGCGTCGCTGTCGCAGATCGCGCGCCGCGCCCGCATCCCGAAGGGCAGCTTCTATCAGTACTTCGAGGACAAGCTCGATCTGTATCGGTGGCTGCTCACCGAGGAGGCGCCGCGGCGCAAGCGCGAGTTCGTGGGCGCCGCGACCCTGGAGGGCGACTTCTGGGCGCGGCTCGAGACCCAGATCGAGCGCGGCATGGCGTTCCTCGTCGAGCACCCGCGCCTCGCCCGCCTGTCGGCCGCGGCCGCGGACCCGACGGCGGACGCCGAGGTCCGCGGCCTGCACCGGGCCATCTGCGACGCGGGCGTCGCCGAGCTCCGGGCCCTGCTCGAGCAGGGCGTCGCGAGCGGCGCCCTGCGCGCGACCGACACGAGCCTCGAGGTGGCGACGCGCCTCGTCTCCGCCGTCGTCGGCCCCGGGCTGACCGAGGTCGTGCTGCAGGAGCTCGGGGCCGAGCTCCACGAGGTGCTGGCCTCGGACGCGCTGCGCAAGCAGCTCGGCCCGAAGCGCCGCCGCCGCCTCGCGCAGCAGGCGGTGCGGTTCATCCGGAGCGGCCTCGGCGCGGACGCCGCGTAGCGCCACGCGGCGTCGGCGCGGACGCCGCGTGGTTTCACAAGGAAGGGAGCTGTCATGATCAGGTACGACTTCTCCGGGCGGGTCGCCCTCGTCACCGGGGGCACCTCCGGCATCGGCCTCGCGACGGCGCGGGCGTTCGCGCGCGGCGGGGCGCGGGTCGCGGTGGCTGCGCGCGGCGACGACGCCGGGCGGCGGGCCTGCGCGGCGATCGAGCGGGAGGGCGCGCCGGCGCTGTTCGTCCCGACCGACGTGCGGGACGAGGCCTCGGTGCGGCGCGCCGTGGAGCAGACGGTGCAGCGCTTCGGCCGGCTCGACGCCGCGGCGAACTGCGCGGGCGTGGGCGGCGACATGGCGCGCCTCGAGGACGCCGACCAGGCGGTGTGGGACGACGTGATGGCGGTCAACGCCCGCGGGGTCTGGCTGGCCATGCGGCACGAGATCCCGGCCATGCTCGGGTCGGGCGGGGGCGCCATCGTCAACATGAGCTCGATCTACGGCGTCGCCGGGAAGGCGGCGCACCACGCGTACGTCGCGTCCAAGCACGCGGTCATCGGGATGACGCGGTCGGTCGCGCTTGAGGTCGCGCCCCGGGGGATCCGCGTGAACGCCCTCTGCGCCGGCGTCACCCGCACGCCCGCGATGGAGCAGGCCGAGGCGTTCGCGCCCGAGCTGGTGCGGGCGCTCGTGGCGCAGCACCCGCTGGGGCGCATGGCGACCGAGGACGAGATCGCGGGCGCCGCGCTGTGGCTTTGCTCGGAGGGCGCCGGCTACGTGACCGGCGCCGCGCTCCCGGTCGACGGCGGCTTCCTGGCCGCGTAAGGATCTCGAAGACCCACCACGGAGCCCCCATGCAAGCCAGGCAGATCGCGTTCCTCGTGTATCCCGACATGACGCTGCTCGACCTCGTCGGGCCGCTCCAGGTCATCAAGAACCTCGAGAGCTTCGGCGCGTTCGACGTCGTCACCGTCGGGGAGCGGCTCGAGCCCGTGCCCACCGACGTGGGCCTCGGCGCGCAGCCGGAGCGGACGTTCGAGCAGGTTCCGGAGCCGTTCGGGCTCGTCGTCCCGGGCGGCCTCGCCGGCCCGATCAAGGCCATCGCGAACGACAGGCTCATGGCGTACGTCCGCGCCGCCGGGAGGACCGCCGAGGTGCTCGGCTCGGTGTGCACCGGGTCGATCATCCTCGCCGCGGCGGGGCTGCTTGAGGGGCGCAGCGCGACCACGCACTGGACGTTCCTCGAGCACCTCGGCCGCCTCGGGGCGGTCCCGGTGCGCAAGCGGTGGGTCGAGGACGGCAACGTCATCACGGCCGCGGGCGTGTCGGCCGGCATCGACATGGCGCTCGCCCTGGTCGCGCGGCTCGCGGGCAACGAGGTGGCGCGCACGATCCAGAGCCTCATCGAGTACGACCCCGAGCCGCCCCTCGGCCCCATCGACTGGCGCTGGGTCGAGGCGTCGAAGCTCGGGCCCACGCTGCTCGAGAGCGTGACGCCGAGCTTGCGGGAGCTCCTGGCCGGAAAGCCCGAGCTCGCGGCAAAGCTGTTTCCCTGAGGCCCTGTCCGCGCGGCGACGTGCCCGACGCGCGCGGCGCGAAATCGTGACGCCGCGACGCCGCGCCGCGCCTCCCGCGGGGCGGAGGTTGCGTGAGCCGGGGCCGTCTGTTACAGAGTGCGGCTGACGCAAGAGGAGAGTGCTCCGGTGAAGATCAGCTCCTGAATCGGTCTCCGTCGCGGGCCGCGAGCGCACAAGGTCGCATGAGCCTTGGCGCGACGCGCGGCCTGCCCGTCCCGTGACCGGGCCGCGTGGCCCTTGGATTCAGGAGCTTGTATGTCGTCGTTGCGCGCGCACCGCCTCTCCTTTGCTTATTCCGACGCGTCCCCGATCCTCACCGACGTCGATCTCTGCCTCACGCCCGGCTGGTACGGGATCGTCGGGCCGAACGGCGCCGGCAAGACCACGCTGCTCCGGCTCTTCTCCGGCGACCTCGAGCCCGACGCCGGGAGCCTGCGCGTCGAGCCGCGGGGCGCGACGATCGCGGTCTGCCCGCAGGCCGTGGAGCACGCGGACGCGGCGATCCGCGCGCTCTCCGAGGCCGACGACGGCCTCGCGCGACGGCTGCGCGGCGAGCTCCTCCTCGACCCGGCGCAGCTCGAGCGCTGGGCCACGCTGTCGCCGGGCGAGCGCAAGCGGTGGCAGATCGGCGCGGCGCTCGCCGCCGAGCCGGACGTGCTCCTGCTCGACGAGCCGACCAACCACATCGACGCGGACGCGCGGGCGCTGCTCGTCGGCGCGCTCGGCGGGTTCCAGGGGATCGGCGCGTGCGTCTCGCACGATCGCGAGCTCCTCGACGCGCTGACGGTCGGCACGATCCGGGTCGACCGGGCCGCGGCGCGGCTCTACCCCGGCGGCTACAGCGCGGCCAAGGAGCACTGGGAGGCGGAGACGCGCGGCCGCGAGGAGGCGCACCAGCGGCTGCGCGCCGAGGAGCGGCAGCTCCGCCGCCGGCTCGGCGAGGAGCGACGGACGCAGGCCGCGGCCGACGCGGAGCGGAGCACGAAGAACCGGGTCAAGGGCCCGCGCGATCACGACGCCCGCGGCATGCTCGCGGGCATCCGGGTGGCCGCGGCCGAGGCGCGGCTGTCGCGCTCCGTGGGCGTGACGCGGCGCAAGCTCGAGAAGGTGTCGGCCGAGGCGGGGGAGTTCGAGTTCGAGAAGGCCGTGGGCCGCAGCGTGTTCGTCGATTACGAGCGGTCGCCCGCGCCGTGGCTGTTCGTGCTCGACGCGCCCGAGATCCGCGCCGGCGGCGAGGGGCGGGCGCTGCTCCGGGACGTGCGGCTCAGCGTCGGCCGCGAGGACCGCATCCGGATCGCGGGCCCGAACGGCACCGGCAAGACCACGCTGGTGAAGGCGCTGCTCGAGGGCGCGCGGGTGCCGGCCGACAAGGTGCTCTATGTGCCGCAGGAGCTCGGCGAGGCGGAGGAGCAGGCGCTGCTCGCGCGGGCGCGGCGGCTGCCCCCGGAGGAGCGCGGGCGGGTGATGTCGCTGGTGGCGGCGCTCGGGGTGGAGCCGGGCCGGCTGCTCGCGTCGGCGCGGCCGTCGCCGGGCGAGGCGCGGAAGCTGATGATCGCGCTCGGGCTCGGGCAGCACGCGTGGGCGCTGGTGCTCGACGAGCCGACCAACCACCTCGATCTGCCCTCGATCGAGCGGCTGGAGCGCGCGCTCGCCGACTACCCGGGCGCGCTGCTCCTCGTCACCCACGACCGGGCGTTCGGCAGGAGCTGCACGTCGATCCTGTGGACGGTGGCCGAGGGCGAGGTGCAGATCTCGTCCGACGACGCCGGCGCGTGACGATGGGGTGGCATCGGATCGCGCGCCGGCGCCGCTCGGGCCGCCTCAGTCGATGACGGGCGTGCCGCCCATCTCCTTGAGCACGGCGTCCGCGCCGGACACCGCGTCCATCACCCACTGCATGTAGCGGTGATCGACGTGGATGGTCCGGGTGATCGACGGCATGAAGAGCCAGTCGGACGCCATCGCCTCGTAGTTGCCGTCGAAGGCGAGGCCGACGAGCTCGCCGCGCGCGTTCAGCGTGGCGGAGCCGGAGTTGCCGTTCGTGATGTCGAGATCGCTGAGGAAGCAGACCGGGATCTCGCCGAGGTCGCCGTCCACGTACGGGCCGAACCGCCGCTCGCGGACGGCCTCGAGCAGGGCCTCCGGGGTGTCGAACGGCGGCTTGCCGGTCGTCTTCTTCACGACCTCGCTGAGGACGGTGAACGGCCGATAGACCGGCTTGTCGATCTCCGGGCGGTAGCCCCGCACCGTGCCGTAGGTGATGCGGAGGGTGCCGTTCGCGTCGGGCGCGAGCATGCCGCCCCGGTACGCGCGGAGCGCCTCGACGAAGCGCGGCTTCACGAGGGTCATCGCCCCGGCGTAGGCCTTGTCGCGGGCCTCGATGGCCTTGTCCACGGGCGCGAGCGCGAGGGCCAGGCGGATCATCGGATCGCGGCTCGCGTCGAGCTCCTCGGTCGTCGCCGTCTTGAGCAGCTTGACCCGGGTCGCCGCGTCCTCGAGCGCCGTCTTCTCATAGAGGGCGTCGACCGCCGCGCCGAGGGCGGCCTCGGTCGGCGGCACCCCGCCCGCGAGGCTCCCGACGAGCGCCGGCCTGTCCTTCGGATCGAGCCGCAGCGCGCGCTTCAGGGCCAGCTTGAAGGTGCTCCGATCGATCGCGCGGTCGTAGGACTTCTGCAGCGACACCTGCGCCTGCTCGAGCCGCTCCCAGTTGCGCTCCTGGTACTCGGCCTCGCGCTCGGCGTCGGGCTTGGACCGCTCCTCCGCCATGCGCACGAGGGTCACGGCGGCGTCGAGGAGCCGCGCGGACGAGAGGATCTCCCCCACGGCCGCGTCGTGGTCGCGCGTCTTCCGCTGGTCGTCGTGCAGCGCGGCGATCTTCTCGATCGCGCCGCCGTAGGCCGCCTTGCGCTCCGGGTCGGCGTCGATCCAGACCTTGAGCTCGCCCTCCAGCTTGGCCTTCTCCTTGGCCAGGCCGCCCTGGACCAGCCCCTCGAGGAGGCCGCGCGTCTTGAGCAGGTAATTGCTGTAGCCCTGGATGGTCGGTTGCGCCTTGATGCGCACCGCCGGGTCGTTCTTGCCGAGACCCTCCAGGAGGGCGATCGACTCCTCGTAGAACGACACCCGCTTCGGGTACTGCCACGACACGGCGGACTCCACCTCCGCCGCGGTCCGGAGCCGGTTCGTCGTGCCGGGGTAGCCGGCGACCATCACCAGGTCGCCCTGGTGGAGCGGCGCGGAGGCGAGCTTCAGGTGGTGCGCCGGGCGGTAAGGCACGTTGTCGTCCGCGTGGCCCGCGGGACGGTTGTCCTTGCCGACATAGGCCCTGAAGAAGGCGAAATCTCCGGTGTGGCGCGGCCAGCGCCAGTTGTCGATGTCACCGCCGAAGTTGCCGATGGCCTCGTGCGGGGCGTAGACGAGGCGGACGTCCTTGATCTCCAGCTGCTCGATCAAGGAGACCTGGCCGCCGCCGAAATACTCGGCGATGGAGCAGCGGATCTCCGGGCGCCCCTCCTCGCACGCGGACACGAGCCGCTTCTTGCGCCGCTCGATCTCCTCATACCGCTCGAGATCGCCCGAGATCGCCTCGAGGCCGCGCCGCACCTCGCCGGTGACGTCGCGGAAGGCGCGGGTCACGAAGACGCGCGCGGTGGGGCCGGCCCACCGCTCCTCGGCGCGGGATCTCGCCAGGTAGCCGCTCGTCAGGAGGTCCTGCTCCGGGGTGGAGTTGTACTGGAGCGCCCTCGTGGCGCAGTGATGGTTCGTCGCGATGAGCCCGTCGGGCGAGACGAACGACGCCGAGCAGCCGCCCAGGCTCACCACCGCGCCGAGCGGGGACGCCGTGGGATCGGCGAGCGACGCCGGATCGATCTCGAGGCCGAGCGCCTCGAGCTGCTCCTTGTGCTGCGCCATCTGCTCGGGCATCCACATCCCGCCGGGGTTCTCGAACGGCGTCCCCTGGCCGGGCCCCGAGGCCGGCGGCTTCGTATCGCCCGCTTGCGGCCGCTCCGATCCGCAGCCCGGCGCGAGCGCGGAGAGAGCGAAGAGCGCGAGGAGCGCGTGACCACGCAGAGAGGAATGAAACATGCGGTGTTGTTACCATCGCCGGTCGATAAAGCAACCACACGGCATCTTTCGCACAGCGCGAGATGCGGTGAAGCGAGCCACACGCGCGCAGGAGACGCGCTATTTTCCTCGGAGAGAGCATTCCCCTCGTGGCGATGGACACCGGCTCTCGTCGATGTCCCCGAAGGCGAGGTTCGCCGGCTTCGGCGCGCTCGCCGAAAAGCCATGTTCTCTGCGTCCGGCGCCGGACTGGCATTCACGGCATGCCGGCGAGCCGCCCTCGGGGAGGGCGCCTCACGGGCCCGCGCCGAGCGCCTCCTCGACGGCGCGATCGATCTCGCGCTGGCCGAGGGCGCGATCGCCGGCGCGGGCGCCGAGCCGCTCGATCGCCTCGAGCGAGGGATACGTGAGCCGCCGGAGGTCGGCGGCGTTGACCTGCGTGTGGCCGCTCCACTGCCGGAAATACGTGTCCACGAGCGTGGAGCTCAGGAACGCGCGCAGGCCGCGGGCGAGGAGCGGCGGCAGCCCGGCGCCGCCCCGGTGATAGACGTTGAGGTGGTTCTCGAAGCCCACGCGCGCGCAGGGCACCAGCTCCGGATCGAACACGGCCGCCGTGATGCGCCGGCGCTCCTCCTTCGAGGAGCAGCGCTTGACCACGACATAGGTCCCGCTCGGCATCCAGAGGTGGGCTGTCGCGGAACAATCGACCAGGGCGTTCGGCTTCTTGCCGGGCCTCGGCCAGCGGACCACGCCGGCGTCGAGGTGCGCGGCGTAGATGAGCGGCGCGGTGTCCGCCGCGGGGTCCGCGCGGAGGAGCGCCCGAGCGCGGAAGTCCACGACCTTGCCCGTGGAGATCGAGAGGCCGAGATCGGCGAGGCGCGCCGGCAGCCGCGCGAACGCGTCCGCCACGTCCTTCCCGGCCTGATCCGGGACGACGTGGATGAAGCGCTCCGGGTCGCCCGGCCGCACCACCTCGGCGAGGGGGACCTTCCGCGCCGCGATCGGCCCGTCGTCCGGGCCGTTGCTCGACGAGACGAGCACGGCGCCCGGCGGCGCGCCCTTCACGCCGCAGACGACGACGTTCTCCTGCAGGATGTCGTCCTCCGCGAACGCCGCCGTCCGCGACTCGAAGACGTGGACCCTGAAGAGCGACATCTCGCGCAGGAACAGCTCGCGGAAGGCGCGAAAATAAGGGCCGTTGCAGAAGCTCCTCGGCGTGATGGCGACGAGCTCGCCGCCGGGCTCGAGGACGCGCACCGCGAGCGCCAGGAACGCCGCGTAGAGGTTGCTCGCCTCGATCCCGGCGCGGCGCAGCGCGCGCCGGGCCGCCGAGCCGGCGCCGAGCTTCTTGTAGGGCGGGTTCAGGATCGCATGGGTGAAGCCCGCGCGCGGCCCGGGCAGGGAGAGCTCCTCGACGGCCGCGGCGATGAAGTCGGCGCGGACGGCGCGCCCGTGGAACGCGATGCCCGCCGCGCGGCAGGCGTCGCCGCACGCGCGCATGCCTTGGGAAAGACGCTTTACGAGCGCCGGATCGAGCTCGTAGCCGACGGCGAGGATGTCCGTCGGCGGGTCGGGCCGGGCGCACGCCTCGGCGACGAGCGCCGCCGTGAGGGAGCCGACGCCCGCGCCGGCGTCGAGGACGCGGACCGACCCGCCGAGGCGCTGGAAGAGCGACGCCATGAACGAGGCGACGCGGGGGGGCGTCAGGAACTGGCCGAGCTCGGAGCGCCGGGCGGGGTCGAGGCGCAGCGACGCCTGCGCTCGATGGCGGTCGACCGCCTGGAGCAGCGACGCCGGCGGCGAGCGCCGGAGCTCTCGGGCTGCGCTCATCGGCTGGCCGCCATGGGTGCCGGGGGGCCGGTCGCGCGGGCCGCGCTGGGGCGGCTCAGTCGACCTGGTGGGCCCGGAACGAGGCGACCGCCCCGCTGGTCTCCAGGCAGCGGTGGATCCAGGCCGCGTCGCGCGCGCGCACGGCGATGAGCCGGACGTCGCCGGCGCCCTCCAGCGCCTGCAGGCCCTGGAAGCCGACCTGCTCCGCTTCCTGGAGCGTCATGATCTGCGCGCCGGTCTCGCGCAGCACCTCGGCGCTGAGCAGGTCGGCGCTGCCGGTCCCCGGGGCGAGGTACACCTCGAACACGGTCATCATGGGGCCATGGTCGCCGGGCGGCGGAGCGCCGACAAGGGCCGTCGCATGGGCCCGCGCGGCCGGTCACCCCTTGCCGGCGGCCTCGCGCTTCGTCTCGAGCTCCTCCCACCGGCTGACGAGCCGCGCGGCCTCCTGCTTTTCGCGATCGAGCTCGGCGAGCAGCCCCGCGACGTCCGCGCCGCGGCTCGCGTAGAGCGTCGGATCGGCGAGCTTGGCCTCGAGCTCCGCGACCTTCTGCTCGGCCGCGTCGATCCGCCCGACGATGCCCTCGAGCTCGGTCCGCTCGGCGAACGTGAGCTTCGGCTTGTCGCCGGCCCGCGCCGCGGGCTTCGCCGCCGCCTGCGCGGGCCGGGCCTCCGCGGCCTGCGCCTTCGCGGCCCGCGCCGCCGCCTCCGCTTCCGCCTCGGCCGCGGCGTGGGCGCGCTGCTCGCGGTAGGCGTCGTAGTTGCCCGCGTACCGCACCACCCGGCCGCCGCCCTCGAACGCGAGGATCGAGGTCGCCACCCGGTTCAGGAACCAGCGGTCGTGGGTCACGACGAGCGCCGAGCCGTCGAGCTCGATGAGCATCTCCTCGAGCGCGGCCAGGGTCATCACGTCGAGGTCATTCGTGGGCTCGTCGAGGATGATCACGTTGACGCTCTGGGTGAGCATCTTCGCCAGGGCGACCCGCGCCCGCTCGCCGCCGGAGAGCGAGCCCACGGGCTGCCGCGCCTTGTTCGGATCGAAGAGGAACCGCTCCAGGTAGCTGCGCACGTCCATGGATCGGCCGCCGACCTCGACGCGCGTGTGCGAGCCCGCGATGTTCTCGAAGATCGACTTGTCGAGGTCGAGCCCGCTGCGGTGCTGGTCGAAGTAGGCGACGCTCGTGTTCTTTCCGAGCACGACCTCGCCTTCCATGGTGGGCCCGCCCGCGTCGGAGGGCGCCGCGCCGTCGCCCCCGGCGTCGAGCTGGCCGAGGATCGCACGGAGCATCGTGGTCTTGCCCGTCCCGTTGCGGCCGACGATGCCGACGCGCTCGCCCTTGGTCAGAGAGAAGTCGAGGCCGCGCACGAGCCATTTGCCGTCGACCGCGAGGCCGAGCTTCTTCAGCTCGAGGATGGTCTTGCCGGTGCGCACCGACTCGACCGAGAGCTGCGCGGTGCGCTCGGCCTTCGGCGGCGGGGCGGCCTTGGTCGTCTCGGCGCGCTGGATGCGCGCCTTCTGCTTGCCGGTGCGCGCCTTCGGCTGGCGCCGCAGCCACTCGAGCTCGGTGCGCAGGAAGTTCTGCCGGTTCGACTCGGTGCGCGCCTCGAGCGCGAGGCGCTCGGCCTTCTGCTCGAGGTACTCCTCGTAGCCGCCGTCGTAGCTGTAGACCTTGCCCTTGTCGATCTCGAGCGTCCGCTCGACGACCCGGTCGAGCAGGTAGCGATCGTGGGTGATGAGGAGCAGGGCGCCGGGGTGCTCCTCGACGAGGTAGCGCTCGAGCCACTCGACGGTCTCGACGTCGAGGTGGTTGCTGGGCTCGTCGAGCACGGCGAGGGCGGGCCGCGAGACGAGCAGGCGGGCGAGGGCGACGCGCCGGCGGTCGCCGCCGCTGAGCACGCTCATGGGCGCGTCGGGCCGGGTGACGCCGACGTGGCCGATGATGGCGTCGACCCGGTGCATCATGTCCCACCCGCCGAGCCGCTCGACGTCGGCCGCAGCCTCGGCCTGCTCGGCGAGCAGCGCCTCGGCGTCGCCGGAGCCGGCGGCCAGCGCGCGGCTCACCTCGTCGTGGCGGGCCTTGGCGGCGTGCCACGCGGACAGCCCGGCGAGCACGACGTCGCGCGCGGTGTCGGACGGCTCGAAGACCGGGTCCTGGGAGAGGACGCCGATCTCGGCGCCGCGGCGGCGGGAGATGGTGCCGCCGTCCGGCTGCTCGACGCCCGCGAGGATGCGGGCGAGCGTGCTCTTGCCGGAGCCGTTCAGCCCGACGAGGCCGACGCGCTCGCCCGTGCGGATGGTGACGGAGACGCCGTCGAGGATGGTCTGCGGGCCGAAGGCTTTGTGGAGATCGTGAGCGGTGAGGACGGGCACAGGGCGCGGAGCTTAGCGCAGCGGCCGCCGCATGGGCCCGCTTTGCTGCGAGGGCGCTGTCACCGCCCCGCGCGCCGCGAGCGCCGGCGGCGGCGCGGCACCTCGCCGGCGCGCCGCTGCGCAGGCCGCTCGCCTCGATGGGCCGCGCGCTCGCCGGCTGGAGGCCCGAGGCGCGCGCCGCTGCTCCTTCGCCGCTCATGGCGGCGTCCATGAGCGGCGCCGCGACGCTGGCAGAGGGGCCGCCAACCACGTACACGTACCGCGATGTCCCAGGATGGATCCTGGCCACATGGGTTTCCACAGCAGCTTGCGTGATCCCCAATCCAGATCTGAAGTTTCTTCCCTGGGCGCTACTTGACAGGCCGCGCCTCGCTGTGATGCCGTGTCTCTGAGCTCGTTACAGGTCTGATCTGCGCGCGGGGGCAGCGCGCGCGGCCGTACGAACCACGTACGAACGAGCGACGACGTACGAGGAGGGGTCTCATGACGATGACTGGGCGAGATTGGGCAGCCGCCATCGGGCTCGCGCTGACGACGGCGGCGTGCGGCGCGAGCGATACGGACGCGGCGTCGGCAGCCGCACCCATCAAGCGAACACCGCTCCCTCCGAACGAGTTCATCCCGGAGAAGATCGAGGCGACGATCGACGAGCTCGTCGCCGAGATCAACAAGAGCTCGATCGAGCCGATGCAGATCGCGGTGTTGCTGAAGTCCCTCCACGACTTCTTTGCGCCGATCGCCACGGGCGCGAACCGAGCCATGGGTGAGCTCGGGGCCTCCGGGAGGGCCACGGGGAACGTGCTCGGGTCCACCGATGCTTCGCCAGATCAAGAGCAATTGACGGAGTTCCAGACGGAGCAGATACGACGTGCGTTGGCGGAGGGCGCCGAGGGGATCGCCATCACGCCCTTCGGCGAAGGCAACGCGGCCGCGCTCGCCGAGGCCGTCGCGGAGGGGATCCCCGTGGTGACGCTCGACACCGATCTGGCGGGCTCGAACCGTTCGTTCTACGTCGGGATACGCAGCTATTCTGCCGGGGAAGCGGCGGGGAATACCCTGCTCAGGGAGCTGTCCGAGGGGCCGGGCACGGTGCTCATCCACGGCTGGGCCGACCCGATCTGGCTCGACGGTGTCCATCGAACCGACGGCGCCAGGGACGTGCTCGAGAAAGCCGGTTACGACGTTATCGTGCATCAGTCCATCTATGATGACGAAGCCAGGGACGTCGAGGTGATGAGGGGCGAGATCGAGGACGCGGACCCGCCCGTCGTGGGCCTGATGGGGATGTTCAGCGACTCGTATCGATGCGTGCTGGCCGCGGACGCCGCGCGCGCGACGGGCCTCCCCATCGTCACCTTCGACTTCGCGCCGCAGACCGCCGATTACATGCGCCAGGGTCGCATCAGGGCCACGCACGTCCAGCGGCAGTACTACGAGGGGTACCTCGGTCCCTACATCGTCTACGGCATCAAGAGCATCGGCCTCGACGCGATCAAGAAGATCCTCGCGCCGCACCTCGTCGAAGGCAGCCTGTTCGACCTCGGCGTCGGCGTGGTCCCGTCGGACAAGGTCGACGCCTACAACGACTTCCTCGGCGAGATCGGCGCAGAGCAGTAGCGATGTCGCCGTTCGAGGAGGCCCCCGCGCGGCATCGAGCGCGTGCTCGGGCGCGGATCCCGGGGTCCTGCCGGCGGCGCCGGGCATGTCCAGCCCTCAAAGCAGGCTCTTCTGTGCTGCTCCGGTGACTCGCCATCTTCGGGATCACCCCGGCACGAGACGAAGGGTTCTCCCCGGTGGCAAGGGGCGCCGACGTGACCCATGTTCGTGCTCCACGCTACCTGGGTGGCGAGATCTGCCGCGCAGCGCAGTCGCGCGTCGGAGGCGTGTTCGACGCCCATTGCTCGCAAGGAAGAAAGGAGGCACAGGATGCGAGATCGATTCGACAGGGACACGGACCACGGACGGAATGAGCGCCGCTGGGAGCAGGGCTACGGGGACGACCGGAGCCATTCCACCGAGCGCGGCTGGGCTCGCGACGAGCGCCGCAACGCGCTCCCGATGTACGACCACGGGGCCGCCACGCGCGACCACCGCGACTGGGGTCGTGAGCACGGCCGCACGTACAGGCCCACGACGCAGCGCGACGAAATGGGCCGCTCTCTCGATGACGGTCGCTTCGCCGGCGGCGACCGTGGCCTCGGCGACCAGGACCGCGGCTTTCCCCATGACGACCGCGGCGGCGATTACGTGGGCGGCCGCGATGCCAGCTGGAGCTTCGGCGGCAACCCCCTTCCCCCCTCGGCCAGCGCGTACAGCTTCAACCTCGGCGGCGCGTATCACCTCGGCATGACCCGCGTCGTGAGCCCCGATGCCCACGTCGATCAGGCCTGGCGCGAGGCCCCGTACTACGGGGAGAGCCACGATCTCGCGCGCACCGCCCGCGAGTCCGGCCACTCGGCGATGGAGGGCGTCAGCCACGCGCTCCACAAGATCGAAGACCGCGTGCGCAGCGCGTTCGGCCGTGGACCGAAGGGCTACAAGCGCTCGGACGCGCGCATCCAGGAGGATATCTGCGAGATGCTCTCGGACCGCGGCGACATCGACGTGAGCGATGTCACGGTCCGGGTGGAGAACAACGAGGTGACGCTCGAGGGCACGGTGCCCGAGCGCCACCACAAGCGCATCATCGAGCACGTCGCCGAGGGCGTGCGGGGCGTCGAGGACGTCCACAACCGGATCCGGGTCCAGCGCGCCCTCGAGCCGACGACCCGCTCGACCGCCACGGCGGGCACGATGGGCGACGCCGCGCTGGCGGGCACGCAGCAGGGCGCGCCTCGCCCGGGGGCGAGCCACGCCGCGCGGATCTGAGCCCGCGCGTCGCGCGGCGCAGGCACCGATCGCGCGGAGGGTTGAACGCCTGCTGGGCTCCGCAGCTCAGCGGTCCGGCGGATCGGCCCGGTAGCCCGGCTTCGGACCGGCCGGCGCGGAGGGCGCCGCGGCGCCTGGCCTTTCGCCCGCGGCGCTCGGCGCGCCGGGCGGCGACGTCACGGGCGCTGAGCCCGCGTCGCGCGCGGGCGCCGTCGCGGGCGCCGGGCCCGCGTCGCGCGCGGGCGCCCCCGCGCCGCCCGTCTCACCCCCGGCCCCGACGAACCGGACCCGCCCGAACCGCCGCGCCCGGTGGAAGTTCCCCTCGCCCAGGATCGGCGACCACGCGGCGCCACCGTTGTTCTGCATGGCATAGAAGTTCATCCGCCACGCGTCCCCCGGCGACGGCGGCGCCGACCTCGCCTTGGCGAACGCGCGCCACGGGATCTTCGCCTCGACCACGTACCCCCGGTCCTGGTCCGAGCCGTCGTCGATCGTCCCTCTCAGCTCCACCGCGCTCGTCAGCCCCGCGCTCCACTCCTGATGACCGAAAGGCCCGCTCGGGCCGCCCCTCGGAGCGTTGTAGTCGTCGAACTGCGAGTCGAAGACGAGGTTCTGGGGGCTTATCTGGATCTCGTAATAGTCCTTGTTGTCCCCGTCGCCGTCCGGGTCGATCATCACCTCGACCGTGTCCCGCTCCCACAGGTGCGGATCCCGCGCGTCCTGCGGGAATCCCCCGGTGATCGTCGCGTCGCTGACGTCGAATCCGACGTAGAGGAATCCATCGTCCCAGAGCAGCCGCGCCTCGCCTTGCGTCGGCAGCGACGGATCCTCGCGGCCCGTGCCCACGTTGACGAACGGGCCAGTCCTCGCCGCCGCCTGCCACGCCGGCTCGTCCAGCCGGCCGTCGATGGTGACCGCCGCGCCGGGCGAGAGCTTGCGCACCTCGAGCTCCTTCACGGCCGCGGGCGCCCTCCGCTGGCCCTGGCCGGCGCCCGCGCCGCTGCTCGCCGGCGGCGACCGGCCCGCGGACCCGGGGGGCGCCGCGTCCTGCTCGCCCCCGCCGCCGCGGGAGCACGAGGCGCACGAGGCGGCGAGCACCGCGGCCACCAGGCCGAGGGCCCGCCGGCGCGCGCCCGCGTCGTGCGCCTCGCCGACAGCGCGCCGCTGGCTGCAGGGGCGGCGCATCGCGGCCGCCGCTACTTCCGCCCCTTCTTGCGGGCGTCGCGCTCGCGCTTGCGCTGCGCCTTCTTGGCGTTGCGCTCGCTGGCGCTGAGCGTCTTCATCTTCGTCAGGGTCGGGCCCCCGGCGCCGGCGCCCGGGAAGCCGCCCATCCCCGGCATCCCCATGCCCGGGAAGCCCATGCCCGGGAAGCCCATGCCCGGGAGGCCCATGCCCGGCATCCCCATCCCGGGCATGCCGCCGCCGGCCATCATCTGCTTCTGCATCTCGCGCATGTTCTTGGCCATGGCCATCTGCTTCATGCCCGGGAGCTTGCCCATGAGGCCCATGTTCTGGCCGAGGCCGCTCATCATCTGGCGCATGAAGAGGAACTTCTGGACGAGCTCGGTCACGGCCTCGGGCTTCGAGCCCGAGCCCTTGGCGATGCGCTCCACCCGCTTCGGCTCGCGGACGAGCGCGTAGGGGTCGCCCTTCTCGAAGCGCGTCATCGACTGGATGATCGCCTGGATGCGGACGAGCTCCCGGTCGTCCAGGTTGACGTCCTGCGGCAGGCCGCCCGGGAACATGCCGCCGAGGGGCAGCTTGTCGACGAGGTCCTTCAGCGACCCCATCTTCTGGATCATCCGCACCTGGTCGAGGAAGTCGTCGAGCGTGAAGTCGCCCTGGAGCATCCGCGCGGCGTCCTTCTCGGCCTTCTTCTGGTCGACGACCTCCTCGAAGTCCTGCATCAGGCCGACGACGTCGCCCATGCCGAGGATGCGGCTCGCCATGCCGTCCGCGCGGAACGGCTCGAACTTGTCCGCCGTCTCGCCGATGCCGCTGAAGAGGACCGGCGCGCCCGTGACCTCCTTGATGCTGACCGCCGCGCCGCCGCGGGCGTCGCCGTCGAGCTTCGTCAGGACGACGCCGCTGATCGACAGCCGCTCGTTGAAGCCGCGCGCCGTCTTCACCGCGTCCTGGCCGATCATCGCGTCGACCACGAGGAAGATGTTCTCGGGCGACGTCGCCTCCTTGATCTGGGCGAGCTCCTGCATGAGCGGCTCGTCGATCGCGAGGCGGCCGGCGGTGTCGTAGATGATGACGTCGCGGCCGAGCCGCTTGGCCTCGCCCCGGGCCGCGGCACAGATCGCGACCGGCGACTCGCCGGGGAGGTTGAACACGGGGATCTTGAGCTGCTCGCCGAGCACCTTGAGCTGCTCGACGGCGGCGGGGCGCTGCATGTCGGCGGCGACGAGCAGCGGCTTGCGCCCCAGCTTCTCGAGGTAGCGCGAGAGCTTCGCGCAGCTCGTCGTCTTTCCGGAGCCCTGGAGGCCGACCATCATGATGCCCGTGGGCCCGCCGTCGGCCCAGGCGATCTCGTCGCCCTCGTGGGTCATCATCGCCTCGAGCTCGTCGTGGCAGATCTTGATGAAGTGGTCGCTCGCCGAGACCTGGTGGACCTCGCCGGCGTGCTTCACGCGCGTCTCCAGGGTGCGGCCGACCGCGGCCTGCTTGACCCGGGCGAGGAACGCCTTGACCACCCCGATCTCGACGTCGGCCTCGAGCAGGCTCAGCCTCACCTCGCGGAGCGCGGCGTCGATGTTGCTCTCGGTGAGCTCCGTGAGCCCGGCGAGGCGGTTTCTGGCCTGACGAAAGCCCCGTGTCAGCGTGTCGAACATGGCAGGGCGGTCTTAGCACAGGGGACCGCGAGCGCGGATCCCTTGCCCGGCGGGAAGCGATCTCTCTTGGCGGCGCGGCCCCCCCCACGCACCGCGCGCGCCCCCCACGACGCACCGCGCGCGCCGCGGCGCGGGCCGTCACATCCCGCGCCGGGCGCGGCGGAGGCCCGCGAGCGCCGCGGCGCGGGCCGTCACATCCCGCGCCGGGCGCGGCGGAGGCCCGCGGGCGCCGCGGCGCGGGCCGTCACATCCCGCGCCGGGCGCGGCGGAGGCCCGCGAGCGCCTCGGCGCACCTCGGCATGACCTCGGTGCTCTCCTTGACCTTGGCGTCTGCCGCGGCGAGGTCGGACAGCGCCGCGGGCCCGGCGGGCCCGGCGGACCCCTCGGGCGCCTCGAGCAGGGCGCGCACGCGCGCCTCGGCGGCCGTGGCCTCGAGCAGCAGGCGGTAGGCCCGCGCGCACGTATCCCTGGCGCTCGCGGCCGGAGGGGTCGACGCGGGCTGCCGCTCGAGCTCCGCGAGCAACGCCTCGCGCCCCGCGCGCGGCTCGCTCGGGGCGTTGCGGAGGGCGTCGATGGCGTGCAGGAGCGCGTCCGCCTCCTGCTCCTCGGCCGACCGGCCGCACGCGGGGGCGGCAGCCAGGACGGCGACCGCGGCGAGCGCCGCCGCGACCCGCCGCGCCGCCGTCCCTGCTGCGCCTGGATGGTGGCCGGATTTGACCATGAACGCGGGAAGGCGGGGAGAAAAGATCAATGATCTTCCTGTCTTCCCGCCTTCATGGGAATCGCTCCGGGGCAAATTCGGCCACCACCTGCGCCTGCGCTCCTGGTCGCGCCGGGCCTCGCCGTCACGCCGGGCGCCCTCAGTCGGCCGGCTTCGCGGGGGGCGGGCCCATCTGGATGCGCTCGCCGAGGTAGGAGCCGATCAGCGTGAACAGCACGCCGATGAGCGCCATGATCACGTACATGAAGAGCGGCATCGTCCGGACGGTCTGGCTCTGCAGGAGGTAGAAGACGGTCGGGATCGCGACGAGGAACGAGGCGACGACCGGCTCGAGGAAGGTCTTGCCGGGCGAGATCATGCCGAGGAGGACGCCGCCGATGAACCAGACGGGGATGGCGACGATCATCCCGTTGGACCCCTCGAAGTCGAGCTGCTGCACGATCATGGGGAGGCCGCCGACGAGGGCCGCGGTGAGCACGCTCTGGAGGACGAGGGCGATGAGGCACCAGAGGATCGAGAAGCCCTCCTGCTGGTAGCGGCGGTGGCGGTCGAGGTCGGCGTCGCGGAGAGGCTGCAGCGAGCCCATCCGGGCGCCGCACGCGACGCAGCGCCCGCTCGCCGTCACCGAGGCGTTGTTCGCGCCGCACGACGGGCAGACGATGGAGCTGTCGTTCTTCGAGGCCATCGCGGCTAGGCTAGGCAAGCCGCCGCGGGCGGGCAAGCGCGCGTCGACCGGAACCGCGCCGGGCGCGGGTTGTCTCGGACGGGGTGCCGCGAGGCCCGCGCCCGCATCTCCTCGCCATCCCCGCGCGCGGGATGGCGAGGAGATGCGGGCCGCGCGCGGCGCGGGATGGATGAGGAGGGAGCGCGCGGCGCGGCTCCCTGCACCGCGGCCGGCGCTCCGGCTGTATACTCGGCGAAGCGTGCCCACCGACCCGACCTCGACCTTGGAATCCATGACGCACGGCCCGCGCGGTCCTGGCAGCCCTGGTCTCGACGTGACGGGGCCGGATCCGGAGCTGCTCGCGCTGCCGTCGCCGCCGCGGCAGGAGCGCACGGTCACGGTGGTGCTGATGGCGGTGACCGCGGTGGCAGCGCTGTGGATGGCGGTCGCTCTGTTCGGGGAGGCGCGCTATGCGCTGTCGCCCGGCCGGCCCGTGGACGTGGGGGAGCTCGCGCCGCTGCGCCCCACGGCGGAGCTCGCGAACCGGTACGTGCGGGCCATGGGCCTGCTCGGGACGCGCGGGGCGATCCGGTACGGCCGCGCCGCGGAGGGCGACTCGTTCCGGCTGGCGCCGGTGGCCGGCAACCCGGGGCTGTGGGTGGAGATCCGGGTGCCGGAGGGGTTCGAGGGTCCGCGGTTCGTGCCGCCGAGCTCGTTCGCCGGGCGGCTCGTGCCGTTCAAGGCCGCGGGGATCCGGCACGCGCGGCTCGCCGCCGAGGTCGAGGAGCAGACGGGGACGGCCGTCACGGACGACGCGTGGCTGCTGATCGACGGCAGCTCGCCGCGCGCGTCGCGCTGGGCGGTCGCGCTGTTCGCGCTGTTCCTCGGGTTCGCGGGCTGGAATCTGTTCGGGATCGCGCGGGTGCTCCATCGCGTGCGGGACGCGAAGGGCGCGTGAGGGGACGCAAGGGGCGCGTGAGGGACGCGAGGGGCGCGCGCGGCGGTTCTTGACGCGCTCGCCGCGGGGGAGCAGGACGCTGCCGGTCCACCGATGCCCAGGGTCACCTTCGTCAACGAGCACAGGACGGTCGAGACCGAGCCGGGTCGGCTCCTCAGCGAGATCGCGGCCGAGCTCGGGATCGCGGTCTGCCGCGAGACGTTCCGGGGCACGGGGATCGGCGACTACACGTGCTGGGTGAAGGGGGAGCCCGGCGCGACGTCGCCGCCGACCTTCCTGGAGCGGCTGCTCGGCGCGAAGGGCCAGCGGCGGATGGCGAACCGGACGCGCGTGCTCGGCGACGTGCAGGTCTGGACGCAGGCCGGCCCTGGCAACCGGCTGCGCGCGCCGCGGCCGATCGCGCCGCCGCCGAGCCCGGCGACCGACGCGGAGGCCCCGCGCAAGCCGATCGACGCGAGCGGCAGCGCGGCGTTCCCGTACGGCGATCCGCGCGCGGTCGGGCACGGCAAGCGGGAGCCGATCGCGGCGGGCGCGCTCGAGGCGAAGGCGGCGAAGGAGAAGAAGGCGAAGGCGGCGGGGGCTCCGGCGAAGGCCGCGGAGGCGGCGCCGGCGAAGGCCGCGGAGGCGACGGCGGGCGGCGAGGCGGCGACCGCGGCGCCGGAGCCGGCGACGAAGGCGCCGAAGGCTGCTGCAGCGAAGGCGCCCAGGACCGCGGCAGCGGCGACGGGCGCGGAGGGGGCCGCGACGACGGCCGAGGCGGCGCCGGCAGCCGAGGCGGCGCCGGCGGCCGAGGGGGGCGCAACGGCGGGGGCCCTCCCCACCCCGACCGCGGAAACTGCCTCGACGGCTGGGGCCCCCCCCACCCCGGCTCCGAAAACCGCCTCAACGGCTCAAGAAACCGCCACCGAGGCTCCGGAAACCGCCTCAACGGCTCAAGAAACCGCCACCGAGGCTCCGAAAACCGCCTCAACGGCTCAAGAAACCGCCACCGAGGCTCCGAAAACCGCCTCAACGGCTCAAGAAACCGCCACCGAAGCCCCGAAAACCGCCTCAGCGGCCACGGAAATCGCGGCAGAACCCTTCGATGCCGAGGCGAGTGCGAGTGGCCCCACAGCGACAATCAAGGAGCGCGACGGAAGGGCGTCGGAGTAGCGTCACTGCGCGCGCACTCCCTCCCTGCCGCACGGGTGAGCGCAGAGGCGTCAAGGCGGCATACCTCGAATTGTCGTGCGGACCGAGATGGTCTTGTCTTGGCGATCGAGCCCTGCGCTAACCCTGAGGCACAGGCTCGAAGGGGTTGAGCAGCCGCACACCGGTGCGAGCGACATCGCGCGTGTTGCGCGTAACAAGGACCAGGTTGTGCACGATGGCCGTGGCGGCGAGCAGGCCGTCAATCTCGGGCAACCGATCGGGGACCGAGAGCCGCCCCCAGGCGTCTGCGATCTCCACAGTGACGGGAAGGACTCGTAAACCGAATGAGACGATGACCGTGCCGAGCCACGCATCAAGCGCTCCCGCCTGAACGGGATCCCGCGCGCGCACCCCCTCGATGCCACGTCGGACCTCGCCGATGACCAGCGCCGACAGAAACAGCTCACTCGCACGGTTCTGCGCCGACCACCGGAGAACGTTGCTGTTCGCGCGCGTTTTCTTGCGCATCTCCGATAGCACGTTGGTGTCGATCAGAAAGCTCATCCCGGAAGCTCCAGCGGCAGTGATGCCTCAGTCGAACTCGACGTCCGGCCGGCCGTAGTCCACAGGTCGCTCAAAGTCGACGTCGTCCCCGACGTCGGGCATGCTCAACAAGAGGTCCATCAACGTTCCCTCCTTCTCGGGCACGGACGGCCTGGCAATGTCGTTCACCGCTTCCGGCGCGACGTCCCCTCGAGCGACCCAGAAAACTGCCGCTGCCTGCCGCATCTCGTCCGCGACCTGCTGCGGGGTCTTGGGCGTACGAAACGCATCTTCGGGGATTTCCATGACGATCCGCATACGAGCCTCCTACTGCTTCAGCACCCTAGCCCCTTCTCCCGCGCCAGCACACCGTCCACCTGCCCGTCCGCCCTTCCCGCACCCTGCCGGGCGTCCGCAGCGCTTTCCCCTCACCCCTGCCGGCGCCCGGCAGCGGCTCTCTCCAGAGGCCTCCCGAGGCCTCCTCGCACGGGCCGAGCCGCCCGGTTGTGCATCATAGTGGATTCCACTATCCTTTCCCCGCGAGGAACGCAGATGAGAGGTGCGGGAGCGGCGAGGCGGAACCAGGGCGAGGAGCGCGATCCGCCCGGGCGTGGCCCGGACGAGGACAGCGGCCCGGTCAGCGTGGTCCTCCCGCCCGAGCTCCGGGCGCGGGTCCAGGCCGAGGCGAAGAAGCGCGGCCTCAAGCTCTCCCCTGCGATCCGCGCGCTTCTCAACGAGCGCGTCCAGGAGCTCGACGACGCGGAGCAGCTCAGCCGGGCGGAGGAGTGGCAGCGCGCCCAGGTCTGGGCGGTCTGGGAGCGGATGAAGGCCGGAGACCACGACGAGGCCTCGCGCCAGGAGCTCGACTCCATCTTCGACGAGGCGCTCCGCGCCGCTCCTCGTCGCCGCGCCCGCTAGGCCAGGCGCCCCGTGGGCCGCCGCGTCCGCTTCCGCCGGGAGTTCGCCCGCGACCTCCGCGATCAGGTGCGCTGGCTCGAAGAAAACCGCGGGATCGAGTGGGTAGAGCGCCTGCGGAGCGGCCTCGACGAGGCCATCGCGCTCGTCGCCCGCTTCCCCGCGATCGGCCCTGCCGAGGCCAAGGACAACGAAGACCGAGCCGTCGTCCGCAAGCTCCTCCTGCGCAAGCTCCCCTACGTCGTCTGGTATCTCGCGGACGACTCCGACCCCGGCGCGGACCTCTGGCTGCTGCGCCTCTTCCACGCCCGCCAGCATCGACCGCTGGCCGAGGCCGGTCTCCCCTCACCGAAGCCGCGGAAGCGGTGATCGCGCAACGCGTCGGGTCGCTCCTTCCGGCGCCAGCCGCCCGCAGCGCTCCCGCACGCCTCTCCGCGGCGCCCGGCGTGCTATGCACGCGCCGATGAGCGACGTGGTGGTGATCGGCGGCGGCGTGGCCGGGTGCGCGTCGGCGCTCGCCCTCGCGCGGCGCGGGCTGTCCGTCCGCGTCCTCGAGCGCAACCCGGGCGAGGGCGCCTCCTGGGCGGCGGCGGGCATCATCGGCCCCCAGCTCGAGGCCGCGGGCGACGGCCCCCTCGCGCGGCTCTGCCTCGCGAGCCGGAGCCTCTACCCGGAGCTCGCCGCCTCCCTCGCCGAGGCGACGGGCATCGACGTGGGCTTCCGGCAGTGCGGCGCGCTGCGCGTGGCGCTCACGCCGTCCGGGCGCGACGAGATCGCGCGCGAGGTCGCCTGGCAGCGGGAAGCCGGCCTCGCCGTGGAGATCTGCGACGGCGACGCGGCGCGGGCGCGCGCGCCGGCGCTCTGCCAGGAGGTCGCCGGCGGCGTGTGGTTCGCCGACGAGGCGCGGATCGATCCGCCGTCGCTCATGCGCGCGCTGCGCATCGCGGCCGAGCGCGCCGGCGTGCAGTTCCGCACCGGGGCGACCGTCCGGCGCGTCCTCGTCGACCGCGAGCAGGCGTGCGGGGCGCAGCTCGAGGACGGGACCAAGGTGGAGGCGCGCTGGACGGTGCTCGCCGCGGGGAGCTGGTCGTCGCTGCTCGAGGCCTCGGGGCTCGCGCCCGCCGCGGTGCGCCCGGCGCGCGGGCAGATCGTCGAGCTCACGCCGGCGTCGCCGGTGCTGACGCAGGTGATCTACGGGCCCGGGTGCTACCTGTCGCCGCGCGACGACGGGCGCGTGCTGGTCGGCGCGACCATGGAGTTCGCCGGCTACGTCCCCGCCGTGACCTCGCGCGCGGTGCGCGATCTGCTGACCGCGGCGCTGCGGCTCATGCCCGCGCTCGGCGACGCGCCGATCGGACGGACGTGGGCCGGGCTCCGGCCGCACACGAAGGACGATCTGCCGATCCTCGGCGAGGGGGAGCTCCAGCGCCTCGTCTTCGCGACCGGGCATTTCCGCAACGGCGTCCTCCTCGCCCCGGTGACCGCGAAGATCGTGGGGGCGCTGGTCGCGGGAGAGCAGCCGCCGCTGGATCTGTCGCCCTTCTCGCCCGGGCGGCCCGGCATCGCCGGCTGAGCGCGGCGGCCGCCGTCGTCCGGCTGAGCGCGGCAGCCGCCGTCGACGGCTGAGCGCGGCGACCGCCGGCCCATCGCCGCCGCCGCGCGGGCGACCGCGCGGGCGACCGCGCGGCGGCGCGCCGCGCCCCCAGCGGCCTGGCGGGGCAGGTTCACGTGCGCTCGCCGCGCGGAGCGCCTACGCTGAGCGCCGCGATGCCGCCCACCTGCGAGCTCATCCCGATCCGGTTCTACTTCCACTGCGGCTGGGCCATCCAGGTGGATCCCTCCTTCGAGTCCGAGCTCCTGTACGGCGGGGAGACGCTGCGGATGTTCGATCCGGGCGAGCGCCGCGAGGTCTCGCTCTCGTCGATGATCTACCGGCGGCACGACGGCGCGCCCTTCACGGCCAAGGAGGTGCTGGACACCTTCCCGCCGCACGAGATGTCCGGGCTGCGCTACGAGCACGAGGAGGGGCAGGTCGCGGGCGCCGCGCTGTGGATGCACGGCGAGAGCGATGACGAGCCGGAGCCGTGCTGGGTGCTGATGGCCATCATGGTGTGCCCCGAGGCTGGCCGGCTCGCGCGCTGCACCATCGTCTGCAAGGAGGAGTCGGACCGGGACTGGGCCGTCGACACCTGGCGGAGCATCACGCGGACCCCGCCGCCCGTGCAGCTCGGGCCTGGCCCGGCGACGAGCTAGTGGGATGGCAGGTGGGCGCGCTTCCTCCGCCTCAGAAGTCGTTGCAGTCTCCAATCTCGCTCAGCGACAGGAACGCGCCCTGGCATGCCGGCGAGACCCAGGAATACAGATAGAGCGAGCACCCCGGGAATCGAATCGTCCACGCGTCTGCGTAGGCGGGGGTGGACGAGTCACCGTAGTTCTCTTCGCCGCATCCACACCCGGTACGCAGTACGGCCAGCCATAAGAAAATACCCTCGCGTAGGCATAGGATTGCGATGGCACCGGCGGACTGAAGCCCAGCCCGCGCCCCGCGGACGACGAGCCCCACGCGTCGTAATAGAACCATCTGCAACGGAATCACAGGGCGCGCGCGAGGGGCCGCTTCATGCTGGCGTACCGTCTTCCGGACCATTCCCGCCCTCATGACGGCGTGCCCGAGCCGATCGTCAGCGCCGCAGCAGGCGAACAGCGGTCGATGGCGCTCTGCCAGCCGGCGGGCGACGCTCTCGCGATCGCGCCCGATGTCGCCGCGCTCCGCGGAGAGGAGGACCTGCTGAGGGCGAAGGGAAAACCGGTGCAGGAGCAGGGGAGGTCACAGGGGCGGTCTGTCAGCGGAACGCGGGCACATCCTGGATCGTGAACGTGGTCGGATCGCCGCCCGCGGGTCAGGAACTTTTCGCGGGGCTCGACGTGTCCTGGGAGTGTCCGGGAAACGAGGCCGCGCACAGCCCTCCCGCTCTCGATCCAGCCCATGCCCACGTCTCCCCACACCTCCTTCGTCGATCGGCTCCTCGCCGAGCTCCCGTGCCTCCTGCGCGCGGCGCGCCGCCTGACGCGCTCGGAGCAGGACGCCGAGGATCTGGCGCAGGCGACGGTGGTGCGCGCGATCGAGCGGCACGCCGACCTGCGCGACGAGGGCCGCATGCGGGCGTGGCTGCTCCGCATCGAGCGATCGGTGCTGCTCAACGCGACGCGCGGCGCCCGGCAGCGCCTCGAGGTGATCGAGGGCGGCCGCGGCGCCGAGTCGGTGCCGGAGCCGCAGGGCAACCTGGAGGCGGAGCTCCTCGAACGCGGCTTCGCGGACGAGGTCGAGCGCGCGCTCGCGCGCGTGCCGCCGGAGTGGCGCGAGGCGCTGCTCCTGCGGGAGGTCGAGGACCTTTCCTACGAGGAGATCGCGGATCTCCAGGGGTGCCCCGTGGGCACGGTGCGATCACGGCTCTCGAGGGCGCGGCTCGCGCTCACCGAGGGCCTCTCCGAACGGCACGAGGAGACGTCATGGCAGGGTGCAACCGCGAGTGGTTCGAGAACATTTCGGCGTGGCACGACGACGAGGTGACGCCGGAGGACGCCGCGCGCATCGAGGCGCACGTCGCCGGCTGCGGGCCCTGCCGGCGCGCCGCGGAGGTCCTCGGCGGCGTGCGGCGCGCGCTCGTCGCGAAGGCGGACGGGGAGGTCCCGAAGCGCCTGCGCGATCGGGCGGAGGCCGCCGCGCGGAGCGCGCGCGCGCCGCGCCGCCGCCCCTTCGCGATCACGGCCGCCCTCGCCGCGGCCGCGGCGGCCGCCGCGCTGCTCGTCGGCAGCCCGAGCCGCGGCGTGGGCGCGGCGATGGCCGACGAGCTCGTGAGCCACCACGTGCGCGGCTTCGCGCGCGAGCGCCCGTGCGACTTCGAGTCCTCCGATCCGGACGCGGTCGCCGGGTGGCTCGAGGGGAAGCTCGGCTACGCGGTGACCGTCCCGGCGGTGTCCGGCGCCCGGCTGCTCGGGGCGCGCCTCTGCCAGATCGGAGAGACGCGCACGGCGGCGCTCATGTACGAGAGCGGGGACAAGCCGCTCACGGTGTTCGTGCCGCCCCCCGGCTCCGACGCCGCGACGGCGGCGCGCGCGCTCGCGGGGCGCGGCGTGGGGTGCACCCGGGGGCCGCTCGGCAACGCGATCTGCGCGAGGAGCGTGGAGCAGCCGGTGCTCGCGGTCGCCGAGGTGGACGTGACGGCGCTCGCGCCGGCGCTTGGCAGGCCCTGATCCAGTGCACCACGAGGACCCATGACGCTCGGTTCATTGCTGACGCTCTTCGGCGCAGGGCTGCTGACGTTCGCGTCGCCCTGCGTGCTCCCGATGCTCCCGGTCTACCTGTCCGCCCTCGGCGGCGCCGGGGCGCTCGGCGGTCCCGACCGCGCGGCGGTGAACCGCAGCGTGCGCCTCGCCGGCGTCGGCTTCGCGATCGGCCTCGCGCTCGTGCTCGTCGCGCTCGGCGCCGGCGCGTCGGCGATCGCCGCGGCCCTCGCGCCCCACCGGCGCGCGCTCGCCCTCGCGTCCGGCGCGATCCTGGCGCTCTTCGGCGCGAAGCTCCTCGGCGTGCTGCGCCTCCCGTGGCTGGAGCGCGAGGCGCGCCCGCTCCTCGCCCGCCTCCCGGCCGCGGGCGGCTTCTGGGGAGGCATGCTCTTCGGGATCGCCTTCGCGGCAGGGTGGACGCCGTGCGTCGGCCCGGTGCTCGGCGCCGCGCTGACCTACGCGGCGAGCGCGGGGGCCAGCCCGCTCGCCGGCGCGGTTCAGCTCGGCGCCTACGCCGCGGGCCTCGCCGCGCCGCTCGTGGTCGCGGCCTTCGTCGGGCCCGCGGCCGTCGCGCTCGCGCGCCGCGTGATGCCGGCCACGCCGGTCCTCCAGCGCGTGACGGGGGCGCTGCTCGTGGTCCTCGGGATCGCGTTCGCGACCGGCCGTCTGGGCGCCCTCTCGCCGGCGCCCGCGGCGGCCGTGGCCGCAGGCGCGCCCTGCGACAGCGGCCCCGCGTCGGCGTGCGCGGCCCCGGAGGGCGCCGTCGAGCCCGGCGACGCCGCGCTGCCCGAGGGGATGCCTCGGCTGATCGAGTTCGAGAGCGCGCACTGCGCGGTGTGCGAGCGCATGGCGCCGCTCGTGAAGGAGCTCGAAGCGCGCTGCGCCAAGGAGGCCGGCACCGTCCTGCGCGTCCGGGTCGACGATCCTCGCGGGCAGGCCCTCGCGGCCCACTACGGCGTGCGCTTCGTGCCGACGTTCCTCACCGTCGACGCCGCCGGTCAGGAGGTGGAGCGCGCCGTCGGCGAGCTCCCCCGCCAGCGGCTCGCGAGCCTGCTCGGCGACGTCCGCGGCGAGGCTTGCCCCCCAGCCTTGTGAGCTCCCCACGGCGAGCCCCCACGGCGGGGCTCGCTCCCTCATCCGCCCCGCCAGCCAACCGCGGGGCTCGCTCCCTCATCCGCCCCGCCAGCCAACCGCGGGGCTCGCTCCCTCATCCGCCCCGCCAGCCACCCGAGCCTCGCGGGGTGCCTCGTACCCGCTCGGGCAGGAGACATCGTTAGTATGGCTAACAAACCATCGATCCCCGAAGCGCGAGCCGGCCAATGGGCGCCCCTGCTCCTGCGCCTGGTCATGGGCTATGGATTCATCGTGCATGGCTGGGTGAAGCTCAGCCGAGGGCCCGCCAGATTCGAGGCCTTGCTCACGCAGCTCGGCGTCCCGTTCTCGAAGCTCATGTCCTGGGTGGTGCCGTTCGTGGAGCTCCTCGGCGGCATCGCCGTCCTCGCGGGCGCGTTCACCGCGATCGTCGCCGTTCCCCTCATCGCCACGATGCTGACGGCGATGTTCTCCGTTCACCTCAAGCATGGGTTCAGCGCCGTCAACACCATCGGATTGACGGCGGATGGGCCTGTGTTCGGCCCGCCCGGGTACGAGCTCAACCTGGTGTATATCGCGGGGCTGGTCGCCCTCGCGCTCGGCGGCGCAGGAGCGCTCTCCGTCGACGCGCGGATGGGCCACCGACGAAGGCTGCGAGCACGCGCCTGACGGAAGCGACGATCGCGGCGGCTCGTGCCGGTCCGCCCTCGGGCGACGCGGGGCTAGGCTCCCGCGAGGCGCGCGCGCACCTTGGCGAGCACCGCGACGTCGGCCGGCGGAAAGAGCTCGTCTCGAAGCTCGGCCGACTCGGCCCAGCGCACGGCGGCGACGTCGAGCGCGGCCGGCGCGGGAGACCCTTCGGCGAAGGAAGCCTCGTAGAAGAGCAGCAGCACCGGCTTCGCCGGATAGCGGTGATAGGTCACCTCCACGATGTCGCCGACGCGGGCCTCCACGCCGATCTCCTCGCGCAGCTCGCGGACGAGGGCGTCCCGCGGATCCTCGCCGGCCTCGACCTTGCCGCCCGGAAACTCCCACGCGCCCGCGAGGTGGGCGCCCACCTTGCGCTGCGTGAGCAGCACGCGACCGCGCTCGATGACCACGGCGGCGGCGACGAGGACGAGGGCAGGCGGCGGAGCGGGGGCGGCGGACATGGGCGCCTAGGATGTCGACCGCGGCGCAGAAGACAAGGCCGGAGAGCCGCTCACGACAGCACCGCAGCGAAGAATCGACGTCGGCCGGAGATGGTCAGATCCAGCGAGAAAGTCGCACCGGGATGCGGAAAGGCGCGCAAAGAGAATGCGCGCCGCGGTGTGGGCAACCGGGCGGCGGCCCTCGACGCGAGGAGCGGCCGCGCTCGAGGGGGGCGTGCGGCGCTGCGCCGTCCCGCGGCGGCGGCGCAGCGAGGTGTGTCTCTGCCGGAGGCCGCCGCGCTCGCCGGCCGCGGCGAGCGGCGCGGTCGCCTGGCCGGGAGCAGGCGCGGCGGCCTCGCCGGGAGCGGGGCGGCGGCCTCGCCGGGAGCGAGCCCGCTTCCCTTTGCCGCCGAGGTATGGGATGGCGCCTCGCATGAGCGTCACATACCGGGAAGCGGGGGTCGATATCGATGCAGGGGACGCGCTCGTCGAGCGCATCAAGCGGCTCGCCAAGCCGACGCGCACCCCCGAGGTGCTCGCCGACGTCGGCGGCTTCGCCGGCCTGTGCGCGTTGCCGGGCGGGCTCTCCGAGCCGGTCCTCGTCAGCGGCACCGACGGCGTAGGCACCAAGCTCAAGGTCGCCTTCGCCACCGGCGTTCACCACACCGTCGGCATCGACCTCGTCGCCATGTGCGTCAACGACGTGCTCACTGTCGGCGCGCGGCCGCTCTTTTTCCTCGACTACTTCGCCACCGGCAAGCTCGACGTCGACGTCGGCGAGGCCGTCGTGCGCGGCATCGCCGACGGCTGCAAGCAGGCGGGCTGCGCCCTCATCGGCGGCGAGACCGCCGAGCTGCCGGGCATGTACGCCGACGGCGAGTACGACCTCGCCGGCTTCGCCGTCGGCGTCGTCGAGCGCTCGCGCATCCTCGACGGAAAGCGCATCGCCCCCGGTGACGCCGTGCTCGCCGTGGCGTCCAGCGGCCTGCACTCCAACGGTTACTCGCTCGCCCGCCGGGTGCTCGAGAAGGAGATGGGGCTGCGCATGGGCGACCGCGTCGACGAGCTCGGCGCCACCGTGGGCGAGACGCTGCTCACCCCCACCCGCATCTACGCCCGCGCCATCACCGCGCTCCTCGCCGCCTGCGGCGATGCGGTCCGCGGGCTGTCGCACATCACCGGCGGCGGCCTGCCGGGCAACCTCCCGCGCGTGCTGCCGGACGGCCTCGGCGCTCAGCTCGACCTCGGCTCCTACCAGCGGCCCGCGATCTTCCACGTGCTCCAGCGCGGCGGGCCCGTCGACGAGGCCGAGATGCGGCGCACCTTCAACCTCGGCGTCGGCCTGGTCGCAGTCGTCGACAAGTCCGCCGCCGACAAGGCCATCGACGCGCTCGCCGCCAGCGGCGAGCGCGCGTGGGTCCTCGGCGAGATCGTCCCCGTCGGCGACGTGCCCTTCGAGGAGCGCGTGCGCTTCGGCTGACGGCGCCGGCGAGGCGCCCGCGAGCGCCCCGCGCGGCGGCCGAGGGAGCCGGGCGCCGGCGCGAGCTCACCCGCCTTCGAGCCGCGCCCTCAGCTTCTTGATCGCCTCGTCGATGGTGCGGTTCTTCGTGTAACAGGGCCTCACCGCCGTCTCGAGCACGACCAGCGTGCGCTGGTCGCCCTCGGAGACGGCGCGGTCGAGGAACTGCATCTTCTCGCCGCAGGTGGCGTCGCGCAGCTCGAAGGAGATCCGGACGGCCGGCGTCCCGCGGGCCGCGACCTCCGGATCGCGGAGCAGCTTCGCCGCGCGCGTGGCCGGGGTGGAGCGGCCCCGGGTCTCCACGATCTCGTAGAGCACGTCGAGGCCGGCGGTCCCGAACCGGCGCGCGAGCGCATCGAAGACTTGGTCGGCGAGCTCCTCGCCCGTCTTCGAGATGGCGATGGCGAGGTTGCGCGCCGCGATCGCGATCGGGCGCTCGCGGAGCGCGCTCGGGTCGCGCTCGGCGAGCAGGTTGAGCGCCTCGGCGGCCTTCACCCATCGGCGCGCCCGGGCGGCGTCGGTGAGCGCCTTCCGGGTCGCCTCGTCGGGCGGTGGCTCGGCCGGCGCCTCGGGCGCCGCGGGCGATGCCTGCGCGGCGTCCTCGGGCGCCGCGGCGGTGGGCCCGGAGGGCTCCGGGGTGGCGGCCGCGTCGGCCGGGGCGGGCTCGCTCGTGGCGAGCGCGCTGGCGGCCGGCGCCGCCTGGCCGAGCTGGGGCTCCGGCTCGGGCGGGGCGCGCCCGCTGCTGGCGAGCGCAGCGATGACGCCGACGGCGACGAGGGCGCCGCCGAGGTACGGGGCGAGCCGGCCCAGGCGGCCGCCGGCGCCTTCGTCGCGCCGTCGCGACGCGCGGGCCTCCTGGGCTGCGCGCTTGCGCCTGGCTTTTTCCTCGCGCTCCTTGGCGGCGCGCTCGGTTTCCTCGGCGAGCTTTCGCTTGGCCTCTTCCTCGCGCTCCCGGGCGACGCGCTCCGCCTCCGCGGCCTCCAGCTCTCGCAGCAGCGTGGGGGCGAAGGCGGGCCGCGAGCCGCTCATTCGTTCGGAGGTCGGCTCCGATGCGGGCGCGTCGTCCTCCGGGGGCGGAGACGCCGGCGGCTGCGATGCGGACGCCGTGGCGGGAGGCGGCTCGGTCACCGGCGGCTGCGAGCTCGCGGGCGAGACGGGCGTCTTCGCGGGCGCGGGGTCCTCTGCGGAGGGAGCCGGCGGCTTCGATGGCGCCGACTCCACCGCGGGCGACGACGGCGCCGGTTCTCCTGCGGGGGACGACGGCGGCTTCGACGGCGCCGGCTCCCCTGCGGGCGATGATGGCGGCTTCGATGACGCCGCCTCCGCCGCGGGCGACGACGGCGGCTTCGACGGCGCCGACTCCGCCGAGCGCGATGACGACGGCTTCGACGGCGCCGCCTCCGCAGCGGGCGACGACGGCGGCTTCGACGGCGCTGCCTCTGCCGCGGGCGATGACGGCGGCTTCGACGGCGCTGCCTCCGCTGCCGGCGACGACGGTGGCTTCGACGGCGCCGACTCCGCCGCGGGCGATGACGGCGGCTTCGACGGCGCCGCCTCCGCCGCGGGCGACGACGGCGGCTTCGACGGCGCAGGCTCTGCTCCAGGCGACGACGGCGGCTTCGACGACGCCCGCTCCCCCGCGGACGCCGACGGCGGCTTCGACGACGCCGGCCCTGCTGCGGGCGACGACGGCGGCTTCGACGACGCCCGCTCCACCGCGTGCGCTGGCAGCTCCGCCGTGCCCGGCTGCGACGGCTTCTCCGGCGAGGGCGCCGACCGGCCACGCTCCGACGGCTCGGGCGGCGTCGCCCCCATCGGTGGCCGCGTGGAGGCCGCTCCCTCCCGCTCCTCGTGCACCGGCTCTTCCAGCGACCGTACCGGCTCCGCTGGCGCCAGAGACGGCGCCTCTTCCGGCGGAGGCGTCGAGGCCAGCGGCGCCGGCTCCTGCGACGCGGTCTGCTCCCCCGATCGCGGCGAAGGCGCGCCCGCCCCGGAAGCAGCCTCTCGCGCGGCTTCTTCCCGCGAGAAGGCGACCTGCGCCATGAACGCCGCGCCGCCCACCGCGGTCGGGCGCGAGTCGCTCGACAGCGGCGCCGCCTCGGCCTCGGCAGGAGCATCGCCGGCGTCCTCCTGCCGCGAGAAGGCGACCTGCGCCATGAACGCCGCGCCGCCCACCGCGGTCGGGCGCGAGTCGCGCGTCAGCTCGGCGACGAGGGTCGGCGTGTTGCGCACCGGCGTCGGTCGCGAGTAGCTCTCGGCGTCCTCCTCGTCCTCGCCCTCCGGCCGCGCCGTCGCCTCCGCCTCAACGCCCGCGCGCGCCGGCTCCGGCGCGCTCGCGCCGCCGCCGGCCGGCTCGCCGGCTGCCCGCTGCGCGGCCGGCTCCAGCTCGTCCGCGACGTCCGTCAGCGAGACCAGGCACGAATCCCCGAGGAGGATCGCCGAAGAGCCGCCGGAGCCCGCCTCTGGCTCGCGCGGCGGCGCGGCGCTGGGCAGCGGCGGCGGCCGGTTGCTCGGCTCGCGCGGCGGCGCGGCGCTCGGCAGCGGCGGCGGCCGGTTGCTCGGCTCGCGCGGCGGCGCGGCGCTCGGCAGCGGCGGCCGGTTGCTCGGCACCCGCGCCCCCTCGCCGATCGCGGGCACCGACGTCATCTCGGCCCTCGACCCCATCTCCGCCCTGGGCTCGTCCATCACGATCCCCGACGCCGCGCACGCCGCGTCGAGCGCCGCGATCAGCTCCGCCGCGCCCTCGAAGCGGGCGCGCGGCTGCTTCTCGAGGAGGCGCCGCACGACCGCCTCGATGGCCGGCGGGACCGCGACGCCGGGCGCGTGCTCGGCGATCGCCGGGACGGGCGCGCTGCGCTGCTGGTTGAAGAGCTCGACCGGATCCTTGGCCAGGAACGGGTGCTTGCCGGCCAGCATCTCGTAGAAGATCAAGCCGAGGGCGTAGAGGTCCGCGCGCTCGTCGACGAAATCCATCCCGAGCGCCGACTCGGGGGCGAGGTAGGCGATCGTCCCGAAGATCACCCCGGCCGTGGTGAGCCGGACCGGGAGCGGCTCCCCCTCCATCCGCGTCGACTCCGGCGACGCGACGGAGCGGCGCAGCTGATCGACGCTCACCTTCGCGAGGCCGAAGTCGATGAGCTTCACGAGGTCGCCCTGCGGCTCGACGACCATCACGTTGCGCGGCTTCACGTCGCGGTGGACGATGCTCATCGCGTGGGTCGCCCCGAGGGCGGCCGCGATCTGCCGGGCGATCAGGGCGGCGCGCGCGACGGGCATCGGCCCCCGCCGGATGATCTCGTGGAGCGTCGTGCCGCGGACGTACTCCAGGACCAGGAAGAACGAGCCGTCCTCCGCCTCGCCGAAATCGGTCGCCGTCGCGACGTTCCGGTGCTGGATGTGGGCGCCGGCGATCGCCTCGCGCTCGAAGCGCTGCACGAGCTCGGGGAGCCGCTCGGTGTCCGGGTGCAGGATCTTGATCGCGACGCGCTTGTGCATGTGCACGTGCTCGCCGCGGTAGACCGCGCCCATGCCGCCCATCGCGATGACCTCGTCGATGCGGTAGCGCTTCGAGATCACCCGCCCGAGGTAGGACACCGCCCGCTGCTTCGCGGCCTCTTCGGGGGTCAGGGGCGTCTCGGGCGGGCGTTCCGACATCGTGGCGGCGCCACCCTAACCCGAGCGGCGCGGCATTGGTAGGTGGCCGACCCGCGGGGACCGACCCCCGGCGGGGCGGCGTTCGGCGCTCATCCCCCGCGATTCAGCCGCGCCCAGTAGGCGTCGACCGCGTCCGCTTGATCGGGGATCCGCGCGCATTCCGCGAGCTCGTCCAGATCGAGCCCGGGGAGCATCCCGCTCCGCTCGATCGGCTCGTACCCGCCCTCCCCCAGCCGGTGGACGGAGATGCGTCCCTCCTTCCAGATCCACACCTCGGGCACCCCGAGCCCCCGGTAGACGTCGAGCTTGTCGATGCCGCCGCTCGTGATGAACACCTCGATCGCGATGTCGGGCCGCTTCTCGTTCACCTTGCCGACGCAGTAACACTCGTCGGGCTCCAGGCCGCGCTGCCTCTCCTTGCGGCGGTACGTGGTCGAGCCGTAGCCGTAGAGCCGAGCCCGGCGCGCGAGCGCCCACAGCTCGACGAGGCGCCCGATGCGCTTCTTGACATCCTCGTGGTCCGCCGACGGGCTCATGAGCTCGAGCACCCCTTCGCAGTAGGTCATCCGCAGCCCCGGGTGATCGTCGAGCAGCTTGCGCAGCGCGACGTACTCGTCCCAGGAGACGTTGAACATCACGAACCGTTGCTCGCCCTGGCCGGACGGGGACGCCAAGGGCTCGGACAGGGGTGCCAAGGGCTCGGACAGCGGAGCGACGGCGACCATGGGCTGAGGATAGGCGGCCGCGGCGAGGCCGCAAGCGACGCTCCGCGGCGAGCCGCGGCGCACTTGCGCCGCTCGCGCGAAGGGCCGCGCGCCCTCGCCCCGGGGCGGGGGCCTCCGCTCCGGAGCCGGCCGGCCGCGCGGCCCCGGCCGCCCCGGATCTCTCCCGCGCCCGCCCCCGCCGTAGTATCTGCCCCCCATGCCCCCCCTCGATCTCGGCGTCCTCATCTCCGGCCGCGGCTCGAACCTCCAGGCGATCCTCGACGCCATCGCCGCCGGCCGCCTCGACGCCCGCGTGCGGCTCGTCCTCTCGAACCGGCCAGGCGCCGCGGGCCTCGCGCGCGCCGAGCGCGCCGGCATCCCGACGCGCGTCATCCCGCACCAGGGGTTCGCCGATCGCGACAGCTTCGACGCCGCCGTCGTCGCCGCCCTCCGCGAGGCGGGCGCCGCCTGGGTCGTCCTCGCCGGCTTCATGCGCCTGCTCACGCCGACCTTCCTCGACGCCTTCCCGCACCGGGTCGTCAACATCCACCCCTCGCTCCTGCCCTCCTTCCCCGGCGTGGACGCCCAGCAGCAGGCGCTCGATCACGGCGTGCGCATCACCGGCTGCACCGTCCACCTCGTCGACACCGGCACCGACACCGGCCCCATCCTCGCGCAGGCCGCCGTCCCCGTCCTCGACGGGGACGACCGCGACACCCTCGCCGCGCGCATCCTCGTCGAGGAGCACGCCCTGCTCGTCCGCGCCCTCTCGTGGATCGCCGAGGGGCGCCTCCGGGTCGCGCCGGCCGCCGCGCCGGGCGGGCGCGCGCGCGCGACGATCGCCGGCGTCGACACCGCGCTCGGGCTCGCCCAGGGCGGCCGCGCGCCCGAACAGGTCGGGGAAGGGGCGTGATCCACAAGCACTACGACGTCATCGTCCTCGGCCGCTCCATCGGCGCGCTCACCGCCGCGGCGCTCCTCGCGCGGCGCGACTTCACCGTCATGGTCGTCGGGCACGGCGAGCGCCCGCCCACCTACCGCCTCGACCAGCACGTCCTCCGCCGGCGCGCCTTCACCATGCTCGCCGAGCCCTCGCCCGCGTGGCGCCGCTTCCTCGTCGAGCTCGCCCAGTCGCAGACCTGGAAGCGCCGCATCGTCCCGGCCACGCCCATGCTGCAGGTCGTCGCGCCGCGCCGGCGCCTCGACGTGCCGCCCGACATGGTCCTCTTCGGCCGCGAGATCGACCGCGAGTTCCCCGAGCTCCGGCGCGTCGTCGACGAGCTCTACGCCGAGCTCGCCCACGTCAACGGCGCCGCCGACGACGCGTTCTCGCACGACGCCGTCTGGCCGCCGGGCACGTTCTGGGAGCGGCGCGAGACCGCGCGCTACGCCGCCATGCTCCCGTACGCGCGCGCCGAGCCCGACGCCGACCTGCTCGTCGAGTTCCCGCGCGGCCACCTGTTCCGCTCGATCGTCACGCAGTCCGTCCTCTTCGCCACGGATCTCTCGGCGCTCCCGCCCCCCTTCGCGGTGGCGCGCCTGCACGGGGCGTGGACGCGCGGGCTGATGATGCTCCCGCGCGGCGAGGAGGAGCTCGAGGAGTTCCTCGTCGAGCGCATCCTCGCCCACGGCGGCCGCTGCCTCCTCGACGAGCGCGCCGCGTCGGTCCACGTCCGCCGCGGCACCGCCGCGGGGGTCGTCCTCGACGGCGACGACCACCCGAACGGCAGCAGCTTCGTCATCACCGACATGGACGGCGAGACGCTCGCGAGCCTCTCGGGCGGCGAGGGCATCCACAAGCGCGCGCTGCGCGAGTGGCCCCGCATCACCTCCTCGGTCGGCCGCTTCGTCGTGTCGCTGATCGTGCGCCGCGAGGGCCTGCCCGAGCCGCTCGGCCCCGAGTCGCTCCTGCTCCCCTTCCCCTCCGTGCCCGCCGGCCGCTCGCTCGTCCCGCCGCCGCCGCGCGCGCCGGGCGACGCCTCCGGGCGGCCGAGCTCGCCGCGCGCCACGCGGCCGTCCGGGCCGGGGCGCCCCGTGATCCACCTCCAGCGCTGCGATCTCCCGCCGCCGTCGACCGACACGCTGCTCGTGGCGGAGATCCTGCTCCCCGACCGGAGCCCGCTGTCGCTGCTCGAGGCGCGCCAGGCGGTGCTCGACGCGCTCACGGCCGAGCTCCCCTTCCTCGAGCGTCACCTCGTGCTCGTCGACTCGGTGCACGACGGCCTGCCCGTGTGGCTCTACGACGGCCAGCGCCGCCGCCTGATCGAGCGCGCCGCCCTGAAGGGCGCGGCCCCGGGCGCGGAGCCGATGGTGCGCCAGCTCGAGGTCGACCCGCCCGGCTACCTCGGGCTCGCGGGCGAGCCGATCCGCGGTCCGATCGAGCGGACGCTGCTCGTCGGCCGGAGCGTGCTGCCCGGCCTCGGCCAGGAGGGCCAGCTGCTCGCCGCGTGGGGCGCGGCGCGCCTCGTGACCCGCACCGACCGGCGCAAGGAGCGGATGCGGCGTGACATGTGGAGCAAGGTGGAGATCGGGTAGTCCCGCTTCGCCCGGGCTGCCCCTGGTTTCATGAGATAAAAAACCACAGAGGCACAGAGGGCACAGAGGAGAGAGGGAGAGAGAGAGAAAAAAATCTCTCTTCTCTTCCCTCTGTGCCCTCTGTGCCTCTGTGGTTCCAATCTCTCCCCCTAGTGACTTCGTGTCTCAGGAGGAGCGGGGAAACACTTGAAAGAAGCCGTCCCGCTCGACCACGGAGAGCGGCACGTCGAACAGGCGCGACAGGTTCTCGTCGGTCAGCACCGCGCGCTTCGGGCCGTCGGCGAAGATGCGGCCTTTCCTCAGCAGGACGACCCGCTCGATCTCGGGCGGGATCTCCTGCACGTGGTGCGTCACCAGGATCAGCGTCTTCCCGCTCCGCACGAGGCGCCTGAGCAGGTCGACCAGCTCGAACGCGGCCTTCAGGTCGAGGCTGGTCGTCGGCTCGTCGAGCACGAGCGCCTCCGGGTCGTGCACGAGCGCGCGCCCGAGCAGGCAGCGCCGCTGCTCGCCGGCGGACATCTCCGCGATCGGCTTGTCCCCGAGGTGCGCCACGCCGAGCTCGCGGAGCACCGCCTCGGCGCGCCCGCGCTGCGCGCCGGTCGGCGGCTGGTGCTCGTGCAGCCCGGCGCTCGCGAAGAAGCCGGAGAGCGCCACGTCGACCCCCCGCACCTCCCGCGGATAGGCCATCTGCAGCTCGTACGACACGAGCCCCAACCTGCGCCGGAGCGCGAAGACCTCCCACCTTTCGCGACCGAGGATCCGCACGCCCGAGCCCTCGCGGTGGACCGGATAGATCTCGCGCGAGAGCAGCTTGAGCAGCGTCGACTTCCCGGCCCCGTTGGGCCCGAGGATCGCGGTGCTCTCCCCCTGCTCGATGCGCAGCGACAGCCCCTCGAAGACGCGCGTATCGCCGCGGTACACCTCGGCGTCCTCGATCTCGATGAGCGCGGGCGCGCTCATCGGTCCACTCCACGGTTCGCGTTCATGCCGCGCAGACTACTGGAGTGCTGAGCTGGATAAAAGGTGTACATTCTACCCAGCGACACCTCGCAATTCAAGCGCTTTTGACGGGCGGCACACGGATCTTACATGTCTCTTACACGTCTCTTACATGTCGGCGCATGTCATACACGCGCGATGTGATGCGGCGAGACCGAGCGTCGTCAGCTTGAATATTACTGGCAGGCTGCGTCTTTAAGCCCTCTTTCGTGGAATCTTCTGCTACCGGCGCGCGAGATGGCGCTTCACCCGGTGGGGCAGCGAACGTTCCTGGGTGCGCGCCGCGCCGAGCACCCGAGTCGCGATCCCCTGATGTGACCCTTTGCCACGATCGCATTCTCCTGTGTTTGCGAGAATTTTCCCCTGTTTTCCCGCGCTTCCCCCACGGTTTTTTCCGCGTTTTCCCCGCGCTTTTCCCAATGGAATCAGGGTTTTCGCGGTGGATCGTCCGTGCCCCGGATCAGCGATCCACTCGCGCGATCACTCACCATCTCTCGCGGACAGGCACCGTCGAAAATCTGCGCGTGAATTGGCGTTTGACGATCTCGAGAGATCGATGGCCCGGTCGTTGCAGTCACCCTGGCACCTTCAACAAGTGCCCCGCGCCAAGCCGATGCTGGCGCTCGGGAGTGAAAAAAATCCGACGCGGCGCCGAGCCGCTCGGCCACTTGGAGATTGACGCAATGACGAAGATCAAGGGTTCGCTTTTCGGTGCTGGGGCGGTCTCGTGCGTGCTCGCCGCGCTCGGCGGGTGCATCGTCGCCGCGGACGACGGCTCCAGCGTCTCGGAAGAGAACGAGATTTTCGCCGATGAGGTCGCAGCAGCCGCGGCGGCGTCGCAGATGCGCTTCGGCGTTGCTCCCCAGTGGAGCCAGAACTGGTCGGCGGGCTCGTCCGGGCCGGCCAACGTCGACGTGGTCGCCGTGGGCGACTGGCTGCAGTCGAACGGCTTCACTTCCACACATAAGAGCAAGCTTCAGCAGATCGTCAACCAGGCGAAGACCCCCTACTTCTTCGGCTACATCGCCACGGACATGACGAAGAAGGGCCTCGGGTCCGACCGCGACTGCGACGGCGACGCCGGGGCGCCGCTGTGCCAGCGGGGCGCGGCGTACGTGCGCAGCAACATCGGCAAGATGGTGGAGGCTTACAAGCAGGCGGCGCAGTCGATCAACGCGTCCTTCGGCGGGCGGTCGGTCGAGGCGCTCATCCACATCGAGCCGGACTGGTACCAGTTCTCGCAGACGGCGCAGCAGAACGCGCTCACCGAGACGGAGTCCGACAGCTTCATGAACCAGATCCTCGGCGCCATCCGCTCCGGCTGCCCGTCGTGCAAGGTGGTCATCGACTTCAGCCCGTGGTTCAGCCCGGGGGCCACCAAGTGGGCCTCGTCGGTCGGCGACTTCTACGACGGCTGGGACCGCAGCGTGGTCAAATACGTCGGCCTCACGGGCAAGCAGTTCCCGTTCACCGAGGGCAAGATCGACAACTTCACCTACCGCGAGATCACGGCCGCGCTCGCCCTGCCGCTCGTCATCGTCGACGCATACACGTTCGGCGGCGGCCCGATCAACATCGACACCACCTGGCTGAACGCGAACAACGTCGCCAAGGCGGTCGACATGGGCGTCGCCATCGTCATGCTCTCGCAGACCGGCGACGTCGCCGCCTACGACCGCTTCATCGCCAGCGTGAAGGGCGGCAGCTCCAGCAGCAGCAGTTCCAGCAGCAGCAGCTCCAGCAGCAGCAGCTCCAGCAGCAGCTCGACGACCACGAGCAGCAGCAGCGGCGGCGGCGGCTCCGGCGGCAGCGGCGGCTCTGGCGGCTCCGGCGGCTCCGGCGGCAGCGGCGGCTCCGGCGGCTCCGGCGGCAGCGGCGGCTCCGGCGGCGGCACCGGGACCGGCGTGCGCGTGGAGGGCGGCAATGTCGAGGTCAGCATCAAGACGTCCACGTCGTGGTCCAGCGGGTACTGCAAGGACGTCACGCTGACGAACAAGGACACCCGCGAGGTCACGTGGACGCTCTATGTGCCCAGGGAGGGCACCATCTACAACAGCTGGAACGTCAAGGCCGACGCGACGAGCACCAACTTCGTGTTCTCTGGGACGTGGAACGCCAAGCTCTCGGCCGGCGCGGGCACCAGCTTCGGATATTGCGCGAACCGCTGACGGACGGATCGAGGGCGCCGCGCGGCCGCGGAGGCGAAGAGCGCCTCACGGCCGCGCGGCGCGCCAGCCCGAAGAACGGCGGATCGACACGGGGAGCCTGAGGCCCCGCCGGACTCCCCGCTTCTCCCGCTCTCCCGCGCCCCGCGCCTTTTGGTATCCTGGGCGCACCGTGCCACCCGCCCCGCAGCGCTGCCTCCTCGCCGGCGACGGCCCGAGCCGCACCACCCGCGCCGCCGCGCCGCGCGCGCGTCGTCCGGACCGGAGCGCCGCATGCCGCTGAAGCTCCGGGTCACCTGGCGCAACGCGGGCAGCCCGCTCTTGCCGGACGCGCTCTCCGAGGTGCAGGCGACGGCCGACGGCGCGCCGCTGCCGCTCGCCCGCGCGGGCCCCGGGCTGCGCGAGTTCGACGTCCCCGCGGGCGCGGCGCGCGTCGCGCTCAGGGCGCGCTTCTCCGCGGCCTTCGGCGCCTTCGAGGACGTCCCGGCCCTCCAGGAAGAGGTCCTGTCGGTCGAGCAGGCCTTCGACGTCGCCAGGTCCGGGACGGCGCTCGGCCCCGCCCCGGACCCGGCGCTCGGGCAGGCGCACCCGCTCGTCGACGTGACGTCGACGCCGGGCCTCGCGCTCGCGCAGATCAGGACCGATTTCGTCGACATCACCCCGTTCTGGATGGCCTATGCGCGGTACTCGGACGAGTACCAGCGCGAGCACCGGCCAGGCACGGAGCTCGTGGCCCTCGGCGCCACCGCGGGAGAGCCGAAGATCTGGTTCGCGAGCATCCCGGAGGCCTGCAAGGCGCCGCCGGACGCCGGGGTCTCGGCCCTCGTGTTCTACCGGCCGGAAGGGTACGCGTATACCCGGGTCGACCAGCGCCACGAGATGTTCGGTCTGAATCGGTACCTGCTCAGCCCCGACCCGGATCCGAGCGCCTCGTACTGGGCGCGCGACGTGTTCGAGCGCGATCCGCGCGACCAGTCCCGCTGGGTGTATCTCCGCTGCGGCTTCGAGGAGGCGCTGGCCGCGAGCGGCAGGGCGGTGGTCATGCTGCACCCGTGGCCGAGCGGCACGAGCTTCGGCGCCGCGACGACCGCGGGCCTGCCTGGCGTTGCCGAGGCGGCGCTCCGCTTCCTCGGGGGCGCGCGCAGGATCGGGCTCGGGCCGGGCGGGGCGCGGCTCGGGAAGCTCGGGCTCGCGGGCTTCAGCGCGGGCGGGCTGCCGCTGTGGCAGGCGCTGGCCGCCAACCTGGGGCGGGTGAGCGAGGTGTTCGCCTTCGACGCCCGCGGCATCGCCAAGAGCGAGGCCACGATCCTCCGCTGGTACAGCGGCGACGCCTCGCGCCGGCTGCGGATGACCGGCGGGCACCAGCTCGACGCGAACGCGGCGATCCAGCGGAGGCTCGCGGGCAACGCGGACGGGGCCCGCGTCTCGTGCTTGCCGGCCGACAAGAGCGGGTATCTCCCCGGGGTCAACCCGCGCTGGGATCACGTGTGCTCCTCGCTCGACGACGACGAGAAGGACGTTTATCTGAACGCCGACTGGGTATGGCACCAGTTCGCGATGTTCGGCGGCGTCCCGGAGGCCGGGGGGACGAGCGTCGTCACGTTCCTTCAGCGCTTCCTCGAGGCGTCGGACCTCTGAGCCGGAGGGTTCCGGAGGGGTGGGGCTAGGGCGTTTTTGGCTGGGATTGATGCATCGTCCTCCGTCTCTCGTCCCCGTCTTTCGTCTCCGTCTCTCGTCCCCGTCTTTCGTCTTCGCTCTTCGTGCGCGTGCGCGTGCGCGTGCGCGCTGATTCCGGTGAATCGCGCACGCGCACGCGCACGCGCACGAAGACGGGAGACGGGAGACGGGGGACGGGGGACGGGAGACGGGGGACGGGGGACGGGAGACGGGAGACGGGAGACGGGGGACGGGGGACGGGGGACGGGACGTTGAATCCTCCCTCACGCCCGCGCGACGATCCTCGAGAGCGCGCGCATGTCCGCGTCATCGCCGAGCCGCGAGAGCGCGGCGCGCGCCCTCGCCAGCGCGGGCTCGACGTAGCGCAGGTAGCTCGGCTCGGCGCCGATGCGGTCGAGGAAGACGAAGCGGCCGGCGTCCTTGAGCTTGCGCTGGACCGTGACCAGCTCGAACTCCCGGCCGAGCGCCTCGCGCGCCGCCCGATCGAGCGAGGCGGCGGCCGCATAGTCGTCGAGGCGGGCCTCGACGAACCGTCGATCGAGGTCCTGGAAGCTGTCGTTGAGGAGCGTCACCAGGTCGTAGACGCGCGGGCCGAGGAGGGCGTCCTGGAAGTCGAGCCACGCGAGCTCGAGGCCCCCGGAAGGCACGTCCACGACCATGAGGTTGCGGCTCTGGAAGTCGCGGTGGACGAAGCCGCGCGGCCACGCGGCGATGCGCCGGGCGAGCCGATCCGCCAGCGCGTCGAACTCGACCCGCGCGGCGTCGTCGAGCCGGAGCCCGCGCGCGTCGAGCGCCCACGCGCGGAAATGGTCGAGCTCCCAGCGCAGCAGCGTCGCGTCGAGCGCGCAGGCGTCGACGACCGAGCCGCGCGGGAGCGCCGCGAGCGCCCGCTGCGCCCGCGCCAGATCGCGCACCGCCAGCGCGTAAACCTCGTCGCGACGCGCGGGCTCGCCCTCGACGAAGGCCGCGAGCGTCCGGTCCCCGAGGTCCTCCAGGAGGAGCAGGCCGTGCTCGCAGTCCTCCGCGAGCAGCGCCGGGACCCGGACGCCGCGCTCGCGCAGCAGCGCGTGCACCTCCAGGAACGGCCACCGCGGGGGAGCCGCGCCGGCCGCGGTGCCATCGCCGTCCGCGCCCGGCGCGAACATCGCGACCGCCGTGCCGGCCGGCGTGACGACGCGCAGGTAGCGCCGGCACGACACGCCGCCGCGCAGGGGCGAAAGCGACGACGGAACATGGCCCGTGACCCGCTGGACGAGCCGGTGCAGGGCGTCGGGGTCGAGCTCGCGCACGCCCCTTCGTACGCCGGCAGGCCCTGCGGGCGCCAGCCTTCCCCGCGCGATCGCCTCCCGGCGCGGCGGCGCGGCCGCCCGCATGCCGGCGCGGCGGCGTCACCGCCCGCGCGCCTCAGCAGGCGCCGGCGCAGCCGTCGGCGCTCTGGAACCAGAGGCCGCCCGAATCCTCGCACTCGCTGCGGTCATACCTGCCCGAGCAGCAGCGGTCCTTGCTCTCGCACACCTTCGCGACGCTCTCGCCGCTCCGGAAGCAGCATTTCCGGCTCTCGGGCGGCTCGGGCGCGGCGGCCGGATCCTGGGGCGCGGCCGGGTCTCCGGGCGCGGTCGCCTTCTCGATGACCACCGGGACTGCGGGCGCGACGAGCGTGGCCACCGTGTCGCAGCCGAACGAGCCAATCATGACGAGGACGGCGAGCGCCGCCAGCGCGCGAGCGGTTCCAGCCAGCTTCATGATCGCAGTGGGTCGCATGGGCGCAGGGCGGCCGCAAGTTTCTGCGCTCCGCCGCCCCGCGCAGCGGCCGATGCAGCGCTCTCCCCCAGTCATTCTTATGGCGACACCGCCCCTCCCGACGCCGCCATCGACCCTCCCGACGCCACCATCGCCCCTCCCGACGCCGCCATCGACCCTCCCGACGCCGCCATCGACCCTCGCGGCGCACCGGCCGGCCCTCGCGGCGCCCTACAGCAGGGCCGCCGCGCGCGCACCGCCGGCAGATCGGCTCGTCGCGGCGCGCGTTCGGCCGGGGGCGCGACGGCGGCTGTGCTATACACCCGTGGAATGGCGAACAGTGCGACGGCGCCGGAGAGGGTCACGCCGCTGAACGGAGCAGCAGCGACCTCGGTAGCCTGGCGTAGCCGGGGCGAGCTCCGCATCACCGTGATCGTCAAGGCCACCTTCGCCTTCGCGGCGGACGCGGAGATGCCGAGGGTCGAGCCGCAGAAGATCCTCCACGGAGAGGTCCATCACGGCAACAATCCGGGCCGGAGCGTCAAGCTCACGAGCGATCTGGCGCCGCACCTCGACCAGGCCGACGTGCTCTTCACCGGCCACGCCCACGCGCCGCCGCCGGGCGCGCCCGTGCACTCCCTGCCTGTGCGACTCACGATCTCCGACGAGGGCGAGGTCCTCCTCGACAAGCAGCTCCTCGTCCAGGACAGGGCCGGGTTCCAGCGGATGCCGATCGTGTACGAGCGGGCGCTCCGCGGGGAGAGCGATCAGGAGAACTTCCTCGGCGTGCAGGCGACGGGCGACCCGTCCGATCCCGAGGCGAACATCCTCGATCCGCTCCATCCGGCGCGCGCGGCCGGCTTCGGCCCGATCGCGCGCGCCTGGCCGGCGCGCAGGCGGCTGCTCGGCGCCACCCCGCGCAAGGCGCTCGACGCCCCCATCGCCGAGATCCCCGACGCCTTCGCGTGGGCGTATTACCAGGCCGCGCCCCCCGATCAGCGGACGCGCTACCTCCGCGGCGGCGAGTGGATCGAGCTGGAGGGGCTGCACCCCACGCTGCCGCGCCTCCGGATGCGGCTGCCCGAGGCGCGCGGCCGCGCGCGCATCCACGGCCTCTCGGCCTTCGGCGTGAGCGAGGGCCAGCCGCTCGATCTGCACGCGGACACGCTGCGCATCGACGGCGACGAGCAGCGGTGCACCCTCGTCTTCCGCGGCAGCTTCGCCGTCCCCGACGAGGCCGCGCTCGCGGCGGCCGCCATCGTGGCGGGGGTCGAGCTCCCCGGAGCGCCGCTCGAGTGGCCCGAGCGGCCCGCCGAGGCGGGCGCCGCGGGCCCCGACCTCGCCCGGGCGGCCGGCGCGGTCGGCGCGGTCGGCGCGGCCGGCGCGGCCGGCCGCGCGCTCGGCCTGGATGACGGCGGCCTCGGCGCGACCCAGGCCGATCCGGCCGCCGGGTCGCGCACGATGAGCCTCGCGGAAGACGGCGTGGCGGCCTTCGTCCAGGCGGCGACGCCGTTCCGCGACGGGCCCGGCGACATCGCCGGGCACGCCGCGGGCGCGGGGGCGCCGGCGCCCCGGCTCGACACCGGGACCCTCTCGCTCTCCTCGGCGGAAGACGCCCCTGCGGGGTCTCCCCTCACGACGCTGGCCTTGCTGTCCGAGGCCGACGACGCGGCGGACGCGCCGGCGCTCCCGTTCCAGCCGGCGCCCCCGGGCGCCGGGCTGCCTCCGTCGATGCTCGCCCGGGAGCCGGTCGCGGCCGACGAGCGCATGGGCTCGGGCACGCTCGCGCTCTCGTTCGAGGACGACTGGGAGCCGCGCGCCGACGCGCCCGGCGGCGCCGCCCCCGCGGCGCCGCCGCTCGATCCGGAGCCCGCGGGCGCGGCGGAGCCCTCGCTCGCGCAGTTCCCGGAGCCGTCGTCCCCGGAGCTCCTGCCTGCGGAGCCGCTGCCGCCTCCGGCGCCCGCGCTTCCGGAGCCGTCGCCGCCGCCGCAGCCGGTGATCAGCGCCTCGCCCGCGCGGTCGTTCGAGCCGGACGAGCCGCCGGCGGCCCCGCCGCCCCGGCGGCCGCCGCCCCCGCCGCCGGAGCGCCCGTCGCTGCCGACCCCGTCACCCGCCTTGAGGAGGAGCCTTTACGAACGGTTCGAGCGCAAACGATAGCCCAGAAGGCCCGCCTCGACGGGCGCGCCGGCGGACGGCGCACCGAGGCGGGAGATCCTCTCCCACAGCACCATGGATGGAGCTGCGACGATGACCACCCAGCACGAATCCGTAGACATTCGCATCGAGCTCGCCGGCTTCTCGTCCGACGTCCTCCAGCTCAACAGCCTCTCGGGGCGCGAGGCGATCTCGCAGCTGTTCGCGTTCGACGTCGAGGTCGCGTGCCCGAACGAGGCGGCGGTCGACGGCCAGGCCTTCGCGGGCGAGAGCGTCGCGCTCGTCTTCGAGCGGGACGGCGTCGAGCTGCGGCGCATCCACGGGATGGTCGCCGAGGTGCACGATCGCCTCGCGACGCTGCTCGACCACCGGGCGTACCGGCTGCGCATCGTCCCGCGCGCGCACCGGCTCACGCTCGTCGAGACCACCGAGATCACGATGAACAAGGCGGTGCCGGAGATCATCAAGCAGAAGCTCGAGCTCGTGGGCCTGAGCGGGAGCGACGTGGACTTCCGGCTGATGGGCACCTATCCGCAGCGGGAGTTCAGCGTGCAGTACCAGGAGACCGATTTCGCGTTCATCAGCCGCCTGGCCGAGCACGTCGGGATCAGCTTCTTCTTCGAGCACCAGGACGGTCAGGACACGATGGTCTTCACCGACGACGCCAGCGGGTTCAAGCCCGCGGCCGGGGCCGCCGCGTCCGTCCAGTTCCGCGAGCGCGGGGAGACCCGGGACGTCTTCGAGATCTCGGCGACATCGCGGCTCGTGCCGAGCGTGTTCGTGGCCCGCGACTACAACTACCGGCAACCGATGCTCGATCTGACGTCGGAGCACGTCCTGCCCGCCGGGTACGCGGGGGGCGTGATCGAGTTCGGCGGGCACTACAAGACGCCGGCGGAGGGGAAGGTGCTGGCGCAGATCCGGGCCGAGGAGCGGCAGGCGACGCAGCTCGTCTACACGGGCAGGAGCGCCGTGTGCGGGATCGGCGCGGGCGCGCGGTCCACGCTGGAAGGGCACCCGAACCTCGAGGGGCTCGAGCTGCTCTTCGTCGAGGTGGAGCACCAGGCGACGCAGCCGGCGGGCGGCTGGGGCGGGGGCGAGGCGCCCCAGCGCTACGTGAACACCTTCCGGGCGATCCCGAGCAAGAACACGTATCGGCCGCCGCGCGTCACGCCAGTCCCCCGGATCAGCGGCGTGGTCACGGGGATCGTCGACGCGGGGCCGGGCGGCGGGGGCAACGACGCGCAGATCGACGATCAGGGCAGGTACATGGTCCGGTTCCTGTTCGACACGGGGGCGGCCGGCGGCCTGACGTCGAGGCCGGTGCGCATGCTCCAGAACCACGCCGGCGCGAACTACGGCACGCATTTCCCGCTCAAGCCGGGGACCGAGGTGCTCATCGCCTTCGTGAACGGCGATCCCGATCGTCCGGTGATCGTGGGCGCCGCGCCCAACCCGCTGACGCCCTCTCCGGTGAACAGCGCCAACCGGTCGACCCACCGGATCAAGACGCAGGGGGGCATCGTCTTCGATCTCGTGGACGAGTGAGCCGCGCGCGGCGCCCGGGCGAGGCGCGCGGCTGCGCGGGCCCGGGCCAGGCGCGCGGCTGCGCGGGCCCGGGCCAGGCGCGCGGCTGCGCGGGCCCGGGCCAGGCGCGCGCTTGCGCGGGCCCGGGGCGCCGCGGCCGCGCGCGGGCGGCGCTCAGGGGGACGACGTCTTGCCGGGCGCCGGGTGGCTCGGCGCGAGCGAGGCGGCCTGGGCGCGGGTCATGGTCCGGATGGCGTAGTTGAGCGCGGCGCGCAGGTTGCGTTGCGTGTTGAGCTGGGTGAGGTCGAGGCCGAGGGCGACCATGGTCTGGGCGACGGTCGGCTTGATGCCGGCGACGATGCCGTCGGCGCCGAGGAGCCGGATCGCGGTGACGAGCTCGACGAGGTGGGAGGCGACCTTGGTGTCGACGACCTCGACGCCGGTGAGGTCGAGGATGGCGAAGCTCGCCCGCTTCTCGACGATCTGCTGGAGCAGGCTGTCCATGACCTCGGCGGTGCGCATGCTGTCGACGGTGCCGACCATGGGCAGCGTGAGCACGCCGTCCCAGACCTCGATGATCGGCGTGGAGAGATCGCGAATCACCTTCTGCTGCGCGGCGATCCGGTCGAGCTGAATGCGCAGCTCGTTCTCGACGAGCTTGGACTCGGAGATATCGATGGCCAGGCCGATCGCGCCGGCGCGCCCGCCGGACGGCTCGCCGAACGGGATGAGCCAGTTGTTCCAGTCGACGCCGCCGGCCTCGCTGCGGAAGCGGCACACCTCGCCTTCGAGGAGCCGCCGCCCCGTTTCGGCGCTTCCGGGGTCGTCGGCGTAGAGCTCGGCCATGTTGACCCCGACGAGCTGCCCCGGCTTCATCCCGAGCTTGGCGACCGCTTTGCCCTGATGATAGATGCACACCCCGTCGGGGCGGGTCACATAGATCGCGAGGGGGTCCATGTGCTCGGCGATGGCGTCCAGGATGCTCGCCTTGAGCCGGAGCGCGCTCAGCTCCTCCTCGGTCTCCGCGGGCGCGGCGGCGGGCGCGGGGCGGAGCGAGCCGAGGACGGCGCCTGGGTCGGACGACGACCGGCTGGCGTTGCACGAGAGCGGCCGGTAGGCGCCGCCGCCGTCGCGCAGGCGCACGTCGAACGAGACCGGCTCGCCGCGCTGGAGGAGCGCCGACCACGCCGCCGCGAGCGCCGCGCGATCGTCCGGGTGCGCGAGATCCGCGAGGAGCGCGCCGCCCTCGACCCCGGGGCCCAGCGCCTCGCGCAGCCCACCGCTGCCGTGGAGCAGCGCCCCGTCGGCCGAGGCGATGAAGAGCAGATCGGGAGAACGGGCGAAGAGCTCGCCGAGCAACGCGCTGGGGGCAGATTCCATCAGGCTCACATCTCCTCGAGGGCAAGAAGCTAAATTATACCGTGGACGAAGCGCGCGGGGGAAGGGCTTCCCGGGTCGGCGCGATGCGATTGAGATGAGAATGCGCGCGGCATCAGCGTGCCGGCTTACGCAAGGCGACAGCGGGCCAGCTCAGCGGCGCGTTACGAGGAGAGCGGCGGAGCCTCGACTTGCGTCGACAGGTGCGGCGCAGAGGCGGTGAGGGGTGCGGCGCGGCGGATTTGCCGGTCACGTCACGACACGCTCGTGACCTCGAGGCGCAGCTCGCCGCCGTCGAGCGGCGAGCGGCCGCAGGCCCACACCATGCCGGCGACCGTATCCCGCACCTTGTACGCGACCTCTCGGGCGAGCTCTCCGCTCCATACGCGTCCTTTTTCTCTATGCGGTAACCGCGGAAGTCTTTGACTTCGATGAAGCAAGGCTCGCCGAGATAGAGGCCGAAGAAATCGACTGCTTTGGTCTCCTGAAACCTTTGCAATCCGCCGACATACGCGTCGTGATTGCCCCATTTCAGGACCTTCCAGTCGCCGTCGAAGGCGAACCGGAGCTTGCCCTCGTCATGAACGAAGCTCACGCCGCGGAGCCCTCCTGGCCGGGAGCCTCGTCGAAGAGCTTGCGCTCGAAATCATAGTGGCGCGAGAACTCGTCGAGGATCGGGTTGGTCAGCGGCTCGGCCATCGTATCGCCGGCATCGACGAGCGCCGGCCCGTGCGGCTCCTTCCGGTAGAACGCGAAGAACCGGATCGGCACGTCGGGCTGCTTCCTGTACTCGGAGAGGAGTGAAAGCTTGTGAGAGAGCAGGTAATCGTGCGTCGTCACGAAGATCTGCACGCCGCGCTTGCCGAGCTCGAGGAGGATGTCGACGACCAGCGAGACGAGCTGCGGGTTCAGGTTCGCCTCGGGCTCATCCCAGAAGAGGATGCCGTTCGTCGTCAGCGAGCCGTTCGAGACCATGTGGGCGAGGCACGCGATCTTGCGCAGCCCTTCGGCGACGAGGTGCGCCTCCATGCTCCCGTCCTTGCGCAGCAGATAGAAGCGGCCGCCCTGGAGCGAGACCTTGCCGCCCAGCGCGGCCTCGATCGGCTCGATCAGCGCCTTCGCCTCCTCGGAGCGGGGTCCGCGCAGCGCGGCCTGGCTGAGCGCGATGCAGGCGTCGTAGTACGTCTCATCGAACCTCCCAGCCGACGCTCACGCCCTCAGGTCGACCTCCACCGCCTCGAACTGCTCCAGGGCAGCGCGCAGGTCCTCCACGACGTTCCCCGGCGATGACGTCCGGCGCTGCGACCTGGGCACCGGGCCCCTCGCGCCGAGCCGAAGGTGGCAAGGAGCCGAAGCTCGGTCCGATGAACGGCGCAGGGCGGTCCCGAGATCGCGATCGCGGCTCCCAGGAGCCGCCGAGGGGGTCTCGAGACCGGCCGAGGGGGTCTGATCACCCGCCGAGGGGGGTCTCGAGACCTGCCGAGGGGGATCTCGACAGCCGCCAAGCGGGTCTCGAGACCCGCCGCAGCGGTCTGGAGACCCGCGCGACCCCCGCCGCGCCCTCTCGAGACCCGCCGCGGCGGTCTTCAGACCCGCAGTCGCGACGAGCAGACCCGTGCGCGCGCTCACCGGCCCCTGCCGTGGGCTCGGCAGCGCCACCATCCTGCTCCCGGGAGCCCGAGCGCCGCTCCGCTCCCTGAAGAACACCGCGCCCACCCCCGCCGGTCGCTGGCGCAAGCCACCAGCGCGCGCCGACAGAGCGCCGGCCCGAAACCACAGCGCGCGAGACCGCGACAGCGCTCCACCGAGAGCAGGTAACGAGGACCCCCACGCAGCCTCCCCACCCCCGAAACTCCGGCCCTCTCGGCCGACTCGACCTCTCCCCGCCCCAGCCCCCCTCCAAATCCCAGCTCTCCCCTGTGATAGCCTCGGAGAGCGCATGGCCCCCTACCGATCGTCCCGCGAGGACCGCGCCGCGCCGAAGGCGCCGCCCCCCGGCCCCGTGGCCGACATGGTGCAGCAGTTCGCCGACCCGTACGCCTTCCTCCGCGAGCTCGTGCAGAACGGCATGGACGCCGGCGCGCGGAAGATCGCCGTGCGCGTCGAGACGCTGCCCGGCGCCTGCGCCACCTCGGTCACCGACGACGGCAGCGGCATGCGCCGCGAGGACATCGAGGGACCGCTCCTCACCCTCTTCAGCTCGTCCAAGGAAGGCGACCCCAGCAAGATCGGCAAATACGGCGTCGGCTTCGTCTCCGTGTTCGCCATCCAGCCAGAGCAGGTCGACGTGGAGACGTGGCGCGACGGCCAGGCCTGGCTCCTCCGCCTGAACAGCGACACGAGCTACGAGCTCGAGGACGCCGGACCCCGCCAGGGCAGCGGCACCCGCGTGACCCTGATCCAGCGGCTCAGCCGGGAGGCGTTCGTGGAGCACGCGCGGCGCGCGCGCGCGGCGCTCCGCCGCTGGTGCCGCCACGCCGAGTGCGAGATCGCCCTCAGCATCGCCGACCACGAAGGGAACGCGCGCGCCAGCGTCGAGCGCATCGACGCCCCGCTCTCCGTCGCAGCCCCCGTGTCCGTGACCGCCGTCGAGGAGGACACCACCTTCGTGGTCGGCCCCTCCGCCGGCGCCCAGCACCTCCCAGCCCCGACCGGCGGCGAGCCCGCCGCGGAGCAGGGCCAGAGCTTCGCCGGCTTCTACAACCGCGGCCTCACCCTGTTCGAGACCGCAGACGAGCTCTTCGGCGGGCTGTCGGGCGTGCGGTTCAAGGTGATGAGCCCCCACCTCCAGCACACCCTGAGCCGCGACAACGTGCGCCGCGACGACGCCTTCTGGGAGGCGCTCGCCCGCGTGCGCGATCTCGTCAAAGGGCCGCTCCGCCGCAAGCTCGCCGCCCGCCTCCCCAAGGCCGCGGCGAGGGCCGCCGCCAGCGAGGGCGCCGCCGCCACCTACGCGGCCATGCTCGAGGCGGCGCTGTCGCCGCCGACCGCGCTCGATCCCGACGAGATCCCGTTCCCGCTCGCGAGCCCCGTCGCCGGCGACCGGGCGCGCGCCGGCCTGCGGGCGCTCGCGCCAGGGCGCGAGCCGCTGCTCGTCGCCGATCGGGCCGACGCGCTGACCGAGGCCATGGCGCAGGGCGGCCTGCCCGTCGTGCTGTGCAACCACCCCGCCACCGTCGCGCTGCTCAAGCGGTGCTTCCCGGCGGCGCGCATCGAGCACGCGCGCGCGGCCTACCTGCTCGTGCACGAGGCGCCCGAGAGCGCCCGCGCGGCCGACGCGCCGCTGCTCCAGGTGGTCGAAGGCGCGCTCGCCCGCGCCCGGCACGGGGTCGCCCGCGTGAGCCTCTGCCAGATCCAGGGCGCCCTCCGCGAGCGCGGCGCGATCCTCCTGCCCGCCCGCGAGCGCGGCGGGCCCGAGCGGAGCTGCCACGCCGCGCGCGACGTGGTGCGGCGCGCCGCGCGCTTCCGGCCAGGGCACGCCCTCTACCTCAACGTCGACAGCGACACCGTGGCGCTCGCCCGCAGGCGCGCCGCCGTCGACCCCGTGACCGCCGGCAACCTGCTCGCCCGCGCGCTGCTCGTCGAGGCCAAGGGGCCGCTCGATCCGGACGACAGCGACCGGCTCCTCGACCTCGCCGCGAGCCCGCCGCCGCCCGCGCGCGCGCCGAGGGGGCTGCCGCGGTGAGCCGGGTCGTCGCCCGCGGCGCCATCCGCGTCGATGCCCGCCGCGCCGTCCAGAAGCTCCGGGAGCACCTGCTCGTCGACCTGGACCTCTACCTGCTCGAGCTCGTCCGCGCCGCCGCGGCCGGCGGCGCGACGCGGATCGACCTCGAGTACGACGCCGACGACGTCGCCGTGACCTTCGACGGAGCGCCGCCCGACGCGCCCGTCCTCACGCGCCTGCTCGACCACGTGCTCAACGCCGCGCCCGACGCGCCGTCCCGGAGGCTCCGGCTGCTCGCGCTCGGCGTGAACGCGGCGCTCGGGCTGCGCCCCGCGCGCGTCGACCTGATCACGACCGGCCGCGGGCCGTCCGGCGAGGCCTCCGGGGCGACCTGCACGCGCGTGCGCTTCACGCCCGCCCTGCTCGAGCCGCCCGCCGACCCGCTCGCGCCGGCCGCCGCCCCCGCGTGCGACGAGGTGCCGAGGCCGCCCGGGATGCCCGCGGCCGGGCTGCGCGTCGAGGTGCGGCGGCGGCTCGGATGGTCGGTGCTGCGCCGGGCGATCACCGGCGACACCCCGCCGGAGCTCGCCCACCTGGCCGCGGCCACCGTCGACTTCCCGATCCCGATCACCCTCGCCGGCGAGCCGCTCCGCCGCGCCCTCCCGGGCAGCCAGCCCGCGGCGCTCGTGCGCGTGCCCTTCCACGTGCACGGCGCGCGCCGCGCCGCGCTCGAGATCGTCGCGCCCCGCGACCCCGCGGCCGCGCCGGCCGCCGCCACGCCCCTGCCCGCGCCGCCCTCGTCGCCGCTCTCCAGCGCCCTCCCTCCCCTCCCCGCGCTCCCGCCCCTCCCGCCCCTCTCCGGCCTCCCGGCCGTCGACTACCTCGAGCACGGCGTGCGGCTCGTCCGCGAGCGCTTCCACTTCGAGCCGCGGTTCCCCTCGGCGCCCTACCAGGGCGTCGAGCTCCCGGTCCGCCTCGTCGTCGACGCGGACGAGCTGCCCACCAACGCCTCGCGCTCGGCGCTGCGCGAGGACGCGCCCCTCTGCGCGCGCCTCCGCGAGGCGGCGAGCGGCGCGCTGCTCGACGCGCTCGCGGCGCTCACCGCCCTCGCCCGCGGCGAGGGCACGATCCCCGAGGGAGCGGTCGTCCTCGACGACGACCGCGGCCGGATCGAGGACGCGCTCGCGGCCTTCGCGTGCGTCGCGACCGGGGCGGCGCGCGCGGGCGGGAGGCTGCCCCCGGAGGCGCAGGCCGCGCGCGAGCTCCCGCTGCTCCGCGACGGGCACGGGCGGCCGGTGTCGCTCGCGGCGCTCGACGCGCGCGACGCGACGACCCTGTTCCTCCATCGCGGCGACGCGAGGCTCCCGGAGGAGCTCTCCCCCTGGGCCAGCGACGTGATCTGGAGCCGCGGGGCGCTCGTCGAGCGCGCGCTCGCCGGGCTCCCGCTCGCCGACACGGAGGCGATGCTCGAGCAGGCGAAGCTCGGCGCCGGGCGCCGCAGGGCGTTCCTCCTGCACGCGACCGGCGAGCCCGTGGTGCCGCCGTCGCCCGAGCACGCCTTCCGCGCCGCCTTCCACGTGGACGAGGGGCCGCTCGACGGGCTGCGCGGCGAGCTCGCCGTCTTCGCCGACGGCGGCGAGGCCCCGCGCGGCGCCGAGGTCCGGGTGTTCGTCGACGGGCGGCACCTCGAGACCGTGGCGCTCGAGCCCGCCGCCGTCCCCCTGCCCGTGGAGATCGCGCTCGCGTGGGAGGGGCGCGTGCGGCCGCGGTTCGGGTACGACGGCGTGGAGCGCGACGCGCGCTTCTTCCGCGCGGTCCGCCACGCGCTCGGGGTCGCGCTCGCCGCGGCCGACGCCGAGGCGCGGCGGCTCTTCGGGCCGAGGGCCGCGCACCAGGGCGCGCCGCCGCCCGAGCGCGAGCTCGCTCGCCTCCGGGGCCCGCTGCGCGCCGCGATCGGCGCGCTGTTCTGCGCCCCTCCGCGCCTCGGCGCGCCCGGCGGCAGGCAGGGGCGGCGCGGCGCGGCGGGGCGGCGCGGCGGCGACGACCTCGCGCCGTCGCGCTTCGGCGGGCTCCTGGAGGCGCGGCTCTGGCCGCTGCACGGGTCGAGCCGGCTCATGAGCCTCAAGGGCCTGGCCGCGTTCGCGCGGGCGGCGGGCGGCCTCTGCACCGCGCCGCCCGAGGCGCGGGGGCGCGCGGCCGACCGGCGGCCCGTGCTCGCCGCCTCGCAGCGCGAGCTCGACTGGATCGCCGCCGCGATCCCGGGGTGCGAGCTCGTCCCCTACGCGCCGGGGCTCTTCGGCGAGGACGAGCTCGCGGCGCGCGGCCCGGCGCGGCGGCGCGCGCTCGCGGCGTCGCTGGAGAAGCTCGCGCCGAAGGGCGCCGCGGGCGCGCCGGTCCTCGAGGTCGCCGGCGCCGGCTTCCTCGCCCTCGCCGCGCCGGGCGACGCGATGGTCGAGGTGTGGCACCACGCGTCGCAGCCGCTCGCCACCCTGAAGGCCGCGCCGCTCATCGGCCCCGCCCACGTCGCGATCGACGACGACGCGGCGGTGCCGAACCGGGCGTGGAACGGGGTCGTGTCGCCCCGCAACGACGCCGCGGTCCACGAGGTCGAGCGCGCGCTCTGCGAGGCGATCGTCGCCGCGCTCGAGGGCGACGCGGCGGCGCGCGCGCGGCTCGGGCTGCGGGACGATCCGCTCCGCCACGGCGGCAGGCCGGACGCGCGCCTCGCCGCCTACCTCCTCGACAGCGCGCGGGCGCTCGCGGAGCGAGCCCGGAGCACGCCGGCCGAGGCGGGCCCCGGCGGGCTCGCGGCGCGCATCCGGCGCCTGCCGCTGCTCGCGATGCTCGACCCGCGCGGCCAGGAGGTCGCGTGCTCGCTCGAGGCCCTCGACCGGACGCACCCGCCGCCGGCGCCGATCCCGGTGCTCGACGAGGCGCCCGGCTTCGAGACGCTCGCCTGGCATCCCCTCGTCGTCCGCGACCCGCGCGAGCGCGCCGCGCTCCTGCGGTGGGCCGGCGGCCGCGTCCTCCCGGCGGCCGGCGCGGTGCCGGCGCGGCGGCTCCGCGCCGCCGTCGAGCAGAACCGCCGCACGCACGCCGAGGGGACGCAAGCGACGCAGGCGACGCAAGAGGAGCGCGGGGCGGGCGGCGGCGCGGGTGCGGCGCCGCCCGCGCCGCTCGCGCTGCAGGGCGCGCCGTCGCACCCGCGCCTCCGGGTGAGCCCCGCGGCGCTCGGCGTGCGCGATCTCGAGGGCGAGGTCGAGATCGTCGAGGGGCCGGCGTCGGACGCCCGCCTCGTCGGCCCGGGCGGCGAGGAGCGGCGCGTCGAGGTGGACCTGCCGATCCCGCTGCGCATCGTGGCGCGCGCCTCCGCCGCGGACCCGCCGAGGGACGAGGTGCACGCGCTGCTGACGCGCCTCGCGAAGGGCGCGGGCCGCTACCTGATCTCGCTCGCGCCCCACTTCGACGAGCTGCCGCCGTTCGTCCGGAGCCACACGCGCCGCGCGGTCCTGCGGACGCTCGCCCAGGGCAAGCGCGTTGTCGCGGGCGCCGCGAGCGCGCCGCTGTTCCCCGACATCGAGGGGACCCTCTGGTCGCTCGACGAGCTCCGGCTCAACCCGCGCGCCACGTGGCTGTGCACCTCGACGCCGCCTCCCTACCCGCAGCAGCGCTACGAGCGGCCGGTGCTCGCGCTGAGCACGCCCGAGCGGCTGCAGCTCGCGACGGCGGTGCTCGTCAAGGACATCACCGACGTCGTGGCGCGCGATCGCGCGACCGAGGAGCGCCTCGCGGCGCCGCCGCTCGCCGTCGTCGGCCTCGACGACGCCGCGCGCGCGGCGTGCTTCGCCACCTTCCCCTTCGCCCAGCAGGAGGGCGCGCCGCCGGCGCACGGCGAGATCGGCCTGCTCGCCCCGGAGCACGCCGGCGCGGCCGGGATCGCGGTGCACGTCGGGCGCCGCCCGCTCTGCGCGATCGAGGCCGGCGACGGGTGGCCGCTGTGCGCGGCCGTCGACGACGACGCGATCGAGCCGAACCGCGCCTTCGACGGGCTCAAGGCGAGCGCGGACGCGGCGAGGCTCCGGCAGGCGGTGCGCGACGCCGCCGCGCGGTGGCTGCGCGGCCGGCTCGCGCCGCCCGGGGACGCGCTCGCGACGCGGTGGATCGACGTCGCCACGGGCGGGCCCCGGCCGCTGTTCGTGACCGGCGCGCTCTGGCTGCCGGCGCGGTGGCCCCGCGCGCCGCGGGTGCTCGTCGGCGCGCCGTCCGCGGCGATCTTCGACGAGGGCCGCGGCGACGGCGAGGGCTTCACGCCGCGCGCGCTGCTCGCCGGGGCGGGCGCCGGCGGCGTGATCGGGCTCGCGCCGGTCGAGGGGATGCTCCTCGTGGGGCCGCTCCACGCGGCGCCGTGGGACGCGGTCGCGGAGCTCGCGATGGCGGCGGCGGCCTCGATGGCGGCCGAGCTCTCGGACGCGGCGGCCGCCGCGCCGTACCTGTGGAACCTGCACCTGCTCGGCCGCCTCTCCGGCGGCAGGCTCGCCGCGCGGACCGCCGGCGGGGAGGCCGTCGGCCCGGCGGAGGTCCGCGCGGAGCTCGCGGCGCGCGGCTGCCTGTGGATCACCGATCGCCGCGGGAGCGCGGACGGCGATTTCCCGGAGGGGACGCCGGCGTTCGTGCTGCTCGACGACGGCTCGCCGCTCGTCGAGGTGCTGCGCCACCGGGCCGCTCCGGGCGCGCTGCGCGAGCTCGGCGCGCCCGCGGCGCCGCCGGCGTCGGCCGGCGCCGGCGCGGCGGAGGTCGGGGTCGCCGCCGGGGTCGTCGCTTTCGCGGCGAACGCCGAGGCGCCCGCGAGCTCCCGCGCCGGGCGCGCCGCCGCGGGCGCGCCCGGCGGCGATGCGGCCCCGGTCGCCGGAGCGCCGCCGAGCTCCCGCGGCGCGCCCGGCGGCGACGCGGCCGCGGTCACCGAAGCGCCGCCGAGCTCCCGCGGCGCGCCCGGCGCGCGCGCCGTCGCGGGCGCATCCAGCGCCGAGGCCGCCGCGGGCGCGCCCGACTCGAGCCGCGCGCGCGCGTGGGTCGGCGCGCTGTGGCGCAGCGTGCGCGGCCTCATCGGCGGCGAGGCGGCGGCGCTGCCCGGCGCCTCGCCCGAGCGGCGCGGCGCGGCGGCCGAGAGCCCGCTCGCGGCCGCGCTCGGCGAGACCATCGCCAGGATGGGCCTCGCGGGGTCCCCGGTCCGCGCCGTCGTCGAGAGCCGCTCCGGGAGGCCGGTCCGTTACGACGCGAGCCGGTGCCACATCGTCGTCAACACCGAGCACGAGGCGCTCGCGTGGCTGCGCGGGCGCGGCGCGCCGGACCCGGCGGCCGTCGCGCTGCTGGCGGCGGCCGCCGTCGGCGAGGTGAACCGCGCGCTCAAATCGGTCACCGACGCGGAGGAGCGCCGGGCGCTCGAGCACCTGCTGCGCTGGATGGGGTAGGCAGCGCGCGTCGCCGCCGGTAGCGCGCGCCGCCGCCGGGACGCGAGGCCGGCGCCGGCGCGGCAGAGCCCGCCCCGCGCCTCCGCCGCACGTTGCCCGCGCGCCGCCGGGACGCAAAGCTCTCTCCGTGGACACCGTCTTCACCATCGGCCACGGCACCCGCAGCCTGGAGGAGCTCATCGAGCTGCTCGGCGAGGGGCCGGCCGACACGCTCGTCGACGTCCGGAGGTTCCCGGGATCCAGCCGCTCGCCGCACCTCGGCCGCCCCGCGCTGGCCGAGGCGCTGCCGCCGCTCGGGGTGACCTACGTCTTCCGCGGCGACACGCTGGGCGGCCGGCGGACCGGGCGGGACGGCTCGCCCCACGTCGCCTGGGAGAACCCGAGCTTCCGGGCCTACGCCGACCACATGGAGACGGCCGAGTTCCAGCGCGCGCTCGCCGAGGTGGAGGCGGAAGCCCGGGCCGGGCGGCGCATGGCCGTCATGTGCGCCGAGACGCTCTGGTGGCGCTGCCACCGCCGCCTCATCGCCGACGCCCTCGTCGCGCGCGGCCTCGCGGTCGTCCACCTGCTCGGCCCCGGCTCGCGGGCCGCGCACGCGCTGAACCCCGCGGCGCGGATCGACCGCTCCGGCCGCCTCGTCTACGACGTCGGCGCCCAGCGCGCGCTGCCGCTCGGCGGCGCCGGCGCCGGGCGCGCCCCCGCGCCGGCGCGGCCCGCGCGCCCGCGCCGCGCGCGGTGATCCGCGGGTCGCGCCGCGCCGCCGGGTGCATCCGCCCCGGGTCTTGTGCTCCACTGCGCCCATGACTGCGGGCGCCGCGGCGCGGATGACGGAGAAAATTGCCACGGTGCTCGCCGGCCGCGAGCCGAGCCTGCCTGCCCGCGCCGGCGAGGCGCTCGCGCGCTGGCTCGAGCTCGTCCAGGGGTGGAACGCGAAGGTCGATCTGACGGCCGCGCGGAGCGCCGACGAGCTCGCCGACCTGATGCTCGCCGACGCGCGGCTCCTCTCGGAGCACGTCCCCGAGGGGCGGCGCGTCGTCGACGTCGGCACCGGGGCCGGCGCGCCCGGGCTGCCGCTCGCGCTGCTGCGGCCGGATCTGGACGTGACCCTGGTCGAGCCCCTGCAAAAGCGCGTCGCCTTCCTGCGGACGGCGATAGGCACGCTGGTGCAGGAAGGCGAGCTCAAGAAGGCACCGCGGGTCGAGCGCGCGCGCGGCGAGGACCTCGTGCGGGCAGGGAGGTCGTTCGAGGTGGCGATCTCCCGCGCGACGCTCGCGCCGGACGCGTGGCTGCCCCTCGGCGCGGCGCTCACCGCGCGCGAGCCGGCGGAGCGGCGCGAGATCTGGGTCCTGCTCGCCCGCGACGAGCCGCCGGCGCACGCCGGCTGGGCGCCCGCGATCGATCTCCGGTATCGCTGGCCGCTCACCGGCGCCGAGCGACGGGCAGTGCGGTATCTGCCAGAAGCCACCAAGAATGCCTGATCGCCCGGTCGGGCGCCCCCTGAGAAAATCGGCAGTCGCGCCGATTGCGGTGCTGCCAGCGGCTCCACCCCGGAGCGTCGTCCGCTTTTGCGGAGGCTCCATTTCGCGAGCTTCGCGGTTCCCAGGTATGGCGGAGCCTCACCGATTCCGTTACTGTCCGGAAACCACATGCAGGCGCCCGACCTGGGCAGCGCCTCTTGGCTCCGGAGACAGGCATGAAAATCCAACGCATTTCGGCGGTTTTGCTCACCGCGGTCGCCACCTCGGCAGGATTCATCGGTTGTGGCTCTGACGATCCGGACGATGGCGCTGGCGGGACCGGGGCCTCGGGCTCGGCCTCGTCCACGTCCTCGTCGACCACGGGCGCCGTCGCCGTGAGCACCAGCAGCGGCGGCCCGGATCTCGCGAAGTTCCTCGGCGCCGCGTGCGAAGCGGACGCCGACTGCGGGCCGGACGGCATCTGCTTTTTGGAGTCGGCCAGCGACTTCTTCGGCGGCGGCCCTGCGGGCGGGTACTGCACGAAGTCGTGCGGCGGAGACGACGATTGCGAGGGGGAAGGCAGCGTGTGCATCGGCGACCTCTGCCTGCTGGGCTGCGTTCCGGGGGATCCCCCGTTCACGGACGGCGACCCGAGCGTCGATCCGGACAAGTGCCAGGGGCGCGAGGAGCTGCGGTGTGAGAGCTTCCAGGATGCGACGGTCTGCCTGCCGGGCTGCGGCTCGGACGTCCAGTGCACCGACCGCGTGTGCGACCCCCGCGGGAGCGTCTGCGTCGACGAGGCGAACGAGGGGCTGCCCAACGGCACCCAGTGCGCGCTGGACGAGGACGGCAACGATCCCTGCGCCGGGTGGTGCGTCGGCATCACCGAAGAAGTCGCCATGTGCGCCGAGCTCTGCGGGCTCAATGGCGATCCCGACCTCGACTGCGGGGGTCCGCAGAAGGGCCTCTGCGCTTACCCGCTCGATCGGGACGGCGGTCCGGGCGACATCGGGCTCTGCGTCAATGCGTGCAAGGCCCACAGCGACTGCTTCCTGCCGCTCTTCTCGTGCGTGAACCTGGGCACGGCCGAAGCCGCCATGGGCTTCTGCCTCTTCGGGCCGGCCGAGTGCGAGGACGTCGGGGAAGAGTGCGAAGATGGGACCGTCTGCAGCGAGACGCCCGACGGCCTCTTCTGCCTCGATCCGGCCTTCCCGCTGGACGACGCCGGCACGGGCGGCGGCGGCGGCGGCGGCGGTGGCGCCGGCGGCGACGGCGGCGGTGGTGCTGCCGCCGGCACGGGCGGCGGCGGCGGTGAGGGCGGCGCCGGCGCGACGAGCGGCACCGGCGGCGAGGGCGGCACTGGGGCCACCGGCGGCACCGGCGGCGCGGGCGGCACTGGGGCCACCGGCGGCACCGGCGGCGCGGGCGGCACGGGCGCCACTGGCGGCACCGGCGGCGCGGGCGGCACGGGCGCTGCTGGCGGCGCGGGCGGCACGGGCGCTGCTGGCGGCGCGGGCGGTGCTGGCGGCGCCTGATCGCCAGGTCCCCCGGACACGGGCCTCTCCCCCCATCGGGCGCCGCGGACAACGCGGATGAGGCCCTCCGGTCCACACGCTTTCTCCAGCTCTCGAACTCCCCTCCTCTCGTCGCGTCACCCTCTCTGCACCATCAAGGTTGAGCGCCGGGCTCGAACAGGAGGGGAAGACGGGAAGAACGCCCGCGACGCTCTCCCCTCCTCTCCTTCCACCTCCATTTCTCCGCGCGGATCGGCGCCCTCGCGAGCCCGTCCGTTCGGGGGCTCCAGCGTTGTTGGAGCGCTCGGGCCGTTCGGCCTGTGACGTACCCGCGAGCGTCAAGCCCGCGGCCGACGAGGGAGAGCGCGCGCGACGCGGTTTCCCGCGCAGATCGCGCCTCTCGGCGCGAGCACCACGAGGCGCGCCGTCCCACGCGGGGCAGTTCGCCACACGAGACGACCGGCGTGGCGCGCCGGCCGCGCGTCGACGCTTGCCGTCCGTCGACGCTCGCCGCGCCGGCACCCCGTTTGCTCATGCGCCATGCGGCCAGGAGGACCGCATGAACAAGCTCGCTCTTTTCACTTCGGCCGCCGCCATGGCGGTCGCGACAATGGGATTCACCGAAGCCGCGCACGCTCAGGAAAGGACGCGCGACACGGTCACCATCACCGATTCCGTGCCGAACCGCGGGCTCATCTGGAGCGGCGTCGCCGTGCTCGGCACCACCTACGGGATCTCGACCGTCGTCGCGACGTTCAGCGACAAGCCCGCGGACCGCGCGCTGTGGGTGCCCATCGCGGGGCCCTGGATCGATCTCGGGACCCGCGGCAAGTGCAGCGGCGATCGGGCGTGCAACACCGAGGCGACCAACAAGGTGCTGCTCGTGGCCGACGGGCTCGGTCAGGCCATCGGCGCGCTGCAGATCCTGAGCGGCTTCATCTTCCCGGCGAAGCGCACGGTGACCGAGGTCGGGAGCGTGCAGATCATTCCCATGGGCAAGGGGCTCGCCGCCAGGACGGTGTTCTGAGCCCAGATGCCCAGATGGGACGTCGTGAGCCCGCCCCGGCCCCGCCGCGGGCCCGGGGCCTACCCGGCGACAGGCGGCGCGCTCGCCCGGAGCGACAGGCCGCGAACGAGCGTCGCGAGCGTGCGCAGCACCGGGGTGTCGATCCCCGCCCGGCGCCCGCGATCGACCACGGCGCCCTGGAGGATGTCGACCTCGGTCGCGCGGCCGGCGCGCACGTCCTGCAGCATCGACGGCTCGGTGAGCGGGAACTCCGAGCGCGTGAGCGCGATCATCGCGTCCGCCGTCGCCTCGGAGATGTCCGCCCCCTCCGCCCGCGCGACCGCGATCACCTCGAGCATCCCCGCCCGGAGGAGGTCCTCCATGCGCTCCACGACCACCCCGGCGCGCTGGCCGGTCAGCGCGCAGATCGCGTTGAAGGGGGCGTTCCAGACCATCTTCTCCCAGAGCATCGCGCGGTAGTCCGAGCCCCGGCGGACGGGGATGCCGGCGCGCTCGAGCAGCGCGGCGGTCGCCTCGACCCGCGCCTCCTGCCCCGGACGGTACGGCGCGAGGCCGGCGCGCGTCGGCGCGAGCGTCTCGATCTCGCCAGGGCCGCTGAGGCCCGAGGACATGTACGCGATGGAGGCCAGCACCCGCGAGGCGCCGACCTCGCGCGCGACCGCGTCCTCCGAGTCGAGCCCGTTCAGCAGGGGCAGAGCGAGGCCGTCCGCCGCGAGCAGCCCGGGGAGCTTCGCGCTCACGTCGCCGAGCGACGGCCACTTCACGGCGACGAGCGCGAGATCGAACGACCCGCGCAGCCCGTCGAGCGGGGCCACGCGGAGCGGCGGCGTGCGCACCTCGCCGGCCGGCGTGCGGAGGACGAGCCCGCGCGACCGCATCGCCTCGGCGTGCGCGCCCCGCGCGACGAAGGTGACGTCTTGCCCCGCGAGGGCGAGCCTGGCCCCGAAATAACCGCCCACCGCGCCCGCGCCGACAACGAGGATCCGCATCGGCGGCGACCATAGCACGCTCGGACCGAGCGCAGAGGACCGACAGGTGGCGATCAGCGCGGATTGCGGATATGCATGAGCCCAGATGCAAAGGCCGGACGTCCCCACCACGGCTCACGCCGGCGGCAGCATGACCGAAGGCGGCGAGCCGAGCGCGACGCTGGAAGCCGAGCAGATCCAGCTCTTGCTCGACGCCCTGCCGGCGCTCATCTCCTATATCGATGACGAGGAGCGCTATCGCATCGTCAACCGGGCCTACGAGCGCTGGTTCGGCGAGGATCACGCCTCCCTCGCCGGCCGGCGCGTGCGCGAGGTGATCGGCGACTCCGCCTACGCCGCCGTGAAGCCGCGCATCGACGCCGTGCTCGCCGGGCAGCCGCAAGACTTCGAGTCGAGGCTCGTGTACCGCAAGAGCGGCAGGCGCCACGTCCGCATCCAGTACATCCCTCATTTCGGCGCGAGCGGCGAGGTGCAAGGCTTCTTCACGCTCGTCGCCGACATCAGCGAGCAGAAGCGCGCCGAGGAGGCGCGCCGCTTCCTGGCCGACGCGACCGCCCTGCTCGATCCGGTGCTCGACCGCGACACGAGCTACCGGCGCGTCGCGGAGCTCGCGGTCACCTCCGTGGCGGACTGGTGCGCCGTCCACACGATCGAGCCGGACGGCGCCCTGCGCGCCCGGGTGATCGCGCACGCGGACCCGGCCAAGGCAGAGCTCGTGTCCAGGCTGGCCGAGCGCAGCCGGATCCCGCCGGAGGCCGAGACGCCGCTGCACGAGGTGCTCCACGGCGGCCCCGGCCGGCTCCTGTCCGAGATCCCCGACAGCGTGTTCGCCGGCGTGGCGCGCGACGCCGAGCACTTCGCCGCCCTGCGCGCGCTCGGCTGCCGCTCGGCGGTGATCGTGCCGATCCGCGGCGAGGAGTGCGTCCTCGCGGCGCTCACGCTCGCGTCCGCCGAGTCGGGCCGCACCTACACCGCGGCCGATCTCGCCTTCGCCGAGGAGCTCGCGCAGTGCATCCAGGTGGCCCTGCAGCGCATGCGCCTCTACGACATGGCCCGCGCCGCCGAGGCCGAGGCGCGGCGGCGCTTCCTGGCCGAGCAGGAGGCGCGCCGGGCCGCCGAGCGCGCCGCGCAGCGCATGGCCGGCCTCCAGCGCATCACCGCGGCGCTCGCCGACGCGCTCACCTGCGAGACCGTCGCGGAGGTCGCCGTCGATCAGGGCGCCGCCTCCGCGGGCGCGTACGCCGGATCGATCGTAGTGACGGCGGGCGACGAGATCGAGTGCCTCAAGGCGGTCGGCTACGAGCCCGAGACCGTCGAGCGCTTCCGGAGGATGGCCGTCGCCGACGACCTCCCCCTCACCGAGCCCCTGCGGACCGGCGCGCCCGTCTGGCTGCGCACGCGCAAGGAGTGCGCCGCCCGGTACCCCGATTTCGCGGCCACCGCGCTGACCTCCACGACCGCCTCGCTCTGCTGCCTCCCGCTCCTCGTCCAGGAGCGGCCGATCGGCGCGCTCGGGCTGAGCTTCGCGGAGCCGCGCCCGTTCGATCACGAGGAGCAGGAGTTCCTGCTCGCGCTGTCGCGCCAGTGCGCGCAGGCCCTCGAGCGCGCCCGCCTGCACGAGGAGCGCGCCGCCATCATCGAGCGCGAGCGGCGCGTCGCCCTCGAGAACGCCCGGCTGTACCGCGAGGCCCACGAGGCGGACCGGCGCAAGGACGAGTTCATCGCGATGCTCTCGCACGAGCTCCGCAACCCGCTCGCGCCCATCACCACCGGCCTCGAGCTCCTGCGCATGAGCACGGGCGACCGCGGCGACCGCGACGACAGCCAGATCCTCGCGACCCTCGAGCGGCAGGTGAAGACGATCGTGCGGCTCGTCGACGACCTGCTCGACGTCTCCCGGATCACGCGCGGCAAGATCGAGCTGAAGCGGGAGCGGCTCGACGTCGGCGCCGTGGTCGAGACCGCGGTCGACTCCGTGCGCCCGCTCCTCGCGCAGCGCCGGCACGAGCTCGTCCTGTCGGTCGAGCCGGGCGTGCTCGTGCACGGCGACCGGGTGCGGATCGAGCAGATCGTCGTGAACCTGCTCACCAACGCCATCAAGTACACGAACCCGGGCGGCCGCGTGTCGCTCTCCTGCGCGGCGAGCGGCGGCGACGCGTGGATCCGGGTGACGGACACCGGCGTCGGCATCTCCGCCGAGCTCCTGCCGCGCGTCTTCGAGCCGTTCATGCAGGCGCGGCGCACGCTGGATCGCTCGCAGGGGGGCCTCGGGGTCGGGCTCACGCTCGTGAAGCGGCTGACCGAGCTGCACGGCGGGCGCGTCGAGGCCGTGAGCGCCGGCCCCGGCGAGGGCACCGCCATCAGCGTCTGGCTCCCGCTCGCGGGCGCGACGGCGGACAGCGCCGCGGCGCCCTCGACCGAGATCCCGCGCTCCGGGGCGGGCGCCCTCCGCGTCCTCCTCGTCGACGACAACGTCGACGCCGCCGAGGGCCTGCGGCGCATCCTCCAGCTCCACGGCCACACCGTCGCGATGGCGCACGACGGCCCGGCGGCGCTCGAGGCCGCGCGCGCCTCGAAGCCCGAGCTCGTCCTGCTCGACATCGGCCTGCCCGGGATGGACGGCTACGAGGTCGTCCGGCGCCTGCGCGCCGAGCCCGAGCTCCGGGGCTCCTACATCGCCGCCGTCTCCGGCTATGGCCAGGATCAGGACCGCCGCCGCTCGCGCGAGGCCGGCTTCGACGCGCACCTGACCAAGCCGGTCGCCACGGCGCAGCTGCTCGCCCTCGTCGCCGAGGCCGCCCCGCGCGGGTGACCGGCCCGCCGCCTTTCATAACTGCAATGCAGTCGCCCCGGCGGCGCGACACACGCACGAAACAAACTCCTCCTGATTCGCGAGAATCGCCCATTTCCCTTCATTCGCGCTGTGGAGATCGCCCTCGCACGGAGCCTTGTTGCGCTCGCCGGGCGCCGCGAAACGCGCAGGAAACAGAGGGAATGTCCGGGATCGAGCGCGCCATTGGACACACAATTTATTCCAGCGAAACAGTTGTGAAACAGAGCCCACAGTAGACAAGATCCTGTCCGAGACTACGGCCTGCGCCGCGCTCGGACGGCAGTGCGGCAGTGACGGTGAGGATGACTCACCGGGTCCAAAGGTGGGTTTGCATGAGCAAGAAGAAGGACCTCCTCGTCATCGGCAACGGCATGGTCGGGCACAAGCTCATCGAGAACATGGTCCTCGGTGGCTTCCTGCGCGAATGGAACATCACGACCTTCTGCGAGGAGCCTCGGCTCGCCTATGATCGGGTGAACCTGTCCGCCTTCTTCAGCGGCAAATCGGCCGACGACCTCTCGATGGTGAAGCCCGGCCTCTACGAGGAGGCGGGGATTCAGGTCCACCTGGGCGACAAGGCCGTATCGATCGACCGCCGCAAGAAGGCCGTGACCTCCGCGAAGGGGAAGACGGTCTATTACGACAAGCTCATCCTCGCCACCGGCTCGTACCCGTTCGTGCCGCCCATCAAGGGCAAGGACACGAAGGGCTGCTTCGTCTACCGCACGATCGAGGATCTCGAGGCCATGGCGGCCCACGCGAAGGGCGCCAAGGTCGGCACGGTCATCGGCGGCGGCCTGCTCGGGCTGGAGGCGGCCAACGCGCTCAAGAACATGGGGCTCGAGGTCCACGTCGTGGAGTTCGCCCCGCGCCTGATGGCCCTCCAGGTCGACGACGCCGGCGGGGCGATCCTCCGCCGGAAGATCGAGTCGCTCGGCGTCCACGTGCACACGAGCACCTCGACCACGGAGATCGTCGCGGAGCACGGCCGCGTGGCGCGGATGCTCTTCGCCGACCAGACCGATCTCGCGACCGACATGATCGTCTTCTCCGCCGGCATCCGGCCGCGGGACGAGCTCGCCAGGGCGTGCGACCTCGCGATCGGCAGCCGCGGCGGCGTGGTCATCAACGAGCGCTGTCAGACGTCCGATCCGGACATCTACGCGATCGGCGAGTGCGCGAGCTATCAAGGCCAGCTCTACGGCCTGGTGGCGCCCGGCTACCACATGGCCAAGGTCGCGGCCGACGCCCTCACCGGCGGGAAGGAGACCTTCGCCGGCTTCGACATGAGCACCAAGCTCAAGCTGATGGGCGTGGACGTCGCGAGCTTCGGCGACGCGTTCGCGGCGCAGCCGGGCGCGCGCGTGGTCAGCTTCATGAACGCGACGTCGAACGTCTACAAGAAGCTCGTCGTCAGCTCGGACGGCAAGCACCTGCTCGGCGGCATCCTGGTCGGCGACGCCTCGAACTACGGGCAGCTGCTCCAGCTCGTGCAGAACAAGATCGTCCTGCCGCCGAACCCCGAGGACCTCATCGTCACGGCGCGCGACGGCGCGAAGCCGGCCGGCTTCGGGGTCGAGGCGCTGCCCGACACCGCGACGATCTGCTCGTGCCTCAACGTCACGAAGAAGGCGATCTGCTCGGCCATCTGCGACGACAAGCACGTCACGCTCGCCGCCATCAAGGGGCACACCAAGGCGGGCACCGGCTGCGGCTCGTGCACCACGCTGATCACCGACATCCTGAAGAAGGAGCTCAAGAAGGCCGGCGTCGCGGTCACGAACTACATCTGCGAGCACTTCAACTACTCGCGGCAGGAGCTCTATCACCTCGTCCGGGTCCACGCGATCAAGACCTTCGACGACCTCATCGAGCGCCACGGCAAGGGCAAGGGGTGCGAGATCTGCAAGCCGGCGGTGGCCTCGATCCTCGCCTCGACGTGGAACGAGCACATCCTGAACAAGAAGCACCTCCCGCTCCAGGACACGAACGATCGCTTCATGGCCAACGTCCAGCGGGACGGCACCTACTCGGTGGTGCCGCGCGTGGCGGCCGGCGAGATCACGCCCGATCAGCTCATCGCCCTCGGGCAGGTCGCGAAGAAGTACAACCTGTACTCGAAGATCACGGGCGGCCAGCGCGTCGACCTGTTCGGGGCGCGGCTGGAGCAGCTGCCCGACATCTGGAGCGAGCTCATCGCCGCCGGCTTCGAGTCGGGGCACGCCTACGGCAAGGCGCTCCGCACGGTGAAGTCGTGCGTGGGCAGCACCTGGTGCCGCTACGGCGTGCAGGACTCGGTGGGCTTCGCGGTCGCGGTCGAGAACCGCTACAAGGGGCTGCGCAGCCCGCACAAGCTGAAGTCCGCGGTGTCCGGCTGCGCGCGCGAGTGCGCCGAGGCGCAGAGCAAGGACTTCGGGATCATCGCGACGGAGAAGGGCTACAACCTCTACCTCTGCGGCAACGGCGGGATGAAGCCGCAGCACGCCCAGCTCTTCGCCGCGGATCTCGACGAGGCGACGCTCATCAAGTACCTCGACCGGTTTTTGATGTTCTACATCCGCACGGCGGACCGGCTCCAGCGCACGGCCACGTGGTTCAACAACCTCGAGGGCGGCATGGATTACCTCCGCCAGGTCATCATCGACGACTCGCTCGGGATCTGCGAGGAGCTCGAGAAGGAGATGGCCCACCTCATCGCGACCTACGAGTGCGAGTGGAAGGCCGCGGTCTCCGATCCCGAGAAGCTCAAGCAGTTCCGCCCGTTCGTGAACGCCGGCGAGCCCGACCGGAGCATCGTCTTCGTCAGCGAGCGGGCGCAGCACCGCCCCGCGGCCTGGAAGGAAAAGTCGACGCTCGTCGAGGAGATGATCTGACCGCGGGCCGAGGGGCCTCTTCCGAGGGAAATCGCCATGAACGAGCTGCACATGTCGGAATCGCCTAGAAGCGAGGGCGCGGGCCAGGGTTGGGTCGAGGTCTGCGGGGTCGAGGACATCATCCCGAACACGGGGGTCTGCGCGCTCGTGGGGAAGCGCCAGGTCGCGGTGGTCCGGGTCGGCGAGGGCGAGGAGATCTACGCCATCAGCAACTTCGACCCGTTCAGCAAGGCGTTCGTCCTCTCCCGCGGGATCGTCGGCGACAAGGGGGGCGTGCCCAAGATCGCCTCGCCCATCTACAAGCAGAACTTCGACCTGCGCACCGGCCAGTGCCTCGACGACCCGACCGTGCGCATCCCCGTGTATCCCACCCGGATCCGGAACGGGCGCGTCGAGGTCCACAGCCCGGCGCAGCCGCCCGGCGCGGCGAGCTGACCGCGTGAGCGCTCGGTGCAGCGCCGCGCTCCGCTCCGCGACGGTCGCGTCGCTGCTTTCTTTGTGCCTCTTGGAGCTCTCCGGGCTGGGTTTCCGCGCCGGGTAGACAGGGAATCTCGATGAGCGTTGCAAAGGTGTCGGACACTCACTTTCGTTTGCCCATCGTCAACTCGCCGCCGAAGATCCAGGACAGCAACAAGAACCTGCTCCAGGCGCTCCTCGCCGACCAGCAGAAGCTCACGGCGGTCGAGCGGTTCTCCAAGCTGCACGAGGAGCACGCGCTCCCGGCCCAGTCCAAGTATTACCGCGACCTCATCCCGTTCGAGAAGCCGAAGCCCGGGCAGCAGTACGCCTTCGAGGTCGATCTGGACGCCTGCACCGCGTGCAAGGCGTGCGTCACCGCCTGCCACAGCCTGAACGGCCTCGACGAGGACGAGGTGTGGCGCTCGGTCGGGCTCCTCCACGGCGGCACGCCCCAGACGCCGGCGCAGCAGAGCGTGACCACGGCGTGCCACCACTGCCTGGACCCGGCGTGCATGTCGGGGTGTCCGGTCAAGGCCTACGAGAAGGACCCGGTCACCGGCATCGTCAAGCACCTCGATGATCAGTGCATCGGCTGCCAGTACTGCATCCTGATGTGCCCCTACGACGCTCCGAAGTTCAACGCGGAGCGGGGGATCGTGCGCAAGTGCGACATGTGCAGCGACCGGCTGGCCAACGACGAGGCCCCGGCGTGCGTGCAGTCGTGCCCGAACGGCGCCATCCGCATCACGGTGGTCGATCAGGCGCAGGCCGTGCAGGAGAGCCAGACCAACGTCTTTTTGCCGGGGGCGGCGGCGCCGGAGATCACGATCCCGACGACCAGCTACAAGACGAAGAAGTCGCTCCCGCGCAACATGCTCCCCGCGGACTTCTACCAGGTGAGCCGGGAGCACTCCCACCCTCCGCTCGTCGCGATGCTCGTGCTCACGCAGCTCTCGGTCGGCGCGTTCTGCGTGAGCCTCGCCCTGAACGAGCTCCTCGGCGCGCAGGCGACGCGGGGCTTCGGCGGCCACAGCGCCACCTTCGCGCTCGTCTTCGGGCTCGCCGCGCTGGGCGCGAGCCTCCTCCACCTGGGCCGCCCGCAGTTCGCGTTCCGGGCGTTCCTCGGGCTCAAGACGTCGTGGCTCAGCCGCGAGATCCTCGGCTTCTCGCTCTTCGCCGGCGCCGGGACGGCCTACGCCGCCTCGTTCTGGGTGCCCTCGATCCCGGCGCTCGCGCCGCTCTCGCCGCTCGGCCAGCTGCAGACGCCGCTGTCCTACGCGGTCGCGCTGAGCGGGATGCTCGGCGTGTTCTGCTCGGTGATGGTCTACGCGGCGACCCAGCGAGACCACTGGAGCGGCGGCCTCACGGGCTTCAAGTTCGCGAGCACGGCGGCCGTGCTCGGGAGCTCGACGGTCCTGATGGTGGCGCTGCTCCTCAGCGACGAGCACGCGGCGCTGCTCCTGACCGGCGGCTTCCGCGCGCTGAGCGGGTTCCTGTGCGTGGCGATGGGGCTCAAGCTGCTCGTGGAGCTCTCGATGTTCCGGCACCTCCGGAAGCGGAGCCACTCGACGCTCAAGCGGAGCGCGATCCTGATGGCGGGGGAGCTGAAGGGCGCGACGGGCTGGCGGTTCGCCTGCGGCGCGCTCGGCGGCATCGTCCTGCCGGCGCTCAGCCTCTTCTCGGCGCCGAACAGCGGCGTCAGCTCCGAGGTCCTGATGGCCATGGCGGTCGTGGCGTTCCTGTTCTGCCTCGCGGGCGAGTTCCTCGAGCGGTACCTCTTCTTCGCCGCCGCGCCCGCGTCCAAGATGCCTGGAGGGCTCTCCTGATGACCACCCCCGACGCCAAGAAGACGGAAGCGGAGCCCAAGAAGGCGGACAACCTGCTCCTCCAGCGCAACGGGCCGCTCACGCGCGAGCTCCTGCTCACCCCCGGCGAGTTCGGCCTCGGGCGGGTGCCCGCGCGGCTGAAGCCCGATCAGACGACCACGGTCGTGTGCGGCTTCTGCTCGACCGGGTGCGGGCTGAACGTCCACCTCAAGGACGGCGAGGCGATCAACCTCTCTCCGAACACCGACTATCCGGTCAACCTCGGGATGGCGTGCCCGAAGGGCTGGGAGGCGCTCACGCCGCTCCGGGCGAGCGACCGCGCCACCGCACCGCTCCTCAGGAACGCCCGCGGGAAGCTGGAGCGGGTGGAGTGGGACGTCGCGCTGCGCACGTTCGTCGACCGGTTCAAGGCGATCCAGGACGCGCACGGCAAGGAGTCGGTCGCCTTCATCAGCACGGGGCAGATCGTCACCGAGGAGATGGCCTTCCTCGGGGCGCTGGCGAAGTTCGGGATGGGCATGCTGCACGGGGACGGCAACACCCGGCAGTGCATGGCGACGGCGGTGGTCGCCTACAAGGAGTCGTTCGGGTTCGACGCGCCGCCCTACACGTACCGCGACTTCGAGGAGTCCGACGTCGTGGTGCTCGTCGGCTCGAACCTCTGCATCGCCCACCCGATCATGTGGGAGCGGCTGTGCAAGAACAAGAACCGTCCGGCGATCCTCGTCGTGGATCCGCGCAAGACCGAGACGGCGATGGCGGCGACGGCGCACTATGCGCTGAAGCCGAAGTCGGATCTGACGCTGTTCTACGGCATCGCGCACATCCTCATCCAGCGCGGGTGGATCGACAGGGAGTTCATCGACGCGCACACGGTCGAGTTCGAGCAGTTCAAGGCGCACGTCGAGGAGTTCACGCCGGCGCGGGTCGCCGCGGCGACGGGGATCGGCGAGGAGCAGCTCGCGACGTTCGCGGAGACGATCCACAGCGGGAAGCGGGTGTCGTTCTGGTGGACCATGGGCGTCAACCAGAGCCACGAGGGGGTGCGGGTCGCGCAGGCGCTCATCAACCTCGCGCTGATGACGGGGAACATCGGGCGGCCCGGGACCGGGGCGAACTCCATCACGGGCCAGTGCAACGCGATGGGCTCGCGGATGTTCAGCAACACGACGGCCCTGTTCGCCGGCCACGACTTCACGAAGGAGGAGCACCGGAAGAAGATCGCCGGGATCCTCGGCGTCCCGGAGGAGGTCATCCCGACCCGGAACAGCCTGGCGTACGATCAGATCATCGAAGGCATCCTGAAGGGGAAGATCAAGGGCCTCTGGATCATCGCGACGAACCCGGCCCACTCGTGGATCAACCAGGAGGATCTGCACGAGCTCCTCGGCCGCCTGGAGTTCCTCGTGGTGCAGGACATGTACGCCACGACCGAGACGGCGGAGCGCGCGCACCTCGTGCTGCCGGCGGCCTCGTGGGCCGAGAAGGAGGGCACGTTCATCAACTCGGAGCGGCGCATCGGCCTCGTGAAGAAGGTCGCGCGGGCGCCGGGGCAGGCGCTGGCCGACTTCCACATCTTCCAGCTCGTCGCGCAGTACTGGGGCTGCGGCGATCTGTTCAAGGAGTGGAAGAGCCCGGAGGCGGTCTTCCAGATCCTGAAGCGGCTCTCGAAGGGGCAGCCGTGCGACATCACGGGGATCGAGGACTACGCGATGATCGACGAGCGGGGCGGCATCCAGTGGCCGTACCCCGAGGGGGCGTCGTTCGAATCGAACGAGCGGCGGCTGTTCGAGGACGGCGCGTTCTACCGGCCGGACCAGAGGGCGAAGTTCGCGTTCCAGGCGCCGCGCCAGCTGCCCGAGCCGACCGACGAGCAGTATCCGTTCACGCTGCTCACCGGGCGAGGGAGCTCCAGCCAGTGGCACACGCAGACGCGGACCAAGAAGTCGGCGGTGCTGCAGCGGCTCTATCCGAAGGAGATCTACGCCGAGGTGAGCCCGGTCGACGCGAAGAAGCTCGGCGTCGAGATGAACGAGTGGGTGGTCATCGCGTCGCGCCGCGCGGAGATCAAGGCGCGGGCGTTCGTCACGAACTCGGTGCAGCCGGGGGAGATCTTCATCCCGATGCACTACGAGATCACGAACAAGCTGACGTTCCCGGCGTTCGACCAGTACTCGAGGCAGCCGTCGTACAAGGCGTGCGCGGTGAAGGTGCGTCGCGAGGAGGATCGCGGGTAGAGGGGTCTCGTGGATCTACCCGGCTCCCGTGGGGGGGAGCTCGTCGCGCGGGGCGGCCTGCCGAGGCGCCCCCGACGCGAGATCGGATCAGCGCGGTGTCAACCGCGATCCAGGAAGTCCATCAGCCACTGCATGGCCGGACGCAGCCTGCCGTCCGGGTGCTGGAGGCCGGTGTTGTCCCTCCAGGTGGCGCCGACGATGTAGCCCCACAGGGTGATGCCCGGGACCGAGGGGTGATTCCAGAACATCGTGAACTGCTCCTCCATCACCCGCTTCTGCTGGTTGTCGTCCGCGATGCCGATGTCGTACTCGGTGATGTACACGGGCTTGCCCAGAGAGGCCATCTTGTCGATGTAGCCCTTCACCGTGTTGGTGTTGATCTTGTACGCGTCGTGGGCCTGCGCGCCGAGCGCGTCGACCGGGGCGCCGGCGCCGATGACGGCCCGCGCGATCCGCATGAAGTTGTTGTGGTCGTTCTCGTATTCGATGTTGTTGTAGTCGTTGAGGATCAGGACCGCGTTCGGGCAGAACTCGCGCGCCCACTTGAAGGAGTTCACGATCCAGTCCCAGCCGCTGGCGCCGTCGCCGCCGATGCCGTTCTTGTACGAGGGCGTGGTGTGGGGCGGCGGCTCGTTGACGACGTCGATGTACTTCGTCTTGGGGTAGCGCTCACAGAACGCCTTCATCCAGTCCCGCACGGCCGCCTGCTGCTCCCCCCCGGAGAGGCGACCCACCCAGTCGGGCTGCTGGGCGCCCCACACGAAGACGTGGTGCTTGAAGATGATGTTGTTGTCCTGGGCGTACTTGTAGATCCTGTCGAGCGCGCTCCAGTCCCTGTTCCCGCGGGACCTCTCGACGGAGCCCCACTTGCCCTCGTTCTCGGGCGTGATCTGGCTCCAGTACTTCGCGAAGCCGTCGCGTACGGCGCCGTTGGTCGTGGTGTTGCCGACGAACTTCCCCGTGGGCTCGGGGACGCCCGTTCCGGTGGAGGTGCTGCTCGAGGCGTCTGAACCGGCAGCCCCGGAGCTGCTCGTTCCAGGCTCTCCGGAGCCGCCTGTAGCGGAGCCGTCGCTGCCAGTGCCAGCTCCGCCGGCGCCAGTCATGCCGGCGCCAGTCATGCCGGCGCCCCCACCGGCTGAAGATTGTGTTGAAGCCGGACTAGAACCCCAAGACCACGGACCGCAGGGCGGCAGGGAGGAATTCTTCTGGGGGCAACCCTCCTTGACAGGCGCCGTGACTACATCGAGCAGCTTGCCTGACATGAGCTGGGTGCACACCGCGGGCGGCAGCGAGATTCCGCCGTCAGGTTCTGATGTCCACCCCACCGTTCTATCTGCATCTAACGGAACAAAGCAGCCCATACTCCCGCAGATACCGTCAGCTTCGGTCCTGATCGCCACGTTGACGCTCTCTCCGCCTCGATCGATCGTACAAGACTCAAGGTCCACATCGGCACGCTCCGAGCTCGCGAAGCACGCTTCTACATCGAAACATGAGCCGTTTTCTTTGCTGCTGCCGCCGCCGAAGATCAGCGGGGGGGCATAGCTAGGCAGCAACGACGAATTCACGTTGCGAGGGCGACAAGTGCCGGCTATGCAGGTGAGCGTTGGATCCTCACAGGTCGTCTCGACACGGCTGTTCTTTACCTGACCCGACCCGTCACAGAGGAACTGAAGAGGTATGGGAAGCATCGCGATGCGGTCCGCCGGGACGGTGGTGACCACCTCGCGAAGTACGCGCACATCACCATCTTTGCCGCCTCGTCTGGCGCTCACGCGGATTGTAACCGGCTCGGAGGAATCCTTCGGGGCGAGCAGGCCGAGTGTCGCAGGTAGCTTGATCGCCGCCGCCGAATCGCCCAAACCTTCGAAGTCCTGCGCATACTTGGGGACACCGTAAATCAGGACCTCAACCCGAATCGCATCGATGTCCTTGGGCAACGACATGTCCGTCTGCACCACGATCATCAGCTCGCCGCGCGATGGCACGGAACAGTCCGACGTCGCCATCGCTGCCGCGAGAACCGCGAACCGCAAGAATGCAGTACGGATTATTGCACTCATCATTCCCCCTCCGAGCGAGAGTCCGGCCGTTTCGGCCGGCAGTATATAACATGTGCTATAGCACGTATACTCCTAGCGAACACACACGGTGGCGGATGGATCGACACAATCGGAGCTATCCTGGCACACACAGTCGCCACTTACACATTGACCAAATCCACCGCAATCTGCATTACTACGACAGGACGACTGTACCATGCAGTACATATCACCAACATCGTTGACGCCACCACATTCCATTCCTTCAGGGCACCCGTCGCTGGATAGGCACCACGTTGCACACTGCCGCCACCCTTTGATGGGCATGCAGCGTCTGTCAAACGAACTGCCTACACAATCGCCGTCTTCACTACACTGAGGTGGAGTGCATGCTCCGTTGTAGCACCCGAAGTTCGTCGGATAGGCAGCCGAAGGGCAGTTGCTCTGACCGGGCGAACAACAATCTGATTCAGTGGAGCATCCTTTAGTGCACTGCCCATAGGACGGCACACTTCCACCGCCTCCTGTGCCGCCACCTTCCCCTGTCGCACCGATCCCTGTAGTCGCACCTGATCCGCCCACCGCTTCGGAGCCGCCGGCGCCCACTGTAGAGCTCGATGTAGCGCTCTCTGACGTAGAGGTCGACGCCGCCGAGCTTCTAGAACCCCAAGACCACGGACCGCAGGGCGGCAGGGAGGAGCTCTTCTGGGGACAAACCTCCTTGACAGGCGCCGTGACTACATCGAGCAGCTTGCCTGACATGAGCTGGGTGCACACCGCGGGCGGCAGCGAGATTCCGCCACCAGGTTCTGATGTCCACCCCACCGTTCTATCTGCATCTAACGGAACAAAGCAGCCCATAGTCCCGCAGATACCGTCAGCTTCGGTCCTGATCGCCACGTTGACGCTCTCTCCACCTCGATTGACCGTACAAGATTCAAGGTCCACATCGGCACGCTCCGAGCTCGCGAAGCACGCTTCTACATCGAAACATGAGCCGTTTTCTTTGCTGCTGCCGCCGCCGAAGATCAGCGGGGGGGCATAGCTAGGCAGCAACGACGAATCCACGTTGCGAGGGCGACAAGTGCCGGCTATGCAGGTGAGCGTTGGATCCTCACAGGTCGTCTCGACACGGCTGTTCTTTACCTGACCCGACCCGTCACAGAGGAACTGAAGAGGTATGGGAAGCATCGCGATGCGGTCCGCCGGGACGGTGGTGACCACCTCGCGAAGTACGCGCACATCACCATCTTTGCCGCCTCGTCTGGCGCTCACGCGGATTGTAACCGGCTCGGAGGAGTCCTTCGGGGCGAGCAGGCCGAGTGTCGCAGGTAGCTTGATCGCCGCCGCCGAATCGCCCAAACCTTCGAAGTCCTGCGCATACTTGGGGACACCGTAAATCAGGACCTCAACCCGAATCGCGTCGATGTCCTTGGGCAACGACATGTCCGTCTGCACCACGATCATCAATTCGCCGCGCGACGGCACGAGGCAGTTCGCCATCACGGCAGACGCTGAGAGCACGACGAACATCAACACAGAGCGATACGCCGCATTCATTTTCACCCTCGACGAGAAGGCGATGAGCACATGTAGAGAGATTGCCTCCGTCGAACTAGCCAGCATCAGCAGTCAACACAATAACTTGTTTACGAACGATGCAGCAGATTAACTCCGTTAGCTGCAGATGGCACGACTAGACATGCTAACATGGGGAGCCGCGCTCATCGTCGCCCCCCGAACGAGAGCTGAACCGTCCCGGGTGGCAGTGTTCCTTGTACAGCCGGCTCCTGCTCCGGCCGAAAGAGTAATATTGCGCCGACTACTGCCCCCGCAGTCACGATGGCGCCCCCACCAATCCAGAGCCACGTTGATCGGGCAATGGAGAACGGAACGGGGTGCAGGGTCACGTTAACGGTTCGGAGCTTGTCGTCTTGGATCAAGATCTCGGATTGATATGGGACCATGTCGGGCCTAGTGACCTGGAGTGAGTGACCGCCACTTGGTAGCTTCCCCTCCCACCGGCCCACCCCTGCGATCTTGCCATCAATTAGGATCGAGTCTCCTGATCCTGCGTTGATCAACAACCGACCTTCATGTATCTCTTTCTCGAGATTTACATTGAACACAACATCGCTTCCACCTGCAACCTCCAAGGTGTGCACGCGCTCTTTAAACCCCGGTTTCGAAACGCGAATTCTGCGAAGACCAACGTCGAGCAGTACAGGCTTTGCGAGTGGTGTCACACCAACGTTTTCCTCATCGATAACGACAGATGCGCCATCCTCGTTTGATGTAATCTTGAGCGCGCTCACGAAAGCCTGAGCCGTCTCTGCGAGATCAGTGGCGTCCTTCCTGTCCTGCGCGGTAAGTAGAGGTGAAGGATCATTCACGAGTTCGCGCAGGTGTGAGAGCACACGCGTGTATCGTCGTAGATTTTTTTCACAAACCGCCATGTTCCAGAGCAGGCGGGGGTCTTTGGACAGCTCATAGGCGCGACGAAATTTAATGAGCGCACCGGCATAATCGTTATCTAAGTACAATGTCTTTCCAGCGTCATATTCGTCCTTCGCTACTCCTGTCAGAGACTCAGATAACGTTCTTGGCTTCGACGCTTTCGGAGTCGTATAAACTGGCTCCTCTTCATCCTCATATTGGGCACGCGCATACGAGGCTGACAGGAACGTTGCGAGCGTACAGGAAGCAACACCATACATGAGCCGATGTCTATATCCCATGGGTCCTCTACACGCCGCTCGCGCTACTTGATGTTGACGTCAAGTTTGCCCTTAGAAATGCTCGGTGTCGTTTCTGAATGCTCATTCAGCGAGGAAGTGGACGGCGACTGAGCTGAGCTTGCCCTGGATCCACCGGATTTAGGACCTGTGTGTCGCGGGGGTCTCCCCACACGAGCAGCAGAGGCCTGCACGGAGGGGGCCTCTATGGGGGGCGTACTAGCGGATGAGCTTACTGAAGGCGGTGTAACAACGGCGGGCTCCGCGAGCGGTTCGGTGGCCGACAAGGCTGACGTCTTCGCTCGAAGCGCTTCCGCCATTGTCTTCGCGCGACGAGCCTCCGCCGCGACCGATCGCGCGGATTCGTCCCGGTGGCTTATCACAACGAACAGAACGAGAACGACCACGGGTATGCCGAGTGCGATGAGGATGCCGATCAGGACAAATGGAGCTCGGCTACGTGAGTTCGCGCGCTGTTGCCTCGACGAGGCCGAGGTTCTCCGCGTGGCTGAGAGGGCAGTAGATACGTCGCTGTTTGCTCCGGGTGTGCTTGACGTCGCAGTGACGGGCGGTGTGCCTTGGTTCATTCCAGTTGGAGAATCATCACCGGCTTCGGTGGGTTGCACGGCGTAACCTGGAACGGTAGACGACACTCCAACTGTGGTCGGTACGGTGACCGGCAGCTCTGGGGCCGAAGCCGTAGGCGTCGCTTTAACGGTGAGAACGCGCGATACGCGTTCGGCATAGATGCGCGCTAGCCCACTCGCGTAGGGAGCAAGCGCAGCTGCCAGCTCAGCGACATTGCGCCATCGTTGATCTCGATCTCGCTCGAGGCACTTCAGGATCACTGCCTCGAATCCAGGCGGTGCGTCTTTGCGGAACTCGCACAACGGCGTCGGCTGCCCGAAGAAGACGCGCGAGCAGAGTCCCTGCATAGTATCGGCATCGAACGGTGTCCGCCCGGCAACGAGCTGGTACAAGATGATGCCGAGTGCCCAAATATCGCTACGCGTGTCGACGTCTCTCGACGAGTTCATCTGCTCGGGCGACATATAGAGCGGCGAGCCGAGTGCCTGTGAATCAGCCGTGAGGGTCAGATCGCCGATGAGCTTCGAGACGCCGAAATCCAGCACTTTGATACAGGACGATCCGCTCACGTCCTTCGTCAGGAAGAGGTTCGCTGGCTTCAAGTCGCGATGTACGACCCTCGCGGCATGCGCCTCACCTACCGCCTCGCAGGTCTGGAGGATGTACTCGATTGCCTCCGCGAAGGGGAGCTGTCCTCGCGCATGGAGTAAGGCGGCGAGATCCTGGCCTTCTAGAAATTCCATGGCGATGTACGGCGCAGCGTTCTCATTAGCGCCGACGTCGAGCACTCGGGCGACGTGTTGGCTCCTGAGGCGCGCGGCTGCGCGCGCCTCGCGCAGGAACCGTTGGCGTTGCTCCGGGCCGGCCGCCCTGCCGGGCAGCATAAGCTTGAGCGCGACGAGTTGACCGAGGTCCACGTGTGTCGCCGCAACGACCACCCCCATGTTCCCTGCACCGAGGACGCGCTCGACGCGGTACTTGCCCGCCACGATGTCGCCAGGCCGAACAGAGCCGTCGTTCATGGACGCCATGAGGTCCCAACGGCCCGGCGAGGTCAAGTGTACGAAGCATATCGGACTCACGGAGCACGGATGGCGCTCTGTCCAGCCTGCGATGATCTGTCAGTTAGTAAGGATCTTCCTGACTTGCCAGAGTGCAGTATTTGTGAGTGTCACTGGAGGCCTGCGGTTGGTCGGTCCCTCCTCCTCTTCCGTGGACACCCCCGAAGGCACCGGGAGACAGGGATGGGACGGAGAAAGAGGCGGGCGTTCACGCCCGAGTTGAAGGCGGAGGCGGCACGGCTGGCTAAGGCGGGCGACCAGAGCATCAGCCGGGTGGCGAAGGACCTCGACCTGACGGAGACGGCGCTGGGCGACTGGGGCAAGCGCGCGGACATCGACGCGGGCCACGGTGTCACGGACCGCCCCATCGGATCGCGCCCGGACCGGCCAAGTGGATCGCAGGCAAGCCCCGCTCGGACCCCGCGAGGAGCGGGACGCGGTGCTCGCTCACGTCAAGGGTCCGCTCCGCGGAAATCCTAACAGATTCGGGCCCTTAACGTGAGCTGCGCGCCGCGCGGTGGAAGGGCAGGCACGAGGTCCGGGCGGGAATTCTTGACCGCTCCAGTCGTGATCCGTTCTGCCGATCGGGTCGTGGTCCATGAGGCCGGGCTCTGACAGCCACGGCCCGTTGGGGCGCTGACGACGCCGGAGTGTGAGGAACTGCAGCGGCTGCGCCGCGACGTGAAGCGGCTGGACCGAGACGAAGACCTGACCGCGCTCGTCGCTACGCTCCGGTCCACGTCACGCCGGACTGGGCCGTCGCGTTGCTCCGGAACGAGTTGTCACGTCCGTCGGAATACGCACTCCGCGACCCGCAGGGTCAGTCACCGATCCAGGAAGTCCATCAGCCACTGCATGGCCGGACGCAGCCTGCCGTCCGGGTGCTGGAGGCCGGTGTTGTCCCTCCAGGTGGCGCCGACGATGTAGCCCCACAGGGTGATGCCCGGGACCGAGGGGTGATTCCAGAACATCGTGAACTGCTCCTCCATCACCCGCTTCTGCTGGTTGTCGTCCGCGATGCCGATGTCGTACTCGGTGATGTACACGGGCTTGCCCAGAGAGGCCATCTTGTCGATGTAGCCCTTCACCGTGTTGGTGTTGATCTTGTACGCGTCGTGGGCCTGCGCGCCGAGCGCGTCGACCGGGGCGCCGGCGCCGATGACGGCCCGCGCGATCCGCATGAAGTTGTTGTGGTCGTTCTCGTATTCGATGTTGTTGTAGTCGTTGAGGATCAGGACCGCGTTCGGGCAGAACTCGCGCGCCCACTTGAAGGAGTTCACGATCCAGTCCCAGCCGCTGGCGCCGTCGCCGCCGATGCCGTTCTTGTACGAGGGCGTGGTGTGGGGCGGCGGCTCGTTGACGACGTCGATGTACTTCGTCTTGGGGTAGCGCTCACAGAACGCCTTCATCCAGTCCCGCACGGCCGCCTGCTGCTCCCCCCCGGAGAGGCGACCCACCCAGTCGGGCTGCTGGGCGCCCCACACGAAGACGTGGTGCTTGAAGATGATGTTGTTGTCCTGGGCGTACTTGTAGATCCTGTCGAGCGCGCTCCAGTCCCTGTTCCCGCGGGACCTCTCGACGGAGCCCCACTTGCCCTCGTTCTCGGGCGTGATCTGGTTCCAGTACTTGGCGAAGCCGTCGCGCACGTTGCCGTTGGTCGTGATGTTGCCGACGAACTTCCCCATGGGCTCGGGGACGCCCGTCCCGGTGGAGGTGGTGCTCGAGGCGTCCGAACCGCCGCCGCCCTCGTTCGACCCGCCGGTGCCGGCGCTGGTCGTGCTCGCGCTGGTCGTGCTCGCGCTGGTCGTGCTCGCGCCTGTCGTGCTCGCGCTGGAGGTCGTGCTGGCGCTGGTGGTGGTGCCGGTGCTGCCCGCCGCCCCCGCGCCGCCGCCGCCGCCGTCGCCACCCCCATCGCCTCCATCACCGCAGGCAGCGAGCGCCGCGATTCCGAGCGCGATCCAGGCCGAGTTGCAAAGCCATCGAGAAGAGCGGTTCTTGTTCACGTTGGACTTCCCCTTCAGTGATTGGGTAAGTTTTTGATACGCGCAGTATTTTCAGGGCAGTCGGATTGGAACGGTGCCAGTGCGCGTGCCAATCGCACCAGCGCTCGTGTGCCCGGCGCGGGTAGGGCCTGACCGCTGCGTCGGCGAGCGAGGTGTCGCGCGTCGGCGGCGGCCAAACGAACGGAGTCGACGCCGCGACCGATCCAGAAAATTCCCGGTTCGCATAACGGCCCTGCTGAGCAAGCCTTAAGGACGATTTGAGATGTTAACGATCACAAAGACTAAGTCAACACTATTTACTTAGTCAGTGGTCTCGAACACCGACGGCTGGCGGGGCTCCTCCGGAGCGGCGCGTCACGAGGGGGCTGCTCGGGGGGCGCGTTAGAGCGGTGCGAGAGCGGCGCGGGTCAGCGGGTCACCCCGAGCGCGGCGGCGCCGAGCATGACGCCGGCGAGCGCGGCGCCCTCGGCGCGGCCGATCCATTTTGGTTGACATCGGCCATGTTAACGTTCACAACGGTTCCTGGTATCCTTTCGCTTCGCGCTGGGTAGACTCGTGTGCGCCCGGGCCCTTCGGCCCCGAGGGCTGCATCGACAGCGATGCATCGGCGCCCGCGCTGGGCCGGCCATCGAACCGCGTCCGAAGGGACAGCAGGAGAGGGAGAAGAGCATGCACCGCCAGAACCACGTGTCACGGAGGGCGCTCCTGGCCATCTTGGGCGCACTATCCATCGGCGCCGGCTGCTCCCGCGGGGAGAGCGAGGCCGACGGCGCCGCGCCGAAACCGGCATCGGGCACCGAGCCCGCGGGAAAGAAGCCGAAGAAGCTGTCCGAGATCGTGGTCGGCTTCTCGCAGACGGGCGCCGAGAGCTCGTGGAGGGTCGCGCACAGCAAGTCGATCCAGGAGGAAGCGGAGAAGCGCGGCGTGCAGCTCCTCTTCGCCGACGGCCAGAACGTGCACAACAACCAGGTCAACGCCGTCAACGGGTTCATCACCAAGGGCGTCGACGTCATCGTCATCGCGCCGCAAGAGTCCGTGGGCTGGAAGCCGACGCTGAAGGAGGCCAAGCGCGCCGGGATCCCGGTGGTGCTCACGAGCCGGGGCGTGGACGCCGAAGAAGATCTGTACGCGACGGTGATGGTCGCGGACTTCGTCTGGGAGGGGCGCCAGGCGGGCGAGTGGCTCGCGAAGCAGACGAACGGCAAGGCGCGCATCATCGAGCTCGTCGGCACGCCGGCGGCGGACGTGGCGGTGATGCGCAAATCCGGCTTCGCCGAGGCCATCGCGAAGCATCCGGACATGAAGATCATCGCGAGCCAGAGCGGCGACTTCACGCGCACCAAGGGCAAAGCCGTGATGGAAACGCTGCTCTCGGCCCACAAGGGGGAGATCAACGCCGTCTACGCCCACAACGACGACATGGCGCTCGGCGCGATCCAGGCGATCCAGGCGGCGGGGTTGAAGCCCGGGCAGGACATCGTGGTGGTCTCGGTCGACGCCGTGAAGCCGGCCTTCGAGGCCATGGTGGAGGGGAAGCTGAACGCGACGGTCGAGTGCAACCCCCTGCACGGCCCCCTGCTCTTCGACACCATCGAGAAGATCGTGCGCGGCGAGGCGGTGCCGAAGCGCACCGTCGTCCCTGGCCAGGTCTTCGAGCGCGAGCAGGCGGCGGCGACCATCGGCTCGCGGGCCTACTGAACCTACGGAAGAGGAGCCGGCGCCGGCGCGCTGACGCGGCGGCGCGAGCACCCCCACGCACGTGAGCCCTCTGATCGAGCGGCCCTCACCCACGGAGTAGCAGCCGCATGCCTGGTTCGAAAGCGTTGCTCTCCGTCGAGGGCCTCTGCAAATCCTTCCCCGGCGTCCGCGCGCTGCACGACGTCCACATCGAGGCGCACGCGGGCGAGATCCAGGCCCTGATGGGGGAGAACGGGGCCGGCAAGTCGACGCTGATCAAGCTGCTCACCGGCGTGTATCCCCCGGACGCGGGGGCCTTGCGGCTCGACGGGACGTCGATCCGGCCGACCTCCCCCCGGCACGCAGAGTCGCTGGGGATCAGCGCGGTGCACCAGGAGATCAGCCTCATCCCGCACCTCTCCATCGCGGACAACATCATGCTGGGCCGGCAGCCTCGGCGCTTCGGCCTCATCGACCAGCGCGCCGTCCGCGCGAAGGCGCGCCAGGCCCTCGCGCGCCTCTCGCTGGACCTCGACGTGTCGCGATCGGTGGCGTCGCTCTCCACCGCGCTGCAGCAGATGGTCGCGATCGCCCGCGCGCTCGCCGTCGACGCCCGGCTCCTCATCCTCGATGAGCCCACCTCCAGCCTGGATGAAGCGGAGACGCAGCGGCTCTTCGACGTGATGCGGCGGCTGAAGGCGCAGGGGCTGGCGGTGCTCTTCGTGACCCACTTCCTGGATCAGGTCTACGCCGTCAGCGACACGATCACGGTGCTCAGGAACGGGTGCCTGGTCGGGCAATACGCGAGCAGCGCGCTGCCTCACCTGGCGCTCGTCCAGGCGATGCTCGGCGTGGAGCTCGGCGACGAGGACAAGGCCGCGAGGGGCGGCCCCGCCGGCGCCGGCGAGGACGCGAGCGCCGCGGAGCCGGTGCTCGCCGCGCGCGGCCTCGAGCGGAGCGGGGTCGTCGGGCCCATCGATCTCGCGCTGCGGCCCGGCGAGGTGGTGGGGCTCTCGGGGCTGCTCGGCTCGGGCCGGAGCGAGACCGCCAGGATGCTCTTCGGGATCGAGCCGGCCGATCGCGGCGAGCTCACGGTCGACGGCCGCGGGATCGACATCAAGACGCCGCGGCGCGCGATCCGGGCGGGCCTCGCGTACTGCCCGGAAGACCGCAAGGTGGAGGGCATCGTCCCGAACCTCTCCGTGCGAGAGAACCTCGTGCTGGCCTTGCAGGCCTCCCGCGGTGCGCTGCGGGTGCTCCCGCGCAGCGAGCAGGACCGGCTGGTCCAGCACTACATCAAGGCCCTGAGCATCAAGACGCCGTCCCCGGAGACGCCCGTCAAGCTGCTCTCGGGCGGCAACCAGCAGAAGGTGCTGCTCGCGCGCTGGATGGCCATGCAGCCACGGGTCATGCTGCTCGACGAGCCCACGCGCGGCGTGGACATCGGCGCCAAGCTGGAGATCGAGGCGCTGGTGCGGTCGCTCGGCGAGAAGGGGGTCGCCACGCTCTTGATCTCGTCGGAGCTCGAGGAGATCGCGCGCAACTGCTCCAGGGTGGTCGTCCTGAGGGACCGCAAGCAGCAGGGCGAGCTCGCGGGAGCGTCGGTGACCCCTTCGTCGATCATTCAGGCCATTGCTCAGCACAAGGAGGCGCCGCGCGATGCTCGAGAAGATCGCTGAAGCCGCGCGCACGAACGCGAGCCCCATGGGCATCGGGATCATCCTCGTCACCGGCGCCGCCGGCGCCCTGCTGCTCAGGCGCGGCCGCCGCGAAGCCTGGCCTTTGCTCGGCCTCCTGGCGCTCCTCCTGTTCAATTTCTTCCTGTCCAAGAACTTCTTCTCCATCGTCGAGCGCGACGGGGCGTATTACGGGACACCCATCAACCTGCTCAACCAGGGCGCGGAGGTGATGCTCCTCGCCATCGGCCTGACCATGGTGATCGCCGTCCGCGGCATCGACCTGTCGGTCGGCTCGGTCATGGCGCTCTCCGGCGCCACCTGCGTCATCCTGATGAAGGACGCCGGCTACGGGCCGCTCGTCGCGGCGCTCCTGTCCCTCTCGATCGCCGGCGGCGTCGGCCTGTTCAACGGCGCGCTGGTCACGTCGCTGAACATCCAGCCCATCGTCGTGACGCTGATCAGCATGGTCGGCGTCCGCGGCATCGCCATGCTCATCACCCGCGCCGAGCCCGTGACGCACGTGGACGCGACGTTCGCGTTCATCGGCAACGGCCACGTCGGCGGCCTGCCGTTCTCCATGCTGCTGGTCGCCGCCGTGTTCGTCGTCGCCGCGCTGCTCTGCCGGAAGACGGCGCTCGGCCTGTTCATGGAGGCGATCGGCGACAGCGAGCGCGCGAGCCGGCTCGCGGGTGTGAGCGACCGCCGCATCAAGCTCTGGCTGTACGGGTTCTCCGGCCTGTGCGCCGGCATCGCCGGGCTCGTGGCCGCCTCGTACATCTCCACGGCCGACCCCGATCGCGTGGGGCGCCTGCGGGAGCTGGACGCCATCTTCGCCGCGGTGATCGGCGGCACGGCGCTCACCGGCGGGCGCTTCTACCTGGGCGGCACGCTGATAGGAGCATTGCTCATCCAAACCCTCTCCACCACGATGTACATCCAGCACGTCCCCTCGGAGATCGAGCCGATGCCCAAGGCCGGCGTGATGCTGGTGAGCTGCCTGCTCGTCTCGGAGGAGTCGCGCCGGCGGCTCATGGCGCTGCTCGGGCTCAAGCGGGGGCAATAGCGATGCGGAGCTTGGATCGGCGAGATGTGCCGCTCGTCGCGACCGCGGTCCTCCTGGTCGCGCTGTACGCGGGGGTGCTGGTCGGTTACGAGTCGGCGCGCAGCCTGCGCTTCCTTGTCGACCTGATCAAGGGCAACGCGGCGATGGGCATCTGCGCGGTGGGCATGACGTTCGTCATCCTGTCGGGGGGCATCGACCTCTCGGTCGGGTCCGTCGTCGCGCTGACGACGGTCGTCGTGGGCACGCTGATCACGGGCGGTTGCCATCCGCTGCTCGCGTTCTGTGTCGGCCTCGCGGTGGCGGTCTCGTTCGGCGCGATGACGGGGTACCTGATCCATGAGTTCTCGCTGCCCCCGTTCCTGGTGACGCTCGCGGGCATGTTCTTCGCGCGCGGCGCGGCGTTCCTCGTCAGCATGCAGCCCATCGGCGTCGATCATCCTGCGCTGGACTGGATCGTCGATGAGCTCGGCTTCAGCGTGGCGATCCCGGGCCTCGGCCGGACCTGGGTCCCGGCGACGGCGCTCCTGTTCTTGATCGTCCTCGCGATCGGCGTGGTCCTTCACCGCAGCACGCGCTTCGGCCGGAACGTCCTGGCCATCGGCGGGGACAGGCAGGCTGCGCTGCTCATGGGGGTGCCCCTGGGCGCCACGACGGTGGGCCTGTACGCGTTCAGCGGTCTGTGCGCGGGCCTCGGCGGGGTCACCACGGCGCTGATCGACAGCGCCGGAAAGCCGAACATCGGCGCCGGGCTGGAGCTCGAGGCCATCGCCTCGGTGGTGATCGGCGGGACGCTGCTGACCGGGGGTGCCGGCAGCGTCGTCGGCACCGTGATGGGCGTGATGATCACGGGCATCGTGCGGGCGGTGATCAACCTGGATGGGCGGCTGCCGTCGCCGTGGCACCACATCAGCATCGGGCTGCTGCTGCTCGGCTTCATCGTCATGCAGCAGCTCCTGATCCGCTCGGCCCCCGCGGCCAGGGGTGGTGAAGCGCGGTCTCATCGATGATGCAGGAGAGCGAGGAGCGATAGAATGGGCGAGACGAAGCGAATTCTGGTCGCCGGGGCGACGGGCAAGGTCGGCCAGGCGTTCATCCGCAGGTTCCTGTCCGACCCCAGGTTCGAGGCATGGAAGGTCCGCGCGTTGTGCCATAACCGCATGCTGAAGCCGACGGCGCGCATGGAGGTGGTGCGCGGGTCCATCGAGAACAGGGCCGTGGTCGACGAGGCCGTGGACGGCGTGACCCACGTGCTGCACCTGGCGACCTGCAAGGAGACGCCCGAGAGCATCATGGACGTGGCCATCAAGGGCATGTTCTGGCTGCTCGAAGCGTGCCGCGTCAGCACCGCGTTCGAGCAATTCATCCTCATCGGGGGCGACGCCGGGATGGGTCACTTCTTTTACCCGCACCCGGTCCCCGTCACGGAGGCGCAGAAGCACAGCGCCTACCCGGGTTGTTACGCCCTGTCCAAGGTGCTCGAGGAGGTCATGCTCGAGCAGTATTACATCCAGTATGGCATGAACGGGTGCTGCCTGCGCGCGCCGTGGATCATGGAGAAGGACGACTTCAAGGCGCAGCTCTCCTTCGGTGACGACGTGTTCGGCGGGCCGAGGTGGCGCGATCTGGTCGGGGCCGAGGCGGCGGATCGCTACGTCCGCTCGGGCGCCGTCCCCGTGATGCTCGACCCCGACGGCGAGCCCGTGAAGCGCAACTTCGTGCACGTGGAGGATCTGGTCGCCGCGATCCTCAAGGCCATCGACCACGAGAAGGCGCGCCAGCAGACCTTCAACATCTGCATGGATGAGCCGGTGGACTACGGTGAGCTGGCGCGTTACCTGGAGACCACGCGGGGCCTGCCGAGCGTGCGGGTGAAGACGCCGTACCGCTCGACCTGGCTGGACAACACCAAGGCGAAGTTCCTGCTCGGCTGGCGGCCGCAGTACGACCTGGCGCGGCTCACGGACGCCGCCTTCGACTACGTGCGCGCGCCCGAAGACCCGCGGGTCACCTGGTATCCCGGTTGACGAGCCCCGCGGCCGCGCCGAGGCTGCGCGCCGTGCGCCCGCCGGCGGCCGCGGCGCCGTAGCGCGCCGTCACGAGGCGGGCCCTCCCACCAGCACCGTCGCCTCGCGCCCAGGCGTTCGCGCGTAGGCCTCCACGACCGCCTGCCCCACCCGCGCCGCGCAGCCGCGCTTCACCAGGGCCACGATCGAGCCGCCGAAGCCGCCGCCGGTCAGCCGGGCGCCGAAGACGTCCGGCTGCGTCCGCGCGCTCTCCACCAGCGCGTCGACCGCCGGCACCGACACCTCGAAGTCGTCGCGCATCGACCGGTGCGACGCGTCGAACAGCTCGCCCAGGCGGCCGAGATCCCCGGCGCGGAGCGCGGCCACGGCGGCGAGCACCCGGGCGTTCTCGGTGACGACGTGGCGCGCGCGCCGGTCGAGCGGCGCCGGCAGCGACGCGATGCGCCGCTCGGCGGCCGCGTCGACGTCCCGGAGCTGCGGCACCCCGAGCAGCGCCGCGGCGCGCTCGCACTCCGCGCGCCGCGTCTTGTAGTCGCCGCTCGCGTGCTGGTGCGCCACCCCCGAGTTCACGACGAGCAGCTCGGCCTCGGCGGGCAGCGGGATGCGCTCGAACGCGAGCGTCCTCGTGTCGATGAACAGCGCGGTGTGCTCGTCGGCGAGGCTCGCGGCCATCTGATCCATGTTCCCGACCGGCGCGCCCACGAAGTCGTGCTCCGCCGCGTGCGCGACGCGGGCGATCTCCACGTCGTCGATGGAGAGGTCGAGCATCTGCCGCAGGGCGCGGGCGAGCGCCACGAGCAGCGAGGCGCTCGACGACAGGCCGCTGCCGAGCGGCACCGACGACTCTATCCTTGCGTCGAAGCCCGAGATCGACACCCCCCGTCCGCGGAGGACCGCGGTGATGCCCTGCACGTAGTCGAGCCACAGGCCGCCGCGCGACTCCTCGCCGACGCGGAACCAGCGCTGGCCGCCGCGATTCACGCTCATGGTGGCGACGTGGACTTGCCCGTCGCCCCGCGGCGCGATCTCGATACGCGTCTTCTGCGGGATCGCCGTCGGCAGCACGTACCCGCCGCTGTAATCGGTGTGCTCGCCGATCAGGTTCACGCGCCCCGGCGCCTCGGCCACGACGTTCGCCGGACGGCCGAAGATGGCCTCGAAGCTTTGCCCCTTCATCGTCATCGCGGCGCTCCCGTGTTCACGTTCACGTGGAGAAGAAAACCCAAACGGTTCCGAGACGTCAAGCTTCGACCACGGGACCTGCGCCGGGCCGATAGAACATTCTTATTCTACGCGATCTGCCGATCTCCAGGCCCACGCGGCCGCATTGGGGTGCTGACGCCCCCTCGTGGGCGCACCTCATCGCCTGGTCCATGGGGCCGCCCAGGCTTGTCGCACGGACGAACGAATCGATGTTGACATCCAGATTGTTAACGTTAACATATGGACCTCGTACTTCTGCTTTGCCCTGAGGGGATCGTCATGCATACCGGCATCATCGCCGTCGGGACCGGGTCCGCCGCCGGTTCCGAAAGGCTCCACCTGCGCATGCTCACGAGCATCAGGACCACCGTCGCCAGGTTGTGCCTGATGGCGGCGTTCTCGCCGCTCGCGGCGTGCGCGTCGTCCTCCTCGACCGCCGCCCCGGCGCCGGAGACCGCGGACGACACCGGCAAAGCGGCGGCCCCGCTCACCGCGCCGGCGGCGCCGCGCGGCCCGATCCTCGACACGCACATCCATCTCTACCAGGTCACCCGGCCAGGCGGCGTCGTTTGGCCGGAAGCCAAGCAGAAGCCGATCTACCGCGACGTGCTGCCCGACGAGTACCAGGCCATCGCGATGCAGAACGGCATCGTCGGCACCGGCGTCGTCGAGGCCAGCCCCGTCGTCGAGGACAACTTCAAGGTCCTCGACATGATGAAGGGCAACGGCTTCTTCAAGTTCCTCGTCGCGCAGCTCGAGATCGGCTCGCCGACCTTCAGCGCCGATCTGGCGCGCCTCGCCGCCGACCCGCGCGTGGTCGGCATTCGCGGATTCCTCTGGAGCCCGAAGCTGACGCTCGACGAGAAGCAGATCGCCTCGCTGCAGGAGCTCGCGGCCAAGGGCATGACGCTCGACATCATCAGCCGCGGCGCCTTGAACCCGAAGGACAAGGTCGAGGCGCTCGCGACCGCGGTGCCCAAGCTCCGCATCATCATCGACCACCTGGCGGGCGCGAAGGGGTCGACGCCGGATCCGGCCTGGGTCGAGGCGATGCAGCGGCTGGCCAAGCACCCGAACATCTACATCAAATTCTCGTCGTTCTTCGACATGTACAACCCGGCCGCGACCGAGGACGATCCCTGGAACGCGCCGACCGACCTCGCGGCGTACAAGGCGCACTTCGACGTGCTGATGAACGCCTTCGGCGAAGACCGGCTGATCTGGGGCAGCAACTGGCCCGTGGTCGACATGGGCGGCAGCCTGGCCTCGGAGATCGCGATCGCCGAGGTTTACCTCAAGGAGCTCGGTCAGGGAGTGCGCGACAAGGTGATGTACACGAACGCACAGAAGTTCTATGCGCGCCGGCCCTGAACAGCGGCGCCACGGCGGAGGCGGCGGTCGCCCCGACCACGGGTCGTAGAGCGACGCCACGTCGCTCCGCGCCGGCCGTTCGACGCGGCCATGTACCTTTTCTCGCCGAACGAAGCGGCCCGGCGTCGGAGCGCGCCGTGAGCGCCGCGAGTGAACGAGGTCGCTCCGCGAGGTGATGACAGCATGAAAGCCCTGACGATCACCGGTCCGTCGGTCGCACAGGTGACCGAGATCAGCGAGCCCAGACCGGCGCACGACCAGGTGTTGGTCCGCGTGCAGCGGGTCGGTCTGTGCGGCTCCGACCTGAACACGTTCCTCGGCAAGAACCCGATGGTCACGTACCCTCGGGTCCTGGGTCACGAGGTGGCCGGCACGATCGTGGAGCTCGGCTCCGGCGTCGAGGCGGACTGGCGCGTCGGCACCGACGTCACGTTCACGCCGTACACGGCGTGCGGCGTGTGTCCCTCGTGCTGGGCGGGGCGGCGCAACGCCTGCCGGAACAACAAGACCATGGGCGTCCAGCGCGACGGCGCGCTCACCGAGCTCGTGGCCGTGCCGTACCAGAAGCTGTTCACGTCACGGAAGCTGAGCCTCACCGAGCTCGCGCTCGTCGAGCCGTTCTCCGTCGGCTTTCACGCGGCGGCGCGAGGGCGCGTCGAGGCCGAGGAGACCGTCCTCGTGATGGGCTGCGGCGGCGTGGGGCTCGGCGCCATCGCCGGCGCGGTGAGCCGCGGCGCGCGCGTGATCGCGCTCGACACGCAGGAAGAGAAGCTCGCGCTCGCCAGGGCGCTCGGCGCGCGCGAGGCGGTGCAGTCGAACGCCGATGCGCGCGAGCGCGTCATGGACCTGACGAACGGCGACGGCCCGGACGTCGTGATCGAGGCCGTTGGCGCGGTCGCGACGTACCGCGACGCCGTGGAGTGGGTGAAGTTCTGCGGTCGCGTCGTGTACATCGGGTACGGCAAAGAGCCGGTGAGCTACGAGACCAAGCTGTTCGTGATGAAGGAGCTCGACATCCTCGGGTCGCGCAACTGCATGGGCGAGTTCTCGGACGTGATCGCCTTCTTCGAGCGGCGCACGTTCGACGCGAACATCCTGATTTCGAAATCGATCCCCATCGAAGGCGTGCCCGACGCGCTCGCCGACTGGGCTGCGCACCCCGGCCGAACGGCCAAGATCATGGTCGGCCTGTCGTGAGCGCGCGCGGCGCGGCGCCTCCCCTGAACGGATTTCGGACGACGACGATCCAAGAGCCCTCTGCTCGAGGGCGAGCTGCGACTTCAAACATCCCCTCATCGTGAGCGGCCGGAGCGCTGACATGGGCAATCCGATCCTTCAATTCGGTACGAGCCGGTTCCTCCAGGCTCACGCGGACCTCTTCGTCTCGGAGGCGCTCGGCGCCGGCGACGCGCTCGGGGCGGTCACCGTGGTGCAGACCACGTCGAACCCCGACAGCCGCGCGCGCATCGACGCGCTGCGCGCAAAGGGGCGTTATCCCGTGCGGATCCGCGGGCTGCGGCGCGATGAGGTCGTCGATACGACGATCGAGTGCAGCTCGATCACGGAGGCGCTCGACGCGAACACCGACTGGCCGCTCGTGCGCGAGCGGTTCACGCGCGACGCGCGCGTCGTGCTCTCGAACACGAGCGACAGCGGATACGCCTGTTTCCACGAGGACACGGCGGCGTCGCTCGCGCCCGGCGCGCGCGCGCCGCGCGGGTTCGCCGCGAAGCTCGTCGTCCTGCTGCGCGCGCGCTTCGAGGCGAGCGCCGCGCCGCTCACGCTGCTGCCTTGCGAGCTCGTGTCGAACAACGGCGACACGCTGCGCGCGCTCGTCGCCGGCATCGCGCGCCGGTGGGGCGCCGACGCCGACTTCCTGCGCTACATCGAGCGCACGTGCGTCTGGGTGAACTCGCTCGTCGACCGGATCGTCTCCGAGCCGATCCGCCCCGTCGGCGCGATCGCCGAGCCCTACGCGCTCTGGGCGATCGAGCGGCGCGAGGGCATGGTGCTGCCGTGCCGGCATGAGGCGATGGTCGTGACGGACGACCTGCCCCATTACGAGCGCCTGAAGCTGCTGCTCTTGAACCTCGGGCACACCTACCTCGCCGAGCGCTGGCAGACGGACGGGCGCCCCGCCGACGAGAACACGCGGAGCGCGATGCGCGATCCGGCCTTGCGCGCCGACCTCGAGGCGCTCTGGCGCGACGAGGTGGTGCCCGTCTTCGACGCGCTCGGCAAGGGCGCCGCCGCGCGCGCCTACCTTGACGAGGTGCGCGATCGCTTCGAGAACCCGTTCCTCGATCACCGGCTGTCCGACATCTCGCAGAACCACGGCGAGAAGAAGCGGCGGCGCTTCGCCCCCGTGGTCGAGCTCGCGCGCGAGCTCGGCTTGACGATCGAGCAGCCCCGGCTGCACCTGGCGCTCCGCGCGAGCAGGGAGGCATGCAGATGAGGAAGATGCGTTGGGTCGTGCTTTTGCTGTGCTTTCTCGCCGTCGCCCTCAACTACATCGATCGCGCCAACCTGGCGGTCGCGGCGCCCCAGATCGAGAAGGCGCTCGGCATCGGCCCTGCCCAGATGGGGCTCATCATGAGCGGCTTCTTCTGGACCTACGCGCTCATGCAGATGCCGTTCGGCTGGTTCATCGACCGCGTGGGGGCGCGCAGCGCGCTGCCGTTCGCCGTCGGCTGGTGGTCGCTCTTCACCGCGGCGACGGCCGGCGCGTCGAGCGTCGCGGGGATGTTCGGCTGCCGGCTCTTGCTCGGCGCCGGCGAGGCCGGCGCGTACCCGGCCTGCGCGAAGCTCGTGAGCCAGTGGTTCAAGCCGCGCGAGCGCGCCCTCGCGACGGGCATCTTCGACAGCGGCGCGCGCGTCGGCTCGGCGCTGTCGATCCCCCTCGTCGCCCTCATCGTCGACACGCTCGGATGGAAGGCGGCCTTCATCATCACGGGCCTGCTCGGCGCGGTGTGGATCCTCGGGTGGGTCGTCATCTACCGCGGCCCCGCGCACGGCGACATGACGGGTGAGACCGACGTCGTCCACGCGGCGCCCGCCAAGGACGCGCCAGGCGGCGTGACGTGGGCGTCGCTCTTCCGCCACCGCACGCTCTGGGGCATGATGCTCGGCTTCTTCTGCCTCAACTTCACCAACTACTTCTTCATCACGTGGTTCCCGAGCTACCTCGTGCAGACGCGCGGCTTCTCGCTCAAGGCGCTCGGCACGCTCGGCATGATCCCCGCGCTGATGGCGATCCCGGGCGGCTGGATCGGCGGCTTCGTCTCCGACGCGCTCTATCGCCGCGGCTTCAGCCTCACCGCCGCGCGCAAGACCTGCATGGTCGGCGGCATGCTGATGTCGTCGGCGATCACGCTGTCGGCGCTGACGTCCGACATCACGCTGATGCTCATCTTCTTCGGCGTCTCGTACGCGAGCCTCGCGTTCGCCGGCGCCAGCGTCTGGTCGCTCCCCGGCGACGTCGCGCCCACGCCGCGCCACGTGGCTTCCATCGGCGGCATCCAGAACTTCGCGTCGAACCTGGCCGGCATCGTCATCACGACGTTCACGGGCGCGATGGTCTCGCTGACCAAAGGCTCGTTCACGATCCCGCTCGTCGTGGCCGGCGGCTTCTGCCTGCTCGGCGCGTTCAGCTATCTCGTCATCGTCGGCAAGATCGAGCCGCTCCGGCTCGACGGCGAGCGCCGCGAGGCGGCCTAGCCTCAGAGGGTGACGCCCCGCTTCCAGAGCGCGATCTCGCGCTCGTCGTTCTCCTCGGCGCGGGTCTTCCGGCCGGAGGCGGTGGCCAGCACCAGGTCCATCAGCCCGTCGGCGGCCGCGTCCATCGGTTCTCCCGAGGCGACGCGGCCGGCGTCGAAGTCGATCCAGCGCTGCTTGCGCTGGGCAAGGCTGGAGTTGGTAGCGAGCTTGAGGGTCGGCACGGGAAAGCCGAGCGGCGTGCCCCGGCCGGTGGTGAAGAGGATCACGGTCGCGCCGGCGGCGGCGAGCGCGGTGGACGAGACCGCGTCGTTGCCGGGGGCCTCCAGCAGCGCCACGCCCGGCTTCCCGCGGATCTGGCCGCCGTAGCGGACCACCTCGGACACCCGGGCGCGGCCGGCCTTCTGCACGGCGCCGAGAGACTTCTCCTCCAGCGTGGTGATGCCGCCGGCGATGTTGCCGGGCGAGGGGTTCTCCGACACCGGCTCGCCGTGGGCGATGAAGTAGCGCTTGAAGTCGTTCACCACGCCGACGACGTCCGCATAGACCACCTCGCTCTCCGCGCGGGCCATGAGCAGGCGCTCGGCGCCGAAGATCTCCGGGATCTCGGTGAGGATGGCCGAGCCGCCGGCGGCGCAGACCATGTCGGCGATGCGGCCCACCAGCGGGTTGGCGGTCAGCCCCGAGAAGCCGTCCGATCCGCCGCATTTGAGGCCGATCACCAGGTCGGAGACGGGGCAAGGCTCGCGGCGGTCCTGCTCGGCGACCCGGACCAGCGCTTCGACGGCCTCGAGGCCCGCTTCGAGCTCATCCTCGGCCGCCTGGGCGTCGAAGGACCGCAGGCGCTCGCGATCGAGCTGCGGGGCGCTCTCGAGGAGCATGCCGAGCTGGTTGTTCTCGCAGCCCAGGCCGATGATCAGCGCGCCGCCGGCGTTCGGGTGGCCGGCCAGGGCCGCGGTCATCCGGCGGGTGGCCTCGAGGTCGCCCCCGAGCTGCGAGCAGCCGAAGGGATGGGTCAAGGCGTAGACCCCGTCCACCCGGCCCTTGAAGCGTCTGTCCGCCTCGGCGGCCACCTTCTGCGCGGTGCGCGCGACGCAGCCCACCGTCGACAGGATCCAGATCTCGTTGCGGGTGCCCACCCGCCCGTTCCTCCGCCGGTACCCCAGGAAGGTGCGGTCATCGGTCGCGGCGAGGGGCTCCGGGCTCGTGGGCTCGTAGGTGTAGGTGTCGAGGCCGGAGAGCGCGGTGGCCAGGTTGTGCGTGTGCACGTGGTCGCCCGGCTGGATGTCCACGGTCGCCCGCCCGATCGGCCAGCCGTACTTCCGCACCGGCGCGCCGGCGGCCACCGCGCGCAGCGCCACCTTGTGCCCGGCCGGGATGTCGGCGCGGGCGGCGATCGCCTCGGCCACCGGGTCGCCCGCGGCCAGGCCGCGCACGGCGACGGCCACATCGTCTCGAGGATCGATCCGCAACAGCGAGGCTGCCAAGCTCATCATCACCCCTGGGTACCGGTGTGTCATCCGCGCGGCCATCCCGCGCGGCGCCGCACGCGCGAGCGCCACGAGGGACGATGATGCCCAGACCGATGGCGCTGCGCCAGCCTCGATCCGAGCGCTCTTCTCGATGTGAAATCCGCGCTCAGAGACCCAGGACGCCGATCATCTTCTCGGCGTAGCGGGTGCCCAGGGTGACCAGCGCGTCGTGGCCGAAGTGGAGATTCCACGTGTCGGCAGGATCGATGGCGAGCCCTTCCGCCGAGACGACGTGGGCGTTGGCGATCAGCCCCGGGAGCTGGCCGACGAGCGAGTTGTGCCTCGCGCACGACCCCGAATAAAGGAGCTCCCCCGCGAGGAACGGCACATCGCCGAGACCGAGGTCCGCGCGCAGGTCGGAGACGAACGTCTTCACCTTGCCGGGCCACGCGGGGTCGCCGCAGTTCGACTCGCCTTGATGGAACAAGATCCCTTCGATCACGCCCCCGGCCTCCTGCGCCGCCTTCGCGCGCGAGAGGATCCAGTTCCACTTGCTCCCCCCCGCCTTCATGAACGTCTCCACCTTCTCCCCGCTGAGGGCGGACGGGACGAGGCCAATGCTGTCCTGGGCGGGGTAGCGGTCGAGGATGGTCTTGGCGAAATAGTCGCCGGGCCCGATCGCTCCGTTCCAGCACTCGTGGAGCGGCGGGGCAGCGATGTCCCACTCGCCCTCGACGCGCCCGGTCGCGGCGCAGTCGTCGAAGCCGAGGACCTTGATGCGGGGATTCTCCACCTTGTCCGCGTTCGAGGCCTTCGGGTACCCGGCCATGTTCGATTGCCCGAGGAGGAGGAAGACATGAAACACGGGCTCGGCCGGCGCTCCGCCGCCGGTCCCGCCACCCGCGCCGCCGACGCCCGAGGCCTCTCCGCCTCCCCCGCCCCCCGCGGACGCCGAGGACGCCGAGGACGCGGCATCGGAAGGCGCGCCGCCCGACCCGGTGCCCGCCGCCGAGGTGGTCCCGGAGCCAGCGCCGACAGAGGCGCCGCTCGTCGCGCCAGCCCCGCCGGTGCCCGCGGGTCCGGTCGCTCCGGCCGAGACGTCCGCTTCGCTACAGGCAAGCGCCCCGATCAGCGAGAACGCGACGCACGAGGGGATGAGCCCGGGCGTACCTCGAAGGATGCTTTTCATAAGAGAATCTTCCCCAGCCGACCCGTGTCCTGGGCAAAGCCAAAGCAGCGGCCTGGGCGATATGTTAACGTTAACAATACCCGTGTCAATTCCAAACGGCGCACCGGCATCGAGCGGGCGCCGGGCCGAGCTGGAGGCGCTCCTCGGCGACCCGAGATGCCCGCAGCGCGAGGGCTCTACCCCCCGAGCGCCCGCGCGAGCGCGCCTCTCAACACCGACGCTGCGTCCTGCTCCTCGCCCCGCGCCCGCCACGCCACCACGCCATCGGGTCGCACCAGCAGCGCCCCGCGCCGCCCGATCCCCGCGCGCCGCTGCCAGCGATCGCGCTCGTCCTCGAAATCGACCCCTGCGCGCAGCGCGCCGAGGGGCGCCCCGATCGCGCGCGCCGCTTCGCCCCACGCCGCTGCGTCGCGCCCGGCGAGCAGCGAGAAGCGCCCGTCGATCAGGTCCAGCGTCGACACCCGCTCTCCGTCACGCACGATCCACGCGTGCGGCATTCGCGTGCCCGGGCGGCCGTCGAGCCGGAAGCGCGCCGCGCGCCCATCCGCCGTGATCGCCGCGGATTCTACTCGGTATCCGACGCCCAGCAGCTTGTGCCAGCGCCCCGGGCTCGGCGGCGTTCGGCCGGTCAGGCGCCCCCAGATCGAGCGGCGATCGAGGCCGAGCGTCTTCGAGAACGCGGCGCGCGCCATGAGGCCCTGCTCGTCGGCGTTGTTCGCCGAGTCCTCCGCCGCCACGACGGCGACGGGCCGGCGCTCCGCCTCGTACGTGTCGAGCAGGGCGGGGCGCGCCTCGCCGCGCAGCACGAACGCGAGCTTCCACGCGAGATCGTGGGCGTCGGCGACTCCGGTGTTCGCGCCCATGCCGCCCCAGGGAGGCATGAGGTGCGCGGCGTCCCCCGCGAGGAAGACGCGCCCGACCCGGTAACGATCGGCGACGCGGGCCGCCGACTCCCACGGCAAAACGCTCTCGATCCGGATCGGCACATCGCCCGCGCCGAGCGCCTTTCGAACGAGCGAGGCGCAGCGCTCGGGCGGGTAGTCCTTCGGCGACTCGCGCGCCGGGTCGTACACCAGGTGGAACACCCAGCGCGCGCGGTTGTCGATGGCGGCGAAGAGGCCGCGCACCTCGGGGTGGTGGACGATCGCGAGGCTGAACTCCCGATCTCGGACGAAGTCGGCGAGATCGGCCTCGAAGAGGACGTTGAGCAGATGGCCCAGCGAACCGCGGCCGCTCGTGGAGATGCCGAGCGCCTGCCGCACCGGGCTCTTCGCGCCGTCCGCCGCCACGAGGTAGCGCGCGCGGACGCGCCGCGTGGCCCCCGTCGTCCGGTCGCGCAGCACGGCGCGCACGCGCTCGCCGTCCTGCTCGAACGAGACGAGCTCGGTCGAGAACGAGAGGCGCGCGCCGCGCTCGCGGGCCGCGGCCGCGAGCACCGGCTCGAGCAGATCCTGCGTGATCCGGCAGGCGCGCGTGGGGCTCGCCGATCCGAGCCCGATCTCACGCCCGAGCAGCGCGCGGAAGAGCCGGCGCAAGAGCTTGCCGAGGGGCGCGTCGATCGCCTGCGCGAGCGTCTCGCCGAAGAGGAAGCCCAGGTGGATCGGCGTCTTTTCGCCCGCCTCGCGGATGGCCGGCTCGAGGCCGAGCTCGCGGTAGAGCTCCATTGTGCGGGCGTTCACGCCGCGGGCGCGCGGGTGGATCGACGTGCCCGCGTGGCGCTCGACAAGCGTCACGTCGACGCCGTGACGGCGCAGGAACAGCGCGGCCGAGAGGCCGACGACGCCTCCACCGACGATCAGGACGGGGACCGGCGGCTCGCTCTCGGTAGGCTCGTGATCCATGCCTTCACCTCGCTCGCAGGGTGGCGGTGCGCAGCGCGAGCCCAGGCCGGCGCGCGCGCTTTTCGGGTGAGCGCGCGGCGGTGATGGTCTACGGTTGGACTCGGCAGTCCAACAAATTGGACTGATGAGTCCAAATGTCAACCCGGAAGCGGCTCGACCCCAGGCCTGCGCCCGGGGGCGCCTCGGCTCCCCCCGCCGCGGGCTCGCCCGTGAAGCACGCCGCCATCGTGGAGGCGGCGAAGCGCGTGTTCCTGCGCGAGGGCGTCTCGCGCGCGAGCGTCGACACCATCGCCGCCGAGGCGGGCGTGTCGAAGCAGACGATCTACAACCACTTCGGCGACAAGGAGCGCCTGTTCTTCGCGGTGATCGAGGGCGTGCAGGGCGCGGCGTCGGCCGAGCAGGAGCGGGCGCTCGACGAGCTCTTCGCCACCGACGCCGAGCCGGCGGTCGCGCTCGGCCAGCTCGGGCGGCGCCTGCTCGCGTGGGTGTTCCGCGAGGATCTCTCCGCGTTCCGGCGGCTCGTGGTGTCCGAGGTCGCGCGCTATCCGCAGCTCCGCCTCGCGTGGGCTCAGGGTGGGCCGCTGCGGTTCATGATCCGCCTCGTCGGCTACCTGGCGCGCGAGACCGAGCGCGGCCGGCTCGACGTGGCGAAGCCGGAGCGCGCCGCGCGGCAGTTCATCGCGCTCCTCTCGGCGGAGGCGCAGGACGTCTCGGTCTACGGCACGCTCCCGCTCGCGCCGTCGCAGATCGACGCCATCGTCGACGAGAACCTGGAGATGTTCCTCCGCGCGTACGGGCCGCGGCCGAAGCCTCCGGTGAGGCCGCCGGCGGCCCGGAGAGGGAAGAAGAAGCGGGCCGGCGCGTGACGGCGTGACGGCCCGGCGGGGTCGCCGCGTTCAGCGGTCGCCCTGCGGCTTCACCGCCGGCGCGCCCTGGGTCGGTCCGGGGCCGCGCTCGGCCGCTCTCGACGCCGCGGGCACGTTCCCGGTCCCGTTCGGCTGCCGGCCGCCGTCCTCTTGCGCCGCCGTGGACGCCTCGATGGCCACCGGCGGCTTGGGCATGTCGCTCGGCGCCTCGTGCTCGTCAGGCCCCTCCCTCCCGCCCGAGGCGCCCACCGCCGCCTGACGCGCGGCCTCTTTCTTGATCTCCTGGATCTTCCGCTCGTTCATACGCTTCCTCCACGGCAAACGCGCAGCATCGAGATGCGCGCGGCTCAGACCCCGCGCGGGAAGTCGCCCTGCGGCGGGATGCGCGGGTCCTGGGTGGGGTCGGGCGAGGGCGGCTCGGGCTGCTCGGGCCCCGGGTCACCCGGGTTCGGCGGCAGCGGGACCTCCTCGTCGCCGCCGGGTACGTCCGTCTTTGCGAGCTCATGCGTGCGGTTGTTCATGATGCTCCTCCAGTGCAACCGTCGAGCCACCGCGCAGTTCACGCGCATTTGCAATCTTCAAGCCGCAGCGCACGAGCGGCACCGGCTTGACGCCCCGCCCCGGCATCCGTGATCTGCGGCCGGCGTGCTCTCGATCCGCCACGACCCCTTCCCGCTGGAGGCCGCTCGCGACCTGCTCGGCATCGTGCGCGCGCTCTACGCCGCGGCGCGCGCGCGGGGGGCGAGCGTGGCAGATCTCCACGCCATCGCCGCGGTGGGCGACGATCTGCGGCAGGCGATCGCCCTCGCCGCGGCCCACCCGCCCGGCACGCTCGGCTTCTCGTCGGCGTGGACCCGCGCCGAGCGCGCCGCCGCCCGCGTCGGCGAGCTCGCGGACGCGCTCGCGCCCGCGGCGCCGATCGTCCACGCCGCCCTGGCGCGCGTCGGCGGCGGCAAGGCCACGCCCGGCGGGTGAACGCCGTCGGGCCCCGCCGAGGGACGACGTCACACGCCGCCGAGGGACGACGTCACCCCCGGCGAGCGAGCGCCCCCGCGATGGGGTGGTCCGGCGGGATGGGCCAGGCGAGGGCGCGCGAGGCGACCGCGCAGTACGCGGCGAGGCGCTCGCGCGGCACCGGGGCGCGCGCGCCGAGGCGACCGAGGTTGTCGACGAGCAGCTCGAGGCAGCTGTTGCCCACCCGCTCCCCGACGCCGAGCGCCGTGGCGTGGACCCGCTCGACCCCGCACGCCGCCGCCCAGAGCGCGGCGGAGAGGCCGAGCCCGCGGTCGTTGTGGCCGTGCCAGTCGAGCTCGATCCCGGGCGCGCCCAGGGCCGCGAGCTCGCGCCGGGCGAACGCGACCAGCGCCGCCACCCCGGGCGGGGTGACGTGGCCGGTCGTGTCGCAGAGGCAGAGGCGCGCCGCGCCGGCGTCCACCGCGGCGCGGAAGAGCGTGTGGAGCATGCCGGGGGGCGCGCGGGTCGCGTCCTCCGCGACGAGGCAGAAGGGCAGGCCGGCCGCGGCGGCGGCCCGCCCGGCGGCCTCGACGCTGCGGGCCAGGAAATCGGGCCCCCACCCCTCGACGAAATGCCGGATCGGCGAGCTGCCGATGAACGCGTAGACCACCATCGGCGCCCCGGCGCGCTCGGCCACGCGGGCGACCTCCTCGATGTCCGCGGCGGTCGTGCGCGCGGCCGCGGTCAGGGCGAGGGGCAGCCGGGACGAGACGATCTCGCGGGCGAGCAGGCACGCGTCCTCGAACTGGCGCGGCCCGGCCGCGGGGATGCCGAGGTTCACCGCGTCGACGCCGACGCCCGCCATCGCCTGGAGCAGCTCGATCTTCTGCGCGATCGGCGGGTTCACCGTGGAGACGCCCTGGATGCCGTCGCGCAGCGTCTCGTCGAGCACCTCGACCGGCCGGGCCGCGCGCTCGAAGGGCAGCCACGCCTCGTCCTCGGCGCGGGCAGCGGCCCAGGCCTCGGCGGGCACGCCGCCCGGCGGGAGCCGGCGCTCCGCGGGCGCGGGCTCCGCGCGATTCCAGTCGAACTGGGCCGCTGCGCCGGGATCCCGGCCGTCGGTGCTCATGCGCTGCATGTCATGTCGCGGGGGAGCTCGGCGTGGCGCATGCACAGCGCGCCGCGTCGACCGGCGCGGGGGAGAGGTTACTTCATGTCGGCCGTCGGAGCAGGTCCCGATCTCCGGCGGACGCCCGGCCGAGCCGCGATCTGCGCGCGGTGCTCACCGCGCGCCCGGCTCACCGCGCGCCCGGCTCACCGCGCGCCCGGCTCACCGCGCGCCCGGCTCACCGCGCGCCCGGCTCACCGCGCGCCCGGCTCACCGCGCGCCCGGCTCACCGCGCGCCCCGGCTCACCGCGCGCCCGGTTTGCCGGGATCGTCGCTCCAGACGTTGGCGTTGTCGTGCGCCTCGAGCGGGCCGCGCTGCGGGCGGACGACGCAGAAGCGATGGCCCGTCGGCGCCTCCATCACCCACCAGCGCTTGATGAACTCCACGCGCCGCGCCCCGAGCGCCTCGAGCCGCCGCACCTCGGCGTCGAGGTCGTCCGTCTCGATGTCGAGGTGCGTCCGGCTCGGGTGCTCGACCTGCTGCAGCAGCATGATGAGCTCATCGTCCCGCGTCTCGATCTCGCGGTAGCCGCTGTCGACCGGCGCGTTCTTCCTGACGGGCTTGCCGAGCGCGCGGCTCCAGAAATCCGCCGCGGCGTCGATGTCCTCCACCTTGCAGTCAATCACGAGAGCACAAAGGCGACTCCGGTGCATGCGATCTCCCTCCTGCCGGATGGCGCAGCGACCTTACGCGGCGCCGCCAGGGGCGTCTCCCCCAAAAACCAGCGCGCCGGCGCACCGGCGCAGGGCGATCCATCGCCGGCGGGCGTCCGGATCTTGCCGAAGAGACCCGCTTTGCGTGCGGGCAGTGGCATCGTAAAAAGCTGTTCCAGGAGCGACCTGCTGCTCCGGGACACCTGCCGCTTCAGGAGCTTCGATGACGTACATGCCTCGCTTGCTGACGAACTCGCTGGCGCTCTTCACCCTCGCGCTCTGCGCCGGTTGCTCGCCCTCCGAGCGGAACTTCGCGACGGGCACGGGCGGTCAAGGCGGCGACGCCGGCCACGGCGGCGCGGGCGGCGCGGGCGCCGGAGGCGGCGCGGGCGGTACGGGCGGCAAGGGCGACGCGTGCGCCTCGCCGGACGACTGCCCCGCGGCGGAGAACCAGACGCCGACGTGCAAGGCGGGCGTCTGCGGCGTCACCTGCGACGCCGGCTTCCTGGACTGCGACGTCGCGGCCCCGGGCTGCGAGACGCGCGCGAACGACATCGAGCACTGCGGCGCCTGCGGCAACCGCTGCGCGACCTCGTGCGTGGAGGCCGACGAGGGCGCCTTCTGCAACGACCCGGTCGAGATCTCGGCCGGGTTCGCCCACACGTGCGTGCTCCGGCGGGACGGCAGCGTCTGGTGCTGGGGCAGGAATTCGTTCTCCGAGTCGGGGAAGCCGGACAGCGAGCCGGTCGTCCCCGTGCCGGCGCAGGTCGCCCTCCCCGGCAAGGCCCTGCACGTGGCGGCGGGCGGCGGGTTCTCGCGCGATGACGAGTCGCTCCCTGCCCACTCGTGCGCGATCATGGAGGACACGACGGTCACCTGCTGGGGGCGCGGCACGCTGGGACAGCTCGGCAACGGCTCCTTCCACGCGTCGCGCGAGCCGACGCGGGTGCCGAGCCTGATCAACATCGTGCAGCTCTCGCTCGGCACGGCGCACTCGTGCGCGGTGAAGACGGGCGACGAGCTCTACTGCTGGGGCGCCGACGACGAGGGCCAGCTCGGCAACGGGGAGCTGCCGCAGACCGCCACCCCGGTGTTCATCCGGAGCGACATCCGGCAGGTCGCCGCCGGCCAGGAGCACACCTGCGCCATCAAGGCGTCCGACGGAGGCCTGCTCTGCTGGGGCCGGAACTTCGACGGGCAGCTCGGCTTCGGCGGGGCCCGCGAGAACGCCACCTCTGCGGTGGAGGTCGCGGCGCCGCTCACCGCGGGGGTCGACGAGGTGGCCGCGGGCGACAGGCACACCTGCGCGCGCAAGGGCGTGGAGGTCTACTGCTTCGGCAACGACTACAACGGCGCGGTGGGCGCCGACCGCTACGGGCCCGTGCCAGAGCCCACGCTCGTCGCCGTGCCTCAGGCCGCGACCATCGACGTCGGCCGCGAGCGGAGCGGCGCGGTGTCCGGCGCCGCGCGGGGCCTCAAGATGTGGGGCGTCGGCGCCCTCGGCCACGGGAAGCCAGGGCTGTCGTCGCAGCCGGTCGACGTGCCCATCGACGGCGTGGCGCAGCTCGCCGCCGGCTATCACCACACGTGCGTGCTGCGGACGACCGGCGAGGTGCTCTGCTGGGGCGAGAACGTCCACGGACAGCTCGGCGTGGGCGTCGACGTCGTCGAGGAGCAGCTGTCGCCGGTCGCGGTCAGGCTCGCGCCCTGAGCGCGAGCGCGGCGTAAGGGTCTTCCCGACCGGCCCCGCTTTCCGTGCGGGGAGCGGCGACGTACAAGGCCGATCCAGGAGCGACCTGCTGCTCCGGGAACCTACCGCTTCAGGAGCTTCGATGACGCCCACGCCCCGCTCGATGACGACCTCGCTGGCGCTCCTCACCCTCGCGCTCTGCGCCGGCTGCTCGCCCTCCGAGCGGAACTTCGCGGCGGGCGCGGGCGGCGCGGTCGGCGGCGCCGGCCAGGGCGGCGCGGGTGCCGGCGGCGGCGCGGGCGGCCAGGGCGAGGCGTGCTCCTCGCCGGAGGACTGCCCCGCCGCGGAGCACCAGACGGCGACGTGCGAGGCGGGCCGCTGCGGCGTCGCCTGCGACGACGGCTTCCTGGACTGCGACGCCGCGGCCCCGGGCTGCGAGACGAGCGCGAGCGCCCACGAGCACTGCGGCGCCTGCGGCACCCGCTGCGCGACGGCGTGCGCGGCGGGCGACGAGGGCGCCTTCTGCAACGACCCGGTCGAGATCTCGGCCGGGTTCGCCCACACCTGCGCGCTCCGGCGGGACGGCAGCGTGTGGTGCTGGGGCAGGAACACGTTCGGCGAATCGGGGAGGTCGGAGAGCGAGCCGGTCGTCCCCCTGCCAGCGCAGGTCCCCCTTCCGGGCAAGGCCCTCCACGTGGCGGCGGGCGGCGGGAACTCGAGCGCGACCGAGCTCGGCGTGAACCCCGCGCACACGTGCGCGATCCTGGAGGACACGACGGTCACCTGCTGGGGGAGCGGCACGGTGGGGCAGCTCGGCGACAACGGCTTCCACCCGGCCAGCGCGCCGGTGTGGGTGAACGGCCTGATCGACGTCGTGCAGCTCTCGCTCGGCGCGGCGCACTCGTGCGCGGTGAAGACGGGCGACGAGCTCTACTGCTGGGGCGCCGACGACCAGGGCCAGCTCGGCAACGGGAGCGACGTGATGCAGACGGTCTATCCCGAACCGGTCCTGATCCGGAGCGACGTCCGGCGGGTCGCGGCCGGCCAGGAACACACCTGCGCCATCAGGGCCTCTGACGGAGGCCTCCTCTGCTGGGGCCGGAACTCCGACGGACAGCTCGGCATCGGGTCGCAGGACGACGTGCACTCCCCGGTGGACGTGGACCCGCCCCTCGGCGCGGGCGTCGACGAGGTGGCCGCGGGCGACCGGCACACCTGCGCGCGCAAGGGGGTGGAGGTCCACTGCTTCGGCAACGACGCCAACGGCGCGGTGGGCATCGGCTACTTCGAGCCCGTGCCGGTGCCCAAGCTCGTCGTGCTGCCGCAGGCGTTGCACATCGGCGCGGGCCTCGAGCGGAGCGGCGCGGTGACCGGCGAAGCGCGGCGGCTCGCGATGTGGGGGGCTCCGCACCTCGGCGACGGCAGCTCGATGCGCTCTCCGCAGCCCGTCTACGCGGACATCGACGGGGTAGCGCAGCTCGCCGTCGGCCATCATCACACGTGCGCGCTGAAGACGACCGGCGAGGTCCTCTGCTGGGGGTACAACAACGAGGGGCAGCTCGGCGTCGGCCTGGACGTCGCGGAGCAGCCGTCGCCGGTCGCGGTCCGGCTCGCGCCGCCCTGAGCGCGAGCGCCCGCGGCCGCCGCGCCGTTCCGCCGGAGAGCGCGGGGCTCTCCTCGCGACAAGGGCCGTGTCCGGCGGTAGAGTTGCCGCCCTTTCCACCCAGGATGAGACGATGAAGACAACCTCGCTCCGTTTCGCGCTCGCGCTGGGCGCCCTGCTCCTCTCCGCCGCCGGGTGCGAGGAGAAGAAGACGACGACCGCGGCCGAGGGGAGCGCGGAGGGCCAGGTCGCGAAGCTCTCGGTCGCGTCGTACGACCCCACCCGCGAGCTCTACCAGGAGCTCAATCCGGCGTTCGAGCGGTGGTACAAGCAGAAGACCGGCAGGGACGTCGACGTGGAGACCGATCACGGCCCGTCGGGCAAGCAGGCGCGCGACATCGCCGCCGGCAAGGAGACCGACGTGGCCGCCCTGTCGGTCGACTTCGACGTCGACACCATCGCCAAGGCGGGCCTGCTGCCCGCGACCTGGCGCGATCGGCTGCCGAACGGCTCGGTGCCGTACACGTCGGCCGTCATCTTCCTGGTCCGCAAGGGCAACCCCAAGCAGGTGAAGGCCTGGGAGGACCTCGCGCGGCCCGAGGTGGTGTCGCTGTGCCCGGATCCGAAGACCGGCGGCGGGGCGCGGTGGATCTACCTGTCGACCTGGGCGCACGCCGCGCGCAAGGCGAAGGCCGAGGGCCGGAACGACGCCGAGGCGGAGGCCGCGGCGCGCGAGTTCACGGCCAAGGTCTACGACGACGCCATCCTCGACCCGGCCATGCGCGGCTCGTCGACGCGCTTCATCGTGCAGCGCACGGGCGACGTCCTCTTCGGCTGGGAGAACGAGATCCTCCAGATCGCGGCCGATCCGGCGACGGCCGACCAGTTCGAGGTCGTGGTCCCCTCGGACTCGATCACGATCGAGGTCCCCCTCGCGGTCGTCGACAAGGTCGCCGAGCGGCACGGCGTCAAGGACATCGCCGAGGCGTACGTGGAGTTCCACTTCTCCGACGAGGGCCAGGAGCTCATCGCGAAGCGCTACAACCGCCCGTACAGCGAGGCGATCGCGAAGAAGCACGCGGATCGGCTGAGGCCCCTCACGCTGTTCCGGTTCAAGGACCATTTCACCGACTGGCCGACCGTGATGAGCGTCCATTTCGGCCAGGGGGCCGAGCTCGACAAGATGCGGAAGAAGTGATGTCGCGCGGCGCGCGCGTGCTCCCCGGGTTCTCGCTCTCCCTGGGCGTCGCGGTGCTCTACCTGAGCCTCGTCGTCCTCCTGCCGCTCTCTGCCCTGTTCCTGAAGACGGCGGAGCTCGGCTGGGGTCGCTTCTTCGCGGTGATCACGAGCGGCTGGGTCACCGCGGCGGTCCGGTTCACGCTGGGCGCCTCGGTCGCCGCGGCGCTCATCAACGTCGTCGTCGGCCTGCTCATCGCGTGGGTGCTCGGCCGGTACACCTTCCCGTTCGCGCGCCTCATCGACGCGGTGATCGACCTGCCGTTCGCGCTCCCCACGGCCGTGGCCGGGATCGCGCTCTCCACGCTGTACGCCGAGGGCGGTTTGCTCGGCAGGGCGCTCTCCAGCGTGGGATTCCGGTACCCGTGGCCCGTCTGGCGGGGGTTCGCGGCCGGGTGGCGCGAATCGCCGATCGCGTGGACGGTGTACGACCGGATCTCCCTAGCGCCGCTCGGCGTGGTGATCGCGATGGCCTTCGTCGGCCTGCCGTTCGTCGTGCGCACGGTGCAGCCGGTGATCGAGGACCTGAGCCGCGACGTCGAGGAGGCGGCGGCGACGCTCGGCGCCAGCCGATTCAAGATCTTCCGCGCCGTGGTCCTGCCCGAGCTCGCGCCGGCGCTCCTCACCGGGTTCGCGCTGGCGCTCGCGCGCGGCCTCGGCGAGTACGGGTCGGTGATCTTCATCTCGGGCAACCGGCCGGACACCGAGATCGCGTCTCAGGTGATCATCAAGATGATCGAGGTGAACGAGACGGGCACCTACGCCGACGCGACGGCGGTCGCGGTCCTCTTGCTCGGGGCGTCGTTCGCGCTCCTCCTCGCGATCAACCTGCTCCAGCGCGCCGCCGCGCGCGCCCACACGGGCAGGGCGGCGGGCTGACGCCCGCGGCCGGTGGACCCGAGTCGAGCGATGCTCGCCCCCCGCTCCCAGGCAGGCCGCGACGACACCGCCGGTGGCCGCGGGGCGCGCCGGCTGCTGATCGGCCTGTGCGTGCTGCTCGTCGGCGTGTTCCTCGTCCTGCCGCTCGGGGTGGTGTTCTGGCACGCCTTCAGCGAGGGCCTGCGCGCCTATGGACAGGCGGTCTTCGATCGCGCGACGTTCCGCGCGGCGGCGCTCACGCTCCTCACCACGGCCGTCGCGGTGCCGCTCAACACGCTGTTCGGCGTCGCGGCGGCGTGGGCCATCACCAAGTTCGAGTTCCGGGGCAGGAGCCTGCTCGTCACCCTGATCGATCTGCCGTTCTCGATCTCGCCGGTGGTCGCCGGGCTGTGCTTCGTCCTGCTCTTCGGGGCCAACGGGTTCTTCGGGGCGTTCGTGAACCGGACCTACACGGTGAGCCTCGGGTTCACGAGCCTCGACGTCTCCACCCGGGTCATCTTCGCCTTGCCCGGCATCGTGCTCGCCACGGTGTTCATCACCTTCCCGTTCGTCGCGCGCGAGCTCATCCCGCTGATGCAGGCCCAGGGGAGCGAGGAGGAGCAGGTGGCCCGCGTCCTCGGCGCGAACGGGTGGCAGATCTTCTGGCGCGTCACGCTGCCCAACATCCGGTGGGGCCTCCTTTATGGCGTCATCCTCTGCACCGCCCGGGCGATGGGCGAGTTCGGCGCCGTGTACGTGGTCTCCGCGGGCTCGTCGGATCAGGTGACGCTGCCGCTCCACGTCGAGCGCGTCTATTATGCCAACATGGTCCGCGTCGTGCCCGCGTTCGCCGTCGCCAGCCTCCTCGCCGGCGTGTCGGTGATCACGCTGGCCGTGAAGGCGGCGGTGGAGTGGCGGTTCAAGGGCGAGCTGAGGAAGAAGGACGGCGGATAGATCGGAGTTGCCGAGGCGCGGAGTCGCCCTCAGCAGCGGGCGAGGTCCTCGAGCATCTCGGCGGCTTCGGCGGAGAGCTCCACGCCGTCGAGGCCGCTGACGAACTCGCTCCACGCGGCGGCGTCGCCCTGCGTCAGCGCGAAGGCGACGCACACCACCCATCCATCGAACGGCGTCGTCGACGCCGTGCGCAGCTGCTGGCTCAGGGCGGCCAGGGCCTCCGCGTTCTCCGCCGCGGTGGGCGCCATCGTGCGGCTCAGCCCTGTGAGCGCCTCGGAGAGGAGATCGGGCACCTCCGTGGACGCGACGATCTCGGAGAAAAAGGCGCGGAAGGCGGGGAAATCCTCCGGCGGAGCGCGATCGGCCTCGGTGCGGATCCGGGTCGTGGCGAGCGAGCGCGCGCGCAGCGAGCTGGACTGCCTGGCGACGTTCCCCCAGGACGACAGCACCGTTTCGAGCGGCAGGTCGAAGTTGTACAGGAACCTCAGGTGCGCGTCGGAGAGATCGCCGGCCGGGGGCCCCGCCGCGAGCGCTGACCACTCGTCCGCGTAGAGCGCCAGCACGTCGACGACCTCGCCGCACGCCCCGTACTCCAGCCACGGCGTGAACTCGGTCCACCGCGCGTAGGGAGGCCCCGCGAGCAGCCGCGCGAGCGCGCTCGACCACGCCGCCCGCAGCGCTGGATCCAGCGCCGGATCCGCGGCCCGAATGCACGCCACCCAGACCGCCATGGCCTTGGCGTCCTCAGCGTCGAGGCCGGCGAGGAAGGCCGCGAACGCGTCCGGGGTCACGGGCTCCGGCAAGCCGGCGCCGACGACGGCCGTCTGGTGGACGCCGCCGGCCTCGAGGAGGCGCGCGACCTGCGAGGGGCTCGTGGGAAGGCGAAACGAGGCGAGGCGCGCCGGGAGGTCGTCCGGTTGCAGGCTGAAATCGACCAGGTGGTGCCAGGAGACGTGGCGGTCGAGCGGGTCGAGGATCAGCAGCTCGCCCTCCCGCTGCGGGGCGACGTCCACGCCCTGGTCGACTTCGAGCACCTGCGAGCGCGTCGCGCCGTCGTCCGCGATCCAGAGGAGATCGATCGGCGCAACCAGCGCCCCATCCGGATCGCGCAACGTCACGAGCACGCCGCCGGAGGGCGACCGCCCGAGATCGAGGTGCGGGAGCGCGCTGGCCCGGACCGCCCGCCGCGCGCGGGCGGCCGCGTCGGGGCCGAGGGGCCCCGCGAAGGCGTCGAGGAACTCGTCCGTACCGATGGCGCCGAAGCGGTGGTCGTCGAGGACGTCGCGCAGCGTGCCCCAGAAAGCCTCCTCCCCGACGAGGCTCCGGATCTGGGTGAGCAGCCACGCAGCGCGGCCGTAGGGCCCGGACGTGTACTTATCGGCGGGAGCGCGGTCCGGATCCACGATGGGGTTGTGCGACCCGGCCGAGAAGGAGTCGCCGTTCAGCGTTCCCTCGCCGCTCTCATCCAGGTAGACGCGCGCGCCCTCGCTGGCGAGCAACGTCGCCATGCCCTCCTTGATCCACAGATCGTCCCAGCTCTCGACCGTCACGAGGTCGCCGAACCACTGGTGGCCGATCTCGTGGATCGTGAGCATCAGGTCTTCGGAGATCGTCGGAGCGGTGCTCCCGAGCTCCCCCTGGAAGCTGATGCCGAGGTTCTCGATGCCCCCGCCGAACTCCGGCACGAGCACCACCGCGTACTTCTCGAAGGGATAGGGCACGAGCAGCTCCTCGAAGAGGCCGATCGAGCGAACCACCTCGTCGAGCAGGCGGCCGTAGTCGCCCGGGACGCCGCGCCGGTGCCAGACCGAGACGGGGAGGCTCCCCTTCATCGTGCCCTCCACCTCGAAGTCGCCGATGGCGAAGGCCATGAGGTAGATCGGCACCGTGTAGTCCGTCGCGTACTTCATGCGACGGCCCGACGCGCCCCGCTCGTCGGAGACGAGCGTGCCGTTGGCGATCATCGTCTCGTGCGCGTCCATCGCGAGGTCGATGGAGAAGACGGCGCGGTCCTCGGGCGTGTTGTGGCACGGCATCCAGAGCGCGGCGTTGAGCGGCTCCGAGATCGTGTAGACCGCGCGCGACGCGGCGGGGTCCCCCCAGCGGGCGGGGATCGCGCGGAGCGCCGCGCTCCCGGCGGCCTCGTAGTCGATCTCGAGCGTGATCGCCTGGTCCGCCGCGATGCCGGGCACGCGCGAGACGTCGATGCGGAGCGCCCCGGGCTCGGCGTCGACCGCGTAGGGCAGGTCGGCGCCCCCGGCCAGCCGGACCGCCTTGACCTCGGCCACCGCGCTGTCGAGGCGCAGAGAGCGCAGGCCGTCGTCGCCCGGCAGGAGCGTCACCGCGACCGTCGCGACGAGCCGCTCCCGGCTCCAGTCGAACTCTCCCGTCACCTCGTAGCGCTGGACGTCGATCGCCGCGCCCGCCGGCGGCTCGGGCTCGGGCGGCCCGGTGTCGGGCGGCGGCTGCTGCGTGTCGTCGGGCGGCGATTGCCCTGGAGCGACGGGATCGGCGCCGGAGCACGCGGCCGCGAGCGCCGCCAGGAGGATGGCGGCGAGGCGCGCCCCCGGGCGGACAAGGGATCTGGCAAGGTCCATTCGAACACCTCGATGGAGGAAGAAGAAGCCGTGGACCTCCGCCGATTGGCTCCTCTCCCCGCCGATTTCGTGCTCCTCGCACGGCGAGCGCAGATCGAGGGCGCGGGGCACCGCGCGTGGAGGCTCGTGGACGCGGGATCGACGCGCGGCGGGCCGGGACCATCGCCTTATCCGTCTGTGCCGGTGTAGGTCGGCGTGGACGATGAAGCCCTCGCACCCGGGCTCCCCGCCGGCGCCTCTCCGGATGTCGCGCGAAGGCGGGCGCGAGCTCCGCGATGCGTGCTGACTCGAGGAGACGTGCAAGGAGCGGGCAACCCATGTAAAAGAGAATGACCGTGAGAAAGTCCTTTTCGCCCTCCTGGAGCCGGCCCGGTCCGCTCGCGATGTCCATTGCGCTGCTCGTCGCCTGCGGCGACGCCGCGGAGGATCCCCGGCCGGACGGCAGCAGCGCGGTCAGCTCGGGCGCGGGCGGCTCCGGCGGCGACGCAGGGGCCGCCGGCTCCGGCGGGCTGGGCGGCGCGGGCGGTGGGACGGGCGCCGGCGGCTCCGGCGGTACCGGCGGCTCCGGCGGCACCGGCGGGGAGGAGCCGCCGCCCGATCCTGCGGCGCCGCTCTTCGCTGGAACGAGCGTCCCGCGGTTCGAGATCGCGCTGTCGCAGGTGTCGATCGATCGGCTCAACGCCGAGCCCGAGGACTACGTCCCCGGGGAGCTCACGGTGACCGTCGACGGCGAGGTGATCGAGCTCGCCGACGTCGGCGTGCGGCTCAAGGGCGTCCACGGCTCGTTCCGGACCCTGGACCAGAAGGCCGCATTCCTGCTGAAATTCGACGAGTTCACCGACGACCAGACCCTGCTCGGGGTGGAGAAGCTCGCGCTCAACAACATGGTTCAGGACCCGAGCATGATCCACGAGCGCCTGGCCTATGCGCTGTTCCGCGCGATGGACGTGCCCGCGCCGCGCTCGGCCCACGCGACGGTCTGGGTGAACGGCTCGCTCTACGGCCTGTATGCCACCGTCGAGACCGCGGATAACCCTCGCTTCCTCGATCGATGGTTCGGCGGCCACAAGGGCAGCCTGTACGAGGGGGCTTACGGGAGCGATCTCGAGCGCTCGAGCATCGCGACCTTCGACCAGGACAACGGCGACGACGTCGGGTTCGCCGATCTGGTGGAGCTTGTGGAGGCGCTCGACGAGATGGAGAGCCCGGACACGTTCCTCGCCGAGGCGTCGCGGCGCATCGACATGGAGCGGTACCTCGCGTTCGCGGCCGCGGAGACCTTCATCGGCCACTGGGACGGTTATGCCTGGTATCGCAACAACTACTTCATCGCGCGGCGCCCGGACGATGGCCGCTGGACCTTCTTGCCGTGGGGCGTCGACCAGACCTTCGTGGACCCTCTCTATCCCTTCGGCGGCGAGGCCCGACTCCAGCGGATGTGCACCGCCTCACCGCCGTGCCTGCAGGCGCTCGCCGCGACGTTCGAGCGCGTCCTCGAGCGCGCGTCGGCGCTCGACCTCGTGAGCGACGCCGAGGCGGCGCGCGACCTCATCTGGGCCGACGTGCTCGCGGATCCGCGCCGGGAGGTGAGCGCCGATGTCGTCGCGTCGCAGATCGACGCCACCATCGCCTTCCTGAACGACCGCCCGGCCGACGTGCGGGCGTCGCTCGCCTGCGCGGACCCTGCCGGGGTCGACGCGGACGGCGACGGCTCGTCCGGCTGCGGGGACGACTGCGACGACGGCGATGCCTCGGTGCACCCGGGCGCCCCCGAGCTGTGCGACCTGATCGACAACAACTGCGATGGGCGCGTGGACGACGACCCGTCGTGCCCGCCTTGCGGCCTGCTGGCGCTCCCGGAGGGCGGCTCCCTGGCGCTCTGCTTCGCGCCCGCGACATGGGAGGACGCGGAGCTCGACTGCGTCGCGCAGGGCGGGCACCTCGTGTCCATCCACGACGCGGAGACGCAGGATCTCGTGGTCTCGCGCACCGACGCGATCCAGCCGGGCGACTACTGGATCGGGCTCACCGACGCCGAGTCCGAGGGAGACTTCGCGTGGACCGACGGCACACCGTACGACGACGAGCGCTGGGCCGGCGGCGAGCCGAACAACGCCGGCGACGGGGAGAACTGCGTGGAGATCGCGAGCTGGGCCAGCGGGCTGTGGAACGACATGCCCTGCGACGCCGAGCTGCCCTACGTGTGCAGGCTGCCTTGACGAGGGCCGCCGGCGGCCTGGCCGCAGAGGCCCTCCAAGCCGGGCCGCGCCGCTGGCCTGCGACGGGAGATCTGCGCGAGCCGCTCGTCCGCTCGTGAGTCGACGGAGCTGCGCCGCCGTTGCGGCGCCAGGCCGGAGGTGAATACAGTGCCCGCGTGATCCCCCCTCGTCAGCAGGCTGTCTTGTTCAACCGTGCCCCCTCGCGCGCGCTCGCTCCAGGTCGCGCTGCCCTCTCGACTTCGCTCGCCGCGCTCCTCGCCTGCGCAGCGGCCTGCGGCCCGGCCGCGCCGGCGAACGAGCCGCCCCAACCGTCCTCGGATTCCGCGAACCCCGCACCCGCCGCTGTCCCCACGCAGCCTGCGCCGGCGACGCCCGCTGTCGACACGGCGCTCGGCGGCCGGCTCTTCGACAAGTTTTATGGGAAAGAGCCCCCGTTCTCGGCCTTCGTCCCCGATAGCTCGAAGACCAAAGGGGCCCTGGACGGCCAAGGCGGTCCCTCGGGCAATGGGACGCTGAAGCTCGGATCCGGGGAGACGATGAGCAACGACGCTGGCCATGACTATCGGCTCAAGAACTTCTTCGGCTGGGATCTCAAAGGGCGCGAGGGCATCTATGGGCCGAGCGCGATGGCGAAGGGGTACGCCGTCTCGAGGAACCTCCTCGGGGGACGCGAGACGCAAGAGGAGCTCGTCCTCCTGTTCACGAAGGGGGATCGCGAGATCCCCGCGTACGGCGACGTGCTCACGCCCCCTCAGATCGAGGCCATGGCCGCGTTCGTGACCGGCGTCCGCGACGGCGCGCTCCCGCACCCCGACCAGATCTTCACGGTCAAGCCGCCGGCTCAAGGGCATTACGCGCTCCTGCCGGGCGGCGACGCCGCCCGTGGGAAGGCTCACATCAAGGAGCGCTGCACGTCGTGCCACGGCGACGACGGGACGAAGGTGCTCTTCGACGACGGCGCCTACTCGCTCGGCTCGCACGCGCGGCAGAAGGCGTACGAGGACTGGTTCAAGATCTTGAACGGACAGCCGGGCTCGCCCATGGAGCGTCAGGTCCGCGGGAGCACAGGCAAGGAGATGGCGCAGGAGATCCTCGATATCCTGGCCGCCCTCTGCGATCGCGGGGCGTTCCCTCCCGGGAAGGCGACGGCGAAGGACGTCGCGGACGGCGACGGGCGCTGCGGCGCTTATCTGAAATAAGGGCGCGGCGCGAGGCGCCCGGTTCAGCGCCGCAGCCGGGAGCAACAATCGTCGGCCTCGCCCGGAGCATGCGATAGAGCGACGGGCCGTGCAGCCCGAGCCGCGCCGCGAGTCCGCCTGCATGCGCGGGAGCGTCGCCGATCGCGTCCGGGAGCCCGAGGCCCGCCGCCGCGCACATCGCGTGACAGAGCCACGTGGCCTACGCGATGTCATTGAAGCGCTGTCGGCCGGCGCTCCGAGCGACCGCCTGCGCGTGAGGTGCGGGTAGCATGGAAGGATGACGAACCCTCTGAAATTGACGCTGACGGTCGCCCTCATCCTCGCCGGCTGCGACGACCCGCCGAACGCCGCCGGCGGCGCAGGCGCACCGGCGGACGCGTCCCCCCCGCCGGCGGACGGCGGCAGCGAGGACGGCGGCGGAACCGGCGAGGACGCATCGGCGCCGCCGCCCGGCGACACGCTGAGCGCGCGCTATCCGGACGACGTGGGGATCGGGGGCGACCCGGCCGTGCTCTTCCACGACGACTTCGAGGCAGGGTGGGGGCGCTGGGACGGGCCCACCGCCGACACGCGCACCCTGCACATCGAGGCCGACCCGGCCACGGCTCATGGTGGACGGGGCTATCTCCGCTCGACCGTGACGACCGCCGAGCTGGAGGAGGAGACGTACGTCTCCTCCTCCACGTGGGTCACCCACGAGCGCGCCGACGCGATCTACTGGCGCTTCCACGTGCGCTTCCCCGAGCTCGCCCCGAACCCGCACCACTGGGTGCGCATGGCGGCGGGCGTCGAGGGGTGGGACGCGAGCGGCCTCGCGAATACGGTGCCGCCCGGAGACGAGGGGTTCTGGTTCGACTTCGACACGAACACCGACGACGTCTTCAACTTCTACGTCTACTGGTACAAGATGCGCTCCGGCCGCTGCAACGACGGGACCGCCACGCCCGGCTGCGCGGGCGATCAAGGCAGCACGTACTACTACGGCAACGTCTTCCAGCCGCCGGGTCAGGCGCCGTTCCCGCGCGACCGCTGGTTCTGCGTCGAGATGCACGCGCGCGCGAACACGGTCGGCGCGAGCGACGGCGCGCTCGCGTTCTGGATCGACGGCGTGGCGATCGGCGACTATCGCCCTGGCCACCCCGAGGGCACCTGGCTCCGCGCCGAGTTCCACACGGGAGGGTGCGATTTCAGCGCGTGCACGCCGCCCGGCCCGTTCGAGGGCTTCGAGTTCCGCTCGAGCGGCGACGTGCGCTTCAAGAGCTTCGTGCTCGACGCGTACTACGAGCGCGACTCGGACGCGCGCCGGCGGGCGGAGATGGAGGCGCGCGGGCTGGCGGTCTCCGACGCGCGCACCATCCTGTACGACGACGTCGTCGTCGCGACCGAGCGCATCGGCTGTCGTCGCTGAGGCGCGCTCCGACCCCGGCGTCTTGCGCGATCTCCCCCGTGTGTCCCGCGGTGCTCGTGCACCCCACGCGCAGCCCCGCCGAGAGCCGGCAAGCACGTTGTGCGATGGTGGGAAGCAATGAACCCATGGTGGCGCGCCGGGGCCGATCAGGTCTTGCGGAACCAATCCTCCACCCAGGCAGGAAACACGTGCTTCGACCGCTGGCGAACCCACGTCTGTGGAGTCATGCCCTTCACGTTCGGCAGCCGCGATACGAGGTGATCCGGGACGGCGTGCAAGGACCACCAGCCTCCGGCCAGCCTCTTGGTAGATTCCATACGAAGGTAGGTGTAGCTCGCGGGCCGCGCGCCGCTCGAGTCGGACAGATCCTCCTGCTCGTCGGGGTAGCGGATGCGCTCGTTGCCGGCCTTGGCGCCCCGCCCGGTGTTGCGCCCCTTGGGCTGCGCCTGAACGAACAGCCGGGCTCGCCCATGGAGCGTCAGGTCCGCGGGAGCACAGGCAAGGAGATGGCGCAGGAGATCCTCGATATCCTGGCCGCTCTCTGCGATCGCGGGGCGTTCCCTCCAGGAAAGGCGACGGCGAACGACGTCGAGAGCGGCGATGGGCGCTGCGGCGCTTACCTGAAATAGCCGCGTGCCCCGCTGATTGATCGGCGCGCGGCACAGGCCGCCGCGAGGGCGCCACGGGCGTGCGGCGCGGGGATCCATCGACAGCGTTCGCCGTCGATGCTGGGCACACGTCATCGTATACTCCCCAGGAACTACGTCATCGTATACTCCCCAGGAACTACGCCTTCGGCGCGGGATTCCTTCCTCGGCGCGCACGATGGCAATCCTTGCTGCTTGTTGCCCAGACGTGGGGGCAATCGTTGCCAGTACGGCAAAGTTTGCCATGCGCACGCTGGACCCGCAGGCGGGCTCGCTGGCGCGCCAACCGCTCCGTGCGGCGCGATCGGTGCGCCGCGCCGCCCGTTCTCCTCGATGGGCCACGCGCTCGGCAGGGCGGCACGTCGGTTGCCATGAAGCTCTGCCAGCCGGGCTCGCCGGTGATGACAGAGAGAGAATAAGCCATGAACAAGATCCAGAACGTCCTCCTCCATGCCTCCTTCCTCGGCCTCGTCGTGATGGCCATGCCTGGGTGTCCAGGCGAGAGCGAAGCGCCTGTGGAGCAAACGCCGGCGGAGCAAGCGCAGGCCATCTGCGCCAAGTTCGACGCGTGTGGGGAGCTGGGCGAGGGCCAGACCGTTCAGCTGTGCGCGACCACGCTCGACGAAGTCTACGACGCCATGCAGAACGACAACGTCTGCGGTCCTCTGGTCCAACAGTACCAGACGGCCATGGCCTGCTTGTCGCAAGAGATGTCCTGTGAGGAGCTCGACAGCGCCACCTCCGAAGAAGGCGGCCCCTCGAAGGGTCAACCGTGCTTCGAGGAGTACGAGCGCGCCACGAAGGCCCTGGATGAGGCGAAGAAGCGGGATCCCGAGAAGGCGGAGGGCTGCGCCTTCGCTTACGCGTTGTCCATGATGGCCGCCCAAGAGGGCGCCATCATGGGGGAGCCGGAGGAAGACGGCATACCGTGCACGACGGCAGAGGACTGCCCGGATATCCAGTGCGCGGATCCGGAGCGCGGTGGCCAGGTTTGCGTGAACGGTACGTGTGCCCCGGAGGAGGTCCTGTGCGACTGAGCGCGCCCCACCCGCTTGCCGGGGCGAGACGCCTCCCTGCGCGATGAGCCGCCGGAATGCCTCTGGGGAGCGCAACCCGCTCCTCAGGGACTCCCCATCCCCTTCCTGCGGCGCTGGCTCGGCCGAGGGGAGGCCGACGCCCTGACCGCCGTTGCGCGCCCCGCGCGGGTGCTAGGGTGGCGCTCATGTCGAACGTGCTCCGAGCGGCGCTCCTGAGCCTCTTCGGCAGCCTCGCCCTCGGCTGTGCCTCCCCTGGCCCGCCCGCCGCCGCGCCGGCGCCCGGGGCGCCCGCAGAGCCCCCAGCGCCCGCAGATCTCGTGATCAGGGCCGGTGTCGTCCGGACCATGGCCCCCGGGAGCCCGCGCGCCGAGGCGGTCGCCGTGCGCGGCGAGCGGATCGTCTTCGTGGGCAGCGCGGCAGGCGCCAAGGCCTTCGTCGGGCCGGCGACGCGCGTCGTGGAGCTGCCGGGGCGCGCGGTCGTGCCCGGGCTCGTCGACGGGCACGCCCACCTCTACGGGCTCGGCGTCGCGCTGGAGACGCCGAGCGTGCGCGGCGCGAGGAGCGCGGAGGCGGCGGCCGCGGTCGTGGCCGAGGCGGCGAAGGCCCGCCCGAGGGGCGAGTGGATCACCGGGCGCGGCTGGGACCAGAACCTCTGGCCGGGCGCGGCGTTCCCCACGCACGCCCCGCTCGACGCCGCGGCGCCGGAGCACCCGGTGGCGTTGCGCCGCGTCGACGGGCACGCGCTCTGGGCGAACGCGGCGGCGATGCGCGCGGCCGGGGTCGGCAGGGGCGCGCAGGATCCGCCGGGCGGGCGCATCCTGCGCGACGCGGCGGGCGAGCCGACGGGCGTCTTCATCGATAACGCGATGGACCTCGTCGAGGCCAAGATCCCCGCCGATCCGCCCGCCGTGCGCGAGCGGCGCATCCTGCGGGCCGCCGAGGAGGCGCTCTCGTCCGGGCTCACGGGCGTGCACGAGATGGGCATCGACGACGAGACCGTGGCGGTCTACCGCGCGCTCGCCGCCGCCGGGCGGCTGCCGATCCGCGTCCACGCATACCTCGCGGGCGCGGGGCGGCTCGAGGGGCTGAGTGCGCGCGCGCCCGACGCGGACGCGGCGGGCACGGCGATGTTCGTGCTGCGCGGGGTCAAGCTCTTCGCCGATGGCGCGCTCGGCTCGCGCGGCGCGGCGCTCCTCGCGCCGTACGCGGACGAGCCCTCGACGAGCGGCCTCCTGCTGATGGATCGCGAGGCGCTCGCGCGCGCGGCGCGGCTCGTCGCCGACGCCGGTTTCCAGCTCGCGGTGCACGCGATCGGCGACCGCGCGAACCGCGCCGTGCTCGACGCGTTCGAGGCGCTCGGCCCGGGGCGAGCGGCGGCGCTCCGGTTCCGGGTGGAGCACGCGCAGATCGTCTCGCCCGACGATCTGCCGCGCTTCGCGGCGCTCGGCGCGATCGCGTCGATGCAGCCGACCCACGCGACGAGCGACATGCCGTGGGTGCCCGCGCGGCTCGGCGCCCACCGCCTGAAGGGCGCGTACGCCTGGCATTCGCTGCTCGCGTCGGGCGCGCGCGTCGTGTTCGGCTCGGATTTCCCGGTGGAGGAGCCCTCGCCGCTGCTCGGCATCTACGCGGCCGTGACCCGGCAGGATCTCTCGGGGCAGCCCCCGGGCGGGTGGATGCCCGAGGAGCGGCTCGACCTCGACGAGGCGCTCGTGGCCTTCACCGCGGCGCCCGCGTACGCCGCCTGGGCCGAGGGCCAGCGGGGCCGGATCGCGCCGGGCTACGTGGCCGATCTGACGGTCCTCGGCCGGGATCTCTCGCCCGATCGCTCGCTCGTCGACACGCCGATCGAGATGGTGGTCGTGGGCGGCCGCGTGGCGCGCGCGCCGCGCCCCCATCGCGCGGCGCGCGCGCCATGAGGGCGGCGCACCGCCGCGGAGCGCGGCTCCGCCGGACGGGCGGCCGGGCTCGCCGTTGCGGCCGGCGGCGCCGCTCGCCTACGCTCGCGCGCGAGGGAACCTGCGGGATGATCCAAGCCATCCTCTTCGATCTGGACAACTGCCTGAGCGCAGCGGACGAGGTGGGGAGAGAGCTCCTCGATCCGGTCTTCGCGGCGATCCGGCGGGCGAACCGGGGCAAGCTGTCCGAGGAGGCGCTCGAACGGGCGTTCTCCGACTGCTGGCGCCACGCGCTCGATTTCGTCGCCCGGGAGCACGGCTTCTCCGCGGAGATGCTCGCCGCCGGCTGGGCGGCGTGCGCCCAGCTGGAGGTGACGGCGCCGATGCGCGGCTACCCCGACCTCGGCGCGCTCGCGGAGCTGCCCACCCTGCGCTTCCTGGTGACGTCCGGCTTTCGACGGCTCCAGGAGAGCAAGATCAGGGCGCTCGGGCTCGCGCGCCTCTTCGTGGAGATCCACGTCGACGCCATCGATGAGCCGGGCAGGAAGGGAAAGCAGGGGATCTTCGAGGAGATCTTGCGCGCTCACCGCCTCGACCCCAGAGAGGCGCTCGTGGTCGGCGACAACCTGGCGTCGGAGATCGAGGCGGGAAACCGGCTCGGGATCAGGACGGCGCAGCTCCTGCGGCCGGGCGTGCCTCGAGGCGAGGGCGCGACGTACACCCTTCACGGCCTGGACGAGCTGAAGGCGCTCGTGGCGCGCGAGAACGGAGGGCGAGCTCCGTGACGCGCGCGCGGACCGTACAGCGCCTACGAGCGTAGGATCGGGCGCATGATCGCACGCTACCAGATCGTCCGCGGGCGCCGTCGGGACGGCGATCCGTTGCCAGAGGGCAGACGGTACGACACGCGCAAGCACACGCAGCACGTCCTGAGGCCCACCCCGGAGATCGTCGAAGCGCTCCTGTCCGACCCCTCGCAAGCGAGCTTCGAGCGGTTTCGCGCCGCCTACATCGCGGTGCTCGATCAGCGGTTTGCGGAGCAAGCGTCGCGCTTCGACGCGCTGGCGCAGGAGGCCCGGGAGGGCGACGTCTTCCTCGGCTGCAACTGCCCCACGGCGCGCCAGCCCGACGTTCGGCGCTGTCACACGTCGCTGGCGCTGGAGTACCTCGCGCGCAAGTACCCGGACCTGGACGTGAGGTTCGGCGCGCGGTGAGGGGTCATCCGGCGCGGTTCAGCGCCGCAGCCGCGAGCAGCAGTCGTCGGCCTCGGGGGCGGTGAGCGCGGGCCGCGCGCCGCTCGAGTCGGACAGATCCTCCTGCTCGTCGGGGTAGCGGATGCGCTCGTCGCCGGCCTTGGCGCCCTGCCCGGCGCTCCGCCCCTTGGGCTCTTCCCAGTCCTCCTGGCGCCCGAGCGCGGTCAGGTCGAGGAAGTAGTACGAGCCGCCCGTCGACTCCGTGCCGCGCCCGTAGGTCGAGTAGGTGTGGTACACGCGCTCGCCGTCGCGCAGGAAGCAGCTCAGCCCGTGCAGGTCGAAGGGCTGCTTGCCGCCCAGATAATACGCGGAGCCCGCCTGCTCGTGCTCGGCGGGCGTACGGTAGTTGTACTCCACCGGCGCGACCGACTCGTCGAGCGTGACGTGGTAGTCGTAGTTGAAGCGGCTGCCCTCCGACGAGTACCAGGGCACGGGCCAGCCCATGCGCGCCTTGAACGGCGCGATCTTCTCCCACGGAGCGCGCGAGATGAACGCGAACGTGGTGTCGACCGCGTGCCAGTGCCGCAGGTGGCCCTTCGAGATCTGATCGGCGTAGCCCGAGCAGCTCGGGCAGCCGCGGTCCTTGGGTTTGCCGTCCTCGAACAGCCACATGAAGTGATAAACGATGAGCTGCTGCCGGCCCTCGAACAGATCGAGCAGGCGCAGCCTGCCGTGCTGCCCCGAGAACTCGTAGGGCTCGGTCACCTCGACCATCGGCAGGCGCCGCCGATCCGCGTTGAGCTGGTCGCGCGCTCGCGTCAGCTCCTTCTCGCGGGTAAGCAGCGCCTTGCGCGCCTCCAGCCACTCGGCGCGCGAGACGACGCGCGGTAGTTCGATCCGGGTCATGGGTACGTCTCCTGGGTGATCGGGAATGGGCCTCGCCCGGTGCGGGCGGTGCCCGGGGACGGGCTCGGAGCATGGACTGCCGGAGCGCGCGGATCTCATCGGCGCGCTGGTCGAAAGAGCGTCCACCCCCGGCGAGACGGTGGCATTATTTTTGCTTTATTTTGCTAAACTGGAGGCGCTCGTGACGCGTGACGCGGCGGACGAGCTCCAGCTCGCTCACCACCGCGCTGGATCACGCTGGGTGAGGGGACCGCGATCGTCACGCTGCGGGGCGTGACATGTCACGCTCCAGGGGCGAGACATGTCTCGCTGCGGGGCGTGACATGTCTCGCTCCGGGGCGTGACATGTCACGCTGGAAGGCTCACGCCGGAGGCGTTGCCGCGCACGTGGCCAGCGGCCATGCCGCGATGCTCCCGGCCTTCGAGCGCGCAACCGCGCTGCTGCCACGAGTCTGGCACGGTCCGTGATGTCCATCGGGCCGACAGGAACAGGAGCGGAGCGTCGCTGCGAAAGGCAGCGCCGCTCCGCTCCGGTGCTTGATCTTCGCGAGCGATCGCCGTGACGCCCCGTCACGCCTCGGCGCCGGAGCGGCGGCGTGCGTCTCGCGCTCTGGCAGCCCGAGCGGCTGCGATAGGTGAACTTCATGGTGATGGCACGTCGTTTACGCGTTTCTCCTTTGCACGCCGCGACCGCGCTCGCCGCGATCCTCCTCTCCGCCTGCAGCGCCGACGAGGGCGCCGCGCCGCAGGGGGCCCCCGAGGAGACGGAGGCGCTCGGCTCCGCGCCGAGCGCCCTCGATCCCCCGCTCCACAAGGCGCAAGGGCTCGGCGCGGGCCTGCGCCACGCCTGCGCCGTCCTGAAGACCGGTGCCCTCAAGTGCTGGGGCCTCAACGCGCGCGGCCAGCTCGGCCTCGGCGATGTCGCCAGCCGGGGCGACGGCGCCGGCGAGATGGGGGCCGCGCTTCCGGCGAGCTTCGGACAGGGGATCTCCGCGGTCACCGCCGGGCACGAGCATACCTGCGCGCTGCTCCGCGAGCCCTCTTCGCCCGACGTGGGCCTCAAGTGCTGGGGGCGCAACGACCTCGGTCAGCTCGGCCAGCCGGAGCTGCCGGAGCACCGCGGCGATGACCCCGACGAGATGCTGGGGCTCTTCTACAGCTACCTGGGCGAGGGAGCCACCGTCGCGTCCGCGGACGCGGGCGCGAACCACACGTGCGCCGTGCTGAACGGCGGCCAGCTCAAGTGCTGGGGGCAGAACAACGCCGGTCAGCTCGGGCTCGGCGACCTGAACAACCGCGGCGACGCGGAGACCGAGATGTACATCGTCCCCGCGATCCCGCTCGGCGGCGGCCACACCGCCAAGTCCGTCGCTGCCGGGTCACAGCATACCTGCGTGCTGCTCGACGACGACAGGGTCAAGTGCTGGGGGCAGAACAACGCCGGTCAGCTCGGGCTCGGCGACCTGACCCCGCGCGGCGGGACCGCCGGCACCAAGCCGGCGCTCGTCTCCACGGTCCCGCTGGACGACCTCGACGACAAGGCCAAGGCGATCGTCGCGGGCGGCTATCACACCTGCGCCATCCTCGGCGACGACACGGTCAAGTGCTGGGGCAACAACGAGCTCGGCCAGCTCGGCCAGGGTCACACGAGCAACCTCGGCGGCACCCCGTCGACCACGCCGGAGACCTTCACGCCCATCCCGCTCGGCGGCCCGGTGAAGGCGCTCTCTGCCGGCACATTCCACACCTGCGCCATCCTCGGCGACGACACGGTCAAGTGCTGGGGCGACAACATGTTCGGCCAGCTGGGCCTCGGAGACTGGGACAACCGCGGCGACGATCCCGGCGAGATCGCGGGCCTCGCGGCGGTCGATCTGGGTCCCGGCCTCACCGCCAAGGCGATCGCCGCCGGCGCCTATTTCACGTGCGCGCTCCTGAACACCGATGAGATCAAGTGCTGGGGTGACTCCACCGGCGGCGCGCTGGGTTTCCCCGGCTGCTCTGGCTCGTCACCCCACTGCGGCGACGAGCCGGGCGAGATGGGCGCGCTGCTCCCCGTGGTCGATCTGGGACCGGACAAGCTCTCGGTCGGCGGCTGCGGCTCCCCCACCGTGGTGCTTTACGACGTGCCCGCCGGCTACGTCACCCCGAACAAGCTCTGTCTCCACGGGACGGGTACGCTGGACCTCGCGGACATCCCGCTCGGGACCTCCGGCAACCGCTGGGACGGGGACGTCAAGAGCGTCTTCGTCAACCTGCCGCCCGGCGATCCCGACTGGGGCGGCCTGCTGTACGACGGCTCCTGCTCGGGCTTCGACTGCTCCTCCCAGCACTTCACCGGCGCCGACGCGGGGGACCTCGAGGCGGACGCGACCGGCCAGGCGGCGACCCACGTGGCGCTCTTCCGTCTGAAGGAGCCGATCCCCACGGCGGAGATGACCTCCGGCGTGCCTCGGTTCGTCATCTGGGACAACAGGATGACGTCCGCCTCGGTCCCGGCCGCCGCGCAGGAGAGCACCTTCGTGTGGGTCGGCGACCGCCACACGAACAGGTGGACCGATCCGGACGCGAACCCCGACGCCATCGTCGGTCATTACATGCCGCTGTCGGGGGTCGACGACGGCCGCCTGGCGCGCTGCCAGACGAGCAGCGACTGCGTCCTGGAAGGATACAGCTGCGTCCCGTTCGAGGCCTCGAGGTACGCGAACGACGTGACGTACGACTACTACAAGGGCGCGACCGTGTGCGACCACACCTACGCCACGATGCGCGATTGCGTGCCGGACGCCGGGCTCGATGGCACGACGCCCGACACCTTCAACGGCAGGTATCAGGACGAATCCTGCAAGGCGAACCCGGACATCACGATGTACGGCCAATCGATCGCCGGCGTGTGCAACAAGATCAGCAGCGCCGCGAACGCTCCCTACAAGTGCTTCTACTCGACCCCGCTCAGGGGCGTGATCAACACCAGGTACTGGGACGCGACCCATCCGGACTGGCTCCTCCGGCGCTGCGACCAGCACGGCGAGCCGAAGGACGGGCGCGAGAACATCGCCGATCCGACGAAGCGACAGCTCGATAACGTGGTGCGGTGGACATCCGAGAACCCGGCCTTCGATTTCACGAATCCCGAGGTGATCAGCGCGATGCTCGCGCAGATCCGCGGCCGGTGGGCGACGGGGCGCCGGTACGGCGCGCTGGCGTTCGACATGGTGAAGCTGCCCAACTACGCCGGGGCGTGCGGCGTCTATGCGAACGGGACGACGTGGGTCCCCAAGTACAACGGCAATCAGAAATATGATCCCGTGGCCTGCGCCGGGACGTGCGCCCCGGAGGACCCGGAGTGTGCTGCGCGGGAGGGCTTCTGCGACTGGAAGTTCACGCGCGACGTGACCAGGTGGGTGAAGCGCATGCGAGACGAGATGCACAAGGACGGCAAGCGCATCACCGCGAACCTCGGTTTCACCGGTTCGATCGCGCCCATCTACACGATCCCGGCCAGCAACCCGACGCTCGCCGGGCCCGGCGGGGTCTTCGACACGCTCGACGGCGTCCTCACCGAGGCGGGGTTCAACTTCGGCCTGTGCAACAACTTCTCGTTCGACGCGTCCCCGGCCTGCTGGAGCGGCGCGGCGGTCAACTACTGGAGCAACATGCACGGCTACATGCTCGGCGTGCAGAGCCGCTCGAAGCCTTTCTATCTCAAGACGTCCATCCCTGACCTGAGCGTCGGCGCGGAGAGGGATGCGCATATCGAATGGGCGATCGCGAACTATCTGGTGTCCGAGGCGGGGCTCGCGAGCCTGTACGTCACGCCCTGGACCGACGCCTCGGGCGCGTCGGACTTCCCGCATCTCGAGGCCCAGCTCGGCGCCGCGTGCGGCGCTCCAGACTTCATCGAGGCGCCGGCGGGCACGAGGGTCGGGGTCACGCGGCGGTTCTCGCGCGGGTTTGCGGCCGTCAACTTCCGCCCGACCCCGACCGTGCCCGCTGCGGACAGCGTCACGGTCCCTCTCCCGGCGGGCACGTTCACCAAGTGGAACCCGATCTCGGAGGCGTACGACGCGCCCGTGGACTGCAGCAGCGCGCCCCCGCTGCCGAACGATTGCGTCATCCCGCCCCAGCAAGGCCGCGTGTTCGTCCGGCAGGGCGCCCCCTCCTGCCCTTGACGCGCCTGTCGGCCTGAACAGCGTATCGCGCCGCAGGGTGCAGCATGCTGCATCCTGCGGCGGCTCCGCGCGGTCAGACTGGATTTTCACAGGAGGAGATCGGCGGACGCAGCGCCGACCTGGGCACCGCTCGAAGGGATGCGACCTGAAGCGAAGCACCTCCCCGCCGGGGCCCCGGGTCCGGCGATGGCGCCGCGAGCGCCCTGGAGCGGGGCCAGTTTGGTGAAAATCCGGGCTAGCTCGCCGCGCCTGATCTGGGCTAGGGTGCGACGCATGGAGCTCGCCTGCGAGCCGGCCCCACCCGTCTCCGGGGTGTTCGTCGTGCTCGCGCTGGGCGCGCCTCCCAGCGACCTGGGCCCGTGACAGCGGCCCATGGAGTCTCGACCATGAACGAACTCTCCGACAACCAAAGCGCGAGGCGCCGTCCGGGCCCTCGTTCCTGGCCCGGCGCCCATCGCGTGTCGCGGCGCCCCGCGGGCCTCGGGCCTCGACTCGCCCTTGCCTTGCTCGTGGGCGTGAGCCTCGGCTCGGCGGCCTGCGGCGGCGTCACCGCGTTCGAAGGGGGGCGGGCCTTCACCATCGCGGGCACGCCGCCCCCGCCCCCGCCCCCGCCCCCGCCCGAGAAGAAGCGCGTGGAGGTGACGGAGAAGCAGATCGTCATCAACGAGAAGATCCTCTTCGAGCACGACAAGGCGGTGATCCGGACGGAGTCGCACAGCCTGCTCAACGAGGTCGTCGACACGATCAAGAAGCACCCGCACATCAAGAAGATCGCCATCGAGGGGCACGCGAGCTCCGATGGCGCGGACGAGCACAACCTGAAGCTCTCGGATCGGCGCGCGAAGGCCGTGATGGAGTACCTCGTCCAGCACGGGATCCCTCAGGGCATGCTCACCGCGAAGGGCTTCGGCGAGACCAAGCCCATCGCGGACAACGAGTCGGAGGAGGGGCGTGAGAAGAACCGCCGGGTCGAGTTCAACATCGTCGAGCAGGACACCGCGAAGCCCGCGGCGGAGGGGCAGTAGATGCTGATCCGGGGTCGATCCACGAACGCTGCTCCCGGCAAGGAGGCGCGCATGAAGCACTGGCTCTTGGGTGTTGTCGTTCTGGCCTCGTCGGGCGCGTCCACGGGGTGCTCCTTCGCGCTGCGGAGCCCGGAGATGTACCGAGACGACACGGCCGCGCTGCTCGCGACGAGAGAGGAGCAGATCCGCGCGTGCTACGACGCGGAGCTCGCGCGGAATCCCGGCGCGGAGGGCAAGGTCACCGTCAGCTTCCTCGTGCTCGAGGACAGCGGCCGCCTCGTGGACATCGTCGTCGAGCCGGAGGGCACCACCGCCTCGAAGGAGGTGGCGAGCTGCGTCGTCGACTCGATCGAGGGGCTCGTCCTGACGCCGGCGGATGAGAACAAGGGCAAGGGGAAGTTCGTCTGGGAGTTCACGCCCCGAGCCCCCAAGGCGTAACGCAGCCTTCGCTCGGCCTTCAGGCAGACGTCTCCCCTCTCCCCTCTCCCGTCTCCCCTCTCCCGTCTCCCCTCTCCCCTCTCCCGTGCTCGTCCCTCGTGCGCGTGCGCGTGCGCGTGCGCGATTCCTCGCAGTCCGCGCGCCACCGCGGCCGGTCGCCGCGGAACGGGTCCACGACAGTGTCACACGCCCGCGACGCGAGCTGTCACGCGCGCGCGACAGCGCCGCTGGGTCTCCCCTCTTCGTGACAAGCCGGGCCGCTCGACGCCGCGGCCTGGCGCGCAAGGCCAGATCGCCCTCGATCAGCGCCTCTCGCGACGCCGGACACGAGGCTTGGCCAGAGCGGGTCTCGCCGTACCGCGCCCGCGGCATGCGCGTTGCAGTCGCCCTTCCGCGATCACACCACGATCGCTGTCAACATCGGAATCGAGGAAGGGGACTGGTCATGAAAAGCAAGGCTCTGCTCGTGGGCTCTCTCGTCGCTGGCATCATGAACGCAGGTTGCGGTGAAGCCCACGATGGGACCGAGGAGGACGGGGTGGACTCCGCCCAGCAGGCGCTCATCTCTCGCACCTGGGCGTATGCCTGGGCGCAGCAGGCGACGGGCTCGTTCACCGCGAGCGCGAGCTACTCGCGGAGCTCCTCCGGAGACCTCTTCGGGGAGGGGGTGGACAACACCGTCACGCAGCTCGGCACCGGGCGGTATCGCGTGCGGTTTCCAGGCATCGGCGCGGATGCCGGCGGCAATGTCCAGGTCACGGCCTACGGTCCGGGCTCCGAGCGCTGCAAGGTCGAGGGCTGGAACGCAAGCGGCAGCGCCGTCGACGTCCGCGTCAATTGCTTCACCGCCGGCGGCGCGCCGGTCGACACCCTCTTCAGCATCGCGTATGTCCGCAAGTCGGGCACAGGGCCCTCGCACGAAGCGTACGTCTGGGCGGACAACCCGACGGCGCCGGCGTACACGCCGAACCTGACGTACCAGTTCAACTCGAGCGGCGACAGCAACACGATCGAGCGCCAGGGCGTGGGTCGCTATGCCGTCACCCTGCCGTCGCAGACCGCGGCCGGCGGGACGGTGGAGGTCACCGCCTACGGCCCGGGCAGCGAGCACTGCAAGGTCGGCAGCTGGGCGCAGTCCGGAGACGACACGGTGGTGTACGTGCGCTGCTTCGACAGCTCGGGCGCCGCGGCGGATGGGCGTTTCACCCTCAACTTCGCGCGCTCGACGCAGGTCAACGGCGCGATGTCGTACAGCTACGCCTGGGCGCACGACGCCACGGCCGCGGCGTACACGCCGAGCCTCTCCTATCAGAAAGGCTACATCGCGGGCGACGTGGGCGACGTCACAACCGACATCACCGCCGGGCGCACGTCCGCAGGCCGCTATGTCGTCAACCTCCCCGGCATGGCGGCGACCGGCTCGAACGTGCAGGTCACGGCCTACGGCACCGGCTCGGAGCACTGCAAGGTCGTCAGCTGGTCCGGCGACGGGGCGGAGACGCAGGCCTACGTCGCCTGCTTCGACGCGAGCGGCGCGGCGGCGGACGCGCGCTTCGTCCTCGTGTTCACGGACACCAAGACCCTCTTCTTGTAAGGATGTCAAGGGCGGGCGAGCGGGCCGGCACCGGCCCTCTCGCCCGAAGCGCGAGCGCGCCCGGTGAGCGAGACGTCGACTGGTTCCGTCGACCCGAGCCGAGATCGCCACGCGGGACCGCACGCCCCGCTCGGGCGGCCGCGAGGGGCTGGAGGCGACGCCGGACATGGTCTAGCCTGTCGTATTGTCGCTCGACCAACCGCCGCACCACCGCGGCGCCGAGGGCCGCTCCAGCGCCCCGACGGCCGCCCGCGAAGAGGTCCTCCCATGCGCGTCGCCCTGATATCCGACATTCACGGCAATGAAGTGGCGCTCAGGGCCGTGCTGGCCAGCATCCAGGCGGCCGGCGTCGATCAGGTGATCTGCCTCGGGGACGTCGCGACGCTGGGGCCGCGGCCCCGGGCCATCCTCGACATGCTGCGGGAGCTCGGGTGTCCGTGCATCCTCGGCAACCACGATGAGTTCATGCTGGATCGGGGGCTGATCCGCACCTACACCGAGGCGCCCATCGTGATCGACGCGGTGGACTGGTGCCGTGATCAGCTGTCCGCGGACGACCTCGACTTCCTGCGCACGTTCCAGGCGCGCCTCACGATCCCGCTCGACGATCGCGCGACGCTCCTCCTGTTTCACGGCTCGCCCCGGTCTCACATGGAGGATCTCCTCTCGAGCACGCCGGCCGAGGAGCTGGATCGCCGCCTCGACGGCCACGCGGCGACGGTGATGGCCGGGGGGCACACGCACCTCCAGATGCTCCGCCAGCACCGCGGCGCGCTCCTCGTGAACCCGGGGAGCGTCGGGCTCCCGTTCAAGGAGTACGCGAACGGCGGGCCGCCGACGCTGCTGCACCACGCCGAGTACGCGATCGTGGAGGCGCGCGGCGGCGCGGTGAGCGTCAGCCTGCACCGGGTGCCGGTCGACCGGGACGCCGTCCGCGCGGCCGTGAGCGCGTGCGACAACCCGATGCGCGGCGCGCTGCTGCAGCAATACGCCTGAGCGCGCGCGGCGGCTCATCGGTGGAAGGGCTCCGCGTCGCCGAGCACATCCAGCTCGGGCTGGACTACGACGCTGACCGCACGGTCTGGTCGCAAGGCGTATTCGGCCTCTCCGGGGCACGCACATCAAGTGCGTCGGCGTTGGGATGTCGTGTTGGTTTCGTTGGATAAACAACCCGATGAGGGGGTTCGTCTCTCTGAACGCCAAATCGGAAGACCATCTCTCGGGCGGCTTGTGCTTCGAGCGCGACGCGCCGTCCGAAGGGATCGAGGCGCTTCCACAACAACAGCTCGACGCGCTCGCGCCGATGCTCTGGCATCGCCAGAAGCCCACGCTGCCGTTCCCCGAGTGGGTCGTCCGCTGCTCCTCCACGTGGGCCCGCGGGGCAGAAGACCGGTAGAACCCGTCGCCTCGGTCGGAGACGATCTCCGACGCCGGCCGCTCGATGCGGTCGACGCGCTCGCGCCCGCGCGTCGCGCTGGGGCAACCCGGCGGACTCGAGCACAGAGCGGTGCGCAGCCCGGGGGTGAGGCGTGGACGAACCGCCCGCGCCGTGGGCGTGGAGCGCCGCCGGTGTGGACGGTGAGCGAGCTCCGGCGCCGCCCCGGGCGCGCCGCGCCTCGATGACCGCCGGGCGGGGCGAGCCGCGCCCTCGGATCCTGCGGCGCGGGCGGGGTCGACAGCCCCGATCTGCGTGCGGCGGGGCGCGGCGTTCTGGTAGCCTCGAGGGGGCGCGCCGGAGTGCGATGGAGTCCCGATGACGAAATACGAGCAGATCAAGCTGTCCTATGAGGCGTCGAAGGCGGCGATCGGCCAGGTCGCGGAGGAGCTCCTGCACTGGATATACGAGCTGCGGGACCACATGGCCTGGCCGCGGGACAAGTGGGCGCTCAACCGGATCGCCGGTGATGTCCACACCAACGGGCTGCTGCAGCGGTTCGTCGTCGAGAATCACCCCGGCGTCGGCGAGGTGTTGAAGTGCCAGCTGTCGCTCACCGTCGAGGAAGAGCTGCCGTTCACCGTCGACTTCTTCGCGGTGGGCAGGACCGACCGGGGCCTCCTCGTCGTCCTCGTCGGCGGCGAGCAGATCACCGTCAGCAAGGCCGCCCCCGAGCCGTTCTTCGAGAAGGCCGTGGAGCACATCCGGCAGCAGGCGAGGCGCGTGGCCAAGACGCGCCGCGTGGGGGCCGTCGCCGGCACGCCCCACCGCCCGGCCTAGCCCCCGGCGCGAGGCGCCCAGGCGAGCGCCGCCGCGGCAGAGCCCCGAGGCAGCGCCGCCGCCATCCAGGGGCTCCGCGGCGGCGCCACCGGGGAGCAGCTTCGAGCGAGCGGGCGCGGCCAGACTTCACCGGCGAAACCCGCCCCGGCCAAAACGAAAGCCGAAGCCCCAAGAAGCCTGCGCAAACGCACGATATCTCGTCAGGAGGGCCCTGGCCCAGCTCCTGCTTCTACAGGACGGCGAGCGCCTGAGGGACGGTTTCCCCCCCCCAACCGTCGGACAGGCGCTCTTTTTTTTTGTGCGCGTCGCGGCCTCGGACCGCCGCGCGCGGGTGCGGCGCCGGAGCGCCGCGTCCCGCGGCGGTCACGGCGAGACGCAGGGCACGCCCGGCGCGGCGTCCGGCGAGAGCAGCGGCGGCAACCACCGCCGCAGCACCAGGGGCACCATGGCGTCGTGCGGCATGGGCTCCGTCGGCTGGAGCTGCTCCAGCTCGCGGAGCACGCCGGGCGCGGCAGGGTGCGCCTCGACGCCGCGCTGGAAGGCGCGGCGGAAGTCGGCGATGGGGCGCTTCGCCCAGCTCATCGTCTGCCACGACACGACGACGTGCGTGGCCGGAGGCGACTGCGAAAGCGGGAGCGCGATGTCGACGTCCATGCACGTGTCGATCACGAGCGCCGCGTGCACGGGAATGGATGCGCGCAGGGCGGTCGCGACGCCGCCCTCCCGGTTGCAGCCGCCGCCGGAGTGGCCCGCGACGATGACGCGCGTGCGGTCGATCGTGGCGACGCCGCGCAGCCGGGCGGCGGTGGCGTCGAGGAACGCGTCCAGGTCGAAGGCAGGCCAGCTCGTCCGCGCCACGGCCACGGCCGCCGGGAGCACGGCGCTCGGCGCGGCGACGAGGAGCGGCGGGATCTGGCCCGCCTCCATGAGCTGCGCCGCGATCCGGCGGACGTCGCCCTCCTGGCCGCCCCCCATCCAGCGGTACTTGATCTGCGCGGCGTTGGTGCCGTGCAGGAACACGAGGATCGGCAGCGGCCGCGCGGGCTCGGCGGCCGCCAGGCGGTGCACGAACGCGCGGCCCAGCCAGCGCTGCTCCGGCGGCACCGCGCCCGCAGGAGCCCCGGCCTGCGCCGCGCCCTGCTCGGCCGCGCCGCTCGCCGGCGGGCGCTCGTAGTCGTAGGTCGCGCCGTCGAGCGGCCCCGCGCGCAGGCCCGGCGCCGCCTTCGCGGCGGCCACCGGCGCGGGCCTCGGCTGCGCGTCCGCGCGCGCCGGAGAGGACGCGGCCGCGAGCCCGGCCGCGAGCGCGAGGGCGCGCGCGGCCCGCAGCGCGACTCCGCGCGCCGCCCGCAGCGCGCGCGCCCGCCCGCGGCGCCCGGCGGCCGTCACGGCTGCTCCTGCGCCGGCGCGTCGCGGCCCGCGTCGAGCGCCGACCCCTGCCCCGCTGCGGGCGAGGCGCTCGCGTCCCGCGGGATCGTGCGCTTCCGCTCGAAGGCGCGCGTCGGGTCGACCACCTTCACGTCGCCGAAGCGGCTCAGCATCGGGCCGATCACCTGCGCGTCGCCCACCGCGACGACCACGGCGCGCGCCGGCTGCACGTGGTCGGCCGCGACCTTGCCGGCGAGGGCCGGCGTGATGTCGCGGAGCTCCTTGCGGTAGCCGTCGTGGTGGTCGTCCGGCAGATCGAGCACCGAGAGCCGCGCGATCTCGTCCGCGAGCCCCGCGGCCGTCTCGACGCCGAGCCCGAGGCCGACCGCGAGCCGCCGCGCCGCCGCGTCGACCTCCTCCTGCGACGGCGCCGTGGTCGCGAGCCGCTCGATGTGCTCGAGCATCGCCTGCGCGGCGGCGCCCGTGCGCGCCGCAGGGACGCTCGCGTGGGCCAGGAGCGGGACCGGGCCGTGCGCGACGTCGAGCGTCGTCGCGGACGCCGCGCGCGCCGCGCCGCGCGGCTCGAGGAGATCCTGCGAGAAGCGCCCCGAGGGGCCGCCGAGCACCTCGCTCGCGACCGCGAGCGCAGGGAAGTCCCGGGCGCCGCGCTCGGGGCCGAGGACGCCGAGGAAGAGCTCCGTCTCCGCGCTCTTCGGGCGATCGACGACCGTGAGCTTGAGCGACCCCCGGGGCATGGGATCGGTGAACGAGAGCGCCGGCGGCTCGTCGGCCCTCCGGTCGGTGAACGCCTTCTCGACGGCGGCGCGCGCGGCCTCGGGCGTCGTGTCGCCCGCCACCACGACCACGGTGTTCTTCGGGACGTACCACGCCGTGTGGAACGCGCGGCAGTCGGCGGCGGTGATCTTCGCGAGCTCCGCCGTGGTCGCGCCGAACGAGGCGTACGGGTGCAGCTCGGTCGGGAGCGCGTAGAGGTCGCGGAAGAGGATCATCATCGCGCCCCAGCGGCCGTCCGCGTGCGCGCGGTCCCGCGCCTCCTCGGCCGCGCGGGCCTTCAGCTTGGCGAGCTCCGCGGCGTCGAGGCGCGGCCGCTGCACGAGGAGCCCGAGCAGCTCGATCGCCTCGGCGAGGCGATCGCTGGTCGTGCGCAGGCGGATCACCGTGGCGTCGAGGCCGGTGTCCACCGACACGGAGGCGCCGAGCGACTCGAGGCGCGCGAGCAGCTCGCGGCCGGGGAGGTGGCCGGCGCCGCCGCGCAGCAGGAGCTGGCCGGTGAGCGCGGCGAGCCCCGTGCGCTCGCCGTCGGCCGCGGACCCGCCGTGGACGACGACCCGGACCTCCACGAGCGGCAGCGCGCGGTTCACCGCGGTGGCGACGCTCAGGCCGCTCGGGAGCTCGGCCCACGCGATCGGGGGCATGCGCGCGGGCCGCGCGGGGCCGGACGGCGGGGGCTGCTCCCGGCGCGCGACGTCGGGGGGCGGCGCCTCCGCCGCGCCCTTGGCCTGCGCGGCCGCGTGCGCGGGCGTGCGCGGGGCGCGCGCGGCCGGCGCGCAGCCGCACGCCACGGCCGCGGCGAGCGCCGCGGCCCAGGAGAGAAAGGGGCGCGCTGTCCGTCGCGCGCGCCGTCCGCGTCGGTGGATTCCCTCGCTCATGCCGTCACTTCTTCCTGGGTTTCGCCGTCTTCGCCGGCTTCTTCTTCGGCGCGGGGCGGGCCGCCGCGCCGCGCGCCTTCGCCGGGGTGGCCTTGTCCTGGTCCTTGCCCGGCGCGGCCGGGGTCGCGGCCCGCGGCGCGCCGGCCGACGCGCGCGGCGGCGGGGCGGCTCCCGGGGTCGCCGGCGGGTAGGTCTCCACGATGGTCCGGCGCGTCGGGCCGAGGTGATCGCGCGCGGCGCGCTGCACGTCCTCCCGGGTCACCGCGAAGTAGCGGGCGAGCTCCCCGTTCAGGCGGCTCGCGTCCCCGAAGAGGAGCTCGTGCTCGGCGAGCGCCCGCGCCCGCGCGCTCGCGCCCGCGAGGCCCGCCACGAACGCCGACTGGAGCTGCCGGCGCGCCCGTGCCAGCTCGGCCGCCGGCGGCCCCGCCGTCGCGAGCGTCCGGATCTCGCCCTCGATGAGCTTCTCGACGTCGCCGACGCGGGCGCCGTCGGCGAGCCGCACGTCGATGGAGAAGAGGTCGGGCCCGCGGTGGCCGTCGATGGCGACCCGCACCGACTGCGCGACCGCCTTGTCGCCGACGAGGAGCGCCTCGAGGCGCGAGCTCTCGCCGCCGCCGAGCACGAAGGCCGCGAGCGAGAGCGCGTGGTGATCCGGGTGCCCGAGCGGCGGCACGGCCCAGCCGTAGAGGATGGCCGGAGCGCGGGCGGCCGGGTCCCTCACGACGCCGGTGCGCTGGCTCGTCTGCTCGGGGAACGGGACGTCCTTGAAGGGCGCGGCGGCGACGGCGGGGATGCCGTCGAAGTACCGGTGCACGAGCTCCATCGCCTCGCCGGGGTCGAAGCCGCCGGCGATCGCGAGCACCGCGCGGTTCGGGCCGTAGTGGGCGGCGTGGAAGTCGCGGGCCCAGGAGAGCTCGGCGCCGGCGAGGTCGTCCGCGTCGCCGAGCGCGGGGTGCTCGTGGGGCCAGTACCCCTGGAAGACGAGCTCGCGCAGCCGGGTGCCGCCCGAGCCGTAGGCGGCGCCGAGGATCGCGCCGCGGCGCTCCTGCGCGTCCCTGCGCTGCGCCTCGAAGGCCTGCGCGCTCAGGTCGAGCGACCTCATGCGATCGGCCTCGAGCCACAGGGCCAGCGCGAGCTCGTTCGCGGGCAGGGTCTCCGCGTAGGTGGTGCGGTCGACCTCCGTCTCGGCGTGGAGCTCGCCGCCGCGCTCGGCCACGAGGCGCAGGTGCTCGCCGGCGGCCACGTTGCGGCTGCCGCGGGCCATCATCCCCATCACGAGGCGCGCGAGGCCGCTCCTGCCGTTCGGTTCGTCGCGCGAGCCGGCGTCGTAGGTGACGGCCACGGCGACCGTGGGCGAGCTCTTGTCGGGGCTCATCACGACGCGCAGGCCGTTCTGGAGCGTGGCGCGCTCGACGGGGATCGCGAGCTCGATCGGCGCGTCCGAGGGCGCCGCCGCGGCGCCCTTCGGCGAGGCGGCGGCGGCGCGCGGCGGGCGCGCGGGCGCGGGCTTGCTGGCGGGCGGTGTTGCGGCGATGGGCGCGGGCTTGTCGGCGGGCGGCGCCGCGGCGGCCGGCGCGGGCTTGTCGGCGGCCTTCGCCGCGGCCTTGTCGGCGGGCTTCGTCGCGGCAGCCGCCGCGGGCTTGTCGGCGGGCTTCGCCGCGGCGGCTGGCTCGGGCTTCGCCGCGGCCGGCGCGGGCTTGTCAGCGGGCTTCGCCTCGGCCGACGCGGGCTTGTCAGCGGGCTTCGCCGCCGCGGCCGGCGCGGGCTTGTCGGCGGGCTTCGCCGCGGCCGGCGCGGGCTTGTCGGCGGGCTTTGCCGCGGCCGGCGCGGGCTTGTCAGCGGGCTTCGCCGCGGCCGGCGCGGGCTTGTCGGCGGGCGGCGCCGCGGCGGCGGGACACGGCGCGCCTGCGCTCAGCAGGCCGAGCGCCGCGAGCCCGGCCGTGAGGGCGCCGCGGAGCAGGGTTCGGCTCGCGGTCGTGGACACGGCAGGGCGATAGCACGTCGCCGGCCGGGCGCGCCCGCCGCGCGACGCGGCGACCGCGCTTCACGCTGCCGGCGGTCTCGCGTAGGCTCACGCCGCAGCTTCCGAGGTCGCGAGCGCGCGCCGCGCGCCGCCCCGCGCTCAGAGAGAACCGCCGATGCCCGACGCCCAAAACCTGATGAAAGCCGTAGTCGGAACGCTGATCTTCGTCGCCCTGGGGCTGCTCGTCTTCCTGCTGGCGTTCGTGCTGATCACGAAGCTGACCCCGTTCTCCATCCGCAAGGAGATCGAGGAGGACCAGAACACGGCGCTCGCGATCGTGATCGGATCGGTGATCCTGGGCCTCGCCTGGATCATCTCCGCGGCCATCCACGGCTGACGCGCGGGTCTCGGCGTTGGCCACGGCCGGGCCCGACCTCCTCGGCGCGCTGCCGGCCGCGCCTGCCGCCGCGGCCCGCGGCGGCTTCCTGTGGGGCCGCGGCGTCGACCTCGCGGTCTTCGGCGGCTCCGCGGCGGTCGCGCTCGCCCTCGCGGCGCTCTCCTCGGGCGGCGCGCTCCCGGCGTGGGGCTTCCTGCTGTTCGTGGTCGGCGTCGACGTGGCCCACGTGCACACGACGCTCTTCCGCACCTACCTCGATCCCGAGGAGCTCCGCCGCCACCCCGCGCTCTACGCCGCCGTGCCGCTCGCCTGCTACGCCGCCGGCGTCGCGCTGCACCTCGCCTCCGAGCTCTCGTTCTGGCGCGCGCTCGCCTACGCCGCCGTGCTCCACTTCGTGCGCCAGCAGATCGGGTGGGTCGCGATCTACCGCGCGCTCGCGGGCGAGCGCTCGCGCGTCGATCGCCTCCTCGACGACGCCCTCGTCTACGCGGCGACGGGGTGGCCGCTCCTCTACTGGCACGCGCACCCGCCGCGCGCGTTCACGTGGTTCGTGGACGGCGACTTCGTGAGCTCGCCGCGGCTCGCGGCCGCGGTGGGCCCGCTCGGCGCGGTGTACGCCGCGCTCGCCGTCGCGTACGTCGCCCGCGCGATCCAGAGGGCCTGCGTCGCCCGCGCGCCGCTCAACCTCGGCAAGCACGTGGTCGTGGGCACGACCGCGGCGACCTGGTACGTCGGCATCGTCGCGACCGACAGCGACTTCCAGTTCACGGTCACCAACGTGATCGTCCACGGGGTGCCGTACATGGCGCTCGTGTTCGCGTACGCGCGGGAGCGGGCCCGCGAGGCGCCGCGCTCGCTGCTCGCGCGGGTCCTCGCCGGCGGGCTCCTCGCCTTCCTCGGGCTCGCGCTGGCGCTCGCGTTCGTCGAGGAGATGCTCTGGGATCGGCTCGTCTGGCACGACCGGCCGGAGCTCTTCGGCGGCGCCGTGGACGAGCCGCTCCTCGGCCCGCGCGCGCGCGCGCTGCTCGTGCCGCTGCTCGCGCTCCCGCAGGCGACCCATTACATGCTCGACGCGGTGATATGGCGCCGTCGCCACACGCGCCCCGCCCAGGCGCGCGCGCTCGGGTTCCGGTCCGGCTCCGGTGAGGGCGCGAGCGGCGGGGGCAGCGAGGGCAGCGGGCGCCGCGGCGCTGGCCAAAGCGACGGCGCTGGCGAGGGCAGCGGGCGCCGCGGCGCCGGCCGGAGCGGCGGCGCTGGCGAGGGCGGCGAGCGCGGCGGCGCCGGCGAAAGCGGCGGCGGTGGCGGCGGCAGCGAGCGCGGCGGCGCCGGCGAAAGCGGCGCGGCGGGCGCCGTGTCGCTCTCGGCGAGCCGAGAAGCTTGACCCGCGGCGCAACTCCCGTAACCCTCGGCGCTTCGCATGGCTTCGCTCGCGGCGCCCGCGCTCCCGCCACGCCCCTTGCCCTCCGATGGGGCGTGGAGCCGGAGCCGCCTCGCGCAGCCCGGGACCATGGATCCGGAGAAGATCCGAAGATGCTGAGACCATGCAATGCGTGCGCGGCCTGCGCCTGCTATCGCTTCGACATGCTCGCGCAGGCTGGGAGAGGTGACAGAAATGAGTGAACCACGGCCAACCGACGGGCCCGGCGCGCCGCGCCTGACGCCGATTCCCCCGAATCCGCGCGCCCCCGTCCTCCTGGTCGACGACGACGCCGAGCTCCGCGAGATGCTCCGCGAGATGCTCGAAGCCTCGGGCTACGATGTCTACTGCGCCAGCAACGGCAGGGAGGCGCTCGATCTGCTGCACGAGGCAGATCCGCCGCCCGGGCTCATCCTGCTCGATTTGATGATGCCGGTGATGACCGGCGAGGAGATGCTCGCCGCGTTGAAGCAGGTGCACGCGCTCGCGGCCATTCCGGTGACCATCGTCTCCGGCCACGACGGCCCGCCCGAGGGCACGGCCTACCTGAAGAAGCCTGTCGACTTCGGGGCGTTGCTCGCCGTCGTCCAGAAGACCTGCGGCTAGCCCGCGCGGCAGCCGAGCGCACCCAGCAGCCGAGCGCACCCAGCAGCCGAGCGCGCGCGGCGGTCACGCTTCCACACAGCAGCCAAGCGCGCGCGGCGTTCGCTACCCCCGCAGCAGCCGAGCACACCCAGCAGCCAAGCGCGCGCGGCGTTCGCGCCCCTCGCAGCAACCGAGCACACCCAGCAGCCGAGCGCGCGCGGCGCTCACGCTCCCGCGCGGCGGCCAGCTCGCGCGGCGTCGTGCTCCCGTGCAGCAGCCGAGCTCGGCGCTGCGCCCGCGCGCCCTCAGGCGGCCCGTGAACCGCCGCCGCGCAGGAGGGGCGCGGCGCAGACCCGATCGCCGAGCAGCGCGGCATCGGCGCCGTCCCGCTCGCCGCGCAGCGCGGGCGGCGACCGCGGGCTCATCGCCGCGAAGGCCAGGAGGCCCACCACCGTCAGCAGCAGCGCCAGCGCGAACGCCGCTGCGAGGAACAAGATGCCGAGCGACGCGCGGTCCGTTCCGCCTTCGCCCGCGCCCTGCTCCGGGTCCTCGTCGCGTCGCTCCGGCTCATCCACGCTTCAGCCTCCAGTCGGTGGTTGTGCTTACCGCCTCGCGCCGGAAGGCGCAACGGACGCAGCGAGCCCTGGCTGCTCTCGCGCGTTCGCCCGGGGGCAGCAGCGTCCCCGGCGGACCTGATGGTCGGGACATTGTCTGTCCGGTGGACCCATCGCCGTCCGCCTCCGGCGGCGATAGGTTCGCCTCCTCGGAGGGCGTGCGAATGGCAGAGAGCCGCACCAGCGACGCTGTGGAGAAGAGCGGGCAGGCGAGCTCGGATCGCCTGTGGATCCTCGTCAACACAAGTCATCGTGAGTCAGCTCCAGAACGCGTGAGCGGCCGACATCCGCGCGAAACCGTGGTGGTACGCGACGGCGACACTCTCCTCGTCAGCGTCGATGTCGGCAGGGGCTCGTCGCTCGCGGTGCCGTTCGACAAGGCAGAGCTCGCCGGTCCGGAGGCGACGCTCATCGTGCGGCTCGCGGCGAGCTCCACGCCGTGCGCCCGGTGCGTCGACGAGCGCCTCGCCACGGCGGCTCGGGAGCTCGGCGGGCTCGACGCGGAGAGCGTCTTCCGCGCGGTCCGCGCCGCGATCGCCGGCTGCGCGGAGCGCGCGCACGGCGGCCACGCCGACGCCGTCGGGGCTCCGCCCGAGAGCTCGGCGCCGCGGTCGTGCGGCGCGCTCCGCCTGGCGCCGGCCAACGCGCCTCACGTGCCCGCGGGGGCGGCGCTCCCGGGCGACGGCGATATCGATGTGATCCTGATCATCTGAGGCCGGGTCGTCGGCGGTCCCGAATCACCCGCTCCTCTCCGCTGGGCGGGGACCGTCTCCGAGTCGGGACCACGGGCCCCCTTCATCCCGGCTCGTAGCCGCCGGATCTTTCGCGCGAGGCGCATGAGCCGGAGATAATGCCGCGGGCAAACGGAGGTGCGCCGGCGCGCCGCCGTTTGCCCGCTTCCCTCCACGATCCCGAGCTCCGCCGGCCTCGCCGAAGCGCAGCGCCAGGGCCATCACGGTTCCCCTGTCGACATCGACCAGCCATCCTACCAGCGGCGCGGATCGAGTTGCCTTTCACGAGAGCGGACGTGTGTCTACGGTGGGACCGCGAATTCAGAGGTCCGCGGCGGAAAGCCAAGCGCCTGCCGGCGGCCGGCGGAGCCGCATCGCGGAGTGACGGTGGTCGCGCCGCAACTCTCCCGAATTGGCCTCATGCCGCGCCCGGAAGACGCCGTCCGGAGACCCTCGACACCGCCCTCGTCTCTGCCGGCTGAGTCTTTCAATACCGCAACGCCCTGAAGCTCAACGCCACGCGACGCGATCGCCATCCGCCGCTCTTCGCTCCGGCGCGGGGACGGCGAGGTCGGCTGCCTGCTTCCGATCGACGAGCAGGCTGTGTGCGTGGCCGGGGGGAAGGTCGGGACCGTGCTCACAGGCGTCTAGGTCGGAGAACGGGCTGCTCTCATCCTCCGTCATCCGCGGTATTCCAGATGTTGCACAACGCCCGGATCTTGAATTGGCACAGGCACCCATGGTATCATGCGCCCATGAAAGCCGAAGAATTACTGCTTATCGGTCAGCTTTTCAACTCACTCGGATGGCCGACAGAGGTAGACGAGCACAGCCAATTCCCCGACCTTTTCGAGCGATTCTGCCGAATGTTCAGCAGGCTAGACCAGCAACAACGCGCGCTCTTGCTAGAACTCACCAAATCTTACACTTGGATCAAGCCACAGGCAACACCTTCAGTATTCATCACAGCGTGGAAAAAGATGATTACGCAACTGCCCCCATCGGCACAATTCATAGTAGTGACGCCACTACTAAAACCCGCAAGCACACGACCCAAGAGCTCCGATAGTATCTATTACATAGCCCAGGGGCACCACGCCAACCTTGACTCCACCATCAAACCGCGCCAATTAAAATTTTGCAAATCAACGTCGACATTCGCAAAAAAGTGCGGCAACGCAAACAACGCAGCACTCGTGCTTGTCGATGATTACGTTGGATCGGGCGACACCGCCATCAAGGCACTCGCACAACTTCGGAAAGACTTTCCAAATACCAACCCGGCCATAACGATTGTACTGGCCCTAGCTGCACAAACAGAGGCCATCGCTCCGCTCGCGGCCCAGGGCTGCCTGTTGGTTGCCGACCAAATGTTAAATCGAGGGATCTCAGACAATCAAATTCTGGCCAGCGCAATCCCTAATGCAATGCAAATAATGGACAGCATCGGAAAACGGATTGGTGTAAAGAAAGCCGATCGGTTCGGATATAGTCATACAGAAGCCCTCGCCACCCTAACTCGCACCCCAAACAACACATTTCCAGTGTACTGGACAGACAGAAAGGTTGGCGGCAAGGTATGGGATTCTCCGTTTACCAGAGTCAGCGAACTTAGGTTTAATCGTGGCCGTTGATCTCGATCGCCATAGACTACTACGTCTGATCAACGCCGGACGGGACATCGACGAGCTCGTGAATCTGCCGATGCAGTATTCGCAGATTCTTGCACTTCTTCGATCCGTCCTGGATGAAAGACTAGTCGTATACGATGGGACAATGCTCCTGCTGACCCAAGCTGGACAAGAGGCAATGTCAGATCCGCCAAATCCCAAGGGTCCGGCAGCAGTCGCACTTACCCCAGACCGACTGCAAGCAGCTCGAGCTCAGAGCAAGGAGCCGGACGTTGTACATCTACCACGAGGCGTGGTAGGCTAACCGGGTGGTCGCCTCGCTAGCCCCACACAGGCCTACGCTGTGGGGGCGGCGAGTCGCCGCCCTGGGAAGCACTTTTAGTGTTTGAGCGAGATTGCCGCGAGGGAAAACGAGCACGTCACAGATTGGCAGAGTACGACTCCGCTGGGCTCGCTTCTCGGCAATATGGACATCGGACGTTCGGACAAGACAGTACGGTACGTAGCGGGGCGACCACACGTTTAACAATATGGATTGGGATGACTATCGGCGCAATTTCGAACAGTTGGCGCATCAGCAGGGACAACCGGCATCGTTTGTGACTAAGTCCCTTGCGTATGCCGAACCTTTGGTGAAGGCTGGGCTTCCAATCATATATGATTTCTCCCACTTGTGTGAACTCCTCGGCTTCGACGAGCTGGCGCTTCGTGCTGCCCTACAGGAGTCAGCCTCTTTATATGTATCGTATTTTATTCCGAAGCGGGCGGCGGGTTATCGGCAGATCCATGAGCCAGTGCCGTCATTGAGGCAAATTCAGGACTGGATCAAAGACCGAATCCTAAACAAGTGCCGTCCACACGACGCAGCGACGGCGTTCTTCAGGGGGCATTCGATCAAGCAAAATGCGGAGCCACACCTGGCACAACCAATGGTGCTTTCGCTCGATGTGAGAGACTTCTTTCCATCCATCGGCGGCGCGCATGTCATGGCGTTTTTTAGGAGCCTCGGCTATGCGGAAGATGTGGCAAGTGCGCTCAAGGATCTGACCGTGCTCAACCATGGTTTGCCGCAAGGGGCGCCCACGAGCCCGGGGCTCTCCAACCTGGTGATGGTCAAAGCCGATGAAAGACTTTCTCGCTATGCGACCAGCCTTTCTATCCGCTACTCACGCTACGCAGACGACATGACATTTTCTGGCTGGTTCAAGCCTGGGCGTGTGATCGACACCGTTCGCAAAGTGCTTGGCGACAACAACCTCGCCTTGAACGAAGCTAAAACGCGCTTGATGCTACCACACGAACGACAGGAAGTGACTGGGGTCGTCGTCAATCAGCGATTACAAGCCCCTCGAAAACTTCGGCGCACCTTAAGGCAAGAAGTGCATTTCATCGAGCGATTTGGTCTCGCAGGCCATGAGAATCGACGCCCCTCTCTTTGCGAGGACCGCCTGAACCAATTGCGCGGCATTGCCGAGTTTATTCTCTTTCTCAACCATAAGGATCGTGACGCACGGAAAGCCGTTCACGTGCTTCAATCAGCACGAACAACCACGTTAGTATCTTCAAGCACCAAGCAACAATGATTATCGAAGTGAGCCGGCAGCACGCGCCCCACATGTCCGAGCGCGACTGCGCCGCTCAAGGATGCCTGCAAGTTCGGCAACCGCGGCGAGGCGACGGGGCGGCCATCGCGCTCTCTCCAGCCTCGGGGCTCGCCGGTTGGGCCCGTGTTGGATACATGCATTTCGAGGCGCTGCGATCCATCGTCACACATTTTCGAGATTCCGTCGGAAAGTACGAATCGCCCTGGTTCGCCGCCGCAATTCCTCCTTGCGCCTCTTCCTTGGCAACCCGCGCATGAGCACCGGAAGCAAATGTGATTCAATCGGTTTCGGCTGACCATCGGCCGATTCCTCTTCAATCGTGGCTCAACGCATGGCCAACCGATCCTCTGCGGGTTATGCATTCGCCGCAGCGGGAGCGGTATCATCGCCACGGGCCAGGGCCGGCATCCCTTTTCTGACGCCGGCTCCGGCGAGTTTGACGAGCGGGCCGTCAGCGGAGGCCAGCATCCCAGGCTTCAGCCCACGCTCGCGCGCTGAGTCGGCTCTTCTCCAAGCGTTGAAATCACCGGCCCGACGCCCGAGTGATCTTTTCAATGCTTGCAGCAAGCTCTCGAAACGGCCGGATCTACGGATCTAACGTCGGGCTGGGCTTCCGGCGTCCCGGGCGCGGCGGAGCCGTCGGCGTGGCACCATCCGGCTCGGCAGACACCTCGTCTGGCACGTCTGCCGCTCGCTCGCTGAGGGATGCCCAACACCGGCGGCCACCTCGCCGAGCCGCCGTCGCCCCCTCCCCCCGGCGGGACGGAACCTCCGATCCGAAATTTGGCCCTCCCGCCCCCGGCATGCGAACCCGGGGCCTGGAGACCTCTGCAAGGATGACCAGCCCTCGCTCCCACGCCGAGCTCGTCACGCTGCGCAAGCTCGCGCAGGACCTCGCCGCCCAGCGCAAGGAGCGCCTGTCGAGCGTGCACCTCCTCGCCGCCATCGCCCTGAGCGGAGGCCCCGCCGCGGAGCTGCTCCGCGATCGGCGGCTCGACGACGAGGCCCTGCTCAAGGCGAGCCGCTCGGTCGACGACGAGGGCCCCGACCCGATCGGCCGGGCCATGGGCGGCGCCCGCGACGTCGCCAAGCGCGCGACGGCCAAGGAGCCCGCCGCGCTCCACCTGCTGCTCGCGCTCCTCTCCGACCGCAGCTCCGCCGCGCACCGGGCCCTCACGCAGTCGGGCGTCGACCTCGCGCGCCTCAGGACCGCCGCGCTCCAGATCGCCCTCGGCGTGGTCCAGGCGCGGCGGACGCCGATCCGCGTGGTCCACGACGGCGGCCCGCCGGAGAAGCCCGCCGCGCCCGCCAAGGCCGCGCCCGCGCGCCGCGCCCGCGGCGAAGGCGTCGATCCGGAACGCACGCCGCGCCCCTCCGCCGAGCTGCGGCCGTCCAAGGCCACAGGCATCGCCGTGCCGGACCTGCGGCCCTCGAAGGCCACCGGCGTCGCCCTGCCGGACCTGCGGCCCTCGAAGGCCGCCGGCGTCGCCGCGCCGGAGCCGCGCCCCTCGAAGGCGGCCGGCCCGGGCGTCACCGTGCCGCTGTTCCCGCCGCCGCGCCGGCCCGTCGCGGCCCCGGGCGCCGGCGAGGCCCCCTTCCCCGCCGAGCCGGCCGCCGCCCTCACGCCCGCCCCCCGGCGCGCCCTCACGGCGGACGACGCGGCCGCCTCGCCCGTCCCGCCCTCCGTGGCGCGGCCGCTCGCGGGGCTCCCGGCCGCCGCGAGCTCCGTCGCGGCGCGCTTCACCCTCGACCGCGCGCGCTTCCCGGCCCTCACCTCGCTCGGCCACAACCTCTCGCTCGCCGCCGCCCAGGGCGAGCTCGAGCCGATCGTCGGGCGCGAGCGCGAGATCGAGCAGGCGCTCGACGTCCTCGCCAAGCGCCACGCGAACAACCCCTGCCTCCTCGGCCCGGCCGGCGTGGGGAAGACCTCCGTCGCGCGCGGCATCGCGCACCGGCTCGCGTTCGAGGAGCGAGAGCCGCGCATCGTCGTCGAGCTCGTGCCGTCGGAGCTGCTCGCCGGCACCGGCGCCCGCGGCGCGCTGAGCGAGCGCCTGTCCGCGCTGCGGGCGGAGCTCCGCGAGGCGGGCGGACGGGTCATCCTGTTCATCGACGGCATGTCGGAGCTCTTCGGCAGCGGCGCGCTCGACGAGGCGATGGCCGAGATCAAGCTCGCCCTCGCCCGCGGCGAGCTCACGCTGATCGGCACCGCCACGCCCGAGGAGTACCGGAAGAGCATCGAGGTCGACCCCGCGCTCGCGCGGCGCTTCACCGTCGTCGAGATCGACGAGCCCGAGGAGGACGAGGCGTTCCTGCTGCTCCAGAGCGTCGCCGTCGGGCTCGGCGCGCACCACGGGCTCGCCTTCACCGACGAGGCGCTCGCCTCGGCCGTCGCCTGGTCGGTGCGCTACCTGCCCGGGCGCGCGCTGCCCGACAAGGCGCTCTCGATCCTCGACCTCGCCGGCGCCCGCACGCGCCGGCGCGCGCGCCCGCCCGAGAGCGCCCGCGCCGAGCTCCGCGACCCCGCGCGGCAGGTCGGGCCCGCCGAGGTCGCCGAGGTGGTCGCCGAGCTCGCCGATCTGCCGGTCGAGCGGCTGCTCGAGACCGACCGCGAGCGGATGCTCGCGCTGGAGACGCTGCTCGCCGACAAGGTCGTCGGCCACGGCGAGGCGCTCGCGCGCATCGCCCGGGTGCTGCGCCGGAACGCGGCCGGCCTGCGCGCGCGCCGCCCGATCGGATCGTTCCTCCTGCTCGGCCCGACCGGCGTGGGCAAGACCGAGACGGCGAAGGCGATCGCCGAGGCGCTGTTCCACTCGCCGGACGCCATGACGCGGCTCGACTTCTCCGAGTACGCCGAGTCGCACGCGGTCGCGCGCCTGGTCGGCGCGCCGCCCGGCTACGTCGGCCACGAGGCGGGCGGCCAGCTCACCGAGGCGGTGCGGCGGCGGCCGTACCAGGTGGTGCTGCTCGACGAGATCGAGAAGGCGCACCGCGACGTGCTCGAGGCGTTCCTGCAGGTCTTCGACGAGGGCCGCCTGACCGACGGCCGAGGCCGGCGGGTCGACTTCACGAACACCGTCCTCGTGATGACCTCGAACCTCGGCGCGGCCGAGGCCGGCGCGCTCCGGTCCGAGCGCGCCGTCGGCTTCGCGCGCGCCTCCGCGGCCGTGTCGCCCGAGCGCCTCGGCGAGGCGATGCTCTCCGCCGCCCGCGCCGCGCTCCCGCCCGAGCTCTACAACCGCATCGACGAGGTCCTCTGCTTCGCGCCGCTCACGCGGGCGGACGTCGCCGAGATCACGCGCCGCCTGCTGGGCGGCCTCGAGCGCGAGCTCGAGGCGCGCGGCGTGGAGCTCGAGGTCGAGCCGGCGGCGATCGACGCGCTGCTCGACGCCGGCGGGTTCGATCCCGAGCTCGGCGCCCGGCCGATGAAGCGCACGATCGCGCGGCTCATCGAGGCGCCGCTCGCCGAGCTCATCCTGCGCGGCCAGCTGGAGGAAGGGTCCGCGGCGCTCATCGGCGTCGAGCAGGGCGAGATCGTGGTGGACGCGATCGCGCGGGCCGGCGAGCGGCGCTACGCCGCGTGTTCGAGCTGAAGCAGAGATCCGGCGGAGATCCGCGCGTCGAAGCGCCGCGCGAAGCACGCTCCGCGCGCGCGAAAGGGTCTCCCCCGGCCGATCGCTCGTGTAAGCTGCCCGTCGATGAGCAGCGCGGGAGGCGGCCCCCACCGACCGGGCTCGCTGCGGGGGCTCCCGAGACCCGGCGAGATCGTCGGGGGCAAGTACCGCATCGAGCACGTCATCGGCCAGGGAGGCATGGGGGTCGTCGTCGCGGCGCGCCACACCACCCTGAAGCGGCGCGTCGCGCTGAAATTCCTGCTCCCCGAGGAGAACCGCGATGCGCAGGACGTGACGCGCTTCCTCCGCGAGGCGCAGGCGGCGGCGGCCATCACGAGCCAGCACGTCGCCCACGTCATCGACGTCGGCACGACCGACGCGGGCGTGCCGTACTTCGTCATGGAGCTCCTGCGCGGGATCAACCTCGCCGAGCTCATCGAGCAGCGCGGGCCGCTCTCGATCGAGGACGCCGTGGGCTACGTCCTCGAGGTGTGCGAGGCGATCGCCGAGGCGCACGCGCTCGGCATCGTCCACCGCGACCTGAAGCCGAGCAACATCTTCCTCGCCGAGCGGGAGGACGGATCGAGCCACATCAAGGTGATCGACTTCGGGATCTCGAAGACCCTGGACGCGGGCGCGCTCGGCGCCGACAGCAAGCTGACCGCGACGAGGATGGTCCTCGGCTCTCCGCCGTACATGTCGCCCGAGCACGTCCGCAGCGCGCGGAACGTCGACACCCGGACCGACATCTGGGCCATCGGCGTGATCCTCTACGAGATGCTCACGGCCAGGCGGCCGTTCGAGGCCGAGGCGGCGTCCGCGATCTTCGCGAGCATCGTGGCCGATCCGCCCACGCCGCCGCGCCGCCACCGCGCGGACATCCCGGACGAGCTGGAGCGCGTCATCCTGAGCTGCCTGGAGAAGCGCCCGTACCTGCGCCCTCAGACCGTCGCCGATCTCGCGCGGTCGCTCGCGCCCCTCGCGCCGGAGCGCGCCCGCGCGCCCCTGGAGCGGATCCTCTGCAGCGGCCCGGGCGTCCCGACCGCGCGGACGGTCCCCGCCAGAGCCCACGAGCCCGTCAACGTCGAGGGCCCCACGCTCACGATGGAGCTCGCCGAGCGACGGGAGGCGGCCGGGATCACCCCGCCCTCGGCGCCGCTCCCGGAGCCGCGGGCCGAGCCGGCGCGCGACGCGGCGGAGCCGGACCCGCCGCGGGGGGCGGCCGCGGGGGGCGCGCCGGCGCGGCGATACGCGACGACGGTGAGCACGGCGAAGCTCTGGGAGAGCGCGACGCCGGCGCGGCGCGCGCCCGAGGACCTCGGCGGCGACGAGGACCGGGCGAGGGCGACGACGCGGAGCAGGCGCCCGTCCGTGGGCGCGCGCCACGTCCTCCTCGGAGCCGCCGCCGTCGCGCTCGCGGGGCTCGGCGTCCTCGCGCTCCGGAGGTCGGGTGAGCGCGAGCCGAATATGAAGAGCGAGCCGCACCACCGGGAGCAGCAGCGCCAGCTCGTCAGCGAGGCGTGCAAGCAGAGCCGCGTACGCCTCCAGAGCGGCGCGGCGCTGGGCCCCCTGGAAGGCGTCGGCTGGGAGGTCGATCTCTGGCTCGCCCGCGGCGGCGGGCCGGGCGCCGAGGAGCGTCCCTCGCCGGACGGCGCTGCAGAGGCGCCGGCGCGCGAGCGCGGCGGCGACGCCGCCCCGGCGCTCGGCGCGGACGCCCCGCCGCTCTCCGCCGCGTCCCTGGGCGACATCGCGGCCGGCCGGCGGCTCACGCCCGCGCTCGACGCGGCGCTGAGCCGCGTGACCGACGGGACCGTCACGGTCAAGGAGGGCGGCCCCCCGAGCTCCCGCGCCTTCAGCCACATCACCGTGACCTTCGGCGACGGCTATGGCCGCGCCTTCTTCGACGCGCAGGTCCGGCCCAGGTTCATCGCCGTCGCCGAGCGCCTCTACCAGGCCGCCGGCGCGGAGCTCGGCGCGCTCTACGCCCGCTGCGCCGCGCTCGAGGTGCCGGACCTGGGCGTCTGGTTCCGCGGCCGCGACGCGAGCGGCGCCGCCGCCGCGCTGCTCTATCACATGGAGATGCGCGCCGAGCCGGCGCCGTCGGCGTTCGCCGCCCTCACCTCGCTGCGGGTCCGCGCGCTCCGGGCCAGGGTGAGCGGCGCCGGGCTCGACGACAAGGCGCTCCAGGAGCTCCTCGATCGGCTGGGAGCCGACGTCGCGCCGTCGCAGACGGGCACCGCCGTCACGTTCCCGGCCGAGGCGCCGCTCCGCGCGAGGATCGTCAGCCGCGAGCTCTCGGATGCGCTCACCGCCGCCGAGCGCCGCGCGCCCTGAGCTCCCGCGCCCGCGGCCTGCTCCGCCCGCCTCGAGGCCTCGCCCGGGGAGCCGGTCCCCCTCGGCCGCGCTCGTGTATCATGCCGCGCATGGGGGAGCCCACGCGCGCGGGAGAGGAGCGGGGACGCGCGGCCATCGGGCAGCGCGCCGGGCTCCTGTCCAGGGTCGCGCTGCGCGTCGGCGTGCTCTTCGTCGCCTTCCCGCTCGTCGTCGCCGGGGCGGCGTACCATCAGGCGCGACAGGAGGAGGCGGCCGCGCTGGCGCGGCACGGGGACGCCATCGCCGACCTCCTCAACTACAGCGCGCGGGCGCTCCTGGAGCAGGGGGCGCCGCACGCGATGCAGCGCGTGCTGGCGAACTGCGCGCTCGTCACCAGCGTGCGCCGGGTGCGCCTCACCGATCTCTCCGGCAAGATCCTCGCGAGCAGCTATCGCCCCGAGGTCGGGACGTCGAGCGCCTCGCCGCTGCTGCGCAGCTTCCTCGACGAGGGCGCCAGCAGGCCGATGGTCCAGCTGCTGGACGAGCGGAGCGAGCTGACGATCGTCCGGCCCATGTACCATAGCCCGGCGGGGGGCATCACCGCCCAGCACGTGGTCGGGGCCATCGAGCTCGTCATGCAGCGGCGGGACGTCGACGCGATCGCGACCGCCGCCGCGCTCCGGATGCTCGCGATCGCGGGCGCCGCGTCGCTCGGCCTGTTCGCGGCCGTGCTCCTCGTGCTGCGCGCCACGCTCGTGCGCCCCTCGATCGCGCTCCTCGCCCCGGCGAGCTCGCGCGGCCGGCGGCGCGGGACGCCGCGAGGCGACGAGATCGAGCCGCCCCCGAGGTCGCTCGACGACAGGGCCGAGGAGCGCGAGGCGATCCTCGGTCCGCTGGAGGAGCGCCGCGGCGAGCCCCGGCCCCCTCCGCCCTTGTCCTAGAGCGGTTTTCGCATGGGTTTCATGCAAACGTTGTTCGTCGTCCGTGCTCGTCTTTCTCTTCTTGGCGTCCTTGGCGCTCTTGGCGGTTCACGAGCATCAGAGACGCCCATGCACGCTCCTCGCCTCCTCGCCTGCCTCGCCCTGCTCGCGCTCCTCGCGGCGGCGTGCAGCGAGCCAGCGCCCGCGCCGCTCCGCGTGGGGCTGCTCGTCTGGGTGGGATACTCGCCGCTCTACATCGCGGCGGAGCACAAGATGAATGCCCCCGTCGAGGCGGAGATCATCACCTTCAGCACCGGCGTGGACATGGAGCGCGCGTTCATCGACGGGAAGCTCGACATCATCGCGTCGACCCTGTTCGGCGCGCTGCGGCTGGCAGACCAGGGGATCGATCTACAGACGGTCATGGCGCTCGACACCTCGGACGGCGCCGACGGCATCGTCGCCCGCGACGGGATCGCGAGCATGCGCGACCTGAAGGGCAAGCGCGTGGCCGCCGACCTGGCCACCATCAGCCACCTCGTGCTGATCCGGGCGCTGGACAGGTCGGGGATGTCGACGTCCGACGTCGAGATCGTCAACCTCACGCTCGAGCAGACCACCGACGCGCTCCGGGCGGGGAACGTCGACGCCGCCGTCAGCTGGGAGCCCTTCCTCTCCCAGGCCGTCGCCGACGGGGCCAAGAAGATCTTCTCGAGCGCCGAGCTCCCGAACGAGATCACGGACGTGCTCCTCATGACCCGGGAGGCCGCCGCGCGGCGCGGACAGGACACCGTCGCATTTCTGCGCGGATGGGATCGGGCGCTCGAGTTCTGGCGGGCCCGGCCGTCGGAGGCGCTCGGCCTCATGGCGCGCGCCCAGGGCATGAAGGTCGACGAGTTCGAGAGCAGCATGACCGGCCTGAGCCTCCTCGACCTCGCGCGCAATCGGCAGCTCTTCGACCGATCCGCCGGGGGGCCGTCGCTCTGGGCCGCCTACGACGCGACGGCCCAGGCGATGAACAAGGCGAAGATGCTCGAGAACACCCCGGCTCCCGCGGAGGCGCGGCTGAACCCGAGGCTCATCGCCGCCGCGCTCCAGAAGTGACGCCATGCCGCCGCGCCCAGCGGCCCGCTCTCGGCGGCGAGCCGGGCGGCCGCGGACGGCGATCGCCGCCGCGCCATGGCATTCCGCGGCGCGCTCCCGCGGAAGCGAGGCGTTATGCCGCGCGCCCCAGCTGGAGCCCGAGGGCCCTCGGATCGAAGTACGCCTTGAACCGTTTGATGAGACCGGCCGGGTGCTCGATGACGCTCACGCCCTCGTACGAGAACACCGCTCCATGGGCCAGCGTTCCGTGGCTCTTCCACTCGAGGAGAGAGGCCCTGTCGGACTCGGCGATGCACCGGAACTCGGACCGCACCTCCCCGAAGGTGTGGCGGTAGCCGCGCCAGAACTCGCGGGCTCCGTCGGGGCCGTGGAGCGGCCTCGAGATCGTCGAGTTGCTGAGCTCGGCGTCGGGCGCGAACAGCCGCGCCATGGGCTCGACGTCGCCGCTCTCTTCGAGTCGGCGCAGGGCTTCGATGAATGCGCTCGCCTTGGACATGATGCCTCCTGCAGCGCGGGCGCTTGCAAGGGGCGGACCTCGGCCCGCTCGACGAGCGCCGGCGCTGCCTCGATCGCCCGCTACGGCGGCCCCGCCTCGATCGCCCGCTACGGCGGCCCCGCCTCGATCGCCCGCCGCGGCGGTGCTGCCTCGATCGCCCGCTACGGCGGACCCGCCTCGATCGCCCGCCGGTACCGCTCCCGCCGGTGCGGCTCGCGCAGGATCTCGTAGGCCTCGTCGAGCACCTCGATGACCAGCCGCACGTCGTCGAGCAGGTCCACGGTCGCGGCGGTCAGCAGGGTCGACGGCTCGAACGCCTTCCGGAGCGCGAGGTACGCGCGGCGGATCTCGTAGTTCGTCGCGTCGCGCGGGATGCCCAGGATCGAGAAGTAGTCCCCGTCCTCCACCAGCGCGAGCCGCGCCCGGACGCGCTGCCGGATCGCCTCCTCGTCGAGCGGATCCTCGACCGGCGGGGGCGGCGCCTCGGTGATCGACGGCGGGATGAGGACGTCGAGCACCTCCAGGCAGACGAGCGCGTAGAGCACGCTGGCGTTCTCGGGCTCCGCCGCGTTCACGAGCTCGCCGACGCTCCGGCCGCGCGCGGTGCGCACGAGCTCCTCCTCCTCGCGCCGGAGCGCGCACTCGCCGAGCAGGTTGCGCCGGGCCCCGTCGTCGAGGCGCGCGCCGGGGCCGCCCAGCCGGCGCAGGGCGACCTCGGGGGCGATCACGCGGCGGATGGTCTCGACGAAGACCTCGGCGCCGGTCGCGCCGCCGAAGACGTTGGGCTCGGCCTTGAGGCGGCCCGGCGGCTCGGCCTCCAGGTCGCACGTGCCGGCCTCGACGAGCACGACGTGGCCGATGACCCACTCGGCGTGCGCGCGCAGGACCGGCCAGAGGTCGTCCTGGCCGAGGTGGCCGTGCGCGATGAGCGCCGCGCCGGCGTGCCGGCCCGACGCGGGGAGCTTGCCCGCGAGCCGCGCCGCGACCTCGCGCTCGATGTCGCCGCGCCCGACCAGGAAGGCGAGCAGCGTCTCCTCCGGGACGCTCGAGCCGGCCGTGACGAGATCGCCCTCGTGCAGGACGATCCGCCGCGCGCCCTCCTCGGTCGTGATCGCGAGGGAGCCGGAGGCGCGGCTGCCCACCGCGCGGGCGAGCGCGCGCGGCGCGTCGCCCGGGCCGAGCACCGTGGTCGACGAGGCGTCGCTCGAGATCGGCGCCTCCTCGACGATCTGCGGCGGCGGCGCGTGGCCGAGCGCGCCCGTGCTGACCGTGGCGGGCGCGGAGGGCACCGGCGGCATCGGCGGCATCGGCGGCGCGGGCGCGGGCGGCATCGGCGGCGAGGGCGCCGGCCCGCGGAAGCCCGCGCCGGAGATCGCCAGGGAGGGCGGCGCCGGCAGCGGCATGCGGCCGAGCGCCCCCGGCGTGCTCGGCGGGATGGGCGGGAGGAGGCCGCGCCCGAGCGTCCCGGCGCCCAGCGTGGCGGGCCCGCCCGGGGGCGCCGGCGCGCGCGCCCCCGCGGCGGAGCGGACCGGCGCGGGCGGCAGCGGCTCGGGCTCGGCCCCGCCGCTGGGCGGCAGCAGCGCGGTCCTCACCTCGACCGAGGGCGGCGACACGAACGCGACGCCCGGCGGGGGCGGCGGCGGCGGGGGCGGCGGCGGAAAGCCGGGCGCGCGCGGGTCGCGGGCGCCGCGCGACCGGGTCGGCGGCGGCTCGGTGTAACGCTGGCGCACGCTCGGCTCGAGGCGCGCCGACGGGGCGCGCCAGTCGAGGTCCTCGCCGCGCGCGGCGGAGGGCAGCGCGCGGTCCCACGCGGGCTCCTCGCGCGGGGCCGGCGAAGGCGCGGGCGAGCGCTCCCACGGGGTCTCGGCGCGCGGCGGCGGCGACCCGAAGCCGTAGGGCCGGCCCGCCTCGCGCGGGGTCGGCGGCGCGGCGTCGCGCCCGCCGCTCCAGCGCGCCGGGGCGCCGTGATCGCGCTCTTCCCTGCCCGGCAGGTCGATCGAGAACGCCGCGAGCTCGAGCCCGGCGCGCTTCGTCGCGAACGGCGCGTCGAGCGACGGATCGGCGTGGAGCTCGCCGTCGCGCTCGTCCTCGCCCGGCTCGGCGAGCTCGGCGAGGAAGTCGCCGGGCCCGGTGTGCTCGGCGCGCGTGCCCGGCGGGTGCAGGGCGGCCGCGGCGCCGTGCGGATCGGAGCTGGTCCTCGGCTGCGACGCCGCGCCGGCGCCGAGCGGCGCCTGGCCCGCGCTCGCGCCGGTGTGCTGCTCGTCGTCCTCCGGATCGAGCGGCTCGTCGAGCGCCGAGAGCAGCTCCGGCGACAGCATCAGGTCGACGTCCTCCTCGGCCGCCGGGATGCTCGACGGGTGCGCCTTCGCCGTGACCCGCTGCTCGGCGGCGACGAGGATCTCCTCGAGCTCCGGGCTGATCCGCGCCGGCAGGAGCCGCGGGCCGACCGCCTCGCCGTCCTCGGGCGGCGGCAGCACCGAGCCGACGTCGAGGGGGTCGAGATCGCTGGCGAAGTCCGGGTTCGACGGGACCTCGTTGTCGATCGGGCTCGAGTAGCCCGACGGCATGCGCGCCGCGGCGGCCTGATCCCCGCGGAAGCGGCCCGGCTCCGCGACCGCGCTCACGTGCGCGGCGAGCTCGGCGATGTCGACCGGCCGCTCGAACACCTGCCCGAACAGCTGCGGATCGAGCTCCGCCGAGCGGACCGGATCGCCCACGAGGAGCACGGACGCGGCGACGCCGCCCGCCCGGAGGTAGAGGCGCTCGAGCGCCTCGATCGCGCCGGGCTCGTCGATGTCGACGATCACGACGCGCGGCGCGTCGCTCGCGAGGCGCGCCTCGAGCGCGTCGATCGGCGCCGCGATCACCTCGAAGCCCCGGGCGCGCAGCGCCGCGCCGATCGCCGCCCCTTCCGCCGAGGCGTCGGCCAGGACGATGGCGCCCGCGCGCAGGCGCGCCTGCACGGCTTCGTGGTCGTCGCGGAGCTCGGACACGGCGGTCATCTCGTGGCGGCGGCCCAGCGGAGCAGCACCCAGGCCCCCGTATCGCCTGGACTCTCAACGGTCGCAGGCGGGCTGTCAAACGGGTTCGCGGCCTCTCGGGGGTTCCCGCCGCGCAGCGGCGCTTCCGCCGAAGATCGCCGCCGCGCGGCCGGGCGCTCGCGGCGCGCGGGCGCGGGCGCGCGGGCGCTTGGCCGGGCGCTCGCGGCGCGCGGGCGCGACCTCGCCGAGCGCGGCGGGCGCCGTCTCGCCGAGCGCGGCGGGCGCCGCTCCGGCCCCGCGGCGCGCCCATCGCGTGGTAGACCTCGCCACATGGTGCTCGGCGCTTCCCAGAACGAGATCGCCCTGGCGGCCTTCCTGCTCATCGTGGTGCTGCTCGCCGCGAAGATCGGCCGCATCGGCGAGGCCATCGGCGCGCTGTTCGAGCGGAACGCGCCCGCGGCGGACGGAGACGCGCCCGAGGACGGCGCGGATCGTGCGGATCGTGCGGATCGTCAGGAAGAGCGCCAGGAAAGCTGAGCGCGCCGCCGCGCCGGCGCCCCCGCCTGCGCTTGCGTTCTGTTTTTTTGAAATTCATAGTTTTTTGATGGCTGTCAACGAGCGCGCTCCGTCGCGGCGGCCGCGGCGCGCGGCGATCGCGGCGCGGATCCCGCGCGGGTATTCCCCGGCGCTCCACCTCGCGGCGCCCACGGCGCTCGGCGCGCTCGTGCTCGCGGCGGCGGTGTGGCTCCTCGACGCCGTCGAGGCCGTCGAGCTCCTCGCGGTGCCGGCGACGCTGCTGCTCGCCTTCGCCTTCGAGTGGTGGGCGCACCGGTCGGTGCTGCACCGCCGGGCGCCGCTGCTCGGCGCGCTGTGCGAGCGGCACGAGCGCGAGCACCACCTCGCCTTCACCGCCGACGACATGGCGCTGCGGAGCGCCCGCGAGCTCTGGCTGGTGCTGACGCCGCCCTACTCGGCGCTCCTGGTGCTCGCCCTGCTGCTGCCGCTCGCCGCGGGCGCGGGGCTCCTGGTCTCGCGGGACGCGGCGCTGCTCGGGCTCGCGACGGCGATGGCGTTCTTCGTCGGCTACGAGTGGCTGCACCTCGCGTATCACCTGCCGGCGGAGAGCCCTGTGTACCGCGTCCCGGGGCTCGCGCGGCTCCGCGAGCACCACCGGCGGCACCACGATCCGCGGCTCATGAAGCGCTGGAACTTCAACGTGACCGTGCCCGTGTTCGACGTCGTCCACGGGACGCGCTGGTCGCCGCCGCCGCGCACCGGGGCGTAGGGGCCGCGCACGGGGCGCCCGCCGCGCCCGTGTGCTAACGGGTCGCGCGTGCAGACGCGGACCAGAGACGGCCTCGTGCTCCTGCTCGTCGGGGTCCTGCTGGGCGGCGGGCTCGCCTGGCTGCTCGGCCGGCGGCGGGAGAGCCCCCCCGCCGCGCCCCGCGCCCTCGACGCCGTGCCGGCGGGCGCGCTGCTCGTCGCGACGCTCGACCTGCCGGCGCTGCGCGCCTCTCCCGCGTTCGCCTCGTTCCTGCGCGAGGAGCGCGAGATCCCGGGGCTCGGCAAGGTGCGCGACGTGTGCGGCTTCGACCCGTTGGCCGGGCTCACCGAGGTGGCCATCGCGATCCCGGCGGCGGGCGAGAGCGGCGACTTCGGGCTTGTCGCGGCCGGCGCCGTCCAGGATCAGGCGCTGCTCGCGTGCGCCTCGAAGGTCATCGAGGCCCGCGGCGGCAAGCCCGTCGTCGCCGGGCTCGGCAGCTTCCGCGCGGTGCGGGACTCGAGCGCCGAGGGCCGCGGCGAGATCGCCGTGCGCCCCGGCGGGCCGATCCTGCTCGGCGGCGGCGCGTACCTGCGCGCCATGGTCGACGCCGCCGAGGGGCGCGCGCCGGCGGTCGGCGCGAGCGGCGCGCACGACGACATCGCCCGCGCGGTCGGCGAGGGCGCGGCGCGCGTCACCGTGGTCCTCACGCCCGAGCAGCGCGCCGAGCTCGGGCGCGAGCTCGCGCCGAGCGGCGCCGGCCGGGCGCCCGCGGCGTCGATCGTCGCCGGCGGCGCCGCGGTCGCGCTCGGCCCCGAGATCGCCGTCCACGGCGCCGTCCTCTGCGACGCCGAGGCCCCCTGCGCCGAGCTCGGCGCCCAGCTGCGCGCCGCCCGCGACGCGCGCGCGGGCGACCTCGCGACGCGGCTCATCGGCCTCGGGGCCGTGCTCGAGCGCGTCGCGATCGCGGCCGACGGCAAGGCGCTCCACGCCCGCGTCAAGCTGTCGGCCGAGGAGGCCGGCGCCCTCGTCGAGCGGCTCGCCTCGCTGCGCGGCCTCCGCCAGCCGTCGCTCGCGCCCAGGGAGCCGCCCGCGCCGGCGGAGCCGCCCGCGCCGGCGGAGCCGCCCGCGCTCGGGGGCACCGCCGCGCCGCGCGAGGGCGCCGCGCCGCGCGGGGACGCCGCGCCGCGCGAGGGCGCCGCGCCGCGCGGGGACGCCGCGCCGCGCGAGGGCGCCGCGCCGCGCGGGGACGCCGGCGCGCCGCCGCCCGACGCGATCATCACGCCCCGGACGCGGTCGAAGCCGGACGACGCCGGCGCGCCGTGATGCCGGCAACGCGCGCAGCGATGCACCCGGGTCGCAGGACAGCGGCCGCCGCGCCGCGCTGCGGCGGGGCGGTTCCGTGGTCCGCCTGACGAGCGCGCCGCTTCCGTGACGGAGCCGCCCGGCGCGGCCGAACGCGGGCCGCACGCGCTGTCCCGAACTCCTGTACGCTGATCTCTGCCTTCGAGCGGGATCGGCGCTCCGGTCCATCCCGCAGTCCAGCAGGTGGGTGGGGGGCTTATCGCATGCAGCTGGTCGGGATCTCCGCCTTGGTGGTCGTCGGGACCCTCCTTATGGTCGTCCTCTGGGCGCTCCGCCGGCGGCTCCTCGCCTCCGAGCGCGCCCTCGAGCGCAAGGAGCAGGAGCTCGCGGTCAGCCGCGCCGCGGAGCAGCGGCTCGGCGAGGAGCTCGTCGAGGCGCGGCGGGCCGAGGAGGAGTCGCGCAGGGCGCGGGCGGAGGCCGAGGCGGCGAGCCGGGCGAAGAGCACGTTCCTCGCCAACATGAGCCACGAGCTCAGGACGCCGCTCAACTCGATCCTCGGCTTCGCGCAGCTCATGGAGCGCGACCTCTCGCTCGGCCACCGCCACCGCGAGAACCTCATGGTCATCTGCAAGAGCGGCGAGCACCTGCTCGGCCTCGTGAACGACATCCTCGAGATGGCGAAGATCGAGGCCGGCAGGATGACGCTCGTCGACGCCGACTTCGACCTCCACGCCATGCTCTCGGGGCTGTCGGAGATGTTCTCGGTCGAGGCGCAGAAGCGGGGGCTCACGCTCGCGATCGAGCGGGAGCAGGACGTGCCGCAGCACGTCCACGGCGACGAGGGGAAGCTCCGTCAGGTGCTGATCAACCTGCTCGGCAACGCGCTCAAGTTCACGCCCCGGGGGTCGGTGACGCTGCGCGCCTGGGCGCGGCGCTCTACAGGCGTGCGTGAGGGCGGCGCGCACGACGGCGCGGCGGCGGCGCGGGTGCGGGTGTCGTTCGAGGTGGTCGACACCGGCCGGGGCATGGTCAAGGAGGAGATCGAGGAGCTCTTCGAGGCGTTCGGGCAGACCGCGACCGGGCGGAGGTCCGGCGAGGGCACCGGCCTCGGGCTGCACATCAGCCGGCGCATCGTGCGGATGATGGGGGGCGACATGCAGGTCGAGAGCCAGCCCGGCCGCGGGACGACGCTCCGCTTCGACGTGCGCCTCACGCTGGCCGACGCGGGCGACGCGCGACCGGGCGGCGCGGCGCGCGCGCGGCGGATCGTGGGGCTCTCGCCGGGGCAGCCGAGGTACCGCGTGCTCGTGGTCGACGACCGGTGGGACGTGCGCCACTGCGTGCTCAAGCTCCTCGACTCGGTGGGCGTCGAGGTGCGCAGCGCGACCAACGGGCTCGGCGCGGTGGCGCAGTGGGAGACGTGGTCGCCGCACCTCGTCCTGCTCGACCTCCGCATGCCGCTGCTCGACGGCTACGAGGCGGCGACCCGCATCAAGTCGAGCCCGCGCGGGCGGGAGACCGTCGTCGTCGCGATGACCGCGAGCGCGTTCGAGCAGAACCGGTCGCTCGCGGCGGAGGCCGGGTGCGACGATTTCCTGAGCAAGCCGTTCCGCGACGCCGACATCTTCAACCTCCTGACGAAGCACCTCGGGGCCCGCTTCGAGGTCGAGGAGGGCCCCGCGGAGCGGCGGGCGGCGGGGCCGCCGGCGGTCGACCTCGCGCGCGCGGCCGCGGGGCTGCCGGCGTCGCTGCGCAAGGACCTCCGGCGGGCGGCGACGCGGCTCGACGCCAAGGCGGTCCAGGCGGCGATCGACCGGTTCCGGCCGGAGGACGCGGAGCTCGCGGGCGCGGTGGCCGAGCTCGCGCGGGGGTATCGCTTCGACAGCATCTTGGCGCTATCGAGCGCCGACGAGGAGGAGCCGTCATGACGGACACGGACGCAAAGCCGCTCGCTCGCGGGGCGGCCTCGGGCGCGCGGCCGGAGCGCCCCAGGGAGGAGCCCGCGAACATCCTGATCGTGGACGACATGCCGGCGAACCTGTCGCTCCTCACGTCGATGCTGACGGCGCAGGGGTACGAGGTGCGGGCGGCGATCAGCGGCGCGATGGCGCTGATGTCGGCGTCGGCGGTGCCGCCGGACCTCATCCTGCTCGACGTGAGCATGCCCCACATGGACGGCTACGAGGTGTGCCGGCGGCTCAAGGCGGACGCGCGGACGGCGGACATCCCGGTCATCTTCCTGAGCGCGATGACCGGCATCGGCGACAAGGTGATGGCGTTCGACGCGGGCGGCGTCGATTACGTGACGAAGCCGTTCGAGCTGCGCGAGGTGCTGGCGCGGGTGGGGACGCAGCTGCTCCTGCACCGGCAGCGCCGGGAGCTCGAGCGGCAGCGCAAGGAGCTCGAGGACCGCTACGCGCAGGTCCGCCAGATGCACGCGGCGCTGCGCGGGTACCTCTCGGACCGGGCGTGGGAGAGCATCGAGGAGAGCGTGTCGTCGAACCGGCCGAGCGCGCCGGCGCGCGAGGTGCTGACGGTGCTGGTCAGCGACATCGAGGAGTTCGTGCGGCTCTCGGAGCAGGAGGACCCGGGGCCGCTGCTCGCGGATCTCAGCCTGTACATGGCGACGGTGGCGCAGGTCGTCTACGACCACGACGGCGAGGTCGACAAGTACGTGGGCGACGGCATGCTCGCGTTCTTCCGGAGCGCGCCGGACGCGCTCGCGGCGGCGCAGCGGATCCAGCGGAGCATCGCGGCCTTCAACGAACACCAGCGCTCGCAGGGCCGGCCCGCGTTCCCGACGCGGCTCGGGCTCGCGACAGGGCCGGTCCTGCTCGCGAGCATCGGGTCGAGCGGCAGGCGGGAGTTCACGATCATCGGCGATCGTGTGAACACCGCGTTTCGGATTCAGTCGCAGGCGAAGGCCGGTGGCCTGCTGATGGATGAGGCGACGTTCGCCGCGGCCGGGAGCCCGACAGGGGCGATGCCCGCGCTCGTCCGGATCCGGGGCAAGCAGGGAGAGGAGAAGCTCTATGCGATGGCGCCGGAGGCGATCTTGGTGAACGTTAACATGGGGCGTTCCGGGGGCGGGGCCGACGGCGCCTGAGGGCTCTCGCTCGCTGGGAGCCGCGCAAAGGCCGGTACGAGAAGGGTGTTTCGGGCGTCACCGCGCCCGCGGGGCCGCGCGGGATCGAGCCCGTGGATCGGTCGATCTGCCAGATCTGCAAAAAACGTTCGGTCTTGAACCACGCGAGGCGCTCGTGCAATAGTCGCCGCGGAGGACAGAACCGACATGAAGCTTCGACATGGCATTATCTTGCTGGGCCTGCTCGTGACGTCTGGAGTGGGCGCAGGCGCGTGCTCGGATGACGATGGCGACGGGACGACGGCGACGACCTCGACCGGCACCGGCACGGGCGGCGGCGCTACAGGCACGGGCGGCGGCGGCACCGGCACGGCCGGCGGCGGTACGGGCACCGGCGGCGCCACCACGGGCACCGGCGGCGCGGGCGGCGAGGGCGGCAGCGACTCGGCCTGTGCCGACGGGGCGCTGATCTGCGACGACTTCGAGTCGTACGAGGCCCAGGGCGAGCCGAGCGGCAAGTGGACGGTTTACAAGGCCATGACGGGGTCCGCGGTGACCGTCGACACGGCGATGGCGTACAGCGGCACCAAGTCCGTCAAGGTGAGCACGCCCGAGAGCTCGGGGCAGGACAACTACAAGTCCGCGATGATCCAGTTCAAGGACGCGGCGGCCCTGCCCGTCGATGGGAACGTCATCCATGGACGCATGATGTTCTTCCTCGAGTCCGCGCCTGACACGGACGTGCACTGGACCATCATCGATGGCGCGGGCACCGTTCCGGGGAAGGATTTCGAGGGGATGCCCTACACGGCGGTGTACCGCTACGGCGGCCAGTATGCGATCGAGGGCGGCAACCAGCTCATGGCGAACTACGATACGCCCGGGCAGTGGACCACTCCTCCGACCGGGCCGAAGACGGATTGCTGGCACCACGCCGAGGGGAAGGTGGTCCCGGTGGGCAAGTGGACGTGCGTCGAGTTCACGTTCGACGGGCCGAACAACGAGATGCGCTTCTCGTTGGACGGCACGGAGATCCCCGAGCTCACGATGTCCGGGACCGGCCAGGGCTGCGCCAACGACATCGCGAACTACGAGTGGACCGCGCCGGAGTTCACCAGCATCGGCTTCGGCTGGGAGTCGTACCAGTCCGACGCGCCCCGCGCGATGTGGATCGATGACGTCGTGATCGGCACCGCGCCCATCGGCTGCCCGGCCGAGAAGTGATCTCGAGCTCGCGCCGCTGAGCTCGCCGGAGGCGCGGAGGTGGACTCCGCGCCTCGTTCATTTCGGGGGCCGGGGCCGGCGTCGGGCGGGCCCTGAGTCCTCGGGTCTACGCGGGGCCAGGGCGCCGGCGGCGGCGGACGATTGTTGGGCTCGCCGGTTGATCGCTCGTCGGGTCCGGCCTACGAGACGGCGGAGGTCCAACGCCTCACGAACCTGGAGGTCTCCGCTGTGATGAAACCGGCCCATCGTCTCTCGCTGCTCGCCTCGTTCGTCCTGGTCGCTGCCGCTTGCGGCGGCTCGCCCGAGCCGGCCCCTGCGGTCCCCGACGTGCCCGCCCAGCCGCAGCCCGCGCCGGAGACGACCCCGGCGCCTGCGCCCGAGCCGGCGGCCCCCGAGGCCGCGGCCGCCCCGGAGGGCGGCAGCGCGGCGCCTGCGCCCGCGGCGCCTGTGACCGTGGAGGTGCCCATCGAGGCGCGGAGCAAGTCGAAGCTGAAGGGCTCCGCGACCTTCACCGAGGTCGAGGGCGGCGTGAAGGTCGCCGTCCAGGTCTCGGGCGCGCCGAAGGGCAAGATCGCCGTGCACGTGCACGAGACCGGCGATTGCAGCGCGCCGGACGCGAAGAGCGCGGGCGCGCACTACAACCCCGAGAACCACCCGCACGGCCTGCCTGACGGCGCGGCGCGCCACCTCGGCGATCTCGGCAACATCGAGGTCAAGGCCGACGGGACCGGGACCCACGAGATCGTCGCCAAGGGGGCGAACCTCAAGCAGGGCGCGCCGAACTCCTTCCTCGGGCGCGCCATCATCGTCCACGAGAAGCAGGACGATGGCAGCCAGCCTGCCGGGAACGCGGGTGGGCGCATCGGTTGCGGCGTCATCGGGCAGAGCAAGTGAGCGGCCGCCGCGGCGCGCTCAGGATGCGTTGAGTCCTCTTCGCCCGAAGCGGAGGCGCCAAGGACGTCGGGAGGACTGCCGGTATGCCGTTTCTCTCTGGGGGTTTGGTGCGCTAGAGCGGTTTTCGATCGGGCGTCATGCAGACCTCCCCCGTCTTCCCTCTCCCGTCTTCCCTCTCCCGTCTTCCCTCTCCCGTCTTCCCTCTCCCCTCTCCCGTCTTCGTGCTCGTCCTTCGTGCGCGTGCGCGTGCGCGTGCGCGCTGGCTCCGGGAAATCGCGCACGCGCACGCGCACGCGCACGGAAGAGGGAAGACGGGAGACGGGAGACGGGAGACGGGAGACGGGAGACGGGAGACGGGAGACGGGAGACGGGAGACGGGAGACGGGAGACGAGGGACGAGGGACGGAAGACGGCGCATCAGCCCCAGCTGAAACCGCTCTGGTCCTTTCCTCTTTCTCTCTCACCGCTCTTGGCGGCTCATCCCCCGCGCCTCGAGAGCGCCTCCCAGCAGCACGGGAGTCGCCCTCTCCCGCGTCATCGAGGAGGAGCGCTGACCGGTATCCCCTGTTTCCGCGGGGACGACGCCGGAACCGGAAGGCTCCGGCTCGCGGGAAGCCCCGGCACCGCCGCGGTGCGCCCGGAGGGTTCGCGAGGCATGCGCCCGATCGGATCCCGGAGCGCCTCGCGCTGGAGGTCCGCCACCGGCCCGGACGGAGGTGGCAGGGGCGCCGAGGACGCCACGGCGGACGGGAGGGCCTGACCCGCAGCAGCGGCGCCGCGCGCCTCGTGCGCAGGGGCGACCGCGGGCGTCGCACCGGAAGCGCGAGGACCCGGCGGCGGCTCCCCGGGCTGAGCGCCGCTCACGAGCAGCGCGGCGACAATCACCGCCGCCAGCGCCGCCACGACGAAGCTCGCCCGGGAGGGCGAGCGCAACCGCCGCTCCCAGGTCGCCGAGGAGTCCCTGTCGCGCCAGCTCGCGTCGGCGAGCGCCATCTCGACGTCCTCGTCGACATCGACCCGCGTCAGGGCCGGAACGGTGACCGCCTCGCTTGGCGCCATGGGGTCGGCCGCCTGCGCGCACGACGCGGCGGTCACCGGGGCCGCATCGCCCGCCGCCGGGGCCGCCTCGCCCGCCGCCTCGCCCCCCGCGGCCTCGCCTCCCGCCGCCAGCGCCGCCTCGCCCCCCGCCGCCAGCGCCGCCTCGCCCTCCGCCGCCTGCGCCGCCTCCGCCCGCGCGCGCGGCGTATCCGGCAAGGTGGCGACCTCGCTCTGCTCCACCGGATCGACCTCGTCCCCAGGCGCCGACGGGGGCGGGACCGGCGCAGGCAGCCCCCCCGCGGGCCGCGCGCACGCCGCGCCGCCCGAAGGCGGACCGGAGCCCGTGGCCGCCGAGCTCGAGCCGCGCTCCCCCTCGCCCCCGCCGTCCACGCCGGCGCGCGCGCCCGACGTCGAGTCGCGCAGGCCCCCGCGGAGGACGCGCTGGATGCGCTCGACGAGCGGCTCGGCCGCGGGCGGCGCGAACGGGCGGAGCGCCAGCGTGAGCTCCGCCAGATCGGGCCAGCGCCGGTCGCGATCCCGCTCGAGGCACCGCATGATGATCGGATCGATCTCCGGCGTGAGCCCGCGGCGGACCTGCGACGGCAGCGGCGGCACGAACTTGCCGCCGAGCACCAGCGAGACCGTCTGCACCGAGCGGGCGTGCATCGGATACCGGCCCGTGAGCAGGACATACAGCAGCGACCCCACCGCCCAGATGTCCGCGCGCGCGTCGACGTCGCGCTGCCCGCGCATCTGCTCCGGAGGCATGTAGTGCGGCGTCCCGAGCATCTGACCCGTGCTCGTCCGCATCTCGGAGACCCCCAGCGACGCCGCCTCCGAGACCTTGGAGATCCCGAAGTCGAGCACCTTGATGCACGGCGCGCCCTCGCGGGTGTGCGTCAAGAAGAGGTTGGCCGGCTTCACGTCGCGGTGCACGAGCCCCAGCGCGTGCGCCTCCGCGAGCGCGTCGCAGGCCTGGATCACGTAGAGCGTCGCCTCCTCGACCGGCAGCGGGCCCCGCTTCTTGCGGATGACCCGGAGATCACGGCCGTCGAGGAACTCCATCACCATGAAGGGCAGCCCGCTCGGAAGCCGCCCGACGTCGTGCACCTTGACCGCATGCTCGCTCTTCAGCCGCGCCGCGATCCGCGCCTCCCGGAGGAAACGCTCGCACATCTCGGGATCGGCCGCGGTGGCCGGGAGCAGCAGCTTGATCGCCCGGAGCTCGCCGAGATCCATGTGGGTCGCGGCGATCACCGCGCCCATCGCGCCCTTGTCCAGCAGGCGATCCACGCGGTACTTGCCGGCGATCAGCGCCCCGATCTCCAGCCCTTGGATCTCTTCCAGGCCGCGCATGTCCGAAGCCTCCGACCGAGAGCACCGCGCCGCAGTGCCCAGCATACCGCAGTCGATCCGCGGCGCGGCGACCGATGGGCCGACAGCCTCAAATTCAGCGACGCCATAGAGCGACACCGCCGCCGCGGGGCGCCGACGATTCACTCCCGCGCCGCCGCCGTATTCGCCGCGCCGCCATTGCGGCGCTCGTCGCAATGGCCGGCTCAGCCGCCCTTGCGCGCCCCGCTCGCCGTCTTGATCGCGATCGTCCGCCGCGCGCCGCCCGACTCGACCGTGAGCTCGACCGCGGCGCCCTCCGGCAGGCTCGACAGCGAATAACGCAACGCATCAAAGTTGGCGAGCGGACGGCCGTTGACGGCGACCACCACGTCGCCGACGCGGACGCCCGCGGTTTGGGCGGGGCTGCGCTCGTCCACGGCCACGACGACGGCGTCGCCGCTCGTCTTCAGCTCGCCTTCGAGCAGGGGGAAGACGGGCGCCGCGGTCAGGCCGAAGGCGCTCGCCGTGCGCCGGTAGCTCTGCACCGCCGCGTCGAAGCTCTCCTTGCGCATGCGGTAGCGCGCCACCGCCATCACGGCCCCGTCGCGCTCCTGGAAGCGCGCGTCGACGCGCTCGGGGGTGGCGAACGCGCCGACCTGCTTCAGGTAGCGGTTCGCCTCGGCCTCCGCCATGCCGGGCCGCCGCGCGCCGCCGCCGCGCGCCTCGAGGAAGGCGTACGCCTGCGACCCCGCGAGCGCGGGCACGACGTTGCTCGCGAGCCGGGAGATCGCGTCGGCGCGCGCGACCGACAGCGCCGCCTCGCGGGTCTCGCCGGCGCCCTCGCCGACCACGAAGATCGCGTCGCCCTCGGCGGCGAACGGCTGCTGCATCCAGGCAGGCACCTCGTCGGCCGACGGCGCCGGGCGCCACCTCGCGCTCGCCGCGGGCGCGGCGCCCGGGCCGGCGGCGGGGCGCGGGCGGCCCCAGCCCAGGTACGCGTAGCCCACGCTGAGGACCAGCAGCGCCGCCGCCGCCCCGACCGCCGCGAACGCCCAGCGCGACCCAGGACCGCCGGCCGCGGCAGCAGACCGCGCCCGCCGGCGCGCCGTCGCCGCCTCCGACGACGGTACCCCGGACACGCCCGACGCCGGCCCCCTCGACGCTGGCGCCCCGGACGCCCCGGAAGCCGGCGCCCTCGCCGCCGGCGCGGAGGCCGGCGCCTTCGCGGCCAGCGCCCCCGCTGCCCCGGAAGCCGGCGCCCCCACCGGCGCTCCCGACGCCCCCGCCGCCGCCGTCGGCGCCCCCGCCGCCGGCGCCATCTCGGCGGAGCGCCTCGTCGCGGCCGGCCCGGGCGCGCCGGAGGGCGCGCGCGCCGGCTCCAGCGCGCCGCCGAGCCGCTTCAGCACCGGCAGGAGCGCCGCGAACGAGAGCGGCGCGTTGCACCGCTTGCACGGCATGTACGGCTCCCGGTCCTCGAGCGCCGCCTGGGCCGCCTCCCGCACGTCGAGCAGCGTCTGCCGGGGCGCGCTGCACCGCTCGCAGGCGCCGTCGACGAGCGCCGAGACCACCGCCGCCCCGAGCGGGGGGCTCGCCGCGGCGAGGTGCTCGAGCAACGCGACGGGACAGCCCTCGATCTGGATCGACGTCACCTCGTCGCCCAGCGCGCGCAGCGAGAGCGTGAGCGCCTGCGCCCCCTCGGGCGTCACCCCCGCCGCCGCCGTGAGATCGAGGACGAGATCCCCCTCGATCCCGTCGAGCGCGCGCTTCCACCGGACGTGCGCGTCGAGCCTCCCGCGCACGCGGATGCGCGTCCCGCGCTCGTCCACGGTCTTCTCGATCGCCTCGTGGGTCCCGGCGTCGAGCCGCGCGAGCTCGTCGAGCGCGGCCCGCACGTCCTCGGGCAGCTGGATCCCCGCGTGCGCGGCCGCGAACGCGAAGTAGCTCTCGGCGTCGTCGTCGAACACCGCCGCCCCGCCGCAGCGCGGGCAGGGGCTCACGGGCGGATCGTGCGTCCTGACGAGGTGCGCGTCCCGGTCGCAGTCGAACAGCCGATCGAACGTGGCGCCGCAGCGCTCGCACCGGTACGGGCCGTAGAACGACACGATGCGCCCGTCGCCGAAGAAGCGGCGGATCATGCTGACCTGGTTCACGATCGGCTCGGTGCAGCGGCCGACGTAGATCTCGGGCGCGTGCAGCGACACCTCGGCCAGCATCGCCATCCACTCGCGCACGCCGAACGACGTGACCCGCTGCACCCCGCCCAGGTCGAAGAGCACGCGGCCAGCGATGCCCCGCGCGACCGCGAGGCCATGGAGCTCCTCGGTCATCCGCCCCGACATCGAGACGATGAGCAGGCTGCCCAGCCGGCGCTTGGTCACCGTGAGGGCCCGGGGCCCGTGCGCCCCCTCGGGCTCGGCCCCGGGGCCGGCGTCCACGAGCGACGGGAGCCTCCTCGAGCGCGGCGGCGGCGGATCCGGGTCGTGCGCGGCCTCGATCCGCGACGCTGATGAGAAGAGCGGCGCCGACAGCTTCGTCGCGACCCCGCCGGGGCGCTGGGTGCTGAGCGCGCCCTGCGGCGCAGCGCCCACGACGTCGAGATCGCCCGCGGACGAGTCGTCGCTCTGGGTCGACTCCTGCTTCTGGACGATGTGCGACAGGAGCTCCGCCTCCGAGGCGACCGCGCCCCGCCACGCCTCGACCCGCTGGCCGAACAGCTCCGCCATGAACGACGACAGCGCGAGCGACGAGGTGGCGAGCCGCTCCTCCCGGGCGAACGCCTCGAGGTCGATCTGGAGGTCCCGCGCGGTCGCGTACCGCTTCTCCCGGTCCCGCTCCAGGCACTTGAGCACGATCCGCTCGAGCTCCGGCGGGTAGTCGTCGCACACCTGGCTCGGCGGCATCACCGGATCCTCGACGATCGCCCGCATCAGCTCGAACTCGGTGGCGCCGCGCCGGAACAGCCGGCTGCCCGTCGACATCTCGTAGAGCAGGATGCCCACCGAGTAGATGTCGCTCCGGCGATCGAGCTTCTCGCTCGTGCACTGCTCGGGCGACATGTACGGGACCTTGCCCTTGAGCGCGCCGTCGCGCGTCTCGTTGACGCGGTTCGCCGCCTTCGCGATCCCGAAGTCGAGGATCTTCACGGCGCCGTCGTACGTGACGAACACGTTGTGCGGGGACACGTCGCGGTGGACGATGTCGAGCGGCTTGCCGTCGAAGCCGACCTTCTCGTGCGCGTAGTGGAGCCCGGCCGCGACCGAGGCCGCGATGGTGATCGCGTGCTCGACCGGCATCCGCCGGTTCGCCGAGCGGAGCGACTTCTTGATCGTCCTGAGGTCCTCGCCGTGGAGGTACTCCATGGCGATCACCGGCACGCCGTCGACCTCCTCGATGTCGTACATCTGGACCAGGTTGGGGTGGTCCAGGGTGGCGGCGATGCGCGCCTCGTCGAGGAACATCCGCACGAACTCGGGGCTGTCGGCGAGGTGCGGGAGGATCCGCTTGACGACGCAGATCTTCCTCACGCCCGAGATGCCCGCGACGGAGGCCACCCAGATCTCGGCCATCCCGCCCATGCCGATCTTCTTGAGCAGGCGGTACTTGCCGAGCGCGGTAGGGCGGCGCGACGCGGCGCTCAGGGGGCCCGCGGCGGGGCGCTCGGTCATGCGCTCGCCTCCGCCGTGCGGGCCGGCACCGTCGGTTCGGAGGGAGCGCGGCGGGCGATCAGGGTGCTCATCGAGGGCCTTCGGCGTGGGGCTTCGCGAAGCTGACGCTGCGGCGCTCACCGCGCGACTCGATCTGGAGGGCCATCGTACCACCGGGCGGGGTGCGCGCCCACGCGTCCGCCGCGGCCTTGCCGAAGGCCTCGACCGAGTGGACCGGGCGCTCGTCGACCGAGAGGACGACGTCCCCCGCGGCAATGCCCGGATCCGCGCCGCGCTGCGGGCGCTCCACCGCGACGACGACGAGCTCGCCGGAGGTGCGCGCGCTCGCCTCGAGCAGCGGGAAGAAGCGCGCGACGGTGATCCCCTGGAACGTGGCCGTCTGGCGGTAGCTCGCCGCGGCCGCCTCGAAGCTCGGCCGCGTCAGCCGGTAGCGCGCGAAGGCGAGGACGCGTCCGCCCTCGCGCCGCACCACGGCGTCGACGCGCTCGGGCGTGGCGAGCGACCCGACCTGGGCGAGGAACCGACGGGCGACGCGCTCGACGACCTCCGCGCGCTGCTCCGGCCGGGCCTCGTCGACCTCGCGCGGGTGCGCGGCGAGCAGGTGGGCCACGGGGGAGCTCGCGAGCTCGGCGGCGAGGCCGGACGCGAGGCGCTCGATCGCGCTGCTGCGCGCCTCCGCGAGCGCGTCCGCGTCGCTGGCCGCGGGGCCGCCGCGGCCGACGACGAAGACGCTGTCGCCCTCGATGACGAACGGCCGCTCCACCCACGCGGGCGGGAGATCGTCGATGGCCGACCAGCCCGCCCGCGCCCGGGCGCTGGCCGAGGGCGCCGGCGCGCGCGCGTCCGCCGCGGGCGCCGCCGGGGCCGCGGGCTGTACCGAGGCCGCGGGCGCTGCCGAGGCCGCGGGCGCCGGGGCCGGCGGCGCCTCGGCGGGGCGCGCGCCGATGCGCCAGATTGCGAAGCCGGCGGCCACGACCGCCACCCCGGCGAGCAGCCCGACGAAGGCCGCGCTGGCGCCCGCGCCGGGCTGCGCCGCCGCGGGGGAGGCCGACCGCGGCGGCGAGGCGCTCGCCGGCGGCGGGGCGCCCGGCGGCGGCGAGGCGCTCGCCGGCGGCAGGGCGCCCGCCGGCGGCGGGGCCGAGGGCGGGCGCGTCGCGCGGGCGCCGAGCAGCGAGAGCAGCGCGCGGGCGCCGTCGTCGAAGGCGAGCGGCGTGTTGCAGCGCTTGCAGGCGACGCGCGGATCGTGGCCGCCGCGGAGCAGGGCATCGTGCTTGTCGACCTCGATGAGCGCGGCGCGGACCGCGCCGCAGGACGCGCAGCGGCCCTCGACGACCGCGGAGGCGAGCCGCGCGAGCTCGGGCCACGAGGGGCTCGCCATGCGCTCGGCGAGCAGCCGGGGACAGCCCTCGATGCGGACCGCCTCGACGGCGCCGTCGAGCTTGCGGAGCGCCGACTCGAAGCGCGCCGCGCCGTCGGCGGTGACGCCGGGGGCGCTGCTCAGGTCGAAGACGACCTGGCCCTCGAGGCCGTCGATGATGCGGCTCCAGCGGAGCGAGGCGGTCAGCTTGCTCCCCACCTTGACCCGCGTGACGCGCCCCTCGACGGACTTCTCCACCGCGTCGCCGGCGGCCGGCTCGTCGCCCTTCTCGAGCTCGAGGAGGATCTCCCGCACCTCCGGCGGGATGGCGCCGGCGCCGTGCTGGGCGACGAACCCGAAGTAGGTCGCCGCGTCGTCGTCGAAGGCGCCGGCGCCGCGGCAGCGCGGGCACACCGCCTCGGGGGCCTTGCCCTCGGCGAGCGAGGCCGCGTCGTGGACGCAGTCGACGAGCCGCTCGAACTGGGCGCCGCACGACTCGCAGCAGTAGGGCGCGTAGAACGAGACGACCTGCCCGCTCCCGGCGAACCTGCGGATCATGCTGAGCTGGTTGACGACCGGCTCGGAGCAGCGCGCGAGGTAGAGGGCGCGGAGGCGGGGCTGGGCCGCCTGGATCATCTGGAGCCACTCGCGCACGCCGAACGACGTGATCCGCTCGACGCCGGCGAGGTCGAGCAGGACCTTGCCGTCGAGCTCCCGGGCGAGCGCCGCCCCCTTGAACGACTCGGTCATGCGCCCGGCGAGCCGGACGACGACGACGTCGCCGATCCTGCGCCGGTCGAACGCGAGGCCGTCGAGGCGGCCGGCGGCGCCGGCGGGCGGAACGATCCGCGCCGGCGCGGCGCGCTGCGACCAGGAGGAGAGCGACGGCCGGTCCACCGTGGTGGGCAGGCGCCCCGACGAGACCGGCCCCGAGCGCGGCCCGGCGAGCAGCGGCCCCGAGCGCGGCCCGGCGAGCAGCGGCCCCGACGGCGGCCCGGGGATGCGCGGGCGCGCCGCCCGCTGGCCGTTCGGCGGCACGCGGACGGTCGGCCGCGCCTCCTCGCCGAGCGGCCGCGCCTCCTCGCCGAGCGGCCGCGCCGCGTCGCCGAGCGGCCGCGCCTCCTCCCCGTCGCCGCGCGCCGCGCGCAGCGTCCCCGGCGCGGCGCCGTGGCTCCGCGGCACCGGGGTGAGGGACTCGGAGAGGACGGTGAGGGTCATGGTCTGGTTGTGCAGGTCGCAGTGGCCGGAGGCGTAGGGCGAGATCTCCCCGTACGAGTAGAACCCCGTCACCTGCGTGCCCCGCGGCAGCACGTCCAGCACCGCCTCGACCTCCTCCTCCGTCCGGTCGCCCAGCACGATCCGCCGCCCCACGCAGCTGATCGCGATCGCCAGCGCCCCCTCGCCCGCCGCCGCCGCCTCGCTCGCCGCCCGCGCCGCATCCTCCGCGCCCCCGATCAGCCGCTCGAAGTCCGCCTTCATCAGCTGCACGAGGTGGCCCTCCGGCACGTCCCCCGCGAACGTCATCGACTGCTGCTCGTGGTCCACCGCAAGCACCGTGCGGACCAGGAACTTCTCGTCACGCGCCGTCGCTCGCAGCGCCAGCGGAAACAGCAGCGCCGACGCGGGCAGCTCCGCCGCCTTGTCCCCGAGGTACTCCTTGTACAGCGACAGCGCCGGCTTGCCGTCGACCTCGTACAGCACGTTCCCCGCCGAGCGCGTCACCACCCGCTCCGGCCCGAACTTGTCCCATCCCCCCTTCGACCCGTGCTGGATCACCACGTGCTCGCCGTACAGCCCCACCGCCGCCACGAGCCCGCTGCGCACCGTGTCCCCGACGCACACCCACGTCCGCTGGAACCGCGTCCCGTCCCCCGACAGCCCGCCCGTCACCACCACCGACTCGGGCAGCACCGCGTTCAGCCCCGCCACAAGCTGGCTGCCGTTCACCCCGAGCCCCTCCGACAGCACGAGCACCCCGCGCAGCCCCGGCCGGTCCAGCTTGCGCGCGAGCGCCTGCCCCGCCGCGAACGACTCCGACGCGCTCGCCACCTCCACCTGCGCCGCCGACAGCGTCGTGCGCTCGAACCGCGCCACCGCCACCGACAGCGTCCCGTCGCGCACCGCCGTGCCCGCGATCTCCCCCGCGCTCGAGCACCCCACCATGTGCGACCGCGGGTACGCACGCCGCAGCTCGCGGATCGCGCCCGGGTCATCGAGGAACTCGGGCGCGCCGAACACAAGCACCAGCGTCCGGTCGCCGTCGAGCGCGGGCAGCGCCCGCACCGACCACTTGCCCGTCGCGCGTGAGAACGAGAACGTCGCGAGCCGCATCCCGAGCGCCGCGCTCGACGCCGGCGACTGCGGGTCGAAACCCGTGTCGGACGCGATCTCGATCTCCTCGAACTCCGCCATCCCGCCGGCCGGCTGCGCCACGACGCGCGCCGCCACGGCCGGCGTCCCCTTCGCGGGGCGCGGCCTCCGCTCCCGCGGGCCCTCGCTCCGCACGAGCAGCGGGGTGAGGGACTCGGAGAGGACGGTGAGGGTCATGGTCTGGTTGTGCAGGTCGCAGTGGCCGGAGGCGTAGGGCGAGATCTCCCCGTACGAGTAGAACCCCGTCACCTGCGTGCCCCGCGGCAGCACGTCCAGCACCGCCTCGACCTCCTCCTCGGTCCGGTCGCCCAGCACGATCCGCCGCCCCACGCAGCTGATCGCGATCGCCAGCGCCCCCTCGCCCGCCGCCGCCGCCTCGCTCGCCGCCCGCGCCGCATCCTCCGCGCCCCCGATCAGCCGCTCGAAGTCCGCCTTCATCAGCTGCACGAGGTGGCCCTCCGGCACATCCCCCGCGAACGTCATCGACTGCTGCTCGTGGTCCACCGCAAGCACCGTGCGGACCAGGAACTTCTCGTCACGCGCCGTCGCTCGCAGCGCCAGCGGGAACAGCAGCGCCGACGCGGGCAGCTCCGCCGCCTTGTCCCCGAGGTACTCCTTGTACAGCGACAGCGCCGGCTTGCCGTCGACCTCGTACAGCACGTTCCCCGCCGAGCGCGTCACCACCCGCTCCGGACCGAACTTGTCCCATCCCCCCTTCGACCCGTGCTGGATCACCACGTGCTCGCCGTACAGCCCCACCGCCGCCACCAGCCCGCTGCGCACCGTGTCCCCGACGCACACCCACGTCCGCTGAAACCGCGTCCCGTCCCCCGACAGCCCCCCGGTCACCACCACCGACTCGGGCAGCACCGCGTTCAGCCCCGCCACAAGCTGGCTGCCGTTCACCCCGAGCCCCTCCGACAGCACGAGCACCCCGCGCAGCCCCGGCCGGTCCAGCTTGCGCGCGAGCGCCTGCCCCGCCGCGAACGACTCCGACGCGCTCGCCACCTCCACCTGCGCCGCCGACAGCGTCGTGCGCTCGAACCGCGCCACCGCCACCGACAGCGTGCCGTCGCGCACCGCCGTGCCCGCGATCTCCCCCGCGCTCGAGCACCCCACCATGTGCGACCGCGGGTACGCACGCCGCAGCTCGCGGATCGCCCCCGGGTCATCGAGGAACTCGGGCGCGCCGAACACAAGCACCAGCGTCCGGTCGCTGTCGAGCACGGGCAGCACCCGGACCGACCACTTCTGGGTGTCCCGATCGTAGTGGAACGTCTCGAGGATCATGGGGCTCGCCGCCCCCAGGCTACAGCACGCGGGCCACGACGAGCGTCATGTCGTCGTCGAGGGATCGCTCGCCGCGGAACCTCGAGACCGCCGCGACGATCGCGTCCCGCGCCTCCTCGGGCGCGTACGTGGCGACGCTCTGGAACAGCGCGCGCAGCCGCTTCTCGGTGAACTGCTCGCTCGACGCGTTCTCGCACTCGGTCACGCCGTCGGTGAACCAGAGGAGGGCGTCGCCGCCCTCCAGGTGCACGGTGCTCGACGCGTACTCGGCCGAGCTCGCCGCCCCGAGCGGCGAGCCCTGCGCGGCGAGCTGGCGGACGGTGTTGTTCCTCACGAGGTACGGGAACGGGTGGCCGGCGTTCGCGAGCGTCAGCGTGCGCGCCTCGGGATCGAAGATGCACGCCGCGCAGGTCATCAGGTACTTCTGCTTCCCCGCCTCGACGATCGAGCAGTTCATCAGCCGGAGCAGCTGCGCGGCGCTGAGCTCCTCCCGCGTGAACGTGCGCGCGACGTCGCACGCGGCCTTCGCCGCCCCGGTGATGATCGCCGAGGAGATGCCGTGCCCGGTCACGTCGCCGATGACCGTGAGCAGCTTGCCGTCCGGCAGGTCGTGGAAGGTCCACCAGTCGCCGCCGCACTCCGCCGCGGGCTGGAAGTGGCTGGCGAGCCGCAGCGAGCGCCGCTCGATCACGTCCTCGCTCGGCACGAGCATCTGCTGGACGGCGCGCGCCACCTCGAGCTGCTTCTTCAGCGACGCCCGCTCGGCGGTGTCGTGGAGCAGCTGCACCAGCCGGTCGCCGAGCGCGACGAGCTGGACGCGGACCTCGTGGATCGCCTCGTCCGCGTCGCTCGCCGGGGGCGCGCCCGGGGCCTCGCCGCCCGGCGCCGCGCCGCTCAGGGAGAGGAGATCGCCGAGCTTCGACGCGAAGCGGCGCTTGGCCATCGAGATGGTCGAGTCGACGTCGAGCGGCCGCGCCGGCTCGACCTGCGAGCTCGCGGCGTCGTGGAAGATGGTCAGCGCGTCCCCGATCGCGACGACGACGCTGCGGAGGCGGTCCCGCTCCGCCTGCAGCTTGCGGTGGAGCGCGCCCATCTCGTTCGTGGAGAGGTCGAGCGAGCGGGTGAGCAGGCTCCGGTCGTCGGCGACGTGGCGGTAGTGCTCGCTGATGCGCGCGACGACCTTGTGCCAGGTCTCCCGGTCGGGCGGCTCGCTCAGGTCCTCCAGGCCGAGGCGCCGGAGCTGCCGCGCGAGGAGCGGATCGATCTCAGCCATGGCGTCCGCCTCGGCGGGGCAGCGCTGGGCGCGCGGCGGGCCGGCGCGCTACCACCCGGCCGGCTCCAGCGTCTCCACCGCCGGGGTGGTGGAGCGCTCGAAGAAGTGGACGGACGCCGGCAGGGAGCGGAACTCGCGCGGGTTCACGTCGAGGTCCCAGAACGACGTGACCAGGGTCGAGGAGGTGGGCGAGACGTCGATGACGAGCACCGCGCCGGCCGCGTAGATCTTGAGCATGCCGAGGCCGGCGCCGCCGCGCGAGGTGTCGAGCACGGCGGCGCGCGCCGCGTCCGCGCCGCGGGCGCTCAGGCCGCGCGTGATGCCCTCGAAGACGTGGTGGCGCCTTAGGCCGCCGAACGGATCGTGGGCCTGGAGCGCGATGTGGGCGCCGTCGGTGCCGAGCCGCAGCGTGGGGATCTCGTTCTCCTCGAGCACGATGTCGGACCGCCGGTCGTGCGTGTAGCGCGGGCGGCCGTGGGCATCGACGGGCGCGTCGTACATCGCGTTCATGAGCAGCTCGTGGGCGAGCGCGGCGAGCCGCTCGGCGACGCGCGCGGGGGCGCCGGCGCGCTCGGCCCAGTGCGCCACCTCGCCGACGGTGCGGTCGCGGTCCTCGCTGGTGCGGGGGCGCCATTTCACGATGGTGGCGCCCCAGGAGAGCAGGTCGGCGAGGCGGGGCGGGAGCGCGAGCGGCTTGAGGATGCGGCGGACGGCGAGCGAGATCTCCCACGGCCGGGGCATGGAGGCGAAGCTCGGCCAGCCGACGATGCTGGAGAGCCGCGGCTCCTTGAGGGCGGCGCGGAGGACCGCGTCGGTGCTGCCGGAGGTCCACACGACGAGGTGCAGGCTCGGGTAGCGCTCGGCCGCCCACTCGAGGGCGAGGTCGAGGTCGGCGGCGTCGCAGCCGAGCAGCAGGGGCCGCTCGGAGAGCCGCGCGCGCAGCTCGGCCGGATCGCCGGCGACGGGCACGTCCTGCATGCCGGCCGCCGCCGACATGACGCGCGCGATCCGCTGGCCGACGACCCGGTTCCGCTCGAGCACGGCGATGGTCGCTTTCGGGGCTGAATCGCTCAAGGGGGGCACCGCGGGTCGTCCCCGGAAGGCAGATGTCGCTGCCCGGGGGTGAGCGCGGCCATTACACCACGGTTCGCGGTCCGGGGGGCGGCTGCGGAGGTCATTTCGAGCTCACCGGGTGCGATGGGACCGGAGCAGGTGGCTCGTCACGAGCCGCTGGCGGAGCTCGCCCGACCCGGCGTAGCGACCGAGCACGCGCTCCCGTGCGCCATGGCCGCGAGCACGACCACCTCGGGCGCCGCCTTCGCCTGCTCGGCGTCGGTGATGACCGACCGACCTGCTGGAACATGAAGAGATGTCGCAACGATTCGTGGCCTACTCGCGAGAATGCGGAGATAGCCATGCGCGACGATTGCGCCGAGTGCGCCGGCCACTGGCGGCTGCCGGCGGACCGGAGGGCTCGCGCGGCATCCTGGCAGCCAAGCCCGCACGAAAGGCCGCCCGGCTCGGCGGTCCGGTGAATCACGCGTCTCTCCGAGGGAACCAGCCGGATCGGTGCCAGATGGCCGAGGATGGGGTATGCTCAAGCGCATGGCGACGGAGCTGCTCGCAAGAATCACTCAGGACGCTGCCGTGATGGGAGGCCGCCCGTGCATCCGGGGGATGAGGGTCACGGTGGGCACCATCGTAGGACTGCTGGCAGCCGGACATTCGATGGAGAAGGTTCTCGAGCTCTACCCGTATCTCGAGAAGGAGGATGTGCTGGCGGCGCTCTCGTATGCAGCCTGGCGCACGGAGGAGGTCGAGCTCCCACTGAAAGCGTCATGAAGCTGCTGGTGGACATGAACCTGTCGCCGACCTGGGTGTCATTCCTTGTTGACGCTGGGTTCGAGTCCGTCCACTGGTCTGAAGTAGGTGACCCTCGAGCGCCGGATCGAGAGCTGATGGCGTGGGCGCGCGAGCGCGGCTATGTCGTCTTTACACACGATCTCGACTTCAGCATCCTTATCGCCACCACGGGCGCTGACGGTCCCAGCGTCCTGCAAGTCCGAACGCTGGATTTACTCCCGAGCGCCATCGGCGCCGATGTCGTGGGCCTCCTACGCCAGTATGCCGAGGAGCTCGACCGCGGCGCGATCGTTTCGCTCGATGGAGCATCCTCACGGGTCAGGATTCTTCCAGTTCGACGACGGCGGGAAGGACCCGGCTAACAACTCGGTGCTGTCGACCGCCGTGGGCCGAGGGCAATCGCCACGCGGCGGCGCATCGACGTAAGATATCTTTCTTTCAGACCACGAGGCCGTCGAGGTCGAATCGAGCACGGGCCCGTGTGTGCGAGGCGCAAGGCGCGCCATCGCCCGCGGCGTCGTCGCGGGCTCCGGATCCCGGCAAATCCGCAGTCGGCATGAGCATGAATCCTCGCCCACGAGCGCGATGGCATCTCGGGCGCACGACGCCTGTCGCCGCCAGCGATCCGCGCGTGAGACGCTCACCCGATGAGACGATCATGAAATCTCTTACTTGCCCAGCAACGCAGGCACCCATCACGTTTGGATTCACCGCATGACGCGAGGAGTTCGAAAGGGCTTGCCATGATGACACATCTCACCACGGTGTTCGTGCTCGTCGGAGCGGCGATTCCGCTCGGCGCGACCGCGCTCTCTTGCAGCTCGGCCGACCGGAGCGAAGGGACGGAGCACATCGCCTCCGCCGAGGACGATCTGCCCCGCGGCCCGCGGTTCAGCAACTTCGACGCCCTCACGGAGCGCAACACGGACCAGCTGCTCCGGCGGGGCCGGGAGATCTTTCGATTCGACACCTTCGGCGACGAGCAGTTCTGGGGCGGCAAGCTCCGGCTTCACGAGAGCATCGCCAACGTGACGCCGGCGCAGGCGCTGGCGCTCGGGCTCAAGGTCGACGCGGACGCCCTCCCGCCGGGGCTGCGGGGCCAGATCGAGCGCGGCCAGGTGGACCTCGGCGACCCCGCCGTCACGCGGAGCCTCTTGCGGCTCGACGCGATCCTCGGAGTGACGGGCTTCTTCGACCGCCGCGGTGAGCTCACCTCGATCGGCCTCCAGTGCGCCTTCTGCCACTCCACGGTCAACGACTCCGTGGCCCCGGGCATCGGCACGCGCCTCGACGGCTGGGCCAACCGCGATCTGAACGTCGGCGCCATCGTCGCTTCGGCCCCGACGCTGCAGCCGATCGTCGACCTGCTGCCGAGGGTGCCCGCGGGCATCACCGAGGAGGGCGTGAGGAGGGTCCTCCTTAGCTGGGGTCCGGGCAAGTACGACGCCGAGCTGCTCCTCGATGGCAAGGCGTTCCGGCCTGACGGGATGTCCGGGGCGACCCTGCTCCCCAACGCGTTCGACATGGGTGGAATCAACGAGCACACCTGGACCGGCAACTGGGGCTCGGTCCCCTACTGGAACGCGTACGTCGCCGTGACCCAGATGCATGGAATCGGGAATTTCTTCGATCCACGGCTCAGCGACCCCGAGAAGTACCCGAACGCGGCGGCCACCGGGATCTGGAACGTGGTCGTCAAACCCGAGGACGATCTCGTCACGTCGAAGCTCCCCGCGCTTCACTTCTACCAGCTCGCGCTCCCGGCGCCGAGGCCGGTGCCCGGCGTCGATTTCCACGAGGAGGCCGCCGAGCGCGGCAAGAGGCTGTTCGTCGGCAAGGCGAAGTGCACGGGCTGCCACAACAAGCCGCTCTGGACCGACGCCGGCTGGAACCTGCACACGCCCGAAGAGATGAGGATCGACGATTTCCAGGCGGACCGAGCGCCCGGCAACTCGTACAAGACGATGAACCTGGCGGCGCTCTTCGTCCGGGAGCGAGGGCTGTTCATGAAGCGGGAGAACAAGGGCCGCTTCTACCACGATGGCCGCTTCGCGACGCTGCTGGACGTCGTGCGGAGCTACAACGAGCGCTTCGCGCTCGGGCTCGATCCCAACGAGAAGCGCGATCTCGTGGAATACCTGAAGTCGCTTTGATCGGTCCGGCAAGGGTGAACGGCGATCGACTCGTTCGGAGGGTGGGCGCTGAGCCGCCGTGACGCCGTTCTTATGGCTCGCGCAGCCTGGCGGCCGAGTGGGTTCGGCAGCTGGCGCGACTGGAAAGCAGGCCCATGGCCGCGTGCCGATCGCGGGCGGTCCGGCCGTGGGCTACTCGACCTCCAGCATCCAGCTCGCTCGCGCGCGTTCCTACCGCGCCGGGGCCGTGCGCGCTCAGGAGCCGGCCGTCGCGAGCAGCTCCCGGGCGTCGCTGACGGCGGCAGCGCGGCGGATCCACCGGTCCAGCTCGGCCAAGTCGGTGCTCGCGAGGACGCGCTCCCGGACCTCGGCAGGGATCTCCAGCCCGCGGGCCTCGAGGAAGGCGAGCACGGCCTGCGCCTTGGCTTCGAGGATCCCCTGCTGCCGGCCCTGCTCCCGGCCCTGCTCCACGCCCTTGGCCACGTAGCTGCGCGCGAATTCACTCTGAAACTCGTATCCGCTCTTCATCATCGCCTCCAACGTCCGCCTCGCCGCTGCGTTCAGCGAGGATAGCACCAGGTCCCCGTACACGGCGCGGCGCTCCTCATCGAGCCCGGCGGCCGCCCCCAGGAACGCCACGCCGATCGCCTCCCCCACGTCGCCCTGCCCGTGCGCCATGGCCGAGAGCACGACCACCTCGGGCGCCGCCTTCGCCTGCTCGGCATCGGTGACGACCGGGACGCCCGCGGGCCCGAGAACCAGCGGCGTCAGCGTCAAGCCGGGGTGGCCCGCGTCGATCGGCCGCGAGCACCACCGCGCGATCTCCGCGTCGATCGTCACGATCAGCAGCCACGTCGGGCAGCGGTGCCGGGCCCTGGGCGTACGGGCCGCAGGGGCCGGAGCAGCCGTCTCCACCTCTTCAGTTCCGGGTACCTCCCTCGCGTCGTCACGCCGTGTGACCCGCGTGCGCCCCTACGCCAGGGCACGTCACGAATCGCGCCTAGGCCCGCAGCTGCGCCCGCGGAGCGCGAAGCAGAGCTGGACGTGCAGCCCCCTGCGGCTCGCCGTCGAGCCGCACGACGCGGCGGCCTCCCCCGGCCCCCGTAACGCCGCCAACACCCCGAAATCCGTTGCAGACGGCCTCCGGCGACCCCTGGGCCCCCGCGGCAGCGCAGATCGCCGACGAATGCGATTGACAGCCAGCTCACGATGTGCGTATTGATAAAGAAAATAACTTTCAACTTCACATCCTCGACGGGTTTGGGGCCGGCATGGCTTCGCCGCGTGCGCCTGCGTTGCGAAAGGGAACGCCGTCATGTCATTCACCTCGAACGAAGCGACCGTTGCGCCCGACATCGGACGTCGTCCGGAGGCGGCGCGGGCGGCGGTGCCGGCGACCCACCTCTATCGCGTCGCGTGGCGCTGGCACCTGTATGCCGGCCTCTTCGTGGTTCCCTTCCTGGTGGTGCTGGCGCTGAGCGGCGGCGTCTACCTGTTCAAGCCGCAGCTCGATCGGTGGATGTATCCGCAGACGGTCGCGCCCGCGGCGACAGCGCTGCTCCCGAGCCAGCAGGTCGCCGCGGCGCAGGCGGCCTATCCCGGCGCGACCGTCACAAAGTTCAAGCCTGCGCCTGCCGCCGACCGGAGCGCGGAGGTGATGCTCACCAGCGAGGCGGGCCGCGATCTGACCGTGTTCGTCGACCCGTACACGGCGCGGGTGCTCGGCGAGCGCGACGAGAAGAACAACCTCCAGCACTACGCCCTCAAGCTGCACACCGAGCTGCTCGCCGGCGACCTGGGCGACCGCGCGATCGAGCTCGCGGCGTGCTGGGCGATCGTCCTTGTGATCTCCGGCCTTTACCTGTGGTGGCCGCGCCGCGGCTTCAAGGTGTGGGGCACGCTCCTGCCGCGGCTCGATCCGAGCAACAGGCGCGTCTTCTACCGCGATCTGCACGCCGTCCCCGGCTTCTGGGGCGCGCTCCTCCTGCTCTTCATGCTGATCACCGGATTGCCCGCGACGGGCTTCTGGGGTGAGCAGTTCGTCGGCGTCTGGCACCACTTTCCAGAGCAGATGTGGGACGACGTGCCAAAGTCGACGGCGCCGCCGTCCGAGGGCGGCCGGGCCGATCGCGAGGGCCCGCGCAGCGCCCCCGCCGCCGCGCGCGCGACGCTCGACGCCGTGGTCGCGACGGCGGAGCGGCGCGGCGTCGTGCCGGGGTACAGCGTCAGCCTGCCCCAGGGGCCCGAGGGGGTCTATACCGTCTCGGTATTCCCCGACGATCCGGCGAACGAGGCGATGCTGCACATCGACCAGTACAGCGGCGATGTCCTCGCGGACGTCCGCTGGGAAGACTATGGCGTGCTGCCCAAGGCCGTCGAGCTCGGGCTCGCGCTCCACGAAGGCCGGTATTTCGGCCTCGCCAACCAGCTGCTGATGCTGGGCGCGTGCGCCGCGGTGGTGCTGCTCTCGTTCACGGGGGTGGTCATGTGGTGGATTCGACGGCCCAAAGGGCGGATCGGCGCGCCCGCCGCGCCCAGGGACATGCCGCTGTGGCGCGGCGCGGCGGCCATCATGATCGTGCTCGGAGCGGTGTTTCCGCTGATGGGGCTCTCGCTGATCGCCGTGCTGGCGCTCGATCACCTGCTGGTCGACCGCATCCCGGCGCTGCGGCGCATCCTCGCCTGAGCCTGAAGGCGAGCGCGCAGCCCGCGCCCGGCGCCTCGCGCGACGCACGAGCCAAGGACCGTTCACCCCAACATGGGAGCTACCGTGACGAGCATGGATCACACCGCAGAACACCAGCAAAGCAGGGGCGGCGCCGCCGGCCGGCGGGAGCGCGCCGAGCCGACGGCCGCCGTGCTCGAGGCCAGAGGCCTCACCAAGCGCTACGGGGAGGTGCTCGCGCTGAGCTCCCTGGATCTGGCGATCGCGCCAGGCGAGGTGTTCTGCATGCTCGGCGCGAACGGCGCCGGCAAGACCACCACGATCAACCTCTTCCTCTCCTTCATCGCCCCGACCTCGGGGCACGCCTTCGTCAAGGGGGTCGACGTCGGCCAAGCGCCCCTCGAGTCGAAGCGCCACCTCGCGTACATCCCGGAGCAGGTCATGCTCTACGGCAGCCTGACCGGCCTCGAGAACCTCGAGTTCTTCTGCGCGCTGGCCGGCGTCGAGAAGGACCGCGCGGCGCTCCGGGCCCACCTCCTCGAGGCGGGCCTGCCGGAGGGGGCGATCGACCGCCGCGTGTCGACGTACTCGAAGGGGATGCGCCAGAAGGTCGGCATCGCCGTCGCGATCGCCAAGGACGCCGAGGCGCTGCTCCTCGACGAGCCCACCTCGGGGCTGGATCCCAAGGCGTCGAACGAGTTCTCCGAGCTGCTCCTCAAGCTGAGCGCGCGCGGCGTGGCGGTCCTCATGGCGACCCACGATCTCTTCCGCGCCAAGGAGACCGGCACGCGGATCGGGATCATGCGGCAAGGCCGGATGGTGCAGATGCTGAATCCGCGCGAGATCGGCCACGCCGATCTCGAGCGCGCGTACCTCGAGCACATGAAGGACTGACATGGACCTCATCCTCACCGTCGCTCGCAAGGAGCTCCGAGAGATGGTCCGCGACCGGCGATTCCGCTGGTGCTCGGGCGTCTGCCTCGTGCTCCTCTTCGCCGCGCTCGTCACCGGCATCGTCCATCAGCGCCGGTACGCCGCCGAGCGCGATCTCGCCGAGCGGCTCGACCGGCAGACCTGGGTCGAGCAGGGCGAGAAGGACCCGCACACCGCCGCGCACTACGGCGTCTACGCGACGCGGCCGAGCTCGCCGCTCGCCTTCGCGGATCGCGGGGTCGACGCGTACGCGGGCCAGGCCGTCTGGCTCGAGGCGCACACCCAGAACCTCGCGCACGATCGGCCCGCCGAGGACCGGACGGCGCTCCAGCGCTTCGGCGAGCTCACCGCCGCGGCCGTCCTCCAGCTGCTGCTGCCGCTGCTCATCGTGTTCCTCGCGGCCGACGCGCTGGTCGGCGAGCGCGAGCGCGGCACGCTGCGGCAGCTCGCCAGCCTGGGCGTCCCCCCGGGGAGGCTCGCCCTCGGCAAGGCGCTCGGCGTGGCGCTGGCGCTCGCGCTCGTGCTCGTGCCCGCCGCCGTCCTCGGCGGCGCGGCGCTGCTGCTCGTCCGTGGCGACGCCGCGCCGTCCGACCTCGCGGCGCGGATGGCGCTGATGATGCTCGCCTACGTCCTCTATCTCTCGGCGTTCGTCGCCGTGACGCTCGCCGTGTCCGCGAGGGCGCCGTCGTCGCGGACCGCGCTCGTCGTGCTGCTCGCCTTCTGGATCGGCAACGGGCTGATGCTGCCGCGGGTCTTCGCGGATCTCTCGGAGCGGATCGAGCCGACGCCGTCGGCGAGCGCCTTCTGGGTGCCGGTCCGCGAGCAGCTCGCCACGGGGCTCGGCAGCCACAACCCGAACGATCCTGAGGTGCTGAAGTTCAAGGCCCAGGTCCTCGCGAAGTATGGAGTGGAGCGGGTCGAGGATCTGCCGGTCAACTTCGCCGGGCTCAAGCTCCAGGCCGGGGAGGAGCACGGCAATCAGGTGCTCGATCGCGAGTTCGGCCGGCTGTGGGGCGCCTACGAGCGCCAGGCGCATCTCCAGCTCCTCGGGTCGATCGCGGCGCCGCTGCTCGCGGTGCGCAGCGCGTCGATGGGGCTCGCCGGGACCGACGTCCACCACCACGTGCACTTCGCGACCGCCGCCGAGGAGCACCGGCGCGACCTCCAGCGCTTCCTCAACGCGGATCTCGCCCGCAACCGGGACCCCAGCTACATGGCCGGGCGCGGCCTGTGGGAGCAGGCCCCGGTGTTCGCCTACAGCGCTCCTGGCCTCGCCGACGTCGCGCGGCGCCAGCTCCTCCCCTTCGCGGTGCTCGCCGCCTGGCTCCTCGTCGCCGTGGCTGCCGCTGCCCGCTCGGCCAGCCAGATGAAAGTGGTGTGAACCGTATGCGACCTGTTCGATTGACCCGCCTCATCCACCATGACTTCCGGCAGATGGCCGCCGATCGCACCCTGTTCTGGGTGATTGGGCTCTTCCTGGTCATCTCGGTCTACGCCATTGGCAACGGGATCGCCTGGACGAGGGCGCTCGACGCCGATGTCCGGAACGCCAGCGCGTCGTACGAGCAGACCCTGGCCCCGCTGAAGGCGAAGGCCGAGGAGGGGCCGGCGAAGGGCGGAGATCCTTACGGCAACCCGAGCAGCGCGCTGTACGTGGGGCGCCAGTACCAGGAGATGCTGCTGCCGCCGGGCCCGCTCACCGCGCTGGCCATCGGGCAGAGCGATCTCTTGACGTCGCGGGCCACCACGAACCTGTGGTCGAACGCGCGGACGCTGCTCAGGAACCGCGAGGTGCAGAATCCGCTGAACCTGCTCGCCGGCCGCTTTGATCTCGCGTTCGTGATCATCTATCTCTTGCCGCTGGTCGCCCTCGCGCTGACCTTCGATCTCGTCTCCCGGGAGCGGGAGCAAGGGACGCTCGCCATGGTCCTTTGCCAGCCGATCTCGCTGCGGCGGCTCATCGCGGGCAAGGCGATCTTCCGCGGCGCCGTGGTGATCGGCCTCGCCGTGCTGGCGTCCGTCGCCGGCGCCGCGCTCGCCGGGGGCGCCTTCGCGAGCGCGGAGGGCGCGGGGCGGCTCGCGCTGTGGTTGCTCGTGGTCGCCCTCTACGGCGCGTTCTGGGTCGCGCTCGCCGCGGTCGTCAACGGCTTCGGCCTCAGCTCCGCCGCCAACGCCATCGTGCTCGCGTGCCTGTGGCTCGGCATGGTCGTCGTCGTCCCCGCGTCGACCAACCTGGCCGCCTCGCTCGCGCATCCGGCGCCCTCGCGGCTCCTCTTCACCCAGGAGATGCGCGCGGCCGCGAACGACGCCGAGCAGCGCGGCGCGAAGATCCTGGCCGATTACCTCCACGACCACCCGGAGCTCCGCCCGAACGCGCAGGCCAAGGACGTGCCGTCCTGGATCGCCGGCTACCTCGCGGTGGAGGACGCGATCGACGCCCGCACGCTGCCCGTGCAGGCGGAGTACAAGGCCGCGCTCGCGCGCCAGAACGCGGTGGTGAGCCGGTACCAGCTGCTGTCGCCGGCGATCGTCGTCCACGGCGCGCTCCAGGACCTCGCGGGCAGCGGCCAGGAGCGGCACGACCGCTTCACCGAACAGGCGTATGCGTTCCTGGGCGAGATGCGGGCGTTCTTCTTTCCGCGCGTCCTGCAGGGCGAGTCGCTGCGCCCGGCGGATTTCGCCGCCGTCCCTCGCTTTCGCTTCCGCGAAGAGGACGCGAGGCAGGTCCTCGCGCGGGTCGCGCCGGGCGCCGGGATCCTTGTCGCGCACGGGGCGCTCGCGCTGATTGCGGCGCTCGTGCTGCTCGGCCGCGACCCGGCGAGGGCACGGGGACAGGAGCGGCGCAAGGCCGGATCCGCGGAGCCGGCGGCGACCTGAGCGGGGCCGCGGCGACCTGCTCTCTTAGAGCGGTTAGACCGGTCCCGGGACGGGGCGAACGGGCGGGGCGCCCGTGTGGCGGGCGCCCTCCAGCACCGCCACCCCGTTGAAGAGCACGAGCCGCACGCCGGTCGCATCCACGTGCGACGCCTGGAACGACCGCGAAGTAATCCACCGCTGCCGAAATTTGTAAGGTCACACGCAGGTCACACAAAAGCAAGAAGACACGGCTCTCGCCGTGTCTTCTGAGTGGAGGCGCCGGGAATCGAACCCGGAGCTGAATCTGAGGGGTGGATGCGCGAGAGATGCGGCAGACGCCGCGTCGGACGCGTCGGAGCGGTGTCAGAGGCCATCGATGTCTCGATTCCTCTCGTATACCCGAGTGCCCTCTCGTGGAGCCCCGTGCCCTGGAGTCGGGGCACACGGAGGTCACACGGCGTGGCGAATCCTGAGGGCTGCCGGTAACCAGGGCCGGAGCCGCTGATCGATCCGCTGTGGACGTAGCGAGCCAGCGGGTGGACGAGATGCCGCCGAGCTCGCTGCTGCGCGCCCTGATCCATCGCCTCGACAGGTCGCGCCCGGCCAACATGAGCAAGGACCGCACGTACGCAATGTGGTCTGGATCACCTGTTGACGCCGCCTCTCTGCTGGGAGATCAGACGCGCGCATCAGGAACGGGGAGAGGATATGGGACACGGCCTGAAGGTGGAGGCGAGCGCCCTCGTGCTGTGCGGCGGGCTCGCGATGGTGCTCGCGTCGGCATGCGACTTGACCTACACCTGCGACACGGTGGAGCCGGGAGGTGCGGGTGATGAATATCCGACAGGATCCGTAGGGGCGGGAGATTATCCAAGCAACGGCGCGGATGACGAGCCGGAAGACGAAGAAGTGGGTAGCGCACAGCTTGAGATGGCGGGGGGGTGCTCACCAATTAACAAATGCACCGAGATGTATGAGGCTTGCGTCGCAAAGGGCCATCCGTGTAACCGATACGTCAATGCGGGTTACACCCTTTGCTCCATTTGTCAGGACAACTGCTGGCAGGAAAATGATTACAAGTTCAGAGAGTGTTATCGTTGTGGGTTTCGCTGAGCATGGCACCCCTCGCTGACATCCGCACGGCAACGCACGTTACCTTTGACGCGCCGACCGCAGAACAACTGCTGCGCATCGGCGCGACCAGTATCGTGCTCGCTTCCGACCGCCTTCTTACCGGACCGAGCCACCCGAGTCCTCTCGAGCATGTTCGGCAGCGTAAGATCTGGTGGAACTCGGACGAGCTATGGGATGACCTCTACTCGTCGGAGACCCGGTGGGAGTTGCCTGTCATAACGTGGGTATCATCGAGCCTCCACGAGCGGGTGAACCTCTGGCGGACCTGTAGCTGGTTGCGCGACGTGGGGCTCGCCTGCGACGACATTCTCATCCTCGAGCTTGAGCCCGTCACCCGTTCAAGGGCAAGAAGTCACGAGGGAGCGAAGCGTCCGTTTGATTGCAGTCAATCGGTGTCCGACCATCCTGACGACGCCCTTCTCGCGCGTATCAAGAAGGCGAGCCCCTGGCCGCCCGAACGCTACGCTCGCGCCGTTCGCCTCTGGAACAGCTACGTCGACGAGGACCCCTTGCTGTTCGTAGAGAGCTGCTCTGCTGGTGTCGAAGGCTTTCCAGAGCTTGCTCCCCTGTGGGCGTTCCTCTCTTCCTTCTTTCCAAGAAGGACCACGGAAGGCGCCTTGCGCTTGAGTCGATTCGACGAGATAACGCTTTCTCGCCTGTCGTCCGACTGGCAGACTCCGGCGGACGTGGCCGCCCAGAAGTCGGAGACGCTGGTAGACATGTGGCACCTCCTCTTCTGTACGGGCGACCTGTTCCTGCCGCGCCGGCTGGAGCACTGGGCAGACCACGACTCGAGTGCGGCTGTGGAGCGCGGGCCTGGCCCAAAGCCGCCTGGCGCTGGCTACCCGATGCTTTCGAGCGTCTACCGCCTCACCCAGCGTGGGATGCGGCTCCGGGACAAGGGGCTCGATCAACTCTCGGAGGCGCCACGCTTGCCCGTCGCCGGAACCGAGGCGTACTCAGCTTCGGCCCCCTGGGTGCTGCTCGAAGACGGCCGGCTCGCTCGGCTGTAACGACCAGCCTTGGGCAGGGGGACCGGCCTGCACCGCGTTGCCCGGGGGCACGGGCCGAGACCTCCGGCCCGCGGCGGCGCGGGAGCGCGTCCTCGCCAGTACCGACCTCGCCGAGTTGGAGCGCTGGAGCCGCCGGTTCGCCGTCGTCAGTGACGCCCGGGAACTCCTCGTGTAGATGATCGCGGCAACCCGCGGGATTCCGGTGAATTTCACCGGTGAAATCCGCGCCCGATGCCGGTGAAGAGCACGCCGGATGCCGGTGAATTTCACCGGTGAAGTCCGCGCCCGGTGCCGGTGAAGTTCACCGGTGAAGAGCCGCTCAGTGCTTCTTGGTGCGGCGCTGCTTGCTGCGGGTGGCTGTTGGCGCTCGCGGTAGATGATGGGTGAGGGCCGCTTTTCGCTCACGCAGGATGATGGCTCGCTCACGCGCGCGATGGTGATCGCCGACCCATCCGGTGCGCGGAGTTCCCGCCGGAGGCTCCGTCCGCCCATCGCCCGCGCGACGCGGCCGCCGGGGCGCGCAGGGCGCGTCAAGGGCGGCGCAGCCGCCGAGCCCTGCGAGGGAACCCTTGACGCGTCCGAGCACCCCGGCACGCTCAGGACTCGATGGGCCGACCATCACGCCCGTGACCGAGGCCCGCTCACCGTCGCGATGGCCATCAGCCAGCCCGAGCGAGAGAGCATCAACCAGTTTGACTCTCAACAACCTCTTCTGCGCAACTCCCCGATGAAGGGCAGCAGATCTGCTCGCAGGTAACGGCATCACAAGCGATGGCTACGTTGGCTTGTGTGCCTGAAGAGCTTGAGTCCTCGTCGGTCCCGCTGCACCCGGTCAGGAGGAGGGCGAGGCCAGGGACGAGTGCGTGTGGGATCTGGCGGCGTACCATGTCGCCATCATACCTGGCGCAGTGGTCTGAGGGCGTCGGTTCGGCGGAGACCGATGGCTACCCCGCTGGTGTTCCCATTGGGGCGGAATTGATGCGGCATCCGCTCGCCCGGCTCCGGGCTGCGCCAGTACGCCAACACGCGGGCCCGGACCCGGGATCTGCCCGCCGGCCCGGTGTCAGCCGCTCGCCTGTCGCGGAGCCTCGTGGAGCCCCGTACCCTGGCGTCACCCGCCGCGCCCGCCTCCGGTGGTCCCGCCGACATCCGGCCGCGCAGCGATCCAGCGTCGCCGAAATTTGTCATGTCACACGCAGGTCACACAAAAAGCAGAAGACACGGCTCTCGCCGTGTCTTCGTGGTGGAGGCGCCGGGAATCGAACCCGGTGTTGAATTTATGTGGAGTTCGCTGGCTTGAGTTTCGGCGCGCGAATGGGCCGGGGATGCTTCGCTCTACCGCAGCTCGCCGGCCGCCCTGGCATCGGGCCTGGCGGTCGGGCTGGCGCTGGTGTCCGTCGACCACCTGGCCGTGCTGGCTCAGGGCGGATGCGCCTGCCGATCGCCGCGTGCTGGATCGCGACGTCGCCCTCGACCTCGGCGCCCTCGTCGTGGTCGGCGGAGCCCCTCAGCATGGCGCCCTCGACCTCGATAGAGCTCAGCCGCGCGATGCGCTGACACTTCGCCCTGACGATTCGATCGCGCGAAGCCTTGCTTTCCAGGCACTTGGGCGCGGTTTGCGCCTCATCCTACGGGCCCTCCCTGCCAGCGCTCACGTGGGGCGCAACTGATCGATGAGCTGCCCCACGCCGAGCTCCGTGAGGAAGTGCCCGGCGAACGACGCGCGCATCTGATCTCCGGCCGCCGCAGACACCTTGGACACCTTCTGCGGGTTGCCGGCCCCGAGGAGCACGAGCCGGTTTGGCTTCGGCATGATGTAATGGCCCGTCCCCGCGCGCAAAAGCACCTCCGTCTCGCGCCGGGTGTCGAAGCGGATCGTCGTGGGGTCGTCGATCATCTGTCCGCGCGTGGACTCGTCGGCCACGTACAGATCTCCGCCCCACTGCACGTCCCACTCGGGGTGGGCGGAGAAGAGGAACGAGCCGGCGACCTCGAGCGGATCGCTGTGCCAGGTGACGCTGCTCCCGGCAGGGTGGGCGTACAGTCGACCGTGGATGCCCGCCCAGTCGCGCCCCTCTCGGCCGATGAGGCCCTCGCACGCCGGCAGCGCGAGCCCGCGGATCCGCTCGATTAGGATGTCGTACGCCTTCCCCGTCGGGCAAAAGCGGGCCGGCAAGGCGCTCGCGGGCACGCCGGGCGGCAGCAGCGGCTCGATCGCGCTCCGCGTCCACACCACGTCCTCTCCGACGTACGGGTTGCCGTCGCTCGCCCGGTAGCCGGCGCGCAGGGGCTGGACATGGACGCTCTTGAGCTCACTGCTCCGGTACATGGCCCAGAACTTCTCGAACTCGTCCTGCGGCAGGAAGTCGTCGAGGACGGCGAACTGAGAATTCGCACAAACGACATTCATGACCCATGGTCCTTTCGTCTCTGCCCGCCCTCAGCGGGGAATCAACACAAGCTTGCCGATGGCGTCCCTCTCGACGGCGCTCCGCTGCGTGGTCATGGGCGCGTAGCCGCCGGCGGCCCACAGCTCGCTCTGGTCCCTGTAATGCGGCGACAGCGGGTGCCCGGACTGGCCCGTGCTCAGCACGAACACCGAGCGCTCGGGGTCGCCAAGGTCGTAAATCGCCCGGAAGCCCGGCCCATCGCGGCTGACGAACGGGTCGTCCTCCTGGTTGATCCAGTAGCCGCCCAGGTTCACCGTGTGATTGTCGCCCGGGCTCCGCACGGTGACGTCGAACCAGCGTGACAGCACCGGAATCCCGCCCAGCACCGCATGCTGCGAGATCGCGGGGTGCGCCTCGCCCCACGACCAGCGGGACGGGTCGTCGCCGTACTCCGCCTTGAGGTACGCGAGGGCCCGCCGGAGCGCCAGCCCGGATACCGCGTCGCACGACTCGCTGTCCGGTGTCCGGGTATCATCGCACCAGCGCCCCTCGCCGCCCGTGTCCGACAGGACGCCGCGCAGGAAGGCGATCCGCTCGCTGAAGCCCTCGCGGAACAGCTCTCCGAGCTCGTCCTCGTAGATCTGCCGCGAGAGCTCCCGCACCCACGTCGCGAAGATCAGCGGCTCTGCGGCGTCTGCCCTCATCTCCAGGTCCCACGCGCGCAGCCGCTCGACGACGCGCCGCTCCTCGTCGCTCGCCGTGGCGGCCCGGAGCAGCCCGGGCAAGAGCAGCGCCGCCGCGCCGCTCCGGACGTCCATCTGGATCTCCGCGAAGCGACGCACCGAGTGCGCGGGGCTCCCGTCGAGCAGCGCCTCGATGCGCTCGGCCCGAGAGGGGTGATCCCAGTCGGCGGAGATCCAGTGAGGATACTCGGGCGGCGTGATCCTCTGGTTCGCGGTCACGATGCGCCCCGAGGCCGGCGCGCGGGACTGCGGCAACTCCTCCCAGGGCACGAACCCGAGCCAGTCGTACTTCTCCACCCACCCCGGCACGGGGACGAGCCCCCTCACGTCGTTCTCGGGCCGTCGCATCGGGACGCGACCGGCGGCGATGAACCCGATGGCGCCGGACGCGTCGGCATACACGATGTTCTGCTGAGGAGAGTGGAAATCGCGCGTCGCCGACAGGAGGTCGTCGGCGGTCCGGGCCTCCGCCGCCCTCACCGGGAACTCCAGCGTGCGATCATCGGCGCGCAGCGACGTCCAGGCCAGCGACAGGACCTGTCCGCCGGGCATCGATCGCTTCGCGACGTCGCTCACGTCCGAGATGACCGGCCCGTGCCGGCTGATGCGGACCTCGAGCACCTCGTCGCTCCGCCCCTTCACCTTGATCGTCTCGCGGACGGTCGTGAACGGCAGCGGCCCGGAAGGCGCCAGGTAGCGCGAGGGATCCGAGGGGACGAGCTGCTCGATGAAGATGTCCTGCGTGTCGGACCTCGTGTTCGTGAACGCCCAGGCCACGCGGCCGTTGCGCCCGAGCAGCACGGCGGGAAGGCTCGGCAGCGTCGCTCCGATGACGTCGAGCCCAGGGGCGCTGAGGTGCGCGAAGTACCAGAGCGACGGCGCGAAGAGCTCCAGGTGCGGATCGTTGGCGAGCAGCGGCTTGCCGCTCTCGGTCCGCGTGCCGTCGACCGCCCAGTTGTTCGAGCCGATCGCGCGATCGATCGGCGCGGGCACCGCCGCCCGGAGCGCCTTCGCCGGCGCCTCGAGCGCCCCGTGCTGCTCCGGGGGCGCGGGCGCGACGAGGGGCTCGTCGCCGGGGTACGGCGCCAGGAACTCGGCCGCCTGTTGCGGCGAGAGCCGGTCCCGGAGCCGCACCCGGAACAGCTCGCGCTCCCAGTTGCCCGAGAGGTTCCAGGCCATCACCTTCAGCCACACGAGAGAATCGACCGGCGTCCACGGGCGCGGCTCCACGCCGAAGAGCAGGAACTCGGGCGGGAGCGGGGGATCCTCGGACAGGAAGGCGTTGACGCCGCGCACGTACGCCTCGAGCACGGCGCGCGTCTCGGGGGAGAGGTGATTGACGTTCTCCTCGGCGACGCGGCGGAGGCCCACGGTCCTGAACAGCCGATCTTGCGGGAGCGCGTCCTCCCCGAAGACCTCGGACAGCGTGCCCGAGCCGAGCCGCCGGTTGACCTCCATCTGCCACAGGCGGTCCTGCGCGTGGACGTAACCGAGCCCGAAATACGCGTCCTCCCTGCTCCGGGCGTAGATATGGGGGATCGCGTGGCGATCGCGGAAGATCTCGATGGGCTGCGAGGCGCCGATCACCGCGACCTCACCGGACAACGCCGGGAGAGACCTGCGGACGAACAGGAGCGCTCCTCCGGCGGCGAGCGCCACCACCAGGAGGAGCGCGAGCAGGGCTTTGCCGATCCGTCTCATCGCGCTCGTCTTCGGCGGCTCACGCCACGCGATCGATCGACTCCACCGCAGCCCGGATCGCCGCCGCGAGGATCTCCGCGACCCGGTCGACCTCGGGCTCGGTGATGATCAGCGGCGGGAGGAGCCGTATCGTGCTCCCGAAGCGCCCTCCGAGCTCCAGGATCAGCCCGCGCTTCAAGCACGCCGACTGGATGGCGGACGCGAGCTTCGCGTGCGCGGGGCGCTTCCCCCGCGCGTCGGTCCGGCCGCTGGGGTCCACGATCTCCGCGCCCAGCATCAGCCCTCGGCCGCGCACCTCGCCGATGCACGGGAGCTGCTGCTGCAGCTGCTGGAGGTGGCCTTTCAGCCTGCGGCCCATCGCGTCCGCGTGCAGATCGAGGCGCTCCTTCTTGACGAGGCGCATCGTCGCCGAGCCGGCCGCCATGGCGAGCTGATTGCCCCGGAACGTGCCCGCATGCGCGCCCGGCCTCCAGCGATCGAGCGACTCGTGATAGACCACGACCGAGAGCGGAAGGCTCCCGCCGATGGCCTTGGACAGCACCAGCACGTCCGGCACGATGTCCGCGTGCTGGAAGGCGAAGAACTTCCCGGTCCGGCCGAGGCCGGTCTGGACCTCGTCGAGGATGAGCGGCACCTCGGCCTCGCGCGTCACCTGCCGGATCCCCTGCAGCCATGACGCGGAGGCGGGGATCACCCCACCTTCGCCCTGCACCGCCTCGAGGATCAACCCCGCCGGCGGCAGCACCCCGCTCTCGGGATCGTGGAGCATGTTCCGGATGTAGTGGAGTCCGGCGGCCTCCCCCGCCTCGCCGCCGAGCCCGAACGGGCAGCGGTAATCGTACGGGTACGGGAGGAACTGGACCCCTGTCTGCGCGCCGCCCAGCCCCGCCTTCGGGCCGAGGTTGCCCATGAGGCTCAGCGCTCCGAGCGACATCCCGTGATACGCCCCGTGGAAGGCGAGCATCGTGCCGCGGCCCGTCGCCGTCCTCACGAGCTTCAGCGCGGCCTCGACAGCGTCCGTGCCCGTCGGGCCGCAGAACTGGATCTTCGCGTGGCGCGCGAGCTCGTCAGGCAGCATCGAGAACAGATCGTCGATGAACTGCTCCTTGACGGGCGTCGTGAGATCCAGCGTCTGCATGGGCAGCTCCTCGCGGAGCGCCCGCTGGATCGCCTCGATGACGACGGGATGGTTGTGGCCCAGGATCAGGGTCCCGGCGCCGGCCAGGCAATCGATGAACACCCGGCCCTCGACATCCTCGACGTAGATCCCCCGCGCGCGCCGCAAGGCGATCGGGATCCGCCGCGGGTAGCTCCGCGCGTTCGACTCCCTCCGGCTCTGGCTCGCCAGGAGCTCGTTCTCGCCGAGGGCGTAGTTGGCAGACAGGGCGAAGGGCTTCGCCTCAAACGCAACAATCTTGGAAGAGTCCATCTCGACACCAGGACGCATGGCTCACCTCATCAAAAAAAGATGTGAATCGCCCCGGAGCATCGAGCTCCCGAGGACGTCTGCCGGCCGACGCGGCAGAACAGGGGGCGCCAGCGCCTCACGGCGGCGGCCGAGAGCCCCCAGCGCTCTCCTCCGGCCGCGCTACGAGCGCGCGCGCTCCAGGTGCTCGCGCAGGCTCAAGGGTCGCATGTCCGTCCAGCGCTCCTTGATGTAAGCGAGGCACTCCTGCTTCTTGCCCGCCTTGCCGGCCGCTCGCCAGCCCCTCGGCAGGTCCATCGACTCCGGCCAGATCGAGTACTGCTCCTCGTGATTGACGACGACCTTGAAGGTCGCCTCCTCGTCATCCCAGCTCATCGTCACTCCTCGTCGAACTTGAAAGTCCTTTTCAATTGCGGATCAAAAAAAAGAATCTCCCCATCGCATCCCGCCGCAGAAATGCGGCCTAGCCCGGCGCTCATGGGCGGCGCAGCGGACTGAGGAGCTGCTCGACGCCCTTGGGCTTCATGAAGAAGCCCGCGAACGACGCGCGCACGTTGTCGCCGGCCGCCGGCGAGATCTTGGCGACCATGTGCGGATTCCCCGCGCCGACGAGCACGAGCCGGTTCGGCTTCGGCATGACGAAGCGCCCCAGGCCCTTGCGCATGAGCACGCCCGTCTCGTGCCGGTTGTCGAAGTCGTGCATCACCTCGCGGACGAGCTGATCGCGCGTGGACTCGTCGGCCACGCACAGCTCCCCGCCCCACTGCACGTCCCAGACCGGGTTGGCGTAGAAGATGAACGCGCCGGTGCAGTCGGTGTCGTCGCTGTGCCAGGAGATGCTGCACCCGGACGGGTAGGCGTAGAGCCGCCCGAGGATGCCCACCCAGTCGTGCCCCTCCCGGCCGATGATCTCCGCGCAGCTCTGCACGCGCCGCCGGAGCGCGTCGATGACGGCGTCATAGGCGTCGCGCGTCGGGTAGAAGCGGACCGGCAAGGCGTCGATCGCCACGCCCGGCGGGAGCAAGGGCTCGATCGACGTCGACGTCCACGCGATGTTCCCGCCGGTATACGGGTGGCCGTCGCTCGCCCGGAAGTAGGCGCGCACGCGCTCGGCGTGGATGGTGCGAAAGTCGGCGTTCCGGAACATCCGCCAGAACCGCTCGAACTCCTCCGGAGACAGGACGTCATCGAAGACAGCGAACTGCGAATTGATGGAAACTGGCTTCATGGTCGTGCACCCGTTCCTTTCTTGCCCCGGGAGCCGTGCGAGACGGCGCGCGCCGGGCGCTCGACACCCTCTCCCTCCCCGCCGTGAGGCCTACTGCCGTTCTCCGCGAGGGCGGCGGGCGCGCTCGGCCATGATGAGCTTCTCCAGGCCGGCGGGGGCGATGAAGAACCCGGAGAACGACGCGCGCACGTGGTCGCCAGCCCCCGAGGAGACCTTGCCGACCTTGTGAGGGTTGCCCGGCCCGACGACGACGAGCCGGTTCGGCTTCGGCATGATGTAGTGTCCGAACCCCTTGCGCAGGAGCACCTCCGTGTCCTGCTTGCTGCCGAAATTGTGCATCGACTCCCGGACGAGCTGGTTGCGCGTGGACTCGTCGGCCACGAACAGCTCGCCGCCCCACTGCACGTCCCAGACCGGGTTGGCGTAGAAGATGAACGAGCCGTCGAGCTCGTCGTCGTCGCTGTGCCACGACATGCTGCTCCCGGCGGGATAGGCGTACAGCTTCCCCACGATGCCCATCCAGTCGTGGCCCTTGCTGCCGATGAGATCCGTGCAGGTCGGCAGGAGCTTCTGGAGCGCGTCGAGGAGGGCGTCGATCGCCGTCTTCGTCGGGTAGAAGCGGACCGGCAGGGACTCGACGGTGATGCCGGGCGGCAGCATGGGCTCGATCGCGACCGGCGCCCACGCGATGTTCTCGCCGACGAACGGGTTGCCGTCGCTCACCCGGTAGAAATCGCGCATCCGCTTGGCGTGCGCGGGCTGAAACTCGGTGTTCTGGAACATCGTCCAGAACCGCTGAAAATCAGCGGAGCTCAGGACGTCATCATAGATGGCAAACTGCGAGTTGGCAAACACCTTTTGCATGTTCGTGCACCTTTCGATTCTCGTACCTGCATCCAGCGCGGCGTGCGTCTGCGCCGCCGCGCTCGCGTCGCAGAGGCCGGCGCGGGCGAACGCGGCTCGCGCGGCGGCTCCCGCCCGTACGGCGATGTCCAGCGACAGCCGCTCACGAAGCCGGGAGCGGCCCTGCGTGTCGCGCCTCGCGTCAGGCGCTCACGACGGCCTGCGCCTCCGCGTGGCTCTCCGCTGCGTCTCCTTCGTCACCGCGAGGCGCGAGCCGGCCGAATTCCAGCCTGACGCAGCGGTCGGCCAGGTGGAAATAGCGATCATCGTGCGTGATGGCGAGCACGGCCTTCCCCCTCGCCTTGAGCTCGGGCAAAAGGCGGCGGTAGAACACCTCTCTGTAGGCCGGATCCTGATCGGCGGCCCACTCGTCGAACACATAGACAGGACGGTTCTCCAGATACGCGACCAGGAGCGCCAGCCGCTTCCTCTGGCCTTGCGACAGCTCCGTCGTGGAGAGCGCTCCATCCCGCACCGTCACCTTGTGGCCGAGCTCCAGCTCGGCGAGGAGCTTCCGGGCGCGCTCGTCGAGCGCGCCCCCCTCGAGGCCGATCAGGCTGTCGAACAGGAAGAAGTCCGAGAACACCGCGGAGAACAGCTGGCGGTACGCGTCCCGCGTCTCCTCGGTGACCGGCGCGCCGTTCAGCAGGATCTCCCCGCCCTCCGGGGCGTAGAGACCCACGATGAGCTTGGCGAGCGTGGTCTTGCCGCTCCCGTTGCCGCCGACCAGAAAGACGATCTCCCCGGGGCGAAGCTCCAGGTCGATCGGGCCGAGGACGAAGGTGCGGCCCTCCTGCTCCCGGTAGTAGGCGTGCGTGACGCCCCGCAGCCGCAGCCGCTCGAACGGGGGCGGGGGCGGCGCGAGAGCCCGGACGCCCTCGGCAGACAGGCTGCCGGTCACCTGTTCGATGCGCTCCAGGGCGACGCGGGCTCGGCTGATGTTCGGGAGCGCCCGCAGCGCCGCCTCCATGGGCAGCTGCATGTACAGGAAGACGAGCGCGTAGCCGGACATCACATAGGTGTCGACGCTGAAGAAGCGGCTGAAGACGAACAGGACCGCTCCGATGAAGACGAAGAACAGGAAGCTGCCCCAGCTCTCCGCGCCGACGTAGATCGTCAGCCCCCTCGTGCGCTCCTCGCGCACCTTGTCGATGCTGCCGTCCAGCATGCTCGACAGGAACGCCCCCCGGCGCGCCCGGTGGAGCTTGAGCTCCTTCGCCCCGTCGAACAGCGACCGGAAGTGATGGAACAGCCTGTCTTCGTGCAGGCGCGAGGCGCGCAGGTAACGGAGGGCGCTCGTGTTCGCGAGGTGGAACCCGAGCGAGCCCACGACGACGATGACCGCCGCGAAGAGGAACACGCGCCACGAGAGGAAACACAGGTACATGAGGCAGCCCAGCACGACGGCGCCGTCCAGGAACAGGGACGGGACCGACACGAAGAACTGCGAGAGCGTCGCGATGTCCTCGGTGAGGATCCCGAGGACGCGCGCCGAGCCCTGGAGCTCGAGGTGTCGATAAGGCGCGCCGGTCACCTGGCGGCTGACATGGGACCGCATCTGCGCGAGCGTGACCTGGCTCAGATGCACGCAGAGGGACTGCGACACCCAGCGGGTGAGCAGCACAAGGACGCTGATCCCGGCGAACTTCCAGCCGAGCGCAGGCAAGTCGCCGCTCTGCCCGTTCAGCGCCTGGTTGATGAGCGCGACGAGCGGCGCCGCGCAAAACCCGCTGATGAGGCTCGTGATCAGCGCGGCCGCGAGCAGCCCGCGCGACGAGCGGACCAGCGCGGAGAGCAGCCCTCCCCCGCCCGGCACGTCCGTTTGCACCGGCCTCCACCCAGGTAGCCTCTCTGCTTCGCTCGTCGCCATCGGCACGCTTTCCGCCACGCAGCGCTCACGCGCTGGAGAACACTCACGTCGATGCCCACGCCGCCGCCCGAGGGGCGTCACCCGGAGCTGGGCAAACCGAGGTGAAAGGACGTCCCTTCCGGAACTTGAAAATCACTTTCACATTCAAGAGCCATTTGACACGGCCGGAGAAACCTGTCAAACACTATTTCAGATCACAAACTCGTCGCGCAGCACTCCGCGCCGCGTGCGCTGGAGATGCAATGTTCGCGATGCGCAGGAACGGAGGCGCTCTCCAGCATGTCGAGAGCTCGCGGCGGTCGTTTCAGGCAGTTTCCAGCACGGAGGTCGAAGAGCACCAATCGTCTCATCCGTCTGCTCGGCGCTGGCTCGGCGGGGTTCCTGCTCATGGCGGGAGAGGCGCGCGCGCAGACACCGCCGGACGGGGAGCGGCCGGCGTCCGAGCGCACGGGCAGCGTCGAGGCGCCTCGGCTCCTGAAGCACGCTGAGGCGGAGTACCCGGAGGCCGCGCGCGCGGCGCGGATCGAGGCGGTCGTCCGGCTCAAGCTCCTCGTCGACGCCGAGGGGCGCGTCGCCTCGGCGGAGGTGGTGACGCCGCAGGGACACGGGTTTGACGAGGCCGCGACGCGCGCGGCCCTGGAGCTCAGCTTCGCGCCCGCCACGGTCGACGGAAAGCCGGTCGCGGCGAGGATCCTTTATGACTACGTGTTTCGCGCCGTCGACGCGGCCCCGCCGCCGGCCGCGCCGCCGCCGCTCGCCCCGGGAGGCGCCGTCGATGCGCCGCCGCCGCCGGCGCGCGATCGCCCGGCGCGCCCGGCCCGCGCGGCCGCGCCGATCGAGGTCGTCGTGAAGGGCGCGTCGGAGGCGGACCGCCTCCGCAGGTCGGCCATGCCGATCGAGGTGATCGAGACCGAGCGCGCCCGGCGCGAGAGCGCCAGTCTCGGCGAGGTCCTGAGCCGCAGCCCCGGCGTCGCCGTGACGCGCGCGGGCGGGCTCGGATCCAGGAACCGCCTCGAGCTGAACGGGCTCACCGACGGCCAGATCCGCGTGTTTCTCGACGGCATCCCGCTCGAGGCGGCGGGCTTCGGGAACGGCGTCGGCGATGTCCCGGTCAACGCCATCGAGCGCGCGGAGGTCTACGCCGGCGTCGTCCCGATCCGCTTCGGCGCGGACGCGCTCGGCGGCGCGATCAACCTGGTGACCGATCACGATGTTCGCGGGACGCACGCCGGCGCCTCGTACCAGGTGGGCTCGTTCGCGACGTACCGGGCCACGATCGCCGCCCGGCATCGCCATGAGCCGAGCGGGCTCGTCGTGAACGGGAGCGGCTTCGTCGACTACGCGGCGAACAACTACCCCATCGATGTGCAGGTCGACGTGGCGGGAGAGCCCCGGCCCGCGCGCGTGCACCGCTTCCACGATGGGTACCGCGCGCTCGGCGGCAACGTCGAAGTCGGGGTCGTCGACCGGCCGTGGGCGAAGCGGCTGCTGCTCCGGCTCTTCTCGACGAGCTTCGAGAAGGAGCTGCAGCACAACGTCGGCATGACCGTGCCCTACGGAGAGGTCGTGTCCGGCGAATCGGCGCAGGGCGGGACGCTGCGCTACGAGAAGCGGAACCTGTTCGTCCGCGGGCTCGCGGTGTCCCTGACCGGGGGATACACCCATCGCAGGATCGATTTCAAGGACACCTCTCGCTGGGTCTACGACTGGTACGGCCGCCGGACGTACGAGCGGCCAGCGATGTCGACGGCCGGCGAGGTGGGCCCCTTCCGGAGCGACCTCACCCAGTGGGAGCACCGCGCGCTCGGCCGCCTCCACGCGGACATCTACCTGGCGGACGACCACGCGCTGCACATCACCGTCGCTCCCAGCGACACGCGGCGGACCGGCAAGGAGCGGCTGCGCTTGAACCCGAGCCGCATCGACCCGCTCACGACGCGCCGCGAGGTGCTCACGCTCGTGAGCGGCGTCGAGTACCAGGCCTACGCCGCCGAGCGCCGCTTCGAGAACATCCTCTTCGCCAAGGACTACCTGTACTGGCTGTCGACCGATCAGGTGGAGACGTTCGACAACTCCGTCCGTCCGCTCGAGCGGGCGACGCACCGCCTGGGCATCGGGGACGGGCTGGTGTTCCAGGCCGCCGAGTGGCTGTCGCTCAAGGGCGCGTACGAGCTCGCGACGCGCCTCCCCCAGCCGGAGGAGGTGTTCGGCGACGGAGCGCTCCTCTCGCCGAACCTGGAGCTCGCGCCGGAGACGAGCCACAACGCGACCGTGAGCGCCACGCTCGCCTGGGCGGACACGCCCGCGGGCGCCGTGCGCGGCACGGTTCAGGGCTTCGTGCGCCACGTCGACGACATGATCGCGCGGCTCCCCTCCGTGGACCGCTTGCACGAGATGCATGAGAACATCGCGACCGTTCGCTCCGTGGGCGTCGAGGGCTCCGTCGGCTGGACGTCGCCGGGCGAGCATGTCTCGCTCGAGGGCAACGTGACCTGGATGGACCTCCGCAACATCTCGGACGAGGGCGCCTACAAGCGGTTCGCGGGGGAGCGGCTCCCCAACCGGCCCTGGCTCTTCGCGAACGCGACCGCCGGGCTCAGGTTCGCCGGCGTCAACGCGCCGGGCGATGAGCTGTCGCTCTCCTGGTCCACGCGCTACGTCCACGAGTTCCTCCCGAGCTGGGAGAGCGCCGGCCTGCCGGCGGCGGTGAAGGCGGCGATCCCGTCGCAGCTCCTGCACGCGATCGGGCTGACGTACCTCGTGCGAGGCGCCGTCACCGTGAGCTCGACCCTCGAGGTGCAGAACCTGACCGATGCCCGCGCGTACGACGTGCTCCGGGTGGAGAAGCCGGGACGCGCGTTCTACTTCAAGGGGACCGTAGATTACTGACATCGGACCTCGACGCTCCGGGATCGAGCCTCACGAAGAGCTCACTTGAGCCGCGCGATCGCCCTGTAGGAGGCGGCGAAGGAGAACAGCGGCGCGGGGTTGTCCGTCCCGCTCATCTTGAACACCGTCGTCTTCCAGCCGTCGTCCGGCGTGGCCTCCCAGAAGGGGAGGTACTTCTGGCCGTCGATCTCGTAGTGGTACGTGGAGCCGGCCCACCACGGGAGCGAGTCGACCTCGCGCGCCTCCTTCGTCTCGAAGTCGTAGTGCCAGATGCGCCAGAACGACCACCCGTTCTGCTCCCGCTCCTCCCAGCGCGCCTCATCCGCCGCAGCGAAGAAGAAGCCGGTCGCCCCGTCCGAGATCGCGCCCTGCGCGGCGCGGCCTGACACGAGCGCCGAGAGGTCGAGGACCTCGTCGTCGGGATCGAAGGTGTCCGCCCCCGCGCGCACCCGCGCCACGCAGGAGGGGCGCCGCGCGCCGTCCCCGTAATGGTGCTGGGCGCTGCTCTCCGCCGAGGCGAAGAAATAGATGTCGCCGGAGGGCGCCTCGACGCTCATGTACGCCTCACCGCACCGGTCGTCCTTCGAGAAGGCGACCACCGTATCGGAGCTCGTGTCGATGGTGAGCAGCGCGGCGCCGAACGCGATGTTGCCGTCCTGATCGTACCAGCTCACGGGGATGAAGAGGCGATCACCCCTGGAGGCGACGTTGAACGGCTCGAGCCAGGCAACCGCCGTGTACCCCTCTCGGCTGACCTCGGTGAGGTCGATCTCCGCCCCGGTGAGCTTCATCTCCGTGGGGTTCCAGACGAGGATCCGCAGGCTCGCCGGGTCGAACAGGTAGGCCTTCTCGTCGCTGACGATGTGCATGTTCGCGCCGTCGATGCCCTGCACGCCGACGCTGGCGAAGCTCACGGTCCGGTCGGGCGCGAGCTGTCCATCCTCCGTCACGAGGTAGCGTGTGACCGTGGGCGCGGTGCGGTCGGAGACGTAGACGGCCCCGTTGTGGACGATGGGGATCGGCCGCCCCTGCAGCTCCAGGCCGCGGGTCGCGTCGATCGCCGTCGACGCGTCGAAGGTCGGGGACAGGACCAGGTAGACCTGGAAGTGATCGCCCGCGCTGACCTCGGTCGCGATGAGGTACAGGGGACCACCGGCATACTCCGTCGTCTCGCCGCCGGGCTCGTTGTTGCCGCAGCTCGCGAGGGCGGCGAGGGAGAACAGCGCCATGCGACGAGAGACCATGAGGGGCGCGCGTCGTTTCGAGATGTCCATGAAGCACCCATTCCTTCGACCGCCCCGCCGCCAGCGGGCGGGGCGAAGCCACAAGTGAAACCAACCTGCTGCGGTGGCCCTGCCTCGGGCCGGGCGCGGCGGCGGCGAAGGCCGCCGCCGCGGCGCCTCACGCCCGCTTCAGGCAATGCTGGAGGATCCCCCGCAGGTGTTCGACATACAGGTGCAGCAGGTGACGCGCAACCTCCTCCGTGTGGATGTCGGCGCTGTAGCGCCAGTTGAGCTGCATGCGCCCGCCGAGCACGTGCCCGCTCACGCCGAACCAGGTGTCTTCCACGCTCCTCGGGCTGCGCTCGTCGCCGTACGGCTCGGGCGCGACCCGCAGGAAGCCGCGCTCGTCGAACGTCTGATCGAACTGCCCCAGGTAGTTGAACTGCACCCGAGGCTGCGCGCCGCCGGCGAGGGCCCTGCCCTCCTCGGACAGGTAGCGCAGGACGCCGTAGCCGATGCCCTTGCTCGGCAGCCCCCTGAGCTGGCCCTTGATGGCCTCTATCGAGCGACCAAGGTCCGTCCGCTCCGGCGTGAGCCGCACCGGGTAAAGGATGGTGAACCAACCGACGGTGCGGGTCGTGTCGACCCCCTCGAACAGATCCTCTCTTCCGTGCCCCTCCAGCTCGATGAGCGCGCTCTCGTGCCCGGACCACGCGCACAGCGTCTGCGCGAGCGCCGTCAACAGCAGATCGTTGATCTGCGTGTGATACGCCTCGTTGGCGCGGGTCAGCAGCTGAGACGTCTCGGCCTCGCTCAGGACGACGGAGACGGTGCGCCCGCGCGCCACCGTGTTGTCGCCCCGGGGGTTCGTCGCGGGCAGGTCGGGATGGCCCTTCTCCACCGCCCGCTGCCAGTAGGGGAGCTCTCGCCGCGCGAGCTCGCCCTTCGCGTGGTCGTGGAGCAGCTGCGACCAGCGCTTGAAGGACGTGGTCTTGGGCGGGAGCTCCACGGCCTGGCCTGCCCGCAGCTGCCGGTAGGCCGCCTGCAGGTCCTCCAGCAGGATGCGCCAGGATACGCCGTCGGCCGCCAGGTGATGGCAGAGGAGGAGCAGCCGCTCTCCGGCGCCGGTGCTCATGAGCACGCCGCGCAGGAGCGGGCCGCGCTCCAGATCGAGGCTGCGCTGCGCCGCGTTCGCCGCGCGCTCGATCGCCGCGGGGGCGTCGGCCTCGTGGCGCAGATCGACGCGCGAGGTCAGCCGCGGCTCGGGGCCCTGGCTGTACCATTGCCTCCATGTCCCGGCCTCGCGCCGGCAGCGCAGCCGGAGCGCGTCGTGGTGGCCAGCGAGGTGCTGGAGCGCGGCCTCGAGGAGCTCCAGGTCGAGCGGCTCCGTGACCTCGAGCAGCACCGACTGGTTCCAGTGGTGCGGCTCGGCGAGATCCTGGTCGAAGAACCACCGCTGGATCGGCGTCAGCGGTACGTCGCCCTCGGCGTCGCCCTGGTCGATGACCGCCGCTTCGATCCATCGCGCCACCCCGGCGAGCGCCGAGAGCGTCTGGTGCTGGAACACGTCCCTCGGCTGGAGGCCGATGCCCGCGCTCTTCGCCCGGCCGACCACCTGCAGCGCGATGATCGAGTCGCCGCCCAGCTCGAAGAAGTTGTCGTGCAGCCCGACCCGCTCGACCCGCAGCGACTTGCTCCAGATCTCCGCCAGCTTCTGCTCCAGCGCGGTGCTCGGCGCCACGTACGCGCGCTGCGCCTGGCTCAGGTCGGGCGCCGGCAGCGCCCGGCGGTCCACCTTGCCGTTGGCCGACAGCGGCAATTGCTCCAGCAGCACGGCCACCTGCGGCACCATGTACTCGGGCAACACCGCTTCGAGCTGCGCGCGCAACGCCTCCCAGGCCTGCCGCGGGTCACCGTCCGCCGGGGCTCCACCGTCGGGTTGCTCCAGCACCACGTACGCGACCAGCCGCTTCTGTCCGGGCACGTCCTCCCGGGCCAGCACCACCGCCTCCTTCACCCCGGGCTGCTCCAGCAGCCGCGCCTCGATCTCGCCGAGCTCCACGCGGTAGCCGCGGATCTTCACCTGATGGTCGACGCGCCCCACGCACTCCAGCACGCCATCAGCCCGGTACCTGGCCAGATCCCCTGTCCGGTACAGCCGCTCTCCGGCCACATCGCTGAACGGGTTTGGCACGAACGCCTCCGCCGTGCGCGCTGGATCCCCGAGGTAGCCCCGTCCCACGCCCACGCCCGCGACGCACAGCTCGCCGATGACGCCCACGGGAACCCGCTGCATGGCGCCGTTGACCACGTACAGCCGGTTGTTGTCGGTGGGCCGCCCGATCGGCAGGAACACCACGTCTTCCCCGGGCTCCTCCTCCACCGTGTGCAGCGACACGTCGTCCGCGCACTCCGCAGGACCGTACGCGTTCACCAGCGGGATGTGCGGATACCGCCGCAGCCACTGCCGCGCCAGCTCCGGCGCCATCGCCTCGCCCGTCGGCAGCATCCGCCTCAGCCTGGGAAGCGCCACCCTCGTTTCCCCCAGCATCCCCTGGATCAGCGATGGCACGCTCTCGAGGACCGTGATCCCCGTCTCGTTCACGTGCCTGAGCAGCGCTATCGGGTCATGCGCCACCTCGTCCGGCACGATCTCCACACGCGCCCCGCAAAGCAGCGCCGCGAGGAACTGCCACACCGAGATGTCGAAGCTCTGCGACGCCGTCTGCGCGATGACGTCCCGCTCCGTCAGCCCGAGGTACGGGACCTTGCTGAGCTGGTTGTTCAGCATCCCCGCGCTCGTCACCATCGCCCCCTTCGGCGTACCGGTCGAGCCCGACGTGTAGATCACGTACGCAAGCTGCTCGCGGTGCGCCGGCGCCCCGCGCCACAGCGCCTCTTCGCTCAGCGCATCGCCCTCTCGCTGGAGCTCCTCGAACACCAGCACCGCCGGCCGCGGCTCTCCTTCCAGCCGCTGCTCCGCCTCGCTCAGGTGTCCGCGGCACCCCTCGCTCACCACCACCGCCCGCGCCGCCGACAGCTTCATCAGCTGCGCCGTGCGCTCGGCGGGGTGCTTGCTGTCCAGCGGCACGTACGCCGCGCCGGCCTTGAACACGCCGAGGATCATCGCGAGCAGCTCCAGCCCGCGCTCGGCGAACACCGCCACCACGTCTCCGGCCTTCACCCCGGCCGCCGACAGCGCCCGGCCCACCCGCGCCGCCTGCTCGTTCAGCTCGCCGTAGCGCACGATGTTCCCGAGGCACCTGGCGGCCACCCGCTCCGGGTGTCTCTTCACCTGCTCCTCGAACAGGCCCACGTACCCGCGCTCCAGCGGATACGCCCGCTCCGTCCGGTTCCACGCGTCCTGCGCCGCCGCCTCCTCGCGCCCGAGCAGCGGCAGCTCCCGGAGCTTCGCCTCGGGCCGCTCCGCCATCGTCAGCAGCAGCCGCCGGAACTGCCCCAGCATCCGCTCGATGTCCGCCGCAGCGAACATCCGCTCGTCGTAGGAGAACCGGAGCTCCAGCTGCGATCCTGGCGTGAGGACGACCGTCAGCGGGTAGTTCGTGTGCGTGCGCTGGCTCGTGAGCTCCGCCTGGAGCTCGAACCTCCGCTTCATCAAGGAGGAGTCGAGCGGCGCGTTCTCGAACACGAGCAGGCTGTGGAACAGGCGCTTGCCGCGCGGCAGCTCGCTGCACGCCTGGATGTCCACGAGCGGCACGTGCTCGTGCTGCCGCATCACGACGTTCTGGGCCAAGAGCTGCTTGAGCCACCGGGACACGGTCACGTCGTCCGACGCGCCCGGCACCTCCACCCGCAGCGGGATGCTGTTGATGAACAGGCCCACGGTGTCCTGGATGTTCTCGAGCTCCGCGGGCCGCCCGGCCACCGTCACCCCGAACAGCACGTCGCTCGCGCCGCTGTACTGCGACAGCACCGTGGCCCACGCGCCCTGCGCGATCGTGTTCACCGTGATCTGCTGCCGCTGCGCCGCCCGGCCGAGCAGCTCGGTCTCCGCCTCGCTCAGGTAGACGACCAGCTCCTCGACGCGCGACGTTCCCGCGTCCTTCGGGATCGGCCGGTCGATCACGAGCGGCGTGGCGGCCTCGAACCCCGCCAGCGTCTCCCGCCAGAACCGGAGCATCCGCTCCTTGTCCTGCCGGCCGAGCCACCCGATGAAGTCGCGGTACGGCGGCGGATGGGTGAGCTCCAGGCGCTCGCCGGCCACGATCGCCCGGTAGCGGGCGAAGAACTCGACGAGCAGGAGCGAGCTGCACCACCCGTCGATGAGGATGTGGTGATAGCTCTCGACGAAGTAGAAGCTGCGCTCCGCGAGCCGGATCAGCCGCAATCCGAGGAGCGGCGCCCGCGCGAGATCGAACCCCCGCCGGAGCTCGCCCTGGACGAGCTCCTTGAGGCTCCGCTGCTGCTCCTCGGCGGTCATGTGGCTCCAGTCGAGGTACGCGACCGGCGACGGGACGCTCCGGTTGACGATCTGGAGCATCTTGCCCTCCGACTGCCACACGAACGAGGTGCGCAGCGTCGGGTGCCGCTCGACCACCGCCTCCCAGGCGCTCACGAAGGCGGCCGGATCGATCGGCGTGTCGAAGTGATAGAGCTCCTGCATGAGGTAGATGCCGGAGCCCGGCTCGAGCAGCGTGTGCAGCAGCATCCCCTGCTGCATCGGGCTGAGCGGGAAGATGTCCTCGATGTTCCGCGCGGGCACGGGCATCGCGTCGAGCTCCTCCTGCGTCAGCTGCGCCAGCGGGAAGTCCGACGGCGTGACCCCGCCGGCTCGCTCGTCGAGGCAGTGCGCGATCAGCCCGCGCAGCTGCTCCACGAACCGCTCCAGGAGGCGCGCGATCTCCTCTTCGGCGTGGAGGTTCTCGCTGAAGCGGAGGCCGATCTGCAGCCGGCCGCCGTGCACGCCCGCGTTGACGTCGAGCCAGGTCTCTCGCCGGCTCGCGCCGCTGGCGTCGTCTCCAAAGGAGTCCGCCACCGGACGGAAGAGCGCCTCTGCGTCGGACAGGTCGTCGAACCGACCCAGGTAGTTGAAGGCCACGAGCGGCCTGGCGGCGTCGCGCAGGCGCTCGCCATGCAAGCTCAGATAGCGGAGCACGCCGTGGCCGATGCCCCGGCCGGGCACGGTCCTGAGCTGCTCCTTGATGGCCTTGATCGACCGGCCGAGGTCCTCCGGCGCGGGCGCCAGACGGACCGGGTAATGCGCGGTGAACCAGCCCACGGTGCGCGAGACGTCCACGCCCTCGAACAGGTCCTCTCGGCCGTGGCCGGTCAGGCCGACGAGCAAGCTCTCCTGGCCGGACCACGCGCACAGCGTGTGGGCCAGCGCGGTGAGCAAGAGGTCGCTCGCCTGCGCCCGGTAGGCCTGCGGCGCCCGGGTGAGCAGCGCCTGCGTCTCCGCCTCGCCCAGCTCGGCCCGCAGCGTGCGCGCCGACGCCACCGTGTTGGCGCCGCCCGGGTCGCGCGCGGGCAGCACAGGCGCCTGGCCGCCCTGCGTCTGCATCCAGGAATCGAGCTCCGAGGCGAGCTGCTCGGACGTGGCGAACTTCTGCAGCTCCTCGGACCAGCGCTTGAACGAGCTGCTCTTGGCCGGCAGGGCGGGGCTCTCCCCTTTCCGCAGCTGCCGGTAGGCCGTCTGCAGGTCCTCCAGCAGGATGCGCCACGACACCCCGTCCACCACGAGGTGGTGAATCACCAGCAGGAGACGGTCCGCCGCCCTCTCTTCCGTGCTCATGTACACGGCGCGCACGAGCGGGCCATGCTCGAGGTCCAGGCTGCGCTGCGCCGCGTTCGCCGCGCGGAGCATCGCCGCCGAGGGATCCGCCTCGCGGCGCAGATCGACGCGCGAGGTCATCCGCGGCGCGGGGCCCTGGCTGTACCACTGCGTCCACGTCCCGGCCTCGCGCCGGTAGCGCAGCCGGAGCGCGTCGTGGTGCCGCGCCAGGTGCTGGAGCGCGGCCTCGAGGAGCTCCAGGTCGAGCGGCTCCGTGACCTCGAGCAGCACCGACTGGTTCCAGTGGTGCGGCTCGGGGAGCTCCTGCTCGAAGAACCAGCGCTGGACCGGCGTCAGCGGGGCCTCGCCCTCGGCGTCGCCCTGGTCGATCACCGCCGCTTCGATCCATCGCGCCACCCCGGCGAGCGCCGAGAGCGTCTGGTGCTGGAACACGTCTCTCGGCAAGATCCCGATACCCGCGCTCTTCGCCCGGCCGACCACCTGAAGCGCGATGATCGAGTCGCCGCCCAGCTCGAAGAAGTTGTCGTGCAGGCCGACCTGCTCGACGCCGAGCGTCCTGCTCCAGATCTCCGAGAGCTTCTGCTCGAGGACGCTCTCCGGCGCCACGTACGCGCGCTGCGCCTGGCTCAGGTCGGGCGCCGGCAGCGCCCGGCGGTCCACCTTGCCGTTCGCCGACAGCGGCAGCTGCTCGAGCAGCACGTACACCTGCGGCACCATGTACTCCGGCAGCGCCTCGCCCAGCTGCGCCCGCAGCGCCTCCCACGCGCGCCGCGGGTCGTCCCCGCCCTGCGTCGCTGCCTGGTCCAGCACCACGTACGCGACCAGCCGCTTCTGCCCGGGCACGTCCTCCCGGGCCAGCACCACCGCCTCCTTCACCCCAGGCTGCTCCAGCAGCCGCGCCTCGATCTCGCCAAGCTCGATCCGGAAGCCACGGATCTTCACCTGGTGGTCGACGCGCCCCACGCACTCCAGCACGCCATCAGCGCGGTACCTGGCCAGATCCCCTGTCCGGTACAGCCGCTCTCCGGCCACGTCGCTGAACGGGTTCGGCACGAACGCCTCCGCCGTACGCCCCGGATCCCCGAGGTACCCGCGCCCCACGCCCACGCCCGCCACGCACAGCTCGCCCACCACCCCGACCGGCACGCGCTGCATCGCCTGATTCACGACGTACAGCCGGTTGTTGTCGGTCGGCCGCCCGATCGGCAGGAACACCACGTCTTCCCCGGGCGCCTCCTCCACCGTGTGCAGCGACACGTCGTCCGCGCACTCCGCAGGACCGTACGCGTTCACCAGCGGGATGTGCGGATATCGCCGCAGCCATTGCCGCGCCAGCTCCGGCGCCATCGCCTCGCCCGTCGGCAGCATCCGCCTCAGCCTCGGGAGCTCCACCCTCGCTTCCCCCAGCATCCCCTGGATCAGCGACGGCACGCTCTCGAGGACCGTGATCCCCGTCTCGTTCACGTGCCTGAGCAGCGCCAGCGGGTCGTGCGCCACCTCGTCCGGCACGATCTCCACACGCGCCCCGCAAAGCAGCGCCGCGAGGAACTGCCACACCGAGATGTCGAAGCTCTGCGACGCCGTCTGCGCGATGACGTCCTGCTCGGTCAACCCGAGATATGGGACCTTGCTGAGCTGGTTGTTCAGCATTCCCGCGCTCGTCACCATCGCCCCCTTCGGCGTACCGGTCGAGCCCGACGTGTAGATCACGTACGCAAGCTGCGCCGGGTGCACCGGCGCCCCGCGCCACAGCACCTCTTCCCGCAGCGCATCGCTCTCTCGCTGGAGCTCCTCGAACACCAGCACCGCCGGCCGCGGCTCTCCTTCCAGCCGCTGCTCCGCCTCGCTCAGGTGCCCCCGGCACCCCTCGCTCACCACCACCGCCCGCGCCACCGACAGCTTCATCAGCTGCGCCGTGCGCTCGGCGGGGTGCTTGCTATCCAGCGGCACGTACGCCGCGCCGGCCTTGAACACGCCGAGGATCATCGCGAGCAGCTCCAGCCCGCGCTCGGCGAACACCGCCACCACGTCTCCGGCCTTCACCCCGGCCGCCGACAGCGCCCGACCCACCCGCGCCGCCTGCTCGTTCAGCGCGCCATAGCTCACGCTCCGGCCCAGGCACCTCGCGGCCACCCGCTCCGGGTGTCTCTTCACCTGCTCCTCGAACAGGCCCACGTACCCGCGCTCCAGCGGATACGCCCGCTCCGTCCGGTTCCACGCGTCCTGCGCCGCCGCCTCCTCGCGCCCGAGCAGCGGCAGCTCCCGGAGCTTCGCCTCGGGCCGCTCCGCCATCGCCAGCAGCAGCCGCCGGAGCTGCCCCAGCATCCGCTCGATGTCCGCCGCAGCGAACATACGCTCGTCGTACGAGAGGAACAGCTTCATCCGCTTGCCGGGGATGGCCACCACCGTGATCGGGTAGTTCGTGTGCGTCCGGTGGCTGCTCAGATCCGCGTGAAACTGGTACTTCCGCTTCATGAGCGAGTGATCCAGCGGCGCGTTCTCGAACACGAGCAGGCTGTGGAACAGGCGCTTGCCGCGCGGCAGCTCGCTGCACGCCTGGACGTCCACGAGCGGCATGTACTCGTACTGCCGTATCACGGCGTTCTGGGCCAAGAGCTGCTTGAGCCACCCGGACACGGTCACGTCGTCCGACGCGCCCGGCACCGCCACCCGCAGCGGGATCGTATTGATGAACAGACCGACCGTGTCCTGGATGCCCTCGATCTCCGCCGGCCGCCCCGCCACGGTCACCCCGAACAGCACGTCGTTCGCGCCGCTGTACTGCGACAGCAGCACCGCCCACGCGCCCTGCGCGATCGTGTTCACCGTGATCTGCTGTCGCTGCGCCGCCCGGCCGAGCAGCTCGGTCTCGGCGTCGCTCAGGTACACGACGATCTCGGCGACGCGCGAGGTGCCCGCGTCCTTCGGGATCGGCCGGTCGATCGCGAGCGGCGTCGGCGCCTCGAACCCCGCCAGCGTCTCTCGCCAGTACCGGAGCGCCGCGGCGCGGTCCTGCGCGCCGAGCCACGCGATGAAGTCGCGGTACTGCGGCGGGCTCGACAGGCGCGGCTCGCCGCCCTCGATCATCGCCTGGTAGCGCGCGAAGAACTCGACGAGCAGGAGCGAGCTGCACCAGCCGTCGATCAGGATGTGGTGATAGCTCTTGATGAAATAGAAGCACCGCTCGTGGAACCGGATCAGCCGCAGCTTGATGAGCGGCGCCCTCGCCAGGTCGAACCCACGCCGGAGCTCGTCCTGGATGAGCGCCTCGAGGCTCTGCTGCTGCTCGTCCGCGGTCAGGTGGCCCCAGTCGAGGTACTCGACCGGCGACGGGACGCTCCGGTTCACGATCTGCAGCATCCTGCCCTCCGTCTGCCAGACGAAGGACGTGCGCAGCGTCGGGTGCCGCTCGACCACCGCCTCCCAGGCGGCGAGGAACACCTGGGGATCCATGGCGCTGTCGAAGCGGAAGTGCTCCTGCATGAGGTAGATGCCGGAGCCGGACTCGAGCAGCGTGTGCACGAGCATGCCCTGCTGCATCGGGCTCAGCGGATAGATGTCCTCGATGTTCCGCGCGGGCACCGGCATCGCATCGAGCTCCTCCTGCGTCAGCTGCGCCAGCGGGAAGTCCGACGGCGTGACCCCGCCGGACCGCCCGTCGAGGCAATGCTCGATGACGCGGCGCACCTGCTCGACGAAGCGCTCCATCAGCTGACGGACTTGCCCTTCCGTGTGGAGGCCCTCGCTGAAGCGCCAGTTGATCTGCAGCCGGCCCCCGTGGACGGCGGTGTTGACGTCGAACCAGGCGTCCCGCGCGCTGCTCCCCGCGCGGTCGTCGCCGGACGGCTCCTTGGCCAGGGAGAACAGCTTCTTGCCATCCGCGGTCGAGTCGAACTGCCCCAGGTAGTTGAAGGCGACCCGCGGGCGAACCGGCGTGTTCAGCGCCTCCCCGGCGCCCGAGAGATAGCGCAGCACGCCGTAGCCGATGCCCTTGCCGGGCACGGCCCTGAGCTGCTCCTTGATGGCCTTGATCGACCGTCCCAGGTCATCTCCCGCGGCTGTCAGCCGGACGGGATACTGCGTCGTGAACCAACCCACGGTCCGCGAGACGTCCACGCCCTCGAACAGGTCCTCTCGCCCGTGGCCACCCAGGCTGACGAGCAGGCTCTCCTGGCCCGACCACGCGCACAGCGCGCGGGTCAGCGCCGTGAGCAGCAGGTCGCTCGCCTGCGCCCGGTACGCCTGCGGCGCCTGGGTGAGCAGCGCCTGCGTCTCCGCCTCGCCCAGCTCGGCCCGCAGCGTGCGCGCCGACGCCACCGTGTTTTCGCCGCCCGGATCCCGCGCGGGCAGCATCGGCGCGTCTCCCTCGAGCGCCTGCGTCCAGGTGGCGAGCTCGGCGCCGAGCCGCTCGGACGCGGCATAGCGCTGGAGCTCCTCGGACCAGCGCTTGAACGAGCTGCTCTTCGCCGGCAGGGCGGGGCTCTCCCCCTTCTGCAGCTGCCGGTAGACCGTCTGCAGATCCTCCAGCAGGATGCGCCACGACACCCCGTCCACCACGAGGTGGTGAATCACGATCAGCAGGCGGCCCGACGCCCGGTCCTTCCAGCCCATGTACACCGCGCGCACGAGCGGGCCCTGCTCGAGGTCCAGGCTCCGCTGCGCCGCGTTCGCCGCGCGCTCGATGGCCGCCGGCGCGTCCGGTTCGCCCGTCAGGTCGACGCGCGAGGTCAGCCGCGGCTCGGGGCCCTGGCTGTACCACTGCGTCCACGTCCCCGCCTCGCGCCGGTAGCGCAGCCGGAGCGCGTCGTGGTGGCGCGCCAGGTGCTGGAGCGCGGCCTCGAGGAGCTCCAGGTCGAGCGCCTCCGTGACCTCGAGCAGCACCGACTGGTTCCAGTGGTGCGGCTCGGGGAACTCCTGGTCAAAGAACCAGCGTTGAATCGGCGTCAGCGGGGCCTCGCCCTCGGCGTCGCCCTGGTCGATCACCGCTGCTTCGATCCATCGCGCCACCCCGGCGAGCGCCGCCAGCGTCTGGTGCTGGAACACGTCCCTCGGATGGAGGCCGATGCCCGCGCTCTTCGCCCGGCCGACCACCTGAAGCGCGATGATCGAGTCGCCGCCCAGCTCGAAGAAGTTGTCGTGCAGCCCGACGCGCTCGACCCGCAGCGACTTGCTCCAGATCTCCGAGAGCTTCTGCTCGAGGGCGCTCTCCGGCGCCACGTACGCGCGCTGCGCCTGGCTCAGGTCCGGCGCCGGCAGCGCCCGGCGGTCCACCTTGCCGTTCGCCGACAGCGGCAGCTGCTCGAGCAGCACGTACACCTGCGGCACCATGTACTCCGGCAGCGCCTCGCCCAGCTGCGCCCGCAGCGCCTCCCACGCGCGCCGCGGGTCATCGCCCGTGTGCGCCCCCCCGTCGATGCGCTCCAGCACCACGTACGCGACCAGCCGCTTCTGCCCGGGCGCGTCCTCCCGGGCCAGCACCACCGCCTCCTTCACCCCGGGCTGCTCCAGCAGCCGCGCCTCGATCTCGCCAAGCTCGATCCGGAAGCCGCGGATCTTCACCTGGTGGTCGACGCGCCCCACGCACTCCAGCACGCCATCAGCGCGGTACCTGCCCAGATCCCCTGTCCGGTACAGCCGCTCTCCGGCCACGTCGCTGAACGGATTCGGCACGAACGCCTCCGCCGTACGCCCCGGATCCCCGAGGTACCCGCGCCCCACGCCCACGCCCGCCACGCACAGCTCGCCCACCACCCCGACCGGCACGCGCTGCATCGCCTGATTCACGACGTACAGCCGGTTGTTGTCGGTCGGCCGCCCGATCGGCAGGAACACCACGTCTTCCCCGGGCGCCTCCTCCACCGTGTGCAGCGACACGTCGTCCGCGCACTCCGCAGGACCGTACGCGTTCACCAGCGGGATGTGCGGATACCGCCGCAGCCATTGCCGCGCCAGCTCCGGCGCCATCGCCTCGCCCGTCGGCAGCATCCGCCTCAGCCTCGGGAGCTCCACCCTCGCTTCCCCCAGCATCCCCTGGATCAGCGACGGCACGCTCTCGAGGACCGTGATCCCCGTCTCGTTCACGTGCCTGAGCAGCGCCAGCGGGTCGTGCGCCACCTCGTCCGGCACGATCTCCACACGCGCCCCGCAAAGCAGCGCTGCGAGGAACTGCCACACCGAGATGTCGAAGCTCTGCGACGCCGTCTGCGCGATGACGTCCTGCTCGGTCAACCCGAGATATGGGACCTTGCTGAGCTGGTTGTTCAGCATTCCCGCGCTCGTCACCATCGCCCCCTTCGGCGTACCGGTCGAGCCCGACGTGTAGATCACGTACGCAAGCTGCGCCGGGTGCACCGGCGCCCCGCGCCACAGCGCCTCATCGCTCAGCGCATCGCTCTCTCGCTGGAGCGCCTCGAACACCAGCACCGCCGGCCGCGGCTCCCCCTCCAGCCGCTGCTCCGCCTCGCTCAGGTGTCCCCGGCACCCCTCGCTCACCACCACCGCCCGCGCCACCGACAGCTTCATCAGCTGCGCCGTGCGCTCGGCGGGGTGCTTGCTGTCCAGCGGCACGTACGCCGCGCCCGCCTTGAACACCCCGAGGATCATCGCGAGCAGCTCCAGCCCGCGCTCGGCGAACACCGCCACCACGTCCCCGGCCTTCACCCCGGCCGCCGACAGCGCCCGACCCACCCGCGCCGCCTGCTCATTCAGCGCGCCGTAGCTCACGCTCCGGTCCAGGCATCTCGCTGCGACCCGCTCCGGCTGCCTTCGCACCTGCTCCTCGAACAGGCCCACGTACCCGCGCTCCAGCGGATACGCCCGCTCCGTCCGGTTCCACGCCTCCTGCGCCGCCGCCTCCTCGCGCCCGAGCAGCGGCAGCTCGTGCACGCCCCCCTCGGGCCGCTCCGCCATCGCCAGCAGCAGCCGCCGGAACTGCCCCAGCATCCGCTCGATGTCCGCCGCCGCGAACATCCGCGCGTCGTAGGACAGCAGCAGCTTCATCCGCTTGCCGGGGATCGCCACCGCGGTGATCGGGTAATTCGTGTGCGTCCGGTGGCTGCCGAAATCGACACGGAACTCCGCGCCCCATGCCGACAGGGAGTGATCCAGCGGCGCGTTCTCGAACACGAACAGGCTGTGGAACAAGGGCAGACCGCGCGGCACCTCGCTGCACGCCTGGATGTCCACCAGCGGCAGCTGCTCGTGCTGCCGGAGCGAAGCGTTCTTGTCCTGCAGATCCCGCAGCCAGCGCACGACGGCGGCCCGCTCGCGCGCGGGGACCCGCACGCGCAGCGGGATCGTGTTGATGAACAGGCCGACCGTCTCTTGAATGTCCGGGATCTCCGCCGGCCTCCCCGCCACCGTCACCCCGAACAGCACGTCGTTCGTGCCGCTGTACTGCGACAGCACCACGGCCCACGCGCCCTGCGCGATCGTGTTCGGCGTGATCTGGTGCTGCTGCGCCGCCCGGCCGAGGACCTCCGTCTCGGCCTCGCTCAGGTACAGCGCCGCGTCGACGACGTCCGAGACGCGAGCGTCCTTCGTGAGCGGCCTGTCGATCGAGAGCGGCGTCGCCGCCTCGAACCCGGCGAGCTCGTCTCTCCAGTACTGCCGGGTCTTCTCCCGGTCCTGGCCCATGAGCCAGGCGATGAAATCCCGGTAGAGCGGCGGGGCCGACAGCGCCGCGTCGGTCCCGGTCGAGAGCGCGCGGTAGAGCTTGAAGAAGTCCACGAGCATGAGAGAGCGGCACCAGGCATCGATCAGGATGTGATGGCGGCTCTTCACGAAGAGGAAGCTGGCCTCGCCGAGGCGGAACAGGCGCAGCCGCAGGAGCGGAGGCCGCGCGAGATCGAAGCCGCTCCGCCGCTCCTCCGCCATCATCTCGCCGATGCGCCGCTGCTGCTCCTCCTCCGGCGTGCCCGTCCAGTCGAGGTACTCCACGGCCGAGGGCACGCGCCGGTGGATGATCTGCACCATCTTCTCTTCGTGCTGCCACACGAACGACGCGCGGAGCGCCGGATGGCGCGCGACGACCTGCCGCCAGGCGGCGACGAACACCTCGGGATCGATCGCGCTGTCGATGCGGTAGTGGTCCTGCATCACGTAGATGCCGGACCCCGGCTCGAGCAGCGTGTGCAGCAGCATCCCCTGCTGCATCGGGCTCAGCGGGAAGATGTCCTCGATGTCCCGCGGCACCGCCGGCAGCGCGTCGAGCTCCTCCTGCGTCATCCGCGCGAGCGGGAAATCCGACGGCGTGACGCCCCCGGCGCGCTCGTCCAGGCAATGCGCGACGAGCGCGCTCAGCTGCTGCGCGCACCGCGCCGCGATCTCGCGCGCCCGCTCCTCCGTGCAGGCGCCCGCGCGGAAGCCGAAGCGGATCCGGAGCCGCCCCTCGTCGACGCCCGCCGTCACCGCGATGCCGGCCTCGGACGCCCCGTGATCGCCGCGCTCGTCGCCCGAGAGCTCACGGACGAGCCGGAAGGCGCCGCCCTCGAGGGGCCAATCCCACAGCGCCGCGAGCGAGACGCTGACCTCGGGCCGCGCCGCCCGCGCGGACGCGAGCTCGGCGCGATCCGACCCGAGCAGCGCCCCGTAGCCGATGCCCCCGCGGGGCACGGCGCGCAGCTGCTCCTTGATCGCCTTGATCGAGCGGCCGAGATCGCCCGCGACCGGCGTCAGCCGGACGGGGCAGCGCGCGGCCAGCCAGCCCACGGTCCGCGCCGCGTCCACCCCGTCGCCCAGCGCGCCCCTGCCGTGCCCCTCCAGCTCGAAGAGCGCGCTCTCCTGCCCGGATCCGTCGCACAGCGCGCTCGCGAGCGCGCTGAGGAGCAGCTCGCGCGGCTGCGTCCTGTAGGCGTCGTTCGCGGCGGCGGACAGGAGCTGCGCCGTCTGCTCCTCGGGCAGCTCGACGAGCAGCGCCGTCGCCGCGTCGCCGCCGCGCCCCCGGTCCCGCGTCCCGGCGGGCTGGCTGGCGCCGACATGGGCCATCTCCTGCCAGTAGGCGAGCTCTCGCTCCAGGGCCGGGCCCTCCGCCGGCTCGCTGGCGAGCCGCGCCCACCGCTTGAGCGGCGTGCCCTTCGCGGGCAGCGCCACGGGCACCCCGTCCCGCAGCTGCGCGCACGCCGTCTGCAGATCCTCGAGCAAGATCCGCCACGAAGCGCCGTCCGCCACCAGGCGATGGATCGCGAGCAGCAGGCGGGCCGGGCGCCCGGCCCCGCGGTCCAGGTACACCGCGCGCAGCAGCGGCCCGTGCTCCAGATCGAGGCCCTGCGCCGCCTCCTCCGCGGCGCGCTGGACCGCCGCCTCGAGGTCGCGCTCGCCCGCCACGTCGACGCGGCGGGTGAGGCGCGGCGAAGCGCCCTCGGCGAGCCATTGCTTCCACGCCCCTCCCTCTCGCCGCAATCGCAGCCGGAGCGCGTCGTGGTGCGCCGCGAGGTGCTGCAACGCGCGCTCGATCCGGCCCTCGTCGATCGGCGCCGCGAGCTCGAGGAGGACCGACTGCGCCGCGCGCAGGTCGGCCGCAGCCCCTTGCGCGAGGAAGCGCCGCTGGCCCGGCGTCAGCTCGACCTCTCCGGACGCCTCCTCGCGCGCCGCCGCGGAGGGCTCGCTCGCGACCTCCGCCACGCGGGCCAGCTCGGCGATGGTCTGGTGGGCGAAGAGCTGCTTTGGCGTCAGCGAGACGCCCAGCTTCCTGGCGCGCGCCACGACCTGCAGCGTCAGGATCGAGTCCCCGCCCAGCGCGAAGAAGTTGTCGTGAACGCCGACCTGCTCGACCTTCAGGGCCTCTCGCCACACCGCCGCGAGCTTCTCCTCCACCTCCGTGCGCGGCAGGACGAGCGCCCGCGCCTCCGCGCGGACCGGCTCCGGCAACGCCTTGCGATCGAGCTTGCCGTTCGCCGTCACCGGGAAGCTATCCATCCAGACGTAATCGCTCGGCACCATGTAGTCCGGCAGCCGGGCGCTCAGCGCGGCCCGGAGCGCCTCGGTGTCCCGGCGCTCGCCGGCGGCGATCACGTACGCCACGAGCCGCGCGTGGCCCGCTTGCCCGCCGTGCACGAGCACGTGGGCGTCGGACACGCCGGGCGCCGCGCGGAGCTCCGCCCGGATCTCGCCGAGCTCGATGCGGTATCCCCGCAGCTTGATCTGCTCGTCGATGCGCCCGAGGAACTCGATGGTCCCGTCCTCCAGGTACCGCGCTTGATCCCCCGTGCGGTACATCCGCGCGCCGGGCTCGCCGTACGGATCCGGGATGAAGCGCTCCGAGGTCAGGTCGGGCCGATTCAGGTACCCGCGCGCCACGCCCTCGCCGCCGATGAAGATCTCGCCCGGCACGCCGACCGGCATCGGCTGCAGATCGCGGTTCAGGATGTACACCCGGCTGTTCGGCAGCGGCTTGCCCAGCGGCAGCGCGGTGGTCGCCGGCCGCGGCTCATCCGGGGCGTGGAGGTGCGTGAGCACGCCGACCGTCGTCTCCGTGGGCCCGTAATGGTTCAGGAGCCTGCACGCGCCGAGGCGCCGCACCTCGCTGACGAGCTCCCAGGACGTCGCCTCGCCGCCCACGACCAGCGTGTGCTCGGGGAGCACCCACCCGGGCCGCGCGGCCTGCAGGAGCCCCGAGAGGTGGCTCGGCGCGATCTTGATCGCGTGCACGCCGTGCGCGTGCATGTACTCGGCCATCGCGTCCGGATCGAGCGCCCGGTCCTCGGAGATCAGGTGCAGCGCGCGCCCCGAGCACAGGGCGCCGAACAGCACCGTGTTCCCGAGATCCGCGGCGACCGTCGAGATCATCGCGAGGCTCGCGCGCTCCGGGAGCGCCATCCGCTCGAGCACCCCCTGCACGTAGTTGCTCACGCTGCGGTGCGTGACCACGACCCCCTTGGGCCGCCCGGTCGAGCCTGACGTGTAGATGACGTACGCCGCGCTGTCCGGGTGCACGCGCTCGCCGACGGCGCCGTCCGGCGTCGCCAGGAGCTCCGGATCGTCGAGGAAGGCCGGCCTCGCCCCGAGCTGAGACAGGGAGTCCCGCGCCTCGCTGCGGCCGAGGACGAGCTGCGCTCCGCTGTCCTCCACCATGTCGCGGAGGCGCGCGGCCGGCAGCTTCGGATCGAGCGGCACGTAGGCCGCGCCGCACTTGAGCACGCCGTAGAGCCCCACGACGAAGTCGAGCGAGCGGCCGACGTACAGCCCCACGCGCCCCTCGGGCCCCACGCCCTGCGCGCGCAGCCAGCGCGCGAGCTGATTCGCGCGCCGATCGAGCTCCGCGTAGCTCAGCGCGCTCTCCTCGAAGCGAACGGCCGTCGCCTCGGGCGCCCCCTCCACCTGCGCCTGGATCCACGCGTGCACGCCCCGCTGCGCGTAGGGCACGCCCGTCGGGTTGAACCCCGCGACGATGCGGGCCCGCTCGCGCGCCTCGACCCACTCGAGCGCGGCGATGGGCCGGTCGATCTTGCCCTCGAGCTCCCGCAGGAGGAGCAAGAACCCCTCCTGCATCCCCGCGATCAGCCGGGGATCGAACAGATCCGCCCGGTAGACGAACGACCCGCGCAGCCCCGCGCGCGTCTCGGTCAGGTGCAGCGTGAGGTCGAACTTCGCCACCGCGTCCGAGGGCGGAGCGGGCACGATCTCCAGCCCGGAGATCGCGTGGCGCTCCGCCCCGACCTCCGGGCGCCACGAGAACATGACCTGGAACAGCGGCGAGTGCGTCAGCCGTCGCTCGGGCCGGAGGGCGTCCACCAGCCGCTCGAAGGGCAGATCCTGGTTGGCCTCCGCCCCGAGGGCCGCTTCCTTCACCCTGCCGAGCAGCTCCCTGAAGCTCGGGTTCCCGCCCAGCGTGGTGCGGAGGACCTGCGTGTTGACGAAGAAGCCGATGAGCTTCTCGATCTCCACCCGGCTCCGGTTCGCCACCGGCACGCCGACCCGGAGGTCGCTCTGGCCCGAATACCGGTAGACGAGCACCTTGAAGGCGGCGAGGCAGAGCATGAACAGCGTCGCGCCGTTCGCGCGCGCGACGCGGTTCAGCTGCCGTGTCAGCGCCTCGCCCACCTCGAACTCGCTCGTCCCGGCGCGATGGCTGGGGGACGCCGGCCGGGGCCGGACGGTCGGCAGCTCGAGCACCGGCTGCTCGGCCCCGAGCTGCTGCTTCCAGTACTCGAGCTGCCGCTGGATCTCCCCTCCTTCCAGCCACGCTCGCTGCCAGACCGCATAGTCGGCGGTCTGGATCGGCAGCGCCGGCAGCGCCGGCTCCAGGCCTCGGCTGTACGCCTCATAGAGAGCGCCGATCTCGTCCATCATCACGTTCATGGACCAGCCGTCCGAGACGATGTGATGCATGGTCACGAGCAGCCGGTGGTCGCGCTCCGCGCGCCGGATCAGCCGCACCCGGAGCACGGGCCCTCGCTCCAGGTCGAACGGCGCGCACGCCTCTTCCTGCGCGACGAGGCGCCCTCGCTCCTCGCGCTCCCCTCCCGGCGCCGCGCTCAGATCCACGACCGGCAGCTCGATCCGCGCGGCCTCGTCGATCGCGCGGTACGGCTGCCCGTCCTCCTGCGGAAAGCGCGTGCGCAGCGCCTCGTGGCGGGCGACGAGCGCCTGGAACGTGCGGCGGAGCGCCTCGACGTCGAGCGCGCCGGCGAGCTCGGCGCTGCCGGCGATGTTGTAGGCCGCGCTGTCCGGCTCCATCTGCCACAGGAACCACAGCCGCTGCTCGGCGAACGACAGCGGCATCCGGCCGTCGCGGCGGACCCGCGCGATCGCCGCGGGCTCCGCGCGCGCCCCTCTGCGCCTCAGCTCATCGATCCTCGCGGCCAGCGCGCGGAACGACGACGCCTCGAACAGGCCGCGCAGCTCCATGCGCACGCCGAAGGCCTCGTTGACGCGCGACAGGAGCTGCGCCGCCTTGAGCGAGTCGCCGCCGGCGCCGAAGAAGCTGTCGTCGCCCTCGACCCGGCGCACGCGCAGCACCTCCCGCCAGATCGCCGCGAGCCGCTCCTCCGTCGCGGTGGCCGCGGCGCCGCTCGCGGCGGCCGCCGGCGCGGCCGCGTCCCGCGCGAGGAGCTTCCCGCGCTCGTAGACGGCAAAGGCGTCGAGCGACCTGTCCCTCCAGCCGTCCCGGCAGGCCCCGCGCACCGGCTCTCCGCTCGCGGTGAGCGGCATGGCCCCCGGGTTCAGCAGCAGGATCACGCCCGCGGGCCCCTGGTGCGCGCGCGCCACGACCTCGTCGATCGCCCGGCAGAGCGCCTCCGGCTTGATCATCCGCCGGAGCGCCGCGCTGACCTCCGCGGCGACGCCGATCCCCGCCTCGCCGCCCTCGGCGAGGGAGAAGGCCGCCACGCGGCCCTTCTTGACGACCTCGATCTGGGACTCGACGGCGCTCTCGATGGATTCGTGGTTCATTGCACCTGCTCCTCGACACTCCGAACTGCTGCTGAAGCGACCGTCGTGCGGCCCTGCTCGTAGACGGCGAACGCGTCGAGCGCGCCCCGCTGCCAGCCCTTCCGGCACGCGGCGCGCTGGAGCTTCCCGCTCGTCGTGATCGGCAGCGCGCCGGGCTGGACCAGCACGACCACGCTGGCCGGCTCGCCGTGCGCCTCGGCCACGGCCTCGCTGATGAATCGGCACACGTCCTCGGGCTCGATCAGCTTCTGCATGCGCCGGCTCACCTCCGCCGCGACGCCGATCCCCTCGCTCCCGCCGAGATCGACGGCGAACGCCGCCACGCGCCCCTTGCGCACCACCTCGACCTGCTCCTCGACCGTCCGCTCGACGTCCTGCGGATACAGGTTGTGCCCGCGGACGATGATGAGGTCCTTGAGCCGGCCGGTGATGAACAGCTCGCCCTCGTGCTTGAACCCGAGATCGCCGGTGCGCAGGAAGACGCGCCCGTCCCGCGCCGCGAACGTCGCCGCGGTGGCCTCGGGCTTCTCCCAGTAACCGTGGGTGACGCTCGGGCCCGCGACCTGGATCTCCCCTACCCGGCCTGGCCCCGCGGCCGCCCCGGTCTCGGGATCGACGATGACGACCTCGTGCAGCGGCTGCGCGTCGCCGCAGCCCACGAGGCTCTGGCCGGCCTCGGCCGGGCTCACGGCGTTCTCGGCCAGCCGCTTCGCGTCGAAGCGCCGCTCGACCGCGCCGCCGCCGCGCCGCCCGCCGGTGACGAACAGCGTGGCTTCCGCGAGGCCGAAGCAGGGATAGAGCGCCGCCGGGTCGAACCCCGCCGCGCCGAACCGATCGGAGAAGGCCCGGAGCGTCGCTGCCTTGAGCGGCTCTGCCCCGCAGAACGCGAGGCGCCAGCCGGAGAGATCGAGCCCCTCCGGCAGGGCCGCCCGGGCGCGCTCGACGCAGAGCCGGTAGGCGAAGTCCGGCGCGCCGCTGACGGTCCCGCCGTACCGCGAGATCGCCTGTAGCCAGCGCATCGGCCGCTCGATGAAGTGCTGCGGCCCCATCAGCACCGCCGACTGCCCGCTGAAGAGCGGCTGGAGGAGCCCGCCGATGAGCCCCATGTCGTGGAAGAGCGGGAGCCAGCTCACGACGACATCGTCGTCGCGCATGGAGAAGGCGTTCCGGATCACCACCTCGTTGGCGATCAGGTTGTCGTGGCCGACCATGACGCCCTTGGGCGCGGCGGTCGATCCGGAGGTGTATTGCAGGAACGCGATGTCGCCGGGGCCGATCGCCGGCATCTTCCAGAGCGTGTGCTCGGCGGCGCCTCGGCCGCCCGCCGCGACGATCTCCACCTCGGCGAGCTCCGGGAACCCCTGCTTCACCGCCTCGAACGGGCCGACCAGCTCCAGGCTCGTCAGGACGAGGCGCGGGCGCGCGTCGCGGACGATGGAGAGCAGCCGCTTCACGTGGTGCACCTGGCCCGGGTCCGGCGGATAGGCGGGGACGGCGATGAGCCCTGCGTACAGGCAGGCCAGGAAGCCGATGACGTAATCGGGCCCGCTCGGACACGCGATGAGCACGCGCTCGCCCTTCGTGGCCATCGATTGCAGCGACGCGGCCAGCGCGCAGGCGCGCTCGTGGAGCTCTCGGTACGTGAACGTATCGCTGACGGCCTCTCCGTCGCCGAGGAACCGCAGCGCCACCCGCTGCGGGTGGAGGGCTGCCCTCTCGCTCATCAGCTCGACGAAGCTCCTCATCGACCCTGCGGGTGCTGCCGGTTGCAAAGCGTTCATTGCGTGAGTTCCTTCATGGGCATTGCGCGGGCCCTCGGAGGCGCTGGGTCCAGCGCCCCTCCTGCCCCGAGACGTTCCACCGGCGCGCCGGTCCCCGAGGCCGGGGCGCCCTCCTGGGCGCGGCTCGACGAGCAGCCGCGCCACGAAGCCGCCGATCCGCCCAGCGGAGGCCCCCGGCGGCGGGGGCGACCCGGACCGGATCGGTGATTCAAACCACAACGAAAATGAAAATTATGTTCAATATCAACAGCGCGAGGGGTACCCGATCGAGGGTTCGATGTCAAGCGCGACGTGCGGCGGACCAGTACCGGCGATTACGCCGCGCCGTGATGGCGTCGCTGCGAGGGGCCACGCCGGCGCTCAGCGCACGATCGCGTGCGTGTACTTGAGCAGGAGCGTGCGCTCATGGGCCGTCTCGCCGCCGGCGCGCTCGTCGTAGACCAGCCACAGGTCGGTGCCCTCGCGGACGTGGTGGCGCAGGCGCACGTTGACGCTCGTGCGGTCCGTGAGGCTGCTGTACTGGAGGAACGCGCTGAGGGAGGCGTGGATGTCGAACGCCAGCTTCAGGCGCACCCGCGCGATGTGCGCGTCGAGGGCGACGTCCCGCGCCGGGAAGCGGATCGCCTCGATCTGGTAGTCGCCGCCGAGGCTGAAGTGCGGCGACGGGTTCCACCCCGGGCTCAGCAGGGCCGAGAAGCTGTGGCCGTCGTAGAACTCCCCTCCTTCGAGGGTGACGTCGCAGCGCAGCCTGCGGGCGGCCGGCATGGTCAGCCACGCGCCGGCCCGATGGAAGAGGTAGCGGCCCTCCGGCACCTCGATCCCGCCGTCGAGGACCAGCGGCTCCCGCACCGCCTCGTGCCGGTGGCGGCTCAGCACCTCGAGCGCGTCTCCGCTCGCGAGCGTGAGCCCGAACATGGGGCTGAGCAGCGCAGACTCGATGAGATCGTCGCTGTTTCGCTGGTAGGCCTGGACGCGCGTGTCGAGCCAGGCTTCGGCCACGGGAGAGCCGGCGTCGAGCAGCCATGAATAGCTGGAGTAGACCTCGGCGGAGCGATACCCCTGGTAAGGCTCGAAGCCCATGCCGGGGTCGAAATCGTCGCCGGCCCAGCTCAGCTCCGCGCGGTAGCTGAACCCCTCGCCGCGCCGCCGTTCCCACAGCGCGACGGCGCGGCCGCTGTCGATGGGGCGCGCCGGCTCGGCCTCGTCCGGCGCCGCCGGCCGCGCCGAGCGCAGGCTCTGCGCCCATTTCAGCGTGAGGAACTCGTCGGCGACGACGTGGACCGTGCTGTCGAGCCCGTAGGCGAGCTGGTAACGGCCGTCGAGGCCGACGCGGCTCGTCAGCATTCCGCCGACGGTCGAGAGCGGATCGTCGAGCTGGCGGCGCAGCCGGAGGACGCCGAAGTTCTCGGACGGCAGCGCGTCGCTCCGCGCCGTCTGCATGTCCAGCGCGCCGATGTCCCACCGTCCGACGCGGCCGGCGAGGCGCGCGCCGCCGAGGATCGCGACCGGCTCGCCCTCGGCGAGCCCGATGCGCCGGCTGTGGAACAGGCGGCCATCCCCGGAGAGGTTGAATTTGAACTCGAAGATCCCGGCGCGCTCGAGGAAGAACTGACGCTTCTCCGGGGCGAAGAGGGGGAATCGGGTCAGGTTGATCTGCTCATCGTCGGCCTCGACCTGCGCGAAGTCGGTGTTGACGGTGAGGTCGAGGGTCAGCTCGCTGGTGACGCCGTACTTGGCGTCCACGCCGGCGTTGTACACGGCGGTCTCGATGTCCCGAACGGGCCGGTGCGCTGCCTCCGGCGGCGTGCTGACGGAGTAGCCGACGAGCGCGTAGGGCGTGATGTACAGCGCGCGGCGCGGGACGACCCCTGTGAGCGCGACGTCCCTCAGCTTGGAGGGCTTCGAGTACGCGTTGAACCATTTCGGCGGGACGTGCGGCCAGACGTGCCGCTCGTTCTGCCGGGCGAGCCAGCGGACCACCGAGAGGCCCATGGTCACGCGGCCCGTCTCGCTCTGGAAGCCGAGCGTGGAGAAGGGGATACGCATCTCCGCCGACCATCCGTCGCTCGTCCGCCGCGCCGCCGCTTCCCAGTGGCCGTTCCAGCTCCAGTCGGGCTCGCCGGAGGCCAGATCGCCCGTGATGGTGCCGTCCACGCGCGCGCCGGTCGGCATCGTGTAAAAGGAGAGCGCCGTCGCGTCGTCGTTGAACGGGTCGACGATGAGCCCCACGCTGTCGTCGCCGACGTCCTCGTCGCGGGACAGCGAGTTGGCCCGCACCTCCGAGGGATCCGAATCGCGGAGCCGCGCCCCGAGGTAGAGGTGCCCGTCGTCGTAGGCGACGCGGATCTCGGTGACCTCGGAGGGCGCGCTGCCGAACGCGGGCCAGTAGACGATGGTCGGCACCGGGGCGATCGCCTGCCACGCGGCCTCGTCCACCACGCCGTCGATCTCGACCTGCCCCGTGAGCCTCGAGAGCGGCACCGGCGGCTCGGCCCGCGCGCGCTGCGGGACGCCGAGCGCGAGCGCGGCGGCGAGCGCCGGCGCCGCCCACGAGGAGCCGCACCGGGCGCGCTCCCGGCGCGGCAGGTCCTCGGGGGCGCGTCCGGCAGGAACCCGGGCCCCGGAGCGCCAGCGTCGTGAGGCCTCACACATCGAAAACGAATGTCATTTTCATTATCGACGCCGCCGACGATTACCGGGAGGCACCGTCCCTGTCAAGGCGCACGTGCGGCGGCCCGGCGCGGTCGAGCGCACCGGGGGGGATTGCCCGGGACGCGAGCCCCGTCTGCGGGTGCGATGGGACCGTTGACGAGGGCGCGTGCGCCGCTGACGCGGCAGGCCAGAGCTCGACTTTGTCGTTCGCGGGGTGCTGCGATGTCCCGGAAGGTCAGCGCCCTTGCGGCACGATTCGCGCTACTTGCACGATCCGGTCTCGATGGAGTGCGGGCGAACCGAGGTGTTCTGGATGCTGTTCGGGTCGGTGACCGCGACCTCGCGGCCCCAGCCGGTGAGCCCCGCGAAGGTGCCGTCGGTCGTCATGTCGAACGGCCCGTCGTCCTTGCAGTCGTTGTTCTCGACGGCGCCCCACGACCAGGCGAGCCACCCCACCTCGAGCTCGACGCTCTTGGCGAGGAGCGTCTTGTAATCGAACGGGTGCTGGCTGCACTCGTACACGGCGTGCTGCGCGAACTCCCCGACCATCAGGGGCAGCTCCAGCGCCACGGACTCGTTCAGCTCCTTCGTGATCGTGGCCCCGCTCCCGTCGGTCCACCACATGTGCACGCTGAGCATGATGTTCGAATCGTGCGCGACGAGGGCGGGGCCGACGGCCTGGAGCTGGTCGATGTTCTGCCCCCACTTGGAGGCGTCGATGATGAGCGGCACCGTGATGCCGGCCTCGCGCATCCTCGTGATGGCCTGCTTGTAGCCCGCCTCCCACGCCGCGTTGTCCACCTGGTCCCCGACCTCGTTGCCGATGTTGACGAGCAGGTTCTGCTCGTGCTTCTTGATCACGGCGACGGTCTCCGGTTCCGTCCAGTAGTCGACGAGGCTCGGCAGGCCATCCCATTTGCCCGTGGCGTCGTGCAGCTCGACGATCGGGATGAGCTTCTGCGCGAGCGCGTTCGTGATGGCCGTATCGAGGCCCGCCGCAGTGTTTTCGGTATTCCACACGATCCGCACCGTGTTGGCGCCCGTCTTCGCGATCTCCGCGAACTCCGGCAGTCCGTCGGGGCCCGACGGCAGCCACACGACCATCTCGTTGACGCCCCGGAGCAGCACCTTCTCACCGCAGCGGTCGTAGAGGAACCGGCCGCGCACCGAGAACCCCGTCGACGGCTCGCCCCCTCCCCCGCCCCCGGCGCCCGTGCCCGACGTGGCGCCGCTGCTCGTCGAGGCGCCGTCGCTCGTCGACGCGCCGCTGCTCGTCGACGCGCCGCTGCTCGTTGCCGCGCCGCCGCCGCCGTCGCCGCCGCCGGACGTGGCGGCCCCCCCGCCCGAGCCCGTCGCGCCCCCGCCCGTGCCGGTCGCGTCCTGCCCGGAGCCCTGCGGGTCGCCCGAGCCGTCGCCGCACCCCACGGAGAGGCCCAGCGCCACGAGGGCGGCTCCGGCCCAACCAGCCATCGACCGATGATTCACGTACGTCATGTCATCCCTTCCTCTCTCCTGATTGCACCTTTCGACCCGGCGGGCCGACCGACGCCGAGCGGGCGGCGCCCATCGCGTCATCTCGGCCGGAGCTCGGTGAGGACGAGCAGGTATTCCGGCGGGTTGTTCGGCGTCAGCTTGGCGTACGGGTTCTCCTTGGTCGGGAACCCGGTGAAGCGCTTCGTGTTGTATTCACCCCAGGACGGGTTCTTGAAGAGCGGGATCACCGGCGCGGCCTGCACGAAGATCGTCTGCAGCTCGTCGAGGATGCGCTTCTGCTCGGCCGGGTCGATCGCGGACTCGAACGCACGGAACAGCGGGTCGGCCTCCTTCGCGCCGAAGCGATGCCAGTTGCGGGCGGAGACCTCGCCCACCGGCTTCAAGAGCTCCGCGCTCATGAGATCGCGGTAGAAGTTGTAGGGCGTGGGCTCGACGGTGGTCCAGCCCATCGACATGTCGAACGTGCCCTTCTGGAGCGCCTCGAAGAACGCGCTGAAGTCGTACGTCTTGAGGGTGGCGTCGATGCCCAGCTGCTTCAGGTTCTGCGCGATGATCTGGACCGCGCGGACCCAGTCGGACCAGCCGGTGACGACGTTGATCTCGAAGCGCATCGGCTTGCCGTCCTTCGCCCGGATCCCGTCCGCGCCCTTCGCGTAGCCGGCCTCGTCGAGGAGCTGGTTCGCCCGGGTCACGTCGAGCTTCACCCAGTCGCCCGCCGCCACCGCCTTCTCGTTGCGGAAGCGGTCGTAGGAGTCGTCGAGGCCGGTCGCGTCCGCGGGCTGCGTGTAGTTGTTCGCCGCGATCTTGACGATCTGCGCCCGGTCGATGCCCATGCTGATCGCCTTGCGCACGCGCACGTCGTCGAACGGCTTCTTCGTCGTGTTCGGATACAGCGTGGCCGTGCCGCCGACGAGCGGGAACCAGTAATGATGGTTCGCCGGATCCTTGGCGACGAAGACCTTGTCGATGTCGGGGACGAAGGCGCCCGCCCAGTCGATCTCGCCGTTCGTGAGCGCGAGGCTGATCTGGTCGTTGCCGGGGTAGGCCGGGAAGCGGATCCCGTCGACCGCCGGCTTGCCCGTCTGCCAGTAGTTCGGGTTCTTGCCGAGCTCGTACACCTGGTTCTGGAAGACCTTCACCTCGGTGAACGGCCCTGTCGCCACGGGGTTCTCGTTCGCGTACGTGACCGGGTCGGCGACGTCCTTCCACGCGTGCTCCGGCACGATCGGCTGGTGCCCGATGTAGCTGAGCCCCGGCACGTACGGCCGCTTCAGCGTGAACTCGACCGTCGCGCCGTCCTTCGCCGCCACGGCGTCGATGAACTTCCACACCCCCGAGAGATCGAGCGCCGGGTGCTTCTTCAGGAGCTCGAACGTGAACGCCACGTCCTTCGCGGAGAACGGCTGTCCATCCGACCACGCTACCTTGGGGCGGATCGTGAACGTGAGCTTCTTGTTCCCGTCGCTCCACGCGTAGCTCGTCGCGAGCCACGGCGTGTACTCGCTCTTCATCGTGTTGTAGATGAGCATCGGCTCGTAGATGCCGGCGACGGTCGGGAACCGCACGTTCCCCTCGGCGAGCAGCGGGTTGAAGTTCCGCACCCAGGAAGCCTGCTGTTCTCGCGAGATCGTGACCATCGCGGCGCCCTTGGCCGCCGGCTTCGACGCGGGCGCCGCCGACCCCTCCGGAGCGCCCAGCGCCGCCCCGGCACCTCCCTTGTCCTTGGAAGAGCAGCCCGCGGCGGCGCTGGCGGACAGCATCAGCGCCGACAGGAAGATGATGCGACGCGGCATCAGTCCAGTCATCATGACAAGCCTCTCCGCGCGGGCGACGCCTGGTTCCCCGCGACGATTCGTTTTCCGTGACAGCGCGCGGCGCCGTGGCGCGGCAACCAAGAAAGGAAGTGGGATCGTACGAGACCCCGGACGCCGCGCTCGACGTTGCTCGGATCGCTGTACCGGTTAAGTGGGCGGATGTCAACGGAGAGGCCCGGGCGGTCGTCGCGCCCTCCCTCGCCGGCGCGCGGCGTGGGGCGCCTTTCGCTGGGGGCCGGGCCGCGCGGGCCCGCTCGCGCGGGGTGAGATCGCGGAGGCGCGCTCAGTCTTCTGCCGGCGGCTCGCCGGGTGTCGGCTGGCCGATGACGTAGTCGCCCGCGGTCCATTGGTAAGCCAGGCTCACATCGGGCGCCTGCGCGCCGAGCACGAGGCCACCGTCGCTCGAGCCGTCGGCGGCGGTCAGCACGAGCTCGCCGCCGCTCGGATCGAGCGCGAAGCTCGTGTGGAGCTCGCCCTGGTCGGTGTCGCCGTCGGCAAACAGCACGAGCAGGCCGTGGCGCGGAAGGGTGACGGGGGGCAGCGGCCACTTGCCGCGCTCGGTGAAGTCGTCGGACAGCGTCCAGCCCGTCAGATCGACGTCCCCCGAGGATGGATTGAACAGCTCGATCCACGGCTCGTGCTCGCCGGCGTCGTCCGCCAGCGTCGTCGTGTTGTCGAGCATGACCTCCGAGATCGACACGGGCATCGGCGTCGGGCACGCTGGACAGAACGCCGGGCTGCCGGTCGCGATCAGCGGGGCGGCGTCGACCAGCACGGTGCCGTCGGCGGCGAACGCGCTCAACGTGGCCGGAGCGCCGAGATTCATGGCGAGCTCATAGCGCGCCTCGCCCGCGTCGGCGCGCGCGACGTCGGTCCAGTTATGATGGGTGTTGACGTACTCGAGCTTGTCCGGCTCGGTCACGCACGTCGCCTCACCGTCGCGCGATACGCTGAACCCATCCAGCCGAAACAAGGACGATTCGCCGACGCCGGCCTCTTCCCAGGTGCGCCTGAGCTGGAGGACGATCTGCCCGTCGCTGGCCTCGAACCGCAGCACGTGGGTGGCGAAGAAGCTGCCGCCGGGACGCTCGCCGCACAGCGCGTCGCTCGCGCCCGGCCCTGCGCCGCCGGCGCCGCCTCCGCCATCGCCGCCGCCTCCGCCACCGGCGCCGCCCCCGCCGCCCCCCGGGCGCGCTCCGTCGCCTGGATCGGAGCTCGAGCAGCCGGCGCAAACGAGCAAGATCGCGAGGCCGTACAGGGTCATCTTCGAGGTCATGTCTGCCTCCATCAGGGTGTGTAGGGTCTGGCTTGTTTGATCACGGTCCGTCCGTCCATCGTGACGTCGACCTCCATATCGAGCGACAGCGGGGCGAGCGTGGGATACACGCTGGCCGCGAAGTGGTCATGCACCACGAACAGCAGCCCCGCGAGCTCGTCGAGCGCTGCGTCGGACCAGAGCCGAGCCCCGTCCGCGGCCAGCGAGGACGGCGACACCAGCGTGATCTCGCTCGGCGCTCCGGCGGCAGAGCGCCGGAACGTCAGGATCTCAGGGCTGGCGGTGGGGTCCGACGGCTCGACGACGCCGACCTCGCCCACCTGGCTGACGACCCGCACCAAGGGCTCCGGCGCGTCGGGCTCGAGCCCCGTGATCACGACGGCTTCCAGGCGCTCCCCGACGAACGCGGGGTGGACCGCGACGCCCATGAACACCTTTGTATGATCGATACCATAGTAGGCGCGATCGTCGAACGCGCGTTCGTTCCACAGGCTGGCCCAGACCCGGCGCACCGCGAGCAGCGCGCTCTTCTCTTCGGTCAAGTCCTCTTCCAGGTCCTCGATGATCGGCAGGAGATGGCTCCGATCGGGGTGCTCGGCGAGCTCGAGCCGGCGCCGCTCGAGCTCGCCGCGCAGGTACGCCTCGTGCTCCGCGCTCAAGCATGCCGACGGCCCGAGCGCGTCGGCGTCGAGGTCGTCGGCCAGGCAACCGCTGCGCGAGTCGTACAGACCTGCTCCCGACAGGCCCGGCAGGTCCTCGGCGTTGGTGCTGCTGCGAAAGCGCAGCCTGGTGACCAGCCCGGCGGGGCCGTAGGCCTGGCGAACTGCAGCTTCGAGCGCCGCGCCGAGCTCGGGCAGGTGCTCGGCGGCGCGCATGCGGGCCCTGAGCTCCGACAGGCGGCGCTTCTTGTAGGCGGCGTCGGTGAACACCCGTGGATCGGCGAGCAGTGCCGTCACGTCGGCGTCGAGCCCGCGCCGCTGCATGAAGTCGGCGTAGGCGCGGAACGGGATCGCAAACCCGTCGACGCGGTTCGGTTCGGGCAGGATCCGGGACAGCTCTCCGAGGTTCGCGGCCTTGGTGCCGAACGCCGCGACGTCCGCCGCGCCGAGCGAGCCGAGGGCTGCGGGCGTGGCGACCTCCAGATCCGCGGCCGGATCGCCGAGCGGCGGCCGGCGCTTGCTCCAGAACGCCTCGGCGTCCTCCAGACGCGCGGGCTCGATCTCCACGTGCGCGCCGCGCGCCGTGAGGTGGACCAGCCCATCCGCGAGCGCGCGGAGCACGCTGTTGTCGAGCGCGCCCGGCGCCGCGGCGCTCGGGATCCCCTTCTCGCGCAGGCGCAGGTTCAGGTGGCTGGCCAGGCTCTGCGGCTGCCGGGTGACGAGGCCGGCGACGAGCCCCAGATCGCTCGGCGCTGCGTCGATCACGAGCACGTCGCGCGGTCCGACGCCGACCGCGGCGGCGCCGTCCACGAATTTCAGGTAGCCGTACGCCTCGCCCTCGCTGTAGGTCTCGGCGGACAGCCCGCCGAGCAGCGCGCTCGGGTCGACGAGCGCGACGCCCGCTGCGGCGAGCTCGTCGGAGAGGGCCCGCACGGCCACGCTCTGGGCAGCGCCATCCGGCGTGAACACCAGGAAGCTCTCCGCGAACGGGCTGCAGCCTTTGAGCCGTCGGTCGGCTTGCACGATGTCGTCGACGGTCAACATCTCGTCGGGCCCGGTCTCGCTGTACACCGTGTACGCGAGCACGCCCGCCGCGCCGGTCCGGGGATGGGGCGTGGCCGGATAGAGCTTCAGGCCGCCGCCCCACATCGCGCGGCTGGCGCGGCGCAGCACCATGTCCGCGTAGCGTTCCGGCGCGAGCGACGCGTACTCCGGCAGCGTACGGAGGAACTGCAGATGGTAGGCGTACTTGTCGGTGTCCTGAAACAGGCACTCCGCGCGGGCGAAGACCGCCGGCGGCTCGCGACCGTCGACGATCATCAGGTACTTCACCTCTGCGCCTTCGCCTGCCAGGGACGTGTAATCGTCGCGCGTGGCGAGCTCCGTGCGAAAGTCGACCTCGGTCCGGGGTGGCCCGCCGGTGCCGGGCTTCACGTCCGAGGCATCGCCGCACGCCGTCAGCGCAGCTGCCGAAAGCAAGGCCGCGCAAGGCGCCAAAATCCAGGCTCGCATCGATTGGGTTCTCCCGCGCCGAAGCTGGCCGGAGTCGAGCAAGCGTGATGCCAGCCTGGCGGCCGTGCCGGTTGCGGCCGGGGGCGGCGCTCGAGGGCTGCGGGAGCGACATTCGCGTCGCGAGGTGTGCCGCGGCCGAGCTGGCACAGATCGCGCGATTCCCGGGCTGCTTCCAGGGCCTCTCGACGCTCGATCCAGCTCGTCCCGATCGGCGCCGAGGTCCTGGGCAGCGGCCCATCAGGGTTTGATGTTCTTGTTCATCCGGAAGAAGTTCTCCGGATCGTAAGCGCGCTTGAGGGCGGCGAGGCGCTTCATCTTGGCGTCGCCGAAGGTCTCGCTCACCCGGGCCTCGGGCTCGTCGCCGTCGATGAAGCTCGGGTGGGTCACGCCGAGCGAGAAGGGGCGCATGGCCTGCCAGGCCGCCTGCGTCCAGCGGATGTTGCGCTCGGCGTCGGCCGGGTCGGTCCATGTCGACTGGAACATCGAGAAGAACGGCGCGGACCGCCTCGCGAACGCCGTCTCGTCCTCGCCGACGCGCGCGACCGCGCCCCCGAGGTGGGCGATCTCGAACAGGCACAGCGGGGAGACCCGGGCTTGGACCTGGGCGACGAGCGCCTCGATCGCGGCGTCGCCGAGCCTCGCGACGTACTGCGAGCGGATGCACTGGCTGAACCCGTAGTCTCCCGCCGGGGACCCGTTGAACATGCCCTGGAGCGCGAGGTACGGCATGGGGCCCACGATCTCCGCCGCGGGCGGGCCGAACGCGCGCAGCGGCGCGAGCGCGCGCTCGGCCTCGTCCGGAGGCCCGTTGTAACAGACGACGATCGCGACGCCCGGAGCGCCGCGCAGGCGCTCGGGGATCTCGGGCATCGGGGGCAGCTCGAAGTAGATGAGCGAGCTCGCGAGCGGGTCCGGCTCGCGCTCGGCGAACTCCTGATAGAACCGCAAGGCGTCCCCGAGCCGCTCGCCGGGGTGGACGAGCATCCCGGCGAACACCTGCGAGACGGGGTGCAGCCGCAGCTCGAGCTCGGTGACGATGCCGAAGTTGCCGCCGCCGCCGCGCAGCCCCCAGAAGAGCTCCTCGTTCTCGCGCGCGCTCGCGACGAGCAGCCTGCCGTCGGCGGTGACCACGTCGGCCGAGATCAGGTTGTCGATGGTGAGGCCGTGCTGGCGCATGAGCCAGCCGATGCCGCCGCCGAGCGTGACCCCCGCGACCCCGGTGGTCGAGCACTGGCCGCCCGTGGTGGCGAGCCCGAAGGCCTGCGTCTCGCGGTCGAGCTCCGCCCAGGTGAGGCCCGCCTGCGCGCGCACGGTCCGCCGGTGGGGGTCGACGCGGACGCCCTTCATGGGCGACAGGTCGATCACGAGGCCTCCCTCGCAGACGGCGCTCCCGGCCACGTCGTGCCCGCCGCCCCGCACCGCGACGAGGGCGCCCTGCTCGCGGGCGAATCGGACGGCCGCGAGGACGTCCGCCACGCCGGTGCAGCGGGCGATCAGCGCGGGGCGCCGGTCGATCCGGGCGTTCCAGACGACGCGGGCCCTGTCGTAGACCGGATGATCGGCGTCGATGAGCTCGCCGCGGAAGGCGGAGCGGAGCGACGCGAGCGCCGCTGGGGAGAAACGATGACCTGAGAGCGACATGAGAGGCCTCCTCGTCAGCAGGCATCGCCGCGCCGCGACGGGGCGTGCCCGGCGGCCGCGCCTGCGCCTGCTCTGGCAGGATAGAGCGCGCGCCTTCCGATCTCGAGAGCGGCGGGAGACGGCGGCTGGCGGGCCGATCGAGGGGCCCGGCGGGGCGCGTCACGCGGCGCGGAGCGCATCGCATCGTGTCAAGGAGACCGCGGCAGGAGCGTACCGGCGTTTTGCTGATCGCGCGAGCGCGCGGCGGACGCACACCACGCCGCGGAGCTCACGCCCGAAAGACGCCATGGCGACGAGATGCACAGGATGCATGATAGATATGCAGCATTCGATTTGGAAAATGTATTTACAATGATCCAGATGTCCGTCGAGTCTACGCTGGGCGCCGCGTGCCCGCGGGCGAGCCGGCTCGCCGCGATGGTCCGATCACGCCATGCGCGCACCCTCTTTTCACCCCGCGCGCGAGGCCCAGCATCTCCGAGAAAGGCAGTATGTTGGACAACAGCATTTCGTCGACGCACGCCACACCTCGTCGCGCTCGGGGCGCCGCCCGTCACGGCCACGCTCTGGCCCTCTTGCTCCTCGGCGCCCTCGGCCCCGCCGTCGGGTGCTCCGATGACGAGCTCGCGCTCGAGGACGAGCTCGCGCTCGAGACCCCGGTCGAGGCCGCCGCTCAGGAGCTCACGAGCATCCCGACGATCCCGGACGAGGCTCTCCAGAAGACCCTGGCGCCCCTCCGCGCCCTCGAGGTCCCTGGCAGGGTCTACATGAAATCGGTCGAGGAGACGTTCGCCGGCTCGGGGACCTTCTCGCAGGTCGTCCACGTCTATCAACCGGACGCGAACGGAGAGACGATCCGGTTCGAGCTCGCCGCGAAGACGAGCACGGGACAGGTGGACACGAGCCACAGGTTCGAGTCCGTCAAGGTCACCTCGCGCCCAGGCGAGTCGGACCAGACCCAGCAAACGCAGCCGAACAGCAGCGGCCAGCGCGTGTACGACGTCTCCGGCTCACGCCAGGGCTGGTACCGCTTCGAGCTCACCTACGTCGCCCCGAACGCGGGCCGCACCCTGAGCTTCAGGGCCTACGACGCCTCCGGGAACTCCTTGAAGATCGTGTGGGTCGACCCCCCGAGCGCCGCCGCGCAGGTCCGCGCCAAGGTCGCGGTCGACGCCTCGGCGTCCCCGGTGTTCCTCAAGGGAGGCGCCTACCGGAACACCGATCCAAGCCAGTTCGCCTACGCCGACAACGTGAAGGTGAACGGCAACCTGCTCTATCGCCGCGGGTTCGATCAGGGCCAGTACAACTTCCCGCTCGGGCAGCTGAACGCGGCGGAGCATACGCTCGAGTTCTCGCTGGCCGCCAGCGCCTACAACCCTGCCAAGTTCTGGTTCGGCGTCAGCGAGAAGAGCTTCGCGCGGGCGGCCGCCAAGGCGAGCTGGGACCGGGTCCAGTTCCTCTACCAGGGCGCGATGCGCACGGGCGACTACGACGCCTGGAGCGAGGGCGTGGCCCTCGCGCAGGGCGCCACGGTCGTGAACGGGGTCCGCCCGCCGCCCGTCCGCCGCGGCACGACGTTCTCGGTGGCCGTCGAGGACTCGAGCCTGAACGGGACCCAGAACGCGACCGTGCGCATCATCTCGGACGCCACGGGCGCCGAGGTGTCCTGGGCCAAGTCCCTGCCGACCGACGGCGACTACCGGGGCGGGATCTTCGCGAACGGCGCGTTCTCCAGCCGGAACCGCGAGCACTGGCGGGTCACCGTTCCGAGCGACGCGCCCGTCGGGCGCTACTACGCGCGCGCCTTCACCCCCTGGGGCGCCCGCATCGGGCAGGACGTCGTGTTCTACGTGATCCACAACCCCTACCCGCTCGTCGCCAGCGGCGCCATCTCCAAGGCTGAGCTCGAGACGTACGGCTACGACGAGGACGAGGACGGCGTCAACCTGAACGGCGGGTACGGCAGCGATCAAGACAACATCCGCGACCACTTCACGGTGCTCTACGAGTGGTCGCCGCCGTACGACGTGCAGAGGAAGCTCACCGGGGCGTTCCGCCGGACGACGGACGAGTCGAAGTTCTCGTTCCTGGATCACGCGGTGGCCGCAGCGCAGGGGACCACGAGCGAGCTCGAGACCATGCGCCGGCTGTATCGGCTCGTGACGCAGCGTTACCGGTACAGCCAGCCGACCAACCTGGGCGACGTGTCGACCATCTTCCTGGGCGACGGGCTGGATCCCGCCGAATCGCTCCAGTACGGGAAGCCCAACTCCCAGCTCAGCTGGGAGGACGGAATCGGGGGCGTCCAGTGCTACGACTACGCGCCGGTCCTGGCGTCCATCGCCCGCAGCGCGGGTGTCCTCTCCCGGGTCGTGTCCAGCGACGGCAACCTCGGCGGCTGGGGGAACCACTTCTTCACGGAGGCGTACATCCCGGGCGTGCCCCATCACGGCGGCAAGACGCAGAACAGCAGCTCGGCCCCGAACAGCGACACCGTTCCGTGGTACGTCTTCGATGCCACGAATCCGGATGCGTCCGGCAGCGTCCCGTATCAATTCCTGTGGGAGCGCTACTCGGAGGCGATCGCGCCGCAGGCGCAGTACGGCAAGGCGGTGTTCGTGCTCTCGGGATACAAGCCCCGCGGCACGACGACGAACACCGTCACCTGGGATCCGCTGGGCCCCACGGACGACATCGGCGCGGACGACGTCCTCTCCCTGCAGGCCGCGTACGAGTCCGGCCCCGACTTCTGGCTGACGCAGAGCGGCGTCACGGGCATCCTCGGGCGCGGCGAGAAGGACGTCTATCGCATCAGCAAGGCGACCACCGGGGCAAGGGCGGTCTCCGTCAGCACGGTGCCGGGCGGCGGGAACACCCTGCAGCCGGTGCTCTGCGTGGGGCCCTACGTCGATCCCAACGGCCCGCCCGCCGAGAGCGAGCCCGGGATGGCGCCCAGGTGGCCCGTGTCCGTGCCGGCGCGCTGCGCGGATCGGGCGACGACCTACCCGCTTCCCGAGGGGGAGTCGTACGTGGTCGTCTTCCACGACCACGGTCAACCGGATGACGCGTATCCCGACTCGGAGGACAGGCTGAAGCTGGGAGATTCGGTCCAGTACGTGCTGAATCTCCAGTACTGAAGGGGCCGAACCCGTCCGGGGGCAGCATCGGGAGAAGCGATTCTGGGAGCGCGGCGGGCTCGACGGGCTCCCACGGTCAGGCGATGGCGGCAACCTTGGGTCATGGATTCCCTGAAGGGAGGTGCTCTATGGGTCACATGGGCAGGCGACTGATGTGCCTGAGTGTCGCGGCGGTGTTCCTGGCGGGGTGCGGCGAGGCGGGAGAGAGCTCCGCTGAGATCACCGTGGAGGATCTTGGGGACGGCGTCATGCGGCTGCACGGGGTCGGGGATTCGAGCATGAGCTCGGAGATCCCCGATGGAACACCTGGCGAAGACGCCGGCAAGGCAGGCGTCGCCGCCAGGGCGCGCGATTGCGTCTACGTGGAATGGTGCAATGAGCCGGGCCGACGCGGCACGATTTGCCGAGCGAGGCCGGAATGCGGCTGCAGCGGCGTGATCGAATGCAATGACGAGGTGCGCGACATCTGCGGCGGCTTCGTCGACCCCGCCTACTTCCTGTGCCCGGGTCAACCCTGATCGTCCGGCGCGCGCTGGAGCTTCCGTACTGAACACGCCGAGGCGCCTCCCGCCGTGGCCATGAGCCGTGGCGGAGCGCCCTGGCGGGAGCGTGCGGTCCGACCCGAGGAGCTCAACCGAGCGGGCTGCGCCGGCAGCCGCGCGGTGCTCGGCGTGTGAGCGCGGGGCGCTCGCCACGCGGACGCGGCGCGCCCCTCCAGGATCTTGCGCGGCGCCCCACACCGCGCGTGCGTGCGTCGCTCCCGACGCCTGCCGGGCTCCCGGTGCCGGGCTCATCCGCGCCTGCTTGACAGAATCCCCCTGAGGCCCCAGACAGATCGTCCTAGATGACGATGACGAAGACCACCCTGCCCGTCGTGCTCTTGACAGCCCTCGCCGTCGCGACCGCCGGCTGCGACAGCGCCGGCAACGGCGGGCCGTCCAAGGAGCGGTGGGCGACCACCGAGAACACCACCGTCGACCTCGACCTCGACAAGGTCAACGAGGCCTACAAGGCGGCCGAGGGGCCCGAGGACTTCGAGCGGCGCGTCAACGAGCTCTACCAGGGGAGCGAGGTCATCAGCGTCGCCGTGAAGGACGTGGACGCCAAGACGCAGGTCGTCACCGGCTTCTTCGACAAGAACGGCGACGGCGGCGTGCAGGACCCCGAGAAGGTGTTCACGATCCGCCGGGACGTCTCGGGCGAAGGCGCCGCGCAGATGCAGACGTCCGGGTTCGGCCCCTACGCCTACTACAGCTCGCCGGTGATGAGCCTGGCCTCGGGCATGCTCCTCGGCGCCATGGTGTCGTCGGCGCTGCGCCCGAACTACGTGCCGGTGTACACGCAGCCGTACACCACGCCGCCGGGCCGCGCGCCCGACCTGCGGTCCCACCGCGACGCGTACCGCGCCTCGAACCCGTCCGCGGTCGACCACAGCAAGTCGTCGCAAACGGGCCGGCGCTACAACAACACCGGCAGCAGCCGCTTCGGCAGCGGCAAGTCCAGCGCCGGCTCGCGCTTCGGCGTCCGCCGCAGCGAGCGCGGCCGCAGGCCCGAGCGGCTCGTCGCGTAGCAGCGGCCGCTCGTCCGCCGTCTGCCCGCCCGCCGCGATGCAGCCCCTGCGCAGCATCTCCGAGCTCCCGTTCCGCTGCCGTCCCGCGCTGGAGCTGCTGAACCTCGAGCAGCACCGCGACGCGCCGGACGTGGAGTCCACGCAGTTCGGCTGGTGCCGGGTCGAGGCGCTCCGGCTGGATGGCCGCGCGGATCGCGGGCCGGTCCGGGTGACCGACGCGCTCGTCGTGGCGGTCCACGCCGCGGAGGATCCGGAGGAGCTGGCCGACGACGTGGAGCTGGAGTTCTTCGTCGAGGAGGTCGCCAAGGACTACTCGGTGACCGTGCTCCTGTCGGCGTTCCTGGAGCGCTGGCTGCCCGCGGCGTACTCCGGCGAGCGCGCCATCGTGCTCGCCATGTGCAACCCCCACGCCGCGCGCATCCGGCGGCCGGAGGCGGCGGGGCGCACCCCCGTGTATTACGCCCACGGCGACGTGGACGCGTGGCTCGACACCGACGCAGACGGGCGCCGGCACATCCGCCTGGAGGCGGAGGCCTGGCGCATCGCGGAGTGAGACCATGTTCGAAGGACGCAGACAGCCGATCGTGTCGCGCGAGCAGAAGCTGGTCTATGCCGGCATCTACGTGCTGAAGAAGATGGACCTGAAGCCCGCCGACGGAGGCATGGAGTTCCCCATCGTGCTGCCGCCCGAGCTGAGCCCGCTGGAGGACGTCCTGCAGGAGCTCGTCAACGCGGACCTCATCGAGGTGAATCGCCGCAAGGCGCGGTTCGAGGTCACCAAGAAGGGGCTGGCGTACCTCGGCGAGATCATCGACGAGGCGGAGGCGCTGGTCGACGAGTTCGACGACGAGTCGCTCGAGGACGCGGTGGCCGAGCTCCGCCGGCGGAACGTGGACGTGCTGCGGGCCCGGTTTTTGTGGGGCTGGTACGACGGCGAGCTGGACGACCTGGTGCTGTTCCAGCAGCGCCGGGGGGCGACGCCGGTGGAGCCGTGGTGGGCGGACTACCTGATGAGCGACGCGTTCTACGAGGCGCTGAAGAGCGATTACGCGTGAGCGAGAGGGCGGCCGTCCGAGCCGGCGCCGCCTGGTGAATGGGCGCGTCGCGGCGGCGCTGCGCGGTTCGCCGTCAGCGCGGCTGGTCGAGCCGGATCATCGGCCTCAGAAGACGTAGACGCTCTTGGGGACGAACGGCAGCGGGCTCAGGCCGCTCTCCCCGAAGACGGGGTACGGGTAGCCGATGCAGTCCTCGTTCGTGAAGATCGCGGCGGCGGCGCCGTTGGTGTTGTAGGCAGAGTGTGCTCTTCCCTCCCAGCCGTGCTCCGGAAGGTTGACGCACGTGCCCACCTGCGGGTTCAGCGCCCGGACATTGAAGATTTCCCCGCCGTAGCCCTCCTCCTCGAAGAGGCAGAGGACGCCGTCGAACGGGCAGGGAACGGGGTCCTCCTCCGCCGAGGCCACCTCGGGAAGCAGCAGGCCTGCCCCCGCGAGGACGCCGACGCCCACCAGGGCGCGTAGGCCCAGGGAGCGGGACGGAGCGAAACGGCGGAGGTTCTGAACGAGTTTGAGCAAGCGCATGTGGTTTCCTCCTCCTGCCCACCCATGGGCAGGTACTGCGGAGGCACCTAGCGCTGGAGGCGATTCACGCATTCCCGGTTTCGATGATCGTTAACAGAATTTAACTCAAGTAACACACGGGCTCGCATATCTCTGAAAATATCCCATGCTGGAGGACGGACTGCGCGGACGGCTCGTCGATGCGCGACGGCACATCGCCCGCGGGAGGCGAGCTGCGGGCGATGGCCGCTGCTCGTCTTCAGGCGCTCTCAGGCGCTCGACAGGTCGGCTTGGGGCCCGTAGCATCCTCCTGGTGACGTCGTGGCGTGGCGAGCTGGCGCGGCGGATGTCAGGGCCCCAGCGGCACCGGCTCCTGCAGGGGTATCCCATGCTGCCGCTGATGCGGCCTGCCGTCGAGCGGTCACGCGGCGTGCTCCGAGGGACCGTCCGGCGCGCCGACGGCGAGGTGCGTGCGTTGGGCCTCGCCAGGGCTCCTGAGGACCGAGAGGGGATCCCGGGCGCGGGCGAGCCCCCTTGGGTGCAGCTCGACCCCACCCGACCGATCCTCGTCGGCGTGCTCCCGCACGCGCAGTGCAATCCGAGGGTCGAGGGCTGCGGGTTCTGCACGTTCCCGCACGACCCCTACGACAAGGGGCTGCTCCGCCGCACGGCGCGGGCGGTGGCCGAGCAGATCGACGCGTTCTTCCAGGAGCACCCCGAGCTTGCCGGGCGACGCGTGGACGCGGTCTATTTCGGCGGCGCGACAGCCAACCTCACGCCGAGGGGGGAGCTCTCTGCCATCGGCGAGGCGCTCGGGCGCCATCTCGATCTGCGTGGGGCCGAGGTGACGCTCGAGGGCGTCCCGGCCCTGTTTCGCTCGCTGTTGCGCGGTCCCTTCGAGGTGCTGCTCGACATGCCGGCCCGCCACCGGCGGATCAGCATGGGCGTGCAGACGTTCGATGAGGCGATGCTCACCCGGATGGGGCGGCGAGGCTTCGGCGGCCGGCGCGACGTCGAGCGGGTCGTCGAGAAGGCTCACCGGAGCAGGCTCACCGTGTCGGGCGACTTCCTCATCAACCTGCCCTCTCAGCCCCTGGCGCGGATGCTGGCCGACGCGGGCGAGGCCCAGGCGCTCGGGTTCGATCAGATCTGCGTCTATCATCTGGTGCTCGCCGCAGGCCAAGGCACCCCGTGGGCAGAGGACCGGGCGATCCGCGCCGAGCTGCCCTCTGTCGAGCAGGCCTGCGACAACTGGCTCGCCGTGCGCGAGGCGCTGCTCCAGCGCGGCTACGTTCAGGCGACGTTGACGAACTTCGAGCGCGCCGATGTCCACGCGACCGATCGCCGTTTCGTCTACGAGGAGCACAGCTTCACGCCCGCGCGCTACGACGCCATCGGCTTTGGGCCGCTCTCGATCTCGTCGTTCACGGACCTCTCGCGGCGTCGCGCCGTGAAGCTCGCGCGCGCCAAGTCGCTGGAGGCGGGCCTCTGGGGGGAGCACGATCTCTTCTTCGCGTACCACGAGGAAGATCTGCGCCTGCTCTTCGTGACCCGCACCCTTTGCCGGCTCCGCGTCCCGCGCGCCGCGTATCGCGAGATCTTCGGAGCGGATCTCGTCGAGCATTTCGGGGAGGCGATCGAGGCGATCGAGGCCGCCGGCCTCGCGGCGCTGGACGCGGAGGCGCTGCGCCTCACGCCGCGGGGGATGTTCTATGCAGACTCCGTCGCGGGGCTCCTCGCGTGGCCCCGTGTCGAGGCGCTGCGCGCGGACGGCGCGGGGCGGCGCACGCGCGATCTCCTGGACGACAAGGTGCGGCTCAACGATTTCATGGGGTGAGTCGAGCGACCATGGCAGAAAGCGGGATGAGCCATCGTCATCGGGTCCAGATCGCCGCTAGATCGAGCTCCACCGCATCGAGCGGCTCGGCCCTCACCTTCGCGTCCTCTTCGTAGGTCTCGAGCAGCGCCCACCGACCGCCTTTGAGTCGACTTGGCAGGCAGGGTCACTCCGCCGCGCGGCCGCGCCTGCGAAGGATGACGGCGGCGAGCGCGAGCCCGCCTAGCCAGGCCAGGGCTCCGGACGTGCGCGGCGCGCTCTGCGCGACGCCGCAGCCGCCGCCGCCCTTACCGGGCGAGGTGGGACCTCCGTCAGGGGAGCCCGCGTCGACGTCGGAGCTCGTGCAGTCCGCGCCGGCGTCGGGCAGGACCTCGCAGATGCCGCTCTGGGTCGCGCCCGTCTCGACGCTGCACGCCTCGCAGCTCGACGTGCAGGCGCGGTCGCAGCAGACGCCGGACACGCACGCTCCGCTCGCGCACTCGTCGCCCGACGTGCAGGCATCGCCCACCGGCAGGAGCTCCCAGAGCGTTCCGTCGTTTGCGAAGAAGATCATCCGGTCTCGCGCGGCGTCGTAGACGAGACCGTTCGAGAACGAGCCAGGGGGCGCGGTCGGCGTCACGCGCTGTACCCAGGTGGTTCCGTCGTACTCCCAGACCTCGTTGTGGCGATAGCCGCCGTAGAGCACCATCACCCCGCGGCGCTCGTCGAAGGCCATCGAGTGACCGCCGCGCGCCGTGGGGCGCGTGACGGGCGACATCAGGGTCCAGCTGCTGCCGTCCCACTCCCAGGTCTCGTCGATCTGCGAGTCTCCCGACCCGTCCGTGTAGCCGCCGAACCGCACGATGCGCTCGCGCGACGCGTCGTAGGCCATGGCGCTGTCGCGCGCGGGGGTGGGCCCGTCGACCATGACCTGCTGCCAGCTCGCGCCGTCCCAGGTCCAGGTGGCCGCGCCGCTCAGCGCGACCGTGACCCCGCGCGCGGCGTCGAAGGCCATCAGCGACATCGCGCTCGGCGCGGGCCCCACGTCGACCCAGGCCGTCCCGTCATACTCCCAGGTTTGCTGGTCGACCTCGGTCACCGCGCGCGATCGCCTGCTGTCGTAGGCCATGGCGAGCCCTGTCGGCGTCGACGACACCGCGCGAGGGCCGCGCGTCCAGCCCGCGCCGTCCCACTCCCAGGTCGCGTCTTCGGGATCGGTGACCGAGCCGAAGTAGATCACGCGCTCGCGCGCCGGATCGTAGACGTGCGCAGCGCCGTTGCGCGCCCGGGGGCGCGTGGACGGCAGCTCGTGCCAGGTGGCTCCGTCGTATTCCCAGGTGCTGGCCGACGCGTTGTGGGCGACGAGGCGGCCCCGCGCGGCGTCATAGGCGATGACCGCGTGGGCGCGCTCGCTCTCCTGTCCGTCGCTCGCGTCCACACGTGACCAGGCGCTCCCGTCCCAGGCCCACAGCCCGCCCTCGACCAGGCCCACCACACGTCCGGCGGTCTCATCGTAGGCGAGCGAGTAGCTGTAGGCGTACGGCAGCGGCGTCGTCGCCGCGATCCGGCTCCACGCGGCGCCGTTCCATTCCCAGGTCTCGGAGGCCGGGCCGTCGACGGGCCGCACCAGCACCACGAGCTCGCGCGCGCGGTCGTAGGCGGCGCCGGCGTACTGCGAGGCCGGCGACTCGGCGGCGTCCGCCTTCGTCCAGGCCTCTCCGTCGAACAGCCAGGTGTCGTCGCGCGGCGTGGCATTGGTATGACCGGCGCCGCCCGTGAGCACGACGCGGTCGCGCGCGGCGTCGTACACGAGGGTCGCGCCGCCGCCTGCCTCAGGGCCGCTCGGCGTCTGCTCCTGCCAGGTTCCCCCCGAAAAGAGCCATGTGCTGCGCGAGCGGTCGGCGCCGACGTGGTCGGCCGCGAGCCCGCCGAACACCACCACGCGATCGCGCGCCTCATCGTAGGCCGCTCCCTGCATGAACAGGCTGCTGTTGGCGTCGGCCACGTGGTCCCAGCCGCGGCCATCCCAGCTGAACACGCCGCGGTTGGGGCGACCGCTGACGAGCAGCACTCTCTCCATGCCCGCGTGGTAGACGAAGCGAGCGTGGTCATCGAAGGAGACATCGCCCCAGTCGCGGATCTTCCAGGTACCCGCGGGCGTCGGGTCGAGGGCCGAGGTCAGCGAATCGACCCTGTCGTGTGCGGCTTGCGGATGTGTGGAGCAGCCGACGAGCGCGAGGACGGCGAGCACAGGAGAAAGGCGCATTCTCGCAGGATATCGTCAGCGCCGATGGGACCCCAAGAGGAACCGACGCCGGGAGACGCGAGCCGCTCTCACCCTGTAAGACTGGGACCTTCCGAGCCGCAGCCCGCCCGCCGCGGCGGATGTACGCGGCGGCACGGCGGGCGACAACACAGGAGCGGTGCTCATGGCCGGCGAGCCCGCCCGTACATGCCGGCGAGCTCCCCGAGATCGACTTGGGCGAGGCGGCGGCGGACGTCGCCCGTGTACCAAGGGTGCCCGGCGCTGTCGGGCCGTGTGCGTTTCGGTGAGGTTCCCCTGTGCTCGGCGTCGGCAGCGGGGCATCGCGGCGACAAGGGATCTTTGAAATCGGCGTCGGACGCGCGCTGGCCGGCGAGCGCGCGGCCGGGATCTTCGCCGTGTGAACCGCGCGCCACGGGTGCGACCGTGCCGCGCGCGTCGCGCGCACGCAGCGCGGGAGATGGAAGCCAGCGCTCGCGTACAGCATGTTCTATCATCGAGAGCATCACCGGTTCCCGCAGGTGCCAACAACGCACGTGCGCGAGCTGACGAGGCGTCTCGACGCGGTGGCGCCCGTCGCTGCCGAGCACGAGATCTATTGAGGCCGCTTTGCGCCGCCGGTCGCGGCGGCGGCTTCGATGTTCAATCGCCGTATGCAGAGCTTCAGGCCTGCGCGGAGATTGCCCATCGTGATGACCTCCGAAAGGTCGAGACCCAGCGTGATCATCGTCTGCGCCACGTTCGACCGGATGCCCGTGATCACGCCCTCCGCGCCGAGGAGCCTTATCGCGCGGACCAGCTCGACGAGGTAGCTCGCCGTCTTCGTGTCCACCGCGTCGACCCCGGTGAGATCCAGTATCGCGAAGCGCGCCCCCTTGGTGACGATCGCATCGAGGAGGTTGTCCATCACCTCGGAGGTCCTCGCGCTGTCGATGACGCCGACCATCGGCATTGTCAGCACGCGATCCCAGACCTCGATGATGGGCGTCGATAGCGTGCGGATGACCTGCTGCTGGGCTTCGATCATGGCGAGCTTCGCCTCGATCTCGCTCTCCCTACGCTTGAGGTCCGTGATGTCGAACGTCACGGAAACGGCACCGTCAGGCGCGCCGCGTTCGTCCAGCACGGGAAGGAACCACGACCGCCAGCTCGCGCCGTGGGCCTCGGTGTCCATCTCCGCAGCCTCTCCAGCGAACGCTCGCCGGATCGCCTCCGCAGACGCCGGGTCGACCCCGTACAGGTCCAAGACGTTCATGCCGAGGAGCTGCCCCGGCGTCAGGCCCGCGCGCTCGATCCCCTTGCCGTCATGGAAGGTGAAGACCCCATTGCGGTCGTACTTGCACGCGACGAGCGGAGCGTGATCGAGAATGGCGCGGAGGAGGATCGCGTGATCTCGCGCCTGCTCCGCCGCACGGCCGAGCCCGGTCACGTCCTGCCCGAGGAAGAGCCTGCGCACCACCCGGCCGCCCGCGTCGCGCATCGGTTGGTGGACCCACTCGCACACGACGACGCCCCCGTCCGCCCGCCTGTGCTGGACGGTGAGCGGCGCGCCCACCGGCCCGTCGCAGAGGCGCCGCCAGAGGTCGACGTCGGCGCCGCCCAGGATCGTGTCCGAGAGGCGGCGGCCAATCACCTCTTCCCTGGCATAGCCAAGAACCCGTGCTGCCCCGGCGCTCCACGCGGCGATCTCGAGAGCCCCGGTGTCCCCCGTACACTCCATCGCGATGAACGGCCCATTCAGGACAGCGCTCATGTAGCCCGTCGCGATCTCCAGCTCGTCCGGGTTCGCAGCTTCGGTCATGTCGTGTACTGTACAGGAGGCGCCGTCGCCATGTCGAGGAGTACGGCGATGTAGTCTTGATCGCGCAAGGGCTCTGGGCGGGCGATCGCAGCATCGAGCGATTCATCGCGCCGGCCCTGCGCCGATCACGGGCCGACTCAGGCGCCGTGCTGATCCGCAAAGCACCCACAACGGTCGTGCCAGATGTTCTCCCATCAAGCTTCGCTCTTCGGACGTCCAGTGACGCTCCAACCCGGGTTGGGCGCTCGACGTCGTAGCGGCAAGCTGGCTGCCGTCGGGGCTCCACTGCCCCCGCGGTTCGCGAGGTGCCGAGCCGCCATGGCGCCGCCACCCGCGCCGTCCCTGTCCCTGATCAGCTCCGCGTGACCGAGCTCGTCGCGCACGGGGCCGCAAGCGAGGTCCCTGCGCGCGCCCGATGAGCCGGACGCGGCGCCCCCTCGAGGTTCACGCGGCGGCGCTCTCGACGAGGTCCGCCGCTACGGCCGCGCCATCCACCGCCACGGCGCCCGCGATCGCGCCGGCGCGAGCAGCGACCCCCTCATCGAGCGCGCCCCCCAACGCCGCCCGGAGCGACTCCGCGCTCAGCGCCCCACGCGCAACGGACGTCCCGATCCCGAGCGCCCGCACGCGCGCCGCCCAGTACGGCTGATCCGCGAACATCGGCACGATCACCTGCGGCACCCCCGCGCGCGCCGCGGTCGTGGTCGTCCCCGCCCCGCCGTGGTGCACCACCGCGGCGACCCTCGGGAACAGCGCCTGCTGGTTGACGTCGCCGATCGCGATGCAGTCGGCGGCGTCGTCGACCAGACCGAGCTCGGCCCACCCCTGCGACAGCACCACGCGGCGCCCCGCGGCCCGCACCGCCTCGATGACGCTCCGGCCGGTCTGCGGGTCCACGGGCATGCTGCCGAAGCCGACGTAGACGGGCGGCTCGCCGGCGGCGAGGAACGCTTCCAGCTCGGGGACGAGCGGCGTCGTGTCCTCAAGCAGCCAGGCTCCCGTCTGCGCGACCTCCAGGCCGGGCGTCGCCGGCAGCGGCCCGAGGACCGGGTCCGCCGCGAGCCACGGAGCCTTGCCCAGGACGTGGCTGAACGCATCGCTCAGCGGACTCAGCCCCATCCGCTCCCGATGGTCGTTGAGCCGCTCGAGGACCCGCTCGTTCCAGCTCCGCGCTTCGTCCTGCCAGCCTCGGAGGTTGGCGTCCGCGTCGCCCCCGGGCACCCCGCCGGGCGCATGATCCGGCGACGGCAGGGCCACCGGCGCGTACAGGGCGACCACCGACGGGATGCCCAGCCGTTCCGCGAGGGACCGCGCGGCGTACTGGTGCGCTCCGCCGGCCACGATCGCGTCGCATCCCTCGGCGGCCGCCGCGGTCGCGTCGAACTGGTCCTTCACGAGGTGCGCGACGAGCGCGCGGACCTGCTCCGGCGTCGGCATCGCGGCCTGCGCGCCGGCGGCCCCGTTCGGCGCACGCATCGCGATGCCGATCGGGCTCGCCGTGAAGCCCATGCCAACCACCCAGTCGATGAAGTTCGGCGGAATGCACAGCCGCACGTCGTGCCCACGACGCCGCATCTCGGCGGCCAGGGCCACCACGGGTTGCACGTCACCGCGCGTCCCCACTCCCGTCAGCAGTACCCGCATCGTCTCTCTCCCTTTCACCACGCGCGCCGCGTGGATGACGGAGGACGAAATGGCACCGCCGATGCGATTTTTCATCGTATTATCGCCCGAGTTCCGGTATACATGCTGAAGCGGGGGGCGGGAGAAGACGCCCGCGACGCGGATCATCCGTTCAGGCCGAAACGGCCGGTGGATCTCGCGCGAACCAGCGCGCTTCCCCTCGTCGGCGTCATGGACGGCGAGAGCGTCGGGGACCGTGGTAGGTTCTTCGAGTGGGCATTGATTTCACTGCATTGCTCGACCACGCGCTCTCCTGGGACGAGCTTTATCGCCTTCCGGAGCTGCTGGATGCGCGGTTCGGCTGTCCTGCAGCAGCGCTCGATGTCCACCTCGACCTGGATTTCGCTCCTTGTCCGTGGCGCTGGGACCGAGACCCACTTTACAGCAACGCCGCCGAGGAGCTGTTCGAGACAGGGCACCTTTCGCTGTCGGGTCCTTTCGGCTTCTCCGCGACTGTCTTCCGGACGGGCCTCGAGCTCACGCATCCGGCCCGATGGTGGTCATTCGTGTTCGAACCCCACGTCCGCGAGGGTCTTCGCGAGGCCGCCCGCGCCGTGGCGACGGTCCTTCGGAGCACGACGATCATCTACGCTCCAGACAGCTCCCATCCGACATCTGGGGGCTCCGACCTCTTGTTCGACGGCGGCTCCTTTGGAGAGGTGCTGCGCTGGTTCGCCGAGCGGATCGGCCCTCCAGCGTCGGGTCCACAGGAGCTGGCCGGCGCGGAGGAAGGGACGAGCGAGGTGGGGTACCTCGTCGAGCGCGTGTCCGGCTAGCGCTTCCTGCGGGACGCCGAGACGCCCGACAGGGCCTTCTTCAGCCGCTCCGCCAGGTCGCCCTTCGGCTCCACCCGCACGTGCTCCAGCCCCAGCCACGCGGCCATCGTCCGCAGCTCGCCCGCCAGCCGCTCCGGCGTCTCTGCGCCCGCCGAGGGCTCGGCGTGGCTCGCCTGCACGACCAGCACGCCCGCCTTGCGATCGGCCTTGAGGTCCACCCGCGCGGTGATCGCGTCGCCCTCGAGGAACGGCAGCACGTAGTAGCCGTGGGTCCGCTTCGCCGCGGGGGTGTAGATCTCGAGCCGCACCCGCACGCCGAACATCCGCTCGGTGCGCTCGCGGAACCAGATCAGGTTGTCGAAGGGCGAGAGCAGGGCGCAAACCTCGATCCGCCTCGGCCGCCGGGCGGCGGGATCGAGGAACGCCGGCTCCCGCCAGCCCTTCACGCCCACGGGGAGCAGCTCACCGGCTTCGACCAGCTCGGCGACCCGCGCCCTCGCCTCGGCGACCCCCATGCGGAAATAGTCCCGCAGGTCCCGCTCGGTCGCCACGCCCATGGCCCGGGCGGCGATGCGGATCAGCGCGCGCTGGGCGTCCTCGCGCGCGGGCGTCGGCGCCTCGATCACCGCCCTCGGCAGCACCTTCTCCGGCAGGCCGTACACCCTCTCGAAGGTCCCCCGCCGGGTGGCGGTCGTCAGCTCGCCGCTCCAGAACAGGCACTCGGCCGCCCGCTTGGCGTCGCTCCAGCCCCACCAGCCGCCCGCCCCCTTCGCGCCGACCTCGAGCTCGGAGGCGGCCAGCGGCCCGCGCTCGCGGATCTGCTCCAGCGCCCGGTCCACCACCGTCCGGTGCTCGCGCAGGAAGCGCGCCACGCCCTTCCAGACGCCCACCCCGTCGCGCGCGTCGGCCATCCGCCAGCGCAGCAGCGGCTGGGCGGCGAGCGGCAGCAGCGAGGCCTCGTGCGCCCAGTACTCGAACAGCGGCCGCTTCCTCGCCCAGGCGAGCTCCTCCAGCATCGGCCGCGGATAGGCCCCCAGCCGCGAGAAGGCCGGCAGGTAATGGGTGCGCGAGACCACGTTGACGCTGTCGATCTGCACGACGCCCAGCCGCTCGATCAGCCGGGTCAAGTGTTGCTTCGTCGCCGCCGGCCCGGGCCGCTCCGCCCGAAAGCCCTGCGCCGCCAGCGCGACGCGCCGGGCCTCCGCCGCCGACAGGGTGTCCTTCATCCGCGCCTTCCGTCCGTTCGGGCCCGCACGATAGAGCCTGAGCAAAGAAAATACAATGTTGCGGCGCGCCCAATGACCAGCTTCTGTTATCAGCGGTACGGTGGCAAGTTGGCCAACGGATGTCGGCGGCGCGCGAGGCGGAGCCGCGTGCGTCTCGCGAACAGTTCAAGATGCCACGAAAGGCGCGAACGACGGAGCGCTGGTGCCGGCCCAGCCTCCGGCGCCGCAGCGCACCGCCGGACCGCTCGGCGGATCAACCACATCGAGAGGTTTCCAGCATGGGGATGTTTGACTGGTATACGCCGGCGCCGCAGCTCGCTTGCCCCAGGTGTGGCGCTACGCTCGACGGCTGGCAGGGAAAAGACGGTCCGTGTGGCCTGTTCGAATGGGTGCAGGGGATGCCTTCACCACCACGGCAAGACGTCGACGAGGAGTGTGCCATTTCGGCGAGCGACCGGGAGCGCTTCCGGCTGCCCGCGCATTTCGGGATCTACACCGAGTGCGAGCGCTGCCGCGCTTGGATCGAAGCCGAGGGATCGTGTGAGGGCGACGTGTGGACCCGCATCGAGCTCGTCGAGGGCCCCGGCTGAGGTCGGGGTAGGCAAGGCACGGTTGGTTGTTCCAAGGTGCTCCACCACCTCCTGCCAGCTCGGGGTGCGCGCCGGCGGTGAACGGTGGACGCCGGCACGCCCGTGGCCGCGGTCCTCTCGGATCGGACGCGGGACGCCAGGATCACCGACATCCCGCAATCGCTACGCCTCGGCGCGGCGCTCGATCGCCTCGAGCGCCATCCGGGCCGTGTCGCACACGCGGTACACGCTGGTGAGGATGCCGCTCGCCGTGCGCTCGAACGGCTTGGTCTCGTCCTCGAGCAGCCGCTCGAGCGCCGGCCGCACCCGGGCGTCGCCGAGCTCGCCCAGCAAGCGCGCGGCGCCCTGGCGAACGAACGGATCGGCGTGCCGCGTCAGTGCGATCAGCGCGTCGAGGCCCGCGGCGCGATCCTGCCGGACGAGCGCCCGGCACGCGCCCATCCGGTGGCAGGGCTCCTCGCCGAGCGCGGACGCGCGCAGCCGCTCCACGAGCTCCGGCGCGTCGACGTGCGCGAGAACCTCCAGGCCGTACATCGCCACGCGCGGCCCTTCGTGATCGAGCATCGCCGCGGCGGCGGCGGCGAACGCCGCGGCCTCCGCCGGCGGCACGCCCCGGCCGGCCATCGCCGCGAAGCGCCGGCCTGCATCCTCCGCCACGCCCTGGCGCGCGTCGCGGAGGCGCGGCACGAGATCGGCCAGCGTCAGCACCTGCGCGTCGTCCAGGGCGCGGAGGGCCGCCGACGCGATCGCTCCGTCGGCGTCGTCGAGCAGGGCGCGGGCATCGGCGGCCCAGCGCGCCGCATCGCCCTTGCACACGCACTCCAGCGCCGCCCGGCGCGGCCCCGGCGCGGGATCGCGCAAGAACGGCCGCGCCAGCGCCCTCGCATCGCCGTCGAAGTCCCCGATCACGGCCAGCGCCTGCTCCCGGACGCCGGCGTCGGGGTGATCGAGCCGCGCGATCACCAGCTCGAGCGTGTCCCTGCCCACCCGCGGCAGCCGGCGCATCGCCGTCAGCGCGTCCACGAGGCGCTCCCCCCGGCGCAGCGCATCGGCCAGCTCGGGCTCGAAGCCCGGCATGCCGATGCCGAACCCATGCATCTTGCATCCGGCCAGGAGCTCGCCGAGCCAGCGCTCGTACCAGTCGAGGAAGCCCGCGCTCTCGGGGAAGTACGGTCGCCCGCCGTCGAGGTCGACGTACACCACCCGCCCGCGCGCCGGCCCGGTGACCACGAGCTGGCTGTAGAAGCTGCAGCCCTGCGTGCCGAGGGTCAGCGTGCCCCGCAGCGCGCGGTCCATCGGCTCGTCCTCGCCGGGCAGGAGCGCCTCGAGCCAACCTTGGCCGGGCGGCAGCGTGTCGGGATGCAGCGGGCACTCGGCGTCGAGGTCGTCGCGCGCCTCGTACCGCGCGTCGTCCCACCGCGCGAGCGTCATGAGCCCGTAGTGCGGCCCGGCCCCGCCGTGCCCCGCGAGCAGCAGGAACGCGCGGTAGTCCTCGGGCAGCCGCACCCGCCGCGCGGCCTCGAACGCGGCCACCTCGGCCTCGGTGGCCGGCGGCTGCAGCTCGAAGCGATGCGCGTGGCTGCCGAAGCACGAGAGCCCCCGCGCGCGAACGGCGGTCAGCTTGGCGACGATCCCGTCGAGGCGCTCGCGCATGGGGCACGCTAGCACCCGCGCGCGGGCGCTGGAATTCTCGCCGATTCACCAGCCAGTGTCTGCGCGCGCGCCCGCACAGAAGCCCAGCGAGCCGGAGCGGGCGGTGCCCGTGCGGGGCGGGAGACAAGCTCTCGTGGGCGCAGCGGTTCCGCGTCTCATTGTTGAGAATTCATTCGACCGCACCAGACGGGACCACCGCCAAGACGGTGCGTCGGCCCTCCTCGCGTCTGGGCCGTGGTGAGCTTGACATCGAGGAAGGTGCTCGGGTTTGCTCCAGCTGCTTCAGGAGGTGCTCCGATGGCGCGCACAGCCCCGGTACCGAACATCCCCGCGATCCCTGGCATGAACCCCGGCGTCTTCGTCATGGGCGGGGGAGGCGCAGGAGGCGGGAGCGGGGCGGGCGGCGGCAACGGCTCGAAGAACGGTCAAGGCTCCGATGGAAAGAGCGGAGGCAGCGGCGCCGGTGGCGGCGGCAAGAGCGCCTGCGGTTCCCCCGGGAAGGACGGCGGCGGATGCCCACAGCACCACGGCGGCAGCAGCAGCGGCGCGGCGTCGCACGGAGATCCCATCGACGTGATCACCGGCCGGGCGTTCACCGCGCCCGTCCTGGACCTCGCGCTGCCAGGGCCGCTACCGCTCGAGCTCGCGCGCTCGTATTCGACGACCAGCCGGGAGCGGGACATCGGCCTCGGCCACGGCTGGACTCACAGCTTCGCCTGGGAGGTCGAGCTGCGCCGCGGCGGCGGCGCGAAGGTCTGGACGGACGATGGCCTTGACGTGTCCTTCGGCGTCGTCGAGCGGGACGTGGGCGTAATCGGACCGCACGGATGGGTGCTCCACCGGCACGAGGAGGGGTTCGCGCTCGACGTGCCCGACGGCACGCGGCGGATCTTCGAGCCGGATCTCGGCGACCCGGCGCGCCGGCGCTTCCGCCTCGCGGCGGTTGAGGACCGCGCCGGGAACCGGATCCAGCTCTACTACGGCGGGGCATCGCTCTCGCGCATCGTCGACTCCGTTGGCCGGACAACTCGCGTCCTGACGACGCGCGAGGGGCGGATCGCGGCGCTCGAGATCGTGTGCGCCTCCGGGAGGGTCGTGCGCGCCGCGACGTACGAGCACGATTCAGCGGGGAATCTCGCCAAGGTCACCGACGCGGACGGCCACGCGACGGCGTACACGTACGACGACGACCATCGGCTCTCGTCGTACCGCCTGCCGACGGGCCTGGTCTTCTTCCGCTACGATCGAGCGGGGCGGGGCATCGAGACGTGGGGTGAGCATGAGAGCGGGGTCGATCCGTGCCTCGAGGACGACTTGCCCGAGTTCCTCGCGGACGGGCATACCAGGGCCAAGGGGATCCACCACGTCAAGATCGACTACGGCACTCACGGCTACAGCGAGGTCGCCGACGCTGCGTGCGTGTTCCGGTACTTCGGCAACGCGCACGGCAAGGCCGACAAGGCGGTGGCGAACGGGCGCGTCTTCACACGGACCTACGATGCGCGCGGGCACCTCACGTCGTACACGGACGCGATGGGCGCCACCACACGCTGGGAGCGCGACCTGCTCGGCAACGAGACGCGCGTGATCGACGCGCTTGGCCAGGAGACGCACATCGAGCGCCTGCCGAACGGAGACATCACCCGCGTCGTTGATCCGGGCGGCGGCGAGACGGTCGTCGAGTACACGAAGGACGCGCTCCTCATCAAGGACTCCACGGGCGCGCTATTCGAGCTGCGCTACGACGCGCGCGGGCTGCCCGTGCAGACGATGGCTCCCAACGGGCGTGGTCGGCATTATCGCTACGATGACCACGCCAACGCCGTCGAGGCTTCGGACGAGAGCGGCGTCGTGCTCTGGCAAGCGACATACGATGAGCTCGGGCGCTGTACATCGGTTCGCGACGAGAGCGGTGCGGTCACCTCCTACAGGTACAGCAACAAAGGTCTACTCGTCTCCATGGAGGAACCGGGCGGGCAGAGCTGGCGGTTCGTCCACGACGGCCTGGGTAACGTGATCGAGGAGATCGATCCCGGCGGGCGGAGGACTATCCTCGTTCGGGGCGGCACCGGCTCGCTCGCCGAGGCGCATCTACCCGACAGGAGCACGGTCCGGCTGCGTTATGACCGAAAGGAGCGGCTCGTCCGCGTCGTCAACGCACGGGGGGAGATGTACTCGTTCAAGCTGGGACCGACCGGGCTGAAGCAGTACGAGCGCACCTTCGACGGTCGCGAGATCAGCTACGATCACGATCTCGCGGGCCGCGTTGTGCGTGTGTCGTTCGGGAGCGGCCATGAGGTCTTTCTCGAGCGCGACCTCCTCGGGCGCATCGTGAAGCGGACGCGCGCGGACGGGGCCGAGGAGATGTTCGAGTATGACTTCCGGGACGACGTGCTGGCCGCCCAGACTGCGGGCGGGAGGGTGGAGTTCGTGCGCAACGCCGCGGGCGCGATCGTCAGGGAGCGGCAGATCGTCGGCGGCGAGGCGTTCGAGGTCCAGGTCGAGCACGATGCCATCGGCCTTCCCGTGCGCCTCCGGACGTCGATCGGCCACACCGCGGAATGGCGCCGAAACTACGCGGGTCACAGCTTCACGTTGCGGCTCGACGAGGCCGAGGAGATGGAGGTGCGGCTCGACCTTGCCGGGCGGGAGATCGAGCGCGCGCTGTCACGCGGCGGACGCGTGCTGCTGAGCTATGATCTCGCGGGCAGGCTGGCCGAGAGGCACGTCACGTCGCCAGCGCTGGAGCGGCGGGTGCGCCCGGGGGAGCCCGCGTGGACAGGCGCGCGTGAGCCCGCGACGACGCTCCATCAGCGGATGGAGTATAGCGCGTCCTCCGAGCTTGCGGCCCTGTGGGACGCGCGATACGGGTGGACCCGCTACCAGTACGACGCGCTCGGACAGCTCGTCGCGGTCGTGCCGGAGGGCGCTCGTGGCGAGCTCTTCGCCTACGACCCGGCGGGCAACGTGCACGACGCGAGTGGGACGGGCGCAAGCCGTGAGTACGGCGGCGGCGATCTGCTCCTGCGCACGGGCACGACAACGCTCGTCTGGGACGAGCTCGGCAGGCTCACCGAGCGGCGCGAGCGGACCGATGCGGGCGATCGCGTCACGTCGTATAAGTGGGCAGAGGCGGGCACGCTGTCCGAGGTGGTCTTGCCGGACGGTAGTGCGATCGAATACACGTACGACGCGTTCGCGCGGCGGCTGAAGAAGGAGCTCTACCGGAGAGGCGCCGACGGGAGCCGGCAGTCCCTCCGGCGCACACGGTTCTACTGGCACGGTAGCACCCTGCTTCACGAGGTCACCGACGCTGACGAGGTGAGGTTCGAACGGCGGTATTGCTTCGATGGTGACGGCGAGCCGCTGGCGCACCGGGAGATCGTTCGGCGCGGCGGCGAGACCCGCGAAGGACCGTGGGTCTATTATGCCAACGACCTAGCGGGCTTCCCGGAGCGGCTCCTCGGCGGCGACGGCCAAATCATCGCCGAGATCGCGAGGACGGCGTGGGGCGAAGCCGCCGTGCGCGCGGGAGCGCGGGCGGCGACGCCGCTCAGGTTCCTGGGGCACTACGCCGATGCGGAGACGGCTCCACTACAACCGCTACCGCTACTACGACCCGGCGCTCGGCCGGTACATCTCGCCGGATCCGGTGGAGCCGCTCGGCGGGCTCAACACATTCGCTTATGCCAGGAACGACCCGTTCGGCTACGGAGACCCGTGGGGGCTCGTCTATACGCGAATCGTCGATAATAGCACGCGGCCGGCGACGGTGCTGTACGAAGGATACAATATCGACGAAGCAAGAAACAAGAAGCCTGAAGCAGGCGGACAGATCCCGCACGACTACCACAAGAACTCGTGCGCCGAGACCCAGGCGCTCCAGCGCATGAAGAACGATATCACCGCTGAGGTCGAAAGCGAGCAAAACGCCGCCAAGAAGAGGGGAAACAAGAGGGAACCGTTTGTACCGATGACCAAAGAGCAAAAGGGGGCAGAAGTAAACAGCCGACTCAAAGCAAAGTTCGACAATCCCAACGTCTCGATCGAGACATTTCAGACCAAAGGCGGCAACCGCGTCAACCCTTGCGACCTTTGCCAACAGATGTTCGAGAGCCTCGGAATCAGCCACGCGGTGATAGGCGAGGGAGGAAAGCGCGGCAAGTTCGGGAAGTACCGGCGAAGATGACGAGTCATCCCCGGGTTCAGGAGAGTTCGATGGAGGGACAGTTCTTTGGTGAGGGCCAGCTCAGGGCGTTCGAAGCGCTGCGATCCTGGTACGAAGCGGGGCGCCCGTCGGCGTGCGTCGTCCATGGTCCCTCTGGCGCAGGGAAGAGCACGGTGATTGAACGCTTCTTCTGCTCGATCACAGGTCCTGGCACCCTGAAGCTCCTCGTCCGCGCGGGACGCGTGTTTGGCGCGGCCTTCGAGGAAGAAGTGCTCGCGCGGCTCTCCGCCGGCCCATGGCCCGAAGGCACGGGATTCGACGAGTTTCACTTCGGTGTCCGCACGAGCCTCGTCAACCGCATCATGAACTGGGAGGGCGATGACGGCCAGCCGCAGCTCTTGATTGGCTTGATCACGCCTGACGCATGTGTGGACTGGCCGGACGACGCTCGCCGCTCGGTGCTGGACGCGCCAGGCTCCGCCGCGCGTGTGGTGGTGACGGTCTCCGGCACGCGCGACGTTGCCGAGCGGTGGGCAGAGCGGCTTGGCCTCCGCGCCGCGCACGTGTCGTATGTTTCGGTCGACGGATTCCGCCTGGAGGAGGTCGATCCATCTCTCCGCGACCATCTCGCCTGGGCGGCCGTCGATGGTCCAGGTCCACGCGCTCATGTGGACGCGATCGCGAGCTCGCTCCGCGATCGCGGTGCGGCGCGGCTGGAAGCGCTCATGACGACCCTCGCGTGCGCATTCGCGCCGCTCGACGCTGATGAGCTGGCGCCGCTCCTCGGGGCGCAGGCCGCCGAGGTGACCGGCTCTCTCGATACGCATCGCAAGGCCGTCGATCCGGTTCTCCAATGGCGTGAAGAGGGTCGCCAGATTCGCTTTCGTCATGAAGCCCTGCGCGCCGCCTGGGCGGCGGCGCACCGGGAGCACGTCGCGCACGCTGAGCAGCGGTTCGCCGAGGCTGCCCGAACGCTCGTTCGCACCTGGGAGAGCGTCGACACACCGGAGGGCGGCGCGGTCAACTACCTCCGCCGGTACGCCGGTGACCACCTCGTCTCCTCCGGCGCACCGCGCGCCGACCTTCTTCCGCTCTGCGCACCGCAGTGGGCATGGCCGCGCTCGCGCGAGGATCTCGCTGCGCGTCGGGCAGAGCTGGGACGCGTGCGACGCTCGATGTCGGCGCCGCTTCTCGCCTCAGACGCCGTGGAGATCCCGCTCGACGTGCTGTCGAGCTTCATGAGGGTCGCGCTCGCGCAGGGCGCTCTCGAAACGCTGCATCGCGCGTGGCCTCCCGAAGCCGACGGGGCCGATGGGGAAGCGTGGAACGACACCGAGCGAGCGCTCTCCGTCGCACTCTTCGCGCTCGCGGCGCGCGCCTCTCCCCCGCTGCGCGCCAGCATCGAGGCGCGCGCGCTCGACATTGTGAGGAGGACAGGCGCGGCATGGCGCGGAGATGGATGGGAAGACGCGCTCGCATGGCTCACCGCTACGCGCGCTGCATCGAGCGACGAGGCGTCGACGTTCGCGCGGTGGGCGGTCTCGGCCACGTGGCGCGCGGAAGGAGGACCCGACAGCTACTTGAGCGCGTGGCTCACGGCCGCCGACTTCCTGCCGCAATCCGAGGCTGAAGCGCTCGTCCAGCAAGCCGTCGAGCGCGCGCTGTCGAGCGCGAAGCCAGGGCAGGCGCTCGCGCGGCTCGCCACGGCGGAGGCGCTCGGCCAGAACCAGGCGCTCGCCCTCTTCCGCGCGGCGATGTCTCTTCCTCCGACGTCCCGAGCGAACGCGCTGGCGCCCCTCTTGCCAGTGCTGCCCGATGAGGAGCGGGCCCGCGCGGTCTCGATGTCCCTCGATGCGTTCTTGATCGACCACGACGAGGATGCCGAGAGGCACGACACTGACGCGTGCACCGCCGCCCTGCTCCCGTTCCTCGGGCAGGCCGAGCTCTCCAGGCTGCTGGACGAGGCCCTCCCGACCCCTGCCGCGCTGGCCGTGCGGTCCGCCGAGCTCGGCGCTCCGGAACGCGCGCTCGGCATCATCCGAGAGCTCTGCGGCAGCGGGATCTTCGCCGCTCGTCCGCTGCTCTGCGCCGCAGCGACCGAGGGAGGCCGCTCGCTCGTGCAAGCGGCGCGCGATGCGGTGGCTTCGCTGGATCCCCCGTGGACCGCCGCGGGGCTCGTCTGTGATCACGCGGCCGAGGCGATCCAGGTGCTCGGACTCGAGGCGGCGGTGGAGATCGCCGAGGGAGGCGGCGGAGGTGGCTCGGAGGCCGCGCGCATCATGGCCCTCGCGGCGCTCTGTCTCGCCGCCCCCGAGCGGTCGCGCCCCGCGCTCGCCGCGCGCGCTGTCGCTGCTTACCACGACGACCGGGGTACCGAGGGTCTGGAGAGCGTGGTGCGCTGCGCTCCCTGGATGTCGCTCGCGACGGCGGCAAGGCTGTTCGCCGTGAGCCTCGGGGACGCGGCGGAGGACGTCACGCTCGTGTCGACCCTGAGCCGCTGGGGCGGCGTGGAGCAGCTCGCTCCCCTCATCGCGCGCGTCGGTGGAGATGACGCGCTCGCCGCCGTCGCCGGCGTCCTCCCCGAGGCGCTCCGGTGGACCTCGCGGAGGAGGGCCGGCGAGAAGGCAGAATCGAACTAATTCTCGTTTGCCCGTCCGCAGCCCCGGGATCACCGCGGCACGTCGCGCAGGGCCCTCGGCCCCCGCGCAGCCAGCTCCGCGAGGCGCGGGGCCTCGTCGGTCCGCTGGAGCGCATGGCCGATCCCGCGCTGGAGCGTCGCGTGGATCACGAGCCCGCCGAGATCGATGTCGAGGCTCACCAGGGCGCGAGACACCTGCGGGCGAACCCCGGTGATCACCACCTCCGCGCCGAGCAGCCGCAGCGCGGCCGCCGTCCGCAAGAGCGTCGCCGCGACGGCGCTGTCCACCACGCTCACGCCGGTGATGTCCAGGATGACCACCTGCGCCCCCGTGTCCGACACGCCGCGCAGCGCCGTCTCGAGCGCCTGATTCGCCCGGTCCGCGTCGATGGTCCCGATGAGCGGCATGGCCATGATGCGGTCGGTGATCGGGATGAGCGGACACGACATCTCCGCGAGGCGGTCGCGCTGGACGCGGATGAGATCATCCTGGAGCTCGGCCCGCGCCTGCTCGACGCGCGCCCGCTCGGCGAGCTCCTCCTCCAGCCGCGCCTTCGCGAGCTTGACGCTCTCCTCCCGGTCCGCCCGGGGGCCGAGCGCCGTGATCGTGAGGCAGGTGTAGAGCGGCAGATCGGCGAGCGCGAAGTACTGGCCGACCCCGCCGGCGAGCCGCTCGTGCGCGCGGAGCGCCATCGTCAGCGCGCCCTCGTGATCCCCGTACAGGTACGCGAGCGCGAGCTTGGTCGTGTAGTACCCCGCGCCCGGCAGACGACGACATGAGGCCCCTGATGCAAGATGTCGCCGGCGTCGTACCCCGCAGGCGGCGCCACGGGTGAGCCGCCAACAACGCTATCGTTCCCCATGCCGGGATCATACAGGCGAGATCTGGGTCGGCGGCCAGCCCCAATCGCATGTTCACCGCTGACTGACACTCACGTACAGCTTCCGCCCCGGAGGCCGGACAACGGCAGAGGTCGTCTCACCGCAGAGTTCGCCTGCACCGCGGGCCCGTCACCGCGGCGCCGGTGGCGACCCTTCTTTGACACCAGCGATCGAGCGATGGATCACCGCACGTGCAAGGTGGCCTCGGGCGGGCCTGCCGCTCCACGACCCGCGCGTCGACATTCCTTGAATTCATGCAACATCTAGAGCCTGGCTGACGGAGCGGCCCACCGCCTCACGGCCACCGTAAGAGATAGGAGCGAGTGATCCGTGGAACATCGAACTGTGCTGATCGCGGGTGCGAGCATCGCCGGCCCCGCGCTCGCCTTCTGGCTTGCGCGCTACGGCATCAGGCCCGTCGTCGTGGAGCGCGCCGGCGCGCTCCGGCTCGGCGGGCAGAACATCGACGTCCAGGGCGCGGCGCGGGAGGTCGTGCGCCGCATGGGGATCGAAGGCGACATCCGCGCCGCCAGCACGGGGGAGCAGGGGCTCCGCTTCGTCGACGAGCACGACGCGACAAAGGCCGAGTTCCCCGCGGCGAGCTCGGACGGCGGCGGGTTTACCCAGGAGCTCGAGATCCTTCGCGGCGACCTCGCCAAGATTCTCTACGACCGCACCCGAGATACGACGGAGTATCTCTTTGGCAACCAGATCACGGGCCTCCGCGACCACGGCGACCGGGTGACGGTCTCCTTCGAGCACGGCGCCGAGCGCGACGTCGACCTCGTGGTCGCCGCCGACGGCATCCGCTCACGAACCCGTACGCTCATCGTCGGCGACGAGCCCACGATCCGCCCGCTCGGCCTCTATGGCAGCTATTTCACGATGCCCCGCGGAGCGTCCGACAGCGCCTGGGCCCGCTGGTACCACGCCCCCGGCAGCCGATCGATCATCCTGCGCCCGGACAACGTGGGCACGACCCGGGCATCGCTGTGGTTCCTGTCCCCCGCGCGCGGCCATGCGGGGTTGAGCGCCGCCGAGCAGAAGGCGCTCATCGCGCGCGTCTTCGCCGACGCCGGCTGGGAGTCGCCGCGGGTGCTCGCCGCGCTGGCCGACGCCGAGGACGTCTACTTCGACGAGGTCAGCCAGGTCATGGCGCCGCGCTGGTCACGCGGTCGGGCCGCGCTCGTGGGCGACGCTGCGTACTGTGCGTCGCCGGTCAGCGGAATGGGCGCGAGCCTCTCGCTCGTCGGCGCTTACGTGCTCGCGGGCGAGCTGTCGCGGCACTCCGATCATCGAGACGCCTTCGCGGCCTATGAGAAGCGCATGCGCCCCTACGTCGACCTGGCCCAGAAGCTCCCACCCGGCGTCCCTAGGATCGCGCACCCGAAATCGAGGCTCGGCGTCTCGCTCCTCCACACGGCCCTTCGCGTCGCGTCCAGCCCCCTCTTGCGGCGACGCGAGGGCTGGATCGTCTCCTCGCCGGCCGACAAGATCGAGCTCCCCGACTACGCGAAGGGAGGCTGAGCGCCGCGCTCGGCGCCGCCGGCGCTCGCTCAGGCGGCGCCGGCGGCGCGCCGGGCGAACCGGTTCTCGGGGCGCGGCAGCCCCAGGTTCTCGCGCAGCGTGCGGCCCTCGTACTCGGTGCGGAAGAGGCCCCGGCGGCGCAGCTCGGGGAGCACCAGGTCGATGAAATCGGTGAGCCCGCCGGGCAGGTGGGGCGGCATCACGTTGAAGCCGTCGGCCGCGTCGTTCAGCAGCCACTCCTCCATCAGGTCGGCGATGGTCTCCGGCGTGCCCACGAGCTGCTTGTGGCCGCGCGCCCCGGCGATGCGCAGGTAGAGCTGCCGGATGGTGAGGTTCTCGCGCCGGGCGAGATCGAGGAGCAGGGCCTGACGGCTCTTGCCGCCGTTGCTGGCCGGGAGCTCCGGTATCGGCCCGTCGACAGGGTACTTCGAGAGGTCGAATCCGCCGATCATCCCCGACAGCAGCGAGAGCCCCACCGTCGGGTGGACCAGGTCCTGGAGCGCGTCGAACTTCGCCTGCGCCTCGGCCTGGGTGCGCCCGACGATCGGGAACAGGCCGGGCATGATCTTCAGGTGCTCGGGGCTGCGCCCGTACTTGGCCAGGCGTCCCTTCACGTCCGCGTAGAAGGCCCGGGCGTCCGCGAGCGTCTGCTGGGCGGTGAAGATCACCTCCGCGGTGCGCGCCGCCAGCTCCTTGCCCGGCTCCGACGAGCCCGCCTGCACGCGGACCGGGTGCCCCTGCGGCGAGCGCGCCACGTTGAGCGGCCCGCGCACCGAGAAGTGCTTTCCCTTGTGGTGCAGCGTGTGCAGCTTGTCCGGATCGAAGAAGACGCCGGACTCCTTGTCGCGCAGGAAGGCATCGTCTTCCCAGCTGTCCCAGAGCCCCGTCACGACATCGATGAACTCCTCGGCGCGCTCGTACCTGCGGGCGTGCTCCACGTGGGCGTCCAGCCCGAAGTTCTGCGCCTCGGCCTGGTTGGCCGACGTGACCAGGTTCCAGCCGGCGCGGCCGCCGCTCAGGTGATCCAGCGACGCGAACTTGCGCGCCAGGTGAAAGGGCTCGTTGTAGGTGGTGGTGACGGTCGCGATGAGGCCGATGTGCTCCGTGACCGCCGAGAGCGCGGACAGGAGGGTGATCGGCTCGAAGGCCGCGGCGCGGGCGCTCCGGGACAGGGACTCGAGATCGGAGGCACCTCCCCAGACGGCCGCGCTGTCGGCGAGGAAGACGGCATCGAGCTTGGCGGCCTCGGCGGCCTGGGCGACGCGCTTGTAGTGCTTGAAGCTGTGACCGCCGTCCGCCTGCGCGTCGGGGTGCCGCCAGGCGGCGACGTGGTGGCCGGTGGCGGGGATGAACGCGCCGAGTCGAAGCTGCTTGCGGGGTGAGCTCATGAGAAGGGTCCTGAGGCTGGGTCGTGAGGAGGGCGGCCGCCGCGGGCCCGAGGCGACACGGCGGGGACGGTCGGCCCTGGCGGAGCCGCCGTCGGAGCGCCTGGGCAAGCGTCGTGCCGGTGCCGGCGCGCCGGAGGGGCCGCCAGAAGGCGCGACGAGAGCCCGCGGGGAAGCACGGGTGCTGCTGCCGAGGTGCTCCCCGGGCAACATCCCCTGGCCAGCACGTGTTGGACTTCGAGGATCGTCTCCGACTCGGGCGCTTTGGCAGCGATGTCGACCGTTGGCGCGCGCCGCTGTCCATCCGGCCCCGCTCGGTCACGTGTCGCTTCCTCCTCGCGGGGACGAGCGGGGCCGGCCCTACCTGCTCGCCTGCGGGGCCGGCCTCGGGGCGCGCATCATGCGCCTTGGCCTCGTCGCGTGCATCGCTCCGTTCGAGCCCTCGGACGGGATGAGCCTCGCCGGACGGGCGGTGTTCGCGGCGGGCGCAGGCGACTTCCTCCACGACGACCGATGCGGCGACGAGGAGCATGCTCACATCGCATCTGCCTGGCGCGCGCAAGGCTCGGCGGCGCGACAGCTCGCCCAGGGCCGGCGGCACAGCCTGACACCAACGTCATGCGCGGCGCGCGCGGAGCCCGCGAGAACCTCGCGGCGGTCGGGCGAGCCGCGGCAGGCACGGCGACTGCACACCGGCACGTCTGTCCGCGCACGCCCTTGCGGAGCTGACCCGCGCCGGGTCGCTCGAGGAGGAACTTCGATGCCTTGTTCTCGTTTCGCCGCGTTGACCCTCGCCGTCATGGGAGGCCTGAGCGCTCTCTGTATCTCCCGTCCGAGCGCCGCCTGCTCGCCTCCGCCGGACGGGCGCTATGCGACCTCGGTCCCGCGCGCCGTGCCGCTCGACGGGGTCATCGTGGCCCGGGTCAGCTGCTACTCCAACTGTCCGGAGACCGCGCCCGTGCTCGTGGTCACGGACAAGGAAACAGGCGAGGTCCTCGCCGGCGCCCAGGAGGAGGTCGCCGGCGTGCCCGCGAGCGAGGGCGAGAGCTTGCTCGCCTTTCGCCCCGCGGCCCCGCTCGTCGACGGCCACACCTACCAGGTCACGGTCGAGCAACAGAGCATCGGCGCCGACATCTGGGAGACCCAGGCCAGCGCCGCAGTCGACATGGACGTGGGCGCCGTCCCCGTCCAGGCCAGCGTCGTCGTGGAGGAGCGCTGGCACGGCGAGACGAGCTGCTGTATCGACGATGGGTGGACCTGCGGTCCTGAAGAGATGTGCGTTGCAAAAGAGGTGGAGCGCTACGTCAAGGTCTTCCTCGACGTGAGCGGGGGGGTGGACCACGGCGTGGGCCAGTACGTGAAGACCTTCTCCTTCTCGAGCCCCGACGGGGAGGAGCTCGGCAAGAAGACGGTCTGGGAAGGGTCCCTCGGCGAGTCGTACGACGTCGCGGCCACGGAGTACTGCTACCAGCTCACGTACAGGAGCCTCGTCGACGGCACGACGATCGAGAAGGAGCGCACGTGCGTCCCGCACGGCGACGCCGGCGCGACGGGCGTCTTCCCGGCCGACGCGGCGACCATCGCCGAGGACATCGAGGGGTGCGCGGCTCCGCCCGAGGGCTTCGAGGAGGCCTGGTGCAGCGCGAGGGCGGCACGCTGCGACAGGCACCCCAGCGAATGCTCCGAGGATGACGTGAGCTCCTGCGCGGATCCCGGCCCGGGCGCCGGCGGTGACCCCCCGGAGACCCCGGAGGACGATCACGTCAGCGTCGGCTGCTCGGCGAGCGCGGGCCGCGGCGCCGCGTGCGGCTGGGCGCTGCCCGCGCTCGGGCTCGCGCTGTCCCTCGCGGGCCGCGCGCGTCGGCGTCGCGACCGCCGCTGAACGATCCGAAGCGCACGTATCCGTCGCTCCGCCCGGCGCCCCACTCCCCGCCTGGCCGCGTATCGCGAGCGAATGTATTTTACATCACCGAGCAACGCAGCACAAGATATCGACGTTCATTGGAGTTGCTTCGCGTGCCGACCGTGAGATAATTCTCACGCCAAACTTCCTTTCTTACCGGCGCAGCAACAAAACGACGGTACGACGATCATCCACGGGGCTTTCTTGCTTTGCCCGAATGGAGACGACGAGATGCGTTCTCTTGCCAAGAAACACCAAAAGAGCGACCTCGCGCTGGGGCGCCGCGTCTTCTTGAAGGCGCTCGGCGCCGGAATCGCGGCGCCGCTCGCCTTCCGCATGAGCAACCTGGCGCTGGCCGAGCCGAGCTCGGCGCCGGTCCGGCTGTTCATCTACTTCGTCCCCCATGGCATGCCCATGGAGTATGCCGAGCCGTACGGCTCCCCGGGCGCGGACTTCCTGAAGGGCTCGACGGTCCTGTCGGCGCTCGCGCCCTTCGGGAAATACGTCAATGTCTGCCGCGGGCTCGGCATCAACGGCTTCGGCAACCACGAGGCGGTCTCCGGCGTGCTCACCGGCGTGAAGGACGGCGCCGGGGCCGACTCGATCGACCATACCATCGCGCAGGCGCTCGGCGTCGAGGCCTACAACCTCGGGGCCAACCCATACCCGAGGAACCAGGACGGGACGGGGTTCGACAAGAACTCGTACCTGATCAGGCACGGGGGCGTCTGGGTGCGCCCGATCGAGGACCCCGCGGCCGCGGCCGCGGAGATGCTCGGGGCCGTCGGCGGCGGGCAGCAGGGCGGAGGCGCGCCGGCGACGGACGAGGTCGCGTTCCGCAACGAGGCGCTCGGGCTCACCGAGCGGCAGCTCGAGAAGATGCAGCGCGCGCTCTCGGGCCTCACGAGGGAGCAGAGCAAGCTCGGGGTGCACCTCGAGTCGGTGCGCTCGCTCAAGGCCGCGTCCGACAGGCCGGTCGTGAACGGCTGCGCCGAGAGGCCGGCGCTGCCCGCGCTCGACGCGCTCTCCGGCAAGAGCGTCTTCGAGCAGGCGAACCTGCGGAGCGTCATCGACGCGCACCTCGAGGTCGCGGCCAACGCGATGGTGTGCGGCACCGCGCGCGTCGTCACGATGCAGAACCTGTGGGTCAACTGCGATCTCCCCATGAGCTTCAACGGCGGCCCCGGGAGCGCGAGCGCCTACCACGGGGCGACGTCCCACTCCCGGGAGCCGGCCGGTCGCATGGAGTTTGCGTCGATCCAGGGCTGGTTCTTCGCGCGGCTCGCGGAGAAGCTGCTCGCCGTCCTCGACCAGCCCGACCCGCTCGATCCGGGCAACACGGTCCTGCACAACTCGCTCATCTACGTGTGCAGCGAGATCGGCGACGGCGCCGATCACAACTCCGACGTCCACGACGTCTACCTCGGGAACCAGATCGTCCACTCCTATCTCCCGGCGGTCCTGATCGGCAACGCCGGCGGCCGCATCGCGAGCCGCGGCGTCGTCGACGTCGACACCGACCACGTCAACATGCTGGCCACGCTCGGCGATGCCATGGGCGTTTCCATCAAGCAGATCGGCGCGCACAGCGCGCAGCCGATCCAGGAGCTGAAGTCATGATCCGCTGGCAAACGTGGGTGCTCGCCGGGGTCGCGTCATCGCTCCTCGCGTGCGTCGGTGACGCGGGCGGGGGCGACCCCGAGAAGGACCCTCCCATCGACGGCGACTCGTGCGAGCAGGCGCAGGTCGGCGCGCCGGTGCTGCGGCGGCTCTCCGCGCTGGAGCTGGAGAACAGCCTCCGCGACATCTTCCCCGAACTCGGCGCGGCGGCGTGGTCGGGCGTCCGGCTGGGCACCGACCCGACATCGAAGCTCGGCTTCACCAACGACGCCGAGGCCCTGCAGGTCGGCGTCCAGACCGCGAAGGAGCTGCTGGGCACGGCGGAGGACGTCGCCGACATCGTGACCGCCGAGGCCGCGCTGGCGACCTCGCTCCCGTGCGCGGCGACGCAGCCTGGCCCCGAGTGCGCCGCCGAGTTCGTCACCCGGCACGGGCTGCGGCTGTTCCGCCGGCCGGTGAGCGAGGAAGAGAAGAGCGAGCTCCTGGCGCTCCACGCCTCGGTGAGCGGGAAGTCCGATTTCCGCGTCGGCCTCAAGTGGACGCTGGTCTCCATGATCCAGTCGCCCCACGCGTTCTACCGCTCGGAGATCGGCGCGCCCAACGGCGGCCGCTACGAGCTGTCCCAGCACGAGCTCGCGACGGCGCTCGCCTACAACTACACGGGCACGACGCCGACGCCCGAGCTGCTCGACAAGGCGGCGCGCGGGGAGCTCGGCTCGCCGGAGGCGCTCGTCGAGGAGGCGCGCGCGCTCCTCAGCTCGCCGCGCGGCCACGAGGCGATGAGCCGCTTCCTGCAGCAGTGGCTCAGCTATGGCAAGGTGAACGGGATCGCGAAGGAGAACCTCCCCGACTTCAGCACCTATGGGGGCTTCATGCAGGACGAGACACGCCTCTTCCTCGAGGAGGTCCTCTACACCCGCGGCGCGGGCGTGACCGAGCTCTTGACCGCGCCGTACACCTTCCTCAACGACCAGCTCTCGACGTTCTACGGGTACGGCAACGTCACAGGCTCGGCCTTCCAGCGCGTAGATCGGCCCGCGGAGTGGGGCGTCGGGCTGCTCGCCCAGGGCTCCATCCTCGCGGGGAACTCGCGCATGGACGGCTCGTCGCCGACCCACCGCGGGCTGCTCGTCTTCGAGCGGCTCCTCTGCGGCGACGTCCCCCCGCCGCCGGAGAACATCCCGGCGATCACCAAGCCCGATCCGGGGAAGACGACGACGCGCGCGCGCTACGAGGAGATCCACATCTCGGCCGAGGCCTGCAACGGGTGCCACGCGTCGTTCGACCCGACGGGCTTCGCGCTCGAGCACTTCGACGAGACGGGGCGCTACCGCGCCGACGAGGGCCACCTTCCCATCGACGACTCGGGCTACATCGTCGTCAAGGGCGAGAAGCGGCCTGTCGTCGGCGCGACGGGCCTGGCCGAGGCGCTCGCCGGCGCGCCCGAGGTGACCGAGTGCGTGAGCAAGCTCGGAGCGGCCTACACCTACGGTGGGGCGCTCGGGGCCGAGTGCGCCATCAGCGAGGCCCAGCAGGGCCTCGTGAACGGGCAGATCGGACTCGTCGAGTACTTCGCGCAGCTCGCGGGCACCGAGCACATGCGCGCCCGCGTTCGCCGGGAGTAGCCTGCGCGGCGGGCCTGCGCCGTGAAGGGCGCGGGCGGGGGCCCCGGGCTATGCTGGCGCGACGCCAGCGCGAGAGCCCATGACCAGCGCCCCCCTCACCACCCCCTCAGCGCCGATGGGCCCCGGCGCGCCCGCCCTGCGCCCTTACCAGCGCGCCGCCATCGACGCGGTCCTCGCGGCCCGCAGGCGCGGCGTCCGCCGCATGGTCGTGTGCCTCCCCACCGGCGCTGGCAAGACCGTCATCTTCTCCCATCTCGCCCGCCTCGCCAGGCGGCAGGTCCTCGTCCTCGCCCACCGCGAAGAGCTCCTCTTCCAGGCCAAGGACAAGATCGAGCGCGCCCTCGGCGGGCAGGCCGCGGTCGCCGTCGAGCAGGGCGAGCTCCGCGCCCCGGCGGACGCGCGGGTCATCGTCTGTTCGATACGCTCCCTCCACGAGAAGCGGCTCGAGCAGGTCACCCGTGGCCGCGACATCGGCCTCGTGATCTACGACGAATGCCACCACGCCCCCGCCGAGGACAACCGCCGCGTCCTCCGCCAGCTCGGCGCCTTCGACCCCGCGTGGACCGGCACCCTCCTCGGGTTCACCGCGACGACGGCCCGCGGCGACGGCAAAGGCCTCGACGACGTCTTCGAGGCGATCGTCTACAGCCGCACCCTCCCCGAGATGATCGCGGACGGCTACCTCGCCCCCCTCACCGGCTACCGCGTCGCCACCGCCACCGACCTCTCCCGCCTCGACGCGGGCGGCCTCGACTTCGCCACGGACGAGCTCGAGGAGGCCGTCGACCTGGAGGAGCGCAACGCGCTCGTCGCCCGCTCCCTTCAAGAGCTCGCGCGCGACCGGCGCACCATCGCGTTCTGCGTCACGGTCGCGCACGCCAGGAACCTCTCGAAGGCGCTCAACCACCTCGGCGTCCGGGCCGCCTACGTCCACGGCGACATGCCCTCCGACCTCCGCGGCCGGATCCTCGCCGATTTCCGGGAAGAGCGCGTCCAGGTGCTCACCAACGTCGCTGTCCTCACCGAGGGCTTCGACGACCCTGGCGTCTCCTGCGTCGCGATGGCCCGCCCCACCCGCTCGGAGGGGCTCTATGCCCAGTGCGTCGGGCGCGGCACCCGCCTCCATCCGGGCAAGAAGGACTGCCTCGTCCTCGATTTCGTCGACCTCTCCTCGCTCCAGCTGTGCACGCTCCCCTCGCTCTTCGGCATGCCCCGCGACCTCGATCTCGAGGGCAGGGACGCCGCCGAGGCGAGCCGCTTCTACCGGCAGGTGACCTTCGACTACCCCGGCTTCGAGGTCGAGGCGGGCCGCATCACGCTGCGCGAGATCCAGGAGCGCGCCGCGCGCTTCGATCCCCTGAGCCTCCGCGTCGACCCCGAGGTGCTGGCCATCTCGCGCAATGCGTGGGTGTCGCTCGGCCGCTTCGGCCTCGCGCTCCATTTCGAGAGGAAGCCCGGCGCGATCAGCGAGGTCGCCGTCCTCGCCCGCGGCGCTCGCGGGAAGCGGTGGCACGTCCTGCTGGATGGCAAGCTGGTCGAGCGCTTCTCGACCCTCGAGGAGGCGGTGTCCGCGGTCGATTACGAGGTCGGGCGCCGCGGCCCCGCGGCCGGGGCCTCGGCGCGCCACGAGGCGCCATGGCGCAGGGGAAAGCCCCCCGTGCCCCTGCCGGCCGAGCCCCCGAGGGGCCATCCCCCGCCGAGCACCCTGGAACAGGCCATGATCCTGGCGGTGTGGGCGAGGGTCACCGCGCCACGCCAGGAGCGATGAGGCGCACCTGGGACCGTGGTGGCCACATCGCCGGTCCAACTACGGCAGGCCGAACGCGAAGAGCGTATGCCCCGGCGTGCCGACGCCGAAGCTCTGGTACCCGCTCCCCCAGTACACGGTCCCGCGGGACACCGCCGGCCCCGCGTTGACCGACCCGTCGGCCGGGTGGCTCCACAGGATGGCGCCCGTCGCAGCGCTCAGCGCATGCACGTCGCCGCTCATCGAGCCGGCGTAGAGCACCCCGTTCGCGACCGTCAGCGGCCCCCTGTCCTGCGCGCCCGCCGCGGGATCTGCGGTCTGCCACAGGATCTCGCCCGTGGCGGCGTCGAGCGCGCTCCACGACCCCCACGTGATGATCTCGCCCGACGGGTGCAGCGTATGAGCGATCTCATCGCTGTTGCCGATGGGCACATAAATCCTGCCCTCGTCCAGGGCGACCCCCCACATGATCCCCCCCAGGATCCCGCCGGGGCCCACCAGCGTGCTCCACACCACGCTCCCGTCGTCCCGGTCGAGCGCCCAGAAGATTCCGCTCTTCTGCCCGGCGCCGACCAGCGCGCGGCGCTGCTCCCCCGCGCCGGCCGAGAACAGCGCCGCGCCCGTGCCAAAGTCGTAATCCGGCCCCATCGGGGAAGGACACCAGTCGTAGCCATAGAAGCAGGCCCCCGTCCAGGCGTCGAAGCCTTGCAGCCGGCGCGCCCACTTCGTCGCGCCGGTGTCGAGGTCGAGCGCGACGATGGCATCGATATGGTCGTCTGCCGCGAGGCACGCCTCGGCGGCGAGGGGATCGTCGACGGCCGCCTCGGCGCACGCCGCGACGGACGACGGCACGGTGTAGTTGTTTCCGGTCGTCACGTAGAGCGCGCGCCGGCCGACGTCGATGGCGGGCGCGCCGGCCCACACCGCGCCGCCGCTGTAACCCGCCGGGACGAGGTAGGTCTGCCACAGGAGCTCCCCTGTCACCGCGTCGAGCGCGACCACGCTGCCGCGGAACGTGCAGCACGGATATCCCTCGTCCGCGGCGAAGAGCTCCTCGCGCGAGGAGACGCCCACGTACACGCGGCCGCCGTGCACGACGGGCGACTGCGTGACGATGGCCGCGGGGTGCGGGTCCACCTGCGTCTTCCAGAGGAGATCGCCGGTGCGGCGATCGACGGCGAGCAGGTGCGCCCCGGCCTGGGTGCCGAGGAACAGCATGTGGCCGTGGAGCGCCGGGCTCGTGCGCGAGATGGCGTCCGCCGTGCCCGTGAGGCCGGGGATCGTGCGCGTCCAGAGCGGGAGCCCGGTGTCGGCGTCGAGCTTGTACAGGCTGCCGCCCCAGTCCGGGAAATAGACCGCCTCGTGATCGACGGCGGGCGTCGCAGAGACGCTGCCGCTCGTCGTGAAGCTCCATCGGACGGAGAGCGACCCGACGTTCGCTGCGCCGATGTCGCACTCGTCGTCCGCGTTGTGCGTGTTGGCGAGATCTCTGCCAAAGACGGTCCAGCGCCCGGCGCTCGCGCCCGTGGTCGCGCGGCTCTGGACGGCGAAGAGCAGGACGACAAGAGCGGCGACCGCGATCGCGGGCCGCGTCCTCAAGATTCGCTCCATGATGATCCCCTCCCCCTCGGCATGTCGAGGACAGCAGCTCTCGGGGGCCTGGACCGGCCAGCTCCGTTGCCGCTGCGTCTCGGATTGTCCTGAGAACTGTTGTACCTTGGAGGACGCGTCAAGCAGCGACGATCAGCATTCTCCGGAGGCATCGCGCAGCGCCGCTCAGGACGATGCGGGTGGATCCGACGGCGCCCATCGTCCGCCCGAAGCGCAACTTGACCTTCGACGGATGGACGGATAGACGACAGAGACACGATGTCAGGATCGCTGTTCCACGCACGAGAGTTCCGCGTCGACCATTACACCGGCAACGACGGCCAGCCGCACCATGAAGTGGTGCCCGTCGATGGAGACGCCGAGATCATCTCGTACTCGAGCTGGAATGAGCTGAAGGTGTACTGCGAGCTCCACGGCGTCCCACCCGAGGTGTGGCCCGAATTCGACGGTGACCACGCGCATGGGATCGATGTCCCTCTGGACGAGGTCGCCGCGATGCAGGGGCCATTCCGGGCTGCCATCGCGCGCCTGCCGCCCGAGGTTGTCGGCGGCAACCGCAGGCTGGCGCAGATCGCGTCTTTTCTCCAGCGAGGTGAGCAGGTGTTCTTCTGTTGATCGCCAGAAGCCGCCGCGCGCCCGCGAGCCCCGCAGCGTTCGCTCATCGCGTCGGCCGTGGAGCCTCCGCTGCGGGGGGATAGCTGCTGCTGCCGCCGGGAGCGCCGCCGGCGGCGGGCGACGCCGCCTCAGCCGCTCGGCTGGCCCGAGATCAGCCGCGGTTCCGGCGCCGTCGCATCGCCAGGGCGGAGAGCCCCACGGCGAGCGCCGCGGCCCACGAGCTCGCCGGGGCGCTGGCTCCGGCGGCGACGACCCCGCAACCTCCGTCGGAGGACCCCTCGTCCGGCGTCGTCCCGCCGCCTGCACCGCCCACGCCCGGCGCGCCGCCGCCCGGGCCGCCAGAGGTGGCCGTCGTCCCCGCCCCGCCCGCGCCGCTCCCGGAGGAGGCGACCGTCGTCCCCGCCCCGCCCGCGCCGCCCCCGGAGGAGGCGCTCGTCGTCGCCGCCCCGCCCTCGCCGCCCCCGGAGGAGGCGCTCGTCGTCCCCGCCCCGCCCTCGCCGCCGCCCGCGCCGGTGCCAGGCTCGGTGCCCTCGTCGCGGGGCACGGCTCCGTTGAATCCGGTCTGCCCCTCCCGTGTCAGCGACAGCACCAGCGTGCCGTCCTTCACCGTCACGTTCTGCGGGTCGAAGTCCACGCGGTTACCGTCGAACGTCCAGTCCGCTTTGCCCCATCGACCGCTGTCCACGGAGTTGAAATCGTCCTGCCACGCGAGCTCGAAGGCTCCATTGTTGTAGCGATAGTACTTGATCCAGTTGACGAACTGGTGCTGCGGGAGGACGGAATCGTCGAACGGTCCGACCCACTCGGTGGCCTCGGAGGACCACAAGTTGAAGCGCAGGGACTGGGGGTTCGTCAGCGCGGTCACCTGCGCGCCCGTCGACCTCTTGATCTCTACCCCGTCGATGCTCCAGGCGACGTAGGTCGGCGTCCACTCCAGCCCGTAGGTGTGATAGCCGTCGGCGAGGGAGAAGCCCGCGTTGTGGACCGCCTCCGACGTCACCCTCGTGCCCATGCCGGTGATGATGTTGGACTGCCAGCTCCGAGCGTTGTCCTTCCCGAAGACCTCGATATCGATCTCCTCCCAGAAGGCGCCGGACATCTCGGAGCCGTCCTTGTAGGTGAAGAAGGTCGACAGGATGCCGCTCCCGCGCGCCATGCGCATGCGCACCTCGATACGACCATGAAGGTAGCCCTGGGTCGTGTAGAGCTCTCCTCCCTTGTAAGGCTTCGCGACCGCGGTCGAGCTCACCGCCAGCGCCAGCGAGGCAGCGGCGATCATCGAACCAGCACGGAATTTCATAAGCATGGTGGAACCTCCGCGAGAACGTTAACATGAGCCGGATCCGCAGGGGAGGCTGGCGCCGTGGCCGCAGCCCGTGCTAGGGTAGGCCTGCTACAGGAGCTCCCCTGTCACCGCGTCGAGCGCGACCACGCGGCCGCGGAGCGCGCAGCGCAGATATCCGTCGTCCGCCGCGGAGAGCGCCTCTCGCGAGGACGCGCCTGCATGACGCATCTCCGGCGCCTCGCCACGTCCATGGCCACAGCGGCATCCGGGCGCTGACACCGGGACGCCCAGGACCGGCGACCCAGGAGCCGCCGGCGAGGGGTGACTGGCATTTAATTAAAACACCTTACTATCTCGACGATGTCCGGCGCCACGCCGCAGTTGCCGTGGAGATTCAAAAAGCGCAGCGACAGTAAAGAAAATGGATGAACGAGTGAGTCGTTGGCGCACAAAAGTGTTCTCGATCGATCCGTTGCGTGTGCCTGATCGAACGAGCTCTGGTACGTTTCTCCTCTCGTCGCTGTCGCGTCGCAGCGTCGTGAACCCGTGCCGGCGTCGACCCATGGGGTCGGCGCTCGCAACGACTCGTGCCTTTCTTCGGACGCGGCGTGGAGGAGACGGTGAACCCCGAGCAACACACGCATCGCTTTCCTTTCGAGCTCACCGGCTCACGGTTCAGGCGCGCAGCGCCGCTCTTGCTCGCGCTCGTCGCGGCGTGCAACGGCCAGATCGGCGGGCCCGGTGGTGACGACACGGGGCCCGGCCCGGGCGCTGGGAGCGGCGGCGTGGGCGAGCCCGAGAGCGGCCAGCCCCCGGACGACGTGCTGGCCTCGCCCTTCTGCCAGACGCCGCAGCCCGGCGCGGCGCCGCTCCGCCGCCTCAGCAACGACGAGTACACGAACACGCTGAAGGATCTCTTCGCCGGCGTCCCGGGCGTGGCCCCCACCATCGACGCGGCGGTCGCCACGTTCCCGAACGAGCCCGAGTCGCTCGGCTTCCGCAACAACGCGGGCTTCTTGACGGTCGGCTCGCTCGTCGCGCAGAAATACCTCGACGCCGCGGAGCAGATTGCCGCCGTCGCGGCCAAGGCTCCGGGGCTGGTCTCCTGCGATCCGGCGGCGCTGGGTGAGCTCGAGTGCGCGCGCGACTTCATCCGCACCTTCGGCGCCAGGGCGTACCGGAGGCCGCTCACCGAGGCCGAGGTCCAGAGCTACGAGGAGCGCTTCACCGCGGGCGCGGACGGCTACACCTTCCAGGACGGCATCGAGTGGGTCGTCTTCAGCATGCTGCAGTCGCCGAACGTGCTCTACCGCGTCGAGTTCGGGAAGGAGAGCGCGGGGGACGTCACCGAGCCCACGCCGTACGAGATGGCCTCGCGGCTCTCGTACCTGCTCTGGCAGTCGCAGCCGGACGAGGAGCTCGCGCGCGCCGCGGCCGCGGGCGAGCTCGGCACGCCGGACCAGATCGAGGCCCAGGTGCGGCGCATGCTGGCCGACCCCAAGGCCGATCGCCTGTTCGAGTACTTCGACCAGTGGCTCGACATCGACCTGCTGAGCGGCATGACCCGCGATCCCGCGGTGTATCCGGACCTCGCGTCCGGCCTGCCCGCCCTGCTGCAAGAGGAGACGCGCACCTTCGTGATGAGCGTCTTCGCGGACCCGGGCGGCTCGTTCGGCGAGCTCCTCACCGCCGACCACAGCTTCGTGAACGGCGCGCTCGCGCGGCACTACGGCGTGGACGGGGTGAGCGGCGACGACTTCGTCAGGGTCGACATGCCCGGCCGCTCGGGCGTGCTGACCCAGGGCATGCTGCTCACGCGCGACAAGGCGACGCGCACCTCGATCGTCCGGCGCGGCCTCAAGGTGCGCACCGATCTCCTGTGCGGGCTCGTGCCCGCCCCGCCCAACAACGTACAGCTCGACCTCGAGGGCCTCGGAGAGGGGCTCTCGCAGCGCGAGCGCCTCGAGCGCCACCGCACCGATCCGACCTGCGCGGGGTGCCACCAGATGATGGATCCGATCGGCGTGGTGTTCGAGTCGTTCGACGCCGTGGGCCGCTCCCGCACCGCGGACGAGGACGGCAAGCCGGTCGACACCTCCAGCACCATCGCGTACACGCGCGACATCGACGGCCCCGTGGCGAACGCCGCCGAGCTGGGACAGCGCCTCGCGGAGAGCGAGGAGGCGCGGGCCTGCTACGTGCTGCAGAACTTCCGCTTCTTCTACGGTCGCGACCGGACCGACGCCGATCGCTGCTCGATGGCGGCGCTCTCGGTCGCCTTCCAGGAGAGCGGCTACAGCCTGTCCGAGCTCGTGGTCGCGCTCACGCGAACCGACGCCTTCCGCTACCGCCCCGTGATCCACCCGGAGAGACCATGAAACCGCTGAGCCGCCGAACCTTCCTGCGTGGCGCGTCCGGAGTCGCGCTCGCGCTCCCGTTCCTCGATGCCATGCGGACGAGCCGCGCGCGAGCCCAGCCGGCGCAGCCCCCGCGGCGCATCATGTTCGTCTTCCAGGCGAACGGCGACGAGACGGCGAAGCGCTTCAGCGCCGCCGGCGAGACGAGCTTCGAGCTCGGCGAGTTCCTCTCCCCGCTCGAGCCGTACCGCGAGGATCTCGTGTTCCTCAACAACCTGCACAAGCGCTTCTACGATCTGCCGGAGGACGCGCGGGCCGACAACCACCAGCAGGGCGGCAGCTCGCTCGCGCCGTGGAAGTCCGGCACCGGGTCGTTCCCGATCGGCGGCACCGAGAGCACCATCGGTTACGTGGAGGGGCCGAGCGCCGACCACGCGATCGGCGGCCGCGTGCTGGAAGCCGACGAGCGCGTCGCGCACCGGCACCTCGTGTTCCGCGTCGGGGACAAGTGGAACGACATCTGGAACACGCACGCTCACGCGGGGCCCGCGGGCCAGCAGACCCCGATCCCGCCGGAGACCGACCCGTACGCGGCCTACGCCCGCATCTTCGCCTTCACGTCCGACGATCAGGCGGCGCAGCAAGAGGTGCTGAGGCGCCTGGCGAAGCGGCAGTCGGCCCTCGATCTGGTGCGCGAGGAGGGCAACAGCCTGCTCACCCGGCTCGGCGCCGAGGACCGCGCCAAGATCCAGCAGCACCTCGAGTCGATCCGCGACGTCGAGCGCGCGCTCCAGACCGGCAACGGCGCGGCCGCGTGCGTGCAGACCCCGCTCGGCGAGAAGCTCAACCCCTACGCCGACGACAACCACGCGATCATCGGCGAGCTGTTCTTCAAGATCAGCGCGTTGGCGTTCGCCTGCGATCTGACGCGCGTGGTGAACTTCAACTGGAGCGGCAACACCAGCAACCGGGTCTACTCGAACCTGGGCCTCAGCGAGGGGCACCACGACATCTCGCACAACAGCGACCCCGCCGCGTTCGCCGACGTCCGCAAGATCCACAAGCACCTCTGGCAGCAGAACACGAAGCTCTACGACATCTTGAAGAGCACGAGCGACGGCGACGGCACGCTCTGGGATCACACGCTCGTCGTGCACTGGAACGAGCTCGGGCAGGGCGACACCCACAGCATCGAGGACACCCTGGTCGTCCTCGCCGGCAAGGCGCACGACCACTTCCGGCGCGGGCGGCTGCTCGACTTCAAGGGCAGGCGCTCCTTCGCCGACATGCTCGTGAGCTGCTTCCACTACATGGGCTTCGACGACATGACGAGCTTCGGCGAGGGCGTGCTGAACACCGGGGGCGCCCTGCCGCTCACCTGAGCAGGGGGGCGCGGCGCGGGCCCTCGACCGGAGCCTGTTCGCGCTGCGCTGGAGCGACAAACGGGTTGAAGCCGCTCGAAAGAGCGGAAATTCGAACCGCCAAGGACGCCAAGATCTCGTTCTCTCCTTGGCGTCCTTGGCGGTTCATTTCTCGGCCGATCGACGTGTTCGGTGTTCTAGAGCGCCAATCAGCTTGAAACGCCCGAGAATGAAGAGATTGGAACCACAGAGGCACAGAGCGCACAGAGGGATGAAGAAAGGATTCTGAGCTCTCTCTTTCTCTGTGTCCTCTGTGCCCCTGTGGTTCATTTTCTCGGGGTTTCAACCCGTTCGGTGTCCTAGGATCTCCCCGTGGCGTACCGGACCCAGGGAGCCGATATCTCGATCGCGGTCGCCGCCCGCTCGGGGCCAGGCCTTTGCCGCGATCACAACGAGGACACGTTCCAGGTCATCGATCTCGCCCGCGGCGACTCGCTGGGCCCGCCCGCGGCGCAGGGTCGCCTCGTGGGCTCGGTCTTCGTGCTCGGCGTCTACGACGGCTGCGGCCGTGGCCCGTCCGGCGTCGCCAGCGACATCGCCGCGGCCGAGATCCTCGCCGCGATGTGCAGGGGACCGCTCCCGGCGACCTCGGAAGAATCAGCCCGACTCCTCTGCGGCGCGGTGGTCGCCGCCAACCGCGCGATTGTCGCGCTCTCGGCCAGGCACCCGCTCAGCTGCATGATGGGCACGACATTGACCGTGGCCGCGCTGCACGGCGACAGCGTGATCGTGGCGCACGTCGGCGACACGCGCGCGCACCTCCTCCGAGGCGAGCGGCTCGTCCAGCTCACGCGCGATCACACCGTGGTCGAGGACATCCGCAGGGCCCGCGAGCGCTCTCCCGAGGAGGTCGACTCGCTCCCGGAGGGGACACGCGCTTTGCTGGACATGACCCCCGAGCAGCTCGCCGAGCTTCCTCGGAATGTCATCACGCGCGCGGTGGGAATGTCGGATGCGCTCGTCGTCGACCTCGCCCGGGTCGCTCTGTGCCGCGGCGATAGGCTGCTCCTCTGCACCGACGGGCTCGGCGCGCTCGTCGACCCCGCCGCCATCGCTGCGGCGCTCCGCCGCCATCCCGAGCCGGTCGAAGCGTGCGACGCGCTCGTGGAGGCGGCGCTTCGGGCGGGCGGGGATGACAACATCACGGTGCTGGTGGCGGATGTCGACGGCGAACACCTGCAGGCGCCCCTGCCGGGCCAGGAGGTTCCGGTCGTCGAGCTGCGAGGGGGAAGGTCACCTTAGGCCATCGCGGTGATCCATGAGGCCGGCGGTGGCCGTCGCGCGGGGCACGCCGCCCCAGCGCTGCGGAACAGTCGTCGCTCATCGGGGGCGATCCGCCTTCGCCGGCGCCTTCTTCGCCGGCGCCTTCTTCGCCGGCGCCTTCTTCGCCGCTGCCTTCTTCGCCGGCGCCTTCTTCGCCGCTGCCTTCTTCGCCGGCGCCTTCTTCGCCGCCGCCTTCTTCACCGCTGCCTTCTTCGCCGGCGCCTTCTTCGTTGCCGCCTTCTTCGCCGGCGCCTCACCCCGCTTTCGACGCTCTCCCGGCACCTTCCCGATGCGCGGATCGCCCGCCCGGATGAGCGCGCACGCGCGCAGGACAGCCTCCTCGAAATCGGGCGCGTTCGCCGGGAGCACCTGCCAGCCCGTCACCGCGCGCCCGAGCACCGCGATGCTCCGCATGTTCGGGAACTCCGCGCGCAGCGCTGCGTGGTGCTCCTCCGACGTGGCGAGCCAGACGCCGTTGTCCTGCAACGGCGCGGGCTTGTCGCGCAGGGCGAAGACGATCTTGTCCTCCACATAGACCGCCACGCAGCCGAACATCGGCCGCGTCTCGGGCCCGAGCGGGGCCAGCGCCTCGAGCACGAACTCGTGCGGCACCGGCTTGCGCCTCCTCGCGGCGAACACGTCGTCCGACGGCGCACCTCGGCCGCTCCTGCTGGGCTTGATCATGGCGACCAGGATAGACGAAAATGGCGGCCGCCCTCGCGCGCAAGCGTTCTCGTGATCCCGCCCTGCGGGCATCCTGGACGACGTGGCCGCGCTGGTCGCGGAAGACGCCGGCGCGCTCGACCTGCCGGACGTCAGGGTTGACACCTGCCCCCGCCCGACGACACTCGACCCGGCCTACCACGACGACCCGAGCCGCCGCCTCACACGGCCGAAACGCGCGACGGAGCCCGATGGGAATTCTCTTGAACGATCTCGGTCGCCCTGACGACCTCGGCTTCCGCGTCAACTTCTGGCATTGGCGCCCCTTGGTGGAGGCCATCCGTCGACTGAACGTCCTCCCGGACACCCGCGTCGCCGATCTTCACGACCAGTTCTGCGGCAACGGGTTGACCCAAGAAGAGTGCCGGCTCGTCGCGGACGCACTGGAAGCCCGTCTGCTGCCGACGCTCGCCGAGGGCGACCGCCTCTTGCTCGACGGCGGCACGACGCGCGATCCGGATGACGGGACGCTCTACAAGGGCGAGGACGCCCATCGAAACTACAGCACGAACCGAGAGGTCCTCCTCACGTTCATCCGCTTCCTTCGCGAATGTAGCGGCTTCGAGGTTCTATAGCGGGCGGCTCTCGTTCGCCGAGCTTGAGAGCCGTAACGCCGCATCCGCCGTCGATCGGCGCTGAAATGGCGCGTCGATCACGCCGGGAACAGGTTCTGCGCCATGAAGTCCGCGAAGGCCCTGAGCTTCGGCGACACGTAGCGGCTCGAGGGCCACAGCAACCGGAACAGGCCCGCGTGATGGGTGTGGCCGTCGAGCACGGTGACGAGCGCGCCGTCGTCGAGCTGACGGCGGACGGCGAAATCCGGCAGGCAGGCGATGCCGAGCCCCTGCTCGGCCATGTGGATCAGAGGCTCGATCGTGTTCACCACCGCCGTCGTCGGCAGATCGATCTCGAGCTGCTTGCGCCCGCGGCGCAGCGGCCACGGCTCGAGCTTGCCGCTGGTCGCGTAGCGATGGTGCAGACACGCGTGAGACCTGAGGTCTTCCGGTCTCCGCGGGATACCCCTCCGCGCGAGGTAATCGGGCGCGCCGACGAGCTTGAGCCGGAAGGTGCCCAGCGCTCGGGCCATCAGCCGTGAATCGCGGATCTCGCCCGCGCGCACCACGGCGTCGAAGCCCTCCTCGATCACGTCGACGAGCCGGTCCGAGAAATCGAGGTCGAGCTCGATCTCGGGATAGGCTCGCATGAACGCGCTCAGCGCCGGCATCATCAGCATGCCGGCGAGCGGCATGCTCACGCGCAGCTTGCCGCGCGGCGCGCCCTGCGTCTGCGAGAGCTCCAGCTCGGCCGCCTCGATCTCGGCGAAGATGCGCCGGCACCGCTCGAGGAAGAGCGCGCCCTCCGGCGTCAGCGTGATCGTGCGCGTCGAGCGGTGGAAGAGCCGCACGCCCAGCCGCTCCTCCAGCCGCGCGACCGCCTTGCCGATCGCCGACGACGACACGCCGAGCTGCCGCCCCGCGACCGTGAAGCTGCGCGTCTGAGCGGCCTGAACGAAGGCGTTGAGCGGGCCGAGGCTGTCCATTCGCGCCGTCTCCATTTCGGACATCCAGATCCGAAGTGTTCGGAACTATAGCGTTATTGTCCACGGTGTCCAGGGGATGTACCGTGTCCACAGGGTTCCCGACCAAGGAGAGAGTCGATGTCGCACGCTCCACCGGCGCCGCAGCAGCACGATCGTTTCCCGTACTCCGCCATCCCCGACCGTCCCCCGCTGCGCTGGCCGAACGGCGCGCGGGTGGCGGTCTGGGTCATTCCCAACATCGAGCACTTCCTGTTCGATCGTCCCTCCGCCTCCATCATCGCGGCGACCGCGGGCCTCGTGCCGGACGTGCTGAACTACTCCTGGCGCGACTACGGCGTCCGCGTCGGCGTCTGGCGGATGATGGATGTGATGGAGAAGCACGGGGTGAAGGGGACCGCGGCGCTCAACGCCGACGTCTGCCGGCATTATCCCCGCATCATCGAGGGGGGGAACGCGCTCGGCTGGGAGTGGATGGGCCACGGCACCAACAATTCCACGCTGATCAACGGCCAGTCGGAGGAGGAGGAGCGGCAGCTCATCGGCTCCGTGATCGACGCCGTCCGGCAGAGCACCGGCCAGCGGCCCCGCGGCTGGCTCAGCCCGGGGCTGACCGAATCGCACCGCACGCTCGACCTGCTCGCCGCGGCCGGCGTCGAGTACGTCGCCAACTGGGTCAACGACGAGCAGCCCTACCCGATGCGGGTGAAGAGCGGTTCGGTGCTGTCGCTCCCGTACTCGGTCGAGATCAACGACTACACGGCTTTCCTCGAGCAAGGGCAGAGCGGCGAGATGTTCGGGCGGATGATCTGCGATCAGTTCGACGTCCTCTACGAGGACGGCGCGCGATCGGGGCGCGTCATGGCGATCTGCCTGCACCCGTTCCTGAGCGGGCATCCCCATCGCAGCAAGTACCTCGCCAGGGCGCTCGCCCACGTCACCTCGCGCCGCGAGGTCTGGGTGACGACCGGCGGAGAGATCGCCGACTGGTACAAGAAGAGCTGCGGGGAGAGCTGACTGGCGCCGCCGGGAGGCGGCGAGATCGGGACGATGGTCTCACCCGCGCGGCGACGGGCGCGCCCCCGGCCAGAGCCGGACGAGGAGCGCGCCGGCCGCCGTCGACGAGGCGAGCGCCGTCACCGCCAGCCAGCCCCACTGGGCCAAGAGCGCGCCGCCCAGCGCGGCGCCGAGGGCCATGCCGACGAACATGCCGACGAAGAGCACGGCGTTGAGGCGGCTGCGCGCGCCGGGCTCGATGCCATAAACGATGGTCTGATGCGCCACCAGCGCGGCCTGGATGCCGAAATCGAAGGCGACGGCGCTGGCGCCGAGCAGCCACAGCCGCCCGTGCGTCGACAGCCAGGGCGACAGCGCCATGGCGGCGAAGGCCACGGCCGCGAGGGCGGCGCCCATGCGGGTCACCAGCTCGGGCCCGCGGCGGTCGGCGATGCGGCCGGCCAGGGGCGCCGCCACCGCGCCGGCCGCGCCGGCCAGGCCGAAGGCCCCCGCCGCCGCGCTGCCGAGGTGGAACGGCGCGCCGTGCAGCATCACGGCGAGGGTGGACCAGAACGCGCTGAACCCCACCGCCAGCAGCCCCTGGGCCAGCGCCGCGCGGCGCAAGGCGCCGTGGCGCTTCCACAGCTCGGCCAAGGAGCCGAGCAGCGCGGCGTAGCTCAGCTGCGTGGTCGGCTGAAAGCGCGGCAGCCCGCGCCACATCGCCGCGCCGAGCAGGGCGATGCTGGCCGCCGCGGCGACGAACACCGTGCGCCAGCCGAAATGCTCCGCCACGAAGCCGCTGACCACGCGGGACAGCAGGATGCCCAGCAGCAGGCCGGTCATGACGGTGCCGACCACCTTGCCCCGGTTCGCCTCGGGGGCCAGCGCCGCGGCGGCGGGCACGATGTCCTGCGCCAGGGTCGCGGTCAGGCCGGTGATCAGGCTGGCCAGAAGCAGCGCGCCGATCCCGTGAGCGGCGCCGGCGAGCAGCAGCGCGGCCGCCAGCACGGCCGCCTTGGCCAGGATGATGCGCCGCCGATCGTAGCGGTCGCCGAGCGGCGCAAGCAGCAGGATGCCCAGCGCGTAGCCCAGCTGGGCCAGCATGGGCACGAGGCCGAGCGCGCGGCCTCCCGCGCCGAGCTCGGCCCCGAGCACGCCGAGCATGGGCTGGCTGTAGTAGAGCGAGGCCGCGGCCAGGCCCGCCCCGGCGGACAGCAGCAGCACCAGGGCGGAGGGCAGGGGCGCCGCCGACGCGGCGGGCGCCGGCTCGATGGCAGGGGTTGTATGCGTCAGCGGAATGGCTTGCATGGTGCACGGAGTATGTGGAGCGCCGCTCCGGCGCTGTAGTGGCGTGGGGCGCACGATGGCTATACGTTTGACGCATGACCAAGCCGGCGCCGCCCTCCCCCTCGTCGATGGACCGCGTCGCGCTGCTGCAGACGTTCGTGAGGATCGTCGAGGCGGGGAGCCTGTCGGCCGCGGCCACCCAGCTCGGGACGACGCAGCCCACCGTGAGCCGCCGCCTGCAGGCGCTGGAGCGCTCGCTGGGCCTGCCGCTGCTGCAGCGCTCCACGCACACGATGAAGCTGACCGAGGACGGCGAGCGCTGCTTCGAGCGGGCCAAGGCGCTCCTGGCGAGCCTGGAGGCGCTCGAGTCGGACCTGCGGGGCGACCGCGACCAGCCCGACGGGACGCTGCGCGTGGTGGTGCCGCACGCGTTCGGCCAGCACCAGCTGGTCAAGCCGCTCGCCGACTACCTGCGCCGCTACCCGCGCGTCTCGGTCGAGTGGCTGCTGCGCGACGGGCAGCCGAGCTTCATCGCCGACGGCATCGACTGCGCGATCCTGGTCGGCGCGGTGGCCGACCCGGCGGTGGTGGCGATCCGCCTGGCCGAGGTGCCGCGCATCGTGGCCGCCGCCCCCTCGGTGCTGGGCCGGGCCGCGCCGCCGGACCATCCATCGGCGCTGGCCGGCATGCCTTGGCTCTCGCTGCGCACCTATTACCGCGACACGATCGCGCTGACCCATGCGTCGGGCGGCGAACGGATCGAGCTCGCGATCCGCCCGCGCATGAGCACCGACAGCCTGTACGCCCTGCGCAGCGCCGCGCTGATGGGCCTCGGCGTCTGCGTGGCCTCGTCCTGGCTGGTCGCCGACGACCTGACGGAAGGGCGGCTGCTGCACCTCGCGCCGACGTGGCAGGCGGATCCGCTGCCCGTCTACCTGGTCTATCCCCACGCGCGCTTCTATCCGGCCCGGCTGCGGCGCTTCATCGAGGCGATGCGGGCGTCCGTGCCGGCGGTGGTCGACGGCGCGTCGCCGCGGCGCGGCTGATCGCGCGGCGCGCGGCCCGGCCTCGAGCGGGCGGCCGCTCGGGCAGCGGTCGAGGCCGCGTGGCGACTCGCGACCCCGCGGGGTAGTCTCCAGTCGGGTCGCGGCGATCGCGAAGCGTGGACTCGGCGCAAGCGCGGGCGCTCGCCCACGTCGCTTCGCTCGGCGTGACCTCACCTGCCCCGCATCCTGACGGCCCCCCTCCTCGAGACACTCTTTATGCCCTCACTGAGCTCACTCTGGAATCGCGTCCTCGCTGCTCTCGGCGTTCGCAGGAGCACCGGAGATGTCGCGTTCGAGGAGGACCGCGTCATCCTGCGAGATCTCGATCGCGCGAAGGCGTTCCCGCAGGAGCCGAGGGAGCCGGGCCGCAGGGAGATCGCGGCGTGCGAGCGGTGCGACAGGCCGCTCCGCAAGGTCGTGTTCACGACCGCGGGCGGTGGTGATCAGGTCGAGATCTGGCGAGCGTACCCGCTGGCCGTCGACGGGTGGATGTGCAACGGGTGCGGGTGGTCGGCCATGCCGCGGTTCATCAGCGCCGAAGAGTCGGTGGAGTACGGGCGGGAGGCGGCCGCGCACGCGTCGAGCGGGCAGTTCGACGACGCGGAGTTCTGGCTCCGACGAATCCTCGGCTCATGGCCCGGCTACGCGCCTGGCTATGCGGATCTAGGCCAGCTCTCGTCGACGCGCGCCGAGGCGGCCATCGGCCCGGAGGCAAAGGAACGCTACCGGTCCGAGGCCGAAGCCTGGTTCTGGCGCGCGGTGCACGCCGACCCCGACCGCCGCCTCGCGGGGGTGCGCGTGCCTCTGGCGAGGACCCTCGCGCTCAACGGCAAGGAGCGCGACGCGCTCGAGGTGCTGGACGGGCTCCTCGGCGATCCGTCGCTCCCAGCGTCGGTCCGCGCCGACGCGGAGACGCTCGCCGCCGATCTCCGCGACGGGAAGGCGCTCTTCACCCGGGCTGCCGAGATGAGCGGACACCTCGCGCTCAAGCCACCGTCAGAGCCCCTGGCAGCGGCGGATCGAGGCACGCTGGAGCGAGCCCGGGCGCTGCTCCGGCAGGCGGCCGAGCGAAAGGGCACGTTCGCGACCCTCTGGCTGCTCGGCAAGGTCGAGATGCGGTTGGGCGATATGGACGCTGCCCTGGCCGCCCTCCAGCACGCGCACGCGCTCGATCCCGAGCAGGCCGACGGATGTCGCGAGCTCGGCGCCGTATACCTGGAGCTCGATCGCGCGCGCGACGCCCTGCCGATCGCCAGGCGCGCGCTCGAGCTTCGGCCCGGGGATGCCGGGCTCCGCTGCAACCTCGCCGTGATCCTCCTGCTGACAGGAGACGTCGAGGGCGCGCTCGCCGAGGCGACCTCCGCGCTGTCCCTCGACCCCACCGACGCCATCACGCGTGGCGTGCTGAAGCTGATCGACGACGTCGCCGCCGGTCGCCGCAAGCGGCCGCGCTCGATCGCAGAAGCCGAAGGCCGAGCGCGGTGAGATGGCTTGATCCGGCCGAGTCGCAGAGAGGTGGCGGTCCTGCGAACGCCCATGGAATCCAGCACGTACGGACCTTCAGGGAGGGATCGTCGAGCGACGCCGCCGCTCGCCTCTTGCTGCCGCAGGAGTCTTGCTGCTCGTTGGCGCCGCGACCGGCTTCCCCGTAATCTGCGGCCGAGATACGAACGGGCCATGAAAGCTGCCTATCTTTCCTCCCCTCTTCGCTGGAGCTCGCGTGCCGCCGGGTGGCGCTGCCGTCAGGAGGGCACCACCGCCCGAGGCGGGGTTGCCGCGCGGCTGGCCCTGGCCCTCTCGCTCGGAGTCGCGCTCGCGGCCTGTGGTGGAGGGGAATCGGAGGCGCCGCCGGAGGGACCGAGCTTCGACGGCACTTCCGGCACGTTCACCGATGCTCGCGATGGCCAGGTGTACCGCTGGGTGAGGATCGGCGAGCAGATCTGGACCGCGCAGAACATGGCGTACGAGACCCCGGAGGGCTCGTGGTGTCGCGGCGACGAGCCGGCGGGCTGCGACCGCTGGGGTCGCCACTACGAGGCTCCCGCCGCGATGAACGCCTGCCCCGCGGGCTTTCGGCTGCCTTCGGATGCGGACTGGCAGGTCCTCGAGACCACCGTCGGGGTGCTCGACGAGGAGCTTCCCCGGACAGGGTGGCGCGGCGCCGATGCGGGCGCGCAGCTCAAGGCCCGAGGCGCATGGCGGAACAGCGACGCCACGGACCGCTGGGGCTTCGCCGCGGAGCCGGCCGGGGTACGACTCTGGCAAGGCATCTGGACCACGGAGGAAGACGATGACATCACGTCGTTCTGGACCTCCACCCCGGAGGACGACGGGATGTGGTGGGTGCGCATGCTCGGACACTTCGCGGACGGTATCTATCGCACCGCCAGCGATGGCCGGGACGCCGGCAGCGTGCGCTGCGTGAAGACGTGATCCGCCGCGCTTCGCGCTGACCGCGACGTGCCGGCGCGCTGCGGAGCGCGCAGGAGGCGCACGGCGCGCGCGCAACAAACGAGCAGAATTCTTCCAATACATTGGCGTGCAGTCCAACGCTCGAGCGGCGCTGGTGCACGTTGCTCTCCGGACGCCCCCGCCGACGAGGCGAGCGCGGTGAACCACGGACCAGGAGAGGGAGCGGCAGATGATCCTCGTGACCGGAGCGACAGGGAACGTCGGCGGTGCGGTGCTCGAGCAGCTCGTCGAGGCGGGCCAACCGGTCCGCGCGCTCGTGCGCGACCCGGCGAGGCTGGGAGAGCGCGGCGGCAAGGTCGCCGTCGTGCAGGGCGATCTCTCGAAGCCCGAGACGCTCGACGCGGCGTTCGCAGGCGCGGACAGGGCGTTTCTGGTCTGCGCGGGCGGCGACCTGCCGGAGCTCGCCGGCAACGCGGCCGGCGCGGCGAAGAAGGCGGGCGTAAAGCACATCGTGCTGCTCTCGTCATCGAGCGTCGTCAGCGCGCCCGACATCCAGATCGGCCGCTGGCATCGCGAGGCCGAGGCGAGGGTCAAGTCGTCGGGCGTCAGCTGGACCATGATCCAGCCGGGAGGGTTCGCCTCGAACACGCTCCAGTGGGCCGGCTCCATCAAGGCGCAGGGCGCGGTGTTCCAGCCCCTGGGCGACGCCAAGACAAGGCCCATCGACGAGCGCGACATCGCGGCTGTCGCCGTGAAGGCGCTGACCTCGGCGGGGCACGAGGGCAAGGAGTACGTGCTCGCCGGGCCGGAGGCCCTGAGCGCGGCGGAGCAGGTCGCGAAGATCGGCGCCGCGATCGGGCGACCGCTCAGGTACGTCGACGTGAGCGAGGACGCCGCCCGCGAGCAGATGACGAAGGCGGGGCTCCCCGAGGTGTTCATCCGCGCCGTGCTCGAGGCGTTCGCGCTGATCAGGGTCGGCAACGGAGAGGAGCCCTCGCCCACGGTCGAGGAGCTCCTCGGGCGCAGGGCGCGGACGTTCGACGAGTGGCTGGAGCGCCACGTGGAGGCGTTCCGATGACGCGGCGGCAGATCGCGAGGGAGGAGAGAGCATGGTATCGAGACCGAAGAGGATCCTGGTCATTGGCAAGAGGGCCGATATCCTCGAGCGGAGCGTGGCAGCGCTGAAGCAGCAGGGGCACTCGGCGGTCGGCACGTCGAGCGCATCGCCGGACGCGGAGTTCCACGCCGGTGACTTCGACCTCATCACCATCGGCGGCGGCGTGGACGCCGCCACCCGGGCGCGCCTCCACGCGCGCTTCAAGGAGCAGAACAAGGACGTGATGGTGCTGGACGTATATGCCCCGATCGCCGGCCAGCAGATCGCCTGGGCGCTCGGGAGATCTTCCGTCGAGGGAGAGCTCGGGAGCGCCTTCTCGGTGACCGAGGGCGCGGGCGCGTTCGTCGCGCGCGCGACGATCGAGCGCGCCTGCGCGCTGCGCCTCGAGATCTACAGCTACCCCGGCGCCACCCTGGTGCCGGCGATCGCGCGCGTCGTCGACACCTCGGTCGCCCCGGGGACGCACGAGTTCAGGCTCGAGGAGGAGCTCGTGCGCAACGGGTTCATGGCGGTGCTGACCTTGAACGGCGAGGAGCACCACCTGCACCGCCTGGAGCAGCCCCCGCCGGGCTGAGCCGCGCAGCGCCGTCGACGGCGCGGCCGAGCGCCCGGTGCGTGGCCGAGGCGCGACCTCGATCCGCCCGCGCGAACGGCCATGGCGGTTCACGACACCGTAGGTCGTCTCCCGTCGGCCGACGGCGATCGCGAAGAACGGACCTGGGGAGTCATGTGCGTGCTCACCTTCGGGGCTCCCACCTCGGCTCCGGATGTCGACGCGCTCGTCGGGACAGGGACGCAGCGCGCGTGCCCGCGCGGACAGATGGAATCCATCGGTACTCGAGTCTTTCATCCGCATTCAGAAGGATGGCCGCGGGTCGGTGAATTGGCGTTGACATCGACCATGTGAACGCTCACATTGGCGCGCGGTAGCATTCTTTTCCTTTGTTCCCGCAGGCTGGCTGCGGTGTGACAGCGGTCGCGGCCATGAGCCCCGACACGCGCTCGCGCATCTTCAGCATCGCCTCGGCTCCATGCCGCGTGTGGTCATCGACACAGGCATCGTGTGGCGGCTGCTCGACGGCGAAACCTTACAGTTCGGCCGCTCCGGCCCTGGAGAACCCTTATGCGCATCACCTATTTGCTTAGCTGCATCTCCGCCTCAGTCGCGTGCTGCTCGCTCGCCTGCATCTCCGGGATCGCTGACCACGAAGACAGCGAATCCGTGGACTCCGCGGTGAAGAGCCCGGACGGCACGCTGGAGGCGGACCTCGCGCTGCAATCGCAGTGGGGAACCGGGTACTGCGCGAACGTCACGGTGAAGAACACGAGCGACGGCGCGGTCACCGCCTGGGGGGTCGTCGTCGGGCTCAACGGCTCGACGCTGGGCAACGCGTGGAACGCGCGCGTCACCGCGTCGGGCGGGCAGATCCACGCGGCCAACGAGAACTACAACGGGACGCTGGGTCCGGGCGCCTCGGCGACGTGGGGGTTCTGCGCCAACGGCACCGGGAAGCCCGCGCTCGCGTCGGTGAGCGGCAGCGGAGGCTCGGGCGCCAGCGCGAGCGCCTCCTCGAGCAGCAGCTCGAGCTCGTCCGCGAGCTCCTCGGCGAGCAGCGGTGCCGGTGGGGCCGGCGGCGCGGGCGGCGGCGGTGGCGCGGGCGGGTCCACGAGCACCGGCGGCGGCGCGGGGGGCGGCGGCGCGGGAGGCGGCGGCGGCGCGGGGGGCGGCTGCGGCGTGCCCACGAGCTTCGACTGGACGGCGTCGCCCCCGCTGATCACGCCGCCGAGCGGCTCCGTGTCGATCAAGGACCCGACCGTTCTCTTCCATGACGGCAAGTGGCACGTGTACGCGACGCACTACGCCGGCGGCTACAACATGACGTACCTGAACTTCACCGACTGGGACCAGGCCGGGGCGGCGCCGAAGACGAACCTGAGCACCAACCGCAACCTGACGGGCTACAAGTGCGCCCCGCAGCTCTTCTATTTCTCGCCGCAGAAGCTGTGGTACCTCGTCTACCAGACACAGCCGCCTGCCTACTCGACAAGCACGAACCCGAGCGACGTCAGGTCGTGGTCGGCGCCGAAGACGTTCATCGCGAGGGAGCCCGCCATCGTCACCGAGAACAAGGGCTCGGGCACATGGATCGATTTCTGGGTGATCTGCGACGATGCAAATTGTTACTTGTTCTTCTCGGATGACAACGGACATCTCTATCGAAGCCAGACGAGCAAGTCGAGCTTCCCGAACGGCTTCGGCACGCCGGTCATCGCCCTGAGCGACTCCAGGTTCGCCTTATTCGAGGCCGCCAACGTCTACAAGATCAAGGGCAGCAACAAGTACCTCCTGATCCACGAGGCCATCGGCGACGGCCGGTATTTCCGCTCCTGGACGGCGGACAGGCTCGACGGGGCGTGGACGCCGCTCGCGGCCACGCAGGCCAACCCCTTCGCGGGGAAGAGCAACGTCACCGGCGCCGGCTGGTCGAACGACGGGATCAGCCACGGCGAGATGCTCCGCGACAACCCCGACGAGACGATGACGATCGACACGTGCAACATGCGATATCTCTTCCAGGGCCGCACCCGGGCCGGGAGCAGCTACGACCTGAACGAGTACAGCCTCGGGTTGCTCACGGCCGTGCCGTGAGCGCGGATGCGCCCTCGAGGTCTCCATCGTGACTGGGCCGTAGAAGGGGCTCGAGCTTCGTCGAGGACATGAGCTCCGACAACCGGACCGACCTGTGCCGCGACGGCCATCAAAAGCACCTCACCCCTGGGATCCCGGCGGTCCTGAAGGTGGGGGACGAGCTGTCCGCAGGGCGCATCCGCTTCAGCGTCGTGGCCTCGCGAACGGGCTCCTCCTGACGAGGCTCCGGACCTGACGAAGCTCGCGCGAGGCCGCCGCCGCCATGGCGCCGCCACCCGCCCGCGGCGCGCGCCGCCGCCCGCACGCGGGGTTTTCGCCCCCCGCGCCCCTGGTACGCGCCGTGCCATGGACCCGCGCATGGGAGACGCCGACATCGCTTTGCGCCACCTCGCCCGAAGGCGCCCCGAGGACCTGGTGCGCGCCCTCGTCCCCGAGGTCCGCGCCATCGAGGTCCTCGGCTGGGTCGACAGCCAGGTCACGACCCTGGAGCGCCGCCTCGACAAGGCCCTGCGCCTGCGGGTCGACGAGCAGCCGCGCGTGCTGCACGTCGAGTTCTGCTTCGCGCTCCGCGACGACGTCCCGGATCGCGTCTTCGAGTACCTCGGCTTCCTCTTCGCCGCGCTCCGGCGCGAAGCCCCTGGCGAGCCGGTGCCGCCGATCGAGAGCGTCGCCGTGGTCCTGTCGGGCCGCAGGCGGCGCTTGCCGGCGTCGGGCGAGCGCCGCATCGCCTGGCCGGGGCGGCCGTTCAGCGGCGCGCGCTTCCGCGTCGACGCCGTCTACCAGCGCACCGTCGCCGAGCTGCGGGCGCGCGGCAGCGTGCTCTGGCTGGTGTTCGCGCCGCTCGCGCGCGACGCGACCGCGGCGGCGCTGCGGGAGGTCGTCGCCGAGATCCACGCGAGGGCGGGGACGGCCGAGGAGCGGGCCGAGCTGTACACGGCGCTCCTCGTGATGGCGACCGTCGATCCCTGGGGGCATACTCTGCACAAGGAGCTGGTCAAGATGGTGGAGGACAAGGAAGAGGGGCTGCTCCGGCGCACGCCGATCATCGGCGAGATGATCATCGAGGCCGAGCAACGAGGAGAGCTGCGCGGAGAGCAACGCGGCGAGCTGCGCGGAGAGCAACGCGGCAAACAGGAGGCGATCCTCGAGCTGCTCGGCCGCCTCTTCGCGCGGCGGATCGGCCGGCGGCCGACGTCCGAAGAAGAGCGCATGATCCTCGAGCGAGCCCATGCGATCGGCCCCGGCGAGGTCGAGGACGCCTTGCTCGATCTCGAGGGCGAGGCGCTCGTCCGCTGGCTCGCGGAGCCGATTCGCCCCTCGTGAGCTCCGAGCGCGTTCTGCGGGGCCATGAGCCCGCAGAACGCGACCTGCCATCATCACCCGAGCGACCGCCTCCCGCGGCCCGCCACGCCGCTCACCGACGGCGACGAGGTGCGCCGGCCGCCGGGGGACTTCCACTCTCCTTCGGCACGAGCCTGGCCAGCGCCGCGCACGCGAGGTCGGGCAGCGTCGCCTTCATCCACGCGGGGTCCACGGCGCCCGGCGCCGAGAAGTAGGCGCGGCAGGCCTGGTGCGCCGGGCCGAGCAGCACGACGTCGACCATCACCTCGGACGAGCGCCCCCCGGAGAGGACGCCGAGCTCCGCGAGGTGCGCCGTCATCTCCGCCTTGAGCCGCGCCTTCGTCTCCCGCAGCGCGGCGCGGTGATGCCCGTCGAGCTCCAGCGCGAGCGCCTGGTACATGAAGCGCGCCTCGGCCTCGTGGTCGAGCACCCACGTCAGGTGCGCCGAGACCAGCGCCCGCACCGCCGAGCGCGCCGTCCTGGCAGCGCGCACGCGCGCGGTGACGTCCCCCAGCAACCGCTCGAAGGTCCGCTCGAGCAGCGCCGCCACGAGCGCCGGGAAGTCCTCGAAGAGGTGGTACACGCTCGACGGGCTCGCCCCCGCCTCCTTGCGGACGTCCTCGATGCCGGTGCGCAAGAGGCCCCGCTGCTCGAAGCAGCGGAGCGCCGCGTCGAGCAGCGCTTCCCGGCGCGCCACGCCGCTCTGTCGCGCCACGGCCATGGCCCTCCCTACCGTAGCCCCGCGCCGCTGACCAGGGGCCCACCGCAGGCCCAAATGGAAGATTCTTCCAATTTCATCATGGAAGTTTCTTCCAGTTCGGTTACCTTCACGCCGAAAGCGAGGTGGCGCATGAAGCTGGGGCTGGAGAACAGAGCCGCGCTGGTGACCGGCGGCTCGCAGGGGATCGGCAAGGAGGTGGCGTTGCAGCTCGCGGCCGAGGGGGCCCGCGTGGCGCTCACCTACCGGAGCGAGCGTGAGAAGGCAGCGGAGGTCGTCCAGGCGATCGAGCGGCGAGGCGGCGAGGCGCTCGCGCTGGAGCTCGACCTCGGGTCGCTCGAGTCGGTGAAGGCGGCGGTCGCGGCCACCGTGGCGCGCTTCGGGCAGCTCGACGTGCTCGTCAACAACGCGGTCCGCTGGAGCGAGCGCCTGCCCTGGGAGGCGCCGCGGTTCGAGGACATCCCGCTCGACGAGTGGCAGGGCACCCTCCACGACAACGTCGACGGCGCCTTCGCCGCCATCCAGGCCGCGGTGCCCTCCATGCGCGCCCGCGGCTGGGGCCGGATCGTCAACGTCTCCTCGGGCGTGGCGCTCGACGGCGTGGTGGGCGCCGGTCCTTACGCCGCCGCCAAGTCGGCGCTCCACGGGCTCACCGCGGTGCTGGCGCGCGAGCTCGGGCCGCACGGGATCTTGGCCAACGTGGTGGTGCCGGGCCTGACCGTGACCGACCGGATGAGCGCGCGGGCGTCGCCGGACATGCTAGCGCAGCGCGCGAAGGCGTATCCCGTGGGGCGGCTCTTGAGGCCCGAGGAGGTGGCGCCCACCATCGTCTTCCTGTGCTCGGCGGTGAACACCGCGGTCACAGGGGAGATCATCCGCGCGAGCGGCGGCCGGCCGATGTGACCTGGAACTGCGGGCTCGTCGCTGCTCTCTTCGCGCAGCGCCGCCTCGAACGCCGCGCGCCCGCCGCGGCGAACATGCGGAATACCGGAAGGTCAGGACGCTCTCCCATCCTCGGAGAGCCGCGCTGGACACCGACTCGGAGAGCCGCGCTGGACACCGAGACGAGGGGCTCGACGCGCTCCGGGGTGACGTTAAACAACCTGTGCGGGCTGGGTGCTCGGAGCGGGATGACGCGCCGCGATCCGAGCCCGTGGCCCGCGAGAGTCGGAGGGCGAGGTGACGGCATTCATCGGTATCAGCAGGGCGCTCCTCGGCGGATTCCTGGCAATCTCCTCGACGAGCGCCAGCGCCGCGCCGGAGACCGCGGACATCGGCGGCGAGGGGGAGACGGCGGGCGTGTCGGACAACCCGGACAGCGATGCCGCCGAGGAGGAAAGGCGGAGCCCGATCAGGGTCATCGAGGCGACCTATGGGGCCAACTGCGGCACCTCGTCAGGGAACCAGACCTACAACCTGGCCCGCGCCTGCAACGGCCTCACCTACTGCCAGTACGCGATCGACCACCGTGTCATCGGAGATCCCGCGTACGGCTGCGCCAAGGAGTACTACGCCCGCTGGCAGTGTGGGCGCGGCGACGTGCGCAGCACGGCGGTCCCCGCCGAAGCGTCGGGCCGGACCGTGACGCTCGATTGCCAGCGGTGACCGACCTGCCACCGTCCCGGTGATCCGTCGCCACGCCCCCCCGAATCGCGCGCTTCCGGCGGCTCGCGGCGGCTCGCCGCCCCCTCGCCTCTTCGCGACGCGGGCTCAATTCCCCGCGCTCTGCTCCTTCGGCGCCGGCGGCAGCGGCGGCAGCCCCGGGCGCGGCCGATACCCCGGCTTCCGGTACGACAGGATCGGGATCGCCTCGTTCTTGTACGGCGCGCTCTCCCCCGGCTTCGGGCACTGATCCCGCACCCAGTAGACGTCGAACGCGACGATCTGGTCGTCCGGCCGCCCGGTGCGCTCGTGGTACCCGAGCAGGTAGTCCTGGAGTCCGGGCTTGCGGAACGGCTTGTTCCGGTCGAGCCGGATCCGGTTGAAATAGTCCTGCCGGATCTGCCCGAGCCCGAGCCCCCGCGCGTCGGAGAGCTCGAGATCGGGCGGGAGCCCCGTGAACGGATCGACGTGCCGTCCGTCGACGGTGATCGCGTCGACGCTGATCGACCCGTCCTCGGTGATCGGGTTCGGGGCGAACATCCCCCACCCCTGGAGCAGCCGCGGATACACGATCGTCGCCTGCACGATCTTCGGCTGAGCGTGCTTGAGGACGGCAGGCACGCTCTTGTTCTCGTTGATGGCCTGGCTCACGGCGCAGAGCCCGAGGTACGCGACCAGCGCCTCCCGCGCGATCACCCGGCCGCGGGCGACCTTCTCCGCGAGCGGCGACGGGCTCCCCACCGCCAGCGCCCTCGCGCGCGGCGGCCGCGCCAGCCCGAAGAACCTGGCGATGGCGTCGCGCCGCCGCGACACGGCCGCGAGCAGCGCGCCGGGCGCGCCGAGGCAGAGCGCCCAGACCAGCGGGCGGGCAAAGCGACCGCCGGGGAGCGCCTGCAGGATCTCGCGCAGCGCCGCGGCGCCCCGGAACACCCGGCCATCCGACGGATCGCGCGCCTCGAAGAGCTCCGGCCGCGCCTCTGCTCCCCCCACCGCCTCCCCTCCCCCCGCGGCCTCCGCCTCCGCCAAGGCCGGCGCGCGCGCCTCCTCGAACCGGAGCAGCTCGAGGTGATCGAGCCGGAGCAGGAGCCGCATGATCGCGAAGGCGAGCGGCGAGCCCGCGTCGTAGACGACGACCCGGAGCGCCGCGCGGCGGCGATACCAGCGCTCGAGCGCGTCCCAGTGCTGCGACGTCGGCAGCAGGAACGACCAGCCGATCATGAACCACGAGAAGGGGCCGAGGCGCATCATCACGCCGAACGAGCCGTGCAAGGCCCACATCCCGAGCATCGCCAGCGCGCGCGTGAAGCGGCGGCCGTAGGGCGAGAGGATCCACATCACGAGCAGCGCCTCGACCATGAGGACGCCCCAGGTGAGCCCCCGCTTCGCCCAGAAAGGGATGTACTCCCGCGCGACGACCGCGAGCCCCGTCACCATGCGGTCGAGGTGCAGCACGTAATGCACCGTCTCGCCGCGGCGCCAGATGAGGCCTGACTTGTTGACGACGTTGAAATAATAGATGGTCGCCAGGTTGAGGATCGCGAGGAGCACGATCCCCGAGACGTACGGGCGCAGCGCCCACGCGGGGCGGCTCCGGTCCGCGAGATCCGCGGCCGTTCGCTCCTGCCGCTCGCGGTAGGAGCGGATCAGCGCGTCGACCGAGAAGCGCGTGCCGGTCGGCATGAACATCGCCCAGCAGGTGATGAGGTTCACGACGACATAGCCGCCGTTCTCGATCATGACGATCCGGTTGTCCCTGCTCGTCACGAGCAGGAAGGAGAGGATCGAGAACAGCCGCGTGTGCCAGCCGACGAAGAAGCAGAGGAAGCAGAAGAGCGAGAGCGCGAACGCGACGTGGACCTCTCCGAGCGACGAGAACGCGTGATAGAGGCTGAAGTTGAATCCGCTGCTCGGGTGAAAGAGGTGGTAGTGGTTGGTGAGCACCCCGTCGTTGCTGTAGATCCAGCGCGCCTCGGCCCAGTGGCGCACGCAGTCGCTCGCCAGGAGGAAGCCGAGCACCAGCCTGAACAGGCCGAGCGTGCGGACGTCGATGGTGCAGTAATGCTCCTTGATCCACCGCCCCGCGCGCCGGAGGCGGTCCCTCGCCGGCGGCCTCGGGGCTCCGGCTGCGGCCCGGGGCGGCGCGCCGTCGCCGGGCGGCGCGCCGTCGCCGGGTGACGCGCTCTGCTCCGGCGCCGCCTCGCCAGCATGCGCGCTCTGCTCCGGCGCCGCCTCGCCAGCACGCGCGCTCTGCTCCGGCGCCGCCTCGCCAGCACGCGCGCTCTGCTCCGGCGCCGCCTCGCCAGCACGCGCGCTCTCCTCCGGCGCGCCGCGATCGGCGGCGCTCGGGTCCTCGTCAGGCTCACGCATGCGAGCGCCTCAGTCCGGCTTGTTCGGTCGGGCGAGGCCCGGCGCGAGGGGCGGCATGCGCTCGCCGAGCTTCCCCATGCCCCCCCGCGAGTGCGAGAACAGCTTCTCCCGCTCGAAGGCCGTGGGGGCGGGCTCGCCGGGCGCGGGGGTCGGCGCCGAGACCCAGTACGCGTCGTAGCCCGTCAGCGACATCTCGCGCCCGCCCTCCTCCGAGAGCGGCCCGCCCTTCGCGAGGTAGTCGCGGAAGGCGCGCTGGAAATCGGACCACTCCGGCCGCCGGACGCGATCGAGGTAGTCGGACCAGAGCTGGCCGAGCCTCGCCCCGGGGTGCCCGGCCGGCTGCAGCCGCGGCTCCTCCCCGGTCAGCGGATCGATCGGCTGCTGCGCGCGCGTCTGGCCGTCGATCACGAGGAGCGCGTTGACCCGCGGCGGCTCGGGCGCCATCACGTCCCACCGCGCCAGCATGCGCGGCCACGACGCCACGCCGGCGAGCACCGGCCCCTGCGGGATGGCGGCCGCGCCGGGCAGCGGGTTCTCCTTCGCCGTCTGCGCCAGCATCGCGGCGAGCACCACGAGCACCGCCGCCTCGCGCAGCGACCCGAGCGCGAGGCGCGCCACCCGCACCGCCGGCGCGGGGCTCGGCGGCGCGGCGCCCTCGTCGTCGCCGTCCGCGTGGCTCTCGTCGAACAGCGGGATCCCGCACGCCTGCTTGCCGAGGAGCATGCTGATGTGGTGCCGGCGCGTCGCGACCACCTCGTAGAGCGCGTCGAGGAGGTGCGAGACGCCCGGCAGCTTGAGCGGCCAGGCGATCCAGCCGAACGGCAACGCCAGGAGCGCCTCGGTCACCGCCCCGCCCTGCGTGTGCACGCGCCCGTTCCGGTCGATCGCGAGCACCGTGCGCTCGACGAGCTCCGGCGTGACCTCCTTCGGCATCGGCACGCGCTCCGTGGCGCCCGTCTGGTTGCGGACGTAGAGCTCGTCGAGCGCGCCGTTGCCCTGGAAGGCCACGTGCCCGCGCAGATCGAGCCGCTTGATCAGGCGGCACAGCGTGAGGCACAGGCCGCAGTCGGCGTCGTACACGAGCGTGCGCGCCCGCCGCTCGTTCCACGAGCGCTCGTACGCGTCCCAGAGCTCGCCGGGGATCACGAGCGGCGCGGCGGCGGCGAGCCCCCAGCCGAACAGCCCGAGATCGAAGAAGACCCCGAGGATCAGCCCGTGCACCACCATCAGCGCGGCGGCGGCCCCGCGCGTCCAGCGGAAGAGCGCGGGGACGACGATGAGCGCCGGGATCGCGAGCTGCATGGCCCACGTGCCGAACGTGAGCCCGCGCAGCGTGCCGAGCGGCAGGGCGTCGCGGAGCCAGGTGCCCGCGTCGCTCGCCAGGCGCTCGGCGTGGAGCGCGTAGTAGAACGCCGTGCCGTCGCGCCACGCCTCGCCGCGCTGCTGGAGCGCCGTACACAGGTAGATGAGCGCGATCTGCAGCAGCACCGCCAGCGCGGCGAGCGACGTCGGCGACCAGCCGGGCAGGCGCTCGGCCTCGATCTCGGCGTCCGAGGTCCGCGACCGGTCGTTCAGCTCCGTGTCGCGCTTCTCGTCCCGGAGCGCCAGCGAGGCGCGGAGGCTGTCGAGCGACAGGCGGCTCCCGCAGGGCAGGAAGGCGGTGAACGCGAGCAGCGCGATCGCCGCGTAGTTGCCGGCGTTCTCGAGCAGGATGTTCCTCGACGTCAGGCTCACCAGCGCGAGGAGCGCGAGGACGTGAAAGACGCGCGTCCGGTAGCCGACGAGGAACAGGGCGTAGACGACGAGCGCGAGCGCGAAGGCGAAGTGCGCCTCCCCCACCGTCGAGAAGGCGTGGAACAGGCTGAAGACCTGCTGCTTGCCGCGGAGGTTGAAGAGGTGGTTGTGGTTCGGGAGGACGCCCTCGTTCGAGTAGAAGTCCCGCACCCACCGCCACCGCGCGAACAGGTCGGCGATGAGGACCAGCCCGAAGGTGATGCGAAACAGCCCGAGCGAGCGGGCGTCGATGCGCAAGAAATGATCGCGAAGTGATTTCACGGAGAGTCCTCGACCCGGAATCCGTAATCCGATGCATGCTCGAGCTCGGGGACGCTCGGCTGTCGCAAGAGCAGGGACCGCACGGTCCAGAGATCGCCGAAGACGCGGTAGCGCAGCGCGGTCTGGTCGAGGTAGTCGACGCCCGCGGAGCCGCCGGTGCCGGTGCGCCGGCCGATCACCCGCTCGACCATCCGCGCGTGGCGCTGCCGCCAGATGAGCATCGCCTGCTCCATCTCCAGGATGCGGTCGAGCACCTCGCGCGGCCACGCGAGCCGGGGCAGATCGCGGTAGCTCTCGATGAAGACGATCGCCGCGCGGACGGCCCGCCGCTTCTCGCGCGTGGCCGCGTCGGCGGCCGGGTCGTCCTCGGCGAGCAGGAACGCCTCGGCGTTCTCGTTCTCGGCCTCGTACCGCGCGCGGAGCCGCTCGACGTCCGCCGGGGTGAGCGCCTTGTCGATCGCGATCTGCACCCGGCGCTCGTTCTCGGCGCGCATCGAGCGCATGTAGTTGCGCAGGAAGCCCAGGACCGCCTCCGGCTCGCTCGAGCCGTCGATCGGCGTCCGCGACAGCCACTCGTACAGGTAGTGCTTGAGGCTCGGCCCGCTCGCGAGCCGCGCCTCGAGCCGGCGCGTCGCGGACGACGGCGACCCGTCGGCGGCCTTGAGCGCCTCCTTGTAGCTGCCCTCCCGGCCGAGCGGGATCCGGACCGCGTCGTCGAGCCCGAGCAGGACCTCGATCTCGCGTAGCTGCGCCGACTGGAAGCCGCTCGCGGGGATGAGGCGATCCCGGAAATCCAAGTAATCCCGCGTCGTTAGCGTCTCCATCACCCGGAAGTGCTGGATCGCCTGCTCGAAGATGGTGACGACCCGCCGGAACGAGCGCGCCGCGGAGGCGAGCTTCTGATCGGGCACCGGGTTCTGGCGGAAGAGCTCGCGCGCCGAGGTGAGCTCGCGGAGGATGAGCTTGAACCAGAGCTCGTAGATCTGGTGGACGACGATGAACAGGGCCTCGTCGTTGCTGACCTTCTGCTCGTCGTCGTCGAATCCACCCTGGAGGGCGAGCAGCTCCTCGACGTGGATATAATCCCAGTAGTTCATGTCGGTGGCGATCGCGAGACGGGCCGCCGGGGAGCTCGCGCGGCGCGCCGGCGCCTCGAGCGGCGCCGGGAGTCTACTTCCCGCGACCCCGGAAACGGAAGTGCGCCGGCGCCGCGCGCACGGAAAGCGCGCCCGGTCCGGAGGGCGGTTTCACGGGCCCGCCGCGCCTTCCACCGGCGGGGCGCGCGGCGCGTTTTCCACCCGCGGCGCGCTCACCGCGCGCCTGGGGGGGCGCCGGGCGGCGGGCCGACGTCGACGGCCGGCGCGCGCCGCAGGCCGTCGGGGCCGACGTCGACGGGCGGCGCGTAGCTCTTGAGCTCGGCCCGCTCGTAGCTCGCGCCGCTCGCCGCCTCGATCGCCACCACGCCGACGTCCGGGCAGAACGTCGACACGAAGCGCGCCGGCCTGTCGCCGAGGCGCTCCTCGACCGTCTGCACGCACCCCGTGAACCGGCCCGCGGGCACCTCGATCGCGGCGTCGACCGCGGCGATCCGGGCGCGGCCGCCGTGCTCGCCGGTCCACGTCGTGCCGGGCGCGATCGGCTCCTTGAGCACGAAGACGCCCGTGTCGCTGCGGATCACGCCCTCGGGGGTGAACGCGAAGCGCTTCACCCCGGAGGGGAACCGGAGCTCGCCGCGGCGCTCGTCCGCGCGGTGCACGCGCGCGACGAGGAGGCCCTGCTCGCCGCCCTCGCTCATGGTCGCGTAGTGGTAGATGTGCCCGTCGACGAGCGGAAAGTAGCGCTCGGCCTGCGTGCCCGAGGAGGCGCCCTGCTGCCCGTCGGGCGCCGCGTTCCACGCCGCGGGCCGGGCCGGGGCGGGCGCGCCCCCGCAGCCGAGCAGCGCGAGCCCGAGCGCGGCGAGCCGCCGCGCGCGGGGGCGGCCGGGGGTGCGCTCGATCGCGGGGCTCACCGCGCTGCCTCGTCGGTGGTACCGGGCGGGGTCGTCACGCGCGGGGTCGTCACGGAGACACGTGGCTGTGGGACCAGTACCAGAGCGACAGGAACGCGAGCAGCGCCGCCGCCGCGAGGAGCAGGGCGACGGCGAGCGGATCGGGATCGGTCCGGCGCAGCAGCGCCCGCGCGGCGCGGCGGATCTCGTCGCGCTCGCGCTCGTGCTGCTCGGCCAGGTCCTGCGCGGACTTCACCTCGTCGCGAGCGCGGTAGGGGTGGTCCTCCTCCGGAGGCTCGCGGCCGGGCTTGCTGCGCTCGATCTCCTCCGCCAAGAGCCGCCTCGCGCCTGCCCGGACCAGCGCGTAGTCGCCGCGCTCGAACGCCTGCTCGAGGCGCTCGATCTCGGGATGGCGAGGGCGCTCCGGCGCGGCGTTGCCGGGGGGCGACGCCCCCTTCTCGTCGCGCCGCTTGGCGCGCTTCTTCGTCCGGCGCCGCGGCTCGGCGTCGGCCGGCTCGCGCGGCGGGGAGGTCGCGTCCGGCCCGGCCGGCGCAGGCCGGTCGGCGGCGGCCGGCGCGCGCTCGCCGTCCTCCGCCGGCTCGGGCCGTCCAGCGGCGGCCGGCTCCGGACCGTCGATGTCGGCCGGCGCCCTGTCCGTCACGTGCAGCTCTCGGTGGTGATGAAGGCCATGGCCGAACCCCTGGGCGGATGTCGAGACGCGGCAGGCTACCTCGAACCCGAGCCCACGTGCCCCAAAAAAGCCCGCAAAACCCGGGGTCAGCCGCCGCGGCGCGGCCTACTGCAGGCCCCGGCCCCGGTCGACGTCCATGGGCTCGGGCCGGTCTCTCCAGGGGACGGCCGCCTCGCCCTCGCCGCTCACCACGCAGCGGAGCGCCTCGCACGCGGCCCGGTAGTACGCCTTGCGGCCGCAGCCGACGGCCTTGAACTGGCCGCCGAGCTGCTCCTCGACGCGGACGTCCTTGTCGGGACAGTCGAGGTCGGAGGTGGCGCGCGCCCGGACCATCGGCATCGCGTTCGACGGCACGTTGGCCACGCTGCACGCCGGCGAGAGCGCGCCGGCCAGGAGGGCGGCGAAGGGGACGAGGGCAGCGGCACGGGACGGGCGCACGGCACGAGCGTAATGCACCGATCCTCCGGCGATCCCCAGAAATGAGCCGGCGATGCGGCGAGCCCGGCGCCCGGGCTCCCCCGTGGTCGAGCCCTCCCGCCCGCCCGGCGCCCGGATCAGAACTGGAAGTACACGAACGGCACCGCGGCGGCGCTCGCCGCCTCGTGCAGCGAGACCGCGACCAGGAACAGCAGCGCGCCCTGGAGCGGCGCGGGCGCCGCGATGAAGGCGCCGCGGGCGCGCTCGTAGAGGCGCTCGGGCACGTAGTGGGACAGGAGCGCGACCGCGAGGAGCGCGACGAGCACGGGCGGCAGGTTCGGGTGGAACGTCGTCAGCGTGCCGATCTGCCGCAGGATGAGCACGGCCTGCGAGAAGGTCGGCACGCGGAAGAAGATCCACGCGAGGCAGACGTAGTGGAACGTCAGCAGCACGCACAGCGCGCGGATCGGGAAGCGGGCGAGGGGCGAGCGCGCGGCCGACGCTGCGCCCTCGCCCTCCGGACGCCGGCGCCTCACGGCGCGCTGGAAGGCGCGCGTCACGGCGAGGCCGAGACCGTGGAGGAAGCCCCAGAAGACGAAGTTCCACGACGCCCCGTGCCAGAGGCCGCCGAGCAGCATCGTGATCATCAGGTTGCGGTACGTCGCGAGCTCCGAGCCGCGGTTGCCGCCGAGCGGGATGTACAGGTAGTCGCGGAGCCACGTGGAGAGCGAGATGTGCCAGCGGCGCCAGAAGTCGGCGAGGTTCTGCGCCTTGTACGGCGCGTCGAAGTTCTTCGGGAACCGCACGCCGAGCAGCAGCGCCGAGCCGATCGCGATGTCGGTGTAGCCCGAGAAGTCGCAGTAGATCTGCGCGGCGTAGCCGTAGACGCCCGCGAGGACCTCCAGGGCCGAGTAGTTCTCCGGGCGCTCGAAGACGCGGTCGACGAGGTTGAGCGCGAGCTGATCCGAGAGGACGACCTTCTTCACGAGGCCGATCGCGACGAGGAACAGCCCCTCGCCCGCCTCCTCGCGGGTGAGGCTCGGGGCGCGCTCGAACTGCGGGAGCAGGTCGCGCGGGCGCACGATGGGGCCGGCGACGAGGTGCGGGAAGAACGCGACGAAGAGCAGGTAGCGGAGGTAGCTCCGGTGGGGCGGGAGCTCGCCCCGGTAGACGTCGATGACGTAGCTCATCGACTCGAACGTGAAGAACGAGATGCCCACCGGCGGCAGGAGCACCCGGAACGCGTGCCCGACGCTCGCCGGCTCGCCCGTGAGCAACGCGCGCAGCGCGGCCGCGTTCTCGAGGGCGAAGTTCCAGTACTTGAAGAAGCCGAGGAACCCGAGGTTCAGCGCCACGGTGGCGATGAGCATCGCGCGACGCGCCCGGGGCCTCGTCTCGCGGGCGATCGCGCGGGCGAGCAGGAAGTCGACGGTGGACGAGGCGAAGATGAGCGGCAGGTAGCGCCAGTCCCAGGCCGCGTAGAACCCGTAGCTCACGAGGAGCAGGAACACGACGCGCGCGCGGATGCCGGCGAACCGCACGAGCGCCCACGATCCGACGAAGACGGCGGCGAAGAACTCGGCGTAACGGAGGGTGTTGAAGAGCACGGCCGGTCGGAGCCCGGGTCAGGCTTGCGGCGAGGGGGGGCGCGGCGGCCGGCAGGGCCGAACGCGCGGGCTACCCGGGCGGTGGGCGCCGTCTACCACGACGCGCGCCCCGCGGTGCAGCCGGCAGCGCGGCGCCATGTTGAACGGCGCCCCGCGTCGTGCCAAGGATGGAGCAGATGCTGGGTCGCCTGATCCTCGGGATTGTGAAGGGGCTCATCGTGGGGGGCTTGCTCGGGTTCGGGCTGGCGAAGCTCGGCTACGCGGCGCCCATCGCGATCGTCGCCTACGTGGCCGCGGCGCTCGCCGGGGTCCTCGTGGGGCTCGTCGCCGGCAAGCCCATCTGGGCCAAGGACGCGAAGATCGAGGCGGGGATGAAGGCCTTCGTGGGCGCGCTGCTCGGCGCGGGCCTGATGTACGCCGCGCGGCGCTGGCTGACCATGGAGGTGCCGGCGCCGCTCGGCGAGCTCGGCGGCGCGAACCTGTCGCTCGGCGAGGCCGCGGGGAGCGCGGGGACGTTCGGCGGCCTCGCGATCACGTCGCTCGCCGCGATCGCCGCCCTGCTCGGCGGCTTCTACGAGGCCGACAACGACCCCTCGGACGAGGAGAGGCCGGGCGCGAAGCCGGCGGTGAAGGCCGCGGCCGGGGGCAACAAGCGCATCGCGGCGTCCGCCGCGGCGGACGAGCTCGACGACGATCTCGAGGTCGAGCCCGAGAAGAAGCGCGCGAAGAAGTAGGCCGTGCCGGTCGCGCGGGCGCTCCTCTATGCGGCCTCGCTCGGCGCGCTCGCGCTGGTCGCGCGGTCCTTGCTCGTCGCGCCGGTGCCCTTCGCGGTCGCCGGCGCGGCGATCGTCGGGTACCTCGCGCTCGTCCTGTGCGGGGTCTTCTTCCTCGGGCTCGGCATGTTCGTGGACGTCGTGAAGCGCGGCCCGCCCGGCGCGCGGGGCGTCGCGCTCACGTTCGACGACGGACCCAGCCCGGAGCACACGCCGCGGGTCCTCGATCTCCTCGACCAGGCGGGCGTGAAGGCGACGTTCTTCGTCATCGGCCGCAAGGCCGAGGCCCACCCGGAGCTCGTCCGCGAGATCGTGGCGCGGGGCCACGCCGTCGCGCTGCACAGCCACGCGCACGACCGGCTCTTCTCGCTGCGCTCGGCCCGCGCCGTCGAGCGCGACCTCCGGCGGGGCCTCGACGCCCTCGAGCGGATCACCGGCGCCCGCCCGACGCTGTTCAGGCCGCCGGTCGGCCACACGAACCCGCGCATCGCCCGCGTCGTCGACGCGCTCGACCTCGACGTAATCGGCTGGTCGGCGCGGGGGTTCGACGGGCTCGCCGGGGCAAGCCCCGAGCGGGTGGCGGCCCGGGTCATCCCGGGGCTCCGCGACGGGGCCATCGTGCTGCTGCACGACGCGGCCGAGCGCGACGACCACGCGCCCGCGGGGGTCGCGGCGCTCCCGCGGATCCTCGCGGCGATGAGCCAGCGCAACCTGGTCGGGGTCCGCGTCGACGCGTGGCTCGACGAAGGTGGCCGGGACGACGCCCTGGCCTAGACCATTTCTCGCAGGTGGCGCTACGCTCCGTCCGATGGCTGCGCCGGTGAGTCTGACGCTCTTTGCGCATATCGCGGCGAGGCCGGAGGACGAGCTCGACCTCGCCGAGGCGGCGCTCCTCATCGACGACGCCGCGTACCCGGGCCTCGACATCCCGCATTACCTCGGCGTGCTCGACCAGCTCGGCGGCGAGGCGCGCCGGGCGATCGAGCGCCCGCTGCGCGCCCCGGAGGCGACGCCCGGCAGCGGCCCGATCGAGCAGCTGCTCCGCTGGTTCTACGGCGACCTCGGGTTCCACGGGAACGCGGGCGACTACTACGACCCGAAGAACAGCTACCTGCACGAGGTCCTGGATCGCCGGACGGGCATCCCCATCACGCTGGCGGTCGTGCTCCTCGAGGTGTGCCAGCGCGCCGGCCTGGAGGCGCAGGGCGTGTCGTTCCCGGGGCATTTCCTGGTGAGGACGCCGGTCCGCGGCGGCGTGCTGCTCATCGATCCGTTCGAGGGCCGGCTGCTCGGCCGGGACGACCTGCGCGCGCTGCACACCCGCGCGACCGGCGCCACGCGCGATCCGGACCCGCGGCTGCTCGTGCCGGCGCAGAAGCGGCAGATCCTGGTGCGCATGCTGAACAACCTGCGCTCGATCTACTCGAGCCGCTCGGACGCGGCGCGGCTGCGCAGCGTGCTCGAGCGGATGCAGGTGCTCGCGCCGACCGACGAGCTGCGGAAGGAGCTCGACCAGCTCGGCGGGGAGCGGCCGTGGCCGCCGCTGGGGCGCGGGCTGAACTGACATCGCCCGATCGCCGCTCGCGCGCTGCGCGCGATCGGATACCCTCGTTGGCATGGGTCAACCTGCCGCGGCCCCCCTGACCTTCGAGGAGCTCTACCAGCGCATCCGCGCCCTGCCCGAGCACCTGACGGGCGAGATCCTGGAGCCCGGCGTCCTCCGCACGATGTCGCGGCCCGGGAAGCGGCATCGCCGCGCGGCCAGGCTCTGCCTGCACGGCCTCGTCCCGTTCGACGCGAACGTCGGCGGCGCCGGCTGGTGGATCGAACCCGAGACCGAGATCCGCTTCCCCGGCGGCCGGCTCGTCGTGCCGGACCTGTGCGGATTCCGCGTCGAGCGGGTCCCCGAGCTGCCGGACGAGAACCCGCTGACGATCCTCCCCGACTGGTGCTGCGAGGTCCTGTCGCCGCGGACCGCCCGCGACGACGTGGCGGTGAAGCTGCCGCTCTACGCGCGCGCCGGCGTCGGCTGGAGCTGGATCGTGGACCCGATGCGCCGGCTGGTCGAGGTGTTCGAGACGGTCGGCGAAAGGCCGGCGCTCACGGCGACGGCGCAGGACGACGAGCGCGTCGTGCTGCCTCCGTTCCACGGAGAGCTCGCGGTCGCCTCGTGGTGGCTTCCGGGTGCCGTCGAGGAGTAGCGCCCGGCGCCGCGGCCTCCCCTCGGCCGCGGCCGAGCACGAATCCGTCCGGTAGGCCCCGGGCCGTCGATCGCGGCGGCGCACGCCCATGAAACCTGCGTGGCCGCCGCGGAGCAGCCCTGTCCGCGGGCGGCGCCAAAACGGCTTCACGCTTGACAGGCATTCTCGTCCACGCTTACGTTCCAGCCAATGTCGCGACACCCATCATGCGGTGTCGGCCGTCGGGCTGCCGAGATCACCAGGTTCGTTGTCCTCTGGTGCCTTTGACGCCCTGGTGGTTGGTAACGATTCCTCGTATGGAGCCATGTCCGCCGCGCTCACGACCCTGGCGACGCGCGTGACGGTTCCATCAGCTCATCCCGGGATGCAGTCATGTGGTTTCCTGAGCTCGCGGTGCCTCTCGGCGGCTTCGCCCGCCCCGAGAAGGCTCGTCCTCGCGCGGTGGTCGAGTCGCTCGCGCGCCGCGCCGGCATCGAGATAGGCGGGCGCGGCCCGCTCTCCGTGCGCGTCCTCCGCGACGATGTCTACGATATCGCGCTCTCCCGCGGGCTCACGGGCCTGCGCGACGCCTACGTCGACGGCGCGTGGGAGGCGGAGCGCCTCGACGTCGTCACCGAGCGGCTCCTGTCGCAGCGCGTCCCCTTGCCCTGGGCCGCCCGCGCGGAGATCGCCGCGGGCGCGCTCTCCGGCCGGCTCCGCAACCTCCAGAGCCGCGCGCGGAGCGCGCAGGTGGGGAGGCATTACGATCTCGGCAACGACCTTTACCGCGCCATGCTCGATCGCAACATGGTCTACAGCTGCGCCTACTGGCGGGGCGCCGCGACGCTCGACGAGGCGCAGGAGGCGAAGCTCGATCTCGTCTGCCGCAAGCTCGGCCTCGCGCCCGGCATGCGCGTGCTCGACATCGGGTGCGGCTGGGGCAGCTTCGCGAGGTTCGCCGCGGAGCGCTACGGCGTCTCGGTCGTCGGAATCACCATCTCCCGCGAGCAAGCCGAGCTCGGCGCGGCGCTGTGCGCCGGCCTCCCCGTCTCGATCCGCGTCGAGGACTACCGGCAGCTCGACGCCACGGCCGAGCGGTTCGACCGGATCGTCTCGCTGGGGATGCTCGAGCACGTCGGGTACAAGAACTACCGGCGCTATCTCTCCATCGCGCGGCGAAAGCTCGTCGACGACGGCCTGTTCCTCCTGCACACCATCGGCGGGAACGTGTCCAAGACGTCGTACGACGCCTGGATGAACGACAACATCTTCCCGAACGCGCTCCTCCCCTCCGCGGCGCAGCTCACGGAGGCGTGCGAGGGCGTCATGGTGATCGAGGACTGGCACAACTTCGGCGCGGACTACGACCGGACGCTGATGTGCTGGTTCGAGAACTTCGACCGGAGCTGGCCCCGGCTGCGCGACCGGTACGGCGAGCGCTTCTACCGGATGTGGAAGTGCTATCTCCTCACGTGCGCCGGGGCGTTCCGCGCGAGGGCGGCCCAGCTCTGGCAGCTCGTCCTCTCTCCGTCGGGCGTGCGCGGGGGCTACCACGCGCCGCGCTGAGGGCGCGCGCCGCAGCGCTCCCGGAGAGGGCCTCTGCCATGTCCGTGCAACAGCTCCGCCAGCAGCTCTCGCCGTACCGTCACAGGACGCTCGGATCGGCGCTCCTGCGCATGGGCCTGTCGCTCTCCGCCTACGGGGCGGCGTTCTACGGGGCCATCACCGCCTCGTCGCTCCTCGCCGGGCTCGCCTGCGGCCTCGTCGCCGGCCTGTTCAGCGGGAATCTCTTCATGATAGGTCACGACGCGTGCCACGGCAGCTACACCCGCCTGCCGACGTGGAACCGCGTCCTCGGCCGCATCGCGTTCCTGCCGTCGTATCACCCGTACAGCGTCTGGGACCTCTCCCACAACCGCACGCACCACGCCTACACGAACCTGAAGGGCAAGGACTTCGTCTGGACGCCCCTCTCGAAGGCGGAGTTCGACGCGCTCCCGCGCCTGCGCCGGGCGCTCTACCGCGCCTATCGGACGCCGCTCGGGCTCTCGCTGTACTATCCGCTCGAGATCTGGCGAGAGCGGCTGTTCTTCCCCCGGCGCGAGCACCTCGACCGCCCGCGCCGCGTCTATACGCTGGATTGCCTGCTCGTGCTGTCGATGATGCTGGCGCAGCTCGCGGCCATCCTCTGGGCCGGCGCCGCGGGCGCGCCGGGGCGCCCCGCGTGGCTCGGCTGGCTCTCGGGCGCGGCGTTCGGCGTCGTCGTCCCGTGGCTCGCGTTCGGCTGGCTCATCGGGTTCGTCGTCTACTTCAATCACACGCACCCTTCCGTGATCTGGTACGACAGGCGCGACGCGTGGTCGCTCGCCGAGGCCACGGTGCGCGGCACGGTGCACCTCCGGTTCCCCGCGTGGACGCGCCCGTTCGCGTCCAACATCATGGCTCACCTCGCCCACCACATCGACCCGCGCATCCCGCTCGTCCGCCTCAAGGAGGCCCAGGAGCGGCTGGAGGAGCTGCTGCCGGGTCGCGTCGTCGTCCAGGCGTGGAGCGTGAAGGAGCTCCGCCGCATCCTCCGCGTCTGCCGGCTCTACGACTACGACGCGCGCCGCTGGACCGACTACGACGGCAGGCCGACGTCCGAGCGGGCGCGGTTCCACGACGGATGTCACGAGACGGGCCGCGAGGCAGGAGGATGACGGGATGAAGCGCGAGCGTGCCTTTCAGGTCGGCGACGTGTCGGCGGTCGAGCGCCGCTTCACGGACGAGGACGTCCTCGAGTTCCAGCGCATCTCCGGCGACGCCGGCCGCCATCACGCGCAGCCGGACGCGCAGGGCAGGCGCGTCGTGCACGGCCTGCTCACGGCGACGCTCCCCACCCGGCTCGGCGGCGAGATCGATTTCCTCGCCCGGGAGATGCAGTTCGAGTTCCTGCGGCCCGTCTTCACCGGGGACACGATCCGCTGCGAGGCCACCATCACCGAGGTCGCGCGCGAGCCGGGGCGCGTGCGCCTCGCGATGCGCGGCGGCTGCTGGAACCAGGACGGGAAAGAGGTGATGCGCTTCCAGGCCCGGGGCGTGGTGCTCGACGGAGGAGCGTGAGGGCGGCGGTGCGCGCGCGATCCGTTCACTGGCTCGACCACGCCCACGCCGTCCTGTCCCGCCGCCGCCGGCTGTTCGCGGCCGGCTGGGGCGACGAGGGCGTCCTCGACCGGGTCCCGACCATCGCGCGGTTCTCGGAGCCCCCGCGCGCCGCGGCGGTCGCCTGGGGGCGGCCGCGGCCGGACGGGCTCGTCGACGTGACCGACGGCTCCTTCGCCGCCGCGCTCCCGGGCCTGCCGCCCTGCGCGGGCACGGCCTTCGTGCGCCGCATCGCGCCCAGGGCGCCCGAGCGGGGGCGCCGCCGGCCGGTCTACGTCGCGCTGGCGGCCTCCGGCGACGAGGGCTTCGCCGCGCGGACGCGGCTCTTCCGGCCGCTCGCCGCCCGCGAGGGCATCGAGGTCATCCTCCTCGAGAACGCGATGTACGGCCTCCGCCGGCCCCCCGGGCAGCGCGCCACCGCGATCCGCACCGTGGCCGAGCACCTCTTGATGAACCTCTCCACCGTCGAGGAGACGCGCGCGCTCGTCGAGCACCTCGCCCGCGAGGGATACGAGCGCATCGGCGTCGTCGGCTTCAGCATGGGCGGGACGTCGGCGGCGCTGGCCGCGGCGGTGACGGCGCGCCCGCTCGCGGTCGCGGTCTTCGGCGCCGGCCGCAGCGCCGTGCCGGTGTTCACCGAGGGGATGCTGTCCGTCAGCGTCGAGTTCGAGGCGCTGGGCGGGCCCGCGGCGGCGCGGGCGCGGCTCGGCGCCCTCTTCGGCGCCGCCGACCTCGACCGCCACCCGGCGCCGCGGCGGCTCGACGCGACCGTCCTCGTCGGCGCGCGCCGCGACGGGTACGTGTTCCCCGATCAGGTCGAGGCGCTCCACGCGCACTGGAGGTCGAGCGAGCTCCGGTGGCTCGACACCGGGCACGCCGGCGCGATCGTCTACCAGGCCGAGGCGCTCCGGCGCGCCGCCGTCGACGCGATGGCGCGGCTCGGCGCGTAGCGAGCGCGAGGCCGCTCACCCCGCGGCGCCCGGCAGCTGCACCACGAACCGCGCCCCGCCCTCGGCCCCGGCCTCGACCCCGATCGCGCCGCCCGCCGCCTCGACGAGCCCGCGGCACACCGCGAGCCCGAGCCCCGTCCCCTCGCCGACCTCCTTCGTCGTGATGAACGGCTCGAACAGCGTCTCGCGGACCGCCTCGGCGATCCCCGGCCCGTTGTCCTCGACCTCGATGCGCGCGCCCCCGCCCGCGGCCCGCGACGCGCGCACCCAGACGCGCCCGCCGGCGCGCGGCACCGCGTCGGCCGCGTTCAGGAGGAGGTTCAGGAGCACCTGCACCAGGCGGCCGTGCGACAGCTGGACGGGCGGCACGTCGGGCGCGACGTCCCGCACGAGCTCGACCGCGCGGAACGCCTTCTGCGGCGAGACCAGCGAGACGACGTCCTCGAGCGCCTCCGCGACCGAGCCGGAGGGCTCCTCCCCGGCGTCGCCCGCGCCGCGCGCCGCCGGCCGCGCGAAGTCGAGCAGGTCGCGCAAGATCTTGTGAATGCGCTCGGTCTCGCGCTTCATCCGCTCGAGGAACTCGCGCTCCTCGTCGGGCGTGAGCCCCCCGGCGAGCAGGAGCTCCTGGAAGCCGAGGATCGCCGCGATGGGGTTGCCGATCTCGTGCGCGAGCCCCGCCGCGAGCCGCCCCACGGACGCGAGGCGCTCGGAGCGGACGAGCCGCTCCTGCGCGCTCTTCAGGTCCGCCGCGTAGCGCTCGACCTCGGCGATCTTCGCCCGCAGCGACTCCTCGTCGGCCCGGAGGCGGGCCGTCATGTGCGCGAGGCTCGCCCCGAGCTCCGCGAGCTCCCGCGCGCCGGCGCGCGGCGCCTCGAGGTCGCGCGCCCCGCCGGCCACGCGGCGGGCGGCCTCCGACAGCGCGTCGACCGGCCGCACCACGAGGCGCGTCATCGCGATGTACGCGAACACGAGCAGCGCCAGCGCCACGACCCCCGTGTAGAGCGCCACGATCCGGACGAGCGGCGCGGCGGGCACCGTCGACGGGTCGGTCGGCACCAGCACGGCCACGGAGCCGACCTGCGGCGGCCGCGCGGGCGCCGCGCCGGGCTCCGCGTCCGCGTCGGCGCGCGGCGCCGCCTCCGCCTCGGGCGCCGCCTCCCGCGCGTGCTCCGGGACGACGACCAGGACCGCGCCGCCCCGCGCGGTGCGCACGGTCCTCAGCACCTCCGCGCCCGCCTCCACCGAGGCCGGCAGCGCCGCCGCCGCCTCCGGGTCCCCGGCGCGGTCGACGAGCGCGCCCGCCGCGTCGTAGACGCCGATCGCCGACGCGCCGTCCGGCCCGAGCTGCGCCTCGAGCAGCGGCGAGAGCTCCGGCGCCGACCGGCTCGCCCGCGCCGCGGCGACGTGCCCGGCGATCGCGCGGCCGATCGCGCGGGCGCTCGACGCGCGCGCGCCGACCATCGTGGCCCGCGTGAGGTTCGCGACGGCGAAGAAGAGCGGCACGAACGCCAGCACGAGCAGCGCGCCGAGCGCGAACAAGAGCTGAAGCCGGATCCCGAGCCGCACGGCGTGTCCCTGCCCCTTCGGCGCCATCCTCGCCCAGGTCGCCCCCGATCGCACGGGGCAGGCGGCGGATCCGCCGCCCACGCGCGCCGCCCGGCGAGCCGGGGCGGCGCGGATCGAGGGAGCTGGGCCGCCGCTCGCCGCCCGCCGCGACGGCGCCCCGGCGCAGGATCGGCCGTGCGCGCCGAGGGGAGCCGAGCCGCGCCGCGCAGGCTCGAGAGCAGGAGACCCACCGGCGCGCTGCGGCAACCATGCTAGCCTGACATGTGGGCTGTCCGGCGAGCGACGCGCAGGGCCAGACGAGGAGCGCACCGGGCTCAGGCCGACCGGGCCCAGCGCGCGCCGAGGACGAGCGCGACGCGCCGGCCGAGGAGGAGCGGGACACGCCGGCCGAGGACGAGCGGGACACGCCGGCCGAGGAGGAGCGGGACATGCCGGCCGAGGGCGCGTGGGCGCCGGCGCTCCTCGGCGCGCCGGGCGCGCTGATCTGGGAGGTCTCCGGCGAGGCGCTCGAGCTGTCGACGGCGCGCGCGCCGGCGAGGGAGCTGTTCGGGCACGCCGCCGAGCGCTGGGCGGCCGATGACGGCCTCTTCTGGCGGCACCAGCACCCGGAGGACCGGTCGCGGCTGCTCGCCTTGGCGCGCAAGGTCCTCGCGGAGGGTTCGACCGAGCGCATCGAGCACCGCTTCTTCGCCGCCGACGGCCGCACGGTGTGGCTCAGCAGCGAGCTCGCCCGCCGCGCGGACCCCGCCGGCAGGGGGCCCGTCGCCCGCGGCATCTCCGTCGACGTCACGCGGGCCAAGGTCGCCGAGGAGGCGCTCCGCGAGAGCGAGGAGCGGGCGCAGGCGCTGCTCGAGTCGACCGAGCAAGGGATCTACGGGCTCGATCGCGCGTGCCGGTGCACGTTCGCCAACCGGGCGTGCGTGCGGCTGCTCGGGTACCGCGACGAGGCGGAGCTCGTCGGCCGCGCCATGCACCAGCTCGTCCACCACACGCGCGAGGGCGGCGCGCCGCTGCCCGAGTCGGAGTGCCGGATCTGCCGCACGGCCTGGGGCGGCGAGGCCGCGCACCTCGCCGGCGAGCTGCTCTTCCGCGCCGACGGGACGAGCTTCCCCGTCGAGTACTGGTCCCGCCCGGTCCGCAGGCAAGGCGAGGTCGTCGGCGCCATCGTCACGTTCGTGGACATCACCGAGCGGAAGCGGAGCGAGCAGCTGCTCTCCGCGCAGGCGCTCATGGGCGCGCTCCGGGCCGAGGTGAGCGCGGCGCTGTCCCTCCCCGGGACGATGCGCGAGCTCCTGCAGCGCTGCGCCGAGGCGATCCGGGGGCACCTCGACGCGGCGTTCGCCCGCATCTGGCTGCTCGACGAGCGCGCGCAGGTCCTCGACCTCCGCGCGAGCGCGGGGATCTACACGCACCTCGACGGCCCCCACAGCCGCATCCCCGTGGGCAGCTACAAGATCGGCCGTATCGCGAAGGAGCTCCGGCCGCACCTCACGAACGACGTCCTCCGCGATCCCCAGGTGAGCGAGAAGGGCTGGGCGCGGCGCGAGGGCATGGTGTCGTTCGCCGGCTACCCCCTGCTCGTCGAGGACCGGCTCATCGGCGTCATGGCGATGTTCGCGCGGCGGCCCTTGCACGAGCAGGTGCTCGACGCGCTCGGGACGATCGCCGTCACGGTGGCCCACGGGATCGAGCGCAAGCGCGCCGAGGACGCGCTCCGGGAGAGCGAGGCCAGGCGCGCCGCCGAGCACGCGGTCCTGCGGCGCATCATCGGGCAGAGCGGCGACGGGATCGTCATGGTGGACGAGCACGGCGTCGTCCGCCTGATGAACCCCGAGGCCGAGCGGCAGCTCGGGCCGGCCACGGAGCTCACGATCGACGCCTGGGCGCGCGCGACGGGCGCCGCCCCGCCGGAGGGCGCCCCGGCGCCCGCCGCGGAGACGCCGCTCCACCGCGCCCTGCGCGGGGAGAAGGTGGAGAGCGTCTGCTGGCAGGTCCAGCGGCCGGACGGCTCGGCGCGCGTCCTCTCCGCGAGCGCGTCCCCGCTGCGCCGCGCGGACGGCGCGCCCGCGGGCGCCGTGATGAACACCCGCGACGAGACCGAGCGGCTCCGGCTGGAGCACGAGCGCGAGCGGCTCCTCCGGAGCCTCGAGGAGGCGGTCGAGGTGCGCGACGAGTTCCTCTCCATCGCGTCGCACGAGCTCAAGACGCCGCTCACGGCGCTCCTCCTCCAGGTGGAGAGCCTGCGCCGGGCGCTCCGGCTCGGCCAGGCCTCCCAGGACGCGGCGCGGCTCGACGCCAAGCTCTCGACCATGCACCGGAGCGTCTTCCGGCTGAGCGACCTCGTGAACGAGCTGCTCGACGTCTCCCGGATCTCGGCGCGGGGCCTGTCGCTCCACGTCGAGGAGTTCGACCTCGTCGCGCTGCTCCGCGAGAGCGTCGAGCGGTTCGAGGAGGGGCCGCGCCGGGGCTCGTCGATCCGGCTGCTCGGGGGCGAGGAGGTCCTCGTGCGCTGGGATCGCGCCCGCATGGAGCAGGTGATCACGAACCTCCTGTCGAACGCGGTGAAATACGGCGCCGGCGCGCCCATCGACGTGCGCGTCGAGGCCGACGCCGAGCGGGTCCGGTTCGCCGTGCAGGATCGCGGCATCGGCATCGCGCCCGGCGACCAGGCGCGCATCTTCGAGCGCTTCCAGCGCGCGGCGTCGGTGATGCACTACGGCGGGTTCGGCCTCGGCCTGTGGATCGTGCGGCTCATCGTGGAGCAGCACGGGGGCGCCGTGCGGGTGGAGAGCGCGCCGGGGCGCGGCGCGACCTTCTCGGTCGAGCTGCCGCGCGCCGTCGGCGCGGGCGGCGCCCCGCCGGAGGGCGGCCCGCCGCCGGCGCCCGCCGCGAGGTAGGACGCGCGCTCGCCCTCGCCGCGCGCAGCCGCGGCGCATCGAGGCGGCGCCCGGCGTTGTCGCATCCTCACCCACCTCACCGGCCGGCCGCCCGCAGCCGAGAACTGGGCCCGGAGGATCGACCTCTGATAGCGGCATGCGAGCCCATGGCCAACCTGGTGCTCGCCGTGCTCACCGCCCGACGTATCGCGCGCAACGCGGCGCCGCTCGCCTGCGCGCTGGCCCTCGGGGGGCTCGTCGTCCTCGACGCGGCCGAGCCCCTGCCGAAGCTCGCGGCCGCCGTGGCGCTGATCGTGCTGGTCGCGGCGCTCGTCCAGCGGGCGCGGCGGCGCGCCGCCGCCATCGAGGCGAGCGCGCTGCTCGACCTCGAGGTCGGCGCCCTCCTCGTCGTCGCGACGTTCGCCGCGGTCCTCCGCCTCGACGGCTCGCTCGACGGCGACGCCCACGCCGCCCTCTACGTCGTCATCGCCCTCGTGAGCGCGTTCGCCCGCCCCGGCGCGTCGCTCCTCGTCGCGCTCGCCGCCGCGGCCCTCGAGCTCGCCGTCCGCTCGGCCATGGCCAAGCGCGGCGCGCCGATCGCGTGGGGCGCCGCCGCGCCGCACATCGGCTTCATGGCCGTCTTCTCGGTGCTGAACGCGGCCATCCTCCGCGCCGAGATCAGCCGCGTCCGGAAGGCCTCCAACACCCGGCTCAAGGCCGAGATCGAGCGGCTCCGCGACGACGCGCGCAGCTACCGGCTGCTCTCCGCCCCGGCCCAGGCGCGCGGCGCCGCCCAGAAGGGCGACGACGAGCGGCTCGCCCGCTCGGGCGTCGAGGAGATCCACCAGTCGGTGCTCTTCGCGCTCCGCCTCCTGCGCGAGTCGCTCGATCTCTACACCGCGATGCTCCTCTGGCAGAACGACGCCGGCACGCACCTGCGCATCAGCGAGCTCGCGAGCGACGCCCCGAACCTCTCCGAGGGCCCGTTCCTCTCGGGCGACGGCGTCTTCGGCGCGGCGATCACGCAGCGCGCGCCGGTCGTCATCGGCGGCCTCAAGCCCGGCTACAAGCTCCCCTACTACGTCGGCGCCTCCCCGGTGCGCGCCGTGTGCGCGCTGCCGGTGTTCGAGCACGGCCAGCTCCGCGGCGTGCTCGTCGTCGATCGCGTCGAGGACCGGCCGTTCTCGCCGCGGGAGCTCGAGCTCATCGACGAGGCGTGCCGCTACGCCGTGCGCGCCATCCAGAACGAGCGCGTCTTCGTCCAGCTGGAGCGCGCCAAGGTCGAGCAGGGCAAGCTCTACCGCGCCGCCGAGGCGCTCGGCGCCGCCACGACCGAGCCGGGCGTCATCGAGGCGGGGGTCACGAGCGCCCGCGAGATCACGTCGGTCGATTTCGCGGCGGTCACGCTCTACGACGAGGCCCAGAAGGTCCACGAGATCCGCGCCGTGAGCGGCGATGGGGTCGCCGAGCTGACCGGGCAGCGGTTCCGCCACAACGCCGGGCTCGTCTCGATGGTGCTCCAGAACCGGCACCCGCTGCCGTACCGCGGCGAGTACGACGAGAAGCGGCAGATCGTCTTCACCCGCCGCGTCACGCCGCCGTCGATGCCGTCGATCATCGTGCTCCCGCTCGTCGTCCACGACCGGCCGCTCGGCACGCTGGTCCTCGGCTCGCGGCGGCGCGCGGCCTTCACCGACTCGGTGCGCAGCACGCTCGAGGTCCTCGCGAGCCACATGGCCGTGTCGCTCTCGAACGCGCGGATGATGCGGCGCCTCGAGGAGCTCGCGACCATGGACGGGCTCACCGGGCTGCTCAACAAGCGGGCGATGCTCGAGGTGGCCGACCAGAAGATCACGGCGGCGCGCCGGTTCTCGCGGCGGCTCTCGGTGCTCGTGACCGACATCGACCACTTCAAGAAGGTGAACGACACGTACGGCCACGACGTGGGCGACGTGATCATCAAGGGGCTCGGCGACGTGCTCCGGCGCGCCAAGCGCACGACCGACGCGGTCGCGCGCTTCGGCGGCGAGGAGTTCGTGGTGATCTGCGAGGAGACGGACGCGCGCGGCGCGATGCTGCTGGCCGAGCGCGTGCGCGAGGAGCTCGGCCGGACGACGTTCCACGCGGCCGGGAGCAACGGCCCGGTGCAGTGCCAGGTCACCTGCTCGATCGGGATCGCCACGTACCCCGAGGCGGGCAGCACGTGGGAGGAGCTCTTCAAGGCCGCGGACGAGTCGCTGTACGTCTCGAAGCGGTCGGGCCGGAACCGCTCGACGGCGTGGTCGCCGTCGATGCGATCGAACAGCGCGCACCCGCCCGCGGCGGAGGCGACCGCGCCGGCGAAGGCAGGGTCGGAGCCCCCGGCGCCGGCGAGGGCCGCGGCGGAGGCGGCCGCGCCGTCGAGATCCGCGGCGAGGACCGCGGCGGAGCCGGGCGCGGCGGCGAGGGCCGCCGCGGTGAGGGCCGCGGCGGCGCCCGCCCCGCCGCGCAGGGCGCCCGTGGGCAGCGCCGCCCCGGCGCTCGCGGGGCCGGACAGCGCGCCGGCGGCCGGGAGGCGCGCCGCGGCCTCGGGGCCGCCACCGGCGAAGACGCCCGGCGCGCCCGGCGAGGCCGAGCCCCGGAGCAAGCCGAGGCGTCCGTCGGAGGCTGATCCCTCGAGCAAGCCGAAGACCGCGGCCTGAGCGCCTGCGCGCCGCTTGCGGCGCCAGCGCGGCGGGAACATAAGCCTGCTCGAGAGGCCAAGGAGGAGCGATGAGCTCGGACCCCGATCGCGGCGACCCCAAAGAGGATCTCAAGCAGGGGCTGAGCCTGCTCTGGCGCGCGGCGCGCAAGACGGCCGGGGACCTGCGCAGGGACCTCGACCGCACGAGCGTCGGCAAGGCGGTCGACGACGCCGGGCGCGAGCTCGTGCGGGCGGCGACGAACGTGGTCGGCCGGCTCGGCGCCGAGCTGAGCAAGCGCCCGCCGGCGCCGCCGCCGCGGGACGAGCGTCCCCAGGACGGCGCGGAGCCCGACGTCCCACCGACGCGGCCCGCCGGGCCGACGCCGGAGGACCCTGGGTTCCGCATCGCGGTCGACCCGGAGGACAAGGGCGACAAGCCTCGCTGAGGTGCGGCAGCGCGGCGCCGGTCAAGGCGCGCTAGCCGCGGCCTTCCTGCCTTCCTGTTCACCTTCTGCGGCCGATCTGTCGGCGCGCGCAGCCGCCGTGTCGGCGATCTTCGCGGCGGTGAGCCCGTCGGCCTGCACCACGCACGCCTGGACCGGCCGGCCGAGCGACGCGCGCCCTGTCACGGCGCCGCCCTGCGCGTCGAGGAAGGTGATCCCGCCGCGCGCGTCGCACAGCGCGAAGCCGCCGGTGTACGCCGCGCCGCCGAGGAAGTCGCTCTCGCCGGCGTGGGCCCACGCGAGCGCGCCCGTGCGCGCGTTGATGCCGACGGCGGCCCGGTAGTACGTCGCCACGAAGCGCTCCGCCTCGATGCCGGGCGGCCCGGAGGCGCGGGGGCGGGCGTAGAGGCGCGCCCTGTCCTCGGCCGAGGCGACCGGCGCGAGCACCTCGGTCCCGTCGCTCATCCAGACCGGCGCCCCGGGCAGCTCGCGCGCCGGCAGGCGCGCGGTCGACGCGCGGCCGGCCGCGCCGAGGCCGATGGCCGCGTCGAAGCGCGTCGCCGCCGAGCCGCCGCCGAAGAAGACGGCGCCGCCGAGCAGGAAGGCGCGGCTCACCTCGGTGCGGAGCAGCGCCCGCGCCGCCTCGCGGCCCGTCTGCAGGTCGAAGACCGTGACGTACCGCCCCTGCCACGGCAGGAACGCGTAGCGCCCCACGACGGCGGGCACGCCGATGTCGGCGTCGTCCTCGATCTGGCGCTGCACCATCCCGTCGTGGCCGATGGCGAGCACCACGCTCATGGTGCCGGTGGTCGACACGAGCGACACCACGGTGGTCTCGCCGTCGTCGCCCGCGCCGCGGAGCCTGCCGCCGGCCCGCCGCATCCAGAGCAGCTGGCCGGTGCGCGCGTCGAGCGCGAACAGCTCGCCCTGGCCGAGCCCGACGACGACGCTCCCCGCGACGGCCGGCCGCGCGTCGAGCGGGTGCTCGAAGGTCCACGCGGCGCCGCCGCCGAGCGGCACCCCGACGAGCTCGCGCGCGCCGGTGCCGCCCACGACGCCGACGGCCACGTCGGCGCCGATGGGGATGGGTCTTCCGGCGAAGCGCCGCTGGAAGGCCGCGATGCCGGCGCCGCCGTCGTCCTTCCAGCGCGGGTCGAAGGCCTCGCCCTGCGTCTGTCCGCCGCCGCAGGCGACGGAGAGCGCCGAGAGCGCGGCCGCCGCGAGGAGGAGCGCGCGGGCGGCGGCGCGGGGCGGGCGCGGGGGTCGCATGCGAGGAGTCCTGCGGCGGTCGTAGCGCGGCTCCGGCTGGCCGAGCAAGGAACCGTCGGGGCGGTGGGGGCGGCGCGAGCGAGGCGCGCGGCGGAGCGGAGGTGCGTGGCCTCGGACGGCGGCGCGCGCCGCCGTCCGAGGGGATGGGCTCGGCGTGTTCGTGGCGAAGGTGGGATTCAGCCCAGATCGGTGAGCCGGTCGTTCGTGGATCACCGCCGTGCCCCCCCGGGGCGCCAGTCGCTATTCATTCGATTTTTTGCGATTCTTCCTCCTGTCAACGGCCAGAGCCACGATTCCAGCCGCAAACATCACGACACCTCCCAAAACCAGCGGCGCACACAGAGTCACGCCGAGCACAATCATCGGCTTGCTCTTGACTCGGCCACCGGCAAGGACGATCCCAATACCGGCCACTGCCAGCACAGAAAACAACTTGATCCACCACTCTGGACTCGTGAGCCCATCTCGCAACATAAACCATCAATCACCCATACCAGAGAACGCCACGAACGGCGCGGCGGGCAGCACCATAGATGAGCAGATCAGGCCCATAAACCGCTGCATAAGGGACAAGGATCGACCCTGTCTGCGTGAACGCACCGGTGGTCATGCTGATGACACCAGGGGCCGCGACGACGCCGACCGCCACGTCGACGCCGACGGGGACGGGTCTTCCGGCGAAGCGCCGCTGGAAGGCCGCGATCCCGGCGCCGCCGTCGTCCTTCCAGCGCGGATCGAAGGCCTCGCCCTGCGTCTGGCCGCCGCGGCAGGCGACGGACAGCGCCGCGAGCGCGGCGAGCGCCGGGAGGAGGAGCGCGCAGCGCTGTCCGTCGCCGGCGGCGGCGCGGGGCGGGGGTCGCACGCGGTGGTCCTGCGGCGGTCGTAGCGCGGCTCCGGTTGGCCGAGCAAGGAAGCGTCGGGGCGGTGGGGACGACACGCGAAGACAGCGGCCGGCTCGGAGGGATCAATGACGTTCGATAGCGGGTACGACGATCGAACCGGAGCGCCTTCAACCCTTCCGGAGCTGGAGCCGGGCGGCGCGTGCTCAGTCATGTTTCCCGCAAGACGAAGCGGCCCAATGCCTCCCGGGAGGTGATGGCCGCCTCGTCTACGCCGAAGTCAGCTCTCCAGAGCTCACGCTTGAATGCGAGTCCACGCGCCATAGCATCAGCAAAATCTTCCAGTGGTGCGGGCGGGAAGTCCCCGGCCACTCCTTCCGGTAGATCTTCCATGATCGAGACAGACTCGGCGCACAGGACTGCGATCATCTCCCAGACCAATGCCGTAAACTTCTTGAGCCCAGAGATCGGATGACAGATCGCCATGCTGAATTCTATGCGGCTCTCGCCACCCGTGGCACGGATCTCGATTTCGAAAACATAATCTTCGCCTCGCACGTGTACGCGCCGAGCCTTTGGGCTGAAGCTGTCGGCCGGTGAAGCTCCGGGAATCCGCAACAGGAGTCCAGCAGCATCATCTTGGGATACAGACGACTCAATTGCAACCTTGAAATCCTCAACGCCCATACAAACCTCGCGCTAGGGATCGACTATTTCCTTCCAATCGTAGACAGGCCTAGGCGTCACCGAATCAAGTGGCGGATCGCCCTCTCAGGAATCTCGACGCCGGCTCGCTCCGCCGCGAGCACACGGTGATGACCCGATACGATGTTTCCGGCCTTGTCCACGATGAAATTGTACTCGGACCAGTTCCAGGCGCGATTGCGCATCATCTCCGCATATTCGTCGACCTTGTCCATTCCGCATATTCGTCGACCTTGTCCATGTCGAAGCGCCGGGCGGACTGCGTAGGCATGAACTTCGACAGCAGCCCTCCCCCCTTGCGGCCAAGGCTTCCACTTTCGCTGCGGCCTTCCGCGCAGCTAGCTTGGCGAGAGCCTTGCCCCCAGCCTTCACCAGCGTCACGGCTGTACCCCCAATGCCCACCGCGTCGATCGGGTCGATCATCGATGTTTCCAGCGGCAGATCTTCTCGAGCGACCTGCGCTTGGCGGAAAGCGAGTCGCTCCGCGGGGCCTCCGTCCACGCAGACTCCAGAGGTGCACATCGTCTCATCCGGATCGATGCTCTGTTCCGGGCTGTCCAGCGGCCCCACGTACGACTGACACCCGCCATCGACGCATTCCTCGGCCAGCCCAGTCGAATCGACGAACCTCAGCGGGTTATTCCGCGTGTACGTAGACAGCCCCAGGTGGATTGGGCTGTAGACACCGCCGTTCGGCGCCCCCCGCATGTACTGGTCGAGGATCGGATCCGGGCTGAGCCACACCCCGAGCCGCGGCTCGTAGCTCAAGCGAACCGTGCCCCGGGGGATAAGCTCGCCCGGCTTTCCCGGAGAGAACGCAACGCCCTGGCGCGGCGTGAACTCGATAACAAATCTCCCCTGCCGGCATGTGTAGGGGCACCGACAGAGATCTCGTCGAATGCTTGTGCTGGTTTCGGCGCCATTTCCGCTCCATCACGGACGCCCACGTCTCGCATGCGTCTCATCCGCAGTGGCCGTACTCAGAAGCCTGCGAGCTCGCTCTCCCTCACCAAGCTGCTCCAACACATCGAGCGCCGCATCTCGCTCCCCGCATATCGCCTCGCGATATAGGAGCCACAGTCCCTCTCGCACTGCACGACGACATCGCTCCACGATGTCAGATGGCGTGCCCGGGCTCGCTGAAGCATGCCCACAAAGAATCTGGAAGATGAGCTCGAGCACAGCCACGCGAACCCACTTTTCGCGCGGATCGGTCAGGGAAGCAATCAAGACCGATGCACACGCCTCAGAGACCTCAAACAGCTCGCCTTGGACGAACGCGTGATTCTCAATACCCCAATACGCGCGTTGAGCAGCCTCTCCGTTCTCCGACACTAGAAGTTCATCGATTGCGCGTTGCACTCCTTCGCCGTCCCCGCCCACGGCTCGGAGACTCGACCAGTCAATTAACACCAAGAGACGCTCCGCCGCATTCGCACTCGTCATTTTGAACCTCCCGTGGGCGCACGAACAGTTCCGGGGACGAATCGCTCCGGAGGGAACCTAGTTTGGCAGTTCGCACAAATTGGAATCTGCGCCCATTCCAGCTGGCCCGTAGCTACATTTCTCCGCCAACCCATGACCTCCGTCATGGTTCCACCAGGAAGCTTCGCATCCGCCTCAACCTCGGCGTGAACGCCAGGCCCTGAGCGGCCTACGGCAGTTTCGCCATCACGCGCGATGCCTACATATGCCGCGCTCGACCGATCGGGTCGTCCATCCGGGAGACGACCCGCTGCATCGCGCGCTGCGCGAGCCTTGTCGATCGCACCCCCTGCGGATGATGCAGGCGGCTTCGGAGCCGCTTGTGGCGCCGGCGGCGGCGCCACGGCCGGCTGCGCTGCCGCCTGTGCGGTCTGCTGTTGTTGCTGCTGCGTGACGAGCCTGAGCAGCAACCGACGCGCGGCGTCGCCGAGGCCGCGCCTCAAGCCGCCAGTCGCGGCCGCTGCGCTTGCCGCCCGCCCGCTTTGGGCCATGCGCTGCACCAGTTGGCTTTGGTGGAACGCTGCCCCCTCGGGTCCGTTGAAACAGCTTGGATTCCGGCACCCACCCATCCCAGCGCCGCCGGGCGGAATGTTCCGGCCTCCCCCTCCTTGCGCTTGCCGACCATCCGGATCGACGAGATTGACAGGATTGTTCAGCGCGTAGGTGTACAGCCCGAGATTGCCTGGATTGAAGACGCCCCCGGCAGGCCCTCCGGCCATGTACTGGTCGAGGATCGGATCCGGGCTCAGCCACACCCCGAGCCGCGGCTCATAGCTGCGCGCCCCGTAGTCATAGAGCCCCGTCGACAGGTCGAGCTCCTTGCCGTTGAACAGGTACGGCTGCCGGTTCTGGAACCGCGAGTCCGTCTGGTCGGTCCACAGCTCGCCGCTCGGCAGGTACTCGACGTGCTGGCTCAGCTGCTGGTCCTGGTCGGTGACGTACTGCGTGCTCCCGAGGTGGTCGGGGTGGTAGTACAAGATCGGCGGCTCCTGGAACCAGTCCGCGTCGATCTTGCTCGCGATCCGCGTCTCGCCCGCGAAGATGTGCTTCGTCGCCGTCACCCCGTTGCGCACCACGAGGTGCTGGTCGACGTACGCCGTCTCCTCCTCGCCGGCCACCCGGTGCAGGTGAACGCGCCGCTCCCCGGCGCCGTCGTACAGCGCCCGCGACAGCTCCTGTCCGTTCTCCCGCACCGACACCAGCCGGTTGTCCTCGTCCCAGCTCAGGACCCGCTGCGGGCTGCCGCGGTACTTCCACTCCTTGTGGTTGCCGTTCGCGTCGTGGAACAGCTCCCGCAGCCGCGGCTGCGACTCCGCCGGCACGAACTCGTCCACCTGGTTCGCCGCGTGCGGCCTCGGCCCCGTGTAGCGGTACTCGTTGCGGTACGTCCTCTCACGAATCGGCTGTTCGAACCGCCACTGCCCCGGGCCATTCGGCACGTAGCGGGCGACCTCCTGCCCCTTCCTCTTCACGTTCCCGAGGACGTCGTACGTGATGTCGAGCGTGTATCGCTGCTGCTCGTGCCCCCGCTCCTGGTAGGTCCCCGACGCCGCGGTCAGCTGGTTCAGGTCGTCGTACGCGAACCGCTGCTGCGTCGTCGCGACCATCACCGCCCCGCCCAGCGACTCGTCGAACGGCGCCGCGTTGTCGAGCGCGAGCACGTTGCCCACGAGGTCGTAGTCGTAGCGCAGCCGCTGGAACGCCCTCGGCGGACGGCCCATCTGCTGCATCTGCGGCGTCCGGTGATCCGCGTCCACCTCCGACAGCCGCCGCGTCGATTGGTTGTAACGGTACTTCGTCTCGACCCCGTTGCCCGCCACGACCCGCACCCGCTGCCCGAACGCGTCGTACCCGATGTGCCTCAGGTACTCCGTCGTCATCGGCTCGTCCGGGTGCTGCGGATTGACCTTCTGGTTCTCCCCGAGCGCCGACACCAAGAGGCCGCCGCGGTCGTAGCCGTAGCGCACGATCTCCTCGCCGGAGCCGGGGAAGTGGATCTCCTGCATCCGCCCCAGAGAATCGAACACGTAGCTCAGCGTCGCCTGGTACGGCCCCCGGTGCGGCTCGCGCAGCCGCGGGAACTCCGCCACGAGCTCGGCCACGTTCCCGAAGCGATCGTAGCGATAGCTCCGCGTCCCCGCCGCGCTCGTCTCCTGCGTCAGCCGCCCCGCGCGGTTGCCCTTCGCATCGCCCGCCTCATCGGCGGCGCCGTACGTGTACACCACGTCCTGCGTCACCGGATAGTCGATCTTCGACAGACGGTTGTAGCTGTACTCGTACCGGATCAGCTGACCGCGCAGCCCGAGCTCCGCCGTCTGCTTCGCCCGCAGGTTGCCGGCCAGGTCATACCGCCACTCCGTGCGCCCGGCGTCCGGGCTCACCAGCTCCACCATCCGGCCGACCGAGTCGTACGTCGCCGTCGTCGCGTTGTTGCGCGCGTCCGTCACGCGCACCAGCTCGCCCAGCGGGTTGTGCTCGTACCGCGTCACGATCTGCTGCGGAGCTCCGTCGATCGTGTTCCACTCCTCGACCGCCGCGATCCGCCCGCCCACGTCCCGGTAGCTGCTCCGCGACTTGCCGTTCGCGTCGATCACCGTCTCCTGGAACAAGAGCCGCCCGTCGAACTGCACCACGTCGTACTCGATCAGCGTCCGCGCATGGCCGCCCGTCGCCTCGGCCTTCGGGTCAGGCGCCTCGACCCGCCGCTTCCGCGACAGCACGTCGTGCTGGAAGTGCGTGCTCCGCAGCATCTCCACGGCCACGAACGTCGTGTCCGGCTCCACGCTGAACACCGGCTGCCCCTGCTCCACCACGCGGCCGAGCGCGTCGAACGCCACCGCGCCGCTCACCGTCATCCCGACCTCGGTACCCGTGCCCGTGTCGCGCTCCAGGTCCTTCTTGGTCTGGATCACCCGCCCGAGCCCATCGGCGAACGTCACCGTCACGATCGGATCGCCCGGGTGCTCCGCGTCCTTGTGGCTCGTCTTCGCCCAGGCCGGCAGCGCCGTCGACTGATCGGGCTGGAGCGCGTACTCGAATCCGACCGCCGGATCACCCTCTCCGTCGAGGTCTTCCTCGCTCCAGATCTTGCTCGGTGTGCATCCGACCGGAAGCGCCTCTGGCTCGGTGAGGTCGTTCGGCCCCCAAACCCCGATCAGCCGGCCGAAGGCGTCGTATCGATGGGCGATCGTGTGCCCGTTGACGTCCGTCTCCTGCGCGACCGTGCCGAACGCGTAATTGGGCACGCTGATCGAGCGGTAGCCGAAGCTGTCGCTCACGCACGTGCGGTAGCTCTGCGTCAGGGCATCGTAGCCGTAGGTCAGCTTGTAGGCGGTCGGATCGGTGAAGGTCTCGAGGTTGCCGACCTCATCGTGCTCGAAGCGCCAGGTCGCCTGGTCGGCCGCGTACGGCGAGCCGTCCGGCCGCTTGCCTCCGGAGATGACATTCGTGAGCGTCTCGAGCGCGCCCGTCGCCGGCGCGTACGTCGCCGTGCGCTCGCGCAGCATGCGCTCCTCCGTGTCCGTCGTCCGCACCAGCCTCGGCTTCACGAAGTAGGGCGCGTCGTCCTGCTCGTACTTGATGTGGTGGTGCACGTCGTCGGCCGAGGTCCCGTCCTCGCCATAGGAGAACACGTCGGTGAGGTTGCCGTCCTCGTCATAGAACCGCGTCTCCCGCGTGTGTTTGTGAACCGCCGCCGGGTCGTCCGTGGTCCCCTCGTAGAACGCGCTCCTCCGCTCCGTCTCCCTCGGGAAGAACCACCCGTTCGCCGCGATCTGCGTCAGATCGGGCGCCAGGTGATCGACCTCCTCCACCGTGTAGAGCATCCCCTCGCCGTCGCGCAGCGTCGAGCGCGCCGCGAGCCCGCGCCGGTAGACGTCCTCGTTCCGGTAATCGACCTCCTCGACCGAGATCGCGGAGACCCCATTCTCAACCTCGCCCAGCGTCGTCGTCGCGACACGCCGGTACCCGAGGTCCAGCCGCTCATCGCGGTGGTACACCCCGTCCCCGTGCGTGCCGATCTGCGTCCGGTACGTGTGCACCCCGTGCGCGCCGCTCACGCCCTCCACGCCGTCGCGCACGACCACGTCGCTCAGCACCCACTGGCTCGACGGCATGTCGACCACCGCTGTCCTGTCGTCGATCGCCGTGCTCGCGTCATCCGCGGGCAGCCCGCTCTCGTCCACCGGCGCGTTCGCGGCGACCTCCCTCGGCACCACCAGGTTGCCCTCGCGCCGGTAGTCGATCTCCACGCTCCCGCCCAGCGGCCGATGCACGCGCCAGAGCAGGTTCGCCTTGCCGATGACATTCCTCCGCGCCCGCACCGCGCTGTCGCCGTCCCGCTTCAGCACGTGGTCGGCCAGCCCGTCGCCGTCGATGTCCTCGAACCCGAGCTGCGACCCTCCGCTGCCCTCGGAGTAGTACACCGACCCGCCGATGCAGACGAAGTAACAGACCTGGAGCGACACGCTTCCGTCGAGGCTCTCCGAGCGCCGGAAGCCCACCGCGTCGCCGCCGCCCATGAACGTGTACTCCTGCGGGTCGATGTTCACGCCCCAGGCGCCGGCCGGCCATTGCTCCTCCGCGGCGAACCGGTCGCCGAGGTTCAGCTGCACCCGGAACGACGTCTCCCCCGGATCCTTCATCACCTTGTCCGGCAGCCCGTCGCCGTTCATGTCGACGAAGTCCACGATCGTGCGCGCCGTCGTGCGCGTGTAGCCGATCCCCGCGCCCACGCTCGCGCTCACCCCGCCGCTGGAGCCGCCCGCGCTCGCCCCGAACCCGACGCTCTGCGCGCCCGTGTCCTCCAGCCGCACCGCCTCCACGCCCGCCGCGTCCGAGAAGAAGCCCAGCACCTCGCCGAGCGCGCCGTTCAGCTCGCCTGCGTCGAAGCTGCCTTTGGTGAACCCGTCCCGCTGCCACGGCACCGGCGCCGTGAACCGGTAGCCGAGGTTCAGGGCCACCGTCATCTCCTCGCTCTCGGGGTTCTGCGTCACCTGGTCGACCAGCCCGTCGCCGTTGATGTCGAGCAGCTCCACGTGCGCGGCCGACAATCCGTAGCTCGTCCCGGCGCTGAAGCTCGTGCGCAGGTAGCCCTGCGAGCGCCCCCGGCTGTCGGTCTTGTTGAGCGTCTGCTCCTCCTCGTCTCCCGCGCTGAACGTGAGCGACGCGAGGTCGCCGCTCAGCCGCACCGTCCGGTGCTCCACCCGCCGCAGCGCCTCCGGCAGCGAGAACGACGCGCTCGCGCCGAACCCCTTGCCGGTATTGAGCACCGCGCCCTCGCGCGTCACGCGGTCCGGGTAGCGGTCGCCGTTCAGATCGATGAGCTCCAGGTCCGTCGTCGTGCTGCCGAAGCTGTAGCCGCCGCCCACGGGACCCGCGCCCGCCGTGAGCTCCGCGTTCCACGTCTCCGCGTAGCGCACGCTGCCCCGGTGGCGCTGCCCCGAGAGCCGCCCCACCACCGACGGCAAGACCCGATCGCCGCCCACGAACGCCTCCGACGCCGCGGCGCCCCAGATCGGCGTGCCGTCCTCCAGCGAGAGCGGCACCGCGAGCGTGAAGCCGCGCTCGGGGTCGCGCGTCGGGAACAGGATGTCCGCCTCGGAGAACGCGCGGTCTCCGTTCATGAAGCCGACGGACCAGCCATGGAACCCGCCCGCCGTCGGGTCCTGCGGAGCGCCGTCGATGAGCGCCTCGGACGCCGGATCCGGCACGAGGACGGTGAACCACACCGGCGCCCCATCGATGCTCGCGCCGATGATCGCTCCGTTGCTGTCGGCCGCGTTCGTCTGGAAGAGCGTGACGTAGATCGGCTCGCCGGCCTGGACCTGGAGATCGACCGCCATGGTCACCGCGCTTCCGGCGCTGCTCGCAGGCACATACAGCTGCTTGTGGAGCAGCCGGTGCACGCCTTGCACCAGCAGCGTCAGCGACGTATTCCCCGGCACGACCACCGTCCCTTCGAGCCGCACCGTGCCCGTCTCGGTCGCGATCCAGGGCGAGCGGCGCGCCCCCGGCCTCCACCGCTGCACGGGCATCGCGACATACGGCTGCTGCTCGATCAGCGCCACCGGAAGCGGCGCGTCCTCGGCCGTGTCGCTGTCCAGCTTGCAGCCGGCGCGGCCGTTCGGCTGGATCGCGCACTGCACCGGCCCGCAGCGCCGCTCGCCCGTCTGCCGATCGGCGCGGCAGTACGTCCGGTACTCGACCGTCGGCGTCCACGAGACGCGCGCCGGGTCGTCCGGCACGTCCGACTTCACCCGGAACCACAGCCGATCGCCCTCCTTCACCGACACCAGGCCGTTCTCATCGCCGTGAATGCGTCCCGCGAGCGCCAGCACCCCTGCGTCCGCGCTCACCACCTCCTCATCCATCACGCTGTGGAACGTGCCCTCGCTCTCCCGCGCGATCGACACCCGCAGCTCATCGCTCGTCGACCCTTTCACCAGATCGCCGGTGATGCGCACGAGGCCGTCCGACGACGCGACCCACGGCACCTCGGGCCGCCCCCCGAGGCGATGGTCCTGCGCGTACTCGAATCGATGGATGGGCCGACCGTCCGGCCCCACCTGCGCGAGCAGCTCCTCGCTGACCTCGTAGGTGATCGTCGGGCTCCACGACAGAAGGTCGGACGCCGTGTTCACCACCCGCTCCGGGTCGATCTCGGGCGCCGCGCTCACCCGGAAGTAGAGCCGATCGCCCGCGAACACGTGAACCGAGAGCGGCGCGCCCCCGCAATCGCCCGCGCCGATCGCGCACGGCCCGAGCTCGTCCGGACCGAACGCATGGCCGAACAGCGGCGGCAGCTCCCCGTTGCGCACGAGCTCCACGCGCAGCCCATCGCCGCCCGCCTCCTGCTTTTGCAGCACGCCTCCGATGCGCACGTCCCCCTCGAACGGCGCGATCCACCGCAGCATCGGGTCCGCCGGAAAGAAGTCGGCGCGCGACGCCAGCGCGAAGTCCGGACGACCCGACGGCGCGCTGCCGTCGACGGCCCCCCAGTCCTTCGCGACCAGGAACCCGCCGCGCCGATCGTTGAGCGCGACCTGGAGCTGCCCGAGGTCCCCGACCGACACGAGATCGGGGAACCCGTCGCCGTTGAGATCCGAGACGACCCGCTCGTCTTCCGCCCGGCTGCGCGTGTACGCCGCCGACGCGCTGAGCGCATCGCCCACGTTGATGCCCGCGTGAACGCTCCACCCCGAGGTGTCCGTCAGCCCGAGATCCCCCGCGGAGAGCCCGCCGAGGTGGAACGGATCGAGGTGATTGTGGTCGGGCAGGCGCAGCAGGTTGCGCAGCGCGTCCCCGCCGTCGCCGGCGAAGTCGGGCAATCCGTCGCCGTTCAGGTCGAGCAGGCTGGAGCGCGTCGTCTGGTCGCCGCTGTACCCGCCGCCGCCCACGCTGACGATCCCGAGCAGCCCCACCGACACGCTGCCGCCGAAGGCCGAGTCCTCCGTGCGCGACAGGCCTTTTTGAGACCACGCCTGTCCCCACGTCTCGGCGTCGGCCGCGAACGCCCCGGGCTGCCCGGACGCGGTGCGCGGCGCGGTGAAGTACTCGAACGTGTGTCGATAGAGCTCCTCGCTCGTGAGCGTCCCCTCGTCGTCCCGGCTCCCCTTGCCGGAGACGGCGATCGCCTGGAGCAAGCTCTTGCCGAAATCCCCTTCGGTATACTCGAGCGCGTAGCTGCGGATGATCGTCTCGCCGAACCGCACGTCCACGCGCCGGAGCCGCTCGCTGGTCTGCTCCAGGAAGCCCGGCCTGCCGTTCAGCGTCACGTCCTTCCGGCCGCCCTCCGAGAGGAAGTCGACGGCATACGCCGCCTCGACGCCCTGCGACGTGTTGGCCGTGTATTCGATGCGCTCGGGGTGCACCTCGATGTGCGGCGCCGGGCCCGAGGACTCGGCCCGATGCGCGTAATGGAAGAACATCTGGTTGCCGAACGGGTCGCGGACCTCCTCCAGGTACCAGCGGAACACATTGCTCGGCCGGTCCGGATCCGGATCGGCGAGCCGCGCGTTCGCGCTGCGCCCGTAGACGTAGGTCGTTCCGCTCTTGTCCGTGACCTCCCAGTGATAGCTGTCCGGTCCGGTCCCGTGGCGCAGGATCCGCGCAAAGCGCCCCTCCACCCGCTGCCGGTAGGCCTGGGGCTCGACCGACACGTCGCCAGTCCGCACGAGCTCGCTCCCGTCGAGCGCATAGCGCTCCTCGCCCGTCGCGTACGTCGGCACGCCGAAGCGCGTGTCGATCTCCACCCGCGACAGCCGCAGATCCCAGCCCACGCCGAGCCACCCGTTGCGGTGCTCGCTGTCGTAACGGATGGCGAGCGACGGCTGGATCCCGTTGCGCCCCGGCGGGACCACGATCGGGTGGCTCAGGTGCGCTGAGCCGCTCGAGCTCGCCTCCGGCGGCGCGACCAGCGCCACGCCGGCGAGCGGGCTGCCGAGCGCGAGCCCCTTGATGCTGCTCGGATCGAACGAGCGTGCCCCCGGCGCATCGGGCATCGCCAGCGTCGCATTGATGAAATCGGTGAAGTGGTCGGTGAGGCTCGCCAGCTTCCCCTTCGCCGCCTCGCCGGCTCGGTCGACGCGCTGCCAGGTGCCGAGCGCCTCGTCGAAATAGAAGCCCGTCACGTGCTGCGCCGTCATCCCCGGAGGAATGGCGTGCTCGTCAACCGGCAGCGTCAACCGCACCGGCTTCTTGAACCTGAGCCCGTGCGGCCCGAAGCGATACGCCCTCCCCCCGGGCGTGACGTTGACCATCGCACGCCCCATCGGCCGCACCTCGCCCGATGGCAGCGGCCGGATCGTGATCCGCACCGGCTCGTCCACGGCTCCCTGCGGGATCTCCAGGACAGCTCCCTCGAACGCCACCACCCGGGCCTGGTCGGGGAGCACCATTTCGCCATGGGGCGCCCCCACGTCCTCGACCAGCGGCGCGTCGAGACGAGGCCCCAAGAGCAGCCCCCCTGCGCCGTCGCTCGGCAGCCGCAATGGAATCGCCGAGAGCGCCACCCCGCCGCCCGGAGGCGATAAGGGCAAGAGCCGCGGCTCCGGCGGCCCGGCCAGCGCGACGCCCTCGTGCCCCCGCCCGAGCAAGAGCACCACAGCACAAAATACCACGAGACGATACGACCAGCCCGCGTGTCGCATTCGAGATCCCCCGATGCAAAGTCCGTTCGTTGGCGCACAGGAATCCACGGCAGAACGCGCCGTGTCAATCCGCTTTTCGCGAAAGCAATGAATGGGCGCCGACGTCGCCTCCGAGCCCCAGCCGCCTCTTCATGAAAGCTACACACGAGCATCCTCGCAGCAGCATTCGGACACCTGGCCGCGCTGAACGCGGTTGACAGCTCCTCCTCATGAGCGACCATCGCCCGTTACGCTCAACCAGGAGGGAGTCCATGCCCCTGAAACGCACCGTCAAGAACACGTCCGAGTCCACCTCACCCAAGGCCAGGTCGTCCGGCAAGACGCCCGTCTCCAGGACGAAGCGCCCTGCCGCACAACCCCATGATCCGACCAGCGATGAGGCGCTCCTCGCGCTGAACCCGACCTACGCGACTGCCCCCGACATGCCGGTCAGCGTCGCCGAGCGCGAGCTCACCTCGCTCGCGCGCCTCGCCGACGCACACGCGGCGCGGCTCGCCAGGATCGGGATCACCTCCGATAAGGTGGCTCTCCTCGCCCGCTTCGCCCGGCGCCTCGGCGCGCTCGAGAAGGCCTGGCAGAGTGCGCGCGGCGCCGTGCAGCTCACGTCGGCGCAGCGCAGGCTCCGCGACGAGGCCGAGGCGCTCGACGCGAAGCTCGTGGCCGGCGGCCGCTGGGGCTGCCGCAACGACGCCGCCGCCCAGGCCGAGCTCTCGCGCATCGCCGACGGCTCCGGCCTCGCCGACACGATCCAGGACCTGCGCGATCTCGTCGACTTCTGGTCCGACCACGAGAGCGCGCTCGGCGTGACCGACATCACGAGGAAGGACCTCCAGCGGGCCAGGGCGCTCGCCGATGCGCTCGAGGACGCCGCCGCCAACGAGGCCTCCGACGCGAGCGCCGCCCGCGCGCTGGAGCTCCGCAACCGCACGTTCTGGGCCGCCGACGAGCTCGCCAAGGAGATCCGCGAGGGCGGCCGCTACGCGTTCCGCGATCAGCCCAAGCTCGCGGCCAGGTTCGTATCGCGCTACCGGACGAGCCTGCGGCGGCGCTCCCGCGAGAAGGCCAAGCCCATCGCGCCCGTCACCGCCCCGGCGTCGAGCCCGGAGCTGACCCCGGAAGCATAACGTCGCCCGCGGGACGAGATCCTCTCGCTCCAGCGCCCGATCCTCTCACGCCCGCACGCGATCCTCTCACTCCCACACCCGATCCTCTCGCTCGCGCGACCGATCCTCTCACGCCCGCACCCGATCCTCTCCCTCCCCCACCCGATCCTCGAAGAGGGCGTGTTAGAAGGCCGCGTGCACTTCACCATCTGTCACGAGCTCGACGCCCCCCTCGACGCCGTCGAGCTCGCCGTGCTGTCACCGGAGCTCGGGCCGCGGCTGGCCACCAAGGTCGCCTCCCTCGAGAGCGTCGTCACCGTCGAGCACGCGCTCCGGGACGGCGAGCTCCTCCGCGTCCTCCGCTTCCAGGCGAGCGCGCCGCTGCCGATCTTCAAGGACTATCCCGTCGCCAAGGACGCCATGTCCTGGGAGGAGCGCTCGACCTACCGCCTCTCCGATCACGCCTCCACGTGGCAGGTCAGCCCGAAGGAGCAGTGGCGCGGCTACTTCCGCTCCGCAGGCACCTACCGGCTCGAGCGCCTGCCCCAGGGGCGCACCCGCCGCCGCGTCGACGGCGACATCGAGATCCGGCTGCGCCTGCTCGGCCCCCTCGTCGAACGCCTCGCCCTCGCCGAGGTCCAGCGGACGTACGACGCCGAAGCGGATACGCTCCGGGAGCTCGTCACCGCATGAACGACCTACCCCGCCGCGAGACCCCCGCCCGCCGCGCCCGCTTCGCCCGCCCCGCCGCCGCGCTCCTCGGCCTGTGCGCGCTCGCCAGCGCGACCGCCGCGCTCGCCGCGCCGACCGACGGCCCCGCGCAGCCGATCCCCGACCCGGGCAAGCCCGTCGCCAGCAGCGACGACACCTCGGCCATCGCGGTGAACCCCGCGAACCTCTCCTTCCTGCCAGGCACGGAGCTCCGGTGGACCTGGGTCTCCACGGGCTCGGCCTCGCCGCTGCCCGCGCGCGGCCACGCGTTCGCGCTCGGCGTGCCGCTCTGGTACGTGTCGACCGGCCTGCGCTTCGACTTCCTCGACCCGCCCGGGGCCGCGCCGGCGCCGTTCGACAGCCCCTCGCGGTGGTTCCGCTGGGGGCTCGCGCTCGACACCGGCCCGGGCTTCGCGTTCGGAACGACGCTCGGCTGGGGCAGCTCCGACGCGCCGGCGCTCGACGGGTACTTCTCCCTCACGAGCGGCATCACCCTCCGGCCCTTCACCTGGCTCTCCCTCTCGGCCGTCGCGCGCGACTGGAACCGCCCCGAGAACCGCCTCGGCGAGGCCCTCGAGCGCAGCTACGATTTCGGCGTCGCGGTGCGGCCCGCCTCCGGCAGGCGCGCGCTCGAGATCGGGCTCGAGACCGCCTACGTCGAGAACAGCGACCCCGACCGGAGCGGCACCTTCACGCCGCGCGCGACGCTCGGCCTGCGCGTGCCCTACGTGGGCACCCTCCGGGGCGACGTTACGCTGCGCGACCTCGCCAGAGAGGACGGCCCCGAGGTCGCCGCCATGGCCGGCCTCGACGTCAACGTCGGCGGGCTCCAGGTCTCCGGCGGCGGCGTCTTCGGGGACGCCGTCACCAAGAGCGGCACCGGCTTCTACACCAGCGTCGCGCTCCGCAGCTTCTCCGAGCCGGGCGTCCGGCGGCTGGCCCGCGTCGTCCGCGTGCGCCTCGACTCGACCCCGGGGGTCCGCAGGCACACGCGGCTCCTGCAGCAGCTCTGGCGCCTCGCCGAGGCCCCGGAGGTCTCCGGCGTCGCGCTCGTGCTCCGCGCCGAGCCGGCCAGCTCGCTCGCCCACGCCGAGGAGGTCGCCGACGCGATCCGCAACCTCAGGAGCCACGGCAAGAAGGTCCTCTGCCACCTCGAGGACGCCGGCGGCCGCGCGCTCCACGTGTGCTCGCACGCCGACGCCATCGCGATGAACCCCGCGGGCGGGCTGCGCTTCTCCGGCATCTCGTCGAGCTATTTCTACTTCGGCGGGCTCCTCAAGAAGCTCGGCGTGCAGGCCGACCTCGTCCGCATCGGCCCGCACAAGCTCGCCGCCGAGCAGTTCGCCCGTGAGGGCAGCACCCAGGTCGGCAAGGAGGACCATCAGGCGCTGGTCGATCAGCTGAGCGGCGCGTTCCTCGACGCGGTGAGCGCCGGGCGCCGCATCCCCGTCGAGGAGCTCAAGCGGCGGCTCGCGCGCGGCCCGTTCCTCGCGCAGGAGGCGCGGCAGAGCGGCCTCGTCGACCTGCTCGCCTACGACGACGAGCTCGGCCGCGTCATCGACGAGGTGATGGGGCGCGCCTCCCGCGTCGTCGACGACGACCCGGGCGACGAGGCGCCGGAGCGCTGGGGCTACTCGCCCAAGATCGCCCTCGTCTACCTCGACGGCGATATGATCGACGGCGAGAGCCGGTCGATCCCGCTCCTCGGCGTCAAGCTCGCGGGCTCGTACACGATCGCCGGGGCGCTGCGCCGCGCACGCGAGGACCGCAACGTCCGCGCCGTCGTGCTCCGCGTGGAGACCGGCGGCGGCTCGACGCTCGCGTCGGACGTCATCCTCCGCGAGGCGATCCTCACGGCGCGCGTGAAGCCGCTCATCGTCTCGATGGGCTCGCAGGCCGCGAGCGGCGGCTACTACGCGTCCGTCGCCGGCGGTCAGATCTTCGCGAACCGCTCCACCATCACCGGATCGATCGGCATCTTCTACGGGAAGGTCGACGTCACCGGGCTGCTCCAGAAGCTCGGCGTCAGCATCGAGACGCACCGCTCGTCGCCGCGCGCCGACGCCGAGTCGATCTACCGGCCGTTCACCGACGACGAGCGCGAGCAGCTCGGGGTCAAGGTCAAGCAGCTCTACGACCGGTTCGTCGCCCGCGTCGCCGAGGGCCGGCGCATGCGGCCCGACGAGGTCGACGCCATCGCGCGCGGGCGCGTGTGGACCGGCGCCCAGGCCCTGGAGCGCCGGCTCGTCGATCGCGTCGGCGGGCTGCGGGAGGCGCTCGCCGAGGCGCGCCGGCTCGGCCAGCTGCCCGACGACGCGCCCGTCCTGTCGCTCCCCGAGGAGGACACGTCGCTCCTCGGCTACGCGCTCAGCCTCGTAGGCCTCTCGGCGCAGGCCCAGGGCGAGCTCGCGACGGCGACCATCCCGCCCGTCATGCTCGACGCCGCGCGCGCCCTCACGCCCTTCCTCGTGTTCGGCGCCGACAGGCCGCTCGCGCGCAGCGAGTTCGCCGGCGAGATCTCGTTCGGCGCCCCCGCCACGGCGCGCGAGGACGAGCCCGCGCTGCCCTCGCTCGAGGAGCGCTGAGCCCATGGGGGACGCCGAGGTCGCGGGCCCGCCGCTCTTCGACGCCCGCGCCGCGCGCATCGCCGTCGACGACGTGGTCGCGATCGACGCGCTCACCGCGGCGTCGCGCGGCGACCGCGTGCTCTGCGCCGGCGACACCGGCGCGCTCTTCGCGGCGCTCACGGGCATCCCGCTGTCGTCTGTCCGCTCCGCGTCGCCGGACGACGCGCTCGACGCGGCGCCCGGCGAGGCGCGCGTCGTCGCCGGGCGGCTCGCGATCGCGGGCCGCGACGTCGCGCGCTCGGCGCACCGGGCCGCGAGCGGGGCGGCGCCGCTCGATCCGCCGCTGCCGCTCGCGTGGACCGTGGACGCCTACGTCGCCTGGGGCGCGCGGCTCGCCGGCGCCTCGCCGCGCGCCGCCGCCGAGATGGTGCCCTCCGCCCTGGCCCGGGTCGGCCTCGCGGCCGCCCAGAAGCGCGCGCTCCGGACGCTCGCGCTGCCCGAGCGCCGCGCGCTCGTCCTCGCCCAGGCGATCGCGACGGCGCCGCCCGTGCTGATCGCCGAGGATCCGCTCGTCGGCCTCGACGACGGCGCGGCCGGCTTCGTCCTCGCCGCGCTCGCGGGCGCCACCGAGGGCCGCGGCGCGCTGCTCACGGCCGCGCGCCTCGACGTCGAGGGCCCGCGGGGCGTCCTGGTCCGCGGCGCCACCGACGTGCTCGTGCTCGCCGGCGGCGAGCTCGCCTTCTCGGGCACGTTCGCGGAGGTCGCCGCCGGCGGGCGCCTCTACACGCTCACCGTCCGCAGCAACGCGGAGCTCCTCCGCGAGGAGCTCGCCGCCCGGGGCATCGCGCTGCGGGGAGGGCCGGCGCGCTTCTCGGCCGCGCTGCCCGAGGGCGCGACCACCCGCGACGTCATCCTGGCCGCCGCGCGCTGCCGCGCCGCGATCGTCGAGCTCACCCCCCTCTTCTGAGGGCGGCGCGCCGGCTCGGGGCCGCGCGCCGCCGTCGCCACTGTTCGCCACCCGGCGGGCGCCGTAGTACCGTGCGCCCGATGTCATCCGAAGCCGCCGCGAACAAGCCGTCCGCCGCTCAGGTCACCCCGGGCGGCCCGCCTCCCGGAGGTCGACTCGCCGTGCTCACCGCGTTCGCGGTGGGCGCCTCGTGGCTCCCGGTCCCGGTCCTCCCCGATCGGATGCTCCTGCGCATCCGCGGGGCGATCGCCCAGGACACGGTGGCCCGCCACGGCCTCAGCCTCACCACCGACGCGCGCGCCCTGCTCGCCCAGCCCGGCGCGGAGCAGACCCCGCTCCGCAAGGCCGCGCAGCTCGTCACGAAGGAGGTCCTCCGGCGGCTGAACCCGGCCCTCGCGCTCGCGGCGGCCGCGCGCGGCCTCGAGGTCTACGCCCTCGGCCACCTGCTGAACCGCTACATCACGCGCTTCCGCCGGAGCAGCGCCGTCCGCATCCACGCCGACGAGGCGCGCTGGATCCGCGACGCCGTCGACCGCGCCGTGCGGCGCTCGCTGTCCCCCTCGCTCCACGCGAGCGTCACCATCCTGCCGAGCGGCGCGGAGGACCTGCGCGACGAGTTCACGCGCTGGATCGATGCGTTCCTGCTCGCCGGCGCCGCCGTCCCCGAGTACATCGAGCGGCGCCTCGACGCGGCCTTCGACGAGATCGCCGCCGCCGGCCTGCCCCATGACTGACCACGAGGAACGCACCGCCACGAAGGGCGCCGCGGGCCGCCACGCGGAGGGCGCCGCGCCCGAGATCGATCCCGACGGCGCGCGCGCCGCGCTCAAGCGCTGCCGCCGCATCATCGTCAAGATCGGCTCGAAGAGCCTCTCCGGCGACGCCTGGGATCGGCTCGCCGTCGAGGTGGCCGCGCTCCGCGCCCGCTCCGGCCGGAACCTCGTCATCGTGTCGAGCGGCGCCATCGCCCTCGGGGTGACGAAGCTCGGGCTCAAGGCGCGGCCGAAGGACATGGCCTGGCTCCAGGCCGCGGCCGCGGCCGGCCAGAGCGTGCTGATGCAGCGCTACGAGGAGGCGTTCGGCAAGGTCGGCCTGCGCGTCGCGCAGGTGCTCCTCACGCACGCCGACCTCGCGGACCGCACCCGCACCAACAACGCGAGGAACGCCCTCGCCGCGCTGCTCGAGGCGGGCGCCATCCCGATCATCAACGAGAACGACGCCGTGGCGGTCGAGGAGATCAAGTTCGGCGACAACGACCAGCTCGCGGCGATGGTCACGCCGCTCTGCGAGGCCGATCTCCTGATCCTCCTCTCGGACGTCGAGGGCCTGCTCGACGGCGACGGGCGCCGCGTGCCGTTCGTGCGCAGCGTCGCCCGCGAGGCGCGGCACCTCGCCGGCGGCTCCACCTCCGGCGTCGGCACCGGCGGCATGGCCAGCAAGGTGGAGGCCGCGCGGCGCGCCACGCTCGCGGGCTCGCACGTGGTCATCGCCGCCGCGCGCGAGCCGGGCATCATCACGAGCATCCTCTCGGGCGAGGACGTCGGCACCCTCTTCGCCGCCGTCCCTCAGCGGCTCAGCGCGCGCAAGCACTGGATCGCGTACACGCTGCGCCCGCGCGGCGCGATCCTCGTCGACCGGGGCGCCGCCGAGGCGATCGCCTCGAAGAACCGGAGCATCCTCGCGGTCGGCGTCCTCGGCGTGCGCGGCACCTTCCTCCCGGGGGACGCCGTGGCCGTCTTCGACCCGGAGGGCACCGAGATCGCGCGCGGGCTCGCGCGGATGTCCGCCGGCGACGCCGCGCGCATCGCGCGGAAGAAGCGCGACGACGCCGGCGAGGACGTCGTCGTCCACCGCGACGACCTCGTGGTGCTCCCGAGCGAGTGACCCCGCCGCCCATGCGCACCCTGTAGGTGCAAAGGCCACCCGATCGCGCGTCCCTCGATGCGCGCGGGAACCTTCGCGCCGCCCGGCGGTCACTGCTCCATCAGCTCCGGGAGGTCGGGTGATGCGCTTCGGGTTGTTCGTCGCCAACGGCTTGGTTCTCGCGGGGGTCGCCTGGACGGTCGGGCTCGGGCCGAGCGTCCAGGCGTCGCAGCTGTTGCCGGCGCGCGCCACGGCAGGGCTCGGTGAGCTCGCCGAGCTCGAGGCCCGCTACGCCGAGGGCCGGACGCGGGAGAGCGTCACCGCGCTCGCCGCCGCCTACCTCGATCGCGATCAGCCGGGCCTCGCCTCCTCCGCGCTCGAGGCCGCGCCCCGCGAGGTGCGTGAGCTCCCGGAGGCGGCGCACCTCTCGGCGCGCGCGCTGCTCCGCCGCGGTCGCGTCCGCGACGCGCTCGCCGCGGCCGAGCAGGCCTCGGCCGCCTGCGCCGCGGGCGGCTGTCCCGCGTGGCTCGCGGCGAAGTCCGAGCGGCAGCGCGCCTTCCTCGAGCAGCTCGTCGCCGCAGGGGTCGACGATCCGCAGGTCGACGCGACCGCCGCGCGCGCCGCCTACGAGCGCAGCGCGAGCGAGGTGCGCCTCGTTGCGATGCGCTGAACGCAGCGCGCCCAGCGCGCGTCAGGGACGATCGAGGCGCCGAGATCGTGCGCGCGCACCGGAAGAGATCTGCTCAGGGCCAATCTCTTCGATCTGGCTGGACAGGAGGGGAGTTCGTCATGCGGTCCATGTGACAGCGCGGGGGCGCGAGCGCGGCGAGGGCGCCCGCGGCGGGGTCGCCGATCGTCAGGGTCGTATCCAAGCTTGGAAACCCTGTCGTTGTCGAATGACGGTCACCGCCTTCTGTCGTAGCCTTGGGTCTTGCTCGGCGCGTCCACACCGGGGGCGCTGTCCGATTGAACAACCGGTTGCGCTTGGGAGGGTCTCCCTCAGGTGGAACAGCCGCAAGCTCGCACGCTGGGCGCCCTGGCGACTGCCTTGACAGGGTTGTACCGACGCGCCGTCGTGGTCGCTGCAGCGCTCGGCCTCACCGCCGCCGCGGGCTGCGCGCCGCCGATCACCAACGCAGGGCTGGCGATCCCCGCCGCGAAGCCGGGCCAGGAGGAGCGCCCGGTCCAGCTGCGGCCGCCGTTCGAGCTGGCGACGAACGAGGACGCGATCGTCCGGATCGTCACCGACGTGACCTGCACGGGGACGCTCATCACCGAGGACCTGGTGCTCACCGCGCACCACTGCGTCGCGGCGCGCGACGAGAACGGCAGGACGCTGCGCCGCGATCAGGAGCCCGAGGCCATCTCGATCGAGCTCGGGGGCGACCACCTGCCCTGGGGCGACGTGACGGTCCGCGCGGTGGTGTCGCCGGACTGCGGGTACACGTCGGGCGAGGGCGACATCGCGATCCTCGTGCTGTCGCGCCGCCTGATCGGGATCCCGACCCTCGCGCCGCGGATCGAGGGCGAGCCCGCGCTCAAGGAGACGGTGACCCCGTACGGCTTCGGCCGCTGCGCGCTCTCGCGCGATCCGATCCACCTCGTGCCGCGGCCGGGCGGCACGATCGACCGGCTGGCCCCGGGGCACTTCGTCGCGACCGCCTCGATCTGCCCGGGGGACTCGGGGGGGCCTGCGCGGAGCGACGCGTGGGGCGACGTCGTCGGCGTGATCTCGTCGAGCGTGATGGACGGCGACGAGCACACGACCGGCACCTCGTATTTCAGCCGCCTCGACGTGTGGCCCGAGCTCTTCTCCGCGGCCCGCGAGATCGCGGCGGGCGCCAGCCCGAGCGAGCTGCCGCCCTACCGGAGCTGCCTGCGTTGACGGCGGCGCGGCGTCCGCGGGCCTGCGTTGCCCGCCGCCCGCGGCCGCCGCTGCGCTAGGCTGCGGGGCCGCCATGCGGAAGCTGTTCAACGGGCTGCTCTGGATCGTCGGGACCTTGCTGGTGATCGGCGTCGTGCTCCGCGCGCTCGTCCTCGACGTGTGGGCGGTGCCGGACGACCCGAGCCTCGGCGCCTCGATCGCCCCGAGCCTCGCCCCGGGCGACGTGGTCGTCGTGCTGACGCGGGGCACGCCCGGCTTCGGCGAGCTGGTGCGGTGCCCGGATCCCGAGGTCCCCGGCAGCCACATCGTCGGCCGGATCGCGGGCGTGCCGGGCGACACGATCGAGGTCGACCACGGCGCCCTGGTCGTGAACGGGCAGCGCTACGAGGCCGAGGTCGCGTGCACCGAGCCGAAGCTGAGCATCGTCGATCCCGCCACGAACAACACGGTCCAGGTCGCGTGCGACATGGTGAGGATGGGGCCCGGCCTCCACATGCGGGCGACGGGGCGCAGGCCGCCGCTCGAGCGCCGCCACCGCGTGGAGGTGCAGCCCGACACGGTCTTCCTGCTGAGCGACAACCGGAGCTACCACGACGACTCGCGCGATTTCGGCCTCCAGCCGCGCGCCGCGTGCACCCAGCGGATCGTGTTCCGGCTCTGGGGCGCCGGGGGCTGGAGCGACGACCAGCGCCGCTTCACCTTCGTGCGCTGACAGCGCCCGCGGCCACGTCTGCGCCGGCGGCCACGTCTGCGCCGGCGGCCACGTCTGCGCCGGCGGCCACGTCCGCGCCGGCGGCCACGTCTGCGCCGGCAAGCTGCTCCAGGGCCGGCAGCCTGCGGCAGCGCCGGCGGCCCGCTTCAGCTCGTGCTTGACCCCTCCGCTCTTCGACGTCTAGAACCGTGGTTCTCTCCACCCGGGTCGGGGATCCAGCGCGAGCAGCGGGCAGGGTCCTCCGCCCCCGGGCTCGCTTCATCGGTCGGAGGTCCGCCCAGGCGGCCTTCCGCTGGCGCGGGTCGGAGAACCGCGATCCGCGGTCCTCCAATGCACCGAGGAGACGTTTGCACACCGAGCAGCACGAGATTGGCATCGTCTGTGGCCAGTGCGACCTGTGGAGCCCGATGGGCACCGCGCGTTGTCCTGAGTGCGCGAACGACTTGGCCCTGTTCACGCCGCGCCGGGGGAACGCGCCGGCCGCGTCGGCCCGGCGCTCTCCGACGCCCGCCGCCGGCAGCCTGGGCGCGAGGGAGCCCCGGCTCGACCCGACGAGCTCGCGCGGCGCGGGGCGGAGCCCCAAGACCACCTCGTCCAAGAGCGAATTTGCCGAACTCTCCCAGGAGGAGCTGATGGAGCAAGCCCGTAACTACGTCTGCCGTTCCTGCTCGAGCGGTGTTCCCTCGGGCCACAAGTTCTGCGGGAGGTGCGGAACGGCGGTCCCGCCCGAGATCCTCAACGCGCAGACGCTGTTCTTCGGGGACATGCAGAACCCGGCGAAGGCGAAGCTGATCCTCATCCGCGGCGAGGGCATGGACGGCCTCTCCTTCCACCTGAAGGCCGAGCAGCACATCGTCGGCCGCAACGGGCAGCTCGTCTTCCCGGACGATCCGTTCGTCTCGCCGAAGCACGCGAACTTCTTCTACCGCGACGGCAAGCTGGTCGTGCGCGACGAGGGCTCGCTGAACGGCGTGTACATCCGCGTGCGCGGCACGATCGACATCACGCCGGGCGACACGTTCCTCGCGGGCGAGCAGCTCTTCCGGCTCGATCCGACGCCGCGCGCCTCCGACGGCCAGGATCCGGACGGGACCTTCTTCTACTCCTCGCCCAAGCACCCGAGCCCGTTCCGCCTCACCCAGGTGCTCCAGGGCGGCGCGGTCGGCATGACCGTGTGCGCGCGCGGCAGCTCGCTGCAGATCGGGCGCGAGGGCGGCGACCTGAACTTCCCCGTCGACCTGTACATGTCGGGCTCGCACTGCCGGCTCGAGGAGCACAACGGCAAGTTCACGCTCACCGATCTCAACAGCCGCAACGGCACCTACGTGCGCATCAAGAGCGAGCGCGAGCTCGCCCACGGCGACTACCTCTTCATCGGCCGCAAGCTGCTGCGCGTCGAGCTCAACACCAACTGAGCGCCGGCCGGCCGCGCGCGGCCGACCCGGCGCGATCTCCGCCGGAGGAGCGATCGCCCATGACCGCCGCTCGCTGGCCGCTCGACGTCCTCCGCGCCGGACCGGTCGCCGCGGGCGCGAGGCTGTGGCGCAGCCGCGGCCAGCTCCATGTGACGCTCGTCGCGAAGGCCACCTTCGCGATGGTCGCCGGCGGCGAGGCGCGGCGGATCGCGCCGATGGAGGTGATCCGGGGCGAGGTCTACGTGCGCGGCCACCCGATGCGGCCGCTCCTCGCGGCGAGCGATCTCGCGCCCTGGCTGGAGCGCGCCGAGGTGGTGCTCACGGGGCACGCGTGGGCGCCGGGCGGGGTGCCGGTCCGGCGGATGCCGGTGCGGCTCGCGATCGTGCGCGGGGCGGCGGCGCTGGTCGACAAGCGCCTCGAGGTCGTCGGCGATCGAGCGGCCTCGGCGGCGTCGCCGGATCCCGAGCCGGAGCCGTTCGTGAAGATGCCGATCGAGTACCAGCGCGCCTGGGGCGGCGCCGACGAGCCGGAGAACCCGTTCGGCGTCGGCGCGATCGAGGACACGGGCGGCAAGATCTCGCTGCCCAACGTGCTGCCGCCGGGCGGGAGGCGCGCGTCGATCGGCCTCGGGCCGATCCCGGCGATCGCGCCGGCCCGGGCGCGCCTGCTCCGCGGGCTCGCGCGGAGCGAGCTGGAGGGGGTCGCGTCGATCCCGGAGGATTTCGACGGGTCGTACTTCCAGTCCGCGCCGCTGGATCAGCGCTTCGACCGGGTGCTCGGCGGCGAGCAGATCGTGCTGGAGGGCCTGAGCCCGCATCACCCCGCGCTGGCCACGCGCCTGCCGTCGCTGCGGGCGCTCGCGACGATCTACCTGCCGAACGGCGCGCAGCGGTGGCTGTCGCTCTCGGGCGACACGCTGATCGTGCACGCCGACGCCGAGCGCTGCGCGGTGGTCTTCCGCGGGAGCTTCCAGGTGGCCTCGGAGGAGGCGCTCTCGGCGCTGCGCGTGGCGGTGGGCGTGGAGGTCGGGGGCGAGCCGGTGCCGTGGCCCGACCTCGCCGAGGTGCTCGCCAGGGCGCCGCTCGAGGAGGCGGCGCCCGAGACCGTGAAGCTGACGGACTGGAGCACGACGGTGACCCTCGACGACGAGGATGTCGTCGAGGCGCCGGAGAGCGTGGCGGCCGCGCGAGAGCATCCGCTCGCGGGCACGCACCCGCTCGCGGGCACGCATCCGCTCGCGGGCACGTTCCCGCTCGACGACACGCTGCCGCCGACGGGGAGCGAGGCGCGGTCCCGCGAGGCGCAGGCCGCGCTGCCGCCGCCCGCGCGGGTCCGAGGCGAGGGTCACGACGCGGTGCGCGCGCCGTTTCCGATCGCGCCGGCGGGCGTGCGCGGCGAGCGGGAGAGCGGCGAGCACCCGGGCGCGCCGTGGGCGGCGGGCCGCGCGGCGGCGGTCCCGGTGCCCGCGTCGCCGCTGGAGGGGACGGTCGATCTGCGCGAGCCGGACGCCGCGCGTGCGCCGGACGCTGCGCGTGCGCCGGAGGCTGCGCGTGCGCCGGATGCCGCGCTGGAGCCGGACGCCGCGTCGTCGCCTGCGCCCGCGCCCGCATCGGCGCCCGTGGCCGCGTCAGCGCCCGGACCTGCGCCGGCACCCGCGTCCGCGCCGGCGATCGCGACGACGCCTGCGCCTGCGCCTGCAGCCGCATCCGCGCCCGCGCTCGCCGCCGAGGTGCTGCCCGCACCGGAGCGCGGCCCCGAGGTCGAGCCTTCGCCCGGATCGCGTGCGCCGGCCCCGACCCCGCCCGCGCCGCAGCGAGGGCGGACCAGCCTTCTTGGCAGCCTGTACAAGCGCTTCCGCAAGGACTGAGCCGGAAAGAGGGGATGATGGCCGGATCTCACCATGAAGACGGGAAGAAAGAGCCAGGATCTTCCCGGCCGCATGGTCCCCTCTCCGGGGCAGCTCCGGCCAGCACCACAGCGAGGTTGGAGGGACCGTCATGTCGGAGGTAGCCGTGGTTCGGGAGCGCGCGGCGTCCGTGCGCGTCGAGGAGTACCTGGGGCCTGCGCATGTGCTGGAGGCCCGCGGGCACGCGGTGGTCATCGAGCTGCCGGAGGGGGAGCGCGCGGAGGCGACGATGGCGCTGGCGATCCCGTACGCGCCGGCGGTGGGCGACGTGCTCCTGGTGATCGGCCGCGGGGCGCGCTTCTACGTCATCGGCGTCCTGCACGGGACGGGCAAGGTGACGCTGGAGCTCCAGGGCGACGTCGACGTCCGGGCCGCGGGCGGGGCGCTGCGGCTGTCCGGGGATCGAGGGGTGGAGCTGCGGGGGCCGGAGGTGGAGCTGCACGGCGACAAGGTGCGGGTGTTCGCGGGGGCGCTGGTGCAGAAGGCGGCGTCGCTCGTTCAGCGCGTGACCGAGCTGTTCAGCCTGCACGCGCGGGAGAGCCACACGGTGGTGGACGGGTCGGCGACGACCAAGGCGAGGAGCGCGACGGTGCTGACCGAGGAGACGGTGACGATCAACGGGAAGGAGATCCACCTGGGGTAGAGGCTGGCGGGCGCGCTCGTCCGAGGGAAGGGCATGGGAAGGCGCAAGAGGAGCCGCAGAGGGAACAAGCAAGGGCTGCAAGCGGCGACCCACGATGAAGGGAACGCGGCGACGCTCCGGAATACACCGGGAGCATCCCTGTCCCTGTCCATGGGCTGGGGCTCTATCGCCACGGGCTTGCTCGGCGCGAGCATGCTCGGCCAGGCCATGGCGGAAGACCCAGAATCGCCGGGAGCTGAGGGCGATCTCGGCACCGGCTGGAGCCTGACCGCCATCGCCGGGACCACCGTCGCGGCGCTCGCGACAGGCGCTCTCGTGACGGCGTACTGGTGGTCGCAGAGGAGGCCGGCGCGACCGCAGTTCTCGCCCGCCATGCTGGCGACACCAGGCTCCGAGGCTCACAATGCGATGACGCAAAAACACCCATTGAATGAGGGGATCCTGCCCACCACTTGTTATGACGCCGGCGTCTTCAGCCTGACATTGACGGATGGCCTCTCACCGGAAGTGTGCACTCGCTGGCGGTTCGCCGCACCCAAGGCAAACACGTACCAGATCGTCGACCCGGCGCAGGACCGGTGGGTCACGGACCCGGACCATCTGCCTGCGGACTCGATCATCATCTTCTATCGTCGTTTCCGCCCGGGCGAGCGCTCGGCGCTCGAGGCCGAGACGAACGGGCGCTGGGTCCCGTTCCACATGGTACGTACGCTCGATGGCCGGATGGTCGTGGGCGCCAACAACGGGGACCGCATGGGAACCACGCCCACGTGGTCGGAGAACGACATCGGGAACATGTTCGACTGGAGCGGTACGGAAAACACCCAGTCGGTGTGGACGGCCCCGGGTTTGCCTGCTCCGGACACTTTCAGTGTCGACGGCATCGAAAAATACGTCGCCTTCTATGCCCCCATATCGACCGTCATCAAACGTCTGAATGCGGCCTTCCCCTGAAGGGCCGGACCAGCGCGCGGGCCTCGACATCCGGCGTCACGCATCCTCCCGGCGCCCCCACCCTGCCGGCTGACGAGGCACGCCCGCCGTCCACCGCGCTCAGCGCTGGCGCCCGCCGACCAGCCGTGTCCTACAGACCGCCTGGGCGAGGGGGAACGTAGCCGATGCCCCCGTGATCCCACCGGTACTTGTTGTCGGACAGCTTGTTACCCAGATCCACCACGTAGGGGGTGACCGTGCCGTCGGGCTGCTGGACGTAGATGAACCCGATGCCCCGCGAGCCGCCTGAGAGATGCTGGTGCGACATTTGTCCCTCGGTGGCGGGACCATGCCGATCCCTGAGCTGCCCGAGCGCGAGCTCTCTCAGGATCCGCTCGCCCTCGGGTGACACTCGGACATCGGCCTCGGTGATGTCGTTCAGGTACCGCACCGGGTTCATCTCCCAGGTAGCGGAGTTGTTCCGATTGAAGAGAGCGCGCCGGCGGGAGATGGCGTCAGCGCGCGCGTTCGCCGCGTTTCGTTCGGTCGCGAGGTCATTTCGCAGCCGCTCGAGATCGAGCCTGGTGCGAGCCTGTCGCGCACCCCAGAAGTAGAAATCGGCAACGGTGCTGAGCCTAGCGAGCATGCCCTTGGCCCATGCGCTCAGCGCAGGATCCGCGGATCTCGTCTCCCTCTCGAGCTCACGTTTCAAGTGGTTCGACAACCCAACCAGGGCGTCATGCTCGATCTCTTCCGGCGACGGCGCTGGTACAGGCACCGGTGCTGGTGCGGGCGTTGGCGCCGGTGCCGGCATTGGCGCCGGCGCCGGTGCGGGCGTTGGCGCCGGTGCCGGCATTGGCGCCGGTGCCGGCATTGGCGCCGGTGCCGGCATTGGCGCCGGTGCCGGCATTGGCGCCGGTGCCGGCATTGGCGCCGGTGCTGGTGCCGGTGCCGGCATTGGCGCCGGTGCCGGTGTCGGCATTGGCGCCGGCGCTAGCGCTGGCGCTGGCGCCGGTGTCGATGGCTGGGAAGCCTCCCCTGCCCAATACCAACGGACCAGGGCTCCACCGACTCCTCCTAGCAGCGCGCCCAGGCCCGCGCCAACCGGGCCCCCAAGCATCGCCCCAACGGCCCCCAGCATGGTCGCGGGGGCCGCCACGGTCGCCGCCGTCTGCGTGGAGGGCAGGTGAGCGGTGACCGAGAGCGTTCTCGTGGAAGCGGTCCCCCCACCCGCAGTCGCGCTGTTGAGGGGTATCGATGTGCCGCCGGGGCTATTCTGCTTCTTCTTTTTCTTCCCCACGGCTACCCCCCGCGGCCCTCGTATCGCGCACCGGTCCCACGCCCACCCCCTGCACCTCCGCCCCGCCCGGCAGCGCCACCCGCACCGCCGCCGCCATCCGCGCGCCCCCCTCGCTCGCGCACAGCGCCAGCCCCACCCCCTTGCCGTAGGTCCGCTCCCCCGCGATCGCCGCCCGACCGTGCGCCTTGAGGCACCCCGCGAACAGCTCCGCCGCCGACGCCGTCCCGCGGTTCACCAGGATCGTCACCGGCACCCCATACGGGTCCTCCTGCCCTGACCGATAGACGGTCTCGTCCCCGTCGCCGTCCGTCACCGTCGCCACGACGCTCCCCGCCGGCAGGAAATCCCCCGCGAGCTCCACGAACGCCCGCAGCTCTCCTCCAGGGTTGTCGCGCAGGTCGATCACGAGCTCGCGCATCCCCTCCGCCTCGAGCGCCCGCATCGCCCGGTACACCAATGCCGGCACGTCCAGCGAGAACACCCGGATCCGGATCACCCCGATCCCGTCGCCCAGCAGCGCGTGCGCGACGCTCCCCGCGCCCGGGAGCACCTCCTCCGGCGCCGCCGCGCACGTGTAGAACACGTTCACCGCGCTCGGCACCAGCACCGCGCCCACCGCGTTGTTCCCGGCGTTCCCGGTGGTCGGACAGGTGAGGTTGATCGCCGGCAGCCCCTCGATGATCACCTTGGGATTGCCCCTCACGTAGGCCCCGACATCCATGTAGAGCGGGTGCGCCACCCCGGGCTCCATCCCGAAGGTCATCGGGATGGTCGTGCCGAGGTTCAGCGCGTTCATCATCGACACCTTCACCTTCACCGAGAAATTCACCGCCATCGCGTTGAGCGCGAAGTTGGGATACGGAATCGGCACCACCGCCGGCCCCACCGGCGTCAGGCACACGTCCGGAAACCCGATGTTCATCCCGGCGCCGTTGTTGCTCGCAGGCAGCATCCTCTCCGCTCCTCCCCCGGTGTTATCGCGGTGGCCGCGGGGGCGTGTACGCCTCCGCCTCCAGCCGATCGAGGTCCGTCCGGCGCGCGCCGAGGAGCCTCGCGCCGGAGAAGCGCGCGCCCGCGTCGCGCAGGGCGTGCAGGTTGGCGCCGCCGAGATCCGCCTCGCTGAAGTCGGCGTCCTCGACGTGCGCGTGCGACAGGTTGGCGCGCTCGAGGCGCGCCGAGAGGAACAGCGCGCCCCGCGCCGCCGCGTGATCGAGCATGGCGTCCCGCAGATCGGCGGCGGCGAGGTTGGCGCGCTCGAGGTCCGCCCGCGTGAACGTGGCGTACCGGAGCATCGCCCGCGAGAGCTTCGCCCCGCGCAGCGAGGCGCCGCCGAAATAGGCGGCCTTCGCCGCGACCCCGGAGAGGCTCGCGCCGTCCAGCGCGGCCTCGCGGAGCCTGGCCTGCGTCAGGATGGATCCCTCGAAATCGGCGCCGCGCAGGTTCGCCCTCGAGAAATCGCTGCCCATGAAATCGCAATCGCGCAAGCTCATCCGCTCGAGGTTCGCCTCCATGAAGGCGCAGCGGTGCACGGTGAGGCCGGAGAAGGAGACGGCGCGCAGATCCACGCCGGTGAAATCGACGCGATCGAAGATCGTCTTGCCGAGCACGGCGCCCTCCAGCGCGGCCCCGCGGAGGAGCGCCTGCTGGACCACCGCGCGCGTGAGGTTCGCCCGCGAGAGCCGCGCCCCGTCGAGGATGCACCGGACGAGGCGCGCGGCCGCGAGATCGGCCCCCTCGAGATCGGCGTCGATGAGGATCACCGACTCCAGATCGCGGCCCGAGAGATCCACGCCGCGGAGGATCGAGCGCGAGAGGTCGCAGCCGAGGAGGCTCGCGCCCCGGAGGTCCGCGCCGGTGAGATCGCAGTCCGAGAGGATCGAGCGCTCGAGGCGGGCGCCGCGGAGGTCGGCGCCGCGCAGGTCGGCGCCGCGCAGCGAGCAGAGCGAGAGATCCGCGCCCGCGAGGTCGAGCCCGGAGAGATCCGCGCCCGCGAGGTCGGTCCCGGCGAGATCCTTGCCCGCGAGCTCGGGCCGGCCGAGCCTGGCCTCGTCGAGGACCACGCCGCGCATGCGCCTCGGGAAGCGCGCGCCGCGGAGGTCGGCCCGGACGAAGACCGCGCGATCGAGCTCCGCGCCTTCGAGGTCCGCGCCGCCGAGATCGGCCCCGACGAACGCGCCGGCCTCGACGCGGGCGCGGGCGAGGCGCGCGCCGCGGAGGTTCGCGCGGGTGAAGGAGGCGCGGGCGACGCGAGCCTCCGTGAGATCCGCGCCCTCGAGGTTCGAGAGGTCGAAGCGCGAGCCCGAGAGGGTCGCGCCGACGAGCCGCGCGCCGGACCAGTCCGAGCCCACCGCCTCGACCTCGGCGATCGTCGCGCCGGAGAGATCGGCGCGGGCGAGGCGCTGGTAAGACAGCTTCACCCCGGCGAGCCGCGCGCCGGCGAGCCGCGCGCCCTCGAGGTTCGAGCCGAGCACGAGCGCGCCGTCCAGCGCGCAGCCCTCGAGATCCGCCTCCCGCAGGTCGCACTCGACGAGGTGCGCGCCCGAGAGGACGCTGCCCGCGAGCCGCGCGCCGCGCAGGTCGGCGCGGAGGAGCTTGGCGCGGGAGAGGTCGAGGCCCGCGAGATCCCGACCCGCGAGGTCGAGCCCGTCGAGGCGGGCGCCCTGGAGCGGCGCGCCGGCGCGGATGCGCTCGAAGAGCTCCGCGACCGTCGTCATGCGCGCTCCAGGCTGGAGCGCCGCAGGTTCGCCCCCGCGAAATCGCAGCCCGCGGCGCTCGCGCCGTCGAGGCGGGCGCCGTACAGGCTGGCGCCCGCGAACGAGGCGCCGTCGAGGCGGGCCTTGCTGAGATCGGCGCCGAAGAGGTCGGCCTGCGCGAGATCGGCGCGCTCGAGCGAGGCCCGGTAGAAGCGGCCCTCGCGCAGCACCGCGCAGGCGAGGCGCGCGCCCCGGGCCGAGGCCCCGGAGAGGTGCGCCCGGGGGAGCGAGGCGTAGCGGAGGTCGGCGCCGTCGAGCTTCGCCCGGAGCAGCGCGGCGCCCTCGCCCCGCGCCTCCACGAGCGTCGCGCGCTCCAGATCGGCGTCGGCGAAGCTCGTGCGCGGCAGGGACGCGCCCGTGAGATCCGCGCCCTTCGCGGACGCGCCCGCGCACATGCACCCGATGAGGGCCGCCCCGCGCAACGAGGCGCGGTCGAGCTTCGCCGCCTGGAGGACGGCGCCCTCGAGGTGGAGCCCGTCCCCATCGATCTCGCAGAGATCGGCCTCGTCGAGCAGCGCGCCGCGCCCCCGCGCCCTGGCCAGGCGAGCGCGGGCGAGCGCGGCGCGGGTGAGGATCGCCTGGTCGAGCGTGGCGCCGCGGAGATCGGCGCCGGCGGCCCGCGCGCCGGTGAGGTTGGCCTGCGACAGGTCGGCGCCGGAGAGATCGGCGCCCGAGAGGTTCGCCTCGAACAGCACGGCCCGCGAGAGATCGGCGCCCGCGAGCTTGGCCCCCGAGAGGTCGGCCCCCGAGAGGAGCGCGCCGGACAGCTTCGCCCCAGAGAGATCGCGGCCGGCGAGATCGCGGCCGGCGAGGTCCTGCCCCGAGAGATCGACGCCGGGGCCGGGCTCGGAGGGCGGCGCCGCGGCCTCGCCGGGGGGCCGGTAGCCGGGGACGATCTCGCGCAGGCGGGGGTCGCCGAGCAGCGCGTCGAGGCGCTCGACGCCGTCGAGCTGCGTCCCGCGCGCGGCCGCGTCCCGCTTGAGCCGCTCGACGCGCTCGACGAGCGCGGCGAGCGCGCCGCCCATCGGGACCCGCGGCGTCCCCGCCGGCGTGGCCGGGAGGTACGCGGCCTGCCGCTGGGCGGGCAGCCGCGCGAGCGCCTGGGCGACGCTGCGCTCGAGGTCGACGCCCTCGGGGGTGCGCAGCGTCCGGAGCTTCGCGACGAGCTGTCGCACGCGCTCCTGCTCGGGCGCGTGCAGGCCGCCGAGCCGCTCCGCGAGGAGCCGGCCCACCGGATCCGCCTCGCCCGCCGGCGCCGGCCGCGGCGCGCCGTCGCGGACGAGATCGTAGGCCTCGCGCACCTCCGGCGGGAGATCCTCGAGGCCGCGCGGATCGCGCGCGAGCTGCGCGAGCTTCTCCCGGTAGTGCTCGAGCGGCAACGGCGCGTCCGAGAGCGGCTCGGCGCCGACGACGGCGGCGCGGAGGTCGGCGAGGTCGTCCTCGGCCACCTCGGCGTGGCCGCGCCAGGTGAGCGTCACGAGGCCGGTGTCGGGCTCGACGAACAGCGTGTCGAGGCTCATGGCGGCGTCCTGCACGCGGCCGCGCGCGTCCTCGACGACCACGCGGATGCGCAGGCCCGGCAGGCGGAACGAGGCGGCCGCTGCGGCGGGGTGGAGGTGGAGGAGCGTGACCTCCTCGTCGCCGCGCAGGTAGCCGGCGAGGCGTTGATCCGGCGGGGCGGCCTGGAAATAGGTCCAGTCGAAGTCCTCGGCGGTCCACGGGGCGCGCGTCTTGCGGTACGAGGGGCCGTACTCCTTGCCGAGCTTCCGGCGGCGCTCGGGCGCGTCGGGGTGGAGCGGCCCGAACGGCGCGGGGACCGGCCGGCCGTCGCGCGGCGCCGGGACCATCTGCGATTTCGACCACGCCCCGACCGCGAAGCCCACGGGGTGCTCGCGCTGCAGATCGCCGTCGGGCGGGCGGCATGCGCCGCGGAGGAGCAGATCGGCGGCCGGCTTCCAGTCGGCGAAATCGCCGGGATAGGTGCACTCGCCCTCGCGCTCCCCGCCTTCGCCGTCGAACGCCTCGGCCGTGAGCGCGCCCTGGGCGAGCGGGCCTTCCACCGGCGCGAGCGGCTCGCCCAGGCGGAGCGAGAAGCGGCCGCGGACGATGAGGACGGCCTCGGGCTGCGGCGGCCTGCGCGAGCAGACCTTCGTGCCGAAGAGGAACGGCGTGAGGTTCCGGGTTTGCATCAGAACAGGTTGATGACGCCGGACATCAGGTTGTACGCCCCGGTGCTCACCGATTCGGCCGACGAGACGCTGGAGCAGATGTTCTTCACGTTGGTGCGGAACTGCGAGAGCTCCTGCCGGTTCGTCAGGTTGAGCTCGGCCTTGGGGCCCATGTTGATCGACACCCCCGCGGTGAGCGAGACCTCGAGCAGGGCCGCGATGGTCAGCTCGACCAGGCCGCCGATCGTGATCTCCTCGGTGGCGCCGACGGTGATCGACGCCGCGTTGCCGATGGTGACGTCGCTGGTGCTGCCGACGGTCACCGACTGGACATCTCCGATGGTGGTATCGCTGACCGCGCTCGCCGTGGTGGTGCTCGAGACGGTGCTCGCCGTGGTGGTGCTCGAGACGGTGCTCGCCGTGGTCTCGTCGCTGACCTCCGTGGCGGTCGTCTTGCTGGCGATGGTCTGCGCGGTGGTCTCGTCGGAGATCGAGGTCGCGGTCGTCTTGCTGGCGATCGTGACGGCCCACGTCTCGTCGAGGATCTGCGGCACCGGGCAGGCGGCGGAGCCGGTATACGACTCGATCCGCTGCGCCCAGGTCGAGCTCAGGCAGACGGGGTTCGGGCGCTCGGCCGTGGGGGCCTCGGAGCCGGTGATGCTGGTCTGCTTGTTCCCGTAGAACCGATCGAACGTATCGCCATGGTAAGTGGTGTCGACGTCGCCCTTCTCGGTCTTCTCGGTGACCTTCCACGTGCCGTTGTAGTTCTGAACCCATTCGATGGTGGTGGCGGCGGTCCAGAGGTCGGTGGCGTCCTGGATATGGCCGCCGGAGACGTCCCAGCCGGCCTTGTCGTCCTGCCGGCCAAGGACGAGCATGCGGTAATTGCCCTTGATGACCTCGACCTTGTCGCCGCGCGTGGTGGTGATGCGGTTGCCGTCGGAGTGGTCGCGCCAGCCGCCCTTGGTGTGCAGCTTTGCGGTCTCGGCCTGGCGCTCGGCCTCGGGGATGAACCCCGGGCAGCCGTCGCGCTTGCGGGTGTCGTCGATGAACGAGGTGACCAGGGCGGCGAGGTCCTCGCCGCTCGCCTTCGGCGCGCCCGGGTTGGCGGCGAGGCTCGGGTCCTTGACCGCGCCGAGGCGCAGATAGGAGCCCATCGCGTCGGCGTCGGCCCCGGCGTCGTTGAAATTCGGGACCTCGATGAGGAGGTATTTCCCGCTGATACCTTCACCCTCGCGCGTACCCATGCGCCCTCCGCATCGGGTACGGTAACAGGCGAGCCGCGGAGGAGGCGCAAGGATGAACGGGGAGCCGACCGAAACCCTGACGTGCAGCGAGCCGACCGCCGCCCGGCCGTGCGGCGAGCCGCTGGCCGCGGCAGCGCACCGCGCGCCCAGCGCGCCGCAGGTGGCCGCGGCGTCGGCCGCCGCCCGCATCCGCGAGGCGCCCGACACAGGGCCGCCGTGCAGGGAGCCGAGCGCCCCCGCATCGTGCCCTGCAAACGCGGAAGAGGCGCCCGCACCGGCGGAAGAATCCGCCGCCGCGCCACCTGCGAGCAACGGTGGCGTCGGCGCGGCTCCGGCGCGCGCTGGCGTCGCGGGACCGGGCGAGGTCTCGCCATCGCCGTCGAGGGCCCGCGCCCAGGGGCCGCGGGAAATCCCGCTGTCGCCGAAGATGGGGGGCGCGGGGCCGGGCGAGGGCTCGCCATCGCTCAAGGCGAGCACCTCGGGGCCGCGGGAGCTCCGGCCCTCCTCCGGCGACCTGCCCGCGCCGGATCGCCTGCCGTTCCCGGAGGTGGGACCGGCGGAGTCGGCGCTCCCCGCGGCGCGCCTCCGGCCGCCGCTCGAGCCGCTGGAGCAGGCGAACACCGCGCTCCGGGACTGGACACGGCAGCTCCCCGTCCTGCGGCTCGACTCCCCGGATTTCGATTGCGCCCACGTCCGGGTGCGCGAGGTGCGCGGCACCGAGGCCATCGGCCAGCTCTTCTCGTTCGACATCGACGTCGTGTGCAGCGACGGCGCCGAGCTCTCGATCGAGCAGGTGCTCGGTGCGACCGCATCGCTCGTGTTCGAGGTCCAGGGCGCGGACGAGCGGACCGTGCACGGCATGATCGCCGCGGTGGAGGACCGGTACGAGACGGAGACCGCTTTTCGCTCCTACCGGCTCCGGCTCGCGCCGCGGGCGTTCCGCGCGACGCTGGTGGAGCTCCAGCAGGTCTTCCTCGACGTCAGCGTGCCGGAGCTCATCCAGCAGAAGCTCGCGATGGTGGGGCTCGGGCCCGACGACGTGACGATGCGCCTCTACCGCGATCACCCCGCGCGGGAGATGGTCGTCCAGTACAAGGAGACCGATCTGGCCTTCATCTCGCGGCTCGCCGAGCACCTCGGCATCTCCTTCTTCTTCGAGCACGAGTCCGGGCGCGACGTGATGGTGTTCACCGACGAGCAGATGGGCTTTCCGCCGCTGCCGGGGGGCGACGCGGTGGTGTTCCGGCCGCGGGGCGAGCGGCGCGATGTGTTCGAGCTCAAGGAGCAAGCCATCGCTTTTCCCGCGACGTACGTCATGCAGGAATACAACTACCGGACGCCGAGGGTCGATCTCACGGCGACCCACGAGTCGGCGGCGGGCCTCGGGGGCGGCGTCGTCGAGTACGGCGCCCACCACAAGACGCCGGACGAGGGGCAGCAGCTGGCGCAGATCCGCGCGGAGGAGCGGGCCTCGGCGAGCCGCTATTACGAGTGCCGGAGCGACGAGCTCCGGCTGCTCCCGGGGGCCGTCTTCGCGATCGAGGGCCACCCGCGGCTCGATGGGCAGCGATTTCTGATCGTCGAGGTGGAGCACCGCGCCGTGCAGCCGGTGGCCATCGAGGGCGAGGGCGGGCGCGAGCAGGAGTACGTCAATCGCGCGCGGCTGGTGCGCGCCGAGCAGGCCTACCGCCCCCCGCGGGCGACGCCGCGGCCGAAGATCCACGGGGTGGTGTCGGCGCTCGTCGAGCCGCTCCCGGACGGGGAGATCGGCGCGACGTCGCCGATCGACGAGCAGGGGCGTTACCGGGTGCGCTTCCATTTCGACGCGGGGGATCCCGCCTCGCGCGCGTTTCCCTCGCGGCTCGTGCGGATGATCCAGCCGCACGCCGGGCCGAACTACGGCGTCCATTTCCCGCTGAAGCCCGGGATCGAGGTGCTGATGGTCTTCGTGGATGGAGACCCCGATCGGCCGATGATCGTGGGCGCCGCGCCCAACCCGATCACGCCGTCGCCGGTGACCCGGGAGGTGAACCTGATGCACCGGATCGAGACGTCGACCGGCATCCTCATCGAGATGAGGGACTGCCCGCCGCGGAGCTGACGGCGCCTCCACCCCTGCACGGCTGAGCGGCGCTCCCCGCACAGGAGACGGGCCCAGATCGGCGTTTTCGGCGCGCAGGCGCACGAAAGGGCGCTGAGCACCGAAAGCGCCGAGGTGGGCCCGTATCCGAAGCGGGGAGCGCCGCTCAGCGTTTCCGACCGGCGCGGCTGCTCAGCCGGCTGATCGCGTCGCCGGCGGCCCAGGCGACGCGGGCGGCCGCGTTGAGGGAGCGGACCACCGCCTCGGGCACCTGCGCGATCAGCCGCTCGAGATCGACGGGGCCGTCGATCGACGGCAAGAGCTGCTCCATCAGCTCGGCGAACAGGTCGTACTTGCGCGACAGGTCGTCGAGCCGCGCGCGCATCGCGTCGGCCTCCGGGCCCTCGGCGTCGCCGAGCAGCGCGAGCGCGCGCCGCGCGAGCGTGCGCTTGTCCTGCACCACGCGGCGCAGGCGGCCGAGGTAGGCGCCGACGATGACGTCGGGGTACTTGCCGCGCAGCGCGAACGAGTCGTGCCGCGCCCCCGACTCCCGCCGGCGCTCGATGATCCCGGCCGCCTCGAGGCCGCGCAGGTTCGCGAAGATGTTGCTCTTGGAGCGGCCGAGCTCCTGGCTGAGCTCATCCATCGAGCGCGGCACGTCCGCCAGGTAGAGGGCCGCCACGACCTGCCCCCCGAGCCGCGTGATGCCGGGGAACGAGGCGGCGATCTCGGCGCCGACCCCCTCGAGCAGCGCCTGCCGCGCGGCCGCGACCCGCTCGTCCGAGGCTGGCCCGTCGCCCCCTTCGCTCGCTGCGGGCGGCTGCGGCGGGTGCGCTGTCGACGACGTCGGCCTGCGGGCGGTCATGATGGGTGACTCACATAACGATCTTTCGGGAAAGCGCCAAGCGGCCAGCGCGCCCCGCGCTCCCGGCACGCTCCTCCTTCGCGCCCGGAGCGCGCCCCCTGCACGCCCGCAGCGCACCCCCCGCGCCCCTCTCCGGCGCCGCGCCGGAGCCCGCTCAGGAGTCGTCGGTGCAGAGACCGGCGAAGCCGCCGCGCGGCTGCCCCTTGTAGATCTCGACCGGGCACCCGCCCCAGCGCGAGACCATCTCGCCCACGTCGATGGCCAGGCTGCTCGACCAGTCCCGCGCCCCGTCGAAGCGGGCCCGGATGATCCCGTTCGGATCGATGATCCACGTCTCCGGGTAGAGCTGCGTGCCGTACTGGTCCAGCACGACCTTGGACTCGGGGTCGAAGAGCACCGGGAACGGCGGATCGCCGTTCAGGGCCACCTTGAGCGCGTCCCGCACGTCGTCCGGCCCCTCGTCGGTCGAGATCGTGAGGACGACGAAGTCCTTCCGCGACTGGGCGATCCGGCCGAGCTCCGCGAGCGCCGGCATCTCCTGCAGGCACGGCGCGCAGGTCTTGGTCCAGAAGTTCAAGAAGACCGTCTTGCCCCGGAACGACGACAGCCGGACCGGCTTGCCGTTCATGTCCGGCAGCTCGAAGTCCGGCGCGAGCCGGTTGCGGCCGGCGTACGCGGGGCGCAGCGCGCACATGGCCTTGCAGCCCGTGGAGCGCTGGTCGTTCTGCGCCGCGTGCACGAAGCCGTACACGGCGACGGCCGCGACGAGGATGAAGAGGATCTGCGCGATGGTCGTCCACTTCACGGTAGTGGGCATAGCCTAGCGCGGCGCGGGGCGAAAGCAGGCGAAGCGTCCCGGCGCCGCGAAGATCACGCCGGCCCGGAGAGCAGCCGCTCGAGCCGCCCCTCGTCGACGCGGTATTTCATGATCTTTCGCCCATCCAGCTCGACGACGGGGACCTCCCAGTCGTACAGCGCCCGCTTCTCCGGCCCGGCCTCGCGGTCCAGGTCGACCACGGCGAGCTCGAACGGGAGGCGGGCGCGCACGCGCTCGAGCGCCGCATGGGCGTCCTCGCACAGGTGGCAGCGCTCGCGCGTGAACAGCGTCACCGTCTTCATCCGCTCCTCCGGGACGGGCGTCCCCTCGCTCACCCCGCCGCGAGCAGCGGCAGGCTCTTTTGACGCGGCGGCTCCGGGCGCTTGATCCGCTCGAACGCGCGCTCGTAATCGCGGAACGAGCCGCCGGCGTGCACCGCCTGCAGCACCGCGCGCCCCTCGGCCTCGCCGCCGGCGGCGAGCACCGCCTCGACCCACGCCCAGCGCGCGCTCGTGGCCCGCACGTCGGCGCGGCCGCGCAGCCCGCGGCGGAGCCGGTCGAGCCGCTTGTTCACGACGTCGATCCCCGCGAAGCGCGCGCCGTGGAGCGGCGTGTTGCGCTTCGGGCAGAAGGGCGCGATCCCGAGCGCGACCGGCACGATCCGGGAGAGCTCCGTGACGAACGCGACGCACTCGTCGACGTCGGCGTCGGTCTCGCCGGGGACGCCGACCATCAGGTACAGCTTGAGCCGGTTCATCCCGTGCTGCCGCGCGAGCTCGGCCGCCCGCTGGAGGTGCCTCGGCCGCGCGCGCCGCTCCAGCGTCTCGCGGACGCGCTCGCTCGTGCCGTCCATCGCCGTCGTGAGCGTCTTGTAGCCCGCGAGCCGCAGCGCGCCGACGAACTCGTCGGTCAGCCGGTCCGGCCGTAGGCTGCTCAGCCCGACCTCGCAGCCCCGCTCGGCGAGCGTCCGGACCACCTCGACGATCTTCGGGTGATCGCTGACCGCGGCGCCGACGAGGCCGACGCGCTTCGCGTCCTCGGGGATGAGCCCGAGGAGGCGATCCTTCGGGACGATGCGCATGCCGCCGTTGGTCGAGCGGCGCATGACGCAGTAGGTGCACCCGCGCGAGCAGCCCCGCTCCGCCTCGATGAGGAACATGTTCGAGAGCTCGGTCTCCTCGGCGCGGATCGGCGACCAGGCGGGCAGGAGCGCGTCCTCGCACCGGGCGACCGGGGGCATCTCCGCGCCGTGGCGCGAGGGGACGAAGACGTGGGGGACGCCCGCCAGCGCGTCGAGCGCCGCCTCGCGCGAGGGGGCGTCCCGCAGCAGGCGGAGCACCTCCACGGCCAGCGTGTCGGCCTCGCCCATGAGGATCGCGTCGGCGAACGGCGCGAGCGGCAGCGGGTTGGAGAACGTGAGCGGACCGCCCGCGAGGACGAACGGGTGGCGGCCGTCGCGCTCCTCCCGGAGCGCCGGCAGCCCGGCGAGCTCGAGCAGGCGGACGACCCCGGCGAGCTCGAGCTCGTACGCCACCGAGAGCGCGATGACCGGAAAGTCGGAGAGGGGGCGGAGCCCCTCGTACGTGACCGGAGCGCCCTCGGCGCTCACGCCCTCGTCGTCCGGCAGGAAGGCGCGCTCGCACGCCATCCCGGGCTCGGCCTGGATCAGCTTGTAGATCTGGAGAAAGCCGAGCGAGCTCATGCCAGCCCGGTACGGGGACGGGTAAGACAGCGCGACGCGGAAGGGCGCCTGCTTGTCGATACGACCGATCTCGCTCGCCAGCCGGCGGCGGATCGTGGTCGTCATCGCGCTACGAGCCATCGCCGGAGCGTCCCTCAGGGGGCGTCCAGGCGCAAGGACACGGGCGGCGAACGGCGCCGTCCGGAGCCCGGGGCCGGGCTCGGCGGCCGGCCCGGGCGGGACCAGAGGACGCGCTCGCCGTCGGTCTCCCAGACCAGGGCGCCGCCGCGGTCCATGCGCGCGATCGCCACGCCCCGGGCCGACAGGCGGGAGAGCACCTCGGGGCTCGGGTGCCCGAAGCGGTTGCGGACGCCGCAGGACACGGCGGCGACCGAGGGGTCGACGGCCTCGAGGAGCGCCGCGCCGGTCGAGGTCCGGCTGCCGTGGTGCCCCACCTTGAGCAGATCGGCGCGGAGCGCGGCGCCGTGGCGCGAAACGAGCGCGTCCTCGGCCTCGTGCTCCGCGTCGCCCACGAGCAGCGCGGAGCGAGCCCCGTAGGTGATGCGCAGGACGAACGAGTTGTCGTTGGCGCCCCGGTCCGGGTGGAGCTCGGGGCACGGCGCGAGCACCTCGATCGTCGCCCCCGAGAGCACCCGCGGCCTGCCGCACAGCGAGGCGGGCCGCACGACGGGCACGCCGCGCCGGCGCAGGTCCGAGAGCAGCCTGGCGTACACCGGGCCCGCGCCCTCGGCCTCGCCCTGGCCGGTGTCCCAGAGCTCGCCGACCTCCACGCCCTCGACCACGGCGGGCAGGCCGCCGAAGTGGTCCGGGTGCGGGTGCGACAGGACGATCGCGTCGAGGCGCGCGCGGCGGCGCGATCGCAGGAGCGGCCGGAGGACGCGCGCCCCCGGATCGACCGGGCTGCCCACGAAGCCGCCCGCGTCGACGAGCATCGCGCCGCCCTCGGGCAGGTCGATGAGGATGGCGTCGCCCTGCCCCACGTCGAGGACGTTGACGCGCAGCACGCCGCGCGGCGCGCCGGCGCGCACGGCGACGACCTCGAGCGCGAGCCACGCGGCGGCGCCGGCCGCGAGCGCGGCGAGCCGGCGGCCGCGGCGCTCCGCGGCCCACGCGAGCGCGATCGCGGCGGCGAGCGCGGCCAGCTGGGCGGGCGACGGCTCGGGCAGGCGCAGCACCACGCCGGTCTCCGCCGAGGCGCGGGCGACGGCGCGCACCGCGAGCAGCGCGCCCGACCCGACGAGCGCGCACCCGCGCTCGACCGGCGGCGCCCACGAGAGCACCGCGTGCGCGAGGCAGAACGGGAGCGCCGCCAGCTCGCCGATCGGCGCGGCCACCACGTTCGCCGCCACGCCGAGCAGCGGGAACGTCTCGCCGTTCATGAGCAGCAGCGGCGCGCACCCGAACATGGCGGCGAGCGTCGTCGCCAGCGGCGCGAGGAGCCGGCGCGCGAGGGCCCGCGGCGACGCGTCGAGCGGACCGCGCTCCGGACCGCCGCCGTCCTCGCGCCCTCGCTCGCCGGGGACGAGCAGCGCGGCGAGCGGCCGCTGCAGCCAGAGCAGCCCGGCGGTCGCGGCCGCGGAGAGGCCGAACGAGAGATCGCACGCGATCAGCGGATCGACGGCGGCGGCGCCCGCGAGCGACAGGGCGAAGTTGCGGACGCCCACCGGGCGGAGGCCCAGGAGCCGGGCGCCCATGGCGCAGCTGAGCATCGCCGCCGCGCGCATGGCCGATCCGCCGCCGCCGGCGAAGTCGGCGTAGAGCCACGCGGCCGGCACGCACAGCGCCGCGGTGATGCGGCCCGCGTCCCACCGCGCCGCGATCGGGCCGACGCGGACGAGGATCGCGCGCAGGACCGCGGCGAAGCCCGCCACCGCGAGGATCAGGTGCGTCCCCGAGACCGCGAGCAGGTGGGCGAGTCCGCTCTCGCGGAAGGCGTCCTGGTCCTCGGGCGTGAGGTCGGTCTCGCCGAGCACGAGCGCGCGCCCGAGCGCGGCCGCGTCGGGGTGGAACGTGGCCTCGATGCGCGCCCGCACCGCGGCCCGCGCGCGGTCGACCGCCGCCCCGATCGAGCGCCCCGACAGCGTCCGCCGCGCGTCGACGATCGTCCCGCTCGCGACGATCCCGCTCCGCGCGATCGCGGCGGTCGCGTCCCGGAGCCCCTCGTTGCGGAACAGGTGGATCGGCGCGAGGTCGACGACGACCTCGATCCGGTCGCCCCGCGCGAGCTCCAGCGGCGCTCCGTAGAGGCGCGCCCGGAGCGGTCCCGGCAGCGCCCGCCCGCCGCACGTGCCACCGGTGAGCTCCACATCGACGCGCGCGCTCGGCGCCTCACCGGCCTCGTCGGAGCGCCGCTGCGCCGTCCCGACCACGACCGGCGAGGTGACGACCGCGGCCGTCACCTCGCAGCGCGCCGGCGGCTGCAGCAGCGCGGCGGCGCCGTCGTAGAGGCCGCTCGCGTCGTCGAGCAGCGCGCGGGCGCGGAGGCCGCTGACGGCGAGCGCGACCGCGGCGGCGGCGAGCGCCGCGCGGCCGGCCCGGCGGTGGAGCGCCGCCGCGGCGAGCGCCGCGCCGAGCGCGGTGGGGATCGGGGCGAGGGCGAGCGGGGCGCCCGCGGCGAGCGCGAGCCCGAAGAGCAGGACCGGATCGATCACGGCCGCACCGCCCCGCAACACCCGGGCCGCGCACGTTTCCGCGGCTTTTCACGGTGGATAGGGCCGCCAGGTCCCTGGCGCCGCCATGGCGGATCCGGGGGACGCCGGTACCCTGACGACCCTGCAAGGGCTCCGGGACGGTCTCTTGATGTAGGGCATGCAACGAGACGAGTCGTTCAACGCGCGTGGCGCGCGTGCATGACCGCACATTCCCCTCTAGAATCATCGGCTCGGCGCGTCGCCTCACGGCTCGCACCTACATTGCAGTACTTGGAGGCTAGCGATGTCGTTTTGGTCGCCCAGAGTCGCCTTGATTCTTGCCTTGGGACTCGCTGCTACGGCGTGCAGCTCGGCCCTGGAGGAGCTCCCTGATGAGACCGGAGAGGCGCGCGACGCCATCCAGGACGGTTACCTGGACGACGGCGACAGGGCCGTCGTGGGCATCTACAACGCCGAGATCGGCGCGATCTGCACCGGCAGCCTGATCGCCCCGAACGTGGTGCTGACGGCCCGGCACTGCGTATCGGACATGGCCAATGAGCTGGACGGCCAGATCACCTGCCGGAGCACCAAGTTCACGGACACGCACCTGGCGCGGCGGATCTTCGTGACGACCGACGCGGAGATCGGCGAGTCCTCGCGCTACTACGGCGGCAGCGAGATCGTGCTGCTCCCCGGCACGGAAGCGGACAGCTTCTGCGGCAACGACCAGGCGATCCTGATCCTGGACGAGCTGATCCCGGAGAGCGAAGCCGTGCCGCTCGTCCCGCGCGTCGACGTACCCCTGAAGAGGGGCGAGGAGTACTACGCGGTCGGCTTCGGCGCGACGAACGACTTGAGCACCGGCGCGGGCCTGCGGCGGCGCCGCGACAACCTCTTCATCGATTGCGTGGCCGACGGCTGCCCGGCGTCCGTGGTAAAGCCGACCGAGTGGGTCGGGGACACGGGCATCTGCGAGGGGGACTCGGGCGGCCCCAGCCTCGACCTGATGCACCGGGTGATCGGCGTGACCTCGCGCGGGGCCGAGGGCTGCGAGTACCCGATCTACGGCTATGTGTACGGCTGGGCGGAATGGATTAAAGAGGCGACCGTGCATGCCGCCGACGTCGGAGGCTACGCGGCGCCCCGCTGGGCGACCGGCTACCCCACCGATCCGATCTACGCGGCGGAGATCGGGGGCGCCTGCGAGCAGCCGGAGCAGTGCTCGACGAACGCGTGCCTCGACGGCTACTGCACCCGCCCCTGCAACGAGATCGCGACGTGCCCGAGCGGCTACAGCTGCAACGACGAGCTCGGCTTCTGCGCGAAGCTCCCGGAGCCGCCGCCCGAGGACGACGGCGAAGCAGACGGGGAGGACGCGGCGTCCGCCGGGTCCTGCAGCATCCAGCCGAGGCCTGATCCGACGAAGCCGGTCCCCTGGCTGCTCGGCGCGGCGGGCCTGGGCGCGGTGGCGAGCCTGCGGCGGCGCCGCAGTCGGGATCGGCTTGGCTGAAGGGCGGCGCTCATCGTCGACGCCCCGCGCGCGGGGCGCCGCGCTCTCGCAGGGAGCCGCGTTCTCGCAGCGAGCCGCGCTCCCGCACGGAGCCGCGCTCCCGCGGCGGGCCGCGCTCGCCGCGCTCGCGGCGGTCGCGCTCGCGGCGTGCGGGCGCCGGGCCCCGGCGGCGCAGGGCGGCGCGCGCGTCGTCTCCCTGTCGCCCAGCACCACGGAGGCGGTCTGCGCGATCGGGGCCGGCGCGGCGCTCGTCGGCCGCTCCCGCCACTGCGACCACCCGCCCGAGGTGCTCCGCCTGCCCAGCGTCGGCGGCTACGCCGATCCGAGCATCGAGGCGATCATCGCGCTCTCGCCGACCCTCGTCGTCGGCGCCCGCGGCCCCGCGGGGCCGGCGCTGGAAGAGGCGCTGCGCGGGCACGGGATCGCGACGTGCTTCCCCGAGACCGAGTCGCTCGCCCAGATCGAGGAGATGCTCGCGGAGCTCGGCCGGCGGCTCGACGCGGCCCCCGGCGCCGAGCAGGCGATCGCCCGGCTCCGCGCCCGCCGCCAGGAGGTCGAGCAGGCCGTGAAGGGGCGACCGCGCGTCCGGGTCGCCCTGCTGTTCGACACCTCGCCCATCTTCGCCGCGGGTCCCGGCAGCTTCGCCGATGAGCTCATCCGGCTCGCCGGCGGCGAGAACGCGATCGCCCGCGGCGGCGCCTATCCGTCGATCAGCGTCGAGCACCTGCTCGCGCTGGATCCCGACGTGCTGCTCGACGGCACGATCGGCGCGGACGGCGCTGACGGCGCTGACCCGTCGCGCGCGCAAGGCGCCCCCAGGCTGGCGATGCTCCGGGACGCGCCCGGCTGGAGATCCCTGCGCGCCGTGCGCGAGGGGCGCGTGCGCCCGCTCCGCACCGACGCCGTGCTGCGCCCGGGGCCGCGCATCGGCGACGGGCTCGCCGAGGTCGCCCGGGCGCTCCACGGCGACGCGCTCTCGCTCTCCGACGCGACGGCCGCCCCCGCCGCCCGGGGCGGCGGCGCGGGCCCCGTTCCCCCTTCGCCGGCGGGGGCGCCGTGACCCGCGTCCGCGCCGACGCGCTGCTCGTCGCCCGGAAGCTCGTCGCCTCGCGCACCGAGGCGCAGGCGCTGATCATGGCCGGCAAGGTCACCTCGGGGCCGCGCCGCATCGACAAGCCGGGCACGCTGCTCCCGGAGGACGCCGAGGTCCACGTCGCGTCCGGCCCCCGGTTCGTCTCGCGCGGCGGCGACAAGCTCGAGCACGCGCTCGCCGCGTTCGCGGCGCAGCACGGCCTCGACGTCGCCGGGAAGACCTGCGTCGACGTCGGCGCCTCGACCGGCGGCTTCACCGACTGCCTGCTCCAGCGCGGCGCGGCGCGGGTGTTCGCGGTCGACGTCGGCTACGGCCAGCTCGCCAGCAAGCTCCGCGCCGATCCCCGCGTCGAGGTGCGCGATCGGGTCAACGCGCGCGAGCTCCGGCGCGAGGACTTCGACTGCCCCATCGATCTCGTGGTGGTCGACGCGTCCTTCATCAGCATCTCCCGGCTCATCGACGCGATCGCCCGCCTGCTCCGCCCCGCCGGCGATCTCGTCGCGCTGATCAAGCCGCAGTTCGAGGCGGGCCGCGAGGCCGCCGCCCGCGGGCGCGGCGTCATCCGCGACGAGGCGACCCGCCTCGCGGCGATCGCCGAGGCGCGCCAGGCCATCGAGGCCGCGGGCTTCTCCGTCGTCGGGGAGGTCGACAGCGCGGTGCGCGGGCCGAAGGGGAACGTCGAGCACTTCGTCCACGCGCGCCGCGCCGGCTAGCCGCGCCGACTGCAGCGGCCCCGCGAGGCGCGCCGCGCCGCCTGGCGTGCTGCGCCCCGCGAGGCGCGCCGCGCCGCCTGGCGTGCTGCGCGCCGCGCGGCGCGCCGCGGCAGCCGGCTGCGTCAGCCCCGGCGCCGCGCGGGCCGGCGGCGGGCTCGACCGGCGGAATCCGTGGAGAATCGAACACTTAAGAGGCCCGGCGCCGAGCGCGGCGCGGCCGGAGATAGCTGACGTGCCGCGTAGACAATGGTAGACGCGATGAGTACACGCGCTCTGGGCCGCTGCGTGGGCGGCCATGGCCACCGGCGGGCGGACCCACACGCGAGGCGGCCCGGCGACAGGGAGGACGACAGCATGCTCGGACGACGGGGTTTGGTGAGGATGATCGCCGGGGCGCTCGCGCTGAGCGCGATGGCGCTCGGGTGCGGCAAGAAGAGCGAGGGCTCGGGCGGCGACCCGGCCAAGCACGCCAAGGACGACCCCGAGTGGAAGGTCGGCGCCTACTTCAGCCTCTCGGGCGAGGAGACGGCGTTCGGCGTCGACTCGAAGGAGGGCATCGACCTCGCCATCGACGAGATCAACAAGGCGGGCGGGGTCAAGGGCAAGCCGATCAACGTCCTCTACGAGGACAACAAGTCGAAGCCCGAGGAGGCGACCAACAAGGTCCTGCAGCTGATCGACCGGGATCACGTGCTCGCCCTCCTCGGCGAGGTCGCCTCGTCCCGCTCGCGCGCCGGCGGCATCGTCGCGAACAAGAAGAAGGTGCCGATGATCTCGCCGTCGTCCACGAACCCGGACGTGACGAAGGTCGGCCCCTTCGTGTTCCGCGCCTGTTTCACGGACGACGTGCAGGGCCAGATGGGCGCGCAGTTCATCGTGAACACGCTCGGCAAGAAGAAGGTCGGCCTCCTCTTCGCCTCCGACGATCTCTACTCCTCGGGCCTCGCCAACGAGTTCCGCGCCGAGGTGAAGCGCCTCGGCGGGGAGATCGTCATGGAGAAGAGCTTCCTCAAGAAGGAGACCAACTTCACGACGTACATCAACGAGCTCAAGTCGGCGAACCCGGAGATGATCTACGCGCCGATCTATTACACCTCGATGGCCCCGATCGCGCGGCAGGCCAAGGCCGCGGGCGTGCCGGGCAGCATGTTCGTCGGCACCGACGGGTGGGACGCGAACGAGCTCTTGCGCGACGCCGCGGAGGAGCTCGACGGCGCGTACTTCACGAACCACTACGCGCCGGACGTCCCCTGGCCCAACTCGCAGGCGTTCGTGAAGAAGTACCAGGAGCGGTACAAGCGCACGCCGTCGAGCATCGCCGCCCAGGCCTACGACGCGGCCAGGCTGCTCGCGGACGCGATGGGCCGCGCCAAGGAGATGACGCCGGACGCCATCCGGCAGGCCATCCAGGACACCAAGGGGTTCCAGGGCGCGACGGGGGTCATCACCATCGATGAGAACCGCAACGCGGACAAGCCGGTCGTGATTGTCCGGATCAAGGACAAGCAGTTTACCTACTACGCGACGGTCAACGAGAAGTCCGCGAAGCAGTAGTGGTCGTGCCGCGCGCGCGGGGTCCACACCCCGCGCGCGTGTGAAGGGGTCTCCATGGAGAAGATCGTGAATGCCCTGATCACGGGGCTCGCCCAGGGGTCGATGATCGCCCTCGTCGCCCTCGGCTACACGATGGTTTACGGCATCCTCAAGCTCATCAACTTCGCTCATAGCGAGGTGTTCATGATGGGCGCCTTCGCCGGGCTGTTCGGGATTGCGGCGTTCGGCGGCCAGGACGCGCCGCTGTTCGCGGGCGTGGCCGGCACCCTCTGCGCGATGGCGTTCGCGGGCGCGCTCGGGGTCCTGGTCGAGCGGGTGGCCTATGCGCCGCTGCGATCCCGGGGGCGCGGCCTCGCCAACACCCGGATCACGCCGCTGGTCACGGCGCTCGGGATGAGCGTCCTCCTCCAGAACCTGGCGCAGCTCCTCTTCACCGCGCGCTACCGCGGATATCCGCAGCTCTTGCCGATCGAGCACACGCGCAAGGTGATCTTCGTCACGTCGATCCTCGTGATGATCGGCCTGGAGCTGCTCGTGCGGCGCACCTGGACGGGCAAGGCGATGCGCGCGCTCAGCGTGAACGTCGAGGCCGCCCGGCTGATGGGCATCCGCACGAGCCGCATCATCGCGCTGACCTTCGTCACGGGCTCGATGCTCGCGGCGGTGGGTGCGGTGCTCTACTGCCTGGATCAGTCGCAGGTGTATCCCACGATGGGCGTGGTGATCGGCAATCGGGCCTTCGTGGCGGCGGTCATCGGCGGCATCGGCAACATCACGGGCGCGATGCTCGGGGGCATGCTGATCGGGATCATCGGCGAGATGACGAAGCTCACGCCCTACTCGGGCCTGCAGGACGTCCTCGTGTTCGCGGTGCTGATCGGGGTGCTCCTCGTGAAGCCGACGGGGCTGCTCGGCACGACGGGGACCGAGAAGGTGTAACGCTGCGCCGGCGCGCCGCTGCGGTATGCTCGGCGCATGCGACGCCTCGCTCTCGTCGTGCCGCTCTCGCTGCTCGCGGCGTGCACCGCGGCGCCCCCGGCCAACTGGGCCCGCGGCGGCGCGCTGCTCGACATCCCGCGCGCGCGCTGGGTGCACGGAAACCTCGCGGTCGACGTCCTGCCCGACGGCAAGATCCTCGTGAACGGCGAGCACCAGCTCAACGTGGATCGCGGCGGGCGGGTGTTCGGCCTGGAGGCCGAGCCGCTGGCGTTGCTCGAGCCGGACGGCCGGGTCATCGGCCCGAACGACGACCCGCTGGGCCAGATCGGCGTGCTGCACGCGTCGCTGCCGGGCGAGGCGAGCGCGTGGCTCACGGTCGCCCAGAGCGGCGCGGTGATCCGCTACGTCGAGGAGGGCGAGCGGGAGCCGTTCGGCGTCTGGCTGGGGTGCGGCGTGACGCCGCGGGCGCACCAGACCTGCACGCTGGTCACGCACCTGCTCGGGCTGCGCATCCGCAAGCTGGAGCGGCAGACGACGACGGAGCCGGTGGGGGTGGGGTTCGGGAGCGGGCTCGGGTTCGGGAGCGGGCTCGGGTTCGGGGCGGGGGCGCCGTTTCCCTGATCCCGCTCGGACATCGGCTCTCCGTGCGCCGAGCGGGGGCTCCGGGGACCTACCGCGGTCAGGGATCAGGGGCGACGATGGATCAACGAGCTCGCGAGCTCACTTCAGCAACCACCCAAACAGCATTCGCTTGGTGGTGTCGCGGGCGACCGTCGCGAGCGAGTCGACGAGCGGGATCTCCTTCGGGCACACCTCGACGCAGTTCTGCGATTTGCCGCAATCGGTGATCCCGCCCTCGCCCATCACCGATTCCAGGCGCTCGCCCGCGTGCATCGCCCCGGAAGGGTGCATGTTGTAGAGCCGCACCAGGTTGATCGCGAAGGCGCCGACGAACTTCGTCCCATCATTGTACTGCGGGCACGCCTCGACACAGCAACCGCACGTCATGCAGCGGGAGAGCGGATACCGCTCCTCCTGCCGCTCCGGCGACTCGCGCGGACCCGGGCCGAGCTCGTGCGTGCCGTCGATGTCGATCCACGCGCGGACCCGCTTCATGTCCTCGAACATCCGGCTCCGGTCCACGAGCAGGTCGCGCACCAGCGGGAACTTGGACATCGGCTCCAGCGTGATCACCTCGCCCTTCGGCGCGATCTGATCGATGAGCGCCGAGCAGGCCTGTCGGACACGGCCGTTGATCACCATCGTGCACGAGCCGCACACCTCCTCCAGGCACACCGCCTCCCAGACGACCGGCGCCACCTCCTTGCCGTCCACGGTCCGCGGATCCCGCTGGACCTGCTGCAGCGCGCTGATGACGTTCATCTGCGGCAGGTAGGGGACCTTGAACTCCTCCCAGCGCCGCGTCTCCGGGCGATCCGCGGTGTCCTGCCGCCGCACGCGCAGGTGCACCAGCCGGCCCTCGCCCCGCGCCTCGGCCGGCGCCGCCGCCCCGTTCGCCTTGTCTCCGCTCGCCTTGGCCATCCTACACGCTCTTCTGCGACAGCTTCCCCGTCGCCTGCGCGCTCGCCGCGCCCGCCTGCTCGTACTTGCGCTCCCGCGGCGCCACCAGCGACGTGTCCACCGCGTCGGTCACGTGGATCGACTGGCCGGCGCACGCGTAGTCGAACGCGCGGATGAACCTCACGGCGCCCTTCTCCTCGTGGCGCGCCAGCGTCGTGCGCTGCCACTCGGCGTCGTTCCGCGCCGGGAACTCCGGCTTGTAGTGCGCCCCGCGCGACTCGTCGCGGTTCCTCGCCCCCTGCGCGATGACCCGCGCGAGCACCAGCATGTTCTCGAGGTGCCGCACGAACTGCGCCCCCTGGTTCACCCGCGGGGCCGTGTCCGTGCTCTTGATCCGCCCCGCCCGCTCCTCGAGCTCGCCGAGCTTCTCGAGCACCCGGTCGAGCGTGGCGTTGTCGCGCTCGATCGTGCAGTCGCGCAGCATCGTCTCGCCGAGCTCCTGGTGCAGCCGGTACGCGTTCTCCGGCTGCTTCGCGTCCTGGTTCTGCGTCAGGATGCGCTGGTAGTCGGCCTCGGCGCGCTTCTCGGCCTTGTCGAAGATCGAGCGCGGCAGGTCCAGGGCGCTCCGCTTGATGCTCCGCTGGTAGCTCGCGACCGCAGGACCGCACACCAGGCCGCCGTAGATGCACGAGAGCAGCGAGTTGGCGCCGAGCCGGTTGGCCCCGTGGTACTGGTAGTCCACCTCGCCCACCGCGTAGAGGCCCGGGATGCTCGTCGCGTGGTTGCGCGGCGACCCCGCCTTGAGCGAGCCACGCGCGTCCGCCTCGTAGTCGACCCACAGGCCGCCCATCGAGTAATGGACCGCCGGGAAGACCTTCATCGGGTTCTTGTACGGGTCGGTGCCCGCGAACTTCTCGTAGATCTCGAGGATGCCCGCGAGCTTCGCCCGGAGGAACTTCTCGTCCTTGTGCGTCAGGTCGAGGTAGACCTCGTTCTCGTTCCGGCCCGTCGCGGCGTTGAAGATGCCGCGCCCCTCGTGGAAGCACGTCCGGAAGATCGCGCGCGACGCGATGTCCCGCGGGACGAGGTTGCCGTAGCCGGGGTACAGCCGCTCGAGGACGTAGTCGCGCTCCCTCTCGGGGATGTCCCGCGGGCTCCGCGCGTCGCTCTTGTCCTTCGGCACCCAGACGCGGCCGCCCTCGCCGCGCGCGCTCTCCGAGATGAGCCGCAGCTTGTCGGCGCCCGGGATCGCCGTCGGGTGCACCTGGATGAACTCGCCGTTCGCGTACACCGCGCCCTGCTGGTAGACCGCCGACGCCGCCGTCCCCGTGCAGATGACGCTCAGCGTGGAGCGGCCGAAGACGATGCCGCAGCCGCCCGTCGCGAGCACGACCGCGTCGCCGGTGAACGCGCGGATCTGCATCGTCTTCAGGTCCTGCGCGACGCAGCCGACGCACGTGCCGGAGTCGTCGAGGATCGCCTCGATGAAGTCCCAGAACTCGTGCTTCCGGACCATCTTCTCGCCCGGGATCGCCACGCCGTGCTCGTCGATCACGTCGGCGAGCTCGAACCGCCGGACCTGCTCGTCGAGCGCGTAGAGCAGCTGCTGCCCCGTCGTCGCGCCCGCGAACGCCGTGCGGTGGTACAGCGTGCCGCCGAACCGGCGGAAATCGAGCAGGCCCTCGGGCGTCCGGTTGAACGGCACGCCCATGCGATCGAGCATGTGCACGATGCCGGGCGCGGCCTCGGCCATCCCCTTGATCGGCGGCTGGTTCGCGAGGAAGTCACCGCCGTAGGCGGTCTCCTCGAGGTGCACCTGGGGGCTGTCCCCCTCCCCCTTCGTGTTCACCGAGGCGTTGATGCCGCCCTGCGCGCACACCGAGTGCGAGCGCTTCACCGGCACGAGGGAGATCAGGTCGACCGGGACCTTCGCCTCGCACAGCTTGATCACCGTCATCAGGCCGGCGAGCCCGCCCCCGACGACGATCACGCGCCGAACCTTCCCCCCCTCGCTCCTCGTCGTGCTCTTCGCGGCCATGTTTCGATCCCGATGCTCCCGCGCCGCTGCCACCCGGGCGCGGCCGATACGATGGTCAGTGCGAGGCCGGCGCGGCCAGCGACGCGCGCCCGGGCCCGCCGGTGGACGACGCGATCTCGGCGCACGTGCGCGCCCCCTCGGCGGCGGGGCTCGGCGTCCCGGGGAACGGCGCGCCGGTCGCGAAGTAGATCACCGTGTTGGCGCCGAGCACGAAGGCCGCGAGGCCCACCACGCCGAAGACCACCGCGGCCATCCGCTGCGCCCGGCGCGACACGGTGACCCCCCACGAGAAGCAGAAGCCCCAGAGGCCGTTGGCGAAGTGGAACACGCTCGCCGCGATGCCGAAGATGTAGACGAGCGCGATCACCGGGACGCCGCCCACGGTCGACGCCATGTCGGCGCACAGCCGCGGGTAGAACTCCTCGGGCGCCATCCGGCCCAGCCACTTCTGCGCCCAGTACTGCCAGAGGTGGAACCCGATGAACGCGAACGCGAGCACCCCCGTGACCCGCTGCATCGTGTACATCCAGTTGCGCGAGAACGTGTAGCTGCCGACGTTCGGCTTGCCCTCGAGCACCAGCTTGACCCCGTAGAGGGCGTGGAACGCGAGCGGCAGCACGACGAGCCCGATCTCGAGCACCGGCAGGTACGGCATGTGCGAGATCTCGGAGACCGCCGCGTCGAACCGCTCCTGCCCCTGGAGCGCCTTCGCGTTCGTCCAGAAGTGGAAGAGCAGGAAACCGCCCACGGGGAGGGCGCCGGTGAGAGAATGCAGCTTGCGCAGGAGAAAGGACCGGCGGCTCTTGTGGAAGAGCGATCTCGCGGGGGTTGCCTCGGACACGCTGACCTCGATGGAAGGCGGGCGCGGCGGGTGTATGGGATGCCCCGGGTGACGTCAAGGTGAACGCAGTCGACAATTCTGGCCGGTTTTCCGCTTCCTTTGGCGCAAAGGCCGACGGCGCGCCCGGGCGGCGCCCCGCGCGGCGACCGCGGCCGCTCCTCGCCCGCGCGCCTGCGATCGCGATCGCGGCGCTGATCACGCTCGCGGCGACCGCCGGCGCCGGCTGCGGCGCGCCGGACGGCGCCGAGGCGGTGAGCCCGGCGCTCGGCGGGTCGCCCGAGGCCCAGGCCGAGCTCCGCCGCATCCTCTCGCGCTTCGCGAGCGGCGCGCGCGCCGAGCGCATCGCGCTCGAGCCGGAGCTCCTCGCGTTCCGCGGCCGCCACGCGGGCGACGACCTCGCGCGCGTCGCGACCGCCCACCTCGCGTGGATCGCGCTGGAGCGAGGCGACCTCCGCCGCGCCGAGGCGCTCGCGGCCGAGGTCGAGGCCGAGGGGCCGGGCGCGACCGGGGACCTCGCGCGCGTGCTCCGCGGCGCGGCGCTCCGGCGCGCCGGCAAGCCGAAGCCGGCCTTCGGGGTGCTGCGCCCGCTGGTGAGCAAGGTCATCGACGCGTACGTCCGCTCGCTCCTCAACGAGGAGGTCACGACGGCCGCGATGGAGGCGGGCGCGTGGACGCAGGCGGTCGAGCTGATGGGCGTCTGGCTGCGCGAGGCGGACGACGACGACCGCGCCGCGATCCGGGCGCAGATCGGGGCGCTCCTGCGCAAGGTGCCGATCGCGCACCTCGTCGCCGCGATGCGCGCCGGCGAGGCCGCCGGCGAGGTGGTGGACCCGCAGGTCGACCTGCGCTCGCTGGTCGCCGAGCGCCTCGCGATCGTCGCCCGCGAGCGGCGCGACGTGGCGCTCGCGAAGGAGCTGCTCGACCGGGCCGGCGCGCTGCTCGGCAACCAGGGCGACGCGATCTCGGAGCTCGCGGCCGGCGCGGGGACGGCGCGCGTCGAGCCGCCCACGGTGGGCCTCTTGCTGTCGACGCGCACGTCCGAGTCGCGCCGGCGGGGCGTCGAGATCGCGGCCGGCGTGGCGCACGGGCTCGGGCTGCTGAGGCCGGGGTCGGACGCGCGGCTCGTGAGCCGCGACGACGGCGGCCAGGGCAGCGTCGACGAGGCGCTGAGCAGCCTCACCGCCGAGGGCGCCGCGGTGCTGATCGCCGGCTCCGATCGCGAGCAGGCGACCGCGGTGGCGAAGTTCGCGCGGGCGAACGCGATCCCCGTGCTGCTCGTCCACCCGCCGGAGCCGGCGGCGCTCGACGGCGCGTTCGTGTTCGTCGTGGGCGAGGAGCCCGCGCGGGGCATCGAGGTGCTGGCCGCCGCGCTCGCGGAGCGGGGCGCGAAGCCGGTGGCGCTCGTGGGCGGCGACGCCGGCGCCCGGAAGGACGCGGCCGCCGCGCCGCCCTCCGCGCCGGCGGGCGCCGCCGGGGGCGCGGCGCCTGGGGCCGTAGCCGCGCCGGGCGCCGCCGGGGCCGCGCCGGCGGCGCTGGCCGAGCGCGGCGTCGCGCTCGCGCTCCCGTGCGACGCGGCCTTCGATCCGCGCGCCCTCCGGCCGCCTGCCGTCCGGGGGATCATCCTGGCCGGGGACGCGCCGTGCGCGGAGCAAGCGATCCGCGCCGCGCCGCGCGCGGTGACGCTCGCGCTCGGCTTCGAGGCGGCCGTGCCGCCGCCGCCCGGGTCGCTCGTCGCCACGGCGGGGCTCTTCCCGCTCGTCGCGGCGCCCGCCGGCGCGCAGCCTCCGCCGGGCGCGGGCGCCGCGGGCGCGCCGGGCGCGGGGCCCGCGCTCGCGGTGTGGCTCGCCACCCACCCGTCGCCGCCGAGCTTCTGGGCGGCGCTCGGGCGCGACGCGGGCGTCCTCGCCTGGGCCGGCGTGCAGCGGCTGCCGAAGACGGGCACCGAGGACCCGGCCGAGGTGAAGGCGCGGCGCCTCGCGGCGTCGAGCGCCCTGAGCAGCGCGACGGTGGAGCTCTGGACGACGTCGGCGACCGGCTTCGGCGGAAAGCGCGTGCTGCCGAGGGTGGTCGGCTACCGCGAGATCGAGAAGGCGCGATGAGCGGGGCGAGCCGCCGGACGAGCGCGCGGCCGGCGCGCGCGGCCGCGCGCTCGTCCGGCGGCGCCTGGTCGCCGCGCGGGGCTCGCGCGGGGCGTGGAGAGCGTGCCGCCGCGTCGTCCTGGGGCTGCTCCGGCGCCGCGGGGGGCGTAGCATGGCGCCGCATGATCCGCCGAGCCCTCTCCTGTGCCGCCGCCGCCGCGCTGACGGCGATCGCCCCGGCCGCGCTCGCCGATCGCGTGGCGGTGCTCCCCGCGCGCGGCGGCACCGACGAGGCCGCCCGGAGCGCCGCGCAGGCCGAGGTCGCGGCCGGGCTCGCCGCGCTCGGCCACGCCGCGGTGCCGGACGGCGCGGTCGCGGCCGCGCTCAAGGGCGTGGCCGACGGCGTCGCCGACACCACGGACGAGTACCGCGCCGTCGGCGCGCAGACGGGCGCGGACTGGGTCCTGAGCGGCACCGTCGAGCCTGCGGTCACGACCGCTCGGGTCGAGCTCACCGCGTACCTCGCCTCGACCGGCCGGGTCGAGTCGGTCGCGCGGGAGGTCGACCGGGACCGGTCGGCCCAGCAGACGCAGGAGATGCTGGCGGTGCTCCTCCGCCCCGAGGGCGTCGGCGTGGGCGAGCTCCCCTGGGAGCGCCCTGCGGGCGCCGCGCCGCCGCCCTCGTCCGCCGGCGGCGCCACGGTGCTGCCGCCGGTGCCCGCGCCGCCGCCGGCGCCGCCCGCGAACGAGGTGCAGATGGCGTACCCGCTCGGGCCCGAGCGCGTCTGGCCTGCGTACTCGGGCGGGCGCCGCTTCGCCCTGTCCGCGTCGCTCGGGGTCGCCGTCGCGGCGGCGCGCCTCCCGGGCGCGAGCGGCAGCGCGGCCTCGCTGGTCGGGGCGGCGCGCGCGGCCTACGCGGTCGGCGATCGCGGGCTCGAGCTGTTCGCCGGCGGCGGCGGCAACCTGGTCGGGCCGTTCGCCGGCTGGATCGAGGGCGGCGCGCGCCTGATGCTGACGCCCAGCCGGACGCCCGAGGGCGGCGCGTGGCGCGCGTTCCCGCTCCACGTCGGCCCGGCGCTCCACGCCGGCGCGTTCTTCAGGTCGGGCGCGGGCGCCGTGGGCCCGGGCGGCGCGACGTACCGCGGCGATCTCGAGGTGCACCCGGTGATCGGGGCGTCGCTCGACGTCGCGCTCGCGCTGAGCCCCTCGGTGCAGCTCGAGGCGCAGCTCGGCAACCTCCGGTGGGTTCCCACGGGGCACGGCTCCCTGCTCCTGCTCGGCGCGACGCTCGGCGCGGGGGCCCGGTTCTGACGCATGCGCATCGAGCTGCCGAGCCGCCGCAGCACCATCCGCCTCGCGCGCGCGCTCGCCGACCGCCTCGCGGGCGGCGATCTGGTGGTCCTCGCCGGCGACCTCGGCGCCGGGAAGACGTTCTTCGCCCGCGCCTTGTGCCGGGCGCTCGGCGTGCCGCCGGAGCTGCCGATCACGAGCCCGACGTTCACGCTGGTCCACGAGCACGAGGGCCGCGTCCCGATCGCGCACGCCGACGCCTACCGCCTCGGCGGCGCTTCCCTGGCGGAGGGCGCGCCCGGCGGCGCGACCGCGGAGCTCGCCCAGCTCGGGCTGCGCGAGCGCCGCGCCGAGGGAGCGCTCGTCGTGGTGGAGTGGGGCGAGCCGTTCGTGGAGGCGCTCGGCGGCGACGCGCTCCTGATCCACCTCATCGCCCCCGAGGACGCAGCGGCGCCCGGCCGCGCCGCCGAGATCAGGGCGACGGGCGCGCGGAGCGGCGCGGTGCTCGCGGCGCTCGAGGCCGCGCTGCGAGGCTCCGGCGGATCGTGGGGATTGGGGCACGGCGCTGCGTGAAGGGCGCCGAGCGGCCGGAGGCTGAAGGGGGCGAGCGGCGGCCGCTGGTGCTCCGGGCGAGCTCGACGGGGAGCGCGCCGGCGCGAGCGGCGCTACGCAGCGCGGGCGAGCGAGCGCGCCGGGTCATCGCGAGCCCGACCCCGTGCGCGGCGGCGTTGCGTGATACAAGAGCGCACGGTGAAGGAAGGCGCTGAGACCAGCCGGAGCGAGCTGCTCACCAGGGCGCTGGAGCCGGTCCTCGCGTTCTTCGACAACATCGGCAACATCGTCACGCTGACGTTCCAGACGCTCGTCTGGCTCGTGCGCCCGCCGTTTCGTCCCGCGCAGTTCCTGGCGGCGATGGACTTCATGGGCGCGCAGTCGGTCTTCATCGTCGGCCTGACCGGCGTCTTCAGCGGCATGGTCGTGACGCTGCAGACCTCCTACGCGCTGCGCGCGTTCAGCGCCGAGGGCCGCGTCGGCGGCCTCGTCGCGGTCTCGCTGGCCCGCGAGCTCGCGCCGGTCTTCTCGGCGATCATGGTCACCGCCCGCGCCGGCAGCGCCATGGCCGCGGAGCTCGGCAACATGCGCGTCACCGAGCAGATCGACGCCATCGCGACGATGGGCGTGAGCCCCGTGCAGTACCTGCTCTCGCCCCGCCTCTTCGCCGCGACGGTGATGCTCCCGCTCCTGTGCATCCTCTACACGAGCGTCGGCATGTGCGGCTCGTACCTGGTCGCCGTGCTCTGGCTCGGCGGCGACGAGGGCGCGTTCTTCCAGAGCATCCGCGACTTCGCCTTGCCCAAGGACATCTCGATGGGGCTCATCAAGGCGTGCGTCTTCGGCTTCATCGTCTCGTCGGTCTCGTGCCGCCACGGCTTCTTCGCCTCGGGCGGCGCGCGCGGCGTCGGCGTCGCGACCACGCGCGCCGTCGTCGAGAGCTGCGTCACCGTGCTCATCACGAACTACATCCTGACGCAGCTGCTGCTCGACATGTGAGCCTGCGCTCCCGCAGATCGCGCCAGCGCCCCCATCAATCTCCACCGTAGGCCCCCGGAGAGGGTGTTCTCGGCGCGGGGCAGGGGGGTGGGGATGGGCCGATGTCTGAGCCCGAGATGTGAGCCATCCGGCTTGCCGGATGGCTCACATCTCGGGCGAGTTCGGCGGGGCCCCACCCCCCTGCCCCGCGCCGAGAACACCCTCTCCGGGGGCCGGGCCTACCGCAATGAGCTCGGCGGCTCCGGCTCCCGCAGCGCGATCAGCGCCGGCGACAGCTGCACCGGGTACCGCGCCGGCGCCCGCAGGTGCGCGACCGCGTGCGGCAGCAGCTGCCGCGCCGCGACCGAGCGCTCGCGCCCCGCGCTCGGCGGCTCGGGCGCCTCCAGGGCGTGCCCGCCGCGCATCACCGCGCGCGCGAGCGGCGCGAGCCGCGCGGCCCCGAGCGAGCGCGGCGCCAGCATCCGCTCGTGCGCCAGGTGGATCACGTCGCAGGCCGCGCGCCCCGCCTCGTCGTAGTAGCGCGCCACCATCTTGCGCCCCGCGATCACGTCGCCGCGATCGCTCGTCCCCTGCCGCAGCGCCCACGCGCCCGACTCCTCGAGCGCCACGAGCTCGTACCGCGCGGCCGGCAGCGCGCCCTCGGGCTCCGCGAGCCCCGTCGCGATCCAGCCGCCGGCGGTCGTCCCCACGCGCCGCGCCTCGAGGAGCAGCGCCTCCTCCTCGCGGCCCCCGAGGTCGACCATCCGATCGGCGTACCAGGGCCAGCTGCCTTCGAGCGGCGACGGCGGCGGCGCGAGGTCGCCGAGCTCGATCCCCGCCTCGCCGCGGAACGGGATCCCGAGCGCCGTGGCCGCGAGCGCGCTCGTCGTCGCCGCCGCCCCGCCCACGTGCGCCGCGCGGGCGAGCGCCAGCGCCTCCTCGGCGAACGGCACCCGCGCCGACGACCCGTCGACGACCGCGCCGCCGTCCGCCGCGATGTGGAGCCGCGCCGCCCGCGTCGCCGCGGCCGTCCCCCGGCGGAGCGCCGGCACGAGCAGCGCGCCCACGAGGAGCGCCTCGATGAACGGCCCCTCCACCGTGACGACCGGCGTGCCCGGGAAGGCGATCGTCCCGTCGGGCATCGCGTCGATGTCGACCGAGATCGGCGCGCCGGCGAGCCGCTCCACGAGCGCGTCGCTGAGGCCGCAGGCCGCGCGCGCCGCGAAGACCGCCCCCGCGTCGAGGCGCGCGTCGTCCAGCGCGAGCGCGTCGAGCGCCGCCTCGACGCCCGCGACCACGAGGAAGCCCGTGTGCGGCGGCATCGCCGTGAAGGCGAGCTCGAAGCTCGCGCGCCGGTCGGCGACCCCCGCGTGGAGCAGGCGATCGGCGTCGAGCAGCGCGCGTCCGTCGGTGAGCAGCGGGCTCGCTCGCAGCATGGCCGCCGGCATCGGCGTCGCTCAGAGCCGCGCGGCCAGCGTCCGGGTGCCGGCGACCGTCGAGGCCTCGTCGAAGAGGAACGGCAGGATCACGGTCGGCAGGTCGAGCTCGCGGCGCAGGCGGGCCAGGCTCTCGTGCTGCACCGACTCGCGCATCGCTCGCCGCGCGCCGGCCACGACGGCGCTCTCGGCGGTGTGCGCGGCGCGCGCCGGCGCCTCGATGTCGAGCCGCCCCGGCTCGGCGAGCAGCGCCCGCCGCTCCTCGGGCGAGAACAGCGGCGGCAGCACGCCGTTGATGATCAGCCGGTGGACCGGCAGGCCGAGCTCGCCCCGGACCTCCGCCACGAGCTCGACGGTCTCGGTGGCCGGCATCTCCTCCGGGAGCGTCACCACGACGACCCCGCTCCGCGCGGGGTCCCTGAACATCGCCCACGCCGCCTCGGCGTCGCGGCGCAGGATGCCCGGCGGCGCCACGTCGAGGATCACCTTGGGCACGCGCAGCATGTCCACGCCGTGCCCGGTCGCGGGCGCGTCGAGCAGGACCACGTCGAAGCGGTGGGAGCCGTCCGGGAGCAGCTCGGTCGTGTGGAACCAGGCCTTGCCGAGCATCGCCCACTCGTACAGCCCCGGCACCGCGCGGAAGAAGGTGCGCGTGTACTTGTTGTCGAACACGAGGTCGGCCGCGGCGCGCACCTTGAGGACCATCTCGCCGTACTCCCGGAGGGCCTTGTCGGGCGAGATGTTCACGGCCCACACGCGCTCGGCCACGTGGGTGACCTCCTGGCCGATCGGCTTCGTGCCGAGGATGGCCGAGAGGCGCTCCTTCGTGTTGCACATCGCGACGAGGACGCGCTTGCCGCGGGCGGCGAAGGCGAGGGCGAGCGCGCCGGAGATCGTCGTCTTCCCGACGCCTCCCTTGCCGGTCACGAACAGGAAGCGCCGGCCCTCGAGCGCCGGCAGATCCTGGCCGAGCCCGCCCGCTTCTGAGGCTAGATGGGCGCTGGTCATTCCGCGTCAGCGGAGTTAGGCGCAAGCTCAGGCGAAGGCAACCCGGATCAAGGAAGCGGCCTCTGCTATGCATCGCCTATGCGCATCACCGAGCGACACCTCGAACCGCTGAACCGACGCTTCCAGGGCGCGTCGCCCGTCGAGCTCCTGCGTTTCGTCCGCGAGAACTTCGGCCCCCGCGCGGCCCTCATGAGCAGCATGCAGCGGGCCGGGACCGCGCTGTGCCACATGGCCGACCGGGCCGGGCTCACCTTCGACGTCATCTTCGTCGACACCGGCGTGCTCCACGCCGAGACGCTCGCCACGCGCGACGAGCTCGCGCGCACCCACCCGAACCTGCGCGTCGTCACGCTCTCGCCCGAGCGCACCTTCGCGCAGCAGACGCGCGACGAGGGGCTGCTCTACCTCTCGAAGGAGGGCCAGGAGCGGTGCTGCGACCTCCGCAAGTCGGCCCCGCTCCACGCCATCCGGGGCCGCTACGACGCGCTCGTCGCCGCGCTCCGCCGGGGCGAGGGCGGCGCCCGCGCCAAGGTCGCGCCGTTCGGCCTCGACCCCGCGAACAACGTCCTCCGCGTCCACCCGTTCGCGTCGCTGAGCGGCGAGGAGCTCGACGCGTACTTCGCGGCGCACCCGGACGCGATCGAGAACCCGCTGCACGCGATGGGCTTCCGCACCATCGGCTGCTTCCCGTGCACGACGCCCGTCCTGCCCGACGAGCCCGAGCGCGCCGGCCGCTGGCGCCACCTCGCGAGCGTCGAGTACTGCGGCATCAACCCGGTCGACCGGGGCGAGACAGACGGCGGCGTCGACCTCGACGACCGGTACGAGCGCCTCTTCTCCGCGTGACGATTTACCTGCGAAACCCGGTTCGCGGCAGCTCGATCTTGACTCAAACGGCATGCAGGGAGATTTGCCCCGCATGCCGGCGAGCTACTTCGACGTAGACGGCACCCTGGTCACGACCAACCTCGTGCACCCGACGGTGTTCTACATGCTGAACCAGCCGACGCCGATGCACAGCTTGGCGAAGCTCGGCCGCGCCCTGGTGAAGGCCCCGTGGATGGCGATGGCGGAGCTCCAGGATCGGCGCCTCTTCAACGAGCTGCTCTTCAGCTCGTTCGAGGGCGTCTCCGAGGACCGCCTGGTGGCGCTCGCCGAGGAGGCGTTCGCGAAGGTGCTCAAGCCGGCGATCTACGCCAAGGCGCGGGACCTCGTGAAGTGCAGCCTCGACAAGGGGCACGACGTGGTCCTCATCTCCGGCGCGCTGGATTTCCTGATGCGGCTGCTCGCCGAGCACCTCGGCGCGACCGGGATCATCGCGAACCGCCTCGAGGTGAAGGACGGCTTCGCGACGGGCAAGCTCCTGCGCCCCGTGGTGGCCGGGCCCGAGAAGGCGCGGCTCATCCGCGAGCACGCCCACGCGCACGGGCACAACCTCGACGAGTGCTTCGGCTACTCGGACAGCTACTCGGACGTCCCGATGCTCTCGGTCGTCGGCTACCCCGCGGCGGTGAACCCGGACCGCAAGCTCAAGCTGCTCGCGCAGGCCTACCACTGGCCGATCCTCGAACTCGCCGCATGACCCCGGCCTCCCCCGCACGGCGGCGGGAGACCACCTCGCAGCCCCAACACGTCGCACCCCCTGCTCTGAAAGCCCCATGAGCCATCCTTGCGTCGTCACGCTAGACAGCCGCAGCGCCCCCCGGGTGCTCTTCTCAGGCGACCAGCTGGTCGAGGTCGACCTGCCCACCGGCACCCGGGTGCTCTACGCGAAGCCGCCCCTCGAGCCGCTGAAGGACGTCGACGCCGCGATCCGCTACGCGATCAACCACCCGCACAACTCGGAGCCGCTCTACGCGAAGCTCCGCCCGGGGATGAAGGTCACGATCGCGGTGGACGACATCTCGCTGCCGCTGCCCCCGATGAAGCGGCCCGACATCCGCGAGCGGGTGCTCACCATCGTGCTCGATCTGCTCTCGGACTACGGCGTCGACGACGTCGAGATCATCATCGCCACGAGCGTCCACCGGCGGATGAAGGACTGGGAGGTCCGCCACATCGTCGGCGACCGCATCTTCAACGCCTACTGGCCGAAGAAGCTCTACAACCACGACGCCGAGAACCTCGCCAACATGAAGTACCTCGGCACGACCGACGCCGGCGAGGAGGTCGAGCTCAACAAGCGCGCGGTCGACAGCGACCTCGTGATCTACGTGAACCTGAACCTCGTGCCGATGGACGGCGGGCACAAGTCGGTCTCGGTCGGCCTGTGCGGGTACCGGAGCCTGCGCGCGCACCACAACCCGCGGGTGATGCGCGACTGCTACTCGTACATGGACCCGAAGAGCTCCGCGCTGCACACGAGCGTCGAGCGCATGGGCCGGCTGGCCAACAAGAAGCTCAACGTCTTCACGATCGAGACGACGATCAACAACCGCATGTTCGATCGCCCGCTCGAGTTCCTCGCCCGGAACGAGGACGACCTGAGCGCGGGCGAGAAGAGCGCGCTGCGCGCCCTCCGCTTCACGCTGTCGAAGGTGCCGCAGCCCGCGCGCCAGGCGATCTTCCAGCGCGTCCCCTCGCCGTACGGCGTGACCGGGGTGTTCGCCGGCGAGACCGAGGCGGTCCACGAGCACACGCTGAAGCGCAGCTTCGACCAGTACCTCGTCCCGGTCACGGGCCAGGCCGACATCCTGATCACGGGCATCCCGTACATCAGCCCCTACAACGTGAACTCGTTCCTGAACCCGCTGCTCGTGCAGGTGATGGCGAACGGCTACCTGTTCAACCTCTACCGGGGCGCGCCGATGCTCAAGAAGGGGGGGACGATGATCATCCTCCACCCCTGCACCGACCTGTTCGACAACGAGCACCACGCCCCGTACATCGAGTTCGTGCACCGGCTCCTGCCGGAGACGCGCGACGCGATGGAGCTGCACAAGCGGTACGAGAAGAAGTTCTCGGAGAACCCCGCCTACATCGAGATGTACCGCTTCGGGCACGCGTACCACCCGACCCACCCCTTCTTCATGTGGTACTGGGGCGAGGCGGGCCGGCAGCACATCGGCCGGATGATCGTGGTCGGCGCCGACAACGAGTACATCCCGCAGCTGCTCGGCTGGGAGACGGCGCGCACGATGGACGAGGCGCTCCGGATGGCGAAGCAGTCCGCCCCGCCCACGCCGGAGATCATGGCCTTGCACACGCCGCCGATCTTCATGGCCGACATGACGGCGTAGCGAGCGCGCGGCCCGCGGGAGGAGCCACCATGCGGGTGCACCTCGTCGACGGCACCTACGAGCTCTTCCGCGCCCATTTCTCCAAGCGGCCCGGGCACCGCGCGCCCGGCGGCTGGGACGCGAAGGCCACGGTGGGCGTCGTCGCCTCGCTGCTCGCGCTGCTGCACCACGCCGACGAGGAGGTCACGCACCTCGCCGTCGCCTTCGACAACCCGATCCGCTCGTTCAGGAACGACCTGTTCGCCGGGTACAAGAGCGACGAGGGCATGGATCCCGTGCTGCGCGCGCAGTTCGATCCGGTCGAGGAGGCGGTGCGCACGCTCGGGATCGTCGTCTGGTCGATGGACGCCTTCGAGGCGGACGACGCGATCGCGACGGCGGCGGCGCGGTTCCAGGGCGACGTGGCGCAGGTGCGCATCCTCAGCCCGGACAAGGACTTCGGGCAGTGCCTCTCGGGCGATCGGGTCGTGCAGGTCGATCGCCGGAAGGAGCGCGTCATCGACGAGGCGGCGATGCGCGCCGCGCGGGGCGTGGCCCCGGCGAGCATCCCGGACTTCCTCGCGCTGACCGGGGACGCCGCCGACGGCATCCCGGGGCTCGCGGGCATCGGCGAGCGCACGGCGGCCGCGCTGCTCGGCGCCTACGGGCACATCGAGCGCATCCCGGAGGACCCGGCGGCGTGGTCGGCGCCGGTGCGCGGCGCGGATCGGGTCGCGCGCGCGCTGGTAGAGCAGCGGGAGGACGCGCTGCTCTACCGCACGCTGGCGATGCTCCGGACCGACGTGCCGCTCGCGGAGCGCCTCGACGACCTGCGCTTCCGCGGCGTGCCGCGCCGCCGCTTCGAGGCGTGGTGCGACGCGATGGACGTGCGCACGCTGAAGTCGCGGCCGACGCGCTGGGCGCCGGAGGAGTGAGCGAAGAGCGGCCCGCGGGCCGTGGTCAGGGCCGCTTCTCTTCGGGCGCCTTGAGCTCGGCGAGCACGCGCTCGCGGATGAGCGGCAGCGGCGGCGACCCGTGCGCGAGGAGCGCGTCGTGGAACCGGCGCAGCGAGAACGCCGGGCCGAGGGCCGCCTTCGCCTCCTCGCGCAGCTTCAGGATCTGGAGCTTGCCGAGCGTGTAGGCGAAGTAGCCGGGGTCGAACGTCGCGCGCAGCGCCTGCTCGCGCGCCGTCGCGCGGTCCTGGGCGCAATCGTCGACGAAGCGGCGCTCGGCCTCGTCGAGCCCCATGCCCTCGGCGTGCACGCCGAGCGACACGACCACCCTGCAGTTGCGCAGCAGCGCGTCCGCGAGCTGACCGAGCCGGCTCTGCGGGTCCTCCTTGCCGAACCCTTGCTCGATCATCATCTGCTCGGCGTAGTGGGCCCAGCCCTCGACGAACGAGTAGCTCTCGAACATCCGCTGCGCCTCGGTCGGCGCCCGGTTCACCCACAGGCCCTGGACGAAGTGCCCCGGGTAGACCTCGTGCACGGTCGTCGAGAGCAGCGTCCCGCGCGGCATCACGTACTCCTCCTGCTCCTTCTTGGGCCAGGAGGGGTCGGGCTTCGTGATGTAGTAGAACGCCTCGAGCCCCTTCCGCTCGAACGGCCCCGGCGCGTCGAGGAACGCGGAGTTCCAGCGCATGTACGGCGGCGTCTCCTTCACGATCGCCCGCTCGTCGGACGGCAGGCTCACGATCCCCCGGTCGACGACGAACCTGCGCGACGCCTCCATCACCCGCGTCGCCTCGGCGAGGAGCTGCTCCGCCTTCGGCCGGGTGGGCTTCACCTTCCTGGCGAGCTCCTGGTAGGCCGCCTTGTTCGCCGCGAGGTCCTCCTCGCCCATCCTCTTGAACTCGGCGAGCGGGATCGAGAGCCCCTCCTGCGCGAGGAGGAGCTTTTTGTACCGCGCCTCGCCGAGCACGTGGCTCGCGTCGCCCTTCGGCAGCTCGACCTTGGCGAGGTGCTCGGCGAGCCGCTCCGCCGCGTCGGCGAGCGCGGCGTTCGTCTCCTCGAAATCGGCCTGGAACGCGGCGTCGCCCACGCCCTTCAGCAGCCTCACGACGTCGCCGCGCAGGTACTCGGCGTAGCCGCGGAAGATCTTCGCGGCGACCTCGACCACCGGCTTCGGCAGCGGGCTCGCGAGGTTCTCGAGGACGCGCGGCACCTGCGCCAGCGCCGCCTTCTCGTGCTCGAGGAGGCGCCGCGCGCGCTCGGGGAGCGGCGCATACGCGCGATCGAGGTAGTGGTTCACGCCGAACAGCTCGCCGTAGAACTGCGGCCGCCGGCGCCACTCCTCGAGATCCCTGCCGTTGAAGAGCTTGAGGTCGATCTGCTGGAGCAGGAGCGCGCGATCGAGCGCCTCGTCCGGCGAGAGCGCCGCGGCGTCGACGGCGGCGAGGGCCGCGCGATCGCGCTCGAGGCGCGCGAGCCTCCGCTCGATCGCCGCGGCGGAGTAGTCGCCGACCTTGCCGTCCTGCTCGTGCAGCCCGCGCGATCGCGCGAACGCCGGCTCGTCCGCCACCCACGCGCGCACGATCCGGTCGCGCAGCGCCGCGAACGGCTCCCGCGGCGCCTCCTCGGGCCGCGCGGGCGCCGCGGGCGCCGCGGCCGCGGGAGGCGCCGCCGGGGGCGGGGCCCCGCCGGCGGACGGCGGCGGCGCCGAGGCGCCCCCGCTGCAGGCGGCGATCGGCGCGAGCGCCGCGGCGAGCGCCACGAGGCGGCGCGAGAGCGGGCGGCGGGCGGGTGTGGGGGCAGGTGCGGCCATGGCGGGCCGGAGCCTCTCAAACCGGCCCGGGCGGGTCAACGGCGCAGGCCTGTACCTAGTCGCGGATCGCTCGATCGATGATCGCGTCCACGTGCGAGAGCGCGTGGTCGAGGTCGAAGCAGCGCGCGAGCTCGTCCGGGGCGAGCAGCGCCGCGACGTCGGCGTCCTTGGCGAGGTTGTCGCGGAAGCGGCCCTCGCCCGCGATGGCGCGCATCGCGCAGCGCTGCACCATCTCGTAGGCCGCCTGCCGCGGCCGGCCCTTCTGCACGAGCGACAGCAGCACCGCCTCGCTGAAGAAGAGCTCGCCCGTGCGATCGAGGTTCTCGCGCATCTTCTCGGGGTAGACGACCAGCCCGTCGACGAGCCCCGCGGCGCGATCGAGCATGAACCCGAGCGTCGAGGTCGCGTCGGGGGCGATCATCCGCTCCACCGACGAGTGCGAGATGTCGCGCTCGTGCCACAGCGGCACGTTCTCGAGCGCGGGGATCACGGCCGCGCGCACGATTCGCGCGAGGCCGCACAGGTTCTCGCTGAGGATGGGGTTGCGCTTGTGGGGCATCGCGCTCGAGCCCTTCTGGCCCACGGAGAAGCGCTCCTCCGCCTCCCGGACCTCGGTGCGCTGCCAGTGCCGCACGTTGGTCGCGAGCCGCTCGATGCCCGCCGCGATGAGCGAGAGCGCGGCGAAGAACTCGGCGTGGCGGTCGCGCGCGACGATCTGCGTCGAGACCGTCTCGGGGCGCAGGCCCAGGGCGGCGAGCGCGCGCTCCTCGATGCGCGGCGACAGGTGCGCGTACGTCCCGACGGCGCCCGCGATCTTCCCGACCGCGATCGCCTCGCGCGCGGCGCGCAGGCGCGCCCGGCCGCGCTTCATCTCGGCGAGGTGGCCCGCGAGCGCCAGGCCGAACGTGATCGGCTCGGCGGCGATGCCGTGGCTCCTGCCGATCATCGGGGTGCGCCGGTGCTCGTCCGCGCGCCGCGCGAGCGCGTCGCAGAGCTTGTCGAGCCGGGCCGAGAGCAGGTCCGCCGCGCGGACGAGCAGGATCGCGAGGCTCGTGTCGAGCACGTCGCTCGAGGTCATCCCCCGGTGCAGCCACCGCGCCCCCTCGCCCGCCAGCTCCTCGACGTGGGTCAGGAAGGCGATGACGTCGTGCTTGACCGTGCGCTCGATCGACTCGATCCGCTCCGGATCCAGCGAGAGCTGCTTCGCCCGGATCCCTTTCGCGACGCCTGCGGGCACGAGGCCTTCGGCTTCCATCGCCTCGCAGGCGGCGAGCTCCACCTCGAGCCAGGTCGAGAATCGGGTGGCGGGCGACCAGAGCTCTTCGAATTCGGACGGGGTATAGCGGGGGATCATGGGCGGGACGCTGCGAAGGTCTGGAGGGTGCGTCAAGGATGGAGTGGTCCTGGACGCGCGCCGGCGTTTGGAGCGCGCCGCGCGGCGCTTGCGGTCGCGCGGCGCGCTCCAAACGTTGGCGCCCGATGCCTACCGAAGCACCGGCGCCCGCGCGCCCCGACCAGGGCAGGTCGTTCGTCCGCCCGCCGTCCACCGAGAGCGATGCCGCGCCCGAGACCCTGCCCGCGGGGGCGAGCGAGCCGACCGGAGCCGCCAGGGCGCCGGCGGAACGCCCGGGTGAGCCCGGGCGGGGCGAGCCCGCGGGGCGCGCCGTCGACGCCGCCGCCCCCGCGAGCGAGCCGGCCCGCGCGAGCGCGCGCGCCGGTCGCCGCGTGAAGCCGTACATCGTCGTGGTCGCGATGGACCTGTCCGAGCCGGGCGGGCGGGCGTGGCGCTTCGCCTTCGATCTCGCGGCGCTCCGGGGCGAGACCGAGATCCACGCCGTCGTCGTCGGCCCGCGGCAGGTCGCCCCCGCGGTGTGCGACGTGACGGTCCCGGGCGCGTCGTCGCCGCCCTCGCTGCGGGTGCTCCAGCACCGCTTCGCGGACGGCCAGGCCCGGCTCATGGCGATGCACTTCCGCACCGGCCGCCCCGACAAGGCCATCGTCTCGCTCGCCCGGGAGCTCAGCGCCGATCTCATCGTGGTGGCCACGCACCCGCAGTCGCCGCTCCAGCGGCTGTTCGGCGGCTCGACCGCCGATCGGATCGCGCGGAACGCGCCGTGCCCGGTCGTGGTCGTGCGCCCCAAGGAGGACGACGACGCGGACGCGGCCGAGTACGACCCCAGGCTGCGCTGACCGCCGACGCGCGGCCTGCCCCGCGCCGCTCTTCCCCTGGAGCGACCTGCCGCGCGCTCGACGCCCGCGCCCGAGCTACCGCGCGGCGGAGGCCGGCGGCGCGCTGGCCTCCGCCGCCGGGCCGAGCTTGTCGGGCGCGCTGACGCCCTCGGCCGTGCCCCCCTCGCGCGTGTCGGCGTAGCCCCACGCCACGCCGGCGGCGTCGACGAGGATGTTGTTCGCGTCGCCGATCGGCATCGGGTCCAGCACGACCGCGTGCCCCCGCCGCGCGAGGTCGTCGAGCGCGGCCTGGGGCGGCGGCGTCAGCCGCTCGACGCGCACCCTGTCCGGCATCCACTGGTGGTGGACGCGCGCGTGCCGGACCGCCTCGTCGATGGTCATCCCGTGATCGACCAGGTTGCGGAGCACCTGGGCCACCGTGTTCGGGATCGTGTCGCCGCCGGGCGAGCCGAGGAGGAGCGCGATCTTGCCGTCCCGGCTCACGAGCGTGGGCGTCATCGAGCTCGCCATGCGCTTGCCCGGCGCGACGGCGTTGATGCCCGTCTCCGAGAACGCGCCCATCGCGTTGCCGAGCAGGATGCCCGTCCCGGGGATCACGATCTTCGCGCCGAAGCTCGCCGACTGCGTGGTCGTGCACGAGACCGCGTTGCCCTGCGCGTCGATCACCGAGAAGTGCGTCGTCTGCGGGGACTCCGGCAGGAGGGCGTCCGCCGCGCTCGCGATCTCGCCCGCCGGCGTGGCGCGCTCCGGGTCGATGGGCGGGCTGCGGCGCAAGAGGGTGCTCCCGTCGAGGAGCTTCGCGAGCAGCTGCCCCGTCTCGGGCGGGGCGAAATCCGGATCGGCGCCCACCTTGCGCCGATCCGCGTACGCTCGCTTCGCCGCCTCGACGAACAGGTGCAGCGACAGCCCGGAGTCGACGGGGGCCTCGTGCGCCTTCATCCGCTCCAGCGTGAGCATGATCTCCGCGAACGCGACGCCGCCCATCGACGGGGGCGGCATCGTGTCGACGGTGAAGCCGCGGTACGAGAACCGGAGCGGCGCGCGCCATTTGGCCTGGTAGGCCCGCAGATCGTCCTCGGTGATGTGGCCGCCGCGCTCGCGCATCGCCCCGGCGATCTTCCGGGCGATCGCGCCCTCGTAGAACGCGCGCGGCCCCTCGGCGGCGAGCGTCTCCAGGGTGCGGGCGAGATCGAGCTGGCGCACCAGCTCGCCCTGGGCGAGCGGCCCCTTGCCCCGCCCCCAGATGGCGCTCGCGGCGCGATCGGTCCGCAGCCGCGGCCACGCCCAGCGCAGCGTCAGCGCCTGCCGCGCGCCGAGGCGGTGCCCCTGGCGCGCCAGGGAGATCGCGGGGGCCAGGAGCTCGGCGAACGGCCGCGTGCCGAACCGCGCGTGCGCCAGGGCGAGGCCCGCGACCGAGCCCGGCACGCCGGCCGACGCGTAGCCGTGCGCCCCGGCGCGCACCATGGCCATGTTCGACGCGGTGGTCACCGACGCGGGCGCGGCCTCGCGGAAGTCGATCGCCTGCGTCTCGCCGTTCGCGAGGCGGACCATCATGAAGCCGCCGCCGCCGATGTTGCCCGCGCTCGGGTGGGTCACCGCCAGCGCAAACGCGACGGCCACCGCCGCGTCGATCGCGTTTCCCCCGCGCCGCAGCACGTCCGCGCCGGCGCGCGTCGCGTGCTCCTCGACCGAGGTCACGAGCCCGGCGTCGCCGCGCACCGCCCGCGCGCCGCCGGACGCGAGCGCGATGGGCGGCTCCGGCGGCAGCGGCCCCGGCGGCGGCGCCGCGGTCATCGCCGCCGCCGTGCTCGCGGCCTGCGGCGCCGCCGCGGCGCTGGCGAGCGCCGGCGCGCCGGAGGTCGCGGGCGCCGCCGCGGGCGGGGCGGGCGGCGTGCGCGCCTCGCAGCCGGCGAGGAGCGCGAGGACGAGCGCCCAGCGCGGCCTCGAACGACGATGCAGGGTCATCAGGGTGGTCGCGAATCTACTACGGTGCCGGAGAAAGCCAGGCCGGGCCGCGCGAGGCGGCCCGGCCTGGGGCTCGATCCAGGGCGCGAGGGCGCGCGCCGTCAGGCGCGCCGGGCCCCGCTCAGGACCGCTTGCGGCGGCGCGCGGCGGCCACGCCCGCGCCCGCGACGAGCGCCGCGAGCCCGGTGCCCGCGAACGGCGCCGTGGAGGACCCCGGCGTCGCGGAGCAGGAAGCGCTGGCAGAAGCCTCGGCCTCGAAGTTCACCTCGATCTCCAGCGTGCTCAGGTAGTCGAGGCAGTCCTGCAGGCTGCCAGCGACATCGACGTACTGGTCGTTGCAGAACAGCGCGCCTTCCGGCTGGGTGCACCGCGCCTCGCACCCGCCCTGGAGATCGACCGTGCAGCTCGCATTGCAGTCGACGTTGCAATCGAAGTTCGCCTCGGCCTTGCACTGCCCCGAGCAGCTCGCCTCACACTTTGCTTCGCAGTCCGCGCTCGGCGGCGTCACCTCGCAGCTCGCGCTGCACTCGCCCTCGCAGCTCGCCTCGCACGCCCCCTCGCACTCCGCCTGCGCGCCGTCGTCTCCGCTGGCCTTGGCCTCGCACTTGCCGCCGCATTCCGCCTTGCAGCTCCCCGAGCAGCTCGCCCTGCAGTCGAAGCTCCCGGGGTTGACGTCACACTTGGCGGAGCAGTCCGCCGAGCAGTCGACGTTGCACTCGGCGTTCACGTTGGCGTCGCACCGGCCCTCGCACTTCCCGGCGCACGCCGCCGTGAGGTTGACCGGCTCGCAGCTCGCAGTGCACCCGCCCGAGGTGCGGAACTCACAGGCTGCGCTCGCAGCTAGCTGGATATTTCCACAAGCCTCCGGGCCGGGCGCCGCCGACGCGGAGGAAGCAATGGCGAAAGGAAGAGCAAAAGTGAATGCGCTTACAAAAAGCTGAGCAATGGTCCGTCGCATGTCAATTCTCCTGGGTTGAGAGAGCGCGGGTTCCGCGTGTGGCCTCTGCGGGTGTTGCAATCGGACGACCAGCACCCCCCCTTGAAGCATTTCCCGAGAAAAAAATCTCGAAGGTCGTGCTCGCTCCGCTGTGCGTATCGCGGTGTTCACGGCGCGATGGCGCGACATGCCACACTGCTCGCATGTCCGGACAGGTGAGAGATCCTGCGTTCCGGTGATCAGCGGCTCACAGTGTCGGCGACCTGCCCTTTCCCGTAGCGCGCCACCACGCCCTTGCGCGCCCTGCCCGGGGTCGGCTGGCTGAGGAAGTCGCCGCCGACCGCCCAGAAGGCCCCTTCCCCGTCGGCCCAGACGGCGTGCAGGTCGGCATACGGCTCCTCCGTGAACTCGTCGATCCAGGCCCCGTCGACGAGGCGCTGCTTGAGGCCTCCATAGCCGACGATCGCGACCTCGCCCGGGCGGCCGCAGGCGACGCCGTTCACGTCGTTGGTGAGCTCGACGTCGAGGCGGCGCCACGCCATGCCGTCCGAGCGGAGCACGTCTCTCCCGCCGACCGCGTACACCTCTTCACGGCCGCAGCCGGCGGCCGTGAACAGGGTGCCCTGCGCGATCGGCGGATCGGACTGCAGTTCCCAGGTCGTGCCCGCGCGGTGCCAGATCACGCCGAATTCACCGACGGCATAGAGGTCGTCGGACGACTCCCCCCAAACCTTGTAGAGCGCGCGGCCGGGCTCCTCGGGCAGCGGCTCTCTCGACCATGCGCTGCCGTCCCAGTGAAGGACGATGTCCTTCTCCGCCGCGGCGCCGCTGCCGGGCGTGCCGCCGACGGCCCAGGCGTCGTCGGGGGCGAAGGCGATTACGCCCCACAGCGTAGCGTCCGTCCCGGTCTCGTGCTCGGTGAACGCTGCTCCGTCCCAGCGCGCGGCGCGGCCGCGCTCGCCGACCATCCAGACGTCCTTCGGCCCGGAGCCGGCCACCCACCAGAACGTCTCCTCCCCGCCGGCCGGGAGCTCACGCCACGTCGACCCATCGTAATGCAGCGCGAGCGACGCGCGCCCGGTGTTGCCGAGCGGCCCCCCCACGGCGAACACGTCGTCCGGCGCCGTCCCCCAGATCGACAGGACCGCGCGATCGAGATCGCCCTCGTCGAGCAGCACGCGCCACGCCGGCGGTCCGTCATCGGGCGGCGGCGTCGCAGGACCGTCGGAGCAGCCGCCGAGGGCGGCCGCCCCGAGCGCCATCGCGGCAACGGGATGCATGCAGGTGCGCATCGGGGTGAAGACCAGCCTGGAGGGATCCTGTCGGCGCGCGCGGCGCGCGCCCGTCCGGGGGCTCAGTTGCAGAACACGTCGTCCTGCTTCGGATAGTAGTAGACGAAGATGTTGCAGTGCTCGTTCTTCTCGACGATCGGGCCGAACGTGTAGCAGCAATCGAGCTGCTCCTCCGAGGTGTTGTTCTTTGTCGCGTCGTACTCGTCGAGGCCGCTGCAGCCCACGGAGGGGTCCGGCGGCTGCCACTCGTAGGTGCAGCCGTACCAGACGCCGCCGTTCTTCGGGACCTCGAGGTCGAGCTGCGGCGAGGTGAGCATCGGCGGGTCATCCCACGCGTCCGAGGTGTAGAAGCGATCCGAGGCCGGCGGCGTGCCGATGGATGTGCCGTCCCACGCGTACATGTCGAACCGCGTGCCCCGGCTGTGGAAATGGCCGTTGGCGCCGATGATCCGCACGGGAGAGGGGCTGTTGATCAGGCACGAGCCCTCGAACGTCGGCCGCGGATTCGACTGGCAGACACGGATGGATTGCTTGGTCGCGAAGACGGTGCCCATCTCGGCCGTCACCTGCTCGTCGGGCAGCGCCCAGAAGTTCACCCGGACGCGGCCGACCGCCTGGGGGGTCTTCTGCGACGTCGCGTTCACGTAATGCGTCTGCAGCATGAGCCACTCGTCGGGCTGGAGGACGTTCGCGACGCCCTCGGGGAACTCCCAGTCGAGCTGGCCGTCTTGCTGCGAGTTCGCCACGAGCGGCCAGTCGGCCCAGTTGGGGCTCTTGAAGCACTCGCCCACGCCGTTCTGGTTCTTCTGGATGAGCCCGCCCTCCGGCCCCAGACCCTTGATGGTCCGCACCCGGAAGATGTTCATGTGGTGCGAGCCGTCGCGCTGCGCGATCTCCACGCGGTGGAGGTTCACGGGCGCCTGCGGGTCGAGCCCGTTCGACGCGGCGAGCTCGCTGACCTTGAAGAAGTAGCAGTCCTGCTGCTCGACCCCCGGAGGCACCTCGATGTCCTCCGTCTGCATCTGGAAGCCGCGACCCACCGGAGGCGGATCGAGCAGCGACTCGTCCACCGTCGGCCCCGGACCGGCGCCCGTCGGGCCCGGTCCAGGGCCCGTGCGTTCGTCAATGCAGGCGGCAGCCCCCAGCGCAAGGGCAAGCAAACCGAACGTCAGCCGTCGAGCAGCCATGAGGTCCTCCAGGCAATGGAGCAGCAATGATGGAGATATACACCGTTGGGCAATTTCACGGCCATGATGTCACGAAGCCGGCAGGGATCCGGCGCGAGCCGGGCCGTCGTGGCCGAACGGGGGTAGGAGCTGCTAGGATGTGGGAGAGGTTCAACCATGGCGGCGTCCAAGAAATGCGGTCCACACACGGAGCTCGCCTCGAATGAGGCGACGCGCGTCACCCGGTGCGGGTGCGGTACCGTCCACGTGACACTCCTCGGCCCGGGCGTGACGTTTCGCATGCCGGCGGACGCGTTCCGCGGCGTCGCCTCCGGGCTCAAGGCGGCGGCCGAGCGGCTTGACGACGACGCCCGCTTCGGCACGACCTCCATCAATTAGCTTGCGCGCCCGCCGCGGTGCGGCCTACCAGTTGCTTCGCCGCTGAGCATCCCGCTCCTCGGATGGCGCGGGTCGAACGAGGGCGCCTTTCGTGTACGACGACGACGCGGAGCACTGGGTCGGCAAGACGTTCGCTGGAACGTGGTGGATCGAGCGCGTGCTCGGCACCGGCGGCATGGGGAGCGTGCTGCTCGGGCGGGCGGCGGACGGCTCGCAGGTCGCGCTGAAGGTGCTGCACCCGGAGCTCAACGCGATCGCGGAGGTGCGGAAGCGCTTCCTGCGCGAGGGGTTCATCGGGAACTCGCTCGGGGGAGCGGACGCGGTGCCCGGCGTGGTGCGCGTGCTCGGCTCGGGCGAGTCGCCCGAGGGGCTCGCGTACCTGACGATGGAGGTGCTCCAGGGCGAGACGCTCTTCGATCGGATGGCGCGCACCGGGACGATGCCTCCCGGCGAGGTGCTCGCGCTCGCGGATCAGGTCCTAGAGACGCTGGCGATCGCGCACGCGCGCGGCGTCGTGCACCGCGATCTGAAGCCCGAGAACATCCACCTCGGGATCGACGGCCGCGTGCGCATGCTCGACTTCGGCATCGCGCGCGTCGTCGACGGGCTCACGGGCCTGCCCGAGAAGACCGCGACAAAGACCGGCATGATCATGGGCACGGCGACGTACATGGCGCCGGAGCAGGCGACAGGCCTCATCCACGACATCGACGGGCGCACGGATCTCTTCGGGCTCGGGGCGACGATGTTCCGTCTGCTCTCGGGCCGGCAGGTGCACGGCGAGGTGACGGAGGCGATGGAGGTCATCGCCGCCGCGACCGAGCAGGCCCCGCCGCTCGCCTCGGTCGCGCCCGGGATCTCGCCCGCGGTCGCGGCCGTGGTCGATCGATCGCTGGCGTTCATCAAGTTCCATCGCTACCCCAACGCGGAGACCATGCGCGCGGACGTCCGCGCGGTGCGCGCGGGCGCGCTGCCCCCGTACGCGCAGGCCGTCCTCGACGGGCGGATCCGCGCCGGCCAGCCGCTATCGCAGCCGGCGCCGCCGCTCGCGTCGCCGCCGATGACACCGTCCCCCGGCGGCGTGTCGCCGAGCGCCCGCCCGCAGCCGACCGTGCTGGAGCACGCCGCCGCGCCGAGCCACTCGATGAGCCGGCCGGAGCGCACGCTCGACGACAGCGCGACGGTGCCGCCCGGCTCCGGCACGCCGCTCACGCAATGGTCGACGGGCAAGCTGCTCCTGCTCGTCGGCGGCGCCTCGCTCGCCACGGGCATCATCGTGGCGGTGATCGTCGTGCTGCTGCTGCTGAGCTGCTGAGCTGCTGACGGGCGGCGAGGGCGCCGCCGGCAGACGCGGTGTGTGCGGAGGACAGGGGCTGCCGGCGGGGCCGAGGGCGCGCCCCGCCGCGGTCAGGAGCGGTCGTCGAGCGGCGTGTAGTCGATGGCGTTCTCGCCCGTGTAGATCTGCCGCGGGCGGCCGATCTTGCCGTTCGGATCGTCGTTCATCTCCTTCCAGTGGGCGATCCAGCCGGGGAGGCGACCGAGCGCGAACATGACGGTGAACATGTTCGTGGGGAAGCCGAGCGCGCGGTAGATGATGCCGCTGTAGAAGTCGACGTTCGGGTAGAGCTTCCGCTCGACGAAGTACGGATCCTTCAGCGCGGTCTCCTCGAGCCGCTGCGCGATGTCGAGCAGCGGATCCTTGATGCCGAGCTTCGCCAGGATCTTGTCGGCGGCCGCCTTGATGAGCACCGCGCGCGGGTCGTAGTTCTTGTAGACGCGGTGGCCGAAGCCCATCAGGCGGAAGCCCGAGGTCTTGTCCTTCGCGAGCTTGACGAACTTCGAGACGTCGCCGCCGTCGGCGCGGATCGCCTCGAGCATCGTCACGACCTCCTGGTTGGCGCCGCCGTGCAGCGGGCCCCACAGCGCGCAGATGCCCGCGGCGATCGAGGCGAAGAGGTTGGTCTTCGCGCTGCCGACGAGGCGCACCGTCGACGTCGAGCAGTTCTGCTCATGGTCGGCGTGCAGGATGAGCAGCAGGTTGAGGACCTTCACGATGTCCTCGTCGATCTCGTACGGCTCCGCCGGGACCGAGAACATCATGTTCAGGAAGTTCGCGCAGTACGAGAGCGAGTTGTGCGGGTAGACGAACGGCTGGCCGATCGACTTCTTGTACGAGAACGCGGCGATCGTGCGCACCTTCGAGAGCAGCCGCGCGATGGTGATGTCGAGGAGATCGGTGTTCTTCACGTCGATCGCCTCGGGGTAGTAGCTCGACAGCGAGAGCACCATCGCGGACAGGATCGCCATCGGGTGCGCCGTCGACGGGTAGCCGTCGAAGAAGCGCTTCATGTCCTCGTGGATCAGCGAGTGCCGGGTGAGCAGCGTGGAGAACCGCGACAGCTCGCTCTTGTTCGGCAGCTTGCCGTAGATCAAGAGGTACGAGGTCTCCACGAAGGTCGACTTCTCGCCGAGCTGCTCGATCGGGATGCCGCGATAGCGGAGGACGCCCTTCTCCCCATCGAGGAACGTGATGGAGCTCGTGGTCGAGGCCGTGTTGACGAACGCCGGGTCGATGCAGACGTACCCGGTCTTCGCGCGTAGGGATGCGACGTCGATCGCCTTCTCCCCCTCGGTGCCCGTGATCACCGGAAGCTCGATCGTCTGCTCCACACCGTTCTTATTCAGCGTTAACTTCGCGGTCTCCTGCACGCCTCCTCCTTCCGCCGCAGCGCGGCGTAAGCTATCACGAGGTGAGGGAAGATTGCTTCCCCAAGAAATTGAGGTGATGCGTTTGAGCGAGCCGGTCGTGCGGGGGGAGCTGGCCCACCACCCGGAGGCGCTTCGGCTGGCGGCCGAGGTGCGCCGGGTCCACGGGCGTTACGCAGACGAGGTCGTCGCTCGGTATCGCCTGTGCCCGTTCATGCGCGACGCCGCAACCGGTTTCGGACGCTTTTACGTCCTGCTCGACCGCGAGCCCGTCCTGGAGACGGCGCTGGCGGCCGTGGAGGAGGCGGAGTCCGCCGTGGTGCACCTGATTTTCCCGTGCATCCACGCTCCGTCGCCCCAGTTCGAGCGGTTCTCGTCGCGCCTGGGTGAACAGCTGCGGCGGCTGCGCAGCCCCGCGCCGGTCCTCGCCGCGTTCCACCCCGAGATGGCCGGGGACGAGACGAACTCGCACCGGCTCGTCGGCCTCCTCCGGCACGCGCCGGATCCGTTCATTCAAACGATTCCAGAAGGGTTGAACCATTCGGGGACTGTCCTCGCCGGGGCGGGCGTCGAGCCCGCCGCGGACCCGGCCGAGGACAATTACCGGCGCCTTCAAGGGGCTGGGATCGCCGAGGTCAAGGCCAGGCTCGCCGAGATCATGGCGGATCGCGACGCGAGCTATGCCCCCTCCCTGGCGCGGCTCGGGCTGACCCGCCCCGGCCCGCGCTTCGGCCCCGCCCCCGCGCGCTAGCGCTCGGGCGGCCGGCCCGGCGCCGGGCTCGCCCCGGCCCTGGCCTCGCGCTCGGCCATCAGCGGCATCAGGTACGGGAAGCCCGCCGCCATGGTGTCGAGGTCGGGGTCGATCTGGGCGGCCAGCCAGAAGAGCAGCACGCAGGCGCGCTCGACGTAAAACCAGTCCTCGGGGTACTCGAACGAGCGCATCAGCTCCTGGAGCTCGCCGCGCTCCAGCTCGGGGTCGGCCAGCTTCTCCAGCTGCTCGGGGCGAGCGCGCATCAGCGCCGCGGGCGTGCGATCCCGGATCTTGAGCAGCTTCGCGAAATAGGTCTTCACCGTGCGCTCGAGGAGCGCGTCGTTGCCCCCGGGCGCGACGAACCCCATCCGCCGGAAGCCGCGCACCACCGCCGCGTCGTCCTGCGCGAAGATGCCCTTCAGGATGTCGAGCAGCCCGTCGATGAGCTCGTCGCGGGCCTCGCAGCTCGCGCCGAAGTCGAGGACGACCAGGCGAAAACCGCCGCCCTCCTCCGCGCTCCGCGGGGCGACGAGGAAGTTCCCCGGGTGCGGATCGGCGTGGAAGAAGCGATCCAGAAAGAGCATCTTGTAGAAGGCCTGCACGAGCTTGAGCGCGACCTCCGAGGGCAGGACGCCCGCGCTCCGCAGCGCGTCGAGGCGGGTGATCTTGATGCCCTCCATGAACGTCATCGTGAGGACGTCGCGCGTCGTGAGCTCGTGGACGACCTCCGGGAACGCGACGCCCGCGTCCCCCTCGAAGTTCTGCGCCATCCGCTCCATGCACGCGGCCTCGTGCAGGTAGTCGGTCTCGCGGCGGAGCAGGTCGACCAGCGACTCGTGCACCCGCTCGATGCGCCCGACAGGGACGAACCGCTTGTAGACGAGGATCGCGAGGCGCAGGACGCGCAGATCGACGGCGATGATCCCGCGGATGCCCGGGTAGAGGAACTTCACCGCGACCTTGCGGCCGTCGCGCAGGCGCGCGACGTGCACCTGCCCCAGCGACGCGGCCGCGAGCGGCGCGCGCTCGATCGACGCGAAGAGCTCGCCCGCCGAGCGGCCGAAGCTCGCGCGCAGCGCGGCCTCGAGATCGCTGAAGGGGTGGGGCGGCACCTGGTCCTGGAGCTGCTCGAGCTCCTTGCCGTAGGCCCGCGGCAGGAAGCCGCCCATGATGGACAGCACCTGGCCGAGCTTGATGAAGACGCCCCGCAGCTTGAGCATGGCCCGCAGCAGGCGTCGGGCGTTGTTCTGATCGACGCGGGCGCGGCGCGCGACGAGCCAGCCGGGCAGCTCACGCGCGGCGCCGCCGCTCCCGAGGCGCCTCGCGAACACCCGCCCGAGCCCCAGCTGGATCAGGTAGCTCGTCAGGATGACCGAGAACGCAAACAGCGCGCGGAGGAGTCGGACGGCGAGCGTCATGTGCGGCAGGGCAGCCGCACCATGCTACCGCAGGGGCCGCGCGGGGCCAGCCAAGCTCGCTCCCCGGGGACGATCAGGTCCCGGAGAGGGGGTCGCCCCGGGCCTTCGCCGCGCCCAGGAGCCCTCCCGCGAGCCGGGTAGGCTCAGGAGAGCGAGTCCTTGATCGCCTTGATCGGGCGAGCGCGGACCGACTTGCTGGCCGGCTTGGCCGCGAACGTCATCGGCTGCTTCGTGAACGGGTTGATCCCCTCGCGCGCCTTGGTGGCGGGCTTCTTGACGACGCGGAACTTCGCGAACCCGGGCATCGTGAAGATGCCGTTCTTCTTCAGCTCCTTGTACGCGATGTCGGTCAGCGCCTCGAGGATCGCCTTGACCTGCTTGCGCGAGATCTCGTTCTCGTTCGCCTCGACCACCGCGTTGATCAGCGCGCTCTTGCTGAGCGACGTGCTCTTCTTCCCGTCCGTTTTCTTCGCCGCCATGTTCTTTCCTCCTGAGGTTTGTGGCCTCTTGCGCGCCAAAGGAAACACAACGGCCGCCGCAGATCCAGTGTCGAATCGTCGATCGGAGCTACAAAAAAAGGGGTTTCATGCCCCCGGGGGGCGCGCCGCGCCGCCGGAAGGACCGCCGGGGGGGCCTGACGCGGGTCGCCAAAACCCCAGGAAAACGGCCGAAATTGGCCCTTCTTGAGGCCTCGCGCGCCCGCCTCGAGGGCGGTCCGACGCCGGGCGCTCGGGGTAGGAGATCGCCCGATCCCCTTCCGTTGAAGGCGATCTGGGCCGCGCGCGCCCCCTCCTCGGGTCGAGCCTCCTCGGCCGACGGCCCTCCCCCGCCCCGCCCCGCGCGCGCGATCGCGCCGCGCCGACCCGCTCGATCCAGCGCTGCGCGCGGGCGACGCGCCTCGCCCCCGCGCCCCGCGAGGCGGGCGAGCGGCGCAGCTCCCGCGCCCAGCAGCGGCGGATCGCGGCCTCGCGGCGCCGGATCGCGGCCTCGCGGCGCCGGACCGTCGCGAGCCTCTCAGGACCTCGCGGCGGCTCGTCCCGAGCCTAGCGGCGGCTGACCGCCGAGCCCGCGCCCCACTTCCGCTTGGCCGAGAGGCCCAGGATCGTCAGCGACTGCGGCGCCTGCGTGAACTCCATCACGTCGCCGAAGCCGACGTTCACCGAGTGGATCGGCCCGTCGAAGAAGAGCTTCGCGTCGTGCGTCTTGCTCCGCACCACGAGCGAGGAGCCCGGCTGGATCAGCGCGTGGCGGAAGCGATACTCCTCGCCGTGGGGGGTGTAGGGCTCGCGCACGACGAGCTGGAGGCGCGTCGAGGTGAGCGGCAGGACGCGCCCGCCGGCGGAGCGCTGCGCGGCCGTGGAGCCGGCCGCCGGGCCGATCCAGAAGCCGCTCGACTTCTGCTCCTCCTCCGCCTTGCCCAGCCGGATCACATAACGCGAGGTGGCCGCCGGGGAGACATGACAGAAGAGCGCGTCGTTCAGGACGCGCGCGGTGGCGAGCTTGTCGTTCACCGTGACCTGCATGCGGGTGAGCACCGTGCGGCGGAGCGAGCCGCGCAGCGCCTTCGCGATCGCGTCGGCCGCGTCGCCGCTCGTCGCGCCGCAGAAGAAGCCGACCGAATGGCCGGGGGCGCTGTTGATGCCGAGGATCGGCACGTCGCCGACGTTGTGCGAGGCGCTGAGCAGCGTCCCGTCGCCGCCGACCGTGATCACGAGGTCGAGCTCGCCCGCGTCGAACGACTGCGCCGCGCCGGCGAGGATCTCGACGCGGGCGCCGAGGTCGTCGAGCGCCGCCTTGACCTCGCGCACGGTCTGCTCGTGCGCCTCGTGCGACGCCTTGAGGCGCGCGATGGCGGCGTCGCCGGCCTCGATGAGCCGCGTGATGCGCGGGTCCTTCCGCTCGTCGCGGTAGATCCTCCAGGCAGTGCGCTTGACGACGAGCGCGACGCGGGGCAGACGCCGCTGCGCGGGCGCGAGGGGTTGCTCCGCCATCAGAGCTCCGCGAGGCGCCGGAGCGCCACCTCCGTCTTCGCGTCCTCGATCTCGCCGCGGCGGGTGAGCTCGATCGCCTCGTCGAGCGGGACCGCCACGATGACGGCGTGCCGCTCGAGCGGGGAGCCGTCCTCGAGGGGCGCCCCCTGGCGCGCGGGATCGACCTCGACGTGGAAATAGAAGTGCCGCTCGCCCACCATGCCCGGCGCCGGGAACAACGACGGGCCGAGCGGCTGCAGCTCGGACGGGGGCACGTCGAACCCCACCTCCTCGAGCAGCTCGCGCGCGGCCGAGCGCTTCAGGCCCTCGGGGCTCCGCTCGTCGAGCTCCACGAGCCCGGCCGGCAGCTCCCAGAGCGCGCCGAGCGTCGGCGCCTCCGGGAACGGGCACACCTCGGGCGCGCGGGTCGCGGCCGGAGGCCGGAGCGCCGAGCGGAGGTAAACATGACGGCGCCCGTCCGCGCCGCGGTAATGCGGCGCGATCACCACCGCGTCGAGGCGCTCGCGATCGACGCTGTCGTAGGTGAACGGGTCGCTCAGCGAGCCGTCCGGGAACTCGACGCGGAACACTTGGCGCCGCACGTTGAGGAAACCAGGGCCGTCCAGCGAGGGGATCGTCTGGACCAGCCTGAGCGCGAGCTTCGGGAAGGGAGGTAGCCGCATGCGTCGAGGCGCGAAGCATAGCGCCAAACGGCCGCCGATCGCGATCGCGCCCTCGCCGCGACGGCGACGTGCCGGCGGTCCTCCACCGGGCCGCCGCCATGGCGAGGCGCGCGGACCGCGGCGGCCCGGTGGAGGACCGCCGGCGCGCCCGTGACGCGGGCGTGGCACGAGGGCGCCCTGCCCCGCCCCGGCGGGCGCGGCCTCCGGGCTCAGCGGAGCACGAGGACCCAGACGTCGTAGAGCGCGTGGGTCCAGACGGCCGGCGCGAAGCCGCGGAAGACGTAAATCCCCGTGAGCACGAGCCCGCACACCATGCGGAACACGAACGACGGGAGGTTCCAGGGATCGCCCATCGAGCCGACATAGTGCCAGCCGGAGAAGACGGCCGCGGCCACGACCGCCCAGCCGACCAGCAGCACCACCCCCTGGACCCCTCGGCCGAAGAAGAGCTTGATCCCGAGCGCGCCGAGCCCGTAGAGGCCGACGCGGAACGCGATCTCCTCGTAGAAGCCGGCGCCGAGCGACATCACGACCCCGGTGAAGATGTCGTTCGACAAGACGGGCGGGCCGAGCCGGAGAGAGCCGACCACGTACGCGCCGGCGAAGCGCATCAGGATGGCGTAGAGCGCGCCCTCGGTGGCGAGCAGCGCGAAGCGCCGCGTCTTCAGGGCGTGGCCGCGGCCGAGGACGGAGAGGACGATGACGAACGCGGCGCCGACGGCGAACGTGAGGCCCGCATACAGCGGGAGGCTGTGCTTGGCGAGCGCGCGGAGCTCGGCGGTGACCGGATCCGCCGCGTTGCGGATGGGGAGGAAGGCGACGCCGATGTGGTAGAGGACGAAGATCGGCATCGTCAGCGCCAGATCGGTCAGCGCGTCGCTCTTCGCGGTCGGCTTGTCGCCGGGAGGAGCCGCCCCCGGCCGGGCGAGCTCCGGCCCGGCGCCGAGCATCAGGACGGCCTCAGGCGATACACGATGACCAGCACCTCCGCGGACCACAGGACGAGGTTCAGCACGAAGGGGGTGTCCCGGAGGATCTCCTGGGTGGGGCTCTCGGCCTTCGCGCTGCCGGCCACGAGCTGGAGGAACCGGATCACCCCGAAGAGCGGGTGGATCGTCGTCAGCCAGAGGTACGGGTTCTCGAAGAAGCGCTGCGTGTCGTGATCGAGCGTGTACGCGAGGTAGGTGCCGATGGTGGCGACGCCGGTCACGGCGAGCGCCGCCGTCAGGGCGCCGGGCGTGTAGGCGTCCAGCGCCGCGCGCTGCTTCGACGCGTTGGCGCACGCGAGCTCGTGGCGGCGCTTGCCGAAGCCGAGGAAGAGCGCGAGCAGCGCGGTGCAGGCGATCATGAAGCCGGAGAGCGGCGTCTTCGTCGCGAAGCCGCCGGCGAGCACGCGCAGCACGAAGAAGACCGCGATGCAGCCGACGTCGAGGTACGCGATCTTCTTGAGCCGGAACGAGTAGGCGACGTTGAGGACGTAGTAGCTGGCGGCGACCACCGCGAAGAGCGGCGGGCCGAGCAGGCTGGCGCCGAGCGCGATGACCGCGAGGCCGACCGCCATGGCCTTGGCGACCGGGATCGGCACGCGGCCCGAGGCGATCGGCCGGAAACGCTTGACCGGGTGGACCCGGTCGGCCTCGGCGTCGACGATGTCGTTCAGGATGTAGACGGCGCCGGCGAGCAGGCAGAAGATCGCGAAGGCCCCGACCGCGCTCATGATGATCGAGGGGTGGGTCAGGTGCTTGGCGAACACCACCGGGGCGAGGACGAAGAGGTTCTTCACCCACTGGTGGGGGCGCATCGCCCGGATCATCCCGCGCACGCGCCAGAGCAGCGTCCCCTTGGGCGAGTCGGGCAGGATGGGCGGCTGCGCGATCAGGCCGCCCGAGGGGGGCCCGCTCTCCGGCGGACGCGAGCTCGGCACGCCGCTCCGCGGCGGCGATGAGGGAGGCTTGCCGGCAGGGACGGAGCTCGTCGCGGCGGGTGAGCCGCCCTGCTCGGCCGGCGCAGGATTGTCCAGCGCGCCCGCGTCCGGGCGAGCATCGGCGCCCGGCGCCTCCTGGGCGGGGAAGCCGGGGGCACTGTGGCGAAAGAGAGGACCCGAGGCGGTCACGGCGGCCGGAGCATACCCGGGAGCACCGGTCACGGCCATTCCGCGGCAGGCAAAAGAGCAGGAACGTGGACGCTCGGGACTGTCGGAACCGAGCGGAACCGAGCGGAACCGAGCGGCGGCGGCAGGCCGAGCGCGCCGGGGCCCGCCGACGCGCCTAAGAGAACGTGGCGCAGCGCACCCGGACCCGCGGCCCGGCGGCGCGCGTCGCGAATCCGCGTTCGCACCGGCCGCCCCGGCTTGTGGAACGCAAAATGCGCATCCCCACAGGCTGGCCGTAACCTCGTGCTACCATCGCCCGTGATGACATCAGCGCTCTCGGTCGCGCGTGAAGCTTCGCCACTTCTTCTGAAGCTTCGCTCTGCCGTGGAGCAGGCCCTCGAAGGGAAGCCAGAGGCGGTCGAGCTGGCGCTCATCGCGCTGCTCGCCCGGGGCCATGTCCTCATCGAGGACGTGCCCGGCGTCGGCAAGACGACGCTGGCGCGAGCGCTGGCGAAGGCCGTGGGGGGCGAGCTCCGTCGCGTTCAGTTCACCAGCGATCTCCTGCCGAGCGACGTCCTCGGGGTGAGCGTCTTCGACCAGCGGCTCGGGCAGTTCGTGTTCCGCCAGGGGCCGATCTTCGCGAACGTCCTGCTCGCCGACGAGATCAACCGGGCGAGCCCGCGGACCCAGTCGGCGCTGCTCGAGGCGATGAACGAGGGGCAGGTGTCCATCGAGGGGACGGCGACGCCGCTGCCGGAGCCGTTCTTCGTGCTCGCGACCCAGAACCCGCAGGATTTCGCCGGCACCTTTCCGCTGCCGGAGTCGCAGCTCGACCGGTTCATGGTGCGGATCCGGATCGGGTACCCGCCGCCCCAGGTGGAGATGCGGCTGCTCCTCCAGGGCGGCGAGCCCGATCGCGCGCGGAACGTGCCGCAGATCATCGATCCCGCGCAGCTCGTGGCGCTGCAGCGCGAGGTCGATCGCGTCGAGCTCGACTCGTCGCTCGCGACCTACCTGCAGGCGGTGCTCGCGGCCACGCGCTCGAGCCCGACCCTCTCGCTGGGCGCCTCGCCGCGCGCCGGCATGAACCTGGCGCGCGCGGCCCGGGGGCGCGCCGTCCTCTACGGCCGCTCGTACTGTATCGCGGACGACATCCATGACCTCGCGGTCGCCGTGCTGGCGCACCGGGTCCGGCTCTCGGCCCACGCGGAGGGCTACATGCCGACCCGCGACGAATGCGAGGCCGCGGTGCGCGACCTCGTGGCGCGGGTGCCGGTCCCGCTCTGAGGGGGCGATGGGCGCAGAGGACCGGGAGCGGGGATCTCTCAGCGGCAGCTCCCGCGGCGCCGAGCGTGAAGGCGGCGCGTCGCGCAGCGCCATCCGACCGAGCCGCCCGAAGCGCGAGCGGCCCCCGATCGAGCAGCGCCCGCTCTTGCCCTCGCGCGGGGAGCAGGCGTCGTCATGGACGAAGGTCCTGCTCGCCCTGAGGCCGCCCCGGAAGCTCAAGTTCACCCGGGAGGGGAAGTACTACCTCGGGATCACGCTGGGCGTCGGCTTCGCGGCGATCAACACGGGCAACAACCTCCTCTACCTGCTGCTCGGGATGCTGCTGTCGCTGATCGTCGTCTCCGGCGTGATGAGCGACCTGTCGCTCCGACACCTCACCGTGACCCGGCGGCTCCCGGCCCGCGCCCAGGTGGGCCGGGCGCACCTCGTCGAGATCGAGGTCTACAACCACAAGAAGCGCGTGCCGTCGTACGCGATCGAGGTCGAGGACCTGCGCGCGGGTCAGCCGGCCGACAAGCGCTGCTTCTTCCTGAAGATCAGCCCCTCCAGCGCGCAGGTGGCCGCCTACCGGCGGACGCCGGCGAAGCGCGGCCGCGACCGGCACACCGGGTTCCGCATCGCGACCCGCTTCCCCTTCGGGCTGTTCGAGAAATCGCGCGAGGTCGAGGCCGAGGGGGATCTCATCATCTACCCCGCCGTCGATCCGGTGCGGCTCCCGGTCGAGGACGCGGGGCGGCGCGAGGGCGGCGCGAGCCTCAGCGGGCGCGGGGGCGGCGACGAGACGTTCGGGCTGCGGCCGATGCGCGACGGCGACGATCCGCGCGACATCTACTGGAAGAAGAGCACGATGCGCGACCAGCTGGTGCTGCGCGAGCGCACCCGGGAGACGCGGCCCGACGTGCGGATCGTCGTCGACACGGTGCGGCCCGCCGGCGAAGGCGACGGGTTCGCGCAGGCCTTCGAGCGCAGGATCCGCGAGGCGGCCTCGCGCGCGGTCGCCCACATCAAGCGCGGCGACGCCGTGGTCGTCGCGACGACGCTGGGCGAGCGGGTGCGCGGCGACCGCAACATCGGCTCCGACGCGATCCTCCGGTTCCTGGCGCTGCTCGAGGCGGTGGACGAGGGGCGGCTGCCGGAGCGCAGCGAGGGGCGCGCCGCCCTGGCGTCCGCGCGGCAGGCCTCCAGCCCGGGCCCCACGAGCGGCGAGCGCCGCACCAGCACGCCGAGGACCGCTTCATGAGATTCGGGATGGTGCACCGGGTCATGACCGACGCGCTCGCCGCGCTCGGCGTCATCGCCCTCGTCGCCAGCGGGCAGTTCAACCGCTACGTGAGCTGGGCCATCCTGATCGGCCTCGCGCTCGCGCTCGTCGTGCGCGAGTCCTGGCAGCGGCACCCGGCGCTCCGCCACCTCGACACCGGCGTCCTCCTGGTCGTCATCGCCGTCCAGGTGGTCCGCATCGTCGCGACCGACGCGAGCGTGCTCGACGTGCTCGTGGAGTTCGCCGCGGCGCTGCAGATCATCCGGCTCGCGACGCGCAAGGGCGCGGCGCACGACCAGCAGGTCATCGTGCTCGCGCTCCTGCACCTCATCGCCGGGACCGTCCTCGGCGGCGGCCTCGGCTACGGGCTGTGCTTCCTCGGCGTGCTCGTCGTCGCGCCCGGCGCCCTCGTGCTCAGCCACCTCAGGCGCGAGGTCGAGGGCAACTACCGGCAGGGGGCGCGCGACCGGACCGGGCTGCCCGTGGACGTGCCGCGCATCCTGCGCTCCAGGCGGGTCGTCGGGCGCTCGTTCCTGGCCGTCACCTGCCTGCTCTCGATCCCGATCTTCGTCTTCACCGCGCTCCTGTTCGTCATCTTCCCGCGCGTCGGCCTGTCGCTGCTCCTCCTGAACCGCGGCCACACGGGGCGGATGATCGGCTTCTCGGGCAAGGTCGACCTGGGCCAGGTCGGCGTGCTGCGCAGCGATCCCAAGCTGGCGATGCGCGTCGAGATCCCCGATCTCCCGGAGCCGCCGCCCCCGCGCCTCACCATGCACCTGCGCGGCACCGCGCTCGACGCGTACGACGGCCGCACCTGGACCCAGAGCGAGACGTTCAAGCGCCCGACGGAGAGCGACGGGGGCCTCGTGCCGATCGAGCGGTACCCGGATCCGTCGGTCGATCCGGTGATGCGCATCGATCTCGAGCCGATCGATCCGCCCGTGATCTTCCTCCCGCCGAACGCGACGGGGCTCCGGTTCAAGAGCCGCGGGCAGCTCGGCGTCGACGCGAACACGATGGCCCACCGCGGGCCCGAGGGGGAGTTCCGGTACCAGCCCCTCGACGACCGCGGGCTCGTCTACGACGTCTTCCTGTCGCGGAAGCGGTCGCCGACGTTCCAGCGCCTGCCGGCGGGCGAGCGGCGGCGCTACCTGGAGCTGCCGAAGGATCTGCCGCCGCGCGTCGTCGAGCTCGCGCAGCAATGGACGCAGGGCCTGGAGCGCCCGGCCGACCGCGCGCGGGCGGTCCAGGATCGCCTGCGCACGGAGTACCGGTACGACCTCGCGTCGCCGTCGGGCGCGGACCCGCAGCCGCTCGATCACTTCCTGTTCGAGTCGAAGCGCGGCCACTGCGAGTTCTACTCGACGGCGATGGCGATCCTGCTGCGCGCGGTGGACGTGCCGACGCGCAACGTGACCGGCTTCGTCGGCGGCACCTACAACCGCTTCGGCCGGTTCTACGCCGTGCGCCAGGGCGACGCCCACTCGTGGGTCGAGGTGTTCCTCGACGGCGAGGGGTGGCAGACGTTCGATCCGACGCCGCCGGCCGACGCGGCGCCGAAGAGCGAGCTGGTCGGGGTCTGGGCGTACCTCCGCGACTTCATCGAGGCGACGAGCCAGCGCTGGGACAGGCACATCGTCGGCTACGACCTGAACCAGCAGGTGAGCCTGCTCCAGACGCTCACGTCGCGCTACCGGAGGTCCGGCTCGAGCGGCGACGTCGCGCTGTCGCGCCCGCGGGTCCTCGCCGTCGCCGCCGTCGCGCTCGCGCTGGGCGGCGGCCTGCTCTACTGGCGGTTCCGCCGCGCGCGCCGCGGGCGCGACGAGTCGCGCGCCGACGGGGGGCGCACCCCGAGCGCGATCCTGGCGACCGCGCTCTACGAGAGCCTGGAGGCCGCCATGCTCGCGCAGGGCGTGCCGCGCCCGCCCAGCATGCCGCCGCTGCGCCACGCCGAGGCGCTGGAGCACGCGGACCACCCGCTGGCGCGCGAGATCCTGCAGCTCACGCAGGTCTACCTGCGCGCCCGCTTCGGCGGGGCGCAGCTCACCGAGGACGACAGCCGCGACTTCGAGCGACGCGTCAAGGCGCTGCGCTCGGCCGATCGCCGCGCGCTCGCGGCGGGCGACGTCGGGCTCCACGCGTCGGGCTGATCGCGGGCCTCGGCGGCGCGCTGCCCGCAGCGACGCTCGGCCGCGCGCGGCGCCTGCTCAGCGGCGCCGCACGGGGCGCTTCGCGATGAACGCCTGGCGGATGCCGGTGACGGCGCGGCGGGTCGGGCCGCCGGAGACGAACGGGTCCTCGGCCGCGAGCTCGCCCAGCCGGTCCACGAACGACTGCGCCACGACGCGCTCGCCCAGCAGGCTGACGACGTTCGACTGGCCTCGCATCGTGGACGCGAGGACCGCCGCCGTCGACGTGTCCGGCACCGCGGCGGCCGAGAGCGCCTCCAGCACGCGCTTGATCGGCACGATCGACTGCGCGGTCGCCAGCTTGCGATCCGAGGGGCCGAGCGGCTGCGGGGCGTACTCGAGCCAGATCCCGGCCACGTTCAGGTGGCCGAGGAGCCTCTTCGACCAGCGCGGATCGAGCTCCACGTAGAGGGGCCGGACGTCGGCCAGCGTGGAGAGCGCGAACTCGCTGGGCTCGCCCGCGAGCGCGAAGTCGCGCAGGAGCGGCGCGAGCTTGCGCTCCTCGGCGAGCAGGCTCGCCGCGACCTGTCCGCGATCGAGCAGCGGGATCGGGACCACGAGGACGTCCGGCCGCTCGCCGCGCGTGATCCGCGCCGCCCAGACCCGCCACGCGATCGCCGGCGAGCGCACGAGGATGGCGGAGCTCGGATCGAGGCTGCCGTACGCCTCGTCGGTCCAGACCTCGGCGGCCGTCTGCTCGCTCCGGTCGGCGGCGAAGCCGGCCTCCTCGCTCGTCAGCGCGACCAGCGTCAGCTGGAAGACGACGAGCAGCACCGCGCCGCTCCGCGAGAACGGCACGCGCGTGTCGAGCAGCGCCCGGACGGCGGCGTGCGCCCCGAGCGCCGAGCCGACGGCGATCGCCGCGACCGCGAGCGACCGCAGCGGGGTGAGCGGATCCGCGGAGAGCACGCCGGCCGCGCGCGCGGGCAGGAGGGTGTCGAGCGCGAGCAGCACGAGGAACGGCGCGACGAGCCACCGCGCGCGCGGGCGCAAAAGCGAGAGCGCGAGGCCGGCCGCGGCGATGAGGAGGGAGACGACGCCGATCTCGCGGCTCCACGCGGCGAGCGCCGTGGTGCGCGCGCTCGCGACGTCGGCGGCGGCGAGGCTCCCCGCCGTGAGCGCGCGGCCGATGTCGGCCCACGCGCGCGGCGCGAGCGGCCGGAGCACGAGCGGCGCGAGGAGGAGCGCGGCCGTGAGCGCGCCCGCGCCGGCGGCGGCGCCGAGCAGGCGCCGGGGCGGACCCGCGGCCGCCGCGCCCCCGCCGAGGCCCCGGCGGGCGAGGACCATGGCGAGCGACGCCGCCATCGCCGCGAGGCCGGCGGGAGGGCTCTCGGCGAACGTGGCCCCGAGGACCGCGCCGAGCGCGATCCACGCGCGCCCCGCGTGCCGCGCCTGCTCGGCGCAGATCGACGCGAGCGCGAGGGCCACGAGCGCGCAGCAGGTGGCGAGCATGGCGCCGCCGCCGACGGTCGCCTCCCGCTGCCACGTCGGCGACAGCGCCGCCGTGAGGACGGCGATCGCCGACAGCGCGGCGGCGAGCCGCGGGCTCGCGGCGCCGTCGGACGCGGCCGGCGCGGGCCGCGCCGCGGCCGGGATCGCCTCGGCGGCGCCGCCGAGGAGCTTGCGGAGGAGCGAGAGCCCGGGGAGGGGCGCCGGCCGCGCGGACTCCAGGAGGAGCCGGCGGACCATCTCGTAGAGCAGGCGCGACGCGAGCGCGAGCGCGAGCGCCGACCCGAGGGCGGTGCGGAAGGTGCGCGAGCCCAGCGGGAGCAGGCTCAGCGCCTGCGAGACCGCGGTCGAGAGGCCGCCGCCGACCCCGACCGCGACGAGGCCGAGGTCCCGGACGGCCGTGAGATCCTCTCGCCATTGCCCTGACGAGGCGGCGCGGGCCAGCGAGAGCCCGAAGGGCAGCGCGGCCGACAGGAAGGCGAGCGACCGATCGAGCCAGCAGCGTTTCTCTTCGGAGCTCACCGGGCGGCCATGCCAGATCGGCCGCGGGCGGGCCAAGTTCCGGCGCACGACCCGGCCGCGCCGCCGGCGGCGCGTGGCCCGCCGCGCCTCGGCGGCGGCGCGCGGGGCCGATCCGCGCCCCCGGCGGCGGCGCGCGCGGCCGATGCGCGCGGCGAGGGGCGCGATCATCCGGAGAGGCGGTGAGCGGCGACCTGGGCTAGAGTCGCCCCTCCCACGGAAATTCGGAGGTCGGCTCGTGTCCCGTTTCATCGATGAGCTCAAGAGGACGCACCGCTGCGGCGATCTGCGCGAGGCGGACATTGGCAAGGAGGTCGTGCTGTTCGGCTGGGTCGCGCGGCGCCGCGACCACGGCGGCTGCATCTTCATCGACCTCCGCGACCGCACCGGCGTGACGCAGATCGTCTTCGATCGCAGCTACCTCGGAGCGATCACGAAATACGGCGTGAAGGCGGAGGAGAAGGATCTCGTCGACGCGCACGCCGCCGCCGAGCGGGCCCGGTCCGAGTGGGTCGTCGGCGTCCGGGGCGTCGTGGTGAGCCGCGAAGGCAACGTGAACGACAAGATCGACACGGGGGCCATCGAGGTCTGGGTCGCCGAGGCGACGATCTTCAACCGGGCCGAGACGCCGCCGTTCGAGATCGCGGACGAGATCGAGACGCGGGAGGAGATCCGCCTCCAGCACCGGTACCTCGACCTGCGCCGGACCCCGCTCCAGCGGACGCTGCGGATGCGCCACGAGATCAACCGGGCGACGCGGAACTACCTGTCGGACCAGGGCTGCCTCGAGCTCGAGACGCCGTTCCTCGTGAAGTACACGCCGGGCGGCGCGCGCAACTTCCTCGTCCCGTCGCGGATCTCGGCCGGCAAGTTCTACGCGCTCGCCGAGAGCCCGCAGCTCTACAAGCAGCTCTTCATGGTCGCGGGCTTCGACCGGTACTTCCAGATCGTGAAGTGCTTCCGGGACGAGGACCTGCGCATCGACCGGCAGCCGGAGTTCACCCAGATCGACGTCGAGCTGTCGTTCGTGAACCAGGACGACGTCTTCGGGCTGATCGAGGGGCTCGTCTTCGCGGTGTTCAAGGCCGCCGTCGGCAAGGACCTCACCGAGCTCTACCCGACCGGCCGCTTCCCGCGCATGCCGTACGGCGAGTCGATGCGCCGCTTCGGCAACGACAAGCCCGACCTCCGCTTCGGGATCGAGCACACCGACCTCACCGATCTCATCATCGAGCACGGCGGCGGCGGGGTGCCGTTCTGGGTGGAGCTCGCCGAGAAGTACCGGTCGGGCAAGCTGCGCCGCGATCTGAAGCCCGAGATCGTGAAGGGCCTCGTGATCCCGGCGAGCGCCAACCTCTCGCGCCAGCAGACCGAGGACCTCGAGAAGGGGCTCCGCGACGTGAAGGGCTTCCGGGGGCTCGCGCGCGCCAAGCTCGCCGAGGACGGCTCCTGGACGCAGTCGCCCCTCACGAAGTCGATCACGCCGGAGCTCCGGCAGAAGCTGAACGAGGCGCTCGGCGCCAAGCCGGGCGACATCCTCTGCTTCCAGTTCGGCAAGGAGGCGGTGGTGCACACCGTCATGGCGAAGCTCCGCATCGACGTCGCCAAGAAGATGGGGCTCATCCCGGAGTACGGGCATGGCGACCAGTGGCGGTTCCTCTGGGTGACGAACCCACCCCTGTTCGAGTTCGACGAGGACACGGGGCGCTGGGCCGCCGCGCACCACGCGTTCACGCGGCCGATCGACGAGCACGTGCCGCTCCTCGAGAGCGATCCGGCGCGCGTCGAGTGCTACCGTTACGATCTCGTGCTGAACGGGTTCGAGATCGGCGGCGGCTCGATCCGGCTGCACGATCCCGAGGTGCAGGCGCGCGTCTTCAAGACGCTGGGCATCGACGAGGGCGACGCGCGCGACAAGTTCGGGTTCCTCCTGGACGCGCTCCGCAGCGGCGCGCCGCCGCACGGCGGGATCGCGCTCGGCATGGACCGGCTCTCGATGCTGCTCAGCGGCGCGCCGACGCTGCGCGACGTCATCCCGTTCCCGAAGACCAACCAGGGCACGGACCAGATGACCGGCGCGCCCGTGGCCGTCGACGCCGCGCAGCTCACCGAGCTGCACGTGAAGACGGTCGCGCCCGCAGACGCCCGACCGGGCGCGGCGGGCACCGGCAGCGCCGGCGCCTGATGCCGGACCGGGGGGCGCGCGCGCGATCGCGATCGGACGGCTCGACCGCGGCGCCCCAGCGCGTAAGCGCTTCGGGGCGCCGCCGCCACCGCGCGCGCTGTGCCCTGCCTCGCCGTGCGCGGCCGCGCCCCTCGGCCTTTATGTTTGCAGGCCGCGCACTTCTGGTAGGGTAGGGCCTGTATCCTTCGCCATGGCCTCCCCGGCGCGAGTCCTCGTTGTGGATGACAGCCCGACCATCCTGAAGGTCGTCAGCGCCATCCTCGCTCGCAACGGGTTCGATCCGACGGTGGCGCGCGACGGGCTCGCCGGGATCGAGCTCATCAAGAAGGGGCCGAAGTACGATCTCGTCCTCCTCGACTTCGTGATGCCGAGGATGAACGGCTACGCCTTCTGCCGGGAGCTGCGGTCGAACCCGTCGCACCGCACGGTGCCCGTCGTCCTGATGAGCGCCAAGGGCGACAAGATCCGGGGGCAGTTCGTCCAGCAGACGGGCGCCGTCGACGCGATCACGAAGCCGTTCGACGCGCGGGCGCTGGTCGCGGTGATCGAGGGCGCGCTCGCGAAGACGGCCGAGGGGCGCGCGCGGCCCGTGCCGGAGGGCGCGAAGATGCCCGACGAGGACACGATCGCCGAGAGCGTGCGGCCGAGCCTCCTCGCCCGGAACATGCGCCAGCGCGCCGGGGTCGACTTCGCGCAGCAGCTGGCGACGGTGATGACGCCCGCGATCATGAGCTTGTCGCCCGAGGCGCGGACGAACGAGGCGGCCGTGATGCAGGCGGTCGCCCGCGTGATGACGAGCGAGGTGGTCTCGAAGCTGACCCTGACGCTCCGCGATCTCGACGCGCCCCCGGACGCGAAGGAGGTGATGAGCGGCGACGTCTCGGCGATCCCCCTCGCCGAGATCCTCCAGCTGCTCCAGATGCAGCGGCAGACGGGCGTGCTCCGGGTGACCACGAACCGCGCGTCGGTCACGATCTCCCTCCGCCAGGGGCTCATCGATCTCGTGCAGGCGCGCAACTCGTCGGACGAGTTCAAGCTCGGGCGCTACTTCATCGAGCGCGGGCTCGTGACGCGGGAGCAGCTCGAGGCGCTGCTCCGCGCCAAGGCGCCGCAGACGCTGCTCGGCCAGGTGCTTGTCGAGGCGGGCGTCGCGACGAACGACGATCTCATCGCCGTGCTGGAGCGCCAGTCGAGCGAGCTGATCTACGAGGTGCTGCGCTGGCCTTACGGGCGCTTCTCGTTCACGCGCGAGCCGTTCCGCCCCGAGGTCGAGCAGGCGCGCCTCGGCCTCGCCGTGTCCGCGCTGGTGCTCGAGGGGTTCCGGCGCGTCGACGAGTGGCGGCTCATGGAGGGGACGATCAACTTCGACCAGGTGGTGGTCGTGGATCAGGTCGCCCTCGACGGCGTGGGCTCGGGCAAGCTGACGCGCATCGAGGAGCTCGTGCTCGGCGCGGTGAACGGCTCGCGCACGGTGAACGAGGTGATCAAGGAGAGCGCGGTCGGCTCGTTCGACGCGATCAAGACGATCTACCAGTTCCTGCAGTCGCGCGTGCTGAGGACCCGGGCCGCCTGAGGCGCGCGCCGGCGCCGAGGCGCGCGCGGGAAGGGGGGAAGACGCGCACGGCAGCACGTCGGACGCCGCGCATGCGGCATCGGCGCATGCGCGCGACGTCCGCCGCCGCTACGTTGTCCACACGCGGGGCTCAGGCCGCCTCACGACGGGCGTAGCGCTGAGCGCGATCACGGCGGAGAGGGCGGGATTCGAACCCGCGGATCAGTTTCCCGATCGCACGCTTAGCAAGCGTGTGCCTTCAGCCACTCGGCCACCTCTCCTGGTCTCCAGGAGGATCCGCCCGGCCCATGCTCGGCGCAGGGCCCCATGCGGATCTCGAAGCTTCGACAGTAAAAAGAGCGTTGACTCGACAGACGCTCGGCGCGGTCCGTCGAGGGAGCGGCAACATACCAAAGAGGCTGCCGCCGTGCACAAAAAGATCGTGCTGGGACGCGCAAGGGACGGGCGAGGGCCTCCAGGGGACGGCGGCGAGGGCAGCGGGCCGGCCGGCTCTACCCCGGGGCTCGGTTCGGGCGGCGAGGGCGATCGCGCCCGCGCGCAGCGAGCGTCCACGACGACACAACTACCGAATATTTATTAGCTTTTTGTCGCGTCTCGCCCGGACCCACCCTCCCCGGCCGGCGGCGCGGGCGGCCGGGCGGCGGCGCCTGTCGTGGAGGGTCACTGCGGCACGCCGTAGGCCAGGGCCAAGAGCACCGCGCCGAGCGCCGCGCAGACCGCCCACGCCCGGGCCGCGCTGCGGGCCAGGAAGGCGACGCACATCGCCGTCACCCAGAGCGGCGCCACGAGCGCGAAGGCGAGGACGCCCCGCGTGTCCGCGGAGAGCGGCGCAAACCGCGCGACGCACGCGCTGGCCAGGACGGCGACCGGGAGCGTCCCGACCAGCGCCGCCAGCGGGCGCAGGGTCGCGCCGATCCGGGCGAGCCGGCCGCTAGCCATGACACGCTCCTGCGAGCGAGAGCGCGACGACCGCGGGAGGAGACAGGAGCGCGAGGCCCCACGCGGCGCGCGGCCAGAGGGGCGCGAGCAGGACGAACAGGCTCGCGGCGCAGAGGAGCGCGGCGAAGGGGACGAGGTACGCCGCGGGGCCGGCCTCGGTCCGGCGCCACAGCCACACCGACAGCGCGAACGATGCGGCGGCCAGCGCGCGGGCCGCGATGCGCCACGCGCGCTTCCCGCGCAGCCGCGGCGCGACGCGGAGCGGGACGCGCTCCGGCCGCGCCGCGTGGAGCAAGGCGAAGGCGAGATACGCCGAGAGGAGCGACGCGATCTCAACCATCGGACGCCGTCTGGCCCCTGGCCATGAGCCCCGCCCCGCCGTGCGACAGCGATGCCGGCGCCTCGTCCTGCGCCGCCTGCTGCGGCGCCGCGCGCCGCGAAGCCGCCCGGCGGAGCGCCCAGGCCGAGGCGCAGAGCGCCGCGGCCGTCACGAGGAGCGCGACGTCGACCGCGACGACGGCCGCGAGCTTCGGCCCCGCCCCGAAGAGCCCCGCGCCCGACCAGCGGGCCGCGAGCGCGGGGACGGGCAGCAGCAAGAGCCCCGCGAGCCCGAGCTGCCGCCACCAGAGGCTCCCGCCGTCGCGCGCGGCGAGCGCCCACGCGACGCAGAGCCCGAGCGCCGCGAGGAACGTGAGCTCCTCGGCCGTCATGCGGCCCGCCCAGCCGAGCGGGAGCGCGCGGCTCGCCAGGAAGAGCGCCGCGATCGCGACGACCGTCCCCGCCCCGAAGCCGACGGTGAGCCGCGCGAGGAGGCGGTTGCCCACGCTCTCCTGCCGCGCCTCCCGCCGCGCGAGCCAGATCCAGTTGCCGGTGAGGATCGTGGCGCACGTCGCCAGGGCGAGCACGAAGAACAGGACGCGGAGGGTGACGCCGCCGAAATCGGCGAAGTGCAGGCCGTAGATCCAGCGAAGCACGCCGCTGCGGGCGCCCTCCGCGCCGGGCACGTCGGCCGAGAGGACCGCGCCGTCGGTCGCGCGCAGGCGCACGAGGCCGCGCCCGAACGGCACCCCCTCGGTCGAGCCGCGGACATCCACGGTGCCGCTGTCGAGGCCGAGGTGCCGGATTCGGTATCTCTCGGGCACGAACCCGGGCTCGGCCGCCCGCGCGCGCGCCGTGAGCTCGTCCAGGGTGAGGCCGCGCGCGGGCGCCCCGCTCGCCGGCTCGTCGACGTACGACGCCCCCCACGCCGCCCGGTCCGCCCGGCCGGCGTCCCCGCCAAACACGGGACTTGTGAACACCTGCACGAGCAACCCCAAAAAAACGAAGAGCGCGCCGGAGTACGCGTAGAGGAGCTGAAATGGCAGGCCCATCACGCCGAGCACCTTGTGCATGTCCGACCACAGGACTCGGCGCGTCTTGTCCGGCCGGAACTGATGAAACTGCCGGACGATGTCCTTCAGGTGGATGAGCACGCCGGTCGCCAGCGCGAGCAGGAGCGCGACGCACAGGAGACCGCCCACATAGAAAAGCCACGATCCGGTCGCCCGGTGCCAGAGGTAGTGCAGGTCGTAGAGGAAGTCGGACAGCCGCTCGCGCTCGGGCAAGAGCCCCTCGTGGAGCCACCACGAGGCCAGCTCGCCCTGCGAGGAGTATTGGAGCCGCGCGGCGCCCAGCCCGCCCTCCGGCAAGTCGAGCCAGAGTTGCTCGGGCGTCGTGCCCGCGGCGGCGAGCCCCTGATCCAGCGTGGCCTGGAGCCCCGCCTGCTCGATGGAGGAGCGCTGCTGGGTGATGGGCTCCTCCCACATCGCGAGCTGCCTCCGGAAGAGCGTGATCCCCCCCGACAGGAACATGACATGGAGCAAGAGCCCACCGATCACGCCGGCCCAGGCGTGCACGTCCCAGAAGGTCGTGAAGGCATGGCGGGAGAGCTTCTTGGCCATCGCGAGTCACCCTGTCCCCTCGCGCGGAGCGCCGCGCGTCGCGCGAGCTTAACGCACCTTCGCCAGGCCGTGCAGGTACCCCGGAGTCGTCAGGCCGAGCTTCGGCCCACCCTCGGCCGTGAGCTCGATCAGGGTGCTCTCGGTGGAGTCGGCCCCCTCATCGATCGTGAAGACCCGGCCGTCGACCTCGAAGAAGGAGACGTTCGCGGGCGAGGGGGTCAGCTCCGCGATCGCCGCGGCCTCGTTCGCCGCGGTGTCCCACCGCCACCAGTGCCACGCCGGCTGGCCCGTGACTTCAAAGGTCTTGGTCTCCTCCTCGATCGTGGCGAGGTCCTCGTCGAACACCCGGAGGAAGAGGCTGTCCCCGCCCGCAGGGATGGGATCGCCCGCGATCGCGCCGCCCGCCAGCTCGCTCAGGAGCAGGTGGAACTCGGGGTCGAAGGCGTCCGCGTCTCTCAGGATGCGCAGCGCGCAGGGCTCGGTCTCCAGCCGATCGAGCTGATAGGCCGCTGCCCCGAGCGCCGAGCTCACGAAGTAGGCGTCGCCAGAGGCCGTCTCGACGGACTGCGTGATCCCGCCGCACCGATCGTCGACGTCGAACCGCACGACGGTGTCCGTCTCGGTGTCGATCGCGACGAGCCCGGTCTCCGGGAGGACGGTGTCGGTCGTGTTCCAGTCGAACCACCCCACCGAGAAGAGGAGCGTCTTGCCGCGCAGGACAGACCCGTATCCGTACAGCGCCAGGTAGCCCTCCCGCCCGGTGTCCGGCAACGAGATCGTCCCTTCCACCTCCATCGTCGTGGGGTTCCACACGACGATCTGCTCGCCCGCGCGATCCGGGTGGTAGACCTTGGTCGGAGAGACGACGTAATTCGTGGGCCAGAGGCTCTGCACGCCGAAGGGCTGGAGGCTGATGGAGTCTCCCTTGACGAGCGCGTTGCTCCCATCGAGCGTGTAACGCGAGATCGTCGGCGACTCGGCGCCGCCGACGCCGAACCAGCCCAGCCCCTCGAACGCGAACAGCCTCGCCGAGCCGGTGACCTCGAGCGCCTGGGAGGGGTCGACCACCGTGCCGGCCTCGAGCGACGGCACCACGTGATAATACGAGTTGGTGGCGGTGTCGTCCCAGACGCGCGTGGCGACGATGAAGGCGTCGCCGCCGCCCTGCCCGTCGCCGCCGCCGCCGCTCGGCCCGCCGCCGCTGCCGCTCTGCCCGCCGCCGCCGCTGCCGCTCGGCCCGACGGGGCTCGACGTCTCGTCGTCGGCGCAGCCGCCGCCGAGCGCGCCGGTCAGGAGCACGAGCGCGAAGGTCGCGGCGCCCGTGCGCTTCGGTGGCCGCTGCTTTCGTTGAATGACACTCATCTGGGTTTGCTCCGGTCGCGCGAGCCGGAGGGCTCGCCTCGATATCGTCGTCGTCACATCTCCAGCGTCGCCTTGGAGGAGAGCGTCCGTCCGGGCCGCTGGACACCATAGAAATCGGAGGCCCGCTCGTCGGTGAGGTTGTGGGCCTCGATGGTGAAGCTCACCGTGCGCGGCTCGTCGCGCACGACGTAGGTCAGCGCGAGCGAGTGCAGGAGCTGAGAAGGCACCTTGGCCTTGGAGGCGAGCAGCCCCGAGTTCGCCCAGCCGACGTAGAACTCGTGCACATAGCGCGTGTCCCAGGTGAGCGAGATCGTGTCGCGCGGCGCGAAGACCTGCTGGAGCTGCACGCGCGCCGAGCCGTTGGCGAAGAGCCACGGCCGGTTCGGCATCCGCTCGCCCTCGGAGCCAGCGAAGTTCCCCTCGTCGGACGTCTTGCGGAAATCGTCATAGGTGACGTTGCCGTCGAGGGCGACGTGCTCTCCCGGCGACGTCCAGCCGGCGGCGGCCTCGACGCCCAGCGATTGAGCGCCCGTGACGTGGATGTACTGGATCGAGTCCGTGCGGTTGTTCAGCACGATGAGCCGCTCGACCGCGCGGACGAAGCCGTTCGCGTCGAGCCGCCACGCGCCCGACGCGGTGTCGCGCGCGTCGATCGTGAAGCCGAGGTTTCCGTTGTGGCTCGTCTCGGGCGAGAGGTCGAGGTTGGCGACGATCATCGCCCCGTCGCCGAACACCTCGACGGGCCGCGGGAGCCGCGTCGCCCACTCGTACGAGGCCTTGGCGTAGAGCCACTCGGAGAAGCGATAGCGGAGGCCATCGCCGAAGCCGAGGCGATGGGTGTCGCGCTCCCGCCGACCGAAGCGCCCGTCGAGCCCGGGGAGGCGCCCCTTCATGCGGAGCAGCTGCACGTAATCCTTCACGAAGAGGCGGTTCTCCAGGCGATCGTCGAGCAGGTTGAGCTGGTGCTCGACGCCGTGCACCCAGGTGAACAGGCTGTGCGCGCCCCTGAGCTGTTCGCGGGCCTGGAGGTTGTCCGGCCTGCGCTCTTCTCCCGTGCGCGTGATGAACGTCGGTGACACGGAGAGCTGCAGCGCGTGCTCCGGGTGGGGCCGGTAGCGGAGGTTCAGGCGGCCGAGGCCGCTGTGCTCCCAGAACACCTGATCCCGGGGGGGCCACTCGATCTCGCCTGGCTTGGGGCGCTTGCGGACGCAGCGGCCGAACCAGTCGTAGACGCACTCGCTGGCGTCGAGGAAGGTGGCGCGCCCGTGCGTGTACCCGACGAGCGCATCGAGCGCGACGCCCCGGCCGAGCCCTTGCTCGTACTGGAGCGTCGCGCCGGGCGCGGTCTCGCCGTTCGTGACCTCGCCATACGGCTCCTTCATGACGCCGAACTTGTGCTGATGCTCCTTGTCGTAGTCGGTGACGAAGGCGCGCAGGAGCAGCCGCCGCGCCCAGGGCCGGTTCACGAAGCCGAGCTCGGCGCTCCCGCCCGCCGCGCGGTAGGCGTCGTGGAAGCGGTAGGCGCGGGCGGGCTCCTCGCGCCCGGTCCTGGGATCGGCCGCCACGACGTCCACCGGGTAGTCGTTCTTCGCGGCGTCGAAGAAGCCGCTCACGCGGGCGAAGAAGCCGCTCGGCTCGTGCAGGTGCCGCGCCGAGAGCGCGAGCCGGTGGGTGTCGTAGGAGCCGATCTCGTAGGACACCGCGCCATGGGTGCCGCGGACGTCCCGATCCGTGACCAGGTTGACGGCCCCGCCCAGCGCGTCGGCGCCGAAGCGCACCGGGACCACGCCGCGGTAGATCTCGACGCGCTCGACCAGGTTCACCGGCACGTTGGCGACGCCGAACGGGTACCCCGCGAGATCGAGCGGCACGCCGTCGAGGAAGAAGCGGATCTGATCGTCCGTCAGGCCGTTCAGGGAGAAGCGGGCCCACGACCCGAGCCCCGCGCTCTTCCGCACGCCGATGCCCTGGGTGCGGGCGAGCACCTCGCCCAGATCGGCGGTCCTCCGCTGCGCCTCCTCGGTCTCGATGACCGTGATCGCCTGCGCGGACTGCCGCAGCCGCTCGGCCTCGGCGCCGCGCACGGTCACCTGGACGGGCGAGGCGCCGGCCGCCTGGAGGGGCCCCTGGGCCGGCGGGGGCCCGGCCGAGACCGGAGGCGCCGCCAGGACCGGGGGTGCCGCCGGGACCGGCCGCGCCTCCGGGACCCCGGGCCCGCCCGCCGCGGCGGGCGACTGCGCGGCCGGGGGCTCCTCCGCGAACCGGAACTCGTAGCCGTAGAGGATCCGTGCGGCGACCGCCGTGCCGCCCCGGCGCGCCGGCGCGAAGCGGAACTGGAGCGCCGCCGCCCGGGCCGCCTCGTCGAGGCCGTGACCCAGCGAGGTCGCGACCTCGGCCTCGGTCACGCGACCTTCCGCGTCGATGAGGAGCTTCAGCACGACCGTGCCCTCCCGTCGTGCCGCCCGCGCCTCCGCCGGAGCCTCGGCTTCGACGCGCTCGAGGAGCCGCGGCGGCTCGATGGCAGGGACCCCGGCGGCCGGCGAACGCTCGCTGTCCGTCGAGCCGGCAGCAGGCGCGCGCGCGCCGCTCGCGTCACGACCATCGCCCGCGCGCACCGCCGGCGGGCCGCCGTCCTGCGCGCGCGCCGGCGCCTGCGCGCCGACCAGCAGGAAGGCCAGGACGCCTGCCATCGGGCCCCGAGCAGCGAGAGCCCTGCGCGGCACAGCACGCCCGTTCGACCAGACGCCCAGCTCAGAACGCGGGGGGCGGGGAACGTGGCTGGCGACCATGTCAGAAAACTCCAGTACTTGGAATGAAAGCAGAAATCAATTTCAGTTCCACCTGCGGGAGGGCCGCGTTCCTCGGCGATCGCCGCGGCAGGAGCGCGCTCGCCCTCCCCGCACACCCGCCTCGCAGCCTCGGAATCAGCAGAACCGACGACTGAACATAATACCAGATCACGCGCGTCGCTCGAAATGCGCGCGTTCCACTTGACAAACAACTCGCATGGATGCCGTGAGATCGATTCACCGGCGCCAACCTCGTCTCCGCTACCTCGGCCTGAGCCGCAGCGTGCCGAGGGCGCCCCGCTCCACCGCGTCCCGGCGCGTCACCATCGGCACGTGCTCGCCGACCGCCCACGGCTCGCCGAAGTCCCAGAAAGGCGTTGACCCCGCGCTTACGCGTCGAGGGCGGCGCGCGCCTCGCGACCCAGGTGCGCGAGGTTCTCCTCGGCGACGCGGCGGAGGCCCAGCGTCCTGAACCATCGATCTTGTCCGAGCGTCCCCGGGCCGAACACCTCGGACAGCGTGCCCGAGCCGACCCGGCGATTGACCTCCATCGGCCATGACCGATCCTGCGCGTGGACGTAGCCGAGGCCGAAATACGCGTCGTCCACGCTCCGCGCATAGATGTGCGGAATCCCATGGCGGTCGCGGACAATATCGACAGGACCCGACACCCCGGAGACGGTGACTTCTCCGAGACCTCCGGGAGCGATCTGCGAAAGAAGACGAGCCCCGCGACGGCGAGCGCGCCGAGCGCCGCGAGGAGCGACAGCGAGATCTTCACCGCGCGCCTCGATCGACGAGCCGTCGGGCGTGGCGCGACGGCGCGCGGTGACGCAGCCGCGGGGACCCTGCCCGCAATGGTCTCAATATCGCGTAATTGCTCAGAATTTTCCACTTCCAGGGCTCCGGGCAGGTCCTCATCCCTCAGTTGACACGGGCGCATGATTGGGATAACGCCACAATCTAATTGAAAGTGGTTCTCACTTTCAACATGTCCAAGATGTGACAAGGTGCGCCGAGAGCAAGGAGCAGGATCGATGTCGACGACGTGCGTGGAGATGCGGTGGGCCGCGCGGCTCGCGGGCTGGAGCGCAGCGCTCGTGGCGGCGGTCGCCGCCGCGGGGTGCGGGGGCGACGACGGTGAGAGCCCGAACGCGACCGGCGGGAGCGTCGGGGAGGACGGCCCGGCCTACGCCATCTCGGCGAAGATCATGACTCCGGAGTCATCGCTCTCGTACCTGAGCCTCGCGCCGACCCTCGACGCGGAGACGCAGGTCGAGACGCGCGAGGGCATCGAGGTGCAGACCTCCTTTCCCCACGTGCACGGCGGCGCGCTCTACGTGCCCGGAGGCTACGGCTCACCCACCATCACGCGCTACACGCTCGACGGCGGGAAGCTCGCGCGCGGGGAGACGCTCAGCTTCGCGGCGCTGGGGCTCCGCGAGGTGTCTGGTTACAACATCACGATCGTGAGCGACACGAAGGCGTATGTCTTCGACGCGCCGGGCCTCCGCGCCATCGTGTGGGATCCGTCGACGATGACCCTGCCCGGCGTCGAGATCGATCTCTCGGGCCTCGAGCGCGAGGGGTACTCGGCAGAGGTCATCGGCGCGCCGTTCGCGGCGCGCCGGCGGGGCGATCGCCTCCTGCTGCCGGTGGGCTGGTGGGACCAGGACTATGCGCCGCTGGAGGCCGCCGGCCTCCTGGTCGTCGACACGGCCAGCGACGAGGTGGTTACGATCGATGAGGACGACCGATGCGCAGGCGCCTTCACGAGCGTGGAGCTCGACTCGGGAGACATCTACTTCTTCCAGAGCTGGCTCGCGACGATGACGCTGCACACGGCCTCGACGCCGAAGCCGTCGTGCGCGCTGCGCATCCGCGCTGGAGAGGAGGAGATCGACGCCGACGGGTACCTCGACCTGTCGACGCTCGCGGGCGGCCGCGCGGCGAACGGCGGTATCCCGGACGGCGGCAAGGGCTTCTATTTCATGGCGTACCACGAGGAGCGGGTGATGAGCACGGACCCGACGGAGCTCCAGAACGCGTCGCTCGAGAGCAACTGGCATTACTGGCACTTCGACCCGGAGGCTGGGGAGGCGCGCGAGGTGACCACGCTGCCGTGGATGGTGGCGGGAGAGTGGTATTTCGAGCTCGAGGACGGGCGCGTGCTCCACCCGGCCAACGTGAAGGACAAGGCGACGGGCGCCTCCACGACGACGCTCATGGAGATGACGGGCGGGAGCGATCCGGTCCCGATGCTCAGCGTCGAGGGCATGGTGGAGTCGGTGGCGCGCATGCGCTAAGGGTGCCGAGCAGGACCAGACCTGGCCAGGCGGCCAGGAGCGGATGCAGCGCCAGACCCGACGAGGCGCCCTGCTGACGTAGGGCGACGCAGCGCAACGACGCGATGCGCCTCCTCTCGTCCGCCTGGCGATGGGACGTTTCGAGCGGCGCTCTTCGCTGGCGGCGGAGGGCAGCGCGCCGCGCCAGGGCCCGGAAGCGCGGGCCGCGTGCGCGGACAGGCACCACCCGGACGAGCATGGACATGAAGAGAGCACACAAGGACTGGAGTTCGCTCGGAGGGGCGCTGCTGTTCCTCGTCACCCCCGCGGCCTTCGCGCAGGAGGCGGCCGCGCCGGCGGTCGAGGCGCAAGCCGCGCCCGCGGCCGAGGCGCAAGCCGCGCCCGCGATCGAGGTCACGGTCAAGGGCGACTCCGAGGCGGATCGCCTGCGCCAGTCCGCGGAGCCCGTCGAGGCGTTCGACACCGAACGCGCGCAGCGCGAGAGCGCGGATCTGGGCGAGGTGCTCGGCCGGAAGGCCGGCGTGAGCGCGCGGCGATCCGGCGGGCTCGGCTCGCAGACGCGCTTCTCGTTGAACGGGCTCGTCGACGATCAGATCCGGTTCTTCGTCGATGGAGTCCCGCTCGAGTTCTCCGGGTTCGGCCAGGGGATCGCGAACATCCCCGTGAACTTGGTCGAGCGCGTCGAGATCTATCGTGGCGTGGTTCCGACCCGCTTCGGCGCGGACGCGCTCGGCGGGGTGGTCAACCTGGCGACGGATCAGTCCTACCGCGGCACGCGCGCCGCCGCGTCGTACGAGGTCGGTTCGTTCGATACGTACCGGCTCACCGCGATGGGCAGACGGCGGATCGAGCCGAGCGGCTTCTTCGTCGGTGCGAGCGCCTTCCTCGACGCGACGAGGAACGATTACGCGATGGACGCCCCCGTGGCAGACCCGCAGAGCGGCGCGCTCCGGACCGCGCGCGTCCACCGCTTCAACGACGCTTACCGCGCGATCGGCGGGAACCTCGAGCTCGGCTTCGTGGACCAGCCGTGGGCGAAGCGGCTCCTCCTGCGGCTCTTCGCCACGGACTACGACAAGGGTCTCCAGCACACGCTCGGCAAGGTGGACGCCGATGGGGTGTATCCCTACGGCGAGGTCGAGTACGGCGAGACCGTCGCCGGCGGGACGCTGCGCTACCAGCGGCCCCACTGGCTGATACGAAGGCTGTCGCTCGCGGCGCTCGGGGGATACAGCTTTCGGACCCTGAGGTTCACGGACACCTCGCGGTACACATACGACTGGTTCGGCCGCCGCATCGCGGAGAGAAAGGACGGGGGCGGAGAGATCGCGGCGTGGAAGAGCGACACGCGGCACTGGGAGCACCAGGTCATCGGTCGCGTGAACGCGAGCTACACGCCGTCGCTCGAGCACACGCTGCGCCTCTCGATGTCGCCGACGTTCGTGGCGCGCACAGGCGAAGAGAGGCGGCGCGTCAATCCCGACTCGATCGATCCGCTGTCGGCCCAGCGCTCGCTGTTCACGCTGGTGAGCGGCCTCGAGTACCAGCTCGACGTGATGGACCGGCGGCTCGAGAACATCGTGTTCGTCAAGGACTACCTCTATCACGCCGCGTCCGAGCTCGCGGGCGACGAGGAGCTCGACCGGACGACGCACGGGGTGGGCTTCGGGGACGCGCTGCGCTTCCGCTTCACGGACTGGCTCTGGGCCAAGGCGTCGTACGAGTACGCGTCGCGGCTCCCGCGGCCCGACGAGATCTTCGGCAACGGGGTGCTCATCCGCCCGAACCTGGACCTCCAGCCGGACAGGAGCCACAACCTGAACCTGAGCGTGACGGTGGACGCGCGAGACACGCGCGCCGGGGCCTTCCGCGGGGACGTGAGCGGGTTCTTGCGGGACACGGAGCACATGAGCGCGCTGCTCGTGAGCCAGCGGGTCTATACGAGGTACCAGAACATCTCGGCGGTGCGGTCGCTCGGGGTCGAGGCGGCCGCGGGCTGGACGGCGCCGGGGGAGTACGTCGCGATCGACGGGAACGTCACCTGGATGGACCTCCGGAACACGTCGGAGCAGGGGGACTTCGCGCTGTTCAATGGGAGCCGGATGCCGAACCGCCCCTGGCTCTTCGCCAATGCGTCGGTGCGGCTGGAGCTGCCGGACGTCAACGCGGTGAACGACCGGATCGCGCTGACCTGGACGGCTCGTTATGCGCACGAGTTCTACGTGGCATGGGAGGACGCGGGCGACCGGGCGTCGAAGGACAAGGTCGAATCGCAGCTGGTGCACTCGCTCGCGCTGGAATACGTGCTTCGCGCGGTTCCCACCGTGAGCGCGACGCTGGAGGCGCAGAACCTGACGGATGCTCCGGCGTTCGACTATTTCGGGGTGCCTCGGCCGGGGCGGGCGTTTTACTTCAAGGCGACGGCAGAGCTCTAGGCTCCACCTGACGGGTCCCGCGGATCTCGTGAGGCCCGTCAGCGATCTATTTGCCCTCGCAGGAGCCTCGCCCCGGCGCCGGCAGCCGCCCAGAGCCGAGATCGACGTGGGTCGGCGCCGACGTGGGATGAGCGGCGATCACGCGGCGACGGGATGGAGCGATCGCTGCGAGACGATGTCGCCGACCGCGACGAGGATCTGCCGATCTCCCCCGAAGGGGCTGCGGGCGTGGGCCGTCGCGAGGTTGTCGAGCAGCGCGATGTCGCCCAGACGCCGAGCTCATGACTTACCGGCGCAGCTCGAGGCAGGGCGGGATCCGGGCCTTCCTGAGATCACGACCCAGGACATCGAAGATTTCGGCGGGATGAATCAGGGGATGCACGCGTGCTCGATGCTTCCGCCCGGTTTCGCCAGATCTCACCGCCGCCCTCGGCATGGCCCGGTAGCGTCCCCTCCTCGAGCGAGGGAATCGCCGTCCGGGATCTCCTGCTCTGCCCGAGCGAGTCACACGCCGCCCGCCCGGCCGGCCCCCTCGGGCGCGAGCGCCACATCGCGGAATCATGGCCGAGAGAGGAGCGTCGGTGAGCCTTGCGAGGGTCATCGACTCCGCCTAGAGTCGGCCCATCCAGTCGATGACGCCGCGCCGCACGACTGTCCTCCTGTCTGCCCTCCTCTACGGCGCGCTCGCGTGCGACGATCGCACCTCCGCGCCTCCGGGGGAGAGCGCGCCCGTCGGGTCCTCCGCTCGGTGTACGGCGTCCACGGGCGCTCCGGCGTCGAGCGCCACGCCGGGCACGAGCTTGAACGGGGAGATTGCGTGCAAGACGGACGCTGATTGCCCGGTGCTGGTCTGCGGTCCGTGCACCCCGGGGACGCCCATCACGATGGATCTCTTGATGGGCCCGACGTGCGTCGTGAACCCGTGCAGCAACGCATCCTCGGTATGCGACGCGCGGCGCATCTGTGTCGTCGGCGCGAGGACCAAGAAAAATCCGGCCGTGTGGGGCAGCGCCGCCCCGTGAGCACGTCGCCCCGACCTGCGCTGCCGGTGGTGAGCGGTGGATCGCTGGACGGCGAGGCGGTCCTTCGGCTCGCCGAGGCGCCGAACGCTCATGAGCCGATCGGGGAAGGAGAGCGGTTGATCGAGGCGGACCGGTACGCGCTCTTCCTTGGGCGGGGCGACGACCCGGCGTTCAACGTCGTGCAGCGCCTGCGGCTCGCGCCGGATGCGGTCCTCGAGGCGGTGGAGGAGGTGCGCGCGCTGGCCGCGCAGCACGGCCGACGGGCGCTGACGTGGGAGGTCGCGACCTCGGCCACGCCGTCCGGCCTCGCCGACCGTCTGCGCTCCTTCGGGATGTCCCCTGCCGAGCCCCCGCGGGCCGTCGTCATGGCGCTGCTCGAGCCGCCGCCGCGCGCTCCCGCGGGCATCGCGGTGTCGCGCGTCGAGACCGTGGGCGATTTCCGCACGTTCGTCTCGATCACCCATGAGGTGTTTGGACGGCTGGACCTGCTCGGCGCCGAGCTCGCCCGGATTGACCGCGATGGGGCGCGGGACCTCGCCGACACGCGGTTCGTCCGCTACCTCGCCTGGATTGACGGCGAGGCGGTCGCGGCCGCCACCGCGACGTTCACGGACGCCGGCGCCGTCCTGCACTCCGGCTCGACGAAGGCGGCGGCGCGCGGTCGCGGCGCGTACCGCGCGCTGCTGGCCGCCCGCTGGGAGGACGCCGTCCGTCGCGGCGCGCCGCGGGTCGTGACGAGGGCCGGCCCGATGTCGCGGCCGATCCTGCGCCGCGTGGGCTTCCAGGAGCTCGCCGAGATCGATTTCCTCGTGGATCGATTCGGCTGATGTGGGAGCTCGGCTGGCGTGCGAGGGGATTCGGGCTGTCGGCGGTACGCGGTCGCGCGCTCAGGAGCCGTTCGTGGCGAGGAGCTCGCGGGCGTCGCTGACGACGGCGGCGCGGCGGATCCACCGATCCAGCTCGGCGATGTCGGCGCTCGCGAGCACGCGCTCGCGCACGTCGGCGGGGACCTCCAGCCCGCGGGCCTCGAGGAAGGCGAGCACGTCGTGCGCCTTGGCCTTCAGGGTGCCCTCGCGCACCCCTTCCTCCCGGCCCTCCTGCTTGCCCTGGGCCACGTAGCTACGCGCGAACTCGCTCTGATACTGGTATCCGCTCTTCATCATCGCCTCCAACGTCCGCCTCGCCGCTGCGTTCAGCGAGGATAGCACCACGTCCGCGTACAGGGCCCGGCGCTCCTCATCGAGCCCGCCTGCCGCCGCCAGGAACGCCACCCCGATCGCCTCCCCGGCCTCCCCCTCCCCGTGCGCCATCGCCGACAGCACCACCACCTCCGGCGCCGCCTTCGCCTGCTCGGCGTCCGTGACGACCGGGACGCCCTCGGGCCCGAGCACCAGCGGCGTCAGCGTCCAGCCTGGGTGGCCCGTGTCGATCGGCCGCGCGCTCCACCGCGCCATCGCCGCATCGATCGTCACCACCAGCAGCCGCGTCGGGCAGCGGTGCCGCGCCCTCGTCTGGGTCACGTACACCGGCCAGACGTACGGCTTGTCCCGGTCCACGCCGAGCTGGACCTCGACCACGATCGCCATCGCCGGCCGCTGCTGCCCGCTCGCCAGCAGCACGACGATGACGTCCGCCCGCCGCTCCGAGGGCACGACCTCGGCCAGGTCCGAGGACTCGACGCGCGCCTCCGTGAGGGCGGGGACCGGCTGGCCGAGCGCGTCTTGCAGCATCTCGGCGGCCAGCCTCGGGCGGTTCTTGAACAGGTCGACCAGGACTTCATGCGTGACTGAGGGCATCGGGTCATCTCTCGGGTGGTTGCAGCCATGCTGGATTGCCGGGCGGCGCGCCCGGCGCCTGCGGCAGCTCCCGCAGGCGCCGGAGCAGCCGCCTCCCACCTCGTAATTTCCGGCCAGCTTCCCGGATTCGTCACGCGATCCGACCTATCCTGCTGGGCGCCCCCTGCCGGAGGCACGTCGTCTCGACACGGGGTGGCGTCTCGGATGCCCTCGGAGCGCGGGGGGCCGATCGCTCACCGGGAAAGCATAGGAGTCACGCGACATGTCACGACCCGAAGACTTCTCCGAATCCACCAAGCAATCCGCCCTGAACCGGCAGTATTTCCGCTGCGGGAGCTGCGGCGAGCACATCGCCAGCATCGACAGCGCAGGACAATCAGCGCATTTTTACGGCGAGGCGGCGCAGGCACATCACATACGCCCCATCCGATTCGGCGGGACGAGCAGCCTGGACAACTGCGTCATCCTCTGTCAATCGTGCCATTACTCCGTGCACGAGGGTGGAAACTACCGCTCTGGAACCGTCATCGGCGACACGGCGGATTACCCCTACTACAACGGATAGACATCCAGCTATCCGCCGCTGCTCCGCTGGAGGGCGCCGCGGACCCTCCCGGAGCGGCCGAACAGGCCGAGCCTCAACGAGCTGCTCGGCGCCTTCCAGCCCGCCGCCTCACCCGACCGGACCGCGATCCCCCGCCCCGTGCCCGCAGCCTCGCCGCGGCTCCGGCTCGCCCTTCGCCGCTTTCGGCGGCACCGGGCCGCACGTGCAGTCGAGGCACCCGTGCTCGGCGCAGGTCCCGCACGACGCGGCCACCTGCTTGCGGAGCGCCTCGCGCGCGCGGAAGAGGCGCACCGCCGCGTTGTTCGCGGTGATCGACGCCTCCTCGGCGAAGGCCTGGACCGAGAGCCCGTCGACCTCCACGCGCTGCAGCGCGGCGGCGTACTCGGGCTTCAGCGTGCCGGCCAGCGCCCGGACGCACTGGCACACGGCGCGCTGCTCCACCTGCGGCTCGGCCACCTCGTCGAGCTCGGCGGCCAGCGCGGCCATCGCCCGCTCCGACGCCCCCTTGCGCCGGAAATGGTCCACCACCGCGTTCCGGAGGGTCCGATAGAACCACGCCGTGGCGGACTCATCGTTGCGCAGGCTGTCGATGCGGCCGATGCCCCGCACGAACGCGTCCTGCAGGATGTCCTCGGCGAGCGCGCGGTTGCCGACCTTGCGCTCCAGGAACCGCAGGAACTCCCGGTGGCTCTCGACCAACGTCGCGACCACATCGGCCGAGCGCCCAGGCGCGGCGCCCTCCGCGCTCGCAGGCTCGGCGTCCTCCCTCGCACGCTCGGTGCCTTCCGGGGCTCGCTCGGTCTCGCTCATGACGCATGAGGCTAACCTCGGGGCCCGCCTGCCGCCACCCCGCTCCGCTTCCGCCGCCCCGACCCGACGCAAGGGCCCCGGGCTCCACGACACAAGGAGCCACGCCGCAAAGGGATGGCCTGCGTGAAAGGGATGGCCTGCGTGACCGGCGGGGTCACAATGTCCTCGTCATCGGCAACTGGGAGGCAGACGCGATGCTTCAAAGGGTGCTCGTCCTGGCCAGCGTGGGACTCGTGGCGGCCTGCTCCGGGGCAGACCCGGACGCCGCTCCGGAGCCGCCGCTGCTCTGCAAGGCCTCGCCGGACTGCGCCCCCGCCCCCGGAACGCCCTTGTGCGATCAGGTGCGCGGCGAGTGCGTCGCGCTCCCGCCCGGATCCCCGATCGGCGTCAAGGACGGCAGTCCGTCGTCGGTCGCGCTCGTGCTGGTCCACGAGCAGGACAGGCAGCGTGAGCCGACCGATCTCGACTTCAACCCCGAGCGGCCCGAGGAGCTATGGGTCGTCAACCGCCTGGACGACAGCGTGATCATCATCACGCGGCCCGGCGCGCCGGACAGCGCCTCGATCCGCCTCCGCGACCCGGCCGCAGCGCACTTCATGAACCGGCCGCCGGCGATCGACTTCGGCGACGCAGGCACGTTCGGGGTCTGCGGCGACAACGACAACGGCGGCAATGAGTTCATGGGTCCGACGCTCTTCTCGTCGGACCTCGCGGTCTTCGCGAAATCGACGCCCGACGGCCTCGGGTCGCACCTCGACATGCTCCACTCCAGCCCCTTCTGCAAGGGCATCGCGCACGAGGCGGGCAACGTCTACTGGGTCTTCAACGGCCACGACCTCGCGCTCGATCGGTACGACTTCGCCCACGATCACGGCCCCGGGAACGACGACCACGCCGACGGCGCGATCCTCCGCTATGCCGCCGGCGAGGTGCTCGGCAGCGACGACGCGCCGAGCCACGTCTTCTATCGCGCCGAGGACCGCCATCTCTACATCGCCGACACCGGTCATGGCCGGCTGCTGAAGCTGGATACCGCGAGCGGCACGCCCGGGACGAGCTTCGACGGGCAAGAGCCGGTCAGGGCGCGCAAGCACGTCGAAGGGGCCACGCTGACCGAGCTCGTCCCCCCGGGGACGCTGGAGGCGCCGAGCGGGATCGAGGTCCACGAAGGCATCGTCTACGCCACCGATCACGCCACCAGCCGATTCTATGCCTTCGACCTGACAGGACAGCTGGTCCGCACGCTGGACACCGGCCTGCCGGCGGGCTCGCTCGCCGGATTCACCTTCGGGCCGGACGGCAAGCTCTACTTCGTCGACCTGCGGTCGAGCCGCGTCTACCGCGTCGATCCCATCCTGTAGGCGCCGGGCGGCTCGATCGCGCCCGGCCGCGCGGCTTCGGCGACCGCGCAGCCGCCCGGTACAGGGAGGCGCCCCGGCCGGACCCGGCGGAGCGCAGCGGCGCGGTGTAATGAAGCCGGGCGGCTGCGTCTTCGGAGGTGAGCGGCCGCTGGGTCGCCGAAAGGAAGACACCATGAAAGAGACTACCCTCCAGGTCGGCGGGATGAGCTGCTCGTCCTGCATTCGCCACATCGACGGCGCGCTGCGCGAGCTCGACGGCGTCGCCAAGGTCGACGTGCGCCTGCGCGAGGGCACGGTCGTCGTGCAGCACGACCCGGCCCGCGCGCCCGTGGACGCGCTCGTCGAGGCCGTGCGCGGGGCCGGCTACGACGTGCGCTCCCGCGCCGCCTGAGCGGCCGCCCGCGGCGCGCCCGCGCGGGCCGGCCGCCTGAGGCGGCGCTGGCTCCCCCGGCGGCGCTCGGCCGCCGAAGAGCCAGCGCCGCCGGCGCGCGCCTCACTCGCCGCCGGCCGGGCTCGGCTCCGGCTTGCCGAGCAGCGCGTCGAGCTCGGCCTCGCCCCTGTCCTCCGCGCGCCTGCTCCGGCGGCGGCGGAGCCACTCGGCCGCGTCGTCGAAGAGCGAGTACGCCACCGGCACCGCGAGCAGCGTGAGGACCAGGGAGAGCGACTGGCCGCCGAGCACGATGGCCCCGGTCGTCCGGTTCTGGCCCGAGCCGACGCCGTGCGAGAGCACGAGCGGGATCATGCCGGCGACGAAGGCGATCGTCGTCATCAAGATCGGCCGGAGCCGGTCCTTGTTCGCCTGGAGGATCGCCTGGAGCCGCGGCATCCCCTCGGCCCGCAGGTGGTTCGTGTGGTCGATCTGGAGGATCGCGTTCTTCTTCACCACGCCGAAGAGGACGAGGAGGCCGAGCCCCGAGAAGAGGTTCAGCGACTGGCCGAAGAGCTTCAGCGAGAGCAGCGCGAACGGCACCGTGAGCGGCAGCGAGAGCAGGATCGTGATCGGGTGGAGCCACGACTCGAACTGCGCCGCGAGGATCAGGTACATGAACACGAACGCGAGGCCGATGACCACGGCGAAGCTCGTCGCCGTGCTCGCCGTGTTCTTCGAGCTCCCCACCGCCTGCGTGGCGTAGCCCGCCGGCATCTTCTGCTCGGCGATGATCCGGTCGAGCGCCGCCTGCACCGCCGTGTCGCCGACGCCGGGCGCGGCGTTCGCGCTGATGGTGATCTGCCGGCGCCGGCCGAGGCGGCCGATCGACGAGGGCCCGCTGTCGGGCTCCAGCGCGACCACGCTGTCGAGCGGGACGGCGCCGTGCCTGGACGAGGGGACCGAGAGGAACGAGAGGCCCTGCGCGTCCGCCCGGTGCTTCGCGTCGGCGCGCATGCGGACGTCGTACTGCTCGCCGGCCTCCGAGTACGTCGAGACCTTGAGCCCGCCGACGAAGAGCTGGAGCGCGCCCGCCACGTCGGCCACCTGGACGCCGAGATCCGCGGCGCGATCGCGATCGATGATCGCGCGGAGCTCGGGCTTGCCCACGACGAGGCTGTTGTCGACGTCCACCGCGCCGGGGACCTTCCGCAGCTCCTCGGTGATGCGCGTCGCGTACTCGGCCAGCCGGTCGAGATCCGGCCCCTGGAGCGCCACCTGGATCCGCCCCGTCGCCTGGCCGCCGGACGAGATCGCCTGCACCTCGCCGGCCGTGACGCGCAGCTCGCGCGGCAGCTTCGCGAGGATCTCGTCGCGCGCCCTCTGCATGATCTCGAGCTGCCCGAGCGCGCGCTGCTCCGGATCGACGAGCATCACGTAGATCTTGGCGACGTTCGAGGCCTGCTGCTCCCCCTCGCCGACCGTCATGAGCGTGCTCGTGACGCCCGGGAGCCGGCGCACGTCGTCGGCGATGCGCTCGGCGATGAGGCGGGTCGAGGTGAGGCTCGTCCCCTCCGGCGCGCGCAGGCTGATCTCGAACTGCGCCTGATCGTCCTCCGGGAGGAACCCGGCGGGCAGCGTCTTGGCGATGGGGGCGCACGAGCCGAGCGCGGCCACCGACGCGACGACGATCACCCAGCGGCGCTTCATCACCCACGCGAGCGCGGCCATGTAGGCGCGCTCGATCGGCCGGTAGAAGACGTCGACGGCGCGCTCGAGGATCGAGGGCTTCGCGTGCGCGCCCGCCTGCCTGTGCCCCGAGAGCCACCGCGCGGCGAGCGAGGGCGTGAGCGAGAAGCTCACGATGAGCGAGACCCCGATGGCGAAGGCCATCGTGAGGCCGAAGCTCTTGAGGAAGCGCCCCACCATCCCGGGCATGAACGCGACCGGGATGAAGACCGCCATGAGCGAGAGCGTGGTCGCGAGCACCGCGAGGCCGATCTCCTTCGTCGCCAGGACGGCGGCCGGGAACGGCTTCATGCCCTTCTCGTCGATGTAGCGGACGATGTTCTCGAGCACGACGATCGCGTCGTCGATCACGATGCCGACGGCGAGCGCGAGCGCGAGGAGCGTGAGGAAGTTGAGCGTGAAGCCGGCGACCCACATGACCGCGAACGTCCCGATGACCGAGATCGGGATGGCGAGCGCCGCGATCAGGGTGCTGCGGGCGTTGCCGAGGAAGAGGAGCACCACCGCCGCGGCGAGGAGGGCGCCGAGCACGAGGTGCTCCTTCACGGCGGCGATGCCCGTGCGGATCACCCGCGAGCCGTCGCGCACGACCTCGATCTTCGTCCCCTCGGGTAGCGAGCGCTGCACCTCGGCGAGGCGCGCCTTCACGGTGTCGACGACGGCGACGGTGTTCTGGCCCGACTGCTTGACGATCGACAGGAGGACGGCGCGCCTCCGGTCGAGCTGGGCCCACGTCTTCTCCTCGGCGCGGCCGTCTTCGACGCGGGCGACGTCCGCGAGGCGCACGGCGCGGCCGTCCTGCTGCCGGAGGACGATGCGGCCGAGCGCCTCGGGCGAGTCGACGCGCCCCATCACGCGCAGCGTGAGGTCCTCGGGGCCGGTCTCGACGCTGCCGCCCGGGGTCATCAGGTTCTGCGCCGCGATCGCGCGCTGCACCTCGGCCGCGGTGATCCCCTGCGCCCTGAGGGCGATCGGGTCGAGCCAGACGTTGATCTGCCGGCTCTGCGCGCCGATCACGTTGACCTGACCGACGCCGGAGATGCCCTCGATTTGCCGGCGCACCTGCTTGTCGGCGATCTCGCTGAGCTCGCGGATCGGCCGGTCCGACTCCACGGAGACGAGCAGCACCGGGGCCGCGCCGAGGTCGATCCTGCTCACGATCGGCGGATCGATGCCCTTGGGCAGGCTGGGCAGGACGGCGCTGATCTTGTCGCGCACCTCCTGGGCCGCGACGTCGGCGTCCTTCTCCAGCGTGAAGCCGACGACCACCTGGCTCACGCCCTGGGTCGACGTCGACCGGAGGTCCTCGATGCCGCTGATGGTGTTCACCGCGCCCTCGATCCGGTCGGAGATCTCGGTCTCGACCTCCTCGGGCGCCGCGCCGTCGAGGCGCGTCGTGACGACGACGTACGGGACGTCGATGTCCGGGAACTGGTCGAGGCCGAGCCGGGTGTAGCCGGCGGCGCCGAGGACCACGATGACCAGCATGAGGACCGACGCGAAGACGGGCCTCTTGACGCAAACGCGGGCGAGCCACTGCATGACGACCTCACTCCACGGCTTGGCCGTTCTCGAGCCCCTGAGCCGGCTTCATCACGATCGCGTCGCCCGCGCGGACGCCGCGGAGGACGGCGACGAGATCGCCCCTCTCCGCGCCGGTCTGCACGACGCGCTCCTCGATCCGGCGATCGACCACGGCGAAGAGGTGCGCGCGGCCCTCCTTCTCGACGATGGCGGACCGCGGCACCACCGGGCTCGGCGCCTCGCCGGTGGCGAGCGCGATCGACGCGAACATCCCCGGCCGCAGCGCGCCGTCCGGGTCCTCGACCTCGGCCTCGGCCACGAGGTCGCGCGTGGCCTCGCGGACCGCGGCGCCGATCCAGCGCACGGCGCCCGAGAACGAGCGCCCCGGGTACGCCGGCACGGTGAAGGTGAGCGGGCCGCCGGTCTTCACGGCGGCGAGGCTCGCCTCGGGCACGGTGAACTCGAGGCGCAGCGCGCCCTTCGAGACGAGCGCGACGACCCGGGAATCGTGGCGGACGTACTCGCCGACGTCGACGAAGCGCTCGGTGACCATCGCGTCGAACGGCGCCCGGATCTGGCCGTCGCCGACGCTCTGCGCGGCGGCGCGCGCGCGGGCGGTGGCGGCCGCGACCGAGAGCGGGGCGCTCCGGCACTGGTCGGCGATCCTGTCGTGCTCGGCCCGCGAGATCGCGCCGCCCTCGAACAGCGCCCCGTAGCGGTCGCACTCGCGCCTCGCCGTCTCCTCCTGCGCGCGGGTCAGCGCGGCGTTGGCCTGCGCCTCGGCGGCGGTGAGCGCGGCGGCGCGGACGTCGAGCCGCGCGAGCAGGTCGCCCTTCTTCACCGCGTCGCCGCGCTCGACGAAGGTCTCGAGCACGCGGCCCACGGCGTTGGCGGCGAGGTCGGTCTGCCGGTCGCCGCGCAGCGTGCCGGTGAGCGCGAGGCTGCGCGGCATCGGCGCCTCGCGCACCTCGGTGGTCTCGACGCGGACCGGCGGCGCGGTCGCCTGGGTCGCGCTCTCGGCGCTGGCCTTGGACGCGCAGCCCGCCGCCGAGGCGGCGAGCGCGGCGAGGAGGAGGAGGCTTTCGGCGCGGCGTTTCGTCGTGGCGTGGTTCAAGGATTCCTCGCGGCGGGGTCGGTCACGAGCGCCTCGCGTCCGGGCAGCGCGCGACCTCGCGGCCGGCGGCGCGCCGCGCCCCCGCCCGTTCCGCCGTCGCCCAGCCCTCCGCCTCGCCCCTCGGGCGCGGCGCTCCGGTCATCGCAACCGATGGTTGCGATGGGTATAACACGGCCGCGGTCGACCGCAACAACCAGTTGCGGTCATCGCAACAAACTGACGCGATGGCGCGCCGCGCCGCGAGATTGCGCTGGCGTGCGCCGCGCGGCGGAACTTGAATGACGGGTCGATGCAGGCGACGACGGCGAAGCGGACGGCGAGGCGGGGCTCCGCGAAGAAGCGCGCGCTCGTGCGCGGCGAGCCGGTCGTGCGCGGCATCCTGGCGGCGACGCTGGAGGAGCTCGCGAGCGCGGGCTACCGCGCGCTCCGGATCGAGGACGTGGCGACGCGCGCGGGGGTGAACAAGACCACCGTCTACCGGCGCTGGCCGACGAAGGAGGACCTCGTGCGCGCCGCGCTCCTGTCGGTCACGGACGAGAAGATCGTCCCGCCGAACACGGGCTCGCTCCGCGGGGATCTCATCGCGCTCGGGCGGGCGATCGTCGAGATCCAGATGTCACCGGTGGGGCAGAGCCTCGTCCACGTGTTCCTCGCCGAGGGGCTCGACTCGGAGCTCATGGCCATCGCCCGCTCGCTGCGCGCGGTCCAGGAGAGCGGGCTGCGGGCGATCGTCGAGGGCGCCGTCGCGCGGGGCGAGCTCGCGCCGAGCGACGATCCGATGCTCCCGTTCGAGCTGCTCGCGGCCTACCTCAAGAACAAGATGATCGAGCATCGCGCGAGCGTCGACGAGGCGCAGCTCGCGCGCGTCGTCGACGTGATCCTCCTCGGGGTGCTGCGCCCGGGCCTGCGGGAGCAGGCCTGAGCGCGGCGCGCGGGGCCGGGTCAGACGGCGAGGGCCTTCCAGCGGCCGCGCGCGAAGGCGACGGCGAGCAGGGCGCTGCGGCAGATCCAGTCGGCGGTGCTGCCCATCCAGACGCCGACGAGCCCGTGGCCGAGGGTCACCGCGAACAGCCACGTGCCGCCGAGCCGGACGAGCAGCGAGCAGACGAGCGTCACGGCGAGCACGGTCCGGGTGTCGCCGGCGCCGCGGAGCCCCATCCCCATGACGGTGGCGAACGCCATGAACGGCTGCGCCACGGCGGCCACGCGGAGCGCGCGCTCGCCCACGGCGAGGAGCTCGGGGTCGCCGGAGAACGCGAGCAGGAGCGGGCGCGGGGCGAGCGCGAACAGGACGCCGAACGCGGAGAGGGCGAGGATGGCCATGAGGGCCGCGACGAGCGCGACCCGCGCGGCGTCGCGGGGGCTGCGCGCGCCGAGGCGCTGCGCCATGAGCGCCCCGGCGGCGATGCCGAACCCTTCGGAGGAGAGGAAGCAGACCGACTCGACGGCGATGAGCGCCTGGTTGGCGGCCATCGCGGTGGCGCCGAGCAGCCCGATGATGGCGACGAACCCCATGTAGCCGGCGTGGTAGACGGATCGCTCGGCGAACGCCGGCAGCGCGACGCGGAGGACCCGCGCGAGCGCCGGGGCGCTCGCCTGCGGCGCGGGCGCCTTGGCCGCGGCCGGCGCGGACCGGAGGGGCAGCGGGCTCGAGCGCGACAGCAGCACCGCGGTCAGCAGCAGCGCCTCGGTGGCCATGGTGCACGCCACGCCCACGGCCGCGCCGCGCACGCCGAGCGCGGGCAGCCCGAGGTGGCCGAAGATCAGCACCGCGCTGACCGGCACGTTGACGAGGTTGCCGATCGTGGCCACGACGAGCGGCGTCCTCGTGTTGCCGACGCCCTGCAGCGCGGCCGCCGCGACGGCCTCGACGAACGCGAGCGGGAGCGCCGGCAGCACGATCCCGAGGTACGCGGCCGCCTGCTCGACGACCGCCGCGCCGGCGTTCGGGAACAGCGCGCGGAGCAGCGGGCCGCAGGCGGCGAGCAGCGGCAGCGCGACCGCCGCCCCGAGCGCGAGCGCGAAGACCAGCGACGCGCGCGTCGCCTCCGCGGCGGCGGCGCGGTCGCCGGCGCCCACGCTGCGCGCGACCACGGCGAGCGTGCCGGCGGAGGTCGCGCTGAAGACCGAGACGAGGGTCCACGTCAGCGTCCCGCAGATCTGCATCGAGGCGAGCGCGGTCGTGGAGTAGCGCCCGACCATGCCGCGGCCGACGAGGAAGACCAGCGTCAGCAGCAGCATGTGCGCGATCGCGGGCCACGCGAGCCGCCACACCTGCCGCGCCAGCGCCGCGCCTGAATGTTCGCTCTCCACGAGAAGTCGGGTCCTCCGGGCTCAGCGGCGCCGCGCCGCCCTGGGTGATACCACCTGCCGACGTACGCTCCGCCAGGAGAGGGAGCGAGGTTGACGACCGCCGTCGCGCCGCGCCGGGCGACCTGAGCTGCGCGCGGCGACCCGAGCGCCGTGCCCGGCGACCGGAGCTGCGCGCGGCGATCGGGGCGGTCTCGGCGCGCCGGTCCGCGGCGGCCTCGGCCGCGCGCGCGGCGACCGGCGCGCGCGCCAGAAACCATTTTGTTGCAAATGCAATTTGATTTCATTATTCGAGGCTGCGCCAGATCGAGAGAGGACCTAGACGTGACGCGAAAGCTCCCTGTGACCGTGCTGTCCGGCTTCCTTGGCGCCGGCAAGACCACGCTGCTCAACCACGTCCTCGCGAACCGCGACGCGCTGCGCGTCGCGGTGATCGTCAACGACATGAGCGAGGTCAACGTCGACGCCGCGCTCGTGCGGGGCGGGGGCGCGGCGCTCTCCCGCGTCGAGGAGAAGCTCGTCGAGATGTCGAACGGCTGCATCTGCTGCACGCTCCGGGAGGATCTCCTCGTCGAGGTGGCCCGCCTGGCGGCGGAGGGGCGCTTCGACTACCTGCTGATCGAGTCGACGGGCATCTCCGAGCCGCTGCCGGTCGCCGAGACGTTCACCTTCGCCGATCCTGCGACGGGCGAGAGCCTCTCCGAGGTCGCCCGGCTCGACACGCTCGTCACCGTCGTCGACGCACAGCGGTTCCTCGCGGACTGGACGAGCGCAGACGACCTGCGCGCGCGCGAGGCGGCGCTGGACGGCGACGACGAGCGCACGGTCGCGGATCTGCTCGTCGAGCAGGTCGAGTTCGCGAACGTGCTCGTGCTCAACAAGATGGATCTCGTGAGCGATGACGAGGCCGAGCGGCTCACGGCCATGCTCCAGCACCTGAACCCCGGCGCCCGCATCATCAAGGCCCGCCGCGGTCGGGTCGATCCTCGCGAGATCCTCGGCACGGGGCGCTTCGATTTCGAGGAGGCGGCGCGCTCGCCCGGCTGGATGCGGGAGCTGCGCGGAGAGCACGTGCCGGAGACCGAGGAGTACGGGATCGAGAGCTTCGTCTACCGCGCAGCGCGCCCGATGCACCCGGAGCGGCTCTGGGCCTTCATCCACGGCGCGGCCGCCTGGGATGGAGTGCTCCGCTCGAAGGGGTTCTTCTGGCTCGCGACCCGCATGGACGTCACGGGGGCCTGGTCGCAGGCCGGGGGCGCCGCCTCGTTCGAGGCGGCGGGCCGCTGGGCTGCGTCGTTGCCGGAGGAGCAGCGGCCGGAGGACGACGAGGTGAGCGCCGCGTGGCACCCGGTCTGGGGCGACCGGCGGCAGGAGATCGTCTTTATCGGCGTCGACATGGACCGAGCGGAGCTCACGCGCGGCCTCGACGCCTGCTTGCTGACGGCGGAGGAGATGGCCGCGGGGCCCGCCGGCTGGAGCCGGCTCCAGGATCCATTCCCGGCGTGGCAGGGAGAGAGCGCGCCGGAGCGCGAGAGCGAGGCAGCACCGGCGCAGCTCCTGCTGTCCTGAGGCGATCCAACCCTGTCGAGCTCGCGACGCCTGAGGCGAGCGTGGGCGCTGCGGATAGGCCTCGATCCCGAACTGAGCACAATCGGGTCGTTCACGGAATCGAGTAAGGGATTGTCCTGGCCTCGTGCAGAAACCACGGACTCTCCCATGTCAAGCAAATCGCTCGGCCTCCACGCGGCGCGCCGGCGAGCGCGTTGAAGCTCGGCGGGCATTCTTCGGTCGAGGGGGAAAGGAGTCGCACCCCGGAGGCGCCTGCGCACCAAACGATATCTGCGCTGCGCTTCAGGCCTTGACTTGGGGCTGTCCGGCGCGAAATCTCATCCGGCGCCGCGTGGAGCGGCGCGCAAGAAGCCTGCGTTTGCGCCGGCGAACAACGCCGTTCACCGAAAGGAAACAGGAGGTCCCCGATGCGCTACGAAAAGCCTGAGTTCGTCGAGATCAAGATGGACGCGGAGATCGGCTCGTACCAGAGCGACTTCGACCCTGTTCCGATCAATTTCGCGCGCCCGGCGCCGGCGGAGCGAGAGGGCGCCGCGGTCGAGGCGGAATAAGAGCCTTCGAGCGAGCACCGGAATGCGCCTCTGCGTCCTGGGTTCGTCCGCCGGCGGCGGCCTCCCGCAATGGAACTGCGCCTGCCCGAACTGCGTCGAGGCGCGCCGCGGCTCGGCGCGCGTCCGCCCTCGCACCCAGGACGCGCTCGCGCTCGAGGTGAGCGAGGGCAGCTGGTTTCTCGTCAATGCCTCCCCCGACGTCCACCGGCAGATCGAGGCCTTTTCACCGCTGCAGCCGCGGGCCGGCAGGGCCTCGCCCATCGCGGGGGTCATCCTCACGAACGGCGATCTCGATCATGCGCTGGGGCTCTTCTCCCTGCGCGAGAACGCGCCGCTCGTCATCTACGCCACCGAGGCCGTCTACCGCGGCCTCGCCGAGGGCAACACCATCTTCCGCACGCTCCAGCGCTTCCCCGGGCAGACCACGTGGCGGCGCCTCGAGCTCGACAAGCCCGCGGAGCTCACCGGGCTGGACGGCGCGAAGACCGGGGTGACGGTGGTCCCGGTCGCGCTGCCGGGCAAGGTGCCGAAGCACCTCGAGGGCCTCGCCCCGCCGTCTCCGGAGGACAACATCGGCCTCTGGGTCCGCGACGCGGCGACCGGCCGCCTCGCCGCCATCGCGACGGCCGTCGGGGCCGCCGGCGACTACGTGCCGCGCCTCGACGGCGCGGACGTCTGCTTCTTCGACGGCACCTTCTGGTCGAGCGACGAGCTCGTGCGCCTCGGGCTCGGCAAGGCCCGCGCGGAGGACATGGCGCACCTGCCCATCGGCGGCGACGGCGGGAGCCTCAGGCTGCTCGCGGGCGTCGGCGCGCGGCGGAAGATCTACACGCACATCAACAACACCAACCCGATCCTCGTCGAGGGCTCGCCCGAGCGGCGCGCCGTGGAGGAGGCGGGCTGGGAGGTGGCCGCGGACGGCCTTGTGATCGACCTATGAACGACGAGCCGCTCTCCCGGGAGGCGTTCGTCGCGCGGCTGCGCGACGAGGGCGCCCGGCGCTACCACGACAACCACAGGTTTCACCAGCGAATGCACCGCGGCGAGCTCTCGCGCCGCGAGATCCAGGGCTGGGTGCTCAACCGTTACTATTACCAGACGCGGATCCCCATCAAGGACGCGCTCATCCTCTCGAAGAGCGAGGATCCGGCGTTCCGGCGGCTCTGGATCCACCGCATCGTCGATCACGACGGCGCGCGCGAGGGCGAGGGCGGCCTCGCGCTGTGGCTGCGGCTCGCGGACGGCGTGGGGCTCGACCGCGGCGAGGTCGCGGGCCTGACCCGGGTGCTGCCCGCGGTGCGCTTCGCCTGCGACGCGTACGTGACGCTGGTGCGCGAGCGCAGCCTGCTCGAGGCGGTGGCCTCGTCGCTCACCGAGTTCTTCGCGCCGGATCTCATGTCCCGGCGCATCGTCGCCTGGGAGCAGCACTATCCCTGGGTCGACCAGGCCACGCTCGATTACTTCCGCGGGCGGGTGACGCGCGCCAGGGCCGACTCCACCGAGGCGATCGATTACGTGACGGCGCGCGCGACGACGCGCGCCGCCCAGGAGGCGTGCATCGCCGCGCTCATCACGAAGTGCGACATCCTCTGGGCGATGCTCGACGCCATCGCGGCGGCCTACGGGCCCGAGGCGTGACGCGGAGATGCCCCTCGCGCCCGGCGATCGGCTCCTCCTCGCGAGCAAGGCGCGGCTCGTGCGAGATCGCGCCTCGGGCCGCGAGATCCTGCTTTATCCGGAGCGCGGCCTCGCGCTGAACCCGGTGGCCGCGGCGGTCGCCGCGCGCCTCGACGGCGCGCGCACGGTGGCCGAGATCGCCGCCGAGATCGCGGCTGCCTTCGCCTCCACGCCGCCGGACGCGGTGGAGCGCGACGTGATCGCCTTCCTGGAGGAGCTCGCCGAGCGCGGCCTGCTCGAGGAGCGACGCGCGGCCGTGGCCGTCGGGGACGACGCCGCGCGCGGCGCGCCGGCCGCGCGAGCCCCCGCGCTCGCCCTCGAGGGCGGCGCCGCGGCGGACGCCGCGTCGCACCGCCCCTACACGCTGATCGCGGAGCTCACCTACCGCTGCCCGCTGCGCTGCCCGTACTGCTCGAACCCCATGGAGCTCGAGGGCGCCGCCGGGGAGCTCTCGACGGAGACGTGGTGCCGCGTCTTCGCGGAGGCCGCCGAGCTCGGGGTGATGCAGCTCCACCTCACGGGCGGCGAGCCCCTCGCCCGGCGCGACCTCGAGGCGCTCGTCCGCGCGGCGCGCGGCGCCGGGCTGTACACGAACCTCATCACCTCCGGGGTCCCGCTCGCGCGCGAGCGCCTCGCGGCGCTGCGGGCGGCGGGGCTCGACAACGTGCAGCTCAGCGTCCAGGACGCCGACCCCGAGCGCGCCGACCGGATCGCCGGCTACGCGGCGTTCGACCACAAGCTCGCGGTGGCCGCGTGGGTCAAGGCCGAGGGCCTCCCGCTCACGGTGAACGTCGTGCTGCACCGGGAGAACATCGATCACGTCCCGGCGATCGTCGCGCTGGCCGAGCGGCTCGGGGCCGACCGGCTCGAGCTCGCCAACACGCAGTACCTCGGCTGGGCGCTCGCGAACCGCGACGCGCTCCTGCCCACGAGGGATCAGCTCGAGCGCGCGTTCGCCATCGCCTCGGCGGCGCGCGAGCGGCTGCTCGGCCGGATGGAGATGGTCTTCGTCACGCCGGACTACTACGCCGCCTGGCCGCGAGCGTGCATGGACGGCTGGGCGCGCCGCTACCTGCACATCGCGCCGGACGGCCTGGTGCTGCCGTGCCATGCGGCGCACACGATCCCGGGGCTGGGCTTCGAGAGCGTGCGCGATCGGCCGCTCGCCTGGATCTGGCGCGAGGCGCCGAGCATGAACCGCTTCCGCGGCGACGCGTGGATGGCGGAGCCCTGCCGGGGCTGCGACCGCCGCGAGGCCGATTTCGGCGGTTGCCGCTGCCAGGCCTACCACCTCACCGGCGACGCCGCCGCGACGGACCCGGCCTGCTCGCTCTCGCCGGCGCACGGGGTCGTCGAGGAGGCCCGGCTCCGCGCCGCCTCGGCGCGGACGGCTCAGCCTCGCTATCTGCACCGCGGCGCGCCCCGTTGAGCTCCCCCCCGACCAGGCCCTACGCCGTGCTCGGCGTGGTCGCCGTCGGCACCTGGATGTCCGCGCTCGGCAGCAGCCTCATCAACGTCGCGGTGCCGCTCGTCCGCCGGGATCTCGGGGTCGACATCGGCGCCGCGAGCTGGGTGCTCGCCGCCTACTCGCTCTCGGTGAGCGCGCTGCTCCTGCCGTTCGGCCGCCTCGGCGATCGTCACGGCAAGGGGCGCGTGTACGCCGCGGGGTTCGGCGTCTTCGGCGTGGGCTCGGCGCTCTCTGCGCTCGCGCCCACGCTCGCGTCGCTCGTCGCGGCGCGCGCCCTCCAGGGCGCGGGCGCGGCCATGCTGATGGCGAACGGCCCGGCGCTCACCACCGCCGCGTTCCCGCCCGCGCAGCGCGGCCGCGCGCTCGGCTTGCAAGCGACGGCGACGTACCTCGGGCTGTCGCTGGGGCCGTCGATCGGCGGCTGGCTCGCGCAGCGCGCCGGCTGGCACGCGGCCTTCTGGATCAACCTGCCCATCGCCGTCCTGGGAGGGCTCCTCGCCCGGTCGCTCGTCTGGGGTGGCTCGGCCGGCGCGACGCCGGGGATCTCCCGCGGCGCGGACCCGCGCGCGTCGGCGGCAGCCGCGGACCCGGCGTCGGCTCCGCCTGCGCGGGGCGCGCCGCTCGACGCGCGGGGGCGGCCCTTTCCGTGGGCGAGCGCGCTCCTCTTCGGCCCGGCGATCACCGCGCTCCTCGTCGCCGTCACGCGCGGCCAGCGCTGGGGCTTTCAGAGCCCCAGGGTCATCGGCCTCCTCGCCCTCGGCGCTGTCCTCGCCGCGGCGTTCGTACGGGCGGAGCGGCGGAGCCCTGCGCCGCTGATCTCGGGCGCGCTCCTCCTGCAGCCGGCGCTCGGGCGCGGGCTCGTCGCCGCGTTTCTCCAGTACGCGGCGGTGTACATGATGCTGTTCTTGCTGCCGTTCTATTTGCAGGGTCAGCTCGCGATGAGCGCGGCGGACGCGGGCCTGGTGATGACGGTGCAGCCGGCGGTGATGGCGGTGCTCACCGCGACGAGCGGCTGGCTCTCGGACCGCATCGGCACGCGCGGGCCGGCCGTCGCGGGCATGGTGGCGCTGGCGCTCGGCCTCGCGAGCGTGGCCCTGCTCGGCCCCCGGCCCGAGCGCGCGAGCCTGCTCGCCGCGCTCGCGCTGGTGGGGGTCGGCTCCGGATTGTTCACCTCGCCGAACAATAGCCGCATCATGGGCGCGGCGCCGCGCGATCAGCAGGGCACCGCCGCGGGTCTGCTCGCCGAGGCGCGCAACGTGGGGATGCTCTGCGGCGTGGCGGCCTCCGGGGCGATGTTCGCGGCGCTCGGCGCGGGGCAGCCGGTCGAGGCGGCGGGGAGCGGCGCGTTCGGCGCGGCGTTCCAGGGGACGATGCTGGCCGCGTCAGCGCTTGCGGCCCTGGGGGCGGGCGTGAGCGCGGCGCGAAAGACCCCTGGGAGCGCGCACCCGGGCGGCGGGCGCGGCGCGGCCGCGGCTCAAGGCGAGGCAGGCGGCGCCGTCTCCGGATAAAAGCACATTCCGATACTTCTCCTCCAGGCCGACTTCGAGCAGCGCCTCCGGGCCGCCGCCGACCAGCGCTGGGCCGACGCGGCGCTCCAGCCGTCCAAATACACGACGCCGCTCCTCGCGCCGATTACCCGCCACGGATGACACCTCGCGCCTCGAGCAGCTCTCTCCGGAGCGAGCGGCCAAACACTACGGGCGAGGTGGCCACAAAAGTTCGAGCTCACCGAATCCCTTCGCCGACGGCACCTCGCCTTCAAGGCCCTAAGATCGAAGGCTTTCTCTTTGATCCAACGGGGAAGATAGCTATACTTCCTCTCACACAACCTTCATCGTGACCCCATGAAAATTCAACTCTCAATCTTCGCCGCGGCAGCAATCGTCGCCCTCCTGTCACCTCTCTCAGGCTGCTCCGATGCGCCGGAGGATTCTGACGACACCAGCACCAGCAGCTCGGCAGCCGGAAGCACGAGCGCAGCCTCGAGTGGCTCTGGGACCGGCGGCTCGGACTCGAGCGGGACGGGCTCGGGAAGCGTTACCAGCAGCGCGAGCACCGGGGGCACCGGTGGTGGCGACCCAGGGGTCGCACCGACATTCGAGACGATGAAGTTCGTGATCGAAAACGCTTCCTGTTTCGGGGCGGGTTGCCACAACGACGAGATGAACCCCCTCGATTTGCAGATCGACGCAGAGCTGCGCACGAGGCTGACCACACACGTGTCCGAGAATTGCGGCAATCTCCCCATCGTCAACCCCGGCAAGCCGGAAGAGAGCGCTCTCATCAAGATCCTCAAGGGGCCGTGCGGCGAGACTCCGCGGATGCCCCTCGAGTGCGTCAACGATGAGGATGCCAAGTGCGTACCCCCCGACTACATCGAAGCGCTCTCGCAGTGGATCGCCGACGGCGCGCTGGAGTAGCAGGGCTTGGCGAGTAGCCGCCGACCCCGCGCGCTACGACATCGAACTGGTTGAAACCCCGAGAAAATGAAACGCAGAGGGCGCAGAGGAACAACAAATTCCCTCTGTGTCCTCTGTGCCTCTGTGGTTCCAATTTCTTCATTCTCGGGCATCATAAGCTGATCGGCGTTTCAGGACCTTTCCTTGAACCGTCGACGGCCGAGACGTTGGCCCGCCTGGCTCGGCCGAGCTCATCCTCCCTCGTGTCGGGGATGGCCGTGCGACTCGGGATGATCTACGGCTTTACGAGCGCGGCCGCCGGGTAGGCGGCGTGATCAGGTCCGGGCGTTTCCACGGTGTTCGTCTCGAAGGTCCAGCTGCCACCCGGCGGAATCTGGACCGTGCCGCTACCGATCGCTACGCCGAGCGGACGCCCGACGCGATTGACGGAGAAGACCGTGGCGGAGGGCTCGCTCACCGCCACGTCGAGCCCGTTGAAGAACGTGCCCGTGTACGCCGTGCCGGCGCCGCGAGCTACGGCCTTCACCTGGCTGATGGTGAGGCCCTCGATGGGGACGACGTCGAGGGCAAAGTAAGGGCACCGGTAGACGACGTATCCTACGTCTTCGATCGCGATGTCCGAGGGCAAGTCCGTCACCGCGGCCATGGTCACGTCGCCTGGACCTACGCACGCGGCGATGGCGCCCGAGCCATCCGTGAGCCGATAGAAATGCTGGGTGAGCAACCCGTTGATCCCGACTGCCAGGGACCGCTGGCTCCTGTCGTAGAGCTCAACGGAAACGGCGGCGCTGCAGGCCGGGGTATCCCCGTCGTTCCTCAAGGCGGCGTAGAGCTCGGTGTTGGTCGGTCCTTTGCGAAGCGTCAGCGCGATCACGTTGAGCACGCCGTTTCCGCCGGGGAGCGCCATGACGGTGAGGTCTTCCGGAACGAGGAGCGCGCCGTCGCCGATGTCCCCGCCCCCCCCGGCACCGTCGCTCGCCTCGCTCGAACAGGCCAGGGGGAGGAGCACAGCAGCAGGGATGAGGAGACGCTTCGCCAACATGACCATGAGAAGGGATCCTCAGCCTATCGCTGTCCGCCGTCGACGGGCAGCGCGGGGCCGCGAAATGAGGCACACCACGAAGAGCGGCCCTTCCGCGGCGTCCGCGCTCACCGGCGACGCACAAGCGCAAAGACCCCTTCGGCAAGAAGAGGTCTTTGCACGCGAGCTCGTCCGGGTGTTCAGGACGTCGCCCCGAGCGCGGTCAGGCCTTGAGCTCCGCGAACCCGCCCGGGTTGTGGATCGAGGCTTCGCGTGCGCCCTTGCCGCCGATGAAGTCCTCCGTCTTGTCGGAATAGCCGAAGTGGGTCACCTCCGCGGAGCCACCCTTCGCAGGGAAGCCGTCCGCGCCCGCCTTCACGCCGAGGGCGTTCATGATGTTGCAGAAGTACTTGTTGATCGGCGCGTTACCGATCTTCGGATCGGTCCCGGTGCCCTGATTGACGCCGTTGACCTGGCCGGTGCCGTTGGCGCACTGCGACATGCTGTTGCCGGCCGACGGGGTCGACGCGGGGTCGACGTTGATGATCTGACCGGTCTTGAAGTAACCGCCGGCGCTGCCCGCCTGAATGATCGGGGCGTTGTTGAGGTTGTGCGCGTTGCCGTCCGACATCTCGTTGAACCAGATGGCGGCGACGCTGTCGAGGACCGTCCCGCTCCCCGAGGGGATGCTGTCGAGCATCTTGACGAGGTTCGCGAACTTCTGCGCGTAGTAGGCGTCGACCTTCAGGAGCATCTCGATCGCGTTGGGCAGGCAGCTGCCTGTCATGCCCGCGTTGTCGAGGCGGTGCGAGAGGGAGTGCGACTCCATCGTGATGCCGAGCCCCTTGAAATTGTAATTTCCAGGGTACTTCATGAAAATCACGGGGTTGGCGTTGCAGGCGGCCGCGAGCGCCGCGATGGCCGAATAGATGTCCGCGCCGTCCAGATCGCCGGCGACCTTGGTCGTGAGGACGTCGGTGCCGAAGCCGCCCGACGCCGCCTTGGAGGCGTTCGCCGAGGTCGCGCCGAGCATCTCGCCGAGCTCCGCGTTGCACTGCGCGGAGACCATCACGTTTCCTGTCGAGTTGACGAGCTCCTTCCAGGCAGCGAGCTTCTGCTTGTCGGCGCTGCTCATGTCGAACCGCTCGAGCGTCTGCAGGTCGTCCTTCACGAGGTCGAGGACGCTCTTGCCGCGGACCGCCGCGTAGCTGTCCGGAGACATCGGCTGCCCCGACTGGAAGAGGCCCGTGAGGCTGCTGAAGGCCTGCGACGCGTTGAGGCCGCTGAAGAGGGTCTCGGAGGCTTTGTAGGAGATCGCCGACTGAGCGCCGTCATTCTGACCGGCCGTGTTCAAGAGCAACGGCGTGCCCTGCGGGCTGAGCTGCTGGGCGATGACGTGATCCAGCGAAGGACCGACGGCCTTCGCGTTGAACTTCGTCGCCTGGTTGAAGCTGAACGGGTCGTTGCTGTTGGGCGTGACCGGCTGGCAGGTGAAGAACGACCCCACGATCTGCGTGTGGGAGTCGTTCCCCTGTCCACGCGTCATGTTGGCGGTCCACTCGTTCATCGAGCGGATGCCGCGCGGCATGAGGAGCTTCTTCGCGTACGGAGCGAGGGCCGCGAGGCTCGTCGGCTCGAGGTCCGCAGCCGTGAGCTCGCCCTGGGTCTTCGTGGGGAACCACTTGTTCGTGATGACGCCGTAGTGCGTGAACATCACGATGAGCGCCTTCCCAGGCGCAGGGGTGTCGCCCCTCGCGGTGCGTTCCCACACAGAGCTGAGGAAGGGCGCAGCCAAGGCTGCTCCGCCCATGCCACGGAGGAAGATTCGGCGGTTAAGTTTCGTGCTCATGGTCAACATTCCTCAGCTTTCACTGCGTTTCACGGATTCGCACGCGGAACGAATCCGCTTGAGTGAGATCGGCCATCAGATCGAGAACGCTGTAGCCGCTCTCAGACAACTTGGCCTCGAGATTATCGACGACGCACTTGTCTTTCCCGTTCGGGAGCCGCCCAAAGGCATAGGAGACCCACGCCTGAGCGTAGAGCTGCTTGGCCTTCTGGATCTGAGCGATCTCCTGCATGAGCTCGAACGGAGAGGTGATCTCCTTCACGTTGCCGTCCCCGAAGTCGATGGTGTTCGTCGTGACGCTCGCGTCGATCACACCACCGCGAGGATCCATCGTCTGCATCTTCCCGATGCCGTCGAAGCCCTCCATCACGAAGCCCGGCGGGTTGACGACCGCGTGGCAGCCCTTGCAGCTCTCGGGCTTCGTCAGAGCTTCGACGTACGCGCGCTGCGTGTCGAACTGGCCGTCGACGGTCAGCATGGTGGCGCCGGGGAGGGGCGGACCCGGGTTCACGCCGAGCAGGTACGTCGCGATGAACGCGCCTCGCAGGATCGGGCTCGTGGAGTCGTAGCTCGAGTAGGAGCTCAAGAACCCGACGCGCGTCAGGAAGCCCGGCCGCTCGTTGGCGTCCAGCTCCACCCTGGTCAGCTCGGTGCCGTACGCCGCAGGATCGAGCCCGTAGATCTCCGCGTTGTCTTTGTTGACGAAGGCGACGTTGCTGAGGAGGACGTCCTTGAACGAACCGCCCGAGAACGCCACCTCTTCGAAGAAGGCGTCGAGCTCGGCCTGCCAGCTGGGCTTGGCGGCCGGATCGTACAACGGGTACGTCTCGGTGTCGTGATCGCCCTTCCACCAGTGGGCGAGATCGTTGTCCATCTGCGCCCAGCTTCGGTGGAACGCTGACACGAGCGGCCCGGTCTTCTCGCGCACGGCGATCATCCGCTGCGCCTGGGCCAGGATCTGCTCTTTGGTCTGGAGCTCGTTGTTGTCGGCCGCCGTGTTCAGCGCGTCATCCGGAGCGGAGCCCCAGAGCAAGTACGAGAGCCTCGTCGCCACCTCATAGCTGGAGAGCTGGATGCCCTCACCCGACGAAGCCGGCGTGGTCGTCAGCTCGGGGAGCATGAGGAACGAGGGCGACACGAGGAAGGCGAGCAACGTCGTCTCGGCGACCTCGTCGGGCGTCCCTGCCGGCGTCGTCTGGCCCAGCTTCTCGAACCGCGCCACCTCCTCGGGGGTCAGCGGGCGGCGGAACGCCTTGCGGCCGAACGTCTGGATGGTCTGCGTCAAGCAACCGGCCGCCGCAGGATCGCAGCTGATGAACTTGGACTTGTTCGGCCCAGCCATCACGTCTTTGGCGATCGCCGCGGCGACATCCTGATAGATGCGCCACGCGTCAGGGGTCATCGCGCCGTCGAAGTCGCCGACGAGCAGCTCGGACGGCCGCTTCCCCTCGGCACCCACGCGGGTGACGCCGAGGAGGTCCCGCACCGTGTTGTCGTACTGCCGGTTCAGCAGGCGGGGGAGCTGGGTCGTCGCCGGGAGGCCGGGGATACAGACATCCGGGGGCCCATTGTCGATGTCACCCCCGGTACCGGTCGAACCGCTGCCGCCGGTGGGGTTGTCGTCTTCGCCACCGTTATCCGCAATGTTCCCTGTGCAGGAAGCGAGGAAGGCTGTTGAGGTCAAAAAAATTGTCGTACCGATGTACGATAGTTGACGCAACGTTCGCATAGCCCAATATTCCCCTGTCGCGCCGAAGTGATCACCGGAGCGGATCGGAAACCGTGGATGAGCCCGAAGCTCTCCGTCGACGAGATCACCGGCGTCTCGCCGAACGTTTTCCTTTGGAGGCGGGATAGTGAAGCGCTGGCATACGAGGGTCGCGCAGACGCCGCTTCGCTCTAGCGGCTGCCCGCTTCGATCGGAGGGCCGTGCCTCCGCCGAGCGAGGCGGAGACGCGCACGAGGCGTTCGGCGCTCCACCACGATCACAAGGTAGAATCGGGGTTTAGGATGCTTCGCCCCGTCCGCTCGCCAGCACGGACGGCTGCGCTCCGAGAGATCCTGCGAGCTACCCGCGCAGCTGGGCATGCGGTCAGAGCAGCGGCTATCCACTGCTGAGCTTCGATTCGTTCGTGGGCGACGCGTCGCACGATCGTGGACGACGCGTTGCACGGCCGCGCATGACGCGCTGCACGACCTGAGGGGGTATAATACTGAGCCACGCCTCCATACGGCCGGGGTTGGCCGTCAGCTGCGTCCACTGCGCCGACGGCTGCGGCGGCTGCGGCGGCTGCCGGTCCTGGACCCGCCTCGCCACCTCCGCGATGATCCTCGCGAGGAGGGGGAATCCAGGCGAGTGAACGTTAACATTCGACTATCGCCTCATGAGCCAGGCGATTGGCATTCACTGCTGCCGCCGGCGCGCGAGCCGCCCGCGGACCGCGAGAGCCGCCTCGCGCGCCGCCCTCCAGGCCGTCACCCCTCGCCCGCCGGGTGAGCCGCCGCCGCGAGCGCGAGCGCCCATCCCGTGTCGATCCACCGTGTCGCGGCCCGCGGCGTTCCCTCGAGATAGCGCAGCCGGTTGACCCGCTGCTCGTCCAGCCGCCCGCCGTTCTTCCCGACGTCATCGCGCGCCACGATCACCCACGCGAGATCGGTCAGCGACACCGTCCGCTCCGCGAAGCCGCCCGGGCCGCCGTCGACGCGCAGCCCGCCGCCGTCGGCCCGGCCGACGATCCTGCAGTGCCTGCCGTCGCGCTCCACGAAGGCGCCCGCGCCGGGGCGCCGGAGCAGCTCCTCCACGAGCGCCCGCGCGCGCTCGTGGCTCCCCGCCGGGAGCGACCGGGACGCCCCGCGGCCCGAGCCCAGGGCGCGGTACGCGGCGTGGTCGATCCCTGGACAGGCCCAGAGCCCCTCGTCATCGAGGTAACGGGCCACGCCCAGGGTTCGCCAGGTGGGCTCGCCGGGCGGCCGCACGAGCACGAACGCCGTCTCTCCGGGGCGGCGCTCCTGGGCCGGCAGCGGCGATCGAATGCGATCGGGCGCGACCAGCGCCCCGGGCGCCTCCAGACAGAAGAAGAGGTGACCGCCGACACGGCCGGTCCGCGGCGGCTCCTCCAGCCCGAACGCACGGGCTGCGGCGTCGTCGTCCTCGAAGCGCTCGCCGGGGCTCGGGCCGATGTCCTCGGGGCGGACCACCTCGACCAGGATCGCGACAGGCACCGTCTCGGCCGTGGCCTCGTACGACGGCGCGTCCGGGTTGTCCGAGCGGAGCCACCACCGCGACCGATCGCGCACGAGCCGTTTGATCTGGTAGGCAACCCCGAGATCGCGATCGGGTATCTGGAGCAGCGCCACCTTGCCTTCCAGCGCATCGTACGAGGCGCCGCGCGCAAACTTCATGATCAGCCAGTCCCCGTCGCGGATAGGGCGCTTCCCGCCATCCATCGAGTCGCCCGCGGCGCGCACTGCGAAGAGGCCCTCGCCCCGCGCGGCCGCGATCGGGAGCCGCACCGCCTCGGCTTCGGGAGAGAGCTCCGTCGGTGCGGCGGCGGCGCCGGCCGCCGCGCGCAGATCGGGGAAGGCGACGAGGGCGGAGCGCGGCGCCGTGGAGGCGCCCTCGGGGCTCTCCGGCTCGGCCCATAGCCCGTCCGGGGAGCGGACGAAGCGGACGTGGAACGCCGTTCCAGGTCGGCCGGCGGCAAGGCCGAACCAGCGGCGCAGCAGATCCGGGAGCTCGTTGCGCTGCGAGCCCACGCGGTGCGCGACGTTGCAGAGCTCCTTCATGAAGCGGAAGCGCCACACCTCGCCATCCGGAAGCCGGACGTCGACGTCGCCTGACGGGCGGTCAGGGCGGGCTGCCCGCGAGGGCAGCTTGAGGATGGGGTCGCGCTTGTTCCACAGCACCCTGGCCGAGAACGACGCGCCGGCCCCGTCCTCGCGGCGGCGCGCGCGGTACATGGCGAGCCGGTAGTCGACGAGCTCCCGCGTCATCGCGGCAAAGGCCTCCTCGTCGCCCGGAGGACAGGAGAGCTTCGAGACGAAGCGGTCCTCGTCGAGCGCGAACCAGCGGCGGCCTCGCGCGCCGGTCCACGCGGCAATGGGGTTATTCTTCCAGTAGCTGACGAAGCGCGGATCGTCGAACCCCCGGCCGCGGCCCAGCTCGGCCGCGCCGTCGAGATCGCGCGAGAGCTCCGGAGAGCGGGCGAGGATGGCGCGGCTCCTGCGCGCGAGCTCGGCGATCGAGATCCCCTCGAACAGCGCGCCGGCCTCGAGCAGCGCCTCGAGCGTGACCATCTTGTAACACTTGCTCATCGCGGTGATCTCGAGCTCCCGGAGCCACGCGCCGGCGGCGCGGAGGACCCTGAGCTCCGGCGGGCTCAGGTCGCCCTCGGAAGCCACGAAGTCGAACCAGCCCTGGTGGGCCGGTCGCAGCGTGGCAGGCCGGTACCCCATCCGGAACAGCGCGCCGGCCGTCGGGCGCTCGCCGCGCGCGTCGCGGAGATCGCGGTACGCGCGCTCCACCTCGCTCTTTCCGCGCGCAGGGAGCAGGCTGAGCAAGAGTTCCTTCGCTTCGAGATCGAGGTCCACCGCGCAGCCCGGCGGCAAGCGCGCCGCGCGGACGCCGCCGAGGAAATCGCGCACATCGGACGGCTCGGATCCGAGCGAGACCAGCGTCCGCACGCGGTCGAGGAACACGCGGTGATTGCCCACGAAGTCGAGCACGGTGAGCCGCGCCTTCCCGTCCGCGACGCGCAGGCCGCGGCCGAGCTGCTGCAAGAAGACGACCGGCGACTCCGTGGGACGGAGCATCACCACGCGATCGACGCTCGGCAGATCGATGCCCTCGTTGAAGAGATCGACGGCGCACAGCGCGTCGAGCTTGCCGGCGACGAGATCCGCCAGCGCCTCCTCGCGCGGCGCCGACTCCGGACCGGAATGGACCGCGGCGACGCGAACCCCTCGCGCGGCAAAGAAGTCGCAGGCATGGTGCGCGTGCCGGATCGAGCAGCAGAACACGAGGGTGCGCTCCCCGGGGTGCTCCTGCCACGCGCGCCACATCTGCTCGAGGCGACGGTCCGTGTCGATGGCCTTCTCCAGCTCGCCTGGGTCGAACCTCCGGTTGTGGAAGGTGACAGCGCGGTAATCCGTCTCGTCCCTGAGGCCGAAATACGCAAAGGGCACGAGCAGATTCCGCGCGATGCCGGCGCCGATGTCCGCCCGGTAGGCGACGTGATCGTCGAACAGCCCGGCGACGTCCGCGCCGTCGGCGCGCTCGGGCGTGGCGGTGAGGCCGAGCAGGAAGCCCGGATCGAGGCGGTCCAGGACGGCGCGGTAGCTCGGCGCGGTGCCGTGGTGGACCTCGTCCACGATGGCGTAGTCGAAGCTCCCCGGGGCGAGGCGCGCGAGGTGCTCGGGGCGGGACAGCTTCTGCACCGAGGCGAAGACCACGTCGCCGGCGAGCTCACCGGCGCTCCCGGCGCACCAGCCGAAGCGCGCGGCGCGGCCCCGCAGGAGGCGGCGGAAGGTCCGGGCGGCCTGGACGAGGAGCTCCTCGCGGTGGGCGAGCACGAGGACGCGCGGGCGGCGGCCGTGGCGCTCGGACCAGGCCTCGACGTCGAGCGCGGCGAGGTACGTCTTGCCCAGGCCGGTGGCGAGCACCACGAGCGCGCGGCGGCGCCCCTCCTCCGCGCGGCTCCGATGCAGCGCGGCGAGCGCCTCGCGCTGGATGGGGTGCGGCGGGGGCGGCGGCTCGAGGGGCTCGGCGTCCTCCTCGCCGGGCGGCAGGCCCACCGCGGCCTGCGTCGCGCGCTGGGCGTAGCGCTCGACCCAGTCGGCGGTGAGCGGCCGGGCGCGGCACCACCAGCGCTCGAAGGCGCTGACGGCGGCCCGGTAGGCGTCCGGATCGCGGTGGCGGTCGACGCGGAGGTTCCACTCGATGCCGGGTCCGAGCGCTGCGCGGGAGATGTTGCTCGATCCGACGAACGCGGCGCCGAAGCCCGGGCCCTCGAAGCGCCACGACTTGGGGTGGAACGAGCGGATCGTGCCGGGGAGCGCGTCGACCTCGACCACCCGCGCCTCGAAGCTGCCCCGGGCGCCTCCGGCGCCCGAAAGCGCGGCGTTGCCGCCGGCCCAGTCGAGCAGCTCGGCGAGCGCCGTGGCCTGGGTGAAGTGGAGGTAATCGCCGGTGACGAGCCGGACGCGCGCGCCGCGCGCGAGGGCCGCGAACACGTGGCTCTCCAGGACATCGAGGCCGCTCTCCTGGACGAAGGCCGAGAGGATGGCCACGTCGGTCGCGCGCGCGAAGACCGGCGCGAGGTGGCGCAGGAAGGGGTCCTCGGGGCCGCCGGTCGCGAGCGGCGGGGGTCTGCCGGCGAGGTAGTTCCCTCGGCCCGGGATGACGTGGCGCACGCCGCCGCGGGGGTCGTCCACGTCGCCGCAAAAGCGCGGGATCACGTGCACGTGCAGGTGCATCACGGTCTGCCCTGCGGCCTCGCCGGCGTTGATCCCGACGTTGTAGCCGTCCGGGTGGAGCTCGGCGTCGAGGTGTCGCTTGACCGTGTCGACCAGCTCGAAGATGGCGGCGCGCTCCTCGGCGGTGGCGTCGAACCAGGTCGGGACGAGGCGCCGCGGGATGACGAGCGTGTGGCCGGGGCTGACCGGGAAGCGGTCGCGCAGCGCGAACGCGAGCGCGTTGCTCGCCACCCAGGCGGACTCGGGGGCCTCGAGGAAGGGGGACGTCACCGGACGGCGGATGGTACGCCGGAGCGGGCGCGAGGTGTCGGCGCAGGTGCCGGCCACCCGGCTCTACGGCCCGCGGCACCTCTTCAGCCCCGAGCGTCGCAAGGGCGGCACCTCGGCTCCAACCGCGGTCTTCAGACGAGGATGCTGATGGAGGGGAGCGGGCGGACTGGTGAGGAATCTATGTGGGTTGTGGGCGACAAGAAACCGCGGAAGGAAGCGGCTGCCAGGAATTTGCCAGAGCTTCGTTGAGCGCTACTGCGCTACTGGACGACGTCCTCGTGTGCTTGAAGGATGAGGGCGTAAGCCTCTCGCCATCCAGGCGACCGCTGCTGTCATAGCTCGGCCTCATGGATCGCGCCTGGGTCGGCCAAGCGGATCCTGTGATCGCGAGCGCCGCCAGCACCGCGATCAGGACCCGGGCGATCGACGCTTGGGGTCGGCCAAGCGGATCCTGCCACCCGCTCGACGTGCTCATGTCTTGCTCTCCTTCGATGCCTCCGCCGCCCGGCGTCGCCGGCCCGGGGGAGGGTTGCGGTACGAATCGCCCTCGAGGACGAGGACGTGGGCGTCGTGGAGCAGCCGGTCCATGGCAGCGCTGGCGAGCAGCGGGTCGCCGAACAGTCCACCGAACTCCTCCACGGCGCGATTGGACGTCAGGATCATCGCCCCGCGCTGGTAACGCAGCCGGATGACCTCGTAGACATCGGCCGCCTCTTCGACCGTCAGCGAGCGGAGACCGAGGTCGTCGACGATGAGCAGGTCGACCCCCACGAGTCGCGCTAGCCGGCGGTCGTGGCTGCCGTCGGCGCGGCCGGCGCGCAGCTGCTTGAGCATGTCGCCGGCGCCCGCGTACAGCACCTGGTAGCCCGCGCGACAGGCGCGGTGACCGAGCGCCTGAGCGATGTGCGACTTGCCGACCCCCGCCTGGCCGACCAGCAGCACGTTCTGCCGGCGTTCGACGAAGGAGCAGGTCGCCAGGTCGATCACCTTCGCCTTCGGCACCCTCGGATTGAACTGGAAGTCGAAGTCCTCCAGCGTCTTGAGGCTGTCGAAGCCCGCTCGGCGGATGCGCTGATCGAACTGCCGCCCGTCACGGCGATCGACCTCGTCGCACAGCAGCCGCACGAGGAACTCCTCGTGCGAGAGCTGCTCGTCGACGGCTTGCCGCACGCGTACCTCCAGCGACTGCAGTACGCCCGACAGCCGCAGCTTCTTGAGCACCGGCACGAGCTCGTCAGTGAGGCCCATGGTCCCCTCCTGTCGACGACAGCCGCGAGGCCGCGAGCAGCCGGAGGTCGCGCGCGAACCGCGGAGGCGCCTCCGCCCACGCCGCCGGCGCAGCGCTCTGCGGGCTCGGCTCGAAGTCGAGACCGCGCCGGAGGATGTCGCGAACACCCTGGTAGCTGAGGTTGCCGTAATGGCTCGCTCGGCGACACGCGGCCTGCGCGCGCTCCTTGGGGAACTTCTCCAGGTGCGTGACGATCGCCTGCACCTTGCGCAGCTGCGAGAGCACGTCGTCGGCGTCGAACACCTCGCGGACGAACCTGCCCACGTCCTGGCCCATCTGGTCGGCGCGCTGCTCCCAGTAGGCGCGGCTCCGGTGCCGCAGCGCCGCGCGCTCCTCGGGCAGGTGCCGATCGAGCGTGCTGCGCAGGCCGGCGCCGCGCCGATCGTGCCGTGCCACGGCCTCGTCGTCGGCATACACCACCACGCTCGACGGCGTCGCGCGCAGCCACACCTCGCGTTCCACCAGCCGCCAGGGCACCGAGTACAGCCTTCCTCCGAGCTCGACGTGGCAGTCGCGATGCACCCGCGCCCGCTTCCAGGTCACCAGCTCGTACGGGCGCAGCGGCAGCGGCTGAAGCCGGCTCTTCTCCTCGGCCTCGAACACCTCGAGCGGCCTTCGCTTCGTGGTGCCGTGCTGCCGTGTGCCCGCGATCTCGACGATCCATCGACCGAGCGCCGCGCGTACCTCGCCCACGTCCTGCCCCTCGCGACCCGCCAGGGCGTTGCGCTTGACGTACTTCACACTCGCCTCGACCTTGCCCTTCTTCTGCGGCGCTCGCGGCGGCGTCGGGTCCACGGTGAAGCCGTAGTGCCTCGCGAGCTCGCGGTAGCTGCGGCTCAACCCCGAGTCCTCGTCCACGCCGAACGCGGCCCGCACCACCGCCGCCTTGAGGTTATCCGGTACCATCGTCGACGGCACCCCGCCGAAGGCGCGGAACGCTTCCTCGTGCAGCCGCAGCCATGTCTCGGTCTTCTGGTCGAACACGATCTGCGCGAACAGATGCCGGCTGTAGCCGAGCACCATCACGAACACCCACGCCCTGCGCAGGCTCTTGGTCTCAGGGTCCCACAGCCGCCCCGCGTACCCGAAGTCGACCTGCGCGACGTGCCCGGGATCGGTCTCCACAACGATGGCGATGTCCTGGGGCCTGATCCCTTGCTCCCTCTGGAGCGTCGCGACCATGCGCTTGACCGCGGAGCGGCTGCCGCTGAAGTCGCGCTCTTCGAGCCGCAGCCGGTCGTAGATCGCTGCCGGCTTGAGCCCTTCCTCGACGCGCGCCGCGATGTACGCTCGCCACCGCTCCACGCTCGACTGCTGCTGCGGCGCCACCTTCGGCGGCACGTGCTTCTTTACCGCTTCCTTCAGCTCCTCGAGCGCGGGGATCTCCTCCGCGCTGCCTTCGAGCAGGCCAGCCTGCGACAGCGCCGTGCGATACCGCCTCTCGGTGTTGGGCCCCATCCCCAGCAGCCGCGCTACTTCCCGGCAGTCCTCGCCCCTGCGGTGCAGGCGCACGAGCTCCTGCAGCCTGTGCATCTCCGTCCTCCTCGCGCTCATCCCGGCCTCCTCGAAGCCGGGAGCCATGCCCGGCCCTATCAGGCTCGGGTGTACATGCCTCATCGCTGTCTGACGCCCGAGAACCGGCACTTCCGCCGTCTCAGCCGTGATCCACTTGGCCGACCCGGTCGCGATCCGCTTGGCCGACCCGGTCGCGATCCGCTTGGCCGACCCGGCTACGATCCACTTCGCCGATCCCGCTCCTACGATCGCCGTCTCCGACAGTGCGTGTGACGCATTCCGGAAACTCGACCCAATTTCTCTCCCTCCGAGGGCCCTCCCTGCGGTCAGGCGCCTACCTATCGCGATCCGCTTGGCCGACCCGACACCGATCCACTTGGCCGGCCCGAGGCCGATCCGTTTCGCCATCCCGGTCGCGATCCAATAGGCCGGTCCCTGACACGGCGGGGCCAATGAGGAGGAGGGGGCCGAAGAGCTGGCGCTCGGCAGGCTCGGCAGTCACAATGAGGACCCGGTCAGCGAGGTCGAGGTCTCGGGGCCCGCGGCATGGCGGCCCAAGGCGAGGATAACCGCCGGACCGACAGCGCCGATGCGGGCGCCGAGGTCGGCAAGGGCGGGCGCGGCGGCGAGCGCGTGTGCCCCCCGACGAAGGCGGCGTCGGTGAGGACGGCGGCAGGGGCAAGCGAAGCGAGCAGGGCGGCTGAACCGGTGGTCGAGAGCAGGCCGGTGAAGGCACCGGGCCACTCGGAGCCGAACGGCTCGTTGTCCGGGAGCCAATAGAGTCCGAAGGCCGTGCGGGCGCTGCAGGCTACCGGGGCAGCGGGGGCAGCATGCGGGCCGGCGGGGGCGCGTGCGGGTGGAGAATCACCACGGGCGGGGGAGAGCCAAGCTGTTCTAGTCCGCAGGAGTGGCAAAGTTTGGTAGACTGGCCGGAAGCAGACGGATCGGAACGGGTACAACATGATCACGTTTTCGATAAGCGCCCTCGCCGCGCTGACCACGCTCGCTCGCGGCCCCGAACAACGTCGACACGGCTACGACGTGATGCAAAAGGTCACAACAGATATTCGCGATAGCATCCTAACACATCTAGGTCCGCCGTTGTCAGCGGGCACGAAACGAAACGGCCCCAAGTGGGCGGGGCAAACAAACAGCGCGTGGGCTCGGGTGTCGTTGGGCGGTGTGAATCTCCGAGTAGCCACATCGAAAGAGAAAGACCAGTTCGGTCTAAAAGTAGAGTTTTGGCTACGCAGAATAAAAGGAGAAGATTGGTTCTTTGAGGCGATCCCAGATGGACTGAGCGCCATTACAAACTTCCTGGAAAACGACCCAAAGAATCGACGTTCGGAGCACAAGAATAACGAAAGAGGAAAAACAGCAAACGACCTGGATAGCGCGCTCATAATACATACGCAAACAATTATCTTATCGGATTCTGTTTCCACGTCGGACACTCGCACTATCACTATAGCGGACGCACTTCTCAAAGAGATCGCCGATGCACATCGGGAACTCGTGCTAGCGTGTGCATTACAGTATCTCAATCATCATCAACACCAAGCACGCGCTTTGCAGGCAGCTATTCCAGATGATAGCAGGACAGCAGCAGCGCACAGCGCTCATGGCCCTGGACGTATTCTAGAACGGCGAGAGGTAGTGGAGGCACTCATCGCTGCCACGAGAGCACGACCGCTCGTACTGCTAGCTGGTGTGAGCGGAAGTGGGAAGACAGAGCTTGCAGTTCGCATCGGCCAGGCCCGCGCTGCGGGGCTGCTACGCTCATCGCCTAGCGACAAAACCGTCCGTGATCTCGTCGACGGATTACTCGATCACCAAAAGACGCCCGGCAGCTTCATCTCCAAGGCGGCAACTGAGCCTAACTGGCTCGTTGTCGAGCCGCTCGGGGATGATATCTTTCGAGCGAGCGCTCACGCAAACGGCACCACACCACTGCTCGACTCCAGCGATGAGGACGAAGAAGACGAAGATGAATACGACGCGGAATCCGGCGAGGGAGACTCCGAAGATACATCCGGTGCAGACGAAGGCGCTAGCACCGATGCTGTGGATGACAAGGTCGATGTAAGCAGCGAACAACCGCTTCAATCTTTCGGCCTCGCCCCGGTGCGCCCAGACTGGCATGAAGCGGCGAGCCTGTGGGGGTGGCTGCGTGATAAGGTGTTTTACGGCACACCGGCACTACGCCTCGTGCTCGATGCATGGAGGACATGGGTGAACTCAGGAACCAGCGACTCGCTGCGCAAGCCGGTCCGACACGTCCTGATACTTGATGAGATGAACCTAAGTCGACTTGAATACTATGGAAGCGATCTGCTCAGCGCGATGGAACAACCTGGCAAAGCGCTGATCCACCTACACGATGCAGGGGAGCAGGTGTTCCTTGCCAGTGAGCCCTCCGTCGAGGTGCCACCCTCGATCGGGTGGCCCCCCGGCCTATGCGTCATTGGGACTGTCAACGTAGATGAGACAACATTCTCATTCGCTCCGAAGGTGCTGGATCGTGCCTGTGTGCTCGAGTTCATCGAGGTGAATCTGAAGCTCGTGTTCGAGGTCTGGAACTGGCAGCCTATCTGGACCAAGCTCAGCCCCTGGTTCGACGCCATCCAGAACGCGCTGCAGCCGTACACGCTGCACCTCGGCTACCGGGCGGCGAGGGAGATCGTCCTGCTCCTTCAAGAGCACCTCGGCCCGGACGCTGCTACCTGGAAGGACGAAGACATCAGGGCCCAGCTCGACCTGCAGCTTCGGAACAAGGTCCTGCCCCGAGTGCGCGGGCCGCGCGGCCAGGCCGAGCCGGTGCTGCTCGATCTCCTCGCGCTCGCCATCGTAGGGCCAGATCGTCAGAAGTGCATCGACAAACGATTAGAGCTGCGGAAGCTGGTCGAAGAAGGTTTTGGAGAGAAAGTGCGCGACGCCGCGAGCACGAAGGAGAGCCACTATCCGCGAGCAGCACGTAAGGCCGCTGACATGCTGCTCAAGCTTGATGGCACCGGTTTCACCGGCTTCTTTTGAGCTGGTGACGGGCTTGAATATGCGCTCCAGTCAGGACTCCAGCGCCAGGAGGCTCGACCTCCAAGCCATCCGCGTGATGCACGACGGCGACGCATTATTCGAGCTCTCCAGCGTCGACACGGATGAGAAGTGGAAGCCTCGCGAACGGTCCGATGACGGGGAAGAGCTGCTCATCGAGCGCTCAATCATAGGAACCAATGTCCAGGTGGAGCTGCTCGAAGCCACGGATGATGGGAGCGCTCCGCGGATCTCCTGCAGCCATCGAAGAAGCCCGCTATTCGATGGCGTCCTGCGCGTGGCAGAGAACAGCGCGTGGATCGTACGCTGTCCGAGCGCGCAGAGCTTCAGGGTCAGCGTGACCGCGGCAGGTCACACTGACGGGCTGGAGCATTGCGGAAGCAAAAACGCGCGAATCCTCTCACTCCGCAATGCCGTGGGGCAGCTTGTCCTAACTTGCGATGGCGTGTCACTCCCAATCATCGTCCTCTCGACCAAGCTCCCCCTTCACCCGGCCAATGACGATCCCGTCGCAGCCATCGAGGAGCTCCTGCGGTACGTATGGGAGCGTCACCTCGCGCTCGTCCGCAGGCTCGGCGGTCCGACGTCCCTCCCGCTCGGTGTGGGGCGACGCCGAGGGCGATCGCCCCTCCAGACCCTGATGCTGCTCGAGCATCTCTTGGAGGTCGAGGGGGTGGCCGACGCGTGGCGGGCGCTCCTGGCCGAACCGCGCTCGGCGCTGCAGATCACGTGGCCGTCCCGTCCCGTCGAGCTAGCACGGCGGCCGGCGCTCGACGGGCCCCGCGGACCAGCGCTGTTGCCGGGCGCCTTCGACCCCGAAGGCCGGCTGCGGCGAGTGCGCGATCGCGTCCCCATCCGAACGCCGGACACGCTGCCCAACCGCCTGGCCGTGCGGCTCGCCGTGCGGGTCGAGGCGCTTGCCAGCGCCATCGAGCAACAGCTATCCGGCGGCTGGTTGGGGGCGCTCGGGTGGCGACGTCGCGCGCGCGAGGTACGCTCCCTCGCCTCGCAGGTGCGCCATCACCCTGCGCTGGCCGGGGTGAGCCAGACCGGAGAGCTCACGCTGGACGCCCCGGTCCTGCGGCAGGATCCCTTGTATCGCCCGCTTCTCAGGGCGTGGACGCAGCTCGATGCCGGTCTGGCGCTGCCCCCTGCCGTCGAAAGGCTCCTCCATGATCCCCTGCGCGAGGCGTTCGACCTTTACGAGTATGCATGCTGGTTCGCGCTGTGCCACATCGTCAACCAGGCCGCTCGCGAGAGCCGCGATATCCGGCTGGAAGTACCCATCGAGGATCCGGTGCTCCAGGTCGGCAAGCTCGCCTGGAGCCTCCGGCACGATGCGACCCTGAAGGACGGGCGGCGCGTGGCCGTCTTCTACAATACGCCTGCGGGAGCGAATGCCCCCTACAGCTCCTACAGCGTAAGCTTCCGACCCGATCTGGCGTTGACGATTGACGGACCTAAGCCGTCGGTGCACCTGCTCGACGCCAAGTACCGCGTCGACCTCGACCTGGATCCTGGCAACGACGATGCCATGGAAGGTCTGGTCAAGCACGATGATCTGAAGGTGATGCATGCGTACCGCGACGCGCTGCGCGCCCGAACCCCTCACGCGCTCGGCTGGGCGCTCATTCTGTTCCCGGGTACGAAGCCGGTCTTCTATCAGGCAGACGGCGGACCTGGAGGACCCTCGCCGGACGCCGCGTTGCTTGGTCGGTCCGGCGGTGTCGGCGCCCTCCCGTTCTCTCCCTTTAGTCAGGCCGCCCCGTATTTGGAAGAGGCCGTTGCCCAGCTGCTCGGGCTATTGCAGCCGCCGCAACTCCCGGGCTGATCATTGCCCTAGCGGCGTCGCTCGGCGAGTCGCTCGTTCAAGCTCCTGCGTCGCTTGTTGAAAGTGGTCTGGGCGACTCCCACGAGCGTGGCCGCCGCGCGTTCGCTTCCCTTCACCCGAACCGCCGCCTCGATCAGGCGACGCTCGAACGTGTCACACATCTCCTCCATCGGAATGGGCTCCTCCGCCGACGCGCGCATCCACGCCTCAATTCGCTCCGGCGGAGGAAGCAGCTCCTCCGGCGATGCGCCGGCGCCAGCAACCTCGGGCGCGTGAGCCACGCGCTCGACCTCAAGGACCTGCTGAAGCTCGCCGCGGTTCACCATGCGAAACGGAGCCGGGCCGGTTGTGCGCGCCACGAGACGACGCGCGAGCCGCTGAAGATCGCGCCAGTTCCCCGTCAGCTCCTGCGCCCCCAGCCACTTCACGATGACCCGGTGGTGCTCCTCCCGGAAGCCTTCGAAGAGCTCGGTGGCGCGGCTTGCGGCGTCCTGTGGCGATCTCGCCTGCACAGCCGCCACATCGTCGCAGGCATCCCGGAGTGCGCACCGCCACATGCCGTCGAGATCGTCGCGGCACTCGTCCAGATTAGGGACCCGAAGGGCGAAGTCGGCGATGCGGTCCCAGAAGTCGGGCAGCAGCTTCCTGCGCAGCTCGGCGAGAGGGAGGTTCGTGGCCGCGATCAGGCGGAACCTGGAGTACTTCGGGTGATCGGTTCCCAAGGGCCGGAATTCCCCACGGCGCTCGAGGGCGACAAGAAGCTTGGCCTGGGCGTCAGCCTCCAGGTGGTGAATCTCGTCAAGGAAGATGCTGTCGCCGTCGGCGAGCTCAAGAAGTCCTTTCTTGGCCTTCAGGGCACCGGTGAAGGCGCCCTTCGTGTGGCCGAAGAGCTCGCTCTGGAGCAGCTCTCGGTGCAGGGCGGCGCAGTTGATGCGCAACTCCCAGCTTCCCTGCCCCACGCGACCGCGATGTGCGAGGTGGCGAGCACGGAGGCGCTCGGCTACGCGGGTTTTTCCGCTGCCACGGCCTCCATGGATCAGCACCGGAAACGGCACCCGCGAGGCCTCCTCGATACGGGCGAGCAGCTCCTGCAAAGCAGGGGAGCGCGCGGCTTCGAGGTTCCACGCAGGGCGGCCCGCTTCGACCTCGGGACGCGACTCGCCAACGTTGAGCCGGTCGAGCAGATCCCACGGGACCTCCTCAAGGATGCGCTCCGGCTCCCGACGCTTGTCACGCGGGATTCCTTGCACAGCCACGACGCGGTCGCCGGCGCAGCGAGCGCCCAGCGCGACCAGTAAAGTGGTATGCATCTGCGGCGTGCCCGGGCTGAGATTGACAAGAAGCGTCGCCTCGGGATGGTCGCAACGAACCCGGCGTAGACAGTCGGCAGTGAACTTCAGGAGGGGCTGGTGGGCCGTGGGCGCGTCCCGCGTCTCCCAGATGAGAGGCACGACTGCCAGTTGCCGGGCCCACTTATGGATCTCCTTTCGAAGCTCTTCGAAGACCTCTATCTCGTGACGGTGGATCTCGCGCTCGCCTACCTCATCGTCGGGCCCTCGTCGGACGAAGAAGTATGCCTTTTCGACCTTACCTCGGTACGGGGAGTGTCCATTCGTAAGAAGCTCGAGCGCAGGACCGGGAATATGCTCCCCTTGCTTGTTCTTTTGGTATGCTCCCTTCCGATCACGGATATAGGGGTCGCTGCCGAAGCTCACCCACGACACCAGGATGACGTTATCGCGCTTCATCGCCTTCTTCCCCCTCGTCGCCGGGGCGCGTCAGCCTTGGACGGGGCAGCGGCGGCGCTGCGCTCCTCGAACGTCAGGGTGCAACCGCCCACCAGGCCCTCCATGCGCGCGACCGCTTGGGGCGCGGTGGCGATACGCTCCACGGTGAGCCGGCGCTGCGCTTCGTCGCGACGGGCGTAGATTTCGAATTCGCCAGCACGGAGCGCCACCATCTCCCTGTCGAGCTCGGCGTAATGCACCAGGCCTCGACCCAACTCACGCGCGAGCGCCGCGGGGCCCGGACGGATGTTGGGGGGCAGGGCCAGCGTCCATGCACCGTCCAGGCGTCGGCGCACGGAGGTCGCGACCTCGCCCAGGGTCGGGGCGAGGACGCCGCGCCAGCCCGCTCGCTGTGCGATATCGAGAACATGGTCTCGCGCTGCCGTGGCAATCGCTCGATCCGTAACCATGACGCCGACCTCAATACCATCATCGTACCCCACCTTACCATCCAGGTTGCCGGTCCAGAGGAGCGCCCGCTCGCCATCGGCCACGATCGCCTTGGCGTGGGTTCGCTCATGGCCGCAAAGGACCCACCTGTCCTGCGGAATCCCGTCAAAGAGGAAGCTGCACGCGTCCACCTGATCGGCGCGGAGGTTGTTGGGGCGGAGCACAAGGAGTACCCGCACCTCGCGCTCGAGGGCCGCCTCCCTGAGCGCCTGGCCGACCGCGTGATCGCGCAGGGCTATCGCGCTGTAGGAGGCGATGACGAGCTCGTGGCGAGCGCCGCGCAGCAGGGCGAGCGTGGCGTCGCGGATCGAGGTCTCCTCGCGCCGCAGGGTGGCGATGGGCCAGAGAGGTTCATGTCCAGCGAGGCGGCGCCAGGGAGGCGGCGCTGGACGCTTGCCGCGCTCCTTGAGATCAAGCACGCCCGGCGGAGACTCGTGATCCGTGAAATGGATCCAGGCGTGCGCGAAGAGACGGCCGAGCTCGCGCGCTACGTCTGGGTCCTCGATCAGGAGACCGTTCTCGGGGTTGTCCTCGTAGGCCTCCGGCGTGGCGTTGGCCGAGGTGACCACGGCGATCTCATCATCGACCACGCAAAGCTTGGCGTGGCTGTCGGATGCGCTACGAAGCCAGACACCGGCGCGCGCGAGGCGATCGAGGTGGGCGAAGTGGCGATCGCGGCGATCGCGTTCCTTCTGCTCCCGTCGTTGAGCGGGCAGGTCGAGGAGATCGTCATCCAGCTCCCCGGTGGCGACCCGGAGGCTGGTGCTCAGCGCGGTGAGGACATAGACGCCGCCCTGGAGTCGCTCCGCGGCCTCGACGAGCGCGTCGACAATGGCCGGATCGGCGAACAGGAAGCTGCAGAAGAGGACCTTCCAGGAGGCACGGCCGATGGCGTCGAGGAGCGCCTTACGGATGGGATCGGCGCCGGCAACATCGTCGGTGACGAGGTACGCTGCACGGTTCGTCGCACCCCGGGGCACCGCGACAGTCGAGGGATCGAGCCAGGCGGGCAGCGGGGCACGTGACGGCAGAAAGTACACGCCAGGGAGGCGCTGCGGGCCGATCTCCACAGTGCGAGGAGCGTTGCTCACGAGGTTCCTCCTGCTGGCGTTGCGTATGGGGCGATGAGATCACGGTCGAGACGCTCAGCACAGAGCGTGCCCCGCAGCTCGCGTCGCTCCCAGAGTCGGCGACGCACCCATGCGTCGTCCGGTGGACGGAGGTGCGGCATGCGCCAGAAGGAGACGAGATCGCTCCAGACCGCTTCGACAGTAGACTTGAGGGAGCCACGCGCCGCTGCAGTACGGCGTGCGACGAGCGCGAGCAGGGCCTCATGCGCAGCAGCCTGCGATGCGGGCAGCGCACGGACATGGATCCACCGCTGCCAAGGGTCATCCCCTGCCTGCGGAAGGGACAACCAGGTGGTCTGCGGACGATCCGCGCGGCCAAGTAGCCCCTCGATCGCCGGTGTCTCGACGAGCACGGGGATGCCGGCGTGCTCGGGCGAAGCGGCTGCCGGCACGAGGCGAGCAACGCGGGCAAGATCCTCAGAGGTGGAGTCGAGGAAACCTTGAAGTAGCTCGGCGAGCCGGCCGTCGAGGTGGCGCACCGGCTTCAGCGTCAGGCTGTCCCGAAACCCGCGTCGCAGCCCAATAGACGCATTCCACTCGATATTATCGCGTGATCGCGCCCCCACACGTCCGGTGATCACGAGATAAACATTCCACATCGAGGGCGCGTCTCTTAACTGCCAGCTCGCTCCTGGGGTGCAGCGAGCCAGGCCGGTCAGTCTCTCGGCTTCCAGGTTCCCCGCGGGAAGACCCATGGCCGCCTCGCGCGAGGTCGGCTCGAGAGCGAGGAGCTCGTCAAGGATCCGGAGCGACGCCGGGACCGAAGTCGTCGGGAGGGGTGGGCTGCGCCGCGCGGCGGCATAGCCCGCCGACTCGGAAGGCGCGCCGAGGAAGCAGAGCGGCTCGGCCGCGAGCCACATACGTGTGGGGCGGCATTCGAGATAGCGGCGGACACCGGCGGCGAGCGCGTCGACGCCGGCCGGCGTGAGCTCATACGGGGGCAGCGGCTTGGAGCCCGGCGGCTGAAGCCGGCGTGCGGTGGTAGACGTCGGCGCTCGCCTGGCCTGCTGCAGGCCCATCCGCTCCAAGAAGGAGCGGAGCACGGCCGAGCCCTGCCAGGGCGTCTGCCACCCCTCGGCCACAGCCGTTTGCTGCTCGGGGCGATTCACAGGGCGGAGCAGCTCCTTGCGCTCCAGCGCAGCGACCAGCGCCGGAGAAAGCTCCCAGCCGAGGCCGAGGAAGGTGCGGACGTCATCCGCGGAGATCCGCCCCATGGCCTGGGCAAGCGCGAGGATCGCGCCATGTGCGGGAGAGAGCCTCTCTTCCGCGAAGAAGTCGAGCGACGCGAACTCGACGAGGTAGCTCTTCACGGGGAGCGTGAAGAGGGCCACCGGGCGAGCGGCCGGGTCCGCGTCGAGGAGTGACATCAGCCCGGTAGGATCGATCGCTCCACCGGTCATCGCTGCGCTCCCCTGCTCGGGCGCGAGAGACGCCGCCCCCAGATCTGCTTGTGCTCCGAGTCGCGGAAGAGCTCGGTCAGGAGGTCCATCCTAGCCTGAGGATCATCTCCCTGGCGGACGAGGGTGGAGGCGTCGCCGACGAAGATGCGTTTATAGCGGGCCCGCGTGGCTGCGACGTTGAGGCGGTTCAGGTTGTTCACGTGACCGCGAAGTCGCTTCGGATTGCTCCGCGTTCCCGAGATGATCATTACATCCTTCTCCTGCCCTTGGAACCGATCGACCACGCTGACGTGGATCTCTATCGCTGCGCCGTTGGCAGCGGGGCGAGGCGCACGGAGGCGCCAGCGTGAGGGACCGTCGCCACGTTCCGGCTCGAGGAGAGATCCCAGGGCGTCTCGCAAGCGCCGCGCCTGCTCGAAGTAGAATGAAACGACGCCGATCTCGAAGGCGCGCTCCCGCCCGCGCGCATCGATGCGCCAGCCCTGCTCGGCCCATGCGATACAGTGCTCGATGACCTCGCGGACCACGTCCACCTCAAGGAGGTTGTGGTAATCGCCTCCCTGCCACTCGCGATCCCGCGGGTACTCATAGCGTTCCGCAAGAGGTTGGAGCGCGGTGTCGATCCAGATGGAGGGCTTCTCCAGCGTAGGTATGGGGAGGTGGAGCGCATGGGTGCTCTCGGCGGAGTGGTACCCTTGCGGGTAGACGCAGCGGGCGGAGAACGCGGCAAGCTCGGGACGCATGCGGTACTGGTGATTTAGGCCCACGACGCGGGAAGCCGGCAAGCTTCTCAGGAACTCAAAGGCACCGGTCATCGCCACCTCCTGCATCTCGAGAAGCTCGGCCAGGAGGCGGGCACGCAATGCGAATGCTCCTGGCGCTACGAGCTCCACGCCTGCGAGTTCCTCAGGCAACATGCCGGTCTCTGCATACTGTCTACCGATCTCGCGCCAGCGGTCTATGTGCGGCGGAATGCGGCAGAGCGCGTCGACGCCTTCATCGTCCTCGTCGAAAACGGCCGCGAGGAGACCGCCCCAGACCCGGATCCTCCGGCTCTCGTCCGGGTGCATTCGCTCATCGAAATGCCGCCGCAGCATGCCTGCCAGGTACTGGAGCCGCTCCTCATCAAAGGCTTCGAACGTATCCTGATCCCCCTCGGAGCGCTTGACCCTCACCCGCGTGATCGCGGTCAGCTCATCCAGATCGACGTAGGGAGGGAGCTGGCGTTCGTCCCCGACAAGCACCCATCGCTTCGCCCGCGTCGCGGGGACGAGGAACTCGGTGAGCGTCGCCTTACCGGCCTCGTCCATAATCATGACGTCGAAGATGGGCTCGGGCGTACGGAACGCCGGCGTCATGGCGATGCCAATTGGCGTGGCGCAGATCAGGTTCGCGTTGAGCAGGAGCAGGTCACCCAGGCCCCTCGTATGCTCGATCTCGTCACGGAATGCCTGCTGAACTTGCACCACGGCGTCGCGCGGGTCGGCATCCTGGAGCGCCTCGCCAAGGCCCGCGATGAGCTGGGCGCGCAATGAGGCCTCCCTCAGGTGAACGAGGTAATGGACAAGACGCTCATCGACCTTGTCGAGGTGCCCGAGCCGTAGAGCGAAGATACCCCGTTCGTGACCGATCCGCTCGAGGACGTTGTCCAGCGCGACGTTGGTGGGGGCGACAAGGAGGATGCGCTGTCCGTTGGCCACGAGCTGCCGGATGAGCTCGCAGATGACGGTGGTCTTGCCTGTACCCGGAGGGCCATGGACCAGGCAGAGGTCGGGGCAGGCTAGCGCCATCGCGACGGCCTCGTGCTGCCGGCGGTTCTCCGCACTCGGGGCGCCGATGCGCGGGAACATCGCGCCGGAGCGGGACACGTGACCGAGCTTTTCAGCGCGGCGGATGACGTCGAGGAGGCGGAGGTATTCCTCGCGATGCCCCTCCGCGAGCGCCTGCAGCGACTCGAGCATGCGACGGAGCGGAGCGGTGGGGTCCGCGACACGCGCTACGCCCTGCTCGAGGATCATCTCATCGGCATCAGCATCGTCTACGATCAAAGTCGACTGGTCGTCGTCGAGGCCGCTTACATCGACGCGGCGCGATTGGCCCCCGTAGGTGGGGAGCTCGATCTGGACGCGCGGTCGGGTGAAGGCAGCAGGCCACCGCTCGCCGACGATGGCCAGGCGTATTGGAACCCGGCTTACAAGTTCGTAGCTGACTTCGGGGCGCTCCTGCCGAGCGTTGTCCCGAACCGCCTCGAGGTAGCGACGGTATCGGAGCAGAAACGCACGATCTGCCTCGTGCTCTGCACTCACCTCGGGGAGCATACGCCTCAGCTGGAGCTGACCGGCGATCTGACGGAAGACGGGGAGCGGATCGAAGGAGCTTACCGGCCCAACCCGGAACCGGGAGATCAGCAGCAGCGCGAATGCCGGAGGAGCCGGATCGCCCTGCACGGCGTTGACGACGCGCAGGCAACCTTCCGCCGGCAAGACGATGAAACGCCAGCCGGCGGCGGTGAGGAGAAGGGCGTACCCGTCGGGCAGTGCTTCCCCGGCGAGCAGCGGTTCGAGCGGTGGGGCCCCCCGGGTGTCCTTGAGCTGCACAGCAGTCAGCACCTGGCCAGCCTCGTTGAGGAGCTGGTCGAGCACGGCGCCGCTGGCATAAAGGGCGTTCCGCGCACTGTTGGTAAGGACCAGTGGGATCTCGCCGTCAATCCGCAGTGAGCCAGCGAGGCCCACGTGAAAGGGCGGCTCGAGCGCAGGCAGGAGGACCCCCTGCGACGCGGCATGGCGAGCGATGCGGTGGGTCAGCATGCAACCTTGGTCCTCCGGCTACTCATGCCAGCCTCCATCCGCCTCGCCGTAACGGTTATATCCGAGATCCCACGGGTACGCGCAGTATGAGCAGCGCGGCCCCGCTGCTCGAGCGTGAGACGGCGTTTAGGTTTCCGCCGAAGAAAGCGCACGGCGTCGGTCCTCCGATAGCAGGTGAGCGGGGTGCCGTCGTCTGCAAGGACCAGGATCCAGCCCCGCGCACGCTGGGCGGTCTCGGTGCCGCGCAGTTCGGGTGGAAGTCGGCGCTCGATCAGGACCAGGTGCGTGGCTCCTGCTGCGCGGAACTCGCAGCCGTACGCAAGGATGAGCTCGCAGACCTCGGTGCAGAAGCGGCGCTGCGCGCTGCGCGCGCGAAAGTGTTTCGTCGTTCGCGACCAGACAGTGGAAAGACTCGTAAGCATCGTCGGTAACCTCCGTCGAGCCATGGAGCACCCGACATGCCAGACGCGTTTCCACGCAGATCCAGCGGAGAATTGACGATCGCCAAGGTGGACGCCGAGCAGGAACATGCTCACCCTGAGCACCTGGCTGTTCACGGCCGAGGCGTCAGCGAGGTCACCGCCGCCGTGGCCCCTCCTCTCTCCGCCGCGGCCTGCCCGAGGTGGCTCGGCTCGCCCGACCTGAACCTCCCGAGGCGCGACCGGCCCTGCTACACTGCGCTCGATGAGGAACCTGGCCGAGAAGCTCCTCGACGAGGCGTTGAAGCTTCCCGAGAGCGAGCGGCGCGTCATCGCGCTCCGCCTGCTCGACAGCGTGGGCGAGGAGGCGCCCGAGTAGAGCGAGCACGCGTGGGCCGAGGAGGCTCTGCCTCGCCTCGAGGGTCTCCGGGCAGGGTGCACCCAGCCGATCCCGTGGGAAGAAGCCCGGCAGCGCATCTTCGCGCGAGGCTGACGTGGCTCGACGCGTCCTGTCCTTCGCGCCAGAGGCCGAGCGCGAAGCCCGCGAAGCCTTCCGCTGGCACTGGTAGCGGGACGAGAAGGCAGGCGCGCGCTTCGAGGCGGAGCTGCTCGCCGCCTTTGACCGCATCACATAGACCCCCGAGCAGGGGCCCGAGATCGAGCAAAGGGTGCGGCGCCTGCTCCTGAACCGCTTCCCGTACGACGTACTGTACGCGATCGAGCCGGAGCACCGCACGTGCGATGGTGATCTCCGAGCTCAACGAGATCGCAATTTATGTCGCAGCTATGACGGGCGCCGAGGGGGTCAACACTCCGGATTTTGCTCATGCGGATGAGCTTCGTCGCGCCTACACTGGTGTGGATGACCGGAGTCTAAGCGAGGTCGATGCCGCGACATGCGGAACGCCGGGAGCGCAAGCCGGGTCAAGGTGATCGGCGATCTCAGCGTGAGGCGCCGCCGTCACTTCACCGTCACCCCGGCCACCGCCGTCTTAGTTCCTCCTCCGTGCTGTGTTACTCTCGGTCGGATCGTCACCTTCTGCGGCCGGTGCATGAATCGCTTATCCGTGCTCCGCTGCGACCACACCAGCGCCTCGCCCGGCGAAAGCGCGGCTAGGTGGATCTCCTCCAATCCTTCCAGTGCCACGATTGCCGTCTTCAAGTGCCGAAGCCATTGCGGCGACGTCATCCGGTGCAGCACCAGCACCGTCGACAACTCGATCACTACCCGAGGCACGCTGATAGGATCTTGACTCGCTAGCACGATGCTCGTCGCGTGGTGCCGCATTTCGCGGATGGTCTCCACCACCTGCCCGACCAGCTCGGACTCAGTGATGTACTTGTGCGCTTCGTCGAAGACGATGAGCTTATTGAAGTCGTGCCCGCCTCGCTTCTGCGCCGCGAAGATGCGCATCATCACTACGAAAAGCTCGAGCGCCTCGTCCTTCTCGATCCACTCGTCGCGAAGATCGACAATGATCGTCCGGCCCGGCTGGAGCAGCTCCCCCAGCGAGCGCGTATCGTCAATGTAGGGCTCGGCGAGCCTGAGTCTGTCTTCGGCGAGGCGCGCCGCGTTCTTCGACAGGTCCGCTTCGCGTAGCTCCTCGCGGAGTTTCTCCAGGGTCAACACGTCCCGGTGCCTGCGCAGGATGGTGTTAAGCTGGCGCAGGTAGAGCGCCTCGTTCCCGTAGGCCCCGAGGAGAAACTTCCAGCCATCGTTCTTAAGCTCGGCGGAGCTGAACTTGATCGGCTCGACCGCGATCCCGGGGTAATCCCGCCGGCGCTGCTCGACCTTGGCCTCGGGCGTCAGGAGCACGACGTCCCGGAGCCCGTCTGGACGTGCACCATAGTCGCGCAACAGCCGGTCCACCTCGTTCTGCTTGCGGTTGGGAGACACGGCCGTGACGAACTCCGGTTCGTAGGCGTCGCTCTTGTGATAATGGAAGAGCACGGTCGCAAGCGGCGAGGGCAGTGCGTTGATGCCGGGGAAGCTCGCTGCGGCCATCTCGGCGATCACGCCCAGCGTGTAGGACTTGCCGAACCCCTGCACGCCGAAGAGGCTGATGGTGTTGCAGCCGGTCAGATCGAGCCCGACCTTCTGTGAGCCGAACTTGCCTAGGACGCCGTGCTGCGGCGTCATCTCGGTGGCGCCGAGAAGTAGATCGGCGACCGGCGCGGTGCCCGCAGCCACGGACTCGACCGGTGCCGCTGTGCCCGAAGGGAGCGTGGCGCTCGGCGCCGCGACGACCGGCGCAGCCGGGGGCGCAGGCGCGCGAAGTGGCAGCTCGGACACAGGCTCACGCGCATGGTGCGGGGGGCGAGGCGGCGGGATTACGTAAGGCGTCGGTGACCGGGCGGGCGGCGCTGGAGGCTGCAGGCTGAGGGCCTCGCGGAACGACTCGAGATCCGCGTCCAGCGCCGCAGTGTCCGCCGTCGGCGGCTCGGTGGGTCGTGTACCGCGGCGCTCGCTGCCTCGGCTGGACCGATCGGCGAAGCGACCGGCCGCGTGCGCGAGAAGCTGCTTGGCCTTGTCACCGCCGAGGCGGTACACGACAAATCCGGGCTCCTCCTCATCGACATCCACGCCCTGGCTCCGGTGCTCGAAGAGCACGCCGCAGGCACGCATGTCCAGCGTGTAGCCGTCATCGAGGTTCTCCATGAAGGCGAGTGCACGGGCGAGCTCGGCATCGGAGAGCAGACCGTAGCGAGCGGCACGCCGCGCGTAGAAGGCGAGGGCTCCGCCAAGCTCCTTGGCGCGCAGGAGGGCATCGGCGCGTGGCACCTGGTAGCGATCGAGCGCGAAGCGATCACGGAGATGATCCATGGTGCTCTGGATCTGCTCGTGCATCTCGCGATAGAGCTCCGCCCGCGCCGGCCCGGAGAGCTCCTCGCGCAGCTTCACCTCTACGATGTCGAGCCGGATCGTCTCCTTAGGCCCGAAGCCCACAAGCAGCAGATCGGCGCGGCGCCGGGATGTGGGCCCCTCCTCGCTAGCACTCGTACCAGCGAACCAGGTGCGGTGCGCATCGAGGGGCACGACGATGCGCTGCTCAAGGAGGTGCTCGCGTTCAAGAAGCCAGCGTGCCAGCAGGAGGCCCACGACTTCAGCGGCCTGCGTCCGCCCGCCTTCGAGGCGCAGCGCCAAGCGCCCCGAGATCGATCGGAGCGTTTCCAGGACCATGATCTCCTCGCCAGGACGCAGGCCGAGGCCGTAGGCGTCCAGGATGGGCCGGATGAGTCCTTCGATCTCGAGCGTGCTCCGCGTGCTAAGCAGGATCCTCTGTCGGTCCTCCTGGAGGTACTCGGGTGCGAAGTCGAGCAGGTAGCCGGCCTCGCGAGCGGAGGACGGACTGTCGAAGAAGTCGATTCCAAGGTTTCTATCGACCGTCAGCACCCAGTCGGAGACCTCGTGGACCTGCTTGAGCAGCGCCTGATCGAGCTGAGAGAGCTGGAGCTTGGTCACTGGCACCTCTCCTTCGCGCGCCGGCGCGCTGTGCGCGAAAGCCGCCTGGACGCGCTGCGCGGCCGCGATGCTCTCGCGAAGCAGCTCCTCGGCCAGCGTCGCCTTACGCCGCGACCCGGGCCGGAGGCCCTTCACCCAGCCGACCTGTGCGCCGAGCGGTTCGACCTGGGTTTCGGGCTCTTGCACCAGGCCGGCGACGAACGAGCCGCGGCGCAGCCCATCGACGCGCCCGACGCTTCCCAGCACGGTGAACTGCTCGAGCAGCAGCGACACATGGGCGGCGTAACGCTCCGGCGCTTGGAGGAAGTCGGCGAGCGCATTCTGGGCGAAGACCAGCTTGGGCAAGAGGTGGTTGTGAGAGGCGAGGGTGAACTCGTCCTCCTCGCCGACCTGGCGGTCGGGATCGAGCAGACTCTCCAGTCCATCGGCGGCGGCCTCGACGCGACCGGCGCCGGCGAAGAGGTGGACGGCGTAGCGGATCGAGGGCGCCTCGGAGCCGAGTCGATCGGCGCGGAGGGCCTCAACCCCGCGCAAGACATCGGCGACCAGCCGACCATCGCCAGGGTTGAAGACGTTGAGACAGAGCTGCTCGACGTAAGGATGCTGCTCGAGGTACTCGAAGAGGCGCCACGCGAGATCGTCCGGATCGACCGTAGTGACGGTCGTCGCACGATCGCGGACGCCCAAGACGCGCAGAACGCGATCGCGGGCGGCCATCGCGTCCACAGGAATTGACCCCTCGGCGCGGTCTGGCAGATACAGCGGCCAGAACGCAGTGAGCGGCGCGTGCTCGACAAAGGGCCGTCGCCTCCGGTCGAAGAGGACCATGGGCAGGTTCATCGGCAGGAGTTCAGCCACGAGCTGGTCGAGGAGCTCCCTCCAGTCGGGCGCCCGTTCGGAGCCGTCGCTCCACGCCGAGACCGCATCTTGAATCATGCGGGCGTGAGCGAGATGCCAGAGCAGGCGAAGGGGGTGAGTGGGCGCGAGCAGGAGCGCCCGGCCGGGGTCACCCGGGCCATGACGCCAGCGCAGCTCGACAGTGTCGAGCTGCGCCAAGGCGGTGCGGAAGCTCGCGGCGCTCACCGGCTCGAGATCGGCGTGCATTGCAGCGCCCGCAAGTGCCACGTAGGCGCGAGCGTAGCGCTCGATCGCCTCGGCGTGGCGCGTCAGGTCTACCGTCTCGACAAGGCCGCTGCGCAGCGTCCGTCGCTCTTCGGGCTTGCCGGCGTCGAAGTGGTGCTCACGAATGGCATGGAAGACCTCCTGGCGGACGGCCAGGAAGGCGGCTGCCTCCGGGAGAGCGCCGAGTTCGGCTTGTTGACGGGGCTTGATTACAACGTTCTCGACTTTGCGCACGTCGACAAACGACACTTCTTGCCCGCTGAGATGCTCGGGATCCTCGAGTAAGGTCAGCTCGATGGCCCGGAGGAGTGCCGGGATGCGCACTGTGTACCCTGCGAAACCTTCGGTCGAGAGCTCGAAGTGCACCTCTCCCTTGGGTGGCGCGTCCACCGTCTGATCCCAGGCGCCGCGTATGGCGGCGCGGTCGGGCACTGGCTCGCGCTGCTTACCGCCAAGGCACTTCGCGGCTACATCAGCCCAGGCTTCGAGAAGCGAGCTCACGAAGACGGCGCGGACCTCGTCGGCAATCACGTCGACGCTCTCGCGCACGACGAGGAAGGGCTCGGACTCGTTCTCGGCGCGGCTCGTGGGGTCGTCATCCTTGACCCGGCGCGGCTTGGTCAGAAGCGCACCGTCGGCGTCGTAGGCATCGATCTTGAGGTAGTATGTCCCCTCCTCCAGCGCGGCGAGATCCTTTGCCTTGAGGTTGCGCACGATGGCGGCGCGGCGTCCCGTCGCCGGCTTGGGGAAGCTATTGCTCTCCCAGGCCACCGACGCTTGCCCCTCGGCGACCGAGAGGATCTGCACCCGCCACGTCTTCCACGACGGCGCCTGCGCAGGGCTCGGGATCGCGCGAAAGGCGATCTTGAGCGTCTCTTTGCTCTTGTCGCCCACGTTCAGGACCGGCATTGGCAAGGTACCGGAGACCTTGTCCTCCGTCTGCTTGGGCAGGCTCAGCGGGTCGAGCAAAAGGCGGAGGTCCTCTTCCTTGCCCTCGTCGACGAAGTCCCAGCAGTCGAGGGCGAGTTCGCGGTGAGTGGGGTCGGTGGCGATCTCCCGCGCCCAGACGCGGATGTCGCTGGCGTGGCGGGTGCGCAGGAAGGCGAAGAGCGGCCCCTGGATGGTGCCCGGCTTGACGGGAAGCCGCCCTAGGCGCGCTTGCAGCGGCTGGGCGGCTTCGCGAAGCTTCTCGCAGACGCCGCGGTTGCGCGTGAGCCAGAAGAGCGTGCTCCCGCGCTCGAAGAGGCGGAAATCGGGGAGGAGCCCAAATATGTAGAGCGCGGCGCCCGCGGCAACCCGGCTGCCGCCGTTCTTGCGCACGGTGAGCAGGTACTCGACCTTCTCGTCGTCGTTGCGGATGTCACGCTCGCGCCGGAGCAGATCGATGACCTCGCGGATTTCGCCCTGGAGCGGCTCGGGGATCCCCTCGAACATGACCTCCACCAGGTCGGACGCCACAGTGGCGAGGGAGAGCTCGGTAAACGTGGCGATGTCGAGCGAGTCCTCGGCGGCGGTGCGCTTGCCCGGCGGGAGGAAGACGAGGAGCGGCGCCGGGAGGACGTTGCGTAGCTCGATCAGCTTGGTTGCCGTGGCCTTCCAGGGCGCGTCAGCGGCGGCGGGCGCGAGGACCCGGGCCACCCAGCGGGGATCGTCCTGCAGGCTCGCGCAGAGGGCGTCCATCACCGGCTCCGGGAGCGTGGTCACGCGCAGGCGCTGCCCCGGGCCCGCGGCCTCCAGCTCGGCCTGAAACCGAGGCCGGAGGTGCTCGGCCAGGAATGCATAGAGATCAGTCTTGCTGGCCGCCGCGATGGTCATCGTCCCTGCCCTCGCCGCGAAAGCGTGTAGCGCGGCCTCACCGTTTGCGCGTTGTAGGCATCGCTGAGGTCGTCGTAGAAACCGATCTCGCGGAGCCTGTCCTTGAGCGCGCGCACATTCTCGCGGAACGCGCGGTGCTCGTCGAGCGTCACCGGGCGGCGCCCGGTGGGCGTCGTCGCCTCGGCGATGACGAAGCCGTAGCGATGCTCGACCCAGCGCAGGAAGTCCTCGACCAGCAGCGGCTCGGTGTAATATCGCTTCTCGCCGCCGGTCTCATCGAATTGGAGGACTGCGAGCTGCACAAAGACCTCGAGCAGGCGCCCGCCTAGGTGGAAGCGACGCGGATTGCTCAGCGAGCGGCCCTGGACGACAGCGCCGAAGGGGCCATTCTTCTGGAGCAGCTTGTCGATCATCTGCACCAAGTAGGTCATGTGGTGCTTCTGCCGCACATGGCTGATGAGCTCCACCAGCGTGTCGAAGGACGGCATCCCGGCGGCAAGGATGGCCCGGACCTCGGGGGTCAGCTCCTCGTCTTCTTGGTTGAGCCTTATGATCTCCTTCAGTGTGGCCTTGAAATCAGCCTCGAAGTCTGCGGGCGGGCTCCCTAGGATGGATGGAACTCCGAAGGGATCCTCGGGCAGGCGCAGGCTTCGGTCGCGCTCGTTCTCATCCTTCGCATAGGTCATGAGCTGGTTCATGGCGAAGATGGCCTTCACCAGCTCCGCGAGCAGGGCATACTCGGCGGCTGCGTCCTCCTGCGCGATCTGCGCCATCCGCGTGCGGAAGTCGCTCCCCATGTCCACGGTGAAGCTCATCGTGTAGGGGCACTCGGCGAAGGGCTCGCTGGACGTGCCATAGACGGGGCAGGCGCGGCAGGCAGGGTGCGATTGCCGGTCACGGATCCAGCCAGAGAGCTGGCGTCCGACACGGAGGGTATAGAGGCCGAGGTGCAGGCCGAGGATCGTCTTGAGGTAGTCGATCATCACCGGTCGCGGGACGACATCCTGGTAGGCGAGAAGCCGCTGGACGTCGTTGCAGAGCACCCGGGACTGGCCGCGGCAGGTGGGCGGATGAGGCGCGACCCTCTCCTGCGAGACCTTCATATCCTCGAGATCTTCGACGAGCTTGAGCACAGTGAGCGTCTCGAGGTCGAGGGGAGTCTTCCCATCGTACTTCCGTGTGGCCGGGTCGCGGCCGCGGTCGAGGTAGCTCCGCAGCTCGGAGAGCGCCGTCGACTCGTCGTGCTCCAGCATGGCGTAGAGCGCGTCGGCGTGGTTGTAGTCGCGGCAGTACTTCGCGACGCGGATCTTGTGTGCTTCGAGGTGCAGCGGGCGCAGCGAGGCGATGGCCTCCGTGGGCCTGTCGCGGTTGACCAGATCGAAAATGTCGGCCTTGAGCCACTGGTCGGCCATCGAGGCGTGCTCGGCGAAGCCCTCGACGCCGCCGAGCTTGGTCAGCGCAGTGCGATGGGTCTCGACCTTCTCGAACTCCTTCTTGGGCCGGCCGCGGGTGACGGGGCGGGTTCCGTCACACTTCAGGTACAAGAAGAGGTTGATCAGTACCCGGTCGAGGTCGACGTTCTTCGGGTCCGGGTAGAAGACCTTGGGATTCCTGAATTCCTGGTCGGGCTTGCGGAGCTTCACGGTGTCTTCTCCTCGGTATCCCCAGGCGTTTCGTGCTTGGCGAGGGCGAGGCGGATGCCGTCGGCGCACCCCTCAGCGGTAATCTCGTAGAAGTCGCGATCGTCCTGGGTGACGAGGACGCGGTCGAAGGTGGTGGTCAAGAGCTCATTACGGAAGATGAGCAGGTTGACGAAGAGGCCCTGGAGCTCGTTGGCCGTCGGGCGGTAGCCTCGGCCGATGAGATCGAGCATCTCGAGGAGATCGAGCGAGATGCGGAGGCGGGCTGCACCCTGGCCGCCCTCAGAGACGAGCTCGATGGTATCGGGGGCGTGCTCCAAGTACTCGGCCAGCGCGGTGGCGCGGGCCACGGTGGCTCGGAACGACTCCTTGGGAAAGAGCCGATAAGACCGAACCGGCGCGTCCTTGACCTGCGTGACTTTGAGCGCCAGATACCGTCGGTTGTAGTCCTCGTTCATGAGGCCCTCGGCGCGCGAGATGGCGTGGACTACCTTGTCGCGCAGCTCGTCGCAGGCTTGGGCGAAGTCCTCGTCTCCCTTGGGCACGACGATGCGCTCCAGCAACGCGGTGGACCGGTACGGGATCATGGTGCGCCAGCCCTCGTCGCGGCGCTCGAAGTAAGCCCAGCGGCGGCGGCGGGCAAGGAGGCGGCGGCGCGCGGCGAGGAGGTCGGCGAAGGGTACGTCGTCGGCGATGCTCGGCGCGTCCCGGCCGAGTGCGGCCATAACGGCCTTGGCCGTGGGAGAGCGGCGCTCGTACGTCATCCAAGGGACGGCGGTCTCCGGGTCGTGGTCCAGGCGACGGTCGAGCGCGGGGGCGTTGGGGAGGCCGACGTCGGCCTCACGAAGGCGGCGCACCAGGCGGTCGACCGTGCGTTCCTCTGCGGGCGCGTGTGCGGCGCCGCCATTGGGGGAGGGCAGACAGCCGATCTCGGCGTCCCGATCGGCGAAGGCGTCGGGGTAGTAGAGCCGCGAGAGATCTTCGGTGAGGCTCCCGTCCGTACGCGCGAGCAGGGTGGCGACATCGGCGCAGCTCTGATCGCGTAGGAGCATATAGGAAAGCGCCGATCGCAGGTCGCGCATGGTGACGTGGGCCCGGCGGCGGAGGTGGACCACCTCGAAGAGGCGGCGGACGCGCTCCCGGGTGGCCGGGCCGGAGGCCTCGTCACGCAGCGTGTCGACGTTGTGCTTGGTCGGGCAACGAGCGCGGTGAGCGCAGGTTTCGCAGGGAGCCCAGAGCACCGGGGCGAGCATGGCCACGAGCTGGCGCTCGACCAGCGAGGCGGCGCCGCCGGCGGTCACGGCGCGCAGGTTGAGGTTGACCAGGAGCGCGCGCGGGTCGACGGCCTGACCGTCGAGGGCACGATGGACGAAACGCCGGAGGCCGGCGAAGTGGTCGACCCCGTTGCGCGGCGCCAGGAAGTCGAGGAGGCGTCCTTCGTTTACCGCGATGAGGCGGACCTCGGTGCCGTCGAGCCCGGAGAGGGTGTTGCCTGCGAAAGGGGCGAAGAAGCGGTCCAGGACGGCGTCGTTGTGCTGCTCACCCTCGTCCTGCGAACCATCGTAGTTGGTCTCGTACGAGAGGCCCTCGTGGGTCCAGCGGCTGCCGTTTCGGGTGGGCAGCGGCTCGATAACAGCGTGGTTGTCGGCGAAGAGGCGCTCGACCTGCTGCAAGAACGCCGTCTTGCCGTCGCCAGCGTTGCCGGTGACGATGACGAGGCGGAAGCGGCCAGAGGCGATGGCCGGGGCCAGCTTGCGGTCGAGCTGGGTCTCGACGTAGGTGAGGCGGGCGATCTCGTCCAGGCCGCGGGTTCCGGCGTTGCTGCGACGAGCCTGGCTGTACAAGGTGAGGAGGCGGGTGACGTACGGGTTCTCGTTGGTGCGCGCTGCCTCCTCGGGCGTCACGGTGAGGCCAGGGAAGTGGCCCGGCTCGACCGGGGGCAGGGGCGCGGGCGCGACCGCGGCCTGGATGCTCTCCAGGGCGGCCTTCATTTCGCGCGCGGTCTGGAACCGGTCGGCGCCGGAGGGCTGCACGGCCTTGAACAGGAACGCGTCAAGCTCGTCCGAGACCCGGAACTCGGTGCCGATGTCGCGGGGATGATAGGGGTCGCCGTCTCCGGGCGTGTCGTTTTGGTACGGGTGGCGGTGGAGGAGGAGCTCGTAGAGGACGACGCCAAGCGAGAAGAGATCGTCACTCGCCTTCCACTTGGGAATGCCTCGATCGGGGGCCCAGTAACGCGGGGTACCACCCTTACCGGTGGCCTTGAGGGTCTCTGCGGCGATGTTGAAGTCGATGAGCTTGGGCCGGTGCGCAGGCATCTCCAGCATAATATTCGCCGGCTTGATGTCGCGGTGTAGGACGCCCACCACAGCCCTCTCGCGCGCCGCCTCGATCTCTTCATACTCCTCCTCGGTGAGATCGCGTCCCGCGCTCGCCGCGCGAAGGCGTTCGTAGGGCTCCGGGTCGGGGTGTATGGCTACCAAGGCATCGAGGAGCTGGACACCGATGGCCTGGATGTCGCGCCAGGGCAGGACCTTGGTCCCGTCGCAGTAGGCCTGTAGCGTCTCGCCGTCGACCAGCTCGCTAATAAGGTAGGGGGTCTGGTCGGCAAGGCGGCCCAGCCAGTCGATATGGGCGATGTTGTCGTGCTTCGGCAGCAGCTCGCGGATGTGATTGAACTCGTGCCGCAGGGTGTCGATGTCCTCCGCGTTGTGGAGGACCTTCATGGCATATGATTTCTGGTGATCGATGTTGTAGACGCGATACACCTTCGACGACGCCCCGGCGCCGAGCTCGGCGTCAACACGCCAGGCGAAATCTACGATGGCGCCCGGCTCCAGTTTCACGGGTGCAGGAGCGACCGGGCTCGACGGCTTTTCGGCGAGGCCAGTGCTCAGGCCCATCTCGGCGCGTAGGGCGGCGAGGGCTTCTCCAGCGGAAGGCCGCGCCTTGAAGTCGTCCACGCGGAGGAGGGCGAGGAGCAGGGTGTCAAGCTTGGACGAGAGGTCGGGGCGGCGGTCGCTGAGCTTACTCTTCGGGATCCCTCCCGCAGCGCGGGCCGCGGCGGCATCAGCGAAAGGAACTTCGTCGAGGAGAAGCTGATGGAGGAGGACGCCGAAGGAGTACATGTCCGACGTGGTGTCGAAGTCGTAATCCGTGGCGTCGGAGAGCTCGGGCGGGACATAAGCCGAGTTTCTCGCGCGCGCGGTCGTGTCCTGAAAGACGGTGGCGGAGGTGTCGACATAAGCCCGGTCGAAGTCGGTGAGCCGGGGTCTGCGGTCGAAGCCGACCAGGATGGTCTCCGGGCAGACGTTGCGGTGGACGATGCCGTGCGCGTGGACGGCTTCGAGCGCGGCGGCGACGCCTTCGGCGATGGCCAAGCGCTCGCGGAGGGTGAGGCGGTCGCGCTCTTGGTTCTGGAGGTAACCGTGGAGGGTGCCAAAGTCGCTCCACTCGGTGACTTCGAAGAATTCGCTCCGTTCGTCGTCGAAGGCGAAGTGGAGGACGCGGAGGAGGTTCGGGTGAGGACCGATCTTGGCTACCGCCTCGGTGGGGCGGCGGATGACGGCGCTCTGTTTGTCTCGCGTGGGCTTGGGGAGATTCGGGTCGACGCGGAAGGTGCGGATGCGGTAGACGGTGCGGTCCTCCGTCAGGAGGGCGTGGCGGGCGAGGTACTCGGCCGAGGCCGCGTCCGCGGTAAGGGTCTCGATGATCTCATAGCCGCCAATGCGGCGGCGTTTCTCCTGCTGCCGCGCACCCCACTTGCCCTGGAGGAGGGTAACGATAGGCGCATGGTAGGCGCGGATGTCTGCGGGCCGAGGGAGTTTGTTCGGGTCCTGGAGATATGCGATGGTTCCTGTGGCCGAGCGGATCGATGATCCCCAGTTGCCGCCGACGTGGTTCGTGGTACCGTCCGGTATCACGATGAGTGGGGAGATGTAGACCTGGGAGGCGAGGGCGCCGAGCTCTCCCTTGAGGACTTTGCACTTGAGGTTCGTCAGCCAGATGGGGGGCTTCTTCGGGGTCTGGTTGATGAGCCATTCGGTGTCGTCCCCGCTCAAGCGGCCGTACCACTCCTTGGCTTCCAGGACATAGAGGGCGTGGGGGGCGAGAACGAGAAAGTCGATCTCCAGGGCGTCGCGATCTTTGGGCTTGATCTGGAAGTTGGGGGCGACGCCGTAACCGTCTGGGAGTTTTTCCAGCAGAAGCTGGAGGAGGTCGCGCTCGAAGGGGCCGGTGAGGCCGGCACTGGTGGGAGTGGGGATCAGGTGAGCCATGCGGGCAGGACCTCCTCCTCGACGATGCGGATGGCCTCGGTTTCGGCGGCATCGGCTGCTTCGCGTGCCTTCAGCGCATCGCCAATGTGCTTGGTGACGCGCGTAGCCTGCGTGTTATCGAGATCGGGAAATGGCAAGCGTTGCAGCAGGTCGTTCCTCATGCTCAGCAGCTTCGTTCCCACGGCCGTGCTACGCAGAAGGCGCATGCCGAGAGCGGTCGACAAGAATGCGTACCCAATAGCACGAGCGTTCGGCTTCAATTCCACGCGGAGTAGATGCTGAGTGAACGCGGCGTTCGCGATTTTTCCATGGACAAGCATGGCGCGTCCGAAGAGTTCCCCTTCTCCAAGGGTTCCCTGCGCGCCGAGCATGATCGTCCCTGGAGACACAAAGAGCTGTCTATCCTCGAACCCGGGGTGTGCGATACGGCGTGGAGCAGGCCGGATAAGAAAGGCATCCCGCTGAGACATGAACTCGATGCCATGAGGCGGCTCGGCAGGAACTCTAGCGAAACGCGGACCATAATAGAGCCCGCCTGTTCCTGCCGCGTCGGCTAGCCGGCCCGACCAGCGTCGCAGAAGGAAATCGAGTCCGCCACCTGTCGAGGCATAGTTCCAGGCGTTGAGCGTAATGAGCGGTCCAGACCATGTCACGCACCGCGCCCGGCGCTCCGCGCACATGGAGTGCGCCTCGCGCATTTCGGGCAGGGCTTCGATGACGCCCCGCCCGGCGCGTAACCTGTGCAGGTACGTCTCGCGGCTAGTCATGACTTTCCTTATCAAGGCAGCGACGCGCGAGATGATGTCCTTATCCGGAACGGCCACTGGGATCTCTTGGACCAGGTCCGGTCGCATTCGCGGGATGGACGTGCCGTACGCACAAGCTCGAATCAGACGAAGCCCTATGGAGGAGGCAAGGAACGCATACGTGTATAAGCTTCGATCGTCGTCGGGCTCTCCGAACCTCAGGACCATGAGATCGCCCGCGGCCAGTTTCCCCGCGAGTCTTCCGTCGGCAATGATGGCCCGTCCAAAGAGGTTCGTGTCGCCGAGCTGGCCTGCGCCGGCAATCAAGACATCTCCTCGACAGATCCGGAGGTCTTCCCGGAAGGACATGAGGTCCCCGCGGATCTTGCGGCCGGATGGCTCGGCCGCGAAGACGTCCACCTGGCTGAGAAGCTCATCGGCATCCTCGCTGGTGCAGTCCACACGCGTCAGCACTTTGGCGTATGTCTTGCCCAACTCGGACACCAAGGTACCGAGTGAGCGTGTCTGCCAAGGGCGCGCGGTACGTGCCTTCGGCGCGGCGCGAAGGCGATCGAGCTCGGGCGAGTAATTTAGCGCTCGGATTGTAGCAGGCGTCACGGTATTCGCAGCGTACGCGACTCTCATGGAGCCTGCTCCGAGTGCTCGCGACGGACGTGTTTGGCGTACTCCTCCGCCACCCACGGCAGGTCATCCGCCAGCTCCTTCACCTGCCGCGTGCGGAGCTTCTCCTGCGGTTTACCTTGCCGCTCCCAGCGCTCCAGCACCGCCTTTGTCTCGATCCGCTCGCTCCCGTCCGGGTTCCGCACCCACGTCGTCTCGCCCCGCCGACCGTGCCCGCATTTCTCGGCGATGGCCATGAACACCGGCCGCTGCTTCAAGCCCCCTTTGCCCATCATTTGGAATTCGCTCGGCGAGCGCCGCCTCAGAAAGACGCAGCTGGCCTGCACCGAGACCTGCGGCAGGAAGGCCTCGGCGGGCAGATCCACGCTCGCCAAGAGCTCCATGTGTCGGAGCATCCACTGCCGCACGGAGGCCATGTAGCTCCCCGGGTTGCCCAGGATCCCGTTGGGCAGCACGATGGCCATCACCCCGGTGCCGGGCTTGAGGAAGTGATAGCAAGCCTCGATGAAGAGGATCTCCGGCGGCAGCTTCTTCGCGTCCTTGCCGAGCTCGAAGGCGCTCAGGATATCGGGGTCGTCGACGGGGATCTTGGCGCCGAAGGGTGGGTTTGTGCACACGTAATCGAAGGAGTCGAGCCCCCCACTGCGCTTCACGAACTCGCGCATCTGGTCGTTCATGAACTCCTGGGCTCGCTTCGGTGCCCCGGGCTTCAGCGCGGCTACGAGCTCGAGGCTGTTGGCTTCGTAGATGTTGCCGTGCCCGTCGTTGTTCATCACCATGTTCATGCGCGCGGCCTTGCGCAGATCGGGATCGACATCGAGGCCCCAGAGGCTCTCCTTGGCGTACTTCTGGACCTTGGGCCCGATCCGCCGGAGCTCTTTGGGCAGCGGCTGGTCGGGATGTGGGCAGCCATCATCAACGAGCAGCCGCCGCCGCGCGTGGGCCAGCGCTACGACCAGAAATCCTCCGCTCCCGCAGGCCGGGTCGAGGAGCTTCTTTCCGGGCGCCGGGTCGACCATGTCGACCATCATCTGGATGATGTTGCGCGGCGTGAAGAACTGCCCGCGTTCCCGCTTCATCGTGGTGGAGGTGATGGCCTCGTAGGCCATCCCCTTGGCGTCGCTATCCGTGGAGAGCAGGCTATAGCGGGACAGCTCCGCGGCCACGAACGCGAGGGCCCGATCGCGCAGTTCGATCGTATCGTTGCGCCCGAGTACGTCGTCGTACCGCTTCTTGGCCTGCTCGAAGAGGGCCTTAATGCGGGCGGCGATCTTCTTCTCCCCCGCCTCGGTGTTGCGCTCGGTAGCGCCGACGAAGAACTGCCGGGCGCTCCCGTGCTCGTCGTGGATCTTGGCGAAGATGAGGTAAAGGAGCTGAAAGAAGGCGTCGCGCCGGTTCTGGTTGCCGTAGATAAAGTCGTGGCAGCGCTTGAACGTACCGAGGAGCGATGCGCTGGTGGCGACGCGCAGTGGCCGGCGCTCGGCGTTCTCGAGGTCGGCCAGCGTCTCGTCGGGAGCGGGGATGTCGGCCAGCTCGGTGTAGATCGGGGCCCCGGTGCGGGGGTTGTAGGTGCGCATGCGGAAAGCTAGGTCGAGCCCGTTGGTCCAGACACCGAAGACCTCAGGGTGCTCCTCGCTCAGGTTTCCCAGGATCTCTTCAAGGACGGCGAGGGCCTTTTCGCCGGGCTTGGTGCCGGGCTTGGCGACGATGGCGACCCGGGTGATGGCGCCGAGATTGACTGCGCCCTCAGCGTCGCGGTGGGGCTGGCCATGCTCAAAGACGGCCAGCGAGACGACACGACTGCGGGTGCGGACCTTGTCGCCCTCGGAGGACTCGCACGCGATGCGGACGTCACGCTCCATGTCCTCGAGCGGTATCCCGTACTCGCGGTGGAACTGCTCGATGAAGGATTGGAGGACCTCTTCGCCGGGTGTGGCCTGGCGGTGGGTGCCGGTGAGGGCGCAGACGAGCGAGCCGTCGAGGACCACGTCGTCATCGCCGCTGTCGGCTTCGTCCGGCTGGGGTTCGCGCTCGGGGGCGGCGGGGGCTTCGACGGGCTCGGCCTCGGAGAAGAGGTCGCCCTGCGTGGCGTCGTCGTCACTGCGCTTCTTGGGCCGGGGCATGATCGGCTCAGGGTTTTAGCGGAAAGGCGGGCGACGATACAATGGGTGCGGCTCGATGGGGCGCGGCCGGCCTCGTCGACCGGCGCGCCGCCTCAGCAATCCGTGCGCGAAGGGCGCTCTTGACCGGCGCCAGGCCAGGGTCGAACCTAACAAACCTCCGGAGGTTCGGATGTCGAACGAGGTCCTGGGCGACCTGAACGCAGCCTGCGCTCGCGGGGATGACGAAACCACCGAGCGGATCGCGGAACTCGTGGGGCTCACGTCGCGCGCGGTCCAGAAGCGCCTCCACGAGGCCCACGGCGCGACGCTTGTACGCAACGTCTTCTTCGACGCGTGGCCTGCAACCGCCGGCGCGCTCGCCGAGATGCGCGTCAAGCAGGCCCGCGAAGCCGGGCTCTTCCCGGAGATCGCGCGGGTCACGGGCCTCGCCGAGCGCGCGGTGCGCCGCCGGCTGGAGGGGGCGCACGGTAAGGGCTTCCTCCAGAACCTCTTCTCTGACGCATGGCCAAGCGAGGAGGGCGAGGACGATGCCGCGGCCTCGGACGATGAGGCCGATCATGACCTCGTCGCGATCGGCACCCTGACCGCGGCACGGGCGCGCCGGGACGAGGGCGTCGTGCAGAGGATCGCCGTGCTGACCGGGCACGCGGTTCGCTCCGTCCAGCGGCGGCTCGAGGAGGCACGCGGCGCGACACGGGTGCGCAAGCTCTTCCGCGAGTGGCCGACGGATCCGCAGCGGCTCGGCGATCTGCGCGTCAAGCTCGCCCGCGAGTGCGGTCTGTTCCCGGAGATCGCGGCGGTGACGCACCAGAGCGAGCAGACCATCATCGACTGGCTCATGCAGGGCGATGGCCGCTCGGCAGTCCGCAACCTCTTCGGGTACGTGTGGCCCTCGCGCGGACCGGGCGGCAAGGAGCAGTACGAAGAGGAGGACGGCGACGAAGAGGAGGACGGCGACGAGAGCGAGGACGGCGACGAGAGCGAGGACGGCGACGAGAGCGAGGACGGTGGCGACGAGGAGGACGGCGACCAGGAGGAGGACGAAGAGGAGGACAGCGACGAGGACGAGGACGGCAACGAGGACGAGGACGAGGACGATGGCGACGAGGAGAACCTGGTCGCTCGCTTCCGCCTCGATCCCGACGGTGCGTGGAGCCGCCCGCGCCAGCTCGCCCGCGTCCTGCGCCTCCTCGGCATCGAGGTTCCCCAGCGCCTCCGCGCGCAGCGGTTCCGGGAGGCCTTGCAGTTTCTGGCGCGGGCTGGGATCCAGGCCTGCCTTGCGAGCGACGAGGAGCGGACCGTGCTCCCGCTCGACGCCGACACACCGGGCATCCATGCCGAGATCCGCCTCCGGATCGCGACAGTGCCGGCGGCGCGGACGCCGCCCCCTACACGCGGGCCCGAGCCGAGTCCGCCGCCACCGATTGTGGTCGTCACCCGGCCGGCACGTCCCGCGCCGCCACCCCCTCCACAGCCGCGTGAGCCGCCTTACGACACCGCCCTACGGCGACTCCAGTTCCTCACCGCCGTCCCCTCCATGGACCGCCAGCACGAGCCGGGGTGGCCTGACGCCTACCTCGAGGCGGCCACCGCCGACCTCGAGGTGACGCCGTTCGAAGTGCGACATCTGCGCATGGTCGCCGCGTCCTTCGTGAAGGGACATCATAGCCCGGAGGTCGTCATCACGCGCCTGCTCACGATGGAGGCGCCCCACGATCTGGAGGCGCTAATCGCTCGATTCCGTCACCTCAACCAGAGCATGGCGGATAACGCCGAGGAGGTCATCCGATGGATGGGCGCGATCTCCACGGGCCACCCGCTCGTCCCGCAGCCGCCACCTCAGGCGCCTGCGCCCGTCCCGGCGCCCTACGCCGCCTCTCGGCCGGCGGCTCGCGTCCCGCAGCCTACGCCTCGGGTCAAGCAGGCCACGCACGAGACTCACACCAATGTCCGCGATCTCGGCGCGCTGGACGACATGTTCAAGGACTAGGAGCAGAGATGGACCCTTCGTTGCGCGACAAGATCGAGCATGTCTTTCAGGGCCTGGCGGTTGACAAACGGCAGGCTCTCGCAGCCGGCTTCGAGACCATGCCCCGTTTCGTCACCGAGTTCCTCCTGGCCAAGGCGCGCGCGCAGAACAGCGCCCTCGGCATCGAGGATGTGCGCGAGCGTATCCGAAAGTACTCCGTCGACGCCGACCGCAAGGGCGAATTCATCTCGCGCCTCATGCGCGAGCAGACCGGCAAGCTCATCGCCCTGCTCGAGGTCGAGCCTCGCCCCGAGCGCAACGCGCACGTCGGCCGCATCGCCCAGCTCGACGGCCACGAGCTCGTCGTCCCCGAGGCGATTGTCGCCCAGTACCCGGAGCTGCTTTACGGAGGCCTCTGGGGCAGCACCGTCCTACGCTACGACACCAGCACACCGCGCCCGAAGATCCATGTGGACGAGTTCGCGCCTTACCAGCTCACACGGCCCGATATGCCCGCGTTCCGGCGGGCGCGCGCCGAGTTCACCCTCGATGAGTGGATCGATCTGCTCATCACCAGCGCCGGCTACCGCCCGGAGGCCTTTCCCTCGCTCCGCCACCGGCTGCTCGTCCTCTGCCGCCTCGTCCCGCTCACCCAGCCCAACGTCAACCTCGTGGAGATGGGTCCGCGCGGCACCGGCAAGAGCTATCTCCTCCGCAACCTGAGCTCGCGGGTCTTCCTGCTTGCGGGTGCGCGCGCGACGCCGGCGACGCTGCTCTACGACCTGAACCGCAAGCAGCTGGGCGTCATCGGCAAGAAGAAGGTGGTGGTCTTCGACGAGGTAGGTGCGACGGTCTTCCCCGACAAGTCGCTCGTGGCCGCGCTCAAGGATTACATGGAGTCCGGCAACATCTCACGAGGCGGCAAGGCCCTCGTGGGCGATTGCAGCTTCTGCTTCGCTGGAAACCTGGAGCTCGGGCCCGACGGCCTGCTCCCCAGCCGCGACTACATGCACTACTTCCAGGTGCTGCCGGCCGAGCTGTGCGATGTCGCCATTGCCGACCGCATTCACGGGTTCATTCCCGGCTGGGAGATGCCAAAGATCCGTGACGACGTACTCGCCGACGGCGTGGGCCTCGTGTCCGATTACTTCGGCGAGGTCCTCGGCGAGCTGCGGCGTGACATCACCTTCCACGACCACGTGAGGAACAACGTGACCCTGGAGAGCGCCACCCTGCGCGACAGGACCGCCGTGGAGCGGATCGCTTCGGGTCTGCTCAAGATGCTCTTCCCAGACGGGCAGATCGAGCCGGCGGGGAGAGACCAGGCACTTCAGGTAGCGGTCGAGCTGCGCCAGAGGGTGCACGATCAGATGGCGAAGATGGCGCCGCACGAGTTCCACACGAAGCGCATCGCCTTCCCGGGTATGCGGAACCACGAGGCGCCCGACATCCTCGGGATGCGCTCGCTGCAGGAGCAGGACGTGGAGGCGAACCAGCGGGAGTTGGTTGGAAAGATTACGATCCTCCTGGTGTCGAACCGAGGTGGTGGCGATGTGGGTTTCGTCGAGTGCGCGCATGTCGACGGTACACGGTTCTCGGTGACCGGGCTGCGCGGCGCGGTGCTGGAGCAGTCGGTGCGCGCCGCATACGACGCGCTGCTCAACCTGGGCGTGCAATTCGGCCTGACGCCGGAGGTGCTGCGATCGCGCAAGATGTCGGTGCACCTCGTCAACATCGCCGAGCCCAAGGATGGCCCAAGCGCCGGCCTCGCCTTTGCGCTGGCGATGCTCTCGGCGGCGACGATGCGGCCGATCCGGCGGGCCTTGGCGGTGACGGGGGAGCTGTCGATTCACGGGAACGTGAACCCGGTGGGCGGGATAGCGGAGAAGCTCCACGCGGCACAGCAGCACGGGCGCAAGAGGGTGATTATCCCGGCGGCGAACGCGCAGGAGCTTGCCCGGCTGCGGGCCGTGACGGCGCACCTGGAGGTGCAGCCCGTACAGACGCTGTCAGAGGCGGTGGCGCTGGCCTTCGATGGGTGAGAGGATGGGGCTTGTCGATCGGCGACTGGCTAGACGTTCCCGCGGGCGCGGGATGTAGTGATTGCGACGCGAGCAGGAGCTCGCTGGCGAGGTGTAACCGGTGTTCGATGTGCTCGGGTGCGTGCCCGACGAGCGCGCTCATGCCCCACAGCGCTGCGCCACGAGCTATTGTGGGCTTGGTGCGGACTCTCCCATCAAGAAGAGAAGCTCCTCGGCGGCGTCGCTCAGACGGACGCAGGGCCAACGGACGTCTGTCGAGACCCAGGGAAGGTGATACCCGGCGAGCTTGCGTGTCACTTGCACGAAGTCGTCCCGTAGAGAGGAGTCCGAGAGATGGCTCCAGAGGCGGCGAGCCATGCGGAGGAAGGGGAGCGCAACAGCTCGGCCGTGGACGCGTAGCGCCTCCAGACAGGCTCGACCCCATGCCTCCGGCGCCGAGGCCAGGAGGCGCTCCTCATCGTCATCTGCGAGCTCTCGGTCGTCCTCATTCAAGAACGGACGCAGAGAGGCAGCTTGCTCCGCAAGCATCGGAGCTTCGTCGGGGTGCAGGAGCATGAGATAGGAGGTGGCCTGATGGATCACCGGGAGCGGAGCGCGGCTACCCACGAGCATGCGCAGCACGGGCTCGACCTGACGCAAGATGCGCGCGCGCGCCGCGGCACTCAACCAGCGCGCGAGTCTGAATGAAAAGAACGGCGACTCGGTGGGCCAGCGATCAACGTCGCAGATTCGCCGATGGAGTGCCTGAGCCACCTCTTCAGGGAAGTCTCCCTCCATCCAGGCATCCAGGGAGACATCGAATCGTTCGAGCTCCGTCCCCTGCGCCCACGCGATCAGGCCCTCGCTGATCTCCCGATCTTCTACCCAGGTCGGCCACAACCCGCGCAATACGAGGCTGAGGGCCGTCGGGGGCAGCGGCCTGATCTCGCCGTTTGCATCGGGACGCCCGCGGTTCGCGTGATCCCACGCGTCTCGCGCGGCGGCCCGCGCAGCTGCGCGGATCGGGGGGTGGTGCAGCGCGCCCTGGGAGGGCGGACACCACGGAACCAGAGGCATCATGAACGGGTTGTGAGGCAGCCACGCTGCATAGACCGCCACCGCGTCGGGCTCCCCTCTCGCGGCAAGCGGCTCCAGCGCGACGCCGGGGAACGAGCTGGGGATCTGGGCGTCAGTCCCACGACGCCACCTCGTCACGAGGGCTCTGCCGATCGCAGGGTGCCTCAGGGCCGCGCGACCGAGGGCATCTTGCGCGCCAACCGGGATGAAGATGTCTCCCGCTCGCTCCAGCAGATCCAACGCAGCCTCCGGCGCATGCTCAGCCGCAAGGCAAATCGCGTTGGTCAGGTCGCTCTGGCGAGGAGGCATCAAGGCGAGAGCCTCGCGCACCTCGCTCCTGTGAAAGGCTTCCGCGGTGATCTGGAGCAGATCCCGCCTGACGAGCCGCGAGGGAGGGGCGATCGGCGAGTCGCCGGCTGGTGGCTCAGGACCCTGCTGCGGGGGCGCGAAATCTGGCGCCAGCGCCTCGGGCCAGTGACGCTCGAGCCACGATCGCCCCTCTGGAACGCGCCGATGGGCCTCGATGGCATGGTAGGCTGCGGGCGGCTTATCGCCGCGGGAGACGAGCTCCTTAAGCTTCGTCAACAGGGCGTCAGTATCTGCTTCGCCGGGGAGCAAGGCCAGGGCCGCGGCCTCCGACGAGATCCAGCTACCCTGGGTCAGCAGCATCTGCAGGAATGCCCGATCGCCCTCATCGCGGGGCGCGTGCCGGAGCACGGCGGCCGCGACGAAGGCCGGCCGCCTCCAGGCCGAAAACTCGAAGGCGTATCCTTGGTCCTGGAGCTCCCAGATCAAGATGTCATGGATCTCCGGCGCAGCTTGCCGTTCAGCCAGCCGTGAGATCGCGACCGCACGGACGGCTGGATCCTCCTCGAAGAGGCGCTGGATCCACGCCTCCGGGTCGCTGTGGTCTCGCTCGGCGATCCATGAAGCCCGGTCGCCCACGGCGAGCAGCACGGGCTTCAGCTTCGGCCAGAGCGCCTCCCAGACCGGCCCGCCGTCGAGCGCGAACTTCCGAACCTCCGCGCCCACGCGGCGTCGCCGCCACGCCGAGGTCTCATCGGTCACCGAATCGAACAGCGCCGTGGCCAGCGTCTCCGCGACCGGGGCGGAGCCCTGCTCCCGGTCGCGCGCCGCCTGCGCGGCGACCAGTATCCGCCGCAACGGGGCGTCGGCGGTGTCCGTGGAGAGGACGTCGTGGAGGCCCGAGAGCAGCGTCAGCGCACGTGTCGGATCGGCATCCCAGCAGCGATCCAGGGCCAGGCGCGCGATCTCTCCGGCCCAGGGCTTGCCGGCTGTTCCGATGATCTGCTCGTCGCTCCTGCGCAGCAGGGCCCCGGCGGCGAGGTACTCCGCAACCGCGCGCTGCGGCAGCTCCCATGCGCTCCCGTCGATGCGACACAGCAAGCCGAGCTTCAGCTCCGCGGTCTCGATCGCGGAGTCGACCTCCGCCTCTCCGAGGACCCGCGCCAGGGCGGACTCGAGGGCCGACCGCGACAGCGCACGACCTCCTCGCGCGAGCGCGTCGAGCGCCACCTGCTCGAACGCCTCCCTGAGCCGCTTCCATGCCGAGCCATCCCGGTCCTCGGCCCACCGGCGGAAGAGCGCATCGACGAACCAGCGGAAGAGCCTCGCCCTCCCCGCCCCTCCGTCGGTGTGCTCCGGTTTCTGCAGGGCCAGGAGCGTGCTGCAAAGCGGGCTCGCGCGCGTCGAAGCGTCCGATGTTATCGCGGATTTAGGGGACGACGGGTGCCCTCGCTCTGCCATGCTGCGCGCCCACCTGGACGAGAAATCCTGCCATTCTTGCTCACGCCACGCGGGAATCTCCACCAGGGTGGCTTCCGGGAGCAGCCGGGGATGGAGGTGAGAGGTCCGGCAGGTAAGCGCGACGGCCATGATCGCCTGGCGGCCGTAGACGGCGATCAGCTCCTGCAGCACACCTTGCTGGGCCCGCTCTTCGACCTCATCCAGGGCGTCCACCAGAAGCACCCACCGGCTCATGGGATCCGCCCAAAGCCGCGGGAGACCATCGAATGGTAGGCGCGGTATCAGGAGGTCGAGCCGGGTTCCGACGAGCTGGGTGGCTCGGACGTGCAAGGGGAGCGGCGCGCGGTCGTCACCGGCGGCACGCTCGGCCAGCTGCGACGCCGTGGTCAGGACGGCCACTGTCTTTCCTGCACCCATCGGCGCGAGCACCAGGATGAGCGGCTTGCCGTGGGTCTCGATGTCCAGCCAGTCGATGAGCTGCCCCTCGTGACGGGGCGGACGGCTGCTGACCTGCGGGCGGCGGTCCGGCTGTCTGGTGGACAGCTCGCCCTGCCGTGACGCGAGCCTGAGGATCTGCGGGAGCAGCACCTCTTCGATGTGGATGTCGTCCGTTCCAGGAAGGTGAAACGAGAGCGGGTACAGCGGTCCGGCCTGCTGAAGTTCGCGGCGGACCTGAGCACAGTACTCCTGACGGAGCCGCGCCCGGTCCCCCTGCGACAGCCATGGTCCTGCGCCGCAGTGCCGGATCAGCAGATCGGAGAAGTGCTCCCAGCCCCAAACCTGGAAGTCGATCCTGAGCCGGCGACCAAGCGCCAGCGCCCTCGACTGGACCCCTGCCGAGACCGCCGCGGTCGTCACGACCACAAAGGTGCCAATTTCCTTCCAGTGCTGGAAGCACTGGAGCTGCTCGGCCATCTTCTCCAGATCGGACGGATTCAGGCGCTTCGCCCGGTAGTTCTTGGCCTGAAACGCCCAGAGCCGACCCGTGCCCGCCGGCCGCCGGTCCCGTGCCAGGACGTCGAGGCCGTGCTGCCCCTGGCCCTGCCGGCCGTAGAGCACGGCGCTCGGATCACCGAGGTACTCGCGGGCGAAGTGAGCGATATACCGCTCCAGCACTTTCCATTCGTCAGGGGGAGGGACGGGGGAGGACATTGTGTCGCTGGTGCCATCACCTTCCCTATCACAGCCCCATCGTCCGGGGTGGGATTCACCCCGGCGAATGCGCCAGCAGGTAAGCGCCTCGATGAGAAGCTTACCGGCCCCGACGGGACGCCCGTGAGAGCGGGTGCTCGCTGCCGGCCCTCCCATGACGTTCGTGGACCGAGGCCGTGGAAGTTGCGGTCGCTCTCGGGACGTACAACTTCTGCTCTCGGCTCTCCCGTCCCTGTGGGCGTGAGCATGTACAACGCCGACCGGATGCCGCAGGCAGACCTGCTACGTGCCGAGGATGTCCTGCACCTCCCGCTCGAGCCACTCGAGGGTAGCGTCCGCACGCCCGAGCTCCAGGCGGGCCTCCTCGAGCCATCGGACGGCGTCGTCACGCTGGATTGTGCGCGGGTGCTCGCCCACGCGCGCCAGGAGCTCTCCTGTATCGAGCGTGGGAACGCCGTGCTCGCCGGCGCGCCACACCGCTCGGCGCACCGCGCCCTCGACGACGCACCGGATGTCCGACGGCGTGAACAGCCGCGTGTTGGCCGCGAGCGCGTGCGTGTCGATGCCGTCGATGCCACGGATGCCGCGCCGCTGATCGCCGCCGAGGTAGTGCTCGAAGATCTCGCGCCGGTCGTCTTCCTGCGGGGGAAAGACGGGGATCTTCAGATCGAAGCGGCCGCTCCGGCGCACCGCGGAGTCGATGCCGCGGGCGTAGTTCGTGGTCGCGACGACGACGACGGAGCGCCCCGAGAGGCGATCGAGCTGCGCGAGGAGCTCGTTCACCTGCCGCTTCTCGTCCGTGTGCATGTTCATCTCGGACCGCTGCGGGGCAACGCCGTCGAACTCGTCCAGTATCAACATCGAGGGCGCCTGCTTCAGGGCCCACGTGAAGACCTCCCGGATCTTCTCGACCCCCTCGCCCAGCCACATCGAGGTCAGGTCACTCGGCACGAGCCGTCGGCACGAAAGGCTCGCCTGACCCGCCAGCACGCGTCCGATCAAGCTCTTGCCGCACCCTGGGAGCCCGTACAGCAGCAGGCCGTTCGGGGCGCTCACGCCGAAGCTCTGATAGCGGGACGGCTCGACAAGCGGCGCGAGCAGATCGCTCTGCAAGCGGGCCTTCAGGTCGGCGTAACCAGCGACGTCCGTCCAGTCGAGTGGCCGCTCCACGATCGGCTTGCGCGCCTCGCGCCACGCGACCCCTCGGATGCGAACCTGCGGGCGAGGAGGATCGAGCAGGCTCACGAAGACCGGGCGACGGTCCTGCAGGTCGACGAAGCCGAGGCGAACGCGATCGAGCGCGTCGCCAGCAACGTTCCGTACGATCGCGGAGACCTGGTGCCGGGCGAGCAACGCGACGTCGCGCGGGAAGAGGAGCCACACCTGCTCGCACTCGAGCATCGCAGCCCGTTTCCGGCGGAGCTTGTTCTCGAGGAAGAAGAACGGGTTCGACCCGCGGAGCGCGATGCCGCGCAGTGTCTCGACCTCGACCCAGAGCTTCTTCCCCACGCGAAGGTCGGGGCGTGCCACCTTCATGTCCGGCACATCCGCCTCGGTCTCGTCGACATCCGCGGGGATCTCGAGCACGCGCTCCACGAGCACGTTCTCGTTCGGGAAGCGGGTCGTGAGGTGCTCCAGCATCACGGCCTTGAGCACCATGTGCTCGGTCCCCTCGTAGCCCGCGTCGAACTTGGGATGCGTCACCTCGTACGTGGCCCGATCGAGGAGCGCATCGGCCGCGCGCACCGCGTCGGCGAAGAGGCTCGAGAGCTGCACCTCCACGTCGCCATCCTGCCAGTCCGCCTCCACCGAAGGCGCACCGGTATATGCGGCAAGCCAGCGGAGAAGCTGAGGGTAGTTCGGATCGTCCGCGGCGCGGCGCGCATCAGGGCCAGGGTCGGCCGTCGTCGTGGTGAAAATCGCGCGCACCCGGTACGTGTGCGGGACGAACGCCTCGCGCACGAACGCCGTGAGTTCGTCGTCGACCACGTCGTGCGGGTCGTCTCGGATCAGGTAGACCGCACCGATGCCGGGGAAGTCGTCGCTCTCGCGGCGGTCGCCCTGCCCGGTCACGGAGCGCAGGCGTGACAACGTGAGGATCTCGGGGGCCTGCGCGACCCACCGTCCCATGTCGTCGAACCGGAACGTCAGCGCCCGCCGCCGTGTGAGCGCCGCCAGGACGCCGGCCAGCAACGTGAACATCTCGTCGGACGCATCGACCATCAGGCACACCGTGCGGCACGACCAGATCGCCGCCATGACGTCATGCCAGAGTGCGCTCGAGCGCTCGCCGGTCGGCGCGTCGTCGACGTGGAAGCCGAACGTGAGCGGATCGACCGGCAGATCAAGCTCGCCGTCCTTCCACGCGACCACGCCTCGTGCGCTCCCGTCGCCGGCGCGGGCCGCGCGCTGGGGCTGCTCCCTGCTGGCGGGCGCGTCGCTTTTCCAGATGGTGATGTAGTCGTTGACGGTGCTGCCGCTGAGCCTGTGCTCGTAGCCCCACCTCTGGAGGTTCTCGAGCGCGGACGAGAGCGATGTCTGGCGCACGCGGGCGCTCGCGGTGTAGCCGAAGCCCTCGAGGAAGGTCCGGAGCTTCATCCGTGCGCGGCCGCGATCCGAGCGGGCGATGGTCGTCTCGATCTCCTCGCGAAAGTGCTCGCTGATGGTGTCGAGGAAGTCAGTGCGGTCGGGCATGGGTCGGTCTCCGCAGTACCTGCGTGCGAGCGTACCAGCCCTGGCCGCGAGAGCCCTGCGCGTGTCGCCACGAGGGCCCGTGCATCAAGTCTCCGTTCTTACAGACCGGGTGGGAGGCCTGAGCCTCGACGGAACTGCAGGGGCGGGAAGGATGCCCTTGCTCGGCGCACTGAGTACGACGCCGCAGGTCGGGACGCGCGCCATGTGGAGGTCGAGCGACGTGACTCGCTCCGCACGGATCCGGTCATGCGGCGCGTCGCACGCGCTCGAGCATCGGGCTGACGATCCCGTTGAGGATCCGGAGCCCCTTCCTGATGGCGTCCACCGCTTCGCGGACGAGCCTCGCGCGTTCCTCGCTCGGTGGCATCGCGCCGAGGGCTTCGGCCATCACATTCGCGCCCGAGATGGCGTGGTCGATGAGCTTGATTTGGCGTAGGTCCTCCGTCTCGTACGCGTAGGTGACCTCCACGAGTTCGCCGGAGGGGCTTCGCGCCAACCTCCCGCGGTCGTTGCAGGGGGTGCAGGCCGGGAGCGCCACACGACCAGCACCGCTCGGGGATCTTCGTCACCGTGCGCGCGACGACGGCGACGCCGGCGGGTCGGTTCGGTAAGACCCCCACCGCGGCCGGCGCCTGGCTCGACTGCGCCGACACCTTCCCTTGCCGTGTGGCATCTGCACAGCTTCCGCCACGGTCGCCGCCTCGCCCGAGGCCACCGCGCGCGCCGTCATCGCCAGCTTCTCCTTCGGCAGCCGCGCGAGCGCGAGCAGCTCCGCCTTGTTCTCGAGCGGCGTGCCCTTCACGACGCGCTTGGCCTCCGGGGGTCAGCTTCGCGACCTGGACGTCCTCCTGCCGGTGGTCAGGCCGCTCTGGTGAATCCTTGTCCTGATTGAGGTGATGCCGAGAGGACAAAGCGTTCGACGCTACACAAGGTTGCTTCGCGGCTCGCGGAAGTCGTCAAGCTCGGCCCCGTTCAGGTGGAGGCACAGCCCACGCCCGTGGCGGTGGCCGGTTAAGAGAGGGAGGCGACCGCGGGATAACATCCACGCCGCTGCTTTCGCGGGCGGACGACGCGGCCGAACATGGTGGGAGGCTGGAGCGCCGAACCCGTCCCCTTACGATCGGGCACGGGTTACGGGTAGGGCAAGCGAGGGGACCGATGGGCAGGAGCGCCGCGTACGCTCGCCGCCGAACTCGCAGGGGTCCGACTCAGGCGGCTCAGGCACGGGAACGGTCCCGGAGCGGGTGCCGGACAGGGGGTCGCCGTGCCAAAAGTTTGCCAAATCTCGGGTCCCGTCTTGTCCGCCGCGGTCCTCTCCCGTCCCACCCCACGACCGCAGCAAATGCCGGAACTCACAGCAGATTTCAGCGGAGGAGAAGGGATTCGAACCCCTGGTTGAGTTGCCCCAACGGCGGTTTTCAAAACCGCTGCCTTCGACCGCTCGGCCACTCCTCCAAATACTCAGAACGACTTGCTTTTGTGCCCGTTCCTGCGCCGCATGTCAACGCCGCCCGCACGCCGCGCCGCCGCCTGCCCGTGGGCGCCCCTGGCCTCGACCAGCCCGCATCCGGCAGTGCTCCGCCTCCACATCGGCGTCTCCCCTCCCTCGCCCCTCCCCCGCCCTTCTCGAGCGCCCCGCTACCTCCGCCCCCCGTTCCCCGTCGCCGCTCCCCCCGTCCCCGCCGCTCCCCCCGTCGCGCCCCCCGCCTTCTCCCCCACCCCGCCCTTCATCACCTCCGCCAGCCACGTCTTCGCGCCCGCGCAGGTCCCCGCCGCGCTGACCTCCCCTCCCCCGCGCCGCTCGTACGGCCCGGCGACGATCGCCACGTCGCTCCCGCGCGCCGTCCACGCGAGCGGCCCGAGCGACGCGCGCTGCTGGCACGCCTTCCCGAAGCGGCGCTCGAGCACCTTCCCCGCCTCCGCCGCGTCGGCCGCGCGGTCGAACCGCAGCCGCCACGCGAGCGCGAACGCTCGGCGCGTCGGGTCCTGCGGATCGTCCCGCTGGACCACCGCGAACCGATCCCCGCCCCACCCGGCCGCCGCGCCGATGGCCGCCTCGCGGTGCGCGTAGGCCGCGAACGCGATGCGCAGCGCCTGCTCGCCCATCACGTCGTCGAAGACGACGCGGAACCCTGGACCGAGCGCCGCGGCGGTCGGGACAGCCACCTCGACGGCGGGCTCGCGCGCGGCGAGCTTCTCCGGGTGCAGCAGCTGCTCGGTGGTCTCCGGCAGCGCGCGCCAGACCGCGTCCACGGAGGCCCAGCCGCCGTCCCGGCGCAGCGCCTGCACGAACGCGAAGCCGTCCGTGTAAGGCGCGCCCAGCGACTCCTGCAGCACGAGCGGCGTGTCGCCCACGGACGACAGCGCCGTCGACATCGCCACGAGCTTCCGGAGCGTCGACTCGTCCATCTGGAACGCCGAGCCGACCAGCACATCGAACATCGCGCTCATCGCCTCGCCCTCGACGAGCGCGTGCGTGGCCGCGAGCCGATCGCTGTCGCCCGGATTGAAGCGCAGGAGCTTCCCCAGCGAGAAGCTCTGGTCCTGGAGCGCGTGGACGAGCTCGTGCGCCAGCGTCTCCTCGGCCTCGGTCTCGCTGAGATCGTCGACGAGGTACATCGTCGCGTCCTCCGGCTCGTAGAAGCCCGCGATGCGTCCCTCGAGCAGGCGGTACATCCCGGCGGTGAAGTCGTAGTCGGCCGGGATGAGCTCGAGCGCCGCGAGCACCTCGCGCTGGTGATCCAGCACGCCCTCGGGGATCTCGCGCTCCACGTGCGCGCGCACCCGCGCCAGGATCTCGCCGCGGGTGAGCACGCGGCTCCGCACCTCGCGGAGCACCGGCAGGCCGCGCGCCTTCGCCACGCGGGCGAGCACGCGCGCGACCTCGTCCTGGGTCAGCCGGGCCGCGTCGTCGTCGAGCTCGCCCTCGCCGACCGGATCTGCGCCCCCGGCCGGCGGAGGCGCGACGGGCGGCGCAGGGCGCGCCGTGTCCGAGGCCTGCGCGCGCGACCGCGCCGCAGGCGCAGCCGGCTGCGCGCAGCCAGCCAGCGCGGCCGTCCCGAGGAGCGCCGCCCCGAGGAGCGCCGCCGCCGCGGGCCCCCGCGCCGCCGCGGGCCCCCGCGCCGCCGCGAACCCCCGCGCCGCCGCGAACCCCCGCGCCGCCGCGGGCCTCCGCGCCGCCGCCGCTCGGGCTTCGGGCTGGGTCACAGCTGCTCCGCGGCGGGCGCGCGGAGCGCCCGGATCGCCTCGGCATACCGCGCCACGCGCGCGTCGAACGATAGCTCCTCGCCCGGCGCCGCGGCGCCGAACACGGCCGAGCCGGCGACCAGCGCCCTCGCCCCGGCGGCGATGACCTGCCCGGACGTCGACGGAGCGATGCCGCCGTCGACCTCGAGCGCGATGTCGAGGCCCGCCTGATCGATCGCCTGGCGCAGGCTCCGCAGCTTGGAGAGCGACGACGGGATGAACCGCTGGCCGCCGAACCCCGGGTTGACGCTCATCACCAGAATCAGATCCAGATCGGGCAGCACATGCCGGATCGACTCTTCTGAAGTGTGAGGGTTCAGCACGACGCCGGGGCGCGCGCCAGCTTCCCGGATCTGATGGATCGTCCGGTGCAAGTGCGGCGACGCCTCGACGTGGACCGAGATCCGATCGGCTCCGGCGGCCGCAAACTCGTCCACGTAGCGCTCGGGCTCCACGATCATCAGGTGCACGTCGAGCGGAAGACGCGTTGCGGCGCGAACCGCGCGAACGACCAGGGGTCCGATCGTAATGTTTGGCACAAACCGGCCATCCATCACGTCGACGTGGATCCAGTCGGCCCCGGCGGCCTCGGCGGCCCGCACTTCCTCCGCGAGACGACCGAAGTCAGCCGACAGGATCGACGGAGCGACGATGATTTTGTCGTGACGCACAGGGTAGCGCTAGCAGGCGTGACGCGCGGCGGCTAGCGGGGCACCCACGAGCGTGCTTACGAGGAGGCCGGCGCGGCTGCTAGGCTGCGCAGGTCTGCGCGAGGCGCTCGTGCCCTGCGCGGCGGCGCTGCAGACCGAAGGCAGGATCCCGAACCGTTCGAGTGAGGTGATGCATGGAGACACGGCCGCTGACGAAGCCCGACTACGACCGGATCGTGGGCGAGATCGATCGGTGGTGGGCAGGCCCAACCAGCGCGCTCGCGCACCCGATCTTCTTCTACGAGCTCGGGCGTCTTGCCCGCGTCGTCGAGGATCACGGGTTGCTTGTCGGCTTCCTGCTCGGGTTCAGGTGCCCGGACGCGGCGATCGGGTACGTGCACCTCGTCGGCATTCACCCCGACTACCGCCGGCGCGGCGTCGGCAGGATGCTCTATGCAGCGTTCGAGGAGGACTGCCGCCGCGAGGGCTGCCGGCAGCTCAAGGCGATCACGACCCTGGGCAACGAGGGCTCCGTGCGCTTCCACGCGGCGGTCGGCTGGTCGGCGGCCGAGGTCGAAGACTACGCCGGGCCTGGGCGCCCGCGGATCGTGTTCACCAAGGATCTCTGATGCGGCTCGCGCCAGGCGCGCACGGCGGCAGCGCGGCTTCTGGGCGGAGCGCGGCGCGAGGCGGCTCGACGAGGCCCACGCGCGCCGCGAGGGCGAGCGTTGACGTCCTCATGTTGCGGCGTACGCTCTGGGCGGGATACATCGGCTCGGGGCCGCGAGGTGGAGCGATGCGAGAAGGCGGATACGTTCGCAAGGTGGTGGCAGACGTTGTCGGGTCGGCCGACGTGGTGGTCGCCGCAGGCGCCCTCGGTGCATCCCCGTGAGCCGCGACGCTGAGCTGGTCACGCAGCTGCGCGAGATCGGCCTGTTCGGCGGCCTGGGCGATCACGTCCTCCAGGGGCTCGCCGACACGCTGGAGCTGCTCGAGCTGCAGCCGGGGGCCGTCGCCTTCCGCGAAGGCGACAGCGGCCGCGAGATGTTCGTGCTGCTCGCGGGGGAGATGGAAGTGCTCAAGCGCTCGAAGCGCGACGTCGAGGCGAGGGTCGCGGTCCTGGGGCCGAGCGACTGGTTCGGCGAGATGTCGATCCTCGACGTGATGCCCCGCTCGGCGACCGTGCGAGCGATCGCCCCGTCGCGCTTGATGCGCGTCACCGCCCACGATCTCGACGCGCTCTACCGGCGCGACCTCAAGTCGTACACCCTCCTCGTGCTGAACATCGCCCGCGAGATGTCGCGCCGCCTCCGCGTGGCCGACAGCCTGCTCGCCGAGCTCGTCGCGAACATGCTCGACGAGTACACGCGGCCGCGCCGACCCGGGATCTGAGCGGCGCGACCGAGGCGTCGCAGGGCGAAGACGTTCAGGAAACGTCTCCCGGCCGTACCCGGGAGATCAGCGCCGCCGTCGAGTTACGAGGAAGTATCGAGCGCTCAGCGTGAGGGCGCCTGGCCCATCGTTCGCCTCACGCGCCGCCCTGGCCGAGCGCGCCGCCGGTGCCGCCCGCGCCAGCTTCGCCGCCCGCGCCGCCCGCGCTCCCACCCGCGCCGCCTTCGCCACCAGTGCCGCCCGCGCCGCCTTCGCCACCGGTGCCGCCCGCGCCGCCTTCGCCACCGGTGCCGCCCGCGCCGCCTTCGCCACCGGTGCCGCCCGTGCCAGCTTCACCGCCCGGGCCGCCTGCACCACCGGCGCCGACAGGGTTATCCGCGCCGGCCGCGCCACCGGCCCCGGTCCCACCCGTGCTGCCAGCGCCGGTCGCGGCAGCGTTGCCCGAGCCGGCCGCGCCGGGGGTGAGGTCGCCGCCGCCCCTGCCGTCATCCCCATCGGCTTCGCCCGTGTCGCGTCCCCCTCCGGCCCCGGTCTCGTCGGCGCCGTCGCAGTCAGCGCACCCGATACCCGAGAGAGGCGGCTCGGGTTGTGGGTTGAAAACACAGCCCGCGAGCACCAGCCCCATCAGAAGGACGACAAGCTTGCGCATAAGCTCTCCCCTCAATAGCACCCTGCGCAATCCCCTGCCGCTTGCGCAGCGCCCTCTCATCCGCGGGAGCGCGGCGTCGAGCGCGATGAGCCGTCTGCTTCCGCCCGCGTCTGCACGGAGCGGGCGCCGCCGTCAAGGTCCGGCTGCGCGCTCGCTCAGCCGCAGTCCACACCTCCACCGCCCCCGTCGCCGCAGGGCTCGCCGCCGTGGCCGCCAGCGCCACCCTGACCGCCGGCGCCACCAGCACCGCCCTCGCCGCCAGCGCCACCGGCACCACCCTCGCCGCCAGCGCCGCCAGCGCCGCCGGCACCGCCCTCGCCGCCAGCGCCCCCGGCGCCGCCCCCGCCGCCATCACCGCTGCCCGTGCTCGTGGAGCTGCCCGCTTCGCCGGCGCCGCCCCCGCCTCCGCTGCCCGATGCTGGATCCGGAGCGCCAGCGCCAGAGCCAGCGCTAGCGCCAGCTCCGTTGCCCCCTGCACCCGTGCTGCCGGCCCCGGTGACGGTCGCCCCCGGCGGCGAGGGATCCTCGTTCTGGAACGGCGGTTCAGGCTGCGGGTTGAACGTGCATCCAACCGCGAGGAGCAGGGTAAGCAACAGCAGGCTTCGCATGGCGGGTACGCGGAAGTATGGCAATCCACATGCCACGGGAAAACCCCTGAAATCACAGGGGTTGACCGGCGATCGTCGCGGCCCTCAGGCACACTCTGGCACGCCGCTCGGGCGGTGGGATCCGGCATCGCGCGCCGGCCCCCGCCGCGGCCCGCGCTGCCGCGTCCGGCGCAGGGGCGCGCCCTCGTGTCCGCGGCGGCAGCTCGCGGTATCGTGCGGCGTGATTTCTGAAGACCTGGAGAACATCGCGCCGCGGCTCGAAGAGGTGCGGCGACGGATCGCGAGCGCCGCGGCGCGCGCCGGGCGCGCGCCCGATGAGGTCCGGCTCATCGCCGTGTCCAAGGGCAAGCCCGCGGAGGCCATCCGCGCCGCCTACGCGGCCGGGCAGCGCGATTTCGGGGAGAACTACGCGCAGGAGCTGGTCGAGAAGGCCGAGGCGCTCGCCGACCTCGACGGGATCGTGTGGCACGCCATCGGCCAGCTCCAGCGGAACAAGGCGAAGGTCGTCGCGCGCGTCGCGCAGGTCGTGCACTCCGTGGATCGCGACGAGTTCGCCGTGGAGCTCGACCGGCGCGCCGCCGCGCTCGGCCGCACGCTCGACGTCCTGCTCGAGGTGAACGTCGGCGGCGAGGCCTCGAAGGGCGGCTGCGCGCCCGGCGATCTGGCGCCGCTCGTCACCGCGGTCGCCCGGTGCGCGCACCTCCGGCCGATCGGCCTCATGACCATCGCGCCGTTCCTCGAGGACCCGGCCGACGTCCTCCCGTTCTTCGCGCAGCTGCGCGCCCTGCGGGACGCGCACGGCGGCCGAGAGGTGCTGCCCGAGCTCTCGATGGGCATGTCGCACGATTTCGAGGTAGCCATCGCCCAAGGCGCCACGCTCGTCCGCGTCGGCACCGCCATCTTCGGGGCCCGCGGGTAACGCCGGCGCCTCGCGCGCGGCGCGCTCCCGCCCTCCGGCGCGGCCGCCGATCCATCGAGCCGGTCTCCGCGCCGGCCGCAGCGGCCGCTCCTTCCGCGGCCGCGCGCTCTTTTTCGCCCCGCGCCCTCGGACATGGCGCGCCGGGACGTTAAACTCCCCGCGTGCTCCAGGCGAAGGCGGCGAACAAGCCCTCCTCGGTCAGCGTCGTCCGCGCGACGCTCGCGGCGACCGCGCGCTCCGCCCTGTCGCGCCTCGGCTCGGCTGGCCGCGCCGGCGCCCTCGCGAGCGCCGCGGCCTGCGCGACGCTCGCGCTCGGGTGCGGGCCGGGCGCGATGCCCGCCTCGGTGCGCCACCCGCTCGTGGGCAGCGCCGCGCCGGAGTTCCACGCGGAGTCGACGGCGGCGGTCACCGTGGGCGTGCCCGGCACCCGGAGGACGCGGGTCACCGTGATCGACTTCTGGGCGTCGTGGTGCGCGTCGTGCAGCCGGACCCTGCCGGCGCTCGACGCGCTCTGGCGCGACCGCAAGGCGGACGGGGTGGCCGTGATCGGCGTGAACGTCGACGACTCGGAGGCCGCCGCCGAGGCCGCCGCGTACGAGCTCGGCGCGACGTTCCCCATCGTCGCGGATCTCGGCCAGCGGCTCACCGGGACCTACGGCGTCGCGCAGGTCCCCCTCACGTTCGTCGTCGACGGCGCGGGCACCGTGCGGTGGGTCGGGCGCGATCCGGCGATCGCGCGCCGCGCCGTGGAGGTCCTGCTCTCGGAGCGCCCCGCCGGCGCGAGGTCGGCCTTCGAATGAGCGCGGCGCGCGGCGGCGGCGGCCCGCGGCGGCGGCCCGCGGGCGACGAGCCGACCCTCTTCGACGCCGCCCGGCAGCGCGAGCCGGAGCTGCGGGCCGCGGTGCCCCTCGCCGAGCGCATGCGCCCGCGCTCGCTCGCGGACATGATCGGCCAGGGCCACCTCCTCGGCGAGGGCAAGCTGCTCGCGCGCGCGATCGCGGCCGACCGGATCCCCTCGATGATCCTCTGGGGCCCGCCGGGCGCCGGCAAGACGACGCTGGCGCGCGTCGTCGCGCACACGACCAACGCCCGCTTCGTCCCCTTCAACGCCGTGCTCGGCGGCGTGCCGGAGCTCCGCGAGATCCTCGCCCAGGCGCGCGCCGCGCGCTCGTACGAGGGCAAGCGCACCATCCTGTTCGTCGACGAGATCCACCGCTTCAACAAGGCCCAGCAGGACGCGTTCCTCCCGCACGTGGAGGACGGGACGATCACCCTCATCGGGGCGACCACCGAGAACCCGTCGTTCGCGGTGAACGCGCCGCTCCTCTCCCGCTGCAAGGTCTTCCGCCTCCAGGGCCTCGACGCCGCGGAGCTCGTCGAGCTGCTGCGCCGCGCGCTCGAGTCGCCGGTCGGGCTCGCCGGCGCGGCCTCGGCCGACGACGACGCGCTCGCGGCGATCGCGGCGCTCGCGCAGGGCGACGCCCGCAGGGCGCTCACCACGCTGGAGATCGCCGCGGACGAGGCCGCCCGCGCGGGCGCGACCACCATCACGCGCGAGCTCATCGCCGGCGCGAGCGAGCACAAGACGCTGCTCTACGACAAGGCCGGCGAGGAGCACTACAACGTCATCAGCGCCTTCATCAAGTCGATGCGCGGCTCCGATCCCGACGCCGCCATCTACTGGCTGATGCGCATGATCGAGGCCGGCGACGACCCGCTCTTCCTGCTGCGCCGGATGATGATCTTCGCCTCCGAGGACATCGGAAACGCCGATCCGCGCGCCCTGGAGGTCGCCGTCGCGGCGGACGCCGCGTTCCGGCGCATGGGCATGCCGGAGGGGCTCTACCCGCTCACGCAGGCGGCGCTGTACCTCGCCACGGCCCCGAAATCGAACGCGTGCAAATCGGCCTGGCAGTCGGCGCAGGCGGCCGTGCGCGAGCACGGCGCGCTGCCGGTCCCGCTCACGCTGCGCAACGCCGTCACGCGGCTGATGCGCGACGAGGGCTACGGCGAGGGCTACCGCTACGCGCACGACGAGCCCGGCGGCGTCGCGATGGGCGAGGCCTACCTGCCCGAGCCGCTCGTCGGCAGCCGGTTCTACGAGCCGACAGACCGCGGCTACGAGCGGACGATCGGCGAGCGCCTCCGCCGGATCCGCGGCGAGGGCGGGGGAGAGGGCGGCTGAGGCGCGGTGGAGGCGCCGCGCGCCGCCGTCACCGCGTCACGCGTCGCCGTCGCCCGCGCCGGCGAGCGCCTGCTGGAGCTCGCTCAGCGCGTGCTGATCGCCCTTGCCCCGCGCGACCCCGATGCCGTCGCTGAGCCAGGCGCGCCCCTCGTCGAGGCGGCCGGCCTTCACCAGCATCGTCCCGCACATCAGGTACATCGGCACGTAGCTCGGGTCGATCGCCCGGAGCGCGGTGAACGTGGCGAGCGCGTCGTCCTGGCGGCCCTGCCCGGAGTACTCCAGCGCGAGCGCGTACCAGTGGAACGGGTCCTTCGACCCTTCCCGGGTCATCTTCTCGAGCATCAGCAGCCGCTTGCTCACGTCGCCTCCACAACGCCGATGAACGGCAGGTTCCGATAGCGCTCGGCCCAGTCGAGCCCGTAGCCGACGACGAACTTGTCCTCGATCGTGAAGCCCAGGTAGTCGATCGGCACCTCGACCCGCGCGCGGGCGGGCTTGTGCAGGAGCGCGCAGACCTTCACGCTGCTCGGCATCCTCGTGCGGAAGAGCTGGAGCAGGTGCGAGATCGTGAGGCCCGTGTCGACGATGTCCTCGACGAGGAGGATGTCCTCGCCCTCGATCGGCCGCGTCAGGTCCTGCGTGATCTGGACGACGCCGGTCGAGTCCGTGCCCTCGCCGTAGCTGCGCACGCCGAGGAACTCGATGCGCACCGGCAGGTCGATGTGGCGCGCGAGGTCGGCGGTGAAGACGAAGCTCCCCTTGAGCACGGAGACGAGCACGAGCCGCCGCTCCGCGTAGTCCCTGGTGATCTGCGCGCCGAGGTCGCGCACGCGGGCGCCGATCTGCTCGGCGGACAGCAGCGTCCGGACATTCGCCATGGCGCCGCGCTACCATCGCGGCGCCCCCGCCACCAGCGCCGAGGCGCGCCCTCGCCCCCCGCGCGCCGCCGGCCGCCTCGGAACGCGCGGATTCCACGCGGCGCGGCCGCTCCGCCCGCCGGGTCGAAAGTGGGGTAGTCTCCGCGCCGCTCGCGATGCAGCCCCTTCCTCCGCCCGACGCTCCGCCGCACCTCACCTCGCGCACCCCGCTGGCCGTCCGCTTCTGCGAGACGGATCTGATGGGCATCGTCCACCACGCGAACTACGTCGTGTACCTGGAGGCCGGCCGCATCGACTGGCTGAAGCGCCGCGGGGTCTCCTACGAGGAGATGGTGCGGCGCGACCTCCACCTCGCGGTCGCGGAGCTGCGGATCAAGTACCGCAAGGCGGCGCGCTTCGGCGACGAGCTCGTGGTCGAGACGACCTGCCGCGAGGTCCAGCGGGTGACCGCGCGGTTCAGCTACCGCATCCTCCGGGGCGAGGACGTGATCTGCGACGGCGACATCCTCCTCGCGTGCCTCGGCTCGAACCTCGCGCTGACGCGGATCCCGGACGACATCGTCGGGCTCCTGTCGAGCCCCGAGACGACGCCCGGCGGCTAGCGCCGGCCGCTCGCGCCCGCTCAGCCGCCGTCCGCCGCGCCCGCGTCGGCGCCGCTGCGCACGAGGCGCGCCGGCATCTCGACCGTCTGCGGCGGGTCGATGCTCTCGCCGAGGAACGTGCGCCACTGGACGACGTAGCGCCCGCGCTGGGGGCCGGCGACGTAGCGCTCGCTCATCGGCGGCACCGCGACCGCGGGGATGCCGTCGACGAGCAGGTAGTACAGCGCGTCGGTCTGGTTGACCGCGACGAAGCCCTCGCCGGGCGCGCCCGGGTCGACGGTCGCGGGCAGCGGGAGCGGCTCGGTCCGGATGGCCGCGAGCTCGTCGCGCGTCAGGAAGACGCCGCCCTGCGCCGACGGGAGCCCCGCGGCGGCGTACGCCGAGCTCGGGGGCGGCATGAGCAGGTCGGTCGAGAGCAAGTCGCTGCGCCGGACGGCCGACGTGACCTCGAACGCGACGCCGCCGCCGCTCTGCCAGGCATAGCTCGCGTAGAGCGGCACCTCGCCGGCCACGCACTCGGGCGACTTCGGATCGACGCCGAGGATCTCCAACAGCGCCCGGCAGAGCAGCGGCCCCCCGTCGCCGGCCTCCGGCATCCGGCCGAGCTCCAGGTACAGCGCGCCGAGGCTCGCGTGCACCTCGACCTTGCGGACGTCGACCTCGAGCCGCTTGCCCTCGCCGACCGGGCGCGCCGAGCCGGCCGACAGCGGCGTCACGTCGACGCGCCGCTCGCCGAGCAGCGTGCGGAGCGCGCCCGGCGGCACGACCCGGTACTGGGCCGAGGCCGGCCAGAGCAGGATCTCCCCGTAGACGTCGTGGCGGGCGCGGAGCTCGGAGCCGGGCGGCAGCGGGAGCGCGCGCGACGTGAACTGGACCCGCATGCGGCCCGTCTCCGTGAGATCGACCTTCCACGACAGGTCGGTGAGCCGCTGCGCCGCGTGGACCCCGGCGGCCGCCACCTCGGGCGCCTTGGGGGGCTGCGGCACGTCGCGCCAGCGGAAGGCCGCCTCGAGCGTGACGCCGGAGAGCTCGCGGGGCGAGAGCGCGTCGTCGGGCAGGGGGGTCGCCGGCGAGAGCGGCAGCGGCGACTGCGGGCTCGCCTCGGACATGATCAGCCGGCCGTAGTCGTCGGACGCGAGCTTCGCGCTGGCCTCGGCCGCGGACGCGTCGAGCAGGTCCGGCGCCTCGTTCGCGAGCGGCGCGGGGAGGATCCTCGCGTTCGGGCTCGCCCCGGCCTCCACGAGGTCGGCGGGCTGATGGCGCGACGGCTCGCACCCGGCGGCGGCGAGCAGCAGGCCGAAGGCGGCGATGCGCGCGTGGATCACGGCTCCCGCTCGAAGGTGTGGATCACCTGCACCCGCGGGTCGAGCGGCGGCGGGTCGGGCGCGCACTGCGTGTCCAGGAAGACCGCGGTGCAGCGGGGATGGCAGTCCACGAGCAGGTTGCAGTTCGCCGCCTCGTTGTCGAACGCCGCGATGACGCGCCCGAGCCGCGAGAGCTGCGGGGCGACGCTCCGCTTGAACTCGGTGTCGGGCATCTCGAACCGCGGCTTCACGACGAGCTCCGTGCCGATGACCCCGATGGGAAAGCCGAGGTCGCGCAGGCTCGCGAACGAGCCGAGCGCCATGTTCGGGAGATCGCGCCCGGTGAGGTACACGAGCGTCGCCCCCGCCGCATGGCACTCGCGCGCGTACCGGCTCGCGCCGGGCACCTCGACGTCGTGCCGGATGTGCGGATCGTTGAAGAAGCGGGCCTTCCAGAACTCGAACGCGTGCAGGTGGAGCGTCTCGTCGTCGACGCCGAGCCGGCGCAGGTTGTCCTGGAACCCGTACACGATGCCCTCGGGCGACGCGCGCTCGAGGAGGGCGGCGACGTGCGGGTGCTTGCGGCGCCACTCCTCCGCGAGCTCGTGGAGGATCGCGACCACCCGCGGCCGGTTGTCCATGAGGGTGCCGTCGAGATCGAAGACGATCACGGGCGGCCCCTCGGATCGGTCGGCCGCCCGCTCGACGATGGAGTCCAGGAGCCGCGTCCGCTCGAGGGGGACGAGGCGCTTCTCGTAGAACAGCGTGCTCAAGGTCGTCGCGCCGCGAGGGAGCGCGCCCTCCGCGCCGCTCCTCGGGCGGAACCCTATAGCGCGAACTCACCCGCCCCAGAAGCCGCGGTGTCCACCCCCGAGGCCCTGGCCTACGAGTCGGTAAGTGTGCAGAAATATCCCACATTGTTGCCCATGGCGTTCCATTCTTCGTAGGATTTTCCACACCGGGGGCGCTCGAACCCCGAAGGAAGGCCCATGCAGAACCGCATCATGACCGCTCTGGCCCTGGCGATGGCGCTGACCGCCGTGTCGGGCTGCTCGAAGACCCCTCGCGATCGCCTCCAGGGGCGCTGGTATGGCGAGTCCATCGAGAACGCGCCCGTGGAGCAGCTCACGAAGGCGACCGGGTGGGTCAAGGGGACGGCGCTCGAGTTCAACGGCAGCAAGGTGACGGTCACCGTGCCCGCGGAGACGCCGCGCAGCGGCACCTTCAAGGTGACCAAGGCCGAGGGCGATCAGGTGACCGTCGCGTTCCTCCGTCCCGAGGGCGGGCTCGACGAGGCGCAGTTCCGCTTCGCCACGGATCAGTCGCTGCGCTGGGAAATCGGCGACGGCCGCGCGATCGTGCTGGCCAAGGCGAAGAACTGAGATCGGGCGGCGCCCGCCGGCTCGCCGCGCTCCCGCCGGGGCCGCTGCCGGGCGCCCGGCCGGGCGAGGGCCCGGCCGCCTACCGCCGCACCCGCTCCCGCCGCACCCGCGTGAGCCACCGCGCCTCGCCGCGCTCGCCGTCGCGCGCGAGCAGCACCACGACGTCCTCCGAGAGCGGCCCGGTGAGCCGCCGCCGCGCCTCCTCGATGGAGCGCACCTCGACGCCGTTCACGGACAGGAGCCGATCGCCGGGCTCGATGCCGGCCTCCTCCGCCTCGCTCGCCGGGGGCACCGCCACCACGGTCACGGTCCGGCGCTCCTCGCCGAGCGTCACCGCCAGGCTCCCGGCGCCCTTCGGGTCCTGCCGCGCGCCGTCGCCCGGCAGCGCGATCCGGACCCGCTCGGTCGTCCTGCCGGCCCGCACCTGCACCGGCTGCGACTCGGCGCGCCCGAGATCCGCGCTGTACGCCTCGATCACCGCCGTGCCCTCGGGCAGGCCGCCGAGCTGGAACCGGCCGTCGCGGTCGGTGATCACGACGCCCGGCGGCAGCGGGCCGAGCGGCAGGTACGTCGGCACGCGGTCGCGCGCGACGCGGGCCCCGGCGACCGGATCCCCGCGCGGATCGACGACCTGGCCGGCGACCTCTCCGGCCTCGAACAGGTCGATGCGCCCGAGGTCCGTCGGGCGATCCGGATCGCCGGCGAGGGTGACCCGCAGCGTGGCCGGCGCGAACCCGTCGCGGGTCACCGTCACGCGGAACTGCCCCGGCGCGAGGTCCCCGAGCGTGAAGGCGCCCTCCGCGTCGCTCGTGGCGCGGCGCGGCCCGGTCGGAGAGAACAGCGTGATCCGCGCGCCCTCGAGCCGCTCGCGCCCGCCGCGCCCGGTCACGGTGCCGGTGGCCTTGAGCGCGGCGCGCATCTCGAGCCGCAGCTCCTTCGGCGCGGCGTCGACCTGCTCGACGCGCGGGGCCCGGCCGGAGCGCACGAGGCTGATCCGGAGCGGGAGGCCGGCGGCGTCGGGCAGCAGCGCGTCGCCGCCGTCGTCCGTGAAGAGCGTCTTCCGGAGCGGGACGGCGACGTCGAGCGAGAGGACGCGCACCTCGGCGCGGTCGAGCGGGTAGCCGCGATCGTCGGTGACGCGGATGGCCACCGCCTCGCGCACCTTCGGGAGGACGACCTCGATCTCCTTGCGATCGCGCTCCGGGACCTCGACGACGAGGCGCGCCACGACGTCCCCGGGCGACTCGGGCCGGGACACCGAGACGAGCACCTCGTCGGGGACCGCGGCGAACGCGAACGTGCCGTCGTCGGCGGAGTACGTCACCCGCTCGAGCGAGCCCGCGGTCGCGGCCAGCTCGACGCGCGCGCCGGCGACCGGCCTGCGGTCCTCCTCGAGGACGCGGCCCTCGAGGAGGCCGCCCTGGCGCATCACCACGCGCACGTGGGCCTCGCCGCCCGGCGGGAGCGTCACGACCTCGCTGGGCGTCTCCACGTACTCCGGGTGCCGGACGATCGCGTGGACGCGCCCCGGGGTGACGGGCTCGGCCCGGAAGGTGCCGTCGGCCCGCGTGACCCACGGGTCGCCCGACCGCGCCGCGGCGACCGGGAGGATCGCGTCGCCGCGCGGCAGGTCCGGGATGGGGCCGGGCATCACGCCGAGCTCTCCCGCCGGGATCAGCGGCGCCGGGCCGGGCAGGGCGCGCTCGAAGTGCTCGTCCCTGAACTCGGACATCGCGGTGGTCTCGTCGATGGGCATCCCCTCGGCGTCGGCCCCGATGATCTCGATGGTCGCGCCCGGGACCGGGTAGCCGCGAGCGTCGACGACCTCGCCCACGAGCGCGCCGCCGCGGAGCAGCGGGATGCGGACCTCGGAGGCGTCGGCCTCGACCTGCACCGCGTTCCTCGGCACGAAGCCGGCCGCGAGCGCCGACGCGCTCGCGTAGCCCGGCGCGATGGGCCCGAGCGTCACGGACCCGTCGTCGCCCGTCCGCCCGTGCAGCGGGAAGGCCGACAGCCCCTGCTCGACGAGCACGACGTTCGCGCCCTTCACGGCCGGCGCGGCCTCGCCGTCGCCGTCGGTCACGAGGATCCGCACGTGGCGGCCGGGCCCGAGGACGAGCTTCACCTCCTTGCCCTCGCCGCGCTTCACGGGCACGGCGAGCGCGGTCGCGCTCACGGCGGCCCCGCGCCGCGCCTTGAGGTCGTACACCCCGTCGCGGAGCCCGGCGATCCTCGCGGCGCCGGTCGCGTCGGTGGTCGTGCTGCGCGCCGGCCACAGGCCGGTGCCGGCGGCGAGCACGGTCGCGCCGTCGACGGGCTGCCCCGCCGCGTCCACCACGCGGACCGTCAGCGCGCCGAGCCGATCCATCCGGAGCCGGAGCGGCACCGGCCCCGGCACGACGCCCGTCCGCACGGTGTCCTCGAAGCCGAGCGCCGACGCGCGGACGACGTAGGGCGCCGCGCCGAGCCGCTCGAACCGCGCGCGTCCCCCCTCGGCGGTCGTCGCCACGAAGGGGAGGGGATCGGCGGTCGCGACCGTGACCTCGGCGCCGTCGATCGGGCGCTCGGCCTCGTCGACGACCTGCACGTCCAGCACCTTCGCGGGCCGGAGCACGAGGTCGACGGCGCGGGGGCCCGGCTCGAGGGCGAGGCGCGCCGAGGCGCGGGCCCGCTCCGCGCCGTACGCGAGGATCCACGTCTCCCCGGACGGCAGGCCGGCGAAGCGCGCCTCGCCGGCCGGATCGGTCCTCTGCTCGCCGGCGAAGTAGGCGCGGTCCTCGCGCAGCGCGAAGACGCGCACCGTGGCGTCCGCGAGCGGGCGCCCCTGCTCGTCGCGCACGGTGGCGGTGAGATCGGCGGCGCGCCCTTCGACCCAGGCGGGCACCGGCGGCGCGGGGATCGGCGCCTGCGGCAGGAACCGCGGGCCCAGATCGCGCAGCGTGGTCGCGGCGAGGAAGCAGACCAGCGCGGCGATCGCGGCCAGGACGGTATCGAGCCGCGACCGGCGCTCGGGCCGGTCGCCTTCCGCTGCGGGTTGCTTGTCCTGCTCGGCCACGGCGTGGATCTCTACTCCGGATCCGCCGAAACGCCGAACGCCCGAAGGCCGTTCCCGGCCGGCGGGGTCTGCCCCGGCCGGCGGGGAACGGCCCCGGCCGGCGCCGCGGGGTCAGGCCTTCTGGCCGCGGTGCTGCTCGATGACGGCCAGGATCTCCTCCTCGCCGAGGATGTGGTCCGTCGCCTTGGCCTTGGCGAGGATGGCGTCGACGAGCTCCTTCGAGGGCTCGATCTTCCGCTGCCTGAGCCAGTAGTTCACGTTGGAGGCGCCGGACATGTAGCCCACGCAGATCTCCTGCTTGCGGCCGAACATGCCGGCGGGGACGCCGGAGTAGATCCGGTCGGCCATCCAGGCGTCGCCCTTCGCCTCGGCCTTGATGATGGCGGCCGCGTGCACGCCGGTGGCCGTGCGGAAGGCGTCCCGTCCGACCAGGGGATAGTTGATGGGGACCTCCCAGCCGACCGCCTGCGCGGCCGTCGTGCAGTACTCGAGCAGGTGGGTGAGGTCCTGGTGCTCGAGGAGGCCGAGGAGCTTCATGTTGAGCAGGATGAGCTCCATGGCGGCGTTGCCGACGCGCTCGCCGATGCCGAGGGCGGTGCCGTGCACCCGGTCCGCGCCGAACTGGAGCGCCCAGATCGCGTTCTCCAGCGCGAGCCCGCGGTCGTTGTGGCCGTGCCAGTCGATGCCGACCGACGCCCCGGCCCCCGCGACGATGGCGCGCGTGAAGTTGATGAGGTTGCGGACCCCGTCCGGCGTCGCGTGCCCCACGGTATCGCACAGGCACAGCCGGGACGCGCCGTGGTCGATGGCGACCTTGAAGAGCGTCGCCAGCACCTCGGGGCGCGAGCGCGTCGTGTCTTCCGTGACGTAGGCGACCGGCAGCCCGGCCTTCACGCCCGCGTCGATCGCGGCGGCGCTGCGCTGGGCGATGAGGTCGACGTCCCACGCCTCCGCGAGCTGGCGGATCGGGCTCGAGCCGATGAAGGCGTAGATCTCGACCGGGATCCCGGCGCGCTGGGAGATCTCGATCATCGGCGTGATGTCCGAGACGACCGTGCGGCCTGCGCAGGCGACGCGGAGCGGCAGGCGGTTGTCCGCCACCTCCTTGCACATCCGGAGCACGTCCTCGAACGCCCGCTGCGAGCTGCCGGGCAGGCCGATATCGGCGACGTGGATGCCGATCTTGGCCATGAGGTGGAGCAGCTTGAGCTTGCTCTCGATGTTCGGGTCGGCGACGGAGGGGTTCTGCAGGCCGTCGCGCAGGGTCTCGTCGAAGAAGCCGATCTCCTTCGGGATGACCCGCCCGACGCGGCCCACCTCGTTCCAGTCGTAGATGAGATCGGTCGGGCGGCCAGCGTCGGCAGCGATCGCCATGCTCCGAGTATAGTGCGCCGTTCTCAACGCCGAGGCTGAAACGAAGCTCTTCCGGGGCGCTCGACATGACGCACGGCGCAGGCGAAGGCGCGAGCGACGACGGCGGTGACGCCGTAATGCATGCTCCGTCACATCGGGGTCACGCCGAGCGGATCCGAGCGCGGGTCGGCGGCGAGCGCGTGGGCGTCGACGGCGAGCGCGCGGACCGGGGCCAGCGGCGAGCGGGTGGGTGTCGGCGGCGACGAGCGCGGACCGGAGCCGGCGGGGCAGGGTGCAGCCCCGTCAGAAAAAGCGCCGGGTCCAGGACGGGGCAGGCGATCGCGAGCGCCGCGCGCGCATCGGCGCGGTGCAGCGGCAGCGAGGGCCGAACCGGCGGGCGCGGTGCGCTGGCCCCGCGCGCCGGGCAAGCCTAAGCTTGCGGCCACGACGATGTGGCAATCCCTTCCTGAGTTCGGGACCGGCGTCCTCTACGCCATTCTGGTCACCGCGGCTTATACCTTCGCGGTGGCGCTCGCGTCGGCGCGCGGGCGGCCGCGGCTGCTCCAGGCGGCGCGGCTCGGCGCGTACGGCACCATCGCGCTGGTCGGGCTCGGCGTGCTGGTGCTGGCGTACGCCTTCGTCAGCCACGATTTCCGCATCGCCTACGTCGCCCAGTACAGCGACCGGTCCATGACCACGCCGTACCTCATCGCGGCGCTCTGGGGCGGGCAGGACGGCTCGCTGCTCTGGTGGATGTTCCTGACCGCGGTGTTCTCCGGCAGCTGCGTCTACTGGCTGCGGCGCCGGTACCTGGAGCTCCAGCCGTACGTCATCGCGACCCTGATGAGCGTCCTCATCTTCTTCGCGGCGCTGATGATCTTCGCGGTGAACCCGTTCCGCACGAGCGTCGCGGGCGCCCCGCTCGACGGCAACGGGCTGAACTACCAGCTGCGCAACTTCTACATGATCATCCACCCGCCGAGCCTCTACGTCGGCTTCACCAGCGCGGCGGTCCCGTTCGCCTTCGCGATCGCCGCGCTCGCCACGGGCCGGCTCGACAGCGAGTGGATCGTCGCGACGCGGAAGTGGATGCTCTTCTCCTGGCTGTTCCTCTCGATCGGCAACGTGCTCGGGATGCTCTGGGCGTACGAGGAGCTCGGCTGGGGCGGCCCGTGGGCGTGGGATCCGGTCGAGAACGCCGCGTTCCTCCCGTGGCTCACGGCGAGCGCCTACGTGCACTCGACGATGATCCAGGAGCGCCGCGGCATGCTGAAGGTGTGGAACGTCTCGCTCATCTGCGGGACGTTCTTCCTGACCATCTTCGGCACCTGGCTCACGCGGTCGGGCCTCATCGCGAGCGTGCACTCCTTCGCCCAGTCCGGCATCGGCATCTGGTTCGTCGGCTTCATGGCCGTGATCCTGGCGACGTGCACCGCGCTCATCGTCTACCGCCTGCCGCGGCTGCGCAGCGACGGTCAGTTCGAGTCGCTCCTGTCGCGCGAGGCCGCCTTCCTCTTCAACAACTGGGGCCTCTTCAGCATCATGATCTTCATCGCGGTCGCGACCGTGTGGCCGCGCATCAGCGAGTGGCTGCTCGATCAGAAGTCGACGCTGGGGCCCACGTTCTACAACATGTGGCTCCCGCCGGTCGCGCTCGTGGTCTTCTTCCTGATGGGCGTCGCGCCGCTGCTCGGGTGGCGGAAGACGTCGCCGGAGCTGTTCCGGAGGAGCTTCCGCTGGCCGGTGCTGGCCACGGTCGTCACCGCGGCGCTCCACCTCACGCTCGGGAAGAAGGTCGGCTTCGCCCCGTTCGTCGCCGTCGACCCGATCTACCCCGGCCAGCTCGGCGACGGGCTCGCGAAGCTCGCGTCGACCTACCCGTTCTTCACGGTCGCGATCGCCGCGTTCAACGTCGCCGTCGTCATCCAGGAGTTCGCCCGCGGCATCGCGGCGCGGCAGAAGCGCGGGGGCGAGTCGCTCTTCGCCTCGTTCTACAACCTGGTCGCCAGGTCGCGGCGCCGCTACGGCGGTTACATCGTGCACGTCGGCATCGCCGTGATGTTCATCGGGTTCGCCGGCCGCGCGTGGGGCGTCGACAAGGAGATCAGCCTCCGCCCGGGCGAGGCCGTGCAGATCGAGGAGTACCGCCTCGTCTACGCCGGCCCGCGCATGGAGGTCGACAGCGAGAAGCGGATGGTCTTCGCCGACCTCGACGTCGAGCGCCACGGCGCGCCGGTCGGCCGGATCAGCCCGGCGAAGTACATCTACAAGGCCACCCCGGAGGCGCCGTCGACCGAGGTCGCCCGGCACATCACGCTGAAGAACGACCTCTACGTGATCATCGGGATGGCGAACCCCCAGACGAAGGTCGCCTCCTTCCAGATGCACGTGAACAACCTGATCTCGTTCATGTGGTTCGGCGCGGGGATCCTCGTCCTCGGGGCGCTCATCGCGATGTGGCCCGACATCGCCCTCGAGGAGGCCGGCGCGTTCGGCTACGTCCGGGCGGCGGGGTCGGTCGCGGCGTCGGTCGTGTTCGCCTTCCTGCTCGCCGGCGGCCCGTCGCAGGCCTACGGGCACCCCATCCAGGAGCGGCTCGGGCCGCCGATCCTGAGCGCGCCGGGGGACGCGGACGGCGAGGCCGGCGCCCCCGCGTCCGGCGCGTCGGTCGATCGCGGGCGGGCGCCCGCGATCGGTGCAATGCTCCCGACCCCTGCCGCGCCGAGGCAGCCAGCCTTCGAATGAGCCGCACACGACACCTCATCCACGGGATCACCCTCCTCGCCGCGGGCCTCATCACCCTCGTCGTCCTGCTGCGTTCGCCGGAGTTCGCCCACGGCCAGCAGCTCGGGGAGGGGATGCAGCGCTCGGGCACCGTCGGCATCCAGAACGAGACCGAGCGCAAGCTCTTCTGGAGCCTCATCTGCACGTGCGGCTGCCCGCGCGAGACCCTCGGGACGTGCACCTGCGGCACCGCGCACGAGCGCCGCGACAACCTCCGCGCGGCGCTCGCGTCGGGGCTGTCGATCGAGGCCATCCAGGCCGCCTACGCCGAGCGCTACGGCGCGGAGGCGCTGGCCGTGCCGCCGAACAAGGGCAGCCAGCGGCTGCTCTACCTCTTCCCGCTCGCCGCCATCATGGCCGGCGCCGGCATCGTCGTCGTCACGCTGCGCCGATGGAAGCGGCGCAGCGACGAGGCGCGCGCCGCCGGCGAGCGCTCTCCGAAGGGCGTTGTCCCCGGCGGGCGCGACGATTACGACGACAAGCTCGACGAGGAGCTCAAGCACCTCGACCGCGAAGACCGTTGATGAGCGCCGAAACGCCCGCCAAAAGCGCCGCCTCGGCCACGGCCCACGAGGCCGTGAGCCGGGGCTCTGGCTCGCCGCTCGAGCGGCAGATCGTCCACTACGCTCGCTTCGGGGTGCCGCTCGCGGCGCTCGCGGGCGCCGGCGTCGCGGGGCTCGTCGCGGGGCCGCCCGCGGCGATCCTCGTGCTCGCGGGCGGCGCGCTCGTCGCGGTGATCGCCATCTTCTGGGCGAGCCTCCGCGTGCTGCTCGGGGAGACCCCGCTGAGCGGGGCCGACGCCTACGCGATCGGCGCGCCGCGCGCCGAGGAGGAGCAGAAGCAGGCCGTCCTGCGGGCGCTCAAGGACCTGGAGTTCGAGCGGAGCGTCGGCAAGATCAGCGACGAGGACTACGCCGATCTCGTCGCGAAGTACCGCGCCGAGGCGAAGCGGCTGCTCCGCCTGCTGGACGCCGACGCGCAGCCGCGGCGCGAGCAGGTCGCCGCGCTCGTGGCGAGGCACCTCCGGCGCGCCGGGCTCCAGGACGACGGCGGCGTGGAGGCGCCGGAGCAGGGCGAGGGCGCCGCCTCGGGCGAGGCCGATGGCGCCGCTGCGGGCGAGGCCGAGGGCACCGCCTCGGAGGCGAGGCCGGCGAAGCGGAAGCGCGCCAGGGCCAAGCAGCCGGAGCAGGAGCGCGCCCCGGAGCCGGCGGAGCGCGACGAGGCCGAGGCGACGGCGGAGCGCGACGAGGCCGAGGCGACGGCGGAGCGCGCGGCGGCGCCGGCGCTCGCGTGCGCGGCCTGCGGCGCGCTGAACGACGAGGACGCGGTGTTTTGCAAGAAGTGCGGGACGAAGTGCGCGCCCGGCGCGCCTCTGGCCGAGCAGGCTGCGGCGGAGGAGGCCGCGGCCGGCGTCGACGAGAACGACAGCAGGAGGGCGTCGTGATGCGCTGGTCCAGGTACACCGCGCTGACCGCGATCGCCTCGCTGAGCATGGCCGCGGCGGCGCAGGCGCAGCCCGCGGCCCCGGCGCCGCCCGCGGCGGCCGCCGCGGCCCCCGCGCAGCCGGCTGCCCCGGCGCCGCCCGCGGCCGCCAAGGCGGCTCCCGCGCAGCCCGCGGCGCCGAAGCAGGACGCGAAGACGACGGCGCCGAGCGCGGCGAAGCCGCCGGCCGCGGCCACCGCTGCCGGCAGCGCGGGCCCCGCTGCGGCCTCCACGGCTGCGGCGGACGCGGGCGCGCCCGACGCCGCTGGCGCCCTCCCGCCGGGTCACCCCGAGGTCGGGCAGGAGCTGCCTTCCGGCCACCCTCCCGTGGGCAAGCCGCCCGCGGGAGGCGCGGCCTCCCGGCGCGCCGCCGAGGAGCTGACCGGCCTGTTCGAGGCGCCCGACGACACCGTCCAGGAAGATGCCGGCCTTCCGCCCGGCGTCATCGCGCTCACCGTGCAGGACGCGGACGGGCAGCCCATCCCTCGCGTCGCCGTCGACGTCGACATCCTGCAGAGCTCGGTGACGAAGGGCGACTCGCGCGAGCGCGTGACGCGAGAGACCGACGACGCGGGCACCGTCCGGCTCGAGAGCCTCACGATCGGCGGCGGCACGAGCTACGGCATCTCGGTCACGCGCAACGGCGGGACGTTCTCGCTCCCGCATTTCGGGCTCAGCGCCGAGGCCGGAAAGCGCGCCGTGCTCCACGTCTACGAGGCCACGCCGGACGTGAACGGCCTGCTGGTCGGGTCGCAGGGCATCATCTACCTCCAGCTCCGGCAGGACTCGATCTCGGTCGAGCAGCTGTTCCAGGTCTACAACCTGGGACGCGTCGCCTGGCTCCCCAACGAGACGTTCGCCCTCCCGCCGGACTACAAGGCATTCAACAAGAGCGAGGGCATGGACGAGATGCGCTTCGAGGAGGTGAAGGGCACCGGCGTCGCGCTGCGCGGCACCGTGAGCCCGGGCCGGCACGAGGGGCAGTTCCGCTGGCAGGTCCCGCTCAACCAGGAAGAGCGCCAGACGATCCGCATCGAGCTGCCGCCGCGCATCGCCCAGCTGCGGGTGATGGCCGAGGCGTCGAAGTCCATGACCCTGAACGTCGGCGGCTTCCCGGCGGCGCAGCGCACCCAGAACCGGGACGGCAAGAAGATCCTGATCACCGAGAAGGCGGGCAACCGCGCGGAGGGCGGGCTGAGGACCATCGAGATCACGCTGGGCGGGCTGCCGACGCCCGGCGTGGGCCGCTGGATCGCGCTCGTCCTCGCCGGCGCGGCTGTGGTTGGCGGGGCCGCGCTGAACTTCGTCCGCCGGCGCGAGGGCGATCTCGGGCCCGACGACGAGGAGCGGCGAGAGCTGCTCGAGGCGCGCGACGCGCTGCTCGACGAGTTCGTCGAGCTCGAGCGCGCGCGGAAGCGGGGCGACGTCGGCCCGAAGACGTACGACCGGGTCCGGACGGCGCTCCTCGACGCGCTCGCGCGCATCGTGAGCATGATCGAGTCCATGCCGGCGCGCGGGAAGACCGCCGGCGCGCGGGAGCCGTCCGGCGCGCGGCGGAAGGCGGACGCTGCCGCCTCGCCGCCGCCCTGAGGTGGGCGCAGCGCCGAGCGCCGGACGGAGGCTCGGCTGGAAGGCCGGCCTCTCCGCGGGCGCGGCCCTCCTGATCGTCGGCATCGCGGCGCTCGCTCGCCACCGCGCCGGGCCGCCGGCGCGCTGCGCGCCGGGGATGGTCGCGCTCGGCCCGCGGTGTTGCGGCGAAGGCCAGCGCCTCGACGACGCCGGCCGCTGCGCGGGCGCGCCGAGCCGGTGCGGCGCGGGCCTCTCGGCGGCCCCCGCCGGCTGCGTCGCGCCGGGCGCGACCGTGCGCATCGCCGCCGGGACGCTGCGGCTCGGGCCGAGCGACTGGGAGGCGCAGGGCGTCGTCGAGGCGCGCGAGGTGTTCGTCCCGGCGTTCTCGCTCGACGCGTTCGAGGTCACCGAGCAGCGCTACGCGGCCTGCGTCGCGGCCGGCGCGTGCGCGGCGCTGCCGCTGCGCGGCGAGCCCGGCGTCCCGGTGACGGGCGTCACGCTAGAAGAGTCCGCCCGGTACTGTGCCTTCGCGGGCGGGTCGCTCCCCTCGCGCAACCAGCTGGCCTTCGCCGCGGCGGGCCCGTCGAGCCGGCGGTACCCGTGGGGAGACACCGGCGCGGTCTGCCGTCGCGTCGCCTTCGGCCTGCGCGCGGGCCCGTGCGGGTGGGGCGCGACGGGCCCGGAGCTCGCCGGCTCGCGCCCTGACGGCGCCGCCGTGCACGCGGACGGGCGCGTGTTCGACCTGGCCGGCAATGTCGCCGAGTGGGCGGCGCCCGATCGACCCGGCGACGGGATGTCGGGAACCCACGGCGGATCGTGGACCGACGAGGCGGCCTCGGCGCTGCGCACCTGGAATCGGCGGCTCGTCCCCGTATCGACCCGTTCGCCCGATCTCGGCTTCCGGTGCGCCTATCCGCCGTGATCGCGCGCCGCGCCGCTCACGGCGGCGCGCCGGCGGGGAGGGGGAGGGGAGGGCGAGAGGGGAGGACGAGGGGAGCCTGCGGGAGGCGACAACCGCGCCCAAACGACCGCAAAACCGTCCGGAAACGCGCTCCGTCGGCTCCGGATTGGGTTACAGTCCCCCTTCCCAATGACTGTCGCGCTTCTCTCGATCGGGACCGAGCTCACCCGGGGCGAGATCCTCAACACCAACGCGGCCTGGCTCGCTGCCGAGCTCACCGCAGCGGGCTTCACGGTCAGCGAGTCGATCACCGTCGACGACGACGTGGATCACATCGTCGCCGCCGTCCAGAAGCTCGCGAGCGCGCACCGGCTGGTGATCGCCACCGGCGGCCTGGGCCCGACGACCGACGACCTCACCGCGCTCGCCGCCGCGCGCGCGACGGGCACCGACCTCGTGCGCGACGAGAGCACGCTGCTCGCCATCCGCCGCCGCGTCGAGAGCCGCGGCAAGACGATGAACGCGGGCCACGAGAAGCAGGCCGAGGTCCCCGCCGGGTCGGAGATCCTGCCGAACTCCTCCGGCACCGCGCCCGGCTTCGGGGTCCACCTCGGCGAGTCCACGGTCTTCTTCCTCCCGGGCGTGCCGCGGGAGATGAAGAGCATGTTCACCGAGCAGGTCTTGCCGCGCGTGCGGCCGGCGGCTCCGAACAACACCTTCCAGGTCCGCCTCCGCACCTACGGTCTGCCCGAGTCCACGCTGGGCGAGCTCCTGAAGGGCGTCGAGGAGGCCTATCCCGGCATCACGCTCGGCTACCGCGTCCACTACCCGGAGGTCGACGTGAAGGTCCACGCCCGCGCCGCCACGCAGTCGATGGCGCACGAGCTGGCCCTGAAGGCGACGGCCGACGTCCGCGAGCGGCTCGGCACGGCCGTGTACGGGGAGGGGGGCGACGCCTTCCCGGAGATGGTCGGGCGCTCCGTGCGCGCCCGGGGCTGGCGGCTCGCCGTGTCGGAGTCGTGCACCGGCGGGCTGATCTCTCACCTGCTCACCAGCTACCCGGCGAGCGACTACCTGGTCGGCGCCGCGGTCACCTACGCGAACAGCGCCAAGACGCGGCTGCTCGGCGTCGCGGAGGACACCCTGCGCGGCCACGGCGCGGTGTCGGCCGAGGTCGCCGCCGAGATGGCCCAGGGCGTCCGCCGCCTCTGCGAGGTCGACGTCGCCATCTCGGTCACGGGCATCGCCGGCCCGACGGGCGGCACGGCGACCAAGCCGGTCGGCCTGTGCTACTGGGCCGTCTCGCACCCCGGCGGCCTCGTCGTGCGCGACCGCGTGTTCTCGGGGGATCGCGAGGAGGTCCAGCTCGGCGCCGCCTACGCCGTCCTGGACCTCCTCCGCCGCATCGCCGGCAACCTCCCCGAGCGCTGACGCGGGCGCGGGCTGACGAGCGTCAGTTCGGCGCGGCGCGCGTGAACGTGAGCGCGCCGTCCCCGCGGTCGATCCGCACCGTGTCGCCCTGCTTGAACTCCCCGCCGAGGATCCGCTTCGCGAGCTCGTCCTCGATGCTCCGCTGGATGGCGCGCTTCAGCGGCCTCGCGCCGTACTGCGGGTCCCACCCCTGCTCGATGAGGTAGCCCTTCGCGTCGGACGAGATCGTGAACAGGAGCCCGCGTCGATCCAGGCGCTTTCGCAGCAGGTCGAGCTGGATGTCCACGATCTTCTCCATCTGCTCGCGCGCCAGCCGCCGGAACACGATGAGGTCGTCCAGGCGATTCAGGAACTCCGGGCGGAAGTGCTTCCGCACCTCCTCGACGACGGCCCTCCGCACGAGCTCGGCCTTCTCGTCGGCCGGCAGGTTCGCCCGCTCCTCGATCGCCGCGGCCGCGGGCGTCCCGAGGTTGGATGTCAGGATGATGATCGTGTTCTTGAAATCGACCGTGTGCCCCTGTCCATCGGTCAGGCGCCCATCGTCGAGCACCTGGAGGAGCGTGTTCCAGATGTCCGGGTGCGCCTTCTCGATCTCGTCGAACAGCACCACGCTGTACGGCCGCCGCCGCACCGGCTCCGTGAGCTGGCCGCCCTCCTCGTAGCCGACGTACCCGGGCGGCGCGCCGATCAGGCGAGCCACCGCGTGCCGCTCCCCGTACTCGCTCATGTCGAGCCGCACCATGGCCCGCTCGTCGTCGAAGAGGATCTCGGCGAGCGCGCGCGCGAGCTCCGTCTTGCCGACGCCGGTCGGCCCGAGGAACAGGAACGACCCGATCGGCCGCCGCTCGTCGCCGAGGCCGGCCCTCGAGCGCCGGATCGCGTTCGACACCGCGCGGAGCGCGTCCTCTTGCCCGACGACGCGCCGCCGCAGCTCCTCCTCGAGGCGCAGGAGCTTCTGCATCTCGCTCTCGAGCATCTTGGACACCGGGATACCGGTCCACTTCGAGACGACCGCGGCGATGTCCTCGTCGGTGACCTCCTCCTTCAGGTAGCTTTGCTTCGACTGCACCTGGGAGAGGGTCGTGCGGATCGACTCGAGCTTCTTCTCGATCTCCGGGATCTTGCCGTAATGGATCTCCGCGGCGCGCCCGAGGTCGCCGGCGCGCTTCAGGCGCTCCTCCTCGAGCCTGAGCTCCTCGATCTGCGGCTTGATCTGGCGCAGCTCGGAGATGAGCTCCTTCTCCCGCATCCACTGCGCCCGCATCGCGTCGCGGTGCCCCTGGAGCTCGGCGATCTCGCGCCGCACCTCGTCGAGGCGCGCCTTGCTCGCCTTGTCGCTCTCGCGCTTGAGCGCCTGCTCCTCCATCTGCAGCTTGAGCAGATCGCGCTCCACCTGGTCGATCGGCGTGGGCAGGCTGTCGATCTCCATGCGGATCTTCGACGCCGCCTCGTCGATGAGGTCGATCGCCTTGTCGGGCAGGAACCGCTCGGTGATGTACCGGTTCGACAGCACCGCGGCGCCCACGAGCGCGGCGTCCTGGATGCGGATGCCGTGGTGGACCTCGTACTTCTCCTTCAGGCCGCGGAGGATGGCGATCGTGTCCTCGACGCTGGGCTGCGCGACGAGCACCTGCTGGAAGCGCCGCTCCAGCGCCGCGTCCTTCTCGATCCGCTTCCGGTACTCGTCGAGGGTGGTCGCGCCGATGCACCGGAGCTCGCCGCGCGCGAGCGCGGGCTTCAGCATGTTGGCCGCGTCCATGGCGCCCTCGGCCGCGCCGGCGCCGACCAGCGTGTGCAGCTCGTCGATGAACAGGATGATGCGCCCGTTCGAGCCCTCGATCTCCTTGAGCACCGCCTTGAGCCGGTCCTCGAACTCGCCGCGGAACTTCGAGCCTGCGACCATGGCGGCGAGGTCGAGCGCGGCGATGGTCTTGTCCTTGAGCGACTCGGGCACGTCGCCCGCGACGATGCGGTGCGCGATGCCCTCGACGATGGCCGTCTTGCCGACGCCGGGCTCGCCGATGAGCACCGGGTTGTTCTTGGTGCGCCGCGAGAGCACCTGGATCACGCGCCGGATCTCCTCGTCTCGACCGATCACCGGATCGATCTTGCCCTGTCGGGCGAGCTTCGTGAGATCGCGGGTGTACTTCTCGAGCGCCTGGAACTTCCCCTCGGGGTCCCGGTCCGTCACGCGCTGATTGCCGCGCACGGCCGCGAGCGACGCGAGGAGCTTGTCGTACGACAGGCCCGCTCGCTCGAAGATCGACTGGATCTCCTTGTCGGTCTTCGTCCCTGCGAGCAGGACGTGCTCTGTCGAGATGTACTCGTCCTTGAGCGCCTTCGCCTCGTCTTCGGCCTTCTGCAGGACCGCGAGCGCGCGCCTCGACAGGTTCGGCTCGGCGCCGCCGCTCACGCGAGGGTAGGAGTCGATCTTCGCGTCGAGCAGGCGCAAGAGCCCCGCGGGATCCGCGCCTGCCTTCTGCACCAGCGGAGCGCCGAGGCCGCCGTCCTGGCCGACGATCGCCCGCACGATGTGCTCGGGATAGAGTTCGGGATTTCCCCGGCGGCTGCCGAAATCGACAGCCTCTCGTATGGCCTCCTGGGCCTTCGTCGTCATTCGCTCGATTCTCATGGCACCTCGAAGCTAAGGCGTGTGCCATCGCTAGCAAGGGGCCGGCCAAGCAAGCGTCTTGCCAGAGATACCGAGCGAACGCGGCCGTCGATTGATGCAGGTCAGCGCCGTGTCAACCCCCCACCGCGCGTGGAGGGGGGCGCGGGCTCCGTCCGCCGCGCGCCCCGGACGCAGTCTCAGATGTCGAGGTTCTTCACGTTGAGCGCGTTCTGCTCGATGAAGTTGCGCCGCGGCTCGACCTGGTCGCCCATGAGGATCGTGAAGAGCTCGTCGGTCTTCACCGCGTCGTCGATGCGGACCTGGAGGAGGGTCCGCGCGTCCGGGTTCATCGTCGTTTCCCAGAGCTCGTCGGCGTTCATCTCGCCGAGACCCTTGTAACGGCTGATCGCGATACCCTTCTTGCCCCGCTCTTCGATGTAGTCGACGAGCGCCTCGCCGTTCTCGATGGTCTCCTCGCCGCTCGAGGCGCGGGCGCGGTACGGCGGCGCGCCGATGGATCGCAGGTCCTGCTCGATCGACCAGGCCTCCTGGTACTCCGGCGAGCCCACCAGGTCCCAGTCGATGACGCTCCTTCGCGCGCTCGCGCCCGGGCGCGGCACGACCTCGATCCGGCTCGTCCCGTGCTCGGTGTCCCGGGGCGTCGACAGCGTGAGCGGGAACAGGTCCGGGTAGCGCTGCTTCAGGTAGGCCCGGAGCTCGTCGGCGGCCGCGGCGACCTTCTTGGTCTCCCGCAGGTCGTCGCGCCCGAGCCCGCTCGACCGCAGCACCGCCGCCACGATCCGCGCGTCACAGCGCTTGTCGATGTTCGACAGCACGGCGCGGAACCGCTTCAGCCGCTGCGCGAGGCGGTAGAGCGGCTGCCCCGCGATGCCCGTCTGCGCGCCGCTCGCGACGATCTCGAGCCCGTCCACGGCGTTGCCCACGAGGAACTCGTCGAGCGCGGCCTGGTCCTTCAGGTAGAGGTCGCGCTTGCCCTTGCGCACGCGGTAGAGCGGCGGCTGCGCGATGAACAGATACCCCTTCTCCATGATCTCGGGCATCTGCCGGAAGAAGAAGGTCAAGAGCAGCGTGCGGATGTGGGAGCCGTCGACGTCGGCGTCCGTCATCAGGATGATCTTGTGGTAGCGGAGCTTGTCGATCTCGAAGCCGCCGGCGTCGTTGATCCCGCAGCCGAGGGCGGTGATCAGCGTGCCGACCTCGGCGGAGCTCAGCATCCGGTCGAGCCGCGCGCGCTCGACGTTCAGGATCTTGCCCTTGAGCGGGAGGATCGCCTGGAAGTGCCGGTCGCGCCCCATCTTGGCGCTGCCGCCGGCGCTCTCGCCCTCGACGATGTAGATCTCGCTCTTCTCCGGGTCCTTGGACTGGCAGTCGGCGAGCTTGCCGGAGAGCGACGTCACGTCGAGCGAGCCCTTGCGGATCACCTCGCGGGCCTTGCGGGCCGCCTCGCGCGCCTTGGCCGCGACGACCGCCTTCTCGATGATCTTCTTCGCGCTCTGCGGGTTCTCCTCGAAATACTGCGCGAGCTTGTCGCTGACGACCGCCTCGACGATGCCCTTGACCTCGCTGGAGACGAGCTTGGATTTCGTCTGCGAGTCGAACGACGGGTCCGGGTGCTTGATGCTGAGCACGCACGTCAGGCCCTCGCGCGCGTCCTCGCCCTGCAGGCCCTGCTTCAGCTCCTTGAAGAGGTTGTGCGCGCTCCCGTAGTTGTTGATCGTCTTCGTGAGCGCGGCGCGGAGCCCGGTGAGGTGCGTGCCGCCGTCCTTGTTGTGGACGTTGTTCGTGTAACAGAAGATCGCCTCCGTGTAGGAGCCGTTCCACTGCAGCGCGACCTCCACGCCGACCGGCGGCGGCGCCGAGCTACCGCGGCCGTTCCCGGCCTCGCCCGCCGCGCCGATCTCGTGCTGCGACACGAAGCTGATCACCTCGTCGTGAATCGGCTCCTTGGTCTTGTTGAGGAGCGCCACGAACTCCGAGATGCCCCCCTTGTACTCGTAGACTTCGGCCCTCCCGTCGGGGCGCTGGTCATCGAGGTGGATGATGAGCCCGGCGTTCAGGAACGCGAGCTCGCGCAGGCGGCTCGCCAGGATGTCGAAGCTGAAATCGACCGAGCTGAAGATGATCGGGTCGGGCTTGAAGGTGATCTTCGTCCCCGTCTTGTCCGTCACGCCGATCCCCTTGAGCGGCGCCCTCGGCACGCCCCGGGCGTACTCCTGGAACCAGAGCTTCCCTTCGCGCTTGATCTCGAGCTTGAGCCACTCGGAGACGGCGTTCACGGCGCTCACGCCGACGCCGTGCAGGCCCGCGGAGACCTTGTAGCTGGAGTTGTCGAACTTTCCGCCGGCGTGGAGGACGGTCATGACGACCTCGGCGGCGCTCACGCCCTTCGCGTGCATCCCGACCGGGATCCCGCGGCCGTTGTCCTCGATCGACACCGAGCCGTCGAAGTGGACGGTGACCCTGATCTCCGTGCAGGCGCCGGCGAGGTGCTCGTCGACGGCGTTGTCCACGGCCTCCCAGACCAGGTGGTGCAGCCCCGATCCGTCGTGCACATCGCCGATGTACATGCCGGGGCGCTTTCGCACCGCTTCGAGGCCTTCGAGCGCCGTGATGCTGTGGGCGTCGTACGACGCCTTGGTGAGGTCGGTCGGCTGGCTCAGGGTGGGTTCCGTCATCTCGGTCCTGGTGGGCGCGCCCGCCGCCTCTCACCGGGGGGCGCAGAGCGGCGGAGACCGCTCGGATTGCCGGAGTTCTTGCAGTGGAGGGGCCGGCGCGATGGCAGCTCGTCTGGTGGGATCCGGGCGCCGCAGCCGCGGCGCCGGAGCGATTCCGAGGGCACGAGCGATCATGCGCGGACCGCTCGCCGATGCCCCGTAAAGACTGCGGAAATGTAGCCGAAATCAGCCGCTCGGGCAAGCGTTTCGCCGAGTCCGGAAGCCTCGTAACACCGTATTTTCAGCGCCTGGCGCGGGCGCGTCCGGAGCATCCCAACTCGTGGCCTGCGGGGCGGGATCAACGCGTCTCGGGGCGGCCGCGGCGGGCCTGGCCGCGCGCCGCCGCCCCGCGTCCGCCCCCGCCGCGCACGTCAGCTGAGCGCGCCGCCGCCCCGCGTCCGCCCCCGCCGCGCACGTCAGCTGAGCGCGCCGCCGCCCCGCGTCCGCCCCCGCCGCGCACGTCAGCTGAGCGCGCCGCCTTCGACGTGAAAATCGCGCCGCTCCGACGCGGGTACGCCCGGCGTGACGATGAGATCGCGCCGCGTGGTCGTCAGGAACACCTGTCCGCGCGCCATTCCGAGGAACGTGAACAGCGCGGCCGTCCGATCGGGGTCGAGCTCGCTCGACACGTCGTCGAGCAAGAGAATGGGCTCTACACCTCGGACGGACGCAATGGCAGCGGTCTCCGCCGCCTTGAGCGAGAGGGTGAGGGCCCGGTGTTGCCCCTGGGAGGCGACCACGCGGGCGGGGTGGCCGTCGAGCTCGAGCACCAGGTCGTCCCGGTGGGGGCCGAAGCCTGCGCTCGGCCGGTGGGCGTCGCGCCGGCGGTGCTCGCGCAGCGTCTCGCGCGCCTGGGCGGCGTCGCTGGCGCCGCCCGGCGCGTAGCGCGCGGCGAGGGTCAGGTCGGGCGCGGCGATGCGGGCGAAGGCGTGCGCGAGCTCCGGCGCGAGCGCCTCGACGGCGGCCGCGCGGGCGCGGGTCAGCGCCGCGCCGTGGAGGGCGCAGAGCTCCTCGAACGCGTCGAGCTCGGCGCCCGCCTGCGCCGGCGCGCCCCCGCCGCGGTGGAGCAGCTCGTGCCGCGCGCGGAGCGCCTGCGCGTACCGGGCGCGGTGGTCGGCGCTCTGCGGATCCATGAAGAGCGCCAGCCGATCCAGCAGCGTGCGCCGCGCGCTCGCGGGCCCGGTCGACAGCGCGAGCTCCTCGGTGTGGAACGCGACGACCGGCGAGCGCGTCGCGAAGCTCGACAGGCTCGGGGGCCGGTTGCCGTCGATGCGCACCACGCACCGCTTCTGCTCCACGGCGGCGGTCTGCTCGCGCGCGAGGGGCGGCAGCGCGTCCCTGCGCTCGACGAAGCGCGCGCGCGCGCTCGCGACGTCGGCGCCGTGGCGCACGAGCTCCGCCGCGCGGTGGGTGCGGAAGCTCCTCGACGTGGCCACGAAGTAGATCGCCTCGAGGAGGCTCGTCTTGCCTTGACCGTTGTTGCCGGCGATGACGTTGAGGCGCGGCGCCGGCTCGACGTCGATGCGGCCGAGGTTCCGGAACTCGCGCACGTGGAGCCGCTCGAGCAGGAGGCTCGGGAGGCGTTCCTGTCGCTCGTCGTCGGGCGCGCTCAAATCCGCATCGGCATGATGACGGCGACGTAGCTCTGCTGGTTCGACTCGCTGCCGGGCCGGAGCACGGCGGGGTCGAGCTCCCCGGAGATGCCGAGGATGACCTCCTCGTCGTCGATGGAGCCGAGCACGTCGAGGAAGTACTTGGCGTTGAAGCCGATCGTGACCTCGGGTCCGCTGTAGTCGACGGCCACCTCGTCGAAGCCGGCGCCGGTGTCCGGGCTCTCGCTGGTGATCCGGAGGGTCCCCGGCGCGATCGACAGCTTGACGCCGCCGGTGCGGTCGTTGGCGGCGAGCGCGATGGCGCGGAGGGCCTCGGCGAACTGGACGCGGGGCGCGCGGACCGAGCGCTCGGTGACGGACGGGATGACCTGCTGGTAGGGGGGGAACTGCGCGTCGACGAGCTTCACCGAGAACTGCATCCCGGCGATGTTGAAGAAGGCGTTCGGCCCGCTCTGGGTGATGGCGACCATGGGGGTCTCCTTCTCGGCGCGCGCCTCCTCGGCGAGGCGGCGGAGCTCGGTGATCGCCTTGAGGGGGATGAGCATGGTGGCGGTGGCGGAGCTGCCGGAGACGGTCGCCTCCATCTTGGACAGGCGATGGCCGTCGGTGGTGACCATCCGGACGCGATCGCCGGCCCACTCGAACAGGGCGCTGTTGACGTGGGCGCGCGTCTCGTCGGTGGAGATCGAGAAGTGCGTCCTGGCGATCAGGAGCGCGAGCTGCTCGACGGGGAGCTCCAGCGAGGGCGCGTCGCGCGACGGCGCGGGCAGCTGCGGGAACTCCGAGCCGGGGAGGCCGGGGAGGGTGTAGCGCCGGGGCGATCCCACGGCCTTGAGCGACGTGTGCGCGCCCTCGGTGGTGGTGATCTGGATCGGGCCATCGGGCATGGCCTTCACGCGCTCGAGCAGGTCCCTGGCGGGGACCGCGACGGTGCCGCCGGTCTTGATGTCCGCGTGGGTCTGGCCGGTGACCCCGAGGTACAGGTCGGTCGCGGCGACGCGGACGGCGTTGCCCTCGGCGGCGAGCAGGACGTTGGCGAGCGCTGGCATGGCGCTCTTCTTGTCCGCCACGCCTTGGCAGCGCGCGACGAGGCGAAGCAGATCTTTCTTGGGGATCACAAGGTCCATAGCCGACTCCGGAGCCGCTCCCTTTAGCAGGGTTATTGCCCGGGCGTGGGCGGGAAATGAGCGCTCCGGTGACCTTGCGGGACGCCTCTTCTTTCCATGAAATAGATAGATAAAGACATCGTCTTCGTCGTAGGCGCTGTGGAGGGCGGGGATAACTCAGATTGCTGAATGAATTCGAGCAGTTGGAAGCGGGCGCCCTGGGGTAAATGGACCGTGCTCAGGGGTAGGAGGACGGGGGAGAGCTGGCGGGCGGCGAGTCTCCCCCGTTTTGCCCCCAGGGTTGCCGAAGGGGTTATCCCCAAGATCCACCAGGGGGCGTGCGGGAATGTAGAACCGAGCGCGGCCGGTCACGCTCTGACCTGATGCGCTGTGCAGTTCCGAGCAGCACCTGGATGGAGTATTTCAAAATGTACGGACTTGAGTTCGGTGCGGTGCATCCACTGCGGTAGCCACCACGACGTTGCGGCGATCGTGTGCCCGTCGACCGGTCTCGTCATGGCATCGAGCGAGGCTTCCTCGTCTTCACGTGGGGGCCGGCGCGCCGCGGCGGCTCCGCTGCAGCCCGTCCCCCGACCTGCTGCACCGCAGCTGTCGCGGGGAGCGCCGCCGTCGCCGAGATCAGCGCCGCTGTCGCCGAGATCAGCGCCGCCGCCGCCGAGATCGGCGCCGCCGTCCCCGAGGGGCTCGCCTGGCGTGGGACCGATCTCGTCGCCGCGCAGCGCGCCGCCGCCGCGTCCGGAGGCGCGTTCCGCGGCGTCGCGCGCGCCGTTGTCCAGCCGCGGAGACGCGCGGATCGAAGCGTGGCCGAGGAGCGACGCGGCGGGCGCGTCGTTGGGGCGTTCGCTGCTCGGGCATGTGATCGGCGACAAGTACGGGGTCACCGCGATCATCGGGGAAGGGGGCATGGGCGCTGTGTACGAGGCCGAGCACCTCCAGATCGGTCGGCTGGTCGCTGTCAAGGTGATGCACCCGCGGGAGACGCAGCAGCGCGAGGCGATCTCGAGGCTGGAGCACGAGGCGCGGGTCGCGGGGCGGATCGGTCATCCGAACATCTGCGAGGTCTACGACATGGGGTGGCTCCCTGACGGCAGCCCCTACCTTGTGATGGAGCGCCTCCACGGTGAGACGCTGGCGCAGCGGATCGAGCGCTGTGGGGTCGTGCCGCCGAGCGAGCTCGTGGACATCATGCTGCAGGTCCTCTCGGCGCTGGTGACCGCGCACGAGCGGGGGATCGTCCACCGCGACCTCAAGCCGGAGAACATCTTCTTGTCGGAGCGCGCCGGCATGTTGCCGGTGGCCAAGCTGCTCGATTTCGGGATCTCCCAGGCGTCCGACCTGGATGGGGCGATGGATCTGACCCGCACCGGCATGGTGATGGGCACGCCGTACTACATGGCGCCCGAGCAGGCTCGGGGCGACGTCGAGCTTGACCACCGACTCGATCTGTGGGCTGTCGGCGTGATCTTGTACGAGGCGCTGACCGGCCAGCGTCCATTCGTCGCGCGCAACTACAACGCGCTGCTCGTTCAGATTTTGACGCTCTGGCATCGCCCGGTCACGGAGCTCGATCCCACGATTCCGCCTGGGCTCTCGCGCCTCGTGGATCGCGCCCTGGCGAAGGAGCGCGACGAGCGCTTCCAGAGCGCTCGGGAGTTCCAGGAGGCGCTGCGGCGGTTCAAGAACCAGGTACCGGTGTCGCAGAAGCGCCGGGTGGATCGCGTCGCGGTGCAGAGCCTCATCGAGGATCGGAACGACGACGGGACGATGATGTTCGCGCGGCTGGGAGGCGAGCAGGACGCCGGCGAGCCCGGTCGGGTCGTGGTCGCGGGCGGCCGTTCAGCGCCCGAGGTGGCGAGGAAAGTCCCTCGGATCGCTGACGGCAGTAAGGGGCTCCCGCTGCGTCACAGCGCGTGGTCGGCGCGGGCGCCGGCGGCGTCGAGCGACGGTGGGGCGACCCGCAGGCGGAGCGAGCCGGTCGCCGAGGTGGTGGACGGGTCGTCTCGGGAGGACGAGACGGAGGATCGGCCGACGATCCCTTCCTTGAGCCCGCTCGGGCGGGGGACGGAGCTCTCGGACTCGGACGACAATGAGGCGACGGTGGTTGATCCGCCTGCGTTCCCGGAGGACATGACGAAGGTCGTCCACGGTGAGGGTCGCGCGCGAGGCGGCGACCAGAGCTGACGCGGGTGTGAACGCAGGAGCGAGGTGAGCGCAGTGGATGCGATCGAGCGCGTGGTGGCGCGTGGCGTCGTGAAGACGTACGGAACGACGGCGGCGCTGCGGGGTGTGAGCGCGACCATCGAATCGGGCCGGTTGACGCTCATCGAAGGGGCGAACGGATCGGGCAAGTCGACGCTGCTCGGGATCCTGGGCACCGTGATTCGCCCGACGTCGGGCGACGTCAGCTATGAGCCGCTCGGGGACGACACCGGGCTGGTTCGAGGTACCATCGGCTGGCTGTCTCACGAGTCGCTGGCGTACCCGGACCTCTCCGGTCGGCAGAACGTCGAGCTGGCGGCCAGCTTCCACGGGCTCGACGCGCAGGAAGCGTGGCGCCGAGCGGAGGAGCGCTTCGAGCTCGGGAGCTTCGCGTTGCGCCCGCTGCGCACGTGCTCGCGCGGCCAGCGGCAGCGCATCGCGCTCGCGCGAGCGCTGGTGCACCAGCCCTCCCTCGTGTTGCTGGACGAGCCCACGACCGGCCTGGACCGGTCCGGCGTCGCGCGGCTGCTCACGGTGGTGGAAGCCGAGGTGGCGCGGGGAGCCGCCGTGGTGGTGGTCTCGCATGAGCCGGAGGTCTTCCGGCATCGTGCTGCCGCGCGTGTCGTGCTGGATCGCGGTCGCGTTGTCGCCGACGCGACCTGAGCCACCTCGGAAGCAGGCCCGGGCAGTTTCACGTGAAACAGAGCTGCCGGTCTCGTCGGCTGGACTGCGGCGCAACTTCCTTCAAGTGCTGCCAGGCGAGGTGGAGAGCCCAGCAGAGGAGGGGCGTCAGAGTCGCGTGGGCGGCCCTGAGCGACGCGCACAGCAAACGCCAGCGACGCGACGGGCCCGGCGCGTCGCGCAATCAGAGCGAGGGAGGGCGCGGTCAGACGTGGAGCGCTCGTCGCGGTGGAGGGCGCGAAAGCACCGGCCGACGGCCGGCAGATCGGCTCGTCGAGGACGCGATTCTTCGCGGCCGTGGAGAGCACGGGGTGCACCGCTCGGCATCGCCAGGTGCTGCGACGCGCCTTCTCTGCCGCTGAAATGGTGACAGGGAGCGAAGCCGACGAGCGAAGCGACTCGTCTTCGGTTGAGGCTGTCAGCTGCGCGAGCAAGAGCCACAGGCATCCTAAGAGCGACGTGACCCGACCGCCCTCGACCGGAGCAGTCCGTCCGAGTCCCGCGTCAGCCCGTGGCCGAGCTGCGTGAGCTCGGAACGGGTCGGCGTCAGCGTGGAGCATGAACATCGTCGCGCCGAGGCCGTCGGGTTGTCGACTCACGACTGGGCGCGACGTTGCGGTCGTGGCGTGTTCGGCATGCAGGTCGCCACCTTGGTCTCCGACGAGCGGAGTCGCGTAGTCCGCGCGCGCTTGAAGATCCCAGCACCACGATCGGGTCGCCTGGCGCTCCCAGGCGGACAGACGTACTCGGCGTTGAATCGCGCAAGCAGCAGCGGAGCACGCCGCATCGCCGAGTCGGCCGCTGAGCGCATCGCGCGGCTTGCGGACGAGATGCCGTGCTGCGCATCCTCGCTGGCAGCGAAACGGTCTTCGCCGACACGTTCGTTCTCCTACTTGCCGAGCGTACACGGCTGCGCCAGCACGCCGTAGCGGCTGCAGGGTACGAGGCTTCCAACGCCGTCGCCCGATGCGTCCCCTGTCGTGGTACGCGCCCGGGGGGTCACAGGGAACGACGTGCCGTTCAACACCGACCCGCGGATGGTCACCCGAGGACCCCGTCGAGCCCGACGGCGAGTGCTGGTCGCTCGAGAGCACCTTCCGTGATGCCAAGGAGAGACACGCGATCGGCTGCGAGCAGCCGCGCTCCGAGGTAGCGCGGGTCGCGTAAACCGCTCGGGTCACCTGCTTCTTTACGTCCTCGCGATGCTCCGCCGGGTCCGATGCGTTGCAAGGTCCGCTGGGCGAAGCCGATCACACCGTCCCGGTGCTCGCCCAGGAGCTCCAAGACCCTGCCAGCCTTCGCTCCGGCAAGGCTCGTGGCGAACACTTCGGGATGCCCGCGGGGGCCAGGAACTTTTGAAACGCGCTCCGACGCAGGCGCCAGACGGGGTTGGGCCGAAGCTCGCGGCGCGAGCTCTCCCGGGTTGGTGCCGGTCGAGGCCTCGGGAGCTGTCGGCGAGTTCATCACCACCTGCGCCGCTTGTTCAGCAGGGGCGAGAGCGCGCACGGCCAGCACGGCGCGCGCAACCTCGTGAAGGATGCCCACCGATCGAGACCGACGAGCGCGACGGCATCGGGAGCGAGCGCACGCATCAGACCTACGTTCGTCACTCCCGGCCCAAGGGGGAGAAGAGCGCGCCGGCGCTCTCGAAGGAGACTCCGGGCGCCTTTTACCTCCCTGCACACATCGTCACGACCTCCAGCGAGAGGCGCTGGCGCAGAGGCGAGATGGTGCTGGCGCAGCGGCGCGCCGCCAGGTGGGTGAGAGCGGCTCCGGGAAGCGGTAGGTGCCGGCTCCGGGCTCGGGCTGAACCGAGCTGAAAGCGGCCCAGCTTTTCGGCGCCGCGCACCGGTAGCGCGTCACGCCCGACTCGATGCGCTTCAGGCCGCAGACCTTGTCGCCGCGCGCTGCCAGCGTGGTGACGAGCTCAATCATCGTATGTGTCTCGCCCACGCCCGTCCTGCTTCCGGCCCTCGCGACCTAGAACAGCTCTGTTTCACGTGAAACAGGAGGTCTCTCATCGCAGCCCTCGCCCACACCTATCGAGGGTACCGTTGGAACGCGCCCCGATTTTGGAGCCAGAAGGGGCGTGGGCCGGCTGGAAGCTGGCGGCAGATCCGGTCGCGTTCGGGCGTGACCTGGCCTGCCTTCGAGCGTGCGGAGCTAGGCGCGGAGTCGCGCCAGGACGAGCTCGGCTGCGGCAAGCGATGCGGGCGCGGTGGGTTCCGCACGCGGCATCTCCACGGCCCCCGTGGCGATGCTCAGCGCTTCGAGCTCTCCCGCGTTGGTGCCGGTCGAAGCATCGGGAGCTGCCGGCGGGTTCAGCACCACCTGCGCCGGCGGCAAGCCCGGGGCGAGAGCGCGCAGGGCCAGCACGGCGCTGGCAACCTCATGAAGGATGCCCAGCCGGTCGAGGCCCACCAGAACGACGGCATCAGGAGCGAGCGCGCGCACGAGGTCCGCGTTCGTCAGTCGCGGCCCGAGAGGGGAGAGGAGCGCGCCGGCGCTCTCGATGATCACCCAGGGCGCCTTTTGCCTCGCGACCCACGACGTCACGACATCCAGCGAGATGGCGGTGGCGCAGCGGCGCGCTGCCAGGTGCGGCGAGACCGGCTCCCGGAAGCGGTACGGCGTCGGCTCGGGCTGAACCGAGCTGACGGCGGCCAGCTGATCGGCGTCGCTTGCCGAGACGCCGTCCACACCCGACTCGATGGGCTTCAGGCCGCAGACTTCGTCGCCGCGGGCCGCCAGCGCAGCGACGAGCGCGACCGTCGCGTGCGTCTTGCCTACGCCGGTCCCGGTTCCGACCACCGCGACCCGGAGCTGACCAGTTTCACGTGAAACAGGTCGGCCTCTCATCGCAGCGCCTCGCGGAACCCTGCGAGGGCACGCTCGACGTCGGCCTCGGAGAGCGACGCGCTAGCGGTGATGCGGAGCCGCGATGTGCCCGCCGGGACCGTCGGCGGGCGGATCGCCTGGACGAGGATGCCCTCCCGTGCGAGGCGCTGGGACATTTCCACGGCGGCACCCGGCGACTTCAAGATCCAGGGGAGGATGGGGCCCGACGAACCCGGGAGAAGCGGGGCCCCCAGCGCGTGCAGGCCAGCGCGGAGCTGGCGCGTGACCGCGGCCAGTCGTGACCGACCTGCATCGTCGGCAGCAACACGACGGACGCGGTCCACCGACGCGAGCGCCACCATGGGGCTGATGCCGGTCGAGAACACGAAGCTCCTCGCGCGGTTCCACAGGTAAGTCCGCAAGGTCGAGGAGCCCGCGACGAAGGCGCCGTGGAGTCCGATCGACTTGCCGAGCGTGCCAATGAGCACGTCGGGGCGAACGCCGACCTCGGAGCTCAGGCCAGCGCCGCGCGGCCCATGGATGCCGAGGGCATGCGCCTCATCCACCACCAGCGCGGCGTCATGACGGTCGCACAGCTCGCGGAGGTAGCGCAGGTCGGGGCTGTCGCCATCCATGCTGAAGAGCGACTCGGTCACGACCCACCGGCGGCGGGCGCCCCGGCCGCGCACGAGAGCGCTCTCGACCGCCTCCGCGTCAGCATGGCGGACCACCTCGATGGCCGCTCCCGAGAGGCGGCAGCCGTCGATGAGTGAGGCGTGGTTCAGGGCATCCGAGACGATGACGTCCCCCGGCCTGGCCAGCGCGGCGACGGTGCCGACGTTGGCCGCGTACCCCGAGGAGAACAGGAGCGACGCCTCCATGCCCAGCCACGCGGCGACCTCGCGCTCGGCCAGGAGGTGGGCTTCGTGCGTCCCGCTCACGAGACGGGACGCGCCCGCACCGCTCGCGGCTCCGCCCTCCGACAACCAGGGGAGAGCGGCGTACCCGAGGTAGTCGTTCGAACACAGCACAAGCATCCCCGGACCAGCCGCGGTGGCCGGAGGGGTGCGCAGCAGGCCCGCGCGCTCCAGCTCGGAGAGCTCGTCCTGCAGGTGACGAAGGGCGTTCCCCCCTTCGAGCGTCGACGTGGGCGGGCGGGGAGGTTCATCCATGGGTGCAGGCATGCGATCTCCGTCGGCAGCCGGGCCAGTCCGTCGGACCGCGCGGCGCATGAGGATTCACGCTCAGGGCGTGCTGCCGTTCGCTTCGCCGGAAGACGGCGAGTCCGGGCCGACGCCGAGCACCGCGTCGACCCGCTGCAGGATCCGGCCGAACGCATCCCGCGCGCGACCGGCGATCATGGCCGTCCGGGACCGCTCCTGCTCCAGGTCGTGCGCGAGCGCGATCGCCGCCAGCAACATGGCCTGCGGTGTCACAGCGCGGCCGGCGGGCACAACCGTGGCGAGCTTCTGGTCGACGACAGCCGCGAGCCGCTGGAGCTCTTCATCGCTCGCGGAAGTCACCACGCGGTAGGTCTGACCCCCCACCCGTAGCTGCACGGTGCGGCGCGCCATAGCCCCCGGACGCTACCATGAACCCCGCCGGGCGCGCAGAGCGGGCTGCACCGTGCGAACGGAGTGACTCGCCGGTGACAAACGCGACCAACGAGCGCGCCGAGACCCAGAGACGCGCTCCGCGATCGGACCGCAGCGTCACACGCGCAGCTCGCCCGGAGAGACGAGCTCCGCGACGTGGCCGGAGCCTCACGGTCGCAGCTCGCCCGGAGGCGCTCGCAGCTCGCCCGGAGAGACGAGCTCCGCGACCTGGCGGAAGACCCGAAGCGCGCGCCGAGACACGACCGCCGTCGACCCGACGGCGCACCCTCGGCAGCCGCGCAGGACGACGCGGATCGGAATTCAAACGCGCTCCCCGGCAGCGCCCTGTAGCATCGCCACCATCATGCCTACGGCGGGCCTCCCAGCTGCCTTGGTTGCCGCCCTCCTGGGGGTCGCTCTCGCGCACGGAACGGCCCGCGCCGAACCCCAGGCGAGCGTCGGCGTCACCCTCGGCGTTGCCGGCACCGGCCTCGAACGGCAGTGGTGGGATGCCACCTCCTTTCACGCGGGGCTGCGAGGCGACGTCCTGTTCGGCCGCGGCGCCAATGACGACTTCGGCGTCGGTCCCTACGCCGAGGTGCTCACCAACGGGTTCGACGAGCTCCAGGCCGGCGCGGGTGTCTCGGCGCTCGCACCCGTCCTCGATCTGTTCCCGCTGATCGTCTCCACCGGCCTCTACGGTCGGTGGAGCGACGACGCCGACGCGCTGGAGCCGGGGATCGCCGCCGCCGTCTTCTGGGGCGCCCGCAGCTACAACTTCCACGCGCCCTATGTGATGAGCACGGGGCTGCTCGCCCAGATGCGGCTCGGGCTCGGCGCCTCCAAAGAGACCGCGATCGTCCTCGCTGCCCAGCTCGACGTCGCGCTGCTGGGCCTCCCGTTCGTCTATCTCTTCAATGTGCTGGCGGGACCGTCGCCGGAAGCGGCCCCGGTGCGGCGCGCTGAAGCGGCGCGGTGACGGCACCCCGGGCCACCCGCCCGGGGTGGGCGCCCCGGGTTGCCGGGTCGGCAGAGAGCCCTCGAGGAGGGCCGGGCGCGGGCTACAGGCCGAAGCTGTTGATGTAGTCGGCGCAGGTCTGACCGAGGTTGCGGCAGTCCTGCGGCCCTCGCTGGCCGGCGCAGGTCGCCTCGACCTCGTCGTTGTCCTCGCACTCCTCGCTGGCGGAGCTGACGCAGCAGGTCGGCGGCGACACGTCGACGCACCGGCTGCACGCGAAGCAAACCCGGATCGGGTAGGACCACTCGGCGGTCTCGACCTCCTGCCCACCCAGCGTCCTGCCCCGCACCACCACCGTCGCCACCACCTGGACGTCGCGGCCGAGCCTCGCGGCCTGGCCGCGCAGGGTGTCCATCGTGGCGCCGTCGAGCAGGAGCACCTCGGCGCAGTTGTAGCCGGCGTCGCTGCCCGTCCCGGGATCGACCATGCCCGTGATCGGAACCACGTAGCCCTCGGTCACGGCGTTGCCCTCGATGTCGTCCACGCGGACCTCCGCCTCGTAGAGGTGGATGCGCGATGTCTCGGTGCGGAGCACGTCCGAGTCGCCTCGCTCCACGATCTGGTTACCCACGAGGAGCGTCGCGCTGTGGCTGCCCGCGTACGCGGCGTCGACGGCGTCCTCGGTCCAGAACGGCTCTTCGGGGCCGCAGGTCACCGTGCAGTCCCCCGTCCGCGCCATGCGCATCCGGACGAACAGGCTGCTCTCGTTATCGGCGCATGCAGACGCGAGCAGGCCGCCAGACACCGCGAGCAGCGCGAGCGCACAGAGCCTCCTCGCGAGGCCGGACGTCGCGGCCACCGACCCTTCTCCTTCATCAGCCATGGCAAACGCCTCCACCGCGGAAATGAGCATCAGCGGCGACTATCGAAGACCGCTGGCGCAAGTCGCCCCTGCCGGATCGTGTTGCGCGAGCCGACCCACGACCTGGCCGAAAAGAGTAGCGGGTCGGCGCGCCGAGCGGCAAATTCGCGGTGGCCGGATGCCGCCGAAGCCGACGTAAGCTGAGTGACCGGAGTGACCGGAGTGGCCGGAGTGACGTTGACCGCGCCTCGCGGGAACCACGCGTGAGCTCGAGATACGCTACGATGCCGGCGTCCCGATGAGCAAACCCGAGGAGAGCGATCCCGTCGCCGCGTGGAGCCGCCTCGCGATCACCGAGCGCGCCGAAAGCGTACGCATCTCGGTCCAGGTGCGCCCCAAGTCGTCGCGCTCCGCCATCGTCGGGGTGCGGGAAGGGGCGCTCGACGTGTCGCTGACCGCGCCGCCCGTCGACGGCGCCGCCAACGCGGAGCTCGTCAAGCTGCTCTCGCGCGCGCTCGACGTGCGCCAGAGCGATGTCCAGATCACCCTCGGCGCGAGCGGCAGGAGCAAGGTCGTCGCCGTCCGCGGGCTCAACGAGACCGAGGCGCGAGCGCGGCTCGCCGGGGCGAAGCGATGAAGGAAAACGTCGTCCGGTTCGAGAAGTGGGAAGGTCTTGGCAACGACTTCATCCTCGTCGAGGCGGTCCCGATGACCGCCGAGGCGGCGCGGCGCCTCTGCGATCGCCGGTTCGGGATCGGCGCCGACGGCGTGCTGGTCATCGATCGCGAGCGGCGCGAGCGGCCCACGATGCACGTCTGGAACGCCGACGGGAGCCGCCCGGAGATGTGCGGCAACGGCATCCGCTGCGTCGCGGCCTACCTCGTCTCCCGGGGGACACCCCAGAAGGCGCTCACCATCGCGACCGACGCCGGCGACAAACGCTGCGAGGTCACCCGAGCAGGGGACCGCTTCGACGTGCTCGTCGGCATGGGCCGCGCCCGCCTGGGCGAGCCGCTCGTGGTCACCGCGCTCGGCGCGGAGCACCGGTTCGCGACGGTGGACGTCGGCAACCCGCACGCGGTGACGTTCGACCCCTACACCGAGGACACGATCGACGAGCTCGGGCCGATCGTCGCGACCACGCCGGCCGAGGGCATCAACGTCGAGTTCTGCCGCGCTCGGCCGACCGAGCAGGCCGAGGGCGCGTGCATCGACGTGACCGTCTGGGAGCGGGGCGTGGGCCGGACGCTGGCGTGCGGCACCGGCGCCTGCGCCGTGGCGGCCGCGGCGTGCGCGCAGGGCCGCGCGCCGTACGGAGCGCCCGTCCGCGTGGTGCTGCCCGGCGGCTCGCTGCGCATCACCGTCGCCCCCGGATCCCTGGAGCTGCTCATGCAAGGCCCGGCGCGCCGGGCGTTCTCGGGCGAGGTGGTGATCGCGTGACCGCCTCGGTCGAGGGGGTCTGGAGCCCGAGCCGGGCGCCGGTCCACGAGATCTCGCTCAAGGTGCTCGCCGTCATCGCCGACGAGGCGACCCACACGCTGTTCTCGCGGGTCATCACGTCGGACGAGCTGATGCTCGCCAGCGATCTCGCGGAGGGCATCGCCCTGGCCGAGACCGCGGCGCCCGACGTCGCCTTCATCGACGTCGGGCTCGGCGACGGGGCCGGCCTCGCGATGGTCCACCACCTGAAGGCGCTCGCGCCCGAGGCGACCGTCTTCGCCCTGGCGACGCGGGCGCAGCTCGAGGCGGGCGCCCACGCGGTCGCGCTCGGCGGCGCCGGGCTCTTCCTCCTGCCGCTCGGCGGGGACGAGGTGCTGAACGCGGTCGGCTCGGTGCGGGTGCGCTTCGCGGAGCGCGCGCTCCGGGTGCAGCTGGAGCAGGAATCCGCGCGCAGCGCCCGGGCGGCCGGGTGGATCGCCCGCGTGGCCGAGCTCGCCGACGCGCGCGACCGCAACGCGGCGGCCCAGCAGGTCGCCGAGGTGTTCGTCGAAGCGACCGGCGCGGCCGCGGCCGCCGTGTACCTGACGGTCGGAGAGCGCTCCACCGAGCTGACCCGCTCGGCGCTGACCGGGCCGCTCGATCGCGCGCCGGCCTACGGGAGCGAGGCCGACATCCTCGACTTCGCCCGGCGCGAGCAGCTCATCGTCGTGCCGCTCGCCCTCCGCAGGCTGTCCGCGGGGCACCTCCTGCTCCAGAAGGAGCCCGGCCGCAGCTCCGCGTTCCCGTCGGTCAGGCGCCCCGACAGCAGCGCCTCGACGTCCCGGCGCGCCCCGCTCCTCGACGGCCTCGTCAAGCTGCTCGCCACGCAGGCGACGACGGCGCTCGCCCTGCTCGGCGAGCGCGAGCGCTCGACCGGCGGCGCCGCGATGAAGGACCCGGCGTCGAGCGCCTACTCGTTCGCGTACTACGTCGACGTCGCCGGCCGGGAGATCGACAAGGCCAAGCGGCACGGCCGCCGGTTCACGATCGCGACCATCGTCATCGAGCCCGACGCGACCGCCGCGCCGGAGCGCCTGGACGACCTCGCCTACTGGCGCGCCACGCCGCCGCCCCCCGCGAGCGGGCTCAACCCCGGTCAGGTCGCCGAGCACCTGCTCCGCGCCGTGCGCGACACGGACATCCTGGCCCGCGTCGACGAGAACGAGTTCCACCTGCTCATGCCCGAGACCGCCGGGCTGGAGGCCCACGCCTGCCATCGCCGGATGCTCTCGCGCGTCGCCGGGAGCGAGAAGCGGGCCGGGTACCTGCCGAAGGGGCTACTCGTCGGGATCGCCACCTTCCCCCACGACGGCCAGGGGCTCGCGCAGCTGCTCCGCATCGCCCGGCGGCGCGCCGAGGCCACGAAGTCCTCGATCCTGCACCGCATCCCGCAGGATCGGCGGAGCATCGGCGAGATCTTCAGCCTGCTCGTGCGCGAGGCCCCGAACGCCGAGGGCCCGTCCGCGATCTCGGCGCCCCGGGCGCTCGACCTGTCGGTGTCCGATACGGTCCTGCTCGCGACCTCGGTGATCCGGAACGCGCTCCGCGGGGGCGCCGTGCTCATCCTTGTCGCCCACCACGACGGGCTCAGCCTGGGCGCGCAGGTCAAGGCGCTGCTCGCGTCGCCGCGCGACGACGTGGTGGTGCACGCGCTCGACCTCCGATCGGCGCCGGGGTGCGACGACATCGAGGCGCTCTGCGTCCTCGCGGAGCACGGCGCATACGCCCTCGTCGGGCGGAACCATGGGGGCTTCGTGAAGGGTATCCACGCCGCCGATCCGCTGCTCGCGGACTTCCTCGCCGAGCGGCTCGGCCGCGCGGCCGGGCTGCGGGTCTTCGGCTGACTCGGAGGGCGCCGTCCAGTGTCGCGAAGGGTGCTGTTGGTCGATTCGGACGTGGACGCGCTCGGCGCGCTCGCGTCGGCGCTCAGGGCGCGTGGTCTCACCGTGACCAACGCGAACGGCGCGTTCGAGGCCGTGGAGCAGGCGTTCAAGCGCCGCCCCGACGTCGTGCTGGCCGCGCGGGCCCTCGACGAGGACAGCGCGCTCGCGGACGCGTTCGCCGCCGTCCCCGACCTCGCCGATACCCCCATCCTGTTCGTCGTCGACGGCGCCGAGGGCGAGCTCGGCCCCGACGACGTCCTGCGCAGCGACGTGGATCACATCGTCTCGCGCATCACCGAGGCGTCCCCGCGCGGCTCCAAGCCGACGGCGCTGCAGGAGATCCGCGGCGATCTCCAGCAGGTCCCGCTCGTCGACCTGCTCCAGCTGCTCGCGATGAACCGCCGGAGCGGCGTCCTCGGGATCACCACGCCGGCCGGCGCCGGCGAGCTCCGGCTCTCGGCAGGGGAGGTGATCGACGCCGTCTACCGCCGCCTCGAGGGGGAGAAGGCGCTCTACCGGCTGCTCGGCGAGCGTGACGGGCAGTTCGCGTTCTCCCCCGGCGAGCCGACCAGCGCGCGCCGGCTCATCGCGCCGACGTCGCGGCTCCTGATGGAGGCGCTCCGCCAGGTCGACGAGGTCCAGCGCCGCCGCGCCGAGCTCGCCCCGGCCGGCGAGGCCTTCCTGGTGACCGAGCCGTCGAGCGACGAGCTCGACCTGACCCCGCTGCCGAGCCACGAGATCTTCAGCGCCGTCGCGATCTCCGGCGGCGCCCTCGCGGCGGACGACGCGAGCGCCGCGACGTCCGTGCCCGACATCACGGCGCCGGCGCCCCTGGCGATGCCGGCCGGCGCGGCCCGGGGCGGCCGGGGTTCGATGCCGCCGCCGCCGACGCTCCGCGCGGCCGAGTCGACGGCGCCCAAGCTCGAGGCGACGCGCTCCCCGACGGCGCCGCCGCCGTCGCTCGGGGAGCCGACGGAGCGCGCGATCGTGGCCGAGAAGCTCACGGCGCTGCTCCAAATGCCCCACAACCTCGACGAGCTGCTCGACGAGATCGGCGCGCCGGATCTCCTGATCCTGGAGGTCCTGATGGAGCTCACGGAGGCCGGGAAGATCCGCCGCATCTCGCTCGCCGACCTCACCACGCCGTTCGCGCCGCCGGAGCACTTCCCGGTGCTCCGGTCGCTGGTGACGCGCCTCTCCCGGCCGGGCTTCGCGCCGCCGCCGCACCTCGTCATCGCCGCGAGCGCGCGCCGCATGACGATGCTCTCCCACGCGGTCCGCCGCATCGCGGACGCGATCGTCCCGGCCGAGCCGCCGCCGCACGCGCCTCTCCCGAGGCCGCTCGGCGTGATCCGGCTCGGCGACGGGGTCGAGCTCGCCCTGATCGGCCTCCCCACCGAGGAGAGCTTCGCGCCGACCTGGGCGCTCGCCCTGCACGGCGCGGCCGCGGTCGTCCGGCTCGGCGACGCCAGGGAGGACGCGCTGGCAGCGCACTGCGAGGCGCTCGAGCTCCTCTTGCTCGACGCAGAGGCCATGATGGGTCCGCTCGATTTGGCCTCTCCCGGACAGATCACGCTGCTCGTCCGCGCCGCGCTCGAGGCCGCCGCAGGGGTGTGAGCAGCCGACACGAAGGTTGATTCGAACGGATCTTCCGAGGTTTCTCGCCTCGAAAACCAGCCGACGTATCGGCGCTTGCAGCGTTGCAAGGGCGGGTTTCTGCTATCGTCGTCGACGCCCTCGCGTTCAGCAGCTCGCGAGGAGAGGAGCGCGATCGTGCTTATCGGAGTCCCCAGGGAGATCAAGACACGTGAATACCGCGTCGGCATGACGCCCGCGGGAGTCCGGGCCATGGTCGGCCACGGGCACAGGGTCCTCGTGGAGTCCGGCGCAGGCGAGGGCAGCGGGCTGACCGACGAAGCCTACGCGCGCGCGGGCGCCGTCATCGCGCGATCGGCGGCGGAGGCGTGGAGCGCCGATATGGTCGTGAAGGTGAAGGAGCCGCTCCCCTCGGAGTACGGCCACTTCCGCCCGGGCCTCGTCCTCTACACGTACCTGCACCTGGCCGCCGAGCCCGATCTCACGAAGGAGCTCGCCCGGCGCGGCGTGACCGGCGTCGCGTACGAGACGATCCAGCTCGAGGACGGCTCGCTGCCGCTGCTCCGGCCGATGAGCGAGGTGGCCGGCAGGATGGCGGTGCAGGTCGGCGCCTCGTGCCTCGAGAAGGAGCGGGGCGGCAAGGGCGTGCTCCTCGGCGGGGTGCCGGGCACGCGGCGCGGTCGCGTGGTGATCCTCGGCGGCGGCGTGGTCGGGCGGAACGCGGCGACCATCGCGGTCGGGATGGGGGCGCAGGTCACCGTGCTCGACGTGCGCGCCGAGACGATGAGCTACCTCGAGGACGTCTTCGGCGGCGCGATCGAGACGCTCTACTCGAACGCGGAGAACATCGAGACGATGTGCGAGCGCGCCGATCTCGTGATCGGCGCGGTGCTCGTGCCCGGCGCCAAGGCGCCCCTGCTCGTGACCGAGGACCTCATCCGCCGCATGGAGAAGGGGACCGTCGTGGTCGACGTCGCCGTGGATCAGGGCGGCTGCATCGCGACCTGCCGCCCGACGACCCACGACAACCCGACCTACGAGGTGCACGGGGTCGTCCACTACTGCGTCGCCAACATGCCGGGCGCGGTGTCGCACACGAGCACCTGGGCGCTCACGAACACGACGATCGGCTACGCCGTGGCGATCGCCAACCAGGGCATCGCGGCCGCCGCCAAGGCCGACCGGTCCGTGGCGCTCGGCATCAACACCCACGGCGGACACGTGACCTACGGCCCCGTCGCCGCAGCCCACCGGTTGGAGTACGTGCCGGTCGAACGCGCCCTCGGTTGATCCCGGAGCGCGACCCCGTGGCAGCCGGCAAGAAGAAGAAGATCGCGATCATCGGCGGCGACGGCATCGGTCCGTCCGTCACCGCCGAGGCCAGGCTCCTGCTCGAGCTCTACCAGGCGCGCGCAGGGCTGCCGATCGACCTGTGGGACCTCGACCTCGGCGCCGACCGGTACCTGCGCGACGGGACGACGTTCCCGAACCAGATCCAGGTGGCGATCCAGCGCGAGTGCTCGGCGGTGCTCCTCGGCGCGCTCGGCGATCCGCGCGTGCCGAACCTCGAGCACGCGCGCGACATCCTCTTCGGGATGCGCTTCGGTTACGACCTCTACGCCAACGTGAGGCCGGTCCGGGCCCTGTCCGATCGGCTCGTCCCGCTCAAGGGGCGCGCGGCGAAGGACATCGACTTCGTCGTGTTCCGCGAGAACACCGAGGGCATCTACGTCGGGATGGGCGGCCAGTTCAAGCGCGGCACCCCGGACGAGGTCGCCATCAACGAGGACGTGAACACGAGGAAGGGGGTCGAGCGGATCATCCGCGCGGCCTTCGACTACGCGCGCGCGACCGGCCGGACGCGGGTCACGATGGCGGACAAGTCGAACGCGATGCGACACGCGCACGAGCTGTGGTTGCGGGTCTTCCACGAGGTGCGCGCCCAGTACCCGGAGATCCAGTCGAACCACGTCTACGTGGACGCCCTGTGCCTGTACCTCATCCAGGATCCGTCGCAGTTCCAGGTCATCGTGACGAACAACCTGTTCGGCGACATCGTGACCGACCTCGGCGCGGCGCTGCAGGGCGGGCTCGGCATGGCCGCGAGCGCGAACGTGCACGCGTCCGATCCGGCGCGGGTCGCGCTGTTCGAGCCGGTCCACGGGTCGGCGCCGCCGCTCGCCGGCAAGGACGTGGCGAACCCGTTCGCGGCGATGCTCACCGCCGGGCTGCTGCTCGCCCACCTCGGGTGGCCCGAGGAGGAGCGCCGCATCGAGCGCTGGGTCTCCCAGGCGCTCGACCAGGGGATGTGCACGGCCGACGTCGGCGGCACCCTCGGGACGCGGGCCGCAGGGGCCTGGGTCCGGGAGCAGATCGCCGCGGAGCTGGGCTCGCCGTGAGGTGACCCGGGGGCCCGGCGCGGCGGCCGCGCGGGCACGATCGCCGAGAAGTTCGGGTGTCCGATCCTCCTGTGATACGGGACCGCCAATGGGCGTAGGATCGAGGGCGGTGGAGCACGCGGGGCCGCGGAGCAATGCAGCGAGCGAGGCTCGGCACGAGCGGCTGGGCGGGGCGCGGGCCGAGTTCGTGGCGAACCTGGGTCGCCGTGTGGCGGAGCTCCGCGCGGTGCTCCGGCGGATCGAGGCGGACGACGATGCGCCGCGGCTCATCGAGGACCTGAAGCGGCGCCTTCACTCGCTCGGCGCCGGGGCGCGGCTCCTGCGCTTCGCGCGCGTCGCCGAGCGGCTCGCCGAGGGAGAGTCGACGCTCGCCGCCGCGGCCGGCGGCCGGCTCACCGGCGAGGCCGCCGCGGCCCTGGGGAAGGTGCTCGAAGAGCTGCCCGCCCTCGCGTGGGGCCAGGCGGCGATGGGCGAGCCGGCGGCGGCGCCGCGCGAGCAAGCGATGGCGTCACGCGAGCAGGTGATCGCGCCCCGCGAGCCGGCGGCGGCGCAGGGCGCACGGGCGGGCGCGGCGGGCGCGCGCAGCGCCGGCGCCGGGCAGGAAGAGGCCGCGGGCGGCGCGAAGGGCCAGGCCTCGACCTGGATCGCGGGCGTGAGCAACGGCCGCGCGCTCGCCCCCGCGCCGCTCACGCTCGACGACGAGGAGGAGGCGAGCGCGCGCCCGTCCTCGCCGCGCAGCGCGGAGCAGGCGCGCTCCGCCGAGGCGCAGGAGACCGCGCCGCTCGAGGCGCCGATCACCGTCCTCGTCGTGGGCGGGGCGCCGCTCGCCGACGCGCTCGATCCGGAGAGCGCCGGCGCCGGGCCGTCGTTCGAGGTGGAGCGCACCGACGAGATCGAGACGGCGATCGATCTCGCGCGCGCGTTCGCGCCGGACGTGGTCCTGCTCGACGCGGATCTGCCGGGCGCGCGCAGCCTCGCGGAGGCGCTCGCCGCCGACCCGCTGACCGACCTGGTCCCGGTCGTCGCCGTCGGGCGCTTCGCGCGGCCCGAGGACGCGGCCCCGTACGTGGCGCTCGGCGCCGCGCGCGCGCTCGCGAAGCCGGCGTCGCCCGACGCGGTCCGGCGCGCCGCCGCGGAGGCAGCGGCGAGCTGCGTGCGCCTCCGCCAGCCCGCGCGCGCGCCGCTCGGGGCCGTCAGCCTCGACGATCTCGGGGCGCGCCTCGCCGAGGAGCTGCGCCGCGGGCTCTGCGACGCCGCCGAGCCGAGGAGCCGCGGGGCGCACGTGGACCTCGGCGACGGCGCCGAGGTGCTCGCGGCGCTCTGGGGCGCGGTGGCGCGCATCCGCGATCTCGTGACGATCCGCTCGCACGGCGGCGTGCGGTTCACGCCGAACGGGCCGGAGGGCGCGCTGCCGCTCGCGCCGTGGATGACCGCGCCGGGCGCGCCCGAGGGCGAGCGCTCGCGGCTGCACAGCGAGATCCGCGCGAAGGCGCCGGCGCGCGGGGCCGCGATCGCCGCGGCGCCGATCGACGCGGCGCTCGACGCGATGGACATCGTGGTCGCGGACGACGATCCGGCGGTGACGTGGTTCCTCGCCGGCGTGCTCCGGGCCGCGGGCGCGCAGGTGCACGAGGCGCACGACGGCGCGCGGGCGCTCGACCTCGCGTACCAGACGACGCCGGACCTCGTCGTGAGCGACGTGCTCATGCCGCGCCTCGACGGCTTCGCCCTCTGCCGCGCGCTCAAGCGCGACGTGGCGCTGCGCGACGTGCCGGTGATCCTGCTGTCCTGGAAGGAGGACCTGCTCCAGCGGCTCCGCGAGCTCGGCGCTCAGGCCGATGGCTACCTGCGCAAGGAGGCGAGCGCCGCGGCCTTCGTGCAGCGGGTGAACGAGGTCCTGCGGGGCAGGCGGCGCGTGGCCGAGCGCATCGCGACCGGCGGCGAGGTCCGCGGGCGGCTCGACGGCATGACGACGCGGACGCTGCTGTCGCTCGCGTGCGCGCGCCGGCCCGACGCGCTCGTGTCGGTGCGCGACGCCGCGTTCCTCTACGAGGTGCTGATCAAGGACGGCCGCCCGGCGGCCGCGACCCGGACGGCGCAGGACGGGACGTTCCACCGCGGCCCCTCGGTGCTCGCAGCGCTGCTCGGCGTCGGTTCGGGCCGCTTCGCGGTGGCGCCCGCGCCGGAGGACGAGCTCCGGGCGCCGCCGCGCCCCGGGTTCGAGGGGACCCTCGCGGAGCAGCTCGTGCCCGCGATCGCCGGGGCCCGGGCGGCGCAGCGGCTGCTCCACGGGCCGCCCCTGCTGCAGGTCGAGCGCGTCATCCTCGATCTGGAGGGGATGGGCGCCACCACCGACGCGACGCCCGAGCCGGCGCGGGCGCTCCTCCGGGCGCTCGCCCGGGGGAGCTCGCCGCGATCGATCATCACCTCGGGGGAGTTCGCCGCGAGCCTGGTCGAGGACGTGCTGAACGACGTCGCGGCCCGCGGCGGGGTGCGGCGCGTGATCGGCCGCGAGGGCGAGGATCTGCTCGCCCCCGCGGTGGTCCGCGAGGAGGAGACGCTCCGCGGCGTGCGGCGGCCCTCGGAGCGGGCTGCGCCGGCCGTGGCGCTGCCGCCGGAGCTCGGCGAGGGCGGCGCCGCGTCGTCGCGCGCGCCGGTCGAGCTCGGCGACGACCAGCTCACGGTGGTGCCCGGCTCGGTGGCGCCGGTCTCCGCGGCGGTGGCGTCGGGCGCGGCGGCGTCGATCCCGGTGGTGTCGGCGCCCGGATCGGCGGCGTCGATCCCGATGGTGTCGGCGGCGCCGGCGTCGATCCCGGTGGTGGCGGTGGTGTCGGTGCCCGGGTCGGCCGCGTCGATCCCGGTGGTGTCGGCGGCGCCGGCGTCCGGGCCTTCGGCGTCGATCCCGGAGGTGTCGGTCGACGGCGAGGATGAGACCGCGTTCGCGAGCGCGCGCAGGGCGCTGGCGAGCGCCAGGATCCCGAGCGACCTCGCCGAGCTCCAAGGCGATGTGGCCAGCGCGCGCGCGACGTGGACCACGCCGGCCGAGGCCGCGGCGCTGGCGGCGGGCGTGACGCCGGCCGTGCCGGGCGTGGCGCCGGCGCCGGCGCCGCGCAGGCCGGAGGCCACGCTGCCCGCGCTCGAGGTCCCGAAGCCCGAGCGGCTCCTGACGCTCGGCTCGCTCCCGCCGCCCCCGGTCGTCGAGGCGCCGGCTCCGCCGCCCGCGGCGCTCCGAGCGCCCGCGCCCCCGGCGGCGCGGGGCGCGGCGTCCGGCCCGGCGCCCAGCGTGGACGAGTCGCCCACGCCGCGCCGGGTGCGCCGGCCGTCGGCGTACGTGCCCACGCCGCCGCAGCCGGTCCGCGACAACCGCATGACCATGTGGGTCCTCTTCGCGGTGGCGGCCTTCGTCTTCGCGGTGGCCGCGCGGCTGTCGCGCGATCACGAGCTGCAGACCGCCCCGCAGCCCGCCCAGCCGCCGAGCCCGCCAGCGGCAGAGCCGCCGGCCGCCGCGGCGCCGGGCGCTGCCGGCCCGGCGGGCACTGCGGCGCCGAGCGCCGCCGGCCCGGCGGGCGCCGCCGCGGCGCCGGCCGCGGCGGCCGCCGGGCCGGTCGGCGAGACGACCACGAACCCCGTGCTCCCCGAGGATCTGCCGCTCGCCGCCGAGCACAAGGTCCCCGAGGGGCACGGCATGCTGGAGGTGATCGCCGGATCGGGCGACACGCTCTTCGTGGACGGGCGCAAGGTGGGCACCGGCAGCGCCAAGCTGCCGCTCGCGCCGAAGGACGGCGCCTACGAGATCCGGGCGAAGCTCCGGGACGAGGAGCGGGTGCGCTTCGCGCTCGTCAAGGCCGGCCGCCTCACCCGGCTCCGCATCGCGCCGCCGTGGCGCCGCTGAGCACGACGGCGGCGCTGTCCAGGCCGCCGCGACCGCCCGCGCTGCCCCCGGCGCCGGGCCGCGGGCAGCGAACCCCGCTCGTGGTAGAGCACGCCCCGTGCGCGCCCGCGTGATCCGACCCCACCACCCCTCTGCCGCGCTCACGCTCCTCTCCGCCGCGGCCGCGCTCCTCTCCGGCTGCACCGGGTGCGAGACGTCGACCCGCGAGCTCCCGGCCGGCGCCGCCGCGGCTGCGTCCGCGAGCCCCGCAGCGACCCCGCTGCCCCCGGCCCGCGACCTCGTGCACCTCGTGGATGAGCTGCGCAACTGCGACATCGAGCACCGGGGGCTCCTGTTCGACACCGGCGCCGGCGCCCTCCTCGGCCGCTTCGCCTGGCAGGGGACCGTGCCCACCGGCATCGACGCGGTCGAGCACGCCGGATCCACCTGGGCGCGCATCTCGGAGCGGCAGATCAAGCTCACGTTCCTCCTGCCGTCCGCGAGCCCCCTCTTCGTGTCCGCCCGCGCGGTCGGCCTCGCTTCCCGTTACGCCACGGTCTCGCTGGACGACCAGCTCCTCGGGACCCTCCGCTTCCAGCGCGACCAGATCCGCATCGCCTCGACCCCGACCACCACGCTCCCGGCCGACCCCGGCCTGCACACCCTCACGATCCGGTTCTCCGGCCGGCTCCGCGAGGGGGAGTCGTTCGCCGACATCGACTGGGTCCGCATCGGCATCCCCGACGAGGACCCGGCCACCTACGGCCCTCCGACCCTGCGCGACGTCGTCGCGCCCGCCGCGGCGCTGTCGGGCGTCCCGCACCGGTCCATCGCGCTGCGCGCCCCGGGCGCCGTCCGCTGCACCTTCCGCCCGTCCAAGGTGACCCGCCTCCGCACGGCCGTCGGCGCGCTGGGCGCCGGCGAGGGCGACGCCGAGATCCGCGTCCTGCGCGATGGCCAGGAGCCGCTCGCGCTCCATCGCGTCCACGTCGAGGGCGGCGACAAGGCGACCTGGACCGACGTCGAGCTGCCGCTCGCGCCCTTCGAGGGCTCCCTCATCACCCTCGAGCTCCGCGCCACCGCCGCGGCCCGCGGCGGCCGTATCCTCTTCGGGGACCCCGTCCTCGCCGGATCGGCGGAGCCCCCGCCGCCCGTGCCCGCGGCGCGCGCCGTCGTGATCGTCGCCCTGAACGGGGTCGAGCGGCCCGATCTGCCCCCCTGGAGCGGCCGCCCGGAGCCGCACCTCGCGACGCTCTCCGAGCTCGCCACGTCCGCGACGACGTTCGATCACCACCGGGGCCCGAGCACGGTCGTGTCCGCCGTGATCGCGTCGCTGCTCACCGGGCTGCCGCCGCCGGCCCATACCGTCACCGACACCGGGGCCCGCCTCCCCGCCCGCATGACCACCATCGGCTCCATCGCGAGCGACAGCAGCATCCGGACCGGCTTCTTCACCGGCGTCCCCACCACCTTCCGGGCGTTCGGCTTCGGACCCGGCTGGTCCCGCGTCCTCGAGCACCCCCCGACCAGCGGCGAGCCGGCCACCACGCCGATCGACGCCGCCGCCGCCTGGATCAACGAGACCGTTCGCCAGGACGCCGGCAACCGCCTGCTCGCGTTCGTCCACGCGCGCGGCGGCCACCCGCCCTGGGAGGTCGGCCCGAAGGAGCTGAACGCCCTCAAGCCGGCCGACTACGCCGGCCCGATCGAGCCGCGCCGCGCCGCCCAGGTCCTGGCCAGGCTGCGCAACCGGCGCCGCGACGTCCTCAGCCCCGACGATCGGGACCGGATCCACGACCTCTTCTCCATCGCGCTCGCCGGCCAGGACCGCGCGCTCGGCAACCTCATCGGGACCCTCAAGGCCGCTGGCCTGTGGGACGAGACCCTCTTCATTGTCACCGGCGACCTGGCCAGCGGTCGCTCCGACGCCACGCTCTACGCCGAGAGCCTCGACCTCCAGGAGCCGGTCCTGACGCTCCCGCTTTATGTCCACTTTCCCGGCGATCTTTACGCCGGCCAGCGCATCTCTGCCCCGACCGAGATCCTCGACATCACGCGCACCGCCGTCGCCGCCCTCGGCCTCTCGTTCGCCCGCGAACCGCTCGGGAAGGACCTGGCGGCCGTCGCCTCGGGCCTCCAGGGCGTCGAGCGCGACCCCCAGATCGCCGCCCTCGGCGATCGCTACTCCACGCGCTGGGGCAACCTCGTGCTTTCGGGGCGGCTCGGCGTGCCCCCCTTCCTCTGCGACCTCAACGTGGACCCGACCTGCGCGTTCAACCGCCGCGAGGTGATGCCGCTCGCCACCCTGTCGCTCTTCCGGCGCACCGTGACGTTCGACCTGTCCGTACGCGCGCCCGCGGCGCAACGGGAGCCGGCCACGATCGACGCGGAGACGGCGGCCGTGCTCAACGTATGGGGCGCGCAGTGACGCCCGCGCGACGCCGCGCCGGCGCGGCGTCGCGCTGACGATGGCCCGCTGACGGCGCCCGGCGGCGCGCGCCGCCGCGGGGCGCAGGCGAGGGCGTCCGCGACATCGCGCAGGCCGCGCACGCCCGCGCTCCGCGACGCCATCTGCCCCGCTGCGAGGCAGCCTGCCCCGCTCCGCGCTCGCGCGCGGCGTCGATCGATCGATCGAGCGATCGACCGATGGGCGACCCATCGGCCGACGTACGCCCGCGCCCGCGCGTGCGCGTCACGCCCGCCGCGCGCGCGATGGCGTGCGCGTGATGCGCTCGCTCCGCGCGCGCCGGGCGCCTGGCATGCTTCGCGCAAACGCCGCAGACCGCACAGGCAAAGCGCCTCGATGGCGCTTCATCTTTCCGTGAGAGGAGTCCCCGCATGAAGGCGACCGACCTATTGAAGGAGCAGCACCGGGAAGTCGACGAGCTCTTCGAGCGCATCGCGCAGGCCGACACCAACGAGATCGGCGCGCTCCGAGACGAGCTCGTGGCGAGCCTCGTGGGCCACGCGGCCATCGAGGAGGAGCTCTTCTACCCCGCGACCCGGGAGGCGCTCGGCGCCTCCCCCCTGATCCCGACCTCGTACGAGGAGCACTCCCTGGTCGAGATCATGTTGCAGAAATTGCTCAGCACCGAGCCGGGTGACGAAACCTTTCACGCCAGGCTGGGTGTGCTCAAGGAGCTCGTGCGACACCACGTCGAGGAGGAGGAGCAGGAGCTCCTGCCCCAGGCCGAGCGCGCCATGGGCGCCGACCGCCTCGAGGAGCTCGGGGCCCGCCTGGAGGCGCGCTTCGACCAGGTGCGCGAGGGCAACGTCGAGGCGCTCCTGAGCCAGATCGTCGCGAAGAGCATGCCCGCCGCCGGCGGCCGCCGCACGCGGGCCGCGAAGCCTGCGGCGCGCAAGGCGGCGGCCAAGCGTCCGCCCGCGAAGCGCGCGTCGACGCAGCGCGCCGAGACGTCGCGGGGCGCCCCGAAGGGCCGCCGCGGCGCCGCGGCCACGACCGGACGGAAGAAGGCGGCAGACGCGGCGCCGGCGAAGACGGGGCGGGCCGCGCCCGCGCGCAAGACGGGCCGGGCGACGACGAGCCGGACGACGGCGAGCCGGCCGGCGAAGACGAGCCGCACGGGCCGCAAGGGCGGTCGCACGAGCAACGCCTCCGCGCGCTGAAATCGCGGCACGCCCGGGGGGCGCCGCGGAATGCGGCGGACGTCGTGGAATGCGGCGGACGCCGGCGAACGTCAGCGGCGCGGGGTCCGTCCGGAGGGGACGGCGGGCCCCGCGCCTGCATCGAGGTCGAAGAGCAGGAGCGTGCCGCCGGCCTTCGGGGCAGCGGCCTTCGCCGGGCCGGCCTTCGGGGCAGCGGCCTTCGCCGGGCCGGCCTTCGGGGCAGCGGGCTCCGCCGCGACCTCCTCCAGCAGGGAAGGGTCGTCGTGGCCGACCGCGTTGACCCGCGGCGAGACGGCGCGCGCCGCGAGGGAGCCGCGCGGCGCCGGCCGGAGCAGCGCCTCGACGCGATCCGCGTCCGATTCCCCGCCGTCGCCGACGCCCAGCCAGAGATCCACGTCCTCGGGCGCGAGGAGGACCGGCATGCGGTCGTGGACCTGCGCCACGTCGGCGCTCGCCTCCGTGGTCAGGATCGTGAAGCGGACGTCGATGTCGCCCGCGTCCGGATCCTTCGCCAGCTGGTACAGCCCCGCCATGCGGAGCATCCCGCCCCCGGCAGGGTGGAACCACGTCGGCCGCCGCGCGCCCTTCGGCCCGCTCCACTCGTAGAAGCCGTCCGCGGGCACCACGCACCGGCGCGCCGCGAACGCGCCGCGGAACGTCGGCTTCGTCCGCGCGCTCTCGGCCCGCGCGTTGGCGAGGAGCGAAGGCGCCGCGCCGCCCCCGGCGAAGCGGCCGGTGAACCCCCAGGTCGCCGCCACGAGCTCCCGCTGGCCGCCCTGCGCGCGCAGCACGGGGTGGACGGTCGACGGGGCGATGTTGTACCGGGGCCGGTAGAGCGCGGCCGCCTTCGGGTCGGCGGCGATCGCCCGAGCGGGGCCGCCGTCCGCGGCGCCCGCGCCGAGGTACGCCTCCAGCATGGCGACGAGGGATGCGAAGTCCGGAACAGCGAGGGTAAAGCGCGCGCACATAACACTAGATTAGCGCCATCGGCGCGCCTACAAGGGCGCTCCGGACGTTGGAGGAGGCCGCATGGTCGACAGCTTTGGCACGAAGAGCACGCTGACGGTTCAAGCCGATACGTACACCTACTACAAGCTCACCTCGCTGGCGCAAGGCGGCGCTTCGATCGACAAGCTCCCCTTCTCGCTCCGCATTCTCCTGGAGAACCTCCTCCGGCACGAGGACGGGCGCGTGGTGCGCAAGGACCACGTGGAGGCCGTCCTCAACTGGGACCCCAAGGCTCGCCCCTCGCAGGAGATCGCCTTCCACCCGGCGCGCGTGCTGCTCCAGGACTTCACCGGCGTCCCGGCCGTGGTCGACCTCGCGGCCATGCGCGAGGCGCTCGCGAAGCTCGGCGGCGACTCGCTCAAGATCAACCCGCTCCAGCCCGTCGACCTCGTGATCGACCACTCGGTCCAGGTCGACAAGTTTGCGTCCTCGACGGCCCTCAAGGTGAACGCGGCGCTCGAGTTCGAGCGCAACGAGGAGCGCTACGCCTTCCTCCGCTGGGGGGCGCAGGCGTTCACCAACTTCCGCGTGGTGCCGCCCGACCAGGGCATCTGCCACCAGATCAACCTGGAGTACCTCGCCGGCGCCGTCATGCGGCAGGGCGCGCTGGTCTACCCGGACACGCTCGTCGGCACCGACTCGCACACCACCATGATCAACGGGCTCGGGGTCGTCGGCTGGGGCGTCGGCGGCATCGAGGCCGAGGCGGCGATGCTCGGCCAGCCGCTCTCGATGCTCATCCCCGAGGTCGTGGGCTTCAAGCTCCACGGCAGCCTGCCCGAGGGCGCCACCGCGACCGATCTCGTCCTCACGGTGACGCAGATGCTGCGGCAGAAGAAGGTCGTCGGGAAATTCGTGGAGTTCTACGGCCCCGGCCTGAGCGCCCTCTCGCTCCCGGACCGCGCCACGATCGCCAACATGGCGCCCGAGTACGGCGCCACCATCGGCTTCTTCCCCGTCGACGACGAGACGATCGCCTACCTGCGCTTCACCGGCCGGCCCGCCTCGCTCGTCGCGCTCGTCGAGGCCTACTACAAGGAGCAGGGGCTGTTCCGCACGGACAACACCCCGGATCCGGTCTTCAGCGACACGCTCGCGCTCGACCTCGGCGACGTCGAGCCGTCGATCGCCGGCCCGAAGCGGCCGCAGGACCGCGTCCGGCTGCGCGACGCGAAGCGCACGTTCCGCGCCTCGCTCCAGGGCATGCTCGAGAAGGAGTTCGCCGCCGCCGAGCCGGCCGCGGTGAAGGCGTTCCTCGAGGAGGAGACCGGCGCGGCCGCCGCGCGCGCGCCCGCGCTCGAGAAGGTCATGCGCCCGGCGGAGATCACCGAGGGCGACGCGCGCTACACGCTGCGCCACGGCTCGGTCGTGATCGCCGCGATCACGTCGTGCACCAACACCTCGAACCCGGCGGTCATGCTCGGCGCGGGCCTGCTCGCGAAGAAGGCCGTCGAGCGCGGGCTCACGGTGAAGCCGTGGGTGAAGACCTCGCTCGCCCCCGGGTCCAAGGTCGTCTCCGACTACCTGAAGCAGGCCGGGCTCCTGCCGTACCTCGAGGCGCTCGGCTTCCACCTGGTCGGCTACGGCTGCACGACGTGCATCGGCAACTCCGGGCCGCTGCCCGACGTGATCGGCGACACGGTCCGCCACAACGATCTCGTCGTGGCGAGCGTCCTGTCCGGCAACCGCAACTTCGAGGGCCGCATCAACCAGCACGTGCGGATGAACTTCCTCGCCTCGCCGCCGCTCGTCGTCGCCTACGCGCTGCGCGGGGACGTCGACGCCGACCTCTTCAAGGAGCCGGTCGGCACCGATCGCAACGGCGAGCCGGTGTACCTCAAGGACATCTGGCCGAGCTCGACCGAGGTCAACGAGGCGATCCGCACGGCGGTGCGGCCCGAGCAGTTCCAGGCGCAGTACGAGAACGTGTTCGCCGGCGACGAGGAGTGGCAGAAGCTCTCGATCCCGGGCGGCCAGACGTTCGCGTGGGACGATTCCTCGACGTACGTGCGCAGGCCGCCGTTCTTCGAGGGGCTGTCGAAGGACCCGGAGCCGCTCGTCGACATCCGGGGCGCGCGCGTGCTCGCGCTGCTCGGGGACTCGGTGACCACCGATCACATCTCCCCGGCCGGCAACATCGCCAAGAACAGCCCGGCCGCGAAGTACCTGGTCGAGCACGGCGTCGCGCCCGCCGACTTCAACTCGTACGGCGCCCGCCGCGGCAACCACGAGGTGATGATGCGCGGCACGTTCGCGAACATCCGCCTGAAGAACCTGCTCCGCCCCGGCGAGGAGGGCGGCATCACGGTGCACCTGCCCGACGGCGAGAAGACGACGATCTACGACGCGGCCATGCGGTACAAGGCGGAGGACGTGCCGCTGCTCGTGATCGCCGGCGCCGAGTACGGCACCGGCTCGTCGCGCGACTGGGCGGCGAAGGGGACGAAGCTGCTCGGCGTGCGCGCGGTCATCGCGAAGAGCTTCGAGCGCATCCACCGGTCGAACCTGGTCGGCATGGGCGTGCTCCCGCTCGAGTTCGCGCCGGGCGAGGACGCCGGGACGCTCGGGCTCACCGGGCGCGAGGTGTTCGAGATCGCCGGCATCGCGGACAACCTCACGCCGGGCAAGAAGCTCAACGTCGTCGCGACCGGGGAGGGCGGCAAGACGACGACGTTCACGGTCACCGCGCGCATCGATACGCCGAACGAGGTCGACTACTACCAGCACGGCGGCATCCTCCAGTTCGTGCTGCGCAGCCTGGGCGCCACGGCCTAGCGCGCCTCGCCGCACCGCTCCCCGCCGCGCCGGGCGGCGGGGGAGCGGCGCGGCGGGGAGCGGCGGGGACGGCGCGCGGACCCCCGCCCGAATGGGGCGCCGCGCGTCGCGGCTGCTGACGCGCGTGCACGCATCGGCTACACCCTGGGGCATGCTCGATCCCCGCTACGTCGCAGATCACCTCGATGAGGTGCGCGCGGCGCTCGCCCGTCGCTCGCCCGCCGCCGCCGCTACCCTCGGAGACGACTTCGCCTCCACGGTCAGCTCGCGCCGGTCGAGGATCCAGGAGCTCGAGCGGTGGCAGGCGGAGCGCAACGCGGCGAACGACGCGATGGCGCGCCTCGACAAGAAGTCGCCGGAGTTCGCGCAGAAGCGCGACGAGCTGAAGGCCCTCTCCGCGAAGATCAAGGAGGCCGAGCAGGTCGTCTCGGAGCTGGAGAAGCGGCTGACCGAGCAGCTCGCCGTCGTCCCCAACCTGCCGGATCCGTCGGTGCCCCACGGCGCCGGGGACGAGGACAACGTGGTCGTGAGGACGTGGGGCGAGAAGCCGAGCTTCTCGTTCACGCCGAAGAACCACTGGGACATCGGCACCGCCCTCGGCATCCTCGACTTCGAGCGCGCGGCGAAGCTCTCGGGCGCGCGGTTCACGGTGCTCCTCGGCGCGGCGGCCCGCCTCGAGCGGGCGCTCATCACGTTCATGCTCGACCTGCACACGCGCGAGCAGGGCTACCTCGAGGTGCTCCCGCCGTTCCTCGTCAAGGACTCGGCCCTGTTCGGCACGGGCAACCTGCCCAAGTTCGCCGAGGACCTGTTCAAGACCCAGAAGAGCGACCCCGAGCGGGCGTACGACCTCTACCTCATCCCGACGGCCGAGGTCCCGGTCACGAACCTCCACGCGGACGAGATCCTCGACGGCGCGTCGCTGCCGATCGCGTACGCGGCGTACACGCCGTGCTTCCGCAGCGAGGCGGGCAGCCACGGGCGCGACGTGCGGGGGCTCATCCGGCAGCACCAGTTCGACAAGGTCGAGCTCGTGCGGCTCTCGGCGCCGGAGGACTCGCCCCGCCAGCACGAGCTCCTCACGACGCACGCCGAGGAGGTGCTGAAGCGCCTCGGCCTCCACTACCGCGTCTCCGCGCTCTGCACCGGCGATCTCGGCTTCGGCTCGCAGAAGACGTACGACCTCGAGGTGTGGCTGCCCGGCCAGGGGGTCTACCGCGAGATCTCGAGCTGCTCGAATTTCGGCGACTTCCAGGCGCGCCGCGCCCAGATCCGCTACCGGCCGGAGCCGAAGGCGAAGCCGCGGCTGGTCCACACGATGAACGGATCGGCGCTCGCGGTGGGGCGGACGGTGATCGCGATCCTCGAGCAGTACCAGCAGGCGGACGGGACGGTCGTCGTGCCGGAGCCGCTCCGCGCGTTCATGGGGTGCGAGGTCCTCCGCGGCAGGTAGCGGCGATGGGAGCGGACGAGGAGGCCAAACGCGAGCTCCCGGAGCCGCGAGGCGGGCGCGAGCTGGGCGAGGGCGAGCGGCGCTCGCAGTATCCGGAGTCGCGGCGGGGGCGCGAGCTGGGCGAGGGCGAGCGGCGCTCGCAGTACCCGGAGTCGCGGCGGGGGCGCGAGCTGGGCGAGGGCGAGCGGCGCTCGCAGTACCCGGAGTCGCGGCGGGGGCGCGAGCTGGGCGAGGGCGAGCGGCGCTCGCAGCTGCCGGAGTCGCGGGGCGGGCGCGAGCTGGGCGAGGGCGAGCGCCGCCCGCAGGTCCACGCGCCGTCGACCCCCACCGAGACCTCCATGGCGCTCGCGCGCCGGCGGCTGCTCGAGCTCTGCAAGCGGCACAAGGACGAGCTGATCGACGACTGGATCGAGAACGTGCTGGCGCTGCCGCCGGAGCGCGGCCGGTACACCGACCGGCCCGTCGGCGAGGTGACGGAGAACGTCCGCTCCTGGCTCGCCGCCTTCACAAGGATCCTCGAGGACGGCAGCGAGACGCTGCTCGACGAGTTCATCACGCACCTGGTCGAGCAGCGTTACGCGACCGGGTACTCCATCAGCGGCCCGCTGATCGCCGCCTCCGAGTTCCGCACCGCGGTCGCGGGCGTCCTCGACACGACCCACGACGACGGCGACGCGGACGGCACGTCCTCCATCGACGTGCTCCGCGCCGTCGACGCGCTCCTGCTCCAGTTCGAGCACCGCTTCGCCGAGGCGTACGCCCAGCGCTCGCTGTTCGCCTCCGAGGAGCGCTACCGCGAGATCGTCGAGCTCTCGTCCGACGTGCTCGCGACGATCGACCAGGAGGGCATGCTGACGCGGCTGAACGTGCGCTTCGAGGTGCTCTTCGGGCACTCGCGGCAGGCGTGGATCGGCCGGCCGATCACCGCGCTCGCGGTCGCGGCGGACGTGCCGGCGCTGCGCGCCCTGGTGATGTCCGCGTCCCGGGCCGAGGCGCCCCGGGAGGCCACCATCCGCTGCGGGACGCGCGCCGGGCTGACCAAGGTGATGACGGTCCGGATCACGCGGCTCTACGGCGAGGACGCGTCGCTCGCGCTCATGCGCGACGTCACCGAGGAGGTCGCGCGCCGCGCGCAGATCCTCCACAGCGAGAAGCTCGCCTCGATCGGCCAGGTGGCGGCGAGCGTCGCGCACGAGCTCAACAACCCCATGGCGTGGGTGATGGCGAACCTCGAGCAGATCCGGAGCGGGGCGCACAAGCTCGTCTCGGCGGCGCGCCCGGTCGCGTCGGGCTCCTACGAGGACCTGCTCCGCGCCATCGACCTCATCGATCGGTCGTGCCACGAGGCGCTCGCCGGCGTCGAGCGGATGCGCGACATCGTGACCGACCTCAACCTCTTCTCGAGCAGCAGCGAGCGCAAGCCCGAGCGGGTCGATCTCGTCGACGTGATCGAGCTCGCGCTGCGCATGACGGGGCCGCAGCTCAGCCAGCTCTGCCGCATCGAGCGGCATTACGGCGAGATGCCCCCGCTGGTCGGCTACCCGGGCAAGCTGTCGCAGGTGTTCGTGAACCTGTTCATCAACGCCGCCCAGGCGATGCCGAACCGCCCGCGCGACGAGAACCTGGTGCGCGTGACGGCGCGCTTCGACGACGGGGTGCACCACGTCGAGGTGGAGGACAACGCGCGCGGCATGACCCCCGAGGTCGTCGAGCGCATCTTCGACCCGTTCTTCACGACCAAGGAAGAGAGCGCGCGGCCGGGGATCGGGCTCTGGGTGTCGCGCAACATCGTCGAGGAGCAGCACGGCACCATGACGGTGTCGAGCAAGCCCGGCATCGGCACCGTCTTCACGATCCGCCTCACCGGCCTGAGCCCCGCGGATCTGCCGGCGCTCCGCCCGCCGCCGGAGCCGCCGCGCCCGTCGTCGCGCGGGACGATCCTGTTCGTCGACGACGAGCCGATGCTCCTCAACGCGTTCGCGCGCGCGTTCGAGGAGCGGCACGAGGTGCTCGTGGCGAAGAGCGGCCACGAGGCGCTCGACCTCCTGCGGGACCGCGGCGGCCGGATCGACGCGATCGTCTGCGATCTCCTGATGCCGCAGATGAGCGGGATGGCCCTCTACGACGAGATCGGCGAGCGGTTCCCGCAGCTCCAGCCGAAGATGGCCTTCATGTCGGGCGGCGCGTTCACGCCGAGCGCGCGCGAGTTCGTCGAGCGGGTGGACAACCCGAAGATCGCGAAGCCGATCTCGCTCGACGACCTGGAGCGGGTGATCTCCGATCTCCTCATCGGCGGGCAGAAGCGGGGGCACTAGATGGCGGACGCGAGGGCGACGCGGGAGCGGGCGAACCACGCGCGCTACCGGCCGGGGCAGCGGGAGGGGTTTTACGAGAGCTTCTTCCAGCGCGCGAACCACCCGACGCGCCCGCTCGCCTTCTGGATCCGCTACACGCTCTTCAGCCCGGCCGGGCGGCCCGACGCCGCGGAGGGCGAGCTCTGGGCCATCTACTTCGACGGCGAGTCGGGGCGCCACGCGGTCGCCAAGCGCGAGGTGCCGTTCGCCGGGCGCTGCTCGTTCGCGCGCGACGCCCTCGCCGTGGACATCGACGGGGCAGAGCTGCGCCCGGGCCGGCTCGCCGGCGCGGCGGGCGAGGGGGAGGGCGCCATCTCCTGGGATCTCGCGGTCGAGGGCGGCGGGGAGCCGCTCCTGCTGCTCCCTGCGGCCCTCTACGACGCCCCGCTGCCCAAGGCGAAGGCGCTGGTCGGCGCGCCGATGGCCGTCTACCGCGGCGTCCTGCGCGCTGCCGGGCGCGACGTGGACGTCTCGGGCTGGGTGGGCAGCCAGAACCACAACTGGGGGACGAAGCACACGGACCTCTACGCCTGGGGGCAGGTCGCGGGGTTCGACAGCCACCCGGACAGCTTCCTCGAGGTCGCCACGGCCCGCCTCAAGGTCGGGCCGCTCTGGACGCCGAGCATGACGCCGCTGGTCCTGCGGCACCGGGGCGAGGAGATCGCGCTGAGCTCGCTGGTCCAGGCGTTCCGCGCCGAGGCCTCGTTCGACTACTTCACCTGGCGCTTCCGGACCGAGACCGATCGGCTGAGCGTCGAGGGGGAGATCTCGGCGCGCGCCGCCGACGTCGTGGGCCTCGCCTACAGGAACCCTCCCGGCGGGGTGAAGCACTGCCTGAACACGAAGATCGGGGCCTGCAGCCTCACCCTGCGGCGGAAGAGCCTGGGCCGCGAGGTCGGGATCGAGACGCTGACCACGGCGCGGCGCGCGGCGTTCGAGATCCTCACGGACGACCGCGGCCACGGCGTGGCGATCCGCGCCTGATCCACGCCGGACGCACCGGGCCGCTGCGCGGGCGGCCGGGGTGGCGCGCTGCTGCGCGGGCGGCCGGGGTGGCGCGCTGCTGCGCGGGCGGCCGGGGTGGCGCGCTGCGTGGGCGGCCGGGGTGGCGCGCTGCGCGGGCGGCCGGGGTGGCGCGCTGCGCGGGCGGCCGAGGTGGTGCGCCGCGCGGGCGCCGGGCGCCGCGGGACGTGCTGCGCGCCCGGCGCGGAGTCGGCTAAAGAGATCCGGGAACGCCACCGCACGAAAGGCGGACGCCATGAGCCTCAAGCACCCCCGGACCATCCTCGTTGCCCTGGACAGCTCGCCCAGGGCGCCGCTCATCCTCGCGGAGGGCGTCGATCTCGCGCAGAAGCTCGGCGGCAAGCTCGTGCTCGTCCGCGGCATCGGGCTGCACCACAGCCTGCCTGCCGAGGCGCTGAACGAGTCGCCGACGCGCGTCCCCGAGATCCTGGAGCGGGGCGACCGGGAGGAGCTCGCGCAGCTCGCGCGCGGCGTGCCGCCCGAGCTCGTCGCGAAGGTCGTGGTCCACGTCGGCGTCGCCTGGGAGGTCATCTGCCGGACGGCCGACGAGGAGGACGCGGACCTCATCGTGATCGGGTCGCACGGCTATTCGGGCATCGACAAGGTGCTCGGGACGACGGCGGCGAAGGTCGTGAACCACACGGGCCGGTCGGTGCTCGTGGTGCGCGACAAGCCCTCGGATTGACGTTGATTGACGTCGATCGACGTCAACCGTCACGGCGACGGTTCGCCGAGCTCCACCGCGCTCGTCATCGGCCGGCGACACCCTCGGGCAGAACAACATCGATGAGCGAGCCGCGGTGCTCGGGGCGTGTTTCCAGGGAAGGAGGCTCGAATGAACCATCGGATCATCCCGGTCGCGGACGGCTTCTGGAACATTCGCGGATCGTTCAAGATCGGCGGGATCATCGACGTCGGCACGCACGCGTCCCTCGTCCGGCGCGAGAACGGCAAGTACATTTTTCTCGACTCCTACACGCTCGGGGTCGAGGAAAAGCGGCACATCGACGAGATCACCCATGGTGGGAGGGACGTGGAGGCCATCCTCAACGTTCACCCCTTCCACACGCTGCACGCGAAGGCCATGCATGCCCACTATCCGCATGCGCGCCTCTACGGAACGTCTCGCCATCTGTCCCGCTTCCCCGACCTCCCGTGGGAAAAGACGTTGATCGACGATCCGGCGGCGCACGCGATGTTCGCGGGCGACCTCGACTTCTCGGTGCCGCGCGGGGTCGATTTCGTCTCAGCGAACGAGAACGTGCACTTTTCGTCCGTCCTCGTGCTGCACCGCGCGTCGCGGACGATTCACGTCGACGATACGCTGATGTACATCCGCCTCCCGTCCCCGATGCGCCTCGTGGGGCTCAACGATGTTTTGAGCTTCTCTCCCATGCTGCCGCAGGCGCTCGAGAAGCGCCCCGGGGCCGCGCTGGAGTTTCGGCGATGGGCCGAAGAGCTGGCCCTTCGCTTCCATGACGCCGAGAACCTCTGCGCCGCCCACACCGCGACGCTCACGGCTCGAGAGAACGGCGGAGCGCCGATCAAGGATCGCATCCTCAGAGCCCTGGCAAAGGTCGACAAGACGCTGAAGAGGCATGAGCGCAAGCACGGCTGAGGACACGAGGAGCCATGGCGTCGCGGCGGACCGCGGGAGCCGTCGTCTCGGCGCGGTCCGCGGGCGGCGGGAGCTCGTCGCGTCATCCTCGCGCGCCGAGCCGGCGGGCCGGCGAGGCGCCCGGCGTCAGGGCAGCTTGGCGATGAGCTCGTCGCTCAACGTCGGCTGGTCGATCTTGCCAAACCAGATCTGCCAGGTCGCCTTCATGAAATCGAGGCCGCCCACCGTCGCGGTCCCGCCGCCGGCCACCTTGGCGGTGGTCGTCTTCGCGCGCGCGTCGTACTCGATGGTGACCTCCGCGCCCGCCTTGAGGTCGCCCTCGAACGCCGAGACGAACCGCGCGATCTTCGTCTGATCGGCGTATCCGTTCATCGCGTAGGCGTCCCTCAGCGCCTTGACGATGCTCTCGCGGTCGACGTCGCGCAGCATCGTCCAGACGAACTTCTTTCCCGTATCCATCTCGATGACGGCCTGCTTGGACCTCGTGGAGGGCAGCTGTTCCATGTAATGGCTGATCCGATAGACATCGATCTTGGCCGTGCCGACCGTCCTCACGCGGACGCCGGTGCCCGTGAGCGTGTAATCCGGCAAAGCGAAGAGGCTCGCGACAGCCAGGAAGATCGCCGCGAAGGCGGCGAGAAGAGCTGGAGACTTGCTTCGTACGAGTTTCATCGGATCGACCTCCTCCGGCATCGCCGCTCGGCGGCGCATCGTGTCCGGGCGCCGCGCGCCGGCGATCGCCCGTCCATGATCGTGAATCAGCAAGACGCGGACCATCGGCGGAGGGGACGCGGGGAGCCGCATCGGTCGCGAGATCTCGAGTTGGGCCCTCGCTTCATGCGCCGGCGACGCATCAGGTGTGCTCGGCGGGGGCTCCGGGGCGGGCAGCGGGCCCCTCGGCCGGGAGGGGCGGCGGCGCGGGGGGCGAGCTCTCCCGGAGATCTTTTTTCGGCTGGGTCCGTAGAAGCCGCGCGCTGCGGGGGTCGAGGAGATCGCGGCGGAGGACGCGAGTCCCCCGTGGGCCGCGCCTTGGCTCGGGCTTGCGGCGGAAGGAGCTTCTCGATGCGGACGATGCTCGCGGGCGTGCTGATGGGATTTGCGGCTCTGGGCTGCGCGGCCGGCGCGGCGGCGCCTCCGGAGACGAGCGCTGCGGCCGCGGAGGTCGCGCCGGGCTCGGGGGCGCGGCAGGAGGGCGCGCCGGCGGTCGCCGCGGCCCCGGCGGCGGCCGACGGGGCCGCAGTGGCGGCCGCGCCTGGGGCGGCGGTGGCGGCCGCGCCTGGGGCGGCGGTGGCGGCCACGCCTGCGGCGGCCGAGGCGCCGGGATCCCGGGCCGAGGCGAGCCGCGGCGTCTGGATCGGCGCCGCGGGGGCCAGCGACTTCGTGCTGCCGGGGACGCGCGAGACGCAGCTCGGCGTGTGGGTCGACGTCCCCGGGGCCCGCCGCGGGGCGCGCGCGCCGGCCGCGGTCGCGCTGCTCGTGGACGCCTCCGGCTCGATGCAGGGGCCGAAGATGGACCACGCCCGCGCCGCGGCGCAGGCGTTCGTCGACGGGCTGCCCGACGGCGACCTCGTCTCGCTCGTGTCGTTCGCCGACGCCGCGGTGGAGCGCGTCGCGCCCGCCGTGCTCGGCCCCGAGACGCGCCCCGCGGTGGCGCGCGCCATCGCCGCGCTCGGCCCCGAGGGCAGCACGAACCTCTTCGAGGGCCTCCGGCTCGCGGAGCGGCACGCGGCCGCGGCGCCGTCGACGCACGCCGTCCGGCGCGTGGTGCTCATCTCCGACGGCCAGGCGAACATCGGCCCGTCGTCCCCCGAGCTCCTCGGCGCGCTCGCCCAGCGCGGCGCCGCCCACGGAGTGCAGGTCACGTCGATCGGGGTGGGCGCCGACTACGACGAGCGCACGCTCAACGCGCTCGCCCTCGGCTCCAGCGGCCGGCTCTACCACCTCACCGAGGCCCGCCAGCTGTCCTCCGTCCTCGAGCGCGAGCTCGCCCTGCTCCAGACGACCGCGGCGACGGGCGCCTTCGTCGAGATCGTCCCGGCGCCCGGCGTGGAGGTGATCGGCGTGCCGAACGAGCGCGCCGACCGGTCCGGCGACGCGGTCCGCGTGCTGCTCGGCACCATGTTCGGCGGGCAGCACCGCGAGATGCTCGTGCGGGTGCGGGTCACCGCGCCCGCCGCCGGCTCGCACCCGCTCGCGAGCGTGCGCCTCCACTTCCGCGACCCCGAGAACGGCAACGTCCCGCGCGTGCAGGAGGTGGTGGCCCGCTATGAGGTGACGAGCGACCCGGCCCAGGTGGCCGCGCACGAGAACGAGCGGACCCAGACGCTCGCGGCGGTGATCGAGACGGGCATGACGCAGCTCGCTGCGGCCCAGGACGTGGGCTCCGGCGACTTCGGCGCGGCCGAGGCGAAGCTCGCCGCGGCGGAGGAGCGGCTCCTGCAGCAGGCGGCGCGCGCGCAGTCGGCCAAGGAGAAGGCGCGCATCGCGGGCGCGGCCTCGGCGGTGGCGAGCGCGCGGAAGACCGCCCGCGCGGCCGCGGCGGCCCCGCCCGCGGCGCGGCGCATGGACGCCCTCCAGATGAACGGCGCCTCCCCGCTCTGGATGGGCCGCTGAGCGGCGCCATCGAGGCGCTGCTCGCGCCATCGAGGCGCCGCTCGCGCCAACCCATCCATGATGGACGCGTCCACGGTCCATCATGGATGGGTTGACCGAGGCTGGATCCTTGCCGGAATGCGGTCACGGTTGATCCACGAATCAATGTTGATCGACATCTCGATCATGGATCCACCATCGATGCGCCTCGCGTGGCCCTCGACGCTCTCGACGCCCTCGACAGGAGGCGTGGCCGCGCGCGACATTGTCACCGGCCCTCCGACACCTCAGCCTCGTAGGGCACTCGACCTCCGCCATGAACCCGAACACCTTCCCGGAGTCGCGCGCCGGCGCCGCGCGCGAGCTCTGGCCGCTCGACCCGGCCGTCACCTTCCTCAACCACGGCTCGTTCGGCGCCTGCCCGCGCGCGGTGCTCGAGGCGCAGCAGCGTTACCGCGACCAGCTCGAGCGCGAGCCGGTCCGCTTCTTCCTCCGCGAGCTCGAGCCGCTGCTCGACGCGGCCCGCGGCGAGCTCGCCGCCTTCGTCGGGGCCGACCCGGACGACCTCGCGTTCGTGCCCAACGCGACCTTCGGGGTCAACACGGTGCTGCGGTCGCTCTCGCTCGGGCAGGGCGACGAGCTCTGCGTCACCGACCACGGGTACAACGCCTGCCGCAACGCGGCCGAGGCCGTCGCGGCCGGCGCCGGGGCGCGCGTCGTGGTCGCGCCCGTGCCGTTCCCGATCGAGGCGCCCGAGCAGGTGGTCGAGGCGGTGCTCGCGCGGGTGGGGCCGCGGACGCGGCTCGTGCTGATCGATCACGTGACGAGCCCGACGGGGCTCGTGTTCCCGGTCGACGCGCTGTCCGCCGAGCTCGCCGCCCGCGGCGTCGATCTCCTCGTCGACGGGGCGCACGCGCCCGGCATGCTGCCGCTCGACCTCCGCGCCCTCGGGGCGGCGTATTACACCGGCAACTGCCACAAGTGGATGTGCGCGCCGAAGGGCGCGGGGTTCCTCCATGTGCGGCGCGACCGACAGGGCTCGGTGCGCCCGCTCTGCATCAGCCACGGCGCCAACTCGCCGCGCACCGACCGGTCGCGCTTCCTGCTCGAGTTCGACTGGACGGGCACCTCCGATCCGAGCGCGGCCCTCTGCATCGCGGACGCGATCCGCGCGATGGCAGCGCTCCTGCCCGGCGGCTGGCCCGAGCTCCGGGCCCACAACCGGGCGACGGCCCTCGCCGCGCGCGACCTGCTCTGCGCAACGCTCGGCTGCCCACCGCCGAGCCCGGACACGATGATCGGCGCGCTCGCGACGGTGCCGCTCCCGGACGCGGCGTCGTCGCCGCTGGGCCTCGACCCGCTCCAGGACGCGCTCCTCGCGCACTGGGGGATCGAGGTGCCGGTGTTCGCCTGGCCGGCGTCGCCGCGGCGGGCCCTCCGGATCTCGGCGCAGATCTACAACGACCGGCCGCAGTACGAGCGCCTCGCGGCGGCGCTCTCGGCGCTCCTGTAGCGCGCGCGGGGGAGCCCGGCCGCGCCTCCGGGTCGCCGCGCCGCCGGGGCCGCTCCGCCGTGGGGGCGCGCGGCGCTCGCCTCGCGCTCGAGCCACCGCGCCGGGGCCCGCGTCGCGGCGGGCTGCCCGGGCGCGGGACGGCGAAGCGCGACCGGCGCTTGCTGGAGCAGACGCGCGCGCCTTCCGAGGCGATAGGATGCGCGCCCCAAGGAGACACGATGCCACGTCGAATCCTGGTCTTGTCCTCGCTTTCCTGGCTGGCGACGGCGATCCTCGCGGCCGCGCCGATCGCCGCGCAGCCCGTGACGCCTCCGCCGGCGACGCGCCCCGCGCCCACCGCCTCGGCGCCGGCGGGAACGCCGCCGGCCCCTCCGGCGCGGGCGGGGACGCCTCCAGCGCCCGCGCCGCAGCCGGCGCCCGGCGCGCCGCAGCCGGCGCCCGGCGCGCCGCAGTCGCCGGCGAGCCCCGCGCCTGCGGCGCCCGGCGCGCCGCAGTCGCCAGCGCCCGGCGCGCCGCAGTCGCCGGCGAGCCCCGCGCCTGCGGCGCCCGGCGCGCCGGCTGCGGACGCGCCAGCGCCGGAGGGATCGCCGTCCGAGCCGGCCGGAGCGACGCCCGAGGCGGGCGCTGCCGAACCGCCCGCAGACGCCGCGCCGCCCGCCAAGACGCCGGCCGCGCGGCGGGCAGGCCGGTGGGAGAGCATGGAGGACTGGAGCACGTCCCTCTCCGAGGCCGAGCAAGGGCCGCTGCCCGCGCCTGCCGACGAAGGCGCGCTCGGCGGGGGGACGGTGCCGCTCGCCCAGCGCGGGGCGATCGGCCTGGAGACCTCGGCGTTCACCGGCGGCGACAGCGACGGCTCCGGGCTCGCGGTCGCCCTCTTCGCCCGCATGCCGTTCGCCGATCACACGTTCCTCGACGTCCGCGTCCCCTTCGGGCTCGCGATGGACGAGCGCACCGACGCCGTGCTCGGCAACGTGATGCTCGGCGCCCACCACGTCGCCCGCGCAGGCCGCAAGCTCTGGATCACGGTGGGCGGCGCCGTCGGGCTGGCGACGCTCTCGGCCCAGACCCACGACCACCGCAGCTACGAGCCGGTCGGCGCGAGCCGCGCCTACTGGGACCTCCACGAGTACTTCCCGAGCATCCTCCCCATCCACGCGCGCTTCGGCGCCGAGGTCCACCTCGGCCCGCTGATCGGGCGCCTGCAGATCGAGCCGCTCCTCTACATCCCGCTCGGCCGAAACGAGGAGTACGAGGTCGCGATCCAGCACGCCGCCGAGGTCCAGATCGGCCACGGGATCGCCGGCGGCGTGCGCGTGCAAGGCGTAGCGCTGCCCACGTTCGACAACGTGGGCATCCGGCACGCCGTCGCGCGCAATCTGTACGTGCTCGCCCTCGAGCCGTTCCTCGCGATCGAGCGCAAGGCCGCGTTCCTCCGAGCGGGGCTGCTGCTTCCCTTCGACGAGGAGCTCGGCCCGCCGCTCGATCACACCTGGGGCTTCCACCTCACCGCGGGTGTCCGCACCGACTGAGGCCTTCGGCGGCCGAGACGCGCGGCCGCCGAGGCCCGGCAGCGGCCGAGCCACGCGACGGCCGCGGCCCGCGTCGGCCGCCGCGTCGAAGCGGCTCCGGCACGTTCGAGGCGCCTCGGCGCGTTCGGGGCGCCTCGGACGCGGCTAGGCGCCTCGGGCGCGGGTCGCCTCGCCGATCGCGTGGGTGATGTGCCCCTCCAGCTCGCCCGCGGGCAGCTGCTCGGACTCCACGACGACGAGGCGCGCTCCCGCGTCCTCCGCGAGCAGCTCGAACGTCTGCGGCGCGCGCTCGTGCAAGTGGCTCGGCAGGACGATCGCCAGCGGGCGGAGGCGGACCGCCATCCCCCACGCCGACGCCGCCTCGCACGAGCGGACGAGGAAACGAGCCCGCGCCGCAACCCTGCGGCAACGGGCCAGAAAACCGGGGCTGCAGTCGAGCGCCAGCACGATGGGTATCCGGATCAACTGACTGCTGCTACTAGGGGGCTCCGACATAGGAAGATGCTACTCCAGCGAAGCGCTATTGCGCGTCCTCTTATCCCGCATAACCGATACAGAGCTTTCCCGAAATAGAAAACAACAAGCTCGCAAGCTCATGTAAGCAGTCACGCGTCATTTTGGTGTATTGGGTAACGTTCTGTGAGAGCAGGATATTTGAAATGAACGCTGCGAGAAGCAAGGCGCCAGCGCACTACCGCCCACGCGGCGCGGAAGTTGGCCGAAATGTTGGCCCAGCAGCAACGGCAGATGATGCCCTGGCCGATCGCACGTCAATGAAATGATGTACCGAGGACGGAGTCCATCCCCGGACGCGGGCATCGGGGACACCCGGACAGATGAAGCGCACGTGGTAGACGTCGCTCGGGACGTAGGCAGTGAAATCAGCGTCCACGAGAGCGCCACACACGATTGGCTCGCGTTCCCCCATCGATCCGGCGAGACGGCCGTCGCGGCGCCAGGGCGCCTCCCGCCGTCGAGGTTGGTGCACCTCAAGGAAGTTGGCGCGCATACGGAAAGGAGATCGTGTGTCATCGCGGACGACCGCGCACGCCTCCTCCCGGACGGCCACCGGGACACGCTCCTTCTCACCAACCACCGTGCGCTCGCCGCGCAATCGGCGACTGAACCGGTTAACTTGCTCACAGATGCTCGCGCGCGTGCGGCCGGGGCCGGATTGTTTCCGCCACGTTGCGGGAACGTTACGGGGAGCGCCGGCGGCGGCGCCGGGCCCGGAGGCGATCCGCGCCCGGAGAGGTCCGATGCCTTCTCCCAGGCCGGCGGCTGCAGGGCAGGGGCACCGGGGTGAGGCCGAGAGCGATGGCGGTGTGGAGGTGGCAGCTGCAATAAGGAGCCAACTATATCATTTGATCGCCCGGAGAGAACAGCATCTGGCATCAGCCCCCACGGCGACGGTCGCGCCGGGATGGCGACGATATCGCAGCAGGGGCGGAGTCGAAGCTGTAGTAACGCTGGATTTTTACAGCATCGCCCGCTGCACGTGGGCTTCCCCCGGGGGCGTCCTGACAACAGGGGCCGGCGATAGCGTGGTTTCCGGGCACGGAGGCGGCGCGCGCACCCGCCGGTAGGTGCGTTGACGCCGCGGCGCTCTCAAAGAACGTTGAAGGTTAGGAAACACACTAAACTAAGACCGGCGCTGGCCGTTTCGCAGTGAACACCGGACGCCGCTTCCGAGGCCAGCGCGGCTGTGGGGCGTACGTTCGAACACGGCGCCACACGCGCGACCGCCGGGTTGTGCCCCCGAGATCCTCGGAGCCGAGCGCCCGGCCCGGTGAGGCGGCTTGCCCGGCGCGCCGCCGGCGGCCGCGCGGCGCCGCACGAATGGCCCGCTCGCGGGGAGGACGCTGGGGCGCACATGGTATATGCCGGCCCCATGGCGCAGGTGCACGGAGGCAAGCTCGTCTCGAAGGCGCTCGCGAGGCACGGGGTGACCCACCTCTTCACCCTGTGCGGCGGGCACATCCAGGCGATCTACGACGGGTGCCTGGACGACGGCATCCGGGTCGTCGACGTGCGGCACGAGCAGACGGCCGGCCACGCCGCCGACGGGTACGCGCGGGTCACCGGGAGGCCCGGGGTGTGCGCGGTCACCGCCGGGCCGGGCGTCACCGACGTGGTGACCGCCGTCGCCAACGCGCAGCGCGCGGGGATCCCGATGGTGGTCCTCGGCGGCGCCGGCCCGCGCGCCCTCGCCGACATGGGCTCGCTGCAGGACATGAACCACGTCGAGCTGATGCGCCCCATCTCCAAGTGGAGCGCCTCCGTCCCGTCGACCGACCGCATCCAGGAGTACGTGGACTCGGCCTTCCGCGTCGCCCAGGCGAACGTGCCAGGCCCGGTCTTCCTCGAGATCCCGCTCGATCTGCTGATGGGCTTCGCGGGCGACGACGCGCCCGCCACCGCGCCCGCGCCCCCGGCCCGGCCCGGCGGCGACCCGGCCGCCGTCGCGCGCGCCGCGGCCCTGCTGCGGGAAGCGGAGCGGCCCATGTTCATCGTGGGGAGCCAGCTCCGCTGGTCGCCGCGGCGGGACGCGCTGCGCCGCTTCGCCGACGCCGTGAAGGCGCCCTTCTACCTGAACGGCATGGCCCGCGGTGCGCTGCCCCACGCGCACCCCGGGCTGATGAGCCGCTCGCGCCGCTTCGCCCTCGCGCAGACCGACCTCTGCGTGGTGCTCGGGACTCCGTTCGACTTCCGGCTCGAGTACGGCCGCGCCGTCGGCCCGGCCGCGAAGGTCGTCCAGATCGATCTCGACGGCAGCGAGCTCGGCAGGAACCGCCGCGTCGACCTCGGGATCGACGGGGACAGCGGCGTCGTGCTGGAGCAGCTGCTCGCCGAGGTGCCCGAGAAATCCGCCGAGGCGTGGCTCTCGGCCGTGCGCGAGGCGGAGGAGCGCGCGCGCGCGAGGATGCTCGCCGAGATCGCGAGCGACAGCGACCCGCCGAACCCGCTGCGCGTCTGCGCCGAGATCGGCAAGCGGCTCGGCAAGGACGACATCGTGATCGGCGACGGCGGGGACTTCGTGGCCACGGCCGCGAACGTGCTGAAGCTCGAGTGGCCGCAGCTCTGGATGGACCCGGGCCCCCTCGGCACCCTCGGCGTCGGGCCGGGCTACGCGATGGCCGCCAAGCTCGCGCGGCCCGAGGCCAACGTCGTCCTCGTGTACGGCGACGGCTCGTTCGGGTTCCACGCGCTCGAGTTCGAGGCGATGGCGCGCCAGGGCATCCCCGTCGTGAGCGTGATCGGGAACGACGCGGCCTGGACGCAGATCCGGCGCGGGCAGGTCGAGCTCTACGGCGAGGGCCGCGCGCCCGCGACGTCGCTCGACCTCACCCGGTACGACCGCGTGGTGGACGCGCTCGGGGGCTTCGGGGCCTTCGTCGAGCGCGTGGAGGAGCTCGGGCCCGCGCTGGACGAGGCGTTCCGGTGCGGCAAGCCCGCCTGCGTCAACGTGAAGATCGCGAAGAGCGACTTCCGCAAGGGCGCCATCAGCGTCTGATCCGTGGAGCTCCGGTTCGTCCCCCCCGACCTGCAGAGCCTCGACGAGCTCGACTCGGAGGTGCTCGCGTGCGCCCCGTTCAGCGACGCGCTGCCCGCCCACGGCGTGGCCGGCCTCTGCGACTGGCGGCTCGGCGGCCGGATCTCGGAGCTCCGGCGGCAGGGCCAGATCACCTGCGAGCTCGGCGAGGTCGTGATGATCCCGTGCAAGCCGCGCATGGCCTTCGACAAGCTCGTCCTGTTCGGCGCCGGCCGGCGCGACGCGTTCGACGAGGCGATCTTCCGCGAGGTCGTGCGCCGGATGCTCGCGACGATGGGCGGGCTCTGCACGCGCGTCGCGGTGGTGGAGCTCCCGGGGCGGCACGACGGGCTCATCCCCGCCGAGCAGGCCGCCGACGCGCTCCTCGACTGCGCGGGCAGGGAGCGCGGCGACAACGTGTGGACGCTGGTGGAGCGCGCCGAGGGCCGGCAGCAGATCACCCAGCACATGATCGAGCAGCGCCGGAGGGTGCGCCGGGCGCTGTGACGCGCGCGGCGCGGGCGCGCGTCAGGCGGGCACCTTCGGCAGGTCGACGGTGAACGTGGCCCCCTCGCCCGGGCGGCTCTCGACGTCGATCGTCGCGCCGAGGGCGTCGGCGATCTGCCGCACGATCCACAGCCCCATGCCGAAGCCGCTGTAGTTCTCGCTGGAGACGGCGCGCTCGAAGCGCTCGAAGATGCGGGCCTGCTGGTCCGGCGCGATGCCGATGCCGCGATCCCGCACCACGAGGCGGGCGCGATCCCCGAGGTCCGAGACCGCGACGTCGATGCGCCTGCCGGCGCCGTACTTGATCGCGTTCGAGAGGAGGTTCGTGACGATCTGATCGAGGCGGAGGCGATCCCACCGGCCGACGACCGAGGCCGGGGCCGACAGCTCGACCGGACAGCCCGCGGCGGCGAGCTCCTCGCGGAACCGATCCAGCACGTCGTTCACGGTGGCCGCGAGATCGACGTCCTCGAGCTCGAGCTGCAGGCGGCCCGCGGAGATGCGCGAGATGTCGAGCAGGTTCGTGATGAGCCGGGCGAGCCGCTCGACCTGGCGCTTGATCATCTCCAGCCGCGGCGTCGCGCGCTCGGCGGTGAGGTCGCCGCGCTTGCCGGCGCGCAGGAGGCCGTCGACCTGCAGCTGCATGGGCGTGAGCGGGGTGCGGAGCTCGTGGGAGGCGATCGTGAGGAAATCGTCGCGCGCGCGCACGGCGAGCTGCGCCTCGCGGTAGAGCCGCGCGTTGTCGACGGCCAAGGCCGCGCGCCGCGCGAGATCCTGCGCGAGGTCGAGATCGACGGCGTCGTAGCGCCGGTGCGTCGAGGCGAACGAGAGCGTGCCCAGCGTCCGGCCGCGCGCGGTCAGCGGGACGGTGAGGTGCGAGGCGAGCGAGAGCGAGCGCAGCGCCTCGTAGTGCGCCTGATCGAAGGAGATCGCCCGGACGAACGAGTCGGTCACCCGGGGGATGAGCTCCGGCTGCGCCGTGCGCAGGACCCTGCCGATGCCGCGCGCGCAGGTGTCGGCCGTGAGCCGGCCGAGCAGCTCGGCCGCCGCCGCCATCGAGGCCTCGGCGTGGGCGGTGACCTGCCGCTCGGTCGCGCCGGACTCGTCCTGCAGGAGGAGCACGCAGATCTGCGCGAAATCGGGGAGCGCGACGCGGACCACGCGCCGCAGCGTCTCCTCGAAGTCGAGCGACTCGCCGAGGATCTGCCCGGCCGAGACGAGGATGCGCTGCGCCTCGTGGACCCGGCGGCGCTCGGTCACGTCGCGGGTGACCTTCGCGAAGCCGCGCAGGCGCCCGGCCTCGTCGAAGAGCACGTTGATCACCTCGTTCGCCCAGTAGCGCGTGCCGTCCTTGCGGACGCGGTAGCCCTCCTGGACCGAGCGCCCGGCCTCCACCGTGCACTCGAGCTCCGCGGCGGGCCTGCCGAGCTCGACGTCCTCCGGCGGGAAGAGGACCGAGCAGTGCCGGCCGATGATCTCGTCGGCGCGGTAGCCGTTGATCCGCTCGGCGCCCGGGTTCCAGCTGGCGATGCGGCCCGCGGGGTCGAGCATGAAGATGGCGTAGTCCTGGACGCCCTCGACGATGAGGCGGAACCGCTCCTCGCTCTGCTTGAGGCGCCGGTCGGCGCGCGCCTCGGCCGCCTCCATCTCGCGGCGCAGGAGGAGCTCGCGCATCCTGCGGTTCTCGTCCTCGTAGTGCTTGCGGCGGAGCTGGGCGCGCAGGCGGGCCTTGAGCACGGTGAGCTCGCCCGACTTCGTGACGAAGTCGTCGGCGCCGGCCGAGAGGGCGTCGAGGATCGCCTTGTGGTCGTCCCGGCCGGTGAGCATGAGCAGCGGGATCGGCCGCCACGCGGCGTTCGCCTTGATGCGGAGGCAGGTGGCAGGACCCGACAGCCCCGGCATCACCATGTCGAGCAGGATGCCGTCGACGCGCGCCGCCGCGAGCCGCGCGAGCGCCTCCTCCCCGGAGTGGGCGAGCACCGCGACGTAGCCCTCGTCGCGCATCGCCGCCGCGACCTGGTGCAGGTACGTGGGGCTGTCGTCCACGATGAGGATGCGATGAGGCGGCGTGTCCGTTGGGCGGTTCATGGGAGCCTCCCAGGCAGGCTCCGGTCAGCGAGGGCAGCCGCCCTGGCCGGGCGCGTGGTCGTGGCTGAACCGGCGCTGCACCCGCCGATGCCCCCCCGCGGCGCCCCCACCCTCATTGGCCACCCGTGCAGGTTGGCATGCATTCTCCCCCGCCGACGCGAGAAGCCTACCTGGCCCGATGCACTTTGCGTACAGCATCCTTTTTCTACCAGATGCCAATCGCCCGCAACGTTGCGCCCCCCACCGTCCTGCGGAATCCCATCCACGAGCCCACCAGGTCGCTGGATCGAGCCGGATCTCCAGAAAGAGCGTACGGGAGCTCCTGTGCGGCAAATCAGGCAAATGAGGATTGACAATCGACGAGCTACCGAATTGATGGCGAGTCCACCGACTCGATATCTGCCGGAGAATCGCGGCGTCACGGCGCCGCGCCCGCCCCGATGAGGGCGCGAGAGACCAGCGCCGCGCGGCGATCACCGCCGCCTCGGGAGCACCGGAGGGAGCGCCGAGCCGGCCGCGCGCGGCGGGCGAGGGCGGGAGATCGCGAGTCCGTCACCCCGCGTCGATGAGCTCGATCATCGCGGCCCGGGCGGGCCCGCCGGCGGGGATCCAGCGGCAGAGCTCGTCGACGCCGACGTCGTCGACCACCCGGCGGAGCTCGGCGCGCGCGGCGGCGAGCTCGCCCCGGGCGGCGAGCGCGTGCGCCCGGGTGATGCGGTAGCGCTGGCGCACCTCGGACGGCTCGTCCCGCTCGCCGTCCGAGCGGCCGACCAGGGAGAGCGCTCCCTCGGCGTCGCCCGTGCGCACGAGCACCGCGGCGCGCGCGCCGCGCACGAGCGGGCGCACCGACGCGGGCGCGCGCTCCTCGTCCAGGTCCGGAAGGAGCCGCCTGGCCGCCTCGACGTCGCCCGCGCAGAGCTGCCAGTGGGCGAGGTTGCTCATCACGAGCAGGCGCACCCCGGGCGGCGTCCAGTCGAGCGGGACGTCGCGCAGCGACGCGGCCGCCGCCCGGTAGCTGCCCTGATAGGCGAGCGACTGGCCGACGACCTGCGCGGCGTACGCGTAGATGGCCCGAGGATCGCCGCGGTGGGACGGCGGGGACGCGGCGGGAGCCTCCCCGGCGCGCGCGGCCGGACGAGCGGCCCGGAGGAGCCGACCCGTGGGCGCGGGGGCCTCGGCGCGGCCGGCGGACCGCGCGGCGCGCCGAGCCTGGACGAGGCCGCCGAGGAGGAGCAGCAGCGCGGCGACGGCGGCGATCGCGCACGCGGCGCCGGCCGGGATCATCCGGCGGGCTCCTCGGGCGGACCGGCGGCGCGCGCGACCTGGTCGGGGCGGACCGCGGCCGGATCGAAGCGCTGCGCCGACGCGAGCATCTTGGTGAGCGTGGGCTCGAACGGCGCGTCCGGGGACCGCTGGAAGCGGAGCGGGTTGATGCGGGCGACGACGAACGCCTTGAGGTAGGGGCTCTCGAAGCCGCGCGCCTTGAGCGCGTCGACGGCCTGCGCGACCGCGTCGTCGACCGCGAGGAGGAGCTCGGCGCGCGCCCTGCGGGTCTCGAGCGCCTCCGGGAGCGGCTCGTCGAGGAAGCGGTCGACGTGCCGGAGGACCGACTGGTAGGCGCCGCCCGAGAAGCGGGGGCGCTGCTCGTAGCAGAGGCCGAGGGTGAGCAGGCTCGGCTCCTCGAACTCGAGGCGGAACTCCTGCTCCGGCCGCGGATCGAGATCGGCGAGGGAGCGCGCCATCCGCGTCACCTCGAGCGCCTTCTCGCGGATGTTGTGCGCCTTCTCGGTGTTGAGCGCGAGGATGCGGTACGCGATCCGCTCGTCGGGCAGCACGAGCGCGACCGCGCTCTTCGCGCCGAGGCGCGTGAGCGCGGCGCGGCGGTGGTTGCCGTTCGGGGTCCAGTACCTCCCCTCGCCGGGGGCCGACGGCCCGGCCCGGCCCGGCCCCGACGAGAGCGGGGTCCGCACGGCGATGATGGGATCGAGGAAGCAGTCGAGCTTGTCGATGACCTCGCCGAGGCGCGCGACGTGCGCCTCCGAGAGGTCGCGCTGGAACGGCGTCGGCTCCACCCGGTCGAGCGGCAGGCCGGCGAGGACCGCCCACGCGCCGCCGACGGGCTCGCGGTAGACGGCGAGCACGCTGCCGCCGTCGCTCCGGATCGCCTCGGCGAGCGCGGCGACGTCCGGCGGGGGCGCGCCGGCGGCGAGCTCGGCGGCGTCGAGGCCGCGCGTGCCCGCGGCGGGCGCCGCCTTCTTCCGCCGCGCCCGGGGGGCGGGCGCGGCCTTCGGCTCCTTCGGCGCCCGCGGCTTGGCTGTGCGCTTCGCGGCCATCGGTCCTCCTCAGCGACCCCGGAGCATGCCCCGGGGATCCGCGCTCGGCCCCCCTCTCGTCGTGTCGGCGATCGCCTGGTGGAAGCGCTCGAGCCGCTGGTCCGCCGCGTGGAACACGGTCCCCTCCGGGTACCTCCCGTCCGCGTCGGCGACGCCGGCCGGGACGCCGGTGATGATCTCGATGCCCTCCTCGACCGAGCTCACCTCGTACACGTGGAAGCGGCCGGCCTCGATCGCGGTGATGACGTCGCCCCGCAGCATGAGCGCGTCGCGGTTGGCGCTCGGGATGAGCACGCCCTGCTCGCCCGTCAGGCCCTTGGCGGCGCACAGATCGAAGAAGGCCTCGATCTTCTCGTTGATGCCGCCGACGGGCTGGATGCTCCCCTGCTGATCGATGCTGCCGGTCGCGGCGAGCTCCTGCCGGATGGGGACGCCCGAGAGCGCCGACAGGAGCGCGTAGAGCTCGCTCGACGAGGCGCTGTCGCCCTCGATGGGCTCGTAGGTCTGCTCGAAGACGAGCGAGGCGCCGAACGAGAGCGGGCGGCGCTGGGCGAACCGCGCGGCGAGGTAGCCCGTGAGGACGAGCACGCCCTTGCTGTGGAGCGGGCCGGACATCTCGACCTCGCGCGCGATGTTCACCGGCCCCTCGCGGCCCGGGTAGACGACCGCCGTCACCCGGCAGGGGCGGCCGAACGTCTGCGGGCCGTCGGACAGGACCGAGATCGCGTTGACCTGCCCGACGCGCCGGCCGGTGACGTCGATGCGGATCGTCCCGTCGGAGAGCATCTCGTGCACGTGGTCGCGGAAGTGGCTGCCGCGGCGGCGCGCCGCCTCGAGCGCCTCGTTGACCTCGGGGCCGTCGACGACCTTGCGGCCGCGGCGCTGGGCCCGGTAGCCGGCCTCGGTCGCGACCTCGGCGATGAGCCCGAGCTGCGCGCTCACCTTGGTCTGGCTCTCCGCGAGGCGGCCGCCGTGGAAGAGGAGCGCGGTCACGCCGTCGGCCGTGATCGGCGGCAGGCCGCGATCGTGCGCGAAGCCGGCGAGGAACGCGGGGTAGGTGAGCAGCGCCTGGTCGAGCGAGATCGTCGTCTCGAAGCGCGCCTGCACCTTGAAGAGCTGCGAGAACTCCGGATCGGCGTCGTGCAGGTCCTGGTAGAGCTGCGGGTTCGTGACGAGGACGACCTTCACGTCGATCGAGATGGGCGGGAAGAGCAGCTCCTCCGCGGTGCCGCGGAAGTACGACGGGTTGTGCTCCGGCACGATGAACTTGCCGGCGAGGAGGCAGGCCTTGAGCTGCTCGTAGAGCGCCTCGTTCTTGAGGAGCGCGCCCGCGGGCAGGATGAGGAAGCCGCCGGCCGCCTCGTGGAGGGCGCCCGCGACGGCGAAGCCGGGCTCGGGCGGGAAGCCGGAGTCGGGCGGCGCGTGGGTGCGGCCGAAGAGGGCGCTCAGCGTGGGGTAGGGGACCTCCACGACGGGGGCGCCGGAGTCGGGCGTGTGCTGGGTGAGCAGCGTCGGGACGACCACGCCGCGCGGCAGGGTGGCGCCGCCCTCCTCGCCGCGCGCCTCGTCGACGAGCAGGCGGAACTCCTTCGAGACGACCGTCTCGACGTCCGCGAGGAAGGCGCTGATGTCGTCGCGCCCCTCGAAGCGCGCGCGCACCGGCTGGAAGCAGCCCTTCACGCCGTCGCTGAGCAGCTGCTTCACGACGCTGCGCAGCTCGGCGTCGGCCTCGTCCTGCACCGTGGCGAGCCGCATCTCGAACTCCTCGATGGAGCCGGCGATGGCGTGCAGGGCCTCGCCGTCGGGCGCGTTCGAGGCGTCGTCGAGCGAGGTGATCTGCACCTCGTCGTCGCCGCGGACGAGGTCGAGGCCGAGCTCGCGCGCCGCGGACTTGAGCTGCTCCTCGAGCCGCCGCTCCTCGGCGTTGACCCGGCGCTGGATCTTGCCGCGCGCCTGCTTGAAGCGCTCGCCCTCGGTCGCGCCGCGCAGGGCGTCGACGAGCTTCTCGTGGAGCTCCTCCATCGCCTCGACGAACGGGCGGCCCTCGCCCGGGGGGAGCGACAGGACGGTGGGCTCGCTCGGGCGGTGGGGGTTCGGCAAGAGGAGGATGTCGTCGGGCGTGGGGCGGCTCGCGGCGATGCGCTTCGCGACGGCGCGCGCGCAGAACGTGCGGCCGGTGCCGGGCGCGCCGACGACGACGACGTGGAAGCGGGGCTGGCGGATGTCGAGGCCGAAGGAGAGCGCGGCGAGGGCGCGCTCCTGCGAGCCGATGCCCGCGGACAGCGGCGCGACCTCGTCCGTCGTGGAGAAGCGGAAGCTCTGGGGGTCGACGATCTTGCGGCACTCGCTGGCGGGCAGCTTCCGGGCGACCATGGCGGCGCACCATAGCGCCTTTCGACGCCCGCTGGCGTGGAGCCCGCCCGTCGGGGCGCGGCCGCGCGGATCCGCGCCGGCGATCGCGCCGGAGAACACGCTGAAGAGCGCGCGCTACCGCCGCAGGACCATCACCGGGCAGGGGGCGCCGCAGAGGACGTCGCGGAAGACGCCGCCGTGGTGATGCTCGAGCTGCCCGTGCCAGACCAGGACCACGAGGTCGCTCGTCAGCTGCCCGGCGAGCCGCAGGATCTCCGCCGCCGGCTCGCCCTTGCCGAGGAAGAGCCGCGTGGCGACGTCGTGGGGGCAGTGGCCGATCGCGCTGAGGAACCGGGCGAGGAACTCCTCGGTGAACGCGGGCCACTCGTGCTGGGGCTGATCGACGTACAGCGGCGCCACCATCGCGCCCGGCTCGGAGGGCAACGGCGTCGAGACGGGCGGCGCGTCGTCGGCCTCCCGCGGCGAGGCGCCGCCGACCATCACGATGTCGAGCTCGGCGTCGAGCCTGCGGGCCAGCTCTCCGGCGGGGGCGATGGCGGCGGCCGTGCTGGGGGTCCCGTCGAGCGGCAAGAGGATGCGCTCGAGGCGCGACGGCGCCGGCGCCGCCGGGCCGATGACGACGACCCCGCAGGCGGCGGACTCCAGCGCGCGCGCGGCGAGCCGGCCGACGCCGAGGCGCTCGTCCACGACCTCCTCCGGCTCGGAGTCCACCACCACGAGGGACGCGCCGCGGCCCCTCGCCGCCGCCGCGAGCGCGCCCGGCGGATCCTCGCTCGCGGCGACGTGCAGCACCACGCCCTGCAGCGCCTCCGGGGCGACCCCGAGGTGGGCGGGCACCTCGCTCGCCTCGAGCGGCTCGGCGCAGACGAGGAGCCCGTGCAGCGGCGCGTGGAGCGCGTCGGCGATGAGCCGCCCGAGCCCGAGGGCGCCCTGGTGGGCGCGGCGGCCGTGGAGCGCGACGAGCACGCTCCTGCTCCGCGCGCCGCTCTCCGGCGAGGGCTCGTCGCCCCCCTCGCGCGCGCCGAGGGGCGGATCGGCCGCGGATACCGGGCCGGACAGCGCCACACGTTCGCCGAGAGACCCATCGCGCACAGCGCTCAGCATGTCGTGACCTCCTCCCATGGCTGGAACCGGCCGCCGATCCGCCGCGCCGCGTAGCGGCGGCCCGGCTCGGCCACCACGGCGCAGGCGACCGCGCCCGCGTCGAGCGCGGCGATCGGCAGCGGCGCGCTCCCCTCGAGCGCGATCTCCACCGCGCCGTCCTCCACGTGGATCTCGAGCGCGCGGCCTCGCCACGAGATCGGGATCTTGAGGTGACGCCAGCCCGGCAGGAGGTGCGGCTCGACGCCGATCGCCTCGTCCTCGTCCGGCCACGGCGGCGCGGGAGGGAGCCGCGCCGCGAGGGCGCTCCGCGGGACGCGCGTGAGGCCGGCGACGCCGAACGCGACCGCCTGCCAGAGGCTGCCCATCGCGGCGATGTGCACGCCGCCCGCGGCGTTGCCCATCGTGTTGCCGAGGTCGATGTCGGCGGTCTGGTCGAAGTAGCGCTCGGCGTGGGCGTGGAGGTCGAGCCGGGCGGCGACGAGCGCGTGGGCGCCCGGGCTCAGCGAGCTCCCGTGGGCGGTGCGCGGCTCGTAGTAGAGGAAGCTCTCGCGCCGCGCGCTCGCGGGCACCGCGCCCCAGAGCAGCGCGATGAGCTGCACGACGTCCGCCTGCTTCACCACCTGGCAGCCCTGCGTCCGCGCGCGACCGAGCAGCACGTCGATCGGCGCGCTGCGCACGGCGTAGTCGGCGATCGCGAACGGCTCGAGGCGGAAGTAGCCCGCGAACTGCTCGATCACGCCCGCGCGCGGGTCGAGCCCGAGGGCCATGCGATCCGCCACGTCGCACCAGCGATCGACCTCCTCGGGCCGGAGGTCGAGCCGCGCGAGCACCTCGCCGCGCGCCACGCCGCGCCGGACGACCGCGGCGGCGGCGCGGAGGTTGTACCGCGCCATCCAGTTCGTGAACGCGTTGTCGTCGACGGCCTCGTGGTACTCGTCCGGCCCGATGACCCGGCGGATGTGGGCGAGGCCGTCCGGCCCGGTCTCGGCGCGGCTCGCCCAGAAGCGCGCCGTCTCGACGAGGATCTCGGCCCCCTCGCCGCGCTCGAACTCGAGATCGCCGGTCGCGCGGCCGTAGGCGTGCGCCGCGTACGCGACGTCGGCGCTGATGTGGTGCTCCTGCTCGCCGGAGAGCACCCGGACCACCTCGCCGAACGGCGTGACGAGGAGCGGGGGCGTCGTCTCGTCGCCCGTGTCCGCCGACTCCCACGCGTAGAGGGCGCCCTCGTAGCCGAGCGACCTCGCCTTGCGGCGCGCGCCCGCGAGGGTGCGGTGCCGGTACAGGAGCAGCGCGCGCGCGGCCTCGGGGTAGCAGTGCGTGTAGAACGGGACGAGGAAGGTCTCGGTGTCCCAGAAGACGTGGCCGCGGTACGCCTCGCCGCTGAGCCCGCGCGCGCCGATGGAGCAGCGCGGGTCGTCCGGGTTCGCGGCGCCGATGAGGTGGTAGAGGGCGAACCGGAGCGCCCGCTCGATCTTGGGGGCGCCGTCGATCTCGACGTCGGCGCGGCGCCATCGCTCCGCCCACGCGCGCGCGTGCTCGCCGAGCACGTCGCCCACGGCGCGGCGCGAGAGCTCCGCCTGGAGCGCCTCGCCCGCCTCGCGCGGCGCGGGGGTGTCGCGCGACGTGTGCAGCGTCGTCGTCCGGAAGAGGCGGAGCCGCTCGGCGACGCGGACGCCGATGTCGCAGCGCTCGGCGATGGAACGCGCGCCCTCGGCGCGCTCGCAGCGCGCGCCCTCGGGGGCCTCGGGCGGGGGCGAGCCCTCGGCGGCCTCGCGCGGGAGCACGCGCAGGTGCGAGGTCATCGCGGTCTCGAGCCCGCCGTGCGTGCGGCCGACGAGGAGCAAGCTCTCCGCGCGCGCGTCCGCCGTGAAGCGCGCCCAGTGCGCCGCGCCGCTCGCGCTCTTCACGTCGCCGCTCAGGATCGCGTCGACGCGGATCGTCCCGGTGAAGTTCAGGGGGGCGACGCTGAGCGCCTCGACGAGGACGTGGCGGTCCGCGAGCGACGCCGCGTGGAGCGTGTGGACGTGCGTGAGGTGCCCGGCCTCGCCGCGCCGCAGGCACTCGCGCAGCAGCGCGCCGCGCCGCAGGTCGAGGGCGCGGAGGTGGTGCAGCACGCCGCTCGTCTCCGCCGAGAACGACTCGCCCTCGATGGCGACGCTCAGCCGGCCCCAGTCGGGGGCGATCACGAGCTCCGGGACGCGGCTCACGTCGGCCGAGGGCTCGAACGCGCCCGCGATGAAGGTCGCCGGCCGCGACACGCTCGACCCCTCCGGGAGCGACGCGCGCGAGCCGAGGTAGCCGTTGGCGATCGCGAGCAGCGACTCGATCTCGTGCTCGCGCGCCACGTCGAACCCCGGCTCCTCGACGATCCACGCGGCGTCGCGCGGCGCCGCGAGCGCGCCGAGCTCGCGGTCGAGGTCCCGCTGGAGCGCCAGGATCTCGCCGAGCCGCCGCGCGCCGGCCGCCGCGTGGGTCGCGCCCGCGAGCTCGGGCGCGCCCGCGAGCCCGCGCGCGCCCGCGGCCGGCGCGCCCCCGCCCGGCTCCGGCGAGATCGCGAGCCAGTCGCGCGGCGCGATGCGGAGCGGCGCGATCACCTGCGCGAGCAGCGCGGCCAGCGCGGAGCGCCCGTCCGGCGGCGTCGCGGCGGCGAGCGCGACGGCGGCGCCGCGGCGATCGAAGCCGTAGAGCTCCGCGCCCTCGAGCGCGCCGACGAAGAGCCGCCGGCGCTCCGCCGCGCTCTCCGCGCGCGCGCCGCGCTCGAGCCGCCGCGCGAGGTGGGGCACGCCCTCGCGGGCGAGGATCGCCACGCGCACCCCCATCGCGAGCAGCGCGTCGAGCAGCGCCGCGGCGCCGCCGTCCGCCTCCGGGAGGAGGCTCGCGTCGAGGGCGACGAAGCGGAAGCGGTGGTGCAGCTCGGCCGGCAGCCGGATCGCGGCCGCCGGCGCGCCCGCGAGGCCGGGGCTGCTCGGCCCGCCCCGCGCGTGGACGGGCGGCCCGGCGGCGCTGTCCTGGAGAGACGACATCCTCGGCTCCTCCCCGGGGCCGGGGCACGCGAGGATCGTGCCGCCGCGCGTGTGCAGGCCGGGATCAGGGCGGGGCGCGGCGGCGGTGGGCTAGCGCTGCACGTCGGCGGTCAGCCGATCGAGCACGCCGAGGAGCCGGTCGACGTCGAACGGCTTCGCGAGCACGCCGGCCACGGCGCCGCGGATGATGGGCTCGCTCACGCCGGAGAGCAGGAGGACGGGCACCTCGACGCCCGCCGCGGCGAGCGCGGCGAGGAACTCCTCGCCCGTCATCTCGGGCATCACGTAGTCGAGCAGCACCGCCCGCGGCCGCGCGCCGCGGGCGAGGCGCTCGAGCGCCTCCAGCGGCCGCGTGAACCCCTGGACGCCGTAGCCCTCGTCGGAGAGCAGGTCCATCAGCGAGTCGACGAGCGCCGGGTCGTCGTCGACGACGAAGATCTCCGCGCGCGGGGGCGGCGAGGCGCCGGCCAGGCACGGAGAGGGGCCCGGCGAGCTCATCTAATTTCTCTCGATCGCTGGCCTTTTCGGCGCATGAGGCGCGCAAAGGATACCAGACGGCCGCCGCGATCGCATGGGGCAGGCGGCGCGGGCGTGGCGCATGGCGTAACGCCTCCCACGGCGCAGATCTCCGCTGAGCTCCGAAACTCGCTCCGGACGGAGATTTCCTCATCAATTGGGCTTGCCGCCGCGCCGCTGCTTGCAGATCGTTGAGCACCTGATACCCCTGTAAGGTTCCTCCCAGGACGACCCGAGCAGCTTGACTTGAACTGCTCGCGGGTATCGAATTGTGGTCCGAAGGACACTCCAATCCCCCTGTGGTCATCATGGCGGAAACCCCTGCTAGCAAGCTGCACATCTATCTGATCGACGATCACCCCGTCGTCCGCGAAGGCTTCGCTCGAGCGCTCTCGGACGAGCCCGACATGGTCGTCGTGGGCCAGGCCGGGACAGCAGCCGACGCCTTGCGCGAGACGGCGAGCTGCAAGCCGGACGTGGTGCTCGTCGATCTCAACATCCCCGACCGGGACGGCATCGAGCTCCTCGGGGCGCTGCGGGCGCAGCTGCCGCAGGCGAAGCTGCTCGTGCTGAGCGGCTACGACGACGAGTTCCGCGTCGCCGAGGCGCTCCGCGCGGGGGCGCAGGGGTACCTCGTGAAGACCTCGAAGCTCGAGGAGGTCATCGAGGGCATCCGCCGGATCGCGACCGGCGGCGCGCCGCTGTCCTCGAGCATCGCGGGCGCCGTCGTGCGCGCGATGCGCAAGCCGGCGAGCGAGGGCTCCGGCGGCCTCGACGCGCTGACCCCGCGCGAGCGCCAGGTGCTGCGGCTGCTCGCGGCCGGCGTGTCGACGCGCGAGACGGCCGCGCGGCTCACGATCAGCCCGAAGACGGTGGAGACCCACCGCGTGCGCATCTACGCGAAGCTCGGATGTAAGAGCGCGGTCGAGCTGACCCGCATCGCGGTCCGCACCGGGCTGATCGAGGCGTAAGCCACCCGCGATCGCGCGAGGCGCCCTGCCCGCTCACCTCGCGGGAGCGGGGCGCTTCGACTTCTTCTTCCCCGGCTTCCCCGGCGCAGCTTGCTTCGTGGCCGCCTCCGGCGTGGGGCTCGCGCTCGCTCGGCGCTTCGCGTCCTCGAGCAGGCGGTCGATCCGCACGCCGTCGATGGTGAGCCCGTCGATCTTGCAGCCGGTGATCTCGACCTCGCGGAGGTCCGACGCCTCGAGGCGAGCGCCGCGCAGGCTCACGTCGGACCAGCGCGTCCCCGCCGCGTCGGCGTCGTCGATCCGCGCGCCTGCCAGCGACACGTCGTCGAGCGAGGCGGCGGCGAGCGTCGCGTTGTGGAGGCGCGCGCCGCGCAGGTCCACATCGTCGAGCTCGGCCTCGGCGAGCGCGACGTTGTGGAGGCGCGCGCCGCGCAGGTCGATGTCGTCGAGGTCGGCCTCGGTGAGCGCGACGTTGCGGAAGCGCGCGCCGCGCAGATCGATGTCGTCGAGCTCGGCCTCGGCGAGCGCGACGTTGTGGAAGCGCGCGCCGCGCAGGTCGGCGTCGTCGAAGTCGGCCCCGGCGAGCGTCGCGCCGTGAAAGCGCGCGGGCCTCGGCGGCGCCGCGGCCTCGTGCTCCGCGGCGTCCGCGCTCGACGGCGCGATGGGGGGCTTCTTGGCCATGGGTCCATGCTAGCGCTAGGCGCAGGCGGCGCGCTCGCGCCGCCCGGAGAGCCATGAACGCACCCGACGCCTTCGTGCCCCACCACGCCCTCGTCTCCGCGCCCTCCGCGGCGCCTGCCCGCTGGATGCTCGTGCTGCACGGCATCTTCGGCTCCGGCGCCAACTGGCGCACCTTCGTCCGGCGCCTCGCCGAGGCGCAGGCCACCGGCGGCGCGCCCGGCGCGCCCGGCACCGCCGCGCCGCCGTGGGGCTTCATCCTCGTCGACCTGCGGGCGCACGGCCTGTCGCAGAGCCCGCCGGCGCCCCACACCATCGCGGCGGCCGCCGACGACCTGCTCCGGCTCGGCGATCGCCTCGGCCTCGATATCCGCGGGGTCATGGGCCACTCGTTCGGCGGCAAGGTGGCCCTCGCCTACCTCGAACGACGGCCCACCGGGATCGAGCGCGGCTTCATCCTCGACGTCGATCCGAGCGCCAGGCCCGCCGGCGAGAGCGGCTCGGAGAGCCCCGGCGTGCTCGATCTGCTCCGCGCCATCCCGCAGCCGATCGCGTCGCGCGAGGCGTTCCTCGAGGCGGTGCAGGCCGCCGGCTTCAGCCGCGGCATCGGCGAGTGGCTGGCGATGAACGTCCGCCGCGAGGGCGACGGCTTTCGCATCCGGCTCGACCTCGACGTCCTCAACGACCTGCTCACCGACTATTTCGCGCGCGATCTGTGGCGCGTCCTGGAGGAGCCGCCGGCGCCGGCCGGCGCCGGGGTCGAAGCGCGGCGCCTCCACGTCGTGCTCGGCGGCAGGTCGGCGTCGGTCTCGCCGGAGTCGCGCGCCCGCTTCGAGGCGCTCGCGGCGCGCGCGCCTTGGCTCTCGGTCCACGTCCTCCCGCGCGCCGGCCACTGGCTCCACGTGGACGATCCCGATGGCCTCTTCGACGTGATCCGGGCGGCCCTGTGATCGTCCGCGATCGCCTGTCCCCGGCGCGCGGCGCGGCCGCGCCCGGATCCAGGCTTTTCGTCCTGCTCTCCATCCACTATCGGTGAGGCGACCTATGCGCATCGCGTCCTGGAACGTGAACTCCATCCGCACGCGGCTCGAGCAGCTCACGAGCTGGCTGGTCCGCGCCGCGCCCGATGTCGTCTGCATGCAGGAGACGAAGGTTGAGGACGGCAGCTTCCCCGAGGCGGCGCTCTCCGAGGTGGGCTACCGCTCGATCATCTTCGGCCAGAAGTCCTACAACGGCGTCGCGATCGCCGCGCGCTTCGGGCTGTCGGTGGACGACGTGAAGAAGGGCCTCGACGGCGACGAGGAAGACGTCGCCCGGCGGATGCTGTCGGCCACGGTCGAGGGGATCCGGATCATCAACGTCTACGTGCCCAACGGGCAGGCGGTGGGGACGCCGGCCTTCGCCTACAAGCTCGCGTGGTTGGAGCGGCTCCGGCGCGAGCTCGAGGCGAGCTACCGGCCCGACCAGCAGCTCCTGATCTGCGGCGACTTCAACGTGGCGCCCGAGCCCATCGACGTCGCCGAGCCGAAGAAGTGGGAAGGGCAGGTGCTCTTCCACCCCGACGAGCGGGCGGCGCTGGGCCGCCTGATGGAGTGGGGGCTCGTCGACGCGTTCCGCGCCTGTCACCCCGCCAAGGCGGCGTACAGCTGGTGGGATTACCGGATGGGCGCGTTCCGGCGCAACAAGGGCCTCCGCATCGACCTCGCCCTGGTGACGCGCCCGCTGGCCGCGCGCTGCACGGATGTGTCGATCGACACGCGCCCGCGGGAGCTCCAGCGCCCCTCGGATCACGCGCCGGTGGTGGTGGAGCTCGCGGACGGCGCGGCGCCGCCCGGGGCCGCGCAGGCGGTCTGAGCGCGGTCGGGCGTCAGCGGGGGGCGGGCGCGGCGGCGACCTGCGCCGCGCCGTCGGCCGGGGCCGCGGGCGCGGCGGCGACCTGCGCCGCGCCGTCCGCCGGGGCCGCGGGCGCGGCGGCCTCGAGCGGCTTCTTCGCCGCGTCGGCGTCGCACGCCGGGCGGGCCAGCGACTCCTCGACGCAGGCGGCGCGCATCGACGGGGGGCACGCCACGCGGATGTGGAAGTGGTCGTTGTGCAGGTCGGCGTCCCTGGGGCTCATCATCGCGGCGGCGGCGCGGCTCCGCAGCTCCGCCGGGACGCGCGTCTTCGCGGCGTACGCGAGCAGCCGCGCCCGCAGCGCGTCGGTCACGAACAGGTACTTGACGCCTGCCCGGCGGTCCTGGAGCAGCGCCTCGACGAGCGCCCAGTTGCGCTTGTCATCGAACCGCGCCCCGGGGAGGCCGATGGCGTCGCCCTTGTCGTCGAACGCCACGAACCGGTCCATGCGCAGCGTCTTGCCCTTCGAGTTCACGACGTAGAACCCGACGTCGGCGTCGCGCCCCGTCTGGTGGGAGTTGTGCCCGTCGAGGCGGCCGCCCGTCCTGGCCGAGAGATCTCCGACGAGCAGCGCGGAGTCGCCGTGCTTCTTGGCCACCTGGAAGGCGGCGCGCCGCAGGGCCTTCACGAGCACGGGCAAGCCCCAGGTCCTGGCGCCCTCGCGCGTCTTGAGGTGCCGCGACGACCGGAGCCGCACGGCGCCGGTCAGCCGCCCGCGGTTGGGCGCTCCCTTCGACAGCGGCTCGCGCTCGTCGGCCTCGGCGGCGGTGCCGCCGCGCGCCGTGCGGGAGGTCTCGTCCCGCCGCGCCGCGCGCTTCTTGCTCGCGCGGTCCGCGGCCGTCCCCTTCGCCCCGGCGCCGCGCGCGGCGCGCGATCCGCCCTCGTCGCCGGCCGAGCTGCGTCGCGCGGCGGGGCGCTTGCCCTGCGGGCCGTGCCCCGGCGGCTGCTCCGCCGAGGCCGGCTGCGCGCCCGCCGGGGCGCCGAGGGCCGGCGTCGCGACCGAGAGCGCGAGCAGGAGGGCGGCGACAGGGCCCCGGGACGCGAAGCAACGGCGGGTGAGCGGGCGAAGCAACGGCATGCGGGGGCGGACCCTACCCCGCGGCGCGGGGGGCAGAGAACTTCTTTCGCCGCCGTGGCCGGCGGGGCGCGGGCGGGCTCAGGGCGACATCCGTCCGGGCTCAGCGGGGACGGCGGCCTGAGAATTGCGCATCGCGATGCTTCATCGCCTTGACATATCGGCTCCGGTGCGGTTAGAAGCGTTCCGCGAGCCCCGCCGAGGGGCGCGCAGGAGCGCCCGTAGCTCAGCTGGATAGAGCGTCGGACTTCGAATCCGAAAGTCGCCTGTTCGAATCAGGCCGGGCGTGCCGGGCTCAACGGACGACGCAAGCGATCCGGCGAGATCCCGGGACTGTTCCAGAATCCGCGGTTTGACAAACTACTCGGGCCATTAGCTCAATTGGTAGAGCAGTGGACTCTTAATCCATTGGCTGAAGGTTCAAGTCCTTCATGGCCCACCAATGCGGAATCATTAGGTTTTCCTCGTAATCGAGGAGAAGTTCCCGAGCTTGTTCCGGGACGATTCCCCGACGTTTCGCCGGGAGCGCTGTAGAGCGAAGCCGGAGGCGGCGGGAAGACCTGGCCGAATCCCTGCTTCATAGCTTCGGCCTCGCGGATGTAGCCCTCGGTCGTCGTGAACGACGTGTGGCCGGCGCGATGTTTGATCCGCAAGGGATCGTCTCCGCGGATTGCCATCCAGGTGATGCCCGTCGCGCGTAGGTGTCTCCTCGAGCGTGAAGCCCGCAGCCCGTAGCGTGAGCATCCGCCGATCCTCGGCCGGGAGATCGGTGAGCCAGGTGGTGAGGTCGATCGCGGACAGGATGCGCCGCGTGGGGTTCGTGGTGGTGGCCTCGGCGAAGCCGAAGCCGAGCGGTACCTCGTCCTCACTGGGGTCGCGGTGCTCGTCCTCGTCGGCGAAGTCACCGAGGCGGAGCAGCTCGACGGGGCCGGAGAGGTGGTTGCGCAAATCGAAGACGTCGCGCCCGGGTTGGCCGTCGGACTGGACAACCTGACGTCCGAGATCGATCGCCCGCAGTCTGCAGGCGTGCCAAGAGCGCGTCGTCCAGGATCTCGCCGCGCCGGGCATGGTCGGCGTAGAGCCGCCACGTCAGACCGAGCGCGGCGACCAGCAGCCTGGACCTGGTAGCGTGCGCTGACCATGGGTCCGACCGCGCTACGGTTCCTCGACGATCTTCTCTCGCCCGGTGCCCGCGTCGCCGTTGGCCTCGACTTCGCTGCCTCCGAGGAGAACTGGGGGCTCTGCGTCCTCGTCCTGCAGGAGGCCCTCGATGATGCACGCATCGCGCTGCTGCTCCCGACCGCTGGGCGCAAGAAGGACGGCACTCCGTCGGCGAACAATATCCAGCGCCCCAGCCTCGCGCTGCTGGGCTTGGTGCTCGAACGGCTCGAGCAGCACCGCTGCGCGGCGAGCGTGGCGGTCGATATCCCGTTCGGCTGGCCGGTCGAGAGCACCTCCTTCCAGGCGGCGTGGCGGGCGACGGAGGGTTGGACGAGCAGCACCGCGCTCCCCAAGCGCGATTGCTTCGAGCGGCGCCTGACCGATCGGCTCATCCTCGAAAGGGTCGGGCTGCGTCCGCTCAGCGTGAGCGCGGACGCGATCGGGCAGGCCGCATTCGTCTGGGCGCACGTCCGACAGCAACTCGGCCAGCGGCTCGGCGCTGTCGACGTCGGCCTCGGCGCCCGCACGCTGGAAGGCATCCAGACCTTCGAGACCTACCCCGCCGCATTCGTAGCCGCTCGAGCGGCCGACCTCGACGACTACAAGAGCAAGCCGGCGGTGCGGCGCAAGCTCCTCGATCGGCTTCTTGGCGCGCACAACGTGTCGAACCGCGAGCGCTGGGAGGCCACGCTGGCGTGGGCCATCGACCAGAAAGGCTCGCCCGACGCGTGCGATGCGTTGCTCTGCGCGCTGCTCGCCTGGGCTCACCTGCGGTGGCGGGCCGGGCATCCTGATGCACGCCTGACGCGGCCCGAGGTTTGGCTCGGGCCCGAGAGGGCCCACGCCGAGGCAGAGCGCATCGCACGCGAAGGGTGGATCTTGATCCCGTGGAGCACCGACGCCGCAGGGTGATCCTCGGCCTCATCACCACCTTGGGCTGGCATCGACGAGATGAAGAACTGCGGCTCGAGTAATTGAGCTTCTGCGGGTTCGGAGGGCAGCGTCTGGTCCTTCCCCGCTTCCGTGGGCACCCCCGACGGAAGTGGGGGAGGACCACCCGGCCGGGCTACGTCGGCACCCGCCGCTCGCGCCGCTGCTGGAGGTCGATCGCCGTCGAGCGTTGAGCGTTCCTGCCGTTACACTACTCTCGGGTCGGCGATGTCGGCGTCAGTCAAGAAGCATGAGACAATGGTCACACCCTGCTCCTTGAGACACCGTACCGGCTCCCGTGGGTCGCCATCGGTTGACTCGCCATCTGATAAGACAAAGGCCACACGCTGCACGCCAGGCGCGTGCTTGGACGCCTCGCGCTCAAAGCGTTTCTGGCGCTCGGTCAGGCCGCGCCGCATGGGAGTGTCTCCGAAGAGGATGCCGTCCGCATCGTCGAGAGACCCGCGCTCTTTCCTCCAGAGCTCCGCGAGGTCCTCCAGCGTGAGCGTGGTGTCCCCCACCGCCGCAAGCTTCTGCTCGATCCTTGGGCTCAGCTCGCGCATGATCCGGTCGCGTACTTCGGCTTCGCCGCGGGTCCGTGCTTCCTCGGTGATCGCTCCGACGATACCTCCGAGCCCCCATCGCCCGAGAAGATCCCCCACGCCTGCATACTGCTGGTACCGATTGCAGATCTCAGCCTCGTACTTCGCTTTCAACCGCTCGACCTCATGCTTGGGTACCAGGTCTCTTCCTGCCTGGACGGCAGCAAAAAGGTCACAGACACCAAGGCCCTGCACGCCAAAGGCGTACGCGAAGCACTGCACAGAGGAAGACGCGCGACGACTGGCGTCATTGGCAGCGCGCTCTGCGTCGCGCAGGAGGCGATCGAGCGAACGCTCGAAGCTCTTCATCCGACTCAGTTGGCCGCCCGTATTGTTTCGAATGCTCGTCGCCATGGAGCCGGACACGTCGACCGCGAAGCCCACCAAGGCGGAGGCCCGAACCAGATCGCGGGCAGTCGTTGAGCTGGTCCCCTGCTCGACAGCCGGCGGCTGGTGCCCCTGAATGCGAAGAGACGCGTCGATTGTCTGTCGCGGTCCCGTGCCGCCGACCCGGAAGCGGCTGAGTAGGAAGGTCAATACCACCCAAGCCGAGGCCTCGCATCCCGTCGATGCCTGCCCGCCCAGGAGCTGCGCGAGCGCCTCGGACGCCACCCGCGCCGCCTCGAGATCCCCCGTGAGTGCAGCCACCTTGATCCCGTCCGTCAAGGCGGCGACCCTGTTCGCGGTGCCGCCGAAGCGGTCGACGAGGGCGGGGTCGCTCGGCGCGCGGCAGCCGGCGAAGCGCTTCTTCCACCGCCGCAGCGCTTCGCCGTCTCCGGGATTGAGCGCCCAGGTCCGCGGATCGTCGGTCTTGTCCTGCCAGAGCTGGACTGCACCTCGCCCCAAGCAGCGCCTTCTGTGTGTAACGCACATCACAAATGTGGTCGGCAGGCGATCGACGGCGTCGCGACCCTCGCGATGGTGCTGGTCTACCGCCGCGGATCCAGGCATTCGGACTGCAGAAGGAGAACCCGATGGTCATCGAGCTGACCCCGAGCTTCCAGGTGATCGACCCGCGCTTCCGCAAGGTCGCCTTGCCGCACGTGCACGTCGACAAGCTGTACACAGGCTGCCGCTGGGCCGAGGGGCCGGCGTGGTTCCCGGCGGGGCGCTACCTCGTCTGGTCGGACATCCCGAACGACCGCATGCTGCGCTGGGACGAGACCGACGGCTCGGTCTCGGTGTTCCGCCAGCCCGCGATGAACGCCAACGGCCACACGGTCGACCTGCAGGGCCGCCTCGTCTCGTGCGAGCACCGCGGCCGCTGCGTCTCGCGCACCGAACACGACGGCTCGCGCACGGTGCTCGCGTCGCACTTCGAGGGCAAGCAGCTGAACTCGCCGAACGACGTGGTCGTGAAATCCGACGGCAGCATCTGGTTCACCGACCCGAGCTACGGCATCGACAGCGACTACGAAGGCGACGCGTCGCCGAGCGAGCAGGGCGCGCAGCGCGTCTACCGGATCGACCCGGTCTCGCTTGCGGTGACGGTCGTCGCGAGCGACTTCGTGCAGCCCAACGGCCTCGCCTTCTCGCCGGACGAGTCGCTGCTGTACATCTCCGATACCGGCGCGACGCACGTGAAGGACGGCCCGCACCACGTGCGCAGGTTCCGCGTCCACGCGAATGGCGCGCTGGGCGGCGGCGAGGTGTTCGCGACCTGCCCCGTGGGGGTGTACGACGGCTTCCGCGTCGACGTGCACGGCAACCTGTGGCTGTCGGCCGGCGACGGCGTGCACTGCCACGCGAGCGACGGCGCGCTGCTCGGCAAGGTGCTGATCCCCGAGACCGTGTCCAACGTCTGCTTCGGCGGCGCCAAGCGCAACCGCCTGTTCATCTGCGGCACGACCTCGCTGTACGCGGTCTACCTGAACACCCGCGGCGCCGCGCGCTAGCGCTCCGCCGCGATGGCGCGACCGAGGAGCCCGATGATGCGCTCCGCATCATAGACGCACCCACCCCAGCTGCCGCCGCTGGCATCCTGAAGCGCAGCCCAGAGCCGCGTATCCGCGCTCACGCGGTCGTCGGGCTTCAGGGCTGGATTGGGCAAACGGGCGGCAAGACCGCCGACCTCCACGCCCACGACGTCCACCGTCCCCTCCAGCCGGCGCGTGTCGATCCGGAGCCGGACGCGGTCGCCGTCGCGCACGCGGCCGATGGGCCCGCCCGCCCACGCCTCCGGGCTGACGTGGCCGATGCACGCTCCGGTGGAGACCCCGGAAAAACGACCGTCGGTGACCAGGGCGATACGGTGCCCGTCCCTCACGTGCTTGAGGGCGGAGGTGATCTGGTAAGTCTCCGGCATTCCAATCCCGGGACCGATGCCGATCAGCACCATCACGTCACCCGGTTGCACGGCGCCCGCCTTGATCGCCTCGATCGCCGCGTCCTCGCTGCCGAACACGCGCGCAGGCCCTTCGTGCAGATAAACGCCGTCCGGTCCGATCACCTGAGGAGCGATCGCGGTGCTCTTCACGAGCGCCCCCTCGGGCGCGAGGTTGCCGCGCAAGAAGGTCACCGTGCTGGTGAGGCCGCGCTCGCGCGCCTTCCCGGCGGACATGATCACGTCGTCCGGGTCGATGCCGTCCAGCTGCTGCAGCTTGTCGCGCAGGCGCCGGCGCCGTTCGCTGCGCTCCCACCATTCGAGGTTTTCGCCCAAGGTCCGACCGCTGACCGTAAGCGCACCGAGCCGCAACAGGCCAAGCTCGCGCAGATGGAGCATGACCTCCGGGACGCCTCCCGCGAGGAAGACCTGAACCGTGGCAAAGTGTCGTGGCCCGTTGGGCAACACGTCCACGAGGCGCGGAACGAGGGCGTTGACGCGCGCCCAGTCGTCCACCGTGGGGCGTCGAAGCCCGGCCGCATGGGCGATCGCCGGCACGTGGAGCACCAGGTTGGTCGACCCGCCGACGGCGGCGTGCAGCACCATCGCGTTGTGGATGGAATCGTCGGTGACGATGTCCCGCGTGGTCACGCCGCGTCGCTCGAGGGCCATGAGCGCGTGCGCGGAACGGCGGGCGAGGTCGCGCCAGATCTCGGCGCCCGACGGGCTGAGCGCGCCGTGCGGGAGGGCGAGGCCGAGCGCCTCCGCCACCACCTGGCTCGTCGCGGCCGTCCCCATGAACTGGCAGCCGCCGCCGGGGGAGCCGCAGGCGCGGCAGCCCATCTCGGCGGCATAATCGAGGCTCACCTCCCCGCGCGCATAGCGCGCCGCGAGGGTCTGCACCTTGGCGGTATCCTCCGCCTCCTCCGCGAGGAGCGTGACGCCCCCCGGCACGAGCACCGTCGGGAGATCGGGTGTGCCGGCGAGCGCCATCAACATGGCCGGCAAGCCCTTGTCGCAGGTGGCGACGCCGAGCACGCCTCGGCGCGTGGGCAGCGAGCGTATCAGCCTTCGAAATACGATGGCCGCGTCATTGCGGTACGGGAGGCTGTCGAGCATGCCGACGGTGCCATTGGTCCGCCCGTCGCACGGATCGCTGACATAACCGGCGAACGGAATGCCCCCGCTGGCCGTGAACGTGCGGGCGGCCTCCTCCATGAGCAGCCCCACCTCCCAGTGCCCCGTGTGGTACCCGAGCGCGATCGGCGCGCCGTCGGGCGCGCGGATCCCCCCCTGCGTGCTGAGCACGAGGAACTGCTTCCCGCGCAGGCGCGCAGGATCCCACCCCATCCCGGCATTCTGAGTCAAGCCGAACAGCTCGCCGCTGGACATGGCGCGCAGCTGCTCGGCGCCGAGCGGGAGGCGCCCCGACGGTCCGGGCGCGGTGGTGCGCAGGGCGTAGATCGCCTCGCTGCCGGACTCGAGCACCGGGTCGCGGCTCATGCGCGGGGAGCGATGGGATCGCGGGTGGCCTGGCCGTCGACGAGACGCGATATCCCGAGCGGGTTCTCGTCGCGCAGCGCCGGCGGGAGCAGCGCGGGCGGACACGACTGGTAGCAAACGGGACGCGCGAAGCGGAAGATGGCCGCGGTCCCAACCGAGGTGAAGCGCACGTCGCTGCTCGCCGGATACGGCCCGCCGTGGTGCATGGCGTGCGACACCTCCACGCCCGTCGGGTAGCCGTTGAAGACGAGGCGGCCCGCGACCCGGCTGAGGACATCGACGAGGTCCTGGGCGGCGGCGAGATCCTCGGCGGTCCCGTGGAGCGTGGCGGTCAGCTGGCCTTCGAGCGCGCCGAGGAGCTCAAGCAACTCTCCGCGGCTCGATGCGGTGACGAGCAGCGCGTACGGTCCGAAGATCTCGTGCGCGAGGTGCGGCTGTCGCGCGAAATCGGCGGCGGAGACGCGCGCGACGCGCGCGCCGGCGTCGGTCAGCCACTCCACGCCTCCCAGCTCCCGCACGGAGCGGTCGAACGACGCCTGGATACCGGCGTGCAGCATCACACCGGGAGCGATGGCGCGGCCTCGGTCGGCGACCGACTGCGCAAACGCATCCCATTCCGGGGAGGCCAACCCGAGGACCAGGCCCGGCTTGGTGCAGAACTGGCCGACGCCGAGCGTGCACGAGTTGGCCAGCCCTTCGGCGATCGCGTCGCGGCGCTCGCGCAGCGCGCCGGGCAGCACGACCAGCGGGTTGATGCTGCTCATCTCGGCAAAGACGGGGATCGGCCGCGGGCGGGCGGCCGCGGCGTCGAAGAGGGCGCGGCCGGCGCGGGTGGACCCCGTGAAGCCCACCGCCTGGATGGCCTCATGGCGCACCAGCAGGAGCGAGACCTCGGGCGAGGCGCCGTGCACCATGCCGAACACGCCCGCGGGCAGGCCCGCCTTCTGGACGGCGGAGCGCAGGGCCGAGGCCACGAGGTCGGAGGTGCCGGGATGCGCCGGGTGGGCCTTGACCACGACCGGGTTGCCTGCGGCGAGGGCGGAGGCGGTGTCGCCGCCGGCCACGGAGAACGCGAGGGGGAAATTGCTCGCGCCGAAGACGGCGACCGGGCCGATCGGCCGCAGCATGCGGCGCAGGTCGGGGCGCGGGAGCGGCTTGCGGTCCGGCAGCGCGGGATCGATCCGCGCGTCGACCCAGGAGCCCTCGCGCACGACCGCGGCGAAGAGGCGCAGTTGGCCGGTGGTGCGGCCGCGTTCGCCTTCGAGGCGGGCGACGGGCAGCCCGGTCTCCCGGTGTGCGGTCTGGATCAGGGCATCGCCGAGCGCCATGATCTCGTCGGCGGCGGTCTCCAGGAATCGGGCGCGCTGCTCCGGCGCGAGGTCGGCGAAGGCCTGCGCCGCCGCGACGGCGGCGCGCGCGGCGGCGTCGATCTCGTCGGCGGTGGCGTCGCGGTAGGCGCCGAGCTTTTCCCCGGTGGCGGCGTTGTGGGCGAAGAATTCCATGGTTTCAGCGCGGAATCGGAGATGAACGTCTCGATGTCGTGGTCTTCATACGATGCGCCTCGTCAACCTTGGGATACCGGGTTTGCCAGCGTGCCGGCGCCGTGAATCGTGATCTCCACGAGGTCGCCAGGCTCCAGGGTGAACGAGTCCGGCGGCACGATGCCGGTCCCGGTCATGAGGACGACCCCCGCGGGGAAGCTCAGCTCGCGCGTGAGGTAGGCGACGAGCTCGTCGGGCGCGCGCCGCATCCTCGCGGTCGAGGTCTCCCCCGCGAACACCGCCTCGCCCCGGCGCCGGATCGCGAGCTGGATGGAGAGCGCGCGCAGGTCCAGCCCGGGCTCGTCCGCGAGCGCGATGGCGGGGCCGAGCGCGCAGCAGCCGTCGTAGATCTTCGCCTGCGGCAGGTAGAGGGGGTTGTCGCCCTCGATGGACCGCGACGAGACGTCGTTGCCGGCCGTGTAGCCGACGATGCGGCCCGCCGCGGACACGACGAGCGCGAGCTCCGGCTCGGGCACGTTCCAGCTCGAGTCGCGCCGGATGCGCACCGGCGCGCCCGGGCCGGCGACCAGGCGGGGCGTCGCCTTGAAGAACAGCTCCGGGCGCTCGGCGTCGTATACGCGGTCGTAGAAGTCGCCGCCGCCCGCGCTCTCTTCCTTGCGCGCGTTGCGCGAGCGCTCGTAGGTCACGCCCGCCGCCCAGACCTCCTGCACATCGAGCGGGGCGAGCAGCGGGACGTCGGGCGGGAGGGGGTGGGCTGCGGCGCGCGCGCGCGCGTCGCGCACCGCGCCGAGGGGATCGGGCAACGCGAGCCACGAGGCGACGGACGCGAACGCCTCCGGGGACGCCGCCGTGAGGTCGTGGCGCGCTCCCCGCTCGTCCTCGAGTCCGAGCCGCGGCCCTCCATCGCCCGCAAACCGAAACAGCTTCATGTCGGCGCCTCCCTACAGGCCCCCTCGGACCGCGCCCAATCGACGTGCGCGAGCGCGCGCGGCGCAGTGTTGAAGGCCATCCATCCCACAGTCGCGTCGTGGCGACCGCATGATCCACCATTTGCGCGCTCTGTAAAGCCACTTTTTCTCGCTCGCCTGGGCGAGCGCCGCCGCGCGGAGGCCCCCGGCGCGCCGGCGCTGGGGCCCCTCAGGGCGCCTGCGGCGCGCGCGGCGAGCTCCGGTCGAGCGCCTCTCCGAGCAACCGGCAGACCTCCTGCTCGGACACCGGCGCGTAGTCCTCGTACCAGAGCCCGACCGAATAGACGGGATCCCGGATGTAGCAGTAAACGAACTCGCGCGCGCGCCGGGAGAGCTCCGCGTACGCGGCGTACGACGCGACGGGGACCGCGATGACGATGCCCGCCGGGCGCCCTTGCTCGACGGCCGTCACTGCGGCGCGCATGCTGGCTCCGGTCGCCACGCCGTCGTCGACGAGGAGGAGCGTTCGATCCCGGATGCCAGGCGCCCTGTGGCAGCCGTAGTAGACGCGCTCCAGGCGATCCACCTCCCGCGCCTCCGCATCGGCGAGCCACTGGACCGTCTTGTCCGAGACGCCCAGCGCTCGGCAGAGCTCTTCGTCCACGACCCGGACGCCGCCGCTCGCGACGGCGCCGATCGTCATGCGGTGGTTGACCGGCGCCACGATCCGGCGCGCGATCAGCACGTCGAGCGGCACCCGGAGGAGCTTCGCTATCTCGAAGCCCACCAGCACCCCGCCTCGCGGCAGCGACAGGAGGGTGACGTCTTCTCGCCCCGCGTAGGCGGCCAGCCGCGGCGCGAGCTGGCGGCCGGCGTCGGCCCGATCTCGAAACGGCATGTCTCCCCCTCCCATCCGGCGTCGCCGGGATCGCCGGCGGCGCTCGGCGTAGCGTGCAATTGTCTCGCCAGGCGCGTCGCCTCACGCCGCCGGGGCGCTCTGCTCGCGTGGGGCGAAGCCCGTCAGGCGACCTCACGTGAGCCGAGATCGCGCTTGGTGCGAGGACCATGGCCCGCTCGGGGATCTCTCCCGCGGGCGAGGCCCTTCGAGGATCGACCGTGCCGGCCGTGACGGCGAGGCGTCGCGTCACCAGGTACCCCGTGCACCCGCCGATCCTGAGGACATGCCGCTCGCCAGGGAGAGAGATATGGCCAAGCATCAGCTCGAGCTCGAGGAGCGCGAAGCGACAGACGTGAGGACAGCCCTGTCGATCCGGCTCGTGGGGATGCGAGAGGAGCTGGTCCATACCGACAATCGAGAATACCGGGCGGACCTGAAGGCGGCGATCGAGCGGCTCGAGGTGGTGCTCCGGCGCCTCGACGCGAGCCTGGCCGGGCTGACGCCGGCACCCTAGAGCGTGCGCGTCGGTGACGACCGCGCGCACGGCGAGCCCTCCGACGACACACGGCTCCCCGTCGACCGGAGCGCAAACGAGCTCATCGCGCTCGGCGGCGGCGTCGGCGAGGCGGTCGAGGGCACCACGTCGGTGGAGTCCCTCCTCCTCGAGTGACCCGATGGTCCGTCAGGCGCTCAACGAGGGCGCCACTACCTCGCCTCGCCGGCCGCTCGTCCCGCCTCCGACCGTTCCGCCTATGCTTCGCAAATTCATCCTTGTGCGACGCGGTCTCGTGTGAGCGTTAACAGTTCGGCTCGGCCGCGGGCGAATTCTTGTTGACATCACCGTGTTAACGTTAACAATAGACGCCGGAACCCTGGATCTCGACGAAGCCGGGCGACGGAGGAGGAGGTGGAGCAGGCACCTCGGGCCCTTCCACCGAATGACCTACGGCGACCACGCGACCAGGCCGTACCGCTTGGCATCATGGCGATCGCCGTCGCTATGCATGCGTGTCGAAACAACTTATGAAGTAGGTGCTCAACATGGATCACGCTCGTTCGAGCCTGGTGACTGGGCTTGTAGTTTCGGCATTGCTCGGGGCTTGCGGCGGTGAGGACGACCCGGAGCCGCAGCTGGCGACCTCTTCGGGTACGGGAGCTTCGTCGTCGACGTCCAGCAGCAGCTCGGCCAGCACCGGCGCGACGACGAGCAGCAGCAGCTCGGCCAGCACCGGCGGCGGCGGCAGCGGCGGTGAGGGCGCCGGCGGCGACGGGGGCGACGGGGGCAGCGGCGGCGGTGTCGCCCCTGCCGTCTGCCCGGACACCTACTCCAACCCTATCATCTGGGAAGACCTCCCCGACGTGGAGGTCATTCGCGTCGACGACACCTACTACTATACGGCGTCCACGTTCCACTATTCGCCGGGGGCGCCCCTGCTCCGCTCCTACGACCTCGTCCACTGGGAATACGTCTCACACTCCGTTCCCGTGCTCGACTTCGACCCGTCGTACGACCTGACCAGGAGTCGATCCTATGTGAACGGCATCTGGGCGTCCACGCTCCAGTACCGGAAGAGCAACGAGACCTTCTACTGGATGGGCTGCATGCACAACGCGGGCGGCGGCTGGGTCTTCACCGCCAAGTCCCCCGAGGGCCCGTGGGAGAAGCACAAGGGGGGTTGTTACTACGACATGGGGCTGTTGATCGACGACGACGACACCATGTACGTGGCGTACGGCAACAACACGATCAGCGTGGCCCAGCTGAGCGCGGACGGCTTCAGCCAGGTCAAGAGCCAGAACGTGTTCCAGACGCCGGGGAACATCTCGGGGCCGCTGGAGGGATCCCGCTTCATCAAGAAGGATGGAGTCTACTACATTTTCGTCACGCAGTATGCGAATGGCGAGTATGTGCTGCGCTCGACGAACGGGCCGTTCGGTCCCTACGAGCTGCGGCCCTTCGCGGTCAAGCTGCCCTACGCTGGCGCTCCGGGCTCCGGCGGATCCCCGCATCAAGGCGGCGTCGTCGAGACGCAAAACGGGGATTGGTACTACATGGGATTCAACGACTCGTACCCCGCGGGCCGCATCCCGGTCATGGCCCCGATGACCTGGACCGACGGCTGGCCCTCGGTCACCCTGGTGGACGGCAAATGGGGCGGTACGTACCCCTTCCCGGACCTGCCTTGCGGATCGAATCGCGTGAAGCCGCCGCCGAGCAAGGACACCTTCGCGAAAGAGACCCTGAGGCCCGAGTGGGAGTGGAACCACAACCCCGACAACACCAAGTGGGCCTCCGGGGCTGGGCTGACCCTGCAGACCGCGACGGTGACCGACGACCTCTATGCCGCTCGAAACACGCTGACGCGCCGCGTCGAAGGGCCGGTGTCGATCGCGACGATCGAGCTCGACTACAGCAAGATGCAGAACGGCGACGTCGCCGGCCTCGCCGCCCTGCGCGACGTGTCGGCGTGGATCGGGGTCAAGAAGGCAAACGGGGCAACGCGCGTCGTGATGACCAGCGGGGTCAACATGAACACCTCCTGGACCACGACGGGCAAGGGGACCGAGGTCGCCGGCGCCGACGTGTCCGGCGGCAAGATCTGGCTGCGCGTGGAGGCCAACGTCCGCTCGGATGGCGGGGGCGGGCAAGCGCGCTTCTCCTACAGCACGGACGGCGCGCGGTTCACCAGCCTGGGCAACACGCTCAACATGAACAAGAACTGGCAGTTCTTCCTCGGTTACCGCTTCGGCATCTTCAACTACGCCACGCAGTCGCTCGGCGGCTCGGTGAACGTCGCGTCCTTCGAGGTGACCAAGCCGTGACGTCGCGATCGTGACGGCTCAGCCCGGGTCGGGGGGCCCGGGTCGGGGGCTCGGGTCGTGCGCCGGGCCGGCTCGCGACGGGTCGGCCCGGGTCGGATCGCGCACCGGGCGCGCCGCCTTCACGACAAACCAGATCGCGGCCAGGACCGCGAAGGTGAAGACCACCGCGGCGAGCATGTCTGCCCCGACGGTCACGTCGCGGAGCCCGGCGGTGTGCCTGCTCCGACCGGTTCGTTCCATGGTGAACGAGAGCCGCTGCTCGTCCGAGAGGTTCCCTGACGGATCGAGCGCTCGCACCGAAAGGACGTAGTCACGCTCGAGCTCGAGCGCCCAGGCGGGCCGCGCGGGCGGGCGCTCGCTTCCAACCACCCAGGGCACGGGCCCGAGGACCGGACCGACGATGCGCGTCTCGCCGTCCCGCGCGTAGATATCCCAGACGAACCACGCGTTCGGCTCGGGCTCTTTCGGGACGAACCAGAGCACCCCGTGATCGTGGCAAGCATCGGCGATCTCGTCGCGCTCGATCGTGAAGGCCGGCGCGACGGGCTTGCGCTCCGCCTCGGGGAGCGAGGCGAGGACCACGGCGGGCCGCCCGGACGTCTGCGTCACCAGGTAGACGCCACCGGGCTCCAGGCGCTGGTCGGGCGGGAGCGAAAAGCAGCTGCGACCAGGAAGGAACAGCTCGGGGCGCCCGACGAGAGGCGTCGACGGCCCCAGGCGCAGCCGCTGCGCGGTGACGTACCGTGGCTCCGGCGCCGGCGGCAGCGATACGCCCCACGTCAGCTCCTCGCCCCACCTGGCGAACAGCACCTGCCCGGCCTCGTCGCGAAGCAGATACGCCGCCGAGGCGTCGAGCGCGGCAGGGTCATCGAGCTTGCAGCGCGCGCTCTCGCAGTGGACCGCGAAGGTGTGCTGCTCGGCGACGCGCGTCGCGTGGAGCTTCGGCTCGACGTCGCAGAGCCAGGCCGACGAGGGCGTCACCTGCAGAACGTCGGCGACCGCTGACTGCCTGCTGTACTTCGCGATTGGGTAAGTTTTGCAGGGAGGGGTCGCGGCGCTCGGTCGCGCGGCCAACCCGACGGCGAGCAGCGCCGCGGCGAAGATCGCGGTCGAGGGGCGAGACCTCCACGCAGGACCAGCGGCGCTCGCCGCCCGCTGCTTGCCGACCGAGGACGCGTTCGACACGGGTGCGCTCTCCTGAATGAGCCTTGCTACGCATCGAGCGCGCGCCGCCTTCCCCGTCCGGCCTTCCGCCCTCCTGTGACCTCTCGCGAGCGCAGGTGCGACCGCAGCCCCTGCGCGCGCGGCGCGCCGACGGAGCGGCAGCGCTCCCCTCAGGGGCGCTCCAGGACCATCCGCACGCCGAGCGCCACGAGGACCACGCCGGAGACCGCCTCGAGCGTCCGGCGCACGCGACCGCCGGACATGGCCGCCTGGAGCCGACCGAGGAGCAGGATGAGCGCCAGGTACCAGGCCGTGTCCACGGCGACCCACACCAGCGAGAGGAGGAGCAGCGCCGGCAGCGTCGGCGCGCCGGCCGGCACGAACTGCGGCAGGAAGGAGGCGGCGAACACGGCCGCCTTGGGGTTCGCCAGGATGGTGAGGAGGCCGACGCGGAAGGCGCTCCACCCGCCGGCAGCGGGCTCGCGGGCGGCCGACCCCGCGTCGCCGTCGCCGGCACGGCGCCGACCCAGGAGGGACTGAGCGCCGAGCACGACGAGGACGACCGCGCCGGCGATGCGGAGCACGTCGTAGGCGACCGCGGAGGCCTCGACCAGCGCAGAGGCCCCGAGCGCCGCGACGAGGGCCCAGAAGAGGAGGCCTACCTCGTTCGCGGCGATGGTGGCGAGGGCGGCGCGGCGGCCGCCGCGCAGCGCCTGCCGCACGATGACGGCGGTGCTCGGCCCCGGGATCACGGCGAGCACCAGCGCGGCGCCGCAGAAGGCAAGGAGCGTCGAGCTCATGAAGAGCTTGTGTACCCGCGGAACGCTCCGCCGGCCAGGCGCACGCGCGGGCGCGCCACGTCCAGCGCGCTTTCAGCGAGCGCGCCGGGCGCGCTTTCAGCGAGCGCGCCGGGCGCGCGGACGGTGCCAGTCCGCCGCTGCGGTGCTTCTGAACGGTCGAGGCGCCGGTGGCACGCTTCGTGGTTCACCGCGAGCATGGGCGCGCCCGCAGCGCAGCAGGGGGATGGACGCGGTGAGGAGCAGCCGTCCACGGTACGGGTCACCCTTATCGCGTCCGTCGCGGCGCTGGGCGGCTTCCTGTTCGGGTTCGACACCGCCGTGATCAACGGCGCCGTCGGCGCGCTGGAGAGGGTGTTCACGGCGCACACGGTCGCGGTCGGCCTGTCCGTGTCCTCGGCGCTGCTCGGCGCGGCCGCCGGCGCGGTGCTCGCGGGCAGGCTGGCCGACCGCTACGGCCGCACGCGGACCATGCTGGTCACCTCCCTGGCCTTCGTCGCCAGCGCGGCGGGCTCGGGGGCGGCGGTCTCGCCCTGGGATTTCAGCGCGTGGCGGGCGCTCGGCGGCGCGGCCATCGGCGCGGCCAGCGTCGTCGCCCCGGCGTACATCGCCGAGGTCGCGCCGGCGCACCTGCGCGGCCGCCTCGGATCGCTCCAGCAGCTCGCGATCGTGCTCGGCATCTTCGTCGCCCTGCTCGGCGATTACGCCATCGCGGCGTCCGCCGGCTCGGCGTCGAGCCCGTTCTGGCTCGGCGTCAGCGCCTGGCGATGGATGTTCTGGAGCGCCATCCCACCGGCGCTCCTTTACGGGCTCGGCGCGCTGCTGATCCCCGAGTCCCCGCGCTACCTCGCGGCGCGCGGGCGCGCGACCGAGGCGCTCGCCGTGCTTCAAGGCCTCCTCGGCCGAGCCGCGAGCGAAAAGCTCCTCGACATCCAGAAGACGCTCTCGTCCGAGCGCCGGCCGAGGCTCGCCGACCTCCGGGGGCGCTCCGGGCTGCTCCGCATCGTCTGGATCGGCATCGGTCTCTCGGCGTTCCAGCAGCTCGTGGGGATCAACGTCATCTTCTATTACTCGAGCGTCCTCTGGCAGACGGTCGGGTTCTCCGAGCGGAGCTCCCTCGCCATCACGGTCATCACCGGCATCACCAACATCGTGACGACCTTCGTCGCCATCGCGACGGTCGACCGCGTCGGGCGCAGGCCGCTGCTCATCGCGGGCTCCATCGGCATGGCGCTGACGCTCGGCGCCATGGCGGCCGTGTTCGGCGCCGCGGGCGAGGACGCCGCGGGCAACCCGGTGCTGACGGGCGCCGCCGGCCCCGTCGCGCTGCTCTCGGCCAACCTCTATGTCTTCTGCTTCGGGGCGTCCTGGGGTCCGGTGACGTGGGTGCTGCTCGGGGAGATGTTCGAGAACCGCATTCGCGCTCTCGCCCTCTCGATCGCGGCGGGCGCGCAATGGCTGGCGAACTTCCTCGTGACCGCCACGTTCCCCGCGCTCAAGGTGGCCGGGCTGGGCATCGCCTATGGGCTCTACACCGCCGCCGCGGCGGCATCTCTGGTGTTCGTCGTCGCGTTCATCCCCGAGACGAAGGGCAAGGAGCTCGAGGAGATGTGATGTGCGCGGCGAGCAGCGGCAGGCGGCGTCAATCGACGAGGACTTTTCCAGGGGACGTCGAATCGCGGCGAAGAATGCCTCGCCCATCCGGTGCAGGCCGCGCAGCTGGGGCTTGACGTCTCTGACGTCTTCGGATGCTCTTCCTCTGTCGGGGTCGCTCTTCGTGCGCGTGGGCCGCACGATCGGCGACACCCGAGAAGGAGCGCCGACGGTCGAGCGCCAGGGGGTGGGCTGATGGGGAAAGTTCTTTCACCTCGAGCACCGCGCGCGTCGATCTCGCAGCCGAGCGCCGGCTGGCGCTGCCTGCGCCGGTCCACGCGGCGCCACCAGGAGCCACGGCGCAAGCTCGGTCGCGCCGTTCCACCCGAGCTCGGGGCCGCGACGCCCGTCGCTCCGGGAGAAGGAGCCTGAATGCCCGCTGAGCCATCCACACCCGCGCGCCGGCTGGCCGAGGCGATCGCCGCCGCTGCCGCAGACCTGAAGGCCGGCGGATCGATCGGCGTCCATGCCGACTCGCTCCGGCGCCTCGTCGCCGAGTTCGGCACCGCGGCCGGCGGCAACGGCCCGCGAGAGCTCCTCGAAGCGCTGGGGCCGGCGCTGCGCGCGCGCGGCGTATCGATGCCCTCGCTCGACCGCCTCCCGCCGTCGGTCGCGGCCTACTTCGAAGCGGTCGACGACGCATTGGACGGCGCGTCGGCAGGCGACGCGCCGCCCGATCTGGAGTCGATCGCGGCGCGGCTGGAGCGCGCGGCCGCCGCGGCGTACGGCGGGCCCACCGTCACCGAGGCGCGCGCGCAGGCGCTGCGCGAGCAGATCCGCCGCGAGGTCTCCGCGTCGATCGCGGCCACCGTGCGCGCGCACGGGTTGACGCCGGCCGCCGACATGGTCGAGGACGGCGCCGACGACGATCTCGACGAAGGCCCCCGCGTGAGATGAGCGTCGCGCCGGCCGTCGAGAAGCGCCCGTCGCCCGCCGCTTCGGCGGAACGGGCGGAGCCCGAGGTGAGCGAAGAGCGCGAGACGCCCGCGCTCGGCGCGCCGGCGTACGTGCAAGCCGCGGCGGGTCCTGGCGGCATCAGGGCCGGCGGCGGCGGCCACGGCGGCGGGGCTGCGGGCGGCGGGGGCGCGCGAGGGCGCGCGGCCACGATCCATGGCGTCGCGCGGCAAGGGGTCGCGTCGGTGGCAGCGCCGTTGCCCTTCGCCGCGACGATCCAGCGCGCGTTCGGGCGCCACGATGTCAGCGGCGTGCGGACCGGGAGCGACGGCCCCGCGAGCGCGGCGGCCTCGCGGCTCGGAGCGCGGGCGTACACCGTCGGCGATCGCATCGCGTTCCGTGCGCCGCCCGACCTGCGCCTCGCGGCGCACGAGGCCGCGCATGTGGTGCAGCAGAAGGCGGGGGTCCAGCTCGACGGCGGCGTCGGCAAGGCCGGCGATCGCTACGAGCGGCAGGCCGACGAGGTAGCCGATGCGGTCGTCCGCGGGCAATCGGCCGAGGCCCTGCTGGATCAAGAGCGAGGCGGCGACGAGGCCGGCGTGCAGATGGCGTGCAGCTGCGGCGGCACGTGCTCGAGCTGCAGCGGCGCGACGGATCTCACGAGCGCGCCCGTCCAGATGCAGCTCGATGTCCTCGCCGAGCGCGACTTCGAGCCCGCGATGCTGGACGTCGGTGGGGGTGGAGGAGCTGGGCGAGAACGGGGAGGGGGCGGTCCAGGAGGCGGCGGCGGACCGGGGGCCGATGCGGGCGGCGGCGGCGGGGGTGGTGGCGGCGGTGAGCCAGCAGCAGAGGGCCGCGGCGGCGGCGGCGCCGCCGATACAGCCGATGCAGGCGCGGTCGCGGCGGGAGCGGCGCCCGCTCCCAATCCTGCGGTGGCGCGGCGGGCGGGAGCGGCGTGCCCGGCGCCCGCCGAGCCCCCCAGGCACACGCCAGAACAGTCGAGCGGCGAGGAAGAGTCCTGCCGTGACACCCGCGAGCTCTCGCCGCAGCGCGCGCCGACCGGGGCCGGTGGCGCCGGCGCGTCCACCCAGGATCGACCGCGCGAGCCGCCGAACACGGAGATCCACGGCGACACGCAGAGCAGCAGCACGAGCACCGAGGAGGCGCAGCAGAGCCAGCAGGCCGAAGCACCGCCACCCCCGCCTGCACCTCCGGGCTGCGAATCGCAGGGCGGCGGTGGCGCGGGCGGCGGCGGGCCGCAGGCCGCGGCAGGCGGCGGTGGTGGACCGCAAGCGGCCGAGGGGGGTGGCGGCGGCGGCCCGCAAGCGGCGGAGGGGGGTGGCGGCGGCCCGCAAGCGGCCGAAGGCGGCGGCGGCGGGGGACCTCAGCCCGCCGAAGGCGGCGGCGGTGCCGGCGGTCAAGGTCCGGGCGCTGACGGCGAGGGTGGCGCTGCCGCTCAGGACGACGCGATGGGCGCTGCGCTCGGCGACGCGGCGGCTCGCCGCGCGGAAGCGATCGACGCGTTCCACGCCGGGCGCGGCGCGATGGAGGCGAGCCGCGGCGAGGTGGTCGCCGCCACCGCCGAGAACGCCCGATTCGGCCCCGAAGGCGACCGCGAGACGCGCGAGGCAGCCGCGCAGGTGGCATCGAGCTCGCTGCGCGAGATGAGCGCCGAGGCGCGCCAGGTGCTGTTCGAGCTGGACGAGCAAGTGCCCCGCAGGCTCGGGACATCGCTCATCGGCGTCAAAACGGACATCGAGTCAGCGCGCGATCGCGCGCTCGACGCCATCGACGCGGCCTACGCTGCCGCGACGATGGCGGCCCACCGGGACGCGCGCGCGGCGAAGGGGGTCATCAACGCGCAGTACGTGGCGAGCGTCGTGCACGCCGTCACCACCACCGTGGCCGCCATGGGGCGGGTGCAGAGCGGGGCAGCGCGCACGACGCGAGCGATCGGCTCGGCCGAGACCGCCGAGCTCGGCGTGGTGCGCGCTCTGATCGCGCGAGGTCAACAGGAGCTCAACGGCGTCGGGACGAGCAAGGGCGGCGAGGCGATGAACCTCGGTCGCTCGTACTGGCGCATGTATCACGGCGAGCGCATCAACCGGATGGACAGCGTCCTGGACGGCTATCTCACGGATCGGCGCGCGGACGCGCGCGCCAACGCGGCGATGGAGACGGCCAAGGGCTACCGCGACGGGTTCGTGAACGAGGCTGCCGCTCAGGCGCGCCAGCTGGCGCGCGCGCGCGCGGGCCACTGCGCCACGGTCATCAGCGCGTCGCTCGGCGCGCAGGACGGCGTGCAGCAGGGCGCGGCGCAGGCCGTGGAGACGCTCGGCCAGATGATGACGGGCGCGCTCGCCGCGGCGGCGGCGCAGCGGCAAGCGCGCGCCGCGTCGGTCGACGCGCAGCTGGCGAACCAGCTCCGCCAGCTCGCGCGCCAGCGCCACGCGCAGCGGCAGACGGCGCGCGATACGGCCTATCTGCAGCGGTTGATGGTGGAGTCGGCGGCGCACGGGGTGGCCGGCGAGCTCCTGAGGGGGGCCGCGCAGGCCGGCCGTGGGATCGCCGACGCGCTGGCGCAGCTGCGCGCGGTGCTCGAGGCCACGACAGCGCCTCGCCGGGAGCTGGCGCGCGCGGCGATGCGCGGGGTCCACGGCCGCGTCACGCTCCTTCTGGGCCAGCTTCGCGAGCGGCTGGGCTCCGGGCTCGACACGGCCGTGAGCGCCGTGGAGGCGAGCCGCGGGACGGCGCAAGGTGCGCTCGACCGGCTGGTGGAGACGGCGCGCGACGGCGCCGGCCAGCTCACCCAGGCCTTCGCCGAGGCGATGGGCCAGGCGTCGAGCAGCGCGGTGGAGGGCTTCACCCAGGCTCGGACCGAGCACTCGACCGCCCTCGAGCGGCTCACCACGACGGTGCAGCGGACCTTCGCGTGCGCGCTGCTGACGGTCGTCTCCGGCTATCTGCGCCTCAACCAGGGGATCCGGGAGGGGATCGACCAGCAGAAGACGAGCCTGCAGCGCGGCTTCGACCTGCAGATCCAGGGCGGGGTCGACCCCGAGGGAGGAGAGCGCAAGCCCGGCCTCGCCTTCGACATTCAAAAGTACGCCTGCATCGCGGCGCAGAACGAGCGCCCGGCGTGGGAGACGGTCGTCACGATCCTGCTGGTCATCCTGATCGCGATCGTGGTCAGCGTGCTGCTCGGTCCGGTGATCGGCGCCGCGGTGGGCGGGCTGATCGGCGCCGGCTTGCTCGCGACGGTGATCACCGGGATCATCGTGGGCGCGATCGCCGGCGCGCTGTCGAGCATGGCCGGCTACCTGGTCGGCAACGCGCTGGCCGGCCGCCGCATCACCGGCCGCGGGCTGTGGCACGCGGCGTGGACCGGCGCGCTGACGGGCGCGATCGGCGGCGGCATCGGCGCCTTCGGTGGTGCGCTCGTGAACGCCGCCGGGCAAGCCGGGGCGACGGCGCTCTCGCGCTTCGCGATCACCCTCGCGTTCGACATGGTCAGCGAGTACGCCTCGCAGGTGGTGATGAGCCTCGCCGCCGGCAAGGGGCTCGCGAGCTTCACCGAGCTCGATCTGCAGGGCTTCCTGCTCTCGGGCGCGATCTCCAGCGCGTCGTTCATGCAGGCCGCGCGGGGCGCCCGCCGCGGTGGCGGCGCCGACGCGGCGCGAGCGCCGCACGAAGCCGGGCCCGCGGCGCCGCACGAGACCGGGCCCGCAGCGCCGCACGAAGCCGGGCCCGCGGCGCCGCGCGAGGCAGCACCGGCGGCGCCGCACGAGACTGGACCCGCAGCGCCGCACGAGACCGGGCCCGCGGCGCCGCACGAGGCAGCACCGGCGGCGCCGCACGAGACCGGGCCCGCGGCGCCGCGCGAGGCAGCACCGGCGGCGCCGCACGAGACCGGGCCCGCGGCGCCGCGCGAGGCGGGTCGCGTGACGCGGGCGATCGCCGCTGCCGAGCGCGGCCTCACCCGGGCGACCGCCGCCGCCGGCAGCGGCATCGCCGCCGCCGAGCGCGGCCTCGGTCGCGCCGTAAGCCGGGCCGGTGCCCGCGCGCCGCGCGCCGCGGCCGCGGTCCGCGCCGTCGGTCGCACCGGAAGCGCCGCGCTGCGCGGCCTGGGTCGCACGCGCCTCGCCCAGGCGCTCGGCCGCGTACAGGAGAGCTTCGTCAACCTGACCGAACGGTACGCCGCTCGCAGCTCGTACCAGACCTGGCGCGCGGTCAGCCGCCGCACCGGCCGCCCCATCCCACCCGAGGTGACGGCCGCCTATCACGCGAGCTTCGAGGGTGGTCAGGCGCCCGGCATCGCTCGCGGAGGAGCCCACGAGGCACCGACGCCGCACGAGACCGCGACCGCGCCGCGCGAGACCGCGACCGCGCCGCGCGAGGCCGCGACCGCGCCGCGCGAAGGCGCTACGGCGCCGCGGGAGCCGTCCGCCAACGATCGTACGACGCTCGAGCAGACGCGGCATCGCGATCACCTCACGCCCGACGAGGCGCGCGTCGAGCGACGGGTCGCCGAGCAGGGACCGCGCCGGCAGAGCGCAGAGCCGCCGTTCAGCGAGGTCGGCGAGCTCCCGAACGGCCACCGGTGGGGCGAGACCCCCGAGGGCTCGTTCTGTCGGTTCTCGACGATCAAGTGCTACGACAGGTTCGGTCGCGAGCTGCCGCCGCCCGAGGGAGCGCGCGCGCCCGAGCCCGCCGCCCCCAGGGAGCAGGCCACGCCGGCGTCGATCCAGGATCGGTTCGGGGCCGAGCTCGCGCGCGATCCTCGCCTGCGCCAGCGCCTCGCCGGGATCGAGGGCAGCCAGCCCGGCCAAGCGCGCGACGCCGCGCTGAACACGCTGCACGACGAGCTCACGGCTCGACAGCACACGCTGCGGACCGCGAACGTCATCCGGCAAGGGCAGCGCAAGGTCCTCGAAAGCCATCGGGTGAGCACCGAGGCGGATCGCATCATCCGGCTACGTGAAAAGAACCCGGAGCGCGTGATCGAGGCCCCCGACCCGCTCCACCAGATCGCCGAGTTCGCCTCGCGCGAGCCGCTGCCCGGAGAGCCGGCGGCACGGACAGCCGCGCGCGGCAAACCTGGTCTCGTCCGCCAAGTCACGTCGCTGCACGAGGGCGTCCCGGTGCACGAGCAGCAACAGCGCGGCACCAATGTCGTGGTCCGCCCCGAAGACGCGTACGGCGACCTGGTCGCCCGCCTGTCGGGCTCGGCTGGATCGGCCGAAGCCGCCGCGCGCCACGTCGACCAGGTCCTGCGCACCGGCCGGCTCCCGCCGGGGGTCAGCCCGACATCCGACTACGGGCTCCGGCTCGCCCGGCTGTTCCGCTTGCAGCTGGGCATCGAGCCCGGCCGCGTCGGCACCCAGCTGTACGACGCTGCAGTCATCGCCGATCTCGCCGTCCGGGCCAAGTCGCTCGATCCGCTCGTCAACGAGCTCCCCGCGGCGTTCCAGGGCCGCGTGCGCGGGACCGCGACCCGTCAGTCGGGCGCGCGCGCGGGCACGGAGCGCGTCGTCCGAAATCCCGGCGCGTCGCCCTCGGCGCGCCGGATCCTCGACGCCGCGGCGAGCGAGACCGGCGCGCGGCAATTGCCGCAGGGCGGCTACGCTGCGGAGTCGGGGGACGCGATGCTGCAGCGGTTCACCGATCTCTACCGCACGGTCAACCCCGACCTCACGCCCGAGCAGGTCGCCGCGATCCTGCGAGAGCACTATGGTATCCCAGAATGACTCACCATTACGTCATGAACCTCGGGAATGTCCGCTCGCTCGCGGAGCCACCGCCCGCCACGCTCGCGGTGTTCCCGCCCGATGGATCCACTGACCTGATCGACACCGACGAGCTCGGCGAGGCGCTCGCGCAGCTCCGCCAATCGGCGCCGAGCGCACGCATGAGTTGCAGCCCCGATCTCGCCGAAGCAGCCGAGCCGCTCGGCTACGAGGTCGTGCCGTGGACCTTCGGCGCGCGCGCCGAGCGTGCGGCGCTCGCCCTGCTCCTCAGCGCGGGCATGCCGTACGTCGATCTCGCGGATCGCGCCTCGATCGTCGGGCTCGTTCGCGCCGCCGCGCGGCTGGTCACGGTCGCCAAGGACCGCGACCGGTTCTGGCGCATCGAGGCCGCGGTGCAGGGCACGGATTCGGCCGGCAAGATCTCGACGACGGTCTCGGTGATCGCGTCCACGAGCCCCGATCCGGAGAAGATCAACGTCACCGTGTTCTCGTCGCGCGCCGACGCGGACGCGTACTGGCAATCGGTGTCGACCCCGCCCGGCCGTCCGGCGCCGATAGGCTACGTCACCTTGGACCTGACGCGGGCCTACACGCACGCGCTGCGCACCGCGCTGGAGCTCTTCACCGACCAGACCTGGGCGCCGTCGGCGGCGGTCACCGATGGTGACACGGATCGAAACCTCAGCGATCTCGAAGCCATGATGCTGGCGGCCATCGCGTTCACGGTCGCCGATCTCGCGGAGCACCCCGACGAGCCCGCGTGCGAGACCGTATTTGCCGAGCGCGATGTGACGTTGCTCGTGAAGGCGTCCGCGCAGAACACGCCCCCGAGCGCAAGCCGCTATCGCGGCTCGCAGGGGTGGTGGACCTGAGCGCAATACAAATCGGATCGACCCGATGCCGGTATCTCGTGATCACCTGGCCGCGACCCATGAGGCTCGGGCCAATGCCGTCGCGCCTTTTCGCCGGAACCAGCGAGGCAGCGGCAGGCGATTGCTGGGTGCTCTCCGCTTGCGACATGTCGACCGCTGCCGGTAGGTCCGAATTTTCTCGGCAGCCGAAAGGAGCCTCTTCCCGCATTCCCGGCTGCATGTTCGCTTTACCACCTACAGAAGTGATTTTTCTTGACCTAACCAATTCGGCGTAATACGAACCATTCCTGGCAGAGCCGGGGGCTTTCGGAGCGGGGGTCCCACGAAGGGGGGTTCATTCGGGCCTGGAGGCGATTTCCCTCACGACGGCGGATTGTTCCGATCCTGCGAGCCGACCAGCCGGCATTTGCTGCACAGCGGCGCATTGCGCCTGCGCGGCGCATGCCACCGGAGCGGCCACAGGGGTTGTACGGTCTCGAGTGTGACCGAGGCCACGCGGAAACAGCGCCCGCGCATGTGAAACCTCGGGGAGCCGTCCCGGAAGCGCCGGGGATCTCCCATTGCATCGGGAGCGGCAACCCGGAACGGCATGGCCAATCTACGGGCGATTCACTCGGTGGGCTTTTCGCTGGTGAAATACCTGCGCAACGCCTATCCCGCCGATCTCAGGCAAGAACACCCGTGCGATTTTCGACTCATCTCGTCCGGTGAGCTCAACGCCACGAACGTCGACTTCGGGACCGCGGTCACGCTCTACCTCTATCGCGTGACGGTGAACCCGTATCTGCGCAATTCGCATCACGTCAACGCGGCTCATCAGACGGTGCTGCCGCTGTCGGTCGATCTCCATTACCTCGTCACCATCTGGGCCGACAGCGCCCTCGTCGAGCACACCATCCTCGGGTGGGTCGTGCGCGAGCTCTATATGCACCAGACCCTCAGCCAGTCGGATCTCACGTCCGAGGGGGGCTGGGAGGGGGGCGATCTGGTGCAGCTGATCCCGGCGGAGCTGTCCAACGAGGATCTCATGCGATTGTGGGACGCGCTGGATCCGGGGTACCGGCTGAGCATCTCCTACATCGCCCGCGTCGTCCGGATCGAGCCGGACGTGCTGCCGGAGTCCCCGGCCGTGGTGGCGCGCCGGCTCCGAGCGACCGAGAAGGATCAGAATCGATGAGCGGACGGCGGCCCGGGAGGCGGACATGCTCGACGTGATCGACGACCGCGTCCTCGGGGCCCTCCGGTTCGTCGACGCGACCACCGGGGTCGCCGTCCGGGCGCCGATGCGCGTCACCGCGCCCCTCGCGCGCTTCATCCGCAATCGCACGGGCGCCTACGCGGTCACCTGGGCGGCCGGCCTCGACGCGCACCTCGCGCAGTTTCAGGCGCCCCCCTCGTCGCCGCCGCTCGACTCCATCCCCCTGTCCATCGCCGTGAGCGATCCTGCCCGCCGGTACCTGGCCCGATCGAGCTCGTTTCAGCTCCCGCGCGACGCCGACCCGGCGCGGGCCGCCGCCGGAGGCTCGCTCTTCCGGGCCATGGAGATCGCGCTCTACCCGTCTCCCATTGCGCCGATCGATCCGGGGTGGGCCGTCGTCCGCGCGAGCGTGCGGGACCAGAGCGGCGCCGCCCTGCCCGGCGCCTACGCGCGGCTGCGCCGGGCCTCGGAGCCGACCTCCGCGGAGCCGCCGCTCGCCCGCGGCATGGCCGACGACCGGGGAGAGGCGCTGATCCCGGTCGCCGGCGTGCCCGTCACCAACTGGGAGGCGGACGACACGCTGCCGGTGCTGTCGACCGAGATCGAGGCGGTGCTCGAGGTCTACCACGACGCGAACGCCGGCTCGCCGCCGGATCCCGATCTCATCGATTCACGGCGGCTGCTCGAGCCGCCGGATCCCCATGCGCTGTCCAAGACAAGTGTGAACGTGCGGTTGGCTTCGGGGAGGGAACTCGCCGTGTCCGTGGTGATCACCCGATGAGTGGAAACCCCGCCCCACAGGCTCTCTGGTAAGGAGGCTCGCTCGTGCCCGAATATCTAGCACCAGGCGTATACGTCGAGGAAACCAGCTTCCGGGCCAAGTCGCTCGAAGGCGTGAGCACGAGCACGACGGGCTTCGTCGGGCCGACGCGACGCGGGCCCGTCGCTCCGAGCGATCCCGACGCGATGCCCGAGCTCCCCGAGCTCCTCACGAGCTTCGGGGACTTCCAGCGGATCTACGGCGGGTTCGACGATCTGCAGTATGGCACGAACTACCTCGCGCACGCGGTCCGCGCCTACTTCGACAACGGCGGATCGCGCCTGTACGTGGCGCGCGTGATCGACGCCACGGCAGGCACCGCGGTCTCCGGGAACCTGGCCGCGAGCATCTCGTTCGCGGCGCGCTCGCCCGGGCAGGCGGGGAACGGGACGATCACGATCATCCCGCATTTCACCGACGCGACGAAGCGGAGCATGGACCGGGCCCCGCAGGGCACCGTCGTCCGCGTCGGCGCGAAGGGCGCGGCCGTGGCGCGGGGCGCGCAGCTGGTCGGCAACCGCGTCGGCCCGTGGTCCCTCCCGCGCAACGGCCGACTCGTGCTCCGCCTGACCGGCGCTGGCAGCAACAACACGCCGGAGGCCGGCGTCGAGCTGGCGCTCGCCGGGAGCCCGGCCGAGGCGCAGGCGCAGGGCACCCTGCCCGCGCCGCTCAACCTGTCCGCCGAGACCGAGGTGAGCCGCACCCTCACCGTGCGGATCGACGGCGTGGAGCAGACGTTCGTCCTGCCCGCCGCCGACGGACAGACGCGCGACGCGGTGGTCGCCCTCATCAACGGATCGATCGTCGGCGGGTATGCCCGGCTCGACGCCGACCGGCTGGTGATCGGCAGCGACGTCCAGGGGACCGCCTCGCGGGCGTCGGTGCTGTTCACCGGCGCAGCCGCGGGCCTCGGCTTCACCGCCGCGGTGGAGGCGGCCGGCTCGGGCGACCTGCCGAACGTCCGGCGCGTGACCGTGCAGGACCTGCAGGCCCGCCTGGCCGGCTTCCAGGGGGGCGAGGTGACGCCCAGCACCGACGCCAATGGCAATCTGGTGCTCACCGCGGCCACCCCCGGCGCGGGCCTCTCGCTCCTGTCGCCCGACGGCGGCGCGCCCCTCGTCAATGGGCTCCTCGGCTTCGCGGCCGAAGCCGCGGCCGCCGGCGCCGCCGGCGGCGCGGTGACGTTCTATTACAAGGACGACGCCGGCTGGATCCCCGAGTCCGGCGCCGGCACGCCGCTCGATCTCGGGCTCAACGACAACGCCGCGCCGAGCGTCGATGGGACCGAGTTCGTCACGCTCGGCGTGGTCGCCACCGACGCCGACGGCATCTCGAAGACCTACGATGATCTCGGCCTCGCGCCCGAGCACCCGCGCTACATCGGCAAGGTGCTGGCGCAGAACCCCGCCCGGCGCGCCGACCAGCTGGAGAACGTGTTCGCCTTCCGCGACGGGGGCGCCACCGTCGCCGAGCTCCGGCAGGCGCTCCTCAGCAACGCCGGGCTGCCGCCCGTCGGCCAGCGCGCGATCCCGGTCCGCACGGTGGTCCTGAACGGGGGCACCGACGGCGCGCCGCCCGCCCAGGTGAGCTACGAGGCGGGGCTCCGCCAGCTCGCCGTGGAGGAGGGGATATCGATCGTCGCGGCCCCGGGCGAGTCGCGCTACCCCGATCACCAGGGCATCCAGGGGGCGCTCATCACCCATTGCGAGCGCCGGCGCGCCTACCGGATCGCGGTGCTCGACACCGCGCCGGGGCTCGTGATCAGCGGCGCGCAGGCGGAGAAGGCGCGCATCGACTCGACCCACGCCGCGCTCTACTACCCGTGGGTCGTGGTGAGTAACCCGCTCGCGCGCGTGGGCGACGAGAGCATTCCGCGGGAGATCGCCCTGCCGCCGTCGGGCTTCGTGTGCGGCATCTACGCGCGCACGGACGTGACCCGCGGCGTGTTCAAGGCGCCGGCCAACGAGGTCGTGCGCGGGGCGCTCCGCTACGAGGTGGACGTGAACTTCGCCCAGCAAGAGGTCCTGAACCCGGCGGGCGTGAACTGCCTGCGCTTCTTCCCCGGGCGGGGGAACCGCGTGTGGGGCGCCCGGACGGCGAGCTCGGACCCCGAGTGGAAGTACGTCAACGTGCGCCGCTACTTCAACTACGTGGAGCGCTCGATCGACGTGGGGACCCAGTGGGCGGTGTTCGAGCCGAACGGCGAGCGCCTGTGGGCGAACATCCGCGAGACCGTGTCGAGCTTCCTCGTGAACGAGTGGCGCTCGGGCGCGCTGCTCGGCGGGAGCCCCAGGGAGGCCTTCTTCGTGCGCTGCGATCGCAGCACCATGGACCAGAACGATCTGGATAACGGCCGCCTGATTTGCCTCATCGGCCTGGCGGTGGTCAAGCCCGCGGAGTTCGTGGTCTTCCGCATCGGCCAGAAGACGGCGGACGCCCGCAGCTAATCACAAGGAGACGCCCAATGCCGCGTGAAGTGCCCTATCCCAATTTCAACTTCACGGTCAGCTTCGACCCGGCGCTCGAGGACGATCCGTTCGGCGGGTTCTCCGACGTCTCGGGGCTGATGACGGAGCTGACCGTGGCCGAGTACCGCAACGGCAACGATCGCGAGAACCACGTGCGCAAGATCCAGGGCGTGCACAAGGTCGGCGACGTGACGCTCAAGCGGGGGCTCATCGACTCGGCGAGCATCTGGAAATGGATGGAGTCGGCGCGCGTCGACGGCCCGGCCGCCAAGCGGACGGTCACCATCAAGATGCGCGACGAGAGCGGGAAGAACGACGTGCAGACCTGGACCCTGCTGCGCGTCCTCCCGCTCAAGTGGACCGGGCCGACCCTGGCCGGCAAGGGCGGGGGCGACGTGGCCACCGAGGAGCTGGTCCTCTCCTGCGAGGGCCTCGTCTACGGCGTGCCGGGAACGGCGTAGCGACGTCCGAGGGCGCCCGGGATGCGAGGACTGGTCATCGAGCTGCAAGCGCCGCTGTCTCCGCCGGCGCCGAACCGCGCGGACGTGGCGTGCTTCGTCGGCTTCGTCGCACGGCGGGCGGGCGCGTCCGGCCCGCTGCCGTCCATCGTGCCTCCCGCCGGCGCCCAGGCCGCCGATTACCCCCTTTACCGCTGGTTCCATGAGCAAGGATGGGTCCGGTCGAACGAGCGCATCTACGACCGGGCCTCGTCGTCCGCCGGCCTCGCCTCGCCCGATCTCGCGCCGCCGCCGCCGCCTGCCTGGGCGCTCTCCGACGCCGACCTGGACCTGCTCCTCGACGTCCCGGTCCCGATCGACAGCTGGGAGGCGTTCGAGCGGCTGTTCGCCTGGGAGAGGCGGCCGTTCACCGTCTCGGGCGGCGAGCCGCTCGTGGGCCCGTCGTACCTGGGCGCGGCGGTGCGCTCGTTCTTCGCGCAGGGCGGGCGCCGCTGCTACGTCGTCCGCGTCGGCGACCCATGGCGCTACGACGCCGAGCCCGCGGCGCGGCGCGCGGGGCTCGACAAGCTCCTCGGGCTGTCGGCCGCGGGCGGCGTGAAGCTCCCGCCCGATCGGCGGGATCGGGCCACGTGGAAGGGGGTTGGCCACCTGTACGGCCTGCCGGAGGTGTCGTTCGTCTGCCTCCCCGACCTCGCCGACGCCGTGGCGGCGGGGCGGCCCTGGCCGACCGAGGCGCCCTCGGCCCCGCCGGGCGAGGAGGTGTTCACCGCCTGCGCGGAGCGGCCCCCGATCCCGGCGGATCGGTTCGTCCGCGGGTTCGCGCCGCCGCGCGCCGACGAGGAGGGTTATGCGGCCTGGGCCGGCGCGATCCGGCGGATCGGGACGATGCTGCAGCGGGATCTCCGCGAGATCCAGCTCGTGGCCTCGATCCCGCTGCCCCACCCGTCGGCGCCGGCGGCGCGGGCGGACCTCCTCCGCTTCCTCGCGTCGCGCGGCTGGCTGGGGGCGCAGCTCAACGGCGAGGAGGGCGCCACGCCCGAGGGGCTCTCGAGCGCCTTCGTGCAGCTCGCGTGGCCGTGGGTGAAGACGCTCGGCTCGCGCGGCCTGCCGGCCGAGCTGGAGAGCCCCGACGCCGTGCTGACCGGCGTCCTGTCGCGCAACGCGCTCACGCGGGGCGCCTACCGCAGCGCCGCGCGGCTGCCCGCCGCCGAGGTGTTCGACGTCGAGCCCGGGCTGCGCAACGAGGACCTGGCGCTGCCGGAGGTGGGCGCGGCGCTGGCGCAGCGGGTCTCGCTGATCGGGCCGACGCCGCGCGGGATCGAGGTGCTCTCGGACGTGACGACCTCGCTCGACGAGGCCTACCGTCAGGCGAACGTGAGCCGGCTCGTGACCGCCATCGTGCGCGCCGTCCGCGCGCTCGGCGAAGACGTGCTCTTCGAGGCGCAGGATCCCCGGCTCTGGGCCTCGATCCGCGCGTCGATCGAGTCGCTCCTGCTCGCGCTGTGGCAGGAGGGTGCGCTCGCCGGCGCGACCCCGGCCAAGGCGTTCCAGGTCCGGTGCGACCGGAGCACCATGAGCGAGCGCGACGTCGACGAGGGCCGGCTCGTCGTGGAGATCACGCTCCAGGCGACGGCGGTGATCGAGCGGATCCGCGTCGTCCTGGCGATGTCCACCGGTGTCACGACCGCGCAGGTGACGGCCGCATGAGCGCCCCCGACCCCTTCCTGCTGTTCAACTTCGAGGTGACGTTCAAGGAGTTCGACCTCCAGCAGGGGCGCGAGACCGGCGGCGATCGGATGCTCTGCTCCGCGGCCTTCTCGGAGGTGACGGGGCTCGAGGCGACGATGGAGCCGAAGGTCATCAAGGAAGGGGGGAGGAACTATGGCACGGTGCAGCGGGCCGGGCCCGTGACCTTCGGGACCGTGGTGCTCAAGCGCGGCCTCACCACGCAGCGGGACATGTACACGTGGTTCGCGCTCGTGGCCGGCGGCAGCTACGCGCGGCGGCTCACGGCGTCCATCGCGGTGCGCAACCCGAAGGCGGACCAGGTGCTCTACACGCTCAAGCTGCACCGGGCGCTGCCCATCAAGTTCAAGTCGCCGGATCTGAACGCCTCGACGACGAACGTCGCGATCGAGGAGCTGCACCTGGCCCACGAGGGCCTGGAGATCGTCGGGGGATCATGAGCTCTCCTGGCGCACCGCCCAGCAAGAAGGTCGAGCTCTATCGGCTCGACGCGAACGGCAATCCGCCGGGCACCCCCACGGTGACGGCGCAGTACAACCCGACGCAGCTCCAGTACACGATCACGAACACCGCCGCCCGCGGCAGCGGGTCGCAGCGGACGCAGCGGGTGGACGAGAGCAGCGCCAAGCTGAGCATCGAGCTGGTCTTCGACACCACGGACACAGGTCAGGACGTGCGCCTCAAGACCCAGGAGGTCGCCGTCCTCATGGAGCCGGACCCGAGCACGAAGGTCCCGCCCAAGGTGGATGTGGTCTGGGGGGCGTTCAAGTTCCGGGGCCTCTTCGACTCGTACCGGGAGACGATCGATTTCTTCTCCGAGGACGGGATCCCGCTGCGGGCGACGGTCAGCCTGACGATGAGCAGCCCGGCGGAGGAGAACCGCGTTCCGCCGGCCGTGTTCCACTTCGCGCAGGGCGGGAGGGCGGCCGGCTTCAGCGGGCAGGCGCAGCTCGGCGCGGCGGTGGAGACGCCGGCGCGCTCCGGGCCGGTGTCGCGGACGGCCCAGGAGGCGGGGGACCCGAGCCGGGCGCGGGACATCGCCGCGATGAACGGCGTCGAGGACATGCGGAACCCGTCCGGTGAGACCGACACGCTGGTCGTGCCCGAGAGCGAGCCGGAGCTGCTCGAGGCGGTCGCGTTCGCGAGCGGCGGGGTAGGCGCGGGGTTCTCGGCCGGCGCGGGGTTCTCGGCGGGTGTCGGCGCGGGATTCTCGGCGGGCGCGGGCTTCTCTGCGGGTGCGGGCTTCTCTGCGGGTGCGGGCGCGGGCTTCTCTGCGGGTGCGGGCTTCTCTGCGGGTGCGGGCGCCGGCTTCTCTGCGGGTGCGGGCGCCGGCTTCTCCGCGGGCGCAGGAGCGGGCTTCTCGGCAGGTGCGGGCGCGGGGTTCTCTGCGGGCGCAGGCGCCGGCTTCTCTGCCGGTGCGGGCGCCGGCTTCTCCGCGGGCGCCGGCGCAGGCGCGGGCTTCTCTGCCGGTGCGGGCGCCGGCCTCTCCGCGGGCACAGGCGCCGGCTTCTCTGCCGGTGCAGGCGCCGGCTTCTCCGCCGGTGCAGGCGCCGGCTTCTCCGCGGGCGCAGGCGCCGGCTTCTCCGCCGGCGCAGGCGCCGGTTTCTCCGCCGGCGCAGGCGCACGCTTCTCCGCCGGCGCCGCCTTCGCCGACGCCGGGGGCAGCTTCTCCAGCGGCCCGATGGCCGGCTCCCTCGCGTCCGCCGGCGTCTCGGCGAGCCAGGGGGCGTTCGCCCTCCTCCGCGCGCCCGCGCCGCCGCCGCGCAGGCCGCTCGATGCGAGCCGCCTCCTGGTCCGGACCGAGAGCACGACCTACGCGATCACCCGGCAAACCCAGTACGCCGTGGGAGGCCGGGTGATCGGCGAAGGCTCGGCCAGCTACCGCGCGGAGGTCGGCCAGAGCGGGAGCTTCAGCAGCAAGATCACGTTCGAGGAGGATTGACCGATGCCCATCGTGTTCGACCAGGTGGAGGGCGTCGTGCAGCGCAGCCCCGAGGACACGACCGCTGGCGCGGACGGCGCGGCCGACGCCGCGGCGCCCCCGGCAGGCGCAGACCCGGAGATCCTCGCCGAGCAGATGGACCGCCTCAAGCGGCGCAAGGACCGTTTGATCGCCGATTAGGACGCCCATGGCCGAGACCCCGCTCAGCACGCTGTCGCAGTACCGAGCCCGCCCGACGGTTCGCCTGGACGATAGTGCCCGCGACAACGCTCGCGTGAGCGCGCTCATCAACGCATTCCGCGTGACCGAGCAGGAGGCAGGCCTGACATCGATGGAGCTGCGCCTCGTCAACCAGGCGACGCCCCAGGCGGGCGGCGACGAGGAGCTGGCGCTCGAGGACGAGCGCGACATCAAGCTCGGGACCAAGATCAAGCTCTACTCCGGCGACGAGAACCGGCCGCGGGAGATCTTCCGGGGGTTGATCAGCTGCATCGAGGCCGAGTTCCCGCAGAACGGCCCTCCCGAGCTCCTGGTGCTGGCCGAGGACCCGCTCCAGAAGGGGCGCCTCGCGCGGCGGACCCAGGTGCACGACCACCTCCGGCTCTCCGACCTCGCGAACCAGCTCGCCTCGCGGATGTCCCTCACGCCCCGCGTCACCGGGTTCACGGAGGACATCGGCACCCACGTCCAGCTCAACGAGAGCGACCTCGCGTTCCTGCGCCGGCTCCTCGCCCGGTACGACGGAGACCTGCAGGTCGTCGGCGGCGAGCTCCACGTCTCGCCCCGCAAGGACGTCCAGCGCGGCACCGTGGAGCTCGCGTGGAACAGCCAGCTCTTCCACGCGCGCTTCTGCGCGGACCTGGCCGACCAGGTCACGGAGGTCACCACCTCGGGCTGGGACCCGAAGCAGGGCCTGCGCGTCGCCGGCTCCTCGCAGGGCGCCAACCTGGGGCCCGGCGGCGGGCGGCTGGGCTCGCAGATCCTGTCCGACGTGTTCGGGGCACGCAGCGAGCACGTGAGCAGCCCGGCGGTGCTCACCGACCTCGAGGCGCGCGCGCTCGCCGACGCCGCGTTCGACCAGCGCGCGCGCCGCTTCGTCCGCGTGAGCGGGACCGCCGAGGGCAACCCGCTCATCCGCGTCGGCACGCTCGTCCGGCTCACGGGGATGAGCCGCCGCTTCAACAACACCTATTACGTGGTCCACGCGTGTCACCGCTTCCAGAAAACGACCGGTCAATACGAGACCGACTTCCAGGCCGAGAGCGCCTATCTGGGGAATCCATGAGCGAGGTGCGAGCATGATGGGCGAACCGCGGCCCGGCGCACCAGGCCCCGGCGTCCTGTACGGGGTCTATCTGGCGGAGGTCGTCGCCGTCACCGGCGACCCCGACAACCTCGGCCGCATCCAGATCCGGCTGCTCGGCTTCGACGGGGTCGGGGAGCAGGACGCGCCCCTGTGGGCCCGCGTGGCCGTCCCCTTCGCCGGGGCGAACCGCGGCGCCTTCTTCATCCCGAACAAGGGCGACGAGGTGGCCGTGCAGTTCGTGAACGGCGACCCGCGCCAGCCGCTGGTCATCGGCGGGCTGTGGAACGGCAACCAGACCGCGCCCGAGACGCTCGGCGGCGACGAGGTCGATCGCTGGAGCTTCGTCGGCAAGAACGGCACGCGGGTGGCCATCGTCGAGGCGTCGCAAGGCCAGGAGCAGATCCACCTCTCCACGCCGAACCAGCTGAACTCGGCGGTCATCACCGCGGACAGCGGCGGGAAGATCGAGCTCAAGACCAGCATGGGGACGGTCAAGATCGAGAGCTCGGGGATCACCATCCAGTCGAGCGCGAAGGTCACGATCCAGGCGTCCCAGGTGGACGTGAAGGCGGGATACGTGGATGTCAGCTCGGCCTTCACCAACTTCTCCGGCGTCGTGAAGTGCACGACCCTCATGGCGACGACCGTCGTGGGGAGCGTCTACACGCCGGGCGCGGGCAACGTATGGTAGGGCACGACGTCATCTTCCGCGGGCTCGGGGAGGCGTCGAGGGAGGGCCCGCCGCTCCTCCTGCAGCTCACCGATCAGAACGTGATCGGCGTGCTGCTCGAGACGCTCGAGACCGAGGACGCCTACGCCGCCGTCCGGGCCAGCGCGGTCAAGGCCCCGATGCGCCTCTACCAGCCGGTGCACCGCACGTTCCACGTCGCGCTGCTCGAGGCGGCGTGCGATCGGCCCGGGGTTCCCCGGCTGGATCCGGCGAAGATCGACAGCGCCGGGCTCGTGGTCCGCCGCGTCGCGAGGGACGGCCTCTCCGCGGACAGGTTCCCGCAGGCCTGGCTGTCCGTCGGCAAGAAGCTGCGCGGCTGGTCCAGGCTCGACGACCCGAAGCGCGACCCCGACCCGGACCGGCGGCGGGTGGTCACGGGCGGCGCGCCGGAGATCGGCCGCAAGGCCCTCCTGAGGGCGCGGCTCGAGGAGGGCGCCGAGCAGGTGACCGAGCTGTTCGTGGCGCCGCCCGCGGTCTGCGAGAAGGCCGGGAAGACGCTGCTCTACGGCCTGATCCCGACGGTCAGCACGGAGATGTCCGAGGCCCCCGCGCCGCCGATCGCCGCGGACGCGTTCGACGTGCCCAGCGGGGCGAAGGACGACTTCCGGGACGCCGTGCTGCCGGGGTACCTCAAGGCCGGCCTGGGGCTCTCGTTCGGCGGCCTCGCGGAGCGGTTCTTCACGGGCCGGTCGGCGGCGCAATACGGGTATTTCGACGACGCCCAGCGGGCGCAGGCCTCGCTGCAGTCCGCCGACGTCGCGCCGTTCTCCCTCGCGCTGGAGGCCGACCGGACCCGCCTCGACCAGTTCCTCGATTTCCTCCGCTTCCTGCGCATCAGCCTGGACCTGTGGGGCAATTCGCCCGATTCGATGGCCTTGCGGAGGCTCCTCGCCGAGATCGTGGTGCCGGCGAGCGCGCAGGAGGACAAGGACAAGGCGGGGCGCCCCGCCGATCAGGTGCTGCTCGACGCGTGCACCGCGCTCATCGCCCCGATCCCCGGCGGCGCGACCGTCTTCCGGTTCCCGTACCGCTGGCCGCCGGTCGCCGCCGACCTCGCCGACAGGATCTACGCGCAGGTCAAGGCGACCGTCGCCGGCCGGCTGAGCGCGCTGCAGCCGGGCGTCGCGCGCTTCGACGACAAGACCGCGCGCTACGAGCTGCGGGCGTTCGTGCGCGTGAAGCGGGACGACGGCTGCCCGCCCGACCTCGTGTGGAGCGCGAGCAGCGCGGCCTTCGAGATCGTCCCCTGGTACGAGAACGGCACCCTCCCGCCGATCCAGATCGAGCTGCCGGACGTCTCGAGCGAGAGCGTCAAATCGCTCCTCCCCAACGTCGCGTTCAAGATGCCGCGGCGGCTGTTCAACTTCCTGAACAGCAACAGCCCCAAGGACCTCATGGAAGGCAAAGGGAAAGAGGGGCTGGACATCGGGCTTCAGTGGATATGCAGCTTCAACATATCCATCATCTTCGTCCTCGCGTTCATCGTGATGTTCATGTTCCTCATCATCCTGAACATCATCTTCTGGTGGCTGCCCTTCATCCGGATCTGCTTCCCCCTCCCCACTGTCTCGAGGCGTGAGGACTCATGACCAGACCCCTCCCGGCTCCGCGGCCGATTGGCTGGCCGTTGCTTCCGCTGCCCGACGCGCAGGGGCGGCTGCGCTACCCCACGCTCGAGGAGAGCGTGCGCGAGATGATCGAGGTCATCCTCCGCACGCGCCCGGGCGAGCAGCTCATGCGCCCCGATTTCGGCGCCGGGCTCGACCGCTTCCTGCACGAGCCGAACACCACGGACACGCGCCGGCGGATCCGCGAGCTCGTCGCCGCGTCCATCGCGCGCTGGGAGTCGCGCGCCCTGCTCGACCGCGTCGAGGTCGACGAGGTGCCGGGGCGCCCGTCGCACGTGCGCGTCGACATCGCCTATCGCCTGCGCCGCACCGGCGTACCGCAAAAAATAGGTTTCACGATGGAGCTCGGAGGCTGACATGCCGATTCGGCCCCCCGCGCTCGACGATCGCTCGTTCCACGACCTCGTGGAGGAGCTGGTCGCGCGCATCCCTGCCCACGCGCCCGAGTACACGGACCCCCGGGTCGGGGATCCGGGGCGGACGCTCATCGAGCTGTTCGCCTGGCTCGCGGACACGATGCTCTACCGGGCCAACCTCGTCCCCGAGCGGCAGCGCCTCGCGTTCCTGCGCCTGCTCGGCGTCCCCATGCGGCCCGCCGTGGCCGCGCGCGGGCTCGTGAGCGTGCAGCTCGACGAGGACCTCGCGGAGGCGCCGCGGATCCGGGCGCTCGCGCCGATCAAGGGCCCGGTGCCGTTCGAGACGCGGGACGAGATGACCGTCCTGCCGATCACCGCCGACGCCTTCGTGAAGCGCCCGATCCGCCCCGAAGAGGAGAGGGCCCTCGGGCCCGAGCTGCTCGCCCAGCTGCCGCTCGCCTACGGCCTCTCGTCGCGCGAGGGCCGGCCCGTCGCGCCGAAGTTCTACGTGACAACGCCCGTCTTCGCGGGCGGCGCGCCCGTGGCGGCCGGCCTCGACGTGATCCAGGAGACGGTCGACAGGTCGCTCTGGCTGGCGCTCCTCGCCCGCAAGCCGGAGCTCGTGGGGCCGGCGCGCGAGGCGCTCGGGAACGACCCGGAGGGGCAGCAGCGGATCCTCAACGTGGGGATCATGCCCGCCATCGAGGTCCCGCGGCCGCTCGAGGACGCGGAGCTGTTCGAGCAGCTCGCCCGCCGCAGCCGCATCCCCCACGTCTGGGAGATCACGACGGGCCGCGCGACCGGCGGCTCGCCCGGCGGCGCCGAGATGGTCGCGCTCGAGGTGATCAAGGACGACACCAGCGGCCTCACCCGCCGCGGGGTGATCCGCCTGGGGCTGCCGCGCGCGTCGCTGATCGGCGCGCCCGCGAACGACGTGCGCAACGACCCGGCCGCCGGCCTCGGGGACCGGCCGCCGCGGATCGACGACGCGAAGATCGCCGGCCGCGTGGTCGCCTGGCTGCGCCTCCGGCCGCTCGAGAAGGGGCAGCAGTCGCTGCGCCTCGGCTGGGTGGGCGTCAACGCGATCGAGATCGACCAGCGCGCGACCGTCACCGGCCGGATCCTCGGGACGAGCGACGACAGCGCCGATCAGGAGATGCAGCTGCCCGCCGCCAACGTCGACCCGGAGAGCCTGGTGCTCGAGGTCGAGGAGGACAACCTCGGGTTCGTGCGCTGGACGCAGATCGCCGATCTGGCCCTGGCCGGGCGGGACTCCGCCGTGTACACGCTCGATCCCGAGGCGAGCACCGTGCGCTTCGGCGACGGCGTGCGCGGGCGCATCCCGGGCGCGGGCAGGCGCGTGCGCGTGGCGGCGATGCGCGCCGGCGGCGGGCGGGCGGGCAACCTGCCGCCCGGGACCCTCAAGGACATGACCGCGTTCGACGCGCGGCCCCCGCACCCGCGCGTCCAGCGCAAGCTCAAGGTGGTGCAGAGCCTGCCCACCGACGGCGGGCAGGACGCGGAGCTCCTGGCGGAGGCCGAGCAGCGGATCCCCGGGATCCTCCGGCACCGGGACCGCGCGGTCACGGCCGACGATTTCCGCACGCTGGCCGTCGAGACGCCGGGCGTGCTCGTGGCCCGCGTCGAGGTGCTCCCGCGGTTCAAGCCGCACCAGCGAAGGAGCGAGGTGCCCGGCGTGGTGTCGGTGATGGTGCTGCCGTTCAAAGCGGAGCGGATGCCGCCCAACCCGCGGGCCGATCGCCCGTTCCTCGAGGCGGTGCACACGTGGCTCGACGCGCGGCGGCCGCTCGCGACCGAGCTCTACACCATCGGCTGCGAGTACGTCCCGCTCGCCGTCACCGTGGGGGTCGCGCTCCGGGACGGCTTCCCGCGCGACGAGCAGCTGCTCGCGGTCAAGGAGGCCGTGCGCCGGTTCCTGTGGCCGCTCGCGCCCGGCGGCGCCGGCTTCACCGGCTGGCCGCTCGGCCGCGCCGTGCGCGACCGCGAGGTGGAGACGGTGGTCGCGCAGGTGCCCGGCGTGTCCGAGGTCATCGGCGTCAACCTGTTCCGCAGGAAGGGGGCCGGCTGGGAGCAGGTCACCGAGCGCAACGCCACCGGCGGTTTCGTGCTCGCGCTGGAGCCGTGGCAGCTGCCCGAGCTGCTCGCGGTCGTGGCCGTCGCCGACGCGCCGCCGCCGGCCGGCGATCCGACGCAGATCCCGAACCCGTTCGCCGACGACGCGGACGCCGGCGTGGCCGTGCCCGTGGTCCCGGAGGTCTGCTAGCGATGGACGCGAACCTCCAGCGCCCGTTCCTCCTGGCCGACGACGAGCACTGGGCCAGGGTCGGCGAGCCGCCGGGCGTGCACTACGATCGCGCCCGCAGGGTCCTGCGCCTCACGTCGGCCCGCCGGGAGCTCTCGTGGCAGGAGGACGCGGACCGCGCCCGCTCCCTGGTCGAGCGCACCCCCGGCTCGATCGACCGCTTCGGCACCCGCGCCCGCTGGGACTCCGTGGGCCGGCGCGTGGTGGCCACGGGCGCCTTCCCCGACGAGGTCGCGATCTACACGCCAGAGCCCTCGGTCCTCGTCCACGACGTGGCCGTGGGCCACGACGACGTGCTCTACCTGGCGGCGGGCGGGGTCATCCTCAAGGACCTGCGCAACCGGTGGGAGCCCGTGACCCTGCCGCTCGCGCCGCTGAGCGCCTGGCGCCTCGCGCCCATCCCGACCGGAGGCGTGTACTGCCTGGATCGGGTGCTCTACCGGCTCGCCCGCGTCACCGGGCTCCCGCAGCGGTCGCGCGCGGCCTTCGCCGCCACGCCCGACACCTTCCGCCCCAAGACCGACGATCCCGATCCGCCGCGCGCCCAGGAGCTCCCCGGGGCCACGTGGCCGAGCGCGGAGTGGCCGGTGGCGATCGCCTGCAGCCCCGAGGGGAGGCTGGCGCTGCTCACCTGGGTGCCGGGCGCCGACGCGCACCTCCGGATCCTGGGCGAGGACGACCGGCTCGGCGCGCCCGCGCGCCTGCGCGGCGTCCGCTACCCGTACGGCATGGTCTGGGTGGGGAGCGACAAGGTCGCGGTGCTCATCGCCCGCAGCGACGCGCAGGGCGCCGAGGAGGCGCCCGTCTACCCCGTGGCCGCGGGCGCGGGCGCGGTGGACCCGGTGGGCGACCTCTACCCGCTCCGCGGCCTGTCGCCGTCGCGCGCGGACCGGCCGCTCGCGGCGTGGCCGATGTTCCTGCACACGACGCTGCCGACGCCGCAGGTCGCGACCCCCGAGGGGCCGCGGCCGCTCGTGCCGATCTCGTGGCCGAGCTTCGCGGCCGTGGGGGAGGCGCGCAACGACCTCGGCCACCGCGTGATCGACAGCGGCGACGCGCAGGCGGTCTGGCATCGCATCTACCTCGAGGCGGCCATCCCGCCGGGGTGCGGGGTGAAGGTCCTGCTCGCCACGAGCAACGAGCTCGCGGTCCCCGGCCCGGACGCGGCGTGGCACGAGCACCGCTTCGGCGCCGTCGCGGGCGACGCCGCGCCCGGCGTGCCGCAGGGCGTGTGGCTCTCGCAGCCCTCGGAGATCCCGTTCCACCCGGGGCTCCTGCCGTGCGAGCGGCGCCCCCACCGCGCGGGGACGTGGACCGCGCTCGTCCAGCGCCCGCAGTTCCGGGTGCGCTCGCTGGTCGGGCGCTACCTGTGGGTGCGGATGGAGCTCCACGGCGACGGGCGGAGCACCCCGGAGGTCGCGGCGCTGCGCGTCTACAGCGGCCGCCGCTCCTACGTGAAGAGCTACCTGCCCGAGCTGTACCACGAGCAGGTCTTCGGGCCCGACGCCGACGCCCACGGCCCCGACGTCACGGCCACGCCGGCGGACTTCCTGGAGCGGTTCCTCGGGAACTTCGAGGGGATCCTCACGCCGATCGAGGATCGGATCAAGCACGCGTGGCTGCTCACCGACGCCGCCGGAGCGCCCGAGGAGGCGCTGGAGTGGCTGGCGAGCTGGATCGGCTTCACGTTCGCCGCCGCGGTCCCCGCGGAGCGGCGCCGCGCCCTGCTGCAGAACGCGATGGAGCTCTACCGGCGGCGCGGCACCCTCGACGGCCTCCGGCTGGCGCTCGACCTGGTCACCGACGGCGGGGTCGAGCGGGGCGACATCGTGGTGTTCGAGGACTTCCGCCTGCGGCGCACGTTCGCGACCATCCTCGGCGCCAACCTGGTCGAGGTGGACGATCCGCTCCTGCCGGGGCTCTTCGTGAGCGGCAATTCGTTCGTGGGAGATACGTTGTTCCTCGGCGACGAGAACAACAAGGAGTTCCTGGCGCTGTTCTCGGCCGATCTCCCCGTCACGCCGGCCGAGGCGTCGGCCGTGGCGCAGCTCTTCGACCGGCTGGCGCACCGCGCGACGGTGCTCGTGCACAACGAGGTCGATCCGCAGGACCTCGGGCTCATCCGTCAGATCGTGGATCGCGAGGCGCCGGCGCACGTGGCCGTGCAGGTGCTCACGGCGAGCCATCGGTTCCTGGTGGGGATGTCCTCGCTGGTCGGCGTCGACACCTACCTTGGCCGCAAGCCCGGCTTGCGGCCGGTGCGCGTGGACGCGAGCCGGATCGGGGTGCGCGACCGGATCGAGCACCTCCCCAGCCTGGATCCGCGGCTGGGCCACTCGCCGTCGTCCATGCAGCCTATCGCGCGCGTCGCGCCGGTCCCGCCGCGGGCGTTCGGCGCGCCGTTCACCCTCGACGGCTCGGCGTCGCGGGCCGCGCCGGGGCGGCGGCTGGTCCGATACCACTGGATGCTCCGGCGGTGAGCGGCGCTCACGGCGAGGAAGGCGGGCTTCATGGCGAATTTCGAGCAGAACAAATCGATAGAGACCGTCGAGAATCACGTGGAGGTCACGCCCACGCGCGGCCTGCCGCTCCAGCCGGGGCTGCACGTGTTCCAGCTCGTGGTGGAGGACCAGGCCGGCAACCGCTCCGCGCCCGCGAGCATCGAGGTGATCATCCGCGACACCACCGCGCCGACCGCCGTCCTCCGGCTCGTGGTGCCCGACAAGGAGAACCCCGACGCGTGGCCGGAGGCGGGGAAGCCGTTCGCGCTGTCGGCCGAGGGGTCGAGCGACTTCGGCGGCGGCCCGATCGTCAAGTATATCTGGACGCTGGTGTCGGCGCCGGTCAGGCCCAGGGTGCCGCCCATCGTCCTCGATCCGTCCATCGTCCTCGATCCGTCCGTGGTCAGGCCGCCCGTCGAGCCGCGCGACCCGGTGGTGGTCAATCCGCCGGTGGTCAGGCCGCCCGTCGAACCGGTCAACCCTGTGGTGGCCAATCCGCCCGTTGTAACGCCGCCTGTCGGTCCGACCAACCCTGTGGTGGTCAATCCGCCCGTTGCAACGCCGCCTGTCGGTCCGACCAACCCTGTGGTGGCCAATCCCAATGTCAGGCCGCCTGTCGGTCCGACCAACCCTGTGGTGGCCAATCCCAATGTCAGGCCGCCCGTCGAGCCGCTCAACCCGTCGGTGCGCAATCCGCCCAGTCTCAGGCCGCCCATCGGTGTGCCCATCTCACCCGGCCGGGATGAGTTCATCGGCGTGTCGCATGACGAGCCGATCGACCGGCCCGGCGTCCCGCCCCGGCGGCGCGAGGATCGCTAGGCCATGGTCAAGCTCGAGATCCGGCCCAACGAGACCAAGGCGACGGACGACCCGAACGTCCAGCTCACGCTGCAAGAAGGCGTTTACCGCTTCCAGCTCGTCGTGGAGGACCAGGCGGGGAATCAGAGCAAGCCGGTGGAGCTGGACGTCGTGGTCCGAAACCCCGTTCGGTCGACCTTTCCGCAGTGACGAGGAGACACGATGAGCACGCGTCCTGACAGCCTCGACCAGCCGACCGATCCCGACCGCGTCTTCTACGAGCAAGGGGTCATGCTCGACAAGGAGGACTTCCGCGCCGAGCAGGACTACCACCGCGGCCGCCTGGCCCGCGCCCTGGCGTTCCTCGACGGCAGCGGCACCGTGGCGGGGCTCGAGGTCACCGTGGTCCCGCCGCCGGAGGAGGGCGTGAGCCCCGACGCGGAGGAGGTGCACGTGGGGCCCGGGCTGGCGCTCGATCGGATCGGCCGGCTCGTCGAGGTGCCGAGCATGCCGAACGCCCTGCCGGGGCGCTGCATCCGCCTGAGCAAGTGGCTGGAGTTCCAGGAGGCGGGCCGCGCCAAGGATCAGGCGGGCTTCGAGCGATCGGAGCGGCTGCGGAAGGCCTTCCACCCCGAAGGCGACCCTGGCACCGCGCCGGGGCACCTGGTCGTGGACGTGTTCCTCCGCTTCGCCGCCTGCGGCCGCGGCAAGACGCCGGCGTTCGCGGCGGGGCCGTTCGACGCGCTGGACGCGGTGCAGCCGTCCCGCATCCGCGATGGATTCGAGCTCACGCTGGTGCCGCGCGAGGAGGCGGAGCCGCCGCTGCCGCAGAGCTACTGGGCGGAGGTCGCGTCGCTGCCCCAGCCCGAGCGGGCCGCGCGGCTGCGCCAGCTGATCTTCGGCGCCTGGGACCGCTTCCGCCCGCGAAAGCGCAGCGACCCGTTCGCGAACGACCCTGTCGTGCCGGACTGGCTCGATCCCCAGAACGACAAACACTGGCTCTTCCTGGCGCGGCTCCGCATCCCGTGCACCGACGGGGGGATCGACCGTCCGGCGGTGCGGGACGCGACCCGTCCGGTGGAGGTCCGGAACGAGGATCGCGCCTTCGTCTACACCGCGGCGGCGCTGGCCCAGCTGCTCCTCTGAGGCGGGAGCGGGCCCGGAGGGCCCGACAGGAGGCGTGGATGATCGATGTAAAAGCTCTCTTCACCCCGTTCCGCAGTCTCGCTCGGTTGAGCCTCGATCACATCGGCGCCCACGAGATCGAGCGATACCGCCGGGCGGGGACCCTGGTGGTGAACCCGGCGCGGCGGCGCCCGCGCTACTTCGACGGCCGGTTCCTGGCGGCCCACGACCTCACGCGAGAGCAGGACTATTTCCTCGACCGTCAGGCCGATCTGGCCCGCGCCACGGGGCCGGGCGTGCTCCACGGGCTGATGGTCACGCGGGTGGACGACACGACCGTCTCCATCTCGCCCGGGACCGGGGTCACCCCCGCTGGCCAGCTGGTGGTGCTCCGCCGCGACGACGACACCGCGGGCGGGCTCGCCGTCAACCTCGCCGACGTCACGCGGATGATGCAGCTCGACCGGGCCTTCCGCCTCGACGGGGTGCCGAACGAGCCGGCGCGGCGGCGGTCCGGCCTGTTCGTGCTGGCGCTGCGCCCCGTGGAGTTCACCGCCAACCCGATCGCCGCATACCCGACCTCGGTGAACGAGCGGCGGGCCGTCGACGACGGCGAGATCATCGAGGCGGTGGCCGTGACGCTGGTGCCTTACCGCGACGATCACGCCGAGCTCGACCCGCTGCAGCAGCGCGCCCACGCGGCCCGCCGCATCTTCGTCGAGCGCGCCGCGGGGGGCGTGCCCGCGGAGGCGCTGCCCCTCGCGATGGTCCACCTCGATCGGGGCTTCGTGATGTGGATCGACGTCGACATGGTGCGGCGCGAGGTCGGCGGAGAGCACGCCGGCGCGGCGGGGTTCGGCCTCGCCCCGCGCGGCCTGCGCGAAGCCTACGTGCTGCAGCAGGAGGCCCACCTCGTCGAGGCGATGAACGAGCGCAGGAGCCGCCCCGGCGGGCTCCGCTTCTCCGCCGCCGAGGTGTTCCGCGCCCTGCCGCCGGCCGGGCAGCTGCCCCTCGGCGCCGTGGAGCGGGCGGGGGACCTGCGCTACACGCAGAGCTTCTTCCCGCCGCAGATGCCCTGCGCGATGGCGCTGGTGCCGGACGACGAGGTGCCGGCGCTTGTCGACGAGGCGCTGTGGCTCCCGCCCATCGATCTCATGGCGCCGCCCGGGGATCTGGATTTCACCAGCATCCTCGTGCTCCTCCCGGCGCCGCGCGAGCTGCTCGGGAGCGACCGCCGCCGCCTCGCCGTCGAGCTCTCTCCGGCGGCGCCCGGCGTGCTGATCCGGCGGCAGCCGGTGGACGTGTTCCGCAGGCTCCTGCCGCGCCTGCCGACGACGGCGGCGCGCGCGCTCGGCACGCCGGCGGTGCGCCCGCCGATCGCCGCGGACCCGGACCGCGCGCTCGAGGGGGAGGACGCGGAGCGCGATCACGCGCTCGACCTGCGCTGGCAGCAGGCGCTCGACCGCGTGGCCACCCTGGGCGAGCGCCTCTGGTACGTGCGCCGCCGGACGCTCCAGGGGCGGCACCTCGGCGTCGTGCCCGGGTCGGATCCGCCGCGGTTCGCGGATCCCGCCCGCGAGGACACGGCGCCGGCCGACTTCCGCGCCGACGAGTCGCACCCCGTCTCCGCCACAACGTCCCCTCCGCCGGAGGAGTAGGCCGCCATGACCTCGCTTGTTGACCCCACCCTCGGTCCCGATCGCGCGTCGCTGGAGGATCTCTCCCCCGACGAGATCCACGACATGCAGCAGCAGGGGACGCTCGTCGTCGACGCGCGGCGCGCCCGCTCCCACTACTTCGACGGCCGCTTCCTGGCCGCGCGGGATCTCCTCCGCGAGCAAACCTACTCCCTGTCGCGCCAGGCCGACCTCTCGAGCGCGGGCGCCTCCGGGGTGATCCGCGGGCTCGAGGTGCGCGCCGCGTCCGGCCGCCGGCTCACGATCTCCGCGGGCCACGGCACCACGTCCGCCGGCGAGCTCACGGCGCTCGACGCGCCCATCGTCGTGGAGGTGGACGACGTGAGCGAGCTCGCGCAGCTCGACGCCTCGTTCGGCCTCTCGACCGCGCCCGCGGCGCCGCCCTCGGCGCGCACGGGCCTCTACGTGCTCGCGCTCCGGCCCGTCGAGTACGTGACGCGATCGATCGTCAAGTACCCGACGACGGTGGACGGCAGGCGCTCGAGCGAGCTCGCGGACATCGTGGAGGGCGTGGCGCTGACGCTCATCGCCTACCGCGACGACACGGCGGAGCGCGACCCGTGGAAGCAGCGCTCCCACGTCGCGCGGACGATGTTCCTGGAGCAGGCTGCCCGCGGGATCCCCCCGGAGACGCTGCCGCTGGCGATGCTCTCGCTCGAGCGCGGCTACGTCCGCTGGGTCGATCCCTACCTCGTCCGCCGCGAGATCGGCGCCGAGCACGGCGGCGTGGTCGGCTTCGGCGTGGCGCCCCGGGCGCTGCGCGAAGCCCACCTCGCCCAGTACGACGGCCAGCTCCGGGAGCTCGTGGCCGAGCGGCAGTCGCGCGGCGGGCTGCGCTTCGCCGCCGCGGACCACTTCGAGGTGCTGCCCCCCGCCGGCCGGATGCCGGCGGCCGCCATCGATCCCAAGGACTTCACGCAGCACTTCTTCCCGGCGCAGATGACCGTGGACCTGACCATCGTCACCGAGGACGAGGTCACGGTGCTCGTCGAGGAGAGCCTCGCGCTGCCGCCCATCGACGTCCGCGGCGACGCCGAGGACCTCGACTTCACGACCCTCCAGGTGCTGATCCCGATGTCGCGCGCCTCGCTCCGGCGCCTGCGCCTCGAGACGACGCCCCGCCCGCTGCGCCTCGTGCCGCCGCTCCTGGTCCGCCGCAAGCCCATCGACGTGCTCAACGCCCTCACCCGCAGGGCGCCCGCGCCGAGCGCCATGGTCACGGCGAACCCCAGGGCGGCGATCGAGGCTGCCTGGCGCGAGGCGCTGGCCGCCGTGAGCGACCAGCTGCTCTGGTTCGTCCGGCGCCGCACCCTCGAGCTGCGGGCCACCGAGCTGTTCGCTGGAGCGAGGAGAGGGACATGAAGGTCATCCCCATCGAGAATCCCCTGGCCGGCGAGCGGGTGGTGGCCGTGCATCCTGCCCTCGCGCCGCAGGTGGACGGCGGGTGGCGCCGGCGGCTCCACCTGTACACGGGCCGCACGCTCAGCGACACCGCGCTCCAGGCCGAGCAGCAGGGGCGCGCGGGCCGCCTCGCCACGCTCGGGCAGGTGCTCTCGCCCGGCGTGGTGACCGGGCTCGAGATCGATCTCGAGCTCCGCGCGCCGTCGGACTCGGCGCCGGAGGGGCGCGCGTTCCTGCATGTGGCGCCCGGGATGGGCCTCGCGTGCTCGGGCGAGGACGTGGCGCTGCCGCGCGCCCTGCGCGTCGACGTCGCCGACCTGCGCGCGCCGCCGGGATCGTTCGGGACCTCGCCCGACGAGGCGTCGCCGCGGATCCCGCCGGGCACGAGGCTCGGTGTGCTCGTGCTGCAGCCCTCCGTGGTGCGCGGCGCCGGCAACCTGGATCCGACGAACCCCTGCGACTACGACGAGAGCGAGGGCGCGTTCGCCGACGAGCAGACGATCGACGCCGCGCGGCTCTTGCTGCTCCCCTGGAACCCGAGCTGGGCCGAGCTGCCGGAGAGCGGACCTGCCTTCCGCAACCGGATTGCGTTCACGATCTTCGAGCTCGAGCGGCTCCAGGGATCGGAAGATCAACACCCCTGGGAGGTCTTCGGCGTCCCCGTCGGCCTGCTGGCGTTCGAGGACGGTGTGCCCCTGTGGGTGGACCGTTACTCGGTCGTGCGGCAGGGCGGCAAGGCCAAGCGCCGGCGGCCCTTCGTGACCCACGACGCGCTCCGCACGGGGACGCCTTTCCTGTGGCAGGCGCGCATCCAGCAGTTCGCCGAGCAGCTCGCCGGCATGCCGCCCCTCGATCCCGTCTTCACGGGCCAGCACATCGCCCACTTTGCCGCCCTGCCGCCGGCCGGGATGCTCCCCCGGGACGCCATTTCCTTCGACCCGCTCGGGAGCGCGGCCAACCGGTTCTTCCCGGCGGGTTTCCGGATCAAGGCGGCGCCGCTGCCGCTCGAGCAGCTCGACCAGGTGATCCAGCGCTGCGCCTCGCTCGCGCCCCTCGCCACCGGCAGCGCCGAGGACGTCCTGGTGATCGCGCCGGTGCCCCAGGCCGTGTACGAGCCCAGGTTGCTGATCGAGGAGCAGGTCGATCCCATCTTCCAGCGCACCATCGACTGGTTCCAGTTCGAGCGGCACGGCTGGCGCTTCCGTCGCGCGCTGCTCCGGCGCGATCACGCCGCGCTCGTCCGCGCCGCGGACGGCGGCGAGGCGGTGCCCGTCCATCCCGACCCGGATCCCGAGGCCCTCGAGCAGCCGGAGCTGCCGGCGCTCCCTGGCGCGCTGCCCGAGAAGCTGCCGGACCCCGCGAAGCTCGGGGACTACCAGGGCGGCCTGCCGCCGCCGCCGGAGCCGAACGACCCGCCGACCCAGGCCTGGGAGGGCGAGGAGCGCTACGGCGTGGAGGGCGCCGATCAGGGCGCCGTCAGGGCGCTGGAGGACCTGCGCGTCGCGCTCGGCATCGGCGAATACGAGGACGAAGACCCCGAGGCCGACCCCGGCGATTCCGGTGCGGTACCGACGAAGAAGATCCGGCGCGGCCGGGTGTTCTCGAAGGAGGAGATCGACGATCTCGAGAGCGGCATGGGGCTCGACGCCTTCATCAAGAAGATCGAGGCCAAGCTCGCGAAGGCGGACGACACCATCGATTTCTCGTTCCTCAAGGGGCAGGCGAACATCTACCGGCTGCGGCAGTTCATGCTCGGCAACATCGCCGCCACGCGCCTCGCGTCGTCGCCGATCCTCACGTCGATCGCCAAGGGCGCGAGCGCCGCCGCCGTGACCGACGAGGTGAACAAGTTTTATCTGTCGGTGAAGGGGAAGCCGCCGCCCGGCACGGTCGTGCCGCCTGGAACGGCCGCGCCGCCGAAGACGAGCGGCGCGCCTCGACCCCAGCCCAGGGACCTGGAGCGGCGCGAAGCAGCGCCCACCGGTGCGGCGCCGAGCTCGACGTCCTACGGCGCGGTGACGGGCGCCTCGCTGGTGTCGGGGCGGACCGCGAGCTTGGCGCAGCTCCAGCCTTCCGGCGCGGCGACGGCCGCTTCGCTGCTGGCGTCGGGCCGGGCCTCCAGCTCGGCGGCGTTCAGGGCTCCCGACACGGTGATGACCGGCGCCGCGCGGGTGCCGTCGAGCGTGGCCTCGATCTCGACGACGTCCTGGCGTTCCAGCGGCGTGGCGGGCGCCTCGCTGGTCTCGCCGGAGCTGTACTTGACCCCGGAGGCGTTCCAGCCTGCGCCGACCGCGACGCTCGATCCCGGCGTGATCGCTGACCTGATCACCGCGGGGTCCCTCCTTGGCGGTGGAGGGTTCCAGTTCCAGCCGCCCGCCGTGCTGCCATCCCAGATCTACCTCCCGCCGCCGCCGGCGCGGGACATCGTGCAGAAGGATCAGCCGATCGTCGGCGAAGGCGCCTACGACTTCCGGACGGTCAGCATCGCGGAGCGCATCGAGGCCTCGCCGGGGCGCGACTCCAAGAACTATGCGGTCGCGGCGCGGACCGAGGCGCTCGAGGCGATTCGACTGCTCAGCGAGGAGAAGATGAACGTCGAGGATATCCCGGTCTTCGGCGTGCCAGAGTGGGACAAGAACCGCCAGCCGCTGTTCCATCTGCCGTTCCTCTACCCGGACGGCACGGAGACCGACAGGCAGGAGGAAGGCAAGACGGTGGACAACCCCCGCGCCGGGCTGGTCAAGCGGCTGCCCGCTCCGGTCAGCCTGGGTCGCATCTTCAAGGGCAAATATTTCGGCGGCATCGAGCGGATCCTGCGCGACCCGGCAGGCAGGGACGCTGACGAGGGCAACCTCTACTCGGACGCCGCGCTGATCGTCGAGCACGCGATCGCCACCTTGCGCGCGGTGGAGGCGCGCATCGTCGCGTATCGGGCCGATCTGGAGAGGTGCAGGCAGGCGCTCCGCGTGATCGACCAGAACAAGGACGCTGCCGCGAGGCGCCTCGCCGTGATCGGCGGGGAGCTCGGCGAGGTCCGGCACAAGCTGGCCACCGCCCGCGCGCTGCTGCGCGACGAGCAGGATCGGGTCGGCCAGATCAACCAGCGCCGGGCCAAGGTGCTGAGCGAGCACCTGGGCTTCCTCGCCTACGTTCGCCCCCGCTTCGCCGAGGCGATGGTGGACGCGCCGATGTTGAGCCTGAACCCGGGGGTGTTCGCGGCCCCGGTCCCGGCCTGCCTGAACGCCCACGCGGACGCGCCCGAGGAAATCGACGAGATGGTGCAGCTCCTGCGCGAGGCGCCGCTGTCGTGGTTCACCCACGTTCCCCGGATCCTCGACAAGCTCGATCGGGTGGAGCTGCTCCACGGGACGCTGGCCATCGCCAAGATGCGCGCCCAGGTCGTGCGCGTGACCGAGGTGCAGCCAGCGACGTTCCGGCAGCGCGCGCTGCCTGGGCGCTTCGGGCAGGCGATCGTCAACGCGACCCAGGCGCAGCAGCGGGCCGTGGGGAACGTCCGCCTCCAGGTGGCGCAGCTCGACCTCGCCCGCTTCGCGGGCCTCGGCTGGAAGGAGACGCGCGAGCACGCCAAGCACGTGCTGTCGCTCGGCGACTTGATCGAGGCCAACCACGGGCGCTCGCTCGTCGCCGACGCGGCGGCGCGCGAGCTCGCGCAGATCGGCCGGATCGCCGGCTGCCTGCACGCCCAGGCGTCGGACGTGCTGCCCGCGATCCGCCTCGAGTGGGCCGAGCGGCTCAGCCAGTACGAGGGCGAGGACGTGAGCCTGCGCGACCTCACCGTGCTCCCCCGGTGGGGCGAGCTCCCCTATGTGGAGCGCAAGGAGATCGAGGGGCTCGTCGACTGGCTGTACGGCCGGATCGACCCCGCCCGCGCGGAGGGGCTCGCCTGGATGAACGATCTCGTGCGGGTGTGTCTGCTGCTCGCCAGCCACGCGCCGGTCGACGAGATCATCGCCGGCGCGGTCGTCGACGACACGCCGGTGCATCCGGGCAAGACGGTCCCGGTCACGATCGATCCGATCCGGGTGCGCCTCGGGATGAAGGTGATGTTCTTCAAGGGGCAGGAGATGGTCGCCCACGGGGTGGTCGACGACCTGGTGGGCAACCAGGCCCGCGCCCGGATCGCCGAGGCGAGCGCGCACCTGGTGCTCACCAAGGGGGCGACGGCGCGGTTCGTGGATCCGATGGCGCGGACGGCGCCGTCGTTCTTCCGGCGGGGGTAGCGCTCCTTCGGAGCGCCGGGAGCGGCGCCGTCGCCGTCGTCGCTCTCGTCGGGGAGCGGCGCCGCGGCCGTCGTCGCGCCCCGGCGCGGGCGTCGGGGCGAGCCGGCGAGCTCAGTCCGCGGTCGGCGGCGGCTTTCCGGTCAGGCGCGCGAGGACGTCCTCGGCCGTGCCGGTGTCGGGGACGGCGAGCTCCTCACCGAGGCGGCGGATCATCGCCTGCACCTCCGGCGGCGGCTCGCCGCCGGGCTGGCGCATGGCCTCGAGCAGCGCCGGCAGGATGTTGTCGCCGAGCTCGCCGAGCACCCGGGAGACGGCGCGGACGCCCTCGACCGGCGGCGCCGTGGCGCCCGCGGCGCCGGCCTCGAGCGCCTGGGCCGCGCGGGCGGCGGTCTCGGGATCGATCCCGCCGCGGCGCCCCGCGGTGCGCAGCACCTCGAGCACGATGGGCGTCATCGTGTCGGCGAGCGGCTTCCACTCCGGCGGCATGGGCGGCGCTGCGTCCTCGTCGGGCGGCTCGGCCGGCGCGCCGACGGCGCCGCGCAGGTCGGCGCCGGTGAGGTCGGCGCCCTCGAGATCGGCGCCGGTGAGGTCGGCGCCGCGCAGGTCGGCGTCCGTCAGCACCGCGCCCCGCAGCCGCGCGCCGCGCAGGTCGGCGCCGCGCAGGTCCGCGCCCGAGGCAGAGGCGCCCTCGAGGTCGGCGCCGCGCAAGCTGGCCCGCGAGAGGTCGGTGTCGGTGAGCACCGCGCCGCGCAGGTCGGCGTCGTCGAAGCGGGCGCCGCGGGCGGTGCTGTTCTCGAGGCGCGCGCGCGCGAACACCGCGCGCGCCGCCCGGGCCTGATCCAGGTCGCACATGCGCAGGACGGCCTCGGTGAAGTCGGCCTCGTCGAGCCGCGCGTCGCGGAGCGTGCAGCCCTTCCAGTGCGCCGACACGAACGACGCGCCGCGCAGGTCGCCCTCCTCGAGATCGAGGCCGTCGGCGCGCAGCCGCCCGAGCTGCGCGCCGCGCAGGTCGGCGCGCTTCAGGACGACGTCGCGCGCGGCGCGGCGCCGGTCGACGAGGTCACGGAGCATGGTGATGGCGTCGGTGGTCACGCGGGTCAGGCCTTGGCCGGCGGCTCGAAGATCGCTCCTCTGGCGCCGCGAAAGCTGGCTCCGGCCAGGGAGCGCTTCGGTCCGGGAGGCCAGCGCTCCGCATCGATAGGGTCGAAGCGCGCGCCCTGGGCGCTCTCGACCGGGACGCAGGCGTTTCCTTCGACGCCGAGCGTGGGAGCGCCGTGACGGCGGAGGACCGCGACGATCCCGGGCGCGCCGGCCGCGGGGACCCCCGTGAAGCGGGCAATCGTGGAGAGGTGCATCAGCGGGCTCCTGTCGTCGCTTCCTGCCGGCGCTGCGAGTCGTGGTCCGATGGGTTGGGTCACGCGGCCCGACGCCGGATCGACGTATACCATGGTGCTGCCGCCGCTCAGGGCGCCGTCGGGGCGCGGCTGCGGCGGGTCCCCGCCGAGGTTCGGTCTGCACCCCCGACGAAGCGCGCGGCGGGCGACGCCGCCGGCGGCAGCGGGCGAGCGCCCACGACAGCCGTGTTCATCCCGCGCCATCGCCATCGTGGGACATCAAGCGCGCGGAAGGCGCTTCCAGAGTGGTTCACCGAAGCGCTTCTCATACAACTTGAGGATCGCGCCGCGCGCGTCCGAGCCCGGGTTGCTGACCTCAACGGGCTCTCGGACGAGCTCTGGCTCATCCATTACTCTCAGGTAGTGCTCCTCACCCTTCTCGACGATGCGGTACGCGATATCGTCGATGGCGTCCTCTGAAAGTCCCTCGAGATAGGGGAGGAAGTCATCACCCTTCAGATCGGCGATCATCTCCTCATACGTCTGGTACAGGTCTACGACCTCCTGCTGATCCATCGCGTTCAGCTTCGCGTCGAACGCTGCTCGGTCTTCCTTGAACAGGCGAACGAAGGGCCAGAAAGCATCCCATCTGTCGACCGGTTCCATGTCTCGTCCTCCTTCACAGTTCGCGTCAGTAGAATTTTTCTACGCCCCGTGTCCGAAGTTGCTCGCGCCACCGCGAGATCGCGCGCGACACAGCGGCTTGGTTGACGCCGAAGCGTCGAGCGATCTCGCGCTGCGACGGTCTCGGGGTCTCCTGTAGCATGGCTGCGAGCTCGTCCATTTCGATCTTGCCACGCGGGGGCCTCGGCGTTCCGGTGCCGCGCCCCGGCGGTAACAAGTACCCTTTCGACGGACCTTCGCCCCACTCCCACTCCCAGCCCTCGCGACGCAGCCGGCTGGTGGCGCTCGACGGCAACACCTCGAACGGCGTTCCTGGACCTTCCCGGCCGAGGCGTCCCCGTCCCTGGCTGCCGGGCATCGTCGTATAGTCCCAGGGCATGATGTGACCGGCGTCCTGCATCCGAGATCTCAACCTCGACTCGTAAACGTCCAGATCTTGTCTGGTGCGCACTTCAGCGCTCGTGATCCTCGTGACCTCCAGATCCAGCGTCAGGCCGAGCTCCGATGCCGCTCGAGCGTAGCGACCGAACCGTGCATTCGCGGCATCACCCGAGAACGTCTGCCCGACCTTGACGACCGCTCCTGTATTCGCGTCGCGCAGCACGTAAATCAGCGGTGAATTGTCGGGGACGCCGGGGAGATCGTGGTTGCCGACGCGCATCCGCGGGATGGACTCGGTGTCCACTCCGAGATCGTTCGTGCGGACCCTCGACCTCTCCGTGGATCCGGGGCGCGGGGGCTCGAAGACGTCTGTGGGGTTGAGCTCCCTGCCGAGCGAATCGCGCCGACTGCCGATGCGATGCAGCGCATCCGCGATTTCACCGCTCGCCGTGATCGCGTCGCGATGGGATGTCGTCGCGCCCTCGATCCCCGCCTCGATTTGCCCGACACGCTCGTGTAGGTCTTTCAGCTCCTGGCGGACGCGTGCGTTCTCCGGCGTGTCGGGGATCGAGTTGCGAATGCGTTGGAGGCGCGCCTGGATGTCGCCGCATGCGGAGCTGCAGATCTCGCACTCGATGTGACCATTGCGTTCCCGGAAGTAGACCTCGTGATCCTCGTCACCAACCCGCGTCTGACGCCGCGTCGACTGCGCGAGCTCGGTATCCGGGACGTCGTGGGTCGTCCCAGCCGATTCTGGCGCTCGCGCGCGGGCCTCGGGGGTCTCGTCGGCCGGTCGCGCGCGGGCCTCGGGGGTCTCGTCGGCCGGTCGCGCGCGGGCCTCGGGGGTCTCGTCGGCCGGTCGCGCGCGGGTCTCGGGGGCCTCGTCGGCCGGTCGCGCGCGGGTCTCGGGGGTCTCGTCGGCCGGTCGCGCGCGGGTCTCGGGGGTGTCGCCAGGCGGCCGCGGTCCCACCGGCGGCGCAGGCTCGCCGCCGCCGATGCGCGTGCCGAGGCGCTCCATACGGCTGTTGACCCACTCACCGACGCCGCCCGGATCGAAGCTGCGGAAGCGATCGAGCGCGCCGCCGAAACCCGACCTCGGCTCAGCCGGCGCCGCGGCGCCGTGGGGTGCTCCGCGCCGCGACATCCGCGCGGCGAGGGCGGCGCCGGCCGCCGACGACACGGCGCGGTTGAGATCGAACTTCTGACCGGTGATGCCCGACATCAGGAGCTCGAGGCCGATCCCGAGGCCGGCGCCGCCGGCGATCTGCGCGACCGCCGCGCGCCGGGCGGCGGCGGCGCCCGGTCGCGGAGCTGTGCCATCGGGGCCGGCGCCGTGCGGCGCCGCGCCGTCGGGGCCGGTGCCGCGCGGAGCGCCGCCCTCGGGCGCGCCGGCGTGCGGCGTCGGCGTGTCGGGCGCGCCGGCACGCGCGTGCGGGACGTCGGCGGTCGGGTGCGGCGCGGGCGCCCCCGCGTGCGGCGCAGGCGCCCCGGCGTGCGGCGCAGGCGCCCCCGCGTGCGGCGCGGGCGCCCCCGCGTGCGGCGCCGCGACGTGCGGCGCGGCGGCGTGCGGCGTCGGCGCGCGGGGGCGTGCCGGCGTGGCTCGGAAGCTGACGCCCGACATGGCGCCGGCCATGACGAAGCCCTGCCAGTTGAACTCCTGGCCGAAGGCGACGTAGCCGATCGCCTGGGTGATCGCCTCGGCCACCAGGTCGCCGCCGACGGTGATCGCCACCTGCGTGGCGACGCGCGCCCCCGCCGCGCCCGCCGCCGCCGCGAGCCCGCCGGCGCCGAACCCGATGGCGCCGCCGATCGCGCCGCCGATGGCGCCCATGATCATCGCCTGGCCCACGCCCTCGTGCCACGCCTGGCCCGAAGCCCAGTTGTTGATGATCTGGATCAGCCCGGCGCTGATCGCGCCCACGATCGCGCCAACAAGGACGACGGCGAACAGGCTCGCGCCGGCGCCGAGCGTGGCGATGCTGATCGCGGCCGCGGCGATGATGACCAGCACCACCAGCACGATGGCCACGACGCTCTTCCACGCCGGCTGCTCCTTCTCGGCGGCCTTGCGCGCCTCGGTGGCGATCTTGCCGTCGAGCTTGGCCAGATCGCCGCCGAGCTGCCGGTCGAGCTCGCCGAGGGAGCTGGCGATGGCCTCGTCGACCTTGGTGCCGATGGTGGTCAGCGCCTCATCGAACCGGGTGACCGCCTGCTGCATGGTCGAGACCCCTTGGCTCGACATCTGCTGGCACTGGGTGACGTGCTGAGTGGTGAGCTGCCCGAACGCGCTCGACGCCCCGGCCATCAGGCCGCTCATCTGGCCGGCGAAGCCCGACTCGGCCTGGGCGGTCAGCTCGTCATTGCTCGCCGTGATGCCGGTCAGCGCCTCGATCGCCTGACCGCCGAGCTCGGCCGTGCGCGACTCGGCGCCGGCCGCGCCCTCCTCCATCTTCGCGAGCAGCAGCTCCATGCCGCCGCCGAGCGAGGCCTCGATGGTCCCGAGCGCGGTCGCGACCGCGACCGGATCGGGCGCGCCGCCTCGACCGAGCCGCTCGCGCAGGCCGCCGAGCGTCTCGTCGAGCGAATCCATGGCGGCGCCGATGCTCCGGGCGAGCGCCGCGGCGCTGGCGTGCGCGAGCTGCTCGACCGCGAGCTGCTTGAGGTAGCCGCTGTCGTTGACGGCCTGGCGCTGCGAGAAGCCCTGCGCGGTGAGCGAGCGCACGGCGGCCGCGAGCGCGGCGTCGATGGCGGCCAGGTTCTGCGTGCGCGCGGCCGAGAGCCCCGCGTGCGCCTGCATGCGCGCGCTCTCGAGGTTCGAGACGAGCTGCTCGAGCGACGTGTCGAGCGTGGTGTTGACCTGGCGTGCGCCCGAGATGACCGCGCAGCGGTACTTCTTGCGCAGGTCCTTGAGGTCGTAGCCCTTCTTGTTGGCCGTGCGCAGGAAGCCCTTCTTGTAGCCGGCGGCGGTCTTGCAGGCGGCGTCCTGCTGCGCCTTGGCGCGGCGCACGGTGAGGCAGCCGTCCCAGAAGCCGTCTTCGGCGTACATGCGGTGCTCGTTGCCGGGCCCGGCCTTGCAGCGCTCGTACTGCCGCACGTGCTCCTGGGCGCGCGCGACGGCGCGCCGGGTGTACTCCGGCCCCTTGTCCTCGTGCTGCGTGCGGCCTGCGGCGAAGCGGGCGTTGACGTCCTCGAGGCCGGTGGTCTCCTTCTCGTCGATCTGCTCGACCGTGGTGGCGTGCTCGCCCTCGAGCGCCTGGATGGCGCTCTCCGTCTCGGCGTCGACGGTGGCGGCGCTCGAGGCGTACTCGGCCTCGACGTGCTCGCGGGCCTGCGCCGCCCCGGCGTGGGCGAGCTCGATGGCCTGGCCGATGCGGGCGCTGATCGACTGCTTCTCGATCTCGATGGCCGCGCCGATGTTCGCGCTGGTGGCGCTGGCGAGGCCGCCGAGGCGGGCGGGCACGTCGGAGCGGACGAAGGCGACGGCGCGGCCGATGTTCACGCCGATCCTGGCCATGAACTCGCGCACGAGCCTGGCGGTGGGCTCGCCGCGCTCGCCGAACGAGATGCCCTGGGTCAGGCGCGGGGCGCGCGCGGAGACGCCGTCGAGCACGTCGAGCGAGCCGTCGTAGTCGGCCCAGGCCGCAGCGCGCTGGGCCTCGGCATCGGCGATGGGGCCGTCCATGGCGCCGTCCTGGGAGGCGCTCTGGTCCGCGGCCGTGGATGCGGCCTGAGACATCTGGCGGACCTCGGGGCTCGCGGAGGCGCCGCCCTCGGCGCCCTCGGCCGCCGGTCCTCCGGACGCGGCGTCGGCGCCCGGCGCCGCTCCGCCGCCCTCGCCGCCGCTGCCGGCGCGCGCTGCCAGGGTCTCGGTCTGGGCCGCCATCTGCTGGCCGCCCTGGGCGACGGCGGCGGCCTCGGGCCCGCAGTCGTCGGCCTCGTCCTGCCACGCCTCGAAGGTGACCGACGCCTCCTCCTCGGACTGGGTGCTGCGCTGATCGGACGTGGGCTCGGCGTCCGAGGTGCGCGGAGGCGCCGGCTGGTGGAAGCAGGGCGCGTTGATCCCGCCGCCGGCGCCGCCCTCGCCGGCGCCGCCCTCGCCGCCGCCCGCTGCCGTGGCGGGCGCCGCCCCGCCGCCGGTCTCGACGCCCTCGGGCGGCGCCTCCGCCGGCTCGCCCTGCTCGGCTTCCTCGGCCACCGACGCCCCGGTCTCGGCGCCCTCGCTCTCCCCGCCGCTCGCGCTTCCGTCCGCGGGGGCCGCTCTAGCCGCGCCCGACGACGGGACCTCGACCGGCGCCGGCTCCGGCTCGCGCAGGCGCTCGGCCACCGACGTGATCTGCCGCTGGACCGGCGGCGTCACCGTGGACGAGCCCGGCTGCGCGACCTCGTCGAGCAGCGGCTCGGCCGAGCGGCCGCCGACGACCGCATCGGCGACGCTGTCGGCGTGCCGCTCCCACCGATCGCCGGCGCGGCCGACGCCGCCCTGCAGCTTCAGCCCGGCGCGCTGCTGCACCACGTGCGCGGCCTCGTGGGCGGCGAGCCGCAGATCCGGCGGCGCGCGGAACGCGATGCGATTGCCCGAGGTGAAGGCCAGGGCGTTCATGCGCTGGCTGGCGCCAGCGGCCCGCCCGCCGATGGACGTGCGGACGTGCGAGACGTCGTGGCGCCCGAACGCCGCCTGGATGCGCTCGCCGTGCGGCAGCGGCTGGCTGGCGCCCGCGAGGCCCTCGCGCGCGGTGCTGTGGACCAGCTGCGGGCTGCGCGACGCCGGCTGCGGGCCGCGCGACGCCGACGCGGCCCGCTGCTGCACCGCGCTCGGGGCCGCGGCGCGCCCCGGCGCCTCCGCGTCCTCCTCGGCGTCGCAGGCGTCGCATTTCGACTGCACCTCGCCCTGGCCTTCGTCCTCCTCGGCGTCGCAGGCGTCGCATTTCGACTGCACCTCGTCGGTGCAGGTCGGGGCGCTGTGCTCGCCGCAGCTCCACGTCTGCACCTCGTCGGTGCAGGTCGGGGCGCTGTGCTCGCCGCAGCTCCACATCTGGAGTGGGGCCTCGTCCTCGGCGGCGCACGCGTCGCACTTGCTCTGCACCAGCGCCTGCACGTAGCGCGGCGACCCGGCAGCGCTCGCCTCCGGCGCCGCGGCCTCCGCCTTGCTGGCCCGAGCTGCGGCCGTCGTCTGCTTCTGCGCGAGCGGAGCCGGGGTCATGGCGCCTCCTCGTTCACGATCGGCGTGGCCTCGCCCAGCTCGCCGGGCAGCGTGCGGCCGAGCTTGCGGTACTCGACGGCGAGGCCGGTCACCAGGTCGGGCAGGCGGACGCGGCGGCCGGCCCGGCGCGCGAGCAGGCTCGCGCACAGCACCGCGTTGCGCACGTGGCCGCCGGCCAGATCGCACGTCGCCGCGAGGCGGTTGAACGTCGCCGGCTCGAGCTCGTGGTGCTCGCCGAGGTGCGCGCGCCACAGCGCGCGCCGCTCCTCCGGCCCCGGCGGCGGGAAGTCGATCACGGCGTCGAGGCGGCGCGTGAACGCGGCGTCGATGCGCGTGCGGCTGTTGCTGGTCAGGAGGACGATGCCGTCGAACGACTCGATGCGCTGGAGCAGGAAGTTGGTCTGGGAGTTGGCGAAGCGATCGTTGGCGTCCTTGACGTCGGTGCGCTTGCCGAACATCGAGTCGGCCTCGTCGAAGAGCAGGACGACCTCCTCGTGCTCGGCCTGGCCGAGGAGCGCGGCGAGGTTCTTCTCGGTCTCGCCGATGTACTTGCTGGTCACCGCGGCCAGGTCCACGCGGTAGAGCGGCGCGGCCAGCCGGCTGGCCAGCCAGCTCGCGGCGAAGGTCTTGCCGGTGCCCGACGGGCCGACGAAGAGCGCGCGCACGCCGGGGCGGTGGCGGGCGCGCATCGCCGCGCCCAGCCCGTCGACCAGCCCGTCGCGGCTCCTGCAGCGCAGGAGCAGGAGCTCGAGGTCGCGGCGCAGCGGCGCGCTGGTGACCAGCGCCTGGTCGGGGACGTCGTCGGCGATCGGCTCGGCCAGGCCGCGCAGCCCCGGCCCCTCGCTCGTCCAGGCGGCGGCGCGCACGTGGCGGCGCTCGACCGCGCGCGCCCCCTCCAGGCGCGCGGCGCGACGGGCCGCGCGGCCGAGCTGGGCGATGCGGCCGGCGCCGTGCCGGTGCTCGGCGCCGAGCGCGTCCGCGAGCGCCGCGTCGTCGAGCGCCGCCCGCCACAGCGCGGCGCGCTCGTCGGCGGACGGCACGGTGAGGCGCCAGCTCGGGATGGCGACGCTGTCGCGATCGAAGCTGCCCTCGAGCCCGGCCAGCACGAGGAGCGGCCCGAAATAGCCCGGCAGCGCCGGCAACCGGTGGCGCTCGCTCGGCCCGCTGTCGCGCGCGAACACCGGCACCAGGCCGCGCAGCGACAGCGCCACGCCGAGGCCGGCCGGCGGCTCGCCCTCGATGAACGCCGCGTCGTACCCGAGCGCCGCGGCCACGGCGGCGCACGCCGCACGCCCCTCGGCGACCGACGGCGTGCGCACCACCAGCGCGGGCTCGTCGGCGGTGAACGCGGCGGCGTGGCGGGCCGCCTCGGCGAGCGTCGACGCCGGCAGCGCCACCGCCGGCCGGGCGCCGACGGTGACGCCGGCGACGGGCGTGTCGCGCCCGCGCAGCGCGGCGAGCACCGGCGGCGGCAGCGCGAGGCGCCGCTCGCATTGCATCTGATCGTCGCCGCGCAGCGCGAAGACGCCGGCCCTGCTGGCCGGCCCGTCGAGCAGCTCGGCGTACGCATCGTCGGGGGTCGTCGCCACCGCCGCGAACGCCGCGGCGGCCAGCCCCACCAGGAGCCGCGATCCCGTGACCGGCGCCTGCAGCGCCGTGATCAGCCGGATCAGGAGCTGATCTTCCTCCATCGCGGCCAGGAGCGCGACCGTGAGCTGCTCGACGCGCCCGAGCCCGAGCATCGCGGTGAGCGCCGCGACCCCGAGGTCCTCCTCGGGCACCGGCGCGGCGACGTCGAAGGACCGCCACCACTCACCGGCGAGCGCCGGCTCGCGCTCCGCGACGGCGGCGACCTCGGGGCCGCTCAGGCCGGAGCGCCGGGCCACGTCGAGCAGCGCCGCGGTGGCCAGCGCGACCAGCGGAGGGCGCTGCGCCTCGGGCTGAGGCGTCCGCGCTGCGATGCTGGCGTCGCGCGCCGCCGGCATCGCATCCGGGCCGACGGCATAAGGCGGAACTCGCATTCATGTCCTCGTCATCCCCCCGCGGGACAGGCATTGCGCAGGTATTCGCCAGCGAAAATTCCAGTGTGCGCCCTTCGCGTTCTGGGGCGATTACCCGGTGTCTTCGGAACGAACTCAAGCGAAATCGTCCAGCCGCGCATCGCGGCGCCGAGCCAGGACGAGGGGCGAGACCTGCTCCGACCATGAGCGCAGATCCTCGTGGCCGTCCCGGCGCGGTCGTGAGACCGTCTCCCGCCGTGAGCGCGGGGGGCACGCGATGAGCTTTGCGGTGCAACGGAAGCGCGCGCTGGCGCGGGCCCACGCCGGCGGCCGACGTGAGCGCCGACGATGCCTGACGAGGACGGCGCGTGACCTGAGCGCCGGCGAGCGGGCCGGGGAGCTCCACCTCTCCCGGGGGGCGTGATGGCAGCGGAGCGGCGCGTGCGCACGCTTCGGCTCCGCGCTCACGACGACGCCGCCGTGCGGCGCGGCGCGCTCCTCGTCGAGGACGCGCTCCGCACCGCCTCGCTCCCCGGCGCGGATCGCGGCCGCCTCTACGTCGTGCGCCGCCTCTCGCTGGGCGCGATCGACCTCACGCGCCCTCCGGCCGCGATCGCGATGGAGATCGAGCGCCGCTTCGAGGCGTTGCGCGCGACCGCGGTCCACGCCGATGCCAGCGGCGCGGCGTCGGCCGAGGCCGTCTACTTTCACGACGACGTGGAGCCCTCGGTCTTGCTGGCCCGGCGGGTGGCGGCGCAACAGGCCGTCTCGGCGTGGTTCTGGCCCCTGGCCGTGCGCGGTTACGCGCCGGCGCTCCCCGCGTCGAAGGCCCTGGAGATCGCGCTCGCCCGCGCGCTCGAGACGCCGGCCGGGGCAGCCGCGGTCGTGCGGATGACGGCCGAGCTGGACGAGGCCGCCCTCGACGCCCTCTGCGGCGCGCTCCGCCCCGGCATCGGCGAGGCCCTGCTCCTCCGCTGCGGCTGGGGCGCGCCGCCGGCCGTGGTGCGCGCGCTGGACCGGGGCGTGGTTGCCGCGCCGGGCGAGCGACCGCGCCTTGCGTCGCCGTGGCCGGGGGTGCTGCGGAGGTGGGTCGCCCGGTGGGGCGCGGCCGACGCGCGCGCCGTCTGGCTCGCCGCGGTCGCCGCGTGCGCGGGGAGCCCGGCGCTGGCCGTGGACCGGCGGCTCGCGGCGCGCGGGGCGCAGCTCGCGATGGCGGCGGCGAGCCTCCCCGAGGTCGATGCGGCCGCAGCAGCGGAGGGCGACGCGGCCGCGTCGTCATGGCCGGTCGATGCGCCGCCGGCCGAGGAGCCGGAGGCCGTGGCGGAGGTCGCGGCCCCGCGCGCGGCGGCGGTGGGGCCGGACGCTGCGCCCGCGGCGGCCTCGGCCCTCTGCGCCGATTCCGCGCGCGCCGCCGCGCCGCGCGCGGAGCCCGGGCGTCCCGCGACGCTGCCCGTGCCGCCCGGGCCTCCGGTCGCGCCCGCGTCGCCGGCGCCGGCCGCGCCCGCGCGGCCCCCCGACACGCCGTCGGGGGCGGCGGCCGCCGGCGCCGCGGCGCGGTCGGCCGCCGGCGGGGAGCCGGCGGCGCCGCGCCGCCGCGCGCCCCGCGGCCGCTCCTCGGGCCGCGAGCCGGTCTGGAACGGCGTGCCCATGCCCACCGCCGCCGGCGGGCTGCTCCTCGCGATCCGGCCGCTCATGCGGCTGGGCATGGCCGACTGGCTCCACGACCACCCGGCCGCGGTCCGGGGCGGGTTCCCCGTGCGCGTGATGGAGCACCTCGGGGCGTGGTGCGGTATCTCGCCCGAGGATCCGGCGCTCGCCGTCTTCGATCCTCCGGCCGAGCCGCTCCCCGACGTCGTCGATGCGCCGCCGGAGGCGTGGCGAGACGTGCTCGGCGAGGCCGCGTGGCGGGCGCTGAGCTGCCGTCCAGCGGGCGCGCCGGCGACCTGGCGCCTGGCCCTCTCGCTCTGGCTCCGCCGCTTCGCCGGGCTCCCCCTCGGCCGTGTCGTCCGGCGCCCCGGCCGGGTCGTGGCCACGCGTACCCACGTGGACGTCCTGTTTCCGCTGGCCGCCGCGGACGTGCGCGTGCGTGCCGCGGCGCTGGACGTGAACCCCGGCTGGGTCCCCTGGCTCGGGCGGATCGTGCAGTTCCACTACCTCGAGGAGGCGTGACGTGCGGGCGGCGAGGGCGAGCGAGGTCCCTCGAGGTCCATCGGGCGGTCTCGAATGCTGCGGCGAGCGAGAAGCACCGTTACGCATCGCGAGCCCTGTCCCTGGCGGCGATCGGGCGCGCCATTCAGCGCCGGGGAGCGCGCGCCGAGCATTCGGTCGATCCGTGGGTGCTCTCCGGTGGCCTCGGAACTTCTTCTTTCCTCGCGTGGTCCTCAATGCTGCGCCGTGGCCTCGTGAGAGGTGCGCTCGTCGAGCGGTTATCGTCGCGCTCCCGTCGCCCCGCCGTTCGTCGGAGGATCCCATACGGCCGCGCCACGCTGCGGTCCCTGGCCCCGTCGATGAGCGAAAGATAGCCCCAGGGCTCCTCTTCGGGCTGGTCGCCGAGGCCCCGAGCCTGATACCGTTCGCCCACGGGTAGGGTTCGAGCGTCGAGCAGGGCGGGCACACAAGTCCGCCTCGGCTGCCGCATGCATCGAAATCGAGAACGTGAGTGGGTGTTTGCAGTGAATCTGCCGGGGCTTACGAGCGCGACCGCGCAGGAGGGAAGGCAGCCATGAAGGAAATCAACTTCACCGTGACCATCGATGAAGCCAACATGATCCTCGAAGGCATTGGGCTCTTGCCCTTTGCCAGGGTCTACCAGCTGGTCGGTAAGCTCCAGGAGCAGGCGAGGGGCCAGCTGAACGGCGAGACATCGACGACCGAAGCGCCTCGCCCGGCGCCCGCCCCGAGGGTTTGATCCCCGCGAGACACCGACGAGAGGACGAGACCGTGTCGGCTCCCAGGGGCTGACGCGGTCGCACGAAAGCAGGTTATCGCCGTGGCCCGAAGACTCGCGGATCCCCTGGTGATTGAGCGCGATGGGACCAGCCAGGCCGGACGCGTCCAGGCTGCGCTCGACCCCGGCTACGTGGCGGTCGACGAGCGCTCGCCGCTCGACCTGCTGTCGTTCGCGCGGGCGTATGCCGGGGAGCTCAGGTACTACGACGAGCGCGGCCGGCCCGCCGGCGACTGGAGCGCGTTCCTGGACGCGGACCTGGGCGCGCTGGCGGCGCTCGTCGAGGAGCCGGGGCGGCTCACCGAGGGCGAGGCGCGCCGGCTCGGCAAGCCGCACACCGCGCTCTTCCTCGCGTTCCTGCGGCTGCTCGGCCACCCGCGCGATCTCATCAACACGCTCACGCGCCGGCACCTGGAGTTCTACTACGAGCAGGTCCTTCGCATGTCGCGCAAGGCGGCCGTCCCCGATCGGGTGCATGTCCTGTTTCGCCCCGCGGCCGGCGTGGCCCAGGCGCGGTTGCCCGCCGGGAGCCTGCTCCGCGCCGGGAAGGACAGCCTGGGTCGGGAGCGGGTTTACCGGACCGATCGCGACCTCGTGGTCAGCCGCGCCAGGATCGCGCGGCTGAGCTCGGTGTACGCCGAGAAGGAGATCGTCGGTATCCGGGAGGCCAGGGAGCTCCACAGGGACACCCCCGAGGCGCTGCTCCGCATGCTCGAGATCGCGCTCGGCGATCCGCGCCCGGGCGACCCCCTGCCGAGCTACCAGGAGCGCGAGGTCACGGTCGGCCTCCTGGCCGACGTGAAGAAGCTCCTGGACTTCTCCGAAAAGCCCCTGTTCATGCCCCGGTCGGACCTGCACTCCATGATGCAGCTCAAGCGCCGGCGCGACGGGGCCGACGCCGAGTGGAGCGAGATCAACCGCATCCTCGAGGCGGCCGGGAGGGCCCGGCTCGGCAATCCGGAATGGCGGCTCGCCCCGGACGACCCGCGGGACTTCCCGGCCAACCTGGCCAAGGCGATCGGGGGGGAGCTCGACTTCGAGCACGACGGCATCCCCAACGTGCGCAGCCTCGAGGATCTGTACGAGCGGCTGGTCGACGACGAGGGGCCGGACGACGGCGATCTCCGCGACCGCATCCGTGAGTTCATCAAGGATAAGCTCCACCTCGAGGACGCCGGCCTCTTCGTCCGCATGATGCAGATCAAGATCCGGATCGACGACGAGTGGCGGGAGATCAACCGCATCCTCGAGCGGGCCGGTCGGCGGAAGAGGGAGAACGTCTCGTACAAGCTCGATCCTGCGAATCCCCTCGCCGCCTTCGAGGCCAACCTCGAGGACGCCATCGGCCGGCTCGATTTCTCGACGCTCGGCCTCTCGGTCCTGCCGGGGGTCTCCGACATCGAGGAGTATCACCGCGCGATCCTCGCGATCGAGGCGTATTTCCACATGAACGCCGATCAGGTGGCGTACGTCATGGCCGTGGCCGAGAAGCCCGTCCAGGCGGGCGCCACCGCCGGAGAGTGGAACAACGTTTATCGCCTCCTGGCCGAGGCGCATGAAGAGAAGGCCTACGGCCGCCGCCGAGCCGCGTTGCAGAGCGCGCTCGAGGGCGCGGCGAGCGAGGCCGCCGGCTTCAGCGCCATGCTCCGCATCGCGCTGGGAAAGGACGCCTCCGAGGCCGAGGAGCCGCCTCTCCTGGAGCTGCGGGAGTATGTCCGCTCGACCTCGGATTACGGCTTCCTGGAGGGCATCCAGGCGCGCCTCGGCGGCGGCTCGATCACGAGCGAGGAGTGGGCGCGGGTCTACCGGGTGCTCGAGCTGGCCCAGCGCATCCGCGAGCGGCTCCCCGAGCCCGTCGCCCAGCGGGAGACGTGGCTCAACCTCCACGCGGCCGCGGACGCGACGTCGGTCGCGGCGGCGCCCGCCGGCGAGGCCGGGCTGAAGCAGCGCCGCTGGAAGACGTTCGGCAAGCGGCTGCCCGAGGCCACCGAGGCGCGCCCGCCGCCCGCGGTGATCGGCTGGGCGCTCTGCTCCCCGATGCTCTGCTTGCGCCAGGGGACGCGCACCATCGTCCTGACCCTCGGCTTCCGGGCCGATCGGTTCGATGCGAACCAGCTCATCGAGCTGCTCAAGCAGGACCCGTTCGGGGTCGAGCTCAGCACCGAGAAGGGCTGGCTCGCGCTCCCCGCCGCCGCGACCGTGGGCGACTACCGGGAGCTGAGCAAGGTGTCCGCCACGCTCGAGGAGCCGCTCAAGGCCATCCAGCTCACGGTGTCGCTCGGCGAGGACGCCGCCGCGATCGCGCCGCCGAGCCGCGACGCCGCGGGGATCGCGACCCCCTGGCCGATGCTCCGGCTGATGCTGCGCCCGGTCTGGAGCGCGGAGCGCAAGCAGTACATCGCCCATTACGCGTCATTCAGGGATCTGACGCTGGCGGCCGTCCACGTCCACGTCGAGGTCGGAGGGCTCACCCCATCGGCCCTGCAGAGCGACGAGGCGTCGCTGAACCCGAAGCGGCCGTTCGAGCCGTTCGGGACCAGCCCCGCCGTCGGCTCGCGGTTCTATGTGGGCGACCCGGAGCTCGTGATCAAGCGGCTCGACAGCCTGACGTTTCACGTCGAATGGCGGGGCGTCCCCCAGAGCAGCCTGAATAGTTACTATACGAACTACGGTATAACAAAGGACTTCACGACCCGGATCTCCCTGGTGGACAACCACCTGGAGCTCCCGCTGGCGAAGGCCGCCGCGCTCTTCGCCAGCGACGCGACGCTGCCGCACGAGATCAAGCTCGCAGACGTCCCGGCGCTCCTCTCGGCGAGCGGCACGACCCATCGCTACGAGGCTTTGCCGGAGCTGCCGGCGAAGGCGGAGGTCTCGGCGTGGCCCCGGTACATCCAGTGGGAGCTCACCCCGATCGACTTCCAGCACGGCGTGTATCCGGCCGTGGCGACCCAGCAGGCCCTCGCGATGGCCAAGGCACTCCTCACGGCACCGGCCGGCGCCGACCCCGCGAGCTTCCGGGTCAACCCGCCGTACACGCCCAGGATGAAGAGCCTCCGCGTGGATTACACCGCCTCGGCCGAGGTGGATGTGGGCGAGGTTGGCAGGGGAGGGCGGGCCGATCGGCTCTTCCACGTCCACCCGTTCGGCATCAGCGCGATCGAGGCCGACGCCGAAGGGGGCGAGATCCGGTTCCTGCCGCGGTACGATCACGAAGGAGAGCTCTACATCGGCATCGAGGGCGCGCAGCCGCCGCAGACCCTCTCGCTCCTGTTCCAGATGGCCGAGGGCAGCGCGAGCCCCGATCTCCGGCCGGTGCCGATCGCGTGGAGCTATCTCAGCGGCGACCGCTGGCTCACCCTGCACGAAGGCAACCTCCTGCTCGACACGACGCGCGGCCTGATCAACTCGGGGATCGTCGAGATCGCGCTCCAGCCGGCCGAGCCCAGCACGCGCCTCCCCGGCGATCTCACCTGGATCCGGGCGGCCATTCCGCACCACGCCGACAGCGTCTGCGACGCGGTGGCGATCCACGCGCAGGCGGTGTCGGCCACGTTCGTCGACCGCGGCAATGCCCCGGATCATTATGGACAGCAGCTCCCCGAGCGCAGCATCACGAGGCTCCTCGAGCGGGCGCCGCAGATCGCGGGGGTCGAGCAGCCGTACACGTCGCGCGGCGGCAGGGCGGCGGAGGGCGAGCGCGGCTTCGCAACGCGCGTGAGCGAGCGGCTGCGGCACAAGCAGCGGGCGCTCACGATCTGGGACTACGAGCGGCTGGTGCTCGAGCGCTTTCCGGAGATCTACAAGGTCAAGTGCATCCCGGGGGGCGCCGGCCAGCCGTCCGACAGCCCGGGCGCGGTCCAGATCATCGTCATCCCGGACGTCCGCGGCCAGTCGGGCGCCAACCCGTTCGAGCCGAAGGCCCCTGCCAACCTGATCGCCGACATCGAGGCGTACCTGGCCGACAAGTGCCCGGCCCAGGCCGCGGTCCGCGTGCGCAACGCCCATTACGTGCCGGTGAAGGTGAGGGTCGGCGTCCGGTTCCGGGACGGGCGGGACGAGGGGTTCTACAAGAAGCTGCTCAACGAGGAGATCAACCGCTTCCTCTCGCCGTGGGCGTACGACGAGGGCGCGGACATCACGATCGGCCGGAAGATCTTCGCGAACAGCATCGTGAACTTCATCGACGAGCGCGAGTACGTCGACTTCGTCGCCACGATCAAGCTGTTCAGCGGCGAGGACGGGCTGGCGCAGCCCGTCGCCGGGCAGGGGTATTTCGTCGCGACCGACCGGCCGGACGGGGTGCTGGTCGCAGCCCAGCAGCACGTGATCGATGTCATCACCGAAGCCGGGTACGTGGAGAAGAACTTCACCGGGATCAACTACATGAAGATCGAGCTCGACTTCGTCGTCGCCGGCTCGGGTTGAGTCTTCCTGCTCTAGCGCATACGGGGAATAGCGATGGAAATCAACAAGCGAAGCCGGGCCGAGCTGAAGCAGTACTTCGTCAAGAACGCCATCCCGACGGAGAAGAACTTCGCCGAGCTGATCGACGGCATGCTGAACCAGAAAGACGACGGCATCGCCAAGCTGCCGGGCGACGCGCTGAGCATCGAGGCCTCGGGCGACGACACCAGCCAGAAGAAGGCGATCCAGTTTTACACGAGCTTCGCCGACGCCAGCCCCACCTGGGTGCTCAGCCTGAACCCGCGCCAGAACCCTACCGAGGCGGCCACAGCGAAGCCCGGGTTCAGCATCAGCGACGGCGCGGGGAACAGCCGGCTGTTCATCGATCGCCGCAATGGCAACGTCGGGATCGGGACGGTCGCGCCTGCGGCGAAGCTGCAGGTGGCCGGCGGCGCGATCATGCCGCAGGGCGGCAGTGGCAGCAACGCCGGGATCCTCTTCCCCGAGAACCCGGGCGGCGGCGGCGGTGACGCGGCGTGGATCCGCTACTATCCGCGATCCGGCGAGCACATGGTTCTGGAGATTGGAACCTTGAATGATCCACAGGACCATATCGCGCTCATGGCCTCGGGAAACGTGGGAGTCGGAACGAACGATCCGACGCACAAATTGCACGTTCGCGCCGCGGATGCCGTCGGTTTGTTCGAGTCCACGGGGACGCAGGCATCTCTCAGGCTCACGACCAAGGAGGGCATGGACAACCGTGTGGAGATCGCGAACCGCCCCGGTGGCCAGCTGGCCCTCTGGACCGCAGCTGGAGGCGACTCGCTGACCATATCGAAGGATGGTCAGGTGAGCGTGACTCGATCGCTGTCTGTCAACGGTCCGGTGTCGATCCCAAACGGCAGGCTGGGGGTCGGCACCAGCTCCCCCCGCGTCGCGCTCGACGTGCAAGGCGACGCCTATGTGGGGCGGTCCCTCAACATCGCTGCCGCCAGCGACGGCACGAACGGTGGTATTCTGAACATTCACAACGAGACGAACAGAAAGTTTTGGCATATCACCATTCGTTCGAACGCGGAAGACAAGCTGATCTTCTGGAGCAATAACACCACCGCTTACCGCGCGGTACTGCAGCTCAGCATGGACGGCAACGTCGAGATAGACGGTACCGTCCAGGCGCCTCGTGGCGCGATGCTCCAGCACATCGGCATCGGTACGCAGGCTCATGGCGCGACGAGCTACCCTTATGAAACGATCCAGATGGTCCATAACCACAACCTCCGCATCTGGTTCGCGACCAAAGAGAGATTCGTGTTCGGAAACGACGGCTCGTTCACGATTAGATTCGACCAGGGGTACTGGGTGTTCCAGGCCGATGGGAACCTAGTTAAATTCAGAAGCAACGGGACGGTACTCTGGGCCCTGAATCAAGTATCGGGGAAGTGGGGCTGGAGCTGACGGGCGATGCTCGAATCCCCCAAGCTTCCCATCGGCCCGCTCGAACACCCCGCGCTGGACTACGCCTTCCTGCGCCAGGAGGGCATCCGCCACCTCGAGCGCATCGCGGGGCACCTGTGGACCGACTTCAACGACCACGATCCCGGGATCACCATCCTCGAGCAGCTCTGCTACGCCATCACCGATCTGGCCTACCGCGCGTCCTACGGCGTGCCGGATCTGCTCGCCAGCGGCGGCGGAGATCCCTACCGGAGCCTCTACAGCCCGGCCACGATCCTGACGTCGCACCCGGTCACGCTGGTCGACCTGCGCAAGCTGATCCTCGACGTCGAGGGGGTCAAGAACGCTTGGATCGAGGTGGTCGAGGAGCCTGATCTCCCGCTCCACTACCACGAAGCTCGGCGCGAGCTAGGCTTCCGGCCCGAGCCGCCGTACACGGCGCCGGTGCTCCTGAAGGGGCTGGTGCGGGTCCTCGTCGAGAAATCCGATCTGCTGGACCTCAACGCCGAGCAGGTCAGGCAGGACGTCACCCGCCGCCTGCATGCCTGCCGTCCCCTGTGCACCGACTTCGACGAGATCCGGGTGCTCGACAGCCAGCAGATCCAGATTCAGGCCGAGGTCGAGATCGGCCCGGTCGACGACGCCGAGGGCGTGCTGCTCGAGATCTACGACGCGCTCTCGGAGCACGTCTCCCCCTCGGTTCCTTTCGCCACGCTCACGGAGATGCTGGCCGCCGGCAAGCGGAGCGACGAGATCTTCGACGGGCCGCCGCTGGAGCACGGCTTCCTCGACGACGAGGCGCTGGAGCGGATGCGCCGCAAGGACGCGATCTACACCTCCGATCTGATCCGCGTGATCATGGATGTCGCCGGGGTCAGGGCGGTGCGCAGCATCACGGCGTCGGCGGATGGCGGCGCGCCGGAGCCGTGGAGGCTCCTGCTGGATGCGCATCGGGCGCCCAGGCTCGATCTCCACGGTTCGTCGATCACCCTGATCAAAGGGCGCCTGACGGCGCGGCTGGATGCCGCCGACATCATCAAGAAGTTGACGGCGCGCCGCGCGCAGGCGGCGTCCCACGGCGCGCTGCCGGCGCGCGAGCGGGATCTCGCCCCGCCCCTGGGCCGCGACCGGCAGATCGGGCGGTACACCTCCATCCAGCACCAGTTTCCGGCGATCTACGGCATCGGCGCAGCGGGCCTGCCCGACACCGCCACCCCGAAGCGCAAGGCCCAGGCCAAGCAGCTCAAGGCCTACCTCATGTTCTTCGATCAGCTGCTGGCGAACTACTTCGCACAGCTCGCCCACGCTGCATCGTTGTTCTCGTTTCACCAGGACAGCCCGCGTACGTACTTCGCGCAGAGGCTCGACGATCCGAGCCTGGGCCTCGGAGAGCTCCTGCGCGACGCGGGCGGCCACCAGGCCTTCCTGGACGACACCACGGAGCGCACGGCGGACGCCGGGGCGGTGGCGAACCGCGCGAACCGGTTCCTGAATCACCTGATGGCCCGGTTCGCCGAGCAGTTCACCGATTACTCGCTGGTCGTGCTCGACGCCGCGAGCCGCCGGGAGCGCTCGGCCGGCGACAAGCTCGCTGCCGACAAGCTGGCGTTCCTGCAGCGCTACCCGCGGATCAGCAGCGCCAGGGGCACCGGGAGCAACATTCTTCTGCCGCGCAGCGCAGACAACATCTCAGGCCTAGAGGAACGTATCCGGCGCAAGCTGGGTCTCGGCCCGGAGGAGAAATTCTTCCTGATCGAGCACCTGCTCCTCATGCCCCTCCGGGAAGACGACGTCCCGCCGGGCGAGCGAGAGTACCAGCAGATCCCTGTGCTCTCGGAGTCCGCCCGCAAGGATCCGTACTCCCTGGCGCTCAGCTTCGTGTTTCCGGTCCAGTTCGGCCGTCCGGGGCTGTCAGGAGATGCGGCGAACGAGTTCAGGATCTTCGTGGAGCAAACCCTCCGCGAGGAAACCCCCGCCCATCTTGCCGTGTACCTCCACTGGCTGAGCGCGGAGGAGTGGAGACATTTCGACCCTGATCCCGCATCCGACGCTGTTTCTGTCTATGACGACTGGCTCGACGCTCTCCGCAGCTATCGGGCCGCGAAGCTCGGCCTGGAACCCATGTCCGAGACCATGCACTTCCGTGCGCGCGACGCTCGGGACCGGCTCATCGACCTCCTCGAGCTCGGCGAGACCTACCCGCTACGCGACCTGCCAGGACGTGCCGAGACGCTGACCGTGCCTTTCAACCAGGCTGCCCGGATCCCCATCGAGGCCAGTCAGCTCGGGGTCGTGTACGAGCTGCGGAGCGTTCGAGACGACACGCTGATCCTGCGCGAGGAGGGTGGCCAGAGCGTGCCCGTCCAGATCGAGGGGACCGGCGGGAAGATCTTCCTGGTGACCCCGCCGATGCGGGAGGACACCACCTACAACATCCTGGCGCGCAAGATCGCGACGGGCAGGCATGCCTATCTGCGGCAGCAGGCGACCGTCAAGGTCGGGCTCGACGTGGCGCTCCGCGCGCGGATCCTCGACGCCGCGCCCCTGGTGGACCCGGACGCCGGGGCGCCCGCCGATGGGGACCCTCGCATCGTCGCGTACGGGGCGCAGGTGCGTGTGCAGATCGACCACAGCCAGGAGGGGGTCGATTACCGCCTCGTCCGTCTCGACGGCGAGGGCGGGGAGGAACAGGCGCTCTCCGAGGACGTGCGCGGCGATCTGAGCGATATCGTCCTCCTCGCGCGGCCTGTCCGCGAGGACCTCGACCTGCGCATTCGCGCCACGAGGGAGACGCATACCGCCCTGCTCGACATCGTGCTTCCTCTCAAGGTCCGGGCCAGGACGGATCTGCCGGTGGCGCTGGAGCCGTCCTCCGTGGTCAACTTCGGCGAGGGCGCGGCCCTGCGGATCGAGAGCACCCAGACGAGCGCCAGCTACATGCTCTATGTCGGCGCGGTCCCCGATCGCGACTTCGTGTTTGGCGCCGGGGGTCCGGAGCTGCTCGCGGCCGACGTCGAGGGCGAGCCGCGCGTTCACGTGCGCAGGCCGCCCCAGCGCCCGATCTGGGAGGACCTCGACGGCTTCACGCCGGTGGGCGCGCCGGTGCGCGGCAACGGGGGCACGCTGCGCCTGCCGATGAGCGCGCTCACCCGGGACAGCGTGATCCTCGTCCGGGCAGAGAAGGAGCATCAGGCCGCCGTGAACGTTTCGTCTTCGGTCCAGCTCCAGAACGCCGCGCTGCTCCTGGTGCGGCCGGATCCCGGCGTGGCGCTCAGGCTCGGCGTGGTCATGGATGGCGCGCGGACGACCGGGACACTGGAGGTCGCGGGGGGGCAGCCGGGCGTCTTCTACCATGTCCGCCGCGAGCCCGACGGCGCGGACCTCGGGCTGCCGGCCTATTTCCACAAGACCGACGATCGCGATGCCCGCTTGAACAAGGGGATCGAGCAGCTCAGGGTCGAGGGGGATCTGGCGATCTCGCGCGGCCCGTCGCGGCCCGCGTCGACCTCCGCGGAGCTCGCCGCGACGCCGCCGCTCGCGCCGCTCCTGGAGACGGGCCCCCTGGACGCCGGCACGACGCTGCACTTCCGCGCGGTCAAGGCCCAGACGCGCGCGGCGGCGCGCCTGTCGCAGACGGCGCGGATCGCGCCGGTGCCCGAGATCCGGGCGGAGCCGGCGGCGGTCGCTCCAGGCAGCCCGGCGACCATCGTGGTGCCCGCCAGCGTCGCGGGCGAGCGCTACGAGCTGACGCTGGACGGGCGGCCGGTCGGGGAAGCGCGCGACGGCGACGGCGGGGAGCTGCGCTTCACCACCGCACCGCTCGCGGCGGAGACGCGCTTCCAGGTGCGGGTGACGCGCCCCGGGGAGCCGGGGATCCCGGTGGAGCGGCTCGTGCAGATCCGCGTGGAGGTGGCGCCGGGGGGCTAGCGTCGCGGTCGACTGAGCTCATCCCTGATTGAGCATGCCGCGCGCAGATCAGTCCGCCCAGGTCTCAACTGCTCTCTTTTGCTCGATGGCGAGCTTGAACAGCTCGCATAGCGCGCGTAGCGCGGTGTGGACCGCTGCCGCCGAGGGCAGCATGTCCTCTGCGAGGTCCGGAGGAAAGAACACATCCCCCCTCTCACCAAGCTTTTCGACGGCAGCGGTAAGCGAGGGGAGTGCGCTCGCCGCGACAGACGGAGGCAACGGTTCGCCCCGTCTCCAGGATGCGAACACGTCGGGAACACCGAGCTGCCGCGCCGTCGCGACGGCAGCCCGCCACACCGGCTCCCGCATGCTAACGACATTCCCCATAACCATCGGACCAGCTTCGAAGGGGAGCACATCGTCGTCGTTGCTCCCCTGCAGCTGCAGATAACGATGAATATGCCAGTAGTCATATGTCGTCGTCACAGTATTCCCGCGATCTCGTTGACGTAGCTGTCGATCAGGTCGGCGAGTGTGATGCGCAGCGAGTATCCGCTGGAGGTTGGCGTCTCGCCCTGTCCGTGGGGCGCCACCGGTTCGATAATGATGTTCCGGGTCCGCTCGCGGTTGAGATAGCGCGAACGGAATACGCTTGCTCTCAAAGGTTCCATCCCTGCGCATTGGATCACCGCACCGGCGGTCCGCGCACGATCGCCCGCCCGCGCACGATCGCCCCAGCCCATGAAATTGGCGATGTACGATGCAGCCCCGGGGTTGTCAGGGACGCTCTGGAAAAGCGTCAACTTGCTCTGATCTGTGGCGCGGCTGAACTGATGGCGCTGCAGCTTCGCGCTCACTACGCGAACCTCCGCGGGACCGAGCAGAAGGAAGTCCATCTCGTCGACGCGCCCGCCGAGCGGCTGCCCTCCTGCATCCGCGAGGTAGAGGGATGGTTTGACGAGCAGCGTACTGCCCGTCGCTGCGGCAATCTGGCGCAGGCCCGGCTCTGCAGCTGCCTCGACGAGATCACCCACCCGGATCTCCGGGGCATTGACCACGCCGCCTGGCCGTCGATACGAATCTTCGTCGACGAGGATTGCACGCTGCCGGGACCGATTGGCGCCTCGGAATTGTGGTCCGACACCATTGATTCGCCACAGCTGCGCGATCTGCGCGCTCTGCGCCACGATGGCGGCGTGCTCCTCTGGCGATGGGATCTTCTTCGTGGCGCTCGGCAGCTGCGGGTTGATCTGGGCAACGACAATCCAATCGTGGCCGACGGGATTGCGCAGCTCCAGCGCCGTCAGGCCGAATTGATCACGGATCGTGGCGAGCCTCTGCCGAACCGACGCGGTGGTAGCGCCGCGCGCCTCCATCAAGGTCTCGGCGGCGGCCACCGCGCCCCTGAGGCGGATCTGCGGGTCCCCCGTCGCCGCGCCACGCCCACCACGGGCCGTGTTCATGACAAACCGCCCCAGCCTCCTCGCCTGCGCGACAATCCACTCCACCACCCGATCCAGCGCCCGGTCGATCGGCTGCCGCACGCGGTTCACCACGCCCGTCACCGCGTCCGTCACCCGCCCCAGCCCCGCGATCCGCGCCAGGAAGCTGATCACCAGCGTGAGCAGCCCTCCCATCGTCTGCTCGACCCGGTTCGCCGCCGCCGCGATCACCCCGTTCGCGATCGCCGAGATCGAGTCGATGAACGCGGCCGCCACCTGCGCGATCTGCCGCATCCGCTCGACGAAGAACATCACCGTGTTGTAGATGGCGAGGATCGCCTGGATGAACGCGCCCGCCGGGTTCAGGCTCGTCACGAGCCGCGTGATCGCCGCCTGCACCACGTTGTCCCGCACGAAGGTCATGATCTGCTCCATGACCAGCTCGCGCAGGTTGCTCAGGCTCTCCTGGATCTTCTCCCACGCCGCCCCAGGCCCCTGCGTCACCAGCGTGGCCACGACGTCGAACCCCGTCTCCAGCACGCGCACGGCCGTCTCGCCGATCGCCCGCACCAGCTTCTGCCGGAGGTTCTGCCAGGTCAGCCCCAGCACGCTCAGGACGAACTTGATGATCTCGCGCAGGCTGAACCCCTGCGGGATGTAGATGTTCGCGCCGCTCATCGCGCCGGTGAGCCAGCCGATGAGCGACCCGCGCAGGTGCGTGAGGAAGTTGCCCGCGAACTGCCGGAGCCCCAAAAGACCCGCGCGCACCAGGTTCCCCACGAAGCCGATCGGGTTGCGCAGGATGGTGCGGAAGGCGCCGGCCGCGCGGCGCAGGTAGACAAGCACGCTGGGCGCCACGACCGAGAAGATGATCTCGAGCAGGTCCCACACCGTGTTGCCAGCCCAGCGCAGGAAGCTGCCGATGAAGTCGCCGAAGACGCCGGCCACACGGGCGAACGCGCGCGGCAGCAGCACGAGGTCGCTGATCTCGAGCGACGACAGCGCATCCAGGAACAGCCGCGGAACTTGCCGCACGAAGCCGATGAGCCCGGTCAGCGCCCCCTGGAACCAAGCCCACGCCCGCGCGACCGCGTTGCTGCGCTTGATGTTCTCCCAGATCTCCTCCTGACCGATCAGCTTCATGAAGCCGCCGATCAGCGTCTCCGCATTGCGGGGCACCGGATCGCCGGTGATCGGGTCCTGCCCAAGCACGGCGCAGAGCAGATCCCAGCCGCGCGTCCGCGACGCCAGCCCGGCGATGGGGCGCAGCACGGCGTCCTTGATGAAGCGCAGGATCGCGCCGAAGAGGCCCCGCGCGAAGCCGATGATCCGATCGATGGGCTCCGCGAGGATGCGCCTGGCCCGGTCCCACACGCCGCCGAGGTTGAAGATGTCGCTCCAGCTCAGCGAATCGAGGAACCGGTTGATGGCGTCGCGGATGGCGCCGCCCGTGAGCCCGAGGCTCCGGAGCTGCTGCTCGACCCAGCCCCCCACGCGCTCGAACACGCCATAGTTGTCGAGGGCCTGCGTGATGAGCACGCCGCCCGGGAGGAACTCGACCACGGCGCGCAGGATGTTGGCGGCGCTGCGGTCCACCCGGCCCATGTTGATCGGATTGACTCCGAGCACGATGGTGAACATCCGGAAGCCGGGGATCGCGTTCGCCCTGTCGGCAAAATAGTCGAGCGCGTCGCTCACGCCGAGCCGCTGCACCTGCGGCGCCGCGCGCTCCATGACAGCGACGTCTTCGCGGCGCTGCGCCACGGCGCCCTGCTGCACCGCAGCGCCCTGCTGGATCGTGTGCGTGAGCTCGTGGGCGATCAGCTCCTTGCCCTCGTGCGTCTCAGGCTGGAACCGACCCTTGCCGAAGAAGATGTGGTTGCCCACCGTGAAGGCCTGGGCCGAGACCTGCCGGTTGAGCTGAGCCGACTTGTCGCCCGTGTGAATCCGGACGTTGCTGAAATCCGCGCGGAAGCGCGGCTCCATGAAGCTGCGGACGCCGAGCGGGAGCGGCGCCCCCGACGCCCGGCTGCCGGCGATGTCCGCCGCGACCGCGGCGCCGGCTTCGGGCGGGCCTTCCGCCCGCCGCGCAATCACGGGGGCCGCGGCGCGGCGCTGCATGAGCCCGATCGACTCGGCGAAGCGCGCGATGTACGGCGACTCCAGCGTGCGGTGAAGCGCCTTGTCCCCCGGAGCACCCCCGAGCCCCTCGCCGCCCTGCGCCCGCCGCATCACGGCGCCGCTCCCGCCGGTCGAGGCGGCGGCGACCTCGGGCGCAGGCATGCGCAGGATCTTCTTCGCCGTCGCGTCCGCTTCCCGCTCCGCCGGATCATGCGGCGAAGAGACGCGCATCGCGCTCTGGAGCTGCACGCGACCGGCGGGCACCGATTGCACGGACACCGCCGCCGGCGCCGGACGCGGCGTCGCCGAGCGGTTCACCATCTTGTGCGGAGCCGCGTCCAACAATCCACCTGTATCACCTTCCGTCGTGCCAGCAAAGGCACGCGGCGAAAGGCAAGTCGACAGCCGCGCGGGCAGAACGAAGCGCGGCGCCAGGGTAGGCAAACCGTGTGCCGCGCGGTTCTAGTCTAGAGCGCTCGTCCCTCCTTCAAGAGCTCTCTGCGGATCCCCTCTTCCACGTCCTCCAGGAGCACGGTGTTGCCGCCGCGGCTCAGCGCCCGGAGCGACGCGTACCGCACCACGTTCATGATCGTGCCGCCCGCCACGTCGAAGCTCTCGGCGATGCGGCGGAAATCGATCTGCCGCTCCAGCTCTGCCTTGCGCGAAAACGCATCCTTCCAGATGCGCAGGCGCTCCGCCTGCTTCGGCATCGGAAAGTGGACCACGGACTGGAACCGGCGGATGAACGCGTCATCGATGTTGTTCTTGAAGTTGGACGCCAGGATGACCACGCCGTCGAACTCCTCGATCCGCTGGAGCAGGAAGCTGATCTCCTGGTTGGCGAACCGATCGCGCGAGTCCTCCACGCGCGTGCGCTTGCCGAACAGCGCGTCCGCCTCGTCGAAGAAGAGGATCCACCGCTTGTGCTCCGCGAGGTCGAAGACGCGCGCGAGGTTCTTCTCGGTCTCGCCGATGTACTTCGACACGATCATGCTGAGGTCGATCCGGTAAACGTCGCAGCCGCAGTGCTTTCCGAGCAGGCACGCCGACAGCGTCTTGCCCGTCCCCGGCGCGCCGTGGAACAGGCTGGTGAAGCCGGGCCGCAGCTTGTGGAGCATCCCCCAGTCCCGGAGCAGCACGTCCCCGTGCAAGATCCACTGCTTGATCTCCTCGAGCTGGCCGAGCGTCGACTCGGGCAGGACGAGGTCCTTCCATTCCAGCTCGGTCGTGATGCGGCGCGCCGGGAACTCGCTGCTGTACGTGGGCCTGCGGTCCTGGCCGGTCGTGAAGCGATGGAGGTACTCTCGCGAGATCGTCAAGACCCCGCTGAGCTGGGGCTCGCCGCTGCCCGCCGGGGCGAGGTGAACCACGTCGTGGCGCGCCAGGAGCTGGTCGCCGTCGAACAGCCGCATCGCCTCGAAGCGCGCCGCGAGGTCGTTCCCGGCCAGGAGGAACGCGGCCGTCTCGCCCGTGGGGAGGAACCCTCCGTGGCCGGCCCCGTGGGCGCCGCCGAACTCGGTGAAGCCCCGCTGCGTGGCGTCGTTGCGGGTCCACAGCACGTCGAGGAGCTGAGGGCGGATGTGAGGGATCAGCGCGAGCAGGAGGATCAGCCGGACGGCCGGCGGCACCTTGTGAGCGCCGATGAAGGCGGCATACGGGGATCGGCTCCCGTCGAGGGCGGGCGGCGCGACCTCCGGGGCGGCCTCGCCCGGACCGCCGGCCGCGAAGTAGGCCTTCAGCCGGGCGTCGAGGACCTTCGCGAACCACTCGAGATCGCGCTCGAGATCGCGCGCGTTGTCCTTCAAGGCAGCGGCCAGTCCGTGAAAATCGCTCTCTTCATCCATGGCAGTTTGACGACGCCGATGCCCCACGGGAGCTGCCCGAGCAGCATGTCGAACGGCGCCGGCTCCACCTGGAGCCGGAACCCTCGCGGGTCCTCGCGCACGAGCCCGCGGCGCTGCAGGAACGAGCCGCGGAGGCCCCGAACCGAGGTCCTCTTCAGCGCGGACCAGTGCTCGAGGACAGCCGACAGCAATGCGTCCACCTCCTCGCGGTCTCCCGCGGAGAAGAGCCCCTCCGAGATCGGCAGCGGCGAGTCGAGCTCGAGGCCGAGGGCGATCTTGATGAAGCCGAGCTCGAGCTCGAACGCCTCGTCCTCTCCCGTGGCGAGCAGGTGGAGCAGGGCAGCGGCGCGCGGCAGCCTCGCGGGAGCGAGCTCCGGCCTGCCAGCCTCCTTGACGCCGGTGCTCTCGAAGAACCGCGGCAGGTACGGGTGCAGGAGCAAGAGCCCCGCGTGGCTCACCCACTGGCCAGGAGGCTCGGGGTCCCGCTCCCTCTCTCGGTCGCTCCCGCTTCGTGGAGGCGACGCCTCATCGCGCCGCGCGGGAGCGATGTCCTTCGAGCGGTCCGTCGACGGGCCACCTGGCCAGGCCGGCTGCTCGCCGCGGAGGGGCGCCCGCGCAGGCGCCGCGTGGCCGGGCGCGGAGGGGGTGCCGGCCGGCGGGACCGGCGAGCGCGACAGGGGAGGCACGTCGCCCGCACGCCTCCCCGCGGCGAGCCAGCTTAGGAACGCCGCGCGGGCGGGCTCCGGCAGCCGCTCGGTCAGCTGCGCCGCGGCGCGGACACGCCGCTCCAGGCTCCCGCCGAGCGCTTCCGGCCCTCCGGCGCGCCGGTCGGCCGCGTCACCTCCGTCCGCCGGGGGATCGCCGCCGCCCCCCGCGGCCGCGTTGCCCCCCGCGCTGTGGCCTCCCCCGAACGCGCGCAGGAGCTCCGACGCTAGCTCGCCGGCGTCCAGCCCGTCGCTGCCCGCGCCGACGGCGGCGACCGCCGCCGCGGCGAGCTGGAGCCGCGTGGCCCGCGGCATCGAGGCGGCCTCGTGGCCCGACAGCGCGTCCACGATCTCCGCCAGCGCGGCGCTCGGCCCGCCCGACGGTCGCGCGTCGATGGCCCGCGCGACGGCCGCCCACCGGGCCTCGGGCACGAGCTGGAGCCACCGGAACCAGAAGGCCACTTCCCTGCGAGGATCGCCCGGCTCCCGCTGCGCTTGCTCCAGGACAGCGGCCGGATCGTCGCTCGCGGCGCCCCGCAGGTGCCAGAGGACCGCGGCTCTATCCAGGTTCGCCAGAGGCCAGGGCAGGGAGCCGGTGCGCAGATACGGAATCAGCATCCGGAGGAGCGCAAAGGGGGCTGCGTCGCTCGCGCCGACCGCCCCTGCATCGCCTCCCGCCGGCAGCGCCGCGACGACGCCAGCGCGGGCCTCCGCTCCCGCCGCGGGCAGCGCCCCGCTCGCCGAGGGCTCGTTGGCCCATGGCCCGTCGGCCCATCGATCGACCGGCGCCGAGCCGCCCTGCGTGCCCGCAGGGCCGCTGCGCCGCTCGCCTCCGGACGGCGTTGCCCCGCCGAGGTGTCCCGGGCCCGTCGCCGGATGCCCGGCCACCCCCGGACCTCGCGGGCTCGAGGCGCCCGCCCGCGCTGCGCCGGCGAGCGCGGCGCTCAGCTGCTGGCGCAGCTCGACCCTCATCCGCTCCGGCAGGCTCGCCGCAACGTCCTCCACGCCGGAGATCGAGAGCCGGAGCTCCAGCCTGGGAAGATGGACGACCTCGTCGGTCGCCGCCACCTCGTCGAAGGTTCGCTCGAACGTGGCGAGCAGCGCAGGATCCATGCGGACGCGCAGCTCCTTGCGCAGGGCGAGCGCCTCCTCCGGCGAGGTCGCCTTGACCCGGAAGGTGAGCCTGCGGATTCGATGCGGCAAGGACGGCATCGGCTACCCCGTGACGGCTCTCACCTCATTGCTGTCGTGCTTGTAGAAGGGGTACACCAGGTTGTACCGAGAGTTCGTGGCGCGCACCTCGTAGTCGATGGAGATCCGGAGCGAGCCCGCGTTCGGATCAGGGCTGTCGATCTCCACCGAGAGGAGCTTGATCCTCGGCTCGTAGATCAGGATGGCAGCCCTGATGCGGTCCTTGAGGAAGGTCCTCACCGTCGTGCCGGCCGGCTCGAACAGCAGCTCGTGCACGTCGAGCCCGTACTTGGGGTTCATGAACCGCTCGCCCTCGGCGGTCCCGAACAAGATCTCGAGGCTCGACCGGATGTCCTCCTCGTCCGAGGTCATCACGATCTCCTTGCCATTCTGGACGAACTCGGGGGGAAAGCTCCAGCCTGTGCCGAGGAAGGAGGAGTACGTGTCCTTAGGATCGTCGATCGCCATGGGTGCCGCTGGCTCCTTCCGTCACGCGATGATCACCGTCGGCTCGCCGACCGCCGCCGCGGCGCCGCAGAGGCATGTGTCGGAGACGCGCAGCGCAGGTCGGCCCTGGATCATGACCGTCCCGCTGCCAGCGGGGAACGCGCTCGTCGTGGGCTGGTGCGAGTTCGGCGGGAGCGGACATACGTGCAGGTCGCCGGCCACCGCGGCGGGCATCCCCGTGACGAGGACGGTGGCGACGCCGGGGCCCGTGATGGTCCCGCCGTGGGTGGTCGTGTCGGCGACTCGGGCTGCCGCGGGCATCGAGGCTCTCCTCAGTTCAGGTGGATGATGCTGCCTTTGATCTTGGTGATCGCCGTGCTGGTGAGCTCCACGCCGGAGGAGCCCTCCATCTTCAGCTCGGTGCCGCCCTTCACGTCGAGCGAGGTGCCCGACTCGAGCTTGATCTCCGTGCCGGCCTTGAGCTCCAACGCCTTCGCGGCCTCGATCCGGATGCCGGCGTCGGTCATCTCGATCGTATTGCCGTTCTGATCCTCGATCTTGACGGTCTTGTCCGCTTCGCTCAGCGTGATCTTGTTGCCAGCCGGCGTCTCGAGCTGCATCAGCTTCTTGTCGTCGTTGAGGTACACGCGCATCTTCGAGCGGCTCTGATACACCTTCTCGTGGTTGTCGTCCGAGCCGGCGAGCGGGGCCGCCCTGGCGCTGCTGTGCAGCATGCCGAGGATCACCGCCCGGCGCGGATCATCGTCGAGGAAGCCCACCACGACCTCGTCGCCCACCTCCGGACGGACGAAGAACCCGCGCTCCGCGCCCGCGTCGACGCTCGCGACGCGCGCCCAGATGCCGTCCTCTTCCGTGTTCACCAGCGGCAGCTGGACGCGCACCCGGTGCTCGCCGGCGTCGTCCTCGTTGCTCACGACCTTGCCTATCTGGAGGCCGCTCACGCCGGGCAGCAAGGCGCCCGCCTTCGGCGCGGAGACGTCGTGCTCCTCGGACGCCCAGCGGTCGACGCCGCCGAACTGCACGTGCGTCTTCCACCCCTGGACCGAGTCGAAGTCGTGCCGCACCCCGGTGACGAACACGTCGCCGCTGTACCGCTCGCCCACGCCGCTGAGGGTCACCAGATCTCCGGGGTTGATCGTCCCGATGCCCTCGCACTTCGCCCGGCCGCTCACCTTGCTCATCCTGGATTTCAGCCACTCGGCGTCGGCCCAGGCCTGCGCCTCCTCTTCGGTGAGGGCGGCGTGCCTGAGATCGTAGCTGTCCACCCCCGCGACGGCCGACAGATCGTCGCTGCTCAGGTTGCCTGGCCCGCTCACGCCGGGATCCGCCGCCTCCTTCTCGACCACGCTCTGCTGCGCCGGATCCCACGTCCTGCTCTTCACCGCGCTGAACTGGAGCCGGGCGTCGATCTGCGCGTCCAGCTCCAGCAGGGTGGACCCGAACTGCAGCGTGCACACGGCGGCGCCGCCGAAGCTCGGCGCCTTCACCGCGACCTTGTCGTCGTTCGTGAAGACCAGCTTGCCGTTCGCCTCGGCGCGGGCGAGCAGGAAGTCCCAGTCGGTCGAGGAGAACTGGACCTGCTGCGGGTGGGTGACCGGCGTGCTCTCCACGTCCGCGTCGACCCCGGCGTTCCCGAGCAGCGACGAGATGATGTCGCTGTCCGGCTGATCGAGGTAGTAGGCGCTCTTGCGCCCGACGGTGAGCTTCTGCGCCTTGTGGCGGCACTCCACCACGAGCTGCGGAGCGCTCCGGTCGCGCACCTTGATGGACTGACGGACGACAACGCCCTTGAACAGGGAGACCGCGTCGTCGCTCGCCCCGGCGAGGATCTCGATCTCCTTGCCGGGGATGAACGTCTCGGCGTTGCTGAGCGGGAAGTCGCTCGCCGATGCCGCGCCGTCCAGGTAGGCGAGCCGCGCCGACGAGATCCGGTTCACGCTCTTCGTGACGTTCACGGAGAGGAGCTGGTGCGCGCGCGACACCGCCGTGCCGCCGACCTTGACCGTGAGCTCGCGGTGCCCGGCAGAGATGGGGAGGGTGCGCTCGTCGGGCATCGTCACTTCTCCAGCGGCGGAAAGCGGAGCCTCGTGCCCGGGACGAGGCTGCGGAAATCGTCGATCCCGTTGGCCGCGGCCACCTTGAGGTACAGGCGCGGGTCGCCGTAGATCTGGTAGCAGAGCAGCGGCAGGCTGTCGCCCGCCTTTACGAGGCGCACGTGGGTGAGATCGGGCGACTGATCCTGGGCCATCGCCACGCGCGTCTGATCATCCGAGTTGTCGGCGAAGCTCGCCGTGATCACGGCCCGCAGCGGGACGCCGTCGGACTGGAACATCTTGTAAGCGATGCTGGCGCTCTTCAGCACGCAGCGCTTGATCGCCAGCGTACCCCACCCGATCTTGAGGTAGTTCGTCCTGTGGATGTTGCCGTTGTACCCGGTGACGGCCTGGAACTGCTCGATCTTCTGCTGGACGTCGATCGGCCGGTCGTCCGGGCCGAGGCGGCCCGCGCCCGTCCCGTCCAGGAACAGGGTCAGCGCCATGTCGCCGGGCTTCATCTTCTTGAAGCTCATCCGGCTGTTCGTGGTGCCCGCCCCCTGCGCGCTGTCGTACTCCACCTCGTACGACAGCGTGATCTCGCTCGGATTGACGTAGGCCTCGAACGTGCTCATGGGCTGGCCGGAGTAGTCCGCCTGCTCGTAGGCCTCGATCACGAGCCGCTCGAGGGTTCCCCGGTCGGGCACGGCTCAGCGCTCCTCTCTCTGCGCGAGGATCTCCAGCACTCGCTCGACGCACTCGGCGATGAGGGCTTGCTTGTCGTCCGCGATGGGAGAGGCGGAGGAGGCGCCGCCGGAGGCGCTGTTGTCCACCTCCACCGAGACCACGACCTCGTCGACGAAGAGAGGCATGCTCAACCCCTGTCCATGGTGAAGTACCGGTAATAGAGCTGGAGGGATTCGATCACCACCGCGTTGTTCGTGGCGCTCAGGTCGCTCACGGACCACTTGGTCGGGTAAGCGCCCACCACGTGCCAGGTCATGAGGGGCTCGTGCTGCTCGTTGAGGAGCTTGACGTCCACGTTCTTCGGCGTGATCTGGTAATCCTCCATGCAGCGGCGGAGCCAGCGTGTCACCTCCGAGCTCACCAGCAAGCCGCGCTTCAGCACCAGCTCCGGGTACTTGGTCCGGGTCGGGTACCTCTGGACGAAGCGGTTTTCGCCCCCCTCGGCGACCTCCTCGGTGCCCATCTCGAGGGACAAGCCGCTCACCTCCGTGAAGCGAACGTCATTGTCGCTGGGCGGCAGGCCGAGGACCTCGACCTTGAAGTGAAAGCCGACGGGAGGATAATAGTTCGGCATCACTCATTCTGCAGCTCGAGCCCCTCGTGCGCGAGCTCGATGGTCTCGATCGCGACCTCGTTGCCGGAGGCCTTGAGCTGGGGACCTTCGACCTTGACCGGGAAGGCGCGCATGACCTTCCACACCATGACCGGCTGGTGCTCCTCGTTCAGCAGGTTGATGATGAGGTCCCGCCGCTCCACCGTGTTGAGCTTCACCGTGCTCAGCCACTTGAAGAACTGGTTGTCGCCCTTCACGATCCCGCGCTTGAGGGTCACGTTGGAGAACTTGCGCAACCCGGGCATCTTGATGGACGAGTACTCGAGGAAGGACCCGTCGCGGTACTCGATGGCCTGGTTCTCCTGCGTGAGCCCGGAGACCTCGGCGAATCCGACGCGGCTTCCTCCCCACTCGACGGTGAAGTGAAATACGGGGACAGGGTACTGTGCGGGCATGGCGATCAGCGCTCCTCGGAGTGAGAGGAAATCGATTCTTCAACGACGGCGAGCGTGCTCATGACGTCTGCAGCTTGTGAGAGAATTTCAGAACGATGAACTCGGCCGGCCGGACCACGGCCATGCCGACCTCCACGTTCATGCGGCCTTCGAGGATGTCCTGCGCGTTCATCGTGGTGCCGAGCCCGCACTTGACGAAGAACGCGTCTCTCGGCGTCGCGCCGGCGAGCGCCCCTTCGCGCCACTTGTCCGTCAGGTAGTTCTCGATCATCCCGCGCACCTTGACCCAGGTGTTCGCGTCGTTCGACTCGAACACGGCCCAGGACGTGGATTTCTTGATCGACTCCTCCACCGTGTTGAAGAACCTGCGCACCGACACGTAGCGCCACTCGTTGTCGTTGCCGGCCAGCGTGCGCGCGCCCCAGACCATCGTGCCCTTGCCGGCGAAGGCGCGGAGGGCATTGATGGATTTACCGGCGGTCGGATCGACGTTCAGGTTCTCCTGCCGCAGGTTGTCGATCCGGACGAGCGGCTCGAGGACGCCGGCCAGGCTGACGTTGGCGGGCGCCTTCCAGACGCCGCGCGCCGCGTCGGTCGCGGCGTACACGCCGACCACGGCGCCGCTCGGAGGCATGGTGACGTAGTAATCCCGGAGAGCGGCTTTGACGAAGTTGTAGATCGATGTGCTCGTATCCTTGAAGCTGCCCAGCCCGGCTTCCTCGGCCGGCGTCGTTCCGGTGCTGTCCGTCACCGCCACGTTGCTCTCGTCCGCCTTCACGAAGTGGTTCATCGTGGTCTTCAGGAAAGGATAATAGGCGGCGCCGTATTTGAGCTCCCCGGCCCACGCGTCGCGGTTCGCGGCGACGACCTTCTTGACGGTGGCCGCGGTCCCGCCTGCCGCCGGGACGGTCGTGACATCGTCGTCCTCCCGTTTGTCCCCCGACCATACGTCGATCACCGCGAAGCGATCTCCCAGCCTCTTGCACTGGAGGAGCATCGCCTGGGTCAACGACCCGTAGTCCGCGTAGCTCAGCTTGACCGCCTCCGGGATCACGAGCAGCGTCGGCTCGTCCTCGAGGCCGACCTTGTCGAGGCCGCTCGCCAGCGCGGCCCGATCGACGAAGGGCGCGGACGTCCCGTAGGGGCCGACGGAGGTGATGTAGCACTGTGCCCCTCCGTTGTCGAAAAACATCTTCACCGCGTAGTAGAGGAGATACGATACGGCTGGCTCGGTCACGGCCGCCGCGAGGTTCCCATTGGCATCGGCGGTGACGGTGACGGCGATCTCCTCGGCCTTCGGAAACCCGTAGAACCTCTCGAACTCCCGCAGCGAGAAGATCTTGGTCGGCTTCAGCCTCAGGTCGTCGGCGGCGATCTTCGTCGCCCTCTCCGTGTACCCGACGAACGCCGGGATCGCCGTGCCGACCTCCGCGACCGACGACGGGAGGGTCGATATCTCTTCTACGTAGACATCTGGAGTTCGATAGGTAGCCATGGGTCGGACCTCTACGATTTCGATAGGTGGACGATCAGGTCGGTCGTCGCTCGGTCGGCGCCCGGTTGGGGCAAGTGCTCGATCATGACCTCGCTGTTGCGCATGAGCTGGATCTTCTTGCGGCCGTTCTCCTGCCGAGCGACGGGGGACTCCGACTTGAAGAGGAGCACCTTGGCGTCTCTGCCTCCCAGGAGGTCGGCGGAGATCTCGGCCGGCGTGAACTCCGAGGGAGGTACCTTGACGAACCTCACCTCTGGCCGACCTTGATCCATGAAGCCGTTGTCCTGCACGGAGAGGTGATCCACGTCGCCGTTCGTGAAGCCCCTCGCCACGAGATAGTATTTCAGCGTCTCACGCCTGGCCCTGAACGAGACCTCGAAGGCGGGGGCGGCGGCGTAAAAGCCGCTGTCGATCCGGAGCTCGATCACGCCGAAGGCGGCTTCCCGCCGGAGCTCCGGATCCACGTAGTGGGCAGACGTGCGGCTCACCCCGCCCGGGTAGATCTCCTCCAGCCCGCAAGCGCCGGGCGTCACGCCGGTGAGATCGAACGACACCGCCGAACGATCGTTCTGCGTCGTGATGGTCTCGGCGCGGAGCGCGCGGCCGCTCGCGTCTCTGAGGGTCACCGTGACGGGCCGCGCCGGCGCCGAGAGCGCTCGAGAGAGAGAGCTCCCGGCGAGCGCCACCTTCGCTGGAGCGTCGAGCTTCCCGGGGGCGGTCGCGTTCCGGTAGTGGAGCACCCCGTCGGCAGGCGCGAAGCCTTCCGTGATGTTCGCGAAGCGCGGATCCTGGACCGAGAGGCCGATCCGCAGCGTCGTCCCGGCGGCGGACACGATGGGCGCGCCGTCCTCGTCGGCGCGGTAGAGGACGTGGAGCACGCCCTCGACGATCTTGACCAGCAGGAGGGCGCCCCGCATCGACCGCGACACATCCTCGGGGATGACGAAGCGAACGTCCTTGCAGACTCCGCCGTAGTAGTCGTGGGAGACCGCCAGCGAGAGCAGGGTCTTGAGCTGGATCATCATCGGGCGAAGAGGGGGGCGTCGATCTCGGTGATCGGCATCTCGATCGCCTTCGGGGCAGTGTCCTGGAGGGCCACCATGCGGATCTTGTAGATGGCCGACGGGAGATACTTGCCGCCGAGGAAGGCCCATACCTGGTTGAGCTGCTCGTAGCCGAGCGACTGGAGCTCGGCGGTCAGCCGTTCGATCCGGGGATCGAGCCTGGGGTACGCGTCCGGGGTGAACGTCAGGTGCGATTGGAAGAACGTGAGGACGAGCGCGAGGTGGCGGAGACCCTGATCGTAGTTCTTGAACTTCGCGGCGAAGAGGACATGCAGGTTGAGCTTGAGCTTCGGCTCCAGGGTGACTTGACGGCCGCCCGTGTACACCGACTCCGGGACGTGAGACTTGAGGATGCGGTCCTCTTCCAGGTTGATCAGCGTCGCGCCGATCTGATCGTCCTTGAGCGCCCACTTCCCCGTATCATCGACCAGCCGATCGAAGACGACCTCCCCGAGGTTCCCGCCACCCCGGGAGGAGAGATAGGTGTTCAGCTCTTTGCATAGGAAGCCAAGCGCGACGTCGAGCATGCTTCTCCGCACCCCCTGCTGGATTGGAAAGCGAATCCCAGCACCCGATGGCCAGCCGAACGCATCCCCCCGATGATTAAGGCAGAAACGCGGGGAAGTGTTCCCCCGCAGTCTGCATTACGCGCATACATCATGCTCCGGTGCGCGTCAACCCGGATCGTTCGGGCCGTACGGGGTTGGCCTCAAGCGGTCTCTCATCTGAAAACTCCCACGTATCCGTGTAGTTAGCCGGCGATCACCGTTGGCGGCGGGGCTGCCGTACGCTCGCAGCGCGCGTCGGCCGCCGGCGGAGACACGCATGCTGGGCCGCCATGCAGACGCCTGCATGTGCCGAGGCGTTGACCGCGTGGTGCTCGGCGCGCCCCGGTATCTTGGATGGGCCGCTCTGATTCTGCGCCCTCCGTTTCTTCGGCGTGTTCGCCGTCGTCTTCCGCGGGGAGGACGCGGCCCGAGCCGGATGCGATACACCCCGTCCCCGTCCTCGGGTAGAAGCATGTCCTGATGCCCCTCCCCGCCGGTTTCGAGAAGCGCCTCTGGGCCGCCGCCGACCAGCTCTGGGCCAACTCCGCCCTCCAGCCGTCCGAGTTCGCGACGCCGGTCCTCGCGCTCATCTTCCTGAAGTACGCCGAGCACCGCTCCGCCGAGGCCGAGGAGCAGCGAGCGTCGTCCCGCCGCCGGGGCGGCGCCGGCAGGGGCGACGGCCGCGCCGGAGGGGTCCTCTTCGTCCCGGAGGGGGCCCGCTTCAGCCGCCTCCTCCGGCTGCCCGAGGGGGCCGACATCGGCGAGGCGCTCGACGACGCGATGAGGGCGATCGAGGCGGAGAACGAGGACCTCGAGGACGTCCTGCCGAAGACGTACGGCCGCTTCGACGCGCGGACGCTCAAGGAGCTCCTCCAGCTCTTCGGCGCCATCCCGGAGGACGTCGAGGGCGACGTCTTCGGTCGGATCTACGAGTACTTCCTCGGCAACTTCGCGCCGCGCACGCTGCAGAAGGGCGGCGAGTACTTCACCCCCTACGCGGTCGTGCGCCTCATCGTCGAGGTCATCGAGCCGTACCACGGCAGGATCTACGACCCTTGCTGCGGCTCCGGGGGCATGTTCGTGCAGAGCGCGAACTTCATCGCCGAGCACCGGAAGCGGCCGTCGGACGAGATCGCGGTCTACGGGATCGAGAAGGTCGCGCAGACCCTCCGCCTCGCGAGGATGAACCTCGCCGTGCACGGCCTCTCGGGCGACATCCGCGAGGCGAACGCCTATTATGAGGACATCCACGAGCAGGTCGGCAAATTCGATTACGTGATGGCCAATCCGCCGTTCAACCAGAACGCGGTCGACCGGGAGCGGCTCAAGGGCGACAGACATCGGTTCCCGTTCGGGATGCCCTCGGTCGACAGCGCGAACTACCTCTGGATCCAGCTCTTTTACAGCGCCCTGAGCGCCTCGGGGCGCGCCGGGTTCGTGATGGCCAACGGCGCGAGCGACGCCCGGGGCAGCGAGCTCGAGCTCCGGCGGAAGCTGATCCAGACGGGCGCCGTCGACGTGATGGTCGCGCTCGGCTCGAACTTCTTCTACACCGTCACCCTGCCCGTCACGCTCTGGTTCCTGGACCGGGGGAAGGCGAGGGGAGCGCGCGAGGACAAGGTGCTCTTCATCGACGCGCGGCGCGTCTACCGGCAGGTGGACCGCGCCCATCGCGACTTGTCGCCGGCGCAGATCGAGCTCCTCGCGAACATCGTGCGGCTCTACCGCGGCGAGGAGCCGGAGGACCTGCACGGGAGCGGCGAGCTCCTGAAGGAGCGCTTCCCCGGCGGGAGGTACGCCGACGTGCCGGGGCTGTGCAAGGCGGCGACGCGCGGGGAGATCGAGGCGCAGGGCTTCAGCCTCAACCCGGGCCGCTACGTGGGCGTCGCCGGCCGTGTCCCGGAGGGCGTCGACCTCAAGGAGCGGCTCGAGCAGCTGAACGAGGAGCTGACGCGGCTGAGCGGCGAGGCGCGGGAGATCGAGGCGAAGATCGCCGAGAACGTCGCGGCGCTCCTCGGGGCCTGATGGCGCGCGTGGAGTGGCCGCGCGCCGCCCTCTCGGACGTCTGCGCGTCGATCGTCGACTGCGTCAACAAGACGGCCCCGACGGTCGACGAGATCACGCCGTACAAGATGATCCGCACGACCAACGTGCGCGGCGGGTGGATCGAGCTCGACGAGGTCAAGTACGTCACGGAAGACGTCTACGAGCGCTGGACGCGCCGTCAGGCGCCGCGGCGCGGGGATGTCATCCTGACCCGCGAAGCTCCCCTCGGCGACGTCGGCCTGCTGCGCACGGGCGAGCCCGTGTTTCTGGGACAGCGCCTCCTCTCCTACAGGGCCGACCCGAAGAAGCTGGACAACCGGTTTCTCCTCTACGCGCTCCGAGGCGATGATCTGCAACGCCAGATCAAGGCGCTCGCCTCGGGCGCGACGGTCGAGCACCTGCGCGTGCCCGACGCCGGGAAGCTCACGCTGCGGCTGCCGCCGCTCGCGGTCCAGCGCCGCATCGCCGATATCCTCTCCGCGTACGACGACCTCATCGAGAACAACGCGAAGCGCGTCCGGATCCTCGAGGAGATGGCCCGCTCGCTGTACCGCGCGTGGTTCGTCGACCTCCGGTTCCCCGGGCGCGACGAGGCGGCGCCGCTCCCGTCCTCCACCGGCGAGGCGCCGGCGGGCTGGGAGGTGGCTCGGCTCGGCGATCTCGCGGGCGACGTGCGGGATCCCGTCGATCCGAGCGCCGTGGAGCCCGAGACTCCCTGCTTCGGGCTCGAGCACCTGCCGCGACGCTCGGTCGCGCTCGGCGACTGGGGGCACGCCGGGGAAGCGCAGAGCATGAAGCTCCGCGCGCGCGCCGGCGATATTCTCTTCGGGAAGATCCGGCCCTATTTCCACAAGGTCGGGGTGACGCCGGTCGACGCGGTGTGCTCGTCGGACATCCTCGTCTTGCGAGCGCGGGCGCCCGAGCACTTCGCCCTCGTCCTCTGCTGCGTCTCCAGCGATGAGTTCGTCGCCCACGCGACCCAGACGTCGCAGGGCACGAAGATGCCGCGCGCGAGCTGGGACGTCCTCCGCAAGTTCGCGCTGCCGCTGCCCCCCGCGGGGCTCCTCCGCCGGTTTGGCCGCATCGTCACGGACTCCGTGGACATGATGCATCGGCTCGTCCTGAAGAACCGCAATTTGAAGGTGACGCGCGATCTGCTGCTCCCCGGCCTCGTCTCCGGAGAGATCGACGTGAGCGGCGTCGATGCCGTTCGCTCCGGGGGGCTGTCGAGAGCCTCCCCGGAGGATTGAAATTCAGCCCGGGCGCCGTCGAGCGGTCGTGGTCAGACGATGCCGGCGCCCATCGACGATCGGGCCGACACCGCACCTTCATGGCGTGGTCCGCTCACCTGCAGCGCAGGCGCTCGGGGGCCTCCGCCGCTCGAGGGGCGCACCGCTCCCCGATCGACTGATCACAGCGATAGTACTCGCTCGTGGAGCCGCACTCGGCGTCGACGCCGTAACCTTCAGGCGGATTGGGGCGGATGCAATCGAGGCGGTCACACTCGAGGGTGCCCGTTCCACCGAAGAGCTGCTCGGGATCGGGTGTGGCGGTTCCATCGCAGTCGAAGTCGAACTCCGACCCGCCGCGGGCTGGCGGCGCCATCGGCTCGGCACGGTAGGCCTCCGCTCCAGGGTGAGCGTTCGCGTCGTTTGGACCGCAATCGTCGCTCGACGCGACGTAGGGACCCGCGCACCCATCGTCGCCGCCCCGCGGCGCATCGCACGCCTCGACGACGACATTCCGGTCTCCATGCGCGTCCGAGTCCGCGTCGCAGTACCAGGCGACCTCGTCGCACCCGCCGCCCGCTCCACCGCTGCCCGCCGTCGTTCCGGCCGGGTTGCCATGCCCGCCATTGCCGCCATCCCCGCCAGTGCCGCCAGTGCCGCCATTGCCGCCATGCCCGCCATTGCCGACAGCCTCGCCGCCCCCGCCCCCAGCGGTTCCCGAGCCCCCGCCGGTGCCGGGTGTGCCGGCGCTCGTCGAGGTCGCCCCGGCGGTGTCTCCGAAGAGGTCCGGGGGCACTTCCCTGCAACCGGCGCTCACGGCGGTAGCGGCGAGCACGATAGCGGCCCGAGCGCAAGTCCCGACCGCAACCCTCCGAAAGCTCCGAGTCCTCATGGCTCAGTCTAACTCGAGTTCCCCGTGCCGCTCAAGACGCATGCATCTGTCCGTACGGTAGCCTGAACCACCTGCTTCGTGCGGCAGCCCGATCCGCAGCGGCGGTATTATTCGAGTTCATGGACGTCAGAGGGCGCGGCCCGATCGCCTCGGCAAGTCTCCCCTCGGCCGTGCGGCGTTCGTCACCTTCATCATGGTTCTGTAGGGGGCCGCTCAGCCGTCGTTCGAGAGCCATTGCACGATCCGCAACTCGAGCGCCTTCGCGACAGCGGGCTCGTCGGTGCGGCCGCGGAACACGTCGGCAGCGAGCGCCTCGGCAGCGCCGATGATCGCGACGCAGCGGACTCCTCGGCCGGGCGGCGTCGCTCTTCGGCCGGGCCGCGGGTCGTGTGGCGCTCGACTTCGCCGTTCGCCTTGACGCTATCACGAGCGGGCGCATAGTACCGAAGGCAACTTACTAACGGTAGGTTAACGTCAGGCACGCTCCGGGCGCGCTCGGCGGGAGGAGTCCATCCAGATGGCCACACGAACGATGTCACCCGTTCTCTTGATCGGCGGCTCCGGCCAGGTCGGCGCGCGCGCAGCAAAGGCGCTCCGGCGCCTACAGCCGGACCTCCCGATCGCGATCGCCGGACGCGACGCGCGCAGGGCGTCTGAGGTCGCCGCGGAGGTCGGCGGCCCGACGACGGCGACGGCCGCCGACGTCGGCCGCGACGACCTCGGCCTCGAGCGAGGCGCGTCGTTCAGCGCCGTCGTCGCGCTCGTCAAGGACGAGGCGTCGAACGCGGTGAAGCGCGCGCAGGCGGACGGCGTGCCCCACGTCGCGTTCTCGGACGCCGTCGGGGAGATCGGCCCCGTGGTCGCCCATTACATCGCGCGACCGACGCGCGCTCCCATCCTCATGCTGGGCCACGCCTTCGGCGGCACGGCGACGCTGGCGGCTCTGCACCTCGCGCAGGAGCTCCGGCGCGTCGACGCGATCGCGATCGGCTGCGTGGTCGACGCGGACGATCGCGGCGGCCCCGCGTTGCAGGCCGCTTTCGAGCAAGAGGCGCAGAGCGGGCAGGCTCCGCTCGCGCTCCAGGGCGGGAAATGGACCTGGTTGCTCGGCGACGCGGCGACACGGCGCTTCGTGGACGCCGAGGGCGTGGAGCGCGTTGGCCGGGCCATGCCGCTCCCCGACGTGGTGAGCCTCGCGGCGGCGACCGACGCGCGGGAGATCCGCGTCGACATCGCGACGCGCGACGCCGCGACGGGGGGTGCGGGTCACGTGACGGAGCTCGTCGTCGAGGTGACGGGGCGGCGCCACGACGGCGCGGGCGCGCGGCTGCGCTACGACATCGTCGATACGGACGGCCTCGCGCGCCTCAGCGCGTACGGCGCCGCGATCGCGACGGAGCGCTTGCTGGGGCTCGCGGGCGGTCCCCCCGTCGGCCCGGGGCTCTACAATCCGGAGAGCGTGCTCGACCCAGCGCGCGTCGTCGCGCGGATCGAGGAGCTCGGCGCGCGCGTCCGCCGCACAGGCCAGCGCCTCTGACGCGCGGCGGGCGGGTCCTTCTCGCTCGTGGCGAGCTGCAAGCTGCACGGTCTCGACCCCGAAGCCTACCTGGCCGACGTCATCCGCGTGATGCCCTACTGGCCGCGGGACCGCTACCTCGAGCTCGCCCCCAGGTCCTGGGCGCGCACCCGATGGGCGCCGACCACGACATCATGGGCGCCGACCACGACGCGCGCCGGCGAGGCCGGGCCGAACCGGGCGAGCACATTGCGGTACGTCCGCCCCTCGACGTCGTACAGCTGCTCGGTGACGCGCCCGCCGGCGCCCTTGAGCTCGTCCGCGAGGTAGGCCGCGGCGCGGTCCAGGCTCTGCGCGTGCCGGTAGCCCCGCGGATGGAACGCCTCGACGAGCGTGCGGACATCGCGCTCCAGGTGCGCCGGGTCGGTGGAGAGGTATCCGGCTCGCCACGGCCGATTGGTCGTCGGTGAATGCTGTACTAGGCCAGGAGGTGGAACCGCAGGAACTCCACCATCCGCCGCACCACCTCGCGCGACGCCTCGCTCTCGTCGAGCAGATCGAACGCGTGCGGCCCGGTCGGGTGGTTCACGACGGTGATTGGCAGGTTGCGCGCCAGCGCCCCGGCCACGAAGCGATCGATGGTCTCGTTCAGGTGGGGCATCCGGTCCTGCCCCGCCCTGGCGATGAACAGCGGCAGGTCCAGCGGGACATCGTCGATCGACCTACCCCCGCACGGGTTGGCGAACCCGAATTGCGCGGCCGCCTGCGCGACGGTGGCGGGCTCTCCGGCGTCGAGCATCAGGCCATAACAGAGGACGGCGGCCCTGAACGGCCCGCTCGCGCCCTCCATCAGCGCGGCCAGCGCCCTCGGCACGTTGCCGGAGCCGGCCCACACGCCGAGGCGGCCCTCGTCGATCCCGAGCGATGCCGCGTTCTGTCGGACGTGCCGGAGGAGCGCGTCGAGATCGGCCACCGGGTCCCGGTTCGTGTAGGTGATGGCCACGAGCCCCGAGGCGGCCAGGAGCCGCCCCCACGAGGTGTACTGCCCGCTCTCCTTGAGCTTGCAGCCGAACACCGACTCGAAGCCGGGATCGGGATACCCCGAGACGAAGATCACGGCGGGCCTCCGCTCTCCGCCCTTCGATTCGCCGCCCGTCGATCCTGGCGGAGCGTAGATATCCATCGTCAGCGGATTGGCCTCCGCGTCCCGGTACACGACGTCCTTGTGGACGACCACCGCCTCCATGCCCGGCACCTGGTGAACCACCGTCTTCGCGGCCATCTCGTTGCGCTGCGTCTCTTTGCTCATCTCCGCTTCTCCCTCGTTCGCGTCGCCTGTTCGTACCACGGGCCGGTGTCGCCTCGTCGATCCGGCCGACCCGGGTCACGCGAGCCGTCCTCCGCGCGCCGCACCCCTCCAGCGCGCCGCGTCCGCGCTCGCCGCGCGGCAGGGCACGGCCGCGCCGCAGGCCACGACCTGTCAGGGGATGGACTGGCGCAATCGGCCGCTGCCTGACGACTTCGACGCTGCGCCCGCTGATCAGCAGGTCGAAGCGCGCGCTTGGCGGCACGCGCGGCCTCCAAAGCCCGCTCGGCGAGCTGCTTGCCCGCCGATCACGTCGTCGATCGTGCCGTCGTGGACCGGCATCCGGGTGCGACCCTTCTCGAGGACGACGCGCTGGACCTCCTCGTCCGGCGCGCTGCGCGAGAGGGCGACGACCCGCGCTCGCCTGGGCGGTGAAGGCCGCGCAGCCCGCCAGGTGCGCCCTCGCGTCCCCGTCGATCGTCACGGGCGGGGGCGTGGTGGGCGCGGTGGCCGGGCGCACGGCCACGCCCGCTCACGCCTGCGCCTTCCGCCCCTCGCCGTGCCCGTAGGCCGCCACGAACCCGTCCACCAGCTTCTCGAGGAACGGCTGCATCGGCAGCGGCCGGCAGGTGGCGCCCGAGAGCCCGTGCTGGTGGAGGAGCGCCACGAGGAGCGGCGACAGGAACGCGAGCGCGGCCGTGCGCACCGAGAGCTCGTCCTCGGGATCGAGGCGCGCCTCGCCGCGGCGCGCGTGCACGCGCAGGCGCTCCTCCATCGCGCGCACCGTCGGCTCGAGCACCCCGTCCAGGTAGCCGGGGCCGGCGACCGCGTCGAAGAGCCCCGCCGCCATCCCGGCCGAGAAGAGCTGCCCGACCCCCATCGGCACCCACACCGCCGCGAGGCTCGACGCGAGCCCGAGCAGCGACGCCCGCAGGCCGAGATCGCCGGGCTCCGCCACCGTCGCGATGTACTGCGCCGCGCTCGTGCGCACCGTCCGCAGCGCCTCGGCCACCGCGCCCGATCGATCGCCGAAGTAATGCTTGATCGTCGGGATCGAGACCTCCGCCTCGCGCGCGAGGTCGTGCAGGCTCGCCTGCGCCCCGCGCCGCACCACCGCCCCGAGCACCTTGCGCGCGATCTCCTCCCGCGTCGCCTCGTAGTCCTGGTTCCGCGCCCCGGCCCGCCTGCCCATCGCCCTCCATTCTGCCCGCTTGACGCTGAAAAATAGAATATCATACTCGTGATAATAAACGAGGTGCCCCATGTTCGAGGACTTCGCGAACGTCTGGACCCCGGTCGCGCTGGCGGCCGATCTCCGTGCGGACCGGCCCCTGGCCGTGCAGGTGGCCGGCACCCCGCTCGTCCTCCTGCGCGACAGGGAGGGCAAACCGTCTGCGCTGCTCGACCGCTGCCCTCACCGCGGCGTCGCCCTCTCGCTCGGCCGCGTGAAGGACGGTTGCCTCGAGTGCCCCTTCCACGGCTGGCGGATCGAGGCCTCCGGCCAGGTCTGCCACGTCCCGTGGAACCCGGACGCGAAGCTCTCGACCCTCCGCGGCGTCGCCTTCCCGGCGCGCGAGCTCGCCGGCCAGATCTGGGTCTACACCGCGCCGATCGACCGTCCCGCCACCGAGCCCGAGGCGCACGAGGCGCTCTCGAGCCCGGGCGTCCGCGTCTCCGGCTTCCAGATCGAGTGGGCCACCCACTGGACCCGGGCCATGGAGAACATGCTCGACTGGCCCCACCTGCCGTTCGTCCACCGCAGGACCATCGGCAAGAGCATGGCAGGCCGCAGCGACGCGCGGATGGACATCGCCTGGGAAGAGCGCCCCTGGGGCGCGCACACCCACGTTCGCGTCGACGGCAAGCCCGAGGCCGGCTCGCTCGATTTCCGCTGGCCCAACCAGATGAACCTGCACATCCCGATCCCGAACAAGCGCATGATGATGCTCGTCGCCTGCGTCCCCATCGATGGTCAGCGCACCCGCATGCTCATGACCATGGCCCGCGATTTCCTGACGAGCCCTCTCTTCGACGTCTTCTTCCACCGCATGAACGCGCGCATCGCCTCCGAGGATCGCGCCATCGTCGAGTCCTCCTTTCCGGTCGAGATCCCCCCGGCCGGCGAGGAGCGGTCGGTCCGCACCGACGCCCCCACGCTGCTCTTCCGCAAGCGCTACTTCGCCGAGCTGAAGGGCACCTCGAGCGGCACCGACGACGAGCCTTCGGGTCGCCGCGCCCTCCCGATGGCCCGCGGCCCGCTGCCGGCGGCGAGCGGATTCACGGCGCGATGAGAGCGCCGCGCCGCCCTTCACGAGCAACCGATCTCGGCGTCGCGTCCGGTGCCCACGGCCACGGCGGCGGGCGTCGCGAGGCCCAGGGCCTGGGCGCCACCGGCGCTGTCCCGGGCGCGCGCCAGGCGCTCCGCGGAGCTGCGGCCGAACTTCAGGAACACCGCCGGCGTGACCACGATGTCGAGCAGCGTCGACGAGAGCAGGCCGCCGAGGATGACCACCGCCACGGGCTGCAGGATCTCCTTGCCCGGCTGGCCCTTGGAGAGCGCGATGGGCACGAGCGCCAGGGCGGCGGTGAGCGCGGTCATCAGCACCGGGACGAGGCGCTCCAGCGAGCCGCGGACGATCATCGCCGCGCCGAACGACTCGCCCTCTTCCTTCATCAGGTGGATGTAGTGGGAGATCATCATGATGCCGTTGCGCGACGCGATGCCGCACAGCGTGATGAACCCGACCAGGGTCGCGACCGAGAGGACCCCGCCGGTCAGGACGACGGCGAGCACGGAGCCGACCAGCGCCAGCGGGATGTTCAAGAGGATCTGGAGCGCCACCGTCCACGAGCGGAACTGCGAGTACAGGACCACGAGCATCCCGGCGAGGCTCGCGAGCGAGAGCCACCCGATCAGGCGCGACGCCGACCGCTGGCTCTCGAACTGCCCGCCGTACGTCGCGTAGTAGCCCGGCGGCTTCGGGATAGCGTCCACGGCGCGCTGGATATTGCTCACGACCTGCTCCAGATCGCGCCCGGCCACGTTGGCGGAGACCACGATCCGCCGCTGCGTGTCGTCGCGGCTGATCTGGTTCGGCCCCATGCTCTCCGTCACGTCGGCGAGGTCGGACAGCGGCACCTTCGCGCCGCTGGGCGTATCGACCAGCGTGCGCCGAAGGGCGTCGATGTCCTCGCGGAGCTCCGGCGGGTACCGCAGCACCACGTCGATGGTCCGCTGCCCCTCCAGGATCTGCGTGACCGTGCTGCCCGCGAGCGCGAGCTCGAGCAGCTCGGAGAGCTGTCCCGCGTTGACGCCGAGCTGCGCCGCGCGCTCGCGGTTCACCTTGATGGCGATCTGCGGGATGAGCACCTGCTGCTCGATCTGAAGATCCTTCACCCCCGCGACCCCTTGCATGGCATCGCGCGCCGCCTTCCCGAGCCGCCGCAGCTCGCCGAGGTCCTCGCCGAAGATCTTCACCGCGACCTGCGCGCGCACGCCCGAGAGGAGGTGATCGAGCCGGTGCGAGATCGGTTGCCCCACGTTGACCGCCACGCCGGGGATCTTGTCGAGCTGGGCGCGGATGTCGCCGAGGATCTCCTCCCGCTCTCGCTCGGACGCCCGCAGATCGACGTCGATCTCCGAGTAGTGGACCCCCTCCGCGTGCTCGTCGAGCTCGGCCCGGCCGGTCCGCCGCCCGGTCGAGACGACCTCGGGGACCTCGTGGATCAGCTGCTCGGCGAGGGTGCCGAGCCGGCTCGACTCCGCGAGCGAGGTGCCCGGCCTGGCGATCACGTTGATCGTGAGCGTCCCTTCGTTGAACGGCGGGAGGAACTCGCCCCCGAGGAACGGCACCGTCGCCGCGGCGGCGAGGACCAGCGCGCCCGCGGCCGCCATGACGGCCCCGGGGTGCCGCAGCGACACCCCGAGCACACGCCGGTCCGCGGCCTTGAGCTTGCGCACCAGCCAGCCGTCCTCGTGGCTCATCCGCTTCATCGACGGCAGGAGATACGAGCAGAGCGCGGGTGTGACCGTCAGGGATACAACCAGCGACGCGAGGATCGACACGATGTAGGCGATCCCGAGCGGCGCGAAGAGCCGCCCCTCGATGCCGCTCATGGCGAACAGGGGGACGAAGACCAAGACCACGAGGATCGTCGCGAACACGATCGATCCGCGCACCTCGCTCGACGCGTCGCGGATGACGTCGATCGCCGGCCGCGGGGAGGCGAGGGCCCGGTTCTCGCGCAGGCGCCGGAACACGTTCTCCACGTCGACGATGGCGTCGTCGACGAGCTCGCCGATCGCCACCGCGAGCCCGCCCAGCGTCATCGTGTTGACCGACAGGTCGAACGCCCGGAACACGAGCGCGCTCACGATGAAGGAGAGCGGGATGGCGGTCAGCGTGATCGCGGTCGTCCGGAAGTTGAGCAGGAACAGGAAGAGGACGATCGTGACCAGGATCGCGCCGTCGCGCAGCGCCTCGACCACGTTGTGGACCGCGCTCTGGATGAAGGTCGCCTGCCGGAAGAGGTGCGGGTTGATGGTGACGCCCGCGGGCATCGACCTCTGCAGCTCGGCCACCGCCTTGTCGATGCTTCCGGTGAGCGCGACGGTGTCGGCGCCCGGCTGCTTTTGCACGGACAGGATCACGGCGGGCTTGCCGTCGATCGACCCGTCGCCGCGCTTGATGCGCGCGGCCTCTTGCACCGTGGCGACCTGCGCCAGGGTCACGGGCGTCCCGTTCCGCATGGCGATGACGGTCGCGGCGACGTCCGCTTCGGTCCGGGCGCGACCGAGCGTCCGCACGAGGAACTCCAGCCCCCGCCGGTCGACGTACCCGCCAGTGGCGTTGGCGTTCGCGCCCGCGAGGGCGCGCGAGATCTCGTCGAGCGACACCGCCGCCGCCGCGAGCTTGGCCGGATCGACCGTGACCTGGATCTGCCGGACCTCGCCGCCGATGGGGATCACCTGCGCGACCCCCGGGATCGTGAGCAGCCGCGGCCGGATCACCCAGTCGGCCTGGGTCCGGAGGGTCATGGGCGAGACCCCTTCGCCCTGCACCCCGATCAGCAGGATCTCCCCCATGATCGAGGCGACGGGGCCCATCTGCGGCGTGATGCCTTCCGGGAGCTGCTCCGTCACCGTGGCGAGGCGCTCGGCGACGAGCTGTCGGTCGCGGTAGATGTCCGTGGACCAGTCGAACTCGACGTACACGACGCTCAGGCCGACGCCCGAGGTGGAGCGCACGCGCTCGACGCCGGGGGCGCCGTTCATCACCCGCTCGAGGGGCACCGTGACCAGCGTCTCCACCTCCTCGGGGGCCAGCCCAGGAGCCTCGGTCATCAGGGTGACCGTCGGCCGGTTCAGGTCAGGGAAGACGTCGATCGGGAGCTTCAGGAGCGAGTACATCCCATAGACGAGCACCAGCGCCGCCGCGGCGATGACGAAGAGGCGGTTCCTGAGCGAGAAGCGGATCAGGTAGTCGAACATGGTCCCTGCTAGCCCCCGGCCGCGAGGAGGACGGCCATGGCGCCGTCGACGACCACGCGCTCTCCCGCCGTCACGCCCGCCGTGATCCCCACGGCTCCGGCGGATTTCGGCCCGATCGCGACCGCGCGCAGCTCGAACGTCTCGGGGCCGGTCTTCACGACGACCGTGGGCGCGCCGCTGCGATCGAGCAGCGCCGACGCCGGCACCACGACGCTCTCGACGGGCGCGCTCCCCGCCATGCTGATGCTGGCGAGCGCGCCGACCCGCGCGCGTCGGTCCTTGTTGTCGAACTCGAAGAGCGCCTGGACGGTGCGGGTCGCCGGGTCGACCAGCGACGCGACGGCGAGGCGCCTCGCCTCGAAGCGCGCCGCGGGATCCGTGACGAGCGTCACCTCGGCGCGATCGCCTGCGAGCCGCGCCGCGTCCGCCTCCGGGATGCGCACGTCGACCCAGAGCGTCGCGAGATCGACGATGCGCCAGAGCTCGGTCCCCTCCGGAACCTGGGCGCCGGGGCTCACCCGGCCGGAGACGACCGTCCCGTCGATCGTCGCGCTGAGCTTCTGCGCGCCCGCCCCGCCCGCGAGCACCCCGACGTCCGCCCGGGCGCGGGCGGCCTCTGCCCGGGCGATCTCCACCTCGGCCTCGGCGGCCTGGATGTCCTTCTCGGCGACGATGCCCTTGAGCTCGCGGCGTCGCGCGAGCTCGCGCTCGGCCAGGCCGAGCCGGGCCTCGGCCGCGGCGACCCGGGAGGCGGCGTCGCTGCGCGACAGCCCGAGCTGCGCGCTCTCTGCGCCGCCCAGGCTCGGCCGGAGCGTCCCGAGGAGCTGGCCCTTCTTCACCTCGTCGCCGAGCCGGAGGAAGCCACCGTCCGGGGGGAAGAGGCGGCCGGACGTCGGGGCCACGACGGCCAGCTCGCCCGCGGGGCGGGCGACCACCGTGCCGATCTGCCCGAGGCTCGTGGCCAGCGCGCCGCGCTTCGCGCGCTCGGTGCGCAGCCCGAGCAGGAACTGGGTTTCGATCGGCACCCGGGCCACGTTCGGGTCCGCCGCGGCGCTGGCTGCGGGCTTCGCGGGCGCGCTGTGGTCCTCGCCGCCGTGCGCGCCGGCGCGCTCCCCGAGGCCCGTGACCGCGAGGGCCGAGGCGACGGCGAGCGCGGCGGCGATGGCGCCGACGGTGGTCGGACGGGCGCGGCTCACGAGGCCCCCTGCGGGAGCGCGGAACGATCCTCGGGGCGAAGGGTGGGGGAAGGCGGCTTCCGCCGCGAGCGCCGCCCGAGCGCATACCCGATGCCGCCGCTGAGCACGGCGAGCGTTCCCGCGGCCGCCGCCAGCGCGCCGAGGGGCACTTCCCGGCCCGGCGTCGTCCCGGCCGGCGCTTCCGCGGGCGCGATGGCGCCGAAGCGGAGGTCGCCGACGAGCACGAGGTCGAAGTCGTCCCCGGCCTCGACCGACACCACCCCGTTGGCCGTCGCTCCTTCCGGGGCCGCGGGGAGCGCGACCTCGTACACCCCGGCGGCCGCCGTCTTCCCCGCGTCCGCGGCGAAGGTCAGCCCCCCCTTCAGCTCGAGCCGGACCCGCGCGCCCTCGACCGGCGCGCTGGAGTCGGCCCGGGCGACGTAGACGCGCGCGGGGAGCGGTCCCTCGGCCTTCCTCGCCGGGTACTTGATCACCACCGAGAACACCGCCGTCTCCCCGGATACGACGTGCTCCGTCCCGGTGCTCGCGGCGCTCGGCGCGGCGGGCGCCGCATGGTCCTCGCCGCCGTGCGCGGAGGCGCGGGGGACCGACGCAACGATCGCGAGCGCCACGGCCCAGGCGAGGGGCTTCTTGTGCATCATGGTTCTTCTCCGAGCGCGCGCGACAGCTCCGCGCGGGCTTTCAGGTAGGCGGCGCGCGCCTCGACGATCTGGACGCGCGACCGGGCGACGCGCTCGGCGCTGGCGAGGGTGTCGAACAGGTCGACCTGCCCTGCTGCGTAGCCTTTCTCGACCATCGCCTGCGCCTCGTCGAGCCGGGGAGCGATGGCCTGCCACCGCGCGAGGGCCGTCCAGCTCGCGTCGACCGCGGCCTTCGCGCGGGTCACCGCCGCGTGGATCTGCCGGGCAGCGATCGCGCCCTGCTCGCCCGCGGAGCTCGCGTCGGCGAGCGCGCGGGCTCGCTCGGCCTGGTTCCGGTCGAAGAACGGCAGCGGCACGGACAGCGTGATCTGAAGCTGCGTGCGCTCGTGCCGGGCGCCGGTCGCCCCGTCCGGGCTGGCCGGGGCGGCATCGGTCCCCTCCCGCTCCATCTCGACCCCGAGGCCCAAGGTGGGCTCCGGGAGCGCGGCGCGTGCGGCGAACGCGCGCCGCGCCTCGGCCTCTCCCAACCGAGCCCGAAAGAGCCCGACCTCGGGTCGGCGGCGGAGCGCGGCGGCCACGAGCACGTCGCGGCCACGGGCGTCCGGCGGCCGGACCGGCTCCTCCGCGACGCGGAGGGACGAGGGATCCGCAGCGGCGATGAGCACTCCGAGCCGCGCCTGCGCGCGCGCGAGCTCGGCCTTCGCGCCGGCCAGCTCGGTCGTCGCCCCGGCGCTCTCGGCGCTCGCCAGGATCGCATCCAGATCCGACCGCTCACCGGCGCGGGAGGCCGCCGCGGTGCCAGCGGCAATGCGCTCGAAGACCTGGTCCAGCTCGGTCCAGACGGCGAGCACGCGCTGCGCTCGCTCGAGCTCGATGAACGCCTCGGCCGCCTCGGCGAGCCCGTCGAGCCTCAGCACCGCCCCCTCCAGCTCGGCGACGGCGACCTTCTGCTGGCCGGCGCGCGCCGCCGTGGCCGCGACCCCGAAGACATCGAGCTCTTGCTCGATGCCCACCGAGAAGGCCCGGTCCTCGGGGTGTCCGAACGGGGCGCCGAGATCGACACCCCCCGTGAGCACGGGGTTCGTGCGGGGCCAGCGCCCCGCGCCGGCCGCCTCCGCCCGCGCCGCGCGTGCGCCCTGCTGCGCCTCTGCGGCCGCGGGCGACCGCGCGGCGGCGCGCGCCTTCGCCTGGGCCCACGTCAGCGTCTCGCCGCGGGCCCACGACGCGGGCACGAGCGTCAGCGCGGCGGCGAGGGCCGCGAACATCGCGCGTCGGCTGCGGTGCGGCCGCCGGGTCGTCATCTCAGTGCCCCTCGTGCCCCGTGTGGCCGTCGTGTCCGTGGCCGTCGTGTCCCGCCCCTGCATGGCCCTCGAGGTGAAACGCGAACCGGATCGACGTCGCGGTCCCGCCGGCCGGCGTGATGCTGAGCACCCCGTCCACGTGGTCCTGCTTGACCGGGTCGATCTTGCCCCGCAGGACATCCGCCTTCTCGTCGTAGGCGAGCTCTACCTCCTTCGACCCCGCGACGACCGGGCGGAGGCTCGCCTTGACCCCCTTCGCGGAGCGAGGCTTCTCGGCCGCGTCCAGCATCCACACCGTGATGTCGCCGCTCTTCTCGAGCTTCACCTCGACGTGGCCGCCCGCGAGCGACTGGACGACGCCGCCGTGGGGCGAGCCGTGGGCGTGGTCTCCGGCCGGGTGCTCGGCCGGCGCGTCGACGAGGGACGCCGTCCCCCCGGCCGGCACCGTGAGCGTCATCTTCATCGGCGCGCCGCGGACCTTCAGGTCCCACGTGTAATCCGCCTTGTCCGGCGCCGGGCCCTTGGCCGAGAGCGAGCCCTTCGCCTCGTTGGGCGCGAGCGTCAAAGTCTGCTTCTCGCCCTTGCCCTTGGGCTCGATCGTGATGGTGCCGGTGACGTCCTTCGGCGGGATCGGCGTCCTCACCGCGTCGCTGGCGTAGAGGTCGATGGCGCCGTCGGCTCCGACGACGACCTCGACGTGGTTGTCACCTTCCATGGTGACCAGGCCGCCGTGACGGGGGTTGTGATCCGCGTGAGGGCGCGTGCCCGCCGTGCTCGCGGCATGGTCGTGGGGCGTCGGCGTGGGGGACGGCACCGCGGCGGGAGCCTGTGTCGCGGTGGCCCTGGCGTGATCGTGGCCAGGTGTCTCTTTCGTGGAGCAGGCCAGAAGCGGGATCGAGACGAGCAGAGAGAGAAGGATTTGGCGCATCGTGTTGTCCTGGAACCGAGGGTCTTGCCCTGGAGAGCAGGGGCCTGAGCAACGAGCGCGCCAACGCCGCCGCACGCCGGAATCCCGGGCTTCTGGCGGGGTCGGGTCCTCGCCGTGACCTCAACGGTCACGCTCTTGTGACCGCTTCGGTCACAGACCGTCCCTCCGCCGGGTCGGGAACCACGCCGGTCGGGCCTGATCGGCGGCTCCGCGCGCCGTCAGTGCTCCGATTGCGGCCCCGGTACGCGGCTTGCGAGGATGCCCCCGTCCATGGCTCCGCCTCCCGCTTCGCAGCGCCCCTACCGGCTCCGCCGCCGGCTGCTCCTGGTCATCAGCCTCCTCGTCGCCCTGGTCGTCGTGAGCGGCATTGCGACCGTGCTCACCGGCCTCGCGTCCCGTCGCGCGATCCTGGAGGCCCACGACCTCGAGGTGGCCTCGCGCCGGGCTGCGCTGCTCAGCGTCACCGCGCGCGAGCAGTACATCCACGAGGCACACACGATCATCCTGCGCGACCGCTCGCACGTCGAGCACCACGACGCCTGGGTGAACGAGCTCGGCGCGAAGCTCGCCGAGCTGCGGCCCAGCCTCGACGCCGAGGCGGCCACGAAGCTCGACGACATCGGCAAGGCGAGCCGCGAGCTCAGCCGGCTCTTCGCCACGGCCATCCTCCCCGCCATCGATCGGCAGGACGGGCACGAGGTCCACCACGCCCACGACCGCGCCAACGCGCTCGTCGACCGGATGACGGAGCACGCGGACAGCCTGGCGCGTCACTTCGACGAGCGCGCCTTGGCCGCGGAGCGCCGTGCTGAGCAGTTCATCCGGTTCGCCTTGATCCTCGCGACGGCCGTCTGCGCGTTCGCCGCGGCGCTCGCCTTGATCGCCGGGCGCAAGCTTTGGCGCTCCTTCTCGACGCCGCTCGCCTCGCTCGAGCGCGTCGCGGGGCGCGTCACCGCGGGAGATCGCAGCGCCCGTGTCGAGCCGGTCGCAGCCGTGGAGCTCGCGGCGGTGGCCGACGCGTTCAACCGCATGCTGGACGCGCTGTCGCGCACCGAGGCCGACCTGGTCGCCTCGGAGCGGCTGGCGGCGATCGGCCGCGTCGCCGCGGGCGTGGCGCACGAGATCAACAACCCCATCGCCGTGATCCGCGGCTACGTGAAGACGATGATGAAGGAGGCAGAGACGCCCTCCCTCCGCGAGGAGCTCTCGATCCTCGACGAGGAGGCCGCGGCCTGCCAGCGGATCGCCGAGGAGCTGCTCATGTACGCGCGCTCGCCGGTGCTCTCGCCGCGCGCCGTGCAGGCCGAGGAGCTCCTCAGGGACGCGGCCTCGCATTGCGACGGCGGGCCGGGGCGGCGCGACCAGTCCCTGCTCGTGGACGCCGAGCCGGCCTTCATCAACGTGGATCCGCTCCGCATCCGGCAGGTCATCGTCAACCTCGTGACCAACGCGCGCGACGCGACCGCTGGAACCTCGGGAGGTGATGAGATCATCGTGCGCGGAAGGCGACAGGACGATGGCTACCGGGTCGAGGTCCTGGACCGGGGAGCCGGCATTCCGGAGGAGGCACGCGAGCGCCTCTTCGAGCCGTTCTTCACGACCCGACGCGACGGAACCGGCCTCGGCCTGGCGGTCTGCTATGGTCTGGTGACCGCGCACGGCGGGACCATCCGGGCGGAGCCCAGGCCGGGGGGCGGGTCCCAGTTCGTGATCGACTTGCCGGGCGTCGTCATCGACGAAGCAAGGGAGAGCCAGGAGAGCGCATGAAGCCGACAGTGCTCGTCGTCGATGACAAGGCGAACATGCTGACGCTGCTCTCCAAGGTGCTTGGCAAGAGCGCGAGGGTCCTGACGGCCCGGGGCGTGCGGACGGCGCTCCAGGTCCTTGAGACCGAGCCGGTCACAACCGTCGTCTGCGACCTGCGCATGAACGACGGGGACGGGCTCGAGGTCCTCCGCGCGGTACGCGCGCGCTGGCCCGCAGTCCCCTTCATCCTGATGACCGCGTACGCGTCCGTTCCGACCGCAGTCCAGGCCATGCGCGAGGGCGCCTACGACTACGTGACCAAGCCGTTCGACCCGGACGAGCTGCGCGTGCTGGTCGAGCGGGCCATGGCGCAGGCCACGGTGCTGATGGGCGGGCAGGACGCGCCGGAAGCGCGGGGCTTCGCGGGCATGACGGGGCGCTCGCCCGCGATGCGGGCGCTCTACCAGCTCATCGAGCGCGTGGCGCCGACGGACGCGACCGTGCTCATCCTGGGCGAGACGGGCACCGGCAAGGAGCTCGTGGCGCGCGCCATCCATGAGCACTCGTCCCGCGCGTCGCACCGCCCCATCGCCGTCAACTGCGCGGCCATCCCGCGCTCGCTCATCGAGAGCGAGCTCTTCGGCCACGCGCGCGGCTCGTTCACGGGCGCGGCCACGGACCGCGCGGGCCTCTTCGAGGAGGCGCACGGGAGCACGTTGTTCCTCGACGAGATCGGCGAGCTCCGGCCGACGGTCCAGGCGAAGCTCACGCGCGTGCTCGAGGAGCGGGCGGTGCGGCGTATCGGCGAGTCGCGCGAGCGCAAGGTCGACGTGCGGCTCATCAGCGCGACGCACCGCGACCTCCGGGCCATGGTGAAGACCGGCGACTTCCGCGAGGATCTCTGGTTCCGGCTCAACGTCTGCGTCGTCGAGCTGCCCCCGCTCCGCGAGCGCGCGGAGGACATCCCGCTTCTGGCGCAGCGGTTCTTGGCTGAGCGAGCGCCGCAGTCGCGCTCGTCCGCGACCGGGTTCTCGGCGGCGGCGATGAGCGCGCTCCAGATGTACCGGTGGCCTGGCAACGTGCGCGAGCTCAAGAGCGCCGTCGAGCGGGCGCTGGTCATCGAGACGACGAGCGAGATCCGCCTCGAGTCGCTGCCGTCCGAGGTGCAGGGGGCGAGCCCGCTCCGGCTCACGAGCTCGAGCGACATGGACCTCGCCCAGCTGTCGTACCGCGAGGCCGTCGACGCGTCGCGCGAGGAGATGAACCGGCGCTACCTGGAGGCGGTGATGCGCCGCTTCCGGGGCGACGTGCTGAAGGCCGCCGCGCACGCCGGCGTCGAGCGGGAGAGCTTCTACCGGCTCCTCCGCCGCTGCGGCCTCTCCGCTGACGACTTCCGCGAGGAGCGGCGGAGCACGGACGGATCGAAGAGCTGAGCGGGCAGCCACCGTGAAGCGTCGGTGAGCTGGCGTCTCGAATGCCGGAGACCATTGACCAGCTCGCCAGTCTGGCCGCCCTCATGCGGCACTGCTTCCTGCGGTAGCGCCGGGCCGGCGCTCGAGCCACCACGCGGCACCCGGGTGGTGATCGGGGTGTCCGGCTGCGCCGGGGCGAGCTCTGATTCGAGCCGCCGACCTCGCGCCGACTGCGACTCGACCTCCGCCTCCCGCGCTGCGGCATGGACCGCGCCGAGCTCGCGCTCGAGCTGTAATCTGGCGCCGGGACCCTCGATCCAACCACCCGTCAGGATCGCTGCGTTCATCGAGCTCGCCCAGGAACTCGGCTTCACCCTCCGGGAAGCCAAAGAGCTGCTGAAGCTGCGCGGCGCCGGGCCTCTCGGCGCCCTGTAATGCCCGCCGACCGGCGACGTCTCCACGTACGAAGTGCCCGCCGCGAGTCGCCCCCCGAGAGGGGCGGCGACTGCACGGTGGAAGGGTACGCCTGCAACAAAGAACCACGATGTCGGCTGTCCCCAGGGGATGCTCGCCCTGAGCTCGCAACCTTCATGGGGACACCTACACGACCGAATCGACGAAGGAGTGATGACCATGTGCAGCGGTGCATGCAATTGCAATCATGAGACTGAAATGAACGCGCAGAGCGGCGGCGGACGAGCTCAGGCGCTCATCGACGCGGTCGAGGGGCAAGCTGGGGCGCAGCCCGACGCCTCGCCGGTCAAGGCGGAGTCGCCTGCGGACTGGCACCTCAGAGGCGAGTGGTTTGACATCTGCAGCTGCTCGTTGCCCTGCCCATGCACGTTCGCGCAGACCCCCACGCACGGGGATTGCCTCTTCACGCTCGTCTGGCAGATCCACGAGGGCCACCACGCAGGCGTCGACCTCTCGGGGCTCGGGGTCGTCAGCATCGGCGAGTTCAAGGGGAACATGTGGGTCGGCGATCCGAACGCCACGATGAAGCTGATGTTCTACATCGACGCCAAGGCCGACTCCGATCAGCGGCGTGCGCTGGAACGCATCTTCATCGGCAAGGAAGGCGGCTGGCCCGGGAAGTTCGGCTCCCTGATCAGCGAGGTGCGCAGCATCGAGTACGCACCCATCAGGTTCGAAGCCCCCGCCGACCTGGCGCACTGGAGGGCCGAGATCCCGGGGCGGGTCAAGGTGGGGGCGCGAGCGCTCACCGGGCCGACCGCGGACCCGAACCGCCGGGTGCAGCTGATCAACGCCCCCGGCGCCGAGGTCGGCCCCGGCCAGGTGGCCACCTGGGGCGTGGTCGAGGACGACCTCGCCACCGGCTTCGACTTCTCCCACGCCTACAAGGGCGGCTCCAGCAAGCATTTCCCCTTCGACTGGCGTCCGGAGTGACGCCTGCGAACGTCGCGTAGAGCGGCGCTCCACTGGAGGCGGCGCCGTCGTCGTGGGCGGCCTGCCACGCAGGGAGGCGGCTGCCGCATGACGCCGAGGGACCAGAGCGCGCCACCGGCCTGCGAGACGGCCGGGTGGCGCGAACAGGTCAGCGTCGGAACGGCAGGGCCAGCACCTGCCAGAACTGCTGCGACGGCGGATAGCCCGCGGAGCGGTCGACGCCGAGGCGGCGCGGGGCCGCGTCCGGCCGGTACACGAACGTCCCGAAGACCAGATCCCACAGCGGAAGCACGGTCCCGAAGTTCCGGGCCTCGTCGAGGTCGGCGCTGTGATGATAGCGGTGCAGCTCGGTGCCGATGAACACGTAATTCAGGAATCCAGCGCGGATGTCGACGTTGAAGTGCGATATCATCGTCTGGAGATCGATGAGCAACATCGCCGCGAAGACGGCCTCCGGCGACAGTCCCAGGATCAGCAGGGTCGACTGGAGCAGCACCGCCGAGATGAGCGCGTTGAGGGGGTGAAACACGCCGTGCATCACCACGTACACGCGATCCGGAAGGTGATGGGCCAGGTGGACCTTCCACAAGAAGCGCCCCAGGGCTCCGTTGCCTTCGTGGCTGAGGCGATGGAACCAGTACTGCAGCAGCTCGAAGACGACGAGGAAGACCCCCACGCTGGGGAGCACGGAGGCGCTGGCGAGCGGGCCCTGATGCCGCTCGCTGAGCCACAGGGCCAGGGTGCCGAAGCCAATCCGCACCACCGCGATGGTGACGCCCGAGGCCAGCAGGTACTTGAGGTCGCGCCAGAAGCTCTGGCGGGTCATGCCCCAGTCCGGCGACAGCGGCAGCAGGCGCTCGACGGTGATGAGAAAGACGATCAGGCCGAGGAGGTAGCCCCACAGGGTGCGCCTCAGGTCCCAGCCCTGCGTCACGGCGGCGTAGATGATGTACAACGTCACCGCCAGCAGCAGCGGGTACAGCAGGCGGCTCGTCATCCAGATCAGCGTTCCTCGCATGCGAGGGATGCTGAGGTCGGGCGCCTCTTTCACCTAGCGACATGGACCGCGGATTGAGCGTTAATGAACAAGAGCTCGAAAAAGTCCGGAAACGAGACCAGGGACAGGGGCGGCGACAGGACGCGGGCCGCCGGCAAGATCGCGGATCGGCGCGTGCAGAAGACCCGGAAGCTGCTCTCGGACGCCCTGGTCTCGCTGATCCTGGAGAAGGGCTACGACGAGGTGTCCATCCAGGACATCATCGATCGAGCCAACGTCGGGCGGTCCACGTTCTACTCGCACTACGAGAACAAGGAGCAGCTGCTGCTGTTCGGACACGAGCACCTGCGGGCGCTGTCCCTGCGGGATGCGGGACGTCCGTTCGACTTCCTGCCGTTTTACCGCCACCTCGCCGAGATGCACGAGCTGGTGCGCAAGCTCCTGGTTGCGGAGAAGAGCGAGCGGGTGCTGACGCGCTCCCTGGAGGACATCCTGCAGGGCAGCATCTGCCGCCTGTACGCTCCGCGGATGGGGCCGGAGGAGGGGGCCCTGTTCCTGCTCCGCGCCGAGGCGGCGGCGGCGGCGCTGGTGCGGCTGATGACGAGCTGGGTCCACAAGGGAATGCCGTGCTCACCGGAGCGGATGGCGGAGGAGAGCACGGCGCTGCTGCAGCGGGTCCTCGCGGACGAGCGGGCCGCGGCGAGCGGACGGACGCGGGAGGGGTGAGGCGCAACCGCGCCGAGGAGCACGTCCAGGCGCCACGGGAGGGGAGTGGATACCCAGACCAGCAGGGTGACGATCAGCGCACCACGTCTCCGCGCGTTACAGCGGAGTGGCTGGCGTGACCTGCCGGGTCACAACTCATCGGATCTCCCCGCCCCTCGGGACGGCAGCATTCGGCTGGACGACGAGGCTCGAGCGCGCTGTCCGGGAGCCGAGCAAGCGCCGCGCGAGCGCCGCGGCGGCGATCCATGCCGGGACGACCTGAAGGACGCCCGTGATCTCGAACATCACGTTGTCCGGCATCACGTAGGTGGGCGGCGGAAAGAGGCGCAGGAGCATCGGGGACCGAGGCGCCAGGAAGTACAGCGCGTCCTTCAGCACGTGGTTGTAAAAGCCCTCGAACACTCCGATCCAGGCGATCGGAACGAGCGCCAGCGCGGCGGCGAGCACCACGAACGCGGCCCGTCCGGCCGGCGCGCCAGCGCGGCGGCGGTGGACGGCGAGGGCGCCGAGGAGCACGGCGATCGTCGGGACGCTGAGCAACGCGATGTGAAGCCGCCAGGGCGTCCTGTAGACCACGGCGCCGATCGCGTGGTGCACCGTGGTGAGTACCATCACGGCGACGCCGGCGAGCGCCGCCCTCCTCGTGAGCGCTGCTGCGATGTCCTGGGATGTCTGCATGGCTGGATCTCCGCGCCGTTGAGGCCCTGAGGTCGCGCGGGCGCCTCACCTCACGGGTCGAGGGGCGTCCGCGGCAGAAGCAGGGATTAGCCGGCGTGCGGGGGCAGGTCGATCGCATCCCGTGAACAGGACTCGTGCGTGGCGTGCACGAATCCAGGGCCCCTCGCGGGCGTGGTAGCGTCGGCGCCGTGGACTCCCTGGCGAACATCGAGGCCTTCGTCCGGGTCGCGGAGCTCGGGAGCATCACCCGCGCGGCGCGGTCGCTGCACATCACCGCCTCGGCGGCGAGCCGGCGCATCGCGCAGCTCGAGGACGAGCTCGGCGTCCGGCTGTTCCACCGGACCACGCGCGCGCTCCGGCTGAGCGACGAGGGCCGCGCCTTCCTCGAGCGGTGCCAGCGCATCCTGGAGGAGCTCCAGGCCGCGAAGCAGTCGATCGCGCACGCCCGCGCGGTCCCCGAGGGGCGCCTCTGCGTCGAGGCGCCCGCGGTCCTCGGGCGGCTCGCGCTCGTGCCCGCGCTGCCGGGCTTCCTGGCGCAGCACCCGGGCATCGAGCTCGATCTCCGGCTACGGGACGCGGTGATCGACCCGGCCGCGGAGGGGGTCGACGTCAGCCTGCGCATCGGGCACCTCGGGGACGCCGAGGTCGTGGCGCGGAGGCTCGGCGTCACGCGGATGCTCGTGTGCGCCTCGCCGGAGTACCTGCGCCGGAGCGGGTCGCCGGAGACGCCGGAGGACCTCCAGCAGCACCGCTGCCTCGGGTTCGTCCGCGAGAGCCGCGTCGTGCCGTGGCGCTTCCGCGCGGAGAGCGGGGCGCTCCGGTTCGAGCCCACCGGCTTTCTCAGCGTCAACGACGGCGACGCGCTCAAGGCGCTGGCCGTGGCCGGCGCCGGGCTCGCCTGGGTCTTCGACTTCATGATCGCGCCCGAGCTCGCGTCGGGGGCGCTGGTCACCGTGCTGGATGAGTTCGCTGTGGACGAGCGTCCGATCCACGCGCTCTACCGGAGCCCGAGGCACGTCATCCCCAGGGTGCGGGTCTTCCTGGACTTCGCCTCCACGCTGCTCGGACCACCACGTTCATGAGAGGCCTGGCACAGCCCGAGGCGAGCAGCCCAGCTGCGCTGGCGTCAGAGCGGTGGCGGGCGGAGCCATCCGGGTAGCATGCATGTGACCCGGACGGCCACAACGCTGTCTGTATCGACGGGCATCTACGCCACACCTGAGGCCACCTTGACCCAGGGACGACGCGCTGCGCGAGCCGCGGATCGCTCGCAAAACCCTTGCTTCCTGGGCAGGGCGAGCGGCACCGCTTTCGCATCGGAGGTGGGGTCCCCAACCCACGGAGGATCCCATGGCTCAGAGCTCCTACGAACGACCTACCCAGTCCGACGTGACGCTCGCCGCTGCCGGTGAGCGCCGCGCCGCTTCTCCCTTGCGCCGAGCCGCGCCGGAGCGGCGCAGGCAGAGCGCGTTCCCCGGCCGCCTTCTCGCCGTCCTCCTCATCGCGGGAGGCTCTGTCCTCGTGAACGCATGCAGCAAATCCTCGTCGGACGATCACGGCGACCACCACGCCGCGGGCGGCGGGGAGACGGCCTCGGCGCCGTTCGACCAGCAGTTCATCGACATGATGGCGCCTCACCACGAGGGCGCCGTGATGATGGCCGAGACCGCCCAGGAGCGGGCCGAGCACCCGGAGCTGAAGGCGATGGCGGACGAGATCATCTCGGCTCAGAACCAGGAAATCAGCCAGCTCAAGAGCTGGCGCGAGCAGTGGTACGGGAGCGCAGAGACGCCGCCCGTGGACGAGATGCCCATGCTGCCGGGTATGGAGCACGACGGGATGATGAACATGGTCGAGGCGAACGAGGCGCTGAAGACGGCGGAGCCGTTCGACAGGGCCTTCATCGACGCCATGATCCCGCACCACGAGATGGCCATCGACGCCGCCGAGATCGCCCTGAAGCAGTCCGAGCACGCCGAGATCGAGACGCTCGCCACCGGCATCATCGAGGCGCAGCAGCGGGAGATCGAGCAGATGAAGTCGTGGCGGGCGGAGTGGTATCCGGAAGAGTAGCGGCCGCGCCCGCTTCCCGAGGTACCGGCCCCCGGCGGCGCGACGGCTGGCTCAGGGCACGCTGTGGTGTCCGCCGGCCGCCCCGCCCGGCCGCATCTGCGCGACCTGCTGGCACGCGGCGGCGCAGCGGCGGCACTCGTCGGCGCAGGCCTTCATCTGCGCGTCGCCCGTGAACCTGTCACAGTTCTGAGCGCAGAGCTCGCAGATGCTCGCGCACGCGGCCGTGACCTGGTTGTGCTGCGGCGAGCTGCGCAGCAGCATCGTCGCGGTCGTCTCGCAGATCTCGGCGCAATCCTGCATGAGCCGCAGGTGCGAAGGCTCCACGTGGGAGCCGCCCATCTGGAGGCAGTGCTGGATCGTCTGGACGCAGATCGACTGGCAGCTCTGGGCCTCGGTGGCCGTGTCCACGAAAGCCTTGCTCGAAGCGGTGCCCTTGTGCGTCATGTGTCCCTCCTTGATTCCAATGATGCTTCTCGACGATTCGTGATCTCATGTCGTGTGCGCCTGACATGAGCCCGGCCGCCGGGTCGACAGGCTTGTCGAACTGGCCAGATCCCTCATGTCGGACTGGCCAGATTTTTCATGTCGGAGCGCTCCGCAACCGAGGCTCGGAAGGAGGCTGAACGAGCCTCCGATGTCCCGAATGCTCTCGTGTCATCCTGCTCGCGCGTGCGGTGAGCGGCTCACGGGCCGCTGCTCGGAGCGGGCCTGGGCGGACGGGATTCGACAGGGACGATGGATTCGATGTGACCGGTACGGTCACGTGCGCCCGACCGGGCGACCAGGCCGCCCGGTCGAGCGCGGGTGTCAGCCCGCGCGCCCGAACCGCCGGAGCCGCAGGGAGCTGAGGAGCACCGAGACGCTCGACAGGCTCATGGCCGCGCTCGCGAGGACCGGCGACAGGAGCCAGCCGGTCAGCGGGTAGAGCGCGCCGGCCGCGATCGGGATGCCGACCACGTTGTAGACGAACGCCCAGAAGAGGTTCTGGCGGATGGTCCGCAGCGTCGCGCGCGCCAGCCCGAGCGCGGTGGGCAGGGCGGCGATGCCGCCGCGCAGCAGCGCGACGTCGGCCGCGGCGACCGCGATGTCGGTGCCGCTCGCGACCGCGATCCCCACGTGGGCGCCGGCGAGGGCGGGCGCGTCGTTGATGCCGTCGCCGACCATCGCGACGACGCGCCCGCGCTCCCGCTCCTCGCGCACGACGCGGGCCTTGTCCTCGGGGCGGACCTCGGCGAGCACCTCGTCGATCCCGAGCTCTCGCGCCGCCGCGCGCGCGGTCGCCCCGCGGTCGCCGGTCACCATCGCGACCCGCACGCCGAGCCGGTGCAGCGCGGCGACGGCCTCCTTGGCCTCGGGGGTCGGCAGATCGGCGACCGCGACAAGGCCGGCGAGGCGGCCGTCGACGGCGACGAACGACGGGGTGTTCCCGGACCGGGCGAGGTCCTCGGCGAGCTCCTCGAGCGGCGCGGCGTCGATCCCGAGCTCGGCGAGGTACCGCGCCGTGCCGATGCGCACCTCCCGCCCCTCGACGCGGGCGACCACGCCGCGGCCGGCGTCGGCGCGGAAGGCCTCGGGCGCGGCGAGCGGGAGGTTCCGGGCGCGCGCGCCCTCGACGAGCGCCTTCGCGACCGGGTGCTCGCTGCCGAGCTCGGCCGACCCGACGAGGCGCAGGAGCTCGTCCTCCGGGACGTCCGCCAGCGCCTTCACCGCCGCGAGCTGCGGCCGCCCCGCGGTGAGCGTGCCCGTCTTGTCCACGAGGACGGTATCGACGCGGCTCGCGGCCTCGAGCGCCGCGCCGCCCTTCACGAGCACGCCGAGCTCGGCGCCGCGCCCGGTGCCCACGGCCACGGCGGCGGGCGTCGCGAGGCCCAGGGCGCAGGGGCAGGCGATCACGAGGACGGCGACGAACCGCTCGACCGCGGCGGCGAGCCCCGCCGCGCTCGGGTCCACCGCCACCCAGGCGACGAACGCGAGCGCGGCGATGCCGAGGACCACCGGGACGAAGACGCCGCTCACGGTGTCGGCGAGGCGCGCGATGGGCGCCTTCGAGCCTTGCGCCTGCTCGACCGCCTCGACGATGCGGGCGAGCGCGGTGTCGGCGCCGGTCTTCGTGATCCGCACCGTGAGCTGTCCGCTCTGGTTCAGCGTGCCGCCGAACACGGCCGCGCCGGCGCTCTTGTCGACGGGGAGGCTCTCGCCCGTGAGCATCGACTCGTCGACCGCCGAGGCGCCCGCGACGACCTCGCCGTCGCTCGGCATCCGCTCTCCCGGACGGACGCGGACGAGATCGCCGGGCGAGAGCGCCGCGGCCGGGATCTCCTCTTCCCGATCGCCGCGCAGGCGCCGCGCCGTCTTCGGCTGGAGCGCGACGAGCCCGCGCACCGCGTCGGTGAGCCGCTTGCGGGCGCGCGTCTCGAGGAGCTTGCCGAGCAGGACGAAGGTGATGATGGCCCCGGCCGCCTCGAAGTAGACGTGCGGCCGAGCGCCGTGCTCGGCGTGGGGGAAGAGCTGCGGCGCGACGACCGCGATCGCCGAGTAGACCCACGCGGCGCCGGTCCCGAGGGCCACGAGGGTGTTCATGTCGGCCGCCCGGTGCCGGAGCGCGGCCCAGGCGAGCCGGAAGAACCTGCGGCCGGGGCCGACGACCACCGCGGTCGCGAGGGCGAGCTGGATGAACCGGCCGATGGTGCCGTCCGCGCCCGGGATGCGGCCGTGCGACATGCCGAGGACGAGCAGCGGGACCGAGAGGGCGAGCGAGATCGCGAAGTCCCGGACGAGGGCGCGCCGCTCGCCGTCGAGGCTCTCCTCGGCGGCGGCCGTCCGGTCGACAGGAGCAACGGTGGTGCTGCCCGGCGCGGCGCTGCCCTCCGGGACGCTGTAGCCCGCGCCCTCGATGGCGGCGACGAGCATCCTGGCGGACGCGACGGCCGGGTCGAAGGTGACCCTGGCCGTACGGGTCACGAGGTTGACCTTCGCGTCGCTGACGCCGGGTACAGCGAGCAAGGCGCGCTCGACGCGCCGGACGCAGGCGGCGCAGGTCATGCCCTCGACGGGCAGGTCGATGCGGCCGGCGGCGGCCCCATCGGTGTCCTGGGGGGCGGGAACGGAGACGGATGCGGTCGACATGATCACCTCTCTGTCGACCGGTGCAGACGGAGGGGCATCCCGCGGATTACGCGAAGAGCGCTGGCGCTCACCGGGGCGCTGACGGCGCGGCCGGTAGGTCCGGGGCTGAGGGGACTTCGCTCGGCTCCGCCGGCGAACGCGGCGGCTCGTGCGCGGTGTAATGAACCCCGACGGCTGCGTCTTCAGGGAGGAGCGGCCCGCGGGTGGCGGGCTCGAATCCGCGCGTGCGGCCGAGGCGCCACGGGCCGAGGGCGATCAGGGCCCCGCACGCGTCGGCGGCGCGCTCGTGACGCCTGCCACCGGCCGCCGCCCTCGACGACTCCGACCCACGAGACCCAGGGGACGCCATGAACCAGCTCGATCCCGACAAAGCACGCACCGCCGTCACGTACTCCGCCGCCGCGGACCACTTCGACGACCCGCCGCTCGCCTTCTGGGCCCGCATCGGCGAGCGCACCGTCGAGCGTGCCCGCCTGGAGCCCGGTTACCGCGTCCTCGACGTCTGCTCCGGCACCGGCGCGTCCGCCATCCCCGCCGCGCGAGCCGTCGGACCCACGGGCTCCGTGCTCGCCGTGGATCTCGCCGATGCGTTGCTCGACCGCGGGCGCGCCAAGGCCCGCGCGCTGGGGCTGTCGAACGTCGACTTCCGCTGCGCCGACGTCGAGGGGCTCGATCTGCCGCCCGAAGGCTTCGATGCCGTCGTCTGCGTCTTCGGCATCTTCTTCATGCCGGACATGCCCGCCGCCGTGCGCCGGCTCTGGCGATGGCTCAAGCCCGGCGGCACGCTCGCGATCACCACCTGGGGTAAAGACGTGCTCGAGCCCGGCAACACCGCGTTCTGGGGCGCGATCAAGGCCCACCGCCCCGACGTCTACAAGACCTTCCGGCCGTGGGAGCGCATCGACACCCCGGACGCGCTGCGCGCCATGCTCGCCGAAGCCGGCGTCGCGGCCTGCGCCGTCGACGCCGAGCGCTCCAGCCAGCCCCTCGCCTCGCCGGACGACTGGTGGGTCATCGCCCTCGGCTCTGGCTACCGCGGCACGATCGACAAGCTCGATCCTGGCACACAGGAGGTCGTCAAGCGCGACACCCTGGCCCCGCTCCGAGCGCGCGACGCCCTCACCGCCGAGACCAACGCGCTGTACGCAATCGCCAAGAAGCATCCTGGGCGTGACGCGGAGCGCTGAGGAGCGCGCCTCACGCTGGCCGCCTCTCAGGAGCGCGCCGGCGTCGCGCTCACCTGCCGCCACCCTTCGAGATCTTCCCCTCCGTGAAGACCACGTGCTTGCGCACGACAGGATCGTACTTCTTGATCTGCATCTTCTCCGTCATCGTCCGTTTGTTCTTGGTCGTGTAGTAGCAGTAACCAGTCCCCGCAGACGAGACGAGCTTGATGATATCGCGCACGAGGTGATCTCCTATCGTCGCTCGGCGGCAAGCCGGGGCCCGCGGCGGCGGACCACGGGGCGTGCCGGGCGCAGAGCTACTACATCACCCGGAGTACTGATGCAACATGATTGCATCAGCGACGCCTCCCATGACATCATGATCCCGAAATGCTCCGTCGCGGCATGGCGGCTCATGCCGCGGCGCGAGCGGGAGAAGACGACATGATGACGACAACGACCGCCGAGGATCTCGCATCGCCGCGCGCAGCGCTGGGCAGCTCGACGCGCCTCGTGACGGAGCTCGCCGACCTGGCCGAGCTCGCGGCGCCCGAGGTGAGCGTGTGCGTGCTGCGGAGGGGGATCGACCCCGACGTGGACGCCTTCGTGCGCGGGTGGCTGCTGCCGCGGCCGGTCTCCGAGACGCTGCTCGTGGATCCCGGCGCGCCGGACGTCGCGGCGCTGGCCGCCGGAGCGCCTCACGCTTCCGGGCGTGACGCCTTCCTCGACGACGTGCGCGGCCTGATCTCGCTCTTCGCGGATCTCACCGGCTGCCCGCGGATCGGCGTGCGGCTCGCGCGGCCCGACAAGCCCATGTGCCCTCGTCTCCACGCCGACATGGTGACCGTCCGCCTGGTGACCACCTATGTCGGGCCGGGGACCGAGTGGGCAGAGCACGCGGACGTCCGGCGGGACCGGCTCGGACACCGCGCGAACGGCGTCCCCGACGAGGTCTCGGGGGTGCTGCGCGCCGGCGCGCGCCTCCGCCGGATGGCTCCGTTCGACGTCGGGCTGCTCAAGGGCGAGGCCTGGCCGGGCAACCGGGACCGCGGCGCGGTGCACCGGTCGCCGCCCGGAACGTCGCCGCGGGTCGTCGTGACGCTCGACGCCCTGGCTTGAGCGCTACCCCATCAGCTGCACGCTGCCGTGATGGTCGCAGTGCCCGCCGTGCGGGTGGTGCAGGTGGCCGTCGACGAGGAAGTCCACGTGATCTCCGTGAGGGACCGCGGGGTGCCCGCATCCATCGCCGTGCTCGTGCTTCGCGTCATGCCCTGAGCACGCGTGGCTCGGGGTACACTGCGCAGGATTGTCGTCGTCCACCGAGAGGACGTGCTCGTCGACATGATCGCCATGCCGGTGATGCAGGTGGCCATCGTGCAGGTAGTCGACGTGGTCACCGTGACGTATCGCCTGGTGTCCGCAGGCCTGGCCGTGATCGTGCGCATGCTCGTCGTGGGTCGCGTGGTCCTTCATGCTGGTCTCCTTGATCGAGCGACGGGGAAACGCGCCTCGGGAACAGGAAGAGGCTGCTCGCATGGGCCTAGGCAGTCCGACCCCCCGGCGGCTGTCACCCACGATGAATGAGGGTTCCAGGTGACCCAGGCTACACCCGTGGCGTGCATCGACCATCAAAATTTCTCCTGGGGCCGCAGTCGCCTGGACGGGCTCGCCTCTCGGCCAGCCTCGCCGCGCCTCCACGTGCCGGCACACGACCGTGCTGGACGCGCGCGCCCGCACCGAGGAGCCCCCGCTTGCGCGGGGTGCCAGACCAGCGCGTCGACCTCGGCCTCCAGGAACGCACAGCGCACCGGCTTCGCGAGCCGCCGCGGCTCCCAGAGCCGCACGCCGTGATCCCGTGCGCCGCTCTCGATCGACCCCTTCGCGGTCTGAACGCGAGCCGCTCCAGGAGCGCGCTCCGGCGTCGCCCCTGGACGCGCTCAGGCCCGCCCTCAGCGCTGAGGAGTCCTGCCTCAACTCCGCCGCTCTTGTGGCAATTCCCCTCATTGCCGGACCGGACAGACCACGTATGGTTTCTCTCTATGAGTGTCCGTGATCCAGGAAGCGACCAGGACGACAAGGTAAAGGCCCTTGAGGCCGTGCGGTCTCGCCCCGAGGGCATGCACCTCACCACCGATCAAGGGATCCCCATCTCCCATACCGACGACTCGCTCAGGCCCGGCCCGCGCGGCCCGACGCTCCTCGAGGACTTTCACTTCCGCGAGAAACTAACCCGCTTCGACCACGAGAGGATCCCGGAGCGCGTCGTCCACGCGCGCGGATCCGGCGCTCACGGCTACTTCCAGGTGTACGAGCCGCTGACGAAGTACACGAAGGCCAAGTTCCTCCAGGACCCGTCGATCAAGACCCCGGTGTTCGTGCGGTTCTCCACCGTCGCCGGCTCGCGCGGCTCCGCGGACACGGTGCGCGACGTGCGCGGGTTCGCCGTGAAGTTCTACACGCAGGAGGGGAATTTCGATCTCGTCGGCAACAACATGCCCGTCTTCTTCATCCAGGACGGCATCAAGTTCCCGGACGTGGTGCACGCGGTCAAGCCCGAGCCGCACCACGAGATGCCCCAGGCCGCCTCGGCGCACGACTCGTTCTGGGACTTCGTGTCGCTGGTGCCGGAGACGGCCCACATGGTCATGTGGGTCATGTCCGATCGCGCCCTGCCGCGGAGCTACCGCATGATGGAGGGCTTCGGCGTGCACACCTTCCGCTTCATCAACGCCGAGGGGAAATCGCGCTTCGTCAAGTTCCACTGGAAGCCGCTCCTCGGCGTCCACGCGCTGGTCTGGGACGAGGCGCAGAAGCTCGCGGGCAAGGACCCGGACTTCCACCGCCGCGACCTCTGGGAGGCGATCGAGATGGGCGACCATCCCGAGTACGAGCTCGGCGTCCAGATCATCGAGGAAGAGCAGGCGGCGACGCTGGGCTTCGACCTCCTCGACGCGACGAAGCTCGTCCCGGAGGAGGTCGTCCCGGTGAAGCGCGTCGGCAAGCTCGTGCTCCACCGCAACCCGACCAACTTCTTCGCGGAGACGGAGCAGGTCGCCTTCTGCGTTCAGAACGTCGTGCCCGGGATCGATTTCACGAACGACCCGCTCATGCAGGCGCGGCTCTTCTCGTACCTCGACACCCAGCTCACCCGGCTCGGCGGGCCGAACTTCGCGGAGATCCCCATCAATCGGCCGCTCGCGCCCGTGCACAACCACCAGCAGGACGGCTTCCACCGGCACACCATCGACGCAGGGCGGGCCAACTACCACCCGAACTCGCTCGGCGGCGGGTGCCCCTTCCTGGCCAGCATGCAGCAGGGCTTCACGTCGTACCCCGAGCGCGTCGAGGGCGAGAAGCTCAGGATCCGCAGCGAGAGCTTCAAGGACCACTTCTCCCAGGCGGCGATGTTCTTCCGGAGCCAGTCCGGGCCGGAGCGGAACCACCTCGTCGACGCGTGCAGGTTCGAGCTCGGCAAGGTGGAGAGGAAGGAGATCCGCGAGCGCGTGGTGAAGCTCTTCGCCCAGATCGACAGCGAGCTCGCCCTCCGCGTCGCCGAGGGGCTCGGCTTGCCCCCGCCGGCCCCGCAGAAGCCGCACGCGGTGACGCCCTCGCCCGCGCTCAGCATCGAGAGCTCGCCCAAGGCCTCGATCAAGTCGCGCCGCGTCGCCGTCCTCGCGGCCGACGGCGTGAGCGCGGCCGATCTCGCCGCCGTGAAGCAGGCGCTCCTGTCGGAGGGGGCGCACGTGAAGGTCGTCTCCAAGCGCCTCGGCGCGCTCAAGTCGGCCGAGGGCAACGCGATCGAGGTCGACAAGTGCGCGCTCACGACGTCGTCGATCGAGTACGACGCGATCTTCGTGCCGGGCGGCGCGGCGAGCGTCGACGCGCTCGTCGCCCAGGGAGACGCCCGCCACTTCATCCTGGAGGCGTACCGGCACTGCAAGCCGATCGGCGCGACGAACGAGGGCGTCGAGCTCCTGCGCGCGTGCGGCATCGAGGGGGCGCGACCCGGCGTGGTCACGAGCTCGGGCGGCGCGAGCTTCGTCGCGTCGTTCATCGACGCCATCCGACAGCACCGCCACTGGGGCCGGGAAGACCTCCAGGCGATCCCCGCCTGACCCCGACGGGCGCCGCGCGAGGCCGGAAGGCGGCGTGTAGGCGGGAAGGCGCCGCGCGAGGCCGGAAGGCGGGTGTAGGCGGGAAGGCGCCGCGCGAGGCCGGAAGGCGCCGCGCGAGGCTGGAAATCGCCTGGTGAGGCTGGAAAAGCGCGCGTGAGCCGGAAGGCGCCGCGCGGCGCCGGCGCGGTCCGCTGGCGCCGCGCGGTGCGTCCGTCGCGGCCGATCCGTCGCGCCGGGGCCTGCTTCTCGTCTAGACTGCCGGTCGATGGTCGAGCTAGCCAGGCACGCCGACCCGGACCAGGCGCGGCAGGCACCCCCGGAGAGACCCACCCGACGCTGCCCCGCGTGCGGCGTCCGGTACCCGCTCGACTTCCTCGTCTGCCCCATCGACGCGACCACGCTGGAGCTCCAGGGCGTGACCGCGACCGACCCGATGGTCGGCGAGCTGCTCGCGGGGAGCTTCTGCATCACCGGCGTGATCGGCGCGGGCGGCATGGGCCGCGTCTACGTCGCCGAGCACATCCGCCTGCCGAAGCGCTTCGCCGTCAAGGTGCCGCACGAGCACTTCGCCAGCCACCGCGAGGCGATGGCGCGCTTCGAGCGCGAGGCGCAGACGATCGCGCGCGTCGGCAACGAGCACGTGATCGACGTCGTCGACGTGGTGCGCCTCAAGGATGGGCGCCCGTGCATGGTGACCGAGCTGCTCAAGGGCGAGGACCTCGGCAGCCTCCTCGATCAGGTCGGCAAGCTGCCGCTCCCGACCGCCATCACCATCTCGCGCCAGGTCTGCCGGGGCCTCGCCGCGGCCCACGCGGCCGGCGTCGTCCACCGCGATCTCAAGCCGTCGAACCTGTTCCTCGTCCGGCGCGAGGGGGGCAGCATCCACGTGAAGATCCTCGATTTCGGGGTGGCCAAGGTGCTCGACGGCGCCGATCTCACCCGCACGGGCTCGGTCGTCGGCACGCCGCAGTACATGGCGCCGGAGCAGGCGCGAGGCTCGGCCGACGTCGACTCCCGCGCGGACATCTACGCGGTCGGCGCCGTGCTCTACCGCATGCTCACCGGCGAGCGCCCCTTCCCCGAGGAGGAGCCGGCCCGGACCATGATCCGCCTGCTCACCGAGGATCCGCGGCGCCCGCGCGACATCGACAAGAACATCCCGGAGGGGCTCGAGGCGCTGGTCCAGCGCGCCATGGCCCGGACGCGCGAGGATCGGCCGCCGTCCGCGCAGGAGCTCGATCGCCTGCTCGCGGACTTCGACATGCAGGACCCGTTCGGGCCGGCGCGCGCGCTCGCCACGGCCGTGACCGAGGGCGCCCCGAACGACGAGATCGCGACGGTGGTCATCCCGAACGCCCAGGGGCAGACGGCGGACGACGTGACGCGCAGGGCGCGGCGCGCCCGGCCGGTCGCGCTGCTCCTGTCCTTCGCGGTGAGCCTCGCCGCGGGCGCGGCGGTCTTCACGAGCGCGGCGATGGTCCTGCGCATGGTCTACGGCATCACCGAGCGGCGGGCGCTCAGCGAGACGGAGATCCTCATCGCCGGGGGCGTCGCGGGGGCGCTCTCGCTCGTCGCGCTCGCCGGCACGATCCGGGTCGTCATCGGGCGCTGGCGGAGCGGGCCGGCCATGGAGCGCCTCGGCAAGGGGCTCCTCTCGGCGCTCGGGTGGCTGTTCCTCTCGTGCGGCGTCCTCGCGCTCGGCGCCGCGGCCTACAACGCGTTCGCGCTGCCGATCCCCGCGCTCGGGCTCGAGCCGAGCGACTGGCTTGGTTGGGTCGACGTCGGCGTGGTCGCGCTGCCGACGCTGATGGCGCTCGTCGCGCTCGGCGTGGCGCTGCGGCGGGTCACGCGCGTGTCTTGACAGCCGCGCTCGCCGGGGGGCGGCGAAATCCGTTCATCCCGCGAGCCCGTCGATATTCTCTCATGCATTCGACAGCTTGTAAATAAGCGGTTGAATCGGCGAGATCCCCGTGCCCGCGAAGCACCCCACGAGGAGGCGAGATCATGTCCGCACGATTCAGGCCCGAGGTGTATGCCGTCGATTTCGGTACCTCCAACTCGCTGCTCTCGGCGGCCAGCGCGGAGGCGACCTGCCCGCCCATCCCGCTCGACGACGCGGCGTCCGACCCGACCGTCCTCCGCAGCCTGCTCTTCTTCGGGCAGCAGCAGTTCTCCTGCGGGGCGGCCGCGATCGGCGACTTCGTCGCGAACGGCATGCAGGGCCGCTTCATCCGATCGATCAAGAAATACCTGCCCGACCGGAGCTTCTCCGGCACGCAGATCGGTCACCGGCTGGTCACCATCGAGGACCTGATCGGCCGCTTCCTGCGGGAGATGCGCGACCGGGCGAACCGCCACTTCGACGCGGACGTCGGCCGCGTCGTGCTGGGCAGGCCGGCGAAGTTCGCGACCGACCCGGCGGACGACCGCCTCGCCGAGGAGCGGCTCGAGCGGGCGGCGCGGATCGCCGGCTTTCGCGAGGTCTTCTTCTGCCCCGAGCCGGTCGCGGCCGCGCACGACTTCCACCTGGAGCTCGACCGTGGGGCCGTCGTCCTCGTCGCCGACTTCGGCGGCGGGACGTCCGACTACACGATCGTCAGGATGCGGCCGGAAGGGTTCGCGCCGTCCGACGTGCTCTCGCTCGGCGGCGTCTCCATCGCCGGGGACGCGCTCGACGGCAGCCTCATGCGCCACAAGATCGCCCGCCACTTCGGCGCCGAGGTCACCTACCGCGTCCCGCTCGGCTCGAACCAGCTGACCATGCCCCGGCCCATCGTCGAGAAGCTCTGCTCCCCGGCCGACATGACGGTGCTCCAGCACCGCGACGTGCTCGCCTTCCTCCGCGACGTGAAGGCGTGGTCGCTCGGGGCCGAGGACCGGCAGCGCATGGACAACCTGCTCTGCCTGGTGGAAGACGCGCTGGCGTTCCGCGTGTTCGAGGAGATCGAGCGCAGCAAGTGCGCGCTGTCCAGCGAGGCGGTCGCGGAGTTCCGCTTCGATTACCCGTCCATGCACCTCCGCGAGCGCATCGCCCGGGAAGAATTCGAGGCCGGGAGCGAGCGGCAGATCGACGCGATCCTACGGGCGCTCGACCAGACGGTGCAGGACGCCGGCCTGTCGTTCGACGCGGTCGACGTCGTGTGCTGCACGGGCGGGACCGCCAGGGTGCCGGCGCTCCGGCGCGGCATCGAGCGGCGGTTCGGCCAGGGCAAGGTGCGGCAGCTGCGGAGCTTCCACTCGGTCGTGCAGGGGCTGGCCGAGCGGGCGCGCGGCCTCGCCGCCGCGTCCGCCTGAAGGGGCGCCGGGCGCGCCCGGCGGGAACGAGGCCTCGCCAGGCGAGGACGAGGCCGCGCGCGGCGAGGGGGCGGCCGCGCCGCGCGCCGAGGCCGCGGGGCCGCCGAGCCAGCGGGGATCGCCCTCGACGACCCACGGGTACGCCTCGTGGAGCGCGCGCTCCATCCGGCCGCCATAGCTGTGGCCGGCGCCCTCGGCGTGCAGGACGCGCGCGGCGACGCCGCCGCGCTCGAGCGTCGTCTGCGTCTTGCGCGCCTGCGCCGCGCAGTCCGCCCGCCCGCACGCGAGCAGCACCCGCGCCCCGCCGCCGGTGCGAAAGCGTCGCGCGGTGCCCAGCGTCCACTCGCCGAAGCCGCCGTAGCCGCCCTCGATCAGCGCCGCCCGCGCGAAGCGGGCGGGGTGCCCGGGCAAGAGCAGCGCGCCCATGATCGCCCCCTGCGAGAACCCCGCGTAGATCGGGTCGCGGAGATCCACCCGGTCCCCGAAGCGGTCCGACAGCGCCGAGACCGCCGCGGCGACCTCGCGGCTCAGCGCGTGGTGGTCCGGGTAATAGAAGATCCGACCGCCGTCCGGCATGCGGGCGTCGATGGGCTTGCCGCGCGGGCAGAGCACGAACCCGGCCCCCCGCACCATCGCGCGCCAGATCTCGCAGTGCCACTCGGGCCGATCGCCCGCGCCGTGCGCGACGACGAGCACCGGCCGCGGCCCGTCGCCGCGCGGCGGCACGACCACCGCGGGCCCGAAGCCGGGGACCTCGAGCGCGACGAGCGAAGGCTCCTCCGCGGGCGGCGGAGGCTCGGGCGCGGGGGCGGGCGCGTCCTCCGGCGGGTCGACGGGCGCCTCGCTGCGGCCCACCGGCGCGAGCGGCGCGGCCGCGCACCCGCCGGCGAACGCGAGGAGCGCGAGCCCTCGCAGGTACACCGCCCGTCGCGGGCCCCAGCTCGGCAGCGCTCGTCGGCTCGTGGCGCTCATCGCACCTCAGAACCTGAACACCCGCAGCACGAGAATCAAGAACCGGAGAAGGTGCCTTATCCCGAAATACATCGAGCACCTTCGGGGGCGCGCGGCCGCCGGAGATCGCCGCCGCGCTCGGCCGCGTGCGGGCGGCGCGCGACAGGCGGGCTCAGCGACGGGAGCGCCGGGCGCCGCGTCAGGCGGAGACGAGCACGATGCGGCTCACCTCGGGGGGCGCGCCGATGCGCGCCGGCGGCCCGGCGGTGCCGAAGCCTCGGTTGATGTAGAGGTGCGAGCCGCCGCGCTGGTAGAGCCCGGCGACATAGCCGTGGGGGAGCACCAGGTCGGCGGGCCGGACGAGCAGGTTGACCTGCCCTCCGTGGGTGTGGCCGCTGAGCTGCAAGGCCACCTCGCCGGCGGCGTCGGGGAAGAACACCGGGTTGTGGCAGAGCAGCACGCGCGGCAGGTCGCGGGGCACGTCGGCGAGCGCCCGGCCGAGGTCGGGGCCGCCGCCGGGCACGCGCCCTCGCGCCCACACGTCGTCGACGCCGAGCAGCGCGAACGCGCCGCCGGCCCCTCCGACGACGCTCCCCCGGTTGCTCAGCACGCGGGCGCCGCCGCGCTCCAGCGCGTCGAGCGCGGCGTCGATGCCGGCGAAGTGGTCATGGTTGCCCGGGATCGCCGCGACCCCCTCGCGGGCGAGCGGGCCGAGCCGCCGTGTGAGCCGCCCGAGGTGGTCGGCATACCTCGGATCGAAATCGATGAGATCGCCCGTCATCACGATGAGATCCGCGCGCGCCTTGCGCACGAGATCCTCGGCGGCGCGCATCTCCGGCTCGCCCACGAACAGCCCGAGGTGGATGTCCGACAGCTGCACGATGGAGAAGCCGTCGAGGCTGCGCGGCAAGCCCGGTATCGGAATCGCGACCTCTTCAATGACGTAGTCGTGCCGCCCGACGAGCGCGCCATACACCGCGCTGCCGCCCCCGATGAGGAAGGCCGAGCCGGCGGCCCCGTTGGCGAGGAAGGCGCGGCGCGGGAGCGCCGGCGGAGCGACCGGCAGCGGCGGGAGCGGCGCGGCGCGGGGCGGGAGCGGCTCGGCCGCGCCGCCGGCTTGGGAGCGCGCCGCCTCCTCGCCAGGGCGGGGCGCCGCGTCCGCGGGGCCGCCCGCCGCGTCGGCGGGGCGCGCCGCCGCTCTGGTGCGCGCGAGCGCGGCGCGCGCGAGCCGCGCGAGCAGCCGACCGAGGTCCACGACGCCGAGCAGCACCGCGGAGAGCAGGACGGTGAGCGAGAGGATGTTGCTCAGGAGCACCGTCCCGCGGACCACGCCGTCGGGCAGCGCGCCCCGCCAGAGCCGCGCGGAGATCATCGCCAGCACGGCGGCGACGAGCAGGCCGGCCAGCGCGCGCCGGCCGCGCGGGCCCAGGCCGAGCAGGCCGGAGGCGCGCCGGTGCACGTAGACGCCCAGGGGGCCGAGGACGGCGAGGAGGATCAGCGAGACGACGAGGAAGCGCATGGCGGGCTCTGCGGGGCAGGGGGGACCGAAGCCTAACCGATCGGCGACGACCGGCCAGAAGCCGCCCCGTGACGGCGCGGCGTCGGGCGCGCCCGCGGGCGGCGCCCCGCGACAGGCGCTCGACGCGAGGCGCTCGACGCCGCCGGCGAGCCCCTTCGCCGTCATGACGTGAGCGCCGGCGGATCGCCATCTCGGGTCGCGCCGCGGGCGAGCGCCACACTCCCCACGATCACGGCAGGACGCGCCCCCCGGCGCCGCGCGTGCTCCGGCGCCTCCCTGCGTCACCGCACGTCCGACTCTCCGCCTGATCTGGGCACGTTGCCTCAGAGAGCGGTGAGACCACAGTCGATGATGCACTTGGAAATCAACCCGAAACAGTTCTGGCCGTCTGCCATGTCACCTTTGGACGACCCCGCCGCACGGGCCCTGTCACGGCGATTGCGCGCTGCGTTGGGCCGGCGTCGATCCCCTCGCAGCGTGCCTTCTCCGTGAAAAGCAGCGTTGCGGGCCTCTGTTGAACGCGCCTGTGACGCGCTCGTGACGCGCGCCGGAGCGCGTCACGAGCGTCGCGAGGCGACGGACATTTCTCTTCGCCGTGAAAAAAAGAACCGCACGGCAGACTTGCGATGAGAAAACGCGGGCATGGCAAAGCCGTCGTTTGTTCTTGCTCCAGCGAAACTGTTGGTCTAGATTCGCCCCGCTATTTTCGATATGTTGGATTTGCCTGGTTTCTTCAGAAGTAGGTGAAAGGCTTAATATGCTGAGAAGGAATTCGCATCAGCTCGGGACGGCAAAGTGGGTTGCGGTCCTCCTCGCGACCGCCGCCTTCGCGGCGTGCTCGGGTGACAATGGCGGTGGGGGGGATCCCAGCGGAGGCGGAGACGGCGGTGCTGGCCCCGGCCCCACGGGCAGCGGCGCGGGCAGCCCGGTGGGCAGCGGCGCGGGCAGCCCGGTGGGCAGCGGCGCGGGCAGCCCGGTGGGCAGCGGCGCGGGCAGCCCGGTGGGCAGCGGCAGCGGCGCGGGCACCCCGACGAGCACGAGCACCACGGCGTCGGGCGGCAACTGCAGCGGGCCGGTCGACATCGTGCCGGCGGACGGCAACCCGTTCTCGGGCGCGACGCTGTTCGTGGACCCGGGCTACGTCGCCAAGGTCCAGTCGTCGATCGACCAGACCACGGACGCTGCCCTCGTCGAGAAGATGAAGAAGGTCCAGCAGATCTCGACCGCGTTCTGGCTCGACCGGATCGAGGCGGTCAAGGGCCTCTCGGCGCACCTCGACGCCGCGCTCGCGCTCCAGAACGAGACCTGCACGCCGGTCACCTCGGTCATCGTCGTGTACGACCTGCCGAACCGCGACTGCTTCGCCGAGGCGTCGAACGGCGAGCTCCGGGTCGAGAACGGCGGCGTCCAGCGGTACAGGGAGGAGTTCATCGCGCCGATCAAGGAGATCTTCGCGGCTCACCCGAATCAGCGCATCGTCGCGATCATCGAGCCCGATTCGCTCCCCAACCTCGCGACGAACCTGGGCAAGAAGGACTGCACCCCGGAGACGGAGAAGGCGTACCGGGAGGAGGTCGCGCACGCGCTCAAGGAGCTCGATATGCCGCACGTGTACCAGTACATCGACGCGGCGCACTCGGGCTGGCTCGGCTGGCCTGACAACCAGAAGAAGGGCGCCGCGATCTTCGCCGACGTCATCGAGGCGGCCGGCAGTCCGAAGAGCGTCCGCGGCTTCGCGACCAACGTCGCGAACTACACGCAGCTGAGCTACACCTCGGAGAGCTACGATCAGCAGAGCAACCCCTGCTACGGCGAGTACGACTATGTCGACGCGATGGCCACGGCGCTGGCGGCCGAGGGCCTCGGGGACAAGCACTTCATCATCGACACGAGCCGCAACGGCCGCGGCAACATCCGGAAGGACTGGGGCTACTGGTGCAACAACATCGGCGCCGGCATGGGCGAGCGGCCCCGGGCCAACCCGGGCGGCGCGACGCGCCTCGACGCCTTCTACTGGGTCAAGCCGCCGGGTGACTCCGACGGCACCGCGGACAAGAACGCCGAGCGCTACGACCTGTTCTGCGGCTACGAGAACGCGGACCAGAACGCGCCGGAAGCGGGGCAGTGGTTCCACTCCTACTTCGTGGAGTGCGTGAAGAACGCCAACCCGCCGCTCTGATCGGCGTCGTCGGCGGCGAAAGGCCGTGACGAGCGCGCTCGATCAGGTTTGATCGAGCGCGCGCCGGCGGCCGGGGCAGGCGAGGAGCGTAGAAAAAAGGGGTCTACCCGCCCGCGGGCCGCGCGGCCGGCCGGAGGGTAGACCCCTTGAGAAGACGCTCCTCGCCTGTCCCGGCCGCCGCGCTGTTTTTGTCGATCGCACCAGGGCGGGTGCAGCCGGAGGGCCGACGAGAGGCGGCCGGCGCGGCGTCGAGCGACGCGCGGCGGGCCGTGGCATGGTGGCGCGCCGTGCACGACTCCATCACGCTCGACCAGCTGCGCACGTTCATCGCGGTCGCCGACGAGGGCAGCTTCTCGGCCGCGGCCAGGAAGCTCCGCCGCGTCCAGTCGGCCGTGAGCCACGCGATGGCCAACCTGGAGGGCCAGCTCGGGGTCGTCCTCTGGGACCGATCGACCCGGATCCCGGCGCTCACGGAGCACGGCCGCGTCCTGCTCGGCGCCGCGCGGCGGGTGTGCGCCGACGCGGACGCGCTCAGCAGCGCGGCGCAGCGGCTCGCCGGCGGCCTCGACCCGCTCGTCTCGCTGTGCGTCGACGCGGTCTTTCCGCTCTCCGCGCTCGTCGATCTCTGCGTCGAGTTCGCCCGCGTCTACCCCACCGTGGAGCTCGTCGTGCACACCGAGACCATGTCCGCCGTCGCCGATCGGGTCCTCGACGGGACATGCCAGCTCGGGGTCGTGGGCCCGGCGGCGGCGGCGCAGGGCCTCGAGCGCCGGCACCTCACCTCCGTGCGCATGGTGCCCGTCGCCGGCGAGGCGCACCCGCTCGCGGTCGCCCAGCGGCGAGAAGGCCGCGTCGCCACCGAGCAGCTGCGCGAGCACGTGCAGATCGTGCTGAGCGAGCGCGGCGGGGCGCGCTCGCCGGAGCAGGCCGTGCTGTCCCCGCGCACCTGGCGCGTCGTGGATCTCCAGACCAAGCGAGAGCTCCTGGGCGCGGGGCTCGGGTGGGGCAACCTGCCAGAGCACATGATCCGCGAGGATCTCAGGGCCGGACGCCTTGTCCGTCTCCGGCCGGAGGCGTGGGGGGAAGACGAGCACCTCCTGTCGCTCGCCGTGGTCCACCGGCCGGCGCTCGTGCTGGGGCCGGCGGGGCAGTGGGTGCTGAAGCGCCTCGTCGAGCTCTGCTGCGAGCACGTGGGCGGGCCGCGCTGACCGCGGCCGCCGCCGGCGGGAGGGCGGCGCTCAGAGCGAGAGGCGCGAGAGCAGCTCGTTCACGCGGATCGCGGCCGCGACGCTCCCGGTGTCGTGCGCGTAGTCCATGGCCGCGAACAGGTGGGTCTGCTCGAGGTCGAGCCGCTCCGGCGAGCGCTCGAGGAGCCCCACGTAGTGCTCGAAGAAGCGGCGCTGATCGAACTGCGTGCGCTTCAGCGCGGCGTGGCGCACGGTCGCGTGCAGCGCGAAGCGGCCCGCGAGCGGCTCCTGCACGAGCCGGAAGCGGCGGAGCGAGGCGAGCGCGTCGCCGGCGCTCCGCCCCGCCCGCGCCAGCGTCGCGAGCGAGGCCTCGTCGATGTGATCGCCGTTCGAGTGCGCCAGCACCGCGAGCATCCGCCGCGCCACCGGCGAGAGCTCGCGGAAGATCCAGGCGACGAGCAGGCCGACCTCGGGCAGGTCGTCCTCGTGATCGATGACCCGCACGCGGTCGACGCCGCCCGCCACGAGCCAGCGGTGGAGCTCGTCGACGTCGGCCGCGCCGCTCGCGACGATGGCGTCGGCGAGCTCCAGGGAGACCGGGTTCCAGCGGAGCAGGCGGGTGAGCGAGGCGACCGCGGGGAAGGGGCTCTGCCCCGAGGTCACGAGCGGCGCGATGACCGGGAAGATCGAGACGCCGGCCACGAGGCAGCGCCGCGCCGTGATGACCCACGTCACCGCCTCGCCGCGGAGGTCGTCGAGCAGCTCGGCGACGGCGCGGTCGTGCTCGTGGTTGTCGAGCACGATGAGCATCTCCCCGAGCGCGCGCAGGCGGCGCCGCAGCGCCTGCAGCGAGGGCGACGGCCCGGCTCCGAAGCGGAGCGACAGCATCCCGAGCAGCGTGCGCGCGTCCCAGGCGCCGACGCGGAACCAGTGGATCCCGCCGGGGAGCTCGGCCGCGAGCTTGTGCCCGAGCGCGCAGGCGAGCGTCGACTTGCCGCTGCCGCCCGTGCCGACGAGCGCGAGGCGCGTCGGGCGCGAGGCGCGCACGGTCGAGAGGAGCGTCGCGAGCTCGCGCCGGCGGCCGTGCAGCGAGGGGGGGCGGGGAGGGAACACGAGCGGCGAGGCGGTCATCCCCGCGCGAGCGTACCAAAAACCGCGCGCGGAGCCGGTCCATGTTGCGGCCGCCGCGCGCCGCTGGACGCCGCGCCGCCGCGCTCACCCGCGCGGGCGCGGCGCGCGCAGGAGCTGCTCGATCGCGCGGGAGATCGGCTCCGGCGACATCGAGGTGAGGCGGAGCCGGCGGAGCCCCTCGCCCTGGCGGCTCAGGAACAGCGCCGGCACGCCGTGGACCTCGAGGCGCGCTGCCTCGGCCCGCGCGGCCTCGAGCTGCTGCGCGACCTCCCCGCTGTCGCGCTGCGCCATCGCCCGCGCGGCGTCGACGCCCGGCAGCTCGGAGGCGATGCGCAGCAGGAGCTCGTCCGTGACCGGCGCGCGCTCGCGCGCCTGGATCCGGAAGAAGCGGTCGACGAAGTCCCAGAGCCGACCCTGCGCCCCGACCGCCGCGGCCATGCGCGCGGCCTGCACGGAGCCCGGCCCGAGGAACGTGAGGTTCCGGAACACGAGCTTCACCTGGCCCGTGCGCACGTGGCGATCGAGGATCACGGGCAGGACCTCGAGCGCGTAATCCCGGCAATGCGAGCATCGAAGATCGGAGAACTCGACAAGCGTGATCGGCGCGCCCGGATCCCCGAGGACGACGCCGTCCTGGGGAATGCCGGAATAGAGGTCGAGGCCCGCGCTGACCGCGCCGGTGGCCTCCTGTTCCGGCGCCTCTCCGGCGCCGGAACAGGCCGAGATCCCGAGCAGGATCGCGGCGAACAAGGCGCCGCGCCGCGCCGCGCCGCCAGGGTGTGCTTTGCGTGAATGAGCGAGTGCGTGTCGTTCGATCGTCTCGGGCTCCATTCGACGACACACGGCACGAACCGTACCCCCGCGCGGCGCTGGGCCGGAAATGCTTTCACGCGCATCCCGGTAAAGCGTGCTTGGCGAGGACCTCCGGGCGAGGAGGGACTCCCCGCCGGCGCGGGCGTTCGACCGGGCCGCCGCCGCGGCCGGGCGCGCCCCGGCGCCGGGGCTCTTGCCTGCACCCCGTCCTATCCGCAATGCTCGTGCGGCTCCCGCGTGTCCTCGGAATGCCCTCAGCTCGGCGCCTCCCTGCGCTGCGACCGTGAACGGGTCGACCCTCCCGCGTCGGGCGCGTCGGGCGCGTCGGGCGCGCCGCAGGATCCCCGGCGCGACAGCGCGATCGAGGCGGGCGCGCCCGGCGAGCCCCTCCGCCCGCCCGATCCGCCGGCCGACGGCGTGGCCAGGCAGCTCCGCGAGCAGGCGCAGGGCGCGCTTGGCGAGCTCCTCCGCGGCTTCCAGTCGGCCGAGCTGCGAGGCGGGGACGCGGCCTCGGGCGGCTCCGCCGCAGGGCGACGGCGGCTCCACGCCGGCCTCGTGACCGCGTTGATGCGGCTCATCCTCCTCCTCTACGCCGAGGCGCGCGGCCTGCTCGCCGGCGCGCCCGACGGCGGCGCGCCCGACGGCGGCGCGCCGCTCACGCGGCTCTTCGAGGAGCTGGAGGCGGAGCGGCGGGGGGGCAGCGACCTCGAGCACCGCCACGGCGCGTGGGCCCGCGTCGCGGCGCTCTCCCGCGCGCTCGAGGGCCGCGGCCCCGGGGGCGCGCGCGGCGGCCTCTGCGACCCCGGCGCGCACCCCTTGCTGGACGGTCGACCCTGGCTCAGCGACGGCGCGCTCCACCGCGTGCTCGCCGCGCTCCTCGTGCACGACGGCGCGCCGGTGCGCTACGCCGAGCTCGAGGTCGAGCACATCGGCACGCTCTACGAGGGCCTGATCGCCTTCGATCTCGAGATGGCCGAGGGCGAGTCGATGGCGCTCCTGCCGTCCCACGTGGTCGTCGACCTCGAGGCGCTCCTCGCCCTCCCGGGCGGCGAGCGGCTCGCGCGGCTCGAGGAGGCGGCGGACCTCAGGCTCGGCGCGCGCCTCGCCGCCGGCGTGGCCGCGGCGGGCAGCGTGGCCGAGCTGTCGCAGGCGCTCGCGCGCCGCGCTTCCCCGCGGCGGCCGGGCCGGATCGCGCGGGGCACGCTCTACCTCCAGCCGGGGCAGCTCCGGCGGCGCGCGGGCTCCTACTACACGCCGCGGGACATCACGCGCCACGTCGTCGAGCGCACGCTGTCGCCGCTGCTCGCGAGGGCCGGCCGGCCGCCGGCGCCGGACGAGATCCTCGCGCTCGCCGTGTGCGATCCCGCGATGGGCTCTGGCGCGTTCCTGGTGGAGGCGTGCCGTCAGCTCGCCGCGCACCTCGTCGCCGCGTGGCAGCGCGCCGGCGCGACGCCGGGGCTCGCCCCGGAGGAGCCGCCGCTCCGCCGCGCGATGGCGCTCGTGGCCGAGCGCTGCCTGTACGGCGTCGACCTCGACCCGCTCGCGGTCGATCTCGCCCGGCTCTCCCTCTGGCTCGTCGTGCAGGACGCGCGCCTCCCGCCGAGCTTCCTCGACGCGAAGCTCCGCTGCGGCGACAGCCTCATCGGCGCCGAGCGCGCGGACATCGGCGCCTTCCCGGCCGCGGCGTGGTCGCGCGGCGGGCCCGCGGACGCCGCCGTGGAGCGCCGCGGCCGGCGGGCCCTGTCGCGGCGGGCTCCAGCGCGCCGGACGCCGCGCGAGGAGCTGGCGCGCGCCGAGGAGCCGGCGCTCGCCGCGGGGGCGACGCGTGACGCGCCGGAGCGCGCCGAGGAGGCGCCGCACGACGCGTCGGAGCGCGTCGAGGAGGCGCCGCGCGACGCGCCGGAGCGCGATGGGGACGCCGATGAGGCGGCGCTCGACGCCTGGATGGCCCTGTGGTTCTGGCCGTCCGAGGGCGAGCTCGCGGCCCTGGCGCCGGGGCCGGCCACGTTCGCGCGCTACATGGCCGCGGCGCGCGATCCGGCCGACCCGCGGTCGGCGCTGTCGCGCCGCATCGCCGAGGAGCGCCGGTTCCTGCACTGGGAGCTCGCGTTCCCCGGCGCCTTCGATCGCCCGGAGCCCGGCTTCGACGCCGTGATCGGCAACCCGCCCTGGGTCGCGTACGTCGGCCGGGCCGCGCAGCCGATCGCGCCCGAGGTCTTCAACCTCCATCTCCGGCGGAGCCCGGCCTTCCATGGCTACCGCTCGCTGCACGGGCTGTTCGTGCACCGGGCCGCGTCGCTGCTCCGGCCGGGCGGGCGGCTCGGCCTCGTCATCCCCACCTCGGTGTCGGACCTCGATGGCTACGGCCCCACGCGGCGCGCGCACGACGCGCTCTGCGCCGTCGACCCCGATCTCCCGAGCTTCGGCAGCGACGCGTTCGAGGGCGTGTTCCAGCCGTGCATGGGCCTCCTCTCGACCCGCCTCCCGCCCGCGTCGCCCCGGCCGGCGGCGACGGCTCCCTGGCCGCTCGCGCGCTCCGATCTCGACGGCGTGTCCCGGCGGCTCCTCGATCGGCTCGGCGCGCTCCGCCCGCTGCCGGCCGCCCTGTTCGGGGAGCGCGGCTTCCAGACGACCGCCGAGGACGCCGAGCGCATCCGGCGCGCGGACGCCCCCGTGCCGCCGTACACCTGCCCCATCCGCGAGGGCTCCGACGTCGGCGAGCTCATCGCGCGCGCGCCGCGCCACCACGTCGATCGCGCGGGCGTGAAGGGCCGCTTCCGGAAGGACGAGGACTGGAAGGCGGTGCGGCTGCTCATCCGCCAGACCGCCCGCTACCCGATCGTCGCGCTGAGCGACGGCCTGCCGTTCCGCAACTCGATCCTGGCCGGCTTCTGCGACGCCACGTGGAGCGAGTTCGCGCTGCTCTGCTACCTCAACTCCTCTCCTGTGCGCTGGTGGCATTACACCCGACACCGGGACGCGCGCGAGGGCATGCCGCAGGTGAAGATCGCGCACCTGCGGGCGATCCCGGCGCCCCCGCCGGCGCGCGCCGACCTGATCGGCGCGCTCGACGCGCTCGGGCGGGAGCTCGGCCCGGCGAACGCGGGCCTGCCTCCGGAGGCCCGGCGCCACCTGGACGGCGTGGTGGCGAGCATGCTGGAGATGACCGAGGAGGAGCGGATCTGCGTCGCGCGCTGGGCGGCGGCGACGCCGCTCCCGCGTCCGGACGGCTGAGCGGCGTCCGGCGACGCGCGGCCGTCCGGCGGCGCGCGCAGGGCGACCGCGGGCGTCCGGCGGCGCACCTCGCCGGCGGCGTCAGTAGCCGCCGTCGAAGCCGGGAGCGTCCTTCAGGTTGAACAGGACGCTGCGGAGATCATCCAGCTCGAACGGCTTCTCGAAGACCGCGGAGGCGCCCAGGCTGCGCGCGGCCGCGTGGAGGTGCGGATCGCCGAAGGCCGTGATCAGGATGACCGGCGGCCGGCGCCTCAGCTCGGCGAGGCCCTCCAGGATCTCCATCCCCGAGAAGCAGGGCATCTGGATGTCGCTGACGATCACGTCGATCGGCTCTGGGGGCTCTTTGCCACCGAGCCAGGGCGCCACCTTGTCGAGCAGCTCGAGGCCGTTGCGCGCCTCGGAGACCTCGAACCCGTCGCGGCGGAGCGCCAGCGCGAGCGTGGAGCGCATGTCGTCGTCGTCTTCGGCCAGGACGATATGCTGGCCTTTGCCGAACAGGCCGCAAGGCGGGACCAAGGGCTTGTCGCCAATCCAGCTTTCCGTCAGGTTCATGGCAGCTTCTCCTTCTTCTCGCCCGCCCCCGGATGCGTCCTCGGGCCGTCCACCGCGGTCCTCGGCGCTCAGCCCCGCAGGATTTGCAGCGCCCGTGCCACGCTGTCCTGCTTTGCGGTGGAGCGGGCTCGACGATGGAGTCGCGCCGCGGGCGGGCCGCTGTCCGCGGCGTAGGCAGTGTCGACAGGAGCCACCTTCCGGGCGGTAGGGGCAATTTGCCGCGCAAGGGGCAGAACACGCCCACCCCGTTGGGGCACTTCCGTGTGCCCTGCCCGGCGGGGGGCCGGGATATCGCTGTGCGGTGGCGATTCGCCGCCGCGCGCAGGGGCGTTCCACGGGGGCGGCGGCGGTCGCGCATCGCGCGCGCGGCGCGGCGATCGACCCGCGCCCGGAGGCCGCTCACCGGAGGGATCAGCGACCTTGGAACAGCAGGAACGGCCGCGGAGCTCGAGGAGCCTGTACAGCGAAGAGGCTGCTGCTCGTCGACGAGATCGTCCGGCGGAGCAGCGGGGAAGGGCGATGCTCGGAGAGGAGGTGTGGAGAGGCGGAGGAGGGGGCCAGCACCGGTCGCGCTTGAGGTGGTTCGCTCGCGGGGGCGCTGGCCTGATGCTCTCGTTGACCGGTCGAACTTACCGGTCGAACTTACCGGTCGATCCTCGGTCAGTCACGGTGCGGCGCGCAGAGGCGGCCGTTGTTGTAGTCGTCGAGCGTCTCGGCGAGGGGCTGGCCGGTCGTCCAGGGCGAGTTCTTGCCGCCCTCCTTCACGTTGCTGCCGAGCGGGTACTGCTTGAGCCAGGCGTCGGCTGCGGCGATGGTGCTCTCGATGCAGCTCGACTGGTTGCCGATACCGACGTTGAGCTTGGCGACGATGAGGTGCTTCGCGATGATGTACGTGACGTCGCCCTTCGTCGGGCGGCTGATGAAGTCGAGGAGCTGGGCCTTCGTGTACGTCTTGCCGCCGATGGTCAGCTGCGAGACCTTCCACGCGCTCGGGTGGTTCTTCCAGTAGCCGGGGGTGCCGGTGCCGGGCGACGCGCTCTGGCAGACGCCGCAGTCGGCCGCGCAGCTCGAGCAGTCCTCGGAGCCCGCCTTGCAGACGCCATCGCCGCAGACCGGCGGGCACTCGCCGCAGTCGGCCGCGCAGCTCCCGCAGGTCTCACCGGCCTCGCAGACGCCGCTGCCGCAGACCGGCGGGCAGATGCCGCAGTCGCTCGGGCACTCGAGGCAGTTCTCGCCGGCCTCGCAGCTGTCGTTGCCGCAGACCGCGGGGCAAGCGCCGCAGTCGCCGGCGCAGTTGGCGCAGTCCTCGCCGGTCTCGCAGACGTTGTTGCCGCAGACCGCGGGGCAAGCGCCGCAGTCGTCCGAGCAGGTGCCGCAGTCCTCGCCGGCCTCGCACGTGCCGTTGCCGCACACGGGCGGGCAGGCGCCGCAGTCGTCCGAGCAGCTCCCGCAGCTCTCGCTCGCGTCGCAGGTGCCGTCGCCGCAGACGGGCGGGCAGACGTCGCAATCGGCGCTGCAGCTGCCGCAGTCCTCGCCGGCCTCGCAGGTGCCGTTGCCGCAGGTGGGCGGGCAGATGCCGCAGTCGACGGCGCAGGTGGAGCAGCTCTCGTCGCCGCCGCAGACGCCGTTGCCGCAGGAGAGCTGGTAGCCGAAGTCCGCGTCGAGCAGGTCCTGGGCCCAGCCGAGCGAGACCGTGCCCACGTTGTCGAGCCCGCCGTCCGGGTCGGCCGTCGGCTCCTGCCCGGCGAGCGGACCGCTCGTCATGAAGTTGTCGGCGGTGACGACCACCGAGTAGGTGCCCGCCGGGAGCGTGTCGAAGAGGTAGAAGCCCGGCTGGCCGGTGTAGGGGCTGTTGCCGGTGACGGTGAAGTCGAGCATCTGGCCGCCCTGGAACAGCTCGACGCGGACGCCGTTGACGCCGAGCTCGCCCGTCTCCGGCTCGTAGAGCCCGTCGGCGTCGCTGTCGAGCCAGACCGTGTCGCCGATCGACGAGTACGTCACGTAGCCGAAGTCGGCGTCGGACACGTTCTCTCCCGCGTCGAGCGACACGGCGAGCGGCTCGTCGTCGGTGGTCAGCAGGTGCCCGAGCGGCAGCGTCGCGTCGTCGACGGCGACGACGTAACAGCCCGCCTCGAGCTCGCTGAAGCGGTAGACGCCGTTCGCGCCCGTCGCGGTCGTCCGGAGGGCGGCGCCGTCGGCGGATCCGTCGCAGTTCGTGTCGGCGAAGAGGTCGACGACGACGCCGGAGATGCCGAGCTCGGAGGCGTCCTCGAGGCCGTCGGCGTTCGCGTCGAACCACACCTTGTCGCCGATCGAGCCCTTCGGCGCCGTGTAACAGACCTCGAGGAGCGGGCGGTAGGAGAGGTCGGTGTGGGCGCTGCCTTTGTACGAGGTCTTCCCGGAGGAGCCCTCCTCGAGGAGGATGCCGTAGCTCGGCGAGACCCCGCTCACCCAGTCCTGCACGAGCCCGGTGAGGTCGACCGAGCTCCATCCCGTGACGTTGGGCACGAACGAGGTGAACGCGGCGGGGTCGATGGCGCCGAGGTTGTTCCAGGTGACCAGCGACTCGCTCCAGGGGGCGAGCACCTGGTGGACGTACACGGTCTTGGCCGTGCTCGTGTAGGTCAGGGCGTAGAACTTGGCCGACGTGACGAGCGAGCCGGCGGGGATGGGGCTCAGATCGAAGCGGAACAGGGCGCGCTTCTCGCCGACGGTGCTGGAGTACCCGGTGTTGACCTCATGGGGGGACGGGACGTGATAGGTCGGGGCGAGGCTCCAGATCTCGGCGTTGTAGATGTCGCCCAGGACACCCCGCTTGATCACGGTGCACGTGGGGGACGGCGCAGAGGTGTTGGCGAGGCTGGTCGCGGTGATGAACAGGGTGGCGAGCGCGGCGGAGGAGGCGATTGCGATCTGCTTCATTGGTAGCTCCTTGAGGTCCTCACGGGTGAACCATTGCGGGAGCGTCATCCGAATAGCAGGCGCCATGACGCACGGGCCAGGCGAGGTCGGTTTCGCGGGCTCCTATCGGACTGAGCCCCGCGGGCCGATCTGGATCAGATCAGGTACGCGGGTGCTTTGGCTTCGATCGGAGAGCGGATGCGCAAAGGGACAGTGTTCAAACTAGCAACTCGGTCCTTGAAGTGTCCAGATCTTTTTTCGAGGAGACACCAAAAAAACACCGAGGTGCGAAGTGACAATTTTGGGTCGTGCGGTGACGCTTTTGGGCCGGTTGCGTCGGTTGCGTCGGTTGCGTCGGTTGCGTCGGTTGCGTCCGTTTGCGTCCTGCGGAGAGGAGCGCAGCGGCGAGCGGGCTCCGCGGCAACGCATCTGCGATCTCCGATCGCCGATCGTGCTCGGCCCAGGGCCGAGCACGATCGGATCAGGCACGCGGGAGTGCCCGACGAGATTTGATGCAGAGTGCGCACGAGACCATTTTTCAAGATAACGAATCTCCGCTTCGCGTGTCTAGATCGTTTTTCGGGGCGCGATGCGTTTTGTGCGTGCTCGAGTGCTTTGGCCTACGCCTTGGGCCAGGGAGACGGGCGCCGGTCGTCCACCGCCTGCCGCAGGGGCCCACACCCGCCGCGCCGGGCTCGCGCCGGCCGAGCGCCGCCTCGTCGCCTCGTCGCCTCGTCCCCTCGTCCCCTCGTCCCCTCGCCGAGAGGGGCGCGAGCGGCGGCGGCGCCCGGGGCGGGCGCTGCCGCGCTTCGCCCGCGCCGCCCTGGACGAGGGCGCGCGAAGGCGCCGCGGGGCGAGCGAACCGGCTCACGCCGGGCTCTCGCGCGGCGCGCCGCGCGGACGGCCGGCTCACGCCGCGCGGGCGGGGCACGCCAGCCTGCCGGCTGCCGTCCGCGCGCGGGCGCTGCTAGGGTTCGGCCGTGGGACGCCCGCTGCTCGCCTCGCCGGCCCTGCTCCTCGCGTCGCTCGCGTCGCTCGCCGTTCCGGGCACGAGCGCCGCGCAGGGACAGCCGACGCTGAGCGGGGCCTGGACCGCGAGCGCGCTCTCCGAGCAGTGGTCCATCGACGCGTGGGGAGAGGCGTGCGGGCCCAGGCCGCGCCCCCAGGGCGCCCCGGGCGGCGCCGTGCAGATCCAGCAGCACGGCTCGGAGCTCTCGATCTCGGGCGCCGGCCGGTCGTGGAGCACCGCCGAGTGCTGGGAGCAGATGCCCGGGCTCGCGCGCAGCAAGCACTCGGCCTCCGGCGACGCGCGCTCCTGGCAGACGCGCTGCACGACCCCGCCGAACGACCCCCGCCGTGCCGTGGTCACCACGACGACGCAGGCGACCGACGCCAGCATCCGCATGGTGGAGACGGGGCAGTACCAGTTCATCATCCAGGACACGACCTGCAGCGCCTCCGTGACGAGGACGCGGACGTACACGCTCGTCCGGCGCGAGGGCGAGGCGCCGCCCGCGGCGAGCGCGCCGCCCCCCGCGGCGAGCGCGCCGCCGCCCGCCGCGAGCGCGCCGCCAGCCGCGCCCGTCGCCTCCGAGAAGAAGCCCGCCGCCCCGCGCACCTGCGACGCCCCCGGCGAGCCCGCGCGCCTCGAGGTCACGCCGTCGCGCAAGCTCATGCGGCCGGGCGAGCGCTTCCAGTTCCGCGCGCTCGTCATGGACGCGGCGGGGTGCGCGCTCCCGACCAGGCCCGCGTGGTCGATCGCGCCGGGGCCGCTCGCGTCCGCCGCGACGGTCGACGCGACGGGCGCCCTCTCGCTCGGCGCCGACGCGGGCGAGGGGACCCTCGGCCTCGTGGCGTCCGTCGCCGGCAAGGGCGTGACCGTCGCGATCGAGGTGACGAGCCCCGACCGCTACGACGCGCTCCTCGCCACGAGCGGCCTCAACGAGGCCGGCGAGAGCGATCAGGCCGCCGTCGCGGTGATCGCGGCCGGCACCATCGGCGGGCGCACCACCGCGGGCGAGGACGTGGGGCGCGAGCGCAAGAACCTGTTCGTCGCCATCGTGGGCGGGGTCGCCGCCTGCCTCGGCTTCGCGGGGTTGATCCTGCTCCGCCGCGGCCGCCGGCGCGCCGGCGAGCTCGAAGGCCCCGCCTCGACGGGCGGCGGCCTCGGGGAGCACGGCGTCGCCGGGGCGGACGATGCGCCGGCGTCCTCCGGGGCCGCGCTCGCGGCGCCGGCCGCGGACGGCGCGGGGCCGGTCGGGCCGGCCCCGCGCGCTCGTGGAAAGATCTGCCCTACCTGCGGCGACCGCTATCCGGGCGAGGCGATGTTTTGCGGTAAAGACGGCACGCAGCTGGTCTTGCTCAACTGAGCGCGGCGCCCTTCGCGCGTCGCGGGGCATGGACACGCGCTGCGTCATCTCGCTGCGCCGCGCCGTGGTGGACACAAAAAAGGCCGGCGCCTTGATCGGTCTCGCGCGGTCCCGCTATCCTCCGTCAACCGACCGGGCCGCGTGATTGTGCGCGTGTGTGGTCGTTGAACCCATGCCCGCAGGCCGGAACGGGAAGGGCGACAGTCGCATGAAGATTACGTGTGAGTCGTGCCAGGCGAAGTACACGATTGCGGACGAGAAGGTCGTCGGCAAGACGGTCAAGATCAAATGCAAGAAATGCAACCACGCGATGGTCGTCCACGGCGCGAGTGAGGCTGCTTCGGCCCCGTCGCAGGACGCCACCGTGGGGCAGCAGGGCGACCTCGCGGAGGACGCCGACGCGAAGCTCGTGGCCGACGTCGGCGGCGTGCCCTCGACGGCGGCGCCCGACGAGTGGACCGTCAACGTCGCCGAGGGCGACGAGCGGACCATGACGACCGCCCAGCTCGTGACCGAGTACGCCCGCGGGGCGCTGAGCAACGACACTTACGTCTGGAAAGAGGGGATGAGCGACTGGCTCCCCATCGCCAGCGTCCCCGAGCTCAAGGAGCGATTTTCCTCCCGGGAAGATGCGGCGCCGGCGGCGGATGCGGCGACCGCTGCGGTCGCGACGCCTGCGCCTGCTGCTGCTGCGGCGGCGCCCGCGGCCGCCGCGCCGGCGCCTGCGGTCGCGCCGGCGCCTGCCGCCGTGCCCGCGGCTGCGGCGGTGCCGACGCCTGCCGCCGTGCCCGCGGCGGCTGCTGCGCCGGTCCCCGTGGCGCCGGCGCCGGCCGGGCTCAGGTTCGGCCCCGAGGGGACCGTGGTCATGAAGGACGCGAAGCGCGCGCCGGTCCCGGCCGTGTCTGCGGGGGCCGCCGCGGCCGCGTCTGCGGGAGCTGCCGCGGCCGCGTCTGCGGGGGCTGCCGCGGCCGCGTCTGCGGGGGCTGCTGCGGCCGCGCCGGCTGCCGACGGCGCCGCGGGCGCGCCTGCCGCTGCTGCGCCGGCCCCGGCGGCGCGCCGCCCGGGCCGCGCGGCCGCGGTCGACGTGTTCAGCGCCGCCGCCGCCGAGCGGGCCACCGAGCCGGCCGCGCCGGCCCCGCAGCCCGGCGGTGATCGCCAGGTGGGCGAGCGCAACGAGAACTCCGTCCTCTTCTCGCTCTCGGCGCTCACCGCGACCGAGAACGCGGCCAAGCAGCAGCAAGACGAGACCCCGTCGGGCCGGCGTCCCTCGAGCCGCCCCGCGAAGAACAACGGGCGCACCGGCTACGACGACCTGCTGAACCTCGGCGGCGGCGCGATCGCCTCCGCGCCGATGCTCGCGCCCCCGCCCCTGCTCGCGCCGGTGACGGACTCGCGGCCGCCGCCGTCGCTGTCGGCCTCGGCCAAGTCGTCGGTGCCGCCCCCGCCGCTCCTGCCGCTCTCCCCGATGGCGGCGCCGGAGCCCGCGGCCAAGAAGGGCCGCATGGGCCTGATCGCGGCCGCGGTCGCCACGGTCGTGCTGATCGGCGGCGTCGCCTTCTTCTTCATGCAGTCGCCGAAGGAGGACACGTCCACGACCACGCCGGAGCAGACGAACGCTGCCCCTGCAGAGGTGCCGAGCCCGGCGGCGACGCCGGCGCCCGCGCCGACCGAGACGGCGGCGGCCGCCACGCCGCCGCCCGCGGAGACGGCGGCGCCGGCCGCCGAGGAGCCCGCCGCGTCGGCGGCGGCCCCGGATCAGACGGCGCCCAGCGCGGCGGCCGAGAAGCCGGCGGAGAAGGAGAGGCCGTCGTCCGCGCCTGTTGCAGCGGCGGACAAGCCTGCTGCAGCGGCGGACAAGCCGGCGGCGTCGAAGCCCGCGGCGGAGCCGGCGCCTTCCGGCGGCGGCGGCGAGTTCAACCGCGGCGCCGCGAGCTCGGCGCTCGGCGCGGCGGCTGGGTCCGCCAAGAGCTGCAAGAAGGCCGGGGGCCCGACGGGCACCGGGAAGGTCAAGGTCACCTTCGCGCCGAGCGGCAACGTCACGTCGGCCGAGGTGCAGGGCGCGCCCTTCGCCGGGACGAGCGTCGGCGGCTGCGTGGCCCGGTTGTTCCGCGGCGCGCGCGTGCCTGCCTTCGGCGGCGGGCCGGTCTCGGTCAGCAAGTCGTTCACCATCAACTGAGCTCGTCTCGAGCCAGTCTCGCGTTGGTGAGTCCACATGAAGGCGGGAAGATCATTCATGTTTTCTTCCCGCCTTCATGTTCGAATTGACCACTACCCTCGCGTTCCTGGTTGTTACCTTCGCGAGGAGGTGCGCCGAGACGGCCGGCCGGAGGGCGAGCGAGAGGGCCGCCTCGAAGGGCAGCGAAGCATGCTGCTGAAGCTGCTCCGGCTGCGCTTCGGCGATCTGCCGGAGCCGATCGAGGCGCGCATCCGCGCCGCCGATGCAGGGCAGATCGAGGGCTGGACCGAACGCGTGCTCACCGCGCCCACGCTGGACGACGCTCTGGCCGAGCGCTGACGCCGCGCCCCGCGCGCTACGCGCGGCGCCGCCTGCAAACGAGCCCCGCCAGCGCGAGCCCCGCGAGCCAGCCGGCGCTGCCATCCCCGCCGCGCGGGCTGGTCGCGCACGGGCCGATCATGCCGCTCCCCGCGGCGTAGAAATCCTCCGGCTCCACCGCGACCTCGGTCGGCGGCGCGCCGGCGGCGGCGCCGTTGCCGTCCGTCGGGTCGTCGCTCACCGGCGCGCCGAGCGCGCCCGCCGCGGCGATCCGCGCCTGGTTCTTGATGACGTTCGGCGCGTCCGCGTCGACCGTGACCTCGAAGCGCACCGTGACGCTCCCGTCGACAGGAATGCCGCCGCCCTTCGCGCCGTCCGCCCCCTCGCCCAGCCGGAACGTGACGGTCCGCGTCTGCGGATCGTACTCGCCGAGATCGTCTCCCGGCCTGTCCGTCTGAGGACCGGCGTTCGGCCCCTCGACGATCGAGAGCGAGCCCGGGACGAACGTCACGCCGGGCGGCAGCGCGTCGGTCAGCACCGCGCCCACGGCGTCGTCGTTGCCGGTGTTCGTCGCCGTGATGCGGTATTCGATGGCGTCGCCGCGGTACGTCGGCAGCCCGCCGATGTCGGTCGCCACCTTGCTCGACTTGCTGAAATCGGGGCCGAAGTTGGAGATCGACGTCACCCAGCCCGCGAGGAAGTACAGCTCGTCCGTGCTCGTGGCGACGAGCGTCGCCCGATCGTCCCCAGGCTTGAGCTTCGAGCTGACATCCACGATGTCGATGTCGACCCCCGACATGCTCTGAGGCGTCCCCGCGATCCTCGGGAGATCGCCCTCCACCGACACCGGCTCTCCGAGCGCCGAACGGGTGCTGTTGAAGAAGTTGTCCGCAGGGTTGAGCGCGTCGCTCAGCGCCTCGGCCACGTCGGGCTTACCAGGGTTCCGAGGGTTGAAGAACACGCTGTCGCCAGAGCTCGTGTTGTCGCCCTCGAACGCGACGATGCCCAGCTTCGCCACGAAGCCGGCGTCGGGCACCTTGAAGCCCGAGAGCTCGACCTGCTGCCAGCCCACGTCGGAGACCCGGTCGAGCCCGTCGAACAGCGCGAGGTTGCGCATCGGCTGCTTCGGCGCCTCGTAGAACACCACCATCCACCACGCCGCGAAGACCACGTCGTCGTCGCGGTCCCGGACGTCGACGACGTCCACGCCGCCCACCCGGTAAGCCCCCGCGCCGCTCTCCTTCACGATCGAGGTGATGTCGGCGACCGACTGGTAGTTGTGCGACTCCTTGGGCTTGCCCTGGTTGATCACCGTCTCGACCGAGTCGATGGAGGTGACCTTGCCGTCGAAGCCGCCCTCGTGGTGGAGCTCCACCTCGGTGTCGGCGCCGCCGCCGTTGCGCGCGGCCCAGTACAGGAACGCGTGCGTCACCGTCGCCCCCTCGGGCAGCGTCAGCACCGCGGTCGTGCGCGCCCTCTCCGGGGTGATGTCGAGGTTCGCCTCCGCGCTGCCGTCCGCCGGCGAGTCGGACCGCCAGAAGAGATCGGGCCCCGACTCGGCGGTCGACGCTCCGCAAGCGCCGACCGTGCCCTCCTTGGGCCTCGGCGTCGATGAGCGGCACTCCTGCCCGATCGAGCTCCCGATGAGGGCGAAATCGCCCTTCTGATCGACCTGTATACGCAGCTTGGGCTCGGCCGTCGCGCTGGCGGTCGTGAGGCCAATCAGCGTGAGCGACGCGAGCCCGGTGATGCCCAACTGCTTTCTCATCGATCCTCTCCGGTTTCGACCTGCGGCTTGTACGCGGCCTTCTTGATGATGATGAACTGGACACGGCGATTCCGCTGCCGCCCCGCCTCCGTCGCGTTGTTGTCGAGGGGCTGGTCCCGGCCGTAGCCCTGCGCCGTCAGCCGCGTCGAGTCGATGCCGCGGCGGACCAGCGCCGCCATGACGGAGTTGGCGCGGTTCTGCGACAAAACCCGGTTGTGCTCGTCGGTGCCCCGATCGTCGGTGTGACCCTGGATCTCGATGAGCACGATCTCCGGGTGCTCCTTCAGCACCTGGGCGACCTCGTCGAGCAGCGGATCGCTCACCGGCTTGATGGTGGCCTTGTCCGTGTCGAACTGCACCTGCTGGAGGATCACGACGTTCTTGTCGGTCACCCGCACCGCCTTCGGGCAGCCGTGCTTCTCGGGGTCCGGATCCGCGAAGCCCTTCTCCCTCGGGCAGGCGTCCTTGTCGTCGCGGAACGTGTCGCCGTCCGTGTCGCGCGGGCAGCCGTTCTTCTCCGGGTCCTTCGAGCGGAGCCCCTTGACCTCGGGGCAGGCGTCCTCGCTGTCGGGCACGCCGTCCTCGTCCTGATCCGGCGGGCAGCCGTTCTTGCGCGGATCGTCGCTCGCGACGCCGGCGACGAACGGGCACGCGTCCTCGCCGTCGGGGATGCCGTCGTTGTCGCGGTCCGGCGGCGGCGGGCAGCCGTGCTTGCGCGGGTCGGCGCTCGCGACGCCGGCGACGAACGGGCACGCGTCTTCGACGTCGGGGATGCCGTCGTTGTCGCGGTCCGGCGGCGGCGGGCAGCCGTGCTTGCGCGGGTCGGCGCTGCGCTCGCCCGCCACCTTCGGGCAGGCGTCCTCCGGATCGGGGATACCGTCCCTGTCCCCGTCCGGCGGCTGCTCCGGCGTGAAGGCGGCCATGGCGACGACGCGCAGGTCGGGCGTCCCGATCCCCGAGGTGAGCCCCGGCCCGACGCCGACGCCCGCCTCCAGGAAGGGGAGGAATCGATACCGGGCGTCGAGGAGGAGCTCCGCGTTGATCGAGCGGCTGCTGATGTCCTCGAGCACCATCGCGGTGGTGAGCTCCGGCCCCACCTGGAGCCGGTCGCCGAGGGCGAGGAACCCGACGCCGCCGCCCAGCGTGAGCATCGTCCCCTGCGCCACGCCGCCGAACGACTGGGAGCGCCGGAGCTCGGTGCCCAGCGAGCTCGACCAGACGAGGCGATCCAGGCGGCCGCCGGCGGCGAGGTACGGCATGGCGCGGACGTGCCCGTCGCTCACGAACGAGTCGGCCGCGCCGGTGGGCAGCCAGAGGTACGCGCCGACCGCGAGCTGGAGCGGGTCGTGGTAGGTGCCATAGAGCTGCACGCGCGCGCCGAGCCGCAGGTCGCCGAGCTCCGCGCCGCTCGGGGACGCGAACTCGCGGCCGCCGCCGTTCGGGTTCTCGCCCGACTGGAGCGCGGTGAGCGGCGCGTCGAGGTCGAAGCTCACCTTGTTCCAGAGCGGGAGCGACGCGTTGAGCCGGAACGTGAGCTGATCGCTGACGACCGCGCCGATCTCCGCGCCGTCGCGCGCGCGCCGCAGGACGAGCGGATTGCTCGCGTAATCGGCCATCAGCATCACGTGCGGCGTCAGGTGGCCTGGCGCGAACGGCGACGGGACGCTGAACATGCGGTCCCCGGCCGGCGCCGGGACGAAGCGGCTGAGGGCCATGCCGTCGGGCTTGACGGGCGCGTCCTGCGCGCCGGCGAGCGCAGGCACGGCGGCGAGGGCGGCCAGCGCGGCGGCCAGCGAGCAGAAAGACCGAGATCTCATGAGGTGGCACCCTGCGTCGGCGGGTTTCGCATGACGGGTCAAGCCGCTATCGCGGACCAGTATACCGGCCGGCAACTGCGGAGTCTTGGGCAACGAGCGACGTGGTCTACATCTTCGTAGGACTTGCGCACACCTCCCCGGACCCTCTGAACGAACGAGAGGCTGCCGCGCCCCGGCGGCCCATGCTTCGTCGGCGCGACGCTCGCGGCTCACGCCGGCCGGAGAGCCGATGTCCCGCGCCGGAGCCCCGAGGAGCCGAGCACGAATCCGATGCGGGGTGCAAATTTGCACGACGTCGGGGTCGGGGCGGTGACGTCGCGCTCCGCCGGGGCGGGGCCGCCGCGGCGATTGGATCTCCGCGCGACAGCCACCCTCGCGCGATGCGCGCCTGCGGCGGCCGGCTCGCCGCGGCCGGGCGCCCTCCGGCGACCGCCGGTCCGCGGGTCGCTCGCGGCGCCCGGACCGGCGCGGCGTCCGGGCGGGCTCCGGGCTCCGGGCGGCGCGCGGCGCGCGGTCTCTTCGGGACGGAGGTCCCGGCGGCGGGGGCGGCTCACGTTCGGGCGCCTGCGCTCTGGACGACGAGCGGCTATGGTTGGCGGGACACCGCGATGGGCATCCTCCTCAAGCGCGCGCTCGACCAGGCGGCGGTCTGGCACCGAGCACAGAAGCGCAAGTATCCGAACGCCGACGTCCCCTACATCAGCCACCTCGCCGGCGTCGCGGTCCTGCTCGCGCGCCACGGCTTCGACGACGAGGTGGTCGCGGCCGGCGCGCTGCACGACGCCATGGAGGACCAGGGCGTCACGTTCGACGAGCTGATCCAGCACTTCGGCGAGCGCGTCGCCACGCTCGTCCGCCACGTGACCGAGCAGGACCGGTCGCTGCCCTGGGAGGACAGGAAGCGCCTCTATCTCGAGGCGTTCCCCAAGAAGCCCTGGGAAGCGCAGGCGATCACGCTGGCCGACAAGATAGACAACTTCCAGTCCATCATCGTCTGCGCGCGCGAGCACGGCGACCCGTGGTCGATGTTCAAGCGCGGCAGGGAGGCGCAGATCTCCAGGTTCGAAGAGCTGCGCGCGATGTGCCGGGCGCTGCCGCCGCACCCGCTCCTCGACGAGTACGGCGCCGTGCTCGACGAGCTCCTGTCGACGGGCTGAACCCCCCGACCGCCCGGGCGCGCGCGGGCCGCCGCGCCCGGCCCGCCGCGGCGATCCGGGCGAACACCTGCGCTCCGAGCGGCGCGCTCACGGCGCGGCGCGCTCGTCCGGCGCGCCGCCCTGGGCCGCGCGGCCTGCCGGCACCTCCATCGCCTCCGGCGGAGCGGGCGGGATCGACTGCGCGAAGCGGAACACCTCGCCCGGGTCCCACCGCGCCTTGATGGCCGCGAGCCGCGCGGCGTTCGGGCCGTAGTAGGCCGTGAGCCAGTCCTCGATGTCCGCATCGATGTAGTTGATGTAGGCGCCTCGCACGTAGGGCAGCATCGCGCGGCGGAGGCGCTCGACCCAGGCGACGCACTCCGCTTCTTCCGCGGCCGCGGTCCAGTAGGCCTGGTATTGGAGGCTCCACAGCGCGCGCCGGTGCGGGAACGCCGTGGCGTCGGGCGCGACCCGGCCGACGGCGCCGCCATAACCGTCGAGCTGGACAAGGCACCTCGCGTTCGGCGCGCGCGATAGGCCGGCGGCGAGGGTCGCGATCGCCTCTGCCCCGAAGCGCTCGTACGCGTAGGCCGACGTGTTCTTGTAGCTCGCCTGCTCCTGGTGCGGGTACACCGTCCATCGCTCGGGATCGCCGCCGAGCCCCCCGAGCCGGCCCACCGCGTTGAGGTAGGGCATGGTCTCGATCGACGCGCTGGAAGGCTCGGCCCCGCGCGCGGAGAACAGCGGCTGGATCAGCCGACGCAGCTCCTCGCCCCGCCCGAGGAGCTGGCCCTCGCACGAGACCTCGCCCGAAGCCGCCGCCGGGAGCTTGAGGATGCACGTCAGTCGCTCGTCGGCGTGCGGCGCGAACGTCTGCCACGCCTCGAACACCCGCTCGAGATCGGCCCATGGCCAGGAGATCCTGAAGAGCGAGACGTCGGAGATCGGGTGTGTCTTGAACGTGAACGATGTGACGATCCCGAAGTTGCCGCCCCCGCCGCCCTGGCAGGCCCAGAGGAGCTCGGGGTTCTCGTCCGCGTCGGCCCGGACCACCTCGCCGTCCGCGGTGACCATCTCGACGGCGAGGAGGCTGTCGCAGGTGAGGCCGAGCGCGCGGGAGAGGAGGCCGAACCCGCCGCCCAGCGTGAGCCCCGCGATGCCGACCGTGGGGCACGAGCCCGCAGGGAGGGTGACGCCGACCTCCCAGAGCGCGTCGTAGACGGTGATGAGATCCGCGCCCGCGCCGATGACGGCGATCCCGCGCTCGCGGTCGACGCGGACGCTCCGGAGGTCGCTCACGTCGATGACGAGCCCGCCGTCGACCACGGAGAACCCCTCATAGCTATGCCGCCCGCTCCTCGCCCGGATCTCCGCGCCTCGCGCGGTCGCCCACCGAATGGCATTCACGACGTCCTGCGCGTCCTGGCAAAACACGATGGCGCGAGGAGATCGCGAGAAGCGCGCGTTGTGCACCTCGCGCGCGCCGTCGTAGCCGGGATCCCCGGGGAGGACGACACGACCGGTGAGCCGCGGCGCCGAGCTCATGACGGGCGCTTCGCCCGCGCGCAGCCGCAGGTCCAATTGCGCGGCGCGGCAGCCGGGCGCGCTGCCCGCCGGACGACGCGAGATCCGGCCTGCATGCACGGAACCTGCGCCCCTCAGGGGTCGCGTCAACCGCCGCCGGCCCCACCCCCGGCCCTGTGCCGGCCCCCGCTCTGTGCCCGATCGCGCGCGCACCCCGCGCTCCCTCCCGTGAGCACGACAAGCACCCTCGCGCCCGTCCCGGACGAGGAATCACCGCCCTGCTCTCCGGGGCGCGCGGCGCCACGCCGTCGGCTGCGCGCGCCCTGACAGCCGCTCTCCGGCACATGCGATGCACCGCCGTGCGGGGAGCTCCTCCAAGGAGGGACCGATGAAGCTGCTGTCTCCCCGACTCCATGGGTACGTCGATTACGCGATCGTCGTCCTGCTCGCGCTCGCGCCGCTCGCGCTCGGCTTCGGGCCGGTGCCGACGGCGGTCTCTTATGTCACCGCCCTGACGCACCTCGTCGTGACGCTGCTGTCCGATCAGCCGCTCGGCGCCGCCAGGAAGATCCCGTTTCCGGTGCACGGAGCGCTGGAGTCCTCCCTGGGCGTCGGTCTCATCGCCTCGCCCTGGCTGTTCGGGTTCTCCGCCGAGGGCCCGGCGCGGATCTTCTCCGTCGTCGCCGGGCTCGCGATCGTGCTCGTCGTCCTCACGACGAGGTACGCCGCCGGCGTCCTCTCCCGGCCGGTGCCCTACGATCGCTACGATCGCTGAGCCGCGCGGGCGGCGCTCAGCCGGCGGCGGCGAGCGCCGCCTGCGCCTCGCGCATCACCTCGGGCCAGGCCGGATCCGGGCGCGACACCTCCAGGGCGATCGCCAGCGGATCCTCGCCGGCCTCGATGGCGAGGCGCGCCGCGGCCGACCCGGTGAGCAGATCGAAGGCCGGGATCGTGTCGACGTACTCGTAACGCTCGGTGCGGAACCGGAACTGCTCGGGCTGCTGCCGGTGGGCGAACGCGGTGAGCGCGAGGTAGGTCGCGACCGGACGGAAGGTGCGCGGGTCGGTGACGTGGATCTGAACGCCGCCGCACGTCTTGCCGGCGTGCTTCTGGAACGTCGGCCGGAAGGTGAGCGGCCGCGCGATGAACCCGAGCAGCCCGGTGGACGCGAGGCGCGCGGCGAGATCGCGGCCGTCGAGCCAGGGCGCGCCGACGATCTCGAAGGGGCGCGTCGTGCCGCGGCCCTCCGACAGGTTCGTCCCCTCGATCAGGCAGCCGCCCGGGTAGACGAGCGCGGTGTCCGCCGTCGGCATGTTGGGCGAGGGCAGGACGAACGGGCGATCCCACTCGGCGGCGAGCGCCTCGCGGCGGTGCTCCTCGACCGCGACGACCTGCAGCCCGCAGGCGACGTCGCCGAGCGGGATGCCTTCGCGCCGCGCGAAGAGCGCGACCAGCTCGCCCACCGTGAGCGCGTGGCGGATCGGCACGGGCTCGAGGCCCACGAACGAGAGGAACCCCGGCGCCTGCGTCGCGCCCTCCACGCTCTCCGGCGCGCAGCCGATGGGGTTCGGCCGGTCGAGCAGCACGACGTGCACGCCCGCCGCGTGGGCCGCCCGCAGCGCGAGCAGCGCCGTCCAGACGAACGTGTAGTAGCGCGCGCCGACGTCGGCGAGATCGATGAGGAGCAGGTCGATCTCCGCGAGATCCTCGGCGGAAGGCGAGAGATCCTCGAACCTGTCGCCGTACAGGCTGACGATGCGCGCGCCGGAGCGCGCGTCGACGGCGCTCGTCACGGCCGCCATGTCCTGCGCCTCGCCGCCGTAGCCGTGCTCCGGGCCGAAGAAGAGGCGCGGGCGCACGCCGAGGCGCTCGAGGACGAACGCGATGTGGGTGAGCTCGCGGTCGACGCTCGCCGGGTGCGCAAGGACCCCCAGGCGAGCCGACCGGATGCGCTGGAGCTGGGAGAGATCCGGGAGACGGTCGAGTCCGATGTGCACGGTACCCTGACTACCAAGGCGAGCGCGGGCAGTCCATTTGTCCGCGTCGGATTTTCCGGGGGCGCTGCGCCGGCGCGGGTCAGCGCTTGAGGGCGGCGTAGAACGCCGCGCCCCGGCGCTGCACCCGGACGAGGAGCTCGCCGTCGCGCGCGGCCTCCTCGACCTCGGCGGCGGTGGGCGCGCGGCGGCCGTCGGCCTCCAGGATCACGTCGCCCGGACGCAGGCCCGCGCGCTCGGCGGGCGAGTCGTCCGCCACGAAGGCCACGCGCGCCAGCGAGCGGGCCTCGCCGCGCGCACCGCGCGCACCGCGCTCACCGCGCTCGCCGCGCTCGCCGCGCTCGCCGCGTTCGCCGCGCTCGCCGCGCTCGCCGCGTTCGCCGCGCTCGGCCGGCGCGTCGCGCAGGGTGAGGCCGAGGCCCGGGTGCGAGGCGGGCGCGCGCTGGACCGGCAGCGCCGGCGGCGGCGGCTCGTTCCGCGCGGCGAGCGTCACCCGGGTCTGGTACCGCTGGCCGCCGCGCACGACCTCGAGCGCGAGCGTCTCGCCGACGTTGTGGTTGAAGAGCTCGCGGATGACGTCCTGCGCGTCGCGCGTCGGCCTGGCCGCGACCGACGTGATCACGTCGCCCGGCTGGAGGTTCGACCTGGCCGCGGGGCCGCTCGGGTTGACGGCGTTGACGAGCGCGCCGGCGCGGGGCGCGTTCGGCATCGCCGCCGCGAGCTGGGGCGTGAGATCCTGCAGCCCGACGCCGATCCAGGCGCGATCGACGCGGCCGTGCCGGAGCAGCTGCTCGGCCGCGCGCCGGGCCATGTTCGCCGGCACCGCGAGCCCGATGCCCTGCCCGCGGCTGACGATCATCGTGTTGATGCCGAGCACGCGGCCGTCGAGGTCGACGAGCGGGCCGCCCGAGTTGCCGGGGTTGATGCTCGCGTCGGTCTGGAGGTAGTCCTCGACGTCGTTCACGCCGACGCCGCCGCGCCCCTTGGCGCTGAGCACGCCGGTGGTGACCGTGTGGCCCAGGCCGAAGGGCGAGCCGATCGCGACCACCCAGGCGCCGACGCGGGCGGCGTCGCTGTCGGCGAACGTCGCGGTGGGCAGGTCCTTCGCGTCGATGCGGAGCACGGCGAGATCGGTCGCGGGGTCGCGGCCCGCCACGCGGCCGGCGAACATGCGGCCGTCGCGGAGCCGGACGGTGATCGCGCGGGCGCCGTCGATGACGTGGTTGTTCGTGAGGATGCCGCCGTCCGGGGAGAAGATGACGCCCGAGCCGAGCCCGCGGCGCTGGCCGCCGTCGCGGAACCAGCGCAGCGGCGAGGCGACGTCCTCGCCGACGGCGACCTCGATCTGGACGACCGTGGGGCCGACCTTGTCGGCGACGTCGGCGAACGCCTCGCCGAGGCGGCGCAGATCGGCGGCGCCGGCGGCCGCGGCGGCGCTGGAGGTGGCGGCGCGGGACGGCGCGGGCGCCGCCTTCGGCAGCGCCGAGGGCGCCCGGAGGGTGGGCGCCGGCGCCGGCGCTGCGGACGGCTGGGCGCCCGCGAGCGACGGGAGCGAGAGGGCAGGGACGAGCAGGGCGAGGGATGCAGTCAGCCGACGCGAGTTCATGCTTCCTCCAGCGCGTGGGAGAGGTCCTGTCCGCGGTCCGCGGAGCGGGGTGCCCGGCAGCGAGGCAAGAGGTAAGACGGGAAGCGCTCGCGAACGCAACCTCCTGGCGCGCGAAAGCGCTCGGTCGCGGACCCGGCCGAAGGGGCGCGCCCGTTCGGGCAGCGCGCCGCTTCGGGCTGTGCGCAGGCCCCAGCTCCGCCCGCCAGATGTCCGGCCAGGGATCCGGGAGAGATTTCAACGCAAAGGTGCAAAGAGCGCAAAGGCGCAAAAAAACAAATGCATTCTTGCGTCTTTGCGCCTTTGCTCCTTTGCGTTGAAATCTCTCGCTTCTCTCGCGAGGGAGATTCCTGGGAGGACTTCTGACCCGCGGTCCTAGGCCCCGGCGCCCGCTCCGGGCCTCGTGCCCACCTCGTCCGCCGGCGCGGCGTCGTCCGCCGGTGCGGCGTCGTCCGCCGGTGCAGCGTCGTCCGCCGCAGGGGCGCCCTCCGGCGCGGCGTCGTCCACCGACGATCCGTCCGATGGCCCGCTGGGCCAGGGATCCTGGCCGTCGTCGCGCAGGTGGATGTGCTCCAGGTAGAGCCCGTCCGGCGGCGCCGTGATCCCGGCCTCGCGCCGGTCGCGCGACGCGAGCGCGCGCGCGATCGCGCCGGGGGCGAGGTGGCCGCGCGCCACGTCCATCAAGGTGCCGACCAGGATGCGCACCATGTTGTGCAGGAACGCGTTCCCCTCGACGTCGATCCGGACGAGGCGCGGATCCGCAGGGTCGAGCGACAGCTCGACGCCGTACAGCGTGCGCACCGTGGTCGTCCGCTCGTCCGCGCTCGTCCGGAACGCCGCGAAGTCGTGGGTGCCCTTCGCGGCGAGCGCCTCGGCGCGCGCCCGCTCGATCGCCTCGTCCGTGAGGCCCTCGACCCGCCACGCGCGCCGGCTGAGGAACGGATCGCGCACCAGATCCCGGAGGATCAGGTAGCGGTAGCGCTTGCGGAGGCTCTCGAAGCGGGGCGAGTACCCGACGCGCACCACGGCGGCGCGACGGATCACGATCTCATCGGGCAGGTGGCGCGCGGTCGCGAGGACCCAGCCGCGCGGCGGCAGCGGCGCCGCCGTGTCGAAGGCGACGCGCTGGTCGCGCGCGTGGACGCCCGCGTCGGTGCGGCTCGCGCCCCGGATCTCGCGGATGGCCGGATCGATGGCGCGCAGCGCGCCGAGCAGCTCGCCCGCGACCGTGCGCTGGTCGCGCTGACGGGCGAAGCCCGCGAACGGGCGCCCGTCGTAGGCGACCGAGAGCAGGATCCCCCGCGTGGAAGCGGCGCTCCTCGCCACGGCCGATGGACGCGCGCGGCCTAGCCGCCGCTCCCCCCGGCGCCCGAGCCCCCGGCGCCCGCGCCGCCCGAGCCCCCGGCGCCCCCGTTGCCGCCGCCGCCGCCCGAGCCGCCGCCGCCGCCCGAGCCGCCGCTCCCGCCGGAGCCGCCGCTCCCGCCGGAGCCGCTCGCCGACGTCGTGGTGGCCGAGGCGGTCAGGGACGCATACCCCCTGGCGCACGCCTGGTTGACCATGCCCTCCGCGTTCTTGCAGCACTCCTCGGGGGCCGCCTGCTTGCCGTTCACGATGCAGTACGGGAGCTGATGGCACCCGTCGGCGTCCGTCACGATCCCGTGCTCGGGGTCGAGGTTGTCGTTGCAGCTCGGGGTGGTCCCCTCCTCGACGCGGCACGCGGCGCTCGGCAGCGCGAGCGCGAGGAGGAGCAGGCTGGCCATCCGGAGGGGGAGCATTCGCATCGGCTGCTTCCTATTGCTTGATGGTGAAGTTGATCGGAACGTTCACCACGACGCATCCGCTCTGCGGCGGAGGCAGTGATTTGCCGCGGAAACGTCCCAGGACGCAAGACGAGATCTCGCCCGACCCCACCGTGTCGTTGAGGATCGAGGCGCTGCACACCGCGCCCGTCGAGGCGACCTGCACGCTCACCGTCAGCTTGCCGGAGACCTCCGAGGTGCGCAGCGCGCGGTTATAACAACCCTGCGCCGAGCGAGCGAGCCCGAGGACGGCGGAGTCGAGCGCGGGCGAGCTGGCGCCGTCGCCGCACTTGGCAGAGCAAGGCGACTTGCCGGTCGTCGCCGGGCCCTGCGCCGACGCGACCTTGCCAGCGTCCACCCCGGCGTCCTCGACCTCCTCGACGGGCGGCGGCGGCGGGGGCGCGAAGAGCGGCGGCGGCTCCGCCGGCTTCGTCTCGGTGCGGGCAGCGGCGGTGGGCGCCGCGGGCGGCGCCTCCGGCTCCGGGCGCAGCTTCCAGTAGAGCAGGCCCGCCATGAGCGCGGCGAGGACGACCATTCCTGCGATGTAGATCCCAGAGTTGCCGGATTTTCCAGGGATCTGCTGGGACGACGGGGGCATCGATGCGGACACGTTGAGAAGTCCTCCCGGAGAGGCGCGCGGGGCCGGCCGTGTCGGCGGGCCCTGTGCGCCGGAGCCGAGACGCGGGCGCGCCCGGCGGGGGCGAGTCTACAAGGGTGGCCAGGGAAGCGCGCCAGGAAACTGGATGCGCCCCGGATGAACATGTTGGCTCCCCGCGGACGGCCGTTCAGCGCGCGTAGAACGACACCGCGGTGTCACCGTAGGTGCGGACCGCGGCGCAGGTGAGCCCGGCGATCTCCGGGGAAGGATCGCGGCGCGCGTGCTCGAGGACGAGGCGCCCGGTCGGGGCGAGCAACCCGAGCGGCCCGGCGAGGCGCGCGGCCGCGGTGGCGGCCTTGGTCAGGGCGGCGTACGGCGGATCGAGCAGCGCGAGATCGAAGGGGCCCTCGTCGGCGAGCAGGTCGAGCGCGCGCTCGACCGGGAGCGGGACGACGCGCGCCGCGTCGGCGAGGCCGAGCGCGGCGAGGTTCTCGCGGAGGGTGGCGAGCGCGGGCCGGCCGCTCTCGACGAAGACCGCGCGCCGCGCGCCGCGCGAGAGCGCCTCGATGCCGAGCGCGCCGGTGCCGGCGTAGAGGTCGCAGACGAGCGCGCCGGTGACGTCGCCGAGCGAGGAGAACAGCGCCTCGCGCACGCGGTCCGCGGTCGGCCGCGTGCCCTCGCCGCGCGGGGCGGCGAGCCTCCGCCCGCCGAGCCGGCCGGCGATCACCCGCATGATCGTCGCCCCTCCCCGGGCGCCCGGCGCGCGGAACGGGCGGCGCGGCTCACCAGCGGTAGGTCACGTCGAGGCCGCCCGCGCCGAGGCCGACGCTGGGCTGCACGGTCCAGCCGGCGCGCTCCCCGCTCCGGCTGTCGCTCGTCACGAGCAGGTAGGCGCCGAGGCCCGCGGAGACCACGGCCAGCGGGTAGAAGACGTACTGAAGCCCCATGAACGTGTCCGTCTTCTCGCAGAGCCGGATGCCCGCGTCGGCCGTCCTCGTGTCGGCGGTGATGTCGCCCCGGACGGCCTCGCGCTGCTCGGGCGCGCACACGTCGTCGACCTCGGTGGTGAACAGCGCCCGGTAGGCCTTGTACTGCGGGTCGCTCTGGATGCTGGCGACCTGGACGGAGCTGATGACGGCGACGGTCCCGAACGCCGCCCCCGCGCCGAGGCCGATGAACCCGCCGATCCGCTTCCAGTTGGACTGCGACGGCTCGGCGGGCATCTGGCTGAGCGCGAGGTCGGTCGTGTTCACGGGCACGACCACCACCGACGCCTCGGAGTCGAGGAACCCGGCCGACTTCACGCGCACCCGGTGCGGCCCGGCCGTGACCGGGAAGATCCCCTCGCCGTTCTGCACGTTGCCGACCGGCTTTCCGTCGATGAGCACGCTCGCCTGCGCGGCGCCCGTCCTCACGCGGAGCGACCCCATCGGCGGTCCGCCGGTCAGCGACGCGATCGCGTCCGCCGCGATCTTGCGGAGCGGCTCGTCGTTGGCCTCGGTGAGGTTCGCGCTGTACTTCACCGGGACGCTCGAGGTCGGCTTGCCGCGGGTCCAGAGGTTCAGCGAGCCCTCCACGTTGGTGTCGCTCTTGCGGAGCACGCCCCAGAGGTAGCGGTCGCTCCGGATGTGGTCGGCGATGCGCGTCTGGCAGCCCTCGTCGGGCACGTCGGGGCACTGCAGCGAGAGCGTCAGGACCTCCAGCGAGAAATCCCCCTCGCCGACCGACCACCCCCGGGCGTCCTTGATGGCGGAGCGGAGCGCCTGGGTCAGCGCGCCGGCCTGGTCGTACGCGTCGTCGGTCCGGATGGCGACGACCGTGATCGGCAGGGCGGCGGGCGACGGCTCCGCCGCCCGCGCGACCTCGCCGCAGGCGAGGCAGGCGGAGAGGGCCAGCATGGCAGCGAGACCGGTTCTCTGTGCGCGCGTCATCATGCGGTGCTGGGCTCCACGGGGCCCAACTTACCCGGCCGGCGGCCAGGAACGCAATCTGGTGGGCCGGCGAGCCGGCGGGCCGTAGGCCCGCGCCGCGGCGAGCGTTTTTCGTTTCACCCACGATCGCGCCGTGTCAGAGCATCCTCCGCGCCGGCCCCCGCTGCAGCGCGTCGCCGAGCGTTCCTCCGCGTGGTCTATGAAGGTCCCCCGAACCATCTTCCGCGAGTACGACATCCGCGGCGACGCCGAGCGCGACCTCTCGAGCGAGCTCGCCCGTGAGCTCGGCGCCGCCTTCTCCCTGCTGCTCACCCGCGAGCTCGCCGCCGGGGCGCCGTCCGGCGGCGCCCGCCCGCGGGTCGCGGTCTGCCGGGACGGCCGCCTCTCGAGCGGACGGTTGTTCTCCGCGCTCACCGAGGGGCTGCTCGCGGGCGGCGCCGACGTGATCTCGGCCGGCGTCGGGCCGACGCCGCTGCTCTACTTCGCCGCGCACCACCTCCACGCCGACGGCGCGATCATGATCACCGCGAGCCACAACCCGGCGCCGGACAACGGGTTCAAGCTCATGCGCGGCAAGGCGTCGTTCTTCGGCCAGCAGATCCAGGCGCTCGCCGATCTCATCGAGGAGGGCGCCGCGCGCGGGGCGGCGGCGGCGAGAGGCGCGCTCACCGAGGTCGACCTCGCGGCCGACTACATCGAGGCGGTGCGCGCCGCGTCCCGCCTGTCGCGCACCGACGTGCGCTTCGTGGTCGACGCCGGCAACGGGGCGGCCGGCCCGCTCGGCGTCCGCACGCTGAGCGCGCTCGGCTTCTCGCCGGACGCGCTCTTCTGCGACATCGACGGCCGGTTCCCGAACCACCACCCGGACCCGACCGTGCCCGAGAACCTCGAGGCGCTCCGCGCCCGCGTGCTCTCGACCGGCGCCGCGCTCGGCGTCGCGTGGGACGGCGACGGCGACCGGATCGGCGTCGTCGACGAGCGCGGCGAGGTGATCTGGGGGGACAAGCTGCTGCTCCTGTTCGCGCGGTCGCTCCTCGCGGAGCGCCCCGGCTCGGCCGTGCTCGGGGAGGTGAAGTGCTCCGAGACGCTCTACGCGGACGTTGCCGCGCGCGGCGGCCGCCCCATCCTCTGGAAGACGGGCCATTCGCTCATCAAGACCAAGATGAAAGAGGAAGGCGCCCTGCTCGCGGGCGAGATGAGCGGGCACATGTTCTTCGCCGACCGGTGGTTCGGGTTCGACGACGCGGTCTACGCGTCGGTCCGCCTGCTCGAGATCGTGGCCCGGGCGCAGCGGCCGCTCGGCGAGCTGCTCGCGGACGTGCCGCAGACCTTCGCCACCCCCGAGATCCGGGTCGACTGCCCCGACGCCGTGAAGTTCGAGGTCGTGCGCCGCGTGACCGAGCACTTCCGCCGCGTCCGTCCGGTCGTGGACATCGACGGCGCGCGCATCGATTTCGGCGGCGGGGCCTGGGGCCTCTGCCGCGCTTCGAACACCGGTCCCATCCTCGTGCTGCGCTTCGAGGCCCGGTCGGTCGCGGACCGCGACGCGGTCCGCGCCGAGGTCGAGGCCGTCGTCTCCGCCGCCGTCCGCGACGCCGTCGCCGCCCCGCTCCCGTGACAAAGCCCGACGTCGAGCCGCAGAACGAGCCCTGGACGATCCGCCGCGTGATCACGTGGGCCTCGGGCGATTTGAGGAAGCGCGGCGCGTCCTCGGCGCGCCTCGACGCCGAGCTCCTGCTCGGCAAGGTGCTGGGCATCGACCGCGTGGGGCTGCTCATCGACGCCGAGCGGCCGCTCGACAGGGCCGAGCTCGCCGCCTACCGGGAGCTGCACCAGCGCCGCCGCGCCGGCGAGCCGGTCGCCTACCTGCTCGGTGTGCGGGAGTTCTACGGCCGCCCGTTCCGGGTCGATCCGCGCGTGCTCATCCCGCGCCCCGACACCGAGATCCTCGTCGAGGTCGGCCTCGCCCGGACGAGGCGCCTCGCGCTCTCCGCGCGCGTGCTCGATCTGTGCACCGGCTCCGGCTGCGTCGCGGTGAGCCTCGCCTGCGAGCGGCCCACCAGCCGCGTCCTCGGCATCGACATCTCGGACGGCGCGCTCGCCGTCGCCCGCGAGAACGCGCTCCGTCTCGGCGCCGTCAACGCGGGGTTTTTGCGCTCGGATCTCTTCGCCGGCGTGCCGACCGGCCTCCGCTTCGACCTGATCACCGCGAACCCGCCGTACATCCCGGACCAGGACGTGGCCGCGCTGCAGATCGACATCCGCGGCTACGAGCCTCACCTCGCGCTCGCGGGGGGCGCGGACGGGCTCGCCTTCACGCGCCGCATCGTCGCGGGCGCGCCGGCGCGGCTCGCCGGCGGCGGCGTGCTGGCGGTGGAGGTCGAGGCCGGCAAGGCGGGCGAGGTCGCCGAGCTCTTCGCGGCGGCGGGGTTCGTCGACGTCGCGAGGAACCTCGACTACGGCGGCCACGAGCGCGTCGTCTCCGGCGTCCTGCCCTGATCGCCCGCCGCGCTGTGCGCCCCGCCGCGCGCTGGCCGGCGGCCGCGCAGCGCGCGCGCGGCTGCGCGAGGATGGGGCTGGCGTGCCGTATGCACCGCGTGGCGCGGTCGGTGGCGGGGGCTCTGCGGCGACCGGTGTGCTGGCGGCTGCCTGCTCCGCTCCCGAGCGCGTTCATCCTGTGAGGCGGAGAGGTGTCCCATGAGGCAGGTGGATCCCAGGCCCGAGAGCTCGACGGCCGATCTCGTGAAGGAGGCGATCGCCGAGGCCAGGGAGCTGATAGAGGTCGAGGTCGCGCTGGCGCGCGACGAGATCAACCACGAGATCTCGCGGGCGAAGACGTCGGGCGTCGCGCTCGGGGCGGCGGCGGCCGCGGCGCTGCTCGGGGTGGCGCTGGTGCTCGTCGCGATCGCGCTGGCGATCTCGCCGGGGCCGCTCCCGGCGCTGCTGATGGGGCTCGCGCTCATCGCGCTCGCGGTCGTGGTGGGCGTCGTCGGCTACGGGCGCGCGCCGAGGAGGCCGCTCGAGCGGACGCGCGGCCGCCTCGGGTCGGACGTGCGGCTGGTGCGGGAGCGCGTCGTATGAAGGGGCTGAACGGTCAGCGGGAGGAGTTCGAGCGGAAGGCGGACGAGCTGCGCGACCGGCTGATGCACACGATCGAGGCGATCGATCGGCGCCGCCACGCGCTCCTCGACGTGAAGACGCAGGTGCGCCGGCACGGCCCCGGGGTGGCGGCCGGAGGGCTGCTGCTCGCGATCCTGGGCGGCGCGGCGGTGATCGCGCTGGTCCGGGGGGTGCGGGGGCGCGACGAGCGGCGGCGGGGCGAGCGCGTCCGCGCGCTCGTGCGCTCGTGGCAGCACCCGGACTGGGTGGCGCCGCGCGGGAAGCCGAGCGTGCCGCGCGAGATCGGCCGGAAGATCCTGGTGGGGGCGGTGTCCTTCGCGGCGATGCAGCTCATCCGGCGCGGGATCCGGCTCACGCTGGCGCCGCCGGGGCGGGAGGCGCTGGCGCGGCGGCGGGCGCCGGAGCTGCAGGCGTAGACCACGAGATCAGGGCCCGAGCGGATCAGGGCCCGGTGTACAGGGCAGTGCGCCAGCCCAGGTAGAACCCTGGCTGGCGGACGGACGTGCTCCAGGTGTAATCGGCGTAGAGCCACGGGCCCATCGACACCTTCCAGAGCCGGATCCCTTCGTAGAACACGCCGCCGCCGATGCGGGCCGGGAGGGCGCCGTCGATGACGTCGACGTCGCTGTCGTCCGGCGTCGTGTAGGCCACGCCGGTGCCTGCATCGACGATGACACCCACCTCTCTCCAGCGCTCCCCGAGCGAGAAGAGCGGGAATACCTCGGTGTGGAACATGACCCCGCCCGCCAGGGCGCCATGATCCGCGGCGCTCAGGCCGTGCCCACCGAACGCGAGGCCGAACGTGAGCCAGTCCGCGAGCACCCCGCCGAGCCAGACGTAACCGCCGCCGCCGATGCCGACGCCGGTCTCGGTGTAGTAGCGTTCGTATCCTATCTTTTGAACATCATTGGGGAATCCGGCGGCGCTCCCGAGCGCGAGGCCTCCCGCGATCCCGGCGGTGAACCCGCTGCGCCGCACCGCCTTCCTGGGCGCGAACAGCGGGTCCGTGACGGGCGCATCCCCGGCAAGCCGCGGGGCCGTGCCGGGCTGCTCATTCGCGCCGCCGGGGTCGGGGACCGCATTCCCCGGCGGCGGCGCGGCCGCGGCGGCGGTGCCGGCGTCGCTCGCGGGCGGCGGCGCGGCCGCGGCGGCGGTGCCGGCGTCGCTCGCGGGCGGCGGGCTCTCCGCACCCCCGGGCGCCGCCTCCTGCGCCGATGCGGTGGAATGGAGCAGGCCGAGGCCGAGGAGCGCCGGCAGCGCGGCCGCACGCCGCAGGGGGAGGGACGTCGCCATGGGCTCCCTTTCCTATACGATGACGGGGGCCTCCGGCATCGCAATCCGATGGCCTTTCCCGATCGGCGCGCCGCCCGACGCCGGCGCGGGGCGCGCCAGGGCCGCGCGCTCTCGTCATGGACGCGCGGGCGGGCGCCGCGCATCGGCGCGCGGCTGCCGCAGCATCCAGCCCTGCGGCGGACCGCATGTCGGGACAGAACGAGAAGCATGCTTGAAGCGAGTCCATCGGAGCTCCGGTTCGCCGGATGACCTGCCGCCGGCAGGAGGCGGCGCTCGCCAGGGCCCGTCGCGCGAGCAGCGCTCGATCCTCGGTGGCGCGCGCGGCGAACTCGCCTGCCCCGGTCGCCTGGGGCACGGTATGCTCGCCGTCCCATGAAGGCCTCTCCCTGCCTGCTCCTCACGGCGCTCCTCGCTGGCGCCTGCGGAGGTGCCAAGGCACATCGAACGGGTCCCACCATGACCGCAAGCTCCTCTCCGTCCCCCGCTGCGGCCAGCGCCGCGCCGAAGCCCGCCGATCCTCACCGCCCCGCGTACCCGCTCACCCGCGCCGTTCCGGTGAAAGACGCCGTCCAGGGGGTCGAGATCACCGACCCGTACCGCTGGCTCGAGGACGGCGGCGCGCCGGACGTGAAGGACTGGATGCAGGCTCAGGACGCGTTCACCCGCGCCGAGCTCGCGCGGCTCCCCGAGCGGGACGCGATCGCGTCGAGGCTCAAGCAGCTCTTCTACATCGATGCGGTGTCCGCGCCGCGCCACCGCAGGGGGCGGTATTTCCTGAGCCGGAGGCACGCGACGAAAGAGAAGTCGATTGTCTACTGGAAGGAAGGAAAGAGCGGCGAGGAGCGCCCGCTGCTCGACCCGAACAGCTGGTCTGACGACGGCAGCGTCTCGCTGGGCGGGTGGGAAGTGTCGTGGGACGGCAAGAACGTCGCCTACAAGGTCCAGAAGAACAACTCGGATGAAGCGACCATCCATGTGATGGATGTCGCGTCCGGCAAGCGCTCCGAGGTCGATGTCATCGAAGGGGGCAAATACGCGTACGCGTCGTGGACGCCCTCCGGCGACGGCTTCTACTACGTCTGGCTCCCGACCGACCCGTCGATCCCGGTCGCCGATCGGCCCGGTTACGCGGAGGTGCGCTTCCACCGGCTCGGCCAGGATCCGAAGCAGGATCGCGTGGTGCGCGGCAGGACGGGCGATCCGAAGACCTTCCTCGGCGCGCTCCTGTCGAAGGACGGCCGCTTCCTGGTGCTCACCGTCGCCCACGGGTGGACCTCGACCGACGTCTACTTTCGCGATCTCCGCAGGCCGGGCGGTCAGGCCGTGGACAAGCCGCTCGCCGTGGGGCGCGACGCGCACTTCAGCGTCGAGGTCTACAAGGATCGGTTCTACGTCCACACCGACGAGGGCGCGCCCCATTACCGCCTCTTCGAGGTCGACCCGGACAGGCCCGAGCGCGCCGCGTGGAAGGAGATCGTCCCGGAGCGCCCCGACGCCATCCTGGACAGCGTCTCCATCCTGGGTGGGCACCTCGCGCTGAGCTACCTCAAGGACGCCTCGAGCCGGGTCGAGGTGCGCACGCTCGACGGCAAGCTGGTCCGCGAGGTCCCGCTGCCCGGCATCGGCACCGTGGGCGGCCCGTCCGGGCTGCCCGACGAGGACGAGGCGTATTTCTCGTTCGAGTCCTTCACCTCACCCCAGGAGATCCACGCGACCTCGATCAAGACGGGCCGGACCGAGCTCTACACGCGCATCGAGGTGCCGGTTGACCCGTCGCCGTTCACCGTCGAGCAGACCTTCTTCCCGTCCAAGGACGGCACCAAGATCTCGATGTTCATCGTCCGCCGCAAGGACATGAAGAAGGACGGGAGCTCCCGCGCGCTGCTCTACGGCTATGGCGGGTTCCAGATGTCGCAGACCCCGGCGTTCACCGCGTCGATCTACCCGTGGCTCGAGCGGGGCGGGGTGTACGCGGTGGCCAACCTGCGCGGCGGCGGCGAGTACGGCGAGGCGTGGCACCGGGACGGGATGCTGCTCAAGAAGCAGAACGTCTTCGACGACTTCATCGCCGCGGCAGAGCACCTGGTCCGCGAGGGATACACGCGCCCCGAGCGGCTCGCCATCCAGGGCGGCTCGAACGGCGGCCTGCTCGTCGGCGCCGCGCTCACCCAGCGGCCGGAGCTGTTCGGGGCCGTCCTCTGCGGCGTCCCCCTGCTCGACATGGTGCGATACCACCTGTTCGGCTCCGGCAAGACGTGGATCAGCGAGTATGGGTCCGCCGACGATCCAGCGCAGTTCAAGGCGATCTACGCCTACTCGCCGTACCACCACGTCAAGCCGGGGACGAAATATCCGCCCGTCCTCCTGCTGTCGGCCGACAGCGACGATCGGGTCGATCCGATGCACGCGCGCAAGTTCGCCGCGGCCCTCCAGGCGGCGAGCGCGGGCGGCCCGGTCCTGCTCCGCATCGAGCGGAACGCCGGGCACGGCGGCGCGGACCTCATCAAGGCAGCCGTCGCGAAGGGCGCCGACCAGCTCTCCTTCGCGCTGTGGGCCACGAACGGGCAAGCGCCAACCAACAGGTGAGCGGCGCAAGGCGCGAGGGAGACAGGCACGGCGGGCGCGAGGGACGGCGGGCGCGGGGCGTGAGGCGCGGGGCGCAGGCGCGCGGGGCGCGACGGACAGGCTTGCGGCTCCGCGCCGCGACGGCTAACAACGCGCGGCCGTGCGAATGCTTCACCCCGGAGCCGGGTCCTCGCGGCCCGGGCCTTTGATCTCGCGTCCCCTCGCGGCCGCCGCCTCGGCGCTGGCCGACGGGACGCGCGCGCCGCGCGCGGAGCTCTCCGATCCGGCGGCGGTCCTCGCCGGGCTCATGGATCTGCACGGGAGCGTCGCGCTCGCGCGCGAGCTCTCGCTCCTCGACCGGCCCGCCGCCCCGCCGCCCGCGGCGGCCGCCGGCGCGCGGGCCGAGGTCCGCGCGCTCGCCGCGGATCGCCTCGGCGAGCTCGCGGCGGCGCTCGATCACGTGTTCGCCACCCCGTTCCACCGGCGGAACAAGCTCCCCGACGCGGCGGCGGTGCTCGCGACGCTGGAGCAGACCGGGGTGCTGGCCGCGCGCGCCGCCCGCGAGCGCGGCGGGCGCCCGCTCGCGTCCGCGGCCGGCCAGCTCTGGGAGCCGTTCGGCGAGCTCGCGAGCCGCCTCCTCGGCCGCATCCGGCTCGAGACGCGCACGCTGCGCGAGGAGCTCGCGCCGTCGCTGCGGGCGCTCGGCCCGGACGCGGCGCGGCTCGAGCGGCTCGACGCCGCGATCGCCGCCGCCACCCAGAAGCGGCGCGAGCGCGCCCTCGCGGAGCTCGTCCCCGGGCTGGCGCGCGCCTTCGCGCGGGGCCTGCGCGCGGCCGTCGGCACGCTGCCGGAGGCCGTCGACGTCGAGCACGTCGCGGCCTGGTTCGCGCAGGACGAGTGGCTCCGGCGGGAGCTCCAGCGGATGGAGCTCGTGGTCCAGGCGGTGCTCGCGCACGAGGCGGGCCGGCTCCTTTCGCTGGTCGACGGGGCTGCGGCGGCGGGCGCGCCGGCGTAGCCCGCGAGGGGCTTCACGATGCGGCTCGCGACGGCGCGGCAGTGGACGACGCGGCTCCTGGTGCTCCTCACCGGGGGCATCGGCCTCGCTTTGGTGGCGCGGGCGGCGGTCGTCTACCGCGGGACCGACCCGCTCGCGTACCGCCTCGTGCAGCTGATCGCGCTCGGGCTGGCGTTCGGCACGCTCGAGCTGTTCGCGCGCGCGGGGCGGGCCGCCCGGATCGAGCGCGAGCTCGCCGCGCTGCCGCGGCCGGCGACGCGCGCCTCGATCGATCAGAGCAGCGCGCCGCTCCGGGCGCTGCTCGAGGCGCGGATCGCCGGCGCGGCGCTGCCTCCGGCCGGCGCGACGTTCGCGTCGTACCTCGTCGGGCTGCTCGTGATGATCGGGCTGCTCGGCACGTTCCTCGGCCTGTTCGAGACGCTGCGGGGGGCGCGCGAGGCGCTGACGCTGAGCGCCGACGTCGACGCGCTCCGGGAGAGCCTGGCCGCGCCGATGCAGGGCCTGTCGCGCGCGTTCGGCACCTCGGCGGCGGGCGTGTCGGCGTCGGCGATGCTGGGGCTCGCCGCGGTGCTCGTGCGCCGCGCCGAGGCGGGGGCCGCGGCCGCGCTCCACGCCTACGCGGCGGGCCCGCTCGCGGCGCTGACGGTGGCGGGGCGGCAGCTCGCGGCGCTGGAGGCGCTCGCGCGGCAAAGTGAGGCGCTCCCCGCCGCGGCGGCGTCGCTGCGCGAGGCCACCTCCCGGCTCGAGCGCCTCGAGGAGCGGCTCGTGACCGTGCAGGTCGAGGGCGCGCGCCAGGCGGCCGCCTCGTTCGCGGCGGCCGCCGCCGAGATCCGCGGCGACATCGCGGCGGGCCTGCGGCAGACCGCCGACGTGGCGGCCGGCGTGGTGAAGCCGCTCCTGGCCGAGGCGGTGGAGCGCGCCGGCGCGGCCGCGGGCGGCGCGCTGCAGGGGGTCGAGCGGCGCCTCGACGAGGAGTCGCGCGCGCGGCGGGAGGCGGACGCCGCGTCGGCGGCGCGGCTGGAAGGTCAGGCGGAGCGGCTGGCCGGGGTGGTGGGGGAGGCGATCGAGCGGCTGGAGCGGGAGCAGGCGGCGCGCGCGGCGGAGGCGGCGGCGCGGCAGGCGGAGCAGGATGCGGCGCGGGCGGCGCACCTGACGGCGCTGGGCGAGGCGCTGTCGGGCCCGCTGACGGAGGCGGCGCGGGCGGCGCAGGCGGCGCCGGAGGCGGCGGCGCGGCTGATCGCGGAGGCGTCGGAGCGGCTGTCGGCGCGGGCGGAGGCGGACGCGGCGCGGGACGTGCGGCTGGACGCGCTGCTGGAGAAGCTGTCGGAGGCGACGGCGGCGATGGCGGGCAGCGCGCGGGAGCAGGCGGGGCGGGTCGCGGCGCTGGTGGAGGCGGCGGAGCGGAGCGCGGCGGAGCGGGAGGAGCGGGCGGAGGCGCGGGTTGCGGCGCTGGGCGAGGCGGCGCGGGGGCTGCTGGAAGAGCAGGCGGCGCGGCTATTGTCGTTCGAGGAGCGGCTCGAGGGGGCGCGGCGGGAGGCGGCCGACGGGCTGGCCGAGCGGCTCAGCGCCCACGCCCGCGGGCTCGGCGAGCGGCTGGAGCGGCTGGAGGAGGGGGTCGCGTCGCGGCTGGAGCGGACGGAGGAGGGGGTCGCGTCGCGGCTGGAGCGGATGGAGGAGGGCGCGGCGAAGCGCCTGGAGCGGCTCGACCGGGAGGCCGCGGTGCGCCGGCGCGAGCTCGAGACGGAGTCGGCGGCGCGGCTGGAAGGTCAGGCGGAGCGGCTGGCCGGGGTGGTGGGGGAGGCGATCGAGCGGCTGGAGCGGGAGCAGGCGGCGCGCGCGGCGGAGGCGGCGGCGCGGCAGGCGGAGCAGGACGCGGCGCGGGCGGCGCACCTGACGGCGCTTGGGGAGGCGCTGTCGGGCCCGCTGACGGAGGCGGCGCGGGCGGCGCAGGCGGCGCCGGAGGCGGCGGCGCGGCTGATCGCGGAGGCGTCGGAGCGGCTGTCGGCGCGGGCGGAGGCGGACGCGGCGCGGGACGTGCGGCTGGACGCGCTGCTGGAGAAGCTGTCGGAGGCGACGGCGGCGATGGCGGGCAGCGCGCGGGAGCAGGCGGGGCGGGTCGCGGCGCTGGCGGAGGCGGCGGAGCGGAGCGCGGCGGAGCGGGAGGAGCGGGCGGAGGCGCGGGTTGCGGCGCTGGGCGAGGCGGCGCGGGGGCTGCTGGAAGAGCAGGCGGCGCGGCTGCTGTCGTTCGAGGAGCGGCTCGAGGGGGCGCGGCGGGAGGCGGCCGAGGGGCTGGCCGAGCGGCTCAGCGCCCACGCCCGCGGGCTCGGCGAGCGGCTGGAGCGGCTGGAGGAGGGGGTCGCGTCGCGGCTGGAGCGGACGGAGGAGGGGGTCGCGTCGCGGCTGGAGCGGATGGAGGAGGGCGCGGCGAAGCGCCTGGAGCGGCTCGACCGGGAGGCCGCGGTGCGCCGGCGCGAGCTCGAGACGGAGTCGGCGGCGCGGCTGGAAGGTCAAGCGGAGCGGCTGGCCGGGGTGGTGGGGGAGGCGATCGAGCGGCTGGAGCGGGAGCAGGCGGCGCGCGCGGCGGAGGCGGCGGCGCGGCAGGCGGAGCAGGACGCGGCGCGAGCGGCGCACCTGACGGCGCTGGGCGAGGCGCTGTCGGGCCCGCTGACGGAGGCGGCGCGTGCGGCGCAGGCGGCGCCGGAGGCGGCGGCGCGGCTGATCGCGGAGGCGTCGGAGCGGCTGTCGGCGCGGGCGGAGGCGGACGCGGCGCGGGACGTGCGGCTGGACGCGCTGCTGGAGAAGCTGTCGGAGGCGACGGCGGCGATGGCGGGCAGCGCGCGGGAGCAGGCGGGGCGGGTCGCGGCGCTGGCGGAGGCGGCGGAGCGGAGCGCGGCGGAGCGGGAAGAGCGGGCGGAGGCGCGGGTTGCGGCGCTGGGCGAGGCGGCGCGGGGGCTGCTGGAAGAGCAGGCGGCGCGGCTGCTGTCGTTCGAGGAGCGGCTCGAGGGGGCGCGGCGGGAGGCGGCCGACGGGCTGGCCGAGCGGCTCAGCGCCCACGCCCGCGGGCTCGGCGAGAGCCTCGAGGCGACCGCGGCGGTGGTGCGCGAGGCATCGGAGCTCGTGCGCGCCGGCGGCGCCGAGATGACGGCGGTGGCCGAGATGTTCACCGTCGCGGTCGACCGTTACCGCGACGCCAGCGATCGATGGCTGAACAGCCTCGGCGCGATCGAGGATGCGATCGAGCGCCGTGAGCACGGGGAGGCGACGGACCTCCTCGGCGCCTACCTCGACCAGACCCGCGAGGTCTTCGATCACTCGCTGCAGTTTCAGCGCGAGCTCTTCTCGGAGCTGCGGGCGCTGAGGAGCAGGACGAGCTGATGCGCCGCTCCTCGGCTCCGTCGGCGCCCGGCGGCTCGCGCGCCGAGGTCGTCTGCTTCATGGAGCGCCGCGAGGGCGCGCCGGTATCCGCGGCGCCGGCCGCGAGGAGCGCTCGGCCGTGTCCCTGATGCCGACCGAGGACGAGGCGCCCGAGCAGGCCGCGGTGTGGCCGGTCTTCGGCGACCTCATGGCCTGCCTCTTCGGCCTGTTCGTGCTCTTTTTCGTGTGGGCGATCTCATTTCAGGTCGATCTGACCCGCGATCTCGCCGCCGAGCGCGCCACCCGGGCAGCGGAGCGCGCGCGCCTGGAAGCGCTCGAGCGCGCGCTGGCCGGACCGCTCGCCGAGGGGAGGATCACGCTGACGGAGGGGCGCATCGGGATCCGCGGGAGCATCCTGTTCGAGCTCAACTCGGCCGAGCTTCAGTCGGAGGGGATCGCGCTGCTCCGCGCTCTGGCCGATCCGCTGAAGGCGTATCTCGAGCACCATGACGAGCTGATCATGGTGAGCGGCTTCACGGACGACCGGCCTCTCACGAGCTCGTCCCGCGGCTATGCCGACAACTGGGAGCTCTCGGCGCAGCGCGCGCTCACGGTGACGCGCGCGCTCGCCGCGGCGGGCGTTCCCGAGACGGCGCTGTTCGCGGCCGGCTTCGGCGAGCGGCACCCGGTGGCGCCCAACGATACCAGCGAGAACCGGGCGAAGAACCGCCGCGTGGAGATCTCGCCCATTCCACGGCGGAGCGCGCCCTGATGGCGTCCACGTCGGATTTTTCTCCGGCGGCGGTGGAGTCCGAGGACCGCCAGCGGCGTCTTCAACCGCAACCTCGGTCGGTCGACGGGTGTGAGCCTCAACCTCGGTCGGGGCGCCGCCAACCGCAACCACGTCCACCGCAACCCCGGTCGGCCGCGGCGGCTCAACCCGGGTCGGCCGCGGCGGCTCAACCTGGGTCGGCCGCGGCGGTGCCTCAACCCCGGTCGGCCGCGGCGGCTCAACCTGGGTCGGCCGCGGCGGCGGCTCAACCCGGGTCGGCCGCGGCGGCTCAACCCGGGTCGGCCGCGGCGGTGCCTCAACCCGGGTCAGCCGCGGCGGCTCAACCTGGGTCGGCCCCCGCTGCCCCCCAACCCGGGCCTCCCGCCCCCGCCGCCGCGCGCCTCGCCGCCCTCCGCGCCGCCGGCGCCCCCCGCTTCGATCCAGCCGGCTACCGCTTCATCGAGGCGCTCCTCGAGCGCGCCCGCGCCCTCGACGGCGGCGCCCGCGCCCGCCTCGACGCCCGCGCCTCCGCGCGGCTCACCGCCTTCGAGGCCGCCTTCCACCGCGCCCGCGCCAACGCCGAGGCCCAGCTCCGCGCCCTCGCCGACGCCGGCATCCCCGACGACGGCGCGCTCGCCGCGGCGCTCTCGCTCGGCGACCTCCCCGCCGTCGCCAGGGCCGCGCGCCGCCGCCTGCGCGCGCTCGCCGCCGAGCGGCAGACGACCGCCGTGCCCTCGCTCGCGCGCCTCCGCGGCGAGATCGCCGCGCGCGACGTGCGCCTGCCCGAGCCGCTCGCGCGCGATCTCGCCGAGCTCCCGTGCGACGGCGATGTCGTCGAGCGCCGGGTGAAGCGGCAAGCCCAGGCGCTCAGCAACGCCCTCTCCACGGCGCTGTTCCACGAGTCGCTGGTGAGCGCCCGCGCGACGCTCGCCGTCGCCCGCGCCGCCGACAACGTGCCCGAGGACGCCGGCCCCTACAACGCCCAGGTGCTCGCCGCCCGCGCGCTCTGCGCCGCCGAGCGCCTCTCCGCGCACTACCTGCGCGCGCTCGTGGCCAGCCTCCAGGACCTCGGCGCCCTCTCCGCCGCGCTCGAGCCGCAGCCCGCCAAGCCCGCCAAGCCCGCGCGAAAGAAGGCCGCCCCGCGGACCGCCGGCGACACCGCCCCGCGCCGCGGGTCCGGCCGGTCCGTCCGAAAAAAAGAATCCCTTTTTCGCGGATCGCGTTAGGTAAGGAGTCGCCATGCCCCGCTCGCCAGGCCGACTGCTCGCCGCCCTCGCGCTCTCCCTGCTCGCCGCCTCCTGCTCCTCCGCGCCCGAAAAGGCGCCGAGCGGGCCGGCGACGCCGCCCCTCAAGCAGTGCGGCACCGAGGTCGTCAAGCACGGCAACGGCTACAACGGCGCGGCGCGCGAGTGCATCTGGCAAGCGTACAAGAACCGCGAGCCGTCCGAGTTCACGACCACGCGGTACACCATCGAAGGCGACCCCGTCACCTACCGCCTCGAGGTCACGCTCATCGGCGTCGTGGTCGTCGTGGACAGCAAGGATCGCTACGCCCTCCAGGGCGTCTTCCGCCACACCTGCCGCAACCTCGAGCGCATCATGCAGGAGGGCAGCGAGGACCGGTTCGGCTTCGCGCTCAGCGCGTGCTCCGGCGGCGGCGCCGAGCGGCTCGCGGTCCCGTGACGCGCCCGCCGCGCGGCCGCAGGTAGCGCGCGCCGCTCGGCCCGGCGGCCCGCCACGGCCCCGCCCCGCGACAGCCGCGCCGCGGCAGCGCCAGACGTTGGAAACGGAACGCCGACGCGCGCGCCGCGCGAGGCGCCGCCGAGCCCCGCGCGGACAGCCGCGGGCGGGCGCCGCCCGAGGCCCGATCTGGTGGACGCGACCGATCCTTGCCGCGTAGGCTCGCTCGAAGCAGTTGAAGCGGACAGCCACATGAGCAGACGATGCGTTCTGTGTCGCGCGAGCGGTTCGACCCAGGCGCCGGAAGGGCGCGGATGACGGAGGATGCGCGCCCGTCGTTCGGCAGTTCGGCAAGGCGCGCCTGCGAGCACGCCGGAGGGGAGCGCCGTGCAGCGTCACCTCGTTTTTGAAGCCGCCGGGATCACCCATCCCGGCATGGTCCGGGACACGAACGAGGACAGCTTCGCGATCCTCGAGTCGCGGGGGCTGTTCCTCGTGGCCGACGGCATGGGAGGGCGCGCCGCCGGGGAGGTCGCCTCGCGGATGGCGATCGACACCGTGCGCGATTTCTTCGACGACCCGGACTCCACCTGGCCTGTCGCGGTCAGCGTGGGGCCGCCCACGACGCGGGGCTCCGAGGCCCGCTACGTCGATCAGGGGCTCCCGCTGCTCGTCGCGGGCATCCAGCTCGCGAACGGCCGCATCTTCTCCGCGGCGCGGCGCGACCGGGAGAAGCGCGGCATGGGCACCACCTTCGCCGCCGTGCTCGCGCGCGACGGCTTCATCGCCGTCGCGCACGTCGGCGACAGCCGCGTATACCGCCTCCGCGATCACCGCCTCGAGCAGCTCACCCGCGACCACTCGCTGGTCAACGAGTGCATCCGGCTCGGCCACCTCCTCCCCGAGCAGGCCAGCTCGTTCCCGCTCCAGCACGTGATCACCCGCGCGCTCGGCACCGACGAGGCGGTCGAGGTGGAGACGCGCATCGACGCCGTCGAGAGCGGCGACGTCCTGCTGCTCTGCTCGGACGGCCTGTCCGGCGTGGTGCCGGCGCAAGATATCGCAAGTATTTTGGAGGAGCGCGCCGACCTCGCCGACATCACCATGCGCCTCGTCAAGCGCGCCAATGAGAACGGCGGCCCCGACAACGTCACCTGCGTTGTCGTGCGCTGGCGCGCCGCTCCAGGCGGCCCGGCCAGGCGCTGAGCTGCGCGCCTCCCTGACATGTGGCGCAGCGCGCATTGCGCGTTCCTTGCCTGTTTTTCCATAGAACATCGAGTGCCGGACAGCGCGTCACCGTGTTAATGGCGGTGGGCAATCCAATGGGCGCGCGAACGAACGGATCCACACAGCCGCAGACCATCGCATCCACCCCCCGGGGCGGGGCGCTGGCCAGGTCCGGCAACGGCGGCGCAAAGGCCGCGACGCGCGCCGAGCCGCTCGCGCAGGTCGAGCCGCGGCCGGCGCTCAAGCTCCTCGAGGCCGCGCGCGAGCCGGATTTCATCGAGGTGCTCGGCTCGCGGGAGCACAACCTCCGCATCGACCGGCTGGAGGTGCCGAAGCGCAAGCTCGTGGTGTTCACGGGGGTGAGCGGCTCGGGCAAATCGAGCCTGGCGTTCGACACCCTCTACGCCGAGGGGCAGCGGCGTTACGTCGAGACGCTGAGCTCGTATGCCCGCCAGTTCCTGGGTCAGCTCGATCGCCCGCAGGTCGAGCACCTGCGCGGCCTGTCGCCGACGATTGCCATCGAGCAGAAGAGCGCGTCGAGCAACCCGCGCTCCACGGTCGGCACGATCACCGAGGTCTACGATTACCTGCGCGTCCTCTACGCGCGCGCCGGCGAGCAGCATTGTCACCTCTGCGGCAAGCCGGTGAAGGCGCAGAGCTCGGAGCAGATCGTCGACGAGCTCCTCGCGATGCCCGAGGGCACGAAGTTCGTGCTGCTCGCGCCGCTCGTGACGCACCGGAAGGGGGAGTTCAAGGACCTCTTCGAGGAGCTCCGCGGCCGCGGCTTCGTGCGCGTCGAGATCGACGGGGCCCAGCACCGGCTCGACGAGGTGCCGCGGCTCGACAAGAAGCTCAAGCACACCATCGCGCTCGTGGTCGACCGGCTGGCCGTGCGGGCGGAGGAGCGCCAGCGCATCACCGAGGGGGTCGAGCTCGCGCTCCAGGAGGGGCGCGGCGAGCTCCGGGTCGAGGTCCAGGCCGACGACGGGGCCGCCGCGCGGCGGCGGCGCCCGGACGCCCCGCTGCTGTTCAGCGCCGCGCGCTCCTGCTGCGGCCAGAGCTTCCCCGAGCTCTCCCCGCAGAGCTTCTCGTTCAACAGCCCGCTCGGCATGTGCGGCGCCTGCAACGGCCTCGGCACCCGCCTGGAGATCGACCCGGCCCTCGTGATCCCGGACGCCTCGCTGTCGATCCGGGAGGGCGCGATCGCCCCCTGGGCGTCGGCCATGGCGCGCGGCGAGGGCTGGACGTTCCGCATCATCGACGCCGTGGCCAAGGCGTGCTCCGTCGACCTCGACGTGCCCTGGCGCAAGCTCGGCGCGAAGAAGCAGGAGACGGTGCTCTACGGCCTCTCGGGCAAGCGCATCGCGGTGACGTGGGGGAAGGAGGGGACCGAGACCCACGGCACCTGGGGCATGAAGTTCGAGGGCGTGATCCCGAGCCTGATGCGCAGGTTCCAGCAGTCGTCGTCCGAGTCGGCGCGGGAGGCCTACCGCAAGTTCATGAGCGAGCGGCCGTGCGACGCCTGCGGCTCCAAGCGGATGCGCCCGGAGTCGCTCGCGGTGCGCGTCGCGGACAAGAGCATCGCCGACGTCACCGGCATGACGGTGAAGGACGCCTTCGATCATTTCGCCCGGCTGGAGCTCCCGGGCAACCGGCAGAAGATCACCGAGGGGGTGCGGCGGGAGATCACGAGCCGGCTGAGCTTCCTCCTGAACGTGGGCCTCGACTACCTGACGCTCGATCGCTCGGGGCCGACGCTGAGCGGCGGCGAGGCGCAGCGCATCCGGCTGGCGAGCCAGCTCGGGAGCGAGCTGTCGGGGGTGATGTACGTGCTCGACGAGCCGAGCATCGGCCTGCACCAGCGGGACAACCAGCGCCTCATCGAGACGCTGCGGCGCCTCCGGGATCTGGGCAACACGGTGCTGGTCGTGGAGCACGACGAGGAGACGATCCGGGCCGCCGATTACGTCGTGGATTTCGGCCCGGGTGCGGGGCACCTCGGCGGGCGGGTGATGGCCGCGGGCACGCCCGAGGAGATCGCGCGCAACCCGGAGAGCCTGACGGGCGCGTACCTCGCGGGGCGCGCGCGCATCGAGGTGCCCGAGGCGCGGCGCGCGCCGCGCGGGTGGCTCGAGGTCCAGGGCGCGTCCGAGCACAACCTGAGGAACGTCGATGTCCGGTTCCCGCTCGGGGTGCTGCTCGCGGTGACCGGGGTGAGCGGCGCGGGCAAGAGCTCGCTGGTGAACGGCATCCTCCTGCCGGCGCTCGGCCGGGCGCTCCACAACAGCACCGAGCCGGTCGGGGCGCACCGCGCGATCAAGGGGCTCAAGGCGCTCGACAAGGTGATCGCGATCGACCAGAAGCCGATCGGCCGCACGCCGCGCTCGAACCCCGGGACGTACACGAAGGCGTTCGACCAGATCCGCGAGATCTTCGCCGAGCTGCCGGAGTCGCGCGCGCGCGGCTACGGCCCCGGGCGGTTCAGCTTCAACGTGAAGGGCGGGCGCTGCGAGGCGTGCAGCGGCGACGGCGTGGTGAAGGTGGAGATGCACTTCCTCGCCGACGTCTACGTCCCGTGCGAGGTGTGCGCCGGCAAGCGCTACAGCGCGCAGACGCTGGCGGTGCGGTACAAGGGCAAGAGCATCGCCGACATCCTGGACACCAGCATCGAGGACTGCGTGCGGCTCTTCGAGCACCACGTGGCGCTCCGGCGCGTGCTCGACACGCTGGTCGAGGTGGGCCTCGGGTACATGAAGATCGGCCAGAGCGCGCCGACGATGAGCGGCGGCGAGGCGCAGCGCGTGAAGCTGAGCCGCGAGCTCGGCAAGAGCCAGACGGGGCGCACGCTCTACGTGCTCGACGAGCCCACGACGGGCCTGCATTTCGAGGACATCCGCAAGCTCCTCGGCGTGCTCCACCGGCTGGTCGAGGCGGGGAACACGGTGGTGGTCATCGAGCACAGCCTCGACGTCATCAAGTGCGCCGACTGGGTGGTCGATCTCGGGCCCGAGGGCGGCGCCGGCGGCGGCCGGGTCATCGCCGAGGGGACGCCGGAGGACGTCGCGAAGGTGCCTGCGTCGTACACGGGGCAGTTCCTGCGCCCGCTGCTCACGGCGCGGTCGTAGCGCGTCGGCCAGGGGCGTCACGGGGCTTCCGAGGCGCCCGGCCCCCGGGGAGGGAGCTCGTCGCGCGGGGCGCGGGCGGGCTGAACTCGCCTGGGACGTCCTGTGCCCGTCGTGCTGCGCACGACGGGCACAGGACGTCAATTGGGCTCAAACATCAGCCCGCCCGCGCCCCGCGCGACGAGCTCCCTCCCGGGGGCCTACGGCAGGCGCAACCAAGGACGGGCGAAGCGATATCGTACGATCTGTCCCGTCTGTGACCTTTGCTGCTTGTCGGCCGTTGCTCCAGGATTTCCTCGGTATTCCGCGCTGATGATCGCGATATGTGAGCCGGGCGTGCTTGCATCGCGGCACAAAAGCGCGTAGCCGGGATCGATGGACACCACCGTGTCCAGGGGTGCGAAAGCGCTCGACCATTTACTTCATCAATCCACGGGAATTCGCATTCCAGCCGGGCTGTCGCACAGGCCACTGTGCTCGAAGTCCGTTGACGGGAGGGCCCATGCAGTACTCGAAGCACACTCTGTTTCTCGGCCTAGGACTGTTGGCGGCCTCCGCGGCCGCATGCTCCGCCAGCGGCTCGTCCGCGGGCCCCCCGCGGCCTGGAAACACCTCCGGCGGCGGCTCGGGCGACGGCGGATCCTCCACGAACACGAGCGCCAGCGGCAACGCCGGCTCCACCAGCGCCGGCGACGACATCGGCACCGGCACCGGCGGCAGCGACCCGGGCCCCGAGCTCATGGGCGACCCGAAGACGTGCGCGGAGGCCGCCGCGAACAAATCCTATATCGGGTGCGACTTCTGGCCCACGGTCACCGCGAACATCGTCTGGTCGATCTTCGACTTCGCGGTCGTCGTCGCCAACGCGGGCGACGAGGTGGCCGAGGTCGAGGTGACGCGCGACGGCGCCTCGGTGGCGCGCGCCGAGGTCCAGCCCAACAGCCTGACCAAGGTCTACCTCCCCTGGGTCCCCGAGCTGAAGGGGCCCGACGCCGGCGTGTGCGCCTCGGGCGAATCGCTCAGCAGCTCCGTTCGCGTGGACGGCGGCGCCTACCACCTCGTCTCGACCCGGCCGGTCACGGTCTATCAATTCAACGCGCTCGAGTACAAGGGCGCCGGGGGCCCGGACGGGAAGGACTGGTCCTCCTGTCCTGGCCTCCGAATGTGCCCTTCCAGCGGGGTCCCCTACGGCTGCTTCTCCTTCACCAACGACGCCTCGCTGCTCCTGCCGAGCACCGCGATGACCGGCAACTACCGCATCACCGGCCAGCAGGGCTGGAGGAACGCGGAGATGGGCGCCTACGCGGTCATCACCGGCATCCAGGACGGCACCAGCGTCACGGTGAGCCTCGCCCAGGGCGCCTCGGTGATCGCCGGCGACGACATCCCTGCGACGCCCGGCGGAGGCAGCTTCACCGTCGACCTCGACGCGGGCGATGTCGTCGAGATCCTCGGGAGCCCGAGCAGCGATCTCAGCGGCAGCCTCGTCACCGCCACGAAACCCGTCCAGGTCCTGACCGGCATGCCGTGCGTGCAGTCGCCGATCGGCTACAAGGCCTGCGACCACATCGAGGAGTCGGTGTTCCCGGCCGAGACCCTGGGCAAGCGTTACTTCGTCACCGTCCCGACCTCGCCCGGCGGCGAGCTCTTCGGTCACGTCGTGCGCCTTTACGGCAACGTCGACGGCACGGCGCTGACCTACCCGTCCGGCCGGCCGGACGGCGCGCCGACCTCGATCGACGCGGGCCAGGTCGTCGACCTCAGCGTGGTGAGGCGGGATTTCGAGGTCGTGGGAGATCACGAGTTCGCGGTCAGCACGTTCATGCTGGGCGCCGAGATCGTCGACCGCGACTCCGCCCCTCCCGAGCAGAAGGGCGACCCGTCGCAGAGCCACGCCACCGCGGTGGAGCAGTACCGCACCAAGTACGTCTTCCTCGCACCCAGCGATTACGACGAGAGCTACGTCGACGTGATCCAGCCGCTCGACGCCACGATCACGCTCGACGATGACCCCGTCGACGTCGAGCCGACCCCGATCGGCAACGGCTCCGGCTTCGGCGTCGCGCGCATCCCGCTCGGCCCGGGCAACGACGGCGCTCACGTGCTGACCGCCTCGGCCCCCGTCGGCATCCAGGTGATCGGCTACGGCTCCTACACGAGCTACCAGTACCCGGGCGGGCTCAACCTCGTCCTCATCGCGCCCCCGCCGCCCCCGCCCAACTGACCCCGCCGGCGGGGCGCGCCTCGCTGGTTGTCTTTCGCGGCCGGCTGACCTAGCAGGCGTCGCATGGCGGCCAAGCAGCGCGTCACGGCCCGGAGCGCCGCCCTCTTCGTCGTCCTGGCCAGCCTCGCCTTCGCCTCGAGCGGCCCCGTCGCCCGGTACGCGCGCCCGGTCCACCCGCTCTTCGTCGCCTTCGGCCGGGTCGCCCTCGCCGCGGTCGCGCTCTCCCTGCTCGACCTGCGCGCGATCGCCCGCTCGGCGGCCGGCCTCTCGCTGCGCCAGCGCGCCGCCGTCCTCTGCGCGGGCCTGCTGCTCGCCGCCCACTTCGCGCTCTTCCTCTGGGGGCTCGACCGCACCTCCATCGCCGCGGCGCTCTCGCTCATCTCCCTCGAGCCGCTCGCCGTCGTGCTCTGCGCGTGGGCGTTCTTCCGCGTCCGCCCCACGCGCGCCGAGCAGGCCGGCGTGCTCCTCGCCACCGTCGGCGCGCTCGTCATCGCGAGCGCGGCCGGCGCCGGCGAGCACCGGCTCTCGGGCGACCTCATGGTCGTCGGCGCCACCGTCCTCTACGGCCTCTACGTGTCCTTCGCCCGGGCGCTCCGCGACGCCCTGCCGGCGCGGAGCTACGCGGCGCTCGTCTACGCGAGCGCCGCGGTCTTCCTCGCGGCGGCGCTCCCCGCCGCGCCCGGCGCGCTCGAGGGCGTCGCCCCGCCGCCGGCCCACGCCGCCGTCGCCATCGTCGCGCTCGCGCTCATCCCCACCCTCGTCGGCCACACCGCGGTGCAGGCCGCCGCGCGCCGCATGTCCCCGTCGATCATCGCGCTCGTCTCCCCCGGCGAGACGCTGGGCGGGATCGCGATCGGCGCCCTGTGGCTCGGCGCCATCCCCACGACCACGGAGATCGCCGGCGCCGCGATCATCCTCGCCGGCGCCACCGTCGCCATCTTCGGGTCGAGCCCGCCCGCGGCCGGCGGCGCAGGCTGACGCGACCCCGCGCCGCGCCCGACGGAACATCGCTCGTCCGATGGAAGCGTGCCTGTGCGGCGATCGATCCAGGCGCCCCCGCCCCGCCAGGACGGAAGCCGCCGGCGCGCGCCGCTCCGGTCGGATTCCTCGCCACGAAGACGCGGATTCGCGGGAGAGCCGCCGGCGCGCGCTTGACGGTCGACGATTCGAAAGAACGCTCTGCCCATGTATGGTGAGCTGTTTCGAAACATCCTGTTTCCGCTCTACGAGACCCGTTTGCGGGGCCGGGAGACCCTGAAGCACCTGGAGGACCTCGAGCGCTCTCAGTGGCTGTCGGAAGGCGAGATTCGCGATCTCGCCTTCCGGCGGATGCTCGCCGCCCTCCATTTCGCCGAGCAGAACGTCCCGTTCTACCGCGCCCGGTTCGCCGAGCACGGGGTGCGCGTCGCCTCGGTGAAGGCGCCGGAGGACCTCGTGCGGCTCCCCGTGCTCACGCGGGCCGACCTCCGCGCCCACGGGCCGGAGCTCCTCGCCGAGGGCTTCGTCGGCAAGCTCTACTCGAGCGGCACCGGGGGCTCCACGGGCGAGCCGGTGCGGTTCCGCTTCGACCACCGCACCTACGAGCGCCGCGTCGCGGCCGCCATGCGGTCCGACGGGTGGGCGGGCGCCCGGCTCGGCGACAGGGAGCTCCACCTGTGGAGCACCCAGTTCGGCGAGACGCTCGCGAAGAAGGCCAAGCGCTGCCTGCACGAGGCCATCCTCCGCAAGAAGATGATCAGCGCCTTCGATCTGTCCGAGGCCCGCTTCGCCGCGCTGCTCGACGAGATCGCGCGCTACCGGCCGCAGCTCATCGTCGGCTACACGAGCGCGCTCTACCACGCCGCGCGCTACGCGCTCGCGGAGGGGCGCGCGCTCCCTCCGCCGCGCGGCGTCGTCACCAGCGCGGAGCGGCTCTTCGCGCACCAGCGCGAGGCGATCGAGCGCGCGTTCGGCGCCCCGGTCTTCGACCGGTACGGCTGCCGCGAGCTCATGCTGATCGCGGCGGAGTGCGAGCGGCACGAGGGCAAGCACATCCACATGGAGGGCGTGTACGTCGAGCTGCTCCGCGACGGGCGGCACGCCCTGCCGGGCGAGCCGGGCGAGGTCGTCGTGACCGACCTCGTCTGCAGATCGATGCCGCTCATCCGCTACAAGAACCAGGACGTCGCGATCGCCGCCGGCGCGCCGTGCGCGTGCGGCCGCGGGCTGCCGATGCTCGCCTCGGTGGAGGGCCGCGTCCTCGACCTCCTCGTCGGCCCCGACGGCCAGCTGCTCGCCGGGGAGCTCTTCCCGCACCTCATCAAGGACCAGCCGACGATCGCCCGCTACCAGGTCTACCAGGACCGGCGGCGCGCGATCACCGTCCGGCTCGTGCCCGGCAAGGGCTTCCAGCCCGAGACCGCGCGCCTCATCGAGCGCACCGTCCGGCAGCACCTCGGCGAGCGCGCGGAGATCTGCGTCCAGATCGTCGACCAGATCCCCCTCACGCCCGGCGGCAAGCACCGGGTCACCCTCTCGGAGGTCCCCGTCGAGCTGAGCCGGCGACCCGCGGCGTGAGGTGCGCCCTGGTGCGCGGGTGTGCCGCGGGGCTCGAGCGTCTCGGCGCCGGCCGCGCGCGCGGACTACGGCGAGCTTTCTACAGAGCTGCTGGAGTCGCCTGACGGCTTTCGCGCTGCGGCCCGCTCACCGGCGCGCCGCCGTTCGCCCGAGGGCCCGAAGCGCTGGCGGAGCCGCGCGGTCCGGGGTATTGGGCAGAGCAGTACGATGTCCGACGTGCAGAGACCGCTTCCGCCGAAAAAGGACGTCGCGCTGGCCCTCCTCGAGCGAGAGCCGAGCGTGTTCATCCACCTCGACCCGCGCCGGCCCGGTGTCTCCGTCCCCAAGTGGTTCACGGGCCAGCCGCAGCTGATCCTCCAGGTCGGCATGAACATGGCGATCCCCATCCCCGACCTGAAGGTGGACGACGAGGGGATCAGCTGCACGCTCTCGTTCAACCGCGCGCCGTTCTGGTGCCGCCTGCCGTGGCACGCGATCTGGGCGCTCGTGAGCGAGGACCAGCGCGGCATGGTCTGGCCCGAGGACATCCCGGCCGATCTCGCCGCGCAGAAGCAGCAGCGGCCCGGCGCGGCCCCGCAGAAGCCCCAGAAGCGGCCGCGCCCCCGGCTCGCCGCCGTGGCGCCCCTGAGCAGCGACGAGGAGCAGAGCGACGACGCGGCGGACGAGGCGCGCGCGCGCGACAAGGCGCGCCGCCCCGAGCTCGAGGCCGTGGAGCCCGCCGAGCGCCGCGGCGAGCCCCCGGCGCGCGACGCCGGCGCGGCCGTGAGGCCGCTCGCGCCGGTGCCCGCCCCGGCCCTCGCGCCGGCGCGGTCGACCGAGGCGGAAGACGACGATTCTGGCAGCTCCGGTGAGCCCGAGCCCAGACCGCAACCAGGGACGGGCAAGCCGAAGCGCGAGCTGCCCCCCTATTTGCGCGTCATCAAGTAACGCTCCCGCTTGACGGTGCGGCCCGGCCAAATCAACTGTGGCCGGCCATGCCTCGACCGTTGAAGCGCGTCATCACGGCGCTCGTGCTCCTCGGCGTCGTCGTCGCCCTCGAGTTCGGCTTCGAGACCCTCTTGCCCGACGCCGCCTGGCGGCAGCTCGCCCTGTTCGCGATGGTCAACGTCATCGCGGCGCTCTCGCTCAACGTCATCAACGGCATGGCCGGCCAGTTCTCGATCGGCCACGCCGGCTTCGTCGGCATCGGCGCGTACACCGGGGCCATCGTCGCCGGCAACCTGCACCAGCAGCTCGGCGGCGGCGATCCGCTCTTCGGCAACTCGTTCCTCGTGATGCCCCCGGCGCTGCTCGCGTCCGGGCTCGTCGCGGCCCTGTTCGGCCTCGTGGTCGGCCTGCCGAGCCTCCGGCTGCGCGGCGACTACCTCGCCATCGTGACCCTCGGGTTCGCCGAGATCTTCCGCCTGACGATCGCCACGGCGACGACCGGCGCCGCCGACCAGGGGCCGATCGGCAAGCTGCTCGCCGCGCTCGGCGGCCCGATCGGCTACGCCGGCCCCGACGACACCGGCGTCCCGCAGTACGCCGGCCCGTTCTGGATCTTCGGCGCCGTCGCGCTCATGACCATCGTCGCCTGGCGGCTCAAGTTCTCCGGCTGGGGCCGCGCGCTGCGCGCGCTCCGCGAGGACGAGATCGCCTCCGCCGCGGTGGGCGTCGATCCGACGCGCTACAAGGTCACCTCGTTCGTCATCTCCGCCGCAGGCGGCGGCATCGCCGGCGGCCTGCTCGCCTCGATGCGCGACGGCAACCCCACGGTCCAGCCGGACCAGTTCACGTTCAACTACTCGTTCGACGCGATCACGATGGTGATCCTCGGCGGGTCGGGCAGCGTCAGCGGGTCGATCGTGGGCGGCGTGCTCGTGACCTTCACGGTCAAGCTCATCGAGCAGCTCCAGGGCCTCGACAGCGTCCTCGCGCTGAAGGCGGCGTACCCCGCGCTCGATCTGAACGCCCTCAGGATGGTGCTCTACGCGGCCATCCTCATCGGGCTGATGATCCTGCGCCCCGAGGGGCTCTTCGGCGAGCGCGAGCTCTTCGGCCGGCGCCCGCCGCGGCCGCAGCGCGCGAAGGGCGGGCCGGCCGAGCCCGTCCCCGCGACGACCGGCGCCGAGGCGGACGCCGGGCGCGCGGGCGCGCCGAAAGAGGAGAGGCCGCCCGGCACCGCCATCGAGCGCGAGGCCAAGCCGGCCGGGAGGGAGTTCGAGTGAGCCTCGATCTGAAGGGTGTGACCAAGCGGTTCGGCGGCCTCAAGGCCGTGGGCGGCGTCTCCTTCTCCGTGCCGGAGCGCTCGATCTTCGGGCTCATCGGCCCGAACGGCGCCGGCAAGACGACCGTCTTCAACCTGATCACCGGCGTCTACAAGCACGACGAGGGCTCGATCCGCTTCGGCGGGACCGACCTCGCGCCGCTCAAGCCGAGCCAGATCGCGCACCTCGGCATCGCCCGCACGTTCCAGAACATCCGCCTCTTCGGCCAGCTCACCGTGCTCGAGAACGTGCTCGTCGCCTGCGAGAACCTGCGCAAGGCGACGCTCGCCTCCGCCCTGCTCCGCTCGCCGTTCTTCTACAAGGACGAGCAGGAGATGACCGAGCGCGCGCTCTCGCTGCTCTCGGTGTTCAAGCTCGAGGACATGGCCGACGAGATCTCGACGTCGCTCTCGTACGGCAACCAGCGCCGCCTCGAGATCGCCCGGGCGATGATGCTCAAGCCGAAGCTGCTCCTGCTCGACGAGCCGGCGGCCGGCATGAACTACGGCGAGGCCGAGGGGCTCAAGCAGCAGATCCGCTGGCTGCGCGACACCTTCGACGTCACGGTCGTGCTGGTCGAGCACAACATGCAGGTCGTGATGGGGGTGTGCGAGGAGATCCACGTCCTCGACCACGGCGAGACCATCTCGCACGGCACCCCGGAGGTCGTGCGCAAGGACCCGAAGGTCCTCGCCGCCTACCTCGGCGAGGAGGTCGACGAGGACGCGGCCGAGGCCCGCCCGGCGGCCGGCGCCGCGGCAGAGGAGCCCGCATGAAGACATCGCACCCGACGCGGCAGCCCCCCTCGGTGGCGCCCGGCGAGCCCCTGCTCGTCGTCGACGATCTCGCGGTCAGCTACGGCGGCATCCGGGCGCTCAAGGGCGTGAGCCTCGAGGTCCGGCGCGGCGAGATCGTCGCGATGATCGGCGCGAACGGCGCCGGCAAGACGACCACGCTGAAGACGATCGTCCGCCTCCTGCCGATCGCCGCCGGCCGCATCCGCTACGACGGCAAGGACCTCGCGTCCGTCTCGACCGAGGAGCTCGTCGCGGCCGGCGTCTCGCTCGTCCCCGAGGGGCGCGCGATCTTCTCGAACCTCACCGTCCGCGAGAACCTCGAGCTCGGCGCGTGGTGCCACAAGCACGGCCCCACCATGGGGGAGACCGTCGACGACGTGGTGAAGCTCTTCCCCCGCCTCGGCGAGCGCATGCACCAGCACGGCGGCACGCTCTCCGGCGGCGAGCAGCAGATGCTCGCGATCGGCCGCGCCATGATGGGGCGCCCCGCCATGCTGCTCCTCGACGAGCCCTCGCTCGGCATCGCGCCGCGGCTCGTCGCGGACATCTTCGAGTCGATCGCCAAGATCGCGGCGTCAGGAACCACCGTACTCCTCGTTGAGCAAAACACCCGACTCGCGCTCAAGTATTCGACGCGCGCCTACGTGCTCCGTACTGGGCAGATCGCCATGAGCGGCGACTCCAAGGATCTCGCGGCGAACGAAGAGATCCGCGCGGCCTACCTCGGCGGCTGAGCCCCTGCCGGGCCCGGCGGTCGCCCGCGCATCGCGCAGACGACGGGGAGAAAGCGCTGGTGTTTCAAGCGCGTATCAACGCGTCGCGTGATGCGATGAGGCGCGATTGACATCGCGCTTTGCCGCCGATGGAGTATGGTTTCGGTGAGCCAGGCGATGAAGATCCGGTCTTCGGCGCTTCGGCCAGACCCAGCCGCCAACGGGGGATACTTATGGAGATTGAGAGCACGACCCGCGTTCTGGTGATCGACGACGACGCCAGCAACACCCAGCCGCTCGTCCACTTCCTCTCGTCCCGGGACTACACGGTGGAGACGTGCTGCGGGCTCGACCATGCGCGTGACGTGCTTGCCCGCTGGCGTCCTCACGTGATGGTGCTCGTGCCCCGGGAGGAGGCGGAGCTCCACAGCGAGATGGAGGAGCTCCGCCGCATGTCGCCGCGCGTGCCCGTCGTGATGCTCACGCTCGCGGCCGGCCCCGAGCTCATCCTGGACATGGAGGCGTTCGCGCCCACGGTGCCCGTGTGCCCGTCGCGCGGCCTCGCGTACATCGAGTCGGCGGTGGCGGACGCCTCGGCCATGGGCTGAGCGGCCGCTGCCGGGCGAGCCCGCCCGGCGCGGGGCGCGGGGGCGGGGCGCGGTGAACGAGCGCCTCGGCGCGGATCGCGCCACCCGGGGGCGGGCTCCGCCCCGCCGCGCCTCAGGCGGACGGCTCGATGCCGTCCGGCAGCCCGTCGAAGAACTCCTCCACCACGGACGCGATCCAGGCGCGCACCGGCCCGGTCGCGCACGCGCTCCGCACGAGCGGCCAGAGCGCGGCCGCGAGCGCGTCGAAGTCGAGCGCGGGCGCGATCCCGAAGCGCCTCAGCACCTCGCCGAGCGGCTCGCGCGCGTGCGCGGCGACGAACGCCGCGATCGCCTCGCTGGTGCGCGCCCGGACCGGCCGGTCCCGCAGCACCTGCGCGGCGACGTCGGCCCCGAGCTCCTCGGCGAGCGCCGAGCTCTTCGCGTCGAGCTGGCCGACGAGCGCGCAGATCTCCTGGTCCAGCACCCACGTCGCGACGTGCTTGCGCAGGCCGACGAACTCGGGCGTGTCGCCCTTGGCGATGAGGATGTCGTGCACCTGGCGCATCGCCGTGCGCGAGAACCCCTGCAAGAAGCGGCGGATCTCGGGCTCGAGCCGCCGCTCGAACTCGCCCTGCAGGGTGCCCATCGCCTTGCCGACCCCGCCGAGGCCGAAGGGGGCGATCCGCTTGAGCAGCGCCGGCAGGCCCCACTCGGCGAAGAACGGGTTCACCTTCTCGGAGAACTCCTTCAGCGTGTCGTAGAGGACGTCGCGCATCACGGCGTCGAGCGCCGCGCTCTCGAGCACCTCGCGCACGAGCCGCTCCGGGACGATCTTCGGCTGCTCCAGGATGCGGTCGAGCTTGTCGCGCCCGCCCTCCGGCAGGAGCTCCTTGGCGCGCCGCCGCTCGGCGCGCGCCGCCTCGAGCAGCGCCCCGAGCGCCGCGGCGGCCGCGGGCCGGACCGCCCGCCGGAGCGGCTCCTCCGCCGCCAGCGCGTCGAGCGCCCGCGCGACCGCCCCCGCATCGATGAGCTCGCCGAGCGGCGTCGCGAGCAGCGCCGCGAAGCCGGCGGGCAGGCGCTCCCGGAAATCCCGCGCCGCGGCCTCCGAGACGAGCCGCGCCTCGAGGAACGCGATCTGGCGGGCCTTCAGTTCATTAAGTAGCGCGCGGCTCATCGGCAACGGATAGCCCCGGGCTCCCGCGGGCGCCAGGCGCAGATGACCCCGGACCCCCGGCGGCGGCGCCGCTCCTGGAGAGGGCTCCAAAACCCCACAGCACTGTGAATCTGCCCATCAGGTCAGCGCCGTACTTATCGAACCTTTCCTCGGAGGGTCCTTACGAAACACACCTTCCTTAGTGCATCGGTGTCGGGGGATCACCTTACCTCGTGCGTCGCTCGCGCACGCGCGTTCGCGCGCCGAACCTGCGGCAAGCGCCGCGTGACCGGGCGAAGCGGGATTGTCGGTGATTGTCATTTTCCAGGGGGGAGGACTCGGGCCCAAGTCAACTTTTCACGCCTCGTGACAGAGAGTTGCAACGAATTACAAGTGCATGACAACTTCGGATTCCGCGGATGGTACGCGTTCGTTACCCGCCAGCACCGCAGGAGTGGAGACCGGGGCTCGCCCGATCCCACCCGACGAAAGCCCGCTGGCGGCAGGTGCTCCCGATGCTCTCCATGCTGCTCTGCGTGCTCTACTTCGGCGTGCTGCTCGGCCTCAGCGCCTACGGCCTGCACCGACTGCACCTCGTGGTGCTCTGTCGCCTCCACCGCGCGAAGATCACGCGCGCGCAGGAGGTCCCGGCCCTGACCGATCGCGACCTCCCGCCGGTGACGATCCAGCTGCCGCTCTTCAACGAGTCGACGGTCGCGGCGCGGCTGCTCGATGCGGTCGCGCGGATGGATTACCCGCGCGACAAGCTCGAGATCCAGGTGCTCGACGACTCGACGGACGAGACGCAGGCCCTCGTCCGGGCGCACGTCGAGCGGCTGCGCGCGGAGGGCATCGACGCGGTGTACCTGCACCGCACGAACCGCGTCGGCTACAAGGCGGGGGCGCTCGACGCGGGCCTCAAGGTCGCGAAGGGCGAGCTCGTCGCGATCTTCGACGCCGACTTCATCCCGCAGCCGGGCTTCGTCCGGTCGATCGTCGGCCACTTCGAGGATCCGACGGTCGGCATGGTCCAGACGCGGTGGGGCCACCTGAACCGCGACGTCTCGATCCTCACGCAGGTGCAGGCGCTCATGCTCGACGGCCACCACCTCGTCGAGAACCGCGCGCGCTACGGCGCCGGCCTCCTGTTCAACTTCTCGGGCACCGGCGGGATGTGGCGCAAGGACGCCATCCTCGAGGCCGGCGGCTGGCAGCACGACACGCTGACCGAGGACCTCGACCTGTCGTACCGGGCGCAGCTCGCGGGCTACCGCTTCGTCTACCGCGAGGATGTGGTCTCGCCGGCGGAGCTCCCGGAGGACATCTCGGCGCTGCGCGCGCAGCAGTACCGCTGGGCCAAGGGGACGGTGCAGACCGCGCGCAAGCTGATGGCGACGGTGCTGAACGCGAAGCTCTCGCGCGGGCAGCGGCTCGAGGCGTTCTTCCACCTCACGCCGCACTTCGCGTACCCGCTCCTGGTGCTCCTCAGCGTCCTGCTCTTGCCGGCGCTCGTGCTGTTCCCCGCCGCCGACACGCTGACGATGTTCGCCATCGACCTGCCGCTCTGCACGGCCACGACCGGGTCGCTCGCGGCGTTCTACATGCTGGCCGAGACGGCGCAGGGCCGCTCGCGCTGGGGCGCGGTCGCCCGCTTGCCGATGCTCATCGCGCTCGGGACGGGGCTCGCGCCGCACCTGTCCAAGGCCGTGATCGAGGGGCTCCGCAGCATGGCGGGCGAGTTCGTCCGGACCCCGAAGCAGGGCGACAACAAGGGCCGGTACAAGGTGCGCACGGACCTGCCGCTGACCGAGGCGATGCTCGCCGTGCTCTCGTGCGGCGCGGTGGTCGCGTCCGTCCAGACGGGCCACTACTTCGCCACGCCGTTCGCGGTGCTCTTCGCCGTCGGCTATCTCTACGTCGCGGTCCTGGTCGCCCAGGAGCAGATCGGGCGCCGCCGCGACGCGGTCTCGAGCGCGCCGGCCGTCGGCTGGAGCGACGCGCGGCCGGGCGACGCGGCCGTGGTCGGCGCCTGGTCGAGGCAGGCGACCAAGGAGCGGCCCCTCGGCGATCTCGCCGCCTGAGCGGTTCGCCGCTGGCGAGCCCGTGCCTTGCCGAGGCCGCGCCGGAATCCTGCCGGATTTCCGGCCGCGGCCTCGAGGCGCGCAGGGCGGGGAGCCGGTCCCGCGGTGGCGGGGTGGCTCCGATCCCCGGGCGCGGCTGGGTTTCCGGGCTCCAGGCGGGCTGGCCCCGACGTTCGCGTCCGCTGGAGGGCTGCACGAAGCGGGCCCGGCCCTATCGGGCGAAGCCTGCGTACCCCCTAGACCTACCCGACGCAGGCTGGCATCCTGCCACAGGCCGGTCGGGGGACCGCACGCGGCTTCCTGAACGGTCTTCAGGGGTTGCGGCGCGCCCCCCCTTCTGTAAGGGCGATGGGGGTCTCATGACGAAAGCCGAAATCGTTCAGGCGGTCTACTCCCGCCTCGGGGGGTTCTCGAAGAAGGAGTCTGCCGATCTGGTGGATCTCGTGTTCGAGACCATGAAGGAAACCCTGGGGCGCGGGGAGAAGATCAAGATCTCTGGCTTCGGCAACTTCGTGCTGCGCGACAAGCGCCAGCGGCAGGGCCGCAATCCCCAGACCGGCGACCCGATCCTGATCACGGAGCGCCGGGTCCTGAACTTCAAGGCGAGCCAGATCTTGAAGCAGGCCCTCAACCCGCGCGAGACGGCCTCGGCGGCCGAGGAGTAGACCGCTTGGCCGTGCGCCAGCAGCTTCCGGCGAAGCTGTACTACCGGATCGGCGAGGTGGCCGGCATCGTCGGGGTCGAGCCGCACGTGCTCCGGTACTGGGAGACGGAGTTCCGCTCCATCCGCCCGCAGAAGTCGGCGAAGGGGCAGCGGGTCTACAGCCGGCGCGACGTCGAGACGCTCCTCAAGGTGAAGGAGCTCCTCTACTCGCATCGCTTCACGATCGCCGGGGCGCGGCGCAAGCTGCGCGAGGGCGGGATCGAGCCGCCGGCCCCCGACGCGGGCGCGAGCCACGAGGAGGTGCAGCGGATGCGCGCCGCGCTGGTCGAGATCCGCAGCGAGGTGCTCGCGCTGATGGATGAGCTCGAGCGCGTCTGAGCTGCACGGCGTGGCGCCGGGCCTCTCGCTGCGCCTCTCGCTGCCCGCCGGCGCGCGCGACGCGCCGCCGGAGGCGTTGCCCGCGATCGACGTGTCGGCGATCGCGGGGGCGAAGGTGACGCTGCGGCGCGGGGTCGAGGCGGACGACGTGTCGCTGCGCGCGGTCTGCGCGACGGCGCCGTCGCGGCGGTGGGTCACCGGCCTGGAGGAGCTGGTGCTCGATCGGGCGTCGGGGCTCGTGCGCGGGGCGCTCGGGGTGGCGATTGAGCGGTGGGAGGCAGGGCCGATCCGGGCGCTCGAGGAGCGGTACGAGCAGCCGTTCGAGGCGGCGGGGCGGGCGGGCGAGCGCGCGGTGGCGATCCGCGGGCGGCACGTGCTCGGCTTCGCGGGGCGCGAGCACGACGCGGCGCTCTGCAGCGTGGTCTGCCTGGAGCCGGCGCAGGGGGCGGGCGCCCGATGCGGGGCGCTGCTCGGCGCGACGGAGATCGAGGGGGCGTTCGTGGCGCCGCCGGCGCCGGGGTTGCTCGTGCGGGCGATCTTCCTCGCCGCGGAGGAGCCGCTCGCGGCGGCCGCGGGGCTCGGGGTGCTCGCGGCCGCGGGCGTGGCCGTGGTGCTGGCGAGGCGGCCGCGGCCGCGGCCCTAGCCGATCGCTGGGGCCGGAAGGGGAGCGATCAGAACGGGATGTCGTCGTCGTTGCCGCCGCCGTAGCCGCCGCCGAAATCGTCCGGAGGGGGACCGGGATCCGGCGCCGCAGGCGCCGGGCGACCACCGCCGCCGCCGCCACCGCCGCGGTTGTAACCGCCGCCGGCCGGGCGACCGCCGCCGCCGCCGCCACCGCCGCCACCGCCGTAGCCGCCACCACCACCGCCGTAGCCGCCGCCACCACCGCCGTAGCTGCCGCCACCGCCGCCGGGATCGGCGCCGAACCCGGCGTCGTCGTTGGCGACGCCGCGGCCGCCGCGGCCCCCGCCCGTCAGCAGGACGTTGTTCGCGATCACCTCGGTCTTGTAACGCTTGTTGCCATCCCGATCGTCGTAGCTCGACGTGCGGAGCGAGCCTTCGACGAAGATCGAGGAGCCTTTGCTGAGGATCTTGCCCAAGGCCTCGGCGCGCTTGCCCCAGATCACGACATTGTGCCAGTCCGTCCGTTCTTTCCGGACCTTGTCGCGATCCAGGTACGATTCGGTCGTCGCGAGCCGCAGGTTCAAGACTGCCTGCCCCCCCTGGGTGAACCGGAGCTCGGGGTCGGCGCCCAGGTTGCCGAGCAGCATCACGCGATTCAAGCCTTCGGCCATCTTGACTCCTTCCCTAGGAGCGGTTCAGCGCACGTTGCGCCGAACGAAAATCGACAGTTTCACTCCCCCATGGGGGCCGACGCGTCAAGGGCTCACGGCGGCCGGCGCGCGAGCGGCGCGCCGCGCGCGGCGCGTCGAGCGGGGGAGCCGGCGCCTCGTCGGTCCGGGCGGCGCGGCAGAAGGGGCTGCTCACCCGCCCGCCCCGGCCTGCGCGAGCAGATCGGACAGGAAGAGGCGGGCGATCGTGAAGTAGAGCAGGATCCCGAGGACGTCCACGAGGCTCGCGATGAACGGCGTGGAGCTGGTCGCCGGATCGAGGCCGAGGCGCCGGAGCAGGAGGGGGAGCATCGCGCCCACGGTGCAGCCCATGAGGACGATCGCCATCAGCGTCACGCCGATCGTCAGGACGAAGCCGGTGCCGTCGCCCCAGAGCCAGACGCGGAGCATGCCGATGACCGAGAGGATGAGGCCGAGCACGACGGCCTGCCCGAGCTCGCGGACGAGGACGCTCGCCCAGTCGCCGACGCGCAGGTCGCCGACGGCGAGGCCGCGGATGATGAGCGACGACGACTGCGAGCCGGAGTTGCCGCCCGTCGAGATGAGCAGGGGCACGTAGTAGGCGAGCGTCGCGACGGCCTCGAGGTCGTGCTCGAAGCGCCGGAGCACCTCGCCGGTCATGAACTCGCCGACGAACAGCACGGCGAGCCAGGGGGCGCGCTTCTGGATGAACGTCCAGAAGCTCGTCTTGAAGTAGCTGTCCTCGATGGGGCCGACCGCGCCGAGCCGCTGCATGTCCTCGGACTGCTCCTCCGTGAGGACATCCATCACGTCGTCGACGGTGATGACGCCGAGCAGCTTCCGGTCCGCGGAGAGCACGGGCAGCGCGTTGAAGTCGTACTTCGCCATGGTCCGCGCGACCTCTTCCTGGTCGGTCTCGGGGCTGACGGCGAAGACGTTCTCGGTCATCACGTTCGAGAGCTTCTCGGACGGCGAGGCGAGCAGCAGATCGCGCAGCGAGACGACGCCGATGAGGTGCCCGCGATCGGAGACGATGTACACGTAGTAGATGGTCTCGGCGTCCTCGCCGACGGCGCGGATGCGCTCGATCACGTCGGCGACCGTGAGGTGGATGCCCACCGACACGTAGTCGGTGGTCATGAGGCCGCCGGCGCTGTCCTCGGGCCACTTGGCGAGCTCCTCGACCTCGGCGGCGGCCTCGGGGTCGACCTTCTCCAGCGTGGAGAGCAGCGTGCCGCTGACCTGGTCGGGGAGGGCCTCGATGAGGTCGGTGCGGTCGTCGGCCGCCATCTCGGAGACGATCGGCGCGATGCTCTCGACGCCCATCTGCTCGACGAGCGCCTCCTGGGTCTCGCCGTCGAGGCGCTCGAAGATGGGCGCGGCCTCCTCGGCCCTGAGCGCCATGAGGACCTTCGCCGCCTCGGCGTCGTCCAGCAGGCCGATGAGATCGGCGAGGTCCTCGTCGTGGATCTCGTCGAGCAGGTCGGAGAGCTGCGCCGGATCCTCGGCGAGGAGCTGCCGGACCTCCGGGACCATGGCGAGGGCGACGCGCAACATGCTCGGGCACTGACCACAACTCGGCCCTGCTGGGAAGCGGCAACCCGTGCCGGCGCGGGTGGCGCGATCGAGCCGGCTGCCCCCTTCGACCGAGGTCGAGGTGCGGCGACGGCCGACCCGGGTTGAGCTGCCGCGCTACCGGTTGAGGCCGCCGCGACGGCCGACCCGGGTTGGCGGCGACCGACCCGGGTTGAGCTGCCGCGCTACCCGTTGAGGCCGGCCGCGGTTGAGGCCGGCAGGTCGATGAGGCCGAGGCTGGCTGACCCGGGTTGAGGTGGGGCCGACCTGGGGAGGCCGACCCGGGTTGAGGTGGCCGACCCGACCCGGGTTGAGGTGGCCGACCCGACCCGGGTTGAGATGGGAGGCCGACCCGACCCGGGTTGAGGTGAGGCCGACCCGACCCGGGTTGAGGTGGGACAAGGTTCCCAACGAGGTGGATCGCCTACAGAGTTGGCGCTTCGCAATCAAGTTGACGGCGCGGCCGAGCGCGGCGATGGAACCTCTCGAAGCGCGGCGGCGGCACCTCCTTTGCTACGGCGCCCTCAGGTGGGTCCGGGCGGGGCCGACGGGTCGAATTGACAGCATTCCGGTCGGGTCCTTAGCATCGGGCTCCCGTCGAGCCGCGGATCGCCTGCGGAAGTCGGTCATGGGCTCGTGGACGACGGGCCCGTTCAGTGGCTTGACCGCCGCGCAACTGGATCGGTGGTCGAAAGGAAAGTCCAATGATGACGCGGATTGAGCGTGAGAGGAGGCGCCCGTGGAGGGGCGCGATGAGGCTCGCCATGGCGGGCCTCCTGATCGCGGGCACAGGCAGCGCCTTCGGATGTCTGAACCGCCCCATCGCCGCGAACGAGCCCCGCACGACGTCGACGATCGTCGAGCGGCTGACCCAGAGCTCGGTCGACAAGATCGACCTCCTCCTGGCCATCGACAACTCGGGCTCGATGGCCGACAAGCAGGACATCCTCGCCACCGCCATCCCCGACCTCGTGCAGGGCCTCGTCAACCCGCGCTGCATCCACAAGAGCGGCATGCAGAACCCCACGACGGTCTCGTCGCCGAACGAGGAATGCCCGCCGGACTTCAAGCGCGAGTTCGAGCCGGTCAAGGACATCCACATCGGCATCATCAGCTCGAGCCTCGGCGGCCACGGCTCGGGCGCCTGCCCGGAGATGACGAGCGCCTCGAACGTGGACATGGCGCACCTCCTCGCGCGCACCGACGAGAACTCCCACGTCAACGACATCGCGACCTACCTCAACAAGGGCTTCCTGGCCTGGGACCCCGATCAGAAGCGTGACGAGAACGGAGAGCCGGGGAGGCCCGACGCGGACGACGGCGAGGCGGACATCGAAGGCGACTCGGGCAACGATCTCAACGACACGTCGCTCGTCGAGCAGCTCACGGCGATGGTCAAGGGCACCGGGCAGTCCGGCTGCGGCTTCGAGGCGCAGCTCGAGAGCGTGTACCGCTTCCTCGTCGACCCGGAGCCCTACGAGCGGATCGAGATCCAGGGCGACGTCGCCGTGCCGATGGGCCTGGACGGCACCGTCATCGAGCAACGCCAAAACTTCCTCCGGTCGAGCTCCCTCCTCGCGATCATCATGCTCAGCGACGAGAACGACTGCTCGATCCGCGAGGAGGGCCGCAACTACCTCGTCGCGGAGACCAGGAACGGCTTCCGCCTGTGGCGGCCGCGCTCCGAGTGCGCCACCGATCCGGGCAACAAGTGCTGCAGGTCGTGCAGCCAGAGCCAGGAAGGCTGCGAGCCCGACCCGGCCTGCACCGGCAACGACGGCTTCCCCGCCCGGCTGAGCATCGCCGAGGATCCGGTCAACTCCCGCTGCTGGGATCAGAAGCGCCGGTTCGGCTTCGACTTCCTGTACCCGATCGAGCGCTACCGGCGCGCCTTCACCGAGGCGCAGATCCCGAACCGCCAGGGCGATCTCGTCCCGAACCCGATCTTCAGCGACCTGGTCACGGACGACAACGACTCGATCATCCGCGATCCCGGGCTCGTCTTCTTCGCCGGCATCGTCGGCGTGCCCTGGCAGGACATCGCGCGCCAGAACGCGCAGGGCGAGCCGGACCTCCTGCGCGGCCTCAACGAGGACGGCGAGCCGGTCGGCGGGTTCAAGAACGCGACCGAGCTCGGCTCCCCGCTGCTCGACAACGCGTTCAGCAGCACCTGGGAGCTCATCCTCGGCGACCCCGCGAAGTACGTGGCGCCGAAGGATCCCTTCATGGTCGAGTCGACGGCGCCGCGCTCGGGCACGAACCCGATCACCGGCGACACGATCGTCCCGCCGGACCAGACGGGCTGGAACACCATCAACGGCCGCGAGTACACGATCCCGCCGGGGAGCACCGGCGACCTCCAGTACGCGTGCATCTTCGATCTCCCCGAGTCGAAATCCTGCGAGGGCAACGCCCAGAGCTGCGACTGCAGGGAGCTCCAGGACGCGCCGAACGACAACCCGCTGTGCCAGCCGGAAGCCGGAAGCAGCCAGGAAGACCCGGGGTCGAGGACGACGACGCAGATCAAGGCGAAGGCCTACCCGGGCCTCCGCGAGCTGCAGCTCATCCGCGAGCTCGGACCCCAGGGCATCGTCGGCTCGGTGTGCCCGGCGCAGCTGGATGACCGCAACGGGGCCGACTACGGCTACCGGCCGGCGATCGGCGCCATCATCGATCGCCTGAAGACGGTGCTCGGCGGCCAGTGCCTGCCGCGCACCTTGACCCCCGACGCCGACAAGCAGGTCTCCTGCCTGATCCTCGAGGCGCGCAACTCGCAGGGCCAGTGCAACTGCGACCCTGCGACGGGGCGCGCGGTGGTGCCGGAGAACGAGGATCGCTATGCCGCGGTGGAGGAGGTGCTCGCCCTCGACATCGCGAAGGTCTCCGGCTGGGACTGCGTGTGCGAGATCCAGCAGCTCGAGGGCACGGAGCCGGGCTCTCCGGCCGTCGAGTGCAGGAACAACGTCAACGACAACGTCGAGTCCGGCGGCCAGCCGGTGCACGGGTGGTGCTACGTCGATCCGTCGATCAGGCTCGGCGATGCGGCGATCGTCGCGGACTGCCCGTCGACCGAGCGGCGCAAGATCCGGTTCACGGGCAAGGGCGAAGCCCAGCAGGGCTCCACGCTGTTCATCACCTGCTCCGGCGAGTAGGCTGACGGCGGGCTGACCCGGCGCGCGGGGCCGATCGCGAGATCGCGCCCCGCGCCGCTTTTTGTGGCCCCGGAGGGGGCTGCGGCGCGCCGGCCGGCAGGGCCCTCGCGGGGCCCGGTCGGTTTTGTGCTAAGACCGCACTCCGTCGTGGCGGCACGCAAGAAGATCCTGATCATCGAGGACGAGCCCCACATCGTGCTGGGGCTGACGGATGCCCTCGAGTTCGAGGGCTTCTCGGTGGCGTCGGCCTCGAAGGGGAAGGACGGCGTGCTGCTCGCGCGGCAGGAGAAGCCGGACGCGATCCTGCTCGACCTCATGCTCCCCGACACCAACGGCTTCAAGGTCTGCGAGGACCTGCGCCGCTGGGACGCGTTCGTGCCGATCATCATGCTGACGGCCCGCGGCCAGGAGATCGACAAGATCCGCGGCCTCGACGCGGGCGCCGACGACTACGTGACCAAGCCGTTCAGCGTGGGCGAGCTCATCGCCCGGCTGCGCGCCCTCTTCCGCCGCGCCGCCCGGCCCGCCGAGGCGCCGGTCGAGGTGTTCACCATCGGCAACGTGCAGGTCAACATGACCGCCCACACCGTCTCGCGGGGCTCGCGGTCGGATCAGCTGTCGTTCTACGAGGTCGAGCTCCTGCGCCTCTTGCACGAGCGCCTGGGCCAGCCGGTCTCGCGCGAGGAGATCCTCCAGAAGATCTGGGGGATCGAGGCCGGGCCGTCGAACCGCACGGTCGACAACTTCATCGTCAAGCTGCGCAAGAAGATCGAGCGCTCGCCCGACAAGCCGGAGCACATCCTCACGGTCTACGGCTTCGGCTACAAGCTCGCGCCCTGACGGAGCGGCAGCACATTGCGGAGGTCGCACGGCACCGTCACCGCGGCGTCGATGATGCGCTTCGGATCGAGATCCGAGAGCCGCGCGCCCTCGCGGAGCTGCCGCGCCTCGAGGCGCAGCCGGACGAGGCCCGGGCTGCCGGTGTCGCCGGCGTAGCCGACCACATCGCCCGCGTCGAGGCGCGCGCCCGCCACGACACCGGGGCCGGGGCGGTCGAGGTGGCCGTGGAGCAGGACGTACCTGCGCACGCGATCCACGTCGCGCACGTCGTGCGCCGTGGCGACCGTGATCCCGGACAGCTCGCCGACGAAGACGACCTCGGCCTTCCCCTCCTGGCCCTCGAGCCGCAGCGACGCCACGCGGTCGCCCCGCGCCGCCGCGAGGTCGACCCCGCCGGCCCAGGACGGCGGCTCGGGTCGCGCGGCGCCGATCGCGGCGACGGGGCCCGCCGGAGGCGGCGCGCCCGGCTGCGCTGGAGCGCCCTCGACGAGGAGGAACCCGGGCGTCTGATCCGGCGCGCCGACCGGGAACGCGTACGCGGCGGCGCTCGCCGGACGTTCCGGGCGGCGGGGGATGTGCTCGTAGGCCTGCCCGCGCGCGCCCGCCCCCGCGGGACGCGCGCCGCCCGGGCCGGAGAGCGCCGCCGCGCCGCCCTCGGTGAGCGGCGCGCCCGGCGCCGGCAGCGGGACGCACGCGGCGCCCTCCGGCACGGTGCGCGGGCCGCAGAGCGCCGCCGCGCCCGCGGCGCCGCGCGCCGCAGCCGCCGGAGGGACGACCGCGGGCGGCGGCGGCGCGGGGTCGTCGAGGCCCCCGAGCGCAAGGACGAGGGCGGACGCCGCGGCGCCGCGCACGAGCGGGGAAGGGGAGACCGCCGCCCTCGTCGGGCGGGCTTGCGATGAGCCGGACGCGCGCATGCCATGAACGGTCTACCGCATCGCGCGCGGCAGGCGAGCGCGATGCGGTAGCGCCGGGCCGGCGTGGCCGCGCCCGCCGTGGACGGGAATCCGCGGGGAACGGGCCCTTGCTGCCTGCCGGCTTGCGGAGGCGGCGCGCTGTTGATAGCTCCTCTTCGTGCAAAATCGCCAAGCTATCGAGACGACCCTGAACAAGCTGTTCGACGCGGAGCGCACGGCTCGCCGGCTCCACGACGATCTGGCGGCCATGCCCGGCGATGCGTTGCTGGACGTCCTCACCGACGCGATCGCGGGCGCGGCGCGCGAGAACGACGAGGACGAGGCGGCGCTCCGGCTGGTGCGCATCGCGTCGCTGCTCGGCGAGCACGAGGGCCCGCGCGCGCTCGACGCGCTCATCGACGTGCTCGCCTCGGAGCACCCCGAGGCGCGCCAGGCGGCGGGCGAGGAGATCGAGTCGCTCGCCTACGACCGCTTCAAGGAGGTCGCGCAGGCGATCGAGCGGGCGCTCAAGCGGCTGCCGGTCGGGTCGTCCGCGCTGCCGGAGCTGCCGTACCTCATCGCCGAGGTGCCGGAGCCGGGCGTGCCGAAGCTGCTCGGCCAGTTCCTCGGCCACAAGGATCCGGACGCGGTGGCGGCGGCGATCGAGACCCTGGTCGAGATCGGCGACCCGGCGCACGCGCCGCTGATCCAGCCGCTGGTCGGCGACATGCGCACGGTCGAGCTGGCCGACGACGGCGGCGACGACGCGACGTCGGAGGTCACGATCGGTGAGCTCGCCGAAGAGGCGCTCGGCCTCCTCGCGCCCTACGACGAGGAGGAAGAGGACGGGGTCGCCTGATGATCGGCCCGCCGCTGAGCGCGGCGGACGCCGTGTTGTTCGAGCACGCGGTCGTCCCGCGCTACATCTCGTTCTTCGCCTCGCTGGCGGTGGACATGCTGCTGCCCTCGGAGGCGGCGCGCATCGTCCACCTCGGCTGTAGGAGCGGCTTCCCCGACGCGATCGTGGCCGACAAGCTGCCCGGCGCGACGCTCGTGGGGGTCGACGGGTCCGCCGCCGCGCTCGATCTCGCGCGCGCCAAGGCGGCGCTGTTCTCCGGGATGAACGCGAGCTACGTGCTCGCCGACGCCCTGCCCACGCCGCTGCCGGACGAGAGCTTCACCCACGCGTTCACGCTGCACCCGGTCTGCCGCCCGAACGAGCGGGCGCAGCTCCTCGCCGAGCTCCGCCGGGTGCTGGTCCCCGGCGGCCAGGCGCTCATCGCGCTGCCGCTGCGCGGCTCGTTCCCGGAGGTGGCCGACATCGCGCGGGAGTGCGCGCTCAAGCAGGACCTGTCGGAGCTCGGCGCGGCGGTCGACGCCGCCTCCGCCAGCCGCCCGACGCTCGAGACCATCGCCGAGGAGATCGAGGACGCCGGGTTCGACGAGGTCGAGGTCGACGTCCAGCTCATCGCGGTGTCGTTCGACAGCGGGCGCGAGTTCCTCGAGGACCCCATCTCGCGGCTGATGGTGATCCCCGACGCGACGGCGATGCTCGACCTCGAGCCGCAGATCATCGACTCGATGCTCGCGTACCTGCACCACGCGGTCTCGAAGTACTGGTCCGAGGGCGTCTTCGAGCTGACCGTGAACGTCGGGTGCGCCAGCGCCCGGCGGCCGCTCGGCTGACGATCGGGCCGGGGGCGCCGCGGCGGGCGCGCGCGGGCGCGGCCGGCGCTAGCGCTCGTGCCCGCCGCCGCGGAGGCCGAGCGCGTCGAGCCCGGCGAGCGCCGCGAGCGAGACCGGGTGGTACGGGGGCCGCGGCGTGATCGGCTTCTGGACGTCGCCCCCGCGCTCCTCGATGAGCCGCGCGCAGAGCGCGAGGCACCACTTGCCCTGGCACCAGCCGGTGCCGAAGCCCGTGTAGCGCTTGACCGACTCGATGTCCTTGTAGCCGCGCTCCATCGCGGCATCGAGCTCGTGCAGGGTGACGTCCTCGCAGCGGCAGACGAGCGTCTTCATCGGCCTAGTCGCCCTCGTACTCGCAGCGGGCGTCGCAGGTCTCGAAGACGGTCACCCGGTTCAACGACGGCAGCGACGGCGCGAGGCGGTTCCAGATCCACCGGGCGAGCACCTCGCTCGTCGGGTTCTCCAGGCCCGGGACCTCGTTCAGGTAGTTGTGATCGAGCAGGTCGTGGAGGGGCGCCCAGGCTTCGTAGAGGTGGCTGTAATCGATGAACCACCCCGTCTCCTCGTTCACGGGGCCGCGGATCGCGACCTCGATCTTGAAGCTGTGACCGTGGAGGCGCGCGCACTTGTGCCCCTGCGGCACCTTGGGGAGGCGGTGGGCGGCCTCGAAGCGGAACTCATGCACGAGACGGACGTTCATTGGACGAGCGGTCATGGGGCGGGCGCCGTGAGGCGTCAACGCCCCGCGCCCCGTCGATGGGGCGGCGGCCGAGGTACGGGGTTCCCTCGAGAGGCTCGAGCGGCTATACCCCCGGCCATGCCGCAGAAGCCCGCAGTGAGAGCCAAGAAGAAGCGACGCGACACGAAGCGCCTGGCGAACTGGCGCGCCAAGAAGGAGCTGCAGAGCGCCCAGGGAACGCCGCCGGCCGACCCGGCCGCCGCCGCGCAGCCCCGCAGCTGAGCCGCGAGCACCGGCCCCGGCCGGTGCTCAGCTCGCCGGCTCGTCCTCTCCGTCGTCGTCCAGCGCCGGCCCGGGCAGCGGCGGCCCCTTGCGCCGCGCCGCGCGGACCGTCGCGACCTCGGCCCGCGACGGGTTGATCACCAGAAAGCCGTGGTCCGCGTCGAGGAGCGCGACGTCGCCCGGCGACGCCCAGCGGAACGCGCCCGCCACATCCACGATCGACGGCACGCCGAGCAGCTGGAGGAGCACGTGCGAGCGCGGCCCGGACCGCTCGCTGAGCGCGACGCCGACGGGGTTGGCCCGGGCGGAGATCAGGAGATCGAACACGGTCAGCTGGTCGCCCACGAGGACCGCCTTCGACGGGAGCTCGGCCCGGGCGTCCGGGGTCGCCAGCATCAGGATCGCGTCGCAGAGGTCCTCGATGTCGCGGGCGCGGTCCTGCAGGAAGGGGTCGCCGACGATCCCGTTGGCGGCCCGCGCCACCTCGCGGGCGACCGTCCCGAGCGCCTGCGCGACGGTGCGCCCGCCGGCCGCGAGCTCGAAGGCGCGCGCGCGCAGGCGGCCGTCGCCGATCATCAGGAGGTAGGTCGAGAGGAACGCCGCGTCCTGCGCGATGCCCCGCTCCGCCGCGCGGGCGTGGAGCTCGACGAGCGCCTTCTCCGCGATGTCGAAGGCGAGCCGCAGGAGCTTCGGATCGCCGTGGCCCCGCTGCGGGCCGAGCGACGAGCTGGCCGGCCGCCGCAGCGCCGCGATGGCGCCGAGCGCGCGACCCGGGACCACGGGCAGCCCCGGCAGCGTGACCTTGCGCGTGCCCCCGCCGGTGCGCCGCCGCCGCTCGCGTAGCTCGTCGAGCACCTGCGCGTGGCGCGCGCCGGCCGCGATCGGGGCCGTCAGGGCCATGAGGAGCTCGACGTCCCGCGCCGTGAAGGCGCGCTCCCCCGCCCGCTGCACGACCAGGGCGCCGAGCGGGCGGCCGCTGCCGAGGATCGGCGCCGCCAGGAAGACCGGGAACCGCTCCTCGCGGAGCTCGGGGAACGCGCGGTAGCGCTCGTGCTCCGTCGCCTGGACGACCGAGATCGGGCGCAAGCACTCGACCGCCATGCCCGTGATGCCCTGCCCGACCGAGAGCCGCACCGTGCCGCGCGCCTCGCGCGGGAAGCCGACGTTGCCGCGCAGCACGAGCTCGTCGCCGTCGCCCTCGAGGAGGTACAGCGACGCCACGTCGGCGCCGAGGATGGCGGCGATCCGCTGCGGCGCCTCGTCGAGGAGGAGCGACAGCGGCATCGGCTTCGCCACGAAGGCCAGGTACTCGATGACGAGATCCAGGCGCTCGTCGCGGCGCACGTGGATCCTGGCGGAGGTGACCGACGGCGGCGCGTCCTCGCCCTCGAGCTCCGCCTCGCCGCCGGCCTCCGCGGCGCGGGCCGAGCCGCCGGCCGGATCGCTCGGCGCGGGGGAGCCCGCGTCCGCGTGGCGCTCGTCCGGCCGTCCATCGTCCACGAGCCCCTCCCGCGCGCCCTCCACGTCGAGCGGCGCCGCGGGCGGGCTCGCGATCGCCTCGAGCTCCGTGGGCGGGCGGGTCGCCTTCGGATCATCGGTGCGCGACGACATACGACGATCGCTATCACACACCGTCGCTCGAGCGCACCTCGCACGCGAGCGCGCACGGATCGCGCCGCGGCCGAGGCCGCGTCCGCGGCGCGAGCCCCGACGGCGGCCGTCCGCCCGCCGCCGCGCGGCGGTCACGGAGATCAGCGCGCCCGCAGGTCGACCGGGCCATCCAGGGGCGGGCGCTGCATCCACCCCAGCGCCGAGACCCGCGCGCGCGGGGCCGCGGCGGACACGGCGCGCGCGAGCTCGCCGCCGCCGCCGGCGCCGATCGCGGTGATCGCGCCGCCGATCGGCGCGAGCAGCGCCGGAGCCGCGCCGGCGCTGCTCGCCGCCACGTGGACGACGCGCGCCGCGGGCGGCAGGAGCAGCGACCGCGGCGCCGGATCCACGCCGACCCCGTGCCCTTCGCCCTCCCAGAACGAGCCCACGGCCTCGAGCGTGGCCCGGTACATCGCGACCTCGGCCCGCGCGGCGCCGTCGAGCGGCCCTCGCGGGACGCGCGCGCCCGCGGCCGCGAGCGCCTCGTGCAGGGCGCGCGCGAGCGCCTCGGCGCGCTCGGCCGGGCCCTCCACCAGCGCGAAGCGCGGCGACAGGCAGCCGCGCTGATCGAACGGCACGACGTCGTCCGCGATGTCGCGCGCCGCCTCGGCGAGGCGCGCGTCGGGGCCGACGACGGCGAGCCCGAGGCCGGCGCCGTGCCCGCGCACGAGGACGCCGCGCCCGGCCTGGGCGCGCAGCGTCGCCACGGTCTGGTCCGAGCCGTAGACGTGCAGCTCGGCGCGCGGCGCGCCGTCGCGGGGCTCCTCGCCCGCCGCCTGCGCCCCGGTGTCCCCGAGCGCCACGTCCGCGACCAGGGCGATGGCGCCGCCGCCGCGCGCGAAGCCCTCGTCGGCCGAGAGCGCGCGCACGAGGAGCTCCGCGAGGACGGGATCGCGGCGCGACGGGCGCACGAGGACCTCCGGCGCCGTCGCCGCCGCGACGGCGATGGCCCGCAGCGGCGCCGTGCAGACGTTCGCGGCGAGCACGACGTGGCAGCGGCGCGCGCGCCCCGCGGCCGCCACGAGCGCGTCGAGCTCGCCGCTGCTCGGCGCGATCTCGAGGTGGCGGCCGAGCGCGAGCTCCACGCCCTCGGGGGAGAGGCCGCTCGTGGCGGGCAGCCGCCGCCGCGCCTCCTGGCCGAGCGGGTCGCGCGCGTCCGCGATCCGCGCCGCCGCGGCGACCACGCGCTCGACCCGGCGGCGCCGCGCCGCGCCGTCGTCGATCACGGGCCGCCGCCGAGCATCTGGTCGATCGCGATCGAGCAGCCGCGCGGCGGCGCCCCGGACGCGCGGCCCAGGAGCTCGACGCCCTCCTCGGTGACGCGCACGCGATCGGCCGTCTGGATGGCCACCGCCGAGTCGACGTTCGCGAGATCGACGATCCGCGCGAGCCCGATCTCGCCGGCGGGGAGCGGCGCGAGCGTCCCGGGGTCGACCGCGGTGACGCGCGTCCAGGGCGGCGCGAGGTAGATCCCCGGCGCGGGGCCCGGCCTGCCGGCGAGCGCCGCCGCGAGCGTGCCCTCGTAGAGCTGACTCGAGAGCTCCGTCATGCCGTACTCGCCCACGACGTGCGAGAGCGGCACCCCGAGCGATCGCGCGATCGACGCCCGCAGCTCCTCGGCGGGCACCTCGCGCGAGCGGCCCTTGTAGCCGCCGGTCTGCATCGCGCGGCTCCCTCCGGGCAGCAGCGTCGCGCCCTCGGGCAGCCCGGCCTCGAGCAGGTGGACGAACGCGAACGAGGTGCCGAGCACGATGGCCGGCTCGCCCGCCGCGCGCGCCTCGGCGCACGCGCGGGCGAACCCCGCGGCGTCGAGCTCGCCGCCGCGCACGTGCCAGCTCGCCGGCCCCGCGAGGCGCGCGGCGAAGCGATCGATCATGAACCCGAGCGACGAGTCCGGGACCTCGTCGAGCGGCGGCGCCAGGACGATCGCGCGGAGCCGCGCGCCGTCGGGCCACAGGAGGCGCTCGCCCCAGGCGACCGCGGCGAGCTCGTACGTCGCGGTGGTGCGGAACGGGTGCTCGCCGCGGGACGCGGCGCCGAGGGAGGTCCCGCTCGTGCGGAAGACGCGCTCGTCCGCCTCGGGCGGGTGGGCCGCGACGCGCGCGAACCGGAAGACGTCGCACGGCACCGCGGGGATCTGCTCCGCGCGCTGCATCGTGTCGACGTCCGCGCCGCGCGCCTTGAAGAGGCGGGCGACCGGCGCGCACCGCGCGGCCTGGTGCCGGGCGAGGGCGATCGCGAGCGCGTCGAACGTCTCCGGGAGCGCGGCGCCCGCCGCGCCTTCGACCTGCTGAAGCGAGGCCGCCGCCGCCCGGCCGGCGCCGGGCGAGCCCGCCCTGTCCGGGAGGAGCGACGCCTCGATGAACGCCCGCGCGCGGCGGTGCAGCGCCTCGCTCTGATCGATCTGTCCCACGCGTCCCACGCGACCGGGATAGCACGCGCCGCGCGCGCCTAGGGCGAAAGCACGCGCGCCAGCGCGCCGGCCGCGGCCGACAGCAGCGCCTCGGGGATGGTGAGCGCCGGCGTCAGCGTCAGCGTCTCGCCGCGCACCCCGCCCGTGAGGACCAGGTAGCCCTCGGCCAGCATCCCGCGCATGGCCCGCAGCCCGAGCTCGGCGCTCTCGAGCTCCACGCCGACCATGAGCCCGGCGCCGCGCACGTCGACGACGCCCGCTCGGCCCCGCAGCGCCTCCCGGAGCGCCTCCTGGAAGCGCGCGCCCACGTCGCGCGAGCGCGCGGCCAGCTGGCCTGCGTCCAGGGCGTCGAGCGTCGCGAGCGCGGCGCTCGACGCGAGGGGCGAGCCCGAGTGCGTCGAGGTGTGGACGACCTCGGCCTCGCGCGCCCACGCGCGCATGATCGGCTCCGGCGCCACGCACGCGGAGATGGGGAGCCCGCCGCCGAGCCCCTTGCCGAAGCAGAGGATGTCCGCGGGCGCCCCGATCGCCCCGGTGCGCGTCATCGCCCCCGACCGACCGAGGCCGGTCCAGATCTCGTCCGCGATCACGAGCGCCCCGCGCCGGTGCGCCGCGTCGCAGACCGCGCTGAGGAACGCGTCGGGCGGGACGACGCAGCCGCCCCGCCCGAGGATCGGCTCGAGCAGGATCGCGCCGATCTCGCCGCCGCGCAGCGCCGCCTCGATCGCGTCGAGCGAGCGCGCGGCGCCCGCCTCGTCGCGCGGGTACGGCGCGAACGTCACGCGCGGGTTGAGCTGCTCCGCGAACGGCGACCGGTAGCTCTCGCGCAGTCCGCACGCCGCGAGCGGCGCGTACCCGAGGCCGTGGTACGCGCCCTCGAAGGCGACGAGCCCCGGCCGCCCGGTCGCGAGCGCCGCCGTCTTGATGGCCGCCGTGATCGCGTCGCTGCCGCTCTGGCCGAGCATCGCCATCGGCGAGGGCCCGGGGTGCAGCGCCGCGAGGCGCTCCAGGAGGGCGATCTTCACGTCGGCCGAGTACACGTCGCCGAGGGCGAGCGTCAGCCGCGACATCTGCTCCTCCGCCGCGCGCCGCACCGGCGCCGCCGCGTGGCCGAGCAGCAGCGCGCCGAAGCCCGCGCACAGGTCGACGTAGCGGTTGCCGTCGACGTCGCACACGTTGGCGCCGCGCCCGTGCGACAGCACGATCGGCAGCATCTCGGCGCCGCTCTTCTGCGCCCGCGCCTCGCGGCGCCGGCCGAACGCCGGGCACTCGACGCGCTCGAGCCGCTCGAGGGCGCTCCGCGACCTCGGACCAGGCGGCGGCACCAGGATCTCGGGCAGCGCTGCGCCGCCGTCCGGGCCCAGCGCCGCCGGCGGCGGCAGCTCGCTGTTCGGCATCGTCGTTCCTCCGCAGGGATCTAGCGCGCCCGCGGCCCCGAGCTCAGGCGCAGACGCGGTTTCTCCCGCTGTTCTTCGCGTGGTAGAGGCGCTCGTCGGCGCGCTTGATGAGGTCGTTCGCGGTGCGATCGCCCTCCTGCAGCAGCGCCACGCCGACGCTGATCGTCACGCGGATGCTGTCGGCCTGGAAGACGAAGAGGTGCTCCGCGACCTTCTGCCGCAGCGTCTCCCCGAGCGCCGCGGCGCCCTCGATCGACGTCTCGGGCAGGATGATGGCGAACTCCTCGCCGCCGTACCGCGCAAAGACCTCATCGCGGCGGATGCGGCTCTGCACGATGCGCGCGACCTCCTTCAACACGAAATCGCCTGCCAGGTGGCCGTGGACGTCGTTGATGCGCTTGAAGTGGTCGATGTCGAACAGGAGGATCGCGAGGTCGCGCTCGTGGCGGCGGCCGCGGATGATCTCGCGCTCGAGCGCCTCGTAGAGGTAGCGCTTGTTGTGGATCTGCGTGAGACCATCGATGATGGTCATCCGGTAGATCTCTTCGTGGTATTGCGCCTCCACGTCGGCGCCGGACAGGAACTTGAAGATCGTCGGGCCGATCTTCACCCGGTCTCCGTTCTTCAGCACCACCTCGCGGGAGATCTGCTCATCGTTGCAGTACGTCCCGTTGGTGCTGCCGTCGTCGACGACCATCCAGGCGCTCGGCCGCTGCTCGAAATGGGCGTGCCGCCGTGAAACGGAGTCGCCGTCGAGCACGATGTGGTTGTCCGCCCCCCGGCCGACCCGCGTCGGGTTGTGCTCCAGCACGAACCGCTTGCCGAGCAGCGTGGGCTCCTTCGTGTAGATCACGACCAGGCAGTCGGTCGTGTTCTTGCTGCCGCCGCCCGGTGGGGGCTGGACCACCTGCGTTACACGAGTCTTTTCGTCGAAGTCACTCACGCGCGCTCAGCCCAACCCGTCGTGCGACCTAGCCTCGACATCGTTCGAGCTCTTCCCGAGACGGAACCTACCCGGGCGCGGCTCTTCGGTCGCGATCCAACGGCTCGATATGCCCTAGCTCGCCCAACGTCAAAGCGTACTGACATGCCCCGACTCCCGTCAAGACGGCCATCCGGGCGGCGCCGTCTTCGGTGATTCCTCTGCCTTCCCGACCCGACAGCGGCACACGTCGCCCGCTGCGCTCCGTGGTGCCCTTCCACGCTGTCGGCTTGTTCCTCGCACGCCGTCCGCCCCTCACCGCCGCTTGCTCTGCACCGCATCGCCTGTGCTCGCTGAAGCGCCTTGTGGGGCATTGTGCGCTTGTATCGCAGTGGACGCGCCGCCCCGTTCTCTCGTGCAGCTCGCGCTGCCGTCGATGCGGCTCTCTCTATGCGTTTCCCGGGCGCGCCGCCACCCGTCCGGCGAGCGGTCGAGCCGGCGGGGGAGAGAATGGTTCGCTGGAGCACGATGTGTTGGTTCGGCTGGCAAGCCCGCGTCCTGCGGGCATGAGGCTCTGTGAGTTCTGCCTCAAAACCAGGGCGCATCACAACGCTGAACTGAGCGGAACGAGCGGAACTGAGCGGAGCTGAGCGGAACTGAACAGAACCGAACGGAACCGAACGCAGCGCGCGCCGCGACCGCCAGCGCGCGACCCTCTTCCGGGCAGCGCCGGTTGGTTGACTTGGCACACGGGGTGCGTAGAGTAGACCTGCGTCGCGGCGGAGACCTTCCCCCCCCAGGTCCGTCGCGGCGTTTTTCATTTCAGGCTGCTCCGTGGCCATCTCCACCCCCGGCGCGGTCGCGGTTTTCCTCCTGGGATGATTCCCGGAGCAGCGCGTTCCTCGCCAAGCATCCATGCTCCGTCGCTGCTGGAACCGTTTGCCTCGAAAGGCATCAACGGGCCCAGCCGGAGCAGGTGCCGAGAAACCGACCTCGGCTGCAAGGAGGCCATTGACGACCCGAGCCCTGCTGGGCGGGTGGGGCCGGCGCGGGAGCCGGCCGCCGTCGTTCACGACCGGAGCGTCGCGCGCAGCTCGCCGCCGTCGAAGACCCAGAGCTCGCCCGGCCGCCCATGGGTCCAGGTCTCGTTGGCGGTGAGCGGGGTCGTCGCGACCACGGCGACGCGATCCTTCGGGGTCGTGACGGCGGAGAAGTCGACGCGGACGTCATCGTCCACGAGCGTGGCGACGCCGAACGGGGCTTTGCGGACGATGTAGCAGAGCCGGGTCCCGCAGCGGGCGAAGAGGTGGCGCCCGTCGCCGAGCAGGAAGTTGAACGTGCCGTCCCGGCCGAGCTCCCCGCCGAGCGCCGCGATCGCCGCCCACAGCTCGCTGGGCCGGCGCGGGTAGCCGGGGAACGCGCTCCGGAGCCCCTCCAGCAGGTAGCAGAACGCGTGCTCGCTGTCGGTCGTGCCGATGGGGTTGAAGCGGCCCAGCGCGCGGCGCCGGACGCGGCGCAGCGTGCCGTTGTGCGCGAAGACCCAGTGGCGTCCCCAGAGCTCGCGCACGAAGGGGTGCGTGTTGGCGAGCAGGACGTCGCCGCGGGTGCGGCGCCGGATGTGGCCGATCGCGAGCAGCGTCTTGATCGGGGTCTCGCCGAGGAACCGCGCCAGCGGGCTATCGCAGGCGGGGCTCGGGTCGAGGAAGACGCGCGCGGCGCGCCCCTCGAAGAACGCGAGGCCCCACCCGTCGGCGTGCGGTCCGGTGCGGCCGCCCCGGTGCCGGAGGCCGTTGAACGAAAAGACGATGTCGGTGGGGACGTTGCACTCCATCCCGAGGAGCTCGCACATGCTCGCGGCGGCACCATATCACCCCGGGAGGGGTGAGGCGCAGCGTCAACGATCGGGCTCGCCCTGCAGCGACGCGCGCGGGATGGAGTGGACGAGATCGATCACCGCCTTGACCGTGTCGACCGGCGTCTCCGGGATGATGCCGTGGCCGAGGTTGAAGATGTGGCCCGGGCGCCCGCCGGCCTCGGCGAGCACCGCTCGCGCGCGGCGCTCGGCGACGGCGCGCGGCGCGCAGAGCAGCAGCGGATCGAGGTTGCCCTGCACGGCGCGGTCGTGGCCGATGCGCTGCCACGCCTTGTCGAGCGGCGTGCGCCAGTCGACGCCGATCACCGTGCCGCCGGCGTCGCGCTGCGCCTCGAGGAGCGCCCCGGTGTTCGTGCCGAAGTGGATGACCGGGACGCCCGTCGCCTCGAGGTCGCGGAGGATGTGGCGCACGTGCGGCTGCACGTGCTCGCGGTAGTCGTCGATGGAGAGCGAGCCGACCCAGGAGTCGAACAGCTGCACGGCCTGCGCGCCGGCGGCGACCTGCGCGCGCAGCAGGCGGCGGACGACCTCGGAGATCTTGCCCATGAGCGCCGACCACGCCTCGGGATCGCTCCACATCAGCTGCTTCGTGAGCCGGTAGTCGCTCGATTTGCCCCCCTCGACGAGGTAGCTCGCCATGGTGAACGGCGCGCCGGCGAAGCCGATGAGCGGCGTCTTGCCGTCCAGCTCCTTGCGGATGAGGCGCACGGCCTCGAGCACGTAACCGAGGCCTTCCTCGGGCTCGAACACGCGGAGCCGCTCGATGCCGGCCCGGTCGCGCACCGGCTCGTGGATGACCGGGCCCTCGCCCTTCGCGAACTCGAAGGGGGCGCCCATCGGCTCGAGCGGCAAGAGGATGTCGGCGAAGAGGATCGCCGCGTCCATCCCGAGCCGCAGCGGCTGGAGGGTCACCTCGAGCGCGAGCTCGGGCGTCTTGCAGATCTCGAGCAGCGTGTATTTCTTCCTGAGCTCCCGGTACTCGGCCATGTACCGGCCCGCCTGGCGCATGAACCATACGGGCGTCACATCGGTCGGCTCACGCCGGCAGGCGCGCAGGAAGCGGTCGTGCATGGATGGAAAACTCCAGGATGGGCCCGAGGAGGCGCCCTCGGGGCGGTCCTTCATGTCCGTTCAGCCATCTCCCGGCAATGGGTTTCTGGGAGCGCCGGTCCGTGGTTTTCCGGGGACGCCCGACCATGGATTTTTGGAAGCGCGGCGGCCGAACCCGGGGCGGGCGGGCTGAGGGGGGACCCAAGCGCCGCGTCGTCCGCCGTGTAGACTACGAATCTATGGCGCGTCCTTCCAGACCTCCCGGCTTTGACATGACGTACAGGCCCGAGAAGCGCATCGCGTTCGGGCCGCCGTTGAAGGAGCGCATCCCGGCGCTGCTTTACCTCGCCTTCGCCCTCACCGTCTCGGCGGTGATCTTCTATGGCCAGAACGCTCCTTCGAGCTCCCGGATCTTCCAGTACGTCGTGGAGGGGGATCGCCACCGGCTCGTCCCGTCGAGCGTGTGCGCCATCATCCTGTGCGTGAGCGCGCTGGCGATGGTGCTGCGGGAGCAGATGCGCGGCGTGATCGTGCACCCGGACGGGATCGAGCTGCGCGAGCTGCTCGGGTTCGGGCTGCCGCGCGTGCGGCGCTTCGCCTGGTCGCAGATCGATCGCATGTCGGTGCCCTCGGCGCAGGCGGGCGCCGGCGGCGCGGGCGCGGTCCAGCGAGGCAAGCCGTCGAGCAACATCCGGCTGGATCTCTGGGACGGGTCCCGCACCTGGCTGCCGGACGTGGGAGACAAGATCGCGCTGTCCGTGATGCTGGAGCGGGTGGCCCTGGCGCGGGCGATCCCGATCGAGGGGGGGACCGGGCTGATGGACGACCTCGGCAACCCCCTCCAGGACGACGGCTGACGACGAAGACGACGGCGACCGAGCCTAGGCGGCGCTCGCGCCGGCCCTCCGCTGGGCGAACTCCTCGCGCACGCCCTTGCGCAGCTCGGGATCGAGCAGGAGATCCGCGCACGTCATCGCCATCGCCTTGGCGGCGATGAGCATCGAGTCCTGACCGCCGGGGCTCGCGGCCTTGGCGGCGAACGCGTGCTGGTGGCAGGTCGTCTCGCCCTTGCCGCAGATCGCGATCCAGGGGTGGATGGCGGGGAGCGCGTGGGACACGTCGCCCATGTCGGTCGAGCCGGTGCCGACGGCGGGGTCCATCTCGACCGGCGAGCGGCCGAGGGCGCGCAGGTGCTCGCCGAAGCGGCGCGCCATCTTCCGGTTGTTGACCATGTTCTTGTAGCCGCCCTGGTCGACCAGCGTGAGCTCCACGCCGCTCGCCATGGCCGCGCCGCGGGCGCAGCGCTCGACGATCGCCCGCACGCGGGCGAGCTCCTCGGTGTCGAGGGCGCGGACCGAGAACTCGGCCACGGCGAGCTCCGGGATGATGTTGACCGCCTGGCCGCCGTTCTTGATGAACCCGTGCACCCGGACGCCGTCGCGGAAGTGGACGCGCTGGCCGTCGATCAGCCGGAAGGTGTCGAGGCAAGCCGTGAGCGCGCTGTTCCCGTCCCACGGCGCGAGCGCGGCGTGCGACGGCTTGCCGTGGAACTGGAGCTCGAGCCAGGTGCTGGCCAGCGTGTCGTGGGCGAGCAGGTCGCGGTCGAACGGGTGGAACATCATGGCGGCGTCGACGCCCTCGAAGGCGCCGGCCTCGAGCAGCCGGATCTTGCCGCCGCCCCCCTCCTCGGCGGGCGTCCCGACCAGATCGATGGTGCCGGCCACGGCGTCCTTCTGCCGGGCCAGGGCGAGGAAGGCGCCGAGCGCGCCCGCCGCGATCAGGTTGTGCCCGCAGGCGTGGCCGATCTCCGGGAGGGCGTCGTACTCGGCGAGGATGGCGAGGTGGGGGCCCTGGCCCTGCCCGATGCGCGCGCGCAGCGAGGTGGGCATGCCGGCGAGCCCGCGCTCGACCTGGATGCCCTTCTTCTCGACGGCCTCGGCGATCCACGCCGCGGCCTTGTGCTCCTGGAACCGGAGCTCGGGGTTCGCGTGGATGCGTGCGGCGATCTCGCGGAGCTCCGGGGAGAGGTCGTCGATGTCGCGCTGGATGCGGCTCGGGTCGAGGCTCATGGCCGGGCGATACTACCCTGGATCCGCGCGGCTCGCCTGGGCCATGGTGGCGCCGGCGGTAGAGCTCCGCCGGCGTCCGGCCGCGACGGGGCGGCGGCCACGCGGCCCGCGCGCTCTCACGCTCTCCACGGAGTCAGGATCCTCGAATGCACAGGCTGCGCTGCCCTTCGCTCCTCCTCGGTCTCGCGGCGCTGCTCGCGCCGCCCGCGCTCGCCGGGTGCGACGCCCCGCGCGCGCGCAAGGAGGCACCGCCCGCCGCCTCGAGCGCGGCGCCCGCGCCGGACCCGAGCGCGGCGGCGCACGCAGAGCCCGCCCGCGTCGCGGTCGAGGCGAGGGCGATGGGGACGAACCTGCTCCTCGCCGCCTACACGAGCGCGGCGATGGATGAGGCGGCGATCCGGGCCAGGCTGGAGAAGGCGATCGCCGAGATCCGCAGGCTCGAGGGGCTGATGACGACGTGGCGGCCGGACAGCGAGCTGTCGCGGGTCAACGCGGCGGCCGGGAAGAGCGCCGCCCCGGTGAGCCCGGAGTCGCTCGACGTGATCGAGAAGAGCCTCTGGATCAGCGAGCGCTCCGGCGGGGTCTTCGACGTCACGTTCGAGGCGATGCACGGGCTCTGGAAGTTCGACGAGGACATCGACGACAACGTGCCGCAGAGGGACGACGTCGAGCGGGCGCGGGCGCTCATCGATTACAAGCAGATCCGGATCGATCGCGCGCAGCGCACGGTGATGCTCGCGAGGCCGGGGATGCGGATGAGCCTCGGGGGGATCGCGAAGGGCTACGCCGTCGACGCCGCGGCGCGGGTGCTGCGCGGGGAGGGGCTGACGTCGTTCTTCGTGCAGGCCGGCGGCGATCTGTACATCGCCGGGAAGAAGCCGGACGGCTCGCGGTGGAGGGCGGGCGTGCGGGACCCGCGCGGCAAGGGGCCGAACGACTACTTCGCGATGATCGAGGTCGAGGATCGCGCGTTCTCGACGGCGGGCGACTACGAGCGGAGCTTCATCAAGGAGGGCAGGCGCTATCACCACATCATCGATCCGCGCACCGGCTTCCCGGCGACCGAGAGCCGGAGCGTGACCATCTGGGCGAGGGACGCGCTGACCGCCGACGCCGTCGACGACGCGGTGTTCATCCTGGGGGCCGAGAAGGGGCTCGAGCTCGTCGAGGCGATCGAGGACTGCGGCGCGGTGATCGTCGACCGCAGCAACAAGGTGTGGGTGTCGAAGCGGCTGGAAGGGAAGGTCGAGGTGCTCCGCCCGCCGACGGATGGGCTGTAGGGCGGGGCGCTGCGGCGCTCCCTCCGGCAGGCGGCGAGGGCGCGCGGGGAGCGCCATGCTCGACGCTGCGAGGCGGCTGTCGCAGCGGGCGCCGAGGGGGGAACGCGTCAACCCTCGAAGAGCTCGTCCAGCGTCCTGGCCGTCAGGATCCGCTCGGCCCAACCCGCGAGCCGCTCCCCGGACGCAGCGAGGACCTGCTCCCGCCTCGCCTCGGGCACGTCCCCGAACCGCGCCCGGAGCTGGCGCAGCAGCACGGCGCGCTGGCCCTCGTCGAGCCCCGCGCGCCGGCCCTCGTCGAGCCCCGCGCGCCGGCCCTCGTCGAGCGCCGCCTGGCGCTCGCGCGCCTTGATGGCCTCGATCTCCGGGTTGCCCTTGCGCTCCAGCGCGCGGACGACCTCGCGCTCGGCCGCCGCGCCGTCGAGCAACGCACGGACGGGGACCGGACGGACCAGGCACGGATCCTCGATCATCGCGTCGGGCGCGAGCGGCACGAACCGCCCCTCGGCCGCCGACCACTCGGCGACCCCGTCGCGCTTCACGAAAATGGCGAAGACGCGGCGCACGCCCCGGGCGACGAGATCTTCGGCCTTCTCGCGCACGTCGTGCATCGATTGCTCGTTGACGATCTCGAACGAGAGCTCCTCCAGGTACCGGCGCCCCGTCGCCGGATCGAGCCCCGCCTTGCGGATGGACAGATCGGTGGCGAAATCCGAACCTTCGCTGACGCGGGTGATGAGGTCGGCCGCGCCGATGTAGCCGGGCTGGAGGTGCGGCGCGATCAGGAAATCGAGCCGCACCTGCTGCTCGGCGTGCGGCTCCAGCGCCGGCGCGGCGACGACCTTGCGCCCGCGGATCAGCTCGTCGCGCGTCACCTCCGGCGCCACGAGGTGCTCGTCCACGGCCGGGAAGCGCGCCCGCGGGGGCTCTGCAGGCGGGAGCCTGGCCGCCGCGCCGCCTCGGGCGGCCGGGGCGAGCAGGAGCGCGGCGCCGCTCGGCTTGGGATCCATGAAGGCAAGGCTAGCACGACGGCGGCCGCGCGCGCCTCGCCGCCCAGCCAGCGCGCCGCGGCGGCGGGCGAGGCGCGCGCCGTCACCGCCCCCGGTACACCGGCTTCCGCTTCTCGGCGAACGCGCGCAGCGCCTCGAGCCGATCCTCGCTGCGCAGCGTCTCGTCGTAGTGCACCCGCTCGATCTCGAGCCCGAGATCCAGCGGCACGTCGTAGCCGTCCTCGATCGCCCGGAGCGCCGCCGCCTGCGCGATGGGCGCGCCGCTCGCGATCGGCTCGATCCACGCGATCGCGTCGTCAACCACCGGCGTCCCCTCGGGCGACACCCGGTTCACGAGCCCCCAGGCGAGCGCCTCGGCCGCGGCGAGCTTCCGGCCGAGCAGGATCATCTCCTTCGCGCGCGCCTCGCCGACGACCCGCGGCAGCCGCTGCGTGCCGCCCGCGCCCGGGATGATGCCGAGCGACGTCTCCGGCAGCGCGAGCTCGGCGTGCGGCGCCGCCACCCGCAGATCGCAGATCAGCGCGAGCTCCAGCCCGCCGCCGAACGCGACCCCGTTGATCGCGGCGATCACCGGCTTCGGGCTCCGCGCGAGCACCCCGAGCTCCGTCCGGTACAGCCCCACCTGCCGGCGGACGTCGTCCGGGCTCATGCCCTGCCGCTCTTTGAGATCGGCGCCGGCGCAGAACGCCTTGTCCCCGGCGCCCGTGATCACGATCGCCCGCACCTCCGGGTCGTCCACGAGCTCGCGCCCGAGCCGACCGAAGGCGAGCAGCGCGTCGCGCGAGAGCGCGTTGCGGCGATCCGCCCGATCGATGGTGAGCACCGCGACCGCGCCGCGCCGGTCGAGCTTCACGGGAGAGGCGTCCGTCATGGAGCCTCCCTAGCCGACCGAAGCGGCGCGGCAAAGGGGCTCGCTCACTTGGCGTCGGCCGCCTTCTTGGCCTTGTTCCCCGCCGCCTCGAGCTTGCCCAGCCGCGCCCGGATCTCCGCGTTGTCGCGCCGCAACGACTCGAGCTCGTCCCGCAGCCGGTCCAGCTCGCGCTTGCCCGCCCCGCCGAGATCGCGGAGCACCTCGCGGATCCGCCGCCGCACCCGGCCGTCGAGATCGCGGTCGAGCTGCCGCTGGAGCGCGCCGCGCGAGCGGCCGTCGCCGAGATCGCCGAGCGCGCGCGCGACGTCGACCCGGAGGTACGGATCCGGCTGGTCGAGGAGCTCCTCGAGGAGCTCGCGCGTCCGTCGATCGCTCGAGAGCTTCGGCAGCGCCAGGATCGCCGCCCGGCGCCCCCGCGTCGGGACGCCGTAGCGCGTCCGGGCCGTCAGGTGCGGCACGGCGCGCTCGTCGCGCAGGTTGGCCAGCCCGTCGATCACGCCGCAGCGGATGACCTCGCCCCACGAGGGGCGGTCGAGCAGGTCGATCAGCGTCTCGAACCCCGAGCTCTGCCGCGTGGCCCCGAGCGCCCGCGCCGCCTCGGCCTGGACCAGGTAGCTCGCGTCGCGCAGGGCGAGCTTGCCGAGGAGCTCCGCCGCCTTGGCCGACCGGAAGTTGCCGAGCGCGCTCGCGACCGCCCGCCGCACCTTCGGGTGCTCCACGCCCGCGCTCGCCTCGAGCAGCGCGAACGCCGCGCTCGACTGGAGCGCGCCGAGCGCGCCCGCGGCGGCGGCGCGCACCCCCCAGAACTCGTTCGCGTCGGCGAGCGACTGCCCGAGCGCCCGCGTCGTCGGCGGGTCGTCGCGCCGCGAGAGCGGCTTCGCGGCGAGCAGGCGGCCGCGCGCCGTCGGCGCGTGGGCGAGCTGCGCCCGCAGCAGATCGGCCGGCGCGTCGACCTTGACCTCGCCCAGGATCCGGAGGTCCGGATCCACCACCACGAAGCGAGGGCGCCGCGGGAGCGGGATGACGAAGGTGTGCGCCTGCTGGTCCACGCGCCGCACCTCGCGGCGCACGCTCGATCCCTTGCCGTCCGCGAAGCCGAAATCGAGCACCAGGTCGAACGCGAACACCGGCGGGGTCGCGGCGTCCGGCTGGAGCGCGTGCTCCCGGCTGGGGTGCTGCCCGGCCGCCTGCGTCTGCTTCACGGTCACGGTGCACTCGTCGCCCTCGAGCTCGATCTTCACGTCGAGCTCGGGGTGCCCGGCGCGGAACACCCACTGCTCGAAGAAGCGCTCCAGCGACTTGCCGCTCACCTCCTCGAGCGCGCGGGCGAGATCCCGCGTCTCGACGACCCCGCGCGCGTGGCGCGTCAGGTAGGCGCTCACCCCGCGCCAGAACAGCGCGTCCCCGAGCTCGCGGCGGAGCAGGTGCAGCACGAGCCCGCCCTTCTCGTAGAGGTGCCGATCGAAGATGTCGAGCGGCGCGTCGTAGTCCTGACAGACGATCGGCCGCCGGTAGCGCCCCCGCGCCTCGCCCAGGTACGCGTCGAGATCGGCCTTCAGGCTGTGATCGTACTCGTCGGGGCCGAGGTGGTGCTCCCGATAGACGTGCTCCATGAAGGTCGCGAACCCCTCGTTGAGCCAGCCGTGCGACCAGTCGCGGCACGTCACGAGATCGCCGAACCACTGGTGCGCGAGCTCGTGGGCGATGAGATCGTCCGACGAGATGTCGAGCGCCGCCCGCTCGTCGAGCAGGATGTGCTCGTACATCGTGGTGGCGGTCGTGTTCTCCATCCCGCCGAAGATGAAGTCGCTCACCACCACCTGCGCGTAGCGGCGGAAGGGATACTTGACGCCGAGCTTCTCGCTGAAGTGGCGGATCATGTCCGGCGTGCGCGCGAACGTGCGGCGGCCGTCCTCCTCGCGCCCCTTCGGCACGAAGTACGCGAGCGGGACGTCGAGCGCCGCGTCGTCGATGCGGGCGAACTCGCCCGCGACCAGCGTGAACAGGTAGCTCGGGTGAGGCTCGTCCAGCCGGTAGTGGAAGACGCCCGCCTTCTGCGATTTCGCATCGCCCTCGAGCTCGCCGTTCGACAGGCAGTACCAGCCCGGCGGCACCTCCGCCCGGAGCTCGGTCGTCTGCTTGACGTGGGGCTTGTCGATACAGGGGAAGACGTGGCGCGCGTCCTCGTCCTGGCACTGCGTCCAGACCTGGCGCGGGCGGTCGGGGACGTGCTCGTCCGGCTGGAGGAAGTAGATCCCCCGCCGCGGCGTGGCCCGGTACCGGACCAGGATCGACGCCTCGGCCTCGTCGAGCGGCACGGCCACGCGGAGCGTCTCGCCGTCGTACGTGTGCTCGGCCGGCTGGAACGCGCCGCTCGCCGCCTTGCCCGCGCCGCGCCGGGGCTTCGCCGCGCGCCCCGCGCCGGCGCTGATCTCGACCGACTCCAGATCGAAGCCGACCGCGTCGAGCGCGATCTCGCGCGCCGCAGGATCGACGCGGACCACGTCGAGCCGCGCGGCGCCGCGGATCGAGCGCTCCGCGACGTCGAGCGCGAGATCGAGGGCGATGTGCCGGACCGTGAACGGGCGCGAGCGCTCGTAGACGCGCTTCGTCCCGGCGAGCGCGAAGGGACGGGAGGCGACCGCGAACTCGGACGACGAGAGCACGGAACCGCAGGCGCAGCGCGAATGAAGCCGGTACTCTAGGGGCATCTCGGCCGAGTTTCCCCGCGCCGCGCCCGGCGCTGCAAGCAAGAACGCATGCGCCGGAGCGGGCGGCCGGGCGGCTCAGCTCGTCTTGAGGCCGTCGAGCACCTCGAGCGCGAGCTCGTACTTGCCGAGCGGCGGCATCAGGTAGGCGCCCTGCACCCGGTCGCGCACCGAGAAGAGCATCTCGCGGGCGATCTTCACCCCCTCCTTGCGGGCCTCGGGGCCGGCCGGCACCTTGCGCATGCGCTCGCGGATCTCCTCCGGGATCTGCATGCCAGGGACCTCGTTGTGGAGGAACTCGGCGTTCTTGTAGCTCACGAGCGGGAGCACGCCGACGAGCACCGGCATCCCCAGGTGCTCGATGCGCCGCAGCACCTTCTCGAGGAGATCCTGGTGGAAGACCGGCTGCGTCATGATGATGTCGGCCCCCGCGGCGCGCTTGCGCTCCAGGCGCGCGAGCTCCTTGTCGAGGTCCGGGGCGCCGGGCTCGAGCCCGGTGGCGAGCAGGAACGACGTCTTGCCGCCCGGGATCGGCTTGCCGGCCGGGTCGAGGCCGCGGTTCATCGTGCTCGCCATGTGGAGCAGCCCGATCGAGTCGAGGTCGTAGACCGCCGTCGCCTCCGGGTAGTCGCCGACCTTCGGCGGATCGCCCGTGATGATGACGAGGTTCTTGATGCCGATCGCGTGGGCGCCGAGCAGGTGCGCCATCTGGCCGATGAGGTTCCGGTCGCGGCCGCAGACGTGCAGGATCGGCTCGATGCCGTAGCGCTGGACCAGGAGCGAGCAGAAGGCGAGGTTCGTCATCCGCGCGGTGGCGCGCGGGCCGTCGGCGACGTTCACGACGTCGACGCCGTTGTCGATGAGCATCTTCGCCGCGCTGAGCGCGCTCTCGGGGCTGAGGCCCGGCGCCGGGTTCACCTCGACCGAGACCACGAACTTGCCCGCCGCGATCTTCGCCGCGAGGGGGCTCCGCTCGCCGAGCGGCGTGGGCTCGCTCCCCGTGGGCGCGTCCATCGTGACGTGCGGGCGCGAGGTGACCTCGGGCACGGCGCTGCCGCGGAGCATGCGGGCCGACTTGGCCATCCACTTGACGTGCTCCGGCGTGGTGCCGCAGCAGCCGCCGATCATCGCCGCGCCCGCCTGGATCATGCGGCGGGCGAAGACGTCGAAGTACTCGGGCGTCGCCATGTAGAGCAGGCGGCCGTCGACCGTGCGGGGCAGGCCCGCGTTCGGCTGCACGCAGAGCGGGAGCCCCGCGGTCGCCATCCGCTCCGCCATGGCGAGCGACAGCTGCGGGCCGTCGCCGCAGTTGACGCCGAGCAGGTCGACGCCCCAGTCCCGCAGCGTCCGGGCGACGCGCTCCGGCTCGCTGCCGTCGGCCACGACGCCGCTCGTGTCGAACGTCATCGACGCGAGCACCGGGAGCCCCGGCGCGGCCTGCCGCGCCGCCTCGATGGCGAGCTTGATCTCGTCGAGGTGGCGGAACGTCTCGAGGACCAGGAGGTCCGCGCCCCCCTCGGCGAGCGCGCCCGCCTGCTCGGCGAAGGTGGCGGCCGCCGCGGCGAGGTCGTCGCGCTTGGCCACGCCGGGCACGAGCCCGGTCGGGCCGATCGAGCCGGCCACGTACGCGTCGCCGCCCGCGATCTCGCGCGCGATGCGCGCGCCCGCGAGGTTGAAGTTGCGCACCTCGTTGACGAGCCCGTACCGCTCGAGGCGGAACCTGTTCGCGCCGAAGGTGTTCGTCTCGATGACGTTCGCGCCCGCGGCGACGTAGTCGGCGTGGACCCGCTTCACGAGGTCGGGGCGCGTGACGTTGAGCTGCTCGAAGTTCTGCGTGACGAACACCCCGCGCTCGTAGAGCAGCGAGCCCATCGCGCCGTCGAACACGAGGATCGAGCGCCGGATCGCGTCGAGGAACGGGGCCTCTGGTCTCGTGCGGGACATGGGGCGCATCGTAGGGGCGCTCCGGCTTCTCAGGAAGGGGGGCGCGACGCGGTTGACGTCGCGGTCAGGATCTCGGTAGGCAGATCGCGAGATGAGCACGCCCCGATGGCTTCGCGCATTCGCCCTGGCGGTCTCCGCCGCTGCTCCGCTTCTCGCCGCCTCCTCGCCGGCGCACGCCTGGGATCCGGTGGTGCACCGCTCGGATGCGGGCGTGGACCTCTACCTCTGGAGCGCCCGTGATCTCGGCGCGTCGACCGCCGTGGTCCCGTTCCTCCAGTTCGAGCCGACGCCCGACCTGTTCATCAACCTGAAGTTCCCGCTGGCCCTCTCCCTGAACGGCCCGGGGGATCTGGAGGATCCGCGCGACGGTCAGTCGCGCGCGGGGCTCGGCAACCCGACGTTCACGCTCTACTACGCGGACATCGACGGCAAGCTCACGTGGTACGCGGGCGGCCGCGCCGGCCTGCCGCTCGGCGTGGTCGACGACTACGACTGGCGCTGGGCCACCGCCTATGCGTCGGCGGCGATGGGCTATTACGATCTGCACCTCTGGGCGGCCGACGCGCTCCCGATCGGCGGGCTCGGCGGCATCGAGTACCGCTTCGGGCGCTCCTTCGTGCTCCGGGCGGGCGGCGACCTCACGTTCTTCGTCCCGCTGCAGGATCGCGGTCGGCGCGGCTTCATCGACGATTCGGACGATCTCGACGTCGTGTTCCAGGCGAAGGTCGAGCCGGAGTTCCAGAGCCGCGCCGGCTTCGGCGGCGGCGTGGCGCTCCAGACCGTGTGGGTCCCGTCGTCGGTCTACGACGACCAGGGGCAGGTCTCGCTGCTGCCGTATTTCGTGTACGACAGCCAGAAGACCTTCTTCATGCGGGCCGGCCTGCTCCTCGCGCTGGACGAGCCGCTCGGGCCTGCGTTCGACCGGCGGAGAGTGACGTCGCTCTACCTGCAGTTCGGCGGGCACATCGACTAGCGCGCCGGGCGGCTCGACCGAGCGAGGGATGAACCGCAGAGGCACAGGTGCCGTGTCGGGCAGGACGGCGCCGCCGGCGCGCACGCCCGGGCCCCTCGCCGTCATGGAGGCTCGAACATGACCCGTCGCCGCGCCATCGCCTGGGGCGCCGCCGCCGTCGCTCTCTTGGCGGTCCTCCTCCTCTTCCGCAAGCTCAACCAGTTTCCGCCGGACACGACGCCCGAGGGCGCCTATCTCCGCATCGCGTACAACATCGGCGCGAGCGACCCGCGCGCGTGCTTCCCGTACCTCGAGGACCGGGCGCAGCACGCGGCCTACACCATCCGGGACTACCGGCGGAAGGCGTTCGAGCGGATCGAGGCGAGCTATCCGGAGCCGGAGCGCGCGCGCCTGCTCGAGCAATACCGCGCGCACGCGATGGCCGAGGACGGGGCGGACGTGTGGGTCGACATCGCCGCGAAGCAGGGGTTCGTCGCGCGGCTCCGGCGCGACCTGTCCGGCATCGCGAAGGTGGAGGTGACGGGCGAGCGGGCCACGGTCGAGACGGCGCGCGGCACGCGGTACCCGTTCCGGCGGCGGGACAACGGCATCTGGGGGCTCACGCTGTTCACGGCGGACCTCGTGGCCGAGGCCGAGCGGGCGGCGCGGGACTGGGACGTCGTGGAGAAGGCGGCGCTCGACTACGAGCGGGCGCGGTGAGCGGGCCGGATCGGGCGCCCCGCGCCGACACGGCCAGGTGAGCTGCCCCGCGCGTCCTGACGAGCGACGCGCGAGACGGGAGCTCCGAGCGCGCGATGGAGCCCGTCGCGACGACGGCGCCGCGCCGGAGGCGTCACGCCGGCCCGCCGATGTCACGTGACATGTCACGGGACATCGGCGGGGCCGCGCCGTGACATCGGACGTCGGGACGTCACGGCGCGGCCGAATCTCCGCGGCTCCTCGCGGCGATCCTTGGAGAGGCCGCGCGCGCCGGACCTGGCACGGTTCTTGTGGAGGGCTCGGGCGCTCGGTACGGAGTGACTTCAATGAGACGAATCCACAGCAAAACCCTTCTGCTCGCGATCCTCACATCGATAGGTGCGCTCAGCGTAGCCCACGTTCCCGACGCTCACGCTGGGAGCTGGGAAGATATCGTGTCGGCGACCGGCATCAACGAGGGCTCGTGGGAAGGGCCTGGCGGCTTCGAGTTCAGCTGGAACGCGTCCAGCGACAACATCAACTTCGAGGTCACCGCGCCCAACATGGGCATCTACGGGGCCGACTACGGGGCCAGCCCGTCCGCGTTCGAGAACGGCGGCAGCTGGACCCTGCCGGGCGAGGGCAACGGGGCCGTCACCTTCGGTACGAACCGCGAGATCGAGCTGGAGGTCCCTGTCGGGCCCGGCGTCTCGCTCACGACCGAAGGGAAGATGAACGACAGGTGGCAGTACGTCCCCGAGAAGGCGGCGGTCGAGCTCGGGATAAGCCGCCCGCTCTTCACGAGCTACAAGCCGGACAAGACCGGCGTGCACGAGGTCAATGGTCACCTCGAGGTCGAGGCGACGATCAAGCTCACGATCGAAAACCTGCAGTCGGCCGACCCGAACTGGGGGTTCGGCGTCGACGTCTCGTTCCTCGGGTTCGAGATCCTGAGCGAGGAGTACGTCGGGTTTGGGCGGCGCGACCTGCTCTTCAACGGCATGGTGGGGCAGCTGGCCGACTACATGCGCTGGCGGCAGGACTACCTCCTGGATCTGTCGCAGGGCCGGGCGCCGCACATGGGCGACATCGACGCCGAGCTGCCGGACATGGCGTTCTTCCTCGCCGCCATGAGCGTCGGCGGCGACCCGCTCGCGATCGACCTCGACGACGACGGCGTCGAGACCCTCGGCCTCGACGGGTCGGACTCGGTCCTCTTCGATCACGACGGCGACGGCGTGGCCACGGCCACGGGCTGGGTGGGCCCCGACGACGGCTGGATCGTGCGGGATCGCAACCTCGACGGCCAGATCAACAACGGCAACGAGCTCTTCGGCGTCAACACGGTGAAGCTCGACGGGACGCTGGCGGCCGACGGCCTCGACGCCCTCTCCGATCTGGACACGGTGAGCGACGGGGTCATCGACGCCGCGGACGCGGGCTTCGGCGCGCTGCGGATCTGGCAGGACCTGAACTCGAACGGACATGCCGAGTTCGGCGAGCTGGCGTCGCTCGCGGAGATGGGGATCACCTCGATCGCGCTCTCGGTCTCCGGGAACATCCACAACGCCAACGGGAACGTGTTCGCTGGAACAGCGAAGTACACCCGCGACGATGGAACGACCGGGATCGTGGCCAACCTGATCCCGGCCGAGAGCAACTTCTACGCGGAGTTCACGACCCCTGTCGCCATATCCCCCGAGGCCGCGGCCCTCCCGTACATGGGCGGCAGCGGGTTCGCGCGCCCGCTGCGCGAGGCGATGACGCTGGACCCGCAGCTGCTGTCGCTGGTCAGCGAGTTCGCCGCCGAGCCGACGCGAGACGGCCAGCGGCAGAAGGTCCACGAGATCCTGGCGCGCTGGGCGAAAGGCGCTCCGGGCGGGTCGCTCTACCACCAGTCGATCGCGGACAACATCCCGGTCTGGGCGAGCTTCCAGCGCGTGGAGAAGCCGAAGTTCGATGCGCAGGGCAACGGCGCGGTGGCCTACAGCGGCGGCAGCGGCGGCAACGCTTCGATGGGTCGGAGCAGCGTGTACTCGGCGCAAACCGACTGGGGGTGGGCGTCCGCGCAGGGCAGGACCGAGACCCAGGAGCGCACCGATCTGGCCACGCTGTTCACCTCGGAGGCGGAGCGGCTCGGGGTCAGCGGACACCCGCGATGGCTGAAGGAGGTGCTGGAGCTCAGCGATCACCCGATGGTGGACAGCTACAGGAAGCACCTGGCGCGCCTCACCGTGGTCGAGGTGTTCAGCGGCGTCGAGAGCCGCGACTGGGACCAGCTGTCGACGGATGCCTACGGCAAGCGCGTCGCGTTCGACGTCATGAACACGTGGGGGTTCGACGCGGCATATCGCTTGATCTACGAGCGCGTCTACGGCGCGCTCGCCGCCCAGACGCGCCTGAAGCCGTACCTCGACCTGGTGCCTTCGCCCACCCAGCCTGGGTCCCTCAACTTTTCAGCGCTGAACGCGAGCCTCTTGTCGCACCTGGACAGCGACGCGGGCGCCATGGCCCGCGAGAATGACGCCCTCGCGGACCTCGTGGACCTCGTGCGCCACGCGGGGCCGTCGCTCATGCGCTTCGGCTGGGATCCGCGCCCGCTGATCGAGCATGGGATAAGCTTGACCCACCAAGCGACGCTGGACTACGCCGATTCGCTGCCGCCCCCCGTCGGCGGATGCTTCTGGCAGCCGTGGTCCGCGCCGGATTACACCGCGATCCGCAATGAGGACTACATCGGCGCGCTGCAGGACCTACACTCCCTGTTCTTCCACAGCTGGAACAAGGACCCTTACAACAGGCCCGACTCGTTCCTGGTCCAGTTGTTCCCCGGGGACCTGTGCGGATCGTTCCGCTGGTTCGATTACACCTGGGAGGGCGATCTCGCGAACCCCACCAGGACGACTCCCCTCCGCTACGATCACCACCGCAACGCCCATGACCTTGTATGGAACACCTATAGTGTGTCCTCCGGAGTGGGCGACGACCTCATCTTCGTATCTCCGGAGGGGGCTGAACGCATCGACGGCGGCCCCGGTGACGACACCTACGTCGTCGGGGCGAACTACGGCGAGGTCACCATCGTGGGCGCCGAGCTCAGCACCGACACGCTGCAGTTCATCGACGGCATCCGGAAGGAGGACCTCAAGGTCACGCGGGCGGATCGCAACCTCGTCCTCGAGGTGACGAGCGCGCCGGCGGAGACCCGCACCCGCGTCAGCGTCGTCGGATTCTTCTACGGCGATGCCACCGACGGCACGGCGCTGGCGGAGGTCGCGTTCAGCGACGGCACGTTCTGGACCGCCCGCGACCTCCGCGTGAAGGTGCTGGACAACGGCGACGCGGGCGGGTCGATCCTCGGCTATCAGACGGCCGATCTCATCGACGCGCAGGGCGGCAACGACGTGCTCTACGGCCAGGACGGGCAGGACTTCCTGCTCGGGGGGGACGGCAACGACTCGATCGACGGCGGGAATCACGGCGACTACCTGTACGGCGGCAGCGGGGACGACAACCTGTCCGGTCAGAGCGGGGATGACGTGCTCGACGACGACGCGGGCAACGATCACTTCACCGGCGGCGACGGCGACGACCTGTTCCTCGTGGGCGGGCTGGAGGCCGGCAACGACATCGTCGACGACAACACCGGCCATAACCGGCTGCTGCTCGCGACCGACGTGACGCCCGAGATGATCAGCGTCCGCAACGACAACCGCAACATGATCATCAAGGTCACGGGCGACGGCAAATCCCGGCAGGTCACCGTCCGATGGCAGTTCGACGAGAGCGGCACGCAAGGCGTGGACGTGGTCCAGATCGGCGAGCCCGCCGTGGCGGCATGGAACCGGGCGGAGCTGCGGACGATGGCCACCACGGGCTCGACGGGCAACGACGTCATCACGGGCTTCGAGTCCGCGGACACGGTGTCGGGCGGCGACGGGAACGACTGGATCACCGGTCGCGGCGGGGACGACGATCTGTCGGGCGGCAACGGGAACGACTCGATCGACGGCGGGGACCAGAACGATCGCCTGGACGGCGGCAACGGGGACGACACCCTCTCGGGCCAATCGGGGAACGACGTGCTCGACGGCGGCCCGGGCAACGATCACTTCACCGGCGGGAGCGGCGACGACACGTTCTTCGTGGGTGGGCTGGAGGGAGGTAACGACCTGGTCGACGACACGTCCGGCAGCAACCGGCTCGTCCTCGGCGCCGGCGTGACGCCCGAGATGGTGCGTGTCCGCAACGTCAATACGGACATGATCCTCACGATCGCGAGCAACGGTCAGTCCCGGGAGGTGAAGGTCCGGTGGCACTTCGGTGAGAGCAACACGGCAGGCGTGGACGTCGTGCAGTTCGGCGAGCCCGCCACGGTGACGTGGACCAGGGCAGACCTGAGGAGCAGGGCCCTCATCGGCTCGCCGGACGGCGACGCCATCACGGGGTTCGCCTCGGCGGATACCGTCTCGGGAGGCGCCGGCAACGACTGGATTTACGGGCTCGGCGGCGAGGACGTCCTGTCGGGCGATGACGGGAACGACACGCTCGACGGCGGCGATCAGAACGATCACCTGGACGGCGGCAACGGGAATGACTCCCTCAGCGGCGGCAACCATGACGACCAGCTGATCGGCGGCAGCGGGGACGACAGCCTCTCGGGCCACGCAGGGAACGACGTGCTCGACGGCGGCGCGGGCAACGATCACTTCACCGGCGGCGAAGGCAACGACACGTTCTTCGTTGGCGGGCTGGAAGGGGGCTCCGATCTGGTCGACGACTGGTCGGGCACCAACCGGCTCGTGCTCGGCGCCGACGTGGCGCCCGAGATGGTGAGCGTGCGCAACGTCAACCGGGACATGATCCTCACGATCACGGCCAACGGCGGCTACCGCCAGGTCAAGGTCCGGTCGCAGTTCAACGAGACCAGCACGCTGGGCGTGGACACCGTGCAGATCGGTGAGCCCGCCACGGCGACGTGGACCCGGGAGGACCTGCGGTACATGGCGCTCGCCGGTACGCCGGAGAACGACACCCTCACGGGGTTCGACACGGCGGACGCCATCTCGGGATTCGCAGGGAACGACGTCATCAGCGGCCTCGGCGGCAACGACTCTTTGCAAGGTGACGACGGCAACGACAGCTTGATGGGCGACGACGGCGACGACACCCTCGAAGGCGGGAACGGGAACGACAGTCTCAACGGCTACAGGGGCAACGATGTCCTCGCCGGCGGGCCCGGCAACGACACGCTGAGCGGTGGAGAGGGCAGCGATACGTACTATTACTCCGAAGGGCAGGACATCATCCAGAACACGGACGTGAACGTCGCCAGCATCGACACCGTGGTCTTCGATGACGCTCTCGCGCCCGGCGACCTGGTGTTCCGGAAAGACGGGTTCAGCGATCTCCTGATCACCGTCCGCGGCAGCACCGACGCCCTGCGCATCTCGCAGTTCCTGACGGGCAACGCGGCCTCCACGTTCACGGTCGACCGGTTCCAGTTCGGCACCGCCCCCGGCGCGACGCAGCTGACGGCCGCCGAGGTGGCTTACCTGGCGCTCTACGGGGACGGGAGCCCCATCAACGGCGACGAGTCTGCGAACAGCCTCGAAGGGTTCCTCGGGGCGGACACGATCTCCGGCTTCGGCGGCAACGACACCATCTTCGCGAAGGACGGGGACGACACCCTGAACGGGATGGAGGGCGCAGACACGCTGTACGGCGAGGCAGGCGCAGACACGCTGAACGGCGGGACCGGCAACGACGCGCTCCGCGGCGGCTCCGGAGGCGACAAGTACTCGTTCAGCCCCGGAGACGGCACCGACGTCATCGTGCAGCCGTCGGACGGCGCGCTCGCGGATCTCGACATCGTCGAGGTCTTGGGGGCGGAGGCGGTCATCGACGGCGCCACGTTCCGGCGAGTGGGCTCGGCCGACATCGAGCTGCGCGTCGGGAGCGAGCTGGTCGTCACGATCCAGGGCTTCCTCATGGGCGACGCGCCCGGCACGCTCCGCCAGAACAACGAGGTCGACGAGGTCCGCTGGCCGGATCACACGCTGTGCACCAAGCAGCGGATCCGGGACGCGCTCGTCGCCAGCCCCATCGGGACCCTGCTCGCCGCGCGGACCGTGTGCGGGAGCGACATGCAGTGGTAGCCGGATGCGGCGCCGGGCGCGCGTGACGTCGCGCAGCCCGCGCCGCGACCACCCGCCCCGGCGCCTCGTCCGCCGAGAGCAGCACCAGCTCCGACCCACCCCGCGCTCCCGGCCGGCGAGCCACCCGCGGATGTCACGTGACATGTCACGTGACATCGCGCCGCCGCGCCGTGACACCGTGACCTCGGCATGACCACGCGGCCCCATCGCCGCGGCTCCTCGCGGCGGCCGCCGGAGGGGGCGCGCGTGCCGGACCTGGCACGGTTCTTGTGAGGATCTTGTGAAGACACGGGCGCTCGGTACGGAGTGACTTCCATGAGACGAATCCACAGCAAAACCCTTCTGCTCGCGATCCTCACATCCATAGGTGCGCTCAGCGTCGCGCACGTCCCCGAAGCTCACGCTGGGAGCTGGGAAGATATCGTGTCGGCGACCGGCATCAACGAGGGCTCGTGGGAAGGGCCCAAAGGCTTCGAGTTCAGCTGGAACGCGTCCGGCGATAGCATCAACTTCGAGGTGACCGCGCCCGACATGGGCATCTACGGGGCCAACTACGGGGCCAGCCCGTCCACGTTCGAGAACGGCGGCAGCTTCAACATGCCGGGCGAGGGCAACGGGACCGTCACCTTCGGCACGGACCGCGAGATCGAGCTGGACGTCAAGATCGGGGCCGGCTTCTCGCTCACCAGCGAAGGGAAGATGAACGACAGGTGGGAGTACGTCCCCGAGAAGGCGGCGGTCCAGTTCGGGATAAGCCGCCCGATCTTCACCAGCTACAAGCCGGACAAGACCGGCGTGCACAATGTCAATGGTCACCTCGAGACCGAGGCGACGATCAAGCTCACGGTGGAGAATATGCAGTCGGCCGACCCGAACTGGGGGTTCGGCGTCGACATCTCGTTCCTCGGGTTCGAGATCCTGAGCGAGGAGTACGTCGGGTTCGGCCGGCGCGACCTGCTCGGCAACGGCATGGTGGGGCAGCTCGCCGATTTCATGCGCTGGCGGCAGGACTACCTCCTGGATCTGTCGCAGGGCCGCGCGCCGCACATGGGCGACATCGACGCCGAGCTGCCGGACATGGCGTTCTTCCTCGCCTTCATGGACATCGGCGGCGACCCGCTCGCGATCGATCTCGACGACGACGGCGTCGAGACGCTCGGCCTCGACGGGCTCGACTCGGTCCTCTTCGATCACGACGGAGACGGCGTGGCCACGGCCTCGGGCTGGGTGGCGCCCGACGACGGCTGGATCGTGAGGGACCGCAACGGCGACGGCAAGATCACGAACGGCAACGAGCTGTTCGGCGTCAACACGGTGAAGCTCGGCGGGACGCTGGCGTCCGACGGCCTCGACGCCCTCTCGGATCTGGACACCGTGCGCGACGGCGTCATCGACGCCGCGGACACGGGCTTCGGCGCGCTGCGCATCTGGCAGGACCTGAACTCGAACGGCCGGGCCGACTTCGGCGAGCTCGCGTCGCTCCCGGAGATGGGGATCACCTCGATCGCGCTCTCGGTCTCCGGGAACATCGGCGGCACCAATGGGAACTCGTTCGCCGGCACGGCGAAGTACACCCGCGACGACGGGACGACCGGGATCGTGGCCAACCTGATCCCGGCCGAGAGCAACTTCTACGCGCAGTTCACGACGCCCGTCACGGTATCTCCCCAGGCCGCGGCCCTCCCGCACATGGGCGGCAGCGGGTTCGCGCGCCCGCTGCGCGAGGCGATGACGCTGGACCCGGAGCTGCTGTCGCTGGTCAGCGAGTTCGCCGCCGACCCGACGCGAGACGGCCAGCACGCCAAGGTCGACGAGATCCTGGCGCGCTGGGCGGAGGGGGCGCCGGGCGGGTCGCTCTACCACCAGTCGATCGCGACCAACACGCCCATCTGGGTGACCTTCCAGCGGGTGAAGAAGCCCAAGTTCGACGCGCAGGGCGGCGGCGCGCTCCAGGCCAGCAGCGGCTCCTCGATCGGCAAAGCCGGCGTGTACTCGGCGCAACCCGACTGGGGGGTGGCGCCGGTCGTGCCGGGGGCGACGGAGGACCAGACGCGCACGGACCTGACCACGCTGTTCAGCTCCGAGGCGCAGCGCCTCGGCGTGAGCGGCCACCCGCGGTGGCTGAAGGAGGTCTTGGACCTCAGCGACCATCCCATGGTGCTCGAGTACAAGCGTCATCTGGCGCGCCTCACCGTGGTCGAGGTGTTCAGCGGTGTCGAGAGCCGCAACTGGAACCAGCTGTCGACCGACGCGAGCGGCAAGCGCGTGACGTTCAACCCCCTCAACACGTGGGGGTTCGACGCGGCGTATCGCCTGATTCATGAGCGCGTCTATGGCGCCCTCGCGGTGCAGACCCGCCTTTTGTCGTACCTCGATCTGGTCCCTGAGCCCACCGGGCCCGGGAGCCTCGATTTCTCGGCGCTGAACGCGCGCTTGCAGCTCGAGCTGGGCAGCGAGCACGAGATGGTCCAGTACCACAGCACGCTCCCCGACTTCGTGGACCTCGTGCGCCACGCGGGGCCGTCGCTCATGCGCTTCGGCTGGGATCCGCGCCCCCTGATGTCGGGGGTCCTCGAGTCGACGATGGATGCCACCGTCGAGTTTGCAGATACGTGGGGCCTCGACGGCGGGTGCTTCTGGCAGAGCTCGCCGGTGATGGATCTCTACACGCATTACAGCGAGTCGTACCTGGGGCCGCTCCAGGACATGTACTCCCTGTTCCTGCACAGCGGGAACAAAGACCCGTACAACCGGCCCGACGCCTTCCTCGTGCAGCTCATCCCAGGGGATCTGTGCGGCAGCTTCCGCTGGTTCACCTACACCTGGGAGGGCACGATCGCGAACCCCACGAAGACGACGGACCTCCGCTTCGATCATCACCGCAACGCGCACGACATCGTGTGGAACACCCACAACGTGTCGTCCGGCGTGGGCGACGACCTCATCTTCGTGAGCCCGCAAGGGGCCGAACGGATCGACGGCGGTCCCGGTGACGACACCTACGTCGTCGGGGCGAACTACGGCCAGATCTACATCGGGGGCGCCGAGCTCAGCAGCGACACGCTGCAGTTCGTCGACGGCATCCAGATGGAGGACGTCAAGCTCTCGCGCTCGGATCGCAACCTCGTCATCGAGGTGATGAGCGCGCCTCAGGCGAGCCGCACGAAGGTCACCGTCGGCGGCTTCTTCAACGACGACGGCACCGGCGGCTCGGCGCTGGGGCAGGTCGCGTTCACCGACGGCACGTTCTGGAAGACGCGCGACCTCCGCGTGAAGGTCCTGGACAACGGCGATGCGGGCGGGGCGGTCGTGGGTTACCAGACGGCGGACCTCATCGACGCGCAAGGCGGCGACGACTGGGTCGACGGCCAGGACGGGCAGGACTTCCTGCTCGGCGGCGACGGCAACGACGCGCTGAACGGCGGCAACCACGGCGACTACCTGTACGGCGGCAGCGGGAACGACAACCTGCTGGGCGGCCCCGGGAACGACGTGCTCGACGACGACGCGGGCGACGACCACTTCACCGGCGGCGACGGCGACGACCTGTTCCTCGTGGGCGGGCTGGAGGCAGGCAATGATCTGGTCGACGACACCTCGGGCGACAACCGGCTCGTCTTCGCCACCGACGTGACCCCCGAGATGATCAGCGTCCGCAACGTGAACCGCGACATGATCATCAACGTCGCCGGGGACGGCAAGTCGAGGCAGGTCAAGGTCCGGTGGCAGTTCGACGAGGCCGCCGCGCTGGGCGTGAGCGCCGTTCAGATCGGCGAGCCCGCCGTGGCGATGTGGAACAGGGAAGAGCTGCGGGGCCTGGCCCTCTCCGGCTCGACGGGCAACGACACGATCGTGGCGTTCGACACGGCGGACACCGTACCGGGGTCCGCGGGCAACGATTACATCTCCGGCCGAGGCGGCAATGACGACCTGTCGGGCGGTGACGGCGACGACACGGTCGACGGCGGCACGGGCGACGACCGCATCAGCGGCGGCAGCGGGAACGATAACCTCACGGGTCAGGCCGGGGACGACGTGCTCGACGGCGGCGCGGGCAACGATCATTTCACCGGAGGCGACGGCAACGACACGTTCTTCGTGGGCGGGCTGGACGGAGGTACGGATCTCGTCGACGACACCTCGGGCAGCAACCGGCTCGTGCTCGGCGCCGACGTGACGCCCGAGATGGTGCGCGTCCGCAACGTCAACCGGGACATGGTCCTCACGGTCGCCGGCAACAACGTGTCGAGGCAGATCACGGTCCGGTGGCAGTTCGATGAGACCAGCGCGCTGGGCGTGGACGTGGTGCAGATCGGCGAGCCCGCCACGGTGACGTGGACCAGGGCAGACCTGCGGAACCTGGCCCTCGCCGGCTCCTCGGGCAACGACAACCTCGTCGGGTTCGCGACGGCGGATACCGTCTCGGGAGGCGCGGGGAACGACGCGATCTCCGGGCTCGGCGGCAACGATGTCCTGTCGGGCGACGACGGCGACGACTCGCTCGACGGCGGCGACGGCGACGACCACCTGAACGGCGGCAACGGGAACGACATGCTCTCGGGTCAGAAGGGCAACGACGTGCTCGACGGCGGCGCCGGCAGCGACCACTTCAACGGCGGCGACGGCAACGACACGTTCTTCGTCGGCGGGATGGAGGGAGGCACCGATCTGATCGACGACACCTCGGGCAGCAACCGGCTCGTGCTCGGCGCCGACGTGACGCCCGAGATGGTGCTCGTCCGCAACGTCAACCGGGACCTGATCGTCACGATCTCGGCCAACGGCACGTACCGGCAGATCACGGTCCGATCGCACTTCAACACGGCCGGCACGTACGGCATGGACCTCATGCAGATCGGCGAGCCTGCGACGGTGACGTGGACGAGGGAGGATCTGAAGTACCTGGCCCTCGCCGGAACACCCGGGAACGACAACATCGTGGGGTTCGAGACGGCGGATGTCGTCTCCGGGTTCGCAGGAAACGACGCGATCAGCGGCCTCGGCGGCAACGACTCTTTGCAAGGTGACGACGGCAACGACAGCCTGGCGGGCGACGACGGCGACGACACCCTCGAAGGCGGTACCGGCGACGACAACCTCCGAGGCTACCGGGGCAACGATGTCCTCGTCGGCGGGCCTGGCAACGACACGCTGAGCGGCGGAGACGACAGCGACACGTACTATTACTCCGCGGGCCAGGACACCATTCAGAACATCGACACGGGCGCCGGCAGCATCGATACGGTGATCTTCGACGACAGCCTCGCGCCGGGCGACCTGGTGTTCCGGAAAGACGGGTTCAGCGACCTCCTGGTCAGCGTCCGCGGCAGCACCGACACCCTGCGGATCTCGCAGTTCCTGACGGGCAACGCGGCCTCCACGTTCACGGTCGACCGCTTCCAGTTCGGCACCGCCCCCGGCGCGACGCAGCTGACGGCCGCCGAGGTGGCCTACCTGGCGCTCTACGGCGACGGGAGCCCCATCAACGGCGACGAGTCTGCGAATCGCCTCGAAGGGTTCCTCGGCGCGGACACGATCTCGGGCTTCGGCGGCGACGACTCCATCTTCGGGAAGGACGGCGACGACACCCTGAACGGGATGGCGGGCGCCGACCAGCTGTACGGCGAGGCGGGCGCAGACACGCTGAACGGCGGGACCGGCAACGACACGCTCCGCGGCGGCTCCGGCGGCGACAAGTACACGTTCATCCCCGGAGACGGCGCCGACATCATCGTCCCGCCGTCGGACGGCGCGGCCGCGGATCTCGACATCATCGAGGTCCTGGGGGCGGCGGGGGTCATCGACGGAGCCTCGTTCCGCCGGGTGAACCCGACGGACATCGAGCTGCGCGTCGGGAGCGATCTCGTCGTCACGATCCAGGGCTTCCTCGTGAACGACTCTTCCGGCACGGTCCGCCTGATCAACGAGGTCGACGAGGTCCGCTGGCCGGATCACACGCTGTGCACCAAGCAGCGGATCCGGGACGCGCTCGTCGCGAGCCCCAGCGGGACCCTGCTCGCCGCGCGGACCGTGTGCGGCAGCGACATGCAGTGGTAGCGGCGCGGCGCCGGGCCGCGCGAGGTGAGGCGCGGCCCGGCGCCGGCGTCGCGCCGGCGAGGCCTGGGGATGTCACGGGACATGTCACGTGACATCGGCCCGCCGCGCCGTGACATCGCCGGGTCCGATGTCACGGCGCGGCGGTCCGCCGGCGGTTTTCTCCCCGAGATCGGGGCGGCCGCGCGTGTGGCGCCTGGCGCGGTCCTTGCTCTGAAGGCGCCGAGTCAACTTGAGGGTATCCACGATGAGCGAGAGACGATTCTTTGTGATCTTGGCTTCGGTAGGGGCGCTGGGCGCCGCGTCGGCCTGCACGGCGGAGGGCGTCCCCCTGGCAGACATCCTGCCGAACGGCGGCGTCGATCCCGTCACGATCGAGGCGACCGGGATGGACTCGGAGCTCAACGAGATCGATGGGACCTCCGGCAACGACGTCCTCAATGGGACGGCGGCCGATGATATCTTGTCAGGGCTGGACGGGAACGACGTCATCCACGGCCTCGGCGGTCATGACGACCTGTACGGCGACGGCGGGGATGACGATCTGTTCGGCGATCAGGGGAACGACCTCCTGGCAGGCGGGCCCGGCAACGACGACCTCTACGGCGGCGAGGGCAATGACCACCTCATCGTGAACAGCGGCAACGACCTGCTGGACGGTGGAAACGGCAGCGACACCTACTACTTCGACGGAGGGCAGGGTGTCATCTACAACATGGACACGAACGATGCCAACGTCGATACCCTGATCATCAGGTACATCGCGGCCTCGCCAAGCGACGTCGTGTTCCAGCGGGACCTCGGAGACCTCGTGATCACCGTCCCCGGACACCCCGATACGCTGCGCGTCCTCGCGTTCTTCGGGGGCAACGGCGCCACCGGGTACACGATCGACCGGATCCGGTTCGGCACGCTGTCCAGCGCGCCGCAGATGACCGCGGACGAGGTGGCGTACCTCGTGAACTACGGGGGCGGCGCCCCGGTCGTCGGCACCAGCTTCACGGATTTCCTGGACGGGTCCACCGGGCAGGATCTGATCTCCGGGCTCGACGCCAACGACTATCTCTTCGGGTACGAAGGGAACGACGGCTTGTACGGGCAGAGCGGCAACGACACGCTGTACGGTGGGCCGGGCAACGACGAGCTGGTCGGCGGCGTCGGCAACGACAAGCTCCACGGCGGGACCGGGGGTGACAGTTACCTCTTCGCGCCCGGGGACGGGACGGACATCATCTATCAGCCCTCGGAGCCGGACTACGGCTCCAATTACGACTACATCCGGATCGGGGGGTCGCCGGCCCTGATCGAGACGGCATCGTTCCGCATGCTGAACGACACGGACCTCGAGGTGCGCCTCGCGCCCGAGCACGGGCTGACCATCACGGTCAGAGACTTCCTGGACCCGTTCACCGGCGACATCGCCTCGCCCAACGAGCTGGACGATATCCGCTGGCCTGACCACACGCTGTGCAGGCCGACGAGGATCCGGAACGCGCTGGTCTCGGTGCCGCAGGGGACGGCGGTCAACGCGCGCACCGCGTGCGGCTCCGACATGCGCTGGTGACGACGCGCGGCGCCCCGCGCGCCGCAGCTCACCCCTTCCGCACCCGCCCGAGCGCCTCGTCCGCCGAGAGCAGCACCTGCTCCCACTCGTCCAGCGCGTTCGGCCAGTGCGGCGAGAAGCGCACCACGCCGTCCGGGATCGCGCAGGCGATCCCGAGGCGGGTGAGCTCGCGGTAGAGCTCCACCACCGAGGCGCCGCCCGGCGGCCTCACCCCGAGCGAGCACGCGCGCAGCGCCGGATCCGCCGGCCGGAGGCTCTCCCAGCCGCGCTCCCGGAGCGCCTCCTCGAGCGGATCGAGGAAGCGGTTCGCGTGCTCGTGGATCCGCTCGACGCCGATCTGCAGGATCAGGTCCACCGCCGCCTCGAGCCCCGCGTAGCCCGCGGCGTTGAGGTTGCCCCCCTCCACGAAGTCGGCGCGCTGCCGGATCGGCCGGTCGTACCGGAGCTTGCCCGGGCCCTGGAAGAGGAAGCTCACGCCGTCCTCGTGGCTCAGCCAGCCCGCCACCGACGGCCGCAGCGCCTGCAGGCGCTCGCGGCGGATGTACAGAAAGCCCGTGCCCTCCAGCCCCATCATCCACTTGTGGCCGCCGCACGCGAGGTAATCGACCCCGGCCGCCCCGACGTCCACCGGCGTCGCGCCGACCGCCTGCACGGCGTCCACGCACAGCTCGGCGCCGTGCGCGCGGCAGAGCGCGCCGATGGCGGCGAGCGGCATCCGCAGCCCCGTCTGGAACTGCACCGCGCTCACCGCGACGAGCCGCGCGCCGCGCCGGAGCTCGTCGTCGAGCCGGGCGAGGCCCGAGCCGCTGCCGTCCGCGAAGCCGCCGAGCGGCAGGAACACCGTCTCCAGGCCGAAGAGCTCGGCCGCGCGCTGCCACGGGGTCACGTTCGCCGGGAACTCCCCCTCGAAGAGGATCACCCGGTCGCCCGGCCGCCAGGGGAAGCACAGGGCGATGTCGGTGAGCCCGCGCGTCGTGCTCTGGACCAGCGCGATGTCGTCCGCCTCCGCCCCGACCAGCCGGCCGAGCTTCTCCCGCAGGCGGAGCCGCTGCGCGTACCACGCCGGGAACGCGGCCGCCCCCTGCGCGGCGTAGTCGTCGAGCAGCGCCATCACCGCGAGGCGCACCGGCCGCGACGGCGGCGAGATGCCCGCGTGGTTCACGTAGACGAGCGGCGCGAGGTGCGGGAACAGGCTGCGGTCGCCGAGCTTTGCGGCGAAGGCGCGATCGTTATCGATTTCGGCGGTGTGTCGCATCGGCTGGCTTCCCCCGGCGCTCCCCGCGCACCTTGGCGAGGTAGCGCGGCGGCGCGCCCTTGCCGGCCGCCGGCGGCACGAGGCAGTGCGGCTTCGTCCCGATGAGATCACCGCGGCCCGCCTTGATCAAGGCCTCGCGCGCCTCGTCGTGGTGCGCCGGGTCCCAGTAGAGCAGGAGCGCCTTCTGGAGCTTCTTCTCGCGCAGGTCCTTCGCCGTGTACACCGGCTCGCGCGTGAGCGGGTCGATCCCGGTGTGGTACATGCACGCGGCCATCGACATCGGCGTCGGGATGAAGTCCTGCACCTGGCGCGGCCGCATCCCGTTCCTCTTCAGGTACACGGCGAGGTCGACCATGTCGCGGAGCGTCGAGCCGGGGTGCCCCGAGATGAAGTAGGGCACGAGGAACTGGTTCTTCCCCGCCTCCTCGCTCGCGCACCGGAACTGCTCGGCGAAGCGCTCGTAGCTCTCGATGCCCGGCTTCTTCATCTTGTCGAGCACGTCCTTCTTGTTGTGCTCGGGGGCGACCGAGAGCTGGCCGCCCGTGTGGTGCGTGGCGAGCTCCTCGATGAACTCGGGCGACCGCTCGGCGAGGTCGTAGCGCACGCCGGAGGCGATGAAGACCTTCTTGACCCCTTCCTCCTCGCGCACCGCCTTCATCAGCTGGAGCAGCGGGCCGTGGTCGGTGTTCAGGTTCTCGCAGATCTCGGGGTGGACGCACGAGAGCCGCCGGCAGGCGTTCTCGATCGCCTCGTCCTTGCAGCGCATCTGGTACATGTTCGCGGTCGGCCCGCCGAGGTCGCTGAGCACGCCGCGGAAGCCGTCCATGCGCCGGAGCGCCCGCACCTCGCGCAGGATGCTCTCCGCCGAGCGCGACTGGATCACCCGGCCCTCGTGCTCGGTGATCGAGCAGAACGTGCAGCCGCCGAAGCAGCCCCGCATCGTCACGACCGAGTGCTTCACCGTCTCGTACGCCGGGATCGGCGCGTCGTACGACCAGTGCGGCACCCGCGTGAACGGCAGGTCGTAGAGCGCGTCCATCTGCGCCGTCTCCAGCGGGAAGGCGGGCGGGTTGAAGTACACCGCCTCGGCGCCGTGCGGCTGGAGCAGCGGGCGAGCATTGCCGGGGTTCGTCTCGAATTGGAACGCCCGCGACATCTCCGCGAACGCGCGCCGGTCCGCCGCCACCTCCTCGTAGCTGGGGAGGATCACGGTTTTTCCGTCCGAGACGTAACGTGAGCCTTCGATGTGCTCCCATTCGCCCTTGCGCAGGGGGAGGGCGGTGCCGCGGACGTCGCGGATCGACCGGACGGGCTCGCCGCGGCGGAGGCGGTCGGCGACTTCCCAGACGGCCTTCTCGCCCATGCCGTAGATGAGCAGGTCGGCCTTGGCGTCGAGCAGGACCGAGCGGCGGACCTGGTCGGACCAGTAGTCGTAGTGGGCGATGCGGCGGAGGGACGCCTCGATGCCGCCGAGGACGATGGGGACGCCCGGGAACGCTTGCCGGCAGAGGTTGGCGTAGACGATGGAGGCCCGGTTGGGGCGGAGGCCCACCTGCCCGCCCGGCGAGTACTGGTCCTCGCTGCGGACCTTCTTCTGGGCGGTGAGCTTGTTCAGCATCGAGTCGAGGTTGCCGGCGGTGACCCCGACCATGAGCCGGGGGACGCCCATGCGCAGCAGGTCGCTCGGGTCCTGGTAGCGGGGCTGGGAGATGATTCCGACACGGAAGCCGCGGCCTTCGAGGAAGCGGCCGATGATGGCCGCGCCGAACGCGGGGTGGTCGACGTAGGCGTCGCCGTTGACGAGGAGGATGTCGAGCGCGTCCCAGCCCCGCGCGCGCATCTCCTCCCGGGTCGTCGGCAGGAAGGCGGTGAGGTCGCGGGGGGCGGCGCCGGCGCTGCGGCGGACTTGGAGGAGGGGCACGGCGCCGTCACCCTACGGGCCGGGGGAGCGGTCGGCAAGGGGGCGGCCCCGGCGGCGCTGGCGGGCCGATGCGGGGGCCTCCGCGGGCCGATACGGGGCTTTCGCGGCTGCGGGCGGTTCGGGGCGGGGGGGAGGGGGCGCGGGCGCGTCTGCGGGGCGCCTGCGGGGCGCCTGCGGGGCGCCTGCGGGGCTGCGGGGCGGGCGCTGCGGAGCGGCGCCTGCGGGGTGGGGCGCTGGGGGGATCTGCCGTCGAGCCCGGGCGGCGGGCGCTCGCCGCCGAGGCGCTGGAAGGCGGCGAGGGCGCGGCCGAGGCCGGCGCGCCGGGGGGGCGCCGGCGGGCGCCGGCCGCATTTCCCCGGGCAAAACCCGCAAATTGCGCGACGTTCGCCAGCTGATCACGAATTCGGATGGCCAAGTATCGATTTCCGGACGCGACATGGGGGCTGGCGCGCCGGGGCGGGCGGGAGTCGCTCGGTGGAAGTCGCGCGCGATCCACAAAAATAAGCGGCAAAACCCGGGGTTTTCGCGTCGAGGGGGCGGGTTCCCAAATGACTCGGAAAGAGGGTTCGTAAAACTTATATGTGGAATCTCAACCCGATGATGCCCTCCGCGCCAAACAACGCAGCTTCGCTGTGGTGTACGAGGTGGGGGCTCCCTTCCTTCGCCGGACACTCCGCAGCTATGGCGTGGACGCCGACGATCTCGAGGACGTCCTGCACGACATCCTCATGGCTGCCTACCGCCGTCTGGGGAGCTTCGACGCGAGCCGCCTGCTGCGCGCCGCCCTGGGGTTGAGCGACGAGGATGAGGTCCCCGGCGGCGAGCCGGTGCCGTTCAGCGCGGTCCTCCCCTACGTGAGCAAGCTGCGGGCGCGGCGGGCGTGGGACCCGGTGTACCGGTGGCTCTACGGGTTCACGTGGCGGCAGCTGACCCACTACCGGCAGCGGGCGTTCCGGCGCCGCGAGATCCCGGTGGGCCTGCAGAGCAGCGCGATCTTCGCTGGCGTGGACCAGCGCCCTCGCCTGGAGCAGCGGGTGGAAGCGACGGAGCGGGCCGAGGTGATCGACCTGCTGCTCGCGAGCCTCGTCCCGCAGCGGCGCGTCATGCTGGTGATGCACGACATGCTCGACATCCCGGTCGTGGAGATCGCCCGGGAGCTCCAGATCAACGAGAACACGGCCCAGAACCGCCTCCGGCTGGCCCGGGAGGACTTCCGGGCGGCGGTGAAGCGGCTCGCGCCCGAGCAGCGGAGCGCGCTGCGCCTCGGCGAACGGCCGTTCGCCACCGAGGCGGCGACGCGGCGCCGGCCGGCCCCGCCGCGGCGCGAGTAGCGAGGCGCTCGGGCGCGGCGGCCGCGGGGCGGTGCCTTCGAGCGCCATGGCGCCGGCGCTGGGGCATGGCTCAACGAGCACCTGGTCGTCGGAGGATTTCCACGCGATGACAGCCTCTCTCCCGCTTGTCGTCCCGATTTGCCCGGAGAGAGCTCACATGAAGGCGTGAAGGCAGGAAGAACATTGATCATTTTTTCCTGCCTTCCCGCCTTCATGTTCAATTTTGAGCACTGCCTCAACGCATTGGCGGCACTTCAGGCCAGCCGGCCGGAGGCGACGTGACCATCGCGGGCGGCTGGGGGACGGTTCCCGGGGGCGTGACGGGCAAGCCCTCGATGGATGCAGGCGTGACCATCGCGGGCGGCTGGGGGACGGTCCCCGGGGGCGTGACGGGCAAGCCCTCGACGGAGCCAGGCGTGACCATCGCAGGTGGCTGGGGGACGGTTCCCGGGGGCGTGACGGGCAGGCCCTCGACGGAGCCAGGCGTGACCATCGCAGGCGCCTGGGGCATGGCGCCAGCCGGCGTCACCGCCGGCGATCCCCCCTCCGCCGCCCCCGGCGTCACCGTGGCCGGAGGAGCCACCACCATGGCTGGCTTGGGAGGCCAGGGATCGCGGGGACCGGTGGGATCGAATGTCCGGAAGAGCCACGACCCGTCATTGGCCTCCTCCGGAGCGATGTCGCGGCGGGGCGCCTGCACCTCGGTGTTCAGCAGCTTCGCGAGGTCCGCGGCCATGCCGTCGTCGGCTGCTCCGGTCTTGCAGGAGATGAGCCGGATCTTCTGCCCCTTGTAGTCGGGCAGCCCCTTGATCACCTCGGCCAATTTTCGGGGCCACAAGACGATCTTGTCGCCTACGCCTTCCACAGGGACCGGACTCGACGCGACATAGTGGACCGATCCGTGGACGATGACATCGTAATAACCCGGCTCGGGAACTCTGAGTAATATGACCCTTGCGAGAACATCATCCCACGCGGGGTTGCCGAGCACGCACTGGAGCCCCTGCGCGTCGACGTGGACGACGGGGCTTCCATTGAAGGCGGCGGGGTTCGCGCCGCCAGGCAGGCCGAGAGGGTCCGGGCTGAGCCAGCGCGCCGTCGCGGGATCGAAGTAGCGATGCAAGGTATGAGAGAAGCCCGTCTCTTCATCATGGTAATGGCCGAGGAGCCGAAAGGGCGTCTCCGGCGGGCGCGCTCGCTCGGAAGGCGTGGCGCGGTCGACCACCGCGCCCCAGGCCGAGCACACGCCCGCCCACGAGATCTCGCCCCGCTCATCGACGAGCTCCCGCGGCGCGCCCAGGTGATCGTTGATGTACGCGAACACCTCGCCCTGCTCCTGATGCAGCAGGGGCGCGAGCGTTCCCGGCATGTGCACGAATACCCGCGTTCCCCGCTGCGAGTCGACCTCGGCGGCCAGCGCGAGCCCGTCCCAGAGATAGCGCACCACGCGCGGCGCGGCGGGCGGATCCATGGGTGAGGCCGGAGGCGGCGGGAGGATCTCCTTGCGCACCCGTCGCCCGTAAGCATCGTAGGTGTAAAGCACCCTCGCCCCGCCCGGGAGCCGGACCTCGCGGAGCCGATCGCGGCAGTCCCAGAGCAGCTCGGTCACCGCCCCTCCCTGGCGCTGCCGCACCCGCCGCCGGCCCTCGTCGTGCTCGTACTCCACGTCGCCGGCGCGGATCAGGACGTTGCCCGGCCTCATGGCCCAGGGGATCCCCTGCTCGGGATCGCCGCGCACCCCCACCACCGAGCCGGCGGCGTCGTAATCGATGATCTCCCGCTGCCCGCCCCGCCTCGCCTCGACCAGCCGGCCGGAGACGTCATGCTCGTACCGCGTCGTCCCGCGCAGGGAATCGTCGACCGCCTCGAGATAACCGCGCACGTCGTAGCGGAAGGCGCGATCGAGGAGCGTGGTCCGCGGCGCCCCGGGCGCCCCCTCGGGCGCGAGCACCCGCTGCCGCGCGATCCGGTCCATCACGTCGGTCGACGTCAGGATGTCGACCCCGCTCGTGTGGAGATGCCGGCGCACCTCGTTGCCGATCACGTCGCGCACGATGCTGACGACCCGGCCTTCGTGCTCCACCGCGATCAGCGCCCCCGCGCCGTCGTAACGGTACCGCGTCGTCTCTCCGGTGGGCAGCACGCGCACGGCGCGCCGGTTCCGCTCGTCGTACCCGTAACGGATCGTGAGCCCGTCCTGGGTCTCGGCGACGAGCCTGCCCAGCGCGTCGAACTCGGACTCGACCACCGTCTTTCCCGTCGCCTCGTCGACGGTGCCCACGAGCTTCCTGCCGGAGGACTCGAACGACAGCGCGCCGTGCGGCGAGCGCTCGATCCGGAGCGCGCCGTGCGCGTCGGTCTCGAACGCGCGGTACGTGCCGTCCATGTGCTCGATCCGCGCGAGGTGATCGGACCTCGACCAGCGGTAGCGCAGGATGCGCCCGTCGAACGTCCTCTGCTCGATGACGCGCCCGGCGCGATCGTAGCGGTACTCCCAGACCTCGCGCCGGGGATTGCGGATCGCGCGGACCCGCTCCATCGTGTCGTAGTCGGCTTCCCAGACCTGCCCGTCGGGGCCGACCGTCCTCCGCAGGGAGTGCGTCCCGCCGTGCTCGCCGGTGAAGACCGCGCCGGCAGGATCGGTCTCGCGGATCAACCGCCCCAGCGAGTCGTACTCCCGGCGCACCGTCGAGCCGTCGGGCCGCTGGATGGTCGTCACGCGCCCCTCGGCGTCGTGGGTGAAGCGCGCCGTCCGCCCGAGCGCGTCGGTGATCGACGTGAGGCTCCCGAGCGCGTCGTACGTGTACCGCGTCCGATCCCCGGTCGCGCCGGACTCGACCACGATGTTGTCCTGCTCGTCGTACTCGAAGGAGACGTGCAGCCCGTCGGGATCCCGGAGCGCCGAAATCCGCCCGCGGCTGTCGTAATCGAGCGAGAGGGTGAGCCCCGAGGGATACTTGACCTCGATGAGCGCTCCCCGGTCGTCGTAGGCAAATTCGGTGGCGCGGCCGTCCGGCAGGACGCGCTTCACCATGCGGTCGTCGCGGAACTCGCGCCGGGTGATCCGGCCCCCGGCGTCGGTGTGGGCGATCAGGTTGCCGCGCGCGGCGTACTCGTACTGATGGCGCTCACCCGCGGCGTTCTCCTCGGCCACGATCAGGAGGTCGTCGTCATATTCGGTCTTCTGGACCACGGCGCCATCGCTGGTCCGCTGCAAGGTCACCGCCCCCCGCGCGTCCCACTCGAACACCCGAGGCGCGGGGTTGCCGGTCACCGTCGTCTCGCCTTTGCTCGTGTCATAGGCGAGATCGGCGGCGTGGATGCCGCCGTCGCCGTGGCCGCGGACGCACCGGCCCGACGCGTCGTACTCGTAATGAAAGCCGAGCCCGGTCGGGAGCGTCTTGGCGATCAGCCGGTGGTGGCCGTCGTAGTCGTAGCGGGTGGCGTGCCCCAGCGCGTCCGTGTAGCGCGCGAGGTCGCCGTGCTCCGAGTAGGCGTAGCTCACGGTCCGCCGCGGCGCCCCGGCGGCCCAGACCTCGAGCCGGACGACCCTGCCCTCGCCGTCGTGCGAGAGGCGGAGCTCCCGGCCCGAGGTGCCCACGATCTTCACGAGCCGATCGCCCTCGTAGACCAGCTCGACCAGGTTGCCAGAGGGATCGCGCAGGGCCTGGAGCCTCGCCCTCCCGGAACCCCCGTCGGACCGGAAGACGCGCGTCAGCCGAGCACCGATCTCGAAGACCTCGATCGTCCTTGCCTTTCTCGTGACGGTGAGCCGCTTCCCGCGGTGGAACGACGCGCCCTCCTCGGGCACGGGAGGCAGGCGGACGTCCCGCCCGCTCGCGTCGCGCAGGAGCAGGTGGTCGTCGGCCAGGTCGATCCACTGATGAAAGCTGTGCGTCCACCCGCCCCGGCCGAGCGGGGTCCTCTCCCGGTTCCTGCCGGAAGCGTAGAGCCTCCGCCACACCACCCGGATCCGCCCCTCCAGGACGGCATCCACGTCCTCATCGCACACCTCGCCCGAGGCGACCGAGACCGGGTCGATGACATAGTGGGGCTCGGCGCTGAAATTTGCTGGATTCGCCCCGGAGGCGCTCACGTCGACGCCATGAAACAAGGTACCGGCGCACTGGGCGACCTTCCCGTCGGCCATCGCCGTGTTCATGTACCCGCGGTCCAGCGTGCGACATACCTGCTCCTCGCCAGCCGAGAGTTTGTGCGATGCCGTGAACATGGTCGCCCGACCGCAGGTGGCGAACGTGACCACGTCGCCGCCCGTCGACTTGCTCGGCGTGTTGCCGGGCTCGTCGATCTTCATATGGCTGCAGAGCGTGAGCACCGGATTGTCGGCGATCGTGGTGCAGGACTTCGTCCGCTCGGCGGTCGCCGAGCGCGCCATGTAAACGTAGGGTGTCGGGACGGGGGCGCCCGCGGGCGTGAGCGCAGGGCCATGGCTCACCGCCGGCGTGGGCCCCGGCATCACGTGGCCGCTGCCTGTCGTCGCGATCTCCTTGTTGCTGCTGGTCGTCGCCATGGCTTGCCTCCGGCGTTCAGCGGATCATCCCGAGGACGCGAGCGAGCCGCTCGGGATCGACCCGGTAGCGGACGTTGCCCTCGAAGAAGCACACCCTGCGGATCAGTTGGAGCGTGAGCAAACTCACGGTGATCGCAGGTTCCTCCTCGCGGTCGAGGTTGCGGAGGATGAAATCCTCGTTGACCTCGGCCGGAACAGTCGAGCAGAACGGATCCTCCTGATAGCCGAGGTACCCTTTCAGCGCGACCTCGAGCCGGGCCGCGGGGTCATCCAGCGCGACCAGCCTGCGCACGAGCATGAGCCGTCTGTACTCTTCCCTGCATTCGTCCGTCCGCTTGGCGGCTTCGGCCTCCTCGAAGCTCTTGCCCTCGAGATAGGCCCTGAGCCACTTCTGAAATTCGTCTTTCGCGCGCGTGTCCGCCTCGCGGCACTGTCGAATCGCCTCGTCGACCCGATCGGCCAGCGCATGCCGGTTGATGCCGAGCTCGCGCAGCTTTCTCGCGTCCTCCCAGATGACCTGCCCGAGCCGGTCGTCCGCGCTCAGGAACCCGCTGGCGGAGTACCGCTCCGGCCGCAGCTTGTAGACGAGCGCCTCGACAGGGGCCTCGAAGTAGGACGCGAGCGCAGCCTCGATGTCCTCCGGTGTCATTCCCTCCAGATCGAGCGGGAGGATGTCCGGATGTCCGTGGACAGCGCTCGACGTCCCCTGGCGTTGAACGCGCCTGATGATCCAGTCGCGCATCTCGGGCGTAATATTCAGGTCGGGCGGGAGCTCCCCGGTCGTCGTCGAGGCGATCTCGTTACACAGCCGCCGTCCCAGCATGACCGGGAGCGAAGGATGTTTGTGCGGGTAGTACCGCCAGTGGTAAACGGAGTTGAGCTTGAAGATCGCGTCCGGCCGGATCACCTTGAACGTCTGCGGGATGTGCTCCTCCCGGAGATCGAGCACCCTCTCCACGTCCTCAGGCAACGGCGCCCCGCTCCCCGCCGCTCGCTCCAGCCCCTCAGCGAACAACCAGAGTCGTCGCTCCAGGCGGCCGGGATACCCCCGGAGCCAGCTGGCGAGTACCTCGTCGTACCGCGCGACCAGCTCCTGGTCCTCTGGCGTGCTCGCGCGCGGCGCGGCGTAGGCCAGATACGCGAGGACCGACCAGGCCCATATCTCGTCTGCCACCTGCTTCGGCGCGCTCTCCTCGCTCATCTCCACCCTCCTGCCGGACACCCCCGTGACCCCTGCGCGCAGGCGGCCGTGAGCGCCGCGATCCGGTCCTCCGGATCCGGCGTCCACAGCGAAAGTTCGATCGACCGGCCGAGCCCGGCGCGCGCGGCGATCTCGTCCGCCCGCCGCTGCGCCTCCTCCCGATCGAGGTGGCCGCTCGAGAGCTCCGCCGCGACGGTCTCCAGCCGCCACGGCTCGCCGAGGCGATAACGAAGCGCCGGATCCAGGTGCGTCGCCGCGATGGCGCTCTTCCACGCGAGCGCCCGCTTCCGATCCGGCGCGGGGACCGCGGGGCCGAAGAGCGTCACGAGCGCGCCGGCCGCGGCGTCCGCGAGATCCTCGTCCGCGAGGAAATGCGTCAAGAACGCCCACGACCCCGGGTGGCCGAAGCGGCCGATGGCCGAGAGCGCCTCCGGCGTGATCGGAGCGCGCGAGAGGATGCCCTCCATCCTCCGGAGATCCTCGGCGCGGCCCGCGAGCACGAAGAGCTCGAGCGCCCGGGCGCCGAGGACCGCGACGAGATCGTCGCGAGCGCAGACCTCTTCGTAAGGATCGCGGTGGCCCGCGATCGCGAGCGCCCGCGCCGCGCCCCACGCCACGGCAGGGCTCGGGTCGCGCAGCCGCGCGCGAAGGAGCGGCACCACCGAGGGCGGGACGACCTCGCGCGCCTCGCATCGATCGATGGCGCGGATCGCCGCCAAGGCGACAGGGGCCTCGCCGCGCTGCAGCCAGCGCGCCAGGTCGTCTTGAGAGACCCCGCCGCGGCGGGAACAGACGTCGACGCCGACAGCGCGGGCGACCGGGTGGCGCGAGGCGAGCAGCGAGGATCCGAGCTGCGCGAGATCCGGGTGAGGCGCCACGGCGAGCGCCTCGGCGATCGCGAGGGCGTCCCACAGCGCGTCGCCCGGGAGCCGCTCGATCCCATGCGCCAGCGCCTCGAGCGGCGCCGGGCCCTCGATCGAGCCCAGCACGAAGGCCGGCGCCCAGCTCTTCCAGGGATCAGACCCCTCCAGCGCGCGCATCCACCAGCGCACCACCTCGGCGACGCAGCCTGCGCCCGTGGCGAGGATCGCCTCGGTCTGCACCAGGATCCTCGCCTCGATGGAGGGGCGGTGAACCGCGGGCCGCTGCCAGCGATGGCGGGCCAGCATCGCGATCGTCCCGGCACACGCGTCGACGATCGCCGCGTGGAAGCGCGCCATCGGCAGGGGCTCGCCCCCGGTATCGGCGAGCCGCACCGGAGGCTCGTCCGCCGCGTCGAACCTCGCGAGCGGATCGTCGTCCTGCGAGCCCGGCGCGACGCGCTCCTCGGGCGTCGCGAGCCCCGCGCCGGCCTCCGCGATCGCCGCCGCCTCGGCCGCGAGCTGGGCATCGCCGCCGAGCGCCTCGGGCAGGAGCGCTGCCTCCGGGCGGACTCCGGGCGGAGGCGTGAGCTCGACCCCGGGCAGCGCGTGCGCGAGCGGCCGCTCCCGCGCCGCCTTGAGCACCGGTGTCATGCGCCGGCTCCCGTCGCCATGGCCACCCCGCGGGTTCCATCGGGGGAGATCGCCCAGGCGAGCATCGGCGCGCCGGCCGCGGCGGGCGACTCGGTCGCTCCGTGCCGGAGCGTCGCCAGCCCGTAGGCCAGGTTGAACGCGCCGGCCGCCGCGCCGACCACGCCGACGTCCGCCTCGGGACAGGTCGCTTCGTGCTCGGGCTCGAAGCGCTCGCCGCTCCGCGCGAGGGCGAGGAGCCACTCCGTCTGGCGGAGCGAGCCCACCCGGAGCTGGCCAAAGACGGCGCCCACCCGGCCGATGCGCGGCAGGTCGCGGAGGGCCTGCGTCATCGCGGCGCCGTCGACGATCGCGTCGTCCGCGTCCGTCGAGCTCCCCTGGACGACCGCGGCGCCGTGCACGGTCCCGAGGAGCGGCAGCCGGGCGAGGCGCGCGGCGTCCGGGGTCGTGACGACCAGGGCCGCCGCGCCCTCCGAGGGCCGCGGGACCTCCGCGGCCCACGGGCTCGGCGGGTGGGAGACCCAGTGGCGCAAGCGCTCGATCGAGATCAGCGAGTCCGCGGCCACGATCGCGACCGCGCGCGCCTGACCTCCGGCGAGGAGCTCCTCGGCGGCGCGCAGGCCAGCGAAGCACCCGGCCTCGCCGCGGAGCCGCAGCGGATCGACGACGCCGAGCCGCGCGGCGAGCGTCGCCTCGACCTCGCGGACATCGTCCCTGGACAGCCCTGGCCGCGGGCTCGCCGCGACCAGGACGAGCGCGATCCGATCGAGCCCCGGCGCGCGCGCGGGGCGGAGGAGAGGCTGAGTCGCCTCGTGCATCGCGGCGAGCGCGATGCGCGCGATCCGCGCGGCGGTCCGCTCGCGGGCGCCGATCCACGGGCAGAAGCCGACGCTCAGCCGCTCGCCGCCGGCGAGCAGGAACGGAGACGCCTCGGGCGGCGGCACCCGCGCGCGCAGGTAGAAGACGTGCTCCGAGGACGTGATCCCCGCCGGCGAAACCAGCCCCAGACCGACGACGGCCATCCTCATCGGTGCGACAGGCTCCCCGACTGCGTCACGAGCCCTGCGATCTCGATCGTCGATGCCTTGAGCAGGAGCCCCGCCGGAGACGCCGCCAGCGTGGCGCCAGGCACGCTGAAGGTGACATGCGCGCCCGACATCGACAGCGCGCCGCCGACGCGGATCGAGATCTTCGGCGCCTCGATCGCATAGGAGGCGCCCTCGGCGACGAGCGCGCCCGAGACCTCCAGGCTCGCGACGGCGGCGGCGCCGCGCCCGATCCCGCCGGAGGCCGCGATCCGCGCGCCGCCGCCGATCGACTCGACCGACGCGCCCGCGGCGGTCTGCGTCACGGCGGCCGCCTTGATCGTCCGGCTCCCGCCCGTCGCGTGGGCGCTCGCGCCGAGCGTCTTCCACCCGATCGAGCCCGCGCTCGCGATCGACGACGAGCCCCCGATCCCCACGAGCGCGCTGCCGCTCACCACCACGTTGCGGTGCCCAGGGCCGGGCCCGGCGGGCGCGCTCGCGTCGCTGCTCCCGCCGCCAGCGCCCCCGCCCCCCTGCGCGGCGCCCGGATCCGGCGCGTCCCGATCCCACGGAGGCGGCGCCTTGGCGCCAGCGACGCTGGCCACGATCGCGTCGCCGCCAGGGAGGAGCCCGAGGAGTGCGCCCGCAGCGGCCATCGTCCCGGCCTGCGCCGCGCCCTCCCATCCGCCCCCGTCGCGCTGCATGGCGCCCTCCGCCGCGGCCTTCGCGATGCCCAGCGCCGAGGCCGCGATCATCCCCGCCGTTCCCTTCGAGCCGACCCCGTGCAACGCGGCCGCCGCTGCCAGCTGGAGCGCGCCCTTCACCGGATCGCCCACCTGCTCGAGCAGGGCGCCGCCGACCAGCACCGACTCGCTCCCCACCGCCACGCCGAGATCCCCCGCGGCGGTCACCTCGTGCTGGCCCCCGACCGACCCGGACTGGGAGCCCACCGCGTCGAAATACGCCTGCTCGACCGAGACCGCCTCGTCCGCCGCGACCTCGCGCGACTGGCTCCCCGCGACGCTGTAGCGCTCGTGGTGGACCGTCTGCACGACCATGGCGGCGCGGGCGGTTGTCGTCTTGCCGAACGCCGCCTGGAGGGCGAGGTGCTCCCGCCCCGCCGCGTCATCGAACGAGATGAGGTTGCGGCCTCCGGCGCCGGGCGAGCTGTCGGTCGCGAGGACGGTCATGGTCTTGTTGGCCGGCAGCGGAAACGGGGGCGGGCTCTTGGCATTGTAGGACCGCCCGATCACGTACGGTCGAGCCGGGTCGCCGTCCTCGAAGAGGGCGAAGACCTCCCAGCCGACGCGCGGCAGGATCATCGAGCCCGGCGCGTTTGGCTGCAGCGTGCGGATCGGCAGGCTGCTGGCGGCGTCGCCGGGGCCCTCGAGATCCCAGTGGAAGCGGACGGAGATCCTGCCGAGATCGTCGGGGTGGATCTCGGCCCCCGGGGCGCCCGTGACGATGGCGGACTGGGCGCCGTGGATGCGGGGGCGCGCGGTGCGCTGCGCGAGCCGGAAAGGGACCTCGCGCGGGATCGACTCCACCTCGACGCGGTGCACATCCATCGATGCGCTCCAGCCGTGCTTGACGGCGACGACGAGGTGCTCGCGGCCGGGCGGGGGCGCGCCGACGTGGCCGGCGGAGACATCCACGGAGAACAGGAGCCCCGGAGCGAGCGCGAGCGCCGTCGACTCGAAGGAGCACCGCAGCGCCTCGGCGCGCAGGCTCTCCAGGCGGAGGCGCGCCCGCGCGGGATCGCCCGCCTCGCCAGGGCGCGCGGCGATCGCGTAGACCTCGCTGCGCCGCTCGAGATCCGTGCCGTCGCTGCGCGAGGCCTCGAGCGAGACGGCCGGGCGCTCGGGGTCGTACCCGCGCAGCGTGAGCTTGCCGGGGCGGCGGCGGCGGACGGCGCGGTAGCGCGTCAGGGCCGGTCCGGGGCCCAGCAGCGAGGCCTCGTCGACGAGGGGGAGCGGATCCGGGAGCGCCGGCGGCGCGTCGGGCGAGCGATCCGCGATCTCGATGGTCTCGTCCGCGTCGCCCGCCTGGCAGGGAAAGCGGAAGTACAGGCCTTCTTCCTCGCACATCCGCTGCACGAACGCGGCGTCCGTCTCGTCGTACTGGACCACGTGGTCGCGCGGCGCGTGCTCCTCCGAGAGGGCGAGGACGACGGCGCTCGCGCCGTACCCCCCTTCCCGCAGCACCTTCTGCACGATCGCCGGCACCGAGAGGCGCCGGAAGATCCGGGAGCGGCGGCGGTGCTCCAGTAAGGCGAGCCGCGAGCCGAGCGCGAAGCGGTACTCGCGCGGCGCGTCCCGCCGCGAGGTGGCGACCGCCGTCCACTGCGTGACGACGCCGAGGATCGTGCGCGCGCCGTGTCGCGTGTCGAGGGTCACCGAGCACGGGCCGCCCAGCACGGCCGCGGCGGCGATCGGCGCGGGCGAGGCGACGACGATCTCGAAGCGCGACGGCTCGCCGAGGCGCTCCTCGCCCGAGAAGGCGCGGCACTCCACCGCGGGGACGCCCTCCGCGAGCCGGACGGCTACGCCCATGACGGGCCCCCGGGCGCGCGCTGCCCTCGGGTCACGGCAGCTCCACCCTGGCGGACAGGACGCGGACCAGCGCGCCCATGTCGACCACCATCCGGTCGCCCTCGATCCGCACCACGCCGGCCGCGTCCGCGGCGATCGACGCCGCGCCGACCTCGATCAGGGCCGCGCGATCGAGCCGCAAGCGCAGCTCCTTCGCGGTCACGGACACGACGCCGTCGGCGTCTCGCGCGATGGGCGGCGAGGTCTGCAGCGCGCCCATGATGGCCGGGCCGCGCGGGCCGTCTGCCACGATGATCATCCGGCCGGTTCGCAGGCAGTCGTCCGCGAGCGCCGGGTCGACGCCGTCGCCGAGGACGGCGGCGCAGCGCGCGCCGGAGGTGGTCCGGATCCGGTACGACCCCGAGAGCGCGAGCTCGATGAACGCTCCATGGATCCCGGGCCCGAGCGCCGGCTCCCGGTCGATCGCGCTCGGGCGGGGAAGTGAGGAGCTCTTCTTCTTCGCCATGCCGAACCTCATTCGTGCTTCTGCGTCCCGCTCTCGACGCTGCCGACATCGCCCCTGAACTGCCCGGAGATCTCGATCTTCCCCGGGCTCATCCTCACGACCACGCCGCCCGCTTTGAGGGTGAGCGTGCCCGAGCTCTCGATCGAGATGTCCGACCCCTCGATCGCCATGTCGCCCCCGACGGCGTAGGAGCCCGCGGCGCTGAACGTCTCGGTGATCGCGCCGCCCGCGGTCACCTTGCGCGACGGGTACGTCTCCGAGAGGAGGCCCTTGGCCGTGAGCGTGTACTCGGAGCACGCGACGCTCTTCGCGCCGGCGATCTGGAGCGTGGACACGCCGCCGACGTCGACGGAGGCGCTCGACGCCGCCGCGCTCGACCAGCCGCCCCCGTTGACGACGAGGGAGCCGCCCTTCACGACCCGCTGCTGGTGCTCGACCGCCGCCTGCGCCTCGCCGCCGCCCACGATGCGCGTGAACGTGGCGCACGCGGTCGTGTGATCGCCGCCCGTCCGGACGCCGCGCAAGGCGGCGATCGCGACGGACTCGGAGGCGGCGCTGAGGCTGATCTGCGCGCCCGCCTCGACCGTGCGCGACCCGCCGATGCTGTACGTCTGCGCGCCGGTCACGCTCTGCTCGAAGACCTGCCCGACGACGAGCTTGCGAGAGCCGCCGACGGCCCAGGTGTCATCGGCCTTCACGGCGGTGACTTTGTCGTTCTCGGTGCGCTCGTTGTAGTCGCTCGAAGCCTCGAAGATCATCCCCTCGTCGCCGGCCGTGTCGTCGGTGGCGAGGCGGTTCCGGCCGCCGCCGCCCGGCGTCGTCAGCGTCCCGAGCGCGCTCACGACCTTCTCCCTCGGCAGCGCCGCGGGCGGAGGGGCCGCGCGGTTGTAGAGCCGCCCGAGCACGACGGGGGCGTCGCCGCCTTTGCCGGAGAACCCCACGAGGACCTCCCAGCCGACGCGGGGGAGGAAGAGTGCGCCGGAGGTGGCCGGCTGGCTCACGCGCGTCCACGCCGAGCTCGCGCCGTCGTCGGGCCCCCGCCGGTCCCACCTGTGCTTCACGCGGACGCGGCCGTGCTCTTCCGTGTGGATCTCGGCGCCGCGGGGCCCGGCGACGACCGCCGTCTGCACGCCGCCGAGCCGCGGCGCGCGGGAGCGCTCGGGGCGATAAGGGATCTCGGCGGGGATGGCCGTGAACCGGGCGGCATAGGGCCTCTCCTCGGCCTGGCGCTCGCGCCCCTCGTGGATCACCTCGACGAGCAGCCAGCGCCCGTCGAGATCCTCCCGCTCGCCGCCCTTCAACGTGAGCACCGCGCCCGCGAAGAGGCCGCGGGCGTTCGTCTCGCCGTGGAGGACCCGCCGCCGGGCGCGCGCCTCTTCCAGCCGCAGCGCCGCGACGCGCTGCCCCGACGCCGGGTCGAGGTAGCCTCCGGGGTAGTCGTACACCCGCCGCGCGCCCGCGCCCGCCGACACGCCCTGATCGAGCATCGGCTTCTCGAAGTCGTAATCGCGCAACGCGACCTCCTCGATCGCGACCCGCTCGACCAGCCGCGCGCGGTAGACCGACTCGCCCGCTTCCATCCCCGCCGCTTCCCGGACGGGCAGCGGATCGCCCTCGATCTCGGGGTGCGCGGCGACGCGATCGGTGAGGATGCAGGTGTTCCCCGCCGGATCCAGGAACCACGTGATCCCCTCCTCGGCGAGGAGGCGCGTCATGAACTCGAGATCTCCCTCGAACTGCTGGACGCGCTGGGCGCGCTTCTGCGGCGCGCGGCCGACGCGGACGTCGAGCGCGACTCCATGCTCCTCGAGCAGGATCCGGGCGATCGCGATCGCGTCGAGATCGACGAAGACGCGGTGATCCATGGCGTCCATGCACGCCGCCGCGCGCGGCACGAGCGTGAGCACCCACTGGCCAGGCTGGATCTTCACCGCGTCGACCACCGCGTCGATCGCGCGCTCGCGCCCGGAAGGCCCCTGCCACGTGAGGCGGGCAGAGGCGGTGACGAGCGGGAGCGGGTCGGTCTCGCTCGATGAGTCCGAGAGAGCGCAGGTGATCTCGAACGAGAACGGGGCATCGAGGCGCTCCCGCCCGACGAGCCGCGTGACCCGGACCGCCTCCGTGAGGCCCTCGACCGACACCTGGAAGAGCTGCGCGAGCGCCATCTCCGCGGCTCCCTTCACGCGATCTTCGTCCCGTCGAGGTGCTTGACCAGGCACCCGTCCACCTTCGTCGTGCCGCGCGTCGCGCGCAGCGCTCCGTCGCGGATCTCGAGCGCCCCCGCGCTCAGCGAGGCCGCCTCGATGGTGATGTCCGCCCCGCTGACGGCGAACTCGCCGCCGGCGCGCAGCGTCGCGCTGCCCGCCGCGATCCTCCCGACCGCGGCGGAGAGCGCGGCCGCGCCGCCGGCCGACTCCACCGCGGCGCCGCCCGCCTGGATCCGCTTGGCCCCGTGCGCGGTGTCCGCGAACCTGCCGCCTGCGACGACGGTATAGGCGCCGCCCACGGACTCGACGCGCGCGCCGGCGACGCTCTCCGTCACGCCGAGCGTCGCCGCGAGCGTCGATGATCCGCCGGTCGTCTGGACGAAGGCGCCGTCGACCTGCATGTTCGCCTGGTTGCACTGGAGCGCGTACGCGGCCCCGACGACCTCCGTGTATTCCCCGCTCGCCGCGACGGTGCGATTCCCGCCCGCGCTCAGGAGCTCGGCCCCGCCCACGGAGAGCGACACAGCGCCGCTCGCGGACGTGGCGAAGGTCGTCCCCACGTTCACCGACTGCGAGCCTCCGACCGCGTGCGCCTGCGCGCCGAGGACGACGTGGGCGAGCGAGAGGCCGACGTCCTGCGTGAGATCCGCGCCGACCTCGGTCCTCGCAGCGCCGCCCACCGACACGCTCTGATCCCTCGCGGCGTGGAGGAACAGCTCCTCCCGGCCAGCGTCGTCGCTCATCCGGATCTCGTTCGTGCCGCCGCCTCCGGGCGACGTCGTGGACTGGAGGGTCGTGGTCGCCGCGCGCGCGGGCAGCGCATACGGCACCACGGCTGTCGCATTGTAATGACGGCCGAGGACGAAGGGCACGTCCGGATTGCCATCCAGGTAGGCGACCGGCACCTCCCATCCGACGCGCGGCAGGAGCATGGCGCCTCCGAGCGGCCATTGCAGGCACCGCACCCAGGCCGACGACCGATCGTCCGTGATCCCCGAAGGATCCCAGAGGAACCGGAGCTTGACGCGGCCGAGCTCGTCGACGTGGATCTCCTCGCCGGGCGGCCCGGTGATCACCGCGCTCTCGATGCCCTCGACCCTCGGCGCCCGGGCGGGAATGGCCGGCCGGAAGGGCATCTCGCCGGTGGGGACGAGGAGCAGCCGGTTGCGGTAAGGCGCCGCCGCCGCGTCGCGCGGGGCGGGCCGCCGATAGGCGTGCTCCACCCGGACGACGAGGTACTCGCGGTTCATCTCGTCATCCACGCACCCCTCGACGCGGACCCGGCGCCCCGGCCGCATGCGCGTGCAGTCGCTCGCCGCGAGCGCGCGCACGGAGGAGCGCCGGAGCTGCTCGAGGCGCACCTCCGCCCGGCGCTGCGCCGCGGCGCTGGTGGGCACGAAGGCGGGATACTCGAAATACGAGAGCGCGCCCTCGCCGGCGGCGCCTTCGATGTAGACGTCGGGGTTCTGAACGTCGAAGTCGCGGACCAGCACCGAAGATGGGGTGATCTCCGCGGTGAGCGTGAGCTCGTCGATCGAGCGCCGCCGGATCATGCCGCTCGCGTCCTGGTAGGGGACGGTCGCCGGCGCTGCGATCCCGTCGTGCGCCTCCGGCGTGTCCCCGAGGACGAGGACCTCGCGGTCGTCAGCCGTGTCGAACCAGTACGAGATCCCCTCGTCCGCGAGGAGCCGCTCGACGAACGACCACGCTCGCTCGCCGTACTGCGCGCACTGCCGCCTCCGCGCGTAATCGCCCGCGAGCCGCAGGTCGAGCCGCTCGGCGGGGACGCCCGCGTCGCGCAGCACATCGGCGACAATCTCGTGAGCGGTCTTGTCGAGGAAGACGCGGTATCCGCCCTGGAGCGTGAGCTGCCAGAGTGCCGGCGCGAGCACGAGCGTGTACCGATGAAAGGCTTGCTCGCGCCCCTCATCGCCGATCTCGGAGAGGAGCAGCTCGATGCGGCGCGTCGCCCCCTCGAGATCGTCCCGGAGCGAGAGCCGCGCCCGAGATCCGGCCGCGGCTCCGACATCGAGCGCCTCTGCCGTGAGGATCTCGACCTCCCAGCGAGGGAGCTCGTTCATCGCCTCCGTGCCGGTGACGCGGAGGACATGGCACGATTGAACGACCTTGTTCGCGATCTCGAGCTCGATCTCGAACACGTCCCTACTCTCGGCCGTTGCGGGGCATAAGCCATCCTGGTACCATGCGCTCATCGTGCAGGCAACAGCTCTTCGCCCTGTCCCTTGTCATGTGGGCTCGTATGGCTTGCCACACGGCTGCTTGCCTCGCGTGATCGCACGTTCTCGTCGCTCCCCGCAGGTTTTCGGCGCGAGCTCGCGTCTCGCTCGGCGCCAGGCTGGGCAACGTGGGAGTTGATTCGGCCGCCGTCGGCGCGGCGGCGGTCAGCGGGGCGGTGGCCAACGCGACGCCGTTCGCGGTCGTGGCGTGTCCGCTGGTCGAGGCCTCCGGGCGGCCTGTGGTCGCCGTGATCGTGAAGGGCACGTTCGGGGTGGAGCGCAGCAGGGTCGTGCCGGTGGAGCCTCGGCCTGTCCGGATGAGCGATGTCCCGCGCGACGAGGAGGATCCGTGGAGCAGCCTCCGGTACGCGTCGGATCTCTGCCCGCGCAAGCACGGGGCCGATGTCGTGGCCGTGGGCGAGGCGATCTCCCCGCGGCCCGTCGTGGTGATGGACGTGGCGATCAAGGTCCGCGGGGCCTCTGCGCCGCTGCGGGTCCACGGGCCGCGGGTCTATTATGCGTGGCTCGGTCAGGTCGCCGTCGGTCCGGCGGCGCCGTTCGAGCGAGTCCCGCTCGTCTACGAGAAGGCGTATGGCGGGAGGACTGACGACCTGAAGCTCATCGAGCCTCGCAACCCGAGCGGCGCGGGCGTCGCGCAGCGCCCTCACGATCTCATCGATCGCCTCGCGCCGCAGATCGAGCACCCGGAACATCCCATCGCCGGGCCGCTCGATCGCCCGGCGCCCGCGGGCTACGGGCCGATTCCCACCCACTGGTCGCCGAGGCGCGAGCGCGCGGGCACCTTCGATGAGCGCTGGAAGGCAGAGCGAATGCCGCTCATGCCGCTGGATTTCGACGTGAGGCACCACAACGTCGCGCACCCGGCGCTGATCCTGGACGAGCCGCTGCGGGCCTCGGACCCGGTCGCGGTGCTCGGGATGTCGCCCGACGGGCTCTTTCGCTTCGAGCTGCCCGCGCTCCCGGTCGTCATCCATGCTCGGTTCGACAGCGGGCGAAAGGTGAGTGTCCGCCCGGAGATCGACACGCTCGTCCTCGAGCCGGCCGAGCGTCGGTTCGAGATCGCGGGCCGGCATGCGTTCCCGATCGGCCGCGGCGTCGAGGTGCTGCGCGAGCTCCGGGTGGACCTCGACCGCGGGTGACGCGAGGCAGGACGAGGATGGCTGTCGACGAGAGGGCCGGTGGCGGAGAGGTGGAAGGGGGCGTGAGCCTCTCGCGCTACGCCGCGGTGCACGCGGCCCTCTCGGAGGGGTTTTCGCTGGACGCTGCGCTCGTCCGCGAGCGCGTTTCCCTGGCGTCCTGGGGCGACGCGGAGCCTGCGTGGGCCGCGCGGCTCGCGGAGAGCGCCGGAGGGGATCAGGCCCTCCTCGGCCGGTACGACGCGTTGCTCGCCGAGGCGCGCGCCCGGTATTCCCGGCGGATCCGGCCCATCGACGAGGATGTCCGGGCCTGGCTGGGTTTCCTGCGCGCCTGGTCGTCCTCCGGCGACCACCTCGCCTTTCTCGACGCGCGTGGCGTGCGCTTCAGCGACATCGCGCGCCTGCAGATCCGCTGGGCGGAGCGCATCGCCTCGGACGCCGGTTTGCGGGAGCAGGTGCTCGCCATCGCGGGGGAGCCGCCGGGGCCCTGTCCGGAGATCGCGGTGGAGCCCGGCATCGCGGCGCCCGCGGAGGCGCGGCCGTCCGGGAGGCCGGCGAGCGGGCCAGGGGACAGGCCGGCGCCCCGTCCCTCGCTCTGGACGCCCCTGCCCACGCCGGGCAGCGATTCACCCCCGCTGGCGGGAACGCTGAACGGGCCGACACCTCCGCCGGCGCCGCGCGCCGAGGCGGCCGCTGGGGCGCCGGGGGCGTCCGCAGCGGGCGAGAGGGCCGAGATGCCGGCGGGCATGAGGCATTTCCAGAGCCTCCGCGAGACGGAGCTCGGGCCTCCCGGGCCGTCGGGACCGGCGTTGCCGTTCGCGTCGGCGCCGGCCGTGCCGCCGGAGGTGGCGTTCGAGAGCGCGAAGCAGCACGCGGAGGCGACGCAGGGGCCGCGCGCGGAGCCGCCCGCGCAGCTGCTCGCGGCGACGGCGCCTCTGCGGGGCGAGCAGCCGCTCGCGGCGACGGCGCCCCTGCGCGGCGAGCCCGGCGGGCCGCCGCTGCCGTTCTCGCGCGAGCCTGGGGAGGGCGCGGCCCCGGCCCCGGAGGTCCGGTCCGGCTTCGAGATGCCAAAGGGCATGAGGCGTTTCCAGAGCCTCCGTGAAACGGAGCTCGGGTCTCCCGGGCCGTCGGGACCGGCGTTGCCGTTCGCGTCGGTGCCGGCGATGCCGCCGGACGTGGCGTTCGAGAGCGCGAAGCAGCACGCGGAGGCGACGCAGGGGCCGCGCGCGGAGCCGCCTGCGCAGCCGCTCGCGGCGACGGCGCCGCTGCGCGGCGAGCCCGGCGGATCGCCGCTGCCGTTCTTGCGCGAGCGCGCGGCGGGCGCGGCGCCGGCGCCGGCCGCGGCCCCGGAGGTGCGGTCCGGCTTCGAGATGCCGGCGGGCATGAGGCGTTTCCAGAGCCTCCGTGAGACGGAGCGCGCGTCCTCCAGCCCGTCTGGACCGGCGTTGCCCTTCGCGCCCCCGCCTGCGGCGATGGCGCCGCTCGAGAGCGGCGTGCCGTCGCTCTCGCTCGAGCGGTACGCCGTGCTCTGCGTGGATCTCCGCCGGTTCCCGGAGCAGGGGAGCGAGATCCTCCGCCGTCACGGGCTCACCGCCGAGCAACGGGCGGACCTCGACACGCACTGGCACAAGCGAATGGCCGAGGAGCCCGCCGTGCGGCTCGCATGGGAGCGGGCCTGCGAGGCGTACGCGGCCCGGACCGCAGGGCCGCGCTGATATCGCGTGTCTCGGGCGGCTGCCGCGCAGCGGGGCAGCCGCGATGAGCGTCGATGTTGTCCAGAGCCGTGCAGGCAGCTGCGCGCTGGCGCACGCTATGGACGGTACGACCCCTCCTCACGCAGTCCCTCCGTGCGCCTGACGAAGGCGCTGATCAACGCGGCGCATTCGGCCGGATGGGTCTCGAGCAGAAAATGCGGACCGTCGAGGATGTGCGCCTCCATGCGCGGGAGCGCCCTCATCCAGGAGAGGGTCTCCTCGAGGCCGAAGAAGACATCGTGCCGACCCCATACCATCAGCGCCGGGGGCTGCCAGCGAGCGAGAACCTCGGCGATCTCCGCGAACCGCGCGAAGTGGGTGCGATAGTCGAGCACCAGCGCGCGCTGCGTCTCGAGCCGGCCGGGGAGCGACATGATCCGCCAGTCCTCCTCCCACCGCCGGGCATCGATGCGCTCCGCGATGTCCGGGGGCACGCCGCCCACGTACTGGTCGCGCGTCCCGTCGAAGGTCAGGTGCGCGGTCGCCTCGGCTTCCCGCTCCGGCGTGGGATCGTCCCAGTAGGCTCTGGTCGCCGACCATTGCGGCCCCATCCCGCTCTCATGGGCATTGGCGTTCTGGACGATGAGGCTGCGTATCCTGCGCGGCGCGCGCGTGGCGAGATGAAGCCCCACCGCCGCTCCAAAATCGTGGAGGTAGAGGTGGAAGGACTCGGCTCCGAGCCGGGCGAGCAATCCGTCGATGATGTCCGCGAAACGCGAGAATGAGGGCCGCTCGATCGGCTCGGAGCCTCCGAACCCCGGGAGGTCCGGAGCGATCACGAAGCCGTCGTGCGCGAGGGTGCCGATCACGCTCCGAAACGATTCCGAAGAGCTTGGAAAACCGTGGATCAGAAGGAGCGCCGGCTTCTCCCGATCGCCCGCCAGGCGGACCGCCACTTCGGCACCTTCAATCTCCAACTTCACCAGTTCCGGTTCTCTCATTGCACCTGACTCCTTCGACGCCATCCGATGTCTGACGCGCCTCGCCGGCAGATGGTGGCACGGCCTCCCGTGCACCCGCGCGTCGCGCGGCCGTCGCTGGACAGGACCGCCTGCGCGATCGTCGACTCACACACGCTTCACCATGGCTCGCTCGCCCGATTCGCGAGACGGACCCACGTCGATGAACCCGTGGCGGATGTACAACGCGATGGCGCTGGGATTGTTCTCCTTCACGTCGAGGCGGAGCTCACGTGCGCCCTGCTCGCGTGCCCACCGCAGGATCTCCGCGACCAGCGCGTCTCCGACGCCGCGGCCGCGCACCTCCGGCGCTACCCACATGCTGATCAGCTCGCAGGTGCCGTCGAGAGGCGCGCCTGTCGCCATGCCGACCGGCTCGCCGTCGACGTAGGCCACGAGGTTGTGGGAACCGGGCAGCTCCAGGCGCGCGCGCCAGCGCTCCTCGGATGCGTCTTCCCATTGCTTCAGCGTCGAGCCGAACGCATGGGGAGCGTCCGCGAGCGCGCGCAGCCTGACGTCGCGCCAGGTGGCCCAATCGTCAGGCGTCAAGGCCCGCAAGGCGATCACGTGATTCCCTCATGGGCTGGTGGCGAGCTGCCCACACCGAACGACTCGGCGACCTGCATCGGCCTGCACAACGATTCGTCGATGGGTCCACCGAAGCCGCCGGGCCAGGTCTGTCCAGACCGTCGCATTTGTGGCCTCCCCCACGGAGAGTCCCATGGATGGGCTCTGTGCCGCAAGGCCCAGATGCTGTCCAGCGCCCTAGGGGTCGAGCTCGGCCACCTCGTCGGCGACCTGGGGTCGCGAGCACAACAGGACGAGGATCGTCGCCAAGGGCCGGCGTGGCGGGAGGTGAAGGGGAGGCGAGCTCGGCGCGGCCGCCGCGGGCGGCGGGTGCCCACGATGGGCTATCCTGGGCGGGATGACGGTCCAGGAGCTCCACGTCGCGGGGTATCGCTCGATCCGCGAGCTGACCCTCCCCCTCGCGCAGGTCAATCTCATCGTCGGACCGAACGGCGTCGGCAAGACCAACCTCTATCGCACCATGGTGCTGCTCGGCGCCGCGGCGAGCGGGAGCTTCGCGCGCACCCTGGCCGAGGAGGGGGGGATGCCGTCTGTGCTCTGGGCCGGCCAGCGCAGCAAAGGCCCGGTGCGGATGACGCTGCGGGTGCGGCTGGATCAGCTCGTCTACGAGATTCAGTGCGGGCTGACGCCGCCGCCAGCAGGGCCGTTCGCGCTGGACCCGGACATCAAGGAAGAGAACCTCTGGTTGCTCGACAAGCGCCGCCGCCTGCCGATGCTGGAGCGGGCCGCGGGCTCGGCCTTCGCGCGCGACGTGGAGGGCCACCGCGTGACCTTCCCCTTCTCGCTCTGGGGCTCGGAGTCGGTGCTGTCGCAGGTGGTGGAGCCGCACCGCTTTCCGTTGCTCTCGGTGGTGCGGCAAAAGCTGATGAACTTCCGGTTCTATCACCACTTCCGCACCGACGCCGGCGCGCCGCTCCGGGTGGAGCAGGTCGGGGTGCGGACGCCGGTGCTCAGCACCGATGGCCACGATCTGGCCGCGGCGCTGGCGACGATCCTCGATATCGGCGACAGGGGCGCCTTGAAGGATGCCGTCTCCAGCGCGTTCCCGGGCGCGTCGCTCGAGGTCTCCTCGAGGCAGGGGCGATTCCGCGTCGAGCTCGGATTGCCAGGGATGTCGCGGCCGCTCGACGCCCGCGAGTTCTCGGACGGCACGGCGCGCTATCTCTGCCTCCTGGCGGCGCTGCTCAGCCCGAGGCCTCCGCTGCTCCTGGCGCTGAACGAGCCGGAGACGAGCCTGCACCCGGATCTGCTCGGGCCGCTCGGGGATCTGCTCGTGCACGCGGCGTCCCGGAGCCAGCTGTGGATCACGACGCACTCGCGCCCGCTGGCGGAGCGGATCCGGAAGGCGACGGCCTGCCGGGTCATCGAGCTTGACAAGGACGGTGGAGAGACGGTGCTGGCGGGCGGCGCGGCGGACGAGGAATGACGCCCTGCGCCGGGGCGCAGAACCTGCGGCACATCGGCGGAGCCAGCTGCTCGGCAGCCGTTCGGACGGCCCGACGCAGGTCCCGCGGTCGAGGCTTGACATTTTGAATCAGCTTGGATTTTCTCCGCCTCGGGGATACTTTGACGTCCAACATTTTCTCCGGACCGCGCCGCGCCTCTCTCGAGCCGGCGCGCGTCGGTCCGTAAGCCTGGGAGCATGGATCTATTCCAAGTCTCGGCGGCGTTGCTCTCGCTCACGGCGATCTTCAGCTTCTTCAACCATCGGTTCCTCAGGCTGCCGACCACGATCGGGTTGATGCTGATCGCGATGACGACGTCTCTCGTCATGGTGGCTATCGGAGAGCTGTTTCCGGAGGTGGAGGCCGAGGCGAAGGAGCACCTCTCGGGCATCGATTTCAACAAGACGTTGATGCAGGGGATGCTCGGTTTCCTGCTGTTTGCCGCCGCGTTGCACGTCAACCTGGCGGATCTGAAGAAGCAGCGGGTCGTCATCGGTGTCCTGGCCACCGGGGGTGTGCTCATGTCCACCGTGCTGGTGGGCGGCATGACCTACGCCCTGATGACGCTGATGGGCGTGCACATCCGGCCGGTGTACTGCTTGCTCTTCGGCGCGCTCATCTCCCCCACCGATCCCATCGCGGTGCTCGGGGTCCTCAAGCACGTGGGGGCGCCGAAGGAGCTCGAGATGAAGATCGCCGGGGAGTCGCTCTTCAACGACGGCGTGGCGGTGGTGGCGTTCATCGGACTCCTGGAGATCGCGTCGGGGACGTCGGGCCTCGATCTGCAGCGGCTCTCGCTGCTGTTCGTCCAGGAGGCGATCGGCGGCGTGCTGTACGGCCTCGCGCTCGGCTTCGTGACGCTCGCCATGCTGCGAAAGGTCGACGACTACAAGGTCGAGGTCTTGCTGTCGCTGGCGACCGCGGCGGGCGGCTACGCCCTGGCGTACGCGCTCCATGTCTCCGGGCCCATCGCCATGGTGGTGGCCGGGCTCTTCATCGGGAACGAGGCGCGCGCCGGCGCCATGAGCGAGAAGACCCGGGAGCACCTGGACGATTTCTGGGAGCTGATGGACGAGATCCTGAACGCGGTGCTGTTCGTCTTGATCGGCCTCGAGCTCTTGATCGTCGCCTTCGACGCCCAGTCGCTGCTCGCGGGGCTCCTCGCGTTTCCGGTCGTGCTGCTCGCGCGGTTCATCGCGGTCGCGCTGCCGGTGAGCCTCATGAAGAGGCGCAGGGTCTTTACCCCGGGGGCGATCCGCATCCTCACCTGGGGCGGTCTGCGCGGCGGCGTCTCGGTGGCCCTCGCGCTCTCCATCCCTGGAAGGCTCGCGGATGGCACGCTCGTTCCGGAGCGCGAGATGGTGCTGACCATCACCTATGTCGTGGTGGTCGCCTCCATCGTTGTGCAGGGCCTGACCATCGGCCCCTTGCTGCGCCGGACGATCGCCGCCGCCGCTGCCGCCGAGCCGGGGGAGGGGCCGGTCGCCGTGGGAGGTGGTTAGAGCACCGACGAGGAGGTAGCGCTGAGGTCAAGGGCTTCGGCGCTCTGCCATGGGTCACGATCTCCCGAGCTCCTCAGGCCGGACTGCTGGGCTGAGGACGCGACAACTTCCCTGGCGTATAGGGCCTTCGGTGTCAGGCTAGTTGTCGCTTTCCTAGATCTAGCAAGGGTAGAAGGACCTGGATAGAGCGGATATGGATCCCGCATGCGACGAACGTATTCAGCAGCGTTTCGAGCCAAGATGATCCGGCGAATGACCGGTCCCAACAAGTGACGGCCACGGAGCTCGCTCGTGAGGTCAAGATCCCGCAGCCGACCTTGTCAAAGTGGCATGCTCTCTCTCAAGCAGTCATGCTCGAGTGCCCAACTTGCAAGGGGCGGATGACGCTCGTCGCCATGGTCACCGAGCCCCGGAACATCGTCCGCTTCCTCTCCGCGCTCGGCGAGCCGACCAATGTTTCAGCACGCTCTCCCAGCGTCCACGCGGCGGCCACCGTACTGGAAAAGCACCGCTCTGCGCTGCAAGGCGCCCGGTGACGCCGCATAGCGTCTCGCGACGCGCCTCCCGGGCCAGACCAACGCCCGGACGGACACGTGTGCCCACGGCACGCCGATGCGCCCCGTGGCGCGCTCGGCGCCGCCCGGACCACGCTCTGTCGACCCAGGACCGAGCCATCACGACGCTCGCGGCCCCACCCTTTCGGTTTGCTGCGCTACGCTTCCTCGCGCTGCGCTCCGGCTTGATTGGCCTACGCGCCGAGGGGTTCGTGGCGGAGTTCGATCTCCTCCGGATCGCGCCGGGGCGCACGGCCTGACCGCGCCGCACCACGGCCTTCTCGCCGACCGGCGCATTCGCTAGACCTCTCCCCACGATGCGCCGCCAGCACCCCGCCGCAGCCCTCGCCCTGTGCGCAGTCCTCCAGTCCGCCTGCTCCCCGACCCCGCCGCCGGCCGGGCCGTCCTCGACCGCGCCCCCGCCATCGGCGGCCCCGGCCGCGAGCGCGGCGCCGGCGTCCGCGCCGGGCAGCGCCGTCGCCTCGGCAGCGCCCGCGCCCGCGAGCAACGTCCAGGTGCTCGAGGAGGTCGCCGGCGTGACCGCGGCCTCGTACGAGCCCCGCGGCTTCGACAAGCTCACGGCCAGCCAGCGCGCTGTCGCCTACCACCTCGCGCAGGCGGCGCTCGCGGGCGACCCGCTCTTCACGATGCAGACCTCGCGGTACGGCTGGCCCGCGACGCAGCTCGTGATGCAGCTCCTCGCGCAGAAGAGCAAGCTCGATCCCGCGCTGCGCGGCAAGCTCGTGACCTTCCGCAAGATGCTCTTTTTGCATCACGGCATCCACGACGCGCGCTCGGGGCAGAAGCTCGTCCCGCCCTTCTCGCGGCAGGAGCTGGAGGCCGCGGCCAAGGCGCTGAAGATCGCGATTCCGAACGACCTGCTCGCCGGGCTCTTCGACCCGAAGGTGGCGCCCGTCGTCACCAACAAGACACCGGGCAAGGGCAAGGACCCGCTCGTCGAGTCCGCGGCCAACCATTACGAGGGGGTGAGCAGCAAGGATCTCGAGAAGTTCAAGGAGAAGTACGAGCTCAACGGCCGTATCGTGAAGAAGGCCGGCCGGCTCGTCGAGGAGATCTACCGGGCCGGCGGCGACGGCGCGCAGCCCGGCGTGGGCGCGGCGGAGCTCGGCCGCGTGGTGAAGCACCTGGAGGACGCCCGCGCGCTCGCGCCGGCCGCGCAGCAGGGGGCGCTCCGGCACCTCATCAGGTACCTGAAGACGGGTCAGCCGGACGAGTTCACCGACCACGACATCGCCTGGCTCAAGCAGGTGTTCCCGGTCGATTACATCCTTGGCTTCATCGAGACGTACACCGACGTCCGCGCGCGCAAGGGCGGCTTCGAGGGGCTCGTCTTCATCCCCGATCCGGATCGCGATCCGCCGCTCCAGGCGGTCGCCAGGAACGCGCAGTACTTCGAGCAGAAGCTGCCCTGGGAGGCGAAATGGAAGCGCGACGTCTTCCAGGCGCCCGCGGCCGCGGCCGTGATCGCCCTCGCGGCGACGGGCGACGGCGGTCCGTTCACGTTTTCGGGCGTGAACCTGCCGAACGCGCAGGCGCTGCGCGAGAAGTACGGATCGAAGAACTTCGTCGTCCTCTCCGCGATGGATACCCGCGTGGCGCTCACCTTCGACAAGACCGTCGACGAGTTCGCGCCGGCGGAGGTGCGCGCCGAGATCCACCGGTGCGGCAACGCCATGATGCTCGCGGCGGTCTCCTTCCACGAGGTCACCGGGCACGGCTCGGGCAAGGTGAACCCGGATCTCAAGGGGGATCCGGCGGAGCTGCTCGCCCCCTATTATGCCGCCCTGGAGGAGGGCCGCGCCTCGCGCGTCGCCGACTGGCTGGCGGGCGATGCGAAGACGGTGGAGCTCGGTATGCTGCCCGACGCCGGCTGCGCGCGGGTCTTCCCCGCCTACACGGCGATGATGCAGCTCACGATGCTCAAGTCCGTGCCGCAGGGCGACGTGGCCGAGGAGGATCACCTCCGCGCGGAGCTCATCGCCTTCGGCTGGGTGAAGGACAAGGGCGCGGTGGCCGCCGAGACGCGCGACGGCAAGACGTTCTTCGTGGTGAAGGACCCCGACGCCTGGCGAAGGGCCTCGGGCGAGCTGCTCGCGGAGCTGCACCGGATCAAGGCCACGGGCGACCGCGAGGCGCTGAAGGCGCTCGTGGAGAAGTACGGGACGCGGATCAACCCGGCGTGGCGCGACGAGGTGCTGGCCCGGCTGAAGGCGCTGAGCCTGCCGCCGAACATCGCGACCATCCCGCCGATGATCAAGCCCATCCTCGACGCCGACGGGAGGGTCGTGGACGCGACGGCCGAGCAGACCACCTCGCTCGACGCCTACATCGCAGCCCTGGAGAAGTCCTGGGCCGACGCCGACTGAGCGCCGGGGGTGCAGCGCGGCCCTCGCGCAGCGCGCAGCCCCTCAGGCGGCTTAACCTCGCGCTGCGCTCCGGCTCGATTTGCCTACGCGCTCGACGTCGGAGTCCAGCGTTCCTCGCACATTTCAAGACGCGGCCGGACCCGCGCCCGAGCTGGAGCGCTTGCGCGGCTGTACGCGCTTCCTCGGCACGCTTCATCTGCTGAATCTGGCCGGACCCGAGGCGATCGACGCGCTCACGGATCTCAGGGAAATCGCGGGGTCCTTGCTGCTCCTTTCGCCTCCTGGCGATCTCGGGCCTCTGTCCAACCTGAGGCGCATCGAAGGTCGGTTGCTGGTCGTGGGAGCGCCGGAATCCTTGCGCGGCCTGGAGTCGATCCAGTACGTCTCCGGGCTGTGGCTCCACGAGAGCGGCCTTGCCGACTTTTCGTGGCTCCCTGCTCTCGCGGAGATCGGCGCCTCCATGGTCGCTCGGCGCAACGCGAATCTGACCGCTGAAGCGTTGGAGTCTTTCGCGACGTCGCGCGTGCGCAGCGGCGCGCTGGTGTCCCTCACGGACGCCGTTCCCAAAGAGACGCCGGACCCCGATGCCGAGGCGGTCGTGTGTGGCCAGCCGAGCGATCTGGTGATCGGGCCCTACACGAGCGTGGCCGGATGCACCCGCTTCCGAGGCTCGATCCACCTGAGCGACACGACGGCAGGCGCCTTGGAGCCGCTCTCCTCCCTCGTCCACATCGACGGCTCGCTGACCCTCTTCCGCAACCACACGGACGACTTCACCGCGCTGCGCAGCCTGCGCCGCGTCGGCGCAAAGTTTCAGATGCGCCTGCTGCAGGGCCCGGGCCTCGACGGGTTCGACGCCCTCGCGGAGGTGGGTGAGCTCAGACTCCTGAGCTCGGGCGAGCTCACGAGCCTCGACTGGCTCCCAGCCCTCACCAGGGTTCGTGAATCCGCGCTGGTCATGACGGCGCCCCCCTGTCCATGGAGGACATCGAATCTTTTCTTTCGGGCCTGGACATCGGGGGCGAGACCGCGGTGATGACCACCGAGTGAGCGTCCTCGTTGCGTTCAGATCGGAGGGCCTCGGCCGTATCGGCTGGCGGGGGTGCGCCTTGGCCTCACTTCGCCGCCTGCACACGTCTGACGAGCGCCGCTGCGGCGGCGAGCCCGGCAAGGCCGGCCACCCGGGGGCCAAGGGGACGTCTTCGTCGCCGAAGGGAGGGTGACCTTGCCCAGGTCCGTCGCTTCGACCACCTCCTTGATGTGGGGGTACACGCGGATGAAGGCGAGCGCTCCCGTGACCGTCCCGAGCAGCCCGAACATCGCGTCGCGCCGGCCTTCGCCGACAGCGACGAGGGTCGTGCCGCGGGCCGATCGACTTCTCCTGGGTGCACCGCGAGCTATCGAAGCCGTGCGTCACGCTGCAGACGCTCTGGCTGGAGTACCGCGAAGCTAGCGCGGCACAGGCTCCGCTGAAGCCCTACGAGTACAGCCGGTTCTGCGACCTGTACGCGGGCTGGAAGAAGAAGCTCGGCGTCGTGATGCGTCAGGTTCACCGCGCCGGCGAGAAAGTTATCATCGACTACTCGGGAAGGAAGCCGCACCTGGTCGATCGGACAACCGGCGAGGCGACCGAGGTCGAGCTGTTCGTCGCGGTGCTCGGCGCGAGCAACTACACGTACGCTGAGGCGACGCGCTCGCAGAAGCTCGCCGACTTCGTCGGCTCGACGGTGCGCATGTTCGAGTACTTCGGTGGCGTGCCCGAGGTGCTCGTCCCCGACCAGCTCCGCAGCGCGGTCTCCGGGCCGGATCGGTACGAGCCGGACATCAACCCGACCCACCCTATGGGCGGAAGGGCACGGCGGTGATCGTGGACGAGCATCGCCCGAGGGCCCATCGCGACTACGGCAAGTGGCCGCCGGAGCGCGTGGTGGCGTGGGCCGAGACGATCGGCCCGAACGTCGGCGAGCTCGCGCGCGCGGTCATGCGCCACCGCACTCACCCGGAGACGGGCTACCGGACGTGCCTGGGCGTGATCCGGCTCGCGGACAAGTACGGGCGTGATCGCGTCGACGCTGCGTGCGCGCGTGCGCTTCGCATCGGCAGCCCCACCGCGAAGAGCGTGACCGCGATCCTGAGGAACGGCCTCGACCGCGTGCCGCTGGTCGAGCCGCCGCCCCGGGGGGGCCCTGGCGCACGAGAACATCCGCGGTGCTGAGTACTTCGACAAGGAGGAGTGATCTTGGAAGAGAGCTTTCTCGGCGGCGCGCTGGCGCAGGCGGCCTGCAGGCAGGGCTTCCGCGCCACGAGCCGTCACGTCCGTCGGAATACGCACTCGGGGACGAGTCGGCCGCCCTGGTCCTTCACGAGGCCCTCGGTCGGCAGCTCGGGCTGCCGGCAGTACCGGAGAGGTCTCGTGTTCGCGTACTCCTCGGGCACCGATCAGATCGGCATGTTGGCCGATGAGACGCGGCGGATGCACTGCTGTTCAGCCCGCTCGGTAACGCGATCACGCCGCGCACCGCGCACGCGGACCGATCTCTCGGTCGACGCGCTCGCCGGTGCAGCCGCGGCGTGCGGGTCGTGCAGCAACCGCAGGATGCCTTCCCGCGTCTTCTATATGTAATGCACGGTACTTGGCGCGCGCCCGTTCGTGTATACTGTCCCGATGCCGGCTCACGATCGTCCGGTCGAGGTATTTCTCTCGTATGCGCCCGAGGACGAAGCGCTCCTTGCCAAGCTCGAGAACCACCTCAGCACGCTCCGCCGCGAGGGCCTGATCCGGAGCTTTCACGCCGGCAACGTCCTTGGCGGACAGGAGTTGAAGGCGGTCACCGAGGCCCACCTCGGGCGTGCGCACCTGGTGTTGCTCCTCGTCAGCTCCGACTTTCTCGCCTCGAGCGACTGCTACGAGGTCGACGTGGCGCACGCGCTCGCGCGCCACGAGGCCGGGCAGGCGCAGGTGATCCCGGTGCTCCTGCGCGATTGCGACTGGCGCCGCGCTGCGTTCGGCACGCTCAAGGCGCTGCCCAAGAACGGGCGACCGGTAAAGAGCTGGGAGGACGAGGACGAGGCCTTCGCCGACGTGGCGCGGGGGATCCGCGAGGCCGTGACCGCCATTGCGGGCGTCCGGCCGCCTGCGCTCCTCGGCGGGTCGCCGCGGCGCGAGCAAGGCGAGGGAACGCGCGCCGACAAGGTGCGCGAGGTCATGCAGGCGCTGAGCAAACCCGACTGCGTCGGCGTCGCGCTGCTCGCGCCGCTCGGCTTCGAGGCGCACCACGTGGCCGGCGAGGTGCTCCACCGGCTGCAGCGACCGGACGAGGCGCTCTTGCCCGTGCGGCTCGTGCCGGAGGTCCAGGCGACGAACGAGGAGCGGTTCTACGATCGCCTGCTGCGCGATCTGCGCTGGGCGCTCCCGGAGCCGTGGCGATGGCTCGTGGAGGCGCGCACCGAGCCGAGCGCGATGGATCGATTCGAGTACGCGGTGGAGGACTTGCTCGACGGGCCCGTCGCAGACGCCGGGAGAAAGCTGCTCTTCATGGTCGACGCGCTGGCGCAGGTGCCGGCGCCGCAGCTCGAGCGGTGGGGGTACCTGATGGCGCGGCTCTCGAGCCGCGGGCTGAAGCTGCTCGTCTGGGGCGGGCAGAACCTGCACGAGCTCCGCACGCGGCCAGCGTCGGCAGGGCTGTTTTCGGCGTTCCACGTGCTGAGCGCCGTCTCGCTGGGCGCGCTGTCGGCCCGGGAGGTGCACGACTTGGTGGTGGAGCGCGGCGGGGATGCGGCTGCGGCCGAGGTGCTCCGCGCCGAGACCGGCGGGCACCCGGCGCTCGTGCGCGAGCTGATCGAGCAGCACGTGGATGACGTGCGGGCCGCGGATCGGGAGGCGATCGTGGCGCGCATCCTGGCGAGCGACCACCTCGTCCGGCTGCGACGGACCGTGGACGGCGACGCCGAGGCGAAGGAGATGCTGAGGGCGCTCGCGGCGGTGGCGGAGAGGCCGCTGCCGCGGCGCGGGCGAGGCGAGGAGCGGCTCGCCTGGCTCGGGGTGCTGAAGGAGGAGGGGGCCACGCGCTGGAACTGGGTGGCGCCTGTGATGCGGCGGTTCGCGGCAGAGTGGTCATGAGGCGAGCGGCCATCGCTGTCGCGCCGGCTGCGCTGGTGCTGCTGCTCGGGGCGGGGTGCGGGGAGGAGCGGGGGGTGGAGAGCCCGAAGCTTGAGCCATGGGATCCGTCGCTGGCTGAAGAGCCGGAGCTCTTGTCGAGCAGGATCACGGCCGTCTATCGCGACAGCAACGGGGTGCTGTGGTTCGGGACGATGGATAAAGGAGTGAGCCGCTTCAGCCCGAAGACTGGCTCCTGGTCGACCTATACCACGAAGGATGGACTCGCCAACGATAGCGTCCTCGACATTGCTCGTTCTGGCGATGGCTCCGTCTGGTTCGGGACTGCCGGCGGAGGAGTGAGCCGCTTCAATCCGAACAATCGCTCTTGGTCCACCTACACCGTCATCGACGGCCTCGCCGGCAACTTTGTCCACAAAATTGCTCATGCTGCCGATGATTCTCTCTGGTTCGGCACTTTCGGCGGAGGGGTGAGCCGCTTCGACCCGAAGACCGGGGCCTGGACCACCTACACCACCAAGGACGGCCTCGCTCATGATGACGTCCGAGCCATCGCCCAGGCGGCCGATGGCTCGCTCTGGTTCGGCACTTTCGGTGGAGGAGTGAGCCGCTTCGACCCGAAGACCGGGGCCTGGGTCCCCTACACCACGAAGAACGGCCTCGCTCATAATAGCGTCCAGAGCATCACCCAGGTTGTCGATGGCTCGCTCTGGTTCGGCACTTTCGGCGGAGGAGTGAGCCGCTTCGACCCGAAGACCGGGGCCTGGGCGACCTACACCACGAAGAACGGCCTCGCTCATGATGACGTTCAAAGCATCGCCCAGGTTGCCGATGGCTCGCTCTGGTTCGGAACTCTCGATGGAGGAGTGAGCCGCTTCGACCCGAAGACCGGGGCCTGGGCGACCTACACCACCAAGAACGGCCTCGCTCATGATGACGTCCGAGCCATCGCCCAGGCTGCCGATGGCTCGCTCTGGTTCGGCACTTTCGCTGGAGGAGTGAGCCGCTTCGACCCGAAGGCTGGCTCCTGGGCCACCTACACCGCCAAGGATGGCCCCACTCATCATGCTGTCCTCAAGATTGCTCAGGCTGCCGATGGCTCGCTCTGGTTCGTGACCATCAATGGATCGTTGAGCCGCTTCGACCCGAAGTCTGGCTCCTGGGCCACCTACGCCACCAAGGACGGCTTCGCTTTCAATGACGTCCGAGCCATCGTCCAGGATGCCGATGGCTTGCTCTGGTTCGGAACTTCGGATGGGGTGAGCCGCCTCGACCCGAAGACGGGGGCCTGGGGCACCTACACCACGAAGGACGGCCTCGCTCATGATGACGTCCGAGCCATCGCCCAGGATGCCGATGGCTCGCTCTGGTTCGGAACTTCGAATGGGGTGAGCCGCTTCGACCCGAAGACTCGCTCCTGGATCACCTACACCACGAAGGATGGCCTCGCTCATGATGGCGTCCGAGCCATTGCCCAGGATTCCGATGGCTCGCTCTGGTTCGGAACTTCGAATGGGGTGAGCCGCTTCGACCCGAAGGCTGGCGCCTGGATCACCTACACCACGAAGGATGGCCTCGCTCCTGATGGCGTCCAAGCCATTGCCCGGGATGCCGATGGCTTGCTCTGGTTCGGAACTTCGGATGGAGTGAGCCGCTTCGACCCGAAGACTCGCTCCTGGACCACCTACAACATCGATGGCAGTCTCAGCGCCAACATCCAAGGCCGTAGCCAGTTTTTACACATGGCCACGGCTCCCGCTGGTTCGCTCTGGTTCAGCTCGGTCCAGATGAGTGCTTCGGGTTCGGTCAGGATGTTCGGCGGCTCCTCGCCCATCGGTAGCTTCTGGTCCAGCTATCTCATCATGAAGGGCTACATTTATAACAACAGCATCCTGCCCTTCGCCCAGGATACCGATGAATTCGTGTACCAAAGTACTGTTGTCAGAGGAAGGATAAGCCGCTTCGATACCAAGACGCGCTCCTGGGCTACCTACTTCACGAAATCTGGTCTCGGTGTCGCCCTGACGATCGCTGGAGATGCCAGCGGATCGCTGTGGGTAGGATCGGCACGAGGTACAACCCGATTCGTCGCTGGCCGCTCGAATGAGGCGGGTACAGCGCAAGCGATCACGCGATCACGTGCGCGTATCGTGGTCGCGGGTGATCTTGCTGCTGTTGCCGGGCCCAACGGTCTGTCGTTCGTGTCGAGTGATTGGAAGGCTCATTCTATTGGCACTCGGTCTTCCTTTTCCCCCGGCGCCAACATTACTGCGCTGGCTCCCTGCTCATCCGGCGTCGTGTGGGCAGGGACCGATCTCGGTGGCCTAACGCTTCGCGTGCCGACGCTGCGCGTGCCGGAGCGCCCTCTGCAGATCACTCCGGACCAGAAGCTGCCGTCCTGGACTGTGACGGCAATCTCCGTGGTGCCCGACACGGGGTGCGCCCGAGCGTGGGTCGGCACTACCGCTGGGCCGGCCCTGGTCCGCCGAGAGCAGGAAACGCTTCATGCGGACCCTGTCCACTGGGAAGGCATGCCCACCGGTCCAGTCGACGCCCTGGTAGCCGGCGAGGATGGCTCGGTGTACCTGGCTTACAACGCACTTCCGAGCGATCAATTCCTGGATCCCGATCTGGCAAAGCGGCGTTCCCGCACGCGCGTCTATCACGTATCCGCGCCAGATCGCCCTCGGGCGCGTGAGATCGTGGCCGTCGACGCCCTTGCTGCCAGCCAGGTACGCGCCCTGGCGTACAGCCCCAAGCACGGCCTTTGGGCAGGCACGTCCGCGGGTCTCTTCGTCGTGAAGGCTTCAGAAAAGGGGAGCGCCGGCGCGGGAGCCGAGCGCTTCGAGCCAGTGACCGGCCAGGGCCGCCTCCCTCCGATGCCGATAAGCCGGCTGGTCATCGCCCCTGACGACGCTAAGACGCTCTGGATGGGGGTCGATCGACAAGGCGACACCCCCGCGCTCGTCGTCGGGTATCGCCCCGGTACAGGCTGGGTCTACACGCTGACGCCCGATCTCGGCGTCCCCAGGGGCAACACCATCGACGATCTCGCGTTCACGCCAGACGGCGATCTCATCGTCCTTGTCGGCTCGACCCTCGCCCGAGGTCCGGTCTTCGTCCCCATCGCCCCCGATCCGACGTGGTTGATCTGGCTTGCTGCCAGCGTCATCGGCGTGCTGGTCGTCGCCGCGACCGTCGCCGTCGCGCAGCGCCGCAACCTTTATCTCCGCACGCCGCTCGCCGGCCTCGCCCTCGCCGGCCTGCCCTCGACCATCGCTTCCATGCGCCGCTTCCGTGTTCTCGACGAGAGCTGGTCTCGCCTCGGGCTGCCAACGACCCGAGTTCGCTCCATCGAGGCGCTCGCGTCGCCGGCCGCGCCGCCGTCGAAGCAGCTGCGCGCTCTCGCGGACCTGCTCGGCATGGAGCACGCCGCCGCCGCGCCCGTGAAGGCGCGCCCTCACGGCGTCTCGTACCTCGCCGCCCGGCTTCCGTACCCAGCGCCGCTGCGCGGCCACCCGGTCGCCTTCGTCTCGCTCGACCTCGCCCAGGCCAGGAGCGCCGAGCCCGCTCACCTCCGCGCCGCCCTCGAAGCCGCGCTCAAGGAGGCCAACCAGCGCTTCGAGCTCCCGTTCGTGCTGCTCGCCCGCGATGATGTCCAGCGCGACGTCCTCCCCGCCGACCTGGGTAGCCTCCGCCTCGGCGAGCGCGAGCTCAAGGCGCTCCTCTTCGCGCGCGATCCACAGCGCACCTTCGCCGGGCTGCTCCACGCCCGCCGCCTCGTCGCCCTCTCGCCCTACACCACCTCGGGTGAGGTGAAGGACGAGCAGATGTTCTTCGGCCGCGTGGCGCTCCTCAAAGAGCTGCTGATCGCGAGCTCCATCCAGCACATCGTGATCGGCCCGCGCCGCGTCGGAAAGACGTCGCTCCTGAAGCGCCTCCTGCGCGAGCTCCCCGCCCGGCGGCCCGACGTCGACGCCGCCTTCGTCGACCTGCTCGGCGTCGCCGACCCCACCCGCGCCGCGCGCACGCTCGCCCGGACGCTCAAGCGCGACGTGCCACGCGACCATGAACCGGAGACGGCGTTGGCCGACCTCCTCCGCGCACACTTCCAGGACAGCGGCAAGAGAGGCTTGGTGCTCATCGACGAGGCCGACGGGCTGATCCAGGCGGACGCGGCGAGGGGCTATCCCCTGCTTTCTGCCCTGCGGACGCTCCAGGCCGAAGAGGTCTGCTCCTTCATCCTGGCCGGCTATCTCTTCCTCTACCGCGAGTCGCTCAACCACCGCTCCCCCCTCTACAACTTCGCGACCGTGCGCACGCTCGGCCCGCTCGAGCGCGAGGCCGCACGCGACCTCGCGCTCGTGCCCATGCAGCGCCTCGGCGTCGCCTACGCCGACCCGGAGCTGCCCTCGCGGATCGCGGAGCGGACCGGCGGATACCCGAGCTTCGTCCAGGAGCTCTGCGACGCCGAGCTCGACGTGCTCCGGGAGGTCGGCAGCGGCGATCTCGTTCTCTCCGCGGAGCACCTCGCCCAGGCCGAGCAGAAGGTGGGCGTCTCGCTCCGCGACGTCTTCCGCTCCAACGCCGGCGACGAGGCGCAGCTGCTCGTCTACCAGCTGCTCGATCGGGACGACTTCTCCGCGGCCGACGCGCAGCAGGCGCTCGCCAGCGCGCTCGGCCGCGCGGTGCCCACCGCGGTCGTTGACCGAGCGCTCCAGGAGCTCCGGCTCTTCGGCTTCCTCGTGGAGCAGCATGGCCGCTTCTCGTTCGCCATCCCTCTGCTCCGCGACACGCTCCGCGCAGGCGACCAGGGGCACGCGGCCGAGCAGCTGATGGCCACCCTGTCTTCCAGCAGCTGACACCTGCTCTCCCTGGCGGACCAAGAGCAGGACGATGCGCTCGTTCGATACCCCCGGCAGCCAGGGACGAACCCGGACGACGGAAGCCCGGCCCCACGGCCGCCCCCGCCTCGCCGCCCCCGGCCCCTACTCGTACTGCACCGACTCCGCCGCGTTGCTCCGCCCCGCGCTCCGCGCCGGATACAGCGACGCGAACAGCGCCACCGCCGTCGCCCCCAGCGCCGTCATCACGCCGTACTCCGGCGGGATATGGAACTCGACCTCGAAGCTCGACACCGTCCTCAGCGCCCCCAGCGCCGCCGACCCGAGCGGCACCCCGAGCAGCACCGCCAGCGCCCCGCCCAGCGCGCCCACCAGCGCCCCCTCCATCAGCACCATCCGCCGGACCTGCCCCGCCGTCATCCCGAGCACGCGGTGCAGCGCGAGCTCCCGCCGCCGCGCGTGCAGCGCCAGCACCATCTGGTTTGCCACGCCGATCGCCGCGAGCACCGTCGTGAACCCCAGGATCATGTCGAAGATCACGAAGTCCCGTCCGGTCGCCTTCCGCCGCACCGCCTCGATCTCGACCCCCGTCTGCATCCGCACGTCTCTCGCGCGCGGCGCGTCGGCCAGCAATTCGCCCCAGGGCGGCGTCGCCGCGCCCCCCCGCGCCGCCTCGGCCCCGGTCACCGGATCCGCCAGCGCCACCGTGTGCCCGATCGCGAGCGCGTACGGCGAGATCACCGTGAAGTCCGCCGCATCGATCACCGCGTACGTCCGCAGGTTCCTGTACGCGCCGGGCGCATGCACATATCCCAGATCGTCCGTGACCCCCACGACCTCGAACCGCCGCCCGCCCGCGCTGCCGCTCACCTCGAGCTGATCTCCGACGCCGACCCCGAACCGCCGGGCCATCATCGTGGACACGATCGCCTTTCCCGGCCCGAACCGTCGGGCGACCGCGATCGACTCGGCCCGCCCGGTCGCCTCGGCGAGCGCGAGGAGCTCGTCCCCCGGGACCGCGTAGACCACGTTGGGCCACGGCGTGCGGCTCGAGAACCGCGCCGCGACCAGCCGCGGCGGCAGGCTCGGCAACAGGCGCTGCGCATGCCCGAGCGGCTCGTCCGGGTAGAGGAACGCGTACGGCGCGAGCGCGCGCCCGGCCCAGGCCGAGACCTCCTGCTTGAGCGCCGCCGTGGCGATGTGCAGCGCGAGCAGCAGGGCGAAGACCATCATCACGCCGCCGACGCTCCAGGCGAGCTCGTGCCCGCTGTGCTCGACCCGGCGCCGGAGCAGCAGGCGCTCCGCGGCCCAGCGGCGCGGCGCGAGGCGCACGGCGAGCGCGCCGAGCCGCGCGACGAGGTCCGGGACGAACACGATGGCCGCCAGGAACGCCGCGCACACGAGCCCCGCCTCGACGACGAAGAAGGCGAGCATCGGCACCGAATCCCGGAAGAACGGGCGGAGCAGGCCGTAGACGAGCACCATGAACGGCAGCGCCAGCAGCGTGATCCCCCGCAGGCGGCGCCGCTGCTCGGCCCCGCCCTCGAGGAAGCGCGGGCGCAGCGCGCGCGCGATGTCGACGCGGAGCGCGTCGCGCACCGGGCGGAGCACGCCGAGCAACGCCGTGAGGGCGCCGGTGCCGCTGACGAGCAGCATCGCGCTCCAGGGCAGGCGGATCGCGTAGAGCGGGATGCGCGCGCGGCCGGTCGTCGTGATGCCCGCCTTCGCCGCGAGGTACGCGAGCGGGATCGACCCGAGCAGGCCGAGCGCCGCGCCGCCCACGCCGAGCAGCAAGGCCTCCAGGACGAACACCGCCGCGACCTGCGGGGGCAGCGCGCCGGCGCTGCGCAACAAGGCGATCTCGCGGCGGCGGCGCTCGACGGCGACGTTGAAGGTGAAGAACACGATGAGGGCGCCGACGAGGAACGCGGAGAGCGAGCCGAGGCGGATCGCGGACCGCATGATCTCGTAGTCCTCGTGCGTCTCCTCCTGGGCGTCGGCCGCGGCGATGACCTCGCCGTCCGGGCGCAGGCCGCGCAGGGTGACGGTCTGCTCGGTGAAGACGGGGAGATCGGGGTTGGTGACGAAGCTCCGCGCCTCGACGGCGCGCGTGCCGACGTCGAGGATGAGGACGACGTTGACCGTGGCCGTGCCGAGGGCGACGCCGAGCAGCGCGGCCATCGCGCCGAAGCGGTCGGCGCGCAGGTTGCGCAGCGCGAGGATGCGGACGAGCGGCTGGAAGAGGGCGCGGAGGAGGAGGAGCATTCAGATGCCCAGCTCTTTCAGCCGATCGTGGACCGCGGCCGAGGTGACGGCGGGGCCCGCGAGGGCGGCGTCGTGCAAGAGGAGGCCGTCGCGCATGAACACGACGCGGTGCGCGCGGGCGGCGTCCTCGGCGTTGTGCGTGACGAGGAGCATGGCGCTGCCGGCCTCGCGCAGGGCGTCGGCGAGCAGCGCCATGATCCGCCGGCCGGTCGCGACGTTGACGTTGCCGGTCGGCTCGTCGGCGAGCACGAGCGCGGGGCGGCGGACCAGCGCGCGCGCGATGGAGATGAGCTGCATCTCGCCGCCCGACATCTGCGAGGGCAGGTGCTCGGCGCGGGCGCGCATGCCGACGCGATCGAGCATGCGCGAGGCGGCGTCGTGGTCCGGCGCGGCGCCGTCGATGAGGTACGGCAGGACGATGTTCTCGTAGCCGGTGAGCGTCGGGACGAGGTTGAAGAACTGGTAGACGATGCCGATGCGGCGGCGGCGCAGGAGGGTACGCCCGTGCTCGTCGAGGGCCGCCATGTCCTCGCCGAGGACGTGGACCTCGCCGCGATCCGGCGACTCGAGGCCCGCGACGCACGAGAGCAGCGTGCTCTTGCCGACGCCGGAGGGGCCCATGATCGCGCACATCTCGCCGGCGTGGATGTCGAGGTCGACCCCCCGGAGCACCTCGATCGGCGTCGCGCCGAGCGCGTGGGACTTGTGGAGGTTGCGGACGCGGAGGACGGGCTGATCGGAGCTCACGGGAGTATCGCTACCTGTCTACCGCATCTGCGCGCGGCGTTCACCTTACATCCTGCCACTGGCCGCATTCGAGCCAGCCGGTGACCGTCTTCGGCCATCCGCGTACGGCGCGGATCGATAGGGTCGTTCCCGGAGGAGCAAAGCCGATGGGACGAGACGCTTCACACGCGCTCATGCGCGCGGGATCGATCGCGGCGGTGGCCCTGGGGGCCGCGGCGTGCACGGGCGCTGGCGGAGACGAGGAGACGGGCGCGACGCCGGTGTCGCCGATGTACGAGGATCCCCCCGAGCTCCAGCCGGGCGAGGACGGAGTGTACGAGCTCCGCTACGGCCCCAGCGCGGTGGAGATCGGCGGACGGCGGTTCTGTCTCCGCGCCTACAACGGGATGACGAGCGGGCCCACGATCCGCGTCCCGAAGGGCGAGGACCGCAGGATCCACGTGAACCTGCGCAACGACTTCACGAGGAGCGATTTCCGCGAGATCGCGAGCATGATGGGTCACGGGTCGCGGTCGTGTCACGACTTCAACCTGACGAACCTGCACGCGCACGGCCTGCACGTGCAGCCCAACTTCGCGACGGACGACGCCGAGGACCCGTGCGAGGGCGACGGCTGCGCCCCCGAGGCGCGGTATTTCGGGGACCACGTGCTGCACCACGTGGCGCCGGGGGAGAGCGCCCGGTACCGCTGGGACATCGACGAGGACGGGATCCATCACGAGGGGACCAACTGGTATCACCCGCACATCCACGGCTCGACCGCCATCCAGGTCATGGACGGCGCCGCGGGGGCGCTCCTCATCGAGGGGGAGCTCGACGAGCTGCCCGGCATCGCGAAGGCCCGAGAGCGGGTCATGGTGATGACGCAGGTGCCCATCGATCACGAGAACACGGTGCCCTTGAAAGAGGGGGAGGACTGCACCGAGGACAACCTGTCGGTGCTCGACTTCCTCGCGGTCGAGACGCTCCGGGCCACGCTGATCAACGGCAAGCTGAGGCCGCGGATCGTGACGCCGCCCGGGCAGGTGGAGCGCTGGCGCATGGTGTACGCGGGCAGCCCGGACGAGATGGGGATGAAGCTCCACGTCGCGAAGGACGCGGCGTGCTCCGATTTCGACAAGGAGCCCATCGAGACGACGCAGATCGCGCGCGATGGGGTGACGCTCCCGCAGTTGTACCGGAGCGACACGGTGTGGGTGTCGCCGGGCTACCGCGCCGACGTGATGGTGAAGATGCCGGAGCAGGAGCAGACGCTCTGCCTCGTCGGCCGGCGGCCGAACGACCTGTTGGGCAGCGTGATCGCGATCGTCGACGTGAGCCGGAGCGCGGGTGAGCCGACCGAGGTGAACCTGCCCAGCGAGGCGGACGTGGCCGCGCTCGCCCCGCCCACCTCGTGGACCGGCATGGTCGACGGGCAGATGACCGAGGTGAGCTGCGACTCGGTCGAGACCGTGCACCAGAAGGTGGTGCTGCTGGTGCCCACGCCGGGGTCACAGCCGCCCGACCTCAGCTCGGACGTGGCGCTCATGTCGTGCGATCCGGAGGACCACCCGCACGAGATCGACCCCGACGCGCCGGTGTGCCTCTGCCCGGATCCGAACATCAGCTGCCGCAAGTTCGACGATCGGCGGCTGCGGGGTTACCGGAGCGACCGCATCATGACGGTCGGCAGCTCGGAGCGGTGGGAGATCCGCGCGTTCGACGGCCACCCCTTCCATATCCACATCAACCCTTTCCTCGTGTGCCCCAACAAATCGAACAAGGAGCCCAACTTCCCTCACTGGCGGGACACGATGTGGGTCCAGGTCGAGGACGGGCCGCGCGACGTGATCATGAACCCCCGGAAGTTCACGGGGCAGTTCGTGCTGCACTGCCACAAGCTGAACCACGAGGACGAGGGGATGATGGAGCTCGTGGAGATCTGCGATCCCGACGATCAGGAGTGCCTGTGTCTCGGGACGGGCGAGGACGGCGCGTGCATCCCGCAGGGCGGGTGCCTGCCGGACGACCTGCAGTGCCAGTTCGCGAAGAGGGCGACGGACGCGTACCCGGCGCCGCCGAAGCCGGATCTCGAGCTGTGCGGGCCGTGAGCCGTTGAAAGCCGCATCATCGAAGCGACGCGCCCGGCGTCGCCGCGCTCTCTGCGCTGCCTCCCGTTCGGCGGTGGATGCGTGATCCGGCTTACAAAATTGTCTCCGAGGTGACGGGTGACCCGTGGTTCGGCGTGGAGGGCCGTGTCCGATCCGGCGGGTACGCCGTTGTCCCTTGGAGGATGGCGATCCCGCAGCAGCTCATCTCGCTGCGCTTTCGGCTCCGCCTCCCCGCTCAGAACACGACCTTGAGGTGCCCGCCCACCGTCGTGAGCACCAGCGTGTACTCCCCGTTGCCGAGGTCGTAGTCCGAATTGGTCACCGTGCGCGGCAAGATGCCTTGCACGCGGACGTCGCCCGAGAGCGATACGTTGTCGCTCACCTTCAAGATGCCGCCGACGTCGCCGATCAGCCGGTGATTGTCGGGCGACGCCACGTCGATCGTCTCGTCCGGCGAGGCCGGCGACTGGTACCCGACCGACGCGGTCCCGACGAACGCCTCGCTGAAACGGTACTTGGCGCCGGCCTCCACCCACACCGTGTCGTTCCACCGGCGCGGCAGCGTCACGGCCACGCGATCGCTGATCCCGAGCTTCGGCTGGGCGAGGTCCGGCGAGGAGGCCGTGACCACGAACGCTTCGATGTCCGAATAGAGCACGTACGAGAGCAGGCCATCGATGCTGAGCTTGTCGTTGACCCGGTAGCCGACCCCGGCCGTGAGCCGCTTGGGGAGCGTGAACGAGAGCTCCGCGTCGCCCTCCACGAGCGCCTTGTAGCGCAGGCCCTGCTCGGCCAGGTCCTGCGTGAAGAACGGGTGGTTCATGTCGATCGCGAACTTGCCCTTGTACCGCATCGCGGTGCTGTGCTGGTACGTCAGGCCGAAGCGCAGGTCCTTGTTCGGGTTGAACGCGAGCCCGAGGTGGAACGAGGCGCCGTGCGAGAGCGCCTGCTTGAGCGAGATGGGCCGCGCGAGGACGTCGAGCTCGCGCAGCTCGGACGGCGTGCTCGGGCCGAAGTCGTTGTCCTGCTTGAGGTAGTCGAGGCCGTCGTGGAACTCCTTGAGGCTGGCGAAGTCCTGCACCTTCGAGAGCTCGGCCAGGCCGCCCACGTACGACAGGCCGGCGCCGACCGAGAGCTGGTCGGTCAGCCGGAGCCCGGCGGCCGCCGTCAGCGAGCTCGCCACGATGAACGCCTGCTGGAGCTGCCAGCGCTGCGCGCCGTCCGGGAAGCTGAGCGCCGCGGCATACGGCACGTAGAGGCCGACGCCCACGGTGAGGCGCTTCGGGATGGCCGGGATCGCCAGGAAGGCGTTGCCCGTCGGCGCGACCGGCGTGGTCGAGACCTGCTCGGCCGGGCCGGTCTTGCCGGGGGCCGCGTTCGCCGGATCGAGCGGGAGCTTGAACTGCAGGGTGTCCGGCGTCTGGTAGGTGCCGCGCCGCTCGCGCGTATAGGTGGCGCGGCCGACGATGAGGCCCGCGCCGAGAATGAGCTCTGTCCGCTCGACGCCCGCGAGCGCGGCCGGGTTCCAGAAGACGGCGGCGGCGTCCGCGGTCGTGGGGCCCGAGGCGCCGCTCGTCACCCACGGCGCGTCGATGCCCGAGGCGCGCGCGTCGCCCGCCGTCTGGCAGACGAGGCCTGTCGCGAGCGCCAGCGCGGCGAGTTCACGTCCTGTCAGTCCACTGGCACGCGCGCGGTTGCGGGGCCGCGGGGTCGGCAGAGCTCCTGTCATGACACGGGTCCTCACGGTGGGGGGGCCGATCACTGGATCCGGGTGAGGGTGAGCGAGAGGCGATGGGCGCTCGGCTTGTCGCCGATCTTGATCTCGTAGCGGCGCCCCTCGTCGTCCGCGAAATACAGCGTATCTCCTTGCTGGACCTCCACCTTCTCGTGGAGCGCGTCACCGTCGATCTCCTCGGCCGTCGACACCTTCTTCGTGAGCGCGGCGTCGGCGAAGAAGCCCGGATTCTCGTAAGCATAGTCGCGCACGCGCACGCCCTCGTCGTCCTTGCGGATGTCGTCGGGCGCGACGAAGTAGAGGTAATCGCGCTGGCCGGCGACGCCGCTCTCGGTGCTCGGCTGGTAGAGGTAGAAGTCCGCGTCGCCGGCGGCGTTGTTGTTGAGCTCGATCGCCATGTCCTTGAGGACCGCCGGATCCTTCGCGAGGTTCTCCTTGATGCTCGCGACGAGCTCCTCGGTCTTCACGCCGACCGGGACGTCGCGGAGGGTCACCTCGAGGTCGGCCTCCCCCTCGGCGAGGCCGCCGTCGTGGAGCCGCGCCTGGGCCACCTCGAGGAGGATGTCCCAGAAGTACGACGGCGGGGGCGGCGGGTCTTCGAGGACGATGCTGCTATCGACGCCGATCTCGGTCCATCCGGTGCCGTCGACGCAGACCTTCACCGGCTGGAACTCGCTCGTGGAGGTGCCCTGGGGCCCGTAGCTCGAGCAATGCTCCTCGATCTGCGCTGCCTTGAGCTCGCCGGCGCGGGCGAGGATGTGCTCGAACTCCCAGAGCGGCTGCTCCCACACGGGCGAGTCGCCGCGCGGCGCGGGCTCGCGGCTCGTGCCGCCCGGCAGGTACATCGCGCTCTCGGGGATGGCCAGGGTCAGCTCGCCGATGCTGAGGTTCCTGGCGAGGTTGGCGAGCTCGAGCCAGTCCGGCTCGCTGAAGTCGAACAGGGTGTCGATCTGGCCGGGCGTGCTGTTGATGCTGGCGACGTCGGCCATCGTCGCGTCGACCCCCTTGTACGGGAGGGCGTTGACGTTGACCCGGACCGTCATCGTGAAGTCGTCGAGGGCCGCCTTCACCCCGGCGGCCGCCTTGATGAAGCCGGGGTGCTTCGCCCCTTCGGGGTCGTCCGGATCGAGCGGTGTCGGGCCGAACTGCTCGGCGAGGCCGGCGAAGTCGGTGACCACGTCGTAGAGCGTGACGGGGATGGAGTGGGGCGCGACGGGGTAGATGCCGTCCGGGTGCTCGTCGTTCGGCGGTCCTCTCCGGCGCTGGGTGTTCGGGTGGGTGCTGACGAGGTTCTCCAGGACGGCCTGCGACGTGATCTGGACGGGGATGAGCCGCTCGTTGCCGGCCACGCCCACGAGGTCCGAGAGGATCTTCGACGTCGGGAGCCCGACGGCGTTGCCGACGCCGAGCAGGCCCTCGAGGCTCGTGCCGCGGAGATCGGCGTTCTCCGGCGTCATGTTGAGGAGCCCGACGAGGTTCTTCGACGCGGGCGAGAGCGCGTCGATGTCCGCGGGGGGCATGTACATGACCTTGAGCAGCGCGTTCTCGATGAGGGCCGCGATGTCGAGATCGAGCAGCCAGATCCCCTCGAGCGTGGGCCGCGGGATGGCCTTGAGCTCGTCGAGCGTCAGCGTCTTGGCGAAGCGCTTCGCGTCGAACCGCAGGAACTCGAGGGTGAGGGTGCGGCTCTCATTCACGTTGAGCGCCGGCGGGGGCGGCGGCTGGTCGACGGTGACCGCGTCGACGCAGCCGGGCAGCGCGGCGGAGAGCGCGGCGGCGACCAGGGGGCCGAGCCGGGAGCGCCGGCGGCGGGCGGGGGCGGCGGGGGGGGTGCTGTCTCGCGCTATCATGATCAGAGCCTCACCATGATCAGAGCTTCTCCACGTCGGCGGTGATCTGCACGGGATCGTCGCCGTCGGGCACGTGGAAGCGCACCTCGTAGACGGCGCCCTCGTCGTCCTGCATGTACAGCGTGGTATCGCCCGGCGGCAGCCGGTATTTCTCGTGCGCGGTGTCGACGGCGCCCTCGAGCTCCTTCTTCGAGACCTTGCTCGCCTCGTCGAGCTCCGGGCTCGTGAAGAAGCCGGGCTTTTCGTAAGTGTAGTCGCGGGGGGCCTCCGAGCTTTGATCCGAGGGCCGGAGGTCGTCCTCGGCCACGAAGAACAAGGTCGGGGCGCCGTCCGGCGCGGCGCGACCGTAGAAGAAGTCGAGCGCGTCGTTGTTGACCCAGTACCGGCCGAGGATGATCTCGGCGATCTCCTTGGCCTGGCTCTGGAGCGTGGGGCGGAGATCGGCGAGGATCTGATCGCCGGTGAGGCCGATGCCGACGTCGTGGAGCGCGAAGACCGGCTGGGCGGCGCCTTCCGAGATCTCGGGGTTGCCGTCGCCGGTCGGGTCGTGGATGGCGACCTGGCCGACCTCGGTGAGCAGCTCCCAGAAGAACTGCGACGGCGGTATTGGGGGCGGTTGGTCGGAAACCAAGTCGGTGAAGGCCGTCCAGCCGCGCGGGTCGCCGGCCTGGCCGATGGTCACGCCCACCCGGCATGTCCCGCTCAGACGGAAGTAGCACCCCGTGAAGGGCACACGCTCGCCATACGTGAGGTAAGCCGCCTTGCCCACGATGTGCTCCATCATGAACGGCGGGGTGGACCATACCGTGCTGGAGCCGACCGGCATGTCTGGACGGTTCTCCTTGCAGGCCGGCGCCACGGCCTCGGTGCACGCTTCCACCTTGGTGGGGAGCTCGCGAAGCGCGATGCGCATATCGATCGTCGGCGTCGGGGCGATGCCGGTAATCTGGAGCTTCTCCGGATCATTGAAGTCGAACCGGAGCGGCGCGTCGCCGGTCCGGACGAACATGTCGCCGCCCCCTTTCGAGAGATCAACCCCCGTGACCCTGCGCAGGCCCGACTCGGCGACCACGCGCATCTGGAAGTTGGGCAGCAGGACATTGCTCTTCGTGGTGAACGTGCTGTCGTCAGGGACCAGCACCCCGGGATGGTTTCCGGAGGGGCCGAGCTTCTCGGAGAGCGGCTGGAGATCGAAGAGGGCCTCGTAGAGGGTGACAGGCAACCTTGCTCCATCCGGATCGGAGACGGCCGGGTGCGTGCCGAGCAGCTGCTGCTGGAGGGCGAGGATGAGCTTGGGTATCGGTACGAACGGGGCTGTCCGCTTGTCGCGCGTGGCCGTGGGCTCCGGCTGGACCGCTAGATCCAGGCTGATGCTGTCGGAGAGGACGTCGGCGAAGTCGAACGCGAAGGTGCCGGGGTTCTCCTCGAAGATCTGCTGGAGCCCCTCGAGCGACGTCCCTGTCACGTCGGCGTTGGCGGGCGTCATGCTGAGCAGGCGCACGAGCGCGAACTCCGCCGACGTCCGCCACTCCGCCCCGAAGCTCTGGCCGAGCGGGGTGAGCGTGCAGTCGTGGCCGGGGCTCGGGCTGTCTTCCTTCCACAGTTCCCCACACGCGTTCTGGATCTGCTCGAGCGCGCTCTGAAGCAGGCCTGTGGTGTCGACGTCGAGGATCGTGATCTGCTTGGCGCCGTCCTCCCCGAAGACCTGGAGCGCCTTCTCCTTGTCGAGCTCCAGCACGACCGACGGGACCTCCGCATCGTCGATGCGCAGCCGGAACCGGTTCGGCTCCTCGATCACGGGGCCGCCGCCCCCGCCGCCCTCGCCGCCGCCCCCGCCGCCGGCGGCCCCGCTGCCGCCGCCGCCTCCGCCGTCGCCGCACGCGGCGAGCGCGGCGAGCAGCAAGAGGGGAACGCGGCCGAAGGGCGCGGCGCCGCGCCGGGAGGGGAGAGCGAACGGGGAGTGCGTCATGAGGGCTCCTCGTCGAGGGACCTGCTCGAGATCCACAGGAAGAGACGCCCGATGCTACCCAACTTCGACGCGCCGGCGCGACAAAGAGATCGCGCCGCGACGACGCGGAGCGCGCGATCCGCGACGATGCGGAGGCCGGGACACGTCGTGTGTGTCCCTCGGCGTTCTTTCGTCTTTTTCGACGGCGCCGCGCGCCCCGCGCTACGCGCCCTCGCGATCGCCCGGGGCGTCCGTCGCCGCCACGGACGGCTCGTCCGACGCGGCCGCCGGGGCGTTCGCTCCCGTCGTGGACGGCTCGTCCGGCGCGGTCGCCTGGGCGTTCGCCGCCGCCGCGGACGGCTCTCCCGTCGCGGTCGCGGGCGGCGGCCGGTTCGACGAGGGCGCGCCCACGAGCTCGCGCGTCCGGTCGAACAGCGCGCGCAGCAGGGGGAGGCTCGGCTTGCGCTTGCGCGCGGCGATCGCGAGCACCTCCTCGCGGACCGCGGCGTTGATCGGCGTCGGGATGTCGAACGCCGCGCCGCGCTCGACGACCTCGCCGTTCAGGAAGTCGACCGCCGGCGGGCGGCCGCGCTCGATGGCGGCGAGCATCGAGGAGCGCATGCGGCGGTAGCGCGCGCCGACCGCGAGGAGCAGCGCGTGCTTCGCGAACAGGCCCGGCGAGCCCACCGCGGCGCGCTCGGCGTCGGTGAGCGCGATCCAGTCGAGGTCGAGCGTCCCGGCCACCTTTTCGAGGCGCACGCCGGACGCGCGCGAGACCTGCACGGTCTCGGTCATGATCTCCAGCGCGAGGCGGCGGACGAAGCGGTGCCGGAGGAGCGCGCCGAGGCGGTCGCCGCCGACGGTGCCGAGCGACGAGATGGCGCAGTTGATGGCGAGCTTCGACCAGCGCGCGCCGGCGAGGTTGTCGGTGACGGTGGTCGGGCCGATCGCCTCGAGGATGCGCGCGAGCTCGTCGAGGCGCCCGTCGCGGGCGCCGTCGAGCCGGCCGAGGACGAAGCCGCCGCTCGAGGTGCGGTCGTACACGCCGGGCTCGACCATCGAGGCGCCCCACGCGACGATCCCGCCGAAGGTGCGCTCCGGGCCGGCGATGCGGGCGACGCGCTCCTCGCAGAGGCCGTTCTGGAGGCAGACCATCGCGCCCGTCGGGGCGAGGTGCGCGACCACGCTGCGCGCGGCCTCCTCGACCTGCGGCGGCTGCGTCGCGAGGAGGACGTAGTCGAAGGGGCGGGTGTCCGGGCCGAGCTCGCGCACGGCGCGGCCGCGGACGGTGCCCGGGCTCGCCTCGCCGCGCACGCGGAAGCCGGCGGCGTTGATGGCGTCGGCGATGAGGGGGTTCGTGGTGAAGGCGGTGACGTCGTGGCCCTGCTCGAACAGGTGCGCGGCGATGATGCCGCCGATGCCGCCGCAACCGACGATCAGCAGGCGGGGAGCAGAGGAAGCGCGGGCAGCGGACGAGCTCGGGGCGGGCTCGCCGGGTGAATCGGTGAAGCTCATGAGAGGTCCCTTACCACCACTGGGGCGCGGGCTCGACGGGCTCGAGGGGAGCGGGATGGGGGGACGGGAGGGTCGGGAGTCGCGGCGGTTTCCGCAGCGCGTCAGGTGTGAGGAGCGGGCGCTGCGCGGGGCTAGCGGGCAGCCCGTGTGCGCGTCATCACGCGCCCCGCGTCCCCCGCTGCCTCGAAGGCGGCGAGCAGGTGCCGGAAGCTCGGGAGGTGCTCTGTGCGCGCGCACCGCGCCCGGAGCGCCTCGACGTACGACGGCTCGATCACCACGCCCGGGCGCTGCTTCGTGTAGCGGTGGCTGCGCTCGATGAGCATGGCCTTGAGATACGCGAGGTGGAAGCTGGCGCGCGTGACGTAGCCGGGATACTTCCCCATCCACGGTGGGGAACGCGTTCCCGGAACGCCTCTTCGATCTCGGTGAACGCGTCTGGAAACAGCTCCTGGAGAAATTCGGCTTTGTTATGCAGGGGCAACGCGAAGTCCGCACCGACGTCAGCCGCGGACTGATCGTCGTTCCGCAGCTTCTCGAAATGAGTCTCTATTTGTGTTCCGTAGTTCGGTAGATTTCGAGCGCTTCCAGAAGAACGCTGCAAGAAAAGGCCCTAGAAAGCGGAGCCATCACCGAGTCTTCCTTGAGGACGGCAATTGCACTCTGCGCCCGGTCCAACCTCGGGATCGCGTGACCATTCAGCAGGAAGGTCAGGATCCTCATACGGCGGCCAGTCTACGCGCCCGCCTCATGTCGGCCAACCGGCCAGCCCCGCCGAGCTCGGCCGCGGCGCTTCCCCCTCGCCCCCCTCAATCCGCCGGCGCCAGCACCTCGATCGCCTTCGGCTCGATCGTGACCGTGATCGGCAGCCGCCCGAGCGGCTCGCCGTCCACGTCGAGCAGGAACGCGTGCTCCACATCGCGGTTCAGGAGCGTGAGCTCGATGCGGTCGCACTGGAAGTGGCGGACGTCCGGGTGGCGGATGTGCGCGCCCGTGTACATGCCGGTCGACACCGCCGCGAAGCGGACGTGCGGCGCGCCGCCCAGGTCGATCACGTCGAACACGCCGTCGTCGGCCCGCGCCATCGGCGCGACCTGCATCCCCGCGCCGAAGAAGCGGCCGTTGCAGATGGCCACGGTGCGCGTCGCGAGCTCCAGCTCGCGCCGCTCCCCGCGCAGCGTCGCCACGCAGCGCACCCGGCCGACGCGGCTGCGGACGAGGCCCCGGAACGACGCCATCGTGTACGCGAGCGTGTTGCCGAGCGCCCGCGTCGTCTCGCTGACGATCTGATCCACAAGCCCGCTCATCCCCGCCGACAGGACGTTGACGAAGAACGCCTCGGCCTGCTTTCCGTCGTGCGTCTCGTACGAGAAGCGGCCCACATCCATGGGGCGCGCCTTGCCGCTCGCGATCGCCGTGCAGTAGTGATCGAGCCGGTGGTTCAGCTTCAGCGTCCTGCAGAGATCGCCGCCCGTGCCCGCGCCGATGATCCCGAGCCGGGTGCCCGAAGCGCCCCGGTCCTTGGCCTGCATGAGGCCGTTCACCACCTCGTTGACGCTGCCGTCCCCGCCGACCGCCACGACCGTCTCGCGCCCGCCGAGCGCGGCCTCGCGCGCGAGATCGACGGCGTGGCGCGGGCGCTCCGTGCGCACGATGTCCACCTCGCCGAGGATGCGCTGGATGGGCTCCTGCATCCCGTCGAAGAGCTTGGCCGTCTTTCCGCCGCTGGACCGGGGATTCACGATGAGAAGGGGGCGCATGCGGGCCCCGATGCTAGATGCCGGAGGCCGCCCAGCGCGAGGTGTTTTTGTGGAGGGGCCGGCCCGGGGCTCCCGGGGGCGCCGCGCGAGGCGTGCTCTCGTCCGCGGTGCCCGGGGGCGCGCCCCGGCCCAGGGCAGCTGCCCCCGGCTCAGGGCTGCCCCCGGCTCAGGGCTGCCCCCGCCTCAGGGCTGCCCCCGGCTCAGGGCTGCCCCCGGCTCAGGGCTGCTTCGTGCAGCCGCAGCCGCAATCGTCGCTGAAATAGGTCCAGCCGGGGTCGCAGACGAAGCGCATCCGGGCGCACTGGTCAGGGCTCTGCCCGACGTACTTGAGCAGCGGGCCGTCGGTGCAGCCCTGCTGGCCGCCCGTGCCCGGCGCGTCGCCGGCGCCGACCGGATCGCCGCCCCCTGCGTCCACCTCCTCGCCCAGCGCGCCGCCGGACTCCGGGGCCCTCGCGCCGTCGGCGGGCAGGGGGGTCATGGGCGCGCCGCCCTGGGCGCCCTGGCAGCCAGCGGCGAGCGAGCCGATCAACGCGAGCAGCGATGTGGAAGCGATGATTCTGTGCGGCATGAGAGGGCTCCGGTGAACAGGTCAAGCTGATCGGCGCTCTAGGCCCTGCCCCCGTGGAGCTCCGAGCGGTTCGAGCGGACGGGGTGGGGGAGCGCGATGTCCCCGCCCGCGCTCCTCTCGCGCGGGGGGCGGCCGGCGCCGGCCGGGAGCGCGGACTCCTGGCCCTCCTCCTTCGCGGTCTTGGGCACGTCCACCCCCGTGTCCTCGGCGTCCTTGGCGCCGGTGCGCTTTCCGTCCGGCGAGCGGTGCTCGATGATGGCGTTGATCTCGGCCCCGAGGAGCACCGCCATCGAGGAGATCCACATCCAGAGGAGGAGAATGATGACGCCGCCGAGCGCGCCATAGCTCACCTCGTAGCTGCCGAAGCGGCTGACGTAGAAGGAGAACCCCAGCGAGGCGATCGCCCAGATCACGACCGCCACCACCGATCCCGGGGTGATGAACTTGAACTTCTGCTCGACGTCGGGGAGCACGTAATAGAGGGCCGCCAGGACGGCCATCACGATGAACGCCGAGACCGGCACGCGCAGCCAGAGGATCGGCGTCGCCAGCGGGCCGAGGTGCTCGGTGACCGCCGGTGTGGCCACCGCGAGCGCCGAGGCGACCGTCAGCAGGACGGCGCCGCCGAGCGTGACCAGGAGCGCAATCCCGCGGCGCTTGAGGAACGAGCGGCTGTCCTCGACGCCGTAGGCGGCGTTGAGCGCGTCCATCAGCGCGATCACGCCGCCCGAGGCGGCCCAGACCGCGCCGAGCGCGCCGACCGTCAGGAGCGCCGGGCTCTGTCCCTCGGTGAGCGCCTGGAGGCGCTCGCCAAGGATGTTCGCCACGGCGGGCGGGGCCATCTGGTAGAACTCGCGCATCAGCCGCGCGGACTCGGCCGGATCGATGACCAGGCCGGCGAGGGCGACCGCGAAGAGCAGGAACGGGAAGATCGAGAGGACGCCGAAGAAGGTCAGCGCAGCAGCGACGGTGTCGACCTTGTCTTTGACCCATTCCTGCTTGATGTCGTTCAGAAAATCCTTCCAGGGGATTTCTTTTCCGGGCAGGTACATGACAGACCTTCACTGCAGGGGCGCGCGACGCGCCGTTGCGTTCTTCCTGGGCGGCATCCGCCGGGGCGGCCGCCTGGGAGAGAGCAACCCGAGTGCCAGGCCGGGCGCGGCGGCAGCGGGACGGACAAGGAGGCTGCCAGCCTGCCCGCGTCGGCGCCGGGGGTCCCGCTCGCGCCGGGCGCTTGCTGGCTTCGCCGTCGCCCGTGGCGCGAATTGCCCCACGCGGCACAAAGGCCACATCACGGCGTGTGCGATCGTGGGCCGGCTGCCGCTCGCGCTGCCTCGCTGGAACACGCGGCGACCGCTGGCGCGGGTGCTTCCGCGCGGTCAGCGGGCGTGGCGCCTCTCCCGTGTCCCCCGGAGCGCCGGAGGCCTGGCGTCGAGGGATCAGCTCCCCTGGGGATCACGCCGGGCGCGCGCAGCCGAGGTGGGGGCAGCGGGCGCGGGCGTCGCGGGGCGCGTGCCTGGCCGGGCGAGGGCGTGGGCGATGCCGCTCTGCAGGGTGCTGCGGGTGGTGATGCCTGCGAGGTCGACCCCGAGCTCCACCAAGGTCTGCGCGGTGCCCGGATTGATCCCCGTGAGCATGAGCTGGGCGCCCAGGAGGCGCGCGGCGCGCGCGATGCGCAGCAGGGCGTCGGCGGACTCGGCGTCGACGTTCCTGACGCCCGTGACGTCGACGATGGCGGTGTGAAACTGGTGCTGGACGATGCCGTCCAGGAGCTTCTCCATGGCTTGCTGGGCGCGGGCGCTGTCGAGGGTGCCGATGAGGGGCATGGCGACGACGCCCTCGGCCAGCGGGACGAGCGGCGTGGACAGCTCGCGCAGGGCGGCTTGCTGGGCCCGGATCACCTGTTCCTGGGAGTCGCGCAGCTCCGCCTGGGTGTGCGCCAGCTGCCGCTGCGCGGTGATGTCGTAGGCGACCCAGAGGACGGTGTCGCTCGTGAAGGGCTTGCAGGTGGCCTCGCACCACACCTCGTCCTGGCCCATCATGATGGGGTACTCGAGGCTCAGGACCGTTCGGTTCGCGAGCGACTCCCGGATGACCGCGACGCAGCGCTCGAGGTGGTCTTCTCGGACCACCGCGCCCATCCGGGTGTTGCGCCCCTGCCTGGCCATCTCGGCGGTGATGATGAGCGTCGGGAGCGCGTCCTGGATGACCCCGTCGCGATCGATGAAGGCGACGAACATCGGGATCACCGAGCAGAGCGCTTCCAGCTTCGCCCGGGCATCTTCCAGCTCGGCCACGCGCTGGCGCAGGGCCGCGTTCTCGCCTTCGAGTTCCGTCGAGCTCGGTCGTTCACTCATCGTGTGTCAAGCACCGTGTCAAGATTCCAATGCTATTGTTACTCCAGGAAGTCGATCCGATCGAGCAAAATCCGGCATGGGATCGCTGTTGTCCACAGGAGCGATCCGCGACCGCGTATCGCTTGTAAGTTTTACCACGCTGGATAAGCTTGGAAGCGCACGGAGGAGGCTGTCGAACCTCTACGAGGACGGAAATAGCTAGGTATCAGGCGGGAGGGGAGGGGGCCCATCGCGCGGCGCCGGGACGGGCCGATGTGGGAGGGGTCACCGTCGCGCGGAGCGGCAGGTGCGAAGAGACGAACCGCCAAGGACGCGCAAGGGCGCCAAGATGAAAACATGACCTTGGCGCCTTGGCGGTTCGAAGTTCTGCGTTGTCAGACGGTTTCAACCCGTTTGTCGCACTAGCTCATCGCCTTGCCGATGAACTCGTGCAGCGCCGGATCCATCCCGTGCTGGTTCCTCATCGACGGCTCCTCCTTGTACATCCTGTTCAGCGAGCTCTCGATCCCCGGATTCTTCCCCGTGAACGCGTCGATGAGCTCCCGCATGCGCTTCACGATCCGCTGCACCGGCTCGCTCTTCGGATCGGAGCCCTTCTGCATCTCCGCCCGCATGTCGTCGTAGATCTGCTTCCACGCCGACTCGGCCTCGCGCATCTTCTCCGGTCCGATCGCCTCCGCGCGCTGCTGGAGCTCCGCGAGCTGCTCTGGGGTGTAGTACTTCTCGATCATGGTCATCACCTCGATGGTTTGAAGGAGCTGCTCCACAGACACGTCCTCCCCCGCGCGAAGCACGCTTGCCAGACCCTCGAGCCGCGCGCAGAGCTTCTGCTCCAGCGCGATCTGCTCGCGCAGCCGCGAAAGGTGCAGCTCGATCGTCTCCAGCGGAGAGAAGCCCGGCCTGTCCAGACACCCTGTGATCTGCTCCAGGCTGAAGCCGAGCTCGCGCAACGACTTGATCTGCTGGAGCCGGGCGACGTCGCCTGCCGAGTACATCCGGTGCCCCGACGCCGTGCGGTGCGACGGAGACAGCAGCCCGATCTCCTCGTAATAGTGGAGCGTACGGACGGAGAGGCCGGTCTGCTTGGCGAGATCGCCGACTTTCAACGGTGCTGAACGCATGGTGCTTCCCCTGTTTCCAGGGCGGGGGAGGACGTCCATGCCCCGGAGGCTAGGTCCTCACGTAGCGTGAGGATCAAGGCCCGGCCCCCACTTTTTTTCGCTGCCGCGCCGCACCGGCCCAGGGGCCTCTCCGGCGCGCTCCGGGCGTCAGGCGCTCGCCGCTCCCATCACGAAGATCCCCCGCCGGGCGCGGGCGCCTCGATGGCGCTCGACCGGAGGACCACGCCAGCGAGCGCCGCAGCCGCGGCCGCCGCCCAGAACGGCGCGCCCATGCCGGCCCGCGCGTAAAGCTGGGTGGCGACGAGCGGGACGATGACATAGCCCAGCTCCTGCAGCGCCTGATGGCCGCCTTGCACCTGCCCCTGCGCGGCCGGTCCGGCGGCGCGCGACAGGAGCGCGGAGAAGGAGGCCGTGAGCAGGCCCTCGCCCGCCGCGATCGCCACGATGGCCGCGACGAACGCCGGCGCCGAAGGGTGGCTCGCGACGAGGCCCATGGTCGCGAGGGCGAGCACGACCAGGGAGAGGCCGAGCGCCAGCACGCGCGCGTCGCCGATCCGCCTGACCAGGCGCTCCAGCAGCACCCCCTGGACGCACACATCCGTGGCGCCGACCGCGATCACGGCGAAGCTCACCGCGTCGGCGCCCCACCCGAGCCGGTCCTTGGCCAGCAGCGCGAACGTCGCCTGGAGCGAGACGAAGGCCGTCGTGAAGAGCGCGCCCACGGTCAGGAGCGGACGGAGGTGCCTCACGCGCAAGAGCCCCGAGAGCTGCGAGAACGGGTTGAGCCTTCGCCACGATAGCGCGCTGGCCCGGTGCTCGGGGGCGAGGCTCTCCGCGAGGAACAGGTAGCTCCCTGCGGCGTTCAACGCGGTGAGGGCGGCCGCGAGGAAGAAAGGCGCCTTCAGGCCGAGCTTCAGGGCCAGAGCGCCGAGCGCGGGGCCGGCGATCAGCCCCGCCCCGAACATCGCGCCCACCCGCCCGAAGCTCCGGGCGCGCTGCTCGTCGGGCGTCGTGTCGCCCAGATAAGCGAACACCGTGGCCACGTTGCCCGCCGTGAGGCCGTCGATCATGCGGCCGAGGAGCAGGAGCGGGAGGGCGTCGGCGAGGCCGAACAGCGCGTAGCCGGCCGCGGAGCCCGCGAGGCTGAGCACGAGCACCGGGCGGCGGCCCGTCGCGTCGCTCAGCGCCCCGAGCGCCGGCGCGGAGAAGAAGGCGCAGAGCGAGTACGAAGCGCTCAGCAGGCCCACGGCCGACGCCGCATGGGCAGGGTCGCCGGTGAAGCGCGCGGCAAGGAAGGGGACCACCGGGGCGGCCAGCCCGTTGCCGGCCGCGCTCAGGAAGGCCGTCGCCTGGAGGAGCAGGAGCGCCCGAGGGCGCAGGCCCGCGCCGGAGCGGCGCTCGACGGTGCTCGTCATGCGGCGACCGTAACGATCCCCGCGCCGCCTCCGATTGAACAAACGCGACATCGGCGCGCGTTCGCCAGCAGGTCAACCGCGCGTGTCTTTCCCTCGATCTACGCCCCGCGCGCCCTCGCCGCGCGGCGAGAGGCGCCGCACCTCGCCGGCGTAGCCGCCGGGGCTCATGCCCGTGAAGGCGCGGAACTCCCGGATGAAGTGCGCCTGATCCGCATAGCCGAGCTCGAAGGCCAGCGCGGTGAGGCTCGCGTCCGGATCGCGCTCGAGCCGCTCGGTGGCCCGGGAGAAGCGGATGAGCCGCGCGAGCGCCTTGGGGGACAGACCAGCAGCGCGCTTGAACTGCCGCTCGAGCTGCCGGACCGACAGCCCGAGCTGCCCGGCGAGCGCGCCGACGCGGGCGCCGCCGTGGCTCGCGTGCAGCGCGTGACCCGCCGCCGCCACCGGGCCGGCGGGAGGGCGGGCCACGCGCTGCCGCGCGAGCAGCCACCCCTCGATGAGCCGCGTCGCCGCGTCGCAGGCGCCCTGCTCGAGGAGCGGTCCGACGCGCTCGGAGAGCGCCCGCAGCCCAGCGCCCACCGTCGTGCAGGTCCCGCGGAGATCGGCCTCGCGCTCGAGCAAGGAGAGCGCGCTCCACGGGTGGAAGCGGACGCCGAGCACGCGGGCAAGGCCGCGGGACACCATCCGGACAGGCTCGTCCCGGACGCCGATCACGAAGACGGGCGGCAAGGGGCGCAGGCGGCCATCGCGCCCCTCGATGCGCGCATCGCCGCAGTGGAACACGAGATCGATGTTGGCTTCCGGCAGGAGGCGGTGCTCCTCCGTGCTCACCGTGTGTCGCTCCTCGTACGTGGAGTAGCTCTGCACCGCACCGCGCAAGAGGGGGTGTGGTGCGCGCTCGCGGTAGCGGACGTCCTCGGACGCCATCGGGTCAGGCGACTCTGCATGGCGCAGGCGCAGCGCGCAAGCGCCGCGCTGATCCTCGAGGCCGCCGCGGGCGCAGCGCGCCGCCGCGCCGTCGCGCCGTTGCCGACGACGACGGGCACCGGGTCACCGCATGCGGAGCGTATACCCCGCGACCGACCGGTACTGAGGCGGCCATTCAAGGTCGAACCCCTGCTCCGCGGCGGCGTGCCGCGTCCAGTACGGGTCGTAGAGGTGCGCCCGCGCGAGCGCGCACAGATCCGCCCTGCCGGCCGCGATGATGCTGTTCACGTCCGCGTAGCTCTGGATGTTGCCGACCGCGATCGTCGGCACCTTCGCCTCCAGCCGCACGAGCTCCGCGAGCGGCGTCTGGAACAGCCGGCCATGCTCCGGCTTGCCGGAAGGGTCCGTCTGCCCCGCCGAGACATGGAGGATGTCGGCGCCGTGCTCCCGCAGCATCGTCGCCAGCGCGACGAGATCGTCCGTCGTGAGCCCGCCCGGCGCCCAGTCGGTCGCGGAGATGCGGACGCTCATCGGCTTCTCCGCCGGCCACGCCGCCCGCACCGCGTCGAACACCTCGAGCGGATAGCGCATCCGGCCCTCGATCGGCCCGCCGTACGCGTCGTCGCGCCGGTTCGTGAGCGGCGAGATGAAGCTCGCCAGGAGGTAGCCGTGCGCGAAGTGCAGCTCGATGAGGTCGAACCCGGCCTCGTCCGCCCACCTCGCCGCCTGCACGAAATCCGAGGTCACCTGATCCATGTCCCCGCGATCCATCGCCTTCGGGACCTGGCTTCCCGGATGGTAGGGGATGGCGGAGGCGCTGAGGAGCGGCCACGCGCCGCGCTCGAGCGGCACATCCATGCCCTCCCAGAGCCGCTTCGTCGCGCCCTTGCGCCCGGCGTGCGCGAGCTGGACGCCGATCCTGGCCCGGGAGCGCGCGTGGACGAAGTCGACGACGCGCCGCCACCCCTCGGCGTGATCGGCGCGGTAGAGCCCGGCGCAGCCCGGCGTGATGCGCCCCTCCGCGCTCACGTCCGTCATCTCGGTGATCACGAGCCCCGCCCCGCCGAGCGCCCGGCTGCCCAGGTGCACGAGGTGCCAGTCGTCGATCCGCCCGTCCTCCGCCGAGTACTGGCACATCGGCGAGACCACGACCCGGTTCTCCAGCACGAGCGACCGCAGCCGGAACGGCGTGAACATCGGCGGCGGCGGGCCGCCCCCGGCCGCGACGCGCGCGCCCGACTGCGCCTCCGCCTTCCGCGCGACGTGCGCGTCCACCTCGCGCACGAACGCCGGGTCGCGCGCCTTCAGCCCCTCGTGCGTCACCCGCAGGCTCCGCGTCAGCAGGCTGAACATGAACTCCACCGGATCGAGCGCCATGTAGCGCTCGGTGTTCTCGAACCACTGGAGGCTCACCTGCGCGGCCCGCTGGAACGCGAGCACCTTGGGCTTGCGCTCGGCCTCGTAGGCGGCGAGCGCCTCCGGCACGCGCGGGCTCCGCCCCAGGCTCTCGACGAGCGCGATCGCGTCCTCGAGCGCGAGCTTCGTCCCCGAGCCGATCGAGAAATGCGCCGTGTGCGCCGCGTCCCCGAGCAGCACCACGTTCTCGAAGCTCCAGCGCTCGTTGTGCACCGTGGGGAAGCTCCGCCAGACGCTCCGGTTCTTGAGCAGCCGGTGCCCCTTCAGCTTGCCCTCGAAGAGCTCCTCGAAGTACGCGATCGTATCGTCCTCGCTCGCGCGATCGAGGCCCGCCCGCCGGAAGGTCTCCTCGCGGCACTCGACGATGAACGTCGAGCGGTCCGGCTCGTAGCGGTACGCGTGCACCCGGAAGAGGCCGTGGCGGTTCTCCTCGAAGTAGAAGGTGAAGGCGTCGAAGGGGAACGTCGTGCCGAGCCACACGAACCGGTTGGGGCGCACGTCGATGCGCGGCGCGAACCGGTCGGCGAAGCGCTCGCGGATGCGGCTGTTCACCCCGTCGGCCGCGACCACGAGATCGCTCCCGGCGAGCGCCTCGGCCGGGTCCGTCACCTCCTCCTCGAAGCGCAGGGCGACGCCGAGCTCCCGCGCCCGGTCCTCCAGGATCGCGAGCAGCCTCCGGCGCGACAGGCCGCTGAAGCCATGCCCCTTCGACACGAGGACGCGCCCGCCGAAGTGCGCGTGGAGCTCGTCCCAATGGGCGAGGCTGCCCCGGATCGCGTCGTAGGTCGGGCGGTCGGCCTCGGCCAGGTTGTCGAGCGTCGCGTCCGAGAACACCACCCCGAAGCCGAAGGTGTCGTCGGGGCGGTTCCGCTCGATCACGACCACCTCGCGCCGCGGGTCCCGCTGCTTCGCGAGCAGCGCGGCGTAGAGGCCCGCCGGCCCGCCGCCCACGCACGTGATCCTCACCGCCCTGCCCCTCCGCTCCGGCGCCGCTGCATGCGCCGGAGCCTACACGAGAACGCCGGGTGCGGCGCCGCTCCGGAGGACTATAAGGTTGGACATGAGCGAGCAGCGAAACTTCCCGGACTGGCAAGAGCTGTATCGAAACACCCCGGCAGAGCGCCTGCCCTGGTACCACGCGGGCCTGGATCCCGATCTCGCGCAGGCGCTCGATCGCTTGCAGGTCGCCCGCGGGCGGGCGCTCGACCTCGGCACGGGCCCGGCCACGCAGGCGTTTGCGCTGGCCGAGCGCGGGTTCGACGTCACCGGCTCCGACCTCTCGCACGCCGCCGTCGAGCAGGCCGCGGCGCAGGCGGCGCAGCGGGGCGCCGCCGTGCGCTTCGTGCAGGACGACATCCTGGACAGCCGACTCGACGACCGGTTCGACGTCGTCTTCGACCGCGGCTGTTTCCACACGCTCCCGCCGGACCGGAGGGGCGATTACGTCCGCACGCTGAAGCGGCTCGTCGCGCCCGGCGGGTTCTTCTTCCTCAAGTGCTTCAGCGCGCTGGAGCCGTGGACCGAAGGGCCGTACCGCTTCACGCCCGAGGAGATCCGCGAGATCTTCGGGGCCGAGTTCGAGCTCCTCTCCAGCGAGGAGACCGTCTATCAGGGGACCCTGGACCCGCTCCCGCGCGCGCTGTTCTCCGTGCTCCGGCCGCGTTCCCATGAGTGAATCGCAGCGGACGCCGACGGTCGGAAGCACGTGGAGAGTGCTCGCTCATCGCGGCGTGGAGCGCGTGGAGGTCGAAGGGGAGGGCGTCTTCGACGAGCTCGTCGTCGATGATTGGATTCATCTGGAGCAGATGGATGATGATGTCTGGTGGCTCCGGATCGGCGATGCTCGCGTGACGATCACGGTTGCTCCGGGGCAACAGCCCACGGTCGACGTGTGCCGTGCGTTCTATGCGCCACAGAAGGGCACGTCGAGCGTCCACGAATAGCGTTTTTGAACCAGGGTACGACGACAGAGCCTGTCCAGTCGACCTTCCGAGGCGGCGGCCGGCGCGCGCCAGCGCCGCGCCGACCGCGCATCCTTCGTCCGCGGCGCTCTGAAGTGGCGCGCCGCGCTCCCGCGGCTCGGGCCGCGGCCGCCCGGGCCCTTTGCGGTATACTCCCGCCGTGACGCACGACGCCTCCCTCGATCGGGCGCCGGCCGGCGGGATCGTCCTCCGGTGGCTCGTCGGCCTGCGCTGGGCCGTCTTCGCGCTGCTCGCCGCGACCCTGATCGCCGACGAGGCGCTCTTCGGCTACCACGTCCGGTACGGCATCGCCGTGCCCATCCTCGCGCTGGCCGGCGGGCTCAACCTCGCCCTCGCCCGGCGGGTGCGGTCCCAGCAGGGCGCGCAGAGCGCCCTCGTCGCCGGCGTCGTGGCGCTCGACCTCGTCGCGATCGCCGGCGTCCTCGCCGCGTCGGGCGGCGCGGGCAACCCGTTCAGCGCCCTCTTCTTCGTGCACGTCGCGCTCGCCGCCGCGCTCCTGCCGGCGCGGACGACCTTCGCGCTCGCGGCGCTCGCGGCGTGCCTGTTCGCGGCGCTCTTCGCGCTCCCCGCCGGCGCGTGCTGCCCGAGCCACCCGGAGCACGGCGCCTTCTCGACCCACCTCTACGGGATGCTCCTCGCCTTCGTGCTGAGCTCGTCGCTCGTCGCCCACGTGCTCCTGAAGGTCCGCCGCGCCCTCGACGAGAGCGCGGCCGAGAACGCGGCGCTCCGCCGGCGCGCCGAGGAGGCCTCGCGCTTCCAGGCCCTCGGCGCGCTCGCCGCCGGCACCGCGCACGAGCTCGGCACCCCGCTCGGGACGATCGCGGTGCTCGCCGGCGAGAGCCAGAGCGACCCGGCGGCGAGCGACGCCGCGCGGCGCCGCGCCCGGACGATCGCGGAGCAGGTCGAGCGCTGCCGGGTCGTGATCGCGCGCATGCGGGCGGACGTCCGCGCGGACGAGCTGCGCGCCGGGGTCGAGGTCGGCGAGGCGGCCGTGCGCGGCGTGGCGGCGTGGCAGGCGGCGCACCCCGGCGTCGCCGTCGAGGTGCGCGGCGACCTCGCGCCGCGGCGCACGGTGCCGCTCGACGCGGCCGACATCGAGGCGGCGCTGTTCGCGCTCCTCGACAACGCGCTCGCCGCGCTCGGGCCGAGCCCCGCGGCCGCGGGGCCGATCGTGGTCACCGTGGGGGACGAAAGCGGCGCGCCGGTGATCAGCGTCGAGGACGGCGGGGCGGGCGTCCCGGCGGGCCTGGAGGGGCGGCTCGGGGAGCCGTTCGTGACGACCAAGGCGCCCGGCGAGGGGATGGGCCTCGGGCTCTACCTCGTGCGGACGCTCATCGAGCAGGTCGGGGGCCGGCTCACGGTGTCGGCGAGGCAGCCGGCCGGCACCCGCGTCGCCCTGCGCCTCGCGCCGGTGGACCCATGAGCGCGGAGCCCACCGGCGAGCCGACGCTGCTCATCGTCGACGACGACGCGACGTTCCGGTCGGCGCTCGGGCAGGCGCTCGGGCAGCGCGGCTTCGCGGTGTTCCTCGCCGGCAGCGCGGAGGAGGCCGCGGCGATGGCGCGCGAGCACGTGTTCGAGTACGCGCTCGTCGACGTCCGGATGCCCGGGCAGAGCGGGATCGAGCTCGTCGGGGCGCTGCGGAGCATGGACGACGGCATCCGCATCGTGGTCTTCACGGGGTACGGCACGATCGCGAACGCGGTGGCGGCGATCCGGGCCGGGGCCGTCGATTACCTGACCAAGCCGGTGGACGCGGCCCGGTGCGCGCGGTCGCTGCTCGGCTTCGCCCCGGCCGCGGGCGGCGACGAGGACCTGCCGTCGCTCGAGCGGGTGGAGTGGGAGTACCTCCAGCGCGTGCTCGCGGACTGCGAGGGGAACATCTCCGAGGCCGCGCGCAAGCTCCGGATGCACCGGCGCTCGCTCCAGCGGAAGCTCTCGCGGCTGCCGCCGAGGTCGTGAGGGCGGGCGCCGCGAAAGATCGGCGGGGGGAGGTTCCTCTCGGCCGGGCGGGCGCTATGGAGGGGTGATGCCCTACAAGCCCATCGAGTCCTACGGCGTCATCGGCGACATGCACTCCGTGGCGCTGGTCGGGATGGATGGATCCATCGACTGGTGCTGTCTGCCCCATTTCGACTCGCCGAGCGTGTTCGCGGCGATCCTGGACGACAAGCAGGGGGGCAGCTTCGCGCTCGCGGCGGCGCACGCCGCGTCGCGCAAGCAGATGTACATGCCCGACACCAACGTGCTCCTCACGCGCTTCCTCCACGCGGACGGGGTCGGCGAGGTCTGCGATTTCATGCCGATCCACCGGGACCCGTACGGCGCCTACCGCCGCGGGATGCACCAGATCGTCCGCGTCGCGCGGGCCGTCCGCGGCGCGGTGCGCTTCCAGCTCGCCTGCCGCCCCGCCATCGACTTCGCCCGCCGCCCCCACCGCCTCATCCTCGACGACCCGCGCGGCGCCGTCTTCGACTCGGATGGCCTCGACCTCGCGCTGATCAGCCCGGTTCCCCTGTCGAGCGACGGCGCCGGCGGGGTGACCGCCGACTTCGTGCTGCAGCCCGGCGAGTCGGCCACGTTCGCGCTGCGCCAGGTCGAGGACTGGACCGCGAGCGACGGCCTGCTCTCCACGCCGATCAACGGCGAGGACGCCCTCCGGCGCACGGTCGAGTTCTGGCGGAGGTGGCTCGGCAAGTCGCGCTACAAGGGGCGCTGGCGCGAGATGGTCGACCGGTCGGCCCTCGTCCTCAAGCTGCTCACGTTCGAGCCGACCGGCGCGATCGTCGCCGCGGCGACCACCAGCCTGCCCGAGGAGATCGGCGGGGTCCGCAACTGGGATTACCGCTACGTCTGGGTGCGCGACGCCGCGTTCACCCTCTACGCCTTCCTCCGGCTCGGCTACACCGAGGAGGCCGCGCGCTTCATGGAATGGCTGAGCGCCCGCGTCTCCGAGGAGGACGGCCCCACCGGGCCGCTCCAGCTCATGTACGGTATCGAGGGCCGCCACGAGCTGCCCGAGGTCGCGCTCACCCACCTCGACGGCTACCGCGGGTCGCGGCCGGTCCGGGTCGGCAACGGGGCGACGGCGCAGCTCCAGCTCGACATCTACGGCGAGCTCATCGACTCGGTGTACCTGTTCGACAAGTACGGATCGCCCATCCATTACGACTTCTGGTGTGAGCTCCGGCGCATGGCCTACTGGGTATGCCAGCGCTGGGAGCAGGCGGATGAGAGCATCTGGGAGGTGCGCGGCGGACGGCAGCAGTTCGTGTACTCGAAGCTCCAGTGCTGGGTCGCCCTCGACCGGACGCTGCGGCTCGCCGACAAGCGCTCGCTGCCGCTCGATCGCCAGCGCGTCGCGCGCGCGCGCGACGACATCTACGAGGCGATCATGACGCACGGCTGGGACGCGGAGCGAAAAACGTTCGTGCAGTCCTTCGGCTCGTCGGCGCTCGACGCGAGCAACCTGCTCATGTCGCTCATGCGCTTCATCTCCCCCACCGACCCCCGGATCGTCGGCACGATCGACCGCACGCTCGCGGAGCTCGCCAGCGACACGCTCGTCCACCGCTACGAGCTCGGCAAGGGCGCCGGCGACGGCCTGACCGGCAAGGAGGGCACCTTCAGCATCTGCACCTTCTGGCTCGTCGAGGCGCTGGCGCGCGCCGGCCGCCTCGAGGACGCGCGCTTCATCTTCGAGAAGATGCTCACCTACGCCAACCACCTCGGGCTGTACTCCGAGCAGATCGGCGCGAGCGGCGAGCTGCTCGGCAACTTCCCCCAGGCGTTCACGCACCTCGGGCTGGTCAGCGCGGCGTTCTACCTGGATCGCGCCCTCGGTCAGGGCGGCTGAGGGGATCGGGGGCTCGCGCGCTCCCCACCGGCCGGCGGTGGGGTGGGGCTCCTGCGCGAGCGGCGGAGGGAGGGAGAGAGAGGAGCTACCGGCGGCCTGGGATATCCAACCCCAGGCCGCCGGCGCTCGAGAGCCCGGGAGATTGAGGAGGGCCGGAGCGGCGCCGCGGGATCCGGAGAGAGGCGGAGCCTCGGGCGCCGGCCGGCGAGGTGCGGTCAGATCGAGATCACCAGCCGAAGCCGCCGAAGCCGCCGAAGCCGCACGGGCTGAAGCACGGATTGATGAAGTTCGGGAAGAAGCTGGTGACCGACGTCGTGATCGCCGTCGCACCGCACCCGAAGCCGCCGAAGCCGCCGAAGCCGCCGAAGCCGCCGAAGCCGCCGCAGCCGAGGCCGCCGAAGCCGCCGAAGCAGCGCTCGCCGTCACGTTGCCCGGTCTCCTGCCCCACCAGGACGCCCGTCTGCCCGACGCCCACCTGGCCGATCTGCGCCGGCGCGCCGACCTGCGCCTGGCCGATCTGCGCGGGCGCGCCGAGCTGCGCCTGGCCGATCTGCGCGGGCGCGCCGAGCTGCGCCTCCTGCCCGACCTGGCCGAGCTGCGCCGGGCCTTGCCCCGTGTACCCGCCCTTGGTCGGGTAGCCCTTGCTCGGGAGGCTGCCCTTGGTCGGGAACTCGCCCTTGCTGGGCAGCATGCCCTTGCTGGGCAGGAGCTCGCCCTTGCCGAGCATGACGCCCTTCGAGGGCAGGCCCTTGCTCGGGGGCAGACCCTTGCTCGGGGGCAGACCGAGCTTGCTCGGCCCCATCTGGCCGATCTGAGCCTGAGACTGGGCCGCGTACCCGCCGCGCTCCGCCTCTTCCAGCCCCTGGGTCGTCGAGTCGACGCTCTCGTCATCCACGTCGAACTCCTCATCCGCGCCGACCGCGCACCCGGCCCCGAGCGCCAGCACCATCGCGAGACCCATCATCTTGCCGTGAATCGAGATCATTGGTCCTCCCCGGTGTCCCTGATAGGCCTTGCGGCCCCCGAACACCTTGGCTCACCCAAGAGCAGGCTGTGTGCCTCGCGCTCCTGTGCAGAGGCTGCCGCTTCGAGACCTCGTGAATTCGCGGGTAGCGTCCGCGAATTAGGCGCTCCTCGGATCTGCGCTCCCTTGGTATTTCTCCGCGATTCGATCGCGGTGGATCCGGGCGAGGCGCGGCGCGCGCGCGGCGGCGGCCCCGCGCGCGCCGATTTCGCGCCGGGGACGAGGACCTCTGCCCCACGCCGGGAGCTTTTGCCGTGCGAGAGCGCCGCGCGCCGCGCAGGGCGCGCCGTGCCGCGGTCGCGCGCGCGGCCGCGGCGAGCAGCGGTGTTCTCACAATAGGTGGAACCTCCCTCCGGACCCAGAGAAACCCCGGCCTCCGCGCAGCGCCGACGCAATCGCTCGCGCCGTCCGAGGGAGACGCGCGCGGTGCGCCCTGCCTGCTCAGCGCAGAGCGCTCCGATACGTTTGTGCATTCGCGCGCCCGCGAGAGCATAAATCTCGACTCCGGCCGGAACCGTCCGCCGCCGTCATCCTCGTTCCCTCCGCGACATGATCGCTCGAGCGCTGCGTCGCGCTCGGTTCGCGTCGTTGCGCGCCTCCGTTCACGCGCCCGCGCTTCCGGCCCGGGCGCGTGTCCGAAGCCGCCTGCGCGCGGCGTAGCGAGGACGTAACCTCCCGGACGGCAGGCGATGAACGGCGCCGGTGCGCCAGGGCGTGATGCGGTGTTTGCCGCCCGTGGCCCGGAGCTCCCGGCGTGGTCGCCGAGGGGTCGATCTCCGGCGATGCGAGCCGCGGGCACCTCGAACGCCACGGCGATCTCGGCCGGCGAGCACTACGGCTGTGTCCGCTTCGCGGACGCCACCGTGAGGCGCGGGGGCTCGATCCGCCACGGCGCCACCCCCGCCGCAACAGCGGTGTGACGACCCCTCCTGCGATTGAGCCGCGCGCGCCGCGCGCTGCTTCCTTCAAGCCCCGGAGTGCCCGCGACGCGCCGCGTCGCGAGCGCGCGCCCGCGCCGCCGCTCTATCCCTGGCGCCGCTCCCCTCGGCATCGACGGAGCCGAAGCGGCCGTCATTCCCACTTGCGCAGGACGTTCTGTAAATGGTCCAGTGCTGGATGTCGGAGACGGGGAGGGAGCATCCGAACTTGTAGTCTGCCGCACTGCCCTTTTCGTTTCGACGTTGGGTTGTCTCATGTCGTCCGGGACGCTGGCTTGCCACCGCGCTCGGCGCTGGCCGATCGGCGGGGGCGGAGCGCCGGATCGAGCTGTCTTGACCCAGGTTTGCAGGATCGGCGGCCGCCGGCTGCGGGCGCTGAACAGAGCGGAAACATGCCAGAGTGTCGCATCACGGCCGTCGCGACCTATCTTCCGGAGCGCATCGTCACGAACCAGGAGCTCATCGCGAGCTATGGCCTCCCTTATTCCGCAGAGTGGTTGCAGCGGACCACGGGCGTCGTGGAGCGGCGCTTTGCCGGCGCGGCGGAGACCACGCTGTCCATGGCCGCGGCGGTGCTGCGGCAGCTCATCGAGGCGGGGCGGCTCCGCGACCCGTTCGTCGATGTCCTCATCATGACGAGCGACGACCGCGGGCGAGGCGAGGCCGGCGGGGCGGCGTTCGCCGCGTGCATGGCCGGCCTCTCCCCCGCGCTGGCGCTCGATCTCTGGTCGGCGCAGGGCGGCTTCTCTGCGGCCCTCGACGCGGCGACTCGGCATCTCTACCGCGGCGCGCGGCGCGTGCTCCTCGTGGCGAGCGAGGTGAGGTCGTGGCGCCTGCGCGCGGGGCAGCCGTGGGTCGACGACCACATCACCGCGATCCTCGGCGACGGCGCCGCGGGCGTGCTGCTCGAGCGGGGCGACGGCCTCGGGGCCGAGGCCCCCGCGCGCGGCGCCGAGCCGTCCCTGCCCCGCGCCGCGGCCCCCTGCCTGTAGGCGGCTCAGGCGAACCGCGGATAGACCGCCTCCTCGAACAGCGCCTTCACCTCGTCGACGGGGGCGTCGGCCACGAAATCCTCGTAGTCTTCGCGCACCGGGACCTTGTATCCGTTTCTCCACGGCGACGCGGCGTTGAGCCATGCCGTGTGGAGGGTGAGCCCCGGCCGGAAGGCCGGGTGTCCGAGCTTGCAGAGCGGCCCTCGAGCGAGGTTCGTCGCGTCGAAGATCCAGACCTCAGCGCGGTGGGCGGTCGTGACGAGCGCGACCACGTATCCGTCGGTGTCCGCCCCGCTGCCGCCGCGGCGGGGCACGAACTGCAGCGAGCTGAGCCAACACCCCACGGCGCGCTGCGGGAACTCGTAGCGATCCTCGATCCGCATGGCGCGGTGGTTGAACCGGAACAGGCTGTCGGGGTGCCCGCCTTCCGCGCGCATCCGCCGGAGCGCCGGGAGGGACAGCGATCGATGCGGGTGCGCCGCGTAGAGCCGATCGATGAACTCGGTCGAGAGCTCGTCCCAGATCCCGGCGCCGCGCCAGTAGACGTTCTCGATGCGATCGGGCGGCATCCACGACGGGCCCGCCTCCCGGTGCGCATAGAGGCCGACGCCGAGCGCCCGCGCCGGGTCGGCGAACACCGCCTGATCCACGACGCGCTCGGCCGCCGCGTCGATTGTATACCGGCCGATGCGGTTCACGTCCGCCTGCCCGAGCGGGGACAGCCCGCGGAGCCGGGCCGGCGCCGGCGCCCTGTCGGCCGCGTGCCGGTCGTAGGGCCGGAGCCACTCGGCGTGATCCGTGGCGCAGTTGTGCGCCGCGTGCACGGTGATGCGGTCGCCCGCGTCCTCGTAATCGACGAGGAAATGGAGCGTCTCCAGGGGCACGACGACCTTCTTCACGACGACCGACCCGCCGCCCGGCCGGAGCGCGTCCCGCCGGACCAGGTAAAACGTCGTGCTCGGCTCGTGGGCCATCGTGAGCAGCGACCGGAGGAGGCGCTCGACCCCCGGGCTCTCCCCGGAGCCCCGGCACGCCACGCTCTCCAGGCCGATCCGGAAGGCCGTGTCCGCGAGCACGACCCAGCGCCGCGTCAGGCCGAGCTGATGCACGCTCTGCTCGATGCGCACCGGCGCGCCGCTCGGCAGGAGGAGCGCGTGCCGCTCCGGCTCGTTGTGGCCGTCCCACCGCAAGAGGTGCACGAAGTCGCCCGCCGCCTCGTCGAGCGCGACGCCGCCGAAGCGCGCCGCCTGCCGCGCGAGCAGGTCGCCCGGCCCGGGCGGCGCGCTCGGGCGGAAGCGCGCGGGCAGGCGCTCGAGCGCGCGCTTCGCGAGGAGCTCGAGCCGATCCGCGCTCGGCCGGAGCAGCTGCTGCTCGATCATCGACGCGGCCGCCGACGCGAGCCGGTCCCAGGAGCGCGGGAGGGCGGCGATCTCGTCGAGCCGCGGCAGCGACGCGGAGAACAGGTGGAGGAGCGAGCGGCCGTAGTTCACCGTGAGCAGCTCGCCCCGCTCCGCGTCGAAGCACGGGTGCGCCGTCGCCAGCGTCATGGGAAAGGGGTGGTCGACGGGCGCCGCCGGGTACCACGTGCTGTTGCGCCCGACCGGCGTGACGAGCTGGAGCGTCGCCGGATCGATCTCGTAAGGCCTCCCCGTGTCGCCCGTGACGAGGAGCCGCGCGGGCGCGCGCGGCGCGTGCATCGGCACGAACGCATGATTGAGGTGGTCCCGCAGGCCGAGGTGGGGCGAGAAGCGGAGGAGCCCGGCGTCGCGGAAGCCGAGCGCCTCGAAGCGCGCGCCGGGGCGCGAGGCGGCGTCCGCGTGATAGCAGGGCGTGCGCGCGATCCTCGAGGTCAGACGGACCGCGCCGCCGCCGCCGAAATCGAGCCGATAAATCATCCCATTGCCATTGAGGATCGGCGCGCCGTCCGCCCTGGGCAGCCCGCCGTCCACCGAGCCGACCGGGCCGATCGCGAACACATGGCCCGTGAGGTCCTTGGGCACGCCGCCGGAGAGCGAGGATTCCAGGACGGTGAGCTCGACCTTCGTGAGCTCTTCCGTGCTCGCTGCCATCAATGCATCGGGGACGCGCTGGCGCATGACGACCTCGGTCACACCAAGCTACGCCAATCTGTGGCCGGCGGGGGCGCCGCGCTGCGCTGTGCGCCTCGGGGACCCGCGCGCGCGCGCCGATTCCCGCCTAGGACGGACGCGCGTGCGCTGGACGCGGGCGCGGGGCTGCGGGCGCCTCCTGCATTGCGCTCGGCGTCTGCGCCGCTGCCCTGATTTTCCATGCATTGGCGCCGTCTCGGCGGCTTGCGAAGGTGCTTGTCGGCCCCATCTGTACCAGCGATCAGGAGGCACATGTTCGACCAGGGGCTGACAGTCCTGCGCATCCGAGGAATCCCGATCCGGCTGCACATCACGCTGCTGATTTTCCTGCCGTACCTCGCGTACGCGGCGGCGTCGCAGTTCACGTTCATCGCGGCCTCGCTCGAGATCCCGCGCGAGGCGCTGCGCTTGCCGCCGCTCGCCTGGGGAGCGATCCTGGCGGTCGGGCTGTTCATCGCCGTGCTGGCGCACGAGCTGGCCCACGCGCTCGTCGCGCTCAAGAATGGGATCCAGGTGCGCGCGATCACGCTGATGATGCTGGGCGGCGTCTCGCAGATAGAGCGCGACGATCCCGAGCACGAGGCGTGGATGGCGTTCGCCGGGCCGCTGATGAGCTTCGGTATCGCGCTCGGCAGCTACGCCGCGTATCGCCTGCTCCCCGCGCCGGCGGAGGTCGGCGTGGCGCTCCTCGCCTTCGCGATCACGAACGCGATCCTCGGCGTGTTCAACCTGCTCCCGGCGTTCCCGATGGATGGCGGCCGGGTGCTCCGGGGGCTGCTCCATCGCCGCCTCGGGCGGGCGCGCGCGACGCGCGTCGCGACCGCGACCGGCAAGGCGATGGCGGTGGCTTTCGGGCTCTTCGGTCTGCTCTCGTGGAACCTCATCCTGGTGCTGATCGCCGTGTTCGTCCATATGGGCGCCTCGGCCGAGCAGGCGCGCTCGAGCACGCGCGATCTCCTCCGGGGCCTCCCGGTCGCGCGCTTCATGACCGATCGGCTCGGCGACGCGTATGCGGACGAGAGCCCTCGCGCGGTGGCCGAGCGGCTCCTCCGCCACAACCTGGTCGGCGCGCGGGTCATCGACGATCCTCGGGGCGGGGAGGGGCGCCGCGAGATCGGCGTGGTGACGGTCTGGGATCTCGCCCGCCAGCTCGCGCGCGGCGCCGAGCCGGCGACGGTCGGCGCGGTGATGCCGGTGGACGTGCCGAGGGCGCGCGCCGGCGACGACGCGTCCGGCTCGCTCGACGCGCTGGCGAGCGGCGAGGCGAGCGCGGTCGCGGTGCTCGACGAGGGGGAGCACGTGATCGGCCTGGTGACGTCGGCGGAGATCCAGCGCGCGCTCGCGCTCGCCGGCGCGCTCGGCGCGGCCGGCGCGGGCCGCTGAGCGCCCGGTCGCGGGAGATGCCGAGTCGCGCCGCCCCGCGCTGGCACTCACGTTGCTGAGCTCCGTTCCGAGGAGCAATGACGTGAAGCAGAGCAACATCGTGACTTCGCGCGAGCGAAGATGGCCCAGGTGTCTCTCGGTGGCGAGGTCTGCGCTCGCGGCGGCTGCGCTCGCGGCCGGCGCCTCGCTGCTGGTCGGGTGTCTGGGCACGGTCGGGGCGGAGGGGTATGTCGTGTCCGGCTTCCCGGCGGTGCGCGCCGAGGTCGTCCCGGTGGAGATCGCGGCGTCTCCGCGCGTCTATTTCCGCGGCACCTATGCGTACCTGGTCGACGGCCAGTGGTATTACCCGACCAACCGGGGCTGGGTCATCTTCGAGGAGGAGCCCGCGGAGCTCAGGCGTTACCGGCAGACGTACCGTGCGTCGCCGAGGTACGTGCCGGAGCGCGAGCTGAGCTTTCCCCGCGAGCGGGGGCGCGGTTACTACACGCCGCGTTGACAGTGGTGCGGCTGCGAAAGGACGGATTCGAGCATGAATCAGGAGAAGAGCGTCATTCCCATCTGCGGCCTCGCTCTATCGAGCTTCCTGGCCCTGGGCTGCTTCTTCGAGGTGAAGGACGGCGATCGGCATCGGCCTCGGCCGTCGTCGATGGGGAGCCTGGTGATGGAGTGGACAATCGACGACCGGCGCGAGCCGCGGGACTGCGCTCGCTTCAGCGGCGGCAGGGCCGATCTCGAGCTGATCATCTACCGTGGCAGCGTCGAGGTGGCGAGGGAGTATGCGCGTTGCGAGGACTTCATCCTGACGGTGGATCTTCCGCCCGACGAGTACAGGGCTATTGCGACGCTCGTGGGGCGCGGCGACGACCGACCTGTCACCACGTCGGCGAAGCTCGAGGAGATCGACGTCGTGCGTGGCTTCAACCTCCACCGGGAGGTGGATTTCTCGGCGACCTCGTTCCTCTTCTAGACCGCAGATCGCGTTGATCGAGCGAGAGCTCGACCGCCGAGCCGCCAAGGACACCGAGAGGGGATTCCCTTCTTGGCGTTCTTAGCGGCTTGGCGGTTCGAAATTCTGCGCTTTTCAGGCGGTTCCAACCCGTCTGTCGCTCCAGACGAGGCCCCCGCGCCGCGCTGGGAACAGCGCCGCCCCGGGCCGGGCAGCCCGGAGCTACCCCGCCCTCGGGATCGTCAGCCGCACCCGCGTCTCCCCGCGCGGCCCGTCCTCGATCGCGATCCCGTAGTTCGTGTGCGCCGCGATCGCGTGCGCCGCGATGAGCGGCAGCGCCGGCGGCCTCCCCTGCGCGACCGCCTCGAAATCGCGGCTCAGCACCACGCTCCGCGCCGCCGCCGGCAGCGGCGGCCCCGCGTCGTCGAACGTGATCTCGACCCCGCCCGGCCCCTCGACGAGCGTCACGATCACCTCGCTGCCCGGCGGGGACGCGCTGATCGCGTGATCGAGCAGCGCGTGCAGCAGCACCGTGAGCGCGCCCTGCGGCACCACCTCCTGCGCGGCCTCCGGCGCCTCGACCACCACGCGCACGTCGTGGCGCGCCGCGCGCGCGAGGTCGTCCTTCACGACGTCGCGCAGCACGTCGGCCACGTCGCAGTGGCGCGGGAACTCGTGGAGCGGGCACGCACCCAGCCTCGCGAGATCGCTCACGATCTCCGACGCCGCGGTCACGTGGCGCCCCACCGAGGCCGCCGTCTCCCCGGCGTCGCCGCCGTGCGACCGGAGCGGCGCGATGTCCCGCCCGATCGCCGACAGGATGCCCCGCAGCTGGGTCCCGAGCACCCGCACCGCCGCCACGAGCACCGCGAGGCTGTCGCCGCTCGGCGGCAGGTGCGACACCGGATCGCTGCCGCTCAGCCGCGACACGATGCCGGCCAGCGACCCGCGCTCGCGCTCGCCCTCGACCCGCGAGAAGACCGCGGCGAGCTCGCGCGCGTAGGCCTCGCCCTGCGCCTGCGCCGCGGCCAGCTCCTTCTTCAGGCTCTCGACCTCGAGGCGCTGGAGATCGACCTCGGCGGGCAAGGTCAGCGTCTGCATCTGCCCGTCGAGCTCCAGCCGGCCGCCGTAGCGCAGCGCCATCCGCGACAGCCACACCCGCTCGGTCTCGAAGTTCACCGGCGTCTCCGGCCCGAGGTTGACGCGCACGCTCACCTCGTCGCCGACGCGGTGGATGCTCACGTCGGGCGCCCCGGCCTGGCTCGTGGGATCGCCGCCCTGGGCGATGAGCACCTGGAGCATCCGCCGGAGCTCGGTCTCGTCGCCGAACACCGTCGTCCCTTCGCCCATCTCGATCTGCACGCGCGCCTCGGGCGCGACCTCCCAGAGCAGCGCCGTCAGGTCGACGCGGCCGCGCCGCCCGCGCGGCATGGGCCGGCCGTGGAGCGAGGCGAGCATGCTCACCGCCTCGTCGAGCCGGTTGAGCGTGCTCTCCACGCCGCCCGAGCCGTCGTCCGGCGACGGCACCGGCGGCGGCGTGGTCTCGGTCGCGATCATCCCCACGCCCTGGCGGAGCTTCTGGGCGGCGCTGCGCGCCTCCTGCGCCAGCAGCCACGTCAGCTCGGGTCGGGTCAATCTGTCGCTGGTCACCCTGTTTTTCCCTCTATCCGCCACGCTCCGCGGAATCGCGCGCCATGATGCCAGACGTGGCGGTGCCCTGCTACGCTCATTGCCGCTCACCTCGTTCGATGCGAACTCGCTCTCCTTCCTCCTTGACGCCTCTTGCTCTTCTCTGTGCCGCAGCCGCGACGGCGGCGCTCGGGGGCGCCGCCTGCGGCTCGAGCGCGCCGAGCCCCTTCCCGTCGGCGGGCGGAGCAGGCGGGGCTGGCGGCGAAGGCGGCGCGGGCGGCGCAGGGGGCGAGCAGGCTCCGGCGGACCCGACGCTCGGCGGTCCGTGCGTCGACGACGATCAATGCGAGGACGGATTTCCCTGCACCTTCGACGCCTGTGACACAAACGCAGGCCGGTGCCGTTTCACGCCGGACGACAGCGCGTGCCAGAACGACGTCTACTGCGACGGGGTCGAGCGGTGCAACCCGCGCCTCGGCTGCGTGCCCGGCGAGCCGATCGCGTGCGGCGACGGGAGCACCTGCACGATCGACGCCTGCGACGAGGCGACCAGGACGTGCTCGAGCGCCCCGCGCGACGCCGACCTCGACGGCGATCCCGACGCGCATTGCGGCGGGGACGACTGCGACGACGCCGATCCCACGGCGTCGTCGCTGCAGCCCGAGATCTGCGGGAACGACCGGGACGACGACTGCGACGGGCGCACCGATGAGTCCGGCTGCGTCTCGCCGGAGCACGACACGTGCGCCGACGCGCTGGAGATCTCGGCGCCGGGCTCGTACGCGATGAACACCGCGGGCGCGGGCTTCCACTACGCGAGCTCGTGCGGCCTGCCCCGCCCGATGAGCACGCACGACGTGGTGGCCGCGGTGCTCCTGCCGCCGGGGCCGCCGGTCGACGTGCAGGTGACCGCGCGGACGGAGGGCACCGACGTCGCGGTGACGCTCGCCGGCCAGTGCGGCGACGCCGCGACCGAGCTCGCGTGCGGGCGCCCGCACCCGAGCGCGGACGGCGGCAAGCTCGCGAAGCTCCGGGGCCGCGGCCTCGGCGATCCGGAGCGGGCGACGGCGCTGCCGGTCTACGTGACCACCGCGGAGGGCGCGCCGGTCGTCGTCGACGTCGCGTTCCTGCCGCCCTCGCCGGCGCCCGAAAATGAGACGTGCGGCACCGCGGCGCCCCTCGAGCCGGGCGCGCCGGTCCTGGCGACGATCCTCGACGCCGCGCGGGATCTCGGGACCGCGTGCGAGACCGACCTCGGGGAGCTCGTCTACACGTTCGAGCTCACCGAGCCCAGCGACGTCGACCTCTACGCGGTCTCGACCGACGGCGACGGCGAGCCCTCGCTCTCGCTGCGGTCCGAGGGGTGCGCGCTGCCCGAGGACGAGCTCACCTGCCAGACGGCGGCGGCGCCGCACCTCTTCCGGCGCGCGCTGCCCGCGGGGGTCTACGCCGTCGCCGTCTCTGCGACGGCGCCGACCTCGGTGCTCGTCACGCTGGAGCTCGCGCCGCCGACCGACCCGCCGCCGGACGAGGGCTGCGCCGAGGCGGCGCCGCTCGCGCCGAACCGGACGGTCGCCGTCTCGCTGCTCGGCCACCAGGACGACGTCGACCTCGGCTGCGGCCCGCCTTCGGTCGACGCCGCGTACGCGCTCGATCTGGAGGTCGCGTCCGACGTGCTCCTGGTCGAGCGGCTGTCGGCCGGCGACAGCGGCTCGATCGCCCTGTCCGCGCCGGCGTGCGGCGGCGCCGACGACCGGCTCGCGTGCGGCGAGGGCGACGTCAGCCCGCTCCGGAGCGCGCGGCGCGGCGTCCCCCCGGGGTCGTACCGCGTGGTGGCCGAGGCGCAGCTCGGCCAGCCCGTGAGCGTGACGGCGTTCGTGCGGCCGGCGGCGCCGCCCACGCTGGTGCCCTTCGCCGACGCGTGCGAGGGCGCGCTGGAGATCCCGGAGACCGGCGGGTTCTTCCAGGGCAACACGACCAACGCCGCCGCGGATTTCGACGCGGGGTGCGATCGCGCCGGCACGCAAGACCGCGGCGCCCGGGACCAGCTCCTGAAGCTCACGCTCACCGCGCGTCGCCGGGTGGTGCTCGACATGGCCGGCTCGGGCTACGAGACGCTGCTCTCGGTCCGCCGCGGCCCGGCCTGCCCCGGCACCGAAATGCCGCTTTCCTGCACGATCGGTACGGATCCCCAGCGCAGCTTCCTCGATCTCGTGCTCGATCCGGGCGTCTACTACGTCCAGATCGACGGCCACGCGATGGCGCACGGCCTGTGGTTCCTCGACGTGCGGGTCGTCGACCCCGTCGACGAGGTCGATCCCTGACCCGCGGCCCTTTGCAAGCTGCCCCTGTCCCTTGCTAACGTCGCCCCGATGTTCGGCCGCATCTCTGCGATCGCCCTCAACACCTACCGGGAATCGCTTCGGGCGCGCATCCTCATCGGCCTCGCGGGCGTGGCCTTCGCGGTCGCTTTCTACTCGATCATCGTCGGCGCCTACACGCTCCGCAACGGGGCGCGCGTGGTCAGCGATCTCGGCGTCGCGTCGATCTCGCTGTTCAGCATCGCGGTCGCGGTCATCATCGGCGCGACGTCGCTGTACCGCGAGCTCGAGCAGAAGACGATCTTCCCGATCCTGGCCCGCCCGGTCCGCCGCGGCGAGTACCTCGTCGGCAAGTACCTCGGCACGCTGCTCACGCTCGCGGTGTTCATCCTGGCCGACACCGGGCTCGTGCTGCTGATCAGCGCCGTCCTGTCCGGCCGCTCGCTCCCGCTCGTCGTGGGCGCCGGCGCCGCCTCGCTCGCGGCGCTCGGCCTCGGCGCGTGGCGCTCTCCGCTGCTGCGCACGTACGGGTTCATCCCGTGGTCGGCGGTCTTCCTCGTCCTCGGCGTCGTCCTCTCGGCCGGCGCCCCCACGGAGCGGCGCGTCGTCCTGGCCGGCAGCGCGCTCGCGTTCCTCGAGGTCGGCATCGTCGCGGCCGTGGCCACGCTGTTCTCCTCGTTCTCGACGCCGTTCCTGTCCGCCTTGCTCACGCTCGGCATCTTCCTCGTCGGGCGCAACGCCGACTCGCTCGCCCAGCTGCCGGTGAAGTATTTCGGCCCCCAGATCAGCGCTGCGGGGCGCGCCCTCTCCCGGGTCGTGCCCAACTTGCAGATCTACGTGCCGCCCCGCCCGCTGCTCGCGGGCGAGGTCGCCGACGCGAACCTCCTGGTCTACCTGGGGTGGGCGTCGATCACGTGCGCCGGCTGGGCGCTCGGGCTCCTTTCGGTGGCGGCGTTCGTCTTCAAGAAGCGCGATTTTCTGTGAAGCTCTCGGTCGTGCTCGGCGTCGTGCGCGCCATCGCGGTCGCCGGCTTCCTCCTCGGCGCGGCGTCGCTGCGCGTGGTGGTCGCCGGCGAGCGGGAGATCGCCGAGAGCACGGCCGCCCTGCTCGCCGGCGATCCGCACGCGGCGGCGCTCCACGCCCGGCGGGCGGCGGCCTGGTACGCTCCCGGCGCCCCGCACGTCCGCGTGGCCTACGAGCGGCTGATCGCGCTCGCGACGGCGGCGGAGGGGCTCGGCCAGGCCGACACGGCGCTCTTCGCCTGGCGCGCGGTGCGCACGGCCGCCCTCGAGACGCGGTGGCTCACGACGCCGCACGCCGAGGATCTGGAGCAGGCCAACGCGGCGATCGCCCGGCTCTCGGCGGCCGCGCCGCGCCCGCCGGGCACCCGGACCGAGCCCGCGGCGGTGGTCGCGCGGGAGCACCTCGCCGCGCTCGCGCGGGACGACGCGCCGCGGGTCGGCTGGGTCGTCGCGCTCGTGGCGGCCTTCGTGGCGTGGGTCGCGGGCGCCATCTGGGTGGTGCGGCGCGCGGTGACGGTGACGGGCCAGTGGGTGTGGCCGCGGGCCGTTCCGGGGCTCGCGGTGTGTGCGGCCGGGATCGCGGTGTGGCTGCTGGCGATCTGGCAGGCCTGACCGCCGTTCCGCGTCTCCGTCATCCGTCATCCGTCTCCCGTCTCCCGTCTCCCGTCTCCCGTCTCCCGTCTCCCGTTATCCGTCTTCCGTCCTTCGTCTTCCGTGCTCCTCTTCGTGCGCGTGCGCGTGCGCGTGCGCGCTGGCGCCGGAGAATCGCGCACGCGCACGCGCACGCGCACGAAGGACGAACACGGGAGAGGGGAGACGGGAGACGGGGGACGGGGGAGGGAGACGGGAGACGGGAGACGGGAGAGGGGAGACGGGAGACGTCTGCACGAAGCTCGAGCGAGACCCGCTCCGGGGGATCGCGAACGGGGCAAAATGGGGCGATCGCGGCGAAATGGGGCGGCGAAACGGGCCGGCCGGTCAGGACGGCCACCTCGGGAATTGACGGGCCGTGACGCCTGCTGATCGGCTGGCACGCGGCATTGCAAAGCCGCGGTGCACGACACATCGATGTTGTGGGAGCAGCGTTTGCAGCGCTCCGTTCCGTGGAGGTGACGAGTTTCATGAAGAATCAGATCAAGACGATCCTGTTGCTCGGCGTCATGTCGGCAATCCTGGTGTCCATCGGTGGGGCGCTCGGGCCGGGGTACCTCGTCTTGTTCGGCGTGCTCGCGCTCGCGATGAACCTGGGCGCCTATTTCATGTCGGATCGCATCGTGCTCGCGGTGCACCGGGCCGCCGAGGTCTCGCCCGAGGAGGCGCCCGGCCTGCACCGGATGGTGGAGGAGCTCTCGCGGCGGGCGGAGATCCCGAAGCCGCGGGTCTATGTCATCCCGGACGCGCAGCCGAACGCCTTCGCCACCGGGCGCAACCCGGAGCACGGCGTCGTCGCGGTGACCGAAGGGATCATGCAGCTCCTGACCGAGCGCGAGCTGCGCGGCGTGCTCGCGCACGAGATCGCGCACATCAAGAACCGCGACATCCTTGTGTCGACCATCGCGGCGGCGTTCGCCTCCGGCATCACGTGGATCGCGCACGCCGTGAGCTTCGCCGGGCTGTTCGGCGGCTCATCGGACGACGAGGAGGGGGAGAGCCCGCTCGGCGGGCTGGCGCTCGCGATCGTCGCTCCCATCGCGGCCACGCTCGTTCAGCTCGGCATCTCGCGCTCGCGCGAGTACATGGCGGACGAGACCGGGGCGAAGCTGTGCGGCGACCCGGAGGCGCTCGCCAGCGCGCTCTCCAAGCTGGAGCACGGCGTGGCGCTCATCCCCGCCGAGTCCGCCCGCCCGGCCACGGCCAGCCTCTTCATCGTGAGCCCGCTCGCCGGGGCGAGCTCCGTGCTGAAGTGGTTCTCGACGCACCCGACGACCGAGGAGCGCGTCAGCCGGCTGCTGTCGATGGCGGCGAGCGGCGGCCGCGCGGCCTCCCCGAGGAGGGCAAGCGCGCTGGCGTGACGGCGGCGAGGCGCGAAGCGTCGCGGCGTGCGGCCTCAGCCGTCGCGGAGGTGCTCCTGCCGGCATCCCCGTCCGTGCGGCCAGCCTGGCGCTCGGCGCCGGACTGGCGATCTCCGCGAGGCGGGAATAGCGTCGCTCGCTCCACGTCCCACGGGGCGAGCGCGCGGCGCCCTCGGGGCCGCGGCTCGTGACGCGACCTCAGTCTCGCACCGCACGGTGTCATCTCGAGAGGCAGGATGATGAACAAGCTCCCTCGCATCGCATCAACGCTCGCCGCGCTCGCCGCCCTCACGGCGGTCGCGGCCCCGGCCGCCGCCGCTGCCGAGGAGACCACCGCGGCGGCCGCGGAGGCGCCGCGCCAGGGCCTGCGCAAGGGCGCGGCCCCGTTCCCGCAGGACGCCGCCCGCTTCAGCAAGGGGGTCGACGAGAAGATCGCGAAGCAGCGCGCGAAGGTCGAGGCGAAGATGCAGAAGGGCGGCGTCCCGGACGCGCGCCGCGCCGAGGTCCGGAAGGCGCTCGATGAGGTCCAGGCCAAGGTGCGGGCGGCGGTCGACGCGGCCGCAAGGGACGGCGTGATCACCCAGGAAGAGGCGAAGCGGGTCCGGAAGGTCGCGCGCGAGGCGCGCAAGGCGATCGGGAAGCAGCTCGGGCTGGAGCAGAAGCCCGCGAAGAAGCAGAAGCGAGGGAAGGGCACGAAGCGGATCCTCGTGCCCGAGACCGTGTAGCGCGACGCAGGGCGGGAGCGCTGGAGCCGCCGGCGGCGCCCGGCCGCCGGCCCGCTCAGACCGCAGCGCGCGGCCGCGCCAGCGCATCCCAGGCGGCCATGGCGCAGTCGACGATCGCCTCCAGCGCCTCGCGCGAGGCGCCGTCGCGGGCCTGGATGGAGAGGCCCTGGAGCACCGTGGTGTAGAAGGCGGCGAGCGCCGCCGTATCGGTGCCCGCCGGCAGGTCGCCCTCGACGACGCCGCGATCCATCCTCCGCTGGAGCTCGTCGAGCGCGCCCCGCCGGCACGCGGCGAGGTGGCTGCGCACGCCCTCGCTCTCCGGCGTGCCGAGCGTCGCGGCCAGCACGATCATGCAGCCGCTCGGCTTCCCCGGGCTCGCGTACGCCTCCACGTTGCTGCGCAGCATCGCCTCGACCGCCCCGCGCGCCGTCGGCTCCTCGCGGAGCGCCCGGCCCGCCGCCGCGCCCTCGACCTCGTTGTAGAGCGCCACCGCCTCGCGAAACAGCGCCTCCTTGCAGCCGAACGCGGCGTAGAGGCTCGGCGAGTTGATGCCCATCGCGGCCGTGAGATCGCTGAGCGACGTGCCCTCGTAGCCCCGCTCCCAGAACACCTCCATCGCCCGCCGCAACGCAGCGGCCCGGTCGAAGCCGCGTGGACGTCCCCGTCCGGCCATCACGACAACCTTTCTGTGTCGATCGGTAAATAAATCGGTTGACCCCTCGCCGCCCGGCGGAGTATACGTTCTGTGCTGATCGACACAGAAATGAGGTAGACATGTCGGAGCTCGTTGGCAAGGTGGCGCTGGTGACCGGAGGCAGCCGCGGGATTGGCGCGGCGATCGTCAAGCGGCTGGCGCGGGACGGGGCGGATGTGGCGCTTACGTATGTGAGCGCCCCGGAGAAGGGGCGCGCGGTGGTCGCCGAGGTCGAGGCGGCGGGTCGGCGGGGGCTGGCGATCGCGTCGGACAGCGCGGATCCGGCGCAGGTCGTCCACGCGGTCGAGCGGACCGTGGCCGAGCTCGGTCGGATCGACATCCTCGTCAACAACGCCGGCATCGCCATCATGGGGCCGCTCGAGGCCCTGACGCTCGAGCAGGTGGACCGGACGCTGGCGATCCACGTGCGGGCCTCGTTCCTCGCCGCCCAGGCCGCGGCGCGGCACATGGGCGCGGGCGGGCGCATCATCAGCATCGGCAGCTGCCTGGCCGACCGGGTGCCGGGGCCGGGCATCACCCTGTATTCGATGAGCAAGGCGGCGCTGGTGGGCCTCACCAAGGGTCTCGCCCGCGATCTCGGGCCGCGCGGCATCACCGCCAACGTCGTTCATCCGGGCCCGATCGACACCGACATGAACCCGGCCAGCGGCCCGGGCGCGGACGAGCAGCGGAGCCAGCTCGCCGTCGGCCACTACGGCACCGGCGACGATATCGCCGCCACGGTCGCCCACCTCGCCGGAGAGGGCGGGCGCTTCATCACCGGCGCGACGATCTCGGTCGACGGCGGCTTCGCGGCCTGACAGCGCGATGGCCTGGGCTCTGCTCATCGGCGCCGGTCTCCTGGAGATCGTGTGGGCCACCGCGCTGAAGTACACGGACGGCTTCACGCGGCTGTGGCCCAGCCTGGTCGGGATCGGCGGCGCGGCGCTGAGCTTCTTCCTGCTGTCGGTCTCGCTGAAGACCCTGCCGATGGGGACCGCCTACGCGGTGTGGGTCGGCGTCGGCGCGCTCGGGGTGGCGCTCGCGGGGATCGTCGCGCTCGGCGAGAGCGCGTCGCCGCTCCGGCTCGCGTTCCTCGCGGTGATCCTGGTCGGGATCATCGGATTGAAGCTCGTCGAGGGGTGACGCGCCCCCGGGCCGCCGCCGCTGGCCGGCGGCGCCGCTGGCCGGCGGCGCCGCCGAGGAGGAGGCCCGCCGGTCGGACGGCGCGCCGCCCGGGCTGTCGCGCCCGGCGGCGCTCGGTGTGGGTCGGGCCCGGGCGCCGCTAGGACGCCGCGCGCGGCGCCTCGCCGAGCAGCTCGAGCCTCGCCAGGCTCGCGCAGGTCTCCGACAGGGCGCGCATCAGCCGCAGGCGGTTGTCGCGCACGGCCGCGTCGTCGGTCATCACGAACACGTCGATGAAGTACTGGTGCAGGAGCGGCGCGAAGTCCGCCACCGCCTTGAAGGCGGAGTCGTACGCGCCGCTCCGGACGTCCGACGCGATCTGCTCGCGCAGCTTGAGGTAGCCCGCGAAGAGCGCGGTCTCGCTCGCGTGCACGTCCTGGCCAAACGGCGCGACCGGCTCGCCGGGCGGGGCCTTGTCGGCGATGTTCGTCGCCCGCTTGAAGACCTCGCCGACCCGGGCGCGGACCTCGGGGCTGAGCGCGTCGATCGCGCGCACGCGCGCCCGGAGATCGAGCGGGCGACCCGCGGCGACGGGGAGGCACGCGAGGACCGCGTCCGGCGGGAGCCGATCGGAGAGCAGGCCGCGCAGCCGCTCGACGAAGAACTCGCCGAGGCGCGCCGTGAGGTACTCGCGCGAGGCGTCGAGCTTCACGCCGGCGTAGCCGTCGTACGCGGCGCTGAACGCGGCGCCGAGGCGCAGATCGAGGTCGCGATCCAGGAGTGTGCGCAGCACGCCGAGGCAGGCGCGGCGGAGGCCGTACGGATCGGCCGTGCTCGTGGGGATGAGCCCGATCGCGAAGCAGCCGACGAGCGTGTCGAGCCGATCGGCGATCGCGACCAGCGCGCCGGCGTGCGTCGGCGCGGTCGCGTCCGCGGCGCCCTTCGGCAGGTAGTGATCGCGGATCACGTCGGCGACCTCGGGGCTGACCCCCTGGGCGAGCGCGTAGGCGCGGCCCATCTCGCCCTGGAGCTCGGGGAACTCGCCGACCATCAGCGCGACGAGGTCGCACTTCGCGAGGTGCGCCCCCGAGGCGGCCGCCACGAGCGTCGGCTCGGGCAGCATCAGCAGCAGGCCGAGCTCGCGGGCGAGCCGCTCGACGCGCTCGGCCTTCGCGAGCACGCTGCCGAGCCGCTTCTGGAACACGATGCCGCCGAGCTTCTCGCGCCGGCTGGCGAGCGGGAGCTTGACGTCCTCCCGGTAGAAGAACTGCGCGTCCGAGAGGCGCGCGCGCATCGTCTTGTCGTTGCCGCTCTTGATCTTCTCGGGCGCCTCCGCGGTGTTGACGACCGCGAGGTACTTCGGGAGCAGCGCGCCCGTCTTCGCGTCGCGGACGCCGAAGTAGCGCTGGTGCCCGCGCGCGACCTCGAGGATCACCCGCTCGGGCAGCTCGAGGAACCGCTCCTCGAAGCTGCCGATGATGACGTGCGGCTCCTCGACGAGGGACAGGTTCTCGCCGATCAGGAAGTCGTCCTCGATGAGCGCCCCGCCGGCGTCCCGCGCGGCGGCGAGCAGGCGCTCGCGCATCAGGCGCGCGCGCTCGCTGGGGTCGACGATCACGTGCGCCGCGCGCATCGCCTCGACGTAGTCCTTGGCCGCGCCGAGGGTGATCTCGCCAGGCGCGAGGAAGCGGTGGCCGCGGCTCGTGCGGCCGCTGCGGACGCCGGCGATCTCGACGGGGATGACGTCGGCGCCGGAGAGCGCGACGAGCCACTGGATGGGGCGGCCGAACGCGAACTCGCCGTTCCCCCAGCGCATCGATTTGCGGAAGGGGATGGCCGCGACGAGCGAGGTCAGGACCTCGGGGAGGAGATCGGCCGCGGGCCTGCCGGCCTCGCGCCGCGTGCCCGCGAGGTACTCGCCCTTCGGCCCCTCGACGCGCCGCAGATCGGCGACCGCGCACCCGAGCTTCTGCGCGAACGCCTCGGCCGCCTTGGTGGGCGCGCCGTCCTTGAAGGCCGCCTTGACCGGCGGGCCGGTGACCTCCTCCTCGAGGTCGGGCTGGCGCGCCGCGACCCCGGAGACGAGCAGCGCGAGGCGCCGCGGGGTGCCGAGCGCGCGCATCGCGCCGTGGCGGAGCCTGAGCTCCGCGAGGCGCTTCGTTGCGAGATCCGGGAGCGCGCGGAGCGCGGCCTCGACAAACGACGAGGGGAGCTCCTCGACGCCGATTTCGAGCAGGAGATCGCTCGCTTCGTTGGACATGGGACCGCGGACGCTACCCCAGAACCGCCCGTCCGGCGAGGCGGTCGAGGGACCGGGCAGCGCTGCGCGCCGGGCCCGCCGCCGGCCGCCACCGCCGGCCGAGCCGAGCGCGGGCCGAGCCGAGCGCGGGCCGCCCCGGCTGCGCGCGGCCCGCCCCCGCTGCGCGCGGCGTTCGAGCCTGGCCGCGCGCGGCGCGCCTGCCCGGACCGCGCCCCGACGCGCCCCGACCCGGATTGCGCGTCTCAGCGGGCCTGCGCCGTTTGCCGGAGCGCGCGCGCGAGCACCTTCTTGAAGGCGCTCGCCTCGCCTCCATTCGGCTTGCTCTTGCGTCCGTACCAGGTCGCCGCGCCGACGCGCACGACGCACTGGGCTGCCCGCGTGTACCGGCGGGACGCCTTCGCGACGGCCCGATCGTCCGGCGCAGACGCGGACGCGACGGCCGCGCCGAGGTCGTTCAGCGCCTCGTCGAGCGGGACGCAGCCCTCCGGCGCGCGGGGCAGCGCGAGGGGCGGCGGGGCGTGGCAGCAGCGGGCGCGCAGGGCGGCGAGCGCCGCCATGTCGTACCAGCCGAGCACGCCCCATTCCTTCGTCGCGTCCGAGATCCCCTCGGGCCCGGCGGCCCTGGCGAGGTGGCCCTTGAGCGCCGCGACGCCCTTCATCGGGTCAACCTCGGTGCAGAGGAACCCGAGCTGGCCCGCGGTCGCGGCGTCGACGCCCTTGCCCGGAAAGATCGGCATCGCGCAGGCGGCGAAGTCCGCCGTGGCCGCGGCGTCCGGCGCCGCGCTCGCCGCGCCGGCGTCCACCGGCGCCGCCGCGGCCGCGTCGCCCGTGACGGCGGCGTCCTCGGCTGCCGGGGCGCTCGGCGCCGCGGGGGCGGCGCAGGCGGCGGGAGCGGCGTCCGAGCCGGCAGCCAAGGCGGGGAGAGATGGCTGCGGTGGTGCGGGATCGCGGTGGCGCATCCAGAACCAGGCCACCGCAGCGGCGCCCGCGAAGACCACGGTGTACAGGGCCAGCACGGCCACGCGGCGCGCCGCGGAGGGCGCGCTGCGGCTTGCGCCCCGATCGGGCGCCGGGGTGCGCGGCGCATCGGGCACGCCGACGTGCGCGGCGGCGCCGTCGGTCGCCAGCGCGGACGGAGCCGGGGGCAGCCCGCTGTCGACGCGGGCGGGCCGAGCGCGGCTGGACCGCCGGCTCGCCGGTTCGTCGGCGGTGGCGAGCGGCGCGGGCGGGGGCGGGAGGGGCGGCTGCTCCGCGGGCGGGAGGGGCGGCTGCTCCGCGGGCGCGGGCGGGAGGGGCGGCTGCTCCGGCGGTGCGAGGGCAAGGGACGGCTGCTCCGCCGCGCTGGGCGGGAAGGGCTGCTGCTCCGCCGGCGCGTGAGCAAGAGGCGGCTGCTCCGCCGTGCTGGGCGGGAGGAGCGGCTGCTCCGGCGGCGCGGCCGCAACAGCCGCCCCGGGCGGGCCGCTGGAGGCGTCCGCCCTCGGGGCGTCGGCGTGCCCCGGCGGTGCGGCAGGCGAGACCGCCGGCGCCGTCGAGCGGCGCTCTGGCGCCTCGGGGACCGGGGTGGTCGGCGCGCCCGTCGACCGGAGACCGAGGGCCGCGAGCCCGTGGAGCGGCAACGGCGTACGGCGCGCCGTGGAGCTCGCATTGCCCGGCGGCAGCGAGCTCGTGCGGCCGCGGGGCGGCGAGCTCCCGCGTGGCGGCTGTGAGCTGGAGCTCCCACGCGGCGGCGCGCTCTCGCGGGGCGGCGCACTCCTGCGCGGCGGCGAGCTCTCGCGGGGCGGCGCGCTCCTGCGCGGCGGCGCGCTCTCACGGGGCGGCGAGCTCTCGCGCGGCGGCGAGCTCTCACGGGGCGGCGCGCTCTCGCGGGGCGGCGCGCTCTCGCGGGGCGGCGCGCTCTCACGGGGCGGCGCGCTCCTGCGCGGCGGCGAGCTCTCGCGCGGCGGCGAGCTCTCGCGCGGCGGCGAGCTCCTGCGCGGCGGCGGCTGCGAGCTCGACGCGCCCCGCAGGCCGCTGTTCGACGGTCGCGGCGCCGGCACGGTCCTCGTCGGCGCCGCGACCGCGTGCTCGTCGAGCGGCGGCAGCTCGCCCAAGTCGTCGCTCGGCCGCGCCGCCTCCAGCGCGCGACGCAGCGCCGCCACCTCGACGATCCGTCGCTTCGCGTCGCGCGCGAGCGCCTGCTCGAGGACGCGCCACAGCGCGTCGCCCGCCGCCCCCGGCGGCGTCACCCGCGGCGCATCGCCGGCGCTCTGCTTGCGGCGGAGCTCCCCGTCGCTCTCGGCCGGGAAGGGGAGCGTCCCCGAGAGCGCAACGTACAGGGTGACCGCGAGCGCCCACGTGTCGTCCCGGCGCGACGGTCCCTCGCCCGCCGCGCGCTCCGGCGAGCGGTAACCCACGAAGGCCGGCGTCGCGAGCGGATCGGAGAGCCACCCCCGCGACGTGCACCGCTCGTCCTCGATGATCACGCACGCGGCCGACAGGCGGCCGTGCACGGTCCCGCGCCCGTGCAGGCTCTCGATCCGCTTCGCCAGACGGACGACCCAGCCCACCGCGTCCCTGTCCGGCAAAGGACCGGCACGTGCGACCCGCGCAGCGAGCGTCTCCATACGAGCGCGGCAGCCTAGTGCGGCGGCCCGTCGCTGACCACATTGTGCTGTCCGCGCGGCGCGCCGGATCGCCGATCGCCGGTCCTTCGCCCGGCGGCGCCGCCTCAGCCCCCGATCACGTCGGCCATCGTGTATCGGCCGGGCGGCTTGCCGTGCAGGTGCCACGCCGCGCGCAGCGCGCCGCGCGCGAAGAGATCGCGGCTCGTGGCGCGGTGCGTGAGCTCGAGGCGCTCGCCGGGGCCGAGCAGGTGGACCGTGTGGTCGCCGATGACGTCGCCGCCGCGCACGGCGAAGATCCCGAGCTCGTTCGCCTTGCGGGGGCCGACGTTGCCCTCGCGGCCGTGCACGTCGGCGAGCGCCGCGGCCCCTTCGCCGCCGCGGGCCTCGCGCAGCGCCTCGGCGAGCCGCACGGCCGTGCCGCTCGGGGCGTCCACCTTGGCGCGATGGTGCACCTCGACGATCTCGACGTCGTAGCCGGGCCCGAGCCGGCGCGCCGCGCTCGCCGCGATCTCCGCGAGCACGTGGATGCCGATGCTCGTGTTCGGCGACCAGAGGACCGGGACGTGCTGCGCCGCCTCCTCGAGCAGCCGCTCGCACGTGCCGTCGAGGCGCGTCGTGCCGCTGACCACCGCGACCTTGGCCCGCATCGCGAGGTGCAGGAGCCGGGGGAGCGCCTCGGGCCGCGAGAAATCGATGACCACGTCCGCGCCGAGCAGCCCGGCGCTGGTGTCGTCGCTCATCGCGACGCCGATGGTGCCCGTCCCCGCGAGCTCGCCGACGTCGCGGCCGATGCGGGAGGAGCCGCGCGACACGATCGCGCCCACGACCTGCGCGCGCTCGTTCGCGGCGAGCCGGACGATCGCCTGCCCCATCTTCCCGCTCGCGCCGTGGATCGCGACCTTCAGCAAGCGAGCCTCTTCTCCCTGGCCGGTTCCCAAGAGCGCGCCCATCGGTACGCCTCGATGATCGCCGTTCGACTTCACGTCGCCTCGCGCCTCGCCTCGAGCCGCTTCATCGCCTCGGCGATCTGCTGCCGGGTCGCCTCGCCGGCCGGCGAGAGGGGCAGCCGGACGGCGGGGCTCATGCGGCCCAGGGCGGCCAGCGCCGCCTTCGCCGGGGAGGGGTTCGGCTCGATGAACATGAGCCCGTGGATCTCCAGCAGCGCGAGGTGGGCCGCCCGCGCGCCCGCGAGGTCGCCGGCCAAGAACCGCCGGGTCACCGCGCTCGTCTCGCGCGGCAGCACGTTCGACGTGACGCTGATGACGCCCTGCGCGCCGAGCGCCATCATCGCGAGCGTCAGCGCGTCGTCGCCGCACAGGACCGTGAGCCGATCGCCGAGGCGCCGCACCAGCTCCTGGCAGCGGAGCACGTTGCCCGTGGCGTCCTTGATGGCGACGACGTTGGGCGCGGCGGCGCAGATGCGCTCGGTCGTCTCGGCGGAGAGGTCGATCACCGTTCGCCCCGGGATGTTGTAGAGCACGACCGGCCCCGCGACGGCCTTGGCCACGGCCAGGGTGTGCTCGCGGAGCCCGTCCTGCGAGGGCTTGCTGTAGTACGGCATCACGATCATCACGCCCTCCGCGCCGGCGGCGAGCGCGGCGCGCGAGGCCTCGATCGTCTTCTTCGTCGAGAACGAGCCCGTCCCCGCGATCACCGGCACGCGGCCGCGCGCCGCCTCGACGACGCGCCGGATGACCGCGGTCGTCTCCGCTTCGCTCAGGGTCGGCGACTCGCCCGTGGTCCCGCACGGCACGAGCCCGCTGACGCCGCCCGCGATCTGGGCCTCGACGAGCGCGGTGAGCGCTTCGAAATCGACGGCTTCGCCATCAGGGGTGAACGGCGTGACCAGGGCGGTGAACGTTCCCGACAAGGGGAGCTGCGTCATTCGAGGACCATGATCGCCACCCGGGGGGCGCGTCAACAGGAGAGGACGGGTCCGCCGCGGACTCCGCGCTCTCCGCGGCCTCTCGACGCGCGCGGCGCCGTTCGGCCGCGGCCGTCCACGCGGCGCCGCGCCGGCCCCGCGCAAGCCCGGCGCGGACGGCGGCGGGCGGCCTGGCTCTACGCCCGGACGCAATCGAGGAGGGCGCGTCTGCTAGCCTGGTCGGTGTGGCGCCTCGCTCCTGCGGGGGGTATGCCCGAGCGCGTCAGGTCCCGGAGAGGCACCGGCCATGGATCTCGCCCAGTACATCAAGAGCATCTCCAGCGCGGCCAGCACCATCCTGGAAGGGATGGCCGTCACGTTCTCCCATCTGTTCCGGGAGCCCATCACCGTCCAGTATCCGGACAAGACGGACCGACCCGTGAGCGAGATGCTCCCGCCGCGGTACCGCGGCTTCCTCGAGGTGCAGATGGACATCTGCACCGGCTGCAAGCGCTGCGAGCGCGCGTGCCCCATCGAGTGCATCGCCATCGACCTGGAGAAGGATCCGGCGACGAAGAAGCAGGCGATGAGCCGCTTCGACATCGACATGGGCAAGTGCATGTACTGCGGCCTCTGCGTCGAGGCGTGCAAGACCGAGTCGACCGGCGCGATCCGCCACACGCGCGAGTTCGAGGGGGCGGCGCCGACGCTCGACCACCTCACCTTCCGCTTCATCCCGGAGGGGCTGGTCCCGCTGTACAAGGCGCCGAAGGACCTCGGCGAGGTCCCTGTCGGCGAGTACGGGCCGCACGCCCGCGAGGCCCGCGAGCGCGCCATGCGCGACAACCCCGCCGCGCTCGAGGAGCTGCGCGCGATCTGGCGCAGGGAGCGCGCCCGGAAGCAGGACGCCGAGGCCGCCGGAGCGGCGACCGAAGCCGCTGGCGGAGAGGCCGGAGCCGGCGCCTGAGCGAGTGCGTCGTCCAGTGCGTCGCCCGTCGCGGGGCGTCGCCCTTGATGGGGGATGGCCAGCGGTCTAACGTCGCGGCCCTCACCGCATGCCCTCCCTGAGCGCACTCGCCTTCCTCGGGCTCGCCGCGCTGACGCTCGGCTCCGCCGGGCTCGTGGCGTTCTCCAGGAACATCATCCACTCCGCGCTGGCCCTGCTCGGCACGTTCCTCGGCATCGCGGGGCTCTACGTCACGCTGTCGGCCGATTTTCTCGCGGCCACCCAGGTGCTCGTCTACGTGGGCGGCACGCTCGTCCTGATCCTCTTCGCCGTGATGCTCACGAGCCGCATCGCCGAGATGAAGATCTCGAACCCGCGCGGCGGCGCCGCCGTGGCGTTCGTCCTGGTCACGGCGGTGCTCCTCGTGCTCGGCCGGGTGGCGACCCGGACGCCCTGGCCCGCCGAGGCCAAGCCGGCGATGCCGTCCACCGCCAAGCTCGGCCACGCGTTCCTCGGCGAGTACCTGCTCCCGTTCGAGCTCGGCTCGATCGTCCTGCTCGGCGCCATGATCGGCGCGGTCGTGCTCGCGCGCCGCGCCGTCAGGCGCGCCTGGGAGAGGGAGTAGGCGATGGAGGAGATCGGGCTCATCCATTACCTCAGCGTCGCCGCGGCGCTCTTCGGCCTCGGGCTGTTCACCGTCATGACGCGGAAGAACGCGGTGGGCATCCTCCTCGGCGTCGAGCTCATCCTCAACGCCGCCGCGCTCAACTTCGTCGCGTTCGAGCACTTCGTCGCGGGCGGCGTGTCTGGCCAGGTGTTCACGGTCTTCATCATCGTCCTCGCCGCGAGCGAGGCGGCGATCGCGCTGGCCATCGTGCTCCAGGTCTACCGCCACCACCGCAGCATCATGGCCGACGAGCTGACCTCCCTGAAGAACTGACGCGAGAGCGGTCATCCGTGCGGAAGTGCGCGACGGGGCGCGAGGAACGCGACGGGCGAGACGAGCGCGACGGGCGCGAGGAACGCGACGGTGCGCGAGGAACGCGACGGGGCGCGAGGAGCGCGACGGGCGCGAGGAACGCGACGGGCGCGACGATCGCGTCAAGCACGGCGTCCGGACCGGTGCGCACCGCGTCGCACGCCGTGCGTCGCGGGTCCGCCGCCAGCGCCGCCGGCGGCGCTTGACGCGCACGTGTTCTGCCGCTTCAGGTGGAGCTCAATCCCACCGACAAGCAGGAAAAACCTGACCTTGCTAAGCCCCTGTGGACGACCCACGTTCGAACCATGCAGAACCTATCCAAGTCGGAGCTGGTGGGGTTCGTGGAGCTCGAGGTCGGCTCGCTTGCTGTGCAGGTGCCGATCCGTGCAGCAGAGGCGGCGAAGGAGCTCCCCCTCGCGTCGTTCGAGGCCGAAGGGGACAATTGCGCCATCCTCGTGCGCGGCGATACGTCCTCCAAGGCGGTTGAGGTCGCGCTGCGACACGCGGCGCAGGAGGCGGTCAAGCACCTCTCGAGGAAGCTGCTCAATTAGGGCGGCGCGCACGGAACGGCGCCCTGCGGCCCGGGCGGGCTGCGGGACACGGCTCCCGGGCAGCGCGGCCCTCCGGGTGTGGATTCCTGCTCAGGGACGGCGCGGGCACGTTCCTGCTGGTCATCCAGCGCGCAGCAAGCTAGGAGCGGGCTCATGGTCGAGCCCACCTGGTTTGCGAAGCGCTGATGGATACCCCGCCCACGCCGAGAATCTCGGGAAGCGCGCGTGAGCGCTGGGAGCGCGTCCGGCAGATCGCCGTGCCGGTCCTCCTGCTCGGTGCCATCGCCTTCTTCGCCAGCTTCGTCCATCGCTTCTATCCCATTCAGCATTGGCTCTTCTGGCGCTATGCCGGCTATTGGCTCCTCTGCGGGCTGTGGACGGCCGCCTGCGTCTCTGCGGGCCACCTGACGCTCAAGCTCGTTGTCGGCCGCTCCCTGCCGATCGTGGAGCAGCTCGCCACGAGCTTCGCCATCGGCGTCTTCGAGTTCGCGTTCCTCATGAGCGTGGCCGGGCTCCTCAAGCTCTACGGCCCTGTGCTCTTCGTGGTCCTGCCGCTCGCGATGCTCGGCGCCGGGCTCGCGCCGCTCCGGGGCTATCTGACGCGGGTCACCCGCCACGTCCGCGGCGCGCAGCGGAGGGCGCCGCCCGCGCCGCTATGGACCTACGGGATCCTCGCGCTCGGGCTGCTCGGCGTGGGCATGGTGTACTTCGTCATCCTCACGCCCGACAACGTCCAGTTCGACTCGCGCTGGAAGCACCTGGCGCTGGCCGAGGAGTACGCCGTCACGGGGGGCATTCGCCGCTTCCCGGAGGGCTGGACGGTCGAGACCTATCCGCACTTCGCGACGTTCGTCTATTCGTGGGCTTTCCTCCTGCCGCGCGGGCTCCTGTTCGACAAGGTCGAGCTCGCCGCGCACATGGAGTTCGTGGGGTTCCTCTGGACCCTCGTCGCCATCCCGGCCGCCGTGCGGCTGATGGTCCCCCGCGGGCTCGGGCCCTACGCCCTCCGGCTCTCGTGGACGGCGCGCTTCCTCTTCCCCGGCATCTTCCTCTACGACTCGAGCCTGAGCGTCGGCGGCGACCACATCGCCTCCATCTTCGCGCTCCCGGCGTTCACCCTGATGATCCGCGCCTACCGGGAGCTCTCGCCGCGCTTCATCGCGCTGATGATGATGATGATCTCCGGCGCCGGGCTCACCAAGTACACCGGCGCGGTCATCCTGGTCCCCTTCCCGGCGCTCCTCCTCGGCGCGCGCACGCTCGTCCTCGCCTACCGCTCGCTCCGTGGCCAGGCCGCCCCCGCGATCCGCAAGAACTGGTACCTCGGCCCGCTCGTCGCGGTCGCCGCGGGCCTGCTCTTCACCTCCACGCACTGGGCGAAGAACTGGGTCTATTACGCGGATCCGCTCTATCCCACGCTGTACAAGATCCTCCCCCTGAACCCCTGGACGCCGGACGCGGCCAACATCTTCGAGTGGGGTTACAAGGACTACCAGTTCTGGCGGCCGGAGCGGAGCCTGGACGGGGTGCTGAGGACGCTCAAGGCGCTCGTCGACTTCTCCTTCATCCCGAACGATTACCCGAAGTTCCACGGCAAGGTCCCCACCTTCGGGTCGGTCTACACGCTGCTGCTCCTCTGCCTGCCGTTCCTCAAGGGGACGCGGCGCGTCTGGGCGCTCGTCGGCTACGTTCAGGTCGGGCTCCTCTGCTGGTATTGGACGCACCACCAGGACAGGTATCTCCAGGCCATCGTCCCGCAGATGGCGGCCGCGACCGCGGCGATGATCGCGCTCGTCTGGCGCGCGGGAGGCGACAGCAGGCTCGCCGTCCTCGCGACGAGGACGGGCCTCGGCACGCTGGTCGGGCTGCAGGTCGTCTGGGCGGGCGACGTGTACTTCATCCCGGGCCACGCGATGGTGAAGTCGCCGATCAAGGCCGTGATCGAGCTCCTCTCCCAGGGCTACGCGAAGCGCTACGCGCAGCGATTCGACGTCTACCCGACGTTCCAGTCCATCTCCCGGGCGCTCCCCAAGGGCGCGCGCGTGCTGCTGCACGACAACCACAACCACCTCGGGATCGGCGCCGAGACGCTGTCGGACTGGAACGGCTGGCAATACGGCATCAGCTATGGCCGGCTGCGCACGCCCCGCGAGGTCTGGGACCTCCTGAAGGGCATGGGGGTGACCCACGTCGCCTGGGATACCCAGGTCAGCAAGGGGTGGGACACGGTCGCCGGAGATCTCATGTTCTTCGATTTCGCGCTCAAGCGCACCGTGAAGCACGCGAAGCACGGCGGGATGACGCTCGCCGAGATGGGCCCGCCCCCCGACCCGCAAGCCCCGTTCCCCACCACCGTCGCGTACCTGGGCTGCGGCAATGCCTACAAGTCGGGGCTCTACGAGCTCAGCGACCTGACGGTGCCGGTCTTCGGGCCGAACAACCGCGCGTACCCCGCGCCCCGGGTGAGCGGTCCCCCCGCCGGCGAGAGCGCCGCGGCGCTGCTGGAGCGGGCGGGGTTCGCCGTGGTCGATCCGAAGTGTCACTCGCTGCCCACCTCGGCCCGGAGCGACTTCAAGCTCGCCGCCAAGCGGCGCGTGCTCCTCGGTGGGAAGGGGAAGCTCGACCTCTACCTGCGCAAGGACGGCGAGGTGAGCGCGCCGGCCGCGGCGCCGGCGCCGGAGCCGACCCCCGGGGAGCCGGATCTGGCCCCGGAGCCCGACGACGACGAGGACCTCCCCGGCAGGCGCTGAAGCGCGCCTGCGGCGCGGCGCGGCCCGTCGCGGAAGCCCCTCCCGCGGCGCGGCCCGTCGCGGGAGGCCGTTGCCGCGGCGCGGCCCGTCGCGGAGGCCGTTGCCGCGGCGCGGCCCGTCGCGGGAGGCCCCTTTGCCGCGGCGCGGTTGCCGAGGCGGCGATCCCGGGGCCGCGGGAGGCCCGGGAACGGGGGCCCAACCTCAGGCCGCCGTGCGCCTCGCCACGCAGAAGACCGACAGCCCGAAGCTCGGCCGGCGGCCGCGCGCGATGAGATCGACCTCCGCGCGAAGGACCGCTTCGAGCGCGGACGAAGCGAGGCCGGACTTCGGCGAAGGCTGCTTCATGCTGGTCTTGCCCGGGCGCAGCTTGCGCGCGGCGCTCCAGACGGCGCGCGAGCCGACCGCGGCCGGGAAGAGGAGCTGGTTGAAGTAAGCGCACGCCTCCACATGGAAGTCGGCCGGCAGCGCGGCGCGGAAGCTGCCGGCGGTGTACCGGCGGAAATGCTGCAGCGCGCGGTCGTGATCGCTGAACAACCACGGATACGCGGGCACCGTGGCGACGAAGATCCCGCCAGGGCTCAGGTGGTCGTGGATCCAGCGGAGCGCGGCGCGGTCGTCCTCGATGTGCTCGATGACGTCGAGCGCGCAGATCACGTCGTAGCGCCGGTCGAGCTCGAACGGGAGCGGCGCGCTGTAGAGCGTCCTCGCCGTGCCCGCCTTCGCGATCGCCTCCTGGCCGAGGGGGCTCACCTCGTTCGCGTCGACGGCCCCGAACTCCGCGAGGACACCCAGGTTCTGGCCGACCCCAGCGCCGACCTCCAGCAGCTCGAGGGGCCGCCGTCCGGGGCCGAACTCGCGCACCAGGTGCGCCAGCAGCCGAGCCCTCCCCTTCCTCAACCAGTCGCCGGATTCCTCGGAGTACTGCTGGTATGCCGTCGTTTCCATCCGCTCTTCACTCTGCGTGCGAGGCCGGTTCTTCCTGGCGAGGGGCCGCCGTCGGGGACGGCGACTCTCCGGGGGGCGAGGCCGGCTCTTCCCCGGCCGGCTCCGAGGGCGGGGTCGGGATCTCGATCGTCAGGTCGTCCACCTTGGCCGGCTCTTTGCGCGGCCTCTTCGGCGGCGTCGGGCGCCGCTTCCGCGGCGCGGCCGTCGCGGAGGGGCTGGCCGACGGCTGTGCAGCGGGCGCGGCCGCCGGCGGGGCCGACGCCGTGGCGCTGGGCTGGGGCGCGGGCTCCTGCGGCGGCGCCGGCGCGGGCTCCTGCGGCGGCGCCGGCGCCGGCGCGGCGGCGGGCGGCGGGGTCTGGCTCTCGGCCGCCGGCGCGCTCTGCGGCAGCCGCTGCGAGCGGAGGACCTGCCAGGCGACGACGCCGGCGAGGGCCACCAGCGCGAGCGCCGCCCAGCGGACGCGCCGGCGCCGACGCGAGCCGGGGTCGAACTCCGGAAGCTCGCCTTCCTGCGCCAGCCCGCTCACGCTGGATGCCTTCATCCAGTGCTCCGGCGTCTCGCCGGAAGGCACGGCGCGCGCCGGTGGGGCGACGGCTGGCGCGACCGGGGGCTCGAGCGGCCGCGGCGCGCGCACCGAGGCGGGGGGCGGCGCGGCCACGGCCGCCGCGACGGCCGCTCGTCGGACGCTGTCGCGGGGTTCTTCCGGCAGCTCGGGGCCCGGAGGCTCGTCGTGCTCGCGCGAGGCCGCGCGCGGATCGGCCTCGTGCGGCGAGAGCGCGCGCGGCGTCTGCGCCGCGGGCGGCGGCTCGTCGGGCGCGCTCGGCGCGACGGGCGCGCTCGGCGCGACGGGCGCGCTCGGCGCGACGGGCGCGCCGCTCTGGAGCGCCGGCAGCGCGGGCACGGCCGGCGCAGGACCTGCGGGCTCGTCCGGCGCGTGGGCGGCGGGCACGGCCGGCACGTGGGCGGCGGGCTTGCCGGAGGCGGGCGCCGCGTCGGCCGGCGGGGCGTGCGCCGCAGGCGCGGACGGCGCCGCCCAGGGCTCGTCCACGTCGGTGTCGATCGCGTCGTCGTCGAACTCTTCGATGTCGACGTCGACGAGCGAGGGCGCGCTGTCGGCTTCCCTCCGGGGCATCTTGCTGCGCGCCAGCGCCAGCGGCTCCGAGCCAGGCGGGGCCTCGACCCCGTCCGCCGCGGGCGACGCGCTGCTCGGCGGCCCGGAGAGCGGCGCCCCGGTGGCGAGCGGCGCGCCCGCGGAGGGCGGCGCGCTCGGAGGGAGCGGCGCGCTCGGAGGGAGCGGCGCGCTCGGAGGGAGCGGCGTGCCCGCGGAGGGCGGCGCGCTCGGAGGGAGCGGCGCGCTCATGGAGCGCGGTGTCCCGGTGGCGAGCGGCGTGCCCGCGGAGGGCGGCGCGCTCGGAGGGAGCGGCGTGCCCGCGGAGAGCGGCGCCCGCTGCGACGCGCTGTCGTTGCGCCGCGGCGGCGCCGGCGGTCGATCCCCGAGCCGCGACGACAGCGGCGCGCGCTCGCTGGGCGGCTGCCGCTCGATCCGCTGGGACGACGCCGGCGGCTGCTCGGCGACCTGAGCCAGCGACGCCGCCGGAGGCCGCTCGGCGGCGCGCGGCGGCGCCGGGGGAGGCCGCTCGGTGGCGCGCGGCGGCGTCAGAGGCCGCTCGGTGGGGCGCGGCGGCGCCGGCGGTCGCTCCGTGGCCCTCGGCGGCATCGGAGGCCGCTCCCCGGACCTGGCCGACAGCGGCGAGCGCTCGCTGAGCGGCGGCCGCTCGGTGAGCCGCGGCGGCGCCGGCGGCCGCTCGCTCGGCCGCGCCGGGACCCGCACGCTCGGCCGGGCCGACAGCGGAGCTGCCGCCGCTTCCGCGGCCTGCTCGCTCGGCCGCCGCTCGGGCGAGCGCGTCGAGATGGCGCCGACGGGGTCGCCCACCTGGGGCAGCGGCGGCGCCTTGGGGATCGTCGAGCCCATCGCCGGCCGCGGCGGGGCCGCCGGCGGGCGCGTCGGCGAGGCGCGGGGCGGCATCGGCGGCGGCCGCGGCGAGCTCACGCTGCTCGCCGCCGTCTCGGTCGACAGCTCGGCGATGCGGGCGAGCGCCTCCGCGAGGTCGCGCGCGCTGCTGAAGCGCTGCTCCGGATCGCGATCGCACGCGCGCGCGAACCACGCGTCGAAGCTCGGCGGCAGCTCCGGGTTCACCCGCGAGGGCACCGGGATCTCGCCGAGCGAGATCTTGATGAGCAGGTCGCCGACCCCCTCGCTGTCGAACGGGAGCTCGCCCGTCACGCACTGGTAGACGATCACGCCGAGCGCCCACAGGTCGGCGCGGAAGTCGACCTCCCGGAGCCCCTTCACCTGCTCCGGGCTCATGTAGTGCGGCGTGCCCATGAGCGTCCCGACCGTGGTGCGCTGGGCGGCCCGCTTCCCGTGGCCCACCTTGGCGATGCCGAAGTCGAGGATCTTGACGACCTCGTCGTCCTCGTTCGCGCAGAGGAAAAAATTCTCCGGCTTGAGGTCGCGATGCACGATGCCGGCCCCGTGCGCGCGGGTGAGCGCGCGCGCGACCTGCGTCACGATCTTCGACGTCTCCTGGAGCGTGAGGCGGCGCCTCCGCGCGAGCCGCTCGAAGAGGTCCTCGCCCTCGAGCAGCTCCATCACGATGAACGGCTGCTCGCCCTCGATGCCGTGATCGAGGATCTGCACGACGTGGGTGCTGCGCAGCTGCGCTGCAGCGGTCGCCTCACGGCGGAACCGCTCGCGGGCGTCCTCCTGCTTCGCGAGCTCGGGATCGATGAGCTTGACGGCGACCTGGGTGCCGAGCGCCAGGTGCTCGGCGACCCACACCGAGGCTTGCGCGCCCTGCCCCACGGGTCGGATGAGGCGGTAGCGCTCGCTCAGCACCTGACCAGCTGCGGTAGACACGGCGGCAAAAGCCTACGTCGAGGGGAACATCTGTGTCGAGTTCCTGCGTACCACCTCAGATCCCCTGACGAACGGTTTCCTTCATCAGCTCGCGCCACTCGTCGCGGGTGAGCTCCGGATAAATGTAGTCGCCCTCGAAATTTGTATGGTGCAGGAGCAGGCGGGCGACATTGACGATGCTCCCCGCGACGTCGCCGGCCTGCGCGACGTTCGCCAGCGCCTCGGTCGCCTCGCGCACGGCGGCGTGCTGCTTCAGCGCGACCTGGACCTCGTCGGCGAGCCCGCGGGCCTGGAAATGAGGAAAGATCGAGGCCTCCTCGTAGCGCATGTGCCGCTCCATCGGACCGCGGAGGAACGCGAGCAGGCTCCCGCGCTCGGCGCTGGCCTCGTCCGCGGAGCGCTGCGCCATCGCCATCAGCTTCCGCGCCATCTCGCGGGCGAGCTCCTCCTCCTCGAAGAGCTCGCTCACCATCCGGTCCAGTTCCATGACGCGCGGGCCGTCGTAGTCCAGATCCCGGACGGGGTCGAGGCCGGCGCGGCGCGATCTCGAGCGCGGGGTCAGTCGGCGGAGGCGCGCGCGCGTTTGTCGTCCGCGCGGGCGCGGACGATGGCGGCGAGCCGGCCGACGACGCCGCTCGCGACCATCGAGAGCACCTGCTTCTCCAGCGCCTGCCGCTCCGACGGCCTGCCGCCGAACGAGATGCGCGAGCGGGCGGTGGGGCCGCCGACGACGCGGCCGACGATGGTGCAGGTCACGCGGTGCACGTCGCCCCGCGTGACCGAGGTGAACTCGGCGACGCGCGCGCTCAGCACGACCGATTTCGCCTTGCCGAAATCCGCCTTCTTCGCGGCGCTCTTGAGCAGGCCGCGCAGGGCGCGCGCCCGCTGGGCCTGGCCTTCGCCCGCGGGCACGTCGACGCTCTTCCACTCGACCTTGGTGTCGCGGGCGAAGGTCGACGCTGGCGAGGCCGTGAGGGTGGTCAGGGCCATCACCGCCGAGAGCAGCCATCGGGACGCGCGGCGCATGGGAGCAAGCTAGTGGGCCGCGTGCCCGGCGGCCAAATTCGCGCACGGCTTCACGCCGCGGGGCGGCCGCGCCCGCGCGACACGGCGCGGCGCTCTCGCGCCCGCGCGACACGGCGCGCCGCGCCCGCGCGCCCCGGCGCGAGAGCGCCGCGCTCGCGCCGCGATCGGGCACGCGCTATGCCGTGGCCTGGAAGCGAGGATCGATGGAGCGGAGCTCGCCGGGGGAAGATCGAGGCGATCGACGAGGACGAGATCGGCGCGCGGGGCGCGCGGCGCGCCGGGGCGGATGCCTGGCGGCGCTGCTCGCGATCGCCGTCGCGCCCGCGGCGGGCAACGCGCAGGCGCCGCGCCCGGGCGGCGCCAAGGCGGACGCGGCCGCGCCGGCGGCGGGCGGCGCGCCGGCGGCAAGCGGCGCGCCGGCGCGGCGTCCGAGCGGCGCGAAGGTGGATCCGCGCGCGCCGGCGGCGGGCGGCGCGCCGGCGGCCGAGAAGCGCACGCCGATCACGCCCGCGCCGCGGTGGACCGCCGCGACGCCCGACGAGATGCTCGGCGCCGCGCTGGCCCGGGCGCGGCGGGGCGGCGACGACGCGCTCGCGGGGCTCGTGATCGCGGCGGCGCTCTCGGATCGCGCCGCGCAGGGCCGCGCGCGCGAGGGCCTCGCGCAGATCGCGACGTCCGCCTCGCCGCTCGCCGACGAGGCGCGCTGGCTCGCGGCCTCGCTCGCCCCCGAGCCGCCGGCGGCGACGTGGCCCGGCGCGCGCGCCGCCTCGTACGACGCGCCCCCGGACCCGTCGGGGCTCGTGAAGGCGTTCGCCATCCTCGGGCCGTTCCAGGACAACTCGGGCGGCGGGCTCGCGCGCCGCGAGGGGCCCGAGGCCGAAGGCCAGCGCTTCTCGGACATGAGCGCCCGCTACGCCTGGGGGGTCTACGACGTCGCGTGGCGCCGGGCGCTGCCCGCCGCGGCCACCGCGCGCGGCGTGCCGCTCGATCTCTACATCCATCCCCGCGCCGAGAGCTGCACCTACCTCGCCTCGCGCGTGACCGTCCCCGCCGCGCTCGATCGCAAGCCGATCCTCGCCCACGTCGCCGCGACCGGCGCCGTGCGGCTCGCGTGGGACGGCGCGGACGTCGCCTCGAGCGACGCGGCCCACCAGCGCCTCGTGCTCGACCGCATCGCCGCGCGGATCGAGGCGCCCGCGGGCGATCACCTGCTCGCCCTCAAGGTGTGCACCGGCGCCATCGCCGACGAGGGGCGCGTCCGCGTGCGCTTCACCGACGAGCAGCGCCGGCCGGTGGCGCTCGCGACCTCGTCGGACCTCACGAAGCTCGCGCTGCCCCCGGCCGCGCCGTCGCCCACGGCCGCCGTCGCGACGGCGCTCGACAAGGCGTTCGACGCGGGCGCGGCGCAGACGCTGGAGCAGACGCTCACGGCCATCGTGGCGCGCACGCTCGGGGGCGCGGACGATCAGCGATCGCCCCGCGCCCCCGGCCTGCTCGACCGCGTGACGCGGTCGCCGGGGATCTCCGCGGACGCGCTCGCCCTCGCCGGGTGGGTGTCCCCGTTCGGCGCGAACCGCAGCGGCTGGCTCGAGGCCGCGCGCGCCCGCGGCCTCGCCGAGAAGGACCGGGCCACCGCCTCGTTCGCGCAGCGCAGGCTCGTCGCGGCGCACCTCGCGTCGGACCGCGCCGACTGGGCGGCCGCCGTGCTGCGCGAGGAGCCGCTGCGCTCGGCGCGCGACCCCGAGGCGCGCGTCCTCCGCGGGCTCGTCGAGAAGAAGCTCGGCCCGTCGGGGCTCGCGCGCGCCGGGCTCGAGGAGCTGCTCGCGGTGGAGCGCGAGCAGAAGGACCGGACCCCGGTCGTCGTCTGGCAGGAGATCGCGGCCGCGGCCCGGCTCGACCCGGCGCTCGCGCTCCGGGCCGCGCGGAGGCTCGCCGAGATCGCGCCCGAGTCGCGGGGCGCGGACTACGTGCTCGCGTTCGAGCCCGAGGGCGGCGCCGCGCTCGAGGTGGCCGCCGCCGGCGCGCTCGCGCAGCAGACGTCGGCCGACGACGTCATCCGCATCGGCCGCGCGCTCCACGACGCGGGCCGCGTCGCGTGGGCGCGCGAGGTCCTGTCGTACGCAACGCAGGTCGCGCCGAACCAGCCCGCCGCGTTCCAGGCGCTCGCCGCGGTCCGGCAGGGCCAGGCGGGCGGCGCGGCGGCCGCGCTCGCGAACGGCGCGCTCGCGCGGGCGCGCGATCTCGCGCCGGGCGACCCGTTCCTCAAGGCCGAGCTCGCGCTCCGCCTCGGCGAGGGCGCGGCCGGCGCGCCGGGCCGGCGGCGCATGCGCGACGAGCAGTACCTCGCCGCGCCCGGCGTCTTCCTCGAGCGCGGGCGAAAGACCCCGGCGAAGAAGGGCGAGGTGGCCGACCGGCAGCTCCACTGGGTGCGCGTCGTGACGTACCACCCGGACAAGCGCGTCTCGCAGCTCATGCACTACGCGCGCGAGATCGTCATCGAGCCGCGCACCGATCAGGACCTCTACGAGCGCGACATCCCCGCCGAGGCCGAGGACACCGAGCTCCTGTTCGCGCGCGTGCACCGCAAGGACGGCACGGTGGCGCCGCCGGACGAGCAGGGCGCGGGCGGGCAGCGGCCGTTCGTGCGCTGGCCCAAGCTGAAGGCCGGCGACGTGGTGGAGGTCGCGGTGCGCGCGTGGACCCCGGGCCCGGTCGGGCGGCGGGGCGACGCGCCGTTCTACTTCATCGACTACGTCGGCTCGACCGACACGCGGCCGATCCTCTACAACGAGGTCGTCGTCGACTCGCCGACGAGCGATCCCCTGGCGATCGACGTGCTGAACGGCAAGGCCGAGCGGGTGCTCCGGTCCGAGAAGGACGGCCGCCAGGTGACGCGGTTCATCTGGGACGACCCGCCCGAGGTGCCCGAGGAGCCGCTCGCCCCGCACCTCGCCGAGGTGCTGCCGGTCGTCGTCGGCTCCACGTTCCACGGCTGGCACGACTTCCGGGAGTGGTACCGGGGCGCGGTCGCCGGCTTCACCGAGCCGGACGATCAGGTCCGCCGGCTCGCCGCCGAGCTCACGAAGGGCAAGACCACGCGCGAGGACAAGCTGCGGGCGCTCTTCGACTTCGTCGCCGACGACATCCGGTACGTGAACTTCGTCTCGGGCGAGTGGTGGCTGCCGAACCGCCCGCAGGAGCTCCTCGCGCGGCGCCAGGGCGACTGCGACGACAAGGCGATGCTGCTGATCACGCTGCTCAAGTCGATCGGCATCGAGGCGACCGAGGTGCTGGTGCAGACGCGCTACACGGGCCAGCCCTCGCTGCTCCGGAGCGAGGTGGCGGCGATCCCGGTGTTCGATCACGGCATCGCGTACCTCCCGGGCGCGGGCGGCGCGCCGGGCCTGTGGCTCGACGCGACGAGCCCGCAGAGCCGGCTCGGGCCGCTGCCGGCGATGGACGCGCGCACGCTGGCGCTGTTCGTCGACGACGGGCCGCCGAAGATCGTGGAGACGCCGGCGAGCTCGCCGGCCGATCACGGCGTCGACGCCGAGTGGACGATCGCGCTGCAGCCGTCGGGCGCGGGCGAGCTCGCGGCCAAGGAGCGGCACATCGGCGACGCGGCGTTCGAGCTCCGGTCGAACCTGGCGGAGGCCGACGCGCGGGCGCAGTGGGTCGAGCAGTACCTCGCGTACGGCTGGTTCCCGACCGTCGACGTGAAGCCCAGGGTGGCGTTCCAGGCCGATCTCCCGCACGGGGCGGCGACGCTCGAGTTCGAGGCGCGCTCCGAGGGGCTCGCGCGCCGCGAGGGCGCGGAGCTCGCGGTGCCGCTCTCGGGCACGTCCACGCTGACGTCGCAGCTCGCCCCGCTCGTGAAGCGCACGCTGCCCGTGGTCCTGCCGCCGAGCCTCGCGCCGCGGCACCACACCCGGACGATCACGATCGTCGCCCCCGCGGGGTACGCGTTCGCGGAGCTCCCGCCGGGCGGCGACGAGAACGGCGGCGACTTCGGCCGCGCGTCGATCTCGTTCGCGAAGGCGCCGGGCAAGAACGCGGTCGTGGTGAAGGAGCGCGTGGTCATCGACCGGTCGACCATCCCGGTGGCCCAGTACGCCGCCTGGCGCAGCTGGCTGCAGCGGGTCGACGGGCTCCTGCACCGGATGGTGCGGCTCGTGCCCGTCGGGACGGCGAGCCCGAAGGCGCCGTGACGGCGGGCGGCGGCGGTCCGAGGAGGGCCGCCGCCACGGCCGTTCCCAGCCTCGCGCGGCCGGGCCGGCTCCCCCGCCGCGCGGCCGCCCCGGCCGTCGGCCCTTGGTACCGTTCTGGCTAGCCGCCGTTCAACGCGCCCACGCGCCAGCGCTACCCAGGGGAGGGGTCTCGCCATGCCGCTCGAACAGTACCGACGCCCGCGAATGATCGTTCTGAGCCCGCGCTCGACCGCTTACGACGCGGTGAGGGCGATGGTCGACAACCACGTCGGCGCGGTCCTGGTCCACGATGGCCAGGGCCTCGCCGGCATCGTCACCGACCGCGACATCGCGCTCGAGATCGTGGCGGGCGATCTCGACGCGCGCAGCACCGCGCTGCGCGACGTCATGTCGGACGAGATCGCGACGCTCGAGATCGACGCGTCGATCGACGACGCCGTGCGCATCATGCGCGATCATGCGTGTCGGCGCGTACCGCTGACCGAGCAAGGTCGGCCCGTCGGCGTCGTGACCCTGGACGACCTGCTCGCCGACGGCGCCATCGACGCCGAGGCCGCCGGCTCCGTCGTGCGCGCGCAGCTCGAGGTGGCCGCCCGGTTCAAGCCGGGGGGCGCGCTGCACCCGGAGGGGATCGCGCGCCCCGAGCAGCGCTCGCGCGGCCCCGTGCGCGCCCTCACCCGCCGCAAGGCGCGCGCGGACAGCGCCTATGGCCGGCTGCTGCACGCGGTCGAGCGCCACAGCGGCCTCCAGCAGCGCGACCGCGCCGAGCTCGCGCTCCAGATCGTCCTCGGCAACCTCTGCCGCCGGGTGACGCCCCAGGAGGCGCGCCACCTCATCGCGCAGCTCCCCTCCAAGCTCCACCCGTCGCTCGATCCGTTCCTCGACGGGCCTGACAAGCGCATCACCACGGAGACCATCGAGGACGACGTCGCCCGCGAGCTGCGCATGGACCGCGAGGCCGCCGGCTTCGTGCTGCAGGCGATCTGCGAGGCGGTCGCGGACAGCGTGTCCGCCGGCGAGATCGAGGGGTTCCGCGGCCAGCTCCCGCTCGACATGAAGGACCTGTTCCCGCCGACCCCCCTGCGCCGGGCGGTCTGAGCCGCCGGGGCGGCGCCTCAGGGGGCCGGCGCGGGCGCGGGCGCCGCGAGCAGCTTGCGGACCGTGCCGAGGAGCTTGTCGGCCGTGAACGGCTTCTTGAGGACGGCCTGCGCCCGGTCGCCGAGCTTCTGCAGCAGCTCGTGGCGCTGCTCCACCGCGCTCATGATGACGATCGGCATGCCGTCGAGCCGCCGCTCCGCGGAGACGGCCTGCACCAGGTCGAAGCCGCTCATGATCGGCATCATCAGGTCGACGAGGGCGAGATCCGGACGCGACCCTCGCAGGTAATCGAGCGCCTGCTTGCCGTCGGGGCACGTCACGACCGAGTACCCCTCGTCCTCGAGCAGCCCCTCGATGCACGCGAGGAGGTCGACCTCGTCGTCCACCACCAGCACCGTCGTCACGGCGCCTCCTCTCTCTGGTGCGCTCCGGCGAGGAGCCGCGCCTGCCCTGAGAGGATCTGCTCCGCCGACTCGAACGAGCTCGCCACCTCGATGCCGCGCTCGGAGATGACGAACTCGCGGATCGACCTGTCGTAGAGGCTCTCTCTCATTTTCATGACCGAGATGAGCCGGTGGATCTGCGACCGGAGCTCGACGTAGCGGAGCAGGATGACGGTCTCGACCACGTTCCCGAGCTCGGGATTCGGCATCTTGATGAGGGGCGTGAACAGGTCGAGCTCCTCGGTCACCACGGTCGTCACGTCGAGCATCCTGAGCTGGTTGGTGAGCGCCGAGAGGAACCGCGGCATCCGGTCGGCGTAGACCGACGCGGCCCGGAAGCCCTCGATGCCGTCGATGAACAGCCGCCTCCGCGGCGTCGGGTCCTGGCGCAGGAGCTCGAGCAGCTGCTCCGCCAGCGAGTCCATCATGTGCTCCAGCGGCGGCTGCCAGATGAGCTGGATCGTCCCTTCCTTGATGTGGGCGTCGAGATCGATCCCGACCTTCCGGGCCTTGTCGCAGAGCCGCGGCGGAGGCTCGTAGAAGCCGAAGTAGGTCCCCCGCTCGCCCCGCCTCGCCCCCTCGGCCAGGAACGAGAGCCCGAGGAGCGTCTTGCCGGTGCCGGGCGCCCCGAGGAGGGCGGTCGTCGAGCCCGAGGGCAAGCCGCCCTCGAGCATCGCGTCGAAGCTCTCGATCCCGAAGCCCATCCGGCAGCGCTCCTCGGACGCGCTCGCCCGCGGGCTGTCGAACTGGATCTCGGTGCGCGGGTGGATGACCATCCCGGACGTGTCGATCTCGACCTCGTGCTTGCCGCGCAGGTAGTCGCTCCCGCGGAACTTGTGCACGGTGAGCTCCCGGACGGCCCGCGGCCCGATCAGCTTATCGGTGAGCTCGATGACGCCGTCCACGAGCGCGTTCTCGGCGTGCGACGGATCGCGCGTGCTCGAGAGGAGGAAGGTCGTGCAGTCGTTCAGGGCCGAGAGCCCCTGGATCTCGTGCACGAACTCGCGGAACGAAAGCGCGGTCGGCGCGCGCTGCTCGACGCTCTCGAGCCCGTCGATCACGAGCAGGTCCGTGCCGCGGCGCTCGCGCAGGGTGCGGCGCAAGAGCTCCAGCAGCGCCGGCAGGCCCTGATCGCGGAGCGCCGGGTAGCCGCTGATGTAGTAGATGCGATCGGGGATCATCCCCGTATCGAAGAACTTCATGCCGCGCAGGTGGCGGATCATCTTGCTGTGCGACTCGACGAGGAGCGTCACGTAGACGCACCGCGCGCTCGGGCTCCTCCGGATGTGCTCGAAGCAGAGCTGGTTGCCGAAGATCGTCTTTCCGCTCCCGGGCGGTCCCATCAGGGCGTAGGTGCCGTTGCGGAGGAAGCCGCCCTTCAGGATGTAATCGAGCCGCGGAATGCCGGTCTCCAGCCGGGGGATGTCCGCGCTTGGGCTGTCGCTCTCCCTGTCCTCGGTCGAGGGTGCCTGTGCGTCTCTCGGGTGTTCACGTTCTCGCGTCATGACGGTTCCGCTGAAATCTCCGACGTCTGCTGTGCGACCGGCAGGCGAACGACGAACGCCGCGCCCCCGCCGTCGGGGGGTTCGATGACGATGCTGCCGCCGTGCGCCTGCACGATCTCGCGCACGATGTAGAGACCGAGCCCGAGGCTCTGCGATTTGTAGGTGGAGGCGATCCGCTGAAAGGGCTCGAAGACCCGGTCGTGGTCCTCCGCGGCGACGCCCGGCCCGTGGTCGCGCACCGTGAGCTTGGCCGTCGTCCCCTCGCGCGCGAGGGAGACCTCGATCGGGCCGCCGCCGCCGTACTTCAGCGCGTTCGTGAGCAGGTTCTGCACGACCTGCTCGATGCGCGCGCCGTCCCAGAGCCCGAAGATGGGCTCGCTGGCCACGATCTGGACCGGCGTCCCGGCCGCCCGGGCGTGCTCGGCGATCGCCTCCGCGGCGTCACGCACGATCTGGAGCAGATCCTTCGGCTCGAAATCGAGCTCGAGCCGACGGGCGCGGATCCGGGTCACGTCGAGGAGGTTCTGGACCAGGCTGGTCAGGCGATCGATCTGGCGCTCCGACATGTCGACGAGCCTGTCGAGCTCCGGGAACGACCCGTCCGGCGGGACGCGCAGCTTGATGCGATGAAGGGTGAGGAGCAGGGCGTTGAGGGGCGACCGGAGCTCGTGCGCCGCGATCGACAGGAACTCGTCACGGGCTGCGAGCGCGGCGCGCGTGTCCTCCGTCCAGCGCTGGAAGGCGGTCACGTCGATGAGGGTGAGCGCGGCGAGCTTGTCCCCGTGGTCGACGGCGTCGCACCGGACGAGGAGCGCGAAGTCGCCCTCGGCGGTCTTCCAGTGCGTCAGCAGGGGGCCGAACGACTCGCCCCGGAGGGCGCGGGTCCGCGGCCGCTCGTCGGGCCCGAGCGGCCTCCCCTCGGCGTCGGTGACCTGCGGGGTGTGCCCGTCCAGGTCCTCGTAGGCAAACGAGATCTCGCGCGCCGACGGGTTGGCGAAGATGACCCGGCCACCCCGTCCGACCGTCATCAATACGAGGCCTGCCTGAATCGCGTCTGCGGCGTTGGGTTCGGTGGATAGATGCGGTCTCACCAAGCTCGCGCTCCTCGCTGTCTGCGGGGTCTCGAGCAGGCTCATCGTGCAAACGGCGGACCGCCCCCATCCTCCGGCGGGAGCTCCGGCGCACAGCGGCGCTCGCGCCGGCGCCGGAGGGCGGCTGTGGCGTAACGCCATTGCGCGGGGCAACTTGGCGCGTGCGGAGGTGGTGACGGACCACCATCGACGCTTCAATGGAAGTGCTGCTCTTGCTGGCCCAGCGCACCTCGGCGCGCGGCGTGGCCTACGGCTGCGGCCAGACGACGCCGCGCGCGCGCAGATCGGCGACGGTGTCCGCCAGCGTCTCGAGCGGGTCGCGGGGCGTCCAGCCGAGCTCTCGCCGGGCCTTCGTCGCGTCGAGGTACCAGAAGTGCTGGCCCATCTCGGCCGACACCGGGTCGACCGGCAGGTCGAACGGCAGCCGCTTCCGCGCCCGCTCGATGAGGTGCGCGCCCGCCTTGGCGAGCGCGATGCTCCGCGGCAGCCGCAGGGCCGGGGCCGGGACGCCCGAGACCCGCGAGAGGCGGTGGAAGAAGACGTCGAGGCTCATGTTGGCGGCGCCGAGCAGGTAGCGCTCGCCCGGGCGGCCCTTGTCCATCGCCAGCGCCATCCCCTGCGCCGCGTCGCGGGCGTCGACGAAGGAGAGGCCGCCCGCGGGGATGAAGGGCAGCCGGCGCTCGAGGAAGCTCACGACGTCCCCCGTCGACGCGCCGTGGACGTCGCCCGGGCCGAGCAGGATGCTCGGGTTGACGGCGACGACCTCGAAGCCGGGCCCGTTGCGATCGAAGGCCGCGCGCTCGGCGTACAGCTTCGAGCGGTAGTAGGGCCAGCCGGCGATGATGTCCATCGGCGGCTCCGCCGTCTCGTCGCGGATGACGTCCGGATCCCGGCTCACCGCGACGACGCCGCTCGTGCTCGCGATCACCGCGCGCTTCACCCCCGCGCCGCGGCAGGCGTCGAGGGTGATCTTGGTCCCCTCGACGTGCGTCCGGTAGAGCGCCTCGGCGTCCTCGCGGCGCCGCGAGACGCGCCCGGCGCAGTGGAAGAGGCCCTCGCAGCCCTCGGCGGCGGCGCGGACCGACGCCGCGTCGAGGACGTCCCCGCGGCGGAGCGCGACGCCTTGCTCGGCGAGCGCGGGCGCCTCCGCCCGGCAGAGCGCCACGACGTCGTGGCCCGCCCCGCGCAGCGCCGAGACGAGGTGCGAGCCCAGAAAACCGGTCGCGCCGGTGACGAGGTAGCGGCTCATGCGAGATCGAAAACCTTCTGGAAGGTCTGGAGGAGGGAGATGTCGTTCGATTTCACGAGGCCCGTCATGAACTCCATCGGGCTCGGTGTGTAGGCCTCGCGGACGATCTTGGTGAAGATCTCCGGCGTCGTCTTGAGGACGCAGTCCGCCTGCTGGCTCGGCTTGCCGATCCGCGCCTCGCAGCTGGCCGGATCGATCCGCAGCGTCCACTTCGCCTCCTCCTCCGCCCCGAGCGTGACGTAGTAGGTGATCGGCTGGGTGACGCGCCCGGCCACGTACTTCGACTCGAGCTCGCGGAACAGGACCGTGAGCGGGTGCTCCTTCGTGGTGGCGGCCTGATCGATGCTCTCGACCCGGCGCAGGTCGAGGGCGCCGCCCTCCTTGAGCTTGATCACGGCGAGCTGCGTGAGCTCCGCGACCTTGCGGCAGGCCATCGCGTACTTCATCCCGGCCGTGAGCCGGCGCAGGTCGGCGATCTCGAGCGGCGGCCCGATGCGCGCGACCAGATCGCGGCGGATCGGGACGCTGCGCCCCTTGGGGAGCGCCTCGAAGGTCCCGCCCAGGTAGAGGGGCAGGATGTCGACGTTGTGCGTGAGCGCGAGGTGCCCGATCGCCGGCTTGAACTCCAGGATGCTGCCGTCGGGGCTGCGCGTGCCCTCGGGGAAGAGCAGCACGGTCCGCCCGCGGTCGAGGATCTCGCCGGTCTGGCGCAGCGCCGTGCGCAGGCCGCCCTTGCGGTCGAAGGGCGCCAGGTTCGTGAGGTTCTCGAAGTAGGCGCGCCGCCAGCGGTTGCCCTCGAAGAAGTAGTCCTGGGCGGCGAGCGACACGATGCCGTCGCCGTAGCTGCCCAGCGCGAACTTCACGAGCCCCATGTCGAGGTGGCTCGCGTGGTTCGAGACGACGATCGTGTTGCGGTTGTGCGGGATGAACGCGCGCCCGTAGACCTTCGGGCGCATGACGTTCCCGTAGAAGCCGGACTGGACCTTGTTCATCCAGTGCTTCGCGAAGTCGGCCACCGGGCGGGGGATGTGGATCGGCTCCTCGCCCGGCTTGTGCGACGTCGGCTCCGCGGCCGCGGCGGCGTCCTGCGCGAGCGCCCCCGCGCCCGCCTCGGCGGCGGAGGCGGCGGAGGCGGCGAGGCGCTCGACGATCGCCTTCACCTCGGCGCGCTTCACCTGGCCGGACGCGGTGCGCGGCAGGTCGGCGTCGTAGAGGTGCAGCGCCATCGGGTGGCACGGCTTGGGCAGCGCCTGGATCGCCGTGCGGAGCGCGTCGAGCGCGCGCTCGTGCTGCGCCGCCCGCGCGAGCGCCTCGTCGCCGCCCTCGCCCTTCGCGCTCGGCGCCGCGGGGACGGCGAGGCAGGCGACCTGCTCGCCGCCGCGGCCGTTGTCGATCCCGACGATCGCGAGCTCCTTCACGTGCTCGACCTTGCCGAGCTGGCGCTCGACGTCGGCCGGGTACACGTTCTCGCCCTTCGCCGCGGTGATCACCTCGCTCTGCCGGCCGACGAGGACGAGCCGCCCCTGCTTGTCGAGCCTGCCGAGATCGCCCGTGTGGAGCCACCCGTCCGCGTCGAGCGCGGCCTCGGTCGCGCCGGCGCCCTCGGCGTAGCCCTTCATGACGTTGGGGCCGCGCGCGAGCACCTCGCCGACGCCGCTCGCGTCCGGGTTCGCGATCTTGATCTGCACGCCGGGGATCGGCTTGCCCACGTTCCCGGGGCTCACCGTCGGCGACGGCTTGGCGACGGTCAGCAGCGGCGCCGCCTCGGTCAGGCCGTAGCCCTCGGCGAGCGGCAGGCCGAGCCCCTTGAACACGGCGGCGGTGTCCTTGGGGAGCGCGGCGCCGCCGGAGATGAGGAAGCGGACGTTGCCGCCGAGCGCCTCGTGGACGCTCCCGAAGAAGAGCCGCCCCACGTTCAGCCCGAAGCGCTTGCCGAGCATGCGGTTCAGCTCCATCGCCCAGCTGAACGCGGCGGCCGCGGCGGGCCCCTGCTCCTTCACGCGGGCGACGATCTGCCGCTCCAGCATCTGCCAGAGCGCCGGCACGCCGACCATCGCCGTGACGCGGGCCCTCTTCAGCCCGTCGGTCACCCGGTCGGCCGAGACCTCGTCGAGGTAGATGATCCGCGCGCCCTGCGACAGCGGCAGGAGCAGGCCGCAGGTGACCTCGAAGGTCTGGTGGAGCGGCAGCACGCTGAGCACGCGATCGCTCGCCTTGAGCGGGAACAGCGGGGCGAGGGCGGCGAGCAGCGCGGTGAAGTTGCCGTGCGTGAGCAGCACGCCCTTCGGCTCCCCGGTCGTGCCGCTCGTGTAGACCACGCTCGCGACGTCCTCGCTGCCCACGCGCACGTCCGGGGGCGCGAGCCCCTCGCCGGACGCCGGGCCCAGGTCGGCCGCGCGGCCCTCGGCGAAGCCGCAGAGGTCGAAGGCGTACAGGTTCGGCAGCGCCGCGCGCACCGCGGCGCCGATCTTCTCCTCGACGCCGCCGTCCCAGAGCACGACCTTCGCCGTCGACGAGCGGACGATGCCCGCGAACGCCTCCGCGTCGAGCGCGGGGTCGATCGGCACGGCGACGGCGCCCGCGCGGAGGATGCCGAAGTAGGCGATGGGCCACGACGGCTGGTTGTCGCCGGAGAGCGCCACGCGATCGCCGCGGCGGACGCCGAGGGCGGCGAGGCGCGCGGCCGTCTGGCAGGCGGCGTCGCGGAGCTCGCGGTAGCTCGTGCGCGAGAGCCCGTCCTGCTCGATCCGCTGGACGGAGAGCGCGTGATCGAAGCGCTCGGCGACCTCGTCGAGCAGGTCGACAAGGCTGTCGTAGGGCCGGAGCGGCTTGATCTCCCGGCGGAGCATGTCCTCCATGATCGGGAAGGCCCACTTCTCCAGGCCGGGGAGGTGGACGTTCCAGATGTAGTCGCGCCAGTCGATCGACTCGGGCGCCCAGGTGAAGCGCGCCCGCTCCTCGGGCGGCATGCGGGCCATGGCGGCGCGCGTGTTGGCGCACGAGTAGACCCAGTCGGCCTCCGCGACGAACGGCATGAAGACCTCGAGGAGGGTGGCCGTCCTCTGCTCGGCCTTGGCGGCGCTCTCCAGCGCGGCGGCCGCCGGCTTGAGCAGGGCCGCGGCGGGGCCGACGCTCGCCGACTTGAGCAGGCCGCCGAGGCCGCGGAGCGCGCCCTCGATGGCGCGCGCGCCGTGCGCGCCGTACTGCTGCCGCGTGAGGCCGCGCGGCTCGAACCGGGACGACACGATGTCGAAGAGCGCGGTCTTCTTCCCCTCGAAGACCTGCCGTCGCTTGTAGAGCCCGGCGAGCTCCAGGTAGCGCGTCACGCGGCAGCCGTTCGTGTCGGTCGTCCCGTACTGGTACACGGCGGGCGCGCGGCCCTCGATGAGCTCGCAGAGCGAGGCGATCATGCCGCTCGCGGTCATGTCGACCGGGATGAGGTCGAGCCGCACGTCGTGGTCGCCCGGGAACTGCACCTGCCCCTTCGACGCGAGGTAGAGGTAGGGCGCCGAGGTGTTGATCCCCTCGTTCCAGCCGCAGAACGGGAACTCGACGGCGGTCTCGACGACGGCGGGGCGGACGATGGTGAAGGGCAGCCCGGAGCTCGCGAGGACCTGCTCGCCGATGCTCTTCGTGTAGGTGTAGATGTTGGTCCACCCCCAGAAGAGCGCGCGCTCCTTGCCGGCCTCGACGAGCCGGTCCTTGATGAACTTGCGCTTCACCCTGGCGAGCTCGTTCTCGAGCGCGCTGCCGCGGCTCGGCTCGCCGCGGGCGGTCAGGTTGGCCTTGGCCTCGTCGAGGAAGGCGCTCTGCCGGAAGGCGTCCTCGCACCGCTGGCGCGCCTGCTTCACGAGGTCGAGGCACTCGCTGATCTCGCGCTGCGGGTCCCAGTGCGATCGATCGAGGGTGCGCTTCGGGCAGGCGGCGCCGAACCACGTCTCGCCCGCGGCGCGGGGGAAGGGGATCTCGGCCGGGTGGTTCTCCTCGATGAGCCCGGAGCGGTACCCCGCGACGAAGCAGGTGCTCGTGTGCATCACCTTGGCCCCGAGGGCCCGCGCGAGCTCGACCAGGTTGCTGATGCCGAACGCGTTGACCTCGAGCGCCTCGTCGAGCGGGGGGTTGAAGTCGACGACCCCGGCCACGTTCACGACGGCGGCGATGTTGCCGGTGAGCTCCCCCACGCGGTCGCCGAGCCCGAGCATCGGCTGGCCGACGTTGCCGTTCATGGGGGTGATCTTCCGCCGCAGGTACTCCTCGAAGGCGGGCCCCGGGTGCTGCTCGCGGATCGGGTCGAACACGGGCGAGGTCGCGATCTGCGACCAGAAGCGCTCCTCGGGCGACTGGCTCTCCTTGGCCCGGACGAGCAGGTAGATGTGGTCGATCTCCGGGAACCTGGCGAGCAGCATGGCCAGCCAGACCTTGCCGAGGAACCCGGTGCCTCCGACCACCACGAGCCGCTTGCCCGAGAGCACCTGAGACGGCACCAGCGGCGGGGCCGCCGCGGTTTCCTCGCCCTTGGCCGCACCCGGCGACCCCGGCTCCACCCCGCGGGCGCCGGCCCCGTTCGTAACACCCATATGGCTCATCGAGACTCCAGGAAGGCCGCTCAATTCGCGCCTGGGCCGGAACGCGTCAAGGGTGAGGTGCCGCGAACGGAGGTTCGCGCCCTCCCGGCATGGGGTTTGCTCGCGCGTTTGCGCGCGGAATCGGGGTCGTCGCGGAGGATCGGACGGCATGTTCCTGGGGTTGCGGTCGCGCGCGCGTCGCGGCGGCGTGGCAGATCCGTCGCGCTCGGAGGAATGGCTTGCCGGCGCGGGGGGCGCGACCCAAGCAGTGCGGCCGATGATCTTCGGGGCGCACGAGTCCGTGGCCGGCGGCCTCCACCGCGCGATCGCGCTGGCGGGTGAGGATCGCTGCGAGGTGCTGCAGATCTTCACCAAGGTCTCGGGCCAGTGGCGGGAGCCTGCGCTGGGCGCGGAGCAGATCGCCGCGTTCCGGGCCGCGCGCGCGGCGTGGGCGGGCGCGGGCGCGACGCTCGCCCACGCGAGCTACCTCATCAACCTGTGCGCCGACGACGCCTCGATCCTCGAGCGCTCGCGGGAGGCGCTGTTCCAGGAGCTCGCGCGCTGCGACGCGCTCGGGATCGACTTCGTCGTGTTCCACCCGGGCGCGCACCGCGGGCTCGGCGAGGAGGCCGGCCTCGATCGCGTCGGCGAGAGCCTCGCGATGGTGCTCTCGCGGGGGCGGGGGCTCCGCGCGCAGCTGTGCATCGAGAACATGGCCGGGCAGGGGTCGACGCTCGGCGATCGCCTCGATCACATCGCCGCGATGATCGAGCGCGCCGGGCCGGAGGGGGCGCGGCTCGGGGTCTGCATCGACACGCAGCACGCGTTCGCGGCGGGGCACGATCTCCGGAGCGAGGCCGGCTACGAGCGGTTCTTCGGCGATTTCGACCGGCTGCTCGGCATGGATCGGCTGCGGTGCATGCACGTGAACGACTCGAAGGCGGCGCTCGGCCAGCGGGTCGATCGGCACGAGCGCATCGGCGACGGAGCGATGGGGCTCGCGCCGTTCTGGCGCCTCGCGAACGACGCGCGGCTCGCGCGCGTGCCGGCGGTGGTCGAGCTGCCGCCGCTCTCGAAGGAGCGACGCGGCTACGCGGAGGAGATCGCGCGGCTGCGCGCCCTCCGCGGCGCGCCCGCGCCGGCGGCGGCGCCGCCCCCCGCCGATGCCCGGCCGCCGACGAAGCGCAAGCCGCGCGCCCCTCGAGGCTGACGCTCGCGCGACGGCGGAGCGCCTCGGGGCGCCTTTGGCCCTGCGACGCGGCGCCCGCGCGCCGGGCCAAAGGCGCCCTCACCTCGCCCGGTGCGGCACCCGGACGCCCGCCTCGTCCGCCACGCGGATCGCCGTCTCGTACCCCGCGTCCGCGTGCCGGATGATCCCCATCCCCGGGTCGATGGTGAGCACCCGCTCGAGCCGCCGCCGCGCGGCCTCGGTGCCGTCGGCGACGATCACCATCCCGGCGTGCAGCGAGTTGCCGATCCCGACGCCGCCGCCGTGGTGGAAGCTGACCCACGAGGCGCCGCCGGCCGTGTTCGCGAGCGCGTTGAGGATCGCCCAGTCGGCGATCGCGTCCGAGCCGTCCTTCATCGCCTCCGTCTCGCGGAACGGGGACGCCACCGACCCGCAGTCGAGGTGGTCGCGCCCGATCACGAGCGGCGCCTTCACCCGGCCGGTGCGCACGAGCTCGTTGAAGGCGAGCCCGACCTTCGCGCGGTCGCCGTAGCCGAGCCAGCAGATGCGCGACGGGAGCCCCTGGAACGCGATCTTCTGCTCCGCGAGCTCGATCCACCTCCGGAGATCCGGGTCGTCCGGGACCGCCTCGAGCACCGCGCGGTCGGTGGCGAGGATGTCCTCGGGATCGCCCGAGAGCGCCACCCAGCGGAACGGGCCCTTGCCCTGGCAGAACAGCTCGCGCACGTACGCGGGCACGAAGCCGGGGATCGTGAACGCGCCCTGGCAGCCCGCCTCCATCGCGCAGGTGCGGATGTTGTTGCCGTAGTCGAAGACCTCGGCCCCGCGCCGCTGCATCTCGAGCATGGCCTCGACCTCGAGCCGCATCCCCGCCTTCGCGCGCGCGACGTACTCCCCGGGGTCTCGCGCGCGCAGCTCCGCCGCCTGCTCCAGCGTGAGCCCCGGCGGGACGTAGCCGACGAGCGGATCGTGGGCCGCGGTCTGCTCGGTGACGAGGTCCGGCGTGACGCCGCGGCGGACGAGCTCCGGGTAGACATCGGCGGCGTTCCCGCAGAGGGCGATCGAGCGCGGCGCCCCGCGCCGGACGCCGTCGAGGACGGCCTCGACGGCGCGATCGAGGTCGTCGATGCGCTCGTCGACGTAGCGGGTGCGGAGCCGCTTCTCGATGCGCGCCGGGTCGATCTCGACGCCGAGGCACGCCATGCCCGCCATGGTCGCGGCGAGCGGCTGCGCGCCGCCCATGCCGCCGAGCCCCGCGGTGAGCACCCAGCGGCCGCCGCCCGGCGCGCGCGCCGCGTGCGCCTTGCGCGCGGCGACGAACGTCTCGTACGTGCCCTGCACGATGCCCTGCGAGCCGATGTAGATCCAGGAGCCCGCGGTCATCTGCCCGTACATGGTCAGGCCCAGCGCCTCGAGGCGGCGGAACTCGTCCCACGTCGCCCACCGGCCCACGAGGTTCGAGTTCGCGAGGAGCACGCGGGGCGCGTCCGGGTGCGTGCGGAAGCGGCCCACTGCCTTGCCCGACTGCACGAGGAGCGTCTCGTCGTCCTCGAGCTCCCGGAGCTCGCGGACGATCACGTCGAACGCCTCCCACGATCGCGCGGCCTTCCCGGTGCCGCCGTAGACCACGAGGTCGTCGGGCCGCTCCGCGACCTCCGGATCCAGGTTGTTGTGGATCATCCGGAGCGCCGCCTCCTGGATCCACCCCTTGCAGCTCCGCTCGCTCCCGCGCGGCGCGCGCACCGCCCGGGCCCCCTGCTCTCCGGTCGCCATGCTGTCGTGTACCCCAGCCGGCGGAGGCGGACCAGGCGGCGCGGCGCGCGCTGCCCGCGACGCGCGACGACGCGTGACGTAAGGCTGCTCGGCGCGCCCGCCGCCTCTCCCAGGACAGCCGGCTTCGTCCGAACCGGAGTATGCTCGCCCGCGGCGCGAGCAGCGCCCGACCCTGGGAGAATCCATGATCTCGACGATCCGTTCGGCCCTCGCGCGTTGCCCGGTCCGGGTCCTTCCGCTCGCAGCCCTGGCGGTCTCCCTCGCGACCACGGGGTGCGACAAGGTCGGGTGCTTCGAGTGGACCAAGTACGAGGGGGCGTGCCCCTCCCAGGAGGAGGCGCTCGAGTACTTCGGCGGCGCCACCTGCGGCAGCGAGGTCAAGTCGGTCGACAGCGAGCCCGAGTTCGACGGCGACTACTGCTGTTACGACATCACCAAGCGCACCGACGACGCCCCCTGCGACCCCTTCTAGTCTCCCCTAGAGCTCGTCCAGCGCGTTCCTGTCGAGCTCCTGGAGCGCCGCGAGATCCCGCGCCGCGAGCTCCTCCACGCTGCCGTCGGCCTCGCGCGGGTAGGCCAGCGCGACCTCGCCGTCGAGCACGTAGAGGTGCTGGCCGTCGATGCGCCCGTGCGCGCCCCCCGCCGCATGGAGCGCCGCGATGGCCTCGCCGAGGCGCGCCCGCTGGCCCCGGGTCAGGGCTCGCCCCTCGTCGGCGAGCGCGCGGCCCTGGGGCGGCGCCACCCACACCTCGCCGGCGGCGAGGTCGGCCCGCAGGACGCACGGCAGCGCCGCGTGGCCGGCGCGCGCGAACGCCCGGGCCCGGGCGAGGGTCGCGTCGTCGAGCTGCAGCACGAGCACGTCGCGATCGAGCCAGACGTCGTGCCATCGCCCCTCCGTGTCGCGGCCGTCGCCGACCTCCAGGGTCGCCGCGAGCCGCGCCGCCGTCGGGGGCGGCGCCTCGCTCGACCTGGGTCGGGCGCTCGCGCGCGCGCGCCGCGCCCGCGGGCTCTCCGGCCAGGGGAGCGCCGTGATCGCGCGCCGCGCCTCGAACGCGTCGGCCGGCCGCGCGGCCGGGTCCTCGGCGAGCAGCGCTGCCACGACCGCGTCGTGGGCCGCCGTGAGCTCCGGGTGGATCGCGCTCGGCGCAGGCTCGAGCTGCCCACCCACGGCGGGGGCGGGCGGCTCTCCGGTGAGCAGCTCGGCGAGCACCGCGCCGACGCCGTACAGGTCGCTCGCCAGCGTGGCCGGCCGGCCCATGCGCTGCTCCGGCGACATGTACGCGAACGTCCCGATCGCGCCGGCCGTGGCGGTCGTCGAGAGATCGCCGAGGTGCGCCGCGCCGAAGTCCGCGAGGTGCGCCGTCCCGATCTCGTCGAAGAGCACGTTGCTCGGCTTCACGTCGCGGTGGAGGATGCCGAGCCGGTGCGCCTCGCCGAGCGCGGACAGGAGCGCGCACGCGATCTCGACGGCGCGCGCGGGCGCGACCGGCTCCCCGCGGAGCCGCTCGATCAGCGAGCCGCCGGCCATCCAGGCGAGCACCATCGCGGGCCCCTCCGGGTGATAGGCGCGGAGCGCGACGACGTTCGGGTGCCGGAGCTGGGCGAGCGCGCGCGCCTCGCGCTCGAACCGGAGGAGCGCGTCGCGGCCCGCGCCGAACGCCGCACCCGCGAAGATCTTCACGGCGACGCGCTCCGCCGTGATCCGGTCGCGCGCCTCCACCACGCGCGCGTGGGGGGTGGCCGTGACCTCGCGCAGGGTCTCGTAGCGCCCGAAGAGGAGCGGCCCGCCCGACGCCGGGCCCGGCGCAGCGGGAGCCGCCGCGGGGCCGGGCGACGAGAGCGCCTCCTCGCCGCGCGGGTCGAGCTGCGCGAGCTCGTCGCGCACGGTGCGCGCGGCGTCCTCGAGCCCGAGCGCGCTCAGGCAGCGGCAGAGCAGCGGCAGCGCGCGGGCGCGCTCCGCGGAGGAGGGCGGCAGGTGCTGCAGCGCGCGCACCGCGGCCTCGGTGCGGCCGTGGCGCGCGAGGAGCTCGCCGAGGGCGAGCCACGCCGCCGCGTCGCCCGGGCGGCGGCGGAGCGAGGCCTCGAGCACGCGCGCGCCGTCCGCGGGGCGGCCGGCGAGCTCGAAGCTCTCGGCGGCGCGGCGCGCGTCCTGGGCCGCGGTGAACGCCTCCGCGGCCGCGGCGTGGGCGCCGAGCGCCGCGAACAGCGCGCCGGCGTGGCGGGCGAACCCGCGCGCCGCGAGGTCGGCGGCGACGCGCAGCGCGGCGTCCCGGGGCGCCGCGGTGACGAGCGCGTCGAGCGCCTGGCGCGCCAGCGCGTCGTCGCCGCCGAGCGCGGCCATCAGCGCCGCGCGGGCCGGGTCCTCGGCGGCGAGCGCTTCCCTGGCCGCGCCGGCGAAGTCGCAGACCCGCTCGAGCAGCTCCGACGCGCCCGCGTGATCGCCGGCCGCCACGAGGAGCGCCTCGCCGCGCTCGCGCTGCCCGATCGCGGCGAGCTCGGCCGCGCGCCGTCGCAGGTCCTCGTACGTCACCCCGGCGCTGGTCGCGAGCCCGTCGTCAGTGCGCGGCGAGGCGCGCGCGGCCGTTCACGGAGAGGTCGAAGCGCACCTCGCCGGCGTCGATCCCCGCGGCGCTGAACGGCACCTGCCGCGTGCGGTGCACGGCGAGCGTCGCGCTCGCGGGCAGGGGGCCGAGCGTCGAGGGATCCAGCAAGGAGCCCGGGATCACGCCCCGGCCCGTGTCCTTGAAGGCGCACCGCACGGTCGCGCCGTGCGCCGAGGTCACGTCGACGTAGATGATGTCGCGCGCCCGGCCGGCGTCGCCGCCCTCGTCCGCGCGCCACTGCACCACCGCGCCGACCCCGGCGCCGAGCTCGACCCCGTCGGCCAGGTCGGCGTCGCCCACCCGCACGTCCTCGGGGCCGGCGGGGGCGTCGGCCTCGAACGCGAACCGATCGAGCTGCCCCGAGCCGGAGCTCTCGAAGACGTAGCGCGCCGGCGCCGGCAGATCGCTCGTGGCGTCGCGCGACGTGTAGAAGACGCCGAAGACCAGGGCGCCCACGTCCGGGAATGCGCGGGCGGCGAGCGGCATTTCGGTGTTGTCGGTCCGCATCGTGACGTCGCCCGCGTCGAGGAGCTCGATCGGGCTGAGCGAGCTGAAGCTGCTCGCCGCCTCGTCCTCGGCGGCGGGCGAGAGGACCATGCAGCTGCCGGCGGACGGGAGGACGAACGGCTGGCCGACCGCGCCCTCGGCGAGCTCGGGATCCATCGCGGAGGAGAGGCGCATGAACTTTGCGAGGACGTTGGTGACCGAGCCGGCGCCCTCGTCGGCCGCGGCCTCGGGCACCGCGTCGTCGAGCTCGATGGCGGCGGCGTCCCGGCTCAGGTTGATCGCGCGCTCGACGCGAACGACCCCCTGGGTGACCACCCCGCTGACGTCGGTCGCGTCGCCCGCGACAGGCGCCGAACAGCCGATGAGAGCCGCACCGGCGAGGAGGCATGAGGTGGAGAGGGCGCCGTAGGGACGCATAGATCCGAGTCTAAGACGGGTCCTCCGGCCGGGCAAGCGCCTGCGCTGGCCACGGAAAGCGCGCGAAAATCCGCAATTTTACAGCTTTACGGTCAGGTCAGAAGGTGACCGTGAGGCCGCCGCCCGGGGCGATCGTGCCCTGGTCGATGACGGCCGGGGCGCCGCCGATCTCGCCCGTGGCGTGATGGTACGTCGCTGTCGCCTCCAGGGCGACATGTACGTGGCGGAACCCGGCGCGCACGCCCAGCACGAACCCGAGCCGGAGGTGCTGGCCCGACGCGTCGACGAGGGGCCCGCGGGAGGCCGACCCGGCGGGCGGCAGCCGCACCTCGCCGCCGAGGAGCTCGAGCCCGAGCCGCGGACCGAACCAGAGGGCGTAGAGATCCGCGTCCGACCGGAAGCCGAGCAGGATCGGGACGTCGACCCCGGCGCCGTAGACGTCGACGGCGTCGCCCCCCTCCGCGCTCGGACCCGCGCTCGGGCCCGGAGCGCCGGCGAAGAGGGCCGAGGCGCCGAGGCCGACCGACAGGGCCGCGTCGCCGAGCGGGAACGCGTGGCGCCCGTCGAGCCGGAGGGCGCGCCCCGAGTACGTCAGCCCTGCCTCGTTCCCGCCCTCGATCCCGACGCGGGCGCTGGCCCACGGCGCGACGCCCGGCGACACGGCGATCTCGGAGAGCCTCCGCCGCGCGGCGCCCTCGGTCGCGGCCGCGTCGCCCGCGGCCGGCGGGGCGGCCGTCGCGCCGGCGACGACCATGTCGCCCGACACGCCGGCGCCGACGCTCACCTTGCCCGGGAGAAGGACGTGGGCCGGATGGAGCAGCGGCCCGCTGCCATGGCAGCCCGCGCAGGCCCCCGCGAGGAGCGCTGCGGCCCAGCGCCGGATCACGGTGTGACCCGGGCGCTGCGTTGAACCGACGGTGCCGGCGGGGACATGAGGAGCGCGGCCGAGAGGCGACGCGACGGTGCTCGAGACGATGCTCTACTTCCGGAAGCGCGAGGGGTAGTCGTTCGCGGCGGCCCGCTTCTGCAGATCGGCATCGTCGGGGTGCAGCTTGATGGCGCGCGCGATGAGCGTCTCCTCGGTCTCGACGATCTGCGGGTTCGGCAGGCAGCACTCGACCGGGCACACCGCCTGGCACGCCTCGTGGTCGTAGAAGCCGACGCACTCCGTGCAGAGCTCCGGATCGATCACGTAGATCTCATCGCCCTCGCTGATGGCTTCGTTCGGGCATTCCGGCTCGCAGGCGCCGCAGTTGATGCAGTCTTCGGTGATGTAAGTCGCCATGGCCTTCGCTTCATTCTCCGGGGTCAACCCCGGTCCGGTCGTTTCTAGAGGCCTGAGGGCAAGGTGTCAATTCGGGCGGAAGGGAGCGCAGGTTCCGCGCGGCGGCGCTGGCGTATGCTTGCGCGCCGGCGCCCCTGCCGGTACTAAGCGGCCCTCCTCGATGCTCCGCCTCACCGGGCCCGCCCTCCTGCTCGCCGCCCTCGGCGCCTCCTCGCTGCTCGCCGGATGCGGTCCGCAGATCGGCGACGCGTGCATCACGTCGCTCGATTGTGCCCAGCAAGAGCAGGAGCTCTTCTGCGACGGCACGCAGCCCGGCGGCTACTGCACGGTCTTCAACTGCGGGCCGGACAGCTGCCAGGGCAGCAGCGTCTGCGTCGCGTTCAACCCGGTGCTGGATCAGGAGTGCAGCGCGCTCGAGAACGTCCGCTGGCCGCGCTTCGAGCGGACGTTCTGCATGGCCACCTGCGACGACGACGACGACTGCCGCAGCGGCTACTCGTGCGTCGCGCTGCGCGACATCCGGAGCGCCGCGGCGATCCCGCCGGGCGAGCGCAACGCCGCGATCATCGACGCCGAGCCGGAGGGCTCGAAGGCGTGCCTGCCGGATCCGTCCTCTCCCCCGAGCGCGCCCGGCGAGACCTCGGGCGACGCCGACAGCGGGCCCGGGGTCTGCGGCGCCGCGCCCGAGCAGCCCGCGTGGACGCCGTACACGCCGGGCGCGGGAGGCGAGGGCGGCGCCGGCGGCTCGAACGGCGAGGGCGGTGCGGGCGGCGAGGGCGGCGCCGGCGGCTCGAACGGCGAGGGCGGCGCCGGCGGTGCGGGCGGTGCGGGCGGCGAGGGCGGCGGCGCCGGCGGCTCGGACGGCGTCGGCGGTGCGGGCGGCGGCTGAGCGCCGCGCGGTGCGATCCGGCGCCGCGCGGCGACCGTGCTAGCGTTGGCCGCGTGTTCGGACCGGCCCCCGCGAAGAGGACGCTCGAGGCTGCGCTGCGCGACGTCGGCTCGCAGAAGCCCGCCGTGCGCGTGGAGGCGGTGACCGATCTCGTCCCGTATGCCGCGACGGAGCGGGAGCGGGTCCTGCGCGCGATCGAGGGCGCGCTGCGCTCCGACGCGCACGCGGCCGTGCGCGCGGCGGCGGCGATCGCCCTCGCCGACACGAAGGCCGTCGAGGCGCTGCCCGCGCTGCTCCTCGCCGTCGAGGACGAGGACCCCAACGTCCGGCAGATGGCGATCACGGCGCTCGGCGAGATCGGCGACGTGCGCGCCACGGGCCGGCTCCGGCGCGCGCTCTCGGACGAGCGGCCCGAGGTCCGCTTCCAGGCGGTCATCGCCTTCCCCCGCGTCTGCGCCCAGCCGGCCGACGCGCTCGAGGCCGTCATGGAGGCCACCCACGACGGCGACCCGCTCGTCTGCCACATCGCCCTGCGGATGTTCGAGGAGCTGGGCGAGCAGAACGGCGAGCTCCCCCCGCCGTGCATGGCGCGGGCGCGCGCGCTGCTCGGCCACGCGTCGCCGCTCGTCCGGGCCACGGCGGCGGTCGTCACCGCGCGCTTCGGCGATCCGGCGGGCCACGCGGTGCTCGTCGAGGTCGTGGAGGGGAAGCTCCGCGACGTCGACCACGAGGACGAGGCCGCCGCGATCGAGCTCTGCGGCGAGCTCCGCCTCGCCGCCTCGCGGGGCGCGCTCGAGCGGCGCGCCTTCGGGCGCCGGCTCGGCCTCGGCCGGGATCCGCTGCGCTGGCACGCGCGCGTCGCGCTCGCGCGGATGCGCCACGAGCGCGCGGTCCGCGAGATCCTGAGCGAGCTCGGCGCGTGGGACCGCCACCGGCGCACGCTCGCCGTCGCGGCCGCCGGCCGCGCGCGCCTCGCGGCCGCCCGGCCGGCGATCGAGGCGATGCGCGGCGACGACCGGAAGGCCGATCAGGGGGCCGTCGAGGAGGCGCTCGCCGCCATCGGCTCCGACGGTTCCGAGGTGGATGCATGAACGATGACGCCCAGTTCAGCGAGGCCGACCTCGCCCCGAGCCCCGAAGAGCGCGCCGCGTCGCGCCGCTCCCTGATCGATCGCGTGGCCGCGAGCGTGGCCGCGCTCGCGGCGGGCGCGTGGGCCGGCGGCGTCGTGACGCTGGGCGCCTGCGCCGCGCCGTTCGTCTTTCGGCTCACCCCGGCCCCCTTCTCCGGCGACGCGATGAGCGCGGCCTTCGCCCGCTTCGATCAGCTCGCGCTCGGCGCCGCCGTGATCCTCCTCGGCGCGGAGGTGGCGCGCACCTGGGCGGCGGGGCGCCGGGGCGCGAGCCGCGCGGCCCGCGTGCGCCGGGTCGTCGCCATGGCGATGGCCGGGTGCGCCGCGTACGCCGGCCTCGCGCTCACGCCGCGCATCGCGGCGCTCCACCGCGAGGGCGCGCGGCGCGGCGAGGGGGAGCGCGGCATGGAGCTCGAGCGCGCCCATCGCCGCGCCGAGCTCGTGAGCAAGTCGGAGGTGTTCCTCGGCGCGAGCCTCGTCGCGCTGCACGTCTTCACGCTCGGCGCGCGCCGCCCCGAGGACGACGAGGACGACGAGGACGCGGCCGCGCCGCTGCCGCCCGGCCCGCGGTGAGGGCGCGGGGCGCACGTCACCCGCGCGGGCGCCGGCGCGGGGGCGCCGATCCGACCACCGGCGCGCGAGGCGCCGCCGCGCGGCGCGGCCAGGACAGGGAGAGACCAGATGCCGCGGGACAACAAGCTGTATAGCGGCTTCGTCAACCACGACTACATCCTCACGTTCTCGATCGCCGACGAGGAGAGCCGCGCGCGCCTCGTCGCGCTCTGCGCCGGACCGTGGCAGGGCGACGAGGTCACGCCCGGCACCTGGGAGGTGTCCAACACGCTGAGCCCGGACCAGATGGAGCGCGCCATCCTCGATCTCATGGGCGACGCGGATCGCGCCGCCTATTACTACCTCTCCGACAGCAAGCGGATGTTCCGCGTCCTCCTCGGCTGAGCGCGGCGCGCGGCGTGTGGGCCGGTTCGCTCCGGCGGGCGACCGGGGCGGGCGGTGCCGGGCCGGCGCGCCGAAGGGGCCGCGATCGCCGCCATTTCGCGGTATGGTCCGGTCATGAGCGAGCTGGAAGCCACGCCGCCCGGCGCCTCGATCAGGGCCGAAGGCGCCCCTCCACCTCACGCGCCGCCGCCCCGCGCGGGGGAGGGGGACGACGAGGGCTTGCTCAGCGTCCTCCGCGACGACGGGACGCTGGATCCCGCGACCGATCCCGGCCTGGCCGACGCGCTGCTCCTGCGCGCGTACCGCGAGATCAAGCGCCTCCGGCTGCTCGACGCGCGCATGCTCCTGCTCCAGCGGCAGGGGCGGGTCGGCTTCTACGGCGCGTGCACCGGCCAGGAGGCGACGCCGATCGCCGCCGCGCTCGCGCTCGAGCCCACGGACTGGATCTTCCCCGCGCTGCGCGAGAGCGTGATGATGCTGGTGCGCGGCTTCCCGCTCCGCACCTACGTGGCCCAGGTGTTCGGCAACTCGGGCGATCTCCTCAAGGGGCGCCAGATGCCGTCGCACATGAGCGGCCGGCAGGTGAACCAGGTGTCCTGGTCGAGCTGCATCGGCCCGCAGATCCCCCAGGCGGTCGGCGCCGCGTGGGCCGCGAGGCTGCGGCGCGAACGCACGGTGGTGGTGGGCTTCCTGGGCGACGGCGCGACGAGCGAGCCCGACTTCCACAGCGCGATGAACTTCGCGGGGGTCTTCAAGGCGCCCTGCGTGATGATCTGCCAGAACAACCACTGGGCGATCAGCGTGCCGACCGACCGGCAGACGGCCTCCAGGACGATCGCCGTCAAGGGCCGGGCTTACGGCGTCCCGTCGGTGCGGGTCGACGGCAACGACGTCATCGCGGTCTACCGCGCCGTCTCCGAGGCGGTCGCGCGGGCCCGGGCCGGGGGGGGCCCCAGCTTCATCGAGGCGCTCACCTACCGGGTCGGCGCGCACTCCTCGAGCGACGACCCGAGCCGGTACCGGTCGCAGGAGGAGGTCGATCGCTGGACGGCGCGCGACCCGTTGCTGCGCCTCGGGCGCCACCTCGCCGCCCGAGGCCTCCTCGACGACGCCGCGGAGGCCGCCCTCGAGGCGGAGCTCAACGCCGAGATCGCCGCCGCCGTCACGGAGGTCGAGGGGATGGACCCGCCCGCCCGCGAGACCCTGTTCGACGACGTCTACGCCGAGCTGCCCTGGCACCTGCGCGACCAGCGCGCGGAGCTCCTGCGCTCCCCGAAAGCGCCCGCGCACGGCGGCGGACGCTGACCACGGGAGGGATTTCCCCTCGGTGCGAGGTCGTGTAAGCCCCGGACACCCCGGGCACGGCTCGCGGTTGCGGGCGCGGCCTCAGGGCTGGTGGGCGAGGGGCTTGTCTGACGGACCCCGGCGCCCCTAATCCCAGTCTCCGAAGCGCACAACAAGGACAAGGATGAAGACCTACGACGCAATCGTGATCGGAGCCGGCCCGGGCGGTTACCCCTGCGCCATCCGGCTGGCTCAGCTCAAGCAGACGACGCTCTGCATCGAGAAGGAGCAGCCCGGCGGCGTCTGCCTCAACTGGGGGTGTATCCCCTCCAAGGCGCTGATCTCCGCCGCCCACCTCTACGAGAAGTCGCAGGCCGGCGCCTCGATGGGGATCAAGGTCAGCGGCGTCGAGCTCGACGCCAACGCGATGCAGGACTGGAAGGAAGGCATCGTCAAGAAGCTCACCGGCGGCGTCCGGTCGCTGCTCAAGGGCAACGGCGCCGACCTGATGACCGGCACCGCGACGATCGTCGGGCCGAAGCGCGTGGACGTGACCCTGCCGGACGGCTCGGTGGAGCAGATCGAGGCGAAGAAGGCGATCGTCATCGCCACCGGCTCGACCACGATCGAGATCCCGTCGTTCAAGTTCGACGGCCAGTCGATCATCGGCGCGAAGGAGGCGGTGAGCCTGCGCCACATCCCGAAGCGGCTGATGGTGATCGGCGGCGGCGTCATCGGCCTCGAGCTCGGCATGGTCTACCAGGCCTTCGGCTCCCAGCTCACCGTGGTCGAGGCGCTGCCCGACCTGCTCACGGGCGTCGACCCCGACTGCACGAAGATCGTCGAGCGCAAGATCCTGAAGCGCGGCGGCACGATCCACAAGAACGCCAAGGCGATCGGCTACGAGAAGCAGAAGGACGGCTCGGTCGGGGTGAAGATCCAGATCGAGGGCAAGGAGCAGACGATCGTCGTCGACACGGTGCTGGTCGCCGTCGGCATGCGGCCGACGTCGAAGGGGCTCGGCCTCGAGAAGGTCGGCGTGACGGTCGATCAGCGCGGGTTCATCCCGACCGACAAGACGTGCCGCACCAACGTGCCGTCGATCTACGCGATCGGCGACGTCAGCGGCCCGCCCCTGCTCGCGCACAAGGCGACGAAGGAAGGCGAGATCGTCGCGGAGGTCATCGCGGGGCACAAGGCCGCGAAGGACTGGGTCGCGATCCCGGGCGCGATCTTCACCGATCCGGAGATCGCGACGGTGGGGCTCACCGAGGCGGAGGCGAAGGCGAAGGGCCTCGAGGTCAGCGTCGGCAAGTTCCCGTTCTCGGCGCTCGGCAAGGCCATGGCCTTGAACGAGACCGAGGGGTTCGTGAAGATCGTCGCCGACAAGAAGACGAAGCAGGTGCTCGGCGTCCACATCGTCGGCCCGGAGGCGAGCACGATGATCAGCGAGGCGTCCCTCTCGCTCGAGATGGCGGCCTTCCTCGAGGATCTCTCGCTCACGATCCACCCCCACCCGACCCTCGGCGAGTCGCTGATGGAAGCCGCCGCCCACGCCATGGGCGCGGCGATCCACATCGCGAACCGCTGAAAACCCGAGGCGCCAAGGCGCCAAAGACGGAGAGAGGGCAAGACCGCTCGTCCTGCCCTCTCTCTTCGCGTCTCCGGTCGACTCGTCGCAACCGTCCGAGAAGCGCGCTCGAATCGACGCGTCAGTCGCGCATGTAATGGCACGTGTACCCGTCCGGGTACTTCACCAGGTACTTCTGGTGGTACTCCTCGGCGCGCGTGAACGGCCCGGCCTCCACGATCTCGGTCACGATCGGCGCGCGCCACTTGCCGCTCCGGCCCACGCGCGCCTTCACCTCCTCGGCCACGCGGCGCTGCTCGGGCGTCGTCACGAAGATGGCCGAGCGGTACTGCGTGCCGACATCGTTGCCCTGGCGGTCCCGCGTCGTGGGATCGTGCATGCGGAAGAACCATTTCTCGAGCAGCTCGGCATAGGACACCTTCGCTGGATCGAAGACGATGCGCACCGACTCCGCGTGCCCGGTCTCCCCGGTCTTCACGTCACGATAGGTCGGGTCCTTCGTCCGGCCGCCGGTATAACCGACCTCCGTCTCGAGGACGCCAGGGATCTTGCGGAGGAGCTCCTCCATCCCCCAGAAGCAGCCGCCCGCCAGGATGGCCGTCTCCAGCGTGGTCTTGCAGCCGGGGGCCTCCCCCGACGCCGGGACGGCGCAGGCGTTCGCGCCGTCCTGCGCCGCCGGCGCGCGGCTCCGGCCCTCGACCTGGGCCCGGTAGGCGCCGTAGCCCTCGGCCTCGAGGCGATCGATCGGGATGAACCGGAGAGACGCAGAGTTGATGCAGTACCGCAGCCCGCGCGGCGCAGGGCCGTCCTCGAAGACGTGCCCGAGGTGCGAGTCGCCGGCCTTCGAGCGCACCTCCGTTCGGACCATCCCGTGGGCCCGGTCCGAGCGCTCCACGACCCGGTTCGGCTCGACCGGGCGCGTGAAGCTCGGCCAGCCGGTGCCCGAGTCGAACTTGTCGCGCGAGGAAAAGAGCGGCTCGCCGGTCACGACATCCACGTAGAGGCCCGCCTCGTGGTTGTTCCAGAAGGCGTTGCGGAACGGCGGCTCGGTCGCGTCGCGCTGGGTCACCTCGTACGCGAGCGGCGTGAGCTGCTTCCGCAGCTCCTCCTCCGACGGTTTGCGATAGGTTCTATCCGACATCGTCACAGCCTCCTTGGACCCCGGGGCAGCCTTGCTCGCCTCCCCCGCAGCGCCCGCGCGCCAGCACGCGACCAGGGCGGCGGACGCGACGAGCAAGAGCGCGAAGAAGAGACGAGCAGCGCGGAGCCAATTCATCATCCACCTGGCCGGTCGAGGGTAGCGCATCCACCCCTCCTACGCCGCGCACCGCCGGCGGTTTCACCCGGCGGCCGCGGCCCCGCGCGCGCCGGGCTCGACGTTATGGGCTGCCGCCCTCGAGCGGGGCCTCGCCCTCGGCGGCGCGCCGCTCGAAGCAGTCGTCGGGGATCTCGCGCGCGCGGCGGACGAGCCGGGTCGCCCCGATGAACGCCGTGGTCACCGGATCGTGGTAGCCGCTCGCCCCGTGCAGCCCCGGGACCGCGCGCTGGTAATGGCGCGCGACCCGCTCCATCAGCGCCTCGCGCACGTACTTGCCCACCATCGACGCCATCGCCACGCAGAGATCCGAGGCGTCGCTGTCGCGGACGAACGCGATCTCGCCGAGCCCGGGGAAGCGGTAGACGCTGCGGGCGCGGCCCTCCTCGAGCGCGAGGTGCAGCCGCCCGGCGAGCGGGCCGAACGCCGTCCCGTACTTGCCGAAGCCGCCGACCTTGCCGCACACCGCGAAGATCTCCGCGCCGGCGAGGCCGCCGAGCTCGAGGATGAGCCGCTCCATCGCGTGGAGGTCGAGCACGAACCGGTTCTTCCCGGCGCGCACCCCGTCGTTCATCCGCTTCGCGCAGAGCAGCACCGAGCGCACGGCGACGATCTCGACCCCCTTGTCGGCGAGCTTGTCGAGGTCGCGGCCGATGGCGCGCAGCAGCTTGTCGGGCGCGGTAAACCCCTCGCCCTCCGTCGACCAGCACTGCGCCTCGACGTGGCCCGGGCAGAGCGCGCGCAGCGCGGCGCGGTCCTCGAGCGCGACGGCGTGGATCAGCTCGTCGACCGACGACGGGTCTGCGGCCGCCGCCCCGCGGCCGCAGCCGCGCGCGACCAGCGCGCGGGCCCACGCCTCGCCGAGCGAGACGTCCCCGTGCGCGACGAGCTGCTTCGAGTCGCCGAGCCGCTGCGCGAGGGCGCCGCGCGGCGCGCGGCCGGCGGTCTCCCACCCGGCCTCGGTGACGCGCGAGAGGACGGCCGTCACCACCATCGGACCGAGCCGCGGGCCGAGGCCGTTCTCATCGACGCCGATGCGGTAGCGGACAGAGGGCTCGGCGGACGCCATGCACGGCCCCTCTGCCACACGACCGCGCCCGCGTCACGGCGCGCGGCGGCCCGCCGGCGTCATCCCTCGCGCGGTGTCGATCGAAATCGACAAGCGCACCGCATTACGTCTTCTGCCCCGAGTTTTTCGCAGGCTCCCCCGGCGCGCCGCACTATATTTCTCGCCCCATGCGCATCCTCCCCGTGCCCTGCCTCAGCGACAACTACGCGTACCTCGCGGCCGCGGACGGGCGGCGCGAGGCGATCGTCATCGACCCTTCGGAGGCCGATCCGGTCGTCGCGGCGCTCGAGCGCGAGCAGCTCCGCCTGGTCGCCATCATCAACACGCACCACCACCACGATCACGTCGGCGGCAACGAGGCGCTCCGCCAGCGGTACGGCGACCTCCCCGTCTACGCGCACGCGAGCGACGTCGGCCGCGTGCCCGCGCAGACGGAGCGGGTCGAGGAGGGCAAGCCGGTCGAGGTCGCCGGCCTCACCTTCCGGCCGCTGCACGTCCCCGGCCACACGATGGGCGCCGTGTCCTATTGCGTCGAGGACGCCGTCTTCACCGGGGACACGCTCTTCATCGGCGGCTGCGGCCGCATGTTCGAGGGCACACCCGAGGTGATGCACGCCTCGCTCTCCAAGCTCGCCGCCCTCCCGGTGCACACGCGCGTCTTCTGCGGCCACGAGTACACCGTGAACAACCTCCGCTTCGCCGAGACGGTCGAGCCCGAGAACGAGGCCGTGCGCAAGAAGCTCGCGGCCGCCCGCGCGGCGCGCGAGCGCGGCGAGCCCACGGTCGGGAGCACCATCGCCGAGGAGCTCGCGACGAACCCGTTCCTGCGCTGCGGCGAGGCGTCCGTGCAGGCCCGCTTCCCGGGGCCCACGCCGCCCGACGTGTTCGCCGCCGTGCGGCGCGCGAAGGACAATTACCGCTGAGCAACGGCGTCGCGCGCGGCCGTATTCCGCTCGCGCCCGCCGCCTGTTTTCTATACGACTAGGGCCATGGACTCCCGCGCTCCCATCTTCGGGTTCAACGACGCGCGCGACGAGATCGTGCGCACCGTGGTCGACCGGGTCATCGGCGCCACGAGGGATCCGCTGCTCGCCATGAACGAGGCGGCGTACCAGGAGGCGAAGCGCCTCGAGGGGTCCCGGAAGCCGCAGGACGTCCGCGAGCTCGGCGAGTGGCAGCGGCTCGCCCGCTCGCTCGGCCGCATGCACGACGCGGAGCGCCGCCGCCGTCTCCGCGAGCTCGCCGAGGAGTACGCCTGGGACATCGCGGGGAACTTCGACAGGCGCGTCTACCAGTTGTCGTCGCGGCTCTTGCCGCCGGTCGTGAGCGCCTTGCTCGCGCCGCGCAAGCTCGTGACCGTGGTCCGCGACCCGCGCAAGCTCGTCAGCCTCGAGCTGCTCGCCGACCGGGTGCTCGTGCAGGGCCCGCTCGCGAAGCTCCGGTCGCTCGTGCAGCGCGGCACCGCGGTCTACGTCCCGACGCACCTCTCGAACATGGACTCGATCGTGTTCGGCTACGCCCTCGAGCGCGCCGGCTTGCCGCCCGCCACCTACGGCGCCGGCAAGAACCTGTTCACGAACCCGGTCCTCTCGTTCTTCATGCACAACCTCGGCGCCTACCGGGTGGATCGGCGCATCCGGCACAACCTCTACAAGGACGTGCTGAAGACGTACTCGAGCGTGCTCCTCGAGCGCGGCTACCACTCGCTGTTCTTCCCCGGGGGCACGCGGTCGCGCTCGGGCGGCATCGAGCGGAGGCTCAAGCTCGGCCTGGTCGGCAGCGCCTTCGAGGCCTACACGCGGACGCTGCTGAGCGGCCGCGAGCGCCGCATCTTCTTCGTCCCGGCCACGATCAACTACCTCATCACGCTCGAGGCCGAGACGCTCATCGCCGATTTCCTCTCCGAGGCCGGCAAGGGCCGCTTCATCATCGAGGACGACGAGTCGAGCCGGATCGGCCGGATCGCCTCGTTCCTCCGCAAGCTCCTCGCGATGAACGCCGCGGTGGTCATCCGCTTCTCGGAGCCGCTCGATCCGTTCGGCAACCGGGTCGACGAGCTCGGGCGCTCGTTCGACGCGCGCGGGCGCGAGGTCGACCCGGCGAGCTACGTGAAGGACCAGGACGGCGTTCCCAACATCGACGCGGCGCGCGACGCCCAGTACGCCCGCGAGCTCGGCGAGGAGATCTGCCGGGCGTACGCGCGCGACACGGTCGTGATGGCGACGCACGTCGTCGCGGCGGCGAGCTTCGCCCGGCTCCGCGCCCACGCGCCGGCCGCGGACCTCTTCACGGTGCTCCGCCAGCGCGACGTGCTCACGGTGCCGCGCGACGACCTCGCGGCCGACGTCATGGCGCTGTGCGATCGGCTGCGCGCGCTCGAGCAGCAGGGGTGCGTCGTGCTGGGCGAGGACGTCCGGCTCGGCTCGGGCGGGGACATCGTCGAGCGCGCGCTGCGCGCCTTCGCCGGGTACCACTCGTCGCCGGTGCTCGACTCGCGGCCGGAGGGCATCGCCATCTGCGACACGAACCTGCTCTTTTACTACCAGAACCGCCTCGCCGCGCACGGCGTCGCGTGGGACGTGATCGCGCCGCCCGGCGTCCCCTCCGGCCTGCAGGTCCAGCCGCCGCTCCCGCCGCTCGCGCCGTCCTCGTCGGCGCCGTCGTCATTCGACGAGCAGCAGCAGCCGCGGGGCGCGGCCTCGGCGCGCGGCGGCGCCGCGGCGGCGCGTGCGGGCTCCGCGGGCTCGATGAACGGCGCCGGAGGTGGCCGGTGAGCGCGCGTCCGGCGGTCGGGGTCATCGGCGGCGGCTTCTGGGGCGTGGCGCTCGCGCTCGCGGCGAGCCGCACCGGGGCCGAGGTGCTCCTGTACTCGCGCCGCGAGCACCCGCAGATCAACGACGGCCCGCGGATCGTGCGGGACCACGCGGAGGTCGCGCGGGCGCGGCTGCTCGTGATCGCGGTGCCGTCGAACGCGGCCCGGACGGCGCTGCGCGCGCTCGGCGATCACATGGACGGCGCGCACCTCGTGATCCACGGCGTGCGCGGCCTCGAGGGCGAGGCGCTGAAGACCGTCTCGGATCTCGTGCGCGAGGAGACCCCGGCGCGCCGGGTGGGCGCGCTGGGCGGCCCGGTGCAGGAGGACGAGCTGCGGGAGGGCCGCCCCTCGGCGATGGTGTGCGGCTCGCGGTTCCCCGAGGTGCACGCGGCGGTGACCGCGGCGTTCCAGTCGCCCGCGCTCCACGTCTACACGACGCCGGATCTCCAGGGCCTGGAGTGGGCGTCGGCGCTGGTGGGGTGCCTGGCGGTCGGCGTCGGCTTCGCCGAGCAGGCGGGCGCCGGGCCGGGGCTGCTCGCCGCGCTCATCTCGAGGGCGGTCGACAGCGCGGCGCGCATCGCCGCCGCGGCGGGCGCGGAGGAGCGGACGATGCTGGGGCTCGGCGGCTACGGCGATCTGCTCGCGTCGATCCGGCTCGCGGGCCGCCCCGAGGTGATCCTCGGCAAGGCGCTCGCGCGCGGGCGGACGCTCGACGAGGCAGTCGCGGAGGCGAGGCTGCGCGTGGAGGCGATCCCGCTGATCCCGCGCATCGTGGCGTTCGCGAAGGCGCGGAAGGTGGACGGCGGGGTGTTCGGGGCGCTGGAGGCGATCCTGCAGGGCGGCGAGCCGAGGGCGGTGCTCGACCGGATGTTCGCGGCGTGAGCGGCGGTCACCCGCTTCGGATACGGGCCCATCTCGGCGTTTTCGGTGCTCAGCGCACAGGAGTGCGCTTGCGCGCCGAAAACGCCGATCTGGACCCGTCTCCTGTGCGGGTGACCGCCGCTCTGCGACGCTCGTACCAGAGACGGATCAGAACCGCTCTAGAGCGGCCGCCGGGCTGAGCCGCTCCGGGCAAGGAGCGCTCAGGTCGGACGCGGGGCCAGGGGGATGCCGACGGCGGCGGCGATGCGGCGCGCGAGCGCATCGAAGTCGCGCCGGCAGTCCTGCACGGCGGCGGCGTTGCTGCCGATAGCGCCGTCGGCGGGCGTGAGCAGGAACATCGGCTTCCGCGCCTCCTGCGCGATGGGCATGAGGCTGCGGTAGTACCGCAGGGTCGCGAGGTGGTGCGGATCCGGGCTGGGTGCTTCACCTTCCTCGTGGAGGAGCGCCTGGCGATAGACCCTCGGCATCTCATGGACCCATCGCTGGTGTGCCCTCGCGGGATACGCGTCGCGCGCGGCGTGCTGCAGGATGACGTAACCGATGGGGCGCATCTCGCCGTTGGGCACGGAGAGCTCTTCCGGGCGCGCCTTGTTGTCGAGGCGCCTCTCCCGACCACGCCGCCAGGCTGCAAGCGTTGGTCCCAGGGTGCGCAGCGCCTTCCCCAGCGCAGCTAGGACAGCAGATGTCCTAGCCTCCGCTGCGGATCCAGCGTCAAACGCAGGGTTTTATGCACAGTCAAGGGGAACGGGTGCGCCGTGTGACACGGCCCGTCCTACGGGCAGGAGGGCGCCTTGACGGGGCGCCTCGTGATGAGGTGGGCTTGGTCTCGGTGGGGATGGATGAGGGCTTGCTACACGCTCGTGCCTTGCTTCTTCTGTACGGCTCGCCAGCAGTGGTAGATCTGCACTGCGTCATCGCGACCAAACGAGTCGCCGGCGGCCGCGTACACGACCGGGACGACACCGACTTGCGGTGCACTCACCGAGTCGAACGCTTCAAGCCTCGCGATCTCGACACCGTCTGCGGCTCGTCGGATACAGTAGTTCGAGCCGCCTGGCCGAGCAAATCCACCGTCTGGAATACGAGCTCCAAGTTCGACCTCGTACTCTACGCCGCGCAACACGTACCTCTTGAGCTGGCGGTCGTAGGTGACCATCGAGCAGACCTCGTCCCACCGCCTCTTCATCTCCGTCCAGCGCTTGGCGTCATCGGTCGCGGTGGGCTCGTTCAAGACCGCGGTGATCACCCCGGCGACGCCACGAACCTGTGCATCATCCGCCGCTCGCAGCGCCTTGATGACACTCTCGTCATCGTCGTTCGATGTGTCGCGGTAGAGCCAGTCGGGCCCGCGCATGCGAAGCCGGCCCTCCACAGCGAAGCGCACCTCCTCCGGAAGCCCATTCAGCCAGTCGATCAGCAGGTCGGTCAGGTTCATGCCGACAGGTAGCTCGATGCCTCTGCGCTGTCACCTGCATCGCCGCAGTAGGCCAGCAGAAGCCATGTGATATCAGCATGTTAGGTCGCGTCGCGATTTTTTTGCCCGCACGGTGCGGAGGTCGCGGCGGACGACCGAACCAGGCTCGCCGCTCACCATCCCATACCGAGCTGCCGGGATCTGGCTGCCGTAGCGACGTGGGTGCAGGCCCATGCGGTGCGACCGACGCGCCAGCGCGTCACCACTCCAGGATGTAGCTCTCGCCGCCGCAAACCACGGCTTTGTGCAGGCGACGGTCCATCGCGTTGGGAGCCTGGACCGCCACCGCTGAGCTTGATGCTCCCGGACGGTCAAGCGGTCGAGGTGCCGCTTGTCCTAATTAGGACACCACCCGATCGCGACAGCGGGGAGGCGGTCGGACCGGCTTTGCCCTAGAAGCCGCCTGTGCCCCGAAACCTGATCGTCTGCCCCAGGACGATCAGGTTTGCAGCCTCGCGTCACGCGGCAGCGCTCGCATTCACCTTACAATGTGCCGTGACACTCTTTGAAGGAACGTCCACTCCCACATGGGCACGGATCCGTCTCGATAATCTTCGGTGGCGCAGGCACCGTGAAGTTGATCTCGACGTAGTCATGTGCGAAAGATGTCGATAGTCTGTTGTTGCAACCGTAAGATGGGTCGAGCGTTTTCAGTAGTTCATGCGCGATCTGTCGCACGCTGGCTCTTTCAACAAGCCTGACAAAATCGGATGCGCCCGTCTCCATGTGATGCGCGGTGAGTTTCATCGCGAACTGTCGCGAAATGCGATGATACTTCGAATCAACTCCAGGATCGACGTGCGCTCCGCCATCCTGATTTGCCATAATGAGAACGAGATCTTTGTGTGACAGAACGTTGCCGCAACGATCGTCAATCACAGTTGCTTTCCACCATTGCTCAAACGGCACGAAGCTTCTGTGATCATGAAGCTCGTCGAGCTTGGGCAGGTAATTGGAAAGATCGCCTGACCAAAGCATCGTGAGGAGCGATTCTGGAAGCAGGTTTTCTGGGTCGATTTCTCCAGCAGTATCAAGAATTGCTATCGTTTTCTTGCCGAGCTGCCCAAGCAGAGAGTGCGAGTTTGGTGTATCATGCAGCAGCACCCGCATACTGGCCGCCAGTCGTTTTGCTTCATGTGTCTTGCCGCTATCGTAGGCTTCTGCGGAATCCTTCAGAAATGCGACATGTTCGTCGAGTTGCTGCTCCAACTCTCGACGGGTTTGAGGGACCTTCGGCATGTGTGGGAAGTTATCACGTCGCTGAGCTGGCGCCCGGTTCGGAGCCGTGGGATGACGCGCGTGCCCTGAAAGCTGATCGCCTGCCCCGAAACCCGGGGCCCAGCCGAAGTCCCGGGGGCTGGCGTCGAGCAATTGCTCCAGTCGCCGCCGGTGCGCCGCAGAGACCTTCCGCTGACCATTGTGCGCGCGATGGTCGCGCAGGCCCGCAAGCCCTTCGGCGAGAAAGCGCGAGCGGACCCGGCTGATCGTCGAGCGAGCGACCTGGAGTTGCTCCGCGATGGATGCCGGCGTCGCTCCGGCGTCCAACCTCAGCAAGATCAGGCAACGGATTCGGTAGGCTCCATCCCGCACTTTTCGGGCTCGCTGCTGGAGCACCCGCTTGTGACGGGAACGAAGCCGAAGAACATTCTCCCCATCGGCCTCTCCTCCTCGTGGTGGGTTCGTTCACAGCGTCCACGAGCGTACGGAGAGGCCGACCTGCAAGCTTTACGTTCAAGTAATTGGAATTGCTGGCGTTCCCGAATCAGGATCGGCTATTTAGGGCAACGGCGGTCGGACCGCCCTCCCGGCATCGATCGCGACAGCGGGGAGGCGGTCGAACCGCCCTCCCGGCATCGATCGCGACAGCGGGGAGGCGGTCGGACCGCCCTCCCGGCATCGATCGCGACAGCGGGGAGGCGGTCGGACCGCCCTCCCGGCACCGATCGCGACAGCGGGGAGGCGGTCGGACCGCTCGAAGAGCCTGAGTCCAGCGGGATTGGGCCGGTCGGACCGGTCATCGCGGACGCCGTGTGCGCGGCACACCGAGCCGGAGGGTGGCGAGGCCGACGGGGCCGGTCGTTCAGCGCCGCCCCGCCGCGTCCGTTGCTCCGGCCTCGAGGTGGGGGCCTCGCCGCTCCCGCCGCCGGCCCTTCCGCCGCGCTACTCCTCCGGCGCTTCGCCGCCGTCCGCACCCCACTCGCCGTCGCCCGCGGTCTCTCCCTCCGCCCCCTCGTCTGCTGGCTCCTCCTTCACCGGCCCCGCGCGCCGCGCTCCGCCGCGCCCCGCGAACAGCGACGGCGCGATCGCATCGTAGTCCCCCTCGATCCACCGCAGGTACGTCACGCCGCGGCGGCACTGGTCGTACGCCCGTACGAGCAGCGTGAACGCCCGCGCGCGCCGATCCGCCGGATCGGCCGCCTTGGGCGCCGGCACCCCCGGCTGGTTGCGCGCGCCGAGCGCCACGAGCAGCTCCGGACCGAGCTTCGACGCGCGCTCCACATCGGACCACTCCACCGTCGTCTTGTGCTTCACCGTGCTCCACGACTCCCCGAAGAGCGCGGCCAGCGCGACCAGATCGTTGGCCGTGTCGAGGTGGCCGTTGCCGCTCCGGATCTCCGCGACCCGGCCCGCATCCACGAAGCCCTTGTGCGCGAGCGCCTCCGCCGCCACGAGCAGGTCGGCGCGCAGCGCGGACGCCTCGTCGAGGAGCCGTTTCAGCCCTTCCTGGCCCGGGCCGGCGGGCAGCGCCAAAAGGTGCGCGTACCAGGCGCCGAGCGCGTAGCTCATCAGCTTGTCCAGCGCCTCGATCGGGAACCTGGGCAGCTCGTCCACGAAGCGCGCGCGCAGCGCCTTGAGGTGCGGAACGGCCCCCACCGCGACGGCGACCGCGCGCGGGATGTCGACGTTGATGGGAACGACCTTCTCGATGCGATCGAGCTCGGGCTCGATCTGCGCAAACGCCTCGGCAGCTTCATCGGGCGCGCTCGGCCTGGCCGGCGCTGACTTCTTCTTCGTTCTCGCTGTTGCCACGATTCCTCCCTTGCGGCCGCGAAGGCTGTTCGCTCAGCAGGGACATGGGTTGTCCAAGCAAACTGCCCTGCGGCAGGTTGTCCATCGCGCATCCTTCCGGAGCCGCCTTCAACGGGTCAACCACCAGGCACGGGTGCTGCGCGACGGATTCTTGCCTCGGCCCCTCCGCATCCGCGTCGAGAAACGCTCTGCGACCAGCCGAGGCATCTCCCCGGGGAGCGGCCGGTGCAGTGTGCCCCAGGTCACGGGAGCAACCTACCACACGGTCTGGAACGTCACGCCGGGAGACAACCCCGGCGCGTCCGCGTCGATGGGCCCGAGGCCGATCGCCACGCGCGGCGAGGTGTCCGGCGCGTCCGCGGTCGCGGGCCCGAAGCCGATCGCTGGACGCGGCGATGTGTCCGGGGCCCACCAGTACGACGACACGGCGAGCGCCCCGAGCGCGCCGCTCGCGACGAGGACCGCGATGGCCGCCGCGCCAACGCCGTCGCGCCGCGCGATGAGGAACTCCTGGTGCTTGCACTCCGTCGGGAACGCGGTGCCGTTGCACGCGCCGGACCCGCCGCGCGCGCGGAGGCTCGCGGCGCGCTCGTCGACGACGCCGTCGAGCACGCCGGCGGCGACCCAGAAGCCGACGCCGAGGACGACGCCCGCCGCGGCGGTCCCGAGGGCGATGCGCCGCAGCGTGTGTGCGGGCGCGCCGGGAGCCCCGGCCGGCACGGGGGCGTGCGCGGGCGCGCCGCTCACCTCGGGGGAGGGCGCCGGGGATGACGTCCTCGCGGGGAGGGTGAGCGTCACGCTCGACGAGGAGCCGCGCTCGGCCTGAAGCGCCGCCGTCGCGTCGGCGTATCCGGCGAGCCTCGCGCGGATCGTGTGCGGCCCGGACTCGACGAAGACGACGTGGGTCGGGCGCGATGCGCCGAGCGATTTCCCGTCGAGGAGCACCTCGGCGTCGCGGGGGCTCACGGCGAGGAAGAGCGTGCCGACCTCGCGCTCGGCCTGCTTCTGCGCGGCCTCGAAGCGCCTCTGCTGCTCGACGGAGAGCAGGCTCCGGTGCTGGAGGCTCAGGTGCAGGTGCTCCGCGGCGTCCCGGTGCGCGCCGAGCGCGAGCTCGCACAGACCGAGCTCCCCGAGCACCTCGGCGCGCTTCGCGAGGGGGAGCGCCGGGCCGCGATGGTCCTCCAGAGCGTCCCGGTAAGCGTCGACGGCATCGGCGAACCGGCCGGCGCGCCGCGCCTCCTCGGCGCGATGGAGCGCGTCGCGCGCGGCGGCTTCCGCAGTCGGCGCGGCGGAAGCCGGAGATCGCCCGGAGGCGTCCGGCTCCGCCGACGCAGGCACGACCCCCAGCGCGAGTGCGGCGCTCAGGGCACGCGACACAGCGTGGCGGCCGGGGAACATGCCGCATCCTAACGGGAGTCAGGCGGCTCGACGCGCCCTGTTTTGGCGCGAAGTCCACCCGGGACCTGCCTAGGCCCGATGGGGCCGATCGGAGCTGGTTCCTGTGCCCCGAGCTGCGCGTCGCAGCCCGCCGCGCCGTCAGCCGCCATCTCGCTTGATCGCGCCCGCCGTCTCCGGCGCCGCCGGCAGCTCGGCATCATCGCAGCAGCGGAATCCCGTCGAATAGTCGTGATAGGCCGGCTCGTGGGCGATCGTGGTGAAGTAGCAGCCCGGGCCGAGCTCGCTGGTCGTGCTGAAGAAGCCGCCCATGAACACGCCGTTGCCCTCGTGCCAGGGCTGATCGCGGCGCTCCACGCCCTCGGTCTGCATGCGCATCACGAGCTCGTGATCGACCATGTCACCGACCCACTCATGGAGGTTGCCGATCATGTCGTGGACGCCGAGCTCGCTGGCGCAGCCGGCGTAATCGCCGCTCCTCGCCAGGAAACCCGGCTTCTGGTTGAGCTCTGGGCTGTTGAAGTGGCGCTCGTAGCTCCACCCGCCCGGCGGGTGCTCGCCGAAGAGCTCTCTCAGGAGGTGGGCTTTGCCCGTGTTGCACCGCCCGCGCTCGCCGCGGGGGCCGTAAGGGTAGCGGTGGACGCCGTTGCCGCGGCAGGCGCGCTGCCACTCGCGCCGCGTGCACAGGCGCTTGCCGGCGGCGGTGCACGCGGCCTTGGCCTCGACGCGGCTGATGTACGCCTGCGGGAAGACGCCGGCCGCGCTGCGCGCGACGTAGCGGACGCCCGGCTCGGGCCGCTTGAAGTGCGGGTATACGACGAGCTCCCCGCCGGCGTCGGTGACCAGGTGCGCCTCGTAGCGGTCGATGCAGGAGCCGCCGACGAGGACCATGTCGGCGGGGCAGGACCCGAGCGAGAGCGGGATCCCGAGCGGCTGCGGGGGGAAGACCGAGAGCGCGACGCCGGCCGAACCGGGCGGCGGCGGCTCGACCGGGGCGGCGCTGGGCGCGGGCTCGGCTGCTGCGCCGCCCGGGATGGCGGCGCCGGCGTGCGCGCTGCCGGCAGGCGCGGGTGCGGCGGGCGTCGGAGCGACCGCGAGCGCGGCAGCGGTGGAGGCCGCGAGCGCGGAAGTCGCGGCGGGCGCCGGAGCGGCCGCATGCGCCACGTGGGCCTGGCCGGGGGCGTCCGCCTTCGCTGCCGGGCTGCCGCCGCCGTCGCTCGGAGCCGTGCACGCCGTGATCCCCGCCAGGACGGCGAGCAAGCCCGGCGTCGCGCATCGTGACAGGCAGCGCCGGGGGAGCGAGGAATTCGAAGGCTGGCGAGCACAGAGGCGAGACAGGCGAGCCCGGAGGCAATCGCGGCGCGGCGCGGACGGCACGAGGCGGAGTGTACACGCGCCCGGCGCGCGGCTGCGTGGGATCGCGGCGCGCTCGGCTGCTCGCCGCGACGGCGCCGCCGCGCCGCTCTTCTGAAGCTCACGTCGAGGTAAGTGGGATCACGTCGAGCTGAAGGGGAGCGCCTCGGTGTCGTGATGAAAGGCGCGCAACGTAGGCCGCACCGGCGCGCCCCGAGAGCGCTGCATTCACGGCTGGTTGCACGGATCTACGACAGCGCCACACGTCTCGCTGCAATCCGTGCAGGTGCAGGCATACACGGCGTTGAACAGCTCTTCCGCGTCAGGGTGCTCCGCGTTGCAGTCGCTGAAGCACTCCGGCTGGGGGTCGCTATCCATGCATGCTTGTGCGCACTCGAGCCAAGGCCGGCAGTCCGCGTTGAGCGCGCAGGCGGTCAGACAGCCGCTTTGCCCTGAGCAGCTCAGGCACTCCACGCCGCTGCCTCCTTCCGTCCCCTGGCACTCGCTCAGGCAGTCGGCGAGCTCTGGATCCACGGCATCCCCCGTGAGCGACTGGAGCTGCTCGCACGTCGCGTCGCGCACGCACTGAGCGCCGCACTCCGCCGCCGGCTCTGCGCAGTCGAACGTGAAGAGGTCGCACACGGGAACCATGCATTCCTCGGCCTTGTCGCACGCCTGATCGCACACGTTGCCGCCCCCGGCGCCGCCCGCTCCGGTCGACGCCGCCGTCGTGGACGCGGCCGTCGTCGAGCTGCTGCTGCTGCTGCTCGCCCCCGTCGTGCTCGACGTCGTGCTGCTCGTCGTTCCCCCGCTGCCGCTCCCGCCGCTCCCCCCGCCGCCGCCGGGGTTCTCCGTCGTCTCGCCCGAGCAGGCCGCGATCGTTCCGCCCGCAACGAAACAGAAGACGAACACAAGAGAAGAAGTCCTGCCGCGCATCGCCGTCCTCCTTGGGCGCGCCGCGGGCCTTCCACGTGATTACCCCCAGCGCGGCGCGATCGTTCGCCTGCTGCATTCCCCCGGCAAGAACTTTTTTGCCGGGGGAATGCCCCCGCGCGAGCGTTTCCCCGGCAGCGCCCGCTGGCACCCCGCCCCGCCGCGCCGGTGCTCTCGGTCGCCGGCGGCGCTCTCGGACGGCCATACCCCCGCGCTCCCTCAGCCCGGCGCCGTCCCCTCAGCCCTTAGCCCGGCGCCGTCCCTCATCCCGGCCCCCGGCGCCCCCTCATCCCGGCCCCGGCGACAGCGCCCCGAGCTCCGCGCCCCCACGCTTCTCTCCGAGCAGATCCAGCGCCGGCACCTCGCGCGCGTCGCCCTGCCCGAGCAGCATCTTCGACGACCGCTTCGGCCTGAAATCCGGCCGGCTCGGGTTGAGCTTCCACCAGCTCCCCTCCACGACCACCCACGGCTCCTCGCCCGCGCGCACCACCTCCGCCGCGAGCCGCGCGCGCGTGATGCCCGTGATTGCGCGCGTCTCCGGCAGCGCCGCCGCCAGGCGCTTCAGCCCGTCGGGCATCCCGCCGTAGCTCACCTGGGTCACCACGTTGTGGCCCGCGTCGAACCGGTAGATGCTCGTGCTCAGCACCTCGATCGAGGGCGAGTCGTCGCTGACGAGGATGTTGTTCCGCAGCCGGCAACCCCAGCTCCCGTTGCCGCACTGGAGCGCGGGCCGGCCCCGGCTGCTCATGACCACGGTGTTGTTGCGGATCAGGTTGTTGCGGCAGCCCCAGAGCGGCAGCGCGTCGGGGCCGCTCACCTGCTCCGGAGAGCGCGGGCCCGGCTCCACATAGGCCTGGTCGAACGGGTTCCCGTTGTCCCACTGCGCGATCCCGCTGCCGAGGTTGCCGTAAATGAGGTTGTTCTGGATGACCGAGTCCGACACCCCCGCGAGGTTGATCGCCCCGCCGCCGATGCGCCCGTTGCCGTTGATGACGTTCCGCTCGATGATGAAGTTCACGCCGCGGCCGTCCGGGAACCCGTGCTCGCCGAACCGGTCCGTCGCGAGCTTCATCAGCCCCGCGGCCCAGGCGCGGGTCGGCTCCCTGCGCGGATAGCCCCGGAACGACGGGTGCTCCAGCACCGCGTCGAGCGAGGCCTCCGGATCGAGGTTCGCCTGGAACCCGCTCGCGCTGTTGCCGAAGAACACGTTGCGACGAACCACGTAGTTGTCCGAGCCGTCGGACACGTAGGCGCCGTGCTCGGCCGCAGAGAAGGCGAACAGGTTGTCCTGCAGGAGGACGGTGTGGCTGTCGGTGGAGTGAAACCCCCACGTCCGATGGTGATGAGAGAAGTTGCCGACGATCGCGATGTGGTGCGCCAGCCTGCCGGTCTCGCCGAACGCGCCGTCGACCATGATCCCCGCCTTCGGCGTGCCCGCGCTCTGCCTGCCGGGCCCGCTGCTGCCGGCGAGGCGGAACCCCTCGATCACCACGTGGTGCGCCCCCTTCAGGTAGATCATCCAGTTCGGGTCGGCGGCGGCCCCCCGGTGGATCACGACCTCGCCCGGGCGCCCCATGGCCTTGAAATGGATGTACCGCTCCTGCGTGGCGCTCGGCTTCTCGCCCAGGGAGAACCCCGCGTACGCGCCGGGGAGCACCGCGACGAGATCGCCGCCGCGGGCCGCGTCCGCGGCGTCCTGGAGCGTCGCGAACGCGCGCGTGACCGGCAGATCCTGCGGCTCGGCCGCGGCGCCCGGCGCGTTCAGATCGAGCGCGGCGACGCGGATCGTGGCGGGCGCCGGCGCGCCCACGACGAGCACGCGCTCGTACCGCCGCTGCAGCTTCAAGGTCTGGCTCACCCACTCGTCGGAGTCGCGCGTCGTCACGAACGGCTCGACGGCCGCGGGCGAGGGCGGCTCCGCGGGCGCGGAGGGCTCGGCCGGCGCGGGGGGCTTCTTCTGCGGCGCCGTCGGCTGCGCCGGCTCCTCGGGCGGCGGCCCGGCGACCTGGATCGTGGCGCTGCAGGCGAGCGCGGCGGCCGCGACGAGCGCGCCGCCGATGCGGGCGCAGCCACGGGCCAGCTGGATGACGCTTGTCGGTCCTCTCATCTCGACGCTCCCGGGAAGGCCGCCCCGCCGCGGCACGCGGGCTCATGCGGCGCTGGCTCTGTTTACCCCGAAGCGCGCGCCTCAGCCAGACGAGCTCACGTCGCGGCGCGGGCTCGCGTCGCGGCGCGGGCTCGCGTCGCGGCGCGGGCTCACGTCGCGGCGCGCGCTCGCGTCGCGGCGCGGGCTCACATCACGGCGACGGCTCGCGCCCGGCGCCGCGGCGCGCTCCGCTCCGGGCGCAGCGCGCCGCGCGCCGCGCGTGGTGCGACATCGCCATCCCGGGGCGGCCGCCATCCCGGGGCGGCCGCCATCCCGGGGCGGCCGCCATCCCGGGGCGGTCGCCATCCCGGGGCGGCCGCCATGACCCGGCCCCGTGGCCGTTCGCTTCCTTCGCTGCCGTTCCTTTGGTACGAAGAGCCCATGAAAGCGCTCCCCTCGCTCGTGAGTGTCGCTCTCGCTTCGGTCACCCTCCTCACGCTCGCGCCCGAAGCGCAGGCGAACATCAAGAATCCGAACGATCACCCCGACTACGTGGCCGAGCTCGAGCCGCACGCGAACTTCGTCTTCCTGCACCGCGACTACGGCCTGCGGCGGGCCGGGTACAGGTACTACGACGACTTCGGCGACCCCGAGTTCGGCCTCGGCTTCCGGGCCACGATCGAGCTCGCCGATCCGGCGTTCATCCCCAGGCTCAACAACACTGTCGGCATCTCGTTCGGCCTGGATTTCACCAACTGCACGTACTGCCGCCGCGACTTCACCATCTGGAGTCCGGTCACCATGCAGTGGAACTTCTTCTTCAACGACAAGTGGAGCGCCTTCGCCGATCTCGGCGCCGTCCTCCGCACCGACGGGTTCTACGACAGGGTGTGGTTCGACTTCGTCACCATGGTCGGCGGCCGGTACCACTTCAACGACGACATCTCGCTGACCATGCGGATCGGCTATCCGTTCTTCAGCATCGGCGCGTCGTTCTTCACCGGCTGAGCCGCGCCGCGCCGCGGCTCCGGCGGGCTGGACCGCCCGGAGCGCTGCCCTGCTGCCGCGGGGGCTGGGGGGAGAGCGCCCGGACTCCGCCGTGGGCGGCGGGATTGTGCCGGGGCAGGCGTACGGGGCGGACATCGGGCGCGTGCGGACGCGCCCCACCCTGGTTAGACTAGCCGCAGATGGTCGGCTGGTATTTCGTAGGCATCCTCGGGCTCGCCCTGCTGATGGTCGTCCACGAGGGAGGGCACTACCTCGCCGCGCGCGCCTACGGCATGCGCGTCCTGAAGTTCTCGATCGGCTTCGGCCCCACCTTCTTCAAGGTGGTCCCGAAGGACGGGTACTTCTGGTTCACGACCGCGGCGGACAAGGTCCGCGTGCGGCTCTGGCGTCACGACCCGGTGAAGCACGGCCCCACCGTGTTCCAGGTCGCGATGATCCCCTTCCTCGCGTACGTGCAGATCGCGGGGATGAACCCGCTCGAGGAGGTCGACCCCGAGGACAAGGGCAGCTACGCGAACGCGAGCCTGATGGGCCGGATCGCCGCGATCTTCGCCGGTCCGCTCGCCAACTACCTGTTCGCGTCGGTGCTCTTCTTCGCGAGCCTGATGACGGGGGGCAAGCCCTACCGCCTGACGGACATCGGCGTGGTCGCCGGGATGCCGGCCGCGGCGGCCAACCTCAAGGATGGCGACCGCATCGTCGAGATCGACGGAGCCCCGGTCAAGGACTGGGAGAAGATGGCGGAGATCATCTCCCGCAGCCCCGGCCGGCCGCTCGACATCGTGGTGGAGCGCGCCGGCGAGCGCGTCCAGGCCCAGGTCACCCCGGTGAACGAGAACGGCGCGGGCAAGATCGGCGTGATGGCCATCGGGCCGATCCAGTCGGCGCCGGTGACCGCGAAGGAGGCCGCGGTGCTCGCCGTGACGAAGCCGCCGAAGGTCGTGCAGAGCCTGGTCGTCGGGCTCGGCCAGTACCTGACCGGCAAGGTCGAGGGCGAGCTCGGGGGCCCGAAGCGGATGATCGAGGAGACGGCGCACGCGGCCAAGCGCGGGTGGGCCGAGGGGCTCGAGTTCCTCGGCCTGCTCTCGGCCTACCTCGGCGCGTTCAACCTGATCCCGTTCCCGGCCCTGGACGGCGGCCGCCTGATGTTCCTGTTCTACGAGGCCGCCACGCGGCGCCGGCCGAACGCCCGCATCGAGGCGCACATCCATCTGGTCGGCGTGTTCATGCTGATCGGGTTGATGCTCTACGTCACCGCGAACGACTTCGGCCTCGGGTCGAAGTAGCGCCGAGCGCGCGCCTCCCCGTGGCATGAGGTTTCCCGCGCGGGCTCCGGCGCCGGCCGGGCGGCTCGCCCGCGCGGCGGCGTGCCTCTCGCTCCTCGCGCTCGCCGGCGAGACGGGGGCCGCGCTGGCCGCGCCGCCGGGTCCGGGCGCGTGGTCCGACGAGGAAGAGCAGGCGGTCTTCGACGTCCCCGCGCCCCCGACGCTCCCAGGGCTCACGCTGCGCGACCCGACCTTCACGTTCGAGTACACGGCGGCCGCGATCGAGCCCGAGGCGACCAGCCTGGCGAGCGGCAGGACCGCCTACGCCTGGTACTCGCACGGCGAGGTGGAGGTGCCGCTCGTCCCCCGCAAGTGGTTCGTCGGCGCGGTGCACGACAGCGCCGCCGCGAGCGTGCCGGGGGTCGGTCGGTCGATCCTGCTCGGGAGCCCCGAGCTCTACGGGCGGGGCGTCTGGTCGAGCGTGCGCGGGCTCGCGTCCGGGGGAGGCTTCGGCATCGTCCTCCCGGTCCCGCGCGACGTCTCGCCGGCCGAGGCCGAGGTGCTGCGGACCGCGCGCGTGGTGCGGCCGTGGGACGAGACGCGCTTCCGAGAGCTCACGCTCACGTTCCGCCCCTGGTTCGACATGCGGCACATCACCGGGCCGTTCATCTTTCAGCTCCGGCAGGGCATCGACTGGTCGCTGGTCGTGCGCCGCCTCCGGTTCAACGAGCGCCGCACCGACATCTCCGCGTACACCGCGTTCTACTTCGGCTACCGGCTCGCCCGGCCGGTCGGCGTGGGCCTGGAGCTGTGGGAGGTCTACCAGCTCACGCAGGAGCTGCCGGACGACAAGCGCGCGACGTTCGCGATCTCGCCGAGCGTCCGCTTCATCCTGGCGAACGTGCAGCCGGCGCTGAGCGTGCTCCTGCCGGTCGCGACCCCGCTGCGCGGCGACGTCGCCTGGTACTACGCCGCGCGGCTCAGCGTCGGGTTCACCTTCCCGACGGATCGTCCGGCGGCGCCCCGGTGAGCGGGCGGCGCGCTCGCCGGGCCCGCGCTCGCGCGCGCGGGGGGGAGGCTAGGAGGATCGGGCGCCCCGCCGCCGCGCCGGCCCGGGCGCGGGCCCGGCGAGCGCGCTCCCGCGGGCGAAGGTGAGGGGATCTCGTTCGAGCGCGTGCATCCGGCGCGGCCGCTGGGTACCCTGGCGGCGTGGTCATTGCGGCATGGCTCCGGCGCGGTGTGGTTCTCGCGGCGCTCCTCGCGTCGACCGGCTGCTCGACCCAGCTCGTCAGCCTGAACGAGGGGCCTCGCGAGTACGTCGCGACGGACTACGAGAACGTGCTGCGCGCGTGGACGCGCACGGAGCACCTGTTCGCGCTCTCCGAGCTCGACAACTTCCTCACCGCCACCGCGACGTTCGAGTCGTGGGACTTCCGCTGGGCCTACGTGGCCCGCTACGCGCAGGACTACCGGCTCACGATCGAGCAGCGGCAGAAGCTGCTCGAGAAGACGCTCGAGGAGACGCGCCAGCGCCACCAGTTCTTCGTCGCGATCTTCGGCGGCGAGCGCAAGTACAACGACCTCTCGACGCCGAACAGCGCGTGGATCGTCCGGCTGATCGACGACACGGGGAACGAGACGGCGCCCGAGGAGATCGTCGCGATCCCGAAGCCGAACGCGCTCGAGCGGACCTACTTCCCGTACAACACGGTGTGGCGGCAGGCGTTCCGCATCCGCTTCCCGCGCGCGACCGCGGAGGGCAGGCCGACGATCTCGCCGAACGCGAAGTGGTTCGGGCTCCGCTTCGCCGGGGCGCAGGGCAACAGCGAGCTCGTCTGGCAGCTCAACGACGACGAGGAGCCCACCGAGGCCGCCCCGCTGGAGCAGGAGGCCGCGCGATCGCGGCGCGTGCGGACGATCGGCCGGCTCTAGTCGCCAGCGACGCGCGCCGGCGATCCCGCTCGGGGCCTTGGACGCGCGGCGCTCGTGACGAGCGGGCGATGCGGATGGCCGCCCTGCGCGGCGCGGCCAGCCTTTCGTTCAGCTGCGCTGGGCGTCCAGCGAGACGGACTGCGCGAGGACGGAGAGCAGCTCCGGCGTGCTCTCGAACAGCTCGCGCAGCACGGGGTGGTCGGCGATGAGCACGAGCGCGCCGGTCCCGGCCGCGCGCGCGATCGCCGGCGCCGGCTGGCCGCCGAGCAGCTCGGAGGCGAACAGCAGCTCGCCGGGCCTGGCGGCGCCGGCGCGCTCCAGCGTCCGCTCCGCGACCAGCTCCAGCGCGCCGGCGCCGACGATCACGAGGCCGGGCATCGGATTGCCGGCGTGGATCAGCGGCTCGCCGGGCTCCAGGCTGCGCAGGCGGAGCCGGCCGAGGACCCGGCGCAGCAGCGTCTCCTCGAGCTCGCCGAGCGGCCCCATGGTGGCGCCGGCGAGCGACTGGAGCCGGTCTGCGACGGCGCGCAGCTCGTCGAGCACCCAGGGGCAGGTGCGGAGCGCGTTGTCGATGGTCGCCTGGTCCCAGATCGCCACCCGCGCGCCGTGCGCGCCGGCGACGACGCGCAGCGGGATGCCTTCCTCGAGCGTCCCGCGGGACGGCACGAGCGTCCTGATGGCGGCGTGCTCGGCGCGCGCGTCGACGATGGTCGCGCACACGGCGGCGCTGCCGCTGAGCACCAGCGCCGCCCCGTAGACGGCGAGCTCCTCTTCGGGCGCGAGGTCCTCCACGTGCGCCGCGAGCGCGAGCTCGTCGTGCATCTCCTCGGGCAGGTCGGCGAACGCCTCGATGGGCTCGAGGTCGCGGCCGGTGAGGGCCGCGGCGCCGGCGGCGGGCGGCGAGGCGCTGGCCGCTTCCGGCTGCGGCAGACCCGGAGCCAGCTCCGGGCCGAGGTCGAGGGGCGCGCTTGTCCCCGCTTCCGGAGGCGAGCCGGGCGGCGGGTCGAGCACGATGGCGGCGAGGTCGATGGTCTCGCCAGTGTCCGGTCCGGGGCGCTCGACCGCGAGCGCTCCGGGCTGCGCCGCGTCGGTCGCGAAGGGCTGCGCCGCGTCGGTCGCGAGGGACGCGTCGCCCGCCGGCGGCGGCTCGACGGCGGTCGCCTGGGTCGCGGGCTCCTCCACGAGCGCGATGTCTGCGTCGTCGAGCACCTCTTCTTCCGCCGCGGGCTCGGCGGTCGCTACGTCGAGCTCGAGCGGGCGCTGCGCCGGGGTCGCGGCGCCGCCGGAGGCGGGCTCGTCGAGCGGCGGACCGGCCATCGCCTGCGGGTCGTCGCCTTGCGCCGCCGCCTGCGGCGCGGGGAAGGGGCTGTCGAGCCGCGATGACGTCGGAGCGTCGAGATCGCTGTCGGAGAGCTCGATGACGACGGTCCCATCGGGCGTCGAGATCGGGGAGGGCTCTTCCGTGCTCGCGGCAGGCTCGATCGTCGTCGCGGGGATGGCGGCCGCGCCGGCGCCCTTCGAGGTGACGTCGTCGGCGGAGGCCCCGAGGTGCCCGGGCGGCTCGCTTCCGGAGGGCGTGGCTGCGCGGGCGCGCGGCGCCGCGGGCGCCGGGGCCGGCGGCGCGGGGGCCGGCGGCGCGGGGGCCGGCGGCGCGGGGGCCGGCGGCGCGGCGGCCGGCGGCGCGGGGGGCCGCGCGGAGATCGGCTTCCGCTTGAGCGTGAGGTCGAGCGGTGCTGCCGAGGTGACGACCTCCTCCTCGTCGCCCGCCTGCGGTGTCGAGGGGGGCCGGCGAGCCACGAGGTACATGTCGCCGCTCGGCGTTATCGTCTCCTGAAGAGGCCGAGGCGGCGCGGCGACCTCCGCGTCGTCGGACCAGGGGTCGAGGATCGGCTCGCGAGGTTTCCTTCTCGAGCTAGCCGCTGCGGCGGTGGGAGCGGTCGTCTCTGTGCGGGTTGGGGCGGGCGTCGGGATCGGAGCCTCGACGAGGATCTCGCCGACGATGTCGTCGTCCGGCGCGTGCACCTCGGTGGGCGCTGCGGGGCTCGGGGCGTGCGGCGGCGTCGAGGGCGGCAACGGCGCTGCGGGCGGCGGCGCAGCGGACGGCGACGGCGCAGCGGACGGCGGTGGCGCAGCGGACGGCGGTGGCGCGGCCAGCGGCGGCGCGGAAGGAGACAGCGCCGCGGGCGGCGGCGGTGGCGGCGCAGCGAGCGGCGGGAGCGGCGCTGCGGGCGGCGGCGGTAGTGGCGGCGCCGAGAGCGGCGGCGCAGCGGAGAGCGGCGGAGGCGGCGCGGCCGGCGGCAGCGCGGAAGGCGACGACGCAGCGGGCAGCGGAGGCGTAGCGGGGGGCGGAAGCGGCGCCACGAGCGGCGGCGCGGAAGGCGACGACGCAGCGGGAGGCGGAGGCGGAGGCGCAGCAGGCGGCGGCGCTGCGGGCGGCGACGGTGCGGCCAACGGCGGCGCCGACGGCGACGGCGCAGCAGGCGCCGGAGGTGCGGCGAGCGGCGGAAGCGGCGCGACGGGCGGCGGCAGCGGCGCGGCGTGCGACGGAGGCGCGGCGTGCGACGGAGGTGCGGCGGAGGTTAGCGTCGGTACTGGCGGCGGCGCCGGCAGAGGCAGCGTCGGTGGGTGCGTCGGCGCGGCGGGCGGCGGCGGCAGCGGCGCAGCGGAAGGGGCCGTCGAAAGCGGCGGCGGCGCTGGCGGAGGCAGCGTCGGCGGGCGCGTCGGCGCGGCGGGCGGCGGCGGCGGAGCGGAAGGGGCTGTCGAAAGCGGCGGCGGCGCCGGCGGAGGCAGCGTCGGCGGGCGCGGCGGTGCGGCGGGCGGCGGCAGCGGCGCAGCGGAAGGGGCCGCCGAAAGCGGCGGCGGAGGCAGCGTCGGCGGGCGCGGCGGCGCGGCGGGCGGCGGCAGCGGCGGTGACGCCGGCGCGGCGAGCCCATGCGGGGGTGGCGGTGCCGCAGGTGGCGGCGGCGCGGGTGCTTGCGCGGCGGCTGGAGGCGGAGGTTGCGGGCGCGGGGGCGCGAACGACGGCGGGTGCGGCGCCGGCGGCGGCTGCGGGCGCGGGGGCGCGAACGGCGGCGGCAGCGGCGCCGACGGAGGTCCGATCGGCGATGCCGACGGAGGCCCGAAGGAGGGCGGCAGCGGCGGTGCCGACGGCGGCCCGAAGGACGGCGGCAGCGGCGGTGCCGACGGCGGCCCGAAGGACGGCGGCAGCGGCGGTGCCGACGGCGGCCCGAAGGACGGTGGCAGCGGCGGTGCCGGCGGCGGCCCGAAGGAGGGCGGCAGCGGCGGTGCCGGTGGAGGCCCGAAGGAGGGCGGCAGCGGCGGTGCCGATGGCGGCCCGAAGGAGGGCGGCTGCGGCGGCGTCGATGCGGGCGCGGCGATTCCTGGTGCGGGCGGTGAATGCGCATCCGCGACGAGGCGCGGCGGCGGTGGAACACCGAGGGGTACTGCCGGAAGCGGGGAGGACGTTGGCGAAGGCAGCGGCGCCGCGGGCGGCGGCTCGCTCGTGGGGTGCGCCGCGGTGGGGCGCGGGGGCCCCATCGTCGCGTCGGCCCGGCCGCGATCCGGCAACGAAGCCAGGGTGGGCGGCGGCTCCGGAAGTCCCGGCGCCGGGGAAATGCGGGGCGGGGCCGATGACGGCCCGGGTGAAGCTGCCCGCGGCACGGCTGGCGGCGGCACCGGGGCGGGCGGCTGAGCGCTCTGCGTCCTGGCTTGCGCCGCGGGCGAGTGCGGGTCCGGGGTGCTCTGCGGCCTGACCGAGGGAGACCCTGGCAGTGGAGGCGGCGGCGGGATAGCGCTCGCCGCCGGCGGGGCAGCCTGCGGAGGCGCCGGTGGTGGTTGGCTGCGATAAAGCGCGCCGGCCTGGGCGTTGGGCGCCGCCGGTGGGGGTGCCGAGGGGGCCACCCGCGCAGGCGGCTGTGCGTACGGTGGGTCGAGCCGTTGTGGCGGGTATGTGGCGGCCGGCGGCTGCGGATACGGCGCAGCCGGCGGCTGCGGGTACGGCGCAGCCGGCGGCTGCGAGCGCGGCGTCACCGGCGCGAAGGAGGGCGGCTGCTGCGCGGGCGGCGCAGGCGGCGGGAGCGCGCTGCCGGGGGCCTGCTGCGCCGGCCGCTGCGCCATGGGCGGCGGCGGTTGCGGCGGCTGCGGCGCGCTGCCCTGCGGCAACCCGGCAGGCACCGGAGAAAACGGCGCGATCGGCCGGCCCGCTGCGGCCGGCCCCTCCGTTGCGCCCGGGAGGAGCCTCGACGACGGCCGCGACGGCACCTCCAGGCGCTCCGCCTCGGCGGCCAGCTCCGGCTGCGAGAGCGGCTCGAACAGGTCGATCTCGATCGAGGGCATCGAGGCGCGCAGCTCTGCAGTGAGCGAGATGCGGCGGCGCCAGGTCTGCTCGTCGGACGGCGGCGCTTCGTCCTCGTCGTCGACGGGCGGGGACGGCGCGTCGTCTTCGCTCGCGATCGTCTCCAGGAGATCGGGATCGCTCGGCTGCCCGACCTCCGAGGCCATCACCTCCTCGAGCGCCGTCGCGCACAGCCCGAGCTCCGAGGCGCGGAACGGCTGCCCGGCCGCCCCCGCCGCCTCGGCCGCGCGCCGCAGCCACACGATGGCGTCGCGCCGCTCGCCGCGCGCCCACAGCGCGCTGGCCGTGGAGATCCCCCACACGACATCTTCATCGTCATTCGGGTGCGGTTCGGGGAGGGCGACCACGCGGTTCGCCATGAGCAACACCACCTATCACAGGCCCCACTGCGGCCGTTTACCCATGATACCGAGCGAGCCGACGTCCCGGTTCGAGCGTCGCGCGAGCCCCGCGGCGCGGAAAGCCGCGCCACCGAGAGCTTAGCCGCGCTGGATACGGCACGTACAAATTACGATACTGATGTCGCTTTCGGCCGCCTCGCCGCCGCGCGGGGCCGGCGCGACGCCCCCATGGAAGGAGGCGCGCGCCGCGCTCCCGCCAGGGGCGGTCGGCCAGCTCGCCGTCCCGCCGGCTCGGGCCGGCCCTGGGTGCGCCTCGCTGCGCACGGCAGCGGCGCGCGTCGCCCGCCGCCCGTTCAGCGCCGCCCGCTCAGGTGGATCGCCGCCCGCCCACGCGCCGCGGCGGGCAGCCCAGGACCGACGCGCGACGGCACATCTCGTCGACGCCGTCCCGCGAAGCCGCCTCTCCGGGCATGCGTCTCGCAAGCCAACCGATGAGCGTCAGCCCCGCTGCGCGGGCGTCTGCGGGCATCGTCCCTTCTTTCAGGAGGCTCGCGATCTGAGCGATCAGACGCGTGCGCGTTTCCTCAGGCGCCATCCTGCGTGCTCCATGAAGCATTCGAACGGGAAAGTCAAAAGAACCGCGATGCTAGCGCGCGGCCTCGGCGGCGGAAAGGTCGGCGCTGTGCTCTCCTCCACATCCGATCGAGACCGCGCGTCCCGGTCGACGGCGTGCCAACACGCGCTGCGAAGCGGCGTCAAGAAAAAATTGTGCGCGGGTCAGATCGGCGCGATGAGCACCTCGCGATCCTTGGCGCCGTTCGCGGGCCCGACGAGCCCGCGCTTCTCCATGGCCTCGACCAGCTTGGCCGCGCGGTTGTAGCCGACGCCGAGCTTGCGCTGCAGCCACGAGGTCGAGCAGCGCCGGGTGTCGGCCACGATCCTCACGGCGGCGTCGTACATGGGATCGGCCTCGGCGTCGGACGTGTCGGGCTCCTCGCCCTCGTCGTCGCGAGGCCGGAGGATCGCCTCATCGTAGACCGGCTCGCCCTGGAGCCGGAGGAAGTCGGTGATCTTCTGGACCTCCTCCTCGGAGCAGAACGGGCACTGGACGCGCCGCGTCTCGTTCGAGCCGTTCATCTTGATCAGCATGTCGCCGCGGCCGAGCAGGTGCTCGGCGCCCTGCTCGTCGAGGATCGTGCGGCTGTCCACCTTCTGCGCGACGCGGAAGGCGATGCGCGTGGGGAAGTTCGCCTTGATCATGCCGGTGATCACGTCGACGCTCGGCCGCTGCGTCGCGAGGATGACGTGCATGCCGGCGGCGCGCGCCTTCTGCGCCAGCCGGGCCACGCTCGCCTCCACGTCCTTGCCCTGCTGCATCATCAGATCGGCGAACTCGTCGACCACGATCACGATGAACGGGATCTTCTCCGGCAGCGCCGCGTCGGTCCCGTCCTTCGCCGCGTCGACCTCCACCTCGAGCCCGTCCGCGCCGATCGCGGTCACCTTGGCCGGGGGCTTCGGCGGGCGCGCCTCGCCGCGGTGCACGCGCTCGACCCACGCGTTGTACGTCGTGATGTTCTTCGTCCCCGCGTTCGCGAAGAGCTGGTAGCGCCGCTCCATCTCGTCGACGGCCCACTTGAGCGCGTTCGCCGCCTGCTTCATGTCCGTCACGACCGGCAGGAGCAGGTGCGGGATGCGGTCGAAGGGCGCGAGCTCGACGACCTTGGGATCGATCATCAGGAGCCGGAGCTCGTCCGGTGTCTTGCGGAAGAGCAGGCTCACGAGCATCACGTTGAGCCCGACGCTCTTGCCGGCGCCGGTCGCGCCCGCGACGATGACGTGCGGCATCGACGCGAGGTCGGCGAAGTACGGCGTCCCGATGATGTCGCGGCCGAGCACGCACGGCAGCGGCGCCTTCATCTCGACGAAGCGGCGATCCTCGACGAGCTCGCGCAGGTTGACGGGCAGGCGGTGCTCGTTCGGGATCTCGAAGCCGATCCGGTTCTTCCCGGGGATGGGGGCGACGATGCGGACCTTGCGCGACAGGCCGAGCGCGAGGTCGTCCGCGAGGCCCGCCACCTTCGAGACCTTGGTGCCGGCGGCGGGCGAGACCTCGAACGTCGTGACCGTGGGCCCGGGGTGGATCTCCTCGACCTTGCCGCTGACGCCGTAGTCGGCGAGCGTCTTCTCGAGGAGCTGCGCCGTGGCCTTGAGCTGATCCGCGTCGAGCTGGAGGCGTCCGCCCGCGGGCACGTCGAGCATGTCGGTCGACGGCAGGCGGAAGCCCTCGCCGGTGGCCGGGACGACCTTGACCACCGCGGGCTTCTCGCTGACGAGCGCGCGGCTCGTGTCGACGATCGTCGGCGCGCGCGGCGCGGCGCCCTGAGGCCGCTCCGGGCCGCCGGCGGGAGGAGGCTCGCGGTGGGCCGCCCGGGCATCGGGCTCGCGCGGCTCGCGAGCGGGCAGGTCGCGCGGCTCGCGAGCGGGCAGGTCGCGGTGGGCGTCCGGCTCCCGCGCTGACAGCTCGCGCACCGGCAGGATGGGCGACGGCGTGGGGACGTCGAGCGCTTCCGGCTCCGCGAACGCGGCCGCGCTGTCGTCGTCGTCCGACTCGAACGCCGCGGGCTCGACCGCGTCGTCCTCGTCGAGCTCCACCTCCCGCTCGATGATCCTCTCGACGAGGTGCGCCTCGCCCGCGAACGGCGACTCGTCGCTGTCCTCCAGGGCAGCGGCGTCGCGCGGCCCTGCGAGGGCTGCGCCGCGGCGCCGCGCAGGCCGGCGCGGCTCGGCGGCGCGCTGCGCTCGCTCGCGCGGCTCAGCGGCGCGCTGCGCCCGTTCGCGCGGGTCGGCGGCGCGCTGCGCTCCTTCGCGCTCCGCTTCCTCGGTCAGCTCGACGAACCGCTGCGCGACCTCGCGCGGCCCGGCGCCGTGCAGCGCCGCCTCGCGCGGCGCGTCGCTCTCGGGCGCCTCTTCCGGATCGGCGCCGTGGGTCACCACCTCGTGCGCCTCACCGCCGCGGGTCGCTACCTCGCGCGCCTCACCGCCGCGGGTCGCTACCTCGCGCGCCTCACCGCCGCGGGTCACCACCTCGTGCGCCTCGCCGCCGTGGATCACCAGCTCGCGCGGCTCGCCGCCGTGGATCACCAGCTCGCGCGGCTCGCCGCCGTGGATGACCACCTCGTGCGCCTCGCCGCCGCGGACCGCCGGCTCGCGCGCCTCGCTCCCCTGCGACGCCGCCTCGCGCGGCTCCTTGGCCTGCGCCTTCCTCCCGCGCCGCGGCTTCGGCGGGGCCGCGGGCTCCTCGGCGGCGGCGCTCAGCGGCGCGCTCTTCCAGAGATCGAGCGCCGGCGCCTCGGCGTGGGCCGGCTCGACGGGCGTGTTCCTCGCGGCGGGGTCGGAGAGCGGCTCGTCCGCGTCGTCGGCCAGCGCGGCGATGATCGCGTCGGGGCTCGAGTTGCGCGCGATGATCGGCGGCGCCTCCTGCGCCGAGGCGCCCTCCCGCCGCTCCAGGTCGCGCGCCGCGGCCCACGCCCCGAAGAGCGCGCGCGCCCAGCCGGCGACGCGCACGGCGATCGCCACGGCGAGCTGCTCGGCCCGGTGCGCCAGCTCGATGAACGAGAACGTCGCCCGGCCCATCAGGATGAGCGCGACGATGGTGAGCCCGATGATGTACGACCCGATGTTCGAGAAGAGCGCGCGCAGCACCTCCCCGAACAGCTCGCCCACGGCCCCGCCGAGCGGCATCGCGCCGAACGCGACCGCCCGCGGGAACGCCACGTGCGCGAGCGCCGCGAGCACGATGACCACGACGAGGTCGCCGCTCAGCCGGAACAGGCTCGCGATCGAGCGCTTCGCCCCGAGCAGCGGCATCGCGAGCAGCGCGAGCTCCAGCGGGACGAACCACGCGATGACCCCGACCGCCTGGACCGACGCCCCCGCGAGCGCCGCGCCCACCGGCCCCACCCAGTCGTCGCCCGAGACCTCCGGGCGCAGCGGATCCGCGCGAAACGACGCGAGCGCGAGGGCGCTGTACAGGGCGGACACCAGGAGGACCAGCGCCGCCGCGTCCCGGGCGTAGCTGTGTCCCGGCGGCGCGGCAGGACCCGAGACCCCCGCCGGGCTGGTCCGTGCGGCGCCGCGCGCCCCGGACCGCAAGGGCTCGCCAAGGCCGGCGGCGGGCTGGGCACGGCGAGGAGCGAACAAGGGGACGTTCATGCCTACCTAAACCTACCTTGCTCACATATGCGCACTCCACCCCGGGGGCAAGAAGTCTGGGAGGTCTGAGTAAGGAGGGGAAAGCGCCGGACGGAAAAGAAAAACAGCCGGGCAGCGGAAGCGAACGGGAAGCAACGGGAAGCAACAGGAAGAGACGGGCGCCTTCGCGCGCTTCCGTGCACCGTCACGAGCGTCTGAGCTCGCCAAACACGGGGACGCGAGCCGCCTCCGGGCCTCGGCGTGCGAGGCGGGAGGCAGGGGAGGGGGGAGGCAGGGGGAGGGGAGGGGGAAGGCAGGGGGAGGGAGGCACGGAGAGGGGACGCCTCCGAGGGCGCTGCCGCGCTGGAGTTCCGGCCGGATTTCGCGCAAACTTTGTCCTGGCTCCCTTCTTCCCGCCCTTGAAATTCTTTCAAACAGAGCGCCGCGGGCGGTACCATCCCGACCCTCCTGGGACGTGCATGGAAACTGTCGAACGAGCAGGGCGGCGCGTCGGCGCTGCGGGCCTTCTTGTGCTGTGCCTCGCGACCGCTGGCGTTGGGCTCGCGACGAGCGGGTGCCGCGTCAACGAGAACGACATCCACCGGTGGGAAACCACGGCGCACGGGCCCGACAAGCTCAGGGCGGTGTTGTTTCACGACAAGTACGACAACTCGCTCCGCATCGAGGCGGCCACGTCGCTCATCCGCATGAAGCCGCGGCAGGGCCGGCGCGTGGGCATCGGCATCATGGTCGAGACCCTCGCGACCATGGCCCCGGAGGCGAGGCAGTCGATCGTGGCCGCGCTCGTGCCGTCCATCATCGCCGAGCTGAGGAAGCCGCCGCCCGTCGCGCCGCCCGGGCAGCCCCGCCCGGTCGACACCTCGTTCCCCTACAAGGACGCCGCGTACGCGATGCTCACGTCCGATCGGACCGTGATCATCGCGGACGAGGCGCTGAAGGAGGGGCTCAAGGCCGCCCTCATCGACTGGGCGATGGCTGACTTCGAGCACCGGCTCGAGGACCGCTCGCAGGCCTACGGGATGGAGCAGCTCCTGCGCTTCATCGGCCCACCCGCGGTGGCCGGCCTGCCGAAGCTCATGACGCGCGAGGCGAAGCGGCTCGACCAGATGGCGTCGCTCGTGTCCGAGTACGGCGATCCACAGGCGAAGGAAGCCGCCTCGGCGAACCTCGTCGCCATCGCGAGGTTCGTCACCTCGAACGAGTGGGTCGACGCCAAGAAGCCCGAGCTCCAGGCGGCGAACGCCGCGTCGAAGATCACGCCCACCGAGAAGCAGTTCGAGGCGCAGCTCGCGCAGTACCAGGAGGAGGAGCTCTTCCGGGTCTTCGGCTCGATGAAGAAGCTCGGCGGCAGGCCGTCGGTCGACTTCCTCCTCGGGTTCGCGGCGGACAAGAACCAGCCCGAGAAGCGCCGCCAGGCCGCCCTCGCCGCGCTCGAGGGCCGGCTCGACCGCAACAACCCGAGCGACATCCAGCGCATCCTGGAGATCGCGACCGCGGACGCGCCCGACGCGGTCCTCGACCAGGCCTTCCGTCGCGTCGGCGAGATGCCGCGCGAGCTCGTCGTCGAGAAGCTCTACGGCCTGTTCAAGACCGACAAGTGGAAGATCCGCCGCGCCGCCGCCGCGACCATCCTGAAGATGTCGACGGTGAAGCACATCGACGAGTTCATGAGCAGGCTCCCCGACAGCAAGGGGTTCGCCATGCCCGAGGCGCTCACGTACGGCGCGTCGTTCGGCGACCTGAAGGAGGGCTCGCCCCTCGAGGCGCTGAAGAAGCACTTCACCGAGGGCCCGGCGCCGGTGCGCACGAGCGCGATCGCCTACTACTTCACCTTCGGCACGGCCGCCGACCTCCCGGCGGTGAAGGCGCTCGAGGGCGACACCACCCGCGCGCCGGTCTGCGACGCCGATCCGGACTGCAAGTGGGCGTGCGAGGTGCAGAAAGAGGGGTCGAACGAGCGCGAGCTCAGGGACGTGAAGACCGTCGGCGAGTTCGTCCAGTACTGCATCGAGCCGGCCATGCAGGAGAGGAAGCCGGAGCTCGAGAAGGGCGAGAAGAAGTGACTCGAGCGCCGGCGCAGCACGCGGGATCCTCGGGCGATCCCGCCGCGATGAGGGGGCGCGCCGCGCGGCGCGCCGCTGAGGGCGCGCCCCTCGCGCCGCGCTCCTGCCTCGGCGCAGAGCGCGGCGGGGGCGCGCGCTTCGCGGCGGGCCGCGCGCGCGCTCCGCGGATCTCGCGCGGCCACGGTTGCGATCGCAGCGCGCCTTCGGCGCGGCCCAGAGCCATCAGGTGCTTGCAGGGAAGAGGCCGGGAGGACGCTTCCCAGCGCAATTCATCCTCCGTTATCGTTGGGTAGAGATGAGCGCGGATCCGAACAAGAAAAGCGCACGGACGTTCCAGTGTCGCGATGTCCTTTGGGAGACGTTCGAGCAGATGGCGCGCGAGCTCGAGTGCTCCATCGACTACCTCATCAACGAGTCGATGAAGCAGTACGCGCGGCAGCGAAGCTACAGCCCGCGCACGCCTTTTCCGCCGCCCGCGAGGGTCGACGCGGCGCCCGGCTCCGGACACCAGCCGGTCCCGCACGCTCATCAGCCCAGCGCGGTGCCTCCGGCCGCGACGCCCCCGCCGCCCGGGCTGATGACGCCCGGCTCGCCGCCGCCCTTCGGACCGCCGGGCGGGCCGCCGATGGTCGCCCTGCAGCAGCAGCCGACGCCCGCGGGGGCCTACGGCGCGCCGGCCGGCGCGCCTGCCTACGGCGCGCCCTCGCCGCCGTACGGCGTGTCCCCCGTGGGGCCGGTGCCGACGCCGGTGCCGGCGCTCACGCCGCCGCCGCCGCCGGGGCAGGTCCGGCCGGGCGCGCCGCCGCCGCCGCCGCCGCCGCCGGGCAGCAGCAGCGCCGGCGGGAAGCGGCCCAGCCTGCCCGTTCCGCCGCCCATCCCGGGCCGCGTCGGCGGCCCGCCGCCGCCGCCGACCAGCGTGACCCGCCTGGGCGCGCCGCCGCCGCTCCCGTCGCAGGCCACCAACCCCGGCGGGCGCCAGAGCATGCCCGGCGCCGCGGCGAGCCGCTCGGGGCCGCCGCCGCCGATGAGCAGCGGCGCCGGGTACGCCTCGCCCATCGCGCCGCCGATGGCGCCGCCGCCGTACGGCGTGCCGCCGCAGGCGGCGGCGAGCGTGCCTGGCCCGCCGCCGATGAACATGGCGATGCCGAACCAGGTCCCCGCCGGCCCGGCGCTCGCCGCGTTCTACGCGGGGCAGCGGTTCGTGGTGAACAAGGACCGGTTCATCATCGGGCGCGGCAAGCAGTCGAGCGATCTGACGATCAAGGACCCGAACGTGTCGCGCCAGCACGCCATGGTCGAGTTCCTGAACGGCCAGTACTACATGGTCGACATGGGCTCGACGAACGGCGTCGAGTACAACGGCCAGCGCATCGCCCGGAAGGCCATCGTCGAGGGCGATCTCTTCCGGATCTGCGATCACGAAGTGCGCTTCTCCTACCGCTGATCGCGGCGGGCCCGCCCCTTCCGCCGGAGCTCGCACGATGACGAAGCGTGGAGGCGCCGCCGCGGGCCTCTCGGAGCTGCCCCGCGGGGGGCGGCGGCCGCGCCGCGGCGCGCTGAGGGCCGGCGCCGCGGCCGTCGCCCTCGGCGCGACGGTCTGGGGCGGCGTGGTCCTCGCGTCGCAGCTGCCGCCGTGGGTCGCGGAGGGCGACGCTCCGCTGCCGGCGTGGGTCAAGAGCGCGCGCGTGCTCAAGCGCGACCAGCCGCTGTTCGAGGCGCCGGGCGAGAACCCGCGCCGGCGCGGCTCCGTCGATCGCAACGTGCAGCTGCCCATCTTCGCGGCCCGGCGCGACGGCGGGTGCCTCGGGCGCTGGCTCGAGGTCGGCGCCGCGGCCTGGGTCTGCGACGACGCCGTCGAGCTCTCCGCCGCGGGTCCGATCAGCCCGCTCGTGCGCACGTGGCGCGAGATGCCGGACGGGCTCCCGTACCGCTACTACTTCGTCGGCCCCGACGGGTCGTTCGGCTACCGTCGGGTCGAGGCGGCCGACATCGACGCGCCGGACGCGCAGCTCGAGCCCGGCTTCGCGGTGGCGATCGTCGAGGAGCGGGCGCTCGGCGGGTCGCGCTACGGCCGCACGAACAGCGGCTACTGGGTGCCGATGCGCGATCTCGGCCCGGTGCGCGCGTTCGCCTTCCACGGCGTGGATGTCCCTCCGGGCGCCGCGGAGATCGGGATCGCCTGGGTCGTGTCCGAGCGGGCTCCGCTCTTCACGCGCACGGCGGCGGGCTTCGCGCGGACCGAGGAGAGCAAGGCGCGGTTCGAGGTCGTCTCCACGCTCGAGGAGGCACAGGGCGCCTCGGGCAAGCTCGCGCGGGTCGCGGACGGCGACGCGGCGGCGTGGATCTCGCTCCGCGATCTCCGGCGCCCGTCGGTGGCGCCGCCGCCGCCCGAGGTCGACGTCGAGGCGGGCGAGCGGTGGATCGACGTCGAGCGTTCGACGCAGACGCTCGTGGCCTACGAGGGGCGTCGCCCGGTGTTCGCGACGCTGGTCTCGACCGGCAAGGGCGCCCCGGGGTCGTCGCGCGTGACGCCCGCCGGCACGTTCCGCATCTGGGCCAAGCTGCTCACCTCGGACATGGACAACCTCGAGGACGAGGGCGCCGACCGCTATTACCGGATGGAGGACGTCCCCTACGTGCAGTACTTCTCCAAGGGGGTCGGGCTGCACGGCGCGTTCTGGCATCGCTCGTTCGGCCAGGTGCGGAGCCACGGCTGCGTGAACCTGGCCCCGCTCGACGCGCAGCGGCTGTTCTGGTGGACGTCGCCGCGGCTGCCCGCGGGCTGGACGGCGGTCCTCCCCACGGCGCACGAGCCGGGCACCGTGGTGCGCGTGCGCTAGCGGCAGGCGCTACCCGCGGCGCGCGACGGATCAGGCGGGCCGCGGCGCGCGACGGATCACGCGGCCGCGGCGCGCGACGGATCACGCGGCCGCGGCGCGCGCGAGCCGGTCGCGCAAGCCGCGGCATCGATGGGTCTATGCGCAGGAGAGGGAGCGCGCGCGCAGGCGAGATCCCATCGAAGGGGCGCTCGGCCGGCGCAGCGGGAGGGGAGAAAGGAGCAGCGGAGCCGGACCCGGTGGGCGCGGCCGGCGCTGGCTCAGAGGGCGATCTTGCCCTGGAGGAAGAAGGCGATGACCCAGGAGAGGAGCACGAGCGACTCGATGAGCGCCAGGCCGAGGATCATCGGGGTCTGGATCCGGGCCGCGGCGCCCGGGTTCCGGGAGATACCCTCGAGGGCGGCCGCAGCGGCGCGCCCCTGGCCCATGGTGCCGCCGAGGGCAGCGATGCCGATCGCGAATCCGGCAGCGACGGCGAGCCACGAGTTCGCGTCGTACTTGTTCGACGCCGCGCCATCCTGCGCCAGCGCCATAGCGGGAACCAGTACCAGCGCAGTGCCGACAACGGCGGACAGCGACAGCTTGCTCTTCAGCGACATCCGAATCTGCTCCTTTCAAGCCACACAGCCCGCGGGGCTGCATGCGTACATCTGCGTGGGTCGGGGGCCGCGCGGGCGGCACCCCCTCGAGAACCGGGGATCGCTCCCGGGACCTCTTCGACTGCTCGGTAGGGGACGCGCTCGTGCAGTCCACCCACCGCTCTGGGGCAACCCATCGACAGCGGGGCCCCTCTAATCCGATTTTCGAGGGCTGGCTAGCCTTCTCTTCACCTCCAGCGCCGTTCTCCTCGGCGCCGGGTGATGCCTGATCGAGCGGTCAGGCGAAGCGATCAGTGATGGTGGTCCGCCTTCTCCGTCGCGAGCCCGATGTAGATGCAGCTCAGCAGGCAGAACACCAGCGTCTGCACGACGATGACGATGATCGCCAGGAACATCAGCGGCACCGGGACGAACAGCGCGACCAGCCCGAGGAAGATGCTCGCCACGAGGTGGTCGACCCCGATGTTGAGCATGAGCCGGATCGAGAGCGTGACCGGACGGACGCAGGTGGAGATGACCTCGATGGGGAAGATGAGCGGCGCGAGGTACCACTTCGGCCCGGCGAGGTGAGCGATGTAGCCCCAGCCGTTCTCCTTCAGCCCGTAGTAGTTGAAAAGGACGAACACCACGACCGCGCACCCGATCGTGACGTTCAGGTTCGAGGTCGGCGGGTTGACGCCCGGGATGAGCGCCGACGCGTTCGAGAAGAAGATGAACGCCGCCGAGCCCCCGATGAGCGGGAAGTACCGCTTCGCGTTCTCGGGCCCCATCACGTCCCGAGCCATGCCGTAGAAGTAGCCGAAGAACGCCTCGAAGAACGTGCGCAGCGTGAGCTTGTCCTCCGGGACCACGGACTCGTTCAGGCGCCGGTACTGCCCGCGCACCTCGCTCGCGAGCAGCACGAACAGCACCATGATGAGGAGGCTCATGAAGATCGGCTCGGTCCCGCGGTAGTCCACCGTGTGGTGACCGATGAACGTCTTGCCGATGTTGCGAGCGTTCTCCCGGAGTCCGGGGAGCTGCGCCAGGAGGTACGTGAGGAACCCTGTATGCTCAGGCATGGCTTTCGTCGTCGATGCGCCGCGCCGACGGCCGCGCGGCTGTGCCGGGACGGCCGCGCGCGCCGGCGCGCCTTGGGGGAGTTCGCCCTCGGTCGAGGGGCCTCGCCTCTACCACAACTCCTTTACGGTGGGCACCCTGGAGCGCGCCGACGTTCCGCCGCGTCGCGCGGGTCGCTCGCGGCGGCGCCGGCCGACGCGGGAGCTCAGCCGCGGGCGCCAGGGGGGGCTCCGTCGGCCGGGGGCTTCGGCCCGAACAGCGTCCCCAGGGTGATGCCGACCACGAGCGACGCGTAGCCGACCATCAGCGCGACCCCCGAGACGAGCTCGCTCTTCAGGACGAGCCAGACGCCGCCCATCAGGCCGAGCAGCTTGATGATCGCGATCAGCGTCCACGACACGGTGCGGCCCCTGCGCGAGAGGAACGCGTCGACGATGCGCGCGAAGACGTACAGGTTCGCGGTGGCGATGGCGCCCCCGATGCCGACGCCGAGCGCCGCGCGCACGCCGTACGCGAGCAGCGCGGCCACGGACAGGACCGCCGCGGTGCCGGCCACCCAGCGGAGCACGGCCTGCATGGTCGCGTCGCCGACGCCGGGCTGTCCGTCCGCGTCGGGCTCCTCGTGCGGCGGGCCGCCGCCGCGCGTCCCGGGGCTTCGCTCAGCGCTCATCGTGCTCCTTCGCGGGCTGCCGCTCGTCGGGGTAGGGGACGACGTCGATCGAGTCCGCTCGGCGGTTCCCGTGACCGCTCGTCGCGCGCTCGTCCGCGCGCGCCTTGCGGTCGTCGAACATCGGCGCGGGGTTCCCCTGCTCGCGCTCCTCGCGCGCGGCCGCCGCCTGCATCTCCCTCCACGCCCGGTGGACCGCCTTGCCGGCGGCGCCGAGGCCGAAGAAGAACCAGAGCACCGCGAGGTACGGCTCGGTCCCGAGCTTCGCGTCGAGCCAGCGGCCGATGAACAGGCCGACCAGGATGCAGAGCACCACCTCGAGACCGACGGTCCCGTAGCTTCCGACGGCCTTCCAGTCCTGCTTCATCAGGGGATCCGATCACCAGGCAGTACTTGGGTGCCTCGGGTCGCGATTACAAGCGGTCCCGGACGGGGTCAACCGCCGTCGGAGCGCTCCGACGGCGTCGCGCGTCGCGCCGGCCTACCGCCGCGCGATCAGCGCCTCCAGCGCGGAGCGCATCGCCAGCGTCGCCTCGCCGCGGTGGCTCACGCGGTTCTTCTCGGCCTCGCCGAGCTCGGCCATCGTCCGTCCGTACGCTTCCACGACGAACAGCGGGTCGTAGCCGAAGCCGCCCGAGCCCTTGGGCTGCCTGGCGATCCACCCCTCGCAGCGCCCTTCGGTGACGACGGGCTGCTCCGCGGTCCGCGGATCGAGCAGGACCATCACGCAGCGGAAGCGCGCTCGACGCTGGTCGTCCGGCACGTCCGCGAGCGCCGCGAGCAGCGCCGCGTTGTTCTCCGCGTCGGTCGCGTGCTCGCCGGCGAAGCGGGCGGACCGCACGCCCGGCCGGCCGCCGAGCGCGTCCACCTCGAGCCCCGAGTCCTCGGCGAGCGTCACGAGGCCCGACCGGAGCGCCCCGGCGCGCACCTTGAGGAGCGCGTTCTCCAGGAAGGTCGCGCCGTCCTCGACCACCGGCGGCGCGTCCGGCAGCACCTCGGCCAGCGAGCGCACCTCGATCGGGAGATCGGCGAGCAGCGATCGGAGCTCCGCGAGCTTGCCCCGGTTCGAGGTCGCGGCGAGCAGGCGGAGCGGCTCCCGGCTCACGCGACCCTCCAGTGATCGGTCTGGAACAGCGCCGCGAGGTCGACGCCGGCGTCGCTCAGCGCGCGGTGCTGCGCGCTCGCGAGCGACGCCACGCCCGCGAGCGCGAGGTCGATCATGCGGTCGAGCTCCGTCCGGGGGATGGCCTCGTCCTCGGCGGTCGCCTGGACCTCGACGATCGAGCCGACCGCGGTCGCCACGACGTTCATGTCGACGCGCGCCGCGCTGTCCTCCGTGTACACGAGGTCCAGGGCGAGCCCGCCCGGGAGGTGGCCCACGCTGATCGCCGCCACCTGATCGCGGAGCGCCGGCCCCTTGAGCGACCCGGCCGCGCGCATCCGGTCGAGCGCCAGCGCGAGCGCCACGAACCCGGCGGTGATCGACGCGGTCCGCGTGCCCCCGTCCGCCTCGAGGATGTCGCAGTCGATCGCGATCGTCTGCTCGCCGAGCTGCTTCATGTCGACCGCCGCGCGGAGCGCGCGCCCGATGAGCCGCTGGATCTCCTGCGTGCGCCCGCTCGGCGCCTTGCCCCGCCCGTCGCGCGGCTCCCTCCGGGTCGGGCTCGATCGCGGGTGCATCTGGTACTCGGCCGTGAGCCAGCCCGTCCCCTTGCCGATCATCCACGCGGGCACGGTGGGCTCGACCGACGCCGTGCAGAGCACGACCGTCCTCCCGGCGCGGTAGAGGACGGACCCCTCCGCGTTGCGGTGGAACCCGAGGATCATCTCCACCGGGCGGTGGACGTCGAGGGCGCGGCCGTCAGGGCGATTCACGAGGGCCGCCTTAGCACAACTCGGGCGACGCACGGGCTCGCCTCGCGGCGGCGCGCGGCGGGCGAGGCGCCCTGCGGTCGGTCCAGCGGTCCTGCGCGCTACATCCCGAACCAGGGGCCCGGGTCGATCACCTCGGCGCCGCGCCGGAGCTCGAAGTAGAGCTTGGCGCCGTCCGGCCCGCTCCCGACCGTGCCCAGCCGCGCCCCGCCTGCGACCTGATCGCCGGCGCGCACGTCGGCGGCGCCGAGGTTCGCGTACACCGAGTAGTGCCGCTCGCCGTGATCGACGATCACCGTGAGCCCGTAGTCCGCGTAGGTGTCGGCGAAGGCGACCCGCCCCGCGGCCACGCTGCGGACCGGCGCGCCGGAGAGCGCGGTGAGCTCGACGCCGGGCCCGCCGGCGCCGCGGCGCGACACCTTGCGCACCTCGGCGCGGCCGGCGATGGGGAAGGGGAGCCGCCCGAGGAGCGAGCGGAAGCCGGCGCGCCGATCGAGCTCGGCGGGGCCGGTGTCGGCGCCGTAGATCGCGAGGTAGTCGGGGCGCACGCTCGTCTCGAACGCGCGCGCGAACGCGGCGCGGCGCTCCTCCTCCTGGGCCAGCGCGACCCGCGCGCGGTTCATCGCCTCGCGGTGCACCTCGAGCGGCGCGCGCTCTGCGCCGAGGTGCGTGAGCCGATCCGCGAGCTCGGCGCTGCGCCGGGTCAGCTCGGCCTCGCGGGCGAGATCGCGCTCGAGCGCGAGCCGGGTGCGCTCCACGCGGGCGGCGTGGTCGACCAGCGCGTCGAACCCGCCGCCCACCGGGAGGAAGCCGGCGCGGACGTGGCGGTAGTACGCGCGGCCGCGCGCGACCATCCGGCGGCGGGTGAGCTCGAGCGCGGGGCCGATGGAGTCGAGCTCCGCGCGCAGCGCCTTCTCCTCGGCGTCGAGCTTCGCGAGCAGCCGATCGAGATCGTTCTCCGCCAGCGCGGAGCTCGGGCGCGCCGCCGGCGCCGCCAGCGAGGCCGAGGGCGACGGGGCGTCGGCCGCCGGGACCGCGGCGCCGCTGGTCGCCGCGCCGGTCAAGAGCGCCAGCGCGATCGGCGCGAGCCGGGCGCGGCGCCTCACACGGCCACCATCTTGCGCAGCGTGAGCAGCGCGGTGGCGGCGCCGAGGGCGGCGCCGAGGGCGACCATGCCGAGCGCGATCTCCCAGGGCAGGAACGACGGCGAGACGCCGAGCAGGTTGGCGAGCTCGTGATCGAAGCGGCCCCGCACCATCAGGAACAGCGCGCCGAGCATGAGGAGCGCGCCGGCCGCGCCGGCCGCGCCCTGCGTCGCGCCCTCGACGATGAACGGCCGGCGCACGAAGCCGTCGGTCGCGCCGACCAGCTTCAGCACCTCGACCTCGATCTTCCGGCGGTGCAAGAGGAGGCGCATCGTCGAGCCGATGACGCTGACGACGGCGCAGAGGACGATCGCCGCGAGGCAGGTGCTCGCGGCCACGCCGCCGCCGAGGAGCGACGAGAGCCGCTCCGTCCAGCGCTGGTAGGTCTCCACCGTGTCCACGGCCGGCAGGGCGCGCAGCTTCACGGTCATCGACGCGAGCGCCTCGTCGGAGATCTCCTCGGTGAAGCCGACCTCGAGGGACGCCGGGAACGCGCTCGGCGGCAGCGCGGCGAGCGCTTTGTCGCCGTCGTCGTGCACCACCTCGCGGCGCGCCTCGGCGCTCGTCACCAGGCGGACCTTCTTGACCCCCTCCGTGCCCTCGAGCGCGCGGGTGAGCTCCGCGATCTCCGCGTCGGTCGCGCTGTCGCGCAGGTAGATCGTGGCGCGGCCCGCGCGCGACCAGCGATCGCGCACGGCCATGAGGTTCGTGACCACGAGGAGGGCCGACGCGAGGCAGACGAACGCGACCGCGAGCGAGAAGATCGACAGCGCCTGCAGGCGCCAGTCGCTCCTCCCGGCCCGCCAGGTGCGAAGCCATCGCCGCCGATCGTCACGCTCGCTCGTCTGCATCCCGTTCCCTCTTCTATCCCCGCCGCCTGAGCCGGAGCCCTCGGCGCTACGCCGCGCCGCGCACGCCGCTGTCCATCTCGTCCTCGCCCTCGTCGCCGGCGAGCTCGCCGCCGGACCCGAGGCCGTGCGGCACGTCCGTCGCCTTGCCGTCGTCGAGCACCACCACGCGCCGCGGGCGCACGTCGAGCAGCGTCCGATCGTGCGTCGCGAACAGGACCGTCGTGCCGGTCTCGTGGATGTCCTCGAACAGCCCGAGCAGATCGATCGCGAGCTGCGGGTCGAGGTTGCCCGTCGGCTCGTCCGCCAGGATCAGCGTCGGCTCCCCGACGATCGCGCGCGCGATCGAGACGCGCTGCTGCTCGCCGCCGCTCAGCACCTGCGCCCGGTCGCCGCCGCGCCCCGACAGGCCGACGCGCTCGAGCGCCTCGCCGACCCGGGTCCGGAGCAGGCGCGACGGCAGCCCGAGGACCTCGAGCGCGATCGCCACGTTGTCGAACACCGTCCAGCTCGGGACCAGCTTGAAATCCTGGAACACGAAGCCGATGTTGCGCCGGAGCGCGGGGATCGACGCGTCGGTCAGGCGCGCGATGTCCCGGCCGAGGAAGAGGATGCGGCCGTCGTCGACGCGCTCGGTGCGGTGCACGAGCCGGAGGAGCGTGCTCTTCCCCGAGCCGCTCGGGCCGGTGATGAACACGAACTCGCCGCGCTCGATCGAGAGCGACATCCCCCGGAGCACCGGCTGATCCGCGCGGTACGACTTATATACGTCCTCGAACACGAGGATCGGCCGGCGCGCGGCGGACGCGTCGTAGCGGTGGCCGGGCCGGAGCGCCGGACGAAATGAGCCTTGCGGAGGGGGCGCCGCCATCGGACCCTTCACCTATCAGCCTGCTCGGACACGGAAAACTTTTCGGCCGACGCCCGGGCGAGCGCCCCCTCCGGGTCGCCTTTTTCGGCCTCCCGCTGGCCGCGCTGCTGCTCCACGGCGACGGCCACGAGATCGCGCTCGCCGCGATCAGCCGCGCCGACGCGGTGGGGCTCCGCCGCGCCCGCCGCCTCTTCGGCGAGCGCCTCCTCCTGCGCCCCGACGTCGACGGCCCCGAGCTCAGGTCGCGCGTCGAGGCGCTCGCGCCCGATCTCCTGGTCAGCTGGTTCTGGACCACGCGCCTGCCGATGTCGCTCGTGCGGGCTGCGCGGCTCGGCGGGATCGGCGTGCACCCCTCGCTGCTCCCGCGCCACCGCGGGCCGGATCCCACCTACTGGGCGATCGCCGCGGGCGACGCCGAGAGCGGCGTCACGGCGCACCGGATCGAGGCGGAGTACGACACCGGCGACATCCTCGACCAGGAGCGGCTCCCGATCGATCCGGCGTGGACCGCGTGGCAGCTCGCCCGCGCGCTGGACCGGCCGAGCCTGCGCGTCCTGCGACGCACGGTCGCCCGGTTCGCGCGCGGCGAGGAGGTGGCGGGCGTCGCCCAGGATCCGGCGCTCGCGACGCAGGCGCCCGCGCCGGACGACGAGGCGTGCGCGATCTGCTGGTCCTGGCCGACGGAGCGCGTGCTCCGGCACATCCGCGCCCTCGCGCCGGCGCCGGGGGCGTGGACCGAGATCGAGGGCGCCTGCGTCATCGTCCTGCGGGCCGCGCCGGCGCCGGTCTTCCCGGGGGCGCTCGCGCCGGGCGAGGCGGTGGCGCAGAGCGGGGTCGTCCTCGTGAGGACCGGCGACACGGCCGTCGCGCTGCTGGAGGGGGAGATCGACGGCGAGCCGGCGTCGGCGGGCGAGCTCGCGGCGCTCGTGGCGTCGGGCGCGCCGAGCGGGTGACGGCCGGCCCGGGCGCGCTCGGCTACCGGCCGCGGCGCCGGCGGGGCCGCCTGGCCGGCGCGCGGGCCATCGAAACCTGAACCTACGCGCGCGCGACCGCGTAGGATGCGCCCTTCGGAGGATTCATGTCGGAACCCGCGCAGCTTGCGAAAAGCGCCCGCGAACTGCTCGCATCGGCGCTCAATGCGCTCCAGTCGAACGGGGGAGTGTCGCCGGAAGTCGAGGCGCTCGCCGAGCCGATCGCGCAGGCGATGGGCATCATGCACCGCATCGAGCGCTCCGGGGGACAGACCCTCGAAGGCAGCGAGATCGCGCTCGGCCACGTGCGCGACGTCTTGAACCGCCTGCAGAGGATCACGGTGGCCGATCCCGTGATCGACGTCTTGATGGAGCACGTCGCCTCCTCGCTGAGCAAGGTGCACGCGCTGAGCAGGGCGCAGGCCGCCGCAGGCGCGCAGCCGCCGGCGCCCGCAGCGGCGGCCGCGCCGCCGCCGGTCGCGGTGGCGCCAGCACCCGTCGCGGTGGCGCCAGCACCCGTCGCGGTGGCGCCAGCGCCCGTCGCGGTGGCGCCAGCACCCGTCGCGGTGGCGCCAGCGCCCGTCGCGGTGGCGCCAGCACCCGTCGCGGTGGCGCCCGCGCCCGTCCCCGTCCCGGTAGCCGCGCCCGCACCCGTCGCAGCGGCCCGCGCGCCCGCCCCGGTCGCTGCGCCGCCGCCGGTCGCGGCGGCCGCCCCCGCGCCCGCCGCGGTGGCCGCCCCTCCGCACCTCCAGCAGACGCTGCCCTCGCCGCAGCCGCAGCGGCATGCGCCGGCCGCGCCCGCGTACCCCGCCGCGCCTCACCCGGCTGCGGACGCGCGCCGAGCGCCGCCGCCCCAGGCCGCCCAGCCGCCGGTCGACAACCGCGCGCCCGCCGCCGTCGTCGACGTCGAGCTCGGCGCTCTGACCCCGTCGAACTTTTACAAGGGGCTCGCTGGCAACGACGTCATCGAGCACGGGGGCATCTTCGTCGCGACCTACAAGATCCCGCCGATCGGCTCCGTCGTGACCTTGCGTGTCCGCCTGCCGGGCGACTACGAGTTCACCGCGATGGCGGCGGTCCGGTGGACGCGCGAGGCCGGCGGCTCGAAGGACTCGGCCGAGCCGGGCTTCGGCGCCCGGATCACGCAGATCTCGGCGGAGGGCCGCCAGCTCGTTTCCCGGTTCACGCGCAACAGGGAGCCGCTCTTCTACGACGACCTCTGACGCCGCCACGCCGCCTCGATCCTGGTGAACCGTTTCTTCTCGCGCTCCGGCTCGCGGGCGAGCCGGCCGCTCCACCGCGCAGCCTCCGTCGTCTCCGCCGTCGCCCTCGCGGCGCTGCTGCTCCTCGCGGCGCGGCCCGCCCGGGCGACCGGCGATCCCGATCTCGCGTTCTGGACCTACGAGACCGACCACTTCCGGGTGCACCACCCGCAAGGCCTCGAGCCCGTCGCGGCGCGCATCGCCGCGCTCGCCGAGACGATCTACGGGCGCGTCGAGGGCGCGCTCGGCTACGCCCCGCGGGACCGCACCGAGATCGTGATCACCGACGACGCGGAGATCGCGAACGGATCGGCCGGCACGCTCCCGTACAACGCGATCCACCTCCTCGCGTCGGGGCCCGAGGACATGTCGACGCTCGGCGACTACGACGACTGGTACCTCGACCTGCTCACGCACGAGTTCACGCACATCGCGCACATCGACAACACGTCGGGCATCCCCGCGATCCTGAACGCGATCGTGGGCAAGTCGTTCTCGCCGAACCAGGTGCAGCCGCGGTGGATCATCGAGGGGCTCGCCGTCGTGAGCGAGAGCAACCACACGAGCGGCGGCCGGATGCGCTCGACCATGTTCGACATGTACCTGCGCGCCGACGTGCTCGAGGACAACATCGCGGGGCTCGACCAGATCTCGAGCTCCCCGTTCCGCTGGCCGCAGGGCACCCTCTGGTACCTCTACGGCTCGAGGTTCCTGGGCTGGATCCTCGACGTCTACGGGCCGAACACGATGCGCGCCGTCTCCGCCGACTACGGCGCGTCGCTCGTCCCGTGGGGGATCAACCGCGCCATCCGCCGCGCCACCGGCAAGACCTACGTCGAGCTGTACGAGGGCTGGAAGGACCACCTCCGCCGGCTCTACCGGGAGCAGATGGCGGCCGTGGAGGCGCGCGGCCTCCGCGAGGGCGCGCGGCTCACGCACCACGGCCGCACCGTTCATTACCCGCGGTTCGTTCCGCCCGTCGCGCGTCGGACGTCCGCGGACGAGATCGTCTACTTCCGCGACGACGGCCGCGAGCGCCCCGGCATCTACCGCCTCTCGCTCGCCGCGCCCGCGCCCGGGACCGAGCGCAAGGAAGCGCTCGTCGCGCGCACCAACACGGCCTCGCGACCGGCGTTCACGCCGGCCGGCGACATGATCTTCGCGGCGCTCATGCCGTGGCGCAATCAGTACTACCGGGACGACCTCGTCTTCCTCCCGCGCGGTGAGGAGGCGCCCGACGGCGACGAGCCCTCGCGCCGCCAGCTGACGCGCGGCCTCCGGTCCTCGGCCCCGGACGTGAGCCCGACCGGCGATCTCGTCGCCTTCTCGCTCAACAGCAAGGGCACCCGCTACCTCGAGATCGCGCGGCTCTCGCGGGACGGCGCCCTCTCGGAGCGGCGCGATCTCGTGCCGAGCGCCCGCTTCGAGCAGGCCTACTCCCCGTCGTTCTCCCCCGACGGCAAGCGCCTCGCCTACAGCGCCTGGACCGCCGGCGGCTACCGCGACATCCGCGTGGTGGACGTCGCCACCGGCAGCTTCCGCGAGGTGACGCGCGATCGCGCGACCGACATGAGCCCGGTCTGGTCGCCCGACGGCGAGACGCTCTATTTCACCTCGGACCGCACCGGCATCCACAACGTCTACGCGTACGCGCTCTCGACCGGCGCGCTGCGGCAGGTCACCAACGTGAGACTCGGGGCCTTCCATCCGGCGATCAGCCCCGACGGCAAGACGCTTGTCTATGTCGGATATACGTCCCGCGGCCACGACCTCTTCGTCATGCCGCTCGATCCGGCGCGCTTCCTCCCGGCGCCGCCGCCCCCGACCGATCGCCCCGATCCGCCGACCGCGCCCGCGGCGGTGCGGCTCGAGCGCTCGCCGTACAACCCGCTTCCGACGCTCGCGCCGCGCGCGATCACGCTCGACTACGCGCCCGGGAGCTACGGGTCGAACGCGCTGACGGTGAGCGTGACCGGCTCGGACATCGTCGGTCGTCACTCGGTCTTCGGCGAGCTCACCGTGCAGCCGGACGCGCCCGCCCCGACCGTCCTCGTCGGGTACACCTACGGGCGGCTGCCCATCGATCTCGGCGTCCGCGCGTACTACGCCATGACCCCGCGCAGCGGCTACCGCATCAGCGGCCGCAACGTCACCTACGACGAGCGATCGATCGGCGTCGTCTCGGGCGTCAGCTACCCGATCCGCGGCGAGTTCTCGCGGCAGAGCCTCGCCGCGTCGTTCAGCAGCGTCGCCTTCAAGGGGCAGCTCCCCATCGGCAGCGAGCTCGACCCGTACGCGCCGCGGACCATCCTCCCGCCGCAGGGCACGCTGAACCTCGCGCACATCGGCTATGGGTTCTCGAACGCCGAGGGCTCGATCGAGGCGTCCGGCGCGCCGCGCGGGATCTCGCTCAACGCGGGCCTCGATTACGCCGGCCCGGAGACGGGCAGCAGCTATACGACCTACGCGTTCTCGACCTCGCTCAGCGCCTACGTCGCGATGCCCTGGCCTGGCGACCACACCCTCGCCTTCCGCGTCGCCGGGGCGGTCTCCGGCGGCAACTTCCCTCGGGGCGCCGCCTACGCGGTCGGCGGGTACGATCTCGAGAACCTCACGCTCATCGACACCCTGCTCACCGGCGTCACGAATAGCTCGTTCACGCTCCGCGGCTACGCGCCGGGCGTGGTGGCCGGCCGCTCGTATTTCTCGCAGACGTTCGAGTACCGCGTGCCCGTCCTGGAGCCCGATCGCGGCCTCTCGACGCTGCCGCTCTACCTGCGCCGCATCGACGCGAGCCTCTTCCTCGACCACGGCGGCGCATTCAACCGCTTCGAGACGGACGACCTCGCGCTCTTCACGCAGGGGAGCCTGCTCTACTCGCCCCAGCTGCACACCTCGATCGGCGGCGAGGTGTGGCTGAGCTTGACGCTCGGGTACGTCCTCGCGTCGCAGCTGCGCTTCGGGTACGCGGTCGGCCTGAGCCCGCTCGCGATCCCGGGCGGCCAGCTCTACTTCGTCGCGACGAACTCGTTCTGAGCGCCCGCGCCGCCGGAAACTTTGCCCCCGCCGGCCCCTTCGCCCACGGTGGTCGGCCATGCGCGCCCTCCTCGCCCTGAGCCTCGCCCTCCTCGCCGGCTGCGGCATCGCCCCGAGCAACTCCCAGCGCCTCACCGAGGCGGCGCTCGAGATGAACACGGCGGCCCGGTTCGGCCGCATGGATGTCGCGCTCGAGCGCGTCGGATCGACGGCGCGGGAGGACTTCATGCGCCGCCACGCCGATTGGGGCGCTCGCCTCCGGGTCGTCGACGTGGAGTTCGGCGGCTTCGAGATGACCCAGCGCGACGAGGCCGAGGTCTACCTCGACGTCCTCTGGCTGCGGCACGACGAGGCCACGGTCCGCACCACCCGGATCGCGCAGCGCTGGCGCGACGAGCGAGGCCACTGGGAGCTGGTCGGCGAGGAGCGAAAGGACGGCGACGCTGGCCTGCTCGGCGAGCCCCCGCCCAAGGAGAAGCCGACTGGCGAGGCGGCGGGCGCGATCGACCCGGGCCGGCAGCCCGGCCTGAGCCTTCACACGCGCGTCATTCGTGACGAGTGAACGCCGCCGCTGAACCGGGCGGCACAAGGCTACGCAGCGGACCGCGCGCCGGGGCCCTCACGGCGGCGGCGGGCGCGATCTCGGCGATCGCTGGGATCGCGCCGGACCCGCACGGCGGCGGCGGGCGCGAGCTCGAGGAAGGTCGGGGCGGTTCTGCGGGATGGATCCAGCGCACGGCCGGCGGACCGGCCGCGCACCGTCAGGAAGCCGGGGCAGGGGTCGCGGGAGCGGCGGCGCTCTTGGGGGCGCGAGGCTTCTTCGCCTTGCCGGCGACCTCCGTCGTGGCCCTCGACAGCTTGCTGCGCTTGGCGCGCTCCTTCTTGGCAGCCTGCGCCTTGCGGCGCCTCATCTTCATCGACTGGCGACGATCGCGCTTGCCCATGCTTCAATCTCCTCACGGTCGGGGGCACGGGCGCGGCATCGTGACGACAGCTCGCCAGGCGAGCCCCATCCTGCACCGGTGGATGGCCTACCGCGGGGCCCCTCAAAGGGAGCGGGACTCTGCCCAAGAGCGCATGGAAGCGCAAGGGGCAATGCGCTCCGAAACGCAGTTCTCGCGCTAGACGCGCGTGCAGTACGACGCCTGGCCAGGCCGACCGCTCGCGGGCCGCCGCCTGCGGGATCTACGCGATTTGCCGGGTAGTTGCGCGGTGTTACGTGAGCACGTCGGCGCGTTGGGCGCGGGATTCACGCGGCGCGGGATTCACGCGGCGCGGGATTCGCGCGGCCCGGGCGCACCCGGCAGCGCTCAGCCGCCGACCGCGCCGTCCAGCGCCACCTCGCGGCCGCGGACCTCGAGGCGGTACCGGGAGTTCACGGTCTCTATGTAGAAGACCTCGCGCCCGGCGAGACGCAACACGCGCTTGACCGGCGTCGTCACATATTCATGCATTCCGTCGGAGAACTCGATGACGATGACCGAGCCTTTCCGTGGTGCACGGACGAGCCGGCCAACGACTGCGCGCGATCCCCGGCCGAGCTTGCGGAGCACAACCTGCACAACAGAGATGCTAGCACGCAGATCTCGGCCGAGCACAAGCTGCACAAGCAGCACCTCTCGCAACTAGGTCCCACCCTGGCCCAGGGTGTCCGGTTGCATCGGAGCGGCCCGGACCTTCGCGCCGCGGACGGCGAGCAGGTGGTAGCGGAGCCGGCCCTGGGCGGAAAAGTTCTATAAATGGATCGCTGCCGCAGGCGTACAATGGTCCTGCAAACCCGGCAGCCATCGAGCGGACACATCGCTCGCGCGGGTCGTCATCGCCGGATTGTTGGATCGCGGCCAGGGCGGAATCCTGCCGAGCGCACTCGGCGATGCGGTGGGATCCGGCAGCCGACGCGTGGTCTGCCTGACGCCCAGCTCGGGGGCGGGCGGCGCTGCCGGCCGCGTCGGCTCGGTCCGGACGCTTCGCCACGCTCGGACGCTGCTGCGCCGAGCCGCGCGACGCCGCGCAGCGCGCCGGACCCGGGCCTATCGCGCCGCGTCTCGGCGGCCCGCCCGGGCGTGCGTCATCGCCGGGCGGTCGTTCCGGTCCGGTTGTTCGGATCGGTCACGCCGGGCGCGCCCTTGTCCGCGAAGTAGGTGCGGAGCATGTCGCACGCGACGTTGGTCGCCTTCACGCGCCATTTCGCGCCGTTGGCGACCATCACCGAGATCGCAACCTCCGGCTTGCGGCTCGGGGCGAAGCCGACGAACCAGGTGTAGAAGGGCCCTTCGGGCGTCGGCTTCGTGAGCGTCCCCGTCTTGCCAGCGACGCGGATATCCGGGAGGTAGGGGCGGCCGTTGCGATCGTGGAACGAGCGGTAGCTCGTCCCGTTATCCACCGTCGCCTCCATCATCGTGGTCACCGCGCTCGCCGTGCTCTCGTCCATCACGCGCTTGAGCACCTGCCGCTCGCTCACGCCCTGGTAGATCTCGCCGGCCTCGTCCTTGACGCTCGACACGACGTGGAGCCGGATCATCTCGCCGCCGTTCGCGAGGGTGGTCGCCAGGTTCGCCCCCTGGAACGGCGACAGCGTCGTGTTCCAGAAGCCCGCCGCGGTGCGCGCGAAGCCGAGCTCGTCTTCCGGCAGCGAGATCGTGCTCGCCGCGACCTTCACGTCGAACGGCGTGTCCTGCCCCCAGCCGAGCTTCGCGGCCACGGCGCCGAGCTTCTCGTGATCGAGGTTCTTGGCGGCGAGCCGCGCGAACACCGTGTTGATGCTCCGGCCCATCGCCTGCGCGAGCGTCGCGCAGTACTTGTCGCGCCGCTTGTTGTCGATCATGTCGGCCGGCCGGATCGAGTGCTCGCCGCCCGAGTAACACTGCTTCGTGTTCGGGCTCAGGCCGGCCTCGACGAGGGCGGTGCCCGTCACGACCTTGAAGATGCTCGCCGACGGCGCGGTGGCCTCCGCGGCGACGTCGTGCAGCGCGCCTTCGTGCACGTAGCTCGCCCAGACGAGCACCTTGCCGGTGCGGATATCGGTCATCACGACCGCGCCCTCCGGGACCTGGCCGGCCCGCAGGAAGCCGATCGCCGCGCGCTGGTACGTCGGATCGAGGGTCAGCTCCGCGACGCGGCCGCCGTGCGCCGGCGCCGTCGGCGGGCTCCTCCGATCGTCGATGCGCGTGAGGTCGAGGTCCGTGAGCGGCGGCGGCGTCACGGTCCGCGTGATCTTCGGCCCGCCGGCGGTCGTCTTCTTGGCGAGCAGCCCTCCGAGCTGGACGTCGTGCTCGCGCAGCATGGGGAGGGTCACCGCCACGAGCCCCACGGCTGCACCGACGGCGATCCACTGACGCATCTCGCGCATGGCCCGACGGGTACCCCGCCGGGGTGTCCTGGGCCAAAATTGAGGCGCGCCATTTGGCCGGCCTGCGGCCCGCGCCGCGGCGCGCCGCGCAGGGGGCGTGCCGGCGCGCTTCGTTGGAGGGCAAACGAACGATCGAGGAGCGCGGCCGGCGCGCCGGCCGCGGCGAGGGAGGCGGCGACGCGCGCCTAGAAGGACAGGCTGAGCCGGGCGCTGAGCTCGTGCAGCGCGTGCGCATCCGGATCGGGCTCGGTCAGGGTGTTGCCCGGCACCCGGAGGAGGTTGTCGCTCGAGCCGCTGCCCGGCGTCAGGTAGGCGTTGTAATTCACGCCGAGCCGCACGTTCTTCGTATGCCAGTAGTTCGCGGCGAGGCCGATCTGCAGGACGTTGAGGTCGGTGCCCGGCCCGTTCTCGGCGCCCGGCGTCTTCTCGTCGTACGCGCCCTCGCGGGACGCGCCGTCGTACGTCGCGTTGATCCCAGCGAGGAGCGCGGCGACCTCGAGGCCCGCCTTCGGCTTCTCGAGCTCCTTCGAGAGGTCGATCTTGGTGGGGCGCGGGCTGAACCCCGGATCCCCGTTGACGAAGGCGTCGCCCACCGGCCACCCCGAGAGCTGCACGTACCACCCGAGCCCCCTCACCTGCCCGAGCCGCTCGGTGTTGGTGAGCTGATAGCCCTCCACGGCCTCGCGCGTGTTGTTCGCGACGTAGTAGGCCTCGGCCCGGAGCTCGACCATCTTGATGGGCAGCCGGAGCTCGCCGCCGATCGCGTTCTGCGCGCCCGACGGGATGACGTGGATCGGCCGCTTCAGCGAGTCCGTGTAGCCGGCGCCCCAGAGCGCGTAGCCCTGCCCCGTCCTGATGGGCGAGTAGTCGTAGCCCACGAACTCCTGGTCTCGCTCGCCGTGGCGCGCGCTGATGCCGATCTGCGCCTTCGCGAGCAACGCCTTCTTGTCGCCACCGAACGGGCGCGCGAAGACGCGGGCGACGAAATCGGGCGGGGCGTCGACGCCGGGCCGGTTCTGCCCGTCGCCGGCGAGCACGCTGACGCCGTAGCCGAGCATCCTGTCGGCGACGTCGCCCCAGATGGTCAGGCCGATGTCCTTGCCCTCGGGGTAGGTGAAGCTCCGGGTCGCGATGTTGCGCTCGAGGAACGTCGAGCTGTTGTCGCTCGTCTGGTTATCCATCGAGAAGAACGTCGAGTACTGCCCGAACATGAAGTTCAGCGCCGGCATGACCGAGTAGTTGATCCAGACGTCGGCGAGCACCGCGTTCGAGGTCGTGCTCTCGACGGGGGCGAAGCGCGCGGTCTCGGCGGTCGGCGTCTGGCCGGGAGCCGCGGCGGCGTTCTCGGTCCTGCCGTTCGTGTTCGCGAGCCCCTGGCCGCCGAAATCGACGTCGACGTCGAAGGACCACTTCTTCAGGAACTCGCCGGCCAGCTCCAGCCGCGCGCGGCGGACGAAGAAGCGCGGCTTGAGCGCGCCCCCGCCGCTCGTCGCGCTCACGTCCGACACGCCGCCGCCGAAGGTGCTGTAGAAGTCGAGGTTCATCCTCCCCTTCGGGTACAGCCGGAAGGTGTCGTTGGCGTCCCGCAAGAAGAAGCCGCCGTGCCAGCCGGCGAGCGGCTGCTGCTCCTTCACGACCGCGGCCTCGGCGGTCGGCGCGAACACCTCCGCCGGCGGCGGCGGCGGTGCGGCGATTGCCGGCGCGCCCGGAGGAGGCGGCGGCGGAAGCTGCGCTGCCGGCGGCGGCACCGGCTCCGGCGGCGGCGCCGGCGCCGCGGCGGCAGGCGGCGCCGGCGTTGCCGCACCGGCGGGCGGCACGGCACCGGCGGGCGGCACGGCACCGGCGGGCGGCACGGCACCGGCGGGCGGCACCGCGCCGGCGGGCGGCGGCGCTGCGGCCGGAGGTGGCGCCGGCGCGGGTTGCGCCGGGCCCTGGGGTCCAGGCTGTGCTAGCGCCGAAAGGCCCGACAGCGTAACAGTCATGCCCAGCAGCGCCGATGTAGCTAACCTCATGCAGTTCTCCCTGTGTGCGGCTCGCCCGCGTGCCCGAAGCTCCACGCATTTCAACGCCGAATTATGACCAGGACGTTACGATTCTGTGTAGGGCACGGGACGAGCGGGCAGGACAGTCGCGTGACAGGTGGGGGCAGTCAAGAGTCCGTTCAAGGGAGGACGGCGCGTGCCGGCGGCGGAGCGCCGGAGCAAAGGCGGGGAAGGATCACTCGATGACGACCAGCGTGCGGATCACGGCGGATGTCGAGGTGCTCGACAACAGCACCTTGGTGGCCCTCGCCGGGCCAGGGAACGAGAATCTCAAGCTCATCGCGCGCACTCTCGGCATCGAGTCGGGCGTCCGAGGCAACACGATCCGGCTCGCCGGCGACGCCGACAAGGTCGCGCTCGCCGAGCGGTGCCTGGCGGAGGCCGCGCAGATGTTGAGGAGCGGCGTGGTGCTCGACCCGCAGGACTACGTCCGCGGGGTCCAGGCGCTCCGGGACGACCCTGGGATGACCTTGCGCGAGCTGTTCGAGGACGTCGTGCTCATCTCGGCGCGCCGCCGGCCGATCTCGGCGAAGGGGCTGGCGCAGAAGCGCTATATCCAGGCGATCCGGTCGCACGACATGACGTTCGGCATCGGGCCGGCGGGCACGGGCAAGACGTACCTCGCGATGGCCATGGCGGTCCACGCGCTGCTCGAGCGCCGCGTGAAGCGGATCATCCTGACCCGGCCGGCGGTCGAGGCGGGGGAGCGGCTCGGCTTCCTGCCCGGCGATCTCGCCGAGAAGGTGAATCCCTACCTGCGCCCGCTCTACGACGCGCTCCACGACATGATGGACGCGGACAAGGCGCAAGGCCTCGTGACGCGCGGCCAGATCGAGGTCGCCCCGCTGGCCTTCATGCGCGGCCGCACGCTCAACGATTGCTTCGTCATCCTCGACGAGGCGCAGAACGCGACGAGCGATCAGATGCGCATGTTCCTCACGCGCCTCGGCTACGCCTCTCGCGCCGTGGTGACGGGCGACGTCACGCAGGTCGATCTCCCGCACGGCGCGCGCAGCGGCCTCGCCGAGGCGCGCGAGCTGCTCGCGGGGATCGAGGGGATCGCGATCTGCTCGTTCACCGAGGTCGACGTCGTGCGCCACCCGCTCGTGCAGCGGATCATCGTCGCGTACGAGCAGCGGGACGCCGAGATCGCCCGCCAGCGCGAGGAGCGGCGGAGCGAGGCGGGTCGCGGCGGCGGCCGCAGCGGCGCGGCCGGCGAGGCCGGCGCTGCGCCGCCGGGCCGCGCGGCGGGCGAGCCGGGCGGAGCCGGCGCGGCGAGCTGACGCGCGACGCTGCTGGACGAGACGCCGCCGTCTCCTCCAGCAGCGTCGATCATTTCTTCTTCAGCTCCACGGGCGACTCGCGCACGAGCATGGCGTCGGGCCCGGTCACCCGGATCCTGCCCGCGATGACGTTCTCCTTCAGCTCGCCGACGAGGATGCCGGTCATCGCGCTCGGCGCGCGCGGATCGTCGGGGAAGACCGAGGCGCGCACCATGCCGTCCTCGACCTTTCCGACGAGGGTCGCGTCGCCGAGCGCGCCTTTCGCCGTCCCCTTCAGCTCACCGCTCGGCTCGATGGTCAGCGTCACCGTTCCTGGGCCGGTGGCCTGCTTGCCGTCGTCCTTCTGGCGCACGGTGTCCTTCACCTTGGGGGGCAGCACGACGCTGCCTTTCTTGGCGTCGTAGCGCCCTTCCCACGTCCCCTGCCATGCGGGCGCGCCCGTGGGAGCGACCACCTCTCCCGGCGGGCCTGCGTCCGGCAGCTCGGCGGCTGCCGAGCCGGCCGCGGGCGGCGCGCTCGCCGAGGTCGACGGGGGCGGCGAGGGCGCGGGCCGCTCCGGTTCGCCCGGGCGCGGCGGGCCCTCCTCGCAGGCGGCGAGGAGGGCGATGGCGAGGGACAGGAGGAGCGCGGGGGCACCGCCGCGCGCCCGGCGGGCTCGTGTTCCGGTGGCGTTCACGCGGACGCTTTTATTACGTGCCGGGCTGGTCGTCGCGTCGATTTGACGGGTCGGCGTCGCGAGGCGCGGCGCCTCCGGATCAGGAGGCCCTGCGGAACGCCACGGTCCAGTGGCGGTCGCTCGTCACCTGCGCGCATTCGGGGGGGATCCCGAGCGAGCGCAGGATTTCCCGCACCTCCTCGAGCGCGAGCGCGGCGCGCAGCGACGCATCGAAGAGGGCTCGCTGGTACGGCGTATCGTTCGCTGCGACCGTGGCGACGAGGGCCGCCACCGACGCCTCGTCCTCCGGACGGAGCAGATCTCGGATGAACAGGAGCCCGCCGGGCCGGAGGACGCGAAACATCTCGCGCATGACCTGCATCGGCTCCGGGATGTGGTGGACGATGCTGTTCGAGAGGACGGCTGAGAACGTCTCGTCCGGTTCGGGCAGCGCCTTGGCGTCCGCGAGGGCGAGCGCGATGGCGCCGGTGAGCCCCGCCTGCTCGACGCGGCGGCGCCCGAGGTCGAGCATCGACGCGGAGAGATCGATCGCCTTGATGCGCGCCGTCGGTACGCGCCGGCAAAGCTCGATGGGCAACAGGCACGTCCCCGTGCCGACGTCGAGGGCGTATCCGAGATCCGGATCGTGGCAGAGGAGCGCGTCGCAGAACGCCGTGTTCACGGCGGCGTGATCCATGCTGTCGTAGGCCCGCGCGTCCTCGTCGGTATCCATGACCTCGGGCTCGAGCACGCGGGCCAGCGACACGCGCGCATCGTTCTCCCCGACGGACGCGCATGTCAACGGATTGTGGGCGGCTGGTCAATCCCGTCCGACCACCGGGCCAGCGTCGACCTCGGCCCGCGCGGATTCCGGGTCCCCGTGGATATGGACAGGAAGGCGTTCGAAGAAGTCGAGGCGGAGCGGGCCGGGCCGCCGCCGTTGCTCCTGCTTCGCTCATTGGAGTAGGCGCCAATGTCGTAGAGCCCGTGCACCTGGAGCGCGAACCGCGCGCCGCGCTCGAGGGCGCCGGGCCGAAGGCTGAGCCCACTCGGGAGCGCTCGATCGGACAGGCCGAGCACGGCGATGAGCCCTCGTCGGCGCTCTTCTCTATAACGAGAGGTCCTGCTGGATAGGCCGCGCGCCGGTCCGGCGGGCGCGACGGGCTCCAGCCGGCCGCCCCGCGTCGCCCGCGGGAGAGATGTGCCGCGCGTGATGTCGAGATCGGCGCCGCGCCGAGAGGGCGCGTGCCCTGGATGGCGTCGGCGCCGCCGGCGTGGAGTCATCAGTCCGAAGAGCTCGGCGGGTTGGCTTTTGATCGAGGCGCGGCAGAGCGCGCGAGCCCGCGCAATCCCGCAGAGATGAGCGCATGCCGCGCAGAGCGCTCGCTCAGCGCAGCGGCTCGCGACGAGCCTGCCGACGACTCGCGCCGGCGCAGTGCGCTCAAGCAGGCGCGCGGGCATAGACGCCGGCGTCGCGCCGCGGGCGGACAGGGAAGCGGCGCGCTCGGCGAGAGGCCGTGGCGCCGCGCACCCGGGGCCGGGGCGCTCGCGGGGTCGGCCCTGATTCATGCCCCTCCGGCGCTGATAGCGAAGCTCCCCCGCCACGCCCCTCCCGAGGGGCGGCATCGTATCATCATGCGCCTGCATAGGTCAGTCGTGCGCCCAGGGCGTGCAATGTAGCCATGCGCTGGCCGCCTGTGTGTGGTCGCCAGGCGCTCGCACCCGGCGCGGGGCCCTTCAATGATTGGGGGGGAGGCCCAGGCCGGGGTCGATGCGCCCCGCAGTTGTGCGCGAGCCCGCATTGCCGCCCGCGACGGGCCTGATCGAGGAGCGGGGTTGCTCGGTTCTCATACAGTGCTCACCTGACCGGCCTCGAGCACCCGAGACACGCAATGCCGCGGTGCAGCGTGGGGTGCCTGAGAGGGTTGTCGCGGCTCGGGCCGTCCTGCGCGGGGGAGGGGTCTCGGCTATCAATCGACGCGCGCAGGGGCGCTTCATCGCTCGGCTCGTGTCGAGCAAAGCAGCCCAGCCGTTCGTGGCCGTCCAATGAGCTCTCCGATTGAGCCCGCCCGCAGCGCCTATTGAAAGAAAAGACGGCCGGCTATCCTCAATTCGCTTGACCAGGCAAGTGGCAACGGCATAGTCGTATCCAACCGCCGAGCTGGATTCGGCGACGAGGGAGAGCACATGGCGACCGATGCCTTTTCACAGCAGATTGTAAACCTCGTGCGGAAAATGCCGGACGAGGCGATCCTCGCGCTCGTCAAGAATCAGCTGGGCGCCGTGACAGGGGAAGCGCCGTTGGTTCCTCCGCCGGCACCGCGCCGCAGCCGTACGCGCGCCCGCGCTGGAGCGGTCCAGTCCAAACCTTCTTCCGTCGCGGCCAAGCGTGGCGCCGCGCCGAAGCGCCGGCCCGGCCGCCCGCGCAAGTCGCCGGCCGCCTCGGCGGAGCGTCAGGAGACGCTCGACGCGGTCGAGCGTGTCGTCAAGGCGAGCTCTGGCGTCAGCGCGAGCGAGGTGGCGAAGCAGGCGGGTATCCCGCAGACGCGCGCCGCCGCAGCGCTGAAGGAGCTCAAGCTGGAGAAGCGGATTTTTCAGGGGGGCGACCGCCGCTTCGCCCGCTATGCAGGCGACGCCAAGACGGCCGAGCAGGCGAGCGCGAACGCGCGCAAGACCGCGGCCGGGCCTGCGCCTGCTGCGAAGAAGCCGAGCGTCAAGGGGCGCAAGCGCGTCGCTCAGGCTGCCGCGCCCGCGAAGTAGGTCAAGCGACCACTGCGCACGCCAGGGTCAGATGGGATGGAGGCTTTGCTGACGCGTCGCGTTCAGAATGGCTGTCCCGTTCGAGACGGAGCTCAGGGCGGGCTCCAGGTGAGCCCGCTATCCTCAGAGGCCATGACGTACCAGCCGCGACGCGATGTCCCGGTGACATCGGCCTGGAGGAGCATCAACAGTCGATTTCCGAAGGAGAGGAGCGCTCCGAGCTCGATACGGCCGCGCTCGCCCGAGTCTTCGCCGATTACCCTGGGGACGTCGTAGATCTTACCTGCTTCCGGCGATTGCGCGATATAGAGCCCCCACCGGGTCGCGGTGCGGGACGTCAGCACCGCGGCGACCCCCTGGCGTGTGGGCGCCAGGGCGATAGACCGCTCGTGCGGCTCCAGCCAGGGGCGAAAGGGCGGTTTCTCGGCGAGCACGCAGGCGCCTTCGAGGGTGCACGTCGCGAGGGTGCGCTCTCCGGTGGTGGGAGCGACAACCTCGACCATGATCCGGTCGGCCGCGCAGCCGACCGCGGCTGCGGGGGCGGCTTTCGCGGGGAGCTTCAGCACGGCTGTCTGCGTCGCGGAGACGGCGAGCACGGCCGTTTTGTCGGGCGGCTGGGGCACAACCTGGATCGACCATCCGGCGAAGTCGCACGCAGGGGGAGCAGAGAGCGCGGCCGTCGCCGCTGGGCTCATCGCGAGTCCCTCGATGATCCGGGGCGCGTCGAGCGGCTTTCCCGGCTCGGGGACGGGCCGCGCGAGGAGGTTGCGCCCGCGCACCGACAGGATCGCCGGCGGGCGGCCATAGGGCACCGGCAGCGCCTGTTCTTGCGTTGGGAGCTGGACCGGCGGCACCGGCGCGGCTCCGGGCAGCCCCGCATAGACGAGGGTCGCGCGTCGGGGTCTCGGCTCGACGAGCAGCGCGGCGCTCTCGGCCGAGAGCACCGCAGGTATGGAGTTCGCGAGCGGCCGCGCTCCGCGGCCCAGCTCGGGCAGCGCGACCGACGAGGGCGCCGAGAGCTCGCTCGCCTCGAACGGAGCGAAGAAGAGGCTCGGCGGGTCCACCGCGGGCGGCGCGCCTCGAGCGCCGCGCGCGTCCTGCGCCGGCGCCGGGCCGCGCGGGCCGGCGGTGAGCACGGTGGCGCCGTCGGCGCCGACCGACCAGGTGGACCACCCCTCGCGGAGACGCCGCAGAGAGCGCCACGTCCTGCCGGCGGTCTCGGTCACGAGCGCGATCGCCTCGTTCTCGACCTCGCCTGTCACCACCGCGCGCTTGTCGTCGAGCACGAACACCCGTCGCCATCGGGTCGACGACGGGGCGAGCGCCGAGGCGATGCCTCGCGCCTGGCCAATGGCCGTGGTGAGCTCATCCTGCGACGCCGCGCCCGGCGGCGGGACGGTGATGGGCTCTGGCTTTTCCTTCTTCCGGCACCCGAGCGCCAGGAGGGCGGTCAGGGCGGCGAGGGCGGTCGCGACGGCGCGACGCCGCGCCGCCGCGCTCACTCCGGAGTCGAGCATCGGCATTCTCTTCGCTGGTGTCGCCTGGGATCGCTGCGCCGCATCGCCGGGCTGTCGCCGACTGCCACGCTCGGCCGCGCCGCGCCGGAGCGGTCGATCCGTGGCGTGGGCCACAGCGCCGCCGCGGGGCGCGGGCGGGGCGCTCGCCTGGATTCCTCGCCGCATCGCCTCGAGCTCCGCGCCCGCCTCGCGGCCGCTCTACCGCCGGCCGCACGCCGTGCGGCCAGCACTAGTCGGCCTGCTCCGGATCCATGCAGCACCGGAAGCCCGTCGAGTAGTCGTGGTAGCCGAAGGAGTGCGCGGTCGTCGCGTACTTGCACCCCTCGCCGTTGCGCGTCGTGTCCATGAAATAGCCGCCGCGGAAGGTGCCGCTCGGATCGTCGACCCACTCGTGGAGGTTGCCGACCATGTCGAACACGCCGTAGCCATTGGTGCACCCCGCGCGCTCGCCCGTCGGGAGCAGCGCGTTGGACAGCTGGTTGATGAGCGGGTTGTTCATCGCGCTCGTCCAGTGCTCCTCGGACTTGATGCCGAGCAGCGCCGCGATCTCGGCGACGGGGTGCACCGGTCGCTCGTCGTCGTTGCACACGCCGTGCTGGCGGCTCGCGCCGTAGGGGAAGAGCGTCTCATCGGGCCCTCGGCAGGCGCTCACCCACTCGTCCGAGGTGCACAGGCGCTTGCCGGACGCCGCGCACGCCCGCTTGGCCTGAAGCCCGCTGATGTAGCCCTGCGGGATGACGCCCGGCCAGGACACGGCGCGGACGCGGCGCTCGTTGCCGTCGACGGGATCGAAGGGCGACCACGGGCGCTCGCCGCCGGGCGTCAGCTCGACCAGGGAGCCCTCCCAGCGGTCGACGCACACGCGATCTTCGACGAGGGCCATCTCGGCCGGACAGCGCGTGCTGCTCGTCGACGAGGACACCGCGGCGGCGCTGGTCTCGGGCTCCATCACGGACGCGATCGCGGTGCTGTCCTTGACGGTCGAGAGCGCGCTCTCCTTCGCCTTGAGGGGCCGCTCCACGACGATGGCGGCGGCGCCCTCGAACGACGCTCGCGCCACCACGCGCGGCGTGATCTGCTCGGCGGTCGTCGACCCCGGCGCGCAGCCGGCCGACGCCACGACCAGTCCGAGCAGGACACCGCCGCGGTATGCACGCGCCCCCGACGAACGCGGAAGGGAAGTTGCCAGACGCGGGCGGGAGAGGTCCTTGGCCACGGCGGAGCCGAGGATCCCTTCCCGCCATCTTTTTTGCAACCGAATACCGCCCTCGGGGGACCCCCGAAGGCGCGTACGGGAGAGGGTGCGCGCGCCGGGGCGCTAGGGTGGGCGCAGGCTGGGGACCGGCCCAGAGGTCATCGCATGTGCGTTGAGCGGTGGGGGAAAAGAACCGCGAGAGCAGAGAGGGCGCTGCGCGCGCCCTCGGCCCCGCCTTCGCGCGAGGACCTTTTCAGAAGCTCATCACGGTCTCGTAGCAGTCGCGGTAGGCCGCGCCGCAGGTGAGGTCCTCATCCGCCTCGTTGATGCACTCGACGAGCTCGTCCACGCCGCCATCGCTGAAGGGGTTCAGATCGGCTGCGCACTGCCCCTCGTTGAACGACTCATCGCATTGGTCGGCGATCCCGTCGCAGATCGTGAGCGCCTGGTTGGGGCAGGCGTTCTCGTACATCTCGGTGAGGCAATCCTGGGCGGGTTCGAGATCGCACGCGTACTGCACGCCGATGTCCGCCAGGCAGTCAACCAAATCCGCCGCGTGGCTCCGGGCGAACAGGAGGAAGGCGCGCTTGCAGAGCCGGTAGCCGATGGGCTCCTCGTTGCGGTCGTCGCCGCACTGGCTCGTCGCCCCCTGCGCCGGCGCGATGTTCAGCCGCTCACATGCGTCCGCCGTGACGCTGCTGTTCCCGGCTTCGATGCACGCCGCTGCGCCGCCCTCGCCGCCCTCGCCGCCCTCGCCGCCCTCGCCGCCCTGACCGCCTTCGCCTCCGTCGCCCCCCTGGCCACCTTCACCCCAGTCGCCGCCCTCGCCGCCCTCGCCTCCGCCGGCCGAGGAGCTGTGGGTGACGCCGGGGCCGGTCGTCTGGTCCGGGTCGTTGTCCGTGTCCGCCGAGGTCACGACGCAGCCGCCGACGACGGCGGGCAAGATCAAGGTAAGCGCGAAGAAAGAATGGCGATGACGAGCAAGCATGGTCACGTTGCCTCCTACAATGTCGGGGAAGAGTTCCACAACCTGGTACGTTCGACTCAGCCTGGGGCTCTCCTATTCCCCTCGCAATCCTGTTCTTCGCCCCGGTCGAGCCGGACGAGGCCGATGCGCCGCGGACGCACCGGCGCCGTCCCGCTCAGGCCGCTCGGGCAGCCTGTTTCAGAAATGTTTCGCGTGTGTCAAGAGCGAATTTCGGGATCGTGAACGACCGAGCGCCTCCTGGATGTCGGCCCGCCGACGCGGGCGGCGGCCGGACGCGGGCGGGGAGGCCGGACGCGCGCGGGGAGGCCCCCTCCTGACGCCCGTTCAGGAAAGTCTGAAAAGCTGCTCAGGTCGCTCGGGCGCGAGAAACAAACTGAAAGGACGCGGAAGGATCGCGCTTGCGTACGGCGCCTCCCGCTGGTAATCACCGCGCTCCGTTTTCCCGGGCGATCGGGTGTCCTCCCGGTCTCCCAGTAGAAGAGCCGTAACGGCGCTTCGATCTCAGCTCAGCCCCTTCGGCCGCCGCGGGAACCCCCCCGGTGACGCGAAGGGGGTCCGCGTCGATGGACGCCGGGCTGAGACCGGAAGCGTACGACGGTGCAACCGGTTCGCAGCGAACCGAAACCCGGTACGGAGTCACTCCGCCCGCCGGTGTCGCGAGGTGTCTCGAATGGTAAGCAAAGCCAGTGCGATGTTTTCGCGGATCGCCCCGCGTAAGGCACGCATGATCGCCGATCTCGTCCGAGGTCGCGACGCGGACGAGGCGATCCAGCTGCTCTCGTTCACGCAGAAGAGCGGCGCCCCCGTCCTGCGGAAGATCATCGAGAGCGCGGTCGCGAACGCCCAGCAGGCGGGCGCGGACATCGACGCGCTCTTCATCAGCAAGGCCACCGTCGACAAGGGGCCGAACAAGTTCAACCGCCGCTGGCGGCCGCGCGCGATGGGTCGTGCGACCCGGATCACCAAGGGCGTGTCGCACATCGTCATCGAAGTCGACGAGAGAAAGTAAGTAGAGGACCTGCCGATATGGGACAGAAGACCCATCCGTATGGCTTCCGCGTCGGTGTCATCAAGACGTGGAGCAGCAAGTGGTACGAGGACGGCGCCGCGTATCAGAAGTGGCTCCACCAGGACATCCGCATCAAGCGCGCGATCAAGCAGTACCTCTACAACGCGAACATCGCCGGCGTGGAGATCGAGCGCGCCGCGAACCGCGCGAAGGTGATCGTCTTCACCGCCCGCCCCGGCATGGTGATCGGCAAGGGCGGCAAGGGGATCGAGACGCTGAAGAGCGGCAACGTCGGCACCGCCTCCAAGGGCGAGACCCTCTTCCCCGGCGTGTCCTCGTTCACCGACAACGAGGTGTTCATCGACGTGCAGGAGGTCCGGAAGGCCGAGACCAACGCGCAGCTCGTCGCCGAGAACATCGCGACGCAGCTCGAGCGCCGGATCGCGTTCCGCCGGGCGATGAAGAAGGCGGTCTCCACCGCGATGAAGTTCGGCGCGAAGGGCATCCGCGTGCGCTGCGCCGGCAGGCTCGGCGGCAGCGAGATGAGCCGCGTCGAGACCTACCGCGAGGGCCGGGTGCCGCTGCACACGCTGCGCGCCGACATCGAGTTCGGCCTCGCCGAGGCGAAGACGAAGGTCGGCATCATCGGCGTGAAGGTCTGGATGTTCAAGGGCGAGGTCCTGCAGCGTAAGGCGCGCCGGATCCAGTAGAGGGATTGCAGAATGCTGTCTCCGAAGCGAACCAAGTTCCGCAAGATGCAGAAGGGGAACAACCGCGGCCTCGCCATGACGGGCAGCGACGTCTCCTTCGGCGACTTTGCGCTCCAGTGCGTCGAGCCGGCCCGCGTCACCTCGCGGCAGATCGAGGCGGCTCGTATGGCGATCCAGCGGCACGTGAAGCGCGCCGGCAAGCTGTGGATCCGCATCTTCCCGGACCGCCCGGTGACGAAGAAGCCGCTCGAGGTCCGCATGGGTGGGGGCAAGGGCGCGCCCGAGGAGTGGTGCGCCGTCGTGAAGCCGGGCCGCGTGATGTACGAGATCAGCGGCGTGAGCGAGGAGATCGCGAAGGAGGCCTTCCGCCTCGCGTCGCACAAGCTCCCGATGCAGTGCAAGTTCCTCGTCCGCGGGCTGACGTGAGGGAAGCGATGAAGGCGAAGGATTTGCGTGAACGCACCACCGAGCACCTGCGCGAGCTCGAGAAGTCGCTGGCGGCGGGCCTGTTCGAGGCGCGGTTCAAGAATTTCACGAATCGGCTGAACGACACGGCGACGATCCGCAAGGCGAAGCGGGATCTCGCGCGGGTGAAGACGATCCTCACGCAGCGCGCGCGTGCCGAGGAGAAGGCGTAGCCATGGCGACGAAGAAGAAGGCAGAGAACCAGCAGCCGGTCGCTGCGGCGCCCGAGCTGGCAGCCGCCGCGCCTGCGCAGGCCGAGACCGAGGCGAAGGCGCACGGCTTCCGGCGCAAGCTGGTCGGCAAGGTGACCAGCGACAAGATGGACAAGACGGTCACCGTCGAGGTCATCCGGAACGCGCTCGACCCTGTGTACAAGAAGTACGTCCGTCAGCGGGAGCGCTACAAGGCGCACGACGAGACGAACCAGTACAAGGTGGGCGATCGCGTCGAGATCACGGAGCACAGGCCGATCTCCCGCGACAAGCGGTGGCTCGTGACCAAGCTCGTTGCCCGGCCGGTGGAGGAGTAGCGCCATGATCCAGGTGTCGACGCATCTCGAGGTCGCGGACAACTCCGGCGCCCGAATCGTGAAGTGCATCAAGGTGCTCGGCGGCTCGCGCCGCAAGTACGCCGCGCTCGGCGACGTCATCGTCGTGTCGATCAAGGAAGCGCTGCCGGGGACCAAGGTGAAGAAGGGGGACACGGCGCGCGCCGTCGTCGTCCGCACCGCCCGGGAGTACCTCCGCTCGGACGGCAGCTACATCAAGTTCGATGGGAACAGCGCGGTCCTCATCAACAAGGAGAAGGAGCCGATCGGCACCCGCATCTTCGGGCCGGTCGCTCGCGAGCTGCGCGCGAAGAAGTTCATGAAGATCATCTCGCTCGCGCCGGAGGTCCTCTGATGAAGCGCCTCAGGGTCGGTGACCTCGTGCAGGTCATCAGCGGCAAGGAGCAGGGGAAGCAGGGCCGCATCACCAAGATCCTCGCCGACGAGGATCGCGTGGTGGTGGAGGGCCTGAACACGGTGACCCGCCACCAGCGGCCCACGCCGCGCAACCAAGAGGGCGGGAAGATCACCAAGGAGGCGCCGATTCACGCCTCCAAGGTCATGCCGGTCGATCCGGCGACGGGCAAGCCGACGCGCGTGAAGGTCAGCGTCGGTGAGGACGGCAAGAAGACGCGCGTCGGCAAGAGCGGCAGCGCGATCGGTGTGGGCTAGCCATGGCGGACAAGAAGGACAAGGACAAGGCGGCCAAGGACGGCGGCAAGGGCAAGGACAAGGACAAGCCCAAGCCGCAGCAGGCCAAGCCGCAGGCGCCCGCCAAGAGCAAGGAAGCCAAGGGCGCGAAGGGGAAGGGCGCGGAGGCCGAGGGCGGCGAGCCGACCGAGGCGCGCCCGCGCGACCCGAACTACACCCCGCGGCTGCGCACGCACTATCAGAAGAGCGTGACCGCCGCGCTCTCGAAGCGGTTCGGCTACAAGAACCCGATGATGGTGCCCCGCCTGCAGAAGGTGGTGCTCAACATGGGGCTCGGCGCCGCGGTGCAGAACCCGAAGATCATCGACTCGGCCGTCGAGGACATGCGGGCGATCTCCGGCCAGAAGCCGGTGGTGACCCGGGCCCGGAAGTCGATCGCGACCTTCAAGCTGCGCGAGAACCTGCCCATCGGGGTGATGGTGACCCTGCGCGCCGAGCGGATGTGGGAGTTCGTGGATCGCCTGATCGCGTTCTCCCTGCCGCGCGTCCGCGACTTCAAGGGCGTCAGCCCGAAGGGGTTCGACGGCAAGGGCAACTTCACGATGGGCCTGCGCGAGCAGATCATCTTCCCCGAGATCGACTACGACAAGATCGACGTCGTGAAGGGGCTCAACATCTCGTTCGTGACCACGGCGAAGACGGACGAAGAAGGACGCGCGCTCCTGACCGAGCTTGGCATCCCGTTCCGGCATTGAGGGATTTTCGATGGCCCGTGCAAAAGAGTTTGCGAAGCTGAACCGTCCGCCGAAGTTTACTACGCGGCACAAGAACCGTTGCAAGGTGTGCGGGCGCTCGCGCGCTTACTACCGCGACTTCGAGCTCTGCCGCGTCTGCCTTCGGTTGTTCGCGCTCCGTGGTGAGCTCCCTGGTGTGATCAAGGCCAGCTGGTGATTCTATGATGACCGATCCCATCGCCGACATGCTGACCCGCATTCGCAACGCGGCGCTCGCGCGGCACGACAGGACCGAGATCCCCGCGAGCCGCATCAAAGTTGCGGTCGCGGAGATCCTCAAGTCCGAGGGCTTCATCGCCGACGTGCGCGAGACCGAGGGTGAGGGTCCCAAGAAGCTGACGATCGTGCTCAAGTATGGGCGCGACCGCCAGAGCGCGATCGACGGCGTGCGCCGCGTCTCGCGCCCCGGGCGCCGCGTGTACGTGCGCCACGACAGGATCCCGCGCGTGTTCAGCGGGCTCGGGATCTCGATCCTGAGCACGTCCCGCGGGCTCATGAGCGACAGGGATGCGCGCCGCCTGAAGGTGGGCGGCGAGCTGCTCTGCGAGGTGTGGTGATGGAAGCTCAGGCGAACGCAGCCCAGCCCGCGAAGGGCAACGCGAACGGTGACAGCCGGCTCGCGACGAAGACGTCGCGCGTTGGCAAGCGTCCGATCGATCTGCCGAAGGGGGTCACCGCGACCGTCAACGGCCGGAAGATCGACATCAAGGGCCCGAAGGGGCAGCTCTCCCGCGCGATCACCGACAAGGTGGACATCAAGCTCGAGGGGGCCAGGCTCCACGTGAGCTCGGTGGCGCCCGGGCGCGACGGGTCGCGCCTCCAGGGGCTCACGCGGGCGCTCGTGGCCGCGATGGTGAAGGGCGTCGCCGAGGGGTACGAGCGGACGCTCGAGCTCAAGGGGACCGGCTACCGCGTCGAGCTCAAGGGCACGACGCTGAACTTCGCCCTCGGCTTTTCCCACCCCGTGACATTCGCGGTGCCGGCGGGCCTGACCGCGACGATCCCGGCGGACTCGAAGGGCACGGTCCTCACCCTGACGGGCGCGGACAAGGAGCTCATCGGGCAGACGGCCGCGACGATCCGCGGCTTCAGGCCGCCGGAGCCGTACGGCGGCAAGGGCGTGCGGTACCGCGGCGAGCGCGTGCGGGAGAAGGCTGGCAAGGCCGGCAAGGGCGGCAAGAAGTAAAGGCGAGCAGCGGCGGCGACGCCGCTGCACCGAGGGACGAGACGGTCATGGGCATGAAAATCGTCGGTCGGGAGCGCCGGAAGCTCCGTATCCGCAAGAAGGTCGAGGGGACGCCGGAGCGCCCGCGCCTCAGCGTCTTCCGCAGCTCGAAGCACATCTACGCGCAGGTCATCGACGACGTGAGCGGCAAGACCCTCGCCCACGCTTCGACGCTGTCGAAAGATCTGAAGGGCGCGCTCGACGAGGACAACAAGGTCGAGGCGGCGAAGAAGGTCGGGGCGCTGATCGCGAAGATCTGCAAAGAGAAGCAGATCGACAAGGTCGTCTTCGACCGCAACGGCTATCTGTACCACGGGCGCGTCAGCGCCCTCGCCCAGGCGGCGCGCGAGGCAGGTCTCGATTTCTGACTCCCACAGCCGCTGCCCTGATGGTGAGGGCGGCGGGCGCGGTCAACTGCCGCGGCGGAGAACGTGATAGAGGACGGATATGGCGTTCGATCATGTCGACGAAGAGAAGCTGAAAGAGCGAGTCATCCACATCAACCGCGTCGCCAAGGTCGTCAAGGGCGGCCGGCGTTTCAGCTTCTCGGCGCTGGTCGTGGTGGGCGACGAAGCGGGGCACGTGGGCGTCGGCCTGGGCAAGGCCAACGAGGTGCCGGAGGCCATCCGCAAGGGGAACGACCAGGCTCGCAAGAACCTGTTCCGCATCCCGCTCGACGGGGTGACCATCCCGCACGACTCGTTCGGCCACGTCGGGGCGGGCAAGGTCCTGCTGAAGCCGGCCAGCCCCGGGACGGGCGTCATCGCCGGCGGCGCGGTGCGCGCCGTCGTCGAGTCGGCGGGGATCCACGACGTGCTGTCGAAGTCGCTCGGCACGAGCAACCCGCACAACGTCGTGCACGCGACCGTCGCGGCGCTCCGCGGGCTGAAGAGCCCGGAGAGCGTCGCCGGGAAGCGGTCGATGCAGCTCGACTCGCTCGACTACCAGCGCCGCGGCGGCACCGGGACCGCGGGTCGTCGGCGCGCGAGCGTGGCGCCCCCCGGGCCGGGCGGCGCGCAGGGCGGCGGCGGCGGCGCTGAAGGAGGCTCGCAGTGAAGCTCCGCGTACGTCAGAAGGCCAGCAACATCGGCCAGGTCGAGCACACCCGCAAGGTCATCAAGGGGCTCGGCCTGCGCGGGCCGGGGTCCGAGGTGGTCGTCGCGAACACGCCCTCGTTCCGTGGCATGGTGAAGAAGATCCTCCACCTGGTCGAGGTGGAGGAGGTCGCCGACGAGGCAACCTCCCCGAAGTCCTGAGAAGCGAGATCGTCATCCCCGCGGAGCTGCCGCGTACGGAAGTGTGAAACATGGACATCCTCTCTAAGCTTCAAGCCCCTGAAGGCGCCGTAACCAAGAGGCTCCGCGTCGGCCGCGGCGTGGGGTCGGGCGTCGGCAAGACCTCTGGCCGCGGACAAAAAGGGCAGAAGGCGCGGGCGGGCGGCAACATCAACAAGAAGCACTTCCAGGGCGGGCAGACGCCGATCCAGCGCCGCCTCCCGAAGCGTGGCTTCCGGAATCCGCTCGCGGACATCGTCGCCAACGTCAACGTCGGCGCCCTCGAGGCGTTCGACGACGGCGCCCAGGTCGACGTGGCTGCGCTCCAGGCAAGCCGCCTCGTGCAGGGCCGGTTCGACGTCCTGAAGATCCTCGGCAGCGGCGAGCTCACGAAGAAGCTCACGGTGACCGCGCATCGCTTCTCCAAGGGAGCGATCTCGAAGATCGAGAAGGCGGGGGGTAAGGCGGTCGTCCTCGCGTCGCCCGCCTCCCAGGACAACTCGACGGACTCCTCGTCCTCGTAGCCAGCGCGAACGCGCCCCCACCAAGCCGGAGTCCAGGATCGCCTATGGCCAGCCTCGCGGGAATCACCAACTTCCACAAGATCCCCGAGCTCCGGCGACGCGTGATCTTCACCCTGGTGATGCTCGCGGTCTACCGGGTCGGCGTGTTCGTGACGACCCCGGGCGTCGACCGGAACGCGATGCGGCAGTACGTCGCGAAGCAGTCCGGGGGGCTGATCGGCTTCTTCAACATGTTCTCCGGCGGAGCGCTGGAGAACCTGTCGATCTTCGCGCTCGGGATCATGCCGTACATCTCGGCATCGATCATCATGCAGCTCATGGGCATGGTGTACAAGCCCATCGACGAGCTGCGAAAAGAGGGCGAGCAGGGGCGTCGCCGGCTCGATCAGTACACGCGGTACGGCACGGTCGCGCTCTCGCTGTTCCAGGCCTTCTCGATCGCGAAGATGCTCGAGGGCCTGTCGAGCAGCGAGACGGGGGCCGGCATCGTGAACCACCCCGGCATCGGCTTCCAGCTGATGACGGTCATCACGCTGACGACCGGGACCGCGTTCCTGATGTGGATCGGTGAGCAGATCACCGAGCGCGGGGTCTCGAACGGCGTCTCGCTCCTGATCTTCGCGAGCATCATCACGAGCATCCCCGAGCAGATCGGCAACTACTTCGCCCAGAACGCCGGCGATCTCCAGCCGCTGACGATGGCCGCGATCGCCGCGTTCATCGTGTTCGTCATCGGGATCATCGCGTTCTTCGAGAACGGCAGGCGCCAGATCCCGATCGTGTACTCGCGGCGCCAGGTCGGCCGCCGCGTGTACGGCGGGCAGACGGCGCACCTGCCGCTCAAGGTGAACACCGCGGGCACCATTCCCCCCATCTTCGCGTCGTCGCTGCTGATGTTCCCGCAGACGCTCGCGAACATGAACGTGCCCGGGGCCGACGCGCTCCAGGCGATCATCAACCGGGGGGACTGGGTCTTCAACACCGGCTACGCGCTGCTCATCATCTTCTTCTGCTTCTTCTACACGAACGTCACGTTCCAGCCGGTCGACGTCGCCGAGAACCTGAAGAAGCAGCAGGCAAATATCCCCGGGATCCGGCCAGGCAAGCAGACGGCGGACTACATCCACCGGGTGATCCAGCGGATCACCGTGGGCGGCGCGCTCTACGTCGCCGCGGTGTGCGTGGTCCCCTCGATCGTCGGCAACCTGCTGCGTGTCCCCTTCGGCTTCGGTGGGACGTCGCTCATGATCGTCGTGGGCGTCGCGCTCGACACGGTGAACCAGCTGGAGGCGCACCTGATCACGCGGAGCTACGAGGGGCTGACGGGCCCCGGTGCCACCCGCATCCGCGGCCGCAGGCTGCCGGAAGCGTGACGGAGGGCAAATGATCTTGGTTCTGGTGGGGCCTCCTGGGGCTGGGAAGGGTACGCAAGCGAAGCTGCTGTGCTCGCGCTTCGGTATCCCGCAGATCTCGACCGGCGACATGCTGCGCGAGGCCAAGCGGGCGGGCACGCTGGAGAAGCGTTACCTGGACATCATGGACTCGGGCGGGCTCCTGCCGGATGAGGCCGTCATCGGCCTCATCGCCCGGCGGACGGTCGAGCCCGACTGCGAGGGTGGTTTCCTTCTGGACGGATTTCCCAGGACGGTGCCTCAGGCGACCGCGCTCGACGAGCTCCTCGCCAGCCAGGGCGGCAGGCGGATTGATGCGGTGCTCCAGCTGGACGTTCCGCGCCCCCTGCTCGAGGAACGGCTGATCCATCGCCGGACCGACAAACGCAGTGGACAGATATATCATCTCGTTTATAATCCGCCGCCCCCCGGTGCGGAGCTAGAGCATCGGGCCGATGATCGGCCCGAGGCTGTTGCCAAGCGGCTCGATGCCTACGAGGCGATGACGGCTGCCCTTCTCCCGTTCTACGAGGAGAAGCAGCTGCTGCATCGCGTCGACGGGGTCGGGAAGCCAGACGAAGTTACGCACAGGGTGCTGTCGGCCCTCGGCCGATCGGGCTCGGGTGGAGAATGAGGCGTACGAAACAAGCCAGACCGCCGAAGGAACCGAAGGGCGACAAGCTCGAGTTCGACGGCGTGGTTCAAGAGGCCCTGCCGAACGCCATGTTTCGCGTGAAGGCGGACAACGGCCTGGGCGTCCTCGCGACCATCAGCGGCCGGATGCGGCAGTACTACATCAAGATCCTGCCGGGCGACCGCGTGACCGTCGAGGTCTCGCCGTACGACCCGAGCCGAGGCCGGATCACGTACCGGCACAAGTAACGTAGTTTTTTGAGGAATCTGGAGGCTCCCCGTGAAGGTGCGCCCGAGCGTCAAGAAGATTTGCGACAAGTGCAAGGTGGTGCGGCGGCGTGGTGTCGTTCGGATCATCTGCGAGAACCCCCGCCACAAGCAGCGCCAGGGGAACTAGCTCTTTCGGCGGAAGCCCGCCCTCGTTTTGGTTTGGAGTAACCATGGCTCGTATCGCTGGTGTCGATCTCCCGCGTCGGAAGCATGTCGCCTTCGCCCTGCCGTACCTCTACGGCATCGGGCGGACTCTCGCGTTGCAGATCTGCGAGAAGACCAACATCGCGCCGAACAGGCGCGTCGAGGAGCTCAGCGACGCCGAGGTGAAGGCGATCCGCGACCTGCTCGACGCCGAGTACAAGGTCGAGGGCGACCTGCGGCGCGAGGTGCAGCTCAACATCAAGCGGCTCATGGACCTCGGCTGCTACCGCGGGCTCCGCCACCGGCGTGGCCTCCCGGCGAACGGGCAGAGGACGCACACGAACGCGCGCACCCGGAAGGGTCCGCGCAAGGGCATGTTGCAGCGGCGTCCGGCCGCTACGAAGTGACGAGCGGGGATTAGGACGCCATGGCGCAAGCGAAGACGGCTGCCACCACCACCAAGGCCAAGCAGAAGAAGAAGGTCAAGAAGAATGTCGCCGCGGGCATCGCGCACATTCAGTCGACCTTCAACAACACGGTCGTGACGATCACGGACATCAACGGCAACGCGATCGCGTGGTCGTCCGCTGGCGCTCGCGGCTTCAAGGGATCGCGAAAGTCGACGCCGTTCGCCGCGCAGCTCGCGGCGGAAGAGGCCGCGCGGCGGGCGCAGGAGCACGGGATGCGTTCGGTCGCCGTGTTCGTGAAGGGCCCGGGGGCCGGGCGCGAGAGCGCGCTCCGCGCGCTCCAGACCGCTGGCTTCAAGGTGACGCTGATCCGCGACGTCACGCCGATCCCCCACAACGGTTGCCGGCCGCCGAAGCGGCGCAGGGTTTGAGGTAATTCACGATGGCTCGCTACATTGGTCCGGTCTGCAAGCTCTGCCGCCGCGAGGGGATGAAGCTCTACCTCAAGGGAGAGCGGTGCTACTCCGAGAAGTGCGCGTACACGCGGCGCCCGTATCCGCCCGGCCAGCACGGCCAGGGGCGCATCAAGCTGAGCGAGTACGCGGTGCGCCTGCGCGAGAAGCAAAAGGTGCGGCGCATCTACGGCGTGCTCGAGCGGCAGTTCAGCGGGTACTTCCAGGAGGCCAACCGGCGCAAGGGCCGGACGGGCGAGGAGATGCTCGCGCTCCTGGAGCGGCGCCTCGACAACGTGGTGCACCGGATGGGCTTCGGCTCGTCGCGCGCCGAGGCGCGCCAGCTCGTGCGGCACGGGCACGTCCACGTGAACGGCAAGCGGCTGGACATCCCGAGCTACGTCGTGCGGGCCGGCGATCGGATCGAGCTCACCGAGGGGGCGCGCAAGTTCAAGAGCGTCCTCGCGTCGGTCGGGGGCGCGGACAAGCGCCCGGTCGCGAGCTGGATCGACGTGGATCGCGCGGCGTTCACCGGCGCGGTCAAGGGCGCTCCGATCCGCGAGGATCTGAACGAGCCCGAGATCCGCGAGCAGCTCGTCGTCGAGTACTACTCGCGCTGAGCGCGAGGGCGGCGCGGAGGAGGGCAGCGCCACGAGCGCACCTTGCGGGGTGCGCTCGTTCGCTGCCGGCTCCCCTCCGCGTCGTCGTCCTGCGCGCGGGCGCGCAGGCGCATGGAGCCAAGGATGCGGGCAGGAGGCGGCGCCGACCGGTCGAGTGCGGCCGCGGCGTGAGACCTCCGCGCAAACCTCATGAAGGAAGGAGATCGCCATGACGATGAACAACCCGAACCTCACGATGATCGCCCGGAACTGGCGCGATCTGATCCGGCCCAAGGGCATCTCGATCGACGCGGAGAGCGGGACCCAGTTCTACGCCAAGTTCACGTGTGAGCCCCTGGAGCGCGGCTTCGGGATCACGATCGGCAACTCGCTGCGCCGGGTGCTGCTCTCCTCCCTCCAGGGGGCGGCGGCGACGGCCATCCGCATCGAGGGCGCGCTGCACGAGTTCACCACCGTGCCGGACGTGGTCGAGGACGTCAGCGACATCATCCTCAACGTGAAGGAGGTCGTCTTCAAGGCGGCGACCCCGAAGACGTACTCGGTGCGGATCGACCGCGAGGGGCCCGGGCCGGTGTACGCGCGCGACATCCAGCTGGTGGACGGGCTGTCGGTGCTCAACCCCGACCACCTCATCGCCGTGCTCGACAAGAAGGGGCCGCTCTCGATGGAGCTCACGGTGAACGTGGGCCGCGGCTACGTGCCTGCCGAGCGAAACAAGACGCCGACCATGCCCATCGGGACGATCCCGATCGATGCGCTGTTCTCGCCGATCCGCAAGGTGAACTACACCGTGCAGAACGCCCGCGTCGGGCAGGTGACCGACTACGACAAGCTCACGCTCGAGGTCTGGACCAACGGCTCGGTCTCGCCGGCGGACGCGGTCGCCTTCGCCGCGAAGATCCTGAAGGAGCAGCTCTCCATCTGGGTCAACTTCGAGGAGAGCGAGGAGACGAGCTACCAGGCGGTGATGAGCGACGACGAGCCGCTCAACGAGAACCTGTTCCGCTCCGTCGAGGAGCTCGAGCTCAGCGTCCGCTCCGCGAACTGCTTGCAGAACGCGAACATCACGCTCATCGGCGAGCTGGTGCAGCGGACCGAGCAGGACATGCTCAAGACCAAGAACTTCGGTCGCAAGTCGCTGAAGGAAATCAAAGAGATCCTCGCGAACATGGGGCTCTCGCTCGGGATGAAGATCGACAACTGGCCGCAGCTCCTCGAGCGCTGGAAGGCGCAGCAGGCGCAGGCGTGAGTCGGTACTGAGGGAACGTCATGCGTCACAAGAAAGCGGGCAGGCAGTTTGGTCGGGACACCTCCAGCCGCAGGGCGATGCTTCGCAACCTGACGGCCAACCTGATCACGCACGAGCGGATCGAGACGACCGACGCCAAGGCGAAGGAGCTGCGGCGCGTGGCCGAACGGCTCATCACCAAGGCGACTCGGCTCGGCAAGGTCGCGTACACCGCGCACGCGGAGCTCAGCCCTGGCGACAGGGCGCGCCGGCTGCACGCCGAGCGGCTCGTGGGCAGCTACATCCCTCGCTGGGGGGTCGCGACCGACGGCAAGAAGGTCGACATCATCGCGAAGGTGATGATCGATCTCTCGAAGCGGTTCGAGGGGCGGCCGGGTGGCTACACGCGGATCATCAAGCTCGGGCCGCGCCGCGGTGACAGCGCGCCGATGAGCCTCATCGAGTTCATCGACGCGCCGCCGGTGGCGGACGCGCCCGCGCAGGCGGCCGAGCCGGTCGCCGCGGCGGAGCCGGCCACCCCGGCGACGACCGCCGGCTGAGCCGGAGGTACGCCGGCGGCGCCGGCGCAGCTGCAGAGAGAACGCCGGGAGAGCCATGAGCTCGCCCGGCGTTTCTGCGTTGTGCGACCGGCGCGCGCGGCGGCCGTGGTGTCGCGAGCTCGCCGCGGATGATTCGCGTGGGGCGCGGCCGCGCCACCTGAGTCGTGGAGTTCTGTTGTTGCTCGCAATCGGGCGCGGACCGTGGCTCAGCGGCTGGGTGTTCCGGCTTCAGGTGCGCCTTCGTCTCGCGGCTCCGCCGGCTCGATCGGCTGGACGGGAAGGGCAGGGCTTGCCTCCGACGCGGAGGCTGACAGCGCCGGGTCGGACGGCGCCACGGCCTCGCCGTCCTGCCTCGCGGACGGCGCCGGGTCGGACGACGCCATGGCCTGTCGAGGAGGAGCGCTGTCCCGTCCCGGAGAGAGCGCCGGGTCGGACGACGCCATGGCCTGCCGAGGAGGAGCGCTGTCCTGCGTCGGGGACGCCGCGGGCGCGGGAGGCGCAGGCGGCTGCGGCGCGGCGCTGGCCTGCGCTCGAGGCGGCTCTGCCCCGAGAGACGCCGGCGGCTGCGGCGGGGCGGCGCTGGGCTGCTTCGCGGACGGCGCCGGATCGCTCCGGCGGCGGGCGATGAAGAACATCGCGAGCAGGGCCGCGAAGCCCACGGCGCCGGCGGCGATGTAGCGGTTCTTCTGGCTCTTCCGCTCGGCGACCTTGTCCCCGAGGGACGCGAGCGCCGCCCTCGCCCCGGCGTGGCCCGGATCGAGCTCGATCACCCGCTCGAGCACGAACTTGTCCGGCGTGCCGCGATCGATGAGGAGCGCGCCCTCGAGGTACGCGATCTCCGCCTCGATCTTCGGCGCCTGCTCGCCGGTCGGGTCGAGGCGCAGCGCCTTGCGCAGCATCGCGAGCGCGTCCTCGCGCTGATCGGCCGGCATCGACCTCGCGCGCTCGACGTAGGGCCCCACCATCTCCTTGCGGCGCTCGAAGAGCGGCGCGCGGGCGAGCACCCGGTCGAACGCGTCGGTCGCCTCGGCGAGCTTGTTCGCGCTCGCCGCGGCGACGCCCTCGTCCATCAGCTTGTACACCTCGGCGAGCCGCGCGCGATCGTACGTCGCGAAGAGCTCGCGCGCGATCCGGTCCCACGACCACTCGCGCGGCGGCTTCTCGCCGGTGAGGTTCAGGTACGCGTCGCGGAGCTGCCAGACGCCGGGCTCGCCGATCGCGGCGATCGCCTCGCGGGCGGCGTCGCGCAGCCGCGCGCGATCGCTGTTGCAGAAGCTCAGGATCACGCGCATGGCGTCCACGTCCCGGACGCGGCCGTAGGCGCGGAGCACGTCGGCGAGGATCTGCGTGTCGTTCGACGCGATCGCCTCGCCGGGGATCGCCCGGCCGAGCAGATCGAGCTGCTTGTTGGCCCACCGCTGGACGATCTTGGCGTCGTGCTGGCGCGCCTCGATCAGCGCGGGGACCGCCTTGTCGCGCAGCTTGGCGACCTGTCGCTGGAGATCGATGCGGAGCAGCTCGCCGAAGTAGGCGTGCAGCGCGATGAGCTCGCGGACGGCCGGCGTCGTGCCGTCGGCGGCGAGCATCCGCACCATCGCGAGCAGCTTCACGACGTCGCGCCAGGCGCTGTCGCGCGGCCGCGGCGTGGCGAGCATGAAGTCCAGCCAGTCGCCCTCGGCGTCGTCCTTCTCGTCGCCGGCGCCCTTCTTGGCGCCCTGGTCGGCCTTGGCGTCCTTCTTGGCGTCCTTGGCGTCGCCGCCCTTCTTGGCGCCCTTGTCGTCCCTGGCGTCCTTCTTGTCCTTGGCGTCGCCGCCCTTCTTCGCGTCGCCCTTCTTCGCGTCGCCGGCGCCCTTCTTCGCGCCCTTGTCGTCCTTCGCCTCCGCGCCCTTCTTCTTGCCGTCTGGCGCGTCGTCGCCGCCCTTGTCGCCCTTCAGCGCCTTGCGCCCCTCCCTGCGCGCCTCGGCGAGCGCGCGGGGCGCCGCGTCGCGATCGATCGAGCCGCGGATGTCCTGCACGCGGAGCCGCACCGCGTCGACGATGCCGGAGATGGGCTCGTCGAGCGCCGCGCGCGCGTTCTCCCGCGCGCGGGCGTCCTGCGACGTGATCTGGTCGAGCACGCGATCGAGCTCGCGGACCGCGGTGATGTCGGGCTCGGGACGGGCGATCGGGGCGAGGCGCGGGAGCTCCGGGAGCGCCGAAGAAGCCGGCGCGGCGGCGCCGGCGTCGCGATCCACGGCGGCGTGCGCCAGGGGCGGCGCGAGCGGCGCAGCCGCGACCAGGCTGAGCAGGACGAGCCACGCGCACCGCGGGCCGCCCCGCGGCGACGGCCGCGCGCCCGCGCTCCTCGGATCCGACGCGCCGCGTGCCAAGCGCCTCAATCCGTGATGCGAAAGTCGAAGAAGTCGCCCGAGAAGCCGCGCCACCGGACGTCGACGCGCTCGACGCGCGCCGCGCTCGGGCCGCGGTTCGCCCAGGCGATGAGCTCCTTGAGCTCGTCCTCCTCCCCCTCGGCGAGCACCTCGACGCTGCCATCGGAGCGGTTTTTCACCCAGCCGGTGAGGCCGAGCCGCTTGGCCTCGCGCTGCGTGGAGGCACGAAAGAAGACGCCCTGGACGCGACCGCGGACGAACAGCTGAACCTGTTTGAGCCCCATGGAACCAGCTTGACTTAGCCGCGCGTTCCGGGGGAGGCAACTTCAGGGAGCGCCGGGGCGCCACGGGCAGTTCGCCCCCGCCGTCCCGCGCGAGCACGGCGCGGTCGACCCCGCGGCCGTGCCTCCCGGCGCGCATTGACAGAGCAGACGCGCTTGATAGAGTCGCCGCCCGATCGGCAAGCGCAGCCCGCCGATCGAGCGACATGAACGTGAGGGCGCCGGTTGCGTGGCGAGCCCTCTTCCCCCTGGCGACCCGCCGACATCGACGACATGCTCGGCCCCGCCTCGGGCCCGACCCGCTAGACCCCCCCAACCAGAAACCATCGACCGACGGCCTCCACGCCCTTGACAGGGCGCGCGCTGTCGCATCCTGGAGCTTTCCGACTCATGCACCTCAGGGAACTGAAGCAGAAACCGATGGCCGAGCTCGTCCAGATGGCGAAGGGGCTCAACATCGAGGGCGCTGCCGGGCTGCGCAAGCAGGAGGTCATCTTCGCGCTCCTGCAGGCCCACGCGGCGCAGGACCAGCCGGTCTACGGCGAGGGCGTGCTCGAATGCCTGCCCGACGGCTTCGGCTTCCTCCGGGCGCCGGACTACAACTACCTGCCGGGCCCGGACGACATCTACGTCTCGCCGTCCCAGATCCGGCGCTTCAACCTCCGCACCGGCGACAGCGTGAGCGGCTCGATCCGGCCGCCCAAGGAGCGCGAGGCGTACTTCGCGCTGCTCAAGGTCGACAAGATCAACGGCGAGCCCCCCGAGGTCGCCCGCGACAAGATCCTCTTCGACAACCTGACGCCGCTCTACCCGCAGCAGAAGTTCAACATCGAGAACGGGACGAAGAGCTTCTCGACCCGCATCATCGACATGCTCTGCCCGATCGGCAAAGGGCAGCGCTGCCTCATCGTCTCGCCGCCCCGCGCCGGCAAGACGGTCCTGCTCCAGCAGATCGCCAACGCGATCTCCTCGAACCACCCGGACACCACGCTGATCGTGCTGCTCATCGACGAGCGCCCGGAAGAGGTGACCGACATGCAGCGCACCGTGAAGGGCGAGGTGATCAGCTCGACCTTCGACGAGCCGCCGACGCGGCACGTGCAGGTGGCCGAGATGGTGATCGAGAAGGCGAAGCGCCTCGTCGAGCACAAGCACGACGTCGTGATCCTGCTCGACTCGATCACCCGCCTGGCGCGCGCCTACAACACGGTCGTCCCGCCGAGCGGCAAGATCCTCTCCGGCGGCGTCGACTCGAACGCGCTGCACAAGCCGAAGCGGTTCTTCGGCGCCGCGCGCAACGTCGAGGAAGGCGGGTCGCTGACCATCGTCGCCACCGCGCTCGTCGACACGGGCTCGCGCATGGACGAGGTCATCTTCGAGGAGTTCAAGGGGACCGGCAACAGCGAGATCCACCTCGATCGCAAGCTGATGGAGAAGCGGATCTTCCCCTGCCTCGACATCAACAAGAGCGCGACCCGCAAGGAGGAGCTGCTCCTGCCGGAGTGGATCCTCCAGCGCGTGTGGCTGCTCCGCCAGCTCCTGCATCCCCTCAACGTCATCGACTCGATGGAATTCCTCCTGGACAAGGTGAGCCGCACCGAAACCAATCAGGAATTCCTCGAGAGCATGAACCAGTAGCGGCGCGTCCTAGGGGCGCTCCCGGCGGACGTCGGGAGCGCTCTCTTCCGGGCGAACGGGTCGCGCAGGGGACCGCGCGCGCGCTCCTCCGGGCGAAGTCGTGTTAGCGTCTCCTGGTGACCGCGAAGGCGGAACAACGCACGAAAGCGCTTCAGGCTCGGGTTCAGGAGCTCGAGGCGCGCCTTGCCCAAGCCGACAAGACCGTGCAGGCGCTCCGGGACGTCGGGCTCGCGCTCGGCAGCACCCTGGATCTCGACCAGCTCCTCGCGCTCATCCTGAACAAGATCACCGAGCTGCTCGACGCGGACAGGGCGACCCTGTACCTGCTCGACGAGCAGCGCCAGCGGCTGTACTCGCGCATCGTCATCGGCGAGGAGGCGCGCGCGATCGAGCTGCCCGTCGGCGCCGGGATCGCCGGCCACGTCGCCAAGATCGGGCGCACCGTCCGCGTGAAGGACGCCTACCGCGATCGCCGGTTCCAGCGCGACTGGGACGAGGTGACCGGGTACCGCACCCGCTCGATCCTCGCCGCGCCGATGAAGAACCACGTCGGCCGGACCATCGGGGTCATCCAGGTGCTGAACAAGCACGGGGGGGCGGAGTTCTCGGTCCACGACGAGGAGCTCTTGAGCGCGCTCGCGACGCAGGCGGCGGTCTCGATCGACAACTCGCGGCTGTTCCTCTCGGTGATCCAGAAGAACACGCAGCTCGTCGAGACGAAGGAGCAGCTCGAGCACCGGGTGAGCGACCTCAAGCTGCTCTTCGAGCTCGAGAGCGCGATGGGCCGCGCGACCAACATGGAGGACCTGGCGCGCGCGGTCATCACGTCGGCCGGCAGGGCGTGCGAGGCGCGCGCGGGGGGCATGCTCGTCGACGAGATCGAGGGCGGGCTGGTCCTCTACTTCTTCGAGCTCGACGCGCCCGAGGGCGGCAGCCCGCCGCCCCGCGCGCCCGGCGAGGAGCCGGAGGGCGTCGTGGTCGCGGCCCCGCCGAGGCCGGCGGTGAAGCGCATCGCGATGCGCCGCGGCGACGGGCTGGTCGGGCGCGCCATGGTGCACAACGAGGCCGTGTTCTACTCGAGCGAGGGCGGGGGCGACGAGCTCGACGACATGGACATGACGGTCTCGCACCGGCTCGCCCAGATGCTCGGCGGTGAGCTGGAGTCCGCGATCGCCGTGCCGCTCGAGGGCGAGGACGCGGTGCCGATCGGCGCGATGGCGCTCTACAACTCCAGGAAGCCCCACGGCTTCTCGAAGGACGATCGGGCGCTCCTGCGGCTCGTGTCGGCGAACGCGTCGACCGCGCTGCGGCTGTTCCGCTCGCGCCTCGAGCGGGAGCAGAGCGAGCGGCTCACCACGATCGGGCGCCTGCTCTCGGGGGTGATGCACGACGTGCGCACGCCGCTCACGGTGATCAGCGGCTACGTCCAGCTCATGGCCAGCGCCCCCGACGCGGCGACGAGGGAGGAGCACGCGCGGCTGATCCTGAAGCAGTTCGACGTGATCAGCGCGATGCAGCGCGAGGTGCTGGAGTTCGCGCGCGGCGAGCGGAGCATCCTCGTGCGCAAGGTCTACCTGACCAAGTTCTTCGGCGACATCGAGAAGCAGCTGGAGCACGAGCTCGCCGGGACCGGCGTGACGCTCTCCCTGGAGCTCGAGGACCGCGGGACGGCGCGGTTCGACGAGGCGAAGATGACGCGGCTCCTGCACAACCTCGTCCGCAACGCGGTCGAGGCGATGCGGCCACGCGGGGGCACGGTGACCATCCGCGCCTACCGCGACGGGGGGGATCTCGCCATCAGCGTCGCCGACACCGGCAAGGGGATCCCGAAGGAGGTCCAGGGCCGGCTCTTCCAGTCGTTCGTCACGTCGGGCAAGCGCGGCGGCACCGGGCTCGGGCTCGCGATCGTGAAGAAGATCGTGGACGAGCACGCCGGGACGATCGCGGTCGAGTCGTCCGACAGGGGCGCGAAGTTCACGATCCGCCTGCCCCAGGAGAGCGCGTCGCGGTCCACGGCGCCGGCGGAGGGGCAGCCCAAGCCGCCGCCGGCCGACGGCGGCCCGGCGCCCAAGGCGGGGGTGGAGCCCTCGCCGGTCGTGCACGAGGGCGTCCCTCGCCGCAGGCCGACAGGCTCATCGACGCCGGTGAACGAGCGCGGCAGGCGCTCGTCGAGCAACGGCTCGGACGCGTGACGCGCCCCCGCCGCTTGCGCGAGGCGCATCCGATGGAGAGACTCAACCGGTGTCCCAGCTCCGCCTGAAGCTCCTCGAGCCGCACCGGACGTCGCTCGAGAAGTGCGTCTACTGCCCCAAGCTCTCCCGCGCCGCCTGCCCCGTGTCGAACGTCGAGGCGAACGAGACGGTCACGCCCTGGGGCAAGATGTCGATGGCGTACTTCGCCGCGCGCGGCGACGTGCCGCTCGACGCGCCCCACGCGGATCCCGCCTGGGCGTGCTCGGCCTGCTACGCGTGCCGCGAGCGCTGCGATCACAAGAACGAGGTGGCCACGGTGCTGACCGACGCGCGCGCGGAGCTCTTCGCGCGCGGCCTCGAGCCGGAGGGGGCGCGGCGCGTCGCGGCGCGCTTCCGGGCCCGCGAGGACGCCCGCGCCGGCGAGCGCGACGGGCGAACCCAGCCGGACACGGCCGCGGTGCACGTGCTGGTCGGCTGCGGCTACGAGCGCCACGCGCCGGACGTCGCCCGCGACGCGCTCGAGGCGACCGAGGCGCTGACCGGCGCGCCGGTCCGCCCGGTGCGCGCCTGCTGCGGGCTGCCGCTGCTCTACGCCGGCGATCGTCCGGGCTTCGAGGCCGCCGCGCGGCGGCTCGCCGCCGAGGTCGCGGCGGGGGAGCGCTTCGTCGCGGTCGACCCCGGGTGCGCGCGCGCCGTCCGCGTCGAGTACGCGCGCGCGGGCGTGAGCGTGAAGAGCCCGGAGCTGTTCGTCGATCTCGCGCGGGCGTCGCTCGATCGGCTGCAGCGGTCGACGTCGGAGCGGCGGGTGCGCTACCACGACCCCTGCCAGCTCGGGCGCGGCCTCGACCGCTACGACGCGCCCCGGGAGATCCTCGCCCGCATCACGGGGCGGCCGCCGGAGGAGTTCATCCACCGCCGCGAGCACGCCGACTGCAGCGGCGGCGGCGGCCTCGTGCCCGCCACGCGCCCCGCCTCGTCCGCGGCCATCGCCGACGGCAGGATCGCGGAGCACCGCGCGCTCGGCGGCGGGCTGCTCGTGACCCACTGCGCGCAGAGCCTCCGGCGGTTCAGGACCCGGGGCGAGCCGGCGGAGGACCTCGCGAGCCTGGTCGCGCGGGCCGTCGCGCCGCGATGACCGCGCCGGCGCCTGCCGTGGACGAGGCGCGCGGCGGCGCCGCGGGCCAGGAGGGGCCGGCGCCCCACAAGCGGCGCACGGTCGCGGGGAGGCTCCTCGCGAGCTACCTCGTGGTGCTCGCCGCCTTCGCGCTGACCGTGGGCTGGAGCGTCCAGGCCCTGCGCGCGGCGTCGCGCGACGCCCAGCTGCTGCGCGCCGGGTACGTCCCGCTGCTGCTCCGCATCGGCGAGGTCCTCGCCGAGCAGAACGTCTTCAACGCCCAGCTCAACCACATCACCGCCGCGAAGAACCCCGTCGACGTGCGCGAGTGGCTCGAGACCGCCCGGCGGACCCGGCCGCTCGCCTTCTCGATCGTCAAGGACGCCGCCAGGGCGCTCGCCGGCGCCGACGAGGTGGAGGGCGGCAAGGGCGCCGGCGTCGGGCAGGCGGCCGGCTCGTCGGGCGTGCGCCGGTTCAGCGACGAGATCGCGGCCGAGGTGACGGCGATAGAGCGGCTCGTGGGCGCCAGCCCGGAGCGGTTCTCGCAGCTGTTCCAGGCGCTCGCCGTCGGCAACCGCGAGCTCGCGGAGCGCACGCGCGACGAGCTGGTCAAGCGCGAGGTCGAGGGCGCGCAGCGGCTCAGGGCCATCAAGAGCCGCGTCGAGGAGCAGATGGAGAGCCTCACCGTCGAGGCGCGGCGGCGGGAGGAGCGCTCGATGCACCTGCTGCTCGGGCTGGGCGTGCTGACGCTGCTCGTCGGGGCGGTGATGTCGCTGTACGCGCGGCGCGTGCTCGCCCCGCTCACCGCGGTCACCGAGCGGGCGAACGCGGTCGCGCGCGGCGACCTCACCCCGAAGCAGGTGCTCGCGACGAACGACGAGATCGGCGAGCTCGCGACGACGTTCGAGGGCATGGTCGCCGCCATCCGCCGCGCGCGCGCCGAGCTCGTGAACGCCGAGCGGCTCGCGGCGATCGGCAAGATGGCGGCGCACGTCACGCACGAGATCAGGAACCCGCTGTCGTCGATCGGGCTGAACCTCGAGCTGCTCGAGGAGGAGGTGGCGCGCGCCTCCGCCGCGGACATGCCCGACGCGGAGCTCAGGCCCGTGATGAAGGAGTCGGCGCAGCTCGTCACCGCCATCCGGGCCGAGGTGGATCGCCTGTCGCGCATCGCGGAGCAGTACCTCAGCGTCGCCCGCCGCCCTCGCCCGCAGCTCGTGCCGGAGCGGGTGGACGACCTGGTGCAGGAGCTCGTGGCGTTCGTGCGGCCCGAGCTCGACCGCGCCGGCGTCGCGGTCCGCGTCGAGGTGGAGGAGGGGCCCGAGATCCTCCTCGACGAGTCGCAGCTCCGGCAGGCGCTCCTGAACCTGCTCCGCAACGCGCGCGAGGCGATGCCCAAGGGCGGCGAGATCGTGGTGAGCGTCAGCTTCTCGGGCGGGGCCGCGACGATCGCGGTCGACGACACGGGCCCCGGCGTGCCGGAGGAGCTGCGGGCGTCGATCTTCGACCCCTTCTTCACGACCAAGCAGCGCGGGACGGGGCTCGGGCTCGCGGTGACGCGGGACATCGTCGAGGCGCACGGCGGCGCCATCTCGTGCGAGCCGCGCGAGGCGGGGGGCACGCGGTTCCGGATCGTCCTGCCCGCCGGCGGCGCGCCGTCTCAGGGCCGCTCCGCGGAGGCGCACGCGGCGCTCTGAGCCGCGCCAGCCGCGCGCGGTGACGGCGGCGCGCAGGCCAGGCCGCCGCGGCTACTTGGGCAGGTGCTCGAGGATGATCCCCATGGCGAGGAAGCCCACGACGGCGAACACGAGCGCCGCCAGCACGTAGAAGAGGGTCCGGAGCGTCCGCGCCGGGGACGCGCGCGGCGGCTGCTCGAGCGGCCCCGGCTCGCCGTGGACAGGCAGCCCCGAGCTGACCGAGCCCAGGGTCGGCCGCGTGGGTTTGTAGACGAGCGTCGGACCCTGGCTGGTCGGCCCGGGCGAGCTGTCCTCGGAGAAATCCGGCAGCGTCCGCGGCGACACGGGGTGCGACACGATCGGGGGCGCGAGCTCCATGGCCGCGTTGTTCAGCACCATGGTGCCGTTCGGGCCGGTCCAGGGCATGGGCTGGTGCATGGGCTGGACCGCCGGCAGCCCGCCCGCCGCGTGAGAGGGACGCTGCCCCTCGCCCAGCGCGGGCGCGGGCTCGCCGAGGAAGTGGTGGGCCGCGAGCGCAGGGTCGCTGGGATGGCGCGCCGCGGCCTCGACCGGCGGATGCGCCCCAGGATCGGTGGCCGTGCGGATCAGGATGGGATCGGCCGGCGGCACCGGGAGCTTGCGCGCGCCCGAGGACGGGGGCTTGTAGGTCGGGGGCGGGAGGGGCGTGCCGGGCGCGTGGCCCGACGCGCCGCTGCCGGGCGCCCTGGAGCTGCGCGGGCTGATCGCCGGCTGGATCGAGCTCTGCGCGGGCCGCAGCTCGCGCCACGCGGTGAGCCCCTCGAGCGCGCTCTGGAAGCGGTCTACAGGCTCCCGCGCCAGCCCCTTCGCGAGGAACGCCTCGAGCCGCGGATCGACCGGCCCGTCCATCGCGTCCGCGAGCTTCCGCGCGTCGGTCTTCTGCTTCATCTCGACCATGATGAGCAGGTTGCGCGCCTGGTAAGGCAGCTGACCGCTCATCGACTGGTAGATCATCGTGGCGCAGGCGTAGATGTCCGCGCGGTGGTCGACCGTCTTCGCCTTGCCGATCTGCTCGGGCGGCATGAACGAGAACGTGCCGAGGCTCTGCCCCATCTCGGTGAGGGTCTCGCCTCCCATCTCCTTCGGCAGCTTGGAGATGCCGAAGTCGAGGATCTTGACCCGCGTGGACCCGTCGGGGCGCGCCTCGAGGTACACGTTCGACGGCTTCAGATCGCGGTGGATGATCCCGGCGCGGTGCGCGTCGGCGAGGCCCATCCAGACCTGCTCGATGATCGGGTGCAGCTCCTCGAACGCGATCGGCCCCGTCCGCTTCAGCCGATCGATCAGCGACTCGCCTTCGAGCAGCTCGAAGACGAGCACGATGCCGAGCTCGGGGTCCTCCTCGACGTCGAGGATCTCGGTGACGTGGTCGCTGTTGATGGAGCCCGCGGCGCGCGCCTCGCGCCGGAACCGCTCGACGGCGGACGACTTGGCCTTCGAGTCGGCGCGAAGGAGCTTGATCGCCACCTGGCGGCCGGTGCGGATGTTCTCCGCGGCGAACACCTCCCCCATCCCGCCACGGCCGAGCTGGCGGATGATGCGGTACCGGTTCGCAACGACGGTTCCAGCTTCGAGCTCCAAAAGCGCCTCGCCCCAGATTATCCCCCGCGCCGATGCGGGCGATCAAATTCTCCGGCGCGAACGCGGTAAGTCGACCATGGGCGATGGGCCGCCGGCCGCGGCCCGTCGTCGCCCGGCCCCGGCCGAGGACGGCGAAAGAGCCGCAGAATCGAGCTCTTCCGTGGGTCCTCCGCCCCTCGGGTGATGCGCCGGCGCTCCCCCCTCACGCGCGGCGTCTCGCGCCGGTCGCGGGGGCACGGCCGCGCCCCCGCGCCGACGCGGCGCTCACTCGTCTTCCTGCTGCCGGAGCTTCGCCACGACGCTCAGGTCCTCGAGCGTCGACGTGTCGCCGGTCATCTCGCGGCCGGCGGCGACGTCCTTCAGCAGCCGGCGCATGATCTTGCCGCTGCGGGTCTTCGGCAGCGCGTCCGCGAAGCGGATGGCGTCGGGGCGCGCGAACTTGCCGATCTCCTTGGCGACGTGCTCGGCGAGCTTCGCCTGGAGCTCCGGCCCGGCCGCGAACCCCGGCCGGAGCGAGACGAACACCACGAGCGCCTGCCCCTTGAGCTCGTCCGGTCGGCCGACCGCGGCGGCCTCGGCGACGGCGGGGTGAGAGACGAGCGCGCTCTCGATCTCGGCCGTCCCGATGCGGTGGCCGGCCACGTTCAGCACGTCGTCGATGCGGCCGACGACCCAGTAATAGCCGTCCTCGTCGCGGCGAGCGCCGTCGCCGGTGAAGTAGCAGCCCTCGACGTCGCTGAAGTACTGCTTGCGGAACCGCTCGTCGTCGCCCCACACGGTGCGCAGCATCGACGGCCACGGCTTCTTCAGGACGAGCAGCCCGCCCTCGCCCGCGGGGACCGGCTTGCCGTCCTTCGTGACGACCTCGGGCACGACGCCGAACATCGGCAGCCCGGTCGACCCCGGCTTCGACGACGACGCGCCGGGCAGCGTGGTCATCATGATCGCCCCCGTCTCGGTCTGCCACCAGGTGTCCACGACGGGGCAGCGGCCGCCGCCGATGGTCCGGTGGTACCAGATCCACGCCTCGGGGTTGATCGGCTCGCCGACCGAGCCGAGGAGCCGGAGGCTCGACAGATCGCTCTTCGCGGGCCACTCGTCGCCCTGCCGCATGAAGGCGCGGATCGCCGTGGGGGCGGTGTAGAGGATGGTGACGCCGTGCTTCTCGATGAGCCGCCAGAAGCGGCCCCAGTCGGGGAAGTTCGGCGCGCCCTCGTACATGAGGCACGTCGCGCCGTTCGAGAGCGGGCCGTACACGATGTAGCTGTGGCCCGTCACCCAGCCGACGTCGGCGGTGCACCAGTAGACGTCGTCGTCGCGCAGATCGAAGACGTACTTCGTCGTGACGTGCGCGCCGACCAGGTAGCCGGCGGTCGTGTGGAGCACCCCCTTCGGCTTCCCGGTCGAGCCGCTCGTGTAGAGGATGAACAGCGGGTGCTCGGCGTCGACGATGGTGGGCTCGCAGGAGGGCGCGGCCTGGGCGAGCAGGTCGTGCCAGAAGACGTCGCGGCCCTCGGTCATCTGCACCTCACAGCGCTCGCTGCCGAGGTGCTGGTACACGATGACGCGCGTCGCGCTCTTCGCCTCCGGCTGCGCGAGCGCCTTGTCGACGGTCGCCTTCAGCGGCACGACCTGCCCGCGCCGGTACGCGCCGTCCTGCGTGATGACGAGCTTGGCCTGGCTGTCGTGGATGCGGTCGCGCAGCGCGTCCGCGGCGAAGCCGCCGAAGACCACCGTGTGCACCGCGCCGAGGCGCGCGCAGGCGAGCATCGCGACGGCGACCTCAGGGACCATGCCCATGTAGATCGCGACGCGGTCCCCCTTCTCGATGCCCAGCTTCTTGAGCGCGTTCGCGAGCAGCAGCGTCTCGCGGTGGAGCTGGGCGTAGGTCAGCGTGCGCGTGGCGCCGTGCTCGCCCTCCCAGATGATCGCGGCCTTGTTCTTGGTGGCGGTCGTGAGGTGCCGGTCGAGGCAGCTCTCGGTGACGTTGAGGGTCGCGCCGAGGAACCACTTGGCGTGCGGCAGGGACCAGTCGCTGGTGGTGGTCCACGGTGTGCGGAACACGAGATCGCCCGCCTCCCGGCGCCAGAACGCGTCCGGCTGCTCGATGCTCTCGCGGTAGAGCGCCTCGTAGGCCTCCTGCGCGCCGACGCGCGCACGACGCGAGAACTCGGCCGGCGGCTCGAACCGGCGCGTCTCCTTCAGCAACGACGTGATGGCATCCTGCGACATGGTCACCCCTGCGTTGGAGGGGACGGCGGCGGCCGACCCCCGATCGCTGTTCCCCCGCTGGAGAGGACGGCGAACCATCTACGACTCACCGCGAGGGCGTGCGAGGATACATCCGTCGAGCGGCAGAACAAGGACGGAACCGGCGGGCGCCCGGGCTCGGCCCGCTCACCAGAACGCGTAGCCGGCGTGCAGGCTGCCTCCCAGCTGCAGCAGCACGGACGAGTAGAGGGGAATGTCGTCGTCGCCGTCCTTGTAGCTGATGCCGCGCGACGACTGGAAATAGCTGTCCAGCGAGAACCCGAGGAGCACGCCGCTGAGATCCAGCTCGACGCCGACCTCCGAGAACACGAACGCGTTCACCCCCCACGCGTGACTGCACCGGCCGTCGCAGATGTCCCCGCCGGGCCCCTTGATGCTGTCGAAGCTCACGTCGTCGTAGGTGAGGCCGCCCCCGATCGAGCCCACGAACCGCCAGGTCTGCCCCGGGGTCATCAGGCGGACGTTCAGCCCGAGGCGCGTCGACCCGAGCGTGTAGCTGGCGTTCGGGTAGCTGGGGTGGTCCGACCCGGTGGCGATGTTCGCGTACTGGAACATCACGTCGAACGCCGCGGGGGTGTTCACGCGGTAACCCACCCGGATCGAGCCGGCGCCGCCGCTGTTCGCCTCCGGCAACCTGAAGTCGCGCGGGTGGCCGAGCGGCCAGAGCAGCGACGCCGCGCCGATCACGTAGTACCCCTGCGGCGCGAGCGAGAGGGGCACCGGCCGCGGCGGCGGCGGCGGCGGCGGCGGCGTGTACGGCTGCGGCGCCGCGACCGCGGGGGGCTTCTCCGGGGCGAGCGTCAGCTTCACCCGCTTGTCGCGCTCGCCGCTCACCACGGTGACGCTCTGCTCCGCGCTCACGCGGCCATCGGCGCGCGCGCCGATGCGGTGCACCCCCGGCCCGAGCTCCACGACCCGCGTCCCCGACGACGCGGGCGGCTGCTCCTCCCCGTCGATGAGCAGCGCGGCGTCCGGCGGGCTGAGCTCGATCGTGAGGTGGGCGAGCAGCGCGCGCATCTCCTCGATGGCGCTGCGCGCCGTCCGCTCGTCGCCCTCGTCCATCGTGTCGCGGTGCTGCGCGAGCGCGCGCTCGAGCGCCGCGATGGCCCGCGGGTAGTTGAAGAGGGCCTTCTCGGCGAGCGCGATGTTGAAGAGCGGGCTGGCCTTCGGCTTCGCCTCGTAGGCCGCCGCGAACTCGACGATCGCCGCCCGGTAGTTCCGGTCCTGGAACAGCTTGATGCCGTTCTCCATGTGCTGCCGGTACGGCTCGACCTGCGCGAGCGCCGGCGAGAGCTGCGCGGCCAGGCCGAGGAGCGCCGCGCAGAGCGCGACCGCGAGTCGTCCGTGCGATCTGCCCAAGCCGCCTCAGTCGACCTTGAGCTGCAGGCCAGCCGCGACCCCCGCCGGCTTCGACGTCGCGACGTCCGGCGCGACGACCGGACCCGGCGCGGCGCCCTTGGCGCCGGTCGCCCTGGGGCGCGCCGCGAAGGGGAGCGTCGCCGTCTTCTTCGCGCTCGGCGCGGCCTTGGGCGCCGGGGGCGGCGCGGCCTGGGACGCCGGGGGCGGCGCGGTGGGCGCCGGCTCCGCGGTGGGCGCCGGCGCGACCGGCGCCGGCAGCGGGTGGAGCAGGACCTCGATGGGGGCCCTGCCAGCCTGGAGCGTCACTTCCTTGTCCACGGTCGTGTATCCGGAGGCCTCGATCCTCACCCGCTTCGTCTCGCCCGTGCGGCCGCGCAGCGTGCGATCGGCCAGCGCCACGCCGTCGACGGTGAAGCGCGCGCCTTCGGCGTTCGTCCGGAGCTCGACGGAGACCTGGGCGGGCGGCGCAGGCGCCGCGGCCTCGGCGCTCTCCGCCGGCGAGCGGCGCGCGTGGAAGGCGGCGCCCGCGAGCCCGCCCACCAGCGCGACCAGCGCCGCCCCGGCGAGCGCGAGCCGCCGCGGCCTGCGCGCGCCCGCGCGCCCGTTGCTCGACCAGCCCACCTTCGAGCCGGTGCCGGGCACCTCGAGCGTCGGATCCATCGCGATGTTCGGGTCGCCCGGCGTGAGCTTCACCGGCGTGTGCCCGGGCACCCCAGGCGCGCTCGTCGTGTGCGCCCCGAGCTCGTCGCTCGAGCTGCGCCGCGCGCCGAGGAGCCCGCCGGCGCCGGCGACCAGCGCGTCCAGGAAATCCCGCGCGGACGAGAACCTCGCGTCCCTGTCGCGCGTGAGCGCCTTGGCGATGACGCGCGCGATCGGCTCGGGGACGGCCGGGTTGCTCATCCGCACGTCCTGGGCGTCCTTCATGCAGATGTTGACGATCACCTGCTCGTACGAGCTGCCGCTGTGCGGCGGGTGCCCGGTGAGGCACTCGTAGAGGATGGCGCCGACCGCCCAGAGATCGGTCCTGCCGTCCACGGGCAGCGCCTGCGCCTGCTCGGGCGACATGTAGAACGGCGTGCCGAGCACCGTGCCCTGCCGGGTCAGCGTGTGCGCCGGGGCGCCGTCGGTGCGGCGCACCTTCGAGATGCCGAAGTCGAGGATCTTCGCGAAGTTCGGGTCGTCGTCGCGGTCGACCAGGAAGATGTTGTCCGGCTTGAGATCGCGGTGGACGATGCCCGCCTCGTGCGCGCGGTGGAGGCCGCGGAGGATCTGCGCGGTGACGTGGAGCGACTCGCCGAGCTCCAGCCTGCCGCAGCGCCGGATGCGGTGGCCCAGGTCCTCGCCGCGGAGCAGCTCCATGACCAGGAACGGGACGTCGTCGGCGAAGCCGGCGTCGAAGATCTCGACGATGTGCGCGCTCTCGACGGCGCTCGCCGCCTGCGCCTCGCGGTGGAACCGGGCGACGGCGTCCTTGTTCTGCGCGAGCTCGGCGTCGACGAACTTCATCGCGACGCGCTTGCCGATGGCGGTGTTGACCGCCTCGTAGACCGTGCCCATCCCGCCACGCCCGATCGTCCGTACGATTTCGTACTTCTGGACCCGCTTTCCGACGAGCGCGCCCTCGACCGGCTGAGTCGCTGCGGCAGTGGTGTCGGTGCTGCTAGGCATGGCGGTTGCGACTCGCGAGGGGCGGGCGGGCGAAGCGCTATGAGGCCCGATGGACGAACCGTATCAAAGAAAGCTGCGCCCCTTCCCTGCGCGGCAGCTTATCACCTACCCCCGCCAGGGTGCACCTTCGCCGGCGGGGGCGGTCAGGGGTGCGCCGGGCGAGGGGCGCCGTCGCACATCGGCCGCCCCTCTCAGCGCGGGAGGGCGGCGGCGTCCGGGCTCGGCGCCTCGGCGAGGCGCGGATCGAGCTGGCCCTGCTTCTCCAGGGCGGACAGCTCGCTGAACCCGCCGATGCTGACGCCGTTGATGAAGATCTGGGGGACCGTGCGCTGCCCGGAGGCCTTGACCAACCAGGCGCGGAGGTCGTCCCGGCCCTCCACGTTGATCTGCGTGAACTGCACTTGCTTCTGGCTGAGCAGGCGCTTCGCCATGGCGCAGTATCCGCAGTACTCGGTGACGTAGATGGTGACGTCGGCTGCTTGCATGGGCATCTCGTCCTCTTTCCTTTCTCGGGACGGCCAAAGATGCAAGCGCACACGGCTCCACCTTGCGGTAGGCTGCGCGCATGGCCGAGAAAGAGGGGACGATTCACCTCGATCGCTACACAAGCGACGCGAAGCAGGTCGTCGCCGGCGCCCAGCAGATCGCGGACGAGCGCCAGCACGCCGAGGTCACGCCGCTGCACCTGCTGATGAGGCTGCTGGAGCGTGACCGGGGGGTATCCGAGGTGTTTCGGCGGGCCGGGGCCGACCCGAACGAGGTGCTCCAGCTCGCCGAGAACGCGCTGAAGAAGCTGTCCAAGGCCGGCAGCGGGGTGGCGTACGTCAGCCCGCGTCTGCTCGACCTCCTCGGGCGCGCCGAGCGGGAGGCGACCCGGGACAAATCGGCGAACGTCGGCATCGAGCACCTGCTCCACGCGCTCGCGCAGGAGATCCGCGGCCCCGCGGGGGAGATCCTCTCCTCGTTCGGCATCGGCCCCGGCGCGTTCCGGCCGCACCTCGGCGCGCTCGAGGCGGCCTCGCGCGAGCCCTCGCCCGCGGCGTCCAGCGCGTCGGAGCCCGGGCAGCCCGCGCCCTACACCCGGGACCTCGTCGCCGACGCCCGCGAAGGGCGGTTCGATCCGGTCATCGGGCGCGACGTCGAGGCGCGGCGCCTGCTGCAGATCCTCGAGCGGCGGTTCAAGAACCACCCGCTCATCGTCGGCGAGCCCGGCGTGGGCAAGACCGCGCTCATCCGGGGCCTGGCCGACCGGATCGCCCACGGCGACGTGCCCACGAACCTCGCGGGCGCCCACCTCTACGAGCTCGACACCGGCGCGCTCGTCGCCGGGGCGAAGCTCCGCGGCGAGATCGAGCAGCGCCTCAAGGTCCTGGTCGACCGCCTGCGCGGCGCGCAGGACGCCGAGAGCATCCTCGTGGTCGAGGACCTCGACGCGCTCTTCGGGCAAGGGGTGCAGGGCGCCGGCGTCGGCGAGCTCCTGAAGCCGCTCCTGTCGCGCGGGGAGATCCGGATCATCGCCACCACGACGCCGGAGGGCGTGCGCAAGATCAACGAGCGCGACCCCGGGATCATCCGCCGGTTCTCGACGATCACGCTGGAGGCGCCGAGCATCGATCAGGCGACGGAGATCCTGCGCGGGATCGCGACGAAGTACGAGGCCCACCACCGCGTCCGCGTGGGGGAGAGCGCCATCGCCTCGGCGGTCGCGCTGGCCAAGCGGTACATCTCGGACCGCGCGCTCCCCGACACGGCCGTGGACCTGCTCGACGAGACGTCGGCCCGCAAGCGGGTGGAGGTCGACGGCGTGCCGGCCGAGCTCGACGCCTTGAGCCGGCGCGTCGACGCGCTCCGCGCCCAGATCGCCGCGCTCGCCGACGACGACGACAAGCTCAGCGTCCAGACCCGCGCGCGCCTGGAGGCGGAGCTCGCGGACATCGAGCCGAAGGCGTCGTCGATGCGCAGCCGCAACGCGTCGCGCCGCGGCGTCATCGCCGCGTGCCAGGCCATCCGCCGGGAGCTCGTCGCCGCGACCGAGGCGCTGAAGGTGGCCCAGCGCGACAAGGCGTTCGCCAAGATCGGCGAGCTCGAGCACGTGACCATCCCGGAGATCAAGCGGCGGCTCCAGGCCGCCGAGGAGGCCGCGCAGCGGGAGGGGGTCGCGCCGACCTCGAACGTCGTCAGCGAGTCGGACGTGGCGGCGACGCTCAACGACTGGACCGGCATCCCGGTGGCCAAGATGCTCGAGGGCGAGGCCGAGAAGCTCCTCAAGATGGAGGAGCGGCTCGCGCAGCGGGTGGTGGGCCAGGACGAGGCGGTGCGCGCGATCGCGAAGGCGGTGCGCCGCGGGCGCGTGGGCCTGCGCGACCCGGGCAAGCCGATCGGCTCGTTCCTGTTCCTCGGGCCGAGCGGCGTCGGCAAGACGGAGCTCGCGAAGGCGCTCGCCGAGTTCCTGTTCGACGACGAGCAGGCGCTGACGCGCATGGACATGAGCGAGTTCATGGAGCGCCACATGGCCCAGCGCCTGATCGGGGCGCCCCCGGGCTACGCGGACAGCGAGCAGGGCGGCTTCCTCACCGAGGCGGCCCGGCGCCGGCCGTACAGCGTGCTCCTGTTCGACGAGGTCGAGAAGGCGCACGCGGACGTGTTCAACCTGCTGCTCCAGATCCTCGACGACGGCCGGCTCACGGACGGCCGCGGGCGGCTCGCCGACTTCTCGAACACGGTCGTCATCATGACCTCGAACATCGGGTCGAAGCGCGTGCTCGAGACCGACGCGAAGCTGTGGACCACGGAGGACGGGCGCGAGGCGATCCGCGACGTCCTGCTCGAGGAGCTGCGCGGGTTCTTCCGCCCGGAGTTCCTGAACCGGATCGACGACATCGTCGTGTTCAAGGCGCTCAGCAAGGACGACCTCCGGGGCATCGTGGACATCCAGCTCCGCCGCCTGGAGCAGCTGCTCACCGACAAGGACATCCGCCTCTCCCTCACGGACGCCGCGAAGGCGCGGCTCGTCGAGCTCGGCTACGAGCCCAGCCTCGGCGCGCGCCCGCTGAAGCGGGCGATCCTGCGCGAGCTCCAGAACCCGCTCGCCGAGACCATCCTGGCCGGCGGATACCAGCCCGGCCAGACGATGCGGGTCGACGTGAGCGACGAGAAGTTCGTCTTCACCAAGGCGTGAGGGGTCGCGCGTCGGGCCCGAGGCGGGCGCGCGACGGACGCGACCGGAGCCGGCGCCGCAGGGGAGGGCGGGGCGCTGCGCGACCGCGGCCTGATCGCGGCCGGCGCTCGGCCTGAGCCGCAGAAGCGGGCAATTTTCGGGCTTTATAGCGCCGGTGCGCGCGGCCGGCTCTCCGGGCGAAGAACCTGGGCGGACGGCGCCGCGAACCTCTTGCCAAGCGAAGCAAGGTCCGTATACTGCCGCTCCCTCGCTCACCGGGCCCTCGGCTCGAGGGCCAATGCGTGGCGTAAGGTGAGGGATCGCGGTCCCCAGGTTGAGGAAGACGCACCATGTACGCGGTCATCAAGACGGGCGGCAAGCAGTATCGGGTCGCCGAAGGTCAGAAGCTCCGGGTCGAGAAGCTTGCCGGCAATGCCGGTGACAAGGTCACCTTCAGCGAGGTGCTCCTCGTCGGCGGCGACTCTCCCAAGATTGGCAAGCCCCTCGTGAGCGGCGCCTCCGTCGCTGCCGAGATCACCGGGCAGGACCGCGGCAAGAAGATCGTGGTCTTCAAGTTCAAGCGCCGGAAGAACTACCGCCGCAAGAACGGCCACCGTCAGCCGTACACCGAGCTCAAGATCACCGGCATCACCGCCTAGCAGGAGAAGTAGACATGGCTCACAAAAAAGGCGGCGGCTCCTCCAGGAACGGCCGCGACTCGAACGCGCAGCGCCGTGGGGTGAAGGTGTACGCCGGCGCGCCGGTGCGCGCTGGCAACATCCTGGTCCGGCAGGTCGGCTCCTCGATCCACGCCGGCCACAACGTCGGCACCGGCCGCGACTTCACGCTCTTCGCCCTCGTCGATGGCGTCGTGACGTACGAGTGGAAGTCCAACACCAAGAAGCAGGTGTCGGTCTACCCGGCGTCCTGAGCTTCCCCTCTCCGGGACGGCGGCATGAGCCGTCCTTTTGCGTCCCGCCTGTTGCGCTCCGTGCGCTCACGCTTCACCCCAACGCGGTGACGACCTACAAGCTCCTTGCCCTCGACGTCGACGGGACCCTCGTCCGGCGCGACGGCTCCATCCACGAGGAAGACCTCCTCGCCATCCAGCGGCTCCAGAGCGCCGGCATCCCGATCTCGATCGCGACCGGGCGCCTGTACTCGGGGACGCGCGAGGTCGCGCGGCGGATCGGCGTGCTCGGCCCCATCGCGTGCGTCGACGGCAGCCACATCGTGCACACCGAGGGCGACGCGCACCTGTACTCGCGCACGATCTCCGGCGCCCACGCGGCCCTGCTGCGCTCGATCACCGAGCGGCACGCGACGGCGTCGTTCCTCTTCGCGCAGGACAGCATCGTCCACGACGCGACCGGCACGCCGCACGTCCACTACGTCCGCGGCTGGTCGCACGCGATCGCCGAGGTCGAGCGCGTCTCGTCGCACCCGTACTGGGAGCACGAGCACGGGCTGCTCGCGCTCGTGGCGATCGGGACCGAGCTGCAGGTCATGGCCGCCGTCGAGGAGGTCCGGTCCGGGCTCGGCGAAGCGGCCTTCGTCGTCTCGTTCCCGTTCCTGCGCGACGGTCACACGAGCATCTGGGCCATGATGGTCCGCGCGTCCGGGTCGACGAAGGGGACGGCGATCGCGTGGCTCGCGGAGCACTACGGCTGCGCGACGTCGGACGTGGTCGTCGTCGGCGACTGGCTCAACGATCTGCCGATGTTCGAGGTCGCGGGGCGATCGTTCGCGATGGCGCAGGCGCCCGAGGACGTGAAGCAGGCGGCGACCGACCGCCTGGAGGCCGACGGCCTGCGCGGCGGCGGCATCGCCGAGGCGATCCGCCGCGCCTTCGGTCGCTGAGCCGAGGGCGGCAGAGAGCGCCGAAGCGCAGCGGGGGAGCACCGCTCGGCGCTCCCCCGCGCGAAGCTCCGTGTCAGGCCTTGCGCTGCGCCGGCTGGGCCGCGGCGGCGAGCTGCTGCTGCTGCTGCTGCAGGTACTGCGCGACGGCGCGCGAGCGCTCGATGGCGAACTGCTTGACCTCCTTGTTCGGAGAGCCCGCGAGCGCGTTCAGCAGCTTGGTCACCTTCTCGAGCTGGCGCGACTGGAACAGCGCCTCGAAGTAGTTGTTGGCCAGGCGCACGTCGCGGCTCATCTTCGCCTCGTGCGGCTGGAGCAGGCGGACCACCGCCTCGAGGTCGTTCTTCTGCCCGTACAGCGCCGAGAGACAGAGCAGCGCCAGCGGGTTGTCCGGGTTCAGCGCGACCGCCTTCTTGGCGTACTCGACCGCCTTGTCCCGCGTCTCCTCGTTGGCCGCGTAGAAGCCCTGGATCGCGATGTACGGCGCCGGCGTCTTCTTGTCGGCCGAGAACTTCTCGATCTCGGCGACCGCGCTCGCCTCGTCGCCGCGCTGCTTCAGGTACTGGAAGAGGTAGGCCCACGCGTCGATGCACTCCACGTCGATCGCGATCGCCTTCTCGATGAACTCGCGCTCCTTCGCGTCTTCCTTGCGCGCCTGGTAGAGCTTCGCGAGGTGCAGCGAGGGGTAGGGGTTGTCCTTGAGCAGGTTCTGCGCGCCCTTCAGCGTCCCCTCGGCCTTGTCGTGCTTGTCCTGCGAGAGCTGCGCGATGCCGAGCGCGAGCCAGTCGTCGCCCGTGCCGCCCTTCGCGACCACCTTCGAGAGCACCTGCTCGGCGCGCTGCAGCCGGTTGTGCTTGAGGAGCTCCTGCGCGTAGATGCGCCCGCGGTTCAGATCGTCGGGCTGCTCGGTCCAGTGCTTCTCGAGGCCGGCGAGCAGGTCCTCCAGGCCGATCGCGATCGGGCGCCCCTGGTCGTCCTGCACCTGAACCGCCGGCCCGTTGAAGCCGAGGAGCTGCCACATCTGATCGAGGGTCACCGCCGCGGGGCCCTGCTCGAGCAGACCCTTCAGCTCATCGGTCGGCTTGTTGACCGGGATGACGATGAGCGCGTTCCCCGGCACGCCGTTCGGGAAAGCGCTCACGGGCGCGACGATCGCTGCCCCTCCCGCGATATTGAGCCCAGCCGCCTGCTGCTGTCCGTTCGTCGTCATCGTCGATGCTCCGAGATCTCTTCCCCACGCGCGCCGAGGCGCAGGCATCACCCAGCCTCGCCCCGGTACCCTGCGCGCCAAATTGATGGGGGCCGTAGTTCGTGTAGAAGGGGCGCGAACGCTAGCAGGGAGGGCCCACCCGGGCAACGGGGGAGCTCGGAGAGCACGGCCCCGCGCCGCGCTCGGTCCGCCCGGGTTTACACCCGAGATTCCACCCGTGATTCCAGTGAATTTTGCCGCGCTCGCCGCGCTCGCCGCGCTCGCCGCGCTGCCGGATTGCCGCGCTGCGGCCTGCGTCGCCGCTGCAGTCGCTGCGACGCGCGGCGCGCCGTCGCTCGTGGGATCGCTGTCGTGCTCGCTGTCGCTCTCGCCGTCACGGACGCTCATGTCGCTCGCCCTCTCCCTGTGCTCCGCGCGCCGTCCTAGTCGAGTCGCGGGCCGGCGGCGAGGGCCGGCTTGAGCTCGAGCGCCGGCCCGGAGCGCGCCGGCGCCGCGCTGCGCAACCGCTCCGCCAGGTGGGTGCGGCGCTCTTCTTTCCGGGTCTCCGCCAGCGCCAGCGACACGGCCCGCGGATCCGCGACGAGCACCACGAGCCGCTTGCCGCGCGTCACCGCCGTGTAGATGAGGTTCCGCGAGAGCATCACGAAATGCTGGGTGAGGATCGGCACGATCACCGCCGGATACTCGCTCCCCTGGCTCTTGTGGATGCTCGTCGCGTAGGCGAGCGTCAGCTCGTCGAGCTCCGCTTCCTCGTAGCTGACCTCACGATCGTCGAAGCGCACCTGGAGCTTCCGCTCCTCGGCGTTCACCTCCGTGACGAACCCCACGTCGCCGTTGTAGACCTCGCGGTCGTAGTCGTTGCGGAGCTGCATCACCTTGTCGCCGAGCCGCAGCGTCCGCGCGCCGCGCGTGACGCTCGGGCCCTCGGGGTTCAGCGCCGCCTGCAGCCGCGCGTTCAGGGCGATCGCGCCGGCCTCGCCCTTGTGCATCGGCGTCAGCACCTGCACGTCCCGCCGCGGGTCCAGCCCGAACCCCTTGGCGATGCGCTCCGTCACGAGGTGGAGGATCAGCTCCGCCGCCGCCTCGGCCTCGGTCCGCTCGATGACGTAGAACTCGCCGCCGGGCCCGCGCGCGCCCTCCGGCGGCTCGCCGTCGTGGATCCGGTGCGCGTTCCGGACGATGAGGCTGCCCTCGGCCTGCCGGAAGATCTGCGTGAGGCGCGCCGTGGGCACCTCGCCGGAGGCGATCACGTCCCGCAGCACCGCGCCCGGCCCGACCGACGGCAGCTGGTCGACGTCGCCCACCAGCACGAGCCGCGCCGCGTCGGACGTGGCCTGGAGGAGCGCGTCGGCGAGCGCCAGATCGAGCATCGACGCCTCGTCGACCACGATCGCCGCCGCCTCGATCGGGCGACCCCGCTGGCGCGCGAACTTGCGCTGCTTGGGGTCGAACTCCAGGAGGCGGTGGAGCGTGACCGCCTCGCGCCCGGTCGCCTCGCTCATCCGCTTGGCGGCGCGGCCCGTGGGCGCGGCGAGCCGCACCGGGAGCCGGGCGCGGTCGAAGAGCGCCAGGATGGCCCGGACGATGGTCGTCTTGCCGACGCCGGGGCCGCCCGTGATGACCAGCACCTTGTTCCGCGCCGCCTGCTCCACGGCGCTGCGCTGCGCGGGCGCCAGCGAGACCTTCGTCTTCGCCTCGAACGCGGCGATCGCCGCGTCGACGCCCTCCGCGAGGCGCGCGTCGCCGGCCTCGTCGTCCCCGAGCAGCGAGCGCATCCGGCGCGCGAGCCGCACCTCGGCCTCGTAGAGGTCCTTCGGGTAGACGGCCACCTCGCCGGTCGACAGCGTCTCGACGCGCACGTGGCCGCTCGCCGCGAGCGCGTCGATCGCGCCGTCGACCTCGGGGGCGTCGCGCTCGAGCATCGCCGCGGCGAGCTCCGCGAGCTCCGGCCGCTCCGCGAGCGTGTGCCCGCGGGTCGACAGGTCGACGAGCGTCTGCAGCACGCCCGCCTGCGCCCGCTCGGGCGAGTCGGCCCGGACGCCGATCGAGCGCGCGATCCGGTCGGCGGTCTTGAAGCCGATGCCCCACACGTCGAGCGCGAGCCGGTACGGGGAGCGGGAGACGATGTCGATCGCGTGGGGGCCGAACCGCTTGTAAATGCGGCTCGCCAGCGCCGGGGAGGCGCCGTGCGCCTGGAGGAAGATCATGATGGCCCCGATCGCCCGCTGCGCCGCCCACGCCTTCGCGACGGCCTGCGCCCTGCGCTGGCCGAGCCCGGGGACCTCGGCGAGCCGCTCCGGCGACCGGTCGAGGATCTCCAGCGTCTCGGCGCCGAACGCCTCCACGATCCGCTTCGCGTACGCGGGCCCGATGCCCTGCACCATGCCCGACCCGAGGTAGCGCTCGAGCCCGTCGAGCGTGGCGGGGGCGATCGGCAGCAGGGTCTCGACCTTGAGCTGCTCGCCGTGCTTCGGATCGCGCTCGTAGCGCCCGGTCGCGCGCACGCGCGTGCCGGGGACGACCTGCGGGAACACCCCGACCCAGACCTCCGGGGCGGCGCCGGGGCTGACCTCCACCCGCAGCACCCGGAAGCCGCTCGACTCGTTCTCGTAGGTGACGCGGGCGACCTCGCCCTCGACCGTCGCGGGCCCGTTGCCCGCCGCCTCCCTGGCCGAGAAGAGCCGCTGCTGGCCCCCGCCGCCCGGCGGGCGCTCGCCGGCCCCGCCGGGGCGCTCGCCGCGCTCGTGCGGGCGCGGCGCGCCGTCCGGCGGCGGCGCCGGCGCGGCTGCCCCCCGGGCTACCCGATCGGGGCGGCCGCTCCGCTGGGACCCTTGCACGAAGGCAGCATGTAGCCGCCGGCCCGCCGGCGGCAACGCCCTCGTGCGCCGCGGCGCGTGATACTCCTCGCGGGTGCCGGAGCTCCCCGAGGTCGAGCACGCCGCCGCCTCGCTGCGCCGCTTCCTGGCGGGCGACCGGATCGCGTCCGCCGAGGGCGACCGCACCCGCGTGTTCCGCGGATCGAGCCGCGACGCTTTCGAGCGCGATCTCGCGGGCCGCGCGCTCGAGCGCATCACGCGCTTCGGCAAGTACCTCGCGCTGGAGCTCGACGCCGGCGTGGTGCTGCTCAGCCACCTCGGGATGACCGGCAAGTGGGTGCGCCGCTCGCCGGGCGAGCCCGCGCCGGCGCACAGCCGCGCCCGGCTGCTGCTCGCCTCGGGGAGCGTGCTCCACTACAACGACCCGCGGCTCCTCGGCCGCCTCGCGGTCCTGCGCGGCGTCTCGCCGCGGGAGATCCCCGAGATCGCCGCGCTCGGCCCGGATCCGCTGCGCGACGGGATCGACGTGGACGACCTGGCGCGGCGCGCGCGGGCGAGCGCGCGCGCCGTGAAGGCGATCCTCATGGACCAGGCGGTGATCGCCGGCCTCGGCAACATCCAGGCGACCGAGGCGCTCTTCCGGGCCGGCGTGCACCCGGCGCGGCCGGGCCGATCCCTCTCGCGCGAGGAGGTGGCCGCGATCGCCGCGGGCGCCCTGGACTCGATCGCGCACACGCTCCGGGCGATCGGCGTTGGGGAGATCGCCTACCTGTCCGAGTCCGGCGCGACACCGAACCCGTTCCTGGTCTACGCGCGCGCCGGCGAGCCGTGCCCCCGCTGCGGCGCGGCGCTGGAGACGCGCGCGATCGGCGGCCGCTCCAGCGCCTTCTGCCCGCGCTGCCAGCCGGAGCGCGGCCGCGCGCGGGCGCGAGCGGGGCCGCGCAGGGCGCCCCGGCGCTGAACACCCGTCGCGCGAAGGGATTTGCGCCGCGGACCCGCGGTTGGCGTGACATCTTCGTGCCGGTATAGTGGCCCCGCGATGGGCCGCAGCACCTTGCTTTCCGTCCTCTGCGCCCTCGTTCTCGCGGGCTGTGCCGGGAGCGCGCCGGAGGCGGCGCGGTCCAAGGACCGCCTGCTGCGCGTGGCCGCCTCGGTCTCCACGGAGCCGAGCGGCGGCGCGCCTGCGCCCGGGGCAGCGGCGGAGGAGGCCGCGCACGCGGACGCGCACGAGCACGAAGACGAGGTGGACGAGGACGGCGCGGAGGTCGACGACGGCCTGGATCTGCCGGTGGATCCGGGCGCCGGCACGCGCGCGCACTCGCCGCTCGCGGCGATGACCGAGTCCCAGATCGAGGAGCTGCTCGCGAAGGACCCGGCGGCGCTGGGGCCGATGTCGGTGGGCGCCACCAACGCCGGCGCGCTGTTCAACGGCGTCCGGATGCCGGAGAGCGACCGGTGGGAGCTCGTCGACCCGGGCCACGCCTGGGGGACGCGCGAGACGATCGACGCGCTCGACCGGGCGATCGCGGAGGTGCACCGGCAGTTCCCGGGCAGCCCGAAGCTCTACATCGGGCACATCAGCGCCCGGGACGGCGGCCGGCTCTCTCCGCACAAGAGCCACCAGGCCGGGCGCGACGTCGACATCAGCTATTTCCTCGACGCGCGGCACCGCTGGTACCAGCGGGCCACGGCGGCGAACCTCGATCGAGAGCGCACCTGGGCGTTCGTCCGGGCGCTCATCACCGAGACCGACGTGGAGCTCATCCTCATCGACAGCAGCGTGCAGCGGCTGCTCAAGGAGCACGCGCTGAAGATCGGCGAGGACAAGGACTGGCTCGACGAGGTCTTCCAGTACGGGTCGAGGAAGCCGCGCCCGCTCATCCGCCATGCCCGGGGGCACGCGAACCACATCCACATCCGGTTCTACAGCCCGGTCGCGCAGGAGTCGGCCGTGCGCGCGTACCCGCTGCTCGTGAAGCGCGGGGCGATCAAGCCGACGGCGCAGTACGTGCGGCACACCGCGAAGAAGGGGCAGACGCTGGGCTCGCTGGCCCGGCAGTACGGCACCACGGTGGAGGCGATCAAGCGGGCCAACGGCCTGCGCTCGACGGCGATCCAGGCGAAGCGCGTCTACAACATCCCGCGGCCGTCGAGCGGACCCGCCGCCCCGCCGAAGCACGTCGTCGTGCCGCCGCGCCGGCTGCCCCCGCCGCGGGCCGCGGAGGCGTCTCCGCCGGTGCGCCACGAGGAAGCCGGGCCGGCGCTGGGCGGCTGAGCTGCGGGAGGGGCTCCGCTGCCGGTCCTGCGGGGCGCGGCCTCCGCGCGGGCGCGGCCTCCGCCCCGCTCAGTGCTTCACGTCGACGACGAGCCGCGCCGGCTTGGTCAGCTCGAGGACGCGGTACTTGTTCGGCGACGAGACCCCGAGCACCCACGTCACCTCGGCCTCGAAGTCGCACGTCCGCTCGAGCTCCAGCGCCACGCCGAGCGCGAGCTTCCGCTCGCGGAACGGGATCGTGGCCTTCCCCTCGTCCGTGTGCGCCGCGGCGGGGGTCATGCGCACGGCGAGCCATCCGTCGCCGGCGATCTCGGTCGCCTCGCCCGAGCCGCACTGCCGCACCGGCTTGTCGATGTAGTCGACGTGGTAGCCCGGCACCGCGTCCCCCTCGAACTCGAACACGACGCGGTCGTAGTGCTCGTGCCGGGCCGCGCGCACGTCGCGGAGGATCGCGACCTTCGCGCCGGCGCGCGGCTTGTCGGTGGCGCCCGCGGTGCCCTCGAACGTGTCGGTGCTCGTGGGATCCGCCGCCTTCGGAGGCCGCGGCGTGGGCGGCTCGTCGTCCACGGCCGGCCCTTCGGGGCGCGTGTCGATCGGCGTCACGTGCGGGATGGGCTGAGCAGGCTCGCTGCCGGCGCCGCCGCGGCAGCCCGCGGCGAGCGACACGGTTGCGGCGGCGAGCAGGAGGTCGGCGGTCCTCATGAGGGGCTTTCATGGCGCCGCGGCCGCCGAACGTCCACCGCGACGAGGCGGCGCGCGCGGCGCCGCGGGCATCGCGAGCGACGGCGCGGCCGGCGCGCGCCGTCGAGGATCACCGCGAGGGCGCCCGCGCCCTGGCCAGGATCGCCGCGAGCCGGGGCACGATCTCGTCCACCGCGCGCTCGCCCTTCACCGACCCCTCGATGCGGAGGGGCGTCCCCCGGCCGTCCTCGCCGGGCACGACGAACAGCGGGATCATCTCGGACGCGTACCCGGCCTCGGCGAGCCGATCCCGGTCGCGGTCGAGGTCGAACTCGAGCAGGCGCAGCGCCGGGAAGGCCGCGTCGAGCTGGCCCGCCTTCACGGCGTCGTGGAACCTCGTGCACGGCTCGCACCACGGCGCGCCCACGTAGACGACGAGCTCGCGCCCCTCCCGCCGGGCGCGCTCCCGCGCCGCTTGCACCAGCGCCGGCACCTCGCCGCCGTCCGGCGCGAGCTCGACCTCGGCCCGCAGCGCCGCCGGCCGCGCGACGCCGCTCCCCGCGGCCGGCGCGGAGGTCTCCTCCCGCGAGCAGCCGAGGAGCGCCGCGAGACAGAGCACAAGCCCGGCGCCAGCCGACCCCTTCCGGCCATGACCGTTCACGTCGTCGTCTCCCTCTCGGCCACGGTCTTGCTCACGGCGGCCGGCTGCGCCAGCGCCTCAGGGGAGCACGAGCTTCATCGAGAACACGTAGTCGACGTTGACCGGCCGGCCCTGGTAGGTGACCGGCTTGTAGCGGCTCGCCGCGAGCGCCTCGAGGACCGCCTCGTTCATGTGGGGCACGCCCTTGACGATCCGGCAGCCGGTGAGGCTGCCGGCCGTCGTCACCACGCACTTCGCGAGGACCGTCCCCTCGACCCGCGCCTGCCGCGCCTGCCGCGTGTAGACGACCGCGGGCGCGACGAGCGGCACGGGGCGCGTCATCCCCTCCTGGAACGGCAGGATCTCGGGGGTGGCCGGCGCCGGCGCGGGCGGCGCCGCGGCGGCCCCGGCCGCCGGAGGCTCCGGCGGGGCGAGCGCGGCCGGCTGGGCGGCGCTCGGCCCGGCAGCGATGGGCCCGGCGCTCGACGACGGTGCATCGCTCGGCGGCCCGGCGCTCGGCGGCTCTGCCGGGTACGCCGGCTCCGGGAGCGCGCTCGCCGCGTGCTGCGGGCTCGGCGCCGCCGCGGCGAGCGCCTCGAGCTCCGCCGAGGCGGTCTCGTCCTCGGGGCGGACGACCAGCACGGCCGACTTGTAGCCGGGCTTGGTCAACGTGAGCCGGTACTCGGCCGTGGTCCCGGCGCCCTGCAGCACGAGCCGGCACGGGGTCGCCAGGCAGACCTCCGTCCCCCGGTCGGACACGCGGGCCCCGGGCGGGGCGCTCTCGATCCTCACGATCCTGAACTCGGCCGCCGCGCTGGGCTCTCCGCCCGCCGAGGCCTCGACGGGCATCGCGAGCGGCACCGGGGCGGGCTGGACGGCGGCCGGGGCGCTCGGGGCGTCCGGAGCGCGCCCGCGCACGTGCCCGGTGAGCGCCAGCACGAGCCCCCCGCCGACGAGCGCCGCGACGAGCGCCACGATGTAGACGGACACCGGCGCAGGACGAGCAGGGCCGACGGAGCCGCTGACGGTCGGCGGCGCCTGGGCCGGAGAGAGCGAGTCGCCCTGCGGCTGGCGGATCGGCGCGAAGGGCTCGCTCGCCCCGGCGCGGGGCGGCGCGCCCGGCTCGTTCGGCGACGGCGCGAGGGCCGAGAGGCGCGGGCCCGAGTTCGACGGCGCGGAGGGCAGCGCGCCGCCGAGCTGCGCCACGGACAGGCGGTCGGGCGCCGAGGCCCGCGTGAGATCGATCGGCTCGCCGGCCGCGCTCTTCAGCGCGGTGAGACACTCCTTCATCGACGGGAAGCGCCTGTCCGGGTCCTTCTCGAGACACCGCATCACGATGGCTTCCATCGCCGGCGACACGAGCGCGCCTTGAGCGCTCCCGGCGAGCGGCGGCGGCGGCTCGCTGACGTGGGCCATGAGGGTCGCCGTGGGCACCTTCTTGTCGAACGGCACCTTGCCCGAGAGCATCTCGTAGAGCAGGACGCCGAGCGCGTAGATGTCCGCGCGCGGCGAGAGCTCCTGGCCCATCGCCTGCTCCGGCGCGGTGTACTTGGGAGAGCCGATGAACAGGCCCTTCTGGGTCAGATCGTCCAGGTCCTGCCCCGAGACGTCCTTGACCAGGCCGAAGTCGAGCACCTTGACGAAGTCGTTCTCGTCTCCCTGGTCGACGAGGAGCACATTGCTCGGCTTGAGATCCCGGTGCACGAGGCCGAGGCCGTGCGCCTCGATGAGCGCGCGGCAGATCTGCCGCGCGATCCGGCTCGCGCGCGCCTCGGGCAGCGCGCCCTCGTCGTGGAGCACCCGGTGCAGCGTACGGCCAGCGATGTACTCCATCGCGATGAAATAAATGCCGCGCGGATCGTCCCTGCCGTAATCGAAGACGGTGACGGAGTTCGGGTGGGTGAGCCGCGCCGCGGTCGCGGCCTCGCGTGAAAAGCGCCGGAAGAACTCCGGATCTTGCTCGCGGCGCTCGTCGGGCACGAGGAGCTTGAGGGCGCAGATCCGTCCCAGGGCCGATTGCTCTGCCCTGTACACCTTGCCCATACCCCCGCGCGCGATGAGCGATACGATCCGATATCGACCGGCGATCGTGGCGCCGATGAGCGGGTCTTGACCGCTGCTCCTGGTCGCACCCATGCCGTTCATCATACGCACGACGGCGGGGGCGCGGCTACCCCAACGCCCGTGTTTTGCGCGTCTCGTTGGATTGCGCACCTCGGGATCTCCGCGCAGCTCCGCTCGTTCGGCGATGCGGCGCGGCCGTGTCTGGTGCGCTATCGGCGGCGCGCTCGATCGCATCTTCACGCGGCTCGGCGCCGGCGAGCGCGGCGCGGTTCATCGGAGAGCACCGGAAGTTTACGGCTCTGTTTCGCGACGACTCCATGTCTGTTGGCCAACCGCGCGAGCGCGCGTCGCATCGAGGTGGCCTCCGCACACACACCGCGGCTCGGACGTCGGCGCTCGCCCCTCCGAGGCGGTGCGCGCCGCGAGGGCAGGGGGCGAGCCGCCCCGCCGAGCGGCGCGGGGTCGGGCCGGCAATCTGGAGTTCATTCAACGCCCTGGGCGCCATCTTCCCGCTCAAAATCGCGTCGCAGGTCCGGAACTTGGCGCCGGGGTCGCTGTCGATCCCGGGCGTGGACGCGGTGCTCCGCGGCGCACGCAGAGAGCGGTGAAGCTCGCCGCGCGTGCGCCGGGGAACGCCAGAGCGCGGGCCCTCGCGGGCTCGCTCAATTCAGACCGCTCGCTGCGCGGGTAGCGCGCGAGCGAGCAGGGAAAGGCCTGGCTTCCGATGGATACGTTCAAGTTGGCTCCGAGCATGGCATCCCCGAATCCGTTTCTCGACAACCTGCCCTTCAGCGCGTCGCCGGCCCGCGATCCCGAGGTGGCCGCGGACGCGCCGGAGGGCTCGTACACGTACGCGTTGCTCAAGAGCGCGCCCGAGGTGCCCGCCGCGGAGTGCGAGACCGAGGCGCTGTCTGTCGAGGTGCTGATCCGCTGGGGGAGCAACCTGATCCACGTGGCGCACCTGACCCCGCCGCGCTCCTTCCACGTGGGCGAGCAGGACGGCGCGGAGGGCGCGTGCGATTTCTTCCTCCCGGCGGAGCGGCTGGGCGCGGCGAGGACGCCGCTCGTGCTCGTCGGCGACGACGGCGAGGTGAGCGCCGTGATCCCGCCGGGCGCGTCGGGGATGATCGAGATCGGGAGCTGCAAGATGACGGTCGCGCAGGCGATCGCGACGGGCCGCGCCGCGCCGGACGCCGCGCTCGGCGGGGCGCGGCGGATCGCGCTGCCGCTCGGCGCGCGCGCGCGGCTCGACCTCGGCGACTTCGGCTTCGAGGTCGCCGTGGGCAACGCGGGCCGCCGCGTCGCGGGCAAGGTGAGCCTCGACCGCCGGAGCCTGCCGTTCACCGCGCTCTCGACGCTTGTCCATGTCGGCCTGCTCGGGGCCATGGCCGCGTTCATGCCCCCGCTGGCGATGGCCGACGAGGGCGGCGTGAGCGCGGAGCAGGCGTACCTCATGGCGCAGGCGCTCGCGGCGACCGCGGAGCGGGAGCTGCCCGAGGCGAACGAGGGCGCGGAGGCGACCCGCCCGAACGACACCGAGGGCGGCTCGGGCGCGGCCGCGATCGGCGAGTCGGGCAAGGCCGGGAGCGCGACGAGCCGGAAGACGAACGGGCGCTTCGAGATCGAGGGGCCGAAGGACAACGCCGACGTGCGGATCTCGCGGGCGCAGGCGCTCGACGACGCGGCCCGCTTCGGCATGATCGGCATGCTCCAGGCGGGCCTCGGCGGCGATCCGAACGCGCTCTCGGCCCCCTGGGGCGGCGTCGACACGCTCGGCAACGGGGCGAAGAGCGTGATCGGCAACCTGTGGGGCGAGACGATCGACGAGTCGGGCGGCGCCGGGGGCCTCGGGCTGACCGGCGTCGGCGAGGGCGGCGGCGGGCGCTTCACGGGCATCGGGATGGGGCCCCTCGGCACCATCGGCCACGGCAACGGGCTCGGCGACGGACAGGGCTTCGGCCCGGGCGGCGGCGCGTCGCGCTTCATCAACGGACCCGGCCACAAGGTGCGCGCGCCGCGGATGCAGGTCGGGTCGACCTCGGTGTCGGGCCGGATCCCGCCCGAGGTGATCCAGCGCATCGTGCGGCAGAACTTCGGTCGATTCCGGCTCTGCTACGAGAACGGGCTGCGCAATAGCCCGAACCTCACCGGGCGCGTGTCGGTCGGCTTCACGATCGGCCGTGACGGCGCGGTCTCCAGCGTCCAGAACGGCGGCTCCGACCTGCCGGACGCCGGCGTGGTCGCCTGCGTGGTGCGCTCGTTCTACGGGCTGTCGTTCCCGCCGCCGGACGCCGGCATCGTGACCGTGACCTATCCTATCCTCTTCAGCCCCTCCGGCAGCTGACTCGCCCCTTCCGGCGGCCGACCTTCGGTGTCGCCCCGGCGCGTGGTATGCTCTATCGTGCGTGCGTGATCGCCCTATCCCGAATCCTGAGCACGCTGGGGCGCGCGCAGCGCGCGCCAGAAAAGACCCTTCAGAACCCCTTTCTCGAAGGGAATTACGCCCCTTTCCGGAGCGAGACGGAGTGCGCCTCGCTCGAGCTCGCGGCGGGGGAGGTGCCGGCGGCGCTCGCCGGCACGTTCTACCGGATCGGACCGGCGCCGCGGTTCGAGCCGCTCGATCCCGTCCTCTATCACTGGTTCGAGGGCGACGGGATGGTGGACGCGTTCCGTTTTGACGGCGGGCGCGTGGCGCACCGCCGCCGCTGGGTCCGCACGGACAAGCTCCGCTGGGAGGAGCAGGCGGGCCGGGCGCTCTTCGGCGGCCTCCGCGGCTTCGGCCGGCGCACCTCGGCCTTGGGCTGGAAGGCGCTCGGCTTCACGCCCTCCGAGCTCATCCAGCTCCGCGTGCGCGGGCTGCTCGGGCTGCCGCCGCGCGAGGATCAGGTGCGGCGGATCATGCGGGCCCAAGACCGGAGCAACACGAACGTGCTCAGGCTCGCCGGCAGGCTGCTGACGCTCGTCGAGAACTCGGCCGCGCACGAGATCGACCCCGAGACGCTCGCCACGCGCGGGCGCTTCACGTTCGGCGGCGTGCTGGAGGCGCGCCGCATGGTCGCGCACCCCAAGGTCGATCCGGAGACGGGCGACATCTACACCTTCGGCGCCTCGCCGCGGCCGCCGCACCTGACCTATCACGCCTTCTCCGCGGACGGCTCGCTCCGCTTCTCGCGCGATATCGACGTGCCGTTCCCGGCGATGATGCACGATTTCGGCGTCACGGCGACGCGGGCGATCCTCTATCACCTGCCCGCGACCATGCGGTACGAGAACTTCAAATCCTCGAACCCCATCCGGTGGGAGCCCTCGGAGGGCGCGCGCATCATCGTGATCCCGCGGGACGAGCCGGGCGCGCCCGCGCGCACTGTCGATCTCCCCGCCTGCTTCGTCTTCCACACGATGAACGCCTTCGACGACGGCGGATCCATCGTGCTCGACCTGGTGCGGTACGCGCGCCTCCCGCTCTTCGATCTCGGCGGGGAGAACCCGAACCCGCCGCTCACCGAGAACCCGGAAGGGCGGCTCACCCGCCTCCGGATCGATCCCGACAAGGGCACCGTCAGCGAGATCCTGCTGGACGAGGCGCCGGCGGAGTTTCCGATCGTCGATCCGCGGTTCACGGCGCGGCCGTACCGCTACGGCTGGATGGTGTGCAGGCGCGGCGACAGCGACGGCCGGGGGCACCACAACGCGATCGCCCTCGTCGACCACCTCGAGCGGCGTACGCGCTATCACGAGCTCGGGCGGTCGAGCTTCACGTCCGAGCCGGTGTTCGTGCCCCGCGGCGAGGGAGCGCCGGAGGGGGAGGGGTGGCTGCTCGCCGTGGTGTACCGCGCCGAGACGGACCAGAGCGATCTGCTCGTCCTCGACGCGCTCGACATCGAGCGCGGGCCGGTCGCGGTGCTGCGCTGCCCGCACCGGATCCCGTACGGCTTTCACGGCTCGTGGATGGCGCGCGGCTGACCGCCGCGCCCCCGACTGCGCGGCTGACCGCCGCGCCCTCGATTGCGCGGCTCCGGGTCGCTACCGTCCGCCGCCCGCGGCGGCCTGGCCGACGGCGCGCTCCGCCTCCGCGATCTCCTGCGCTCGCTGCTGGATCATCACCCCTTGCGGCGGGCCCTGGAAGCGGCGGCGCTCCAGCGCGAACCAGACGATCGCCGTCAGCGCGAACACGATGAGCATGATGACAAGGGCCTTGTCGTTCGGGGGCTGGACGCTCACCACGATCAGCATCAGGCACGCGAGGACGCTGATGATCGCGAGCGGCCGGTACAGCGAGCCGAGGTCCCACGGCCCCATCGTCACCCACGTGCGGCCGTAGGCGCGCACGCCCGCCATCGTGGGCATGACATAGGAGATGTAGAGGAAGATCACGCACACGGCCGTGATCGTCGAGTAGACCGGCGTGTACACGGTGAAGGCGATCGTCAGCGCGCTGACGACCCAGATCGCGGTCGCCGGCGTGCGGAACTTCGGGCTCACCTTGCGGAGCTGCTCCGAGAGCGGCAGCCCCCCGTCGCGGGCGAACGCGAAGGTCATGCGCGAGGCGGACGTCACCGTGGCCAGCCCGCAGAGGTACTGGGCGATCGAGATGCCGGCGTAGAGCGCGACCCGGAGCTTCTCCGGGATGACGCTCTCCATGATCCAGAAGAAGACCCCGCCGCCCTTCGACGCGGCCTGGTCCATGTCGGGGATCGCGAGCACGATCGCGCTCAGCATGAGCCAGCCGAAGACGCCGGAGACGAGCACCGCCCGGACGATGCCCCGCGGGACGGTCTGCGCCGCGCCGATCGTCTCCTCCGAGGTGTGCGCCGACGCGTCGTATCCGGTGATCGTGTACGCGGGCAGGAGGAAGCTCAGGAGAAACAGCATCGTCATGCTGTTCGTCTCCGGCCACACGTCGCCCCCCTTCGCCCCGCTGTAGTTCGTGAACGTGACGAGCCGCCCGAGGTCGACCTGGGGCGCATAGAAGAGCATCGCGATCGTGAGGATCACCGAGACGACGAGGATGAGGTATCCGCTGAAGTCGGTGAGCAGGGTGGTGACGCGGATCCCCAGGTGGTTGAAGAGCGCCTGTGTCCCCGTGATGAGCGTGACCCCGACGATCTGCGTCAAGAGGGCCTGATCCGGGGACATCGTCGCGATGTCGACGCCGAACAGCGGGCCGAGCGAGCTCATGATGAACAGGTAGGCGCCGACGTTGATCGCCGCGAGGACGGTGACGAGGCCGATCAGGTTGAACCACGCGGTGGCCCAGCCGAAGCCCCGGCCGCCGAGGATCGAGGCCCAGTGGTACAGCCCTCCCGCGGTCGGGAACGCGGACGCGACCTGGCCCATCGTGAGCGCGGTGCAGAGCGAGAGCGCGCTGCAGACCGGCCAGCCGATGCCGATGCCGGCCCCGCCGACGCTGCAAAGCCCCATCTGGAACGAGGTGATGCCGCCCGCGATGATGCAGATGATCGAGAACGAGATCGCGAAGTTGGAGAAACCCCCCATCCGGCGCAGGAGCTCCTGCGCATAGCCCATGCTGTGGAGCGTCTTCACGTCCTCGGCGATCACGCCCTCCACGCTGTGCGGTGTGTCGCCGGAGCGCGGCCCGACGTCCCCCTTCGTCTCACGGCTCATGAGCGGTCCCTTTCCTCGACGGTCTTGCGCTCGTGACCGACGGAGCCGGTCGGGCCTCGTCGGGATCGGCGCGCCACGCCGGTGCGCGCCCCTCCCGGGGAGCCCACCGCGCCGACGAGCGTACATGGGGGCGCCGGCGAGTGCCTAGCGCATGAGCCGGAACCACGACGAGCACGGTGCGGCGACCGCCGGCGGTGGCCGCATGGCCCCGCTGCTACCCTCGCCGCGCATGGCCACGACGACGATCCCCCCGCTCTCGCGCCGGCGCGCCCTGCTCGGCCTCGCCGCGCTCGCCGCGTCGTCGTGCCGTCGCAAGAGCTCGCCGCCTCCGCCGGGGCCCGCGGCGGCAGAGGCGGCCCCCGCCCGCTGGAAGGAGCTCGCCTTCGAGCCGGCCGACGGGGGCGAAGGCCCGCAGCGCGCGCTGCTCCTCGCGCCCGAGGCCGCGGCGCCGCTGCCGCTGCTCGTCGCGCTGCACGGGCGCGGGGAGGCGGTGCGCGGCCCCGAGGCCGGCGCGCGCGGGTGGCGCGACGACTACGACCTCGACGCGACCCTCCAGCAGATCCTCGCGCCGCCGCTCACGCCGGACGACCTCGGGCAGATGGTCACGCGCGAGCGGCTCGCGCAGCTCAACGCCTCGCTCGGCGAGCACCCCTACCGCGGGCTGTGCATCGCCACGCCGTTCACGCCCGACCTCCGCGACCGCTCCGTCGAGGGGGCCGCGGCCTTCGGGCGCTTCGTCGTCGAGCGGCTCCTGCCGCGGGCGCGCGCCGAGAGCGGCTGCCTCACGGCGCGCGAGGCGACCGGGATCGACGGCGTGAGCCTCGGCGGCCGCCTCGCGCTGCTCGTCGGCCTGTCGCACCCCGAGGTCTTCGGCGCGGTCGGCGCCCTCCAGCCGGCGGTGCGGGCGGGCGAGGCGGAGATGTTCTCCGCCCTCGCGCGCCGGGCCATGGAGCGCCGCGCGCTCGCGCTGCGGCTCGTGTCGAGCGAGGCCGACCCCTTCCTGCCCGCCATCCAGGCGATCAGCGATCGGCTGCGGCAGGACGGCGTCGCCCACGAGCTGCTCATTGTGCCCGGACCGCACGACTATGCCTGGAACCGCGGGCCCGGAGGCGTGGAAATGGTGCTCTGGCACGAGCGCGTCCAGCGCGGGTTGCGCGCGCCTTGATCGAGGCGGCCCGGGCGTCACAAGCCCCTGACCAGGCCGCCGAACCGTGTTACTTCCTCGGCAACGACGTGGCCGACCCGACACGCATCGCCCGCGCCGAGAGCGCGACCGACCCGCCCTCCGTGCGCGAGTGGCTGAAGCCGCTCGAGAGCGCCGGCCAGCGCCGCGGCACCAGCGCGAAGCGCGTCGGCGGCAAGGCCGCCTCGCTCGGCCGCCTGCTGCGCGACGGCTTCCCGGTGCCGCGCGGCTGGGTGCTCGACGCGCGGTGCTTCACCGAGCTCGTCGACCGGCAGCTGCCGCGCGGGCACGACCTCGCCACGCTGATCCGGCTCTCGGGCACGAAGGTCGGCGTCGACCGGGCGGCGCGGGCGCGCGACCGCATCCTGAGCGAGCCGCTGCCCGAGACGCTCTCGACCGCGCTGCGGGCGCTCTGGCAGGCCGTCGCGCCGGAGGCGCCGTGGGGGCTCGCGGTGCGGTCCAGCGCCACCTGCGAGGACAGCGACGAGACGTCGATGGCGGGGCTCGCGACGTCCGTGCTCGGCGTGCGCGGCGACGCCGAGCTCGACGCCGCGATCCGGCAGGTCTGGGCGAGCGCCTTCCTGCCGCGCGCGCTCGCGTACCTCGCGCACGCCGGCGTCCGCGACGTCGCGATGGGGGTCGTGCTGCAGGTGATGGTGCGCGCCGAGGCCGCGGGCGTGCTCTTCACCGCGCCCCCGCCCGGGCTCGAGGGCGAGCACTGGCGCGCCGGCGAGCGGCTCGTGAACGCCACGCTCGGGCTCGGCGCGCCGGTCGTCGACGGCGCCGTTGCGGCCGACACCCTCCGGATCGCGCGGGGCGGCGGCAAGGTCGTCGCGTCGGCGGTGGCGCAGAAGCGGCGCGCGCTCGTCGTGGGCGCGGCGGGGCTCGAGGAGGTCGCGGTGCCCGCGGCGCGCGCCGATCGGCCGGCGCTCGGCGAGGCCGCGCTGCAGCAGCTCGCCGAGCTCGCCGAGCGGCTCGAGCAGGGCGGCAAGGGCCCGTTCGATGTCGAGTTCGCGGTCGAGGGGGAGGACCCCGGCCGCCTCGCGGAGGACGGCGCGTCGGAGGGCGCGCCGGCGGCGTCGGAGGGCGCGCCGGCGGAGCCGCGGGTGTGGCTGCTCCAGGTGCGTCCGGTGAGCGGCGGCGGCTTCCCCGAGGGGGGCGGCGCCGACACGATCTGGTCGCGCGCGAACGTGGGCGAGGCGCTCCCCGGCGCGGCGACGCCGCTCACCTGGTCGGTGGCGCGCGCGTTCTCCGACCGCGGCTTCCGCGAGGCGTTCGCCGCGCTCGGCTGCCGCGTGCCGCGCGGCGCGCGCCTCGTCGCCAACGTGCACGGGCGCTTCTACCTCAACCTGACCGCCTTCATGCAGATCGCGGCGCAGGTCCCGGGGCTCTCGCCGCGGGCGCTGCTCGGCATGAGCGGCGGGGCGAGCGACCAGCTCATCGCGCGGCTCGCCGAGCAGAGCGCGGGCGTCTCTCGGCGCCGCTTCTACGCGCGGCTGCCGCTCACCGGGCCGCGGCTCCTCCTCCGGCAGGCGCGGCTCGAGCGCGAGGTCGCGGCCTACGAGGGCGAGGCGCTCTGGGCCCAGCGCGCGCTCTCCGAGCTCGACATGACGCTCCTGCCGGACGACGCCATCGGCACCACGCTGCGGAGCGTCTTCCTGCTGCTCGAGCGGACCGGCACGCTGATGCTGCACTGCGCGTCGGCGTCGCTCGCGAGCCACCTCGCGCTGTGCAAGGCGCTCGAGCGGGTCGCGGGCCGCCGCGCCTCGGCGCGCTCGGCCTCGGGCGAGGCGCCCCTCGACGGCCCGGCCGGGCGCGCGGAGACCAACGTCGAGCACCTGGCGCAGGTGCTCGCGGGCGGCGTGCGCGAGCTCGACAGCGCGGGGCCGGGCATCGAGCTCGCCCGGGTGGCCGAGCTCGTCATGCTCGATCGCGCGTCGCGCGAGCGGCTCCTCGCCGGCGAGGTGAGGGGGCCGCGCGATCTGCCCGAGGGGCCGGCGCGCGACGCCCTGGCGCGGTTCCTCGAGGCGTACGGCGACCGCGCCGTGCGCGAGGCGGAGCTCGCGACCCCGCGCTGGCGGGAGGACCCGGCGCCGGTCATCGCGATGCTCACCGCGTCGCTGCGCGGGGCGCCCGGCGATCCGGAGCGCGCCCTGGCGCGCGCGCGGGCGCTCGCCGACCGGGAGATGGCGATGCTCGAGACGCGCGTCTCGCGGGTGGAGCTCGCGCTCCTGCGCACGCTGGTCGGCCGCGCGCAGCGCTACGTGCGCCTGCGGGAGCGCATGCGCACGTGGGTGACCCGCGTCCTCGGCATGCTGCGGAAGGTCGCGCTCGACATCGACCGGCGCCTGCTCCGCATCGAGCCCTCGCTGCTCCCCGGGAGCGTGTTCTTCTGCACCTACGAGGAGCTCGTGACGGCGCTCTCCAGCGGCCGCGCCGACGTGGGTCACGTCGTGCGGCTGCGCCGCGCCGAGCACCTGCGCGACGCCGCGCGCCCCGATCCTCCGGCCACGTTCATCGGCCGGCCGCCGCCGGTCGTGCTGCCGCCCGCGTCGGGGGTCCGCCTGCTCGGGTTGCCGGCGAGCCCTGGCGTGGTCGAGGGGCGGGCGCGCGTGCTTGAGCCGGGCGCGCCCTCGCTCGACGCGGTGGCGCCGGGCGAGGTGCTCGTCGCGCGCACGACCGACATCGGCCTCTCGCCGCTGTTCCTCGTGGCGGCCGCGGTCGTGACCGAGCTCGGCGGCCCCATGTCGCACGCCTCGATCGTCGCGCGCGAGTACGGCATCCCCGCGGTGGTGAACGTGCCCGGCGTGACGCTGGCCATCAAGACGGGCGACCGGCTGCGGGTCGACGGCGATCGCGGCGTGGTCGAGCGGCTGAACGAACGCGACGAGCGCGCCGCGCCGCCGTCGCCGAACGGCGCTGCCGGCGGCGCGCAGGGCGACGGCGCGGCGCCGCTCGCTGCGCCGCTCGAATGACGCCCATATGACGGCCGCGCGCTTCCGGGTCGGCCCGTCCGACGGCCCCACGGTGGCGGACGTCCTCGAGCGCCTGGGCGGCGCGTCGCGGGGCTTCGCGGGCGCGGCGGCGGAGGGGCGCGCCTTCCTGAACGCGCGGCGGGCGCGGCCGGACGACGCGGTGGCCCCTGGCGACGAGCTCGCCGTGTGGCCGGCGCGGCGCGACGCGCCGGGGGCGCCGCCGGTCGAGGTGCTGGCGCGCTGGGGGGAGATCCTCGTCGCGTCGAAGCCGGCCGCGTTGCCGACGGAGCCGGAGCGCCGGGGCACGCGATCGCTGATCACCGAGGTCGCGGAGCTGCTCGGCCTGCGCGCGCCGCCGCACGCGGCCTCGCGGCTCGACGTCGGCGTGAGCGGCGTGGTGCTGTGCGCGACGGGCCCGCGGGGCCAGCGCCACCTCGCGGCGATGCGCGAGGCGGGGCGCATCGCGCGGGTGTACGTCGGCATCGCCGGCGGTCGGATCGAGGGGGCGGGCACGTGGGACGCGCCCATCGGCGCGGCGCGCTCGCGCGGGCGCAGCCTGCCGGCGGTGGGCGGGGCCGGCGCGAAGGAGGCGGCGACGCGGTACCGCGCGGTCGCCTCGGCCGGCGGCGGCGCGGCGGCGGCCACGCTGCTCCGCCTCGATCCGGTGACGGGCCGCACGCACCAGCTCCGGGTGCATGCGGCGCATGCGGGGGCGCCGCTCCTCGGCGACCGCGACCATGGCGGCGCGCGGTCTTTGACCACGGCGCGGGGCCGTGTGCTCCCGCTCTCGCGCGTCGCGCTGCACGCCTTGCGCGTCGCGGTGCCGGACGAGGCCGGCGAGGAGCGCGCGGCGCTCGCGCCGGTCCCGGACGAGCTGCGGGATCTCTGGGGGGCGCTCGACGGCGACGGCTCCGCGTGGGAAGAGGTGCTGACTGGGACGCCCGAGGCGGCTTCGCCGCCGGGGGCTCCCTCCGGTGCCCGATGACCTCGCCTCGCCCTCTCGCCCGTGCCGCCCTGGCGACCCTCGCCGGCCTCGCGTTGGCTGCGGCCGGCGTGATCGCCCTGGCGGAGCCCGAGGCTCCGCCGCCCCGCGCCGGGTATGCGCCCGACCCTGCCGTGCGGCCCAGCGCGAAGCAGTGGGTCTTCGAGGTGCAGTACGCGAAGGGCAGGGGGTCGGTCGCGCGTGTCCGCTCGGTGACGCTCGATCGGCCGGCGGCGACGGCGCGCGTGATGGGCCGGTTCGCGCTCGAGCTGTACGTCGGCCAGGAGCTGCTCGATCGGGTCCGGTTCGACGTGCCGCTCACGGGCGACGCGCCCGAGCGATCGACGAACATCCTCTATCGCCGGCCGGCGTTCGACGAGGGGGTGACGACGCGGCTTCGCGTGCAGATGGCGGACAACCCGCGCGCGAGCTGGGCCAAGCTCGTCGACCGGAAGACGGGCGCGGAGGAGCGCTTCCTCTGGCCGCCGGAGCCGGACGGCCGGCTTGTATCGCTGAGCGCGCAGAGCCCGGCGGCGGTCGACGGCGGCCTGCCGGCGGACGGCGGGAGGCCGCTGGCGGACGCGGGCCGACCGGATGGCGGGTGGCCGCCGGTGGACGCGGGGCGCCCGGACGGCGGGTGGCCGCCGATGGATGCGGGGCCGCCGGATGGCGGGTGGCCGCCGGTGGACGCGGGGCGCCCGGACGGCGGGTGGCCGCCGACGGACGCGGGGGTGCCGGACGGCGGGTGGCCGCCGGTCGACGCGGGGCGCCCGGATGCTGGGCAGCCGCCGGACCCGTTCAGGGCTCCGCGGAGGTAGCCTGCCGGGCCCTCGGGCCACGCATTGCCGGTTCGAGGTCCGCGGCGTGCTGGGTCGGGCGCCGCCGCGCGCCATCCTCCGGGCCGCGGGGACCGTCGCGCGTCGGTGCAGCAAGGTTTCCCCTTCGGGCCGCGGCTGCGGTACCTTGGCGGGCATGCAGGACCGCTCGCTCGCCGTCATCGCGCCGCTTGCTCTCGCTGTCGTCGTCTCTGCTTCCCCCGCGGCCGCCCAGCAGACGCCGCCTGCGGCGCCGGAGGCTGCGCCGGCCGCTGCCGCTCCGCCGCGCAAGGATCCAAGCGGGCACACCGGCATCAGCCCCTACACGGAGCAGATCCTGAAGGGCAACGCGTCGTTCGTGGCGCGCGACATCCCCGGCGCGATCGCGGCGTTCCAGGAGGCGATCAAGCAGGATCCCTCGAAGATGCTCGGCTTCTACCGGCTCGGCGAGGCGATGCTCGAGTCGGGCAATGCGGCGGAGGCCGAGACGGCCTGGACGACGGCGCTCGGCAAGAAGGGCTCGGAGGAGCTTCAGGCCAAGGTGCTCTTCTGCCTCGCGGATCTTCGCGAGCGCCAGAAGAACTGGCAGGCGGCGCGGGAGGCGTGGGGCGCCTACGCCGCGTACCTGACCAGCAATCCCAAGGCGGGCGGTTACCCGGCGACGGCGACCGAGCGGCAGAAGCAGATCGATCGGCGGGTGAAGGACGAGAAGGACTACGCCACGGTCAAGGAGCGCATCGTCCAGCGCGAGGCCGAGCGCCAGAAAGAGGCCGAAGAGAACGCCAAGAAGGACAAGCTGAACCGGTAGCCGGTTCGCGCGCCCGCGGCTGCGCGCGGCGTCCGTGGGATGCGCCTCCGTGGGGAGCGCGGCGCTTCGGGAACCGCCGAGGCTCCAAGGACGCCAAGGAATCTCGACCCATCGGCGTCCGTCGCGGGAACGAAGGCTTCCGTCGCGGGAACGAAGGCTTCCGTCGCGGGAACGAAGGCTTCCGTCACGGGAACGAAGGCTTCCGTCACGGGAACGAAGGCTTCCGTCACGGGAACGAAGGCTTCCGCCGCGCGCTGGAAGCTTCCGCCGCCGGGCGGGACGCGAAATTCGCCGGAAATTCGACCTCCGGCGGACGCCGGATGGCGTCGGGAGCAGGGCCGGCGCTCCTAAGTACGCGAAACGTCGTGCTCCGGAGCGCGCCGAAGGGCTTCATTTCGGCGACGGAAGCTTCCGGAGCGCGTCGGAAGGTCCCGGACGCGCGCCGGAAGCCCTCGTTAATGTGCCAGGTTACTCCAGCTCGGTCGCGTCGGCGTCGTCGAGCGCGTCGGCGGGCTCGGCGGGGGTCTTGCGCTGGGGCGCCTTGCGGTTCGCGAGGCCGAGGCGGATGAGGTAACCCCGCTTCTTGATGACCGCGCGCGCCGTGGTCGACCACTCGTCGAACCAGCCGCGCAGTTTCACGAGCGCCTCGCGCCGGCGCGCGGTCTCCGGGCGCTCGGTCTGCTCGGGCAGAGGTGACGTCGGGCCGAGCGCGACGTCGACGAGCCCCTGGAGGCGCTTGCGTTCTGCCTTGTCGAGGCCGCGGGGGCCGAGGAAGGCGACCGCCTTCTTGTCGCTCTGCTTGGTTCCGGCGCGACCCGGGTCGGCGCCGCTCTCGAGGGCGTCGAGCCGCGCGAGGAAGGTGGCGATCCCCTGGACCGCGGCGGTGCCCGTGGAGGCCGAGAGGTCCTTGAAGACGTAGGCGTGCACGTCGGGGAATCGCCGGCGGAGCGCGGCGCCATAACGAGCGAAGTTGGGCTCGTCCCACTGGTCGAGCTCCGTGGTCGCGGCGCGCTGCGCCCTGGCATCCGCGGTATCGGGCGCCGCGCCGCCCTTCCGGGGCGCGGCGAGGACGTCGAGGAGGAGCGTGCGTCCCTCCACGATGTCGTCATCGGTCATCCCCGCCTCGGCCATCAACGTGCGAATCGCGGCGACGGCGCCTATCCCCACCAGGAACTTGGTGACGCGCTCGGGCGTGGCCTCGAGGACCTCATTCGAATAGTCCATGTCGATTCCCTCCCTGCCGGCCGGCAAAGCCGGGCGGCGGCAATGAATCGAGAAGATACAATGGGAATCGGGGCAGTTGAAAAGGGCTTTGGTGCTCTCGCTGCCGTCGGTTTTTTGCTGCGCCGACCATGGCGATGCTCGTGTTCGGGGGCTGGCATCGGATCCGCCTCTCGTCCCCGTCTCCCGTGCTCCTCTTCGTGCGCGTGCGCGTGCGCGTTCCCGTGCTCCGTCCGGTCAAGCGCACCGGTGCCTCTCTACCAAGGACGTAGCGATGAGGTCCCGGAGCGTTCTTGCTGGGCTGAGCAATGTCCTACTGCCCCCGTATGGACGCTTGCATCCGGTGGGCCTGCGGGCGAGCGTGCGCCATTGAGAAAAGTTGCAGGGTGGAGGGAATGGAGATGAGAAGGAACACGAGGCGACCGAAGGCAATCCTCGTGGCGGCCGTAGCTGCCCTGGTGGCGCTCGGCGCGGTGGGGTCAGGGTGCTTGTGGGAGCGGGAGGATCACACGTTTGGGAGCTTCTGCGCGGTGGCGGAGGGCGGCGAGCAGCATTGCGTGGGCGAGAACCTGGGCCCCGGCGCCGCGTGGAGCCAGGCCGAGAAGGACGGCGCGCTGCCGATCGAGATGTGGGCCACGTGGCCGAGCAACAAGGCGCTGGATGAGATCGTCGCGAGCAGTTACTCGCTCGACGTCTGGTTCGGTCATGTGGACGAGATGATCGAGCACGTGCGGGACGACGCGAGGAACGCCGAGTCGCTGCGGGCGACGCTCGCGGGCAAGCTCGCGTCGCTGCTCGACGAGGCGACGGACCGCCAGAGAGCGCTGCTCGCGCAGGCGCCGGTCGACGCGGCCGGCAACTTCAAGGCGGCGATGATCGACAAGGCCAGCGCCGAGAGGGAGCCGCTCGTCGCCGCGCTCGCGGCCGACAGGCAGGCGATGGCGGCCGTGCAGGCGATCTTCGACCAGGCCCGGAGCGACGCCGCCCCGCTGCAATCGAAGTACGCGGGCGTCGCGGCGCGGTTCGCCGGGTACCGCGCGACCGAGGCGGCGGAGACGGCGGCGTACGCGGCGCTCTCGGAGCAGGCGTCGCGTTCGGACATCGACGGCCTCGACGGCGTGGAGCAGGCGGTGCTCGCGGCGGCGCGCGAGGCGAGCCGCGCGCCCGGCGAGCTCACCGCGGAGATCCTGAGGTCGTCGGCGGCGCTCCAGGTCTTCGCGGCCTCTTTCGACGAGGCGATGGCGCCGCACAGGGAGCTCCTCGCCACGCACGGCGCGGTGCTGCCGGACACGACGTCGGGGGCGCTGCGCTCGCTGAACGCGATGCTGGGTTACGTGCAGGGGCGTGTCGCCCGGAGCGACGCGACCGCGGCGGCGCTGCTCGGCGGCATCGCGCTGCGCCGGCAAGCGCTCCGCGTGCTGCAGATGGACGAGGGGGCGCGCGAGGCCGTCGCAGGGGCGCGGACCCGCAAGGCATCGGACGCCTTCGCGCAGCGTGCGCGCGCGCAGGTCGCGGCGCTGTCGGCGGCGCCGCCGGTGAGCGAGAAGCTCGGGCTGCCGCTCTTGGCCGAGCGGTGCGGGGAGCTCTCGGCGCTGGTGCAGCTGCGGCCGCTCTGCGACGCGGCGGCGTCGTCGTGGCGCGAGGCCGGGTGCGCAGAGCTTCGAGGGCGGTTCGACGCCGCGGAGGCCGAGCTCAGGACGGGGCTGCCGCAGAAGATCGCGGCGGGCCTCGCGACGCTGCGGGAGAAGGGGATGGCCGCGGCGGCGCTCGACGCCGTCGAGGCGAGGCTCGAGGCGGGCGACGTGAAGGGCGCCGCGATCGTGTACGACGCGGCGGTGCGCGGCGCGGAGGGGACATGAGAGGCTCCAAGGACGTTGCGCGGCCTGGCGGGAGCGCCGCGGCGCTGCAGAAGCTCGTCGCGCTGATCACCGCGGTGGCGTTGGTGGCGCCCTCGTTCGCGTGGGCCGGCACGCCGTACACCCTCGACTGGGTCTCCACCCAGTTCAACCCGGGGTGCCTCACCCCCGAGCTCGCCGTCCCTGGCGCGGCGTACTTCCGCGTGAACCAGACGCCGCTTCCCACCTACGAAGTCCCGGGCGAGTTCGCGTTCCATGACGACGGCTCGGAGAGCAACCGGATGGAGGCGGCGTTCGATTCGGTGCTGCTCGGGATGGGCATGAACGACTTCCACTTCCACGTCAGCAGGGAGGGGGGCGACAACACCTGCGTCGACGCGCGCGAGGTGGTGAACCTCGTGTCGGTGCCGCTCGGGTTGAACAAGCCGCTCTTCGATATCCGGCGCCGCGGGGTGGCGTTCTCCGGCGACACGACCCTCAACCTGAGCCTCGCGCAGATCAACCCGGCGCTGGCGCGCGACATCGAGATCCTGCTGGCCGAGCTCGCCAAGGAGCGCAAGGCGCTCGTGGGGAACGCGCCGCGGGTGGAGCGCCTGGCGGAGAAGATGGACCTGCTCCAGCAGCTCGACACCGAGCTGAAGGACCTGGTCGGCGGGCCGCTGGACGAGATCTCGCGGACCGACCTCGACGCGATCCTGGACCGGTACAAGGACGCGGTCGGCGCGGAGACGCGGGCGGCGATGGAGCAGCTCGTCGACGATCTGAAGAAGAGCGTCAGCGATCTCGAGGACGAGCTCGCGCGGTTGATCGACGAGTTCGGCGCGCAGGCGGACGAGGTGGCGGATCTGGCGACGCAGGACGCGCGCGCCGAGGGGTGGGATCCGGACGACCCGGCGGCGTACGCGCTCGGGGAGAGCGAGGTGCCGTGGGTCGAGGTGCCGGACATCGCGGAGGTGGACGGGGCGTTCGACGAGGGGGGGGGATCCCTATGCGGCATACGCGGACGCGGTGCTCGCGGCGCTGGAAGCGGACGTGAGCGGCGGGGTGGTGGTCCTTCGGGCAGACTTCGTGGCGAACGTGCGGGCGTGGCGGGCGAACAGCGCGGCGCTGGAGATCGCGCTGCGCGACCGGAGGGGGGTGTCGCTGGCGGAGACGAACGCGTTCCTGAACGCGCAGAACCGGATCACCGCGTTCGTGCGGCAGTTCATGGATGGGTCGGACTGGTTCGAGGACTCGCCGGTGCCGGCGGACTTGCGGGCCCAGGTGGATACGGTGCTCAAGCCGCGGTTCGATGCGCTCGCCGACCAGATGAAGGACAGCCTCAACCTGTGGAGGGGGGACGGGCTCGACCTGGAGCAGACGCAGCTCTACCAGACGATCAGCGCGTTCGCGGGGGCGATGTCGACGGTCGGCGAAGGCGTCGAGGCGTACGCGGAGGTGATGCAGACGCTGGTGCACGCGACGACGCGCATCGGGGTGGGGTTCGTGCCGGTGGTGGGGCCGGCGCTCGACCTGTGCGAGGCGGTGACGGGGAAGGCGTTCTGCCTGCCTGGCGGGCGGGAGCTGAGCGACGAGGAGCGGATCTTCTCGGGGGTGGGTTTCGGGCTCGGGGCGGTCGGGCCGATGTGGCGGGTGGTCAAGACCAGCGGGGGGCTCAGGCCGTCGGCGATCCGGGTGGCCGGGGAGATCGCGGAGATCGAGGAGGCCTTCGCGCAGATCGTGAAGACGAACCGCGTCAGGGGGTACAAGACGCTCACCGGGGCGATCACCAAGTTTGATGTGGACATCTTCGAGAAAAAGGCGGCGAAGTTCCTCGTGGACGACGGCAGGTCGCTCATCGGGGTCGGCGACGATGGCGTGCGCGATGTGCTCAAGATTCCGAGGGACTCAAGCCCTGGTGGTAGCGAGGGGGTGGCGCCCGACTTCCTGTCGATATCCAGGGGGCATCAACTGATCGTGAGCGAAGCGAAGGGCGGAACGATCGACGTCTTCAAGGTGCGCAAGCAGCTCTCGAACGCGATGAAGGCGCTGAAGGATAAAAGGCTCGATGGAGACGTGGCTCGGGTCGAGCTCATCATGGAACCGGGGGCGGAGTTCAATCCGAAGAAGTTCACCGTCAAGGACGGTTACCTATTCGATTCGGATGCTGGAAAGACCGTTGTTCTTGATGGTTTTGACAAATTCATCATGGTGATCCGGCTATGAGCTGCTCAGGACCTCAATTCTTCGCCTGGTGTGACGAGCCAGAACGGCTTGATGCGCTCGCGGCGGCGCTGTCCGCGCTGGTCGTCCCAGGGGCTCTCACCAGCCTGGGTATGAGCGCGACAATATCGTGCGAGACCCGCTCCATCGACGAGGTGCTTGCCATGGTGCGCGCCCACTTTGGAGGACAGATGAGCGCTCACGTTCTGTCCGGCATGATGCTCCGCGAATCCGAGCGCGCCATGATTTTCAGCCTCGCGTGCTACCCTGAAGAAAGCGAACGCCGCCATCCATACGGCCCTCTCAGGATGGAAGCAGGCGAACGCAAGCGGGATTTTTACCCCTACGAGATCCCCGTGGGCGGCGGCCCGCGCTCGGTGGAGGCCGAGGCCGCGGTCGCCCATCATCTGGTTCAGGGTGACATCGAGGACCTCCTGCTCCGCCTGTGCGCGCCGGACGCGAGCGGGCGCGTGCCGACCGGCGCCTGCACGGACAAGGAGGACTGGCTCGCCCCGGTCGCGATGTGCGCGACCTACAACGCGAACGCGGCGGAGCTCGCGCGCGACCTCGCCCTCTCGTGGGTCAGCCTTCATGACAAGGAGAGCGTCTCGCGCATCGCGGGCATGTCGCTGGAAGCGCTCTGCGCGCAGGTGGAAGCCGCGCCGCGCGGCGCGCGCGTGCCCATGAAAGGCGGCAGCGAGCTCACGCGATCCCTCTCGCGCGAAACGGTGCTGAAGGCGCTCGCGACGCCGCCGGCCACGCTGCTCGAAGCGCTCGAGGCCGCGGCGGTGCCCGACGACGCGTGGCGTGCCGCCGAGCCTCAGGCGCACGAGATCATGGAGCTGCTCCGTCAGCTCGGGGAGGCAGCCGAGGGCGAAGGGCCGCCCGCATTCAGGGCAAAGATCACGTCACCCGGGCATGTCCGCTTCCTTGAGGAGCACGCCCCCTTCCACGTCCGGCGCCTCCCGAGCGGCGGCGTCGTTCTGGCGACCCACCCTTACCGGACGCTCTGGCCGCTCTGGTCCGACGCGCTCTTCGTGCTCGGCCTGATGTCCTGACGCAGGTCGTGCACCCCCTCGCTTCTCCGGACTTCACACCCGGGCCGCAGGTACCCGGCGGCGCACCCCTCCCTGAGCGCGCGGAGCGCGCGATTAGGGAGGGGCGGACCGCGCGCAGGCGCGGAGCGCCGAGCACGGGCCGGGGGTGGGCATCCGCTATCCGCTCGCCGACCAGATGAAGGACAGCCTCAACCTGTGGAGGGGGGACGGGCTCGACCCCGAGCACACCCGCTGCGCTCTCTACCCCCGCCGCCAGCCGCCGCCCTCGATGGGCTGGGCTCCCGCCTCCGTCCACCGGTAGAACCCCTCGCCCGTCTTCTTCCCGAGCCTCCCCGCCCGCACCATCTGCCGCAGGATCACCGGCGGCCGGAACTGCTCCCCCACCTCGCGGTGGAGGTGCTCCAGGATCGCGAGCCGCACGTCCAGCCCCACGAGGTCCGTCAGCTTCAGCGGCCCCATCGGGTGCCGGTACCCGAGCTCCATCGCCCGATCGATGTCCACCGCCGACGCCACCCCGGACTCCAGCATCCGCATCGCCTCGGCGCCGAGCGCCACGCCCAGCCGGCTCGTCGCGAAGCCGGGCGTGTCGTTCACCACGATCGGCGCCTTGCCCAGGCGCCTCGCCACCGAGAGCGCCGCCGTCACCGTCGACTCCTCGGTCTCGAGCCCCCGCACCACCTCGAGCAGCTCCATCACCGGCGGCGGGTTGAAGAAGTGCAGGCCGATGGTGCGCGCCCCCGCCCCGAGACGGCGGCCGAGCTCCGTGATGCTCAGGCTCGACGTGTTCGACGCGAGCAGCGCCCCCGCCGGCGCCGCCGCCTTCGCCCGGCCGAGCACCTCCACCTTGAGGTCCATCTGCTCGGGCACCGCCTCGATCACGAGATCGGCGTCCGCCGCCGCGCGCGCGAGATCCGGCGACGCGACGAGCATCCCGATCATCTCGCTGCGCGCCTCGTTGAGCATCTTGCCCTTCTGCACGAGGCGATCGGTCGCGCGCTTGATGTCCTCGATCGCCGCGCCGACGCGCGCGGCGTCGACGTCGTGGAGGCGCGTCACATAGCCGGCGACCGCCGTGACCTGCGCGATCCCCTGGCCCATCGTGCCCGCGCCGAGCACGAGCACCGTGCGCATCCGCGCGGCGGCGTTGTCCACCACCTTCGCGCTCACTTCGGCGGAGCAGGCGGCGGCGCGTTCGAGGTGCCCTTCTGCCGCCCTTCGATGCGCTTGCGCACCGCCTCGACCTCCTGGGGCGTCAGCTTGCGCAGGTTTGGCGAGCCCGGCGCGGCGGGGGCCGCGGCGTGGTCGTGCCCCTCGTGCCCAGGCGCCGCGCGCATGGCCCCCCCGGCCGGCCCCGGCTCGGGCGCGGTCGGCGCGGCCGGGCGCGCCCCCGCCGGGCGCGCGTCGGCGCCGGGCGCCGGGCGCGCGGGCGCCGGGCGCGCCCCCGCCGCGGCCGCCGGACGGGCGTCGGCCGGGACCGGGCGCGCGCCGGCCGGCGCGGCCTGATCCGCGGCGTCGCCGTCGCCGCTCATCGCGAGGAACAGGACGCCCGCCACCGCGAAGACCGCGAGCCCCAGCGCGGGGACCCAGTTCGGGGTGGGCGGCTCGTCGGCCGGCAGCGCGCGGGCGGGCTCCCCGTCGAAGCCGTGGTGGTCGCTCACGCCGTGCGCCGCGGCCGCGTGAGCCTCTTGATGGGCCGTGCTCATGCGCGGACAGTTGCCGCACTTCGCCAGCGGCGTCGAGGGGGTTCCACGATCCGGCCGAAAGGGCGGCCGGCCGCGCTCAGCCCGCGAGCCCCCGGTGGCTGTCGAGCGCCGCGCGCTGATCCTCGAGATCGTCGCCGTACACCGCCTCGATCGCCTCGGCCGCGAGGCGGTGCTGCCGCTCCGCCGCCACTTTCGGCTGCATCCCGTACGCCGCGTCGCGGATCAGCACCGTGCAGAACTCGAAGCGGTGCTCCCCCATCCGCGACCAGATCCGCTGCGCTTCGCCGAAGCGCAGGTGATCCACGAGGACCGAGGCGTCCGGGATCATCCGGGCGAGCACGCGCGTGTCGAACTCGCGCCCGAGCACCGCCGCGGAGATCACCGTCTGCCGCGTCCGCGGCTCCAGCCGCTCGAGCCGCGCGACGAGCAGGCTGTTCACGGTCCGCGGCGGCATGAACCGGCTCGAGCGCGCGGCCTCGTGGGTCGACCCGTACCGGCCGTCCTCCAGCCAGTACGCGAGGATCTCCTGCGCGAAGAACGGGTTGCCGCCGGCGGTCTGGCCGAGCAGCGACTCGAGCATCGTCGGGATCGGGCCGCCGAAGAACGGCTCCGCCAGCGCGAGCAGCCGCTCCTGGGGCAGCGGCGCGAGCTCGATGAGCTGCGACGGGATGCCGGCTTCGAGCGGGATGCGGACGTCCGCCCCCTCGCCGGCGGCCGCGGGCCGCGCCGAGCAGATCACCGCGAGCGGCAGATCCCGGCACGCGGCCGTGATCGCGCGCACGGCCTCGAGCGAGGTCGGGTCGGCCCACTGCGCGTCGTCGAGGTGCACCACCACCGGCTGCAGCGAGCTCTCGGCGACGAGCAGCGCGGAGAGCGCCGCGAGCGCCTCCTCGCGCCGCCCGGCCTCGGCCTCCGGCGTCGCCGGCTCGTCGCTCCGCAGCCGGAGCAGCCGCGCGAGCGCCTCGCGCGACCTGTCGATCCCCTGCCGCACCTCGGTCCAGGCCTCGGGCAGCCGCTCGAGGAGCAGCTGGAGCGCGAGATCGAGCCCCGCCTGCTTGGCGCGCTGGCCGATCTCCGACGAGATCCCGAGGTACTCCTTGAGCGCGAACTCGAACGCGTAGAGCGGGGTCTTCAGCGTCTGGTCGCAGCGGGCCTCGATCCACAGGAGCGGGCGCATGTCCATGAGCTGCGCGCGCTGGTGGCGGTAGCTGTGCACGAGGTAGCTCTTGCCGATGCCCGCCTCGCCGAGGATGTACACGACCCCGGCGGAGCGCCCGGCGAAGAGGGGCTCGAGCGCGCGCGTGAGCCGCTCGAGCTCGGCCTCGCGGCCGATCGGGCCGAGGTCGTAGAACTCCTCCTGCACGGCGATGCGGCGGCGCTCGAGCGAGTAGACGAGGATCGGCAGGTCGAACCCGTCGAACCGGAAGATGTTCTCGGTCGACCACTGGTGGCTCGCCTCGCCCGCGAGGAACGCGCGCTCGTCCGCCCAGATCGACGACGGCGCGGCCTTGCGCGCGATCTGCGCGGCGAGGTGGACGGCGCGGCCGAGGCAGACGAACTCGCGGCGACCCCCGGCGCCGAAGAAGCCGGCCAGGCAGCGCGCGCGGGTGATGCCCACCGCGAGCCGGGGCACGCCGAGGCCGTTGCTCTTCAGCTCGAGCGCGAAGTCGAGGGCGCGATCGTGGTCGCTCTCGTGCGCGACCGGCACGCCGAAGTAGAACAGCGCGCCGAAGCCGCGCTCGGTCACGTTCATGCCGGCGAACGTGGCGCCGAACATCGCCGAGATCTCGTGCAGCTGCTGGATGAGCTCCGTCGGGCTCGCCACCCGATCGAGCGAGAGCGAGACCGTCGTCACGTCGCGGATCTCGCCCTCCGGCGCGAGATCGCCCGCGCCCGGCGGCAGGAACGCCTCGGCGTCCGCGTCCGTCGGCAGCGCCGTGGCCGTCAGCGAGGGCGGACCGGTGAGGAGATCCGCCTCGTCGAGCTCCGCCACGCTCTCGCGGGCGCTGGCCGCGGGGAGCCGCTCGCGGAAGCTGCGATCGAGGTGCAGCTCGCTGTCGTCCGCCCCGCGATCGGTCGCCTGGCAGGCCTCGATCGCGGGGCCGTAGAGCAGAAAGTAGGCGCGATCCCGGGCGATCCGCACGATCGTCCAGTGGACCGAGCCCCACGCGAGCCCGATCCTGAACGGCATCGGCGCGCCGCCGGCGCCGAGCGCGCGCCGCGCGGCGAGCTCGAGGAGGCTGCGCCGCATCGCCAGGGCCGCGCTGCGCGCGAGGCGGGTGACGTTCCGCCCCGGCCGATCGGGGAAGAGCGCGGTGAACCCGCCGCCGGGCGAGAACGCCGCGACGAACCCGCCCGACTGGTGCACGGCCTCGAAGAGCGGCTCGAAGAGCGACCGCAGCGCGTCCGGATCGATCGCCTGACGCGCGATCATCTGCTCGGCGAGCTCCACGACGGCCGGGAGCGAGACATGCAGGACGGCCGCGTCGACCGCCCCCGCGTATTGCCCTTCGGCATCCTGTTCGAGGATGAAGTCCGGGACGAGCGGGTTCATGTCGAAACTGTATCGGGGATCTCCTCCCGACACGAGGGCGCCGGGGGGGCTCCTCGAACCCCGGGCGAGCGCCCTCGGGGGTGCGCGGAAAAGGCCGTTCCGGCGGTGCGCCGGGCGAGGTGGTTTCAGGATGAGGGGGGCAGCGCGTCGGCGGGGGTCGCGCGTCGGCGGGGGTCAGTCCCGGATGAACGGCGGGGGCGGCGGGACGTCGTCGGCCGGCACCAGGCGGGAGGTGAAGAAGACGCGCACCGTGCCGAGCTCGAGGCGCGCGCCCTCGAGCGTGAACGGCACCTTGCGGGTCTCCCCCGCGAGGCGCAGGGTCAGCTCGCCGCGCACGGCGCCCGGCGCGCCGGCGAGCGCGGACGGCGAGGCGCCGTCTCCGGCCGAGGCGCGCGCGATCTCGACGACGTAGCTCCCCTTGGGGAGGTTCCGCAGCGCGATCGACTCCGCGCGCGCGCTCGTCGCGTCGCGCGAGCGCACGCCCACCGGCCCGAGCGTCGCGCCCATCCAGGAGAGGCGCCGCCCCCGCGCGTCGATGAGGGCGAGGTCGAGATCGGCGCCGCCGGTCCACGCGGCGCTGAGCTGCACGTCGCCCGGCAGGTCCGCGGAGGGCGGCGCGTCCGGCTGCGCGAGCAGCCGATCGACCGTCGCACGGACGGCGGACGTCAGATCCAGGCGGAGCTGGCCCGCGAGCTCGCTCATGCCGCCCTCGCCGGCGCAACGGATCGCGGCGGCGGCGAGCTTCGCGTCGGCCGGCGCGAGCTCGGCGAGCGTCACCCGGTGCTGGCACGCGTACGCGGGCCGGCCCGCCGCGTCCCAGAGGTCGGCGAGGCGCGCCTGGACGGCCCGGTCGCCGGGGCGCACGTCGGCGAGGCCGCCGAGGATGCGCACCGCGCGGTCGCGATCGCCCTGCCGGGCCGCGAGATCGGCGCGGGCGACGAGCGCGTCGGGGTCGAGCGCGTCGCGGCCGCTCCAGCGCGCGGTCAGCTCCTGGGCCTCGCCGAGGCGGCCGGTCGTGGCGTAGAGCGCGTAGAGGCCCACGGTGCGGTCGCGGCTGTCCGGGGCCGCGGCGAGCGCCGCCTCGGCCTCCGCGGTCCTCGCCGCGCTCTCGGGCGCGAGCGTGTTCGTCGCGTCGAAGCTCACCTTGCGGTCGAACACCCGGCGCATCGGGATCATCCGCCGCGGCCGGGGCCACGGCGCGTCGGCGGCGCCGTCGGGCCAGCGCCTCTGGGCGCGGTCGTCGCTCTTGGGCTCCGGCAGCGGGGCCGCGGGCGCGGCGGTCGTCGGCGCCGGCGCCGGCCTTTCTGCGTCGCGCGGGGCCGAGGGGGGGTCGAACGCGTCGGCGGGCATCTCGGGAAGGGGCCTGGCGGCCGGCGCCGGCGGGGGGAGGGGACCCGACGCCGATTTGCGGCGCGGCGCTGCCTCCGCGGCCGCCCACCCGCGGCCGCCGCCGCCCCAGCCGCTGCCCGACACGCCGAGGCCGTCCGCGGGCCCCATCCCCTTCGCTTCCTCCTTCGCGGCGCTCTCGTCCGCCGCGTCGTCGGGCTGCTCCCCCTCGGCGCCCGCGCTCACGCCCTGCGCTTGCTCCTCGCCCGTGAAGGCGGAGGCGATGCCGTCGCGCTCCAGGCCGAACGCCTTGAACATCGCCTCGCTCTCCAGCACGAGCAGCGACGTGAACCGGCTCGCCACGGAGAAGCGCCGCGACAGCTCGATGATCGCGGGCTTCTGCGCCTCGCCGCCGGTCTCCTCGAGCTCCGCGATCTTCGCCGCGGCGTAGAGGCGCGGGACGAAGGCGTTGCCCGCGCCCGAGCCGGCGGCGATGCTCACGGGGTAGGTCTGCTCGAAGCGCTCGCCCGAGACGCGGCCGCGGAGGCGGATCGCGCCGGTGACGTCGGCGCCGGAGCTCATCCGCGCCACGACGATCGCCTCGCCGCCGGCGCGGATCGGGTCGAGCCGCGCCGGCGTGACCTGGGTGAGGCCGGGCGGCAGCTCGAGCTCGGGATCGCGCAGCGCGAGGCCGTAGGCCGCGCCGAGGACCGACTGCGCCGCGCTCGCGACCTTCTGGCCGGGCACGTAGGGGACCATCACCCCGCCGCCGCCCCGCGCGAGCGCCCGGAGCGACGTCGTGTCCGCGTCGCTCCCGAGCGCGACCGCGATCACGGCGGCGCCGTCCGCGGGGACGGCGCCGCGCACCGCGGCCTCGATGTGGGCGGGGCGCGTCGGGCCGACCGAGGGCGTGCCGTCGCCGAGGTAGAGGATCCGGAGCTCCTTGCCGTCGAGCGGGCCGGCGGCGGCGCGCGCCGCGATCATCGCCGCGGCGAGATCGCTGCCGCCGTCGGGCTCGATGCCGCCGAGGAAGCGCTCGACCTCGCCGGCCGACGCGGCGCCGGGCGCCATGGGCCGCGCGGCGCCGCCCTGGGCGCCCTCGCCGAGGGAGCGGCAGAGGGTGTCGCACGCGAGCACGACGACCTCGTCGCGCCGGTCCATCTCGCGGACGATCGACGAGGCGAGCCGCGTCGCGCGGGCGAAGCGCTCGCCGACCATGGACCGGCTCGCGTCGACGACGATCGCGTGGCGCCGCGAGGTCGACTCCTCCCAGCGGGGGAGCCGGGGCCGGATCGCGATCGCGACGTAGGGCGACGCGTCGCTCGCGACGGCCCGCGCCGCGGCGAGCGACGCCTCGTGCTCGGCGCCGTCGCCCTTCGACGCGCCCGCGCCGCCGCTCCTCGGCGCGCTCGCGGCGCGGGGCCCGGCCGGCCCCGCGGGCGGCTGCGGGGACGCGGCGGGGGGCATCCGGTAGGCCCACGCGGTGACCGGACGATCGCGATCGGGGAGCGCGTACTCGACCGTGAGGTCGCCGGCCGGCGTGAACCCTTGGGCGCGCAGCGTGCGCCGGTCGGCCGCGCCCTCCGCGGGCGCGGCGGCGAGCTCGTAGCCGCGCGTCTCGACGCCGAACGCCCGGTCGTGGCCGAGCACCTGGAGGTCGAGCGAGAAGTCGCCGATGCTCGTCGTGCCGCTCTGGTCGTGCGCGAGCGGGTAGGTGAAGCGACGGACGCCGCCCGACTGCTCGACGAGCTGCGTGTAGGTGAGCACGACGCGGCGCGAGCCGCGCTTCGGGATGGGGAAGATGCGGAGCTCGAACCGGCCGCCGCGCTGCCACTCGAGCAGCGCGGGGTCGCGCCACGGGCCGGGGACCCAGATGATCTCCTCGCGCGGCTTGGGCGCCTTCGGGGCGGCGTTCTGGAGGACGCCGCGCCAGATCGCGGCCCCGCGGTCGCGGTCGACGAACGCGCCCTCGATCAGCTTGCCGTCCACCTCGAGCGCGAGCCGCTCGATCTGGGCGCCTGGCGGGAGCGGGAAGCGGAAGATGCCCTCGAGCTCCTCGTCGGTGTCGTTGGCGAACGTCTCGTCGATCTCCGTGCGGGCGACGACGTCGACGATCCGCACCTTGACCGCGTGCTTCGCGAGCCGCACGGCCCGCTCTCTCTCCTGGGTCGCGCCCGGCTTGCGCGCCCTGAGCTCGCCGAGGCCGCGGAGCGCCGGGGCGTCGGCCTCCTCGGCGGAGCGGTCGCTCCACGCGAGCGTGTCGGCGAGCGAGGTCGCGCTCGCGACGTCCGGCGCGGCGCCCTGCGCGAGCGTCGCCTCCTCGCCGGCGCGCACCTCGACGGGCTCGCCCCGCTCGCCGGTGACGCGCACGGCGCCGCGCGCGACCTCGACCGAGGCGCGCCCCGGGCTCGCGGTGACGGCGAGCTTCGTGCCGAGCACCTCGATCTCGCCGTGCGGCACCTTGATGCGCGCGGGCGGCGCGCCGGGGGCCGGGACGACGTCGAGGACGACGGCGCCCGCCTCGACGCGCGCCGCGCGGGCGTCGCCGGCGATCCACACGCGCGAGCCGCGGTCGATCGCGAGCGCCGAGCCGTCCGCGAGCGCGAGGTGCGCGCGCGTCCGCGTGTCGGTGCGCAGGGTCGCGCCCTCGGGGAGCGCCGCGCCCGCGGCGAGCGGCGCGCAGGCGCCCGCGGCGTCGCACGCCTCGAGGCCCCCCGACCGGTCGGCCGACGCGCGCGAGACCGAGGCGACCTTGCCGGACCAGGGCGCGCCGGCCGTCACGGAGGCGGCCGGCTGCACCGTCTCGCCGCGCCGCAGGGCGATGCCGGCCGTCACCGCCGCCGCCGCGGCCAAGGCGGCGGCGGCCATGACCGAGCGCCGCCCGAAGGCCGCGCCTCGCGCGCGGCGCGGCGCCGGCTCGGCCCGCTCCGGGCCGGAGGAGCGCGCCTCGCCGGCGTGCGCGCCGGCGGCTGCGCCGGCGGCGCGCGCGTCGGTCGCGGCACCGCCGGGCATGTCGCCGGTGCGCGCGTCGGCCATGTCACCGGTGCGTGCGTCGGTCATGTCGCCGGTGCGTGCGTCGGTCATGTCGCCGGTGCGTGCGTCGGTCATGTCGCCGGTGCGCTCGCCTGCCATCACCTCGCCCACGCGCTCTTCGCCCACGCGCTCTTCGCCCGCGCGCTCTTCGCCCACGCGCCCTTCGCCCGCGCGCTCTTCGCCCGCGCGCGCCTCCGGCACCGCCTTGAGCACCGCGCCGCTCGTCGCGCCCTCCGAGGGGCGGGCCGCCTCGAGCCGCCGGAGCAGCGCCTCGGCGAAGTCGCCCGCCGGCCGGAAGTCCGCGCCCGCCGCGGCCGCGACCTCCGCGGCCCGCGCCGCGTCGTGGCGGAGGTCGCGGCACGCATCGCAGCCGGCGATGTGCTCGTACAGCGCCGGCCGCGCCGTCCCGTCGAGCACCTCCGCGAGCTGCTCCTCGACCTCGCCGCACAGCCCCGCCGAACCCGTTCCCGTCGCGCTCATCGCCCTCACTCCTCGCCCAGATCGGCCCTGAGCCGCGCCAGCGCGCGACTGACGCGCTTGCGCGCCGCCGCCTCGTCGATCCCGCACGCGATGGCCACCTCCTTGAAGGAGAGCCCCGCCTCGAAGCGCAGCACCACCGCCTCGCGCTCGCTCGGCTTGAGCCGCGCGAGCGCGGCGCGGGCCCGCTCGGCCCGCTCGCGCTCCAGCGCGAGCTCGCTCGCGTCCGGCCGCGGCCGGGTGTCGTGCACGAGCCGCAGACGCGCCTCCCGCCGCGCCCGGAGCTCCGTGTGCCGCCCGCAGATGCGCCGCGCGATCCCGAAGAGCCAGGCCCGCACGCTCCCCTCGGCCCGGTACTGCGGGAAGGCGTCGAACGCCGCGAGCAGCGTCTCCTGCACCAGCTCCTCGCTCTCGGCCTGCGATCCGGTGAACGCCATGCACAGCCGCCCCAGCGGCATGGCGTAGGCCCTCGCACACCGCGACAGCGCTTCCCGGAAGTCGCCTGCCCCGATCAGCCCCTCGATCGCCCGAGCTTCGTCCGCCCGCGCGTCGCCCTCCGAGCCCACGAGCGCTAACCCAGCTGCCATCGCTGCCTCATCGCCGGCCATGTGCCCCCGTCCCCCGCGTTCGTGACCGGATTTTTTTCGCCCCCCGCCCCGGCGGGCTCCGGTGCCCGATCCCACCGTACAGGGCGGTCCGGCCTTTGCCTTTTGCAATACGATCCCAGCCGCAGCAGAATCGGCAGTCGCCTCAGGAGCCGCGCTTATGAACGAGACACGCCCGTCTGTTTCCGCGAAGGCCACGTCGCCCGGGGGGGCCGGGCCGAGCGCTCCCGTTGACACCTCGCCTGTGAAGCGATGGCGACGGTCGCTGGCCATCGCGCTCGCCGCGTCGCTCGCCGGCGCCCTCGCCGCGCCCGCGGCGCTCGCGCAGGGCGCGCCGGACGAGGAGCAAGCTCAGGAGGGCGTCGAGGGAGAGGCCCCGCCGCCGGCCCAGAAGGCGCGCAAGCGGGGGGTGCTCCCGGCCCGGGCCGACGTGGACGTGAAGGAGCGGAAGCCGGCCCCCGCCGACGCGAAGCGGGGCCCGGCCGAGAAGGACAAGGACCGGGACAAGGCGGAGCCCCCGGTCGAGGAGCGCGCCGCGCGCGGCGTGGCGATCGTGGAGCGGGGCGGGCAGGTCCTCGGCCTCGGCGCGGTGCTCGCCGGCGACGGGCGCATCCTGACGGCGCTCTCGCCGCTCGGCGCGGGCAACGACCTCACGGCGCGCCTCGCCGACGGGACCACCGTGCGGGTGAAGCTCGGCCACCACGACCGCGTGTGGGACCTCGCGCTGCTCGTGCCGCAGACCGGCAGGTGGACCGAGGGGCTCACCGCCTCGTCGCGCGATCCGGTCCGGCAGGACGCGCAGATCCGCTCGTTCTCGGCGGCGCGCGGCAAGGTCGCGGCCGTCCCGATCGTGCTGCGATCGCACCGGACGCTCCTCGGCGGCGACGACCGGCAGCTCGACGACGCGATCGAGCTCGGGTCGCGCGTCTCGCCGCTCGACCTGGGCGCGCCCCTCATCGACGAGGACGGCCGCGTCGTCGCGATCCTCGGCCGCGGCTGCGCCCCGAACGAGGGCAAGCCGTGCACGCCGGTCGCGTTCGGCGCGCCGATCAGCGCGATCCGGGGGTTCCTCCGCGCCGTGCCCCCGACGGCGGTGCAGCCCGCGGGGTGGCTCGGGATCCAGGGCGTCAGTGAGGCCGCGCCGGTCGCCAAGGGGGTCCGGATCACGGAGGTCCACCCCGGGAGCCCCGCGGACGAGGCCCGCCTGAAGGGCGGCGAGCGCGCGGCGAGCGATATGATCCTCGCCGTCGACGGCGTGCCCGTCACGAGCCCCGAGGCGCTCGCCGACGCGATCCGCACGCACGCGGTGGGCGAGAAGGTCCCCCTGACCCTGCTGAGCGGCGGGAAGTACCGGCAGGTCACGGTCGTGCTCCGCGCCGCCCCGGATCCGAAGGCGGCCGCGGCGAAGCGGCCCGAGGCCGAGCTCCCGCCGCCGAGCTCGAGCGGCAAAGCCACCGAAGAGTACCGCAAGTAAGCGAAAAATGATGGGGGTCCGCGCCGGGATTCTATAAGCTCGGCGCTCGGGCGCGATCCGGTTGACACTGCATCAACCAAACCTCCAGGATCGGGCCTGAGCGGCTCGATCGGGGCGCTCGCGGTTCTCATTCGGCCCCGCGCCTCGCGCGGGGCCTTCGATCGGGTGATCCGTGTCCCAAACGTTTCGAATCGAAGTGGCCGGCGAGACGAACGTCGGGCGCAAGCGCAACCACAACGAGGACAACTTCGGCATCATGGTGGAGTACGGCCTCTTCATGGTCGCCGATGGGATGGGGGGGCATGCGTCGGGCGAGGTCGCGTCGAAGATGGCTGTCGACGCGATGCAGGACTTCTTCGCCCAGACGCAGGACGACCCGGAGCGGACCTGGCCCTACAAGATGGACCGGTCCAAGGGGTATGAAGAGAACCGCCTGATCACGGGCATCAAGCTCGCCAACCTGCGTATCTACGAGACGGCGCAGCGCGAGGCGAAGAAGCGGGGAATGGGGACGACGTTCGTCGGCATCTTCACGGCGAACGACGGCGTCTACGTCGCCCACGTCGGCGACAGCCGGGTCTACCGCTTCCGCGACGGCAGGCTCGAGATGCTCACCGAGGACCACTCGCTCCTCAACGACTACATCAAGATGAAGCGCCTCACGCCGGAGGAGATCGCGAACTTCCCGCACAAGAACGTGATCGTGCGCGCGCTCGGGATGAAGGACACGGTCAAGGTCGACACCCGGTTCGAGGTGCCGCAGCTGAACGACCTCTACGTCCTCTGCTCCGACGGCCTCTCCGGCCCGGTGAGCGACTCCGAGATGACGCAGATCCTGACGGACCACCAGGACATCCAGGTCGCGACCTCGAAGCTGATCGAGCGCGCGAACGAGAACGGCGGCCCCGACAACGTCACGTGCGTCCTCGTCCGCTGGACGCAGTAGGCCCGGTCCGCGAGCCTTCGGAGCGCTGCGCCGCGGCGCGCCCGCCCCTGCGACTTGCGCCGCCGAGCGGAGCTCACCCGCACAGGAGACGGGCCCAGATCGGCGTTTTCGGCGCGCAGGCGTGCTCCAGCACGCTGAGCACCGAAAACGTCGAGATGGGCCCGTATCCGCAGCGGGTGAGCTTCGCTCAGGGCAGGACGCCGCCGCTCCAGGGGACGAGGATCAGGAACACGAAGGCGATGAGGGCGAGCATGAACAGGCTCGTCATCAGGTAGGTCGAGCGCGGCGAGCGCGCGGTGCTCCAGCCGTCCCCGTAGAACTTGCCGCGGGAGCGCACGCGGATCCGACGCTGCACACCGCTGAGCAGGCTCGGCGGCGCCGCCGGAGGCGCGCGCATGGCGCCGCGGACCAGCTCGCGCAGATCGACCTCGTCGACGAGCGGCAGATCGCCGTCGTCGGGCAGATCGCCGTCGTCGGGCAGATCGCCGTCGTCGGGCAGGTCGCGCGGCGCCGCGGCCGCGTCGCGCGGCGGTGCGGCGCCGCCGCGCGATCGCTCCGCGGGGGGCGGCGTGGGACGGCTGCCGCTCTCCACGCCCGAAGCGGCCGGCTCCTCGGCCTGCCCCGCGCGCTTGGGGTCGTCCGCTCCGCTCATTTCCCGCCTCTCACCTTCTCGCCCATCACCTTCTCGACGAGCGCGCGGAGCTGCCCGCGCGCGCGATGGATCCGGCTCTTCACGGTCCCGTCCGGTAAACCCGTCACCGAGGCGATCTCTTCGTAGGACATGTCCTCGACGTCGCGAAGGATGAGCGCCTCCCGGAACTCGGGATCGAGCTGGCCGATGGCGTGCTTCACGACCGCCTCGAGCTGCATCCCCTCGACGAGCTCGTCGGGGCGGCTCACGTCGCCGACGCTCACGCCCTTGGCAGCCGACAGCGGCACCCGCTCGACCATGGCGTCGACGTCGTCCTGGGCGCCGGCGTGCCGCCGCGAGAGGTACTTCGTCCGGTTCTTACAGAGGTTCACGGCGATGCGGTAGATCCAGGTCGAGAGCTTCGACTCGCCGCGGAACTGGTCGATCGCCTTGAAGACCTGCACGAAGACTTCCTGGGACAGGTCCTCGGCCTCGTCGCGCCGGCCGAGCATGCGGTAGACGAGCGCGAACACGCGGCGCTCGTACATGATCACGAGCTCGTTGAACGCGCTCTCGTCGCGCGCGACGAGCCGCGCGATGAACTGCGCCTCGCTCACCTCGAGCTGCGCAGCAGGCTCCACGCCCGCATGGATCGCGGCGCCGCGCGTGCGATCCGCACCTGCGCGGATCGTGCGATCCGCATCTGCATGGGTCGGGGATCCGCGCCCGCGATCCGCATCGGCGCGGCTCGCAGCGCCGCGCCCGCGGTCCGCATCTGCATGGGTCGGGGATCCGCCTACGCGGTCCCCTTCATCGCTCGCCACGCCGTCCGGTCCTCCAGGATCCAGGATCTCGCCCCCGCCCCGCGGCAGGCGCAGAGCCTTCGGTGAGACCACGGTAAACAACCCCGGCTCGACCGCGCCAGACAATAGCGAGCAGGCAGCGGCGCCGGACGCGCCCGCGACGTCGTGCGGCCGCGCCCGAGGCGCCCCCGTCAGCCCGATGGAGATCGCCCGCCACGATCCCCCTCAGAGGGCGCGGGCGCTCGATTGGTTCCGGCGCGTGGATTCGAACCACGATTAGGGGATTCAAAGTCCCCCGTCCTGCCCTTGAACGACGCCGGAGTGCCGCGGGACCGGAGCCGGCCGCCGCGCGGCGCGCACCTTAGCGCGAGTCGCGCAAGATGGCACCCGTCCCGACCGACGGGCCGGCTCCACGGCCCGGATGGCCGATGCCGCGCGCGCCGTCCGGCTCGTACCGACCTCGCCGCAGGCGGACTTGCCCGCGCTCACGCCGACCCAGGGGCGCCGGCTTCGCGCCCGCCGCCGCAGCCTTCCCCGCCCGCTGCGGCGGCAGCTCGGGCGCCCCGGCGCCCGCGGCCGGAGCCGCGCCGGCGCCCGCGGCCGGAGCCGCGCCGGCGCCCGCGGCCGGAGCCGCGCCGGCGCCCGCGGCCGGAGCCGCGCCGGCGCCCTCGGCCAGAGCCGTGCCGGCGCCCTTGGCGAGCGCCGGGGCGGGCACGACGACCTCGGCGGCGGCGGCCGCGACGCCCTGGGCGACCCCGAGGCGCGCCCCCGCGGCCGTCGAGGGCGTCGAGGGCGCTCCCGCAGGGGCGAGCGCGCTCAGCACCGACAGGCCCAGCGCCAGCACGATCGCCGCGCTGCCCGCCGCGAGCGAGACCGCGCTGCGCGAGGCGCGGGCGCGCCGCGCGAGCCGCGCGAGCCGCGACCAGGTGCCCGACGCGCGCCCGCGCGGCGCCCAGTCCGCGTCGCGCGCGCCGCGCGCCGGCCCGGGTCCCGGCTTCGCGACGCCGGCCCGCGCGGTCCCGGCGCTCGGCAGCGTGTCGGGCGGCGACGACGGGACCGCCGGGAAACACGACGGGATCTCGAGGGAGATCGGCGGCGAGGGCGTCTCGTGCCGCGCCGCCGCCTCGGCCGGCGGGAACGGGGCGAGGAGGAACGAGTCCGCGCGCTCGTCGCGGACCCCCGCGGGGCCGCCCCGGTGCGGGCGCGGCGCGACGGACCGGAGGTGGTCGGGGGTCAGCGCGAAGCTGAGCGGGCCGGTGGACTCGGGCCCCTCGCCGGCGGCGGAGAGGGCGGGCGCCTCGTCGCGCGGGGGCGGCTGCGAGATGGTCCAGCCGAGCGCTTTCACCTCGCCGGCGGGCGTCCAGCACTCGAGGCCCTCGCGCCACACGCGCGTGCTGTGCGGAAGCTCCCCCAGCTCCAGCGCGCGCCACAGCGCGACCGTGCTCATCGCCTCCAGCCAGTCGCCGCGGTCGACGCACCAGGGCCTCGATTCCGCCGGTTCCTCCGCGCTGCTCGCGTGCGAGCTGAACGGCATCGTGGGGGCGCTGCAGAGGCTCAGATGCCCCTGACCGCGCCCCTCCACGCCGCTCGGCGCCGGCACCCCGTCGCAAAGCCCCTCCACCTTGTACGCCGCGCTCGGGCCCATCGCTGTCTCCCTAGCGAGCTGCGGCGATCCACCCGATGCTTCCGGGTCCACCTCCGCTGCTCTCGTGCGTCGGTAGCGGATGCTGGCGCGGTGGGCCAAGAAAGTGCCGGGTCGGGCCGGGCGCCCGGGATCGCCGCGCCGTGCGGGCGCGCGCGTAGCCGCGCTGCGCGGGAGGGCGCGCGCGTGGCACGCGATGCGCGGTCGCACCCGCGTGGCACGCGATGCGCGGTCGCACCCGCGTGGCACGCGATGCGCGGTCGCACCCGCGTGGCACGCGATGCGCGGTCGCACCCGCGTGGCACGCGCTGCGCGGGCGGGCGCGCGTGCTGCTCGGCCCGGCGGCTGCGGTCAGAGGTCCGTGTAGTTGTCGGAGAACATCGCGCGCTGGCCGAGGAAGCTGATCTCGAGCATGCCGCCGACGTCCGTCTCGCCGGTCGAGCGCCGGTCGATGCTGAGCGACGGCATCAGCCGGATGAGCCCGCGGTACTTCGTCCCCTCCGGCGCGCGCGCCAGCGTCACGTAGACCGGAGCGCGCAGGCTGATGCGGACGTCGTCCGGCGCCTCGTCGTTGAGCGCGACCGCGACGCGCGCGCCGAACGCCGCGCGGAACGTGGCGTTCGCGACCTTGTCGACGATCCCGGCGTGCGCCGTGAAGGTGAGCTCCTGGCTCTGCCTCGGCGCGCCGAGCACCTCGCGCTTGCAGCGCGAGGCCGGGGCGAAGGTGGTCGACTGGGTGACCGGATCGACGCCGGCGACGACGTCGCCCGCGGGCTCGCACCACTCGAGCCTGTCGCTCGACGCGGTCCAGCGCGAGTCGAACGCGATCTGCCCCTCGATGGTCGGCGCGAGCTTCTTCCCGCCTTGGCCGACGTAGACGGCCGCGGCGCCGGCGCTCCAGGGCACGGCGATGAGCTCGCGCGGCGCGTAGGTCGGCGGGAGGCTCGTGTCGCGCCGCGCGGGGCCGGGGCCGAGATAGTTGAACCGGGTGCGCCCGACCGCGCCGCCGACGTAGAGGATCAGCGGCGGATACGCCGAGCTGCCCTCGCCCTCGAAGTCGAGGCGCGCGAACGAGGCCGACAAACGCAGGCTCCCGATGGGCGCCTGGGCCGTCTCATCGGCGCTCGAGAGGCCGATCAGCGTGGCCAGGCCGTTCGCGGTCGCCACCTCGGCCTCGAGCACGGCGCTCACGTCCCACGCTGTCGGATCGGTCACCTCGCCGAAGCCGGCCAGCACCCCGAAGCCGACGCGCGCGAGCGCCGCGCCCCCCGAGGTGCCCGTGACCTCGGCCGGCACGAGGTAGACGAGCTCGCGCCCCGTGCCGGCCGGCGCGATGGGGGCGCCGCCCGCGGGCGAGGCGGGCGCGATCGGCGCGATGGGGGCGCCGGCGGCGAGCGAGGCGGGCGCGACCGGCGCGATGGGGGCGCCCGGCTGCGCGGGCGCCGCGGCGGCGCCGGCGTCCGGCGGCGGGGCGGCGGGCGCGGGGGGTGCGGGGGGTGCGGGGGGTGCGGGGGGTGCGGGCGCGGCGGGCGGTGCGGGCGCGGCGGGCGACGCGGGCTCCGACGGCGGCGCCGCGCCCTGGGCGCGCGCGGGGGTCGCCAGCGAGAGCGAGAGCGACAGCAGCGCTGCGGTGTGCAGGAGCGGCAGGGATGTTCTCATGGCGCCACCGTGAACTTGAAGGTGAGGTTCTCGGCGCCGTTCGACGTGTCGTAATCGGCGCGGGTGCTCTGGTTCGTCTTGGGGTCGAAGGCGAAGATCTGGAACTTGCCGCTGCCGTTCCGGACCCTGAAGCGGAATACGTAGCTGCCGGGCTCCAGGTCGAACTCGGGGAAGACCGTGTTGCGGATCGAGAACGGCTTCACCCCGGCCGGATCCCCGGCGGGGGCGGGTTCCTCGAACAGGTAGCCGACGGCGCTGAGGTGGTACTCGTCGCTGTGGAGCTTGAGCTTGATCCTCTTCATGGGGAGAGCGATCCTCTCACACGCGCGCGGCACGGTACAGCGGTTGGCGGCCGCGCGACGCCTCGCGAAGATCACGGGATCGAGGGGTGCTCCTGCGAGGTCCTGCCGGTCTGGTCACCGTCGCGCGACGTCGCCAGCGACGTCAGCCTGCCGGCGCCTCCCGAGGCGGGCACATGCCCGGCCCGCCCCGTCGAGCGGACCCATTCAGGGATGAGCCGTGACGATGCGGTGTCAGCAGCGGCCGCAGGTGTCGTTGCAGAACCCTTGCATCCAGGGTTCATGGCATTTGCCCCAGCCTGCCTGTTGAGCACAGGTGTACTGGCTGCTGGGCGGGGTATCGGTGCACGTGCCGCCGCCGGAGCCGGTCCCGCTTCCGGTGCTGGTCCCGTCGCCTCCGACCTCGCCGTAGCCCGCGGAGTAGTCGGTCTCGCATGCATGCCGCGAGGCGAAGTCGCGCATCTGGTCGAGCTGCGCGCCCGTCGCGGTGCCGTAATCCCAGCCCATGGCGCCGGCGTAGCCGTTCTCGTACAAGCTCTCGACGAGCTGCTGGTACGGGACGCCGCTCAGGCTGCCGATCGGGAACTCGCCCATGACGACGGGCTTGTCGCCCACGCCGAGCTCCTCGGGAGAGAGGTAGTACGGCCACCACTCGTTCACCCAGTCGTAGATGTGAAACTGGTAGAAATCGATGTCGACCCGCGACCAGGCCTTCGCCCACTTCGCCGCCGCGCCGCCCACCGTCACCAGCGCGGAGCTCTCGGCCTTGAGCGCGTCGGCCGCGCGCGAGACGAAGCGCTCCATCTCCGCGTGGCTCACCGCGTCGAGCCCGCTCGTCGGCGTATAGGCCTCGTCGCCGTACGGGTTCCGGCCGGTGATCGCCCACTCCGGCTCGTTGATCACGTCCCAGGCGATCAGCCGGTCCTTGTAAGGGCTCGCCTCGGCGGCCCGCGCGAGGGGGCGCACGACGTTCGCGATGAGGCTGTCGAGCTTGCTCGTGCTCCTGACGATCGGCGCGAGGCCCGGGATGTGGATCCCCGAGGTGTCATGGCTCGGCCGGAAGTTGTCGAACGAGAAGAGACAGAGCATCAGATATACGTCCTCGCGCTCCGCGAGCTCGAGGGCCTTTTGCAGGTCCTGCACGGCGGTGCCGCCGAGCCCGAGCGGGGTCTCGGCGCCGTCGAAGCGGACGCCCTCTCCCCTGAACTCCGGGAACACCCACCAGCGGACGACGTTCGCGCCGTGCGCGCGCATGTCCGCGAGGTTCGCGGCGTGCTCGCCCTGCGCCGCGGCGACGCCCCGCACGTTCCATCTGGCGATCCCGCCGAAATCGCCCCCGAACTGGCTCCATGCGTAGTTCACGCCGTACATGAAGCGGTGCCTGTCGTTCCACGAGATGCCGCCGTTCGGCGCAGGGCACTGATCGCCGACAGCGGCGCTCTCCTCCGCGCCGACGTCGTCGGTCCCGAGATCGCCGGCGTCCGTGGCCGCCGTGCAGGCCGCGGCGGCCACGGACAGGAGACCAGGGAGCGCGCGGCGCGCCCAGGTTACACTTGCCTTCATCATAAGAGAATCTCCTCTAAGTTCGCAGCCACCCGGGAAGGTTGGCTGTCGGTGCCAAGGAGCAAGCGGCAGACCACGGCACCGTCGGGGTCGGTCGTTGGCCGGGATATGTAATTGTTTCGATGGGTTACATGGTGACTGGATACGTCTCCCGGGCGGTTTCCTCGGCCGCCGTGCTTAATCGGTTCACCTTGGGTGGATCCTTGATCCACCACCCGCGGGAGACGGCGGGCGACGACTACGCGGCGGCCCAGCGCGCCATCCTCGACACCATCCGCCAGCGCGCCGAGCAGGCGCTGCCCGCCGAGCTCCGCCCGCCGCCGTTCCCGCCGGCCTCGGACACCGGCCTGCTCGTGGCGGCGCTCCGCGCGTGGGCCGAGGCGTGCCCGCGCCCGCTGGCGCTCTTCTTCGACGAGATCGACGCGCTCCGCGGTCAAGGGCTCCTCAGCGTGCTGCGCCAGCTCAGGTCGGGCTTCCCCGAGCGGCCGGATCACTTCCCCGCCTCCGTCGTCCTCTGCGGCCTCAGGGACGTGCGGGACGACAAGGCCCAGAGCGGCGGAGATCCGTCGCGGCTCGGGACCAGCAGCCCGTTCAACGTCAAGGTCGAGTCCATCCGCCTCGGCGACTTCACGCGCGACGAGGTGCGCGCGCTCTACGGGCAGCACGCCGAGGAGACCGGCCAGCCGGTCACCGACGCGGCGATCGCCCGCGCCGTGGAGCTCACCGGCGGCCAGCCGTGGCTCGTCAACGCGATGGGCCGCGAGATCGTCGAGAAGATGCGGGTGCCCCCGGGCGAGGCGATCACGGCGGCGCACGTCGAGGAAGCGAAGGAGCGCCTCATCCTCGCCCGCGCGACCCACCTCGACTCCCTGGTGGCGCGCCTGATGGAGCCGCGCGTGCGCCGCGTCCTCGAGCCGCTGCTGGAGGGAGGCTTCGCGGGCGGCGACACGTACGACGACGACGCGAGCTACGTGCGCGACCTCGGCCTGGTCGCGCCGGACAGGCCGCTCCGGATCGCCAACCCGATCTACCGCGAGGTGATCGTCCGCGTCCTCGCGAGCCCCGCCGAGGACGCCATCGCCGTCGAGCCGCGCGCGTTCGTCCGGCCCGACGGCCGCTTCGACGTCGAGCGCCTGCTGCGCGAGTTCGCCGCGTTCTGGCGCGAGCACGGCGCGGTGCTCGCCGGCCGCATGCCCTACCACGAGGTGGCGCCGCAGCTCGTGCTCATGGCGTACCTGCAGCGCGTGGTGAACGGCGGCGGCCACGTGGACCGGGAGTACGGCGTCGGCCGCGGCCGCATCGACCTGCTCGTGCGCTGGCCCTACGCCGGGGAGGACGGCAAGCGCGCCTGGCAGCGGGAGGCGATCGAGCTCAAGGTGTGGCGCGCCGGCGAGAAAGACCCGCTGCCGAAGGCGCTCACCCAGATCGACGCCTATCTCGACGGGCTGTCCCTCGACACCGGCGTCGTGGTGATCTTCGACCGCCGGCCCGGGGCCGACCCCGAGTCGGGCACCCGCTTTGAGGAGGCGCTCACCCCGTCGGGGCGCCGGGTCACGGTCCTCCGCGCCTGACCGGAAGGCCCGTCCGAAGGCGCTCTCCGCTGCGTCGACGGGCCGTGCAAGGCGATGGGCGCGAGCGCGCCGTCACCGCCGCCGCACGACGAACATCGCCGCGAAGTACCCGTCCGTGCCGTGCACGTGCGGCAAGAGCCGGAACGCGTCCCCGCCCCCCGCGAGCTCCCGCGCGAGCTCCGCGTCGAACGGCGCCGGCTCGAGCCGGACGCCGAGGTCGTCGTCCGCCGGCCCCGCGAGCCGCGCCGCCACGGCCTCGCACTCCTCGCGCAGCACGCTGCACACCGCGAACACGAGCCGCCCGCCGTCCCGGGCGCGCGTCGCCGCGCGGCGCGCGATCGCGACCTGCAGGTCGGCGAGGCGCGGGAGGTCGTCCGCCGCGCGCCGGAGCGCGATCTCCGGGCGCCGCCGCAGCGTGCCCACCCCGGAGCAGGGCGCGTCCACGAGCACCCGGTCGTAGCCCTCGGGGACGTCGCCCGGGCCCACCGTCCAGTCGACGGCGTACGTCTCGCGGACGAACGCCGCGGCCCGCTCCAGCCCGCCGCGCGCGCCCGCGCCCCCGACCTCGGCGCCTGCGCCCTCGGCGCCCCCGCCCTCGGCGCCTGCGCCCTCCGAGCTCGCCGGGGGCGCGCTCAGCGCCGCGCGCAGCTGCGAGAGCTTCGCGGGATACAGGTCCGCCGCGTCCACCGCGCCCCCGGGGAGCACCGCGCGCGACAGGAGCCACGACTTGTTGCCCCGGCCGGCGCAAGCGTCGAGCACGCGCTCGCCAGGCCGCGCGCCGAGCGCGAACGCGAGCGCCTGCGCCCCCTCCTCCTGGCCGATCCACGCCGCGCCGAAGCCCGGGAGCCGCCGCAGATCGCCCGCCCCACGCGCGACGATCGCGGCCGGCGAGACGCGCCCCGCCTCGAACGTCGCGGCGGGCGCGGCGCCCCGCAGCGCCGCGAGCCACGCGTCGCGGTCCTCGCCCGGCGCAAGGCAAAGGCCGGTCGGCGGCGGCACCGGGCCGGCCGACAGGAACGCCTCGGCCGCAGCGCGGCCGAGCGACCGGCGCAGCGCGCCCCGCAGCCACCCCGGCGCCGAGGCGACCACCGCGTCGGCGAGCGGCGGGCGACCGCCGGCCTCCACCGCCGCCGCGACCTTGCGCAGCACGGCGTTCGCGAACGCGCCCACGCGCGGCCCACCGGCCGCCTGGGCGCCGTCCACCGCCTCGGAGACGGCCGCGAACGAGGGGACGCGATCGAGGAAGCACAGCGAGTACGCGCCCATCAGCACGTGCGCGCGCACCAGCGGATCCGCCGTCCAGCGGCCCTTCGCGGCGAGCTCGGCGATCCGCGCCTCGAGCGCCGCCTGCGCGCGCAGGACGCCGTAGACGAGCTCGGTCGCGAGCCCCACGTCCCGCGGGTCGAGCGCCGGGGCGCGGCGCAGCTCGGCGTCGAGGGCCGCCGACGCGAACGCGTCCGAGCCCCACACCCGCGCGAGCACGCGCGCGGCCACCGCGCGCGCGGCGCTCTCCCCGGAGCGCCCCGCGGCGCCGCCCCCGTCGCGCCCGCCGCGCCCGTCGCGTTGCGCCCGGTCAGCCAACGAGCTCCTTGAACTGCCCCTGGATCACGTCCCAGCGGCGCTCGACGTCGTTCTTGAACGCGATGCCCATCAGACCGATGAGCACCATGAGCCCGACCAGGCTCGCGATCTCGCGGACGCGCAGCGGCAGCGGGCGCCGCAGCACGGCCTCGAACGTGAAGAACAGGAGGTGACCGCCGTCGAGCACGGGGATGGGCAGGAGGTTGATGAGCCCAAGGTTGATCGAGATGACCGCCATCGCCCAGACGAAATAGCTGACCCCCTTCGCGCCCTCCTCGCCGATCACGTCGTACACCGTGATGGGGCCGCCCAGCGTGGAGATGCTGACCTTGCCCTCCATGATGCGGACGATCCCGACCACGATGAACCGGATGACGTCGTACGTCTCGTCGATGGCGCTCTCCAGGGCGAACCGGAACGCGGACGGGCTCTCGACGTAGGGCTCGGCCACCATCGGCGACCAGTTCGACGCGCGCAGGTAGAAGCGCGGGCGGTGCTGGCCGTACTCGTCGACCCAGTCCTCGCGCCGGAGCTCGATCGTGCCGCTCTTGCGCTGGCCCGAGCGCTGCCAGGTGATCACGTGCGGCCGGTCGGGCGCCGCGAACAGCCGCTCGACGAACGTCGACCAGGCGGTGACCTCGACCCCGTCGACCTCGGTGATGCGATCGCCCGGCCGGAGCTCGGCGTCCCACTCGGCCGAGCCCACGGGCACCTCGGCGACGTAGAGATCGGCCGGCTCGATGCCCGTCCGCGCCAGCAGATCGCCGTGGCCGCTCTCCGGGGTCAGCGCGGCGACGCCGGACTCGTAGACGGCGAGCTCGGCCAGCCCGCCGAGCGCGTGCGGCACCGGCACCGGGCGCAGGTACGTGACCGGCACCGTGGCGCCGCGGCTCTCCTCGAGCGCGAGCTCCAGGTCGGCGAACGTCTTCACCGGCGTGCCGCGCACCTCGGTCACGACGTCGAAGGTGCGGAGCCCGGCGCGGAACGCCGGCGAGTCGGGCCGCGAGACGCCGACCACGGCGGCAGGGCGGCTCGGCTTGATGCCGATCTCGCCCACCCGATCGACGATCTCGAGCGGCTTCTGGACGACCTTCTCCTCCGGGACGACCGTGACCTCGACGTGCTCCTTGTCGCGGAACACCTTGAGCCGGAGCTCCTGGTTCGGGCTCTTGGCGACGATGCGGTGGAGCTCGGCGAAGGTGCTGACGCGCTCGCCGTCCACCTCGAGGATGCGATCGCCCGGGAACAGCCTGCCCTCGGCCGGGTGCCCCGGCAGGACCACGCCCACCGTCGGCGGGACGAAGCGGCTCTCCCCGATGAAGACGGCGAAATAGAGGAGCACCGGGAAGAGCACGTTCATCGCCGGGCCGGACATGACGATGATCACGCGCTTCCAGAGCGCCTGGGACTCGAAGGTGCGCTTGCGATCCTCGGGGAGCACCGCCTCCTGCCGGTTCTCCTCGAGCATCTTCACGAAGCCGCCGAGGGGCAGGAGCGCGATGCAGTACTCCGTCTCCCGGCCCCGCAAGCGCAGCACCCGGGGGCCGAAGCCGATCGAGAAGGTGAGGACCTTCACGCCGAAGATCTTCGCGCACACGAAGTGGCCGAGCTCGTGCACGAAGATGAGCACGGAGCAGAGCAGCGCGAAATACAGGAGGTCCACGGCGGCGGCTCTCTTTACGCGAGGCCGGGCGCGGTGACCACTGGGGAGCGACGGCTCAGCGGGGCGGCGGCCTCGGCAGGTCGCCGTCGGCGCGGCCCGCGCCGTTCGCGCGGGCGCGCGCCCCGAGCACCCTGCGCCGGGCGCGGCGGAGCGTGAGCTCGGCGGCCTCCTCGTCGGTCCGGAAGCGGTCCTCGAGCGCAGCGAGCAGCTCGTCCGACCAGGGCTTGCCCTCGGTCGCCTCGATCGCCTCGAGGAGCAGGCGCGCCCGCGCGCGCCGCTCGATCTCGGCGCGGTAGCGCTTGCGCTGCACGAGCAGCATCGTCACCCAGACCGCGAGCGCGACCGCGGCCGCGCCGAGCAGCCAGGTGATCGTGCTGACGAGCTGCGCGCCCTGATCGGCGAGGTGGCCGATGCGCGAGAGCATCGAGTCGTCCCGCCGCTCGCCCCGCTGCTGCGCCTCGATGAGCGCGTCGTTCGCGCCGGCGACCATCTCGCGGCCGACGACGCGCGCCGTTTTGCCCAGCGCGCGCTGGAATTCCTCGCTGCCGAGCAGCGACGCCACCCCGGGGCCGAGGTTCTCGGCGATGACCGCCTGGAGCGCCGGGCCGAGCTGCTCGCGCATGGCCGCCGCCACGGACGGGCCGAGATCGGCCTCGCCGAGGCTCTCCTTGAGCTGCTGGACGCTCGCCTCCACCAGCGATCCCGCCGCGCGCTGGAGCTCGCGCCGGCCGTCCTCGTCGAGCGCCCCGTCGAGCGCCCCGCGCATCGCGCTCCGCACGACCCCCCGCGCGTACTGCGCGGTGAGCGCGTCGATGCGCGCGGCCCGGTCCTCCTCGCTCAGCGCGCCGAGCGTGCCGTCGATCAGCCCGGCGACGAGCTGCCGCTGCGCCGCCCTGATCTCCGGGCTCGCCATCATCCGCGCGACGCGCCGCTGGGTCTCCGCCTCCTCCAGCTTGCGGAGCCCCTCGTCGATCGCCGCCGGCGTCTGGACCCGGGCCACCTCCGCGTCCACCGAGGTGATCCGCGTGGGCAGGGCGCACCCGCCGGCGCCGAGCACCAGACAGAGCGCGGTGAGGAGCCCCAGGACACCGCCGGATCGAGCGCCTCGCGCACGCATGAGAGGGCGCTTTGCATCGCCGATGCCCGCCGCCGGTCCGTCGCGCCGCATGCGCACGAGCCCAACGCACACGCGCGAGAGCTCACAAAAACCTGCAATTCCGCCTCGTGGCGAAATGCCACAGAGCACAGAAGTGAGTCAATCGCGCGCCGGAGGCCCGCGAGCCCCGCGCATCCGTGATATCTCACCGATAGAAATCGGCCGGGCGCCGCGCCCGCGAGCGGACGCCCCCGGCGGACGGTCCCCGGGCCGGTTCTCGCGATGTGCCCCCCAACGAACTGCGAGGTCCCATCATGAAGCACACGATTGAGCACGACCTGAACGACAGCGAGGCGAAGGTGGCCACCGAACGAGCGATCGCGCAGTACCGAGAGCGGTACGCGGAGTACGAGCCGTTCCTCGTGTGGCGCGACGAGAAGCGCGCCGAGCTCGGCTTCTCGGTGAAGGGGGTCAAGCTGAAGGGCAGCATGGAGCTGCGCCCCGGCGCCGTGGACGTCGATCTCGACGTGCCGTTCCTCCTGCGCCCGTTCAAGGGAGTTGCGATCGCCGCCATCGATAAAGAGGTTCGCCACTTCATCGAACAGGCGCACAAGGAACGGGCGCAGGGCGGGGGCAAGACCGCCTGAGCGAGCGGCCTGATCCGCCGTGGACATGAGCGTCCGCCGGCGCTATGTTGGTGCGACAGAATTCACTTCGCCGGCCGAAGCACGCCTCGCAACATGACTCACTCCAGTGCTCGGCCGGCAGGGGCTGTCTCCTCGCCGCGCGCCCTCGATCTCGCCGCGGCGCTCACCGCGCGATGGCCCTGACGGCCGTCAGCTTCTGCGAGGCGAGCACGAGGTGGATGGTCGTGATGCGGCCGCGCGCGTCGACGTCGCAGCGGATGACGTACCGAGGCGCCGCCTTGTCGACGGGGGCTCCGCGCTCGACGACGAGGCCGAGGAGGCCGTTGAGCAGGCGGCTCTCGTAGCGGAGGTCCCCGCCGCCCTCGTGCCGCAGCAGGCCGACGAAGAGCCGCGCGACCCGGCTCGGGCCGACGACGATCCGGCGCGCGGCCCTGTACTCGCCGTTCGCGTCGCTGACGACGCGGACCCCCTCGCTGAGCAGGGCCTCGATCGCGGCGACGTCCTGCGTCGCCAGGGTCTCGAGGAAGCGCGCGAGCGCCGCGCCCGACCGCTCGACCAGCTCGGGCGAGGGGCGGCAGCGCTCGCGCTCGTACGGCTCGAGGGCGCGGCGGGCGCGGTGGTGCGTCGTCTTCACGCTCGCCTCCGACAGGCCGAGCGCGTCGGCGGTCTCCTGCACCGAGTAGTCGAAGACGTCGCGGAGCAGGAGCACGGCGCGCTGCTGCGGGGTGAGCGCCTCGAGCGCGATCAGGAACGCGAAGGACGCGCTCTCGAGCAGATCGTAGCGGCCCTCGGTGCCGTCCTTGCCCGGGATCTCGAACGACGGCGGCTCGGGCTCCGTCTCGATGGGCGAGGGGAGCCACGGGCCGTCGTAGGGGCGGCGCTTGCGGCGCCGCAGGGCGTCCCGACCGAGGTTGAGCGCGACGCGCGCGAGCCACGGCCGGACGGGCTCGTCCGTGCGCGCGGGCGGGCGCTCCAGCGCGCGGACGAACGTCTCCTGCACGATGTCGTCCGCGTCGGCGGCGCTGCCGGTGAGCCGGTAGCAGAGGGCCCAGAGGAAGCGCTCGTGCTCGCGGTAGCTCGCGGCGACGAAGCTCGGCGGCGGGGCGAGCGCCGCGCGCGCAGCGGAGGAGGCCGTGGAGCTGCTCATGGATCGCCCGGGTAACCCCGTCACGCCGCGCGGTCGAGCGTCCATCGCGCGCGCGCGATGAGGGCCGCGGCGGCGTCCCGCGCGCTGCCGAGGCTCGCGTCGGCGAGCATGCCCGCCGGCCCGACCCAGTCGCCCGCGAGGTAGAGCCCGTCGACCCCGGGGACGCGGACGCCGGGGCGCCCCGCGGTGCCGCCCCCCTCCGCGGCGACCACGGCGTTGGAGACGACGAGCGAGGGCAGGAAGCGGCGCTCGACGAGCGCGTCGCGGTAGCCCGGCTGCGCGCGCTCGAGGAGGTCCTCGAGCTCGCGCTCGGGGTCGCGGCCGGCGAGCTCGGGGCCGTACTGGACGGCGTGGAACAGGGCGCCGCCCTGGGGGGCGAGGCGCGCGACCTCGGAGTGGAGCGACAGGTAGAGGGGGCGGTCGATGCCGAGCACGACGCGGGAGCGCGGGCGGGGCAGCCGGGACAGCGCGACGTCGAGGCACGCGGCGCGGACCGGGACGGCGCGCTCGGCGTACGCGGCGAGCGCCGGGACGTCGGGCGCGAGCGCGGCGGCGGCGCGCGGGCTCGCGGCGACGAGCGCGGCGCCGGTGCGGAGGCGGTCGCCGTTCGCGAGCTCCACGAAGGAGACGGCGCCGCCCTCGGCGGCGACGCGCGTCGCCCGCACGCCCGTGAGGATCTCCACGCCGGCCGCCGCCGCGGCGGCGCGCAGGCCGTCGACGAGCGTCTGCCAGCCGCCGTCGAGGTAGAGCACGCCCTGGCTCAGGGCGAGCTGCACCTGGCCGAGCGCGGCGCCGGCGCTCTGGCGATCGGCGTCGGCGCAGTAGGTCGTCAGCCGGACGAGCATGCCGACGAAGCGGCGCACCTCGGGCGTCCGGAAGGCGTCGCGGAGCCAGGTCGAGACCGGGACCGCGTCGAGCGGGGCGGGGCGCATCGCGGCGAGGCCGCCGAGGACGCGGCCCACCTCGAGCTTGGCGGCGAGGCCGAAGAGGCCCGTCGTGAGGAGCGACAGGGCGCCGGACGGCAGGGTGTGGAGGGCGCCGCGGTCGAGCGCGAGCGCGCCCGACCCGGGCGGCGGCGCGCCCGTGTACCGGACCCCGAGCTCGCGGAGCACCTCGTGCGCCGGCCCGCCGCGGTAGAGCGCGTGGGCGCCGAGGTTCAGCGAGAAGCCGTGGCTCTCCTGCGTGACGGCGCGGCCGCCCGGCGCGTGCGCCTTCTCGATTACGGCGACCGACCGGCCCGCCCGCCCCAGGTACGCCGCCGCGGCGAGGCCCGCGAGCCCGCCGCCGACCACCACCACATCTTTTGTGCGTTCCATTACAGTTCCCCTTTCCTGGCGGTATCACGATCGGGGGTGCGGAAAGGTTACGCGCGGCCGGTCGATTTTCGGGGCGGGCCCGGAGGGGAGGCGGGCCGGGGCTCAGGTGGCGCGGACGAGGGGCGTGTCGACGAGGGGCGCGGAGACGAACCGCGCGTCGCCGAGCAGGTCGATGGGCGCCGTCGGCTCCTCGAGGTGCTTATCGGGGCGCAGGCGCGGCGGGTGCAAGGTCGGCCCGGACACCTGCCAGCGGTGCTTCTCGTGGAGATCGCGGAGGACGGGGGCGCCGGTCAGGATCGGAGTGAGCGTCTCGGCGCTTGCCGCCTCGTCGAGCGAGCGCGGATACTCCACGATCGTCCCGAAAGGCTGGATCTCGGCCGAGGCCCGGAGTCGTATCCGCGCGGGGCGGCGGGCTGCTGGCCGCGCAGCAGCCCGCGCGCCGGGCCGCATCGGCGCTCGCCTCCGGCCGGGATCTCGTGCAAAGTCCGGCGCAGCATGAAGAGGCTCCTGCTCACCAGCGCGCTCCCCTACGCCAACGGGCACATCCATATCGGCCACCTCGTCGAGTACACGCAGACGGACATCTTCGCGCGCTACTGGCGCATGGCCGGGCGTCGGTGCATTTACCTGTGCGCCGACGACACCCACGGCACGGCGATCATGATCCGCGCGCGGCAGGAGGGGCGGAGCGAGGCCGACGTCATCGCCGACATGAGCGCGGCGCACCAGCGCGATTTCGCGGCGTTCCAGATCCGGTTCGACCATTACGGCAGCACGAACTCTCCCGCGAACCGGGCGCTGTGCGAGCAGATCTGGGCGTCCTTGCGCGAGCGCGGCATGGTGACGACGAAGGACGTCACGCAGCTCTTCGATCCGAAGGAGGGCATGTTCCTGGCGGATCGGTTCGTCAAGGGCACTTGCCCGAAGTGCGGGGCCGAGGACCAGTACGGCGACAGCTGCGACCGGTGCGGCTCGACCTACGCCGCCACGGATCTGGTCGAGCCGCGGAGCGCGCTCACGGGCGCGCGGCCCGAGGTGCGGAGCGCGCAGCACCTCATGGTGGCCATCGAGCCGGAGCGGCCGTTCCTCTCGACGTGGACGCAGGGCGAGGGGCGGATGCCGAAGGAGATCGCGAACTACCTGGCGGGCCACTTCCTGTCGGAGCCGCTCCGCGATTGGGACGTGTCGCGCCCGGCGCCGTACTTCGGGTTCGAGATCCCCGACGCGCCCGGGAACTACTGGTATGTCTGGTTCGACGCGCCGATCGGGTACATGGCCGCGAGCAAGGAGTGGTGCGACCGGGAGGGCGAGGCGTTCGACGACTGGTGGCGATCCGAGGAGACGGAGATCGTCCACGTCATCGGGAAGGATATCGTCTATTTCCACACGCTCTTCTGGCCGGCGATGCTGCGGGCCGCGCGCTTCTCGCTGCCTTCCCGCGTGCAGGTGCACGGGTTCCTCACGGTGAACGGGGAGAAGATGTCGAAGAGCAAAGGCACGTTCGTGCTGGCCTCGACGTACCTGAAGCACCTCGACCCGGCGTACCTCCGTTATTACTACGCGAGCAAGCTGAGCTCGAAGGTCGACGACATCGATTTGAACCTGGAAGAGCTTGTGAACAAGGTGAACGCCGAGCTCGTGAACAAGGTGGTGAACCTGGCGAGCCGGTCGTCGCGCTTCGTGGCCCAGACGGGCCTGTCGGCGGTCTATCCGGACGACGGTGGGCTGTTCGCGGCGGCCGCGGCGGAGGCGGACGCGATCGGGGCGGCGTATGCGGCGTTCGATTACGCGCGGGCGACGAGGATCATCGTGTCGCTGGCGGATCGGGCGAACGAGTATGTCGATCGGATGCAGCCGTGGGCGCTCGCGAAGCAGCCGGAGAAGAAGGCCGAGGTGCAGGCCGTGTGCACCGTGGCGCTCAACCTGTTCCGGCAGATCGTGATCTACCTGGCGCCGGTGCTGCCGAAGCTCGCCGACGACGTGGCGCGGCTGCTCGGGGGCCCCATGGACCGGTGGGAGCTCGCGAAGACGCCGCTTGTGGGGACGCCGGTGGCCGCGTATGAGCACCTCATGAAGCGGGTCGATCCGGGTGCGGTGGAGAAGATGATCGCGGAGGGCCGTCCGGCCGAGGAGGCGGCGGCGCAGGCGGGAGCGGCGGGAGCGGCGGCGGCGGGAGCGTCGGTGGCAGCGGCGGCGGGGGCGCCGGAGGCGGGGGCGGCAGCCGCCGCGGGCCAGGCGGCGGGCGGGGGCGCGGCCGCCGAGGACGACGGCGCGGCGCTCGCCAAGGAGCCGCTCGCGCCGGAGTGCACGATCGACGACTTCACCAAGGTCGACCTGCGCGTGGCGCGCATCGTCGCGGCGGAGCACGTGCCCGAGGCGAAGAAGCTGCTCAAGCTGACCGTCTCGCTCGGCGGGGAGGCGCGGCGGACGGTGTTCGCCGGGATCAAGGCGTATTACAAGCCCGAGGATCTCATCGGGAGGCTCGTTATCGTGTGCGCCAACCTGGCGCCGCGGAAGATGAAGTTCGGCCTCAGCGAGGGGATGGTGCTCGCGGCGGGGGACGAGACGGTGCACCTCCTGGCGCCCGACTCGGGGGCGAAGCCGGGGATGCGGGTGCACTGAGGCGAGCACCTCGCTTCCCCGCTGTCTCCAGCGTTATCGTGCGGGCCTCCGGATCGCCGAGGCCCCATGAGACCCCTGGTCGCCCTCGCCTATTACCCGCTCTGGGCCGTGGCCGTGACCGTCGGCGTCACCGCGCTGCGCCTCGGGCGCAACGTGGGCCGCGGCCTCGTCGCCCTCTGCTTCTTCCTCGCCTTCTGGGTCACGGGCCTCATCCTGCTCGAGACCGACGGCACGGTCGCCCTCGCCGAGCGCGTCCTCCCGAGCGGCATCATCGTCGCCGCGGGCCTCGCCCACGCCTACGCCGACGTCGCCGGCGCCTCGCGCCGCCCCGTCGCCGTGGCCTACGCCGTCAGCGCCGCGGTGGCGCTGCTCGGGGCCGTCTCCCCGCGCCTGCTCTACGGCCCCGCCGCCCGCTCGCCGGGCCCGCTGTTCCTCCCGCTCGCCGCCGTCATGGGCGCCGCCGCGATCGCGCTCGAGGTCCAGATCGGGCGCGCGGCGCTCGCGGCCCAGGGCCTCCTGCGGCGGCGCATCGCCGCGCTCTTCTTCGGCAGCGTGCTCGCGACGCTCGGCGGCGGCTTCCTCGTGGTGCTTCGCGTGCACGGGCTCGGGGACGTGCTCCTCGGCGCGCCGGTCCTGCTCCTCGCCATCCTGCTCGTGGCCTACGCCGCGCTCATCGGCGAGCTCGGGCGCTCGCGCCGCGTCTTCGCGCAGGGGCTCGCCTACGCCGGCCTCACGGCGCTCGTCTCGTCGCTCGGGCTCATGGTCTTCTTCAAGGTCCTGCCCGCGCTCGCGCCCGGCGGCGGCGCGTCGCTCCCCTGGCTCGTCTTCGTGATCTTCCTCGTCGCGCTCCCGTCCGATCCGCTGCGCATGCTCGTCGTGGAGCACCTCGGGCGCCGGCTGTTCGAGCGGCCCATCGGCGTCCGCGACCTCGCCGACGAGATCGAGCGCGTCGAGGTGCGCGCCGACCAGGCCGAGCGGCTCGCCGAGCTCGGGCGCCTCGCCAGCGCGGTGGCGCACGAGATCCGCAATCCGCTCGGGGTCATCGCCGCGCAGACGAAGCTGCTCGAGCGCCAGGGCGCGAGGCCCGAGACCGTGGCCTCGCTGCGCGGCCAGGTCGACCGGGCGAGGCGGTTCCTCGACGACCTGCTCCGCTACAGCCGCCCGCGGCCGCTCGAGGTGAGCGAGGTCGACGCGCTCTCCACGCTGCGCCTCGCGGCGAGCCACGTCCGGCAGATCGTCGGCGAGGGCGCGCCGCCCATCGAGATCGCGCCCGAGGCGGGCGGACCGATCTTCGTGGAGGCCGACCGCGGCGCCTTCCTCGACGTCGCGACGGCGCTGCTGCAGAACGCGGCCATCGCGCTCGACGGCGTCGCCGAGGGGCGGATCCGGGCGGTGGTCGCGCGCGAGGGCGGCTCGGTGTTCGTGCGCGTGGAGGACAACGGCCCCGGGGTGCCGGCCGAGATCGAGGGGAGGCTGTTCCAGCCGTTCGTGACGGGGCGGGGGCGCGACGCGAAGCACCCGGGCACGGGGCTCGGCCTGGCCGTGGCGGCGCGCTGGCTGGAGCGGCACGGGGGCGCGCTGCGCTACGAGCGCGCCCCCGGAGGCGGCGCGCGCTTCGAGGCGCGGTGGCCCGCGAGGGCGGCGGAGGCGGCGGTCTGATCCCTCGCGCCCGCCGGGGAAGGCGTGCGTTCGTCTCGTGGATCCGCCGTGATCGCTACCTCGGCCCGTAGGCCGTGATCCGCAGCGGCCCCTCGTCGCTCAGCAGCGCGTGCAGCCTGGGATCGCGGAGCACGTCCGCCACGGCCATGTCCTTGCCGTCGACGACCATCGTGGCCTTCACGAGCCGGATCCCGTGGCTGTAATCGGCGTAGGTCTCGTCGTGGGCCGTGGACAGGGGCTGGATCGGCGCGCCGTTCGGCGAATGCCAGCCGTAGATGGCCACCCGCCTGGGTCGCCAGAGCAGGCGGTTCGTGATCACCACGTCCTTCTTGTGCCCGGCCACGAGCGATCCGATCGCGCGGCCTGCGCGCTGGGCCTCGACGAGATCATCGTGCCGCTTGAAGTAGGGCGTCGACGTCATCTCCGGGTGGGGCGGGAGCGACCGCGGCACGAGGCGCAGCGCGGCTTGCGCGTGGATTCGATCGACGAGCTTCGTCGTCGGCAGGACGCAGCCGAGGGCGTCCGCGAGCCGCTGCGCGGCCAGCGGCGCCATGGGGACGCGGAAGAAGTCCTCGTTCGTCCCCACGCACAGGTAGTCCGGCTGCACGTACACGACGCCCGTGTGCGACACGCCCTGCGCGTCGACCGCGGAGAGATGGACGGGTTGCCACGATTGTAGAAAATCCGGCGTCGATCCGGAGGTGATCGCTTCGTGGATCGCGTCCTCCCGGGGCTGCCCCGCGAGCGAGCGGATCCGGTCGTAGAACGCCGATCCCGCGAGGATCCGGGGACCGGCGGTGTCGGCGTCCGCGGGCGCCGCGAGCGGGCGCGCGCCCGGGACCGGGAGCGAGATCGGGGGGGCCACCTCCATGAGGCGCGCGATCTCGAAATGCATCCCGTCGAGCCTGCCCGAGAAGTGCCCTCCCCAGAAGAACCCGAGCTCGTTGGCGATCTGGACGAGCTCGCGCACGCAGCCGGGCTTGCCCACGCGCGCCGGCTCCACGCCATAACCGTTCTGATCTGCGTTGATGTCGAACGCCGACCCGAACGCGTGCTGGCTCAGGGTCCTGTCGCTGCCGCGGACGAAGCGCGGGTTATAGCAGCCATCCCACGTGAGCACGCGGTCGAGCAGGCCCGCGCGCTCCCAGGCCGCGAACAGGGCGCAGATCTGGTCCGCGGCGAGGCGGTGGCAGGTCACCCGCCCCTTCGGGGCCGCGCGCTTCTTGCCGACGAGCTGCGGCACCTCGATCGTGACGATGTTGTCCTGCGCCCACGAGCCGAGCACGCGGATGCGCTCGCGCTCCTGCGGGTGGGGATCGGGCGCGTAGTCGAATTTGCCGAACAGCGCCTGCCGCGCCGCGAGGCCGATCGTGGGCAGATCGTCGGGGCGGGGAGGCCAGTTCGGGCCTCTCTCTTCCTGGTCCTCGGGATCGTGGAGCGAGCCGAAGCCGAGCTGGAGCGCGCGGGCGAGGGTATGGCGGCCGACCTTGCCGTCCGCATCGAGGTGATGGGCGGTCTGGAAGGCCTGCGTGGCGGTCAGCGTGCCAGCGCCGAAGATGCCGTCCGCGAGGCCGGGATCGAGCCGTTGCCCGATGAGGAACAACTGCCATTCGGCGACGTCGTCGCCGCGCAAGCCTCGTTGCAGCACGCGGGTGATCATTCGATGTCTCCAATCGTCGAGGGCCGTACGGCCTCCTGCTACGCGGGACGACGGAAGCAGCAGCCGCGGGAGGCGCGCTTTCACGCGCCGTGCCAGGGCGACGAAACCTGAAGTCTGAAGAGAGCCGGCGCGGCGAGGCCCGAGGTGGCGCTGGAGGCGCAACCTTTGCGCTCGGAGAATGCACCGACTGCGCCGGCTTCCCGGTTCGATGGGCGCGGAGGACAGCGGCCGGGGGGTGCCGGCCGAGATCGAGGGGGTGCTGTTCCGTCAGTGCGCGCCGTTGGCCCGCGTGAACGGCACGGTCACACCGTTGAGGATCCGCGTCGTCTCGCAGACCCGGCGCCACGGCTCGTGGTACGAGAACACGGCGCCCGTGCCCGCGGGATCCGGCACGGTGAGCTCGGTGCCCGGGGCGGGCAGGCCGACGGGCCCGCCGGCGGGGATGGGCGGTGAGGAGAGGAACGGCGAGAGGCCGGACTGCGCGCCCGGCGGGCGCGGGTCGATGTGCGTGAACGGCGTCGCCAGCTCGGTCGGGCTATGGCAGCCGTTGCACGTGGCGAGCGCGAAATGGTGGCGCTCGATGGGCTGGAGCGGCGTCGTCGCGGTGTGATCCCAGAACGGCCCCGGCGCGGGCGGGGGCGGGGGCGAGGTCGATTCGCCGCCGAGCAGCGGGACCGGGACCGGCGTCTGGGTGAAGTCGATCAGGTTCGGCGAGCCGGTCCAGAGCGCGTTGGCGTCGAGGTAGCCGTCGAGCGCGGCCGACGCGTTCAGGCTGTCGTCCGGCGTCTGCTTGGTCGTGTCCGGCAGGAGCAGCATGGCGTTCGGCCCGAGGCCGACCTGCTGGAGCGTGCTCTCGCGGAGCTTCCAGTCGGGCCCGAAGATGATCTCGTTGGTGCGCACCTGGGCGATGGCGCTGCCGAAATTGGGGGCGCTGGGCTCTGCCCCCGGCGAGGTGATGTCGGTGAGCAGCGACTCGAGGTAAGCGAGGTACGCGGGCGAGCCGATCGGCCCGAGGGACGGGTCGCTCAGCTTGTGAAAGGCGTTGGCCCAGTCGAAGGTCGTGGCAGGAGCCCCGCCGCGCTGCGACGGGAGGCCGTACTCGAGGATGACCGTGGCCGGGAGCGGGCCGCCGCTCGGCAGATCGACGATGCCGAAGACGAAGCGCACCTCGCCGGCGCTCGGCGGGCCGCCGTAGAGCGGGGAGGGGTCCTGCAGATCGGCGCGGTTGAGGATCGCGAGGAGGCGGAAGGGCGCCTGCGTGATGTCGAGCGGACAGGCGCCCGGGCCGACGATGGGCGCCCCCGGGGCGCAGCCGCTGGCGATGAGCCACGGGTCGATGAGCGTGGGCCGGATGCCCGGCCGCGCCGGCACGGGGAAGCCGTTGACGACGTTCGGCACCTCCCACGCGTGCAGCCACTCGGCCACGAACTCGTGGACGGGCGTCGCGCCGGCCATCTGGCGCATGAGCATGCCGAAGGTCCACGCGGCCGGGGTGCCGCCGGAGGGACAGGAGCCCGACCACGTGGTGCGGCAGACGTCGTCGACGACGGCGACATCGCGGATGAGCAGCTCGCGGTCGAAGTCGACGGGCAGCGGGAGCGGCGGCCAGAGCGTCGGATTCAAGTAATCGCAATCGGTGACGAGCGACTGCGCCGCCTCGCCGAGCGGGCCGTCATCCCCGGACCCCGAGGTCCCGGTGTCGTGGGTGCAAGCCCCGATCGCGAGGCTGGCCAGTGCGCACAGGTACGATGTTCTTTGCATGGATAAGGAGGCACCTTTCTCGCGTGGCGCGGCTCCATGCCCGCTGGAGCACGCGGCACGAACGCCCTGGCTGGAACGCCGGGCGTGGGCGCCTGTTCTAAATAAGGAATATCTGTATGTAAAGTGGTTCGCATCACGTGATCATGGAGTCTCTGTGACGATCCCGGCGCGTAGGGGTGTGTTGGCGTGTGAAAGTGTATGGTTGTTGTGCGGCGAACGCCTTGATGTGTGGGTGTGGGCGCGCGCGATTCAGGCCCTGACGGACCCCGATCCCACGCGGGCGCGGGGCTCGGCCTGGCCGTCGCGGCGCGCTGGCTGGAGCGGCAACGGGGGCGCGCTTCGCTGCGAGCGCGCCCCGGGAGGCGGCGCGCGCTTCGGCGTCCTTGGCGAGATTGAGGAGGCGCAGCCGGTCGGGCGGGCCGGCGGGGTCGACGGCCCGCTGCGCCTCGCGGTCGGGCGCGTGGCGTCAGACCACGACGTCGAGGGTCAACGTGTCCAGCGTGAACCCGTCGTCGCCGCGGTCACCTCGAGCTGGGCGGTCGTGGCTCCCACCCTCGAGGGCGCGAAGGGCCATGCTCCCTCCGCGGCCTGCGGGCCGCCGGCGCCTCATTGCTCGCGGAACGTGGCGTCGGCCTGCTGGGCGCTGCCGGACACCGTGCCGACGATCATCAGAAAGCCGGAGTGCCGCATGTACTGCCCGGGAGCGCTGTAGGACTCGAAGGACGACCAGCCGCTGTTCGCCAGGCCGGGGCGGCGATGCCAGGTGGCGTCGCCCCGGAAGCCGGACGACCCGTCGTTCGTGTCCAGCCAGACCTCGCCGCCGCGATGCCGGAGGAAGCGGCCGGGGAAGTTCACCGACTCGAACGAGACGGCGCTCGAGCTGGCGAGCCCAGGCACCACGCGGAACTGCGCGTCCTGGATCGGCGACACCGCCTCATCGATCCGGGCGCGGAAGCCCTGGTGGCGCAGGTACCGGCTCTGGAAGTTGTAGGATTGGAGCTGGCGGATGGTGCCGACCGGCGTCGTGGTCGAGCCGGCCGCGTAGTTGCGGATGACGCCGAGATCCCAGGGGAGCTGCTGGTAAGGGGGACCCGACAGGTTGAGGTTCCCCTGGATGAGGAAGTCGACGCGGTTGATGTCGTTGATCTCGAGCTTCTGGTTGACGCCGGCGCGGATGAGCTCGCCGTGGGAGACGCTCGTGGTCCACCGATCTGCGCTATACACGAGATTGCCGCGCCAGGCCCATTTCTCGGAGATCTGCCGCCACGGCCCGCCGGCGCTCGTCGACGTCCACAGCTCGTAATACCGGTTGTCCTTGAGGTCTTCGACGATGAGGTAGTACTGGCCGTCGGCGAGCGACTTGTAGACGTGCGCGCCTTCGAACGTATCGGTGATGGCCACCGAAGGTGATCCCCAGCCGCCCGGGAAGCTCCCCCGCGCCGTCTTGCGCACGTAGAGCCTGCGCGAGCCGTCGTCAGGGGTGTTGTACAGGTAGCAGCTGGCATCGTCGCAGATCACGTAGTAATCCCAGCCCATGTTGCCGGAGGCGCCCAGGGATTTCGGGCCGGACCACGAATTGGGGTCGGCGATGTTCGAGGTCGTGGCATAGGCCGCGCCGTGTTTCCCATCCTGGTAGACCAGGTACCACAGGTTGTGCGGCTCGAAGTAGAACACCTGCGGTGCGCAGAAATAGCTCTCGCCGATCTTGCTCAAATAGATGTGCGGAGCGGTCCGGAAGCCCTCCATCGTCGTCGCGGACGAATACAGCATCTGCCATCCGCCGCTGGCGTTGGCGCCGGTGTAGAACATGTGATATTTGCCGCCCGAATACACGATCGTCGGATCTTTGACGGCGTAGTGGTCGTAGGGCTCCGCCTTGGCTTTGTACAAGATCGGCGCGTCCACATACCAGGTCGGGTTGGCGATGGCGGCGGCGCCCTCGAGCGAGCCGGCCTCCTCGCTATCGCTCTCAATTTCCTCCGGGCCGACGACACACGACACGGCGATGGCGCCGGTCGCGGCGGCGAGCAAGGCGTGTCTGGATACGAACCTCATGTCGTTCTCCTCGTCCTTCCAAGGTTGCGCTGCGTGAGTCTGTCGATGGCTCGACGCTGCGACGGCGAGCGAAGAGAGCGCAGAGGCATCGGTCGTCGATGCGCTCTGCGCCCTCTGTCGCGTCGTCAGCTCGATGTATCGACGCGCTGCGGGTGCAGCGGTCGCTCCCTACGAACCGTCAGCGGCCGAGGAAGTTCATGAGCCAGCTCATGGCCGGCCGCATGGTGCCGTTCGAATGCTGGAGGCCGGTGTTGTCCCTCCAGGTGGCGCCGACGATGTAACCCCAGAGGGTGATGCCGGGGACGGCGGGGTGGTTCCAGAACATCTTGAACTGCTCCTCCATCACCTGCTTCTGCCGGTTGTCGTCCGCGATGCCGATGTCGTACTCGGTGATGTACACGGGCTTGCCGAGCGAGGCGAGCTTGTCGATGTACCCCTTCACGGTGTTCGTGTTGATCTTGTAAGCGTCGTGGGCCTGCGCGCCGAGGGCGTCGACCGGGGCGCCCGCGTTGATCACCGCCCGCGCGATCCGCATGAAGTTCTGGTGATCGTTCTCGTACTCGATGTTGTTGTAATCATTGAGGATCAGGACCGCGTTCGGGCAGTACTCGCGCGCCCACTTGAAGGAGTTGACGATCCAGTCCCAGCCGCTGGCGCCTGCGCCGCCGATGCCGTTGATGTAGGAAGGCGTCGTGTGGGGCGGCGGCTCGTTGACGACGTCGATGTACTTCGTGTCCGGGTAGCGCGCGCAGAACGACCGCATCCAGTCCTTCACGGCCGCCTGCTGCTCCGACCCGGAGAGGCTCGCCATCCAGCTCGGCTGCTGGGCCCCCCACACGAACACGTGCTGCTTGAAGATGACGTTGTTCGCCTTCGCGTAGTTGTAGATCCGGTCGAGCGCTGCCCAGTTCTTGTTCCCGCGCGTCCGCTCGACGGCGTCCCACTTGCCCTCGTTCTCGGGCGTGATCTGGTTCCAGTACCTCGAGAAGCCGTCGCGCACGGCACCGCTGGTCGTGATGTTGCCCACGAACTTCGCCCCGGTGGCGCCGCCGCCACCGCCGCCCGCGCCGCCACCGCCGCCGGAGCCGCCGGAGCCGCCGGAGCCGCCCGCGCCCGAGCTGCTGGAGCTGCTGGAGCTGCTGCTCGAGGCACCCCCGCCGCCGCCGGTCCGGAGCGAGAACTTCTGGTTGTTGCCGTTCGCCCAGCCCCACTGCTGGAGGGCTGCGCCGTCCGCGCTGCCGGCAACGTCCAGGGACTTGCCGCTGTGGCGCGCCGTGAGACGCACGCCGCCGTTGACGTCCGTGAACGACCACTGCTGGTTTTGTCCGTTCCAGCAGGAGTATTGCTGGACGCGGGCGCCGTCGCTGGTGGAGGCGCCCGCGACGTCGAGGCAGCGGTTGCTGGCCACGTTGCGGATGCGGTAGTAGCCGCCGTCTGCCGACTCCACGCGGAACTGTTGCCGCGTCGAGCCGTTGCAGGTGGCGATCTGCAAGGCCGCTCCGTCAGCGGTGCTGCCTCCTGCCACCTCGACGCACTTTCCGCTCTGCACGCCGGCGATCGTGTAGACCGCGCCGGTGTCGATCGTGATGGCGCCGTCGAGCGACCCCCCCTCCTCGGTCTCGGCGTCGTACGCCTCCTCGGGGTCGACGACGCACGACACGGCGAGGATACCCGTCGCCGCCGCAAGCAAGGCCTGCATCGTTCCAAATCTCATCTTGTTCTCCTCTTCCTGTTAAGTAAGTGAAACTAGAATCTTCCCACCGTTCGACGCTGCCCTCGCGTGGGTCGGGGTCGCTCGGCGCGCGCTGAAGGCCCCCGAGGGGCCGCCGCGCTGGCCGTTGCCGCTGCGCTGGCCATTGCCGCTGCGGATGAACCTCGCACGAGATGCGCGCGGAGCGGATAAGTTCGTTCGATGCGCGTCAGGCAGCGCGTCGAGGCTATTTCTTGCTCCGGACTGGCATGCTCGTCAAGACGATTGTGCGTCGCGAGCGGGGATGAGCCTCACGAAGGTGCGATATGCACAGATGCGGAGTCACGATGGTGGTTTGATCCCGACATGGGTCGAGTCATTGACGGGCGCGATCGCCAGGCGCGCCAGGCGCGAGGATAGCGCCGGAAATCGCCCGCGATCAGCGGTCCACCGGCCGCGCTCGGCACGAGAGCGCGCTCGAAGAGCTGGAGTGAGATGGACGAGGAGACGCGCACCTGGCGGGGCCGCACAAGGCTCCTCCTGGCGTGAGGCGACTCGAGCTGATCGAAGCAGCGCGGACAGACGAGCGCTGCACAGCGGCCCTGTCGTGGGAGCCTGCGCTCTCTCAGTGGTATCACCGTCTCGGCCGATGCACGCTGCCCTGGCTCCCCAGGGTCACCAACGCCTGCCAGCGGCCGAGGGGAGCTATGGTACGGAGGGTCGTACCAGAGTGAAAATCTTGTGCTTCATCGTAATCACCTTCGCGAGGTGGTGAGGGCCGACAGACCGGCCGGCATGGCACGACGACCCTCGATCGCTTCCAGGCGGGCTCGGGCCGCGCGGCGCGCAGGCCGAGGCTCCGCAATCGGTCGAGCGGGTGCCGGGGGAGCTGGTGCGCGCGCGGGTCGCGGAGCGACCTTTCGCCCGGCGCGGGTAGGGCGCGACCGCCGCCCCCGCGAGCGCGCCATCGCACGCGCCCGCGGCGACCGAGCGAACGGAGCCGGCGCCGAGATCGATCCCGGTGACGAAGATAGCGGTGCGCATGACAACCCCCACGCAGGGCAAAGCTGAAGGATGAGGTGATTGTGAGCGCTAACATGTCGGATGTCAATCCAGATCCGCCCGCCGGCGGCGTCACGCCGGCGGCGTGGCGCGCGCGTAGCTCTCGCGGAGGGGCCCCACCAGCGCGCGCACCCGGGGCGCGCTGCGGTGGGCCGTCCGGCGAATGGCGTGAGCGGCGACGGCGTCCGTGCGCCATTCGGGGAGCACGACGCGGAGCGCCCGCCGGCGGACGGGCTCCGCGACGAGCCAGCCCGGCCAGAGCGCCACGCCGGCGCCGCCAGCGGCCAGCGCGAGCATGGCGTGCAGCGCGTCGCTGTGGAAGCTCACGTCGACGCGGACGCGCGCCGCGCGCTCCTCGGCCACGAGGGCTCACGTGTCGCCGGCGCCGTCGACCGCATGCGCCAGGGCGTCGTGCTTCGCGAGCGCCTCCGGCGTGCGCGGCTCGCCCTTGCGCGCGAGGCAGGCGGGCGAGGCCACGGCGACGCGGCGGAACGTCATCGGCTCGTGGGCGACCACCTCGGTGGTAGCGGGAGGCGGGGCGCCCGCCCGGATCGCGACGTCGCAACGTCAACTGCACGATGCGGGAGCGGCTGGCATGGAGTCCGCGGCAGGGGGCTCGCGCGCGCGACCTGCTGGGATGGGTCGCCGTGGGCCCCGCAAACCACGAGGTCTACATGCTCGCGCTGGGGGCGTCGCTGGCCCCCGCAGCGCTGGAGGTCAGCGACATCGTCATGGGTGGCTCGGGGAAGGTGTGTCCTACGAAGCACAACACCCGCTTCGCCTCGCCAGCGCGCGTGTTCACCACGAGGCGCTCGGATTGATCCGGAAAATTGAAATTGGCCGGATCGATCGGTTCGGAGAAACTCTGGTAGTAGAAGTAGTCGGCCAACGCGAGGCTGGTGCCCTCATTGACGCCCGATTGCGATTGCATGAACGTGATGGGGCGGCTCTGCGTCCCGCTCTCGTTCTGCGGTGCGTACCACGTCCACAGGTACGTCGAATCTGGGTAATGCGGTGGAGAGGGCGGGAACAGCACGGCGAAGACGGTCACGACCGTCTTCGGACAGAGCACCTGGTTGTTGGTGATTGTGGCATGAATCGTCCCCTGTACGTTGCGCGTCGAGACCCAGTCCGGCGGTTGCTGCGGGAAGTCGAATCCACCGCGCGGGCCCGTATAGCTCGGGGCCTGACCATCACGATGGTATTCGATGAGAAGACTGGTGCGGCTGTTGCGAGGAGGCTTGACACCGTAGGGGACGCGTCCCGTCAGGAGCGCCTGCACCGCGGACACGTTGCCCTGGTTGTAGTCGTAGCACATCATAGTGCTCTGCGCGCGGTCCGAGTAGACCGAATACTCGCCATCCGGCTTCCAGACATACAGTACCCTCGTTGGCAAGGGATTGTATGTCTTGTTGACTGGCGTCATGAACGCCGTCATGCCGAAGTTTCCGTTCCAGGCGAAGTTATCGTAGCCGTTCGGATTGCCGATAGCGAAGCCGTCGATCGAAGGCGATGTCCACCCGTGCGCTTTCAACTCCGCGACGGTTCGCGGATGGTCCGCGTCAGGAGCCGCGCTGAAGGTGGCGAAGTAACTGAACGAATACATCTGGAGAACGGCCAGCTGCATCGGGTCGCCCACGTTCGGCCCCTGTCTCGGACCAACACCGAACATCATCCGCACGGGCGCGCCGGTAGCGGAGTCGAACCACACCCACGTGGCAGCCGGAGTATCAGCGTTCGGCACCGGGGCCCTCCACCAGTCGGCGGTCTGGGCGTTCATCCAGTTCAGCGGTGACGAGCCGGAGCACACCGCGTTCGCGATCTCGCTACCGAACCAGTTGCTCGGCAGAGACCAACCCATGTCCACGGGGGCCCACGTGCCGCCGGTGAGGAGCAAAGTTTCGTTCGGCGTGATGATGTACCACCAGGTCTTGCCGGAGCTGCAGCCGGTAATCTGCGCGGAGAAGTAGGTGTCCTCGAGATACAGGAGCCTGGCGACGCAAAGCTCGAAGAATGGTGTGCTTGGGTTCGGATCGTTCGATTGCGGCGGGCTGAATGGGTGAAGCAGGACCGTTGCCGTCCACGCTGCGGGCATGACCGGCGGCTTGGTGCTGGTGACAGGCTTGAGCTCGGGCCATGCGGAGTGCGGGACCGGATCGACGGTATCGGCTGGACGGGTCATTCTTTTGTCCTTTCTGAGAGCGTGAGAGGGCGAGGGGCCATCAAGATATTAAACCTCGTCCGGTGCGATTCGAAGCAGCCGCCTCGCAACCGTCTGGCGATGACCACGGTTGGATTGCGATGATGCATGCCCCATGCCGAGCTTCGGGAGCGGCAACTCAGGTGCCTCGCCCGCCCATCATGGCCGCGGCGTCGCATGCCTTGCGCCCGAAGCGCAGATCCCGCCGCTCGCAGATCCACCCGGCCAAGCGCGTCCGAGGGCACGGTCGCCGTGGAAGAGCCACTCGGTGGGGCCTCCCCGAAAAGTTCTTGCCGGCAAGCGCTTGCTGGCTCGACGCCGGCAACTTCTTGCCGGCAACTTCTTGCCGGCTCCGCGCGGGCAACCCCCTCTTGCCGTCAAGCCCGTGTCGTCCGGACGGACGGCGCCGCGCCTGGTGGGAATGCCCAGCCTGCTCGCCTGGCCGGGCTTGGCCCTCGGGAGCAGAGCAACGGATCGTCGAATGGGAGGCGCTCGCAGCCGACCAGCGGCTCGCTCTTACGGCGCGCGGTGCGTGGTCAGCCGAGTGAATCGCCCTCGTCGTCCTGCGGAAGGCGCGACACGAGCTCCTCGGAGAAGCCGAATCGCTCGATGAGCAACGCGTCTCTCTCTTCAAGAACTGGCGTGACCGATACCTGATTGTGTGGATCGGTGACGATCAGCTTCCCCCGCCCGATCGTGATGATCCCGCCGTCGGGTAGGTTCTTTCGCGCATACAGGACCTTGTTGAATAGGCTCACCTGTCGCGTCGATGCGTAACGCGCGAGCAGGAAATCATGGTCGATCTCCTCGAGCTCAAGCTGGCACTCCAGCTCATCTCGACTGTGCCCCGGCTTGAAGAAGAGCCTCCAGGCGTCGCCGAGCGGTTCGGCGCGGATCCCGTAGACTGGGTCTCTCGTCGCTGACGATTCGCGTTTGATGAGCGGCAACGCCTGCTCGGAGAGCATCGACGTATCGAGGAGATACGAACCGCCTTCGATCGTCGCGATGACGGTCCCGTGATTCGGAAAGTTCTGATCGGGCGTCCCCAGCACCGAGCCCGAGGCGAGGCGCACCGAGAAGCCTAGGGCCTTCGTCAGCGCGTAGAATGCGCTGCTCGTCGACCAGCACGTCCCGCCTGTGCCGTGCTCGAGGTAGCTCTCGAAGAAGCTCCTGGGCTTGCCGCCCGGCAGCGGCCCTTGATGCGTCGTCTGGAAATACAGGCGTTTTTGCGCGTTGTCGAAGGGTACGTGCTTGCACCACGCCTTGTAGAGAACATTCAAGCCTTGAAGCGACAGCGGTGGTCGCGCCTTCAGCCCGAAGCGCTCAAGCACGGTGTCTACGAGCTCCATGTCGATGGCATCGCTCATGCTCATTCTCTCGGCTCACTGGCTAGCATACAGATTGATTCTCGTTGGTTCATTCCCATGACGGGCGCCTCCAGACCCAAGACCTCAAGGAGGAGCTGGCGGGAGGTTCCTCGTCGAGCTCGCAGGATGGCCCGGGCTCCTCATCCCGTCATCTACGTGGTGACAGCACAAGGCTGCTCACGATCGGACCTCATCCATCCGTCTGGCTCCCGGATACGCCGCGGCTTGATCCCCGAGCCACATCCGCGCGAGCGCGAGCGTACGGACGTTGTCCGCCACGTTCTTGATGAACGTCTCGCGCCGGCTGAGGTCCTCGATCCGCTCCGCAGTTGCGACGAGCCGCTCGCGTGCTTCGGTGATCGTGACGCGCGCGGCTGCATGATCGCCGGTCGCCTCGAGCGCCTCCGCATAGGCGAGGTGGATCATCGCCTCGCCCTCCTCGAGCTTTCCGAGCGACGCGAGCAGCTCCCTCGCTTCACGTGCTTCGGCGAGCGCCTCGGCGGCCTGTCCCCGCGTGAGCAGCACTTCGGCTAGCGCCGCTTTGGCCATGGCGCGCGGCGGCATGGCCCCCGCGAGCACCGCCACCGCGCGCCGAGCCTGCGCCTCGGCCTCCGCGGGCTCACCCGCGTGCCTGAGGACCCGGGCCAGGTAGACGCGCGTGTTTCCCTCGAGCCTCGTGTCTCCCTGCACGACGAACGCGGAGAGGGCCTGCTCCAGCGCCTTCAGCGCCTCCTCGCGGGCGCCCATACCCTCGAGCGACATGCCGAGGCATTGCCGCACCTGCGCCACGACGTGGTCGAGCGCCATCCGCTCCGCCTCTGCCAGCGAGGTGCGGAGGAGCGCGGTCGCCTCGGCATATGCCCCGAGCAGGCACTCCGTGTAACCGAGGCTGATCCTGGCGAGGCAGACATATCGGAGATCGTGCGCTTGCTCGAAGCGGCGGAGCGCCGCCATGACCAGGATGCGGCTCTGATCGATGTTGCCGACGATCCGCTCACGCACGGAGCGCACGCGCAGGACCTGCGCGCTGACCGCCGGATCCGTTGAGAAGCGTGCTGCGACCACGTCGATCCAGCCATAGAGCTCCTCGGCGCGGTCGTAAAGGCCGGCCAGGAACAGGCGATACGCGGTGCATACGGTCGCCACGACCGCCGGGCCTGTCGCCTCCGCCTCCGGCCATGCAGACACGAGCAGAGCGGCGAGCGCATCGAGGCGCTCGTGCTGTCCGAGGCGGCCGACCGCCAGCGCCGCCCCGCCGACGGCGGCGTACCAGGACGAGCTGCCCGTCGGTAAACCCTGCAACGCCTCCCACCCCCACCGGGCAGCCTCGGCGAGCTCCCCACGCCAGCGGAGCGCCTCAGCCCGGAGCAGGGCGAGCTCCCCACGCGCCGCGCCGTGCTTGCCCAGCGACATGGCGCGCTCGGTCCAGGAGAGTACCGCCGCAAAATCATTGGCCGCGAGCGCTTGGGCCGCTGCCCGCTCGTAGTTTCGGGCGGCGCGCGCGAGATCGCCGCCGCGCTCGAAGTGCTCGGCGATCACCGCTGCGGAGGGCTCGGAGACGCGTTCGAGCCACGCGCCCGCGAGCAGATGCCCGAGCGTACGATCCTCATCCGTGAGCATCCCATACGCGGCTTCTCGCACCAGCCCATGCCGGAAGTGCAACGCTCTCTCGCCCTGGAACGTCGACCCCGAGCTCGCGTGGATCCACTCCAGCTGCTCGAGCTGCTCAATGTGCCCATCCAGCGTCGGAACACCGTCACTGCCGCCGAGCAGCGCCTCCACGGCGCCGCGCCAGAATGTCTGGCCGAATACGCTCGCGGCCCGGAGCACGCGTCGCATCTCGAGGCTCAGCGTTTCGAGCCGGCTCTGAAGCATTGACAGCACCGTCTCGGGCAGCGTCTCGCGCTGCCCCCCCGCGAACGCTCGGATGAGCTCCTCTAAGTGGAAGGCGTTGCCGTCGGCGTGGGTGACTAGGCGCTCCACGTCCTCGTCGGTAGCGCCCTCGCCGAGCACCAGCCGCACCATCCGCTTGCTCGCTTTGGGGCTCAGCTCACGGAGATGAATCGTTTGCAGGTTCCGTTCGGCCCAGCGCCCGGGCAAACGCTCGTGCACCTCCGGGCGTGCCAGGGCGAGCACCATCCAGGGCTTATCCTTGAGCCGCCGCAGCGCCTCGTCGACAAACCGTACCGTCGCCACGTCGCCCCAGTGCAAGTCCTCCAGCACGAGGAGCACCGGCGCGGCCGCGCAGTGACTGCCAAGAAAATCCACCCAGGCCCGGCGCATCTGATCGCCCATGAGCTGCGCATCTTTGCGCGCGGCGCTGAGAGCGACGCTCTCCTCTTCAGGAAACGGCGTGCCCACGATCTCACCGATGAACTCGGCGACGCGCCGAGCCTCCGCGGGGTCAACATGCTGGGTTACGCTTGCAAGGAGCCTGTCTCGCCGCGCCTCGATCGGCTCATCATTTTTGAGGCCGAGCGCGCCGACGAGCGCCTGGCCGAGCAGCCCGAGCGCCGCCCCGAAGCGCAACGGATCACCCCGACCGATCCATATGGTGGTCGGATCGTCGCGCTGCTGCACTCGGCACAAGAACTCGTGGGCCAGGCGCGTCTTGCCCATCCCCGCCGGCGCGGTCACCAGCACCGCGCCTGCCTTGGGCTCCTCTACGCACTCGAGGAGGAGCGCCATCAGCGTTCCGAGTTCGGTATCTCGGCCGACGAATGGAGGCGTTTTGCCGAGCACCCTCCGCGCCTCCGCGCCGACCGGCTGCTCGCCGCAGAGCCACAGGCCGTCGTCGGTCTTGGCCACTTCGAAGCGAGCGTCGAGCAGCCCCGCGGTCACTCTGTCGATCGCGATGGGCATCGCGCGCCCCTCCGCCGCTGCGGAACGGGGGACGTGCTTCAAATCCTCCAGCATCTGCGCTGCCCTGTCGATCAGCGCGCTCGTGGGCGTCCTCTCGATCACCTCTGAGCGGCCGGTCGCGATGGCCATCTGCCGGTCGGGGAACTCCGCGCGTAGGGCGAGCGCGCTGCGCGCTGCGCGCGCCGCCTGATCCGTGGCGACGCCGGTACCGAGGATGGTGACCATGATCGAGCCATCCGCCAGGAACTCTATCTGCCCCCCGCGCTCCTCCACGGTCTCCAGCATGTGCCGCGGGATCGTCGCGGTCCGTGTGCTGGAATCCGCCGTGGCGACCTCCGCGGGCGACGGGGCCATCACCAGCACCGACAACACGCGCCGCTCCCTCTGCGTGAGGACTGCTGGATAGGCGCGGGTTGGATGCGAGTTCGCCGCGCCGGGCGGCGCCTGGAGGGCTGCTGGCGTCGTGAGTTGCGCGAGCGCCGCTGCGACCTGTGCCCCGTCCCGTGGCCGTTCCTCCGGCAGCTTGGCGAGCATGGCGGCGCAGAGCGCCTGGAGAGCTGCTGGCGCCTCGGGGCGGCTCTCGGAGAGTTGAGGCACCTTGTCGAACAGGATCTTGCCGAGGATAGCTACGAAATTTGCTCCAGCGAAGGCCGGCTTGCCGCTCAGGCACTCGTAGAGGACGCAGCCGAGGGCGAACACATCGGCGCGCGCGTCGAGCGGCCCATCGCAACGGGCTTGCTCCGGCGCCATATAGCCGGGCGTGCCGACGAGCTTCCCCGTCTGGGTCATCCGCGCCCCTTCCATGAGCCAGGCGATCCCGAAATCAAGCAGCTTCACCTGCCCGACGTCCTGCTTTACCAGATACAGGTTGCTGGGCTTGAGATCACGATGAACGATCCCGCGCGCATGCACGACCGAGAGCGCCTCGGCGGCGCGCGCGACGAGCGTCACCGCCTCATCCACCGAGAGCGGCGCGCGCTGCAGCCGCTCGGCGAGATCCTCGCCGGAGAGCCACTCCATCGCCAGGTAGGGCTCGCCCGACGCTGCCGTCCCGTGGTCCACGTAGCGGACGATGCTGGGATGTGAGAGCTCCGCGAGCACCTCGGCTTCTCGCATAAAGCGCTTGATACCGGATGTGGGACTGGCACGAAGTACCTTGACTGCAACGCTCTCCCCTGTCGCCCTATCGAATCCGCAATAAACCTCCCCCATGCCCCCCGAACCGACCAGACGATCGAGCGTGAACCGGCCGGCGAGCACCTCTCCCTGGCGCATACTGCGTAGACCTCCCCAGAAATCTGAATATTATGAGGAGCATAGGCGCGTGCGCCTGGAAAAATCAACACGCCCGAGAGGGAGATTGGTCCAGCGTGAGATTTCGTTTACAGCGCAATTCGACGGCGCGACTCCGCGACGGGTTCGGAGCAGCTCAGGCCGAAGATGGCGAGCCAACGGCCGCGTTCGGTGCGCTGGGCTCGCGGGCGGGCTGCGCGAGCCTACGCTCAGGGTTGGCCATGCTCCCGGAACGGGAGATCCCGCGCGCGGTCCTTCCTCACGTGGATGCCCGAGCGCTCCCGGCGCGCGCCGAACACCGCCGCGTACAGCCGCGAAGCGCCCCGGCTCGGGGCGACGACCAGCGCCGGCAGCTCACGGAGACCGCCGCGGCCGCCCGATATCGTGCGACGCTCCTGAAGGAGGCTCTGCTCATATGATCCCTGAAACCGTCGACATCCTCGATCCGGACCTCTACCTCGCGGGCGCGCCGCACGACCGCTTCACGATCCTCCGCCGGGAGGCGCCCGTCTACTGGCACCCCGAGCCGGCGGGCCGGGGGTTCTGGGCGATCACGCGGCACGACGACGTCGCCCGCATCTCGCGCGACCCGGCCGCGTTCTGCTCGGGGCGCGGCCTCTTCATCGAGGACTTCGCGCCGGGGGACATGCGCGACAACCCCGATGTCATGATCGGGATGGACCCGCCCAGGCACGCCCGCTTCCGGGCGCTGGTCATGAAGGGGTTCACGCCCCGTGTCATCCAGCGCCTCGAGGCGCACGTGCGAGAGCTCGTGACGCGGCTCATCGACGAGGCCCGCGCGCGCGGCGGGTGCGACTTCGCCAGCGACGTCGCGGGCAGGCTGCCGCTGACCGTGATCCTCGAGATGCTCGGCGTCCCCCGCGAGGACCAGGAGCAGATGCTCGACTGGACGATGCGGTTCTTCGGGGTCAGCGACCCGGATTATCGCATCACGCAGGAGGAGCTGAACACGGTGCTCCACAACATGAACGCCTACGCCCATGCGCTCGCGGAGGAGCGGCGGAGGTCGCCCAAGGACGACATGCTGAGCCTGCTCATGGCCGCCGAGGTGGACGGCGAGAAGCTCTCCTACAGGGAGTTCGGCGGCTTCTTCAACCTGCTGCTGACCGCCGGCCACGACACCACGAAGAACCTCATCACGAACGGGATGCTCGCCCTCATCGAGCACCCCGACCAGCGCCGGCGCCTGCTCGAGGACCCGTCGCTCCTCCCGACCGCCATCGAGGAGATGCTGCGCTTCTCGCCGCCGGTCTATTATTTCCGGCGCTCGGCGGTGCGGGACACCGAGGTTCGCGGGCAGCGGATCGCGGCCGGGGACAAGGTGGTCCTGTGGTACGTCTCGGCCAACCGCGACGAGGCGGTCTTCCGGGATCCGCACACGTTCGATGTCGGCCGGACGCCCAACGAGCACCTCTCCTTCGGCGTCGGCCCCCACGTGTGCCTGGGCCTCGCGCTCGCGCGCCTGGAGGCGCGGGTCGCCTTCGAGGAGCTCCTGCGCAGGCTCCCCGATCTGGAGCTCGCCGGGCCGGTCGTGCGGCTCCGCTCGAACTGGGTGAGCGGCGTGAAATCGATGCCCGTCCGCTGCGCGCGCCCTGCCGGGTAGCGCGCGGCGCGCCGGCCGCTCATGACCCGTTCTTCTCGCTGAAGCGGTACACGACCGTCCCGAAGGCGTGCACGATCCCGGAGGCGCCGCCGGCGACGGTGACGTCGGTCCAGCAGATCCGCGCGTCGCGCGCGCGCACGACGGCGCGCGCGACGAGCTCGTCTCCGGGCAACGCCCCGAGGAGCTGTGCGCTCAGGGCGATGGTCGCGCCCGAAGCCCCCGGCGACGGCGGGACGGCCGTCCATGGGCAGGTGGCGCCTGCGGCGTCGATGAGCGTCAGGACGGCCCCTTCGTGCATGGCGCCGCCGCCGTCGAGGTTCGCCGCGGCGGGGGCCATCGCCATCTCGATCGCCCCGCGGCGCATGCCCAGGAGGCGCAGCTGCCGTCGCGACAGGAAGGGGCTGCCGGCCATCGCCGCGCGGATCGCCCCCGCGACGCCGCTCGCCGCCTCGTCCGCGGGCGCGACGAAGCCTCGCCCTCCCTCGGGGGGATCGGAGAGGGGAGGGGAGCCCGCCGGTGCGCTGCCCGGCTCGGCCTCGCTCACGGTCGACGAGGCGTGCGCGACCGCATGTCCGTCCGCGTCCCTGATCAGCGCCTCGAAGAAGCCCAGCTCGCGCACGCGGCGCACGGCGCGCGTCTCGACCGTCACCGCCTTGCGCGCCGCGCGCACGTAGCCCACGTGCATCGAGACGGTGCGGAGCGGCGGCGTGACCGCGCGGGCGGGCTCGCGCGCGATGGCGTGCGCGGCGATCGGCACGAGCGACGCGAGCGCGCCGCCGTGGACCAGCCCGAACATGGTATTTCGCTCGTCGAAGGGCAGGACAAGGCGCGATTGCGCGTCGTCGGCGGCCTCGATCTTCACCCCGAGGTCGGCCGGGTAGGAGCCGTCCTCGAACCGCGTCCCGGTGTTCTCGGTCATGCCGCAGTCTCCAGGGATCGGCCGGAGTCGTCCAGCCTCACGCGCCTTCGCGGCGCCCTCCGGCCGCGCGCCGCCGCGGGCAGCGCTGCTCGGTGAAGCAGGGGAGAGCGCCGCGCGCGGCGCCCCCGACAGGCCTGGATCGGCACCCGGGCGACGCGGTACGGTCACCCGTGACCGAGACTGTCCTGCTCATCGACGACGACCCGGGGTTCCGCGACGCCTACCGCGAGCTGCTCGCGCTGGAGGGGTACACGGTCGCGGAGGCCGGGGCCGCCCCGAAGGCGCTCGCGGAGCTCCGCCGCACGAGCGCGCGCCTCGTCGTGCTCGACCTGATGCTGCCGCCGTCGGGCCGCCCCGAGGAGGGCGCCGCGCTCGCCGACAAGATCCTCGCCGAGCGGCCCGCGGCCAAGGTCATCGTGGTCTCCGGCGCCGGCGAGACGCCGCTCGCCTTGCGCCTCGTCGAGCGCGGCGCGTACGATTTCCTGGCCAAGCCCGTCGATCCGGACGTGCTGCTCGCCGTGGTCGCGCGCGCGGCGGCGCGCCTCGCGCTGGAGGACCGGGTGACGGAGCTCGAGCGCTCGCTCACGGCCCGCGAGGGCGACGCCTCGGCGCTGCTCGGGCAGTCGCCGGCCTTCCTCGAGGCGAAGACGCTCTGCGAGCGCGCGGCGCCGACCGACGTGCCGGTGCTCATCACGGGCGAGTCGGGGACGGGCAAGGAGGTGTTCGCCCGTTACCTGCACGCGAGGAGCCGGCGGAAGGACAAGCCGTTCATCGCGGTCAACTGCGGTGCGCTCGCGCCGACGCTCCTGGAGTCGACGCTGTTCGGCCACAAGAAAGGCGCCTTCACGAGCGCGATCAAGGACGCTCCTGGCCTGTTCGTCGAGGTCGACGGGGGGACGCTCTTCCTCGACGAGATCGGCGACATGGATCCGGCGCTGCAGGTGAAGCTCTTGCGGGTGCTCGAGACGGGCGAGATCCTGCCCGTCGGCGCGGCGCGCCCGCTGACGGTGGACGTGCGCATCGTGTCGGCCACCCACCGGTCGCTGGAGTCGATGGTCGCGAACAAGACGTTCCGCGACGACCTCTACTGGCGCGTGCGCGGGATCGAGATCGGCTTGCCGCGCCTGGCCGACCGCGTGGGCGATCTGCCGTTGCTCGCGCAGCATTTCCTGAACCTGTCGCGGGCGCTCGTGCCGCGCTCGCCCGCGACCGCGATCTCGCCCGGCGCGATGCGGCGGCTCGAGGCCTGCGACTGGCCCGGCAACCTGCGCGAGCTCCGGCACGAGATGCAGCGCGCGCTCGTGATGGCCGGGGGCAGGGGAGAGATCCTCGAGGAGGACCTCTCGCCGGCGCGGCGAGGCGGCGCGCCCGCGGCGTCCGCGGGCGATGAGCCGGCCGAGGGGGCGACGCTGGAAGAGAAGATCGCCGCGCTGGAGCGACGGGAGATCGCCGCCGCGCTGCGGGCGACCCAGGGGAACAAGAGCCAGGCGGCGGCGCGGCTCGGGCTGTCGCGCCAGGGGCTGCTCAACAAGATGGATCGCCACGGGCTGAAGTGAGCTCGATCGCTCATGCAGTGATGAAGGAAAAGTTTGCTCGAATAAAAACAACCTCGGATCTGCAGGCGACCGAAGAAACATGAGCCGCGCCGAGCGCAGGCCGGCACTGAAGGACCGAGAGCGCGGCTCGCCATGACCTATCGCCGATCCGTGCGATGCCGGCCGCTCTGCACGCGCGATGTCGGTGGCTCGCGCCTCACGGGGGGCGAGCGCTGCAGATGAGCAACTTCAGGAGGACTCTCATGATGCTTAGCAGGATGGTGCTTGTGGGGTGCCTGTCGCTGGTCGGTTCCGCCCTCGCCGCGTGCGCGAACAGCGACGCGGATCGGCTCGGCGAGGGGAACGGCAACGTGGTCGTGAGCCCGCCGACGTCCGAGGGCGACGGCTGTACGCTCACCCAGGGCTACTGGAAGAACCACGAGGAGAGCTGGCCAGTGTCGTCGCTCACCATCGGCGGCGAGACGTACTCCCAGGAGGAGCTGCTCGAGCTCTTCCGGACGCCCCCGAAGGGCGACGCGAGCCTGATCCTGGGCCACCAGCTCATCGCCGCGCTGCTCAACGTGGAGAGCGGCGCGAGCGACGCCGCCCTCGACGGGGCGCTCGCGGACGCCGACGCGTGGATGGCCGCCAACAAGGACACCGACGATGGCCGGCTCCCGTACGGCGTGAAGGGCGGCGGCGCGGCCGACGCGGCCGTCTCGCTCTCCGGCACGCTCGCGGACTTCAACGAGGGGGGCATCGGCCCCGGTCACTGCGACGACGGCCCTGGCAGCGGCTCCGGCAGCACGGGCGGCGGCGACGACTGCGGCTGCGGCGGCGACCCCGGCGACGGCTCGGGCAGCACCGGCACGGGCAGCAGCGACGGCGGCGAGGGCGGCGGCTGCTCCCACGGCGGCGAGGGCGGCAGCGCCGGCGGCGAAGGCGGCAGCGACGGCGGCGAAGGCGGCAGCAGCGGCGACCCCGGCGGCGGCGAGGGCGGGTCCGCGTCGGAAGGCCCGGTGTGCTCGGATCCCTGCAGCGACGGCTGCGCCGACGGCTACGTCTGCATCCTCGGCTGCTGCGCGTTCGTTCCCAACTGAACCGCCTTCCACCAGGCGCCAGAGAAACACCCCCCAAGCAGCTCCCGCACGAGCGGTGGATCGAGGACGGTCGCGCGCCAGTCCATCTTTTGGATTGACGCCGCCAATGTGAACGCTCACATTGACGTCCGGGTATTCTTCCGCTTTGCCCTGGATAGGCGGTCATGCGCACCGAGCCTTTCCACGGGCGTCGGTCCGTATCGCACGCTCCGCCTTTCTTCCTGGAAGATTACATCTGCATGCGCTTGGACGACCGCGGGCGCTGGGTCGCATCGTCGAGCGTGATGCAGGTGGGTGCTGCCAATCGCCGAAGCTCATCGCGGGATCGCCACGAGGCGAGTGCCGAAGGACGATTCGCGCGATCACGATGGGGTCCAGACCATGCTGAAACTGGGTGCTCGTTCCACTCTCCCTGCCGTCGCCTTTGTATTGCTCGCATGCTCGTCCGAGACAGGCTCTCCCGGTGCGGGAGGTGGCGGCGCCGGGCAGGCCGCGGGCGGCACCGGCGGGGCCGGCGCTTCTACGACCAGCGCGGAAACCACCTCGACAGGGGTCACGAGCGCTGGCGGCGGCTCCGCCAGCAGCGCCAGCAGCGGGTCGACCGGGGGCGAATCGTCGGCGGGGGGCGGCGGGATGGGCGCCGGGGGCGCCGAGCCGACCACGGCCAAGCCGAGCCCAGGCTGCGGCAAGTCGGGGAGGCCCGCGAACGGAACCGTGAAGGTCGACAACGATCACATCTACACGTTCCCGGACAGCTACGACGGCAGCACCCCTCTCCCGCTCTTGGTGGGCTTCCACGCCTGCGGCAACCCGATCGACCAGTTCATCAATCTCACGCGGGGGTCCGCCTTCGAGACCGAGTACGTGCGCGCCGTGGGGAGGTCGTCGGACGGGGGGGGATGCTGGAATTACAACAACGACATCGCCAAGGTCCTTCGCATTTACGACGACCTCATGGACAACTACTGCATCGACATGGACCGTGTGTTCGCCACCGGCCACAGCTCCGGTGCCCAGATGATCGTGCAGATCTTGGCGCACAGGTCCGACGCCGAGCACCTGAATTTCAAGGCGGTCGCGCCCGTCGCGGCCTCCGATTACGGCGCGCTGCAGGTGCCCATGCCCGTGATGTACATCCAGGGCCAGAACGACACCGTCCGCGGGGGGGACGGGGCGAGCACGGTCGCCAGGTTCCGCGCCGCCAACATGTGCCAGATGAGCTCGACGCCCTATTCCGAGGTCATGGGCTGCCAGAGCAGCGGCAAGGCGGTGAACCCCGGCTGCATTTCCTACAGCGGCTGTTCGGCGCCGACGATCTGGTGCTCGCACGACGACCCCGCGTACAGCAACACGAGCCACGGCGTGCCGTGCTTCGCCATCCAGGCGATGTACGACTTCTTCACGGGCATGCCGTAACGCCTTCTCCCCGGGCGGTCAGCTCGCGCGGAGCACGTCCTCCGCAGCGCGACGGGGGCCGCACACGCCCGCTCGCACCGCATAGCCCAGCCGGAACGCCATCGTGGGTTGCCAGCCGCGGAGGCGCAGCGCCTCCGTGAACGAGCGCTCCATGGCCGGCGCTCGTCCGAGCTGGCGCTCGCGGTCGATGACCTCCGGCACCTGGCTCAGCGGCTGCATCGCGATCCCGCGCGCGGTCGCCCAGAGCTGCATTCGTTGCCACAGGCGTCCCGCGCGGAGCGTTGCGCCGAGATCGTAGCGATCGCGGGTCGCGATGACGCCGATGATGGAGTCGCCCGCGAGGTGGACATCGCGCGTGACGCGGAGCCAGTCCTCGTGCATCCGCTCCGGAGACGGCCTGGGCAGCAGCTTGCCGGCGGCCGTGAGCAGCGGGCCGAGCCCCATCACGTCGAAGGTCAGCCCGTCCCGGTGGGTCCGCACGGCCTCGGGCGTGAGCCGGAACCACGCGTCGCTGTCCTCGATCATCGACGCGTCGCGCGCGATGATCTCGGTGGCTCGCAGCGTGTGGGCTGCGAAGAGCTCGCGCTGATCCCGGCGCTCGAGCCAGACGATCTCCTGCGACGCTCGATCCTCGTTCAGGCGCGACAGCTCCTCGAGCGCCGCGGCGGGCACGCGCTGCGCGCGGTAGGGGCCGCGGTTCGTGTGCCGCTCCGCGATGGCCCGCGCGAGCGGCGACGCCGCCCCACCCGGCTCGAGCCGGACGGTGGCCACCCGGGTCGGCGGCGGCGCCGCGCGCCTTGCGCCACGGGCTGGCTCGGCGTCGAAGAGCGGCAATCGTCCGGCGCCGAGCTCCACACGAGCCGTCCAGCCCATCGAGCCCGCCGCGAGCGAGAGGTTCTCGATCGCGCAGCCGAGCCCGATGTGCATCTCGCGCCCGAACGGGTCCATGTCGCCGAGCCATCGAGACGGATCCGAGAACACGTCGATCCGGTCGTCGTGGAGCTCGAACAGCCACGGCTGGGTGTTGTGCGGGCTCGCCGCGAGCACCGCTGCGCGCGCGAGCTCGATCACGCCTCCGCCGCCCTCCCCGCGGAACGCGGTCCACGGCGCGAACGGCGCTCCCCGCCGGTCATCGAGCACGCCCCGGCCGGCCGCGTACCAGCCCATGCCGCCGGCGACGGCGAGCGTCGCGACGCCTCCCAGGAGGCGCCGCCGGGAGATCCTGGGCTCCGTGTCCATTCTTCGCTTCATGATCCGCTCCATCCCTCGAAAGACGTCCGGCCGAGCTCCAGGAGCGACGGCCGCACGCACAAGGTGAGGTGATGCTGCCGATTAGCAAAGAGAATGCTTCTAATAGATGGTATTAGACGCACGAATGGCGAGCGACCTGCCCGACGACCTGAGCCTCCTGCTCGCGCTCGACGTGCTGCTGCGCGAACGGCACGTGACGCGCGCGGCAAAGCGGCTGGGCATCACGCAGTCGGCCGCGAGCCAGCGGCTCGCGCGCCTCCGCGAGTTCTTCGGCGATGCGCTGCTCGCTCCGGGGCGGCCGCTGCTCGCCCTGACCCCTCGCGCGCAGGCGCTGGCCGACCCGCTGGCGCAGGCGCTGGCGAGCTTGCGGACGGCGGTCCAGGCCGGAGCTCCGTTCGACGCCTCGACGTCCGAGCGCCGGTTCGTGCTGCTCGGCAACGACCTGCTCGAGGCGGCCGCCCTGCCGCGGCTCTTGCCGATCCTGGCGCGCGAAGCGCCGCGCGCCGCGGTGCAGGTGGATCGGGCCGACGCGGATTTCGTGAAGCGGCTCGAGTGGGGCACCGCCGATCTGGCGTTCGTCCCCGAGTTCCTCGTGCCGCCGTCGTTACGGCAGCTCCGCTTGCCGGACGAGCGCTTCGTCACCTTGATGCGCGAGGGGCACCCCGCCGCGTCGCGGCGGCTCACGCTGGAGCGCTACCTGGAGCTCGGGCACGTGCTGATCGCTCCGCACGGCATGCCAGGCAGCCTGGTCGATCGCGCGCTCGAGGCGGTCGGGCGGCGCCGCCGGGTCGTCGCGCAGGTCCAGCACTTCGTGACGGTGCCTTTCCTGCTCGCGGCCTCCGATCTCGTGGTGACGTGTCCCGCAACGGTGGCGGCGCTCGCGGCGCCCTTCGGCCTGCGCGCGACCCGGCCCCCCGTCGAGCTCGGGCTGGACCGCGCTTCAGCCGTCTGGCACGAGCGCGCGCACGACGACCCCGGCCATCGCTGGCTGCGCGCTCGGCTCGTCGGGATCGGAGCTACTTCTCGAGCGTGAGCAGCCCGAGCTTGTAGGGCAAGCGCCCGTACTCGTCGTTCACCCGCGGATCCCTCCCCTGGTAGAGGAACCGCAGGTCGCACGGGTTGATGGTCATGCGCTCGTCATGCCCGGAGCGGACCAGCTCGCCGTGGCTGATGTCGTCGCTCCAGTCCGCGCCGTCGTACGTCACGTTCGCGGGGCCCGCGAAGGGCTTCGCCTTGGTGTCGGCCAGGGGGGCCCAGGGCCCATCGAGGCTCTCGGAGGTCCACGACCTGAAGAAGCGAGGGCTGTTGTCGAACGCCTCCACCAGGAGCAGGTACTTGTTCGACCCGTCGACCTTGTAGACGTTGCTGGCCTCGAACAAGAGCCCCGAGGTGGGGGCCGTCATGACGACCTCATAGCCCTCGAACTTCGGGAAGTTGTCGATGCTGACCTTGGAGCGGTAGAGCTTCCCGTCGTCCCGCGAGAAGAAGAGATGGCAGTTGGCGTCGTCGCAGATGGTCCAGAAGTCCAGCGCGCCGAGGACGTTCCCCATGGCGCCCGGCTCGCCCTTGAGCAGCGACTGGGGGCGGCTCCAGCCGTTCATGTTGTTGATGTCGTCGTTGGTCGAGTACCGGCCGTTCCACTGGTAGATGAGGTACCACTTGTTGTGCGGCCTGAAATAGAAGACCTGGGGCGCGACCGTGCTGCCGGTGGGCCAGCCCCCCATGAAGTGCTGCTCAGCGGCGTTCGCCTGAGGGAAGTCCGTGAAGCTCGTGTAGATCGACTGCCAGTTGTTGCTCGGAGCGGTCTCGAACACGGTGGCAAAGACGTGGTACTTGTTGTCGAAGAACACGATGGTCGGGTCCTTGACCGAGGCCCAGGTGCGGCCACCAGGCGCCTTGGGGCTGATCACCGGCTGGCTCGACTTCCACTTGAACGTGGTGGGCAGGTCGCAGGTCACCGGCGGGCTGCCGCCTTCGCCGCCGCCACCCCCTTCCCCGACGGAGCCGCCGGTCCCCGAGGCCGACGTGCTGCTGCTGCTCGTGCTCGTGACGCCTCCCCCGCTCCCGGTGGCAGGCGACCCGCCGGTGCCCCCTCCGCCCGATCCCGTCGTGACGCCGGCGCTCGTCGTCGTGCTCGCCGAGCCGCTCGTCCCGTCAGCGGGCTCCTGCCCATCGTCCGGATCGCTGCCGCAGCCGGCGAGCGCCGCGAGCACGCAGCCGAGGGCAGAGAGACCAAGGGTGAAGCGGTGGAGCGTAGGGAGTTGGCGGGGCAGATCGAGGTGAGTGGTCATGCTAGTCTCCAGAGGGATGCCCGACAGGGCCAGCGAGCTCCTCAGAGCCCGATCGTCGAGGTTGAAGCGGATGAGGAAGAAGGGCCCGGTGCACAGGACGGCCCATCCAGGGCAAAGCTGAAGGATCCCCGGAGTCCTGATTGTGAGCGTTAACATGGCCGGCGTCAATCAGAAACGGGGGCGCGGCCATCCTCGCTCCCGACGGCTCTGCAGCGGCGGCCGGAAGCGATGCTCGCGTGGGCTACCCTACGAGGAAGACGGCGTCCGCCGCCCTGGCAGGCGGGTCTGAGCCCGCGGTGCCGCTGCGGCAGACGACACCGCAGCTCCGAGCGCGTTGCGGCGCGGGACGGTGCTACTGGAAAGATGCGAGCTGAACTTCCGGGAGGCCGGAGCGCTCGAGCCAGCGGTGACGTCGTCGAGCGGGGTCCCCGCGCTTACTCGCTCAGCAGCGGAGCGAGCCAGGGCGCGACTGGCGGAGCGTTGTCGCGTTGGACCTTTATCTTCCACTCCTCGTCGGTGAGGCGCACCAGGCCGTCCTCGAGGACTTCGTGGTAGGCGGAGACGACGCCCGCGTACGCGCGGGGACCCTGGCAGGAGTCGACGGTCACCACCATCAGGCGCGGGATGCCGGTGCCCACGTGAAGCACGCTGGGCTGGCGAGGGACCGGCAAGTCGCCGCCGATGTCGGTGTGCACGTCGGTGATGGCGGGATCCATCTCCACGGCCTGCAGCGGGTCGAAGTGGAGCTCGCTGTACCAGCCGGAGTGGCCGAGGACGGTCCCGTCGCAGTTCACGCTGGTCGTGACGGCCCGGTTGATGAACGCGAGGTGCTCCGCGCTGTGCGGCTGGCCGCTGCGCTGGGCGCGCGCCATCTCGGCGAGCGTGAGATTGATGCGCGCGACGCGCGCGAAGTAATCCTCGATCTGGCCGCCGAAGCTCGGATCGAGCTCGAGCGTGGCGGTGAGCTCCTGCGCGCGCTCGGCGAAGCGGATCACGGCCTCGAAGAACTCGGGGTAGGGGTCGACGTAGGCGTCGGGATACTCGCACGACGCGTTCGACGTGTACGACTGCTTCACGTAAAGCACGTTGTTGTGGCGGAGCTGCGCCCACGAGCTGAGCTGGGTGTTGAGCAGCCGGCGGCCCCAGGCTTCGCTGCGGGCCACCGCGGGCAGGTCCGAAGACGGGGCGCCTGCGGCGGGCGAGAGCGTGCGGAGCGCGCCGAGCCAGCTCGTGTACAGGCTGCCCTCCCAGTACTGTTCGGGGTGCTCGTCGACCAAGAGCCGCAGCGCGGAGAGCTCACCGGGATAGCCGGCCTCGACGTCGAGCTCGTCGCCGAGCAGGCCGAGCGCCTGGTCGTTGCCCAGCGCGGCGAAGGCCACGTCGAGCGGGTCGGGCACGACGCGCGTGGGCAGGCGGTCGTAAACAAGGTTCGAGAAGACGTGGCTGTCGACCGTGTAGCGCTGACCGAACAGCGCGAAGCTCAGGTTCAAGGGGAAGGTGCTCGCGCCGCCGGCCTGTCGCCTCATCACGTGGCTGGCGATCCGCTGCTCGCCGAACTGACCGTCGACGAGCGCGCCGGCGAGGGTCGCGTCGTCGACGGCGGCGATCCCGCCGGGAGCGTCGAGCGCGGTGAGCAGCTCGTCCACCTCGGGCAGCGTCATGTAGTCGTGCTCGCCCACGAACGCGCTGATGGCCCCGTCAATCGACGTGTATTCCGCGAACGAGGTTTCGTCGAGGAGCCGGCGCAGCGCGATGACGCTCTCGACCTGCCTGCGCCGCAAGATCTGCTTGCCGTCCTCCTGCGTCTCGATCAGACGAAAGTCGATGCGGCCGAGCCACATCATGCTGCGGAAGTAGCTCTCGAGGTCCCGATCGCCGTCGTAGTGCCCGCGCGGCTCGAACTGGGAGAAGTCGATGTTCCGCTTCACGCCGAACAGCACGCGCTCCTGAATCCCCGCGGCCTGCATGGCGGCGTCGACGAAGCTCTGGACCCCTGAAGGCTCGCGGGGGTCGACCTTGCCGCCGTTCAAGAGCGACACGGCCACGCCCAGGTAGAAGTTCAGATCGGACGCCGCCTCGGGCTCCAGCCTGTCGGCCCCGTGGATCAGCGAGCTGCGAATCGCGGTCAGCAAGCGCTTGAGCCGAGGCCGCAGCGCCTTCTTCTCCAGCTGCTGGAGGATCTTGTCGTGCGATCGGTAGATGGCTTCCAGCACCATGTCGGTGCTGATGAACACCGGCAGATCCTCCATGTAAATGCTGGAATAGCCGAGGGCGAACGACGAGAATCGGTAGCCCGCGTCGATGGCGAAGCCCATCTGCGACAGGCGCTCTTTCTGAGCGTCGGGAGCCGAGAAGAAGGCTTTCAGGATCGGGTCGAGGTTCGCCGCGGCGAGCGGGTCGTAACCGAGGTTCGGCTCGAACTCGACGGCGTGGCGCGCTCGCAGCTCGTCCGCGGTCGCCAGCCGCGCCTCGTCGAGCTCCTGGAGCAGCGGGTCGACACCGGCCGGCGTGGAGACCGTGATCTCCGTGCCAGGGTCGATCTCGCTTGGCACGTCGGCGATCGCGCTGGGATCGGGGCCGACGGGTCCACACGAGCTGGCGCAGAGCAGCGCCAGGAGCGGCAGGGTCACTCTGGTCCCGCGCCCGAGCCAGGTCATCGTCGTTCGCATCATGCCATTCATGTCATGCCTCCCGCTCTCCCGGTCAAAATGTGCCATCCGATGGGGGAGAGCCGGGACTCGCGAACGGCAACCGGCGTGCCAGGGTTGGCGACTCCCGCTCCGGAGAGGACGGCCTTCGACCAAGCGTCGATTTCGTGCTGGGGATGCCGAGCCGGGGAGTGCGGTGTTTGGCCGAACGCGCGGGACTCCGGGTCACGCCGCCGCGCCGGCCACGCGCGCGAGCAGCGACGGCCAGCTGCGGGGCGGCTTGAACCGGTGGGCCGGCGCGGGCCCATCGACGATGTGCTCGACCTCGTCGAGGCGGCCGCTGGGGAGCAACACCCCGCCCAGCGACGCGCGCACGAGCGGTATCCGCGCCGGATCATAGCCCATCACCTGCGACGCGATCGCGTCGACGACGCTCGGGTCGAACCCGCCGATCAAGAGCCCCGCGCGCACCGGCGTGGCGCCGAGCGGCCCCTCGCCTTCGCCCGCGACGATGCCGTCCACGATCGTCAGATACCGCCGCTGCGGCTCGCCGCGCAGCGCGCCGCCGCGATCCGCGAAGAACAGGATCCGGTTGAGATCCAGGATGGTCCGCCAGAGCGTGTTGTTCCCCTCCCAGCTCCCGTCGATGACCTTCGGCGGCGCCCCGAGCCGCGGCGCGCGCGCGACGAGCGAGTGATCGCCCGGGAGCGGGAACCGGCTCAGCTTGTTCTCCACCGCCTCGCCGAGGCCCTGGGGACGGTCGAACTCGTCGCCGCCCACCGACGGATCCCCCTCGCTGAAGTGCGGGAGCCAGTACTTCTCGTTGGTCAACCCGATCACGCTCTTCAGCGAGAGCGTGACCCCGGTCTTCTTGTGCGTCTTCAGCTTGGGCAGGTTGATGACGACATCCGCGTCGAGGAGCGTCTGCGGAATGCTGTACTCGTGCCGCTCCCCGGTGTGGTGCGGCACCGGCGTCGCGTAATGGCTGCGGTGGAAGCGGAGCGCGCCGGGGCGCGGGGCGCCCGCGCCGGCGAAGAAGCTGTCCCGGCCGAGATCGACCACGCGGTAGCCCCGGGGATCGCCGGGCAGCGGGCGGCGGAGGAGCAGCCCGAGGTTCCACGAGCGGCCGAAGCGGCGCACGTCGTCGAGCGCGAACACGGGCGCGACCCGGAAATAACGCAGGTCGATGAAATCGATGTCGTGGCCCTGGGCCTTCAGGTGCTCGATGACGTCGAAGATGCCGAGAGGGCCGGCGACCTTCTCGACCTCGCAGCCCTCGACCGGCGAGTCGACGACGCGCACCCGCCCGCGCGGGCCGGCGGCGCGGAGCGCATAGTCGAGGACCGGCCGGAGGAGCGAGCCGTGCGTGCTCGAGGCGGCGAGCCGCTCGCCCGTGATCTTCTGGTGCAGGTTCTTCGACGAGACGAGGTTCGGCTTGATGATGACCCGGTCGCCCGGCGCGATCAGGTCGCCGAGCGGGTTCCACGCGGGCGTGCCGGCGCGCGCCGCGTCGAGGCCGAGCCGCCGGAAGAGCGCCTCGACGGCCTCGTAGACCGGGCCCGGCGGTCCAAAAGGAGCGCGGTCGGCGTAGCCGAGGCCTGGCCTCGATACGGTCACCACGCGGCTCATCGCTCTTGCCATCCGGATCTCCCCGCTCAGCCGCCCGCGCCGTTCGGGCCGGGCGACAGGATCTCCGCCGGCGCGGCGCGCTGGAAATCGACGTTCAGGCGCGAGACGCTGGCGAGGTGCTTGCCCGTGCGGACGAGCGCGATGTCGTCCGCGAACTCGACCTGGATGCGCATCCGCTCGCCGAGGAAGCGGCGGAACGTGGCCAGCACCTCGTCCAGCACCTGCTGCGAGAACCGCCCGCCCTTGACCACGCGGAACGTGATGGCGTCGCGCTCCTCCTGCACCACCTGAAAGCGCTTGATCGCGTAATCGAACTCCTTGAGGTAGTGCGCGAAGAACGTGCCGGGCAGATAACGCCCGTCCGTCCCCCGGATGATCGACTGGACCCGCCCCTCGATGCGGCCCACGCGCGGCGCCCCGCGGCCGCAAGGGCACGGCACGGCCGGATCCATCGCCTCGGCGAGGTCGCCGATGCGGTAGCGGACGAAGGGCATGCAGAAGTTGTTGAGGTCGGTGATCACCACCTCTCCGATCTCCCCGGGCTCCGCCGGGCGCCCGTCGCGGAGGATCTCGACGATGTACCCCTCGGCCACGACGTGGTGGCCCTCGTGCGCGTCGCACTCGTAGGCGATGCCCGAGAACTCGCGGCTGCCGTACTTGTCGAAGACCTTGCAGCCGAACGCCTCCTCGATGAGCCGGCGGCTCGGCAGCGGCAGCGTCTGCGCGCTCGACATGATCGCGCGCGGGCGGGCCGCGACCTTGCCGGTGCCCTTCGCGTAGTGCGCCAGGAAATCGAGCGCCTCGGCGTAGCCGTCCATGAGCACCGGCTGCACCTCGGCGATCCGCGCGATCATCTTGCCCAGGTTGTCGTCGGACAGCTCGAAGATGGGGATGAACGTCCGGTTCGACAGGATGGCGTCCGCGCGCTCGCGGGCCGCCTGCCACCGGGTCATCCCGAGGGTCTGGTGCCACAGCCGCACCGTCGGGTCGCCGAAGCGGTAGCCCGTCCACTCCTGCGCCCGGAGCGTCGCCGCCCAGCGGAACTCGAGCTGCGCCCGGTCGGCGTAGCAGACGAACGGCTCGCCCGTGGAGCCGCTCGTCGTGATCTTGAGGACCTGCGACTTGTCGTGGTTCTCCGACATGATGTCGAAGTAGAGGTGGCGCCGGATATCCGCCTTGGTGAGGAACGGCAGCTTGTGGAGGTCCTCCTGGCCGCGGATGTCCTCGGGCCGCAGCTTGAGCTCCTGCATGCGGGCGCGGTAATAAGGCACGTTGCGGTAGCAGTGGCGGAGCAGCCTCCGCAGCTTCTCGTCCTGGAGCTCGCGGGTCTGCTCCGGCGTGAGCCACTGCGTCTTGCGCAGCGTCTCGTAGTAGTGCTCGACGTCGCGCGTGATCATCCAGTGGGTGTGGTCGAACGCGGCGAGGTACGCGCGCCACTTCGCGGTGGTGAGCGGATCGCGCTCCGGCGAGCGGTCGATCACCGGGTGGCGGCGGAGGTACTGCGTGGCCACGTCCGCCGGGGGCCGGCCCACGCGGTACTCCCACATCGCCTTGCCGACGTCGTAGAACGACTTCACCACGGCGCCGGCCGCCCCCTTGTCGAGGAAGGAGACGCCCTGCCGGCGCTGCTCGAAGAGCGTCTCGACCTCCTTGTACGAATAGCCCTTGGCGTGGGCGGCGACCAGGATGAACGACTGCCAGTAAAAGTAGCTGCCCTTGTACGTGAGGAGATCCTGGAACACCTCGCGCGCGCACATCACGAAGCCGCTCTTGTTGTCCTGGAGCGACATCCCGAAGGTGGTGTTCAGCAGTGCGTTGAACCCGCGGCTCAGGTGGTAACGCCGGTCCTTGCGCCGGCCGACGGCGCTCCTCCAGCCCTGGACGACATCGACGCTGTGCTCGTAGAGCTCGCGCCGGAGGCGCAGCAGGTCTTCAGGCTGGTACTGGAGATCGGCGTCGATGATGGCGACGAGCTTGCCGCGCGCGGCGGCCGCGCCGGAGCGCCAGGCCGCGCTGATGCCGCGGTTCTGCGGGTGGAAGCACCCCACGACGAGCCCGGGGTGCGCGGCCATGAGCGCGCGGATCGTCGTGGCGGTGCCGTCGGTCGAGCCGTCGTCGACGAGGATGAGCTCCCCCGCGAGGGCGCCCTCGCGGAAGACGCCGAGGACGCGCTCGGTGAGCTCGGGGATGTTCAGCTCTTCGTTCAGACAGGGCACGATGACGGAGAGCTCGATCGGGGTCTCCGGAGCAGGCTCGGACTGGGGTTCGGACATGGTGGTTCGCCTATCTTGCCTGGAAGGGGGGCCCGCGACGGGGCGACGGGCGCTCGGGGCGGTCCGGGTGCACGGCGGCGGTCACCGGGGGACGCAGCGGAAGCAGGCGCGGATCGGCAGGGCGCCGTGGGGCGCCGCGCGGCGCTCGGTCACGCGGAAGTGGCGATCGAGGAGGCGGCCGAACTCGTCTGGCGTCCACTGGTGCAGGTGGTAGACGTCGCCGCCCCACTGGATGCGGTCGCGCAGGAGGTAGCCGACCGGCGTGCGGCGGACGATGCCCTTCAGCCGCGCGATGAGCGGGTCGTTCGGGACCGTGATCGCGGCGACGCCGGCGGGGCGCAGGAGGCGCGCGATGGCCGCGAGGACGGCGGCGGGGTCGACCGTGTGCTCCAGGACCTCGGTGCAGATGATGCGATCGAAGCTCGCGGCGGGGAGGTCGAGCTTGTCGACCTCGCCCTTGAGGAAGCGGGCGTCGTAGCCCGCGAGGTTCTTGCGGGCGGTGTCGAGGAAGACGTCGGAGACGTCGATCGCCGTGATGCGCGCCCGCGGGAACATGCGCAGCACGTGGCCGCCGCCGGAGCCGATCTCGGCGAGGTCGAGGCCCGCGCAGTCGCCGAGCATGTCGCGGATGATGGCGAGCCGCTCGCGCTCGATGAGCCGGATCGGCAGCGGGGCGCGGTCGTAGTAGTCGTCGATCGGGTGCTCCCGGGCGAGGCGGTCGTTGAGCGCCTCCACGTCGATGTCGCCGGCGGCGTTCGGCATGGCGGCCCCATAGCACGGGGGCGACGGAGCCTCACCCGAGCCGCGCGCGGCCGGGCTGAGCCGTGAGCGCGGCGCGAGCAGCCGCTGGACCTCGCGCGGCGCTCGCCTCGAACGCCGCTCGACGCCAGCGCAGCGGCGTCGTCCCCTCCCAACCGCGAAAGGCGCGCGTGAAGGAGTTCAGCTCAGCGAACCCGAGGAGGAAGGCGATCTCGCTGATCCCCAGCTCGGTGGCCGCGAGCAGCCGGCGCGCAGCGTCGCGGCGGACCTCGTCGAGCAGCGCTTGATAGCTGGTACCGGCCTTCACCAGGCGCCGCTGCAGCGTGCGCGGGGTCAGCCGCACGTCGCCCGCGATGTGATCGATCTTCACCGGCTCGCCGGTCAGCCGCCGGCGCAGCGCCGCGCGCACGTCGTCGACCAGCGAGCGCGAGCGCAGCCGCTCGTCGATCGCCGCGTCGAGCGCCGGTAGCAGCAGCGCGCACAGCTCGGCGTTCTGCGTGCGAAACGGTCGCGCCAGGGCCGACTCGTCGAGCACCAGCCGATCGACGGCGGCGTCGAAGACGAGCGCGCAACCGAAGTGGCGCCGCAGCAGCGATGCGTCGGCGCGCCGGCGCGACAGCTCGACGCGGAGCGGCACCAGGCGCTCGCCGCTGCCGCGCCAGGCGAGGTCGAGCAGCGCGGCGAACACGCATTCGACCAACAGATGCGGCAGCGGCTCTGCGGCATGGATCCAGTGGAAGCCGACCCGCGCCTCGCCTCGCGCGACGTCGACGCTCACCTCCTCGGCGCACACGAGCCGCTTGTAGCGCGAGAGCCGCGCCAGCGCCTCGCCGAGCGTGCGCGCGTGCAGCGCTGCCAGCGTGGCGACGTCGAGCTGGTACGGGCTGGCCTCGCCGCCCAGCCGCAAGCCGATGTCGCGCGCTGGCGAAAGGTCGCCGAGCGCGCGCCAGAAGGCGAAGTACTCGCGCGTCGTGACCACGGGGCGCGCGACCTCGAGCTGCGACGGCGCCACGCCGGCCCGCCGCAGCAGCGCGGCCGCGTCGACGCCGAGCGCAGCGACGCGATCGACGAGGACGCGCGACAGCGGGACGAGGTCGGCCGCCATGTCAGGCGAGCCGGACGTTTACCATGGGAAGCCTCCGCGGCCCGGGGCGTCGCGACCGGACCCTTGCTGCTCGTGTGGTTCGAGCCGGCGTCGTCACTTCATGTACGTGCCGAACCATTCGAGCATCAGTCTCGGGTCCTTCGCGAAGTAGGTGTATCCGTCCCACCGTCGCGTGGTCCCTTCGATCCAGAACAGCTTCTTCTCGTCGATCGGGATGTTGTCGTACATCGCCTGGACGTCGTCCGGCCTAGTATACAGATCGTCGCGGACCTGGTACAGCAGCGTCGGGATCATAACGCTCCTCGCCCACGGGACTGGCGAGAGGTCGTCCAGCTTGAAGCTCGTGTGGAGCCTGATGCGTTCCTCCAGGTCGTCGATGTAGTGGGCCGGAACTCCGAGCCGCGCAAGCGCCCGCTCGAGCGCGACGCGGCAGGAGAGCGGCTGCGGCGCGACCATGCAGCGGACACCCGCGAACGCTTCGGGGTGCTTCGTCATGGCGAACATGGTGGCATTGCAGCCCACGCAGCGGCTGAACAGACCGATGGTCATGTCGCGCAGGTCCCGGCGGCTGCGCACGTAGCTCAACGAGCCGATGACGTCGCGGGCTTCGAAGCGTCCCACGGTGAAGATGCCGCCGTTGGCCGCGCCGCTGTGGCCGAAGTTGCGCAGGTCGTAGGCGAGCACGTTGTAGCCGGCGTCGTGGAGGATCTTGTAGTCCGGCAGGAAGTTCACCTCGAAATCGTTGCCGGCTGCCGCGCCGAGCGACCTCCAAGGCTCCAGATGTGACGGAAGCCCGGAGCGGCTGAACCAGCGCGGGTGGTTCGCGATGATGAGCTTGTCGGAGCCGGACGCCGGGATGAACCAGCCTTCGAGCGGCACGCCGTCCTGCGACGGGAAGGTGACGTCTTCGTAGGTCAAGGCGTGCTCTGCCGGCGAATGCAAGATGGGCGAGCGCAACGACACACGGAAGCCATCCGCGATGGTCTGCAGGACCTTCTCGATCTGCGTCTGTGTCATGGCCTCCTGCTGCGCGGGGGAGGTGGTCTCCTGGACCGATTGAGGCATGGGCCTTCTCCTTGGACGGTTGGTGGAAGTCGAGGACGGGACGGAACGCCGTGACACAAAGGGCGTGCCCCGTCCACCTGCACCCGATCTGCGGCCGCGGTCCCGCTCACGCCAATCCGATCGCGACAAACCGTCATCCGATGGCGACAGCGCGCTGCGCGGCGGGCGCTGCGACGGCGGCCGCGAGCGGCGGCGTCGCCGGCGGCGGCATCGACGGATCCCAGCGAAGGCCGCCGCGAGCGCGGACGCACGCGACCCATGGATGGATAGAGGCGGAGCGGCGGCCGAGAGCGCCGGTCTCCTGGCAGGCGGGGCTAGAAGCCGCAGGTCGACAGGCGGTCATCGCCGACCGCGATGGTGACCACCCAGTTCTCGCCGTTCGAATAGCTCCAGTCGAAGTAGCTCTCGCCGTTGGTCACGGTGTGATGGGGCATCACGGCCCAGCGGTAGCCTCCCAGGTCCCACTCGGCGCACCACGAGTACGGGCTCTCATCGCAGCTCGCGGCGTAGAAGTTCCAGTATTGCCCCGTGTCCGGCCCTGACCAGGGGCCGTCGGCCACGCGCCAGTACTTGTTCCAGGGGCCCGACTGGAAGCCGCCGCCGCCCTCGTTCGTCTGCGCGACGTAGGTGTCGACGTAGAAGGCGGCGTTCTCGGAGCACCAGGCGGTCGCGCCCTCGTTCGTGACGATCTCGAACAGGATGTGCTGGCTCGAGCTCACGCTGCCGAGGCTGGAGAAGAAGTCGTAGAGCGATTTGATGCCCACGTCGTCCGCCGGCGTGTCGACGAAGCTGTAGACCGAGACGCCGCCGCACGGCGCGCACGGGCCCCCGCAGTCGACGCCGGTCTCGCCCTGGTTCTGGAGGCCGTCGCTGCAGGTCGCCCCGCCGCAGTCCGCGGCCGACACGTGCACGGGGAACGAGAGCCGGCTGCTCCCGCCAAGCACATCGGTGACCGTCACCTGGACCGTGGCGACGCCCGGGCCCGCCGGGGTGAACGTCGCGGCGCCGCCGTCGCCCGCGAGCTCGCCCGCGCCGCCGGTGAGCTCCCAGGCGACCCAGAACGCGTCGCCGTCGGGATCCGACGCCGTAACCGCGATCGTGGCGGTCTCGCACTGCGTGATGAACTTGCTCGGGGCGATGTCGATGTCGTCGAGCGTCGGCGGGTCGTTCAGGGCGGCGACGACGTCGAGCCCGCCGTTCGGCGCCCCGGCGCACTGGGAGACGAGGGTGATCTCGGACGTCCCCTCGGGGTAGACCGAGGACGTCGCCTCGGCGGGGGCGCACTCCACCGAGGGTCCGGCGCTGCTCAACGGGGTCGCGCAGACGCGGTAGACGCCGGGCGGCAACACGAACAGGCCGTCCGCCCCCGCGTGGACCCTGGACCCGGGAGGCAGCGAGAGCTCGGGGAGCGCCTCCTCCTCCAGCGCGCTCGTGGTCTCCGCGATGGCCGCATCACCGCAGGTGGCGTCCACGGCAACGACCTTGTAGTGGACCGCGACGACGTCGTGACGCTGGCCTCCGACCGTGAGCGCCGCACGGATGGCCCCTGTCTCCGCGGCCTCCTTCGCCGCGGCGCCCTCCGCGCCCCCGTCGCACGCGGGCGTCGCGGCGACGAGCGCGATGAGCATCGTTCTACTCGCGCGAGAGTGGAATAAGCTTCGCATGGTGCACCTTCTCCCTGGTGACGTTCGGCAACATCATCGCGGGCGCGGCGAGCTCTGCTGACAGCAGCAGCAGAATCTCCAGGGCGGCCCATGGCCCCTTGCGCGCCGGGCTCCGCCTGCAGCATCGCGCATGCCGCGGCGGGGCCGACCGGAGGCGTCGGGAATTTGCGGTTCAGCGGCGCCGGAGGCCCTCTGTCGGGTCGGGACGTCCGCGGGTCCTTGCGCCATCCCGCAACCGTTCGCGGGCTCCGGCAGCGGCTTGCGCAACACGACGGTTGAGCTCGGTCACGGCGCTCGACGCCGTGCAGCAGAAGGAAGGGCCGCCGGCGGTCAGGGCTCGACGCGGCACGCCGCGCTGCACCCGTCGCCGGCCGCCGTGTTGCCGTCATCGCACGTCTCGAGCCCCCCGACGTCGCCGTCGCCGCACACGATCGCGGGGTCGATCAGGGCGCGGCGCAGCTTCAGGGCGTCCCGGAGCGCGCTCGCGTTCGCGTTGAACTCGACGAGATCCTCCCGGGTCTCCTCGCCGGCGCTGGCCGTGTTGATCACCTGCGCCGCCCGATCGATGGCCGCGAGCGCGGCGCCCTCGTCCCACGCCGCGCGCGCGATGCGGTCGAGCTCGGCGCGGAACCGCGCGTCGAGCGCCGGGATCTCGCGGATGCGGCGCGGGAGCACGGCGACGGGCGCGGTCTCGGTGTCGAAGCGCGGGTCGTCCAGGATGCGGTCCATCCCGTGGGGGAGGAACACGAAGCGCCCGTCGACCGGGCTCTCGTACAGATAATAGTTGTTCGCGCGGTACGCGTAGCCGTCCCAGTGGCCGAGGAGCGCCTCGAGGGCGAAGCTCGTGATGAAGCGATCGAGGTCGAGGTGCTCGCTCACCTTCGCCGCGAGCGCCTCGTCCGGCGTGTCCCGGATGGCGTCGGCGAGCGCGCGGAGCGCGGCCGCGCCGGGGTCTTCCCCGCCGTCGAGCTCCGCGGCGCCGAGGTCGTCGACGAAATCGCCGCAGCACGGCCCCTCGTAGAGCGCCCCTTCGTCGTTCTTCTCGCCGAAATGGCGCCTCAGGAACCGCTTGTCGATGGCCTCGGTGACGACGTAGATGCCCTTGTCGACGCCGTTCAGGCTCAGCACCGCGTGCGCGGTGCGCGCGGCGGGCACCCCGGCGCGCTCGTGCATGTCCCCCCCGATCTGCTCGCGCAAGAAGCTCGAGTCCTGCTTGGCGCTGTTCAACAAGAGCTTCTTGACCCCGTCGAGCTCCGCCTGCTCGTCGAACTCGTCGATCTTGACGCTGAAGCTCGGCTTCTTCTCGAGCTCCTTGATGTCGTTGCCCTTCTGCCGGATCCCGACGCCGCGGACGACCTCGCCGTCGTAGGTCAGCGTGCACGGCACGCGGTTCTCGAGATCCGTGGCGAGCTGTTCCAGGTGGGCCTCGTCGACGGTGATCGCGATCGTGTGCAGCTTCGTCCGATCGAAGACCGCTTCGCCGGTCGCCTCGTGGACCGGACAGCCGCTCTGGCTCGCCGCGACGAGGAGGAGCGCGAGGGCGGTGGAAGCGTGGCGGATTCTCATCGTTCCCGGTTTGCTGTGGAGCATCTCTCTGGATACCGCCTCTCCTCCGCATCCGCCCGCGCGGGCGGCGCCGCCCGCCCGTGCCGCGGCGCGGCGCGATCGGAGCGCCGGGCCGCGGGGCCCGCGCTCACGGGCGCCAGGGGAGCTCGTGGAACGAGGGCGCGGCGCTGCCGGCGTCGAACACGATCATCAGCGCGCCCGGCGCGAGCGAGGGGGTGAGCCCCTCGGGCTTGAGCCCCGGGAACCGCTGGACGAGGCGCGGCGCGAGGACGCCGGCCTCGGGGCGCTCGACCCGCCACAGCGCGCCGGCATCGCCGTCCGCGGTCGAGGGCGTGGACGCGATCGCGAGCGAGCCGTCCGGCATGAAGGCGAGCTCCGAGATGCCGCCCGGCGTGGGCCGCCCGTCGACCTCCACGTCGACGCGCACGCGCGCCCACGGCGAGACGCGGGCCGCCTCGAAGCGCCTCGCCTCGTCCGCGGCCCGGCCGCCCTTCGCCCGCGCGGCCTGGACCGGGGAGGCGCCCTCGCCGCCGAAGAGCGCGAGCGGGGCGGCGACCCGCCAGATCATCGCGTTGCCCTGCGGATCGAGCGGCGCCTTCAGCCCGAGGTACAGGGAGCCCTGCCAGAAGGCGAGGCCCTCGATGTCGAGCGCCCGCGTCCCGTCCGGGAGGCCGAGCGCCGCGGCGCGCGCGGGGGCCGCGTCGAGCAGCTCCGCCAGGTGGATCTCGCCGTCGACGCGGAAGCCGCCGCCCTCCGGGCGGAGGCGGAGGAGCGCGGTCCGCGCGGGCTTGCGCTTCCCCTTCTTGCTGTAGCTCTGCGACGAGAGGAGGTAGACCTCGCCCGCGTCGCCGGCGGCGATCCCCTCGACGTCGCTCAGCTCGTCGACGCCGCTCACGGGCACCGGATCCGGCGCGACGGCGCCGCCCGCGGACATCGCGAAGAGCCACGGCGCGCCCTCGTTGCGCTCGTGGCCGGTGTCGTCGCTGACGATGAGGTACCGCGACTCGCCGGGGCGCGCGAGGACGCCGGACGGCTCGAGGCGCGAGCGGCCGGCCAGCGCCGGCGGCACCTTCATGGGGAGCTGCGACGCGGCGGCGGCGGCGGCCTGCGGCGCGGCGGCGGCGGCGGGGGCGGCGGGGGCGGGCTTGGGCGGCGCCGGGGCGGGCCTGGGCGGCGGGGCCGCGCGCGCGCCGCCGAAGGTGATGTCGAAGGCCTGGCCGGGGACGAGCGCCGCCGGCGCGTCGAGCGCGATGGTGACCACGCGGCCCCACGCGGGCACCTCCGGCGCCGGCCAGCAGCGCGGGGGGAGCTCCGAGACGACCGGACCCACCGCGGAGACCGTGCCCGGCAGCGGACCGCCGAGCTGGCCGCGGATCCAGAGCTCGGCGCCGTCGCCCTCGTGCACGCCGAGCGCGAGCCGCTCGGGGACGCAGGCGATCGCGCGCGCGCCCGAGCGCGCGCTCACGAGCTGCGCCACGGGCTCGCCGGCCGGGACCACGTCGCCGGGCTGCCGGTCGATCGAGGCGACGCGCCCCGCGCTCGCCGCGCGCAGCGTGTACCCGGCGCGCCGCTGCTCGAGCATCGCGATGTTCTCGGACGCGACGCGCGCGTCCGCGTCGAGCTTCGCCGCGAGCCCCGACGTCCGATCCCGGAGCTCGCTCCGGCGCCGATCGGCCGCCTCGAGCTGCGCCGCGAGCAGGCTCAGGGTCCGCGGCTTCTCGCTGGCGATCGCCGTCACCGTCGCGCGCTGCAGATCGAGCTTCGCCAGCTGGTCGACGGCCGTCAGGTGGCCCTCGACGAGCGCCCTCATCCTCGCGATCTCGCCGTCCAGCACCTTCGCCTCGGCCACCGCCCGGCGCTGCTCCTCGCGCTGCTCCGCGAGGTGGCGCTCGACCGACGCGCGATCCGCGTCGAGCTCCTGCTCGACGAGGGCGAGCTCCATCCGGAGATCGGCCTCGACCTGCGCCTTCTCCGCCTTCGCGACGTTGATCTCGGCGTCGATCACCGAGGTGTCCAGCGTCGCGATGACCTGCCCGGCCGCGACCTCCTGGCCGACGGTGACCTCGATGGAGGCGACGCGGGCGGTCTCGATCGGCGAGATCGCCTCGGGCAGCGCCTCGGCGAAGCCGAAGACCTGCCCGCGCGGGCCGCCGCCGTCGAGGTGGAGCCACAGCGCGGCGCCGAGCGTGAGCACGAGGGTGATCGCGGGGCCGGCGTCCCTGAGCGCCGAGCGGAGTCGCTGATAGCTGTACATCGGTGATCCTTGCGCGGTGATGACCAGGCGGTCGCGTCGACGGGCCGAGCGCGCCCGTGGGGCGGGCGAGGCGGGCCTCTCGACGAGGGGCCTCGGCCGCTAGAGATCCAGCGTCGGTTCCTGGAGCATGAGCGAGACGTCCTGCACGCCCGGGATGGCCTGCAGCCTCGAGACGAGCGGCGCGCGGAGCTCGGGCGCGCGGACGCTGATCTGGTAGGCGTGCTCCATGAGGGTCCCCTGCGCGGCCTCCCGGAGGGTCACGAGGGAGAAGGTCGCGCAGTGCGCGCGGAGGATCTTCGCGAGCGCCTCCTCCGCGTCGGGCATCGAGGGCGCGGTGAAGCGGAGCAGGCCGTCCGGCTGCCGCCGCGCGCCGTAGCCGGTGACGTGGAGGAGCCAGGTCCCGCCCCCGAAGATCGCCGCCCCGGCGAGCGCCGCGCCGAACGCCTGGAGCCCGCAGGCGATGCCGACGCCGAGCGCCGCGAAGACGAACATGACGTCGCGCGGATCGCGGAGCGTCGTGCGGAAGCGGACCGCGCTGAGGCCCACGGCGACGCCGATGCCGGCGGCGACGCTGCTGCCCACGGCGAGCATCAGCATGCAGGTGATGACGCTGCCCATGGCCATGCTGTGCACGGCGGAGCGGGAGTAGGAGAGGCCGCGGAAGGTGGCCATGTAGACGAGCGCGACCACCTGCCCCAGCCCGAACGCGAGCAGGAGCGCCACGAGGGCCCTGCGGAGGTCCACGGCGCTCCCCTGGGTGACCCATCCGAGCCAGTCGATCATGACGGTCCGTTCTCGCCTGCGGCGACCGCGGGGCGCGGCCCGCCCGGGCCCGCGGTCGGCCGCCTCACGGCGCCCCGGCGGCAGCCCCGCGGCCGGGGTAGGGGCGCGCTTGCTTGATGTAGAGCGTCGGCGGCTCGTTCGGGCTCGCGTCGTCGTCGAACTTGAACTCCACGTCCATCGCGTACCAGCCGGTGTTGCCCGCCGCGGGGCCGTACGCGGGGGAGAACCGGGTGTGGATGGCGTCGAGCGCCGCGCCGAGCGCGTGGACCTGCGCCGCCGAGAGGACCGTCTCGCCCTCGGGCACGAGGCTCGAGTGCGTCAGGTAGGTGACCGGCTGGTTCGGCTGGCTGAAGAAGTAGAGGAACTCGTCGTTCGTCACGCCCGCCGGCGGGGCCACGACCTCCACGTCGCCGCCCGCCTGGACGTTGACGTAGAACGCGGGCTGGACGCCGGCCGTGTCGAACGGGTTGTTGGTGATGGCCACGCCGTTTGCCTCCTCGTCGGGGAAATTGTGGTGCACGAGCAGGGCCATCCCGATCGACCGGTGATCGATGCCGTAATAGGTGCGCTCATCGAAGGTGCGGAGCTTCCAGGCGCTCGCGTACGTCTTGCGGATGGCGTCGAGGACGTCCTCCCAGTCGGTCGGATCGCCGGTGTTCGAGTCGTAGCAGCCGGCGCACGGGAACCCGTCGAGATCTTCGCTGTTCGTGCTGGTGCGGAACCGCATCTTGTGCCCGGGGTACTCCGCCTCGATCTTCGCCTTGAGGAGCGCCTGGAAGTCGGCGTCGACCGGCGCCGCCTTCATGGCGTCGCGGAGCGCCTTCAGCTGCTCGTCGCGGACCGCCGGGTCGGTGTTGAACTTCGGGTCGTCGAGCATCGCCTCGATCTGCTCGTAGAAGCCGTTCTGCTTCATGAACTGGTCGTAGTAGTAGACCGGGATCGCGAACGCCTTCTGGATCGGGAGGTCGGGGATCCTCGACAGGATGGAGTAGTGGGCCGCCTTGCCGCCGAAGGCGAGGACGGCCTTCTTGATCGCGTCCCGGAGCGGCTCGCCTTCCGGCGGATCGGGGGTCACCTCCCCGATGTCGCGCAGATCGGTGACCGTCAGGTCGAGCTCGGGGAGCGTGACGGGCTCGGGCTTGTGCGCCTCCCAGAACGCCTCGGCCTCGGCCTCGGTGACCTCGCGGACGCTCCAGGACGACGGCCCCGCGGTGAGCTCGACCAGCTTGTCCTTGAGCGCGAGCAGATCCGGGTGGCTCATCGCGTTGCGCAGCCCCATGTTGGGCGTGCGCCGGTTCTGGGAGAGCACATTGACGTGCGACAGCGGCGTCTGGAACTCCTCGGTGATGATCCCCTGGACGACCGAGATGTCGTTGGGCGCCTCGTCGAGCACCACGATGTCCTGATGGGACAGGTACTCGTCGTCGAGATCCGCCGCCTTCGCGAAGTGGAGGCGCCCCATGGCCGTGCCGAGCGAGAGCGGCTGGTAGTCGATCCCGGCGTAGAGATCGCCGGTGCTGACCACGGGGATGTCGGCGGGCAGCTTCTCCGCCTCGGCCGCGACGGCCTCCGACGTGGGGTGGAAGGCGAGCTTCGCGCCGAAGAAGGAGGCCCCCTGCACCGCCCGGAACAGGGCGGTGATCATGTCCGCGGACGCGGTGTCGTAGGGCGACAGCTCGAGCGCCCACGTGCCGGGACCCTCGTAATGCGTCACCGCGCCGAGGACGAAGCGGCGATCCGGCGTGAAGTACTCGGTCGCGTTGAACTCGGCGAGGGGAGGGACATAGGGCAGCCCCTCGCCCGAGAGGTGCGAAGATACGAAGTCGTAATGGATCTGGTAGAGAACGCTGTTCTGGAAATACAGCGCGTTCTGATCGGCCTGATCCAGGACGACCTTGACCGACCGCGCGCCGGGCAAGCTCGCGTCGACGGGCGCCGACGCGAGCGCCTCGAAGTCCTCGGCGCACCCGACGCGCTTGAGGAACTCCGTCGATCCGTCGTCGCCCTTGCGCTCGCAGACCTCCGGGGCCGCGCCGACGTCGTCCGGCGCGCCGCCGTCGCCACACGCGCCCGGCAGCACCGCGGAGAGCAGGGCGAGCGCGACGATCGACGTGATGCGATTGCCTTGGTACATGAAATCCTCCTGAGACAAGTAAGCTGATCGAGGGGCGGCGCGCGCCGGCACGCCTGCGTCAGGGCGTCAGCGCGAAGCAGTAGATCCCGCCGTAGCCGCCGCCCGAGCCGACGGTCGCCTCGTTGGGCAGCGGCCCCCCGGTCTCCAGGAGGTTGATGCCAGGCGCACACCCCGACTCGTCGAGGGACGACATCCAGTTGGCCATGTTGATGTTCCCGCCGGGGCCGCCCGCGCCGCTGGAGCCGCTGGGGAAGCCCGCGCCGCTGGAGCCGCCGCCGGGGAAGCCTCCGCCGAAGTTCCTCGGCCACGAGTGCCCGACGCGCGGCCTCCCCTCCGCCTCCTTGTCGCCCGCCTTGGCCGTCCAGTCCTTGCACGTGGCCGTCGCGCTGTAGAGCCTGCCCTGGTCGTTGGTCCCCGTCAGGATGTCGTGGTTGTCGACCTCGGGCTGGCTCGGATCGGGCTGGTGGTTGGGGACGCCGTCCTCGTTCGGCAGATCATCGATGATCGCCTCGTCGGCCGCGATGGGGCGATCGTTGAGCAGCTCCTCCTTGTTGTTGGCGACCAGCCGGCCGAGCCGGTCGTACCAGGGCCCCTCGCCGATCCGGTCGATCGCGTCGACCTGCTTGCCGTCCTCTCCCGCGACGGCGCTCAGGAACGCGCGCCACTGCTTGCTCCCCGCGCCCGGGAGGCTCTTCTCGGCGATCGTCGCGCAGATCTTGTCCGCGCCGCGGAGGCCGGCGCCCGGGCCCGTCTCCCCGAAGCGGAGATCGCCCCCGAAGCCGTCCTCCGAGCCCGACAGCTCCTGCATGGCGACGAGGCTGGTCACGAAGAAGCTGAATTTCTCGGTCGTCCCGCCGCCGGTGCCGGTCGTGGCGCCGCCGGTGGTCGCGCCGCCGGTCGTGGCGCCGCCGGTCGTGGCGCCGCCGGTGGTGCCCCCGCCGGTGGTGCCCCCGCCGGTGGTGCCGCCGCCGGTGGTGCCGCCGCCGGAGCTCGACGACGTGCTGGTCGTCCCGTCGTTCGGCGCATCCGCGTCCGAGCCGGAGCAGCCTACGGCGGTGGAGAGCAGCGCGACGGCGAGGGGCAGCAGCAAGGGGCGATAAGGGATGGTCATGGCATCTGTTCCTTTGTCTTGGTTAAGCTGGGCTGTGCGCCGCGCCGGCAGCCGGCGAGGCTCATTTACAGGTGAGATCGGGCTGGCAGGTCTGGCCCTCGGGGCACTGCGAGCTGTCGTTGCACGAGGTGAGCCCCGCGATCTCGACCGACTTTTCGATCTGCGACGAGACGACGAGATCGACCCGGCCGGACGTGATCGTCGTGGAGCCCACGGACCTGCGCGTGACGATGACGGTCGGGAAGCCAGCCACGCCGAGGTCGAGGAGCTGCGTGACGAGCGACCCCGGCACGTCGAGCGAGCCGGTGTCCTCGGTGGAGCACTCGATCATCCCCTTGGTGCCGCCGTGATGGCTGATGTCGAGCTTCACGTAGATCTCCGAGGCGCCGGCCTGTCCCGGCGGCGTCCACGCGAGCTGCACGTCTTGATCGGGATCGAGGCGGATCGTGTCGTTCAGGAGCTCGAGCGGGCTCACGCCCTTCGCCTCCACCACGAAGGCGTCGAAGTACTCGCCGCTGGCCTCGAAGCGGACCGCCTGGCCCTCGTCGGCGGGCGGATAGCGGAGCTTCACGCCGGCGGGAGGCTGGTAGTTGTTCGCCACGGGGGTCATGACGAGGGACGCCTCGCCCGACTCGAGGTTCAGGCCCGTCACCGTCACGGCGCCGGCGCTGTGCGCGGCCGGGTAGGGCTCGCACGTGTCGTCCTCCACGCAGACGGCGCTGCCCCCGCAGGGCTCGTTACAGAACGGGACGCGCGGCGTGAGGAGCCGGCAGCTGCCCTCCTCGGCCGCCATCTCCCAGATGATCTGCGACGGCGTGGGCCCGTCGTAGATCTTCCCGACGACCGACGTGCTGCCGGACGGCGCGTCGCCTGCCGGCGTGTCGGGGAGCGAGCGCACCTGGAAGGCGCCGACGAGGCGCGTGGGGTCGCCGGGCGGCCCGCCGGGCCCGGTGGAGCTGCCGGAGCCACCGGAGCCGCCGGCGCCGCCGGCGCCCGTCGTGTCGCCCGTGCCCGACGTCGAGCAGTGAAGAGAAAGAAGGCTCAGGAGCCCGACGAGGACGCCGGCGCGCCCTCCGACCCCGTGAGGGAATTTTACAATTCTGCGAATTTTTCGCGACATCTCGATGACCTGGTGGAGATGTCGCAGGTTGGGGGGTCAATCTTTTTTGCGGAGGCCGCGCGGGCGCCGGCGCTCACGTGCCGCCGAGCTCGGACAGGCGCGCGCGCAGCCGCGGGGCGTGGACGCTCTGGCCGTGGCGGGAGAGGAAGTCGGCGATGGCCGCGCGCTCGTCGGCCGCCCGCCCGAGCCGGCGCAGGCACTGCACCCGCCCGACCCGGGCCTCGGCCGCGAGGGGGCCGCCGGGGCCGGCGAGGTAGCGCTCGAAGTGGCCGAGCGCCTCGGCCGGCTTGCCCTGGCGGAGCGCGATCTGGCCGAGCGACACGAGCGCCGCCCGCGCCTCGGGGCTGGACGGGTGCTGCGCGAGCAGGGCGCGGTACGCGGCGCTCGCCTCGGCGGTCTTCCCCTCCCCGAGCCGGGCCTGCGCGCGCAGGAGCAGCGCCTCCGGGCCGATCGGGAGCTCCTCCGCGCGCGGCCTGGGCGGCTGCGGGGCGCGATCCCGGGCGCCGCCCGCGCCGGTGGCCGCGGGCTCGCTCGCCGCCGAGCCCGCGCGGGGCGATGGCTCGCTCGGGGGAGCGGCCTCGCCTGGGCCCGGCGAGGGCGCTCCCGGCGGCTCGTTCGGCGCCGCGCCCGCGCCTGGCGAGGGCGCGCCTGCGCCCGGCGATGGCGCGCCTGCGCTCGGCGAGGGCGCGCCTGCGCCGGGCGATGGCGCGCCTGGGCCCGGCGATGGTGCTCCCGGCGCCGCGGTCGCGGGGGCGGGCGGCGCGCCGCTCGGAGCGAGCGCCTCGCTCGTGCCCGGCGCGGGCGGGGGCGCCTGCGCGGGCCCGTCGATCAGCTCCGCCGCGAGCGCGCCCAGGAGGGTCGCCGCGGCGGCCACGCCCGCGAGCGTCCACGCGACCCCCCGCCGCAGCGCCGGCCGCGGCGCCGCGCGCGGCCGCGCCGCGCTCCTCGGCGCGGGCTCGACGTGGGCGCGCGCGAGCACCCGCCCCAGCAGGGCGGCGTCGCTGAGCTCGAGGCCGGCGCCGCGCTCGTCGCCGAGCCTCCCGATCGCAGCCCAGAGCCGCGCCTCGCCGCGGAGCTCGGGGTCCTCCTGCTCGGCGCGGCGGAGGAGCGCCGCGTCCTCCGGGCGGATCGGCTCGCCACGCGCCTCGGCGGCGAAGATGGCGGGCAGGCGGTCCAGATCGATCTCGGGCTTCTGGGTCCCTGTCATGATGCCCTCTTGCGGCCGATGGCGATGTCCTGGCGCACCTGCTTGCGGAGCGCGCCGATCCCGAGGCGCAGCCTGCTCTTCACGGTGTCGGGGCTGACCTCGGTCATTCCGGCGATCTCCTCGATCGAGTAATCGAGCGCATGGTGCAGGAGGATCACGTTGCGCTGCGCCTCCGGCAGCGCGTCGAGGTACGCCCGCGCCTCGCGCGGGAGCGCCTCGAACGGGGGTTGATGCGGCGCCTGGGCGACCTCCTCGTCGATCGCGCTCTCCGGCGCGACCGGCGCGCCGTCCCGGCGCTGCTGCTTGACGTAGCGGAGGATCGTGCGGGCGGCGATGCGCCTGGCCCAGGCCTCGACGGCGGCCTCGCCGCGGTAGGTCGAGGCGCTCTCGAGGATCGCGAGCAGGGCGAGCTGCGCGGCGTCGTCGGCGTCGGCCGAGCTGCGGAGGAACGCCCGCGCGATCCGGCGGACCCGGGGGATGACGTGCGTCATGAGCCAGGCCTGCGCCTCTGGATCGCCCGCGCCGGCGCGGCGCATCCGCTCGAGATCGAGCGGCAGGGGCGCGCTGGGCGACGGTGGGGGAGGGGGGCGGGTCATGGCGCTGGCCGGGCGCGGCTCGGGAAACGGTCCGACGCTCCTGCGAAGAGCTCGTGTGTGCGCAGCGTCCATCGCCCCGACCTGGTGCGGCGCCCGGCCCGACCCGGGTCAATTTTCTTTCCGAGCCGGGTCACGCGGCGCGGGCGGTCATCGCCGGACCGCGCCCTCCGCGGCCGGGGAAGCCGGCAAGGAGAAGCCAACCTCCAGCCCGAGGCCGGCGAGGAACCGCACCGGGTCGGGCTGGAGCGCGAGGGCCGGGTGCACCGAGGCGTCCGGCTGCGTCAGGAGGACGTCCACGCCCAGCATCGCCTTGAGGCGAAGCCACCCGGTGAGCGCGTACCCGAGCTCCGCGACCGGCGCGGCGCTGACGATCACATCGGTCCGGGCCTCGGGCGGGGGCAGCTGCCGCGGCATCATCCGCGGCCACCGCCAGCGGGGAGGGAAGCCCGGCGGCGGCAGCGGCTCGCCCCGCTGCGGCGGCCAGGCCGGCAGCGGCCACGCGGGCGGCGGCGGCCACGACGGGGTGGGCTGCGCGGGAGGCTGAGGGATGCGCTCGACGATGTCGACGCTGGCGCGCGCGCCGAGCTGCAGGTCGAAGCCGCGCGGGAGCCGGAGCCGGAGCTGTCCGGTCGCGCTCACGGGGTGACGCACGAGCTCGAACGAGGACCAGTCGTCGCCGAGCGTGACCGGAGGGACCAGATCGTACCCCAGGCCGAGGACGGCCTGATCGACCGGCGCCCACGAGGCGCGGAGCGCGGCGGCGCTCTGCCAGGGCACCTCGCCGCTGAAGTTCGCGCCGGCGTAGCCGACCTGCACGGCCAGCGTGGGCAGCGGGGGCGCCTCGGGGCGGGCGCCTCGCTCGACCGCGGGCGGCGGCGGGCGCGGCGCCGCGCCTGCGGCCGCCGCGGAGGGCGCCGCGGGCGCAGGGGCGGCGGCGGGCTCGGGGGGAGCCGCCGGCGGGGCCGCGGCCGCGGCGACATCCACCTCGGCCAGGCCGGCGATGCGCCCCTCGCGGAGCTCCTCGGCGACCGCGCCGGCGATGTTGGCGAGCGACTCGAGGGCGGCGGTGGTCTGTCCGGGCGGGACCGGGATGCGGCGGCCGTAGACCTGATCGCCGCCGCGCTCGACCGCGTACAAGGCCAGCTCGTCGTTCGAGCCGGCGTCGATCCAGAGCACGCCCCGCGCGTCCCACGCGTCGGCGAGGGCGCGGGCGTCGGGGAGGAGGGTGTGCAGCGCGCGGGTCGGCGCGCCGCGACGGACGACCTGGAGGCGGACGCCGAGGGGGCGGACATGGGCCGCGACGAGGTCGATGGCGCGCTCTTCGATGGGGCCGGCGCCCGGGAAGGCCGCGAGGACGAGCACCGGCGCGCGGGCGGCGCGGGGCGCCTCGCGGGCAGCGCTGGGCGCTTCGGCGGCGGCCGGGAGGGCGAGGAGCGTGCAGGCCACCGCGCTGGCCGCCGTTCGGGCAGCGCGGAGGGCGAGCGCGAGCGACGCAGCCGGCACGGGCTGCGGAAATTACCATCCTTCCCTCCGGGGCACCATCCCCGGCGGGCCGCCCCGAACCGCGGAGTTCGTGCGATCACCGCGGGGCGGCGGCGCCGGAACAGCGGCGCCGGCGGCCTCAGCGCGCGCCGGCCGACCGCGGGTAGCTCCCGAGCACCTTCACCATCTCGCAGCGGGCGCGCAGCCGCTCGATCGCCTCGGCGACGCGCGGATCGCTCCGGTGGCCCTCCAGGTCGACGAGGAAGACGTAGTCCCAGTGCTTTTGCCGGCTCGGGCGCGACTCGATCCGGGTCAGGTTGATGGCGGCGTCGTCGAAGATGGCGAGCACCCGGCGGAGCGCGCCGGGCTCCTCCTGCACGGAGAAGACGATCGATGTCTTGTCGGCGGCCGTGGGCGGCGCGTCGGCCCGGGCGATGACGATGAAGCGGGTCGCGTTCTCGGGGCGGTCGTGGATGCGCTCGCGCAGGAGCGGCAGCCCGTAGAGCTCGCCCGCGCCGCGGTTGCCGACCACCGCCGCGGCGGGATCGCCGAGGACCTCGTGCGCCGCCGCGGCGACCGAGGCGGTCTGGACGATCTGCGCGCCGGGGAGGTGCTTGGCGAGCCAGAGCCGGCACTGCGAGAGCGCGTGCGAGTGCCCGTGGACGCGGGTGATGCCGCTCAGCCCCTCGGCCTTGCTGAACAGGCAATACGCCACGTCGAGCACGAGCTCCTGCCGGATCTGGAGGTCGCTCTCGATGAGGGCGTCCGCGGTCAGGGTCACCGAGCCGTCCGACGAGCTCTCGATGGGGACGACGCCGCAGGCCGCCTCGCCCGCGCGCACGGCGTCGAAGACGCCCTCGATGGTGCCCGTCTCCCGGTAGCGCGCGGCCAGCCCGAAGAGGTGGCGCGCGGCGACCTCGGCGAAGGCGCCCTCGGTGCCTGGAAAGGCCACCTTCATGGGCTCCTCGAGCGACAGACAGGCGCTCATCACCTCCCGGAAGACGACCCGGATGGCTTCGCGCGGGAAGCGGCCGGCGCCCTTCGTCTGGAGGCGGTCGAGCACGCGCCGCTCGCGCTCCGGATCGTGGAACTGCGTGGCGTTCGCGGCGCGCTTCGCGTGCGCGACCTCGACGGCCACCTCGGCCCGCTCGGCGAGGAGCTCGAGGATCCGATCGTCGATGCTGTCGATGCGCACGCGGAGCTCGCCCAGGGTCGTCATGTACAATTCACCTCGGATGGGACCGGCGGCCATCAAAGCGCAGGGGACGCCGCCGCGCAAGGCTCGCCTCGGCGCGGGGAACGCGCGCGACGGAACGCGCGGCGGGGCGCGGCGGGGCGCGGCGGGGCGCGGCGGGGCGCGGCGGGACGCGCGACGGAACGCGCGACGGAACGCGCGACGAGGCGCGCGTCAGGGGCGAAGCGCGTCCGTGCGAGCTCGACGCGTCGAGCCGAGATGGCGCGTTTCCGGACAATGCGAATGGAGCGCCATGAACCAAGAGATCGGCAGGCTCGGCTTCGTGTTCAAATACAGGATTCGGCTGCGCTCCTACCACGATCAGCGCTGCTTCCTCCGCGCGAAGGCGTGGGCCATGGCCGAGGCGGCCGCCCAGGCGAGGTTCTACTGCGAGTTCCTCACGTTCCCCGGCTGGAAGTCGCCTGAGGGCATGCGGGACTTCGAGCGTGTCTGGGGGCGGTTCCCCCTGACGGACGACAGCGCCCTCTGCGTGCAAATCAACGCGTCTCCGATCGACGATGGAATCGGGGACTCCGTGTTCCAGCTGCTCCCGGAGCCCCTCTGGCAGCAGCTTCGCGCAGATTTCATTGGCGTCGTGCGCCTCGAAGACCTCCCCGCGAGCGACTTGCCTCGCTCGCTTCGGAGCGCCCTGGATACGCCGCTCGCGCGGCTGCTCGAGGGCTTCGTCCTCGATCGCGACCTCGAGCGCTGCGCGCTGATCTACGGCGATGTCGATGATGAGACGGACGCGCTCACCTGTGATCCGAGCCGGATGGTGGCCACGTTCATGCTTCACATGGCGCTGCTCGGCGACGAGCCGTTGCTGGCCCTGTCGGCGCGTCGAGGCGGGTAGGGCTCCCGCCCCGGTGTCCGTCTCGTCCCCGTGTCCCCGGCGGCTCGATCCGCGCGCCGCGCCGGGGCTCGTCGCGGCGCGCTCGCGGTGATGGTCCGCACGCTCTACCCTGGCGCTGCCGCCATGGATCTCTACCCCGCGCTCCTCAAGATCGTGCGGATCCTCCTCTCGGAGGACGACGACGTCCGGACCCCCGAGCTCCTGCTCGGCCTCGTGATCGAGGCGACGGGCGCCGACCGCGGCTTCATCGTCGTCCGCGAGGGGGGGTCCTACGAGCAGAGATTCGCGGTCCGCTTCGATCGGGCGACGATCACCGACGAGGAGCGCAGGTTCAGCCGCGGCCTCGTGCGGCAGGCCATCGAGACGCGGCAGATCGTCCGCCTGTCCCGCGAGGCCGACGCGCCGCGCTTCGCGCTCATCGAGAGCCTCGAGGCGTCGGGCGCGTCCTCCGTGCTCGTGGTGCCCCTCGCCCACGGCGGCGAGGTCTACGGCACCGTCTACGTGGAGTACGGGACCCGCGGCGCCGGGGACGAGGCGCTCCGCTTCGTCGCCGAGTTCGCCGACCTCGCGGGGCTCTTCCTGAAGCGGGCGATCGAGCGCGAGGCGCTCCGCCGCCGCACCCAGAGCCTCGAGCGCGATCTCTTCGCCCGCCACGACTTCCAGGGCATCGTCGCGCAGGACCCGAGGATGATCGCGCTCCTCAAGACGGTCGCGCAGGTCGCCGACGCGGACGCGACCGTGCTGATCCGCGGGGAGACCGGCACCGGCAAGGAGCTCGTCGCCCGCGCGCTCCACGTGAACAGCCGCCGCCGCGGCAAGCCCTGCGTCACGCTGCACACCTCGGCCCTGCCTGGGACCGTCCTCGAGTCGGAGCTCTTCGGCCACGTCAGGGGCGCGTTCACCGGGGCCGACCGCGATCGCGTGGGGAGGATCGCGTCGGCCCAGGGGGGGACGCTCTTCCTCGACGAGGTCGCGGAGATCGCGCCCGACGTGCAGGCGAAGCTCCTCCGCTTCCTCCAGTTCGGGGAGATCCAGCGCGTCGGATCCGACCGGACCGAGCGGGTCGACGTCCGCGTGATCGCGGCGACCCACCAGGATCTGCCGGCGCTCGTCGAGGCCGGGAAGTTCCGGCGCGACCTGTACTTCCGCCTCAAGGTGATCGAGGTCGAGATCCCGCCCCTGCGCGCGCGGGCGGGCGACATCCCGCTGCTCGTCGATCACTTCCTCCGCGCCTCCTGGAAGCGCCCCGGCGAGCTGCCCCGGTGGACGTCGCGGGCCGAGCGGGCGCTCCGCGAGCACGCGTACCCGGGCAACGTGCGCGAGCTCGCGCACGCGGTGGAGCGCGCGTGCATCCTGGCGACGGGGCCGGTGCTCGACGTGGATCTGCTCCCGCCCGATCTGACGGCGGCCGCGGCCGCCGGGGCCGCGACCGCCGGGGCCGCGGCCGCGGGGGCCGGGGCCGCGGCCCCCGCGGCCGCCGGATCCGCGCCGGCGCCGCGCTTCTCGAAGCTCTCGGCCGACGAACTCGAGGCGGCGCGCGAGGCGGGCGCCGCCGAGGCCGAGCGAGCGTTCCTCGCGGCGCTGCTGGATCGGCACGGCGGGAACGTGTCGCAGGCGGCGCGCGCGTCGGGGCTCAACCGCACCTACCTGCAGAAGCTCCTCGCGCGGCACCGGGCGGACGGCGGCGGGTAGCCGCGGCGAGCGCCGCCCCTCGGGCCCGCTCCTCAGCGCGCGCTGCCGTGCGCCGCGAGCCACGCCTTCGCCTCGGCGAGCGCGAGCTTCGCGTACTCCCCCTCCTCGGCCGCGTAGGCGTCGCGCGCCTGGATCGCGAGGGCGATCGCGCGCCTCCGATCGCGCCCGGCGCCCCAGAGCGCCCGGGCCGCGTGGAGGCGCGTGTCCGCGAGCTCCAGGGGCGGGACGCCCTTGTCCTTCGCCGCGTAGATGGCGAGCGCCCGCTCGGCGCGCGGGAGCGCCTCGGCCGGCTTGCCCATCTCGTTGTAGGCGGAGGCGATCCCGGTGAGCGTGGACGCGACCCCGATCGAGCCCGGGCCCACGGTCTTTTCCTGGATGGCCAGGGCGCGATCGAGGTGCGGCAGCGCCTCGGCGAAGCTCTTCTGTGCGACGAGCACGCTCGCCAGATTGGCGAGCGTGGAGGGCAGGCTCGAGTGATCGGGGCCGAGCGCCCGCTCGCTGATCGCGAGCGCCCGCGCGTAGTGGGGCGCCGCCTCGGCGACCTTCCCCTGCATGTGGAGGACGGCCCCCAGGTTGTTGTGGGAGGTCGCCGCGTCGGGGTGATCGGGGCCGAGCGCCCGCTCACGGATGGCGAGCGCCCGCTCGTGGGCGCGCTGGGCTCGCTCGGTCTCCCCGAGCCGGACGAGCGCGTTGCCGAGGTTGCTGATGGAGGCCGCGAGGAACGGGTGATCGGGGCCGAGCGCCTTCTCCTGGATGGCGATGGCGCGCTCGATGAACGGCAGCGCCTCCCGGTTGCGGCTCTGGGCGGTGAAGACGCGGCCCAGGCTGTTGAAGGTGAGCGCGACGGTCGGGTGATCGGGGCCCAGGATCCGCTCCTGGAGGGATCGCGCGCGCTGGAAGGCTCTCTCGGCGTCGTCGAACCGCTCGAGGCGGACGAGGACGTTGCCCAGGCGGCTCTCGGCGATCGCGACGTCGGGGTGGTCCGGGCCGAGGGCCTCCTTCAAGCCGGCGAGGGCGCGCTCGGCGAGCGCCGCGGCCTCGCCGTGCTTGCCCTGCTCGTTGAGGACGAGGGCCAGCGTGCCCGAGAGCCGCGCGCGCGCCGCGGGATCGCTGTTGCGCTCGGCCGCCCCCTCGGCGGCGAGCCGCAGCGCGAGCGCGCCTTCGTGCCGGGCCTCCTGGTAGCCGATCACGTAGAGCAGCTGGGTAAAGGCCTCGGCCGCGACGGCGTCGTCCCGGGCCCGGGAGGCGGCGCGCGCGGCCTCGCCGAGCGTCGCCTCCGCGGCCTTCGTGTCGTGCGCGTCCCGCTGCGCTCGCCCGAGCGCGAGGAGCGCCTCGGCCTCGATCGGGGCGTAGCCCACGGTCCGCGCCTCGTCGGCGATCGGCCGCGCGAGCGCGAGCGCCTCGCCGATCTTGCCCGCCTCGACGAGGGCCCGCACCTCGGCGACGCGGCCGCGCAGCGCGCCGACGCGCGCGCGCGCCGCGGCGTCCTCGGGCGGCGGGATCGCCGCGGTGAGCGCGCCGGCGTCCGCGCAGCCCGCGAGGCCCGGGAGCGCGAGCGACGCCTGCACCGATCGATCGAGCACCTCGGCGTCCGGCCCGCGCGCGAAGAGCGCCGTGAGCGCCGTCATCTCCTGGCGGCGCCGCTCGAGGCACGCGGTCCGCAGATCGAGGAGCCGCTCCGACTGCTCGCCCCGCACGCGCGTCGCCGCGCAGGAGTCCGCGTACATCGCGACCCAGGCGCGCGCGCGCGCGTCGAGCGCGCCCTCCACGCGGCGGTACGTGTCCTCCGCGTGCGGCCGCCCGGTGCCGGCGAACGCCGCGCGCACCTTGGCCTTCGTCGCCTCGTCCCAGACCCCCGCGAGCCTCGCCTCCCCGCCCTCGCAGATGCCGCCGGGGCGCTGCTGCCAGAGCCCGACCGCCGCGAGGCCCGCGAGCGCGACCCCGAGCGCCGCGGCGAGCCCCCGCCGCCGCGCCGCCGCCGGATCGCGCCTGAGCGCGGCGAGCAGCGCGTCCATGTCGGGGTAGCGCGCGTCGCGGTCGACCGAGAGCCCGCGCCCGAGGCACCGCCGGATCCACGCCGGGATCGCCCCGCGCGGCGGCTCGCGCGGGCGACCGGCCGCGACGTTCGCGCGGAGCTCGCCGTAGGTCTCGCCGCCGAACGGCCGCTCGCCCGCGAGCGCCTCCCACAGCGAGACGCAGAACGCGAACTGATCGGCCCGCGCGTCCGCGGGCTGCCCGAGGTGCTGCTCCGGCGCCATGTACGCCGGCGTCCCCAGGATCGATCCCGCGCGCGTGAGGGCGTCCGCGGGGCTCGGCGCGGTGGGCGCGGCGGCGGGGCTCGCGTCGGCGGTGGTCTCCGCGGGGCTCGGCGTGGCGGCGGGGCTCGGCGCGGTGGTCGCGGCCGCGTCCTCGCGCCCGGCGAGCCCCACGAGCCCGAAATCGGTCACGCGCACACGGCCGTCTTCGCCGACGAGCACGTTGTCGGGCTTGAAATCGCGGTGGACGAGCCCCGCGCGGTGCGCCTCCGCGAGCCCCTCGCCCGCCTGGAGGAAGGCGGCCACGAGCTCAGCGGTCGGGCGCCGCGCCTCCGCGCAGAACGCGCGCAGCGTCCGGCCCTGCACGTGCTCCATCACCACGAGCACCTGCGCGCCCTCGATGAGGACCTCGTGCACCGTGACCACGTTCGGGTGCTTGATCCTCGCCATGGCCTGCGCCTCGCGCACGAGCCGGGCGCGCGCCTGCGCGTTCCCCGAGCGCCCGAGCGCCTCGGGCCCCAGCACCTTGATCGCGACGTCGCGGCCGAGCACCGGATCGCGCGCCCGCACCACCACGCCCATCGCGCCCCGGCCGAGGAGGTCGATCACCTCGAACCGGCCGAGCCTCGCGCCCGGGCGCAGATCGGGCGCCGCCTCGGCGCCGGGGAGCGCCGCCTCGGCGGGGGCCGTCCGGCCCAGCGGCAGGACCGTGCTCGCGAACGGATCGGGCGGTGAGCCCGGGGCCGCGCCCCCGCCGCTCGACGAGAGATCCACGGTGCTCTCGGCGCGCCTGTCCGGCTCCTCCGAGAGCGGCGCCCCGCAGCGGGCGCAGCGCGGGTTGAACGGGGAGTTCTCCGCGCCGCAGCGCCGGCAAACGACCGCGCTTTCCCCCGACATCACGGGGCGCTTCTACCACGGCCGCGCGCCGGCCGGCGTGGCAGCCGACGGTCCCGCCGCGGCGAGCGCCCGACGAGCGCTCCAGCGTGGATGAACCGCAGGGATTCGTCGCGCTGGCGCTCCGGCCCGGACGCGATGCCTCACCTGCCCTGTCTCCGTGGAGGAGACACCTGGTCCTCGGGGGAGACAGCTCGCTCCAGGCGACGGGCGCGCAAGAGGCCGGAAATCACGCTTCTCCCGCTCACGCGCGTTCCTCCGACCCGGCACGTGCGTTGCTGAACGCGTCGCCGAAGCCGAAGAGACCGGCTGAACGCCCGCCAACGACCGAGGAGCCGAGCGCGCGCGCCAGGGCCAAAGACGCGCGTCCTTTTCGGGCGTCACGACATCGGGCGAGGTGAAGGAGGGTAGCGGAATGAGGATTGAGCCGATGACGCAAACGCACGTTCGCCGACGGCGCTGGCTGTGTCCGTTGCTGGCGCTGCCGATGGCCGCCTGCGCGGCCGACCCCGGCGCGGCGGGCGACGTCGAGGAGACGACCCCGATCGAGGCGACGGCCCAGGTCGCGTTGCCGATCGTCGACCCCACGCCGGCGGGGCCCAGCGATCTGCTCGCGATGGTGAAGGTGTCGACCTCGCAGGGGAGCTGCTCGGGCATGGTCATCGCCGCGGACACGGTCCTCACCGCCGCGCATTGCTTCTGCGAGGAGGGCTACGTCGGCGGCAACGGCTGCTCCTCGGCCGCGACGGTGACCTTTCGCCCCGACCCGGCGGCGCCGGGCGCGCGCCCGCGCGTGCTGAGCGGGTTGGCCGAGATCCACCCGGACTACAACCCCTCCTGGACCGAGAGGCACATCGAGCACGACGTCGCGATCATCAAGCTGAACGGCGTCGCGCCGGCGCACGTGAAGCCCTTCATCGTGGCCAGCGATTACCCCGCCGAGGGCTCCAGGGTCACGATCGCCGGCTTCGGGCACTCGGGCGCCGACTGCAGCGGGCCCTTCGGCACGCTGAACTTCGACGCCGCCGTGGTCGGCGGGTACGAGGACGGCCACGACATCTTGCGCTTCAATGACCAGGTCTTTTGCAGCGGCGACTCGGGCGGGGCCGTCTTGAACGTCGAGGCGAGCCGGCTTTACGCCGTCCACTCGATGCACACGTGGACGGTGAGCCACGGCTGGGTCAGCAAGGGGGTCACGACGGGCTCCGAGTTCGACTGGATCAAATCATCCATGTGCCCGTCGTCGCGCTGGAACCAGTGCGGCGGCGACGGCGACACGTGCTCCTGCTCGGCCAGCACCAGCCTGCTCTGGCGGCACACCAATGGCCAGGTCGCCATCTGGTTCATGGACGGCGGCGACATCGTCGGCGAGGCCTACCCCGGCGGCCAGGACCCGAGCCTCTCCTGGCAGATCCAGGGCTCCGGGGACTTCGACGGCGACGGCCAGAGCGACCTGCTCTGGCGGCACACGAGCGGCCAGGTCGCCCTCTGGTTCATGCGCGACGGGGCCGTCGTCGGGGAGGGCTATCCCGGCGGCCAGGACCCGAGCCTCTACTGGAAGGTGCAGGGCGTCGGCGACTTCGACGGCGACGGGCGCTCCGACATCCTGTGGCGCGACGCGACCGGCCAGCTCGCCATCTGGTTCACCGGCGACGCCGCCCAGGCCGCCTATCCCGGCTATAGCAACCAACCCGCGCCGGTCCACACCTCGTGGCAGGTGCAGGGCGTCGGCGACTTCGACGGCGATGGGCGCTCGGACATCCTGTGGCGCAACACGAACGGCCAGGTCGCCATCTGGTTCATGTCGGGCGCGATCCGGGTGGGGGAGGCGACCCCCGGCGGCCAGGACCCGAGCCTCTACTGGAAGGTGCAGGCCATCGGCGACTTCGACGGCAATCTGCGCTCGGACATCCTGTGGCGCGACGCGACCGGCCAGCTCGCCATCTGGTTCGGCGGCGAGCAGGGCTTCGACGCGCCCTCGTACAACAACGCGCACGGGCCGGGCGATCTCGCCTGGCAGGTGCAGGGCGTCGGCGACTTCGATCACGATCGCCGCGACGACATCGTCTTTCGGCACACGAACGGCCAGGTCGCCATCTGGCTGATGCACGGCGCTCACTTCGTCGGCGACCTGTACCCGCGCCAGGTCGAGAGCAGCTGGGCGATCAAGGGCCTGCTCCACGACGCCGGGCTCTGAGCTGCCGAGCAGGGGCCCCCGCCTCCGGGGCCCCGCTCCGCCGGCCGCTCAGCGGGCGTTGCAGGCGAAGATGTGCTCTATCGCGTCCACGCACATCTGTTCCGCCACCTCCTGGGTGATCCTGGACAGCACCCGAAACCGCGTGAGCTCGGTCAACGTCTGGTGCACGTTGACCTCGGCGATCACCTCTCCATCGCCCTCGGCCTCGGCGTTGTAGAAGAGGCGGATCAGGTTGTTGGCGTCCGCCGGCACGCCCCGGAGCAGCACGTGGAGCTCGATGCTCGGTGTCTGCTCGCCCACGTCATGCTCGATCCGGTAGGCGTGGCCCGACGCGGCGAGCTCATCGCCGATGGCCTTGAACGTGGGCGCGATGATGTCGGCCAGGATCCGCCGGAGATCGCCCTTGAAGCGCCCGCGCCGGTCGGCCACGTCAGCGCCGCTCTCGCCTCGGGTCAGGCGCTTGCCGAATTTTTGTTGGATGATCGCCAGGCGGATGCGGGCGTGCTCGTTGATGGCCATGCTTGTGTCCCTCACCGGGCAGAACTGCGCGGGGTTTGGGGTCGCTCTCGCGGACGACCGAGCGGGCGTCAGAGCAGCAGGACCTTCACCTGGCTCGGGGCGATGGTGGTCCCGTTCACGTTGATCTGGTTCTGAATGCCCGTGGCACCGAGCCGCACCGCCGGCTTGTTCTGCAAGAGCAGCTTGGGATAGGGGACGAGGCGCCGCGAGGGGCCCATGTTGCGACGGGAGATCACGCCGCCGAGGATCCCGGGGTTGTCGCCCATGGAGATGGGAATGACGGTCGCCAGCGTATGGGCGGGGCCGCGCCCCAGAATCACCTTGTACGCGACGGACGTCGCCATGGTTCGAGATGCCATGTTCGGGTACGGGATGGGGCCCGGCAAGCAGACGTCCGGGACGCCAAAGTCGAGTCCACCGCCCGAGGTGCTAGCAAAACACATCTCTGGTCACCCTACCTGGATCTGGTCGCCGTCGATCTTCACGAGGTGCGACGCCGTGATCTTGGCGTTCTCGCTGTGGATCGCGAGGTTGCCCTTGGCCGCGTAGTCGATGCGATCGGCGCGCACGTGGTCGGCCTCCTCCACGATGCGGTAGGAGCGCTTCACCCGCTGCATCAGCCGCTCGAGGTGCGCGTCGAGGCTCCGGCCGACCAGCTTGGCCCGGTCGACCTCGCCGCGGACCACCTTGCTGACGAACGAGAACAACCCCAGCGCGACGTGCCCCTCCTTCGCCTGGACACGGAACGTCGACGCGACCATCGAGAGGTCCTTGCCGGATTGCACGTGCACGCCGTCCGGCGCCGAGAGGCCCAGCGAGCCGCTCTGCAGGCGGATCTGGAGATCCCCCTCGGAGACGAGGCGCGAGGGCGCGCCCTCCTCTCGCTCGAGGACGGCGAGGATGTAATGCGTGCCGTTCACGACGGCCAGGAGCGCCAGGTCTCCGGTGGCGGGCTCCAGGAGACAGCTCGTCGCGCGCTTCGCGCGGACCTCGCCGTCGTCGGTCTCGACGATGTACGCGGAGCCGTCGAACCGGAGCACCGCGCCGTGTCCGCCGGTCGCTCCCCGCTCGACCTGTCTCATCCTTGCTACGCTCTGCATGGTTTCCTCATGAGTGAGGGGTGCGTTGACCGCCGGCAGGCCTCCCGAGAACGTTGGCCTGCCAGTCTTCTGCTTCTTTGAGCTCCTGGTCGTCGCCGTGCGCCATCGCCTTGCTCAGCGGCCAGACCGTGCCCTTGTCCGTCACGCGGTGCAGCCGCGCGCGCGACAGCGTCGCGTCGGAGAAATCGGCGAACGACACGTCGGCGTGGGAGAGGTCCGCGTGGCTCAGGTCTGCCCCGGAGAAGCGGGCGCCCGGGCAGCTCGCCCGGTGCCAGACGCTCATCTCGAGCCGCGCGCCCGAGAAGTTCGCGGCGTCCACGCGCGCATCGACGAAGAGCGTCTGGGTCAGGTCGGCCTTGGTGAGGCTCGCGTTCATCACGGCCGCCTCGACGAAGACGGCCGTAGGGGCGCTGGCGCCATCCAGGCGAGCCCCGGTCAGGTTGGCGCCCTTGAAGCTGCATTGCGTCAGGTTGGCCCCGGAGAGATCGCAGCCGTGCAGATCGGCGTTCGTGAGCTGCGCCCCGCTGAGGTCCATCCCCCGGAGGTCCTTGGGCCCGATCCGCACCTCGACCAGGATCGCTTCCACGAGGGTGACGCCCGTGAGGGTGGCCTGGGACAGGTCCTGGCGGAACAGGACCGCCTTGGTCAGGTTCGCCTGGGAGAAGTCCGCGCCGCCCGTCTCGGCCTGGAACAGGGCGGCGTCGGTCAGGTTGGCGCGGACGAGCCGGGCGCCCTTGAGGCTGGATCGCGCGATCTCGGTCAACGAGAGATCGGCTCCGGTCAGATCGGCCGACTCGAGGTTCGAGTCCGAGAAGCTCGCTCCGACCAGCGAGGCGTCCCCGAGCACAGCCCCCGCGAGCGTGCAGCTCACGGCGCTGCCGAGGTGAAAATCGAGCCCCTTCAGGTTGGCTCCCGAAAAGTCGCAGCGGTGAAAGATCGCCTCGCGCACCTTGGCGCCGGTGAGGTTGGCGCTCGCGAAGCGGACGTCTTCGAAGATCCCGCCCGAGAGGTCGATCCCCGAGAGATCGCGGCCCGACAGGTCCAGCTCCGAGACGACCTCGCCTTGCTCGATCAGCGCGCGCAGCGCTTCCCTATCCATGCTGCCTCTCGGCCGGTATCATCCGGAGTCGCTTGAGGTTGGCGCCGGCGAAGCGCGTGTCGTCGTCTCCGACCATCCGGTCGGCGCACACGCCGAACAGGTTCGCCTTCTCGAAGCTGGCCCCGCGGACGCACGCGGAGCTCAGGACGCTCTCCCTCAGGTCCGCGGCGTGGAGCGACGCCCTGGTGAGGTCGGCGCGCATCAACATGGCCTCCACGAGGTTCGCGCGATCCAGGTTCGCCTCGGTCAGGTCGGCCTCGTTGAGCAGCGCGCCGCGCAGGTCGGCGTCGGCGAAGTTGCTGCCGTGGAGGCGCGTCCCCATGAGGTTCGCGCCGGCGAGCGTCGCTCCGCCGAAGTCCGCGCCCGCGAAGGACGAGCCCTTCACGATCGCGAGGTCCTTCGCCATGGCGCTCCGGAAGACCGCGCCGTCGCCCTCGGCGGCGATGAAGGTGGCAGAGCTCAGGTCGACGCCGGTGAAATCGACCTCGGTGACGTTCACCTCGTTGAACGTGCTCCCCGAGAGCCGCGCGCCCGCGAGGCGCGCCTCCGTGAGGTCCACGTTCTGGAACGTCGCCTTCTCCGCGACGATCTTCTCCAGGTTCGCGTCGCAGAGGTTCGCCTCGGAGAGGTCGGCGCCCGAGAGATTGGCGCCGGACAGGTCCGCTCCCCAGAGGTCTGCCTTGACGAGCACGGACCCGCGGAGATCGACGCCTCCGCCGGCCTTCACGTCCCGCAGGCACGCCGAACCGAGGTTGGCCCCGTCGAGCTTGGCCCCCGAGAGATCCGCGCCCACCAGGTTCGCGTGCGCAAGGACGGCTCCCGTGAGGTTCGCCCTTCGCAGGACGCTCCCGGTGAGGAAGGCCGACTCGAGGACGGCGCCCGAGAGGTCGATCCCCTCGAGGTCGAGGTGGGAGAGGTCGGCGCCCGTGAGGTCGCACCCCGCGAAGCTCCGCCCCTCCTTGTGCCCGGCCTCCACGTCGCGGCGAAGTCGCAGAGATTCCGCGCTGTCGAGCGCCGCGGAGGCCGGCAGGAGGTGCGCGAGCCGCGCCCCGTCTTCGCCCCACCCGGCGAAAGCGGGCGCCTTCTCGTCCAGCCCCTCGGCAAACGCGACGTCCTCGTCGTCCGCAGCCTCACCGCCCCAGCCATCGTCCTCCGGCAGGGGGGCCTCGGCGGGCTCCTCGGCCACGGCGCGGGCGTCGTCGGGGAGGTCGTCGTCGCCGTCGAGATCGGCGTCATCGTCGGCCCGGGTCCCTTCCTCGAGCGCTCGCCAATCCAGCCCCGACAGCAGCTCCTCGGTCTTCTCTGGCGCGACGCCCTCGCTCTCCAGCGTCTGCCGCGCGCGCTCGCGGACCTGAGACACCGTGACCTCGCTCGGACGCTCGGAGGCTTGCTGACGCGCTTTCGCGAGCATCGCGCCCACGTCGACCCCGTGCATGTGCACGGCAGCGCGGGCCTTGCCTTCGACCAGGCTGACCAGGGCCTCTTCGGACTCATCGAGGGGCTCGGGGTCATCGGCGGGGCCTTGCTGGGAGAAATCTGCCTCTGATTCCAGGCCATGGTCCCGCAGCCGCTTCTTGGCCCACGCCGCGAGCGCCTCCTCCTGGCGAAGCGCTTCGGCGTCCTCGGCATCGTCATCCGGGTCGGTGGTCGCAGTCGCGGCCGCAGGCTCGATCGACGCCGGGTCCGCCTCGTGGTCCACCCCCGTGCCTGCTTCGGACTCCGACCACGCGAGGCGCTCCTCTTCGTCCTCGCCCTCGGCGAAGTCCCAAACCGGCTCCGCCGCGTCCTCGTCGGCCGCGGCATCGAGCTGCTCGGGGTCGATCCCCATCGCTCGGAGGTCGGCCTCCATCTCTTCGATGTCGGGGTCGCTCTCTGCTCCGGCTTCGCGGGCACCGGCGGCGACGACGCCGGCCCCGGCCGCGGCAGCGGCCGCGCGCCTGACGGCTCGATCCGGCGTACCTCCCAGGAACCCCTGCCGCCGGAGCCTCGACGCGAACCCGGAGAGCCTGTCATCGGGCAGCGGCGGCGCGTCCGGATCCTCGGGCTCGGGCATGAGCACGTCATCCTCGTCGTCCGGGAGATCGGGGTTCCGGGGGCCGAGCCGGGGCGTCAGGTACTCATGGTAATACGCCGCGGGCCTCGGAGCGCCCATGGCCTCGCAGGCGACCAGCAGGGCCACCACGTCCTTCGCGTCGTCCTCGGCGATCTCGAGGCCGCCGCGGAAGAGGACGACGCCCCGCTCGCGGTGCGGGAACAGACGCACCGTGTCGAGCTTCATGGCGGGCTCGCGGACCTCCACCCCGTCGCGCGTCTTGAGGCAGACGAAGCATCGGGTCGCGACCCCGGGGAGCGCGTCTTCGATCCGGGGCTTGTCGGGGTGCATGTTCTCGACCACGAAGGTCTCGTCGCCCCGGAAGAACCCGTCGATCTGCTGGTCGTCCGGGGCCATGTTGAACATCGTCGGGTCCAGATCCCGCGCGAAGCCCGGGAAGCACTCGTTGCGCCACGCCGCGTCGTGGGTGCCGATCTTGGAGAACCTCTGGGGCCAGGTCACGTCGTACCCGTCGAGGCCGGCGGGCGCCGGGCGGTCGCCGCGCGCGTGGATCAGGTGCTTGGGCGACTCGATGTTGGGGAGCGCCGCGCTCCTGTCGCCATGCCCCTTGCCCAGCGGGTTCTTGGCGAAGCCGTTTCCGCCGAACGCGTTCCGCCAGGTGACGGGCATCTCGGTGAACGGCGCCGGGTCCGACATGCCGAGCATCCCCCACGTCCGGTCGCCGACGACGTAGAGGCTCTTGTCGATGGGTCCGAGCTGGACGCGGACCGAGCTCGCGGGGCGAGCGACGCGCCCCGGCGGATAGCAGCGTCCGGTGACCAGGAGCTCGCCCCGCGTCTTCGGATTGAGCTCGTCGAGGAGGCCATCCTTGCCGAGCTCCTCCGTGGCCATCGTCCAGACCGTCGGCTCGTAGAGCAGCCGGGCCGGCCTTTCGTAGGAGAAGCCGACGAAGGCGGTGATCAGGAGGTGCGGGGTGCGCTGGTTCATGAAGACCCTCGGCACCACCCCGAGGCGCATGGGTTTGACGATCTTCATCCGACGGACTCCAGGGTAGCGGGCTCGATGGGTCGCGCGGCTCAGCGATGCGCGCCAGCCGGTTCGGTGCGTGGCGAGCGGATCACTTCAGAATGTGCAAATCCGCGTTCGAGAGGCCGAGGTGGGTCTTGATCATCATGATCTCGTATGTGGCGTTGTAGCCCTTCGCCCTGATCTTCGATATGCTCAGCTCCTTGATCTCGTTAGGGGCCTTCTTGAATGCCAGCCCCTTGATGTTCTCGTATTTCGTTCCGTTGATGACCTCGACGCGCGACCCGATTTTGGTCTTGTAGAGACCGGTCACGGTGCCTTCGGCGATGCCGTTGATGGTGCTCTCGCTCTTCCCGGTGACCGTGGTCTTTCTGGGGCCGAAGATCTCGGTGGTGCTACTACCCCTGATCGTCGTCTCGTTTGCCCCGAGGACGGTGGTCTTTCGCCCTCCGCGGAAGTCGCTGGTGGCGCGGCCGACGATCTCGGTGTCCCGCGTCCCCGTGACGCGGGTCTCGCTCTTGCCGTTGATCGTCGTTTTGTTCTTGACGAAGACCGTCGTCTCTCGGCCGTTGTCGAAGACGCCCTTGTCGCGGCCTCGGATATGAGTGTCGCGCTTCCCGAAGATGGTCAAGTCGCTGTTGCCCCTGACGGTGAGCTCGCGGTTGGACATGAGCAGGGTCGTGTTGTCGCCGCCGATGGTCGTCTTCCGGGTCCCCTTGATGCGGGTCTTTCGATTGCCGTAGACGTTCGTGGACTCGTTGCCGAGGATGCGCGTGTCGCGGTAGCCCAGGATCACGTTCTGCGAGTATCCGGCGACGAAGCTCCCGGAGTACCCCCCGACCATGCTCAGGGCGAAGCCCCCCACGATGCTCTCGGAGATCCCCACGGTGATCGCCGTCCGGTTGCCGCCCACGATGTTCTCGGAGGAGCCGCCGATCCACGTGAAGGCGTGGCCGTTCGTCTTGACCTCATAGGTCGAGCCGGCGTTGGGCGCCCCCATCCGGATGTAGGTGTTCGCGTGGGGCGTCGACAGGGTGATCCGCTCTTGCCCGGCCTGGTCCTCGATCTCGAGCCGGTTCCGCCCGCCCGTCTGGATCACGTTCCGCGTGTTGTTCCCCGAGGTGACCGGGCTCGGCGTCAGCGCGTTGGGCGCGACCCCGACGATGGCCGGCCGGTCCGGGTCGCCCCCCTCGAAGGCGCACATGACCTCGGTGCCGGCGCGCAGCGGGAAGTGGAAGCCCTCGATGCCGCCGCCGTGGGGCTGGAGCATCCGGACCCAGGTCGACGCCTTGCCCCCGGTCAGGTCGCTCTCGTCGAAGTGGAACTTGATCCGGTAGCGGCCATGGGTGTCGATCTGCGCGTACTCGCTGACCGCCGCGCCGTCCACGACCGCGGGCTCGGTGCCGTAGATGCGCGGCCACGCGGTGACCTGCGCCGCGCGGAACTGCACCGTCGCGGCGATGGCCTTGCCCTCGATGCGGTAGTTCTCGCGCCACGACACGAGCTCGCTGAGCTCGGGCATGTCCCGGTTCTGGATGCACCAGTGCTCGGCCTCGATGGCCAGATACCTCGTGTTGAATGCGGCCCGCGGATGCTCGTCGAGCTCGAAGGTGAACCCAGGGAGCAGCGTCGCCGCGTTGCCAATCGCCTGGTAGACGACGCTGGTCGCGGCGAGGCTCTCGGCCTTGACCCGCGCCAGCCGCTCCCCGTCGCCCGCCGAGAAGAAGCGCGCGCCGAACAGGCTGACCTCGCCGAAGCCGCTGGGAGAGACCAGCGCCTGCCCGGTGACCGGCACGGCCGGGTTGGCGTAGTTGTGGTCCTTGAGGCGGACCGCGCCGGGCACGGCTTCATGCCGGCAGGTGAAGGCGTAGAAGGAGTCCTTCGCGGTGTTGGCGCCGCCGGGCTGCGGGTAGTAACGAACGGGCTTGCCGCCATACGGCTGATGGGCCGACCGATCGTCCGCCAGCACCAGCGTCTCGCCGCCCTCGCTGTGCTCGAAGTAATAGTAGATGCCCTCGCGCTCCATCCACCGGGTGATGAAGGCGTAGTCGCTCTCGCGGTACTGGCAGACATGCTCTTCGGCGACATAGGCGCCCTGGAGCTGGAGGGTGCAGTCCGTGACGCCGCCCTTTTGAAGGACGCTCTGGATGATCTCCGGGATGGCCTTCTCGGTGAAGATGCGGCTGTGAAACGCCATGGCCAGCAAGGCGAGGCGCGGGACCAGGGTGGCCCGGAAGACGCACCGACCGGCGGTGTCGTTCAAGAGCTCGATGCTGCCCAGGACGCCGCTTCGAACGAAGGTCGAGTCGCCGCTGTTCTCGCTCTCGCTCCGCTGCAGAGAGAGGGTCAGCGGCTGGCCCACGGCCGCGGCCATATCGAAGCTATGGCCGACGTCATTGGTCATCACCAGGTAGAGCTCGAAGCGATAGAGCTTCGAGATACCCTCGGTGCCATGGAAAGCTACGAGCCTGGTGGACGAGGGCAGGGCGCTCGATTGAACGACGAAGATGTCGGGCATGGGGAGCCTTGGAGGGTGAGGAGCGGCGGCAAGGACAAGAACGCGCCGTGGAGCGTAGAGGGGCTCTGTGGCGATCGTGTGTCGGAATGCCTCCTAGTTGCTGTCGTCCAGGACGGCGCTGGTCACTGTAACGGCGATGTTTCGCCGGGATCCGCTCGTGCGGCGGAATTCCACGTGTTCGCCGGCGCGCTCGATGGCCGCGCCGCGTGGCCGCGTCGCGAGGGCGCCGGCGCGCCGGGCGCCTCAGCGGCCCTGGTCGGCCGCGTGGGCGCCGCCGACCAGATCGTCGATGTCGCCGGGCGCGAACCCGACCAGATCGGGCTCCGGCGTGAGCGCCACGCCGAACCGATCGAGCACCCCGCGCCGCACGCGCCGCGCGAGCTCGAGGAGCTCCGCCGCGGTGGCGCCGCCGCGGTTCACCAGCGCGAGCGTGTGGCGCGTCGAGATGCCCGCGGCGCCGTGGCGCGTCCCCTTCGCGAACCCGGCGCGCTCGATGAGCCACGCGGCCGACAGCTTCACCCGACCCTCGCCCGCCGGATACCGCGGGATCGCCTCGCCGGGCGCGAGCACGCCCGCGGCCTCGATGCGCGCGAGGACGCCCGCCGCCGCGCCGGCCTCGAGCGTCGGGTTCATGAAGAACGACCCCGCGCTCCGGCCGTTCTCGTCCGCCGGATCGAGCACCATCGACTTGCCGCGGCGGAGCGCGATCACGACGCGGCGCACCTCGGCGAGCGGCGGCGGCGCCCCCCCGGGAGGCACGGCGAGCGCCCGCTGGAGCTCGGGGTAGCGGACCGTGGCGGCGCCGCCGGGGCGCAGCGCGAACGTGACCGCCGTGATGACGTACCGCCCGCGCCACGCGCGCTTGAACCGGCTGTCGCGGTACCCGAAGCCGCAATCCTCCCCGGCGATGGCGACGGCCGCCCCGGTCGCGCGGTCGATCGCCCGGACCTCGGCGATCGTCTCCGCGACCTCCTGGCCGTACGCGCCCACGTTCTGGATCGGCGTCGCGCCGACGTCGCCCGGGATGCCCGACAGGCACTCGACCCCGGCCCAGCCCTCGGCGACCGCCCGCGCCACGAGGTCGTCCCAGCCCTCGCCCGCGCCCGCGCGCACGAGGACGCGCGGGCCCCGCCCATCGTCGCCGGCGGCGTCCTCCCCGCCCGCGAGCTCGACGCCGCGGACGCGGACGCGCAAGACCAGCGCGTCGACCCCGCGGTCGGCGACGAGCAGGTTCGAGCCGCCGCCCAGCACGAACAGCGGCACCCCGCGGGCCTCGGCGAAGCGGAACGCCTCGACCACCGCGGCCTCGTCGGCCGCCTCGGCGAAGAAGCGCGCCGGGCCGCCCACGCCGAGCGTCGTGAGCGGGGCCAGCGGGACCGACTCGCGGACGTCGAGGCTCAGGGCTTCTTCTCCGCGCCCTGCGGCCGCTTCTCCGCGCCCTGCGGCTGCGCCGGGCCCCGCCCCGCCGCCTTCGGCGCGCCGCTGCCGGCCGGCGCCGGCCGCGCCACCCGGATGCCCGCCATGAAGCCGCTGTCGACCGCCTGCACCCGCGCGACGAACGCCTTGTACTCGTCGGCCGACACCGTGCCCGTCGGCAGGCTCAGCGCGAAGTCCTCCTCGATCGCCGGCCCGTAGCTGCCCTTGCGCGACGCCTCGAGCCCCGCGTGCTCGACCCGCACGCCCTCGGGCGCGCGCTGGACCGCGTACCCCTCCGGCAGCTCGATCCGGCGGCGCACGTGGTACTGGAGCGCGGTCTCGATCGAGAGCGCGCTCTTGCGCGCCCCGCGCGAGGCGTACGTGGCGCCGAGCGTGCCCGCGAACGCGCGCGGGAACACGAGGTGCACCGGCTCCAGCCCCGGCAGCGTCCACGCCGCGGCGTCCTTGCCCTCCGGCCGCGCGAAGCCGTGGATCGTCACGGCCGCGCGGAGCGCGACCTCCCACGAGCCCTCCGTCGACGAGACCACGACGTCCTCGACGTCGGCCCACGGCAGCCAGCCGAGCACGACGCCGCGGAGCATCTCGCGCCGCGCCGTGCCGACCACCGTCTCGAACGCCTCCGAGAGCGCCTGCGCCGACCGGCCGTGCAGCAAGATCGTGAACGATCCCGAGGCGTTGCCCTGCGCGTCGACCGCGAGCCGGAGGTCGACCTCGTCGCCGGTCTCGCCGCTCGTGCCGGCCACCGTGACGAGCTCGCCGCCCGGCAGCATGGCGGCGCGGCCGCGCAGCTCGGGGCTGATGCGCCCGGGCGGGAGCGGCGGCCCCTCGACGTCGGCGTCGATCCACACGTCGCCGCCCGGCAGGCGCGCGATGACGAGCGGGTGGCGGAAGCGCCCCGCGTGCGGCGGGAAGTCGGCCGACGCGCTGAACGGCTCGGTCTCGGCGATCGCGAGGTCGGCGCGCACGCCGAGCTCGCGCAGCGCGCGGTAGACGACCCACGACCGGCTGCCCTGGCCGAGCTCGATCATCGCGCGCGCCGTCGTGCGCTGCGGGCCGCCGGCCATGAGCGCCGCGAAATCCGAGAGCTCGGCGCCGCCGGCGACCTTCAGCGCCTTGCCCGCGGCCGCGACGACGCGCTCGAGCAGCGCGGGCGACGGCGCCCGCTCCGGGCCCGCCGCCTCCCGCGCCCAGCGGGTCATGTACGGGTCGCGGTCCGAGAGCGCGCGGAGGTTCTCGTCGATCGCCGCGGCCACGTGGCTCCAGGTCTGCGTCCCCAGGCTGACCCCCACGCCCGTCTCCATGCGCGGCACGCCGTCCTCCATGCGCCGCGGCGGCTGGTCCTCGATGCGCCAGACGCTGACCGTGGAGGCGCCCTCGGCGCGCTCCTCCGCGGCGCCGAGCAGCGGGTGCGACCAGACCGCGAGCGGGAGCGACGACGGGCGGCGGACCTCGATCGTCGCCTCGCGGACGCTCGTCCGCTCGGGGAGCAGGTCCCAGGTGTCGATGACGAGCTGGCCGCTGTCGCCCGGCAGGGCGTAGCCCTCGGTGACCTGCTCGACGTAGTCGCCCTGCTCGAGCTGCGAGAGGTCGCTGTGCTCCTGCGCGGCGTTCGACGCGGCGTCGGGCGCGAGGATGCGGCCGTCGCGCTTGTGGATGCGGCGGCGCAAGAGGCGCGGCATGCCGCGGCCCTCGATGAGCGGGCCGTAGGCGACCGCGCCCTGGGCGACGTCGGTGGTGCCGGAGACGCGGCGGAGGTCGTAGGTCACGTAGTGGACGAGCCCGTCGGGCGCGATCGTGAACCGCTCGACGTGGCGGAGCACCGCGGTCGCGGCGCCGGGCAGGAACGCCTTGGCCTGGTCCTCGAGCACGAGCTTGCGCCCCTCGGCCTCGAGCGGCGGCGCCGGGTCCGGCGTGAGGCCGAGCGCGCGGGAGATGGGGCCGAGCGCGGCGGGGGCGTCGCGCGCGGCCGCGCGGTCGCGCGCGAGGCGGCCCCGCGCCGCGCGGACGTCGCCGCGGCCGGCGGCGAGGCCGAGCGCCTCCAGCATCACGCGCTCGCCCGGCGGCATGGCGTCGTACACGGCGAGCGCGCCGCGCAGGTCGCCGCGGGCGACCCGCTCGCGGAGCTCGACGTCGCGCAGGGCGTCCGGCGCGCGGCGGAGCCGGCGCAGCCGCTGGATCTCGGCGAGGACCGCGGCGCGGTCGCCGCTCGCGCCGAGGAGCGCGGCGAGGCACGCGTTGCCCGAGCGATCGAGCCCGCCGCCGCAGGCGGCCTTCACCGCGTCGACCCCGGCGCGGCCGTGGACGCGGTCGTCGACCGCGGCGAGCAGCGCCGAGCCCGGCGCGGCCACGGCGAGCCTCGCGTACGCGGCCTCGGCGACGTCGGTGACGCCGGCGCGGCGGGCGACCATCGCGAGCTCGGCGAGGACCATCCGGTCGGCGTCGGGGACCGCGGGCGCGCTCGGTCCGGCCGGCCCTGGCGGCGCGACCCTGACCCCGAGCTCGCGGAGCGCGTCCATCGTGCCCTCGCCCTGGCCGCCGCGGCGCTCGGCGAGCTCCGCGCGGTAGAGGCGCGCCTCCCACGACGCGGGCCAGGCGGCGAGCGCGCGATCGACGGCGGCGCGGGTGCGCTCGACGACCTTGGTCTCGGGCAGATCGCCCACGCGGCGGACGGCCCGCGCGTAGAGCAGGTCGAGGCGCGGCGAGCGCGGGGCGGCCGGCGCGGCGCCGGGCGACGACCGCGGCGCGGGCGCGGCGCCCTGGCCGAGGCGGCCGTCGCCCTCCGGGTCGAGGAGGCGCTCGGCCGCGCGCGCGTCGCCGAGCGCGAGCAGCGCGGCGGCCGCGACCTCGACGGCGGCGGGGCCGAGCCGCTTGCCCGGGGCGGCCGGCGCCGGGACCACGCTGACCGCGGCGGGCCGCGCCGCGGTCGCGGACGCGGCGGCGCCGGGGCGCGGCGCGCGGGCGCGGAGCGGGAGGCCGTTCTCGCCGAAGGCGCTGAGCTCGATGGCGCCGCCGTCGCCCTTCTGCGCCACGCGCACGACGACGCGCAGCGTGCCCGGCTGGGCCTCCACGGTCGCGAAGCGCGTGACCAGCGCGCCGCCGGCCGCGTAGTCGCGCTCGAGGGCGGGCACGCCGCCCACCTCGAGCGCGGCGGCGGACGAGGAGGCGAGCGCGAGGCTCACCCGCTGGGCGACCGGGTTGTGGAGGTCGACGACCACGGCGCGCGTGCCCTGGAGGGCGCTCACCGCGTCGACGTCGATGACGCAGGCGTCGGCGCGGACCACGATGGGCGAGACGGCGGTCGCGAACGGCGCGATCCCGGGGTACGAGCGCGCGAGCGGCGCGCCCTTCGCGGAGCTCACCGGCGAGGGGCGGGTGAGGCTCTGGAGCGGGGCCGCGTCGAGGGGGCCGACGAGGGCGGCCTCGTTCGCGCAGCCGCGGCGCGCGCTCCACGTCGCGGCCGCGGCCTCGTCGCCGACGTGGAGGGCGATGCGGTGGAGGGCGCTCGCGAGCGCGCCGCGCAAGAAAGGCATCTCCGGCGCGCCGCGGCCGGAGACGTCCGCGAACGCCCAGGCGCGCTGGAGGCGGCGGGCGACCTCGGGGAGCGCCTCGCGCGAGCGGAAGGCGATCGCCGAGGCGTCGGGGGCGGAGCCGCCCGCGGTGCCGGCGCCGAAGACGAGCGCGTCGAGCGACGCGATCGCGGTGGCGAGCGCGCCCTCGTCGCCCGGCGCGTCGACGGCGGCCTCGATGGCGGCGAGGTACGGCGCCGCCGCGGCGGAGCTCGCGATCTCGGCCTCCAGCGCGGCGCCGAACGCGGCGGGCAGGGGCGCCTCGGCGGCCGACGGCGCCGCGGCCCCTCGCGGCGCGCACGCGGCGGGCGCGGCGCCGGCGAGCGCGAGGGCGAGCCCGAGGGCGGCGCGGCGCGCGGGGGAGGCGCGCCCTGCGCGGCGCGGGCTCCCGGGGCGCTGGCCGACGTTCCTGGGGCTCTCGGGCGGGGTGGTCACGGTCGGCGTCTCCCGGCGCCGCGCGGGGCGCCTGTCCGCCGTTCCTTACGGGGCTGGGATTGCCGAAGCAAACGCGAACTTCGGGCGGCGCGGCGATCCGGCCGACCCGCGGCGCGCGCTCGGCGTCGCCGCCCCGCCGCGGGCCGGGCGGCGCCCGGGGCGCACCGCGCTCGTTCGAGCTGGTGCTCGATGAGCCTGCCGGACCTCACGGGCCTCGGCTCCGGCCGATGGCATGTCGCCAGCCTGAGCTGGCGCGGTGGACCGAGGTTTGACACGCCGAGCGCCCGCCCATATATTACAAAAATTGTAACATACAAAAATTAAATTATATGCGCGGTAGCTCGGGGAAAGGATGGGAAGAACGATGATTCTGGTGACAGGAGCAACTGGCAGCGTCGGACGGCACGTCGTGGACGGGCTCCTTGCCGAAGGTCACACGATCCGTGCGCTGACCCGGAACCCCGGCTCGGCCTGCATCCCGGAGGCGGCGGACGTCGTGCAAGGCGATCTGGCAGAGCCAAAGAAACTGGCTTCCGCCCTCGACGGGGTCGAGGCCGCGTACCTCGTCGCGATGGGCGGCGCTCCAGCCGATTTCGTGGACACGGCCAGGCGCGCCGGCGTTCGGCGGATCGTCCTTTTGTCGACGGGCGACGTGCTCGACGACGTCGAGCGGCAGCCGGACGCGGTCGCCGAGCTCCACGGGGCCTTCGAACGAGCGATCAGGCTGTCGGGGTTACAGTGGACATTTCTGCGCCCGAACGAGTTTGCCGGCAACAGCCTGCACTGGGCGGCGCAGATCAAGGCCGGCGACGTGGTCCGCGCGCCGTACGGCGGCGCGTGCACGGCGCCGATCCACGAGCGGGACATCGCCGCCGTCGCCGTGAGGGCGCTCGTCGACGCGGGTCACGACGGCGCGAAGTACCGGCTGACCGGCCCTCAGGCGATCACCCATGCCGAGCAGGTCAGCCTCATCGGGCAGGCCATCGGACGGACGCTGCGGTTCGAGGAGATCCCGCCCGGGGAGGCGCGACAGGCGATGATGAGGTACGCGCCGGCGGCGATCGTCGATGCCGTCCTCGGTCAGCTCGCGGCGGCGGTGGCGCACCCGGCCGAGGTGACGCGCGTCGTGGAGGACGTGACAGGCCGGCCCGCGCGTACGTTCCTCGAATGGGCGATCGATCACGCCGCCGATTTTCGCTAGCACACGGCTGCGACACGCCGGCGCACGATCGGCTCGTCAGCGGCGTTGACCCCTCTTCCTGCCGATGACCGCGGCTGGATCACCGGACGCGTCACGAAGGCGAGCCGCTTGACGCCGCTGCAGATCGACCTGGCCCCGAACGAAATCGATGAGCACCTGGAGCTGCTCGAGCGTGTAGCCCGAGAGTGTGGCCTCTGCTTCCCTGCTGATCTCGCCCCAGAACTCCTCGGCCACTTGGCGGGCCTGGTCGGTGGGTTCGACCTTCACGCGCCGGCGGTCGTCGGGATCGCGCGCTCGTTGGACGTACCCGGCCTGCTCGAGCCGATCGACGACGAACGTGAGCGCTCCCGGGGTCAGCCCGGAAGCGTCGCCGAGCTCACCGATGGTCATGGGGCCGCGTGTCATCAGGTACGCCACGCAGCGGGCGTCGGTGCGGTTGAGGCCGAACCTATCGGCCGCCGCAGCGCCGACCATCTCGGAGGCGTTCTGCAAATCGGTCACCGCCACGAGCAGCTCTTCGACCAGCCGCCGCTTAGCTCCTCTGCCAACGGAAGGTGCCAATGTCGGCCCTGTCTAGCACTCAACGTAGCGGTCGGAAACACGCGGGCGGCGCGGGCGGCGCGGCGCGCAGGGGCGGCGAGGCGGTCCGCCCGACCCGCGAGGCCGGATCCACCCCCTCCGCCTCAGCGCGAGCCGCCTCCCGGGAGCCTCGGCGGGGCGCTTCTTTCGGGCGCGCCGCTCGCCGCCGCGCGCTGCATGCACAGCTTCAGGCCCGCGCGGAGGTTTCCCACGGTCGCGATGCCCGACAGGTCGAGCCCGAGGGAGACCATGGTCTGCGCCACGTTGGCTCGGATGCCCGTGATGACCCCCTCGGCGCCGAGGAGCCGGATGGCGCGGACGAGCTCGATGAGGTAGCTCGCCGTCTTCGTGTCGACGACCTCGACGCCGGTGAGGTCGAGGATCGCGAAGCGGGCCTGCTTGTCCACGATGGCGGCCAGGAGGTCGTCCATCACGTCGGCGGCCCTCGTGCTGTCGACGACGCCGACCATGGGGAGGGTCAGCACGCTGTCCCAGACCTCGATGATGGGCGTCGACAGGTCGCGGATCACCTGCTGCTGGCGCTCGATCAGCTCGAGCCGTGATTTCAGCTCGTCTTCCCTGAGCTTCGCCTCCGTGGCGTCGACCGTGAAGCTGACGGCGCCGTCGGGCTCCCCGCGGGCGTCGCGGAGCGGGACGACGCACGTCTCCCAGGCCATCCCGAACGCCTCGACGCGGGTGCGGACGAGCTCGCCCCGGACCGCCTTTCGCATCGGCTCCATGTCCATCGGCGCGGGAGGGTCGTCGAACACGTTCATCCCGACGAACTGGCCCGGCGTCAGGCCGAGGGCCTTCAGGTTCCTGCCATCGTGGAAGGTGCAGAATCCGTCCCGATCCATCCGGGTCACGGCCGTGTCCACGTTGTCGAGGATGGCCCGGAGGATGACGTCGCTCTCCCTCAGCCGCTCGAGGGCCTTCTCTTGCTCCGTGACATCCAGCCCGAAGCAGAGCAGCCGAATCGGCGCGCCGCCGTCGTCGAGCACGGGCGCGAGTCGCCACTCGCACACGACGGCGCGCCCGTCCTTGCGGGTGTGGGCGCAGCGGAACGGTGCGCCCGCCTGCGCGAGCGAGCGCCGAAAGGCCTCGGCGTCCGGTCCGGTCACGATCGTGTCCGTGAGGCGGCGGCCCACGGCTTCGTCCGCGGTAATTCCAAAGATGCGTTCCGCCTCACCGTTCCACGCGGCGATCTCGAGATCGCCGAGGTCCCCCGCGCACTCGATCACCGCGAAAGGCGTGCTGCGGACTGCCCTCATGGTGCTCTCGGGGAGCCCTGGGGATCGGGGAGCGATCGGTGTGCTCGTCATCGTTCGTCCTCAAGCTAACGTGCGCCGGCGGCCGGTGTCGAGGGCGACCGAGCGGCCAGCGAAGGAAGAGAGGGCTGAGCCGAGCGTGTGAGGTGGGGTTCGATCGCGCCGCCGGGCCGCTGGGATCCGGCGTGCTGTTCATCGTCGTGCAGAGAGCTCCCTTACGTTCGTCGAGGCGCTGGGCGAGCCCGGCTTGGCGAGAGGACCTCCGACGCGGTGGGGGTGCCTCGCGCGGCGGGGGCGAGGGCGGGGAAGGCGCCGCAACCCGCGGGACGCGCCGCAACCTGGGTCGGTTCGCTGCGCCGCAGCGGTCCCCTGGGGTCGTCTGCGGAGAGCGGTTCCCCCTGTGATAGCCTGCCGACAGTTCCGCCCTGCGATGCAGGCGCTCCCGGCGATGGTCCGGGCTGCTCATGGCGACAGGGATCATGACGGCGCGCATCCGACTCTACGATGCAGGACTGGGGGTCATCATCCAGCACCCGACCGGAGTGCTGTATACGAACCAGACCTGTGGTCACTGCTGCGCGCAGCCGGTGATGGAGGGGGTCTTCGTCCCGTTCGGCGCCGAGGAGAGCTGGCTGCGGCTCAACGCCTACTTCGTGGGGCCCAAATACAGAGGAACTGGCGCCATGCAGGGCCTCGACGACGAGGACGCGACGTTCATCGAGTCGGTCGTGCGTGACGGACGCACCGGCGTTCCGCTCCACGTGGACCGATCTCGCCTGAAAGAGTCGCATGAGGCCTGGGTGCACGTGCTCATCGTGGGCGAGGCCGAGCAGTTTGGTGTCGTCTCAGGATTCGGCCCGTACCCCCGGCGAGGAGTGCTGACGTGGCCGAACTCGGACTAGCAACGGTGGGCGCACCGCCAGCACGAGCGGCTGCCTGCGGGTCGCAGCGGCCCGGGTCCGTCATGATCTCCTCCGAGCCTTCATGGCCGGCGCGGCGCACGACACCGACGGCCACAGGAGGCGCCAAGATCTTGTTCTCTTCTCGGAGTCCTTGGCCCCTAGGCGGCTCATTTCTCGCTCGATCGACGCGATCGGTATTCTGGACGCTCAAAGACCACCTCGCCCGGCCCGGAGCGACACGAGGCGGTTGTTGCGGAACTCGAGCAGGCGCGGAAACGTGCCGGGGCCGAGCAGATACGTCCACTCGTCGACGGTGACGAGCTCGCGACGGCCGTCCACGGCGCGCTCTTCGTAGCGCATGGTCTGGTGCGAGGGCGCCCCGCATCGCGCCGCCACCTCGGATTTCGTCATGCCGAGCTCGACCAGACGGCCGCCGCAGCGCATGCCGTCGTGAGCCTGAGCTACCTCGTGGACCCGACCCGGCGCACGCCCGAGCGCGCACGTCGCTGCTGCAGCGACGTGCGGCGCGGCGAAGGCCGCGACCGCGAGGAGACCTACGAGCGGGGCACGACGACGCGGGGCTTCCATCGATGCGGTGTGTACGGCGCGAGGTCCCCGATCGCAATCCCGCTCGGGTGCGGGACGAGCTGAGCCAGGGCCGCCGGAGCGCGAACGCGAGAATCGAGGACGACCTTGAGCGCGCGGGGGCCGCCGTCGCCCACGCGAGCCCGCGGACGCGGCCGCCCGCGCCGCAGTCGCACTAGGACAGCGAACCGAAGAACTCCCGCAGATCGACGGCCAGCGCCGTGGGCGTCTCCGTCGCCAGGAAATGCCCGCCGCGCGCCAGCTCGGTCCAGCGCACGATGTTGTGGTCGCGTTCGGCCAGCCGGCGCACCGCCACGTCCTGCGTCAGCGATACGGCCACGGCCATGGGCACGGTGCCGCGCGGCTTGGGCGCCCAGGCGGACGGGTCGTTGAAGGCTTCATAGTACAGGTTGGCCGAGGGGCCGCTGGTGCCGGTGAACCAAGTACAGGCTCACGTTGTCCAGCAGCGCGTCCAGGCCCACCGCATCCTCCGGCAGCGCGGCCGCAGGATCGGTCCATTCCTTGAACTTCTCGACGATCCAGGCCAGCTGGCCCACCGGCGAATCGTGAAGCCCGTAGCTGAGCGTCTGCGGCCGCGTGCCCTGGATGTGCGCGAAGCCCATCATCCGGTCGCGGAAGTTCTGCAGCCGCTCCAGGCGCTGCTGCTCCGAGGCCGTCAGGCCTTCCAGCTCGGCGGGGTCGCCGGATGGAAACGTCACCAGCGCATTGCAGTGCACGCCTCTGACATGCTCGCTGTCGACGCGGCCCAGCTCCACCGCGATGAACGCGCCCACGTCGCCGCCTTGCACGCCGTAGCGCGTGTAGCCCAGGCGCTGCATCAGCGCCGCCAGCGCGCGGGCGCAGCGGCCGTGGTTCCAGCCGGCGTCGGCCAGCGGCATCGAGAACCCGTGACCCGGGATCGACGGGATCACCAGGTGGAAAGCCTGCGAGGGGTCGCCGCCGTGGCGGCGCGGGTCGGACAGCGCGTCCACCACGCGGTCGAACTCGGCGAAGCTGCCGGGCCAGCCGTGCAGCAACAACAGGGGCTGCGCGTCCGGCTCGGGCGAGCGCAGGTGCACGAAGTGGATCGTCTGGCCATCGATCCGGGTGGTGAACTGCGGGCGGCTGTTCAGGTGGGCCTCGCAGCGTCGCCAGTCGTACTGGTGCTGCCAGTGCGCGGCCAGCCGCCGGAGGTAGGCCACAGGCACGCCCCTCACCCAGTCGCCGCCCGGCAGCTGCGCCGGCCAGCGCGTGCGCGCCAGGCGTTCGCGCAGGTCGTCGATGTCGGCTTGCGGAATGTCGATGCGGAAGGGGTGGATCTCGGAGTCGCGGTGCATGGGGCTCCTCGGGTTGGTCGAACTCGCCGGTGCGAGTCGGCGGCGCCACCGTATCCACGGGGGATGGGCCCGGTCTTGGAAGAAAACGACAGGCTCAGGCCTCGACGGACCGTCTGGGCCCTCAGCGTCTCCCTCAGCGTCTAGGCCCGGGCCGGGCCGCAGCCCGCGCCACTTCGCCGGGCGTCCTGCCCATGATCCGCTTCAGCGAATTGCCCAGGTGCGCCTGGTCGGCGTAGCCGCAGGCGGCAGCCACGTCGGCCGGCGCATCGCCGTGCATCAGCTGCTGCAGCGCCGCCTGCGCACGGTGGATCTGTGACAGCTGCTTCGCCGTGAGGCCGGTGGCGCTCAGGAACCGGCGCTGCACCGAGCGCAGGCTGGTGCCGGCGGGCTCGCCTTGCAGCACGCGGAACACCACCGGGTCCGCCGCCAGCAGGCCGGCCCCGATGAGGCGTGCCACGAGATCGTCGGCGTTCTCGAAGTCGGGCACCTCGAAGGCTCGCGGCCCCAGCAGGAACGAGCGCGTGTTCGCCAGCGGGCGCAGCACGCCCTGGTCCAGCATGCCAGTCGCCGGCACCCCCGGCATGAACACGCCTGGCCGGAAGGCGATGCTCAGGTACTCGTCGCCGGTCTCGTAGCCCAGCGCCACCGGGTGCGTGATCAGACCGGTATGCAGCACCTGCAGCCGGCCGCGGCGCTTCATGAACACCAGGTCCCAGCAGCCGTCGGGCAGGGACTGGTCCTGCGCGTCGTCGCCATAGGCGACGTGCGTGATCCGCTGCACCAGCGCATGGTCGCTGCCGCGGATGGCGCGCGTGGTCCTCATGGGCAGCTTCCCTTCGTCATGCTGCGCAGTATGACCGACCCGCGCCGCAAGGGGAATTCCCACGCCGGGCGCGGATGGCTCGGTCCGACCCCGGCTGTAACTCCACCTAACGGGCGTCGCTCCGCGATGAGGAGGCCTGTCGTCGCCGGAGGGCGAACGCGGCGAGGAGCGCCGTCAGGAGGCCAAGGGCGTCATTCCCGCCGACGCCCGCGACGCGGCAGCCGCAGCCCTCGCCGTCGCTGGAGGCGTCGCTGCCCCCGCCGGCCGCGCCGGCGCCGCTGCTTGCGCCGCCTGTGCCGCCCGCCTCACCCCCGCCCGCGGATCCGGTGCCGCTGCCCGTCCCACCCGCAGATCCGGTGCCGCTGCCCATCCCGCCCGAGCCGGTGGTGCCGCCGCCCGCGCCGCCTTCGCCGGAGGGCCCCGGCGGTGGCACCGTCGCGCAGTCGCCGAGCGAATGTTCGAGCGCGCCGAGCGTGAAGCTCCCGCTGTCCGGCCGCCCACGGGCGCAGTAGTCGTCGGTCACCGCGGCCTCGGCGGGCGCTTTGCCGACGAGCGGCGCCACATCCCCTTTGAGGTGCAGGTCGCCGAGGCCCGGATCTTCGTACCACGTTTGGAACGTCGCGAGCCCTACCTCGGCCAGGTTGTCGCTCTCCTCATGCGTGCCCCCGTCGCGGTCGCGGATCTTGCCCGTGAGCACGTTGCCGCGCGCGACGCCGCTGGTCGTCGCGAAGCGGAAGTCGATCCCGCTCGTCGCGATCAGCGTATTGAAATGAAGCCGCGTGTCCGTCGCGCGGTTCAAATAGATCCCGACGTCCGAGCAGCTCGCGATGATGTTGTTCCGCATCGTTCCGCCGGTGTGCTCGACCTCGCAGGGCACGTCGGGGTCGTAGGCCGGGGCGCAGTACTGCGCCCCCGTGCCGCCGCCGCCGAACGACAGCCCGATGCGCACACCGTCCGGCGAGCCGGCGGTGGTGCAGACGACGAGGTTGCGCTCGAAGAGCCCGTCCGAGCCGCCGCTCTTCATGAACGCGGCGTAGCTGATGCCGTCGCCGCCGTCCTTCTGGAAGTCGTGCAGGTAGCTGTCGCGCACGGTCCAGCGCTTGCCGCCGTCGATGTTGATCTTGGTGACGGGATTGCTGGTCCTGCGCGGGTGGGTGTCGAACAGCTCCGACCGCTCGATCAGCCCGTCGTCGGGGGCCGTCCAGACGCCGTCCACCTGCGCGGCGTTGATCTTGAGCTGGGCGTTGAAGTCCCGCACCTTCGAGCGGCGGAGGGTGAAGCGGCTCGCAGCGCCGAACACGTGGAAGGCATGCTCGCAGTCCGAGTCGTCGGCGCAGACGCCGCGGATGTCGAGGTCTTCGAAGTGCCAGTTCGGGCCGCTGACCTTGAAGCCTTCGACGCCCGACAGCTCGACGATCGCGCCGAGCGGCTCGGCGGCGCGCACGACGATCGGCGCGGCCTCGGTGCCTGCGGCCGCGCAGGAGACGCCGTCGAAGGCGTAGGTGCCCGAGGCGAGGACGATCTCATCGCCGGCCTTGGCCGCGCCGATCGCGGCGACGAGCTCGTCGGTGGTGCCGACCGGCACGACGGCCGCGGCGGCGGGGGCGGCGAGGAGGAGGGAGGTGAGCAGGGCGAGCGGAGCGATGGGCGCGCGGCGTAGCGACATGGCCGCCAGCATGCGCCGGTGCGCTCGTCCGTCAAGACGGCGCGTGCGACGTGTGACGTCCGCGCGCGACCTTCTCCCCAGACGGGCTGGGCTCATCGAGCTCCGCGGCGGCCCGTGCTGGCGCGGCCTGACACGGCGCCTGCTCCTCGGCGGCGCGGCGCGGATCCGCGAGTGCTACATTGGCGGCGGCGGTAGGCCCCTGGGTCGGTTCATTGACAGCGACGCCAGGGGATCACCCCATCGATATAGTTGAACTTGACGGATGCCCTTCCCGTGCCACCGATCGTGGCGCGGAGTTGCACGTTGACCGTAGCCGAGGTGGCGCCGCACGGGGCGCTGCCCGCTTGTCCCCCGGCAGGGATAGACAGCAGCTCGAACACCCCTTCGGCGTCCGTGTCGATGTTCTCGAACGTCTTGGAGACGCTGGCCGTGCCGGCCAGTGACCGGCTTGCTTGAACCGTGACGACGGCTGCGTCTTCGGTATACACGTCGCCAAACACGTCCAAGGACGGCGCGTCGAACGTGTAGCCCGCTGGAAACGTGTAGGTGACCTCGACGTCACAAGCGACGTCGTACGTGCCAAAGTCGTCGCGGCCCCCGCGAGCGTCATCGAACGTGAGCGCGTATTCCGTGTTGAGAGCCCCAATCTGCGTATTCATGGTTCCGCAGCCGGAGGCGGTCGCCTTGATCGAGACCTGGCTCGGATCAGGCACGTCGCCGTCGCCGAGGGCGGCCGGCTGGCCTTCCACCGTCTCGCCGTCGCCGGAGGGGTCGGCGCACGCGGCGCACAGGGAGGAACAAAGCAGCATCGCAAGACACGACCGAAGATGACGGTTCAAAATCTCGTTGGCAAGTTGGAATCGTTTCATGACGTCCTCTCATGGTGACCGGACGAGCCGGTGCGGTATGCAGCTCTGATCTCTCGATTCGTGCGACGCACGCCGCCCGCGGACCGTAGGAGCTTGTCACGCACGAAGCAGCGAGTGAAGCACGCTCAGCGCAAATAACTGTTCATGACGAACCGACGCAGAGCCGCGTGCCATCTGGGACGCGGCGGCGGCGACGGTGCGTTACCCCCCGGGGGCCGCGCGGCGTCGCTTCAGTCCGTGACCAGAGGCCCGATGCGGTCGGCGAACGGCCACCCCTGGCTCTCGTCGATGTGGATCTGCCAGTCGAACGCGCCGCGGAGCGTCGGGTGGTTGCCCTCGACCTCGTTCCACGTGGGGATCGCCTCGTCGATCGACATGTAGTGCTGCGCGTCCCAGATCCCGAAGCCCACGACGACGTGCGTGGGACCGAGCAGCTCGACCCACTGGTCCACGTTGTTCACGATGTAGGACTGCTGGTCGAGGTCGGGGCCGTCGTAGTACTGCGGGGCGGCGTAGTCCATGGCGCCGGCGTCCACCATCGCCTTGCAGAAATCCTTGTCGCGCTGGTTCCAGGGCGCCGGAGGCGCGGTGATGATGAAGCCGGGGAAGCGCCGCTTCAGCTCCAGGCTGATCCAGATCATCTCCTCGGTGTCGGGGTTCTGGTTGGCCTCGAAGGTGTTCCAGTCGATCCCGTCGAACCCACCCAGGTCGTTGTAGATGCCGACCACGCTGTCGACGAACGTCTGCGACTTCCCGCGGTCGGGGAAGCTCATGCCCTGGCCGGCGCCGCCGATGGAGAGGATGATCCTGCGATCCTGGGTCGTCCGGGCGTACTGGATGTCCTCCTTGAGGTGCGTCGCCGCTCCCTTGCCGTCGCCCGGCGGCGTCCAGGTGACTGCGCCGGTGGTGCCGGGCGGCCCTCCCACGGGATGCGCGGCGAAGAGGTAGATGAGGTTGTAATTGCTGTTGACGTCGCGGATGCGGACGGGCGACGGCGTCCAGTTGGGGTAGTAGCCGGCGACGACCTTCGCGGGGAGCGGGCCGACCGCGCCGGGCTCGGGGGTGTCGGCGCAGGCGGAGTAAGGCTCCCAGAAGTACGTGCTGACCGTCGGGATATAGCCGGGATTTTCGTGCTCGGCGATGTAGGCCGCTCCCTGGTAATTCACGATGGCGCCCTCCTCGTACCATTGACCTTCTTGCCATTCCGGAACGTCAGCGCACGCGGCAGATTCGTTGTGCCCGATATCGGCCTCGCCCTGCGACGACCCGGAATCGAGGCATCCGATTCCGCCTGCCGCGATGGCGGCAAGGAGAAAAGACATCCTGGCAGCAGTGAAGGTAGAATTGTGCGGCATGGTAGAACCCTTTCGCGCATCGGCCCAGAGCACACAGGACAGCTCGCCTCCCGGATCCGGGCAGCTCGTGGACTTGATGGCGCGACGGAGGCCAGCCCTTCAGATTATTTGATCAGGGCGTGTTCAGCCCGTTCGCTTGTCCGCCGCGTGATGATGGGGTTACGAACGGGTTGACCATGTACCGAGGCGTGGTATTTCCTGCCGCGACGAAATCATCCGTGGTCGCGGGACCACGGATCCACCTGGGCGACGCGGTGTCGACGCTGGAGGTGCGAAGCGCGGCGGGCGCCGGGGTGGCGCGCCGATGAGCGGCCTTGGCGCAGCCCCGACGATCCCCGGTCCGGAGCCGTCGAGGCGCGCCCTCATGCCTCGATCACTGACGGACGTAGCCGTTCACCGACGAGCGGAACACCCTCACTTGGCCCCATCGGTTGGTCGTTGTGCTGTTCGTCGTCTGGAAAGGCACGTGGATGAAGCTGTCGCGGGTGATGCTGCCTTTGTCGGGGCGGTTTCATGAGGCGGTCTCGTATTTCGAGCGCGCTCGCACCCACGATGCGGCGCACCACCTGAATCGCGCTTGGGGCACGCTGGCCAAGCTCTTCCACAGCGAGGCGCTCCTCTGCCTGGCGGTCGATCGAGCCAAGGTGCCTCAGCGCCGCGCGCGGCCGAGGACGAACCGGCTGCGGTCGGGCTCGGCGTACGTCGTCCACACGAGCGCGGCGCCGTCGCCCGTCGGCGCGGCCGCGACCCAGGACAGCCCGAGGGGCTCTCTCGCGAAGCCATACCGCGGGACGGCGACGGAGCCGTCGGCGTCCACGTGGAAGAGGCTCAGCTGCCTATCGCCCTCCTCGACCAGCGCCACGACGGCGCGGCCGTCCGACACGGCGATCGCGTGCTCCTGCGTCGCCTTCATGGCGTCGCGCGCCGCGATCGTCACGGGGGCGCCGGCCGGAGCCGCCTGTCCGTCGAACCAGCCGACCTCGAAGCGCTCTCCATCGTGCCACACGCCCGCCGCCCGGCCGGCGCCGGCGGGCGCGAGCGCGACGTCGTGGATCCCGGCGAGCTCGCGCGCCGGGCCGACCGCGCCCGACGCGTCGAGCGGCACGAGCTCGGTCGTCGCCGAGCCGTCGCCGGCGATCACGCGCGCGGCGACCAGGAACCCCGGATCCGCGAAGGCCGCCGCGGTCAGGTCGCCGTAGACCGCGGCGGCGACGGTCGCCTGCCACGCCGCGTTCCCTTCCTCGTCGAGCAGCTCGGCGACGAGCGCCCCCTGCGCGGCCGCGTGCTCGCCGCTCGTATAGACGAGCAGCGGCGCCGCGCCAGGCCTCGCCGCGAGCACCGGGTACATCGCGTCGGCGATGGTGCGCGTCGCGATCTCGTTCCCCTTCGGATCGAGGCGGTAGAGGCGCAGCACAGGGCCGTCGCCCGCGCCGCCGAGCGCCAGGATGAAGCCTCCGGGGCTCGGCGCGAGCGCCACCGTCAACCCCGGCGAGGGGACGTCCACGCAGCCCCACTGGCCCTCCAGAGCGAGGTCCATCGAGAAGCGGGCGAAGTGGATTTGACCGTCGAAGCTCTTCCAGGCCGCCGCGAGGCCCTCTCCGTCGCTCGCGAGCGCGAGGTCGCCGACGTTGTACCCGTCGACGCGCGGGCGCGCGCACGCGAGCTGGCTCGGGGCCCCAAGGCACGAGTCGCAGTCGCGGACATCGATCGAGCAGACGTCGCTGCACGCGAGGCGGCCTCCCCCCGCATATCCGAGCGAGCCGCACGTCTCGCTGACGGCGCCGTCGCATTCCTCGGTGCGGTCGCTGCACTGGACAGGGCCGCCGTCGACGCTCCAGCAGACCTCGCACGTGTCCTGCACGCCGTTCCCGCAGCGCTTCACGTCGGTGTCGCACACCGCGGAGCGCTCGGGCGGGCTGCAGGTCTCGGGGAACGGCTCGGAGCCGCCCGTGCCGCCGGACGCCCCCGCGCCGCCCGGATCTCGGTCGACCTCGACCGAGCCGCAGGCGCCGAGCGTCACCACGAGCAACGATGCTATCGTGCAGGAAGAGGTCGTTGTCCGCATGCCTCGCCTCGCTGCAACCCACGCGCCAGCGAGGGAGTCGCGCGATGCCCGAGCTCCGGGCCCCTCTGACCAGGTTCCGAGCGCGAGGCTCGTGTCGCATGGCGCACGGTGGCGCACGGTGGCCCAGGGGTTCAATCATGATTCGCGACCGGCGCCGCGACGCGATGCGTTGAGCAAGATCGCGCTGCCGCGTGCCCGGTGACTCGGCGCAAATTTTCTGTTCGAATCAATGCCATACCACGTTCATTGCATCGTATCCGCCGCGCCGCCGAGGCCGTGGGGCGGGCGCCTCGGCGACGTTCGGGTTCGTGGATTGCACTTGTCTTACGGAGGTAGCCTATGACGTTTGCGCGACACAGCAGCGGACGGATGTTTGTCGCTTCTTGCTTGCTCATCGGGTTCAGCTCGGGGTGCCAGGGCTCGGTCGTGCTTCCCGATCCATCCTCCCAGGACGGCTCGGCCGAGCCGCCGCAGGGCGAGGAGGCGGCTGACGTCGGCTCGGCGGACAGGCCCGTTGTCCAGCCGGGGAAGGCCGAGCCCGCCGTCGATGTGCCGGTCGGCGGCGGCGCGATCGATCGATGCGCGGGCCCGTTCCCCGGCGAGGAGCCGAGCGACGGCAGCGGCTACACCTTGAAGCCCGGCCTCCTCTACCCCGCGGAGTCCCCGGGCGTGTACATGGGTCAGCTGTCGCTCGGCGACATCGACGGGGACAAGCGCTTCGACTTCGTGAGCACGGATCGCGAAGAGCTGTATGTGCAGACGCACCCGCGGGTGCGGGACCTGAACGGCGAAGTCATCTACACCCCTTCCGCGCCGGCCGACGCGGTCGAAGGCACGTTGCTGCTCGACGCGGACCACGACGGCGCGCTCGACATCGTCGTCGCTCAGCAGCAAGGGCTCGTCTTCCTCCACAACCAGGGCGGCGGCGCCTTCGCGCCCCCGAGGCCGATCTCCGAGCTGCCCACGTTCTCCCCGAGCGCCGTGGATCACGACGAAGATGGCGTCCTCGACCTCGTCGGGATCGGATACGACAGCAAGATCCTCGTCTACCGGGGGGACGGCGGCGGCGGTTTCGCGCTCACCCACGATCTGCCGGCCGGCGTGTTCATGTCCGGCGTCGTCACCGGCGACGTGACGGGGGACGGGCGCCCCGACGCGGTGATCGCGATGGACGGCGTGGGCGCGGGCGTCGCGGTCTTTCCGCACGACGCCGAGCGCGGGTTCGACACGACCGGGCAGCAGGTCTTCTTCGAGACCACGCCGCCGAGCTCGGGCGTCTCGTTCGTCTCGGTCGCGGTGGGCGACGTGAACAACGACGGACGAAAGGACGTCGCCGCCGTCACGCACGAGTACAGCGACGGGCCGATGCGGGTCTGGATCCTGCTGCAAGACGACCTCGGCAAGCTGACGGCGCCGCAGGCGCTGCTCTCCATCGACGACCACCAGTATTTCGCCTCCGGAGGCCTGCAGATCGCCGATCTGAACCTCGATGGGCGGAGCGATCTCGTCGTGGTCAGCCGAAACACCGCCGAGATGTGGTCGTTCCTCCAGACCGCGGCGGGCACGTTCGAAGGCCAGCCGGCGCGATTCCCCGGCACCTTCCAGGACATCGACGGTTTCGGCGTCGGTATCACCGATTTCGACTGCAACGGCTGCCCTGACGTCGTGGGCGTCCAGGTCGACGGACTGGTCGTCTTCCGCGGTCGCGGCTGCGCGACGGCGCCTTGAGCGCCGCCGCGCGCGCGACCGGGAGGAATGAAGGGCGTCGTCGGCGCCCGCGAAGGCGTGTTTACTGCGCCAGACGAACGAGCTTCACGCTGTCCACGGTGACGGCCGCGGTCCCTGCGTTGCCGACGTTGATGTCGAGGAGCGCCGCGGAGTCCTGCGGGACGTTCGGGAGCTCGAACGCGTAGACGACCCACGCGGGGCCCGCCGCCGCGGTCACGCGACCGTAGCTCGCCCAGTTGTTGTCGCTGTTGCCGTTGCGCCCCAGGTTCACCACGAACGTGCGCACGTCGTCCGCCTTGGCGCGGAAGGTCAGCAGGTAGCGCCCCGCCTGCGACACGTTGACCGTGGTGCGAGCCTGGATGTGCCACATGTCGGAGCCGGGCTGCTGCACGTTGATGCGCATCTGGCGGCCGGTGAAGTCCGCCCATGCCGAGGCGCCGTTCCAGTTGAGGAGCTGCCAGCCGCTGCTGCTCTGGCTCCCCGCGAGCGAGGTGTTGGTCACATTGTCGAACGAGCAGTTGCTCACGAGGTTGAGAGGATCGCGGCAAGCGTCGATCAAGCTGACCTTCTCGTGGACCACGCCGCCCAGGAGGCCCGAGAAGGCGCGCCAGCCGAGCGACAGGTCATCGCCCACGAGGCCGATGGGATCGATCCCGCCGTACCCGGAGTTGGAGCTGTTGACGCTCTTGTAGAAGTCGCGGATCAGGCCGGTCTCGTAGGCCCACTGCCCCGACGCGGCGTCGCGCTTGTAGAGCGAGAGGCCCTCGTCTCCACCGCCGACCGTGCTGGCCAGCGTGTCGCCGTAAAGCGCCAGGTGCACGTGAGGGTAGGCCGTCGCCAGCGATTGGCTCGCCGTGATCGTGCCGTCGGCCGCCACCCGGTAAAACGAGAGGTGCTGCTGCGGCATGACGTCGTTGACGAGGAACGTCGCGCCGGACGTGACAGCCAAGTTCCCGGAGGCCATGGCGAGGCTTCGCCCGAAGGCGCCGCTCGAGAAATAGCCGCTCACGAGGGCCACGGCGTTCCAGGTGACGTCGCTGGCATTCCTGCGGAAGATGCGGACCGAGCCGAGCTCGGCCCCGGCCTCGCCGCCGTCGGACCACGGCGATCCGACCGCGACGAGGTCGCCGTCGATCGCGACCGCGGCGCCGGTGAAGCGCTCGTCCGGCTCGTTGAGAAAGTGCTCGAGGACCCACGTGTCGTTCGAGGAGTTGTAGCGGTAGATCTCGAGCACGCTGTGTCGCTTGTAGCCGATCACGAGGTAATCGTCGGAGAGGGCGAGCGCGATGTCCTTGAAGCTGCTCAGCGCGGGGTAGCTGAGCGGGATGCGGGTGAGCGCGTGGCTGATGTTCTGTCCGTTCTCGCGCACCGCGCCGTTGCAGTTCCGCTGACCGCCGACCAGGGGGCACTCCGCCCATGAGCCGTTGCTCTTCCGGGCGATGAACACGGAGTTCGCCTGCGGAGAGGTGGAAGAGCTCGTGCCTCGGGTCGCGAACGCGAGGAAGCGGTTCGAGATCGCGAGCTGGCTCCCGGCCTGGAGGTTGAACTGGGCGACGCCCGGGAACTGGTAAACGCGCTCGGGCGTGGCGTTCGTCCCGTTCATCAAGTAGACGGCGCCCTGCATCGTGCTGGGGAACGTGGGCTCTGGCTCCCCGCTGATCTTCACGTGCTCCTGGAGCGCGCCCACCAGCGTGTAGGTCCCTGCCCGTGCCAGGGTCGTCCCGGCTTCGGGGTACGCGGTGTTGCCGTGCGGCGTGGGCTTACCCACGACCACGCCGGCCGACGCCTGAGCGGCGGCCAGACCGACACAACCAGCGAGCACCCCAGCGAGACTTCTGACCTTGATCTTCCTGGAAACCAAACTCATGAATCGACCTTCTTCTTTGAAACGAGGACAGCGCCGGCTCAGGCTCGCGCACACGGGAAGCGTGCGTCGCGACTCCAAGCTGCGTCGATCCTCTCCGTCACTACATCCGTGAATCGCCGCGCCGCACCGACGCGGGGAGAAGTCGCTTGCGCCGACCTCGCGCTCCGCAGGCCGCTTCCTTGGGTGAAAGGCGGACGCGCGCGCCGCGGATCGGGCTCAAAAGGCGCCGACTTCGCCGAGCAGCGCCCCGTTCTCGAGCAGGTAGACATGGCCTCGAGGGGCCGACTCGCCCGCCTCCCAGCGCGATTCGACGGAGAGGTCGAAGGCGCCGCCGCACCCCGTGCAGCCGTCCCCCGATCCTCCGCCGGCGTATACGTCCGGGAACGGGTTCTCGTCGAAGATGAACGACAGGCGAAGGCGCGCGGCCCCGTCGTCGCCCCGATAGAGCGCCCCGCGCTGCTCGTGGTGGAGGATGCCGTCGGCGCTCGATAGATGCCCGAGCACGAGGATCTGCAGATACCCGTCGCCACACTCGCCGCTGCGGTCGATGTACGCCACGGCCGGTGAGCTCTCGGTGTCGGCGACGAGCGACCAGCTCACGGCGCTCATCATCCCGTTGGCCCATGCCACGTCGAAGCGCCCGGCCCGGCCTGTCGCGTCGAGGGCCTCCTGGCCGCTCACGCCGAGGGGCGTCGGGTCGGTGAGGCCATGCTCCACGGCCCGACCCGGCGTCAGCGGCAGGGAGTCACAGGGATCGGAGCCGACCTCCCCCGTCTGTCCCCCGGCGTGCGAGCAACCCATGAGCAGCCCCGCCGAGAGCCAGCAAGCGAGTCGTACGTTCATCGAAGCCTCCGCCCCCATTTGTCGCAGCGCACGAGCCAGCGCAAGAGCGCGTAGCGCAGCCACGCATTATTCTATCGCTCCGATGTGCTAGCGTCGATGCATATATGCGATACAAAAGGCCGCAGTACGATGAAATCGCAAAGGATTTCTGCCGCGCGCTCCGGGGCCGGCGCTCGCAGCGGCAGCTGAGCGTCCGGCTCGGGTACGGCACGAACGTCGCCTTCGGCTGGGAGTCCGGGCGGCGCTTTCCCACGCTCCCCACCCTGCTGCGCGTCGCGGCGTACAACGGCGTCGACGTCCATCGCGAGCTCTCGGGCTTCGTTCGCCAGGAGTCGGCCTTCGGCGCCGACGTCGCCGTCTCCGACCCGGCCCTCACGGCGACCTTCTTTCAGGTCATCAAGGGAGGGCTGAGCAACGCAGACATCGGCGCCCGTATCGGGCGCAGCGCGTCGCAGGTGTCGCGCTTCATCGCCGGCGCGTCGCAGCCCCGGCTCCCCGATGTGCTGGCCCTCGTCGACGCGACCACCGAGCGGCTCCTCGACTTCCTCGCCCTCTTCGTGCATCCGGGGCAGCTGCCCTCGGTGGCGCGCGACTTCCGTGTGCTCGAGGAGCGCCGTCGGATAGCGACGGAGCTACCCTGGTCTCACGCCGTCCTGCGCGTCCTCGAGCTCGCGAGCTACGCAGCCCTCCCCCGCCATGACGACGCCTGGGTCGCCGCTCGCCTCGGGCTCCCGGACGACGAGGTGCGTGCGTGCCGCGAAGCCCTGTCGCGGGCGGGCCTGATCCGGTGGCGCGAAGGGCGGTACGCCACCACGGCCGAGACGGTCGATATGACCCGCGGCGCCGCCGAGCCGCGACAACGATTGAAATCGCACTGGCTCGACGTCGCCGCGGGCCGGCAGCGCCGCGGCGATCCGGGGCTGTATTCCTACAACCTCGTCAGCGTCGCGCGCCGTGACCTCGAGCGGCTGCGGGCCCTGCACGTGCGGTATTTCCACGAGCTTCGTCAGATCGTGTCGGATTCGCGCGAGCCCGATTGCGTCGCGCTGGTGGCGATGCAGCTCTTCGAGCTGGGCGCGTGAGGCACGAACCGGAGCGCGCCCTTCCCCCCCGGGCATGTCGACGACGATCCGCCGCCGGAGAGCGCTCGTGACGGCGGCTGGCTCACGACGCGGAGACGATGCCGAGCGGCGCGCGAGCGCGGCGCGGGGACGAGACGAGCGGCAACAGATCCTCGCCCACGCGCACCGCCTCTTCGAGGTTCGGATACCCGGAGAGGATGAAGGTGTCGATGCCGAGCGCCTCGTACTCGGCGATGCGCTCGGCCACTTGCCGATGGCTCCCGACGAGCGCCGTGCCGGCGCCGCCGCGCACGAGCGACACGCCCGCCCAGAGGTTCGGCGACACTTCGAGCTCGCGTACGCCGAGCTTCTTGCCCGCGTGCAGCGAGAGCATGCGCGCTTGACCCACCGACTCCATCGAGCCGAGCCCGCGCTGCGCCTCTTCGATCGCGCCGGGCGGGATGCCGTCGAGCAGCCGCTTCGCCTCGCGCCAGGCGTCCTCTTCGGTGTCGCGCGTGACGACGTGGACGCGTAGCCCGAAGCGGATCGTGCGGCCGAGGCCCTCCGCGCGGCGGCGCATCGAGGCGATTCGATCGCGCACCATGCTCGGCGTCTCGCCCCACAGCAGGTAGACGTCCGCGTGCCTGGCAGCCACGCGCTCTGCGGCCTCGGAGGCGCCGCCGAAGTAGATGGTGGGACGCACGGCGAGCGGCTCCACCAGGCCGCCGTTCTCGACGCGGAAGTGCGCGCCTTCGTGGTTCACGCCGGGTCCGCCGAACGCCTTGTCGACCACCTCCAGGAACTCGGCGGTCCGGTCGTAGCGCGCGTCGTGATCGAGGAAGTCGCCGTATGCCCGCTGCTCCTTCGCGCTCCCGCCGGTCACGACGTTGAGCAGGAGACGATTGCCCGTGATGCGCTGCAGGGTGGCGACGCTCTGCGCGGCCACGGCCGGGTACATCTGCCCGGGCCGGAACGCGACCAAGAGCTTCAAGCGACGCGTGTGCTGCGCGACCGCCGCGGCCACGAGCCACGCATCCTCGCAGCGCGAGCCCGTGGGGATGAGCGCCGCAAGGAAGCCCGCGCGCTCCGCCGCCAGCGCGACTTGCGTCAAGTAAGCGATGTCCGGCGCTCGCTGTCGCTGCGCTTCAGCCTCGAGGTGGTGTGCGCTGCCGATCAAGTCGCGGCCGTCGCCGTGCGTCGGCAGGTACCAAAGAAAGTCGCTACTCACTGAAATCTCCTAGCCGCGCCTCCATGCCATAACGATGTCTCGTTCGGATCGTCGTTGATGGTCGCTCATGGATGGCGTAGGCGCGGGCGCGTACCGCCGTGCGGCCGGGCCGCACACTGCAAGCGGCGCGCCCGGAGGCGGAGCCCTCGGCGCACCGGCCGGAGGCAAGGCACCTCTCCTCCCCGGCCACGGGGCTGTGCTGCTAGAGCAGCACTGGAGCGCCCCAGCTGCTGAAGCAGTGCTGCCAGGGAACCACCCGGCCGCGCCCAGCCCGCCGCTCGACGGCCGTCCTCCCGCTGGCCGTGTAGGCTCGGGCGCTTCGGTGACGAAGGCGCAAGGCCCCGCCGGCGCGCCATCCAGAGAAGACCACGGGGTCGGACCACCTGCCGCTGCGCATCGTGTTCCAGGCGAGGTGAACGAGCGCGGCGGCCAGGCCGGGGTCGCGTTCGTCCGATCAGTCGCAGTTATGCCACATCAGGATGCCCGGTCCGTCGGGGGTGATGACCGGCACCCACGCTTCCGCGAGCTCTCCGAGACGTCGTTCGTCGAGCTCGAGGGGGCTGGGCACCTCCTCGCCGTCATCACGCCGATGCCAGTATGGTACGGAGCGGACCAGCTGGCGCAGCCGTCCAAGCCGGTCGTGAGGGAGGCGATCTCCGCACATCCCCCAGACGCACGCGCTGCCGTCATGGAACACCGACGTGAGCTCGTCGGGTTCGATGAATCCAGCGCTCGCGTCGACCTTCAAGCCGCCGAGCGGAACCAGATATCCTTCGATGGCACGATCGTCGCAGCCGGTGCCGGCGCATTGCTGCTCGTAGAGCACGCCGGTAGGAGCTTCGACGACGACGACCAGCCAGGTGGCGCGCCACGTACCATCCGGGTCCAGGTGAACGTGTCGCTTCGACGATGAGCTCACGGCAAATGTATGCTCCGCCGTGCTCGGGGACGCCGACGATGAATGGGGCGCTCCGTCTTCCCGCTGGAACTGCCACTTGCCGTCGGCCCCCATGACGGCCTTTAGATCATCGTCTGGGCGACGGGTGAGGCGACCGATCCGGCACTCCAGCTCGAAGATCTCGCGGGCCGCAGAGAGCACCTCGAGGGCGACGTACGCACCGACGCTGTAACTGAACAGCATGAACTGGAAGCGCTCGAACTGCCGCTGCCACTCCGATTCGTACTCCGGCTCGCGGCCCCGCTCCGACCGCGCCCGCTCGTCCAGCGCGAGCTGGTGGCGCCCGGTGCCCAGCGCCCGGAGCTCGTCGAACCCGACGCCGTAAAAGGTGCCACCAGGGTATACCAGCCCAAGGTAGCCGCCGTTGTTCGGGCCGGCGTCCGCGGGCAGGTAGTGCGCGAACACCACGCGAGCACCGACCTGGAGCTCAAGCATCCCCATCCGTTACGCCCTCCGTGGCGCACGACGTGGCTCAGTCGCGCATCGCTTTGAAAGCGTCGCCTGCGAGCAGCTGTTATGATCGATGCGCTTCATACTCTGAGAGTAGCGTGCTGATCTGCGCTCGCTCTTCCTCCGATGGGCCGCTCGTCAAGTCGTCCGCGATGCCCTTCAGCAAGTAGAACTCTGTCTCGTCCCTGATGGCTCCCCGCTTCAAAACTGCTCGATACTTCGACCAGTACCGCCTCCTGATTTCCGAGAATGTAAGCAATCCATTCGCTGCGAGGGCGGCGTCCGCTCGACGGATTTCTTCGCCGCTCAAGTGTCCGTATTGCTCCACGATGTCATGGATGGCCTGCTTCAGGCCTTGCAGGGCCTTCGAAGGGCCGAGCTTCTCGGCGATCTGCTCCAAGGCGTTGGCAGGATGGCGTGGATCGTCCAGCGGCATGAAGCTGGGGAACAGGTGTCGCTCCCAAAAGTCGAAAAATCCCCTCAACTCTTGCCACTCGCGTTGCCTCTCCGGTGACATTTGACGAGCCACGGTCATCGCCTCTCGCGGGTAGTGCGACTTGCGGGTGTGCTTGCGGCGCGGGGTCAGTGCCAGCCGCTCGTCAGACTGTATACTCGGGCTCGCTTTCATAGTCCAGCGGCTCCTCCTGAACATGACGAAGCCATTGAGCGAGCTGGGGCGCGTAGTGCACGTAGCCGAGATCGCCGCACAGTACACCCGTTGCGGCCATCGGCAACGTCTCCTCCAGCCACCTTTGGAGCGCGGCCACGGAGGGCATCCGCGGTGAGCGCGCGTGCTTGGTGTAACCTTCGACGTCGCCGTACAAGGAGAAGTAGACGTCGTGGACGGCGTATTCGACGGTCCCGTCGCTCTTCGCATGCCGCATCACGCGGGGCTGGTAGTACTGGCCCGAAGCCTCGACGCGCAGCTCGGTAGCACGGCCCCGCGCCACGGACGCAGCGGCATGGTGCGCTGCCGACGCTCGCACGTCGGCCAGCCGTTCATACCATGCGGCGCCCCGCTCCAGCGTACCTCGTGACGACGCGCGCCAAAGGCTGAGCGCCTCCTCGAGCAGCTTCGCGGCAGATTCCATGCCGCCGGCGCTCGCCTCGAGCTCGGCACGGCGCGCGATCCGCGCTGCGAGCTCGTCCGGTGAAGCGCGATCCTCTCGCAGCAGGTCGATCAGACGACCGTAGAGCGTGGACGCCTCTGCCCACCGCTCCCGGCCGCAGAGGTAGTCGGCGATCGACTCGAAGGCGCGTACGCGCTCCGCTCCATCGGCCTCCGCCTCCGCGCAACGGATGGTCTGTCGAGCGAGCTCGTCAGCGCGCGTCGGGTCGTCTCGATGGTTCCATCGAGCATCATCCAGCAGAGCCTTCCATGCCATGTTTCACCAAATCACCGGTGCCAGCCCAACGTGCCAGTAAGAATGCGGCGCGCGCGCTGCGCTCAGTGCGCCTTGGACACCCATGCTTCCAGTTGCGTCCGCTTTCGAGGAGCCATGTTTAGAGCGGGGTTCGCGAGCGCTTCGCGAGCCAGGGGCCCCACCTCTGCTGCAATATCGTATATCCACGTGCTTCCGCCGCCGTCGGCATCACCAAGCGCCACCGAAACAATCTCGGTGGCGAGCCGGAGGCGCTCGATCTCGCCCGAGCGGAACAGCTCACACAGACGCCACGGAGCGATGGGAATACCAGCGAGGACGTTCGCGGCGACGTGCCAACGAATGCGCCCAGTGCTGGCTGCGTCGAGAAGAGCGGCCTCCGCGCTCGGCGATCTGATGCGCGCGAGCCCGCAGGCGGCACCTTCGCGAGACGCCTGCTTCGGGGCGTCGCGGACGAGCGTGCAGAGGTCCGAGAGAGCATGTTCTCCAAGGATCTTCGCAAGCGCGGGGCCAGCGTAGCTCTCGGCGAGCATCCCGGGTGCGCTCAACAGAATCTTGCGAACCAAGGCGTAGCCAACCTCGTGGCCGATGCAGCCGAGAAGATGCGCGACCAACCAGGGTGGGGCCTCCCCGGCGCGATAGGCGTCCACAAGAGCGCCGGCCGCGTCGGCATCGGGCGCACGTCGCTCAAGCTCTGCCGCGACGTGCTTGAACCTGCCATGATCCGCGAGCGCGGCGGCAACGAGCTTGGTGGACGTGTCTGACATCAAGGATTCACCTTCGTCTGCTCGCTGCCGCGCCATGCCCGTGCAATGAACGCCCTTGGCGCCGCGAGCGGGCATAGGCCGCCCGCCGGATCCAATTCGATGTTCGGCGGCTCTCTCATATCGCCGAATCTTCGAGCGCCTGCTCGTAGATCCCTCGCAGGTGCGGAGATGGCCATTTGTGGTTGTATTCGTCCAAGTACATGAGTAGCTCCCTCTCTGCGCCGTCGTGCCAGCGGCAAAGGAGGTCCGGGATCTCGTGTATGGCTTCCCAGAGGTCGTTGACCTGTCGCCGGGAGACCTCCTCGTGAAGCGTCCAGTTGCGCGTCGTGTACGATGCCACGTAGAGAACCCGTAGGGCTGCGCGCAGGGTCGGCTCTGGCGCCATTCTTCTCATCATGCGTCCGCCTGCGTCCCCTCGAGAGAAGCCGTTGTGCTCGCTTCGGATCGGAGCGGCCGCTCGGATGAACAGCTGGTCCCATCGGCCGCCTGCTGCAATCGATGCCGACTCATCGAGAGAGCAACCGGAATGTGAGGCTGATCCGCGGGCCCGCGGCCTCGACGGCGAGGACCGCATGCTGCCACCCCTCCTGGACGCTGGCGCGCATGATCAGGAGCGAGCCGGGCGCCAAGGCTATGTCGTGCCGCTCCTCTCGGCGAGAGCGCCGGCGGAAGGTGAGGACGCGAGGCGCGCCCAGCGACAGGATCGAGGTCGTCGTCCCGGCGACGACGCCGGCGCTGGAGTCCGAGTGAAAGCCCATCTTCGCCGCCCCATCGGCGTAGAAGTTGGCGAGGCAGTTGTTGATCCCGTGCCCCACCACGCCGGCGATGCGGGCCGCGAGCTCCTGCACGAAGGGCGGCATCTCGCGGTCCGGGTAGGAGATGCCTGAGTAGTTGTACGCCACCCCGCACGAGGCGGTTCGGCGTGAATGCATCCGGTCGTCCCACGAGAGACTCCGCTCCGCCACGTCGAACAGGGTCGTCGGATCGGCGACGAATCCCTCCAGGTACTGAGCTTCTAGGTCTTCCGGCATGTGTCGCTGCGGTGGTGCCAGCCGTCGATGTCGCGGAGGTTGCGCGCCATACGGCCCTCCGCTTTATCTTAGCCTCGAAACGAGAGGTGGAGGATGGCTCGCGCGGCTGGCAGACCGCGATGAAGATCGCCTCCGCGCGCGCCGGCCGCGCGACGCAGGCGAGGGACGCGCGCTCCGTCCACGCTCTACGCTCCACGCTTCGCGCGAGATCCCGGCCGGCCGGGGACCTCCAGAAATTGGGCGGCGCCGCGAGAATTCTGCTAGGGGGGGCTCATGATCATCGCGCTCACCGGACAGAAGGGTGGGATCGGCAAGAGCACCACGGCCGTGAGCCTCGCCGTGGCCGCGCTGGCGAAGGGCCGGCGCGTGCTCCTCGTCGACGCCGATCCCCAGGGGACCGTCCGTACGTGGGGCGACGTGGCCGCCGAGGCCGGGCACGAGACCCCGACCGTCATGGCCATGGGCGCCTCGATGCACAAGCCGGGGCAGCTGCCGGACGTCGCCGCCGCGTACGACCTCACGGTCATCGATTGCCCCCCCCGTCACGGCGAGATCGCGCGGTCGGCGCTGATGGTCGCCGACGTCGCCGTCTACCCCTGCGGCCCCACGGCCGCGGATGCCTGGGCCCTCACCGCCGCGATCGAGGTGTTCCGGGAGGCCGCGGCGCTGCGGAGCGCGCTCAAGGGCTGCATCCTCATCACGCGCAAGCAGGGCCGCACGGCCCTCGGCAAATCGGCGCGCGCGGTGCTCGAGACGTCGGGCCTGCCGGTGCTCGCCACGGAGCTCGGCTATCGCATCGCCTACCAGGAGTCCCTCGCCTGCGGGCAAGGGGTGACGGGCTACGCGCCGCGGGACGCCGCGGCCAAAGAGATCACCCACCTTCTCGGAGAACTGGAGAAGCTTCATCATGGCGAAAAAGCAAGTCGCGGTCTCGCTAAGAAAGCCGCCGTCGCCTGAAAAGGTCGACGCCTTCGTCGCGGGCGGCGAGGGCGGCGCGCCGGCCCACGACGCGGTGAAGTCGAGGCCCGCCGCCGACAGGCGAGCGCACGACGACAAGACGGCCGAGGCAAAGCAGGAGCGCGCGCCGGAAGCGCGGGCGCCCGAAGCGCAGCCGAGCGCCGAGCCGCCGCCGTCCGTCGCGACGACGCCGCCGCCGCCGCAGGCCAGCGCGGCCGCCGAGCCCCAGCCGCTCGCCACCACCTCGGAGCCGCCGGCCGCCCCGCCGGTGCTCGTCGGCAACGACGGCCGCTCGCGGCGCGCGGTCACGGTCTACCTGCCCGACCCGCTCGCGGACCGGCTGCTGCTCCACTGCATCGAGCACGACCGCGACGTGAGCAACCTGGTCGGCGAGGCGGTCGAGGTGCACCTCGACAAGCGCCTCGGGCCGGCGCCGGTCTCCGCGGCCCCCGCCGGCGGCGGCGCGGCCGCCGCGCACGAGGCCGCGCCGCCGGGCCCGAGCTACCGCGCCGAGCCGTTCCGCGCGGCCGACACCCGCCCGACAGGGCGCGTCGGCCGGATGGTCCAGGTCGGGCGCGTGCTGATGACCCTGTGGCGGCAGCGGCCCCGCGCGAGCTGACGCAAACGCCCGGACCCGCGGCGCGACTCCCCCTCTCGAACCCGAACGAACCCCGGCGCCGTCCCTGAACAAACCCAGGCGCGGCCGCGGCTCCGGGGTGGCCGGACGACCCTTGGCGGGCGCGCGGGGGGGAAAACAAGGATCTTCCTGTCTACCCGCTATCTCGAATCGGGAGCGAGCCTCTCCGGTCCAAACGGGCCATCCGCGGTCCTGCCGAGTTCCCGCGCGCAGCCCGCGTCCAGCATCCAGACGGCATGATGCACGTCGCGCCGCAGGCGCGGTCACTCGGGCGGCTCCGCCGGGGCGGCCGCGGACAGGCGCTCTGCCGCGCGCCGGTCGCTCGCCGCCAGACGCGGTGAGCGCTATCACCGCGCTGTCGCGAGCGCGCCGCGCCCGCCGGGCCGACGCCGCGACTTCCGGGGCGGACGTTGACATTCATGGGGTGAGCGGGCAGGCTCTGAGTCGCCGCGACGCCGCGCGAGAAGCGCACTGCTCCCGCCGCCGAGCGCGCCGTGGCTCCAGCGTCGCCGGGCCGTTCGCCGCGGCGGCGACTGACCACCAGGACGAGCGATGACCCAGCATGTTCGGGACGAGGGGACGACCGCGCGTGGGCTCAACCAGAAGGAGGCGCAGGTCACGCCGGACGCCGGGCGCTCCGTACACGCGATGTTCATCGAGGCGCCCACCGCCATCGCGGTGTTCCGCGGCCCCGACTGGGTGATCGACTTCACGAACCGGCTCGCGCAGCGGCTCTTCCGCGACCGCACCACCGTGGGCAGGCGCCTCTTCCAGTGCGCCCCGGAGCTCGCCGGCTCCCAGGTGGCCGAGCTGCTCGAGCGGGCCTACGGCTCGGGCCAGCCCGCCGCCGCGTGCGAGCTCCTCATCCTGCTCGACCGGGGCGCCGGCGACGGGGCGCTCGCCGAGGGCTATTTCAACGTGACCCTGCAGCCCATCCCGGCCGGCGCCGGCGGGGCGCACAGCGTGGTGCTCTTCGCGGTCGAGGTCACCGACCAGGTGCTCGCGCGGCGCCGCATCGAGCAGCTCGCCGAGCAGCTCGAGCACGAGCGCCACAAGCTGGAGCAGGTCATCCAGCAGATGCCCCACGCGGTGTACATCGCGGAGGCCCCCTCGGGGCACCTCGTGATGGGCAACGCCCAGGGCGCCGCGCAGCTGGGCCGCCCCTTCGTCGCGTCGGAGGACGTCGAGGCGTACAGCGCGTCCTACCGCGGCTTCCACGGGGACGGCCGCCCCTACGCGCCGCACGAGTGGCCGCTCGCGCGCGCGGTCCTGAGCGGCGAGCTCGTCCGGGCCGAGCCGGTGGAGATGCTGCGCACCGACGGCACCCGCGCCATCATCGAGTACAGCGCCGCGCCCATCCGCGACGCCTCGGGGCAGATCGTGGCCGGCGTCGTGGTGGGCGTCGACGCGACGGCGCGGATCCGCGCCCTGCGCGAGGAGCAGCGCCGCAGCGAGCAGCTCAAGGGGCTCGCCGAGGCGTCGCTCGCCGTCAACTCGGCGACGTCGCTCGACGGGATGCTCGCGGAGATCACCGAGCGGGCGCGCGCGCTCATCGGGGCGCACCAGTCGGTCATCAGCATGACCGACGACCAGAACTGGGCGCAGGCCATCAACGCCGTCAGCCTCTCGGACAAGTACGCCGCGTACCGCGGCTATGACGCGAAGAGCGACGGGAGCGGGATCTACACGCTGGTCTGCAAGACCAACAAGCCGCTCCGCATGACGCAGGCCGAGCTCGAGGCGCACCCGGCGTGGCGGGGCTTCAGCGGCGAGGAGGCGCGCCACCCGCCGATGCGCGGCTGGCTCGCGGCGCCGCTCATCGGCCGCGACGGCAGGAACCTCGGGCTCGTCCAGCTCTCGGACAAGGAGGAGGGGGAGTTCACCGGCGACGACGAGTCGATCCTGGTGCAGCTCGCGCAGCTCGCCAGCGTGGCCATCGAGAACGCGCGGCTGCGCGAGGAGGCGCTCGCCGCCGAGAAGCGCTTCCGCTCCATGGTCGAGGCGACCGCGGTCGTCGTCTGGCGGACCGATCCGCGCGGCCACGTCGTCGAGGACTCCCCGTCCTGGCGCGGCTTCACCGGGCAGCGCTACGAGGAGTGGGTCGGCTACGGCTGGCTCGACGCCGTGCACCCCGACGATCGCGAGCACGCGAACGCCGCGTGGCGAGGGGCCGTCGCGTCGAGGACCCGGTACGAGGTGGAGTACCGGCTGCGCCGGCGCGACGGCTCGTGGGCGCACACCGTCGCGCGGGGCGTCCCGCTGATCGCGGACGACGGCGCGATCTACGAGTGGGTCGGCTGCAACGTCGACGTGAGCGACATCCGGCGCGCCGAGGAGGCGTTCCGGGTCCAGCACCGGCTCGTGCGCACCATCGCCGAGAACGCGACGCTCGGCCTGTTCATGATGGATGCGCACCAGCGCTGCACCTTCATGAACCCGGCGGCCGAGAAGATCACCGGCTTCACGTTCGACGAGATGCAGGCGCTCGATCGCCCCCTGCACGAGATCGTGCACCACACGCGGCCGGACGGCAGCCGCTATCCCATCGAGGAGTGCCCGATCGACCGGGCGCTGCCGCGCAAGAGCCAGGAGCAGGGAGAGGACGTCTTCGTCCGCAAGGACGGCTCCTTCTACCACGTGGCCTTCACCGCGAGCCCGATCCTCGACGGCGACGTCCCCGTGGGCACGGTCATCGAGGTCCGCGACATCACCGAGCAGAAGCGCGCCGAGGCGGAGCGCGAGCGCCTCATCGCCGCGCTCGAGCGGAGCAACAAGGAGCTCGACCAGTTCGCGTACGTGGCCAGCCACGACCTGAAGGCGCCCCTCCGCGGCATCGCGAACCTGGCGCAGTGGATCGAGGAGGACCTCTCGGGGACGCTCCAGGGCGAGTCGCGCGAGCACATGAGCCTGCTGCGCGGCCGCGTCCGCCGGATGGAGGCGCTCATCGACGGGATCCTCGACTACAGCCGCGCCGGCCGGGTGAAACACGCGGTGGAGCCGGTCGACGTGGGCCAGATCCTCGCGGACGTCGTCGAGCTGATCGCGCCGCCGCCCGAGGCGAACATCGACGTCGCGCCGGGGCTGCCGGCGCTGCGGACCGAGCGGATCCCGCTGCAGCAGGTGTTCATGAACCTCGTCAGCAACGCGCTCAAGCACGCGCGGCGCGCCGACGCGCGCGTGCGGATCGGGCACCGCGACGCCGGCCTGCTCCACGAGTTCTTCGTCGAGGACAACGGGCCAGGCATCGCCCCGGAGTTTCACGAGCGCGTCTGGGGCCTCTTCCAGACGCTCGAGGCGCGCGACAAGGTGGAGGGCACGGGAATCGGGCTGTCCGTGGTGAAGAAGATCGTCGAGAGCCGCGGCGGACGCATCTGGATCGAGTCCTCCCCGGGCCAGGGCGCGACCTTCCGCTTCACCTGGCAGAAGCGCGATCCGAGCGATTCCTGAAACGCGGCGCTCGCGCGTCGGAGCGCGAAAGCAGCAGGCTCAGCAGGTGTTCGGAGCTCGTCATTGGAGTTGAACCCGACGGACCGGTGGTCCAAGCTCGAACGATGAGACGCCTCGAGAGCGCCTGCGCGGGTAGGGCCAGGTCGGAGCGCGTCCGGGCTCACCGGCGGCCGCGAGACCTCCGCGGCGGTCGCCGTGCTGCTTTGGGAATTGCCGCGGCGGCGATCGCGCGGAGGTTGACGTTCACGTCCTCCTCGCCAAGGAGATCCAGGAGACCATGAGCGTCGAAGAAAAACTGCTCAACATCCTCCTCGTCGAGGACGACGAGGTCGATGTGATGAACGTCCGCCGGGCGTTCAAGCGCAACAACATCTCGAACCCCCTCTGGGTCGCCGGCAACGGCGTCGAGGCGCTGGAGATGCTGCGCAGCGGCGCCATCCCCGTGGAGCGCCGGCTGATCCTGCTCGACCTGAACATGCCGAAGATGAACGGCATCGAGTTCCTCCGCGAGCTGCGGGCCGATCCGGATCTCGTGGCCACGTCGGTCGTCGTGCTGACCACATCGAACGACGATCGCGACAAGGTGGGGGCCTTCAACCTCAACGTGGCCGGTTATCTCCTCAAGCCCGTCACGTTCCTCAGCTTCGTTGAGCTCATGGCAGCGCTCAACAAGTACTGGAGACTCGTCGAGCTACCGTAGCGAAGCTCGCCGGCTTTCTGTCCCCCTCCGCGCGAGGCGGCGAGGCGGCGAGACGCGCGCTCGCGCGTGCGATCCCCCCACAGACCGCGATGGGACCGGGCGGGGGCGGGCTACTTGCTCCGCTTGACCACGCCGAGCGCCTTCTGCGCCGCCTTGAGGGCCGCCTGCGCCTCCTTGCCCTCCGCCCCCGCGAGCGCCGCCGCGATCGCGGCCGCGACCTCGCGCCGGCTGTGCGGGTGCACGTCGGCGAGCTTCAGGTAGAGCTGCGCCTTCTCGGCGAAATCGGCGTCGCCGCGCCGCGCCTCGATCCGCTCGAGCAGGCAGCCCGCCACCGCGGTGTCGTCCATCTTCTTCAGCGCGTCGAGCGCCGCGGCCCGCTTCGCGAGCTCCGGCCGCGCCTCGATGAGCTCCACGAGCGGCGCGAGCGCCACGGGGCCGAACGCGCGGATCGCGTCCGCCACGATGCCGGGCTTGTACCCCTCGGCGTAGGCCGACAGGAGCTCGCTCAGCCCGCGGACGTCGCCCAGGTAGCCGAGCGCGTACGCGGCGATCTTCGCCTCCCGGTCGTCCTCGCCACGGCTCGCCAGCATCCGCGCGAAGGTCTCGACCATCTCGACGTCGCCGAGCTGGGCGAGCGCGTAGGCGGCCTCCTCGCGCACGCCGCGGGCGGCGTCCGCGTAGAAGGCGCGGCGGAGCGCCGGGAGCGCGGCGAGGTCGCCCAGCTCGGCGAGCGCCTTGAGCGCCTCGAGCCGCTCCTCCTTGGTCGGCGCCGCGCCGAGCGCCTTCGCGAGCTCCTGCACCCGCTCCATCCGGGCGGCGCGGCGCGCGCGCACCGCGGCCCCGCCCGGCCCGGCCGCGTCGGCCACGTCGAGCGCGTCGCGGGCGAGCGCCCGCAGGCCGGCGTCCTTGGCGTGCTCCGCGACCCGGCCGAGCATCGCCGCGGCCTCGGCGCGGGCCGGGCCGCCGTGCTGCACGACCGCCTGCAGCACCCGCACCGCGGTCAGCTTGGCCACGCGGCCGGCCTTCACCGTGAGCGCCTTCTCCGCGGCCGCGATCGCCTCGGCCCCGAGCGGCGCGAACGTCCGCGCGATGGTCGGCGTCGCGGTGCCGTCCGCCCAGATCGGGAAGATGCTCCCGACGAGCTCGCCCGGCGGCAGCGACGCGTAGTAGCGCGCGTGGTGGACCGCGGCGACGTAGCGGTTCATGGCGCCCGCGGCCCGGCGCCGCGCCACCTCGTCCGGGGGGAGCGTCTCGTCGGGCCGCGCCACGGCGACGCTCTCGTAGGTCGGCACGCGCTCGATGGCCCCGCCTCCGCGATCGACGTGCGTCGCGCCGGCGAGGCGCACGAGCGCCATCTCGAGCACCTGGTAAAGCTTGATGAAGTCGTCGAGCCGGTCCGCCGGATCGGGCCGCTGCGGCAGGCCCTGGAGCAGCGCGGCCTGCTTCTCGAGGCGGAGATCGCGGAGCCGCTCGGCGAGCGGGTCGGTCACGCGGGCGCTGAGCCCGGTCAGGCCGGTGGCGAGCGCGTCGGCGAGCTCCTCGCGGACCTCGCCGAGCGCGATCGCCGCGGGCGAGGCGCCCGCCTCGCGGGCGGCGGCGTTCCACGCGGAGCCCTCGAGCGGCCCGCTGCGCGCGGCGGCCCCCGGCTCGACGACCGGGAGCAGCGAGAGGCCGAGCGGGCCCTCGACGATGGCGGCGAGCGGCCACAGGGTGGGCAGCGCGGCGTCGATCCCGACGTCGCCGAGCAGCGCGCGCAGCCGGGCGTCGCGGAGCGAGCCGGCGAGCCGCTCCTCGAGCGCCGGGTCGTCGGGCAGGTGGAGCGCCTCCCCCTTGTCGTCGACGGCCGAGAGCCGCGCGCCGCGCGCGAAGAGCGTGTCGGTGCGCACGGCCACGGGCACGAGGTCGGGCGCGAAGACGTCCTTGCGGTGCTCCTGGAGGGCCGCGAGGGCGGCGCCGACGTCGGGCAGCGCCCGCGCGAGCACCGTTTCGAGGGCGCCGGCGTCGAGCGGGCGCTTGTCGCCGAGGTCGGTGAAATCGAGCCGGAGCGGCGGGTAGCCGGGGTAGGTCGTCGCCCGCGCCCCGGCGAGCACCTCGCCGGCGAAGCTCCGCTTCGGCTCGGTCCGCTTCGCCATGAAGGCGGGGAGGATCTGCTTCTCGCTGAAGTGCCGGCCGGACTCGAGGTCGAGGAAGCGGCTCTCCCGGATGACGAAATCGTCGCTCGTGGTCCGGGTCGAGAAGGCGTACTCGACGAGCGTGAGCCCGTCCGCGGGCTTGCGGTCGGACGCCTTCCACGTCTTGCCGACGAGCTCCTCGACGTGGCGGTCGTCGAGCGGCTCGCCCGCGAGGTGCTTCTCGAGCTTGCGGGCGGTGAGCAGGAGGTCGGCGATCAGGTTCGCGTAGGCGACCGACGGGAGCGCGCCGCGGCGAGCGCCCGCCGGAGGACCGGCCGCGGCCTGCGGACCGCGCGCGGCTTGGTCGACTACCCGCACGCCCGCGGCCTGCCCCCGCAGCAGCGCGGCGAGATCGAGCGTCCGGGCCGAGAGCCGCCGGAGGCGGTTTTCCCGGAGCCCCTCGGCGAGCTTCTCCATCTGCTCGATGCGGTCGGCCCCGATCGTCGCGACGCCGGCCACGCCGAGCTCGCGCACGAGCGTGCTGACCTGCTCGACGCCCGATTTCATCAGCGCCTGCGCGTTCGCGGCGCCCTTCTTCACGCTCTTGCGCGCGGTCTCCCCGCCCGGCGCGCCGGGCGGCGCCGCGTCGCTCACGGCGAACGACTCGGGCGCGCGGGCCCAGGCGACGAGCAGCGCCGCCGCGTGCTTGCAGAACGCGGTGTTGAAGGTGCGCGCCGGGCAGGTGCAGCGCCCCTTGAAGCCGGGCGCCGGCGCGTCGCTGTAGACGAGCGTCACCTTGTAGGGCGAGGCCCCCGAGCCTCGGGCCTCGCAGAACAGCTTGTTCTCGTAGCGCGCGAGGTTCAGGAGCTGCCCGCCGTCGTAGAGCAGCGTGCCCTTCTTGAGCTCCCCCGCGTCCTGGATGAACGCCCGGAGCTCGGCGGCCCCGATGCGCTGCACCTCGCCCGGCGCCGCGCTCACGGGGCCTCCGCGGGCGAGCGCGCCGGGCCCGGCGCCGGGGGAAGTCCATCGTTCGGGAGCGGGGGAGCGGCGGCCGGCATGGGCCTCGGAGCGTATCATGGGCCGCAGCGCGGGAGCTCCTGGCCCAGGCGCCCGGCCGGGGCCGCGGATCCCGGGCTCAGGCCATCACGCCCTCACGCCCTCGGGTCCGAGCGCGGCGCCGGCGCGCTGCTCGCAGCGCCGCGCGTGCAGCTCGGTTGGCGCGCGACCGCTGGCACGCGACCGCGCGGCAGCGCGTCCTCGGCGCCCTCACGAGGGGGTTCGGCAGCGACAGGGGACCGAGCGCGAAGGGGCTGAACAGCAGGTCAGAGGCGGTGGTCCCGATCGACGCTGCTTGCAAAAGAGACGTTACTTTCAAAAGGGGAGTAAACTCCGTCGGAGGCGCATCCTGCGTCGCAGCTGCCTCGCGTCGGGGTACTTCCTTTTTGGTAGTGAAGAGGTCATGCTGCGCACGGGGACGAGGGATGAAGCGCTCTTGCCAGCACCTCTGCCAAAGGTTCCAGACGGCGATGAGCGTGCTCGCCAAGCCGTGGAACGGCCTGATCATCGCGACGCTCGAGGAGGGGGCGCTGCGCTTCGGCGAGATCGGCGAGCGGCTCGACGCGATCAGCGACCGGATGCTCTCCAGCCGGCTGAAGGAGCTCGAGGCGCTCGGCCTCGTGGAGCGGCGGGTGCTGCCCGGCCCCCCCGTCCGCGTCGAGTACGAGCTGACCGCCGCCGGGCGGGGGTTCGGCGAGGTGGCGCTCGCGATCTCGCGGTGGGGGGAGATGCTCGCGGAGAGCGCGGCGCGCGCCGGCGGGGCGAAGGGCGGCGCGCGCGGGGCGAAGCCCGGCCCGGCGGCGAAGCGCGCTCGGCGGCGCGCCGCGCAGCCACGCAAGGGCCCGTGACGCATGTCACGAAGGAGTCCGCCAGATCCTGGGCGTCATTCAGGGATAGCCTGACGCCGAGCCCTCGTGTGGCGAGGTAGCGAGATGAATGCCCCTGTCGATCTCGTGGAAGGCCTTGCCGCTCGGGTGAAATGATGATGTGATTCGAGGGCTTCGTACGGTCGGAAGTCACCGATGATGCGAAGCGTTAACGCGGTGGCGTCCTCCGGGCGCCGCGGTGGATCGTCGTATGGCACCGAAGCTCCAGCGCCGACCCGCGGGGATGAGGCTCGCGCACCAGTTCTGGCTGTCGCTCGTGGTCCCGATCGCGATGGCGATCGCGCTGTATGGGCTGTTCTCCTCGGCGCACCGCAAACAGGTCCTGCGGGACGAGGCCACGGCGGAGCTCCGGAATTACGCCACGCTGCTTCAGGCGTTCGTCGAGAGCGCGCTGCAGCGCAGGGACATCGCGCTCGTCCGGCGGCGGGCGGAGCACTTCGCGAGCGCCGAGCGCATCCAGGGCGTCGCCGCGTTCACCCGGGAGGGCGAGGCGGTCTTCATCACCGAGGGGGTCAAGCGGGAGCAGGAGCGCCTCGAGGCGCTCGCCCGCCGGGCGTTCCTGGAGGGAGGGGACATCGAGGAGCCCACCAACGTGGCCGGGCAGCCGGTGCTCGTCCGCACGGTCGCCATCCATCCGAGCAGCGCCAATCCACCGCTGGTGGCCGTCCTGGTGCGCGACCGTCATTATATCGAAGTGCTGGAGAGCTCGTTGAATCGGGGCCTCGCGGCGACTGGCGTCGTGCTGCTGCTGGTCAGCGCGGTCGTGGCCGGGGTCGTGGGTCGCTTCACCGTCGCGCTCCCGGCGCGGGCGATCCTCTCCGGGGCCGAGCGCGTGGCGAGCGGCGATCTCGACGCGGCCGTGCCCGAGAAGGGCGCGGAGGAGCTGTCGCGGCTGGCCCACGCGTTCAACACGATGACCTGGTCGCTCCGGGAGGCCCGGGAGCGCGCCGAGCGGGAGGAGATGGCGCGGGTGAACGTCGAGCGCAGGCTGCAGCAGGCGCAGGCGCTCGCCGCCGCGGGGCAGGTGGCGACCTCGCTGGGCCACGAGATCGGCTCGCCGCTGAACGTGATCCAGGGCCGCGCGCGCCGGGCGGCCGACCTGCCCGGCTGCCCGGAGCACCTGCGCGCCGAGCTGGAGACGATCGCGCGGCAGTCCGAGCGGATCACGCGGGTCGTCTCCCGCCTCGTCTCCCTCGCTCGGCCGTCGCGGCCGCAGCAGGGGGACAGCGATCTGCGGCGCGTCATCGACGATGTGGTCGCCTTCCTCGGCCCGGAGTGCAGGAAGCGCGACATCGAGACGAGCGTCGAGTGCCCGCGCGACAGCGGGTCGTGGGCGCGCGTCGCGCTCGACTCCGATCGCCTGTTTCAGGTGGTGTTCAATCTGTGCCTGAACGCCATCGAGGCCCAGGACGGCGGGGGCGAGCTCGTGGTGCGCGTCCTGCCCGAGCACGACGGCCCGGCGGGCTCTCGCGCGGTGTGCTTCGAGGTCGAGGACGCGGGGCCCGGGGTGCGCGCCGAGGACATGGGCCAGATCTTCGAGCCGTTCTTCACGACGAAGTCGACCCGCGGCGGGAGCGGCCTCGGCCTCGCGATCGTTCAGGGGATCGTCCAGGAGGCCGGCGGCTCGGTCGAGGTCGCCGCCTCGCCGACCGGCGGGGCGCGCTTCCGGGTCACCCTGCCCACGGTCGCGCCCGACGCGCCGTCGAGCCGGGATGCGAGCTCATCCGTGGACATGCAGGCGAGGCAGGGGGAGGAGGCGAGCTCTACAGGTGACGATGGGGCGAGCCTGGCCATGGGCCCTGAGGCGAGGGGAGAGGCGAGGACAGGGGGCACGGAGGAAGGACAGAAGGGATGAGTTCGAGCTCACCGAACGTGTTGATTGTCGAGGACGACGACGACCTTGGCCGGTTCGTCGTTGACATCGCAACGGACCACGGCTACCACGCGACGCACGTTGCCGACGCCCTGTCGGGCCTTCGCCTGCTCCCGTCGGGCAAATTCGAGCTGCTGATCACGGACATCCGCATGCCGGGCATGGACGGCATCGAGCTGATCGCCCGGGCCAAGCAGCACGACCCGTCCCTGGCGGTCATCGCCATCACCGCGTTCGGCTCCGTCGAAACGGGGATGCGCGCCCTCCGCGTCGGCGCCTCCGATTACCTCTCCAAACCTTTCCGTTCCGATGAGCTAAGCTCTCGCATGCGGCGCGCGCTCGAGCGGCGCGCCCGCGAAATCGAGCACGCTCGTCTCCAGCGACAAGTCGAAGAAGTTCTGCGCCGCGGCAAGTCGTGAGACGGCGGCGCACCAGGGGCCCCGCGACGCCGCCCACCCCCGGCGTCGCGCGGGCCTGATCAGCCCCCAGCGGGACCGAGATTTCCAGGCGCGCACTCGTCGTCAGGAAGGTATCCATGCAACCGAACAACATCGCGGCGACCAAGGACAAGAACGGGAACGGCGCCAGCAAGAAGAAGCCGCCGTCCCGCAGGCGCGGCGCCGACGGGAACCACCTGGATGTGCGTGAGATGCAGCTCCAGGCGATCCTGGAGGTGCTCAAGGCGGTGAAGGCGGGCAATTTCTCCGCGCGCGTCGGCATCGGCGAGGTGCCGGGGACGATCGGTCAGATCGCCGACGAGGTGAACGACGTCGTCCAGCAGCTCCAGACGGTCGGCTCGGAGATCACCCGCGTCGCGCGCGAGGTAGGCACCGAGGGCAAGCTCGGCGCGCAGGCCGAGGTCCAGGGCGTCAGCGGGACGTGGAAGGACCTGACGGACAACGTCAACGTGCTCGCGGGCAACCTGACCAACCAGGTGCGCAACATCGCGGTCGTGACGACGGCGGTCGCGAACGGCGACCTGTCGAAGCAGATCACGGTCGAGGCGAAGGGGGAGATCCTCGAGCTGAAGAACACCATCAACAAGATGGTGGAGCAGCTGCGCGCGTTCGCGTCGGAGGTGACGCGCGTCGCGCGCGAGGTAGGCACCGAGGGCAAGCTCGGGGCGCAGGCCGAGGTGCGGGGCGTCAGCGGGACGTGGAAGGACCTGACGGACAACGTCAACGTGCTCGCGGGCAACCTGACCAACCAGGTGCGCAACATCGCGGTCGTGACGACGGCGGTCGCGAACGGCGACCTGTCGAAGCAGATCACGGTCGAGGCGAAGGGGGAGATCCTCGAGCTGAAGAACACCATCAACAAGATGGTGGAGCAGCTGCGGGCGTTCGCGTCGGAGGTGACGCGCGTCGCGCGCGAGGTAGGCACCGAGGGCAAGCTCGGGGCGCAGGCCGAGGTGCGGGGCGTCAGCGGGACGTGGAAGGACCTGACGGACAACGTCAACGTGCTCGCGGGCAACCTGACCAACCAGGTGCGCAACATCGCGGTCGTGACGACGGCGGTCGCGAACGGCGACCTGTCGAAGCAGATCACGGTCGAGGCGAAGGGGGAGATCCTCGAGCTGAAGAACACCATCAACAAGATGGTGGAGCAGCTCCGGACCTTCGCCGCGGAGGTGACGCGCGTCGCGCGCGAGGTAGGCACGGACGGCAAGCTCGGCGGTCAGGCGCAGGTGCCCGGGGTCGCCGGCACGTGGAAGGACCTGACCGACAACGTGAACCAGCTCGCCGGCAACCTGACCAACCAGGTGCGCAACATCGCCCTGGTGACGACGGCCGTCGCCAAGGGCGATCTCTCGCAGAAGATCACCGCCGAGGCGCGGGGCGAGATCCTCGAGCTGAAGGACACCATCAACAAGATGGTGGAGCAGCTGCGCGCGTTCGCGTCGGAGGTGACGCGCGTGGCGCGCGAGGTAGGCACCGAGGGCAAGCTCGGCGCGCAGGCCGAGGTGCGGGGCGTCAGCGGGACGTGGAAGGACCTGACGGACAACGTCAACGTGCTCGCGGGCAACCTGACCAACCAGGTGCGCAACATCGCCCTCGTCACGAAGGCGGTCGCGAGCGGCGACCTGTCCCAGAAGATCGCGGTCGAGGCGAAGGGGGAGATCCTCGAGCTGAAGGACACCATCAACAAGATGGTCGACCAGCTGCGCGCGTTCGCCGCCGAGGTGACGCGCGTCGCGCGCGAGGTAGGCACGGACGGCAAGCTCGGCGGTCAGGCGCAGGTGCCGGGGGTCGCCGGCACGTGGAAGGACCTGACCGACAACGTGAACCAGCTCGCCGGCAACCTGACCAACCAGGTGCGCAACATCGCCCTCGTCACGAAGGCGGTCGCGAGCGGCGACCTGTCTCAGAAGATCACGGTCGAGGCGAAGGGGGAGATCCTCGAGCTGAAGGACACCATCAACAAGATGGTCGATCAGCTGCGCGCGTTCGCCGCGGAGGTGACGCGCGTTGCGCGCGAGGTAGGCACCGAGGGCAAGCTCGGCGGCCAGGCGCAGGTGCCCGGGGTCTCCGGCACCTGGAAGGACCTGACGGAGAACGTCAACGTCATGGCCTCGAACCTCACCTCGCAGGTGCGCGGCATCGCCAAGGTCGTGACCGCGGTCGCGAACGGCGACCTCCGCCAGAAGCTGGCCCTGGAGGCCAAGGGCGAGATCGCCTCGCTGGCCGACACCATCAACGACATGACCTACACGCTCCGCGTGTTCGCCGAGCAGGTGACGACGGTGGCGCGCGAGGTCGGCATCGAGGGCAAGCTCGGCGGCCAGGCCAAGGTGCCCGGCGCGGCCGGCACGTGGAGGGACCTCACCGACAACGTGAACCAGCTCGCCGGCAACCTCACCACCCAGGTGCGCGCCATCGCCGAGGTCGCGACCGCCGTGACCAAGGGCGACCTGACCCGGGCCATCTCGGTCGAGGCGCAGGGCGAGGTCCTTCAGCTGAAGGACAACATCAACCAGATGATCTCGAACCTGCGGGACACGACGCGCGCCAACCAGGAGCAGGACTGGCTGAAGACCAACCTGGCGCGCTTCTCCGGGATGATGGCCGGGCAGCGGACCATCGAGGCGCTCTCCCGCCTCATCATGTCCGAGGTCACCCCGCTCGTCTCGGCGCAGCACGGGGCCTTCTACGTGCTGGAGTCCGAGGACAAGCACCCGACGCTGAAGCTCACGTCGAGCTACGCGTTCCAGAAGCGCAAGGGCATCTCCAACCGGTTCGCGCTCGGCGAGGGGCTCGTCGGGCAGTGCGGCCTCGAGAAGAAGAGCATCGTCGTCACGGATCTGCCGGACGACTACATCCGGGTGAGCTCGGGGCTCGGCGAGGCGCCGCCGCGCAACATCTGCGTCCTGCCGGTGCTCTTCGAGGGCGGCCTCAAGGCGGTGATCGAGCTGGCGAGCTTCCAGAACTTCACGCCCATCCACCTCACGTTCCTCGAGCAGCTCACGCAGTCGATCGGCGTCGTGTTCAACATGATCGGCGCCAGCATGAGGACGGAGGAGCTGCTCCAGGAGCTCCAGAGGTCCAACACCGAGCTCGGCTCCCGCTCGCAGGAGCTGGAGGAGAAGGCGTCGGAGCTCGAGATCAAGAACCGCGAGATCGCCCGCGCCAGCGCCTCCCTGGAGGAGAAAGCCAGGGAGCTGTCGCGCACCTCGAAGTACAAGTCCGAGTTCCTCGCGAACATGTCGCACGAGCTGCGCACGCCGCTCAACAGCCTGCTCATCCTCGCCAGGATCCTCGCGGACAACGAGGAGCACACGCTCACGCCGAAGCAGGTCGAGTACGCGAAGACGATCGCCGCCGCGGGGCAGGACCTCCTCCAGCTCATCAACGAGATCCTCGACCTCTCCAAGATCGAGGCCGGCAAGATCGACGTGAAGACCCAGCGGGTGTCGCTGTCCGAGCTCGCGGAGTACGTCGAGCGGAGCTTCCGGCAGATCGCCGAGCAGAAGGAGCTCGAGTTCTGGGTCCGGGTCGCCACCGGCGTGCCCTCGACGATCATGACGGACCTGCAGCGGCTGCAGCAGATCCTGAAGAACCTCTTGTCGAACGCCTTCAAGTTCACGTCGTCCGGGCGGATCTCGCTCGAGATCGAGGTGGCCAGCCGGGGGCTCTCGTTCAAGCGGGACACGCTCATCAAGGCGAAGACCGTCCTCGCGTTCGCCGTCACCGACACGGGCATCGGCATCCCGCCGGACAAGCAGACGCTCATCTTCGACGCGTTCCAGCAGGCCGACGCCTCCACCAGCCGCACCTACGGCGGCACGGGCCTCGGCCTGACCATCAGCCGGGAGCTGGCCAGCCTGCTCGGCGGCGAGATCTCGCTGAACAGCACGCCCGGGCTCGGCAGCAAGTTCACCCTCTACCTGCCGGCGGAGCGGCCCGAGCAGAAGGCCGCGCGGCCGGCGCGCGCCGAGCTGCCCGAGCCGGTCGCGCCGCTGCTCACGAACGGCTCCGCCTCGGTCGCGCTCACGGGGCGGAACGTGCTCGTCATCGACGACGACGCGCGCAACGTCTTCGCCATCACGAGCCTGCTCGAGCGGCGCGGGGCGCAGGTGCTCCTCGCCGAGAACGCGCGGCACGGCATCGAGCTCCTGCGCGAGTCCGACGCGAGCATCGATATCGTGCTCATGGACATCATGATGCCCGAGCTCGACGGTTACGAGGCGACGCGCGAGATCCGGAGCGATCCCCGCTTCAACGAGCTGCCGATCATCGCGGTGACGGCCAAGGCGATGCCGGAGGACAGGCAGAAGTGCCTGGACGCCGGCCTGAACGACTTCGTGGCCAAGCCCGTCGACGAGGGGCGGCTCATGTCGGTCATGCTGCACTGGCTGCGCCCCGACTGACCCACGGAGCCGCACGGTGTCCACCGCTCCCGCGACGACCAGCATCCTCCTCGTCGACGACCAGCCCGAGAACCTGGCCGCGCTCAAGGCGATCCTGGTCGACGAGAGCTACCGCCTCGTGACCGCCGCGAGCGGGAAGGACGCGCTCCTCAGGATCCTGTCCGAGGATTTCGCGGTCATCCTGCTCGACGTGCGGCTGCCGGACATCGACGGCTTCGAGGTGGCCTCGCTGGTCAAGCAGCGGGAGCGGTCGCGCCACACGCCGATCATCTTCCTGACCGCGGCGACGGACGATCTCTCGGCCATCTACAGGGCGTACGCGGTCGGCGGCGTCGACTACCTGTTGAAGCCGCTCGAGCCGGAGGTCGTGCAGGCGAAGGTCGCGGTCTTCGTCGAGCTCCACCGGCGCGGCGAGCAGATCAAGGAGCAGGCCGAGCTCCTGCGCAAGGCCGAGCAGCGGCGGCGCGACGCCGAGGTCGAGGACCTGCGGCGCGCCGCCCAGGCGAGGTACCAGAACCTGGCCGACGCCATCCCGCAGTGCGTCTTCACGGCGAAGCTCGACGGCAGCGTCGATTACGTGAGCTCGCGCTGGCTGGAGTACACGGGGCTCGCGTTCGAGGCGCTCCGCGGCTGGGGCTGGCAGGCCGCGGTGCACCCGAACGACCTGAACCAGTTCGTCAGCAAATGGCGCCGCTGCATCGAGTCCGGCGAGCCGCTCCAGGGCGAGTGTCGCCTCAGGTCCCGCCACGGGGCCTACCGCTGGCACCTCTGCCAGGCGGTCCCGGAGCGGGACGTGTGGAAGCGCGTGGTCGGCTGGCTCGGCAGCTTCACCGACATCGACGACAGCAAGCGCCACGAGCAGGAGCGCATCCACCTCCTGACGCGCGAGCGGGCGGCCCGCGCCGAGGCCGAGGCCGCGGTGCGCCGCTCGGAGCTCCTCGCGGAGGCGTCGAGCGCGTTCTCGGCGTCGCTCGACGAGGCCAGCGTCTCGGCCGCCCTGGTGCGCATCGCGGCGGAGCGCATCTGCACCTGGTGCGTGCTCGACCTGCGCAAGGAGGGCGGCGCGTGCAGGGTCGCCGCCGCGCATCGGGGGCGCGACGCGGCGCGGTTCGCGGAGCGGTTCGGCCCGCGGGAGGTCCCGCTCACCGAGGGCGGCGTGGGCGCGGTGCTGACGAGCGGCCGCCCCGACCTGCGCGTCGAGTGCGCCCCGCGCGACGTGGCGAGGGCGCTCGACATCGACGATCCGGGCGAGATCCAGGAGCTCGGGGCGAGCAGCTACCTGTGCGTGCCGCTCGTCACGCGCGGCAACGTGCTCGGCGCGCTCAGCATGGTGTGGGTGGAGCCGGGCGAGCGCTTCGAGCCCCCGGATTTCGCGGTCGCCCTCGACGTCGCGCAGCGGGCGGCGCTCTGCCTCGAGAACGCCCGCCTGTTGCGGCTCACGCGCGAGGCCGTGCAGATCCGCGAGGATTTCGTGGCGGTCGCCTCGCACGAGCTCCGGACGCCGCTGAGCGCGCTGGTCTTGCAGATCCAGGGCCTCACCCGCGCGGTCGGCCGCTCGGACGGCGGGCTGCCGGCCGAGCAGGCGCTCGTGAAGCTCTCCCAGGCGGAGGCGCAGATCGAGCGGCTCACGCGGCTCATCGACACGCTGCTCGACGTGACGCGCATCAACAGCGGCCAGCTCGAGCTCAGCCTCGAGGACGTGGACCTGTGCGACGTGGCGCGCGAGGTGGCGGGCCGCCTCGAATCCGAGCTGGAGCGGGCCGGCTGCTCGCTCGACCTGGACATCCCGGAGTCGGCGATCGGCCGGTGGGACCGGCTGCGCATCGATCAGGTGATCACCAACCTGCTCACGAACGCCATCAAATACGGGCGCGGCAAGCCGATCCAGATGCGGATCTCGGTCGACGGCAAGTCCGCGGTGCTCCAGGTGATGGATCAGGGCATCGGGATCGCGCAGGAGTACATCGCCCGGATCTTCGGGCGCTTCGAGCGGGCGGCGCCGACGAGCTCCTATGGGGGGCTCGGCGTCGGCCTGTACATCGTGGACCAGATCCTCCGGGCCCATGGCGGGAGCATCCAGGTCGAGAGCGCGCCGGGCATGGGGGCGAGGTTCCAAGTGGCGTTGCCGCTCCCGCCCCGAGCGGCTGGATCCCCGGGGCCGCTGGGTGAGCGCCCTGGATCTCCGTTGACCGGCCCTGCCGGCTGAGCCGAGATCCACCCTCCGAGCTTGCGAGGCGCTCCCGGAGGTGCGGGCGCCGCTGCGTTGCGCCACGGTTGCAACCGGTGGTTTCAACCATGAAAGGCGGCCCACGCGCATCCCGAGAAAACGGGCGATGCCGGCATCCAGCCATCGTTGGCCTGCAACGTGCAACATGATCGTAACAGAGCGCCCGGTGCAACCACCGGGGGCAGTCCCTCGCCGATCACCACGGAGACACGGAGGCACGGAGCAAACCCAGACCCGTGCCTTCGTGCCTCCGTGGTGCGTGCATCCGCCGTGAGAGGCGGAGAGGCGAGTGGATCTCCCGGGTGGACATGTTCACGTCCGGACGGGCGCTCCAGGGCTCGTGATCTCCGCACTGCGACGCTGCGTAAACGATCGAAACAGTTTATAGGTTGACGAGCCCTCCGCTGAGCGACGTGATCGGTCCGCCACCCAATCGGTAGTTCAAGTGAAACTTTCTATCAGCCTAGTCGGCCCCTCGATCAGCACTGGTGCGCTGATGGCCCAGCCCCCCTCGCTGGAGGCGGTGGTTCGCGCGGCCGGCACCCGCCGGCGGGTCTCCGCGAGCGCTGCCCGGGGCGCCACGTCGCGCAAGCGCGCCGCCGCGCGGCGGACGGACGAGCGCGCCGCGAAGGCGATCCGTCGCGCACGCTGACGCGTCGACGGAGGTCGAGGGCGCGCCTTCGCTGACGAAGGCGCGCGTCCAAGCGCGTCTTAAGGCGCGCCGATAGGGCTCAGGCCCCGCCAGGCGGGGGCCACGGAGGCACAGACGACGCAGAGGAAAGAGAAGAGCCTCTGTGTCCTCTGTGCCTCCGTGGTTTTATCGCGCCTCGGCCTCGAGCAGCGGCCCGAGGTCCTGTCCTTTCATCAGCCGCTCCACCACCTTGACGAGCAGCTTTGGCGTGCAGCCGAAGCAAGGGGTCCCGAGGGCGGCGAGCTTCTGCGCCATCTCGTGGTCGTACGAGGGCTTGCCGCTGTCGGACAGCGCGAGCAGGCAGATCGACTTCACCTTGCTGTCGGCGAGCTGGCGCATCCGGGCGACGAGCTCCTCCGCGTTGCCGCCCTCGAAGAGGTCGGTGATCAGGATGAGCAGCGTCTTCTCGGGGCGCTCGATGAAGTTGGCCTGAGCGTAGGCCACGGCGCGGTTGATGTCGGTGCCGCCGCCGAGCTGCGCCGTGAACAGCACGTCGACCGGATCGACGAGCATGGGTGTCACGTCGACGACCTCGGTGTCGAAGAAGAGGAGCCGCGTGCGGAGGACATCGAGCGAGGCGAAGATCGCGGCCATGATGGAGCTGTAGACGACGCTCTCGCCCATGGAGCCCGACTGGTCGACGAGGATGGCGACGTCCCACTCGTGCCGTCGCGTCTGGTTCGCCCAGAAATAGAGTTTGTCGGGCACGATGCGGCGCCGGTCCGCGTCCCATCCTCTGAGGTTCTTGCGGATGGTGCGTTTCCAGTCGAGGTTCCTGAGGACGCGCAGGGGGCTCGTCGTGTTCCGCCGCAGCGCGCCGAGGACGGCGGTGCGGACCTCGGACTCCAGCGCGCGCCGCACCTCCTCGACGACCTCGCGCACGATCTGCCGGGCGGTCTCCCGCGCGGCGTCGGGGATGAGGCCTCGCGCGCTCATGAGGGTGGCGACGAGCTCGACGTTCTTCTCGAGGAAGGGCAGCGTCTCGGGCTCGAAGAGGAGCTGAGTCAGGCCCTTTCTCTCGATGGCGTCCTTCTGGACGAGCGCGACGATGTCGTGGCTGAAGAACTCGCGCACGGCGGACAGCCACTCGGGCACGTAAGGCCGCGAGCCGCCGAGGTTCCCGGCGCGCTCGTCGTAGATGAACGAGAGGGCCTTGTCGAGGTCGCCGAGCCGCCGCGGGTCGACGTGGAGGGCGGTCGCCGCGCCGCCGAGGCCGCCGAGCGAGAGGCGCGGGTCGACCCGCTCGGCCTCCGGGCCGAGCGCGAGCCGCCAGCGCAAGAGCGCGTCGCGGTCGGCGTCGGAGAGGTCGTCCGGCGCGGCGGCGGGGGAGGGGGGCGGCGGGGCTTTTCCTGGCTTGCGGGCGCTCATCGCGGGGTGTCGAGGGGATCGCGAACTGTCCAGAGGACCTGTCTGGCGGAAGCCCGGTGAGCCGTCCCGAGGCGCATGCGACGAGCCGGCGAGCGCGCTGTGCGAGCGCTGTGCGAGCGCGCTGCACAGAGGCAGAATAGGGGGCGCGGCGGACGGGCACAAGGAGAACGGGCGCGCGCGACGCTGACGAGCGCGCGCGTTCGGCGGCGTCCCGCGCGCCGCGAGCGGTGGCCGGAGCGAGCGGCCGGGTGGGGCGGGCGCGCGGCGGAGGAGAGCGAGGGGACGATGCGGGCGCGGACGGGGAAGCGGGGCATGCGGTCGGGCGGGGGCGCCGCGGGACGCCGTCGCGGCGGGGCGCTCCGCCGTGCGGCCGCGGTGGTGCTCGCGGCGGCAAAGGGCGCAGTCGCGGCGGCGTGCCTCGAGGGCGGGGTCCCGTGCGGCGACGGCTTTTGCGCCGTCGAGCACGCGTGCGTGTTGACCCGGGAGGCGACGCACCTGTGCCTCGCCCCCGGCAAGCGCGACCTCTGCGGCAACGGGGTCGTCGAGGGCGTCGAGATCTGCGACGACGGGAACACGGCGGACGGCGACGGCTGCAGCGCCGACTGCCGGTCCGACGAGCAGTGCGGCGACGGGGTGGTCGATCCCGCGCTGGAGGAGGTCTGCGACGACGCCAACGCGAGGGACGGCGACGGCTGCAGCGCCGACTGCCGGTCCGACGAGCGGTGCGGCAACGGGGTGGTCGACAGGGTGCGCGGCGAGACGTGCGATTGCGGGGCGGGCGACGTCCTGCCCGTCGAGGCGCAGTGCCGCGGGGCGCAGAACGCGGCGTCGGGCGGGTACTGCCGGAACGACTGCCAGGTCCACTGCGGCGACGGGCGGGTGGCCGAGGCGGAGGCGTGTGATACGGGGGCGCTCATCACCACGCCCTGCGCGGCGCTGCGCTATGATTTCGGCCGGCCCGGCTGCACGAGCGCGTGTGATGGGCTCTCGACGGCGTCGTGCGGGGACTGGAACTGGCGCCTCCAGGAGCCCGGCACGACGGCGCCGCTGCTCGCCGTGTGGGGACACGGGCCGAACGACGTCTTTGCCGTCGGCGATGCGGGCGCGATCGTGCATTACGACGGCGATCGCTGGGAGCCGATGGACTCGACCTCTCCGATGTGGCTCGGCGGCGTGTGGGGGAGCGGGCCGCGCGACGTGTTCGCCGTCGGCAATCGCGGCACGATCCTGCATTACGACGGCGAGCGCTGGGCGCCCATGGACTCGTCCACGACGGCGGTCTTGCTCCGCGTGTGGGGGAGCGGGCCAGAGGACGTCTTCGCCGTCGGCCTGGCGGGCACGATCCTGCATTACGACGGCGAGGGCTGGGAGCCCATGGCGTCGCCGGTGTCCGCGGCCCTGTACGGCGTGTGGGGGAGCGGGCCGCGCGACGTGTTCGCCGTCGGCGATCGCGGCGAGATCGTGCGCTACGACGGCGACGGCTGGCAGCGCATGGATTCGCGTACACCGGCAGCGCTGCTCGGCGTGTGGGGGAGCGACTCCAACGATGTCTTCGCCGTCGGTGAGGACGGCGAGATCGTGCACTACGACGGCGAGCGCTGGGAGCCCATGGCGTCGCCGGCGTCCGTGGCCCTGTACGGCGTGTGGGGGAGCGGGCCGCGGGACGTCTTCGCCGTCGGCCTGGCGGGCACGATCCTGCGTTATGACGGCGAGCGCTGGGAGCCGATGGTGGTCCCCTCGAAGCTGCTGTACGGCGTGTGGGGGAGCGGGCCGAGCGACGTGTTCGCGGTCAGCATCGACAGCGCGATCGTGCATCACGACGGCCAGAGCTGGCAGCCCATGGAATCGCCCACGCCGGAGGCGCTGGTCAGCGTGTGGGGGAGCGGGCCGAGGGACGTCTTCGCCATCGACGACGACGGCATGATCGTGCACTACGACGGCGAGCGCTGGGCGTTCATGGATACGCCCCTGTCGTCCGGTTTGTCCGGCGTGTGGGGGAGCGGGCCGGCGGACGTCTTCGCCGTCGGCGAGAGCGGGACGATCTTGCACTACGACGGTGAGCGCTGGGACGTCATGGAGTCGTCCACGCTCGACCTCTTGTTCGGCGTGTGGGGGAGCGGGCCAGAGGACGTGTTCGCCGTCGGCGTGGCGGGCACGATCGTGCACTATGACGGCGAGCGCTGGCAGCCCATGGCGAGGCCCGTGCAGGTGAACCTGGGGCCCGTGTGGGGGAGCGGGCCGAACGACGTCTTCGCCGTCGGCGAGAGCGGGACGATCTTGCACTACGACGGCGAGCGCTGGGAGCCGATGCCCTCGCCCGAGTTCGCGCTCCCGCGCGCGGTGTGGGGGAGCGGGCCGAAGGACGTCTTTGCCGTCGGCGAGAGCGGGACGATCTTGCGCTACGACGGCCGGCGTTGGGGGCCGATGGAGTCGCCCACGTCCGCGCGCCTGCTCGCGGTGTGGGGGAGCGGGCCGGAGGACGTCTTTGCCGTCGGCGAGCGGGGGACGCTCCTGCACTATGACGGCATCTCCTGGTTGAAGCTCAATTCGACGACGGACCTTCACCTCCTGGACGTGTGGGGCGACGGCGGCACCTCGTTCATCGTCGGCGAGGGCGGCGTCATCTATCGTCATACCCGGATGGCGCCGCCGTGAAGGCCGCGCAGGCTCCTTCCTTCCAGAGGGCGCGCCGCCGCCGCGCGACGTCGCTCGTGTCGCTCGCGCTGCTGGCCGCGGTCGCCGCGCCCGCGCGCGCCCAGGCGCCGCCCGCCCTGCAGCCGTGGCACCAGGGCGTCTCCGAGGAGCGGAAGCAGAGGGCACACGCGCTCTTCCAGGAGGCGCGGGACCTGCACCGGCGGATGATGCTGGCGGAGGCGCGGGAGAAGTACCAGGAGGCGCTCGCTTCCTGGGAGCACCCCGAGCTCCGGCTCTACCTGGCGCGGGTGCTCCGGAGCATCGGGCTGCCGCTCCTCGCCCACGAGAGCCTGCGCCTGTCGCTGCAATGGGGGCCTGGCTCGCTCACCCCCGAGCAGGAGCGGGAGGCGCGCTCGACCTTGCGGGCGCTGGTGCAGCACGAGCTCGCCGCCATCGAGATTCGCTGTGATGAGCGGGGGGCCCGCGTGCTGCTCGACGGCAAGCCGTGGTTCGTCGGCCCGGGCGCCGCGCGCCGGATGATCACGCCCGGAGAGCACGTGATCACGGCGAGGAAGGATGGGTATTTCACCGTCGTGAAGCCCGTCCTCGTGCTCGCCGGCAAGGAGGCCTCGGGCCGCGTCACGCTGAGCGTCGATGCCGTCATCGTCGAGCGTCGGTGGGCTCCGTGGGTCCCCTGGGCGACGCTCGGGGCCGGCGCGGCCCTGGGCGTCGCGGGCGCCGGTCTGTGGTGGCAGGCCGACGTGCACCACCGGGACGCCGACCGGCGCCTCGCGGGCGGGTGCGACCCGTGGTGCGCGCCGTCGGCCCGCGACGCGTACGACGTCAGCGTCATCGAGAACCGGCTGGCCATCGGCGCGTTCATCGCGGGTGGGGCGGCGATGATCACGGGGACGGTGCTGCTCCTCATGAACGGGCCCCAGTCCCACCGCACCGAGGATCGAGGCGGTGTTCGGATCGAGCTCTTGCCCGTGCTGCAGGGCGAGGTGGCCGGCCTGTCGGCTCGGCTCGCCCTCTGATCCAGCGGCGGCGCGGCCGGCAGGGTAGAGCGCCGCCGGGCGCGGGCGCTCGTGCGGCGCGTGAGCGCTCATCCCATCTCGTTGGTCATGGATAACCCCTCATCCTCGCGTCTCCATCGCCCGCCGCTCCGGGCCCAGGCCGTCGGGTCGCTCTGCGTCTCTCCTCGACGGGACCACGGGAGCGTGGGCGCCAGAGCGCGTCGCGCGCAGGAACTCCGCGAGCGCCGTGAGCGCGTGGAGATCGCCGGGCGCGAGGTCGCGCGTCATCGCGTGGAGCTGTTGGCGAGCCGAGTCGACGGCGCGAGACCGCATCGACTCGGCGCCGGCGCCGGGCCAGGCGTGCTCGAAAGAAGCGGGTACGAGGCCGCGGGCGCCAAACCAATCGAGGATGGCAGCGCGGATCCGCTCCATCCGGAAGACGCGCCAGCGGCGGAGCTGGTCCGGCCTGCCGGAGAGCACGGCCTTGAACCGCCGAAATGACCCCGGCCCCTGGAGGCACTGGAGGAGCAGCACCTGGAGCTCGATGTCGTCGACCGTCGGGATGAACGCCTGCAGCCATCGATACTGGTCGCGCGCAGCGATGGCCTCGACGCGCACGCAGGCCGGATCCGCCTCGACGCGCACGCGCGTGTCCGGATCGGCGAGCCCGTCGACCAGCCGGATCAGGGCGCCTGTCTCGAGGTGGAGAAAATAGCGGATGTGCTGAGCGGTGTTGTCGAAGGCGCTCGCGAGCGCGCTCCAGTCGACAGGGACTCTCCGACCCGCAGCAGCGGACTCCGTCGTGGTCGTGCTCATGGTGGCGCCCGGTCCGCAGGCAGCTCTCATGCCACCCACGCAAGAGGCGCGCACCCACGCTGCGCGGCGCGCCCGAGGGTCATCCGTCCTGCGCTGGCCGCCGTGGGTGTTGCGTTGTGCAACACGTCGACGAGGGGCGGAGTCGGGCGCCTCGCGGCGCCTTCGGCGACCGCCGCTCACGTCGGCAGGGCGCGGCGCAGGCGCGCGCAGCGGCAGGGCGGCCGGACGGTCACGGCTTCGGGTCGCTCGAGCGTCCGCCGCGCATGCCGTACCGCTCGAGCTTTCGATACAAGGTCGCCCGGTCGAAGCCCAGGATCTGCGCTGCCTGGCTCTTGTTCCCGCCGACCACCTCCAGGACGCGCAAGATGTAGCGTCGCTCGACCTCCTCCATGGGGACGAGCTCGGTCGGATCGTCGCTCGAGACGAGGACATGGGAGCGCGCGTAGGTCCGGATCTTCTCGGGCAGATCGTCGACGGTGATCTGGTCGTACCGTGCGAGCGCGACCGCTCTCTCGATGCAGTTCTGGAGCTCGCGGACGTTTCCGGGCCACGCGTAGGCCATGAGCTTCTCCGCCGCGGGCGCCGAGAGTCCCTCGATCGGCCGCGCCTTGATGGCCGCGAAGTGCTCGAGGAAGTGCTGCGCGAGCAGCAGCACGTCGCCGCCGCGGGAGCGGAGCGGCGGCAGGTCGACGTGGACCACGTTGATCCGGTAATAGAGATCCTCGCGGAAGCGGCGCTCTTCGATCGCCGTCTCGAGGTCGCGGTTCGTGGCGGCGATGAGCCGGACGTCCACCGGGATCTCCTCGTCGGCGCCGACGGGCCGGATGACGCGCTCCTGGACGGCGCGCAGGAGCTTCGGCTGGAGCCCGATCGGCAGCTCGCCGATCTCGTCGAGGAACAAGGTCCCGCCGTGAGCTCGCGCGAACAGGCCGCTCCTCGCGCCCTTGGCGTCGGTGAACGCGCCACGCGCGTGGCCGAAGAGCTCGCTCTCGAGGAGGGCGTCCGGCACCGCCGCGCAGTTCACCGTCACGAACGCGCCCTCGCTCCGCCGGCTGCGCTGGTGGACGGCGCGGGCGACGAGCTCTTTGCCGGTCCCGCTCTCTCCCGTGATGAGGATCGATGTGTCCGAGTCGGCGACCCGATCGAGCAGATCGAACACGCTCCTCATCGCCGGGCTGCTGCTGAGGATCTGCTCGTACCCGCGGGCGTCGGCCACGGCGCGCCGCAGGCGGCGGACCTCCTCGCGGAGGGCGCGGTGCCGCAGGGCGCGCTCGACGGTCAGCCGGAGCGCGTCGAGCTCGAACGGCTTGGTCACGAAATCGTACGCGCCCGCGCGGATCGCCGACGTGGCCGTGTCGAGGCTGCCGAACGCGGTGATGACGATGACCGGCAGATCGGGCCGATTCTGGACGATCCGCTCGCAGAGCTCGAGGCCGTTCATGCCGCGCATGGTCATGTCGGTGACCACGACGTCGAAGTCCTCGACGCCCAGGAGCTCGAACGCCTCGGCGGCCGACGTCCGCCACGCCGTCCGGAATCCACGCTTCTTGAGCCCGGCGTCGAGGAGCTCGCAGACGCCGCGCTCGTCGTCGACGATCAGGACACGCCCCATCATGCCTTCCACCGTGGCAGGAACATCGTGAAGCAGCTCCCCGAGCCCACTCGGCTGTCGACGCGGATCCAGCCGCCGTGTTCCTTGATGATCCCGTACGTGACCGACAGGCCTAGCCCCGTCCCCTCGCCGACGGGTTTGGTCGTGAAGAACGGCTCGAAGATGTGCTCGAGGATGTCGGCCGGCATGCCTCCTCCCTCGTCACGAACGGACAGCGCCACGTAATCCGCCGCGGTCCCACCTCCCTGGTCGGCGGGGGGACTGGCGCGTTCTGCCCGGACGCCGACCGTCAGCGTGCCGCCGGCCGGCATGGCCTGGAGGGCGTTGACCACCACGTTCGTGAGCGCCTGCTGGAGCTGGTCGGCGTCTGCGTGGACGAACAGCTCCGACGAGTCTCCTTCCTGAAGGATCGTGACGCCCTGCTTCTCCGCCAGCGGCCTCAGCATCGTGAAGGTGCTGCGGATCACGCTCCCCAGCAGGGTCTCCTGCTTCTCCGCGCTGCGGCGCCGGGCGAAATCGAGCAGCTGGCGGATGATTTGGGTCATTCGCTGCGCCTGATCGAGGATGATCCGTCCGTTGGTCGGCACCTCGTCTCCCGAGACGTCACCGTCCACCAGCATGCGTGCGCGCCCCGCGACGACCTGGAGAGGCGCGCCCAGCTCGTGTGCGATCCCGGAGGCGAGCTTGCCGACCGTGGCGAGCCGCTCGGCGTGGCGGAGCTGCTGGAGCGCGGCGAGCCGCGCGGCCGCCTCGGACTCGAGCTTCTGGTTCGCCGCGGCGAGGCGATCGCACATCGCGTTCATCTCCCGCCCGAGCTCGCCGATCTCATCTTTCTGGTGCAGCGACAGACGTCGGGAGAGGTCACCCGCGCCGATCCGCCGCGCCTGGTCGATCAGCGTTCGCATGGGACGTCCCACCAGCCCGACTCCGAGGGACGTGGTTAGCAACCCGCATACCAGCGTCAGCGCGGCTGTCGTGAGGGTCGTGCTCAGGATCATGCTCCGGATGGTCCGGCGCGCGCCCGCCAGCGATTCGGAGAGCTGCAGCGCGCCGACGCGGTCGCCGGGCACCGGCACGGGCATGCAGGTGACGAGCACGTCCGCGTCCTTGCGGGGGATCCTGTGCACGACCGTTTGTCCCATCGAGACGGGGACGAGCAGCGCCGGCGCCAGCCCTGGCTGATGCGCCTCGCTCGCCTGCTCGTCGAGCCAGACCCACCGGATGTCCACCTGTCGCTCGCGTTCGTTGGCGTCGTCGACCAGGCTCAGCGCGCGAGCCTGCCCTTCGGAGCGCCACACCTCCGTCACGGCGGCGGCCAGCACGCGGCCCATCGCGTGGTGATCCCGCTGCACGTCTTTCTCGAAGATCCTGGCCTCTCTGCGGATCTGGACGTAGGCGCTCAGCGCGAGCACGAGGAAGACCCCGAACACGAGAGCGAGCGTCAGCTTGCGCGCGAGCTTCATGCCGACGGCGTAGCGCAGGTGGTGCGCGGCGGGCTACCCGCACGACGCCGCCGCAAATTACGACATGCCGCATTTTGCAACACCAGGGAGCTGCGGTGGACGGCTCTGGTGTGTGATCTCACCTCGGCGTCTCAGACGCCTTCTCCGGGCAGCAGAACAGGTGATCGGGCACCAGCATGGCGCAACCGTCTTTCCAGGGGTCGTCAGGCGCGTAGTCCGTCCGGTTCTCCGCAGGATAGAAGTACGCCCTGGGCTTCTCTGGATCCGTGCAGGCCTTGTCGCGCTCCGGCGCTGCCTCGCGGCGCTTCGGCGCGCCTGCGCCCCTGGAGCAGGCCGCGAGCGCGACGCCGGCCACGAGCAGCGCGAGGAGCGCCGCGACGGGCCCGCGGGCCCAGGGCGACGCGCGCCTGGGCTGTCGTCGCCGGGAGGATTGCCGGTGAGCGTCGACGGTGTTCTGGCGTTCCGGAGGTGTGGAGATCATCGTTCGTGTCCTTCCCGCGTCGGCGTGCCGGCTCGCGATCGGCGCGCTGGCTGAAGAGGTCGAGATGGGCGCGCCGCGGCGCTTCCAGCGCCGCCTTGCGGGCCGCCTCCGCTCGCGCGCTCTCCGGCGCCGCCGCGCCATGATTCGCCCTTCAGGGGTTGCATCGGGCTTGCAACGGGCTCGACTTCAAGCGCAGGCAGGTGCGCGTCGAGCAGCCGAGACCCGCGCAGGCCGCTTCAAAGCTGGGATGGCAGCAGCCGCCGGCGAAGACCTCGCTGGCGCCGCAGTCGCTGAAGCTCGGAGCGGGATGGGCGGGAGCAGCGCATCGCGCGGGCCTGCTGGGCGGATGGGGATCCGCGCTGGGCGCGTGACCGGAAGCAGGGCTTTGGGCGGGCTCGGACGCCGGCGCGCCGCCGGCCGTGGGCGCGGGCGCTGACGCGGGCCCGCGGTCGGACGTAGGTCCCGGCGACGGCTCGGGGCCGTGTGTCGGTTCGAGGCGTGACGCTCGCTCGGCGGTCGAATCAGGCTCTCCCGCGGTCGGCGCGGCGCCGGGCGCGCGCTCAGCGGTCGAATCGGGCCCTCGAGCCGGCCTGGCGCCCGGGGCTGCGGCCGAGGTGGTCGGGCTCGGCGTGCTCGCGCAGTGGACGAGGAACAGAAGCAGCGAGAGAGGGCGCCCGAGCGCCCGGACCGATGCTGGCTTGCGTGTCACCAAGGGAGCATCGCACGATGGCCCGCGCGAAGCCAGGAGGGCTCCCGTCGCACGCGCGCTCGATCAGCCGCTGGCGCCGCCCCCCGCGCCGGCGATGTCGGTGGATGCGTAGTGTCTCATCTCCTGGATGCGCTCATAGAAAGGCTTCACCTTGGCGAAGAAGGACGGGAACGACGCCGCCTTGCGGAACCCCTGGAGGTGGCCCTCCAGCGAGTCCCAGCGGATGCGGACGACGAAGCTCGCCGGATCCTCGACGCACCGGGAGATCTCGTAGTCGAGGCAATGCTCGGAGCCGCGCAGCTCCGCGGCCGCATCGCGATAAGCGGACAGGAACGCATGCTCTTGGTCCGCGGGGATGGCGTAACGAATGTACTCGATGATCATGGAAGCTCCCTGGGTCGGGTGGCCGGGGGCGCTCCGCGCGGGGGCGCGCGCCCTCCGGAGAGCAGGGATACGTGACCGCGGCGCTGCCGTCGAATCGACAGACGGCGCGCCGAGCCATCGATGGTGTCTATGGGCTGGCGTGCTATCCATCGACCATGCGCCTGCAGTCGGTGGACACCCACCTCGTCGTCGCTTTGCACGCTCTGCTCCAGGAGAAGAGCGTCACGCGCGCCGCGCGCCGCGTCGGCGTGACGCAGCCCTCGATGAGCCACGCGCTCTCACGGCTGCGCGCCCATTTCGGGGACCCGTTGCTCGTCCAGGTCGGCAGGCGGATGACGTTGAGCGAGCGGGCGCGGGATCTTTTGCCGAGAGCGGCGGAGGCCGTCGAGCGCCTCGAGCAGGTCTTCAGCCCGGCCGAGCGGTTTGACCCGGGGCGCTCCAGGCGCACGTTCCGGCTCGTCGCGACCGACAACCTCGAGCTGCTCGTGCTTCCGGCCTTGGCCCGGCTCCTCGCCGCGGAGGCGCCGCACGTCGACGTGCGGTGCCGCAACATCCCGGCGGATTTCGCCGAGCTCCTGCGCTCCGGCGAGCTCGACGGCAAGCTGGGTCGGGGCGGGCCGGCGCCCGACGGGTGTCGGTCCATGTTGCTGGCGGCCGAGCGGCTCGTCTGCGTGATGCGGCGAGGCCACCCGGCGTCCCGGAAGCCGCTGACGGCGGCGCGCTACGCCGCCTGTGAGCACCTGATGGTGTCGCCGCATGGAGAGGATCACGGCGTCATCGATCGGGAGCTGGCAGCGCGGGGGCTGCGCCGGCGGGTGACCCTGACGGTGTCGCACTTTCTCGTCGCTCCGTTCATCGTCTCCGGCTCCGACCTGCTGCTCACCGTGTCGGCGCGGGTCGCCGAAGCCGTGGCGTCGAAGCTCGACCTGGTGGTGCGGCCGTGTCCGGTCGAGATCGCGGGCTATGCGCTGACGCTCGTCTGGGCGGAGCGCTCCGAGCGCGATGAAGCGCACCGCTGGCTTCGCGCCGCCATTGCGAGGGCCGTCGCCTGCGAGCCGGTCGAAGGTGCGGGCGCGTCCGGGTGAGGATCGGCGCGAGCTGCGCCGGGCGCCGGTGCACGGCGGGGCGTGATGGGGCCGGCCTGCCACGCGGCGTGGTCCTGCGATGACACGTGCCTCAGGCGCGGTGCGGGCTTTCCGGGTCGTGCTCTGGCGGCACGCGCCGTGCTCCTCCGGGCCGGCATGCCGTGCATCCGAGCCGCTGCGCTGATTGCCCTGGTGACGCTGACTTCGGGCTGTGCCGCCCGGTCGCGGTCCGCATCTCCCGTTCTCCTCGAGATCCCGGTCGCGCCGGCCCAGCGCACGGCCGAAGCCGAGGCGGCAGGGAACGCGGCGCCCGGCGGGGTCGTCCTGGTCTGGGGCAGCGTGGGCGACGGAGCGCCGCGGACGTGGCAACTCGCGGAGGGCGGCGCGGTGATCCGCGAGGAGCCCGGGATCGTCGTGGCGACCCGGCGAGGGGAGTGGCGCTGGGAAACGCGCGAGGAGCAGGTGGCGACGTCGGCCTGCGAGATGGGGCTGGGGGAAATGCGCGAGCCGGGCGAGGGCACGGCGACCCGCGCGGCGCTCGTGCTCCGCGGGAAGGGCGAGCGCCAGGAGGTGCTCTCGCCGCCCGATGGGGACGAGAGCAACGAGATCCGCCACACGGCCGCGCTGATCGGGAGCGTGGGGCCGTACGTGTTCATCGAGGAGCGGACGTACACGGACCTCTGCGGGGCGCACGGCTTCGAGGGCGCGGCGTTCGTGGCGTGGGACGCCGAGCGGGGCGCGGCCGTCGATCTGCTGGCCGAGGTGCGCGGCGTGACCGCGCTGCAGAGCGCGGCCGAGGCGCTGCTCGACGACGGCGAGGACGGCGCAGAGGCCGCGGGGGAGGAGCGGGATGCACCGGAGCTCGTGCAGATCGCGCCGGCCTACGATGAGCGGGGGGCGCTCCGGCTGACGGCGCAGCTTGCGCGATCGGCCTGCTACGCATGCAGCGATGGGGCGTGGAGCTCGTACTCGCGCTCGGCGGTGGTGGCGGTCGAGAGGACGCCGGCGCGCCTCGTGGCGTGGGCGTCGCCGCCGCCCGATGTGCGAGCGTTTCTGGAGCGGACGCCGGGGGTAAGGCTCGGTGGATGGTCGCGGGCCGGCCAGGAGGAGTGAGGAGGACTGCGCGCCCGGCGGCGGACCCGACCCAGGTTGGCGACTACCCGCCCGCCGCCGCCCCCGCGCGCCGCGCGCGCGACCCGCGCGACCCGACCCAGGTTGGCGCCCGCCCGACCCGACCCCGCCCGCGCGACCCGACCCAGGTTGGCGCCCGCCCGACCCGACCCAGGTTGGCGCCCCCCGCCCGCCCCGACCCAGGTTGGCGCAGCCCCCAGGTTGGCACCCGAACCCATGTTGGAGCTAACCCATGTTGAACCCGATCGAACCCGATCCAAGGCAGTAAGGCAGGTTACGGGTATGGGTTGGTCTATGTCGCACGCCGACTCAGCGTGGCGGAAACTGGCGGAAAACCGCTGCCGCCACCCATGCAACGGTGCAAGTCCTTGAAATGATTCATGCCGACTCATGGCGCGGCGTTTGTATCTGCGCGCGGCCATGAGCCAGCCTCGCCAAATCGCTCCAGGTGCGACCTACCTACTCACCCGCCGGGTCATGCGTCGGCACTTCCTGTTGCGCCCCGATGCGGCCATCAACCAGTTGTTGGTCTACGCCCTCGCTGTATCGGCTCGCCGCTTCGGCATCGAGGTTCATGCCCTTTGCGCGATGTCAACACATCTGCACTTGGTCGTGACCGATGTGCAGGGCGTGCTGCCGCGCTTCTTGCAATTTTACCATCGCCTGGTCGCATTGGGCACCAAGGTGCTGCGGCAATGGGAAGGGCCAGTATGGGACCATGAGGCCACGAGCGTGGTACAGCTCGTGACGCAGGCGGCGGTGGTAGAGAAGATCGCCTACGTGCTCGCGAACCCTGTGGCTGCTGGGCTGGTTCGGCGCGCGAGCGAATGGCCGGGCGTCAAGGTGGATGTGGATGACCTCGGTCGTGGAGTGCTGCACGCGCTGCGCCCGTCCGCATATCTCAATCCAAAGAATCCGCAGTGGGTCGAGCAAGCGACACTCTCGCTCGCGCTGCCGCCTACCATCGAGCAGGAGAACGCGGAGGCCTTTCGCCTGCAGGTCGCGGCCGAGCTTGAGCGCCAAGAAGCTCAGGCCCATGCAGAGGTGGAGCAACGAGGCCGCCGCTTTTCGGACGCGGAGCGAGCCAGCGAGATCTCCCCGTACGAGCGAGCCACGAGCTTCGAGGAGCTCGGTGCACGCAATCCAACGTTCGCCGTGGGCCGCAACCAGGGCGACGCTTGGCGAACCGCTACGGCCGCTGTACGTGCGTTTCGCGTATCCTACCGCACGGCGCTTCAACAGTGGTGCGCTGGCGTGCGCGACGCCATATTCCCAGTGGGTACGTGGTGGATGCGTACGTTCCACGGTGCCAGGGTGAACGACGCGACGCTTGCAGCGTAGAACGGCGATCGGGAGCGCGACAGCGACTCGGGAGGAACGGCGTTGTCTTGACGCGTTGTGGTGCGGATATGCCCGTGTCGGTGAGGCGATAGCGGCCGGCGGATGCTCTGAGTTGCATCACGCGCCTTGCGCGCATATGCCGTGCCGGGCCAAGCGAATACGACGCGGCGCCCATGCCGGGCTGTCGAAGCCTCAGGTCGATGGCACGAGACGGTTCTTTGCCGCGCCGTCGCGTCTCGCTCACCAGGTCAATCCGGGTCGTTGCCCGGCAGCCCGCGGACTGGAGCAAGCCGCAGCAACCCCCCAACCAGCAACCCGCAACCCGGGTCCGGGGGGGGGTGCCCCCGTCCGCGGAGGTGGTCGCAACCCGGGTGATGTTGCCTGCCCCGTCCGCGGGGTGGTCGCAACCTGGGTGAGGTTGCCCCGGGGTGGTCGCAACCCGGGTGAGGTTGCCCAACCCGGGTGAGGTTGCCCTCCCCTCGCGCCGCCTGCGGACCGGCCAGGAAGAATCACCCCATCGAGCCCACGTCCGGCCGTGTGGCCGCCGGCCCGCCGCGGTAATGCCGGGCGCGGTCAGCGGCCCTCCGTCAGAGCAGGTCGTCCAGTTCGTCCATCGCCTCGGAGAGGTCCTCGCTCATCTCCTTCAGCTTCTCGCGGTCCTTCTCCAGGAGCACGGCCTGCGCGGCGCGCGCCTTGTCTCCGAGCTTGCGCGCCGCCAGCACGTTCTCGAGCAGATACCGCCGCTCGGTCGCGCCGAGCGTCGCGAACGCGCGCCGCAGGATCGGCAACGTGTCGTTGAAGCGCTCCGGCGCGATCCCCCCGAGGAAGGCGTCGAGCGCCTCAACCACGGTCCGGCTCTTGACGAGCACCAGCGCGTTCACCTCGAGGAAGCCGGCCAGGAACGACGCCGCCGGCTCGGGCGGGGCCGCGCCCCCGAGCCGCAGACCGACCACCCTCGCCACCTCCGCGTCGTCGATCGCCTGCGCCAGGTAGAGCAGCCCGCAGGCGAAGCCGGACGCCGTCGGGTTCACCGCGTCGCTGTCCACGAGCCCCCGCGCCGCGGCGAGCCACGCCGCGCGGTCGACGATCGGCTGCGACAGCGCCACGTCGTGCAGCGTGCGCAGCGCCTCCTTGGCCGTGGCGACCGCCTCGTCGCTGCCCGTGCAGCCCCCGTGCACCCGCAGCACCGCGCGCGCGAACGTCTTCTCGAGCATCGGCGCGATCACCCCGTCGCCGAGCGACGACAGCGACCGGGACGACCCGAACGACGCGAGCCCCGCGAAGGCGCGGCACGCCCGGGCGAGCGACGGCAGATCGCTGTCGCCCGCGGCGAACTGGTCGCACGCCCTCAGCGCCGCGGCCACCGCGCGGGCGCTCGACGCCAGCACCCCGTTCAGCAGCACGTCGGCGGCCTCGCCGGTCGTGTGGCACGCCGCGAGGTCCTCCTCGAGCAGCCGCGTCGCCACCTGCTCCAGCGTGTCGCCGAGCACGATCTTCTCGACCAGCGCAACGTCGGTGGCCGGCGTCCACTGCGCCTCCCACGTCTCGCTGAGCTGCCCGAGCAGCTCGTCGGGCGGCGTCTCCTGGGTTGCCTGGCCGCCGCGCCGCCTCGCCCCGCCGCCGGCGCGCCGCGCTCCGGCGTAGCCCGCGTAGGGGATCTTGGCGATGCGGAGCCGGTGCAGGAGCACGCTCGTGCCGACCTCAACCTGGTTGGTGAGCGACAGCCGGAACGACTCGGGCGCGTCCGTGGCGGGGAGCCTGCGCTCGCGCACCTCGCGCCAGAACTCCTCCTGGAGCGAGTTCTTCCCGATGCCGCCGCCGACGCGACCCACGTTGCGCCCGATGACCGCCGGCCACAGAAATCCGTCCACGTGCGTCGCGTCGCCGCGGCACATCGTCGCGATGGTCGCCTCGCGCACCTCGTCGAGGCCCGGCTCCGCCTTGCCGCGGAGCTCGGCGAGCGTGACCGCGAGGCGGAACGCCTCGATGGTGTCGGCGAGCGAGGCCATGAAGCCGCGGAGGCGGAGGTGCTCGGTGAACTCGATCAGCACCTCGAGCGTCGCGCGCCGGAAGTCGCCGCCCGCGTCGTGCGCGCGCTGGTAGTACTGCGGCGCCCGGTTGCCTGCGCCGTAGCCGAGCTGCTCGGAGAGCCGCGGGAAGCTGAAGGGGATGAGCGTCACGGCGCACGGCACCGGCGCCGGCAGCCGCGCCTCCAGCGCGGGATCGACGTCGCGCGCCGCGAACGCCGCCGCGTGCGCCGCGCCGAGCACGGCCGCGACCTCGTGCGGGGCGAGGTCCGGCCCCATGCGCTCCAGCAGGCACCGCGCCATGTACGCGTCGCGCGCCCGGTGGACCAGCCGGTCCCCGTCGCTGCGCGCGAGGTCCGCGTACGCGAGGAGCGCCTCGCGGAACGACCTCGGGTCGTAGCGGGGCGCCTCGAACGAGGCCTCCCAGAACTCCTCGAACGAGCGGAAGCCCCGGGCCCGCGCGCACGCCTCGTAGATGCTCTCCTGCGCCCCTTCCGCGGACGCCGGCGCATCGCCGCCGTCCTCGTCGCCCTCGCCGACGCCGCCGTCGTCCGCGCGCCCGCCGCCCTCCGCGTCGCCCTCCTGCTCGTGGCCCCCCGGGTCCTCGACGTCGTCGTGGCCGACCGTGGCGCCCTCGAACGGCGCGAGCGTCATGCCGACCGGCACGTCGATCAGCTCGACGCGCACGCCGTGCTCGAAGGCCCATTTCACCGCGACGTACTCGGGCGAGTAGGCGGCGAACGGCCACAGCGACGACGCGGGCGTCCCGTCGGTGCGGTAGCCGAGGATCGCGACGGGCGGGACGGTCTTCGGGTCGACGAGCGCCTCGAGGAGCGGCGTCGCGTCGCTCGGGCCCTCGACGAAGATCGCCTTCGGGCGCACCTCGTCGAGGTAGGCGCGCAGCGTCGCGCTCGAGCGCGGCGAGTGGTGGCGCACCGGGAAGAGGTGGACGGCGGCGAGCCGGGCCAGGTCCATCGGGGGCTCCTTCAGGGCGCGAGGCGCTTCTTGGCGGCGGCGTAGAACTCCTTCCAGAGCCCGGTGCGCCCCTTGGCGACGGTCTCGCAGTACTCGCGCACCGCCTTGAGGTCGTCGCCGCCCTCCTTGCTCACGGCGCCGAGCAGCGAGCGGGACAGGTCGTCGGCGGTCACCTTCCCGGTGCCGAAGTGCTGCGCGAGGATGCCGCTGTTGAAGAGCACGCTGATCGCCTCGGCGGTCGACAGGACGGACCCTGGCGTCTTCACCTTGGTCTTGCCGTCCTTGGTGACGCCGGCGCGGAGCTCCTGGAACAGCGTCACGAGCAGCTTCGCGAGCTCGGCCGGCGGCTCGACGCCGACCTGATAGTCGCCGCGGAGCTCGGCCTCGCGCTTCTGCACGATGCGGATCTCCTGCTCGAGGTCGTCGACGACCGGGACGGTGATGAAGTTGAAGCGGCGCTTGAGGGCGGCGCTCATCTCGTTGACGCCGCGGTCGCGGGTGTTCGCGGTGGCGATGAGGTTGAAGCCGCGCTGGGCGGGGACCACCTGATCGAGCTCCGGGACGGCGATCTGCTTCTCGGACAGGATGGAGATCAGCGCGTCCTGGATCTCGGACGAGGTGCGGGTGATCTCCTCGAAGCGCGCGAACCGCCCGTCGCGCATGGCGCGGAGGATGGGCGAGGGCACGAGCGCCTTCTGCGACGGCCCTTCGGCGAGGAGCAGCGCGTAGTTCCAGCCGTATTTGACGTGCTCCTCGCTGGTGCCCGCGGTCCCCTGGACGACGAGGGCGCTCGTCCCGCTGATGGCCGCCGACAGGTGCTCGGAGAGCCAGCTCTTCGCGGTGCCCGGTTCGCCGACCAGCATGAGGGCGCGGTCGGAGGCGAGCGTCGCGAGGGCGACCTGCACGAGGGCGCGATCGCCGATGTACTTGGGGGTGATCGCGACGCCGCCTACGGGCTTGTCGCTCCCGAGGATGTAGGTCTCCACGGCCCTCGGCGAGAGGCGCCACCCGGGCGGCCTCGGCGCCGTGTCCTCGGCGGCGAGGGCGGCGAGCTCGTGGGCGTACTTGGTCTCGGCGGGCTGGCGGAGGTCGCTCATGGGCGAGGGAGAGGCTACCGCAGAATGGGGCCGAGAGAGCAATGGCACGAGCGGACGGGACCTCCTGGAGGGCCGGCGCGCCCGGCGGGCTTCCCGGGCGGGCGGTGCTCCTGATGACTCCGATTCAGCCGACCGCGCCTCGCTGAGGGCTGCCGTGCGCGCCTCTGGCCGTTCAACGCGACGAGGCGGCGCCGCGGGGACGCACAGAGAAGGCGCTGTGGAGCGGCGCGCGCGCTGCACGGCGAGGCGCTCAGCGTGCGGAAGACGATAACGTGCTTGCCATGGGCGCGACTTGACGCCGCGTCTGCTCGTACGGGATCTTGCCTTTACCCGGCGAAGGTTGCACCGACGGTGGCGCAACGATGGAAGGGCCAGAGGGAGGGAGCGGACCATGAGGCGCAAGCGCCGTGGACGAGGCACGTGGGTCGAGGTGATCGTCGCGGTCGTCCTCGCCGGCGGTGGCGCGGCTGCCTGCGGCGCCGATCCGGGACACGACCCTCCCGGCAAGGGCGGAGGCGGCGCCGGCGGGGCGGATACGGGCGGCGGAGGCGGCGCCGGCGGGGCGGATACGGGCGGCGGAGGCGGCGCCGGCGGGGCGGATACGGGCGGCGGAGGCGGCGCCGGCGCGGATGCGACGGGAGGCGGTGGGGCCGGCGTGGACGCGACGGGAGGCGGTGGGGCCGGCGTGGACGCGACGGGAGGCGGTGGGGCCGGCGTGGGCGGTGCGGGCGCCGGGACGCCAACTGCGCCCCGGAGCTGCGGCTCAGGAGAGCTGGCGATAGAGGCGCTGTGCGGAGACGAGAGCATCAGCTGCTGCGACAGCAGGTTGGTTCCTGGCGGCACGGTCGGGCAGAGGACGGTGAGCAGCTTTCTCCTGGACACGTACGAGGTGACGGTGGGGCGGTTTCGCGCGTTCGTCGAGGCGGGACAGGGGACGCGGGCGAGCGCACCCGACGTCGACGCGGGGCAGCACCCGAAGATCCCGGGGAGCGGCTGGTCTGCCGACTGGAACGGCTGGCTCAAAGAGGACACCGCGGCGCTCAGGGCCGCGCTCGGCTGCGGTTCGGAGCCTGGTTCGGCGTCTACGCACGCGACGTGGACCGATGCGGTCGGGCCCAATGAGGACCTGCCGATGAACTGCATCACGTGGCCAGAGGCATTCGCGTTCTGCGTGTGGGACGGGGGGCGTCTCCCCACGAGCGCGGAGCTGATCTACGCGGCCGTCGGCGGCGACGAGGAGCGGGAATACCCGTGGGGCCAGGGGCTGGATCCGAGCTACGCGAGCTACGACTGCCTCGGGGATGGGAGCCCCGCGCGCGAGTGCGCGTTCAGCGACATCCTCCCTGTCGGATCGAAGCCGGCGGGAGCCGGGCGATGGGGACACCAGGATCTCAGCGGAGGCATGGCGGAATTCACGCGGGACTGGTCGGGCGAGCTCCCGGTCCCGTGCGTCGACTGTGCCATTCTGGAGAGGCCGTCGATGGGCGCTTACCTGATAACCCACGGCGGGAACTATCAGCAGAGCGAGGTATTCCAGCGGGCGACGTGGATCGGTGCCTACCGAAGCCCGGGTCGCGAATCCGGGGTCGGGGTCCGGTGCGCGAGGACCCCGCCACCTGCGGAGTGAGAGCGCAGATGTGAAGCGCTCAGGTGCGCCGCTCGAAGGCGAGCTTGACGCCCATGCCGACCATCATCGCGCCGCTCGTCCGGTAGACGCCGGTGAGCGCCCTCGGGCGCGCGCGCAGCCACGCCGACAGGGCGCCCGCGAAGTAGCCGACCAGCCCCTTCACCAGGAAGGTGAGCAGCGAGAACGCCAATCCGAGGCCGCTGATGAGCAAGGTCGGGTGCTCGGCATCACCAGGGACGAACTGGGGGAGAAAGGCGAGATAGAAGATCGTCACCTTGGGATTGGACAGGTTGGACAGCGCGCCCTCGGCGAACAGCCTGGCCAGGCTCGACGGCCTCGCCTCCAAGAGATCGAGCGCGGCAGCGCGCGTGCGCAGGAGGCGTACGCCGAGATAGACGAGGTACGCAGCGCCGACGAGCTTGAGGATCAGAAACAGGGTGGCAGACGCCATGAGGATGGATCCGAGCCCCAGCGCGGCCAGCGCCGTGTGGCCCACCAGGCCGAGGCTGATGCCGCCCGCGGTCGCCATGCCCGCGGACGAGCCCTGCGCGAGGGAACGCGACATCACGAGGATCATGTCCTGGCCCGGAGTCACGATGACGAGGAGCGAAGTAAGCAAGAAGAGAACGATCTGGGTCTCCGACATCGCAGCGATCCTCTGTGTTGGGGTCCTTACGTGGTCGAATGTAACCGAGCCCGAACGCCGCAGCTACAGGACAGGGCTCCGCCGAGCAGGATCGCGGCGAACCACAGGCTGTCGCGCGGTGGTCAGAGCACGTCCCGGAGCCGCGAGGAGGCCGCTATCATCGATGCCAATATGTGTCAAACTGAGTCAATCGGCGGGGTCTCGGGTCTCGCTGAGCTCCGTGCTCTGCTACACACCGGCGCATCGTGGGCAGCGCTAGATCGAGCGCGACGGCGTGATCGCAACCCCATGGGCCAGATGAGCACGCAGTTTGCACTGACCGCGCTCGAGGACGGAGCCGCACTCACGGACGGCTCTCCCACCCCTTGGAAAGATGATGATCATGAAAGCACATCGACTCGCCCGGGTCGCGCTCCTGCTGGTCGCCGCACAGGTTCCGTTCGTTGCCGCCTGCTCGGGCGCGGTCGAAGGCTCGGGCGATCCCGAGCCGGATACCGGGAACGAGCCCTCCGGCGAAGGCGGCGGCGACGTGAGCGCGCCCGAGACAGCGCCAGACCTGTTCGCATGCGGCCTCGAGCTGAGCTGTGAGAAGATCTCGCGGCACCTCGGCCCGGAGCCACGAGAGGCACTGGAGTGCGCGGCCAGGCTCCTGCTTTCGGGCGGCACGGGCGTCCTCGCGGCGCTCGATACACCCGGACCGTTCATCGACGAGACAGAGTCGCTCATCGTGGTGCTGGGCGACGGCACCGCGCTCGTGCAGACCCGCGAGAGGCACTGCGGAGCCCCCGACGAGCCGCCCTGCCAGGCCGACACGTGGGAGGCGCCGTCTCTGCATCAGATCTGCGATGTCGAGATCCCTGAGTCCCTGGAAGAAGCGTGCGAGGAAGACTCCGAGGAGGGGTGTGTCTGGGTGCCGTGGTCAGGGCTGAGCAACTGCCAGGCCGTGGACGACGCCACCTGCACCGACATCGCGGATCGGCTCGCACCGAGGTGATCGCCCGCCTCGCCCGGCTCCGGTGAGCCAGACACCTGGCTCCGTGGCGGTCAGGCGAGCGGCGGATTCATGGGCTCAGGCGGCCTCCTGCCGCGCCCCCATCGCGTCGAGCGGCGGTATCCCGAACCGCGCGCGCACCTCGCCGAGCGGCAGGTGGACGACGTCCCAGAAGTCCCAGCGGTCGCTCAGATCGACCTTGCAGGCCGCGCCGCGCGCCACCGCGCGCAGCACCTTGCGCGCCTCGAAGAGGCCCACCTGCGGCGCCGCGATCGGCGTGATCTGGATCCCGAGGTGGAACTGCAGGATCACGAACATCAGGAAGGCGAACCCGTCGCGCCGGATGAACCCGGCCTGGAAGGACCCGGCCTGGATCTCGCCCGTCGGATCCGTGTCGTACTCCGCGAGCACGTGGCCGAGATCGTGAAACACCATGCGCTCCGCGATCGCGTCCCTGCTCTCGCCGGGGAACAGGAAGCCGCGCTCGGTGCAGTGCTCCCAGAACACCCGGCCGAACGTGCCCTCGGGCAGGAGCCCGAGCTGCTTGTAGCGGAGGGCCCGCGCGCGATCCTCGACGCCCGCCCCGAACAGGGGCCCGATGAGCTTGCGCACGCCGGCGAGGCCCTCTTCTCCCGCGGCCTCGCGGAGGAACGAGCCGAGGAGCCGGCGCCTCACCGCGGCCGTCGCGAGCCGCCGGTGGCCGCGCGCCACGAGGCGCAGCACGCCCACGCCCTGCTCGCGCACGCCGAGCGCCCGGTCGAGCGCCTCCACGGCGTCCACCTCCGCCGCCCTCACCGCGCCGTCCGCCGTCGCGATCACGAGCGCGAGCTGCACCAGCCGCTTGCGCCGGTGCGGATCCGGGACCGCGCGGGCCACCGCCTCGGGCGTCACGCGCGGCAGCGCGTCGACGTCGACGACGTCGACGCGCGCCCCGTGCAGGGCCGCGATCTCCTCGATCACGGCGCGCTCCGCGGGCGCGAGCGCTCCGTCGGCCAGGGCCACCTCCCGGAGCGCGCCGAGCGCGGCTGGGATCTCATGAGCCTCGAGTACGACGATATCCATGCTGACCTCCTCTTCGGACAAGGGGTTTCACGCGCCGCGCCCCGCGCGGCGCGCTCGATGAAGACGCTCACTCGCGCCGGAACGCGCTGACCGCCGACAGGATCGCCGCCGGGATCTCCTCCGGCAGCGACCTGGCCGTTTCCAGGATCACCCGCACGCGCTCCACGCTCGCCCGGTCGACGAAGCGGCGGCCGAGCGGCGTGAGCGCGAGCGTCTTGGCGCGCCGGTCCTCGGGATCCTCCTCCCGCGCCAGCAGCCCGCGCTGCACCAGGCCATCGGCGAGCCGGCTCCCGGCGGAGGCCGAGAGGCCGAGCGACGTGGCGAGCGCGGTGACCCGCATCGGGCCGTCCTGATCGACGAGGTGCAGCGCGGCGACCTGCGCCACGCTGAAGTCCTCCTCGTGCAGCGTGCGCGCGAGCCCCGCGATGATGCGCGAGAACATCATCCGCGTGAACTGCTCGAGCGGCGAGCCCAGGGTCTTTTGCTTGCTCACAATATTATTGTTTGTGCATTGTTTGCGTTGTTGCAAGTATCAATCGGCGCGATCGCCGGCACGGCTCCGTCCACCGTGCAAGAGCCGGCAGGTCCGCCGCGCGCCCGGCCGCGGTCACCTCGGCGCGCCGGTCACTTCCGCGCGCCGGTGACCTGGATCTCGCGCAGGCGCGCCCGCGCCGCCGCGTAGTACGGCTCGATCTCCTTCGCCGCCGGCGTCCCCCAGAGGTTCTTCCGCTCCTCCGGGTCGCCCGCCAGGTCGTACAGCTCGAACCGGGCGCCGCCCGAGATCGTCAGCTTCAGGTCGCCGCGGATGAACGACCGCCGCGCGTCGTTGTAAGGCCCGGCCGGCATGTCGATCAGCACGTCGCGCGCCGCGGCCTGCGCGCCGGGCGCGAGGAACACGTCGGGCAGGAGCGACGCGCCGGACAGGAAGTCCGTCGCGGGCGCGCCCTCGCCCGGCCCGGGGACCCGCATCAGATCGAGCAGCGTCGGCGCGAGGTCGATGAGGCTCCGCCGCGCCGAGACGCGCGACGGCGTCGCGCCCGGCACATGGACGAGCAGCGGCACGCGCACGAGCTCCTCCCAGAGCTCGAAGCCGTGGCGGAACATCTTGTGCTCGCCGAACGCCTCGCCGTGATCGCTCGTCACCACGATCGCCGTGCGCCCGCCGTACGGCGCCGCCGCGAACGCGTCGAGCAGCCGGCCGATGTGCTTGTCCGTGAAGGCCACCTCGCCGTCGTAGAGCTCCCGCTGCGACGACGCGCCGAAGCCCGCCACGTCGTCGTGCCGGAGGTAGTCGGCGTGCGGATCGAGGTAGTGGACCCACAGGAAGAAGCGCCCGCCCGTGTTCTCGGGCGACCCGAGCAGCCGCAGCGCGGCGTCGGTCAGCGCGGGGCTCGTCGCCTTGTTGTCGACGTCCCACGGCGCGCCCTCGGGCGGCGCCGCGGACATGTCCACCACGTCGAACCCGCGATCGAGCCCGCCGAAGCTGCCGAAATAGCGGTGCCCGTGCACGCTCATCGTGCGCACCCCCGCCGCCTTCAGCCGCTCCGCGACGAACGTGTCCTCCTCGCCGAACTTGTTGAAATGCCCCCAGTTCCTGTGGGTCTCGCTCCCGTACTTGCCGATGAGCATCGGGCCGATGCTCTTGCCCGTGTACGACGCGAGCGCGTACGCGCGCTCGAACACCGTGGAGCGGGCCGCGAGCGCGTCGAGGTTCGGCGACACGGGCCGCGGGTTGCCCGCGTAGCCGAGGTCCCAGCGGAGCGTGTCGATCGTGATGAGGACGACGTTCAGGTCCTGCGGAAGGCGCGCCGCGGGCGACTCGGCGGGCGCGGCCGCCTTCGGGGCCGGGGCGAGCGCGGCCAGCGCCGCGGCGGTCAGGTCGCCGCCGGAGCAGTCGTCGTCGACGCCGTTGTCGAGGATCTCCTCGGCCAGCGGGTGGACGCGCGCGTCGCGGTTGTCGCAGTCGCCGCCGCCGAAGAGCCCGGCCGCGCGGTCGCCGTCGCGGTCGGCGAGGCGGCGCAGGACCGCGAGGCTCTTGCCGCCGACGGGCGCGCCGCGCTCGAGCGCCTGGCCCACCGCCGGCGCCGCGTTGAGCGCCGAGGCCGCGCGCGCGGTGAGCGCGAGCGGCAGGAGCGCGACGAGGAGCGCCACCGGGGCGCGCACCGTCCGGACGGCGGCCGGCGCGAGGAAGGCGGCGAGCGCGACCACGAGCAGGAGCGCCGGCGCGCGCAGGTCGAGCTCGGGGCGCTTGAAGATGCCGTAGATGCCGAGGAAGCCGCCCTCGCCGGAGACGCCGCCCGTGGCGACGCCGACCGCGAACAGGGCCGCCGCGATCCCGAGCGCGACGCCGCCCGTGACCGCCGGGTCGACGCAGGCCGGGCGCCCGTCGCTCGCGGTCGCGAGCGCGCGCCGGAGCGGCGGCGTCAGGGCGAGGACGGCGAGCCCCGCGATGAGGCCGAGGCCGAGCGAGCCCGCGGCGACGGCGGTGCCGACGAGCAGGGGCGCGGCCTCGAGCCCGAGCAGCGCGCGGGCGAGGTGCGCGCACAGGGTCATCCAGAGGAAGGCCGCGAGCACCGCGAGCGGCACGAACGCCGCGATGTCGGCGGGCCGGCCGATCGCCCGCACGCGGAGCGAGGCGACGAGCGTGGCCGGCGACGGCGGGCGCGACGGGTCGACCACGATCGCGCCGAGGCCGCCGAGCAGGCCGACGGCGAGCGCGACCGGCGCGAACACGCCGATGTCGGCGAGGTAGGTCGCGAGCTGGAAGGCGGGGTCGTCGCCGGCGCCCGCCGCGGCCCAGCCGGCGTCGAGCGACGCGGCCACGACGCCGAGGACGCTGGCGCCGAGGGCGCTCCTGGCGAGCCGCCCTGCCCACGCGCGGGCCAGCGTCGGGACCGCGGGCCCCGGTGAGCTGGGGGTGCGCTTCACGCCGGGCTCCGCTTCCGCGCCATGGGGTGGGCGTTCCGCGCCATGGGGTGGGCGGCGTCGTAGACCTTGAGCAGGTGGTCGATCGACACGTGCGTGTACCGCTGCGTGGTGGCGAGCGACGCGTGCCCGAGCAGCTTCTGGATGGCGCGGAGGTCGGCGCCGCCGTCGAGCAGGTGGGTCGCGCAGGTGTGCCGGAGCGCGTGCGGGTGCAGGTCGGACCGGCCGGCGCCGAGCGCGCCGTAGCGCTGGACGAGGGCCTGGACGCGGCGCACGCCGATGCGCGCGCCGCGGCGGGAGAGGAAGAGCGCGCGCGGGTCGCGGGCGCCGGTCGCCGGGTCCGTGAGCTCGTCGCGCCGCTCGAGGTAGCGCTCGATGGCGGCGAGGGCGTGGGAGCCCAGCGGGACGATCCGCTCCTTGTCGCCCTTGCCGATGACGCGCACCGAGGCCCTGTCGGCGGGCCGCCGGTCGACGTGGGCGAGGTCGAGCCCGCAGAGCTCGGAGACGCGCAGGCCGGCGCCGTAGAGGGTCTCCAGGATGGCGCGGTCGCGGAGCCCCTCGGCGGTGTCGGCGCCGGGGATCTCCATGACCTCGGCGGCGGCGTCGACGTCGAGGAAGGTCGGCAGGGGGCGCCGGACCTTGGGCAGGGCGAGCTGGGCGGCCGCGTTCTTGTCGACCTCGCCGCGCCGCTCGAGGTAGCGGAGCAGGGCGCGGGCGGCGCCCACCTTGCGCGCGATCGAGGCGGGCGCGTGGGTGCGCGCGAGCGAGCCCAGCCAGCTGCGCAGGAGGAGCACGTCGAGGCCGTTCACGGCCGTGTCCTCGCCCGCGGTCGGGGCCTCGCCGGCGGCCTGGTCAGCGGCCGGGACCTTGCCGGCGGCCGGGGCCTTGCCGGTGGGGACCTTGCCGGCGGGGACCTTGCCGGCGGCGGCCGGGACCTTCCCGGCGGCCTGAGCCTTGCCGCGCGCCGGCACGGAGCGGTGGTCGGCGTTCGCGGCCGCCTTCTCGCGGGCGAAGCGCGCGAGCTGCTCGAGGTCGCGCCGGTACGCGGCCACGGTGTGGCGCGACGCCCGTCGCTCGGCCGTGAGGTAGGTGAGGAAGCGCGCGATCGCCTGCTCCAGCGTGGTCTCGCCGGATCGATCGCCGCCTCGCCGCACGTGCATCACCGGTTTGCCCTACCACCAGGACGCGGCGGCAGGCAAAGACTCGCCGGCGGCCCGCCGGGGCGCCGCGCTCCCGCCGCGCGGCCGCGCCGGGAAGCAACCCGCAGGCCGGGTGGAGGCGGCGGCTGCCCGACTCGAGCCCCGTCGAGGTCGCGGCGCGCGCTGCGCAGGGCCGTTGCGCCGCTCGCCGCGGCCGGCGCGGCGTACGGTCCTCGGGGTGCGCGGACGCGCCCGCCGCGCGTCCATGCTGCTCAGTTCGCTCGGTGACCATCGTTATGGCTTCGTGACTTGAGTTACCGAACCGCGCTTCAAACATGGGCTGTTTTGCCGTGGTGCGGCGGACATGGGTTGTTTCGCTGCGGGAGGCGCGCTGCGGGAAGATCCACGGCGGCGCGCTCGCGCGTGGGCGCCGCTCAATCGGCGTTGCGGCGGCGGGCTGCCGGCCGGATTCCGGACATGACGGTGAATACGAAGAGGAAGAGCGAGGATCTCCCCGCCTTCCGCCCTCGCGCGCCCCTCTCCTGGGCAGCTCGGCTGCCGCCTGTGACGGACGTCCGCGGATCGCGCGCGTGATCCCGATATGTGCGCCGCTTTCGGTGTGGTACGAGGGCTGGCGCGCTGGCGACGGCGCGCGGGGCGTGAGGAGCATGAAATGACGAATGCAGTCGTGAGCGAGCCGGCCACCGAGGTCCCGCCGAAGCTCTCCTTTGCTCAGACCCTGAGGAGCCTGCCGCGCTCCTTCTGGATGGGCTGCATCATGGAAATGTGGGAGCGGCTCGCTTACTACGGCGTGCGCGTGGTCATGCCCATCTACATCGCCCAGGCCGACGAGCCTGGGGGGCTCCACTTCAGCCAGCAGGACAAGGGCACCATTTACATGGTCTGGGCCCTCATCCAGTCGCTGCTCCCGATGATCACCGGCGGCTACGCGGACCGGTACGGCTACAAGCGCACGATCTTCGTCACGGTCTGGCTGAAGATCATCGGTTATCTGCTGATGGCGACGCAGCGGAGCTTCACCGGCTTCCTGCTCGGCGTGGTCGTCCTCGCGACGGGCACGGCCCTCTTCAAGCCCGGGATCCAGGGCACGCTGGCCCAGTCGATGGATAAATCGAACTCGTCGGTCGGCTGGGGGCTCTTCTACTGGCTCGTGAACGTGGGCGCGGCGATCGGCCCGCCGCTCGCCGGCTATCTCCACGGCAAGGGCTGGCCGTGGGTGTTCTACGGCTGCGCCGCCATCATCTCCCTGAATTTCCTGATGCTCTTCACCTACCGGGAGGTCGACTCCGGCGCCGACAAGACCGCCGACGCGTGGAGGGTCTTCAGGGACACGATCAAGAACATCTGGGACGCGCGGCTCATCACCGTGATCCTGCTGCTCTCGGGGTTCTGGCTGATGATGTATCAGCTCTGGGACCTGATGCCGAACTTCTACACGGACTGGATCAGCAGCACCTCGTTCGTGCAGAACAACCCCTGGCTCCCGGGCTCGTGGCTCGACGTCAAGGATGCGCGCGGGGTCCAGCTGAAGCAGGAGAACGTGCTCAACCTGAACGCGGTGTGCATCGTCCTCTTCCTCGTGCCGTTCTCGTACCTGGTGGCGAGGATGAAGGTGCTCTCGGCGATGACGCTGGGCATCCTCGTCGCCACCTTTGGCATCATCGTCTCCGGGACCACGACGTCGCTCTACGTCCTCTTCCTGGGCATCCTGCTCTTCTCCATCGGCGAGATGCTGACCGGCCCGAAGAAGAGCGAGTATTTCGCGCTCATCGCGCCGAAGGGGAAGAAGGCGCTCTACCTCGGCTATGTCAATATCCCGGCGGCGATCGGCCCGGCGATCGGCGCGCAGATGGCGGGGATCCTGTATGGCACGCGCGGCGAGAAGGCCACGCTGGCCCTGCGCTACCTCGCCGAGAAGACCGATGTCGCCCAGGGGAAGGCCTGGAACGGCGACGTGGCGTCGCTCCCGGAGCTCCTCGGGGTGTCGCGCCAGGAGGCCTTCCGGAAGCTCCAGGAGGTGCTGCAGATCGACGCGGCCCAGGCCACGCGCCTGCTCTGGGACACCTATCAACCCTACGAGATCTGGTACTCGTTCGCGGCGGTCGGGGTCGCGTCGCTCGTGGGGATGCTGCTCTTCTCCCAGCGATCGAAGCGGTGGAAGGATCTCGACGTGTAGGCTCTGCCGGCCGAGCTGCTGCGCGGCCCGATCCGTCGGTCGGGCCCGCGGGCAGGGCGCTCCGCGTTACTCCAACGCTTCGGCCGCCGTCGCGGCGGTGACGGCGCGCTCGTGCCACCGTTCCAGCACATCGAGCTCGGCGCAGCCCTCGATGCGCGCGTCCTCCTCGGGGCGCAGCGCGAGCTGCCGCTGCGCGAGCACCCTCCGCAGCGCGGTCCGGGCCTCGGCAATGCGGCCCTTCTCGACCAGCTTCTGCTGCACGTCCGGGTTCGCGCCGAGCAGAGCCTGAAGGATCTCGCGCTCCCGCGCCTTGACCTCGGGGTCCTCTCCCTTGCCAACCCACCACAACAGCTCTTCGCGTACGGTCGCCGACATCGCGGTGGATCTTACCATGCCGAGCACCCACGCGAGCGGCATTCGCGAAGCGACCCACCGGGCGAACTCGTCGAGCGCCCGTCCCGAGCGGGCCACGAGGAAGGGCACGAGCTCGTCGCGCAGCGGCAGGTCGTTCGCTGCGATCCACAGGAAGGGGAAGAACGACGGCTCCACACGGTAGCAGCCCGGCCCGATCGCGACGAGCGCGCGTTGCGTCCGCAGCCAGTCGGGCACGTGCGGCGCGACGAGCCAGAGCGGCTCCTGGCCCAACCACCCACGTGCGCTCTCTTCCGCCCGCTGCACCTGCCTCGCCTGCCGCCGGAGCAATGCGCGCTCTACCGCCGGGAAATCCAGATGGTCACCCGGCATCTTCAGCTCGACCAGGATCTCCTCGTGCATCCGGGCCTCCGGCCACGGCGCGGACAGCCCTGCGATGCGATCGGGGTGGCGTACGAGCAAGAGCCCATCGCCCTGCACCTTCACCAGGCCGATCTCGGGCGGATCCCGCCACGTGACGGCACCGCCGGTGATCCGCTCCGTCTCGTCGGCAAAGGTGCGCTTGGCGAACTGATCCGGATGGCCCACGCGCAGCGCAGTACCAGAGCGTGTTCACCGGAACCAGCGCATATCGCCGTGTTCATGGGCCCTTCGGCCCTTACGCACGACGATATCTGCGCGTCTGAGAAACGCATGTGCCACGAGTTTTTTTATGTTGTGGACCGCTCACTCCGCCACCGGATCTGGCAGCGCGACGGCCTACTCGCACGCCTCGCCGAGGATGTACCCGTGCTTGCAGATGCAGCGACACTCGACCTCGAGCTCGGGCTCGTTGCACGCCGGCCGGACCTGCCTCGTGTGGCTCGCCGTCCGGCCCTCCCTGTCCTTCACCTGCACCACGATCTCGTAGTCCTGATCGAAGATGTCGTCGCTCGACCAGTTGTTCGGACAGACGCCCACGTTCGCGAACGTCGAGATGTCGACGTCGACGCTCGCGCCCCAGCCGTCGCCGGTCGGCTTCAGGTTGACCGTCCTCACCTCGGACATCACCCGCCCCGACCCGGGGTCGCGCAGCGCGCCGGAGAGCTGGACGCCGCACGCGCTCAGGTTCGTCGCGCGGACACCCAGGAAGAGCACCCGCCCGCCCTGCGGCGGCATGATGATGTCGACCGCATCGCCGTCGCTCACCGGGCGCGATACGCCGCTCGAGTCGAGCGCGATGACCTCGAGCTGGATGGGCGCGCCCTCCTCGCCCAGGTAGCCGAGCTTGCACATCTCCTCGACGACCGGCGGAGGAGGCTCCTCGTCGTCGCCGCACGCCGGCGCGACGAGCAGCAGCGCCGCGAGCGCCCGCCGCGCCGCAGCGCGAGCGGCCGTCATCGATCCCGCCGCTCCGGCGCCGGCGGAGGGCCCTCCTCGTCCTCCGGCTCCTCCCGGGGGATGGGCGCGCGCGGCGGGCGCCTCGTGGCGCCGAAGGAGCTCGAGCTGATCGGCGGCGCCGCGCGCGAGTCGGGCGCCGCAGGCTGGGACGGCGCGCCGCCGCGCCACGGGCCGCTCGCCTCCGGCTCGGCCGGCCCCGGCGGTCCGCCGGACGCCGCGCTCCCCTCGAGCAGCCCCGCCTGCGGGAACGGCGTGCGCTCGGCCAGGTAGGCCGCGAGCAGCCGGTCGCGCTCGAGCTCCTCCGTGCTCGGCGGCGGCGGGGGATCGAGCGTCGGCAGCTCGTCGGTCCAGGTCAGGTCCGCCTCCTCCAGGCTCGGGACGGAGCCGGCGCTGCTGGAGAACCTCCGCGGCGCGTTCCGCTCGGTCGGGACAGGCTCCGGCGCGTAGCTGGGAGCAGCGCGATCCAGCGCATGGCTGGACGGACGGTCGGGCGCGTACCCGGGCGCGCGGTCGAGCGTGTGGCTCGACGCGCGGTCCGCGGTGTACCCGGGGGCTCGGTCGAGCGTGTGGCTCGATGGGCGGTCCGCGGTGTACTCGGGGGGAGTACGGTCGATCGTGTGGCTCGACGCACGCTCCAGCGCAGGGCTGGACCTCCGCTCCAGCGCGTGGCTGGACGCGCGGCCCGGCGCGACGCTGGGCGCCTGTCCCGGCGCGTTGCTGGGCGCGCGGGCCGGCGCGTGGCTGGGCGCGCGGCCCGGCGCGACGCTGGGCGCCTGTCCCGGCGCGTTGCTGGGCGCGCGGGCCGGCGCGTTGCTGGGCGCGCGGGCCGGCGCGACGCTGGGCGCGCGCTCGGGCGCGACGCTGGGCATGGGCTCGGGCGGGAAGGAGGGGCTCCGCGACGTCGGCGGCGGCGGAGGGGGCGGCGGATCGATGGTCGGCAGCTCGTCGTCCCAGTCCCAATCCTCCGGATCCACTCGGGAATCCGACCGGCGCGACGGCGGGCCGAGCCGCAGATCGGCCGACCTCCGCGAGATCGGGAACCCCGCCGGCGGGCCGATCGTCGGCAGCTGGCCCACGCCCGGATCCCGCGTGGGCGCGTCCTCCCGGCGCTCCATCCGCCGCGACGGGCGCGTCGGCTCGGGCGCCGGCACGGAGTACCTCGTCGACGCGACCTGCCCGAACGGCCGCGAGTCCCGCGGCAGCCGCGGCGGCGGCGGGACCGCCATGGCCGCGCGCGCCGCCGCCGTCGAGGGGGGCGGCTGCGTCGAGATGAGGTTTTCGTCGCGACCCCGCTCGGCCGACGCCGGGCGATCCGCCGGCGCAGGCTGCCGGGGCCGCACGCTGGTCGGCGACGACGCGCCCTGCGCCGAGCCAGCGAGCGGCCGGCCGAGCCACGCGGCGTCCTTGCGCCCCTGCGACGAGCGCGCGCCCTCCTCCGCCGGCCGCACCGCGCGCGGCGCGAGCGTGTCGCCCGGCTCGGTCGCCGGGACCTCGTCGCCGAAGAGGAGCGGCGCCGACCCGGCCCCGCGCGACTCCACGCCCGCCGCGCCCCGCCCGGAGCGGAAGCCGAACGCGGCGCGGATCGCCCGCTCGTGGTGCGGCTCCACCTCGACCGGCCGGACGATGAAGCACGGCTCCGCGCCCGGCGCCCGCAGCGACAGATCGACGTCGAACGGCGCGCTGACGAGGTGACCCTGCTCGTCGAACAGGATGCGCACCGGCGGCTGCGCGAAGTGCGCGGGCGACGACGGCGTCGCGAGCACGACCCCGAGCTCGCCGGTGCTCAGCTGCACGAACGTCCCCGTGGGGATGATGCCGAGCGCGCCGACGAGCAGCTTGCCGATCGCCCGGTCGGTCGCGCTCTCGGCGCCCGAGACCATCCGCTGGAGCACGGCGTCGAGCGACGCGCCGCCGCCCGACGCCCCCTCGAGCGACGGGAACGGCGCGGCCCGGAGCTCGGTGAACTGGCGGGCGGCCGCGAGGATCCGCGCGAGCACCGTGGGGCTGCGCCGGCCGCCGTAGAGCGGGCCCTGCCGGCCGCCGGGCCGCAGCGCGAGCGCCTCGTAGGCGATCACCGTGCGCGTGATCGACGGCGCGTGCAGCTTGCCGAGCGCCGTCAGCATGACCGCCGCGCTCGCGGGCAGCCGCTCCTTCTCGTCGTCGCTCAGGCTGCGCTCGAGCAGCGAGCGCCCGGCCAGCTCGTCGTCGCCGGCCGAGCCCGCGAGCGCCCCCGTGAGCCGCAGCCTGCCCACGTCGTAGAGGAGCGCCGCCGTGACGAGGCTCCCCAGCATCCGCCGGTCCGTCGTGAGCTGGCGCGCGATCCCCAGCGCGACGATCGCCGTCGACACGCAGAGGCCCGCCTCGTCCGGGTCGGCGACCTTGCCCGCGGCGACCGAGAGCAAGAGGCGCGCGTCCTCCTCGGCCGCGGCGACGAGCTTCTGCGCGACCCGCTTCACCCGCTGCGGCAGCGCCGGCTCGGACGAGCGCAGGGCCGCGTAGAACCCGCGCATCACGAGGATCGCCGCGGCGTAGGTGCGGCTGATGCGGCCGATGCGGGTGCCGTCGCCCTCGATGGCCCCGGCGGGGAACGGGTTCGTGAGCTTGCGGACCCGGACGCCGCGCAGGCTCGACTGGAGCAGCCGCGCGGCGATGCTGCGGTCGCGCTGCGCGTCGGCGAGGAGGCGGGCGAAGGCGGCGAGCTCGGCGCGGCGGACCGTCTTGTCGAGCACGAGCTCCGAGACGTCGCAGGCCTCGAAGAAGCTGCCGAGCTCCAGGGCGATCTCGTACGTCTCGCGCGAGGCGCGGAGCATCTGGCCGTTGATGAAGAGCGTGTTGCCCGCGAACACCAGCGTCGCGGCCTCGCTCCCCGACAGCTCGCAGAACTGGACGATGCTGTCGATCGCCGACGGGACGAGCGACAGCACCGCCTGGTTCGAGTCGCTGTGCAGGAGGCACGCCTTCGCGAGCCGGTAGATCATCTGCACCAGGCCGAGCGCCGCGCGGCGCCGCCCGTCGGCCTTCACGCCCGAGATCGCCGTCTCGCCGGTGATCTCGTGGAGGTTGGCCTTCTCCTCGCTCACGGCTTCCTCCCGCCCCGGGGCGACGGCGACGGCGCCGGCTTCGTCGACGGCACCGCGCTCGTCGGCGCGGGCTCGATCGCCGGCGCCGGCCGCGCCGACGGGCCGAGCGTGAAGGACGCGGGGCCCTGCCGCACGCTGTACGGCGGAGCGCTGGGGCCCGACGGCGGGGCGGGGGACCGCGGCGGCGCGGCCGGGCGCGGCATCGACGGCGGCATCGGGGGCGGCGCGGCGGTCGGGGTGGACGCCGCGGCGGCGGAGGACGGCGGCGGGCCGCGCCTGCTGAACGGCACCGAGTTGGGGGGCGCCGAGGCGGCGCCGGTCGAGGACGGCACCGGCGAGACCATCGGCGGCCGGTAAGCGGGCCGGCCGGCGTCGCCGCTGCTGTACGGGCCGACGGAGCCCGGGCGCGGGGTGCTCCACGGCTCGAGCTGGTCCGGCAGGCTGAGCGGCCCGCCCGGGCTCACGCGCCGGACCGAGACCGGCGAGTACGAGCGCGCGGCGCGGGAGGGCGGCGCGCTCGCCTCGGGGGCGGGCGGCGACGGCAGCGACGCCTGCGCCGGCGGGCGCTCGCTGGGGCGGGTCGGCGCGACGAGGCGCGCGGCGATCGCGACCGCGGCGCGGGCGGCGGCGTCGCGCACCGGCGGGGTGTTCCACCAGCGCGGCTTGGTGGCCTCCTTGACCGCGCGGAGCGCCTCGTAGCTCCGCGCCTGGCAGAGGAAGTGCGCGGCCAGCTCGCGGGTCTGCTCGATCGCCTCGGACGGGATGAGCTGGCGCTTCTCGAGCAGCTCGATCGCGAGCTTCTCGGCCCGCGCGGGGTTCAGCTGCGCGACGGTCTCGAGCCACTGCCGCCGCTCCGAGCCCGGCAGGTCGTGGAACGACGGCGCGATGATCCGCCGCACGAGCGTCGGGCCCGCGGCGAGGACGCCGAGCTTGCCGATGAGGCGCAGCGCCTCGCGGCGCACCGGCGGCGCGGGATCGTCGAGCAGCTTCTGGAGCTCCTCCCGGACGCGCTCGGCGGCGGAGCCCGGGCCGTTCGCGCCGTCGCTGCCCGCGGCGTCGGGGAGCTCGGCGAGCGCGCTGATGCGCACCTCGACGTGCGGGCTCGCGAAGCCGGCCTCCAGCGCGGCGAGCGCCTCGGGGGTCTTGAGCTGCGCGAGCAGCTGGACGATCGTGAGGGCGAGGGGGGCCGGCGCGCGCGAGAGCAGGTCGCCGAGCTCGGCCTCGCGGCCCGGCGCCCACCGCCGCATGTACGCGAACAGGACCTCGCGCAGGCGCTCGGACTGCGCGGCGCCGTGGCACTGGCACGCCGCGCCGAAGAGCGCGCCGTCGTCGAGCGCGTCGAGCGCGTGGGCCAGCCCCTCGGCGATCGCCGGGTCGAGCGGCACGAGGCTCCGGCCCGCGCCGGGCTGCGCCGCGCCCCGCCCTGCGCCGGGCTGCGCCGCGCTCCGCCCTGCGCCGGGCTGCGCCGCGACGCCGGCGCCGGCGGCCGCGCCGGCGCCCGCGGCCGCGCCGTGGCTGGCGCCGGCGCGGGCGGCCGCCGGCGCCAGCGTCGCGGCGGCGGTCGCCGCCGGCTCCTCCGGGTGGGTCGTCGCGAGGTCGTCGAGGATCGCCCTCAGCGCCTCGACCGGGAACATCGACTGCGCGAGCGCGCGGTCGATCGCGCGCGGCGAGAGCTGCGGCATCGCGGCGAGCTGCCGGCTGCTCGCCGCGCCCGCCGCGCCGCGCTGGACGCCCTCGAGCCGCGTGGAGAACGCGCGCCGGAGCATCGTCTGCACCTCGAAGGCGAGCTCGTAGCTGTGCAGGACGATCTGGTCGGCGGTCCACGCGGTGAGCGCCCCGGTCATGCGGTCGGCGTCGCCGTGCCTCGCGGCGTCGACGTAGCCGTCGACGAACGCCTCCATGTACCGCTCGGTCCACTGCTCCGACGGCAGCGCGATCTGGGCGCCGAGGGTGCTCCGGGTGAGCGGGTCGACGGCGAGCGCCGAGGCCGCCGCGCCCGTCTCGGCGAGCGCGGCCTCGACGTTCCGCTGGAGCGCCCGGCCCGCGAGCGAGCTCTCGTCCCAGAGGCTCTCGATCTGCGCGAGCGCGCGCGCCCCGATCGCGATCTCGCGGCACTGCTCCTCGAAATCCTCGGGGTCGACGTCGCCCTCGGCGAACTGATCGATCGCCATGTAGGCGATGTGCTCGAAGCGGCGGTCCCAGAGCGCCGTCACCGCGTCGTCGTCCTCGCCGATGCCGAAGCTCTGGTCGCGGAGCAGGATGGCGGCGAAGTCGCGGAGCTCGGCCTCGGTGATGCCGGCCTTGATCTGGATCTTCCGGACGCCGTCGGCGAAGAGCTGGTAAGGGATGCGATCGAACGGCGGCCTGTCGGGCTGCCAGATCGGCTGGCCCCCCGAGGTGAACGCGTTCGGCGTGACCTCCCAGCGGACGCCGAGCGGGTTCTGCGCCAGCGTGCGCGTGATCTCGTCGAACGCGAAGTGGATCCCCTTGTTCACATGCGGGTGGTTCCACCCGTACTGGCGGATGTTGCTGAGCACCAGCGCGAGCTGCTTCCACACGCCGACGAGCCGCTGGCAGGTCTGCTCGACGAGGGACGAAGGCTGCGGATCCGGGTCCTCGTCGATGGCGTCGTTGCCGCGGACGAGCACGCGCGGCGCCTTCTTCTCGCGCGAGGGGGTCAGCTGGCCGGCGGCGTTCGCGGCGGTCAGCCGGCGGAGCTCGGCGCGCATCGCGCCGGCGCTCTGGAAGCGGCTCCCGCGCTCGAACGCGAGCGCCTTGTCCACGAACGCCACGATCTCGACCGGCAGGTCGGGGACCTCGGTCGCGATCGACGGCGCGGTCTGCGTCGCCGCGAGGAAATACGACTCGGACTCGCTCCGGCCGCGGTTGAGCCGCTTGCCCGACAGCAGGGTGAACAGGCACGCGCCGACCGACCAGAGATCCGACCGGCCGTCGATGCCGGACACCCCCATCGCCTGCTCGGGCGACATGAACGCCGGCGTGCCGAACGTGAGCCCCGCGCGCGTCGCCTGCCGCTCGGGGTCGCGCATCCGGGCGATGCCGAAGTCGAGGACCTTCACGTGGCCGGCGCTCGTGACGAAGATGTTCGCCGGCTTGATGTCGCGGTGGACGATGCCGATCGAGTGGCACTTGTCGAGCAGGTCGAGCACGACGTCGAACACGGGCAGCACCTGCGCGAGGGCCAGGGTGCCGCCGTGGTTGCTCGCGAGCCGCTGGAGGGTGGTGCCCGTGAGCAGCTCCATCACGAGGAACGGCTCCCCGCGATCGCTGAGGTCGTCCTCGATCACGGCCACGCGCGCGGGGTGGTCGACCCGGTTCGCGATCTTGCCCTCGCGCAGGAAGCGGTCGCGCAGCTCGGCGTTGCGGGCGAACTCGATGTGAAGGACCTTCACCGCGGCGCGCGAGCCCCGGCGGTGGGTCGCCGCGAACACCGCGCCCATGCCGCCGACGCCGAGCAGATCGTCGAGCCGCCACTTGGCGTTCAGGGCCGTCCCGATCCGCGCAGCGGCGGTATCTACGAGGTTCGGCTCCTCGGCGTGCGGGTCGAGCGGGGCCATAGACCGGGCGGCGGACAAGGGCCGCGCCGTGCGCGGCAGAGGGCGAGTAAACCAGGCCGAGCATACATGGTTCCCGGTGAAGCGCGAACCAGGACAAGCTCGTCCGCCCCCACCGAACAAAGGTGGGAGAGGCGTTCGTAAGGTGGCAGCGAGGCTGCGTGTGACGCACGCGCGCGACCCACGACGGACGATATCGGCCGACGCCGGACAGCGCCGGACAGCCACCGACGGTCGCGCGCGTCAGCGCACTGGCTATCGGTCGCGGCGCGGCGCCGCGCCGGCGTCCGGCTCGGGCGCGCCCGGCCACTCGGGGCAGGTGGCGCGGTAGGCGATGTCGGGCATGAGCAGCGCCCACTCCTCGCGCGTGAAATTGCGCCCGGCGTAGGCGCACGCGCGGGCCATCAGCGGCTCGGCCGCGATCGTGAAGACGCGCGCCGCGCCGTCGTTGGCGGCGGTCACCACGCGGGTCGCGTCGGGGCTGAACACCGCGTCCGTCAGCGTGACCCCCTCGGCCCGGAGCGTGATCGGCTCGCCCTGCCCGTCGACGGGGAGCACCCGCGCGATGCCGTCGCTCGACACCGCCACCACGCGCGCGCTGTCGCTGCTGAACGACACGGTCCGGACGGAGGTGCCAAGGCCGCTCAGGACCAGCGGCTGGCCCTGGCCGTCGGCGCGGAGCAGCCGCACGGCGTCGTCCAGGGCCGCGATCGCGATGTGGCTGCCGTCCGGGCTCACCGCCAGCGCCGCGATCGCGCGGTCCTCGTACCCCGAGGCGAGGACGCGCGGGGCCCCGCGGCCGTCGGCGGGCCACACCTTCACGTTGGGCCCCGACGTCGCCACGATGCTCTTGCCGTCCGGGCTGAACGCCGCCTTGAGCAGCCCCGCGCGCTCGTCGCGCAGCACCACCGGCTCGCCCGGGACCCCGTCCTCGAACACGCGCAGGATGCCGTTCCACGAGGTCGTGACGATCCTGGTGCCGTCCGGGCTGAACGCGACGCCCACCACCCGATCGTCGTGGGTGCCGAGCACGACCGGCTCGCCTTTGCCGTCGGTGCGCCACACCCGCGCCGTCCGATCGGCCGAGCCGGTGACCAGGCGGCTGCCGTCGGGGCTGAAGTCGACGCTGAGCAGGTGCTCCTCGTGCCCGCGCAGCACGACGGGCTCGCCCGAACCGTCGGCGCGGAAGATGCGAACGGTCTTGTCCGTCCCGGCGGTGGCGATTTTGCTGCCGTCGTGGCTCACCGCGATGCTGGTCAGCGGCCCCGTGTGGCCGTGGAGGAGCAGCGGCTCGCCCGGCGCCTCGAGGCGCCACACCCGCGCGGTGCCGTCCTCCGAGGCGGTGACGACGCTCCTGCCGTCGCGGCTGAAGGCGGCGCTGTTCACCGCCCCCTCGTGGCCGACGAGGACCGTCGACGTGCCCTTGCCGTCGCAGCGGAAGATGCGGGCCGTCCCGTCCGCGGAGGCCGTGACGACCGACGTGCCGTCGGCGCTGAAGGCGGCGCTGCGCACGGAGCCCTGGTGCCCGCGGAGGACGACGGGCTCGCGGCGGCCGGGCTCGAGGATGCGCGCCGTCCCGTCGCCCGCGGCGAGGGCGACGCGGGCGTCCACGGGGCTGTAGCTCGCGCCCTCGACGCCCTGCCCGAGCCCCTTCAGCGCCTCGGGGGCGTCGTGGCCGTCGGCGCGGACGACGTAGACCGTCCCGCTGATGGCCGTGGCCAGGATCCAGGCGCCGTCGTGGTTGAAGACCGCGCGCCGGATGAGCCGCTCGCCCAGCGGGACGACGAGCGGCGGCTCGTCCCCCATGCCGGGGCGCCACACGTAGATCGCGCCGTTCGTGGTCCCCGCGACGACGCGGCTGCCGTCCGGGCTGAACGCCACGCTGGACGGCGCGGCGTCCCGCGTGTGGAGCGCCCCGTCCTCGCGGCCGTCGGGGCGCCACAGGCGCACCGTGCCGTCGGTCGATGCGGTCGCCAGGCGGCTGCCGTCGTGGTTGAAGGCGACGGCGACCACCCCGCCGGGGTCGTGGGCGCGCAGCAGGACCGGCGCGTCGCGCGCGCCGAGGCGGAAGAGCCGCGCGGCCCCGTCGGCCGAGGCGGTGGCCACGAAGCGGCCGTCGGGGCTGAAGGCCGCGTCGTGGACCGCGCCGCCGTGGCCGGCGAGCACCTCCTGGCCGACGGCGGGGCCCCAGACGGCGTCGCCGAGCGCCTGCACCACGGTGGCGGCCGCGGGGCGGCCGCTCGCCCTGGCGGCGAGGCCTGCCTCCACGGCGAGCAGGCGCGCGCGCTGCAGCAGGCCGCCGGACAGCTCCTTCGCCGACTGGGCCGCGAGCCGCCGGGCGTCCTTCTCGCGCGCCTCCTGCTGCGCCCGGACGAGCGCCTGCTCCTCCTTGCCCATCTGCCAGAGGAGCACGAGGATCATGCCGCCGAGCAGCGTGACGGCGACGGCGAGCACGGTGAGGAGCCGCCGCATCGACCGCTTCTGGCCCTCGGCCCGCGCGCAGGCGGTCAGAAACGCCCGCTCCTCGGCCGAGAGGTCGCCCCGCCCGTCACACCACGACGTGAGGTCCGCGAGCGCCGCGCCGCCCACGAGGAAGTCGTCCTTCCGCCCGTTCGAGAGCCAGCGCAGGAGCGGCTCCGTGACGGCGCGCTCCACCTCGCGCGACCCGGCCCACGCCCGGTCGAAGGCGCGGCGGAAAATGCGGTTTCGCACGTCGAGGCACGGCGCGCCCGCCGCCGTCGCCCGCTCGGCGCAGAGCCCCGAGAGCCGCAGCAAGAGCTGGATCGGATCGCCGCCGTCCACCGGCACCGGGTGGCCGTCGAGCAGCCGCGTGTACAGCCGGAGCAGCTTCGGCGCGTGGGCGCGGTGGGGCCCGTGCGGCTCCAGGCATCGCTCCGCGTAGCGCAGGTTCGGGTCCTCGGCCCGCCCCTGGCCCAGGAAGCGCCGCTCCACGGCCTCGTCGACGCTGAGGCCGCGCCGCTCTCCGACGAGATCCGCGCAGATCCGCTGGGTCATGTAGGGGTGCCCCGAGGTCCACGCGAAGATCGCGTCGAGCGCCGCGTCGGGGTCGGCCACGAGCCCCTCCAGGCCGGCGCGGAACCCCCGCACCTCGGCGCGGGTGAAGTCGTCGAGCCGGATCGCGCGGCCGATGTTGAAGGGCGTCCGCGTCGGATCGGAGACGAGCTCCGACGGCGCCGCCACGCCGAGCAGGCAGAAGGTCAGCCGGGCGTTGGCCGGGCGCTCGGCGCGCCGGTTCACGAAGGCGCGGATGGCCGCGAAGAAGTCGTCCCGCGAGAACGGCAGAGACAGGGTGGCGTCGACCTCGTCGATGAACAGGACGATCCCGGAGGAGATCTCCACGAGCACGACGTCCTCGAGCCAGCGCAGCCAGCAGTGCACCGGCCCGAGGTGCCAGTGCGCGTCCCAGAACTCGTCCGGCGGCTCCAGGCCGAGTTGCTCGGCGATCTCGGACGCGATCCCGAGGTACCAGCCCACCGGCGTGGCGGTGTCGGTGCCGAGCGCCCCGAGATCGACGCTTGCGCACTCGATCTGCTCGGCGCGGAGCCGCATCGAGACCCGGAGTCGCAGGCTGGACTTGCCGATCTGCCGGGTCGACAGCACATAGCAGAGCTCACCGCCGAGCAGCGCCTCGAAGAGCTCCCTGTCCGCGGAGCGCTCGATATAGATGGCGCCGTCGCCCACGGTCCCGCCCGCCTGGAACCGGCGCCTGTGATCTCCGGCGCTGGCCTTCGCCTGATCGAGGTCGGGAGGCGCCGAGAAGGTCACGAATCAGACGGTGCCATGCAGCGCCGGGACCGTCAACGGAGCGACATCCCGCGTCGCTAGCGTCCGCGGTGGAACAACGGGTCTCGCGACGGCGCGTGAACTTCACGAGAGCGTCACGTGGGAGGGCCGGGGGAGGGACAGGAGCAGGGCAGGAGCAGGGCTGCGGCGCGCGCCCTCGCGCGCGGCCGCCGGCTTCTTTCGGCGCGGCGTCGCGCGGCGCGGCGCGGCCGCGGCCGCGCGCCTCCGCTCCTCCCTTCCTTCGCCGTGCGGCGATCGCGGTTGCGCCCGTTGCGCTGCGCCTCAAAACCCACTTGCCACGTCCAGAAATCGTGGACCGGGCCACTCTGGCTGGTGTAGCGTTCGCGCCGTGCGAGGGGCGTTGAAGGCGAGGGGGCAAGGCGTCGTGGCCGCGCTGGCGGCCCTGTCGCCGCTGCGCTTCGCATGGCGCTCTGCGGCTCAGCAGGTTCCTTCGGATACTACGGCTTTGCCCGACACTCCTGAAGCACCTTCCGGAGAAGAGATGCAGAGTCCGCCGCCGACTGCAGGGGCGGCCCTCCTGGCGGCGGCCGCCCGGCACGGGCTGCCCAGCGAGGCCGCGGCCGCCTCGTCGCGTGGGGCGGCCTCTGGCCGGGTGGCCGGGGCGGCCCTCTGCCGGGCGGCCCTCCTCGCGCTCCCCGTGGCGGGGTGCATGCAGCCCGACGACGGGCTCGCGCAGGAGGCCGCGCTCGCGGCGCACGTGAGCGACTGGCGGGAGGAGATCGTCTATCAGGTGCTGATAGACCGCTTCGCCGACGGCGACGCGAGCAACAACCACCGGGTCTCCTCGGCGCTCGGCAGCTGGCACGGCGGCGATTGGAAGGGGCTCGAGGACCGGCTGCCCTACCTCGAGGAGCTCGGCGTCACCGCGCTCTGGATCTCGCCGATCGTCAAGAACGTCGAGACCGACGCCGGCTTCGACGGATACCACGGCTACTGGACGCAGGACTTCACCGCGCTGAACCCCCATTTCGGCGATCTCGCGTCGCTGCGCCGGCTCGTCGCGTCGGCCCACGGCCGCGGAATGAAGGTGATCGTCGACATCGTGACGAACCACGTCGGTCAGCTGTTCTTTTACGACATCAACCAGAACGGGCAGCCCGACAAGGCCGTTGACGGCGGCGGCAAGGGCGCGCACCCCCAGAGCGAATACGATCCCGATTTCGACCCCCGCGGCGTCCAGGCGCGGACGTCGCTCGGCGCGTCGGGCCCGGCGCCGATCGTCTTCCGTCACGATCCCGCGACCAACCACCTCCCGCCGCGGCCCGAGCTCTTCCAGCGCCCCGAGGTTTACAATCGCAAGGGCCGCGCCGTCGATTTCGACGACATCGACCAGCTCGTGCACGGCGATTTCCCGGGCGGGCTCAAGGACATCGACACCGCCCGCTGCGACGTGAAGCGGACGATGGTCGACGTGTTCGTGCGCTGGGTCGAGCTCACCGACGTCGACGGGTTCCGCATCGACACGGTGAAGCACGTCGAGCACGAGTTCTGGCGTTATTTCACGCAGAACGTCCGGCTGCGGCTCAAGGAGAAGGGCAAGATCACCTTCTTCATGTTCGGCGAGGTCCTCGACGGCAGGGACGATCTCATCGGCAGCTTCACGAGGCACGACGTCCCAGCCCACCCGCACGACGCGGCGCTCGGCGGCGATCTACAGCGCGAGAACGCGAGCGAGGCGGAGGGGGGCTGTCCGGGCGCCGCGCCGATCACGGGGGACACGCTCGACGGGGCCCTCTATTTCTCCCAGTACTACCAGGCTTTCCGCGACGTCTTCCGCGACGCGCTGGGCACGCGGCGCATCGAGGAGCTCTGGGCGGCGCGGGAGGCCAACTACGGCACCGAGCCGAACGCGAACGGCACGGGCCTGCCGCCGGTGAAGACGCTGGTCAACTTCATCGACAACCACGACGTCCCGCGCTTCCTCTACGACGGCCCGGGCGTCTCGCCGTTCAAGGCCGATCCCGAGGCGGCGCTCAGGAACGCGCTCCTGTTCCTCCTCACCGAGGACGGCATCCCCTGCCTCTACTACGGCACCGAGCAGGGCTTCCGCGGCGGCCACGACCCGGCGAACCGCGAGGACCTCTGGGCGAGCGGCTACGACACCCAGCATCCGCTCTTCCGGTGGGTCGAGCGGCTCACGGCGCTGCGCCGGGGCTACCGGGCGCTCACGGCCGGCGAGCAGCGGGTGCGCTGGTCGACGGAGCGGACCGGCGACGGGGACGAGGACGCGGGGATCTTCGCCTTCGAGCGGGGCGAGCCGGGCGGCGATTACGCGCTCGTCGTGCTCAACACGCACCCCGCGAAGCGGAGCGCCACGCGCTTCGCGGGGTCGGTCATGACGACGGAGCTCCGGCCGGGGACCGTGCTCGTCGACGTGCTCTCTCCCGGGAAACCGACGTATACGGTGGGCGCGAACGGCGCCGTCACCGTCGAGCTGCCCCCCGTGAGCGGGGCGCTGCTCATCCCGGAAGACCAGGTCATCCAGGGTCTTTGATCCCCACGAGCTCTCCTCCCCTCCGACTTCCCTCCGAGAACCTTGATTATGGCCTCTGTCAAAGTGCGTGGACTCAACAAGCGATTCGGCCAGACGCACGTGCTGCGCGGCGTGTCCGTCGACGTGCCCGACGGCTCGTTCGCCGTCCTCGTCGGCCCGAGCGGCTGCGGCAAGTCGACCCTGCTCCGGCTGCTCGCCGGCCTCGAGGAGGCCGACGAGGGCTCGATCGCGCTCGGCGGGCGCGACGTGACGCGGCTGGAGCCGCGCGATCGCGACATCGCCATGGTGTTCCAGTCGTACGCCCTCTACCCGCACCTCACCGTGCGCGAGAACCTCGCGTTCGGCCTGAAGCTCCGGAAGACGCCGCCCGCCGAGATCGAGGCGCGCGTGAAGGAGGCGTCCGAGATGCTCGGGCTCGGCCCGCTCCTCGACCGGCACCCCCGGGCGCTGTCCGGCGGCCAGCGGCAGCGCGTCGCCATGGGCAGGGCCATCGTGCGGCGGGCGCAGCTCTTCCTGTTCGACGAGCCGCTCTCGAACCTCGACGCCGCCCTGCGCGCGCAGGTGCGGGTCGACATCCGCAAGCTGCACGACCGGCTCGGCGCGACGAGCGTCTACGTCACCCACGACCAGGTGGAGGCGATGACGCTCGCCGACGAGATCTTCGTGCTCAACAAGGGCGTCGTCGAGCAGTCGGGGCCGCCGCTCGAGGTGTTCGCCCGGCCGCGCACCCAGTTCGTGGCGAGCTTCCTCGGCAGCCCGGCCATGAACTTCGTCGAGGCGCGCATGGACAACCGCGGTGGCCGGTGGGTCGCGGCCCAGGGCGACCTCGCGGTCGAGGTCGACGCGGCCGAGTTCCCGGGCGCGCTCGCGTCCGGCCGGCGGGTGATGGTCGGCGTGCGCCCGCACGAGGTGGATCTCGCCGCGGGCGAGGGCGGCGCCCCGTTCCAGGTCGCGATCGTCGAGGCGCTCGGGGCCGAGTCGTACGCCCACGGCACGGTCGCGGGGGCGCCGTTCGTGGCGCGCCTCGACCCCTCGGCGCGCGTGGCGAAGGGGGACACCGTGACGCTCGCGCTCCGCAACGTGCACCTGTTCGACGCGGACTCGGGGCTGACCCTGCGGGAGGCGTGAGGCGCGCCATGCCGAGCCGCCGCCCCGCGCCCGCGCTCGCCGCGCTCGCCCTGGTCCTGCTCCTGCCCGGGCTCGCGGTCGCGGCGCCGATCCGGCTCTGGCACGCCTACCGCGACGACGAGGCCAGGGCGCTCGGCGCCATCGTGGCGGCCTTCCAGGGCGCGGAGGTCGAGCTCCTCGCCGTCCCGTTCGACGCCTACGCCCCGAAGCTCCAGGCCGCGGTCCCGATGGGCGAGGGGCCCGACCTGTTCATCGACGCCCACGAGCGGCTCGGCGACTACCGCGCGCGCAAGATCGTCGCGCCCGTGGGCGACGCGCTCGAGCCGGGCGGCGAGGCGGTGTTCCAGGGGCCGGCGCTCGCGGCCGTCCGGCTGGGCGGCGAGATCTTCGGGCTGCCGATCAGCCAGAAGTGCATGGCGCTCTACATGAACACCGCGCTCGTCCAGGAGGCCCCGGCCTACCTCGAGGACATCGCGGCGCTCGCCGGTGCGCTGCCGCAGGGCGCGTATCCGCTCGCGTACGAGGCGTCGAACGCCTACGCGCACATGCCGATCCTCGCCGCGTTCGGCGGCGCGATGCTGGACGAGCGCGACCAGTTCGGCTTCTTCGGCCCGGGGCCCGAGCGCTCGCTCGAGCTCGTCCGCTCGCTGATCGCGCGGCGGGTCGTCCCGGAGGACGCGAACGGCGCGCTGGTGACCGACCTGTTCAACGCGGGCCGCGCGGCGTTCGTGATCAGCGGGCCGTGGTTCGTGGGCGGCCTCAAGGACGAGGCGAAGCGGCGCGCGCGCGTCGTCCCGCTCCCGAAGGTGCGCGAGACCGGCCAGCCGATGCGGCCGTTCATGACCGTCGAGGCGGTCATGCTCTCGCCCCAGGGCGCGCAGCGGGCCGAGGCGCGGGCGCTCGCGCGCCACATCGCCGGGGCCGCGGCCGCGGCCGCGCGGATCGAGATCGCGCGCACGCCGCCGGTGCGGAGCGACGTGGCCGTCCCGGCCGACGACGCCTTCATCGCGGCCTTCACCGAGCAGGCCAAGGTGGCCATCCCGATGCCGACGTCGCCGGCGATGCGCTCGACCTGGGAGCCCGCCGCGCGCGCGATCCGCAAGGTGCTGCGGGGCGACGCGCCCCCGGGCGTCGCCCTCGCCGAGGCGAAGCACCGCTTCGACGACGTGCGCCGGCCGCTGCCCCCGCCCGCCTCGCCGGCGCCGCTCCTCGTCGGGCTCGGCGCGCTCGCGCTCGTCCTCGTCCTCCGGTGGGTCTCCGCCGCGAAGGGCGCGGTCCAGGGCCCCGCGCTCCGGCGATCCCTCGAACGCTCGCTTCCGGCCTACAAGTACGTCGCGCACGCCGTCGTCGCGATCGGCGTGCTCGTGATCGTCCCGCTCGTCATCGGCGCGGCGACGTCGCTCTTCGCCGGCAGCGGCGAGGGCCTCCGGTACGTCGGCCTCGCCAACTTCATCAGCATCCTCACGGCGCGCGGCGAGCCGCTCTTCTCGAGCGGCTCGTTCTACCTGGTGCTCGCGGTGACCGTGCTCTGGACGGCGGTGAACGTCGTCTGCCACCTCGTCCTCGGCGTCTCGCTGGCGCTGCTCCTGCACCGGCCGACGCTGCGCCTCCGCGCGCTCTACCGGGTGCTCCTCATCGTGCCCTGGGCGGTGCCGAGCTACGTGACCGCGCTCTCCTGGAAGGGCATGTTCCACCGGCAGTACGGCGCCGTGACCGGCCTCATCGAGGCGGTGAACGCCGCCTTCGGGACGAGCATCGAGCCGATCGCCTGGTTCTCGAGCTTCACCACCGCGTTCACGGCCAACGTGACGACCAACGTCTGGCTCGGCTTCCCGTTCATGATGGTGGTCACCCTCGGCGCGCTCACCGCCGTGCCCGGCGAGGTGCTCGAGGCGGCCGAGGTCGACGGCGCCTCGCGCTGGCAGCGTCTCTGGAAAATCACGCTGCCGCTGATTCGACCGGTGCTCGCGCCGGCGGTGACGCTGGGCGCGATCTGGACGTTCAACATGTTCAACGTGGTGTTCCTCGTGTCCGGCGGCGATCCGGACGGCACCACGGACATCCTCGTGTCCGAGGCGTACCGGTGGGCGTTCACCCGCGAGGCGCAGTACGGCTACGCCGCGGCGTACTCGGTGCTGATCTTCCTGCTGCTCACGCTGGCGACGCGGGACTGGCGGTGGCGGCGGCGGACGCCGGGGTCGTTCATCCCGCAGGGCGGCGGGGCGGCGGACGGGTCGGCGCCCGCGCCGGTGGCGGCGACGGAGGCCGTATGACGCGGCGGCCCTCTCCGGTCGAGTCGGTCGCGGTGCACGTCGCGTTGCTCGCGGCGGTCGCGTTCGCGCTGTACCCGGTGCTCTGGGTCGTCTCGATCGCCTTCTCGGGGGCGCGCCCGCCGGTGCCGGAGGTGCTGCCGATCCCGAACCAGCCGACGCTCGAGCACCTCGAGGCGGTGGTCACCACGTCGCAGAAGGTCGGGGGCGAGACGATCTGGCTGTTCCCCCGCCAGCTCGCCAACTCGGTCGCCGTGGCGCTGGCGACCGCGGCCGTCGGCGTCACCATCGCGATCCCGGCGGCGTACGCGCTCGCGCGCTTCGATTTCGTCGGCAAACGCCGCGGCTTGCGGGCGCTGCTCGCGACGCAGATGTTCCCGACGGTGGCGAGCGCGATCCCGCTGTACCTCCTGCTCGACGCGCTGGGCCTGCTCAACTCGCGGACGGGGCTCGTGCTCTGCTACGCGTCGACCGCGGTTCCGTTCTCGATCTTCCAGCTCCGCGCGGCGTTCGAGGCGATCCCGGTCGACCTGGAGGAGGCGGCGATGGTCGACGGGGCGACGCGCTTCGAGGCCTTCGTCCGGGTGGTCCTCCCGGCGGCGCGGCCGGCGATCGCGGTGACGGCGCTGTTCGCGATCATGACGGCCTACAACGAGTTCATCCTCGCGGCGACGCTGCTCTCCAAGGAGGAGATGTTCACGCTGCCGGTGGTGCTGCAGCGGTACATCGGCGAGCACGACGCGCAGTGGGAGCGGTTCGCGGCGGGGGCGCTGCTCGTGTCGCTGCCGGTCATGGGGGCGTTCTACCTGGTGCAGCGGCACCTCGTGGCGGGGTTGACGACGGGCGGCGTGAAGGGGTGAGCGGACCTGCGCGCGACCCCGCCCCGGAGGCGCGGCTCGGGCTGCCGGCGCGGCCGCGCCGCTCGGTGGCGCGACGCGCGCTGCGCGGCGGCGGCGCGGCGCGCGGGGGCGTACGGCACCCCCGGCCCGCCCCCCGGCCGCCCCGGCGGCAACCGTCCGCCTGACCCCACCTCGCGGCCATGGACGCCCGATCGCGACCCCGCTATCTCCATAAAGCCATGCCGAAGGCCGAGGATCCCCCGCCTGCCGCCGCGCCGGGGACCGCCCACCCGGAGCCCCGTCCGCCGCTGGGCGGCGACGGCCGGCCTTCGCTCGGCGGCGACGGCCGCCCCTCGCTGACCGGCGACGGCCGCCCGTCGCTCGCTGGCGAGCCGCGCCCGTCGCTTGCCGGCGAGCCGCGTCCGTCACCGGGCGGCGAGACGCGGCTGTCTCTGGCCGGCGAGCCGCGCCCCTCCCTGGCCGGCGACCCCCGCCTCTCGCTCGTCGGCGACCCCCGCCTCTCGCTCGTCGGCGACCCCGACGGCCGCGGCACCTTCCTGCCGGCCGGGGCCGTGCCGCAGCGGCGCCACAGCCGGACCTCGTGGGAGAAGCTCTGGCTCCTCCCGCTGCTCGGGCCCCTGCTCGCGCTGCTCGTCATCGGCGCGGTCGCCACGCTCGAGGCCGCGTTCGACTGGAACATCCCGAACCCGCCGGCGATCCTCTCGATGATCATCGTCTTCGCGGCGTTCAGCGGCGGCCTGTGGAGCGGCATCGTCACCGCGCTCATCTCGTGCGTCTACTTCGCGCTCTACTTCTCCGAGGACGGCGTGCCGTTCTCGTACAAGGAAGACAACCTGCTCCGCGTCGTCGTCTTCGCCGTCACCACGCCCGCCATGGCGGTGATGGCGAGCATCGCGAAGCGGCGCGCGGACGCCATGGGCGCCGCCTCGCTCGAGAACGAGCGCGAGCACTCGGCGAGCCTGCGCGCCCTGCTCATGCAGCGCCAGGCGGTCGAGGCCGAGCTCCAGCAGGCCAAGGAGGCCGCCGAGGCGGCGAGCCGCGCCAAGAGCGAGTTCCTCGCCAGCGTGAGCCACGAGATCCGCACCCCGATGAACGGCATCATCGGCATGACGTCGCTCGCGCTCCAGACCGAGCTCACCCAGGAGCAGCGCGAGTACCTCGAGATGGTCAAGATCTCGGCCGACGCGCTCCTCGCCATCATCAACGACGTCCTCGACTTCTCGAAGATCGAGGCCGGCAAGCTCGAGATGGAGCCCGTCGTCTTCGACCCGAGCGAGATCATCGGCGACGCCGTGAAGACGCTGGCCCTCCGCGCGCACGAGAAGCGGCTCGAGCTCGCCTACGACGTGGGCCCCGACGTGCCCGAGGCGCTCGTCGGCGACCCGCTGCGCCTGCGCCAGGTCCTCGTGAACCTCGTCAGCAACGCGGTGAAGTTCACCGACGCCGGCGAGATCGTCGTCCGCGCCGAGGTCGACGCGCGCGCGCCCCTCACCCCCGAGGAGGAGGCCAGCGCCGACCGCCAGAGCGCGCCCAGCCTCTACGCGGGCGAGGCGCTCGGCGACCTCGTGGTGCTCCACGTGCGCGTGATCGACACGGGCATCGGGATCGCCCCCGACAAGCAGCAGCTCGTCTTCGACGCGTTCGCGCAGGCGGACGGCTCGACCACCCGCAAGTACGGCGGCACGGGGCTCGGCCTCACCATCTGCGCCCGCCTCGTCGAGATGATGGGCGGCAAGATCTGGATCGAGAGCGAGCTCGGTAAGGGCAGCACGTTCCACTTCACCCTCCAGCTCCGGGCGCTCGAGGGCGCCGCCCGGTCGCGCCGCCTGCAGATGCCGCGGGACCTGCTCGGCACGCGGGTGCTCATCGCCGACGACAACGCGACCGCGCGGCGCATCCTCTGCGAGACCGTCGAGGGCTGGGGGATGAAGGCGGTCCCCGTCGACTCGGGGGCGGCGGCGATCGCGGCGCTCTCGGAGGACTCGGGCACGTGGGCGCTGCCGTGGGGCAAGCCGGGGGGCAACGCGGTCGGGCCGACCTCCTCGTTCGGCCTCGCCATCGTCGACGCCCGCATGCCGAAGGTCGACGGCTTCGCCGTGGTCGAGCACTGCCGGCGGCGCGAGATCCTGAAGGGGCGCACCATCATGATGCTCAGCTCCACCTCGGCGCAGGCGGACGCCGCGCGCTGCCGCGATCTCGGCGTCTTCGCGATGGTCACGAAGCCCGTGAAGACGTCGCACCTCCAGGAGGCCGTGTTCCACGCCTTCGGCATCCCGACGCGGAGCGCGCTCCGGTCGGCCGACCTGCGCCGCGCCGTGCCCGGGCCGCGCGCCCGCGGCCTGCGGGTCCTCGTGGCCGAGGACAACGCGATCAACCAGAAGCTGATGCGCCGCTGGCTGGAGCGGCAGGGCCACCACGTGCACATCGTCGAGAACGGCCGGCTCGCCGTCGAGAAGATCGCGACCGGCCAGTACGACGTGGCGCTGCTCGACGTGGAGATGCCCGAGATGGACGGCCTCCAGGCCGCGCGGGCGGTCCGCGCGCGCGAGCGGCGCGAGGGCGGGCACATGCCGCTCATCGTCGTGACCGCGTACGCGATGAAGGGCGACCGCGAGCGCTGCCTCCGGGCGGGCTTCGACGGCTACGTGTCGAAGCCGGTCCAGGTCGAGGAGCTCTACGACATGATCGACCGGCTCGCCGCCGGGCCCTCCTCGCTGGAGATCGAGGACCCGGCGCGCCTGTCGCTCGGCGCGCCGAACTCGTACCCGTCGGTGCCCTCGTCGCCGCTCGACAACGGGCCGCCGAGCACCCGGTCGGCGGACGAGCGGCCGCAGGGCACGCCCTCGTCGATCGCGAGCCGGCCGATGTTCGACCGCACCCGGGCGCTGGAGCGGACGGGCGGCGACGCCGACCTCTTGCGCGAGCTCGCCGAGGTCTTCCTGGAGGAGTGCCCGCGGTGGATGGCCGACATCGACGAGGCGGTGACCGCCGGCGACGCCCGCAAGCTCCAGCGGGCCGCGCACAGCCTGAAGGGCGGGGTCGACAGCTTCGGCGCCCGGGGCGCGTTCGAGGCGGCCTTCGCGCTGGAGAAGATGGCGCGCTCGAACGAGCTCGGCAGCCTGGCCGAGGCGCAGTTCGCGCTGCGGGCGCAGATCGATCGCCTGATCCCCGAGCTCGCCGCGTTCGTGCGCGAGGGCTCGCCGGCGGACGCCGCGCCGCTTGTGGACGCCGCGCCGCCGGTGCAGGGCGAGCGGCGCTCTGATAACGAGGTGACGCGATGGTGAGGGTGCTCGTGGTGGACGACTCCCCGTTGGATCGGCGCCTCTCCGGGAGCCTGCTCAAGAAGCGCGCCGGCATGGAGCCGATGTACGCCGAGAACGGCGTCGAGGCGCTCCAGACGATCGCGAAGGCGATGCCCGAGATCGTGCTGACCGATCTCCAGATGCCGGAGATGGACGGCCTTGAGCTGGTCGAGGCGATCCGCCGCGAGCACCCGTACCTGCCGGTGATCCTGATGACGGCGCACGGCAGCGAGGAGATCGCGGTGCAGGCGCTCCGGCGCGGCGCCGCGAGCTACGTCGCGAAGCGGAGCCTCGCGGCGGAGCTCGTGAGCACGGTCGAGAACGTCCTCGCGGTGGCGCGGCTCGACCGGCGGGAGCAGCAGCTGCTCGCGTGCCTGACGGCGACCGAGTCCCATTTCGAGCTCGACAACGACGTGGCGAAGGTGCCCGCGCTGGTGGGCCACATCGAGCAGAGCCTGGGCCGGATGCGGCTGTGCGACGAGACGGGCCGGATCCAGGTCGCGGTGGCGCTGCGCGAGGCGCTGGTGAACGCGATCGTGCACGGCAACCTCGAGGTGAGCTCGTCGCTGCTCGACGAGGACCCGAGCGCCTTCTCGGCGCTTGTCGAGCGGCGCCGGACCGAGAGCCCCTACCGGGACCGGCGGGTGGTCGTCTGGGCGCGGGAGACGCGGACCGAGGCGACTTACGTGGTGCGCGACGAGGGCCCCGGCTTCGACCCGCGCGACCTGCCCGACCCGACCGACCTCGCCAACCTGGACAAGCCGAGCGGCCGCGGACTGATGCTGATCCGCACCTTCATGGATGAGGTGTGGCACAACGAGAAGGGCAACGAGATCCACATGATCATGCGGTGTCGCTCGCCGGAGTCCGACCACGAGCCGAGCGACCCTGGCGGCTGAGGCGGCCGCGATCGGTGGGCTTTTAGCGCCGGCGCAATGCGTCCGGCCATCGGCTCATGGCCTCGGCTCTGCTCGGGGGCCGTCGCGGAACGTGAATATCCCGGCCACGCCGGGCAACGAAGCCGCCATGACCAGAGACGACGAGTCGATGGCTCGAGCGCGCACTCGGGCAAGCCGGGGTGGGACGGCCGCCTTGGCCATCGCAGCTGTCCTCGTGTCCACGGCGTGCGATCTCGTCGTGCGCGGGGGCACGGATGGTGATGGCGGCGGCGGAGCGGACAGCGGTGCCACGACCAGCGCTCACGGCGGCGGCAGCGGCGGCGAGGGCGGCGACGGCGGCAGCGGCGCCGGAGGCAGCGGCGGCGAGGGCGGCAGCGGCGTGGCCAGCAGCGGCGGCGGCGGCGAGGGCGGCAGCGGCGTGGCCAGCAGCGGCGGCGGCGGCGAGGGCGGCAGCGGCGTGGCCAGCAGCGGCGGCGGCGGCGAGGGCGGGAGCGGCGTGGCCGGCAGCGGCAGCGGCGGCGAGGGCGGCAGCGGCGGCGAGGGCGGTACGCCAGGCACGCCGGGCACGTGCGTGCCGGGCACGGTGCTCACCTGCTACACGGGCGCCACCGGGACCATCGGCATCGGGCCGTGCACCACCGGGACGCAGACGTGTCGCTCCGATGGGCTCGGCTATGCCCCGTGTGACGGCGCGGTGGCGCCGGCCGCAGAGATCTGCGCCACGCCGGTGGACGAGAATTGCGACGGCGAGCCTCGGTGCCCCCGCCTCGCGTCGTGGGCTCGAGGATATGGCGGCCCCGGCGACGACAGCGGCGTGTCCATCGTGAGCGACGCGTCGGGCAACTACTACGTCTCCGGCGCCTTCGAGGGGACGGTGGACTTCGGCGCCGGCCCTCTCACCAGCGCAGGGGGCTCCGACGTCTTCGTCCTCAAGCTCGACCCCTCCGGCTCGGTGATCTGGAGCAGGCGCTTCGGGGCCGAGTATGACGATGAGAGCGCCACCGTGGCCCTCGACGAGGGCGGAAACATCTTCCTTGTCGGAACCTATAATGATGGTCCAGCCCACGCTTCCGTGCCGGGCCCAGATTTTGGCGGGGGTCCGCTCCTGCCCACCGAACGGGCCGCGCTCTTCGCGGCCAAGCTCGACCCCGAGGGCAATCACATCCGGAGCAGAGGAATTCAGGATCCGGCGAGCGGCCGGAAGATCAAGCGAGCTGCCGTCGATGGCGACGGAAATGGGTACGTGCTTTTTGCGGCCGGTGACGTGATTCTCTCGAGGTTGATCGCCGGAACCCCCACGTGGACAACTTGGGCTGCGCCGCGCAGCATCGATATCGCGGGAGCAGATCTCGCGATCGATAGCGCAGGAAACGCGGTTGTGGTGTGTGCGATAGACTCGACCAGTCTTCCTCCTCCGTATCACCTCAGCGTCTTCAAGGTTGATCCTGATGGTATTGAGTTGTGGCAGCGATCGCTCGTGCAAAACTCGCCCGACGAGTCCGCCGAGAAATCGGTCTCCTCGGTGGCGGTGAACGCGGCGGACGAGATCTTCGTGACGGGCTTCACGGACGGAACCATCGATTTCGGCGGCGGCGTGCTCCCTCGTGGGGCCATGCTCGTGAAGCTGGATCCTGAAGGCCAGCATCTCTTCAGCCGCCCGGTCCGCTCCGGCGGCAAGATCGCCCTGGACCCAGCCGGCGGCATGGTCATCGCCGGGGAGGACCTGGCCGGGCTCGACGCGAGCGGGACGGAGACGTGGTCGATCGACGTCGATGCGATCTTCGGGGACATCGCCGTTGCTCCGAATGGCACGATTGCAGCCACCGGGCGCGTGCTCGCGCCGGTGGACTTCGGGACGGGTCCGATCGCGTACGCGGCGGGCAGCGACATCTTCGTCGCCACGTTCAACCCCTTCGACGACGGCGGCGGGGGGAGCGGCGGCGGCGGCGGCGAGGGCGGCAGCGGCGGCGGCGAGGGCGGCGGCACGCCAGGCACGTGCGTGCCGGGCACGGTGCTCACCTGCTACACGGGCCCCACCGGGACCGTGGGCATCGGGCCGTGCATCACCGGGACGCAGACGTGTCGCTCCGATGGGCTCGGCTACGGCCCGTGTGCAGGTGCGGTGGCGCCGGCCGCAGAGCTCTGCGCCAGCCCGGTGGACGAGGACTGCGACGGCGATCCTCAGTGCCCCCGCCTCCCGCCGTGGGCGCGGGCATACGGCGGCCCCGGCGACCAGGGCGCCACGTCCATCGTGAGCGACGCGTGGGGCAACTACTACGTCTCCGGCGTCTTCCAAGGGACGGTGGACTTCGGCGCCGGCCCCCTCACCAGCGCAGGAGAAATCGACCTCTTCCTCCTCAAAATCGACCCCTCCGGCTCGCTCATCTGGAGCAGGCGCTTCGGGTCTGAGCACGACGAGTGGGCCCCCAGCCTGGCCGTCGACGGAAGCGGAAACATCTACTTTGCCGGAACCTATGATGGGGAGGCGCCGTACTTTTATGAAAGCCCAGATTTTGGTGGGGGTCCCATCCCGCCCGCCGATTATTCTGCCAACGCGCTCTTTTTGGTCAAGCTCGACCCCGAGGGCAACCACATCTGGAGCAATGGCTTCCCGCGGACTGCGATCGACTTCGGGGGCGTGGTGGAGATGGCCGTCGATGGCGTCGGCAACGTGTTCGTCCTCCACGTGACGGGTGGCTGGGATTCTGTGTCCTATCACGTGACAAAGGTGAGCGCCGGAGGTGAGGCCGTCCTCTGGGATGAGTCTCTGCCAGGATCCGAGAGTCCAGGATCCTCGAGCGGGACGGGAGGCATCGCGGTCGACAGCGACGGCAACGTGCTCGTGGTGAACGCGGACCAGGATTATATCTACTCCCCCGGTGCGGATTTCAACGTCATCAAGCTGTCGACGACAGGTGCTCTGCTCTGGCAACGGCAGTTTTCATCCAAGGCGCACGTGGACCCCATGGCGTCAGCCACCTCGGTGGCCGTCAACGCCGCGGGCGAGGTCCTGGTGACGGGCTACACGGATGGCACCGTCGACTTCGGCGGTGGCGCGCCAGGAGCCGGCGACGAGCTGTCCGCCGTGCTGGTCAAGCTGGACGCCGCAGGGGAGGTCATCACCTCCAGCACGATTCCCTACCCCGGGAATATAATCCTGGATCCTGCTGGTGGAATGTTCCTCGCCGGGGGCTTGGCGGTTACCAAGCTCGACGACGGCGGGACCACGCTCTGGTCCGCCTACGTCGACGTCCCCACGGGTTATCGAGGCAGCGGGGCGGACATGACCATCTCTCCGAATGGCACGCTTGCAATCGCCGGTTACATCTACCCGTCGATGGACACCGACCCTCGCCCCTCCACAGCGCGTTTCGAGACCTTCGTCGCCACGTTGAATCCCTGAAGAGCTCGGGGGCCCGCGGCTGCGGCCCAACGCTTCCGGTGCGCGCGGCTTCCCGCCTCCGCTCAGGCCGAGGCGCCGCCGTCGATCGTCAGGTTGGCACCCGTGACGAAGGCGCCCTCCGAGCGGCCGCGGCCTGATGCTGATCCGCACCTTCATGGACGAGGTGTGGCACGACGAGGAGGGCAACGAGAACCACATGATCCTGCGGTGTCGCTCGCCGGGGTCCGATCACGCGCCGAGCGATCCTGGCGGCCGAGCGCTCAGGCGACCCACCGCAGCTCTCGATGAAATAGCTCGCCTTCCAGCGAATCCATGCTGAGACCTGTGTCCGCCGCCTCCGCGCTCGCGATGAAGCTCGCCACCTCGTTGATGACGAGGCTGTCGCGGAGCACGCGCCGGTGGCCCAGCCCCTGCGTCTCGTGGAGGCGTGCGCCCGGCCACGCGCCGGCCAGCGCGAGCCCGTCCTCGAACAACACCTCCTGATCCTGCCGATCGTGCACCACCAGCAGCTCTCCGCGCATCCGAGGGGCGAGCAGGCGCCCGTCGAGCTCGCGCAGCGCGATGCCGGTCCTCGCCTCGATGCGCGCCTTCAGGCGGCTCTCGGCGCGCGCATCCAGCCCAAAGAACGACACGAACGCCCCGATGAAGCGGTGCGGGTTGAGCGGCGGCGCGATGAACGCATAGCGAGCCGCGCCCACGCCTCTCCGCTGCGCCAGGATCGCCGCCACGCCCCCGAGCGAGTGCGCCACGATGCCCTCGATCGGCCCGGCCTCGCGCGCGACATGCACGAGCGCGTCGGCGAGGTCGACCACCGTGGCGTCGGGCGCGGGGTGATCGCCGTGACCGGGCGCGTCGAACGCCACGACCCTGAGCCCCGCCGCGAGCAGCCGCGGGACGAAGGCCGACAGCTGGCTCCCGCGCCCCTCCCACCCGTGCACCAGCAGCACCGCAGGATCGCCGGACCGCGGCCGAGGAGGGTTGAACGTCCACACCGGGACATTGCCCGCGCCGCTCGCCACGCGCGACGGCACCGCCGCCGCGAGCGCTTCACGCTCCCACGCCGGCCGCGCGTGCCGCCGGGGCGTCCTGTAGATCCGCTCGGCCCACTGCGCCGCCGCCTCCGACGACAAAGCACCCACCGCGCGCAGGCCGGCGCGCACCGCGAAAAGACGCAGATCAAAAGGTCGAACGTTCGTACTATTTTGTGGTCTCGGAATCGCCTTGCCCATGGTACCTCCGGAGGTCTCGTCAGCGCGTCGCCGCCGCGTCGTCGACCAGCCGCTCGAACGCGGCGCGGGCGCGCTTCTCTGCTTTAGGGTCGCGGAGCAGCCTGTACAGGAAGTGAAAGCCGTACGCGATCGAGAACACCTCGAACGCGAGCTGGTGCACGTCGAGGTCGTCCCGGAAGTGCCCCTCATCGACGGCGATGCGCGCGGCGTGCGCGAGGGTCTCGAGCCAGTCCTTCTGGCTGGCGACGAGCTTGTCGCGGGCCGGCCCGGGCTTGTCGTCGAGCTCGACGCCCGCGTGCACGAACACGCAGCCGCCAGGTAAAGACGGCTGATCGGTCCAGCGCAGCCAGCGATCGAACAGCGCCCGGACGCGCGGGAGCCCGCGCGGCTCGCGGAGGGCGGGGCTCACGACCACCTCCACGAAGCGGCTCGTCGCCTCGTCGAGGACGGCGAGCTGCATCTCTTCCTTGGAGCCGAAGTGCGCGAACAGGCCGCTCTTCGACATCCCCACCCGCTCGGCGAGGAGCCCGATGCTCAGGCCGTCGAGGCCCACCTCGCTGGCGAGCGACAGCGCCTCCGCCAGGATCGCCCTGCGGGTGTCCTCTCCCTTGGCCACGACGAGACGGTAGCACGACCGTTCGTTTCGTCAAGACGGGCGCGGGCGGCGGCTCCGCTCGGACGACCTTCGAGACTTTGCGGGCGATCCTGACATCGACGAGATCTCGGAACCCTACGCAGAAGAAATGCGGGTAGGCTCCTCGACATGGTGCACGTGGTTCGGCTGGTGGTCGGCGCCGCGGTCGGGGCCGCGGCGGGAGCTCCCCTGGGGCTGCTCCTGGGAGCGCTCTTCGGCGGCAACTTCGCGACCCACCTCGAGTTCCAGGGGGTTCGAGGCTACGAGGCGACAGGCCGGCTGGGATTGCTGCTCGGTGCGGTGATCGGTGCGGCGATCGGCGCAGCCGTGGCCCGGGCACGACGAGCGAACGCGCAACCCTAGAGCGCCGATCAGCTCGAAACGCCCGAGAATGAAGAGATTGGAACCACAGAGGGCACAGAGCTCTTTCGTTGTTCCTCTGTGTCCTCTGTGCCTCTGCGGCTCATTTCCTAGGGGTTTCGACCCGTTCAGGGTCCTACTCGGAGGGCTGCCGGTCCAGCAGCCCGCCGAGAGAGGTCACTTGTCCGCGGGATCCGTGCACACGCTCTCGGCGCTGCACTCGTCCAGCGCGGCGATCGCGTCGAAGACGCCCTGTGAGCAGGCGACCGCCTTGGCGCGCTCTTCGCAGACGTCGTAACGGCTATCGTTGATCTGTCCCGAGCCGCACTCGCTCGCGGGCCAGAGCTCGCCCGCGCGGTCCTCGAAATCGCGCTGGCAATCCTCTTCCGTTTCGTAGGTCTGCTCGTCCCCGGTGCCATAACCAGGGCAGCCCGCCTCGGTGTCCGCGTACCGGTCGCACGCCGCCTCGGCGATCTGCGTGATCCGCGCCTCGCGCGACTCCTCGCCGGGCAGCACGTCGTTCACCGTGTCCGCGGCGTCGTCACAGCCCGCGGCTCCGACCAGGACGATCGTCGTCGCCAGAGAAACCCAGAGACACTTTTGCATCGTTGTTTCCTCTCTCGCAGCTCGCCAGAATGTTGAATGGCGGCCTCACGCGTAGCCCGCTTCGCGGCCATGCGCCGCGGGCTCGCTATCATGTACAACCCGCTCAGGCACCGTCCGTGCCAGGTCGCCCTCCGTCGCGTCCGCGGACGCTCGGAGGCGCTCTGCGACGAGGATCGCGCGTGTCCGCTGCGGCGCGCCGCCATGCGCCAGGCGCACGCTTGTGGCAGATTGCGACGCCGCGTGCGCGCTCGCAACAGGCGGCCGGCCCTTGCCGGGACATCCTGCATTTTCCGCGCTTGCACACCTGGCCGCTCGCTGTGCTCGCGCTGCGCTCAGCGCTCGGCCTGATATCGAGGATGTGGCGCTCGCCCGTGGCGCCGAGGCTGCCGTTTCATCGCCGAGCACGCCGTGACGCGCTCGAGCTCGCCAGCGCCGCTGCTGCGGCGGCCACGCTCCGGCCGGCCTGCGCGACGCGTGGGAGCTACCGGACGTGCATTCGCGCGATCGCGCGAAACCTGGCTGGTCGCAGCGTCGATCTGGCAGTAACGTCGAAGGTCCCTTCTCTCCGCCGGGGTGTCGTGGGAATGAGCATCACGCCGCCCGCCGGGGCGACCGGAGAGGGGCCATTGCCAGGAGCGGAGACATGCTGAAGGTGGCGATCATCCTCGGGAGCACGCGGCCGGGCCGGAACGGCGAGGCCGTCGCGAAGTGGGTGCACGGCGTGGCGACGAAGAAGGGCGGCGCCGATTACGAGCTCGTCGATATCAAGGATTTCGATCTGCCGCTGCTCGACGAGCCAGCGCCGCCGTCGATGGGGCAGTACACAAAGCCTCACACCAAGGCGTGGGCGGCGAAAATCGACGCGTTCGACGCCTTCGTGTTCGTCACGCCGGAGTACAACCACGGCACCTCGGGCGCGCTCAAGAACGCGATCGATTACCTGTACAAGGAGTGGAACAACAAGGCGGCCGGCTTCGTGAGCTACGGCAGCGCGGGGGGCGTCCGCGCCGTCGAGCACCTCCGGCTGGTGATGGCCGAGCTCCAGGTCGCGGACGTGCGCGCGCAGGTCACGCTCTCCCTGTACGACGACTTCGAAAATTTCAGCGTGTTCAAGCCCCGCTCCCGCCACGAGGCGTCCGTCGGCAACCTGCTCGACCAGCTGCTCGCGTGGGCCGGTGCGCTGAAGACCCTCCGCAACAAGTGAGGGACACGCGCTCGCGGAGCGCGCGGAGCGTCAGCCAGCGGGTGAGCCTCCTCGGCGAGGAGCGGGCGTGGAGCCGATGTGGCGGAGCCGTGGCGCTCGAGGAATTCTCGTGGAGCCTGCTCGCCTCGGATTGCCCGCGTGCGCTCCGCCGTTACGCCGTGCACATGACCGCCGCACGGATCAGCCAGTTCCGTCTCCTGCTCTGCGCCCAGCTCGCGCTTGTCGCCGCCGCCTCCGCGGGCGCCTACCTGGGCCTGCTCCCCACCTCGCTCCCTTCGGTCCCGCACGCCGACCTCGTGGGGCACGCGCTGGGCTTCGGCCTGCTCGCGGTCGGCGTCGACGGGGCGCTCGGCCAGCGCCCGCTCCGCCGCGGGGTTCCGTTCCCGCGCCTCGGCCCGGCGCTCGTGCTCGCCGGCGCCGGCCTGGAGGAGCTCGCGCAGGGATTGTCGCCGCGCCGGACCTCGTCCGTCGCCGACTTCGCGGCCGACGCCGCGGGCGTGCTGCTGCTCTCGTGGATGGCGCGAAGGTGGACGGAGGGCGGGCGTTCGCCGGAGTCGAGGTGAGCGGCGCGCGGTCCGCCCAGGTGGTGCGTCACGCCAGCTCGGCGACCAGCACCCGATGACCCAGGTCGAGCGACTCCAGCCGCCGCAGCTCTCCATGCCTGCGATCCCATTCCCCGGACGCGAGGTCCGCCCTCAAGCGCGCGAGCCCTTCTTCCACGGTATTCTCGTCCGCGAGGGCGAAATTCGAGATGTTCCGCCGGACCTCGCCGTCCAGGTACATCTCGGGCCGCCCCCAGTACGCGACGAACAAACCGTCGGCGCAATCGCGAGGCAGCGCGAAAGGCAGCGCCTTGACGGACGGGAGCTCTTCTCGAATCGCGTCGGCGACGGCGGAGTATTTGCGTGACGGGTCGAGCGAGGGGAGATGCTCCTCGGTCAGCCAGAAAGGTCGACCGCTCCTCGGGTCGCGCATGAAGATGACGATTCGCTTGCGCGCGACCCTGCGGAGCTCGCGCAGGCCTGCCCGCAGGTCGGTCCAGTGGTGGAGCGTGTTGACGGCCAAGGCGGCGTCGAAGCTCTGGTCGGGCAGGGGCAGGCTCTCGGCCCTGGCCTGGACGGCTGGCGCAGAGCCGGGCCGCCGCTGCGCGATCATGGTCGCCGAGGGCTCGACGGCGAGCACCTCTCGATCGGTCGGCTCGTACGCGCCCGTGCCCGCGCCGACGTTGACCACCGAGCGGGCATCGCCGAGGGCGCCGTTGATCAGCGCCTCGATACGGGGATCCGTCCGCCGCGTGGCGGAATAGCACGTGCCGATGCGATCGTAGAGCGCGCTCATGGCCTTCGGTCCTCTCGCTGGCGTTGTATCACGAACGCTGCGCGGAGGGGGCCAGGCGTCCTCGTGAGCAGAAGGGGAGCAGGAGAGCTACCCGAGCGACACGCCCCCTTCGACGTCCAGCGCGGTCCCGGTGACGAACGACGCGTCCGCGCTCGCCAGGAACACGGCCGCGCTGGCGATCTCGTCGGGGGACGCGACGCGCTTCATGGCATGGAGCTGGGCCGCGAAGGCGCGCTTCTCGTCGGTGTCGTTCCAGAGCCGGAACATGGGTGTGTCGGCGCCGCCCGAGATGAGCACGTTGGCGCGGATGCCCTGCGTCGCGTACTCGGCGGCGACCGTCCGCGTGAGGCCGATGAGGCCGGTCTTCGCCGCGGCGTACCCCGCCGTGCCGGGGAGCGCCTTCGTGCGGCCGACGAAGGTGCCCACGTTGATCACGCTGCCTCCGCCCGACTGCAGCATCGCGGCGACCTCGTGCTTGGTCGACAGGAACGCGCTCACCAGGTAGCTCTCCAGCCAGGCGCGGAAGTCGCCGACGTCGAGCTGGTGGGTCGGCGCGCCGGGGAAGGTCCCTCCCGCGGCGTTGAACCCGATGTCGAGGCGACCGAACCTCTCCAGGGTGAAGCCGACGAGCGCCCGGACGTCATCCTCCTTGGTGACGTCCGCGGCGCGCGCGACCGCCTGCCCGCCTGCCCTGGCGGCGGCCTGCACCGTCGCCTCGAGCTCGGCGGGGCGGCGGCCGGCGACGACGACCTTCGCGCCCTCCCGCGCGAACGCCACGGCGGTCGCCCGCCCGATCCCCGAGCTTGCGCCCGTCACGATGCCAACCTTGCCCTCGAGTCGCTTGGTCATGGACTTGCTCCTTCTGCGAGGCGGTCCGCTTACAGGCGCTCTCTCTGGATCGCGCCGCGCGTGACCGCGTCACGAGGGAAGCTAGCGACCGCCGGGGCGGGCTGCGCTCCGGATCTTGCCATCGAATCCACGCGCCGCCGTCGCGGCCCGCTCAGTAGGTCTCCGCGCACACGCCGTGGCCGCACGGATAGACCATGAAGGCGCCGGCGGCGGCGCTCCGCCAGTCCGGAAAGTTCGCGAGCGCCGCCCCTGTGTCGATGTCGTAGAGGACGCCGTCGCCGCGCGAGTAGAACAACGCCGCCGAGACCGGCTGGATCCCGTAGTCGTCGTACCAGGGCGAAAAGTTGATGTCGGTGCGGATGGGGATCATCGGCAGCGGCGGCGCGGCGACGGGATTGCCGAGCTCGTCGTAGATCGTCGAGGCCTTGTACTCCCAGCGGATGCGGTTGCTGTTGAAAACGTAGGTCTGGACGAGCACGCGGGTGTCGTCGATCCAGCCGATCGCGCAGCCGGGCACCGCGTTGACGAGGGCGCCGTCCTCGTAGAACTGCGTGAACCCGCAGCCCTCCGTGGGGGCCGTGTCGGTGACGGCGAAGCGGTGACCGTCGGGGGAGACCAGCGGCGCCGGCCGAAGGATCCCGGTGTCCTGGAAGAGCGGCGCGCCGCCCGACCAGCCGCTCACGACGCGCTCCGTCATGCGGCCGTCGATGAGGTAGGTGCGACCGACCGTGCTGCCGTCGAAGGACATCGAGAAATCTTGAACCATCGTGTCGCGCGAGAGCGAGGCGAGCTCCGAGCCGTCCGGCAGCGAGAAGAGCCGGAGCGATCGGTCCTCCGTATACGAATCGATGGCAGCGCGCGCCGCGAGCAGGCTGCCGTCCGACGAGAGCAGCACCTTCGAGCTGTGGAACGGAACGATCGCCGAGGGCCCGGCGTCGAGCCCGGCCGTATCGTAGATCAACGCCTTCCCCGACGCCGTCGCGAGGGCCACGTGCCCGGAGGGAGAGCCCGTGATGGCGTTGAGCGCGCCGCAGCCGAGCAGCCCCGAGCCCTCCGGATCGGTGAGGGTGCCCCTGTGCGCGATCGCGCCGAGCCCATTCGAGACCGCCCAGCGCAGGTCCTGGTCGATGGTGACGCTGCGGTTGTTGGCCAGCGGCAGCGGGTGTTCGCTCAGGGTCACCTCGGCGCCGTCGAGATCGATGATGTCGAGCCTCGGCTCTCCCTGGCGAAGCAAGGCGAGCGCGCGCTCGGTCGGCACGAACGTGTAGCGATAGTCGGCTCTTTCAGGGTACTCGGCGGCGGGGACGGCTCCGCCTCCGACGCGATAGATCACGAGCGGGTCGTCCGGTCTGCTGTCCGCGAGCGACCAGAAATAATCGCGCGTCCCCGCGAGGTGCTTGATCGACGACATATTGACGATGCTCTCCTGGGTCGCCGCCTTCGAATACACGCGCACGGTGGTGCCGGCGGTGGTGAGGAAGCGCTCTCCGTCCTGAAACCAGGCGTGGAACGTGCCTGCGAATTCGGGGGTGACCGTGGGAGGCGAGCCGTCGGCGGGGAGCACCGCGATGCTGTTTTGCAGGGGGGCGAGCCCCGGTCCGATGCGCAGCGCGTCCGGCGCCGCGTGGACGTCGCCGTAGTGGCTCACCGCCGCGGACCAGCGCTCGACCCCCGCGGTGCTCCACAGGGTGACCGTCCTGGCGGACAGGTCGCGCGTCCAGGCGTAGCTTCCGTCGGTCGCGAGCCCCGCGTCGTCGTACTGCGCGGTCACGGAGGCCAGGAGGGAGCCGTCGACCGCGCTGCGCAGCTCGAAAGCGTGCTGTGGGTTCGTCTGGACCAGCACGACGTCTCCGCGGAGGGCCACGCCGCCCGGCAGCTCGGACTCCGGTTCTCCAGCCAGCGGGTCGCCGGGGTCGATGCCGCCCGGCGCGTGGCCGTCGGCGATCGCGGCGCCGGTGTCCGTATCCCAGAGGATCCAGCGCTCGTAATCCCAGCTCAGGACGCGGCCTCCGGAGACGAAGAGCCGGGCCAGGCGGCGCTCGTGACCGAGATCGAGAAAGGCCTCCGGATCGCCGAGCGCGAGGCCTGATGTGCCGCACGGCCCGAAGGAGGCGGCGGCGCCGCCGGTGCCGCCGGAGCCCCCGACGCCGCCGCCTTCGCCGCCGGAGCCCCCGACGCCGCCGCCTTCGCCGCCGGTGCCGGAGGTGACGGTAGAACTCTCGCCGCCCGAGCCGCCGTCGCCGCCTGTGCCGCCGGTGCCGCCAGTGCCGCCGTCGCCGCCGGTGCCGCCGGTGCCGCCAGTGCCGCCGTCGCCGCCGAGCCCTCCGTTGCCGCCGAGGCCGCCTCCAGTTCCTCCGCCCTCGCCCCCGGAGCCGCCCTGGCTGCCGCCGCTGCCCTCCGTGCCCGTCGTTGCTAAAGGAGCAGCTCCACCTCCGCCGGGGTCGCCGCCCCCCGCGTCGGAGCAGCCGAGGAGCGCGACGAACGATACCGCGACAAGCGTTGTGGCTCTCATGCGCATGGCCTCATGGATGCCTCCGGTCCACGGGCCATTCATCGCCGAGGCGCCGCCCATCGACGTGCCCTCGACCCCGAGGCTGCCTCATCGCCGGGGGGCGCGGCGGGGCTCAGAGGCAGGCGTACGCCGCGTCGATCAGCGCCGGCCACCGCGGGTCGCCGCCCTCGCCGCTCGCGATGGTCTGGTTCGGGGTGTAGCCGAAGCCGAGCCCCGCGTCGGGATCCGCGAAGCCGAGCGCGCCGCCCGCGCCAGGGTGGCCGAACGCCCGCGGGCCGCGGCCGAAGGGGCGCAGCGCGCTCGGGAGCATGAAGCCGAGCGAGAACCGGCTCTCCGCGAGGAGCACGGCGTCCGGGCCGCGCGACCGCTCCGCGAGCGCGGCCTCGACGGCCTCCGGCGAGAGCACGCGCGCGGTGCCCGCGAGCGCCCCGCCGTTCGCGAGCGCGCCGTACATCCGCGCGAGGGCGCGCGCGTTCGCGTGGCCGTTCAGCGCCGGGATCTCCGCGCGCCGGGCGCGCGCGGTGTTGACCAGGCCCGGCGACACGAGGTCCCGCGGCCGGGTGAAGGCCATCGAGGTGAGCGACGCCGGGTCGCGGAAGCTCGCGGCGAACGCGCCACCAACGCCCGAAGGGCCCGCGATCGTCGGCGGCACCTCGGCGATCCGCCCGTCGTGCTCGGCGCCGGTGCCGATGTGGAAGTCGAGGTCGAGCGGCCCCGCGACCGCCTCCCGGAGGAACGCGCCCACCCGCCGGCCGCTGGCGCGCCGGATCACCTCGCCCACGAGGAAGCCGAAGGTGACGGCGTGGTAGCCGTGCCGGGCGCCCGGCTCCCAGAACGGCGCCTCCGCGGCGAGGGCCGCGGTCATCGCCCGCCAGTCGTAGAGCGCGCCCTCCGCGGGCTCGGCGCGGAGCGCGGGCAGGCCGGCGCTGTGGTCGAGCAGCTGGCCCACGAGGACGCGCGCCTTGCCGGCCGCGGCGAACTCCGGCCAGGCGGCGGCGACCGGCGCGTCCACGTCGAGCGCGCGCCGCTGCGCGAGCGCGTGGGCGCACAGCGCGACCGCGCCCTTCGTCGCCGAGAAGACGTTCACGATCGTGTCGCCGCCCCACGGCGCGGTCCTCGCCGCGTCCCGGAAGCCGGCCCAGAGGTCGACCACCACGCGGCCGCGCACGGCGACGCTCACGGCGGCCCCGAGCTCGGGGAACCGCTCGAAGTTCGAGGCGAACGCCGCGCGCACGGGCGCGAACGCGGGGTCGCAGGAGCCTTGGATCGCGAGGTGCATCGCTCGTCCCTTCGTCCCTTTCTCGGGGCCGCACGGACGGGACGCGCGCGGACGATCCCGCCCGGCCCTCGATCCCGAACGCCGACCCCGGAGATGCGCAACGTCGGTTGCGCAACCGTGGTTGATGAATAGGGCCGCCGCTCGAGATCGTCAACTCCAGTTGCGCAACCTTGGTTGCGGGGTACAGGCTCCCGCCGTGAAGCCTGCGCCGCCGGACGAGGACCTCGTGCTGCTCTTCGCCGCCATCGCCGCCGCGACCAGCGACGAGGTGATGCGCCGCGTGGAGAAGGCCGGCCACGGCGATCTCCGCCCGAGCCACGGGTACGTGTTCCAGCACCTCATCCCGGGCCCGGTGAAGGTGAGGGAGCTCGCAGAGCGGCTCGGCATCACGGCGCAGGGGGCGTCCAAGGCGGTGGCGGAGCTGGAGGAGCTCGGCTACGTGCGCCGGCGCGTCGCCGAGGACGATCAGCGCAACCGGCTCGTCGAGCTCACCGACCGCGGGTGGGCCGCGGTCGAGGCGGGGCGCGCCGCGCGGGCCGCGGTGAACCGGCGCCTCCGGGCGCTGCTCGGCGAGGAGCAGGCCGCCGCGCTGCTCGCGTCGCTCCAGCGCATCGCGGAGCGCACCGGGGGCCTCGCGCTCCTGTCCTCACGGCGGCTCCGGCAGCCGTAGGCTCCGCGAGGTATCCTCCCCGGATGCCTTCCTACCACCTCGCTCAGGTCAACATCGCCTTGCCGCTCGAGCCGCTCGACTCGGCGCGGCTGGCCGACTTCGTGTCGGCGCTCGCCCCGGTCAACGCGCTGGCCGACGCCGCGCCAGGGTTCGTGTGGCGGCTGCAGGGCTACGGCGGCGACGCCACCGCGGTGCGGGCGTTCGGCGACGACCGGATCCTCGTGAACATGTCGGTGTGGGCGTCGGCGGAGGCCCTGTCCGACTTCGTCTTCCGCAACCCGGAGCACGCCGCCGTGATGCGCCGTCGCCGGGAATGGTTCGTCCCGATGAAGGAGGCGATCGCGGTGCTGTGGTGGATCCCGGCCGGGCACGTCCCGACCGTCGCCGAGGCCGAGGAGCGGCTCGAACACCTGCGCCGGCACGGCCCGACGCCCCGCGCGTTCACCTTCCGCCACCCGTTCCCCGCGCCGGACGCGCCGGACGCCGCCGTCCCCGCGCCCGCGGACGACTCGCTGCGCTGCCCGGCCGGCTGAGCCGTCGGCGCCGGTCGACGACGCCGGCGCCGCCCGCGCCGCGGGGCTCACGCCGGCTCACCGCGGGCGCGCCCGCGCGCGTCGCGCGCCGTTCAGGAACTGGAGCTGCTCTTCGAGCGCGTCCCACACGGCGGCGATGCGCGGCACGTGGCGCAGGCTGCGCGGCGTGACGAGCCAGAGCTCGAGCACGGGACCTGCGGGGAGACCGAGATCGAGCTCCACCAGGCCGTCGTCCAGGTCGAGCACGCTGCGCGGCAAGACGGCGGCGCCGAGGCCCGCTCGCACGGCCTCGAGCTGAGCGATGTAGCTGCTCACGACGAGCTTGGGGGCCCTCCGCACGTGCCGCTTCTGGTAGTCCTCCTCGACCGTGGGGATGCGGCCCAGATCGACGCCGATCCAGTCGAGCTCGTCGCGGCCCTTCTTCGCGTGCTTGCGGTGGGCGATAGGCACCGTGGGCAAGGTGACGACGCGCGCGGCCACGAGATCGCCGCTCCTCGGCCGGAAGAAGCGCACGGCGATCTCGGCCTCACGATGGCCCAGATCCGCCGCCTCGTAGCTGGTCAGCAGGTGGAGCGACACGCGCGGGTGCCTCTCGGCGAGCACCGGGAGCACGCGCGGAATGACGCCGTGCACGGCGATCGACTCGGTGAGCGCCAGGCGAACCAGGCCCTCGACCTCTCTCTCGTGACCGTTGGCCTCGCGCACGAGCTGGTCGGCGCCGGCCTCCATCGACTCGACGTGGCGGCGGAGCTGCTCGCCGAGCGGGGTGAGCATGGAGCCCCCCGGGTGCCGATCGAACACGGCCACCCGGAGCGTCCGCTCGAAGGTCGCCATGCGCCGGCTCACCGTCGATTGCTCGATCCCGAGCTTGCGGGCGGCGGCCGAGAAGCTGCCTGCGCGCGCCACCTCCAGGAAGACGCGCAGATCGGCCCAATCCACGTCGGCGGGCGGCCTGCCAACGGGCGCGGAAGCGGGAGACCGTGCCATGCATCCACGCATGGCACGCCTGCACGGGTTCGTCTACCCAGCGGCTGCTGCATGACCAAGATCGACGCATGCACCTCGTCATCCACGGTCACCCAGCTCCCGACAGCTTGAACGACGCGCTCGCCCAGGCCTACGCCAGCGGTCTCCAGAGGGGCGGAGCCAGCGTCGAGCACCTGGCCCTGCGCTCGCTCGCCTTCGATCCGCACTTGCGCGCCGGCTTCAGCGGTCGACAAGAGCTCGAGCCCGATCTCCTCCAGGCCCGGACCGCCATCGAGCGCTCGAGCCACGTGGCCTGGTTCTTTCCCACGTGGTGGGCGGGGCCGCCTGCGCTCGTCAAGGGCTTCATCGATCGCACCTTCTTGCCCGGCTGGTCGTTCGCCTACCGAAAGCGCAGCCCGCTGCCCGAGGGGCTGCTCGCCGGTCGCAGCGCGCGCGTCGTGACCACGATGGATAGCCCGAGCTGGTGGTACCGCTTCTGGCACCGGCGCTCCCTCCATGCCTCGTTCGTCAACGCGACGCTGCGCTTCGTGGGCTTCGGGCCCGTCCGCGAGACCACCTTGTTCAATCAGAACACCCGGACCCCCGGGCAACGCGCGACCTGGCTCCAGGACATGGAGCGCATCGGCGAGCGGGACGCGCGGCGGTTCAGCGCCGGGCGATGAGGGCGGGGGCGCCCGCGCCGCGGGGGCTCACGTCGCGCGCCCCGGCGCGATCCGGAGCAGGTCGAACTCCGCGACGAAGCCCTCGCCCACCGGGCTGCAGGCGTAGAGGCCGCACTCGACCTCGCGCGCGCCGTCGTCCTCGTGCAGGTGGGCCATGCGGAGCTGCGTCCAGGCCTCGCCGTCGTCCGAGCTCTCGACGAGGTAATCCGGCCCTTCCCGCCGCACGCGCAGCCAGACCTCGCGGCGATCCGAGGGGAACGGCTGGGTCGACCAGTCGCTGTAGCCCGCGTTCGTCACCACGGCGCCGAGGCGGCTCGGGCCGTCGGGCTCGAACTCGACCGACGTCTTCAGCCAGCACGACTCGGCGATCCGCACCATGAGCCCCGCCTGATCGTACTGGTGCGCCGGCCGAAACCGCACATGGCAGGTCATCACGAAGTCGCCGCCGGCGCGCGTGAAGAGGAAAGGCCCGTTGTCGGTGCGGAAGCCGTAGTGCGTCCGCTGCCAGTAGTCCGTCTTCGCGCCGGGCTCGACCACGAGCACGCGCCGCTCCGGCTCCACCGCCCAGCGCGAGGGCGGGTTGCGCCACGTGAGCCGCGGGTCGATTCCCAGGCTGGTAAAGCCCTCTTCCAGAAGCTGCCCTGTCATGACGCCGGCCTCCACAAATCGCGCCCCGTGAGATCCGCCCCTGCGCGGGCGCGGGCCGGGAGCCTACCACGGAGCGCGCCGCCGCCGAGCGCGCTCCTGCGCGGCCCGGCGCTGCCGCTCACGCCGAGGGCGCGCGCGGGCCGAGCACCGCGTCGTGGAGCTCGTCGAGATCGAACGGCTTGGCGAGGAACCGCGCGAGCCCGAGCTTCGCGGCGAGCTCCGCGACGTCCACCGCCGCGCTCACGAGCACCACGCGCACCACGGGGTCGATCCGTTCGCGGATCGCCTTTGCGCACTGGCAAGGAGGGAGCCCGGGCATGAAGTAGTCGCACAGCACCGCCCGCAGCCGGTCGCGCTCGCGCTCGAGCAGCGGGAGCGCCTGAGCACAGTCGGCGACCTGGAGGCAGTGGAGCCCCCACGCGCCGAGGCTGAGGGCGACGAGCTCCCGGAAATCGGGGTCGTCGTCGATGACCAGCACGCGGTTTCGCAGCATGTTCCCTCGGCTCGCTAGCGTCGGAGTTCCAGTGAGAAGACCATGAGATCGCCGGGCCTCCGCTCGACCCGGAAGCTCGCGCCGTGGAGCCGGGCGATCCCCTGGACGAGGTGGAGGCCGATGCCCGTGCTGCGCGGCTCGTCGCGCCGCCCCTCGAACGCGACGACGGCGAAGGGCTCCAGCAGCGTCTCGAGGTCCTCCGGGAGATCCTTCCCGCCCCGGACCTCGATCGTGATGAGCACGCGCGAGGCGGAGGCGGCGTCGATCGTGATCAGCACCGGATCGTGCTCCACCGCGACCGCCACGGCCTGGACGAGCAGGCTCCAGAGGGCCTCCTCGAGGAGCTCGGGATCGCCGAGGAGGTGCGCGTCCCCGCGGGGCACCAGGCGAATGACGTGATCCTTGGCCACGAGCTCGAACTCTCCGATCACGCGGCGCGCGAGGTCCTCGACGTCGATCGCTCGGGGCTTGAAGGGGAGCTCGCCTCCGGACATGCGCGCCGACCACAGGAGATCCTGGACGAGGCGGGCGAGGCGCGTCGCCTGGCGATCGATGATCGCGAGGGCGCGCTCGCGGACGGCCGCGTCGTTCCGGTGGGCGAGCGCGACCTGCGCGAACCCCTTCATGCTGGTGAGCGGCGTCTTCAGCTCGTGCGCGGCGACGGCGAGGAACCGGTCGCGCTCCTTGTCGCGCTCGGCGATGGTCTTGAAGCTCGTGTTCAGCGTGTGGGCGAGCACGGCGAGCTCGTCGTCGCCCAGGCTCCCGAGCGGCTCGTAGACGCCGAGCTCGCGAAAGCGCTGGACGGCGGCCACCATCCTGCGGATGCGCGGCACGATCGCGCGGCGCACGGCGAGGGCGAAGAGCGATGCCGCCGTGATCCCCCCGAGGCCGACGGCCAGGAAGACGAGGAAGATGCTCTGCCGGTTGTGCTCGTAGGCGACGTAAGCGACTTCCATGTAGCGCAGGTTGATCTTGTTCAGCCGGACGAGCGCGGCGCTGAGGTCCTGCACGTCGGTGCGGTGCACGGATGGCACGGCAGGCGCCGGGCCGACGACCCCGGTCGTGCGCTCGAGGCTCGCCACGACGGAGGCGACGATGTTCGCCGCGTCGCGCTCCTCCTCCAGCAGCTTGAGCTTCCCGGCGCGCTCGAGCGCGGCGCGGAGGTGGACGGCGTCCGGCTGGGTCGACGTCGCCGTCAGCCAGTCGCGCTGGTACCGATCGATGAAGAACCGGAGCTCCATGATCGGCCTCCGGGCGTGCTCCGAGACGTTCGCCGAGGGCCGAGCGAGCAGGGCGTACAGCGCGTTCGACGACTCGATGCCAGAGTTGATGACGACGAACGGCTCGAAGATGTAGTGACGCAGGTAGGCGGTCTCGGCCGACAGCCGCCTGAACGCGACGATGGATACGACGATGCCCATGGCGGCCAGGAGCAGCTCGCTCAGCACGAGCAGGGAGAGGCGCCTGCCGATGGACATCCGCATCGGATACACGTCACCCCCGCCGCTCGGAGGCGAGCCCGCGTGCTGAGCACGTTGAGACCACCGAGACATCGGCCAGCTCCTCGGTGTCGCCTGGGAAGCAAGGTGGGCACCACGACGACACCGAGGCGGTCCTCGCGATGGCGCGGCCCGGGCCGCCCGCCGCGCCGCGCCTCGTCGCGCTATTGCGGCCGTCCCTGCGCGATCCAGCTCTCGACGAGCTGGATCTCCTCCGGGCCGAGCGCGGGCAGCCCGAGCGGCATCCCGCGCACCGCCGGATCCGCGCGGCCCCCCTCCTCCGCTTGCCGCGCCGCGAGCGCGGCGACGAGGCGCGGCGCGCCGTCCGGACCGCGGGCGAAGACGCTCCGCCGCTCGCCCCGATCGTCGACGTAGCCCGCCGCGATCCCCTCGTACGTCGCGAGGTTCAGCCCGCGCGGCTCGAACCCGAAGCCGCCCGTGTTCCCGGGCCCGCCGTCGCCGAGCGCGTAATCGGGCTCGGAGTGGCAGTGCCTGCACGTGACGCGAAACACCCTGCGATCCACCTCGGCGTAGGTCACCCGGCGCGAGAGCAGCGGCAGCCGCTCGGGCGCGCTCGCCGGCGCCGGCGGCGAGAGCGGCGCGGTCGCGACGAAGGCCGCGATGTCGCGCGCCTCGGCGGGCGACATCGGCACCTGGGGCATCGGCGTGCCCGGCTTGATCGCCCCGGGATCGAGCACCCACGCGGCGAGGTCCGCGGGCTCCATCCGGTCGCGCGCGTGCCGCAGATCCGGCGCCAGGGCGACCGCGGCGCGCGTCTCCTTCTCCATCGCCCTCACCGGCGCGACCGCCGTCAGCCCGGCCGCCCCGGTGAAGGCGTGGCAGGTGCCGCACCCCTTGGCCTCGTAGAGCTCGCGCCCCCGGGCCGCGCTCGCGCTCCCGAGCGCCTCGCGCGGCCGCTCGCGGCGATCGCGCGTGAGGTAGGCCGCGATGTCGCTCGCCTGCTCGGGCCCGATCGCGAGCCGCGGCATGGTCGCGTGCAGGCGCGGGCGCAGGTCGTGCGGCGCGAGCAAAAACCCGCGGATCCAGTCGCGCCGGAGCCGGTCGCCGGCGGCGGCGAGCGACGGGACGTCGCGCAGCTGCACAAGGTTCTCGTTCCACCGCTTCATCGCCGCTGCAGGCGCCTGGAACCGCCCCGCCGCGATGTCCTGGTGGCACTGGACGCAGTGCGCGTCGCGCGGCGCGGGCGCCTGCCCGGTCCCGTCGTGGCAGCGGTTGCACTGAAATTCGGCGACGAGCCGCTGCCCGCGCGCCGGATCGCCGGCCGGCGCCGCAGAGGCGGCGGCCTGTGTGGAGGCGGTCGGGGCGGAGGCGGCGGCCTGTGTGGAGGCGGCGGCCTCCGCGGCGCCGCCGCCCGCGGAGAGCGGCGCGGCGGGCTCGGGCCCCCGCGCGTCCTCGGAGGCGCACGCGGCGGCGCCCGAGGCGAGCGCGACGAGCGCGGCGAGCAGCGGACGGGCGCGCATCGGCGTCAGCTCTGCGGGCCGACCGCGCGGGTCGTCCTACACAGGGCCGCGTCCTTCGCCATCGCCTCGCAGCGGCTCGCCGCGGCGTCGTGCCCCGCGGCGTCCCCCGACAGCGCGCGCAGCCGCGCCAGCGCCGCGTACGCCTCGGGGCTCGCCAGGAGGTCCTTCTCCGCCAGGCCGCCGAGCAGCTGCAGCGCCTCGCCGCGGTGCTCCGGCGACCGGGCGAGCGCCTCGCCGAGGTCGGTCTGCAGCGCGGGATCGCCCTTGCGGTGCTCGTTCAGCCGGCGCAGCGCGCGGATCGACCAGGCGAGGTTCGCCTTGCGCTCCTCGGCCGACGCCCCGCCCCACGTCTCGAGCAGCTCGCGCGGCACCTCCGGCCGGACGTCGAGCGCGCCGTCGGCGCGCGCGGTTGCCACCGCGAGGACGCGGAAAGCCCGGTTGAGCAGCGGATCCTTGTCGTGAGAGATCCGCCGGATCTCGGGGAACATGCGGATCACGCTCCCCGCGGCCGCGGTGATCCGGCCGTCGCGCAGGGCCTGCTCGGCCTGGGCGACCCCCATCACGCGGTGATCGATCGCGGGCAGGATCTCCACACCACCGCAGGCCGACGCGTCCCCCGAAGAAACCAGGGCGGACGCGGCGAGAGCACAAATAAGCGTGAGTCGAACGGCGGGACCATTCATGGAAAGGACCTCCTCGGGCAGGCTGCGCCGGCGCGCCCCGTCGCTCGTCGGGCGCTGCCGATCGGCTGTGACAACGCCTCAGAAAAAAAAGTTGCTCCGCGATCGCGACACCTTCGCCGCGCGAGCGCTCAGCCCGGCAGCCCGATGTGAGCAAAGGTGCGCGGATGCGATCCTTGGGTTGCCTTGGTGCGCTGCCCGGTGTCCAATGCGGGCCTTCCAAGGAGATCCGGCATGTTGAAGAAGCGGCGCCTCGCGATCGCGGTCCTGCTGGCCCTCGCCAGCGCGCTCCCGGCGTGCACCCGCAACAAGAAGGCGGATTGCGCGAGCCCCGAGGTGTTCTGCGTGGGCCTCGTGACCGACATGGGCAAGATCGACGACAAGTCGTTCAACCAGTCGGCCTGGGAGGCGATCCAGCGGGCGCAGAAGGAGCTCGGCGCCACGACGCAGTACATCGAGACGACGGATCCCAAGGATTACCCCAAGAACATCGCGACCTTCGCCGAGGAGCAGTACGACGTGGTCGTCACGTCGGGCTTCGGGCTCACCGAGGCGACGCACGCCGCGGCCGATCGGTTCAAGGGCGTCAAGTTCATCGGCATCGACCAGTTCCAGGCCGCGACGAAGCCGAACGTGGTGGGGCTCGTCTTCCCCGAGGACCACGGCGGCTTCCTCGTCGGCGCGCTGGCCGCGATGATGACCAAGACCGGCAAGATCGGCGCGGTGCTCGCCACCGACGCCGTCCCGCCCGTCTACCGCTTCGGCGAGGGCTTCCGCGCCGGGGCGCGCCACGTCAAGCCGGACATCGAGCTCAGCGTCGTTTACCACAACGACGTTGGCTTCGATAAGACGTTCACCGATCCCGAGTGGGGGAAGACGACCGCCGTCTCGATGATCGACAAGGGCGTCGACATCGTCTTCGGCGGCGGCGGCAAGACGGGCAACGGCGCGCTGCTCGGCGCGGCCACGAAGGGCGTCTACGCCATCGGCGTCGACACCGACCAGTACTACACGGTGCCCGAGGCGCAGAAGGTCCTGCTCTCCAGCGCCGTCAAGCTTATCACCGAGGGCGCCTTCGACCTCATCAAGATGGCCAAGGAAGGCAAGCTGCCGTCCGGGAACTTCCAGGGCAAATCGGGGTATGCGCCGTATCACGATCTCGACGGCAAGGTCCCGGCCGAGGTGAAGGCGAAGATGGAGGAGCTCCGGAAAGGGCTCCTCGACGGGACGCTCAAGACGACGGTGCCGCCCGCCAAGGACGCCAAGTAGCCGCCGGGCTCCCGCGGATGCGACAGACGCTGATCCGGCTCCTCGAGCCGCTGCTCCTGCCGGCCCTCTCGGTGTTCACCGCGATGGTCCTGGGCGGCGTGCTCATCGCCCTGGCCGGGGGCAACCCGCTCGAGGCGTACGCGGGCTTGTTCGAGGGCGCCTTCGGCTCGCCGCGGGCGGTGAGCGAGACGCTCGTGTGGGCGACGCCGTACATCCTGGCCGGCCTGTCGGTGTCGCTGGCCTTCAAGGGGGGGCTGTTCAACATCGGGGCCGAGGGGCAGCTCGCGCTCGGCGCGCTGTCCGCGGCCTGGGCCGGCCACTGGCTGCCGCGGCTCGTGGGCGGCGGCCTGCCCGCGGCGCTGCACGTGCCCCTGACGCTGCTCCTCGGCGCGCTGGCCGGCGGGCTGTGGGCCGCGGTGCCCGGGTGGATCAAGGCGCGCGCCGGCGGGCACGAGGTGATCAGCACGATCATGCTCAACTACGTGGCCCTCAACGCGGTGAGCTTCCTCTTGAACGGCCCCATGAAGGATCCCGCGGCGTCCAACGTGCTGTCCCGCACGCCCCTCATCGACGAGAGCGCGCGCGTCCCCGAGCTCGTGGAGGGCTACCGGCTGCACTGGGGCTTCCCGCTCGCCCTGCTCGCGGCGGCGCTCGTGGGCTGGGTGCTGCGGCGGACGGCGTTCGGCTTCGAGATCCGCACCGCGGGGCAGAGCCCCGACGCCGCGCGCTACGCCGGCGTGCGCGTGGGCCGCACCGTGATCGTGACCATGGCGCTCTCGGGCGCCCTCGCCGGCGTGGCCGGCGCCATCGAGGTGAGCGCGCTCCACCACCGGCACGAGCTCGGGTTCTCGCAGGGCTACGGCTTCGACGCGATCGCCATCGCCCTCCTCGGCAAGGCGCACCCCGGCGGCACGGTGCTCGCGGCCCTCTTGTTCAGCGCGATGCGCAGCGGCGCGACCCGGATGCAGTACCTCACGCAGATCCCCATCGACGTGATCTCCGTCATCCAGGCGCTGATCCTGCTGTTCGTCGCGGCGGACACCCTGGTCCGCCGCATCTACCGCGTCCGCGGCGAGCGCGAGCGGCTCGTGCTCACGCGCGGGTGGGGCGGCTAGGGGGCGGCGATGGGCCATCGACGCTACGCCTTCATCGCGGTGGTCGTGACGGTGCTGGTCGGCGTCGTGGCGCTCGTCGGCGCCTCGCAGGTGCCGCCGCTGACGATCGTGGCCAGCATGGCGGCCACGACCCTGGCCGTGGCCACGCCGCTCACGCTGGGGGCGCTCTCCGGCGTGTTCTGCGAGCGCTCCGGGGTCGTGAACCTCGGCATCGAGGGGATGATGCTCGCGGCCGCGTTCTCGGGCTGGTTCGGGTCGATCTACGCGAGCGCGGTCCTCGGCGTCCCCCCGCTGCCGAGCCTGCTGCTCGGCGTCGCGATCGCGATCGCGACCGGCGCGCTCCTCGGCCTCTTGCTCGCCGTGCTTGCGGTGACCTTCTCCGTGGACCAGATCCTCGCGGGGACGGTGATCAACTTGCTGGCCGTGGGGCTCACCGGCTTCTTCAACCGACAGCTCTTCTTCGGGCCCGGGAGCTCGTTCGGCGGCCAGGTGCCGCACGCCCCCGGCGTCCTGCCGCGCCTGCACGTCCCGCTCCTCGCGGACGCCCCGATCGTGGGCCCCGTGTTCGAGCAGCAGCCGATCGCCGTCGCCGCCGTCGCGCTGGTCGGGGTGACGCACCTCGTGCTGTTCCGCACGCGGTGGGGCCTGCGCGCGCGCGCCGTGGGCGAGCACCCGCGCGCCGCCGCCACGGTCGGGATCGACGTGGCCCGCGTGCGCACCGTGAACGTCGTGATCGGCGGCGCGATCGCGGGGCTCGGCGGGGCGTACTTCACCCTGGAGTCGGTGCCGTCCTTCGAGCCGATGATGACGAACGGGCGCGGCTTCATCGCCCTCGCGGCGATGATCTTCGGCGACTGGACGCCCTTCGGCGCGTGGGCCGCGGCGCTCGTCTTCGGCGCGGCGCAGGCGTTCCAGATCAACCTCCAGCTCTTCCGCGACCAGATCCCGCCGTCGTGGTCGTTCCTGCAGCAATCGTCGGTCGTCGGCCTCGTGCCGTACCTCCTGACGCTGCTCATCCTCACCGGCGTCATCGGCAAGACCACGCCGCCGGCCGCCGACGGCCAGCCCTACGACCCGGAGGGCCGGCGGTGACGGCCGTCCTGGAGGCCCGGGGGATCACCAAGCGGTTCTCCGGCGTCCTCGCGAACGACGGGGTCGATCTCGACCTCCGCGAGGGCGAGATCCACGCCCTGCTCGGGGAGAACGGGGCCGGCAAATCGACCCTGATGAACATCCTTTACGGGCTGTTGCGCCCGGACGAGGGCGAGCTCCGCCGCAGCGGGCGCCCCGTCTCGCTGCGGTCGCCGAGCGACGCGATCGCGCTCGGGATCGGCATGGTGCACCAGCACTTCATGCTCATCCCGGTGTTCACGGTCGCCGAGAACGTCGTGCTCGGCGCCGAGATCGTGCGCGGCGGCCTGCTCGATCGCCGGCGCGCGAGCGACGAGGTCCGCGCGCTCTCGGCGCGCCACGGGCTCGACGTCGACCCCGACGCCCGCGTGGAGGACCTCCCGGTCGGCGTGCAGCAGCGCGTGGAGATCCTCAAGGCGCTCTACCGCAAGGCGGAGATCCTGATCCTCGACGAGCCCACGGCCGTGCTCACGCCGCAGGAGGCGGACGAGCTGTTCCGCGTGCTGCGGGGGCTGACGGCGCGGGGGGTCTCGGTCCTGTTCATCACGCACAAGCTCCGGGAGGTGCTCGCGGTCGCGGACCGGGTGACGGTGATGCGCGCGGGCAAGGTGGTGGGCGCCGCGATCCCGGCCGAGACCGACGAGCGCGGCCTGGCGGCGACGATGGTCGGCCGCGAGGTGGCGCTCCAGGTGAGCAAGGCGCCGGCGAGCCCCGGGGCGGTCGTGCTCGAGGTCGAGCGCCTCAGCGTCGCGGGCCGGCGCGGGTCGGGCGCCGACGTGGTCCGCGAGGTGAGCTTCTCGGTGCGCGCCGGCGAGATCCTCGGGATCGCCGGCGTGCAGGGCAACGGCCAGACCGAGCTCGTCGAGGCCGTCACCGGCCTCGCGCCGCCGCGCGCCGGGCGCGTGCTCCTCCGGGGCCGCGACGTCACCGGCGCGCCGCCCCGCGACCTCATCGAGCGCGGCGTCTCGCACGTGCCCGAGGACCGCCAGCGCCACGGGCTCGTGCTCTCGTACGCGATCGCGGACAACCTCGTGCTCTGCACGTACCACAAGCCCCCGTTCGCCGCGCGCGGCGTGCTCCGCGACGACGCCCGCGAGGAGAACGCGCGGCGGCTCATCAAGACCTTCGACATCCGCGCGCCCGGCCCTGGGACGCCGGTCTCGGCGCTCTCGGGCGGCAACCAGCAGAAGGTGATCCTCGCCCGCGAGATGAGCCGCCCCGTGGAGCTGCTCGTGGCGAGCCAGCCGACGCGCGGCGTGGACGTGGGCTCGATCGAGCACATCCACCGCGAGATCGTGGCGGCGCGCGATGCGGGGGCGGCGGTGCTGCTCGTGTCGGCGGAGCTCGACGAGATCCTCGCGCTGTCGGACCGGATCGCGGTGATGTACCGGGGCGGGATCGTGGCGACGCGGGACGCGGGCGCGGTCTCGCGGACGGAGCTCGGGATGCTGATGGCCGGGGTGCTCCCCGGCGAGGCGGCGCCGGTGCGTGATGGCGAGGCGGCGCCGGCGCGGAACGCCGGCGAGGCGGGCGAGGCGGGGGCGTGAGGGGGCTCGGCGGGCTCGCCGCGGCGGCGCTCCTCGCGGCGGCGGCCGCGGCCCTGTTCGCGCCGCCGTCCGCGGCCGCCCCGACGCTGGAGCAGTACCGGTATTTCCGCGCGCTCTCCCTCGATCTGGAGGGTCGTCTCCCGACGCGCGAGGAGCTCGCGGAGATGGAGTCGCCGGGCTTCGATCTCGACGCCTGGATCGAGCGCCACCTCGACGGCCCGGGGTACGTCGAGCGGCTGACGCGCATTTACATGGATGTCCTGCGGCTGGAGCTCGGCCCGGTGGGGCTGTTCGCGCCGCCGGAGACGACGCTCCGGAGGGCCGAGGTGCTCGGCCCGGACGGCAAGCCGCTCTACGTCTATTTCCGCTACAACCAGCGCCGCTTGAACCCGGTGATCGACGGCGAGTTGTGCTTCTCCGAGGCCGAGAGCGGGCTCCGCGGGAGCTTCCACGCCCTGACGGGGACGCCCAAAGCCATCTCCCAGAAGCTCCTCGACGAGCGGACCACGGTGGTGCGCCCGTTCTGGCTTTACCGCGATTACCTCTCGGTCTCGCCGACGCAGCGCTACGGCGTCGGGTGGAAGGACGCCGACAGCGCCTATGTCCCGCTGCCGCAGCTCCTTGTCGAGCCCGACGGCAAGACGCCGACGGTCGAGGTCCGGGTCTGCAAGGAAGAGGCGCAGACCGCCGAGGTCGGACGCATCCATGCGAGCGGCATCCCCCCGCTGCCCGCGGGGGCTCCGCTGCCGGCGGGGCGCGTTCGCCCGCCGATGCCCGAGGATCGCTATGCCAGGGAGCACCGGGGCGAGCCGATCTCGTGCCGGAGCGCGCTCGCCTTCGCGATGAGCGTCGATTGCGGCTGCGGCATCGGCCTCGAGCATTGTCTGCCGGGCGACAACTCCGGCAGGGATCCTCGCGCGTTCGTGCTGCCCGCCCACGTCCCGCTCGGCATCGAGAGCCCGCTCGGCGCCGCGCCGCGCACGATCTCCGGCTGGAACAAGTTCTGGTGGTCGCAGGAGGCGATTCACCTCATGCAGCACGTCTTCCGGGCCGACCGCGATTTCCGGGAGATCCTCACCGGGCGTTACACGTTCATCAACGGTCCGCTCGCGCAGTTCTATCGATCGAGCGCGCCCGCGGCGTGCTGCTCGCTGCACAGGTCCTTCGGGATGCGGGAGGACGAGGCGCCGCTGTTCTTGCCGGGCGCGGTGCCGCCGGTCGTCGCGCCGCACGACGCGTCGGAGTGGACGTACATCGCCGATCGCGGGCCGCGCGCGGCGGGGATCGTCACGACGCCGGTGTTCCTGACGAAGTATTCCTCGCGCCGCGCTCGCGCGGCGGCGCTCTACAGCGCGTTCTTGTGCAAGAGCTTCGCGGCCGAGCACGCGGAGCTCCCGCCGTCGGACGAGCCCGATCTCATGGTCCGGCCGGGCTGCTCCAGCTGTCATGCGACGCTGGAGCCGCTCGCGGCGTATTTCACGCGGGTCGAGGAGACGACGTGGACCTATCTGCCCGCCTCGCGGTTTCCGATCGAGAACCCGGTGTGCAAGCTGGACGCGGAGGGCAAGACGGGCGGGTCGTGCCGGCGCTTCTACGACCCTGACTTCTCGAGCAAGGAGCGCGGCGTGCTCCGGGGCGCGTATGCCTCGCCGGATCACGCCGAGCGCGGCCCGGCCGGCGCCGCGGCCGATCTCACGCGCATGCCGGAGTTCGCGTCGTGCGCGGTCGCGCGCGTCACCGAGTCGTTCCTCGGGCGGCCGCTGCGCGACGAGGACGAGGCCCTGCTCCGCGCGCTGCGCGAGCGGTTCGTGTCGCGCGGCTACCGGATGCGGCCCTTGGTCGAGGCGATCGTGCGGTCGCCGGCCTACGCGCGCGCGAGCAACGTGCGGCCAGCGCTGGAGCGCGGCGGCGGGGGCGCGCGGTGATGCGCGGCGGGGGCGCGCGGGTGATGCGCGGCGGGGGCGCGCGGTGATGCGCGGCGGGGTGAGGGCCTTCGCCCTTGCCGGGATGGCCGCGGTGGCGGGCGCGTGCGCCCCGCCGGAGGCGGTCGCGCCGCGGCCTGCGGCGCCGCTCCGGGAGACGGGGCGGGTCGCGCAGAGCCGGACGCCGAAGCAGGATCTGCGGCTCATCCCGGCCGAGGCGTACCTGAGGACGTATCTCCGGCTCTTCGGCGGCCTCGCGCCGGCGGAGGTCGAGCGGCGCGCGCGGGGGGACGACAAGGCGGCGCTCTTCGACACCTGGGAGGACTACCTCACGGCGCTCGGGCTCCCCGAGCACGGCCTGGATCTCCCGCGCGGCACGCAGACCAATGCGCTCATGATGGCGGCGTTCGAGCGGCTCGGGATCGCGCTGTGCGACCGCGCCCTGGAGCACGACCTCAAGGCGAGCGCGCCGGTCCCGATCGAGCGCCGGCTGATCTTCGCCTTCGATCTGCCGGCGGAGGACCTCGACGCGGCGGCGTTCGCGTCGCGGTTCGACGTGCTGCACCGGACGTTCCTGAGCTACCCGGCGCGCCTCGCGCCGCCGGACCGGGAGGCGAAGTTCTTCGCGCTCTACCAGGGCACGGTCGCGCGGCACCGCGCGAAGGGAGCGCCGAAGTCGCGGTTCTCGCCGGGCGAGGCGGGGTGGGCGGCGGTGTGTTACGGGCTGGTGAGGCACCCGGAGTTTCATCTGTATTAGGGGGTATGCTCCACGAAGGGCCATGCACGCACACAAGCTCATGGTCCGCGTTCCCAAGTTGAGATGCGTCGAGATCAACCTTCCAGAGGATCGCTCTCTGCGGATGCCTTCGACCTAGGGACTGAGCTTCAGGCCTCGCATGGGCTGAAGACTCCCGACGCTCTCCATGCCGCGTGCGCCACCCACCACAGCTGCGATCGGCTGTGGACGAACGACGATCGTTTCCGGCAGCTGAGCAGCAGGATCGCTGTCAGGATCATCGGCTGATCCCCGCCGCCTCGCGCACGGCGACCTGCTTTCCGTTGAACGCCACCGCGAGCGCGTGCACAGGAGACGCGCCGGAGGCCCGGAGCTCGGCCGTATAATCCCTGCGGGCGATCTGCGCTACCCCCTCTTCCAGCGCCTGCTCCAGCGTCTGGCCGCCCCGCGCCACCTTCATCTCCAGCACGACCCCGGGCTTTCCCGGCTGCCGGGGCCGCACCAGCACATCGGGCCTCCCTTCGCCGGACTCGCGGTTCGACCGCACCTCGTAGTCTGGTTCGAGCGTGGCGAGCAGGCCTGCGACGAACCCGTGGTAGACCTCCTCCGGACCGAGGCGGCGCGCCTCGTGATACGAGAGCACGTTCGTGACGAACGCCCGGAGCTGCTCCTCGAAGGTGGCCGCATCGCCGCTCAGCAGCGCTCGCACGAGCTGACGCGAGCTCGCGCCTTGCCCGGACAGCCGCTCCGCCATCCAGTCGCGGAAGGTGCTGGTATACACCTCGCGTACCTCCTCGTTCGGGATCGACAATCGATACGCCGGCACATGGGTCGTCCCTGCCTCGGCGGCCTCGGCGCGCAGGTATCCCGAGAACACGAGCAGGCCAAAGAGCGCCCGCGGGCTCCCCGGCAGCTGGTCCAGGGCCACGTTCTCATCGAGCCGCTGCTCGATCGCGCCCCCCTCGAGCAACACCGCGATGTCGTCCTCGACGTCCAGCGCATGAAACACGAGGAGATCCCGGATGAGCTCGTTCGCGCTGGTGGATACCCAGTAGCTGCGCGTGCGCCTGTCGTCGCTGGCCAGGAAGCTCATCACGGACCACGGGTTGTAAACCACGGTCTCGCCGAACACGTACCCGTTGTAGGCCCGGCGCACGCTCTCGAGCCGATCGAGCGCATTCCCGTCCGCGAGGAGCGCGATCACCTCTGGCTCGGTGAAGCCGAAACAGGTGGAGAACTCCGTGCGCAGGAGCGAGTAGACCCCGATGTTGTTGAGGCCCGAGAAGATGCTCTCCCGCGCGACCCGCAGGATGCCCGTGAGGACCGCCCTGGCGAGGTGGGGATTGTCCTTGATCCCGCCGGTCAGGAAGGCACGGAAGAAGTCGAGGACCTCGCGGGCGTAGCCCCCGACGAACCCGGCATGGATGGGCTCGTCGTACTCATCGATGAGGATGACGACCTTCTCGCCGTGGGCGCGGTGCAGGTACGCGGACAGGTCGCAGAGCGCTCGCTGGTAGAGCACCTCGTCCGCCGTGCCGTCGAGGATTGCACGGTAGTCGCGCGCCTCCCGCTCGCTGAGCGCGCCCGCGTCGAGCAGCGCCCGGTGCTCGTCGAACAGCGCCTCGACCTTCTTCCGGATGGCCTTCCAGCACGCCTCGAAGGCCGGCGCCTTGACGTCCCGGAAGGTCATGAACACGACCGGATAGCGCTGGAAGTGCGCCCGGTACGCCTCGCCCGCGCGCCAGATCGAAAGGCCCTCGAAGAGATGCGACAGGTCCTCGTGTCGGCGTTCGAAGAAGTACCGGAGCATCGACAGGTTCAGCGTCTTGCCGAACCGGCGCGGCCGCGGAAGCAGGAGACCGAGGAGCCCCGGGCGATCGAGCAGCTCCTGGATGAGGTGCGTCTTATCGACGTAGACGAGCCCGCGCTCGCGCAGATCGCGGAAATCGGAAACGCCGATGGGGATGTGCTGGATCATGGGAACGCTCGACACGCCGGCATCCGGAGCATGGAGAAGCGCGCGCAGGGGAGCAAGCGACCAGCTGGGACCTTAGGGCGCCGCCTTGCCCCGCGCGGCGATCGCGCGCTGGCGTCCCGGCGCTCCCCGGCGGCCTCGCGCTCGCTTGCACGCCGCCATCCCCGAGCGCAAACTGCCCTCGCGATGCCCCATGGTCTCCCGCGCCGCGCGCTGCTCCAGGCCGCCGCGGGCGCGGCGCTCTCCGGCGTCCTCGGCCTGCCGGCGCGCGTGCTCGCCGCGCAGGGCAAGGCGGCGCAGGACGAGTTCTTCCTCTTCATCCACGCGTCCGGCGGCTGGGACGTGACGCTCTGGGCCGACCCGCGGAACGAGAGCAAGGGGCTCGTGACCCCGGCCACGACCGACAACACCGACACGGCGCCGCTCCGCCTCTGGGTCGACGCGCCCGCGGCCGGTGGCGCGAAGAGCTTCGCACCGGTCACGCCGAAGGGCTCGAGCCTCACGTTCGGCCCGGGCATCGGCGCCCTCGCGGACCTCCACGACCGGCTGTGCATCGTCAACGGCCTGGCGATGAACACCGTGAGCCACCCCGACGGCACCGCCTTCGCGACCACCGGGCGCCACCTGAGCGGCGGCCGCGTCATGGCCTCCAGCCTCGACGCCATCTGCGCCAGCGAGCTCGGCGCCAGCCAGACCTTCCCCGCCGTCTCCGTGCAGTTCCCCTCGGCGTTCGTGGGCGACCGCCTCGACCGGCGCGCCGTCCCGCTCACGGTCGGCGACATCGGCACGATCAGCCGCTCCCTCGCCCGCGCGCGGCACTACGACACCGACGAGGACCGCGCCGCGGTGACCGCGCTGCTCTCCGAGGAGGCCAGGTCCCTCGCCGCGCGATCGCGCTACACCGAGGCCCTGAACGGCTTCGCGATCCAGTCGGAAGCGCTGGGCAGGATGCTGAACGCCGGGCTCCAGGACGTGTTCTCCAGGGGCAAGCTCATCCAGGCGCACCCGGAGTTCGACCACAAGGCCCGCTTCGCCAGGCAAGCGGCCGTCAACGCGGCGTTCGCGATCGAGGCCATGCGGCGGAACGTGGTCCGCTGCGTGAGCTTCGCGTGCGACGGGTTCGACACGCACACGAGCAACTACCGCCAGCACGCGGCCACGCAGCAGGAGCTCTTCGACCTGATCGCCGCCCTCCTCGGCTCGCTCGACAAGACCCCGCACCCGACCCGGGCCGGCAAGAAGCTCTCGGATCACACGCACATCCTCGTGACGAGCGACTTCTGCCGGACGCCCCAGCTCAACACGGCGATGGGCCGCGACCACTACCCCAACAACTCGGCGATGGTGATCTCCCCCCGCTTCCGCGGGGGCATCTCGTTCGGCAAGACCGACCCGGAGCAGCTCCTGCCGGCCCCGGCGAAGACGTTCCAGGGCGGGCCGCGGCCGATCGCCCCGCCGGACCTGCTCGCCACCTTCCTGTTCGCCTTCGGCATCCCCCCGCTCGAGCACCTGCGCGACGGCGAGGTGGTGCCGGAGCTGCTCCGGCGGTCGTGACGCCCCTGCGCCGAGCGGCGCCCCTGGCCGCGTTCGCGCCCGCCCGCCTTGCCGCGCTCGCGCTCGCGCTCGCCCGCCTCACGGCGCTCGCGCTTGCCTGCTTAGCCGCGCTCGCGCTCGCCGGCTGCTCGTCGACGGCCGCGCCCCCGCGCCCGCCGCTCGCCGTACGCCCGGTCGCCTGGTCCGCCCCGGGGGAGCTCGGTCCGGTCCGCGCGGTCGCCGACGACGGCGACCGCGTCGTCCTGTTCCACGACGGCGCCGCGGCGGTCTTCGTGAACGGCGCGCTCGCCCGGGTCGAGCGCGCGCCCCACCGCTGGGTCAGCGCCGCGGTGGTGCCCGCGCCCGACGGCTACGGCACATGGATCGTCGGCGTCGACGCCGAGGGCCGGCTGCTCAGGCTGCCGAGCTGGGGGTCGTTCGAGCCTGTCGCCGATCACTACGGCCTCGAGCGCGCCGCGGTCCGGGCCGCAACCGGCCTCGGCCTCGGCGGCGGCGCCGCCTTCGCGCTGGACGGCGAGATCGCGGTGGCGGACGGCGAGCGCGTCACGCGCTACGCGACCGGGCCGCTCGCGGCGTTCGCGGCGGGGGGAGGGCGCGTGGCGTTCGCGCTCGGCGGCGAGGAGGTCCTCGCCCTCGACGTGGCGCCGAGGGCGCTGCGATCGTACCCGATCGAGGCCGACGGCCCGGCGCCGCTCCTCGCCGTGACGGGCGCGGGCGCGCTGCTCGCGGCGACGCCGGCGGCGCTCTACGCCGAGGACGCCGCCGGCGTGCTGCGCCTCCGGCTGCGGGCGAGCGCGGCGCTCCACGGGCTCGCCGTCTCCGGCGATCGCGTGTGGTTCGCCGACGGGGGCGAGCTCGGCGTGCTCGACGCGTCGGGCGCGCGCGCGACCCGCGGCGCGCGCCTCCCGGAGGCCGGCAGGCTCATCGGATCGCCGAGCGGCGACGTCTGGCTGCTCGCGGCGGGCGCCCTCCGGCGCTTCGCCGCGGACGACGTCGGCGCCGGGCCCGCCTGGGACGACATCGCGCCGGTGTTCGACCGGGCGTGCGCGCGCTGCCACCGCCCGCGCGGCGAGGGCGGCGTCGACCTCTCGACGCGCGCGGCCTGGGCGTCGCTCCGGGAGGCCATCGCGCGCCGGGTCGTCGAGGAGCGGACCATGCCGCCCCCGGGGCACGCGCTGTCCGAGGCCGATCGCGCGCGGATCCGCGGTTTCGTCGAGCGCCTCGCGCCGCCGCCGCGGCCGAATGGCGCGCGGCCGTGACGCGCGCGCCCATGCGGCCATGACGCGCGCGGCTGCAGGCGCGGCGCGCCCGTCTTGCGCTACCCTGGGGCCCCACCGCCAGAGGAGAGCTGCCTGATGATGACGTTCAGCCCTGATCCACGCATCGCTGAGCAGCAGATGCACGCCATCATCTACTACCTCACGGGGTTCGGGTACATCGACGGCGAGCTCGATCCGACCGAGAAATCGTTCATCCGCGGCCACATCCAGGAGCTCGTCCAGCAGCGCGCGCGCGACGCCCTCGGCGACGAGGCCCAGGCGAACCAGGACGTCATCGCGCGGTGGACCAAGCACTTCCACGAGGTGTTCTCCGAGATCGACCACCAGATCCAGGGCCTCTTCACCGAGAGCGTCCCCGACGGCGAGGACCCCAAGGACTTCGTCCTCGCGAAGATCAAGCTCCGCTGCTTCGAGCTCCTCGACGGCTTCGACGACGACAACCGCGAGGCGCTGCTCGCCACCGTCGACGGGCTCATGCTCGCCGACGGCGTCATCCACCCGAGCGAGGAGAAGTTCCGCGACGAGCTCTCCGCGCTGCTCTCGCTCGCGGCCGAGATCGACGACCTGGAGATCGAGCCCATCGAGCAGGGCGCGGTGGTGATCGATCCGGCCACGCGCAAGCAGGCGCGCGAGCTGGATCACCCGTTCTTCAAGGCGTTCGAGTGGGATTACGCGACCGATCCGGCCACGTTCGCGGAGCAGGCCAAGGTCGATCTCGACCTGATGCGCCGGTTCGAGGAGAAGCTCGCCGAGCAGCGCGCGCGCGGCGCGGGCCGGCTCGACGGCGCGGCGGACCTCGCGAGCTTCGCCGGGCAGGCGCCGTTCCTCGACGGCCACGTCTACGTCGCCTCGCCCGATCCCTCCCACGAGGTCGAGCTCCTCGTCATCGGGGATCTGCACGGCTGCTACTCGTGCCTCAAGGCGGCGCTGATGCAGGCGGATTTCTTCGCCAAGCTGCAGGCGTACCGCGAGGACCCCGCGCACAACCCGCGGATCATGCTGGTGTTCCTGGGCGACTACATCGATCGCGGCAGGTTCAGCTACAACGGCATCCTGCGCACGGTGATGCAGCTCTTCCTCGCCGCGCCCGACAACGTCTTCGTCCTGCGCGGCAACCACGAGTACTACGTCGAGCTGAACGGCCGCGTGCTCGCGCCGGTGCGGCCCTCCGAGGCGATGAGCTCGCTCGCGGCCATCGCCCCGAACGAGGTGTTCGCCGCGTACATGCGCCTCTTCGAGGCGCTCCCCAACACGCTGATCTTCGACCGCATCCTCTTCGTCCACGCGGGCATCCCCCGCGACGACACCCTCGCCGCCCGGTGGCAGTCGGTGTCCTCGCTCAACGACCCCGAGATCCGGTTCCAGATGCTCTGGAGCGACCCGAGCGAGGTCGACGCCATCCCCGCGGAGCTCCAGAAGTCCACCGCCCGCTTCCCCTTCGGCAAGCGGCAGTTCAAGAGCTTCATGCAGAAGCTCGGCTGCACCACGCTGATCCGCGGCCACGAGCGCATCCAGGAGGGCTTCCGCGTGGTCTACGACGACCCCGACGGCGTGCTCCTCACGCTGTTCTCCGCGGGCGGGAGGACGAACGACGACCTGCCGCTGACCAGCAACTACCGCGAGGTCACCCCGATGGCCCTCACCATCCGTTACAAGGGGGGAGTCAGTCAGCTCACGCCCTTCGTGATCGAATACGAGCGGTACAACGACCCGAAGTACAACGCGTTCTTCCGGGAGCAGCTCCCGTCGCTCGAGCTCAGCGTCTGACGAGCGAGGCGGCCGCCGCGTGACGGGCGCGCCGCGCCGGCACGCTGCCGCCGACGATGCCGTCGCGGCGTGCCGCGTCGCCTGGCACGCCGCGGCCGGGCATGCCATCGCATGCGTATGAATACCCTACGATCGATTGCCTTCTCCTCGGGCGGTCGAGGGCGCGCCGGTTGCAATGTCTCTGGATTGCGACGGCGCTTCTCCCTCGGCCTTGGCTTGCTTACCTCTCTCCTGCTCGCCGCGGGCTGCAGCGGCGCGGACGCGGGCGGCGACGGCGGCGCGGGCGGCGCGGGCGGCGGCGGCCCGGTCGCCGGCAGCGGCGGCGGCGGCCCGGGCCCGGTCACGAGCAGCGGCGGCGGCGGCGAATTGCCGAACCGCTGTTCGCTGCCGCAGGACCCCGGGCCCTGCGACGCGGCGTTCCCGAGCTACTGGCACGACCCCAGCTCCGGCGTGTGCGTTCCGTTCACCTATGGCGGCTGCGAGGGCAACGAGAACCGCTTCGAGTCGCTCGAGGCGTGCCAGGAGGCCTGTCAGGGCAACGTCCCGGACATGGCTGCCTGCGCCGCGCCGGGCGATTGCGTCCTCGCCTCGCCGCGCTGCTGCGCCGCCTGCAACCCGGACGACGCCCATGCGTTCGTCGCCGTCCACCGCGACGCGGCGACGGATTTCTGGAACACCCTCGGGTGCGGCGACGTCGCGTGCGCGCCGTGCCCGGAGGTCAGCGAGGCCGAGAGCACCGGCCAGTACTTCGCCGCCGCGTGCGAGGCCGGGCGCTGCGTCGTCCTCGACGTGCGCGAATCCCCGCTGACGGAGTGCACCCAAGACGCGGACTGCGCGCTGCGCGACGGCGTCGGGTGCTGCGAGGAGTGCAGCGGGAAAGGCATCGTCGCCCTCAACCAGAGCGCGGACATCGAGTCCATCGTCTGCCCCGAGGGCTTCGGCGCGTGCCCCCCCTGCGCGCCCGTGTACCCGGAGGGCATGACCGCGGTGTGCCTGGAGGGCAGGTGTCAGCCAAAGCTGTCCTCGCCGTGAACGCCCGCGTCCCCGCCCTGCGCCATCAGGCGCAATTTCATGCACCGTAGCGTCGGCTCTCCCCGGCACCCACCACGGCGCCTCCCGCGCGCAGCGCGTCATGAGCGCGCCGGGCATTCGCGCTGAACGAAGTCCAGAAAGCGCACGGGAAATGCCGTTCGCGCGGTGGCCGCGCGTTGACGCTGGACGGCTGCGCCCGATAGCCTGGGTCTTGAAGCTCTTGTAGATTCTTACATCTTCGACCTCTTCACGAAGGGAGCTGCCCGTGAATCGAAGCACCCCGAGGATGCTGCTCGTGGCCCTCGCGCTCTCCAGCGCGGCCGCGTGCTCGGGACCGACTGGAGATGGCGGAACCGGCGCGGGAGGTGACGGAACCGGCGCGGGCGATGGCGGATCCGGCGCCGGCGTCCAGTGCGCGCCCGGCGTCACCGCGCCCGGACCGACCCCGCGCCTGACGCGGCTGACGCACGCGCAATACGACAACTCGATCCGGGACCTCTTCGGCAAGGACATGAAGGCCTCGGCGTCGTTCCTCGCGGATCCGGCGTTCGAGGGGTTCGACAACAACGCCAAGGGGCTCGTCGTGTCCGACCGGCTCGCGCGCGATTACCGGCGCGCCGCCGAGGCCATCGCGGCGGACGTCGTGGTCGACCAGGCCGTGCTCGGCAAGATCCTGCCGTGCGCCCCGGAGGGCGACGGCGCCGCGTGCGCCCGGCAGCTCATCCGGGAGCTCGGCAAGCGCGTCTACCGGAGGCCGCTCTCGGCGGAGCAGGAGGCGGCGTACGTCGCGGCCTACGCGCGCGGTGATGGCCTGTTCGAGTCGGGCACGCCGTTCGAGCAGGGCGTCCGCCACGTCGTGGAGGCGATGCTCCAGTCGCCGCACTTCCTCTACCGCGTCGAGCTCAGCGAGGAGCTCGATGGCGAGCAGATCATCCCGCTCGACGGCTACGAGGTCGCGACCCGGCTCTCGTACCTGCTCTGGAACAGCCTGCCCGACGACGCGCTCCTCGCGGCGGCGGAGCGCGGCGCGCTGGGCTCGCCCGAGGGGATCGAGGCCGAGGCGCGGCGCATGGTCGACGACTCCAAGGCGGTGAGCGCGCTCGACGACTTCCACCGCCAGTGGCTCCACATGAGCCGTTACGCGGATCTCTCGAAGGATCCGTCGCTCTACGAGGGCTTCGACGCCAGCGTGTCCTCGGCGATGCTGGCCGAGACGCAAGCGTTCATCCGGCACGTCGTCCTGGAGATGGAGGGCGACTACCGGACGCTGATGACCGCGCCCGTCGGGTTCGTGAACGACAAGCTCGCCCCGATCTACGGCGTGGAGGGGTCGTTCACGAGCGAGCTCGTCGAGACGCCGCTCGACCCGGCGGCGCGCGCGGGGCTCCTCACGCAGGCCGGCTTCCTCGCCTCGCACGCGTTCGCGCGCGAGACCTCGCCGATCCACCGCGGCGTGTTCATCCAGCGGCAGATCCTCTGCGCGGACCTGCCGGACCCGCCGGCGAACATCAATACGGAGCTGCCGCCCAAGCAGGGCGAGATCCGGACGACGCGGGACCAGGTGGAGGCGCACACGTCGGCGAAGGCTTGCAGCTCGTGCCACAGCGTGATCAACCCGCCCGGCTTCGCGTTCGAGCACTACGACGCGGTCGGGCGGTACCGCGAGGACGAGGGCGGCGAGCCGATCGACGCGACCGGCACGATGGCGGTCGGCGAGGCCGAGATCCGCTTCGACGGCGCCGTCGACCTCGCAAAGCAGCTCGCCGAGAGCCCGGTCGCAGAGCGGTGCTATCTGACGAACTGGTACCGTTACGGCAACGCCCGCCAGCTCTCGCGCGAGGACGCGTGCACGATCGACGACCTCGACGCGAAGCTCAGCGCGTCCGGATACAACATCAAGGAGCTGCTGGTCGCGCTCACCCAGACGAAGACGTTCCGGTATCGAGCCGTGGAAGAGGTGGACCAATGAATCGCAGAACGTTCTTGCGGGGCGCGTGCGGGGTGATGCTCGGCCTGCCGTTCCTCGAGTCGCTGCGCGCTCGCGACGCCAAGGCCGGTCCGGAGGCCGCCCCGCGCCGGTTCATCGCGTTCTTCATGTGCAACGGCGTGAACATGGCCCGGTTCTTCCCGAGCACGCGGTACGGCGCGCTGACGGACGCCTCGTTCGGCGCGGATCGCGCGATAGCGCCGCTCGCCTCGTACCGGGACAAGCTCCTGATCCCGCGGGGCATTCACATGGCGCCGCGCGGCTTCGGGTGGGATCCGAGCGCGGGCGACGATCACGCGAAGGGGATCGGCTGCAAGCTCACGGCGCAGCCGCTCGTCCAGGGCAGCCAGTACGCCGCGGGGATCTCGCTCGATCAGTTCATCGCGAACAAGCTCAACCCGCCGGGCACGCCCGCGCTCACGCTGATGGTCGGGGCGCGGGTCCCGAACGTGCGCGGGCACATCTCGTACAGCGGCAGCGAGCAGCCCGTCTCCGGCGAGAACAACCCGTGGCTCGCGTACCAGGACCTGATCGGCGTGACGAACGTCGAGGACGAGGCGCTCGAGCGGCTGACCAAGCGGCGCCAGAGCGTGCTCGACCTGGTCGGGGCCGAGTACGAGGGCCTGCTCAAGAAGAAGCTCAGCAAGGCCGACCGCGACAAGCTCGAGATGCACTTCCAGACGGTGCGCGACCTCGAGGTGGGCATGGGCGACGCCGGGCTCATCCCGCGCGAGCTCCCGCCGGCGCGGGCGGCGGAGATCGAGGGGGTCGACCCGGCGACGGTGTCGTTCGACGCCGAGTTCAAGAAGATCGGCCGGATGCAGATGGACATCCTCGCGCTGGCGATCGCGACCCGCGCGACGCGCTCGGCGACGCTGCAATGGGGCTCGGGCGCGTTCGGGCCCATCTTCAAGTGGGATGGGATGAACCACGAGTACAACCACCACAAGCTCTCTCACGGCAACACGAAGGACGACGACAGCGGGAGCGTCGTGGACGGCTACGAGGAGATGCTCTACGACATCGATCGCTGGTTCATCGGCGAGTATGCCTATCTGCTCGACCGGCTCGCGGGCTACGACGAGGGCGGGACCTCCGTGCTCGACAACAGCGCCGTCGTGTTCATGAACGAGCTCTCCAACGGCAAGGTCCACGATTTTCGCGATTTGCCGTACATCATCGCGGGGAGCTGCGGCGGTTATTTCAAGACGGGGCAGTACATCAAGGTGACGCGGCAGCAGAACACGCTGCAGGACGAGGACGCGCCTCACAACAAGCTGCTCACGACGCTCGCGAACGCGGTCGGCTGCACCGAGGAGGGCGGCGGGCCGATCGAGAACTTCGGCGCGTTCGGCGAGCCGGGCGAGTTCGACGAGCTCAAGGCCTGAACGGCGCGGCCGGGGCGCGGCGCGCTCACGTTCACGCGCGCCGCGCCGCGTGGCACACGCCCTGCACACGGGCTTCGTCTTCAAAAGGAGCGCTGCCTTTTATGACGAAGCGACCTTCTCGACGGGCATTTGTGCAAACCGTGGGCGCGGGCCTCGCGCTCAGCGCCTGTGGAGGAAGCGCGCAGGTGGGGCAAAACGCCGCATCTGCGGGCGGGGGCTCTCAGGAGCCGCCGCAGGGGCCGGCGCCTGGCGCGCCCGGGGAGAAGGACGTCGAGCTGCCGGCCGGCGGGGTGATGCCGACGAGGCCGCTCGGGCGGACCGGCGTGAACGTCAGCCTCATCGGCCTCGGCGGGTACCACATGGCGGTCCCGGACGACGAGCAGGAGAGCCTCCGGATCGTCCGGTTCGCGATCGATCACGGGGTCACCTTCCTCGACAACTGCTGGGATTACCACGACGGCAAGAGCGAGGAGCGGATGGGCAAGGCGCTCCAGGACGGGTATCGACAGAAGGTCTTCTTGATGACCAAGCTCGACGGCCGCGACCGCGCTTCCGCCGAGGCGCAGCTCGAGCAGTCGCTCCGCCGGCTGCGCACCGACGTCATCGATCTCGTGCAGATGCACGAGATCATCCGGATGAGCGATCCCGAGAAGATCTTCGGGCCGGGCGGCGCGATGGAGGCGCTCGTGGCCGCGAAGAAGGCCGGCAAGATCCGGTTCATCGGCTTCACGGGCCACAAGGACCCGGACATCCACCTCGCCATGCTGAAGATGGCGGAGCGGCAGGGCGTCCCGCTCGACGCCGTGCAGATGCCGCTCAACGTCATGGATCCGCATTACCGGAGCTTCGAGAAGATGGTCCTCCCGGCGCTGACGCAGCAGGGCATCGGGGTGCTGGGGATGAAGCCGTTCGCCAGCGGGGAGATCGCGAAGACCGGGGTGGTCTCGCCGATGGACTGCCTGCATTATCCCATGAGCCTGCCGACGTCGGTGGTGATCACCGGCTGCGACTCGATGGGCATCCTCAAGCAGGCGATCAAGGCGGCGTACACGTTCCAGCCGCTCGGTAACCAGCGCGTGTCGGAGATCCTCGCGCGGACCGCGCCGCTCGGGGCGAAGGGGGAGCACGAGCAGTTCAAGACCACCGAGCGATTCGATGGGACGACCAAGAACCCCCACTGGATGACGTCGGCGAAGATTTGATATCGGTCGGATCCCCGGGGGGATCGTCAGCGCCGCCCGTTCACGACGAGCGCTCCGGTCTGAACATAGCGATCATAGACGGCGCGCAGCTCCGCGTCGTTGAGCCGCTGCTCGAAGCCGTCGATGATGGTGAGCCCACTCTCCTTGTCGCGGTGGGCGTTCGCCTTGAACTCCTCCCAGCTCATGTCGGTGTTTTCGCTCGGCGTGGATTCTTCAGCCTCGGATTCGGAGGAAGAGGAGGGTTCCTCGTCACCGCAACCGGCGAGCGCGAGCGCCATCAGCGGCGCACAGAGGAGGACAGACAGGGAGCGCCCGATGCGGCCCCTGGACAGACGCCCCGAAGACGAGCCTTGATTCATTGGAACACCTTTCTCGGTCAGGTCACACGTTGTTCGCGATCAGGAGAATCTTGCCAGGGGCGATTCGACATCCAGCGCCGCCAGCATTGAGCATGATGACACAGGAATCGAGGAACATGGAAGTCCCAAGCGGGAACCGCGGCGCGCGTTGTCCGTCACGCCGCCGCGCCGCCGCCGGCGGGGGTTGCGGTCATGGCGGCGACCGCGCCCTCTGAGCCAAGAGGATAACGAAAAGCTCGCGCCGCACCTGCCACAGGTCGTGCAGAGCGAACGAATCCGGCGCGCCTCGACTACCTCGGCCCCATCGCCGCGAGCGGCGGAGCGCGCCGTGCTGCTGCGCTGCTCATCGGAGGCCCGTGCGGCGACGCGGGGGCGAAGCGCGGGCTCGGGCGCTCAGTAGCCCCCCTGCTTGTCGACCACGTTCACGAGCGGCTCGCCTCGCACATAGCGCTGCAGGTTCGAGAGGAAGAGCTCCCCGAGGTGCTGGTAATAGCCCGGATGGGCGCCGGAGTAATGCGGCGTGATGATCACGTTGGGCAGCTTCCAGAGCGGATGCTCGGCGGGCAGCGGCTCCGGGTCCGCCACGTCGAGCCCCGCCCCCGCCAGGTGACCCGAGCGCAGCGCCTCGACCAGCGCGTCGGTCTGCACCGTCGCGCCGCGACCGACGTTGACGAGGAACGCGCCGCGCGGCAGCGCCGCGAGCTCGCGCCGCCCGATCCAGCCGCGCGTCTTCGCCGTCAGGGGGAGGATGTTCACCAGCAGCTCGGACTGGGCGAGGAACGCCTCCAGGTCGTCCGGGCCGTACACCTCCGCGACGTGCTCGACGGGCTCCTTCGTGCGCTTCAGACCGATGACCCGCACGCCGAAGGCGGGCCCGATGCTCGCGATGCGCTGGCCGATGGCGCCGAGGCCCAGCACCCCGAGGGTCTTCCCCCGCAGGCTCCTGAGCGTCTCCCGGTACGTCTGGCTCTGCCAGACGCCCTCGTGCTGCCGAGCCGCGGCCAGGTGCAGGTTGCGCGTGAACATGAGCAAGAAGCCCCAGACGTGCTCGGCGATCGGCTGCGCATGCACCCCGCTCGCGTTGGTGATCACGAGCTCGGAGCGCGCCACGACCTCCGGAGAGAGCAGGCGCTCCACGCCGGCGCCGACGGTCTGCACCCAGCGCAGCTTCCGGGCCTCCCGCAGGTGCTCCTGCTCGAGCCAGCCCGTGATCAGCGCCACCTCGGCCTCCCGATAGCCGCTGGGATCGCGCTCGAGCTGGGCAGCGGTCCAGAGCTCGACGCCTGGCGCCACCTTCCGCGCCCGTTCGACGATCTCCGGAGGTAGCTCCACGCCGAGCGCGATCGTGAGAGATGCAGACATGATCAGGCCTCCAGGTGCTGGCGAAGCGCGGCCGCTCGAGCGGCCGGCGCTGGCGAGGGCAAGAGCATCCCTGAGGATCGGTCGTTTGTCTACTATAACGGATGATAATCTTTTATATGAGACGTGCGGCAGGAGCCGAGGCCTCGTTCAGCCCCGCTGCGCGCGCTCGTGCCTGGCGCGATCCTCGTCCTGGGCACGATCGAGCGGAGCAGGGGTGAGCGTGGCAGTGCCCGTGGAGCCCGAGCCGAGGGGAGCGAGCGCGGTGCCGTGATGCTCTCCCCTCGCGTCCCGTTCAGAAGCCGAAGGTCGGATCCTTCTCGGGAGCACCCTTGCTGGAGGGCGCGGCCGGAGAAGGCCGCTTGGCGGGCGGGCGCGCCGGCTTGAGGGTGGCCTTCGGGACGCCGGATGGGGGGGCGGCCGGGGAGGGGGGTGCGTCGGCCGAAGAGGCGTCCGCGGCGGCCGGGGAGGCGTCTTCGGCGGCCGGAGACGAGGACTCCGCAGCGGCGGGAGGAGCGCTCGCGGCCGCAGGCGGCGGGGCGGGCTCTTCCGGCACGCGGTCGGGAGGCGCGGCGGCTTCCGTGGCGCCGAGCGCGGGCGCGGCTGCCGGCGTGACGGGCTCGTTGGGGGCCGGCGAGCGGAGCAGGACGACGGCGGCGATCCCCAGGCCGACCGTCAGCACGCTGGCGGCCACGGCGAGCAACGCCCGCGACGACGGGGGGCGGCGGTCCGGCTGCGGGGGCAGAGCGCCGCCCACGGCCTCCAGCGTGCCGCTCGCCGTCAGCGTGCCGCCCGGGCCCGGGATGCCGCCGGGCACCCGCATTCGGTCCGCGACCACCGTTCCGCCCGCCACCAGCGTGCCGCCGGGGACCATGGCGTCATCGAGGGCCACCGTGCCGCCCGAGCCGGGGGCGCCGCCCGAGCCGGGAGTGCCGCCCGAGCCCGGCGCGCCGCTGTGTCCCGGCGGGCCGCCCTGAGCCGCCGCGCCGCCGTAGGCCGGCGCGCCGCCGTGAGCCGGCGCGCCGCCGTGAGCCGCCGCGCCGCCGTAGGCCAGCGCGCCGCCGTAGGCCAGCGCGCCGCCGTGAGCCAACGCGCCGCCGTGAGCCGGCGCGCCGCCGTGAGCCAGCGCGCCGCCGTGTCCCGGCGGACCGCCCTGAGCCGCCGCGCCGCCGTAAGCCGGCGGGCCGCCCTGGGCCGGCAGGCCACCCTGAGCCAGCAGGCCGCCGCGAGCCGGCGCGCCACCCTGAGCCGGCGCGCCACCCTGAGCCAGCGCGCCGCCCTGAGCCAGCGCCTCGGCGGAGTCCAGCGAGTCGCGCGAATCCGGGACCGCCGCGCGCTGCACGGCCGAGGCGAACGCGCGGGCGAGCTCGCTCGCGCTCTGGAAGCGCTCGCCGGGCTCGCGCTTGAGCGCGCGCTCCAGGAACCGATCCAGCTCGGGCCAGAGATCCGGCGCGAGCTGCGAGGCGACCGGGATGTCGCCCGTGCAGATCTCCACGAGCACGTCGCCGAGCTCCTCGCCGGGGAAGGGTAGCTGGCCCGTCAGGCATTGAAAGATGATCACCCCGAGCGACCAGAGATCGCTGCGGTGGTCGACCGTCTTGCTCCGGCGCACCTGCTCCGGGCTCATGTAGTGCGGCGAGCCGATGAGCGTGCCGGTCTTCGTCGCGTCGGCGGCCAGCCCGGTGCCGGTCGCCTTGGCGACCCCGAAGTCGAGGATCTTGACGATCTCCTCGCCCTGGCGCGCGAGGAAGATGTTCGCCGGCTTGAGATCGCGGTGGATGAGGCCCACCTCGTGCGCGCGGCGGAGGGCCTTGCAGACCTGGCTCACGATGCCGACCAGCTCGGCCGGCGCGAGGCGCCCGCGGCGCACGAGGTACGCGGCGAGGTCCTCGCCCTCGAGGAGCTCCATCGCGAGGTAGGGCGTGTCGCCCTCGAGCCCATAGTCGTAGACGTGGACCACGTTGGGCGTCCGGAGCTGGGCGGACGCCTTCGCCTCGCGCTCGAACCGCGCGCGCGCGACCGGGGAGTCGGCGTGCTGCGGCATCATGAACTTGATCGCGACCTCGACCTCCAGCTGGAGGTGCCGGGCCACCCAGAGCAGGCCCATGGCGCCGCCCGCCAGCGGCCGCTCCAGCCGATACTTCCCGCCGACGACGCTCCCCGCTTCAAGCGACAGCATGCGTTCGAGCCTTCTGCGTCCCCGTGTCCTTGCGCTCGGGCCTTCGGGCTCTAGCAGAGGCGGGGCCCACTGTCGCGGTTCTTACAGCTGCCGGCATCTCGGGCCATCATGCCACGGGCGCGGCGACGGGACGAAGACCGAGCGCGAGCGGTCTGCTGTCGCATCTTCTCCTCCCCCGGATTCGCGGCTCCCGGACCCGCGGGCGCTCCGCGGCGTCGATGCGAGGGGGATCGATGGTGAACGGTCCTCACGCTGCTCCCGCCAGTTGCCAGTTGCCGAGGTGCCTGCCCCTGAAAATCCGGTGTCGGTGTAGAATTTTCTTGCAGCCGAGCGCACAGCTTGATGGCCGCCCCGGTGGAAGCCGCCCGAGATCGGGTCGTCTCGCTGCGGTGGCGTCGCCTGCCGCGTCTGGATAGCCTTCTCAGGTGGCCCGAACTGCACCATTCCCGAATATACCAGCGATTCCCGGCATGAACCCCGGCGTGTTCGTCATGGGTGGAGGGGCCGGCGGCGGCGGCCCCGGCGGGCCGAACGGAGGAGCGGGGAAGAACGGAAAGGGCGCCAACGGACAGCGCGGTGGCAACGACGGTCAAGGCGGCGGTCGCGGCGCGAACGGCTGCGGCCAGGGCAGCGGCGCCGGCTGCCCGAACCCGGCCCACGGGGGCGGCGGAGGCACTGCCGTGGGCGATCCGGTCGATGTCGCTGACGGGCGAGTCTTCACAGTCCCGCAGCTCGATCTGGTCCTGCCTGGCCCACTGCTCTTGCTGATGCATCGGTCGTACTCGACATCGGCCCGCGAACGCGACGTCGGCCTCGGCCCCGGATGGTGCCACTCTCTCTCCCATGAAATCGAGGTGCGCCGGAGGACGATCGTTGTCTTTCGACCAAACGGCACGGTCGCCGTTCGGCCCCGCCCGGATGTCGGCACCGAGGTGGATCTCGGCGGCGGTGTTCGCCTCAGGCGCGATCCGGAAGCGTATGTGCTGGTGGACCCGGACGGGCTCGTCCACCTGTTCGAACGCGTTCCAGGCGGCGAAGAGCGATGGATCCTCGGCGCCATCGCCGACCTCAGCGGAAACCGGATCGTGCTCGCATACCGCGGGCGCGACCTGGTCTCGATCACCGACAGCGTGGGCAGGATCGTGCACGTTCGGCGCGATGCGCGCGGGCATATCATCGCCTTCGACATCGATGCCGGCGGCAGGAGAGCTGTCCGGTATCGGACATATCAGTACGACTCCGCCGGCGACCTCGCGGCCGTGTACGATGGCGATGGTCATGCAGTCCGGTTCACCTATGACGAGCACCGGCTCACGCGCGTCGCATACCCGGGCGGGATGCAGGTCCACTATCGGTATGATGAGCGAGGGCGGTGCGTAGAAACATGGTGTGATTACCCGGACGGGGCCGACCCAGCGCTGGCCAATGACGTGCCAGAGTACCTCGCCGATGGCAGGGCCCGGGCGAAGGGAGTCCTGCACTGCCGGTTCGAATATGCGGACGGATATACCGAGGTCATCAATTCGCTGCAGGTACGCCGATACGAGATCAACCCTCTCGGCAAGGTCGACAAGGCGACGAACGGGCGCGGCGTGGCCACGGTCGCGTACGACGAGCATGGGCACCTGAAACAGTACGCGGACGAGAACGCTGCATCGACGACCTATCACCGGGACGCCGAGGGGCGCCTCATCGGCACCACCGATCCCATGGGAGCGATGACCCGCTTCTCTTACAATCGGCGTGGTAATCTCGATGAGATCGTCGACGTGCTTGGTCAGTTCTCGCGTTACCATTACGATGCGTACTCGCGTCTCATCGAAACGGTCGACGAGCTCGGCAGAGTTATTCGTTTCGACTACGATAATCGGGGCCAGCGCGTTCGCGCCACGATGCCAGATGGTGCCGAGACGGTATTCCGGTACGACGCCCACGGCAATCTTGTTGAGCTGATCGAGCCGCACGGCAAACCGCGAAGACTGTTTTATGACGAGGTGGGTCGAGTCGTGTCGTTCGTGAACGAGGAGGGACACGCCACCGAGTTCTTCTACGACGGCCGCGGCCTGCTCACCACCGTCCGGATGCCCAACGGCGGTGTCCAGCGCGTGGAACATGACGCGGACGGCCGTCCTGTCCGGATCTGCGGCGCCGACGGCGGGGTCTACCAGCTCTCGTGGGGCGGCTACGGCCTCGTGCACGAGGTCCGCAAACCTACAGGTGAGTCCGTCCGCTTTCGCTATGACCGCGAGTGCAACCTCGTGCAGGTCATCAACGAACGCGGTGAGGTACACCGGATCGTACGCGACGTAGCCGGGAGGGTGGTTGCGGAGCGCACTTTCGACGGTAGGTACTACGAGTATCGTCTCGACAACGCGGGAAACCTCGTTGGCACCCGGAGCGAAGGCGGAATGGCTGTCGAAATAACGCGTGATGCGTGTGGGCGCGTCGCGGAGCGCCGGTATGCGGACGAGACCGCCGACAGGTTCGAGTATGATCAGCTGGGTCGTTTGATTGCCGCCGAGACGGAGCATGTCCGGTGCGAGTTCACATACGACGCGCGCGGCCGCCTCGTCCGGGAGAAGCAAACGTACGACGGACAGACGCATGCGGTCGAGAGCGAGTATTCGACTGCGGGGCACCGCCGGGCGCTTCGCACCTCCCTCTGCCTCGCAGCGAGATTCGAGCCGAACGGCATGGGGCTTCCCGCGCGGGTGCTCCTTGGCGGGGACGCCGCGGTCGCGTTCGAATGGGACGCGCTCGACTCCGAAACGGCGCGTATCCTTCCTGCGGGAGGGACTGTGCGGAGCCGCTTCGACGCCATGGGCTATTTGACCGAGCGTCAGGTGGTCGCGCCCGGCGCGCGTGCGGTCGCTCCTCAGGAGCCGCGGTGGGTTGGTCGTCTGCCGCCTGGCACGACGTTCGCGGCCGCCTACGCCTATTCTCCTGGCGGCGACGTGATCGCGGAGCACCGGGCGGATATAGGTCGACGCGATTTCTCATACGACCCGATGGGGCGCATCCTGGCGAGCTTCACCTCGCATGCGAGCGCGGAGACTTATGTTTATGATGAGGCCGGCGCCGTGTACGAGACGTCGTCCGGCGCCCCCGGTGATGTCTGAACGCAGCGTAGATCCGTCCGAGCGACCGAGGGCGAGCCTGTCATTGCTCGATGTGCTGAGCGAGCACGCGGTGGCTGCGCTCGATCGGCTGGACATCCGGCGCGAGCTCTCCGAGACCTGCCATGCGCACGAGCTCGCCAGCATGCTTGCAGAGCGCGGATTGCCCATTTACGGGCCCGTGCTGGAGCTGGAGGCGCGCGCGGGCGGCGTCGTCATCGGCGACAAGACACAGCTTGCGACATTTCGTGCACTGAAGAGCCGCCCCGGCTTCGGGCGTTCGGACGCGCTCGTGTGCAGGGGGGAGGTGCTCCTGCCAATCCACGGCTCCGAGCTGATGGAGTTCTGGATGGACGGCGAGGGCACAATCTATCGAGGCTGGCCAGCGAGCCCTCCGTGGGATCCGGAAGATTCCGGCTTCTGCGCGCCCGTTTATGCATCCTATGTGACCATGTTCGAGCGTTACGCTTTCCAGCGTGAGCCGTGGTGGAGCGGGACGGGGGGGACCGACGACGGATACCGTTGCTCGTTGACGATCCACGGGCACCTGATGGGCGACGCGATGGCGCAGGCGCTTTCCGTGCAGGCCTTCAATCCGGCGTGGGATCGATACGCGCGGATCTGGCATGGTCACGCAGCGCATGTCGAGGAGGCGAACATGCCTGGATATCATGTGCACACCCGGGCTGAGCTCCGGTCCGCCGACGAGCTGGTACGGGCTCTCGGGACGATCTCCCCCATCATGGATCGGGCACCGCTCGAGATCGGCCTCCCCGAGCGCGCCGTCGTTCAACCCGGCGAGCGTGCTACCCTGCATTTCCGGGGTCTGCAGCCGGGCGACCGCCCCATGGACGTCCTGGTCTACGGCGGACCGGGCAGCTACCGCATCCAGGTCCGCCGGAGCTGAGAGCTGGCCGGGGGCCCGCGGCACCTCGGGCTCGCCGACTGGCCGTCGCGGGTTCCTCGCAGGCGCTGACTTCCCAACCCCCGGCTCCATGGTGCGCCGCGAACCTGCACGGCCTCCGCTGGTGCGTGCGCTCCGCGTGCTCCCCGCAGCCGCAGGGCCTCCGCCGCCGCGCGTTCCGCGCCGCGGCCAACGGAAGAGCCCGTCCAGTCGGAAGCACCCGCGCGCCCCCCTCGCTCCCGCCCGGGGGCGTCTTTCCGGCATCCGGTACTAAGCTGCGCGCGGCATGGTCGACGCTTCCCCGATCACCGCCGTGCTGGGCCCGACCAACACCGGCAAGACCCACCGCGCCATCGAGCGCATGCTCGCGCACGACTCGGGCATGATCGGCCTGCCGCTGCGGCTGCTCGCGCGCGAGGTCTACGATCGGGTGAGCACCCGCGTCGGCGAGGCCCGCGTCGCGCTCGTGACCGGCGAGGAGAAGCGCGTCCCGAGGCGCCCGGACTACTGGGTGTGCACCGTCGAGGCGATGCCCGTCGACCTGGAGGTCGACTTCCTCGCCATCGACGAGATCCAGCTCGCCGCGCACGACCAGCGCGGCCACGTGTTCACCGAGCGGCTGCTCCTCTCGCGCGGCCGGCGCGAGACCTGGTTCCTCGGCGCCGACACGATGCGGCCCCTCATGGCCGAGCTCGTGCCCACCGCCAAGATCGTCCAGCACCCGCGGCTCTCGCGGCTCGCCAGCGCCGGCGCCGGCAAGCTCTCGCGGCTGCCCCCGCGCAGCGCCGTGGTCGCGTTCTCGACCCCCCAGGTCTACGAGATCGCCGAGCGGCTGCGCGCGCAGCGCGGCGGCGCCGCCGTCGTGCTCGGCGCGCTCTCGCCCCGCACGCGCAACGCGCAGGTCGCCCTCTTCCAGTCCGGCGAGGTCGACTACCTCGTCGCCACCGACGCGATCGGCATGGGCCTCAACCTCGACGTGCGCCACGTGGCGTTCGCGGCGCTGCGCAAGTTCGACGGCCGCGCCGTGCGCGACCTCGACCCCGCCGAGCTCGCGCAGATCGCCGGCCGCGCGGGCAGGCACCTCGCCGACGGCACCTTCGGCACGGTCGCGCCGCTGTCGCTCCCCGACGGCGTCGCGGCCGCCATCGAGGCGCACCGCTTCCCCCCGGTGCGGCGGCTGCTCTGGCGCAACAGCGAGCTCGACTGGAGCTCGATCGACGCGCTCCTCGCGTCGCTGCGGGAGCGCCCGCGCTCCCGCAGCCTGAAGCTCGTCGACGACGCCGAGGACACCGCCGCCCTGATGCGGCTCGCCGAGGACCCGGAGGTGCGAGCCCGCGCGCGTGGCCGCGAGGCGGTGGCGCTGCTCTGGGAGGTCTGCCGCATCCCGGACTTCCGCAAGCTTCTGTTCGAGTCGCACGTCGCGCTCCTCGCCGAGATCTACGGCCAGCTCTCGGGCCCGAGCGCGGCGCTCGACACCGACTGGATGGCCGCCCGGGTGGCCGAGATCGACGACGTGGGCGGCGACATCGACACGCTGATCACGCGGATCGCGTCGATCAGGACGTGGACCTACATCTCGAACCACGGCCGCTGGGTCCGCGACGCGGCGGCGTGGCAGGACCGGACGCGGGCGATCGAGGACCGGCTCAGCGACGCGCTCCACGAGCGGCTCGTGCAGCGCTTCGTCGAGCGGGGCGGCGGCGCGCGGGCGTCGTCGGGCGCGCGCGCGGTCGCCCGTGGGGGCCAGCGCCGGGCCGAGGCCGAGCCGGAGCCGGTGGACCCGGGGCACCCGTTCGCGCGGATCGCGGCGCTCCGGGCCCTGCTCGCGCCCGGGCCCGCGGCGCCGGCGCCCGAGGACGACCGGGCGCGCTGGGTCGAGGCGATCGTGGGGGCGCCGCACGAGCGCTTCTCCGTGGACGCGGCCGGGCGGATCGCCCACGGCGAGCGGCCGCTCGGGCAGCTCGCGCGCGGCCCGACGCTGCTCCTGCCCGACGTGCGGCTCGCGGAGCTCGACGACCTCGGCGCCGGCGCGCGGTCGCGCGTCCTCCGGCGGCTCGTGGCGTTCGCGCGCGATCTCGTCGAGGAGCTCCTCGCGCCGCTGCGCTCGCCCGAGGTGCGCGCGCTGCCCGGCGCGGCGCGCGGGATCGTCTACCAGCTCGAGCAGGGGCTCGGGACGGCGGCGGCGCGCGACGCGGAGGAGCAGATCGCGGAGCTCGCGCCGGAGGACCGCGCGCTGCTGAAGGCGCACGGCATCGAGGTGGGCGAGCGCGTGCTCTACGTGCAGCAGCTGCTCCGGCGCGGCGCGCTCGAGCGCCGCCTCTCGCTGTGCGCGGCCTGGTTCGGCCGAGGCCGCGTGCCCGCGTGCCCGGCGCCCGGCGCCGTGTCGGTGCCGGTCGCCCGGGGCGTGGATCCCAGGGCCTACGCGGCGATCGGCTACCCGGTGTTCGGGACGCGGGCGCTCCGCGCGGACGTGGCGGAGCGGGTGCACCGCGCGCTCGCGAGCGGCGAGCCGGCGGCGCGGCTCTCGAGCTGGATGGGGTGCCCGGCGCGGGAGGCGCCGCGCGTCGCGGCGTCGCTGCTCGGGTAGGCGCCCAACGGGGCCGGCCTCTGGTAGCCTCCGCCGCGCCGCCGACCGACCGGCGGAGACGAACGGAGAAAGAGACACCACCATGGCCATCGTTCTTTACCACCACCCGTTTTCGCGCGCCGCCAACACTGTGTGGATGCTCGAGGAAGTCGGCGTCGATTACGAGCTCAAGTTCGTCGACATCATGGCCGGCGACCAGAAGAAGGCGGACGTCACGAAGCTCAATCCGATGGGCAAGCTGCCCGTGCTCGTCGACGGCGACACCGTCGTCACCGAATCCGCGGCGATCGGCCTCTATCTCGCGGATCGTTATGCCCCGGGCCGCCTCGCGCCGAAGCTCGACGACGCGGCGCGCGGCACGTATTTCCGCTGGTCGCTCTTCGCCCCCTCGGTCATCGAGCCCGGCTCGATGGCCAAGGCCAGCAACTGGGAGTTCCGCCCCGGCTCCGCCGGTTGGGGCAACTACGACGACATGATCGCGACGATGGAATCGGCCATCTCTGGCCGTGACTTCGTCCTCGGCAAGGAGTTCTCGATGGCCGACGTCATCTTCGGCGGCACCATCGCGTACATGCTCGACTTCAAGATGCTCGAGCCGCGCCCGAGCTTCACCGGATATGCCGAGCGGGTCAGAGCCCGCCCGGCGTACGCGAAGAGCGAGGCGCGCAACAAAGCCGTGATGGACGAGCGCGGCCTCAAGATGCCTGGGGCTTAGCCCCCTCGTCACCGGCTTCTCGCAGGGCGGCATCATGACCTTCGCCCTGGCGGTCACCCACCCCGAGGCGCTGGCGGCCGCCTTCCCCATCAGCGGCCTGCTCCCGCCGTCGCTCTATCCGTCGGCGGCGCTGAGCTCGGGGCCGCGCCCGGCGACGCTGTTGCCGACGGTGGGGCGGGCGGCAACCAAGGCGGCGAGCGCGGCGGCGATCCGATCTGCTTCCCGCGTGACCAGGGGGGCGGCGACGTCGTCGCTGACGGAGTCGTACCAGATGTACATCCCGCCGCTCGGGTGGCCGTACGGGAGGATGAGCCGGGCGCGGCGGCGGTAGCGCCGGAGCAGCTGCAGGAGGTCCGCGGGGTCCCCGCCCATGGGTGCAGCGCGACGATGATCGGGCCGAGCATGGACTGGAACCACGCCAGACCAGGCCCGGCGCGCTGTTTGATCGGCGAGGCGCGTCAGTCCACGTCCTCGGCAAAGGCTCGCCGAAGATGTCCGCTATGCGCTGCCTCCCGGGTGGAAAGCCGTCCGGGGAGGCGCGTCGGGGTAAGGGCGCGTGGATCGTACAGAAAGCTGCGATCAGGGAGCCGGTTTCGCATTGTTCATCGGGAGAGCGCGCTGCGCCGGGCGCGCGAGGTGCTCTGCCTCGATCAGCGTCTTCAGCCGCCCCATCTCCTCGCGCACGTCCCTCACCAGCCATTCACGCAGGAACGGATCCATTACCCAGCGCCACGGCGCGAAGAAGCGGAAGCGCTCGGTATGCACCACGCGGGTGCCCACGGCGGTCTCGTCGAGATCGAAGCCGCCCTCGAAGGTGAGGAACAGGCAGGCGGGGAACGAGCGCAGGCTGCGATAGCGCACCGCGTGGCGGCCAAGGATCGTCATCTCGAGCGTCACCGGCGGCCCCGGGAGGCCGCGCAGCTTGCCGTCGTGGCGCAGCCAGATGCGGTCGCCCTCGCGGCGCATGCCGAGGACGCGGCCGATCTTCCGGTCGGCAAGCTTGTATCGATGGAGGTCCGTCACGAAGTCGATGATGGCTTCCGGCGGCCGCTGGATGACCGCCTCGCTGATCCCCTCGATCATGCCGCGGTCATAGGGCCCCCCGCGCTGCGAGGGAAGGCCTGTAGACGGCCGTCACGATCCGCGGGTTCCGGACGCGATCTCGCCGTCGGCTGACGAGACCGCGCCCGGGTTCCGCGTCGTCACCGCCGCGGCCTGGGCGTGCGGCCTCTCTTCTCCAGCGCCGCCAGCATCGAGGCCGTCGGAGCTCCTGCCTTCCCCCTGCCGCTGTCCTACGATAGGCTCGCGTATCCGTTCGCGACAGGTGATATATGCGTTTTCGGCGACATGGAACAGATGTTACGGATGTGACTATTCACATATCGAGCACCGAAGGGAACTCTCCGGCCAGCATCGAGATCGCCGATGTTCCACGCTCGGATGGTGTTCCCAGAATAACGAGCAGTGATCCTGATGTGGTTAGCGTCGATGGCAGACCTCGCATGCGCGCCGTTGGCAATTTTTCGTTTTACCTCAGCGCGCTTGCCACAACATCAGGTAGCGACGCTGTAACGGTGACTGCGGCGACACGGTCCGGAATCCAGGCGACACTAAGGGTTGTGGTTGACGTTGCGGTAGAGTTGCCGGATCCTGCTACTGAAGCTGGAGCTGTCGCCAGGCTGTTGATGTCGGAGGCCCGCGATCCTTCCCACACAGACTACCTGGCAGCAGACACATTGGATAGTATGGGGTGGATGCAACGGGTCCTGGAGAATCGATTGGCGAACGATCCTTCTCGATTCGGGGCACGCGGGGCGAGAAACTTGATCGACATCATTCGCGCCGCCAATCAGTTCGATGGGTTTTCCGATTGTCCGAATTACGATCAGGGGGCTCGTCGGCGGCTGCAGCGGATGGTTAATATCGCGAATAATGACAACGATCGAATGCAGTCGAATTTTCAAGATTTTATAAAGAATGCTATCGATGTGGCTCGGTTGCGGGTCGCCATCCGGGACCCAAGCTCAACAGGCTTGTTCGGGTGGAGAGCCGCAGGGACTGGAAGTCCAGGGCCCCAATTCGCGAGATTTCGTACGCTGGCTGGAAACACGTTCTTTACGTTGCGGCCATGATTGAAGCATTGACATGATCTGAGATTTTTTGCCTGCATGCACGGGCGCGCTCCGGACGCCGACGTCGCAGCGGTCCTCTGCGGAGCCGCAGGGCGAGCGCCCTCCTCCCTCTCCCTCGTTCTGCTCGTCCTCCACGCTATCCCAGTACTCCTCGCGCCGGGGGCAACGATCCCTTGCGCGGTCGCGCAACACGTGACTGCCGCTCCTGCGTGCTCGGTCCACGCTCCGCGCCGCCTCCGCGCCGCCTCCGCGCCGCCCGCCTGCGGATTCCTGGCGCGATCAGGCCACCGGGTGGGCTGCGGACGCCTTGATGAGCCCCGATGGAGCATCGCTGCGCTCTGGTATGCGGGTTGCCAAGCCCGCCGAGTCGACTGCCGACGAGGCGGGGCCGCGATGGGCCGACCTCGTCGATGAACCCATTCACCGCCAGTGCTGGCCGGCCGCTCGCGGAGCGCCGACTCCTCTGCGGCGGTATCGCGGCCTTCGTCCGTCGACGGAAGGAGCATCGTGGCATCTACGCAAATCTACACGAAGACGCTATCGAACGGCGAACGGGAGCTGCTCGAAGAGACGCTCGCCGGTATAACGTATCCAGAGAACGGCTACGTGGAGTACCTCGCGCAGCTCCGGAAGGCGCGGGATCGCGTCGCGGGCATGTTCTCGGATCTCTCGGCGCTCGCGGATCTCGGCCGCTCGCCGCCGGTGTTCTGCGGCGCGTTCAAGGTCGGGAATCTGCCGACGAGCGCGAACGTCCCTGTGCCGCCGCCTCAGGCGGGGCTCGCGAAGAGGATCGAGAAGCCGAGCTATCTTTCCGAGAACCTCCTGACGATGATCGCCTCGTTCTTCGGCGAACCGTACTCGATGTACTGCGAAGGGCGCGGCCTCGTGAACAACCTCGTGCCGTCCAGGGAGACGTCGGGCGATCTGAGCGGGCTAGGCACGACCTCCGAGCTCAGGCTCCACATCGAGAACGCCGCCCTCCGCTTCATGACCGGGCGCGACTGCTCACCCAAGGCGCTCTTCCTCACCGGCGTCCGTCAGGACGCCTCCCCGCCGTACACGCGGGTCAGCGACGCGCGGTCGGCGCTATCCATGCTGAGCCCGGAAGAACGCGCGGCGCTGGCGAGCCCGGCCTATCAGATGAAGCTGCCTTACAGGTGGAGGAGGTCTCGCGGCGCCTATGTGAACGTCACCACGCGCCCGATCCCGCTCATCGAGCGGACGCCCGCTGGTCTCGTGGTGAACGCGGCGTTTTACGGAGACATGATCGCCGACATCCTGTCCCCTCGAGCGGAGCGCGCGGCGAAGCGCTTCGAGGCGGCGCTGGAGGAGGTGGCCATCGACGAGATCGTGTCGCCCGGCGAGCTCCTGGGCATCGACAACCGCGTCACGCTCCACGCCAGGACAGCCTTCAAGGCGTCGTTCGACGAGCAGGGGCGCGCGTCCCGGTGGGTGCAGCGCATCTTCGTGACGGACGCGCTGGAGAACTTCGATGGCTGGGAGAGGATGGACGACGCGGTCTTCGCTCCCACCTTCACGGTCGAGCAGCCCAGCTCCCGCCCGACGGCTCAGCTCCACGGTTGAGCGCCGATGGCGATCGTCGAGCAGCGCATGAGCCAGATCCCGCTCCTCGTCGCCGTCTTCGCGTCCTATGTAGCGCGCGGCGCGTTCCTCGTCGCCGCGTCGTGGGAGCTCGTGAGGGCGACCGGCGCCGTCAACGCCGTCGGCTGGCTGCTTGTCTGGCAGAGCGCCGCGGATATCGCCGTCGGGCCGTTCCTTGGGATCGTCATCGATCGGTGGGACCGCAAGAGGATCAGCATGGCCGCCGACGCGGGGAGGGGGGCGCTGCTCCTGCTCCTCTTCCTCGCGTGGAGCGTCGACCTGGCGCCCAGCGCGACCGCCATGATCTACACCTTTGGCATCCTGTCCGCGCTCGGCGATCGCCTGTTCATGGGGTCGGTGTATGCGCTTGTCATGGAGATCGCCCCGGAGCACGAGCTCTTGCGGTTCAATTCGCGCACCGCCTCGATGGTCCAGCTCGGCAACATGCTCGGGGCGGGCGTCGGCGGCGTCGTCGTGGCGAGCATCGGCTATGGCGCGTCGCAGCTCGTGAGCGCCGTCTGCTTCTTCATCTCGCCGCTCGCGCTCTCCCGGCTCAGCGACCGGCGGGCACGCCCGGCGGCGACGAGCGCCCGAGCCGCGGCGTCCTTCCGGGACTCTCTCATGGAGGGCGTCGCGGCCCTGCAGCAGAGTCGCGGGATCCAGGTCAACATCGTCCTCCAGGCCACGCTCATCGGCCTGCTCAGCGTGACGAACACGCTCCTGCCGGGCTTCGTCGCGCATACGCTGGAGCTCGACGGCTCCGCGTACGGCGTCATCGACGCGGCCGGGGCGGTCGGAGCGATGGTCGGCGCGGCGCTCTTCAGCGCCGCGAGCAGCCAGGCGCTCCAGAGGTTCTCGATGCGCCACAGCCTGCTCCTGCTGTGCCTCTCGACCGGCGCGTTCAGCCTGAGCCGCGGCCTCGCGGGCGCTGCGGTGCTCTACGCCGCCATGGGGCTCTGCATCGTGACGGGCCGGGTGTCCGCGGACTGCGACCTGCAGCAGCGCAGCGGCGTCGAGAGGATCGGCCGCATCAAGAACCTCGTCCAGGTCGGGGTGGCGGTCCTCTCCGGCGTCCTTTACTTGAACCTGGGCGCCTTTGGCCACCTCGCGTCGCCAGCGGCCATCTACCGCTGCTACGCCGTCTTTCTGGGCGTGGTCTGGGCCGGGCTGTCAATCACCGCATTCAGAAGGTCATCCCATGGAGTTTCACGATAGCCCCCGCCTGCCCGAGGACGCGGCGTTGCTGGCGCTGCGCCGCGCCGTGCCCGAGGTCGGCCAGCCGCTGTCCGCGCTCTACGACGCGCCGCTCGTCGACTACGCCCGCCACGTCTACCGCCCTGCGCGGCCTCCCCGCAGCCGGCTCGGCCTGGAGGCGCGCGCCCTCTTCGCCGACGCGCTTCGACCCGAGCTGCGCGCGCAGCTGCCGCCAGAGGACGTCCCGGCCGCGCTCGCCGAGCTCGAGCGCTCCGGCGTGATCCAGACCGGCCCTCATGGTCAGCTCATGCTGGACCATGACGCGTTCTACACGGCCATCTTCTCGCGCATCGGCCTGCTGTCGCAGGGATGCAGGCATTATTTCTGGTTCACCTGCTTCACCAACAAGCTCGAGGTGAGGCCCGGCCGTGGCGCCGGCTGGCTGAGCGTCGCGGGCACGTGCATCAACGTCTTTGGCCTGTCGCGGAGGCTCATGACCAGGAGCAGCGCCATCGCCGCCCCGGGGCCCGTCCGCTTCGCGCTCGAGGAAAGGGGCGCGCTGTCTCCTGCGGTCGCCGCGGAGCTCGCCCACTTGCGTGATCTCCTGGGCGGCGCCGCGCATGACAGCGTGCCGGAGGCAGTCGACGCAGCCAACCGCCTCCTCTGGCAGGAATGGGAGCCGGAGGGGCGGGCGCGGCTGGTCGTCATCGCCGAGGGGTTCTGTACGCGCCTCGTCGCGCGGCACCTCGAGGTGGAGGACGGCTTGCTTGGCCGCCTGCTCTTCGAGCCCCGTCGGCGCGCGGCCGGCATGCGCGTCATCGAGCGGGCGGCTGGAGCGACCATCGGCAGCATGCTCCCGTCTGGCACCGATTTTTTCTGGCGCGTGCGCGACCATCGGATCCGCGCCATGGCGCTGCGCGGCGGACACCTCGTGGAGCAGGAAGCTCCGGACGTGGCGCCGGTTCCATTCGAACGAGGCGCCGTGATCGAGGAGCTGCGCCGCGGCGCCCTGCTGCCGAATGTGTTCCTGCTCTTCCTCGCGGCGACGTTCTTGCCGGGCTTCCGCGCGCTGGGCGGGTTCTTTCAGCTCGCGTACATGCCGGTATACCGAGCCGCCCTGCTGGCCATGCTCGATGGGTCGGACAGGGACGAGCGCGCGTTGGTCGAGGACATCCTCGCCGATGACAACCACGGATGGGGGATGCACGTGCTGGAGGAGCCGGACGAGGTCCTGCCGCTCATCGCCCAGACGGGGCGCGCGGGGATATTCCCGGTGCTCGCGGAGCGTTACGCGCGGAGGCGCACGCGGTCCATCACCCGGAATCTTGCGTTATTCCGCACACATGGCCGCTGGCTCCCGGTCATGGAGGAGGCGCTGGCCAGGGCGCAGGTGGCCTGACGGTAGGGCTCGTCTCCCTGCGCGGACGCGTTGCCTGCGGTCTGCGGTACACCGCCCTCTGCGACCGGCACCGGGCGTGGCGCGCGCGGCGCGGCCTGGGATGGCGCCGTCGATGGCCCCGTACGTTGCTTCTACCACACCGTCAGGTTGGAGCTGCCGCTGCTCGAGGGGTTGAACACCTCTGTCGCCATCACCTGGTAGTTGTGAGTGCCAAGTTTCCACCCCTTTGACGCCCAAGCATTTACGTGATTGGAAAACGTGATGGTGCTGTTGGTCCCGGTGGGCCTCTTCGACCTTCGGACGCTCCAGTACTGATAGAACGTCGCATTGCCTATGATGGAGGGCGCGTTGACCCGCTGCATCCTGTACAGGTCGTAGGTGCCCCCGTCCGTGGTGACTGAGCCCGCCGGCGTTCCGCCCGGCGGTCTCCAGCTGCCCCAGCTGTCGACGACGTAGTATTCTACGAGCGGGTTTGTCGTCCACCCATAGAGGGTCAGATATGCATTGCTGCTGCCCGTCGACCAGACGCCGGCATTGTAGCCAATGTTCCTGCTCGACGATCCAGTGCTCCAGCCCTTGCCGCCGACGAAATTGTAGTTGCCGTTCGCCCAGTTGACAGCGTAGTTGCCGCCGCCGTTCAAATTCATGCTGACCGACCCGCCGTCTTTCCAGAACGTGTACCACTGGCCGTCCGTTCCGGTTTTATTCGCGCTTATCGTGAGAGCGCTTTGATCGGTGGTCAGATCGGTCTCGTTCATGTCCACTTCTGCGCCATCCATGACGCAGTTGGTCAGTAGGAGCCCAAGGGCGGAGCACATGCCGAGACGGGTGATGTTGTTCATGGCGATCGCCTTTCTTGGCCTATCTATTGTTCGGGGCTGGCAGTTGCGTCAAGTCGATTGAGCAATGCAACCGGGCCTGGTCATCAAGAAGGTGCGATATTATCAGATGCAGAGTGACGAGGGTGGCTTGACGCCGACAGGGGGCCGAGGCCTCGACGGGCGCGCTCGCCCGGCGCGCCAGGCGCGCGAACCTCGGCGTGAAGCGACTCGATCTGCTCGAAGCTGAGCGGCCACGCGAGAAATGCACAGTGGACCTGTCGTGGAGGCCTGTGCGCGGCGCCCGCGAACGCGCCGCCGCATGTGTCCGCGACGACCGAACAATGGGAGCCGGTGAAGAGATCGATCCCGATCCCGATGACGGAGGTCCCGGTGCTCATGACGGCCCACTCAGGGGAAAGCGTAAGGATGAGGTCTCATCGTGAACGTTCACGTAGCGGCTGTCAACGCCGATGCGCCGCCCGCCGCGATCCGCCAGCTCGACCACCCCCGAGCTCGGTGGCGCGGGCGCTCGTCACCGGGCGTCGACACCGAGCGCCTTGCGGCGCACAACGGTGCTTTTCCAGTACGGTGGTCCCCGGTTGGGAGAGCGCGCTGGAACATCGGTCGGCTCGCCGAGCGCGGAGAGGAAGCGGACGATGTTCCGGGGCTCAGTGACCATGGCGGCACGGTTTCCGCATCGGCCGCGGCGACATGACACGCTGGCAGTACGATTGTGGTCGTGCCGTCCGGCGATGGCCGCGGTCCGGCGCCCACCCCTCTTAACGCGGCGCTCCGAAGGAGCCCTGCCCGCCATGTCCTCCCTCGGACCCGAAGATACCCGCGGGCCGGTCGATTGGAATTGACACCGGCAATGTTAACGTTCACATTCCAGTCGAGGGCCATCCTTTTGTTTCGGTTTGGTCGGGTCCTCCTGAGTACCGAGCTCTTCGTCAATCTGATCCATTCGGTCGATTTTTACACCGATCCTGTTCGCTCGGTCGTCGCGGAAGCGATTGCTGATCGATGGTGATCGGCGTTTTGCCAAGAGCGATCCAATAGAGGACGCGACAGCCCTCGCTTGTTCGACGGCTGTCGTGAAATCCTGCGCGCTGTCCACCGGAGATGATTTTTTCAAGAATCCGGCGATGCTGGCGAAGCGGCCGGACGGCAAGCTCGGGAACGAGGGAACCTATGTCGCGGCGGGCCGCGCTGAGACGCTCCTCGGGCGCACCGGTGTCATCACATCGGCCCCGTCCGGGGGCTCGTCTGCGCCGGGTGGGAGGCACTTTGCCAGGGAGGCGGATCCCGTGAGGAACGCTCTGTCACCTGAGGTGCGTGTGGCGGGTCGCCGTTGATACGCTCGGATCGTTTTGTTTCATTCTCACCTGATTCCGGTACGTAGGAGACCTGTGATGCAAGATCAAACGTTCAGCCGACTCGCCCTTTGTGTCACCCTTGCCAGTTGGGTCGCGATCTCGTGCGCCCCCGCCGAGTCCGACTCGAACAACGAGGGAGGGGGGGGAGCGACGGCGACCGGTTCCGTGAGTAGCGCGAGCGGCAGCGGCGTTGCGACGTCGAGCAGCAGCGCGAGCGGCAGCACCGTTGCGACCTCTGGCGGCACCACCGCGGCCGGGACCGGCGGCGACAACACCGGCGGGAGTGGCGGGGCTGAGCCGACCGGCAGCGGCGGTAATGGCATGGGTGGCTGGCCCGAAGGAGCCATTCCCATGGGGAACGCCCCTGTGCCGAGCGCGGGCTGCGGCAAGGCAACCACGTTGACGTCCAAGGAGTATACGATCTCGAGCTCGGGTCAAAATCGCGTGTACTACGTCGATATGCCCCGCAACTACGACATGAACAAGCCCTACCGGCTGTTCTACACCTCACATTGGATCGGCAGCCGCTACCAAGACGTCAAGAATCAAGACTTCTACTTTCTCAAACCGCAGTTGGAGGCCGACGGAGAGCAAGCCATCTTCGTGGCCCCCTCCTCGGACGGTGCAACGTGGCAACAGAAGGATCACGCGCTGTTCGACGACATCATGGCGTTCATGAATGAAAACGTCTGCTACGACACGACCCGCGTGTTCGCGACCGGCTTCAGCTTCGGAGGGATGATCACCTATTCGCTGTCGACGAACCATCAAGCGGAAATCCGTGCGGCCGTGGGCATCGCCCCGGCCAACTACAACATCTGGTTGCCTGAAAAGACACATAAGCCCATCGCTTGGATGCACACGACGGGCATGAGCGACGGGACTTGCCCCTGGGTGAACAACGAAGGTCAGAAGAGAGGGGCCAAGTTCATCGCCCTCGAAAAGGCCGAAGACAACGGCTGCACGATTCCGGACAATATCCCGACTTCAAACGGCGCGTACAGCTGCTACGATTTCCAGGATTGCGATCCGGAGCATCCGACGCGGGTGTGCACCTTCGGCGGCGGGCACACGAACATCGACGGCAATCCGAACTGGATTCCCATCGAGTCGTGGAAATTCTTCAAGCAGTTCTGACCGACGTCCTCGCCGCGGGCGGGACGCTCGCCCGCGCGCAGCGCCGCGCTCGGGGCGTCTCGCCTGCGAGGGGAATAGAGGCCGCCTCCGAGCGCGTAGGCAAATCAAGCCTGATCGAGCGGCTGCTCGGTGCGCTCGCGAGCGCATCCCGGTGCACGTGCGCGCGCTCCGACGTCACGCTCCCTGACCGAGGACCACTCGTTCAGTGGAAGGCGAAGCGGTCGACCGTGATCTTGTAGCTGAGTCGTTCGCCGCGCTCGATGCGGCCACCGAGCGACATGTTGTGCTCCTCGCCGCTCGTCGCCACGTACTTCGCGTCGGCCGCCACGAACGTGCACGCACCCTCGATCGGCTGCGGGCGCTCGAAGAGGCAGCCGTAGCCGTCCTCGGCGACGGGGCGACAGATGCGGGTGTCGATCTTCAGCGCCTCGACCTCCTCGCGAGAAAACATGCGCTCCTCGTGGGTGATCTTCATGGGCTTCTCGCAGCGAACGTAGATGGGCAGGTACTGGTGCTGCGCGTCCCGGTACACGACGCCGTCGTTGATCTCCTCGCGCGTGCCCGTGGCCACGTCCAGATAGCCCTTCAGGCGGACGGGCGCCTCGACCGCGGCGGGGAGACCCTCGGCGGGCATCGCCTCGGCGTGCGGGTGATCGCCGGCGTAGACGAGGACGTTGAGGAAGCGGTGCCGCGCGCCGTCCCCGGCGGGGTCGAAGATCTCGCTGGCCGCGTCGCATCGTGCGGCCTGCTCGGCGGAGCGACTCTCCATGTTGTCCGCGCTCGACTCGAACCCGAGCTCGTAGACGCCCACGCTCGCTCCCCAGCCGTTGTCGTTCTTGGACGCGGCCAGGCCGGCGGCGTCGTCGTCTGGGGCGAGCCAGAGGTTGTTGGTGGTGAGCGCGGGGACGTGCGCCAGCGAGCGAACGAGAAAGCCGTTGTCGCCGCAGCCGCGCCCGATCTGTTCATAGGTGGTGTCTACCTCCGCCGGAGTCGACGGGGTTGCCGGCGCCGCGGTGGGCTCGGCGATCGCGTCGCCGTCCGATCCGCCGCAGCCCGCGACGAAGATGAAAGGAGCCCCCACGAGAACCAGCGAACGAAAGTAGTTCCTCATGACGGCGGTGGGAGCAAAGCTCGTACCTCCCCGAACCATGCGGGTTTTCAGCCCAAATCGCGGCGCGAGACGCGACGCGTGAACGGGGCGCCACACCTCGGCCGCTCACGAGTAAGCGCTGCGCAAAGCGCCGAAGCCCCAACGTCGGTCAGCTGGTGCAGGATGGGCGCGATGGAACCGGCCCGGTCAGCTCGTCGCGCGCTGCTCTTCCGCGGGAAGCGGGGGCGGGGTCCGCCGCTTTCCGACGAACGCGAACAGCGAGCAGACGGCTCGGCGCGGCGGCGGTCCGGCACGGGCCGCGGCGGCGCCTGCGTGTCATGCTGGCCCAGACACCGCGCCAAGCCACGCTCCCTCTTGCCCGGTCGTGCCCTGGCCCATGCTGCCGCGAAAGGAGCTCCGAACCCTACCTCGCTCGACGACGCGCCGTTCCAGCCACCGCGTCGCGCGATGACACCGCCGAGGTGGCTCGCTTCCATCCTATGAAGGAGCGTTCATGCGACTGTCATTCTCTTCGGCACATTGCGTCCTCGCCTTGGTCACCGGGCTCACGGGCATGCTCGGGTGCTCGGACGAGCCTGGTCCCGGCAGCAGCGCGCCCGACGCGGGCGCGCCCGACGGCAGCCCGCCCGACGCGGGCGCGCCCGACGGCAGCCCGCCCTCCTCCGCGACGTTCGGTCCGCTCGGCGATCGGCCGGATCTGCCCGTCGACGGGCGGCTCACCATCGACGACCTGCTCTCCGCCGTCGATGTCGTCCAGGACAGGGACGGTAGACCCCATATCTATGCCGAAAACCTCGTGGACGCGATGCGCGTCGAAGGGTATCTGACGGCGCGCGACCGCGCGCTTCAGCTCGAGATCCTGCGGCGCACCGCCGAGGGGAGGCTCGCAGAGCTCTTCGGCGACCTCGATCCCACCACCATCGATCAGGACATCGCTCTCCGCCATGTCGGGCTCGGTCGGATCGCCACGGCCCAGTACGACGCGCTCCCCGAGGGGGAGCTCCGCCAGATGCTCGACGCGTACGCGGACGGGGTGACCCAGGTGTTCAGGAAGATCCGCTCCGGGGACATCCTCCTCCCCAAAGGCGCGACGGGGATACCGGTCGAGGCGTTCACCGACTGGAGCGGCGTCGACTCGCTCGTGATCAGCCGCTTCCACAGCTACCTCCTGTCGTTCGACGCCGAGCTGGACATCACCACGCAGCAGTTCTTCGATGCCGCCCGGACGACGTTCGCGTCGAGCAGCGCCGATCCGCTCGCGCAGAAGCGCGCCGGCTTCGAGCGGGACTTCCTGAGGTTCGCCCCCTCCGAGCCCGCGGTGACCAGCAGCGGCTATCCCGCCTCCCCGGCGCGGGAGAAGGCGCAGAAGGCGGAGGACAAGGCGGCGAGGAGAGCGCCTCGCGCGCGACGGCCGGGCCGCGCCGCGCCGGGCCGCGCGAAGCTCATTTCGTCGCTGACCGGCTACCTGAGCGCGGTCCGGCGCGCCAGGAGCAAGGTCGCCCCGGAGGGCTTCGGCTCGAACAACTGGGCCATCCACGCGAGCCGGAGCGCGACGGGGCACGCGCTCGTGGCCAGCGATCCCCACCTGTCGCTGAGCGCGCCGGCCGTCTGGTATGCCGTCTCGATCCATGTCACCGCGCCCGAGGGCAAGGACGCGAGCCGCGATGTTCACGTCGGGGGCGTCACCTTCCCCGGGATCCCGGGGATCATCCTGGGCCACAACGAGCACGTCGGGTGGGGAGCGACGGTCGCGATGTACGATGTCACCGATGTCTACGCCGAGACGCTCACGCCCGACGGCAAGGCTGTGCTCTTCAAGGGCAATCCAGTGCCCCTCCAGACGGTCGAGGAGGTCATCGCGATCGCTGGCAGGGAGCCCTATACCTACCGTGTCCCGATCGTGCCCCATCACGGCCCGCTCCTGCCGACCATCGTCGACCACGCGGTGGTGGATCCGGACCCGGCCGTGGGGGCGCTCAGCGTCCGCTGGACGGGGCTGGAGCCGACGAAGGAGCTGGAGGCCATCTTCGGCCTGCTGCGCGCTCGCTCGGTCGATGATGCGCAGGCGTCGCTCTCGAAATTCAGCGTCGGCGCGCAGAACTGGGTGATGGGCGACGCCGCGGGCGACATCCTCTGGACGACGCACGCGGCGATCCCGACGCGGTCTCGTGAGGCGTTCGCCTGGGACGCGGCCACCTATACGGGCGTCCTCCCCTGCATGGTGCTCCCCGGCGACGGGACCGCGGAGTGGACCGGGACGCTCCCCGAGCACCTCATCCCCCGGGCGAAGAACCCGCCGGCGGGATACATCGCCACGGCGAACAACGACCCCATCGGGGACTCCCTGGACAACGATCCATCGAACGGCGCGCTCCCCGACGGCACCCCCATGTACCTGGGTTGCAGCTTCGACATCGGGTTTCGCGAGGGCCGCATCCAGGAGCGGATCGACGCCCACGAGGGGCCTCTGTCGCCGGAGGATTGCGCGGCGATCCAGGGCGACATCAAGTCGGCGCTCGGCGCGAGGCTCGTGCCTCACCTCCTCCGCGCCATGGACCGCGCCGAAGAGGAGCGCGCTGCGCCCGGTACTCACCCCGATCTGAGCGCGATCGTCGCGGACGCCGCCTACGAACCGCAGCGCCTCGCCGCCCTGCGGGCGCTCCTCGACGGCTGGGGCAAGGAGGCGGACTACAAGGCGGCCGCCGGCGTCGATCTCGATACCGGCATGCCGCTCGCGGACGAGGGCGATGGCCCCGGCGCGATCGACGCCCGCGCCTCGGAGGCGACCTTGGTCTTCAACCTCTGGCTCGTCCGGGTGGTGCGCCGGGTGCTGGGCGACGAGCTCGGCCAGATGGGCTTCTCGTCGTTCTCCCGGGAGATGTCGGCGAAGGCGCTCCTCCACCTGTTCTCCGCCGCTCGGGAGCAGCTCGCCACCTTCGATCCGGCCGTGCAGGACAGCGCGCTGTGGGACGACATGGGCACGCCAGCGGTCGAGTCCAGGGACGAGCGCGTGCTGCGCGCCCTGCTCGACGCCCTCGCCTGGCTCGATCGACAGGGCGGCTCCGGGGCTGCGGCGCCCCGCTGGGGCGCCTTTCACACGGTCACCTTCGACGCGCTCGTCCCGCTCTTCAGCAGCCTCAGCATCCCTCCGCCGAGCGATCCCCTCTGGAGCGGCGGCTTTCCGCGCGGCGGCGACGAGTTCGCGGTGGACTCCTCGGATTACCGCCTCTCGTGGGCGCTCGACGAGTCACCGGATTTCCGGTACGTCCACGGCCCGTCGCAGCGGCTCGTCGTGGAGCTCGACCCGGAGGGGCCGAAGGCGTGGAACGCCATTCCCGGAGGCAATGTCTGGGACGCCGAGAGCCCACATTTCCGCGATCAGGCGGAGCTCTGGCGAAAGAACCAGACGCACCTGGTGCCGTTCCTGCTTCCCGACGTGATCCAGGCGAAGGAGTCGCGCACGGTGGTCGAGGCGCCGTAGCCGGCGCGTCCTCCGAGCCCACCCCGGGCCAGCCTCTGTCACGTCATGATCTGAGCGCGCGATCGAGGCGAGGCCTGCGGTGTTCCCGCGGAATCGTCCCGCCAGAAATCTGCCTCGCGAGAGGATGGGTACACTAACGCAAAGACGCCAAGATCGCAAAGGCGCAAATATGCATAATATCTTGTTGTTTTGCGCCTTTGCGCCTTTGCGCCTTTGCGTTGAAATCTCTCCCGGATCCCTGGCGATCTTCTGGCGGGCGAAACTCGCCGGGGAGGCTCACGCCCGGCCCGGAGCATCGCCCGAGCCCTCCGGCTGCGCGCAGGGCTCGCCGCCGGCGAGGCCGGTCCACCAGCCGCTCGTGAGGGCGAGCGCGATCCAGCCTTGCAGGTTCGCGCGCAGCTGCGCTGCCTCCGCGGCCGTGCAGCCTTGCTCCACGGCGGCGAGGGCCTGCCCGAACGGCAGCTCCCGGCAGCGCTCGAGCAGCCGGGCGAACAGCGGATCCACGGAGGTCGTGGTCGTGCCGGCGGCGCTCCGGGCGAAGACCCAGGTCCGGGTCGACGCGTGGCGACGGATCGGCTCCGGCGCGCCCTCGTCCCGATCGGCACCGGCGAGCCGCGAGGAGCGGGCGAGGTCCCAGTCCTCCTCGGCCAGCGAGCAGGACACCGCGAAGCGCAGCCGCGATGCGGCCAGCCGGGAGAGCTCCTCCGGCGTCGGCCGCCACAGCCCCTCGAAGGGCGACTCGTAGGCGCGCCGCTCGGCCTCGTCCATGCGGAGCGCCTGGCGGATCATGGCGAGCGGCGCCCTGGAGAGCTCGACCCGCCGGCACCACGCGTCGCCGTGCGGCGGGCGCTCCGGCGGCCGGCGCGGGCCCGCGCCGTCGAGGCGCTCGAGCGCGCGGTGGAGCCGCGCCGCGAAGCCGCGGGCCGCGTCGTCGAGGTCGGCGTGGCGGGGCGGGCGCTCGGCGAGGTGCAGCGCGGCGAGGTGGTTGAAGTGCCAGCAGCTCATCGCCCGCGCCACGCGGGGGAAGCTCGTCTGGAGCGCGGTGAACAGCCGCATCCAGTACTGGCGGTGATAGACCGCGAGCCGCTCCGCCGGCGCGGGGCCCCCTGGGCCGCCCTTCAGCTGCGCCACGAGGCGCGCGGGATACCGCTCCTGCCGCTCGCGGAAGCGCCCGGCGCCCGGGTCGAGCGGCGCGCGGAGGACCGCGGTGAAGTCGCGCTGGAGCTCTCGCAGCCAGCGCGGAGGATCTCCGCCCCTCGGGCTCATGCCGATCGCACCCGCCGCGCCTTGTCGAGCTCCGCGAGCGCCACGGGCAGGGGCGGGATCTCCGCGTCCCACTCGAGGAGCGTCGGAAAAGGGCCGCCCCGGCGCCACGCTTCCTCGTAGAGCGACCAGACCTCGTCGCATACCGGACGATCGTGCGTGTCGTGCCGCAGGCCCGAGGGCAACACCTGGTGTCCGGCCAGGTGGACCTGCAAGACCCGGCTCCACGGCACGCCGTCGAGGTACTCGCGCGGATCGAACCCGTGGTTGTGGCTGGAGACGAAGATGTTGTTGAGATCCAGCATGGCCCAGCAGCCGGACTCCTCCACCACGCGGCGATAGAAGTCCCACTCCGGCATCGTGTCGCGCTCCCAGGCGACGTACGACGACAGGTTCTCGATCCCGAAGGGGACGCCGAGGGCCTCCTGGACCTCCGACGCCCGCGCGGCGGCGTACGGGATGAGCTCAGGATCGTACGGCGCCGGCAGCAGATCGTGGTGCGTCATGCCCTCGAACGCCGTCCAGCAGAGGTGATCCGTGAAATGGGGAATGCGAAACTCCTGGATCAGATCCCGGAGCCGGGACAGGTGATCCCGGTCGAGGGGCGCTTCGCCCAGCAGGTTGAGGGAGACGCCGTGGGCGACGATCGGCGTGCGCTCGGCGATGCGCCGGAGCCGCTCCCGGGGCAAGGGCGACGCGCCGAGGTAGTTCTCCGCGATGATCTCGAAGAAGCCCAGCCGGGGCCGGAGCCGCTCGATCGCCTCGTAATGCGGCGGGCGCAGCCCGAGGCCGAGCGCGTCGCGCGGGAGAGCGCGCGCGTCGGGCGCTCGGTCGTCGGCGGCGGCTCGCGGCGCGCTCATCGCCGGCTAGGGGCCCGGGTCGATCGGATCTGCCGGCGGCAGCTGCTCGAAGGCGTGGCCCTCCGGCGTCAGCGTGCGCAGGTAGGCGATCAGCGTATCGATCTCGGCCCGCGAGAGCAGGTGATAGGCGCCGGGCATGTTCGAGTAGGCGTAGCCCTCGGCGGCGACGCCGTCGATCCCGAACGCGATGATGGACTGCAGGTACATGTCCGAGCGGCGCTCCCAGAACTCGGCGACGAAGGCGTCCACGTCCTCGCCGGGCGGCACCTTCACGCCGAACGTGCCCGCCGTGCCGGCGTGGCAGTGGGCGCACGTCCCGGCCGCGAACGCCGCGGGGCCGTCGCGATCCTGGTCCTCCGCGGTCTCCACGCAGCTCCAGCCCTCGCAGCCGTTCATGGCGCGGCAGGCGTGCTCGTAGAGCTCGTTCCATGTCTGATAGACCATGCCGCGGCAGCTGTTCGTGCCGGCGCAGGACGCGTGGACCTGCACCACGCCGGGGCGCGCGGTGCCCGACAGCATCGCGGACTCGGCGCACGCCGCGGCGAACTCCTCGAGGGAGATCTGGCCATCGCCGTCCTCGTCCATGACGTCGATCGCGTCCACGAGATCGTCCTCTGGGCCGGCGTTCCACACGAGCGTGCTGACCGGCGCGTCGGACTCATCGCAGTTCGAGTCGACGTTATCGAGATTCCGCTCCTCGGCGTCGGGGTGGACGGTGTTGTTGAAGTCGTCGCAGTCGCCCTCGCGCGGGGTGAAGCCGTCCCTGTCGTGGTCGCTGTCCTCGTCATCCACGGGCTCGTCGCCGCCCGTGTCGGATCCGCCGGTCCCGGCGGGCACCTCGCCGCCGGCGCCGCCGGTTCCGGAGATGGGGTTGACGCTGTCGTCGTCGCCGCAGGCGGGCGCAAAGGCGGCGAAGCCGGCGAGCGCCAGCGCAAGCAAGGTGGATCCCGGTGATTGGGTCATGGTGGTCGTCCTGCCTCCCAAGGAGCGCGCTGCGCGCGCTTGCCGGCGGCCCGGCGCAGGTCATGTAGGCACGGCTGGCGCGCGCGGAATATGTGTCAAGTTGTCGCAGGCCTACCCTCCGATCGTTGGGGACATCGCGTTCGAGGGGAGGTGGCTGCGCGCCCGGTTCGGCGCCGCGTGCGAGACATACGCGCGGTCGACGCGGCGCTGGGGTCCGCGTCGCGCGCCGCCGGAGGAGCCGTCTTCGCCGCTTGCGCGGGCGGCGGGCCGGATTTGCGTGCAGCGGTCAAGGGAAAGGAAGTACAAGGGCTGCGAGCGTCGAAGGAAGAAGAGGAACGCCGGATGACAGGCATGCTTCGCGGGGGGCTGTTGCTCGGTTGTGCAGCGGCCGTGGTGTTCGCAGCGGGACCGGTCGCCGCCATGCAGCCGGCGTCTGGTCCCACGCCCCGGGTCTCGCCAGCGCCGGCCGCGTCGCAGCCAGCGCCTGCCGCGTCGCAGCCAGCGCCTGCCGCGTCGCAGGGCGGCCCAGCCGGCGCGCCGCCGGCGCCTGCCGCGTCGCAGGGCGGCCCAGCCGGCGCGCCGTCAGCGCCGGCGCCGGGCGGCCCGGCGGACGTGCCCCTTGCGCCGGCGACGGCGCCGGACGTGTCTCCTCCGCAGCCAGCTCCGGGCGACGGCGGCGCGCCACCGTCGGGCGCGCCGCCGACCGGGGTTGCGCCGGGAGCTCCCCAGGCGCTGCCGGCCTGGACGACGAGCCCCTGGCTGCTCGAGGGCGCTCCCGCGGGCGAGCAGCCCGAGCCGAAGCGCGTCTGGTACGGCTGGCAGCACCTCCTCGTGCTCGGCGGGACCGCCCTCCTCGTGCCCATCGCCATCGGCACGGAAAACGAGGTGCTCGCCTGGTGGTCCGTCAGCACCTTCGCGCTCGGGGGTCCGGTCACCCACTGGGCCAACGGCAATTTTGGCAAGGGCTTCGCCAGCCTCGGCCTCAACGCCGGCTGCACGCTCGGCGGCGGCATGGTCGGCCTGCTCGTCGGCAGAGCTTCGGACTCCCGCGGGTGGGAAGAGCTGGGTGGCATCATGCTCGGCAGCAGCGCCGGCCTGCTCACGGCCAACATCATCGACATCGCGCTCCTCGAGCGCGAGGAGCGCTCGACCGCCGACAGCTACGAGTACATCCGCCTCCGCTCGCCTCGGCTCCGGCTCGCGCCGCACGTCGCCCTGACGCCGGACCGCGCCACGCTCGGCCTCGGCGGCGCCTTCTGAGGGGGCTGCGGCGCCGCGGGCGCGCCGGCGAGGGGGCTGCGGCGCCGCGGCGCGCCGGCGAGGTGCCGCGCCGCCCGGCGGCCGTCGCGAGGGGCGCGCGGCGCGCGCAATCCGGGCGGCGCTTCGGCCTGGCTCGGCCGCCGCGGGGGTGTAGCATCCGCGCGTGTTCATTCCGAAATCAGGTGCACGACGGCTCGCGCTCGCCGCGCTCGCCGCGCTCGCCGCGCTCGCCGCGCTCGCCGCGTGCGGCGGCGCGGAGCGGCAGGATCCCCAGTTCGCCGACGCGCCCGCGGTCCCGCTCCCCGGGCCGCCGGGCGCCGCGCCGCTCGACGCGCCCGGCGGCGAGCCGGAGGAGCTGCCGGGCGTCAACACGGCCGAGCTCGTCCGCCGCGAGCGCCACACGTGGTGGCAGCTCGTCTCGCAGCTCTATGCGCCGTGCGCCGATCAGGCGGTGTCGCTCGCGCAGTGCGTCCGCGAGTCGCGCCCCTGCGCGGCCTGCGTGCCCGCCGCGCAGCTCGTCGCCGACAAGATCCGCGGCGGCGCGAGCGCCGCGGAGGCGCAGGCCGCGTACGGCGTGCGGTTCGGTCCGAACGTGAAGACGATCGACCTCGCCGACTCGCCGTCGCGCGGGCCGGAGCGCGCGCCGGTGCAGATCGTCGTGTGGTCGGACTTCGAGTGCCCCTCCTGCGGCCGCGCGGTCCCGCTCCTCGACGAGATCATCGAGCGCCACGCGCCGAACGTGCGGCTGATCCACAAGGTGTACCCGCTGCGGTCGCACCCGCACGCCGAGGCCGCGGCGCGCGCCGCCATCGCGGCGCACGCGCAGGGCCGCTACTGGCAGATGGAGCGGCTCCTGTTCGAGAACCAGCAGCGGCTCGAGGAGAAGGACCTGCTCGGCTACGCGCAGCGGGTCGGCCTCGACATGGCCCGGTTCCGCGCGGACATGGCCGGCGAGGCGGCCGCCCGGGTGATCGCGCGCGACAAGGCCGAGGCCGACCGCGCGGGGCTCTCGGGGACGCCGTTCATCGTCGTCAACGGCCGGGAGTTCGATCTGGCGCTGTTCAGCCTGCAGGGGGAGCTGGAGCGGTGGATTACGACGGAGCTCGCGATCCTCGGCGGGGGCGGGGGCGCGGCGGCCGGGGGCGCCGGGGCGGCGGGCGCGCGCTGAGGTCCGCCGGTCAGCGCGGGCGTAATCATGCGATCGCCCTGCTGGACTGTTCGGTAGAGCTTCGCCCACGTGTGCGACGCACCCACGTTCGGTGATCTTGATCGCCGTCGTGGAGCCCCGGCTCCGTGGTCTGACGTCGAAGCACACGTAAATCACACGGCGTGACGAATCCGGGAACCTACCCGGAATTTAGAGGGCAGGAGGCGGCTGCTTCGGCTGGCACGGTAGCGCTGCATGCGCGAGACGCGCCTCCTAAAAATCGAACATGCCTGTAATCACCCGAGAGATGCTCCAATGCCCTCAGTCACCCATGAAGCCCTGGTGGAGCTGTTCAAGAACCGGCCGACGCTCGCCGCCGAGATGCTCCAGGACGCGCTCGGCCAGCCGATTCCGACCTTCACGGAGGCGCGCATCGAGTCCTCCACTCTCGCCGAGATCGTGCCCTCGGACCGCCGGGCCGATCTGGTCGTCGTGCTCGCGGGCGAGCAGCAGCGGCCCGCGCTCGCGATCGTGGTCGAGGTGCAGCTCGGCACGGACCCGAACAAGCCGTACGTCTGGCTCGTGTACCTCGCCCAGACGCGGGCCCGCCACCGCTGTCCGACCCGGCTGCTGGTCGTGACGACCGACCCGGCGATGGCCCGCTGGTGCTCGCGGCCGATCGACACGGGCCACCCCGGCCTGATGCTGACGCCGCTGGTGCTCGGGCCGCAGGGCGTCCCGGTCGTCACGGACGCCGAGCAGGCGACGGCAGCGCCCGAGGTGGTCGTGCTCTCGGCCATGGCGCACGGGCAGGGCGAGGCGGGGGAAGCGATCGGCGTGGCGTTCCTGGCGGCGGCTGCCGGGCTCGATGAGGAGCGCCGCGCCGTGTACGGAGACCTGGTGCTATCCTCGCTGAACATCGCGGCGAGGCGGACGTTGGAGGCGATAATGAAGAGCGGATACCAGTTTCAGAGTGAATTCGCGCGCAGCTACGTGGCCAAGGGCCGGCAGGAGGGGCTCCTCGAAGCCAAGGCGCACGACGTGCTCACCTTCCTCGAGGCCCGCGGGCTGGAGATCCCCGCCGAGGTGCGGGAGCGCGTCCTCGCGAGCACCGACCTCGCCGAGCTCGACCGCTGGATCCGCCGCGCCGCCATCATCGCCGACGCCCGGGAGCTCCTCGCCGCGGACGGCTCCTGAGACACCCCCCGCGCTTCCGAGGCCCCGGAGCCCGGCGCCCATGCATCGCTCAGGTGCCGGCAACCTGCCCCCAGAACGATCGCGCCACGCTTCCTCCCGGCGACCTCCTCCAGCCTCCGCACACCTCCCCGGCCCCCGTCACAGCCATCCAAACGAAGAGGGGCGGCTCGCCGCCACCCCCCTCGAATCAAGTCGGCTCAGCTCGGATGATTCGCCTTCCACCTCGGCTCAGCTCGGCCGATTCGCCTTCTCGGACGCCGTCGCGCCTCCGCCCGCTGTCGCCCCCTGCCCGCCGGCCGTCTGCGCCGCGGACCCGCCGCCGCTCTTGATCTGCACCGTGCGGCCGCGCTGCTGCTGCGGCAGCTTCAGGCAGACCTCGAGGACGCCGTTCTCGAACCTCGCGTCCACGTCGTCGGCCCGCACGCCCTGGGGCAGCGGGATGGAGCGCATGAACGAGCCATAGCTGCGCTCGCTGTAGCTCACGCCCTCGCGCTGCTCCTGCTGCTCCTGCCGGCGCTCGCCCTCGATGATCAGCGCGTCGTCGTGGAGCTCCACCCGGATGTCGTCCTTCGTCACGCCCGGGAGATCGGCCTTCACGACGAGCTGACCCTCGCGCTCGCCCACCTCGATGTGCGGCGACCAGAGACCGCCGCCGAACGACGACGGACCCCGTCCGCCGCCCTGCTCGGCCAGCGAACGAGACTGCCTGAACGGCGACAGCGTCCCGCCGAAGCCGAAGTCCTCGAACATGCGATCCATGTCCTCCATCATCCGGCGCATCATCGTGAACGGGCTGAAGACCCCGCCCGCCCCGCCGTACCGCCCAAGCTGACCGCCGCCTTGCTGGCGCTGCAGCCCGGTGGACTGACCGCCGGCCCCCAGAGAGGAAGTCTGCCCCGTCGCCTGGCTGCTGGGCTTGCCCTGCTGCGACCTGGCCACAGGAACGTCTTGACCCGCTTGCTGACGCTGCTGCTCCGCCATGGGAACCTCCTTTCGACGAGGAGTCATTGCAAACATAATGCCGTATCGCCCTCGCGAAAGGGCACGTCGATGCGACGGCGCCTGTCGTGCGAGGTCACAGGGCCGAGCACGCGCCGTCGCAAGAAGCCACCAAGAGCCCGCCTGCGGGGAGCGTACCCCGCGCACCGGCGCCGGAGCGGGGACGACGCGCGCGGGCGAGCTCGACGCTGCAACGCGCGACGCGCGCCCGCGCCAGGCACCGCCGCGCAGGGGTGCCCGGCTATCGCCACCGCATGGCGATCTCCACGAAACGGTGGAGGCTGTACGGCTTCTGCAGCACCGGACGGCTGAGATCGGACTCGCGCAGCCCCGCCTTCCCGTACCCCGTCACGAAGACGAACGGGATGCCCCGTTCCATCAGGATGTCGGCCACGGCATAGACCTTCTCGCCAGCGATGTTGACGTCCAGGCTCGCCCCATCGATCTGCGCCTCGCGGGCCAGGCGGATCGCGTCCTTCATGGTCAACGCCGGGCCGACCACCACGCAGCCGAGGTCGGTCAACACATCTTCCAGGGACGAGGCGATCATCGGCTCGTCCTCGACGACGAGGATGCGCAGCCCCTCCAGCTCGTGCGGGCCCTCGGGATCCGGGAGCATCATGCGGCCACGCGCTCCAGCGGAAGATGCATCACGCAGCGCACGCCCTCGGGCAGGAAGTCGAGGCGCACTTCCCTGGCGAGCTGGCGCCCGAGGTCGCGCTCGATCAGGCGCGAGCCGAAGCCCCGGCGGCGCGGCGGCCGTACCGGCGGCCCGCACGTCTCCCGCCATTCGAGCCGGAGCAGCGGCTCGCGCCCGTCCGCGCTCACGTCCCAGGCGACCTCGACGCGCCCGGAAGGCTGCGACAGCGCCCCGTACTTGGCCGCGTTGGTCGCCAGCTCGTGGATGGCCATGCCGAGCGTCACCGCCGCCTCGGGGCGGAGGCGCACGTGCTCGCCGGTCACGTGAACTCGATCCGCGTCGCAGTCGGCGTGCGGCGCCAGCTCGGCGCACACGATGTCGCGGAGGCCCGCGCCCTGCCAGGAGGTCTGGTTCAGCAGGTTATGGGTCTGAGACAGCGCCAGGAGCCGCGCCAGGAACGCCTCCGTGAACGCCCTGGGCGAGTCCGCCATGCGGAGCGTCTGCGCGGCGATCGCCTGCACGATCGCCAGCGTGTTCTTCACCCGATGGTTCAGCTCATTCAGAAGGAGCCGCTGGCGCTCCTCCGCCTGCTTGCGCTCGCTCACGTCGAGGACGAACGCCACCCCCTGGTCGTCCGATCCCTCGAACCGCGCGCCGCCGATCAGCACGGGGACGCGGCTGCCGTCCTTCCGCCAGAACTCCTTCTCGAAAGGCCGGAACTGGCCGGTCAGGGCGATCTCGTCGAGCGCCCGCTGGGTCACTTCCTGGGACTCCGGCGGCGTGCTCTCCGTCCAGCAGATCTTCTCCGAGGCGAGCTCCTCCCGGCTGTAGCCCATCATGGACAGGAAGGCGTCGTTCGCGTCGAGGATCCTGCCGTCGAGGTCCCAGATGGCGATCCCGATGATGTTGGCGTCCACGAGGCGCCGGATCCGCGCCTCCCGCTCGCGCAGCGCCAGCTCCACCCGCTTGCGCTCGCTGTTCTCGCGCTGCAGCTCGGTATAGAGGCGCGCGTTCTCCAGCGAGATGGCGGACTGGGAGGCGAGGAGCTCCAGCATCGCGATGCGATCGGCGGTGAAGGCGCGCGGGGTCAGGTTGTTCTCCAGATAGAGCACGCCCACCAGCGTGCCCTGCTTCACCAGGGAGAGGCAGAGCACCGAGCGGGGTCGCCGCTCGCGCACGTAGGCGTCCTCCGAGAACTGGTTGGGCACGGCGGCGTCGTCCAGGATCACGCTCTCCCGGGAGCGGATCGCGTAGTGGAGGAGCGAGATGGGGAGATCGGCCGGGGTGACGGGCGCCTGCCGGAGGGTGACCTCGACCCGGCCGCGCCGGGTGACGACCTCGGCCTCGATGTCGTGCTCGGCGCCGCGGGGGCGGATCAGGAGGCCTCGCTCGGCGCCCGCGTGCTCGACCACGATCGTCAGCAAGGTCTCGATGAGCCGGTCGAGGATCAGCTCGCCCGAGACCGCCTGCGACGCCTTGAGCACGGTGATGAGGTCGAGCCTCGCGTGCGGCGCATCGAACGGCGCGGCAGGCCCCGCCGCGGCCTGCATGCGCATCGCCTCCGGCCGGAGCGCGTGCGGGAAATCCCTCTCGAGGCGCCGCATCGCGCGCGCGGCGCCCCAGCGACCATAGAGACGGTGCGCCTCGGTCATGTAGGCACACGCGACGAAGATCCTGCCCGCGTCGAGGTAGTGGCGGGCGCAGAGCTCGTTGGCGAGCGCCGCGTCCTGCAGGAACTGGCCCTCCCGCGCGGCCATGATCCCCTGATCGTACAGGGCGCCCGCGCCCTCGCGCCCCTCGCTCCGGGCGAGCTCGGCCTTCAGGATCAAGGCGCGGTGACGGTGGCTCTCCGGCCCGAGGGCCGCCCAGGACTCCACCTTGCGCGCGCACTCCCGGAGCCTCGCGAGGTAGGCGTCCCTGAGCGCAGGGGCGGCGGCCCCGGCGGCCCGCGAGAAGGCCAGTCCGCCATAGAAGTAATAGCAAGGGCTCGCGTGCCACGCGGCGAGCATCCCGAGGGTGCCGGGGTCGGCCCTGCCCCAGAGCGCCGCCGCCTCCTCGTACGCGCCCTCGAAGACGCCGGCGATGACCTCGAAGACGTTGAGGAAATAGAGCGACGCCCGGTTGTCGATGCGGCGCGCCTCCTCGGCGACCGCGCCGATGTCGACCCACGCCCCCCGCCTCCAGTCGCCCCCGGCCGGCGCGCTCAGGTGCTCGCTGAGCTGCGCGACGGCCCCGACCATCCACGTGATCGTGTTGAACTCGTCGAGCCTGCAGAGCGGCGCGTGCAGCCTCGCCTCCTCGAGGACGTCGTGGAGGTGCGCCCCGCGGAGCAGGGCGTTCACGCTCGCGTTGCACGCGTTGTAGAACGCCCAGATGTACTGCCCCGTCTCGACGCCGGCGTGGATGCCCTTGCGCAACGACGCCTTCGAGCTGTCGTAGGTGTCCATCCAGTGCTGGACCCACGCCCCCCACATGTTGCACAGCATCGATTCGGACTTCGCGTCCGGGCAGCGCTCGTTCAGGCGGACCGCCGCCCGCCCGAAGGCATAGCCCTTCTCGATGTCGAGCCCGGCGCAGAGGAACGTCCCGAAATTCACGTAGGCGTAGATCGAGCTCTTCGAGACGCCGTGCCTGAGCGAGCTTTGGAGCGCCTTCATCACCGTGATGCCGAAGTTGTTCGTGCCGAGCTGGTAGGTCGGCGAGAACATCTCCTGGAGGAGCTCCTGGAGGGCCGCGATCTCGGGGTCGTCCAGCGCGGGCAGGTCGACCAGAGACGCGATGGGGCGGTCGCCGATGATCGCGAGGGTCCGCGCGAGCTCGGCGGCGAGCGCGGCGTCGTCCGGATAGGGCGGCAGGTGGATGTCGTAGGCGCGCAGCGCGGCGAGCCCCTCGTCCATGGCGGCGGGCAGATCGTTCTTCAGGATCTCGACCTTCATCTTCAGCCGCCGCACCTCCGTCTTGTGGCGGCGCCCCTTCGCCCTGTCGAAGGTGCCCGTGAGCGTCGCGAGCGCGTCGTCGTGCCGCCCGCACAGCGACTCCAAGAGGCCCTTCTTCGTGTGATAGAGGAACGCCAGCTCGTAATCGGAGGTCCACGCGTCTTCGGGCAGCATGGCCATGCCGTGCTCCAGGTACCTCAGCGCCGCGGCGAAGGCCGCCGACTCCTCGGCGCGCGCGGCGGCCTGGAGGTTGAGCCGGGCCGACTCCATGCGCTCCTCCGGGTCCTTCATCAGCTCGCCCGCGCTGTTCAGGTGATCGACGACGTCGAACAGGTCGTGCCCCCTGTCGGAGCGCAGCTTGCCGAGCAAGAGCCTCCCGATCCGGTAGTGGAACGCCGGCCTGTCGCGCTCCGGGATCAGCGAATACGCGGCCTCCTGGATCTTGTCGTGCGCGAAGCGAGCCTGCCCGTTCGCGCTCACGATCAGGCCCTCGCGGAGGGCGTGGTCGAGGCTCGCGTACGTCTCCTCGGGGGCGCGCTCGCTGACGGTGTTCAGGACGTCCAGCTCGAACGTGTTGCCGATCGCCGAGGCCAGCCGGAGCACCCGCTGCGTGGCCGGCGGCAGGCGCCGGATCGTCTCCGCCATGAGGCAGAGGACGTTGTCGGTGCACCCGAGCCGCTCGATCTGCCGAAGATCCCAGCCCCAGCCCCTCGCCGGATCGAAGACGAGCGCCTTCACGTCGTAGAGGTGCCGCATGAACTGCTTCACGAAGAACGGGTTGCCTCCCGTCTTCTTCAGGACCGCCGCCGCGAGCGCGCCCCCGTCGCCGGTCTGGAGGCTGTCGCGCACGAGCTCGGTCAGGTGGCCCAGCCCGAGGGGCGCGAGGACGATGCGCCGCACCCCGAGGCCGCCCTTCTCGAGCTCCTCCAGCGCGACGAGGGCGGGGTGGGCCGGGCTGACCTCGTTGTCGCGGTACGCGCCGCAGAAGAAGAGCGACTCCGCGCTGTCCTTCGCGAGGATGCTCGCGATCACGCCGAGGCTGGCCGAGTCCACCCACTGCAAATCGTCGAGGAACACGGCCAGCGGGTGGGCGTGCCGGGCGAACACCGAGACGAACTTCTGGAAGTAGAGGATGAAGCGATTCTGGGCCTCGACCGGCCCGAGCGCGGGGACGGGCGGCTGCTCGCCGAGGATGTGCTTCAAGGACGGGAGCACATCGCAGAGGACCTGCCCGTTGCTCCCCATCGCCTCCAGGATGGCGCCGCGCCACGCCGCGATCCGCTCCTCGCTCTCGGAGAGGAGCTGCTTGATGAGCCCGTCGAACGCGTGGACGATGGCGCTGTAGGGCCTGTCGCGGTTGTACTGATCGTACTTCCCGCTGATGTAATAGCCCTTCTCGCGCGCCAGCGGCTTCAGGATCTCCTGGACGAGCGACGACTTGCCGATGCCCGAATAGCCCGAGACGAGGACGATCGTGCGCTTGCCCCGGAGCACGTCGTCGAACGAGTCGATGAGCGTCCGGATGTCCCCCTCGCGGCCGTAGAGCTTCTGGGGGAGCCGGAAGAGGTCTCTCCTGTCGTGCTGGCCGGGGCTGAACGTCCCCGAGAGGCCGCGGCGGCGCCCCCGCGACCGGAGCTCTTCCAGATCGGCCTTCAGCCCCTCGGCGCACTGGTAGCGATCCTCGGCGTTCTTGCTGAGCAGCTTCATCGCGATCGCCGAGAGCGCGCCGGGCGCCGCCGGGCTCATCTCCGACGGCGGGACGGGCGCCACCGCGATGTGGGCGTGCATCAGCTCGAGCGGGTCCGCCGCCTCGAACGGCCGCCGCCCGGTGAGCATCTCGTAGAGCACGACCCCCAGCGAGTACATGTCGGTGCGGTAGTCGACGCTGCGGTTCATGCGGCCGGTCTGCTCGGGCGACGCGTAAGGGAGCACCTCCGTGAGGACGCGGCGGGAATAGATCTCCTCTTTCTCGCGCGTCACGAGGGCGTCGACGCCGAAGCCGGTGAGCTTCACCTGGCCGCCCTCTCCGAGCAGGATGTTCGGGGGCCTCACGTCGCCATGGATGAGGCCGTGACGGTGGATGTCGGCCAGCGCTTCGGCCACGGGGATCACGGCGTCGAGCACCGCGAAGACGTCGAGCTCGCCTGTCGCCGCCGACATCCGCGTCGACGACAGCGGAGCGCCCGGGAAAACCTCGGTGAAGAGCACCAGGCCGTCTCCGTGCTCCTCGACGGCGTGCACCTTGAGGACCCTCGCCGAGTCGATGCGCTGGATGACGCGATAGGCGTGCTTGAAGCGGAGGATGTCGCCGATGCGCGTGTAATCGGCGTAGAGCATCTTCATCGCCACCTCGAGCCCGTCGGCGTCGCGGCGGGCCCGATACATGGCCGAGCCCGCGCCCTCGCCGATCTTCGCGGTGACGTGGTGCCCTCGGAGTCGGGTCGCGCCTGGCTGGATCGGCAGGTGCGTCATCGCGCTGTCCTCGCGCCCGCGGCCCCGGTCCCGCCCGGGCAGCGCCGCGCACGGAGCCTCGCGGCGCCGAGCCGTGCGCCGCGCGGCGAGCGCCCTGATCGGCAGATCGAGCCCGCAGGCGAGACGCGCCCCCCCATCGCGTGCGTATGAGCCTTCCGCACGCCCTGTCAACCGGGCGCGCGGCGCCGGCGGCGCGGCGCCGGGCCGCGCTTCAGCGGGCGCGGCGCGCAGACGGGGGCGGTCGCCTCGGAGGAGGCGCGGCGGCCGCCCCGGCGGTCACCCTCCTCCGCGCCGCGGGCGTCACGTCACCCCACGAACCGCAGGATCAGCTCCGTCAGGCCCGCCGCGAGCAACAGGAGCAGCCCGCCCACGAAGCCGATCAGCGTGAACCGGTCGTCCCGCCACCGCGGCCGGAGCGGCACGATGTCCCGCTCCGGCAGCACGACCACCCGCATGGTCGCGTGGATCGGCAGCCCCCCGGGCCGCTGCGCGACCGCCACGTTCGGCGGCTGCGCCAGCCCCATGTTGATGAACCGCGTCACCCCCGCGCGGAGGCGGTCCCCCATGCCGGGCAGCGCGCTGCCGATCGCCACCGCGCGCAGCCACGGCGCCCGCTCGAACGCGTTCTCCATGGCGAGCACCCCGAACAGCTGCCGCAGCCGCGCCATCAGCGCCCGCACCTCGGCCAGGTGCTGGAACGCCCGCATCCGCGCGTCGGGCGGATCCTCCGAGCTCACCCGCGCCAGACAGTACGACTCCAGCCGCGCGTTCAGCCCCTCGAGCTCCTGGAGGATCCGCGGGACCGCCGCGCCCGGGCCCGCCTCGAGCGGGAGCGTGAAGCCCCAGGGCTCCTCGCGCCCGCGCTCGTGCGTCCACTGGAACACCTCGGCGAAGCCCCACAGCGTGTCGTAGCGCGACAGCACCACGTAGGCCGGCACGTCGGCGCGCAGCGCGCGGCCGACCTCGATGAGGTACGCGCGCATCCGGTTCGCGTAGGCCTCGACCCCCTGCTCGTCGAGCTCGGCGAAGTCCGCGATGCTCAGGACGAGGAGGATGCCGTCGATCGGCTCGCGCTTCCGCGAGCGGCGCAGCTCGTCGCAGAGCTGCGCGAGCTCGGCCGGCTCCCGCCGCGGGCCGAGCACCGACGCCTCGGGCTCGATGAAGAGCGCCTCCTTCGCCAGCCAGTACGAGCACCGCGCCCCGGGCACGCCGATCTGGAGCGGGGCGCCGCCCGGGGGCCAGGTGAGGTTCATCGAGCGGATCACCGTGGAGCGGCCCGAGCCCGGCTCGCCGAGCACGAGGTAGCAGGGGACCGCGTAGATCCCCTGGTCGCTGTCCGGGTTCGACTGCTCGACCAGCGCGTGGACGCTCGCCAGCTCGTAGACGAAGGAGCCGCTCATCCGATCATCCGACCTTTTGCGCGATCGTCCACCCGAGCGCGACCGCGCCGCCGATCGCCACGAGCGCCGCCAGGGCGCGCCCGACCAGCGCGGATTGCCACAGCGGCAGGTTGGGGAGGTGCTGGGCCTCCACGCCGTCCACGCGCGCCGGCCGGAGCACCCCGCCGCTCCAGTCGCGGTCCGGATCCACGCCGAGCTTCAGCGAGAGATCGCGGCGGATCCGCAGGAGGTCGTCGGCGCTCTGCCCCGGCAGCCCGTAGCGGCCGCGGAAGCCGAGGCCGAGCACGCAGGCGTAGGTCGCCATCACCGGCAGCGGGCCGCTCCGGACGCGCTCCAGCCGCTCGAAGAGCTCGACGCCCGCGTTGTTGGTCATCCACCGCGCCGCCTGGAGCGGGCGCTGGGCCCAGACCGGCCGGAGATCCGGCAGCGACATCGCGAGCTCGTCCGCGAAGGCGGCGATCGCGAACATGCCGTCGTCGACCGAGGCGATCGGCATCTCCTGCGCGAGCTTGGACCCCTTGAGCTCCTCGAGCAGCAGGTTCGCTTGCCGCAGCACGTGATCGGCCGGCGGCCGCCGCGGGGATTGGCGGAGCATGCAGAGCCAGAGGAGCATCTCCTCACCGAAGACGCCGATGGAGGTTTCCACGCGGCCGCGAGCTTACGCCAGGCGCGCGTGGCCCGTCGACCCGGGCGCGCGTGCGCGTCCGCGCGCCCCCGGGGACGCGGCGATCGCCGCTCCGTCCAGGCGCGTGTCGGCTCCGCGTCGGCCGCGAGGCGCGCCCCGCCGGGTCGTCGGCGCTCCGGCGCGGCGTGCTGGAGCGCCGCGGGTGCACCGGAGCGTCGACATCCGGGGAGGGCCGTGCCTATGCTCCCGCCGCTTCTCGAGCCCCCTTCGAGAGCTGCCGGGGTCGCGCGGAAGCGGTCCCTTGAGGAGAGGTCATGTCGGAGATCCAGAGCGTCATCGCGCGCGAAGTCATCGATTCGCGCGGCAACCCCACCGTCGAAGCCGAGGTCACCACGCTGAGCGGCACCGGCCGCGCGGCCGTGCCGAGCGGCGCGTCGACCGGCGAGCACGAGGCCGTCGAACTCAGGGACGGCGACAAGAAGCGCTACCTCGGCAAGGGCGTGCTCACCGCGGTGAAGAACATCGAGACCGTCCTCGGTCCGGCCATCCTCGGGATGGATGCGCTCGATCAGGCCGAGCTCGACCAGGTGCTCATCAAGGCCGACGGCTCCGCGAACAAGTCGAAGCTCGGGGCCAACGCGATCCTCGCCGTCTCGATGGCCGCCGCCCGCGCCGCCGCGGACACGGTCGACCTCCCGCTCTGGCGCTACCTCGGCGGCGCCGCGGCGCGCGTGCTGCCGACGCCGCTCATGAACATCCTGAACGGCGGCGTGCACGCCGACAACGGCCTCGAGATCCAGGAGTTCATGGTCGTCCCCTACGGCGCCGAGTCGTTCGCCGAGGCGCTGCGCACGGGCGCCGAGATCTTCCACACCCTGAAGGGGCTGCTCAAGAAGGACGGCATGGTCACGGCCGTCGGCGACGAGGGCGGCTTCGCCCCGCGCCTCGCGTCGAACCGGTCGGCGCTCGAGTACGTCGTGCGCGCCATCGAGGCCGCCGGCCACCGCCCGGGCGAGGACGTCGGCGTCGCGCTCGACTCGGCGCTCAGCGAGTTCTACGACGCGAAGACCGAGCGGTACACCTTCGACAAGCAGCAGAAGACCCGCGAGGAGATCGTCTCGATCTACGAGGAGCTCGCCAAGGCGTTCCCGATCGTGTCGATCGAGGACGGCGTCGCGGAGAACGACGAGAAGGGCTGGCGGCTGCTCACGGAGCGGCTCGGCAAGAAGGTCCAGCTCGTCGGCGACGACCTGTTCGTGACGAACCCCGCGCGCCTCGCGAAGGGCATCGAGGACGGCCTCGCCAACGCCATCCTCATCAAGCTGAACCAGATCGGCACGGTCACCGAGACGCTCGAGTGCATCCGCCAGGCGGCCGAGGGCGGCTACCGGTCGATCATCTCGCACCGCTCGGGCGAGACCGAGGACACGTTCATCGCCGATCTCGCGGTCGCGACGAACGCGGGCCAGATCAAGACCGGCTCGGCGTCCCGCTCGGATCGCGTCGCGAAGTACAACCAGCTGCTCCGGATCTCGTACGCGCTCGGCGACGGCCAGATCTTCGCCGGCCGCAAGCCGTTCCGCCGCCCCGCGGCGCAGCGCGCCAGCTAGAGCCCAGGGCGGCGCGGCGCGAGGCCGCCGCGCCGCCGGGGCGGGGGCGCCTCCGCCCTGGAGGGCGCCCAGATGAAAGCGGGAAGGCGGGACGAACCTTGATCGTTCTTCCTGCCTTCCCGCCTTCGTGTCCCCCCGCCGATCACCCTGGCGAAGCGCCAGGGGGGCTCGACCTCGCTGCGGCTACCAGCGGTCGCGCCCGCCGCCGCCGCCGCGGCCGCCGCGGCCGCCGCCGCCGCCACGGCCCCCGCCTCCGCCGCCGCCGCCGCGGAAGCCGCCGCCGCCCCCGCCGCCGCCGGGGCCGCCGGTGCGCTCGCGCGCCTCGTTGACCGTCAGGGTACGGCCGTCGAGGTCCTTGCCGTGCAGCGCGTTGATGGCCGCCTGCGCCTGCGCATCGCTCACCTCGACGAACCCGAACCCGCGGGACTGCCCGGTCATCCGGTCCGTCATCAACTGAATCGACAGAACCTCGACGCCTGCCGACTCGAACGCGTTGCGCAGGTTGTCTTCCGTCGAATGGAACGCCAGGTTCCCCACATAAAGCCGCTTGCTCATGTCTGCCGCCAATCCCGTTGCACGATCCCCGCTTCCCTCGCGGACGGCCCGGATCGTGCCGCGGGCCGCACGCGAAAACGCTCCCCGACGACCGACCGTCACCCCACGTTCAGAAGAGGCAACCACGTTGCAGCAGGCGGCCGGATCAGAGGTCGAGGACGAACGAGCCTTGAGGCGCCTCGAAGCTACCGGCCGGCGGCGGGGTACGCAAGGTATTCCCCCAGGCTGGCGGCGTCTGCCTGGTGATGCTCGCGCGCGGGCGCGCTCGATGACGGCGCGCGGCCGGCGATGACCCGCGCGGCCGGCGATGACCCCCGCGGCCGGCGATGACCCCCGCGGCCGGCGATGGCGCCAGCGCGCCCGAGGACGGCGCGCGGGCATCGCGCCCGCGCCTGCGCTCCCGCGCGGCGATCGTCGATGCACTGCGGACGAACGACGCTCCGGCTCTTCCTCGTACCGTCCGTGCTCGAGGGCCCGGCGAGCGCCTGCAGCCGGGCATGGTAGCCTGCCCGTTCGATGCTCAACCTGGAGATCACACCATGAGATCACGCGTGTTTTCCGCGAGGGCAGGCTCGCGCGCGGGGCATCGAGCGACGCTCCTCCTCGCCCTCGCGACGGCGATCGCGGCGTCCGGGGCGGCGTGCTCCTCGGGCGACGGCGCGTCGGCGAGCGGCGCGCAGGGCGGCGGCGGCTCCTCGAGCAGCGGGGCGCAGGGCGGCGGCGGCTCCTCGAGCGGCGGCGTGGTGGAGGGGCTCGTCGCCCTGCGCGTCGAGCCGGGCGCCACCTCGGTCGAGCTCGCGTTCGGCAAGACCGCTTCGGCGCAGCTCAAGGCCGTCGGCCGCTTCCAGGACGGCGCCGAGCGCGACGTCACCGCGCTGGTGACCTGGACCGCCGACGACCTCTTCGCCCACGTGAACGAAGGCCAGCTCACGACCAGCTCCCCCGGACGCGTCCGGGTGACCGCCGCGGACGGCTCCCTCAGGGCGAGCGCCGACGTCACCGTGAAGCTCGCCGGCGAGGTCGCGCTGCCGGGCGCTCCCCCCGGAGCGAGCGCCGCGCTCGGCGGCACCCCGGAGGCGGCGAACGCCCCCGCGATCGCCTATCCCCTCGACGGCGCGCTCTTCCCCTCCAACATCGGCACGGTCGAGCTCCAGGTCCGCAAGGGCAGCGCCGGGCAGCGCGTCGGGCGGATCGAAATCTTCGGTGATTTCGTCAACTTACGCCTCGTCGGCGCCTGCGAGCCGATCGCGGACACGGGCGGGTGCGCGATGGCGCTCCCGGCGGAGATGGTGCCGATGCTCGTGCGCACGAGCGAGGGCGGGGCGATGGACACGCGCGTCCGCCTCGCCGCCGAGGACGGGAGCGAGCTCGGGGTGAGCGAGGCGATCGACGTCCGGTGGGCGAGCGCGGCGCTCTCGGGCGGCCTGTACTACTGGCGCACCGACGGCACCTCGCTCCAGTCGGCCGCCATCTACCGCTACGATCTCGACGACGCGGCGAGCCCGCCCGAGCTGTTCTGGGAGAACGAGCAGTCGCCGCCGCTGGCGAACGGCCAGGAGATGCCGTGCATGGGGTGCCACGCCCTCGCGCAGGCCGGCGACAAGATGGCGCTCACGTTCGGCGGCAGCGGCCCGTCCTCGTTCGCGCTCGTGGACGTCGCGACCGCGGACATCATCGCGCTCCGCAACACCGACCCGGACGGGTTCGCGACGATGACCACCTTCTCGCCGGACGGCGAGCTCATGGTCAACGCCTTCCGCGGCGCGCTCACGCTCCGCCGCGCCGACGAGACGCTCGAGGCGCTCGGCGGGCTGTTCGGCGAGGTGGGCGAGCGGCTGACGCAGCCGTTCTGGTCGCCGGACGGCAAGCACCTCGCCTTCGTCGCGTGGCAGCCGGGGGAGAACGGCGCGGGCCCCGAGCTCTACGGCGACACGGTGAGGGGCGCGCAGATCCTGATCGCCGCCTCGGACGGGGAGGGCGCGTTCGACGCGCCGCGCGTGCTCGTGCCGCGCGAGCAGGGCCGGACCCATTACTATCCTGCCATCTCCGATGACGGCGCCTGGGTGGTGTTCAACACGTCGAGCTGCGACGGGCCTCCGGGCAACGGGGCTGCCGGCAACGATCCGTGCGACGCCTACGACGACAACTCCGCGCGCCTCCAGCTGATCCCGGTCGAGGGGGGCGCGCCGGTCGACCTCGCGCGGGCGAACGGCGGCGACACCTGGGCGAACTCGTGGCCTCGCTTCGGGCCGGGCCACGACGTCTACCGCGGCAAGGACATCTACTGGGTCGCGTTCTCGTCGCGGCGCCCGTACGGCCTGCGCCTGCCCGGGTCGACCGACGGCACGACGAAGCCGCAGCTCTGGTTCGCGGCCGTGACGCTCGCGCCGGGCGGGGCGATCGAGGGCGACCCGAGCTTCGCGCCGGTCTGGATGCCCCAGCAGAACGACGACATGACGGCTCCGACGGGGAACCACATCCCGCAGTGGGCCGAGAAGGCGCTCCCCGTGCCGCGGTGAGGCGGCCGGGCGGGGCGGGCCGCGCCGGGCGGCCGGCGCGCGCCGGCGTCGTCAGGCGCGCAGCACGGTGGCGTCGCGTCCGGCCGGGGTCGTGGCCCGCTCGAAGCGCGGCCGGCGCGCGGCGAGGCGGTCGCGTGCGTCGAACACCACGAGCGTGCCGCGCCGGAGGCGCAGGCGCGCGAGGTACTCGTCGAGCTGGGCGAGCCCGCGGCGGAGCGGGTCCCGCTCCCCGCGGCGCCACACCTTGAGCTCCATCGCCCGCCGCTGGAGCGCGGGACCCCCGTCCGCCTTGCGGTACGGAAAGCGCACCAGGAGGTCGATCCGGCCGCGGCCGACGCCGTACTCGCGGTCGATGGTCCCTCCGCCGTTCACGACGCGCTGCAGGAAGGCCATGAGCACGAGCTGCGGCGCGACCTCGGGGTAGGGGACGCCGGCGGAGAGGATCTCGCCGTGCTCGCTCCAGAACGCCGCGAACGCCCGCAGCAGCCGCCTCCAGGCGAGACGGCCGTCGGGCAGGAGGAAGCGCGAGGGCTCGGCCGGGATGCGGTCCTCGACCGCGGAGGAGAGCACCCGCGCGACGACCTCCCGGTAGATGGGGTTGGCGATCCGCAGCGGCTTGTCCGGCGCGACGAGGCCGAGATCGCGGGCATACGACAGGTCGTCCTCGTAGCTGTCGCCCCCGCCCTCGTAGGTGCCGGCGAGCACGGGCTCGATCACCCGCCGCACGCGCGGCTCGACGAGGCGGTGAGCCAGCGAGTCGAGGTGCGTGGCGCGCGCCAGGATCAGACGCTCCCTGGCGATCTCCACGTGCTTACCGCCGATCGGCTCCGCCGCCGGCACGGCCATCTTCTCCACGATCTCGCGGCCGAGCGCGTTGACCAGCCACGGTTGGCCGGCCGTCGCCTCCCAGGCCCGGGAGACGCCCTCTTCGGTGAAGACCTGCCCGGTGTCCTCCGTGTGCTGGGCGTAGAGCTCACCGAGCTCCTCGCGCGTGAAGTCTCCGACGCGAACGGACTCCAGCTTGATGTTGAACGGGCTCGCCGTGCCGAGCCGGTCCGGGTCGCCGCCGCTCGCAGCCTTGTAGTCGCGCACGTCGCGCATCCCGCACAGGATGACGGAGGAGGGGAAAGCGTGCGGCCGTTCGGCAAAGCCCGAGCGGAGCTGCCGGAGCACGCTGATGAGGCTCTGTCCTCGCAACGAGTCGATCTCGTCGAACATCAGCGCGAGGGGCCTCGGGCAGCGGCGCGCCCAGGCGGCGAGCACGCCGCCGAGCACGCTCCCTGGCGGCGCCGGCGGCGGCTCCGGCGGCCTCAGCTCCGGCGGCAGCGCGCTCTCGGCCTTGCGCGCCATGTCGGCGAGGACGAGCTGCTCTGCGGCCCCGTAGTCGTCGCCGGCCGCCTCGCCCGCCTCACAGGAGAAGAGCAGCGCGGCGTAGTGGCCCGACGCGGTCAGCCGCGCCGCGAGCGAGCGGAGCGCGGTCGTCTTTCCGGTCTGGCGTGGGGCGTGCACCACGAAGTAGCCCCGCTGCTCCACGAGGGAAGGCGCCTCTTTCAGCCTCCGCTCCGCCGGGATCATGTAGTGCCAGTCCGGGCGGCAGGGGCCGGCCGTGTTGAAGCGCCGCTTCATGCCCCGAGCATGGTCCGGTCGCGCGCCCGCCCGCAAGGCGCCTGTCGCATCGCGCAGGGGGTGACCGACGGGAGGCTCCGGCTCAGGCGGCGCGCGCCGCGGCCACGGCCGCGCGGGGCTGCACGACGCCCCAGCCTTGCCGCTCGAGCGGGATGCCGGGCAGCCCGCGCGCGGTCTTCATCAGGATGCGCCGGCACTGCTGCGGGGAGAGGCGCGGGTTCGCCTCCAGCATCTGCGCCACGACGCTGCTGACGATCGGCGCGGCGAAGCTCGTCCCGTCCACGTGCTTGTAGTGGCCGGAGATCACCTTCTGGTCGCGCAGCTTGGCGGCCGCGAGCTGGCGCACGAGGTACGGCTCGCGCCCGGCGACGGCGTCGAGGTCCGGATCGACGCACGCGTGCTCGACGAGCAGCCCCGGCAGCTCCTCGTCCCGCGCGCCGTCGAGCCGCGACAGGAGCTGCGCCTGCGCCGCGGTCGGCGTCCCGGGGAGGATGGGCGCCGCCAGCCAGATCGCCGGGGCGATGATCTCGGGCTTCTGCAGCCCGTCGAGGGTGAGCCCGTACGACGAGTGGTAATGCCACGTCTGCTCTCCGGCGCCGCCGTCGTCGAGCCCCCCGACCGCGATGACGCTCGGCGCGCTGGCCGGCGGGAGGACGTTGTGCGCGGCGTCGTGCCCGGCGTTGCCCGCGGCCGCCACGACCACGATGCCGTGGCGGGTCGCGTCGTCGGCCGCGCGCGACAGGTCGCCGGTCAGGTACGACTCCTCGTAATCGCCGCCGCACGAGATGTTGAGCACGCGAATCCGGTACTGCTCGCGGTGGGCGATCACCCACTCGATGCCCCTGCGGATGTCGTCGTGGACGATGCGGTGCGCGGAGCCGACCTTGACGAGCACGACGTTCGCCTCCCAGGCGAGCCCGCGGAAGCGCCCGCCCGAGAGCGCGCCGTTCCCGGCGGCGACCACCGAGGTCATCATGCCGTGCCACGACGAGACGTCGGGGCGCTCGAGCGCGGAGAGGTCCGCTTCGGGGGCGAAGAGGTCGTGGTACGCGAGGATGCGGCTGCGCGGCGTGACGAGGTCCGGGTGGGCGTAAAAGCCGGAGTCGAGGAAGGCGATGGTCACATCCCGGCCCGCATAGCCGGGCTCCGCGTGGAGCCGGTCCGCGATGGGCAGGATGCGCCGGTGGTCGAGCGACATCGGCGCCATGCTAGCTCAGCGGCTCGCCGCCGAGGCCCTCGCCTGCGACGTGGAGCGCGGGACTCCCTGCAAGGGAGCGAGCTGAGCTGCGCTGGCGATGAGGGCGATGAGGACGATGCGAGTCATCGCCACGGCGGCGCGACCCACAAGGCTGCTCGGCCCGTCGGGCCTGGACGCCTGTCGCGTCACCGGGCGCGATGGCGCATGTACTGTCCTGGAGTCACGCCGAACTCCCGCTTGAAGAGCCGGGTCAGGTGGGCCTGGTCCGAGAAGCCCAGCCGGCGCGCGACGTTGAGGATATCGGCGCCCCGCGCCTCGAGCGCCTGCCGGGCGCGCTCGAGGCGCCGCCGCATGACGTACTGGTGTGGGGCGACGCCGACGGATCCGCGGAACGCGCGGGCGAAGTGCGCCGCGCTCAGCCCCGCGGCGTCGGCCATGCGCTCGACCGTGAGCCCCTCGCCGAGCTCCGCGTCGATCAGCTCGAGCACGCGCTGGAGGGCGCCCCGCGACAGCTTCCCGCCGCGCGCCGCGAGGGCGGGCGCCGCCTTCACGGCGAACGTCCCGGCCACCTGGACCGCCAGCGCCGTGGCGAGGGCGTCCACGAACATGGCCCCGCTCGGGCCCCCGCGCTCGGCCTCGGCCGCGAGGGCGCGGACGAGGTGCTCCAGCTGGGGGGAATCGACCGAGTAGGCCCGCCTGAGCTCGCGCTCCTCGGCCTCCCCGAGCACGCGGAGCACCTTCTCGGGCTCGAGCGTGACGATGGCGAAGCTCGCTGGGGCCGCCACGCGGTGCGTGAACGACTCCCCCGCTGGGCAGAACCAGAGCTGCCCCGGCGCGAGGGTGATCTCGCGAGGGCGCCCGTCGACGAGCGCCTCGAAGGTGAGCGCGTGAGGGTCGGTGTTCAGCGCGAGGTAATGCGCGCGCACGGTGAGATCGTGCACGTCCCACGACGGGTTTTCCCCCGCCTCGACGTGCACCTCCGGCCAGCCCAGGTCCGCGCTGGAGACGTGGATGCACGCCGACGCGAGCGCATCGACGGGCTCCGACGAGCTCGAGGCGACGAACGGGACCGCGCTGCGACCTCTCACCCGCCCGACTTTACCCGCCCTGGCGGCGCGAGGCGAACGGCGCAGATCCCCGCCGCGCAGGTTTCTTCAACGGCGCGCGCGGGCTTCGTTCAAGCGCGGGGGGCCGCGCGGGCGCACCCTCACGGCGCGATCAGGAGCCTTTATGACCACGACCGGAGCCCGCGCCGCCATCGCCGCTCTTGCCATGGCGCTCACCGCCTGTGGAAGCCCGACCAGCGCCGTGAAGCCCGGCGCGCAGGAGAACCCCATGCAGAACGCGACGAGAGACCGAGCCGCCATCCTGGAGACCCTCCACAACGTCGCCCGGGGCGCCGATCTGCGCCAGTGGGACACGGTGCGTTCGGCGTTCGCCGGGCGCGTCGTGCTCGACTACGGCGTCCCCGAGCTGCTCACGCCCGAGGAGATCGTCTCCCGGTGGCAGCCGCTCCTGTCGGCGTTCGACAGCACCCAGCACGCGATCCGCGACGAGCAGGTGAGCTTCGTCGACCCCGACCTCGCGCGCGTGCGCTCGCGCTTCCAGGCGGCGCACCACCTCGCCGGCGCGCCGGGCGGCGAGCTCTGGAGCCTCGCCGGCCGCTACGAGCACGAGCTCGCGCGCACGGCCTCGGGGTGGAAGGTGACGCGCATGCGCATGATCCCCGGCGAGTCGACGGGGAACGCCGCGCTCCTCGAGCGCGCGCGCGAGCGGGCGGGCCTCCCCGCCCCGCGGGCGCCCGAGTACCGCGTCGAGCACGTGCGCTTTCCGAGCGAGGGCGCGGAGCTCGTGGGCGTCCTGCACCTGCCGGCGCGCGCGCGGGAAGGAGAGCGTTTGCCCGCGGTGGCGGTGCTCGGGTCGTGGACGACCGTGAAGGAGCAGATGCCTTCGCTCTATGCGCAGCGCCTCGCGGCGGCGGGGTTCGCGGCGCTCACCTTCGATTTGCGCGGCTTTGGCGAGAGCGAGGGGGCGCCTCGTCACGAGGAGTCGCCGGCGCGGAAGATCGAGGACATCCGCGCGGCGGTGGCGCTCCTGTCGGCGCACCCCGCCGTGGATGGCGGCCGCCTCGGGCTCGTGGGCGTCTGCGCCAGCAGCGGCTACATCGCGGCGGAGGCGGCGGACGACCCGCGCGTGAAGAGCGTGGTGATGATCGCCCCGTGGCTGCACGACGCGGCGCTCGCCGCCTCGGTATATGGCGGGCCGGAGGGCGTCGCGGAGCGGGTGCGCAAGGGGAGGGAGGCGCGCGCGCGCTTCGCGTCGACGGGCGAGGTCAGCTATGTGCCGACCGTGAGCACGACCGACTCGAGCGCGGCGATGGTCGGCCCATTCGACTACTACCTGGACGTGCGCCGCGGCGGGATCCCGCAGTGGGGGAACCGCTTCGCCGTGATGTCGTGGCCCGGGTGGCTGGAGTTCGACGCGCTGGCGAGCGCGCCACGCCTGCGCGCGCCGACGCTCATCGTCCATTCCGAGGAGGGCGCCATCCCGGACGGGGCGAAGCGCTTTGCGGCCGCGATGCCGGTGGCGCCGCGCGTCGTGTGGATGGCTGGGACGCAGTTCCATTTCTACGACGACCCGGCGACGGTGGATCGCGCGAGCCAGGAGGCCGCCGCGCATTTGCGCGCGACGCTGGCTGCGCGCTGAGCCGGCGGCCCGCGCGCCAGGAGAGCGCGGCCCGCGCCGATGACCACGTTGGAGTTCACGGACGTCCGGCGGTGCGGCGCGCCGGTGTCGCCGCCGGCCGCCACGCCGGCTGGCGCCATGGAGGAAGCCATGCGACGCGTGCTCGATGTTGCAGTGTTGTCTCTCTTCATCGTCTCGACCCCCAGCTGCGCCTCGCCGCAGCGCAGGCCCACGGAGGAAGTCGTGCCCAGCTCGAGCTCATCGGAGGTGCGCGAGGAGAACCGCGCCGTCGTCCACGCCTTCTTCGCCCGGCTGGAGGCGTTCGACATCCGCGGATTCTCCGAGCTCTTCGCCGAGCAGGGCACGCAGATCATGCCCTTCTCTCCGGAAGGCTTCCCGAAGAGGCTCGAAGGGCGGACCGCCATCTTCAATCAATACCGGGGCATGCCCGACAACTTCGCCAGCATGCGGTTCCCCGACCTCGTCGTCCACGACATGGTCGACCCATCTCGGTTCTTCGTGACCTACCGCGGCGAGATCCGCCTCAAGTCCGGCGGACCTTACAACAACACCTACGCCGCGCTGTTCGTGATCCAGAACGGGCAGATCGCGGAGTATTACGAGTACTTCGATCCCATCGTCCTGCAGCGTGCGTTCGGAGACGCGCTCGGGGCGAGCTACAACGTGGGGCGGTGAGCCATGGCGCCGATCGCGAGCGCTGGGGCCTAGGCCGCGTCGCGCGCGAGCGCCTCCACGCCCCGCGCGAAATGCGCCGCCAGCCGGCGGGCGTCCGCCGGCCCGGGCAGGCCCGCGCAGCGGACGAGGTCGCGATCGCCGTCGTCGCGCTGCGCCTCCGCGGCGAGCTGGCCGAGCGCGCTCAGCCGCGCCTCTGCGGCCCGCCGCCGCCCGACCGCGGACAGCCGCGGGCGCGCCCAGCGATCGATCGCCCACGCCAGCTGCGCGTGCCGGGTCTCGTCCCGGGCAATTCCCCGCATCACCCGCCGCACCGCGCGATCGGCCGCGAAACGCGCCTGCCACATGCCGATGAGCGCCCCGAACGTCTCCCGCACGCAGCCTTCCGCCGCGTTCTCGACGGCGAGCTCCTCGAGCGACCGCAACGGCTGCGGCGTCACCTCCGGCGCGCGCCAGCGCCCGCCGTAGCGCGCCGCGAGCTCGCCCATCGCGCGCGCGTGCCGGACCTCGTCGCGCCGCGCCGCGCTCGCCTGGCCGATCAGCGACGGCGGCGCGCCGTGACGGGCGAGCTCGCGGCGGAGCACCTCGAAGGCGCGTACCGACGCCGCCTCGAGCTGCGCCACGTCCGCGAACCACGCCCCGACGACGGTCGCGCCGCCGGCCCCGCGCGGGACCAGCCCCGCGGGGCGCCGACCGATGCAGGCCGGACTGCTCTCGAGGATCTCCGCGTCGACCTGGCTGAGGTTGCCCTCCGGGTCGACCCGGAGCACGTACCGGACCCGCTCGATAGGGCACGTGCGCAAGCGGGTCGCCAGCACCTCGTAGCCCTCGCCGGCGGATCGCACCCCGCCCGGCTCGCTGCCCCCGCAAGGGACGCGGTAGCCCTCCAGCGCCGAGACGAGCACCGCCTCCCCGGGGGAGTCCACGCGCCCGAGCCACGCCTTGACCTCCGCCTTCGAGCGCAGGACGTTCACCTCGTCACCCGCGTTGACGATCAGCACATGCCGCCCGTGCCCCCACGGATAATCGCCCATCCCGAAGCCGCTGTCCGGGTTGCTCGCCGCGATCTTCGCCGCGCACGCCGCCGGGTCCGTCGCCCGGGCGCACGGGGTGCCCGAGGTCTCGGCCCTGCGGATCGTGTGCCCATGCTCGCGCAGCTCCCCGCGCAGCTCGAGGTAATCGGCGCCGGCGACCGGCCGGAGCCCCGTGAGGACCTGCGGTGTCCCGTCGTCCTGACAGGCGGCGGGCGTAAAGCCGGCGGTGTTGATGCTCGCGCAGGTCCCGGCGACGACGGGCCCGAGCGAGAGCGCGAGCACGCGGCGCAGGACGCGACCGACATGATCTTGTGAATCCACGATGACCCCCCTTCCGTGAAGATGGCTCGCGGCGCTGGAGGCGCCTACAGCAAAATCACCACAGCCCGCTCCGAGGAATGGCTCGGCTCGACACCGAACACCTCGCGGACGCCCTCGTTCGGACACGAGCGCTCGCGGCCGGCGGTCGAGCCGCACGCGACGACGAGGCCGGCCACGGACACGACGCTGGAGAGTCGCAGGCTCATGTCCCAGGCGTTGCACGGTGAATGCCAGCCCAGGTGTGCAGTGTCTTGGCGTCCCGGGCGCCTCGGTGGTTCGAATTTCTGCTCTTTCGAGCGGCTTCAACCCGTTTGTCGCTCTAGCCCCAGCCCCGCGCCGACGCCCGTATCCCATCCCGCAGGCTCCGCAGCAGCACCACCCCCGATAGATCCGCCCCCGCCTCCGCGAACGCCTGCGCGAGCGCCGGCTGCACGCCGGTGACGATCGGCCTCGCCCCGAGCAGCCGGATCGACCGCACGAGCTGCGCGATATGCTCCGCGACCGCCGCGTCCGCCGTCGCCGCCCCCGTCAGGTCCAGGATCACGCTGCGGCTCCTCCGCTCCACGATCGCCCGGAGGAGCCGCGCCCCCATCTCCTCGCTCCGCCCCCCGTCGAGCGCGCCGATCACCGGCAGCGCCAGCGTCCCCGTGGCGACCTCCAGAATGGGCGCCGACAGCGCCAGGATCTCCTCCTTCTGCTGCTCGACCAGATCGAGCGCCCCCGCCAGCTCCGCCACCAGCTTCGCCCGCGCCTCCGCCGTCTCCTCGGCTTCCCGCAGCTCGGTCTCGTCCGTGTGCTGCACCAGCATGGCGGCCTCGCCGGTCGCCGGATCCGGCACCGGGCGCGCCTCCACCACGTGCCACCGCTCGCCCTGCAGCGTCCGCACCCGCGTCTCGCGCGAGACCACCTGTCCCTGCGCGACCGCCTCCACCAGGGCCGGCGCGAGCGACTCGTCGACGAAGCGCTCCGCGAACGGCGCGCTCTCGCCGAAGGCGCGCAGCGCCGCCGGGTTGTGCAGCAGCACGCCCCCCTGCGCGTCGAGCAACGTCACCATCACCGAGGAATGGCGCAGCGCCTCGACGCTCCGGGCGCGCTCCGCCTCCGGCGCCCCGTCGTCCGACAGCGCCTGGATCAAGATGCCCTGGCGCCCGTCATCCAGGTCAATGCCAGAAAAAAACGCCCGGAGCGGCACAGGCTTGCCGCCCGGGTACACGGTCCAGGTCTCTTGTGCCGTCTGGCCCTCTCGAAACCGGGCCGTATACCCCGCGAGACGCGTCTGCGCCGCCGGCGACATGTCCGAGAGATCGCGCGCCAGGAGCTCCTCGACGCTCGCGGTGTTCCAGAGCCGCACCGCCGCGGCGTTGGCCCAGCGAAAGCGCAGGTGCTCCGGATCGAGGACCAGCGTGACGAGGTTGGAGGAAGCGAGCGGGGCAAGGCGTTCATCAAGCGTCATTCGGCACCCCCAGCTCGACAGAGCCGCTGGCCATAAAGGCATAAGCTCGCTTACGTTCGAATGCAACCCGGCGATCGAGCGAGCAGGACGGCGCCGCTGCGCCGCGCGGCGCAGCGGCTGGCGTTCGCGCGTGCGCGCGCGTGCGCCACGCAGCGGCCGCCGCCTGGACGAGACGGCGCCGCTCCGGCAGGCTCGGGCGCATGAGGTCATTCATCGCGACGATGGTCTACGAGCTTCACCCGGATACCCCCGCGGACGCGAGGAAGCTCCTCCGGGCGCACCTCGTCGGCAGGCGCTGGCAGGACAGGCACGAGGGCGCGGCGATGCCGTCGACCGCGGTCTGGATCCGCCGCTCGGCGGAGGATCACGAGACGACCGACGACCTGCACGCCGCGTGCGCGCGCGACCTCGCGGAGGCGGCCGCCGCCGTCGCGCGGGCGGGGCGCCCCATCCAGGTGACGCGCGCGTGGATTCAGGTGAGCGGCGCAGGGACGTACGGGCTCGTGCCGGCGGCGCGGCCGGCGGGCTGAGCGCGCCGCGCGGAAAGCCGCGCCCCGCCGCGACATTTCGGTTACGCTCCGGTGGCTCGAAGGGAGGCGACGATGGCTCGAAGGCTGGGTATTGGCGCGGTGCTGCTCTCGCTGGTCACGCTCGCGTCCGGCTGCGGGGGGCTCTCGACGGAGGCGTCGCAAGAGCGCTGTGATCAGCTGCGCGACGCGGTGCCGTCCTGCGCAACCGACGAGAGCTACGACGCGTGCGTGAGCTGCTACGAGGAGTGCGGCGACGGCTGCGAGCCGTCGGGGGCCTGCCCCCAGACATTCACCTGCGCGGAGTGAGAGGGAGCATCATGAGCAAGAGCAGAGCAGCTTCGTGGGTCGTCGCGGTCCTCTTCGCGGGCGCGCTCGGGGGCGCCGCGCTCGGCTGCGGCGGCGGCTACGACGAGGACGAGGCGAGGGCGGCGTGCGACGCCCTGGTCGGCCAGGTCGCCACGTCCGACGAGGCCGCGTACGACGAGTGCATGGACTGTCACATGGAGTGCGGCTCGGACTGCGTCGTGCAAACGAGCTTCCCCCCCCAGTTCGTCTGCGAGGACTAAGCGGGACCTGGCGAGCCGCCGGACCGCCGCGTCGGCCGATCGAGCGCGCTCCCCGGCGTCACTTGACCTCGACGCCGCAGTTGATGAACTCGATCGAGGTCTCGATCCGGAAGTGCGAGTCGGTCACGTGGCGCTCGGCGAAGAAGAAGTCGAGCTGATATGTCTGCCCGATCTCGAGGCCGAGATCGTCGAGGTTGACGATCTCGGTCTGCTCGACGTGGACGCCGCCGAGGTCGACCACCTTCTTCCCGTTGATGTACGTGAAGACGTCGTCGTCGCCGGCGAACGTGAACCGCTCGCCGCCCTTGTACTCGAAGCCCATGTGCATCTCGAAGGTGAAGTGGTAGTTGTGCTGCCGCCCCTCGTTGCCGAACAGCGCGTTGTCGATCGGGAAGAACTCCTGGTCGCTGTACGTCCACACGCCGTCGTTGTCGGGGTCCTCGAACTGCAGCGTGATGTTCATCGGCATGTTCACGCCCTCCAGGTCGCGGAACCACTGGTCGAAGGCCTCCTTGCCGGTCGTGCTCCTCGTGCCGTCCGCCGCGCCGGCGTAGACGGGCTTCAGGTCCGCTCCGAGCGTGTCGGTGACGATCTCATGGTCGTCGCAGCCGACACACTTGCCGGAGTCCTGAGGCTCCATGTCGGGGTGCTCCTCCTTGAAATCGCGCACCCGGCCGGTGAACCTGCCGTCGCACGACTCGCCGGTTTGCTGGTTCCCGCCGGGCATCTCGCCGCCGCCGCCGACGCCGCCGCTCGGATTGACCGAGCCGAAGCTCTCATCGTATCCCCCGGTCCCCGTGGGCCCAGGCCCGCCCGGGCCGCCGGGGCCGCCGGGGCCGTTCGCGGACGTCTGGCCGCCGCTGGTCTCGCCCTCATTCGACGCCGCGCTGCACGCGCTCAGCAAACCCACAAGCGCAAGCGCCGCCAAGCCACCCACTGTGTTTTTCATCGCCAACCTCGCGTTAAGATGCCGTCCCGAAGCCGTGACGGTAAAATAGCATGAGGCCGCCTCGCATGTACGCTGACGTTGTGCGTCATCCGATAGAATCGCACAACGTGGACGCGCCTGGGGATTCGCTGAAGCTGGTATTTTGTATCATCGCTGATCGCCGGACGATCGTGGTCAGAGGCCCCGCGATCCGAGGGGCGGCATTGTTTGATCCCATACGATAATTCCTTCGCCATCGCGAGGACCGGTGTCGACCCGGACGGCGCCTCCCGGGGAGCCGCCACGGGGCGGGCGGTCCCTCGGAGCGGGCTGCCGGCGCGGGCCGCGCGGCGCGGGCGTGCGGCGCGCGCCGCCGAGCTCGCGGGCCGGCCTCGACCGCATGCGCGGCTGTGTCCGGCGTCGCGGGCGCGCTTCGCCCGCGGGGAGCGCCGCGAGCGTGGATCCAGGATTGCTTGTGGAGCACGAGACGCGGAATGCGGAAGGAGGATGCGATGATGATCGATCAACGACGTGACGCCGCGGAGCGGACGGCCGCACAGACCGGGGCAGAAGGTCACGCCGCGCACGGCGCGCCGCCGGAGGACATCGGGCACGGCCCCGGGCTCGATCCGCCGGCCGAGCCCCCCGACGACGACGCGGAGCCGGGCGATGAGGCGTATGCGGACCGGCCCTCCGGCATTTCGCCCTCCGCGCCGAAGGACGGGCGCGAGCCCGTCGGGCAATCCGACTACACCGATGTTGCGGCGATCCAGCGGCCGCCGGCCGACTCCTGAGCTGGCGGCCACAGCCATGCTCGCCTGATCCAGCGGTAACGCTCGTCCGGCCGCGCGCCTTCCCGACAGCCGCGCGATTTCTCCGTGCGTCATTTTCTACGCGGCTTCTTCGCGGCTCGCGGCGTCGCTGCGCCCGCCGCGCTGCGACGAGGGGCTCGACATCCGGGCACGCTCGGAGTACGCGGGGACCGCTCGTCACGGAAAAGACGCAGGTGCGCAGTGGACCACGAGACGCGGAGCGATATCGAGCCCGCCTCCAGCGCCGCGGACGCGCGGGAGGCCCGCCACGCCGCCGAGGCGACGCCGCTGCCCGCGCAGTGGTCGGAGCCCGAGCCGCCGTCGCGCCGGTCGCCCCCCGCGCCCACCGCCGATGAGGCGAGCTGCCCCGTCTGCCTCGAGCGCATCGCCGCCGGGGTCGCCCTCTGCCCCGAGTGCGGGGAGCCGACCGACGGGTCGAAGCGGCCGGTGCGCGCGCCCTCGGTCCCCGACGCCCCCCCGGACGCGAGCTGGCTCTCCCTCCACTGGCGCCCGCTCGTCACGATCGGCGCCATCCTCGGGCTCATCAGCACCGGCGGCGCCCTGCGCTACCTGGCGCCCCACCGGTTCGCGCCGTCCCGGGCCGCGTCGGCGGTCCCTCCGCCGGCCCCCGTGTGCGGGGCGCCGTGCTGGAGCGGCGAGTCGTGCCAGCTCGGCCGCTGCGTCTGGCAGCGCCCCAACAACGTCGGCCACCTCGTCGACGCGCCCTCGGTCGCCGGGCCCTTCTCGCTGCCCAAGGACGCGTTCGACGCGCTCCCGCTCGACCGGGATCGCTTCGCGGTCGCGCTGTCCTCCGGCCTGGAGGTGCGCAGCTCCCGGACCGGCGAGGCGCTGAGCCTCGTCACCGAGGCGCCCAACGTGCGACGCCTCCACCGCGTGGGCGAGGTCGTCTACGCGACCTCGCCGTCGCGCATCTACGTGATCGACGCCGCCACGACGCGGCTGCTCAAGACGATCGAGCTCGGGGAGGCCGTGGGCGACATCCAGGTCGGCGCCTCGGGCCGGCGCGTGCTCGCCTCGCTGCCCGAGGCGCACGCCGTGGCGATCCTCGCGACCGAGTACCACGCCGAGATCGAGCGCATCCAGTTCGGCGACGACCCCGTGGGCCCGGTGGCGGTCGACGACAGCGGCACGCGGGCGATCACGACGACGGGCCAGCTCCCGCTGCCCGGCCAGCGCGAGCCGGCGTCGGGGGGCGTCGCCTATCCGTTCGACCCGAGCCGGCTCGGCTCCGAGCAGGATCGCGTGCGCACCTCGATGGTGGGCAACCCGGCCAGCGCGCTGATGAGCCCGGACGGCTCGGTGGGGTTCGTCGCCCTCCGGGCCGAGAACACGCTGGTGCCGCTCACCTGGCTCCCGTCGGGCGCGGTGCGGCAGGAGGCGCGCATCACGACGTGCCGCGAGCCGGAGCAGATGGAGCTCGTCCGGAGCGACCGGCGCGTCCTCGTGCGGTGCAACGAGGGGCGCGCCATCCAGGTCTTCGACCTCTCGAAGCGCGAGCTCCTCCGCGCCGTGACGTTCCCCGGCCGCGCCCTCGACATGGCGGTCGCGCCGGACGGGGCGCAGGCGGTGGTGGCGCTGAGCGGCGACGGGGCGGGCTCGGTGGCGCTGATCGATCTGAAGACGTACGCGGCGAAGGTCCACCCGCTCGGCGGCGAGCCGACGCGGATCCGGCTCGCCCCGGACGGCGGCTCGGCGCTCGCGCTCGGCGACCGCGCCAAGGTCGCGTGGGTGCTGCAATGAGCGAGCGCCGCGTCCCGTGCCCGAGCTGCGGCGCCCGGATCGTCGAGGGGGCGCGCAAGTGCCGCGCCTGCAAGGCGTGGCTCGGCGAGCGTCATCGCGGGTCCGCCGCCTCGCTCTCCGGCCGCGAGCCGCGCCTGGCGCGGGCCGCGGTGTCGGTGGCGAGCGGCGTCGCGGCCGTGATCATCGCCACGATCACGAGCCTGAAGTCGCCCGTGGGCGAGGCCCCGCCGCTGACCGCGCTCGAGCCGGAGGCCGACGCCTCGGTGAGCGCGCCCGACGACGCGCCGAACCCCGCGGCGTTCGGCCCGGATCCCGTGCCGCCTCCGCCGCCGCCCGAGCCGAAGGGCCGCTGGCGCGCCCGCGATTTCCGGATCGGGGACGTGCACCCGCTCGACGTCGTCTTCAACCCGAGCGGCACGTCGGTCTACGTGAGCGCCGACGACGCCTCGCTGCGCGAGTACACGCTGGAGAGCGGCGAGCTCATCCACAAGGCGTCGGTGCCGGCGCAGGGCGATCACATCCGGCTCCTGTTCGATCGCTACGTCGCGGTGCTGCGGCACGAGGACGCCGCGCGGATCCCGGTGATGGACACGACGGCGTGGGACCGCGATCCGGTGCTGCTCGACGTCGGCCGGACGCCGGGCGACATCGTGGCGCTGCCGGATGGCCGGACGGTGGTCGCGGCGACGACGGACACGAAGCGGGTGACGAAGTTCGAGCTGCCGACGGGGGTGCGGCTCGCGAACATCACGCTCCCGCACGCGACGGGGCAGCTGTTCCTGGTGCAGGCCGAGGGGCGCCCCTACATCGCGGCGCTCGGCGCGCTGACGCACGCCGGCCGCCCGGCGGGCGCCTGGATCGACCTGTTCGACCCGAGCGAGTCGCCGTTCGGCGCCACGCGGCGGAGCATCGCGGTCGGGCGCGAGCCGCGCGAGGGCGACATCACGCTGGACGGGGGCGCCGTGTTCTTCCCGGATCGGCTGTCCAACACGGCGATCCTGCTGAGCGTCGCCGGGGTGACCGAGACGCGGAAGGCGCCCGTCGGCGTCGGTCCGACGGCGGGCTTCCTGCTCCACGAGGATCGGTACGGCATCACGCTCAACGCCGACGCGCGGACCGCGAGCGTCATCGACCTGTCGACGATGACGGTGAAGAGCACGCTGCCGCTCAGCGGGGTGCCGCGGACGGGGGTGACGTCGCCGGATCGGAAGACGCTCTTCGTGGCGCTCGGCGGGGCCCAGTGGCCGCCGGCGGGCAGCGGGGTCGCGGTCATCGCGGGGGATCCGCCGAGGGTCGTCGCGTCGCTGCCCACCGGCAAGGGCGCATGCGCGGTGGCGGTCTCGAAGGACGGCGCGCGGGCGGTGGTCGCGTCGTACTGGGACCGGTCGATCACGGTGCTCGAGCAGTAGGCCCGGGGGCATCTGGGGAAGGCGTCCGAGCGCGAGATCCTGCGGATCGACGTGCCGTTGGCGCTCTAGATTCCCGCTCCCGAGCCGGAGTGCCGGCGAGCTGATGTGGACGTTCGGCGCGGGCTCAGCTCGCCGTTGCCCCTCCCGGGCCCGCGTCGGGGGACCGGTCCCGCCGTGGCACGGGCATCGCTAGATCACCCCAGGAGGGAGGTGCATCATGGACTACGGGCGCTTCGTCGAGGAGGTGCAGCGCCGCGCCGGCTTCGAGGGTCGCGACGAGGCCGAGCGCGCGATCGCGGTGACCGCGCGGACGCTGGGCGAGCGGCTGCTGGAGCAGGAGGCGGTCGCGGTCGCGAGCGGGCTGCCGGGGCCGGTCGGCGCCGCGGTGCGCGGCGCGGCGTACCAGGGCGACTTCGATCGCGATGAGCTCTACGACCGGGTTGCCCGTCGCGAGGGCGCGCCGCGCCGCTTCGGCGTGGAGCACGCCCAGGCCGTGTGCCAGGTGATCGGGGAGGCGCTGCCCGAGGCCGAGCGCCTGAGGCTCCAGCGGCACCTGCCGGACTGGGCGGACCTCTTCGCGCCGCGCGCGGCTGGAGCGCCCCCGCCGCGGCCGGTGCACGCACCGGCGCCGCCCGAGGTCGGTCAGGGCGCGACGCTCGCCACAGGAAGACCCGGAAGCCGTCACCCCCTGAGCGAGGCGCACCCCGCGACGGCGCACGCGGGGTCGGTCGCCCGATCGGACGAGCCGCACGCGGAGACCAAGCTGTCGAGCAGCCGGGGGCTGACGCAGGAGCGCCTCGGGGACACGCTGGCGGAGGGGCGGCCCGGCCCCGAGCGCCCGGTCAGCGAGACGCAGCGCTGATGACCCCGCCTTTGGGCACACGGCCCATGTGCTCATGGGCGTTACGTCTACCGTCGCGCGCGTGCATGTCCGTGCGTCGCGAGCATGGCGCTGTCATGGTTCACCATCCATCCAGATGTTCTTGATCGCTCGGATGTGGACCGAGTCCGGCTCGTCCGTGTCCGCCCATTCGATCCCATCATCTCTGAGTATTTGGGCGCCGATCAGCTCTTGAATGACGGTATCCGTGACGTCTGTGTACGTAAGTGCTTCCTCGAGCGAGCCATGGGGGAACGGCCACTCTCCCTGATCGGGGACGAATTGCACTTCGTCGCCTTGGCGAGTGGCCAAGTACCAGGCGACGATCGATGCGGATACAGGATTGCCGCAGATCTCTCTGCGAGTGTTCACGGGTAGGTGAGCGAAGCTTATTCGCTCTCTCCGGCTCCAGTTTACCATCTGATACCCGACACCCATGCGCTGCTCCTCGACATGGCACCTTACCGCTCTACCGCGGGCGCGTGACGCCCGCCGGCAGCCGCCTCTTCGGCGGCCATGGCGTCAGCCGACCAATGACGGTGTAAATAGAGTACCACTTCAGCGGCGGCTGTCCGCTCCGCAGCCGGCTCCGCCGCGCCGGACGAGGACGTCGATGCGCCGCCGCAGCCGGCGGTGGACTTCCCGGCGCTGGTCGTCATCGGCCCGGGGCGCCCTGAGACGGTGCTCGACGCCTACCGGTGCGAGCCGGTGCAGCCGGGCGTCTACCACGCCGTGCCGGGCCTTTCGATGCGCGTGGTGGTGCTCGCGGAGCTGCCCCGGACGCGGGCGACGCTGCTCCTGCGGCTGCTCGGCTCGGGCCGCCTCCTGCGCGAGGCGCTGGCCGATCTCGCGGCGCTGCCGGACGACGTCTGGGAGAAGAGCGTCGCCAGGCCGCTGCTGGTACACTTCCGGCTCGGAGGACAGGAGCCGGCGACCGACAAGGAGGACGAGGTGAGCGCAGAGATCCGGGCGTGGTTCGAGGATTATGAGAGGAAGCTTCGCGCCGAGGAGCGGAAGGAAGGCCGCAACGAGGGCCGTGCCGAGGAGGCCGCGCGCGCCGTGCTGACGGCGCTCCGGGTCCGCGGCATCGCCGTGCCGGACGTGGCGCGGGAGCGCATCCTGGCCGAGAAGAATCCGGAGATCCTGGAGCGGTGGCATGAACGGGCCATCGTCGCCGCGTCGCTCGCCGAGGTGCTCGACGACCTGAGCTGAGCGAAGCCGGCCAGGAAAGGGTGTTTCGGAGATAGCTTCTGCATGCGCACAGGGAACGTCCTGGCCCTGCTCGGAGTCTGGCTGCGGCGATGAGCTGCCGGTCCCCGCGCGCGTGCGCAATCGTGTTGGTAGCGCTCGCGGCCTGTCGTGATGGCACGGGTGCGCCGGGCGCCGGGCCGGCGCCCGATGCAGGCGCTACTGCACCGTCGCCCTCCGTCGCGCCCACCGCGAGCGCCGCGGGCGCGGCGTCCTCAGCGAGCGCCGCGCCGCTGGACGCAGGGGCGCTGGACGCCGCATCGCCGGACGCCGCAGCCCCCGACGCCGCAGCGCCGGACGCCGCAGCCCCCGACGCTGCAGCACCGGACGCCGCAGCCCCCGACACCGCAGCGGCAGCCGTGGCCCCCGGCGCGGGCTGCAAGCTCCGGCGCGGCCCCCTCTCGCTCTCGCTCCGCGGGCCGGCGCTGCTCTGGACCCCGGACGACGCGGCCCGCGCGGACTTCCGCGTGATCTTCAACCGCGACGGCGTGGCGCAGCACGTCGCGCCGGCGCTCGGCCCGCTCGCCGTACCGGCGTCCAGCGGCCCCCCCACGCCCGCCTCGCCCCCCCGCGACGCCTCTCCCGACGCCGGCGCCGCCAGCGCGGAGCCGGCGCGCGCCTCCTGGCCGGCGTGCGCGGTGGCCTCGCGGTTCGTGTTCTGCATGGATCACGGCGGCACCATCCGGAGGACCCCGCTCTGGGGAGGCGAGGGGCCGCCCATCGGCGCCGGGCGCCGCGGCACCGGCATCTCCGCCATCCCGCTGCCCGGAGGGCACACGCTCCTCGCCTTCCTCTCGGACCGCAAGACGAGCGAGGGCGCCGTGACCCAGGCCTTCGCGGTGCTCGACGACAAGCCCGCCGTGCCGCTCTCCGCCGAGGGCAGCGGCGCCACCTTCGTCGCGCTGTCGCCGTGGAAGGGCGGCGCGCTCGCGATGTACATCGACGCGCGCGCGGCGCTGACGCCGGTGCACGCCCGCACGGTCGGCGTCACGCCGGAGGGCAAGCTCGAGCTCGGGCCCGACGCGGTGCTGTTCGTCGGCGACGCCGGCGAGTCGCGCATGGGCGGCGCGCTCGCGATCGGCGGCGACGGGCCGGCCTTCGTGCTCCTCCCGGCGTCCAAGGACATGTCGGCGTTCGGCATGGCGGCGATCCGCATCGACCAGGCGCCGCGCGACGACATGCCGGCGGTCTGGTCGCTCTACCCCAACGGGCTGAGCCCCGCGCCGATCGCGGCCACGCAGGGCGCCTCGCCGATCCACGTGGCCCGGGTCCGGCCGACCGCGCGCGAGCCCGGGTCGCCGCACGCGCTCGAGCTCGGTCAGCTCGACGCCGAAGGGCGGTTTCAGCCGCGCTGCCTCGCGGTGGAGGGCAAATCGTTCAAGCACGTCGCCATCGAGGCGGATCGCGACGGCTCGCTGTGGATCGCGTACACGACGGGCGCCGGCACCTTCATCGAGCAGCGGGCCGTGGGGCCGTGAACCCCGCAGCCGTATTTGCAGCGCCGACGCGCTGTTGCGCGATTGGCCCTCCTGGCGTAATCCAGTCGCGTTGATTCGCGGATCCACCCCTATCATAAACCTTAAGGAGCCGAGATGAAGCTGGATTACGTGCCCACGGGCATTTTATGGCCGCTGTTGTCGCTGATCGCGCTCGGCGTTGCGGGCTGCGGCGACGACGGGAATGGCGACGCTGGCGGTACGGAGAGCACCTCGACCGCGACCGCCACCGGCGGGGAGGGCGGCGCGGGCGCGGCCGGCGTGGGGGGCGCGAGCGGCGCAACGACGGGCGCCGGCGCTGGCCCGGGCAGCTCCACGACGACAGGCACCACCTCGGCCAGCAGCGGCGATCCCAGCAACACGGTCGCCGCCGCCACCACCACCACGGGCGCCGGCGGCGCGTCGGTGAGCTGCGACTATCCCGCGGAGCACGCGAACGGATCCATCACCTTCTACACGCTCGACATGGGCTCGGCCGAGGTGAACTGCAGCTACCAGATCACGGGGCGGAACCCGGACGTCGTCGCGCACGTGCCGTTCGGCGGAGGCCAGTACTTCGCCGCCATGAACACCGAGGATTACAACAGCGCGGGGATGTGCGGCGCGTGCGTGGAGGTCTCCCGCGACGACGGCCGCAAGGTGCAGGCGATGGTCGTGGACCAGTGTCCGATCGCCACGAACCCGAAGTGCGTGAGGGGCCACATCGATCTCAGCAAGAACGCCTTTCTCAAGATCGGCGAAGAGCGCGAGGGGTATCTCGGGACCACCAACGGCGGCGCGGCGGGGAAGATCTCCTGGCGGTACATCCCGTGCCCGACGACGAGCCCCGTCACTTTCCGCCTCAAGGACGCGACCAACCGGTACTGGAACGAGATCCTCGTCGAGGGGCACGCGCACCCGATCGAGAAGGTCGAGGTGGAGATCAACGGCACGTGGCAGACGGCCACGCGGCAGTCGTACAACTACTTCGTGGTCGGCGACGGGAACATGGGGAATGCGCCGTACCATGTCCGCGCCACCGACATCAACGGCTCCACCGTGGAAGCGATGCTCGAGCTCAAGGGCGGGGAACAGCCCGCGAGCGCTCAGTTCCCCGCCTGCAACTGACCGATCGCGCCTACGCGCCGCCGCCCGAGGGCGGCCGCCCGGAGGCCCAGTGGTGGACGCGACCCTCGTGCAGCGCGGCGTAGATCGCGTCGCGCAGCGCGTTCGCCTCCTCGTGCGTGAGCGTCCGCTCGACGTCCCGGATCACCACCCGCAGCAGCACGTTCTTCTGCCCGGGCGCGCTCCCGAGCCGCTCGGCCGCGGCGGGCGGGAGCGCTTCGTGCGGCGTCTCCGAGACCACCTCGACGAGCTCCACCGAGGGCGCCCGGTCGCCCAGCGCCGCCCGCACCCGGTCGCCGAGCTCCTCGGCGGTCGCGTCGAGCCGCGCGGCGATGGACAGGTCGCGGCGCACGGGCGGCTGCGACGAGACCGGGCGGTACGGCGCGAGATCGAGCATCTGCCGGGCGATGCGCGCGTCCGTAGCCCGCAGCAGCCGGATGTCGTCGATGCCCTTGCGCAGCATGAGGATGCGGTCGAGCCCGAGCCCCATCGCCAGCCCCGAGAACCCGCGCGCCTCGAGCCCCGCCTCCTCGAGCAGCGCGCCCAGGGCGAGGCCGCACTCGCCGATCTCCACCCAGGCGCCGCCGTCCTCGACGTCGATCTGGCGCCCATCGGTCGTGTAAGGGTGCGCCGCCTCCGTGCAGCGGAGCGGGCGCCCCGGCAGCGCGGCGGCCACGGCGCGCTCCACCATGCCGCGGAGATCGCTCGGCGTCAGCGCGGGCCCGCGCCGGATGCGCCAGAGGTCCACCTGGTGCGGCTCGCCCGTGTGCAGCCGATCGATGGTGTCCCGGCGGTAGACGAGCCCCGGGCAGACGAGGAGCACATCGTCGCTCGGCGCGGCCGCGAGCCGGCGGAGCAGCGGCGGGATCATCGCCGAGGTCTGCGTCCTCAGCACCTCCGTCTCGGAGACATACCGCGTGTAGCGCGCGTCCCGCGCGGCCCCGTCCGGCGGGTAATGCAGCCTGTCGTAGTTGTCCTCGATCGAGACGACCGGGCTCGAGCGATGGACGATCACCTCGCACCCGAAGGCGCGCTGGAGCGACCCCACGATCGCGTCGAGGAGCAGCTGCATGGCGTGCGGCCCGAGGGCCGGATCGGTGAGATCGCGGAGAGAGAGCGCGCGCCGACGCGCGTCGGCGCCAAGGACATGACGAGACATGGAAACCCTCGCAGGCAAGACGTGCTGTGTGCCCACGCGCCGCCCGCGAAGGGCGGCGCGAGCCTCGGGTCACCCCCCGGACCGAAGCCGGGGCCGCCTCACGGCGATCACGCTGCGAGAGGGACTGACGCTAGAACCTGGAAAACAGCGCTACGCCCGCACCTCTCGACGCCCGGCCTGGGTCGAGGGGCCGGTAAATCGACGAGCGGCGGCGGCGGTCCAGCGCATTGCGACGTCGAGCATACCGCGGCGGGGCGCGCTTGCCAACGCCATCGACGGGGCCGCGCTCGCCAGGGCAGCTGGTAAGATGGCCGGCGGCCGCGGCCAGGACGCCTCGCCGCGCTTTTCAGGAGAACGCCGTGCAAGAGCCTCGCTCCGCCCCGTCGCTGCTCACCGTCGATGACTTCGAGCGCGCAGCGCGCGCCCGCCTGTCCAAGATGGCCTATGACTACTACCGATCCGGCGCCGACGAGGGCAGGACGCTCCGCGAGAACCGCAACGCGTTCCGCCGTCTCCAGATTCACTATCGCGTCCTCGTCGACGTGGCCGAGCGGGACATGAGCGTGACCCTGCTCGGCACGACGGTGCCGTTCCCCATCCTCGTCGCGCCGACCGCCTATCAGCGCCTCGCGCACCCCGACGGCGAGATCGCCTCTTCGCGGGCGGCCTCCGAGCTCGGCACCATCTTCACGCTCTCCACCCTCTCGACGACGAGCCTCGAGGCGGTCGCGGAGGCCTCTCCGGGGCCGAAGTGGTTCCAGCTCTACGTCCACAAGGACCGAGGCCTCACGCGCGCGCTCGTCGAGCGGGCCGAGTCAGCAGGTTACCGGGCGCTGATGCTCACCGTCGACACGCCGCTCCTCGGCCGCCGGATCGCGGACGTGCGCAACGGCTTCGCGCTCCCCGAGGGGCTCGTGATGGCGAACCTCCTCGACGTCGCCGCGGCGGCCCCGGCCGCGGAGCGGGGATCCCTGCTCGCGGCCTACGTCGCCTCGCGACACGACGCCTCGCTCACGTGGCGCGATGTCGAGTGGCTCGGCTCGATCACGAGGCTCCCCATCCTGCTCAAGGGCATTGTCCGGCCCGACGACGCGGTCCGCGCCCTCGGGGCGGGCGCGGCCGGCGTCGTCGTCTCCAACCACGGCGCGCGGCAGCTCGACGGCGCCCCCGCCACGATCGAGGTGCTCCCGGCCATCGCCGATGCGGTCGCCGGACGGTGCCTGGTGCTGATGGACGGCGGTGTCCGGTGGGGTACGGACGTGCTCAAGGCGATCGCGCTCGGCGCCCGCGCGGTGCTGGTCGGGCGGCCAGTCCTGTGGGGACTCGCCGCGCTCGGCGGCGAGGGGGTCGCGCGCGTGCTCGGGGGCTTGCGCGATGAGCTGTCGATGGCCATGGCGCTCGCCGGCTGTCCCACCCTGGCTTCCATCGATCGCGACCTGATCCGCCGGGCTCAGGCCCGATGAGGGATGCCGAGTCGCACGAGCACGGAGTTTTCCAAGATCAGCGCTGGACCACGCGCTGGACCACGCGATCGTCAGATTGCTGCGCTCCCCGGCATCAAGGCGTCTTCGACGAAAGAAAAGGTGGCGGCCACTCGACCTCACCCGTACACTCGGCGGCCGTGAGCGGTGCAGTACCTGCGAGGGAGCGGTGGCGGGGGCTCTTCCGGCGAGGCGCTGGCGCCTCGGGTGAGGGTCCGGATTCTGGGGGAGCGGACGCGGCCATGGGGATTCGCCTCCGGCGCTTCGCGGGGCCGGCGGCTTACCTCGAGCAGGTGTCGTCGCTCCGCATTGCCCACCTGACCGACCAGCATGTCGGCCGGGTGACGTCGGTGCGGGTGCAGCGCGCGGCCGTGGCGCTGACGAACCTGCAGCGGCCCGATCTCGTCGTGCTCACGGGCGACTTCGTGTGTCACAGCCAGCTCTACCTCGATCAGCTGGAAGAGGTGGTGCGCGGCTTCGAGGCGCCGGTGATCGCCGTGCTGGGGAATCACGATCACTGGTCGGGCGCGGACGCGGTGAAGCGCGCGCTCGAGCGGGGCGGCGCCGCGGTGCTCTGCAACGCGAGCACGGTGATCACGCTGGGCCACGAGCGGCTCCAGGTGGTGGGGCTCGACGACGCCTATACCGGCCACGCGTCGCGCGAGAAGGCGGTGAAGGGGATGCGGCGCGATCTGCCGACCCTGGGGCTCTCGCACATCGCCGAGGAGGCGGACGGCCTCTGGCGCCACGGCATCCCGCTGGTGCTCTCCGGTCACACGCACGCGGGCCAGGTGACGGTCGCGCGCCTGAACGAGCTCTCGATCGGCAAGATCGCGGGGCACCGGTACATCCACGGGCTCTACGGGACGCGCAAGCGGGGCGAGCCCGGCCAGGGGGCGGTCTACGTGGGGGCGGGGATCGGCGCGGCGGTGATGCCGCTGCGGCTCGGCGAGCGCGGCCAGCGCGAGGTCGCGATCTTCGAGCTGGGCAGCGAGCCGGGGTCGTTCGACGAGCACCACGCCGAGCAGCTGCCGCTCCGCGGGCGCAAGCCGACGCCGGAGCTCATCGCGAGCCGGGCGGCGCGGGTGGCGAGGAACCGGGAACGGCGGGCGCGAGCGCACCGACACGGCGAGGAGAGCGCGGGGGGAGAGCCCTAGAGCGCGCCGGGGGCTTACGGTGGAGGTGCGGCGGGGGATGGGCCTGCGGCGGCTCGCCCGGCGTCAGCTCGGGTAGAGCGCGCGGCCCAGCGCGGCCTCGAACGCGGCGCGATCATGGTAGATCTCGATGCCGCCGGCGGCGAGCTTCGCGAGCCAGACGCCCAGGGTCACGATCTTGGTGCCGACGAGCACGTGCTGGAGCACCGAGCCGCTCTCGCGCGCGGCGCGGAGGTACTCGACCATGCGGACACGGACGATCGAGTCGTAGCCGGTCATCCGCGTGCAATCGATGAACTCGTCGATGTGCCCGTGGAGCGCCATGGCGTGCAACGTGGGCTTGACGAGGCCGGGGACGAGCGATGCGTCGATATGCCCCGCGAGACGGTAATAGATGAGATGGCGCCCCGGGTACGAGATCTCGATGCTGCCTCGACCGGACTCGTGGCGGACATCGACAGGAAGCGGCGATACGAGCATGTCGTTCTCCTGCGCTTCACGCCCCCAGAGAGCCAGCAAATGGACGTCGAGCGCTGTACCCAATCTACGCCACACACGCCGCGCGCGCGAGCGTCAAGGGGCACAGGCCCCCGCCGAACGAGGCGACGACGCGCCGATCGGACGGACAGACAGGAAGCAGGGCTGGAAAAATTCAGATTGTCTGGAGCGCGGCCCCTCGCGGCGCTGGCGCGCTCCGCTTGGCCGCGCCGTCGCGGCGTCAGGGGGCCCGCGGCGCCGCCGGGGCGGGCAGGGGCGAGGCGCCGGGGGCGATCACTCGACGGGCGGGGGGTCGCACGCGCCCCGCGCGTCGACGGAGATGCCGCTCGCGGCGGCGACGCACGCGTTGGAGTACGTCTGGCCGTCGCAGCCGCACACGGGCGCGAGCTCCTTCGTGCAGACCTCGGGCTTCTCCGCGCAGGTGCCGGCGGCGTCGGCGCGCCCGCAGATCGCGTCGGGCGCGTACTTGCAGTAGAGACCGTCCCCGCAGACGCGCAGCCCGCCGAGGGTGAAGCCGCCGCAGCTCTCGCCGAGCCCCACCACCGTGGGGCCGCACTCCCCGAGGCTCCTCACCGAGACGCCGGCCGTCGCCGCGACACAGTCGTTGCCGTACGTCAGGCCGTCGCAGCCGCAGACCGGATCATAATCCTGCCTGCACACCTCGGGCATGAACTCGCACGTGCCGCTGCGGTCGTAAGCGCCGCAGTTCGCCTCGGGGGCGAAGTCGCAATACAGGCCCTCCGCGCAGCGGATGCCCGCGATGCCGGCGCACATCTCGCCCGGCTGCGCGACGGGCGAGCAGACGTCGGCGCCGCAGGAGAGCCGGAGCTCCACCTCGACGGGCGCCCGCGGCGAGAGGACCTGCACGACGTACGACCCGGTGCCGCGGCTCTCCCACGTCGCGAGGGCCTGCCCCCGGTCGCCCCTGAGCCGCCGGACGTGCCTCAGCCTCCCTTCGCTCGTGACCTCGTGGAGCCTGAAGTCGATCGCGGCGCTCCTGCCCCCGGCGACGGGCTGCAGCTCGAGCGTGAGCGTCCTGCCCGGATGGCTCGTGAAGTGCGCGTAGACCGACCGCTCCCGGTCGACCGTGAAACGGTTCTCGTGATCGAAATACACGGGGACGACGGCCACGTCGCTCAGCCTGAGCGCGCCCTCGACTGTCCCGGTCTCCTCTAGATCCGCGCCATCGGCACCATCGGATGATGCCATGCAGCCAGCGAGCGTTACAGCGAGAACAGCTCCCAGAACATCTGCCATCTTCATGATCGTGCAAACTCCTCGTGAAGAGACACGCCCAGCGATCCGGGCGTCTCCTCGGAAATACGAATCGCGCGCGAGCGGCAGCGCCAGCGCAGCCGCCGGGCGAGCCGCCTCGGCCTGCCCTCTCAGGCTGGCGGTTGCCAGGACCCCATCGAGGACCCGTCAATCGCCCCTGAAAGAGCGCGCCGAGCCGCCTCGCGCGACGGCCCCCGTGCGCAACGCGCCTCGCCGCGATGTCGCCCTATCCTCCATGCCGTCGAGTCCTCGCCCGACCTGGGGCGGTGGTGCGTCTGTATGTCCGCACGCCAGCGCCTTGACGATCGCTCTCCCTCACTCATCCACGTCGTCAGCCCTCATCGACTCAACGTCTGCTCGCCTCCCGCGTGGGCCGTTTGCAATCAGCGTTCCTCGCGAGAAGAGATGAGTCCGCTCGCCGCCGATTTCTGCGGCGTCACGGCACCGCGGAGCGCGGCGGTCGTCGGGTCCGGGGAGGGCCGGGCGGGGCGGACGGCGAGAAGACCGCGCGCACCCCCTGTTCCCACCTCACACGCGGGGATGAGGCGTTCCGCCACACAGGGGGTGCTCATCGTACGACCGCATCCCGCGCTGCGGGGCAGTTTGCTACGCGGAAGACCTGGAGGGGACACCGGTAACGCATGCCCGGTCTCAGCAAGTGCGATGATGACATAACGGCTCCGGCGGTCCGAGCGCGCCCGGAGTGTGGAGCGCAGTGGTGCGGGGCGAGCGAGGGGAGGAAACCAAGGGAAGTGAGGGGGAGGAGAGGGAGAGGAGAGGGAGAGGGGGAGGAGAGGGAGAGGGAGAGGGTAGAGGGCCGCGGGGAAGCCGGGGGGAGGCCAGGTGCGCGCAGCGCGCGGGTTGCCCGGCGGCGGCGCGCCGCGCGCGCGTTTCGTGGCGGCGCGGTGGTGACGCCCCTTGCTTTCGCCGCGCGAGAACGGCTAAGTCTCGGTCTGCTCGAATGGTCCGTGCAAACGACAAGACGGCTAGCAACCGCACCCCTCGGGAGCTGAACCGCTCCCTCGTCCTCGATCTCGTGCAGGAGCACGGCCCGATTTCCCGCACGAACCTCGCGCGGTTGAGCGGCCTGACCAAGCCGACGGTCTCGGCCATCATCGAGGAGCTGCTCGAGAACGGCAGCGTCCGCGATGTCGGGACCGAGTCGCGCGGCGGGCGCCCGGCGCGGCTCCTCGAGTTCAACGATGACAGCGCGGCGTACCTGGGCATCGAGATCGGCGTCGAGCAGACGGCCGTTGCCGTGGCCGACGCGCGCGGGCGGCTGCGGGCGCGCCTGGACCAGCCGACCGTCATGCGCGATCCGCACCGGACGGTCCGCGAGGTGGCCGAGATGTTGCCGAAGGTGCTGCAGCTGAGCGGGGTGCCGCGCAAGCGGCTGCGCGGCGCCTGCGCCATCGTGCCGGGGCTCATCGACCGGCCGAGCGGGGTCTGCGTGCTCGCGCCCAACCTGGGCTGGGAGCGGTTCCCGCTGCGCGCGGAGCTCAGCCGCGCGCTGCGCATGCAGGTGCCCGTGTACAACCTGCCTCAGGCGGCGGCGGTGGCGGAGGGGGAGCTCGGCGCCGCGCGAGGACAGGTGTCGTACGCGTGGATCTACGTCGGGCTCGGCGTGGGCGCGGGCCTCGTCGTCGATGGGCGCCTGTTCTTCGGGATGCAGGGGTACAGCGGTGAGATCGGCCACTGCCGCGTCGCGGACGACGGCCCGCCTTGCGGCTGCGGTCGCCGGGGCTGCCTGGAGACGTTCACCTCGGTCATGGCGCTCCGGCGCGCCGCCGAGGCCGCGTCGGCGCGCTCTCCCCAGCTGGCCGCGCTCCCCCGGCCGCACGCGGTCAGCGCCGTCGCGGGCGCGGCGCTCGCCGGCGACGAGAGCGCCCGCGCGATCTTCCACGAGGCGGGCGTGCAGCTCGCGCGCGGCATCGGGGTCTTGCTGAACCTGCTCAACCCGCAGCTGGTCGTGCTGGGCGGCGAGCTGCTCGCCGCGCCCGACATCCTGCTCGAAGGCGTGCGCGAGGAGCTGCCGCGCCACGCCGTCCGCGCGGGGGCGGTGCCGGTGGTCGCCTCTCCGCTCGGCAGCGAGGCCGGCCTGCTCGGCGCCGTCCTGCTCGCGCGCGAGGGCGCGGTGCGCTCGCTCCGCCTCGTGCCCGACGGCGTGCTCCAGGACAGCGCGCCGTAGCGCCGGGGCTCCACGCGGGGGAAGAGAGTTGGAACCACAGAGGCGCAGAGGGCACAGAGGGAGAGAAAAGGAGAGATAATATCTTCTTCTCTCCAGCTCTCTCTATCTCTCTCTTCCTCTGTGCTCTCTGTGCCTCTGTGGTTCCAATCCTCTTCGTTCGCCTCTCCCATGCGCGGCGTCGCTACGCGGGCGACGCGCGTTCTACGCGGGCCGGGCTGCCCGCGGGGGACGCCGATCCGGAGCGGCGCTCGGCGAAGAGCGGCGCGAAGGCGTGTCGATCGTGCCACGTGAGCGCGCCGAGGAGCCCGAGCAGGATGACGGCGTTGATGCCGGCGCGGGGATCGAGCAGCAGGTGGAACAGCGCGATGTTCACCACGACCGGCCAGAGCAGCGCGAGCGCGAGGGGGCGGCGGCGGTCGAGCAGGAGCAGGACCGCGGCGGTGATCTCCACGGCCTTCACGGCATAGACGTAGCCGCTGTCGAGCAGCAGCTGGACGAACGGGTGGAGCGGCTCGGGGACCGGCACGATGCGCACGAATCCGTTGATGCCGCCGAGCAGGACGATGAGACCGAGGGCGACGCGGGCTGCGCCGACAGCGCGAGGGGGCATGGGTCCTCCGTGGGGTTTCAGAGGACCACGATGGGCCCGGCCGAGGCCGGCGCTTGTACGAAGTGGCTGCGCGCCACGGAGCCCGGCGTGCGGCCCAGCGTGGCGGCGACGGCGCGCGCCAGGTGCGCCTGGTCGTGGAAGCCGCCGGCGAGCGCCGCCCGGGCCGGCGCGGCGCCGTCGACGAGCGCCCGGACGGCGGACATGACGCGCAGGAAGGTCACGTAATCGCGCAGCGGGTGGCCGAAGGCGTCGTGAAACAGGTGCGAGAGCCGCGAGCGCGAGAGGCCCTCGGCCGCGGCGAGCGGGCCCAGCGCGGGGCGGGCCGGCGCCCGCTCCGCCAGGCGATGCATGGCGCGCACCACGCGGCGGTCGAACGGCGGGCCGCCCGGCGCGAACGCCCCGGCGCACGCCCGCATGAGCTCGCGCGCCGCCGCGTGGTCGAGCCGGCCGCGGAGCACGTCGCGCGCCGCCGCGCGCACCCGATCGGCCTGCGCCCCCTCGAGGACCAGCGCCCGCCCGCGGGCGACCGCCTGCGCGCCCGCGCCGAGCCCGTCGGGCGGCAGGAACACCGTGACCGTCGCGCCCGGCGCGCCGACGGAATGGGCGACCCCGGCGCCGGTGAGCACGGGCGCGCGCACCCCGAACGGCCGCCCGCCCTCGACGTCGACCTCGAGCGGACCGTCGACCGGCACCATCAGCTTGACGAGGTGGAGCGCGTGGCGGCGCGTCGCCCCGGCGCCCTCGACGACGTGCACGCCGCCGTGGCCGACAAGCGCCGTGTGCTCGCGAGCCGTCACGCGCCGCAGCGAACCACTCCGGCGCGGACCGCGCAAGCGCGGAGCCGCGGAGCGCCGCCGCGAGCAGCCGAATCCGAAATGGGACGAGACGCGCGCCCGTAATCACGTTGGCGCCGGCGCCGGCGCCTCGATGCCGGGTTGATCGAACGTGTCGAAAACTGTCGTCAGGACTGGCAGACCTGTGCCGGGTCCGAGTAGGATCGTCGCGAGTTGGAAGCGACATCACGGCGGATTGGGGCCGCCGGGGTGTCGGCGCCATGGCCTCGTGCCGGAGGACTGGACGCATGATCAGGTTTCTTAAGCATTCCGTTGTCAGCTCCATATTTCTCATCTTCGTGGCGGTTTCTTCCTGCGAGCGGATGAGCCAGATGGGAGGGCGGTGCGAATCGACGGCCGACTGTGAGTCGGACACCCAGTACGCGCCGGGCACGGAGTGCACGGACAACGAGTGTACGTGCGTCCAGGAGGGGCACACGCTGTGCTGCGCGCCCGAGGACACGGCGCCTGACTGCTTTCTCGCCTGCAGGCCGTGCAGCGAGTGCCAGGAGGGCTGGTTCAGCTGCGCGCCGGGGACGGCGGGGACGGCGTGCGACAACGACGCGAAGTGCGCCGGACCGCCGGACCCGCGCTGCGGCGCCGGGCGGTGCGTGGATCGGGTGTGCCAGCTGGAGATCTACCCGGGCCCGCTGCCCTCTCAGGTGCGCGGCGACTGCGCGCAGCTGGAGTGCACGCACGAGGGAAAGGTCGTCTCCAAGCCGGATCCGGCCGACTTCTACAACGACGGCAACCTGTGCACCTCCGATGTCTGCTCGGCGGAGGACAGGCCTGTCAATGTGCCTCTCGACAACGGGATCAGCCTCATGGAGCTCTACTCGGTCGACCAGATCTGCTACGAGGCGCAGGCGTTCGACTGCATCGTCGAGGACGACCAGTGCGGGACCCGGCGCATCTGCGTCCCGACCGTGGGCGCGCAGCACGGCGGAGGCTTCTGCGCGCCGAGCCACTGCATCAACCTGCGGCGCGACCCGGACGAGGCCGACGTGGACTGCGGCGGCATCTGCAGGCGGCCGTGCGAGGACGGGTCGCTCTGCTCCGTCCCGCAGGACTGCATCTCCGGGGTGTGCCTCGGGGACCCGAAGACGTGCCAGCGCCCGTCGAGCTCGGACGGCGTGCGGAACGGCTCCGAGACCGGCGTCGACTGCGGCGGTCCGTGGGCGCCCTGTCCGCCGGGCGGGGGTTGCGCGACGGGCGCGGACTGCGAGACCGGCGTCTGCTGGGCGAGCGTGTGCGAGGAGCCGACGTGCATCGACGGCGTGCGGAACGGCGACGAGCTCGGCGTGGACTGCGGCGGGCCGGCGTGCCCGGAGTGCCCGCGGTGACGCGCCGCGGTCGCTCGACGCTGCGAGGGCGCTCGACGCTGCGAGGGCGCTCGACGCTGCGCGGCCGCTTGACGCTGCGCGGTCGCTTGACGCTGCGCGGCTTCGTTGACGCTGCTGCCTGGTGGGGGCATAGAGGGGAGGTGCGCAGACTCGCTATCGAAGGAATGTCCTGCGGCCACTGCGTTCGGGCGGTCTCGAAGGCGCTCGCGAAGGTCCCCGGCGTCACGCGGGTGTGCGAGGTGAGCCTCGAGCGCGGAGAGGCGGTCGTCGAGGGGAGCGCGACGGCCGAGGCGCTCGTGGCGGCCGTGCGCGAGGAGGGCTACGAGGCGCGCGAGGCTGGCTGACGTCGCGGTGCGGCGCTCGGCCGCGTTTGGTATGGTGCGGCCACCATGACGCGATCATCGAGCGAAGAGGCATCGAGCGAAGAGGCACCGAGCGAAAAGGGCTTTCCGGAAGGGTTTTTGTGGGGCGCCGCGGCGGCGTCGTACCAGATCGAGGGCGCCGCGCACGAGGACGGCAAGGGGCCGTCCGTGTGGGACATGTTCTGCAAGAAGCCGGACGCGATCTGGAACGGCCAGACCGGCGATGTCGCGTGCGACCACTACCACCGGTACCGGGAGGACGTCGCCCTCATGCGCGACATCGGCCTCCGCGCCTACCGACTCAGCATCTCGTGGCCGCGCGTCTTGCCGGAGGGCACGGGCGCCGTCAACGAGCGCGGCCTCGCGTTCTACGATCGGCTGGTGGACGCGCTGCTCGAGGCGGGGGTCGCGCCCCACGTCACGCTGTTCCACTGGGACTTCCCGCTCGCGCTCTACCACAAGGGCGGCTGGCTGAACCGCGACAGCGCCGACTGGTTCGCCGAGTACACGGGCGTCGTGGTCGAGAAGCTCGGCGATCGGGTGAACGACTGGATGACGCTCAACGAACCGCAGGTGTTCGCCGGCGCCGGCCACTACGAGGGTCGCCACGCGCCCGGGGACCGGCTGCGCTTCGCCGAGGTCCTGCGCGTGTGCCACCACGTCCTGCTCGCGCACGGCAAGTCGGTGCAGGCCATCCGCGCGGCGAGCCCGGGGAAGTGCAACGTCTATTATGCGCCGGTCGCGCAGGTGAAATACCCCGCCAGCGCGTCACCCGAGGATCTGGAGGCCGCGCGCGCGGCGACGTGGTCGGTCAGCGCCCGCACCACATGGACCAACACGTGGTGGATGGATCCCGTGTTCTTCGGCAGGTACCCCGAGGACGGGCTCCGCCTGTTCGCGAGCGAGCTGCCCGAGATCCGGAGCGGCGACATGGAGATCATCGCGCAGCCGGTCGAGTTCTGCGGCGTGAACGTCTACTGGGGAGTCCCGGTGCGCGCCGGGGCGAACGGCGGCGCCGAGGTCGTGCCGCACCCGGTGGGACACCCGATCACGGCCTTCGAGTGGTCCGTCACCCCCGAGTGCCTCTACTGGGGGCCGAAATTCTTTTATGAGCGCTACAAGCGACCCATCGTGATCACCGAAAATGGCCTGTCCACCCGGGACTGGATCTCGCTCGACGGGAAGGTGCACGACCCCCAGCGCATCGACTTCATGGCGCGCCACCTGATCGAGCTCCGCCGGGCGATCGCCGAGGGCGCCGTGGTGAACGGCTACTTTCACTGGTCGATCCTGGACAACTTCGAGTGGGCCCACGGCTACAAGCACCGCTTCGGCCTCGTCTTCGTCGACTACCCGACGGGCAAGCGCGTGCTCAAGGACTCGGCGCACTGGTATCGCGAGGTCATCGCCTCGAACGGCGCGACCCTCGGGGGCTGAGCGGGCCGCTCCCCGGCGCCTCCCCGGGAGGCGCCGGTGCTGGTGAGTTCCTCCGGAGAGGGCCTCCCAGGAGAGCGGTAAAGCAGGAAGAACGTTCATCGTTTCTTCCCGCTCACCGCCTTCCGGTCCTTGCCTGGCCGCCGCCGGCCGCGCGGCGCGCGGGGAGCCCGCGGCCGCGGAGGCGCGGGCTCAGGAGGCGATCGGCTCGTCGCCGTCTTCTTCTTCGTCGTCGAGCGCCTCGTCGTCTCCGGTCGCCAGGTCGTACCCGTGCGGATCGAACTCGTCGAACATGGCCTGCAGGCGCTCGGTCAGCGAGTCCCACGTGTCCGGCGGCTCGCCCGCCTGGCGATCGCGCTCCGCCAGGGCGAGCGCGGCGGCGACCGTCGCGGTCAGCGGGCGCGCGTCCTGGAGCACCGCGACCTTCGAGGTGTCGCCGCTGCACGCGTAAGCCAGCAGGTAGGCCCTGTAGATCTCCTCATTTGTCTTGTCGCTCATTCCTCTTCCTTGTTCTCATCGTCCGCGCGCCGTTCGCCGCCGTGCTCGGGCCTGCTCGGCGCGCGGGACCGCAGGCGCGAGCGTAGCCCATCTCGGCGGCCGTCGGGGGGGCCCGTGTCCCGCCGGGATCCCGGGCCCTGCGGAGCACCGGGACGGGCGCCGGCGGAGCGGCGCAGCGCGGGCGCAGCGGATCAGCGGCGCAGCGGATCAGTAGCGCAGCCGGTCGCGCAGCGAGCGCACCGCGCGCTCGAGCCCCGCGTGGTGGTGGAAGCAGCATTGCCCGATGCGCGGCTGGCACTGCGACGAGCGGAGCATCTCCAGGAACACGAGCGCGCGCGCGTCCCCCTCGAGCGCCGCCCGCTCGAAGAGCGCCGGCTTGCGCCGGCAGGGGGCCTCGCGCAGCTCCACGGCGATGCGCAGCGGGGCGCTCGCGCGCTCCAGCACCTCGGGGCGGCGGAGCAGCGCGGCCGCGCGCTTTCCGCCCTGCGTGCCGCCGTAGCCGCTCACGATCTCGTAGGCGATGTCGAGGCCTTCCGGGCCGAGGCGGCTCTCCAGCGCCTCGAAGATCGGGTCCGCGCGGCCGTCGGGCCGGTACGAGCTCTTCACCGCGACGGCGGCCGCGGCCGTCATCACGTCGCGCTGCTCGAAGGCGGCGCGATCCTTCTCGAGCAGCACGAAGAGCGCGCTCTCCGCGTCCTCCCATCGCTTCGCCCGGACCGCCCCCACGAGGCGCTCCCGCTCGGCCGGGAGCTCCGCGCCCTGGGACGGAGCCGCCCCGGCGAGCGCCGCGCCCTCGGCCGACGCCGCCCCGGAGCCGGCCGGCACGGGGGCCGAGGCGCTCGCGGCCGGCGCCGCGGAGGGCGCTGGCGGGGGCGCGCCGAGGGGCTCGGGCACCGGGGTGGCCGGCGCTGCGGCGGCCGGTGCGTGCATGGCGGCGGTCGCCTCCTGGAGCTCCGGGCCGGCGATCGCCGGCGCCGGGGCGCTCGCGACCGCCGGCGCGCCCGCGGGCAGGCGGCGGAGGAGCACCGCGCCGCCCGCCGCGCCGGCCGCGAGCATCGCGGCCACCGCGACGAGCCAGCGCCGGGCGCGCCTCCGCGGCGCCGGCCGGCGCTCCGCCGCCCCGCGCGCCTCGTGCCCGCGCGCCTCGTGCCCGCGCGCCGCGCCGCCAGGGGCCGCGAGCGGCGCGCCGGCCGCCGGCATCGCGGCGGCGCCGGCCGCGCCGTCGAGGGCTGCGGCCCCGCCAGCGGCCGCGGCCGCGCCGCGCGCTGCGCCTTCGAGCGCGGCGGCTCGGTCCTGCCGCGCCGGCGGCTCGGGCGGCGTGGCGGCCTGGAGCGCGCGCAGCGGGTCGCCGAGGGACCACGACCCGCTCGAGAGCGGCTCTTTCCACGGGAGGAGGCCGAGGGCCTCGGACCGCGGCACGGCGGCGTCGAGCGCGGCGAGCAGCGCGCGCGCGCTCGCGGGGCGCGCCGCCGGGTCCTTGCGCAGGAGGCGCATCACGAGCGCCTCCAGCTCGCGCGGCACCTCCACGCCCGGAGCGCGCAGCCGGAGCGGTGGCGGCGCCGTCTCGCATTGATCGCGGAAGAGCTCGACGGGCACGATCGAGTCGAACGGGTGCTTGCCCGCGAGCATCTCGTAGAGGATGAGCCCGAGCGCGTACAGGTCGGAGCGCTCGTCGACGTGCTCCATGCCCTGCGCCGCCTCCGGCGCCATGTACGCGAGCGTGCCGAAGACCATGCCGCTCAGCGTGATGCGCATGGGCTCGGGCCGCTCCTCGCCGCTGTGCGCGGTCGTCGTGGCGAGGCGCTCCAGCGGGACCTTCGCGAACCCGAAGTCGATGAGCTTCACGGCGTCGGTGCCGTGCTCGACCATGACGTTGCGCGGCTTCAGATCGCGGTGGATGACCCCGCGCTCGTGCGCCGCGGCGAGCGCCGCCGCGATCTGCCGCGCGAGCTCGGCGGCGCGCGCGGCGGGCACCGGGCCCTTCTTGATGATGCGATCGAGCGTCGTGCCGCGGACGTGCTCCAGCACGAGGAACCGCGAGCCGTCGGGGAGCGTGCCGAAGTCGGTCGCCGACGCGATGTTCGGGTGCTGGATGTGCGCGCCCGCGATCGCCTCGCGCTCGAAGCGCGCGGTGAGCTCCGGCGAGCCCTGCGCGGCGGGCAGGAGGAGCTTCACCGCCAGCCACTTGCGCAGGAGCAGGTGCTCGGCCTTGTAGACCGCGCCCATCCCGCCAGTCGCGACCAGCTCCACGATGCGGTACCGGTCCGAGATGACCGTCCCGACCATCTGGGCGGCCGCGCTCTCCGCGGGCGCGTCGCTCGCGGCGGGCTTCGGATCGCCGGGGGCAGGGGGCAGGGAAGCGCTCACGGGAGGCGTGAACTGTCCGGCCTAGCCCGATTTTTGTCAAAGGGGGATCGCCGCCGCGCGCCGCGCCGGCGCGCGCGCGGGAAGGCCCGTTTTCCTAGGTGGATCCGCGGGTCGTCGCGCAATCATGGCGCTGCCGCGCGCTGCTGCGCGCTGCCGCGCGCAGCGGCGCGGCGGCGCGAGCGCCCGGCCGAGACGGCCGCGCCGGGGCGCGTGCCGCGGGCGGCGGCGCGCGGTTCGGCCATGAGCGCCGGCTTGCCTATTGAATTGGCCGCGGGGCCGAGCCAAGGATGCGCCATGGCCGATCCCGTCCACGCCCTTTCCCGCGCTTTCCAGGAGGCGATTACCGCCGCGTTCGGCGCCGAGCACGCCGGGGCCGATCCCTCCCTGCGCCGCTCCAGCCACGCCGACTACCAGGCGAACGCCGCGATGGCGCTCGGCAAGCGCCTGGGCAGGCCGCCGCGCGAGGTCGCGGCGGCGATCGTGGGGGCGCTGCAGGTCGGCGGGATTTGCCGGAAGGTGGAGATCGCCGGCCCCGGGTTCGTGAACCTGACGCTCGAGGACGCTTACCTGACGCGCGAGCTCGCCGACACGGCGAGCAGCGGGCGGCTCGGGATCGCGCCCGCGGTGCAGCCCGAGACGGTGATCGTCGATTACTCGGGCCCGAACGCCGCGAAGGAGATGCACGTCGGCCACCTGCGCAGCACGATCATCGGCGACGCGCTCGCGCGCGTGCTCGAGGCGCTCGGCCACCGGGTGATCCGCCAGAACCACCTGGGCGACTGGGGCACGCCGTTCGGCATGCTGATCGAGCACATGCTCGATCTCGGCGAGGCGGCCGCTTCGCAGGAGCTCTCGGTCGGCGATCTCGACGCGTTCTACAGGCAGGCGCGCGCCAAGTTCGACGGGGATCCGGCGTTCGCCGAGCGCTCTCGCCGGCGGGTCGTGCGGCTCCAGGGCGGGGACGAGCAGACGCTCGGGCTGTGGCGGCAGCTGGTGCGCGAGTCGACGCGCTACTTCGAGTCGGTCTACCGGCGGCTCGGCGTGACCCTGACCGAGGCCGATTTCGCGGGCGAGAGCTTCTACAACCCGATGCTGCTCGACGTGCTCGCGGAGCTCGGCCAGAAGGGGCTGGCGCGCGAGAGCGAGGGGGCGCTCTGCGTCTTCCCGGCGGGCTTCACGGGCAAGGGCGGCGAGCCGCTGCCGCTCATCGTGCGCAAGCAGGACGGCGGTTACGGCTACGCCACGACGGATCTGGCGGCGATCCGCCACCGGCTCACGACGGTCGGCGCGCAGCGGCTCATCTACGTGGTCGGCGCGCCGCAGAGCCAGCATTTCGCGATGGTCTTCGCGACGGCGCGGGAGGCGGGCTGGCTCAGGCCGCCGGCGCGGGCCGAGCACGTGGCGTTCGGGTCGGTGCTCGGGGCCGACAAGAAGATGTTCAAGACGAGGAGCGGCGATACGGTGAAGCTGTCGGATCTGCTCGACGAGGCCGTGGAGCGCGCGACCAAGGTGGTGCGGGAGAAGAACCCGGAGCTCGACGCCGAGGCCGCGGGCGCGGTGGCGCGGGCGGTCGGCGTGGGGGCGGTGAAGTATGCGGATCTGTCGAGCGATCGGATCAAGGATTACGTGTTCGACTGGGATCGCATGCTGGCGTTCGAGGGGAACACGGCGCCTTACTTGATGTATGCGCACGCGCGCATCCGGTCGATCTTCCGGAAGGCGGGGGTGGAGTCGCCGCGCGGGGTGGGGATCACGGTGGGCGAGCCGGCGGAGCGGGCGCTCGCGCTGGAGCTGCTCCGGTTCGGGGCCGTGCTGGAGGACGTGGCGGCCACGCTCGAGCCGCATCGGCTGTGCGGTTACCTGTTCGAGCTCGCCGGGTCGTTCACGACATTCTACGAGCGCTGTCCGGTGCTTCGGGCCGAGAGCGAGGAGGTGCGCCGCTCGCGCCTCGCGCTGTGCGATCTCACGGCGGAGGTGCTGGCGAAGGGCCTCGGCCTGCTCGGGATCGAGGCGCCGGAGCGGATGTAGCGCGGCCGGAGGGCGGGCGGGTTACTTGCGGGGTGCCCCGGGGGGGGGGGGGCCGACCGGAGTTGAGGCCGACCGGAGTTGAGGCCGACTGAGGTTGAGGCTGACCCGACCGAGGTTGAGGCCGACCCGACCGAGGTTGAGGCCGTCCGACCGAGGTTGGGCCGACCCGACCGAGGTTGAGGTCGCCCGACCGAGGTTGAGGCCGACCCGGCCGAGGTTGAGGCCGACCCGGCCGAGGTTGAGGCCGTCCGACCGAGGTTGAGCCGACCCGACCGAGGTTGAGGTCGCCCGACCGAGGTTGAGGCCGCCCGACCGAGGTTGAGCCGACCCGACCGAGGTTGAGCCGACCCGACCGAGGTTGAGGCCGTCCGACCGAGGTTGAGGCCGTCCGGCCATCCGGTGGTCGCCCGATCCGAGCGGCATTGCGTGCAGGCCCGGGCTCGATCCGGTCCTCGTGGCAAAGTGCAGTATGACTGATCGCCAGCTCGCCCCCTCCGTCCCCGGCGTCGCCGCCATGACGGCACTCCTCGTCGCGCTCGGGTGCTCGGCCGTCGGTGGCTCCCCCGCGCAGGGCGGCGCGGACGACGGCTGCGCGGAGCCCCCGCAGATCGGCGGCGACGACGGCTCCGGCGGGCTCGATGCGCCCGGCGCGCCCGGCTCGGGCAGCGGCGGCGCCGGCCCCGTCACCGACCCCAACGCGGACAGCGACGGAGACGGCTTCACGCCCGCCGCCGGCGACTGCAACGACGCCGACGCCAACGTGAACCCCGGCGCCATCGAGGTCGAGGTCACCGAGCCCGACGCGAGCGGCCAGATCCCCGCGCCCGCGGACGAGGACTGCGACGGCGCCATCGACAACGTCGCACCCCCCTGCGACGACGGCCTCTCGCTCGACGACTTCGACCCGGCGAACGGCGCCCGGGCGATCGACCTCTGCGCGTTCGCCTCCCGCGACGACCGCCGCTGGGGCGTGCTCTCCGCGAGGTACGTCCGCGGGGACGGCTCGCCCGCGGCGCGATCGCCCGCCGTCGGCCTCTTCGACGGGTTCGGGCCCAACGTGCGCGTGCAGGGCGGCGCGCGCCTGCTCGCGCTCTCGACGGGGCGCGCCCGCCTGCCGGACCACCCGGACGCCTGCTGGACCGAGAGCTGCTCGAGCTACGGCCCCGGCGCCGCGCCGCCCGGGTTCCCCCAGGACAACCCCGACTGCCCTCCCTCCGACTTCATCAACGACGACATCGGCCTTGAGGTCGTCCTCCGCGCCCCGCAGAACGCGACCGGCTACGAGTTCCTCTTCAAGTTCTATACGTACGAATACCCGGAGTGGGTCTGCGAGGACTTCAACGATCAATTCGTCGCGCTCGCCACGCCGGCGCCTCCCGGATCGTACAACGGCAATCTCTCGTTCGACGGCGAGGGCAGGCCGGTCAGCGTCAATATCGCGTTCTTCGATGTCTGCGACGGATGCCCGCTCGGCTCGAGCGAGCTCGTCGGGACGGGCTTCAGCCCGCGCCGCGACGGCGGCACCCGGTGGCTGAAGACCCGGGCGCCGGTGCGCGGCGGCGAGGAGATCTCGCTCCGGTTCATCCTCTTCGACACCGGCGACAATCGCTTCGACTCCACCGCGCTCATCGACGGATTCCGCTGGATCGCGACCGGCGGCACGGTGAGCGTGGAGACCACGCCCGCCGTCGATCCCCGCTGAAGCCGGAGGCGCTCCCCGGCCGCGCGCGCCCCTGGCCGTGCCGCGAGCGCGCGCCTCGCCCCGCTCCTCGCCCTACCGGCAGCTCCGGCATTCCCCGCCGCAGTCCACGTCGAGCTCGCTTCCGTTCATGACCCCGTCGTCGCACGACGGCTCCTGGCAGACACGCTCCCTGCACACGCCGGACCCGCAGTTCTCGCCGGCGACGCACCCCTCGCCCGCGGCGCAGAGCGGGCACGAGCGCGTGCCGCAGTCGACGCCGGTCTCGAAGCCGTTCGCCACGCCGTCCACGCACGTCGGGGCCTGGCACGCCCCCAAACGACAGACGCCCTCCTTGCAGTCGATTCCCGTCTCGCAGGAGGCCCCGAAGCGGCAAGGCTCGCACGAGCCGCCGCAGTCGGTGTCGGTCTCACCTTCATGACCATCCTTGATCCCATTGCTGCAATGCGGCGGGATACAGGTGTTCTCGGTGCAGGTCCACCCCTCGGGGCATTCGTTGCAATTCCACATCATGACGGCACCATCCTCCCCGCACGAAAGGAAAAAAATCGCCGTCAGCCCCAATGCAGTGACGCGTCGAAGCATGGTGCTCGCTCTTCTGGTAGTTGATGGTCCGGTAACGACGACAGTACATCAAGCACGGCCGGCAAGGGCACCGATCTGGCCGTTTGCGCGCGGATTTCTAGCATTCCGGACTGCTGGCCAAGATTGTCAAAGAATCGACATGAGGAGATTCTCCGGCGGCGCGGGAGCCTGGATCCGACGCTCGAAGATGGGACATACGGAGATGGGACGTGCAGAGTAAGGCGAGGGGAGGGAGCTCATCGGCGCGCAGGGGACGCCGCACCGGCCGTTCTCTACGGATTCGACAGGAGCCCATCGCTCGATGGCTCCGATGACGCGCGGCCGACAGGGCCGCTCGGCGCGCGCTGGCTGGGGGAGTGGGGGTGAGAGGGGCTCTGCGACGGCGCCTGGCTCGGCGGCCGGACGGCGCGCTCCTTCGTCAGCAGCGCGGCGCGCCGCGCTCAGGGGCGGGCGGGGGCGCGCCGCGCTGCGACGAAGGAGCGCACGCAGAGGACGACGTAGCCCGCGGAGAGCGCGGCCATCAGGGACTGCGCGATGACGGCCGCCGGGCGCTCCACGTCGCCGCCCGAGAGCAGGGCGGGCAGCTGCGACAGGCCGCGGGCGGAGCCGAGGACGCCGAGGACGCCGACCAGCGCCGACGCGTGCATGGCGTGCATGCGGTACTTCTCCTGCCGCGCGAGCACGCCGAGCCCGATCGCGACCACCCCGAAGCCGGCCGGGATGAGCGCCGTCGGCGCGCTCGTCGCCGCGAAGCCGCCGACGCCGAGCGCCGTGAGCAGCGCTCCGTAGCCTATCGTCATATTGGACATGCTCGACATGCACAGCCTCCTTGTTCGGAGCCCCCGGGATACCGCGCCCGGCGCGCGCCCGCCACCGCGGCCGCGCGCGCGCGCCCGCCACCGCGGCCGCGCGCGCGCGCCCGCCACCGCGGCCGCGCGCGCGCGCCCGCCACCGCGCCCGGCGCGCGCCCGCCACCACGCCCGGCGCGCGCCCGCCACCGCGGCCGCGCGCGCGCGCCCCCCGCGGCGGGGGTGACCCCCGCGCGCGCCCCGCGCCTCAGGTCACCCGCGCGCGTGCCCCGCGGCGCGCGTGCCCCGCGCCGCGGGCGCCGCCGCCGGGCACGCCCCCGCCCCGGCGAGGCCCGCCGAGCTCGCCGCGCCCGCGCGCGTGGGCCTCCCCCGCCTGCGCGCGCCCTCGGGGGGCCTGCCCGGGCAGCGCGCGGCGGCGTGGTTAGAATCCGCCCTCATGCTCGGCCTCTCCCGCCTGCGGGACAGCTTTGCCTACACCCCGCGGACGCTCCAGCTCGTCTGGCGCTCGTCGAAGGCGGCCAGCCTCGCGCTCGCCGCGCTCACGCTCGCGGCGGCGGTGCTGCCGCTCGGCGTGGCCTACGTGGGAAAGGCGATCACGGACGCGGTGGTCGCCCGCGAGGAGCGCGCGGCGCTCGTGTGGGTCTCGGTCGAGCTCGGCCTCGTCGCCGCGCTCGCGCTCGCGCAGCGCGGGCTCTCCCTGGCGCGGCAGCTGCTCGGCGCCCGGCTCTCCATCGACATCCACGCGATGATCCTCGGGAAGGCGCTCTCGCTGGAGCTCCGCCATTTCGAAGACCCCGAGTTCTACGACCAGCTCACCCGCGCGCGGCGCGAGGCCTCGTCGCGCCCCGCGTCCGTCGTGACCGAGAGCTTCTCCCTCGTGCAGAACCTGATCACGCTCGCCGGGTACGCCGCGCTGCTCGTCGGGTTCAGCGGCTTCGCGGTGCTCGCGCTCGTGCTCGCGGCCGTCCCCGCCACGGTCGCCGAGGCGCGCTTCTCCGGCGCGGCGTTCCGCCTCCGCAACTGGCGCTCTCCCGAGGCCCGCCGGCTCAACTACCTCGAGTACGTGCTCGCCAACGACGGCCATGCCAAGGAGGTGAAGCTCTTCGGGCTCGGGCCGATGTTCCTCGAACGGTACAAGGCGCTCGCCGCGTCGTTCTACCGGGAGGACAGCGCCCTCGCCGTCCGCCGCGCCGGGTGGTCCTATGGCCTGTCGCTCCTCGGGACCGCCGCGTTCTACGGCTGCTACGCCGCCATGGCGGCCTCCGCCGCGGCGGGGCGCCTCTCGCTCGGGGAGATGGTCCTTTACGTCGCCGCCTTCCGGCAGGGCCAGCAGGCGTTCCAGGCCGTCCTCGGCGGCATCGGCGGCATGTACGAGCACAACCTCTACATGTCGAATCTCTTTCAGTATTTGAGCATCCCGACCAGCGCGCCGCCCGCGCTGCCGCCCGGCGAGGCGCCCGCGCTGACGAACGCCGGCGCGCCCCCGGCGTCGACCGGCGGCGCGCCCGCCGCGTCGGCCGACCGCGCGCTCGACAGGGGCGTGCGGTTCGAGGGCGTGGGCTACCGGTATCCTGGCCAGTCGCGCTGGGCGCTCCGGGGCGTCGATCTCCACATCCCGAGCGGGCAGAGCCTGGCGCTCGTCGGGCACAATGGCGCCGGCAAGACGACGTTCATCAAGCTGCTCACGCGGCTTTACGAGCCCACCGAGGGGCGCATCCTGCTCGACGGCAAGGATCTCCGCGCCTGGGATCTCGACGACCTCCGCCGGAGGATCGGTGTCGTGTTCCAGGACTTCAACCAATACCAGCTCACGCTGCGCGAGAACGTCGGGCTCGGCAGCCTCGATCACCTCGGCGACGAGCCGCGCATCGCGCGCGCGGTCGCCGAGGGCGGCGCGGACGAGGTCGTGACCGCGGTGCCGGGGGGCCTCGACGCGCAGCTCGGGCGCTGGTTCAAGGACGGCGTCGAGCTGAGCGGCGGGCAGTGGCAGAAGATCGCGCTCGCGCGGGCGTTCATGCGCGAGCAGGCCGACATCCTCGTGCTCGACGAGCCGACCGCGGCGCTCGACGCCGAGGCCGAGCACGCGGTCTTCCAGCGCTTCCGGTCGCTGTCCAAGGGGCGGACGACGATCGTCATCTCGCACCGCTTCCCGACCGTGCGCATGGCCGATCGCATCCTCGTCCTCGACGGCGGGCGCATCGTCGAGGAGGGCACCCACGACGAGCTCGTCGCCCGCGGCCAGCGTTATGCGCGCATGTTCGCGCTGCAGGCCGAAGGATACCTGTAGCGCGCCCGGGTCCTTCTCGGCGGCTCAGGCGAGCTCTGCCTGCTAGGCTCGCGCTCATGCGCGACACGCTCCCCAGGGAGGTCGGTCAGGCGATCCGCATCCTCCGGTTGCTCCGCGGGCTCAGCATGCAGGAGTTCGCCGAGCGGGCGCAGCTCTCGGCCACCTACCTGCGGCAGGTGGAGCGCGGCGAGCGGGATCTCGGGCTCGGCGCGCTCGGCCTCATCGCGCAGGGCCTCCAGTGCGATCCGCGCCTGCTCCTGCCCGGCGACGGGCGCAGCCCGGTCGCGTCCGTCGTGGCAGAGCTCTTTGACCAGGCGCAGGAGGCGCTCCAGAACGCGATCCTCTTTCTGCTCATGGAGCCTGACGACTCGCCCAGGAAGCAAGCAATGCTCGCCCTGGCCAGCGAGGATCCGGAGCGCGCTCGTTCGGCGGCTCCGCCCAAGTCGCGCCCGCCGGAGCGCGCCGTTTCAGGGCGTACGCCGCCGTCGAGCCGTCGTTCCGGAAAGTGAGCGCGCCGTCTCGCTCGCTCCGTGATCCCGGTCCGCCCGGGCGACGGCTTCCGCGCGCAGGAGACCTCTGTTACCCTCGCGCCAACCGATGTTCCCCGAGCCGTGTCCGGGGGTGTCATGGACTCGAACCTCGTGCCGGAGGTCCGACGCAGTGAACAGAATTTCGTGGGCTGATCGAACATCGCAGATCGCGCTTCGCTCTGCTGTCTTCCCGCGCGGAGGGGTGGAAACCGCCGCGCTCGTCGGGGGGCTCGCGGCGGAGGGCCCATGGTGATCCTGGGCCAGGAGTTCGCGGGGTACACCATCGTCGCCAGCCTCGACTCTCCGGCTCCGGCCGAGGCCTACCGCGCGCTCGACGCGGACGGCCGCGAGGTCACGCTGTATGTCCAGGAGGATGTCGCCCTCGACCCGGAGGCGTTCCGCGGCGAGCTCGATCGGCTCCTCTCGCTGCCTCCGGCGATGCACGGCACCGTGCCTGTCATCGCCGGCGGCGTGGAGGGCACGACCGGGTGGATCGCCGCCCGGCCGAGCGACGATCCCTCGGTGGAGGATCTGCTGCCCCGGCTCCGGCCCGTCGCGTACGAGCTCGCGGTCGACGTCGCGCGGACGCTCGGCGCGGCGCACGCGCTGGGCCTCGCGCACGGGGATGTCGGCCCGCACACGGTGGTGATCACCAGCCAGGGGGCCGCCGTCCTGAGGGCGTTCGGGCTGCACCGGCTGTTCGGGGCGCCCGCGGACCCGGTGGCGGACGCGGCGCGGTACCGGGCGCCGGAGCTCTTCGACGCGCGCGCGATCGATCCGCGCACGGACGTCTACGGGCTCGGGATGCTGCTGTACTGCGTCCTCGGGGGCCGGCGCCCGTTCGAGGGGCGCGACGACCTGGAGGCGTGCGCGCTGGACGAGGTGCCGCCGCCGCTCCAGGGCGTGCCGGCCCAGGTGCGCGAGGCGCTCTCGCGGGCGCTCGCCAAGGATCCCGACGCGCGCTTCCAGACCGTCCAGGAGCTCATGACCGCCGTGCGGCCGCTGCTCCTCACGGACTCGGGGCCCCTCGCCGGCGGGGCTCCGCCGCCGCCCGAGCCGTCGCCCGACACCGAGCGGAGCGCGCCCGCCCCGGCGTCGCGCAACACGCTGCCCACCGGCACCCTCCCCCCCGAGGCCATGCGGCACCCCTCGGTCCAGGTCGCCGCCCCGCGCCGGCGCCGCAGCGCCTTCCGGGCCGCCGGGGTGTTCCTGGTCGTCGCGCTGACGAGCGCCGCCATCGCGGTACCGCTGAGCTGGTACTTCGCCCGCCGCGGTGCGCCATCCCCGCGACCGGCCGATCCTCCGGCGCACGCGAGCGATGTGGAGCACAGCGCGACGCTGGCCCCGCCGGTGAGCTGCGACCCGGGCGTGCCCGAGGCGGTGACCCCCGCCGTCGAGAGGCCGACCCTGAGGTCCCGGGCGACGCGTCGCGCCGGGCCCGCCTCCATGGCCGTGACCCCGGCCGTGGACTCCCGCCGCAGCCCCCATCAGCGGTGGTACGGCGACCAGCTCTTCTGAGGCGATCCGCTGCCCCGCTGGCAAACGACACCCCGGCGGATTGGGGCCGCCGGGGCGTCCGCGCCGCAGGCCTCGTGCCGGAGGCCTGGACGCATGGCTAGCCTACTAAATGCATTCCCTCGATCGATCTATTTTTCTCGCGACGCCGACAATTTTCTCCTCTTTGCCAGCAGCGCGGCGCCTTTGCCCGAGGGAGCAGACCTCGACGCCGGGTCGAGCGCGCGGCTCGGCCTGGGGGTGGCCTGGGGGTGGATGGAGCGCGCTCCGGGGTTGAGCGCGCGGGGGGAGCGCCGCGGGGGGAGGCGAGCTCGCGGGCTGCTGCGAGCTCGGGGCTCGTCCTCGAGCGCGCCCGCGCGTCGACGCGCCGCTCAGCGCATCCCGGCGCCCGCGAGCGGCTGGAACACGTTCGCCCGGTACCACCGGAGCTCCTCGATCGACTCGCGGATGTCGTCGAGCGCGCGGTGGATCTCGCGCTTCTTCGGCGCGGCGCGCGTCGGATACCAGCGGCGCACGAGCTCCTTGAGGGTGGAGACGTCCACGATGCGGTAGTGCAGGAAAGAGAGGAGGTCCGGCATGTAGCGCTGCAGGAAGGCGCGGTCCTTCCAGACCGAGTTGCCGCACAGCACGGCCGTGCCCTTGTCGCAGTGCGCCTCGAGGAACGCGCGCGTCTCGGACTCCGCGTCGCCGACGGAGAGCGTGGAGGCGCGGATGCGCGCGAGGAGCCCCGAGCGCTCGTGGAGATCGCGGACGAAGTCGCTCATCCCCGCGAGGACGTCCTCGGGCTGGTGGATGACGAGGCACGGCCCCTCGGCGACGACGGTGAGATCGGGCTCCGTGACGATGGTCGCGATCTCCACGATCGCGCACGAGCTCTCGTCGAGCCCCGTCATCTCGAGATCGACCCACACCATGCGCTGCGACCGGTCCGTCATCGGCGGCGAGCATAGCCGATCCGCGCCGGTTCAGGGCCACCGAGACCCGGCGCGAGCGGGCTGCCCCGGGAACGGGGGGTATGCTAAGGCAGGGCCGGACACCGAGCGCGGGAGGCCTGTCATGCGAGACGTTTTCATCGTGGATGCCGTTCGCACGCCGCGCGGGCGAGGCAAGGCAGGCAAGGGGGCGCTCTCCGGCGTGCACCCCCAGGAGCTCCTCGCGCAGACCCTCAACCGCCTCGCCGAGAAGAGCGGGATCCGCAAGGACGACGTGGAGGACGTCGTCGTCGGGTGCGTGACCCAGGCGGGCGAGCAAGGGGCGTGCGTCGCGCGCACCGCCATCCTCGCGGCCGGCTGGCCGGACGGCGTGACCGGCGTGACCGTCAACCGCTTCTGCGGCTCGGGCGCGCAGGCGGTGAACTTCGCGGCGATGGGGGTCATGTCCGGCCAGCAGGAGGTCGCCGTCGGCGGCGGCGTCGAGAGCATGTCGCGCGTGCCGATGGGCTCGGACGGCGCGCCCCTCGACGGCAACAACCTCGCCCTCCGCAAGAAGCTGGCGATGGTGCCGCAGGGCATCTCGGCGGACCTCATCGCGACGATCGAGGGCTTCTCGCGCGAGGACGTCGACCGCTTCGCGCTGGAGAGCCAGCGCAAGGCCGAGCGGGCCGCGCGCGAGGGGCGGTTCGCGAAGAGCCTGTTCACGGTCGTCGATCTCGACGGAAAGCCGCTGCTCGACCGCGACGAGCACCCGCGCGCCGGGGCCACGATGGAGGCGCTCGCGAAGCTCGAGCCGGCGTTCGCCGGCCTCGGAGCGACCCCGCTGGGCCCCGCCGGCGAGACCGTGGACGAGCTGGCGCGCGTGCGGTACCCCGAGGTGGCGTCGATCGAGCACGTCCACACCGCGGGCAACTCGAGCGGCATCGTGGACGGCGCGGCGGTGGTGCTGCTCGCGTCGGGCGACTACGTGAAGGCGCACGGGCTCAGGCCGCGGGCGCGGCTCCGCGCCACGGCGACGGCCGGGGCGGAGCCGGTGATCATGCTGACGGCCCCGGCGCCCGCGTCGGAGCGGGCGCTGAAGAAGGCGGGCATGCAGGCCCGCGACATTGACCTCTGGGAGATCAACGAGGCGTTCGCCGCCGTGCCGCTGCAGACGGCGCGCAAGCTCGGCATCGACCTCGACCGCGTCAACGTGAACGGCGGCGCGATCGCGCTCGGGCACCCGCTCGGCGCGACCGGGGCGTGCCTGATCGGCACGGCGCTCGACGAGCTCGAGCGCGAAGGCAAGGCGACCGCGCTGATCACGCTGTGCATCGGCGGAGGGATGGGCGTGGCGACCATCATCGAGCGGGTGTGAGCCGCGCCGGCGCCGCGATGGGGGTGCCCGACGATGATGGGAGCGGCGCCCATGAGCACCCGCACCGGGGCGATGCTCCGCGCGGCGAGCCGCGCGCGCACGACCCTCACGGCGCGCCCGGCCACGACCATGATCACGACCACGATCACGATCACGGCGACCCGCGGCACCACGACCACCATCACGACCACCGGCGCGCGCCGCTCCGGCGGCTCGTCGCGGCGTTCGCGCTCACGGCGTCGTTCCTGGTCGTCGAGGCGGCGGTCGGGTGGTGGTCGAAGAGCCTCGCCCTGCTGGCGGACGCGGGGCACATGCTCGCCGACGCCGCGGCGCTCGGGCTCGCGATCATCGCGCAGCGCATCGCGGCGCAGGCGCGGACGCGCGCGCGGACGTACGGCTACCGGCGCGCCGAGGTGCTCGCGGCGTTCGCCAACGGCATCGCGCTGGCGCTGACGGCGATCTGGATCTTCATCGAGGCGGTCCACCGGTGGCGCGCGCCGCAGGCGGTGCACGCCGAGGCGCTGGCGATCACCGCCGCGCTGGGGCTGCTCGTGAACGTGGCCTCGGCGCTGCTGCTCTCGACCGGCGAGCACGGGCACAACATCAACACGCGGGCCGCGCTGGCGCACGTGCTGTCGGACGCGCTCGGCTCGGTCGGCGCCATCGTGGCCGGCGTGCTCATCCTCGCCTTCGGCTGGACGCGGGCCGACCCGGTGATCAGCGCGGCCATCGGCACGCTCGTGCTCTGGGGCGGCTGGCGGCTCGTGCGCGACACGTCGCGCGTGCTGATGGAGGGCAGCCCCATCGAGATCGACCTCGCCCACGTCGAGGACACGATCCGGAGCGTGCCGGGCGTGGTCGACTTCCACGACCTGCACGTCTGGTCGATCTCCGACGGCTTCAACGTGCTCACGGTGCACGTGGTGCTCGCCAGGGGGTACCACGGGACGGACGTGGCCGCGGCCGTGGGCCGGCGGCTGCGCGAGCGGCACGCGCTCGACCACTGCACGATCCAGCCCGAGCCGCTCCAGGAAGAGCGCCTCGTGACGCTCAGGCGCCCGGGCGCCGGGTCGCCGCGCGGCGGCCGGCCCGCCGGCGACCCGAGCGGCGCGTAGCGGCGCGCGGCCCGTCAGAGCTCCCGCAGCAGCGCCTCGGCGACCTCCGCGGGGGACTTTCCCCGCTCGTCGACGGCGACGTTGAGCTCCCGCATCCGCTCCGCGCCGATCTTGCCCTCGAGCCCCCGCAGCGCCTCGATCACCTCCGGGTGCTCCCGCGCGAGCCGCGCGCTCGCGAGGACGACGGCGTCGTAGGGCGGTATCGCCCGCCGGTCGTCCTCGAGCACGCGGAGGTCGAACGACACGATCCGCCCGTCCGTCGAGAAGGCGCTGATGACGTCCACCTCGCCCGCCCTCACGGCCTCGTACATGAGCGACGGGTCCATGCTGCGCTGCCTCGCGAACGCGATCCCGTAGCGCTGCTCGACCGTCTTCCACTCGGCGCGCTCGAAGAACTCGTAATCTCCGCCGATCGACATCGATCGCGCCGCGGGCACGAGATCGCTGATGGTCCGCGCGCCGAGCCGCTCCGCGCGCTCGCGCCGCAGCGCGAGCGCGTAGGTGTTCTCGAAGCCGAGCGCGGCGGCGACCACGATCCCGTGCTCCTCGAGCAGGTACCGCGTGACGCCGCGGAGCACCTCGCCCCGGTCGGCCGGGGCGTCGCCCCGCTTCATGACCGTCGTCCAGAGCGTCCCGGAGTATTCCACGTACGCGTCGATCTGGCCCGTCCTCAGCGCGTCGAACGCCACCGTCGACCCGAGCGACTCCACCGCCTCGGTGGGCAGCCCCGTGTCCTGCGCGATCTTCCCCGCGAGGACGCGGCTCAGGATGTACTGCTCGGTGAAGGTCTTCGATCCGATCGCGATCCGCCGCGCGCCGCCCCCGAGCGCCCCCCGGGCGAAGCCGGCCGCGGCGATGGCGTAGAGCAGCGCGAACGCGCCGATCGCCGCGGCCACGAGGCCCCGTCGGCGCCGGCGGAGGCCGATCTCGAGCGCCCGCACCGTGCCGTCCAGGACCAGCGCCAGCGCCGCCGCCGCCGCGCACCCGACGAGCACGGCCGCCGTGTTGCGCGTCTGCAGCCCGCTGAAGATGTAGTTGCCGAGGCTCTCCGCGCCGATGGGCGTCGAGAGCGTCGCGGTCCCCACCGTCCACACCGCGGCCGTCCTGATGCCGGCGACGATCACCGGCATGGCGAGCGGCAGCTCCACGCGCCGGAGCCGCTGGCCCGGCGTCATGCCGACGCCCTCGGCCGCCTCGATCAGGGCCGGATCGACGCTGGAGAGCCCCACCACCGTGTTCCGGAGGACCGGGAGCACGCTGTAGAGCACGAGCCCGATCAGCGCCGGCAGGTAGCCGATGCTCGCGGCGCCGATCGCGGCGAGCGCGGGCACCATGAACGCGAGCAGCGCGAGGCTCGGCACGGTCTGGATGACGCTCGCGACGGCGAGCACCGGCTGCTCGAGCCGGCGCGCGCGCGAGACCAGCACGCCGAGCGGCACGCTGACGCCCGTCCCCACGAGGAGCGCGACGAGCGTGAGCTCGAGGTGCGCGAGGAGGCGCCCGGGGAGCAGGGCGAGCTGCTCGTTCACGGCCGGCGCTCCCCCTCCCGGAGCAGCGCGTCGATGACCGCCGCCTGCCGCTTCGGCGTCCCGACGAGCTGCGCCACGTACTCGTCCGCGGGCGCGGTCATGAGCTCCCGCGGCGTCCCCACCTGCGCGAGCCGCCCCCCCTGCATCACGGCGATGCGGTCGCCGAGCAGGAGGGCCTCGACGAGGTCGTGGGTCACGAAGATCGCGGTCAGGCCGAGCCGGCGCCGGATCGCCAGGAACGACTGCTGGAGCCGGTCGCGCGTCAGCGGATCGAGCGCCCCGAACGGCTCGTCGAGGAGCATCACCCGGGGCTCGGCGGCGAGCGCGCGCGCGACCCCGACCCGCTGCTGCTGGCCGCCCGAGAGCTCGTCGGGGCGGCGGTCGCGCACGGCCGCCGGATCGAGCTCGCAGAGCTCGAGGAGCGCGTCGACGCGGGCCCGGATGCGCGCCGCGTCCCAGCCGAGCAGCGACGGCGTGACGCCGATGTTCTCCGCCACGGTCAGGTGCGGGAACAGCCCGAGCCGCTGGAAGACGTAGCCGATGCGCCGGCGCAGCGCGTGCGGCGGCTCGCCGGTGATGTCCTTGCCGCCGATCCGGATCGCGCCCGACGTGGGCTCGATGAGGCGGTTCACCATCTTGAGCGTGGTCGTCTTGCCCGAGCCCGAGCCGCCGAGGAGGACGAGGAGCTCGCCCTCCTCGACGCGCAGCGAGACCCCGTCGACCGCGACCGCGCCGGCGTAGCGCTTCGTGACCCGGTCGAGCTCGATCATGCGGCCGGCCCGGGGGGATCAGGACGAGCCGCCGGCGCCCCGGCGCGCGCCGCGGGCGCCCTCTCCCGCGTCATACCCCGCACCCGACGTTGCCGCGCTGGAGCCCGGCGAGGCGCGCGTCCTCGAGCGCCTCGGCCTCGGCGAGGAGCCACCGGAACATCGCGTTCGCGATCGCCCGCTCCTTGCGCGCGTTGAACAGCCAGACGGCCGCGTGGCAGACGTCGGCGTGCACCTTGGGGAACGCGAGGCGGCGGAACTCCGGGCCGACGAGCGCCGCCGCGGCCTCGTACTGCGCGCGCAGCGAGATCCACTCGCGCCACTCCGAGAGCGCCGGCAGCTCGCGCTTCTCGTCGACGCGGCGGCGGAGGGCGTCGCACGCGAGCTCCACCTCGGACAGGAGCTCGTCCCGGAGGCGCCGGCGCGTGCGGCCGATCGTCCCGCCGAGATCGTCCCACGCCTCGCGCGGCACGCGCGCCGCCCGCAGCGCCGCCGCGAGGTCCTCCTCGACCGCGCGCGAGAGCGGGCCGAGCGCCGCCTGCGCGCCCGAGGCGCCGAGCAGCTGCGCGCGCTCGCGGAGCTCGGCCTGGGCGCGCTCGTCGTCGAGCGCCGCGTCCCACGCGCCGCCCAGCCGCCGGAGATCGTCGCCCGAGACCTTGCCGCGCGGCCGGAGCAGCATCGTCGCGTGGAGCAGCACCGCGCGGCTCCACAGGTCGCCCTCGGCGACCTTGGCGGCGCACGGCTCGGGCTCCTCCGGCTGCGGGGGCGGCGCGCCCTCGCCGGCGGCCAGGGCGCGGCGCACGAGCGGGAGCGTGGCGCGGCGATGGGGCGCGGCGAGCCAGCGGAGCCAGAGCTCGAGCGCGCCCGGCGCGGGCGCCTCCCCGAGCAGCCGCGCGGCGATGGCGCCGAGCAGCGCGAGCTCCCGGCCGCCGCCCTCGCGGGCGCGCTCGAGCGCGGCCGCCCAGTCGCCGCGCGAGGCCGCCTCGGCGGCGAGCCACCCGGCGGCGATGCGGCGGGCCTCGCGGGGGCAGGCGCGCTCGTCCAGGCCGGCGACGCTGTCGAAGAGCGCTCGCGCACCCTCCACGTCCCCGCGGCGCGCCGCGAGCATCGCGCCGGCGGCGATCCCCGCGCCGCGGAGCGGAACGGCGCTCGCCGGGGACGGCGCGGGCCCCGCTCCCGCGCGCTCGATCCGCTCGCTGACCCAGGCCTCCACCGCGGCGCCGGGCCTCCGCGCGCGGCAGAGCGCCCACGCGGCCGCGAGCGCCGCGCCGCCGCGCCGATCGGCGCGCCATGTCCAGTCCGACAGCCACGCGACGAAGTACGCGGCGCGCGGCAGCCCGAGCGGAATGAGCACGCCGCGCGCGACGAGCCAGGGCGCGAGGAGGAGCACGAGCGGCGCGAGCAGCAGCGCGCACCAGAGCTGGCCCACGGCAAGGCCGAGCGCGAGGACGAACGCGACCGGCACGAGGACGATGGTCATCGGGATGCGCCAGCTGCCCGAGCCGAGCACGAGCTCGCGCCACGACGCCTGGGGCGAGGCCCTCCGCGCGACCACCACGCCGATCGCCCGCAGCGCGATCGCGATGCCCAGGGCGGCGCCCCAGCTCACCGCGACCTCCAGCCGAGCGCGGACAGCGCGTCCGGCCACGGCGCGCGCGGATCCTCGCCGGGCGGCTCCGGCGGCGGCAGCTCGCCGAGGTCGTCGTCGAGGTCGTCCTTCGGCGGAGGCCTCGGGTCGAGCCGCGCCCAGACCTCGTGGGCGAGGCGCCGCTCCGGATCGCGGAGGGCGGCCATCGCCTGGCGCACCTTGTCGGCGGTCCGCGCGCCGGGGCCGACCGGCGTCGGGTAGGTCGCCGCGCTCGCGAGCTTGAGCTCGAGCATCCCGAGCAGCTTCTGCCCCTCGCGCTCGATCTCCGCGCGGCTCGCGGTCGGCCGCAGGCCGAGCACGTAGAACGGGTTGTCGCGGATGCGGCCGAGCGCGCCGTCCATCAGCGCACCCCCGACTCGTGGCCGAGCCTGCGCTTCTGCGCGTCGACCGGCAGGAGGCGCCAGATCTCCTCGGTGATCGCCCGCAGCGCGGCCGTGTCGCCGCGCTCCGCCGCGCCGCGCCCGTCGCGCACGAGCTTCTGCGCGCGGACCAGATCCGACGCCTGGTGCGCCTCGGAGGCGGCGTCCTCGAACATCCACACCCACGCCTTCGGGTGCCGCTGGAACGCCGCGCTGCTCAGGTTGCGGACGAGGCGGAGCTGCCGCTGGAGCTCGACCTGGTTCTTCTCGGCGCGCGCCCGCGCAACGCCCTGCGCGGCCTCCTCGAGGAGCGCCTTCTCGGTGCTCGACCCGAGCTGCGAGATCCACACCGACGCGTTCGCGACGGCGGCCTGGGCCTCGGCCTCGAGCTCCGGCCAGCGCTTGTCGGCCTCGGCCTGCTCGAGCAGGACGTCGAGCTCGAGCAGCGCGCGCCGCGCCTTCTGCCCGGCGTCGGCGTCGCCGCCGCGCGCCGCGGCCGCGTCGCGCTCCACCTCGGCGAGCGCGCACTCGACGTAGGTGACCTTGCCGAGCGCGTGCGGCGCGTTCCTGCGCAGGGCGCTCTCGCGCACCGAGGCGAGCCGCTCGCGCATGGCCGCGAGCGAGGCGTCGAGCACCTCGGGCGCCGCCTCGGGGACGAGCAGGTGCGCGACGCGCTCGAACACGAGCCCCTGCGACGGGATCAGCGCGCGCGCCGACAGGTGCCCGCCCCGATCGAGCTCGAGCGTGAGCTCGATCGCCGCGCCCGCGGGCAGGGCCTGGGTGAGCCCGCTCCCGTCGATCTCGAGGGTCCCGACCACGCGGCAGAGGTGGGCGACGTCGAGCTCGCCCTGGACGATGGGGATCTTCAGCACGCACGCGCTGGAGCCCTTCGGGACGCTCTCCACGCTGTGGTGCACGAACGTCCGCCGGGCCGGCAGCGGCGCGCCCCGCTCGAAGTAGACCCGCACCGAGTTGTCCGCGAGCGCGACCCCGACGGTGCGCGACAGCGGCGGATCGCTGATCGTGAGCCCCTGGACGATGGTGATCGACCGCGGGTGCACCGGCACCCTCGCGCCGCCGGCCGTGGTCGCCTCGACGCGGAACACGTTCGGCCGGCGCGGGAGCAGGTCGACGGTCACCACGAACGCCCCCTCGGCGTCGAGCGGCGCCTCGGCGCTCGTCCAGCCGTCGCCCTCGCGCGCGAGCCGGATCCGCTCGGGCGCGGGCCCCGGCCCCTCCACGACGCGGCCCACCACGTGGGGCGTGAGGTCGCTCGACATCGCCGGGTACTGGAGCCAGAGCCGGCGGCCCTCCTCCTTGGCGTCCTTGGCGGGCGCGAGCGAGGAGGCGCGCGCGTCGAGCCCGGCGGTCGCCGCGTAGATGGCGGCCCCCTGCGCGACGAGGGTCATCGGGTCGAGCCCCTCGCCGAACGGCGCGCCCAGCGCGCCCCGGACGCGCGCCCGCAGCGCCGGCATCACGGTCGGCCCGCCCACGAGCACGACGCGCGCGAGCTGCGACGCGTCGAGGCCGTGCGCCGCGAGGAGCCGCCGGCAGACCTCGATCGAGCGGTCGATGATCGGCGCGCAGAGCGCGTCGAGCGTGGACCGCCCGAGGACCAGATCGACGTCGACGTGCGCGCCGTCCACCTCGAACGCCCCGGGGATCGCGAGCGCCGCCTCGTCGGCGCGGGTGAGCTCGATCTTGACCTCCTCGACCGCGAGCTTGAGCTTGCGGAGCGCGGCCGCGTGCCGCGGATCGGCGCGGCTCACGGTGACGCCCTGGGTGCGCGCGATCTCGGCGAGCGCCCAGTCGACGATGGCCCAGTCGAAGTCGCGCCCGCCGAGGAAGTTGTCGCCGTCGTGCCCGACGACGCGGAGCAGCCCGTCGCGGGTCTCGAGCAGCGAGGCGTCGAACGTCCCGCCGCCGAGGTCGTAGACGAGCCAGCTGCCCGTGGACTCCTCGGCCGTCCAGCCGGCCGCGAGCGCCGAGGCCACCGGCTCCTGGATGAGCTCGACCCGCTCGAACCCCGCGAGCCGCGCCGCCTCCGAGGTCGCCGCGCTCTGGGGCAGCTCGAAGAGCGCGGGCACCGAGATCACCGCCGACGCGGGCAGGGCCCCGAGGTGCTCGGCGACGTCGGCGCGGAGCGAGCGGAGCACCTCGGCGGCGAGCTCCTCGGGCTTTTTCGTCACCTTCGCCGCGGCGAACTCGATCGGCTGGGCCGTCCCCATCAGCCGCTTGAACTCCGCGCGGGTGTTCTGCGGATCGCTCTCGAGGAACCGGCGCGCGCGCGCGCCGACCGTGGTCGTCCCGCGCGCGTCGATCCGCACCACGCTCGGGGTGAGCGTCGCGCCCTGGGAGTTCCTGACGAGGGTGACCTTCTCGCCGTCGAAGGCGGCCGCGGTCGAGTTCGTGGTGCCGAGGTCGATGCCTACGTAAAGCGGGCGTGCAGCCATCGGTGCAAGGATACACGCGCGGCACGGCGGCCGCCCGGGCGAGCCGCAGGAGCCGGCGCGGCGGTGAAGAGGCCGAGCGCCGGCTCGCGGACGCGCTGGCGGAGCTCGAGCGGCACCGGCGAGCGTACCGGCGGCGCCTGACGCCTGACGTCCGCGGTCACCCCGCGAACAGCTGCGTCACCCAGACCCGGCCGCTCGGGTCGCGCACGACGGCCACGCCGGTCCTCCCGTAGCGCCGGTCGAGCAGGTTGCCCCGGTGCGACGGGCTCGCCCAGATCGCGCGGTGCGCGCCCTCGGTCGTGCTCGAGCTGGCCACGTTCTCCCCCGCGATCGTCGCCCGGTAGCCGGCCGCCTTGAGGCGCACCGCCGGATCGCCCGAGCCCACGTCGTGGCCCACCATCTTCGCCTTGATCATCTCCTCGGAGTGCGACCGCGCCAGCGCGGTGAGCGCCGCGTCGCGCGCGAGCGCCGGCAGGCGCTCCGAGGCCCGCGCGGCGTTCATCATCCGCAGCATCGCGTCCTCGTCGCCCTGCGCCCCCTTCGCGGCCTCCTCGCCGGGCGCGGTCGCGCGGACGTACCGGCCCGGCGGGGCGCTCCCCGCGAAGATCATCGCCTCCAGCACGGGCCTCGGCCCCGTCGACACGGTGGCCAGCACCTGCACCAGCCAGCTCCCCGGCTGGTCGACCGCGAAGCTCGAGCGGAGCCGCGCACCCGACAGCGAGCTCAGCACCGTCTTGGGCGCGCCCCGCGGCCCCAGCAGCACCACCTTCACCGCGCTCGCCGGCACCCGCATCGTCCCCTCGAGGGTCACCCACTGCCCCACCCGCGCCGTCGTCGGCAGCGGCGACAGATCCGCGAGCGCGTCCACCCCGACCGCGGCCACGATCACCGTCCCATCCGGCTTCTTCGCCTGGGCCACCCCACATCGCCGCACCCCGAGCGTGGTCCAGCCCGCGATCCACCCGTCGAGCCGCGCCCCGACCTCGTCCGGCCCCAGCCCTCGGCCGGAGATCGACCAGCCCCTCGGCCACGCGTGCGGCGCGCCCGCGGCGCGCAGCGTGAAGGCGAGCTCGTCGGGCGGCATGATCTCCCCTCCCTGGAGCTGCCGTTCGACGTTGCGCCGGGCGACGGCGGCGAGCGCCGCGTCGGCGCTCCCGCAGCGCGCCGCGAGCGCGGCGACGTCCGGCGCGAGCGCCGCGGGCGGCTGCGGCGATCGCGTCGCCGCCTCCCACGTGAGCGCCGGCGGCTCCGCGGCTGCCGCCCCGGCGAAGGTGAGCGCCGCGACGAACACCCCTCTGGCCCACCACGACCGCATACGCCTCGGCTAGCAGGTTTCCGGACCTGGCGCCCGTCTCCTGCCCGCGCGCGCCTCTTCGCATCGGACCGCGGCGCGCCATCGCTCGCGTCGGGGAGAAAGCAGCGCGGTCCCGCGGTCGGCTCGTGCTACCGTGGCCCTCGCGCAGGATGGCTGAGGTCTCCAAGGCCGCGAAGGTCGGCGTCATGACGATCGTGCTCGCAGGCGCGGCCTACGGCGGCTACCGCTTCGTCTCGCGCGACGTGGGCGGCGGGAACGGCTACCGCGTCTGGGCCACGCTGCCGGACGCCATCGGCGTGTCCCCGCAATCGCGGGTGATGATCTCGGGCATCCAGGTCGGCGTCGTCGACAAGATCTCGCTCTACAACGGCCAGGCGCGCATCGACATCAAGATGAGCCCCGACGTCCCGCTCTACGAGGACGCGGCCATCGGCAAGCGCGCCACGAGCCTCATCGGCGAGTCGTTCGTCGTGCTCTCGCCCGGCACCGAGGGCAAGCCGCGCATCCCCGACGAGGGGAGGGTCCTCTATTACATCGATGAGCCGACGATCCAGTCGATGCAGGGGCAGGTCGCCGAGATCCTGAAGGACGTCAAGACCGTCACCGAGACGCTGAAGAACACCGTCGGCTCCGAGACCGGGCAGGAGCGGCTCGCGCAGATCCTCGACAACCTCGCGGACGTCACCGAGCAGATGAACGCGACCGTGCGCGAGAACCGCGCGGGCGTCACGCAGACGATCAACAACATCAACCAGATCACGGGCGAGTCGGGCCCGCGCCTGCGGGAGATCCTCCGCAACGTCGAGCAGGTGACCCGCGACATCCGCACGATGACGGCCGCGGCCGAGGTGCCCGGCCAGCAGGGCGGGCAGCCCGGCGAGCTCCGGCGCGCCGCCGAGCGGGTGGGGCGCGCGACCGAGAACCTCGAGTCGGCGCTGAAGCACGTGGACAGCATCGCCGCGCGCGTCGACCGCGGGGAGGGGACGCTCGGCCGCCTCACCAAGGACGAGACGCTGATCAACGAGGTCGAGACGGTCGTCGAGGACGTCGGCGAGCTCGTCGGCGGGATCAGCCGTTTCCAGACGGTGGTCGGGCTCCGGACCGACTACAACTTCCTGGCCAACACCATCAAGAGCTACGTCGAGCTCCGGCTCCAGCCGACCGAGGACAAGTACTACGTCGTCGAGCTGGTGAACGACCCGCGCGGCAAGACGGACTTCCAGCAGATCGACGTCGACACGACCAACATCAACGACCCGGCGCACTACCGCGAGGTCCGCACGATCACGACGAACGCCTTCCGCTTCTCGTTCCAGTTCGCGAAGCGGCTCGGCCCGTTCACGGGCCGGTTCGGCATCAAGGAGTCGACGGGCGGCCTCGGCCTCGATCTCCACCTGCTCGACGACCGGTTCGAGCTCCGGCAGGACCTCTTCGGCTTCGGCGAGGAGCTGTCGCCGCGCTGGCGGGTCGCGCTCGCGTACGAGTTCATCCGCAAGCTGTGGCTGCTCGGCGGCATGGACGACATCCTGAACACCGATCGCCGGGATTACTTCATCGGCCTGCAGCTCCGGTTCAACGACGCCGACCTGAAGACGGTCCTGCCCTTCGCTCCGTCGAGCTTCTGACCGTCCCCGGCCCGCCGCCGGCGCCTCGACACCGCCGCCGGCGCCTCGGCGCGGCCCCCGGCTCATGCGCCCGAGCCCGTGTGCTATAGCGCGGGCATGAAGCGCTCGCTTCTTCGCGGAGTGCGTCGGGGGTACGCGCTCTTGATCCCTTTCCTCGCGATCGCCGCGGCGGCCGGCGCGGCGGCCTGCCAGGGGTGCAAGGTCCCCGAGCAGGGCGCCGCGAGCGCGGAGGCGGACGCCGACGCGGGCGCGACCCGGCCGACGGTGCGGCTCTACGTGCTCAGCACCGTGGCCGGCGCGCTGGAGCCGTGCGGCTGCACGAAGGACCAGCTCGGGGGCATCGACCACCTCGCCGCCCTGATCGAGGGCCAGCGCGGCGAGGCGCCGGATCGCCTCGTGGTCGGCGCCGGGCCGCTGCTGTTCATGGAGCCGGAGGTGAAGCCGGAGCGCCGCACCCAGGACGCCTGGAAGGCCGAGGCGATGGCGCTGGCGGCGAAGGAGATCGGGCTCGCGGCGTGGGCGCCGGGCGAGAACGACTGGGCGCTCGGCGCCGAGGCGCTCGCGAAGTACCAGGAGCAGTCCGGGGCGGCCGTGCTCGCCAAGAACCTCGAGGGCGCGCAGGGCGTCCGGGGCGTCGTGGTGCGCGACGTCTCCGGCGTGAAGGTGGGCCTCATCGGCGTGAGCGACCCGAAGGGCCTCGCCGGCGCCTATCCCGACGGCGTCAAGGCCGGCTCGACGGTCGAGGCGGTGAAGGCGGGCGTCGAGGAGGCGAAGAAGCAGGGCGCGACGGTGTTCGTGGGGCTCGCCGCCTTGCCGCGGGGCGAGGCGCTGCGGCTCGCCGACAACGCGCCGGAGCTGCACGTGCTCGTGCTGGGCAAGCCCAGCGAGCGCGGGGACGTCAACGACGGCCCGAAGCCGCCGGTGCTCATCGGGACGACGCTGGTCGTCGAGACGCCGAACCACCTCCAGTCGGTGGCGGTCGTGGATCTCTTCGTCCGCGGCAAGGGCGACGGCCCGCTCGTGTTCGCGGACGCGGGCGGCGTCGCCAAGGCCGACGAGCTGATCAGCCTGTCGGGGCGGATCCGGGAGCTCGAGATCCGCCTCAACGGCTGGGAGGGCAGCAAGACGGTCTCCGCGAAGGACATCGCCGATCGGAAGGCCGATCTGGAGAAGCTCCGGGCCGAGAAGGCGCAGCTCGAGTCGGCGGAGACGAAGGTGACCGGCAGCTTCTTCCGCTACAGCTCGGTGGAGGTGCGCGAGAAGCTCGGGGCCGACAAGGACGTCGCCGGGCAGCTCCTCGCCTATTACAAGCGGGTCAACGCCCACAACAAGGAGGCGTTCGCGGATCGCGTCCCCGAGCCGCCGGCGAAGGGCGAGGCCAGCTACATCGGCATCGACGCCTGCACGAACTGCCACGACGAGGAGCGCAAGGTCTTCGACGGCACCGCGCACGCGCGGGCCTACGCGACGCTGCAGCAGGACTTCAAGGAGTACAACCTCGACTGCGTGAGCTGTCACGTGACCGGCTACGGCAAGCCGGGCGGCTCCACGGTGACGCACAACGCTTCCCTCCAGAACGTGCAGTGCGAGGAGTGTCACGGCCCGGGCTCGCTGCACGCGAAGGATCCCGAGAAGAAGGGGCTCATCGTGCTCTCGCCCCCGCCCCAGAGCTGCGTCACGCAGTGCCACCACCCGCCGCACGTCGAGGGGTTCGAGCCCATGGCCAAGATGCAGCTCATCCTCGGGCCCGGGCACGGCCGGGACTGACGCAGGCCCGGGGGGCATGCCCCGGTGCTGACGCAGGCCCGGGCACGGCCCCGGTGCTCGCGCAGGCCCGGGCAACAGCCGATGCCGACGCAGGGGCGGGCGCGCGGCGGCGCCCCTCTCGGCTGCGGCATTTCCGCGCCGTATCGTTCGCGCTACGGGGAGCGCCCGTGACGAATGTCCACGCCGTCGTCTCCCGCCTGGGCCCGGCCGAGCGCGCGATCCTCGCGGAGCTCGCCGCCGGCGAGCCGCCGTTCGCCGTGCACCGCCGCGCCGCGCTGAGCTCGACGCTCCGCTACCTGGAGGGCGGCCGCGGCTCGCCCGTGGTCCTGCTGCACGGCCGCGGCAACGCCGCGACGACGTGGTTCCCGCTGCTCCCCGAGCTCGCGCGTCGCCACCGCGTCATCGCCGTGGATCTGCCGGGCTTCGGTCACGCCTCGTCGCCGCCGTTCGAGGGCGGGGGCTTCGAGGAGGGCCTCCGCTTCTTCGCCGATCCGGTCGAGGAGCTCCTCCTCGAGCTGGATCTCGGCGACGCCGCGCTCGTCGGCCACTCGCTCGGCGGGCTGGTCGCGGCGGAGATCGCGCTCCGCAAGCGCGCGCGCCCGCGGAAGCTCGTGCTCATCGGCGCAATGGGGGTCGGGCCGGTCATGACCGCCTGGAGCCGCGCTTACTTCCGCGCCCCGCCGGAGCGCCTGATGCGGGTGCTCGGCAAGGCGCTCTTCCGCCGCATCCGCCCCCCGCAGCCAACGCCGCGCGGCGAGCGCCTCGCGGCGTTGCACGGCGAGCTCTACGCCGTGCCCGACGGCCGGGTCGCCCCTGTCGCCGCGTTCAACGCGCTCTTCCCCGCCGTCGGCCCGGTGCCCCATCGCCTCCCGCGGCTCGGCGAGATCGACGCGGAGACGCTGGTGCTCTGGGGCGAGCGCGACGACGTGTTCCCGGCGCCGCTCGGCATCGCCGCGGCCGCCGCGATCCCCCGCGCCACGCTGCGCCTCGTGCCGCTCGGCCACGCGCCCCACCTGGAAGACCCGGCGCTCGTCCTTCCCGAACTCCTCGAATTCCTTGCGCCCGGAGCCTAGGGCGGCCGTCCAGGAACCGAGGTTGGCCGTCCAGGAACCGCGGCCGGCCGTCCAGGAACCGCGGCCGGCCGTCCAGGAACCGCGGCCGGCCGTCCAGGAACCGCGGCCGGCCGTCCAGGAACCGCGGCCGGCCGTCCAGGAACCGAGGTTGGCCGTCCAGGAACCGAGGTGGGGCTCGGTCGGGCCGCGGCGGCCCTCGGCCATCGCGATGCTGCTGGCGCGTTCTCGACCAGCCTGTGAAATTTGGGGGAGGGCTCGCGCGAATTGTCTGGGTCCAGCATGATTCCAGTGGCCACGCCGCCGTGTCCCCAAGCGTCCGACGGGCTCCCCGCGGCGTCGCTTGTGACGGTGGGGGCGTCTCTCGACGAGACCGCCGCCCTGCGGCCGGTGGTGCGCGCGGCGATCGCCTGCGTGCTCGGGGAGCGGTCCGATCACCCCGACGTCGAGGATTGCACCCACGAGGCGCTCGCCCGGGCCCTCGAGGGGCGCAGCCGCCTGCGCGACGGCGAGCCGCTGCGCCCGTGGGTGCTCGGGATCGCGCGCCACGTGGCGCTCGACGTGCTGCGCCGCCGCCGCCGCACGCGGCGCGCCGAGGCGCTCCCGGAGGCGAGCGCCGAGGAGCAGCGCGAGCTCCTCGACTCGGTGGAGGACCCGGCGCCCGGGCCCGAGGAGCGCGCCGCCCAGACCGAGCGCGCCCGCCGGATCGAGCTGGCGCTGCAGAAGCTGGCCGAGCCCCAGCGCCGCGCGCTCCTCGCCTTCCATGTCGAAGGCCTCAACTACCAGCAGATATCGCGCCGGCTCGACATCCCGCTCGGGACGGTGGCGACGTGGATCGCGCGCGGCAGGCGCTGCCTCGCCGAGGCGCTCGGAGAGTGACGATGCAAGACGACGACAGGCTCGCGCCCGACCTCGTGTGGCAGTCCAACGGTCACCTCACCGAGATAGCGCTCACCGCGCTGGGCGACGGCGAGGGGGCCCTCCTGCCCGAGGGCGCGCTCGAGCATGCCGCGTGCTGCCAGAGCTGCTCCGCAGAGCTCGGCCAGGCGGCGCTCCTGTCGCTCCGCGCGGGGGAGCTCCTGCGCGCGCAGGCGGCGCACGGTTGCGCGAGGGACACCGCCGCGCCGCGCGCGCCGCTGCCGGTCCCGGCGCTCGCGTTCGCCCTGGCGATCTCGGCGCTCGGCGCGGCGCCGTCGCTCGTGGCCGGGGCGGGCGGCCTGCGGGAGAGCTGGGCGGGGCTCTGGCACGCCTGCGCGGTGGTGGTGAGGATCGGCTGCGCCGTCGCCGGGAGCGGGGCCCTGTCCGGCTGGCTCACGGCGCTGCCGTGGCTCTCGGCGGCCTTGCTCGTGATCGTGGGGGCTTATGTCGCGTGGACCAGGGGAAAGCAGCTCTCGCTGAACGGAGGGATCTGATGCGCACCGTCTCGACTCGTCTCGTCTCCTCGCGCCTCGCCGCCGCCGCGCTGGGCGCCGCGCTGGGGGCCTCGGCCAGCGGCGCGGCCAGGGCGGAGATCCTCCGCAAGGGGTCCTGGCCAGACGTCGAGCCGAAGGTCAGCGTCGAGGTGAGCAACGAGCCGCGCAACGAGGCGCTCAAGCGCGTCGCCCAGGCCGCCGGGTGGAGCCTCGTGCTCAACGTGCCGCCCGGCAACGCCGTCGACCTCCACGTCCAGGACCAGCCGGCGGACCGGGTGCTGGAGCTGCTGCTCGCCGACGGGAGCTACGTCGCGACCCGCGACGGCGACCTGATCGCGATCGCCCCGGCCCCCGCGGCGCCGTACCCGGCCTCGGCGGCGCCGGCCCCGGAGATGCCCGCGGTCGGGTCCCCGCCGGCGCCCTCGCCCGCGGCGTCGCCCGACGACGCCGAGGACGAGGACGCCGAGGAGGCGCGGCCCTCGTCGCGCGGCCGGGACCGGTTCGTGACCGGCGGGAGCCTCCGGATCGAGAAGGGCGAGGTGGTCAACGACGTGTCGGTGATCGGCGGCTCGCTCGACGTGTGGGGCACGGTCACGGGCGACATCGACGTGATGGGCGGCTCCACGCACATCCACGAGGGCGCGCGCGTGCGCGGCGACGTGTCGACGGTGGGCGGCCCGCTCACCGTGGCCGACGGCGCCAGCATCGACGGCGACGTCGACGTCGTGGGCGGCCCGCTCCGGCGGGGTGAGCGCGCGCGCATCCGCGGCGACGTGAACAACGACGCGAACCCGATGGGCGACGACGGATCGAGCGCGAAGGGCGCGTCCACGCTGGCGCGCGAGGCCGGCAACGCGGTGACGCGCACGGCGTTCCTGTTCGCCTTCGGCGCGGTGATGCTGGCGCTCTGGCCGCGGCGCATGGAGGCGCTCAAGGTCGAGATCGCCGCCCGGCCGATGCGATCGTTCGCGCTCGGCGTGGTGGGCGTCCTCGGCGCCGTCGCGGTCGCCGCCGCCCTGTGCGTCACGCTGATCGGCATCCCGTTCGCGGTGATCGGCCTGCTGCTCGCCGTCGTCGCCGTGGTCGCGGGCGGCTGCGCCGTGCTCGAGACCGCGGGGGCGGGGCTCTTCGGTCACCGGACCAGGAACCCCTACGCGCACCTCGCCATCGGCTGCCTCGGCCTGCTGATCGTCAGCGGGATCCCCTACGTCGGCGGCGCGCTCTGCGCGGCCGTCGCGCTGATCGGCGCCGGCGCGCTCGTCGCCACCCGTCTCGCGGGGCTCCTCCGGCCGCGGCCGCGCGGGGAGGGGGCGGCGGGCCCCTACCGCACGGCGCCTTGACGGCCCCGCGCGGCGCGCCGGCTCGACGGTCCGCGCGGCGCGCCGCGTTGACGGGCCCGCGCGGCGCGCCGGCCTGCGCCGACCCGGGTCGCCCCGGGGCCGCGGCCGCTCAGTGCACGCCGCCGACGAGCCACGCCTGCGCCGGGACGAGCACCTCTTCGGGGGAGCCTCCGCCCTGCGACGCCGGGCCGGTCGCGGTGCCGTCGCCCATGGGCGTCATGCGGAACCCGTGATCGCCGAAGACGAGCAGCAGGGTCCGCGGCGGCAGGCTGGCCATGAACCGCGCGACCACGTCGGCGACCTCCTCCGCGATCGCCTCGATCCGCTCGGCGAACGGCGGCCCCGCGGCGCGCAGGCGCGCCTCCACGAGATCGAGCTTCATCAGCTCGCGCGACCCGACCCGCTCGCGCCGCAGGGTCGCGACGGCGCGGCCGCGGGCGATGGCGGGCTCCGCCTCGCTCGGGGGCATCGTCTCGCGGAGCCCGTCCGGCCCGCGGGCGAGCAGCGAGATCTGCGCCGTCGTGGTGGGCGGCAGCGCCGCCCAGAGCAGCGAGCGCTCCACCAGGATCGCGCGATCCATCATGATCTCCTTCAGGTGGGCGGCGACGCGCTCGCCGAGGTCGAAGCGCATCGCGTCGACGAGCAGGAGCTTCACCCCGCGCGCCCCGTTGAGGCGGGCGATGCGGGCGGCGATGTCCGGGGCGTCGAACACCATGGGCGGCCGCTTGCCGGTCACGCGCAGCGCCGAGAACGCCTCGCGGTAGCTGTGCTCGAAGCTGGTCCTCCAGCTGTCGACAACGCCCCGCACGGCCGCGTCCGTCTCGCCCGCGAGCGTCGCGCCGAGGAGCGGCGTGTAGTGGGTCGCGAACAGCTGCTCGATGACCCGGACCGGCTTCGGACCGCGGGCGTTGTCGAGCTCGACGGCGAGCGCTCGCCACTCGGCCGCGCTGAGGATCCGGTTGCGCGGCGCCTTCCGCTCCCTGCGCGTCGGCGGCAGCGCGTCGTTGTCCGGGTGGGCGGCCTCGGCGACCGGCGCGATGGGTGCGGCGGGCGCGATGGGCGCGACCGGCGCCGCGGGCGCGGCCTCGTGCGCGGCTCGTGGCGGCCTGAGCGTGGTCCCCGCGCCCTCGATCGCAGCGCCAGGATGGGCGGGCGGCGCGCCCGGATCGGCGGGCGCCACACCCGGGTCGACGCTGGCCAGGGCCATCGCCAGCGTCTCGTTCGCAGCGGGCGGCGAGCCCGACCCCTGCGCCGGCGCGGCGCCGGGGCCTCTCCCGGGGGCGAGGACGGCCGCCGGTGCGTCCGGGCGGCGGATCCTCGACGAGCGGGGGGGCAGCACGCCGCGCGGCCTCGCCTCGGTCCGCCCCTCGGCGGCGGCGGGCGCCGCGGGCGCCGCGGGCGGCTCGGAGGCCGCCGGCTCGGCCGGGGGCGCCTCGTCCGGGGCGGGCGCGGCGGCGCTCGGCTGCGTCGGCCGGATGGGCCGCTCGGGCTCGCGCGCGGCGAGGCCGCGCTCGGGCTCGCGCGCGGCGAGGCTGCGCTCCGGCTCGCGCGCGGCGAGGCCGCGCGTCTGCGCGCGAATGTGGGAGGCGGCGCCGTGCCCGTCGGGCGCGTTCCTCTCGACGAGGTCCGCGAGGGGCACCGGCGCGAGCACCTGCGCGGACCTGTCGCCCTCATCGAACACGAGGGCGACGGGCGCCTCGCGCGCCGCGCCGAGCCACGCGACGAGCGTCGCGCTGTCCTCCGGGTGCAGCGCGCCCCGCGCGCCCCCGGCGAGCCGTGGCAGGCCGACGGCGAGCCCCGCGGCGCCGAGCGCCCTCGCGCGGAAGACCTGGTCGGCGATCACCGCCTCGAGCGGGGCGCCTTCCTGGACCCGCGGCGGCAGCGCGCCGCGCATGGCCAGCGCGAGCTCGACGGCCTCGTCGAGCGCGGCGCGGAGCTGCCCGTCCTGCGCCGCCGGGGCGCTCGTCCAGAGGAAGCGCCGCGCCCTGAGCTCGCGCTCGGCGTCGGCGCCCTGCCCGCTCGCGGCGAAGCGGGCTAGTCCGGACGGGGGCACAGGGGGGGACGGCGGTCGGCCCTCCTCGGAGGCAACGTCGAGGCGGGAGACAGGATCGAGGCGCATCGCGCGGCAACCTCGCAGAACTCGCCGAAACGGGCCAAGTTTCGGCGATCGGGCGGCGATCGGGTGGTAATGGGGCGGCGAGCGGGCAGCGATCGGGCGGCGATCGATGCGCGGAGGCGGCCGGGGCCCCCCCGCCGCGGGGCGCGGCCTCAGCCGGACTCGCGCGCGGTCTCGGCCATGAGCGCGAGCAGGGCGCAGGCGATGGCGAACCGGGCGTCGATCCTCCCCTGGTTCATCGACAGGTCGAGCGTGAACTCCTTGACGAAGAACCGGAACACCTGGGTCACCTTCGCGACCTCCTGCTGGTGCAGCTCGATGTGCCACTTGCCGACGAGGAGCGGGAACATGCGGCGGAGCAGCGCGGCGCCGTCCTCCTGCATCAGCCCGACCGGCTGATCCGTGGGATCGAGGATGTCCCAGGTGTCGCGGACGATCGATTTGAGGCCGCGCGAGCGGATGGTCCCGACCCGCTCGCCGGTGCGCGCGTCGAGGACGTCCAGGCACCGGTTCAGGGCGACGACCTGCCGCGACCGGATGGTGAGCAGCGGCTGCGACTCCGACTCGTCGGCGAAGAGGGTGAACTCCTGGCGCAGCTTGAGCAGCGGGTGCTTGACGAAGCACACGAGGGTGCCGTCGGGCGCATAGACGTGGAACTTGCGGCCGAGCAGCGACCAGAAGGGCCGCTTGATGGTGTAGGTGGGGTGCGCGAACGGCTGAACCGCGAGGCCGCCGTACGCGGCCGGGCCGAAGGAGGGGGCAGTCTGCATCGGCCGAGTAGGCCGGAGCGGAGCAGCTCGGTCAAGCGCGTCCGCCGCGCGCTCGGGCGGCTCTCTCCGTCATCCCGCGCTCGGGTCCTTCCCTGCGGAGCCGCTCGCCGCGATCGCCTTCACGAGCTCCGGCTTGACGACCTTGCCCATCGCGTTGCGCGGCAGGCTCGGCACGACGATCGACGCGCGCGGGACCTTGTAGGGCGCGAGCCGCTCCTTCGCCCAGGCGCGGAGCGGCCCGGTCGCGCACTCCGCCTCTCGGCCCGGCGCGGCGACGACGACCGCGACGACGCGCTCGCCCCACGCCTCGTCCGGGACGCCGATCACCGCGACCTCGGCGATCGCGCCGTGCTCCCGCAGCGCCTCCTCGATCTCGAGGGCCGACAGCTTGTACCCGCCGCTCTTGAGGATATCGACCGAGGTCCGCCCGAGGAGCCGGAAGCACCCGTCGCTGGAGCGCTCCGCCACGTCGCCCGTGCGGAACCAGCCGTCCTGGAAGGCCGCGGCGGTGGCGTCCTCGCGCCCGAGGTAGCCCTTGAAGACGCTCGGCCCGCGGATCCAGAGCTCGCCCCGCGCGACCGCGGCGCCGCCGGGCCGCGCCGGCGCCTCGCCTGGGGCGTCGCCCGGCGCCCATTCCGACGCGTTGCCCGCGTCGTCGGTGATGCGGGCCTCGACGGTCGGCAGCGGGAAGCCGACCCAGCCCGCCCGCCGGCCGCCCGGATCGAGCGGGTTGCTCAGCCCGACGCCGATCTCGGTCATCCCGAAGCGCTCGAGCGGGATCGCGCCGGTGAGGTCGCGCCAGCGCTCGGCCAGCGTCACCGGCAGCGCCGCGGAGCCGCTCGTCGCGAGCCTTAGGGCCCGCGCCCCCGCGGCGAAGCCGGGTGCGCCGCCGCGGTCGATCTGCTCGAACAGCCGCTGGTACATGGTGGGCACCGCCATGAACGCCGTGACGGAGCCGCGCGCGATCTCGGCGGCGACGCGCTGGGCGTCGAAGCGCGGCAGCATCCGCGTCGCGCTGCCCGCGAGCAGCGACGTCGTGAGCGCGATGACGACGCCGTGGAGGTGGTGCAGCGGCAGCGCGTGCAGCAGCGCGTCGTGCTCGGTGAAGCCCCAGGCCGCGCGCAGGAGCTCCGCCTGCACGGCCAGGTTGCGGTGCGTGAGGAGCGCCCCCTTCGGCTTGCCGGTCGTGCCGCTCGTGTAGAGCAGGAGCGCCGCATCGTCCGCGGCGATGTCGGAGAGCGCCCCCTCCGGCCCCGGGGCGGCGCGCTCGAGGTCCTCCACGCGGAGCACCGAGCGGCCCTGCGCGATCGGGGCGGCCACCCCGGCGAGCTCGTCTCCGACGATGATCCGCCGCACGCCGGCGTCGCTCGCGAGCCATGCGAGCTCTGCCGGCGGATACAGGGCCGACAGCGGCAGCGCGATCCCGCCGGCGAGGAGGACGCCGAGGAAGGCCGAGACCCACGCCGCGCCGGGCGGCACGAGGAGCAGGATCCGCTCCCCTTCGAGGGAGCTCGGGCTCGCGTGCGCGGCGCCCCGCCCGCCGTCGGCGAGCAGCGCGCCGCGGACGCGGAGGGCTCGCTCGGTGAGCGCCGCGAAGGTGGTCTGCCCCCGGTCGTCCTCGACGGCGATTCGAGCGGACGATCCGAGCTGAGCGAGCCGTTCCACGAGCGGGGAAGCCATCGCGCGAACTCTCGCACAGCGAAGGTGCGCGGAGCCAGGCCGGTTGGTTACACTGCCGCGCCATGCGAGCTTCCTGCTTCCGTTCCGGCGTCTTGCCCCGCCTCGCGGCCGTCGCCGGTCTGACCCTGGCCGCCGCGGCGTGCGAGAGCGCGCCCAAGCCGCCCGAGCCCGGCCCCGCCGCCACGGCGGCTCCGGTCGCCGAGGCGCCCGCCGAGCCGCCGAAGCCGAAGGGCATGCCCGAGCTGCTCGTCGACTCGATGGGCCCCTACATCGGCGGCCAGCGCGTGGACCTCTCGCAGAAGGACGGGGCCGAGAAGCTCTCGAAGGTGATCCGCGCGCTGCCGATCGAGGGCAAGCCGGTCACGCTGCTCGCCGAGAAGAAGGCGAAGCCGAGCGCGGTGGCCGCGGTGGTGACGGAGCTCGGCGCGGCCGGCGCGCCGAACGTGGTCATCAAGACCGACGGCCGCGACGACCTCCCGAAGGAGATCACGGTGGTCCCGGAGGGGCGCGTGTCGAAGCCCCCCGCGTGCGCCGTCAGCGCGATGGTGCTGAAGGACCTCGCGACCGCGATCTGGCCGTTCGGCGGCGGCATGGGCAAGCGCCAGCGCAAGGGGCTCGCCGGCCCGGATCTGTCGCACACCGGCGAGCAGCTCACGAAGGACATCGCCGCGTGCAGCGCGTCGGTGGCCTTCTTCTCGGCGGACGACGAGGTGCCGTGGGAGATGGCGCACAACCTGGCGGGCACCATCCTCGGCTCCGACGCGAAGAAGAAGCTCGCGACGCTCGTCCTGCTCCGCGCTGCCCCGGTCGCGGGGCGGCCGGTGCAGCTCGGTGGAGGCTGACGTGCGCTGCGCCGGGGGCCCCGTCGTCCTGGATCGCCGCCCCCTCAGGGGCGCGTCCGCCGAGAGGGGCGTCCCGCGCGCCCGGCGCGTGTCGTTGCGAACAAGCTGTCGATTTCTCGTCGGACGAGACTCCGTGTGCTCTTGTCGAGCGCGGGGGTTGCCGGATGGGGCCACGCGGCACGATCCGGCACACGGGGTGTCGCTGCGAGCGCACGGAAACGGCGGGCGGGCGCTCGCCGTTGGGGCCGGCCTGGATCATGAATAGGGCGAGTCGCAGATCCCCTGCGCCATCGGGGGCGTGACGATCACGGGAGGATGGTTCGGACATGTCGAAGCGACTTCTTGCATCGGCCCGCGCGAACAGGGGCCGCAGCCTCCGTCCTCGGGCCTCTCAGCCCCGCATGTCGGCGGCGCCTGAGGGGCCGGATCTCGCGACGCAGGACTCGACGCCGCCGCCGGCGAGCGACCAGGACGTCGCCGTCGCCGGGGCGACCGCGGACCTCTCCGCTGCTCCTGAGCGGGCGAGCGACGCCGGCGCGGTCGCTGCGCCCCCGGCCGTGGAGGCGCCCGCCGCTCCGTCGGCGGCGCAGGAGGCCGCTGCTCCGCTGGTCGCGCAGGCGCCCGCCGCGCGAGCGGTCGTGGAGGCGCCTGCTGCTCCGCTGGTCGCGGAGGCGCCCGCCGCGCGAGCGGCCGTGGAGGCGCCCGCCGTGCGCGCGGCGGTGGAGGAGCACGCTGCTTCGCGGGTCTCCGAAGCGCCGGTCGCGTCGAGCAGCGCGGGCGACGCGGCGCCTCGCAAGGTGCAGGATTCCGAGCCGCCGACGGCGCAGCAGCGAGCCGGCGCCTCGGAGCCACCGGCAGCCCCCGCGTCGTCGTCCGAGGAGCCGGCGCCGGACTCGGACGCGCTCGATCTGATCGATCCTTCCTCGCCGACGGCGGCGTTCTTCCGGCGCGAGGAGGAGTCGTTCCCGCCGCTCACCGAGGCGGCCAGCGATCCCGACGATCACGCCGACGAGCGCCTCGTGGTGGTGCATCAGCTGTCGCCCGAGACGCTCGCCCGCCGGGCGCGCCTCCGCCGGATCGTCGCGGGGGTCGCGGGGCTCGCCGGGGTGATCTCCGTCGCGGTGGTCGCCAAGTCGGTGGTCGCGAGCAAGCCGTCCGCGCCTGCGCCGATCGCGATGGTGGCGCCGGTATCGAAGCCGGCGCACGTGCAGGCGAAGCTCGTGGCCGCGGCAGGGAATCCTTCCCCTGCACGCGAGACCGCCCCAGCGCCGGCGGGGCCGGCACCCGCCGCCGCGAAAGGGGCGGAGGCCGCTCCGGATCCGCTGAAGGAGGCGGAGAAGGCTGCCGCGGAGAAGGCCGAGGCGGAGCGGGCTGCCGCGGAGAAGGCCGAGGCGGAGAAGGCCGCGGCCGCCGAGGCGGAGAAGGCCGCAGCCGCGGAGGCGGAGAAGGCCGCGGCCGCGGAGGCGGAGAAGGCCGCGGCCGCGGAGGCGGAGAAGGCCGCGGCGCCCGCGGGCAACGCTGAGGACGCGAGCAAGCTGAAGAAGGAAGCGCTGAGCTTCCTCAACCGCGGCAGGTACAAGGACGCGATCGAGGCGTCGCGCGCGGCCATCGCGGCCGATCCGACCGACGCGCTGCCCTATCTCTACCTGGGCTCGGCGCTCCAGGACACGGGCAAGTGGAAGGATGGCGTCGCGGCGTACAGCGAGTGTGTTCGCCATGCGACGAAGGGCCCCGTGCACGAGTGCAGGGCCATGGGAGGTCGCAAGTAACGCACATCCCGAGCGACGAGCGCGCTGCGCGCAGCCCGGGCGACGAGCGCGCTGCGCGCAGCCCGGGCGCCGTTCCGGTGCGAGCTGCGCTCAGCCCGGACGGCGGGCGAGCTGCGCGAGGAACGCTGCGGTCGCGGCGTAGCCGAAGGCCAGGCCCGTGGCGAGGCGGGTGGCATGCCAGGGGGGGCGCAGCCCGAGGTCCTGGGTCGCCACGTCGAGCGCCATCAACGCGCTGAGGGCGATGAGGATCGGGCGCCACGCCGCCATCGCCAGCCGAGGCCGCGCGATCGCGGCGCCCGCCGCGACGCCGGCGAAGATCCCGGCGCAGCGGCTGCAAAGCGGCATCACGACGCCCGCGAGCGCGAGCGACCGCTCCGGCATGCGGTGGCACATCGGCGCGAAGAGGCCATCGAGCGCGGCGCCGAGCCCTCCGAGCGGCAGGGTGCTCCGCGCCAGGAGGATGCACCAGGGCAGGGCGCCGACGAGCGCCAGCGCGCAGCGCACCGCCGAGAGCCGCGGCCACGGCTCGGCCGCGGTCGGCCCACCGGAGGGCCGCGCCGCCGCGTCGTCGAGGCCGGCGGAGGGGGCCTGCGCCGCGGCGTGGGCGCTCGCGGGCGCCTGCGCCGCCGAGGTCTCGCGCCCGGAGGCGCACGCGGTCACGTCAGCCCCGGTCGGGCGCGCTCTTGCCGAGGTGGCGCATCACCTCTTTCAGGTCGCTCCAGACCTCGCGCTTCGCGCTCGGCTGGCGCAGCAGGTAGGCCGGATGGAACGTGGGCATGATCGGGATCGAGCCCTTGTAGAGCTTCCACGTCCCGCGGAGCTTCGTGATCCCCTCGGTCGTGCCGATCAGCCCCTGCACCGCGGTGGCGCCGAGCGCGACGATCACCTTCGGCTTGATCAGCGCGAGCTGGGACGCGAGGTAGGGGCTGCAGGCCGCCATCTCGGCGGGCTCCGGCTTCCGGTTCTTCGGCGGCCGGCACTTCACGATGTTGCAGATGTAGACCCCGTCGCGGTGGTACCCCATCGCCGCGATCATCTTGTCGAGCAGCTGCCCCGCCGGGCCGACGAACGGCTCCCCCTGCTGATCCTCTTCTGCCCCTGGGCCCTCGCCGACGAACACGATCTCGGAGAGCGGGTCGCCGCGCGAGAACACCGTGTGGGTGCGGCCCTCGTGGAGCGGGCACTTCTGGCAGGTGCGGACCTCTTCCGCGATGAGCGAGAGCCGCGCCGCGCGCTCCTCGGGCGTATCCGGCTGCGCTGCCGCGACCGCGCGCGCAGCCGGCTCGGCGCGGGGCGCCGCGGCGGCGCTCGCGGCAGGGCGGGGGGACGGCTCGGGAGCCCGCGGCGGCTGCACCGGCGCCCGCGCCGCCTGCGCCTCGGCGGCGCGCTGCTCGGGGTGCGGCGGGGAGGCGAAGGCGGCGGCGCGCTGCTCCGGAGGCGCCGGGAAGGCGCCGGCGGCGCTGCGTTGCGCTGCCGGCGCGAAGGCCGCGCCGCCGCCCCCGCGCGGCACCGCCGGCGCGGGCGCGTCCAGCCCAGCGAAGCCCCGGTCCGCGCGCCGAGCGGCCGGCGGACCGCCTTCCGAGGACGACGCGCCCAGCGCCTCGTGGAGCGCCGACGGATCGCCCGGCAGCCCGTCCGCGCCGGTCATCGCGTGCCATTCCAGGAACGCCCGGACCGAGGCGGTCAGATCGGCGAGCTCTTCGCGCAGCGCGTCCACCATCGCCGTCCCCTCAGTGGCCGCCCTGCTGCGCGAGCCAGCGCTCCGCGTCGAGCGCGGCCATGCAGCCCGTGCCGGCGGCCGTCACGGCCTGGCGGTAGTTCCAGTCCTGCACGTCGCCCGCGGCGAAGACGCCGGGGATGTTCGTGCGCGTCGAGCCCGGCACCGTCTTCAGGTAGCCGTTCGGGTGCGTCTCGAGCTGCCCCACGAAGAGATCCGTCATCGGCGTGTGGCCGATCGCGACGAACATCGCCGCCGCCGGCACGAGGTGGCTGTCGCCGGTCTTGAGGTTCTTGACGCGGACGCCCGTCACCATGTCGGCCTTCACGTCGAGCACCTCCTCCACGACGTGGCTGTAGAGGATCTTGATCTTCGGGTTCTCGACCACGCGCTGGACCATCGCCTTCGACGCCCGGAACTCGTCGCGGCGGTGCACCAGCGTGACGCTGCTGCAGAGCCCGGACAGGTAGGAGGCCTCCTCCATCGCCGTGTCGCCGCCGCCGACGACCACGACGTCCTGGCCGCGGAAGAGCGCGCCGTCGCAGACCGCGCAGGCGCTGACGCCCTTGTTCTTGAGCTTCTCCTCGCTCTCGAGGCCGAGGTAGTTGGCGCGCGCCCCCGTCGCGATCACCACCGTCTTCGCCAGGTAGAGCGTGTCCTCCACCCACACCTTGAACGGGTGGCCCGTGAGCTCGACCTTGGTCACGTCCGCGGTCACGATCTCGGTGCCCTGATGCGCGGCCTGGTCGCGAAAGCGCTGCATCAGCTCCTGGCCGGTGATCTTCTCGGGGAAGCCGGGGTAGTTCTCCACGTCGGTCGTGAACATGAGCTGGCCCCCCGGGATCAGGCCGCCGGCGCTGAAGCCCTCGATGAGGAGCGGCTTCAGGTTGGCGCGCGCCGCGTAGATGGCGGCGGTGAGCCCGGCAGGACCGGAGCCGATGATGACCAGGTTACGGACGTTCGATTCACTCATGGTGGAGCCATCTTATAGGCGCGACCGCCTTCCGCGTCGACCGCCCCCGCGCTCCGCCGCGCGCCCCGTCGCGCTGGGCCGCGCCGCATTGCGCCGCGCCCCCCGACGCTTCCACGCGCGAGCGGCCGCCCGCTCAGAAGCGCATCGTTCCGCTCAGACCGAACTCGTCCAGGCTGCTCTCGAAGCGGCCGCCGTTCACGCTCTGGATGCTGCGGTAGCCGCTCGGCACGGCGCCGGAGACGGCCTTGATGCGCCCCTTCCCGCCGTTGTCCAGCGGGCCGAAGTACGTGTGCTGAAACGCCGCCGAAACGTCGACCGGGCCGATGCGCGCGGTCACGCCGGCCCCGACGCCGACCCGATAGCCGAGGTGGAAATCGAGGTTCAGATCGGCGTCGTCCTGCCCCTTCTGCTCGAAGAAGCCGCCGGCCCTCAGCGCGAGGAGATTTTGGAGCACGACGAAATCGCCGCCGAGCCGGACTCCCAAGACGTCGCGCCAGCGGTGCGGGACGTCGGCGTTCGGCGGCACCGTGCCCACGACCGTGCCGCGCACCGGGATGCCCTCGCGAAACCGCACCTCGATCGCGTCGACCGCGCTGTTGTTGGCCCAGGTGAAGTCGAGCTCCACGTCGAAGAGATCGTCGATCATCGGGTCGCGGGTGCGCGGCGCGGCGGCGGTGGGCTGCGCGGGCCGCAGGGCGAAGGCGCGGGGCCGGTGGTACCGGAGGCCGAGCTTCGCCTCCATGGGGATCGGCATCCTGAGCTCGCCCGCGCCCCGCTCCTCCGTGACGTTGCACCGGGGCGCCTCGCCCCTGCACGGGTCCTCGTTCTTCACCCCCGCCGGCGTCCAGTAGCGCGACTCGACGGTCAGGTCGGTCTCCGCGCGCACCGCGTCCTGCCACTTGAACCACGCGCCCAGATCGAGGTGCGCGGTCGCCGCCCAGCGCGCGCCGAGGACGAAGCCCGGGACGAAGAGGTCCTCCGCCTTCGCGCGCGTGCGCAGGTCGCCGTGCGCGTTGAAGTCGTCGCCGCCCTCGGCCGAGGTCGCCTCGGCGAAGTTGACGAAGTCGATGACCGCGGCGCCCCAGATGAAGCCGGCGCCGATCGAGACCCCCTCCGTCGGGGTGAAGCCGACCGCGAACGTCGGCATCAGCATCAGGGCGTCGAGCGACGTGAGCAGGTACCGCTGGGGCGACGGCTGCGTCATCGGGCCGAAGCTCGGGTGCGTGTACGGGAGCGACTCGGGCCAGGACCGCGCGCCGACGCCGTGCGGGCCGAGCGCCGCGACGCCGACGGCGAGCGCGTCGCTCACGCGGAAGGTCGCGGCGAGCTGGGGGTTCGGGAACAGGCCGCCCTCGGCGCACACCTCCGGGTCCGGGCCGCCCTCGCTGCCGGGCGCCGGGATCGCCGTCGTCGTGCTCGGCGGGACGGGGCGCCCGTCGGGGCCGAGGCGCGTGAAGCACTGCGCCTGATGGATGAAGTGGACGCCGCCGTGCACGCTGCTCCGCTGCGCGGCGAGCCCCGCCGGGTTGAAGTAGGCCGCGAGCGGATCGTCGGCCCGCGCGACCCACGCCCCGCCGCGGCCGAGCTGGAGCACCCCGATGTCAGGCGAGTCGAGCCCCGACGACGCGCGCGCCGCGCCGGCGGCCACCATCGCAGCGAACGCGGCGCCCGCGGCGCCGGCAGCTCCTCGTCTCATGATCTCCGTCTCCGCGCGGGCGATCCCCGGCGGCTCACTTCACCGGCGACGCCTTGAGCGCCGCCTTGCCGTCCTTCACGTAAACCGTGAAGCGCACCCGCGAGCAGTTGTGGCGCGCCACCAGCGCGTCCTTGTTGCGCTGCAGCGTCCCCTTGAACTTGTCGAAGGTGAGGGCGTTCGTGGGCTCCCCGCACTGCTGCTTGACCGACAGGAACTCCTCGTAGACGGCGTTCCACTCGGCGAGCTCGTCCGGGTCCCCCGCGCCGTCCTGCCGCGCGGCCGGGGCCTCCGGCGCGCTCGTCGCCTCGGCGACGGCGGGCGCCGCGGCGGGCGCGCCCGGCGCCTTGGGCGGCGGCGGCGGCGGCGGGCGCCGCGGCGGCGGGCGCCCGGGGGCGTTCGTCGGGCCGCGCGGGGAGAGCGCGATGTTCGCGTCCGAGACCTCCTCGACCGCCTCGACCGGCTCCTCGGAGTCGCGGGCCGGCGGGGGGTTGCTGAGCGGGTGCGAGCCAGGCCGCCGCGTCGGGCCGCGCGGGCTCACCATGGGCTTCGGGTACGACGGGCGCGAATCGGGGCGCGGCTCGCCGGGGCCGAGCGGCACCGAGAACGCGCTCATCGCCGGCTGCGCCGGGATCGGGCCGAGCACCTGCTCGAGGTCGGCGGCCTTCCTGGGCGCGCCGCCCTTCGCGGCCACCTTCTCGACGCCGTCGTTGATGTCGGCCGCGATCTTCCGGTACGCGCCGCGGAACCGGCTCGGCGCCAGCACGTCGACCTCGCCCTTCGCGAACCGCGCCGCCTCGTTGCGGAAGACGTGGAGCGGCCGCGTGTGCTCCAGGAACGAGAACAGAAGGCCGATCGCGGCCAGGACGAGGGTGCCGGCCAGGAGCAGCAGCGTGGGCACCTGGCTCTTGTCGTCGTTGTTCGCCTTGTCGAGGAAGTTGAGCGGCGAGTCCACCGACGCCGCGAGGCGGCCGACCGCGTAGCCGGCGCCGAGCTCCCACGCCTCGCCGGGCAGCCGCGCGTAGACCACGCCGAGGTGCTTGCCGATGACGCGGACCTCGGAGCGCCCCTTCTCGATGTAGTCCTTGTTGTCGTCGAGCAGCTTCAGATCTTGCGTGATCTGGTCGAGGTTCGCCTTGTCGAACCCCTCGGGCGCGCCGGAGGCGACGCGCGCCCCTTCGGCGTAGAAGCCGACGGCGGCGCCGGTGCGCTTCGTGACCGCGCGGGCGAAGGTGTCGTCGATGATCTTGGCGCCGATCACGGCCCCGACCGGCTCGCCGTTGACGTCCTGCTCGACGGGGCGCGCGACGACGCGCAGGATGCGGCCCTTCCAGACCCACGCGTCGTCGCGGATCCAGCCGTGGAGGGCGTCGGCGACGATCGGGTAGCCGCCGAGCTCCCAGTCCTCGCGGTGCTCGAAGTCCACCGACGCGACGACCCGGCCGGCCGCGTCGACGGCCCACACGTGGTCGAACTTCAGCTCCGGAGGCACCTCGGCGACCGCGCTGCGCAGCGCGGTGCGGGCCTTCTCGCGCAGCTCGGCGCCCGGCTTGGCCTCGGCCGACGACTTGGCGAGCGCCGTCCGCAGGGCCGGGTTCAGCGCGACGCGGATGAGCGCGCTCGATCGTTTTCGGGCGTCGTCGTTGAGGAACCACTCGACGGCGCTGGAGTCGGCGCTGAGCGCCTCGCTCATCGCGCGGTGGCTCGAGCGGTTGTAGAGCTGGGCGGCGACGAAGAGGACGAAGATCGCGGCGCCGAGCGCGAGCGCGAGCACCCCGTACCAGAAGCGCGACAGCAGCATGGCCTACTTTCCTGCCTCCGCGCTCGGTCCACCGGCCTCGCCCACGACGACGGGCTCCTTGAGCAGCTGCTGATCCGGCCCGGGCTTCACGACGGCCTCGACGGTCTTTCCGACCGGCTCGCCGTTGAAGTAGCCCTGGAGCGTGTACGTGCCGGCCTCGATCTCCAGGGCGAAGTTCCCCTGACGATCCGGGTAGGCGCTCGCCACGGCCTTCGGCTCGACGACGATCCACGACCGGATGCTCGGGGCGAGCTGATCGCGGATCTCGTACTTGCCCGGCCCTGGCGGCGTCCAGGCGCGGGTCTTGGCGGCGGCGATCTCGACCGCCGGGAGCGCCTTGTTGCCGACGTCGTAGATCTTGTGCGGGAACGGATCGTGGTTCTCGAACTGGATCTGCTGGCCCGGGGCGACGACGAGGGTCACGGGCGAGGTGCGGCCGCCCGCGATGACGACCGTTCGCGGCGTCTTTTCCGGCTCGCCCTTCTCGCCGAGCGCGACGACGCACAGCTCCTTCGGCACGTAGCCGACGAGCGCGCGGACGTCGGCGCGGACGGTCGGGGAGGGCTCGCGGAACGTGTACCGGTTTGCCTTCGGGTCCTTGGCCTCGTTCCAGACCGGGTTGAGGAGCTTGGGCATGCCCGTGGTCCTGCCCTTGAGCGTCACCGCGGCCAGGGCCGCCCCGGGCGCCATGAGGATCGCGAGCGTCAGGGCCAGGCGCCGTGCGAGGCGCGAGCGGCCGGGGGCGCGGCGCGCGAGGTGGCTTGACGACCCAAACCGCGCTGCGCCGGCGAGCGGGCGCCGCTCGTCGTGCTGCGCTCCTGCAGATCGAGGGGATCTCGTGTCCATCGCAGGCCCGAAGCTACCGGAAGGGGGATGAGAACGGAAACAAAAGCCGGGCCGCGGTCCGCGTGATGGCACCGCGCGCCGCGCGCCCCGCGTCGCGCTCGCCACACACCGGCGCCGCTCGCGCGCTGGCCTGGACCGACGCGCGTCCCGCGCCGCGCGCCGGCCTGGACCGACGCCGGCCCGCGCGGCGCGCGGTGGCCTGGACCGACGCGCGTCCCGCGCTGCGCGCCGGCCTGGACCGACGCCGGCCGCGCGGCGTGCAGCACGGGGCCCCGCACCCCGTGCGCGCCGCGCTGCGCCTGGGCGGGGGCGTGCGTCACCCGGCGACGCCGCGGTGCGGCGACCGCTGGGCACCTGTCGCGGGCACAGCGGGTGTCGCGCGCACAAAAAAACTGCGGGCCGTATGAACGGCCCGCAGAGGAGAGATGTTCCGTACCGCCGAGGACGTGGGCAGAAGGACTTGAACCCCTAGCATAGCTGCTAGGTGGGAGCCTAAGTACCGCTTCAGGCTTCCCGGTGAATGGTTCCGGGCCTAGCTCACCACGGTATCGTTGTTGGCTCCCTGGTTCTCGCTTACTCGGGATTCAATCGTCCAGCGCCTCACGAAGTCGGCAGAGGGAACGACCATAGGATAGTTCCCTGGGCGGCTCCGTCAACCGCTCCTCCGCACGGTTCTCACGTTTTGCGTCGCGTGCGTCCGTCGGTTGCGGTCGTTGGTTGCGGTCGTTGGTTGCGGCCGTTCGTGGTTGCGTCGGTTGCGGCGTTGGTGGTTGCGTCGGCGCGTTCGTCTCGCGCTCACACCGCGCCGCTCGTGCGCGAGCGCCCGACGCCCTACGGATGGCCCTGAGCCGGCTGTCGAGCGACCTGGCGGGCTGGCGAGCGGGGCTAGGTGAAGAGGGCGATGATGGGGTCGTGGACCAGGCCGTTCGACGCCACGATGTTTCCGACGTGGTAGTCCGGTGGACCGCCGTCGAGCGCGGTGATCACGCCGCCCGCGCCGCGCACGATCGCGCTCCCGGCGGCCACGTCCCAGGCGTGGAGCCGGCGCTCCCAGTAGGCGTCGTACGTCCCGTCGGCGACCATGCAGAGATCGATCGCCGCGCTGCCGCAGCGCCGCACGGCCTGCGCTTTACGCTTGACGGTCACGAAGGCGTCGAAGTTGTTGTCCGGAGCCCGGTCGCGCACCGTCGGAAAGCCGGTCGCCACCATCGCGTGCGCCAGCGACGCCGTGGCGCTGACCGCGCAGCGCTCGCCGTTGCGGCGCGCCTCGCCGGCGACCGCCGGCGGCTCCGGCGAGGCGCCGAGCGGCTCTGATTCGCGCGGCCTGAAGCCCGTCCAGCGGAGCCCGAGCATGGGCGCGACCACGGCGCCGGCGACGGGCGTGTCGTCGTCCATCAGGCCGACGGAGACGCACCAGAACGGGTGGCCGTGGACGAAGTTCGTCGTGCCGTCGAGCGGATCGACGTACCAGACGAGCCCGGCGCGCGGCTCCGCGGCGCGCGGGGCGCCCTGCTCCTCGCCGACCACGGCGATGCCCGGCGTGAGCGCGCCGAGCCGCGCGACGAGCAGGTCCTCGCTCGCCCGGTCGAACTGGGTCACGAGATCGTGCGGCCCCTTCTCCTCCACGCGCAGGCCGCGCGGGCCCGCGCGGAACCCGGCCTGCACGAGCGCCGCGGCCTCCTCGGCGACGCGCAGCGCGATCCCGGAGAGCTCGAGCAGCTCCGCTGATCCGCGCCCGCTCATCGCGACCTCGTCGACAGCGCGCCGCGGAGCTTGTCGTAGATGCCGCCGAACGCCCCGTTGGACAGGAGCGCGACCGTGTCGCCCTCCTGCGCGTCGCGCGCGATCGCGGCGACGATCGCGTCCACCGAGGCCGCCGCCTCCGCGCGCTTGCCCGCGTGCGCGAGATCGCGCACCAGCCGGTCGAGATCGAGCCGCTCGGCCGCGGCGATGTCCGGCCGCCCGAGCGGCGCGAGCACCACGCGGTCGGCCGCGTCGAAGGCGCGCGCGTAGGGCTCCTGGTGCAGGGCGCGGCACGCCGTCGCGCTGCGCGGCTCGAACACCGCCCACAGCGCGCCGCTCGGGTGCCTGGACCGGAGCGCGCGCAGCGTCTCGTCCACGGCGGTCGGGTGGTGCGCGAAGTCGTCGTAGACGCGGACCCCGCGCGCCTCGAACAGGAGATCCTGCCGGCGCCGCACGCCCTCGAAGCTGGCGAGCGCCGCGGTCACGGTCGAGAGCGGCACGCCGAAGCCCTGCGCCGCGGCCGCGATCGCCGCGAGGGCGTTGCGCACGTTGTGGTGCCCCGGCATCTTCAGGGCGAAGCGCCCCGCCATCACGCCGCCGGCGTACAGGTCGAACGACTGGCCGTCGGCGCCGGCCTCCGCGGGCGCGGCGAGCCAGTGCGGCGGCTTTCCGTGCGTGTCGTCGCCCTCGAGCGCGAACCACGCGACGTCGGCGCGCGCCGACCGCGACACCACGTCGACGACCCGCGGATCGTGCGCGGCCGCCACGACGAGCCCCGTCTCCGGGATACGCTCGACGAACCCGCGGAACGCCGCCTCGTACGACGCGGCGTCGGGGTAGATGTCGACGTGGTCGTGCTCGATCGACGTGACGATGCCGACCTCGGGCCGGTAGTGCCAGAACTTCGGCGTCTTCTCGAAGAAGGCGGTGTCGTACTCGTCGCCCTCGACGACGAACGGCGTCCGGCGGAGACCGGCGCCTGCGTCGTTGAGGAGCGGCAGGCCGCGCCGGTCGCTCGCCGCGGCGGCGCTCTGGGGCAGCCGGAAGCTCGCCTCGAAGTTCTTCGGGAGGCCGCCGATGAGGAAGCCGGGATCCCTGCCGGCCTCGTGGAGGAGCCACGCGCACATCGAGCTGGTCGTCGTCTTGCCGTGTGTGCCGGCGACGACGAGCGGGGAGCGGCCGACGAGCATGTGGTCCGCGAGCGCGTGCGCCATCGTGGTCACCCGCATGCCGCCGTCGATCGCCGCGCGCGCCTCGGGGTTCGTCGGGCGGCAGACGTTGCCGATCACGACGAGATCCGGCCGCGGATCGAGGTGCGCGGGGTCGAACCCGGTCATGAGCCGGAGGCCCCACCGCTCGAGGGCCGGTCCCATGGGCGGGTAAAAGGAGACGTCGGAGCCCGAGACCTCGTGTCCCGCGGCCTTGAAGAGCCCCGCCAGCGCACCCATGCCGGTGCCCGCGACGGCGACGAAGTGGACGTGCATCGCGGCGCAGTGTGCCCGAGCGCCCTCGGAGGGCAAGGGTCCTCCCGCGCGAGAGCTCGCCGGTCCGCGGCTCCCGCCGTCGCCCGCGTCGCCCGGGCATCCGGCGCGGCGCTTTACGGCTGTCTCGCCTCCTCCGTCGGCCTCGGCGAGTTTCTGTACAGCGGCGCGAGCCGCTGAGCACCGGAGAGCGCCGCCCGGCCGAACATGGGATCTGCGCAGCATGGCGCGCTCGCATGTCCAGAGCCCTGAACGACTCGCGGAGCGCCAACCGGAGCTCCGCGCGATCGATGGCTCGCCGCGCCCACCGGTCGTGGCGACTCCTGCTCTGCGCGACGCGACGGAGGCGCGGCGCCCCGAGACGTCAAACCGTGCCCGGTGATGGGGTATTCCATTCAGCGAGGCTCGATTCAGGGAGGATCGATGAGCACGAGCGGCCTCAGCCGCTTCAGCGACCGCCGGCCGAGCCCCTTTACTCGGAGCAGATCGTCGACCTTCCGGAAGCGCTTGATCTTGGCGCGGAGCGCCAGGATCGCCGCCGCCTTCGCCGGACCGATGCCCGGAAGGCGCATGAGGTCCGCTTCGGTCGCGAGGTTCAACACGACCTTTCCGTCTGCGGTCACGCCGCCGCCCGCCGGGGCGCCCGCCCCGCCATCGCCGGACGGCGGCACCGCCGCATCGCCGGGCGCTGGCGCCGCCGCCGCCGCGACCCCCGCATCGGCGGCAGGCTCGGTCGTGGCCTGGGGCGGCGGGCTTCCTCCGGCGGCGCCGAACGGCGCCGGGTCGCCGGCGGCCATCGCCAGGCCGGCGGACGGGTCTGCCTTCCGGTCCGGGAGCAGGCTCTGCGCGTGCCCGGAGCCCACGAGCGCCAGCGCGAAGAACCCCGCGACGTACGCCACGACCTTGCCGCCCAGCGCGGTCCAGGCCGAGTCCCTCAGCGCTGCCAGCGCCCGCTCCCGCCACGGGCGACGCACCTCGTCATCCTGCCAGGCGTCCTGCCCTGCATCGGCCCGCCCATCGGGCGAGCCCGTCCCTTTCGATGTCGCTTGCATCGTGCTGCGCCTCCTTCTCGTGCAAAGGACGTCACCCGCCGCGCACGCGAGCGGCGTTCGTCTCCTCGGCGGCGCCGCCAAGCGAGCGGCATGCCGGCGCGCGATCCCCTGAGAAACCCGCGCGAATGGCGCGCGACCGGCGCTCGCCGGCCTGGCGCCGCCATGGCGGCGGCGCGCTCGCCGGTCGAGCTCGCTCCCCGCGGAGGCCGCCCAGGGAGCCCGGCCCCGCAGGTGGAGGCCCCGCCGCCACCGTCCGGGAGGCCGGCGCGCCCGGCGGGGCCGGGCGTCGTGTCTCGAGCGCGAAGCTCGGCTACCATCAGCGCTCCGGGCGCCCGGCGACCCGGCGGCATCCACCCCGCCGCAAGGCGCTCACCACGAGGTCTTATGCCCTACGATCCCCGTCGCTTCGTTGATCCCGGCCCCGCGGGGCGCTCGCGCCGAGCCTTCCTCGGCGGCCTCGCCGCCGGCACCGCGGGCGCCGTGCTCCTCGGCCCGCACGCGGCGCTCGCGGACGCGCCGCCGAGCCTCGCGGCCAAGCCGCCCCCCGGCTTCACGCCGCTCTCCATCCCAGGGAAGATCGTGAAGGTCACGAAGTCGAACTCGCTGCAGCCGAACGGCCTCTGGCCCGAGGCGTCCGCGGCGAAGGCGATGCTCGAGCGGGCCATGGCGGAGCTCACCGGGAAGAGCGATCTCGGCGCCGCGTTCGGCCGCTTCGTCCACAAGGACGACCGCGTGGCGATCAAGGCCAACGGGATCGCCGGCCAGAAGGGCGCGACCATGGCCACCAACAAGGAGCTCGTGCTCGAGATCGTGCGCGGGGTCATCGCGGCCGGCGTCCCCGCGGAGAACGTCATGATCTTCGAGCAGTACCCGTCCTTCCTCGCCGGCACCCGCTGCGCCGACCGCACGGCCAAGCCGGCCGCCGAGTTCCCGGCCGGGATCCGCGCCGCGGTGCACGAGAACAAGGACGCGGTGATGCCGAGCATCAACGTATGCGGCATCCCCACCAAGTTCGTCCGCCCCTTCACCGAGGCGACCGCGGTGATCAACGTCTCGCTGATCAAGGATCACTCGATCTGCGGCTACACCGGCTGCCTCAAGAACATCACCCACGGCGCGACGATCAACCCGCACTCCTTCCACGAGCACACCGCGAGCCCGCAGATCGCCGAGCTCTACGCTCAGGACGTGGTGAAGAGCCGCGTCCGCCTGCACATCACGGACGGCTTCAAGCTCATCTACGATCAGGGCCCGCTCGACAAGAACCCGAAGCGGCGCGTCCTGCACGAGTCGGTGTACGCCACGACCGATCCGGTCGCCATGGATGTGATCGGCTGGGGCGTCGTCGAGGGATGGCGCAAGGAGAACGGGCTGCCCACGCTCAAGGAGGCGAGCCGCGAGCCCTCGTACATCCGCATCGCGGGCGAGCTCGGGCTGGGCGTCTTCGACAAGAATAAAATTTCGATGCGCGAGGTCCGATTGTAGCGGCGCCGCGGGATTCGCTCGCGGGGCTGCCGTCGCTGAGAACCGCTTGCCGAGGCTCGTGTTGCCCATGCCCTGCTCCAGGCCGACTGCGCGCTCTTCCACCGATCGGGGGGCCGCGGCGGCGGTCCCTCTCCTCGCGTGCCTCGCGGCCGCCGCCTGCAGCAGCACCCCCCCGTCGAGGCCGCCGGGGTTGCCCCCGACGCCGGCGTCGGTCACCCGCGAGAACCCGGGCGGCGACGCGGCCGACCCCGAGCGGGCCGCGCTCGAGCGGCTGCTGGCCCAGCCCTGGGGGAGCCGGCGGGACCGGTTCAACACCCTCGACGTGCCGCTGGTCGACGGGAAGAGCTGGCGCCGCGTGCGGATCTGGAGCCACCCGACGCGCGCGACGTTCCGGTACGGCGACGAGCACTACGCCGCGCTGTCGGTCCTCTACACGAGCACCTCGGGGCCGAGCGACCCCGACAGCTGCCTCGACGAGTTCTGGGCGAAGCACGCGCCGCTCGCCGACGGCTACGGCGTGCGGCTCGGGGAGGCGCAGATCATCCGGACGACGCAGGAGATCGACGGCGAGGTGCGGCCGCTCGTGTTCAAGGTCCTCGACGGCAGCATCGCGTCGGTGTTCGCCAGCGACGACTACGCCGGAGCCGTCGCCGCCTACGAGTCGTGGCCGGGGACGTGCCTCGTGTCCGTGCTGGCCGTGAAGGCGACCGAGCACCCCGAGCTCGCGCGCCGGGTGCGCGATCGCTGGATCGACGAGGGCGCCCCGAAGCTCCGGTGGATCTCCGGCCTCTCCGACGCGCCGAAGACCGAAGCGCGGTAGGCGCTGCCGGGCGGGCTGCTGCGCGGCCCGCTCGGGGCGGCGCAGCGCCGATCACCGGTCCGCCGACGTCGGGCCCTCTGCGGGCTCCGTCGACCACGACGCGCCCTGGGCCATGCTGTGGCACACGACGGAAGCGGCCGCGAGGAGCAGCGCGATCGCGACCAGCCAGGGGAGCCGAAGCGGCGGCAGGACACGGCTGTCCAGCACGACCTCGCTCTGCCGGTCGTCCTGGGCGGGGCCCTCGGCGTCGCCCGTCGTCGGCGCGCTGCCGAGATCGTTCGCCGGGGTCGCCAGCATGGCGGCCATGGTCGTCTGATCCATGGCGTAGCGCGGCGGGGCCGCGGGCCCGCCCAGCGCGGGCCCGCCCAGCGCGCCCCGCTTCATGATGGCGCTCCGCTCGTACGGCGACGGGCTCGCGGGCAGCGGATCCGACGGCTGCCGGGAGGCCGGCGCGTGCGCAGGGAAGAGCGCGGCGAACGCTTCCATCATCTCCCTGCCCGACTGGAACCGCGCGTCGGGCTCGAACGCGAAGGCCCGGGAGAAGAACGCGTCGACCCCGGTCGGGAGCTCCGGCGCCAGCTCGGACGCCTTCGGGAACGAGGTCTGGCAGATGTGCCGGACGAGCTCGTTGATGTTGGCGCCGGCGAAAGGGCACTGGCCGGTGATCGCGCGGTAGAGGATCACCGCCATGGACCAGAGATCGCTCCGGTAATCGACCTGCCTGGGCGCCATGGTCTGCTCGGGGCTCATGTACCGAGGGGTCCCGAGGACCATGCCCGTCTTGGTGATCCGGTCGCGCGAGCAAGACGACTTCGCGACGCCGAAATCGAGCACCTTGATGAGCTCATCGCCGCCAGAGCACGTGATGAAGATGTTCCCCGGCTTCAGATCCCGGTGGATCACCCCCGCGGCGTGGATCGCGTCGAGGGCCTTGCCGAGCTGCGTGAACAGGACGGTCGCCTGCGCGAGCGGGAGCTTCTGCTCCCGTTCGAGGCGGCGGTTCAAGTCCTCCCCCTCGAGGTACTCCATGACGATGAACGCGCAGCCGCGATCGACGCCGTAATCGTACGTCTCGATGACGTAGGGGCTCCGGACGCGCGCGGAGGCGCGCGCCTCGCGCTCGAAGCGGGCGATCAGCTCGGGCTCGGTGGCCGCGAAGCTCCGGATGAATTTGATGACCACCCGCCGCCGGAGCTTGATGTCGAAGCCCAGCCACAGGTCCCCCATGCCCCCGCCCCCGAGCCGGCGCTCGAGGCGATACTTCTCCATGACGGCCCGACCTTCAGCAGTCTCCTTCATGGCTCCGCACCTGCTACCCAATGCCCTAGCCTGGGACAAGTGATCACCCGATTCCTGTCGAAGGGTCTACGCCAATACTACTCCCGTTGATTGTATCGCAATCCGTCCACGCCGTGCGCTGAAAACTTCCGGAAATCAGCGTGTCATTGGGACTCGCTCGACGCGTCTCGCTCGAGGTGACTCCATGGTACTCGATGTCAGCCGAGGTGCGCGGGTATGCGATCAGAGAATATCGAACGGGTAGGCGCGATCCGCATAGGCTCGCACCGCGATGGCCTTGCGCAGCTCGTCGTCGTTCTTCTGGAAGTCCGAAACATGCTGCCTGAGCCGCTTCTGCGCCATGCCGACGAACACGGTTGTGAGATCGATCTCACGACGCGCACCTTCCTCGCCGCGCCGCTCGATGGCCCGGGTCGTGCGTGAGATGCACGCGGCCATACAGTAGAGGTCGATGGCCATCTCCGCGATCCGGCGCTGCGCATACTGCATCTCGGCGATCTCGCGCCCGTGCTTCCGCAGCATGTCCTCGCTGTGCGTGGCGAGCTCTGCCGTGTAGTCCTCGAAGATGACCGCCTCCCGGCTGAGCAGCGGGTGCGCCTTCGACATCCGCTCGCGCCCGAGCACCGACTTCGCCTTACGGATCGCGAAGTCGCTGAGCAGCCCGAACCCCTTGATGGGCTCTCGCATCGCCTTCGCCACGTCCGAGAGCGCCTTGCCCGGGCCGCTCATCCCGGAGAGCGCCATGAAACAGCGCAGGATCTCGTTCGTCCCCTCGAAGATCATGTTGATCCGCGCGTCGCGCAGGTGCCGCTCGTAGGGGTAGTCCTGCATGTAGCCGATGCCGGCCGCGATCTGGAGCGTCTCGTTGACCACGAACCACAGGGTCTCGCTCCCCATGACCTTGCAGATCGCGCTCTCGATCGAGAAGTCCGGGACCTTGGCGTCGACGAGGCTCGCCGTCAGGTAGGTGATGGACTCGAGCGCGTACGTGTGCGCCAGCATCGTCGCGATCTTGTCCTTGATGAGCCCGAAATCGCCGATGCTCCGGCCGAACGCGCGCCGCTCCTGGACCCGGTCGAGCGCCAGGCGGATCAGCGTGTTGCAGGCGCCCACGCACCCCGCCGAGAGCCCGAGCCGCCCGTTGTTGAGCACCTCGACGGCCACCTTGAAGCCCTTGCCGACCTCGCCGAGCACGTTCTCGCTCGGCACCTTCACGTCGTCGAAGAAGAGCTCCGTCGTCGACGAGCCCCGGATCCCGAGCTTGTGCTCGTTCGGCCCGTTCTTCACGCCCATGCCCCGCTCGACGATGAAGGCCGTGAGCTTCGGCTTCTTCCCCTCCTCGAGCGCCGAGGTCCGGGCGAACACCGTGAAGACGTCGGCGATGCCGCCGTTCGTGATCCAGATCTTCGACCCGTTCAGCGTGTAGTACGAGCCGTCGGCCGACACCTCGGCGCGCGTCCGGATCGCCGCCGCGTCCGAGCCGGCGCCCGGCTCCGTCAGCGCGAAGGCGGCCATCCACTCGCCGGTCGCGAGCTTCGGGAGGTAGCGCTGCTTCTGCTCCTCCGTCCCGAAGAGCTGGATCGCCTTGAAGCCGATCGACTGGTGCGCGCCGAGCGTGACGGCGATCGACGCGTCGAGCCCGCCGACCTCCTGCATGACGCGCGCGTACGCCATGTTGCTCAGGTTGACGCCGCCGTGGTCGGCCGGGATCTGCAGGCCCATCAGGCCGAGCTTCTTCATCTCGGCCAAGAGGCCGGGATCGATCGCGTGCTCTCGATCGATCTTCGCGCTGTCGACGCTCGACCCGAAGAACCTCCGCACGCTGTCGAGGATCATCGACGTCGTCTCCCGGTCCTCGGCGGGCATCTCGGGGTACGGGAAGATGATGTCCTCGGCGATGATGCCGTGGAAGAGGGCCTTCATGAAGCTCTGCTCGATCGTCGGGGGCATCGGACCGTCCTTTCCAGGGGCAGGCCGCCGCGCCTCCGCGCGAACGCGCGGCCTGCTCAGTGCGTCTTCTTCGGCGTGCGCACGGACTCCGCTGGGCTCTCGTCCTTCGCGGCACCCCCGGCGTCGTCCCTGCTGACCGACGGCGCCGCCGCGGCCGCGCCCCGCGCGGTCGAGGCGGGCGGCGGGGCGGCGCTCCCGTCCCGCCCCACCGCGCCGGACGGCGGCACGGGCGTGGGCGTGGCGGGGCGCACGGGGTGCGGCGTGGCCGTCGGGGGCGCGGGCGTGTGCCCGGCGCGATCGGCCTCCCGCTGCCACGGGTACTTGATGCGCCCGTGGTACATGTTGACCAGCGTCGACGCCATCCGGGTCGTCATGATGCGCAGGTCCTCGATCGTCAGCCCGGATTGATCGAGCTGTCCGGACGCGAGCTTCGAGAACATCACGCGCTGGATCATCTCCTCGAACTTCTTGTGCTCGGGCGGCCAGATGGTCCGCGACGCCGCCTCGATGGAGTCGACGAGCATCAGGATCGCCGTCTCCTTCGTCTGCGGCTTCATGCCCGGGTAACGGAAGTGCTCCTGCGTGAGCTCCTTCGGGTTCCCCTGCTCGACGCACTTGTGCCAGAAGTACTCGACGACCTGCGTGCCGTGGTGGGTGTACGCGAACTCCACCACGGGCTCGGGGATGTTGCCCTCCCGCAGGATCTTCGTGCCCATCACGACGTGCGCCATGATGGCGTCGGCGCTCACCTCCGGGTCGAGATCCTCGTGCGGCGAGCGCTCGCCCTGCGCGAGGTTCTCGATGAAGTACTTGGGCTGCACCGTCTTGCCGAGGTCGTGGTAGTAGGCGCCCACGCGCGTCAGCAGGGCGTCGGCGCCGATCGCCGCGGCCGACGCCTCGGCGAGGTTCGCCATCGCGCGCGCGTGCTCCCAGCTGCCCGGCGCCTCCGCCGCCATCTTCTTGAGGAGCGGCTGCTCCAGATCGGTGAGGTCGAGCAGCTTGTCGCGGGGCACGTGCCCCATCGCCCGCTCGGCCGGCTCCCTGAGGCTCCGCCCGAGCACGCCGACGAGGAGCCCCCCGCCGATGCAGGACAGCACGTTCGACCCGAGCCAGAGCTTCAGATCCGCGACGAGGTCGAAGCTGCCCTCGAACAGCACGGTCAGCGCGACGAACCCGATCGCGCCGGCGAGGCCCGCGAGGCTGCCCGCGACGAGCAGCTGCCGCGAGCCCTTGCGCTTGAAGAAGAACATCGTCGCGGCGATGCCGCGCACGAGCAGCACCGACAGGAGGACCACGTCGAACCGGAGCAGCGACGCGGCGATGAACGCGACGCCCACCTCCACGAGGAACGCGGTCCGCCGATCGAAGGCGATCGCCACCCAGAGCGGGAGCGCGGCGACGGGCATCCAGAACTCGGGCAGCGCCGTGAAGAGCAAGAGGAGCTTCGCGACGACGAGCGAGGCCGTCATCAGGACGAACATGCCCACCTGCGTCCGGAGCAGCCGCACCCGGTTCTGCCCGAAGCGGCGCAGGTAGACCGTCAGCATCAGGCAGACGATGAGATAGATGACGTACGTGCTCGCGACGCGCGCGCCGAGCCCTGGCCGGCGCATGCGCCGCACGGTCTCGTACGCCATCGCGGCGTTGTGATCCTCGTTGTGCTCCGACAGCACCGTGCCGCGCGGCACGATCACGCGCGCGTGCTCGTACGAGAGCGAGAAGCTCCCGTCGTGCGTGTCGCGCACGATCCGCGGACCGTACGGGACCCGCAGCGTCACGGGCGCAGGCTTGCCCATCTCGGGCGCGAGCGACGGGATCAAGAGCTCGCCCACGCTGAGCACGGCGAAGAACGCCGCGAACAGGACGCTCAAGACGAAGCCGGCGAGGGGACCTGCCCGGATACGCGTGCGCAGCATGGAACCGCTCGGTCTCGTCCGCTGGATGCAGCCTGAGAAACGGTTGACGGGGCACGCTCGCGCGTGATCCCGCCGCCACCGGACGGCCGCTGGCGGCCGCCGATGTCAAGGTGTAGCCGCGACCCTAGCAAAGAAGCGTGTCCGAGTCAGCGGCGCGCGGAGCGCGGCGCTCCGGCGTCGCCGCCGAATGCTCGCGCGGGCGCGCCGTCCAACGCCGGCGCGCGCCCGCTGGCCACGACGGCGACGCCGGAGCGCGGCGCCGGACCACCCTCACGATGTTCCAATTGCTCCTGGAAAACATCGGTTCGAGCAGACAATTGCCGTTCGGCGCAAAAGTTGCTACCCACAGGAAATGTCCCCGCTGCGCATGCTGCTCGAACGCCGCAGGAGCGTGGTGATCATGGGGGTGCTGAACCGCACGCCGGACTCCTTCTCCGACGGCGGTCGCTTCGCGGATGAAGATACGGCTCTCGCGCAGATCGATGCGATGCTCTCCGAGGGGGCGGACATGATCGACATCGGCGCGGAATCCACGCGGCCGGGTGCGCAGCCCGTGCCGGACGACGAGCAGATCGCGCGCATCGGCGGGAGCGTCCGCGGCGCGGTGAGGAGGGGGGCCGTCGTTTCCATCGACACGACCTCTCCCGCTGTCGCGGCGCGCGCGCTCGACGACGGCGCGGCGGTGGTCAACACGATCTCGCTCGACAGCGCGGCTGAGCTCGGCGCGCTCTGCGCGCGCCGCGGGGCGTCGCTCGTGCTCATGCACAGCCGCGGCCCGATGTCGGTGATGGCCGGCTTCTCCGCCTACCCCGACGACGCCTACGGCGACGTCGTCGCCGACGTGGCGCGCGAGTGGTCGAGCGCCGCGGCGCGGGCGCTCGAGGCGGGCCTGCCGAGGAGCGAGCTCGTCCTCGACCCGGGCCTCGGCTTCGCCAAGAACGCGCGGCAGTCGCTCGAGCTGTGCGCGAGGCTCGACGAGCTGTGCGCCCTCGGCTTCCCGGTGCTCGTCGGGCCGAGCCGCAAGTCGTTCGTCGCGCGCGCCGCGGCGGCCGAGGCCGCCGAGCGGGGCGACGGCGCGGACGCCGCGCTCGCGCCGCCCTCGGAGCGCCTCGGCGGCACCGTCGCGGCCGCGCTCGCGTGCGCCGCGCGCGGCGCCGCGGCGGTGCGCGTCCACGACGTCCGCCCCGTCCGGCAGGCGCTCGACGTGATGCGCGCGATCGATCGCGTGAACGACCGCGCGGGCCCGCGCGAGCGGCGCGGCGCCGGGGCTCCCCTCACCCAGGGGGCGCGCGGCGATGGTTGAGGGGTTCCTCCGCCTCTTCTCGGCGAGGCCGGTGACGCAGATCGTCCGGGACCTCATCGACATCTTCATCGTCGCGTACGTCGTCTATCGCGCGCTGCTCGTGCTGCGCGGCACCCGCGCGATGCAGATGGGCCTCGGGCTCGGCATCGTCTTCCTCATCTACCTCGGGGCGAAGATCTTCGGCCTGACGACGCTCCTCAGCCTCCTCTCGTGGCTGCTCTCGTCGATCATCCTCATCGTGGTCGTCGTGTTCCAGAACGACATCCGCCGCGCCCTCATCCGCGTGGGCGGCAGCAACTGGTTCACGAGCGGCCGCGAGCAGCAGTCGCGCGTCATCGACGAGGTCGTGGCGGCCGCGACCGAGCTCGCCCGCCACCGCATGGGCGCGATCATCGCCTTCGAGCAGGACGCGAACGTGCTCGAGTTCGTCAAGAGCGACGGCATCCACATCGACTCGGTGGTGACCCGGGAGCTGCTCGTCTCGCTCTTCGTCCCCGAGTCGGTGAACAAGCTGCACGACGGCGCGGTGCTGATCCGCGATCTCAAGATCGCGCGCGCCGGCGTCTTCTTCCCGATGCCGGAGACCAAGATCCTCGACGCGAGCCTCGGCTCCCGGCACCGCGCCGCGCTCGGCATCACCGAGGAGACCGACGCGGTCGTGGTCGTGGTCAGCGAGGAGCGCGGCACGATCAGCTTCTGCTTCAGCGGCAACATCGTCTCGAACCTGGACGGCCAGTCGCTGCGGCACGCGCTGCTCGGGCTCTTCGGCCGCTCGTCGCGCCGGCGGCGCTTCGCGAAGAAGGTGGCCCAGAGCGGCCGCACGAGCCTCCCGGCGCCGCCGGCGCGCAGCCCCGCGGTGAGCCCCGCGCCGGGCGCCCCCGCGCCGGGCCACGAGCCCGGCAAGCCCGCCGCCGCCGCGGCGAAGCCCGCGCCGATCGAGGCCAAGCCCGCGGCGCCGGTCACGAAGACGTCGTCGATGATCAAGCCGCCCGCCGACGCCGAGGCGCGGCCGATGGCGCGGATGTCGACCTCCACGCCGATGCGCTCGGGCGCCGAGGCGCGCGCCGCGGCGGGGTCGAGCGCCGACCTCCGCGCCGCGGTGGGGACGAGCGCCGACGCGCGGAGCCCGGGCGCCACCTCCACCACGCAGGACGTGGAGCGCCCGTCCGAGCGCGGGCGGCCGGCGCTGGTCGACGCCACCGCCGCGGCGACGGACTCTCCGGTCCCGTCGCAGCGCACCTTCGTTCCGACGGGGCAGGTCGCGACGACCGCCGCGTCCAAGGGGAGCGCGGAGGGGGCACCTCCGCGAGATGAGCCATGACGCTGGCCGGCATCCGCGAGGCGCTCCGCTCGGCGCTGCTCGACAACCTCGGCCTCAAGCTGCTCTCGATCACGTTCGCGCTCTGCCTCTACGCCTTCATTCACGGCGCGGAGAACGCCCAGCGCACGCTGATGCTCAGCGTCGTCCTGATCCTCCCGCCCGAGTCGAGCCACCGGCAGCTCATGACCCAGGTCGCGGACGAGGTGGCGGTGACGGTGCGGGGCCCCCGGACCCAGCTCGACGACCTCCGCGCGGAGAGCCTCGGGACGCTGCGGCTCGACCTCCGGGACGGCGCGAAGACGCGCATCGATCTCGACGCCTCGATGTTCCACATGCCGGCGGGGCTGGTCGTCGATCAGATCTACCCGCCGACGATCGAGCTCCGCTGGGACGACGTGGTCACGCGGTCCATCCCGGTGCACGTGCCGCGCACGGGGGACACCGCGCAGGGGTTCCTCGTGAAGGGGATGATCTCGGTCGAGCCGCCGTCGGTGAGCGCCCGCGGCCCGCGCTCGGTGGTCGACGTGATGCAGCTCGCGCGCACCGCGCCGTTCGACATCAGCGGGCTCACGGAGGGCACGTACCAGCGGCAGCTCGCCCTCGAGCGGCCGCCGAAGCTCGTGACGTACGACGTCGACAGCGTGATGGCGACGCTCGAGATCGGGCGCGAGCTCGCCACGCGCACCTTCGACCGCAGGGTCGAGGTGGTCGGGATCCCGCGCGCCACGGTCTCGCCCGCCGTGGTGCAGGTGAGGATCACGGGGACGCCGGAGGACGTGGGCGCCGTCAACCCCGACTCGATCGTTGCGCGCGTGGAGCCCAAGGCGGCGAACCTCGATCTGAGCCAGCCGGGCAGCGACTTCCTCGACGTGCTCGTCGACGTCCCGCGCGTCACCGCGGAGGTCAACCCCGCGAAGGTCATGGTGAAGTGGTGAGCGCGCCGCGCCCTCGCTCCGCCGCGGCGGGCGTCGGCGCGGGCAACACCTGGAGCTCGCCCCGCGCGATCCGCGCCGCGAGCGCGGCGGCCCGCGCCCTCGCCGCGGCCGGGATCCCCGCCGCGTGCGGGCCTTCGCTCACGTAGCCGACGCCGCCCTCGGCCAGGCCGAACGACGCGATCCCGCCCTCGAAGCGGCCCTCGACGAGCGCGCGGATCGCCTCGAAGACCGCCACGTCGGCGCGCTTGATCATGCTGGTGAGCACCGTCCCCGGCATCTCGTCGTGCTGGTCTCGATCGACGCCGATCGCCTTGACCCCCATGTCGCGCGCCGCCTCGAACACGCCGTGGCCCGTCGCTCCGGAGACGTGGAAGAGGACGTCGGCGCCCGCCGCGACCTGGCTCACCGCGAGCGCCTTGCCCTTGACCGGATCGCGGAACGCGTCGGGCGTCGTCCCCGCGTAAGCGACGCTGACGCGGCACGCGGGGCAGACCTCCCGCACGCCGGCGCGGTAGCCCGCCTCGAACCTGTGGACGAGCGGCATGTCCATGCCGCCGATGAAGCCGACGCGCCCCGTCGCCGTTGTGAGCCCGGCGATGGCGCCGACCAGGAAGGCCCCCTCCTCCTCGCGGAAGGTGAGGCCGGCGAGGTTCTCGGGCAGCGCGCGGCCGGGCGAGGCCGCGTAATCGAGGCACGCGAAGCGGGTGGCCGGGAAAGCGCGCGCGACGACCTCCACGTCGGTCGAGAAGATGAACCCCACGCCGATCACCAGATCGAAGCCGCGCGCCGCGAACAGCCGCATCGCCGCCTCGCGGTCCTCGGCGCCGCTCGGCTCGAGCACCTCGGTGGTCACGCCGAGCTCGCGGGCGGCGCGCGCGAGGCCGAGGTCGGCCGCGTCGTTGAAGCTCCTGTCCCCGCGCCCGCCGACGTCGAACACGAGGCCCACGCGGATCGCGGCGCGCGCGCCGCCCCCGCGAGGCGGCTCGCCGCGGGCGGGGAGGAGCAGCGACAGGGCGGCGAGCGCCGCGACGGCGGCGGTGACACGTCGGAGGGACAGCGCGGCGGGCATGGGCTCGAGCGGCGGCGGCGGCGCCGCTCGGCCGCTCAGCCGGGCGTCGCCTCGCTGCCGTCGCCCCGGGAGAGCCCGAGCTCGCCGAGCAGCGCCCGCAGCTTCTCGGGCCCGCGCTTCGGATCGGCAAGCTTGACGATCGCGTAGCGCTCCTCTTCGGTCAGGGCCGCCAGCCGGCCGAGCGCGGCGCCGTCGAGCGCGCCGTCCGGGCCGAGCCGCTCGCGCAGCCGCGCGACGACGCTCTCCGGATCCCAGGCGGAGCGGCGCACCGGCGCGCCGGCGAGGGGGGTGAGGTCGACCCCGGCGCGCGCCGCGAAGCCGCGGAGCACCTCGGCGTAGACGGCGAGGTCCTCGTCCGTATCGACCGGCAGGTGACACAGGGCGAGCCGCTCCGCGCGCGACAGCGCCTGCCACCCCGCGAGCGAGATCTTGAGCTCCGCGAGGTCGAGCTTCCGCCGCACCGAGAGCGGCACACAGTCGAGCGAGGCGTGGACCTCGCCCTCGAGCGCGAACTGCCTGTACATACCTTCTTCCTATAGCCGCGCGCCGATCGTTCCGCGAGCCGCGGCTCGCGCCTGGGACGCGCGGCGCGCTTTGCGCTACCCTGCCGCCGTGCGCCGACCCGGGCTCCTCATGACGCTGACCGCGCTGCTCGCGCTCGCGTCGCCGGTCCGGAGCGCCCGCGGTCAGGACGCCGCCGTCGCGCCGCCGGCGCCCATGCTGCTCGACCGCGTCGTCGTGCGCTGGCACGCGCCGGAGACGGGCGGCGTGCGCCGCCCGCAGTTCATCTTCGAGCGGGAGCTCGCCTTCCAGGCGCGCATCGAGGCGCTCGCCGATCCCGACGCGGAGCCCGGGCTCTACCGGGACCGGCACGTCCGCGCCGCGCTCGATCGGCACATCGCCGAGACGCTGCTCGCCAGCCTGCCGATCTCGCCGGCGCCGACGTCGGCGGAGGTCGCGCAGCGGGCGGAGGCGGCCCGGTTCTCGCTGGAGCAGCGCGCCCGCGGCCGCGCGCGACTCCTCGCCGCTGCGGCCGCCGAGGGGGTGAGCTCCGACGAGCTGGACGCGCTGCTGCGCCGCCAGGCGCGCGCGAGCCTGTACCTGGACCGCATGGTCGCGCCGATGCTCGAGCCCAGCGAGTTCGAGCTCAAGCTCGTCCTGCGCTCCGGCGCCACGCCGTTCAAGGATCAGCGCTACGAGGACGTCGCCCCGGCGCTGAAGCGCTGGTACGTCGCGCAGCGGCTCGCCCACGCGCTCGACACCTACTACCAGAGCGCGCGCGCCCGGGTCTCCTTGAGCATCGTGCCCGCGCGCTGAGCGCGCGCCGGGCGGCGGGCGCTCAGCGCGTCGCGAGGCGCGCGAGCCAGCGAAAAGCGCCGCGCGCTTCACGCATCGCCGGGCGCCGGACCTCCGGCGCCTCCGCCTCGGGACAAACGCCCTTGACGTGGTCTCCGCGTTGCGCGGAGCAACGTCCCTATACCGGCGTGCATCCGCCCGCTTTCCGCGACCCATGGCGCCTGCGAGAGCGCCCTACAGCGCCTGCGGTGGGACGCGGAACGACGACCGCTGTTCGAGGAGCGAAAGCTGCGGAAAGGAGGCAAAAAAGAGGCGAAAAGAGGCGAAAAGAGGCGGGCGAGACAACGCAGATGGATTCTATCTCTTGATATTGAAGGACGCTGAAGCGATACTGCAGCGTCGTCTGGTGTTCATTCCAGGCAACTTGGAGCGCGGGCGCTTCCGTGCTGATCGCGCGGGAGGGGGGTCCAGTGCGCCGTATCCGTAGGGGTGTTCGCTGGGGCTACATGCCGGCGATCGGCGTTGGAGGACGCGTTCCTGGAGCGATGAGATAGAGCACGAGACCCGGGGCATGCGCCGCTCGTGAGCCGCCGGGAGCGCGATCGCGCCGGTGCGGCGCGGCGCCGGGCCGACGGCGATGTCGCGAGCGGCCTTTGCGGCGGGCTCAATCCCGGGTGTGGGTGCGCTCGGGGGAGCCGCCCCGGCGAGCGGGCCGAGCAGGCCTCCCCGCTGGGCGTCTCCGGGATCGCGCCGCGAACCCGGCGCACAGGCCTCGACGTCGGGGCGCGGCACCTTCGCGTCGCGCTCGCGCGCGGCGCTCTGTGATCCGGTGTGCCGCGGCCGTGCCTTCGTGTGCGGGAGCGGCGGTGGGAGAGCGCGCGCCCGCCGCTCGGCGGCGTCGGCGACGAGCATCGTGAGGAGACCTCGCAAGGAGCTGTTCACATGGAACCCGGAGAACGTTCGTTTCATCGCAGGCATCTGTTGCGCGGACTCGGCGGCATCGCGACGCTCACCGCGGTCGCGCCCGCGGTGCTCGGCAGCACGTCCGCCGGCGCGACGACGTCGGCCGTGCTCGCCACCGGCTCTCCGGAGATGGTGGGCATGAGCTCGGAGCGGATCGAAGATGTCTTCGCGCGCGTGCAGCGCCGCGCGAACGACGGCCTCTTCCCGGGCGCGACCGCGCTCGTCGCGCGGCGCGGCGTCATCGTGGGTCACCGGGCGTTCGGCAACAAGGTCGCCGGCTGCAGCGAGCCGGTCACGCTCGACACGATGTTCGATGTCCTCTCCATCACGAAGGTGCTGGCGACCGCCACGGCGATCCTGGTGCTCGTCGAGCAGGGCAAGCTCCAGCTCTCCGACCGGGTGGCGTCGTACCTCCCGCGCTTCGCCGCGAACGGGAAGTCGGGCGTCACCGTCCTCGATATGCTCCGGTACTCGGCCGGGCTGCCCATGGACCACCAGCTCCTCGACGAGCCGGACGACGAGGCCGCGTGGCAGGCCATGGCCGAGACGCCGCTCGAGGCCGCGCCGGGCTCGTCGGTGCTCTACAGCGATCTCACCTACCGCCTGCTGGGCCGGCTGGTCGAGATCGCCTCCGGCACCGATCTGAGCACCTTCGCGCACGCGCACATCTGGGGTCCGCTCGGCATGCACGACACCATGTTCAACCCGCCGGCGGAGGTCGCGCCGCGCATCGCGGCGACCGGGACCTCGGCGCGCCGCGGCCGCCTCGTGCGCGGCGAGGTGCAGGACGAGCAGGACTTCGCGCTCGGCGGGATCACCGGCTGCGACGGCGTGTTCACCACGGCGATGGACATCGCCATCTTCTGCCAGATGATCATGGGCTCCGGCAGCTACGGCGGCGCGCGGGTCCTCACCCCGGAGTCGGTCCGCGCGATGACGCGGAACCAGACGCCTCAGGTCACCGCCGCGGCGACCGACACCTCGCCCCTCAACAACCTCCTGCTCGCGCCGAAGGGCCTCGGTTGGGAGATCTGGACGCCGCGCTTCTCGAACGGCGGAACGCGGCTGTCGCCAGGCTCCTTCGGCAAGGCGGGCGGGACCGGCACGTTCGTGTGGCTCGACCCGGCGCGCGAGCTCTTCGGGATCCTCTTGACGAATCACGGCCTGCCGGAGCCCTTCGACGAGATCGGTTGGAACCGGATGCTCGACCGCACCGGCGTGGCGGAGTTCTTCGACGGGGTGATCGCTGCCGCCGTCGACGAGCGCTGAGCCGCCGCTGGCCCTCGCCGGCCGGCGATCCGCGTCCATGCGCCTCGCGCGGCGGGATCGTGCCTGTCGTCCGAGCGCCGCAGCCCGCCCGCGGCGAGCAACATGACGTGTCTCGCGGCGACCGCGTAACGCCCTTCCTGGACATGAACGTGTCCACCCCGCGGTGCACGGCAATCGAGACTGACCCGCTCGCGATCTGCGTCGAGCATACCGCCGTGACAACGCGACGCGTTATATCGCGTACCCGGAGCGGGCCTCTCCCGCGGCCGCGCGCTGCCGCGTCGCCCTGCGCGCGCGCGCAGGGGTGCTCGCGGGCGCGACGGGCGCGGCGCGCGCGAGCGTCAATGACGCTCCTCGGACGGGAGGGCGCGCCGGGGCTCAACGCAGGAGAGCGAGACGCGCCCCGCAGGCGATGCCCCGCTCGCCTTGAGACGAAAACCCGAGTTCGAGGTCCCGAAACAATCCGCGCCGCGTCGCTCGCTCTGGCGACGCCGCCGCAGCACGGAAGCCGCTCCCCGCGGCTCGCGCGTGCAGCCTCGCAGTCGCGTCGCGCGCGCGCCGAGCACTCCCGGTAACGCGCCAGGGTCGCGTGGATTCTTTCGGCTGCACTTCATCCGGAACGAGCTGTTTTGGCGCGTCGCGTCATCCTGCGCCTCGGCTCCTGGCCCGAGGGAAAGGTTAAGGTTCGTTAAGACAAGTGATTTCGGCCACTTAATCTTGACGCATCGCAGAAGGCAACAAACTGCTGAGGGTGCTTCGGAGACCTTTGACATGAACAGAACGTTCCTGTTAACTGTGCCCCCCGCGAGCCCCACGTGTGTGGCGGCGGGCGGCTCTGTCGCACAGAGCCATCCTTAGATTCTCTTGACAGGCCGCTTCCTCTGCCGCTCTGGCCATCTGGCCGCATCACCTCCCCATCACCCCAAGCACACTCCAAGAAATGGATAGGAGCGTCGTTCGATGACATCACTTAAGAGAGACAGGTCGTCGGTTCCCAGCATGCGAATCGCGGGTCGGCGCGCCGCAGTCCGAGCCCTCGGGCTGGTTTCCGTCTCCGCCATTTGCCTCACGGCGGCGCCGAAGTCGGCCCACGCCGTGGGAAGCGAGAACTTCGAGTGGCACTGGTACTCACGCCTCGGCATGGCGTGGTCGCTCTACGGGCAGAAGGCCCAGGGCCAGTCGATGAACCTGCTCGGGTTCGGCATCGGCGGCCGCTACGAGGAGGATGACTACTCCGAGCCGTCGTTCGTCGCCCACGTGGTGAAGGGCGCGACGCCGCAGGACTTCTTCGTGAAGTCCGAGATGACGTTCGCCATCTGGCGGCAGTGGGGCGGGCAGTTCATGCAGCCTGCCTCGAACGACGGCCAGGCGATCACGCTCCAGTTCAACCAGGCCTACATCGAGGCCGGCAACTTCATCGTCCCGGGCCTCAGCGTCTGGGGCGGCGCGCGCTTCTTCCGCGAGCAGTACGCGCCCATCGGCGACTACTTCTACCTCGACGACCTCAGCGGCCAGGGCGGCGGCATCACGTACGAGAACCTGAAGCTCGCCATCCTCGGCTACCGGCGGTCGTCGACCGACCAGGCCTCGTTCCCCGTCTACAACTTCGACAACGGGGTCGAGCGCTTCCGCACCATCTTCGCCGGTAACTACAAGTTCGAGTTCGGCGGCGAGGCCAAGCACCACGTCAAGGTCCACGGCGAGTTCCACGTCCTGCCGGCCGCGACGCGGGGGCCGGACCAGGACGCGCCCGACAACGGCAAGGGCGACGTCGGCGGCGTCATCGGCGCGAAGCTCCACCTCGGGCTCGGCCAGGGCAACTGGAGCGACACGGCCGTGCGCTTCGGCACCGGCATCGCCAACGGCGCCGCCGGCGGCGCGAAGACGTACCAGACCTGGGGCGCTCCGAACGACGACGGCACCTACTCGGGCTCCTTCGGCGTCGAGGCCGTCGAGCACCTCGGCTTCCGGATCGGCGACGTCGCCGCCCTGGAAGGCCTCGCCACCTTCCACTACACGAAGGGCGCGGCCGACGCCGACGGCGCCGCGGCTGCCGGGCTTGCCGACAAGCAGATGGACTTCTCGGTCCAGGCGAACGCCGCGATCTTCGCCCACAAGATCTTCCACCCCGTCGTCGAGGCGTCGTTCCAGGGGCGGAAGGACGGCGACGGCGACCTCGGGACCGCGATCAAGCTCTCGGTCGTCCCGACCCTCGTGCCGACGGGCGAGCTGAGCACCGGCGCGCGGCCGCACTTCAAGCTCATCTACACGGCCGCCATCTACAACGAGGCGGCGGTCCTGCAGAACATGTCGCCCTACATCCGCGCCTTCGGCCTCCGCGACGAGTCGGATCCGGCGAACTTCCGGGCCCGCTCGACGGTCGGCCACTACATCGGCGCGCGCACCGACTGGTACTTCTAGACCGCTCGGCGATCGAAGCCGCCGCTCCCCTCCGTCCCCACCTTCAGGCCAGCGCCCCGGCGCCGCGATCGCGGCGCCGGTGGCGCGCCCTCACGCCGTGTCGCTGCGCGACTCGCTCGCGATCTCCTGCGAGGCGGGCCCGGACTCCTCGTCCGCCGGACCCTGGGCCTCGTGGTAGTGGTGCGCGAACGACCGCGCCGCGCGGCGCGCCTTCAGGAACTCCGCGAACGCCGTCAGCGTGTCGAGATCCCGCGGGCCGAGCGCCTCGGCGATGTCGCGGAGGTTCTTGCGCAGGCTCTCCACGCTCTTGCCGCGGCGGGGCTCCCGCACCTCCTCGCGCTCGCGCTCGCGCTCGCGCGCCGGCGGCTCGACGGCGGGCGCCACGGGCGCGGCGGCCTCGGGGCGAGCCGGCACCTCCGGCACCCAGAGCGGGCGGGGCACCGGGTTCAGCGCGTGGGCGCTCAGCCACGCCTCCATGAAGATCCGCAGCCGCTCGCTCCGGAAGGCGAACCAGCGCTCCCGCTCCGGGCCGTAGGACATCAGCACATCCTTGAAACGCCGGAACGCGCCCTTGCCGTCGATCGCCTGGCTGAGCTTCGCCTGGAGCTCCATGTCTTCCACCATCGGGATGTAGCGCTCCATCCACCGGTACTGCTCGCGGGAGCTCACGGGATCGATCCGGAGGTAGTTGGCATCGGCCGCGATGCGCGCGTGCATCTGAGGATCGGCCACGCCGTCGACCACGCGCAGCACGTCGCCCGTGCCGAGGTGCAGGTACGAGTGCACCTCTGGGGCGTTGTTCTCGAAGGCGTCCTCCAGCGCCTCCCAGTCGATCGGGATGTCGCGAACGGCCGTCCCGCCGGCTGAAGCATTCTCGGTAGTCGGCATGTCCTCCTCGTCTCCATCGAAAGCAGCGAGGCGGCGGTGGGCTGGCCGCGCGCCTCGGTTCAAGTGCACCAAGTTTGAACGGAAATGCGCCGTCGTCATAGCACTCTACGCTGGTTGGGGGCTTCTGGGCCTAACTCTCGCAACCTAGGGTTGATTCCTTGATCCGGAAGCCCGTTCGGCCGGCGAGCCGGCGGCGCGATGACGGCTCGGGAGCGAGCTTCGGAAGACCTGGTTCAAGCGGAAAACAGCGTGGAAATTCAGGGGAATCGGGCCGCGATCAGCCGCGCTGCGAGCGCGCGCGCGCCACCGCGTCGGCCCAGCGGCGGCGGTGGGAGGCGCGATCCTCCTCGTTCATCGCGACCTGGAAGCTCTGCCCGACACGGGACATGCGGGCCGAGTCCTCCTTCGTCCGGAAGAGGCCGGCGCCGACGCCGGCGAGCATTGCGGCCCCGCGCGCCGTCGTCTCCAGGTCGGTGGGGCGCTCGATAGCGACGTTCGCCACGTCCGCCTGGAACTGCATGAGCAGGTCGTTCGCGGCGGCGCCGCCGTCCACGCGCATCCGGCGCACCGGGTGGCCCAGGTCGTCGGCCATGGCCCGCACGAGATCCGTCACGGAGAGCGCGATTCCCTCGAGCGTCGCGCGGGCGAGGTGCGCCGCGGTCGTGCCGCGCGTCACCCCGACGATGATCCCGCGGGCGTCCGGATCCCAGTAGGGCGCGCCGAGGCCGGAGAGCGCCGGGACGAACGTGACGCCCTCGCTGGAGGGCACGCTGCGGGCGAGCGCCTCGACCTCCGCCGCGCTCTTGATGACGCCCAGGCCGTCGCGGAGCCACTGCACCGCGGCCCCGGCGATAAACGCGCTTCCCTCGAGCGCAAAGACCACCTCGGAGCCGATCTTCCAGCCCACGGAGGTGAGCAGGCCGAAGCGGCTCCGGAGCGGGCGATCGCCGATGTTGGCCAGCACGAAGGCGCCGGTGCCATAGGTGCACTTGGCGTCGCCCGTCGCGAAGCAGGCCTGGCCGAAGAGGGCCGCCTGCTGATCGCCGGCGATGCCGGCGATCGGGATGCCGTCGGGCAGGTGAGGGAAGCCGCGAGTCGCGGCGATGCGGCCCGCCGACCCGACGATCTCGGGCAGCAGCGGGCGCGGGATCCGCAGCATCGCGAGCATCGCGTCGTCCCAGCTCAGCGACGCGAGGCTCATGAGCAGGGTGCGCGACGCGTTGGTGACGTCGGTCGCGTGCACCGGAGCGCCGCCGGCCACGTCGCCCGAGAGGCGCCAGACGAGGAAGCTGTCGATCGTGCCGAAGCAGAGCTCGCCGCGCTCGGCGCGCGCGCGCGCGCCGGGCACGTTGTCCAGGATCCACTCGAGCTTCGTGCCGCTGAAGTACGGATCGAGCACGAGGCCGGTCGTCTCCTCGACCGCCTGCTCGTGGCCCGCGGCGCGCAGCTCGGCGCAGCGCGGCGCCGTCCGGCGGTCCTGCCACACGATCGCGCGGTGGATCGGCCTCCCGGTCGCGCGCTCCCAGACGAGCGTCGTCTCGCGCTGGTTCGTGATGCCGATCGCCTTGATCGCGCTGCCCGCCACGCCGGCCACCTTGAGCGTCTCGCCCACGGCGTCCTGAACGCTCTGCCAGATCTCCTCCGGGTCGTGCTCGACGAGCCCGGGCTCCGGGAAATGCTGGCGAAACTCGCGCGTGGCGCGGCCCAGCGTCGTGCCCGCCGTGTCCATGAGGAGGGATGTCGTGCCGGTGGTGCCCTGATCGATCGCGAGGAGGTACGCGGAATCCATGCGGCCGACTAACGCGGCGGCCCGTGGGCGCATAGCGGTTCCAGGCGACACTTCCACACGGATCCCGCTTCTGTGGGCTGATCGTATGGTCAGTGATCGCCGCGGGGGGCCGCCCGGGGCGATCGCGCCGGGGGCGGGCGCGCCCCCGCGGATCAGCGCGGTCGCTTTCCCCGGCCTGTCCTGGACTCCGGCCGGAAAGATTGTCGGTCCGTGCCCGGCTGGGTAATCTCCCAGAACCGATGGCCCGCCTCATCCTGCAGACCGCCGAGGGCCAGCAGGCGATCGAGCTGCGGCCCGTGAACTCGCTGGGGCGCCACCCGAACAATTCCATCCAGCTGCTCGACAAGATCGTCTCGAAGGAGCACTGCATCATCGAGCAGCGGGGCGATCACTTCGTCCTGCGCGATCTCGGGAGCCTGAACGGCACGTTCATCAACAGCGAGCGTGTCCGGGGCGAAGCGCCGCTCAAGCACGGGGACGAGATCGCCCTGGGGTCCACGCGAGGCCGCTTCGACGATCCGGGCGCGCCGGTCGCCCCGCCGCTCGTCCCGGGCTGGCCTCCCGCGGTGAACCACCAGGGCGCGGCGCCGGCGCCCGGGTACGGACACCCGCCGCGCGAGGGCGCCTACCCGCCGCCGCCGCAGCCGCAGTACCCGCGCCAGCAGCCGCCGCAGCAGGCGGGGGCGCTGTCAGGCACGCCGGCGGCGCCCCCGGTGGCGCGGCAGCCGCCGTACGTGCCGCCGCCGCCGCCGCTGGTCGCCGGGCCGGGCGGGACCGCGCCGCTGCCGGGGCGCTCGGGGGCGCACGGCGGCTCGTACGTCGCGCAGGGCACCCGCATCGACGTGAACGATCAGGCCCGGCAGATCGGCACGCAGATCGCCGCGGTCGACAAGGGGTTCCTGGCGTTCGACCGGATCGCGAACGACATGAACCAGCTGCGCGCCGACTACGAGCGGCTGCGCCTGTCGCACGAGCTGTCGCGCGAGATCGCCGCCGAGCGCGACACGCCGAAGCTGCTCGAGAAGATCCTCACGAGCGTCTTCAAGTTCATCCGCGCCGACCGCGGGGTGATCTTCCTGCGCAACGAGAGCGGCGAGCTCACGCCGCAGGCCATGCAGCGGCGCGACGGGACGACGGCGCCGATCAGCGTGTCCTCGACGATCCTGAACCACGTGGTGCACGAGCGCGCCGCGGTGCTGACCCACGACGCGGCGATGGACTTCGCGGCGTCGAAGGGCAAGAGCATGATCCTGAACCGGATAAGCTCGGCCATCGTCGCCCCCCTCGTGGCCCCGCTGCAGCACAACAACGAGGTGCTCGGCGTGCTCTGGCTCGACTCGGAGACGCTCGCGCAGTTCCAGCCCAAGGACCTCGAGCTCGTGACCGCCATCGCCTACCAGGCGGCGATGTTCATCGAGATCAACATCCTCGGGAAGAAGATCGAGAACGAGATCGTCACGCGCGAGCAGCTGCGCCGGCTGCTCTCGCCGAACATCGCCGAGCGCGTGCTGAGCGGCCAGCTCGCCGTGAAGCAGGGCGGTCAGCACGTCGAGGAGTGCACCGTCTTCAACAGCGACATCCGCGGCTTCACGCGCATGGCCGAGAGCAAGAAGCCCGAGGAGCTCGTCGTGATGCTGAACGAGTACTTCGAGCGGATGGTCGACACGATCTTCCAGTTCGAGGGCACGCTCGACAAGTTCATGGGCGACGGGATCATGGCGCTCTGGGGCGCGCCGGTCGCCCACCGGGACGATGCGGTCCGCAGCGTGGAGTGCGCGCTGAAGATGGGCGAGGTGCTCGGCGAGTTCAACCGCGAGCGGCTCGAGCGCGACGAGCAGCCGCTCGCGGTCGGCATCGGGATCCACACCGGGCCGCTCGTCGCCGGGTACATCGGCAGCTCGAAGGCGCTCAGCTACACGGTGATCGGCGACGTGGCGAACACGTCGGCGCGGCTCTGCTCGATCGCGCTGGCCGGCCAGATCGTCATCAGCGAGACCACGTACGCGCAGCTCGGCGGCCGGTTCGAGACCGAGGAGCTCCAGCCCGCGAAGGTCAAGGGCAAGGACAAGCCGATCCCGATCTACAACGTGATCCGGAGCCGGCCGATGGCGCAGGTCCCGGCGAACGCCTTCGCCAACGTCGAGCCGACCAACGCCGCCCAGGAATGAGCGCGATGACGCGACGCCTCCGCCCCGGGCGGAGGGCGCGCGCGTCGTCGCGGGTGCGCGGCGCGCTCGACGCGATGCGCTGCGGCAGCACAGCGCCGTAGCCGTCCGCCCGCTGCAGCGTTAGGGTCCGCGCCGTGGCTGCTTCGATTCTACCTTTTGAGAAACCTGTCGCAGAGCTGATCGAGAAGGTGCGGGAGCTGCGGTCGCTCGCCGCGGCCGATCCGCGCTTCGAGCCGGAGCTCGCGCAGCTCGAGGACAACACGGGCCGGCTGGCGCGCGAGATCTTCGCGGGCCTGACGCCGATGCAGAAGGTGCTGCTCTCGCGGCACGCGAACCGGCCGTACACGCTCGACTACGTGAAGCGGCTCTTCACGGACTGGGTCGAGCTGAAGGGCGATCGGCGCTTCGCCGACGACTGCTCGATCGTGGGCGGGCTCGCGACGTACCACGGGCGGAGCGTCGTGGTGGTGGGCCACCAGAAGGGGCGCGGCGCGAAGGAGAACGTGAAGCGCAACTTCGGGATGCCGCACCCGGAGGGCTACCGGAAGGCCATCCGGCTCTACGAGATGGCGGACCGGTTCGGGCTCCCGATCCTGACGTTCATCGACACGATGGGGGCGTACCCGGGCATCGGCGCCGAGGAGCGCGGCCAGAGCGAGGCGATCGGCGCCGCGCTCGCCGCGATGGCGCGGGTCGGGGTGCCGATCGTGGCGACCGTCATCGGCGAGGGGGGCTCGGGCGGCGCGCTGGCGCTCGGCGTCGCGAACCGCGTGCTGGTGCTCGAGTTCAGCTGCTACTCGGTCATCTCGCCCGAGGGCTGCGCGGCCATCCTCTGGAAGGACGGGGCCCGCGCCGACGAGGCCGCGGCGCGGCTCAAGATCACCGCGCCGGACCTCCTGCAGCTCGGCGTCGTCGACACCATCGTCGAGGAGCCGACCGGCGGCGCGCACCAGGACCACGACGACGCCGCGGCGCGGCTCGACAAGGCGCTCTGGGCGACGCTCACGTCGATGGACGGGCTCAGCCCGGAGGAGCTCGTGGACGACCGGTACCGCAGGTTCCGCGGTCTCGGGTCGTTCGTGGGCTAGGCGGCGCGAGGCGGATCGAGGCGGCGCGCCGCCCGGGCGCTCCGGCTGGCCCTCCCCGGGCGCCGGGGCTATACGCCATCGCGGATGGACTACGGCAAGGCGACGCGGACGCTGCTGCTCGTGGGCACCAGCGCCGTCGCCGCCGGCGCGGTCCTCTGGGTGCAGTCGCGGTTCAACGCCTCGGATCGCAGGGCGGCGCTCGGCATCGTGCAGCAGTACCGGGCGCAGGACGGCCGGAGCGTGCCGGAGGCGATCGGCGCGCGGCACCCGGGCAAGCCGCCCGTCTGGAGCACCGCCACCGAGTCGGCCTGCTTCCAGCACGTCCGCGTGCGCGCGACGATCGAGGGAGACCCGCGCGCCGCGTACGACTTCCTCGTCGACATCAACGGGCCGTCGATCCACCCGGGCAACCGCGAGGGCGAGGCGATCCTCGGCGAGCTCGGGCGCCCGCCGGCCGAGTCCGCCGCCGCGCCGGGGGCGCCGTGAGCGTCCGCGTCGCGCTGCTCGGCTGCGGCCGGTGGGGGGAGAAGCTCCTCCGCGCGCTGTCGGAGAACGCGCGGGCGCGCGTGGTCGCGGTGGCGGACGTCGACCGCGGCCGCCTCGCGCGGGCGCGCGCGCTCGCCCCGCGGGCGCGGCTCGTGCGCACGCTCGACGAGGCGCTGGCCGCGCGCGTGGACGCGGTGGTCGTCGCGACGCCCGCGGCGAGCCACGCCGAGCTCGCGCTGCGCGCGCTCGAGGCCGGCGCCGACGTGTTCGTGGAGAAGCCGCTGGCCCTCTCCGCGGCGCAGGCGGATCGCTGCGCCGCGCGCGCGGCGGCGCTCGGCCGGGTCGGCATGGTCGGCCACCTGCTCCGCTACCACCCCTCGGTGGTGCACCTCGTCGCGCTCGCGCGCGAGCGGCGCCTCGGCGATCTCGTGAGCTTCAGCGCGGCGCGCCTCTCGACGGGCGGCGCCGGCGGCGGGGCCCGCTCGGCGCTCTGGACGCTCGGGCCGCACGACCTCTCGGTGCTGTCGGCGCTCGACCCGAGCCCGCTCGTCGAGGCGCGGGCCCACCTCTCGCCGAGCGGCGAGCATGTCACGCTGTCGGCGCGCCTCGAGAGCGGCCTCACCGCGCAGATCGAGCTCTGCTCGTCGAGCCCGACCAAGGAGCGGCGGCTGCGGCTCGCCGGCAGCGCGCGCGTCGCGCTCTTCGACGACGTGCGCGCGCCCGACCGGCTGGCGCTGCTCGACGCGCGCGGCGCCGCGGCGGGCGCGCTGCTCGGCGAGCGCGCGCACGTCGTCGAAGAGCGCGACGCGCTCGCGCGCATCGTCCAAGAGCGCGAGGTCGAGGTGCCGTGGCGCGAGCCGCTCTCGGTGGAGATCGAGCACTTCCTCCGCTGCGTCGAGGACCGCGCGCCGCCGCTGACGCCGCTCGACGAGGGCGCCGCGGTGGTGCGGGTCCTCGAGCGCGTCGAGGCGACGCTCGCGCCGGTCGAGGCGCGGGCGGCCGCCGCGGGGTAGCCGCGGCCGGCGCGCGCGCGTGGCGCTCGCCGGCGCCGCGCTCGGGAGGGCGCCGCGAGGCCGGCGGCCGAGTCCGGCGGCCCTCGCCGGAACAGGCCCGGAACAGGCGAGGCCAGCGGGGACGTCGCGAAGGCGGGCGCGGCGCATTTTGCGACGAGCTGAGCTCCGCTGCGCTTTGCAGCGCCGGATCGGCGTGGTACTTCCGTGCGCCGGAAGGGTACGATGCCGCAGGATCCGAAGCTCACACCCACGCAGGTCAAGGCGCCGCACGGCGCGCGGGTGATGGAGATCCACTGGGCCGACGGCCACCGCAGCGTCCTCCCGCACGAGATCCTGCGCGGGTACTGCCCGTGCGCGAACTGCCAGGGGCACGGCGGCACGATCAACTTCGTGCCCGGGGGCGATCTGGACGTCCGCGAGATCGAGCAGGTCGGCAACTACGCGCTCCAGTTCACCTGGGGAGACCGGCACGACTCGGGGATCTACACGTTCCGGTACCTGCGCTCGCTCTGCCAGTGCGACGAGTGCAAGCCGCAATTCCAGCCGCCCCGCTCCAAGTGACCGCCCGCCGCCCACCCAAGCCTCAAGCAGCTCCCCCGCCGGCGCGCGCCGAGCGGCAGCTCGATCCGTTCCAGATCGTCGACTCGTCCTTCGTCGCCGGCGCGGCCTCGCTCGCGTCGCTCCCTCCGCCCGCGAGCGCCGAGGTGGCGTTCGCGGGGCGCTCGAACGTCGGCAAGTCGAGCCTCATCAACACGCTCGTCGAGCGCAAGGGGCTCGTCCGGACGAGCTCGAACCCGGGCTCGACGCGGCAGATCAACCTCTACGAGGCCCGGGCGCGCGACGGCGTGGTGTTCCAGCTCGTGGATCTGCCGGGCTACGGCTTCACCCGGCGCTCGAAGGCCGAGCAGGCGGCGTGGGCGTCGCTGATCGAGGGCTACCTGCGCGGGCGCATCACGCTCGCCGCGGTGCTGCTCCTGGTCGACGCGCGGCGGGGGCTCGAGGAGGACGACCTCGAGCTCGTCCGCTTCGTCGAGGCGTCGCGCGACGTGGCGCGCCGTCCCGTGGAGCTGCTCCTCGTGGCGACGAAGATCGACAAGGTGCCCAGCTCGTCGGTGCGGCGCGCGCTGGATCAGGTGTCCGCCGCGGCGCCGCGTGCGGCGAGCGGCGCGCGCCGCCGCGCGGTGGGCTTCTCGTCGATCACCGGAGAGGGCAGGCGGGAGCTGTGGCTCGCGATCCGGCGCGCGACGCTGCTCGGCAGCGCCGCGCCGCAGAGCAGCGGCGCGGCGGGCGAGGACGAGGAGCGGCGGGCGACCGACGGCTGACCTCGCAGCGGTGCGAGGCGCGCGGAGGAGCGGCGTATCTCGCCCCAACGCGGGGCCGATGGAGGTATAGACCCGCCGTCTGATCCTCCATGAACGTGCGGCTCCTCCGGCTTCGCGGGGGAGTCACCAGAGCCGAACGTTCCGCTGTCGCGCCGCGTCTCGCCGTGCAGAGCGCGCGCCAGCCCACGTTCTCACCGGCTGCCCCCAACGATGCCCGACTACACCGGCCAGGTCACGCACGTCCACGCGTCGCTGACGCCGCTCTGGTGGATCCCGCTCCTGCCGCTGCTCGGCGCGGCGACGAATGCGCTCTTCGGCCGCGCGCTGCAGCGGAGCGCGTTCGGCCGCGATCTGTCGAAGCGGCTCCACATCGGGAGCTTCGGCGTCACGCTCGTCGCGGTGGGCGCGATGCTGGGCGCCTTCGCCCTCGGGCTCGCGAACTTCGTGGCGCTCGCCGGGCTCGAGCCGGAGGAGCGCGCCCTCTACAGCTTCGCCTGGCAGATGGTGCGCATCGGGTCGCTCGACGCGAACTTCGCGTTCGTGATGGACCCGCTGAGCGGCCTCATGACGCTGATCATCACCGGCGTCGGCGCGCTCATCCACGTCTATGCCGCGTCGTACATGGAGGCCGAGCCCTCGTACTGGCGGTTCTTCACGTACCTGAACCTCTTCGTCTTCGCGATGTTGCTCCTCGTCCTCGGGGACAACCTCATCGTGATGTTCTTCGGCTGGGAGGGCGTCGGCCTCTGCAGCTACCTGCTCATCGGGTTCTGGTACCGCGACTACGAGAAGGCCTCCGCCGGCATGAAGGCCTTCGTCGTGAACCGGATCGGCGACTTCGGCTTCGTGTGCGGCCTCGCGCTGCTCTTCTGGGGCCTCGGCGCCAGGTGGCTCGACGACGGCCGGTACCTGTCCGATTACCGGGCGCGCTTCATCGCGGTGGCCGCGGAGGCGCGCGCCGGTGACGGCGGCGGCGCCGCCGGGACGAGCGACGCGCCCGCGGGCAAGCCCGGCGAGCGCAGGGCGCCGCGCGCCGGCGCCAAGGGCTACCTCACGTTCACCGGCCACCCCGGCGCGCGCGTGTACCTCGGGATCGCCGACGCCGCGCAGCTCGCGTCGAGCCCGCGGCCGTTCGGCGTGTCGCCCTTCCTCCGGAAGGAGATCGACGCCGGGGCGCACTCGGTGGTGATCGTGCCGGGCGACGGCGCCGTGATCGGGGGCGACGGCGTCGAGATCGCCGCGATCGAGCGGATGCGCGTCGAGCCGGGCAAGGAGGTCGTGCTGGCGACCGTGGGCTCGACGGTCACCTTCCGCGAGATCCACGACCAGCTCGTGATCAAGGACGCGGGCGGCAAGGCGTTCCTCAAGGAGGCGCTCCAGTCGAAGACGGTGTGGGGCGTCTCGCTGATCACGCTGGCGTGCCTCTTCCTGTTCGTCGGCGCGGCGGGCAAGAGCGCGCAGATCCCGCTCTACGTCTGGCTGCCCGACGCGATGGCCGGCCCGACGCCCGTCTCCGCGCTGATCCACGCCGCCACCATGGTCACGGCCGGCGTCTACATGATCGCGCGCCTCAGCTCCGTGTTCTCGCTGAGCCCGGTCGCGGGCGGGATCGTCGCGCTGATCGGGGCCTCGACGGCGCTCTTCGCGGCCACGATCGGCTTCTTCCAGTACGACATCAAGAAGGTGCTCGCCTACAGCACGGTGAGCCAGCTCGGCTTCATGTTCATCGGGGTCGGCGTGGGGGCGTACTGGGCCGCCGTGTTCCACCTGATGACGCACGCCTTCTTCAAGGCGTGCCTCTTCCTCGGCTCCGGCTCGGTGATCCACGGGATGCACGCGGTGGAGCACGACGAGGCCGCGGCGCAGGACATGCGCAACATGGGCGGCCTCCGCCGCGTGATGCCGCTCACGGCGCGGACGTACCAGGTCGCGTGCCTCGCCATCACCGCCGCGCCGATCCCGTTCTTCGCCGGCTTCTGGTCCAAGGACGAGATCCTCTGGAAGGCGTTCGGCACCGAGAACACCGGCCCGATCCCGGGGCTGCTCATCTACGGGATGGGGCTCGCGGCGGCGCTCTGCACCTCGTTCTACATGTGGCGGAGCTACTACCTGACGTTCGAGGGGCCGCACGCCCGCAAGGAGATCAAGACCAAGGTCCACGAGTCGCCGCCGGCGATCACCTGGGTGCTCGCGGCGCTGGCGGTGCTGTCGGCGCTCGCGGGCGCGGTGTTCGGCTTCTCCAGCCACTTCGTCGGCGGCCACGGCGAGCCCCTGCTCGAGGCGTGGCTCCATCCGGTGTTCGCCCACGCGGACGTCTCGTTCCAGCGCCACGGGCTCGGGCTCGAGCTCGCGCTCATGGCGCTCTCCGTCGGCGGCGCGATCTTCACCTTCTCGCGCGCCCGCGCCCGCTACGGCGAGCGGCGTTCGGCGCGCTGGGCGGAGGAGGAGCGGCGGCTCCCGGGCCATCGGCTCCTCTCGAACCGGTACTACGTCGACGAGATCTACGACGCGACGGTGGTGCGCGCCGCCCTCTCGCTGCGCCTCTTCTTCGCCGAGATGGACCGGTGGATCGTGGACGGCATCGTCAACGCGGTCGCGGTCCTGACCCGGGCCGCGGCCTGGGTCACGGGCGCCATCGACAGGTACCTCGTCGATGGGGTCGTGAACCTCGTCGCCGAGGGCACGCTGAGCGCGGGCGCGAAGCTCCGCACCCTGCAGACGGGGCGCATCCAGAGCTACGTCTACTTCCTCTTGGGCGGCGTCGCCTTGATCAGCATCGTTCATTACTTCCTGCGGTGAACGGCGGATGTCGAACCTCTCCTTCGTCAACACGCGCCGCGGCGTCGCCCTCGCGACCGCGGTGAGGTCCACCTCGATGAAGCTCCTGATCCCCCTCCTGGCCGCGCTCTCCGTCGTGCTCGGCGCGGCGTGGCCCGCGGCGGCGCAGGCCCTCGATGCGCCGCCGCCGGAGCCGCGCGGCCAGATCGCGCTGCGCGCCGAGGCGCCCGGCGCACCGGTCGAGCTCGCGGCGAGCGGGCCGGACTACGCCGGCTCGTTCGCGATCGAGAACCGCGGCGACGGCCCCCTGAAGGTGACGCGGGTGATCGTGCGCACGTCGCCCGAGGACCCGCGCGTCCCGCCGGGCGTGAGCGCGGAGCTCGAGGGCGGCGGCACCGCGGCGACCCTCCCGCCGGGCGCGAGCCGGAAGGTCGTGGTCCGGTGGAGGACCGAGGGCGTGCGCGCGCGCGAGCTCTACGGGCACGTCGTCGTCGAGTCGGACGCGGTCGCGGCCGGCGCGGCCGGCGTGCTGGAGACACCGCGGACCCTGGCCATGGGCATCCACGCGGAGCGCGGGCGCGGCCTCGGCTTCGTCGGCGACCACATCCTGTCGATCCTGACGTTCCTGCCGCTGCTCGGCGTGGTCGCGGTCTTCGTCGCGCACCTCCTGCGCTACAAGGACGACCGCAAGCTCCGGCTGCTGACCGTCGTGCTGATGGGCGTGAACCTCGTGCTCGCGGGGTGGCTCTACGCCCAGTTCGACCGGGGCTTCACGCGGGCCGACGGCAACGACGGCTACCAGTTCATCGAGCACGGCGTGTGGATCCGCTCGCTGAACGTCGAGTACTTCGTCGGCGTCGACGGCGTGTCGATCTCGATGGTCCTCCTGACGGCGCTGATCTCGTTCGTGGGCGCGCTCGCGAGCTACAGCGTCCACGATCAGCTCAAGGGCTACTTCGCCATGTACAACCTCCTCGTCACGGGGATGTTCGGCGTCTTCATCGCCCTCGACCTGTTCCTCTTCTTCGTCTTCTGGGAGGTGATGCTCCTGCCGATGTACTTCCTCATCGGCATCTGGGGCGGCCCGCGGCGCGAGTACGCGGCGATCAAGTTCTTCCTCTACACGCTGGCCGGCAGCGTCTTCATGCTGCTCGCGTTCATCTGGTTCTACCTGAACGCCGGCCACACCTACCTGGTCGACGGCCAGGCGACCGAGCGCATCTTCTCCATCCCGGAGCTCTCGCGCGTCGCCTGGGCGGCGCAGGGGCTCGAGATCCTCGGCGTCGCCGCGGTGAAGGTGGTCTGGATCTGGCTCTTCGTCGGGTTCGCCATCAAGATCCCGATGTTCCCGTTCCACACCTGGCTGCCGGACGCCCACGTGGAGGCGCCCACGGCGATCAGCGTGATCCTCGCGGGGGTGCTCCTCAAGATGGGCACCTACGGCATCCTCCGCATCAACTTCACGCTGCTGCCCGAGGCGACGCAGTGGGCGGCGCCGGCCATGGCGGCGTTCGGGGTGATCAACATCCTCTACGGCGCCTTCTGCGCCATGGCGCAGAGCGACCTGAAGAAGCTCGTGGCCTACTCCTCCGTGAGCCACATGGGCTTCACGCTGCTCGCGCTCGGCGCGATGACGCCGCAGGGCATCCAGGCGTGCCTCGTGCAGATGTTCAACCACGGCCTGATCACCGCGATGCTCTTCACCCTCGTCGGCGTGGTCTACGACCGCGTGCACACGCGCGACATCGACAAGTTCGGCGGCCTCGCCTCGGAGATGCCGCTCTACACGGCGTTCGTGGGCTTCGCGTTCATGGCGTCGCTCGGCCTGCCCGGCCTGTCCGGCTTCTGGGGCGAGGCGATGACGTTCATCGGCGCCTTCGCGCGCTACCGCGCCCTCACGATCCTCGCCGCCGTCGGCGTGGTCATCACCGCGGCCTACCACCTCTGGGCGCTCCAGCGGATGTTCCTCGGCACGTTCCGCGCGTCGTGGCGGCAGAGCAAGTACCTCGAGCCGTTCGGCGGGAAGTTCCCGGAGATCAGCGGGCGAGAGCTCGCGACGATCGCGCCGCTCGCGGCGCTGGTCCTCCTGCTCGGCTTCTGGCCGCGCCCGCTCCTCAGCCTCATCGACCGCGGGGCCCTCGAGGTGCACCGCCTCGTCGACAGGCCGGGGCCGTCCCAGATCGCCGGCGCGCCCGGCGTGGACAGCGGCGCGCCGGCCCGCGCGGCCGCCTCGGGGGAGGGCGGCGCGGCGGGCCGGGGCGCCCTCGCCAGCGCCAGATAAGCCGTGGAAACCCGCACCTTCGACAACGTCGCGAGCCTCCCGTACTTCACGCCGGAGCTCGTCCTCATCGCCGCCGCCCTGCTGCTCGTCGTGTGGGATCTCGCGTCGCCGGCGCGCCTCAAGATCGCCGGCCTCGTCGTCATCAGCCTGGCGGCGCTCGGCGCCTCGGGCGGGATGGGCGCGTACTTCCTGGCGACGGGCGCCGGGCCCCACGAGCTCTTCCACGGGATGCTCGCGTTCGATCGCTTCTCCAACCTGTTCCGCGTGATCTTCGCGTTCGTCACCGCGGCGATCGTCCTCTTCGCGGTGCCCCCGAGCGGGCCGGGGGCCGCGCCCGAGCTCCGGCGCGACACGGGCGAGCTCTTCACGCTGATCCTCGTGCTCTCGCTGGGCATGAACCTCATGGCGGCGAGCCGCCACCTGCTGCTCATCTACCTGTCGCTCGAGCTCGTCAGCGTGATCAGCTTCGTGCTGGCGGGCTTCAAGATCGGCGACGCGCGATCGAGCGAGGGGGCGCTCAAGTACGTCATCTTCGGCGGGGTCGCGTCGGGGATCATGCTCTACGGGATGAGCTGGATCTTCGGCATCACCGCGTCGATGCACCTCGGCGAGTGCGCGGCCCGGATCGCCGCGCTCACGGCGGAGCAGGGCAAGGTGCCGGAGGTCGTCTTCGTCGGCACGGCCTGCATGCTCGCGGGCTTCGGCTACAAGATCAGCGCGGCCCCGTTCCACATGTGGACGCCGGACGTGTACGAGGGCGCGCCGACCCCGGTGACCGCGTTCCTCTCGGTCGGGCCCAAGGCCGCCGGCTTCGCGGTGCTGGTCCGCTTCTTCTCGGACGCGCTCGGCGCCGGGAGCGCGCCGCCCGGCGTCGCGACGCCGTGGCCGGTGCTCGCCGGGTGCCTCGCGATGGCGACCATGACGGTCGGCAACCTGTCGGCGCTCGGGCAGGAGAACGTGAAGCGCATGCTCGCCTACTCGAGCATCGCGCACGCCGGTTACATGCTGCTCGGCTTCGCCGTGTTCAGCGACGCCGGCGTCGCCGCGATCGCGTTCTACATCGTCACGTACTGCTTCATGAACGTCGGCGCGTTCATGGTGGTGATGGCCGTGGCCGAGCAGAGCGGCGGGGACGAGACGCTCTCCGCCTTCCGCGGGCTCGGGCGCCGCGCGCCGCTCGTCGCCGCGGCGATGGCCGTGTTCCTGGTCTCGCTCACCGGCCTGCCCCCGATGGCGGGCTTCGTCGGCAAGTTCTATCTCTTCTCGGCGCTGCTCACCGCCGGCGGCCCGTGGCGCTGGGTGATGGCGATCGTCGGCGTGGTGAACAGCGTGATCTCGCTCTTCTATTACGCGCGCGTCCTCCGCGCGATGTACCTCGAGCAGGGCGAGCGCGCCGAGCCCGCAGCCGTGCGGCCGCTGCTCGGCGTGACGGCGTGCGCGCTCGCGGTTCCGACCCTGCTGCTCGGCGTCTACTGGGCGCCCGTTTACGATTTCGTGGCGCGCTCGCTGACGATGCTGCGCTGAGCCCCGCGCGGTCGAGCGAGCGCGCGGCCGCCCTCCTCGACGGCGCGCGTTCGCCCGATCGCACGCGGCGGTATCGATCTCCCTGCGATCCTTGCTAGTGTGCGCGCGCGTGGCCACGACGCAGGACGCGAGCTCTCCAGGGGAACGTTTCACGCGGGGGGTGCGCCTCGTCTCAGGCGGCCTGGACATCGGCGGCAAGCTGGTCCCGCTGTATGCCGGCACCCTGCATTACTGGCGGCTCGACCCGTCGGACTGGCGCGCGTGCCTCGAGGCCACGCGCGCGCTCGGCGTTCACCTGATCGACATCTACGTGCCTTGGGCCGTCCACGAGACCGGTCCGGGCCAGTTCGATTTCGGCCAGCTCGACGTGCGCCGCGACGTCGGCGCCTTCCTCCGCCTCGCGCACGACCTCGGCTTCTACGTCATCGCCCGCCCGGGCCCGCACATCAACGCGGAGCTCACCTGCTTCGGCATCCCCGAGCGCGTCATCTGGGACCCGAGCTGCCAGGCCCGCTCCCCGCGGAACAACCCGGTCGTGCTCCCGATGCTCCCCTACGGCTTCCCGGTCCCGAGCTACGCGAGCAACGCGTTCCACGACGAGGTCGCCCGTTACTTCCACGCGCTCGCCCCGGTGCTCAAGCCGCACCTCTATCCGGACGGGCCGATCGTGCTCTTCCAGATCGACAACGAGGGCGCGCTCTACTTCCGCGACGGCGCGTACGACCAGGACTACCACCCCGACGCGATCGCCCTGTACCGCGACTTCCTGCGCGAGAAGTACCGCACGATCGAGGCGCTCCAGCGCGCGTACGCGCGGCGGGCGGAGCCCGCGCCCGAGGGCGCCGTGGCCGAGGACGCCGGCGCCGCGCTCCTGCGCGCCGTCGCCCGCGAGCGCGCGCCGGCCGAGGAGGGCGACCTGCGGTTCGCCACGATCACGCCGCCGGTCGCGTTCGACGCCGAGGCGCCGGCGGAGCTCGCGCGCCACCTCGACTGGAGCGAGTTCCACGAGCACCTCCTCGAGGTCGCGATGGGCCGCTTCGCGAAGGCGCTCGCCGCGGCCGGCCTCGACGGCTTGCCGACGATGCACAACTTCCCGATGGGCCAGGACGCGACGCCGCTCAACCCGGCGCGCATCTCGCGCGTCGTCGACCTCGTCGGCCTCGACTACTACAGCGTCGCGAGCCCGAGCAGCCGTCAGATCATCGCTCGCCGGACGAGCGAGCTCGCCGTGCGCTGCGAGGCGCTCTCTCTGCCGCCGTTCGCGTGCGAGATGGGCGCCGGCTTCCCGCCGTTCTTCCCGCCGCTCGAGGAGCGCGACAGCATCTTCGTGATGATGGCCGCGCTCGCGTACGGGCTGCGCGGGTACAACATCTACATGGCGGTCGAGCGCGATCGCTGGATCGGCGCGCCGATCGATCCGCACGGCCGCCCGCGCCCGTTCGCCGCCTTCTGGCGGAAGCTCGCCGCGGCCCTCGAGGCCACGAGGTTCCACGCGCTGCGCCGCCGTGCGCCGGTGCGCATCGTCACGCCGCGCACCGAGCGTCGGCTCACCCGGGTGATGCACGCTTTCGGCCCGCTCACCGGTGCGTTCTTCTCGATCATGAACTTCGGGGCGCGCGACCGTTGCCTTGAGGACGACGCGGGTCTCGGCTACCCGCTCGCGGTGGAGCCCGACACGTTCGTGCGCGCGTTCGAGGAGGCGCTCGACGCGCGCGGCGTCCCTTACGCGCACGTGGGGGGCGAGGATCGCGACATCTCGCTCGCCGGGGCGCGCTGGGTCATCTGCGCGACGTCGGGCGGCCTGAGCCCGGATCTGTTCGCGCGGCTCGAGGCGACGGCGGGGCAGGGGACGCTGATCACGCTGGGCCCGCGCGAGCCGGCCTTCGACGGCGCGTTCCGCGCGCTCCCGCAGCCTTACGATCTGCGGCGGCTCCTTGCCCCTGGGCAGAACCTGCCTGCGCTCCTCCAGGACAACCCCGCCGCGGCGGACTCCGCGGTGTCGCGCGCCATCGACGCGCTCGGCCTGCCGACGTTCGCGTGCGATCCGGACAGCGTGTTCGCGACGCTGCACGAGGACGCGTCCGGCGCGCCGCGGGTGCTCTTCCTGTTGAACCCCGGGGACGCGGACGTGGTCGCGCGGGTCACCGTGAGCGCGGCGCGCGCGCGCGACGTGCTGGACGACGCGCACTTCGAGGCGAGGCGAGGGGCGCTGGAGGTGCGGCTCGTTCCGCGCTCGGTGCGGATGCTGGCGCTGGAGTGATGGCGTGAGGGGGCGGGGCGGCCGTTTCGGTGACGCGGGAGGCGCTCGCTGAGAGGCCCGCTCCCGTCTTCGGTCTCGTCGTCTTCCGTCTTCGGTCTCGTCGTCTTCCGTCTTCGGTCTCGTCGTCTTCCGTCTTCCGTGCTCGTCCTTCGTGCGCGTGCGCGTGCGCGTGCGCGACCATATCGCCTTTGCTCACCCGCGGCACATTCTCGTGAGCATAGCGACGATTCGAGCCAGCAAGGTCTTCGCATCTTCCGCCTCAGCAGGCGGCACGAAGCCCGCCACGCGACACACGTCCATCAGCGCGCCGCATTCCATCGCGGAGCCACGGGCTATTGCGTAGAAGCGCGCTCGGTCTGCATTCGCGGGTTTTCCCGAGCCTTCTGCGATGTTCAGTGGCATCGACATGGCTGCGCGTTTGAGTTGCTCACGAAGCTCTCGCTCTCCACGAGGCAGACACGTGACGATGCGAAGTGCGAGGGTCAAGAACTCGATAGAGCGGTGGTAGACGTCCAGGTTTTCGTGATCGAGGAGAGCCATGCTCACGAGATCGTCGCGGGGGCCGGCTCAGTTGCGTGGAAACGGATGACTCTGGGCGGAGAGGGATGAACGGAGCGCGCACGCGCACGCCTGAGGATTGATCACATCTTCCCCATAGTTTGGCGGGAAATCTCGGCCGCGGCATTCCAGCCGGCTTCCAACGTCAACAAGGTTTGCATGCCTCGCGCAAGCGTCTGCCATCCGGGCGCACCGTTCTGCTTGAGGTGACCTCCAAGGCCAGCGACGGCATAGAGCGCGTCGCGCACGGTGGCGCCTTCGGTGGGCATCTTCTTGGGCTGAAACTGCCGTAGCAGCGCCGTTTGCGCTGGGTTGAGCACCTCGTCGGCCGGAGCGTTGGGTCGGAGCCGCGACAGCGCGCGCAGCTGCAACATCTGCCAGGCGATCGGGACGAAGAGGGCCAGCGCGTTCGTCAGACTCTCAAAGCTCTCGAGCTGGCGCGTTTCGAAGGAGCAGCCGGTCTTCAGGGCCTTGAAAAACTCCTCGATGAGCCATCGGGCGCGGTAGTGGTCGACCACCGCTGCGATCTGCTCCTTGGTCTGGATCGGCTCGTTGGTGGCCAGCACCCAAGCTACCGGCTCCTGTCCGGCAGGCGCATCGAGCTCCCGCACGACCACGAGGTTTACCCCGAGCTCGTGGGGCATCTGCTCGGACAGGTACGGCGGGCGCCGCAGCGCCAAGCGCGTGGCGCTGATGCCCAACGTCGCCGGCCGAGCGTGGCGGTCGGGATGCGCGCGCCCCTGCCGTGGCGCAGAGCTGGCGCGGCGTTTGGAGAGCGCGACCTCGCGCTCCAGCTTGATGGGCAGCTCGCCCAGCGCCTCGCTCAGTGGCATCAGGCCGATGTCCTCGAGCGGCTCGTCCTGGTCATCCAGCTCCCACACCAGCCGGTCACGCGCAACGCGTACGACGAAGCGCCGGCCTTGTTGGCTCATCGCGCTCAAGAGCGGGTAGGCATCCGCCTCGCGATCCATCACGTGCACCAGCGAGCAGCGACCCTCGACCGTTCGCTCGACCTCCTCCACTTGCCGCGCCCAGCGGGTGGATTCCTTGTCGTCGATGCGCGCGTAGTCGCCGCCGTTCAGCTTTTTCTTGCGCTGCCCGGACCGCGGCGAGCTCGTGCGTGCCCAGCATTCCAGCCCGATCAGACCGAGCGGCAGGTTGACCGCATCCTCGGCCACCGCCAGCGTCGCGTGCGCAAAGAAGCCGCGCGCTTCGCTGCGGCCACGCAGCGGGCCGAGCCCCTTGCGCTCGACCTCGCCGTCGAACTCGAACTCGGTCGTGTCGTGCACCGCACGGACCGTCCTATGCCCGGCCATGCGTTCGACGGTCTGCTCCGCGTGCGCTCTCACGAGCGCACCATACGCGACGCGTTTGTTGCCGAGGAGGCGGTAGAGCCCCTCCAGCTCCGCGTCCGTCTTCATCGCGTCGGGAAGACTATCCCCAGGGGACTCGCTGAGCCGCGTCACGATCCGGCGGACACGCTCGTGAAGGCGAGCATCGCCCAGCTGTACCGCCTGGAACTCATCGGCGATCGACTGTGCCGCCGCTGACAAACCCGAATTTCTCATCTCCTTTCGGACGCTTGGCGCGGACGAAAAGGATCAAGATGTGCGGGATCTTCAGACGCGCACGCGCACGCGCACGAAGACGAGCACGGAGACGGGAGATGGAGACGGGAGACGACGAGACGGGAGACGGGAGACGGGAGACGGGAGACGGGGAGAGTCCGCCAGCTTCAGCGGCGGGCTATTCTCATCCGCTCAGGTGCAGTCGCCTCAGCGGTCGAACTTCAGCGAGTTGCCCTCGGCGTCGCGGAACCGCCCCATTCCGATCAGCAGCATGTCGATCAGCGACCAGATGCCGAGTCCGCCGCACGTCAAGAGCTTGGCGATGCCGAGCCCGGTCTGTCCCAGATAGAAGCGATCGGCGCCCAGGCTCCCCAGGAAATACGAGAGCAAGAAGACCGTGGACTGGCTCTTGGTCGGGTAACCGACGGGCGCGTCGCGCTTGAGCACGAGGCCCTGGGCATCTCGCATCGATCCGGTGCCGATCAGGATCAGATCGATGAGGGTCCAGAAGCCGAAGCCGCCGCACGTGAACAGCTTCAGGAGGCCGAGCCCGGTCTGGCCGAGGTAGAGGCGGTCGGCGCCGAAGATCCCGAGAAACGCCGCGAGCAGGAAGGCAGTCGCCTGATCCTTGTCGGAGTAGAGCTGCATCGCTCCCGGCTGGGGCTGCCCGCCGCCGTACGCGGGCGGCGGCCCCCAGCCGCCTCCGGGCGGCCCGCCCTGTCCTCCTCCGGGCGGCGCACCCCATCCTGCGCCCGGCGGCGGGTATCCCCCGCCCGGCGGCGGGTATCCCCCGCCCGGCGGAGGATATCCTCCGCCCGGCGGCGAAACTCCCCCGCCCGCAGGCGGGTATCCCCCACCCGGCGGCGGATATCCCCCACCCGGCGGCGGGTATCCCCCTCCCGCCGGCGCACCGCCGCCCGGCGCCACCCCCTGGCCGCCAGGCGGGCTCGACCCCCAGCCTCCTCCATTCCCCCAGCCCCCGCCGCCGTTCCCCCAGCTTCCGCCCCCGGGCGGAACCCCGCCACCGCTCGTGCTCATCTTGCTTCCTCCAGCTGACGCGGCGGTGAAGGCGCCGTCGCCTCCGCGGTCGCCGGCCGAGCTTGACTGTATCGCGGAACCGCCGCGCTGCGCTCGCGGAACGCGGAAATCGCTGGTGGTTGCCGGAGGCCCACCCTACCTTGGCCCCGGAGGCCGCTGAACGCGGCACAACGAGCAAGCGCACCCGGCGATGAACCAAGATACCCAGTCGGATCGATGGCTGTCGTTCGCCCTCCGGGCGGGGCTCGTCGCGCTGTTCTTCTGGATGGTAAAGGGGCTGCTCGTCCCCGTCCTGCTCGGCGGCCTGGTCGCGCTCCTCGTCTCCCCGCTCCAGCGCCGCCTCTCGCCGCGACTCGGCCGCTTCCGCCAGTTCGCCCCCGCGATCTCCACCGTCGGCGTGGTGATCCTCGTGTGCATCCCGCTCGCCGTGATCATCATCGAGGCCTCCGCCTCGATCAGCCGCTTCTTCGCGCGGGACTGGTCCAGCACCATCGAGCGCGTCCAGGGCCTCCTGAACGACGGGCGCCTGACGGGGCTCATGAACAGGGCCGGCCTGTCCGGCGACGACGTCCGCACGTACGTGAGCAACCTGTTCCAGCGGGTGGGCAGCTCGATGGCCGGCTTCGCGGGCGGCATGGTCGCCGCGGTGCCGCAGACGATCGTCGACGCCTTCCTGTTCATCGTGGCGCTCTACTACCTGCTCCGCGACGGCGGCCTCTTGCTGCGCTGGCTGCTCAAGCAGTCGCCGTTCAGGAACGAGGAGACCGACGTCCTCTTCGCGTCGATCCAGGACACGGTGCACGGCGCCGTCCTCGGCCTGCTCGCGACGGCGGCCGTCCAGGGGACGCTCACGACCGTCGCGCTCTTCGTCTGCAAGGTGCCGGGCGCGTTCCTCCTCGGCCTCCTCGCCACGCTGCTCTCGCTCGTCCCCATGATCGGCACCACGCCGGTGACGCTGGGGGCGGCGATCTACCTGTTCGTCATCGGGCGCATCGGCGCCGGCATCGGCATGTGCGCCGCGGCGGTCCTCGTCGGGCTCTCGGACAACGTGATCAGACCGTGGGTCCAGAGCTCGCACGGAGGGATGCACCCGCTCATCGCCCTGCTCGCCATCTTCGGCGGGCTCGAGCTGTTCGGCGCGGCAGGCATCTTCATCGGTCCGGTCGTCGCCGCGATCGTCCTGTGGGCGGTCAACACCCGCTCGAGCCTCTCCGGCGCGAGCCTCCCGATGGGGCCGCTCTCGTCGCGGCCGCCGCCCTCGTTCGGCTCGCCCACCTCGCGGCCGCCGCCGGGCTCTCGACCGCCGCCTGCGTGAGGCGACCGCGCGCCGCGGCCGGCGCGCTCACCAGCGCTCGATCCGGTACCCCCGCCGCTCGGCGACCCGGCGCAGCCGGGGATCGGGGTTCACGGCGACCGGCTCCGCCACGAGCTCCAGGAGCGGCAGATCGCTGATGCTGTCCGTGTAGAACGTCGCGTCCTCCAGCCGGAAGCCCTGCGCCTCGGCCAGCGCCCGCGCGCGCGCGACCTTGCCCTCCCCGAGGCAGAGCGGGGGCGCGGCGCGGCCCGTGAAGTGCCCGCGCTCGTCGATCTCGAGCTCGCTCGCGACGAGGTGCTCGATCCCGAGCCGCCTGGCCAGCGGGCGCGAGGTGTAGGGCCACGCGCCGGTCACGATGGCGCACAGGTCTCCGGCCGCCTTGTGCCGCCGCACGGCCTCGCGCCCCGCGTCGGCGATGTGCGGCTCGACGTGGAGCCGGAACCAGTCGTCGCAGCGGGCCGCGAGGACGGTCTCGGGCACGCCCCGGAGCGCGAGCAGCGCGCGCTCGGCGACCTTCTCGGCGTCGAGCACGCCGAGCGTGTATTGCCCGACCCAGTACAGCGTCCGCAGGAGATCGCGCGCGGTCGCCTCGCCGATCTGGCGCTGGTACTTCACGTAGAGGCTCGCGGTCTCCTTGCGCAGCAGCGTGCGATCCATGTCGAACAGCGCCGCGCGACGGCGCGCGGCGCGGCGGTCCCGCTGCGCGGCGCCGTCCTGCCCCGCCGGGCCGGCGCCGCGCGGGGAGCCCGGCGCCGTGTCGTCGAACGAGGTGCTCACGGCGCGTGAACGTAGCCGTTCGCGAGGGTGAGCGAGAAGAGGTTGCACGCCGCGTGGAACAGGAGCGGCGCCCCGATGCCGCCGGTGCGGGCCCGCAGCCACCCGAAGACGAGCGCGGGGAAGAAGACGGCGAGCCGCGCGGGGTGCAGGATCGTGAGCACGTGGCCGATCGCGAAGATCGCCGAGGAGATGAGCCACGCCGGGCCGAGCGGCGCGCCGAGGACGCGGACGCGCGGCGGGAAGACGCGGTCGAGGGCGCTCTGGAGGTAGCCACGGAAGAACGCCTCCTCGGGCAGCGCGACCACGAGGAGCTGCGCGGCGATCTCGTCGGCGGACGGCGGGCGCAGCACGAACGGCGCGGTCACGCCCCAGTACAGCCGGTAGCCGAGCCAGAACGGCGGGAACATGATCGCGGCGACCAGGGCGGCCCAGGCGACGGCGCGGAGCGCGGCGCCTGCGAGCCGCTCTGCCGAGAGCGGCGCGGGCTCGAGGACGCCCCCGAGGGACAGGCCGTGGGCGCGGATCGTCGCCTCGTCGTACCGCAGCACGAGCCAGTACGTCGCCGCGAGGAACGCGAGGCCCACGATCGTGCCGGCGTAGCTCTTCGGCGCCGCGTAGGACGCCGCCGTCACGGCGGCGGTCGTGATGGCCGCGGCGAGGAGCGCGCGCGCGGCGGTCGGCTCGGGCGGCCGCGGGCGCTCGCCGTGGAGCGCGCCCGCGTCGGCCGGCGCGCCGGGCGTCTCGGCGCCGGCTCGGGGGTGCGCGTCGCGGCTCGGTTCGAAGGGCGTCGGTGGTTGCAAAGGCGTGTTCGTCGAGGAGGGGATGCGCGCGGGGATCGCGCCGTTCGGGGCGTCGCGGCGCCGCGCGCCCAGCGTAACCGCGAGCACGGCGCCGCGCGACGGTCAGCGCGGCGGCGTCGCGATCGCGCTGCTGCTCACCGGTCCAGCCGTCGCCGTTTTTTCGCCTTCCTGCCCGGTCACGTTAGAGTGCGGCCGCTGTGGCGTTTTCCCGTCTTCGCTGTCTGCTGAAGCCGCTGGTGGGCGCGCTGCTCGCGTCCGTCGCGACGCTCGATCCGGCGCCCGCGCTGGCCGCGTCGCCGTTCCTCGTGACGCCGGAGGCGAGCGTCGCCGAGGCCTCCCCGGCGTACCGCTACGCCAACATGACGGACGACGAGGCGCTGGCCGAGCTGGATCGCCGGAAGATCCTGTACCTCAGGGTGGATCACGCGCCCGGGGTGCGCGCGCCGATCCGGCTCACGGGCCGGCTGAACGGCGTGTACTACCATTCCGTGCTCCCGCCCGAGCAGCGCGTGACGAGCATGTTCGAGATCCTGGACGCGCGCCTCGCGCTCGCGCTCGACGATTTCGCGGCCGTGCTCATGCGGCACGATATCGACGAGGTCGTCCATTACACGATGTATCGGCCCAACGTGCCGATGCCGGGCCGCGAGCGGGGAGGCGACGAGGGGGAGCACGCGCACGGGGCCGTCGAGGCGAAGGACGCGGACAGCGACGTTCGCAAGGAATCGACGAGGCCCGCGCCGCCGGTCGAGCTGGGCAAGAAGGGCGCGCTCGATGGGACGTCGAAGGCGCCCGAGGAGCGCCCGCGACGCGTGAAGGAGAAGGGCGCGGCGGAGGGCGGCGCGAAGGACAAGGGCGCGGCGGAGGGCGGCGCGAAGGACAAGGGCACGGCGGAGGGCGGCGCGAAGGACAAGGGCACGGCGGAGGGCGGCGCGAAGGACAAGGGCACGGCGGAGGCCCCTCGAAACACCGCGTCGAGCGCGACCGCGGCGCGCAGCGCGCCGGCCAAGGCGGCCGGCAAGGCAGGAACGCGACGCTCCGCGCGCCGCAAGCCCGCGGCGTCCCGGGCCACGGCGTCCGCGACCAAGCGCCGCGGCGACGTGGCGCTGCGCAGCGACGCCGGCCAGAAGCCCCGCGGCGACGTGGCGCTGCGCGGCGACGCCGGCCAGAAGCCCCGCGGCGACGTGGCGCTGCGCGGCGACGCCGGCCAGAAGCCCCGCGGCGCGTGGGCTCCGCCCGGCACGCGTCACCCGGCCGGCCTGGCCATCGACGTCGGCGCGCTCAAGAAGCGCGACGGCACCTGGATCAGCGTCGCGCGCCATTTCCACGGCCGCATCGGGGACAAGACCTGCGGCGAGGGGGCGCCCCAGCCCGAGCTCCCCGAGGCCCGCGAGCTCCGGTCGATCGTGTGCGAGGCGGCGGATCTCGGAATTTTTACATACGTGCTGACGCCCAATTACAACGCGCCGCACGCCGACCATTACCATATGGAGATCAAGCCGGGCGTCCGGTGGTTCCTCTATCACTGAGCGCGCCCCGCGCCCCTGTACAGCCCTGAACGGCGCGCCGCGCCCACTGCACATCCGTTGATTGCGTGTTTTTTGGTGAGTTGAGCGGTTTGTCCGCGCAACTCCCGCCGCGAGAGCGACGATTCCCTTCCCGAACGAAGGCGCCGGCGCTCCGCCGCGCGCCCCCGCAAGGGAGGTCGACGGACATGGTGCAAAAGCGAGAAGGACAGCCGCTCCCGGGGACTTCGTACCGCCTGCTCCGGAGGATCGGCGCAGGCTCGTGCTCCGAGGTCTTCGAGGCGACGGGGCGCCGCGGTCAGCTGCGCGCGCTCAAGCTGCTCCGCGCCATGCACGAGGGGGCGAGCGAGGTCGGCGCGCGCCTCGTCCAGGAGGGGCGCGCGCTCTCGACGCTGAGCCACCCGAACGTCGTGAAGGTCGAGGAGGTCGGCGTGACGAGCGACGGCCGTCCCTTCCTCGTCATGCCGCGCCTCTTCGGCGAGACGCTGCGCGAGCGGCTCGACGCGCGCGGGCCGCTCGCGACCCCCGCCGCCGTGCGCATCGCCATCCAGGTGCTCGGCGGGCTCGCCGCGGCGCACCGCGCCGGCATCATCCACCGCGACATCAAGCCGGCGAACGTCTTCCTCGCGCAGGCGAGCGGCGCCGAGCAGGGCCCGGCCGATCTGGAGAGCGGGCCCTCCGCGCCCGAGGCCGAGCACGCCGTGCTGATCGACTTCGGCATCGCGAAGGTGACCCGCGAAGGGCTCGGGCCGCCGACGGGATCGAACGTCCTCGGCACGCCGCGCTACCTGTCGCCCGAGCAGATCCGGGGCGAGGAGGTCGACGCGCGCACCGACGTGTACGCGGTGGGGCTCCTCCTGTTCGAGGCGATCACCGGGCGAGGGCCGTTTCCGGTGGTCGACTCGATGGCGGTGATGCGGGCGCACCTGAGCACGCCGGCGCCGCGGCTGCGCTCGCTCCTCTGGGTCCCTCCGGCGCTCGACCACGCGGTCGCGCGCGCCCTCGAGAAGGACCCGGGGCTCCGCTGGCAGACGGCGGACGCGATGGCCGCCGCGCTCGCGGAGGCGCAGGGAGAAGACGGCGGCCGGGAGACGGCCGAGCCCGACGGCGCGGGGCAGGCCGCGCCATCTGGCGGCGCGCGCGGCGCGCGCGGCGCGTGGGCGCAGCTCGCGGACGGAGGCGCGCGATGACCGGCGCGACCGCCGAGGGGCGCACGCTCCTGTACGCGCCCGGCGCTTTGCGCGCGCCGCAGGCTCCTCGCGCGCGGCCGCTGCGCGCGCCGGGCGCGATCGAGCCGTCCGAAGGTGCGCGGCCGCTGCGCGCGCTCGCCGAGGTCGAGCCGTCCGAAGGCGCGCGGCTGCTGCGCGCGCTGGGCGAGGTCGAGCCGTCCGAAGACGCGTGGCCGCTCCGCGCGCTCGTCGAGGGCGAGCCGATCCCCGGCACGCCGTACGACGTGGTGCGCCTGCTCGGCCAGGGCGGCATGGGCGAGGTGTACGAGGTCGAGCACCGCGAGCTCGGCCGCCGGTTCGCGGTGAAGCTGCTGCACCGCAGCCACGCCGGCCGCAGCGACCTCTCGGCGCGCATGCGCGCCGAGGCGCGCGCGATCGCCCGCCTGCGCCACCGGAGCCTGCCCGAGGTGTTCGATCTCGGCACCACCGAGGGCGGCCGCCCCTACTTCGCCATGGAGCTGCTCGAAGGGCGCGACCTCAGGACCGAGCTCGCGCGCCTCGGCGTGGTCGCGGTCCCGACCGCGCTCGGCCTCGTCCAGCAGGCCCTCTCGGCGCTGTCGCTCGCGCACGCCGCCGGCATCGTCCACCGCGACCTCAAGCTCGAGAACCTGTTCTTGTGCGACGACGGCACGCTCAAGGTCCTCGACTTCGGCATCGCCAAGCTCCTCCACGCCGGCGCCTCGCTGACCGCCCCGGACGCGATCATCGGCACGCCGAGGACGATGGCGCCCGAGCAGTGCGCCTCCCTGCCGATCGATCCGCGCGCCGACATCTATGCGATGGGCCTCGTCCTCTACGAGCTCGTCGCCGGCCGAGGCCCGTTCGACGAACTGCACGGCCGCCGCGACGCGCTCCGCTTCGCCCACTGCGAGCGGGAGCCGCCCCCGCCGTCGCGCCTCGCGCCGCAGCCGATCCCGCCCGCCCTCGATCGGTTGATCCTGCGCGCCATCGCGAAGGCGCCCGAGCACCGCTTCCAGACGGCCGCCGACATGGACGCCGCCGTGCGCCGACTGCGCGACGGAGCGCCGCACGGCGCGGCGCAGTCGGCCAGCACGGCGGAGCTCACCCCGACCGCCTTCGACGTCCCCACGGCGCGCGCCGGCGCGCCCGCCGCCGCGCAGCGCCTCCCGCCGCTCGCCCCGCAGGGCGGCGGCCGCGCCGCCGCCGCGCCCCTCGCGCGCCGCCCGCCGTCGCGCTCGCGGCGGCGCGCATGCCCGGCGCCGCGCGCCGCCCGCGCCGCGTCGCGCGCTGCCGCCCTCGGCGTGTGCGCGCTCGCCGTCGCGTCCGCCGCGCTCGGGCTCACGCTCGCGGAGCGCTGGCTCGCGGCGGGCGAGCTCCCCGCGCCGCCGTCCGCGCCCGCCGCGGCAGAGGCGCGCTCGGCTGTAAGGTAGCCTCGTCGAGCCCGTTCTCCGGTCGACACCGCAATGCGGCGTGGAGGGACCATGAACCGGACGCGACGAATCGGGCTGGCTTGTTTGGCGATATCGCTCCTCGCGGGCGCTGCCTCGTGCGGCGGCGGCACCGCGGCCCGGCCGGCGGACGCCGCGACGTCGAGGGCCGCCGATCCTTCTCCTGGGTTCGTCGCCTCGGGCAACGCCGGCGCCTGGGATGGCGCCGCCTCCGAACCGGGCGCGCCCGCCCCGCCGCCGCTCTCCGCATCGCCGCACGCGCCCGCGGCGCCCTCGGCCGACTTCGAGGCGCCCTCGGCCGCGCACGGCGGAGGCCGCGCCGAGGGGGCGGCGCGCCGGGCGCCGAGCAGCCAGGTCGCGCCGGAGCCGATCGAGCGCCCCGGCCTCGGCACCGAGTGGGGCGAGACGCGCGTGTCCCGCATCTCGACCGCGCCGTTCGTCCGCGCCGACGTCGAGCGGCCGTTCGCGGTCGCGAGCCTGTTCTACAACGACGCCGAGGGGGCCCGCGCCATGGCGAGCGCGTCCGGCTTCCGCCGCACGTCGCCGCAGGCCTTCACGCTCGCCGGCGGCGCCGTCGCGATCGGGCTGCGCGGCGACGGCGGCGGCTTCCTGAGCGGCTTCATCGCCGGCGAGACGAGCCACGTCGTCGGCGAGGCCGGCCAGCGCTACAGCGTCGTGCTGCGCAACCTCACGCCGAACCGGATCGAGTGCGTCGTCTCCGTCGACGGCCTCGACGTCATGGACGGCCAGCCCGCGGCGTTCGACAAGCGCGGTTACCTGGTCGAGCCCCACGGCGAGCTCGAGATCGACGGTTTCCGCCAGAGCATGGACACGGTCGCGGCGTTCCGGTTCGGCTCGGTCCGCGGCTCCTACGCGAACCAGAAGCACGGCGACACGAGGAACGTGGGCGTGATCGGCGTGGCCCTCTTCCACGAGCGCGGCACGGCGCCCTGGACGCTCGACGACGTCCGGCGCCGCCGGGAGGCGAACCCGTTCCCGGGGCAGTTCGCTACGCCGCCGGGACTTTGAGCCGTTCCAGCGGTGATCCCGCGCCCGCCCCGCCGTCCGGTAAAATCAAGCTCCCGCTCCGGCCCACGCCGGGCTAGGGCACCGCACGGTGTCGGACTTATTGAACCCGTCTCAACGTGCGGCCGTCGAGCACGAGCTCGGGCCAATGCTGGTGCTCGCCGGCGCCGGATCCGGCAAGACGCGCGTGGTGACCACGCGGATCGCGCGCCTGCTCGATCGCGGCATCTCGGCGCGCTCCATCCTGGCGATGACCTTCACCAACAAGGCCGCCGCCGAGATGCACGAGCGCGTCGGCAAGCTCGTCGGCGCCAAGGTCGCGCGCGAGCTCAAGGTCTGCACCTTCCACCGCTTCGGCCTCGACGTGCTCGGCGCCGAGACCCGCGCCCTCGGCCTGCGCGGCGGCTCGTTCGCCATCTTCGATCAGTCCGACGCGCTGGGGGTCATCCGCGAGATCCTCCGCGAGCTCCGCGCCGGCAAGAGCTACGACGTCGGCGCGATCCTCTCGCGCATCTCGAACGCCAAGAACGCGTTCCTCGAGCCCGAGGCGTGGGCCGAGGCGCAGCGGCAGGGCAAGGGCATCGACGACTACGACGAGATCTCGATGCTCGTGTACCCGCGCTACAACGCGGCGCTGCGCTCGTTCCAGGCCTTCGACTTCGACGACCTCATCTGCGAGGTGGTCCGCCTCTGGCAGACGCGGGCCGACGTCCTCGAGCGCTGGCGGATGCGCTACCGCTTCGTGATCGTCGACGAGTACCAGGACACGAACCGCGCCCAGCTCGAGCTCCTGCGCCTGCTCTGCGGCGAGCACCGCAACGTGGTCGTCGTCGGCGACGACGACCAGTCGATCTACGCCTGGCGCGGCGCCGACGTGCGCAACATCCTCGATTTCGAGGAGCATTTCTCCGGCGCGAAGGTCGTCAAGCTCGAGCACAACTACCGCTCGCGCAAGCCGATCCTCGACGTCGCCAACGCGGTGCTCGCGAAGTCCGGCGCCCGGCGGCACAAGAAGTCGCTCATCGCCACCCGCCTGGACGGCGACAAGGTGCGGTCCATCATCTGCGTCGACCCCGACGTCGAGGCGAGCTTCGTGGCCACGGAGGCGCAGCGCCTCCTGGAGCGCGAGGCCGCGCGGCCGAAGGACATCGCCGTGCTCTACCGGTCGAACCTCCAGGCGGCCGCGATCGAGTCGGCCCTCAAGGAGCGGCAGATCCCGATCCGGATGATCGGCGGCCAGCAGTTCTTCGAGCGCAAGGAGGTCAAGGACCTCATCGCCTACCTGCGCGTCGCGCTGAACCCGCAGGACGAGATGTCGCTGCGGCGCATCCTGAACTACCCGGCGCGCGGCGTCGGCGACGCCGCGGTCGCCAAGCTCGGCGCGTACGCGACGGCGCACGACACCTCGCTCTGGACGGCGGTGTCGCGTCCGCACGCGGTCCATGAGCTGAGCGCCGCCGCGATCGAGGGGTGCCGCCAGCTGCTCCGGATCATCGAGGCCGCGCGCGGGCGGCTCGATCGCGGCGAGCCCTCCGCGGAGGTCGCGCGCGCGCTGCTCGCCGACGCCGGCTTCAAGGAGGACATCATGACCGGCTCCTCCACGAACAACGCCGCCGCGCGCCGCTGGGGCAACCTCGAGGGGCTGCTCAACGTCTTCGCGCGCCGCGACGAGAAGGGGAAGGGGGACCGCGCGAGCTTCGCCGAGTTCCTGCGGCTGCTCGCGCTCCGGCAGGACTCCGAGGAAGAGGAGGCCACCGACCGCGTGACGCTCACCACGATGCACGGCGCGAAGGGCCTCGAGTTCCCGTACGTCTTCGTGATCGGCCTGGAGGAGGGGCTGATGCCCCACCAGCGCAGCCTCGACGAGCGCGCCACGGACGCCGCGCCGAGCGGCGCCGAGGGGGGCGACACGGGCGGGCACAGCATCGAGGAGGAGCGGCGGCTCTTCTACGTCGCGGTCACGCGGGCCCGTGATCGGCTCTACCTCACGCGGGCGAAGCACCGCGGCTCGCGCGGCAAGATGGTGCCGAGGACGCCGAGCAGGTTCCTGCTCGACATTCCCGCCGAGCTCATCGAGGAGCGCGAGGAGCTCGCGCCGGTCGCTCCGGGGATGGAGAAGGTCAAGGCGGGCGCCGCGGGCGTGCTGGCGGCGCTGGCGATGAACCCGTTCGCGGGGGATCCGCCGCTCATCCCGCGTCGCCGTTGAGCGGGGAGCGCCCGCGCAGGAGACGGGCCCAGCTCACGTCCCCCGTCTCCCGTCTCCCGTCCCCCCTCTTCCGTCTCCCGTCTCCCGTCTCCCGTCCCCCCTCTCCCGTCTCCCGTGCGCGTCTCTCGTGCGCGTGCGCGATCCCCCGGAATCAACGCGTACGCGCACGCGCACGCGCACGCGCACGAAGAGCGATGACGGAAGACGGGAGACGGGAGACGGAAGAGGGAACGCGGGAGCGGAGAACGAACGCCGGGGACGAGAGACCGCGCACGGCCTCTCCGTCCCCGATCAGAGCCGCTCTAGATCGCCGCGCCTTCGGCGGCCGCAAAGCCCGCGCGCGTGATCTCCTGCACGCCCTTGCGCGTCACGAAGTCGCGGAAGCTCTCGCCCTCGGCGCGGCCCGCCATGTAGAAGCGCGCGATCGCGGCGATCACCTTGGGCGTCTCCTCCTCGGGGATGCGGCCGTCGAGGCGCTCGCCGATGCGCGCGTTCGGGCCGCAGCCGCCGCCCACCCGGAGCGAGTAGTGCGGGCGCTCGACCCCGTCCTTGCCCTTCACCATCAGCCCCGTCATCCCGATGTCGGCGACGTGGTGCTGCCCGCACGAGTTCGGGCACCCCGAGATCTTGATGTCGAACTCGCCGAGGGCGCTCACGAAGTCGTCGGCCTCCTGGCGGCTGCCGTTCGGCACCAGGTGCTCCCGGATGCGCGACCCGACCTCCATGCTCTTCGTGATCGCGAGCGTGCAGTAGTCGCCGCCCGGGCAGGTCACCACGTCGGTGACATGCCCCGCGTCCGCCTCGGCGAGGCCGATCTGCGAGAGCTCGCGGTGCAGGTTGAGCAGCTGCCCCTCCGGCACCCAGCGCAGCACGAAGTTCTGGGTGTTCGTCGCCCGCACCTCACCGTTGCCGTAGCGCCGCGACAGATCGGCCAGGCGCTTCAGCTGCTCGCTCGTGATGTCGCCGAGCGGCAGCTTGACCGTCGCCACCCGGTAGCCGGGCTGCTTCTGCGCGATCGTGTTGGTCCGCTTCCAGCGCGCGAACGCGCCGTCACCGAGCGTCTCCCGCAGCGGCGTGAGCGGGGGCGGATCGTTCTCCCGGTACCCGGCCACGTTCTCCGCCAGCTCGGCCGCGAGCGCGTCGCCGCGCTCCGCCTTGATGCGATCGAACTCCTCGTCGAGCCTGCGCAGGAACTCGGCCTCGCCGATCTTGCGCAGCAGGAACTTGAGGCGCGCCTTCTTCCGGTTCTTCCGCTCTCCGTCCCGGTGGAACACGCTCACCACGGCCTCGCACACCGGCAGCAGATCGGACTCCGGGATGAACTCCTTCCAGAGGTGCGCGATCTCGGGCGTCGAGCCGAGCGAGCCGGCCACGTAGACCGCGAAGCCGCGCCCGCGGTCGCCGATCTTCGCGAACAGACCGATGTCGTTGATCATGACCTGCGCGTGGTCGCGCGCGCTCCCCGAGAAGGCCACCTTGAACTTCCGCGGTAGCCGCCGGTTGTGCTCGTGGAAGAGGAAGTGCTGGGTGACGGCGAGCGCGTAAGGCGTCACGTCGAACACCTCGTCCTCGACCACGCCGGCGAGGTGCGACGCGGTGATGTTGCGGAGCGTGTCCGCGCACGCGCCGACCGTCGTCACCCCCGCGCGCACGAGCACGCGCTGCAGGTCGATCGTCTCCTCGATCTCCAGGTAGTGGAGCTGGATGTCCTGGCGGGTCGTGACGTGCGCTAGCCCGCGACCCCACCGCTCCGTGACTTCCGCGAGGGCTTCCAGCTGCGCAGCCGTGAGCTGCCCTCCGGGAATCTTGATGCGCTGCATGTGCTTCACGTGCGCGAGCTGCGCGTAGACACCCATGGCCAGCCGCAGCGGGCGGAACTGGTCGGGGGTCAGCTCACCACGTTTGAATTTGGCGACGTTCTCGGCGTGTTCGTCGATGGCCGCCGCAAGGCGCTCGACTCGATGCAACATAACCGATGGTATTCCCTATATTTCCGACGCGTCAAGTGCGACAATTCTGAAGGCCGGTGCACCGAAGATCCCGGCCTCTCGGCGCCCCCACCCCGGCGCCCCCCCCCACCTCAGCGCCCCCATGAAGACCGAACTGCCGAACTCGACCGATGCTGTGCACGCGGGTGTGCTCCGCGACCGGCCGTCCCACACCCTCGCCCCCGCGATCGCGCAGACGGCGACGTACACGTTTGCGAACACGGCGGATCTCGAGCGCTACTTCGCCGGGGGCGACACGGACCCGGAGCGCCAGGAGTACGGCCGCTACGGCAACCCGACCGTGCGCGAGGTCGAGCAGCGCATCGCGGCGCTCGATCGCGCGGAGGACGCCGTGCTCTTCGCGAGCGGCATGGCCGCGGTGACGACCACGGCGTTCGCCCTGCTCAAGGCGGGCGACCACGTCATCCTCTTCCGCGACGTGTACCGCCGCACGCGGCAGTTCGTGATCAACGTGCTCTCGCGGCTCGGCGTCGAGCACACGCTGATCGATCCGGGCGCGTTCGACCAGCTCGAGGCGGCGTTCAAGCCGCGCACCCGCTTCGCGCTGAGCGAGTCGCCGACGAACCCGTACCTGCACTGCATCGACCTGTCCCGCTTCGCCGAGATCTGCAAGAAGGCGCGCGTCAAGACGATCGTCGACGCGACGTTCGCGACCCCGTACAACTCCGACCCGATCGGGCGCGGCATCGACCTCGTCGTCCACAGCGCCAGCAAGTACCTGTCCGGCCACAACGACGTCCTCGGCGGCGCGGTGTCCGGCTCGAGCGCGCTGATCTCGCTCGTCCGCGACATGCGCAGCGTCCTCGGCGGCATCATCGACCCCCACGCCGCGGCGCTGATCGGCCGCGGGATGAAGACGCTCGCGCTCCGCGTCGAGCGGCAGAACGCGACGGGGCTCGCGGTGGCGCGCGCGCTCGAGGCGCACCCCGCCGTCGAGCGGGTGTTCTACCCCGGGCTCCCGTCGCACCCGGATCACGAGGTCGCGGCCGCGCAGATGCGCGGCTTCGGCGGCGTCGTGAGCTTCATCGTGCGCGGCGGGCGCGAGGCGGCCGCGCGCGTCGTCGACGGCACCCGCATCGCCGCGATCGCCCCGAGCTTCGGCGGCGTGGAGACGCTCATCGAGCAGCCCTGCATCATGAGCTTCCACGAGCTCAGCGACGAGCAGCTCGCCGCGATCGGCATCTCCCCCGCGCTCATCCGCCTCTCGGTCGGCGTCGAGGAGACGGAGGACGTCGTGAAGGACGTCCTCGGCGCGCTCGACGCGCTCGGCAAACACTAGCCCCCGAGCTTCTTCAGCTTCCGCTGCAGCGTCCGCCGGTCGATCCCGAGCAGCTTCGCCGCGGTCGCCACCACGCCGCCCGACTCCCGGAGCGCGGCGCGGATCGCCTCGCGCTCCAGGTCGTCGAGCTTCAGGCTCCCGGGAGGCGGCGTCGGGGCCGACGCCGAGGAGGGGGGCGGCCGCTGCCGCTCGCGGAGGCCCGCGGCCTCGCGCAGGAGCTTGTCCGCGTCGACCGGCTTGCTGAGCAGCGTGTCCGCGCCCTCGCGCATCGCCGCCACCGCGAGCGGGATGTCCCCGAACCCGGTCAGCATCACGATCGCCGCGTCGGGCTGCAGCTTGCGGTACTTGGCGAGCGCGCTGAGCCCGTCGCCGCGCGGCATGCGGTAGTCGATGACCACGAGGTCCACCGGCTCGTACTCGAGCGCCACGAGCCCCTCGTCGATCGTCGCCGCGGTCCTCGCCACGACGCCGCGGCGGCGCAGCGCGCCCTGCAGGGTGGTGCGGAACGCGTCGTCGTCGTCCACGAGCAGCGCCGTCTCGATCCGTCGCGTCATCTTCACCTCAGGCCGCCCCGGCGCGCTTCAGCGCGGGGGGCAGATCCGCGTCCATGGGGCCCGGGGTCCCGTCGAGGCGGAGGCGCAAGGTCGCCTTCGCCCCGCCGGTCTCGACGCTCTCCATGCGCAGCACCGCGTTCATGCGCGAGGCCATCATCGAGCTGATGTAGAGCCCGAGCCCCATCCCGCCCTGCGACATCTTCGTCGTCTGGAACGGCTCCCCGAGCCGCCCGGCGATCTCGGGGCTCAGCCCCGGACCGCTGTCCGAGACCGCGATCTCGCAGACGTCGCCGCGCTCGACGACGCTCACCTCGATCCGCTGCTCGGCCCGGTCGTCGGTCGCCTCGGCCGCGTTCGCGAGCAGGTTGACGAGCACCTGGCGCAGCGCCGGCTTGAGCACGTTCGCCTGCACCGGCCGCGGCGTGTCGAACGCGAGCTCGCCCTGGTAGCCGAGCCGCGCGAGCTCGGCCTTCGCGAGCTCGCGCACGAAGCGGGTGAGCTCCAGCGGCTCGAGCCGCTGATCGAGCCGGATCTGCCCGCGCATCAGGCTGATGATGTCGCTCGCGCGCCGGGCCTCGCCGGCCACCGTCTCGGCCATGCGCGCCGCGTCCTCGGAGCCGGTCTCGCGCGCCACGTCGACGAGGTCCTTGCTCGCGAGGAGGATGGTCGCGAGCGGCGTGCTGAGCTCGTGCGACATGCCGCCGACCATGCGCCCGAGCATCGCCAGCCGCTCGTTGCGCTGGCTCTGCTGCCGGAGCTCCTCGAGCCTATGCGCGTACACGACGACGAAGAAGCCGAGGAACAGGGTCAGCGACGTGAGCGAGACGAGGTCGCCGAGCTGCCGGATGCGGTCGCCGTCGAGCGACGCGGAGTCGAGCGGCAGCGGCTCCGCGTCGGTGAGCACGCCGATCGCGAGCAGCGTCAGGAGCCCCACGAGCACGGTCGTGCGCCGCGGGCAGAGCAGGCCGGAGAGGGCGATGTGGAAGGCGAGGAAGACGGCGAACGGGTTCTCGAGGCCGCCCGAGAACCAGAGCATCCAGGCGTTCGCGACCACGTCGCCCACGAGCTGGGCGCGCGCGAGCTCCTGCGCGGGCTCGCGCGCCGAGGGCTCGCCCCCGTCGAGCGGGCGCGCGCGCCGGACCCGGTAGGTCCAGGCGAGGTTCGCCACCGTGATCGCGGCGATGCCGAGGACGAGCGGTCCGAGCCGGAGGTCGGGCACGAGCTTCCGGCTCGCGACCGTCGTCGCGATCATCCCCGCGATCGCGACCCACCTGAGCTGGATCAGCCAGCGGTCGGCGGTGTCCCAGGACGGGGGCTTCGGCCCGGACAGCAGCACCGCGAGCCGCCGCCGAGCGGCCGGCGGCGCGCCGCTCTTGGTGGGGTCGGCGTCAAGCGACCAGGATTGGAAGGAGGATTGCATCCGCGCGCGGACAGGGAGGGCTTCGGGGGCGCGGTCGAGGCGCCCGGCGTTCAGCCGGGAGCAACCTTTCGACGTTGCCTTTCAACCGCTCCCTTGTACCGCGCACGAAAGCCGCGAGCACGCGCGAGGTGCACCCGCGCCCACACCCGGGGGTCGGCAGGAAAAATCCCTGTGATTCCCGGGACTTATAATTGTGCGCCGGCTTACGTCCGGCGCCTGGCCGCGGGGCGTGCGGCCTCGCGGCCGGTCACTCGGTGCCCTGGTGGACCTGCTTCGGCGGCGGGGCCACCTTGTGCGGCTTCTTCACTTCCCAGTTGTCGACGGCGCGCTTGCCGTCGAACGGCGCCTTCCAGTCCGCCGGCCGCTCGGCCTCGATCTCCTCGGCCCGGCCCCGGTTGTTCGTGTCGAACATGGTGAAGCCGATGAAGATCGCCAGGAAGATGAGCGACGAGGCGAAGATCAGGGTGTGGAATTTGTGGTCCCACTTGAGGTGCATGAAGATGAGCGCCACGACGCTCGCCTTCACCGTCGCGATGAGGACCGCGATGGCCAGGTTGGCCGCGCCGAGGTCGACGTAGCTCGCGCCCACGGTCACGACCGTGAGCACGAGCAGCGCGAGCCACGTGGCGATGTAGACCTTGAGCGGCAGGACGTGGGGCACGTGGTCGGCGCCGTGGCCGTGGCCGTGCCCGTGTCCGTGCGCGTCGCCTGCTTCTGCGTGTGTCGACATGCTGTCCTCTAGGCCTCAGCCCACCAGGTAGAGCAGGGGGAAGAGATAGATCCAGATGAGGTCGACGAGGTGCCAGTACAGCCCCACCCCCTCGACCGGCAAGTAGTAACGGCTCGAGAACTCACCGCGCGTGTTGCGGATGAGGATCCACGTGATGAGCCCCATCCCGATGACGACGTGCAGGCCGTGGATGCCCGTCATCATGAAGTAGATGGCGAAGAAGATCCCCGCGTGGGCCGTGGTGAAGCCCTGGGCGGTGAAATACTTCCCGGGCAGCAGGCCGTCGTGGAACTTGTGCTGGTACTCGAAGTACTTGATCACGAGGAACGCGGCCGCGCAGAGCAGCGTGATCACGAGCAGCCGCGTCGTGGTCTTCTGGTCGCTCTTCTGCGCCGACCGGACGGCGAGCGCCATCGTCAGGCTGGAACAGATGAGCACCACCGTGTTGATGCCGCCCATCACCTTGTCGAGGTGGTGGTGGGCTTCCACGAAGGAGTCGAAGAACCAGGTCCGGAAGATCGCGAACGCGCAGAACAGCCCGCCGAAGAGGAGGACCTCGGTGACCAGGAAGAGCCAGATGCCCATCCTGCTGGCGTCGAACTGCGTGTCCGCGGAGTCGAAATGATGGGCGACGTGGAAATTGGGGGACAGGACCGGCCCTGCCTTGTGCGGCCGATCGGCGGCCTCGGCGTGCGCGCTCATGCTTTCTCCGTGTTGAAGTCGTATGCGCCCTTGGTCACGATCGGGGTGCGGACGAAGTTCTCGGTGATGGGCGGGGAGGCGGTGGTCCACTCGAGGCTGAGCCCGCCCCAGGGGTTCGCCGGCGCGCGGGCGCCGGAGCGCAGCGACTGGATGAAGCAGATGAACATCACGAGGAAGCCGGCGCCCAGGATCCACGAGCCCACCGTGGAGAAGGCGTGCAGCGGCTGGAACTGGTCGAGGTAGTTGTAGTAGCGGCGCGGCATCCCGCGGCTGCCCAGCACGAACTGCGAGAAGAACGTGACGTTGAAGCCGATGAAGACGAGCACGCAGGCGATGGAGGCGAGCCGCTCGGAGTACATCTTCCCCGTGATCTTGGGCCACCAGTGGTGGAGCCCGCCGATGTAGGCGATGACGGTGCCGCCGACCATCACGTAGTGGAAGTGCGCGACCACGAAGTACGTGTCGTGCAGGTGCAGGTCGACGCTGAGCATCCCGAGGAAGATGCCGGTCAGGCCGCCGATCGAGAAGAGGATGAGGAACGAGAGCGCGTACAGCATCGGCGCCGTGTAGGCGATCGAGCCGCGCCACAGGGTCGCGATCCAGTTGAAGATCTTGACCCCGCTGGGGATGGCGACGAGGAAGGTCAGGAACGAGAAGATGATCGCCGCGAGCTCGCTCTGGCCGGAGGTGAACATGTGGTGGCCCCACACGAGGAAGCCGACGAGGGCGATGGCGACGCTGGAGAAGGCGATCGCCTTGTAGCCGAAGATCCGGCGCCTCGCGTGCACGGAGATGAGCTCGTTGATGATGCCCATGCCCGGCAGGATCATGATGTAGACGGCCGGGTGGCTGTAGAACCAGAAGAAGTGCTGGTAGAGCACGGGGTCGCCGCCGAGCGCCGGGTCGAAGATGCCGATGTGGAAGGCGCGCTCCGCGATGAGCAGGAGGAGCGTGATGCCGAGCACCGGCGTCGCGAGGATCTGGACGATGCTCGTCGCGTAGATCGACCAGAGCATGAGCGGCATCTTGTACCAGCCCATCCCCGGCGCCCGGAGCTTGTGCATCGTGACGATGAAGTTCAGCCCCGTGAGCACGCTGGAGAAGCCGAGGATGAAGACGCCGAACGTGACGCTCAGGACCGACGTCGTGGTCACCGTGCTCGAGTACGGCACGTAGAACGTCCAGCCGGTGTCGATGCCGCCCGTGAGGAGCGACGAGAGCGTGAAGAGGGCGCCGATCCAGTAGAGGTACAGGCTGAGGAGGTTCAGCTTCGGGAAGGCGACGTCCTTCGCGCCGATCATGATCGGCAGGAGGAAGTTGCCGAGCGCGCCGGGGATGCTCGGGATGATGAAGAGGAACGTCATCACCGCGCCGTGGAGCGTGAACATCTGGTTATAGGCGTTCGCGCTCATGATCGTCGCCTTCGGCGTCAGGAGCTCGAGCCGGAGGACCAGCGCGAACAAGCCGCCCATGCTGAAGGCGATGAAGGTGCTGACGAGGTACATCAGGCCGATCCGCTTGTGATCGACCGTGGTGAGCCACGACATGATCCCGCTCTTGGCCCGGATGTAATCCGTTTCGTGGCCGCCGTGGGGTGCCGTATGGACGTCGAGGGTTGTTACGGTCTGCGACATGACTGCTTCTCCCCGGCGCTCACTTCACCGTCTTGAGGTAAGCGATGAGCGCGTCAACTTCTCTGTCCTTGAGGAGCCCCTTGAACGACGGCATCACCGGCGGGTAGCCGCGCACGATCTGGCCTTGCGGGTTGAACACGCTCTCGCGGAAGTAGTTCTCGTCCGCGGTGACCTTCGATCCGTCCGCGAGCTCCTCCTCGCGGCCGAAGAGGCCCTTGAGCGACGGCCCCTGGAGGCGCGTCCCGTCGAGCGAGTGGCAGGTCGCGCAGCTCCGCTTGGCGAAGAGCGTCTTGCCGAGCTCCTCGGGCGGGAGGTCGCTGTTGTTGTTGCCCTCGAGCCACTTCTCGAAGTCCGACGGCTCCATCACCTTGACGGTGGCCAGCATGTCCGAGTGGCCGGAGCCGCAGTACTCGGTGCACAGGAGCACCGTCTCGCGCGTGTCCGTCGCCTCGAACCAGACCGACGTGTACGAGCCCGGGACCACGTCCTGCTTCACGCGGAACTCCGGGATGTAGAAGCTGTGGAGGATGTCCTTCGAGCTCAGGATGATCCGCACCGGGCGCCCCCGCGGCACGGCGAGCTCGTTCACGGTCGTCGTCCCGTCGGGGTAGGTGAACGTCCAGATGTACATCTCGCCGGTGGCGTTGATCTCGTACGACTCGGCCGGCGCCACGGAGGCGTGCACGTAGCCGCGCATGCCCACGAAGAAGAGCGAGATCAGGATGGCGAGCGGGATCAGCGTCCACACCACCTCGACCGTCGTGCTGTGGTCGATGGGGCTCGTCTTGTCGTGCTCGCTGCGCCGCCGGTACTTGATGGCGAACAGCACCGTCCCCCCGGCGACGAGCAGGAAGAAGAGGACGGAGACCCAGTAGGCCGCAGCCCAGCCGGAGTCGATGTGCTCGGCGAGCGTCGACCCCGCGCGGGGCAGCCAGAAGGAGCCAAGTTCGATCGGGTTCTTCATCTCCATAGTTGTGGCTCCGCCACCTTGTATCCTAGGAAGCCTCGTTTACGCGCGCCCTCGTGCGGGCGCGTTCAGTCCGCCAGAAGCGCATGAGCCAGAGCCCGAGCAGCACGACCGTGACGACGCCGGCGGCCTTCATCAGCCGCTGCGTCGCCAGGACGTACCCTCGGGCGTTGGGATCGTAATGGAAACAGAACAACAGCACCCGATCCCAGGCGCTCCCGACCTGCCCGCTGCCCGCTTCGCGCAGCGCGAGGCCGAAGTTCTTTTGGGGAAAGGAGATGCCGTACAGCGTGCGCGACAGGCGTCCGTCCGGCGTGAAGACGAACGCGCCCGCCGCGTGCGCGTACTGCTGGGTCGTCTCGTCCCATCGGTAGTTGAAGCCGACGGTGCTGGCGAGCGCCCGCACCGAGGCCTCGTCCCCGACGAGGAAGTCGAAGCCGTCGCCGGCGACCGGCCGGCCGTAGGCCTCGATGTAGTTCGCCCGCTTCTTGCGCGCCGCCTCGGGCGTGTCGCGGGGATCGAAGCTCACGACGAGGGTGCGGTACTCCGTGCCGGCGCTCCAGGCGCTCTCCTTCATCGCCTGGAGGACGCCGTTCAGGACCAGCGAGCACAGCATCGGGCACTCGTAGTAGCCGAGCACCAGGACGAGGGGCTTGTCGCCCGCCGCGTACCGGCCGAGCTCGACCTCTTGTCCCGACTGGTCGCGGAGCCGGAGCTCGCGCGGCAGCTGGGCGCCCGGACGCTCCTCGATGTCGATGCCGACGAGCTCGGTCGGAATGGTTGTGTCCGCCGCCCGCGCGCGCCGCGCCGGGGTGACGGTGGCCACCACGAGCGCGAGCACGGCGAGCAGGGCGGACAGCGGGCGAGACATCACTGCACCGGAGCGGACGGCGCCGGGCTGGCGGGCTTGGGGGCCGCGCCGCCGGGCTGCGCGGGCTGCGCGGGCTTGGGGGCCGCGCCGCCAGGCTGCGCGGGCTGGGCGGGCTTGGCGTCGGAGGGCTTGGGCGCGTCGGCGGGCTTGGCGTCGGCGGGCTTGGGCGCGTCGGCGGGCTTGGCGTCCGAGGGCTTGGCGTCGGAGGGCTTGGCCGCGTCCTTGTCGCCCGGCTTCGCGGCGTCCTGTCCCTGGAGCGGCGCGCCGTTCTCCGCGTTCGGCGCCGCGGCCTCGTCGGGCTTCGTGGCGCTGTCCTCGGGCTGCCCCGGCTGCGCCGCCTGCGCGGGCGCGGCGCTCGCGCCGGGGAGCGGCTGCCCGATGCGCTTCTCCTGGTAGGCCTTCAGCGTGAGCGCCACGGCCTGGTCGACCGGGATGCGGACGACGCCGTCCTTCTCGCTCGCCCACTGGTAGTGGCTGAGGCGCTCCTTCTCCATGGCCCGGAGGCCGCGGAGCGCGCTGTTCGGCGGCTCGAGCACCTTGCTCGAGATCTCCCGCTCCATCGTCGCCTTGAAGACCTCGTTCACGAAGAGGACGGTCACCACGAGGGAGAGCAGCGTGGCGATCACGATCACGAAGATGAGCGAGTTCGGCGGTCGATCCGCCTCGGCGTGCTCGTGCTCGGTCTCCGCGTGCTCGGTCGCAGTGTTGTCGGTCGCTTCGCTCATGGCCGGCTCCTTACGGGTTGTCGATCCGAGCCGCTTCGGCAAGGTGGGGGTCGTTCAGAGGATACAGCGGGCTCTTGGCCGCTTGAAGGGAGAGCATCCAGGCTCCCACGCCCAGCGGGCCGAGCAAGCCGGCGAGGTCGATCCAGCTCAGGTGCGCGCCGTGGTGATCCATGTTCGGCATGACCAGCCAGTAGAGGTCGACGTAGTGCATCACGAGGAGGAGCACCGACGCCGCCCCGAGGACCAGCGGGCTCCGCTTGGCGTGCCGCGACAGGAGGACGAGGAACGGCACGACGAAGTGGCCGAACAAGAGGGCCAGGCTCACGACCTTCCACGAGCCCTCCCAGCGGTGACGATAGAAGATCGTCTCCTCCGGGATGTTGGCGTACCAGATCAGCAAGAACTGCGAGAACGCGATGTAGGCCCAGAAGATGACGAAGCCGAAGAGGAGCTTGCCGATGTCGTGCTGCCGCTCGACGTTGCTCACCTTGCGCAGGAGCCCCGCCTTGTGGAGCGCGATCGTGATCAGCGCGAGCGCCGAGAGGGAGCTCGTGGCCGCGCCGGCGAACACGTAGACGCCGAAGATCGTCGAGTACCAGTGCGGGTCGAGGCTCATCAGCCAGTCGAACGCCGCGAACGAGAGGGTCAGGGCGAAGACGATGACGGCCGGGGCGCTGCTGGCCCGCATCTTCGCGGTCGGGCGGAAATCGGCGCTCTCGTCCTGCGCGCGGGAGGTCTTGATGAACCAGAGCGCGAGGCCCGTCCACGCCGCGAGGAACACCGCGGCGCGGATGTAGAAGAAGGTCGGGTTCAGGTACGCCGCCTTCTCGTGGAGCACGTGATCGTTCGCGGCCTCGGGCCCCATCCAGTGGTGGTAGACGTCGTGGGCGAGCACCGCGATCGGGAGGAACAGCACGACGCACGCCGGCAGGATGCCGCTCATCCACTCCATGTGGCGACGCGCGGCCGCGGACCAGCGCGCGCGCGTCAGGTGCTGGATGATCACGAAGAACAGCGCGCCGAGCCCGATCGTCACGAGCCAGGTGAAGCCGGTGAGGTACGAGAACGCGAACCGCTTCGTGTCGACGATCGCCGCCAGCGCCGAGAGCGCCACGCCGACGACGGCGAGCACCATGCTCCTCGAGACGAGCCGCTTCGCGACCGCCTTATCGAGGACCTTCGTGTCCTCGGCCAGAGCACTTCCGTGGGACTTCATGGAGTTCCGCTCTCCTTCGCGATGTTGCTCCGCTGGGCCTCGGGGACATCGTCGATGCGCCCGTGCTGGCTTTGCTGCAGGACGCGCACCCACGTCACGATCGCCCACCGGTCCTTGACCGGGATCTGCTTCCGATACGCCGGCATGTTCCGCACGCCGTTCGTGATGACGTTGAAGATCTCGCCGTCGGGCAGGCCGCGCGCCCGGTCGGACGAGAGGTCGATGGGCGGCGGGTAACCGCGCTTCACCACCATGCCCTGCCCGCTGCCGCTCTGGTCGTGGCAGGGCGCGCAGTAGATGTTGAAGCGGTCCTGGCCGCGCCGGATCACCGCCTCGTCGACGGTGATGGGCGCCATGGCCAGGAACGCCTCGCCGTCCTTGCCGGTGCGGTAGGCGTCGCTCTCGTCGAGCGCGCCCTGGTGCACCGTGCCCTGCACGAGCGGCCGCATCGCCCGCCCGTCGGCGAAGAGGCGCGTGCCCTCCTCGGGCTGGAACTTGGGCTGCCAGTCCATGTCCCCGAAGAGGTGGATCGGCGGGTCGCTGCTCGCCTGTCCGCGACAGCCCGCGAGGACGACGAGGAGGGGAATACACCAGCGGTTCACGAGGAGACCTCCCTGATGCCCTGCGCGCCGACGCGCTGGAGGAGGTTGCGCGTCTCCGTGGCATCGAACTTCGGGTCGCTCACCTCGACGCTGATGAAGAAGGCGTCGTCGGTCGCGCGCGGAAATGAGGGGTGCGTCATGGTGGGGTGGAAGAACGACGGCAGGCGCCCGAGCGCGAAGAGCGAGAAGAAGCACGTGAGCGCCGCGAAGAGGACCGTGAGCTCGAAGAAGATCGGGATGAAGGCCTGGTACGAGAACGACGGCTTGCCGCTGATGATGAGCGGATAGTCGTGGAGCTGCGTGTACCAGGCGAGCAGGATGGCGCTGATGAGCCCCGTCGCCCCGCCGCCGAGCACGAGCCACGGCAGCGGCGTCGGCTTGAGCCCCATCGCCTTCTCCAGCCCGTGCACGGGGAAGGGCGTGTGCGCGTCGAAGCGGCTGTAGCCCGCGTCCCGGAGCGCCTCGCACGCGTGATAGATGTCCGCCGGGGTCGTGAAGTAGCCCATCAGCGCGTAGGGCGCCGAGGCGGCGGCCGCCGCCTCCTCGGCCCGGTGCTCCAGCTTGCGCTCGATCCCGAGCGCCGCCTTCCCGTGCGGCCCCTCCGCGTGGGGCTTGTCGTACTCCGCCTCGTCCTTGGGCACGAAGCCCTGCGGCTCGTCGTCGCCGGGGTGGCTTTCGCGATCGGAGTCCTTGAGCTCTCCTGCCTCCTCGGCCGAGGCAGGCTCCCCGGAGCGCTTCTGGCTCGGAGGGTCGCTGTCACGCTGCATGATGAGCCTCGTCGTTGCTGTGCGAGCCGTGAGGATCGGCCGCCGGCGTGATCCCCTTCACCTCGCTGATCGCGACCATCGGGAGGTAGCGGACGAACAGCAGGAAGAGGGTGAAGAAGAGGCCGAACGAGCCGAAGAACGTCGACATGTCCCAGATGGTCGGGCGGAAGTAGGTCCAGCTGGACGGGAGGAAGTCGCGGTGGAGGCTCGTCACGATGATGACGAAGCGCTCGAACCACATCCCGATGTTGACCAGGATCGAGATGATGAACATCGCGGGGATGCTGGTGCGCACCTTCTTGAACCAGAAGAGCTGCGGGAAGATGACGTTGCAGCTCACCATGGTCCAATAGGCCCAGGCGTACGGCCCGAGGATGCGGTTCGCGAAGGCGAACCGCTCGTAGGCGTTGCCGCTGTACCAGGCGATGAAGAGCTCCATGCCGTACGCGTAGCCGACCATGGTGCCCGTCGCGACGATGACCTTGTTCATGTTCTCGAGGTGCCGGATCGTGATCAGGCCCTGGAGACCGAACGCCTTGCGCGCGAACACCATCAGCGTGACGACCATCGCGAACCCGCTGAAGATGGCGCCGGCGACGAAGTACGGCGGGAAGATGGTGGTGTGCCAGCCGGGGACGATCGAGACGGCGAAGTCGAACGACACGATCGTGTGCACGCTGAGCACGAGCGGCGTCGAGAGGCCGGCGAAGATGAGGTAGGCCTTCTCGTAGTGCAGCCAGTGCCGGTGCGAGCCGCGCCACCCGAGGCAGAGGATGCCGAAGACGATCTGCTTCGTCCGGGTCGTGGCCCGGTCGCGGAGCGTGGCGAGGTCGGGGATGAGCCCGACGAACCAGAAGAGGGCCGAGACCGTCGCGTACGTCGAGACGGCGAACACGTCCCAGAGCAGCGGGCTCTTGAAGTTCGGCCAGATGCTCATCTGGTTCGGGATCGGGAACAGCCAGTGGGCGAACCAGATCCGGCCCAGGTGGGCCACCGGGTAGATGGCGGCGCACGCGACGGCGAAGATCGTCATCGCCTCCGCCGCGCGGTTGATGCTCGTCCTCCACTTCTGGCGGAAGAGGAAGAGGATGGCGCTGATGAGCGTGCCGGCGTGGCCGATACCGACCCAGAACACGAAGCCGGTGATGTCCCACGCCCAGTTGACCGTGGTGTTCAGCCCCCAGATACCGATGCCGGTCCCGACGAGGTGGACGAGCGAGCCGCCGAGGACGAGCAGGAGGCTGACGGCGAGGCAGAACAGGATGAGCCACCCCGAGGGCGGCTTGTTGAGCACGATCCCCGCGACCTTGTCGGTGAGGGAGCGGAAGTCGTCCTTCCCCTGCACGAGCGGCGCCTCATCCAAGAGGGCAGCGCGGTCGGAGATCCGGGGGTGATCGACCTGGAGGGGTGCAGTGGCGCTCATGCGTCGGCGAGCTCCGGGTTCTTGTTGCGGATCCTGGCGAGGTAGGTGACCCGCGGCTTTGTGTTGATCTCGTCAAGCATCCGGTAACCGCGCGGGCTCGCGGACGTCACGGACACCTGGCTGTTCTGGTCGTTGAGGTCGCCGAAGACGATGGCCTGCGTCGGGCAGGCGCCCTGGCACGCGGTGACGACCTCGCCGTCCTTGACGTGCTCCCGTCCCTCGCGCTTCGCCTCGATCTTGGCGTGGTTGATCCGCTGCACGCAGAAGGTGCACTTCTCCATGACGCCCCGCGATCGGACGGTGACGTTGGGGTTGAACTGCATCTTCCGCGACTCCGAGTCCGGCTGGCCGTATTCGAAGAAGTTGAAGCGGCGGACCTTGTACGGGCAGTTGTTGGCGCAGTACTTCGTGCCGACGCACCGGTTGTACGCCATGTCGTTCAGCCCCTCGGGGCTGTGGGCCGTGGCGGCGACCGGGCACACCTGCTCGCACGGCGCGTTCTCGCAGTGCTGGCAGGGGAGCGGCTGCTGGATGCTCTCGGGCTCGTCCGGGTTCGTCCCCTGGAAGTAGCGATCGATCCGCAGCCAGTGCATCTCGCGCGTCTGGCGCACGCCGTCGGCGCCCACGACCGGGATGTTGTTCTCGGCCTGGCAGGCGACCACGCACGCGTTGCACCCGATGCAGGCGTTGAGGTCGATGCTCATGCCCCAGGCGTGCCCCTGCCGGCGGTTCGGCTCCTTGAACAGGCTGAGGAGCGGCGGCACGTGGACCTGCTTCCTCGCGAACTCCGGGTCGTTCTCGAGCTCGGCGAGCGTCCCCTCGCGCGCGAGCGGGCGGCCCTCCATGACGAAGTGCTCCTGCGTCCGCGCGAGCTCCACCTTCTCGCCGGTCCTCTCCAGCGAGAAGCCGCCGGCGAGCTCGAAGGCGTCGCTCTTGCGGAGCGGGGTCGTGTCGACGCCGACGCCGCGCCCGACCCGGAGCGCCGCGCGCCGGCCCTGGCCGACGCCGATCGCCACCGAGTCGTCCGCCTGCCCCGGCGCGACGACGACCGGGATCCGGACCTGGGCGCCGCCGCCCGACAGCGTGACGACGTCGCCGTCCTTCACGCCGAGCCGCGCCGCCGTGGACGGCGAGAGGTTCGCGCCGCTGCCCCAGGTGAGCTTGGTCATCGGGTGGGGCAGCTCCTGGAGCCACCCGTTGTTCGCGAACCGCCCGTCCCACGCGTGCATGTCGGGCCGGAAGGTCACCTCCAGGCCCTCGACCGCTGCGGGCGCGAACGCCCGCAGCGCGTCGACCGCGGCCTGCGTCGTGGCGGTGACCTGCTCGCCCGCGAGCTCGGTCCCCGCGAAGAGGCCGTCGTGCAGCGCGCGGCGGAGGTCCTGCTCGGTGCGCTTCGCGCCCTCGGCGTTCAGCCAGGTCGCCCGCACGAGGTCGTACGCGGTCCGCGAGCCGCCGAGCAGGAGCTCGATGACCTCGGCGTCGGTCCTGCCGCCGAAGATCGGCGCGATGAGCGGCTGCACGATGCTGGCCGTCCCGTCCTCCGCCCGGACGTCGCTCCACGACTCCAGCGGGTGGGCGCGGTTCAGGTGCCAGCGGGAGCGCTCGCTCGTCTCGTCGACGTGCGTCGAGACGTGCACGCTCACGGGCACCTTGGCGAGCGCGTCGGCGAAGCGCGCGTCCGCGGGCGCGTCGAACGCCGGGTTGCCGCCGAGGATGATCAGCGTCTCGACCTCGTTCTTCTCGATGGCGCGCGCGAGCTCGACGATCGCCTCGGGGCCCTCGCGCGACTCGTCGAACGGCGCGACGAGCCGCACGGCCTTGCCGGTGTTGTCGAGGGCGAGGTTGATGAGGTGCGCGAGGGCGTGGACCTCCTTCGGCAGCGAGCGCCCGGCGACGACCGCGCCTTGCCCGCGGTTCGCCGCGAGATCGGCGGCGATGGCGGCGGCGTAGCGGGTCGCCTTGGCGTCGAGCCCGCCGGCCTTGCCCTCGATCGCCTTCAGCAGCTCCGCGTCGAGCGCGACCCCGCGCTTGCCGAGCTCGGCGGCGAGCGCGAAGGCGAAGGCGGGGATCTTGCGGCTCTGGATCCGGAGCCGGTGATCCGCCGACGCGCCGGTGATCGTGAAGGTGCTCTCGACCGCGTAGAGGCGGTTCATCGCCTTCGCGTCCTTGTCGACCGCGCGGCCCGCGGCGAACCCGCGCGCCTGCTTGACCGGGCTGCCGTCGGTGCCGAACAGGTCGGCGTCGAGCGCGACGATGACGCGCGCCTTCGCCAGGTCGAGCGTGGTCTCGAGCGGCTTGCCGAACGCGAGCCGCGCGCCCTCGCGCGCGGCGTCGCGCGAGAACGGCTCGTACCGGACGATGCGCGCCTCGGGCAGCGTCTTGCGGAGATCGGCGAGGCGCGCGGCCAGGGTGGGCGACCTGTGCGCCTCGGTCAGGATCGTGAGCCCCTTGCCGCCGCGGCCGCGGAGCTTGTCGCCCTGCTCGCGCAGGAACGCCGCCGCGTCGTCCCAGGACTTCTCGGCAGCGCCCTCGCGCGGCGACTTGCTGCGATCGGGATCGTAGAGGTCGAGGACCGCGGCCTGGGTGTAGATGGTGGTCGCGCCGAGGCTCTCGGGGTGCTTGGGGTTGCCCTCGATCTTGGTGGGCCGCCCCTCGTGGCTCTCGACGAGGACGCCGAAGGCGGTGCCCATCATCGGCAGCGCGGTCGCGAAGAAGAGCGGCTGGCCGGGGATGACCTCCTCCGGGGCGCGCGAGTACGGCAGGATCTGCTCGACGGGCCTGCGGCAGCCCACGAGGCCGCCGAGCGCGAGCGACGCGCCCATGAGGCTGAGGAAGGTGCGCCGCCCGACGCCCTCCGGCGGCTCGAACGCGGCCGGAGGGAACTCGCGCCCGAGCGCATCGACGAAGTCGGGCGAGCCGGCGAGCTCGTTCAAGCTGCGCCAGTAGGTCTTTCCAGAGATGTCCTGGGCGAGGGGGAGGGGAGTTCGTTTCATCGGTGGCACCCCGAGCAGTGGAGCGGCGCCTGCACCTGCCGCCCGGAGGTAGTGACCGCTGGCACGCGATCTTGATAAGGTTCCGGGTTCGGGGGGACCCCGGCGCCCGCCATGACGGCCGTCGAGGGCGCCATATCCATCTTGGTGACGTCGGCGGGATTGCGGAGGTGGGGGCCCGGGTTGCGGTGGCAGTCCAGGCACCATCCCATCGTGAGCGGCGCGACCTGCCGGACCTTGTGCATCTGGTCGATGCGGCCGTGACAGCTCACGCAGCCGACCCCTGCAGCCAGATGGGCCGAGTGGTCGAAATAGGCATAGTCGGGCAGGTTGTGGACGCGCACCCAGGGAATGGGTTCATCGTTCGCCCAGCTCTCCTGCACGAGAAGGAGCTTTTCGCTGTCCCTCCGCACCTTGGCGTGACAATTCATGCACGTCTCGGTCGGTGGAACGGCGGCGAAGCCGGAGACCTCCACTGTGTTGTGGCAGTAACGGCAGTCGATACCGAGGTCGCCGGCGTGCAGCTTGTGCGAGTAGTCAACCGGTTGATCCGGCTGATACCCGACCTCGAGGTGTTTGTTGGTACCGTAGTACCAGAATCCGCCGATCACAGCGGCGCCGAGGGGCAGGACTCCGAAGAGCAGCCCCAGGGGCACCACTTTGTTGGCCCATCGTGGGAACAGGAACCGAGCCATAGGGTTGTGTGGTGCGTCGGGAGCGACGCGCGGCCCAGTTATGGCTTGCTGGCGGGGTGCGACAAGACGGCAAAGTGCCGCGTGACCGCGGCAGATTGCCGCTGTGGATAACTGAAGCCCCACGGCGCGGCAGGACGCCGCCGGGTGCGGCAACTTGCCGCGGCTGCCTGGGTTTGCCCTTACGGATGCGCGGGCGGCGCCGGCCCGGCGCTGGATCGAAAAAGAGCGGAAACGTCAGGCGAAGCGCGCGCCGGGGGAGGGCGGCGGCCGGTCGGGAGGGGCCGCCGCGGCCGCCGTCCCGCGGGGAGCTCAGAACACCGGGGTGAACGCGCGGGGCGCTCTTTTCTTCCTGAGGCAGCGGGTCGCCCTGCTCATGTAACAGACGGTGACGGCCCGCCGCGGGCGGCCGCTCCGGTTCACCCCGGAGCAATGCCAGAGGTAGTTGTGGATCAGCAGGGCCTCGCCCGCGGCCGCCGGCAGCGCGATCTTGCGGGCGTCGGCGTCGGCCGCGCGCACGACCGCGCCCGGGACGACGCCGCCGAGCGGCGTCGCGAGCCCGCCGAGGTGGCTGCCTTCCAGCACCTCCACGCAGCCGCCGTCCGCGGGGGCGTCGTCGAGCGCCGTCCAGATCTGCAGCTCGGGGTCGCGATCCAGCCCCCAGTAGCTGCCGCCGTCCTGGTGCCAGGGCAGCGGCGTCCCGCCGGACGCGGCCTTGTTGAAGAGCACGGCCCGGTAGATCGAGATCTCCCCCTGGATGAGCGAGCGCGCGATCCGCTCGAAGAGCGGGTTCTCGATCCAGGCGAGGAACAGCGGGTCCTTCTCGAGCTTCTCGAGCTTCCGGTACGACGTGCTCGGCCCCTCGTAGCCCTTGCCGTAGGGCAGGTCCTCGTAACGTCCGGACGCGGCGTCGTGCTGGAAGAAGAGCCCAGGGTACGTCACGCGCCCGAGCATCAGGTCGTCCGAGCGCGCGCGGAGCGCCGCGAGCCCCGCGTCGGTCATCACGCGCCCGAGCCGCGCGTACCCGCGCGCGGCGTAGTCGGCGAGGGGGCCCGCGAGGTCGAGCGCCCTGGCCTCGGGCAGCAGGAGGTCGTCCGCGCGGCCGCTCGTGACGCCGTCGCTCGCGGCGCGATCGCTCGTCGTGCCGTCGCTCATCGCGCGTAGCTCGCGTCGGTGCCCAGGTGATCGCGGTAGAGCGCGTCCATGCGCCGCGCCGCCTCCGGCGAGAGCGAGCGCGCGATCGCGTCGGCGGCCGCGTCGAGGTGCTCGGCCCGCGTCGGGCCGACCAGGACGGAGTCGACCACCTCGCGCCCCGCGAGCCACGCGTACGACAGCGCGAGCAGGCTCATCCCCTCATCGGCGGCCACGGCCGCGTAGCCGGCGGCGAGCTCGAACATGCGCGCGCTCCAGTACCGGCGCTGGTAGAGCCGGTTGCCCTCGAACCGCGAGCCCGCCTGCGCCGCGTCCGGCCCCGCGTGCCGCCCGGTCAGGAGCCCGCCCGCGAGCGGGTTGTACACCGCGGTGGGCACCGCATACCGCCGCGCGAACGCGGCGTACTCGAGGTCGAGCTGGCGGATCAGCGCGTTGTAGAGCACCTGCGAGACCGCGGGGCGCGCCTTCCCCTCGGCGTCGCGGCGCGCGATGGTCTCCAGGATCTGCCATGAGGCGTGGTTGCTGACCCCGAAGCGCAGGATCTTCCCCTGCTCCAGCAGCGCGTCGATCGCCGCGAGCGTCTCCTCGACGGGCGTCTCCGGGTCCGGCGCGTGGAGGTAGCAGACGTCGACGCGGTCGGTGCCGAGGCGCCCGAGGCTCTCCTCGACGGCGCGGATCACCTGCGCGCGCCCGAGCCCCTCGGCCTTGCCCCGGACCCGGCGGAGGCCGACCTTGGTGGCGATCTGCGCCTCGTCCCGGCGGCCGCGCAGCGCCCGGCCGAGGATCCTCTCGGACGCGCCGTCCTGGTAGAGGTTGGCCGTGTCGAACGCGGCGATCCCGCGCTCGAGCGCGCGGCCCACGATGCGCTCGGCCTCCTCGGGCGGCGTGCGGCCGCCGAAGTTCATCGTGCCCACGACGAGCGCGGGCGGCGCGCCCGGGCGCCGCTTCACCGTCATTCCCGCCATTTCGTCCGCGATCACGCCGCCCTCATCACGCCCGCGCGACGAGGAGCGCGAGCACGTACACGATGAGCCACACCAGCCACAGGGTGCTCATCCGGCGCCACCCCTGCCGAAACCCGTACATCGGCGCGAGCGGCGGCACCACGAGCGCGACGAGCCCGCGCCATCGGGGCTCGCTGCGGAGCACGAGCCGCGCTGCCAGCGCGACGTGGGTGGTGACCCAGGTGGCGAACGCCAGGATGAGCGTCGCGGTCGCCGCGATATCCTTCACGGGGCGAAGCCTAGCGTCACCGGCGCGCCACGCCCCTGGAAATCAGCGACGCGGGAACGTGGAGAGGGCGGCCCGGCGACCCTCCCGCGCCCCGCGCGCCCCGGCTCTGTCGCGCTCGCAAATCCGGGCTAAGCTTGGCCCGTGCCCCTGCGCGACATGCCGTGTTTTCGTCCGGATTCCTTCCTCGCCGCGCGCGCCGTCCCGCTCGCGACCCGCTTCGGGTCGGCGATCGCCGGCACGGCGCGCGCCTTCGTCGAGCGCGAGGGGCGCCTCATCCCCATGAGCCTGCTCGCCGGCGCCGCGTGCAGCGTCGCCGTCGGCCTCGGCGCGGCGCACGCGATCTCCACGCCGCCCGACACGCTGCCGGTCGCCGAGGTGAAGCCGGGCATGAAGGGATACGGCCTCACCGTCTTCTCCGGCACCACGCCCGAGAAGTTCGACGTCGAGGTCATCTCCACCCTCCGCAATTTCCGCCCGAACCAGGACCTCATCCTCATCAAGACCCAGCACCCGCGCCTCGAGGTCGCGCGCACCGTGGCCGGGATGAGCGGCAGCCCGATCTACCTGAACGGCAAGATGATCGGCGCCTACGCGTACGGCTGGCTCTTCGGCGCCGAGGCGATCGCCGGCGTCACCCCGATCAAATCGATGCTCGACGAGCTCGCGCGGCCGCTCCCGCGGGCGATCGCCCCGAAGGTCGGCGGCCCGCTGCCCGCCCCGGTGAGCGGCATCGGCGGCGCGCCGCCTCGGGCCGCCGCGCCGGCCCGCCTGCACGGGGGCCGCGGCTTCGCGGGGCCCGTCGACGCCTACGATCTCGCCGGCCACGCCAGCCAGATCGCCGCGCGCGTCGCGCCGGCGCTCGCCCCGCCCGAGGCCACGAGCCTCGCGCGCGCGTCGACGCCGGTGATGCTCGGCGGGCTCGGCGGCACGTCGCTGCGCATCGCCAGCGACCTGCTCGGCCCCATGGGGCTCGAGCCGATGCAGGCCGGCGGCGGCTCGTCCGCGAACCCCGATCCGGGCGCGCCGACCAAGTACGTCGACGGGGGCGCGATCGGCGTCGAGCTCGTGCGCGGCGACATCTCCGCCATGGGCATCGGCACGGTCACGCGCGTGTCCGGCGACAAGCTCGTCGCGTTCGGCCACCCGATGATGAACGGCGGCGTCACGAACCTCCCCACCGCGATCGCCCAGGTCCACTGGATCCTCGCGAGCCAGAACCGCAGCTTCAAGATCGGCGAGGCGGTGCGCACGGTCGGCTCGCTGGTCAACGATCGGCAGGCCGCGATCGTGGTCGACAGCGCGGCCAAGGCGCCGGTCTTCCCGATGCGCGTGCAGATCGACGGCGTGAACGGCGCCCCGCACCCGACGTGGAACGTGGAGGTCGCGCACGACCAGTTCCTCGCGCCCTCCTTCGTGTCGATGGCGCTCGGCAACGCCGTCGAGGCGACCACGGCCGAGCGGCGGGACATGACCTGGCGCGCGGTGAGCCAGCTGAAGATCGGGCGCTACGGCACGATCTCGCTCGTCGACTTCGGCGCCGGCAACGGCGCCCCGCTCACCGCCGACGACTTCGTCCGCAGCCGGCTCGTCCGGTCGATGGGGGCGCTCCTCAACAACCCGTGGGAGGAGGTCGCGATCGAGCGCGTCGACACCCGCGTGAAGGTCACGTTCGACCGCGAGGTCGTCCTCCTGCGCGGCGCCAAGGTGCTCGAGCCCGAGATCGACGCGGGCGCGCCCGCGCGCATCCGCCTGGATCTCCAGCCCCACCAGGGCCCCCTGGAGTCGCGCGTCATCGAGGTGCCGATCCCGCGCGAGCTCGCCGGCGGCCAGGTGGATATCGAGCTCTCGCCCGGGTACGAGGTCGAGCGCCCGATGGCGACCCCCAACAACGTCGCCGAGCTCGTGGCGATGCTGCCGCTCCAGAACCACGACGCGGAGAGCGTCGTCGCCACGTTCAAGCTCCGGGAGAACGGCGCGGCGTACCGCGGCAAGGTCGCCTCGAGGCTCCCCCCGGGCGCGATGGACACGCTGCGCCCGAGCTCCGACTCCGACGCGCCCGAGACCTTCGGCGCGCAGGTGCAGGTGCCGATCTCCCTCAAGCGGTTTATGGTCGGGAAAGACACCGTGAGCGTCACGGTCCGGCCTATCCTTCGCTGACCGCGCGGCCCCCGGCCTCCCTCCTTCCTCTCCGCCCTGACCCCTTCCTCCTTCAATCCATGAGCACAGAGCGCTCTCCCGCCCGTCCCCTTTCGTCCCGCCCTCACGCCCTCCCCTCGCCGCGCCGCCTCCTCGCGGCCGTCCTCGCCGCCGCGGGGCTCGTGGCGCTCCCGGCCCACGCGGTCGGCACGCGCAGCTTCGAGCTCAAGTCGCTCGAGGACCTCAAGGGCGGCGATCTCACCGGGGTCAGCGTGGACTCGAACGGCATGGTGCGCGCCGGGCTGACGCTCGGCGCGACGCCGCTGCCGGACGCGACGTCCGTCTGGAGCTCCGTGGTGCTGCCCGACGGCACGGTGCTGCTCGGCACGGGCAACGAGGGGAAGATCTACAGCGTCTCGGGCGGCCGGGTGACGCTCGCGGCGACGACCGGGCAGATGGCGGTCAGCGCGCTCGCGCTCGCCGAAGGCGGCGACGTCATCGCCGGCACGTTCCCCGAGGGCAAGCTCTTCCGCTTGCCGCGCGGCGCCGGCAACGGCGGCCCGGCCAAGCTCTTCGCCGAGCTCCCGCAGACCGAGGACGTGTGGGGGCTCGCCTACGACGCGAAGGCGAAGGCGCTCTACGCCGCGACCGGCTCCGAGGGCAGGCTGTTCCGCGTCGACGCCGCGGGCAAGGCCCAGGTGTACTTCGACAGCGACGAGCCGCACCTCGTGAGCGTCGCGGTCGCGGACGACGGCGCCGTCTACGCCGGCTCGAACGGCAAGGCGCTCCTCTACAAGCTCACGGCGCCCGGCCGCGCGACCGTGCTCCACGACTTCGACGCGGACGACGTGAAGGCGATCGCGATCGCGCCGGGCGCGAAGGGCGGCGCGGTCTACGCCATCGCCAACAAGTACGCCGAGGCGTTCGCCCCCCCGAAGCGCAACCGGAGCGGTCCGCCGACCCCGCAGCCGACGCGGGCGCCGAAGCCCGGCAAGGGCGTGCTCGTGCGCTTCGATCGGAGCGGCGTCGCGGAGAAGATGATGAGCGACGACGACACGCACTACGTCTCGCTCGGCCTCGGCGACGACCTCATGCCCTACGTCGGGACCGGCGCCGAGGGCCAGCTCTACACCGTGAGCGACAACCACGTGGCGCGGCTCGTCGCCGACACCGACGAGCGCCAGGTCGGCGCCTTCATGATGGCCGGGAAGCGCAGGTTCGTCGCGACCACCGACCCCGCCGTCTTCCACGAGGTGAAGGGCGTCGGCGGGGCCGAGGCGGTGTGGACGAGCAAGGTGCTCGACGCCGGGCTGCGGGCCACGTTCGGGCGCCTGACGTGGCGCTCCGACGGCGCGCTGGAGCTCGCGACGCGCAGCGGGAACACCGACACGCCGGACACCACCTGGAGCCCGTGGTCCCCGGCGCTCGCCGCGCCGGGGGACACGAAGAGCCCGCCGGCGCGCTTCGTCCAGATCCGCGCGCGCTGGAGCCGGGATCCGGGCGCCGCGCTCCGCGAGGTGAAGCTCTCGTTCGTGACCGACAACGCGCGCGCCGTGGTCACCTCGATCGAGGCGGCGCCGAAGGGGCAGACCAAGCCCTCTCGCACCAACCTCCCGCCGTCTGGCGGCGAGGCGCCCAAGCCGGTGAGCTCGCTCCAGCTGACGTGGAAGGTCGACAACCCCGATCAGGACGACCTGCGCTATCGCCTCTCGTACCGCATGGAGGGCCAGTCGACCTGGCGCAACATGCTCAAGCCGGGCGAGAAGGTGACGCGGGCCGAGCACGTGTGGGACACGACCGCGCTCCCCGAGGGCGAGTACCGCATCCTCGTCGAGGCGAGCGACGAGCTGGCGAACCCGCCCGAGCGCACCCAGCGCCATAGCCTCGAGTCGGGCACCGTCCTCGTCGACAACACGCCGCCGGTGTTCCGGGCGCTCTCGCTGCAGGGGCGCCGGCTCACCGGCGAGGTGGCGGACGGCCTCGGCCCGGTCGCGCGCGTCGAGGTCTCGATCGCCGGCCTGGAGGAGTGGCGGCCCATCTTCCCGAGCGACGGCATCTTCGACGAGCCGGCGGAGCCGTTCGAGGCGGACCTCAGCGCCCTCGTGCCGCCTGGATCTCACCTGCTCGCGGTGCGCGCCTACGACAGCGCGGGCAACGTGGTCACCCGCGACATCGAGGCGCGGTAGCCGCCGTCCCATGCCGCCTTCGCCGATCGCCATCGCAGCGCTCGGCGCGACATGCGCGTCATGCTTGCGCCAGGAGCGCCGGCGGACGAGGCGCACCCGCGCTCGGCGCGCGCGCGGAACGTGCGCCCTGTCGTCGCGTCCACGGGGGCTCCTGCGTCCTGGAGAGCACACCGCTGGACGGCACATTCTGTGGATACCCAAGGACGACATGATACGCTCGCTCCGCTTGTCCTTTTCTCGTGCCCCTGGAATGAGCTCCCCCCGCGCCCTTCTGGTTTTCGGTCTCGCCGCGCTCTCGGCGTTTGCGGTCTCCGCGTGCGGGATGTCGGGGGACGATGCCGCCGCCGAGATGTCCAGCGATGATGGGGGGTATGGGGGGTTCTCCTCGGGATACGGGGACGGCGGCGGGCCGGCCGCAACGGCCGCGTCGGGCGGCACCCCTCCGACCGCGGGCGGCGGCGGCGCCGTGGACGAGAGCGTCGATATCCCTGGGCCAACGGCGTCGCCGGACCCCTACACGCGCTTCGCGCACCTGTGCGGCGACGGCTGCACGCCGGGGGGCGATCCGACCGAGTGCTCGTCCAGCGGCGGTGACGGGTCCGGAACGGGGGGCACCACGGCGCAGCCGCTGCATTGCCAGCTCGTGCTCGGTGAAGGCGACGCGATCCCGAGCTGCCGGCCGGTGGGTCGCTACGGGGCGGGCGGCCCGTGCCACCGCGGCATGGACTGCGCTGCCGGGCTGGGGTGCGCGGCGGCCGACGGGCAGGGCGGGGTGTGCCGGCAGTACTGCTGCGGCAACGTCGAGAGCTGCGCGCCGGGCACGTACTGCGAAGAGCGATCGATGGCCGAGTCGCTCGCCGAGGGGAACACCCCCGTCTCCATCCCGGTCTGCGTCCCCGCGACGAGCTGCGAGCTCCTGGACGACAGCGTGTGCCCGGAGGGCCTGACCTGCACGATCGTCCGCGAGGACGGCACGACGAGCTGCGTCGTGCCCGGCGACGGGCGCGCCGACGACCCTTGCCCGTGCGCGCCGGGCTTCGTGTGCTCGATGCTGACGAACCAGTGCAAGCAGCTCTGCCGGATCGACAGCCGATCGCAGGACTGCGGCGCGACCGCGAAGTGCCAGGGCGGCAGCACGGTCTACCCCCCTGGGTTCGGCGTGTGCGTCAGCACGATGTAGCTGCGGCCGGGGTCGCTCCGCGGACCGGTCGGGGTCGCTTCGTGAAAAAGTGTTGGCGCGCTGCGCTCCGTCGTGAATCGGAGCGGCGGGCGCGTCCGGCCGTGGTCATGCTGGACGCGTGCAGCGCCCCCTCCTCTCCTTCGTCCTCTTCATCGGCATCTTCAGCGCCATCGTGGCAGGCGTTCACTACTACCTCTGGCAGCGCCTGATCCGCGCGCCCGAGCTTGGCCCGCTCTGGCAGCGCATCGGCAGCGTCGCCCTGGTGGTGCTCGCGGCGCTCGTGCCGCTCGGCCTCTTTCTGAGCCGCGCGCTGCCCCGGCACATCGGCGGCGTCGTCGCCGGCGTCGTCTACACGTGGGTCGGGCTCGCCGTCCTGCTCTTCTTCCTCCTGCTCACCTCGGAGGTCGTTCGCCTCGGCGCCCACGGCATCACGGCGCTCCTGAACCAGCCGCTCGACGGCGATCGCCGCACGTTCCTCTCCCGCGCCATCGCCGGCACGGCCGGCGCGCTCGCCGTGGGCTTCGGCCTCGCCGGCGCCGCGAGCGCCCTCGGCGAGGTCGCCGTCCGCCCGGTGCGCGTCCGCCTCCGCCGCCTCCCCGCGGCCATGTCCGGCTTCCGGATCGTCCAGCTCACCGACCTCCACATCGGCCCCACGATCGGGCGCGCGTGGCTCGAGCGCGTCGTCGCGCAGGTGAACGCCCTCAAGCCGGATCTCATCGCGATCACGGGCGATCTCGTCGACGGCTCGGTGGAGGAGCTCCGCGAGCACACCGCGCCGCTCGCCGCGCTGCGCGCCAGGCACGGGGTCTTCTTCGTGACGGGCAACCACGAGTACTACTCCGGCGTCGAGGCGTGGATCGCGGAGCTCGGCCGGCTCGGGGTGAGGGTGCTCCGCAACGAGCGCGTCTCGATCGGCGACGGCGACCACAGCTTCGATCTGGCCGGCGTCGACGACTGGAGCGCGCGCGGCATGGGCCGCGGCCACGGCCCGGATCTCGGCCGCGCGCTCGCCGGGCGCGACCCTTCGCGCGAGCTCGTGCTGCTCGCGCACCAGCCCAAGCAGATCCTCGACGCCGCGGAGCAGGGGGTGGGCCTCCAGCTCAGCGGCCATACCCACGGCGGCCAGATCTTCCCCTGGGGCCTCTTCGTGCGGCTCGACCAGCCTTACGTGGCCGGCCTGTCGTCGCACGGCGAGAGCCAGATCTACGTGAGCCGCGGGACGGGCTACTGGGGTCCGCCGATGCGCGTCGGCGCGCCGTCCGAGATCTCGTTGCTCGAGCTCGAGGGCGCCGCCGTGACGGAGGCCGTGGCGTAGCGCGAGCCGGGCGGGCCTAAAGGGGGCTCGCCGGGTCCTTCTTGCAGTTGATGACCGACGCCGGGTAGCTGCTCGGATCGGTGATGCGCTCCATGGCGAAGGTCGAGCCCTTGAGGTTCAGGTTGACCGGCCTCGCCACGGTGCCGGTCACGTCGCCGCACACGAAGTCGGCGGGCTCGCAGAGCGTGCCCGACAGCGTGATGGTGGCCTCGAGCTCGCCGCCCGAGATCGGGTTGGCGTTGCCCGGCACGACGATCGTGGGCAGCTCCGCGGTGAACGTCCCGTCCTCGGACAGCGCGTAGGGGCCCACCTCGACCGACGGACCGGTGGGCGTCCGGCGATCGGCGGCCTCGAGCGGCTGGAAGGTCATCGAGAAGCTCACGCCGCCGTCGCTCGCCTCGGTGGTCAGGCCGGCCACGAAGACGATGGGGGTTCGCGGGCTGATGCGCGCCGAGAGGTTGAAGAAGAACTCGCCATCGACGGCGCCTGGCTCCGGCGGACAGCCTTCCCCGCCGCCGCCGGTCCCGTCTCCGCCGCCGCCGCCGGCCTGGTGTTCACGGAGGGTGGTATCGCGAGCTTCGAAGTCACCGAATCTGCCCTCCGGGTCGGCGCACCCGAGGAGGAGCGCAGCGGACGCGAAGCAGGGGAGCGCGGCGGATGCGAGCGTTGTCCGGATGGAGCGGGAGAAAAGCATTTGACACCGTGCGAGAGGTGACATTTCACTCGATCGGGTCGAGCATCCCGCGACCCTCAGGGGACGCAACCCTACCATGCAGGGTCTGTCGCAGGCGCCGCATTCCTCCCCTCAGAATCGAGAACACCGGCAATGCCCATCCACCGCCACCGTCTCGCGCTCTCCGTCGGCCTCCTCGGCGGCCTTGTCTGGACCGCGCCTGCGTTCGCCGGCGGCTTCGCGACCGCGCGCTTCGGCGGCGAGCACGGCACCCCGATCACCAGCAATGCGACCGCCATCTACTACAACCCCGCTGGCATCGCCGAGAGCGAGGGGATTCACCTGTTCCTGGACGGAAACCTGGCGCTGCGCGCGGCCTCCTACACACACCCGCAGGCGCCGTCCGATGACGTGACCGCGCCCGGGGCGAACACGGGGGCGGCGAGCCTGCTCAACCTGGCCGCCTCGCCGATGCTCGGCGCGACGGCCAAGCTCGGCGACCTGGCGCTCGGCGCCGGCGTTTACGTGCCCTTCGGCGGCGCGGCGACCTGGGGCACGAACAGCGCCTTCGAGGGCCATGGAGAGCTCGCCGGGCCGGTCGACGGGGTGCAGCGCTGGCATTCCATCGAGTCCTCGCTCCAGGCGATGTACTTCACGCTCGCCGCCGCCTACAGGATCCCGTCGCTCCGCCTCAGCCTCGGCGTCTCCGGGAACCTGATTCGGAGCCAGGTCAACACCGTCCGCGCCCGCAACGCCTCCGGCGACAACCTCCTTGCGACGGAGGGGCGCTCGCTGCTCGAGGTGAGCGGGCTGTACGGCGGCTTCGGCGTCGGCGCGCTGATCGAGGCGGTGCCGGAGAAGCTCTGGATCGGCGCGTCGTACCAGTCCCGGCCGAACGTCACGGGGGGAGAGACGCTCGAGGGCACGCTCACCAACCGCCTCAACGGCGTCTCGAGCCCCCCGACCGACGTCGAGCTGCACCAGGACCTGCCCGACATCGTGCGGCTCGGCGCCCGCTTCGCCCCGGCCGAGCGCCTCGAGCTCCGGATCTTCGGCGACTGGACGCGCTGGAGCACCATGGAGAACCAGTGCCTCACCGTGGTGGGCGCGGCGTGCGAGATCCGGAGCGACGGCTCCGCCGCCGACCCGGCCAGCGTGGTGCAGAACATCGCCCGCCGCTGGAGCGACACCTTCGGCGTGCGCGCGGGCATCAGCTACTGGCCGCGGCCCTCGAGCGAGGTCTTCGGCGGCGTCGGCTACGACTCCAACGCGGTCCCCGACGAGACCCTGGATCCCTCGGCCACCGATTTCCACGATGTCTCGTTCGCCGTGGGGGGCCGCTTCCAGGTCGCGGAGCGGCTGCACCTCGCGGCGTCGTACACGCACCTCTTCTACGTCGGCCGGGACACCACGGGGAAGAGCATCACCCCGGGCCTCGCGGGCGCCTCGCGGTCGCCTGACTCGGGCGGGCTCTACACGCAGAACATCGGCGTGCTCAACGTCAACGTGGATGTCGCCTTCTGAGCCGAGCGGCGTCGCGGCGCGGCCGCGCGGCGAGGCCGCTCACGGGGCGCTGCGCCGGGTCCGGCGGAGCAGGCTGAAGATCCGCGCGCCCAGCTCGGGGGCGCGGAACGGCTTCACCATGTAGTCGTCGGCGCCGCTGGCGAACGCGTAGACCATGTCCTGCGACGAGGCGTTCGCCGTCAGGAAGAGGACCGGCAGATCGCGGAGCCCGGGGTCCTGCCGCAGCGTCCGGCAGAGCTCGATGCCGTTCATCCTCGGGAGGTTCCAGTCGAGCACCACGAGGTGGAACGGCGCGCTGCGGACGCGCTCCAGCGCCTCCTCCGCGCTGGCGACCGCGACGACGGCGAGCTCGACCGCCTCGAGCATCGTCGAGAGCATCTCCCGGATCTGCGGATCGTCGTCGACGACGAGGATCCGCGAGCCCTTGCCCTTCAGCCGGAGCGACGCGGCGGGCGGGGGGACCCGGCCCCCCGCGCCGGCGCCCTTCCCGCCGGGCGGCGCGGCGGGCCGGACCTCGCCCTCGGCGCGGGTGAGCGCCGCCGCGTCGGTGTCGGGCATCGAGCCCGGGCGGGTGGCCTCCGTCCGCGCGAAGTGCGCGAGGCGGCGCCAGTCGCGCGGCTCGAACGTGAGCCGCGCCCCCTCGGGCGAGACGGAAGCGCACGCCGCGGCCGATGTCGCGCGGCGGTTTTCGCCCAGCTCGAAGACGGCGAGCACCCACTCGCCATCCGCGACGACCTCCCCCGCGGGCAGCCCGAGCTCGAGGTCGCCCTCCTCCGGCTCGCCGACGATTCGCTCGAACTGCTGCAGATCCGGGAAGCGGTAGAGGACGCTCCGCACCTCCTGACGCTACACCCGCGCTAGCATCTCGCAAAGGGTCCGACTAAGCTCGCGCCGCGATGTCATTCCTGCGCTGGATGCCGCCGCTCCTCGCGTTGCTCTCGATCGGCGTCACGGGCTGTCCTGGCAACTCGGGCTCGAGCGAGCCCAAACCCGCCCCGCCCCAGGAGGTGTCGGTCTCGCTTCCGGGCGTGGACACCTCGTCGCTCACGCCCCGCGAGCGCCGCGAGTGGGCCGCCCAGGTCTCGGAGCTCCTCTCCCCCTGCCCGGACACGCCCGTGAACATCGCGCAGTGCGTGAAGGAGCAGCGCGCCTGCAAGGCGTGCCTCCCCGCCGCGCAGCTCCTGCTCAAGCAGGTCAAGGACGGCCGGTCGAAGAAGGAGCGCGAGGACGCGTTCCACATGCGCTTCGACGCGAACAAGGTGAAGACGCTCGCCACCGACGGCTCGCCCGAGATGGGGCCGCCCGACGCGCCGGTCACGATCGTCGAGTGGGCCGACTTCGAGTGCCCGTTCTGCCGGCTCATGTCGCCGCTGCTCGAGGGCCTCGTGAGCCGCTTCGACGGGCAGGTGCGGCTGGTCTTCAAGTTCTATCCGCTCCAGGCGCACGTCCACGGCGAGCCCGCCGCGCGCGCGGCGATCGCCGCGATGAACCAGGGCAAGTTCTGGGAGATGCACCACCTCCTCTTCGAGAACCAGGACAAGCTGGAGCAGGCCGACATCGAGCGCTACGCGCAGCGGCTCAAGCTCGACATGGTGAAGTTCCGCGCCGACCTCGTCTCGACCGAGACGAAGGCGCGCATCGAGAAGGACAAGAAGCAGGCCGAGGAGGTCGGGCTCGAGGGGACGCCCCTCATCTACATCAACGGCCGCGAGGTCGACCTGCAGCTCCTCACGAACCCGGGCCAGGATCTCGAGGACTGGGTGAAGCTCGATCTGGAGCTCCTCGGCAAGACGCCGCGGCCGGCGCCGCCGAAGCCGGCCGGCGCGCTGCCGGAGACGGCGGGCGCGTCCGGCGCGGCCCCCTCCGGCAGCACGACCCCTGCCGCCAGCGCGACCCCCGCGGCCGGCGCGACGCCCGCCGCTGGCGGCAGCGCGCCGGCGGGCAGCGCGGCGCGCCCCGCGGCCTCAGCCGGGCCTGCGCAGCCCGCTCAGCCGAGGAAGCCTTGAAGGTCGCCGACCCGTGCGGCTGCTTCCCGACGGGCCGGCACTACCCTGGGATCGCCCACCTCCTCAAGGTGCGCGCCGTCGGCGTCGCGTCCGAGATCGACGCGGGCAGCGCCTGGATCGACCAGCCCATCGCCTTCATCGACGTCGAGACGACGGGGCGTGATCCCGCGGGGGATCGCATCATCGAGCTCGGCATCGTCATCGGCCGCGCCGGGGAGATCCTGACGCGCTACAACTGGCTCATCCATCCCGGGCGGCCGATCCCGGCGGAGAGCACCGCGATCCACGGGATCAAGGACGCGGACGTCGAGGGCAAGCCGTCGTTCGCCGAGGTCGCGGAGGAGATCCTCGCCTGCTTCAAGGGGGCGATCCCCGCGGCGTACAACGCCGCCTTCGACCGCTCGTTCCTGCTCGCCGAGCTCGAGCGCGTGGGCATGCGCCCGCGCGAGCCGCCGCCCGCCATGCGGCGGGAGGTCGACTGGATCGACCCGCTCACGTTCGCCCGCGAGCTCTACAAGAACGAGGAGAGCCGCGCCCTCGGCGACATGGCCGCTCGGCTCGGGATCACGCTGGACAAGGCGCACCGCGCGACGGACGACGCCGAGGCGGCGCTGCAGGTCCTGTACGCGTTCGCGAAGGATCCGCGGGTGCCTCGCGCCTACGGCGGCCTGATCCAGGAGCAGCGGCGGCTGGTCCGCCTGCAGGACGAAGCGCGGCGGCTCTGGCGGAAGGCTCCGGCCCCCGCGGCGCCTCCGGCCACGAAGCCCAGCTGACGCCATGGTCGACGGGCCGAAGCGGCGCCTCCCCGTCGTCGGCAGCGGCACGCCGGCGGGGCCCGGCACGCATGCGGGGCCCGGCACGCCGACGGGGCCCGGCACGTCGGCGGGGCCCGGCACGTCGGCGGGGCCCGGCGCGGCGAGCGCGCCCGGCGCGGCGCCTCCCCGCGGCGCGACGGGCTCGCCGGAGAAGCGCAGGCTCCCGGTGCTGCAGGGCAGCGGCGACGACGAGGGCGAAGAGCGCCCGCCGTGGCACTGGATCGCGCTCGGCACGGTGGCGATCTTCATCGTGTGGCTGCCGCTCGCGGGGCTCGCGAACACGCTGCTGCGCCGGATGATCGAGCGGACGGGAGACGCGGAGGCGCAAGGGTCGGTGCGGCTCGCGATGGTGGGCCTCAACGCGATCGCGTTCGCGCTGGCCGGCCTCGCCGGCGGCTACCTCGTGGGGCGGTTCGGCGGGCGCGCCGGGCGGCGCGAGGCGGCCGCGAGCGGGGCCGTGGTCGCGGCGCTCGCGTGGGCGCTCGCGCTCGCCGAGGGCGCGCCCGCGGGCGCGCTGGGGTGGGCGCTGCTGCTCGTCGTGATGGTCGCGATCGGCGCCGCGGCGTCGTACGCCGGCGGCCGCGCCGGCCTCCGGGCCCGCGGCGGAGCGCCGCCCGCGAGCTGAGGGGCGCACGCCGCTGCGCCGCGTGCCGCCGTGCTGCGCGCCGCTGCGCCGCGCGCCGCCGCGGCGCTCAGCTCGGATCGAGCCGGCGAATGGGCGCGCTCGCCTCGGGGAGCGAGGCGTACGCGACGGCGGTGCGCGGATCGCGCGCGTCGGGGGCGACGTCGAGCAGCGGCCTCAGCGCGAAGACGCGCCCGCAGAGCCGCGGGTGCGGCACCACGAGATCCGGCTCGGCGACGACCTCGCCCTCGATCCAGAGCAGATCCAGATCGATCGTGCGCGGCCCCCACCGCACCGGATCGGGGCGCGTGCGCCCGAGCGAGCGCTCCACGGCGAGCGTGCGCTCGAGGATCTGGCGCGCGGGCAGCGACGTGGCGAGGAGCGCCGCGGCGTTCACGTAGTCGCTCTGCGACGGGCCGCCCGCGGGGGGCGACTCGTAGCGCGACGACTCGCCGACCACCTCGAGGGCGGGATCCGCGGCGAGCGCGTCGATCGCGGCGCGGAGGGTGGCGAGGCGATCGCCGAGGTTCGACCCCAGCCCGATCACGACGCGCCTGCGGGATGTCATGGCGAGACCCTACCACGCCGCGCGCGGCGGTTCGCTGCGCCGCGCGCGGCCGTCGATCGACGCGCCGCGGATCGCCGCGCGCAGCGCGCCGTCACTCCGCCGGATCGGTCGCGCGGCGCCCGCCGCCGATCCGCCGGCCTTCCGGGCGCGGCGGGAACACGCGCCGATCCTCGGGGTTCCGGCGCGGGATGGGAGAGCGCCGCTCGACGGCCACATCGCGCGAAGCCGGCGGAACGCTGCGCTGGAGCCCCACGAAGAGCTCGCGCATCTCCTCGAACGTCTCCGGCATGGCGGCGGCGACGGTCGCCGCGTGCGTCCGGCACAGGCTCAGCGAGCGCCCCTGGATGACCACGCGCGCCATCCTCGTCCTCGCGCGAGGATCCCCGGGCGCACCGCCCTCCCGCTCGACCAGCTCGCCGTCCTCGCATACGGCACATCGCTCGAATGACTCGCCCATGGGCGAGCCTTCGCAGAACCTGGGCCTCCGGGCCAACTTCCCGGCGTACCGTGGATCCCGGGCGCGGGTCGGGATCCGCCCGCGCGGCGGATCCCGCGCGAGGACCCCGATCCGCCCGTGCGGCGGGTCCCGCGCGAGGACGCCGATCCGCCCGCGCGGCCGGTCCCGCCCGCGGCGCGGATCACGCGCGCGCCGCTCGGCCGCGCGCCCGCTCCTCGGCCCAGGCGATCACCCTGTCCGCGGGATCGGTGCCGGTGAAGCGCCCGAGCTCCTGGATGCCGGTCGGGCTCGTGACGTTGACCTCGGTCAGGCGCTCGCCGATGACGTCGAGGCCGACGAAGTGGAGGCCGTCGGCGCGCAGGCGCGGCGCGACCGCGCGGACCAGCTCGAGCTCGCGCGGCGAGAGCTCCGTCGACACGACGCGCCCGCCGACGTGGATGTTCGAGCGGTGATCGTCGTCGCGCGGCACCCGGAGGATCGCGCCGAGCGGCTCGCCGTCGAGCAGGAGGACGCGCTTGTCGCCCTGGACGACGGCGGGCAGGTACTCCTGGACCATCGCGAGGCGGTGCCCCTCGTTCGTCATCATGTCCGCGATGGCGCGCGCGTTCTTGTCGCGCTCGCTGATCTGCAGCACGCCGAGCCCTCCCGCGCCGTCGAGCGGCTTGATCACCGCCAGGCCGCCGAGGGCGCGCACGAACGCGTGGATCTGCTCGCGGTCGGCCGTGACCAGCGTCTTCGGCGTCCACTCGGGGAAGTTCAGCGCGTAGAGCTTCTCGTTGGCGTCGCGCAGCCCGCGCGGGTCGTTGACGATGAGCGGGCAGCGCCGCGCGCGCTCCAGGAGCAGCGTCGCGTACAGGTAGCTGCGATCGAACGGCGGGTCCTTGCGGATGAAGATCGCGTCGACGTCCGAGAGCCGGAGCCGCCGCGGGCCCGCGGCGAGATCCAGCGAAATGTACGGCGGCGCGTCGCCGATGCGCACCGGGGTCGCCGAGGCGTGCGCCTCGCCCCCCTCGACCGAGAGGTCGCGCGGCAGGCAGTGGTAGTTCTCGTGGCCGCGCGCCTGCGCCGCGCGGATGAAGGCGAACGACGTGTCCTTGTCGTGCGTCACGCGGCTCAGCGGATCCATGACGAAGACGAAGCGCATGCGGTCTCTCGCGGGGTAGAGGGGGATGGAGGGGAGGGGGGCGCCCGCTCGCGCGGGCGCGGGCGGATCACTGCATCGCGGCGAGGACGAGCTGCGTGCTGAGGTCGTCGCCGAGGTCCGAGGCGAGCGCGTAGCCGACGCCGCTGTGCTCGGCGGCGACGACCGAGTAGCCGTTGATCTTGCCCACGTACACGGGGCGCTCGCGCACGACGCGCGGCTGCAGGATCGGCTGCGCCTTCTGCACCGGGACCGCGCGCGAGTTGAAGAGGTAGACCGTCACCCGGTGGTTGCCCCTCACGATGTACTGGAGCAGCGCGGCGCGCCGATCGCGCATCGTGTGCACGCGGGCGCCCATGAAGTTCACGGGCATCGACGGGAACTCCGGCCTGCGGACCGGCACGCCGACGAACGGATCGAAGCGCGGCAGGTCCTCCGGGTTGGTCGTCTCCGGCGGGAGCGGCTGCGCGTGCTGCGTGACGAGATCGTCGAGCAGGACCTCGACGCTCTCGGCGCGCGCGAGCTCGACGTCCGCCTTCGTGCTCGCCTTGGCCGTGTCCGCCGGGGCGGCGGCCCGCTCCCGCGTCACGCCCACCATGAACGCGACGCCCGCGGCGGCGGCGAGCGCGACGGCGTACCCCTTGTGCATGAGCCGCGGCCTCGCGTCGGCCGCCTGCGCCGCCGCGCGCGCCGCGCCGCGCGCCTGCTCGTGCGCCATGGCCGCGGCGATGCGCGCCCGCAGCGCGTCCGGGCACGCCGCCGGCTTCGCCCGCTTCAGGCTCGTCCGCAGCGAGCGCAGCATCTTCACCTGCTCGAAGCACGGCGGACACTGGACGAGGTGGGACTCGAGGTCGACCGCGTGGTCCGGATCCAGCTCGCCGTCGACGTAGGCCGACAGCGCGTAGTCGAACCGCGCGCAGCTCTCGATCGACTTCGCGGCGCTCATGCGACACCCCGCTTCCGCTTGCGGTACGCGTCCAGGTCGGCGGGCGCGTCCTTCGCCGCGTCGTCGCTGACGATGCCCATCAGCACCGCGTGCTCGCGCAGCGTCTTCTGGAGGAGCTTGCGGCCGCGGTGCAGCCGCGACATCACCGTGCCGATCGGGCACCCCATCGCCTCGGCGATCTCCTTGTAGGAGAGCTCCTCGATGTCCGACAGCACCACCGCCAGGCGGAACTCTTCGGGCAGCTCGTCCAGGGCGCGCTGCACCTCCGCCTCGACGAGGGGCGTGAGCGCCTGGGTCTCCGGATCGCGCATCGCGCGCATCGTCGTCGCCCCGACCCACCCGTCGGTGAGCGGCTCGGCGTCCGGCCCGTCGAAGATGCCCCGCTCGAGGCCCCCCCGGCGGTACCGGTTGATGAACGTGTTGGTGAGGATCCGCAGCAGCCAGGCCTTGAGGTTGGTGCCGGGCTCGAACTGATCCCGGGCGCGCATCGCCTTGACGATGGTGTCCTGGACCAGGTCCTCCGCCTCGGTCGAGCTCTTGGTCATCCGGCAGCTCACGCCGTACAGCGTGTCCAGATGACCGAGCAGCTCGATCTCGAAGGCGTCGGCGCGGCCCCCCTCGCAGCTGGCCAACGAAAGGTCCTGCGCTACGGACGCAGGTTTCTTGCTGAAGAAGAACGGCATGGGCTCGACGGGGGCAACAGGGGAACGGCCAGGGCTATTCCAGCCGGCTCTCACCCCCCGGCCCCTCGCCCGCGGGTTCGTCCGCGGCAGAGCCGGTTTGAGGAGGAGCGGCGCCCTCGGCGCGGTCACCCGCGTTTTCCTGGAGCCTCGCCTCCAGCTCGTCAATGCGCTGCGAGAGGCGCTTGACATCGGCCTGAAGATCGCGGACCAGCCCGAGCCCCGGGAGGATGGCGCGGATGCGCTCGTCGACGGCCTGCTGCCACTGATCGAGCGTCTGCTTCGAGCTCTCGACGATCCCGCTCAGGCGCCCCTTCGCGTGGCTCGACTTGTCGGCGTCGAGCGGCGGGGGCGGCTGCGACCCCGGCGACGCGGACGCCGCCGGCTCCTGCGCGGGGACCGGCGCCGCGCCGGGCGCCGCCGCCCCGCCCTCGCCGGGGACCGCGCCGGGGATGAGCCGGCCGATCGGGCCCTCGCGCAGCTGCGACAGCAGCCGCTCGCCGCGCTCCTGGATCAGATCCCGCAGCGTGCCGAGCGGTACCGAGCGCGGCTGCGATTTGAGATCTTCCGAGATGATCAGCGCCAGCGTGACCTCGGTCTTGTCCTCCTTGGTCGCGTTGTCGATGATCTGGACCTCTTCGCCAGCCCGGACCATCTCCCCGATCTGCTGCAGGGTGACGTAACGACTGTCCTTCGTGTCGTAGAGCTTCCGATTGGAGTAGCGCTTAATAACGCGACGCGGTACCTCGCCGCCTCCCAGGGTCTCCTTCGCCGTTTCCATCTCCTCTACGCCTCGAGTCGATTGGACCACCGACAGATCGCTCGCGCAAGGGAAGATGACTCGATATCACTCATAAATTGGGCGACGTGCAGGAGCCGGCGATCGAGCTGCGAGACGTGGCGGCCAGCTATCCCACAGGGAGGCTGGCGCTGGAGGGGATCAGCCTGGAGGTGCGCGCGGGCGAGCTCTGCGCCGTCCTCGGGCCGAACGGCGCCGGCAAATCGACGCTGGTCCGGGTCCTCTCCGGGGCCCTGCGGCCGGCGCGGGGCGGGGCGACCCTGCTGGGCAGGCCGCTCGGCGGCATGGACCGGCGGGCGATCGCGCGGTGCGTGGCGGTCGTGCCGCAGGGGATCGCCTCGGCGCCCGGGTTCTCGGTGCGGGAGGTCGTCATGATGGGCCGCGCGCCCCACCAGGGCGCCTGGATGCGCGCCTCCCGCCGGGACGAGGAGGCGGTCGCCCGCGCCCTCGAGGCCTGCGATCTCCTGGAGCTCTCGGAGCGGCCGGTGGCCGAGCTCTCCGGCGGCGAGCAGAAGCGGGTCGCCATCGCCCGGGCGCTCGCGCAGGAGGCGCAGGTGCTGATCCTCGACGAGCCCGGGGCCCACCTCGACATCCGCCACTCGATCGAGGTCCACGAGGTCGTGCGCCGCGAGGTCGCCGAGCGGCGCCTCGCCTGCGTCGCGGTGCTGCACGACCTCAACGCGGCCGCCCAGTACGCCGACCGCGTCGCGCTCCTCAAGGCCGGGCGGCTCGTCGCGCAGGGCACCATCGAGGAGGTGATGACCTACCGCCGGCTCAAGGACGTGTTCGAGGCGGAGCTCTACGTCGGGGTGAACGAGCTCGACGGCAGCCGGTACTTCCTCCCCGTCCGGGGCGCGCGCGACGCGCGCGGCTAGGGCGACACGCGCGGCTAGGCTAGAGCGACACGATCGCCGCAATCTCGACCGCCCGGGCGGCGCGGTTTATAAGCGGCGCCATGCGCGGATCTCCACCCTGGAGAGCTCTCCCTCGAGGCTTCCTCCCGTGCCTCCTGGCCCTCCTGGCCCTCCTCGGCGGGGCCGGCTGCGCCGAGAGCAGGACGGCGCCCGAGCTCCTCAGCGTCATCGACGTCGTGCCGCGCGAGGTCGACCTCGGCGACCGCATCGAGATCCTCGGGACCAACCTGCCCACCGCGCAGGCGAGGGAGGCGGTCGTCACGTTCCGCGGGACGCTGCGGCGCCCCGGCCAGGCGCCGCTCACCGGCCAGAGCATCGAGATCGACGGCGCGCAGATCAGCAGCAACAAGGTGTCGCTCGTCTTCTCCGAGGGGATGCAGGCGCGCTTCGCCGGCCGCGGCGACGACGCGGTGCACACGACCTTCCACGGCGACGTGACCGTCGAGGTCCCCGCGACCGCGCAGGGCGCGCTCCCCGTCTCCGGCACGGTGCGGGGCGTCACGATCGACTTCATCCCGCCGACCCCGCGCCGCGCCGTGATCGAGGCGCGTGAGAAGGAGGGGGCGCGCGCGCTCGCGTTCTTCGGCGTCGAGGTCGCGGCCGAGTCGCCGCCCGCCGGCGGGCTCGTCGTGACCTCCGTGCGCGACGGCAGCCCCGCGAGCCGCGCGCAGATCCTCGCCGGCGACGTCATCACGAGCTTCGAGGGCGTGAAGGTCCTCTCGAAGGGCGACGTGACCCCGAGCGGCCACGAGCGGCTGTCGCCGGTCGGGCTCCGGCGGGGCGGCGCGCCGTCCGAGGTCAAGCTCTCGACCGAGGGGTTCCACGCGAGCGCCCCGACCGACCTGCTCGGCGCCGGGATCATCCTCGGCATCGCCGCCGCGATCATCCTGCTCTTCATGGCGCCGACCGCGGGGATCATCACCTGGGTCGAGCGCCGCGTCTCGGCGCGCATGCAGTCGCGCATCGGGCCGAACCGCGCCGGCCCGCAGGGCCTCCTCGTGTGGATCGCCGACGGGATCAAGTCGATCCTCAAGGAGGACGTCATCCCGGCCGAGAGCGACCGGGCGCTCTTCCGGCTCGCGCCCTACCTCGTCTTCGTCGGCGTGTCGGCCACGTTCGTGGTCATGCCGTTCGGCCAGTACCTCATCGCGGCCGACCTCGACATCGGCATCCTCTTCGTCATCGCCGTGACGTCGCTCGTCACGATCGGCCTGATGACCGGCGGCTGGGCGTCGAACAACAAGTGGTCGCTCCTCGGCGGGATCCGCTCGGCGGCGCAGATCATCAGCTACGAGATCCCCGGCGCGGTCGCGATCGTGTGCATCGTGATGATGACCGGCTCGCTGCGGCTCCAGGACATCATCGCCGCGCAGGGCGGCGCCGGGCCCTCGGTGCTCGACGTGGGCGGCTGGCCCTGGCACTGGTTCGTCTTCCGCAACCCGATCACGTTCGCGCTGTTCTTCCTCTACTTCACGACCGCGCTCGCGGAGGGCAACCGCGCGCCGTTCGACCTGCCCGAGGCGGAGAGCGAGCTCGTCGCCGGCTACTCGACCGAGTACTCGGGGATGCGCTACCTCTTCTTCTTCTTCGCCGAGTGGGCGAACGTCTTCGTGATGTGCGGCATCGCGAGCGCGCTCTTCCTCGGCGGATGGCAGATCCCCGGCGTCTCGCCGGCCCAGCAGGAGGGGAGCTTCGGCCTCCAGCTCCTCGGCGTTTTCCTCTTCCTGCTGAAGAGCTGGGCGCTCGTCTTCGTGGTCATCTGGATCCGCTGGACGCTGCCGCGCGTCCGGATCGACCAGATGATGAACCTCTGCTGGAAGTGGTTCGTCCCGCTCTCGTTCGTGGCGTTCCTCCTGACGGCGCTCTGGATGGTGATCGGCGTCAGCAAGACGGTCCAGCTCGTCATCAGCGTCGTCACGTTCTCCGTCTGGGCCTACCTGCTCGTCCACTTCATCCGCAGGGTCCAGCACAACCTGCGGGAGGCCAAGGTTGCGCTCCACCTGAATCCGTTCCTGTGAGAGCAAACCCCGGTGCCACCTCGGCCTTGCGCTGAGGTATGCTGTCGGCGTGGCGGTCCCGTCGAGCCCGGCCTCCGACTTCTGCGCGGCGTGCGGTTTCCCGCTGCGCGGGCCGCGGTGCGAGGCGTGCGGGGTCGACCGCGCGCCGGCCCTCTCGCTCTCGCGCAAGCCGCCGCCCGCGGACGGCGACTGGGACGGCAGCTCGATCGACGCGTGGCGCACGCGGGATCCGGTGCGCTTCGTGGCCCACTGCGCCTCGGCCGAGGCCGGGACGACCGTGCAGGCGACCACGCTGCAGGACGGCGTCGGGTGGCTCGTTCCGCTCGGGGCGGCGACGCTCTTCGTCGCGCTCGACGCGGCGAACGAGCGGGTGTCGATCGACGTGCCGGTGGTGCGCGTCGCCGAGCGGCAGCGGGTGCCGCTCTTGCGGGCGGCGCTGGAGCTCTCGGGCGGCGCCGAGCCGTTCCGGCTCTGCCTGCGCGACGACCTCTTGCTGCTCCGCCGCGTCGGCCGCGTCGCCGCCTTCGCGCCGGAGGCGCTGCGCCGGGCGCTGCGCGACAGCGGCGAGGCGGCGCAGCGGCTCGCGGCGACGCTCGGCGCCTGGTTCGACGCGCGGCCGCCGTTCTCGGAGGAGCAGCGCGCGAGCCTGACCTGGGCGTCGGCGGGCCGCGCCCGGCCGCTCAAGAGCTTCTCCATCCCGCCGGCGCCCGGCCGCGCTCAGGGCGCGCCGTCGGTGCGGGTCGCCGGGCCGCCGACGCCGGTCTCGGCGGTGCGGCTGCCGGCCGAGGAGCTCTCCGCGTGGGCGGCGCCCCCGCTGCCGCGCCTGCCCGAGTCGGTCGCGCGCCCGATCCGCGACGCGGACGCGATCCCCGACATCCTGTCCCCCTCGCTCGCGTCCACGCCGGTGCCGGTGTCGATGGGCGGCGCGTCGGGCGGCGCGTCGGGCGGCACGTCGGGCGTCACGTCCGCGAGAAACGGCGGCGCGCCCACGCCCAAGGCCGGCATCCTGCCGCCGGCCCACGATGGCGGCGTCGCGTCCAAGGCGATCAGCAGCATGGCGATGCCGGGGCCCGAGTCCGCCGCCGCGAAGCCGGCGCCGGCGGGCGCGGCGACGGCGGCCGCGGCGACCGCGACGCCGCTGTCGGGCGAGCCTGCGCCCGCCGCGGACGCGCCCGCGCAGGCCAGCGATCGCCGCAGCGCGCGCACCGTGCCCTTCCGCCGCTCGACCTCCTCCGGCATGGCGGCCGTGGCGGCGACGCCGGCGTCGACGCCGGTGTCGGTGCGCCCGCCCGCGCTGCCGGAGGTCGAGATCGATCCGCCGTCGCGCCAGAACGGCGCGGGGCGCTCCGAGGGGGCGAACACGCCGGCCGATCGGTTCTGCCAGCTGCTCCGGGACGCGCAGGTGCTCGGCGCGGCGCTCAGCTTCCAGGAGCGGCCGGGCGTCATGGTGCTCCTCATCCGGTGCACCGTGTTCCGCGCGATCTACGAGCATGGCGAGGCGATGCCCGACGCGGTGGCGCACCTCTACCGCTGCACGGCGGCGGCGACCCGCGAGCTCGCCCAGGCCGAGGGCGGCGCGCGCCGCGGCAACGCCGCGGGGGTCGCCGAGCCGGCGTTCCTCGCGATGGAGCGGCTCGTGGCGCTGCGCGGGCAGGTGCCCGAGGAGAAGCCGCTCCACATCGATCCGCTCACCACGGCGGCGCTCGCGCGCGAGCACCTCGGCCGTTACCTGCGCGAGATCGAGCGCGCGCCGGCCGATCCGGTGCTCCGCCACTTCCTCGCGATCGGCGCGCTGTCGGAGCTGCTCGTGCGCACGAAGCTGCCGGCGAAGACGGAGCAGCGGCTGCGCGACATCGTCGCGTACGCGCAGCGCGACGGCGCCAAGCCGGGCACGATCGATCTGCTGATGACGGCGCTCTCGAGGATCGTCGCCCAATGACGTCGCAGCTCGCGGCGCACGGCGACGGCGATCTGGCCCTGCTCCACGAGCGCGTCGCCCGCGCGCGCCGCTCGGTGGTGGCGATCCGCGCCGGCGCGCTGGTCACGACCGGCTGGGTGGCGCTCGGCAACGGCGTGGTGGTGACGAGCCGGCGCGGGCTCGGCTACCCGACGGAGGTCGCGCTGACGTTCGAGGACGGGCGGAGCATGGCGGGGCGCGTGGTCGCGGCCGACGTGGGCCGGGACGTGGCGCTCGTCGCGCCGGCCGAGCCGCCGGGCGTCGCGGCGCTCGCGGTGCGCGCGCCGGCGGAGCCGCGGCTCGGCGAGCGCGCCGCGGTGCTGAGCTGCCTGCCGGGGCAGAGCCTGCGGCTCGCGGTCGCGCGGGTCAGCCACGTGGCGCGCAAGGTCGACGGGCAGCTGCCTGGGTTCGAGCTCGACGTGACGGCGCCGCTCGGCGCGCCGGTGCTCGATCCGGAGGGGCGCGCGATCGGGGTGGTCGCGGCGCTGCCCGGCGTCGCGGGGGAGCTGCCGGGCCACAGCGCGGTGCTCCCTGCGGGCGCGTTCCAGCCGCTGCTCGCGCTCGTGGATCGGCCGCTCGGCGAGCTCCGGGACCGGGCGCCGGTGTACCGCTGTCCGGCGTGCGAGGAGCCGTTCGACATCGAGAGCGACCGGTGCCTCGGCTGCGGGCGGCTGTTGCCGCACGCGTTCGCGCCGTCCCCGGCGCGCGCGGGCGTCGAGCGGATGATCCGGCAGGGCCTGTCGTCGCTCGGGATCATCGCGAACCGTGCGCGGGTCGGTCCGCGGGCGTGGCGCATCGCGCAGCGGCCGTTCCCGACGGCGGAGACGGCGACGCAGGTGGACATCGAGATCGACGAGGCGGGGCGCCTCTTGACGCTGCGCGCGCCGGTGGTGGGCGTGCCGGCGGCGAACCACGAGCCGTTCTACCGGTTCTTGCTCACGATGAACGACCAGACGACGGGGGAGTTCCGCGTGTCGATCACGGGGGACGAGGTGGCGGTGTCGTGCGTGGCGGCGCTGGAGGGGTTCGCGGACCACGAGGTGGCGCTGCTCATCGACGGGCTGGTGCAGATCGCGGACGAGTACCGGCGGACGCTCGCGGAGACGTTCGAGGCGGGGCCGAGGTTCGAGTCGGCGGGGAGATAGGCCTCGACGAGCTGCCCGCCCCGAGGGCCTACGGCCTGCCGTGGGAAGACCAGGTGCGCGTGTGGAGGCAGAGGACGCGCGCCGGAGGGCTTCCAGGACGTCCGCGAAGGTGCTCGGCGGCGGCATGGAGGCTTCCCACGCGGGGCGGAAGCTTCGCGCGCGGTCCTGAAACCTTCGCGCGCGCTCCGGAAGCTTCGCGCGGGGGGCGGAGGGTCGAATTTCCCGAGAAATTCGTCGCCCGGCGCGCGCCGGACGGCGCCGGGGGCGCGGCGGACGCCGCTAAGTGCGCGAAACTTCGTGCTCCGGAGCGCGCGGGAGAGCTTCCGGACCGCGCGCGAAGCTTCCGGAGCGCGCGCGAAGGTCTCGGGCGCGCGCGGGAAGCGTTCGGCGCGCTCCGAGAACCCAAATTTGTGTGATGAATTACTCGATGCCGGTGCTGCCGGCCCCTTCGCCCGACGCCGCCGGCGTGGGCGGGGTGGCGGCGGGCTTGGGCGGTGCGGTCGAGGGCTTGCGCTGGGGCGCCTTGCGGCTCGCGAGGCCGAGGCGGATGAGATAGCTGCGCTTCTTGATCACGGCGCGGGCCGTGGTCGACCATTCGTCGAACCAGCCGCGCAGCTTGACGAGCGCCTCGCGCCGGCGTGCGGCCTCCGGGAGCTCGGTGGGCTCGGGCAGAGGCGATGTCGGGCCGAGCGCCACGTCGACGAGGCCCTTGAGGCGCTTGCGCTCGGCCTTGTCGAGGCCGCGGGTGGCGAGGAACGCGACGGCCTTTTTATCGCTTTGCTTCGCCCCGGCGCGGTCCGCATCGACGCCATTCTCGAGGGCGTCGAGCCGCGCGAGGAAGGTGGCCACTCCCCGGACGGAGGCGGTGCCGGTGGAGGGCGCGAGATCCTTGAACACGTAATCGTGCACGTCGGGGAAACGCCGGCGGAGCGCGGCACCATAACGGGCGTAATTCGGCTCGTCCCACTGATCGAGCTCCCCCGTCGCGGCGCGCTGCGCCCTGGCATCGTCGGTATCGGCCGACGCGCCGCCCTTGCGGGGCGCGGCGAGGACATCGAGGAGGAGCGTTCGGCCCTCCAGGATGTCGTCATCGGTCATCCCCGCCCCGGCCATCAACGTGCGAATCGCGGCGACGGCGCCTATCCCCATCAGGAGCTTCGTCGCGCGCTCCGGCGTGGCCTCGAGGACCGCATCCGAATATTCCATAAAGATTCCCTCCCTGCCGGCCGGGAGATCCGGACGGCGGCAATGAGAGCGGAAGCTACAATGGGAGTTTCGGGGATGGGAAGAGGATTGTTGAGCTCCGGCTGCGGGATTCTTGCTCTTCCGGCCGCTGGATTCTTGCTCTCACGGCGGGGCCCTCGAACCCTCCGGGAGCGATGGTTTGTGCGCTGAAGACGGACGGAGCTTGGAGCGCTCTCCGGCGCGCTCCTCGGCTGAGCAATGTCCTATCGCTCCGGCCACGACGCTTGCCGCCGGAGAATGGGCGGGCGAGCTTGCGCGGGCGAGAAAAATTGCGGGGTGGAGGCAATGAGCATGAGAAGGAACGCGAGGCGAAAGGCGATCCTCGTGGCGGCCGTGGCCGTCGTGGCGCTCGGCGCGGCGGGGTCAGGGTGCTTGTGGAGGCGCGAGGAGCACGCGCCCGGCCGGTTCTGCGCGCAATCGAACACCAGCATCGTCGAGCATTGCGTGGATGCGAGCGAAGGCCCGGGCAGCGCGTGGAGCAAGGCCGAGGAGGACGGCGAGCTGCCGATCCAGATGTGGGCGTTCGGGCCGAACGGCGTGATGTCCGACGAGCTCGCCGCGAACGAGGCGGAGCTCCGGGCCTGGTTCGGTAACATCGATCGGGCGGTGGCCTACGTGCGCGACGAGGAGAAGAACGCCGAGTCGCTCCGGGCGACCTTGCACGGCAGGCTCCTCGGGCTGCTCTTGAAGCCCAGGCAGCGCCAGGAGGCGATCTTGGAGGAGGAGCCGGTCCGCGCGGCCGATAACTTCCAGCGGGCGATGACCGACAAGGCGAGCGCCGAGAAGGAGCCGCTCGTGGCTGCGCTCGCGGCCGACAAGCAGGCGATGGCGGTCGTGCAGGCGGTCTTCGAGCAGGCCCGGAGCGACGCGGCGCCGCTGCGATCCAGGTACGCGGGTGTCGCGGCGCGGTTCGCCACGTACCGCGCGACCGAGGCGGCGGAGACGGCGGCGTACGCGGCGCTCTCGGAGCAGGCGTCGCGGTCGGGCATCGACGGCCTCGACGGCGCGGAGCAGGCGGTGCTCGCGGCGGCGCGCGAGGCGAGCCGGGCGCCGAACGAGCTCGCCGGGGAGATCATGACGCTGGCGGCGGAGCTCCAGGCGCTCGCGGTCTCGTTCGAGGAGGCGATCGCGCCGCACGAGGAGGTGCTCGCGACGCACGGGGCGGTGGTGCCGGACATGACCTCGGGGGCGCTGCGCTCGCTGAGCGCCATGCTGGGCTACGCGCAGCGGCGCGTCGCCCGGAGCGACGCGACGGCGATGGCGCTGCTCGGCGGCATCGCGCTGCGCCGGCAGGCGCTCGGTGTGCTGGAGGGGGACGAAGGGGCGCGCCAGGCGATCGCGCGCTCGCGGATCGAGAGGGCGTCGGAGGTGTTCGGCGAGGGGGCGCGCGCGCGGGTGGAGGCGCTGTCGACGGCGCCGCCGGTCAGCGAGAAGCTGGGGCTGCCGCTGCTCGCCGAGCGGTGCGGGGTGCTCGTGGCGCTCGTGCAGATGCGGCCGCTTTGCGAGACGGCCGGGTCGTCGTGGCGCGAGGCCGGGTGCGCAGCGCTCCGCGGGCGGTTCGACGCCGCGGAGGCGGAGCTCAGGACGGGCCTGCCGCGGAAGATCGCAGCGGGCCTCGCGGCGCTGCGGGAGAAGGGGATGGCCGCGGCGGCGCTCGATGCGGTGCAGGCGAGGCTCGACGCGGGCGACGTGAAGGGCGCCGCCATCGCGTATGACGCCGCCGTGCGCGGCGCGGAGGGGACATGAGCCGGTCGGAGGAGTTCGCGCTGCGCCGCTTGGGCGCCGCGGTGCTGCAGAAGCTCGTCGCGCTGGTCACGATGCTGGCGGTGCTGGCGCCGTCGTTCGCGTGGGCCGGCACGCCGTATACCGTGCTCTGGAGGAGCCATCAGGACGTCGACTCGTGCGCGAGCCCCGAGCTGGCGCATGAAGGCGCTGCCATCTTCGAGGCGAATCAGACGCCGCTGCCCACCTACGGGATCCCGGGCGCGCTGCAGATCGAAGCCGACGGCTCCGCGAGCAACACGCTCGAGGCGGAGTTCGACTCGGTGCTGCTCCGCATGGGAAGGAACGACTTCCACTTCGGGGTCCACACCACGAACGGCGGCAACTGGTGTACCCACGTGCACGACGTGGTGCACCTCGTCTCGGAGCCGCTCGGCCTGAACAAGCCGCTCTTCAACATCCGCCGCGACGGGACCGGCTTCGAGGGCAGCACCGCGGTCGACCTGAGCCTTTCGGAGATCAACCCGGCGCTGGCGCGCGACATCGCGGAGCTGGAGGTCAGGGTCGCCCGGCTGATGACGGAGCTCCTCCGCAACGCCGCCAGGGTCGCGGACCTCCGGGCGCGGATGGACCTCCTGCGGCAGCTCGACACGGAGCTGCACGACCTGGTGAGCCGGCCGCTGGACGAGATCTCGCGGACCGACCTCGACGCGATCCTCGACCGGTACGAGGACGTGGTCGACGCGGAGACGCGGGCGGCGATGGAGCAGCTCGTCGACGACCTGAAGAAGAGCGTCAGCGACCTGGAGAGCGAGCTCGCGCGGCTGCTCGACGAGTTCGGCGCGCAGGCGGACGAGGTGGCGGACCTGGCGACGCAGGACGCGCGTGCCGAGGGGTGGGATCCGGACGACCCGTGGAACTACGCGCTCGGGGAGAGCGAGGTGCCGTGGGTGGAGGTGCCGGACATCGCGGAGGTGGACGGGGCGTTCGACGAGGGGAGGGATCCCTATGCGGCGTACGCGGACGCGGTGATCGCGGCGCTGGAGATCGACGTGAGCGGCGGGGTGGTGGTCGCGCGGGCGGACTTCGTGGCGAACGTGCGGGCGTGGCGGGACAACAGCGCGGCGCTGGAGATCGCGCTGCGCGACCGGATGGGGGTGTCGCTGGCGGAGACGAACGCGTTCCTGAAGGCGCAGAACCGGATCGCGGCGTACGTGCGGCGGTTCATGGATGCGTCGGACTGGTTCGAGGACTCGCCGGTGCCGGCGGACCTGCGGGCGCAGGTGGACACGGTGCTCAAGCCGCGGTTCGATGCGCTGGCGGACCAGATGAAGGACAGCCTGAACCAGTGGACCGGGGACGGGCTCGACCTGGAGCAGACGCAGCTCTACCAGACGATCAGCGCGTTCGCGGGGGCGATGTCGACGGTCGGCGAGGGCGTCGAGGCGTACGCGGAGGTAATGCAGACGCTGGTGCACGCGACGACGCGCATCGGAGTGGGGTTCGTGCCGGTGGTCGGGCCGGCGCTCGACCTGGGCGAGGCGGTGACGGGCAAGGCGTTCTGCCTGCCGGCGGGGCGAGCGCTCAGCGACGAGGAGCGGATCTTCTCGGGGCTGGGGTTCGGGCTCGCGGCGGTCGGACCTGGCTGGCGCGCGATCAAGGGCGCCGGCGGGATGACGCCGGGGGCGGTCCGGGTCGCCGGGGAGATCGCGGAGGTCGACGAGGTCGTCGTCAACGGGTTCAAGGTATGGAAGCTCCGCGGGTACAAGACGCTGGATGGGCACGTCACGGAAGCCGCGTTCAACACCTTCGAGAAGGCGGCGATCAGTTTCATGACCCGCGACGAGCGGGCGCTCCTCGGCGTCGGAGACGGCGGCGTGCGCAAGATGCTCGGCCTTCCAGACGAGTCGCTCCCCGGCATGTCCGGTGGGAGGGCTCCTGACTTTGTGACGGTCACCCGCGGGCGGAAGCTGATCGTCAGCGAGGTAAAAGGCGGCGATACCGTTAAAGTAGACGATGTGGTCACGCAGTTGTCGAACGGGATGGAGGGGCTACGGAACAAGGGGGTCGCCGGGGATGTCGAGCATGTCGAGCTCATCATGGCACGCGGTGCGAAATTCAAGCCGAAAGATACCTACACCGTCAAGGATGGGTACCTCTTCAACACGAAGACGCGCAAGAAGGAGACCCTGAAAGGATTCAATCACCCCATCAAGGTGACCCAGCTATGAGCGACTCAGGACCGTGGTTCTTCGCCTGGTGTGACGCGGCAGAGACGCTCGACGCGCTCCTGGCGGCGCTGCCGGCGCTCGTGCATCCAGGGACTCGTATCGGCGTGATGCAAGACGATGGCCTATCCTACACGACCTCCATGGACGAGGCGGTCGCGATGATCCGAACCGAGTTCTCCGAAGGTCCTTCTGGTGGAGCCATCTTCGACGTCATGCTGGGCGGCACCAAGCGCCTCTTCGGTTGCAGCAGTGACTGCTACAACGAAGAGGTCGCCCGTGACATCTCGGCCGGCCCCATCGACATGTCCACGTGCGACCAGCGTAGGTTTCTCTGCTCTCTTCTTGAGCTCGCCTGGGGCAGGGGCCCGCGCTCGATCGAGGCCGAGGCCGCGGTCGCGTGGCACCTGCTCCGGGACGACCTCGAGGACCTCCTGCTCCGCCTCTGCGCGCCGGACGCGAGCGGTCGCGTCCGCACCGGCGCATGCGCGAATACAGGAGACTGGATCGCACCCGTCCGCATGTGCGCGACGTACAACGCGGACGCGCGGGACATCGTGCGCGATCTCGCCCTCTCGTGGCTACAGCGCCACGACAAGGAGATGGTATCGCGCAACGCGGGCCTGTCGCTGGAAGCGCTCCGCGCGCGGGTGGAAGCCGCGCCGGCCGGGGCGCGCGTCCCGCTCAAGGGCGGAAGCGACCGCGCGCACGCGCTCTCCCGCGAGACCGTCCTCAAGGCGCTGGCAACGCCGCCCGCCACCCTGCTGGAGGCGCTCGAGGCCGCGGCGGCGCCCGACGAGGCGTGGCGCGCCGCCGAGCCGCGCGCGCGAGAGATCCTGGCGCTGACGAGCGAGATCGCGGAGACGGGCGAAGGCCCGCCCACGTGGCAGGTGCACACGGACACGCGCGCCCACGTCCGCTTCCTCCGAAAGCACGCGCCTTTTCACGTGCGCCGCCTCGCGGGAGGCGGCGTGATCCTGGCGACCCACCCGTACCGCTCGCTCTGGCCGCTCTGGGTCGACGCGCTCTTCTCGCTCGGCCTGATGCCCTGACCCAGCAACCGCATGAGGGTGATCCAAGGATGAAACCAGGGCCGTACTTCTTCGCCTGGTGTGACGAGGCAGAGCGCGTCGACGCGTTCGCGGCGGCGTTGCCGTCGCTCGTGATCCCGGGGAGGTATATCAGCGTGACGATGGGCTCCGACGTGGATCGCACCGTGAACTTCGTGGACGAGGCGGTCGCGATGATCCGCGCCCACTTCGGACGCACCGATGCCGAAACCTACTTCGCCACGGAGCTCGACGACCGGCGCTCATTCTATGGCCACTATCGCTGCTTCACCGACAAGAGCGAACGTCTAACGCCGATGGGCCCCATCCACCTGGTCCCTGCCAGCGCGGCGGACATTCTCCCGCTCGATTTGTACCTCGCCCTGGGCAGCGGACCGCGCTCCGTCGAGGCGGAAGCCGAGCTCACGTGGCACATCGTTCTGGACGACCTCGAGGACCTGCTGCTCCGCCTCTGCGCGCCCGACGCGAGCAGGCGCGTCTCGACCGGCGGCTGCACGAGCGCGTGGACCTGGCTCGCGCCGGTCTCGATGTGCGCGACGTACCACGCGAACGCCGGCGACATCGCGCGCGATCTGGCCCTGTCGTGGGTCAGCCTCCACGACAAGGAAAAGGTCTCGCTGATCGCGGGCATGTCGACGGAGGCGCTCCACGCGCGTATCGACGCCGCGCCGGTCGGGGCGCGCGTGGTTCCGACGGACAAGAGCGGGCGCTCGATCCCGCTCTCCCGCGAGACCGTCCTCAAGGCGCTGGCCATGCCGGGCTCCGCCCTGATCGAGGCGCTCGTGGCCGCCGCCGATGTGCCCGACGAGGCGTGGATCTCCGCGGCGCCGCGCGCCGAGGAGATCCACAACCTGACGGTGCAGGCCAGGGCGCGCGGCGAGTCGTTCACCCCCGGCGGCGGGTCCCTCACCTGGGTGAAATTGACGGGCGAGCACGTCTACTTCCTGGTCGATCACGCCCCGTTCCACGTCCGGCGCCTCCCGAATGGCGGCCTCTTGCTGGCAACCCACCCCTACCGCACGCTCTGGCCGCTCTGGTCCGACGCGCTCTTCGTGCTCGGCCTGATGTCCTGACGCACGTTGTGCGCGTCGCCCTCCGGCGCGCAGCGCGGGCACGGCGCGCCGCAGTCGACGCCCGTCTCGACTCCGTTCTTCACCCCGTCGGTGCACGTGGGCGCCCTGCAAATGCCGGAGTCGCACACCCCTTCGAGGCAGTCGTCTACCGTCTCGCAGTCGAACCCCACCGGGCATGGCTTGCACGGGCCTCGACCGTTGTAATCGGTCTCCCCGAGGCCCGGGTCGTGCCGATCATTCATGGAGCGATCACGAACGCACAGCGAGCCATCCCACGCCAGCCCATTCGGGCACGGCATCGTCGGATCGCCTTGCCAGGCTCCCAGCGCTCGCATTGCCCATCGACGCAGATCGTGCCCGGCACGTTCTGGTGCTCCGAGTGGCAGTCGTCGGTGACCTCGCAGGTGGCACCCTGGCAAGGCCCGCCGCAGGCGAAGAACAGGCTCGAACCGCTGAGCAACAATGATGCGCCGCGAACGCGAGCGTCACCTCCCGCGTCCTGCCGCGCGCGACCTCGACCTCCGCCTCCGCCGTCCTGCCGTTCGACGACGCCCGCACCACGTGGCGCCCAGGGAGGACCGGGACGGGCCTGCCGTCCTCGAGCTCGACAGGCTCTCCGTCGATCGTGACTGCCGCGCCTGCGGACGTGACGCACACCCTCCGGACGAAGTCAAGACGCTCACGCCCACGCACCGCCGCGCCTGCGGGCGAGGTCGCCAGCCCTGCGGGCGAGGTCGCCCCGCCGCCGCCGCGGGCGACGCCGCCGCGCTCCCGCGCAGCCCTCCGGCGCGCCCGCCGCGCGGCGCATGGTAGCTTGCTCCGCGCCAGCACGATGCCGTGCGGCCACCCCCGTCATCGAGGAGATCATGAAGCGAGAGAAGCGACTGACCAAGCGCGAGCGGAAGGCGCTCGCGCCGCCGCGCCCGGCGCAGCAGCAGCAGCACGACCACCAGCACATCCACTGCGTCGCCTGCGGCAAACACCTCGATGCGGTGGAGTTCGGGGCGCAAGGGACGGCGACATGGCTCCAGTGCCAGCACCGCTCGCGCTTCGCTTCCTGCACCGTGTGCGTCGACATGTCGACGCGCCTCCTCGCCGAGCACGACCGCACCGGACGGCCCGTGCAGTCCGCCCAGGCCTGGCACTGAGACGCTGAGAACGGCGCGCGGCGCGCCCGCCGCGCGCCCTCCCGACGCGCCCGCCAGCGCGCTTACAACCCCCCTGAGCACGCTCGCCCGCACGCAGCTGACGCCCCGGACCGGTGTCGGTCACAGCAGGGACGGTCAATCGATGGAAGCCGCGGCGTATCGGTAGTCCAAAGTACGCTGTCGTGTCCGCTCCTGTGCGCCGCCCCCCATGGCTGCCGTCGTCCGGTGTCGCACACCCGCGCTGAAGCGTGCGGCCTCCCACCTCGACCGGCCGTTCTTCGTCCAACGCCGCGCCGACGACGCGCGTCCTCGCTCGCTCACCCCCGCGGCCGTCCACCCCGGATACGCTTGCGCCCGGCGCCCTTTGCGCCAATGGTTCGCGCCCCATATTCATCATCTCGGAGGATCTGCATGACGAAACCAATCCGCCGCGCGGGCGTCATCGGCGCGGGCGTCATGGGCAGCGGCATCGCCGCCCACTTCGCGAACGCCGGCATCGAGGTCCTGCTCCTCGATATCGTGCCCCCGAACCTCACCGACGCCGAGCGGAAGGACCCGGCCGCGAGGAGCCGGTTCGCCGCAGGCGGGCTCGAGAAGGCCCTCAAGGCCAGGCCCGCCGCGTTCTTCCACCCCTCCCACGCCCGCCTCGTGCGCACCGGCAACACCGAAGATCACTTCGACGAGCTCGCCCAATGCGACCTCGTTATCGAGGCGATCATCGAGAAGATGGAGCCGAAGCGCGCCCTCTTCGCGCGCCTCGAGCAGGTCATGCGCAAGGACGCGATCGCGGCCTCGAACACCTCCGGGCTGCGCATCGAGGAGATGATGCAGGGGCGCTCCGAGGACTTCCGCAAGCGATTCCTCGTCATGCACTTCTTCAACCCGGTCCGGTACATGAAGCTCCTCGAGCTCGTCGCCGGCCCCGACACCGATCCGGCCGTCGTCGCCCGCGTGCGCAAGTTCGGCGAGGACGTGCTCGGCAAGGGCATCGTCTTCGGCAAGGACACCCCGAACTTCGTCGGCAACCGCATCGGCACCCACGCGATGCTCTCCGCCATCCACCTCATGATCGAGGACGGCCTCGCGCCCGAGGACGTCGACGCCATCACCGGCGTCGCCATGGCGCACCCGAAGAGCGCGAGCTTCAGGACCGGCGATATCGTCGGCCTCGACACCTTCGCCCACGTCGCCGACAACTGTTACGCGGCGCTCGAGCGCGACGAGGACCGCGAGGTCTTCAAGGTGCCCGCCTACATCCGCAGCATGATCGAGGCGAAGCTCCTCGGCGACAAGACCAAGGGCGGCTTCTACCGCAAGGCCAAGGAGGGGCTCGAGACGCTCGACCCCGGGAAGCTCCAGTACCGCCCCCACGGCGGCGACGAGGCGATCAAGAAGGCCACGAAGTCCTGCGAGAAGATCGAGGACCCCGCCGCGCGCGTGAAGAAGCTCGCGAACGACCCCGGCAAGGCAGGGCAGTTCGCCTGGAAGGTGCTCTCCCGCTCGCTCGCGTACACGGCGCGCCGCGTGGGCGAGATCGCCGACAGCATCGTCGCGATCGATGACGCCATGCGCTGGGGGTACAACTGGGAGCTCGGGCCGTTCCAGACCTGGGACGCGCTCGGCTTCGCCGAGACCGTCGAGCGCATGCAGAAGGACGGCATCAAGCTGCCCGAGTCGATCCTCCGCATGAAGCAGAGCGGCGCGACCTCGTTCTACCGGCAGGACGGCGCGGTGTTCGACCTCCTCAAGGGAGAGTACGTCGCCCGCGAGGTCGATCCGCGCAACGTCACGCTCGTCGGCGCGCGCCGCGGCGTGAAGCCCGTGCTCGCCAACGACGGCGCCGAGGCGTGGGACCTCGGCGACGGCGTGCTCGGCGTCACCTTCAAGACCAAGGCGAACAGCCTCGATCCGGACTCGATCGGGATGCTCTCGCTCGCCGCCGAGAAGGCCGAGCAGGACTTCCGCGCGCTCGTGGTCTTCAACCAGGGCGAGCACTTCTGCGTCGGCGCCAACCTGTTCCTCGTGGTGATGGCCGCGGGCAACAAGGACTGGGAGGCGATCCGCAAGATGGTGAAGGGCTACCAGGACGCGACGCAGCGGCTGAAGTACGCGAGCGTCCCGGTCGTGGCCGCGCCCTACGGGATGACCCTGGGCGGCGGGCTCGAGCTCTGCTTCGCGTGCGACGCGGTGCAGGCCGCGGCCGAGACGTACGCGGGGCTCGTCGAGGTCGGCGTCGGGCTGATCCCGGGCGGCGCGGGGACGCTCAACATGCTCTGGCGCGCGTTCGAGGGCATCCCGGAGGGCGTGCCGGTGAACTCGTACGACCTCGTGACCCAGGTCTTCAAGAACATCGCCCTCGCCAAGGTCGCGACCAGCGCGGACGAGGCGAAGGCGCTCGGGTTCTTCCGCAAGACCGACGGCGTCTCGTTCGACCGGTCGCGCCAGCTGTACGAGGCGAAGGCGCGCGCCGTGGGCCTGGCCGAGGCCGGGTACCACGCGCCCGTGCCGCGCGCCTACAAGCTGCCGGGCGAGAGCGGGATCGCGACGCTGCAGATGATGATCGACACGCTCGTCGCCGGCGGCCACGCCAGCGAGCACGACGCGAAGATCGCGCGCAAGCTCGCCGAGGTGCTCTGCGGCGGCGCCGGCGGCGCGGCGCGCGAGGTGACCGAGGAGGAGATCCTCGAGCTCGAGCGCGAGGCGTTCGTCAGCCTGTGCGGCGAGCCCAAGAGCGCTGAGCGGATGCAGTACATGCTGATGAACAACAAGCCCCTCCGGAACTAGGTGAACGCCATGGTCGACGTCGTAATTGCAGAGGCCGTCCGCTCGGCCGTTGGCCGGGCCCACAAAGGGTCGCTCGCGCAGAAGCGCCCCGACGAGCTCGCCGGCGAGGTCGTCGCCGCGCTGCTCAAGCGCGTCCCCCAGGTGAAGCCGGAGGACGTCGAGGACCTCGTCCTCGGCTGCGCCATGCCGGAGGGCGAGCAGGGGCTCAACGTGGCGCGCCCCGTCTCGCTCCTCGGCGGGATGCCGCAGGAGGCGTCCGCGATCACCATCAACCGCTTCTGCTCGAGCGGTCTCCAGGCGATCGCGATCGCGGCGGGCAGCATCGCGATGGGGTCGCTCGACGTCGCCGTCGCCGGCGGCGTCGAGTCGATGACCATGGTCCCGATGACCGGCAACAAGCTGAGCGCGTCGCCGGAGGTGATGGAGCGCTGTCCGACGGTGTACACGCCGATGGGCATCACCGCGGAGAACGTGGCGAGCCGGTTCCAGGTGAGCCGCGCCGACCAGGACGCGTTCGCGCTGAAGAGCCACCAGAAGGCGGCCGCGGCGCGCGAGGCCGGGCGCTTCGAGGACGAGATCGTGACCGTGAAGGGCGTGCGCTACGAGAACGGCAAGCGCGTGACCTTCGACTTCCGCACCGACGAGCTGATCCGCAAGGAGACCACGGCGGAGGCGCTCGCGGGGCTGAAGCCGTCGTTCGCGGCGAAGGGGAGCGTCACCGCGGGCAACAGCTCGCCGCTGTCGGACGGCGCCGCCGCCGCGCTCGTGATGAGCAAGGCGAAGGCGGACGCGCTCGGCGTGAAGCCGCTCGGGTACTTCCGGTCGTTCGTGACGGTCGGCGTCGACCCCGCCATCATGGGGATCGGCCCGGTGCCCGCGGTGCGGAAGCTGCTCGCGAGGACCGGGCTGAAGATGGCCGACATCGACCTCTTCGAGGTGAACGAGGCGTTCGCGTCGCAGGCCGTCTACGTGCAGCGGGCGCTCGAGATCCCCGAGGAGAAGCTCAACGTGAACGGCGGCGCGATCGCGCTCGGCCACCCGCTCGGGTGCACCGGCGCGAAGCTGACCGCGACCGCCCTCCACGAGCTCCGCCGGCGCGGCGGCCGGTACGCCATCGTCACGATGTGCATCGGCGGCGGCATGGGCGCGGCCGGCCTGATCGAGCTGGCCCGCGCGACCGCGAGCGCCTGATCTCGGCCGGGGCGCGGCCCGCCGCGGCGCCGCGCTCCGGCTTCCCCGCGGCGGGTCGATGGCCTATAGAGGGCCCATGCCCACCCACCTGACGACGTTTCAGGGGTCGATCCCCGACGCCTTGAAGCGGGCCATCGAAGAGAAGATCGAAGGCTCCACCGCCGAGGTGACCGGCGGCGGAGGGCACTTCAACCTCGTCGTGACCTCGCCGGTGTTCGCCGGCAAGAGCATGCTGGAGAGCCAGCGGCTGGTCTACAGCGCGATCGCCCACCTCATGGCCGGCGACCTGGCGCCGGTCCACGCCATCGACAGCCTGAAAACGCGCACCCCCTGAGCGGGATCAGCGGCGGCGCATCGGCGCCGCCGTCCACGCGCGCTCGACCTCGCAGGTGCTGCTGCAGCCGTCGCCGTTCGCGGTGTTGCCGTCGTCGCACGCCTCCCGCGCGGTCTGGATGCCGTCGCCGCACACGGGGACGCACGCGCTGGGCTCGCCGTTGCAGGTGTAGCCGAGCGTGACCTCGCAATCCGGGCTGCAGCCGTCGGCCGCGACCGTGTTGCCGTCGTCGCACGCCTCGGTGCCGATGAGCAGGCCGTCGCCGCAGACCGGGCCGCAGACGCTCGGCTCGCCGGCGCACTCGTAGCCCGCCTCGATCACGCAGACCCCGTTGCAGCCGTCCTCGCTCGTGACGTCGCCGTCGTCGCAGGCCTCGGCGCCGCGCAGCAGGCCGTCGCCGCACATCGTCGAACAGATGCTCGGAGCGCCGGCGCAGGTGTACCCGGCCTCGATGGCGCAGCCCTCGCCGCAGCCGTCCCCCGCCGCGGCGTTGCCGTCGTCGCACCCCTCGGCGCCGGCCACCGCGCCGTCGCCGCACTCGGCGTCGCCGCCGCCGCCGCCCGCGCCGCGGCCGCCCGCGCCGCCGCCGCCCGCGTCGCCCCCGCCGCCCGCGTCGCCGCCGCCCGCGCCCCCGTCGCCGCCGCCTGCGCTCGCGGTCCCGCCGGTGCCCGCCGTCGTCGCGCTCGACACGGAGCCCGACCCACCTCCGCCCGACCCGGCCCCGCCGCTGCTGTCGTTCGGGCGTCCCTCCCCGCACGCAAGGAGCGCCACCGCCGCGAGCGCCGCGGCCGACCCAGTCCACCTCGTGAGCAGCATCTATCCCTCCAGGAGCGAGATCCGCGACCGACGGTGGCCCCCCATCGACTCCGTACCGAGCACCTGTCGCCGCAATCTCCCTCGGAATACCCGTCTCCGATAGCCAGGGACAATTCTAGCGCTACTGGCGCGCTCGTCGCCCGGCGCGCACCCCGGCGCGCCGGGATCGCGCGCAGGGAGGGCGGTCTTCCCCGGCAAATCGCGGGCGCTCCGGCGACGAGGCGACCCGCGCGCACGCCCCTCGCGCGCCGGGCCGTGCCCGCGCCGAGGGGCCCCGCCCCGGCCCGCGGTCGGAGCCCGCCGCGCCGTCTGTTTGACACCGGAATTCGCGCGGTGGTACGTGGCGCCGAGCGCCAGCTCCAGGTGCGCTTGCCCCACCGCGACCTCACGAACCCGAGGACCCTGCCATGACGCCTCGCTCTCCGTTGCTCCCCGCCGAACCGCGCCCGGGCGCCCCCGACGCGCCCGACGACCGGCGCGCGCCGCCCCCCCGCAGCCAGCAAGGCCGGCCCCGCCGCCCGGGCGCCGCGCTGCTCTCGCTGGCCCTCGGCGCCGCGATGACCGCCGCCGCCGCGGGCGAGGCCGCGGCCCAGATGCGCACGGGCGAGGGCAGGAACGGCGACGGCATGGACCTGCACCTGTTCCGGCCGGCCGTCGACTCCAAAGGCCTCTTCTCGGTCAACGGGGCGGACATCCTCGGCGCCAACGACATCAGCCTGGGGCTCGTGCTCGATTACGGGCACAACATCATGCCGCTCACCGAGAACGACCAGGGAACGAAGGTGATGCTGAATCACGCGTTCCAGGGCACGTTCCAGTTCGATTACGGCATCGCCAACTTCCTGGTCGTCGGCCTCTCCGCGCCGGTGGTGCTCAACGGGGCCAAGGCGATCAACGACATCGGCCCGGGCCCCGGCGGCAATTACGACGATGACTCGCTCGACGCCCAGGCGCTCGGCAACCTGGCGATCCACGCCAAGGTGCGCCTGCTCCGCCCCGATCAGGACGTGATCGGGCTCGCGGTGATCGCCCAGGCCGGCGTCGGCGTCGCCGGGGCGGAGGACTTCGCCGCGGACCCGGGGTTCTTCTTCTGGCCGCAGATCGTGCTGGAGAAGCGGTTCGGCATCACCAACCCGTTCCGGATCGCGCTGAACGCCGGCTACCGCGGCCACACCGGGAAGAACCCGGCGTTCGGCCTGCGCTCGGACGGCGCGACCTACCAGCTGAAGCACGGGGACTTCGAGTACTCGGACCTGATCACCGGCGGGTTCGGCATGAGCTACCGCGTGCTCACGCCGCTCGACCTCGTGGCCGAGACGTACCTGACGCAGCAGGTCGGCGGCGGCGAGAGCAGCAAGCAGAAGCTGTCGGCCGAGGCGGTCGGCGGCATCAAGCTCTTCATCGAGCGCAACAGCTTCCTCATGCTCGGCGCCGGGCTCGGGTACACGCCCGGCTTCCAGGCGGCGGAGCAGCGCGCGACCATCGGGTTCGTCTTCGAGCCGTCGATCGGCGACCGCGACGGCGACGGCATCAAGGACGATCAGGACGACTGCCCCGACGAGCCGGAGGACTACGACGGCTTCCAGGACACCAAGGCGGACTCGCCCCCCGGCAAGTACGGCTGCCCGGATCCGGACAACGACGAGGACGGCATCCTCGACGTCGACGACCGCTGCCCGAACAACCCGGAGGACCGCGACGGCGACGAGGACGACGACGGCTGCCCGGAGGGGAGCGACGGCGACCGCGACGGCGACGGCATCCTCGACTCGCGCGACAAGTGCCCGGACGACCCGGAGGACCGCGACGGCTTCCAGGACAAGGACGGCTGCCCCGATCCCGACAACGACAAGGACGGCATCCCCGACAAGTCCGACCAGTGCCCGAACGATCCGGAGGACAGGGACGACTTCGAGGATGAGGACGGCTGCCCCGATCCCGACAACGACCGCGACGGCATCCCCGACGTGGCCGACAAGTGCCCGAACGATCCCGAGACGTTCAACGGCCTCGAGGACGAGGACGGGTGCCCGGACAAGGGCAACGTCGTGATCGAGGAGAACAACATCGTCATCCTCGAGAAGATCCAGTTCGCGACCGGCAGCGCGGAGATCCTCCCGGAGTCGTTCGGCATCGTGCAGGCCGTCGCCGAGACGCTCAAGCACCACCCGGAGTTCACGCTGATCGAGGTGCAGGGGCACGCCGACGAGCGCTCGGCCGACGCCTACAACCTCAAGCTGACGCAGGCCCGCGCGGACGCGGTCGCGGCGGCGCTCGCGCAGCGCGGCGTCAACAAGAACTCGGTGCGCTCGATGGGCTACGGCGAGTACTGCCCGCTCGATCCGGCCCACAACGCGGCGGCCTGGGAGAAGAACCGGCGCGTCGAGTTCAAGGTCGTGCGCACCGACAAGGGGCCGACCAACGTGGAGCTCGGCTGCGCGCTGGCCCGCTCCAAGGGTGTCGTCCCGCCGCCGCCCTGAGCGGCGCGCCGCCCGCGGCGGGCCCCCGCGCGCGGCCGATCTGGACAGGACGGGTGGGCCCGGGGGAGAGTGGCCCCATGAACGCCCGCGCCCCGCTCTCCGCCGCCGCGGCCCTCGCGGCGGCGGCGCTCGCCGCCCTGGCGGGCGGCTGCATCGACACCGACGCCGCCGTGTTCGTCGACCCCTCCATCGCCGCGCCCGAGGCGACCGTCTCGTCGAGCGCGCTCGGGACCGGCCTTCAGGCGAGCTTCGCGCTGAAGCTCCACCTGGGCCCGCGGGCGAGCGGGCCGAGCCGCGTCGCCGTGCGCGGGTTCGAGATCTCGAGCGCCGACCAGAAGACCGCGATCGTGGCGCCGCTCCCCGCCGAGACCACGACGCCGCTGCCGGTCGAGGTCGCTCCGGACAGCGACGTCACCGTGGAGTTCACCTTCGACACGGGCGCGGCGGGCACGACGCTGCCGGCCGAGGCCGCGGCGGCGCTCTGCGCCGCGGAGGGGATCCGCGTCACGGGGACGATCGAGGACTCGCTGGAGGACGGCGCGACGCCGGTCGCCTCCGCGGTGTTCCACGCGCGCTGCCCGTGACGCGCCGCGCGGCGGCGCAGGAGAGCGCGGCGGCGATCTCCGCGCTCTCCTGCGCCGCCGCGCGCGCGCCGCGCTAAAATGCGGGCCATGGCGCAACGACAGCCCACCCCCCCTCCGCAGACCGACGCGGATCGCGCGCTCCGGTCTCCGGCCCACGAAGGCGAGAGCAACGGAGGCGCGCCCCGCACCACGAACGGCGGAGGCGGCGACGGGCTCGGGCTCGACAAGGACGGGCTCGCGGCGCTCCGGCGCGCGGTGGCGGCGTGGCGCGAGGGCCCGGTCGCCGAGGCGTCGGCGCGCTTCCCGCCGCGCAGCGAGCGCTTCACGACCTGGAGCGGCGTCGACGTGCCCGACCTCGCCACGCCGGCCGACGCGCCGGCCGACTACGCGGCGGCGCTCGGGCTGCCCGGGGAGTACCCGTTCACCCGGGGCGTCCAGCCGACGATGTACCGCGGCAAGCTCTGGACGATGCGGATGTTCGCGGGCTTCGGGACGCCGGAGCAGACGAACGCGCGGTTCAAATACCTGCTCGCCGAGGGGCAGACGGGCCTGTCGACCGCCTTCGATTTCCCGACGCTCATGGGCTACGACTCCGACTCTCCGCGGTCGCTCGGCGAGGTCGGGATGTGCGGTGTCGCGGTCGACACGCTCCGCGACATGGAGGTGCTCTTCGACGGCATCCCGCTCGACCAGGTGACCACGTCGATGACCATCAACGGCCCCGCCGTGGTGCTGCTCGCGTTCTACATCGCGCTCGCCGACAAGCGCGGGATCCCGCGCAAGCGGATCGGCGGCACCGTGCAGAACGACTGCCTGAAGGAGTTCATCGCCCAGCACGCCTGGCTCGTCCCCCCGCGCCCGGCGATGCGCGTCGTGACCGACATGATCGAGTTCTGCGCGCGCGAGGTGCCGCGGTGGAACTCGGTGTCGATCAGCGGATACCACATCCGGGAGGCGGGCTCGACCGCCGCGCAGGAGCTCGCGTTCACGCTCGCCGACGGGCTCGCCTACGTCGAGAGCTGCGTCGAGCGCGGCCTCGACGTCGACGCGTTCGCGCCGCGCCTGTCGTTCTTCTTCGACGTCCACAACGACTTCTTCGAGGAGATCGCGAAGCTCCGCGCCGCGCGCCGGATGTGGGCGCGGTTCCTCAAGGAGCGCTACGGGGCGAAGAAGGCCGAGAGCATGAAGCTGCGCACGCACGCGCAGACGGCCGGCGTCTCGCTGACGGCCCAGCAGCCCTACAACAACGTGGTCCGCGTCTCGCTCCAGGCGCTCGCCGCCGTGCTCGGCGGCACCCAGTCGCTCCACACGAACTCGCTCGACGAGACATACGCGCTCCCGACCGAGGAGAGCGTGACCATCGCCCTCAGGACGCAGCAGATCATCGCCCACGAGAGCGGCGTCGCGAACACCATCGATCCGCTCGGGGGGAGCTACTACGTCGAGTGGCTCACCGATCGCCTGGAGCAGGAGGCGCTCGAGTACATCCGGCGGATCGACGAGATGGGCGGGATGGTGACCGCCATCGAGAAGGGATATCCGCAGCGCGAGATCGCCGCCTCGGCCTACCGGTTCCAGCGAGAGCTGGAGTCGAACGAGCGGATCATGGTGGGCGTCAACCGCTATGCCGCCGCCGGCGAGAAGACGATCCCCCTGCTGCGGATCGACGAGGAGGTGCAGCGGGTGCAGTGCCAGAACCTGGCCCGGGTCAAGGCCCAGCGCGATCAGGACCGGGTGCGAAGCGCGCTCGCCGAGGTGCGAAACAGCGCTCGCGGCCGCGACAACCTCATGCCCCCCATCATCGCGGCGGCCAGCGCGTACGCGACCGAGCAGGAGATCTGCGACGTGCTGCGCGACGTCATGGGCACGTACAGCGACCCTGCGGAATTCTGAGCTCGCGAGATCGCCGGCGCCCGCTCCGGCGCGCGCTCCGGCGAAGGAGCGCGCCGGAGTGCGCATCCGATCAGGTCGCGGGCCTCACGGCGGCCCTGGGAACCCCCTCAATTCGTCAGGTTGACACTTCTCTACGTCGGCCGGTAGAGTGCGCCGGCGTCAGGGTGCCGCAGTCGCGGCTCATCCGTGGCGCCGCCGTACGGTCTGCTGTTGTCGCTGCGCTGCGGCGCTGCGTGCTGTCGGTCGAGTGAGAGGATCGTCGCGGGCGACCGAGGTCGCCGCGAGGGAGCAAGCTTATGAAGAGTCGATCCATGTCGCGCCGCATTTTTGCCCTTTCGGCGCTCTTCCTATCCGTCGGCGCCACGGCGGCTTGTGACAACAAGGGGGCCGAGACCGGCAAGGACCCGGCGGGGGCGAACTCCGCCACCCCGGGCACCGGGCCCAAGGAGCAGGGCGGGACGAAGAGCGGCGGCGCGAAGTTCGTCACCATCTCCAGGGAGCAGCAGGCGTCCTGGGTGCGCAACTTCAACCCCCTCCTCGGCGAGGGGAGCGTGCGCTTCCCCACGGTCGCCGGCATCTACGAGCCCATGATCGTGTACAACACGATGAAGGGCGAGTTCGTGCCGTGGCTCGCCACGAAGTACGAGTGGAGCGACCAGAACAAGAAGCTCACCTTCACGACCCGCACCGAGGTCAAGTGGTCTGACGGACAACCCTTCTCGGCGAAGGACGTCGCGTTCACGTTCGGCCTCCTCAAGAAGTTCCCGGCGCTCGATCTCTCGGGCGTGTGGAAGTTCGTCGACTCGGTCGAGGCCAAGGACGACACCACCGTCGAGTTCAAGCTCAAGGAGGCGTTCGTCCCCGGGCTCCACTACATCGGCCACCAGCCGATCGTGCCGGAGCACAAGTGGAAGGACGTCGCCGACCCGGTCACGTTCACGAACGAGAACCCGGTCGCGACGGGCCCCTTCACCGAGGTGAAGACGTTCCAGAACCAGATCTACGAGCTCGGCAAGAACCCGAACTACTGGCAGAAGGGCAAGCCGGCGGTCGAGGGGCTGCGCTTCCCGGCGTACCCGGGCAACGACCAGGCGAACCTGGCGCTCATCAACGGCGAGGTCGACTGGGCCGGCAACTTCGTCCCCGACATCGACAAGACCTACGTCGCCAAGGACCCGCAGAACAACCATTACTGGTTCCCGCTCGTCGGCGGCACCGTGACGCTCTACCCGAACGCCACGAAGAAGCCGTTCGACGACATCAAGCTCCGCAAGGCCATCAGCATGGCCATCGACCGCGCGCAGATCGCCAAGATCGCGGTCAACGGCTACACGGTCGGCGCGGACGGGACCGGGCTCGACGACGCCTACGCGCGCTGGCGCAACGAGAAGGCCGCGGCGGCGGGCGACTGGACCAACTACGACGTGGCCAAGGCGAACGCCCTCCTCGACGAGGCCGGCTACGCCAAGGGCGCGGACGGCATCCGGGCGAAGGACGGCAAGCCGCTGAAGTTCGACATCAACGTCGTGACCGGCTGGTCCGACTGGGTGCGCGCGGTCCAGATCACCACGCAGAACCTGAAGGCGGTCGGCATCGACGCGTCGCTGAAGACCTACGACTTCAGCGCGTTCTTCGAGGCGCTCCAGAAGGGCACGTTCGACATGTCGATGGGCTGGACGAACACCGAGCCCACGCCGTTCAACTTCTACCGCGACCTCATGGCCCCGGAGTTCGTGAAGCCCGTCGGCGAGGCCACGACGCGCAACTGGCACCGCTTCGGCGCCAAGGAGGCCGAGCCGCTGTTCAAGAAGTTCGCGGCCGCGACCGATCCGGCGGAGCAGAAGAGCATCATCGACGAGCTGCAGATGATCTACGCCCAGCAGGTGCCGGTCATCCCGCTGTTCAAGAACCCGTCCTGGGGCGAGTACAGCACGAAGCGCTTCGTCGGGTGGCCCAGCAAGGAGAACCCGTACGCGAAGCTGTCGCCGAACAACTCGCCGGACTACCTCCTCGTCCTGACCGAGATCAAGCCGAAGTGAAGGTCGCTGCGCGGCGCGCCGGGCACCCGGCGCGCCGCGGGCGTCTTCGCGGCTTCAGCGCCCCCGCGCGCCGCTGCGCGCCTCGTCACCTCGCCGCGCGTTCCGCGCAGCTCCTCCCCTCCGTCTCCGCATAAACCTTGGCCGCCGGCGGCGCCGGTGCGAAGATCGCACCGCCATGCGCCCCTCGGCCGCCCAGATCGCACGGTTCGCTGCGCTCCTCTCCGGAGCCGTCCTCGCCGCCTGCGGCGGCGGCCAGCACGCGGGCGCCGCGGCGTTCTGGGAGGGCGGCACCGTCGACCCCGCCACGCCGGCCGAGCCGGACGCCGCGCAGCAGAAGGCGCCGCGCCGGGCGGTCGGGACGCCCGACGACTTCGACGGCGCCCCGTCCACGCCCGAGGAGCGGGCCCCCTCGTCGTGGGTCGGCGTGCGGCACGACCTCGCGCTCGCGCGCGCGGCGTCGCGCGCCGAGCGGTGCAGCTGCCTGGCCGTGGAGGTGGGGGAGGCGCGCGACCGGAGGTTCCAGTGGGCGGCCGGCGCCCCGGAGACCGGGGGCGACACGCTCGCCGTCGCCCTGAGCGCGCGCGGGGTGCCCTGCCCGGGCGGCCCCGCCGACGAGGAGCTCCGGCGCCCGTCGATCTCGGCGGTCGATCAGGAAGGAAACGACGTCATCATCGAGGTCGAGGAGCTGCCGCCCGGGCGGCCGCTCGCGACCGGCGCCGTGATCCCGAGGCCCGCCCGGGGCGGGGCGATCTACGTGAAGGGGCGGAGCGCGAAGGTCCCCTACGCGCGCGCCGCCGGCGGCGCGCGCTGCAAGGTGTACTGAGACCGGCGGCGGCGCTCAGTCGCTGGGAGCGCCCGCGCAGATCCAGTCGCTGATCTTTTTGATGTTGGCCTCGGACAGGGCCATGTTCGGGGGCGGGGGCATGCGCTTGCCGCCGTTGCAGAGGTCGACGTTGCGCAGCTTGTTGATGAGGTAGCTCTGGCTCGGCATGCCCGGCACGACGAGCACCCGATCGGCGCAGGTCGTGCTGTCCGCGCTGACGAGCCCGTCATGGGCCGCGTTCGCGCGGAGATCGAGCTCGCCGGGCAGATGGTCGCTGTTGCCGTGGCACCCCGCGCAGCTCGCGGTCAGGATCGCCTGCACGTCGGCGAAGGTCGCGGTGTCCGCGCCGCAGGCCGGATCGGTCGGGGTGGAGCCGCCCTCGCCGCTTCCGCCGCCCTCGTTGGCGCCGCCCTCGCCGCTTCCGCCGCCCTCGTTGGCGCCGCCCTCGTTGGCGCCGCCCTCGTTGGCGCCGCCCTCGTTGGCGCCGCCCTCGTTGGCGCCGCCCTGGCCCGTGGTGGCGCTGCTGGTCGAGGTGGTCCCGCCGCCCGAGCCCGTGGTGGCGCTGCTGGTCGAGCTGGTCGTGCCGCCGCCCTCGCCGCCGGGGTCGTCGTCCGAGCAGGCGGCCGCCGATAGGCCGACGGCGAGACAGAGGGCCAGTCGAAGTGTAGTTTTCTGGAGAAGCATGGAAGACCTCATTGCACTGGATTCGCGCGGCGGTCGCCGCGCCGTGGACGCGCCGGTAGCCTAGAGGTCTCTGTGGTCGTTCACAATGCATTTCGCGAGAAGGGCAGATATTCTGCTCCTCGCGAAATGGCGGCACTGCAACTCAATGGCAGCGCTGTACCGCGCTGTCCGGCGCCCTACCCCGCGAGCGCCTTCGAGGACAGCAGCTCTCCCGGATCGCGCTCTGCCATCTCCTCGAAACGCGGGAGATCGGCGAGCCGGCGCGCCGTCGTGGCGCCCGTCTCGGGGTCGCGATCGAACGCGATCGCGCGGCTGAGGCCCTGCTTCGAGACGCCCCGGAGCAGCGCGGGCGAGTGGGTGGTCGCCACGATCTGGCAGACGGAGGGCCGCGCCGCGCCCTCCAGGAGCTGCGCGAGCACGCCCGCCCGCTCGGGGTGCATGCCGGCGTCGGGGTCCTCCACGAGGAGCAGCGAGCCCTCCGGCGCGGTGAGCACGCCGGCGATCTTGCCGAGCGCGCGCAGCGCGCCGTCCGGGAGGCTCGGCGCCGGGACGCGGGTGCCGCCCTTCTCGACGAGCACCATCATCACGTCGCCGAGGCCCGTCTCCGCAAACTCGATATCGAGGATCTCGGGCGCGAAGATCGAGCGCGCCCAGCCGAGCACGTCGGCCTTGTGATCGGCCTCCTGACAGAGCCAGCGGAGCACGGCGGAGAGGTTCTGCCCGCCGGCGCCGAGGTTCTCGATCTCGTGCGGCACGTAACCCCGCATGCGCGAAGGGTCGATGTCGATCGACAGCGTGCCCCGCATCGCGACCTGGAGCGCGTTGCAGAGCGCGATGACGTCCGAGAGGCTCACGTCGTCGCCGCGCCCGCGGTGGTGCTCGATCTGGCCGAGCAGGCTGCGCCGCGCGGGGTTGCGATCCATCGACGCGATCCGCATCGAGCGGCCCTTCTTCGACGCCGACATCAGCGCGCCCGCCGCGGCGAACCCCTCCAGGCCCTTCAGCGCCGACGCGGGCGTGTCGAAGAGCGGCCCGCCGGCCGACTTCGCCTCGAGCGACTCGTGCTCGACGATCACGTCGGGCTCGACCTGACACGTGATCTTGTGTGTGAGCTCCTCCTTCCCTATCGCCCACCGGCTCTCGATGGTGAACGATTTGGCTCCCTTGTGCGTGGCCCCCTGCGTGCCGCCGCGCAGGCCCGGCCAGATCTCGCGCCTGCCGTCGACGCGGCCGCGGAAGATGTCGCACAGGGGGAGATCCAGCCCGACGCCCTGCAAGAAGCGCAGGGCGTCGAGGAAATTGCTCTTGCCGGAGCCGTTGGCCCCGAGCAGCAGCGTGAAGGGGGACAGCTCCACCGTTTGATCGGCGAAGCTCTTGAAGTTCTTGAGCCGAATGGATGTCAGCATGCCTGGCCGCTCGCAGCTCTCCATGTAGCCAGGCGGTCGGCCGGATGTAAAGCGCCGGCCGACGGATCAGCGAAAGTCGAGGAGCTCGATGTCGAACACGAGCATGCCGGCGGGCGCGCCGGGGCGCGTCGGCTTTTCGCCGTACGCGAGCTCGGCCGGGATCCAGAAGCGCGCCTTCTCGCCTTTCACCATCAACTGTACGCCCTCGGTCCACCCCTTGATCACGCCGCCCAGCGGGAAGGTGATCGGCTCGTCGCGGACGATGGAGCTGTCAAACATCTTCCCGTCCGTGGTCCACCCCGTGTAGTGCACGGTGACGCGGCTCGTCGGCTTGGGGTGCTCGGTGCCCGTGCCCTTCTGCAGGACCTCGTAGGCGAGCCCGGAGGGGGTCTTCTTCGCGGCCTTGGGCGGCGCCTTCACGTCCTTCGGCACGGGCGGGGGCTTCGGCGCGGGCGCGAAATCGAGCAGCTCGACGTCGAACACGAGCATTCCGGCCGGGGCGCCCGGCTGCATCGGCCGGTCGCCGTAGGCGAGGTTGCCCGGGATCCACAGGCGGCGCTTCTCGCCCTTGCTCATGAGCTGGAGCGCCTCCGTCCACCCTTTGATCACGCCGCCCACGCCGAAGCTCGCCGGCTCGCCGCGGAGGACGGAGCTGTCGAACATTTTTCCGTCGGTGGTCCATCCCGTGTAGTGGACCTTCACCTTGTCGTCGGGGCCGGGATGCTCCTTGTCCTTGCCCGGCGTCAGCACCTTGAACGCGAGGCCCGAGGCCGTCTTCTGCGCGTCCGCGGGCGGCGCGGCCACGTCCGGGGGCGCAGGCAGGCCGGCGGGCTCTGGCGGCGTCGGCTCCGCGGTGGGCTCGGCCGCGTGCGTGGGCGGCGCGGCCGGCTTGGCAGACGCGGCCGCCGGGGCGTCGGCGGTCGCCTGCGGGGCCGGCTTCTGGTCGCAGGCGGCAAGGGGGACGGCAAGCATCGCAACAAGGACGAGGTATCCGCGCTTCATGCGCGCTTCATAGCTCGTCCGCCGTCGAGAGCCGGTATTTTTGTGAGGTGCGCGGCGCGATTCCGTCGGTTGCGGACCCAGCGCCGCCGCCGGCCGTCCGCGCGCGGCGTTCGAGGGATCTCGACCCGACTGCGCGGACGGTCTAGCGTGCCCCGGCCATGGGGAGATCGATATACTTCTTCGGCGGGGGGCAGGCGGACGGGGACGCACAGCAGAAGGAGCTGCTCGGCGGCAAGGGCGCGGGGCTCGCCGAGATGACGCGCCTCGGCATCCCGGTGCCGCCGGGCTTCACGGTCACCACCGAGGTCTGCAACGCGTACTATGCCGCGGGCAAGGCGCTCCCCGCCGGCGTCGAGGACGAGATCAGGGCGGCGATCGGCCGGCTGGAGTCGCTGCTGGACGCGCGGTTCGGGAGCCCCGAGGCGCCGCTGCTCGTGTCCGTCCGCTCCGGCGCGCGCGCGTCGATGCCGGGAATGATGGATACCATCCTGAACCTCGGCCTGAACGACGAGATCGTCCGGGGGCTCGCGAAGCGCACGGGCAGCGAACGATTCGCGCTGGACGCCTATCGGCGTTTCATCCTGACGTATGCCGATATCGTGCTGGGCGTGCCCCGCGACCGCTTCGAGGAGGCGCTCGGCCGCGCGCGCAAGCAGGCCGCGGCGCGGCTCGGCGTCGACGCCACGCGCCTGAACGCCGCCGAGCTCGAGCGCAAGGTGCCTGATTCGCTGCTCGATCCGGAGTCGCTCGCGGCGCTGATCCAGCGGCAGAAGGACATCGTCCTCGGGGCCACGGGGCGGCCGTTCCCCGACGACCCGTACGCGCAGCTCTGGGGCGCGATCCGCGCCGTATTCGATAGCTGGAAGAACCACCGGGCCCAGGTGTACCGGAAGATGCACGACATCCCGGAGGCCTGGGGGACGGCCTGCAACGTCCAGGCAATGGTGTTCGGCAACCTGGGCGACGACTCGGGCACGGGCGTCGCGTTCACGCGCGATCCGTCGACGGGCGAGCGGCGCTTTTACGGCGAGTGGCTCCCCAACGCGCAGGGCGAGGACGTGGTGGCGGGGGTGCGCACGCCGCACCCGCTGTCGAGGTCCGGCGCGGGCGGCGGCGTCGACGACGCGCGCTCGCTCGAGGCGCAGATGCCCGAGGTGTACGCGGAGCTCGTCGAGGTGCAGGCCACGCTCGAGCAGCACTTCCGCGACATGCAGGACCTGGAGTTCACGATCCAGCAGAAGAGGCTCTATCTGCTCCAGTGCCGCACCGGCAAGCGCACGGGCCGGGCGGCCGTGCGCATCGCGGTCGAGATGGCCAAAGAGGGCCTGATCAGCCAGCGCGAGGCGATCTTGCGGGTGGACCCGGGCTCGATCGATCAGCTGCTCCACCCGAGCATCGACCCGAGCGCGCCGAAGAAGCTGCTCGCGCGCGGCCTGCCGGCGAGCCCGGGGGCGGCGACGGGGCAGGTGGTGTTCAGCGCGGACGAGGCGGAGCGGCGCGCCGGCCAGGGCAAGGCGGTGATCCTGGTGCGGTCCGAGACGTCGCCGGAGGACATCCACGGCATGAAGGCGGCGCGCGGCATCCTGACGGCCCGCGGCGGCATGACCAGCCACGCGGCCGTGGTGGCGCGGGGGATGGGCAAGAGCTGCGTGGCCGGCTGCTCGGCGATCAGCGTGAGCCAGGGCCAGATGGCGGTGACGCTCTACGACGATCACGGGCACGCGACCGACACGATCACGGTGAAGGCCGGCGACCTGATCACGCTCGACGGCGGCACCGGCACGGTCTACCTCGGGGCGGTGCCGACGGTCCCGGCGGCGCTGAGCGGCGAGTTCGAGGAGCTGATGGTCTGGGCCGACGCGGTCCGGCGCCTGCGCGTGCGGTCGAACGCCGACACGCCCCACGACGCGAGGACGGCGCGCAACTTCGGCGCCGAGGGCATCGGGCTCTGCCGCACCGAGCACATGTTCTTCGACGAGGAGCGGATCCAGGCGGTGCGCGAGATGATCCTCGCGGACGGCGAGGCGGGGCGGCGGCGCGCCCTCGCGAAGCTCCTGCCGTTCCAGCGCAGCGATTTCGTGGGCGTCTTCCGCGAGATGGCCGGCCTGCCCGTGACGATTCGCCTGCTCGATCCGCCGCTGCACGAGTTCTTGCCGCAGGACGAGGCGCAGCTCCACCAGCTCTCGAAGGCGATGGGCGTCCCCGCGCAGGACCTCTCGCGCAAGAACGAGGAGCTCGCCGAGTACAACCCGATGCTCGGCCACCGCGGCTGCCGGCTGGCGATCACGTCGCCGGAGATCTACGAGATGCAGGCGCGCGCCATCCTCGAGGCGGCGTGCGAGGTCGCGGCGGCGGGCATCGAGGTCGAGCCCGAGATCATGATCCCGCTCAGCATGACCCGGCGCGAGCTCGCCATCACGCGCGCGCTCGTCGAGGGGGTCGCGGAGAAGGTGTTCGCCGAGAAGGGGCGGAGGGTCGACGTCCGGTTCGGGACGATGATCGAGCTCCCGCGCGCCGCGCTCGTGGCCGGCGAGCTCGCGGAGGAGGCGGAGTTCTTCAGCTTCGGCACGAACGATCTCACGCAGACGGCGCTCGGCATCTCGCGCGACGACGCGGGCCGGTTCCTCGGCGCGTACGTCGAGGCCGGCATCTTCGCGAGGGATCCGTTCCAGTCGCTGGACGTGGCCGGCGTGGGGGAGCTCGTGGAGATCGGGCGGGATCGGGGGCGCGCGGCGCGGCCCGGGCTGAAGCTCGGCGTCTGCGGCGAGCACGGCGGCGATCCGAGCTCGATCGCGTTCTTCGAGCGGGCCGGGCTCGACTACGTGTCGTGCTCTCCCTTCCGCGTCCCCGTGGCCCGCCTCGCGGCCGCGCAGGCGGCGCTCGCGGCCGAGTCCACGAGGGGTCCGCGCGCGACGGACTGACCATCACCGCTCCGGGACATACGCTGGCTGGGCGGCGCGACATCCGTTCTCACGAGCGTGCTTTGCGCGCGCGCGAGCGAGCTTTGGTGTCGCGCCGAGTCTGCTAAGACAGGAGCCTCGCCGTTCATCGCCGGTGTCTGGCTTGGCGCGCCTGCCCGCCCAAGCGGCTCCACCGCGCGTTGGCGACTGGAGGTCTCATGCGTCATCTCGGCGTCTCCTCTGCGCTCCTCGCTATTTTGGGGGCCGCGGCCTCGGGTGCGTTCGTCGCGGTCGGCTGCCATGCCTCGGGCCCGCGCCGCGATCCCGGCGCGGGCGGCGCGGCCGCCGGCGCGGGCGGCAGCGGGGGCGACGGCGGCGCGGCCGGGAGCGGCGGCGGCGGCGCTCCTTCGGAGCCCGGCTTCGGCGGGGCGCTCTCCCCCGGCGAGGACGCCGGGGTCGTCGATGGGGCGGTGAACCCGTGCGGCACGGAGTGCGGGCCGGAGGAGCTCTGCGACGTCGGCCACCTCGGCCTCGACGACGACTGCGACGGTCAGGTCGACGAGACGTGCTCCTGCGTCGCGGGGCAGGCGCACGCGTGCTTCATGGGCGATCCGTCGTACCGCGCGGTGGAGGGGTGCTTCCCGGGCACCGAGCTCTGCAACGAGGTCGGCGTGTGGGGGCCGTGCATCGGCGGCCGTCACGCGACCGAGAGCTGCTTCAGCGAGAGCCCGGCGGGCTGTCACGCGCTGCAGGCGCCGCCGTTCGCCGACGTGAACCTGAAGGAGGGGACAGGGACGTTCAGCGCGGACGCCGAGCCCGGATCGGAGACGTGGACCGTGGTTTGCCCGGCGGGCATCGACCCGTGTCCGGGCGTGTCCGGGGCCGACCCGGCGGACGATTACAAACCGCTCCAGTCGGGGGAGTACAAGGTCGTTTACACGAAGCGGCTCGCGGACGGCACGACCGGCTCCTGTGAGTATGCCCTTTACGTCGGCGCGCCCGGCCTGCGGGTCGAGCTCGAGTGGGAGCACGACCTCGGCGGCGACGGGGTGGATCTCGATCTGCACCTGCACCAGCCGAACGACACGCAGCCGTGGCGGGTCGGCGGATCGGCGAGCGACTGCGGCTACAACAACTGCACGGTGGAGGCGCTGGACTCGAGCCCGGAGATCCGCTGGTTCAGCGACACCGCGTCGCCGCCGGAGCCGGTGAGCTGGTTCCTCGACCCGGTGGAGGCCAACAACACCTGTTATTACGCGCCGCGCGGGGCCGGGGAGGCGTGGCGCACCCTCGGCCAGGGGTGCCACAACCCGCGGCTCGACATCGACAACATCACGTGCGATCCCGACGTGACGGACCCGAACAGCGACGATTTCTGCGCGCCCGAGAACATCAACGTCGATTTTCCGCCGTTCGGGCAGTGGATGCGGATCGGCGTCCATTATTATTCGAGCCACGGCCGGCGTTATGCGGTTCACCCGCGGGTGAAGATCTTCTGCAACGGTGCCCTCGGGGCGGATCTCGGGCCGACGGGGTTCTACGATCCGGAGGCGCCGGTGACGTTCTCGTCGGGCGACGGGAGCACCCGGTACTGGCTGGTCGCGGACGTCGCGTTCGTCGACGGCGGCGAGTGCGGGGAGGACACGTGCGTGGTGAGGCCGCTGTACGAGGACGAGACGGTGAAGATCCCGCTGCTGACGACGCGCTCGTTCGTGGAGACGAGCGTCGGTCCGGGCTATCCGCCGCCGCCCTGAGGGCCGGTCGCTGGCGCGTCGCGGTGGGCGCGCGGCGAGGGGGCGGTAGGCGCGCCGCGAGGGGGCGGCGGGCGCACGCCAACGGGGCGGCAGGCGCACGCCAAGGGCGCGGCGGGCGCACGCCAAGGGCGCGGCGGGCGCACGCCAAGGGCGCGGCGGGCGCACGCCAAGGGCACGGCAGGCGCGCCGCGAGGGGCGGCGGGCGCGCGGCGCGGGGGCGCCGGCGGCGCGGCGCGCGGGCGCTTTACAGGGGCGGCGGGGCGGTGCACGCTACCGGCATGGGCATCTTCGACCGGATGGGAAAGGTCATCTCGAGCAACGTCAACGCGCTCCTCGACAAGGCGGAAGATCCGAAAAAGTCGCTGGATCTCATCGTCGAGGAGATGAAGGACCAGGTCCGCGCGGCGCGGAAGGAGCTGGTCGACGCGGTAGCGGCGGAGAAGGTGCTGCGCAAGAAGGTCGACGAGCTCGACGCCGAGGCGGAGAAGTGGGAGAAGCGCGCCGAGCTCGCGCTGAAGGCGAACGACGAGAAGCTCGCGCGCGAGGCGCTCGTGCAGAAGAAGCGGGTCGTGGGCGAGCGCGACCGGGCCGAGGCGATGCGCGCGGAGCAGCGCTCGGCGGTCCTCTCGATGAAGACCGAGCTCGAGCGCATGGAGGCGAAGCAGGAGGAGTTCCAGGCGCGGAAGGGCACGCTCGCGGCGCAGATCCAGCAGCAGCGCGCCGGCGGCGGGGCCGAGGGGCTCGGGTCGCGGGGCGGCCAGAGCGCGTTCTCGGAGTTCCGGCGCATGGAGGAGCAGGTCGAGGGGCAGGTGGCGCAGGTCGCGGCGTCGCGCGAGGTCGAGGAGGCGATCTCCGGCGGCGGGCTGTCGGCGGCCGAGCTGGAGGCGAAGTTCGCCCAGCTCGAGCACGGCCGCGGCAGCGCGGGCGGCGCCGACGCGGACAGGCCCGGCGGGTCGGCGGTCGATGATGAGCTCGCCGCGCTGAAGAAGAGGATCCGGATCGGCTCCTGAGGGACCGACGGGGAGAGCGGCGCGGGGGAAGGGCGCAGGCGGCGCTCGCGCTCGCGGGCTGCACGCTGCGGGGCGGGCGCTCTTCGAGCGCCATTCTCTGAACCGCGATTGCCAATCACTGGACGGGGACGACGGCCGCGCCTCGGACCGGCGTCGGCCGCGTGCGCACGTCAGGGGAGGGCGTCGGTTGCGTGCGCGCGCCGGGCCCGCCTGGGTCGATTCCTTTGGCGTGCATGTGGCTCATGGTACGCTTTGTCGCACCACAGAGAGAGAGCTGAGGTGCGAATGAAATGGACATCGATTGTCTTTCTTGGATGCCTGTTGATCGCTTGCGGGGACGATGATCCCAACCCGGGCACCGGCGGCGCGGGCGGCAATGCTGAGGGCGGCGGGGGCGCGGGGTCGGGCGGCAATGCGGAGGGCGGCGGTGGCGCGGGCTCCGGGGGCAATGCCGAAGGCGGCGGGGGCGCGGGGTCGGGCGGCAATGCGGAGGGCGGCGGTGGCGCGGGCTCCGGGGGCAATGCGGAGGGCGGCGGCGGCGCGGGGTCGGGCGGCAATGCGGAAGGCGGCGGCGGCGCGGGCTCCGGGGGCAATGCCGAAGGCGGCGGCGGCGCTGGGTCGGGCGGCAATGCGGAGGGCGGCGGCGGCGCGGGGTCGGGCGGCAATGCCGAAGGCGGCGGGGGCGCGGGCTCCGGGGGCAATGCCGAAGGCGGCGGCGGCGCTGGGTCGGGCGGCAATGCCGAAGGCGGCGGCGGCGCTGGGTCGGGCGGCAATGCGGAGGGCGGCGGCGGTTCGGACGGCGGCCTCGCTACGACAGAGCTCGCCATCTCAGCCGACGAGGACGGCACGGCCGGTTGCGCGACGTTCGTGGATGGGGTCTGGGACGTCGACGAAACCGAGTTCTTCGGGGGCGAGCCCACGAACTACGATTGCGCCCTGGTGCCCGTGCTGGTCGATGGGGATGCCTACTGGATCTCGTCGCGCGACTTCGCGGGGACCATCGACGCCTACGATCTGAACTACAGCTTCCTGAGCGCCGCCGCGCGAATCGAAGAGACGAGCTCCTCGTTCATCCTCCGCGACACGGCCTTCGAGAAGATCTTCTCAGGCACCCTGAACGTGACGTCGCTCACGGACGATAGCGTCACCCTGTCGATCGAGTAGCCGGACGGCGCGAGCTCCGGCCAGCAAGCGATGAGCCTGCGCCCCTTGAGGGGCGCGTCGAGCCTGGCAACCGGGCGCATCGCGCCACCGCGTGGGCGCGGGTGGACGGCGATGCTGCCCTCCTCCCTCCGGGGTGCGCCTGGGCAGGCACTCCCCGGAGGGAGCGTGCCGTCCTGCACGGCCGCGCCCGGATCACGATCCTCGTGAGCGCGAAAGGTCATCCCGAGAATACCGATTGGCGTGACCTGTGCGACCTGTGCAAACGTGCGGGATGCGCCGCGGAAGGGGTGGCTAGAACACGGCTGTGCGCGTCCGCTTGCTGACTGACACGCGAGACGGAGCGGAATATACTCGGTGCGGCATGGCCACGCCCCGCTCCGCCGAGTTACCGCCGCAGCTCGATCGTCGTCCCGAGGCGAAAGCTTTTCAGATCGACGAGCTTCTCCCCAGGGTACAGGAGGGCAAGATCCGTGTCCCCCCTTTCCAGCGTGCGCTCAGGTGGGAAGACTCGGACCGGATTGATTTCTTCGACAGCATTTACCGTGGCTATCCGATCGGAACGCTGGTCTTCTGGCAGCGCCACGCACCCGCAGGGAGGCTCTCGCTGGGCAAGCTGAACATCGACGCGCCTGCGCGCGCCGATGCTCTGTGGGTCATCGATGGGCAGCAGCGTATCACGACGCTTGCCGAGACCTTGCTCGGGCGCCTGGCGTCCGACGAGGGTGCAATGCACTTTGATCTGAAAGAAACGAAGTTCATCTGTACGAAGACTCGTCAAGAAGTCATTGAGAGCGAGCTTCCCAGGCTGCCGATGGCCGTTGTTCTGGACTCCACTCAGCTTCTCGAATGGCTGTTCGCTCATCCCAAGCTCGGCCCGGCGCAGCGCGCTCTCGCGCTCGATGTCGGCAAGCGTATACGAGAATACCAGATCCCCTGCTACATCGTCGATACGAACGACGAGCAAGTGCTCAGGACCATCTATTCCCGAACCAACCTATCAGGCCGCCCGCTCGAAGAGCATGAGGTGTTCAATGCGCTCTTCGGCTCATTGAGCCAGGAACAACCTTCGGATCTGCGCCACGTTGCACAAAGAGCGTCAGAAATGGGGTTCGGTCCGCTGGCGGATGGCGATGTGCTCAGCGCGCTGCTTGCTGTGAAAGGTCTGCCGCTCGATCGTGACTTCACGGACGCGCTGCATCGCGACGAGGTGCCTGCCGCGCTCCGGGCCACCGAAGCCGCCCTGCGGGAGACGATCGTCTTCCTCCGGCGGGATGCCGGTTTCGCGCACGTCGAGCTGCTGCCCTACACCTTGCCCATCGTGGTCCTGTCCAAGTTCTTCCACGAGTTTCCGACGCCGCGGGATCGCAGCCGCCTGCTGCTGCGCCGCTGGTTGTGGCGCGGAGCGCTCGGCGCTCACCTGACCGGAGCGACCGTGGGGATGAGGCAGCATCTCGCCTGTATCCGGAAGGACGATGAGGAGGGATCGGTCCAGCGGCTGCTGGCGCTCGCAGGTACCGCACCGGCAGAGGACATCCATCACCTCGACAGCTTTCACTTCGCCAGGGCGCGGAGCAAGCTGCAGTGCTGCGCGCTCGCGTCGCTCGGCCCGCGGGACCTGATGAGCGGGGAATTGCTCGACGTGACGGCGCTCTTCTCCGCTCCAGGGGAAGAGAAGGTGCCCACCGTGCTGCGAGGCAAGCTCGCCGAGGACGAACTCGCTTCCGGCCTGGCGAACCGCATCTTGCACCCGCGGCTACCGACGCGAGACATGATCAAGGCCATCACCACGACGAGCGATGAGCCGACGCTCGCGTCGCATGCGATCTCGAGCGAGGCGCGTGCGGCTTTGCGCGCTGGCAACGCGGCACGGTTCCTCGCGCTCCGCGAGGTGGTCCTGTGGCAGACGGTCCATCGCTACTTCCAGCGCCAGGGCGAGTGGAACGCTGACGACAGCCCATCCCTCTCCTCCATGATCGTGAGCGAGGACTGAGCCATGATGTTGCGCGTTCTGCTACGTGACGCCTCGGTAGGCATGATCGAGCGGCACCAGGATGGGCGGGTCGTCTTCCGCTTCGACGAGGCTTACCTGGCGCTCCCCGACCGCCCCGTGCTCGGCCGCTGGTTCGAGGATCATCTGGCCCCGCCTCTGGAGTACACCGGGCAGAGCGGCCGACTGCCTCCGTTCTTCCAGAATTACCTGCCGGAAGAGGACAGCGCGCTTCGCACGCTGCTGGCGCGCAAGGCGGGCGTACGGGAAAACCAGGAGCTACCCCTCCTGGCTGTGCTCGGCGGTGACCTCCCCGGAGCCATCGTCGTTCGCGCCGAAGATCCGGTAGCCGGTGGCGACGAGCTTGACGAGCCGGCGCCCTCATCCCCGGCCGACGACGAGGCTCTACGGTTTTCTCTGGCCGGCATGCAGCTCAAGTTCTCGGTGCTTCAACAGGAAACGCGCTTCACGCTCCCGGTCGCTGGCCAGGGCGGGCGCTGGATCGTCAAGCTGCCGGACAGGCGTTACCCCAGGGTTCCAGAGAACGAGTACTCCATGCTGGCATGGGCACGCGAAGCCGGTATTTCCGTGCCGGATTTCAATCTCGTGCAGGTCTCGGATATCCAAGGGTTGCCCGACGAGCTGCGCTTCGACGAGACCCTGGCGCTCGCAATCCGGCGCTTCGACCGGGACGAACAAGGAGCCCGCATCCATCAGGAAGACTTCGCCCAGGTCCTCAACGTGCGGCCTCGGGACAAGTACAAGGGTCACAACTACGCGACGATCGCCAATATCGTGCGCACCGTGTCGGGCGAGGCTGATTACGAGGAACTGGTGCGCCGCCTCGTCTTCGTCGTGCTGAGCGGAAACGCGGATGCGCACCTGAAGAACTGGTCGCTCGTGTACCCCGACGGCCGCCGCGCGCGGCTCTCGCCTGCCTACGATCTGGTCTCCACGATCGCCTATGGCCCGGGTCTGGACCAGCGCCTCGCCTTGCGGCTCTCCGGCGAGAAGGAATTCTCCCGGATCACCCGAGCTCATTTCGAAAGGCTGGCCGAGAGGATCAGGGCGTCGCCCGAGCTCACGAGCGACATCGTGTCCGAGACAGCCATGCGTGTGCGCGGCGCCTGGTCCCGGCTACGCGGATCGCTGCCCATCGCCGCCGGCGCGCGAGATGCGCTGGAGCAGCACCTGAACACGAGCCAGCTTTGACGGCGTGCGGGCGTAGCAGGCCGGAACTCGCGTCCACTTGACGCGCAGCCGGCGCGAGCTTCCATCGTCGGCACCCGGCAGCGAGCCCCGCGGCCGAGCCGGCGGACGGAGGCCAGCCGCCGTCCGTGGCCCGGCCGGGAGCTCGCCGCAGCCGCGGGGGATCAGCGAGGCTGGCTGACAGGGAGGCGGGACTCGACGTGGAGCTTGCGAGTGGCGGCGGAGCTGCTCTTGTGGGTGCGCGCGGTGGCGGAGATGCGGTAGGTCTTCCCGGCCTGCATCTCGGAAGAGAAGGAGACGCCCGGGCCGGCGCAGAAGCCGCCGTCGAAGAAGGGCGTCCAGATGCCGAGAGACTCCTTGGTGGTCTTGTAGACCCAGCTCGAGCCGACCTTCTCGAAGAGATCCGCGGCGAGGTAGGTGCTCTCGCACGTGGCGACGTGGTCGGGGTCGGCGAAGGCGGGCAGGCTGTCGGCCCAATCGACGGTGGTGCGGCCCGGGAAGACGGAGCCGCTCGGGTTCTGGGCGTAGAGCGAGGAGTAGCTCTGCACGTCGAGGACGACGCCCTTGTAGCAGCTCGCGGTGCTGTAGCTCTGGGGCGAGGTGTAGTTGATGCCGCCGACGAAGGTTGCGGTGGCGGCGGCGCCGGCGCACTCGACGCCCATGGCCTGCTCGGCCTCGGCGACGTCCTCTTCCACCACGTCGTCGGCGAGCGCGTCCTCGTCGGTGGCGTCGACGGCGCAACCCGCGAGCGCGATAGCGAGGACACCGAAGCCGACGAAAGCGAGCCCGTTGACGATGCGATAGGGTTTCATGACGATCTCCTTGTAGATGATCTCGTCAACCCGCGGGATTTCGGTGAAGTTCACCGGTGAAACCCGCAGCCGGTGCCGGTGAAGACCATGCCGGATGCCGATGAAGTTCACCGGTGAAGACCAGGCCGGGTGCCGGTGAAGTTCACCGGTGAAGAGGCCGCTCAGTGCTTCTTGGTGCGGCGCTGCTTGATGCGGGTGGCGCTCAGCTCCTTGGCTTCCTTCAGCCGGTAGCTCTCGGCCTCGATCTCGATCACCTCGGCGCGGTGCACGAGCCGGTCGACGAGCGTGACGACGCACGCGGCGTGCGGGAAGACCTGGCCCCAGTCGGCGAAGGCCTTGTTCGTGCTGAGCAAGAGCGGCTTCTGCGCGTCGTAGCGACGGGTGACGACCTCGAAGAGCAGATCCGCATAGCGGCTGTCGTAGGAGAGGTAGCCTACTTCATCGATGCAGAGAAGAGCGGGGACTGTGTAGCGCCGGAGCCGGCGCGCGAGCGCGGCCGAGGACTCTTGCCCGGCGAGGTCGGCGAGCATGTCGCTCGCGGTCGAGAAGCGGACCGTGTGGCCGCGGACGACGGCCTGGTGGGCGAGGTTCTTGAGGATCATGGTCTTGCCGACGCCGTTGGGGCCGACGAGCACGGCGTTGTGGCCGGTGGCCAGGAATCCCAGGCCGAAGAGGTCGTCGACGGCCTCGCGGTCGATCTTCTTGGGCCAGGACCAGTCGAAGTCGGTCATGGGCTTGAAGGCGGCGACGCGGGAGTTCTTCAGGCGGCGTTCGAGGCTGCGCTTGTGGCGCTCGCGCTCCTCGATGGCGAGCACCTCGCGAAGCCAGGGCTTGTCGGCGAGCTGCTCCCAGCAGGCGAGCAGGCCAAAGAGGCCGAGGCTCTTGAGGCGGTCTTTGGTCTCGGTGGGCGTCAGGTCGGTCATGGCGTCGGGTCCTTCTTCAGGGCGTCGTAGGTGGCGAGGGAATGCGGTGTGACGACGAGGGCGGCGTGCTGGCCGCGGGTGACGGGGATCGAGACGGGGGGCGGCAGGTGGCGCTCGGAGCGGCGGCGGTCGATCACCTGGCGGACGGCACCGATGTGGATGGTGTCGCGCTCAAGCACCTCGACCAGGGCCTCTTCGAGCTCGGCGGCGCCGACGGCGTCGAGCAGTTGCAGAAGCCGGGCGATCGCGCTGCCGACGTTATCGCCGCGCTCGGCGACGATGCGCAGGAATGCCTGGCTGCTGCGGGCGGCGCGCGCGAGGCGATCAAGGCCGCGGTGCTCGCGGGCGCGGCGCTTCTCGTCGACCAGGCGCTGGAGGTGCTCGGGCTGCTCGATCTGCTGGCCGCGGTCCCACGAGCGGACGTGGGCCGCGACGACCTCGTTGCCGTCAGCGATGCGCACCTGATCGAGGTCAGCGAGGACGACCAGCGTGCGGCGCGTCCGGTCGTGGGGGACCGAGTAGTCGTTGAGATCGAAGCGTGCGTAGGGGGTCTTTCCGACCTCGACCTCGACGCGCTCGTGGTCCGGAAAGGGCGTGTCGGGGTGTCGCAAGAGCGCGCTGCGCTCGTCGTCGAAGGCCTGACGCACGGTGCGGGTGCGGTCCTCGACCCAGGAGCGATCGAGCGCCGCGGAGTTGGTCCACTCGGTCGCTTGGCGGTTGAGGTCTCCGAGGTCGGCGTAGGCCCGGGCCTCGAAGAAGGCCTCGCGGACGTAGCGGATGGCGCGCTCGACGCGGCCCTTCTCGTTGCCGCGGGCGACGGCGACGGGGCGCGGGTCGAAGCGGTAATGCGCCGACAGAGCCAGCAGCGTGGGGTGGAACCGGATCGCGTCGCCGTGGCGCTCGACGACGGCGCTCTTGAGGTTGTCGTAGAGCAGCACGCGCGGGACGCCGCCGAAGTCGGCAAACGCCTCGACGTGCCCGCGCACGAAGAAGGGCATGGCCGCGCCGGGGAAGAAGCGCAGGAAGATCCGCCGCGAGTAACTGAGCACCATGACGAAGGCCCAGAGCGGACGCAGTGCCCGGCCGACAGCCAGCTTGCCGAAGTGCGCCCAGTCGACCTGCGCTTGCTCGCCGGGGAGCGTGCGCAGCCGCTGGAAAGCTTCCGCCGGCTTCTTGGGGCGGAGACGGCCGATCACCCGGCGCAGATGATCGGGACCGCCCGGATAGCCGCGCTCCTTCAGCATGACGAAGAGGCGACTGGAGCGCAGCGAGGGATACTTGCCGAGCTGCTCGACGATGAAGGGCACGAAGGGGTCGACCATGGACGGGCGCGGCGCGACGGCCTTCGGGTCGACGCCCGCTTGTCCGAGCACGCGCTGCACGGTGGTGTGGTGCAACCCGAGCTGGCCGGCGATGGTGCCGATGGGCCACTTCTCGCCGTGGTAGAGGCGCAGGATCTCCGCCTCCTTCTCTTTGGTGATCACCGCCCCCTCCCGTCACGGCGCAGGCCCGCGTGGGACGCGGGGAGCGCGTCGATGAAGAGCTGGCCGCGCGCGTCGCTCACGCAGGGCCCAGGGCGAAAGCCGCGCTCCGCAGAGCGAGCAGCGGCTGACATCTCGGAACCGATCGTCATGGTCGTCCTTTCGGCCGGAGGAGAGCTCCGGCGCGACCTGGGACATCGACGCGGCCGCGGCTTGCGTCACCCCGTGATGCGTCACTTTCTGCGCGGAGAACTTGTCCCGCTGCCGGTCGCGGTAGCGGGCCTGACGAGCGGCCTGGAGGCGGCGAGCGCGAGGCCGGGCCCGGTAGGCGGCGCCGGCGCGACGGAGCGACTCACGGCGCCGGAGCGGGCGGCAGTCGAGGCAGAGGCGCTGGCCGCGGTCGCAGCGACGGCAGAGGCGAAGCTGGACGCGGCAGCCGGAGCAGAGGGCGAGGCGATAGACGGACGAAGGCAACAGGCTCCATGCCGCCGTTTTCTGGACCTGGAGCCCGGCTTGTGGTGAAGGTGGGGGACTCCGAAGGCGGAGCTCCAGAAGGCTCGAGGGTGGCAGCCCTCGGGCCTTCGACTTTTCGGCGGGCGCAACGTCTACGCCGCGGAGGCGAGCGCGGCCCAGATCGGCGCGGGGGCCGGCGGTGAACGGTGAACGCCAACGATCACGTCGCCGCGGTCTTCACCGATCGGACGCGGGACGCGAGGATCACCGACACTCCTGACTCCTGCGGCGGACCGCACGCGGCCGGTCGGACCGAAGGTGCTCGGTCCGCGGCCTCCGCGCAGGGCGCCGCGAATGCGTTGCTGTTGGTTCGGCGGCGTCTCTCGCGCGCCGGACGCCGACCTATAGAGCAACGGATATGCCAGTGCGTGAGGACGAGGGATCGGCCGGAGCGGGGCCTGTCCGGCGAGCCGGGCGAGGCGCGGTTTCAAGCGGTAAATGTATTGTAAGATGTCGAAATTATAGGAGTTTTAGCCTTGTAGCCGACCTGTGCCAGTCGGGGCGCTGCGGCGCGTCCCCCGGAGGCTCCGCCCTCTACATGGAGGCGGCAGCCATCACGGCCCCGGAGGGGGCCTGCCTCGCCCCGGGCTCGACCCGCTTCGGGCTCCCTTTCCATCGTGAGGAGCGCAGCACACGCGGCCGCCGCCTGCGCGGCTCGCTCGCCGGCGCTCTGACGAGCCCCGGCGAGCCGGTGGGTCCCGCGCGGCCTTCCGGTTCGCACGCCCCCGCGTGCCAAGCGAGCCCGTGTTCGAATGGTGAGAAATTGTCGATTCAAAACGCAATGCGTTCTTCGCTTCTCTACACCGTTGCGACGACCGGGAGGCTGCGGCAAAGCTGCGCCGTGCGCACTGCCTCGCTCGATCCGATCCGCTGGAGCACCCCGCAATGTCATGATTATGAGGACCCCGACGCGGTTCGCCGGTATGAGCGCGAGGTGCGTGTCCACCGCGCGCACGCCGAGCCGTTCGGCGTCGCGCCGCTCAGCGATCGCGTCGACGGCGACTACGCCGTGGCGAGCGGGACCGGGGGCCGGTACGTGGTCGATCTCGTGGACAGCAGCGAGCGATACGACACCTGCTCTTGCCCTGATTTCCTGAGCAACCAGCTCGGCACCTGCAAGCACCTCGAGGCGGTGCGCCGGGCGGTCGCGGAGCGCCCGGCGTGGCGCCGCGCGTTCGCCCGGCTCGACGCGCCGACGCGGCCGACCCTCACGATCGACGCGCAGGACGGCCTGCGCCTGGTCGCGGTGGGGGCGTGGCCCGAGGCGCTCCGCGCGGAGCGCGCGCGCCTCGTGCAGGCGGGCGGGCTGCTCAAGGCCTTGTCGGCGAGGGCCGCCGGGGAGCAGGCGCTCGCGCCGCGGGTCGTCCACGCGGCGTTGCCGGCGGCGGAGCGGCTCGCGGCGGCGATCTGGCACAAGCGCCGCCGGAGCGCGCTCGATGCGCGGGCGTGCCGCGCGCAGGCCGCGATCGATGAGCTCGGGCTGCCGCTCTTCCCGTACCAGCGCGAGGGGGTGCTCCACCTCTTCCGCAACGGGCGGGCGCTGCTCGCCGACGACATGGGCCTCGGCAAGACCCTCCAGGCCATCGCGGCGTGCGAGCTGCTGCGGCGCCGCGGCGAGGCCAGGCGGATCCTCATCGTCACGGCGGCGTCGCTCAAGCACCAGTGGGCGCAGGAGATCGCTCGGTGGACGGGCGAGCGCGCCGCGGTGCTCGGCGGCTCTCCGGGCCAGCGCTCGGGGGCGCTCGCGGCGGAGGCGGCGTACACGGTGCTGAGCTACGAGCTCACCTGGCGCGAGCTCTCGCGGCTCCAGGCGCTCGCGGCGGACGTGCTCGTGCTCGACGAGGCGCAGCGCGCGAAGAACTTCCGCACGAAGACGGCCGCGACGCTCCGGGCGATCCCGTCGCGGTTCCTGTTCGTCCTCACGGGGACGCCCGTCGAGAATCGCCTCGACGACCTGTACTCGCTGCTCCAGCTCGTCGATCCTGCGCTGCTCGGGCCGCTCTGGCGGTTCAACGCCGACTTCCACCGCCAGGACGAGCGGGGCAGGATCGTCGGCTACAAGAACCTCGGCGAGCTGCGGCGGCGCATCGCGCCGGTCGCGCTCCGGCGCGAGCGGGCCGAGGTGCTGCTCGACCTGCCGCCGCTCCTCGAGCAGACGCGGTACACGCCGCTCACCCGGGAGCAGCGCGAGCTCGACGCGGACTACCGCGCGCAGGCGGCCCGCCTGATCGCGGTCGCGGAGCGCCGGGCGCTGCGCAAGGAAGAGCTGGACCGGCTCATGATGCTGCTCATGAAGGCGCGGCAGGCGTGCAACGCGCTCGAGCTGTGCGATCCGAGGCGCCAGAAGAGGGCGTCGCCGAAGCTCGACGAGCTGGAGGCGCTGATCGCCGAGATCACGGCGCAGCCTCGGAGCAAGGTGCTCGTGTTCTCCGAGTGGGTGGGGATGCTGGCGCTGGCCCGGGAGCGGCTCGACCGGCTCCGCGTGGGCCACGTGACGCTCCACGGCGACGTGCCGACGGAGCGCCGCCCGGCGCTGCTCGACCGGTTTCGCGAGGATCCGGCCGTGCGGGTGCTCCTGAGCACGGACGCCGGCGGCGTGGGGCTGAACCTGCAGGCGGCGAGCTATGTGGTGCACCTGGACCTGCCGTGGAACCCGGCGCGCCTCGACCAGCGCACGGCGCGCGCGCACCGCATGGGTCAGGCGCGCGGCGTGAGCGTGACCTACCTCTGCGCCGAGGAGGGCATCGAGCGGGGGATCGAGGGCATTCTGGCCGAGAAGCGCAAGGTGCTGAGCGCGTCGCTCCGCGCCGATGCCGCGGTGGAGGAGCTGGCGGCGCCGAGCTTCGCGGTGGTGCTGCGCGAGATGCGGCAGGTGCTGGCGGCGGCGGAGGCCGGGGCGGGGGAGGGGAGCGCGACGGACGAGGGCGGCGTCGCCGCGCTGCCCGCGGAGGGCGACGAGGGACGCCAGGGCGCACCGGCGTTGCAGGCGGAATGGCTGGGGCGGGAGGCCGCGCCGGCGAACGATGCCGTGGTGGAGGGGGCCGCCGCGGTGGGCGCCGGCGCGATGGAGGCCGCCGTGGTGGAGACAGGCACGGCGCCCTTGCTCGCGCGCGAGGCGGCGGGCGGGGGCGCCGGTGCGGCGGGCGAGGGCGCCGGTGCGGCGGGCGAGGCGGTGCAGGGGGAGGGGGGTGGCAGCGCACAAGCGAGCAAGCCGCCGGCGAGCCCTCCCGTGGAGGCCGCGCGGAGGACGGCGGCGGACAGGTTGCGGCTCGCGCGGGTGGTGCTGGATGCCGGCTTCGCCGCGGACGCCGCGCGCGCGGCCTACGAGGCGCTCGCCGGGACCATCGCTGGCATGCTGGAGGGGCCGGCGCCCGAGTCGCACGCGGCCCTCATCGCGGGCGTGTACCGCGACCTCGTGCCGGCCGGCGGGCTGCCCGTCGAGGCGCACGCCGCGCTCGCGCGGCTGCACGACCTCGGCTCCCTGGCGCGCGCGGGCGTGCCGCTCGACGCCGCGCTCGCGAGATCGGCCGTCGACGAGGCGGCGCGCTGGGTCGGCCGACTCGGAGGCGCGGCGTCCGGCTGACCCGTCCGGGCACCGACCACGGGGCGAGCCTCGCCGTCCGCCGTCCGTGGCTCGTGAAGAGCCCGTGCGTCTGCGCGGAGGGGGTCAGCGGGGCTGGCTGACGGGGAGGCGGGGCTTGACGTGGAGCTTGCGGGTGGAGGCGGAGCTGCCCCTGTGGGTGCGCGCGGTGGCGGAGATGCGGTAGGTCTTTCCGGCCGGCATCTCGGAAGAGAAGGAGACGCCGGGGCCGGCGCAGAAGCCGCCGTCGAAGAAGGGAGTCCAGATGCCGAGCGAGTCCTTGCTGGTCTTGTAGACCCAGCTCGAGCCGACCTTCTCGAACAGAGCCGCGGCGAGTAGGTGCTCTGAGGCGGCGCCCTCTCTGTGGAGGCGGCAGCCGTCATGGCCTGGAGGCCGACGGTGGAGGCCGCGTGCCGCGCCCCGGGCTCGACCTGGTTCGGGCTCGTCCTTCTGACCGGAGGACCGCCGGCCACGGGGCCGGCGCCTGCGGGAACGGGTGGGCGACCCGACCTCGGTTGAGGGCTCGTGGGTTGGGCGCTCGCGATCGCGACCCGAGGCAGGTCGGGCGCCCGACCGATCAGAGACGCCGACTGTATGGGGTTAGGGCATCAACGTCGGCCTGGACGGCCGCTACGGGTTGGTGCCCTGCGGAGTGTTGGCTTGAGGGGGGTTGGCCCGGGGCGGGTTGGCCCGGGGTGGATTGGCCCGGGGCGGGTTGGCTTGAGGGGCGTTGCCTTGGGGCGCGTTCGCTTGGGGGGCGTTACCTTGAGGCGGGTTGGCTTGGGGGGCGTTACCTTGAGGCGGGTTGGCTTGAGGTGGGTTGGCTTGCGGGCCGTTGCCTTGCGGGGGGGTGGCTTGCGGGCCGTTGCCTTGCGGGGCGTTGCCTTGAGGGATGGTCCCGGGTGTTCCGTTGCCCGGCCCTTCTTGGGCTTTTTGATCTTTGAGCCTCTGTGCGAGAATCTGGTTGGCGGAGCCGCGGCCGTCGTTCCATGTGGCCAGAGCCTGGTTGCAATCGTCGTTCGCCCGACGATCCGCCCCGACGGCCTTGTCTTTATCATTGGACAGCACGAGCGCGGCGGCCGCCGTGGATGCCGCGTCAGACGCGTCGTCGGCACGGCCGAGAAAACCAGCTGCGATGAGACCCAAAAGCCCAGCGCCGAGCGGGATCGCCGCGTTCAGAGCGTTCCGTCCGGTCGACGATTTCTCCGGTGTTGTTGCGATGAGAACAGTGCCAGCTCCGGCGGAGGCGATCGCGCTGCCTCCGAAGAACCAGCCCCATCTCGTCAACCCGATCGAGTGCACTCGAGCCGCATTTTCCAGATCTCTGCAGAAGTCCTGTCCCTGGATATTTGGATTTCCAGACGCGCCCAGCTTTCGACCCTGCGGTTCATAGGCTGCGGACTGGTAGCCTACTCCTGACTCGTAATAGTGGGCCTTTGGTAGCCCGCCGCAACCGGAGATTAAAGTTATGATGACGGCGGATATTGATGCCTTTGCGTGTCGGTTCATGTTCTTGCTCTTGGATCGATGCTTTTTTGATGTCTCGCGTTCACGTTTGGCGGGTGACCGATGTGTCGTCCCATGGCGTGACTGCGCTCATGCGCAGAGCGCCGCGTCCGCGCGGTCGATCTGCTGCTCTGTCGCGACGTTCCGCGTCGATCGCTCTGTCTCACCAGGACTCGGGCAGCACGAGCGCGAAGCGGACCCCGAGGTTGGTGCCTTTGACCCGGTCAAGGTGTACGTAAGAGAACCGGGGGGAGAAGAGCCCGACCTCCAGAGAGTTCAGAAGCGTGATAGCTGCGCCCGCTTCGACGCCTATGTCGAAGCGAAGCCCCGAGCCGTTCTCCTTTTCGTGGACGCGGTGCGTCAATTCGGCTTCGATGGGGCTCATCACGAGCGCGAGGAAATCGGGGATAATATAATATCTCAGCGGCGTGCCGAGCGCAACGCCAAATTCGTCGTAATTGCTCGCCTTGTGGCGAACTCCACCTAGCCTCGCTCCAACTCCGAGGCCCGAGCCTCCGAGGCCCGAGCGTCGGTTGATGCGGTCGCGATCTCTCGATACCTCCAGCGCTGGTGTCAAGAACGTCGACTCGTTGTCGACTGGCAGGACATTCCCTCCAACGAGGGTCAAAATAAAGCTGTAGGGGCTCGTTTGGAAATCATCGTTCAGAGGACGTAGATGCCATCTTTTTGCGTCGCGTCCGAACCGCTGCTCGCCGAAACGAGTCGGCGATCCAGAGTCGTTGTAATTGGGTACCGTCTTTCCGAAGGCGGTGGCAATGCCAATCGTGAACGGCTCGCCCTCGAACTTCTGTGATTCCCATGAAAATCTCGGGCCGGATAGGCTGAGATGTAGGGCGTCGAACAGGTACAGGTCGACTCGTGGTATATTGGCTCCAATACGTGGGTTCTTGAGATCTGGGGCGTCGAGTTCTAGAGAAAATGCGGTCACGCCGATTAATACGTTGTCTAGAATCGGCAAAGACAGGGAGATGTTGGTGCTCAATAGTACGTTAGAGCGGCTGTCTTTGCGTCGTATCCCAGCCTCGATCTCTGGAGCGTAGACGAACGGGAAGGAAAGCCCATTGAAGTCCATGAATCCAAGGGTGGCAGTGAGATCGTTGGCGCCTGGCACCGGATTCGGTCTGAAGCGGACGCCGAGGCTTCCTATCGGGCGCCACTCTCGGTCGATCTTTGCTGGTGGTCTGCTGTCCGACCATGAGTGCATGCTCTGGAAGTGTTCGTTGAGGTAGTGTGCCCATTCGTATCCGAGATAGTATCTGATCGGCTCGGCCGCGCGCTCGGTCGCTATCTTCTTGGTGACGCGATACAGAAGAAGTAGAAGGTCTTCGAGCGCCTGTGACGCCGCCAGAGCTCGATCGGTGAGGCACGAGCGCGGCATCGAGTAAGGGTGTCCCGTGCCGGGGCAGGCGGCGTCGTCGAGGACGTATTGGTCGTCTCGATCGTCGAACACTCCATGGTGACTGTCGCCTCCGAAATACTTCCAGCCGCTCCAGTGGATGGAGTAGGATGTCCATGCACGCAGCCGCCATGGCTTCAGGTATTCGATTCTGTTGTGCTTGTCCCTGCTGACGTGGGCGTCAGAGAACGAGTCCACGATGATGTGCATCAGCGCGTATACGCCTCGGTAGTCCCTGTTGGATTCCTCCGGGGCGCTCAGAATTCCGTTCAGCAGCGAGGTCATCATGCGCGTGCATCGCGCATACGCGTCTGTGGCCAGCGACCTGGGGACGTCGAGCCGGTGCGGCGTCGCTTCGGTCTCCGGCTCGCTTCCCCAAACGTCCGCCGCGCGCGCCATGAAATGGAAGCACTGGCCGTTCGACGAGAACTGCCTCGACATCACGAGATCCGGCTTCCCGGATCCTATGACCGGCCAGCTGAGAAATGGCTTGTCGAGGCCTTCGTCTCCGCAGTTGAAGCACTCCGGCTTTTCAAGGACGCCTTGCGCTATCAAGAAACCCAGGACCTCCTTGCCGCTGGCCTTGTTCCCGGTGCCGTCGTCGAACCGAGCATCGGTCTCGAGCAGCCATCGGTAGGTCACGGCCTCGATGACCTCGTGCCCATGCGGGTCGAAGGCGATGGCGGCGGTAGGGGCGCTGAATCCGAGAAATGCCGCTGCGGCGCCTGCACACCAGGCAGATCTCCGCTGTCTCAATTTCATCATGTTCCTCGGGGACACGTCTGTCCTGTGTTGCTGCGCGCACGGGACGACAGGAGCTGGTTATTCTGATGAACGCCGTAACCTGCAGCGGTGCCTGCTGGCGGATCGTCGCGATTCAATGAATCGAAGCGCGCACGCACCCGTGGCGGAGGCTCGCGTCGCAGAGCTATGCTCCAAGCGCAACTGATAGACTCAGCTGACGAGGCGCCGCCTGCCGCCGCAGCAGGATACACGGCCTGTCCAAGCTAGCCGCGAGTCAGCTATCGATGTCTCTGTTATTGAAATGCGCGGCAGGAGGTGCCGCGGGACGATCGCTCCGGCGATCGCTGCTCGACGTCCATGGGAACGACCGCACGATTCTGGTCACACCTCCTTCTCTTGTCGCCGGGGTGCGAACGATTCTCGTGAGTATAGGTCAGACATCGCCGCTCATGGAAGCGAAATCTCAATGGGCGCTCCACGAGCGCCGCCGTCGCGTGTCGCGTGTCGCGTGTCGCGTCCGTCGCATTGAAGCGAAATTGTCGTTCTACAGCAGGCGCGTGACGCGACGCATTGAGCGCCGATGCTCCACGCTCGGCGCGGTGAGGGGGAGGGCTCGCAGCACGGGCCCCTCGCGTCCCGCCCCCCTCTCGTCCCGCTACTTCGGGCTCGCCCTCCCGATCGCGATCACGTTCTGCTGCGCCGCCGGCTTGCCGCTCTCCTGCACGGCCGCGCCTACGCGCGGGTGCGCCCTGAGGAGCGTCACCGTCAGCGTGATGCCCCAGCCGTCGTTCGTCTTCAGCTCCGCCTGCCCGTGGCTGTCCTCCACGGCCAGGATGAGCCGGCCGAGCGGCTCGAGCCCCGCCGGCGCCGCGCCGGGCGCGGTCAGCACGCGCTGGAGCGCCGACTCCGGCAGCCCCAGGCCGAAGCCGACGTCCAGGATCGACAGCTGCACGCCCTGCGGGGCCTCGCGCACCGACACCACCGGGCCGTGCCCGGGGAGCCCGCGGCTCGCGACGTCGACAAGGAACGCCTCGAGCGCCTGCCCGAGCTCGCCCCGGTGCCCGAGCGCGTGCGTCGCGCCGCGGATCGGCTCGAGCCGCACCGCGCGGCCCGTCGCGCGGGCGGCGCTCGCGACCGCGTCGACCACGACGTCGACGAGCTGGAAGGCGCAGAGCGGATCCGTCGCGTCGCGCGCCGCGAGCGGCCGCACGTTCCCGGACACGGGCGCCGGCTGCTTCACCGGGATCAGCGCGGCGACGTAGCCCGCGATCCACGAGGAGCCGTCGGACTCGCGGCGCAGCGGGCGCACCGAGATCACCGCGGGCTCGGGCGCGTTGACGCTGAGCTCGATGCCCTCGTCGCTCGCCATCACGCTGGAGAGCGACACCTCCGCGCTGCCCGCCGACGTGGCGCCGAGGACGTCGCCCAGCGTGAGCGAGCCGGGCGGGAGCGCCGCGCTCGCGCTCTCCGCGGGCACCGTGACGTCGCGCGCGCGCAGCCACTTCGCGAACTCCGGCGCGAGGAAGCGGACGTCGCCGAAGGCGTCGGCGTACAGGAGCCCGACCGGCGCGCTCCGCAGCATCGACCCGAAGAGCTGGAGGTCGTCGAGCGCGACGCGCGCGCCCTCGACCAGATCGTCCGCCGGCGCGTGGCCGGCCCGCCCCTCGCCCGCGCCGCCCTCCGCGATCGCGGTGCGCGCGAGGCGCTTGCGGCGCAGGAGGAGCGCGAGCTCGCGGCCGACGTGCTCGGCCCGCTCCGGCTCGCGCGAGTACGTCGACTCCGCGACCGGGCCGCAGAAGAACACGTAGCCCTCGATCTCGCCGAACGCGATGAGCGGGACCACGACCGCCGGCATGTCCTGCTTCGTCAGGAAGCGGCGCGCCAGGCGGATCGCCGGCACGCCCTGCTCGCTGCTGTACGGCGGGCGGCGCACGTCGTGGCGGCGCTCCGCGACGAGGCTCTCGCCGCCCGGCCGATCGTTCCAGAACTTGAGGTGCCAGCTGCCCGGCGGCAGCTCCGCGACGAGCACGAGATCCGCCGGGTGCGCCTGCTCCGCGAGCCGCGCCACGCGCGGCCAGAACTCCTCGTCCGGCAGCGTGTGGACCCCCTGCATGCGGAACAGCGCGGCGCGCTGGATGAGCTCCGCGGCGCGATCGACCGAGCGCTGGACGGCGAGCCCGCGCAGGATCATCACGCCCGCGAACGCGACCGCGAGGCCGAACAGGGTGCTCGGCAGCGGCAGGAGGCTCGCCTCGGCCCGCGCGGCGAGCGCGCTCTGGCCCGCGGCGAGCGCGAACACGGCGAGGAACAGCGCGGCCGTCGCGACCAGGCTGCCGTGGCGGCGGCGCGCGAGCCCCACGAGCCCGCCCGCCGCCAGCACGAACAGCGCCGGCACCCAGGCCGGGGCCGAGGCGCGCCGGCCGCCGTCGAGCAGGCCGCCGAGCACCGCGGCGACGCCCTTCGCCGGCGGCAGCGCCGACGTCGCGACCGCCTGGGGCGGGACGCCCCCCGCGCCGACCGCGACGACCGCGACGCGGCCCTCGAGCGCGTTCACCGGGACCTGGCCGTCCGCGAGATCGCGGAGGCTGACCGCGGGGACGCTCTGCGGCGCCTTCTTGATCACCCAGGGCGCCGCGGAGACGCCGAGCGCGCCGAGCTCGGCCGCGCGCTCCTCGGCGCCCAGCGAGAAGAAGCCGACGACCTCGCCCGCGCTCAGGCGGAGGAGCGCCGGCGGCATCCGGACCGCGGGCGCGGCCCCCGCGCCGCGGCCCGCGGCGTCGCCGCCGCAGAACGCGTCCGCCGGGGGGATGAGCAGCGCGCCGCGCGCGCGCCCGCGCTCGAGCAGCCCGGGGAGCGAGCGCTCGCAGAGCCCGTCGCGCAGCGCCTCGGGCGACGCCGTGACGAGCAGCACCTGCGCGGAGGGCGCGGCGTCGGCGAGCGCCGACGCGGTGAGGCCGCGCGCCACGTAGTCGAACCGCTCGAGCGGCGCGACGGCGGCGATCAGCGCGCCGGCGGCGATCGAGAGCACATCGGGCCTGAGCCACGCGGAGCGCGCCGCCTCCGCCTGCGAGGTCATCGGACGCGGGATGCGAAAGGGCTTGGGGATCCGCGGACGGTAGGTCTTCGCCATACTCGCTGGAGAACGCAGCGCGAAAGGGGGCGCCGGACGCCCGGGCAGCCCGAGCGTCGCATCGTGGCCGCATCGATACAATTGTCTACCGAGGTCCGCCGCGCCAAATGCATCTGCGGTTCGAGAAGCAGGACGTCCCCTAGGGCGCGCCGTGGCGCCCCGTGGCGCCTCGCGCGCGGCGCGCTCGGGCCGACGCGCGGCGCGCTCGGGCCGACGCGCGGCGCGCTCCGGCCGATGCGCGGCGCGGCGCTCCGACCGAGCCGCCGCGCCGCGGCACAGCAGCGGATCTGTTCGAGACAAGGTGCGATGTGGTGCTCCGCACCCTCCGCCGAGGCGCGTTGTGTTGCGGGCGGCGCCCGTGTGATGCGACGTCGGCGCGCGCTGACGATTGGGCTGGATCGGCCTGTCGGAAGGGGTTTGAATCGCTCTGGGTATGCGCCGCACTTCACCCTCTCTCCGGGCCGCTCCTGTCCTCGGGTTGTTCGTTCTGGCAAACAGCGTGGCCTTCTCGGCCTCGAGCTGTGGCTGCGAGTCGGACGTGCACGTCGTCAATCCACCGGGCGGCGGCGGCGCGGGCGGCGGCGGCGCCGGCGGCGCGGGCGGCGCGGCCGGCAGCGGCGGGGCCGAGGCCGGGAGCGGCGGCGGGGGCGCGGCCGAAGGCGGCGGCGGGTCCGGCGGGGAGGGCGGGGTCGCGCTCCCGGACGAGCTGCCCGACTTCACCGAGGAAGAGCTCGAGCCGACCGAGGCCACGGACGGCATCCCGGCCCCGCTGCCGGGCGTGTACACGGACAAGGGCACGGCCGGCGGCGACGAGATCGTCCGCGCGCTGATGGGCTTCCCGATCCGCAACGCGGGGCTCCTCGAGAAGGCGATCGAGGAGATCTACGACCCACAGAGCCCGCGGTTCCGGCAGTACTTCACCCCGGAGGCGCTCATCGCGGCGCACGCGCCGCGGGAGCTCGACGTGCACCTCGTGAAGCTCTGGCTCGAGGAGCAGGGGCTCACGGTGAACTTCACGGCCACGAACCGGCTGCTGATCCAGTTCACCGGCACGGTGGCGCAGTTCAACGAGGCCTTCAAGACCGAGCTCCGGGTCTTCGAGCGCGAGAACCCGCAGGCGGGCAATCCGCCGTTCGACGTCTACGGCACCCTCGGCGAGCTCACCGTGCCGTCGTGGGTGTCCGATCGCACGACCGGCATCATCACGGCGGATCTCGCGGCGAGCACCAAGCCGCTGCCGGCCGAGGGCGGCAGCATCGAGCCGGATCCGCCGGAAGACGTCGACGCGGCGATGAGCCTCGCGCAGATCGCGGCCGCGTACGACATCGACGACCTCTACGAGCTCGGGTTCCGGGGCCAGGGCGTGAAGCTCGGGGTCACGGTCGGCGCCACCTTCAAGCTCAGGGATCTCCAGTCGTTCTGGCGGGGGCTCGGCGTGCAGCGGGCGAACCCGGAGGTCGTCGTGACGATGGAGCCGATCGCGACGCGCTACCTGGAGTCGACGCTCGACGTCCAGTGGTCGGGGGGCCTCGCGCCGGAGGCGGAGCTCGTGGTGTACCAGGGGCCCGACGCGCGCAACACGTCGATGGTCTACACGTTCAACGAGGCGATCGCGCGCGGCGAGGTGTCGGTCATCACCGACTCGTTCGCGCACCGCGAGGACTCCGAGCCGACGGCCGTGCGGCTCCAGTACCACAACTCGGCGCGCATGGCGGCGGCGCTCGGGATCACGGTCGTCGCGGCGACCGGCGACTCGGCGCAGACCGACACGCCCTCGGCGAGCCCGTACGTGACCGGCGTCGGCGGGACGTCGCTCTGGCTCACCAGGAACGGCGAGGTCGAGAGCGAGGTCGCCTGGCCGGGCTCGGGCTCCGGCCCGACGCTCTCGTTCGCGATCCCCGCGTGGCAGGTCGGGGTCGTGGAGGGGTCCGACGGCAAGCGCGCGGTCGCCGACGTCGCGATGCACGCCGCGGTCTCGCCGGCCCCGTACTGGGTCTACTACCTCGGCGAGTGGAAGCGCTACGGCGGGACGTCGTTCTCGTCGCCGGCGTTCGCGGGGCTCATCGCCGTGGTGAACAGCTACCGCGAGGCGCAGGGGCTGCCGCGCGTCGGGTTCCTCAACTCGATCCTCTACACGACCCCCGAAGTGCAGGCGACGTTCCGCGATATCGTGAGCGGCGAGACGGAGTTCTTTGCCGCGGGGCCCGGCTGGGACTACCCGACGGGCTGGGGCGCGCCGAGCGCGATCGGCCTCGCCACCACGCTCCCGTAGCGGCGCTCCCCGCGCGACCGGGCGGCGCCGCCCGAAGGCCCGACCCGCCCGCCGCCGCCCCGCCGCCGCCGCCCGCCGCATGCTCGACAACCTGCCGCTCTTCCCCCCGAACGGGCTCGATCGGAGCCTCCACACCGCGGTCCTGATCGGGCTCGTCTTCGGGACGTTCTTCACCGAGACGCTCGGCTGGACGTACGCGGGGCTCGTCGTGCCCGGCTACCTCGCGACGGTGTTCTTCGCGGCGCCGGTCACCGCGGTGTTCATCATCGCGGAGTCGGTCGTGACGTACCTGTTCGTCGCGCTGATCGGCCGCTGGATCACCCGGACGGGCGCGTGGTCGACGGCGTTCGGGCGCGAGCGGTTCTACCTGTTCATCGTCGGCGCGGTGATCGTGCGGCTCTTCGTCGAGGGCTTCGTCGTGCCCGAGGTCTCGGCGCGCTACGACTTCGTGCACTCGCGGGAGCTCTACAGCATCGGGCTCGTGCTCGTGCCGCTCATCGCGAACGCCTTCTGGAACAGCGGCCTCGTGCGCGCGGCGCCGCGGCTCGCGGTCGTCACGGCGCTGACGGCGCTCGTGCTCGGTGTGCTGCTCCGGACGACGAACCTCTCGGTCTCGCGCTTCCAGGTCCTCAACGAGAGCCTGTCGCTCGAGTTCCTCGAGCTGCCGAAGGCCCACATCATCCTGGTCATCGGCGCGCTGCTCGGCGCCCGCAACAACGTCCGCTACGGGTGGGACTACAACGGCATCCTCGTGCCCGGCCTGCTCGCCGTCGCCTGGTACGAGCCGACGAAGCTGCTCACGACGACGATCGAGGCGCTCGTCGTCTACTACCTCTCGCGCTGGATCACCTCGGTCCGCCCCTTCTCCCGGATGCTGCTCGTGGGGCCGAGGCGCATGATCTTCGTGTACGTGCTCGGCTTCCTCGTGAAGATGGCGATCGGCTTCGCCATGGTGCGGTTCGCGCCGGGGCTGCAGATGATCGACTACTTCGGGTTCGGCTACCTGCTCCCGAGCCTGCTCGCCGTGAAGATGTGGAACAAGGAGCACGTCGGCATCGTGATCATGCCGACGATCCAGGTGTCGCTCACGGCGTTCCTGGTCGGCAACGGGGTCGGCTACGCGCTCGTCGCGCTCGGCTGGGGCAGCGCGCCGCCGCCGCCCGCGGCCGAGGTCCGGCCGCCGCCGCGCGTCGAGAGCGCCGCGCTGTCGCTCGTGCTGGCCGACACGACGCCGCGCCCCGGCCCGCGCCCGAGGGCGGCCGCGATCGCCGCGGACATCGAGTCGCGGCGGGTCGCGCACCGGCTCGCGCGCAGCGTGCTGCGCGACGGCCGGCCGGCGGACGAGATCCTCGGCGTGGCGGAGCGCGCGCGGCTCTTCGTCGGGCGCGCGGGCGACGGCGAGCGGCCGTGGTACGTCCTCGGCGCCCGGTTCGACGATCCGGAGGACGCGCCGAGCGCGCCGCGGGCGGCGATCCGGAGGCGCGCCGGCCGGGGCCCGGGGGCGCCGGAGTGGCTGGTGCTGGCGGCGCCCGCCGAGGTCGGCTCGGCGCTGCCGGCGGTGGCGCTCCGGGTCGCGGAGCTGCTCGACGCCGCGGGGGTCGTGCTGCTGTCGCGCCACGGCGCGATCCGGCGGCACGACGAGGCGTTCGCGGCCTCGATGATCGAGGCGCTGGAGAGCCCGCAGGTGCTGATCGTCGAGCCGGGCGGCGGCGACGCGCCGGAGCTCAGCGTGGTGGGCACGCCGGCGGGGCTGCCGGTGGTGTCGATCGGCGAGGGGCTCGGCGCCGAGACGGCGATGACGTTCCGGCCGGCGGCCGAGCAGTCGACGCTCCTCGCCGACGCGCCGCGCCTGCGGGTGCCGCGCCCCGTCGCCGAGGCGGTCGGCGCGCGCGTGCTCGGCGCGCCGGAGGTCGTGCGCTGGAGCGGGACGCTCGAGGAGGAGCTCTCGAAGCGGATGGTGTCCCTGACGGAGGTCCAGCCGGGCCGGTTCCGCCCGCCGTCGATCGAGGAGCTGCGGCTGTTCGACAGCGTCGTGGCGCCGCGGCTGATCGCGGCGGCGACGCGCGCCGGCGGCGCTGCCGGCGCGCCGCCGCCGACGGCGTGGGAGCGGGCGATCCTCGGGCGCCTCGGCTTCCGCGAGGTGCGCATCGGCGGGACCGACGCCGCGCCCGCGGCGTGGGGCATCGCCGAGCCCGGGCCGGAGGAGGGCGGCCCGGAGCGCCGCGGGAACCCGGCGTGGCTCGTGCTCGCGAACGCGCCCGCGCCGCCGCCGCCGGCCGCGCGCGGGGGGGACCCCGCCGGCCCTGCGCCGTCGATCGGCGGCATCCTGCCGGTGTCGCCCTCGCCCGAGGCGGTGAGGACGGCGCTTACGGGCGCGATGCTGGTCGAGGTGCCCGCGCCGCGCTGGCAGATCGGGGCGTTCGGCGCGGGGCTCGCGCTCGCCGACGCGCTCTCGGCGCAGTCGCTGCTGCTCGCGGGGGCGGTGCCGACGGCGGAGCCGAGCGGGGCCGCCGACGTGCGGCGCGCCGAGGGGCTGCGCAGCTTCTTCCAGCGGGCGCACGAGGTCTGGGTCGGGGACGGCGGCAACGCGCTGTCGGTCCAGGCGATCGAGGCGGACCGGAGCTACGAGCGCGACGCGGTGATCTCGTTCGGGTACGAGGTCGTGCGGCCGGAGCACGTGCCCACGTTCGCGGGGCCGCTGCTGGAGACGCTGCGCGATCTGGAGCTGCGCGTGGGGATCTTCGACGGCACGCGCGAGCAGGTGCCGTTCAGCGGCGCGACGGACATGGCGATGGCCTACGCGAAGCGGTTCGCCGAGGGGCGGTTCGCGATCGTGTACCTGGGCAGCGCGATCCGTCGCTTCTTCGAGCTCCGGCGCTTCGCGGCGCCGGGGCAGGGGGAGACGCGCCTCGAGGCGCGGCTCACGCGGCTCGGCGTGGCGCCGGTGCCGCTCGACGTGGCCGCGCGCGCGCACGCGCTCGCGACGTGCGCGGGGAGCTCGGGCGCGGGCGCGAGCGGGGACGAGGCGTGCCCGACCCGGGGCGTGACCGCGGGGTGCGATCTCTCTGCTGCCATGGAAGCTTTCCGTCGCTACGCGACCGAGCGGAACCCGTACTACCTGCGGGCGCATTTCTCGGCGCTGGCGGCTGGGCCGGAGGGCGCGTCCGGGCCATCCGCGCAGGGGAATGCGCCGGCGCTGGCGCCGCAGGGCGTGGCGGCGGCGCGGGGCGTGGCGGCGGCGGCGGCGCGGGGCGTGGCGGCGGCGCGGGGCGGTGCGGCGGCGCGGGGCGGTGCGGCGGCGGCGCGAGCCGGTGCGGCGGCGCCGCCGCGGGTCGAGGCGCGGTGCCATGTGGAGCTCGGGCGCGACGTGATCACGGGGCGCCCGTGGGTCATCGCGGCCCGGCCGGGGGAGGCGCAGCTCTTGCCGATCGACGGCGCGCTCGTCGCGGTCCCGGGCGCCGCCGTGCCCGGCGGCGTGCGGCTGCGGCGCGCGGTCACCATCGGCACGAGCGCGCTCCGGATCGAGGCGGGCTCGCCTGGCGGGGCGGCTCCGGGGGCGCCCGGGTCCGGCTCGTCGGTGCCTGCGTCCGGGTCGTCGGTGCCTGCGTCCGGGTCGTCGGTGCCTGCGTCCGGGTCGTTGGTGCCTGCGTCCGGCTCGTCGCCGCCCGGCGCGGCCCCGCAGCAGGAGGCGGCCCCGTGACCGCCCCGGCGAAGCACCGCGCGCCGGCGGGCCACACCGCGCCCGCGCCGCCGCGCCCCGCGCGGCCGCCGCTCCGGGCGCGCTCGGCGACCGGCGGCTTCCGCGCGCACGCGAGCGCGCCGCGCAAGGCGCTGAACCCGCGCTGGCTCATCGCGATGGCGCTGCTCGGGGTGACGGCGTTCGCGCTCTCGATGCTGCCGGGCGCGCCGCCGCTGGGCACCTCGCTGCCGGCCGAGGACGAGATCCTCGCCTACCACATCGAGCCGGAGCGGGACCTCGCGATCAAGGTCCCGGCCGAGATCGACGCGGTCGAGGTGACGACCTGGGCGGCCGTGAAGGCCGACGTTTGCGACTCGGCGAGGCGCTATCCCTACGGGTTCGTCGCGGCGTTCGTGAACGAGCGGGGCAAGGAGGTCGCGCGGCACGTGTACGACCTGGAGAGCCGGGTCAGCTGCGATCCGGACCGCCCGCTCGGCGAGGGCGAGTACGCGGCGCGGCTCGCGAGCGGCGCGGGCGCGGTGACGGATCCGCGCTCGACGCTGCTCATCACGCACGACGTGCTCCCGCAGGGCGGGCAGGTGCGGCTCCGGGCGAAGCCCGCCGTGGACACCGACGGCAGGCCGCTCGACCTCACGATCCTGTCGCGGCTGGAGGGGCGCTACCAGCGCAGCGAGGCGTCGCGCGCGCTCTACGAGCAGAGCCTCGACGCCGAGGAGCGGCGGCAGATGGGGCGCCGGGTGTCGGCGCTCGGCTTCGCCGATCTGCCGGAACCGTCGCGCAAGGAGCTGCTCCGGGGCTGGGCGCGGCGGCTCGAGGCCGGGGGCCGCGAGGGGATCGACTACGAGATGTCGCGGCTCCTCTTGCGGCGGTTCCGGATGCCGTTCCCGCGCGCCGAGGGGCGCGGCGCGTCCGAGTTCGTGATCGGCGAGCGCCACGCGGCGGCGCTGAACTTCCGCGGCCCGCTGTCGCTCGACATCGAGGGTCCGCCGGGCCGCACCGTGCGCGTCGCGGACGGCGCGAGCGCGCCCGCGAGCGTCGAGCTCGGCCCGCTCGGGCGGGCGACGGTGCGGCTGTCGCGGGAGGACATCCGGACGGTGGTGATCGACGGCGTCGGCCCGGATTTCGGCGTGCGGTTCGGCGCGCCGGAGGCGCAGGCGATGCAGCAGATCGGCGAGATCGTGCACCCGGCGATGCCCCCGCCCGCGGTCGCGGCGGCTCCTTCCGCGGCGGCGGAGGCCTCCGGCGCGGCGCCGGAGCCGGCGACGGAGGCCCCCGGCGCGGCGCTGGCCGCGCCGATGCGGCTCCAGACGCCCCCGGACGTGCGCCTGGTGCGCTACCTGGCGCTGGATCCGAGCGATCCGGTCATCGCGCGGATGGCGCCCGGGCAGGAGCTCCTCGGGCTCCTGATCCGGACCGAGATCGAGGCGAGCGGCGGCGCGAACCAGGGTGACGCGACGGTGGTGGCGCGGTGGGGGCCGGGTCCGACCGAGCGCGCGGAGCTCAAGGTGACGCTCCCGCGCTCGCGCTTCGAGTGGTGGACCGACGGGTTCGACGCGTCCGAGCCGCGGCTCGCGATCCTCCGGCCGCCGGAGGGGGTCGAGCGCATCGAGATCACGGGGGACGCGAGGACGCACGTGCGGCTGCGCGCGATCGAGCCTGGCGTGAACGAGACGCTGTACCGGCTGCCGTACCGGGTCACGCTGGCCGAGGACGAGACGTGGCGCTACGCGCCGTTCGACGTGAGCACGTGGACCGACGTCCGCGCGGTCAACCTCGACGAGCTGGAGCGGAAGGAGCGCTTCTCGGATCTGCGCGAGCAGGTGCGGATCGAGCGGTCGGGGGAGGGCGCCAAGTCGGACGCGGATCGCCCGGAGCGGATCCTGCTCCCGGAGCACGCGCCGGTGCGTCGGCGGCTCTTGATGCCGGCGTGGCAGTCGGCGGGGGAGGCGTCGCCGGGCGACGCGTGGACGCCGCTCTTGGTGGCGAAGGACGTGCGCGTGGACGGGGAGGGGGCGCGGGCGGGCCGGCTGTCGGTCATTTACCGGGCGGCGCGCGCGTCGCTGGGCAAGGAGGTCGCGGTGCGCGTGGACGGCGAGGTGGCGCTGAGGGAGCCGATCGTGGCGCTGTCGGGCGCGCTGCGCGTGGCGGCGCCTGCGGGCACGCGGCGGGTCGAGATCGAGGGGCTCGGCGGCGCGGGGGTGGCGTACACGGACGCGCCGCCGGCGAACGGCGGGGCGATCGTGCGCCGGCGCGACGTGTTCGAGCTGACGCGGGCGCGGCCGATGACGTACCGGTTCAAGCAGGCTGCGGGCGAGACGCTGCACCTCGTGCTGTTCGTGGTGACGCCCGGGGAGAACGCGGACTACCGCATCCGCTACCGCATCGAGGGGGCGAAGCCTGGGTCGCGGGAGGCGGCGTTCTTCCGGCGGGTGACGATCCCGGACGGCGTGCTGGCGGGCCGTGGCGGGGATCTGACGCGGGCGACGCTGTGGGAGGCGGCGACGGAGGAGCGCGGCAAGGACGGTGTGGGGCGCGGGGTGATCCGGCTGGGGGACGATCTCGCGCCGGGGGAGCGGGTGGTGAGGCTGTCGCTGCTCGGGCCGCAGGCGGGCGACGCGGGGGAGCCGGCGAAGGCGGTGTGGGTGGGGGCGGTGCTGGTCGGGCAGCGGGCGCCGGGGCGGGACAATGGGCCGCGGCTCTGGGTGGAGGACGATCCGTGATGGGGGCGGGTGGAGCGGGGGCCTGCGGGCGCGGGGGAGTTTCCGCGCGTCGTTGCCCGGGGCAGCTACAACGATAGCTGATAGCGCGGCGCAGGGTCTTTCCCGCGCCCCGCCGTCCAGCGCGCGTCCGGCTTCCACGTCCCGTTGATCTCCTCCCGACGGCGCGTCTCGACCGTGAGCGTGCCGCCCTCGAAGCGGAGGAGCTGATACTGGAGCGGATAGCCGGGGACCCATTCGTGCGTTGGCGCGCCGAACGTGCCGGCGCAGACGAGCTCGAGCCGGCGGCCAGCGGCGGAGACGTCGTAGCGGTAGAGGCCGTTCTGCGCCTTGTGGATGTGGCCGTGGAGCCCGAGGCGGAAGTCGGCGCCGGCGAGCCGCTCCAGGAAGCCGTGGTCCTTGATGCGGTCCTCGAACGCGCTGTTGACCGGGTGATGCCAGACGGCGATCTTGAGCCAGTCGCGCGTTTCGACGTCGCTCCGGATCCGGTCGAGCGCGCGGCTCAGCGCCTGCGGGTGGATGGCGGCGCGCGCGCGGAAGTGGTGGTCGAGGTCCCAGGCGGAGTTCAGGCCGAGGACGAGGAGGCGCTGCGCGGGGAACCGGTAGAGCAGTCCCTGCTGCTCGGGGGACAGGGGATAGGGCTCGCCGCGGAGATCCTCGTAGAACCTGGCGAAGTGCTCGAATCGCTTCGCGTAGAGCTCCTCGTCGCGCACGCGGACGGCGCCGCTCCCGATATCGATGAAGTGGCCGTCCTCGAGCTTTCCCGTGTAATCGTCCCGCTCGAACAGCTTGTAGGCCTTCTTCGCGAGGCCCCAGTGGAGGTCGTGGTTCCCGGGCACCGGGATCACCTGCTGCGGGGAGAGCTGGAACTCGCCGCAGAGCTTCTCCAGGAACAGCCGGGCGGCGTCGTACTCCTCGGGCGTGGACTGGTTGGCGATGTCGCCGGAGAGGATGACAGCGTCGAGCCGGGAGCAGGCGAGCTCGCCTCGCAGATCTTCGGCGAGCTGGCTGTACCAGGCGGCGGCGCTCTCGCGCGTGCCGAAGTGGAGATCGGAGAGGTGGAGGAGGAGAGAGGGAGGCAAGGGCTGCATGGCGGTGCTCGGTGGGGTGGGCTCGATGAGCTGCTGGAACTCCGAAGACGCGGTCTTTGTCAATGCTTCAATGTCGGATTCGGCTTCGGGTGAGACGGCGAGGCGCAGGAGCGCGTTGTATGCTGCGTCACGTGTGCTCTCTTCGGTGTCCTCGTGCAGCACTCGCGTCAAACGCTCGAAGATGCCGTCATTCCGATAGATCGGCTCCAGTGTGCCGAGCACCTGTGCGGCCTGTGTCCGTATTCGGCCAGCGCTGCGAAAGCAGTTGTACCAGGGGCTCGTGGCGTAGTCCAAGGCCTCCACAGTCGCCGCGATAGCAGCCATACTTACGCCCTGATCGCGGTCGTTGATCAAGGCTGCAGCCGCTTCGAGGCGTGCCGGCCAGCTCTCCTCGGCCCTCGTATCGTCGAGCAGTCCGTGCAAGGTGGGTAACGCATCCGGCGGTGGCCCGCCAGGCATCGCCAAGAGCGTCCATGCGGCGCTCTTCCTCTCGGGCCACCGGCTGGACTGAAGCATCGAGATTATATGTTCGAGGACCTCTTTGTCTTGTGAGGCCGCCTGCGAGTATGCCTCCGCGAGGCGAGCGCGCGTCCGCTCTGTCTCCGGGTTATTGAACTCGTCCACCACGCCGAGCCACTCGATGAGGCGTCGTCGTATCTCGGGGACGCCGATGGCCAGTGGGGCGAGCGCATGGACTGCCGTGATGCGCACGTGAAATGACTCGTCTTTGATCTTGTCGACGATCGAGCTCCGTATTGTGAGTTCGTGTCGTAGTGCTGGTTCGAGGGTCGTGATCGCCGCGCGTCGAACTTCGATGCTCGAATCGTCGAGCTTGCGGAGGATTGACTGTTGGATCTCCGAATCCTTCGGTACCAGCGCTCTCAGGGCGCGTATCGCCGTGCCCCGCACGGTTTCCGATGCGTCGTCTAGCTTGCCGAGAACGAGCTCTCGGGTCTCCGCCTCTTCCGGCACCAGCCTCTCCACTGCGCGCACCGACGCCTCACGCACCGTCTCTCCCGGATCATTGAATCTGGCGAGGGTGAGCCTGTGGACTTCCGTGTCGCTGGACACTGACGATCTCAAGGCGAGCACCGCTGCGCGTCGTATGCTCTCGATCGGGTCGTCGAGCTTGCCCAAGATGAGGCTGCGGACTTCTGCATCGCTGGACACCAACGACCCCAAGGCATGCACCGCCGCGGGACGTATGCTTTCGTCCGGATCGACGAGCTTGTCGAGGACGAGCCTGCGAATATGTGGTTTTCTCGATGCTAGCGGCCCTAGGTTTTGAATCAATTTGAAGCATGATATTCGTGTAAGTTTGTGGATTTTCTCGAGGAGGTGGCGGACGATCTCCTCGTCGCCGAGCAACGGGATCAGCGCGCTGACCGCCGCGTAAGCTACGCCGTCGGAGTCGTTGAGCTTGTCGAGGATGAGTTGGCGAGCTTCGGCGTCGTACGAGGCCAACGGGCCCAGGACGCTCACGGCTGCCACGCGCACGCTCCCGTCGGCATCGCCGAGCTTTCCGAAGAGGAGAGGGAGGACCCGTGTGTCAGCAGGTACTAGCGCCCTGAGCGTGTGCACCGCGGCCACACGCACGTCCTCGTCTGGATCGTCCAGCTTGCTGAGGAGGAGAGTGCGGACGTCTGCATCGTTCGATGCGATCGACTGGAGGGCGTGTATCGCTGCTACGCGAACGCTCCCGTCTGCGTCGTCCAGCCTGTTCAGGATGCTTTGGTGGATGTCGTCGTTTGTCGATGTCAATGCTTGCACGGCGTGAATCATCTCGTGCAGCACTGGGTGTTTTGTGTTGCTCAGCGTGCCGAGCAGGAGCTTGCGCAGGGATGCGTCGTTCGACGCTATCGGTTTTATGGTCGTGATGGCCACTGCGCGCGTTTGTGGGCTTGGATTGTTGAGGTGCGTGAGTATGCTGTCGCGCACTTCTTGGTCGAGCAGGGCGAGGGTTCTGCTCGCGGTGATGGCTGCATGGTGAGCTCCGTTCTTCGAGTCGTTCAGGTTTTTGAGGATGATTTGGCGGAGCTCGTCGCTCGTCGGCGCGAGAGGCCCGAGCGCAGTGAGCGCTTCTTGTCTTATGATCTTGTTTGGCCCCGTTGTTCTCTTGAGGAGCAAATCGCGAACCTTGTCGTCGCTCGCCGCCAGGGGCCCCAGGGCGTGAATCGCCGCTGCGCAGGTCTCTTCATTCGCGGAGTCGAGCATCTCCACGAGCTTGTCTCGGACATCGGCGTCGCTTGCCACGATCGGGATCAACGAGGCGATCGCTGCCTGAAGCACCATCTCGTCGAGGTCGTCCAGCATCTTCAAGAGAAGGTCGCGTATCTCTCTGTCGCTCGCAGCGAGTCCTCCAAGCGCCGTGACTGCCTCCTGGCGCGTCATCTCGTCTGGGACGTGCAGCTGCGTCAGCAGCAGGTCACGCACCTCCCTGTCGGACGGCGCGATCGTCCCCAGGGCGTCGACTATCATCCATGAAGCGTCTCTTCTGGTGGCGAGCTTCTTGATGAGGATCTCTCGGATCGTCGTGTCGCTCGCCGCTGTGGTCTTCAGCGCGTCGAGCGCGCTGCGACACACGGTGATGTCGGGATCGTCCAACCATTCGCTCAGAGCTCGACGCAACCCCGTGAGGCTTTCGGCCCTGAGCACATTGTCGAGAGATCGCGCGATCTCCTCCGGGCGTCTCTTGTCCCGGATCCTCTGCTCTAGCCTCGCATGTGCTCCGTCGTGCGATAATCGCGCGAGTTTCGCGAGTCCGCTCAACGCCTCCAGGCGCACAGTAGGGACTGAAGCGTCGGCGAGCGCGTTCAGCTCGAATGTAAGCTCGTCGAGCAGCGCCCGATCGAACCCCACGCCGTCCGCCGCCATCGCGCTCGCGAGGAGGACATCCCGGTGCAGGATCTCCTCGTGCAGGCTCTGGGCCCCGAGGATCCGCCGCCCCAGCTCGCTCACCGCCCTGTTCCGCCCCTCCACGATCCCGAGCTGCCCGGCGCACAGGAGGATCGGCTCCCGCCAGCGTGGCCGGTGCAGGTTCTCCTTCAGGATCGCCCACCGCTCCTCGGGGTCCATCCGCGCCAGCGCCCGACCTGCGAAGTATTCCTGGAACGTGAGGTGCAAAAAGCCGAACGCATCCTGCCCGCGCTCCGCGAGCAGCCCGGCGAAGTGCCGCATGTCCTTGAGGAACAGCGCGGCCTTGTCGTGCGCCTGCTGCCTGTCCTTGGGGGAGGCCCTCAGCGGATCGATCCCGTCCGCGCGCAGCGCGATCTCGACGAGCGCCCCCTCCAGGTCCTGCCGGCGCGCCGTTCCGCTCGGCTTGTGCCGCTGGAGCCAGAGCGCGAGCTCGATGAGGTAGGTCGTCGCGAGGTTCCGGTCGAAGCGCGGGGGCTCGCGGGTGCGGGCGCCGTCGCTGCGCGCGCTCTCCCAGTTGCTGTCGAGCAGCATCTCGATGTAGCGCTCGTACAGCCTCACCCGCTCGTCCGGGAGCCTCCCGCCCTGGCGCCGGAGCAGCGCCAGCATCGTCAGGAGGAGCGGGTTCGCCGCGAGCCGGAGCACGCTCGGGTTGGCGCGCACCTCGGCGAGGAGCTCTTTCTCCTCCTGCGCCGCGCGCTTCAGCGCCACGGCCGTGCGCTGCCCGTCGGCGAGCCACACCTCGCACGCCTCGCACCACCTGCGCGCGAACGCCTCGATCTCGCGCTCCCCGAAGTCGAGCACGGTGACGTGGGGCAGGTCGCCGGGGAGCTGGGCCTCGCGGTAGCCCACGATCCGGCTCGTCACCACGAAGCGGTTGCCGCGCGCGGCCTCGCCCTGGATCAGGGCGCGCGCCTGGTTGGCGATGTGACGGCGGGTCGTGATGTCGAGGACCTCGTCGAGGCCGTCGAGGAGCACGAGCGCCCGGCCCTCGTCGAGCGCCTGCTGGAAGAGCGGGGCGAGGCCGCCGCGGGAGCACCACGTGTCGTAGTAGACGGGCAGGAAGTCGGAGAGCGAGAGCGGCTCGTGATCGCGGCGCAGCCAGTCGTCGTACGCGGCGAGCGGCACGAAGATGGGCAGGCGCGGCTGCCCTCTCGCCGCGCGGAGCTCCGCGCCCTGCAGCGGCGCCGCGCCCGCGCGCTCGGGGAGGCCCTCGCGCGCGGCGCGCAGGGCGAGGTAGTGCAGCAGCGTGGTCTTTCCGCAGCCGGGATCGCCGAGGATGACCAGCCCCGGGCGGGCGGGATCGGCGAGCGCCTCGTCCATCGAGCGGCGCACCATGCGGCCCTGTCCGCGACGGCTCTCCTCGCGCCAGCGCTCGACACGGAGGCTGTCGAGCTCGCGGCGGAGATCGCCGTCGGGCAGGCCGCGCGCCTCCGCCTCGACGAGCAGCCGGCGCTCGTCCGCGCTGTAGGTGTCGGCGGCGTCGGGGACGTCGGCGACGGCCTTGAGCTCGACATAGATGTCCTCGAGGGGCAGGCTGATGGCCTTGCCCGATCTCGAGATGCCTTTGAACGTGAGCCGCTCGAACTGCTCCACGAGCAGCTGGCGATACTGGCGCTCTCGGGCCGCGAGGTCGGTCTCGGCGGAAGCTCCGCGCTGAGAGACGGAATCCATCTCGGGCAGGATAACCTGGCGCCCCCGCGGGCAGGGTGCTTTCTGGCGCCGGACGCCGCGACCGTCGTGTGGACCTGCGCCCGTGGACCGCGCGCGAGGTGGTGGGCACGCTGCTTGCCGTCGTTCGTGGCAGCGGCAGCGGCGGCGGGAACCGGATAGCGGGGCACCGCAGCGGGCTCTTCGCGTCGAGCGACGCCTCGCTGGATCTTGCCAGGTTGGTCGTCCGTCAGGTTTTGTTGTAGGGTCTCCCCGCGCGGCCCCGGGGTCGTCGCAGCGGAACGAGCACACATGGCGGAAACGACAACGCGCCCGCTCGGGAAAGGCCACCTCGCGGCGCCGAGGTTCCAGATCGCCGACTCCCGCCGTGGCGCGGGGCTCGCGCTTGGCAGGAGGGCTGTCGTCGGGCTCGCGTCGGCCGCGGCGGTCGTGCTCTGCGGCGCGGCGGCGGGCGCGCAGGAGCCGGCGCGCGACCCGGTGGCCGCCGAGGCGCTCTTCAAGGCCGCGCGCGCGCTGGTCGACAAGGGCGATTACGCGGCGGGGTGCCCGAAGTTCGAGGCGAGCCTCGCGCTCAACCCCTCGGCGAGCACGATGATCAACATCGCGCGATGCCACGAGCGCGACGGCAAGCTCGCGACCGCGTGGCACGATTACAATCGAGCCCTGGTCCTGAACCGCGAGACGGCGGGGGAGCAGCGGAGGCGGAGCCTCGAGCAGATCGCGCAGAAGGAGATCGCGGCCCTCGAGCCGCGCGTGCCGAAGCTCCGCATCGTGGTCGAGGGCGCGCCCGCGGGCGTCGAGGTGCAGCGCGACGGCACGGCGCTCCCGGCGGCCGCGCTGGGCGAGCCGCTGCCGATCGATCCAGGCCCGCACGAGATCCGCGCGAGCGCCCCGGGGCACGAGACGGAGACCCGCGCGATCACGATGGCGGAGGGCCAGACGGAGACGGTCGAGCTCACGCTGCGGCCGGCGGCCGCCGCCGGGGCTGGAGCCGCGGCGGCGCCTGCGAAGGCGGACGAGGCGCCGGGCGGGGGCGGCGTCCCGGCGTGGGCGTGGGTCTCGGGGGCCGCCGGCATCGCGCTCGTGGGCGCGTCGGTCGGGTTTTTGATCGACGATCTGTCGGCGATCGGGGCATTGCGCGACAACTGCCGCGAGGTCCCGGGCGGGACGTACTGCAACCCCGGCTATGACTTCGCGGCCGACAACGCGCGCAAGAACCGCGATGTCGGCCTGTTCGCCGGCCTCGGCGGCGCGGGGCTCGTCGCGCTGGGGGTAGCGGTGTACGGGATCGTCGGGGCGAGCGGCGAGAAGGAGCCAGCGCGGGCGCAGGGCGCCGTCGCGCTGCCGTGGATCGCGCCGTCCGGCGCGGGCGCCAGCATCTCCGGGAGCTTCTGATGCGCACAGGGGAGAGCGTGCGAATGCATTTTCATAGGCCTCTCGCCGCGGTCGCGATCTCGCTGGCCGCCGGGGGCGCGTGCATCCCTGACGTGGAGCCCAACGTGTTCGTGCTGCCGCGCTGCGAGCAGGTCGCGCCCACCTGCGGACCGGAGGCCAAGGAGAGCTGCTGTGCGGAGGGCGAGGTGGTGGGCGGCCAGTTCAACCGCCTGAACGACGCGAGCTATCCGGCCACGGTGGCCGATTTCCACCTCGATCGCTTCGAGGTGACGGTGGGGCGGTTCCGGCAGTTCGTCGAGGGATATCCGGCGACGAAGCCGAAGGCGGGCGCGGGCGCGCACCCGCTCATCGAGGGCAGCGGCTGGGATCCGGCGTGGGACGCGAGCTTGCCCGCGGGCAAGGACGAGCTGCGGGCCTCGCTGCAATGCGACGCCAACTTCCGGACGTGGACCGACGAGCCCACCGGCAACGAGGCGGCGCCCATCAACTGCGTAAGCTGGTATCTCGCGTTCGCGTTCTGCGCGTGGGACGAGGGCCGGCTGCCTACAGAAGCGGAGTGGAACTACGCCGCCGTCGGGGGGAACCAGCACCGCGCGTATCCGTGGGGAGAGGAGGCCCCGAGCGAGGAGCTGGCCGTGTACGGCTGCGAGACCACGACGACGGTGTGCCCGATACCGCCCGTCGGGTCCAAGTCCCCGGCGGGCGACGGGGTGTGGGGTCAGGCCGACCTTTCGGGGAGCCTGTTCGAGTGGGTCCTCGACTACCACGCCGATCTCGCGCTGACCGGGAGCTGCGTCAACTGCGCGGCCCTGAGCGACGGCGGCTTCGGGAGGGGCTCCCGCGGAGGGGCGTTCTCTCACGGCGAGGAGACGCTCAGCCCGACGTACCGCATCGGCGAGCTGCCGGAGAGGACGTTGTCCTTTTACGGTATGCGTTGCGCGCGGGACGAGTAGCCAGCTGGCGGCGCCACGGCCTGACCAAACGGCTGCATGCCATTGAACGCGGGAGAGAGCGCAAAGGCGCTCGCGAACTCCGCGCCCGCTGCGCGGTCGCTCTGCTGCGCGTGAAGCCCGACGGAGAGCTCCTCGGGCCAGAAGGTTTCTATCGCGCCCGTGTCGAGCCGCACCCCGATCCTAGGGTCCGCGGGGTACGACTGCCCGCATTCCGTGTCGTAACTCAGATAGACCACTGTGCGGGCCGAACCGATGAAGCGGGCCACGTCGTGAATCTCTCGGTCCACAGCGTCGACCACATGGACCGTCTCCCTCGGCTGGAATGGCGCGCCTGGCACGAGCTCGGTGATCCGCCCGGTACCCGGGGCTTGCTCCTCGTCCATGGCGAGGTCGTGGCGCGAGCGCGGCATGGAAGCGCACGTCCGAAGTGCGTCGGCGTCGCGCTACATGGCGCCCGAGCAGATGCGCCGCTCGAGGTGGACATGGGCGAACTCGGGGCGCGCCGGCGTCGAGGTCCACCTGGTCGAGCTCGGGAGCAGCGCGGCCGCGTCGAGGTCCTACGGGCCGCGACCGCGGAGCGGCCACGGGTCGAGGTGGACGCCGCCGAGCTCGGGGGCGTCGCCGGGTTGGCGTCGAGGTCCACTTGGTCGAGCTCGGGAGCGGCGGCCGGCGCTGATCTTCGCGCCCCGTGCGCTCGCCTGGGGGCGCCGCGTCGAGCTCGGGGCTGAGCGCGCGATCCGCGCTTCAGGGCACCGGGATCACGACGCAGACAGCCCAGCTCACGCGTTCGTCAGGCTGATCTCTGGGAACCCGGTCCATGCCTCGTCGAACCACGAGAGCTGACCATTTCCTTCATAACTGCTGAGCATCGCCGGAATCAAGTGGAGCGCGCCGTACAGCGCCTGGAAAGCATCGATGCCGACTCCGTGGGTCTTATGTGCTTCCCCCGCTCCAGCGACTTCCACGTCAGCTTCCCAGCACAGAGCGGACGGCCTGTACTCGGGTGCCCACAGCCGCACCCGGATGCGTTCTTTGGTCCCGCTCGGAAGTGTCAGACTGATGGTACGTTCCGCGATCACGTCCGGCATGCCCCACCAGCTAGCGCGCTCGTCGGCGATGTCAAGCGACTGAGCTCAACAGGCGCTCAGGCACTTCTTCTGCCCGTTTTGACGCGCCTGTTCGCAGATGCTTCTCATGAACATGGGCGCGCGCTCGTCACAGTAAAGCTCCCATCGCGTCGACAGCGCGAAGCATGCAGTAGGGCAACTGGAAGGGCACTTTCTATAGGCCAGGGCTCGCCCTTGGTTGCTCTCTGAAAAACAGTGAACCATTTGCGGTCGCGTAAAGAATACTTCCAACGCTGATCCGCACATGAGCCTCCAGATGTCAACCCCCTTGTCTACCGCATTTTTGCACCTTTCTACTGCTGTGAACGACTCGCCAGACTCCAGGGTCTCCTCGTCCAACACGGCGTCCGATCCAGGTGTCGGGTCAACCGCACACGAAGGGATGGAACAGTAAATGAGAGCGGCGGCGATGGTGTTGAGTGTTCGCATGCCACCCCTGTTGCGACCGGCATGCCGGGCTCAAGTGTGCTGCCTCGAGCCGCGCTCCCCTCTTCCGAACGAGAAACCAAAGGCTTTAGCGCAGGAACAGGCAGCGTCAGGGGTACATCGGACAGGGCCAGCAGGCAGCCAGGCCACCTCATCCTCATCGCTGAGATCGCCGGACGGCGCGCCTGTGGCAGATGAGAATCAGGAGCATCGGCGAACCGACCGCTGCCAGCCTGGGGGCGGTCAGACCGCTCGCGGGCGCGGGTATCGATGCCGGAAGGGCGGTCGGACCGCTCGCGGGCGCGTGGTATCGATGCCGGAAGGGCGGTCGGACCGCTCGCGGGCGCGTGGTATCGATGCCGGAAGGGCGGTCGGACCGCTCACGGGCGCGTGGTATCGATGCCGGAAGGGCGGTCGGACCGCTCGCGGGCGCGTGGTATCGATGCCGGAAGGGCGGGCGAACCGCTCCCCGATCCCTGGATCGATGTCGGAGGGGCGCTCCGACCGGTTCGCCGAGGCCGTTCGCGGTCCAGGAGGGCGGTCGGACCGGTCGAGAGTGCCCCTGCGCCTCGCGGCAGACCGATGCCGCAGCCGGCCGTCGGAAACGGTGATGCATCCTCGTGCATGCCCGGAATCCACGGGCATGCGACCCAAGTATCCCATTCAGCCGCCCGAGATCCTGTCCTGCCCCACGGCGTCGGCACAGCTGCCGCCGCTCGCCCCGGCCCCGGGCAATCCTACCCCCGCGCCCGCCACGGCATCTCCGCCTCCCCCGGACCCCGCCGCGCCGGACCTCCCCGCGACGCGCTCCGACCCGCGCGGGCCGTTCCGCGCCGCTCAGGTCCGGCCCGGCGACCCGTACGAGCTCTCCCATGGACACCCCATCTTCTGCCTGCCCAGCGGCGGGCGCGCCTCGAGCGCCCACCTGCTCGGCGGCGCGGTCGTCGCCTGGGATCCCGCCGTCCGCGAGGCCGGCATCGGTACCGGCTACAGCCCTGCGCCCGAGCTGCTCCGCGCGCCGCACGTGGCCGTGGGCAACGTGCCCGATACCCCGGGGTGGGCGCCGGGCGCGCCGGCGCTGGCCATCGCGTACGCCGACCTCGGCGAGGACGAGGCGCGCCTCACGCAGAAGATCCACGACCTCCTGGCCGCCGGGACGCGCTGGGTCTGGGTCGTCCGCCTCGAAGCCCCGCGCCACGTCGAGGTGCACGCGCCCGGCGCGCCGCCGCGGCGCGCGCTCCCGGGAGAGCTGCTGCAGGCGCCCGGCGTGCTGCAGAACCCGCTCCACGTCGAGGCGCTCTACGATCGCGCCGCGGCGCAGCAGGCCGCCCTCGCCAACCTGCTGCAGCGCGAGGGCCACGCGAGCCTCTCGTCGCTCCGCGAGAGAAGCCTCCGCGAGGGCCGCGAGGAGGGGCTCCAGCAGGGCGTGAGGGACGTGTGCGAGGTGCTCGGCATCACGCTCTCGCCCGACGACGAGGCGTCGCTCCTCGAGCTCGACGCGGCGGCGCTCGCAGCGCTGCTGGAGCGCCTGAAGCGCGAGCGGCGCTGGCCCCCGCCGTAGGCCCCGGAGCGCCGCCCCTGCGGCCGCTGCGGCCCGCCCCGCCGCCACGAGGGCCGCCGCGCGCGGCTCGCCGATCGCGCGCTTGCGCTCGACGCCGGAAATCGGTTAGCCCGATACCTCACGCCGCACGGGGCGCACGGTGGGCATGGTGCAAGGGTAATGGCCGTGGATCTCGACGCCTTGGCCGCGTCCGCTGCCCGCCGCGCGCTGCTCGGCGCGGCCCTCGCCCTCGCCCTCGGCGTGGCCCCCGGCGCCCCGGGCGCGCGCGAGGCCGCGGCCGCAGAGGCGCTCGCCTGGGTGCCGCCGGACAGCGCGCGGGTCGTCTCGTGGAGCAACGGTCCGCAGCAGGGCGCGCCGGCTCCAGAGGGGACGCCCCCCGCGCCCATCGCCGCCGATCCGACCGCGCCGATCGCGCTCACCGCGGGGCAGCTGCTCCTCGTGCCCGTGGAGCCCGGCGACCGGCTGGAGGTGCGCGGCGAGGTCGCGGGCATCGGCCTCGGCTCGGGCGTCGGGGACACGCCCGACGCGATCACGTGGATGCCGCTGCCCCCGCTCAAGGAGGGCGCGCGCGACGTCGCGGTGCCGGCCTGGTCGAGCGCGCGCTTCGTCGCCGTGCGCGCGGCCGTACCGCGCGGCGCGGAGAGCGCGCCGGTCGCGGTGCGGGTCGCCGCGCGGGAGAGCGCGCCGCTCGCCTGGTACCGCCTCGACGAGGACGTCGCCGCGTGGCTCGGCGGCCGCGCGCCCGCGCCGGCCACCGCGCCGGGCGAGGCCGCCGCGCTGCTCCGGTGGGTCGACGCCGCGCGCGCCGCGCTGTCCGCGCCGGGCGCCTCCGGCGCGAAGGCCGCGCCGAGGGCTGCAGGGGCACCCGCCGCGCCGACCTCCGCGCCCCTCGCGCCCGCCGCGGCCGCATGGCTCACCGCGCGCTACCTCGAGGAATCGCTGCTCCTCCGGCCGCTCATCGAGCCGTACTTCGTCGCGCGGGAGGTCGAGCTGCGCGGAGGCCGCGAAGGCCCCGATCTCCCGGCCCTCGAGCGCGCCACGCCCTGGCGCTCGCTCGGGGCCGGCGGGCGGCTCGGGCTCCACGCGCCCGGCGCGGACGTGCTGCGCATCGCCCTCCGGCCGCGCGCCTACGGCGCGACGCGCGTCGTGGTCCGCGCCGGCGGCGCCGTCGTGCGCGAGCTCGCGTGGCGCACCGGCGCCCGGCTCGCGGACGCCGCGCGCTGGCGAGAGCCGCGGTGGATCCGGGTGCCGCTCCCGGTCGACGCGCGCGCGGCGACCGTCGAGGTCGTCGAGGGGGAGATCGCCGTCGCCGCCAGCGGCTACCGGCAGCGCGCCGGCGTCGCCGAGCTCCTCGCGCCGCAGCGCGACCGCGCCGCGCTGCTCGATCGCGCCGCGCAGCGCGATCCGGCCGGCGATCGCGCGCCGGCCCACGCCGAGGCGCCGCGGCTCCTCGCCGCCGCCGATCGGGCCGCCGCGCCGGGCGCCGCGAAGGCCGCGGTCGACCTCGCGGCCCGGCCGGCCGTGCCGCCGCCGCTGCGGGCGCTCCTCCTCGCCGAGGCCGTCCGGTGGGCGCCCTCCCCCGGCGCGGCGTTCGCGCGCGCAGCGCAGGCCTATGCGGCGGCGCAGGCCGTGCCGGCGGCGACCGCCGTTCCCCTGCAGCGCGCCGTCCTCGCGCGGCTCGCCGCGGCGCGCGCGGACGCCGGCGCCGGGGCTGCGCCCTGGTCGCCGGCCGGCGGCGCGCGGGCGCCCGCCGCCGGCGCGCGGGCACCCGCCGGTGGCGCGCGGGCATCCGCCGCCGGTGCGCCGCCGCGCGATCGCGCTGGCCGCGCGCACCCGGATGACGTCGCGGCCGTGTCCGCGCTCAGCGCGGCCCTCCCGCCGCCGCTCGATGGCCGCCGGCCGGTGGGAGCGCCGCTCGCGGAGCGCTACGCGCTCGGCCACGGCGACATCGGGAGCGCGGCGCCGCTCGCGCGCACCACCTGGGCGCGCGAGGCCCCGTGGGACGCGCTCGACATCCCCGACGGCGTGATCGCGTGGAGCTCGATCGCGCCGCCGCGCGATGCGCCCCCGCCCGGAGGCGCCGGCGCGCCCCCGCCCGCCGCGGAGGACGCGCTCTGCGATGTGAACGCGGAGTCCGGGCTCCGCTGGACGCTCCTCGACACCCCGCGCGCCCGGCTCGAGGTCGAGGCGCCTCCGGACGCCCACGCGCGGGTGCTCCTCCGGAGCGCCGCGAGCGAGGTGGTCCCCGAGTCGTCGGTGCTCATCGACGGCGCGCCGGTCGCGGTGCACGGCGGCGCCGGGCTCACCTCGGTCGTCGCGGTGGCGCCCGGCGTGCGCATCTTCGAGCGGCCGGCGGGCGCGCCGCCGGTGCTCGCGCGCATCCCGCGCAGCGGGCGCGCTCCCTGCGCGTCGCTGCGCGAGATCATGCAGTGGGCCTGGGTCGACGGCGCCGTGACCTTCGCGCTCCCCGACCCGGAGCGCGCCACGGTGGCGCGCGTCGTCCTCGCGCCGGCCGCCGTGATGGGCGAGGCGGCGCGATCGCCCGGTGCGCAAGGCGCCACGGCGCGCGCTCCTCAGGCCGCCGGCGCGCCGCCGGCAGCCGCCGTCGCGCCGCCCGCCGCCGCCGGCGACGCCCGCGTGCTGCGCGTCAGCGTCGGCGCCGCCGTCCACGAGGCCTGGGTGCGCGCGGGCGCCACCGGTGCGATTGAGATCCCGGTCCCCGCCGGCGCCGGCGAGCTGCGCGTCGAGACCGCCGCGCCCGCGCTGCTCCGCGCCGCCGTGCGCCTGCACCCCGCCGCGCCCGCCGAGCCGCGCGTCGTCACGCCGGCGCGCCCGCCGTCCGGCGCGCCCGTCGACGGCACGCTCGAGCAGATCCGGCTCGCCACGCGCGCCCTCCGCAATGCGCCCGCGGCCTCGCGGGCGCGCGCGGCGCTCCGCGCGGAGCGGGCGGCGTCGCTCGAGGCCCTCGGCTTCCCGGCGCTCGCCGCGCTCGATCGCGCCGTCGAGGTCGACCCCGGGGACGCCGGGCAGCTCCCGGGCGCCCCGGCCGCGGGCGCGCCGCCGTCGACCGTGTTCTCCCTGCCGCCGGGCAGCCCGCCGGCGGTCCCGCTCGGCCTGCCCGCGCGCGTGCCGCCGCTGCCGCTGCCCGGCGACCGCGCGCCCCTCGCCACCGCGCGCGCGGCGCGCATCGCCGGCGATCCGCGGCGCGGCGTCGCGCTGCTCGCCGGCCCCGCGGGCGGCAGCTCGGGCGCGGACGCGCTCCTGCTCGGCCTCCTCGCCGAGCGCGCCGGCGAGGCGCGGATCGCCGCCGACGCCTTCACCCGGATCGGGCTCGCCCACCGCTCCTCCGCCGCGCTCGCCCGCGCCGCGAACCTCGCCACCGACGTCGCTGCCGCCGCCCCGGCGCCCGATCGGCGGCTCACCCTGCGCGCCCTCGCGCTCGCCGAGCTCGCCGTGCAGGCGGCCGCCCGCGAGGCTTCCGCGGGCCAGGGCGCCGCGGCCCTCGGGAACGCCGCGCCCGCGGCCTCCGAAAACGCCGCGCCGTCGCCGCCGCTCCAGCTCCCGCCGGCCGCCCTCGCGCGCCTTTCGCCGGTGACCGGCTGGGCCGTGCCGCCGCGCGCCGACGCCACGGCCGGCACGGCCACGCTCGAGATCCGGGCCAGGGCCGAGCGCGATCTGCCGCTCCGCGTGCGGGTGCGGCGCGCGCTCGTCGACGCACCGGAGGCGTCGCTCCTCATCACGGACGGCGCGCGCGCCGAGTTCCGGCTCGACCGGGCCGCGCCGGGCGCGATCGTGCTCGACGGCGCTTGCCGGTCGCTCGACCGCGAGGAGACGCCCTGCGCGTTCTCGATCGCGCTCGACGGCGCGCCGGTCGCGTGCTCCCCGGCGTCCGCGCCGATGGCCGATCGCTGCGTCGTGGAGGTGCCCCGGGGCAGCCACCGCATCGAGGCGCGGCCGCCGGCGGACCGGAGCGTCCTCGGCTGGATCCGCGCGACCGCGGCCGGAGCGGCGCAGCCGTTCTCGGGCCGCGTCCTCTCGACCTGGAACGACATCGATCCGGACCGCCCCCTGGAGCTCGCGTTCGTCGGCCCGACCGTGGTGCGCATCCGCGCCCGCGCCGCCTACGAGTGCGTCGCCTCGCCCCGCGCGCGCGCGGCGCCCGCGGACGATCCGGCCTGCCATCCCGAGGTCGCCGCGGCCACGCCCGCCGGGCAGCTGCGCTTCTCGGTGGCGCCGCTCGACGGCGCGGCCGCGCCCGTCGCCCTCGGCGCGGCGGGCGGCGGTCCCCCCGGCGCGGCCGGCAGCGCCCCGCCCGGCGTGCTGGAGGAGGGAACCCTCGCGCTCGACCCCGCCGAGGATCGCGAGGCGCGCCGCCTGGGCGTCACGCGCGAGCCGTTCTTCTGGCTCGGCGGCGAGGTCGAGTCCCGCGTCGCCGTCCTGGCCGAGGGCCCGCACGTGCTCCGCGTCGCCTCGCCGGGCGGCAGGGCGCTGCTCCGTGTCGAGCTCGCCGTCGCCCACGGCGCGCCCCGGCCGCGCGTGCCGCCGCCCGCGCCGCAGCCGCCGGCGCCGCTCGCGCCCACCGAAGAGCGGCTCCGGCCCGCGCCCCCGGTGGGAGAGGACCCCGACGCCGGGCCGCTCTCCGTCGGTGGCTACGCCCGCCTCGTCGACGCCGAGCTCACGGAGGAAGATCTCCGCCTGCCGCTCCGCTTCCTCGAGCTCGGCGTCGACGTGCACCGCGAGCTCATCGAGCGGCGCGCCTGGGTCGCGGCCGCGGGGTTCGGGCGCCTGCGCGACGGTCCGGAGAGCTTCGGCGCGGAGGCGCGCTTCGACCTCGCCTCGAGCGGCTGGATCCCCGGCGCGGCGCTGAGTGGCCGCGTCGTGTTCCAGCCCGGCGGAAGCGACGCCGTGGGCGGCAGGGCGAGCGCGAGCGCGTTCTGGTCCATCCCGCTGGGCGAGCTCACCCTCTCGCCGTGGGCGGGCTTCACGTACCTCGCGGTCGACGAGTCGCTCCGGGGTTTCCCGGGCGCCGACAAGGACGTCTTCACCCCGTACGCCGCCGAGCACCGGACGCAGGCCGCGCTAGGCGCGCGCCTCAGGCACCGGCCGTTCGTCGACGCGCTCGTCTCGGCGGGCACGTCGCTGCGGCTGAGCCCGTTGCCGTCGACCCTCGATCGCATCGACGCGACGCTCGACCTCGACCTGCTCCCTGGCCGCGGGCTGTTCCCGTGGATCCAGCTCGGCTGGCTCGCGAGTTACCGGCCCGAGAACGAGACGCGCGACGAGGCGTTCCTGCGCGACGCGTTCACCGCGGGGCTCACGTTCTGGAGCTGGCTCTCGCGCGGACACCGCGTCTCGCTGGGCGCGGAGGGGACGTTCCTGTTCGACATCCCGAGCCCGGCAGAGACGTCACCGCGCCTGTCGGCGCTGCTCTTCGCCCGCTACGACTACACCGCCGGCCGCGGCCTGCGCGACTTCCCGCCGCAATCGACGCCGTTCCGCGACCGGCAGGAGGAGGGGAGCGGGCTCATCGAGCGGGAGCGGCCCGCGGTCGAGCCGTCGTGGGAAGACCCATAGAGCCGGGGAGATCGGCCGACGCCGGCGCTCCGCGGCGCCGGCGAGCCGGTGAGCGTGGCACACGCTCCGCGCGCGAGCCCAGCCTCGGAGAAGCCTACGGAAGCGCATGCCGCTCGAGGACGCTCCACGCGAGCTCGGGATCATGAACGAGGTGTAGCTGCCGCAATGCGTGCCGTTCTGAACGGTGCAGAGGACGGTCTCTGCGCCCGTGCCGCACGTTGGATACGTCTCGCAATCCGCGCGCTCGGTCAGCGCTCCAGGCGAGCCGGTGCAGTCGTCGGCGTCGTCACCACAGCAGAGCCCAGCGTTCCACGCGTTGGCGACCGCTGACCGCTCGTGCCGCTCGAGGCGGAGGTCGCTCCGGCACTCCCATCGTCGTCGCTGCCCGGCGACATTCGGCACGCAGCCAGCCAGGACGGGACGACACCGACCATGAGCGCTCCGAGCGCCCAGCGACAACCCCTGCGATTGGACCTCATGGCTATCTCCTCGTGGGACCCTGCTCACCGACGACTCGACGGCTTGGTTGCCGTGCTCTCGCACTTCAGCGATCCGCTCCGCATGAAAAGCGACGCTATCTCAGGTTCCTCCTCCACGTATGGAAGCCGCTTCCCTCACACCACAGCCACCCTGCGGGGCCGCATGGCATGCCGAGCGTCACCCTCCCCGCTCCCGGGGGGCGTCGGGTTTGTCACTCCCCGCTCTATCCTGTGCCGCGCTACTCTGCGGCGACATACGAGGTTTCTCGTCGAGCCTTATGACGGTCGAGCTGATTCACGCCATCGTTCGCCAGACCACCGTTCTCATCGCCCAGCTGGCGACCTCGGGGGGCTGGCGTGCCCCGTTGGCCCAGCTCGCGGACCAGGTGTTCCAGGACCTGGCGATGGAGCTCGAGCGGCAGGGGGTCAGCCGCAAGGTGAGCGCCGACATGTTCGGCATGGGGCTTCGGAGCTACCAGCGCCGGGTCCGTCGCATCACGGAGAGCTCGGTCGAGCGCGGCCGCTCGCTCTGGGAGGCCGTGCTCGACTACATCCGCCGCCGGGGGATCACGCCGCGGGCCGAGATCTTGAGGGCGTTCGCCGCCGAGGACGACGTCCTGCTCCGCGGGGTGCTCTTCGATCTCTGCGAGAGCCGCCTGATCTTCCAGGCGGGGCAGGGGGCTCAGGTGGTGTATCGCGCGGTCTCCGACGACGAGCTCGGCGCGCTCCGGGCGCTCCGCTCCGGCGAGGGCGTGGACGAGCTCGTCTGGGCGATCATCTATCGGGAAGGCCCGCTCACGCGCGACGAGCTGCTCCAGCGGACGCACCTCGAGCGCGCGGAGCTCGACTCCGCCCTGGGGCGCCTCGTGGAATCGGCGCGCATCGAGCGGACCGGAGATGGCGCCGGAGCGACGTACAGCGCCGCGAGCCTCTACGTGCTGCTGGGCTCGCCGGTGGGCTGGGAGGCGGCGATCTTCGATCACTACCAGGCGATGGTGAAGACCATTCTGTGCCGGCTGCGCGAGGATCGCACCGCGCCTGGCCTCGCCGACCGCGTCGGGGGGAGCACCTATACCCTCGACGTGTGGCCCGGCCATCCGTACGAACAGCGGGCCTACGAGACGCTGGGGCGCCTGCGCGCCCAGCTGGTCGAGCTTCGCGAGCAGGTCGAGGCCTTCAACGCGGCGCACGAGACGCCGGACAGGTACACGCAGGTCGTGCTCTACATCGGACAGTGCTTGATCCCGCAGGACCTCGGGGGCGGCGATGAGATCTAGGGTGGTCGCGGCGGCGGGCCTCGTCGCGAGCGCGGTGGTCGCGGCGCTCCTGGCCTCGGCCTGCAGGGACCTGGGCCCGCAAACCGGGAGCGAGACCAACTTTCTCACGAGCTGCGATGCCGGCTGCGGAGACGGCCTCTCCTGCATCTGCGGCGTCTGCACGCGCGCCTGTTCGGCCGAAGGCGAGTGCGCCGCGCTCTCCTCCGGCGCCGAGTGCGTGGCCGTGGCGGCGCGGCCCGCCGAGGCGGCGTGCGCCGCGGCCGAGAGCGCCGCGTTCTGCGATCTCACCTGCAGCGGCGACGCCGACTGCGCGCCGCTCGGCGCGCCGTTCCGCTGCCAGGGCGGCTTCTGCCGGGCGCCCGGCGAAGGCGACGTGGCGGCCGCCTGCCCGGCGACCACGCTCTCGATCGGCGACAACGAGCGCACGGTGACGGTCGGCGACACGACCCGCAGCTACGTCGTTCGCCTCCCTGCGAGCTACACGGGCGCGAGCTCCATGCCGCTGGTCCTCGACTTCCACACGCTCGGCGGGACCTCGGCGGCGGAGGCCGAGGCCTCGGGGTATCGCGAGCTCGCCGAGCGCGAGGGGTTCATCGTCGCGTGGCCGCAGGGCATCGACGGCGCGTGGAACATCGGTCCGTGTTGCACCTCGTCGCGCGACGTCGACGACGTGGCGTTCGCGCGTGCCCTGGTCCAAGAGGTCCAGGCGGAGGCGTGCGTCGACGTCAAGCGCGTCTACGCCGTGGGCGTCGCGAACGGCGGCGGTATGGCCTACCACCTGGCCTGCAACGCGGCGGACGTCTTTGCCGGCGTCGCTCCGAGCGCCTTCGACCTTCTGGCGGAGTCGGAGCAGCCCTGCCAGCCGGCGCGGCCGGTGACCGAGATCTCGTTCCGGGGCACCGCCGACGTGCTGGTCCCCTACGAGGGAGGGGCTCAGCAGGCGCCGAACGGCGCGAACATCACCTTTCTCGGCGCGGTCGGCACCTTCGAGAGATGGGCCGAGCTGAACCGTTGCACGGGCTCACCGAGCGCGGAGGACGAACGCGGCTGCTCGACGTATTCGAGCTGCGCGGGCGGCGTGGAGGTGACGCTGTGCACCGCGCAGGGCGGCGGCACCGCCTGGGGCAGCGCCGAGATCGGGTGGGCCACGCTGAAGCGGCATTCGCTGCCGTGAGCGCGGAACGAACGCACGCCGGTTGACGGCCGGGAGCGGCGCGCGGCGCTCGCCCTCGAGAGGGGATGGCGCTCGCGACGGCTCGCCGTGTCAGGCGGTTCGGTCCGTGCGCTGCCGATCGTCAGGGTGGGTGAATCCGGGGCGTGGTCGGCATGCGGCCGATCCTGACTGGTGCACACCGTCACGATCGATAGAATGTCGACTGGGAATTCTAGACCTCCAACCTGATGGAGCGGCCGAGCTCGCAGGCGTATTTCTGAATTGCTTATCCATCTTTAGCGGAAACCTGCGAATCGATCGGTCCAGACATGGAGAATTTTGATGCGTATGAATCGCTTTCTTGGAGTTGTCTCCCTCTCGTTCGCGTGCAGCCTGCTCGCATGTGCGGTGGAGCCGGGTGCGCTGGAGGAGGACAGCGGCTCCCTCGAGTCCGGGGTGACCAGCCCGGACGGCATGATCGACGCGACGCTCACGATCCAGTCGCAGTGGGGCAGCGGGTACTGCGCGAACGTGACGGTCGCAAACCGGAGCAGCACCGCGGCCACCACGTCGTGGGGCATGGTCGTCGAGCTCGGCGGCACCACCGTGATCAACCTGTGGAACGCGCGCTCCACGCCCTCGGGCGGGCGGCTGAACGTCACCAACGAGGGCTACAACGGCGCGATCGACAAGGGGCAGACAGCGTCGTGGGGGTTCTGCGCGAACGGCACCGGGCGGCCCACCATCGTGTCGGCCAGCAGCACCGGAGGCACGGGAGGCGCGACCACGTCCTCCTCGAGCAGCAGCTCGAGCGCGTCCTCTAGCGCCTCGGCGAGCAGCGGCGCGGGCGGCGCTGGCGCCGGCAGTGGCGCTGGCGGCTCGGGCGGCGACGGCGGCTCGGGTGGCGACGGCGGCGCCACGACAGGAACAGGGGGCTCGAGCGCGTATTCGCCGTGCCCGACGAACGGAGATCCTTGCAAGATCCTGCCGCTGGGCGACTCCATCACGGATGGGGTCGGGGTGTCGGGCGGCGGCGGCTATCGGATCGAGCTGTTCAGGAAGGCGCTGGCCGCCGGCCAGAGCATCACGTTCACGGGCTCTCTGACGAACGGGCCGTCGACGGTCGACGGCGTTCCGTTTCCGCGGAAGCACGAGGGGCACAGCGGCTGGAAGATCAACCAGATCGCGGGCCTCGTGCCGACGCCTTCGATGCAGGAGACACCGCACATCGTGCTGCTCATGGCGGGGACCAACGACGTGACGCAGAGCGACAACCTCGCCATGGCGCCGCAGCGGCTGGGCTCGCTCCTGGACAAGATCTTCGCCGCGGCCCCCAACGCGCTCGTGGTCGTCGCGAAGCTCATTCCGCTCAGCTTCAACAACGCCGCCGTCGTCTCGTACAACAACGCGCTGCCGCCCATCGTGGAAGCCCGGGCGTCGGCGGGGAAGCACGTGGTGCTGGTGGACATGCATACCGGGTTTCCGACATCGGAGCTCGCGGACGGGGTGCACCCGAACGCGGCCGGCTATGCCCGCATGGCGAACCGATGGTACGACGCGATCGGCGACCTGCTGCCGTGAACCGCCGGCGAGCCGGGTCGCCGACGGCCATCGAGCGCTGGCTCGGCGTCACGGCCGCCGCGACCCTGCCGTGAGCCCCCGAGCTCGCCCCGCACGGGGCGGGCGCTGCGCTCGCCGCGCGTGCGGCCCGGCGAGCGCGCTCCGGTTCGCCTACTCGCCGCAGAAGCCGACGGCCTGATTGCCGAGCAGCTGCTGTCCTGCGGCGTTCGCGTGGCAGCTGTCGGCGGTCGTCGCTCGCCCGAGCCGACCGAACGAGCCCGGATAGATCACGTTCAGCGTCCGATCGGCGGCCGCCTGCTGGGAGGCGCGGGTTGAGCACCTTATTGGAAGCTCGCGTGTGCCGGGGAGTGACAGGTGGGGGAGGGGGCGGGGATGACAGGAACGGCCGAAGGGGGGTCAATGGAGTCACCCCGCCTCGGGGGGCAAACATGCCCGGTCAAATAGAACGGATATTGGGGGTGACGCTCCCCTCGGAGGAGCGGGCATCGTGACGGCCTTCGGAGTCGACGAGGGGGATGACAAACTTGTCCAAGGGGGGCGACGGCGATCTCGCCGTCTATTCGCGCGGGTCGCAGCGGCCATAGAACACGGACGGTCGGACGCGAGCCGAGAGCCCTCGCAGGTCCTGGCCGACGCCCCCCAACAGAAGGTGACGACGATGAATTCTCGTGTTCTTTCCCACCGATGGATGGCCCGCTGCGCTCTTGGGATGGCCGCGCTCTGCCTCGGCGCTTGCGGTTCGGAGAGTGACCCGGTCGACGGTTCGGGGTCGGGAGACGCCACAACCGCGACCGCGGGGACGACGGGCACCGGCGGTCCCACGACCGGAGGTTCGACCAGCGCTGGGACAGGTGGAGGCGCCAGCACGGGCGGCACCACCGTCGGCACCACCGGCACCGGTGGAGATGGCACCGGCGGCGCAGGCGCGGGCGGATCCGCGTCGGGGAGCACCGCGAGCACGGGCGGCGCCGGCAGCGCTACCGGAACGGGCGGTGGGGATGACGGCTTGCCCCCGACGGGAGACAACTCCGTCGCGTACACTGGCTGCTCGATGGCCAACAACATCGGCACTGGCTACAAGCGCGTCGGCGGCAGGATCCTGTGGAACGCGGACAACTATCAAACGGGTGCCATGGTGGTCCAGAACTGGACGAACCCGAGCAGCTCTTCTTGGCAGCTCTTCGACCGGAAGATGGCGTCGATCGGAGGGAAGGACGTCGTCAAAGCCATCATGGTCCAGATCTGCATCTTGTCCCAGAGGGCGACCGATCAAGAGCTCCGTGACATGGTCAATGCGGCGCGCCAGCACGTCAACCCGGGCACGCATATCTACATCGTGGGTCAGCCGGTCTACAACGAAGGGCACGACTGCTTCATCGCGGGGGCCGGCGGCGCCGACTGGACCGACATGAAGGCGCAAGAGCTGGCCAACGACCCGACCATCAACGAGAACATGAGCTACCTCGGGAAGTTCATCCTCAACAATGACGCGGGCGAGGTCAGCGACGGCTGCCACGCCAGCAGCCCGAAGGGCGAGAACGCGCTGGGAGAGCAGGCGAAGGCGTTCTTCGGGGGCTGATCGGAGCACAGGCCCAACGGACCGTGCTGCGATGTCGACGGGCGCGCGCCGCGCGTAGAGGCGCGCGCTCCGGTGGTGAGCCCTGCCCATGGAATGGGAGCAGGCATTGACCAGTGGACGATCGATGATCTCGCTTGCCCGTCCTTGCCACACCGTCGGTATCGCCTTCTTCGGGCTGCTGTTCTCGGCAGGTTGCACCGCGGGCGAGACGATCGCGAACGACCGGGGCAGCGGCCGCGCGGACGCTTGGGGTGGAACGGCGCCGAGCTGCGCCGGGCTGCCGGCGACCTGCGGGCCATCGGGGAACGAGGACTGCTGCAAGAGCCTGCGGGTCCCCGGCGGGACCTTCGCTCGAAGCTACGACGGCGTCGACTATGTGGACCGGAGCTATCCGGCGACGGTGAGCGACTTCTACCTCGACAGGTACGAGATCACGGTGGGTCGGTTCCGGGCGTTCGTGAACGCCGGCATGGGCACGCAGGCCAGCCCGCCTGGGCACGGCACGGGCGCACATCCGAAGATCCCAGGCTCTGGCTGGAGCTCCGCATGGAACACCAAGCTGCCCCAGAACACGGCTGCCCTGAAGGACGCCCTGCGCTGCATCGTCCATCAGAGCTGGACGGACACGGCGGGGAGCAACGAAAATAGGCCGATCAACTGCCTGGACTGGTACGAGGCGTTCGCGTTCTGTGCGTGGGACGGGGGACGGCTGGCGACGGAGGCGGAGTGGAACTACGCGGCCTCCGGGGGCAGCGAGCACAGGTACTATCCGTGGTCGAAGCCAGCCACCTCGACGACGATCGATGACAGTTACGCCGTCTACTGCGGCGGCACCTGCAGCCTACGGGACGTCGGATCGAGGTCGCCCAAAGGCGACGGGAAGTGGGGCCAGGCCGACCTGGGCGGGAACGCGTGGGAATGGACGCTGGACTGGGACCCGGTCGAGTACCCGATGCCATGCCATGACTGCGCCGCTGTGACAGCAGGCTCCTACCGGGCTTTCCGGAGCGGCAGCAACGACGAGCTCGCCCCGACGCTGCGGTCAGCCACCCGCCACGTCTACTACCCCGAGCACCGAGGCAACATCGGGGCGCGCTGCGCCAGGATCCCTTGGTTCGACTAGACTAGAGGCTCAGAACGTGCAGGTCGGCGTGGGGCCGGCGGTGAAGGGCTCCCAGCGGATGTCCTCGATCGCCACGTCCATCGGCGACTCCGAGTAGATGAGGAAGGGCGTGTTGACGTTGGTGATGTCGAGCCCGCTGTCCGTCAGGCACTTCAGCGGGACGGAGACCTCGTGCCACTCCCCGTCCGCGATGGAGGTCAGCGTGTTGGCGATGTTGATGTCGCCCAAGCAGGGATACACGCAGTGGGCCGACAGCGTGACAAGCGCGCCCTCGGGCGGAGCATCGACGCGCGCCCGGAAGACGATCGAGGTCTCCGAGTTGTAGTAGGGCGACAGATCGACCCCGGGCGAGCCCGCCGAGACCTGCGCGTAGATCTGGCCCGTCGCGCTCCAGGTCACCTGCTTGGCGCTCCCCTGGATCTCGCCGTCGACCGTGCTCACGCTGACCTCGCCGCCGGGCAGGGTGGCCCCCATGCCCACGTCGACGCCGCCCCAGTTCGAGGGGCCGCCGATGCGCAGCACGTAATCGCCCTTCTCGTCGCCATCCACGAAGATCTCGAGCGGCTCGTTGGTGGTGCCGGCCGCCCCCGGGTCCGGGGCCGCGCAGCCGTGGCCCGTGGAGACCTCGGGCAGATCGTCGCCGAGCGCGTCGGCGTCGGTGGTCACGAGGCCATAGCCGTACGGGAAGAGCGGCGTCTCGCCATCTCCGTTGTTGATGGGCGTCTGGCAGTCGGCCGAGGGCCACGAGAACGACAGCTTGCCCTGGAACTCGTGATCGCCGAAGAGCACGTCGGCGACGCCGCCGCCCTCGCTGCCCGGCAGCCAGGCCGCGACGAACGCGTCCGACCGGTTGAGCTCCTTGTTGGTGTGGAGCGGGCGGCCCGACACGAACACCGTGACGATGGGCACGCTCGGCGCCCGGGCGCGGATGGTGTCGATGACGGCGAGGTCCTCGGGGTGGAGGTTCGCGTGCTCGAGCGTCTCGAACTTGCCGATGTCGCCCTGGCCCTCGGCGTAGGGCGTCTCGCCGATGACGACGATCGCGACGTCGAAGGTGTCGGCCGCGGCGGTGCCGTCGGCGCTCAGGGTCGCGGTGCCGCTCATCCCGGCGCCCGCGATCGTCTCGCGGATGCCGGCGTAGATCGACTGCGCGTTCGGGAAGTCGGCGTTGGTGTTGCCGGTGCCCTGCCACGTCAGCGTCCAGCCGCCGGACTGGTTCTGGATGTTGTCCGCGGTCTTGCCGGCCACGAGGACGTTCATCGCCTTGCTGAGCGGCAGGACGCTGCCCTTGTTCTTGAGCAGGACGAGCGACTTGCGCACGGCCTCGCGCGCCACGGCGCGGTGCTCCGGCGCGGCGAGGAGCGCGGCGTCGCCGGCGACCGACCGGGCCGAGGGGGCGCCCTTGTCCGCCCTGGGGCCGAGGAGGCCGGCCTGCATCTTCACGCGCAAAATCCGGGTCACCGCGTCGTCGATGCGGGCCATCGGGATCTCGCCGCTCTCCACCTGGGCGATGGTGTTCTCGATGAACGCCCTCCAGTCGTTGGGCACCATGATCATGTCCACCCCGGCGTTGATCGCCGCGGCGCACTGCGCGTTGGTGCAACCCGGGAGCTGGCCGTGCCCGTTCCAGTCGCCGATGACGAAGCCGGTGAAGCCGAGCTGGCCCTTGAGGATGTCGGTGAGCAGGTACCGATGGCCGTGCATCTTGTCGCCGTTCCAGCTGCTGAACGACGCCATCACCGTCTGCGCGCCCGCCTCGATCGCGGAGAGGTAGCCCTGGGCGTGGATGTCGCGCAGCGCCTCCTCGGAGCAGACGGTGTTGCCCTGGTCCTTGCCCTGCTCGGTCCCGCCGTCGCCCATGAAGTGCTTGGCGGTCGCGACCACGTGTCTGTCGCTGAACAGATCCTCGCTCTCGGCCGGCCGGCCCTGGAGGCCCCGGATCATCCGGCCCGCGTAGCTCTTCACGATCTCCGGATCCTCGGAGTAGCCCTCGTAGGAGCGGCCCCACCGGTCATCCCGCACCACGGCGAGCGTGGGGGCGAAGGCCCAGTCGAGCCCGGTGACGGCGACCTCGGCGGCGGTGATGGCGCCGATCTGCTCGATGAGATCGGGATCGTTCATGGCGCCGAGCCCGATGTTCTGCGGGAACAGCGTCGCGCCGATCACGTTGTTGTGGCCGTGCACCGCGTCCACGCCCCAGAGGACGGGGATGCCGAGGTGCTCGCCGGGCGCGCCGCTCGTGTCGGTGGAGGCGGTGTAATAAGCGTCGGCGAGGGTGACCCAGTCGGCCACGGTCGCGTGCTTCGAGCGGCCCGGCCAGGAGCCGCCGCCGTTCAGCACCGAGCCGATGTGGTACTCCCGGACCTGGTCCGGCGTGATCGCCAGGATCTCGGCCTGGACCATCTGGCCGACCTTCTGCGCCGCGCTCATCTGCGCGAGCAGCTCGGTGATGGCGTCCTCGATCTCGGGGTCGAGCGGGATCTCGCTCGTCACGGTCGGCCATTCGACCGACGCGCTCTCGCCGCCCGCGCCGCCGGTCCCGCCGGTGCCGGTGGTGGTGCCCGCGGCCTCGCCGCCCGCGCCGCCCGCGCCGCCGGTCCCGCCGGTGCCGGTGGTGGTGCCCGCGGCCTCGCCGCCCGCGCCGCCCGCGCCGCCGGTCCCGCCGGTGCCGGTGGTGGTGCCCGCGGTCTCGCCGCCCGCGCCGCCGCCTCCGCCGGTGCCGGTGGTGGTGCCCGCGGTCTCGCCGCCCGCGCCGCCGCCTCCGCCGGTGCCGGTGGTGGTGCCCGCGGCCTCGCCGCCCGCGCCGCCGGCCCCGCCGGTGCCCGCGGCCTCGCCGCCCTCGCCGCCGGTGCCCGCGGCCTCGCCGCCGGCCCCGCCGGTGCCCGCGGCCTCGCCGCCCGCGCCGCCGGCCCCGCCGGTGCCCGCGGCCTCGCCGCCCTCGCCGCCCGCGCCGCCGGTGCCGGTGGTAGTGCCCGCGCCGGAGCCGCCGGTGCCGGTCGTGGCGCCGCCGCCTGTCCCTGTCGGGTCAGCCGGGGGATCCGTGGAGTCGTCCCCGCAGGCGGGGACAGGGGTGGTCAGGGCTGCGAGCAGCAGCCATTTTGTGTATCGGTTCCAATGCTTCATGCGGCCCGCATCATGCCCGATCCGGAGCCAAATGGGGGCGCCACGACAGGGATGAGCTGGGCGCTGCTGGCGGGATCTCTGACGCACGGAGCTTGGGCGCACCGCACACCGGCGCGCTCACGCGCCTCACCACCAGCCGATGTCCTGGATGATGGTGCCGATGTCGCCGTGCCGCACGATCGCGCGGTTCTGGCGGATCTCGTAGGATTTCGGCGAGCTGTCGACGATGTCCTGATCGAAGGTGTGGCACTCGAGCTTGTAGGTGCCCGCGCCCTGCATCAGCGCGCCCTTCAGCATGATGTACGTGTCGTTGTGACGGCTCCTGAGCCGCTCGATCGCCTCCGTGCTGGCGTCGATGAGCAGCTCGAGGTGGACCGTCTTCTCCTGCTTGCTGTGCGACGCGTCGAACGCGAGGTTGACGACGATGCCGGCATCGAGCAGCGCATCGATATTGGACTTGGAGAACGTCTCGTACACCATGAGCTTCGCCATCGCGCGCTCCTTTCAAGATGTGCTCGTAGATGTACCACGGCACGGGACGCCGGGCCGAGGGGCATCGGCGCAGCGCGGCGCCGGGCCCCCGGGGTTGCCCGCGGCATCGAGCTCTGCGGTGCCGCTGCCATGATCTCTCGCGCCTCCAAGCCCGCGGGCTGTCAACCACGCCTGTCAACCGGTGCAAGCCGCGGTTGACAGCACGCCCGGTTCTCAGCTGCCATGAGCGGAAAATTCCACCCAAGCGCCGGTCGGCGCGTGTTTCCTCCCGTCGATCCGGCGTGTGGCGCAGCGCTGGAACGCCCTGTGCATCTCGGTTCGCGACTCGCTCGGCGGTGGACGTCGTGAGCGGGCGGCAGGACGGCTCCTGCCACGCCATCCAGCCTCCGGCTCCTCGCGCGCTCCCGGCGCTCGCGCCCTCGGCTCCCGTGGCGCGGCGCGCTTCAAGGATGGATCATGTTCAACAAGACTTATCAAGCCACGCACCCGGACATGATGAAGGGCGCGGACAACCAGGCGCTCCGCGACAAATATCTCGTGCAAGGCCTGTTCGCTCCCGGCCATACCCGGCTGAGCTATTCGCATAACGAGCGCTTCGTGATCGGCGGGGCCACGCCCACGAAGGAGACCCTGACGCTGCCGGCCCAGACCGAGCCCAAGAGCGCCAAGGGCCGTCCTTTCCTGGAGCGCCGCGAGCTCGGGATCGTCAACGTGGGCGGCGCCGGCCGCGTCACCGTCGACGGCAAGGCCTACGACCTCAAGCCCCGCGACGGGCTCTACGTGCCCATGGGCGTCACCGACGTGACCTTCGACAGCGCGGACGCCGCCGCGCCGGCCAAGTTCTACCTCGCCAGCCTGCCGGCCCACACCGCCTTTCCGGTGACCAAGATCTCGATCGAGCAGGCCAAGCCCCTGGAGCGCGGGTCGCCCGAGCAGTCCAACGAGCGCACCATCTATCAATACATCATCCCGGGCGTGTGCCAGTCGGCGCAGCTGCTCCTCGGCGTGACCTTCCTCAAGCCGGGCAGCGTGTGGAACACCATGCCGCCGCACCTGCACGACCGCCGCTCGGAGATCTATCTCTATTTCGGCCTGACCGGCGACAACCGGGTATTCCACTTCATGGGCCAGCCCGACGCCATGCGCCACCTCGTGGTCGGCGACGGCGAGGCGGTGATCTCGCCGCCGTGGTCCATCCACATGGGCGTGGGCACCTCGAACTACGGCTTCATCTGGACCATGGGCGGCGAGAACCTCGATTACACCGACATGGACGTGCTCGACGTCTGCCAGCTGAAGTAAAGCGGGTGGTGGCCGGATTCGAACACGAAGGCGGGAAGGCGGGAAGAAAAGATCATCGATCTTCCTGTCTTCCCGCCTTCATGTGAATCACTCCGGGGCCCGGCCGCCCGGTAGGCAGCCGGCCGGCCGGGGCGCAGGTCGCGCGCACGAGGGCGCGCGAGGCTCCGCGCTCGGCGGGAACAGGAGCGAGTCGCGGGGCGCGCTCGATGTGCCCGGGCGGGGAGGGGCCATTTGACCGGGGAGGGCTGCGCGTGCGAAAACGCCCGGTCCCGAGCCGAGATGACGTTCATCCCGCTGCAGCCGCCCGATCTGCCCCCCATCCGCGCGCGGGGGACGCCGCGCTGCCGCGGCTGTGGTCTGCCGCGATCGATGTGCCTCTGCGGCGCGCTGCCCCGGCTCGCGGTGCGCACGCGCGTCGTGCTGCTCACCCACCGCATCGAGCGCACGAGGAGCACCAACACGGGCCGGCTCGTCGCGCGCCTGCTCGAGGGCGCGGAGGTGCGCGTGCGCGGCGAGATCGCGCCGCGGGCGCGGCCGCCGTTGCCGGAGGGGCGCCGGCTCGTGCTGTATCCGTCGCCCGGGGCGCGCGCCCTCTCGCCCGACGACGCGCGCGGCGGGCCGGTGGTGCTGCTCGTTCCGGACGGCAACTGGAACCAGGCGCGCCGGGTCGTTCACCGCGACGCGGACGCGCAGGGCGCCGAGCCGGTCGCGCTGCCGCAGGGCGCGCCGAGCCGCTACGGGCTGCGGCGCGCCCCGCACGAGGGCGCCCTGTCGACGCTGGAGGCGGTCGCGCGCGCGCTCGGCTTGCTCGAGGGCGCGGAGGTCGAGCGGCGAATGATGGAGGCGTTCGACGTCTGGGTGCACCGCGCGAGGTGCGTGCGGCTCACCGGAAAGCTCACGGACGGGGCCGCGGCCCCGGGCGCCGAGGACGGCTCCGAGGTCCTCCTCGGGCGTGAGGTCGACGACGCGGAGAGCGGGTGAGCGGCCGCGCGCCGGTCACCGGAAGTTCTGCACGGCCCAGACGCTGCCGTCCGGGAACGTGTGGAATCCGCAAGCCACCTTGGTATACGCGGTGCTGCTCATGTTGATGTAGTGGCCGTGTTTGTTGAAATCCTCGCCGGGCCCCTCGTCCCACATGAGCTGCAAGCACGGGACGATCATCGATTCGGGCGGGCCGTTCCAGCCGGGGCACTCATTTTGAGCCCGCTCGTCGCAAGCGCCGAACGCGCCGTGCGCCTGGCCGGTGTTTCCGTCGGACTCGGACTCTTCATCGGAGCACGACTCCGCCTCGGTCCAGCGCGCGAGGGGCGGCAGGCCGAGCGTGGCGCGGTGCTGGTTGATCGTATCGACGCACAGTTGCGCCGCGCCGGTCGGGTCGTCGTTGCCGCCGGCGCCGCTGCCGGATCCGCCGGCGCCGCCGGTGCCCCCCGCGGGTGCGCCGCCGCTGCCGCCGGCGCCCGCGGTGGTGGAGCCGTCGCTGCCGCCGGTGCCCCCCGCGGGTGCGCCGCCGCTGCCGCCGGCGCCCGCGGTGGTGGAGCCGTCGCTGCCGCCGGTGCCTCCCGCGGGTGCGCCGCCGCCAGCGCCCGCGGTGGTGGAGCCGCCGCCGCCGGGGCCCGCGGTGGTGGAGCCGGCGCTGCCGCCGGGGGGCGAGCCGCCCGCGCTGCCGCCGTCGCCGGCGCCCGCGGCGGCCGAGCCGCCGCTGCCCGCGGTCGCGCCGCCGCCCGGCGGTCCGCTGCCGTCCTCGATGCCGGCACCGCTCGTCGGCCCGTCGCCTTCGCCCTCGGGCGGCGCGCTGCCAAGCTCGCCGATGCAGCCCGACAGCACAGAGGCCATGAACGTCGCGGCGAGCGCGATGGCGTAGGAGTGAGTCGAAGGGTTAAGCATGTGCTGAGTCTATGGTGCTTTGGACTCATGCTCAACTTCGACCGATCGTGCTGGACTTTTGTAGATTCAGAGCAGTTTTGGCGCAGCTGGTGAGCGTGCGGCGTTTCTGTGCGGAGGAAAGTGCGGGTGTCGCACAGGGGGTGCGTCTGTTGGTGTTGGTTTCAGTCGAGCGGGATAAGTGCATGTGTCCGGGCGGAGAAAAAACACGACGCCGAGGCGGTCGGGAGAGGAGCGCGCGAGGAAGGCTCTCTCTCTCCTCCTCCGTCGGCGTCCTTGGCGTCCTTCGCGTCTTGCCGGCTCAGCGCCCTTCGCCCGCCGGCCGAGGCGCGCCCCGCCGCCGCTGTAGATAGACGATCAGCGCGCCGGCGAGGGCGTTCGCGGCCATGAGCAGGTTCGTCGCCACGAAGACCCAGTTCTCGACCAGCCAGCTGTAGACGACGAACCCGACCGAGGCCGCCAGCTGGCCGAGGAAGAGCCATTTGGAGACACCCTCGCTCGTCTTGCTCTTCCACTGCTTGTGGACCTGCTTGCCGACGGTGAGGACGAGGATGATGGAGCTGATCCAGCCGATTGCTTCTACCATGGTCGACCGCCGAACGGCCGCTCGCGCGCCCCGGGCCGGCGCGCCGCGCGCCCTCCTGAACGCCCACAAAACGGCCACGGGGGCAGGGAGGACGCAGGGCCTTGGCCGTCCCTGCGTCCTCCCTGCCCCCGTGGCTCGGCCCCGGTCCGTCGCGCGCTTCGCCCTGTGCGCGCGCAGGCCTCGTCAGGCCGGGTTCGCGCCGTTCGCGTGCTTCGCGTGGCTCGCCTTGTCCGCCGACGTCTTCTTGTAGCCCGCCGGCAGGAGCGCCTCGTACCCCTCGGCCAGCCGCTGCTCGAACTCCGCCTTCAGCTCCTTGCCGAGCTCCATGAGGCGCTTCTCGTCGACGGCCTCCTCGACCTTGGGGAAGAGCTCTTCCTCCTCCTCCTCGACGTGGTGCTGGATGAGCTCCTTCAGCGTCGTCACGCGCGCCTTGAACGAGATGTCCTCCGGGTCCGTCGCGAGCAGCCGCTTCAGGGCGAGCTCGGCGATCGCGTGCTCCTCGTAGCTCTCGAGGATCAGGTCCTCCTTGATCTGCCGCACCGCGGGATAGAAGCTCTCCTGCTCGATCGCCATGTGCGCGGCGAGCTCGTTGGCGAGCTCGGCGAGCAGGGGCGCCGGCTCCGCCTTGCCGCTCTCGAGCTGCTTGAAGATCGACTCCACCTTGCGATGCTGCTTCTCGAGCAATGATGTCGCTTTCATTTCCTGCCTCCACTCTGCGAGCCGCGCCGCGGCGCGGCGGGGGTCCTCTGGGTTCAACCTTCGGCCGCGGGCGCCTCGCGCGCAGGCGCTCCGGCCAGCTTTCTTCACAGCGCAGCGCCGCCGAGGGGCCGGCGCTGCCAGACACCGATCAGCCTGAACGCTTACGAATGAAGAGATTCGAACCACAGAGACACAGAGGGCACAGAGTCATTTCGTTGTTCCTCTGTGCCCTCTGCGCCTCTGTGGCTCGATTTCTCGGTTTCAACCCGTTTGTCGCGCTAGTCCGTCTTGTCCTCGACCTTGTCGCCCGCCTCCTCGGCGGCGTCGCCGGTCGACTCCGCCGCGTCCTTCGTCTCGTCCTTGACGTCGCGCGCGGCGTCGTCCACGGCCTCGCCCGCCTTCTCGGCCGGGCCCTCCGGCTGAGGCTTGCTGCCACCGCAACCCAAGACCACGCCGCTCAAGAGCAGCGACAGATACAGAGTTCTCACGGTACCTTCTCCTCCGAGCCCGAACGCGACCAGCGGCACCTCGCCCCGGGCGCGCTCGGCGGTTCTTCGACGACTCTCACGCTTGCTTCAGCCTCTTCCGCTCAGCAATGCCCGGGCCAAGCGGGGGCGAGCGCCCGCGCGTCCTCCTCCGCGCCGCGCGCGCCCGCACCGGCGCGCGGTCCCTGAGACATATCGCCTCGACCGTGGCGTCCTGCGACGCGCTACGGCCGCCCGATCCCCGGGGCGCGGCGATCCGCGCGGGCGCCCGGCGCGGGCGCCGGCGACGCCGCGCCCCGGGGCGCGCGCATTCGCTTGGCCTCGCTGCCGATCGGCGCAAGAATCCGCCCCGGGACGCGACATGATCCACGACATCGCCCGCGCGCTCAGCGCCATCTTCACAGGCGAACGAGCCCGCCTGCTGCACGTGATCGTCCCGGCGCACGTCCACGGGCACACGCTGGCGCTGCTGCGAGCGCTCGGCGAAGCAGGCCCGGCGCCCCGCCCCGTCTGGGTGCTGGCCGACCCGGTCTACGGGCCCAGCCGTGGCTGGGCCGCCCGCGAGCGCTCGCTGGCGCGCGAGCTCGGCGCCCCGGCGGCGGCCGAGCCGCCCGCCTCGACCCCGGAGCCAGGCCCCCTGCGCGAGCCGCTCGACGCCTTCGCGGGCGCGCTCGCGGCCCACCTCGCCGCCCGCGCGCCGGACGCGACCGCCGTCGTCGTGCTCTCGCCCCAGCACATCGACGACCCCCGCGCGTACGCCCGCGACGTCCTCTGGCTGGCGCAGCGGCCCGAGCTCGCGCTCGTGCGCTGGGTCCTCGTCGATCCGGTCCACTCGAGCGTCGGCGACCTGCTCGCGCGCTTCGGCGAGGGCGCGTCCCGCGTGGTGTGGCCGGAGGCGGACAGCGCGGCCATGATGGATGTCGAGCGCCTGCTCACCGATCTCTCGGCGCGCGGGCAGCGCCTCCCCGCCGACCTCGAGATTCGCATCGCGCCCGACTCCCCCCTTCGCGCGCCGGATCTCCTCCCCGCGCGGCGCCTCCTGCACGAGGCCGACAAGTGCTTTCAAGCGGGGCGGCACAACGAGGCTGCGCAGATCCAGCGGCAAGCCGAGGAGCTGCTCGCGGGTCGCGGGCTGGGCGAGGAGGCCATCCACGTCGCCATGCAGCGCGCGCGCTCGCTGATCGCCGCGGGCGTGGTCGACGAGGGACATCGGGTGTTCGTCGCCGCGCTGAAGGAGGCCGAGCGGCGCGGGCTGTCCGCGATCGTCCCAGAGGCCTACGCCTCGCTCGGCAGCCTGCACAGCAAGCAACGGCGCTTCCTCGACGCGTCGGAGGCGTACGCCCGCGCCGGCGAGCTCGCGGACCGCCGCGGCAGCCACGAGTTCGCGGCGGACATGCACCGCTGCGCCGGGCACGCGGCGCTCAACGCCGACATGCCGGACGCCGCCGCGAAGGCGTGGCGGCGGGCGTTCGAGCTGCTCGGCTCGGTGGCGCCGACCGTGGGCGCGCTGGACAAGCCCCAGCAGATCGTGATCCTCGGCCTCGCCCTCGCCGACGTCTTCGAGACGCACGGCAACCTGCCCGCCGCGCGCGGGCTGCGGGGGCACGCCGAGGCGATCGAGACCCGCAATCCGCGGCGATCGGAGACGTGGAGCTGACGAGGGCGCGCGCCGATGGTCAGCCCGCGCCGGGGCGCTCGGCGACGAGGAGCCGCAGGTTGGCGGCGGGGTTCTCCGGGGCGAAGGGGGCGCCGAACCGACGGGCCCAGTCCGCCGCGCCGGTGTCGCTCGAGGCGCGGAACCCGGCCCGCTCGACCTCCGCGCGCATGACCTCGCGCCGGCGCAAGCCGACGAGCGGCTCGCTCCAGAGGCGCGTGACCAGCTGTCGCAGGAAGGCGAGGCGGCGCGGGCCGCCGGGCTCCATGTAATTGACGAGGAGGACGCTGCCCGGCGCCGACGCTTCGGCGAGCGCCCGCAGCGTCGCCCGGAGCGCCTCGTCCGACAGGTACATCACGACCCCTTCCCATACCCACGCGGTGGGCTCGTCGGGACGATGGCCGGACGAGCGGAGGCAGGTGGAGAGCGCGTCGCGCTCGAAGTCGACCGCGACGTACGTCAGCTCCTCCACCACCGGCGACAGCGCCGCCGCCTTGCCCCGCTTGAGCGCCTGCGTCGCCGGGTGATCGATCTCGAAGAAGCGAGTCGCCGAGAGCGCCTTCATCCGGAATGCGCGCGTGTCGAGGCCCGCCCCCAGGCTCGCGACCTGACGACACCCGCGCTCCACGGCGCGCTCGAGCTCGACGTCGATGGCCATCACGCGCAGCGGGACCGCGGAGAGCCGGGCCAGGACGCGCGCGCGCTTCGCGGCGTCCATGCCCCGGATCCGCCGCGCGAGCAGCGCCAGCGCGGCGCTCCACCCGGGCGACAGGAGCCGGTGCACGACCGGGTCCTCGAACCCCGGTACATCGGTCAGGCCCTGATCCGCGAGCGCCCGGATGAGCGCGATGGAGGAGGCGGTCTGGCTGGGACGACGCGCGCGCATGACGGCTGTATAGCGTCGGCCGCCGACGACTCAAAGCGCGAGCGACTCCGGACCGCGAACACGGAAGCGCCCCGCCGGGAGGCGCGGTGAGCTGGTCCGCCCGTGATGCGGCCTCCTGGGAGTCCCGCTAGGCTGAGCCGCCGCATGACCTCGGAGGCCATTGTCGCTCTCGTCATCCTCGGGCTCGCGATCGCCCTGTTCGTGAGCGATCGCATGCGGCTCGACGTGGTGGCGATGACGTCCTTGCTCGCCCTCACCATCTCCGGCGTCGCCACCGTCCCCGAGGCGCTCGCCGGGTTCTCGAACCCGGCCGTGCTCATGATCGCCGGCCTCTTCATCGTCGGGGCCGCGCTCACCGACACGGGGGTCGCCGACTGGCTGGGCCAGCGCCTCGAGCGCTTCGCCGGCGGGGGGGAGGCCCAGGTGACCGTCGCGGTGATGGGCGCGACGGCGCTCGTGTCCGCCTTCATGAGCTCCACGGGGACCGTGGCGATCCTCCTCCCGGTCGTCAGCACGCTCGCGCTCCGCCGCGGGATCGCGCCGGCGCGGCTCTTCATGCCCGTCGCGTTCGCGGCGCACCTCGGGAGCAACCTCACGCTCATCAGCACCCCGCCGAACCTGCTCGTGAGCGAGGCGCTCCGCGAGGCGGGGCGAGCGCCGTTCCGCTTCTTCAGCTTCACCGCCCCGGGCCTCGTCGCGCTCGCGGTCGGCGTGGCGTACATGGCCGCGATCGGCCGCCGCGCGCTGCCCAGCAAAGGAGACAGGGCCGAGGCGGGCGCGCCGCGGTCGCTCTCGCTCGACGACCTCTCGATGGAGTACGGGCTCGGCAGCGCCCTGCGCGCCGCGCGCGTCGCGCCCGGATCGCGCCTCGCCGGCCTCACGCTCGGGGAGGCGAACCTGCGGGCGGACTTCGGCGTGACCGTGGTCGGCATCGCGCGCCCCGGGCCCCACGGCCTCGAGGCGCAGCGCGTGGTGCCGCAGACGGTGTTCGCCGCCGGCGACGAGCTGCGCATGCTCGGCAGCGACGCGGCGATCGCGGCGCTCGCCGACCGCTTCGGGCTCGAGGCGCTCTCGGCGCGCCCCGTGTTCGCTCTGCCGCCCGAGGAGTCCCTCGCCGAGGTCGTGCTGCCGCGGCGCTCCGGCCTGACGGGGAAGACCCTGCGAGAGGCCAGGTTCCGCGACCGTTACCGCGCGAGCGTGCTGTCGATCCGGCGGGGCGACGGCTGGCTCCCGGTGTTCCACGCCACCCCCGAGCTCAGGGATCTCAAGCTCCGCGCCGGCGACACGCTGCTCGTGAAGGGGCGGCTCAAGCACCTGAAGAACCTGCGCGACGAGCGGCGCGATCTCGTGCTCGTCGCCGAGCCCGACGCGCGCGGCGACGTCCTCGTCGATCGCGCGCGCGCCGCCTTCGCCCTGTGCATCACCCTGGGCATGCTCGTGTGCATGGCGTTCGGGTGGCTGCCCAACGTGATCGCCGTGCTGCTCGCCGCGCTCCTCCTCGTGCTCGCGCAGTGCGTGCGCCCGGTGGACGCCTACCGCGCCGTGAACTGGGAGAGCGTCGTGCTCATCGCCGGCATGGTCCCCCTCGCCGCCGCGCTCGAGCGCACCGGCGCGATGGGGGCCGTCGTCTCCGCCGCCGAGGGGCTCCTCGCGGGGGCGCGCCCCACGGTGGTCCTCGGCGCGCTCGTGCTCTTCACCTCGACCATCGGGATGGTGCTCTCGAACACCGCGACCGCCGTGCTCATGGCCCCAATCGCGGTCCGGCTGGCCGGGGCCCTGGGCCTCGCGCCGGAGCCGCTGCTCATCGGGGTAGCGTTCGCGTCCTCGGCCGCGTTCGCGACGCCGATCGCCTCGCCGGTGAACATCCTCGTCATGGGGCCGGGCGGCTATCAGTTCAAAGACTTCACCCGCGTCGGCCTGCCACTGCAGCTCCTCGTGCTGGCCACCACCTTGATCGTCGTCCCGCTCGTCTGGCCCTTTTGAGCGCCGGTCAACGCGCCTCCGCCGCCCGCCGGAGGCCGCCGCGCGCGGAGGACGCGAGAGCGCCGCGGACGTCGTGTCATGACATCTCGGACATTTCCCCGCTCTCCGGCCACAGGCACGCTCGCGTTTCGCCTCCACGTAGCCGCGCGCAGCCCGCCGGACCGCGCGGGCGGCGGCTCTCCAATCTTGCGAATTCGGGAGCGATCATGTAGCGCAGGATTTACGGTGATCGCTCGCAGAGAACTCACGCATATCGCGGCGTGTCCGCCGCGTGGGCCGATGGCCACCGCCCTCGTGCCGCCGCCGCGGGGTGACGCATGAGGGAGCGGCTCGAGAGCCTGCTCCTCGTCCTGGCCGTCGGCTCCGTCGTCGCCATCGGCGCCAAGCGCGTCGGGGTCCCTTACAACGTCGCGCTCGTCTTGATCGGGCTCGTCCTCGTCGTCCTCGACGTGCTGCCGAACACGCCGATGGACCCGGAGGTCATCCTCATCGCCTTCCTCCCGGTGCTCGTCTTCGAGGGCGCCCTGGCCGCCGACGCGGACATCCTGCGCGCCGCGAGCCGGCCCATCCTCGCGCTCGCCGTGCCGGGGGTGCTCATCTCGCTGCTCGGCACCGCCGCGGTGGCGACGCTGGTGCTCGATCTCCCGTTCGCGGCGGCGCTCCTGCTCGGCGCGCTGCTCGCCATCACCGACACCGTGAGCGTGCTGCTCGCCTTCCGGAGCGTCCGCGTCCCGCACCGGCTGGCCGCGATCATGGAGGGAGAGAGCCTCTTCAACGACGGCACGGCGCTCGTGCTCGTGCTGATCGCCTCGCGCGTCCTCGCGAGCGGCACGTTCGACCCGGTCGAGACCTTCCGCGCGCTCTCGATGGCGATGCTCGGCGGCGCCGTCCTCGGCGGCGCGTTCGGCGCCCTCGGCGCGGTCCTGCTCCGCCGCACGCCGGACCACCTGACCGCGATCCTCGCCTCGCTCGTGCTCGTGTTCGCCACGGCCCTGCTCACCGAGCGGCTCCACGCCTCGCCGGTCATCGCCGTCGTGGTCGCCGGCGTGGTCGTCGGCAAGGCCGCGCGCCGCCACCTCGAGCCCTCGCGCGTGCTCGCGCTGGAGGGGTTCTGGGAGACGACCGGCTTCCTCCTCAACGTGCTGCTCTTCCTGCTCGTCGGCATGCAGATCCAGGCGGACATGCTCGTGCGCGAGGCGGCCTCCATCGGCCTCGCGCTCATCGCCCTGCACGCGGGCCGGGCGGTCGCCGTCTACGGCTGCTTCGGCGCGCTCCGGGCCCTGACGCGGGAGGTCGTGCCGCTGCGCTGGCAGCACGTGATGCTGGTCGGCAACATCAAGGGCGCGCTCTCGATGGCGGCCGTCCTCAGCCTCCCGAAGGACATGCCGTTCCGCGAGCGGCTGATCACGATCGTCTTCGGCGTGACCTTCGTGACCCTGGTCGCGCAGGCGCTGCCGTTCGCGCGGCTGCTCAAGCTCCTGCGGGTCGCGGCCCCGAGCGCCGACGCCGCGCTCGACGGCGCGAAGGCGACGCTCATCGCCGCGCGGCGCGGCCAGGCGGAGCTCGACGACCTGCTCGCCGCGGGCCTCCTCTCCCGCAAGGAGCACGCGGAGCGCCGGGCCGCGTTCCAGCGCCGGGTGATCGCGGCCGAGGCGGCGCTCCAGTCGCCCCAGGGCGAGGCGGAGCGCGACCACCTCACGGATCTCGCGCTGCTCACGGCGGAGAAGGCGGCGCTGGTCGACGCGGCGAGGCGCGGGCTCATCGCCGACGAGACGGCGAACGCGCAGGTGGGGGAGATCGATCGCGAGATGATGAAGCTGCACGAGCACGAAGGAGGCCACTGAGATGCGCGTTCTCATCGCGGGCGCCGGGCGCGCGGGCCTGAGCGTCGCGGTCCACCTCGCGAAGACGGGCCACGAGGTGACCATCGTCGATCGCGACGAGTCGATCGCCAACAGCGCCTTCGAGCGCCACGGCCTCGTCTCGCTCGTCGGCGACGCGACCGACGCCGGGCTCCTCAAGGAGGCCGAGGTGGGGCGCGCCGACGTGGTCGTGGCCATGCTCCGCCGCGACGCCGACAACCTCGCCGTCGCGCTCCTCGCCCAGGCGGCGGGCGCCAAGCGCGTGATGGTGCGCATGCGCGACCCCGACTACCGGGGCGTCTACGTCCGCGCGGGCGTCCAGCGGATCCTCTCCGAGATCGACGTCTTCATCGGCGCGATGGCCACCGCCATCGAGCACCCCGGCGTCCGTCACGCGATGGTGCTCGGCGCCGGCGAGTCGGTGGCGTTCGAGCTCGACGTCCCGGCCGACTCGGCGGTCGCGGGCCGCTCGGTGAGCGTCATCGCGGGCAGCGCCGGCTTCCCCTCGTCGTGCGTCTTCGCCGGCGTCTACCGCCCCGACGGCCGCGTCGAGGCGCCGCGCGGCTCGTCCATCGTCGCGGGGGGCGCCACCGTGCTCCTCGTGGCCGCGCGCGACGAGCTCGCCGACGTCATCGCGTTCTTCCTCCGGCGCGAGCTGGGGAGCGGCGGGGTCCACGAGCGTCGCTGACGCGAGGGCAGGTGTTTCCATGGTGAGGTGCGCGGGCTACACGGGCTTGTCGGCAGGGCTGGGCGCGGCGCTGGCCGCCGTCATCGCGGGGTGCGGCGGCGACGACGGGGCCGGGGCGGCGGCGGGCGGCGGCGTCGCGGCGGCGGTCTCGTACTACCGCGACGTCAAGCCCATCTTCGACGCGCGCTGCGCGGGGTGCCACAGCGCCGGCGGCATCGCGCCGTTCTCGCTCGAGGGGCCCGACGCGGCGGCGCCCTGGGCCCCGCTCATCAAGCGGGCCGTCGTCGAGCGCACCATGCCCCCCTGGCCGGCCGACAGCGCCTGCGCCGACTACGTGGGCGATCGTTCCCTCTCCGAGCAGCAGATCCAGACGATCGCCGCGTGGGTCGACGGCGGCGCGGCCCTGGGCGACCCCGCGGAGGAGGGCCCGCCGCTCGATCGGCCGCCGAGCCCCGAGCTCGCGCGGGTGGACCGGACGCTCGAGATGCCGGTCGAGTACACCCCGCAGGCGGGGCCCGACGACTACCGCTGCTTCGTGCTCGACTGGCCGGAGGAGAGCGCGCGTTACGTCACCGGGTTCGGCGTCAGGCCCGGCGAGCAGCGCATCGTCCACCACGTGATCGCCTTCATCGCCGCGCCGGAGATGGTCGCCGACGTCGAGGCCCTCGACGCGGCCGACCCGGGCCCGGGCTATCCCTGCTTCGGGGGGCCGGGGATCAGGCCGCGCTGGCTCGGCGGCTGGGTGCCCGGCGGCGGGAGCCTCACCTTCCCGGCGGGGACGGGCACCCGGATCGAGCCGGGCTCCAAGCTGGTCGTGCAGGTTCACTACAACACGCTGACCGCGGGGAAGCTGCCGGATCGCTCCGCGATCGACGTGATGCTGGAGAGCTCGGTCGAGCGGGAGGGCTCCACGCAGCCGTGGACCAACCCGGCCTGGCTCACCGGCGACGCCATGCTCATCCCCGCCTTCGAGGCCGACGTCGGCCACCGCTGGGGGGCGCAGCCCACCCGGGCGCTCGCGGGCGGCGCGCCGATCGAGCTGCACATCGCGGGGCTCCACATGCACACGCTCGGCAAGCGCGCGCGCCTCGAGATCGAGCGAGCGGACGGCAGCACGGAGTGCGTTCTCGACATCCCGCGCTGGGATTTCCACTGGCAGGGGAGCTACACGCTCGCCCAGCCCAAGGTGCTCCACCCGGGCGACAAGCTGTCGGTCGAGTGTCACTGGGACAACACGCCCGAGAACCAGCCGATCATCGACGGTAAGCCGCGGGTCCCCGGCGATGTCGTGTGGGGAGAGGGCACGAACGATGAGATGTGTCTCAGCACCTTCTACATGACCGAGCTCTGATCTCCGCCGCGGAGCGTCGAGCCATCGAGTCCGATCACGCGCTGCGGCGACAGCGCGTCACCTCCCGAGCGCTGGATGTGGCGCCCTGCGCCGTCGCTTCGGGCGTCCCCGGCGGCGTCGATACGGAGTCCCTCCCGCCGCAACGGGTATATTCGTCAGGCCACCGCTGAGCCAGGCGCGCCCTCGTGAAAGAGAAAACCGCTTCGACCCTCTCGCAGGCCGCCCTGCGCCCCGGCGGGGCGGAGACGCTGCCGCGGGCGTCCGACGCGCCGCCGCCGTCGAGCGCGATGCCGTCGAGCGCGGGCCCGTCGAGCTTCAGCCCGCCGAGCCGCTTCGAGGAGTACCGGCTCGTCCAGAAGCTCGGCAGCGGCGGCATGGGGGACGTCTACCTCGCGCACGACACGCTGCTCGACCGCATGGTCGCGGTGAAGCTCATCCGCGCGGAGACGGCGGACGCCGAGGTGCGCGCGCGGCTGCTCGCCGAGGCGCGCGCCGCCGCGCGCATCCAGCACCCGAACGTGGTCGCCATCTACCGCGTGGGCGAGCTCCGGGGACAGCTGTACATCGTGTCGGAGTTCGTCCGCGGCCAGAGCCTCGACCGCGTGACCGTGCCGATGCCCTCGCAGCGCGTGCTCGAGCTCGGGGCAGGGCTCGCGCGGGGCCTCGCGGCCGCGCACCGCCGGGGGGTGCTGCACCTCGACATCAAGCCGGCCAACGCGGTGCTCACCTTCGACGGCGAGGCGAAGCTCCTCGACTTCGGCCTCGCCAAGCTCCTCGACCCGGCCGCGGTGCAGGCGCCCGCGATCCGCGGCGTCGCGGCGCCGCCCGGGGCGCACGGCGACGACGCCGCGCTCGCGCACGGCGACGAGCCGCTCGACGGCGGCATCCGCGAGGCGGCCGAGATGGCGGCGCGGCTGCTCGACGCGACGAGGGGCGTCGACGGCGGCACGCCCCACTACCTGCCGCCCGAGCTGTGGCGCGGCGAGCTGGCGACCCGCCGCTCCGACGTGTACTCGCTCGGCGCGCTGCTCTTCGAGCTCTGCGCCGGCGTCCCGCCGCACGACGACGTGCCGATGCTCGAGCTCCCGCGCGTCGTCCAGTGCGAGCGGCCCCGGCCCCTCGCCGCGCTCGCGCCGGGCGTCGACGCGCGGCTCGCGGCGGTCATCGAGCGGTGCCTCGAGATCGACCCCGCCGCCCGCTTCGCCTCGGGCGACGAGCTGCGCGACGCGCTCGAGCAGCTGCTCGCGCGGAGCCGGCACGCCTCGATCGCGCCGGAGGGCAACCCCTACCGCGGGCTGCTCGTCTTCGACGTCGAGCACCGCGCGGTGTTTTACGGGCGCAGCTCCGAGACGGGGACGATCCTCGACCGGCTGCGCTCCGAGCCCATGCTCGTCGTGGCCGGCGACTCGGGCTCGGGCAAGTCGTCGCTCTGCCGGGCCGGCGTGCTCTCGCTCGTGCTCGAGGGCGCCCTCGGCGGCGGGCGCGCCTTCCAGGCGGCGATGATGGTGCCCGGCCGGCGCCCGCTCGCCGCGCTGGCCGCCGCCCTCGAGCCGGTCCTCGGCGCGCCCGCCGAGCGCATCGCCGAGGCCGTGCGCGCGGCCCCGGGCTCGCTCGTCCGCGACCTCCGCGCGCGCCTCGGCGAGCGCGGAGGGCTCGTGCTGTTCATCGACCAGCTGGAGGAGCTCGCGACCCTCAGCAGCCCGGCCGAGGCGGCGCTCGTCGGCGACGTCCTCAGCGCCTTCGCGGCGCGCTCGCCGTCGCTGCGCCTGCTCGCCACGGTGCGCGGCGACTTCCTCGCGCGCGTCGCCGGCATCTCCGGCCTGGGCGACGAGATCGAGCGCGCGCTCTACCTGCTCCGCCCGATGTCCGCGGACAAGCTCCGGGAGGCGATCACCGGGCCGGCGCGGGCCAAGGGCGTCGCGTTCGAGTCGGACGCGGTCGTCGACGCCCTCGTCGAGTCCACGGCCCGCGCCGAGGGCGGGCTGCCTCTCCTCCAGTTCGCGCTCGCCGAGCTCTGGGACGCCCGCGCCGCGCCCGACGCGCCCCTCAGCAGCGCGGATCTCGCTCAGATCGGCGGGGTCGAGGGCGCGCTCGCCCGCCACGCCGATCGCGTGCTCGGCCGCATGCCGCCCGCGGTCCACGCGGCGGCGCGGCGGCTGCTCGGCGAGCTCATCACGCCGCAGGGCACGCGGGCGCGGCGCGCGGAGGTCGAGCTCGCGGGGCCGGGCGGCGACGAGGCGGCGCGCGCGGCGCTCGAGGCGCTCGTGCAGGGCCGCCTCCTGTTCGCCCGCGAGGGCGAGCAGGGGACGGTCTACGAGATCGCCCACGAGGCGTTGATCCACGGGTGGGGGACGCTGCGCCACTGGCTCGAGGAGCAGCGCGAGCAGCGGGCGACGCGCCAGCGCCTCGACGCCTCCGCCGCCGAGTGGGAGCGGCTCGGCCGGCGCCGCGACGCGCTCTTCAGCGCGCGCCAGCTGCTGGAGGCGAAGGGCCTCGAGCCGGGCGATCTGCCGCCGCGCGAGGCGGCGTTCCTCCGGGCGTCGCGGCGCGCCGTCCTGACGCAGCGCGTGGCCCGGTGGGCGCTCGCCGTGGGGGTCCCGCTCGTCGCGGCGCTGCTCTACGGCGCGCTGGAGCTCAGGGCGTCGCGCCAGCTCGCCGCGCGGGCGGACCGGAAGATCCAGGAGGCCGCGGACATCTCGGCCGCCGCGTCGCGCGAGGGCGCCGCGGCCGAGGCGCTCCGCGCCGAGGCGCTCGCGGCGTTCGACGGCCGGCGCCGCGACGAGGGGGAGGCGCTCTGGGAGCGCGCGCGCAGGCGCGCCGCCGAGGCCGAGCGGCTCCACCTGCAGGCGAGCCAGAAGCTGGAGGCGGTGCTCACGCTCGACGGCGCCCGCCGCGACGCGCGCGATCTGCTCGGCGACGTGCTCTACGAGCGCGCGCTCGCCGCGGACAGCCGGGGCCACCCCTCGCTGCGCGACGAGCTGCTCCAGCGCATGACCACGTACGATCCCGACGGCGTGCGCCGGCAGCGGTGGAGCGCGCCCGTCGAGGTGGCCATCGAGACCGACCCCCCCGGCGCCGACGTCACGCTGGAGCGGTACGAGACGGACGCGGACGGGCGCCGGCAGCTTGTCGACCTGCGGGTCCGCGGGTCGACGCCGCTCTCGGGCATCGCGCTCGCGCAGGGCTCTTACCTGCTCACGTGCGAGGCGCGGAACCGCACCATCGTGCGGTATCCGTTCCTGGTCCGCCGCGGCGAGCCGCGGCGCCTCTCCATCCCGCTGCCGCCCGCGGGGGACGTCCCTCCCGGGTTCATCTACATTCCGCCCGGACGATTCCTCTTCGGCGCCGCCCTGGACGACATGTACCGGTGGGCGTTCCTCTCGACCGTTCCCCTTCACGAGATCAGCACGGGCGCCTACCTCATCGCGCGGCACGAGACGACGTTTCAGGAGTGGCTCGACTACGTCCAGACGCTCCCGAGAGAGTCCCGCGAGCGGTCGTCCATCCAGGCGGGCAACGGCGCCATGACGGGCGCCCTCGGGCTGCGCCGTCTGCCCAGCGGCGTGTGGCAGCTGACGATTCAGCCCACGGTGCAGGCCTACACGGCGCGCGCCGGCGAGCCGCTCGTCTACCCCTCGCGGGCGGTCCGTGCGCAGCAGGACTGGCTTCGTTTCCCGGTCACGGGCATCTCGTTCGCGCAGGCGACCGAGTATGCCGCGTGGCTCCACAGGACGGGCCGTGTCCGCGGGGCCCGGCTGTGCACCGATCACGAGTGGGAGCGCGCGGCGAGGGGCGCTGACAGCCGGATCTTCCCGCACGGGGACACGCTCTCTCCCGGCGACGCCAACTTCGATGAGACCTATGGCAAGGAGAGCTCCACGATGGGTCCAGATGAGGTGGGCTCGCACCCCGCCTCACGTAGTCCCTTCGGGGTCGACGACATGGCGGGGAACGTCCTCGAGTGGGCCATTTCGTCGATTGAGGTCGACAAAGTACTTTTGCGCGGCGGGGCTTACCTCTACGATCAAACATCGGTCCGGAGTGACAACCGGACCGTCGTTGACGGCACCTTCCTCGATCCGGTGATTGGGCTACGCATCTGTGCTTCCTTTCCTCCACCTCCGTAAAGGGTGACGAGGATCCGCGGCGCCCGGGCAGCGCCGAGAGATGCCGCGCCCCTCGCGGGAGCGGAGCCCGACAGCCGGGAGGAAGATCGTCGGCGCGCAGGGCGTCATGGCTTGAGCGTCAGCGTTCGGAGGCGATCATGTTTCAGCGAGGGTTCCTGGCAGGGGCGATGGTCGGGCTCATCTCCGTGGGTGTCGGTTGCGTCGCGGAGGTCGAGGGCGGCGAGGGCGACGAGGCGCCGGCGGAGGGCGCGCTCGAGCTGCGGGCGCTCAACGATCTCACCTTCAACGGCACCTACCTGAACGGCACCCAGCTCAACGGGGTGCGCTTCAACGGGGTCCGCTTCAACGGGGTGCGCTTCAACGGGGTTTCGCTGGAAGGGGCGACGCTGGTCGGGACGCGCGCGAGCGACGGCAAGCCCGTCCGCGGGGTCGACTTCATCGGCGCGGAGGCCGAGGCGGTCCTGGACGATCGATCGACCGTGATCGTCCGCATCACGAACGTCGTCGAGCGCGACGGGATCGCCTATTACACGGTGAAGTACGACGCCGGCGGCGCGGTCTGGGCGAACGTCTGCGGCGAGGGCCTCGACGCGATCGCGGTGAAGGGGATCTGGGATCCGGTGACCGGCGCCTTCTCGGACGACGGGAGCCAGTTCACGTTCGCCTGCCAGGGCGCGGCGATCGCGAAGTGCGCCGAGTGGGGCTACAGGGACTGGCAGACCACGGCGGAGTGCGACGGGAAGCGCTGCGAGAGCAGGGATCTCTCGTACTTCCACAAGGCGTGCGTCCGCATGGTGCGCGCGGACTACTGCGGCGACGGCGCGCCGCACACGCGGGCCGGGACGGCGATCGACGTCTGGGATGCGCTCGGCATCCAGCGCGAGACGGGGGGCTCTGGCATGAGCCTCGAGGCCGAGTGGACGGTGGACGGCGCCGCCTGCATCCGGCGCACGCGGTGGCGGGGCGCCGTCGGCAACCCGGACCGCGACTACGTCATGGCGCATTGCCCGGAGCGGTGGGCCGGGGCCGATCCGAGCTGCGGCGGGCCCGGCTCGACGTTCAACAAGGAGAGCGGCTTCGCGACGCCGCTCGCCGAGCGGCGCCTCCTGCGGAACGCGTCGTTCACGACGAACGTGAGCCCGCTGTAGGCGCGCCGCGGCGCCAGGCCGGACGCGCGGGCACGGTCGCGCCCGGGCAGCGGAGCGCCGGAGCGCGTCAGCGATGCGACGCGACGATCGAGGGGAGCGCGCCGCGCGCCTCACGGATCTCGCCGATCCCCACGTGACGGAGCCCCGCGGAGGAAGGCTGCGTCGGCGAGACCGTGGCCGCGCTGATCGCGGCGGAGCAGCGCGCCCGCGCCGAGGACGCCGCCGTCCGCGCGGACGTCTTGTCGAGCCGGCCGACCGGCCGAGGCCGGCGCTGCGGGGCCAGGGCGCGCGATGGATCCGGCGCGGCGGCGCTCAGCTCTTCGCAGCGGCGAGGATCGCCGCTGCGTGCTCCTTCGGATCCACATCGAGCCAGACCTGCTTGATCTTGCCGTCCTTTCCGATGAGGAAGGACTGGCGCGCGGCGAGGTCGTTGCGCATCGGCACGTGGAACGCGCTGGAGATCGCGCCGCCTTCGTCGACGACGAGCGGGAACGGGAGCTCGTATTTCTGGATGAAGGCCTGGTGGCTCTGCGCGTCCTGGGTCGAGACACCGTAGACCTCGAGCCCGGCGCCCTGGAGATCGGCCCAGCCGTCGCGCAGGCCCTTGGCCTGGATGGTGCAGCCCGGCGTGTCGTCCTTCGGGTAGAAATAGACGAGCACCTGCTTGCCTTGCAGGCTGGAGAGCTTCACCTCTCGGCCGTCGTGCAGCTTGAAGGTCACGTCGGGCGCGGCGTCGCCGGGCTTGAGCGCGGCGGGCTGGGCGGAGGCGCTCGTCGTCTCGGAGGGCTTCTCGGCGGCCTTGCCGGACGCGCCGGAGGGCTCGTCGCAGCCGGCGGCGAGGGCCAGCGCGGCGAGCGCGATGGCGAGGGTGGAGGCGAGGTGCGTCGTGCGCGTCATGATGGCGTGCATCGTTCCACCGGCCTCCGCCAACGGCAAGCGCGCGTCAGGCGGCGGCGGCGGCGGCGGCGGCGGCGGTGGCGCGCGCCGCCGCTGAGGTTGCCAGGGCCATGCGGACGTTGGCAGGGGATCGGGGGCGCTCGCGAGCGCGCGAGAGCGTCGAGGAGAGACATCGTCAGCTCGTCAGGAGAACTGGTGAGCTGACTCGGTGTCTCCGGCGATTGAAGGGGTGAGCGTCAGGCTCGTTGTCCACACCGCGCCTCGCTGCTCAGGGCCGCCGCGGGCCGGCGCAGGCGGCGACCCGCTCGCGCCCCGGCGCCGACAGCAGGCGCCGGCAGCAGGCGAGCAATGCAAAACGTCCTGACGAAAAGCTAAGGTGGCGCCCGAGGCGCGCTCCACGCTATATCTGCGTTTGCCATGCGCTGGACACCTGGGAAACGCAGTGCGAACCTCCGAGATCTCCGCGGCGCCTCCGGCGGAGCGAAGCTCGGCGTCGGCGGGACGGTGATCCTGCTCGTGCTCTCCCTCGTCTTCGGGAAAGATCTCCTCTCCTCGGGGCTCGGCCAGGGCGTCTCGCTCCCCGGCGCGCAGAGCGAGCGCGCGAGCTCGCCCGAGGAGGAGCGGCTCGTCGACTTCGTCTCGTTCGTCCTCGATGACACCGAGGCCGTGTGGAAGCAGGTGTTCAGCCGGATGGGGCAGACCTATCCGGCGCCGCAGCTGACGCTGTTCACCGACTCCGTGAGGTCGGGCTGCGGCGTCGGCGAGGCGGCCATGGGGCCGTTCTACTGCCCGGCGGATCGCACGGCGTACATCGACCTCGGCTTCTACCGCGAGCTCAAGGCGCGGTTCGGCGCGCCGGGCGACTTCGCCCAAGCGTACGTGCTCGCCCACGAGATCGGCCACCACGTGCAGAACGTGCTCGGCATCGAGCGAAAAATGCGCCAGCAGCAAGCGGCGCGCCCGAGCGAGCGGAACGCCCTCTCCGTGCGCATGGAGCTCCAGGCGGACTGCTTCGCCGGCGTTTGGGCCAACTCCACGGCGAAGCGCGATCTGCTCGAGGAGGGCGACGCCGACGAGGCGCTCCAGGCCGCGTCCGCGATCGGCGACGACCGGCTGCAGAAGAGCGCGACCGGCAGGGTCAACCCGGAGACGTGGACGCACGGCTCGTCCGCGCAGCGGGTCGCCTGGTTCAAGCGCGGCATGCGCGGCGGCCGCATCGAGGACTGCGACACGTTCGCGGAGGCCTCGCCCTGAAGGCGCGGCGCGCGTCCGAGGCGGCCGGGTCGTCCCCCGCGCCGGGCGGCGCCGGCGCTGAGCGGCGCCGCTCCGCCGCCGACGGCCGCCGATCCCGCCCAGGGCCCGCGCGCTTCGGGCGGCCGCCGGCGGCCGCCGCCCGGAGGGGTGCGTTCGAGACGACCGCGAAGGCAGCCGGCTGAGCCCGCGGCGCCTCGTCCGGGCCGGCAGCGCCGAGCGCGCATGAAGCGAGAGCGCCTGAAGAGCGGCTCGCGACAGCTCCGCGCGACGGTGTACCCTGCTCGTCCGCCGATGGTCTCGCCGTACGGTGCTCCTCGCTTCCCGCCGCAAGGCCGCTCCCTGCGCGGTCGATCCCGCCCGGTGGCGCCGTGAGCCTGCGCGAGGCGACCGACCCCTGGACCGCGGCGCCGCGTTCGATCGCGGAGGTCGTCGAGGACAGCCTCCCCCAGATCGAGGTGCGCTGCCGCCCGCGGGCCATCGCCACGGTCGTCGCCCGCGTCACGGCCGACCTGGGCGACGAGGATCCCCCGCGGCCCGCGCTGCTCGCCGCGCTCGCCCGGTGCGCCGACGGCGCGGCCGCCGAGGTCGACCGGCTGCGCAGCGCCGAGTCCGCGCTCGTGGTCGCCTATCAGTCGGCCGCCACCCCGGCCGAGCGGCGCGAGCTCCTCGCCCGGCAGCTCCGCGTCTGGGCGCGCGAGCGCAAGAAGAGCGGCGACGCCTCCCCGCTCGGCTGGGCCGCCGCGCGCGTCGAGCAGGCCGGCGACCTCTCGGCGCTCGCCCGCAACCTCGACCTCGAGGCGGCCCAGGAGCGCTTCGCCACGGCCATCGCCGACCGCCTCGACGAGATCGAGGTCGCCTACCACGCGCTCACCCACCTCGCGCAGCACCTCGACCCGCCCGACGCGCTGCACGTCGTCCGCGACGGCGGCGTCCTCCGGCTCGCCATCGCGCACGCCGAGCCGAGCCGCCCCGCGCCCGTCCGCCGGGCCGCCATGCTCGCGGCCGTCGCCCTCCTGCACCGCATCCCGGCGCGCGAGCGGCTCGGCCACCTCGGGCTCGACGCGGCCCGCTCGGTGCTGGCGTGGTCGCGCGGCGTGGGCGCGTCCCGCTGGGTGCAGATCGCCGCCCTCGAGATCGGCGTCCTCCTCTTCCCCGACGAGGCGTTCTCGCTGCTCGCCGAGCGCATCCGCGCGCGCGACCCGGCGGACAAGGACGGCCCCATCCTCCGCCGCAACGCCCTGCGCCTCCTCGGCGCGGCCGCGCGCCCGTCCGCCCCGGTGATCCCGCTCGGCGACGCGCGCGCGCCGAGCGCGGCGCGGCCCGCCGGCGCAGCCCAGGACCCGCGCCGCCGGAGCGGCGCGCAGGCCGGCCGCGGCAGCACGCCGAGCGCCGCGCCGGAGGCAGCCTCCTCCGGGGGCGCCCTCGAGGGCCCGGGCGGCGCCGAGCTGCCCGACGCGCCCGCGCCCGACTCGGCGCCCCGGCTCAGCGCGGAGACCGCCGTGAGCGCGCCGCCCGCGCGCGCGGCCTCCGCGAGCGCGGACCCGCTCGCCATCGCGCTCCTCGCCCGCGACGACCCGAGCGAGCACGTCCGCCAGGAGCTCGTGCGCCAGCTCCTCGCGCTCGGCAGCCCCGAGGCCCTCACGGCGCTCACCGAGGTCGCCGAGGCCGACGGGTCGCCGCGCGTCCGCGGCTACGCCATGCGGGAGCTCTCGCGCTTCGCGACCGAGCACGCGGACGCCGTCCCGTACGCCGAGCGCGTCGTCCGCTTCGCCCTCACCAAGCCCGGCCCGCCGCTCGCGTCCCGCGCGGCCCTCGAGGCGGTGCGCACGCTCTGCGCCGGGCCCTACGCCCCGCTGCCGCCGGCGACGTTCGTCGACCTGCTCGCCGAGTTCGCGAGCCGCCCGGCGATCTCGCCGGATCTGTCCGACGAGGCGGCCGCGGCGCTGCGGCTGCTCGAGGTCGAGAGCCGCCCGGTCGCCGAGCACGTCCGGCAGGCGCTCGTGGCCGCGGCCTCGGAGCTCCTCGAGGGCGAGAGCGCGCCGGTCGAGATCCCGGCCGACGCCGAGCCCCGGGACATCGAGCGCGCGCTCCTGGTCGCCTCGCGCGGCGACATGACCTACACGCTCCGGCGCCGCGGCCGGGGCCGGTACGTGCTCACGCGCGGCGAGCCGCGCGGCTTCCGCCTCTGGCGGCTCATCCACGAGATGCGCACCCCGATGCCGGACAAGCGCAAGGGGTGGATCCACACGAGCGGCCGCCTATTCGCGGGCGAGCTCGTCGCGCCGCCGGTCGGCATGGCGGAGGTCACGCCCACGCGCGTGCCGGGCGAGCGCCACGTCTACCCCCCCGTCGGCGGCTGGGGGCCGTTCGTCCCCCGCATCGACGATCTGCTCGCCGCGGCCAGCCTGACCCAGCGCGAGATCCGCCTCATCACGGCGCGCGGGACGGTCACGGTGCGCGCGCCGGCCAAGCTCGCGCACCGGCTGCGCGCGCGCGCCCTGCTGACGTGGCGCTACGACCGCTACGCGCAGGCCCGCATGCGCGCGCTCGTGGCGCAGGAGCCGGCCGAGCAGAAGAAGTTCACGCTGATGACCGGCGAGCTCGGCTTCACGGTCGCGCTCGGCGACACCGGGGGCGAGGTCGACGGCCGCCCGTTCGCGCTCGAGCCGCACCTGCCGAGCAAGTACCTCGCCGTCGCGCTGCCCTCGGCGCTCCAGCTCGGCCGCGACTGGCTCGTCGGCCCGTCGGTGCCCGTCTGGATCGACAGCTTCCTCTCGTACCTCGTGTCGCCCGCGGGCAACGTCCCGACGCAGCTCGCGTGGATCGTGTTCCTCGTCCTCGCGTACATGGTGCTGCGCGCCGCGTGGATCATGACGCAGATCGAGCGCGCGCGCCGGGGCATCCCGCTCACCATCGGCGGCTGGGGCACGCGCGGCAAGAGCGGCTCGGAGCGGCTCAAGGCCGCGCTGTTCCACGCGCTCCGGTACGACGTCGTCGTGAAGACGACCGGCTGCGAGGCGATGTTCATCCACGCGATGCGCGACCTGCCCGCGCAGGAGATCTTCATCTACCGCCCCTACGACAAGGCGACCATCTGGGAGCAGCGGAACATCCTCGCCGCCGGGAGGAACCTCCGCGCGCAGGTGTTCCTGTGGGAGTGCATGGCGCTCCAGCCGCTCTTCGTGGACACGCTCTGCTCGGAGTGGATGCGCGACGAGATCACGACGCTGACGAACGCGTACCCGGATCACGAGGACATCCAGGGCCCCGGGGGCGAGGACGTCGCGCGGGTGATCGCGCGCTTCATGCCCACGGACGGGCTGTCGTTCACGACCGAGGAGCAGATGCTCCCGCTGCTCAAGGACCAGGCGCAGCGCAAGGGGACGAACCTCGTCGCGATCCCGCCGATCGACGCGGATCTCTTGCCGGTCGACCTCCTCGATCGGCTCCCGTACCAGGAGCACCCGCGCAACGTCGCGCTGGTGCTGGCGCTCGCGGATCACTTCGGGGTCGATCGCGAGTTCGCGCTGGTCGAGATCGCGGATCACGTGATCCTCGACCTCGGCGTGCTGAAGACGTACCCGACGGTGCAGTACCGGGGGCGGAAGCTGACGTTCTCGAACGGGATGAGCGCGAACGAGCGCGCCGGGTTCATGTCGAACTGGACGCGGCTCGCGTTCGACAAGCACGACATGGACGCGACGCCCGGCAAGGCGACGGTGATGGTGGTGAACAACCGCGCGGATCGGGTCGCGCGGTCGCGCGTGTTCGCGCAGATCATCGTCGAGGACATCGGGGTCGATCACGTGGTGCTGATCAACTCGAACCTCGGCGGGATGATGCAGTTCATCACGGAGGGGCTCGACGCGCGCCTGCGCGACATGGTGATCACGGGCGACGGGGGCAAGGAGCGCGCGCTCGAGCGCTTCGACGAGCAGATGAAGAAGGTCGGCGTCCCGGCGCGCGCGGGCGCGTTCGAGGACGATCTCACCCGGATGCTGCGCGCGCTGCCGACGATCGACGAGGCGGCGGCGGCGGCGATCGTGGGCGGCCCGGAGGTAGCGGGCAAGAAGGGGGAGCCCGAGGCGATCGAGGCGGCGGTGAAGAAGGCGCTGGAGGCGCACGCGCCGCCCGCGGGCGAGGACGACATCCGCCCCGACATCGTCCACCACGCGGCGCGGCTGTCGCGGCGGCTGGCCCGGCGCGACAAGGCGCGCGCGGAGGTCGAGGCGGCGCTGTCGCGGGGCGCCGACGCCGAGGCCAACCAGGCGTTCCGGGCGGCGTTCCGCGAGCTGTTCCTCGAGCGCATCGCGGTCCTGTGGAACGCCGACGCCAAGGGGGACAAGGTGATCGACTTCATCACGCGCGAGATCCCGCCGGGGTTCGACGCGCGGCTGATGGGGTCGCAGAACATCAAGGGCACCGGGCTCGACTTCGTTTATCGGTGGCTGTCGATGGACCGGGTGCGGACCGCGATCGAGCGGATGCAGAGCAACCCCTCGGCGCGGCGCGAGGTGCTGACGTTCTTCCTGTCGTACTCGGATTTCGGCCTCATCGATCTGCGCGAGGCGCTCGCGGCGGTGCGCGTGGCCAAGGAGCAGGGCGGCGCCGGGTGGGCGGAGCACGCGAACCTCATCGACGGGGCGATCCGCAGGCTCGAGGCGCTCGACAAGGAGAAGACGGCGGCGCTCGTGGTGACGGGCAAGACGGGGGTGGGGACGAAGGTGCTGCTCCGGATAGAGCAGTTCGTGGATCACATGGACTCGGTGCGCCGGACGCGGTGGGCGAAGATCGTGATGGACGATCTGTTCGCGATGCGCATCGGCCACGGCCAGGCCGCGCTGCTGCTGCGGGAGATCGTCGGGCGGCAGAAGGGCGGCTGGCTGGCGAAAGACCTCGCCAAGTGGGTCGAGAAGCGCAGGGCGTGGCTGGAGAGCCGGCGGAAGAAGCCGAAGAAGGCCGAGGCGGCCGCGCCGCCGGGGGCGCCGGCGACGGAGCAGGGGTGACGCGGGTGGGGAACGGGGGCGAGCTCGACCGGCTGGGGGAAGAGCAGCCAGCGGAGTAGAGGCCGGGCGGGGAGGAGGGGAGCGCGGCGGTGGGCCGCTTCGGACCTTCTGGGCGGAAAGGGGGGCGGGCGTCTCGCCTGGCGGGCGTCTCGCCTCCGGCAGGCGGATGCCGTACGCTGTCCGCGATGGGACATCCTGCCAGGCGCACCGGGCTCTCGCCCGCGGAGTACCTCGCGTTCGAGCGGGCCTCCGATCAGAAGCACGAGTACGCGAACGGCGAGATCTTCGCGATGTCGGGCTGCACCCGGGCGCACAGCCTGCTGGCCGGGAACCTCCAGCGCGAGCTCGGCAACGCGCTGCTCGACCGCGCCTGCGAGGTCCACACCTCCGACCTGCGCGTCAAGATCTCGTCCACGGGGCGTTACGTGTATCCCGACGCCTCCGTGGTCTGCGGCGATCCCGCGTTCGAGGATGCGGAGCTCGACACGCTCACCAATCCGAGCGTGATCGTCGAGGTGCTCTCCGATTCATCGGAGGCCTACGATCGCGGCGACAAGTTCGCGCAGTACCGGAGCGTCCCCTCCATCGTGGAGTATGTGCTCGTCTCCCAGAAGGAGGTGCGCATCGAGCACTTCCAGCGGCAGCCGGACGGCCGGTGGCTGCTCGCCATCCTGGGCCCCGGCATGCAGCTCGAGCTCGAGTCGGTCGGCGTCGTCATCGACGTCGATCGCGTCTATCGCAAGGTGCCGCTCGCGCCCTCCGAGCTCGACTGAGCGGCCGTCCTCGCGAGGCCCCGGGCGCGATCGCGCCCGGGGCGGCGCGCGTCACTGCGCTGGACGGCAGTACTCGTCCTGCGGGGTGACCGACTCCACGACGACGGTCGTGCCCTTTCTGATCACGAACTCGCTCAGGCCGACCTCCTGGCCCTCTGGGCTCCAGTCGTACGTGTAGCCGAGGCGCGTCCACGGATACCCGTCCTCGCCATAGGACGTCGCCTTCAGGGCGTTGAACCAGTCCTCGTGTTCTTGCGGCGTGCCGTCCGGGAAGTCGAGATCGGCGGTCGTGTCGTCGATCTCCAGGTCCGGCGTCGGGCGGAACATCGACTCCGCCGGCACCCAGAGCGCCACGACGCGGTCCTTGCCGCTGTCGGGCGGCAGGCCGAGCAGCTGCTCGAGCCGCAGCGAGAGCGCCGCTCCTTCGAGGCCGCTCGCGCGGCAGAACGCCTGGAGCTCGGGCGCCGCCGTGCTCCAGACCTCGACGCCGAGCTCCGTCTCCTCGCCCACGAGCTCGTCATAGCCCGCGTAGGACGTCCAGGTGAGCATCAGCACGCGATCCTCGGCGTCGCGGACGAGACTGGCAGTCTCGTCGTCGATCGCCGTCAACGTGTCCACGCGCTCGCTCTCCTCGGCGACCTCGGCGTCGGCGACGGCCGCGTGGTACAGCTCGAGCAGGCTCGCCTCGCCGCCCGCGCCGCCGCCGCCGCCCTCACCCGCGCCGCCTTGGCCTGCGCCGCCGCCCTCGCCCGCGCCGCCGCTCCCGCCTGCGCCGCCGCCCCCGTCCGTGTCGTCGCCGCCGCACGCGACGAGCAAGGCGCACGCGCAAGCCCCCACCGCCAACCAGCTTTTGCCCATATCTCCTCGATGCCTCCCGCCTGTCCCGCCGGCTCGTCGAGAGCCGACCGGACATCAGCCGTCGCAGGCTACAGCAACGAGGTGACCGTCGGGCCACGGCGGTGAGGTGACGGCGCGAGATCGCCGCCCGCGCTCTCCCGGCGCGCGATCACGCCGCGTCGTGAAAGATGATACCCGCCGTGTGGCGGTGCCCCGAGCGCACACGGCTGACGCCGTGCCGCATGTTGACCCGGTACACGCCGCGCGTGCCCTGCACGGGTCGATGACGGACGGCGAAGACCGCCGCGTCGCCCTGGCGCAGCGGCACCACCATCGGTCGAGATTGCATCCGCGGGCGCTGCTCCGTCATCACGAGCTCGCCGCCCGTGAAATCGCGCTCGGGCTCGGAGAGGAGGATCGCGACCTGGAGCGGAAAGACGTGCTCACCGTAGAGATCTTGATGCAGGCAGTTGTAGTCACCCTCGCCATACTGCAAGAGGAGCGGCGTCGGCTGGACCTGGCCCGCGGCATGGCAGCGCTCGACGAAGCGCGCGAGCTCCTCCGGATACCGCACGTCGAGGCCCATCGCCGCGCTCCAGCGGTTCGCGACGGGCACGAGGCGCGGATAGAGGCCGGTCCGCAGGGAGTCGATCAGCGCGGGCAGCGGGCGCGCGAAGTACTTGTACTCCCCGCGCCCGAACCCGTGCCGCGCCATCACCACCCGGCTGCGGAAGAGCTCGTCGCGCGCGTACAGCGCGGCCAGGTCGCCGCACTCGGCCCGGGTGAGCAGGCCCTCGATCACCGCGCAGCCGTGCGCGTCGAGGTCCTGCGACACGTGCGCCCAGTCCACCGACGCCGCCCGCCCGTCGCCGTCGCCGTCGTCGTCGTCGTCCACGCCGCGCGCGGCGGGGACGGCCCTGCGAGGCGCGTTCACGCGCCCGCCTCCCGGTCGAGCAGCGCGCGCTTGCGCTCGACGCCCCAGCGGTAGCCCGACAGCCCGCCGTCGTTCCGCACCACCCGATGGCACGGGATCGCCACGGCCAGCGCGTTGGCCGCGCACGCCCGCGCCACGGCCCGGACCGCGCTCGGAGCGCCGATGGCGCCGGCGATCTCCGCATAGCTCGCGGTCGTGCCCGCCGGGATGTCCCGCAGCGCCTGCCAGACGCGCTGCTGGAACGCCGTCCCGCGCACGTCGAGCGGCAGCTCGACCGGGGCGCGGGGGCTCTCCACGAGGCCCACCACCTTCGCGACGAGCTGCTCGAACCCGGCATCGCCGCCGACCAGGTGGGCTCGAGGGAATCGGCGCTCGAGATCGTGCAAGAGCTCCTCCGGATCGTCGCCGAGCAGGATGGCGCACACGCCGCGCGCGGTGGCGGCGACCAGGATCGCGCCGAGGGAGCACTCCCCGATCGCGAACCGGATCTCCATCTGCGCTCCTCCGGCGCGGTACCTCGTGGGCGTCATGCCCAGCACCTGGTTCGACTGCTCGTAGAAGCGCCCGCCCGAGCCGTACCCGGCCGCGTAGATCGCCTCGGTCACGGTGCCGTTCCTGCCGAGCTCGGCCCTCACCCGCCGGGCGCGGTGCGCCGCCGCGTACGCCTTCGGCGTCACCCCGGTGACGGCCTTGAAGATGCGGTGCGTGTGGAAGACGCTCAGCCCCGCGTGGCGCGCCAGCGCCTCGAGGCTCGGCGCCTCGTCGCTCTGCTCGATGAGCCGGCACAGCGCGGCCACCTGGGCCGCCTGGCGCTCGGCCAGCGGGGGTTGATCCGGCTTGCAGCGCAGGCACGGCCGGAAGCCTGCCCGCTTCGCGGCGGCCGCGGTCGGATGAAAGCCGACGTTCTCGGGCCTCGCGGGGCGCGCGCCGCACGACGGACGGCAGTACACGCCCGTCGTCTTGACCGAATAGAAGAACTTGCCATCGGCGCTCGCGTCGCGGGCGATCACGGCGGCCCAGCGAGGGTCGCTCTCCACCACGGCGGCGAGGGCATGGGCCTTTCCCGACATGTCGTCTGCCTCCTTCCGGCGCATCTTGCGGGTCACGAGGCGAGCTTAACCCCCGCCCGGATCGCCGCACTCCGGGTCTTGCTCTCGAATCCACGGGCGCCGGCGAGGCGCCCGAGCGAGGCCGAGCGCGCGCGGCGCGCCGCCGGGATCGCCTCGGATCTGCGCGCCGGACGCGGGGCGGTCAGCTGCTGGGCTCGATCCGGGACAGGATCCCCTCCAGCGCCTCGACCGCGCGCATCGGCAGCCGCACCGAGACGGCGGTGGAGATCGTGGTCGTCTCCGGGTTGATCTCGACGGTCGGCACCCCCGCTCGCGCGGCCTCGAGGACGGGCCCGGTGATGTAGGGGAAGAGGCTCGACGTGCCGATCGAGACGACCACATCGAAGCCCTGCGCGAGCTCGCGCCGGAGGATCTCGACCTTCTCCAGGGGGAGCATCTCCCCGAAGAGGACGACATCGGGCCGGAGCACCGCGGCGCACTCCGGGCAGCTGGGGCAGGCGGCGAGGTGCGCGTAATCGTCGACGTGCGCCTCGTACGTGCACCGCGTGCAGAGGATGCGGCGGATATCGCCGTGGATGTCGATCACGTTCGTGGAGCCGGCGAGCCGGTGGAACCCGTCGACGTTCTGGGTGAGCACCCAGCAGCGCGGGACGCGGCGCTCGAGCCGGGCGATCGCCGCGTGCGCGGCGTTGAACCGCGCTCCCCGGCACGCGCGCTCGATCTGGTGGATGTACTTCCACGTGACCTCGGGGCGCCGCTGGAACATCCAGCCCGAGAGCGCATCCTCGATGGCGAGCCCCTCGTCGGTCCCCTTCTCGCTGTAGAGCCCCCCGATCCCGCGGTAGGTCGGGATGCCGGAGGCCGCGGACACGCCCGCGCCGGTGATGAAGAGGGCTGACCGCGCCGAGGCCAGGAGCGCGCTTGCTTGCTCGATCGACATCAGGGGCGCAGTCTACCCGCCTCGCCCGGGCTTGCGCCTGCGGATCGGCCCGGGGCGCGCGAGAGGCGCTCGGGCGCGGGTCCGGCGAGGGCCGACCGCGGCTCCACCGCCCAGGCCCGCGAAGCTCGGTCGCGCCGGCCGCGTCCGCCGCCACGGACTCCGGCCGGCGCGGCCGCGATCACGCGCTCTTGCCGTCGAATTTCATCGTCTTGAGCGACTCGATGTCGACGTCGTCCAGACACCGGACGTTGATGGCGCACATCTCTTTGCCGTCAGGCCCGATTCCGCGCGCGAACGACTCGATGCCGCAGACCGAGCAGAACGTGTGGTGAATGACCTTCTTGTTGAACTGGTAATCGGTGAGGACGTCTCCACCTTGCTTGAGCGTGAACTGGTCCGCCGGCGCGAAGGCCAGCATCACGCCCAGCTTCGAACAGCGCGAGCAGTTGCACACGCCCACGGGAGCGCTCAGGTCCACCTTGACCTCGTAGCGAACCTTTCCGCAGTGACAGCCACCAGTATGGGTCTTGAGCTCCGTCATGGGCGCATGGTGCCACAGCGAGCCGGCCGCGTGACGCAAAAACGCGAGGCGCCGCGGCGCCTCGCGCACGGGAATGCACGGGAAGGGGACGTGCCCGCGCCGCAGCGGCAGCTCGCCGACACCGGGTTCTGCGGCGAGGCATTGCCTTCTGTCGGAAACTTTTCTCAGCGTTCAGGCTGCCAGCGTTCAGGCTGGTGGAGCGCGCCGGGCTCCCGGAGAGGGGCCGACACAGGCCGTGTGCGTCGCCTACTGCTCCTCGTAGTTCCAGGTCAGCCCGCCATCGACGAAGTACGTCGAGCCGGTCACGTAATCGGCGTCCGCCGAGGCGAGGAACACGGCGAGCCCGGCCACGTCCTCCGGCTTCCCCAGGCGGCCGAGCGGGATCTGCCCGAGCAGCGCGCCCAGCTTGTCGCGATCCTTGAGCAGGTCGGCGTTGATCTCGGTCTCGATCGCGCCCGGCGCGATGGCGTTCACGGTGATCCCGGTGCCGCGCAGCTCGACCGCGAGCGTGCGCGTCAGCATGCGGACGCCGCCCTTGCTGGCGCAGTAGGCCGCGAAGTTGGGGAACGGCAGATCCTCGTGCACCGAGCTGATATTGATGATCTTGCCGGGGCGCCCCGCCTCGCGCAGGTGGCGGACCATCGCCTGGCTCCCGAAGAACACCGCCTTGAGGTTGGTGTTCACGACCCGATCGTAGTCCTCCTCGGTCACCTCCCAGAACGGCGCCCGCTTCTCCATGCCCGCGTTGTTGACCAGCACGTCCAGCCGGCCGAAGCGCGCGACGACGTCCCGGATCAGCGCCTGCACGCTCTGGACGGAGGCGACGTCGACGGAGAACAGATGACCTCGCCGTCCGGCGGCCTCGACCTCGGCCAGGGCTTCCTCGGCGCCCTCCTTGCTCTTGTGGTACGTGAGCGCCACGTCGGCGCCCTCGCGGGCGAAGCGAACGGCGATGCTGCGGCCGATGCCCCGGCTGCTGCCTGTGACGAGCGCGATCTTGCCTTGCAATCTCATGGCGGCCTCCTCTGTCCACGAGGGGGGTCGTCCCCTCTGCCTGCCCGCCCCCTTTGCTCCGGTGGGGCTGTTTCCTACCATCCGCCCGCACCCTCGACGACGTCGTTCGGTACCGGCGAGGCGTGTCGTCGACCGGGCACCTTCTAGCATACCCGCTCGCCCTGAGGGGTCGACGTCGAGGACCGAGGCCGAGAGGCTGCTTGTCGTCAGGTTTTCGCGTACGCTCCACGGTCACCGGCCGGGCGAAGGCCGCGAGGAGACGAGCCGGTGGCGCGCATCAATTGGCTGCATGTGTCGGACTTGCGGATGGGGTCAGGCCAGTCGACGATGCTGTTTCATCCGGATGTTCGTGACGGCCTGGAGCGCGACCTGCGCCAGCTGCACGCGGAGGCGGGGCCGTGGGACGCCTTGATCCTCACAGGCAACCTCACGGAGAACGGCCTTCCCAGGGAGTTCGAGCGCGTGGATGCCTTCCTCGACTCGATGCTCGCTTACCTCGCGGAGCTGGGGTCGACGCCCGTCGTGCTGGCAGTGCCAGGCGGTCAGGACGCGTCATGGCCGCGCTCGGACGAGCTTGCGACAGCCTGGCGCGATCCGGCCGCTCGCGCGTTACTCCGCGCCCCGCGCGGCGGGAGCCCGCACGCCGGGCGGCCGTTCTGGGAAGGGCTGGCATCGGCGTTTGAGCCGTTCTCGGAATGGCAAAGGCGTCGCTGCCCGGAGCGCTGGGCTGGCCCCGTACCGCTCGTGCCGGGCGACTTCGTCCACGTCATCGAAAAGGACGGCTGCCGCCTCGGCGTGCTCGGCTTGAACTCGGCCTACGCTCATTTCGGCGCTTCCGACCATGCTGGCTTTCTCGATGTAGACACGCGCTTCGCTCGATAGGTCCTCGAAGCAGCAGGGCGCCTACCGTTTGGCCCGCGTGGTCGCCCGACGGAGCGCGCATCGCCTCCGGCCACGCAGACGGCACCGTGATCGTCTGGGATACCGCGCGGGACTTCGCGCACGGAGCTCCCCTGTGGTCGGCGAAGGCGCATGTCAGCCATATCCTCGATGTCGCCTGGTCGCCGGACAGGCGGCGCCTCGCTTCGATCGCAGACGACTGCCTCCTGATCTGGGACGCGGAGCGCGGTGGCCCTCCAACCAGGGTGCGTGGCTCGTCGCTCCAGGGCGGCTGGGGCGTCGCATGGCGGCCTGCCGGCGATGTCCTCGCCTTCCGCGATCGGACCGATCATGTGAATCTATGGCAGGGCGACCGTTCCGCGGCGATCAGGTTCGGTGATGCCTCCAACGTCCACGCCTTCACGTGGTCACCCGACGGCGGCCGCCTTGCCACCGCATCCTTTCGTCACTGGACCATCGACTTATGGGACGCGGCGACGGAGACCATTGAACGAACGCTGAAGGGGCCGAACAGCGGGGTGCTCGATCTCGCCTGGATGCCGAGCGGCCGCTTTCTCGCCGCCGCCTCCTGGGACGGCGCCGTGGCCATCTACGACACCGAGCGAGAAAGCCCTGAGCCCGCCGTCACCCTCGTCGCCCACGCCGACGCGGTGACGAGCGTCTCGTTTTCGTACGACAGCCGGCTCCTCGCCACCAAGTCTCACGACGGAACCGTGAAGATCTGGCGCACGGACCGCTGGGACGCTGTCGCGACGATCCCCGAGGCCACCTCGCGCCAGTTCCACGCCGGCATCGCCTTTTCCCCCGTCGCGCCCGCGCTCGCGACGCTCGGCGGCTGGAATCTCCGCATCTGGGATCTCGACATCGATGCATTGCTATTGAGCGCCTCCACGCAGCCGCGCACCGCTCACTCGGTGAGCGCCAAGGTCGTCCTCGTGGGCGAGGGGAGCGCCGGCAAATCCTGCCTCGCGCTTCGCCTCGCCGAGGATCGCTACGAGGAGCTCGGCTCCACGCACGGCATGCGCTTCTGGTCCTTGCCGGCCGAGCGCCTCGGCGCGGTCCTCCCCGAGGACGCGGCGCATGACCCGCCGCCCCACGGCGCGCATGACCCGCCGCCCCACGGCGAGGAGCGCGAGGTCGTCCTCTGGGACCTCGGCGGCCAGAGCGAGTACCGGCTCGTGCATCAGCTCTTTCTCGGCGATACCTCGGTGGCGCTCATGGCGATCGAGCCCCGCCGAGGGCAGGCGGCGCTCGACGAGATCGAGGCATGGGACAGGCGGCTCGAGCGACATCATCAAGCCCGATCCATCCGGAAGATCCTCGTCGGCACCAAGCTGGACGACGAGCACGCTCCGGCCGATCGCGAGGCCATCGAGCGCCTCGCCTGCCGCCTGGGCTTCCAGGAGTACGTGCCGACGAGCGCGAAAGAGGGCCTGGGGATCGACGCGCTGAGGCGGGCCATCGCTCGCGGCATCGACTGGTCCGAGCTCGGCAGGACCAGCCAGCCCGAGCTCTTTCGACGCATCCGCGGCGCGATCGAGGCTCAGACGGCAGCGAAGCGCGTGGTCCTGCCGCTCGGCGAACTCGAGCAGATGCTGCGCGACGAGGACCCCGGGAGCTATGATCCCGAGGCGATCCGCGCCGTGGTCCAGCAGCTCGCGCGCCGGGGCGCGCTCGCGGACAGCCGCCTCGCCGACGGTACGCGGGCGCTCGTCCTCCAGGTGGAGCAGATCGAGCGCTACGCCGGCTCGCTCATCGTCCTCGCGCGGAGCCACCCCCGCGGCATCGCCGCCATCGACCTCGCCGCGCTGTTCTCGCCGTCCGTGAAGCTACCGCGCCTCGACGACGGCGAGCGACTCCGCCGCGACCAGGAGCTCGTGGTCCTCGACTGTGTGGTGGAGCTCCTCCTCCAGCACGGCATCTGCATCCGGCACGAGGGCTTGCTCGTCTTCCCCTCACTCTTCCAGCCGAACGAGCACAATCCGGCTTTCCCTCACTCCGTGGCGCTGTATTACGAGTTCGCCGGCGCCGTGGACAACATCTACGCCTCGGTCGTCACCTCGCTCGCGGTGGGCCGCGCCTTCGGGCCGATGCGCCTCTGGGACGACCGCGCCGAGTTCTCGCGCGCCGGCCAGGGCACCGCGGGCGTGCGCCGTTCACAGCGCGGCGGGGCCGGCGCGCGGGGGATCGCTCGGCTCGACGTGTACTTCGATGAGGGCGCCGTCGACGCGACGCGCCAGCTGTTCGTCGGCTACGTCGAAGACCACCTCCGCGAGCACGGCGTCGACATCGTGGAGCAGCTGACGATGACGTGCGCTTGCGGCTGCGAGATGCCCGAGAAGGCGGTGCGCGCGCGGCTCGAAAGGGGGCTCGGCGACATCGGATGCCCGGAGTGCGAAGCGCGCCAGCCGCTGACGTTCGGCGCGGCCGAGGCCCGGGCGCGGAGCCACGAGCTCGCTCGCCGGATCCAGGCGCTGAAGACGACGGTGCTCGACGAACGAACGAAGACCGTCACGGAGACGAAGGTGAGCGTGAACCAGATCCAACGCGCGCAGGTCGCGGCCAGCGGCGCGCCAGAACAGCCCATACGCATCCTGCACCTGTCCGATCTTCACGTGCGCGGCGACGCCGACCCCGTGGCGCTCCTCCAGCCGCTCGCCGCCGATCTCGAGGACCGCGTCGACGGCCTTGGCGTCGAGAGGCTCGACTTCCTCGTGGTCTCGGGCGACGTGACGAACCGCGCCTCCCCCTCGGAGTTCGAGAAGGCGCGAGAGCTCATCTCCGGCATCATCGCTCGCTTCGACCTCACGGCCGAGCGTTGCATCCTCGTGCCGGGAAACCACGACCTCGACTGGAACGAGCCCGTCTACCGCACCGTCAAGCGGCGCCTGGTCGACCCGGGGGAGCTCGTGCCGGGCCGGTACAAGGAGCAGGGCGACCTCTACGAGCTCCGCGAGGAGTCGCTGTACCCGAACCGCTTCCGGAACTTCTCGCAGTACCTCTATCACCCGCTGCTGCAGCAGCCCTATCCGCTCGCGCCCGAGCAGCAGTGCGTGCCGCTGCTGTTCCCAGATGCGGGGCTCCAGTTCTTCGCGTTGAACTCGGCGTGGGAGATCGACGAGTACTGGCCCGAGCGCTCCGGCATCTGCCCGGGCGCCCTCGCGCGCGGGATAGCGGAGGCCGATCTCCAGCAGAAGCGCGCCCGGCAAGACGGCCGGCTCGCGCCGGACGCCGCGGTGCTGCGGATCGCGGTGTGGCACCACCCCGTCACCGGGAACGAGAAGATCCAGGACGACGCCTTCGTCGGCAACCTCCAGAAGGCCGGCGTGCGCCTGTGTCTGCACGGTCACGTGCACGAGGACCGCGCCGATCACATCGGTTATCTGCATCCGACGCGGAGCGTGCGCGTCGCGGGCGCCGGCTCCTTCGGCGCCTCGATGCGCGAACGACCGGAGGCGATCCCGCGCCTCTACAACGTCGTCGAGCTGTCGCGGGACCACGCGCGGCTCCGTGTGCACACGCGCTGCTTGAAGAGGCAGACGGGCGCATGGGAAGGCTGGGCCGTGTGGCCGGGCGCGGGCCCGGGCGAGCGGCGCACCTATTACGATGTCCCGCTCGTCTGACGGCGACGGACGAGCCATCCGGGCGGCGTCTTGGTACCTCGAGGCGCGCGGGCGCCCTTTGCAGCGATTAAGATGGCGCGCATGCGCATCGCCTCCCTGCTGCCGTCCGCGACCGAGATCGTCTGCGCGCTGGGCGCGCAAGGCGAGCTCGTCGGCGTCTCTCACGAGTGCGACTTCCCCGAGGGCCTCGGCGGCCTCCCGGTGCTGACGCGCGCCCGGCTCGCCCCGGCGCGCTCCAGCGGGGAAATCGACGCCGCGGTCCGCGACGTGCTCCGGGACGCGCTCGCGGTCTACGACATCGACGAAGGCGCCCTCCGCGAGGCGCGGCCGGACGTGATCGTGACGCAGGACCTCTGCGACGTCTGCGCGGTCTCACTCGACGACGTCCGCGCGGCCGTCGCCCGGCTGGCGCGGCAGGACGTGCGCATCGTCAACCTGCACCCGACGCGGCTCGACGACATCTGGGCGGATATCCGCCGCGTCGCCGGGGCGATCGGCCGCGCCGAAGCCGGCGAGGCGCTCGTCGCGCAGCTGCGCGCGCGCGTCGCCGCCGTCGCCGCGCGCGCGGCCGCGGCGCCGGACAGGCCGCGCGTGCTCGCGGTCGAGTGGATCGATCCGGTCATGATCGGCGGCGTGTGGATGCCGGAGCTCATCGCCCTCGCGGGCGGAGAACCCCTCGTGACGCGCCCCGGCGAGCACGCGCCCACCCTCTCGCCGGCCGACCTCGCCGCGCTCGACCCCGACGTGGTCCTGATCAAGCCGTGCGGCTTCACCCTGGAGCGCACGCTCGAGGAGCTCGACGTCCTGCCCCGCGCCCTCCCGTGGGCGCGCTACCGCGCCGTGGCGCGAGGGCGCGTGTACGTCGCCGACGGCAACGCCTTCTTCAACCGCCCTGGCCCCCGCATCGTCGAGTCGCTCGAGATCCTCGCGGCGTGCTCGCACCCGGCCCTGTTCGCCGCCGCGCGCCGCGCGCACGCGCGGTCGGTGGTGCGGCTCGACGCGGAGCTCCGGCCGCGCCCGTTCGATGAGGAGTGAGCCAGGCGAGCCGCGAGCGCCGTCGCCCCCGCATACCGTCCGAGCGTGCGAGCCGTGCCATCCGCCACGCGCGCTGTCGCAAATTGCCACGCAGCCGGGCCCCATCGCGCGCAGAACGCGCCGCTCTCGGCTCAAATCGATGGCAAACCGCTTGCAGGGCGCGAGGGAGAGGGAGCCGCCCGGCACGGTCGGCTCGCCCCGACCGGAGGCGCTCCATGACCGATCGCGCGTACGACAAAGACACGGCCTGGACCAACGCAGTGCTCCCGCCCATCGCCCCTCTCGCCGCCGAGCACAGAGCGACGGTGTGCGTGGTGGGCGCGGGGATCGCCGGGCTCACGACCGCGTACATGCTGGCCAAGGAGGGCCGCGGCGTCATCGTCCTCGATGACGGCGTGATCGGCGGGGGCGAGAGCGGCTTCACGACAGCCCACATCGTGAACGCGCTCGACCGCCGCTGGACCGAGCTCGCGAAGCTCCACGCGCCGGAGCGCCTCCGGCTGGCCGCCGAGAGCCACACCACCGCGATCGACACGATCGAGCGGATCGTGCAGGACGAGGGCATCGACTGCGATTTCCGCCGGGTGCCAGGGTACCTGTTCGCGGCGCCGGGGCAGCCGTCGAGCACCATCGAGGACGAGATCAAGGCGGCTCACCAGGCCGGCCTCGAGCGCGTGCACGGGGTCGACCGGGCGCCCCTCCAGGACTTCAACACCGGCATCGCGGCGAGGTTCCCCGATCAAGCCCAGTTCCACATCCTCCGCTACCTCGCGGGCCTCGCCCGCGCCGTCGAGCGGTACGGGGGCAAAATCTACACGAGGGCCCACGTGGTCGACGTGGACGAGCAAGCCGAGCCCGACCACGTGGTCGTCAAGACGGACCGCGGCGTGAACATCGTCGCCAACGAGGTCGTGCTCGCCACGAACTCCCCGTTCTTGCCGTGGATCTCGGTGCACATGAAGCAGGCGGGCTACAGGACGTACGTCATCGCCCTGCGCGTGCCGCGGGGCTCCATCCCTGCTGGCCTTTACTGGGACACCGAGGATCCGTTTCACTACGTCAGGCTCAGCAACCTCGACGGCGCGGACGGCCCGGACGAGCTCCTCATCGTCGGCGGCGAGGACCACAAGACCGGTCAGGCCGACGACGCGGATCAGCGCCACGCCCGGCTCGAGGCCTGGGCGAGGGAGCGCTTCCCCCAGGCGGGCCAGGTCGTCCACCGCTGGTCCGGCGAGGTCATGGAGACGGCCGACGGGCTCGCGTTCATCGGTCGCCTCAAGAAGGAGTCCCGCATCCTGCTCGTGACCGGCGACTGCGGCAACGGCATGACCCACGGGACCATCGCGGGCCTCTTGTTGAACGATCTCGTCCACGGCCGCGAGAACGCGTGGGCCGAGCTCTACGACCCGGGCCGCGTCAACCTCACGCTGCAATCGGCGTCGGAGTACCTCAAGGAGAACCTGAACACGGCGGCGCAGTACGCCGACTGGCTGACGGGGGGAGACCTCGACGACGTGGAGAAGCTGCCCCCGGGGATGGGCGCCATCATGAGACGGGGGCTCACGAAGCTCGCCGTCTACCGCGATCCGCAGGGCCATGTCCACGAGCGGTCGGCCGTGTGCACCCACCTCGGGTGCATCGTCGCCTGGAACCCGGCCGAGCGGACGTGGGATTGCCCCTGCCACGGGTCGCGCTTCGAGTGCACCGGCCGCGTCATCCACGGTCCGGCGACGAGCGACCTCAGGCCCGTCGAGACCGCCACGCCGGGCGAGGCCGAGGCGCCCGCCGACAAGCGGCTCGCCCGGACCGGATGAGCGCGCCGTCGCCCCCCGGAACACCGCGCTCGCCCCGGCGCGGCCTGCCGCGGAGGCGCCCGCCCGGCAGCGCATCGGCGGCGCCGGCGCGGGCGGGCGGGCTGTCCAGAGGCTCCCGCGCTCGTCGCGGTAGGTGAGGAAGTGTGACACGGCGGCGTGTCCAGGATACGGAGAGCCATGCAGGAGAGCGAAAAGCCCGGGGCGGCCGCCCCGCCCGGCGAGGCGCCGTTCCTCGCCGGCGACGGCGAGATGGCGCAGCTCATGCGCGATCTCGACTGGTCGCGCACCCCGGTCGGCCCCGTCGACCGGTGGCCGCAGAGCCTGCGCACCGCGGTCAGCATCTGCCTCGCTTCACGGCACCCCATCGAGATCTGGTGGGGGCCCGAGTACGCTCGCTTTTACAACGACGCATACCGCCCCATCCTCGGCGCGACGAAGCACCCGCAGTTCCTGGGTCGCCCGGGGCGCGACTGCTGGAGCGAGATATGGGACGTCATCGGCCCGATGCTCGACGGGGTGCGCGCCACCGGGCAGGCGACATGGTCCGAGGACTTCCAGCTGATCCTGTCGCGCAACGGCTACCAGGAAGAGACGTATTTCACGTTCTCGTATGCTCCTGTCCTCGTCGAGGACGGCACGGTCGGAGGCATCTTCTGCGCGTGCGCCGAGACGACGGGGCGCGTGCTCAGCGAGCGCCGCCTCCGGGCGCTGCGCGCCCTCGGCGCCCAGTCCGCCGCGGCGGCGATGGTCTCCCCGGAGGAGACCATCGCCCGCTCGGTGAGCACGCTCGTCGAGAGCTCCGCCGACGTGCCGTTCGCGCTCGCGTACATGATCGAGCCGGGCGGGGCGGAGGCCCGCCTCGCGGCCGCCGAGGGGCTCACCCCAGGCGGCCCGGCGAGCCCCGAGCGCATCCCGCTCGCCGACGGGGGCGGGATCTGGCCGCTCGCGGACGTCGCGCGGAGCCGCGCGTGCCGGCGCGTCGACACCCCCGCCGAGCGGTTCGGCGCGCTGCCCGGCGGCGCCTGGCCCGAGCCGTGCCGCGAGGCGGTCGTGCTGCCGCTCTCGCGGTCCGGGCACGCCGCGCTCCAGGGCTTCCTCGTGGTCGGCGTCAGCCCGCGCCGCGCGCTCGACGCCGCGTACAGCGACTTCTTCGAGCTCGCGGCCGGCCACATCGCCACGACGATCTCCGGCGCGCGGGCCTACCAGGAAGAGCGGCTCCGCGCGGAGGAGCGGGCCGAGCTCCTCGCGCGCGAGCAGGCGGCGCTCGCCGAGGCCGAGCGGCACAGGTCGCGCCTCGAGACGCTGTTCATGCAGGCCCCGGCCGGCATCTGCGTCCTGCGCGGGCCGGAGCACGTCTACGAGCTCGCGAACCCGCGGTACCTGGAGCTCGTCGGCGATCGCGACATCCTCGGCAAGCGCCTCTGCGACGCGCTGCCCGAGACCGCGCCGGCGGTCCTGCCGCTGCTCGACGGCGTGTACCAGACGGGCGAGCCGTTCTTCGGCAACGAGTTCGCCGTGATGCTCGCGCGCGGCGGCGAGCCCGAGGAGCGCTTCTTCAACTTCATCTACCAGCCCATCTACGACGCCATGGCCAGGGTCGAGGGCATCGCCGTGCTCGCCTTCGAGGTGACCGACCAGGTGCGCGCGCGGCGGCGGGCCGAGCAGCTCGCCCACGCGCTCGCGATCACGAACCAGGATCTCGACCAGTTCGCCTACGTCGCGTCCCACGACCTCAAGGCGCCCCTCCGGGGCATCGCGAGCCTGTCGGAGTGGATCGAGGAGGGGCTCGCCGACAAGATGAACGACGAGGCGCGCCAGCAGATGCGCATGCTCCGCGGCCGCGTGCACCGCCTCGAGGCGCTCATCGAGGGCATCCTCAGCTACTCGCGCGCGGGGCGCATCCGCGACAGGCTCTCGCCCGTGGACGTGGGCGCGGTCGTCGCCGAGTGCGTCGAGCTCCTCGCGCCGCCGCCCGAGGCGCGAATCGCCGTCGGCGAGGGCATGCCGACGATCCTCGCCGAGCGCGTGCCGGTGCAGCAGGTGTTCATGCACCTCATCGGTAACGCCCTGAAGCACGCGCGCCGCGCGGACGCCGTCGTCGAGGTCGCGTGCGCCGACGCGGGAGAGTTCTACGATTTCACGGTGAAGGACAACGGCCCCGGGATCCCGCCGCAGTTCCAGGAGCGCATCTGGGGCATCTTCCAGACGCTGGAGGCGCGCGACAAGGTCGAGGGCACCGGGATCGGCCTGTCGGTGGTGAAGAAGATCGTCGAGACGCGCGGCGGCCGCGTGGCGCTCGAGTCGGAGCCGTATGCCGGCGCGACCTTCCACGTCTTCTGGCCGAAGCGCCCGAAGGCGGCCTCGTGACCGGCGCGGCGGCTGCGCTCAGCCGTTCGCCGGTCCAGACTCAGTGTTTGCCGAGGCGCTTGATCTCTTGTCCTGCGAGCAGCGCGTGCGCCTCCGCCAGCACCTCGGGGATGCGGTGCCGCTGCGCCGCGCCGGCGAGGGCCTGCGCCAGGTCGAGCTCCCGAACACGCTCGGCGCGGTTGCCGGGGAACCAGTGGTCGCCGCTCCCGAGCAGGTTGTACCGCGCCTTGCCGTAGGCGGTCATGTCGAACGCCCTGACGTAGTTGTACAGCCGCAGGATCTCGCGGACGTTCACGTGCCCCGGGACGGCCTCCCACTCGGGCAGCCCGACGTGCCATGTGTCGACCCACGCGCGGCCGAGCACCCGCGCGAGCTCCTCGTCGAGCCGGCGCAGGATCGGCGCGAGCGCGTCCTCCGCGGCGCCCTCGCGTTCCAGGAACGGCAGGACCTTCATGTGCTCGTCGAAGTCGGACGGGCGCGCCGCTCCGACGCTGATCGTGTGGACCTCGGGGCGGGCGAGGCAGAAGAGATCGTTGAACACGATCGGCGAGAGGGGCTCGCAGAGCCGCACGAGCTTGTCGCTCGGCTCGTGCAGCTTGCCCCCCTTGTCGGTGGGGCTGATGATGAAGACCCCCATGTCGCGCTCGGCCGCGGCCTGGATGGCCGGCCAGGCGGTCTGGTTCACGTAGTACCAGTGCAGGTTCATGTAATCGAGGCGGCCGTCCTGCACCATGGCCATGATCACGCGCAGCGGCGCGTGCGTCGAGAAGCCCACCGCGCGCACGCGCCCCTGCCGCTTCAGCTCGAGCGCGGCGTCGAGGCAGCCCCCTTTGCGCAGCGACCACGCGACGCGCGTCTCGTCGTTCACGCCGTGGAGCGCGAACAGGTCGACATGATCGAGGCGGAGGAGCTTCATCGAGCGCTCGAACGTCTCGAGGAACCTCTTCGGCTCTGCCTCGGGGACGACCTTCGTCTGGACGATGATCCGGTCGCGCGGCAGCTTCGGCAGGATGTGCCCGAGCTGCTCCTCGCTCGTGCCATAGCCTCGGGCGGTCTCGATGTGGTTGATGCCGAGCTCGAGGGCCCGCGCGATGCACGCCTCGACGTTGCGCTGGCTCTCCGGCGAGATGCGGTCCTTGTCGTTCCAGGAGTGCTGGTACCGCATCCCTCCACACGAGAGGACGGGCATCTGGATCTCGGTGCGACCGAAGCGGCGATAAAGCATGCGTGTCACCTCAGGCTCGGGCGGGGGAATCTACCGCACCGTGACAGCCCTCGGCAGGCGCCGCAACGCGAGGAGCGCGAGCGGCGGCGGCGAAAGGAGCCGGCGGCGCCGCCACGGCGAGCCGCCTCGGGGGTCGACGGCGCCGCCGCCGTTCGCGCCTCCCTCGGGCTCGACGCTCCCCGCGAGCGGGTCGATTTGCATTGACACAGTCGATGTGAGCGCTCACATCGATGTGAGGGTTCTCCCTTTGCTTCGGTCTGATCCCCCAATGCGAGCGAAACCACAGCCTCGGAGCTGGGCACCGCGCACTTCGTGCGACCAGGCGTTCAGCCGCCGCCCCCGACACCACCGACGAGCCTCCGAAGCGCTGAGGCCTCGAGCGAGCCAAGCCCTTTGGGCCAGCGCCCGTGCCTCGCTCGTGATTGGCCTCGGCGCTGGGCTGATCGCCTGCAGCTCGGACGGCTCCGACGCCGCCGCCGGTGGAGCGACGATGCTCGATGGCAGCAGCGCAGCCGGTTGCGCGCCCGCACCTTTCGCGCAGAACCCGCGCAGCATCGCGGAGGTCGTGCGAATGGTGAATACGCTGGAGAAGCCGCTCGAGCTCCCGTGCTTTCTCGCGCACCTCGCAGGTCCGCTGCAGATGACCGCCGCCCTCAGCGCCACCAGCGCCCAGCCGTCGTTCGATCGTCGCAGCCCGCGGATCTTCGTGTTCCTGGATCCGCTCGTCTTCACCGTCGTGCCGGAGGGGCCGGGGCGCGACCTGCTCGAGTTCGGCGAGCGCCGAGGCGACGCGCGATCGTTGAAGGGGGAAATCGCGTTTCCGGTGGAGAGCGAGCTCGCACCGGAAGCGCCGTTCGAGCATGTCGTCTTCAATGAGCAGAACTCGACCTGCGCTTTTTGCCACGCCGGCGAGACGCGCGCGCCCGACGTCCCGTTCGCCCGAGCCTTCGAGTCGGTGGCGCTCCGCCCGGACGACAGGGCGGTGGTCAGCGTCGACGAGCTGCGGTCGGAGGTGCAGCCTTGTGACGCCGCGAGCGACCCCTACCGCTGCGCCATGCTCCACGCCCTGTTCGACCGGGATGCCGTCATTCAGCGCGACTTCCCCGAGAGCTACGGTACGCTTTGACGTCGGTGAGAGCCCTCCGCCGGCGCCGTAAGGCGAGGAGGACGAGCGGCGAGAGGAGCGGGAGGAGCCGCCACGGAGACCCGCCCCGGGGATCCACCGCGCAGCCGCCGCCGCCGTCGCCCCCCTCGTCGGGCGCCCCGCCGCCCGTGGCTGCCCCGGAGGCCCCGGAGGCCCCGGCGCCGGCGCTGCCGGCGCTCGTGCTCCCGGGGGTGCCGCCGCCGGTCCCGCTGCTGCACGTGCCGTTCGGGCAGCCCTCGCCGGGCGCGCAGAGGCCGGGATCCTCGTCGGTCTCGCCGTCGCAATCGTCGTCGAGCGCGTTGCACGTCTCGGGGCTCGGCTCGCCGGGCGTGCACGACCCGGGGGTGCACGCGATCGCCTCTCGCGCGCACATCCCGACGCCGCACACCTCGCGCACGCCCTCGTCCACCCGGCCGTCGCAGTCGTCGTCGGCCAGATTGCACGTCTCGACCGCATCCGGGTGGACGTCAGGGGACCTGTCGTTGCAATCGTTCGAGCTCGGCGCGTAGCCGTCGGGGGGGCACTTCGCCTCGACCGTCGCGCCGAAGAGCGACCCGTACCCGTCGCCGTCGGCGTCCTCGTACTGCGTGGTCACCGCGAGATCCTCGTCGATCTGACCGTCGCAGTCGTCGTCGCGCCCATTGCAGGCCTCGCCCTGATCGGGGTGGATGTTGACGCTGTAGTCGTCGCAATCCCCGCCGCGCGGCGCGTGGTCGGCGGGCTGGGCGCAGTCGACCCTGGGCACGCCGGAGTCGCCGAATCCGTCTCCGTCGCGGTCGAGGTAATACGTCGTTCCCTCGCACCCGTAGGCAAACGCGGTGTTGGCGGCCGACGCGCCGTCTCCGCGAGGGCCGTTGTCGCCGTTGGCCGCGACGGCCCACACCTCGACCACGACCCCGCCCGGCGCCCCCGGCGCGATCCACTGCGCGTCGAAGCGGACGACCCCGCCGCTCGCCCGCTTCGGCGCGGAGTGGACGAGCTGGCGGTCGTCGATGAGGTGAGTGCCCTGTCCGTCGATGGGCGCGAGGCGGCCTGTCCCGGTGCGGAGATAGACGCCGCCGGCGTTGATGTTGGCGGACTGGATCGTGACCTGCAGAGTCACCGCCTCGCCGGCCGCCGGGCTCGCGGGGCTATGATCGATGGTGATCGTGGGCGCGGCGCCGCCGGTGTGGCAGCCGTTGCACCCCTCCACCGCCGTCCCGCCGCGGCGCGCATGGGCCTCCGATGCGACCAGCGTGGTCAAGAGGGCAAAGCTCACCGAGAGGGCCGGTGAAGAAAGCGATGTACTTCGCATGCGCCTCGCGCGCAGCTCGGGCTCGCGAGCTCCGCGCGCGCCGCTGCGACGCTCAGGGATAGCCGCACGCGATGGATGCGACAAGCGGGTATGCGCAGAGCGAAACATTGTGCTGCGGCCACCCGGGCAGCGCCGGCTCTCGGTTATTTGTGCGGCGTTCGTGCGGCGTTCGCGCGGCGTTCGCGCTGCCGGGACGGCGGGTGTTGAGGAGCGGCTCGCCGCTCGGCGCGGTGCGTTGGCGCGTCAGGCGAGCCGCGCGTGTTGCGGCCGTGTGACGTCGCAAACCACGCCGTGGTACTTGAGCAGGCCCTCATCGAGGGTCACGACGGTGGCGTCGGTGCGGTGGGCGGCCCACAGGTACACGAGGTCGGTCGCGTTGGCGAAGGGCCTGCGGCCGCGCATGCGCTTCGTCAGCAGGGCGAGGAACTCGGCGATGGCGCCCTCGTCCTCGGGCGCCACCAGCTCGACGGCGAGGCCTCCCAGCGCGCTCGCGGCCGCGGGCGCGCCCCGGCGCGACGTCGCGAGCCGTTGCTCGGCCACGTACACCTCCAGCCACAGCTCGGGCGGCGCGAGCACGCGCGCCGCGCCCGCGGCCACGGCCGCGCGGGCGCGCTCGAGAAACGCGAGCGCGTCCGCGTGCCCGGGCTCGGCGGGCTTCATCGAGGCGATGGCAACGGAGCTATCGAGCACGAACCGCATGAGACCTCACCGGGCGGCGGCGAGGGCCATAATGGCACAGGCTGGCACGGCGGGGCGCCCCGGCGGTGGGAAATCCGCTGATTCTGCGCGGTACATGCCTTGCCTATCACCGGACATGCGAACCTTGCTGCGCCGTCTTCTCGTCGCGTCCCAGTGGGGCGCGAGCCTCGCTCTGGCATCCGCCTGCGGCCCAAACATCGATTCTGGCGGGGACTCGACCACGTCGGGAGGCGCATCGTCGCAGTCCGGCGGGAGCTCGGCCTCGTCGGGAGGCGCATCGTCGCAGTCCGGCGGGAGCTCGGCCTCGTCGGGAGGCGCGTCGTCCTCCGGGGGCGGCGGCGAGGCCGGCCCTCCCGACGCCTCGGCGCCGCTCGATCCCTATCCGGATCCGACCTGCGTTGGACCGTTCCACGACGGCGGCTATATGGGCCAGTGCTGTTACGAGGTGCACTGCACGGCGCCGGTCGACGGCGCCTGCCCCGCGGCCTCCGCCGCGGCGCCGCACATCGATGACCTCCCGCCTGGCTCGGGGACGTGCATGTGCGACGGCGACGGCGCGGATGGCGACGAGTCGATCCAGGGCCCCTACGCGAACCGCACGGCGTCGGATCCCGCGAGCTGCTGCTACCTCGTCGGGTCCATCGCCTGCGAGGGGCGCCCGCTCTTGGTCCGGGGTGAGCCTCGCGTCGCGCCGCTCGCGCGCGCCCCGAGCGCCTGGTCGCAGACCGACGTGCGGCGCTTCGAGCGCGCGCTCGCCGACACCGACCTGGGGGAGCTCGCGCCCGCCGAGCGCCGCGAGCTCGCCCGGCGCTGGGCCGAGCGGGGCCAGAACGAGCACGCCTCGGTGGCCTCCTTCGGCCGCTTCGCGCTCGGGCTGATGGCGATCGGCGCGCCTCCCCAGCTGCTCGAGGCGGCGCACCGCGCCGCGGTCGACGAGGTGCGGCACGCGCGCCTCGCGCTGGCGATCGCTTCGGCCTACGCGGGCGAGCCGGTGGGCGTCGGCCCGCTGCCGCTGGGCGGCGCGCTCGACGACCTCGGCTCGCTCGAGGCCCTCACCCTCGCCACCGTCGTGGAGGGCTGCATCGGTGAGACCCTCTCGGCGATCGAGGCGGAGGTCGCCGCCCAGGCCGCGCAGCCGCCGGCGGTGCGCATGGCGCTCCTCTCGATCGCGCGCGACGAGGCGCGCCACGCCGAGCTCGCCTGGGCGTTCGTCCGCTGGGCCATCGCCGCCGGCGGCGCGGGCCTGCGGGCGCGCGTCGCCGCGGCCTTCGCGCGCGCGCTCGACCACCTGGTCTCCGAGTCGCCCGGCAGCGTCGGCGGCGAGCTCCCGCCCTCCCACGGCTTCCTGCCCGCCGACGAGCTCCACCGGCTCCGGCAGCAGGCCCTCACCGACGTGCTCCGCCCCGCCGCCGCGGCGCTCGTCAGCGCGCGCGCTCCGGCGGAAGAGCGCGAGTTCAACGGCGCCAGCGGGAACGTCATCCTGAGCTCCACCACGGCGTACCTGTCGACGTGAGTTGGTGCTCTATCGCGGTTCTCGGCTGGGACTGAGACCCCGTCCTCCGTCTCTCGTTCTCCTCTCCCGTCGTCCATCTTCCGTCTTCCGTCTTCCGTCTTCCGTCTTCCGTCTTCCGTCTTCCGTCTTCCGTCTTCCGTCTTCCGTCTTCCGTGCGCCTCTTCGTGCGCGTGCGCGTGCGCGTGCGCGCTGATTCCGGGGAATCGCGCACGAAGAACGCGCACGGAAGACGAGAGCCGAGAGACGTCTGCACCAAACCCGAGCGAAATCCGCTCTACCGGCGCGCGGTGGCCAGGCCGCTCGCCATCTCGCGGTCGCTCTCCGGCACGGGCGACTCCCGCGCCGCCGCGTCGTCGCGCCGCTCCCGCCAGAGCAGGAACATGCCGAGCGCGTAGATCGCGAGCAGCACATACAGGTTCACCGACAGCGCGAGCTCCGGCAACCGCCCCTTGAAGCGGTCGTAGACGTAAGGAAAATCGATGGTGGCGAGCGACAGCAGGACCACGAGCGCGCCCATCTCGAGCCGGCGCTCCTGCGCGGCCGCGCGGTCGAGCGCGTAGAGCGCGGCCGGGAAGAGGTAGAGCACGTGGTGCACGTAGGTGAACGGGCTCGCCACGACCATCGTGACGAGCAGCGGCAGGAGCAGCCGCAGCGAGCGCGCCGGCGGGGGGGAGCGGCCTGCCAGCGCGAGCGCGGCGCCGAGGAGGAGCAGGACGGTGACCGCCGACGCGAGCTTGACGGCGGCCGCGTCCCCGTCGAAGAGCCGCGCGTAGAAGCCGGCGAGCGAGAAATTCGGCACCGTCCCCGGGTCGAAGAGGCCCGGGATCTTGGCCCCGTGGGACATGCGCGGCAGCCGCCGCAGGAACTCGAGCCACGCCGGCCCGGCGCCGAACGGCAGGCTGATCAGGACGAGGGCGGCGAACCCGGCGGCGAGGCCGGCGAGCGCGCGGAAGCGCCGCTCGATGACCCAGGGGATCGCGAGCAGGATCGGCGTGACCTTGATGCCCGCGGCGACGGAGAGGGCGAGCCCCGCGGGGATGTCCTTGCGCGCCACCGAGAGCGCGAGCGCGGCGCAGATGAACGCGAGGACCAGCGGGTTCACCTGCCCCATGGCCAGGCTGTTGCGCAGGTTGAGCGCCCACGCGAGAAAGGCGATGAGCGCGATGAGGACCGTCGGGACCGCGTTCCGGCGGGCCGCGCCGAGCGGGTCCGGCGACGCGCGGCGGGCAGCGAAGGCGGTGAACGTCGCGGCGAGCCCGTAGCTGACCACGGCGATGCTGGACCAGGTCTGCTGGGCGATGCTCGGGCGCAGGCGCGCGAGCCACGAGAAGGTGTGCGCGAAGAACGGCGGATACAGATAAGGGAACGTCGGATCGTGCGGGAGCCGCAGCTCCGTCGCGATCGCCTCGAGGACCTCGACGTCGTACACGTCCAGGCCCCGGCGGGCGGCGACGGCGGCCGCGTAGAACGATTTGAAATCGATCGCGACTGGCTGCTTGAGGACGATATCGAGGACGCAGAGCCAGGCGGCGCCCGTGGCGAACGCGAAGATGGCGAGGTAACTCGGGAGCTCGCCCGAGAGGCGCTTTTTGACGGCGGCTGCGAACGACATTACGGCGCGCAGGTTCTGGCGTGTTCGTCCGGGTTGTCAAGTGTCCTGGCCGGAGCTCCGGCGCCGCCGACTCCGCGGATCACGCCGGCGCGCTCGCGCTTCGGGCGGCCTGCTTCTCTCGCTCGAGCTCGTAGAAGAGCGTCCCGTCGTACATCCGGCGCAGCTGCTCGCGCGTCAGCTTCCCCCCTTTGCCGGCGAGCGCATAGAGCACCGCCCACTCGCCCGCCGACGCGAGGAACCCGAACACGTCGAGCAGGTCGCGATCTCCCAGCGTGCGCGCCACGAGCTCGCGCGCGTTCAGGGCGCCGTCGCGGTCCTTGTCCCAGCGCGCGAACAGCTCGTCGAACTTCTGCGGATCGAACCTGCCGTCCTTGTCGTAGACGCCCGTGTCGCTCGCGTGCTTCGCTCGGTGGATGTTCTCGAGCGTGATCGAGAGCGTGGGGACGAACGATCGGGACGTCGGGAGCCCGAGCGCCCCGTTGATGACGAGCGCGAACCACGCGGAGAGCACCCGCCCGATCCCGATCGCGCGGAGCCCTTCATAGGTCTCGCGGAGCGTGATGATCCCGTCGTGGTTCCTGTCGAAGAAGGCCGAGTGCATCTCGAGCGCCGTCCTGTCGCCGAGCGCCGCCCGCTGCGCGCCGCGCACGTCCCCGGTCGCCGACGCCGACACGAACGCTCCCGGCCCGCGCCCCTCGCCCTGGGCCGCGCCGCGCGGCGGCGGTCCGCCGTCCGCCGAGCTCCCGGGCTCCCCTCTTGGCTCGGTCGGCTCGAAGGTCCTCGGTCCGCCGTTCAGCTCGTCCATCGTGCACCTCTCCCGCGTCCGCGACCCTGGCGCGCGTGCCTGCCGGGCGCGGAAGCACGATGCAGGCCGAGTCGCGCGGAACGGGGCGGGGGGGTCGAAATCTGCTGTGCTCGCGTCGCGGCCGGTACCCCACTGTGAGGCAAATTGCCTCGTGAAGTGGCCAGCGGTCGCAAAAGCGGCCCAGGTTGGCGCACTCGGCCGCGGGGCGCCGCGTGGGGCGGTGGTCGCGTTCGTCCGGAGAGGGCTCCAGCGCGTTCGTCCGGAGAGGGCTTCGTGAAGGAGCCGTCCCACGTCCCGCCCCGCCCGGCCGTGAGCGAATGTCTCAGCGCGGGCGGCGCGCGCCGGGTCGGCCGCTCGCCGTGAGGAGCACGGCCGACCCGGCGCGCTCGCCTGGTGCGCGCGCCTTGTCCTCTCGCGCGGGCGCGCGTGCTGCTGGGTCGGCGCGCCTGCGTCGGCCTGGATCACGGAGCGCGGTGCGGCGCTGGGCACAATCTTGCTTGGTGAGTCGCGACGAGGTGGAACGATATGGCAACACTCTCGACGTCTGCATGGGTACTGCATGAGCTCGGTTTGGCCGCGGGGTTCGGCGGCCCTCTCTTCGGCCGGCTGGCGCTGCACCAGGCGGTCAAGGATATCCATTCCGAGGCCGAGCGCGGCAAGGTGCTCGCCGACGCATGGCAACGATACAACCTCGTCAACGCGATCTCGCTGGGCACCGCCGCGGCCACCTGGTTTATCGGGCGGACGATGATCTCGGGGCGATCGATCGACGAGGAGACCCGTAATCTGGTGCGCCTGAAGGACGTCCTGCTCGGCGCGACGCTCGCGACGAGCCTCGTCAACATGGTGAGCGGACGTGAGATGAGCGAGCAGGCGCCCGGCCGCGCCGTGCCGATCCGGGACGGCGACACGCCGTCGCCGCGCACGCCCCCGAAGGCGGCGGGCCTGCAGCAGCTGCTCAACGTCATGGGGCCGCTCAACATCGCCCTCACGGCGGGGGTCATCGGCGTGACCACGGTCCTCGCGATGAAGTCCGGCCGCTCGACGAAGTGGAGCTTCATCTCCCGGCTCCTGCCCTGAGCCGGCCCCCTCCGGCGACGGCGCGCCGGCGCCCCGCGGCGCGGCTCCGGCGGCGGGGCTCCTCCCTCCGGGGCCCGCGCCGGCGCGCGCGGCGCCGCGCTCATGGTACGATGGCCCGATGAAGGTGATGACACGCATGGCGCTCGCGGCGCTCGCCCTCGCCGCGCTCGCCCTCGCCGCCTGCAGCAGCGGCCACGGCGAGGAGGGCTGTCCCGAGCTCTGCGAGCGAGCGGTGGAGTGCCCGGGCGATCCCGTGACCGAGGACAGCTGCCTGGACGCCTGCGGCGCCGAGACGGAGGAGGCCGAGGAGGCTGGCTGCGAGGACGCGTGGGAGTCCTACCTCGAGTGCCGGAACCACGCCGAGGACAACTGCGATCCGGCGAAGTACGAGGAGGAGTGCAGCATCCAACTGGAGTCGCTGAACAGCTGCCTCCAGCGCAGCTAGCCGCCGGCGACGGCGCGAGCTGCGCGCCCGGCGGAGCGCGGGCGACCGCGGCTACTGGAAGAGGTGGACCGGGCGCCCGCTCGGGACCTCGTCCGGGATGAGCTTCCCGAGCTGCTTCGGCGTCGCGCGCGGGTCGAGCAGCGCCTCTCCGACGAAGGCGGTGAGCCAGCGGATCTCCTGCTCCGACAGCTCGATCGGCGCCTCCAGCAGGGGGTCGACGGCGGCGAGCACCGGCGCGAGCGGGCCCATCTCGCCCCGCAGGTCCCGGTCGAGGTGAGCGTTCGTGTACTCCGTGGCCGACGTGTAGACGTCGAGGTGGTGGCGGATGGCGCCCTCCAGCGACGTGAACGACCCGTTGTGGAAGAACGTGGGCTGGAGGGCGACGTTGCGGAGCGGCGGGGTCCTGAACTTGTACCGGTCGGCCGGGTCGCCCGTGACCTGCTCCAGCCCGAAGTCCTCATCGGCGTTCGGGCCGTCGAAGACCACGTTCGAGAGCGCCGGATCGTCGGTCGGCGCGATCTGCGGGACGCCGATGGCGTGCTGCTGGAAGTCGCTGAACATCTCGTTCGACGGCCCCGACACCGCGTGGCAGCGGACGCACCCCGCCTCGCCGAAGAAGAGCAGCGCGCCGCGCTTCTGCTCCAGCGTCATCGCGCTCCGCCGGCCGCGGGCGAACCGGTCGATGGGCGCGTCGGCGAACGTGAGCGACACCTCGAACTCGGCGATGGCGGCGGCGATCATCTCGTAGGTGATGGGCTTCCCGCGCTTCACCGCGTCGAACCGCTTGCCGAACCGGCGGCGGTACGCCTCGACGTCGTTCACGCGCGCGGCGACCTCCTCGCGCACGACATCGTGCGACGCCGGCGCCTCGTACCCGGTCATCTCGGTGATCTCGGTCGGCGGGATGAACGCCTGCGCGTTGAGCAGGTGGGGCAGGGACGAGAGCGACATGCCCTCCGGCGAGGTGAACGAGAACCCCTCGCTGTTGTCGAAGGGGTCCCCGGACACGGCGAAGAACCGCGAGTTCCACATCAGGGTGGGGTAGAAGGCCGTGTTGATGACGGTGGGCGAGCGGCGCTGGTTGCGCGGCCCCGCGCGGCGCGGCCCGACGACGCCGTTGTTCTCGATGCCGATGGCGATCGACTGTGTGTCGGCGAAGCCCGCGGTGGGCGAGTGGCACCCTGAGCACGAGTTGTCGTCGTTCAGGCCGAGGATGCTGTCGAAGAACAGCTCGCGCCCGAGCTTCGCCAGCTTCCGGTCGAGCTTCCGCCCGAGGCGCGACTCCAGCGTGGACTCGATCTCTCCGGTGAAGCCGTGTCGGGCGAGCGTCGCCTCGAGCTGCTCATCGACGCGAGAGCCCTTGGCGAGCGCCGGGCGCGCGAGGAGGAGCGTGACAACGAGACATGCCGCCAGGGCGGCGAGCGCCGGCCCGAGAGATCGCAGGGTCATGGTGCCTCCAGCTCCCCCGGCGGGGGAGGCGCGCGTCGGTGCGCGTCCGTGAGATCAACCAGTCCTGCCCAGATCCTGGCCGAGCGGCGGTGAATCGGATGCTGAGAAATCTAATGTTGCGAGTCGGCGACCGGCAAGGACAATCGTCCATGATTCAATAGACTTACTGCGTCTCCGGAGTCCGGTTATCGCGTTATCTGCGGTAGCCGCGCCTACATTCGGCGGCGACGCTGCGGCGCGGCGCGGCCGCTCGCGGCGCGTCGTGGCCGCTCGCGGCGCGTCGTGGCCGCCTGGGCCGCATGGCGACGTGGCGTCGTTGTAGGTGCGTGACCGGCGCTCCGCGTCGGTGCGGCGCCCCCGCGCAGCGCGCCTCCGAGGTCGCCCGATACTCACGCTTTGTGGGTCGCGATGGGACGTCGTATGCTTGAGGTGATGGGCCGGACAGCAACTCTGGCGGATCCGACGGCGCTCGTGGGGGGCGCGCTCACCGGGGGATATCGGGTCGTCCGCGTCCTCTCCGCGCAGGGGTTCGGCGTCGTGTTCGAGGCCCGGAGCCCCTCCGGCCGCCGCGTCGCGCTGAAGGTCCTGCGGCCCGAGGTCGTCACCGAGGACACGCTGTCGCGGCTCAGCCGCGAGGCGAGCGTCACGTCGAAGCTCGACAACGCCCACGTCGTCCCGATCGTCGACGCCGGCCACGACCTCGAGCGAGATCTCGCCTACCTCGTGATGCCGCTGCTCGACGGCACCGACGTCGCCGCCCTCCTCGCCGAGACGGGGCCGCTCGCGCCCGAGGTCGCCGTGCGGATCGCGCTCCAGGCCGCCGCGGGGCTCTCGGCGGTCCACGCCGCGGGCCTCGTTTACCGCGACGTCCGGCCGCCGCGCCTCTTCCTGGAGCACCTCCCGAGCGGCGAGATCCTGGTCCGCGTCTTCGGCTTCGGGCTCTCGAAGGGCTACGACACGGCCGCCTCCGACCCGGGCAAGGCGAGGAGCACCGGCCCTCAGCGCGACGAGTCGGGGCCGCGGGATCGCGCCGCGGACGTCCGGGGCGACGTGTTCGGCCTGGCGGCGACGCTCTACGAGATGCTCTGCGGCGTCTCGCCGTGGGCCGAGCTCGACGTCACGGCGGACACCGCCGACTTCGGCCCGGCGGACACCGCGGCGGACGCGCCGTCGCCCCTCGCGCAGCTGCCGTCGATCCAGGACCGCGCCCCGTGGATCGAGGCGCGCCTCGCGACCGCGCTCTCGCTGGCGCTGCACAGCGACGTGGACCGGCGCTACCCGTCGATCGAGGCGTTCGCCGAGGCGCTGCGCGCCGCCTCCGGCGGCGAGGAGCGGATCACGATCGACCTGCTGAGGCCGCTCGATCCCGAGCTGCGCGAGGCGATCGCCGAGCGCGCCGGCGCCGAGACCGATCCGCTCGTCGGCCGCGAGCTCGGCGGCCGGTACGCGGTGCGCCGCCTGATCGGGCGCGGCGGCATGGGCGCCGTCTACGAGGCGGAGTCGCCGGAGGGGCGGCGGGTCGCGGCCAAGGTCATCTTCAAGAGCGCCGTCGGGCAGGACGACCACGCCGTGCGCCGCTTCATCCGCGAGGCGCGCGCGGTGACCGCGATCCAGAGCCCGCACGTGGTCAAGACGTTCGAGCTCGGGACGGATCTCACGCTCGCCACCCCGTTCATCATCATGGAGCTCTTGCACGGCGTCGATCTCGCCAAGCTCCTCCGGATGCGCGGGCCGCTCGAGCCGGCGCCGGTCGTGCGCGTCTTCATCCAGGCGGCGCGCGGGCTCGCGGCGGCGCACGCCGAGGGGATCGTGCACCGCGACATCAAGCCGGCGAACCTCTTCCTGCACGCGCCGTTCGAGGGCGCGATGAGCCGGGCGTCGAGCTCGATCGCGCCGCCGCCGTCCACCCAGCGCGGCGCCCTCGCGGCGGCGCCGCCGCCGTCGACCCGCCGCGGCTCGAGCTCGGTCAGGCCGCCGCCCTCCGGCCAGCGCCTCTCCGGCTCGATCCGGCCGCCGCCGTCGACGCGCCGCCCGTCCGGCTCGATCCGCCCGCCGTCCTCGAGCGACCGCCGGCTCGTGGTCAAGGTCTGCGATTTCGGCATCGCCAAGCGCACCGGCGACGGCGTCTCGCACGAGCTCACGCGCGCCGGCGGCGTGCTCGGGTCGCCGATCTACATGTCGCCCGAGCAGGCGAAGATGGCGAAGGACGTCGATCGCCGCTCCGACGTCTGGAGCCTCTCCGTCTCGCTCTACCAGGCGCTCTGCGGGAGCTGCCCCTGGGATCCGAACGCCTCGCTCGCCGAGCTGCTGCTGTCGATCTGCACCGAGCGCGTGCCGCCGCTCGCCGCGGCCGCGCCGTGGCTCGATCCCGCCCTCGCCGCCGTCGTGCACCGCGGCCTGAAGCGCGATGCCGGGGAGCGCTGGCAGAGCATGGAGCAGCTGATCGCCGCGCTCGAGCCGCACGCGGAGGGCACCGAGGTCGTCACGCTGGATCAGCTGCGCGGCATCGACGCGGAGCGGCGCGCCGGCGCCACCCCGATGTCCGCGCTGCGCAGCGAGTCGAGGCTCGCCCGCTCCGCCGAGGGGGAGGAACGCTCGATCGGCGGCAGCTCGTTCACGGCGTCGCAGGCGCCCGCGGGCGCCGCGCGGCGGCGCTTCGTCGGGGCGGCGATCACGGCGGTGGCCCTCGCCGCGGTCGGCGGTGGCCTCGCCCTGCGCGCCTCGACCGGCGGCGAGGTGCGCGCGCCGCCGGCGGCGCAGCGCGAGCCCACACCGCCCGCCGCGCCTGCGCCGACGCCCGCGCCCGCGCCGACGCCCGCGTCCTTCACCGCGGTCGTGACGCTCCCGAAGGAGGCGACGGTGCGGGTCGACGGCGCGGAGCGCCCGGTGAGCGATGGCCGGCTCGACCTGACCGGCCAGGCGGGCGACACGTTCGAGGTCGAGGTGAGCCACGGCGGCGCGACCACGAAGGAGACGGTGTTCATGCTGAGCGACGGCCGGCTCCTGCCCGATCGCATCGAGCTCCAGCCGCTCGCGCCGGCCTCTGCCGCGGCCGCGGCGTCCGCGCCGGCCCCGCGCCGCGACCGGCCGCGCCGCGCGCCGCGCGGCGCCTCCGCGCCGGCCGATGCGTCCACGTCCTCCACGGGGGCGCCCGCGGCCCCGCCGGCCCCGACCGCGGTGATGCCGGTCGACCGGTGGTGATCCGGACGCCGCGCGCCCCTCGCGCCGCGCGGCGCTCCGTCTCGGCGTCCGCGCTCGCCGCGGCGCTCGCGGCGGCTGCGCCGCCGGCCCTCGCGCAGCCCGAGCGGACGCCGCCTGCCGCGGCTCCCTCGCCGTCCGCAGCGCCCGCGCCCTCGCCGTCCGCTGCGCCTACCACGGCGCCCGCGCCCACCGCGGCGCCCGCGCCCACCGCGGCGCCGCCGGCGCCCACCGCGGCGCCCGCGCCCCCCGTGTCGGCCGACGACGCGCTCGCCCGGGCCAAGGCGCTCTTTCAGGAGGGCAACGAGCTGCGCAAGATCGGCGATTGCCAGCGCGCGCTCGAGCTCTACCTCCGGTCGCGCCGGCTCGTCGCGTCGGTGCCCAACACCCTCAACGCCGCGTTCTGCCTCGATCAGCTCGGGCGTTACGACGAGGCGCTCGAGCTCTACGAGGCGCTGCTCACCGATTTTCGCGCCGAGCTCGGCGAGCCGGAGCGCAAGAGCGTCGCGTCCACGATCGCCGCGCTGAGGGCGCGGATCGGCAGCGTCCTCGTCTCGTCGAACGTCGACGGCCTGGTGCTCATCGACGGCAGGCCGCGCGGCCGCCTCCCCGTCTCCGGCCCGATCCGGCTGCTCCCCGGGGGCCACACGCTCCGCGTCGTCAAGGACGGCTGGCGCACGTTCGAGACGATCCTGACCGTCCGGGTCGCCGAGACCACCTCGGTGGACGCGAAGCTCGAGCCGCTCGCCAACACGGGGCGGCTGAAGATCGAGGACGAGCGGCTCGTCGGCGCGGATCTATTCATCGACGGCACGCTCCTCGGTCAGCTGCCGTGGGAGGGCTCGCTCGCGCCCGGCCCGCATTTCTATTCGGTGCGCAAGGGCAACCTCGGCTCCGCGCCGCGCGAGGCGAACGTCGTCGCGGGGCAGCTCGCGGTCGCCACGGTCGAGGCGGGCCCGCTCGGCGAGGAGGTCCGCGTCGTCGCCCAGCCGCTCAGCGCGGATCTGACCATCAACGGCGTCCCGGTCGGCAAGGGGCAGTGGCGGGGGGCGCTGCCGCTCGGGCGCCACACCTTCGAGGCGCACGAGCCGGGCTATTTCGCGCGCACGCTCCGCACGGCGATCGATCGGACGACGACGGGCGATATCGTCCTGCCGCTCGCCATCGACGAGGCCCACCCGCGCTGGGGGCGGAGGGTCGGTGTCTTCCGGCTGGAGGCGGCCTCCGGCTACGCCTTCGCCTCGTCGCTCGAGAGCGACGCCGAGCGGAGCTGCGGCAGCTTCCGCTGCTCCAACGTCTCGCGCCCCTCCGGCTTCCTCGCCGGCCTGCGCGGCAGCTACGAATTCCCGATCGGCGCCGCCATCGAGCTCACGGCCGGGTACCTGAGCCTCCACACGGCGCTCGAGCGCTCCCTCGACGCGACGTTCCTCGCGCCGGGCGGGGGCGCGGAGCGGCTCCCCATCCGGTACACGTTCCAGGACGACATCGACCTCGCCGGCGTGACCGTGATGGTCGGCGGCAGCTATCATTACGGGCTGTCGTCCTGGTTCGACGTCGGCGGCGCGCTCGGGCTCGGCGTGGTGCTGGCCGAGATGCGCGACGCGGTGACCGGCGCGGCGTCCGACGCGCGGCGGACCGTCGCCGTGGCCGTGCAGAACGCGGGCAACGGCGTCCGCGCCGCCGCCCCGTTCGCGATGCCGGAGCTCAGGCTGCGGCTGAAGCTCGGGCGAATCACCGCCAGCGCCGGCCTCGGCGTCGCCTTCTTCCTCGTCGACGGTCCGCCGCTCGAGACGGGCAATACCTACGTCGTCGGCGCCGAGTGCGACGAGGCGGACCCGACGGTCGACTGCGCGCCGGGCAAGAAGGTCGTGTTCGAGGAGCTGGCCCACGGCACGTTCACGATGTTCCTTCCGAACGTGGCCGTGGGATACCGGTTCTGAGCGCCGCCGGCCACGGCGCTCAGCGGCTCGCCTGGTCCCTCTCGTGGCGCGCCTGCTCCCGCACGACGTCGAAGAGGCGCGCCGCGTCGAGCAGCGAGGCCGTGAGCCGGCCGAACTGGATCACATCGCCGACCGCGACCTCCGCCGGCTCGTTCTCGGAGAGCAGCTTGCCGTTCACGCGGGTCCCGTTCTGTGAGCCGTTGTCGATGAGCACGAGCTGCCCCTGCGCGTTCTGCCGGAAGTGCGCGTGCAGCTTCGAGACCGACGGGTGGCGCAGCACCACATCGCAATTGCGCGTGCGGCCCACCGAGATCTGATCGGGATACGGATTGCCCTTCGCCTTGACGACCTCGAACACCTCGCTGGTCGGACCGGGCGGAGGCGGCGGCTTGCGGTGCGCCGCGGGCGAGGCGGCGACCGTCCGGAAGGCAAATTGCTGGTTGTCCACACCAGCCTCGGACACCACGAGGAGCAGGTTCGTCACCCTGCGGACGAAGCGGTCCCGAGGCATCAGACGCGCTAGCTCGATGATGTCCCCTGATTCTTCCACGATGCGCCGAGTATAAGCCGATCCCGAGGAGCGGAACGTGGGTGAGCGTACTTTGCCGCAGCGACACGCCCACATCTCTGCAGCGCGGTCTCGCGGCCACCATTGCGCTGGCGCACATCGCGTCTCCACCGCGCGGCGCCTCGAGCCAGAATCGGTGTTCCGATGTAAGCGCACGTGGTGCCCTGGGGGCGCACCACCCCTGTTTCTCGCGGCGCGGTCGCGCCTCGGCACCGATGCGGCGGCCCGCCGGGCAGACCGCGCTCGAAAACGCCGCGACCTGGCGTACCTTCCGCGCCCATGCACGCACTGGTTCGTGGACGCATCTCGGTCAACCCGCGCGGCTTCGGGTTCCTGAACATCGAGGCCTCTCCGGAGAAAGGAGGGGCGCCGGGCAGGCCGCCCTTGGTCCCGGCGACCGCCTTCATCACGCCGCCCGACCTGAACCCGTTCCTCGACGGCGACGTCGTGGACGCGGTCATCGTCGAGGCGGAGCCGGGCCGCTACAGCGCGTCGCAGCTCGCCCTCGTCCATCGCGATCGCGCCGAGCTCTTCGGGACGGTCGTGTCGCACGCGAAGCGGCCGCACCTCCGGGTCGATCGCCTCGTCTCCAACACGGACTGGCCGTTCAAGCCGGGCGCCGCCGACGACCTCGCCGAGGGCACCGCGGTGGTCGCCGTCATCGAGGGCGCGGCGGTCGTCCCGGCGCGGGTCGTCGCCCCGGGCGCCGATCTCGGCATCGAGCGCTGCCTCGCCCGCAACGGCGTGCGCGCCGTGTTCCCGGGCGAGGTCGTCGAGGCGTCGCGCGCGGCGGCGGCGGCGGTGTCGATCGAGCGCGAGCTCGCGCGCGGCCGCCGCGACCTGCGCGAGCTCACCACGGTCACCATCGACGCGCCCGTCACCACCGACATCGACGACGCGCTCGCGGTGCTGCCGGCCGGGCCCGACGGCGCGCTCCGCGTGTTCGTGTCGATCGCCGACGTGGACGCGTTCGTCCAGGAGGGCTCGCCGCTCGATCTCGAGGCCCGCGCCCGCGGCACGAGCGTCTACCTCGCCGGGCGCGTCATCCCGATGCTCCCCGAGTCGATCTCCAGCGAGGCGGCGAGCCTGCTCCCGGGGGTCGATCGGCTCGCGATCACGGCCGAGCTGCGCGTCGATCCCGAGGGCGGCGTCACCGCGATCGATCTCCACGAGAGCGTGATCCGCTCGCACGCCCGCCTCTCGTACGACGCCGTCGAGGAGTTCCTCACGACGGGCCGATCCACCGGCATCCCCGAGGCGGCGTGGCCGGTCGTGCGCTGGCTCCGCACCGCGGCCGCGCGGCTGTCGACGGTCCGCGCCGCGCGCGGCGGCGTCGAGCTCGACCGCGATGAGGCCTACGTGACGCTGGACGCCGAGACGCGCGAGCCGACCGGCGTCTCGCCGCGCTCGGACACGGGCGCGCACCGCCTCGTCGAGCGGCTGATGGTGGCGGCGAACGAGGCCGTGGCCAGCTGGCTCGTGGCGCGCGGGCTCCCGTGCGTCTTCCGCGTCCACGACGAGCCCACCGAGGAGCGCGTCCGAGCGCTCGAGCACTTCGCCCACAACTTCGGCGTCGAGGCCGGGTTCGGCCCGCGCCTGAGCCCCCTCGGCCTCGCGGCGTTCGAGGCGCAGTACCGCGGCTCGGAGCTCGCGCCCGCCATCCGCACCGTGCTCGGCAAGGCGCTCGGCCCGGCCCGCTACACGGCCGCCGGGGGCCTGCATTTCGGCCTCGGCGCCCCGCTGTACCTGCACTTCACGTCCCCGATCCGCCGCTATGCCGACCTCGCCGTGCACCGCGTCATCAAGGGCTACCTCCAGGGCCGCCGCGATCAGCGCGTGGACGCCGAGGCGCTGGCGTCGCTCGCCCACCACCTGAACGCGCGGGCGCGCAGCGCCGGCAAGGCCGAGACGGAGCGGCACCGCATGCTCGTGGCGCGCCTGTTCGCCTCCCGGATCGGCGAGGAGATCGAGGGCAACATCGTGTCCATCAAGCCGTTCGGCCTCGTCGTCCAGATGGTCGAGTCCGGCGCGACGGGCACGATCGCGGTGGAGGCGCTGCCGGACGGCCCGTACCGGCTCGACGCCGCCGCCCAGGCGCTCGTCGGCGCGAGCCGCCGCTACGGCGTCGGCGAGCCGATCCGCGCCGCCATCGCGTCGACGAACGAGGAGCTCGGCCGCGTCGACCTGGTCCCCGCGGGCGCCCGCGGCGCCGCGTGACCCGGGCCGCGGCGCGCGCCCGCGGCCGCGGCTCACGGCGCGCGCGCCGCCGCCGCTCGCGGCCGCGGCCCCCGGCGGCTACGGCGACAGGCTCACGACGAACGCGTCGGTGCCGTTCGCCGCGTGCTCACCGAGGCCGAAGTCGATCCGCCCTTCGGCCGTGCCGCAGAGCACGATGGCGCGGTTCACGGGCGAGATGGCCGCCGCGTTCGACTTCTGGTTGCCGGCGGCGCCGAGCACCTTCCCCCAGAGCGTCTTGCCCTGCGGGTCGAGCTTCGCGACGAAGGCGTCGAAGCCACCGCCGCTCCGGAGCGGCTCGTCGCCGAGGGCGATCACGCCCTGCGCCGCGCCGGTGACCACCACGTTGCCGGCTGCGTCCGCGGCGATCGCCATGCTCTCCTGCGAGCCGTCGCCGGCGAACGACCGCGCCCACGTGGGCGTGCCGTCGGGGGCGAGCGACACCACGAACGCCGTCTGTGCGTCGTTGGCGTGGAGGCTCAGCTCGGGGCCGAAGTCGAGCTCGCCCAGGTACGTCCCCGTCACGACCACCGCGCCGGACGGGGTGACGGCGATCCCGGAGCCCGCCTGCGAGGCCGTGTCCCCGTAGTCCGAGAGCCAGACGCCGTTTCCGCTGCTGTCGAGCTTGAGGACGAACAGGTTCGGCCCGAGCCCGGTGTTGCGCACCTGCCGGCTCCCGACGATCAGCGTGCCGTTGTACCGGCCGGTGAGGAACACGCTGCCCTCGGCGTCGACGGCCACGCTGGTGGCGAACTGGTTCGAGGTGTCCCCGTAGATCCTGGTCCACAGGACGGCGCCGAGCGGATCGTACTTCCGCACGAAGATGTCGGTGCCGCCCTCGCTGCTGGCGCAGACCGGGAGGGGCGGCGCCGAGCAGAGCAGCGATCCGCTGAAGTAGCCGGCGATCACGACGTTGCCGGCCGTGTCCACCGCGATGGAGCGCAGCGTCTGATCCGCGCTGTCCCCGATCTGGCGCGCCCAGCCGGGGGTGCCGTCTCTGTCCAGCGTGGCCACGAAGCTGTCGAGCGCGTTGACGCTGCTCAGCGTCGCGCCGCCGAACGTGAACGACCCGTAGAACGTCCCGCCGATGACGAGCTTGCCGTCGGGCGTCACCGCGAGCCCGTTGAGCGTCTCGGCGCCGCTGCCGCCGAACCTCGCGCTCCAGCGGTGGGCTCCGGTCGCGTCGAAGCTCGCGACGTACACGTCGGCGGTGCCGATGCTCACCAGCGTATCGTCGCCGAACTTGATCGTCCCCGAGAAGGTGCCGCCGATATAGATGTTCCCGTCCGCGTCGACGCCGACGCCGGTCGCGCTCTGGATGTTCGGGTCGCCGTAGAGGGCCGACCAGAGCGGCGCGCTGCAGGCGAAGCCGTCGCAGTCCTCGTCGGTGTCGTCCGCGCACGTCTCGGTCGCCGGGGTGACCTCGCCGACGCACGGCCGCCACGACGTCCCCGTGATGTCGCACATCTGGAGCCCCGGCGCGCAGAGCCCGACGCCCTTCGTGTCGTCCGAGCCGCTGTAGCAGGTCTCGATCTGGCCCGGGGTGCACACGCACCCCGCGTCGGCCTCGTTCGTCTCGCCGTCGCAGTCGTCGTCCAGGGTGGTGCTGCAGTCCTCGAGCTTCGGGACCACGGCGCCCTCGCAGTCGCCGAAGCCCTGGCCGTCCGGCAGGCACCTCCGCACGCCGGCCGCGCACACGCCGACGCCCTCGGTGTCTGCAGGGCCGGGATAGCAAGCCTGCTCCTCACCGGCGCTGCAGAGCGGCGCGCCTCCGGTGCCACCGCCGCTGCCGCCGCCGCCGCCGCCGGCGTCGGGCCTCGGGTTGAAGGGCACCGGGTCCGAGCACGCGCCAGGGAGCATGAGCACGAGCGCAGACCCGACGAGCATCGATCGAGCGCGCAGGGTTGTCCTCGTGACCAGCAGGGGATGGAGCTCCATGTTCGGCGATGTTGACGTCAGTCCTGATGTGGCTTTTTCGTCTGGCGCTTCTTCTTCAAGTCGATGACGATCGTGCTGACGGGCGGCGGCGCGCTCGGTGAGGCGCCGGGCGGGTCCGGGCGCATCGTCTCCTCCGGCGCCTCGAGGGCGCGCGGCGGCTCGTCGGCGATCTCGGAGGGGGAGAGCTGGGTGGGCTTGACGCTCGCGCTCTGCGCGGGGAGCAGGTCGTGCTGCTGGACCGCGTCGCCCTTGGGCTCGTCGCGGAGCGCCATCCACACCGCGACCACGCTCGCGATCACCAGCGCCACGCCGCCGATCGCGAGCAGGATCACGAGCTTCGGCGGCTGCGTCGGCGGAGCGCGGCGCGGCGCCCATCCGGCGGCCGGCTGCTCGCCGTAGGGGGCGCTCGGGGCGTGCTGCGACGCGGGCGCGCCGTAGGACGCGCCGGTGCTGTGCAGCGAGGCCGGCGCGCTGTGGGGCATGCTGGCGGCGTGCGACGCGGCGGGGGCGCCGTAGGAGGCGCCGGTGTTGTGGAGCGACGCGGGCGCGCCGTGCGGGGCGCTCGGGGCGTGCGGCGCGGCGGGGGCGCCGTAGGAAGCGCCGGTGTTGTGGAGCGAGGCGGGGGCGCCGTAGGAGGCGCCGGTGTTGTGGAGCGAGGCGGGGGCGCCGTAGGAGGCGCCGGTGTTGTGGAGCGAGGCGGGGGCGCCGTAGGAGGCGCCGGTGCTGTGGAGCGCGGCGGGGGCGCCGTAGGAGGCGCCGGTGCTGTGGAGCGCGGCGGGCGCGCTGTGGGGCGCGCTGGCGCCGTGGAGCGACGCCGGCGCGCCGTGCATTCCGGCGTGGCCTGCTCCGGTGTTGTGCAGGGCCGACGGCGGCCCGTTCGGAGCGCCGGGGCCGATCTGCGCGAGGCTCGGATGGACGCCGCGCGCCTGGGCGGCATCCATGGCGCTCGCGCCCTGGGCCCCGGGCGCCGCCACCGTGGCGGCCTCCCACGAGGTCGTCGCTCCGCCGGGGCCGGGATCCGGCCCGATCGCGGGCGCCGACCCCATCTCGTTCCACCTCGCGCCCGAGGGGGCCGCCGGCCGCGGCGGCGGCTCGGCCGGCGCCTCCATGGCGGCGGGCGCCGCGAGCATCGGCGAGGGCTGCGGCGCGCCCGCCGACGGCGAGTCCCCCGCCGCGAGCCGCGCCGACGCGAACGGCGGCGGCTCTCCGCGCAGGAGCGCCCGCATGTCCGCCTGCATCGTGCGGGCGTCCGGGTAGCGCCGGTCGCGATCGAACGCGAGCGCCCTGTCCACGAGCGCGCACAGCCCCGGCGGCGCCTCCGGCGCGACGCTCGCGAGCGGCGGCGCCGCCATGGTCGCCATCTTCACGAGCAGCTCGGACTCCGTGCGCGCCTCGTGGATGCGCCGCTTCGCGATCAGCCGGAACATCGTCGCGCCCGCGGCGAAGAGGTCCGCCCGGTGGTCGACCGAGATGCCGCGCACCTGCTCCGGGGCCATGTACGACACGGTCCCGAGCGTCGCGCCCGTCCGGGTCCGCATCGCCGTCTTCACGCCGTCGCGCATGCGGGCGATGCCGAAATCGAGCACCTTGAGGCGCCCGGTCCGCTCGACGAAGAGGTTGTCGAGCTTGATGTCGCGGTGGATGATCCCCTGCTCGTGCGCCGCCCCGAGCACGTCGAGCAGCTCGTCCATGAGGCGCAGCATCTCGCCCGTCTCGACGTGGCCGAGCCGCTGGAGCCTGTCGGCGAGCGACTCGCCATCGAGGAGCTCCATGACGAGGAACGGCGCGCCGTCCTCGGTCATGTCGATGTCGCGGATCTCGACCACGCCGGGGTGCCGAAAGCGATTGACCGCCTGCGCCTCCCGCTCGAACCGGGCGCGCAGGTCCTTCGAGCGCGCCACCTCGGGGTGGAGGATCTTGATCGCCTCGCGCCGCCCGATCTTGTGGGTCGCGGCGTAGACGGCGGCCATCCCGCCGATCCCGAGGAGGCGATCGATCGTCCATTTGCCCCGCAGGGTCGTCCCTACGCGCCTCTCGCAGGCCGCCCGCTCGTCGTCCATGCCCCGATCGAATGTCACAGCGCGCGGGATCGAGGTCAAGGTGAGAGCCGCGGCGGGGGCGACATCGGTTCACTTCCCGTGCCTTCCCGGCGCCGACGAGCCTGCCACCGGCCCTGGCTCAATCGGGGATCGGGTACACCCCGTCGCGCACCCAGGGATCGATGGTCGGCCGGAACGCCGCCTCGGTCCGGAGCCCCGCCAGCACGGACGCGAGCCCCCACTGCAGCCGATTCACGAACGTGAAGTCCTGCGGCATCTTCGGCACGTGGGGGATGGTGGGCATCTTCTCTCCTTCCTTGAAGGTGAGCCCCCGGATGCCGCGGGTCAGGTAGGCCACGGTCTCGCGCGCCTTCTCCGGGGAGCACTTCCAGGTCCCGTGCGTGCACAGCGGGACCATGAGCTCCATCGTGTAGCTCCGGTAGAGATCCCAGCTCTCGTCGTTCGGATCGTAGCCGAGCACCTCCACGCAGGCGCGGTCGAACTCCTTCCAGTCCGCGTCCATCGCGGCGCGCATGTAGCGCTTCATGCCCGCCACGAGGTCGGGCGGGAGCTGCTTCACGCAGCCGAAATCGAGGATCGCGACCCGGCCGTCCTCGTAGAAGCGGTAGTTGCCGGGGTGCGGATCGGCGTAGAGCCAGCCGTACCGCAGCATCGAGCGGAAGGTGAAGCGCCAGATGGAGAGGCCCGCGCGGTTCTTCGCCTCCTGGCTGCCGCGCTCGCAGAACTCGGCGTAGCTCATGCCGTCGACGAACTCGAGCGTGATGATCCGCCGCGTGGTGAGGCTGTGGTGGATCCGGGGGATGTAGACGTCCTCGTCCCCGGCGTTCATGCGGCGGAACAGGTCCGCCATCTCGGCCTCGCGCGCGTAGTCGAGCTCGGACAGGAAGACCTTGCGGAGCTCGTCGACGGTCTGCCGGGCGTGCAGCTTCTTGGCGATGGGCGCCATCATCGCCTCGAGCATCGAGACGCTCTTCAGGTCGTTCTCGATGGCCCTGTCCATGCCCGGGTACTGCACCTTGACGGCGACCCGCTCCCCCGCCTTCGTCGTCGCCCGGTGCACCTGCCCGATGCTCGCCGCGGCGAACGGCTCGCGCTCCCAGGCCGCGAACACCTCGTGGGGCGGCGTGCCGAGCTCCTGGATGACCATCTGCTCCGCGGCCTCGGGCGACAGGGGCGGCGCCTTGTCGAGCAGCTTCTTCAGCGTGGCCTGGAACTTCTCCTCGTACCCCGGCGGCGCGAGCCCGTCGATGTAGCTCGCCATCTGCCCGAACTTGAGCGGCAGGCCCTTCATCTCGCCGAGCGTCTTCAGCATCGCCTCGGCGGTCTTCTTCACCTCCTGGGTCATCTTCCGCCGCGCCTCGGCCTCTTCCTCTTCGGTCCGCGGCCCGCCGAGGGCGCGCTTCGCGCCCTCGATGGCGAACGGGAGGGTGCGGGGCGCGAGGCCGGCGAGGCGCGCGAGGCGCCCGAGCTTGGAGGTCGGCGGTTTGTCTCTGGGCTTGTCGTCGGCCATGCGGACTGACTCGTTAGGGTAGCGTTGGTCGGCGCGGAGCGGTCATGCGCCGACGCGGCGCCTCGGGGCCGCGCGGATCTTCGGAACCGGCCACAGGGACACGGTGTTCCTCAGCTGCTGAGCCTGCTCCGGGGAGATGTCCCCCTCCACGTGGACCCGGGCCTTCCGGTCCTCGACCACGACCCGCACCGCGCCCCGTCCGACCGGCGCCGCGCGGAGGACGTCCGTGATGTCGTCGAGCAGGCGCTGGGGCAGCCGGCCCCGGAGCAGCCGGACGTTGCGCCCCTCGACGCGCACGTAAAATAGCTCGTTCGCGCGGAGGAGGGCCACGGCGAGCGGCACGACGACGGCGAGCAGGGCGAGGGGGATCAGGAAGGACATGGCGGGCCGCCCACGACGAGAGCGCCTCCCCCCAGGCTCACCCGCGGCGTCCGGATCGTGAGCCCGCGCCGGCCGTTGTCAACGCTGGCCGCGGTGGGCTCTCGGCGCCCGCGCGCCCGCGAGCGCGCCTGCGGGCGCGGTCCGGGCCGGGGGCCCTGGTCAGGGCGGCGCGCGGTGCCTACCTTAGGACCCCATGACGAGCGCCGCGCCCCAGCCTGCCTCCATCGACCCGCGCCTGGATCTCCACGACGAGATCAGCCGCCTGAAGCGGGAGAGGAACGCCGTCCTCCTGGCCCACTACTACCAGGACGGCGAGATCCAGGACCTCGCAGATTTCCTCGGCGACTCGCTCCAGCTCGCCCAGCAGGCGAAGAAGACCACCGCGGACGTCATCCTGTTCGCCGGCGTGCACTTCATGGCCGAGACGGCGAAGATCCTGAACCCCGAGCGCATCGTCGTGGTGCCCGACCTGCAGGCCGGCTGCTCGCTCGCCGACGGCTGCCCCGTCGACCGCTTCCGCGCCTGGCGCGCCCGGTACCCCGGCGCGGTCGCGATCTCGTACATCAACTGCTCCGCCGAGGTGAAGGCGGAGAGCGACTACATCTGCACGTCGTCGAACGCCGAGAAGATCGTCCGCGCGATCCCCGAGGGGCAGGAGATCCTCTTCGCGCCCGACAAGAACCTCGGGCGCTGGCTCATCGAGCGGACGGGCCGCCCGATGCGCCTGTGGCAGGGCAGCTGCGTCGTGCACGAGACGTTCAGCCTGCGCAAGATCATCGCGCTGCGCGAGCGCCACCCGGACGCGAAGCTCATCGCGCACCCGGAGTGCGAGGAGCCGATCCTCCGGATGGCCGACTACATCGGATCGACGACCGCGCTGCTCAAGTACACGGTCGCGGACGATGCGGCGAAGTACATCGTCGCGACCGAGAGCGGCATCGTGCACCAGATGCGCAAGGCGTCGCCGCAGAAGGAGTTCATCGAGGGGCCGCCCGAGGGCAACTGCGCCTGCAACGAGTGCCCCTTCATGCGGCTCAATACGCTCGAGAAGGTCTATCTCGCGCTGCGCGACCTCGCCCCGCGCCTCGAGATGGCGCCCGAGCTGCGCGAGCGCGCGCGCATCCCGATCGATCGCATGCTGGCCCTCAGCTGAGCCCGCCGCGCGCCTCACCGCCTCGGGCACGCGTGGCGGTGCAGGGTGCAGATGTTGGTCCGCTCGCACGCCGTCGACATCGTGAGATCGCGGCAGGGGCGCCCCTTCTCGTGGGGCCGCTCCCGCGTCGCGCGGACCGGGTGCGGGCGCGGCTCGTGGGCCACGGCGCAGTCGTGGTCCCCCTCGCACGGCACGGGCAGCACGCGGAGCAGCGCGCACGCGCCGGCGTCGCAGTAGCAGACGATCCCCTGGTCCGTGACGGGCGGCTGCCGGTTCAGCCGGGGATCGGCGCCGCAGCGCTCGCTCGCGGGGTCGTAGCCGCAGTCCGCGTCGACCGCGCACGTGGTCGGGAACGCCTGCTCCCGGGGCTGCGCGGCGTCGTCGCCCGCCCTGGCCGCCGCCGGGTCGTCGCTCTGGCCTTCCGCGCTCGCGGCGCGCGCCGTCCCGACGCCGTCGCGCTGCGAGCGCGGCGCCGGCGCAGGCGAGCGCGCCGCCGGCGCCGCGGGCGCTCGCGGCGGCGCCGGCGGGCGCCCCGGGGCCGGATCGCCGCACGCCGCGAGGGAGAGCGCGGCGGTGAGCAGGAGGCGCCTCGCGCGCTCGCTCACCGCGGCGATCACAGCACCAGGGAGAGGCCGAGGGTATGGATGAACGAGCCCCGCGCCTGCGGCAGCCCGCCGATGGTGCGCCGCCGCCCCAGGCCGTCGATGGCCTGGGCCTCGCGCGTGGCGTCGCCGCCCCGGCCGAGGAGGAAGGCCCCCGAGCTCTCCAGCTCGATCGTGAGCCAGTTGCGGATGAGGTCGAACGACACCCCGAGCCCCAGCGGGATGGCGACGTAGGAGCCGCCGCGCTCGCGGATCGTGAACTCGCCCCCGGGATCGGAGACCCGCATGCGATCGAAGTCGAACCTGTCGTAGCCGACGCCGACCGAGATCCACGAGCGGGCGCGCTCGCCGAGCGGCAGCGTCGGCGCGAGGCGCGCGCCGAGCGCGAGGGCGCTCGCCGCGGGCGCGCCGTCCTCGCGCGGCTCTGCCGTGATCGCGCCGGGCTGCCCGAGCGCGCCTTGCTGCATGGCGAGCTCGTGCCGGGCGAGCACGACGAAGGCGGAGAAGCGCAGGTGCTCGACGATCTCCCAGCGCGCGTGGATCCCGAGCCCGATCGCGGGCTCCAGGCGGACGCGCGACAGGCGGCCGGCGTCGTCGCGCGTCCCGAGCCAGCTGACGAGGGCCGCGTCCGCCCCGATCTCGACGTGCCGGCCCCACGGCAGGCGCGGCGGCGGGGGCGCGGGCGGCAGCGGCGGCCGCGGCGGCTTCGCGGGCTCCTCGGCGCCGGCGTCCTGGGCGGGCCCGGCGGTCTCCGGCTCCTCGGCGCGCGCGGTCGCGGCGCAGGCGAGCGCGACCGCGCCCGCCGCCATGCCTCGTTGCACGAGGGCGCGAGCGGTTCGCATGCCCGCCCTTGTAGCAGGCTTTGGCGGCGGCCGGTCCCCGAGCTGCGGAGCCGCGCGCCCCGCGGCTCGATGCCGCGGAGCCGCGCGCCCCGCGGCCCGCTCCCGCGGGGCCGCCGCGCGCCGGCGCCCCCGGCGGCGCTCGCCCTCGGGCGGGTGGCAGGGGCCCGCCGGGTCGGGCAAACTCGCGTTCATGCGTGCAAAGCTCCTCGTCTCCCTGTCAGTCCTGGTCCTCGCGCAGCTCGGCTGTTCCGCCGAGCGCAAGCCCGACAGCGAGCCGGCTCCCGCGGCTGCGCCCGCGCCTGCCGCCGAGGGCGCCTCGCCGATGCAGGCGTCGGCGTCGGGGATCTCGCCGCTCCAGAAGAAGCAGTTCGGCGCGCCCATCACGGAGACCTCGACCACGCCCCTGCCGGCGCTGCTCGAGGATCCGGCCAAGTTCAGCGGCAAGACGGTGCGGACCGAGGGCGTCGTCTCCGCCGTGTGCAAATCGATGGGCTGCTGGATGGAGATCGCCGACGAGTCCGGCAGCGCGCACATCAAGATGGCGGGGCACAGCTTCTTCGTTCCGAAGGACGCCTCCGGCCACCGGGCGGTCGTCCAGGGCACGATGGTCACCGGCGAGGCCGAGGAGGGCGCCGCGTGCGGCGCCAAGGACAACTGCCGGGGCGAGGCGGAGAAGCAGACGGGACGGGTCGCGAAGATCGAGCTCGAGGCGACCGGCGTGCAGTTCCTGGACTGACGGCGGGCGGGCGCGGCTGCTCGTCGCGGCGCTCCGGCCGCCGCGACGATCCCTGCGCGCGGTGCGCGCGCCCAACGCGTCGCCCAGCTCGTCGAAAGCGCGCCGCCCAGCTCGTCGAAAGCGCGCCGAAACCGCCGCCGGACGAGGCCTTCGAAGAGCCCTGCCAACGAAGCCGGTCGCCCTCTCGAAAAAAGTGCTTGCGCATCTCGGCGAGGGGACGTAGAAAGCGCGCCCTGTTCGGGACGCGCTGCTTCGGCGGCGGCCCGACGGGAAAGCTCCGGGAGAGCGGCTCGTCATGCGGGCTGAGCGACCGGGGCCGTCCGTCACCCCGTTACCGGCGATCTCTGCCAGGCGGGGAGTTTCAGCGAAGCGACGCTTCAAAGAAACTTCGATGACGGGTTGACGAAGGACGGAAGTGGTAGCATATACCGCCCCGTTCTCCGGACGGAAGCCG
>NZ_CP150337.1:4132500-6515000 GCF_051474135.1 Sorangium sp. So ce385 | reverse complement strand
AAATCTAACCTGGGCCCATGAACTGGGTCGGGGACACTGCCTGGTGGGCAGTTTGACTGGGGCGGTCGCCTCCTAAAAAGTAACGGAGGCGTGCGAAGGTTCCCTCAGCCTGATTGGAAACCAGGCGTAGAGTGCAAACGCACAAGGGAGCTTAACTGTGAGACCGACAGGTCGAACAGGTGCGAAAGCAGGCGTTAGTGATCCGGTGGTTCTGTATGGAAGGGCCATCGCTCATCGGATAAAAGGTACTCTGGGGATAACAGGCTGATCGCGCCTGAGAGTTCATATCGGCGGCGCGGTTTGGCACCTCGATGTCGGCCCATCGCATCCTGGGGCTGGAGCAGGTCCCAAGGGTTCGGCTGTTCGCCGATTAAAGCGGTACGCGAGCTGGGTTTAAAACGTCGTGAGACAGTTTGGTCCCTATCTGCCGTGGGCGTAGGACACTTGAGAGGAGCTGCCCATAGTACGAGAGGACCTGGGTGGACGTACCTCTGGTGTTCCGGTTGTCCTGCCAAGGGCATAGCCGGGTAGCCATGTACGGAACGGATAACCGCTGAAAGCATCTAAGCGGGAAGCCGGCCTCAAGACTAGGTGTCCCGGGCCGCAAGGCCCCTAAAGACCCCTCGTAGACCACGAGGTTGATAGGCCGGGTGTGGAAGCCGAGCAATCGGCGGAGCTAACCGGTACTAATAGGTCGTGCGGCTTGACCATACTTCTAAGGCAAACATCGAAGCGTCGCGCCCGGAGTTCGGGTGACGAGCAGCGTGACACAGCTGGCCCTGCGTAGAGCGCCGCGATAGCGGGCTCCGCGGGGTTCCGATTGGACGCACCCACAAGTTTCCGGTGGTGATATCGAGAAGGTCACACCCGATCCCATACCGAACTCGGAAGTTAAGCTTCTTGGAGCCGATGGTACTGCCAGGGCAACCTGGTGGGAGAGTAGGACGCCGCCGGGATTTTTTTTTTGAGCCTGCGTGCTGGCTTTGTCGCACGCAGGCCTTTTCTGCCGCGGGTCTACAGCGCGAGCTGGACCCGGGGCAAGCAGCGAGCGCGCCGCGCCCGGATTTCGGGCTGCGAGCCGCGCGTCAAGATTGGCACGGATTGGAGCTCCGCGAAGCGCGGGCTCCGCCGAGCGTCCTCCCGCGGGGAGGGCGCGCCACAAGTTTCCGGTGGTGATATCGAGAAGGTCACACCCGATCCCATACCGAACTCGGAAGTTAAGCTTCTTGGAGCCGATGGTACTGCCAGGGCAACCTGGTGGGAGAGTAGGACGCCGCCGGGGTTTCTTCGAACCTGCGCATGGTGCGAACCGTGCGCAGGTTCTTTTTTTTTGTGCTTTGAAATCCGGCCCAGACGCCGCCCGTCCTCTGCGCCGCCCGTCCCCCCGCACCGCTCGTCGGACGCCGTCCACGGGCCCCGGTGTCCATCGAAACGGCCCCGGGGGTCGTCTGCACCCCACCCCCAACTCCATTCGCTGAGCGCCGGCGGGTGGGGCCACACGGCGGGGGCGGGCGGGCGCGCTGAGCACCGACCGAGGTGCCATAAGGTTCCGGGGGGCTCGAGGTCTCAGGCGCGCCTTGTGTGGCGCGCGACGTGACGTCTCCGAGGGCATGGCCCGACGGGAGACATGCCGGGTGGTGTTCTCAGCGTAAGCTCCCACGCCTCGGTCTTGGCGGATGGCCAGCGCCCGCCCGCCCCCGCCGTGTGGCCCCACCCGCCGGCGCGTGCCGCTCGGAACCACCACTCTCCCCGGCAGGATCGCCGCCTCCAAGGCAATGCGCCCGTGGCGCTCCGCCTCGCTGACCGGGCCCGAACGAGCAGTTGCGCCAGGTCCCCCCGTGAGGGATGGCTCTTGCATCGCCCGTAGCCGCCCGCTCAACAAGGGCCGCATGAAGCAGGCGCGACGATGCGCCGCGCCCAGCTGCCAGCTGGCTTCACGCGCCGCGCAACGCCGCCGATGGCCAAGAAACGCTCCTCCACGACCGATCCGCTCGCCCGCTTCCACCCCGCCACCCAGGCGTGGTTCCGCGGAGCGTTCTCCGCGCCCACCCCCGCGCAGGCCCTGGGCTTCCCTCCCATCCTCGACGGCGCCTCCACCCTGCTGCTCGCCCCGACCGGCTCCGGCAAGACGCTCGCCGCCTTCCTCGCCGCCATCGACCGGCTCATGGCCTCGCCCGAGCCGGAGGCCGCCGAGCGCTGCCGCGTCCTCTACGTCTCGCCCCTCAAGGCGCTCGCCATCGACGTCGAGCGCAACCTGCGCGCGCCGCTCGCCGGCATCGCCGCCGCGGCCGAGCGCCTCGGCCTGCCGTACCGGGTCCCCCAGGTCGGCGTGCGCTCCGGCGACACCGCGCCGGAAGACCGCGCCCGGCTCGCCAAGAAGCCGCCGGACATCCTCATCACCACCCCGGAGTCGCTCTACCTCCTCCTCACCGCCAACGCGCGCGACCGGCTGCGCGCCGTCGAGACCGTCATCATCGACGAGATCCACGCGCTCGTCGCGACCAAGCGCGGCGCGCACCTGGCCCTGTCCCTCGAGCGCCTCGAGGCGCTCCGATCGGCGCCCCGGCCGATGCAGCGCATCGGGCTGTCCGCCACCCAGCGGCCGCTCGACGAGGTCGCGCGGCTCCTCGGCGGCGGCGAGATCGACGGCGCAGGCGCGGGCGCGCGCTTCGCGCCGCGGCCGGTGACCATCGTCGACGCGAGCGCCCCCAAGGCGCTGGAGCTCCGCATCGAGGTGCCCGTCGAGGACATGACCAAGCTCGCCGAGGCCGCCCGCGCCGGCGAGGGCCCGCTCACCGGCCCGGCCGAGCCGGCGCAGCGCTCGATCTGGCCGAGCATCCACCCGCGCCTCGTCGAGCTCGTCCGCGCCCACCGCACCACGATGATCTTCGTGAACAGCCGGCGCCTCGCCGAGCGCCTCGCCGCGGCCCTCAACGACACCGCGGGCGCCGAGATCGCGCTCGCCCACCACGGATCGATCGCCCGCGAGCAGCGCCAGCAGATCGAGGAGCGGCTCAAGGCCGGCCTCCTGCCGTGCATCGTCGCGACCTCGTCGCTCGAGCTCGGCCTCGACCTCGGCGCCGTCGACCTCGTCATCCAGCTCGAGGCGCCGCCCTCGGTCGCCGCCGGTCTCCAGCGCGTCGGCCGCGCCGGGCACGAGGTCGGCGGCACGTCGCGCGGCGTCGTCTTCCCCAAGCACCGCGGCGACCTGCTCGCGTGCGCCGCGGCCGCGTCCCGCATGCGCGAGGGCAAGGTCGAGGCGACCCTCTACCCGAGGAACCCGCTCGACGTCCTCGCCCAGCAGATCGTCGCCATCGCCTCGATGGACACCCTCCACGTCGACGCGCTCTTCTCGCTCGTGCGCAAGGCCGCGCCCTTCGCCGACCTGCCCCGCGCCAGCTTCGAGGGCGTGCTCGACATGCTCTCCGGCCGCTACCCGTCCGACGAGTTCGCCGAGCTCCGGCCCCGCATCGTCTGGGATCGCGTGGGCGGCGCCGTGCGCGCCCGCAAGGACGCGAAGCGCCTCGCCGTCGTCAACGCCGGCACCATCCCGGACCGCGGCCTCTACGGCGTCTTCCTCGACGCCGGCGGCGACGCGGCGCGGCCTGGCCGGCGCGTCGGCGAGCTCGACGAGGAGATGGTCTTCGAGGCCCGCGAGGGCGAGGTCTTCCTCCTCGGCGCCTCCTCGTGGCGCATCACCGACATCACCCACGACCGCGTCCTCGTCGTCCCCGCGCCGGGCGAGCCGGGCAAGATGCCGTTCTGGCGCGGCGACCAGGCCGGGCGCAACGCGGAGCTCGGCGCCTCCATCGGCGCCCTCGCGCGCCGCCTCGCCTCGCTGCCCGACGGCGACGCCGAGCGCGCGCTCGAGGGCGAGCACGGCCTCGACGAGCGCGCCGCGCGGAACCTCGTCCGGTACGTGCGCGACCAGGCCGCGGCCACGGGCGAGGTCCCGAGCGACCGCGCCATCGTCCTGGAGCGGTTCGTCGACGAGGTCGGCGACTACCGCATCTGCCTCCTCTCGCCGTTCGGCGGCCGCGTGCACGCCCCGCTCTCGACCTGCATCGCCGAGAAATGCCGCCTCGAGCTCGGCCTCGCCGTCGACACCGTGTGGACCGACGACGGCGTCGTCCTCCGGCTGCCCGAGTCCGAGTCGCCCCCCGACGCGAAGCAGCTCCTGCCGCAGGCCGACGAGGTCGAGGACCTGCTCGTCCGCGGCCTCGGCGACACCGCCCTCTTCGCCTCGCGCTTCCGCGAGTGCGCCGGCAGGGCGCTGCTCCTGCCGCGCAAGTTCCCCGGCAAGCGCTCGCCGCTCTGGGCCCAGCGCAAGCGCGCCGCGGACCTGCTCGCCGTCGCGTCGCGCTACGGCTCGTTCCCGATCCTGCTCGAGACCTACCGGGAGTGCCTGCGCGACGTCTTCGACCTCACCGCGCTCGAGGACCTCCTGCGCCAGATCGCCGCGCGCAAGGTCCGCGTCGTCACGGTCGACGTCCGCGCGCCCTCGCCGTTCGCGGCCACGCTGCTCTTCGCCTACGCCGGCAACTTCATCTACGAGGGCGACCTGCCGCTCGCCGAGCGGCGGGCGCAGGTGCTCGCCATCGACCACGCCCGCCTGCGCGAGCTGCTCGGCGAGGCCGAGCTGCGCGAGCTGTTCGACGCGGACGCCGTGCTGGCCCTCGAGGCGTCGCTCCAGCGCCTCGACGGCCGCGCGCCGCTCAAGCACGAGGACCAGGTGCACGATCTCCTGCTCTCGCTCGGCGACCTCACGCGCGACGAGATCGCCCGGCGCGCGGCGGGCGCCGACGTCCCGCCCGAGGCCGCCGGCGAGCGCGCCGCCGCCTGGATCGACGAGCTCCTCCGCGACCGCCGCGCCGTCGAGGTCCAGCTCGGCGGCGAGCGCCGCATCGCCGCCGCCGAGGACGCAGGCCGGCTGCGCGACGCGCTCGGCGTGGTGCCGCCGCCCGGCCTCCCGATCGCGTTCCTCGAGCCGGCCGCCGACCCGCTCGGCGAGCTCGTCGCCCGCTACGCGCGCACGCACGGCCCCTTCCGCGCGGACGACGTCGCCCGGCGCTTCGGCCTCGGGCCCGCGCCCGTCCTGGCCGCGCTCGCGCGGCTCGCGGACCGGGGCCGCGTGGTCGAGGGCGAGTTCCTCCCCGGCGGCCGCGGCCGGGAGTTCTGCGACGCCGAGGTGCTGCGGTCGCTGAAGCGCCGCTCGCTCGCGCGGCTGCGCGCCGAGGTCGAGCCCGTCCCGCCCGAGGCCTACGCGCGCTTCCTCGCCGACTGGCACGGCCTGCACCGCCGCCGCCGGGGCCTCGACGGCCTGCTCGCGGCGCTCGAGCAGCTCCAGGGCGCGCCGATCTCGGCCTCCGCCCTCGAGGCCGAGATCCTGCCCGCCCGCGTCGAGGGCTACCGCCCGGGCGATCTCGACGCGCTCTGCGCGGCCGGCGAGGTGCTCTGGCGCGGCGTCGAGCCGGTCGGCGACGGCGACGGCCGCGTCGCGCTCTACCTCGCCGAGGCCTATCCGTACCTCGCCCCGCCGCCCGGCCGCGCCGAGGGGCCGCTGGCCGAGGGCATCCGCGCCGCGCTCGCGCGCCGCGGCGCGCTCTTCTTCTCCGATCTCTCGCGCGAGACGGGCGCCTTCGGCGCCGATCTGCTCGCGGCGCTCTGGGATCTCGTGTGGGCCGGCGAGGTCACGAACGACACGCTCGCCCCGCTGCGCGCCCTCGGCCGCGAGTCGCGCTCGAGCGGCCGGCGCCGCGACCGCGATCGCCCCGCGCCGGGCCGAGGCCTCTCGGGCCTGCGGGCGCGCCGCATCGGCCCTCCGGGCAGCGAAGGCCGCTGGTCGCTGCTGTCGTTCCCCGGCGCTCCCGCTGGCTCCGGCGCGCCAGCCGGCGCCTCCGGCGCGCCGGCGGGCCCGCCCGGCGTACCCGGCGAGACCGAGCGCCGCGCGGCGCTCGCCCGCGCGCTGCTCGAGCGCCACGGCGTGCTCACGCGCGAGGCGGCGGCGGTCGAGGGGCTCGCGGGCGGCTTCTCGGCCGTGTACGACGTGCTCCGCGCGATGGAGGAGGCCGGTCAGGCGCGGCGCGGCTACTTCATCGCCGGGCTGGGCGCCGCGCAGTTCGCGGTGCCCGGGGCCGACGATCGGCTCCGGGCCTGCCGCGAGCCGTCCGACGATCCGCGCACGCTCGTCCTCGCGGCCACGGATCCGGCGAGCCCCTGGGGCGCCGCCGTCCGCTGGCCCGAGCTCGCCGCGCGCGAAGGCGGCGCGCCCGAGGGCGCGGTCCGCGGCCCGGTCCGCCCGCAGCGGGCCGCCGGCGCCCTCGTGATCCTCCACGACGGCCGGCTCCTCGCGTGGATGGGCCGCACCGAGCGGAGCCTCACCACGTTCCTGCCCGAGGCCGAGCCGGAGCGCGGCGCGGCGATCCACGCCATCGCGTCGGCGCTCGCGGGGCTCGTCGCCGAGGGGCGGCGGCGCGCGGTGCTCGTGGCCACGATCGACGGCGAGCCGGCGCACAGCTCCCCGCTGGCGCGCGCGCTGGCCGAGGCGGGCTTCACCTCCGGGTCGCACGGCTACCTCAAGCGCGCGCCCACGGCCGAGCGAGGGCCGTGGCGCCCGCGGCAGGCGCCCGCGAACGCGCCCGACTGGGCCCGCCGCGCCGCGGCGGCGGGGCGCGATTCCCCCGAGGACGAGGTCGACGGCTTCAAGCCGCCGCCCGGGCTGCGCTCGTGGCCGGCCGGGCCTCAGGCCGGCGGATGGCGGATGGCGCCCGCCAGCGCGGCCGAGGCCGGCGCGCACGCGGCCGACGGCGGCGCGCTGGACGACGGCGACCTCGACCTCGACGACGACGACCCTGCGATGTTCGATGACGGCGCCGGGATCGACGACGGCCCGGAGTGACGGTCGCGTCGACCGCGCGCGCCGCGCGGCGCGCGCGCTGTCCGCCGGGCGTGACTGCCAAAAAGGACCGCCGAGCAACCGGGAAGGGACGGACCCTTCGTGGTTCCTCGGCGGCTCTTCGTGGTCCTTGCGGCGCTGGAGGGATCTCGAGCGGCGCGCTGGGACGGCTCAGCCCTGCTGCGGCTGCTCGTCGGCCTTCATCTGCTGGCTCGAGGCGCGGTTCCTCCGGTTCCCGTTCCCCTGGCTGCGCGCCTCGGCGCCCTTGCGCCCGATCTCGGCCATGTGCTCGCGGTTCTGGCTGACGGCCTCGCCGCCCTTGCGGCCCGCTGCGCGCGCCTCCTCGGACGTGAACTCGTGCGCGGTGCCCTTCTCATGCGCCGCCTTGCCGCCCTGGCTCGCGATCAGGCGCTGTTGCTCCGCGTTCATCGCCGCGAAGCCACGCTTGGTCTCGGTGCTCTGTCCCATGATCACTCCTCGCATTGATTGCAACGTGAACGTCACTCGACGACCGTGACTACCTGCTGCGTAGCCACATCCCACCGGCGTTGCCGGCAACGCTGGACGTTGCTGCAACGCGGGTGCCATGCGCGAGCGCTCGGACGAAACCGACGATGCGTCGAGGCCGGACAACCGGTGACCACCCGGGCAAGACGCGCATCCACCGACGGGCGATGCGGCAAACTGCCTCACTGTGCGTGCGGGCGTGCGTAGGCGCCCCAACTGGCGCGGGCTCAGCCGCCGCGCCCCTCGGAATGACGCATCGCGCATTCTGATTTTCTCATTGCAATTCTCCGATGGTCTGTCTCGGCTCATCGGCACGAGCCGGCGAGAGGACCTATCGCCGACACGAGATCTCCAGGGAGCGCCGTGCCCGCTTAGGGCATCTCCCGAGCACGCGGCGATAAGAACGCGAAATCCAGCGGGTTCGAGTGCCTCACCGGCGCGCGCGCTTCCGTTGAATGGTTCTTGTGATACTGTTTATTTTCATCGATGTGGTTCTGCTTCGCTCGGCCACGAAGGTCCTTGACACCTGTGTGTCGTGGGAGAGGGAGGCGGCGCTGGTGCGTCGCGTCTTGACATCGCGGGGCCGCTGCCGTTTTTGTTGCGCTGCATCATCATTTCGGCGCCTGCGGCCCGCGGAGGGTCGTCGCGGGCAGCCGGGGTGGCGTGCAGGAGATCCTCACGATGGCGCTTCCGATCCCGGGGGCTCGGCTCGACGACGGCCGGCTCATCTCACCGACGACGACATCCTCGCCCCGCCGCGCGCGCGGCCGTGCTCTGGGCGCTGCGCGCGGCGCGGGGCTCCTCGCGCTGCCCCTCTCGCTCCTCGCCGGGTGCGGCGGGTCCACCGGCGCGGCGCCCGCGGAGGCGCCTGCGCCGAGCCCCGAGCCCGCGGCGCGGGAGCCTTTCGATCTCGAGAAGGCGCTCGCCCGCGAGGCCGGCGATCTCCCTGCCCGCGAGATCCGCGCCGCGGACTGGTCGGCGCGCGTGTTCGGGGCAGGGGAGCCGAAGATCGAGCCGAAGGAGAAGCTCGTCGCCATCACCATCCCCCTCGGCACGGACAGCGCCGTCGAGTGCTTCGTCTACAACACGATGCTCGACTCGGGAGAGGTGATCAGGAACTTCATCGAGCTCCTCGATCCCGCCAAGGTGGAGGTCTCCCGCGTCGTGCCCTGGGAGGTCAGCGTGCACCGGGAGAGCCCCGCGGTGTTCGTGCAGGCCCTCTATCTCGCCCCCACCGCCGCCGGGAAGGCGGCCGGCCTGCTCAAGATCGCGCTGCACGCGGACAGGGCGCACCCCATCGCCTGCCTGCACGACGAGGTCGGGTATGTCCGCACGTTCGAGCGGCTCGCCAAGGGGATCTTCGACTCCTTCGACTCGAAGAGCGCTGCGCCGAAGTCCGAGTACACGGACACGTTGATCCTGCGCATCGACAAGGCCCCTATCGGCTTCGAGACCAGCGATCTGTTCAAGGACGAGGGCGGCCAGCGCCGATGGCTCTCGCGCTCGGCCACCCTCCTGCCGCGAGACCCGAAGTCCCTGCAGATCGAGGACGACGCCTCGAACGTGCTCATCGACGCCCAGGGCCGGATCAAGGGCGGCGTCTGGGTCGAATCGTCGGCGGGCCAGGTGAACCACCGGATCGAGCTGTCGCAGAAGACGAACTATCAATACGAGTACTCGGGAGAGGTCGAGGGCAAGAAGGTCCAGGGGACGTTCACCCCCTCGGCAAAGGCGTGGCTCGCCTCGCCGGTCGCCACCGCCTCCGAGCTCTCCCGGCTCCTTAAGAAGAAGGGCTCGTTCGACTTCAAGCAGCAGGAGTATGCGCCCTCCGTCGATCCGACCAAGCCCGTCGACGTCCAGTACGCCCGCGACGCGTCGGGCGCAGTGACGGTCTCGCTCGGCCCCATGCGCCTCGTGGGCAGCCTCGCGCCGGACGGCCGTCCGGAGGCGTTCGAGCTCTCGTCCGGTCCCCCCAAGCTGACGCTCCAGCGGGCCTACACGCGGGGCAAGCTGTAACCGTCCTCCGCGGCGCCGCGGCGGCCCGCCGCCACCGCGGCTCGCCGGCCCACCGCGCGGCGAGGGCGACCGTCCGCGCGCGCCGAGAGCATCTTTCCTGCGAGGCGCGCCTGCGATGGCGGCCGCCTGAACACATCGTGGCCTGGCGTTCCCGGAGGGCACGTACGTGGGTATCGGGCGCAGGATGAGCAGAGTACGGAGCGCCCGTCCTCCAACGGGCGAGCGACATTTCAGCATCAAAAATCGTCACCGAAAATTGGGCACTCCATGGGGACGCTTCTTAGGGTGCTCTCATGGACAAGAAAATTTTAGCCGCAACTCTCCTGCAGGCGCTTGCCGTTGCCCAGCGCGAAGGACGCGTTGAGACCCTCGAGACGCTGGTCGAGAAGCTGCGCGTTCGGCGCAGGGATATCCGCGGTACGCTGACGGTCCTCCATCGCCAGGGCATGGTCGACGTGCTCCGCATGCGGCTCACGCTCTCGGGGTTCGCCATCGGCTCGGCGCTGATCGGAAAGACGCTGCCGGCGCTCAGGGCCGCTCCGCGGGCCGCCACCGCGGCGGCGTAGCCGCGGCCCAGGTGGCCGCCGCGGCGCGTCGCGTGGGCGCGAGCGAGCGTCCGGCGCTCGCCGGGCGCTCGCCCTCGGTGGGGGCTACGCCTCGACGAGGCCCGATCGCACCGCGAGGCGGGTCAGGTCGGCCACGCTGTGCGTCGCCACCTTCGCGCAGAGGCGCGCCCGGTGGGTCTCGACCGTCTTCACGCTGATCGAGAGCTGCGCGGCGACCTCCTTGGCCGAGCGGCCCATCGCGAGCAGGCGGAGCACCTGCCGCTCGCGGTCGCTCAGCGCGGCCACCATGTCTCCCTGGGCGGCGGCGTCGCGGCGCTGGAGCGCGCGCACCATCGCCGCGCTCACGTCGGGCGACACCACCGTGCGCCCTCGGGCCACGGTGCGCAGCGCCTCCGTGAGATCGGCGAGCCGGCTCTGCTTGGACAGGTACCCGTCCGCGCCGGCCCGCATGGCCTCGGCCACCCGGAACTCGTCCCGGTGCATCGAGAGCACGATGACGCGGAGCTCCGCGATGTTCTTGAGCTCCCGGATGAGCTCGACGCCGCTGCGGTCCGCGAGGCCGAGCTCGACGATCGCCACCTGACAGCGGCGGCTCTGCTGCGCCCGGAGCGCCTCCTGCCCGCTTCCGGCTTGAACGACCTCGCTCACCCCTGGCTGCGATGCGAGCGCGTGCGCGAGCGCCTCCCGAACGACGTTCTGGTCATCGACGAGCAGGATATTCATGTCGAATCCCCCCTTGCCAAAGGGCCTTGTAACAGAATGCTTTGTGCTCCATGAACCTGTTTTCTACGTAAGGAACCCCCTGGAGGGCGCGATTTCATTTCTGAAAACCGCGCGCGGCTCCTCGCGCAATCGCCTTGGACGAGCGAGGTGGTCAATCGGGCGCGGCGGCCGATGTCGCCTGGAACGTCGGCGGATCGGGCCTGGGCGCACCCGCGCTCTCCTCCTCGTCCGGGAGCGCGGCGTCGCGCGACCCCCGGGCGGCCCCGTCGGCCGCGGCGCGGGCTGCTCCGGTCGATTCATGGCGGTGCGGCTTTGGGTCGATGCCTCTCCCTCGCCCGTTATGTTTGCGCTAGATAGGCTGCCTCATGCCTGGCCTACGCGGCGCGCTCCTCTCCCGTTTACGACCTGACTCGGCCTTCTGGCGTCGCGCCCTCACCGCGGGCGTCACGCGCGGGCCGGAGCCCTGGGTGCGCCACAGCCCTCCGGTCTTCGGGGTGCTCTTCGCGGCCGCGCTCCCCGAGCTGCGCCGCCGCGTCGAGGAGAACCTGCGCCGGGTGCGCGGGCCGAGGTCGCGCGTCGCCGACGTGCTCGACAGCGCCGCGGTGTTCGCCACCTACGGCAGCTGCATCACCGAGGCGCTGCTGCTCGCGAGCGGCCGCGGTTACACGGTCGAGCGGCGTTCCCGGGGGGTCGAGCATTACCACGCGTGTGCCGCGGCTGGCCGGGGGGTCCTCATCGTCACGGCGCACACGGGTGGCTGGGACATCGCCGGCCAGATCCTGGGGGTAGTGCACCCTGGGGGGGTCATGCTGGCGATGCAGCGCGAACGGGACGCCGAGGCGCGCGCCATCCAGGACGCGGCGCGGCAGCGCGATGGCGTCCAGGTGGTGCACATCGGCGACGGGCCGCTGGACGCGTTGCCGCTGCTCAAGCACCTGCAGCGCGGCGGCGTCGTCGCGATGCAGCTCGATCGCGTGCCGCCCGGGATGCGCAGCCGGGAGGTCACCTTCCTCGGCGCCCGCTGGCGCGCGCCCGAGGGGCCGATCGCGCTGGCCGCGCTGAGCGGCGCGCCGATCCTGCCGGTGTTCACGCACCGCCTGGGCTTCCTCGAGTACGAGGCGGTCGTGGCGCCGCCGATCTGGCTCCCCCGCCGTCCGACCGAGGAGGAGCGGGACCGCGCGGCGGCCGAGATGATGGCCGCGATGGAGCGCTTCGTCCGGGCCCACCCCACGCAGTGGTTCCACTTCACCGGCGAAGGCCCCGTCGCCCCGGCGGAGAGCGGCTCGCCGCGTGAAGGGGGGTGAAGCCCCGGACGCGCGACGTGCGAAGCGCGGCGTCAAACCCCGCCCCCGTTTATCCGTCTCCAACCAGCGTCGATGATCCCTTTCAATCATCGTAAGGGCCACGCTGGCAGACCTCATCTGAAGCCTCGTTCAGACGATCATGAGCGAATGGCCAAGAGACACCTCTAAAGCGGTTCGCGACCGCCCCTGGTACACCGAACGACCGAACGATCGCAGAGCGGCGGTCACCCGCACAGGAGACGGGCCCAGATCGGCGTTTTCGGCGCGCAGGCGTACTCCAGTACGCCGAGCACCGAAAACGTCGAGGTGGGCCCGTCTCCGAAGCGGGTGACTGCCGCTCTAGAGCGGCCCCTCGGTCAGCCCGTGGACGAACTGCCGCACGCGCGGATCGTCGCTCGCCTTCGCCTCCTCGGTGGTGCCGTCGAAGATGAGCCTCCCGCGGTACAGCATCCCCACCCGGTCCGTGACCGTGAGCAGCCGATCGAGGTCGCTCGAGACCATCACCACGGTCGCGTTCATCGCCCGCTGCTCCGCGCGCAGGAGATCGAAGATCCGCTGCGACGTCACCGGATCCAGCCCCGCCGCCGGCTCGTCGTAGAGGACGATCTCGCCCCGCGCGATCGTCGCCCGGGCCACGCCGACGCGCTTCTTCTGGCCGCCCGACAGCCCCGCCGGCGTCCGGTCCTCGAACCCGGCGAGCGACACCACCCGGAGCCGCTCCGCGACGCGCTCCTCGATCTCCTCCTCGCTCAGGTCGTAGAGCCGGCGCAGCGGGAACGCGATGTTCTCCCCCACGGTCATGTAGTCGAACAGCGCGTTGTTCTGGAACAGCATCCCGAACTTGAGCCGGAACGTCTGCAGCTCCAGCTCGCTGAGCGCGTGCACGTCCTTGCCGTCGACGATCACGCGCCCCCGATCCGGCCGCAGGAGCCCGGTGATCATCTTGAGCAGCACGCTCTTGCCCGACGCGCCCGGCCCGATGAGGCCGTAGAGGCAGCCGGCGGGCACGTCGAGGTCGACGCCCCGGAGGACGGGCATGCCCGCGAAGCTCTTCGTCAGCTGCTCGATCTGGATCATCGGTCGCGTGGACACGGCCGCCGCGGAGGGGGGCGTGCGCCCCCGCATCCTACCCCCGTTACTTCGAGGAGAACGTCGTCCGGGCCACATCGAGCCGCGGATGGGACGGGAAGGACATCCCGCGGATCTGCCCGGAGATGCACGACGCGATGCCCGGGTTCGACGGGCTGGTCGTGACGGTGACGCCCACCGCGCGGCCGTTCTGCACGGCGGCGCAGACGTTCACCTCCATGGTCGACGGCACGCCGCACGCGTTCAGGTACGTGCCGCGGTTGAGCACGTTGCCGTAGGCGCCCGCCGTGAGATCGGCCGGACCGTTGTTGCCCAGCTTGTACTCCTCGACGTAGCGCGCCTGCGCCGCCTCACAGCTCATGCCGCCGCCGAGCGTCGGGTAGCTGCCGCCGCCGCTCGGCCGCGCCCCGCCGCCGGCGCGCGCCGCCCCCTTCGCGCTGTCGAGGCCCGCGTCGACCTCGATCGCGACGCGGTCGGTCGCGCCCTGGACGGCGAGCTCCCGCTCCTTGTGGCTGCGCTCGCGGTACCACCAGCCCGCGCCCGCGGCGAGGATCACGCCCATCAGCGCCATCCCGAGCAGCGCCTTGTACTGCGTGCCCTGCTTCTCGGCCGTCACCACGGCGTCGAGCGCGCGCTTCTCCTGCACGATGTCCCGGTTCAGCTTCGCCTGCTCGGCGAACGGCGCAAACTCCTCCCAGTCCTGGATCGCGCGCTCGTCCCCGGAGAACGTGTCGCGCAGCACCTGGTCGCCCGTGAAGGAGCCGGACGCGATCTGCTGGAGCAGCTCCACGGACGAGAACGGCCCGTGGTCCATGCCCTCCTTGATGACGACGTACCGCGGCCGCGGATCGGACTCGAGCGCGGCCTTGAGATCCGCGAGCTTGCGCGTCGGGTCGTCGCCGCGCAGGCGCGGCGGCTGGTGGACCGGGATCGCGACCGCGAACGGCCCGTCCCCGGTCACCGCCTGGATCTTCGGCAAGGACGGCGCGGACGGGACGCGCGGCTCCTCGGGGTGGCCGTTCGGCGGCATCATGGAGAGGTTGATGTCGACCTCGAAGTCGCCGTCGCCGTCGAGGTGCGACGTATCGGCGCTCGGCGGCTGCTCCGAGGCGGCCGGGGCGATCTGGTAGAGCGCCTGCGCGAGGGCGGCGAGGTCCGCCGGGCGGTGGCTCGGATCGGCCACGAGCGACTTGCCGAGCACGGTTTCCAGCGCGGGCGGCAGGTCGGGGACCACGTCGGCCGGGCGCCGCATCCCGGGGCCCACGCTGCTGTTCGTGAGCAGCTCGTAGAGGATGGCCCCGATCGCGAAGACGCTCGCGCGCGCGTCGCCTTCGGTGCCCTTGCGCTCCTCGGGCGCGAGGCACGCGCGGTCGCGCGGCAGGAGGGGCGCGGTGTGCGCGAGCTCCTCGATGAGCTGGAGCGCGCCGCCCGCGCCGTAGCCGAGGCTCGAGGGGTGAACGAACATGGTCCGCCCCTGCGCGTGCAGCTCGTGGAGCTGCGTGCAGAGCGGCACGACGAGGCCGATGGCCTCGCGGACGTCGAAGCGGCGACCGGTCGCGCGGCGCGACTCCATCTCGGCGCGGAGCGTGCCGGGGGGGACGGACATCCCGACCGGCAAGGGGGTGAGGATGGACTGGACCTGAGCAGACATCGGGGAGCAACACTACGACAACACGCCGGCTCCGCTCAACGCCGCACCGCAACGTTGCAGTGTCGACGTGCGGAAAAGCCCGGCGTGCACGTGGGATGAGCAGTGAGAGCGTGCGCTTACGGCGTCAGCGTTCGAGTGTGTGGGTTTTGCGCCGATCAGCGTCCGTGAGCGCGCGTTTGCGTTCGTTGAGCGCGCGGCTGCGCCAGTCGGCGAGCGTTTGCGTCGGGCGGTGTGCGGGTGCGCAGGCCAGCGCGCGTTCGCGTCCGCCGGTCAGCGTCCGGCGGCGCCCGTCTGCGTCGCGGGGCGGGGGGCGGCGGTCTCGGCGGTCGGGGTATCCGCGCCGATCGCCAGGACGTGGCCCGCGAAGAAGCGGAGCAGATCGGCTTCGCGCGATTTCGGCCAGCGCGCGTGGTTGATGGCGCCCTTCTTGGCGGAGCAGCGGTTCCTGAGCGCGCAATGGGGCTCGTCCCTGCCGGCCTCGTCGAGGCGCAGAAACGCGGTCTGCGCGGAGGCCGCGTCGCGCGCGCGCAGCCACCTTTCGACCGACTCGCACGAGAACATGTCGTCGCAGGCGCGGTAGATCGCCATCGCGGGCGGCGGAGGCCCGGGGCACGCCCACTCGGCGGGCGGCGCGTCGCTGCCGAAGGTGGCGAACGCCGCGACGCGGTCCGCGCGCATCATGGCGTACGTCGCCGCCATGTGGCCGCCGTAGGAGGCGCCGAGCGCGTAGATGCGCCGCCGGTCCACGAGCTTCTTCTCGAGCAGCTGGTCGACGAAGGCGTCGACGGTCGCGACGTCGACGTTGTCTTCGCCGGTGAACTCGACGTCGAACGGCGCGACCGGCGTGTACATCTTGGTGCCGCGCTCGCGCTCGGCCTGGCTCGGCGTCTTGAAGGCGCGGCCCTGGGGGGCGAGCACGATGAAGCCCGCGTGGGCGGGGTCGCCGGTCAGGTTCCACGTGGCGCCGAGCTTGCGGAGGCCGGTCTCCTTGTCGACGCTCGTCGGGTTGTCGCCGTCGGCGTGGAAGAAGACGATGAGCGGCAGCGGCGCGCGCGTCTCCACGCCGCTCGGCGCGATCACGCAGGCGTAGCGGGGCGATCCCTCGGCGTCGCGGGTCTCCAGCACCTGGGCGCCGCGGCAGGGCGGCCTGCCGAGGGTCTTGCGGAGCTCTCGCCCCGGGCGCCCCTGCTCGGCGACGCAGCTGCCTTCGCTGGGCGGCCTCGCCGCGGGCGGCTTCTGCGGCGCCGCGGCCGCGCTCGCCGGACCGGCGGCGCGGGCGCCAGCGTCCTGTCGCGCCGTCGGCTGCGGCTGCCCGCCGTCGGCCGCGGTTGCGCCGGCGTCCCGCTCGAAGACGCCGAGCAGGTCGCCGCCGTCGACGCTCGAGGAGGGCGTGGAGCACGCGGAGCACGCCGAGAGACACGCCGCAGCGCCGGCGAGCGCGGCGCGGAGGCGCCGGGGGCCGGGAGTCGAGGTGCGCCGGGCGCGGGGGCCAGGTCGAGGTCGAGGCACGGGCGCACTGTAGTACCGCTGCCGTGCCGATCTAGCCCGGCGTGGCTCGACAGGCCGATCGGGGTGCAGGGCGAGCTACGCTGGACACGGCCCATGGCTCATCCGACCCAGGCGACTGTCACGTACGCTCAGGGGCATCTCCACACGCACGCTCGCGGACACGCAAAGAGCCGTCCGATGGAGTTCTCGATCGCGTGCTCCGGCCGCGGAGCGACCGAGATCAGGTCCTGACTCCGGGGTCCTGGACTGCATCGAGGACCTCCGGCCGCGATCATCCGGGGCCGGAAGCGAACCAGAGCGCGACGTGTTTATCGATCCACCACTTCAAGCTTCGTCTCCCTCGAACGCACGCCTGATGTCGGCAGGGAGCGGAGCGTCGAAATCGTCTTTGATCTTGATCTGCCCGAGCATTCTACCTGCGACCGGCGCGACCTGGGCCGGCGGCTGCGCCTCGCCAAGCGCGATGAGCTCGATTCGCTGCCCTCGGAACGGAGAGAGGGCGGGCAGGGCGCTGACGATGATGTCGTCCGACGACCTGGAGCTTCAGTGCTTGCATTCCAGAAGGATGGGCCATCGAGCATCGAAGTCCATTCTCCGGTCGTGACGGCATACACGCGGAGCCCGCGTGTTCGCTCTCAATCTGCGACCCTGCTTGAGGATGAGGGCCATGACGTATCGAAATCGCGCCAGGCAGGGAGCCGTCGCCGTTCGGCGCGAGGTGGAATGGGGCGAGCCGCGGCAGGGCGACGCAGTTTGACGTCTCCAAAGTGCCGGGGGAGGCGCTCGGCGCGAGTTGGAGTGCGGCGAGGCGCCTCCGGGGGGCGTGTCGAGTAAGATGTCTTACTACGAGATGCCACCAGGCGGCGATCTGTGTAAGATACATTGCTTTGTGTCACCGCGAGGCGGCGATCCTGACAGCTCGACGACGAGGCCTGCGCCCGCCTGCAGCCTCCCGGCGCTCGTGCACCACGCGTCCCGCAACCCGGGTGGGCCTGGCGGCCTGCCCGGAGATCAGGCGAGCAGGCGCCGCCGGTGCGCTCGTTCTCGAGACCAGGACGCCGAAGATCCCCCCGACCTCACCCACGGGGGCGGCCCACGGCGGCCCCACGGCCACCCGTCCGACCCATCCGCGCCCGCGACCCCGCGTCGGCATCGTGCCCGCCGCGGACGAAATCGCGTCCGTGGACGCCGCCGGGTTGCGGGGGGGCGCTTCATGGCTAGGCTGGTCCGCGGTCCACCCATGACGCCCTTCGATATCCTCGTCGGCACCGCGATCGCGGCGCTCCTCGCTTTCCAGATCTACGTCACGGTGCGCGTCTTCCGAAGCCGCGTCTACGAGCCCAAGCAGAAGGTCTGGCAAGCGCAGCTCGTCTGGCTGCTCCCGATCATCGGCGCCGGCCTCGTCTTCTCGATCCTCCAGGAAGAGGACAAGGCCCACCGCGACGCCTCCTCGCACCTCCGGAGCTGACCCAGCGCCCCCGGCCGCGCCGGCGGTGACGCCGCCCGCACGCGGAACATCCGGCCGCTCTCCCTCCTCCGTCCTCCGCGCCCATCTGGCCACCTCGGCGCATCCCGAGGTCCCGCTGCGGCGTCGGCACAATCGAACAGCAAAATTCGGTTTCGCCCTTCGGTCCAGCGGCGCCGTGCGCTATGGCTCAGGGGAGCATGGCGGACGACGTCTTCGGCATCGTCGGGACCACGCAGGCGGGTAATTTCCACGTCGAGCAGGTGGTCGCGGAGGGGGGATTCGGCGTGGTGTACCGCGCGATCCATGGCGGTTTTCGCGCGCCGGTCGCCCTGAAATGCCTGAAGGTCTCCGAGGCGAAGACCCCGCGCGAGCGCCAGCTCTTCCTCGAGAAATTCCGCGAGGAAGCCCAGCTGCTCTTCCGGCTCTCCGCCTCCATCCCGGAGGTCGTCCGCCCGCTCCACGTCGACGTGCTGCACCTCAAGCGCGGGGAGTTCGTCCCCTTCCTCGCCCTCGAGTGGCTGGAAGGCGAGTCGCTCGACAAGGTCATCGATCGGCGCAGGCTCAAGGGGGAGCCGCCGATCCCGCTCCACCGGCTGATGAAGATGATGCGCCCCATCGCGCAGGCGATCGCGCGCGCGCACCGCTTCCCGAGCCCGGACGGCACGGTGTCGATCATCCACCGCGACCTCAAGCCCGAGAACATCTTCATCACGACCCAGGAGGGGACCGAGCGCCTCAAGATCCTCGACTACGGCATCGCCCAGGCGAAGACGCTGGCCGAGCAAGCCGTCGGCCGGGTCACGAACGGCGACCCGCTGAACGCCTTCTCCCCGGCGTACGGCGCGCCGGAACAGTGGGCGCCGAAGCGCTTCGGGCAGACGGGAACCTGGACCGACGTGTGGGGTCTAGCGCTCACCATGGCGGAGGCGCTCGTCGGGCGGCAGGTGATCGATGGCGAGGCGCAAGCCATGATGGGCACGGCGCTCGACGTGAAGCGCCGGCCAACGCCCAGGACCGAGGGCGCGAACATCCCGCCGGAGGTCGACGCGGTGTTCGAGCGCGCGCTCGCCGTGAGCCCGCGCGACCGCACGAGGGACATCGAGACCTTCTGGACCGAGCTGGAGGCGGCCATGGGGCTCGCGCCCACCTTCGGGCGCGCCGCCGCGCTCGAGGACGCGTACTCCACCCCGCCGCCGCCCTCGTCGTCGATGCGCGCGGCCCCGCAGGTCAAGCGCGCCGGGCACGTCTGGCTCGACACGCCCAGGGACGCCGGGTCGCTCGAGCTCGATCTCGACGCGGCCCCCGCCTCGATGCGCTCGCCCTGGGGCGGCCGCCGGGACGGGCCCGCGAGCAGCGTGCGCCCGGCGCCGCCCTCGGACTCGGCCGGGCTCGAGATGGATCTGCCCGAGGCGCCGCAGAGCGCGCGGGGCCGGGGGGTGGGCGCGCTCGCCGCCGACGTGGTGCCCGGGAGCGCGCGCGGCCGCGGCCTCAGGGACGAGCGCGCCGGCTTCGCGGAGACGACGCCGGTGGGGGCGCTCCCGCGCGGCGGCGGAATGGAGAGCGCCCCGCCGGGCCTGCACGCGCGCGGCGGCGGGATGATGGAGAGCTCGCCGCCGCTGGAGGTCGCGCTCGGCGCGACGCCGCGCGCGACGTCGCTGGCGCCGGCCGCGGTGCGCCCGATGTCGGACCTGCCGTCGATGAGGTACCGGCCGTCGGCGCGCCCGCCGGCGCCGGATGCGCGGCCGCGCCCGCCGGAGCCGAAGCCGATCGCCGCCGGGCCGAGCCTCCTCCAGCAGCTCGCCCTGCCCGTGGTCTGCATCGTGTTCGCCTGCGTGGTCACGGTCGCCGACCTCATCATGAAGCGATCGGGCGAGGTGCTGAGCTTCGGCCCGGTGCGCTCGTTCTGGGTCGCCGGCGTGCTGCTCCTCTTCGGCGTCGGTCTGTTCTTCTGGCGCATGCTCGGAGACGCCGGCGATGCCTGACCAGACCCACGGGAGCGCCGCGGAGCAGCGCGCCGAAGAGAGCGTGTCGGCCCGCTTCACGCGGATCATGAACGCGTCGACCTCGCGGTGGGGCGTGCTCACCGATCCGCCGCTCGTGGCGCTCGCCTCGGGCGTGTTCCTGCTCGCGTTCCTCGCGGCGCTCGGCCGCGACGCGGGCCCTTCGGTGGCGCGCGCGCTCGGCGCCCTCGCGCTCGCGCCGATCACGGTCGCGCTCGCCGTGAGCGTGGCGCTGCGCGGCGCGCGGCGCGCGGTCGTCGCGTGGCTCGCGCGCCAGCCGTTCCCGGTGGAGAACCTCAACGCCGTGCTGAACGGCCTGGGCGAGGCGCTGGAGGTCACCTTCGCGGGCGCCGTCCCGGACACCGCGGAGCTCAACGTCGAGCTCGACAAGGTGCACCCGGACGCGTTCGTGACCGGCGGCGTCGAGGACGCCCGCACGCTGGACATCCGCATCGGCGTCGTCGACTCGAAGCGCAACCCGGCCGCGACGAACCACCAGCGCTACACGCGCGTCCGCGAGCTCGTCGAGCGCGTGCTCGTGCCGCTCGCGGAGCGCTACCCGATCCAGAGCGTCCGGGTGAAGTGAGCGCCCGCGCGCGGCCAGGCCGCGCGCGTCCACCGAGCGCGCTGTCGAGGACGCGCGCGTCCGGCGCATGTCCGGGAGATGGCGCGGGGGCGTCGCCCGGGGGCCGGCGCGCGCGCTTGCCCTGCGGCCCCGTACCCCTGCTATCGTCGCGGCCCATGACCGCCTCGACCTCCGAGAAGCTCCTCTCCGATCTGGAAGCGCGGGGCATCACCCGCGCCAAGATCGGCGGCTTTGACATCGACGGCCTCCTCCGCGGAAAGTACGTCTCCCTCGAGAAGCTGAAGAGCGCCCTCGGGAGCGGCTTCGGCTTCTGCGACGTGATCTTCGGCTGGGACATCGCCGACGTCCTCTACGACAACACCAAGGTCACCGGCTGGCACACCGGCTACCCGGACGCGCACGCGGTCCTCGACCCGAGCACGCTGCGCGACCTGCCGTGGGAGCCGAACACCGTCGCGATGCTCGCCGACTTCCGCGACGAGCGCGGCGCCCCGCACCCCGCGTGCCCGCGCTCGCTCCTCAGGAGCGTCATCGCGAAGGGCGAGAAGATGGGGATCTCGGCGAAGTTCTCGTGCGAGTTCGAGTTCTTCCTCTTCGAGGAGACGCCGCGCTCGCTGCACGACAAGCGCTTCGCCGGCCTCACGCCGCTCAGCCCCGGCATGTTCGGCTACTCGTGGGTCCGCGAGGGCCAGAACAAGAAGCTCATGGCCGCCATTCTCGACCAGATGCGCGCCTTCGACGTCGAGATCGAGGGCCTGCACACCGAGACCGGCCCGGGCGTGTACGAGGCGGCGATCCGCTACGACGACGTGCTCCGCGCCGCGGACAAGGCCGCGCTCTTCAAGGTCGCCATGAAGCAGATCGCCCACGAGCACGGCCTCTCGGTCACGTTCATGGCGAAGTGGAACGCGGACCTGCCCGGCTCGAGCGGCCACCTGCACCAGAGCCTCTGGCGGGACGGCAAGAACATCTTCGACGATGCGTCGTCGCCCGACCGGCTCCCGGCCGCGCTGCGCCACTACGTCGGCGGCCAGATCGCGCTCATGCCCGAGCTGACGGCGCTCTACTCGCCCACGATCAACGCGTACAAGCGGTACGTGCCCGGCGTCTGGGCGCCGCTCACCGCCAGCTGGGGCGTCGAGAACCGCACGGCGGCGATCCGCCTCATCGGCCTCGGCACGCCCGGCGCGCGCGTCGAGTACCGCCAGACCGCCGCGGACATCAACCCGTACGTCGCCATGGCCGCGTGCCTCGGCGCGGGGCTCTACGGCATCGAGCACCGCGTCGAGCCGCCCGCGCAGGCCTCGGGGGACGCGTCGAGCGCCGAGTCGTCGCGCCTCGCGCTGCCGCGCTCGCTCGCGGAGGCGACGCGGCTGCTCGCGGGCAGCCAGAAGGCCCGCGAGATCCTCGGCGAGAGGTTCGTCGACCACTATGTCCTGACGCGCGACTGGGAGGTACGGCAGTACGAGCGCGCGGTCACGGATTGGGAGCTGAAGCGCTACTTCGAGGCGGTGTGATCATGAGCCAGTTCACGGTTTGGAGCTTTCCTACACGCATCCTCTTCGGCGCCGGCGTCGTCGAGCAGACGGGCGCCGAGGCGCGCCGGCTCGGGGCGGCGCGGGCCCTCATCGTCACGGACAAGGGCGTCGTCCGCTCGGGTCTGCTCGAGCCCGTCGCGGCCTCGCTGCGGAAGGAGGGGCTCGAGGTAGCCGTCTTCGACGACGTGCTCGGCAACCCGATCGAGAAGAACGTGCACGACGGCGTCGCCGCGTTCCGCGACGCCCGCGCCGATCTCGTCGTGGCGCTCGGGGGCGGCTCGCCGCTCGACGTCGGCAAGCTCGTCCGCCTCGGCGTGAACCACGATCGGCCGCTCGTCGACTACGACGACGCCACCGGCGGCGATCGCTTCATCACGCCCAACGTCCCGCCGATGCTCGCGATCCCCACGACGGCCGGGACCGGCAGCGAGGTCGGCCGCTCGGGCGTGGTGACGCTCGACGTGAACCACCGGAAGACGGTGATCTTCTCCCCGTACCTGCTCGCGAACGCCGCGCTGCTCGACCCGGCGATGACGCGGTCGATGCCCGCGTTCCTGACCGCGGCCACGGGCTTCGACGCGCTCACGCACTGTATCGAGGCGTACGTCGCGAAGGGTGACCACCCGATGGCCGACGGCATCGCGCTCGAGGGCATCCGCCTCGCCGCCGCGAACCTGGAGCGCGCGGTGACGCACGGCGACGACCTCGAGGCGCGCGGCGCCATGATGAAGGCGGCGATGATGGGCGCCGTCGCGTTCCAGAAGGGGCTCGGCGCGTGCCACTCGCTCGCGCACCCGCTCTCGAGCGAGTGCGGGCTGCACCACGGCCTCGCCAACGCGCTCTGCCTCCCGCCGGTGGTCGAGTTCAACGTCGCCGCGGCGGCGCCGCGCCTCGCGCGCGTCGCGGCGCTCCTCGGCGCCGCCGAGGACGCGGCCGCGTGCGCCGACGCCATCCGCGCGCTGCGCGCCCGCATCGGGCTCGCGGCCGGCCTCGAGAAGGCGGGGGTCGCGCGCGACAAGCTCGACGCGCTGGCCGATCTCGCCGTGCAGGACGCCTGCCACACGAGCAACCCGCGCCCGTGCTCGCGGAACGATCTCCGCCAGCTCTACGAGGCCTCCTTCGCGGGCTGACGCGCGCGCTTCGCGGGCTGACGCGCGCGGCGCACGCTGGCGCGGCGCGCGGCGCACGCTGGCGCCGCGCGCGTCGCTCGGCCGTCGGGCGCGCGACGCGCTCGCGTCGCCGCCTGGAGGGGGCGCCCTGACCCGCGTCGATCGCGGCGGGAGCACGGCCATTTCCGGGCATCCGCCGGTCCGCTGGGTGCCGGCCTACCTCTGGCCGACAATGGATAAATGAGGTAGCAGGGGTGCACGATGACGGGCACCACCACCGAGCGCACCGCGCGTCCTGCGACCTGCCAGATGTTCGAGACGCCGCTCATCGAGCGATTTTCGCGGATCCACCCGATCACGCCGTTCGCGTTCTGGCTCCCCGTCCTCGGCTACCTGGGCGTCCGCGCCGCCGGGTTTGGTGTCGGCCTCTGGTCCGGGCTCGGCCTCGTGCTCGTCGGCCTGTTCCTGTGGACGTTCGCCGAGTACGTCCTGCACCGCTACGTGTTCCACTACGTCGGTCCGCGCCTGTGGCAGCGCCGGATGCACTTCGTCCTCCACGGGGTGCACCACGACTTCCCGCAGGACGCCGACCGGCTGGTGATGCCGCTCGGCGCCAGCATTCCCCTCGGCGCCGTTTTTTACATGCTGTTCCGCGCCGTCTTCGGCCCTGTCCCCGCGGATCCGCTGTTCATCGGCTTCGGCCTCGGGTACCTCGCGTACGACGGCACCCACTATGCCATTCACCACTTCCGCATGAGCTCGCGCTGGGGGAAGTGGATCAAGCGGCATCACATGGTCCATCACCACACGGGAGAGCACGCGCGGTGGGGCGTGTCGTCGCCGCTCTGGGACTGGGTCTTCGGGACGATGGGCACCTCGCAGCCGGGAAAAGGCAGCTGAGCGGGAGGGCGGCGCGCGCGCCGGTGCGCGCCGCGGAGGATCGTCGGCGGATGGGAATGGCCCCGGCGCGCGGCGGGTTGAGGGGCCATGATTCGGTCGCGTCTGTACGCTTCCACCTCCGCGAGGGGCGCGGCGCAGCAGCCCGGCGCTGAGCTGCGGGCGCGTCGACGAGGGGAGGGGGCGCGGGGCCGCGTCGACGTCGTTCGCCGGCTGCGCGCCCGGGCGGCGAGCGGCGCCGGCGCGGCGCCGCAGGGGCGCGGCGGATCGATGGGCGGGATGAACGGATCGAGGAGAGCGCGCCGCCGCGGGCGCGTCAGGGCGCGGGCGTCGTGCCGGAGGGGGCGAGCCCTGCTGCAGGCGCCGCGTCGGGCAGCCGCCTCATCGCGCCTGCATAGAAGGTGCGGAGGGTGTTGCGCCCGCAGTAGGGGCACAGCCACGCCACGTCGAACCGGTCGAGGTGGGCATTGATGCTGTGCGCAGGAGCGAGCTCCCTGTCGGCTTCACCGCCGGCCGACCGGCCGCGGGGAGCCCGGGTGGCCCACCCGGCGGTGACGTGCCGGTGCTCGTCCAGGGTGGCTGAGAGGCTTGCCTGGCACTCGCAAGGTGTGGAGATGAGAAACCGACTCATGCATGACCGTCCTTCGTAGATGTTTCCGTAGTCGATGCCAGCATGCCGCGGCGCGGCGAGCTCGAGAGAGCCGCAGCGCGGCGTGGCCGAGAAAGAGCGCGTCCTCATATAAAGGTTGGTCAGTTTGAGCTCAAGGGGTGTTAGCCTGGGGCACGGTTGCCCTGGTGTGACTGAGGAAGGGGAGTCCATGACCGTTCGACGTGCACCTCGTGAGCGCGCGACGCCGGCTTCGGGGAGGTTGCAGGTCGTCGAGGCGTGCAGGCCCGGGCCGCGCTCGGTGCGCAGCTTCCGGATCCTGCTCGCGCACGACGCCCGCGCCGCGACCTGCGACGCGCTGGCGCGCGCGATCGAGGCGACCCTGGCGAACGTCGAGATCGTGGACGCGTCGTCGATCGACGACGCCCTGCTCGCGTCGGCGACCGAGCGGTTCGATGCGTGCCTGGTCTGCCTCGATCTGCCGCCGGCGCCGCTCGGCGGCGCGCGGCTCGCGAGCGAGCTCGTGGACAGCGACCATCCGGTCGTGCTCGTGACGAGGAGCCTGCGGTGGCTGCCGCCGGACAGGCCGACGCTGCAGCAGCTGCCCTGGATCCCGCCGGACGCGGGCGCGGACGAGATCACGAGCGCGATCGCGGCGGCGACCAGCGACTGCAACAGCTCCGTGCGGAGGCGCTCGCCGCTGCCGGGGGACGTGCTCGACGTGCCCGCGCTCCGCGCGCGCGCGCGCCGCTAGAACACCGGCTGCGTCGATCGCCGGAGAAATCAACCGCCAAGGACGCCGAGGGCGCCAAGAAGAGAACGGGATCTTGGCGTCCTTCGCCCCTTGGCGGTTCGAATTTCTGCTCTTTAGAGCGGTTTCAGCCCGTTTTGTCGCTCTGGCGCTCCGCTGGCCGAGCGCCCGGCGCCCGGTCGGAATCCGCCGGGAGGCACAACGGAGACCGGCGGCGGAATCCGGGGACGGAAAAGAGATGAAGGGGGTTGCTCTGCGGCTCGGGATTGGGTAGAAGCTTCCTCCACCTCAGGCGGGACTAGCTCAGTTGGTAGAGCATCAGCTTCCCAAGCTGAGGGTCGCGGGTTCGAATCCCGTGTCCCGCTCCGAGGATTGCCGGCCCCCTCCTGCGCTGGCGGTCCTCCTGCTGTTGGTGCTTCGGGCCCGATGAGCGCCTCTTCGAGCGCCGCCGCCCGAGACGGCTCCTCGAGCTGAGCTCGGAGCAGGCGCGCGCCGCGGGCGCTCCAGCGCCGAGCGCGCCGCGCGAGACGGACGCGCGCTGGGAGCGCACGACGTCGAATCGGGCCTGCTCCCGCTGCGTGGACGGCGGTGCACCACCCCAGGGGGACACCTGGAGGTGTTCATGCAGGATGGCCGGCGCATCGCGCTGAACGCGGCGCTGATGCTCCTCAAGCAGGCGATCATGGCCGTCCTCGGCGTCGTGTTCGTCGGCTACCTCGCGCGGAAGGTGGGCGTCGCCGCGTGGGGGGAGTTCCAGGCGTCGCTCGCGATCGCGGGGATCGTCACGATCGCCGCCGGCATCGGCGTGCGGGGGTACCTCGCGCGGGAGATCGCCGTGAAGCCGGAGCTCGGGCCGCGTCACCTCGGCGCGGCGCTCACCATCCGGGGCGTGACCGGGACGCTGGTGCTCGGCGCGACCGTGGCCGTCGCGCTCGCGACGCGCTCGGGCCTCGGCGCGCAGCTCGTCGTGCTCGCCGCGGCGTCCCAGCTCGCGACGCTGCTCTACTCGACGATGTGGCTCTCGTTCGAGGCCCACGAGCGCTTCCAGTACATCCTCTACGCGGAGCTCGGCGCGCGGCTGTTCGTCATCGCGCTCTCGGCCGCCCTGCTCGCGCTCGGCTTCGGCGTCGTCGCCGCGGCCGCGGCGTTCCTGCTCGGCAACGTGCTGGAGCTCGGGATCACCGCGCACTACCTGCGCTCCCGGCTCTACCGACCCGAGCTCACCACGCCCCCCGCCGAGCTCTGGCAGATCGTGAAGCGAAGCCTGCCGATCGGCGCGCTCGGCGCGCTCGCGAGCGCGCTGCTCCAGACCGATCGCGTGATGCTCCGCGCCCTGTGCGACGAGGAGGCGGTGGGCGTCTACAGCGCCGCCTGGGTGCTGAGCGAGAACTTCAGGATGCTGCCCGACGTGCTGCTCGGCGCCGCCTTCGCGGCCGGCATGCGCCTCTACGCGCAGGACAGCGACGCGTTCGGCCGCCTCTACGGCGGCTGCATGCTCGTCGCCGCGCTGTTCGGGCTGCCGGTCGCCGCCGGCGTCTTCCTGCTCGCGCCGGACATCGTCCAGCTCGTCTACGGATCGGCGGGCGACTACGCGCCGGCGGCGGACGTCCTCCGGATCCTCGCCTGCGGCGTCCCCGTGACGTTCGCGTTCCAGGTCGTGACGCTGCCGCTGCTCGCCGCGAAGCGCGAGGTCGCGATGGTGAAGCTGCTCGTGGTGGCGCTCGTCGCCGACGTCGCGCTGAACCTGCTCCTCCTGCCGCGCTACCGCGCCGTGGGCGCCGCGTGCGCGACGCTCGCCGTCAGCGCCGGGTCGCTGATCGCGTCGTGGGGCCTGAGCGCGCGCTGGGCCCGGTGCGTCGAGCTCGGACGCATCGCCGCGATCCTCGCCGCGACGGCGGCGATGGCCGCCGCGGCCTACGCCGCGCGCGCGCTCGCGGGGATGTGGGCATCGATGGCGGTGGGCGTCGCCGTCTACGTCGCCCTCCTCCTCGCCCTGCGCGCCGTCTCCTTCGGCGAGCTGCGCGCGCTGCTCGCGCGCCGCGTCCGCGCCTCGCCCGCCGCCGCGGTCTGATCCGCGTTCCGCCGCGGGCGGGGCCCGGCGCTGCGCGCGCGGCCCTCTGCGCGCCTGTGCGGAACAGGTGGCCATCGACTTTTCGGCTTTTCCGCTGGAAGCGGCGCTCGCCTCGGGTCTCCGCGGCTGCCGACATGCGCTCTCATCCGGCGGGATCCACGCAGCGGCGCGGGGCGCCCGTGGCTCGGAGGTGACGGTGCCGCAGCCTTCTCCGTGGCATGCAGCGTGAATGGCGGAGGGGCGATGTGGCGGCGCGGGCAGGTCCGGGGGCTGGCCGGGGTGGGGCGACTCCGGCAGTGGATGGCGCGGCGGCCGTCCTCGCTCCGCGCCTTCGGCATGCCGGGGCGCGACGAGCTGGGCGCGCCCGAGCGGCCGTGGAGGCCTCGCGAGATGGACCTGCCCATGGGCGAGGGCGGCTACGCGCTGCTCGCGCGCCTGTCGGCCGGCGGCATGGCCGAGCTGTTCCTCGCGTGCCGGCGCGGGCCGGCAGGGATCGCGCACCCCGTCGTCGTGAAGCGCCTTCGCCCCGAGGCGCGGCGGGATCCGTCGATCGTGCGGATGTTCCTCCGGGAGGCGTGGATCAGCGCCCGGCTCCAGCACCCGAACGTGATCCGGTTCCACGACTTCGTGTTTCACGAGGGTCGCCATCACCTCGTGGTCGAGTACGTCCCGGGCTGCGATCTGGCGGCGGCCGCGCGCGCCCTGTTCGCCGAGGGGCGGCCGTTCCCGATCGAGGCGGCCCTCGAGATCGGCGTGGGCGTGCTGCGGGCGCTCGGGCACGCGCACGGGCTCCGCGACGACGGCGGGCAGCTCGTCGGGCTCGTGCACCGCGACGTGAGCCCTCAGAACGTGCTCCTCTCGCTCGAGGGCGAGATCAAGCTCATCGACTTCGGCGTCGCGGAGATGACGGCGATGCGCGGCATCCTGGACGACGTCTTCCCCCTCGGCTCGCCGGGCCCGGCGCCGTCGAGCGACGCCCCCACGGTGAAGGGCAAGCTCGGCTACGTGGCGCCCGAGCAGCTGCGCGGGCAGCGGATCGACGCGCGGGCCGATCTCTTCGCGGTCGGGGTGATGCTGTTCGAGCTCCTGACGGGGCGCCGCCTGTTCCACCGGAAGGACGACGGCGCCACGATGCGCGCGGTGCTCTCGGGCGAGGTGCCGGCGATCGCGCCGCTCCGCCCGGCGTGCCCTGCGCTGCTCGAGGAGGCGGTGCGGCGCGCGCTCGCGCGCGACCCCGACGATCGCTTCGAGGCCGCGGCGCAGATGGAAGAGGCGCTCGCCGAGGTGCTCGCCTCGGTGCGCAGGGCGCCGGGCGGGGGCGACGAGCCGAGCTCGAGCGAACGCGGGCTCCTCGCCGGCCAGGAGATCGCCGCGCTCGTGCGCGAGGTCGCGAGCGGGCGCGATCGCCACCGGTCGCTGCTCGTGCGGGGCTGCCGGCGATCCGCCGGGATCCGCGGGCGCCCGGGCGCGCGGCGCACCCTGACGAGCCGCTCCGGGGACGATCGCGGCGAGGCGGCGCCCGCGGCGCGCGGCCCCGAGGCGGGCGCGGGCGCGGAGGAGGCGGCGGTCGAGATCGAGCGCAGCGAGGGCAGGGACGCGGTGACGCCGCACTGGAGGGAGGCGCGCCCGCCGCGGCGCGCCCGGCTCCTGCAGTGGCTCGTGATCGCGGCGGTCACGTTCGCCGCCGGCGCGCTCGCGGGCAGGGCGATCGGCGCGCTCGACGGCGGCGCCGCGCCGGCGAGCCGCGGCGCGCCCCGGTAGGCATCGATCGCGTCGATCGAGCGAGAGAGGAGCCGCCAAGGCGCCAAGGACGCCAAGATCTTGTTCTCTTCTTGGCGTTCTTGGCGGTTCCTCACTCGCTCGATCGACGTGAACGGCGTTCCAGGGCCGCCCGCGCCTCGAGGACCTTGAAAGCGCGGAGCTCGCCCGATCTCCGGGAGACCATCCATTCGGCGATGCCGCCGTGATCGGCCGAACGCGAACGGCCCTTTGCGGTGGCGCGCCCAGCGACGGGCTCGCTAGCCTAGCCCGCCCTGATGCCCCTCCGGAATCCCCTGAACCGTTCCCTCGCGTTCGCCGCAGTGGCCGTGCCCCTCCTCGCGAGCGCGACGGGCGGGAGCGCGCTGCCGCGCCCGGCCGCCGGTGAGCCTGGCGCGCCGGCGGAGCCGAGCGCGATCGACGCGGCGATCGAGCAGCAGCCCATCTGCGTCGGCTCGACGGTCGCGAGCGCGGGGGAGCTCGGCGACGTCCTGTTCTACCGCAGCGCGCCGGGCGAGCGCGGCACGGTCTCCGTCGGCTACTACGCCTTCTTCTCGGAGGAGCGGCCCTGGGGCAACAACTGGCTCACCTGGACCGTGCTGCCCGCGCTCGCCGTGGACCTCGTCTACACGCACGGGTTGCTCTTCGGCCCGGGAGTTCAGCGCGTCGCCTACGGCAAGGGCGACGTCGAGGGGTTCAGGATCGTCTACAGCGTGGGCGACGACGGGCGGCTCACCGCCGACCACGGCGCCGCCGACCGCGGCGATCACAGCGAGGTGCGGCTCGAGCGGGCCGATCTGCTCGCGGTCGACCCCGCGCGGCCGACGGTCTACTCGCGGTGGTGGAGCCACCAGCTCGGCGGGCAGGGCGCGGGGCCGGGCGATCTCGTTTATCGCCGCTGCTACGGCGCGGGCGCGATCCGGCCGCTGCCGCCGGAGGTCGCGCTCGATTTTCGCCTGGACCGGCGCGCCGTGCCGGCCCGCGTGGTGCCCGCCGCGGCGCTGCTCGAACCGCCCGCCTCGCCGCCGCGGCGCGAGCCCGCGAAGGGGGTGAGCGCTCAGGGCCTCGTCGCCCTCCGGCCGAGCGTCGCGTTGTAGATGGCGAGGAGGATGACGGCGCCCAGGATCGACATGAAGAAGCCCCCGCTCGACTGGTACGACGGGTAGAGCCCGAGGGCCCGGCCGATGAAGCCGCCGAGCAGGGCGCCCGCGATGCCGAGCAGCGCGGTCACCACGAAGCCGCCGGGATCGCGCCCGGGGGTGAGCAGCTTGGCGATGACGCCGACGATGAGCCCAAACAGGATCCACAACAGCACGGACATGGTTCGCTCCTCTCGACACCGGGCGACGCCGAGGGGCGTCTTCCCGCGTCAACGCGGAGGCCAGCGTTTGCAGACGACGTGCCGTTCGCGGTGAGCTCCGTTCGCACCGGGCTGAAGCGGAGGCTCGGCAGCCAGCGTGAACGGCGTCGCCATCCGGCCCGCGGCGCTGGGCATCGGCTGTACATCGGCGACCTGCCCGGCGCGCCGATCTCGAGGCCGGTCTCCCGCTCCCGCGGCGCTCACGGCGGCTCGAGGGGACAGGCGCGCTCCGGCTCGTCGGCGCGCGGCGGCGTCGGCCGCGCGTCGCCGGTCGGGGGCGCGTCGCCGTCGCGCCCCGGCGAGGGCGAGGCGAGCGGGGCGAGCGGGGCGAGCGCGGCGCCGGCAGCGCTGAAGAGGAGGCACAGCGATCCGCCGAGCACCGTGGCCGCAACGGTGCCGACCACGACCGGAGCGAGCCGCCGGCGACGCCGTCGGCGCAGCCGTGCCTGGCTCCGCAGCCCGCCGGGCAGGCGCGCCCGCAGCAGGAGGACGGGCGTGAGCGCGGCGTCGAGCTCCGGGCTGGGATGCGCGCAGGCAAGGTCGGGTGACGGAGCCGCGGCGCTGGGAGGCGCCGCGTCCGCCGGCGGCGCGCCGGCCGCGGCGGGCTCGACGAGCGCCGGCGGCGGGCAGGGCGAGGCGCGGTGGCCGACCCAGGTGGAAGCGGACGAGGGATCGCGCCGCGCATCCGGCGGGGAGCAGGGCAGATCCAGGGGCGCGCTCCCCGGCAGCGAGGACGGGGAGCGGTACCCGACCCACGTCGAGACGCACGCGGAGCGCGCCGCGGCGTCGTCCGCAGCGCGCGCCGCGGCGTCGTCCGCAGCGCGCGTCGCGGCGTCGTCCGCAGCGCGCGCCGCGGCGTCGTCCGCCGCGGCGCGATCCTCCGCGGCGGAGCGCCCGCTGCGGAGCGCGACGTGCGCGAGCGCCTCGCGCAGGGCGCGCGCGCTCTGCGGGCGGTCGTCCGGGTTCTTGCGCAGGCATTGCAGGATCAGCGCCTCCAGATCCGGATCGATCGCCGGGTGGAGGGCGCTCGGCCGGGGCGGCGGGGAGTCGACGTGCGCGGCGGCGAGCGCGACGGGCGTCGGGCGCTCGAACGGGAGCCGCCCCGTCGCCATCTCGAAGAGCAGCACCCCGCACGCGTAGATGTCGCTGCGCGCGTCCACGGGCTGCCCTGCTGCCTGCTCCGGGCTCATGTAGGCGGGGGTCCCGATGACGAGCCGGCCGTCGTCGGCGGCCGCAGCGAGCAGCGGCGCGCCCGCGAGCGCGCCGGAGCGCTCGTCGTGGAGCAGCTTCGCCGTCCCGAAGTCGAGGAGCTTCACCTGCTCGAACGGCGCGCCGTCGTCGTCGACGCGGGGCACCAGGCGGATGTTCTCGGGCTTGACGTCGCGGTGGATGACGCCCGCGTCGTGCGCGTGCTGCAGCGCGGAGCACAGCTGGCGCATGATCGCGACGATGCGCTCCGCGGGCAGGATCGGCGCGGCGTTGAGCAGGTCGATGAGGTCCTCGCCGTCGAGGTGCTCGGTGACGAGGTACCAGAGGCTCGGCGGCTCCGGCTCGCGCCCGTCGGCGCCCGCGAAGGGCGCGCCGTGGGGGCAGGACGGCTCGCAGCCGAAGTCGAGGACCCGCACGATGTTCGGGTGATCGAGCCGGCTCGCCGCCATCGCCTCGACGTGGAACCTCAGCACCGCGTCCCCGGCGCGGGCGCCGCCGGAGCGCGGCCTCGAGTCGGTCGAGGGCCGCTCGCTCACGCCGCTCGAGGCGCGGGGGCCCGGGTCCTCCCGGCGCGACGGCGAGCAGACGCGCGTCGTGCAGGCGCGGCGGCCCGCTCCGCCCGCCGCGCCCGGCGAGGCGCCGCGCTCGCGGATGATCTTCACGGCGCACGCGCGCCCGAGCCCGAGGTGCCGCGCGCGGTAGACGCGCCCCATCGCACCGGCGCCGATCAGCTGCTCGATGAGGTACCGCCCCCCGAGCAGGCGTCCCCTGAGGGATCGCTCCGAGGACGGGAGTCCCGCGTCGAGGGGCGCGGAGGAGCGGAGGCAGTCCATGGCGCGTCCCACGCAGCAGAATGGGTGCCATCGCGCTGTGCGGACGTTTCACAGCCGCCCGCGGACGGCGCGTCGGGCGCGGCGCGCTGCGCGCAGGCTCGCCGCGCCGCTCCGCGAAGCGCGCGGAGGGCGTCGAGCGGCCCGCGCGCCGCGCGCCTCCGCTCGGAGGCGCCGCGAAACGCCGGCCAGAGCGCAGGGCGGCGGCGCCGCGGGGCTGATTTGTTCCGTTGCCGACGGCCTGTGATAGCGTGGCCCGCGAGGAGGCCCGAGTGCTCTTGAGACGATGCGTTCCGTTCGCTGCGGCGCTGTTCCTGCTGCTCCCGACAGGCGAGGTGCTCGCGCAGTCGGACCAGGACAGAGCAGCGGCCCGGTCGCTGGCCACGCAGGGCGCCGAAGCGTTCACGTCCGGCCGCTTCGACGAGGCGATCGATCTGCTCGGTCGCGCCGAGGCGCTCGTGCACGCGCCGACGCACCTCCTGCTGATCGCGCGCTCGCAGACGCGCCTCGGCCGGCTCGTCGCGGCCAAGGAGACGTACCTGCGGATCGTCCGCGAGGAGCTGCCGCCCACGGCGCCGTCGCCCTTCAAGAAGGCCCAGCAGGACGCGCGGGAGGAGCTCGCCGCGGTCGATCCCAGGATCGCGTCGCTGCGCATCGCGCTGGAGGGCGCCGCCGGGCGGAAGATCGTCGTGAAGCTCGACGGCCAGCCGGTCGCGGACGCGCTGCTCGGCGTGCATCGCCCGATCGATCCGGGCAATCACGTGGTGACCGTCTATCCGCCGGGCCTCTCGCCGATCGAGCAGGCGGTCACGCTCGGTGACGGCGAGCGGAAGGAGCTGAAGATCCCGGTCCCGGAGAGCCCGGCCATGCCGCCCTCGCCCGACGCCTCGGGGGAGGGGCAGGGGACCTGGAGCAGCGGCCCAGGCGAGATCCCCCCCGAAGGGCCGCCGGGCAAGCCGGAGCGAAAGACGAACGTGCTCATGCTGGGCGGGGGCATCGCGGCCGCGGCGCTCGGGCTCGGCGGGGTCGTGGTGGGCTCGGTGTTCCTGGCGAAGGGCGGCTCGACGCAGCAGAAAGCGAACGACATGAGCGACACGTACCGGTGCGAGTCGCAGGCAGGCCCCGGCGCCGGCTGCGGTCCGCTCATCCAGCAGAAGATCAAGCAGCTCGACGCCGACGCCGCGGATCAGCAGACGACCGGCGCGATCAACCTCATCGCGGGCGGCGTGCTCCTCGTCGGCGGCGCGACGCTGATCGTGCTGGAGCTGACGTCCAAGCCGGAGCCGTCGAGCTCGGCGTGGGTCGCCCCCTACGTGACGCCGACCGGGCTCGGGGTGCGCGGCGCGTTCTGACGGGAGCGCACCGAGCGCGCGCTCAGTAGCCGAAGTCGCCCGGAACGCCCGGCTTCTGCGGCTTCTGGGGCTGCGCGCTCGGCTTCGTCGGCGGCACCTGCTGCGGCGGCTTCGTCACCGACGGCGGCCTGGTCTGGGAGGGCGGCGTCCGCGGCGCGAGGGGCCTCACCGGCGCCGAGGACGCCGCCGGGACGGCGCTCGGCTCCGCCGTGGCGGGCGGCGTGGGCGGCGTGGGCTCTGCGGCCGTGGCGCTCGCGGTGACGACCGGCGGCTCGGGCGGGGGCGCCGTCGTGGGCGGCGGCGGGGGCGTCGCGATGGCCGTCGCGCTGACGGCGCTCGGATCCGGGGTCGCCGCGCCGGTCGACCCGCTGCCGCCGAAGGCGAACCAGACGGCGACGCCCGCGCCGAGCAGGGTGGCCGCCGCGGCGATCGCGGCGAAGACCGGCGTCCTGGACGGGGGGCGCGTCGCGCGGCCCGTGACGCCTGACGAGGCGCCCCACGAGTTGGCGGTCAGCTGCGGCGTGTGCGGCGTGTGGCCCATGCCGGGCACCGGCGGCCCGCTCTGGCCCCACGAGGGGGTGTCGGGGCGGACGGGGGGCGGAGGGGTCGTCGTCACCTCGGGCTGGGACGGCAGCGACACCCGCGGGAGGGACGTCCGACCCGTGCTCAGCAAGGCCAGGTTGGGCCGCGCCGCGGCCCAGGCGAGGAGCGCGCTCTTGAACTCCGCGCAGCTCTGGAAGCGGGCCCCCGGCTCGCGCGCCATCGCCTTCTGGATGATCCCGGAGAACTCGACGTCGAGGTCGGGCACGAGCTGCTGGGGCACCGGCGCCGTCTCGAGGACGATCTTGAAGAGCAGCTCGTTGAAGGTCGCCGCGTCGAACGGCACCTGACCGGTCGTCGCCTGGTAGAGCAGCACGCCCATGGCGTAGATGTCGGTCCGCTGGTCGACGGGGCTGGAGCCCCGCGCCTGCTCGGGCGACATGTAGTAGGGCGTCCCGACGACGGCGCCCGTGCGCGTCATGCTCATCTCGCCGCCGGCGAGCTGCGAGAACTTCGAGACGCCGAAATCGAGCACCTTCACGAAGTTGCTGAGCCCGGCCTTCACGGGGATGACGAAGATGTTGTCGGGCTTCAGGTCGCGGTGGATGATCCCCGCGGCGTGCGCGGCGCCGAGCGCCTCGAGCACCTGGACCATGATCGGCACGGTGACCTCGGGCCCGAGCCGCCCCGCCCGCTCGATCTTGGCGCCGAGGGTCTCGCCCTCGAGGTACTCCATGACCATGTACCGCGTGCCGTCGGGCAGCACGCCGAGGTCGAGCACCTCGCAGATGTGATCGGAGCCGATCCGCGCCGCGGCCTGGGCCTCGCGCTCGAAGCGCGCGACCGACTCGGCCTGGCTCGAGATGCTGGCGTGCAGCAGCTTGATGGCGACGCGGCGCCGGATGCGCACGTTCTCGCCTTCGAAGACCGCGCCCATGCCCCCCTGGCCGAGCAGCCGGACGATCCGGTACTTGCCGTCGATGATCTCGCCGACCAGCGCGCTCATGCCGGCGTTCCCGGTGCGGAGAAGCAAATCACCCGGGCAGACTAGCACGGTGGCCCGAGGGCAGCCTACGCCCTAGCGGGCGGGCGCGCAGGCCGCGCCGCCTCGCCTCCTCCTCACTCCGCCGCCGCCTCTACCTACCCGCACGCGGACCTCCGCCCCGCACATGGACCGCCGCCCGGCGCGACGTGCGCCGTTCGACGCAGGCCCCCTGCGCGCGCCCTTCGGCCGACGGCGGAATGAAAGCCCCGCCCCGCGCATCCGCGGCGCTGGCGCAGGGGTTCTTCGTGATAACGTCGCCCTCGTATGCCGGTTTACGAGCTATCGGTCGACGGAACCCTGGTTCGCGAAGCGGAGAAGGTCGTGTCGCTCGCGGGCCGCGAGTTCCCGACGCTCGTCATGCGCTGGGAATCGCGCCTCTTCGACCAGCCGTGGCTCACCACGCTCGTGCTCGACTACGTGATCGCGTTGCCGCCGCTCATCGTCGGGCAGGCGACGTTCAACGAGGTCAGGATTGCCGCCTTCACGGGCCGCGCGGGCACGAAGTTCATGTACTTCGGCACCGAGATGAGCGCGAGCGTCCCCCGCATCGCGCCCGAGATGGAGAACGCGGTCGCTCCGTCCGAGCTCTACCAGGAGTTCCGCCTCGACGAGCAGACTTGCCCGATCCCCTACCTGAAGCTGATCCAGGTCAGCCCCCGCATCTACGGCGAAGGGCTCCAGAACTACTACTCGCCCCCGATCAAGGTCGAGCGATACGACGGGGTGGCCTCGCCCGAGCTCATCGCGGACTTCTTCCCCAAGGTCGTCGCGAACCTCGAGCCCGTGAAGGGGACGACGCTGGTCGACCCCGCGCAGGGCTTCTGGACGGGCGCGCGCTTCCTCGGCGCCACGGGGATCGCCATCCTCCGGCAGGGCCGCGTGGTCGGGCTGCACCGCCGCACCGGCAAGACCGACAAGGACCCGATCCCGCCCGAGGTGAAGCGGCGCGATCCGCGGCTCGACGTGCGCGCCGACTGGGTCGCCGTGGACGTCGGCGCCGCGTCGACGGCCGTCGCCGTCCGGGGAGAGCGCGGCGGCGCCGAGTTCGTCCGGATCGGCGCCGACGGGCCGCTCCGGGTCTCGGCCGACAACGAGAACCCGAGCGAGGTCGCGTTCGAGGCGCTCGCCCGGACCACGAAGGCGTGGCGCGACCGGGTGATCCTGCCGATGACGCGCTGGGGCGACGTGCTCGTCGGGCACGCCGCGCGCGACATGCGCCTCAGGCCCGGCGAGGGCGCCCACGAGCGCGCCGCGGCCTCGCTCCCGGCCCTCGCGCTGCTGCGCGAGCGGACCGAGCGCGGCGAGCCGTTCCGGCTCCGGGGCCGGAGCGACCCCGACACGACCGAGCCGCTGAAGAAGCCGGCCCCGCCGATCATCGACGAGGAAGGGATCGGCGCGCACGACCCGTTCGATCCGCTCGAGCTCTACGCGTACTACGTCGGCCTGCACCTGAACCAGCGCTCGCGGGGCATCTCCACGCGCTACGCGATCACGATGCCGACGGGCTGGTCGCCCGAGCGCCGCGCCAGCGTGCTCATCGCCTTCCGCCGTGGCCTCTTCCGGAGCCTGCCCGCGGGGCTCTGCGAGTACCACGACCTCGAGGGCCTGAAGGTCGTCGACGCGGGCCCGTCGGCGATCGCCTACGCCGTCCAGGCGTTCCGCATGTTCGGGATCCAGCCGCGCGACGGCGGCGTCGCGTTCTGCGTCATCGACGCCGGGGCCAGCGAGGCGGGGATCGCCTTCGGCCTCCTGCGGAGCGCGAAGGCCCACGAGGCGGCGCAGGGGCTGGAGCGGATGGTCGAGTACCTCGATCCCATGGCGATCCCCTGGCTCGGCGGCGAGCGGCTCCTGCACCGGCTCGCCTACCGGGTGTACGCGGCCAGCCAGGCCGAGATGCGCGAGCGCCGCATCCCGTTCGAGCGCCCGCCCGAGGAGAGCCCGCTCGGCGACGCGGAGGCCCTCTTCGCGCCGTCGCCCGACGCGCGCGCCAACACCTGGGCGCTCAAGGAGCTCCTGCGGCCCCTCCTCGAGGCGGGGTCGAGCGCGCCGGTCGCGGAGCAGCTCGCGCTCGTCGGGCTCGACGGCGAGAGCTCCGTGGTGCCGCTCTCGATCGATCGCGGCGCCCTGAGCGGCGCGATCGACGGGTGGTTCCGCGACGCGATCGACGTGTTCCGGCAGCACCTCGCCGGCGCGGTGGCGAAGATCGGACGCGAGCCGGACCCGTACCAGGGGCTCCGGATCCTGCTCGCCGGGCGCCTCGGGATGAACCCGCGCTTCGCGGAGCTGCTCGCCGGCGTGCTGCCCGCGGGCGTGCAGCTGCACCGCTTCAAGGAGCCGGACAAGGCGAACCTGGGCGCGCCGACCGTCAAGATGGCCACGGCGCTCGGCGCGCTGTCGCTGCGGTTCGATCGGATCGGCGCCACGCTCCGCGCGGAGAAGCGCGACGCGTTCCGCTACCGCGTCGGGCGCGCCCGCCACGGGCAGCTCGCCGACGTGCTCGATCCGTCGGTCGACTACGACGCGTGGCGCGAGATGGGCGCCTGCCTGAAGCCAGAGATCGAGGTCCTGTTCATGGCGGCCGAGGACGAGGGGGAGGTCGCGGCCGACGATCCTCGGGTGCGCCGCGCGGTCTGCGCGCTCGGGCGCGACGCCGTCGGGCAGCGGCTCTACATCCGGGCCGTCGGCCCGGCGCGCGCCGAGGTCAGCGTGGGGCCGCCCGGCGGCGAGCCCTCGGCGAGCGCCGTGTGCTGGTCGGTCGACCTGCAGAGCGGCGCCTCGGAGAAGACCGGCGGCTGAGCGCATGGGGGCGCCGCGGTTTCACGTGTCCCACGCCGATCTGGAGCTCGAGGGATCGATCCACGCCGGGGCGCTTGCCAGCGCCGGCTCGGAGGCCCCGCCGGCGGCCGATGGTGCCGGCGCCGCGCCGGCGGACGGTGCTGCCAGCGCCGCGCCGGCCGACGCCCCGCAGGCCGAGGCCAGGCTGGCCGCGCTGCTCGCGACGGCGACGGCGCTGGCCGGCTCGACCTCGCTCGCCGAGGCCGCCTCGCGCGTGGTCGCCGCGCTCGTCGAGCGCCTCGGCTGGGACGTCGCGGCGCTCTGGCTCGCCGATCCGCAGGCCAGCGCCGCGGGCTGCGCTCCGCCCGCCGCGGCGGCGAGCGCGCTCCGGTGCGTCGCGGCCCGGGCGGCGGCGCACCTCGAGCGCGAGGCGATCGAGGAGGCGCTCCGCCAGGAGCCGCACCCCTCCGCCGAGCACGGGCTCGTCGGCGAGGTCCTCCGGAGCGGCGCGCCGGCGTTCCGCGCCGGCGTCGTCGCCTCCGCTGACGCCGCGCGCGGGCCGAGCTGGGAGCGCGCGGCGTGCGCCGCCCCGATCCCGTGCGGCGACGGCGTGGCCGGGGTGATCGAGCTGAGGAGCCGCGCGCCGCAGCGCCGCGACGAGCAGCTGCTCCTCGTCCTCGCGTCGATCGGCCGCCAGATCGGGCAGAGCGTCGCTCTGCGGCGCGCCGAGCGGGAGAGCGAGCGCGCCGCGGGCGAGCTCCGCGCGCTCGTCCGCGCGATCCCGGATCTCTGCTTCCGCCTCGACGCCGAGCTCCGGATCGTTGACTGCAACGAGCCGCGGCCCTCCGCGCTCCGCGTCGCGCCCGAGGCGCCGCTCGGCAAGCGCGTGGCGGAGGCGCTCCCCGGCGAGCTCGGGGAGCAGCTGGAGCGCGCGGTCCGGGAGGCCCGCGAGACGGGCGCCGTCGTCGCGCTCGAGCACGCCGTCCCGAGCGCGGGCGGAGAGCGCCACGTGGAGGCGCGCACGATGCCGTTCCTCGAGGGGCACGCCCTCGTGCTGCTCCGCGACATCACCGAGCGGCGGCGCGCCGAGGAGGCGCTCCGGCAGCGCGAGGAGCGCTCGCGCGAGTCGCAGAAGATGGAGGCGCTCGGCCGGCTGGCCGGCGGCATCGCGCACGACTTCAACAACATGCTCATGGTGATGCTCGGCTACGGCGAGCTCATCCTGCGCCGGCTCGGGCCCGAGAGCGCGCTCCGGCGCGACGCCCTCCAGGTCACGAAGGCCGGGGAGCGCGCCGCGGCGCTCACGCGGCAGCTCCTCGCGATGAGCCGGCGCAAGGTGCTGCAGCGCGAGGCGCTCGACCTCAACGCGGTGGTGCTCGACATGCAGACGATGCTCCAGCGCCTCATCGGCGAGAACATCGATCTGCAGACGAACGTCGGGCGGGATCTCGGCTCGATCAAGTTCGACAAGAGCCAGCTGGAGCAGGTGCTCCTGAACCTGGTCGTGAACGCGCGCGACGCGATGCCGGACGGCGGGAAGCTCGTGGTCGAGACCTCCCTCGGCGAGCCCGGCCAGAGCCCGGCGGCGCGGTCGTTCGTGCCCGCGGAGCAGGACGAGGCCGACGCGCCCGCCGCGGCCGGCCCCCCGTACGTCGTGCTGTCGGTGACCGACAGCGGCGACGGGATGGATCACGACACGCTCGCGCACCTGTTCGAGCCGTTCTTCACGACGAAGGCGCGCGGCAAGGGGACGGGGCTCGGCCTCGCCACGGTCTACGGCATCGTGAGCCAGAGCGGCGGGCTGATCGAGGTCGAGAGCGAGGTCGGGCGCGGCACGACGTTCCGCATCTACCTGCCGCGCGTCGAGGACCGCTCCGAGGCGGCGCCCGCGCGCACCCGGCCGCCGCCGGCCGGCGGCGACGAGACGGTGCTCGTCGTCGAGGACGACGACGCCGTGCGCAGGCTCATCGTCGAGGTGCTCGAGCGGCGCGGCTACGGCGTGCTGTCGGCCGCGACCGGCGAGGAGGCGCTCGCCGCGCTCGCGAGCGACGGGGAGGGGGCGATCGACCTCCTGCTCACCGACCTCGTGATGCCGGGCATGAACGGCCGCGAGCTCGCCGAGCGCGCCCTCGCGATCCACCCGCGCGCGCGCGTGCTGTACATGTCCGGCTACGCCGAGGACGTCCTCGCGGGCGCCGAGGCCGATCGCGAGCTCGTGCTGCTGCAGAAGCCGTTCACCCCCGACACCCTGGCGCAGCGGGTGCGCGACCTGCTCGACCGGCGCTGACGGGGGGGACCGCGGCGCGCGCTCGGCCGGGGCGCCGCGGATCGAGCCTCACCGCCCGTCGCGACCGAGGACGTCGTCGGCGGGCGCCGGGTCGGCGATCCCGAGCGTCGCCGCCGCCCGCCGCCGCCGCAGGTAGAAGAAGTCGCGCGGCGCGGGCTCGGCCACGTACTCCTCCGGCTTGAACTGCACGTCGGGGATCAGCGCCGACCGCGCGCGCGGCCCCTCGCCGCCCTCGCCGCGCCCGTACAGGAGGAAGCGGGGGTAGGCGTGGTTCACGTCGAGCTCCGCCACGTCGTGCGCGCCCGCGGCCTTCATCCCCTGGGCGAGGGTGCGCGCGGTCACGGCCTCGCCGAGCCCGTAGAAGAGCAGCTTGCCGGTCGCGTCGACGCCGAGCGCCGAGCGCCGGATCACCGTCTCGCCGCTCACGGTCGCGCCCCAGTCGCGGTTCGAGTCGTAGAGCGCGTGGTGCAGCTCGCCCTGCTCGACCAGGCACGGAGGCGTCTGCCGGTAGGCGGTCATCCGGGCCTCCTCCGCGCGCAGCTCGGGCCAGGTGCGGATCCGCACCGCGCCGTCGCGGTAGAGGGCGATCGTGCACGCCCGGTCGCGCGGCGGCAGGAACGTGTCGCCGTCGAGCATCATCCCGTAGTGGCCGTGCATCGCCTTGAAGCCCCCGTTGAAGGCGGCGATGAGCTCTCCCGCGTGGCCCTCGGGGACGAGCCCGGGGCGGCGCTCGGCCGGGACGTCCGGCGAGAACGGCTCCTTCGTGCCCGCGACGAGCCGGAGGTCGACGCGCCCGAGGTCGATCGCCACCACGGCGATCGCCGCGAACACGCGCCGCGGATCGGGGTGCACGGCGCTCCGCCAGAGCACCGGGGCGTCGCCGGGCCGCACGGCGTCCGGGATCGGCGTCCAGACGCCGTCGCCCGTGGCCGCGACCTCGCGGAACGGCGGCTCGAACGGCGACGGGGACGAGATCGCCTCCGCCTCCAGGCCCTCGTCCCGCACGGCCTCCGCGGCGGCGGCGGGCGCGGGCTCCCAGAACGTCTTCGGGGGCGCGTGCCGGTAGATGGCCTGGTTCAGGCGGTCGGCGATGCCGTAGGCCACGTCCTCGGCCCACGCGACGGGCGCCGGGCCGACCACGGCCCGCGCCCCGTCGGCGAGCGCCGGGCCGAAGCCGGGGACCTCGTGGATGCCGTACCAGAGCGCCTCGACGGCGATCGCGCAGATGGCGACGCAGCGCAGCGCGCGCTCGGGCAAGCGCGGGCGGGACCGCCGCCTGCGCGGGGGCCCGCTGGCGGGAGGGGGCGAAGGCTTGTCCACGGCGGCCGAGAGGCTACCCGATCGCGCGGGCAGCCCCAAGTTCCGGGCTGCGAGCGAGCGCGGCCGGCGAGCTCCACCCGCCGGAAGCCCGGCGCGGAGCTACCTACGCCTGCCCGTGCGCCATGGTCCGGGGCCCGTCCTTGAACAGGATCTCGATCTTGCCCCGATCGATGACCTTCGCGACCACGCCGTCGCCGAACTTGCTGTGGTGGATGAGCTCACCCTCGCCGAAGGTGAGGGTGGTGCGGTACGGCTTGAACGCCCCGGAGGGCTGCCCCGCGATGGCGCGCTCCCACGCGAGCGTCTGGTCGCGCTCGGCGCGCTGGGCGGCCGTGAGGCGCTCCACGCCGCCGCCGCGCGTCGAGGCCGACGATGCGGCCCTCGGCTCGCCGCTGCTCCGCGACGCGGCGCGCGCGGCGGCGCGGCTCTCGCGCTCGCTCTTCGGCTGGCGGTAGAGGTGGTGCGACATGCAGGTCTTGCACTCGACCTTCTTCACCACGTCGCCGACCATCGCGATGATCCGATGGGTAAGATCGAGGCGGCACTTCGTGCACCAGGCGTCGACCTCGCCGCCCGTCCTAAGCTTCTTCGTCGTCACTTCTCCTCGCGGCGCCGGTCTCGCCCGGTCTCTTTGCTTCGGTCTTTGACGTTCACTTGCGCGGTCACCTCCGGCTTCGGCAGGCCCGTCCTCGGCTCGTCCTGGCCGTCGTCTCGCTTGGCCGCCTCGTTCGGGACGAAGCGGATCTCGGTCTTGATCTCGAAGGAGAGCTTCGTCAGCACCTTCGTGATCTCGTCCGCGAACTGGGTGTGCTCGAGCACGTCCCGGATCTCCTTGGCGACGACCCGGTAGAGACCGTTCTTGGTCTCGTCGATCTGGGTGTAGAGGTAGTGGAGGACCTCTTTGGGGAGCTTGAGGTCGCCCACGAAGTGCCGGAGGTTCTCGGGCCCCTCGCTCAGCTTGTCGATGCCGCTCTCGACGGCGCGCTCGACCACGCGCTTGAAGATCTCCGGGATAGCGCGCTCGAAGAGGCGCTTCTTCTCGCCTTCGCCTTCCACCTTGTCCCCTTCGTCCTCGCGGAGCGGCTCGGTGTCGTCGGCCATGGCTCGGGCTCCCCTAGCGGGACGGGGCGGCCACGTCAATGCAGGGGTTCGCGCAGGGTGCCGGCGTCGCGCCATGGTCCATGGATCTGCCGGATTTTGATGACGATGGGGAGCCTTTCGCGCGCCGCTTCGCGGGCAGGTGAGCTCGGCCTTCGCCCCGGCCGCGCGGCCGGAGGTCGTGGTGACCCGGACAGAACCTCGCCGCCCCGCGGCGGCCGCCCGCCCGCGACCGCGCGGGGCGCGCCGCCGGCTCAGAGCCCGTCGTAGGCGTCGGTCTCGTTCATCTCGTAGGGCTCGTCGGACTCCGCTCCAGCGTCGCCCTCGCGCGCTCGCTTGTAGGACTTCAGCATCCACACCTCCGCCGCGAACCGGCCGGCGCCGCGGCGGGCGCTGATCTCGACCGTGGCGTCGTCGTCCTCGAGCGGGCAGAAAGGCCGATCCGGCTGGACGATCGGCCATGCGTCCTCGGTGCCGTCGCTCGCGATCATCGCCCCGCGGCTGCTCCGCACGGCGACGTCCAGGTTGAGGATCCCGGGGCCGCCGACGGCGAACACCCGGTAGCAGGCGCCCCGGAGCGCCTGGAACTTCTCCGTCACGATCGCGCCCCCCTCGGCCACCTGCCCCTCGATCGGCTTGGGCGAGACCCGGCGCATGCCGTTCTCCGGGCCGCAGAGCAGCGACAGGCGCGTCACGTCCTTCAGCGGATTGCCGCTGATCTTGAAGTTCCCGTAGCAGCGCACCCAGGGCCCGCCGACGCGCACGGGGAGGGCCGGCAGGTCGGGATCCGCGGGCGCTCCGGCGTCGCCCTCGCCCTGTCCCGCGTCCGCGTCCGACAGCCCGCCGGCCCCGACCGTGACGGCCACGTTCGGCGGCGCTGCCGAGAGCACCACCGGCGGGCCGGGCTTGCCCTCCCAGGGGCGCGGTTCGTCGCGGCAACCCGCCGCGACGAGCCCGAGGAGCAACGCGGCGCCGAGGCGCGCGGCCCTGGAGACGACCGGGGAGGGGCAGGGGCGCCGGGACGACACCGCGGTCGGCTCTTGCGCTAGAGTCCCGCGCGATGGAAGCGTTTTCTGAGCGCGGCGAGCGGCGGCCGCGCAATCCGCACAAAGCGACGCGCGAGGCGCGCAATCCGCACCGACGGTGCAGAGGGTGGGCCTCTCGCGCGTGAGCACGAAGCCCCGGTCGCCCTCGCGCGAGGGCGCAGACCCGACATCCTCGCGCTCGCGCTCGGGCGCACGCCAGAGCCACGCTCAGGAGCGCGCCCCGCGCCGCCGCGGCTCGTCCGGTGAGCAGGGCGCGCCCCCGCCGGCGCCGCCGGATCCGAGCGAGCGCGATCGGGAGATCGCCGCCGCCCTCGGGGTCTGGTTCGATCGCGTCGCGCGCGACCTGCCGTGGCGGAGGACGCGCGACCCCTACGCGATCTGGCTAAGCGAGGTGATGCTCCAGCAGACGCGCGTCGAGACGGTGATCCCGTACTACGAGCGCTTCCTCGCCCGCTATCCGACGGTCTCCGCCCTCGCCTCCGCCGAGATCGACGACGTGCTCTCGCTGTGGAGCGGCCTCGGCTACTACCGCCGCGCCCGCGTGCTCCACCTCGCCGCGCGCGAGATCACGGAGCGCCACGACGGCGCGCTCCCCCGCGACGTCCCGGCGCTCCTCGCCCTGCCCGGCGTCGGCGCGTACACCGCGGGCGCGATCGCGAGCATCGCGTACGATCAGCCGGTGCCGCTCGTCGACGGCAACGTCGCCCGGGTGCTCTCCCGCATCGAGGGCATCGACGACGAGATCCGCAGCACCTCGGGCACGCGCAAGCTCTGGTCGGCCGCGGAACGCCTCGTGCGGGCCGCCGCGGGCAGCGTTCATCCGGGACGCTTCAACCAGGCCCTCATGGAGCTCGGCGCGACCGTGTGCGCGCCCCGCAACCCCCGCTGCGAGGCCTGTCCCGTCGACGGCGCGTGCGCCGCGCGCGCCGAGGGACGGCAGGCGGAGCTGCCGGTGATCGCCCCGAAGCGCGACGTCCCGGCGGTCGCGATGGTCGCCGCGGTGGTGCGGTCGGGCGACCGCGTGCTCTTCGTCCGCCGCGCCGAGGGAGGTCTCTTCGGCGGGCTCTGGGAGCCGCCCATGGTCGAGGCGCGCGCGCTCGCGGACGCCCGAGCCCTCCTCGAACAGGTCGGCGTCGCGCCTGACGCGCCGCTCCGCGAGGTCGGCCGCGTGCGCCACATCCTCACGCACCGGCGGCTCGACGTGACGGTCGCGCGCGCCGAGGTGGCGGCCCCGTGGCGATGCCGGGCAAAGCTTGCCGCCCCCTACGAGAAGGCGGCGTGGCTCGATCCGGGCGCGATGGAGTACGGTGTTTCCAAACTCGCGCGAAAGGTCCTGTCCGCGGCCTCGGCGCCGGACGAAGGGAGCGCGCGCGGGACGCGCTGAACGCGCGCGGCCGGGCGGCCCGGCGCGCGCCGCGGCCTCGGAGAGGCCGGAGGCGGCTCGAAATCTCGTCCTGGCGGTCCTCCGGGGAGCGTCGCTCCGCTGCGGGCGGGGCGCGGCGCCGCTTGCGGGCGAGCTGCTGCGGCAGAGCGCCGCGGGCGGGGGCGAAACCCATATGTCGTCGCGGGACGTCGCCGGCTTCGACGCTGCACCGCGAGCGCGGTGGCATGGAAGGCGCTTGGTGGGAGGGCGGGCAGGCCCTCTAGCCTCGCGGCGCCGGCGGTGGCCGGAGCTCGTTTCAAGCCTGGGAGCTCAAGCAACATGGATGCGCGACGACGGACCACAGAGACGCTGCTCACGCCGAGCGCACCTGCGCGATCCATGACCGTGATGGCGGACGACGGAGCGCTGTACGTGCTGCCGCTGTGCGAGCGGATCGTGCTCGATGTGCTGGCCTACGAGGACGAGGGCCTCTTGGCGTTCATCCGCATCGACGGCGAGGTGGTGGCGGAGCTGCCCGTGCTCGGCCAGGCGTGATCGGGCCGGTCCCGCTCGCGCGACGGGCGGCGCGGCGCGCCGCCTCGACGCGCCGCCGCTCAGCCCACGTTCCGTCGCATCCGCTGGGTCACGGGTTGCTCGTCGTCTTCGTCGGCGTCCGGCTCCACGGACTCGACCTCCTCGTCTTCCAGGAGATAGGGCAGATCGCCGTCGTCGTCGTCGTGCGACATCACGACGTCGCTGATGTCCTGCCCCCTCGTCGCTCCCTCGAGGAACTCCGCCCCGAGATCGCTCGCCAGATCCGCGGCGGCGTCGGCGGCGTCGGGGTTCACCTCGAACTCGGTGCAGCCCGCGTCGTTCGGGTGGTGGTGGTAGCCGCGGACCTCGTCGTCGAGCGTCGGGACCACGTCGCTGAGCTCGCTGCGCGGGCTCACCTTGCCGCGCAGCGGGGGCGCCGCTGCGGCGTCGATCACGTCGGCGAACGGCTCGTCCAGCTCGGTCGCGCCGGCCCATCGCGCGGCGGCCACGGGGGCCCGCGGCGGCTTGCGCGGCCTTCCCTGCTCGCTGCGATCTTCTCGTTCTCGGCGCTGCGTCACGCTCGCGCGCGGCGCGCGTAGCGCCGGTGAAGGTGCGGCGGTGCTCTGCCTGCCTCGGGTGCTTGAATTGCTCACGGTGGTCTCGCCATGCAGGGTCCGGTCCGCAGGTGAAGCGGGCGGATACGCAACGGGAGCGAGGACCGTGCCGAGGGTCGCCGCCGGCGCCGCCGCCAAGGCGCCGCGCGCGAGCTGCGCGCGGCGCTTCCGCGACGGCGCCGGCCGGGACGCAATTGAGCGTGCCAGCGAGCGCCGCCTCGGGGTAGAAGGCTCGTGGCGATGCTGGAACTCCGGACCGGGCTTGCGCTCGTGGCCGTGCTGCTCGGGGCGTCCTTCGGGCGCGTCGCCGCGGCCCAGCCTGCCCCCGGCCGCGGCGGCGAGGCGGCCGCGGAGGCGCCGCGCGGCGAGGAGGGCGGCGGCGCCGAGCTCGAGGCGTACCGCGCGCTCGCGCGGCCGCCGGGAACGGCGGCGCGCGTCGTGTCGTCCCTCGCGATGGGGACGGGGCTCCGGTTCAACAACCCGTACCGCCTGCAGACGCAGCTCGGCGACACGGCGGAGTCGCTCTCGCTCACCGCGGGGTACCTCGATCTCGGGGTCGCCCTGGCGCTGGGGCCGGCCGACGGCGTCCAGCACGGCGGCGCGCTGCGCCTCTCGATCGCGCTGAGCGGCGTCCCGCAGGAGTCGCTCACGCCGAGCTACTTCGTCGCCTACCGCGGCCTCACCCGCGCGCTCGCGTACGGTCGGCTCGGCGCGGCGATCCTGATCGAGCCCGACGTGAACGTCGGCGGCGAGCTCGCGGTGGGGCTCGGGTACTACCTCCTCGCGGGCGTCGCGCTCTCGGGCGAGCTCGTCGGGGATCTCTTCTACGGCGCCGCGACCTACGAGGCGGCGTACACCGTCTACCCCGTCGTCTCGGCGCAGCTCGGGCTCATGATCGACCACGAGCTTTTGCCATGAGGTCGCCGGGGCGCGAGCGGCGCAGCGGGCGCCTCCGGGCGAACGAGGTCGCGGGGGTCGCGGCGCTCTTGCTCCTCGCGGGCATCGGGCCGGTCGTGGGCGACATCGGCAGCTGCGGGCAGGCGCCGGAGGAGCTCGATCCGCACAAGTTCTTCGCGCTGAAGGCGCAGATCGACTGCGCCCAGTGCGAGGCGTGCGGCCTGCGCACGCGCGCCTGCGCCGCCGCTTGCGGCTTCGACGCCGCGCCGGAGCTCCCGATCGGCTGCTACCCGCTGGTCCACGACGGCGAGGTGTGCCTGCACAAGCTCCAGACGGCGAGCTGCGACGCGTACCGCGAGCACATGGCGGACGAGGGCGCCTCCATCCCGACGGAGTGCAATTTCTGCCCACTGGAGGAGGCCCCGTGAGCGGGCGCGTCGCAGCCGCCCCCGGCCTCCGCCTCGCGCGGGCCGCCCGGGCGCTCTCGTGCGCCGCGGCGCTCTCGGCCCTGTCCGGGTGCGCCTCGAGGCCGGCGCTCCTCGCGAGCCACGACGACTACGCGGCGTACCGGGCGACGCGCGTGTCGAGGACCCTCGAGGGGCGGCTCGCGGCGGCGTCGGCTTACCTCGCGCGCCATCCAGAGGGGGCGTTCGCCGTCGAGGTGCGCGCGTACCTCGCGCGGGCCGAGCCGATCTACTACGCCGCGAAGCGCGGGACGGCCGCGGGGCTCGCGACGTACCTGGCCACGCTGCCGAGGGGCGCGTTCCGCGAGGACGCGACCCGCCGGCTGCGCGCGCTCGTCCAGGAGCGCAGCGCCGGCGATCTGCTCTCGCGCGCGGCCCGCGAGACCGACGCGCAGCTCTCGCGGCAGCGGGCGGAGCGCGCGCGGATCCGCGAGGAGCTCGCCGCGTGGCTGCGCCGCTTCCTCGGCAGGGAGGCCTGGGGGCGCCCGCTCGCGGAGGCGCCCGCCGAGGTGATCGTCCCGTTCAGCCTGACGCTGCCGGCGCCCCGGTGCGCGCCCGCCGGCGAGCGCGCGGCCCCGGGCGCGGCCGTGTGCGCGAAGCGGATCGCGCTCCCGTTCGTCGTGAACGCCGGGGGCGAGAGCGCGCCGCGGCAGGCGGAGATCGAGATCTCCGTCCTGGAGGACGCGGCGGGCCGTCCGATCGAGGTCGCGATCCGGGGGCCTGACCTCTTCACGCGGCTCGAGGAGGCGCGCTCGGCGCGCGAGGTCGCCCCGGACGACCCGGAGGGCCGCATCGGGGGGATCGCCCTGGCGGTCGAGCTCGCGCGCGGCGCCTTCGCGGCGCGCGTCTCCGGCGATCCGTCGTGCGGCCGCCAGGTGGAGGCGCCCGTCGTGCTGCACCTCGAGTGCGAGGGGGCCCGCCTCGTGGCGCGGGCCGCGAGCGAGGCGGGCGAGGACGACGCCGTGACGATCACCGTCGCCCCCGCCGCGCGCTAGACCGCCGCTCGTTAGAAGACCGCCGCGCCAGCGCTAGCGAGACCGCGGCGCCAGCGCTAGCACGGCTTGTTCTTCTTCTTCCCCTTGAGCTTCGCCGTGTTCTTCGGGCAGACGTCCTTGATGGCCGCGGAGCGCTGCTTGTAGATCGCCTTCATCGCCTCGAAGACGGCCGCCTGCTCGCGCCTGATGTCCTTCGTCTCCCCAGGATCCGCGACGACGTCGTAGAGCTCGAACGCGTCGTCGTCGCCGAAGGCGATGAGCTTGTGCCGCCCGCTGATGAGCGCCCTGCGCCGGTCGTTGTCGCTCGTGCGCGGCAGATCGACGATGACGTCGCGCGCCTCCGCGCTCGCGCCGTAGAGCTCGGGCACGAGGCTCTTGCCCGGGAACGACGGCTCCGGCGGGGCGCCGATCATGTCCAGGATCGTGGGCGCGAGATCGATGGAGCTGCGCGGCACGTCGATCCGGCGCGGGGTGATCCCGCCGGGCGCCTGGATCATCAGCGGCACGTGGGCGAGCACGTCCCACACCTCGAAGCCGTGGCGGTACATCTTGTGCTCGCCGAACGCCTCGCCGTGGTCCGCGGTGATGATGATCGCCGTGTCCTTCCCCCACGGCTGCTGCGCGACGAAATCGAGCAGCTTGCCCACGTGCATGTCGGTGAACTTGACCTCCCCGTCGTACTTGTCGCGGGCGCGCTTGCCGAACGGCTCGATCCCCTCGTGCGTCATGTACACGTCGTGCGGATCGAGGAAGTGGAAGTACGCGAAGAAGGTGCCCGAGGTGTTCGCCTTGTCGGAGAGCATCTTGATCGCGAGCTCCAGGTGCCCGGGGCTCGTCACGTTCCGGTCGGTCGTGTTGTCGGCCGAGAGCCCCGGCACGATCTCGTACACGTCGAAGCCCTGCCGGAAGCCCGCCTTCTGGTCGAAGTAGAAGTGCGCGTGCGCGCTCATCGTCCGCACCCCGGCCTTCTGCAGGAGCTCCGGGAACATGAGGACGCTGTCGGGGTAGTTGCCGAAGAAATAGCCGCTGCGCTCGACCTCGCTCGGGTAGCGGCCGGCGAGGAAGCCGCCGACGCTCATCGAGGTGTACGACGAGATCGCGTAGTGGCGCGTGTAGCTGACCGCCTTCTTCTCGAACGCCGTCAGCCGGGGCGCGATGTCGCGCTCGTAGCCGTTCCACGGCATGTCCGCGCGCAGGCTGTCGATCGAGATCACGAGCACGTTCATCTTCGGGCGCTGCGCCCCCGGCGACCCCGCGGCGCCGCCCTCCTTGCCCGCGGCGGCGCTCCCGTCGGCCGGCGCGGCGCTCTCCCCCGCGGCGGCCTGCGAGCCGGCCGCCGCGGCCTGCGAGCCGGCCGCCGCGGGATCTTGCCGCGCCGTGGGCTCCGGTGTGCGCGCGGGCGGGGGATGGCCGTCGCCCTCGCGGGAGCAGCCCGCTCCGGCGCTGACGAGCGCGAGCGCGAGCGCCGCCGCGAGGCGCCGGCGGGCCAGGCGCGAGGGCGCCGGGCAGGAGGGCGCCGGGCAGGAGGGCGCCGGTTGTCCTTCCGGTGCCCAGGCTCTCGTACGTGAAGCGACCGTGTGCATGGTGGCCGTCTTACTCCGACTTGCGCCGCTCCGCCAAAGCCGCACACCGCGGGCGAGTTCCGGTATGCTCTCCGCTCATGGCCCCGGCCCCTCGGAACCCGCCGCCGCTGCCGCCTTCGGGCCGACCGCAACCTGGGGCCAGGCCAGCGGAGAGGTCGTCGCCCGACCCGCCGAGGTCGCTCCCGCCCGACGCGCCGCGGCGCGTGGGCGAGCATGTCAGCCAGGCGCTCAAGGATCACATCACCGAGATGGCGCTCGGCCTGCTCGAGGAGCAGATGCAGGCCCGCATCGTCCACTACCGCGCCGATCTCGAGACCAACCCCGAGCTCGACGCGGTCACCGCGCAGGTCGTCGCCCAGCTGAAGGTGATCCAGGCCTCCGCCGGCGCGGGCGAGCGCGGGGCGAAGAACCGCGACGCGATCCGCGACGCGCACGAGCGGACCCTCCGCGCCCTGCTCGAGCGGGTCATCCGCGAGGACGGGACCTCGCTGCTCGTCGAGCGGCGGCTCAAGAAGATCCACAAGAACCTCGCCCGCCTGTTCTTCCAGTCCGAGCTCCACGAGAAGACGCGGGGCCGCGACGGCGCGCCGAAGGTGATCCACCACGGCGAGCAGGCGCTGTTCTACGTGCTCACCCGCTACAAGAACCGGATCGAGGCCGAGCTCGAGGGCTTCGAGTTCGCCTCCGAGGAGGCGCGGGAGCAGTCGTTCGAGCTGCTCGCGAAGCTCACGAAGGACATGCAGGACGCCTTCCTGTCGCGCCGGTCGAGCGAGCTCCGGCGCATCGTCTCGGTGGTGCATGTCGTGCTCGTCGACTTCTTCGGCGAGCGGCTCGCCCCGAGCCTCGGCGAGGTCGCCGCGAAGGTCGTGCGGGACGCGCGCACGTACGAGGGCAGGGCGTTCGCGTACAAGGTGACGAGCGAGGCCTTCCCACGCTTCCGCGCGGCGTTCGAGCGGACCCTCATGGTGATGCTCGTCGGCTTCGCCGAGGACGAGCTGGTCGCGCAGCTCGCGGACACGGCGGGCTCCGAGCGCGACGAGACGATCCTCTTCATCACCGATCCCCACCTCTTCAGCATGATCTGCGGCGAGGTCTGCGAGGGGCTCTACGAGTTCCTCTGCAACGAGGGCTTTCTCGACCTGCCGCCCGACTGGCGCCGCGCCTCGACGGCGCCCTCCGACAGCTGACCCAAGAAAACCCACGGACATCATGAGACGGTACGACGTCGCGCGAGCGGGCTCCGGCCTGCTCCTCGCTCTCTCTCTGCTCGCCGGCTGCGCGCGGGGCCCCGACGTGGACGCCTCGGGGCTCGCGCTGCGGCGCGTGGTCATCTACAGGAACGGCGTCGCGTACTTCGAGCGCCGGGGGCTCATCGACGCCGATCAGGTGACCTTCCGCGTGCGCAAGGAGAAGGTCGGCGACTTCCTCGCGACGCTCGCGGTCATCGAGGCCGGCGGCAGCAGCGTCCGGAGCGCGTCGTTCCCGGTCGAGGTCGACGACGGCTCGGGCGAGGGCGACGCGCCGGAGGAGCCCGGGCCCGAGGTGACGACGGCGTCGCCGCCGCCCAAGGACAAGGGCGCGGCGGCGGCGGGGAAGAAGCGGGACGAGCTCGAGAAGGTGAAGCTCACGCTCGACGGGCGAGAGCACGACCTCGTGGTCGGCTACGTGGCCGAGACGCCGGTGTGGCGCCCGTCCTACCGGCTCGTGATGGGCGCGGCCGGGGCCCAGGCCGCGGCGTCGAAGCAGGCGCACCTCCAGGCGTGGGGCATCGTGCAGAACCTCTCGGGCGAGGACTGGAAGGGCGTGAAGCTGTCGCTCGTGGCGGGCGCGCCGCTCGCCTTCCAGGCGACGCTCGACCAGGCGGCGATCCCGCCGCGCCCGATCGTCAGCGATCAGGGCGAGGTGATCGCGTCCGTGCCGACGAGCGAGACCACGCTGGCGGCCGAGGCCGCGCCGCCGCCGCCGCCGCCCATGCCCGCCCCGGAGGCGGCGCCGGCCGTGCCGCCGGCGGCGGCAGGCGCGGATGAAGGCCACGGGTACGCGTTCGAGGCCGAGGAGGGCGCCGAAGCCAGCAGGGCGGCGATGAGGGAGCGGCTCGAGGTCGCCAAGGCGCCCGCGAAGCCGGCGGCGAAGCGGGCCGTCGGCGGCGCGGCCGTCGGCGCGCCTGGCGCCGCTGCCCCGCGGCGGGGCGGGGCGGTGTTCGCCGACGATCCGCTGGCCGCGGACAACAAGGCGATGATGAACCCGTCGCCGCCGCGCAACATGAGCGCCCTCGCCGCGGTCGCGATGGAGGCGGGCACGACGCGCTACGACATCCCGTTCCCGGTCGACATCCCCGACCGGAGCGCGACGATGGTCCTGCTCCTCGCGAAGCAGGTGCCCGGCGAGTCGATCTTCCTGTTCGCGCCCGACGGCGGCGTGCCCGCGTCGAGCTCGCACCCGTTCCGCGTGGCGCGCTTCACGAACGACACGAAGGGGCTCCTGGAGCGCGGCCCCATCGCGGTCTTCGAGAACGGCGCGTTCCTCGGCCAGGGCATGGTCGAGCCGCTGCCGCCGGGCGCCACGACGACGGTGCCGTTCGCGCTGGAGCGGGGCCTCGCCGTCGACACGGCGCGCGAGGAGACCGCCGAGGGCGCGCGCCTCGCGAAGATCGAGGGCGGCGCGCTCGAGATCGAGCGCGATTGGGTGACGCACACCAAGTACGCCGTCCGCAACGGCGGCGAGCTCGCGGCGCGGACGCTCGTGAAGCACCCCCGCCTGCACGGCACGCGCCTGCACGCGCCGCCGAAGGGCACGGAGGACAACGTCGGCACGGGCAGCGCGCTCGTGCCGGTCGACGTGCCGCGGCGGGGGACGGCGGTGCTCGACGTGGACGAGCGGCGGACCTTCCGGCAGCAGATCGACTGGCTCAGCCAGCTCGCCGACGACGCGGTGCAGGCCTACCTCAAGGACCCGCGCGCCGACGCGGCCGTGGCGAAGCAGCTCGGCCAGGCCTGGGAGGTCCGGGGCAAGCTGCGCCCGGCGATCGACGAGCGCGACAGGCTGATCGCGGAGCAGCAGCGCCTCGAGCAGCAGAGCCACGAGCTCCGCCAGAACCTCAGGGCGATCGAGAAGAACAAGACCGCCGACGAGCTCCGCCGCGACCTCACCGACCGGCTCGCCAAGGCGTCGGCGCGCCTCGACGAGATCACGAAGCGCGTCATCGTGCTCGAGATGCAGATCAACGAGCAGCAGATCCGCTTCCGCGATCTCACGAACGAGATCAAGCTCCTCGCCCCGCTCGCCCCCGTGCGCGCGACCCCCTGAGCGCAGCGCTCCCGGTCCTCTGCGGGGGATGCCTCGCTTCCCCCGGCTCCGGCGCGGGGCGGCCCGCATCCCCCGGGGCTCGGCGGGGGGTGCGCGCACCCCGCCGCGCCCCGCCGCGCCGGCCGCGCGCTCGCCCGCTACCGCGCCGGTTTGCTCGCGCTGGGCGGCTGCCGCACGGTGCCTGCGTGGGTCCAGCTCCGCTCCATGCCGGTCGCGAGCCAGGCCACCTCGACGCGCTCGCTCCCGAAGACGGCCGCGACGCGGTCGCCCCACTGCGCGGGGGCGGGGAGCTCCACGCTCTTCTGCTCCTTGATGCTGCCGAGCGCCTCCGCGCCGACGAGGAACGTGGCGATCCCCTCGCTCGCGAACGCCGACACCGCGGTGCTCGGCACGAACGGCGCGACCACCGCGCGCACCGTCGACAGGTCGGTCGCGCGCTCCGCGACCGCGCGCACCTCGTCGAGCGTCGACAGCACGAGCGCCACCCCGCCCACCGCCTTTCCCTCGGCAGGCGCGGCTTGCGCCTTGTCGTCTTCGACGACCGGCGCGACGGGCGCGGCGGGCGCGGCCGGCTCGGCCGGCGCGGCGGCCTTGCGCCCGCGCGCCCCGACCGCCGCGCGCCCGTTCCCCTTCGGCACGCCCGCGAGCACGTCGAGCGTCAGCGGCCCCTTCCAGGGCACGGCCGCGGGCGCCGGCGGCGGCTTCTTCGTGCTCACCTGCTCGCCCTTCTTGTCGCGGAGGATCAGCACGTCGTCGGTCGGCAGCGCCCGCGGCACGGTTACCCGCACCGGCCGCTTGAACGACCGCGGATCGCCGACCGAGCCCGTGGCCACGGCGTAGGCGAGCGTCTCGGCCGAGGCCACGACGAACGACGGCGCCCCGGCGATGCGCGGCTCCGGATCGGCGGTGCGCAGCGACAGGCCGCCGGGCGGCGGCGGGTAGATCTCCGAGGTGACGACGCGCCGGTCCGGCTCGACGATGCGCGCGCCCGTCGCGACGAGGTCGACCAGCGCGCCCGACTGCGCGAGCACCTCGAGCACCTGGCGCGACGGCGGCGCGACCAGCAGATCGAGCCGCGACGGGACGCGCTTCGACTTGAGCAGCAGCGCCGCCGCGAGCATGTCGCGCAACGTCACGCCGGAGTCGCCCCCGAGGACGACCTGCGCCACCGGCTTGCCGGCGAGATCGCGGACCGGCCGCACCACGCCCTCCTCGTCCATGAGCAGCGGGTCGACCGTGCCGAGGTCGATCGAGACGACCTCCTCGCACGGCGCGCCCGGGTCCGGCACGAGCGCGCGGTGGGCCTTCGACCTGCGCTGATCGCGGAGGAAGACCTCCGTCTTCTCGTCGCTCACGAACAGCGCCGCCGCCGCGCCCACCTGCGGCGCGATCCCGCAGAGCACCGCGCGGTCGCCCACCGAGAGGAGCCGCGCGCTCGGCCCGGCGAACTCGAGGATCACCGGCGCGTGGTGCTCGCCCTCGATGCGCCGGACGACCTCGTCGAGGTTCCTGCGGAGCAGCTCGAGCGCGACGTCCCTCGCGCACACGAAGGGCCGCACCCGGCCCGATAGGTGGATCTGCACGCTCCGCGGCGGCCGGAGCCAGGCCGAGCCCGTGGCGAGCGCCTGCCCGAGCTGGCTCGGCGACACGACGAGCGACAGCATGCCGATGCCGCCGACCGTCGCGAGGCGCGGGTCGTCGGTGAGCGCGAGCCGCGCCGGCGCGGCGAAGCGCTCGAGGTGCACGGGCGCGGGGAAGCCGATGCCCGGCCGCGCGATCGGGATGTTGTAGGTCGGGAACTCGGGCGACACCGAGTGCGGGCTCCCCTCGTCGATGTCCGCGAGCGAGCTCGCGTCGGCCACGCAGGTGCCGTCGTAGGCGACGGCGACCTCGACCGGCGTCTTCTTCATGCCCGTGGCGATGGCCTCGGCCAGCGCGCGCGACGGCGCCCTGGAGAGGATCACCTGGTCGACCTTGACCTGGACGAGATCACCGCGCAGCTGAGGATCCGTCGCCCGCCCGGCGAGGATCTTCTGGGGCATCGTGCGGGGGGGATCCCCGGCTCGCGCACGCATAGATGTTGGGCCGTCCTTGTTTTTCTTGATGAGCTGGCGGGTGCGGCGCAGGGCCGCGCCCGGCCACGTTTGACATCGTCCCGCCGGCGAGATGCGCCGGCGGGATCCGCCCGCGGCCTTGCCGCGAGGCGAAAGAACGGCCGCACGTTAGCCGCTCGCCGGGACAAGGGTCAAGGCGTGCTTTGGAGCGGGGCCCCTGGGGCGGGAATCGCCCGGCTGGGACCAGGATGCAAGAGGCAAAGCGCGCTCGCCGCTCAACGCGAACGCCGCGCTTCGCCGCGCTGCCGGGCAGACGGCGCGAGCTTTCGCGGTGTTACGTGCCGCCGCGCCGCCGCGGGATCGCCGCCCCGCGCGCCCGTCTGCTGCCGCGGGCGGCCGGCGCGAGGCGCCCGGCGCGCGCGGCCAGGCCAGGCCAGCCAGACCGGCCAGCCGTGCCGGCCGACGGGGGGCGCGCGCGGGCGCCCGGCCTTGGCCCGGACGCGCGCCGGACGCGCGCCGGTTCGTTTGTTTTCCCGATCGTGCCGCGCTTGGGTAGTCTCCCCCCATGTTCCAGGCCGTGCTGAAGGAAGTCGTAGAGAACACCGAGGGCGGCATCGCGACCCTTCTCATGGATTTCGAGGGGATCGCGGTCGACAGCTACTCCAAGCCGGGGGCCGCGTTCGACATCACCACCATCGGCGCGGAGTTCAGCGTCGTGCTCAAGTCGATCCAGCGCGCCGCCGAGATGCTCGACGCGGGCAACGCCGCCGAGATCGCGATCCAGGCGGAGAAGGTCACCACGCTGATCCGCGTCGTGAACAACTCGTACTTCGTGGCCTTCTCGATGACGCCCGACGCGAACATCGGCAAGGCCCGCTATCTCCTGCGCACCAAGGTGCCCGTGCTGCTGAAGGAGCTCGCCTGAGCGGCTTCAGGATCTCGGTCATCTCGGGGCCGAACCTCGATCGTCTGGGCAAGCGCGAGCCAGCGATCTACGGCACGGCCACGCTGGATGACATCCACCGCGCCGTCGAGGAGGCCGCACAGGCCCACGGCGCCTCGGTGTCGTGCATGCAGTCGAACTGCGAGGGGGAGCTCGTGACCGCGATCAGCCACGCCGGCGATCGCGGCTTCCACGGCATCCTCCTCAACGCCGGCGCGTACACGCACACCTCCATCGCGCTCTACGACGCGATCCGCGCGGGCGCGCTCCCGACCGTCGAGGTGCACATCTCCAACCCGGACGCTCGCGAGCCGTTTCGTCGCCGCTCCCGCATCGCGCCCGCGTGCATGGCGCGCGTCGCGGGCTTCGGTCCGAGCTCGTACGTCCTCGGGCTGCTCGGGCTGCTCGGGCACCTGGAGAAGCTGCGACCGGACGAAAGAGGTTGAACATGCGCCGTCACTCTGGTTGAAAGGCGGCAAACATCGATGGCCGAACGTCCTTCCATGAACATCAACCTCAAGCAGTTGCGGGCGCTGGTGCGCCTCCTCGAGAAGCGCAACGTGAGCGACTTCGAGTTCGAGGACGAACACGTTCGCATCCGGCTCACGCGCGGGGGCTTCGTGCCGCAGGGAGGGGCGCCGCAGCTCGCGCCCGTCGCCTACCAGCTCCAGAGCGCGCCGGCCGCGGCCGCGCCCGCTCCGGCGGCCGCGCCTGCGCCTGCTGCGGCGGCCGCGCCGGCGGCGCCGCCGGCGCCCGCCGCGGCGAGCGACGACAGGAGCTCGACCGTCACCTCGCCGTTCGTCGGCACGTTCTACCGCTCGCCGTCTCCTGACGCGCCGCCCTTCGTCGAGGTCGGCAGCCCGATCCGCGAGGGGCAGGCGCTCTGCATCATCGAGGCGATGAAGCTGATGAACGAGATCGAGGCGGACTGCTCCGGCACGATCGTCGAGATCCTCGCCGAGAACGGCAAGCCGGTCGAGTTCGGGCAGCCTCTCTTCAAGGTGCGGCGCAGCTAGCGCTGCGCGGGCGAGGGTGCCGTGTTCCAGAAGATCCTGATTGCCAATCGCGGCGAGATCGCGATGCGCGTCATCCGCGCCTGCCGCTTGCTCGGCATCCGCTCGGTCGCGATCCACTCCGAGGCCGACGCCGCGGCGCTGCACGTCCGGTTCGCGGACGAGGCCGTGTGCGTCGGCCCCGCCGACGCGTCGAAGAGCTACCTCAACATCCCGCAGATCATCGCGGCCGCCGAGGTCACCGGCGCCGACGCGATCCACCCGGGCTACGGGTTCCTCTCGGAGAACGCGAAGTTCGCCGAGGTCTGCAAGAAGTGCCGGCTCACGTTCATCGGGCCGAGCGCGGAGGCGATGCGGACCTGGGGCGACAAGGTGTCGGCGCGCGCGGTCGCCAAGCGCTTCGGCATCCCGATGCTGAGCGGCACCGGTGTGCTCAAGAGCGCGGCGGACGCGGCGGAGCAGGCCGACCGCGTCGGCTACCCGGTGATCCTGAAGGCCTCCGGGGGCGGCGGCGGCCGCGGGATGCGCATCGTCCGCCACGCCGGCGAGGTGCAGCGCTCGTTCGAGATCGCGACGCAGGAGGCCCTGACCGGCTTCAAGAACCCGGACGTGTACCTCGAGCGCTACGTCGAGGCGCCGCGCCACATCGAGTTCCAGGTGCTCGCGGATCAGCACGGGGGCGTGTGGACGCTCGGCGAGCGCGAGTGCTCGCTCCAGCGCCGGCACCAGAAGGTGATGGAGGAGTCGCCGAGCCCCGCGATGGACAACGAGAAGCGCACCCGGATGGGCGACATCATCCGGGCCGCGATCCTCGAGACCGGCTACACCGGCCTCGGCACGCTCGAGTTCCTGATGGATGAGCGCGGCGAGCTCTACTTCATGGAGATGAACACCCGCGTGCAGGTCGAGCACCCGGTCACCGAGATGGTGACCGGCGTCGATCTTGTCGCGCAGCAGATCCTCGCCGCCGCCGGCGAGCGCCTCTCGCTGCCGGACACGCGCCCCTGGAGCTTCCGCGGCCACGCCATCGAGTGCCGGGTCAACGCCGAGGATCCGCGCTCGTTCGTGCCGTGGCCGGGGCTCATCACCGAGTACCACTCGCCCGGCGGCGTCGGGATCCGCGTCGACTCCGGCGTGTACGGCGGCTTCCGCGTCCCGAGCTCCTACGACTCGCTGGTCGCCAAGGTGATCGCGCACGGCGCGAACCGGGCCGAGGCGATCGCGCGGCTCCGGTGCGCGCTCGACGAGTTCATCATCGGCGGCATCCGCACGAACATCCCGCTGCACCAGGCGCTGCTGCGCGATCCCGACGTCATCGCGGGCAACATCTCGACCCACACGATCGAGCGCGTCGTCTCGCAGGGCTTCTGATCGCGGCGCTCCCGCCGCGCGGCGCCGCCCTGCAGACGGCCGCGACGGAGCTCCTCGCCGCGCGAGCGGGCGGCGGTCCCGGCCGTGGCGAGCGCGCCGGCGCGCAGCCGTTGCGCCCTCGCTGCGTCGGTCGCAGCTGCGGGGAGCGCGCCGGCGCGCAGCCGTTGCGCGCTCGGCGCATCGGTGGGCTCGCGGCCGCGGGGAGCTCGCCGGCGCGCAGCCGTTGCGCGCTCGCCGCGCCGGCGAGCGCGGGATGAGCTCGATGAATGTTGCCTGAGCGACAGGTCGGAGGTACGGCCCGGTGCTACTTTACGTCGCTCTCGAGATCGGGTGCGCGCGCCCCTCGCCGGTCGGGCAAACCCCTTGAAATAGAAAGCATTTGCTGCGGGTATGGAAGCGAACGCTGGCGTGCAGGCTGACTTCTCTTCGTGGGTGCAGGCCACCTCCGATGTTTCCGAGCTCGAGCTCGGAATCCCTGGTTTCGGTTACGTCGATCTCTTCGACCCTGCGAAGCTCGCCGAGCTGACGGAGCGCTTCGAGGAGTACTTCCACGCGTCGGACGAGGGCGCGTACGCGCGCTTCGACGCGTACCGGTCCGCCCTGCGCGCGGAGCAGACGGCCTCCGGGGGCGGCGGCGCGGGCCGGCCCGCGCTCACCGCGGAGCAGGTCTCCGAGGCGCTCCTCGCGGCGGCGCCGCACGTCGGCCGCTTCGTCGCCACGCTCTTCCGCGTCGAGCGGGAGACCCAGGCGCAGATCGACGCGACCCGCGAGCGGGCCGCGCTTTGGGACTTCAAGCGCGAGTTCTCGAAGAAGCGGCTGTTCAAGCCGAGCCCCGGGAAGGCGTGGCAGGGAACGCCCGTCGAGGCGGCGCACGCGGCGCGGCGGGCGCTCGTGGCCATGGGCGCGCCGGCGAGCGCGCTCGACAGCGGCTCCGCCGCGGAGGAGCTCGCGATCGCGCGCGCGACGCTCGCGCTGATCGAGGTCGACGAGATCGCGCGCAAGGCCGCCAAGGCCGGCGGCGCGAAGTGGACGGACGAGCTCCGCGGCCGCGCGGCGAAGGCGCGCGCGGCGCTGCGGGAGGACCCGGCGCTCGCCGAGCGCGTGGCGCCGGCCGTCGCCGTCGCGGGCGCGGAGCCGACCGAGGCCGAGGACGCGGCGGTCGTCGCGTTCGCGCTCGACGCCGTCGAGGCGTGGCTCGCGGCGCGCCGCGCCGACGAGCACGATCCGGCGCATCGCTGGCCGACGCTCAAGGCGCCGCGCACGCTCGACTACCAGGCGCTGGTCCAGCTGCACAGGAAGGGCGCGAGCGACGGCCCGGGCTCGGCCGAGCTCCTCGTCGGCCCGGAGCACGAGCGGCGGGCTCGCGACGGCTTCGCGCTGACCGACCGGCGCGCGGGGCCCCGCGAGGTCGAGAGCCAGGTCGACTACTGCCTGCTCTGCCACGATCGCGACAAGGACTCGTGCTCGAAGGGCCTGCGCGACAACAAGACGGGGGCGATCAAGTCGAACCCGCTCGGCGTCGAGCTCCACGGCTGCCCGCTCGACGAGAAGATCAGCGAGATGCACACGATGCGCGGGCGGGGCGAGTCGATCGCCGCGCTCGCGCTCGTCTGCATCGACAACCCGATGTGCCCCGGCACCGGTCACCGCATCTGCAACGACTGCATGAAGGCGTGCGTCTTCCAGAAGCAGGACCCGGTGGACATCCCGCAGGTCGAGACCGCGGCGCTCACGGACGTCCTGTCGCTCCCGTGGGGCCTCGAGATCTACGGGCTGCTCACGCGGTGGAACCCGCTCGACGCGCTCCGGCCGCACGCGCTCCCGTACAACGGCAAGAACGTGCTCGTCGTCGGCCTCGGCCCGGCCGGCTACACCCTGTCGCACCACCTCACGCGGCAGGGCTTCGCGTGCGTGGCGATCGACGGCCTCAAGATCGAGCCGCTGCCGGTCGAGCTCACGGGCGACGAGACGCGCCCGCCGCGGCCCGTCAGGGATTTCAAGCGGCTCTACACCGAGCTCGACGAGCGCGTCCTCCTCGGCTTCGGCGGGGTGAGCGAGTACGGGATCACGGTGCGGTGGGACAAGAACTTCCTCACCGTCCTCTACATCACGCTCGCGCGGCAGCGGCTGCTCCGGATCTACGGCGGCGTGCGGTTCGGCGGCACGATCGATCTCGACGACGCCTTCCGGCTCGGGTTCCACCACGTCGCGATCGCCGCGGGCGCGGGGCGTCCGACGATCATCCCGCTCAAGAACAACCTCGCGCGCGGCATCCGCAAGGCGTCGGACTTCCTGATGGCGCTCCAGCTGGCCGGCGCCTACAAGCGCTCGGCGCTCGCGAACCTGCAGGTGCGGCTGCCGGCGGTGGTGATCGGCGGCGGCCTGACGGCGATCGACACCGCGACGGAGCTCGCGGCCTACTACGTCGTGCAGGCCGAGAAGACGGCCGACCGGCTCGACGCGCTCATCGCCGAGCGCGGCGAGGCGTCGGTGCTCGCGATGTTCGACGAGGAGGAGCGGGAGTTCCTGGCCGAGCAGCGGCGCCACGCCGAGGAGATCCGCGACGAGCGCGCGCGCGCCGCGCGCGAGGGGCGGCCGCCGCGGTTCCAGGGCCTCATCGACGCGTGGGGCGGCGTCTCGCTGGTCTACCGCAAGCGGCTCATCGACTCGCCGGCCTACCGGCTGAACCACGAGGAGGTCGCCAAGTCGCTCGAGGAGGGGATCCGTTACGTCGAGAACCTCGCCCCGCTGGAGGCGGTGCTCGACGAGCGCGGGTGCGTCTCGTCGCTCGTCTTCGATCGCCAGGAGGTCGTCGACGGCAAGTGGCGGAGCGCGGGGCAGACGGTCTCGATCCCGGCCCGCACCGTGTGCGTGGCGGCGGGGACGAGCCCCAACGTCACCTACGAGAAGGAGCGCCCGGGCTCGTTCGCGTTCGACAAGTGGAAGCAGTTCTTCCAGCCGCACCGCGCGTACGTCGACGAGGCCGGCGCGCTCAAGGTCGAGCCGGCCAAGGCGCGCGAGGGCTTCTTCACGAGCTACAACGACGGCGAGCACGCGGTGAGCTTCTACGGCGACAACCACCCGCACTACGCGGGGAGCGTCGTGAAGGCGATGGCGAGCGCCAAGGACGCGTACCCGTCCGTCGTCGCGCTGTTCCAGCGCGACCTCGCCCGGCTCGGCGAGGAGCCGCAGGCGGCGCGCGACGCGCGGCGGCGCGACCTCTTCGCCCGCCTCGATCACGATTTCACCGCGGTGGTCGAGCGGGTCGAGCGGCTGACGCCGACGATCGTCGAGGTGGTCGTGCGCGCGCCCGCGGCGGCGCGGAAGTTCGAGCCGGGGCAGTTCTACCGGCTGCAGAACTTCGAGGTGCGCTCGCCGGTGGTCCGCGGCACGCGGCTCGCGATGGAGGGGCTCGCGCTCACGGGCGCGTGGGTCGACAAGGAGAAGGGGCTGCTGTCGCTCATCGCGCTCGAGATGGGCGCGTCCTCCCGGCTGCTCGCTGCGCTGCGCCCGGGCGAGGAGGTCGTCGTGATGGGGCCGACCGGGACGCCGACGGAGATCCCCGAGGGCGAGACCGTGCTGCTCGCCGGCGGCGGGCTCGGCAACGCCGTGCTGTTCTCGATCGCGAAGGCGCTCAAGGCGCGCGGCGACCGCGTGATCTACTTCGCCGGCTACCGGCGCGGCGAGGATCTCTTCAAGCAGGACGAGATCGAGGTGGCGACCGATCAGGTCGTCTGGTGCACCGACGGCGGCGCGGAGATCCCCCCGCGGCGCGCCACGGACCGCCATTTCCGCGGCAACATCGTGCAGGCGATGCGGGCCTACGCCGAGCGCCAGCTCGGCGGCGAGCTGGCGAGCCTCTCGGAGGTCCGGCGCATCATCGCGATCGGCTCGGACAAGATGATGAACGCGGTGCGCGAGGCGCGGCACGGCGTGCTCGCGCCGCACCTCAACCCGAAGCACGTGGGCATCGCGAGCATCAACTCGCCGATGCAGTGCATGATGAAGGAGGTCTGCGCGCAGTGCCTCCAGCGCCACGTGGATCCGGAGACGGGCAAGGAGACGGTGGTCTTCTCGTGCTTCAACCAGGATCAGCTCATCGACCACGTCGACTTCAAGAACCTCGCCGCGAGGCTCCGGGCCAACACGGTGCAGGAGAAGCTGTCGAACGCCTGGCTCGATCACATCCTGGCCGAGCGCCCCACGCTGCGGCACGTGTGACGCGGTCCCGGGCGCCCCGGCGATCCGGGGCGCCCTGAGCTGCGGCGCGCGGCGAGGCGGCTGCGCGCGCGGCGAGGCGGCGCTGGCGGCCCGGCGCACGCGGGGCGGCGCCTCGTTCGGACGGCGCGTCCGCGCGTCAACGGCTCGCGCGGCTCGCGCGGTCAGGCGCCCGCGGGCAGCTTGATCTTCGGCTCCTTCGGGTGGCGCCGGTAGAGCAAGATCGTCCGGCCGAGCGTCTGCGCCACCTCGGCGCGGAGCCGCTCGGAGAGGGTGTCGGCGACCTCGCCGAGGTCGTCCGGGCACTCGGTGCCCAGGCGAACCTTGACGAGCTCGTGTCGCTCCAGGGCGGCGTCGACGGCCGCGACGACCCCGTCCGTCAGCCCGGCCTTGCCGAGCTGCACGATCGGGTCGAGGTGATGCCCCAGCGCCCGGAGGTGGCGGCGCTGCTTTCCTGTGAGATCCAAAGCGTTCGGCCTTTCTTGCGTCGCTCGCGCGAGGCGGGCCCTTCACCGGGCCGGCCCCTCCTCGCGGGCGCGCGCTGGGTCATACCGGCCTCGCGGCCAAGGGAAAAGGGCGCGCCGTGCAGGTCCGCGCGCAGCCCGTCCGGTTGGGCGCGCTGAGCGCGCTGGATCGGATAACGGGTGTGTCTATGAAGTTAAATGTGTGCAGACAGATGCTGTGGTGTGAATGAGCGGCGGCGCGAGATCGTGCGCGGCAGATGACCGCAGCCGCAGCCGCAGCCGCTGCCGATGCCCGATGTCGATGCCGACGGCCGCATCGCGCGAGCGGGCGGGATCTCCGGCGCGCCGTCGTGCCGCTCTGGGTTTTGCTTGACGTGGCCGCGCAACAGGCATCCCCTGGATGTAGCGGCCGGCGTGTCGACGGGGTCTCGAGCGCTCGGATCGACAGCGACATGGGCTCATCGAGCGAGCGAGATGCGGCATCGGGTCAAGACGTCGAGCTCCCTCGGCGCGACGAGGTGGCGGACCCCATCGAGCTCACGGTCCACGACGAGGTGAGCCCTTGCCCATACCTCCCCGAGGTCGACGCGCGGATGCCGCTCCGCGTGCCCATCCGTCCGCTCACGCGCGCGGAGTTCGACCGGCGGCTGGTCGCGGGCAACCGCCGCCACGGCAAGCTGCTCTACCGCACGCAGTGCCCCTCGTGCCGCGCGTGCGAGCCGATCCGGATCATCGTGCGCGACTTCGTCCCCGGCCGCACCCAGCGCCGGGTGCTCCGCCGCGGCGAGCAGGTGGTCGACGTCGAGATCGGTCCGCCCGTCACCACGCGGGAGAAGGTCGCGCTCTACAACCTGCACAAGCACGGCCGCGGGCTGATGCGCGACGACGGCCCGCTCGGCGCCGCGGGCTACGAGGCGTTCCTCGTGGACAGCTGCTGCGAGACGTTCGAGATGCGCTACCGCGTCGGCGGTCGCCTCGTCGGGGTCGCCGTCGTGGATCGCGGGCAGGAGTCGCTGTCGGCGGTCTACTCGTTCTACGATCCCGAGCTCGAGCCGCTGAGCCCCGGCGTCTTCTCGATCTTGAAGCAGCTCGAGCTGTGCCGCGCCTGGGGCCTCAGGTACCTGTACCTCGGCCTCTACGTCGAGAAGTGCTCTCGGCTTGTCTACAAGGCCCAGTACCTGCCGCACGAGCGGCTCATCGACGGCCGCTGGCGGCGCTTCGAGCGGCCGGCGACCCGGGCGCCCTGACGGGAGCGCGCGGCCGTTCCGGGCGGCGCCCCGCCGCGCCCGCGCCCGCGTCGCCCTGACGGGCGCGGCGTCTGGACTTCGCGGGCCGCCCGCTTCAAGAACGCGCCCATGTGGAATCGCGCGCTCGTGTTCGCCTCCTGCGCTGTCCTCTCGGCCCTGCTCACCGTCGCCTGCGGCGAGACGCGGCCGATCGTCGATCGCGGCGACGCTGCGGGCGGCGCCGGCGGCGCTGGCTCGTCGGCGAGCGGGGAGGGCGGCGCCGGCGGCGGGCCGTCCGGTGACGGCGGTCAGGCCGGCGGCGTCGGCGGCGCGGCGGGCGGCGGCGGGGAAGGGTAGAGACCCCACGCCGCCCCGGGCCGGTTGTGTCCCCGCATCGCCGGGCCTAGACCGCTCGCGTGCACCCGCTCGCAGAGAAGGTCCTCGCCCGCGACACGCGCGCGACGGCGCGGGCCTGCCGGCTCGTCGACGATCGCGCCGGCGACTACGCCGCGATCCTGAAGGATCTCTTCCCCCACACCGGCCGCGCCTGGGTCCTCGGCGTGACCGGCAACCCGGGGGCGGGCAAGAGCACGCTCACCGACCGCCTGATCGGCGCGTTCCGGAAGCAGGATCGCCGGGTCGCCGTGGTGGCGGTCGATCCCACGAGCCCGTTCACCGGCGGCGCCATCCTCGGCGATCGCATCCGCATGCAGGCGCATTTCGGAGATCCCGACGTGTTCATCCGGTCGCTGGCGACCCGGGGCGCGCTCGGCGGGCTGTCGCGCTCGGCGGTGGACATCGCGCGGGTGCTCGACGCGTGGGGCGCCGACGTCGTGCTGGTCGAGACCGTCGGGGTCGGGCAGGACGAGCTCGAGATCACGCGCATGGCGCACACGACCCTGGTCGTCGCGGCGCCGGGCATGGGCGACGAGGTGCAGGCGATCAAGGCGGGCATCCTGGAGTGCGCCGACGTCTTCGCCGTGAACAAGGCCGATCGGGACGGGGCCGACGCCGCGGTGCGCGATCTCGAGCTCATGATCGCGCTCGGCGGCGAGGTGGCGAGGGCGTCCGGGCGGTCGCGCGGGCACAGCGCCGCGGCGCTCCACGCCCGCGCGGCCGAGGCGGCGTCGACCCCGGGCGGCGCGCCGGCCGAGGGGCCGTGGGAGCCCGCCATCGCGCGGACCGTGGCCACGCGCAACGAGGGCGTGGCGGCGCTCGTGGACCGGCTGGAGGCGCACCGGGCGTGGCTGTTCGGGACCGAGGCCGGCGCCGAGCGCCGGGAGGAGCGCCTGCGCGAGGCGATGCACGTGCAGCTCCGCGACGCGCTCACCGACGCCGCGGTCGCCGCGCTCGGGCCCGCGCTCGACGCGGCGGTGCGCGCCGTCGCGCGGCACGAGGTCGACCCCTACACGGCGTCGGAGCGGCTCGTCGACGCGTTCCGCGGCGCTGGAGCCGTCTTCCCCGGCGCCGCCGCCGCGCCGGACGACGGGCCCTGAGCCAGCGTCGAGGTCGCCGGGAAGCGGCGCGGCGACAGCGCTCCCGCAACCGGCGACCCCGCCGCCGGCACAGCCGCCCGTCCGACCGCGCCGGGCCCCGCGCGTCAGCCAGCCCGGCGGGGACTCCCGATGTCCAACGCTAGTCCACGCACCGATCCAGCGCCTCCCGCTCGTCCTTGCACGCCGTATCCCACCTGTAATCGCGGCAAATCCCGGTATCGTCCTCGCACGCGAGGAGATCGTCGTACCGGTCGAGGCAGTCGCGGCGGTCTGCGTCTACGAACCTGACATCGTAGCGATCGAGGCAATCGTTGAACTCGCGCTCGTTACAGCCCTCGCAGTCGCACTTGTCGTCGCAGATGTCGTCCTCCGGGCGGCCGCACGCGGCGGTGAAGAGGCAGGCGAGGGCGAGGGTCAGGTGCAAGGCCTTCATGGGCCAAGCTTACCTCGCGTCTTCAGCGCCGAGGGAATAAACAGCTGACAGCAGACGTGCCGAGCGGCGATGCGCGATGGGCGATGAGCGACGGGCGATGAGCGACGGGCGATGAGCCGCGCTGGCCCGGTCCCGTTTCCGTAAGTGCGCTCGACGCCCGGCGTGCGCAGCGTCCTTGGCGCTCAGGCCTGCGCGCCGCCGCGCCGCGGCGCGCGCGGCGCCTTGCGCCCCACGTTCTCCGCGTGGAACGCGCTCGGGCACGCGTCGTTGATGCCGCAGCCTCCGCAGGCCGGCTTCCTCGCGAAGCAGATCCGGCGGCCGTGGAAGATCAGCGTGTGAGACAGCATGTCCCAGTCGCGCTTCGGGAAGAGCGCCATGAGATCCTGCTCGATCTGCGCCGGCTTGTCGGCCTTCGTCCACCCGAGCCGCTGGGACAGGCGCTGCACGTGCGTATCGACCACGACGCCCTCCGGCGCGCCGAAGGCGACGCCGAGCACCACATTCGCCGTCTTGCGCCCGACGCCGGGCAGCTCCACGAGCTCCGCCAGCGTCCTCGGCACCTCCCCGCCGTGCCGCTCGACGAGGCCTCGCGCGAGCCCCACGACGTTCCTGGCCTTCTGGTTGAACATCCCCATCCCGAGCCGCCGGAGGAGCGCGCCCACCTCGGCGGGCTCGGCGCCGGCGAGCGCGCGGGCGTCGGGATAGGCGGCGAACAGGTGGGGCGTCACCTTGTTGACCAGCACGTCCGTCGTCTGCGCGCTGAGCACCGTCGCGACCAGCAGCTCGAACGAAGATTTGTGGTCTAGCTCGCAATGAGCATCCGGGTGCAGCGCGCGCAGCCGCGCAAACGTGGCCTGCGGCGGGGTGCCAGGCCGCGGGCGCGCTGGCGCGGGACGAGCACCGGCAGCGGCCCCGGGCGGGCGGCGCGCCCCGCGTCCGACCGGGGCGGGGCTGCCTCCGGGGCCGCGCTTCGCTGTCTCAGCTGACGAAGGCGCGTTTCCGCGTCTCATGCTCATCGAGGAGCTTCTCGACGCTCGCGAGCGCGTTCTCCACCGACTCCTGCACCATCTGCAGGACCGTCGTCGCCGAGCCCTTCAGCGCCTCGTAATAGCGCTGCCGCTCGGTCGAGTGGATGATCGACGGGGGCAGACCGGTGCGGAGCAGCAGCATGTTCATGAACAGCCGCGCGACCTTGCCGCTGTCGTTCGGGAACGGATAGACCCGCAGCAGATCGTAGTGCGCGCGCGCCGCGATCCGGATGCCGTTCCGCGTCTTTCGCGTCTCGGGGTCGTTCAGCCAGTCGATGATCTGCCGCACCTTGTAGGCGATCTTGTCCGGCGGGGCGTACTCGTGGAAGTAGAGCCGGTGCTGGGGGATGTCCTTGCGGTATTTGACCGTCTTGAGGTCCCCCTCCTCCGGGTGGAGGATCAGGTACAGCTTCTTCACGCAGTCGAGCGTGATCGGCGCCCGCTTGTTCTCGCCCTGCTCGCGCACATAGACGATGGCCTCCTTGTGGCGCCGGATGTCATCGTACGTCGGCTGAAGGCTCGAGTCCGTCACGAGCGGCGCCGGGCCGCTGAGGGCCGCGCGCAGCTCGTCGAACGTGTAGACCACGCCCTCGAGCGCGCTGTCGTGGTAAATCCACGACATATCGAGGCTCTCGATATAACGCCGCCGGAAATCCTCCGATTGCGCGTTCAGCCGCTGCTCGATGATCGCGCTGCGCTCCTCGATGGTGGCTCGCCGCGGCGGGGGCAGCATCGGCAAGGGCAGCGTGACCACCCGCGGGGGCTCCCGGAGCGGGACGCGGCCAGGGCGGCGCTCGATCGACGACGCCGGGCCCTTCCCCTTGACCACGCCCGGCCGCACGCTCTTCTTCTCGGCGGCCGGCTTGTCGCTCGCGCGCTGGGGCCTGTCGCTCGCGCGCTGGGGCCTGTCGCTCGCGCGCTGGGGCCTGTCGCTCGCGCGCTGCGGCTTGTCGCTCGTCCGGCGCGGGCGCTCGGCCTCGACCGCCGCCTCCTGCTCCCCGCCGTGCTTGAGCTTCAGCCGCTCCTTCAGCCTCGGCTGGTCGTCGCCGAGCCTCAGCTTCTTGCGGAGCTTCTTCGGCTCCGCCGCCGGCGAGAGCGCCCGCTCGGAGCGCGCCGCGATCTTCCGCCTGGCGAGCCTCGGCTTCGCGGCCTTGACCCGCGCCAGCCTCGGCCGCGTGGCCTTGACCCGCGAGGTCCTCGTCTTCGTGGCCTTGGCGCGCCGCGCCCGCCCGGCGGCCGCCCTCGGCTTCGCGGCCCTGGCCTTCTTCGCCGCCCGCGGCTTCGCGACCCTGGCCCGCGTCGCCCTGGCCTTCGTGGCCTTGGCCCGCGCCGTCTTGGCCCGCGTCGCCTTGGCCTTCGCGGCCCTGGCCTTGACCTTCGTCGCCCGCGCCTTCGCCCTGGCCTTGGTGGTCCTGAGCTTGGCGGCGGCGCGCGTCGGCTTCGCCTTCGTCCGGGCGGCTGCCTTCCTCGCCTTGGACGCGCTGGCTCGCTTCGCCGCGGCGCGCGTCGCCTTCTTCGCCTTCGCGGCCGCCGATTTCTTCCTGGCGCCCGTCCGGGTTGCCCGCGCCGGTGCGCGCGTCGCCTTGCGCCGCGCCGGGGCCGCCGACTTGCGGGTGGTCGCCCGTTTTGTCGTCGCCTTCCGGCGCTTTGCCGCCTTCACGGCAGCGGTGCGTCGCGCAGCAGGTCGAGAGGACGCGGCCTTTCGTTTAGGCTTCCGAGCGGCTGAACGGGCGGCGGGCTTCGCCTTCCGCTTCCGCGCCGCAGGCGCGGCTCGCCTCGAGCTCGCCGCGCTGGCCTTGGTCGCTCTCTTCCGGTCTTTTTTTGAAGTTTTTCGGGTCTTCTTTGCCGCCATGGGCGTGCTTTCACACGATCGCTCAGGCTGCCCGCTGCCATGCTGCGGCGAGCTAACATACATCCAAAAGGGGCCTAATGCCGGCCCGCAGCCTAGCAATTTGCTGATTTATCCGTCAACCAGTCCGGTGCAGAAGTGGGCCGGAACCGACATGCGTGAGCTGGATCGTCCCCGATCCAGCTCGGCCGCTCTACCAGGCAACGCCCGCGCTGGGCGCGGGCCGGGCAGGCAACGCCCGCGCTGGGCGCGGGCCGGGCAGGCAACGCCCGCGCTGGGCGCGGGCCGGGCAGCGCCCGCGGCGGGCGCGGGCGGGTCGCCCCGCGATCGAGCGAGAGCGCTCCGCGGCGCCGCGCTCGGCGCTCAGCTGTCGACGTTGATCCCGAGCCGCTGTCGGATGGCGAAGTACTCCTCGCTGACCGCGTAGAGCATGAGCTCCTTGAGCCGCTCTTTCTGGGGCACAGCGGCGCTCGCGTCGTCGGCCGCCTTGATCATCTCCTGCGCCAGCTCGAGGTCGTTGGCGAGGAGGAACCCGGCGCGGTCGGCCGTCAGGTCGACGCCGGAGACCCAGCGCTTCAGGTCGATCGCGCCGGCCTGGAGGAGCTTGGTCACGATGCTCGCCAGCTGATCGCGCGCCGGCCCCACGATGGTGGGATCCAGGACCGACAGGTTCTCCTTCACCGGCCCCTCCAGCTCCTTCGTGATCGGGAACGTGGGAGAGATCAGCTTGATCGCCGCGAACAGCCAGGCGCGCAGGCCGGTGCCCGTCGGCACCAGGTGGCGGAGGTACATGCCCGGCCGGTAGTAGGTGAGGTGGCGCGCCGCGATGAACGCGGCGGCCTGGGTCGGCAGATCCATCTGGAGCGCCGCGGCGCCGAGCACGATCGACGGCACGTGCGCGTGGAGGAACGAGACGCCGCCGCCGTCGTTCGGGTTCTGGAACGTGACCGGCGGCTCGATGCCGAGGACGCCCGCCGCGTAGTAGAGCGTCTGCGACATCGGGTAAGGGTGGCGCGAGAGATCGATCTGGTAGGCGAGCTGGTAGCCGAGCTCCTCCAGCGGCTGCCCGTTCTTCCGCAGCACGGCCGGCTCGATGGCGCCGAAGATGGCGGTCAGGAGCGGATCCGCGTCCGGGTGGACGAGCGCGGCCGCCCACGCCTCGTCGTCGAGCGGCTGCTGGGCCGCCGCGGCCGTGTCCGGGCGCAGCCGCCGGAAGAAGCGCTCCTCGTCGGGCTCGGCCGCGTTCAGGCAGCAGAGCGCCTGGCAGAGGCAGAAGGCGGCGTCGGCCCGCTTCGTCTCCGTGTACATCTTCCGCAGCAGCCGGTAAGCGTCCGGCTTGTAGGGGGAGCGCCGCAGGATCGGGAGCTGCGCGGCCACCGCCTTGTCCAGGTACTCCGCCGGGTTGCTCGCGTAGAGGTTCGCCAGGAGCTCGTTGCGCTCCTCGCTGTCCGGATCGAGCGTCTGCGCCGCCTCGTAGGCGTCGATCGCCTCGCTCATCCAGCCGAGCTTGTCCTTGTAGAGGGCGCCCAACCGGTCGAACGTCTCGAGCATCTTCGCGGTGTCGTTCTCCTCCGTCGCCCGGTCGAGCTCGACCTTGAGCAGGCGCTCCACCTCCTCGTGGTCGCCCTTCTCGGCGCGGAGCTCGATCGCCTCGGCGAGCGCCCGGGTGAGGGACGGATCGAGCTCCAGCACCTCGTCGTAGAACTGGGCCGCCCGGTCGAGGTCGCCGAGCTGCCGCGCGCTCACGATCGCCGCGGTGTGCAGGTACTTCGCCTTCTGCCGGCTGTCGTCGATCTTCGCGGCGAGCTTGAGGACGATGTCGATGAGCTTCGACCAGTCCCCCTCCTCGCTGTAGAGCTGCATCAGCTTGGTGAGGATCTTCCGGTCGTCCGGCCGCTCGTCGAGCGCGGCCACGTAGCTCTTCGCCGCGCGCGTCCGGTCGTGGAGGTGCGTCGCGAGCAGGTCGCCGATCTCGAGCAGGAGCGCGCTCCGCTCCTCGCCGGTCACCACGTCGAGCCGCCGGTGCTTGAGCCGCGCGACCTCTTCCCAGTCCCCCTTGGCCTCGAACACCCGGGAGAGCAGGGCGAGCGGGGCAGGCGACTCCGGGACGAGATCCGCGGCGTCGTTCAGCGGCGCCACCGCGCCGTCCGGGTCGCCGGCCGCGAGCCGCGCCTCGCCGAGCCGGAGGAGCGCCTCGGCCCGCTCCCGCTCCGGCAGGCCGGCGCCGAAGCGCTCGACGAGGCGCTCGTAGAGCTCCGCCGCCTCCTTAGCCCTGCCCGCGTCGAGGTTGACCTTCGCGGCGCGCGACAGCGCCGCCGGATCGTCCGGCGCGAGCGCGAGCAGCGCCTGCACGGTGCCGATCGCCTTGCCGCTCGAGCCGCTCTTGCTGAGCGCGTCGACGTAGCGGAGCAGCAGCTTGAGCCCCTGCTCCTTCGGCAGGGCGTCGACCCGGCTCGAGAGGAGCTCGTAATGCCGCGCCGCCTCGAGGAACCGGCCGGCCTCGAACGCGAGATCGCCCGAGATCATGAGCCCCGGCGCGCTCGTCGGATCGAGGTCGACCGCCCTCGTGGCCGCCTCGGCGGCGCGCGCGTCGTCCTTGAGGCGCTCCCGCAGCAGGAGGGCCATCTCGCCGTAGAGGCGGGCCTTCGTGAGGTTGCCCTCGGCGACCTCGGCCTCGCGCGCGATGAGCTCGACGGCGCTCGTCGCGTCGCCCCGGGCCAGGTAGGCCGCGCGCAGCGCCGAGGACGCGCCCGCGTTCTGCGGCTGCGCGTCGAGGGCCATCTTGTACCGCTCGATCGCCCCGTCGCGATCGCCCTTCTCCTCGAGCATCTTCGCCGCGCGGATCCAGAGATCGGCCCTGCTCTCCGCGGTCTTGGCGGTCGCCGCGAGCGACTCGATCGCGCTCAGCGCCGCCGCGGCGTCGCCGGTCGCGGCCCGCACGTGCGCCAGCGACTCGAGCGCCCCGGCGTGGTGCGGGTCGATCGCGAGCACCCGCTCGTAGGCCTTGCGGGCGCGCTCGGGCGAGCCGACCTGCTCGAGCAGCACGCGCCCCATCGCGAGCAGGAGCTCCTCCCGCCGCTTGTCGTCGGGCACGATGCCGAGCTGCCGCTCGTAGAGGGCCACCACGTCCTCCCACCGCTCGAGGGCGCGGTAGTGCCGCCCGAGCGCGGCCAGCGAGCCCTCGTGCGCGCCGTCGATCCTGAGGATCGCCTCGAGGGCCTCGGCCGCCTTCGCGTGGTCGAGGAACTCCTCGTCCTGGATGCCGGCGATCCGCTCGTAGAGGTTGATCTTCTGGCGCGGCGTCGCGCTCACCTCGATCTGCCGCTCCAGGTTCTGGAGCAGCTCCTGGTAGCGCCCGGCGCGGCTGTAGATGCGGTCGAGCCCGCGCAGGGCGGTCAGGCTGGTCGGATCGAGCTCGAGCGCCGCCTCGTAGCGGCGCGTCGCCTCGCCGAGGTCGCCGAGCCGGTCCTCGTAGAGCTCGGCGAGCCTGCACATCGTGTCGACGCGCTCCTCGCCCCGGAGCGCCTCCGCGCGCCGCTCGAGGATCTTGGCGTAGCCGGCGTGGTCCTCGACGCGCCGGTAGATCCGGAGCAGCGCGTCGCACGCCTTCGTGTGGCCGGGGTCCTCGGCGAAGATCTGCTCGTAGAGATCGCGCGCGCGGCCCGCGTCGTTCAGCTTCGTCTCGAGGAGCTCGGCCGCCGCGGCGCGGAGATCGCGCGCCTCGCCGGGGGTCGCGGCGCGATCGGCCCGCGAGAGCAGCACCTGGACGAGCTCCTGCCACTGCTGGGCGCGGCGGTAGACCTGCGCCAGCCCCTCCAGCGCCTTCTCGTTCGCCGGGTCGAGCCCGAGCACGAACTGGAAGCACGGGATCCCGAGGTCCGCCCGGGCGATCTTCTCCGCGTACCAGGGCCCGAGCCGGTTGAAGAGCGCGATCTTCGGCTCGGCGGCCATCGCCTCGTCGGTGCTCGCCTGGCTCAGGATCTGGAGCGCCTCGGACCAGACCTTCATGTCGTTGCCGGCCGCGCGCTCCAGGTCGACGGCGTACGCGTCCAGCTCCGGATCCTGGGCGAGCGCCTGGGCGAAGGCGAACACCCCCTGGTCCTTGTCGTCGAGCTCCCGCACGTAGAGGTGCCCGATCTCGTTCAGCGCCCGGGCGCGCTCCCCCGCGCTCTCGGCGCGCTCGCTCCGCTGGAGGAGCATCTCCACGAGCTCCTCGTGCTTGCCGAGCGCCTTGCGGAGCTCCTCGAGCGCGCTGAAGGCGATGTCGTCGCCCGGGTCGAGCTCGAGGAGGCCCAGGTAGACGGCCTCCGCCTTGTCGTGGAGCCGCCCCTTCTCGTAGATCCGGGCCGCCCGGTAGTGGAGGAGCCGCTTCGCTGCCGCCTGGTCGCCGCCCGCGGCCGCGTCGACCTGCTCGGAGGCCGTCACGAGCGCCGCGGCGACCCGCCCCGGGTCCGCGCCACGGTCGACGGTCGCCTCGACGGCGAGCGCCAGGTCGGCGTCGGTCGGGCGCGCGACGAGCCGGTCGATGAGGTCGTTCAGCTCGGCGTCGCCGATCGCCGCCCCCTTCTGCTGCGGCTTGCCGAGCGGCTCGACCGCGTCGAGCGCGGCGCGCGCGCTCCGCGGCCGGTCGTCCTGCGCCTTCGCGAGCAGGCGCGCCGCGAGCTCGTCGATGTCCTTGCCCGCCCACCCGCGCGGCGCGACCGCGCTCGGCGCGGGCGGCGGCTCGGTGAGGTGCGCGACGGCCACGTCGACCGCGGCCGCGCCCGAGAACACGGGCTTGCCCGTGACGAGCTCGAAGAGCAGCGCGCCGAAGGCGTAGAGGTCGCTCGCGGGGCCGACGCCCTCGCCGCGCAGCTGCTCGGGGCTGGCCGTCTTGACCAGCTCCGGGCTGGACCACCCGGCGCCGAGCCGATCGCCGCCCACGTCGACGAGGATGGGGAGCGGCTGCCCCTCCTCGCCGCGGGCGACGAGCACGTTCTCCAGCTTGAGCGCCCCGTGGACGAGGCGCTGCTCGTGGAGCGCGGCGAGCCCGCTCAGGATGCCGCGGAGCAGCGGCTTGGCCTCGTTGATGTGGAGCGGCCCCGATCGCGCGAGGCGCGCCGACAGCGGGAGGCCGTCGACGTGCGTGTAGGCGACGAACGCCCGGCCGCCCACGAGCCCGGCATCGACGCCGCTCGCCAGGTTCTCGTGGTGCACCTGCGCGGCGAGGCGGACGTGGGTCAAAAACCGGCGCACCGCCCGGCCGTCGCGCGTCACCTCGCGCCGGAGCACCTTGAGCGTCCGCGGCTCGGTCGCCCGCGTCGCCGCGTAGACGATGCCTCGCGGCCCCTCGCCGATTTTTCTCGTGATGATGTAGTCGCCGAACGCCTCGCCGGGCGCGAGCTCCTCGGGCAGGCTGATCCCCTGGGAGCCGAGGGCGCGGACGCGCGCGTCGACCTCGGCGCGTGAGGCGATGACGGCGTCGATCAACGCCTCGATGGCGTCGACCTCGACGCAATGGTCCGTGAGCGCGCGTGCGAAGGAGGCCTTGGAGGCGTTGCCGCCGATCTCGGCCGGGCTGAAACCGAGGAGGTCGGACGACAGGGCCATCATTTCATCGAGCGAAAAGAGGCGCTCGAGCTCGCCTCGGACGATATCAATGGACATGGGTCTCCTCGGGCCGAGCCCTCGTGGCGGCGCGCGCAGCGGGCCTGCCGCACGGCGGGACGTGCGTCATGCTAGCGAAGCTTGCGGCGCCATGCGACATCCGACGCTCCCCGGTGCCGGCATCGCCCTGGGCGGCGCTCGACGCGGGCGCGGCCGGGCTTCACCCCGGTTGCCGCGCCGAAACCTGGTGGAAGTTAACGCGGAGTTGCAGGAACCCTGGAGGAAAGTTGACAGGAGCGCGGGTGATGTGCGAGCGGATGTCCGTGCGTCGAATAGCGCAGTTCCTCGAGCGGACCCTCCCCATCGCGGTGCTCGTCGTGGCGGTCGTGGGCGCTCCGGTCATGATCTTCTCGCCTCAGGGCCTGCCTCGCCTCCGGGAGCTCGAGAGAGAGCTCGCCGACGTCGAGGAGGAGAACGCCGAGCTCGGCCGGCAAATCGAGGCGCTCCGCGGCAAGGTGGCGCGTCTGCGCGACGACCCGACCGCCGTGGAGAGGATCGCGCGCGACAACCTGGGTCTCGTGCGGCAGAGCGAGGTGGTCTTTCAGTTCTCCCGCTGACGACTCGGGGTCTTCTGGCGCTCTCCAGGCCTCGTGCCGTATCGGACACCAGCGCTCCTCCGCGGGGCGCCCCGCATGATCGGGTGAGCTCGCCCGCCGCTCGGCTCCGCGCCGCCGCCGCGCCTGCGCCTCCGAGCGCGGCGCCGCTTCCACCCGCCGCGGCGCTCCGAGCGAGCGACGGTCGCCCTGGCGTCGCGCCCACGGCGCCTCCGAGCGCGCCGCCGCGCGCCGGCCGCCCCCTCGCGGCGCCGCCGGCGAGGAGCGGTCTGCCCGCCCGCGCCGCCCGCGTCTCCTTATAGGGAGATCCGGCGCGCCGCTCGCGACAGGGAGATCCGGCGCACCGCTCGCGACAGGGAGATCCGGCGCGCCGCTCGCGACAGGGAGATCCGGCGCGCCGCTCGCGCGAAGGCCCCGGCGTCCGTCGTGGCCGCGTGCGGGGCGCTGCACGCTGGCAGCGCCCTTTCTGGTATCGTGCAGCGAGTGTCGCTAGACCTGGGCCGCCTCCTCATCTCCGCCGGCGCCGTCTCCAAGGCTGAGGTCGAAGCCGCCCTCTTCGTGGCGGTCCTGCGGGGCATCTCGTTCCCCCGCGCCCTCATCGACCGCGCCGCCATCAGCGAGCGCGCCCTGGAGGCGGAGCTCGATCGGCGCGGCGGCCTCGCGCTCCGGCAGGTCGTCGGCGCCCGCGATCTCGTCGCGCGCCTGCCGCGCGCCATGTGCCGCCGCCTCGGCGCCGTCCCGATCCGCGTCGACCCCGGCGCGGGCACCGTCGACGTCGCCGCCGCCGATCCGCTCGACCGCCACATCGCCGACGAGTTCAGCTTCCACCTCGGCGCGCCGGTGCGCATCTACCGCGCGCCGATCTCGGCGATCGAGGAGGCCATCCGCGCCCTGGATCTCGACGAGCGCGAGCAGGTCCCCGCCCGCTCGCGCCGCGCCACCCCGGCATTCCCGCACGGCGCGCCCCAGTCGACCATCCCGCCGCCGCCGTCTTACGAGGTTCCCATCCCGCTCATCCGGCGCGCCGCGGTGCCCTCGTTCGACGAGCCGGGTCTCCACGAGCCGCCCAGCGGCAAGCCAGGCCGCCGCGCTCCCGCGCACAACGGTCACGTGCTGCTCGCCGAGGCGCCGTCGTCCCAGGAGGAGCCGATCCTCCCGCTCCGCCACGCCAAGGCGGCGCCCGGCGCGCGCGGCTCTCCCGCGAGCGCGCGCGGCCCGCTGGAGGCCGAGCGCGGCGCGGGCGCGCGTCGGGCCACCCTGCGCGCGCCGGCGGACGTGGAGCCGCCGGCCGTCTCGTTCCCGCCGTCTCCGCCCGTGGAGATCTCCCCTCCGTTCAAGCTGCTCGCCTCGATCATGCCCCAGAGCTCGCCTGCTCCCGAGCGCGGCCCGGACAGCGGCGGGCGCGAGCCGGCCCCCTCGACGCGGCGGCTCGGTCGGTTGCCGCTCGACGCGCCCTCCGGCCTCGCCCCGGCGTCGCGCCGGAGCGCAGCGGACGCGGAGGTCCCGCGGCTGCTGCGCGGCGGGGGTCGTCCCGAGGGCGCCGCGCCGCCGTCGAGCCTGCGCTCCCGTCCCGAGGGCGCCGCGCCGCCGTCGAGCCTGCGCTCCCGTCCCGAGGGCGCCGCGCCGCCGTCGAGCCTGCGCTCCGGGCGGCTCCCGGCGCTGCCTCCCGCGCCCGAGGAGCTCATCGATCCGCTCGACGACGACCCGCCGCCGCAGCCGTTCGTCGACCTGAGCGACGTCATCGACGCGCTCTACCTCGCGCGCACGCGGGACGACGTCGTCCGGCTCGCGCTGCGGGGCCTGCGCCTGTTCGCGCGGCGCGTCGCGATCTTCGCCGCGCACCGCGGGGTCTTCCGGGGGTTCGCCTGCAACGCGGAGTTCGGCGATCAGGAGGCGCTGCGGAAGCTCACCCTCCCGATGGATCAGCCGAGCATCCTCGCCACCGCCGTGGCGACGCACCTCTACGTCGGGCCGATCCCCGGCACGCCCACGCACGCGCCGCTGCTCGACGTCATGGTCAACCCGAGCCTCGACGTCGCCGCGGTCGCCGTGCAGGTCGTCGGCCGGCCCGCGATGATCCTGGTCGCCGACCGGATCATCGACACCGCGAGCGGGTCGCGACGCATGGTCGAGCTCGCGCGCGCCGTCGGCGAGGCGTTCAGCCGGATCCTCTCCGCGCGCGGGTGAGCGCCGCGCGGCGCGATCGCGGCGCTCGATCCGGCGCCGCGTCGACCGCATGCGCGCGGCGGGCGGCGACGCGGTGGAGGCGGTCGCGCGCGCCGCACGCCGGCCCCGTCGCGCGGTGGGGCGCCCCGCGCGATCGAGGCGATGCGGCCGCGCGCAGCGCTCGTTCCTCATTCTTCCAGCGACCTCCACGAGCTGCCGCGGCGGCACCTCCACGAGCTGCCGCGGCGGCACCTCCACGAGCTGCCGCGGCGGCACCTCCACGAGCTGCCCGCGGCGGCACCTCCACGAGCTGCCGCGGCGGCACCTCCACGAGCTGCCGCGGCGGCACCTCCACGAGCTGCCGCGGCGGCACCTCCTTGAGCGGCGGCGAGCGCGTCGTCGAGGCGATCGCGGCGCCGCGCTGCGCGCGATCCTGAACGAGCACCGGCAAGCGACCGCCATCTGAACGCGGGTCATCTCGGTCGGCGCCCCTGAGCGCTGCGCTCCGGCGTGCTGCGTCGCCGCTGCAGCGACGGCGCGATCTCGCCGGGCACCCGCGACAGCCGCTGGCGTCCTCGCGCACGCGCATCGCTGCCCCGTGCACCGCGCCTGCTGCCGCGTGCCGCGCGCATCGCTGCCGCGTGCCGCGCGCACTGCTGCCGCGTGCCGCGCGCATCGCTGCCGCGTGCCGCGCGCATCGCTGCCGCGTGCTGCGCGCATCGCTGCCGCGTGCCGCGCGCATCGCCGCCGCGGCGCAGGCCGCGCGCCGCTCTCGCTCCCACGCGCATCGCGCCGCGCGCGCCGCAGGCGCCGCGTTGCAGGCGTGCGCGCCGTGGCTTTCATCCGCGCAACGAAGGCAGGAAAATCCCGATGCTTGTCGAGGTGCAAGTGCGCGTCGCCTGAACTCAAGAGGTGTGATTTTCCAGTGTGTCGGTCCAGGACGATCCGAGCAGTTTGCGTGTCACAGGAATTTTCCTGTGACGGGAGAACTCGATGCGCTCCTTTCGAAATTTTTTACAATCCGGAACCCTTTTTCTGAACGGCGGTCAGATTTGGCTATCCGACTGCGGGTCAAATCGGGTTAAGGCATTTGGGTCTCATCGAGTTCGCGTAGACAGCGTGATTCGCCTCCCCGAAAGGAGCTTCAAATGCATCCTGCAAAGCCGCACCAGAGCAATGTGGTCACCCGTAAGCTCGCCGTGGTGATCGCTGGTTTGACCGCTGCTGCGGCCGGTTGCTCGGCAGACGTCGGCGACGGTAGCACCGAGGCAGTCGGTACGAATCAATTGGGATTTGACGACTTCGAACGGACCGTCTTCCGCGAGGCTGACACTGGCATCTACATTGTTAACGGGGACACGCCTGTCGTAGATATCAAGCATCTGCGCGAGTTCTGGGAGACGCATGTGCGCGATGGTGCGCTGATCGTCAACCAGTCCGGGGGCAGCGATATTGTCTGGACGACGGAGCAGCGGCGCAATCTCACCTACTGCGTGAGCACGAGATTCGGGGGCAACTACGAGTCCGTCGTCGCCGCGATGGCGTCGGCCGTGGAGGCGTGGGAGGAGGTCGCGGACGTCGACTTCATCCACGTGGAGTCCGCCGACTCGAACTGCACCTCGAGCACCAGCAGCGTCCTGTTCGACGTGAACCCCGTGAACGCGGGCGGCCAGTACCTGGCGCGCGCCTTCTTCCCCGGCCAGTCGCGCTCGTCGCGGAACGTCCTGGTCGACAGGACCGCTCACAACAGCTCCCAGCCCGATCTCACGGGCATCCTCCGCCACGAGCTGGGTCACACCCTCGGCTTCCGCCACGAGCACACCCGTCCTGAGTCGGGCGCCTGCTTCGAGGACGACAACTGGCGCGCCCTCACCGAGTACGACGGAGCGTCCGTCATGCACTATCCCCAGTGCAACGGCACCGGCGACAGGACGCTCAACCTCACGGAGAAGGACATCGAAGGCATTCAAGCGCTCTACGGCGCTCCCGCCGGCGGCGGCGGAGGCGGCGGAGGCGGCGGCGGTGGGGGCGGCGGAGGCGGCGGCGGTGGCGGTGGCGGCGGGGTGCCGACCACCGAGACGTTCAGCGGCCGTGTCGCCCGGGGCGCGTTCGACGCGGTCGGGCCCGCCGAGGGGATCGAGGTCGTGCCCGGAACGACCCTCACCGTGGTCATGACCGGGACCGGGGACCCCGATCTCTACGTGAAATTCGGCGACGCGCCGACGGCGCGCTCGTTCGACTGCCGGCCGTACCTCAGCGACGCCAACGAGACCTGCACGCTCGAGGTGCCGGAAGGCGAGACGAGGGCCTTCATCAAGGTGCACGGCTACACGGCGTCGAACTACGAGATCGAGGTGAGCTACTCCGCGCCGGGGTCGGCGGAAGGCGGCGGCGGCACCGCGACGTCCACGAGCTTCGAGGGCAGCATCTCGCGGCGCGAGACGGCATCCCACGGGCCGATCGCGGTCGTCCCGGGCACGACCTTCCGGGCCGTGATGAGCGGCTCGGGGGATCCCGATCTCTATGTGCGGTTCGGCGAGCAGCCGACGCTGAGCGCCTACGACTGCCGCCCCTACCTCGACGGCGCGGACGAGACGTGCGATCTGACGGTCCCCGAGGGCGCGTCGGAGGCCTTCCTCCTCGTGCAGGGATACGCGGTCAGCACGTACACGGTGAACGTCGACTACACGGCCCCGTGAAGCGGAGAGGATCCGGGAGGTAACGGCGATTCGTCTCGCGGAGAGACACCGAGGAGAGCGGGCGCTCGTCCTCGGTGTCTTCTGCGATCGCGGCGCGAGCGCGGCGCGAGCGCGGCCACGGATCGCCGGCAGACGGGCTCACCCCGAGCGCGCGGGAGCCGCGGCGCCGCTCCCCCCCGCCTCGCAGGCCGTCGCCGACGCGGCGGCGCCGAGCGGGAGGGAGGTGATGAACTCGTCATCGACCGACAGCGCCGCGTCGCCGAGCACCACGAACGTGTCGCGGCCGTCCTCGACGACCAGCTGATCGCTCAGGACGGCGTGGCTCTCGGCGGTCCCCTCGTCGAACATGCGGACGCTCGGCGCAGCGAGCGCCGCGCGCCGGGCGACCCACGCCGCGACCGGCGTCACGACCGAGCCCACCGGCGCATAGATGGTGGCCTCTCCGGTCGGGATCCGGACGAAGCCGGAAGCGCGGCCGGTCCGGCGGAGCAGCGCGGCGCCGTGCTGCGGATCGAGGATCATCCGCTTCACCATGCCGGCGGCGTCGCTGAGGGAGACGTCGGCGTAGACGAGGCGACCCGAGGGGTCGAGCTCGGCGTACTCGCGGAGAACGCCGCCGGTCGGGGGCGCGCCCCCGGGCCCGTGGCCGGCGTCGGCGGGCGATAGACGGGTCTCGCTCGAGAGGGTCTCCGACCCATCCGGCCGGATCGCCCGCTCGACCCGGCTCTGCGCGCCGGCGCTGCCGAAGAACGTATAAACCTTCGTCTCGGCCCGCTCGATCGATTCGCCCGGGAGGCAGGCCGCTGCCCCTCGAGCGACCCGATCCCCGACCGAGCTTGTCGCGCCGTCGCCACAGCCCACGAGCAGGCTGCCCGTGAGCGCGACCGCGAACAAAAGGGAGGTGCGTGTGCTCATACCCACTCTTCGCCGCAGCCTCCTGTTTATTTCGTGCTCGCTCCGTTTTTCGCGGCTGCCGGTTCCGGGCTGGCGGAGCGCGCGGCGAAAACGTGCGGCGCGTGGCAAGAGCGCGCGGTGAGCGGCAAGAGCGCGCGGTGAACGGCACGGGCGCGCGGCGACGGCGCGCGGGGGAGCGCGGCGAAAGCCTGGGGGAGGCAGCGCGCGGCAGGGCGCCGCGAACGCGCGTGGGCTCGGCGCAGGCAAAATTCGCGGAGAAAGCGCGGCGGGCGGGCCGCCGACGAGGACCTGCGCCGCGGGCTCGCCTGCGAGGAAATCGATCTCTGCGCCCCGGTGGATGGTAGGCTGCAGGCCCGGATCCATCACGGACGCCGCCGCTCGCCCATGCCGAACGAGACCCCTCACGCCCATCGCTCCACCCGGCTGCTGGCCGCGCTGCTCGTGGAGCTCGTCGCGCTCGCCGGATGCGTTGGAGAGCCCTTTCAGGTCGGTTACGGCTCCGGGACCGGGGGAGGGACCGGCGGCGGAAGCGGCGGGAGCGAGCCGATGGGCGGCGGCGGGAGCGAGCCGATGGGCGGCGGCGGCACCGGGGGAGGGACCGGCGGAGGGCCGCCCACCGCCGAGGTGACGTGGCCCGACTCGCCGACGACACGCTGCTCCGACGGGACGATCGTGCTGGAGGCGTGCCCGGGACCGTCGGATCCCTTCTTCGGACAGGACGGCAACTACGAGATCGCCGTCCCCTCCTACACGGAAGACGACGGCACCGTGAAAGACTCGGTGACCGGGCTCACGTGGGAAAAGGTGACGGAGAACGGGACGTTCACGCTGCAGGGCGCGATGGAGCACTGCACGACGCTCAGCGCCGATCAGGTCGGCGGCATCGCGAAGTGGCGCCTGCCGACGCGGCGCGAGCTCGTCTCCATCCTGGATTTCGGCCACACCACGGCGTTTCCGGACGTCTTCTTCACGAGCACCCAGGACAGCTTCTACTGGTCCGCGACCGACGTCGCCGACGACGACAGCTACGCGTGGGGCGTGCTCGCCGCCGACGCGTCCGTGGGGTTCTTCCAGAAGGACATGCCCGGCGCGCGAGCGCTGTGCGTCGGGGGCGAGGGCGGGACGGAGTCGCCCGATCTGTCGTTCGGCGAGGAGTGGGTGCTCGATGGGCGGACGGGGCTCGTCTGGGAGCGTCACGCCTCCCTGACCCGCTTCATCTGGAACGGCGCGCTCGCCCACTGCGAGGAGCTCACCCTCGCCGGCAAGGGCGACTGGCGGCTGCCGAGCGCGAAGGAGCTGCTCTCGATCGTCGACGATCGACGTTCCGGGCCGGCGATCGACCCGGAGGCCTTCCCGGGGGCGCCCGCCGACGTCTTCTGGTCGTCGACGCCCGCCATCGGCAGCGCCGACAAGGCGATCCTCGTCAACTTCACGAACGGCACATCGCAGGACCACTCGGTCCGCGACCGGCGGCTCACGCGCTGCGTCCGCTCCGACGGGTGAGCGCCGCCCTCGTTCCGCCCGCCAGCAGTCCCCGGCGGGATCTCCGACACGCGGAGCTCGCCGGGCGCTCCCTGCCGCGGCGGCAGCCGCGCCGCGGCCCGGGCTGACCCGACGTCCGCCGCGGGTCAGCCGCCGGGCTTGACGAACTTCAGGACGAAGCGGTCGCTCATGCCCCGCTTGTCACCCGACGCCATGGGCGAGGCGTTCCAGTCGCGCGTGTCGCTGGGCGTCCGGAGGAAGCTCGCCTCGGCCGCGAGCCGGAAGCCGGCCTGCTCGATCTCCTGGCGCACGACCTTCTGCTCGATCCGGTGGAGCGTCTTCACCTCGGTGACGCCCGTCCCGTCGCGCCCCGCGTGATCGATGATGGCGTACACGCCGCCGGGCTTGAGCGCGCGGAAGATGGCGCGGTTCATCGCGGCCCGGTCCACCTCCATCCACACGGCGTCGTGGTAGAAGAGGACGAGGAACACGGCGTCGAGATCGCGCGCCTCGGGCGGCAGCGGGTCGTCGAGCTCGCGGTCGACCCGGACCACCTGCTTCATCGCGGGCTTCTTGAGCCGCTCGCTCCACGGCTTCTCGGCGAAGCGCTCGAGGACGAAGCGGTTGTTCTGCCCGTAGACGACCCCGCTCGGGCCGACCGCCCGCGCCAGGAGCTCGGCCGTGTAGCCGCCCCCTGCCATGAGCTCCGCGACCTTCATCCCCGGCTGGATGCCGAAGAAGGCGAGCGTCTCCGCGGGCTTCCGGCCAGCGTCGAGCGCCTTGTCGGCGTCCGCGCGGTCGGCGGCCTCCACGACGGCGCGCAGGGCCGCGGGCACCTCGACCGAGGTGGCCTGGGCGGGCGCCGAGGCGGCAGCGTCGGTCGGGGCGGGGGCCGTCGCGGCCGGCGCCGCATCTTGCGAGGCGGCCGGCGCGGCGGGAGGGGCGGACGGCGCCGCAGGAGGCGCGGAGGCACACCCGGTGAGCGCGGCGAGGGCGAAGGCGAGGAGGGCGTGAGGACGTTGCACGCGGCGCTGCTAGCCGAGCGGGCTGAGCGCCGCAAGCGGCTCGGGCTGCGGGCGGGCTGAGCGCCGCGCGCGGCCGGCGCAGCGGGCGGTCAGCGCAGGGTGGCGGCGGGCGTTGCGCCCGTCGGGGCGCCCGCGGCGGGCGTCGCGCCCGCCTCGGGCGCTGACTCGGCCGGGGAGCTCGCCGGCGGCGCCGCCCTTCGCAGCGGCAGGAGCGCCGCCTGCACCGCGGGGGCGAGCCGCGGCTGCGCCACGGCCGCGGCGCGCTGCGCGGCCGCGGGGTGCGCCGCGCTCAGCCGGCCCTCGCCGACGCGCAGGCTGGCGACGGCGATCCCGGCCAGCGCGGCGCAGGCGATCGCCGCCGCGAGCAGGCGCTGCCGCGTCGCCCCGGCCGCCGGGAGGGCCGCGCTCGGCACCGACGCCGGCCGGAGCTCGTCCCGCGGCCGCTGCGAGGGGATCCCCGGCCTCACGGACGGGGCCAGGAGCGGATCGAGCGAGCTCTCCTCGCTGGAGGGCGGCGCCACCGCGTGGAATCCGCCGCTCAGCGGGGCGCTCGACGGCTCCGGCAGCGCCGCGCCGTTCGCGTCGAGCGGCTCGGCGTCGCCGCCGAGCGCCTGCGACGGACCGCTGAGCCGCCGCGTCACGCGGAGGGTGAACGGGCTGTCCTCGTCGGCGCGCGCCAGCTCGCCCCCTTCCAGGTCGTCGTCGGCGTCGGCGTCCGGGCGCTCGGACGCGGGGTGGCCCGCCGGGCGCGGCTCGGACGGCTCCTTCAGCGCCGCGCCCACGAGCGCCGCGAGATCCTCCGGCGCGCCGATCTCGTGGCCGGCCTCGCGGAGCGCCTCGATCGCCTCCTGCATGGCGCGCGCGTCGGGGAAGCGGTCCTCCCGCCGGGGCGCGAGCGCGCGCACGAGGAGCGCCTCGAGGGCGGGGCTCACCTCGGGGCGCAGCTCGCTCGCCCGCAGCATCTGCCCCTCGCGCGCCGCGGCCATGCGCGTGGCGGCGCTGGTCCCGGAGAACGGCCGCGTTCCGGTGAGCATCTGGAAGAGCACCACCCCGAGCGCGAACAGGTCGGCGCGGGCGTCGACCCGCTCCCCGTCGAACTGCTCGGGCGGCATGTAGCTCGGCTTCCCGACGAGATCGCGCCTGGCCGCGTCGCCCGCCTCGCCCCGCGTGGCGATCGCCACGCCGAAGTCCGCGATCTTCACCGCGCCGGCCAGCGAGATGAGCACGTTCCCCGGGCTCACGTCGCGGTGCACCATCAGCCGCCCCTCGGCGGCCGAGCGCTCGTGCGCATAGCCGAGCCCCTTGAGCACCTCGGACGCGACGAAGAGCGCGATCGGCACCGGGACAGACTCCCCGCGAGCCCAGATCCATCGGCAGAGCCGGCCGAGATCTGTTCCGGACACGAGCTCGAGCACGAGGTAGAAGTCGCCCGCCTCGTCGATGCCGAAGTCGAGCACCTCATCGATGTTGGGGTGCTTGAGGCGGGTCATCATGCTCGCCTCGGCGATGAAGAGCTGCTTCAGATCGTCGCTGCCGGCGTGCATCGGGACGATTCGCTTGATGGCGACCGGAGTCTCCTCGCCATCCGGCCCGAGCGCGGCCGCGCGGAACACCTCGCCCATCCCGCCGCGCGCCATCCGCGGTCCGACGGCGTAACGCCCCAGCACAGACCCCCTCGATGGCGCGCTCTCCACGGTGCCCGACTGTAAATGGCACCGAGGGGGCGGGTAAAGGGGCGACCGCGCTCGACCATCCTGGATGCCGGGGTCGATTGCACAAATCGACTCGCGGCGTTCCCACGCGGCCGAAACCCGGCTGTGACGCGCGCGAGCGCGGCGGCACGTCCACGACGAATCTACGGCTGTCCGGTGGGGGCGTGCGGGGCCGACGTGCGCCGCAGGGTGCGGTGGATGTCGCTGGAACTGCGCCGGTCTGGTACAAGTCCGCTCTGGACATGATGCACGCTGCCCTGAACGATTCGACTCCGGTTGTCTTCATCACCGGCGCTTCCGCTGGCTTCGGCGCGGCGATCGCCCGTCGGTTCGCCGGCCTGGGCGCTCGGTTGATCCTGGCGGCGCGCCGTTACGAGCGCCTGGAGGCGCTCGCGGCCGAGCTCACGGGCGGCGGGGCGGGCGCGTCGCCCGGGGGGGGTCGGGCGGCCGCGGTCCACCTCGTCCGGCTGGACGTCCGGGATCGGGGCGCGGTGGATCGGGCGATCGCGGAGCTCCCGCCGGAGCTGTCCGAGGTGTCGGTGCTGGTCAACAACGCGGGCGGCGCGCTCGGCCTCTCGCCGGCGCAGACGGCGGATCCCGACGACTGGGAGCAGATGGTCGACACCAACATCAAGGGGCTGCTCTACTGCACGCGGGCGCTCTTGCCCGGGATGGTTGCGCGCGACCGGGGGCACATCATCAACATCGGCTCGGTGGCCGCCGAGACGCCGTATCCCGGGAGCAACGTCTACGGCGCTTGCAAGGCGTTCGTGGCCCAGTTCTCGCTGAACCTGCGCGCCGATCTCCTCGGCAGCCGGGTGCGCGTCACCGACATCGAGCCCGGCATGGCCGAGACGGAGTTCTCGCTGGTGCGCTTCAAGGGCGACCAGGAGAGGGCCGCCGCCGTGTACCAGGGGGTGAAGCCGCTCTCGGCCGAGGACGTGGCCGAGGCCGTGGTCTGGTGCGCGACGCTCCCGGAGCACGTCAACGTGAACCGGCTGGAGCTGATGCCCGTCATGCAGGCGTTCGCCGGCTTCGCGGTGAAGAGGGGATAGCGCCGCGTCGCAGGGCGCTCCCCTGGATGCAGGAGAGAGGGAACCACAGAGGCACAGAGGGCACAGAGGAGAGAACAAGAGAAGGAGAGAAACAGCGCTTTTTATTCTTCTCTCCTTCTCTCCTCTGTGCCCTCTGTGCCTCTGTGGTTCAATCTTCTTCCCCGCTCGCGGCCCGTGCCTCACGCCTGGTGGAGCAAGATCTCGAGGAGCCCGAGCGCCGCGCGCTTGCGCTTCGCGTCGATGGACTCCGTCGCGCCGACGCACAGGGGGCAGCCGGCCTGGTCGCAGCCGCACCCCGCGATGAGCTGCCGCGTGCGCGCGAGGAGCTCGTCGCGCTGCTCGTAGATGCGCTCGGACAGGCCGACGCCGCCGGGCACGTTGTCGAACAGGAACAGCGTCGGGTCGAAGACCCCGGCCGGCTCGCCGCCGGGCGGGACGTCCGGCGCCCGCGCCTCGCTCCCGTCCTCGAGCGTCTGGCCGATGTCCCGCGGATCGCACATGAGCGAGAGCGTCGCGACCGTCTCCAGCGCCCGCGCGATCCCGCGCAGGCCGTCGATCGCGGTCGCGCGGCCGAGGCCGAGCTCCTCGCAGAGCGCCTCGGGCACGGTGAGCCAGAACGAGGTCGTGTGCATCTGGATGTCGGGCAGCCGCACGTCGCCATACCCCGTGTTCTCGTGCGTGTAGAACTTGATCTTCTTGTACCCCACCACCTTCTCCACGATGCTCACCTCGCCGAACGCGGCGGTCGCCCGGCCGAGCTGGGCGTTCGCGCTCTCGTCGAGGATGCTCACCTTTCGATGGGTGAGCGCGGTCGTGAAATAGTCGGGGACGACCTTCGTCACGAAGGCCTTGTGGTTCTCGTAGTCGAGCCGCTCGACCTGATACTGCTCGCCGTCGTGCTGGTAGATGGCCTGTTCGTGGAGCATCGTCGGCGCGGCGCGCCAGTCGAGCTCCGCCAGCGTCTTGCCGAGCGCCTTGTCGATGATGACGAAGTTGTCCCAGCCCACCGAGCGCAGGCTCACGTGGTTCGCCGGATAGGCGTCGGTCGCCCAGTGAAAGCGATCGTTCGACTCGTGGACGACCCCGTTGTCCTGGAGGAAGCGGAGCGCAGCGACGGTGTCGTCCGCCGGCATCGCCGCGTAGGACTCCCCCTTGAGGAACGGCAGCTCGAACGCCGCGCACTTGAGGTGCTGCACGAGGATCTCGGTGTTCTGCGGATCGATCCGGGCCGACTCGGCCCCGCGCTCGAGCAGGTAGCTCGGGTTCCTCGCGAGGTACTGGTCGAGCGCCGCGCTCGTCGCGCACAGGACGGCGATGCTCGTCTTGCCGCGCCGGCCCGCGCGGCCGAAGCGCTGCCACGTCTCCGCGACCGACCCGGGATAACCGGCGCAGATCACCGCGTCGAGCTCGCCGATGTCGATGCCGAGCTCGAGCGCGTTCGTGGCCACGACGCAGAGGATCTCGCCCTCGCGGAGCCCCCGCTCGACCCGGCGGCGCGTCTCCGGGAGGTAGCCGCCGCGGTAGGCCATGATCGCGTCCTCCGCCCCGATCTCCTTGCCGACGCCCTCGCGCAGGTACTTCAGCATGATCTCGACCGAGTTGCGCGACTGGCCGAACACCAGCGTCGGCACGCGGGCCCGCGCGAGATCCCCGGCGAGGCGGACCGCGCTCTTCAGCGTGCTGGCGCGCACCCCGAGCTCCGCGTTCACGACGGGCGGGTTGTACAGGAAGAAGCGCCGCGGCCCGCGCGGGGCGCCCGACTCGTCGATGAGCTCGAGCTCGTCCTCGGCGATGCCCAGGAGGCGCGCGGCGTGCGCCCGCGGGTTGCCGATGGTCGCCGTCGCGCAGAGGAACGTCGGGCTCGAGCCGTGGAAGGCGGCGACGCGGCGCAGCCGGGCGAGCACGTGGGCGACGTGCGAGCCGAACACGCCGCGGTAGGTGTGGAGCTCGTCCAGCACGACGTAGCGCAGGCGCTGGAACGTCCGCGCCCAGTGCGCGTGGTGCGGCAGGATCCCCGCGTGGAGCATGTCGGGGTTGGTCATGACGATGGGGCTGCGCTCGCGCGCCGCCCGCCGCGCGTCGCCCGGCGTGTCCCCGTCGTAGACGATGGCCGGGATCGTGAGCCCCGCCTCGCGGATGAGCGCGTGCAGCCCGGCCTCCTGGTCCCGGGCCAGCGCCTTGGTCGGGTACAGGTAGATCGCGCTGCCGCCCTGGCCCGACGCGGCGCCCTCCGCCAGCGCGTCGAGCACCGGGAGGTGGAAGCAGAGGCTCTTGCCGCTCGCCGTGGGCGTCGCGACGACCACGTGCCGCCCGGCCTGCGCGGCCTCCGCCGCGCCGCGCGCCGCGCGGGCCGCCGCGAAGGCCCGGGCCTGGTGGTCGTAGAGCCGCGAGATGCCGCGCCGCTCCAGGGCGCCGCGCAGCGCCGGCGAGAGCGCCTCGGGCATCGGCGCGGTGCGCGCCTCGGCCGGCGGCATCTCGCGATCCGCGGTGAAACAAGGGCGAACGTAGCCCGACGCGAGCCACGACGCGATGACGGTCTCGACGCCGGTCTCGATCTTCCAGGGGGGCGACGGCATGACGCCGGCATACTAAACAGATGCGCCGTGTCGCTCAACCGGATCGGGCGCGGGGGGGCGCGATGGGTGGATCTGTGGGAAGCTGCCGCACCCGGTCGCGGCGGGCGGCGCCGCGGGTGGGCGCGGGGGAGGGCGACGGCGGGCAGGGCAGGCGCGCGTACGGGAGAGCGGGGAGCGCTCGTGTCCTCGAGCGAACTCGGAGCTCGGCGGCCCTCCCGCCGTGGAGGCGTTGCTCGCGCGGCGCGCGGCGGCGAATGGCTCGTTTGCGCGCAACGGTTGGGCAGCGCGGATACGGCGCGTGAGCCGACGTCTCAGCGCGCTCGGCGATCCTGCTGCACCGACGGACGCCGGGCGGCGCGCCGCGCGGGGGCGCTCAGGCAGAGCCCCACCGCGGGCAGGCCTGGTGTGCTGGTTGCCTGAGGGAGAGCCGACCGGCGACGGAGATCCGACGGAGATCCGGAGTCGAGGTCCACATCGCTCTTTGACCCGCCAGCGCCGCGCGATCGCGCGTCCGGGGCTGGCCACGAGGTGTCGCACATGAGAAAGGCAGTGATCTTGACGCTCCTCGGCGCGTCGGCGACGGGGTGCGCCGCGCGCACGGCGACGTTCGGCGAGCGGGTCGTCGCCTCGGAGGCGATGATCCGGGCCGCCGAGGAGGTCGGCGCCGACGAGGTCTCGCTGGCGGACGTCCACCTGCGCCTCGCGAGGGAGCAGGTGGAGCGCGCGAGGCGGCTGTCGGCCGAGGGCGTGGCCGATCGGGCGCGGCGCATGCTCCTGCGCGCGCAGGCGGACGCGGAGCTCGCCATGGCCCTCGCGCGCGAGGCGCGGGCCCAGGCGCGCGCGCGCGAGGCGGTCGGGGAGGTCGGATTCATCCATCAGCGGCTCCGGTAGGGGCGCGCGGGAGGAGGCGCGGAACCATGCGATGCAACCCGAGGATGGCGGCCACGACGGTGGCCATGCTGCTCCTCGGCGGCCACTTGGGGTGCGCGAGCGCCCCGCTGCCGCCGAAGGAGCTCATCAGCGCGCGGGAGAGCTACGCGCGCGCCCGAGCGGGCGCGGCGGCGGAGCTCGCGGCCGCGGACCTGGAGGGCGCCGGCGAGGCGCTGGAGCGCGCGGAGCGCGCGTTCGCCGCGGGGAAGGAGGTCGCCGAGGCGCGGGATCTCGCGTACCTCGCGGGGCGCCGGGCGCAGCTGGCCGACGCGCTCGGACGCACGGCGGCCGCGGAGCGGCAGCGGGGCGCGGCCCTCCAGGCATACGCCGAGGTGCAGATCGCGCTGCGCCGGAAGGGGGCGCCGCCGGCCGACGCGGCGGAGCCGTTCGAGCCGGGCAAACCGGCGCAGCCGCCGAAGGCGCCCGCCCGGGCACGCGCCCCGGAGGGCTCGCTGACGCGCGGCCCGGAGGGCTCGCTGACGCGCGGCCCGGAGGGCTCGCTGACGCGCGCCCCGGCGCGCTCGCTGACGATCGTGAACGGGCGGTGAACCGCGTCCGGAGCGGCAGACGGCGCGCGGCGGACGGCCCAGGGCGACGGAGGAGCGACGGAGGACGGCGGAGGGGGCGCAGGCGGCGCGGGGACGGTCGGCGGACGGCGTCGCCCTGCTCCGGGCCGTTTGCTCCGCGCGGCGCCATCGCGTAGAAGCGAGGGTGATGTCCTCTGGCGCACCGCAGGCGTCGCCCGCTGCACTCCTCCCGGACGAGCTCCCCCCGGGCGAGCGCGCCTCGCTCGCCTTCCTGGCCGTCGTTTCGCTCGTCTCGTGCGCCGCCGATCTGGCGACGAAGGCGTGGGCGCACGCGCGGCTCGCCGGGTTCGACCCGAAGCGGTCGGGCCCGAAGATCTTCACGGTCATCCCCGACCACCTGGATTTCATCTTCGCGCAGAACCCGGGCGGCGCCTGGAGCTTCCTCCGCAGCCTCCCGGACGGCCTGCGGCGACCGTTCTTCCTGTTCGTCTCCGCCGCGGCGATCGTCTTCATCGTCTCGATCTACCGGCGCGTCCACAAGGACCAGGCCGCGATGAAGTGGGGGCTCGCGCTGGCGCTCGGCGGCGCGATGGGCAACCTCGTCGACCGGATCCGCTACGGCTGGGTCATCGACTTCATCGACGTGTACGTGATCCGCGGCGGCCAGGAGTTTCACTGGCCGACGTTCAACGTCGCCGACATCGCGATCGTCGCCGGCGTCATCCTCATGTCCACGGACATGATCGCCTCGGCCCGCAACGCGAGCGCTCCCTCGTCAGCCCCGAGCGGCGCGCCCGGCGGCCCGGCGGGCGGCGACGCCGCCCCGCCGCTATCGACGGAAGCGCCTCCGCCTGCCCCGCCGGCCGGCTGAAGGGCCGAAGCAGCCGGCGCGGCGCGCGGTCAGAGCGCGGCTGCGCGCGCACGCTCGAGAAGCACGACCTGACGACGCGCGAGACGGGCGAAGGCGCACGGGGGCGGACGGGCGAGACGGCGCACCCGGAGGGAAGCCTTTGCCGGAGAGCTCGGTTTGTCGTAGAGGAACGCGCTCCGCATGACTGAAGACGCCACGCCGCGAGATGCTGCCGTGAAGACCGAGGGTGCCGATGCGGAGCCGGACCGCGCCGCGCCCCTGAAGGCGCCGGAAGGCGAGCCGCTGGCCGCCGGCGAGCGCGACCCCGAGGGGCGCGGCTCCTCGCTGGAGGACGACGCCGACGATGTGGTCGCGCCGCCGAAGCCCACCTACCGGCCGTCGTACGTGTTCCTGCTCGTCGTGTCGGCCGTCACGCTGGCCGCCGACCTCGGCACGAAGTGGTGGGCCAAGGACCGGCTGGAGCCGCGGGCGCTCGCGGACCTCGCCGACGCGCCCCGGCCGCTCGCGCTCCGGAAGATCGAGGTCATCCAGGACCACCTGAACCTGATCTTCGCGAAGAACCACGGCGGGGCGTGGGGCATCCTGGGCGACGAGAGCGAGGCGATCCGCCGCCCGTTCTTCCTCGTGGTCTCGCTCGCCGCGATCGTCTTCATCGTCTCGCTGTACCGCAAGCTCCACCCCTCGCAGATCGCGCTCAGGTGGGGTCTGCCGCTCGTGCTCGGCGGCGCGCTCGGGAACCTCGTCGACCGGATCCGGTACGGGTACGTCATCGACTTCATCCAGGTGCGGTTCACGCCGACGTTCGTGTGGCCGACGTTCAACGTGGCCGACATCGCGATCGTCGTGGGCGTCGGGCTGATGGCGATCGACATGTTCTCCCCCCAGCGCCCCGAGCTCGCGGGGAAGACCTCCCGGGCGACCGGGGCGAAGGCGTCGGCGGGCTGACCATGCGGCCCGAGCTGTTCCGCCTGCTCGACGTCGCGTTCCCCGCCTACTTCCTGCTGCTGCTGACCGGCTTCCTCTTCGCGACCGCGATCGGCGCCCTGTGGGCGCGGCGCATCGGCGAGGATCCGGACGTGGTCGTCGACCTGGGGCTCGCCTGCCTCTTGGCCGGCGTCGTCGGCGGCCGGCTCCTCCATGTCATCGCCGACGGATACTTCTGGGATTACGTGCACCTGTGCACCGACCCGTCGCTCGTCGACTGGAAGGTCGAGCAGGCGCTGTGCGAGCCGCGGTACCACGGCGTCTGGGACGCCGCGAAGGGGGTCTGCCACCCGACCGAGCGCGATTGCCTGGCGTGGGCGAAGTTCTGGGCGGGCGGCCTGACGTACTACGGCGGCTTCGTCGGCGCGTCGGCGATGGCGTACTGGCTGCTGAAGCGCGATCGGTTCCCGTTCTGGAAGGCGGCGGACATGGCGGGCTTCGCCGTCCCGCTGGGCCTCGGGTTCGGGCGGATGGGCTGCCTGCTCGCCGGCTGCTGCTTCGGCCAGCGCACCGACGGGGCGCTCGGGCTCTCGTTCCCGCCGAACAGCCCAGCGAGCGAGGCGCAGTTCAAGCTGCACGAGCTCGCGAGCGCGCGCCTGCCGTCGCACCCCGTGCACCCGACGCAGATCTACGAGTCGGCCATGTCGTTCGCCATCGCGGCGATCTGCCTGCTCTACGTGCACGGGCGGAAGCGGTACGACGGGCAGGTCTTCGCGACGTTCCTCGGCCTCTACGCGCTCGGGCGCTTCACGCTCGAGTTCGCGCGCGCCGACGACCGGGGTGGCCTCGTCGGCCTGTCCACGTCGCAGCTCATCGGGGTCGCGATGCTCGGCGCCGCGATCGCGATCCACGTGGCGCGGAGCCGGAAGGCCGCGCCCGCGGCGATCGCGCCCGCGGCCTGAGCCGCGGCCCTGACGGCGCGCGGCATGCGCCGTCCGCCAAGGGCGACGCTCAAGCGCCGATCACGTCGATCGAGCGAGAGACAAACCGCTGAGGCGTCAGGGACACGAAGGACGCCAAGTGATCGTCTTTTCTTGGCGTCCTTCGTGTCCTTGGCGGTTCGTGTTTCTGCTCGTTTCAGGCAGCTTCAACCCGTTCGTCGCCCCGGGGACACCGACGAGGCGCGGGGGCGCGCGGCCCGCCCGAGCCGCGCCGCGCCGGACGTCAGCCCTGGGAGACTTCCTTCTGCTTGCGCTTCTTGTACGCCGCGCGCTGGTCGTCCGTCGGCGGCTTGCCGAAGACGTACGCGAGCCCGATCGAGAGCACGTAGAGGAGGCACATCGGCACGGCCATGACCAGCTGGCTGGTGATGTCCGGCGGCGTCAGGATGGCCGCCAGGACGAAGGCGCCGAACACGAACCAGCGGCCGAACAGGATGAGCTGCAGGTAGTTGACGATGCCCGCGATCGAGAGAAACAGCACGATGAGCGGGATCTCGAAGATGATCCCGAAGCCGAGCAGGAGCTGGGCGACGAAGTCCAGGTAGTCGCCCATCATCACCGTCGGCGTGATCGTCACCCCGTCGCCGCCGACCGTGCCGGCCATGCTGAGGAAGTAGCCGAACGAGATCGGAAAGGCGGCGCGCCAGCCGAACAGGCCGCCGCCCACGAACAGGATCGTCGAGAACAGGACGAACGGGATGACGTACCGCTTCTCGCGGGCGTAGAGGCCCGGCGCGACGAACGCCCACAGCTGGTAGAAGATGAACGGCGAGGCCAGCGCCGCGCCGCCGATCATCGACAGCTTGAAGTAAGCGACGAACGCGGCCGCGGGCGCGCCGAAGTGGAGCGAGGGGTTGCCCGGCAGGTTCTGCTCCCGCCACGCCTGCACGAACGGGACGGTCAAGAAGTGCAGGAGCTTCTCGCGCACCTCCCACCCGGCGATGCAGGCCGCAAAGAAGACGAGGATGCTCCGGACGAGCCGCTTGCGCAGCTCGTCGAGGTGCTCCCAGAACGACATCGGCTTGTCTTCGCCGAGGTCCTCCTCGGCGTCGCTGGACGCGCCGGCCGCCCCCGGGGAACCACTCTTCGCCGCCTGCTCCTGGCTCATGACGCCGCTCCGTTCCCCGTCGCTGCAGTCCCCTGCGCCGCCGCGGTCTCCTGCGCCGCCGCGGACCCTGCCGTGGTCGCCGCGCCCTGCGGCGCTGCCGCGCCCTGCGGCGCTGCCGCGGCCGCCGGCGCCGCCGTGGTCGCCGCGCCTGCCGCGTCCTCCGCGCCCGCAGCGCCGCTCGCCGCGGCGCCCCCGCCCTCCGCCGCGCCCGCCGGCTTGGGCGCTTCCTCGATCTCGGCGCCGTAGGCGTCGCAGCCGAGCACCGGGTACTCGCGCTCGCGGAGCGGCGGCACGCTCTGCGGCGGCGGCGGCACGTCCGGCGGCGGCGGCAGGGGCTCGGGCTCCGGCGGCCTCACGCGCGGCGTCGCCGAGACGACCGTGCCGACGGTGCCGGCGTCGATGACGGGCTTCACCAGCGTCTCGATCACGTTGACCCGCGAGAGCGCGCGGAGCTCGCGGAGCTCGCGCTCCAGCCCCTCCTGGCGGATCAGGTCGTCGATGCCGCTCTGCGTCCGGAGCTCGGTGGTCATGCGGCGGAGCTTGGCGATCCAGCTCCCCGCCGTCCGCATCATCGCGGGCAACCGTCGTGGGCCGACCACGATGATGCCCACGATGACGAGCACCATTACCTCGCCGAAGCTGAAGCCGAACACGCGCGCAAGCTAGCGCGCGCGGGAGCGGGGATCCATAGCGACCCTCACGCCGGCCGCGGCGGCGCGCCCGGCCCGACGGCGGCCGCCTCCGCCGCCGCGCCGGGCCGGGGCGACGCCCGCCGGCCGCCTGGCCGCTGCGCCTCCGCCGGGGGCCGCGCGAGCTGCCCGCAGGCCGCGCCGACGTCGCCGCCGCCGGAGTAGCGCACGATCGAGCCGACGCCGGCGGCGGAGAGGACCGCGCGGAACGCCTCGAGCCGCGCCGAGCGCGCGAACGGATCGGCCGGCGCGGCGCCGCCCTCGGCGCCGCCGGGCGAGGCGCCCTCGGCGCCGCCGGGCGAGGCGCCCTCGGCGCCGCCGGGCGAGGGCAGGGGAGCGTCGGCCGCGCCGATCGCGTTGTAGGGGATGAGGCTGAGCCGAGGAGAGATGCCGTGCTGCGCGGCGAAGCCGCGGGCGAGCGCGGCCAGGCTCGCGGCGTCCTCGTCCGCGTCGTTCTGGCCCGCGAGCAGCGTGTACGCCCACATCGGCGCGTGCCCGGTCGCGCGCGCGTGCTCGCCCACGGCGGCGAGGACCTCGTCGAGCGGGTGCGCGCCGTCGATCGGCATGAGGTGGCGCCGCCTGCCGGGCCGCACCGAGCCGAGCGAGAGGCCGAGCCGGACGCCCGGGACCTCGGCCGCGAGCCGCCGGATCCCCGACGGGAGCCCCGCCGTGCACACCGTGATGTTGCGCATGTCGATCGCCTGCGCGCTCGGCTCCGAGAGCACCCGGATCGCCTGGATGACGCGGTCGGCGTTGGCGAGCGGCTCGCCCATGCCCTGGAACAGCACGCCGTGCACGCGCGCGCCGCCGCCCACGGTGGCCCCGAGATCCCGGCGGATGAGCCGCACCTGCTCGACGATCTCCCAGGCCTCCAGGTTGCGCGCGAGGCCCATGCGCCCGGTGGCGCAGAAGGCGCAGGCGAGCGCGCAGCCGACCTGCGAGCTCACGCACGCCGAGTACCGGCCCGGCCGCTCGAGCGGGATGCGCACCGACTCGATCGTCGCGCCGTCCTCCAGGCGGAACGCGTACTTCACGAACGGATCCTCGGCGCTCGCGCGCCGCTCCACGAGCGCGAGCGTCCTGATCTCGCCCGCCGAGCGCGCGGCCTCGAGCGCGACGCGCCGGACGGTCGCGGGCGCGCGCGCGGGCAGCTCCCCGAGGCGGTGCGCCAGCGAGACGATGCGGCGCGCGTCGGTGAGGTCGATGCCGCAGGCGCCGGCGAGCTCCTCCGGCAGCACGGCCTGGAGCGCGAGGCGAGGGCGGCGTTCGTCCGAGCTGCTTCGAGGGCGGGGATCCACGGCGGATACCGACTAGCGCGCCAGGGCGGCCCAGTCTACGGTCGCCCGCGCATGCTTCGCCCGATCCGCTGGATGCGGCGCGGGTTCGCGCCCCTCGTCGCGGCGGGGCTCGCCCTCGCGCCGGCCGGCGCCGCGCGGGCGTCGCCGGAGGACGTGCTCGGCTTCGGCGCGCGCGCGAGCGCCATGGGCGCGACGGGCGCCGCGGTCGCGGAGGGCTACGAGGCCGTCTACGCGAACCCGGCGCTCCTGTCGCTGTCGCGCGAGCGCCGGCTCACCCTGGGGATCGAGGGCGCGATCTTCGACCTCCGCGCGGGCGGCCGGCGGCTCTCGTACCCGCCGCTGCGCGGCAGCCTGATCGGCGCCACGGTGCCGATCCCGTTCGGCGGCGCGCTCGCGGACCGCGTGACGATCGGCCTCGGCTTCTTCGCGCCGTTCGACGTGGTGGTCCGCGGGCGGATCCTCTACCCGGAGACGCCGCAGTTCCCGGTCGCGGACCGGACGCAGTCGGTCGCGGCGCAGGCGGCGCTCGGCGCGTCGCTCGGGCACGGCGTCCGGGTGGGCGCCGGCTTCGCCGCGCTGGCGGCGCTGTCCGGCTCGGTGACGGTGGCGACCGACGCGTCCGGCCGCGTGGGCACGCTGGTCGAGGACACCCTCGTCGCGAGCTACGGGCCGATCCTCGGCGCGAGCTACGACATCGGCGCGTACCGCGTCGGGGCCACGTTCCGCGGCGAGCTCGCCGGGCGCTTCGACGTCGTCATCCACGCCGAGGATCTCGGGGGGATCGCCGTGCCGCCGCTCCACATCGCGGGGATCGCGCAGTACGATCCGGCGCAGGTCGCGCTCGAGGTGGCGCGCGTGAAGGGCCCCTGGAAGGTGGCGATCGGCGCGACGTACAAGCGCTGGTCGGCGTACCCCGGCCCGGCCGAGGCGACGGTGCGCTGCCCGGACGTCGACCCCGCCACGGGCGAGCCGTTCGCCGGCCCGTGCGGGGCGCCGGCGCCCGCGGATCCGGGGTACTCGGACACGGTCGTGCCGCGGGTCGGCGTGGAGCGCAGCCTCGCGCTGCGGCCGGGGGCCACGGCGCACGCGCGCGGCGGCGCGTACCTCGAGCCGTCGCCGGCGCCCGAGCAGACGGGCGCGTCGAACCTCTACGACAACGCGCGCGTCGCGCTCTCGCTCGGCTACGGGCTCGCGCTCGCCGCGCCGCTGCCCCGGCTGACGCTGGACCTGTTCGGCGAGGTGCAGCTGCTCCTGCCGCGCGCGCACCGGAAGCGCGGCGAGCCGGCCGCGGGCGGCGCGGAGGGCGGCGCCGGCGCGGTGCGCACGGGGGGCGTCCTGGTCGCGGGCGGGACGACGCTCGGGGTGGCGTTCTGATGCGCCGGCCCGCCTGCGCCGCCGCCGCGCTGCTGGCCGCGCTGGCCGCCGGGCCAGCGCGCGCACATGCGCCCGATGCGTACGGCTTCGGCGCGCGCGGCGCCTCGATGGGCGGCGCGCTCGCGGCGGACGCGACCGATTTCTCGGCGAGCTACTACAACCCGGCGGGCCTCGCCGGCGCGACGGGGCTCGGCCTCTCGCTCGGCTACAGCTACGCGTCGAACCGCCTGCGCACGAACGGCCGCGACAGCGGCGTGCGCGACGTCCACGGGCTGTCGGGCGGCCTCGTCGTGCCGGGCGAGGTGCTCGGCGTCCCGTTCGCGTTCGGGCTGGCGACGTTCCTGCCGGACGACGGGCTGTCGCGGATCAAGGCGATCCGCCAGGAGACGCCGCGCTGGGAGCTCTACGACGACCGGCTCTCGATCCTGTTCCTCGCCGCGAACATCGCGGTGCGCCCGCTCCCGTTTTTGGAGCTCGGCGGCGGCGTCGCGTTCCTCGCCTCGACGCGGGGCCGCTTCTCGGTGACGGGCCGCGCCGACGCGCTGTCGCCCTACGAATCCGCGCTCCGCCACGAGGTGGACGCGGATCTCACGTCGATCCGCTACCCGCAGCTCGGCGCGCGGGTGCGCGCCTGGGATCTCGGCTTCGTGGGGGTCGCCTACCGCGGGGAGGCGAAGCTCCCGCTGTCGATCGACGCGCGGCTGCAAGGGGTCGTCGACTTCGCGGGCATCGAGGTGCCGCTCCTCTATGAGCTCGAGTCGCGCACGGTCGACGCGTTCCTGCCGCAGCAGGTCGTCGTGGGCGCGAGCTTCCAGCGCGTCCGGGGCCTGCGCGTGAACCTCGACGTCACGTGGGTGAACTGGTCGGCCTACGAGAGCCCGGTGGCGAGGACGCGGGCGCACCTCGAGGCGTCGCCGCCCCCGGAGGTGCCGCTCGACCTGCCCGACGATCCGAGGCCCACGTCCGTGGTGCCGCTCCGGTTCGAGGATCGGCTCGTGCCGCGGCTGGGCGTCGAGTACGTGATCGCCGCGGCGGGGAGCCCGCGCGAGGCGGCCGGGCAAGGCGGGCCAGGGGCGCGCCACGCGATCGAGATCCCGCTCCGCGCGGGGTACGTCTACGAGCGCTCGCCGGTCCCGCCGCAGCGGGGGGTGACGAACTACATCGACGCAGATCGGCACACGCTCTCTCTGGGGGCGGGCGTGGTCTTGAATCGGCCTCTGCCGGAGCTGCCGGGCTCGCTCCGGATCGATGTGCACGGGCAACTGTCGGTGCTGCCGGAAGTGGTGGTGGAGAAGGACAATCCGGCCGATTTCGTCGGGGATTACCGAGCGGACGGCACGATGGTGAACCTTGGCGCGACGGTGACGGCTGCGTTCTGATCCCGTGAGCTCAGGGCGAGGGGCGTCAGGGTGCCGGGCAACCATGTGGCGCTGTGGATGATCGGCGACGAGGACGCGCCGGAGCGTTCGTCGGAGATCTGCATCTGCGAGGCCTTCGGGAAGAACGCGACGACGACATCACCCCGCGAAGCCACCACCGTCGCCGCGCGCTTGACGCGAGCCCCAGTTATTGCGAGACGACCTCATGCCAACGGATACACCTTCTTCATCAGGCGAAGCACCCCGCTTCGATCTGAAGGGACAGGTAGCGCTCGTCACCGGGGCCGCCCGCGGCCTCGGGAACGCATGCGCGCTCGCCCTCGCGCACGCCGGCGCGGACATCGCCCTTGGCCTGCGCGAGATCGGCTCGGCGGGGGAGCTCGCCGAGGCCATACGCGCCCTCGGCCGACGCGCGCTCCCGCTGCAAATGGACGTGACGCGCACGTCGGAGATCAGGAGCGCGGTGGCCGAAGCGATCCGCCATTTCGGTCGGATCGACATCCTCGTCAACAACGCCGGGGTCGGCCCGCCGAACCCCGCAGAAGACGTGACCGAAGAGGACTTCGACCTCACCGTCGCGGTGAACCTCAAGGGCACGTTCTTCGTGAGCCAGGAGGTCGGGCGGACGATGATCCAGAACCGCAGCGGCAAGATCGTGAACCTGAGCTCGCAGGCGGGGTTCGTCGGTCTACCGACCGAGTCGGTCTACTGCATGACCAAGGCAGGGATCGCGCACCTGACCAAATGCCTCGCGGTCGAGTGGGCCAAGTACGGCATCAACGTGAACGCGGTCGCCCCGACGTTCATCCGGACGCCGGGCACCGTCAAATGGCTCAAAGACGAGGCGTTTCGAGACGATCTCCTGTCGAAGATCCCCCTCGGGCGCGTCGGCGAGCCCGTCGACGTGGCGGGCGCCGTCGTCTTCCTCGCGTCGCCTGCCGCGTCGCTCATCACCGGGACCACCCTCCTCATCGACGGCGGCTTCACCGCCCGGTGACGATCTCCTTCGAACCGACTCCAGGTAACCGTAGAAATCCGAGTTGGCGCCGAACAACAGCGATGTGTCGGCTGCCCTCCGCCCTCGCAGGCCGCTCCCTGCGGGGATGCACTAGGATGGATCGGTGCTCCAGGATCCGACGCGCATGCCCATCCGTGAACCTCGGGGTCCACGCAGGCCTGCTCCACGCCTCGGCCCGCGCGTGCCGATGCTGCTCCTCCTCCCTCGAGCGCTCGCCCTCTGCGCGGTTCCGTGGCCGCTCGGCTCCTGCGCAACGCTCCCTTCGGAGGAGGCCGACGCGGGCAGCCTGCCGAACGCGCTCGCCGGTCCGTTCCGGGAGATCGACCAGGAAGAGCTCGGCAACTCCAGGGCGGCCCCGCACGTCATGAACGACGACGCGCGCTTCGCGCGCGACGCCTCGGTGGTCGATCTCGACGGCGATCCCTCGACGCTCGCGGCCGCCGGCTTCTTCGCCGCCACGCTCGGCCCCGACGACGCCGAGCCAGACCCGCTCGCCCCGCCGAACGCCATCGTCCGCTACGAGGCCGCGGACGGCCGCTCGTTCGAGCGATCGCCGGTGACGGTCCTCGCGCCGGAGCTGCCCTGGGAAGGCGGCACGGTGGCGGCCCCTTCGGCGCTCCTCCTGGGCGGCGAAATCTGGCTCTACTACGCGGCGGAGGGCGGCATCGGCGTCGCGCGCAGCGCCGATGGCGCCGCCTTCGCGCGCGAGCCGGCGCCCGTGCTCGCGCCGACCGCGCCCGGCGACGGCTGGGAGCGCGGCGCCGTTCCCGGCAGCCCCGGCGTGGTCCGCCTGCCCGACGGCTCGCTCCGGATGTTCTACGTCGTCGCGGGCGACGGGGGCGCGTCCTTCGTGGGCGAGGCGCGCAGCGACGACGGCCTCGCCTGGGAGCGCGTCGGCGACGGCCCCGCGCTCGCGCCGGCGCCCCTGCCGGCCGCCGGCGCGAGCGCGGCGGAGGACGAGCCCTTCGACAGCGCCGCCGTCTTCGACCCCGCGCCGGTGCTCGCCGTCTCCGCCACGGGCCGCCCGATCCTGCGCGTCTACTACGCCGGCCGCGACGGCGCAGGCCGCTCCGCGATCGGCCTCGCGGCCCGCTCCGGTCACGACGGGCCGCTCCAGCGCGCGGCGGCGCCGGTGTTCGGCGCGTCCTCCGCGCTCGCGCCGCGCGCGCCCTGGGTGGCCGCCTATCCCGGGTTCTCGCTGCTGTTCGTCACGCAGGCGGCGGGGACGCGCGACGGCGAGGACCACCCCGCGGTCGCCGCCGGCGTCGCGCCGGCCGACGCGTCGCTCCCGCCGCCCGAGCCGTGAGCGCGCCCGGATCGCCCGCCCGCCGCGCCGCCCCGGCCGCCCGCGCCGGCGGCCCGGCGCGCCGCCGTTGACGCCGCGGGCACCGGCACCACGACCTCCGCGTCGATGCCGTCGATCGACGTCATCGATCGACGTCATCGATCGACGTCATCGATCGCCGCAATTGCCAGCGCGCCGGCCGATCGAGCTCGCGCTCGACGAGGCCCACGGAGGAACCATGTCCATCGCCAGAGTGGGTGAGCCCGCCCCCGCGTTCACGCTCCCCGTGTTCGATCCCGCCGCCCCGAACCGCCACGATCTCACGGTCTCGCTGTCGGATCACAGCGGCCGGTGGCTCCTCTTCTTCTTCTATCCGATGGACTTCACCTTCGTCTGTCCGACCGAGATCCTCGCCCTGGCCGATCGGCGCGCCGACTTCGATCAGCTCGGCACGAGCCTCCTCGGCTGCTCGACCGACACGACCTACACCCATCGGGCCTGGGCGATGACGCCCCGCGAGCAGAACGGCATCGCGGGCGTGAACTACCCGATCGCCGCCGACCACGCGGGCGACGTGGCGCGCAGGTACGGCGTCCTCATCGAGGGCGTCCACGCGGCGCTGCGCGGGCTCTTCATCGTCGATCCCAAGGGCATCCTCCAGTACGCCGTGGTCCACTCGCTCAACATCGGCCGCTCGACCGACGAGACCCTCCGCGTGCTCGCGGCGCTCCAGACCGGCGGCCTGTGCCCGTCCGACTGGAAGCCGGGCAAGGACACGATCGAGATCTCGGCGGAGCAGCGCCGTGCTGCCTAGCGGCGCGCCGATGCCCTCGTTCGAGGGCGCGACCCGCTGGCTGCACGGCGAGCCCACGCCCGCCGCGCTCGAGGGCGCGCCGGTCGTCGTGCAGTTCTGGGCGGTGTCGTGCTCGCTCTGCAAGGACAACCTGCCCACCCTGCGCGCGTGGAAGGACAAATATGGGCCGCGCGGCGTCCGCTTCGTCTCGGTCCACATGCCTCGCCAGGAGTCCGACACGCGCGTCGATCGGGTGGAGGCCGCCGTGGCGGAGAGCGGCATGGACGAGCCGGTCGCCATCGACAACGCGCACGCGATCGGCGACCGCTTTGAGACGGGCGGCCTCTGGCCCGCCTACTTCCTGTTCGACGGCGAGGGGAAGCTGCGGGCGCGATCCGCGGGCGCCGCAGGGCTGTCGCACCTCGGGCGCGCGCTCGCGCAGCTCACGGGCGAGGAGGGCGGCTGAGCGACCCGGCCGGCCGCGCGGCGAGCGCCGGCCCGGCGCGGCCCGCGAGGTCGAGGGCGACCTGGCGCTCGATCCAGAGCAGCAGCGGGCAGAAGACGAGCGTGCAGGCGATCGCCAGCGCGGCCACGCCGCCCATGCCGTCGAGGCGCCCGTCCGGGAGCTCGCGGAGCATCCTGGCGGACACGAACGCGGCGAGCGCGGACGCGAGGTGCTGCACCGCCGACTGCATCGAGGCGAAGCGCGCCCGCTCCGAGGGGAGCGGCACCTTCGAGGCGAGCGTGCTGTACGAGATGTTGCAGATCGTCGTGCCGGTCATGAAGCCGACGAACACCGCGAGCACCGGCAGCCCCGGCACGTACGCGTGGAACCCGGCGTACAGGACGGCGACGAGCAGCGCCGCGCCGGAGAGGCTCGTGCGGAACGAGCCGAGCCGGTCGAGCAGCGGGCCCGCCGTGCGCATCACGACGAAGCTGAGCGCGCCGCCCGCGAGGTAGAGCAGGCCGAGCCGCTCGCGCGGGTAGCCGAGGTTGTTCTGCACGTAGGCCGAGATGTTCGGGATGATCAGGAACGACGCCATCATCAGGGCCGTGGTCGCCAGGTACGAGCGCACGACGAGCGGGCGGCCGAGCAGGGCGCGGAGCTCGCCGAGGGCGCTCCCCGGCGCCGCCGCGCCGCCGATGTGGCCGCGCATCGAGGGCAGCAGCGCGGTCGCGAGGCCCGCGACGAGGACCCCGAGCCCGGCGACCGCGAAGAAGGGCACCTGGAAGCCGCCGCGCCGCGCGAGCTCCAGCCCGGCCGGCACGCCGAGCACCGCGGCGAACGAGTAGGCGCCCATCACGACGCCCATGGCCTTGCCGCGCCGCTCGGGCGGGATGACGTCGGCGACGATCGACAGGGAGATCGCCGCCGCGGGCCCCCCGAAGGCGCCGGCGAGGACGCGCGCCGCGAGCAGGGTCGAGAGCCCGGTGGCGAGGCCGCCCGCCGCCGTGGCGACGACGAGGCCGAGCATCGCGACCGCGAGCGCGCGGCGCCGGTCGAACCGGTCGAGGAAGAACGCGCCGGCGACGCCCGAGAGCGCCGCGGCCGCGGTGTAGCTGCCGCCGACGAGGCCGAGATCCGACAGCGGGATGCCGAGCGCCGCGGCGAGGTCCGGCCCGAGCGGCATGACCATCATGACGTCGAGGAGGTTGACGAACTGGACCGCCGCGACGAGGAGCAGGATCGTCCGTTCGGAGCGCGCGCTAGCCATGATCGCCTCGCGCCCGGCCCCCGGCCGCCTCCCGTGCCGCGGCGGCGCCCCGGCCCCCGCGCGGTCGCTGGGCGGCGCTCATGACGCCAGCGTGGCCGCCGCGGGCGCGTCGCAGCCCGCGTCCAGCGCCGCCACGAACGCCTGCTGGTGCCCCTCGAGGGTGGCCCGATCGTAGAGCGACGGGTGCCCGTCGAGCGTGAAATGGATGTCGTCTCCCCAGCTGGAGAACGCGAAGGAGAGATCTTCCACCGGGCCGGAAGCGACGTTGGTCACGGTCGCCTGGAGCTCGGGGCCGAAGTCGAGCGGCGCGTTGAACGGGATGACGTTCACCTCGGGGCCGAACAGGCGCTTGTGATCCATGTCGCGCCAGAGGTGCAGGTAATGGTACCGCTGGTGGGCGCGCAGGCCGTCGAAGGCGCGCCGCGCGCGCTGCGCGAGCTCCGGGAGGGTGGCGCCCGGATCGACGCGGACCCGGACGGGGATCATGTTCATGGCCATGCACGGCACGTTGAGCGCGGCGCTGCCCATCCGCTGCATCACCGGGACGCCGAGGAGCACGTCGCGCTCCCCGGTCAGGCGCGCGTGGAACGCCGCCACCATGCCGAAGAGCAGGTTGGGCCAGCTGGTCTTGAGCTCGATCGCCCGCTTCTTGAGCTTCGCGCCGAGCCGCGCGGGCAGCGCGGTGCTCGCGCGGTTCCCCCGCAGGAGGCCCAGCTCCTCGAACAGCACCGGCGGCAGATCGAGCCCGTCGTAAACGCGCATGAGCGCCTCGCGGTCCCGCGCGACCTGCGCGGAGCCCTGGTAAGCGACGTCCTCGGCGATCACCGGGGCGAAGCCGGCGAACCGCGGGGAGAGCGGCCCGCCGCCCCCGAGCGCGCGGTAGTGCTCGGCGACCCGGCTCTTGCAGAGCTGGAAGCCGTAGCCGTCGAGGGTGATGTGGTGAGCGCGGAAGACCCAGAGGTGGTGATCGGGCGCGAGCCGGTAAATGGTCTGGTCGTAGAGCCGCCCCTCCTCGAGCGAAAAGGGCTCGTCGAGCCGCTCCAGGATCTCCCTGTCGGCCGCGCGCCGCGGGTCCTCCGCGCCGGTCAGATCGCGCAGCGCGATGGGGGGCTGCGCCGCCTCCCCGAGGCGCTGGCGGGGCTCGCCGTCCTGCTCGAAGAAGCGGATGTGCAGGGCCTCCGCCTCGCCCTGCATGGCGAGGAGCGCCTGCCTGAGCCGATCGAGGTCGAGCGGCCCGCGCAGCTCGACGCGCTCCGCCGTGTTGTTGACGGTGCTCTGCGGATCCCTCGTGTGGTCGAGCCACATGGCCGCTTGCGCTTGGGTGAGGGGGTGACTGACGCTCATGGATTCAGGACCTCAGGACGCGGCTTCCACGAAGCGCGCGTGGCTCGTCGTTGTCGTCTTCACTCCGCCTCCGCGCGCCGCCGCCCCTCGCGGGGGCAGCGCGCGGCCTGCGCGCTCGCACGAGGGCCCGAGACGGCGCGCATCGGGCGACCGGGCTGACCGACGTCGTCCCGCCGCCCCGGAGACCGGTCCCGGCGCGCTCGCCCGGAGCGGTGAACCGGCACGCGGTAATATGAAAGTGAAAGCTGCTTTCAATTAGCTAGAGGATCGGGTAGATCCCGTCAAGCGGATTCGCTCGGGCCGGCGCATGGGCCGATTTTCGCGGGATCGCGGTGCGCCGCCTGGGCGGGCCGCCCTCGGTGGGTGAGCCAGGCCTCCAGGTGCCGCTTCCGTTGCGGGCGATTTTTGATTGACCAACCGCCCAATTTCATGGTAGACGCTCGATTCGATCGAGTTGAAAGTTACTTTCATTATCATTTCTTGGATCGTCGTGGACGGGAAAGAGGGCCAGGGATGAACGACCTGACGCTGAAACGGGAGGCTCCGTCCGGCGGCCGGTGCGAGCGCTGCGGCGTCGCCGGCCATGGGGGGACCGACGCCGTGCGCTGCGACTGCGGCAGCATGCTCGCGCGGCACGTGGCCGGGGGCATCGAGCTGAAGTGCCGGCGATGCAAGCGCGTCGTGGTCATCCCGATCGCGCCGGCGGGGGACGACGCGACGGCCGAGACCGAGGTCGAGCTCTGACCCATGAACGCCCGCAGCAGCGCCGAGATGCGAGCGCCGATCGCGGCCGCGCGGGCGAGCGCCGGGTCGACCAGGAGGCGGAACGCCGAGGGCGGCGGCGCGGCGCACGGCCGTCCAGCGCGCCGGACGGCGGCGATGCGGCGCGCCGGGTTGGAGAGGGGATGATCGGCGGACGCGCCCCCCGCCGCGGCGGGACGTTCTGGATCCTGGCCGTGCTCCTCTGCGGCGCGCGCGCCGCCTCCGCGCAGGAGGCGCGGCCGCGCGACGAGGCGCCGCCGAGCGGGGAGGCGCGCGAGCGCGGCGCGGCGCCGGAGGGCGAGGCGGGGCGCGGGGCGCCGGGCGACGGCGCGGCGCTCGAGGCGCGCGCGCCCGAGCTCGTCGAGCCCGTGGAGGCCGCGTATCCGGAGGAGGCGCGCGCGGCGGGCCAGGAGGCGAGCGTCGTCCTGAAGCTGACGATCGACGCGGCGGGGCGCGTCACGCAGGCGGACGTCGCGTCGCCCGCAGGTCACGGGTTCGACGAGGCCGCGCAGGAGGCGGCGCTGCGCTTCCGCTTCCGGCCCGCCCTGCGAGGCGGCCGCAGCGTCGCGGCGCGCATCCTCTACCGCTACGACTTCCGGTTGCCCGCGCCGCCCGCCGCGGCGGCGCCGATCGCATCGCCGCCCGCGGCGGCGATGGAGGCGCCAGCGACATCCGCGGCAGCGACGCCCGCCACCGCGAGCGTGGCCGGGCGCGTCCTCTGGTCGGGTCCCGGCGCCGAGCCCGTGGCCGGCGTCGAGGTCGCGGTGGCGTCGCCGGACGGCGCCGCGCGCCAGGTCGCGCGCACCGACGAGCGCGGCCGCTTCCGCGTCGACGCGCTGGTGCCGGGCCCGTACGACGTCACCGCCGAGGCCGCGTTCGCGCAGCGGCTCCGCGTGCGCGTGGAGGCCGCCGCCGGGCGGGAGGCGGAGGCGACGCTGCGCCTCGCGCCGCTGGCCGCGGCCTCGCCGCTCGAGGTGAGCGTGCGCGGCGCCTCGGAGGCCGAGCGGCTGCGCCGATCCGCGGAGGCCGTGCGGGTCGTCGAGACCGCGCAGGCGCGGCGGCAGTCCGCGGATCTCGGCGAGGTGCTCGCCCGCTCCGAGGGCGTGAGCGTGCGCCGCGGCGGCGGGCTCGGCTCCGCCGCCCGCTTCTCGCTGAACGGCCTCACCGGCGACCAGATCCGCTTCTTCCTCGACGGCGTGCCGCTCGCGCTGGCGGGCTACTCGGCGGGGATCGCCAGCGTCCCGGTCAACCTCGTCGAGCGGGTCGAGATCTACCGCGGCGTCGTGCCCGTGCGCTTCGGCGCGGACGCGCTCGGCGGCGCGGTGAACCTCGTGACCGATCGCGAGACCCGCGGGACGGGCGGCTCGGCGTCCTACCAGGCCGGCTCCTTCGGCACGTACCGGCTGACCCTAAGCGCGCGCCACGCCGACGAGCCCAGCGGGCTGTTCGCGCGCGCGAGCGCGTTCGCCGACCACGCGCGGAACGACTACCCGATGCAGGACGTCGAGGTGGTGGCCCCGAACGGGCGCATGGTGCGCGCCGACGTCCGCCGCTTTCACGACCGCTACCGCGCGGCCGGCGGCTCGATCGAGGGCGGGTGGCTCCGGCGGCCCTGGGCCGATCGGCTGCTCCTGCGGGCCTTCTACACGGCGCACGACCGCGACGTGCAGCACAACCTGTACATGACGGTGCCCTATGGCGAGGTCACCTACGGCAGGCAGTCCGGCGGCGGTCACGTGCGGTATGCGCAGCCGCTCTCGAAGGGGCTCCGGCTCGACGCCGTGGCGGGGTATACGCTCGCGCGCACCGTCTTCCGCGATCTCGGGACGTGCCGTTACGACTGGCGAGGTCGCTGCGTGGCGAAGCTCCCGCAGCGCGGGGAGATGGGCCGCGCGGCCGACCAGGCCGTCCTCCAGCACACGGCGTTCGCCACCGTGAGCCTGGCCTACCGCGCCGCGCCGGATCACCTCCTGCGCTTCGGGGTGTCGCCGACCTACGCGACCCGCGCCGGGAAGAACAGCGCGATCCGCGACCGGTACGATCCGCTCACCGCGCGGCGGGGGGTGCTCGGCGGCGTGGCGGGCGTCGAGTACGAGGCGAAGGGGCTCGATGGCCGGCTCGCGAACATCGCCTTCCTCAAGGGCTATGCGCAGGTGATCGGGACCAAGGAGCTGCTCCCGAGCGGCGCCCTCCGCGATCTCGACCTGACGCGCCACCGGCTCGGGATCGGCGACAGCCTGCGCTTCCGCTTCACGGATGCGCTCTACGCGAAGGCCTCGTACGAGCTTGCCACCCGGCTGCCCAACGCGGAAGAGCTGTTCGGCGACGGCGGGGTCATCACCGACAGCCTGCACCTCGCGCCGGAGGTGAGCCACAACGTGAACGCCGGCGTGACCCTGGAGCGCGCGGAGACCGGCTTCGGGGAGCTCCGCTTCGACGTGAACGGCTTCGGCCGCTTCGCCGAGGATCTCATCCGGCTGGGCGGAGAGGCCAGCTACGCCAAATACGAGAACTTCCCGTCGGCCCGGTCCGTGGGCTTCGAGTCGGCGATCGGGTGGACGTCCCCGGGGGAGTGGCTGGCCCTCGACGGTCAGCTCACATGGCAGGACTTCCGCAACACGGCCGGCACAGGCCCGCTCGCCCGCTTCAAGGGCGAGCGCATGCTCAACCAGCCGTACCTGTTCGCCGACGCCTCCGCGCGCCTCACCTGGCCCGAGCCGTTCCACCCGCACGACGCGCTGTCGCTGACCTGGAGCACGCGTTACGTCGGCGAGTTCTTCCTCGGCTGGGAGAGCGCCGGGGACGAGAAGCACGCTTTCGAACCGCAGCTCCTGCACGCGCTCACGCTCGCCTACGCGGTGCAGCGCGGCGGACGCTCGGTGAGCGGCAGCCTCGAGGTCCACAACCTCACCGACGAAAAAGCCTTTGATTTCTATGGTGTACAGCGTCCAGGGCGAGCGGCTTACGCCAAGCTCGTCCTCGATCTGTGACCCCGTGATCGATCGAACCCAAGGAGAGTAGTTCATGTCGCGTTCTCTGCGTCAGCTCACGCCGTTCTTGTTCACCCTGATCGTCCCTTGCCTCGCCGCGTGCGGCGACGATGAGAGCGACGGCGTCGGCGGCAACGGGGGTGACAGCGGCACCGGGGGCGCGGGCGGCGCCACGGGGGAGGTCATCGCGCTCACGACGCAGGTGTTCGGGGTCGAGGCGGCCGACACGCTGAGCTATATCCTCCTGACCGATACGCTCGACAGCGATCAGCCGCTGTCGCTCGACAGCGGCATCGAGATCCTGGGGCGCGGCATCGGCGCGGGCCCCGACGGCGGGGGTGCCCTGTTCGTGGCGAGCGACGCCGCGCCGACCGTGACCCGTTACGACCTCGAGGCGAACGGCAGCCTGAAGAAGGGCGCCACGGTGAGCTTCCAGGGCCAGGGGCTCGCGAAGATCGACGAGTACGGGGGGCAGTTCCAGTTCGTGTCCGAGACCAAGGCGTACTTCTTCGACGGGTACACCGCCCAGGTGGTGATCTGGAATCCGAAGGAGATGACGGTCACCGGCGCCATCCCGCTCGACGCGCTCGTGCTCGGGGACGCGACGCTCACCTTCACCGCGGCGCCCCTGCGCGTGGACGGCGCGGTGATCTCCTTCGCCGGCTGGAGGAACGGGCCCGAGGTGCCGAGCCAGGCCGGGATCGTCGTCGTGGACACGGCGACGGACGAGGCGACCGTGGTCACCGACGATCGCTGCGGCTACGTGCGCGACGGCGCCGTCGGGCCCGACGGCAAGATCTACATGGCCACCGAGGCGTACGGCGCCGCGGTGCACCGGCTCAACCCCGACAGCGCGGCGGCGCCGTGCATGCTGCGGTTCGACCTCGAGGCCGGCGCGTTCGACCCCGACTTCCACGTCGAGCTCGGCTCGCTGTTCGACGGCGATGCGGCCGGCTCGCTGATCGTCGGCTCCGGCGGCGAGGCGTACCTGCGCGTGCTCGACGAGGGCGCGTTCGACATCAAGGAGGACACCCACCCGCGGGTGCTCGCGAGCGCCGCGGCGTGGCGGTGGGCCAGCGTCACCCTCGGCGACGCCCCGGAGGCCACGCTGCTCGACGCCGAGCCCACGAGCGGCAGCGTCGTGAGCGTGTCGCTCGGCGGCGAGAGCTTCGTGCTCCAGTTCCTCGGCCAGGACTCCACCACCTTCCGCGAGCTCGGCGGCAACGGCCCCGGCGAGGTGAGCCTGAGCGCGCCCGGCGTCGTGTTCTCGGCCGCGAAGCTGCGATGATGCTGGCGCCCGATCGCGAAGGTGCGACGAGCGACGGCCCTGCGCGGGAGCCCCGCGCCCCGCAGGGCCGCCGCCCGCGGCAGCGGTACGGCGCCGCCATGAAGGTCGTGCGGCGCGCGCACATGTACCTCGGGCTGCTCGTGTTTCCCTGGATCCTGCTGTTCGGGATCAGCGGCGTGCTGTTCAACCACCCGCAGATCGGGCGCGACTTCGAGCGGCGGTCGATCTCGGCCGAGCAGGTGTCGTCGCTCACCGGGTTCACGCCGTGGGATCCCGACGCCGTGGCGCGCAAGGTCGTCGAGCAGCTCAACGCCGGCTCGCCGTCCCGCTACACGCTCGACGCGTCGACCCCCGGCGCGTTCTCGGGCTGGCCCGAGCTCATCGGCTCGACCAGCGAGGGGGGGCGCACCATGGTGCTCATCCGCCTGGACGACGGCGCCGCGACGCTCTCCACGTTCCCGCCCGAGCCCGCGAAGCCCCCCGAGCCTCCCTTCGCCGGCGCGATCGTCGAGCTGCCCGAGCACCGGATGGCGGCCGTGGAGGCGCAGGTGAAGGATCTGCTGCCCAAGCTGGGCGTCGACGGCGCGGGGCCGCTGCGCGCCCACCCGAAGGTGAGCCCCGAGCTGCGCTTTCGCATGCGCGACGCGGACGGCCGCCTGTGGAACGTCACGTACGACCTCGGCGCGGGCCGCCTCGACGGGCGGCTCGACGGCGGCGCCGGACAGCCGCTCTTCGTGGAGCTGCTCGGGATGCTCCACAAGACACACCATTTCCCGGTGCACGGCGGCATGACCTGGATCTGGGCGCTGTTCGCGGACATCACCGGGATCACCCTGGTCCTCTGGGCGCTGACCGGCCTGGCGATGTGGTGGCAGATGAAGCCGTCCCGGGTCGTCGGCGCCGTCGCCGTCGCGGTCGCCATCGCCGTGGCCGCCGTGGTGATGAGCGGCACGGCGTCGGACATCGTGTTCGGCAAGGTCGAGAAGGGCGGCGCGTGAGGGCTAGAGCGTGAAGCTGGCTGAACAGCGCAGAACGTGAAACCGCCAAGACGCCAATGACGCCAAGAGGGGATTCGCCTCTCGGCGTCATTGGCATCTCGGCGGTTCGTTTTTCGCCGGATCGACGTGATCGGCGCGCTAGGCGCCGAGCGTGGCGCCGCCGTCGACGCAGAGGTCGTGCATCGTGATGTGCCGCGCCTGATCCGAGGCGAGGAACAGCACCGCCGCGGCGACGTCCTCGGCCTCGGCGATCCGGTTCAGCGGGATCCCCAGCTTGAACGCCTCCGGGGAGCCGGCGATGACCGCGCGCGCCCCGCGCCCGTCGGTCCAGAGCGCGCGCTGCATCGGCGTGTCCGTCGAGCCCGGGGAGACCACGTTGCACCGGATATTGTATCTCGCGAGCTCCAGGCCGAGGCACTTCGTGAACATGGTCGTGGCCGCCTTCGAGGCGGCATAAGCGGCCATGTGCACCCGCGGGGTCCGCGCGGCGTTGGACCCGACCGTCACGATCGACCCCGAAGCGCGCCCCGTCATGCGCCGCGCCACGGCCCGGCTCACGTTGACCACGCCCCGGGTGTTGACCGCGAAGGTCCGCTCCCAGTCGTCGTCGCTCAGCTCCAGGACCGGGCCGACGCGCAGGATGCCCGCCACGTTGACCAGGATGTCCAGCGGCCCGAGCTCCCGCTCGACCCGGTCCACGACGCGGTCGACGGCCTCGCCGTCCGACACGTCGGCCGGGAACGCCGCGGCGCGGCGGCCGCTCGCCGTCAGATCGGCGACCACGGCGGTGAGGCGCTCCCGGTTCGCGTCGAGCGCCGCCACGGCCGCGCCGCGCGCCGCGAGCGCCCGCGCGACGGCCTCGCCGATCCCCTGGGCGGCGCCCGTGACGAGCGCGACCTTGTGATTGAAGTCCATCTCCATCTCTCGCTCTCCGTCAGGTGGGGTCGAGCTCATCCATGAACCGGTGGCGCTCCTCGTGATACGCCTCCTCGGCGCGATCGGCCTTCCAGTACGGCACGGCGTACATCGCGTCGCGCCCGAGGCCGCGCTCGTTCCGCAGGTGGTCGCGGATCGCGCGGACCGACGACGCCTCGCCCGCGACCCAGGCGAAAGCCCGACCCGGCGGCCACTCGAGGGCGCGCACCGCGTCCTCCAGCTCGGGGCCGGGCGCGTGCCTTCCGCGGAGCGGTAACCAGGTCAGCGCGACGGCCGGCGGGCTGGCGATCGGCTGCACGTCGGCCTCGTCCGGGACCGCGATGAAGGCGTGTCCGCGCGCCGTGGCCGGCAGGGCCTCCAGCAGCGCGCCGATCGCCGGCAGCGCGGCGAGATCGCCGGCCAGGAGGTACCAGTCGGCGGGCCCCAGCATCGGATCCGGGCCGCTGGGCCCGGCGACGCCGATCCGGCCGCCCGGCTCGACCCGGCGGGCCCAGCGCGACGCGGGGCCGTCGTCCCCGTGCAGCACGAAGTCGACGTCCAGCTCGCCCGCCCGCGCGTCGTACCGACGCACCGAGTACGTGCGCGTGATCGGCCGCCGCGGCGCGGGAGGCCAGACCGGGCCGTCCGGGCCGAGCGTGGGCAGCTCCGGCGCCGATTGGCCGTCCCGCGGGAGGAACACCTTGATGTGCGCGCCGCCGGAGCCCGCGGGGAACCCCGCGAGCGCCTCGCCGCCGAGGGTGATCCGCCGCAGATGAGGCGTGATCGAGGTCGCGCGCAGCACCTCGAGGAGACGCGGCGGCGTGCGCGCCGCCGCCGCTTGCGGGGGAGTCGCGGTGTGGCTCATGGTGAGTCCGGGCTCGTCGACGCGCGGTGACGCGGGCGTCAGCCGGCGGCCTCCTGGCTGCGCGCCTCTCCGCCCTGCCGGTGGGCTTGCCGGGCCTCGCGCGGCAGCCGGGTCGACAGGAGCTCCCACCACTGCGCCAGCGTCTCCAGCTCGCCGAGCTCCACGAACGTGACGTCGATCCCCGCGGCGCGCCACCGCTCGACGAGGGTCATGAGGCGGATGGAGTCGAGCCCCAGGTCGAGCACGTGCTCGCGATCCGAGAGCGCCGAGGCGGGCTGATCGAGGATCTCGGCGACGTCGCCGCGCAGGCGATCGAGCCAGCTCGCCCGGCCCTGCGCCCGCCCGAGCGGCGCCGCCTCGCGCGGCGCGGCGCCCGCGTCGTCCCGGGGCGCGAGCGCGGCCACGACGGCGCTGGTCGGCAGCGCGACGCCGCACCGCTGCGCCACGTAGGCGATGGCCATCTCGTGCTGCGCCCGGGAGAAGTCGGCGGTCGCGTCGGTCACGAAGAACGGCTGGATGTCGTTCATGAACGCCTCGCACGCGGTCATCAGGCACCCGATATGGGCGTAGATCCCGCACACGATCAGCTGATCGCGCCCCCACCGGCGCAGGAGGTCGAGGAGCTCGGTGCGCTGGAAGGCGCTGTAACGCCACTTGGTGAGGACCGTATCGGCGCTCCCCGGCGCGAGATCGCTGACGATCGCCTCCTTGTGCGGGTGCTGCGTCAGCCCGGGCCCCCAGAGATCGAGCAGCAGGCCGCGCTGCGCCTTCGTCTGCTCGGCGGGCTGCTTCGTGTAGACGACCGGGATCCCGCTCGCCGCGCACCGCTCGCGGAGCAGGCGGGTGTTGGCGAGCAGCTCGACGACCGGCGACGCCTTGGCGTCGTAGTAGCCGAGAAAGTAGTCCTGCATGTCGTGGATCAGGAGGACCGCGCGCCTCGGATCCGGCCGCCAGGGCACCCGGCTCTCCGGGAGCTCGTCGACGCGTGGCATGGAATAGGTCTGGATGCTGGGGATGGCCATGGTTGTTCCTCTCTCACGTGGTCACAGCGTTTCATCTCGGCGGCTCGAGCGACGCGCCGTCGCCCCGCCGCCCCGGCCCGCGCCGCGCCTCAGCGCGCGGCGCCCTGCGCGAGCCGATCGGCGATCCACTTGCGGAGCGCCTTCTTGTCCACCTTGCCGACGCTCGTCGTCGGGAGCGCCTCGAGCCACTCGATGCGATCGGGCACCTTGTACGGGGCGACGCCGCGCTCGCGCAGGAAGGCGTTGATCTCGCGCGCGGCCGGCGGCTGCCCGCGGGGCACGAGGAACGCGCACGACCGCTCGCCGAGCCGCTCGTCCGGCATGGCCACGAGCGCCGCGTCGCGCACCGCCGGGTGGGCGAGGACGTGGTTCTCGACCTCCTCGGCCGCGATCTTCTCGCCGCCGCGGTTGATCTGGTCCTTGGCGCGGCCCTCGACGACCAGGTAGCCCGACGGCGTGCGTCGCACGAGATCGCCCGTCCGGTAGAAGCCGTCGCGCGTGAACGCCTTCGCGTTGTGCGCGTCGGCCTTGTAATAGCCGCGGATCGTGTAAGGCCCGCGCGTGAGCAGGTGACCGACCTGCCCGTCCTCGACGTCGCGGTCCTCGTCGTCCACGACGCGGACCTCGTCGTGGGGCGAGATGGGCCGGCCCTGGGTCTCGCTCGTGATCTCCTCGGGATCGTCGAGGCGGGTATAGTTGACCAGGCCCTCGGCCATCCCGAACACCTGTTGCAGGGCGCAGCCCAGCGTCGGCCGGACCCGGCGCGCCACCTCCGCGGCGAGCTTGGCGCCGCCCACCTGGAGCACCTTCAAGCTCGACAGGTCGTGCCGTGTGGTCCGGGCCGACTCCAGCCACAGCGCGGCGAGCGGCGGCACGAGCGCGGTGATCGTGACCTTCTCCCGCTCGATCCACGGGAACGCCTCGTCCGGGCTGGGACGGCGGCTGAGCACCACGCGGCCGCCGGCGCAGAGCGCGCCGAGGCTCCCCGGCGAGCTCAGGGTGAAGTTGTGCGCGGCGGGCAGGACGGCCAGGTACACGCTGCCCGCGTCGAGCGCGCAGATCTCCGCGCTGGCCCGCACGCTGTAGAGATAATCGTCGTGCGTCCGCGGGATCAGCTTGGGCACTCCGGTGCTCCCGCCGGACAGCTGGAAGAAGGCCACGTCGCCCGCCGCGGGGCTCGGCAGCTCCACGGGCTCGGCGTACACGCCCTCGAGCGCGGTGTGCTCGCCGGGCTGGCCGGCCACGAGGACGTGCTTCACGGTCTTCACGTCCCGCCGGACCTGACTCGCCAGCTCCCGGTAATCGAACCCGCCGTCCCGGTCGGCGATGACGTAGGCGACCGCCTCCGTGTGCTCGCAGAAATACGTGATCTCGGCGCGCCGGTGGGCGGGCAGGGCCAGGACGGGGAGGGCGCCGAGGCGGAACAGCGCAAAGCACACCTCGAAGAACTCCACGATGTTCGGGAGCTGGACCACCACGCGATCCCGCGGCTGGATCCCGAGGCGCAGGAGGCCCGCGGCGAGGCGGTCGGCGCGCCGATCGAGCTCGCTGTAGCTCAGCCGGCGGTCGTCGCCGACGAGGGCGATCCGATCCGGGTGCTGCGCGGCCCGCGCGCGGAGCAGGTCCCCGAACGTCTCGCCGCGCCAGTAGCCTTCGCGCCGGTAGAGCTCGGCCACCTCGGGCGGCCAAGGGGTCCAGCCGGAGAGCGCCTGTCGGCTTTCCTCGGTGGGCATCACCCGATCTCCGGCGCCTGGTCGAGGCCGAGCGCGTTCAGCATCGTGCGGAGCTTGGCGGACGTCTCGTCGAGCTCGCGCTGGCCTTCGGAGCCGACGACGATCCCGGCCCCGGCGTAGAGCCGGAGCGCCCGCCCGGCGACGTCGGCGCAGCGGATGACGACGGCCCACTCGCCGTCTCCGTCGGCGTCGCACCAGCCCACGAGGCCCGTGAAGAACCCGCGATCGAAGGGCTCGAGCGCCTCGATGGCCGCGCGGGCGCGCTCGGTGGGGTATCCGCACACCGCGGGGGTCGGGTGCAGCGCGGCGGCGAGCCTCATCGAGGAGATCGAGCGATCGCGGAGCTCGCCCGTGAGCCGGCTGGACAGGTGCCACAGGTTCGCCGTCTGCGTGAGCGACGGCTCCTCGGGAACGCTCAGGTGCTTGCAGAACGGCCGGAGCGCGGCGGCGACGGCGTCGACCACGATCGCGTGCTCGTGCCGGTCCTTCTCGGACGCGAGCAGGGCGATGGCGCGCCGCCGGTCCTCGTCCGGATCCGGGCTGCGGATCGCGGAGCCGGCCAGCGGGTTGGCGACCACGCGGAGCCCGGATCGGGACAGGAGCAGCTCGGGGCTCGCGCCGATCAGCGTCCGCGGCCGCGAGCTCGGGCCGCGCTCCGCGCCGGACAGGCCCGCGATCGGATCGGTGAGGTTGGCGGCGAAGGTGTAGCCGCTCCGGTTCTGCTGCGAGAGGCGCTGCAGGACGGCGCGGAGGTCGACCGCCTCGCGCAACGTCATCTCCAGCATCCTGGAGAGGACCACCTTGCTCAGCGCCTCGTTGCGCATCAGGCCCACGGCCAGCTCGACGCCGCGCACGTAGTCGCGGGGCTCGGGGACCTTCCGCAGCGTCTGGAGGGAGGCCTGCGGCTGGGGTCTGAGCGCGTCGGCCGCGGAGCTCAGCGGCCCGGCGCTCTGGATCGTCTTCGGCACGATGAGGTGCGCGGGCGAGGTGCTGTTGAACGGCACCGCGCCGACCGCCATGGGGACGCCGTGGCCGGCCCGCCCCTGCGCCGCGAGCACCCGGGTGATGCGGTCCGAGAGGCGCTCGCCGCGGTCGGTGCCGATCGTCTCGAGGATCATGTCGTGCACGCCCTGCGCGAGGAGGGTGCGTGTCGGCGACGCGAAGAAGAACGCTGACTCGGGGGTGTATTGCTTGAGGATCTGCCCGGCGTTCGACAAGGGATGAGCGACGGCAGCCGGCATCGAGATGGAATTCATCGAACACTCCTTGAAAGGTGTGGAATCGGGGGGCGCCCGCGGCGCGGCGCTCGGGCCGGAGCGCGGCCACGTCACCGCGCGGCGGCGGCCGCTCTTGCGGCGCTAGCGCGCGGGGGCGCGGTGGTCCGCGCGGCCCGCGCGCCCGGGACACGGCGCGCCGCGCGTCTCATGGCACCGAGCTGCGGGGCGCTGGACCATCGAGGCGAGCGCGGCGGGGGCGCGCCGGCTCCTCGAGGCGAGCGCGGCGGGGGCGCGCCGCTGGCCCATCGACCGGCTCAGGGCCGCGCTGCCGGCGCCGTCACGCCGCCTGGCGCCGTGGAGGCGCGGCCGCAGAGGCTCCGCCGCCGCGCGCAGGCGCGCGTCCAGAGGCCGGCACGCGCGCTCCGCCCGCGAGGGCGTCGAGGCGCGGAGTCGGCCCGAACGTCGAAATGGGCACGTCGTCACATCCAGCTCCGATGGGCTTCGAGAGCCGCGTGGGCTCGGTTCATCGGGCTCTGGACGTGAAGTCGCGGGCCGCTCGTGGGTACTGATAAGGAAAATCAGTTTCAAGTTATTGATGCCACGTTCAATAAGAACTGTCAAGGTTTCCCGGTGCACACCCGTGGCCCCCTCGCGCGCGGCCTACGCGTGGCCTGACGGGCTGTGCAGCGGGCGTCGAGGTAGCGTCCAGGTCACCGGGGCGAGCGCAGCGCCATCGGCGTCAGCGGACGTGTCTTGGATGTGTGCGTGATTACTGAAGACCGGACATGCCGGCATAGGGATGGGGAGCGGCCGGCTTTCGCTGCTTGCGACCGTGGGCCGCTCCTCCGCGTCCCGGCGCTCGTGCCCCGAGGCGCCGAGCCATCCGGGGCCGAAGCGTCTCATGCAGAGGACGGAGCTCGCCTTTCGCAGCGACCGCGAGGGGGCGCTCGGCCTCGATCTGCTCTGCGTCAGAAGGAGGCGTCGAGGACGACTTCCCCGGAGACGCCGACCTGATAGGCCGAGACGCGGCGCTCGAAGAAATTCGTGACCTCCTGGACGTCCTGCAGATCCATGAAGGACAGCGGGTTCTTCGCCCCGTAGCGCCTCGGCATGCCGAGCGTGACGAGCCGCTGGTCCGCGCAGAACTCGAGGTAGCCGCGCACGTCGCGCGCCGACAGGCCCGCGACGCCGGCGCCGAGCAGGTCCTCCGCGAACTGGGCCTCGCAGTCGATCGCCTCATCCATCATATCGACGATCGACCGCGAGAGGCCGGCGTCGAAGAGCTCGGGCTCCTCGCGCCGCACCGCGCTCACCACCTCGAAGGCGAAGCGCATGTGCGCGCTCTCGTCGCGGAAGACCCAGCTCGTCCCCGCGGCGAGCCCGTGCAGCAGGCCGCGCGAGCGCAGGAAGTACACGTACGCGAACGCGCCGAAGAAGAAGAGCCCCTCGACGCACGCGGCGAAGCAGACGAGGTTCAGGAGGAACCGCCGCCGCTCCGCGCGCGACTCCAGTCGATCCAGGGACTGCACAGCGTCGATCCAGCGCATGCAGAAGTCGGCCTTCTTCCGGATGGACGGGATGCTCTCGACGGCGGCGAAGGCGCGGTGGCGCTCCTCCGGATCGGGGATGTACGTGTCGAGGAGCGTCAGGTAGAACTGGACGTGCAGCGCCTCTTCATAGAGCTGCCGCGACAGGTACATCCGCGCCTCGGGGGCGTTGATGTGCCTGTACAGGTTGAGCACGAGGTTGTTCGCCACGATGGAGTCTCCCGTGGCGAAGAACGCGACGAGGCGCTGCACGAGGTGGCGCTCGGCGCCGGTCATCCGCTTCAGGTCGCCCACGTCCGTGGAGAAGTCGACCTCCTCGACCGTCCACGTGTTCTTGATGGCGGCGCGGTACATGTCGAAGAAGGCCGGATACGCCATCGGGCGCAGCGTGAGGCAGAGGCCCGGATCGAGCAGGCGCGCGGGGCGGCTCACGCGGCTCACTGGCACGCCTCGCAGGCCTCGGGGTTCTCGAGCGCGCACGCCACGTCCGCGGCCGCCTTCGCCGGCGCCGGCGCAGGCGTGAGGTCCGTCGCCGCGTCCACGGTGGCCTTGGCGATGCGCGTCGCGGGGCGCGAGCGCAGGTAATAGGTCGTCTTGAGCCCCTTCTTCCATGCGTGGAAGTACATGCTCGAGAGCTGGCCGATGGTGGGGTTCTCGACGAACAGGTTCAGCGACTGGCTCTGATCGATGAAGGCGCCGCGCTCCGCGGCCATGTCGATGAGCGAGCGCATCGGGATCTCCCACGCCGTCCGGTACACGGCGCGGACCTCCTCGGGCAGCTCGTCGAGCCCCTGGACCGAGCCCTCGGCGAGCTTGAGCCTGGCGCGCACCGCGTCGTTCCAGGCGCCGCGCCGCTTGAGCTCCGCGACGAGATAGCGGTTCACCTGCAGGAAGTCCCCGGACAGCGTCTCGCGCTTGAAGAGGTTCGACACCTGCGGCTCGATGCACTCGTAGCAGCCTGCGATCGAGGCGATCGTGGCGGTCGGCGCGATCGCGACGAGCAGCGAGTTCCGCAGCCCCTCGGCGCGGATGCGGGCGCGGAGCGCGTCCCAGCGCGCCGCGTCCTCCGGCACCACGCCCCACGCGTCGAGCTGGAGCTCCCCGCGCGCCGCGCGCGTCTCGTCGAACGCCGGGTGGCGCCCCTTCTCGGCGGCGAGGTCCGCCGACGTCGAGAGCGCGTGATAATACACCTCCTCGGAGATCCGCCTCGAGAGCTCCCGCGCGGCGCCGGCGTCGAAGGGCAAGCGCATCTGGAAGAACACGTCTTGCAAGCCCATGAGCCCGAGCCCCACGGGCCGCCAGCGGAGGTTCGAGCGCCGCGTGGAATCGATGGGATAGTGGTTGAGGTCGATGACGCGGTCGAGCTGTCGGACCGCCGTCCGCACCGTGCGGGCGAGCTTGTCGAAATCGAACGCGACGGCGCCGTCCCCGCGCGCGGCCGTGTGGCGCGCGAGGTTGATCGAGCCGAGATTGCAGACGGCCGTCTCCTCCTTCGAGGTCACCTCGACGATCTCGGTGCAGAGGTTCGAGAGGTGCACGATCCGGCCCGGCAGGGCCGTCTGGTTGCAGGCGCGGTTCGCCTTGTCCTTGAACGTCATCCAGCCGTTGCCCGTCTGCGCGAGCGTCCGCATCATCCGCGCGTAGAGCTCGCGCGCCTTCATCGTCTTCTTGGCGAGGCCCGCCCCCTCCGCCTCGGCATAACGGCGCTCGAACTCGTCGCCGTAGAGATCGGGCAGATCGCGCACGTCCTTGGGGTCGAACAGGCTCCATTCGCCGTCCGCCTCGACCCGCTTCATGAACAGGTCCGGGACCCAGCTCGCGAGGTTCAGGTTGTGTGTGCGCGCGGCCTCGTCTCCCGTGTTGTCGCGCAGCGCGAGGAACTCCTCGACGTCGGCGTGCCACGGCTCGAGGTAGACGCAGCAGGCTCCCTTGCGCTTGCCGCCCTGGTTCACGGCCGCGACCGACGCGTCGAGCGTCTTGAGCCACGGCACGATGCCGCTCGAGTGCCCATTGGTGCTCTCGATGAGCGAGCCGCGCGACCTCACGCGGTGGTACGCCAGCCCGATGCCGCCGGAGAACTTCGAGAGCAGCGCGACGTCGGTGTAGCGCTGGTAGATGGTCTCGAGGTGGTCCTCGGGCGAGTCGAGCAAAAAGCAGCTCGAGAGCTGCTCGTGGCTCGTCCCCGCGTTGAACAGCGTGGGGGAGCTCGGGAGGTAGTCGAGCGACGAGAAGAGCCGGTGAAGCTCGATGGCCTGCGCCGCCGTCTCGGACAGCGCGCACGCGATGCGCAGGAAGAACTGCTGCGGCGTCTCGATGACGACGCGCGCCTCGGGGTGCTTGAGGAGGTAGCGATCATAGAGGGTCCGCAGCCCGAAATATTCGAGCTCGTGATCGCGCCCCGGCTCGATCGCGTCGTTCAGCTTGCGGGCGTTCTGCGCCACGAACCCGTGGAGCCGCTCGTTGATGAGGCCGAGCCGCCGCCCGACGGCCACGGACTGCGAGAAGGCGTGGATCTCCTGGTTGCGGACCTCCTTGTCGATATAGGTGGCGAGCAGGCGCGCCGCGAGCTTCGCGTACTGGGGCTCCTCCGCGATGAGCGACGCCGCCGTCTGGATGGAGAGCTTGTCGAGCTCCCGCGTCGTGGCGCCGTCGTAGAGGCCGCTGATGGTCTTTGTCGCGACGCGGAGCGCGTCCACGTCGGGCAGCGCCGCGCAGCAGCGGCTCACGGCCCGGACGATCTTGTTGACGTCGACGGGCTCGCTCGACCCGTCGCGCTTCGTCACCCGCATCGTCGTGTGCGGGAGCGTCTCCTCCGCGCCTCCGCCCCTCGCGCTCCGCGCCCGCAACGGCGCCGCGCCGTCGCCCGTCGTCACCGTGTCGCTCAGCATGGCAATCCTCCTCGTCGAGCTTCGTTCGGAGCGGTCCCGGACCGCTCGCGTCGAGATCGCGAGAGCGAAGAAGCCAGCCGATGCGCACGGATGCGCCGGGCCCTCCTGGAGAGCCCTCGGACCGACCGCTCGCCCCCGCGGGCGAAAGGAAGACAACGCGGGAGGGGGTCGGAACCGAAACGAGCGCGAGAGTCGGCGCCAGCTCGGACCTCCCCGCCTCCCTCGAGGCTTCCAGGTCAAACCGGCGCGGGATGTCTCCCCGACGCAGGATGTTGGCAGGTCTTCGGGCTCGCGAGCGCTCCGGCTCTCGCCGGCTTCCTACGGTCCACCGCTTCCCAGCCAGGAGGCCAGTGCTCGTCGTGGAGATCGTTCTCGCTTACCGCTGCGGGGCAGCCCCGGATTCACACCGGGTTCCCTTTTGAGCCCCGGGCCGAAGCCAAGGGCACCAACACGTGGCACTACATATTGCGGTGCGATGCGCAGGTCAAGCGAGATATTGTGGTCGGGGCCGGGCGAGGCGAGCGACGACGGGCTCTCAGCGAAGGTGTGCTCACGCGTCGCGCGCCCGGAGCTCGTCGTCGAGGCGCTCGTCATATTCATCGCGATCGGCCGCCGCGACGGCGCCGCTCGGCGGGGCTGGCTGCGCGGCGCCGCGCCTCCACGAGCGCAGCAGGGCGAAGACCCCGAGAAACGTCACCGCGATGCCCAGCATCAATGCCAGCGCGACCTTGCCGAGGACGCCGGACGAAGGCGCCGCGCGGAGGCGGTCGCCATAACGCGCGACGAGGTCCTGCTCGATGGCGTCGGCGGCCTCGCCCCGGTGGAGACGCGCGCGGATCTCGCGACGAAGATCGCTCGCCACCGGGGATTCGTGCACATCGAGCGTCTGATTCCAGCAACAAGGCGCGAGCAGACGCGCCGCGAGCGCCTTTTCGCCGGGCGCGGGGGCCGCGTCGACGAGCTCGGTCGCGGCCTCGCCGGGCGTCGCCGGCTCGGCCCTGCCGCTGAGCGCGACGCCCGCGATGACGGCGGCCAGCGCCGCCGCGCGGCGCCAGCGCGAGCTCCGCAGGAGCCGGAGACGCGATGTCGAGCTCGCCTCGCGTGCCCCGCGCGCCGAACGGGCCGGCTCATTCGCCGATTTGCAGTGCGCTCGATCGATCATGGCAAGACAGGCTAGCGCCGCTGGCCGCCAGGGCTCTGCGACACGATGTCGCGCGCGTCGCGGCGCATCCCGGGCAGGCGCGGTGTGCGGCCCGAGGAGCGGGTTCGGAGAGGCGCAGTCGCCTGTGCTGCGCGTCACGCCGGCGCGGGCGGCTGGCGGCGCCTCCGGCGGCGGGTCACAAACGGGGGCCCATGCCGCTCAGCCATGCGCTCCTCGCGGATCCGGTCGACGACCTCATCGCGCTCCTGCGCGGCAAGCGCTTCGTGGCGCTGACCGGGGCGGGGTGCAGCACCGAGTCCGGCATCCCGGACTACCGCGGCCCCGAGACGCGGCGCCGGGCGCGCAACCCGATCCAGGGGCGGGAGTTCTCGCGCTCGGCCGAGATCCGGCAGCGGTACTGGGCGCGCGCCGTGATCGGGTGGGAGCGGTTCTCGCGGGCCGAGCCCAACCCGGCGCACCGCGCCCTCGCGCGGCTCGAGCAGGATGGGCTGCTCGAGGGCCTCATCACGCAGAACGTCGACGGCCTCCACCAGGCCGCCGGCAGCCGCCGCGTCATCGAGCTGCACGGGACGCTCGCCGAGGTCGCGTGCCTCGAGTGCGGCGCGATGGAGCCGCGCGCCGCCCTCCAGGAGCGGCTCCTCGCGCGGAACCCCGGCTGGCTGCGGCTCGCGGCCGACGTCGCCCCCGACGGCGACGCCGACCTGCCCGCCGAGCACGTGGCCGGCTTCCAGACGCCCCCCTGCCTGCGCTGCGACGGGCCGCTCAAGCCGCGCGTCGTCTTCTTCGGCGAGAACGTGGCGCGGCCGGTCGTCGACGCGGCGTTCGCGCTCGTCGACGCGGCGGAGGCGCTCCTCGTGGTGGGCTCCTCGCTGGCGGTCTTCTCGGGGTACCGCTTCGTGCTGCGCGCCGCGCAGCGGGGCATCCCGGTCGCGATGGTCAACCTCGGGTCCGCGCGCGGCGAGGAGCTCGGCGCGCTGAAGGTCGAGGGCCGGGCGGGCGAGGTGCTGCCGCGCCTCGCCGAGGCGCTGGCCGGCGCGCCGCGGCCGGGGTGAGGGCGCGGCGCAGGGCCGGGGCGCGCCGCGGCCGGGGTGAGGGCGCGGCGCGGGGCCGGGCGCGCCGCGCCGGACGTCAGCCGCGCCGGTACATCACGTCGGTGCGGAGCACGTACTTGCGCCCCCGCGTCACGGCGGCGCCCCGGTGGAGCCACCGGTGCTCGAACACGAGCGCCATCCCGCGCTGCGGGACGATGCTCTGGCCGCCCCAGAAGTCGGTCGTGCCGCCCTCGAAGTCGTCGTTCAGGTAGACCATCGCGGTGAACAGGCTCCGCTCGATCTCCGACCGCGGGAACGACCCGTCACCGTGCCAGTTGAAGTACTCGCCCTCGGCGTACCGGTAGTAGCGGAAGCGCTCGTTCAGCCCGACCGCGCGGAGGGCGCCCCAGGTCGGCGGGGTCCACGGCGCGAGCCGCTCCCAGAGGCGCGCCGCGAGCGCCGGATCGTCCAGCATGACGCGGCCGTTGTTGCGCACCTCGAGGTTGATGACGCTGCCGCCCCCGATCGGCGCCTGCGCGAAGCCGTGCGCCTCGGCGCGCGCGATGAAGCCGTCGCACTCCTCGGGGGACAGGAGGTTCGTCACGGTGAAGATGCGGAGGTCGTCGGTATAGGTGCTCCGCTGGGCGGGTCGTTCGGTGTGCATCGTGCTCATGCGTGGACCATGCGTCCCGGCGGACCGGATCCGGAAGGGCGGGACCGGGCAGGACCGGGCAGGACCGGGCAGCGCGGTGGACAGGACGGCGCGGCATCGCCGATGATCGAGGGCGCGCAGCGATGGCACAGCTCCCCAGGGCGGGCCGAGGCGCGGAGCCCGCGGTCCATTTCAACCACGCGCTCCTGCTGCGGGCGCGGCTCGAGCTCGACCTGACGCAGGAGCAGGTCGCCGCGTCGATCGGCGTCGACGTGCGGACGTACCGCCGCTACGAGTCGGGCGCGGTCAACGACCCGCGGCTCGGCTTCTCGGTCCGGAGCCCGTCCCGGCGGCGCATCCTCGAGCGGCTCGGCGCCGAGCTCGGCCTCGCGGAGGCGGACCTGCTCGTCGGCGAGGCGGGGGGAGCGCCGGCGGCCGAGGGCGCGGCGGCGAGCGGGGCGGGAGAGGCACCCGCCGGGGCCGGGGAGGCGCCCGCCGGGGCCGGGGAGGCGCCCGCCGGGGCCGGGGAGGCGGCCGCCGGGGTGGAGGCGCCCGCCAGGGCCGGGGAGGCGGCCGCCGGGGTGGAGGCGCCCGCCAGGGCCGGGCAGGCGCCCTCCGGCGCCGCCGAGGCGCAGGCGCCCTCCGGCGCCGCCGCGGCGCAGGCGCCGCCCGTCGCGCCCGCCGCGGCGCAGGCGCCGCCCGTCGCGCCCGCCGCGCCGCAGGGCGCCGCCCCGGCGTGGCGCCCCCTGCACGCGCACACGCTCCAGCGGGCCCGGCACTTCGTCGGGCGCGGCGAGATCCTCGGCCGGCTCGCCGCGTGGGCCGCCGCCTCGCCGCCCTCGCCCCCGGTGATCGCGCTCCTCGGCGTCGGCGGCGCGGGCAAGACCTCCATCGCCGAGCGCCTCCTCCAGGGGCTCGGCGACGCCCCGCGCCCCGGCGGGGTGCTCGTCTGGAGCTTCTACGACGACCCCAGGACCGAGGCGTTCCTCGACCAGGCGGCGGCGTACTTCGCGCCGGGCGCCGGCGCGGCGGCGCCGCGGGCCCCGGCGGCGCCCGGCGAGCAGCTCGCGCGCCTCAAGGAAGCGCTGGGGCAAGGCCCGCCGCACCTGCTCGTGCTCGACGGCCTCGAGACCGTGCAGGCCGAGGGGGGCGCCGGCCGCGCGCACGGCGAGCTCCACGACGCGCTCCTCCGCCGGCTGCTCTGCGCGATCGCCGCGGGGCTCGGCGGCGCGCGCGCGCTCGTCACGTCGCGCTTCGAGCTCGCGGACCTCGCCGCCTGGGCCGACGGCGGGCTCGCGACGATCCGGCCGGAGCCGCTCGGCGAGCGCGACGCCGCGTCGCTCCTGCGCCGCTGGGGGATCCGCGGCGACGGCGAGGCCCTCCGCGCGCTGTTCGAGCAGACCGGCGGCCACGCGCTCTCGGTCGCCGTCGTCGGCTCCTACGTGGGCGCGTTCCTCGGCGGCGACGCGGCCCGGCTCTCCGCGGCGGGCGCGGCGCACCTCGCCGAGGCCGAGCGCGACGACGTCCTCGCCCGCCGCCTGAGCTCGGTGCTTTCGGCCTACGCGCGCGCGCTGCCCCCGGGCGAGCGGGACCTGCTCGCGCGCCTCTCGGTGTTCCCGGGCGGCGCGGGCGAGGCGGCGCTGCTCCAGCTGATCCGCGCCGGCGGCGAGATCGCGGGCGCCATGGCGGGGTGGGGCGCCGCGGAGCTCGCCCGCGGGCTCGCGCGGCTCGAGCGGCTGGGGCTCGTGTTCGCGGCGCGGCAGGGCGAGCTCTGCACCTCGACGCACCCGTTCGTGCGGCAGCACTTCAAGTCGCTGCTCGGCGTGCCGCCGGATCGCATCCACGCCGCGGGGAGCGCCGCGCCGCCGCCGCGCCTCGACGAGGCGCCGCGCCGGGCGCCGCGGGAGCGCCGGGCGGTCGACGCGTACGAGGCGATCGTCGCCGAGCTGCTCGGCGCCGGGCGCGCGGGCGAGGCCTACGAGATCTACGCGTTCGGCCTCGGCGGCTTCGCGCACCTCGGGCTCCAGCTCGGCGACATGGCCCGCGGCGCCCGCATCCTGCGCGCGTTCGCCGGCGGCGACGACCCGCGCGGCATGCCGGCCTCGCTGCCCGCGCGCGTGCGCGCGTCGCTCGCGTACGACGCGGGCCTCTACGCGGGCGCGCTCGGCGATCTCGCGTTCGCCTGCGCCTGCTACGCGGCGCACAACGAGATCGCCGGGGCGCTCGCCGATCCCGCGCCGCTCGCGACCGGCCTGCGCACGCTGGCGTACACGGAGCGGCTGCGGGGTCGCCTGACCGAGGCGCGCCGCCTGCTCGAGCGCGCGTCGGAGGTCGATCGGCGCGGCGCGACGAGCGGCGTGCGCGCCGCGGACAGCGGCCAGGCCGTGCGCATCGCGGCGCTGCTCGCCGCCGTGCTGCACGACCTCGGCGAGGTCGACGCGGCGGGCGAGCATTTCGCGAGGGTCCGGGAGCTGGGCGACGCGCCGGTGGCGCGCCGCGCGCTCTGGGAGGCGGAGCACGACCTCGCGCTGGGGCGCCGTGGCAGGGCGCGCGAGGCCACGGAGCGGAACATCGCCGAGTGCCGGCGGCGGGGCTGGGAGGGCCACGTGGCGCACGGCCACACGCTGCTCGGCCTCGCGCTGCTGGACGGCGGCGAAGGCGAAGGCGGCGTCGCGCAGGCGGAGGCGCACCTCGTCGAGGCGCGGCGCTGGGCCTCGGCGACGGGCGAGGTGGAGGTCGCGCTGCGGTGCCACGAGCTCGCGGCGCGGCTCGCGCTCGCGGCCGGGCGGCCCGACGAGGGCGCGCGGCAGGCGCTGGAGGGGCTGCACGTGGCGGAGACGTGCGGGTTCGGCCCGTTCCGCGCGCGGCTCGCCGTGGTCGCCGCGCGGTGCGCGCTGGCCCGCGGCGCGGGGGAGGCGGCGTCCGCGGCGGCGCTCGCCGGCGCGGCGGTGGCGTGGGCGGGCGAGGACGCGTGGGCGAGGGCGGACGCGCTGCACTGGGCGGGCGTGGCGCGCGCGGCGGCGGCGCGCGGCGTGGCGCGCGCGGCGGCGGCGCGCGGCGTGGCGCGCGCGGCGGCGGCGCGCGGCGGGGAGCTCGCGCGCGGGCGGGAGCTGCTGGCTGAGGCGGCGGCGCTGCGGGAGCGCCTGCGCCACCCGGAGGCGGGGGCGTCGCGGGCGGCGCTGGCGCAGCTCGGGTGAGGGGAGGGCGCGCGTTGCGTGCCGCGCGAGAGCGCGGCCGCGCGCGGGCGAACGGGCGCGCGGATCCGTGCTCTTCCCCGTTTCGTGGTCGGAAGCCAGGGCGCCCGTGTACCATTTCGCGGCCGCCTTCAGGTGGTGTCGACCAGCATCCACGCAGCTTCTGCGACCGGTTGCGTCGGCTGCACCGGCTGCACTCCCTTCTTCGCAAGGAGCGTCCATGTCCCCTCGACCTTCCTCCCTTACCGTCTCCTCCGTCATCGCCCTCTCCCTTACGCTCGGAGCATCGGGCTCCGCGAGCGCCGAGCCGGTGATCATCACCGGAGATCCGGTCGCTCCGCTCCCCGCCGAGAAAGGCGCCGGCCTGTGCGGCGCGCACAGGATATCGACCGACCCGGAGGGCGACTTCTACGTCTCGCCGGCCACGACCGAGGGTTTCATCGAGAAGATGACCGCGTTCTTCGATGCGGGGCAGCCCGAGACCGATATCGAGAGCTTCGTGGTGAGCGCGCCGCTCGATTTCTCGAACAACTACGCCGCCGGGAACGAGTGGAGCTTCGGCGATTTCATTAACGCGGTCCCCGACTGTTCGGAGGGAGGCTGCGATTTCGCGTCGAACGAGCCCGACGTGTCGTTCGGCATGCGCCTGCGCGGCTATCTGGCCGTGACGCCCGAGCACGTCGAGCAGCCGGTCCACTTCGGCCTCTTCGCCGACGACGCCGTGGCCCTGGTGCTCTACGACGCGGAGCAGACCGCCTATCCGGTGCTGGCGCAGCCCCTCAAGCTCGGCCTCACCGCGTGGCGCATGACGAACACCGTCACGTTCGCCAAGGAGGGCCTGTATCCGATCGAGGTCCTCTACGCCGGCATCGCCGAGCATTCGGCCCTCGAGGTGTCTTTGTTGGTCGGCGAGTTCGAGGATTTTCAGCTCGGCGCCGGAGAGACTGGCAGCATGAGCCTCGCGGAGTCCGGCTTCGCCATCGTCGAGCCGGCGTCGCTCTATCAGGCCTTGTCGGGCGGCGACGCGGACCAGGACGAGGCGTCCTGTACGCAGTGCGGCCGTGAGTTCATCCACCAAGTCGGAAACGACGGCTGCGCCGAGGGCTCGTACTGCAACAGCGCCGCGCTGTGCGCGCCGTGCTCGCTCGACGAGTTCTGCGGGCCCACCTGCCAGCGTTGCGACGCCCAGACGCCGCGCTGCGCCGTGGTGGAGGGGACGCCGGAGTGCGTGGCGTGCGTGAGCGACGGGGACTGCGATGACGGCGAGGTCTGCGACCTCGAGGCGCACGCCTGTGTCGAGGCCCCGGACGAGCCCGGCGCGGGCGGCGCGGGCGGCGCTGGCGGGGACGGCGCGGGCGCGGCGCCCGGCGCGGGCTCGGACGGCGATGACGGCGGCTGCGGGGTCAGCGGCGAGCGGCGGTCGGGCGGTGGGCTCGCCTTCGCGCTCGCGGGGCTCGGGCTCGCGCTCGCTGGCGCTCGTCGCCGGGCGCGGGCGGCCTCGCGGTAGAGCGCGCTCACGGAGCGCGCCTCGCGCTGAGGTCCGGCGGCGCGGCCGGAGGGGCGCGGCTCCTCCGGCCGCGCGGCTTTCTCCGGCGGCGCCGCTGCCCTCCGGCGGCTCCGTCTCCTCCGGCCGCGCCGCCTCGGCGCGGTCAGGCGGCCGCCGGGCCGCGCCGCGGGAGGCGCTGCAGGATGTCCGTCGTCTCGGCGCTCTGCTTGAGCCCGGCGAGGCGCTGCTCGATGTCGCGCCTCAGCACGGCCGCCATCACGGGCTCCAGCACCGCGGCGAGGACCCGCGGGCGCGCGGTGAAGTTGTAGCGGAAAGTGACGCGGGTCCGCCGCGGCGACAGCGCCTTGAAGAGCCACGCGCCCGAGAACTGGCGGAAGATCCGCGGCCCGTCGACCATGGTGATGGCCACCTGCTCCGGCGGGTTCAGGGTGATGTACCTGGCCTCCATGGACAGGCCGTTCTTTGCCCGCACCCACACCCGCACGCCGACGGCGGGCTCGGTCGCGCCGTCGCGGTAGCGCATCTCGCGGAGGAACGGGTCCCACTCGAGCCGGAGATCGTAGTCCTGGGACAGCGCGAAGAGCTCGTCGGGAGCGGCGTCGATCTCGGCGGTGCTCTGGATCGTGGGCATGGCGCTGAGGATAGGGCCGCGGGGATCGCGGTGGCGAGGGCGCGCTGCGCTTCCAGCTCCTGCGCGCCCGATGGCGCTGAGTCGTCTGGGCTCCTCCGGGGAGGAGCAGCGCATTCACGCGCTCATCGAGCCGTAATTGGCTGCCGGTGTGGCGCGCGCCGGCTCGTTGACGTCTCGCGGGGACCCGGGTAGTCCGCCGCTCATGGGTCACCGATCGGCGCTGGTGCTCGTTGTCCTGGCTACTGCGGCGTTTGCGCTGGGCGGCTGCAACCGGGGGTATCAGACGGCCGCCGAGCTCGAGTCCGCGGAGCGCGGGCCGACCCACTGCGCCAGCTCCTGTTACTCGCTCGGGATGCGGATGTCCGCCTTCGTGCTCGTGGACCGCGCCGTGGCGGGCTGCGTGTGCGAGCCGGTGCAGGCGCCGGCCGGCCCTTCCGCGGCGGCGCCCCCGGCCGGAGCGGCTCCGACGGCGCCGCCTCCCGCTGCCGCGCCGCCTCCCGCTGCCGCGCCGCCCCCGGCGGCCGCGCTCCCGGCCGCGCAGCCCCAGAGCCGCGTGTCGGCGGCGGCGGCGGGCTACGCGGCGATCGAGGCGTACCGGAACCAGCAGGAGGAGCAGCAGGCGCTGCGGGCCACGCAGCCGAAGTGACCTGGCGGGGGGCGGCGCGACGACCTGCCCCTCGGAGGAGGCCCACAGATCCGTTCGCCGTTGGCTCTTGGAGGAGCCCGCGTGGCATACTCGGCAGGACCATGAACGAGCCGGCGCGCAAGATCATCTGGACGTACGCCGAGTATCTCGACCAGGAGCGGGCGAGCCCGACGAAGCACGAGTTCCTGAACGGCGAGATCTTCGCGATGGCCGGCGGGACGCCCGAGCATGCGCGCCTGTGCCTGAGCGTCGGCGCCGAGCTCCGGGCGCACCTCCGCGGGCGGCCCTGCGCGGTCTACTCGTCGGACCTGCGCGTCCGGGTGCAGGCGACCGGGCTCTCCACGTACCCGGACGTCAGCGTCGTTTGCGGCAGGCTCGAGCGCGATCCCGAGGACACGGACGCCGCGCTCAACCCGATCGTCCTGATCGAGGTCCTCTCCGACAGCTCGGAGGCGTACGACCGGGGGCAGAAGTTCGCGCACTACCGGCGGATCCGCTCGCTCCGGGAATACGTGCTCGTCTCGCAGCACGAGCCGCGCATCGAGGTGTTCCACCGCAACGAGGATGACTCGTGGACGCTCCGGGAGGCGCGTGCTGGGGAGGGGGCGGAGCTCCAGGCGATCGGGTGCACCCTGTCGGTCGACGACGTGTACCGAGATCCGCTCGCCCAGGCCGCGCCGGCGGCGGAGGGGTGAGTTCGGGAGTCGCGATGAGCTCCCGACGGTCGGCTGGATGAGCGGCCTGCTCTGAACATCGCTGCGCAGCGGGCCGATGTTGCGGGCGACGTCGATGATGAACGCCCCCGCAACGGCTTGGGGCCATCCACGGGTAAGCGCGCGTCCAGAAACGAGGACCCACAGCGCTCGATCCCGAAACGTGCGGGCGCCTGTAACGCCCGGGCCTGCTCGCGGGATGAGCCGGTGGACCCGACGAAAGGACCCCCATGACCGCGCCCCTGGCCTCCCGAGCCTCGCTACGTACGATGCCTCACATGGCTGCGCCGATGCCCGTGATGGTCGACCTCCGGCTGGATCCGGGGGGCGACGTGATCCTGAGCTGGACCGAGGCGCCGGGCGCCAGGAACAAGGTCATCCGCCGCGACGAGATCGCGCGCCTCCAGCGCCTGGCCGACGCGGTGAGCCTCGCGGAGAGCGCGGGGCAGGGCGCCGCGATCGACGGTGCCCGCACCGCGCTGAGCGACGCCCTCTTCGAGCTGCTCGACGGCCCCGAGCGCGCCCTCGCGCAGCGCATCGCGCGGGCGGAGGCCGAGCGCCGCCGGCTCGATCTCGTCGTGCGCGCGCGGAGCGACGACCGCGGCGCCCTGCGCGCGCACCCCGCCACGTGGATGCGGTGGGAGCTCCTGCCCTTCGCGGAGACGCGCCGCCGCGGCGCGCCGCCGCTCACGGTCGTGCTGCAGCTCGGGCCGCAGGACCTCGCCGCGCCGCGCGCGCTGGACGGCGGCGGCCTGCGCATCCTGTTCATGGCGTCCTCTCCCCACGACGCGCCGCCCGAGCTCGACTTCGAGCGGGAAGAAGAGGAGCTGCTCGCCGCGATCGCGCCCTTGGCCGAGCGCCGCCGCGCCCGCATGCGCGTCGTCGAGGAGGGCACGCTGGAGGATCTCCGCGCCGCCCTGCTCGTCGAGCGCTTCGACGTCGTGCACCTGAGCGGCCACGGGGTGCTGATGCCCGACGGACCGCGGCTCGTCATGGAGGACGCGTTCGGCGGCGCGCGCCTCGTCTCGCCGGCGGAGCTCGTCGACGTGCTGGAGCGCGCGAAGGTCATGCCGGAGCTCGTGATGGTGTCGTGCTGCCACAGCGCCGAGGTCCGCGGCTCGGTCGCGAGCTTCGCGGCGGAGCTCGTGGCCGCCGGCGTGCCCAACGTGCTCGGCTGGACGCGTCCGGTCCGCGACGAGCTCGCCACGCTGGCCGCGTCGGCTGCGTACGAGCAGATCGGCACCGGCAAGACGCCGGTCGAGGCCGCGCAGATCGCGCGCGAGCGGATGCGCCGCGCCGAGGACGGCGCGTCCGCGCCGTCGCATGCCTGGGGGACGCTGCACCTCGTCAGCGGATCGGCGGCTGGGTTCCGCGTCGACGATGGCGCCGAGCCGCTCAGCGAGCGCGTCGATCGCGACGAGATCTACAAGTTCCTGGGCAGCCACATGCGCGTGCTCAAGGCGGGCTTCGTGGGCCGGCGACGGCTGGTGCAGCGGCTGCTCCGCGTGCTCCTCCGCGGGCAAGACCCGCAGAGGAGCGGGACGCGCGACGTGGCGGGCGCGTGTGTCTTCGGGATGAAGGGCGTCGGCAAGTCGTGCGCGGTGGGCCGGACGATCGAGCGCGCCAAGCAGCACGCGCCGGAGCTCGCCGTGGTGGTCCTGCACGGCGCCGTCGACGAGCGCGCCGTGCTCGAGGCGTTCGAGCAGGCCGTTCGAGCCGGCGGAGCAGACCGGGCCGCCGAGGACATGCTCGCGCGCGCCGAGGAGATCGTGCTCCAGCGCGTGCGGCGCCTGATGGAGCGCTGGCGCAGGCGGCGCGTGGTCATCGTGCTCGACGACTTCGAGCAGAACCTCGAGCGAAGCACGGGCGGCCCCTGGCTCGTGAAGCCCGAGGCGGCCGCGCTGCTCGAGGCGCTCCTGCCCACCTGCGCGACCGGCAAGCCGAAGCTCTTGATCACGTCGACGGCCGCGTTCCGGGTCCCGGGGGCGAACGACCGGGCGCTCGCCTTCGTGCCGCTCGGCGCGCTCGACGGCGCGGCCGTGCGAAAGCTCTGGATGCGGGGGCAGGCGTCGAACGAGCTCGCGAGCGTGTCGCTCAGGAGCTGGCACGACCTCGCCGAGCGGCTGGGGCGCAATGCGCGTGTCCTCGCGTGGGCGCGCGCGCTGCTCGCGGGCAAGCCGGACGAGGAGCTCGCCGCCGCTGCGGCCAGCGCGTCGGCGGCGCTGCCGGTCTGGGCGCCGGGCGACGAGGCGAGCGAGGAGGAGCACGCCAAGCTGGCGGGGCTGTTCTTGCGCCACATGGCCTACGAGCAGGCCCGCGCGGCCTTCGGTGAGCCGGCGCTCGAGTTCGTGAAGCGGGCGCGCGTCTTCGAGGACGCGGTGCCCAGGGAAGCCTTCGCGGCGCTGGCCGAGGGGCTCGAGGTCGACCTCGACCGGGACCTGGACGTGCTGGCGAGCTGGGGGCTGCTGGAGGTGGGTGAGCTCGACGGCGCGCGCGCGTACCGGGTGAGCCCGCTCGTGGAGCCGCGGTTCGAGGCGGGTGAGGCCGCGCGGTGGCATGAGGCAGCGGCCGAGGCCTGGGAGGCGCTGGCCAACAAGGCGGCGAGCGGCGCGGTGTGGCTCGAACGTACCGAGGCGGCGTGGGAGCATGCGCTGCGGGGCGGGCATGTGGCGCGCGCGGAGCGCCTCGCGGGCCGCATCGACGCAGCGTTCCACCGTGCGGGTCTCTACCGCCACAACGTGCGGCTGGCCGAGCGCCATGTGGAGGCGCTGCCGGAATCGCCGTTCGGGCATCGGTGGCTCGGCTACGCCGAGTTCAAGGCGGGGCTGTCTCCGGCCCGCGCCGGGGAGCGCATCCGGCGGGGCCATGCGCTCCTCGTCGGTGCGCACGGCACGGAGGAGCACCCCGACGTGGCCGCGTCGCTGCACGCGCTGGGCGGCGTGCTGAGGGCGCAGGGCGACTTTGCGGGAGCGCGGAAGGCGCTGGAGCGCTCGCGCGACATCTTGGCCAAGGTGCACGGCACGGAGGAGCACCCCTCCGTGGCAGCGCCGCTGCACGCGCTGGGTGACGTGTTGATGGCGCAGGGCGATCTTGCGAGAGCGCGAAAGGCGCTGGAGCGCTCGCTGGCGATCGATGCCAAGGTGCACGGCACGGAGGAGCACCCCGACGTGGCCGCGTCGCTGCACGCGCTGGGCGGCGTGCTGAGGGCGCAGGGCGACCTTGCGGGAGCGCGAGAGGCGCTGGAGCGCTCGCTGGCGCTCCATGCCAAGGTGCACGGCACGGAGGAGCACCCCGACGTGGCAGGGTCGCTGCACGCGCTAGGCGGCGTGATGAGGGCGCAGGGCGACCTCGGGGGAGCGCGAAAGGCGCTGGAGCGCTCGCGCGACATCTTGGCCAAGGTGCACGGCACGGAGGAGCACCCCGACGTGGCAACGTCGCTGCACGAGCTGGGCGGCCTGCTGGAGGCGCAGGGCGACCTTGCGGGAGCGCGAAAGGCGCTGGAGCGCTCGCTGGCGATCCAGGCCAAGGTGCACGGCACGGAGGAGCACCCCTCCGTGGCAACGTCGCTGCACGCGCTGGGCGGCGTGCTGATGGCGCAGGGCGACTTTGCGGGAGCGCGAAAGGCGCTGGAGCGCTCGCTGGCGATCCAGGCCAAGGTGCACGGCACGGAGGAGCACCTCGACGTGGCCGCGTCGCTGCACGCGCTGGGCGGCGTGCTGATGGCGCAGGGCGACTTTGCGGGAGCGCGAAAGGCGCTGGAGCGCTCGCGCGACATCTTGGCCAAGGTGCACGGCACGGAGGAGCACCCCTCCGTGGCCGCGTCGCTGCACGAGCTGGGCGGCGTGCGGATGGCGCAGGGCGACCTCGCGGGAGCGCGAAAGGCGCTGGAGCGCTCGCTGGCGATCCATGCCAAGGTGCACGGCACGGAGGAGCACCCCTCCGTGGCAACGTCGCTGCACGCGCTGGGCGGCGTGCTGAGGGCGCAGGGCGACTTTGCGGGAGCGCGAAAGGCGCTGGAGCGCTCGCTGGCAATCAAGGCCAAGGTGCACGGCACGGAGGAGCACCCCTCCGTGGCCGCGTCGCTGCACGCGCTGGGCGGCGTGCGGATGGCGCAGGGCGACCTCGCGGGAGCGCGAAAGGCGCTGGAGCGCTCGCTGGCGATCCAGGCCCAGGTGCACGGCACGGAGGAGCACCCCTCCGTGGCCGCGTCGCTGCACGAGCTGGGCGGCGTGCGGATGGCGCAGGGCGACCTCGCGGGAGCGCGAAAGGTGCTGGAGCGCTCGCGCGACATCTTGGCCAAGGTGCACGGCACGGAGGAGCACCCCGACGTGGCCGTGTCGCTGCACGCGCTGGGCGGCGTGCTGATGGCGCAGGGCGACCTTGCGGGAGCGCGAAAGGCGCTGGAGCGCTCGCTGGCGCTTCATGCCAAAGTGCACGGCACGGAGGAGCACCCGGAGGTGGCAGCGTCGCTGCACGAGCTGGGCCGCGTGCTGAGGGCGCAGGGCGACCTTGCGGGAGCGCGAAAGGCGCTGGAGCGCTCGCGCGACATCTTGGCCAAGGTGCACGGCACGGAGGAGCACCCCTCCGTGGCCGCGTCGCTGCACGCGCTGGGCGGCGTGCGGATGGCGCAGGGCGACCTTGCGGGAGCGCGAAAGGCGCTGGAGCGCTCGCGCGACATCTTGGCCAAGGTGCACGGCACGGAGGAGCACCCCTCCGTGGCCGCGTCGCTGCACGCGCTGGGCGGCGTGCGGATGGCGCAGGGCGACCTTGCGGGAGCGCGAAAGGCGCTGGAGCGCTCGCTGGCGATCCATGCCAAGGTGCACGGTACGGAGGAGCACCCCTCCGTGGCCGCGTCGCTGCACGAGCTGGGCGGCGTGCGGATGGCGCAGGGCGACCTTGCGGGAGCGCGAGAGGCGCTGGAGCGCTCGCTGGCGATCGAGGCCAAGGTGCACGGCATGGAGGAGCACCCCTCCATGGCCGCGTCGCTGCACGAGCTGGGCGGCGTGCTGAGGGCGCAGGGCGACCTTGCGGGAGCGCGAAAGGCGCTGGAGCGCTCGCTGGCGATCGAGGCCAAGGTGCACGGCACGGAGGAGCACCCCTTCGTGGCCGCGTCGCTGCACGAGTTGGGCGGCGTGCTGAGGGCGCAGGGCGACCTTGCGGGAGCGCGAGAGGCGCTGGAGCGCTCGCTGGCGATCCAGGCCAAGGTGCACGGCACGGACGAGCACCCCGAGGTGGCAGCGTCGATGCACGTGCTGGGCGGCGTGCTGAGGGCGCAGGGCGACCTTGCGGGAGCGCGCAAGGCGCTGGAGCGCTCGCGCGACATCTTGGCCAAGGTGCACGGCACGGAGGAGCACCTCGACGTGGCAGCGTCGCTGCACGAGCTGGGCGGCGTGCGGATGGCGCAGGGCGACCTTGCGGGAGCGCGAGAGGCGCTGGAGCGCTCGCTGGCGATCCATGCCAGGGTGCGCGGCACGGAGGAGCACCCCTCCGTGGCCGCGTCGCTGCTCGCGCTGGGCGGCGTGCGGATGGCGCAGGGCGACCTCGCGGGAGCGCGAGAGGCGGCGGAGCGCTCGCTGGCGATCCAGGCCAAGGTGCACGGCACGGAGGAGCACCCCGACGTGGCAACGTCGCTGCTCGCGCTGGGCGTCCTGCTGGAGGCGGAGGGAGAGCTCGATCAGGCAGCGGGGCACTATCGCCGCGTCCTGGCCATCAAGAAGAAGTGCTTCGCTTCGCTCGACCAGTACCACTCGGCCGAGACCGAGGTGGCGCTCTCCAGGGTGCTCTTCCGTCTCGGTCAACAGGATGAGGCCGGCGATCTCCTCCGACATGCCCTTCATGTCCTCGCCGAGCAGGTCCCGAGCCACCCCATCCTGCAGCAGTTCCGCGCTTTGATGCCGGACCAGCCAGGCTAACGTCGTTCCACCCGTGCCCCTCGCCGACCTCCTCGCCCGCGCCGCCATGCTCTCGGCTCCTTCCGACGCGACCGATCTCGCGCGGCTCCGCGCGCTCCTCTTCGGGCGTCTGCGCGCCACCGGCTGGGCGCCCTCCGGCGACCTGCGCGGCCGTCCTCCGGGCCTCGTCGACAGCGACGAGGCCCTGCTCGCCGTCCTCGTCCGGGGCGACGCCGCGGCCTTCGACGCGCTCTTCGATCGCCACGCCGCCCGGCTCAACGGCTACGCGCGGCGACGATTGCAACTTCAACCCGCGGACGCCGCCGACGCCGTGCAGGAAGCCTTCCTCATCCTGTTTCAGAAGGCAGAGGCCGTGCTCGCCCACGAGCCCGTGAATGTCCCCGGCTTCCTCTTCGGCACCTTGCGCAACAAGGCGGCGCACCTCATGGCCGCGCGCTCGCGCGAGGTCGCCGACGGCTCGCCGGACGACCGTGAGCTCGCGCTCGACGAGGGCGGCCTCACCGCGCTGCTCCAGCGCGAGACCGCGGAGAAGCTCGCCTCGCTCCTGGAGCGCGCCTGCAATCCGCTCGAGCAGGAGGTCGTTTCCATGGCTCTCGACGATCGCGACGGCCCCGAGATCGCGCTCGCGCTCGGCATCACCCCGAACCACGTGCGCCAGCTCCGCCACCGCGCCCTCCGCAAGCTTCGCGAGGCGCTCGCCGAGGAGGAGCCGTCATGAGCCCGTCGCCCTATCCGGCGCCGCCCGCCTGCACCGATCCGCGACTCGGCGCCCAGGCGACCCAGGCCCTCGGCGCTTCCCCACCGGCCGCCGTCGCCGCGCACCTCGCGCTCTGCCCCGCCTGCCGCGTCCAGCGCGCCGCCTTCGCCGGCCTCGGCGCCCATGCCGTCCCAGCCCCTCCGGAGCTCCGCGCTCGCCTGCGCCAGCTGGCGCTGCGCCGGTGGCCTGCGCCGTAGCGCTGCCCGCTCGCCCACACACCGGGCAGCGCGCCGGCGGACGAGCCGCGGATCGCTCCACCGCCACAGCGCCGTGCCGGATGACACCACGCGTGCCCGATCCCGTGCAGCGGGGCCTGCCGGGTGACACTACGTGTGCCCCTCCGCATACGGCTCTGCCTGCGAAATGACACTACGTGTGTCCCGCCGTTTACAGATCTGCCTACGAACTGACACTACGTGACCCCATCCACACCCGCCCCAGGCTCCGCGGTCACGGGGTGCGCCTCCCCTCGCAGCCCCACCCCCGTCGCGTCGAACTCCTGCGCTCCTCCGAGCACACATCCGGCGCCGCTCTGCCCCCACGGCCTCGCTCGCTCGGATCTACGTTCCCACGATGGCCAAAGCCAAGACCCAACAACAACACACCGGGAAGTCGCCCGCGGCGGCTCCCACGGCACACGCAACCTACCGCGCCTGCTACCAGCGCTTTGCCCCGCTGGCCGCCGATCTCCCGGAGCGCGACGTCGAGGTCTGTCGCGCGGACGTGCGGATCGCCTTCGCCAACGTGAAGCGCGGCGTCCAGGCCGCCTGCGCCGACCCGTCGCGCATCCGCAAGGCCCTTCCCGAGCTGCCGCTCGATGACGTGCTCGCGCTGCCGGACCTCGGCCGGGCCCTGGTCTTCGCCGCCACGCGCGTCACGGCGAAGGCCGCGAGCTCTCGTGAGATCGACGCCAAGCTGAAGCTCGTCATCGAGCTGCGCGAGCCGATGCTCACGCTCGCCGAGACCCTGGCCAAGCGCGGCTTCCTGCCGAAGGACGTGGTGGCCGAGATCCGCGCCGGAAGCGGCAAATACGACCTGGCCAGCGACGGCATGGCGCTCGCTCACCTGTACGAGGAGCACGCGGGCGCGCTCCGCGGAAAGCACCCCTTCACCCAGGAAGAGCTCGATCAGCTGCGGGAAGCGAGCGAGTGGCTGCTCGACACCCTCACCCCCGAGGGCGCCCGCCGGCCCGCGGCCAAGCAGCGCGGCGAGGCCGAGAAGATGCGCGACCGGCTCTGGACCCTCCTGGTCCGCCGGTACACGGACCTCCGGAAGATCGCCTATTACTTCCACGGCGACGCGTTCGAGGACGTGACTCCCAAGCTCCTGTCCCGCCTGTCGAGCGCCGCCGCCGAGGACGGGGGCGAAGAGATCGAGGCCGAAGACGGCGGCAGCGAGGACGCCGACGGGGGAGGCAGCGGCGGGGCCGTCGAGCAGCCCGCCAGCCCGCCGTCGCCGTAAACCGCGCTCGACCCCGAGCTCGCCTTCCTGCGCGCCGTCGAGGCACGCGGCTTGCGTTTTCATGCAGCGCAGAGGGCGCGGCCGGTCTCATGGCGGGATCGCTCGACCCTGGAGCAAGGCGATGGACGGCGCAGCCAGGGACATCTTCGTTATCAGCGACCTGCACCTCGGCGACGGCGGCGTGCGCGACAACTTCGATAGCGGCAAGAAGACGCCACAGCTGCGCGCATTTCTCGACCACGTGGGCAGCGAGGGGGGCGAGCTCTTCGTCCTCGGCGACCTCTTCGAGCTCTGGCAGATGAACCTCAGCCTGCTGCTCGTGAAGCGGCGGCCGCTCCTCGACCAGCTCGCCACGCTGCGCCTCACCTATGTGCCCGGCAACCACGACATCGATCTCGCGCACTTCATCGACACGGACTTCCTCCATCACCCCTTCTTCGCCCGCATGCGCGCGCCGTTCGTCCGGGAGCTCGGGGGCAGGCGATTCCGCTTCTCGCACGGGCACGAGACCGATCCCTTCAACGCCGGCGACGATCCCGGCTTCGGCCGCATGCTCGCCATCTTCGCCGGCGTCTGGGAGGACGAGAACGGCTCTCCGCTCCTCGAGAGCGGCGAGAGCGTGGAGGACGTCCTCGAGCAGTTCGGCGAATCGATGCTGACCATCTGGCGGCGCGCCCTTTCGACGATGCACGGGCGCGGCCCCGAGCGGGACGTGCGCCCCACCTCGGCCCTCACGCCGGCACAGAACCCGGATCGGCTCGGCGAGCACGTGGCCGGGGTCCGCGCGGCGCTCGAGAGGGGCGACCATGACGTGGCGGTGCTCGGGCACACCCACAAGCCAGGTCGTATCGGCGACTGGTACTTCAACAGCGGCTCCTGGACCGGCCCCAAGAACCCCTTTCTCCGCATCTCCCCGGACGGTCACGTGCGCTATCTCGAGTGGAAGGATGGCCGCGAGATCGAGCGCGAGATGCCCGTGGTGCGCCCGGAGGCGGGGCCCGGCCGCGCGCCGCCGGTGAAGAAGAACCCGATCGCCGCGGCGCACGCCGCCGCGCGGACGCTCTTCCCGAAGCCGACCCGGCCGGAGCGCTCCCGGTGGGTCCTCATCGCGCAAGGCGCCCTCGCGCTCGCGGTGGGCGCCGGCGCCCTGACCATCTCGGTCGGTCAGGGCTCGTCCGCGGGGTGGCGATTGCTCGTCTCGGCGTTCGCGGTCTACGCGCTCGCCGATGGCGCCCTGTCGCTGCTCGGGGCGTCGCGCGAGCCGCCCGTCCGGCGCCTCCTCTCGCGCGTGCGCGGCGTGGCGAGCCTCCTGCTCGGCCTCCTCGTGCTCCGGCGCGGCTACGTGGTCGAGATCTTCGTGGTCCTCGTCGGGATCTGGGCGTTCGTCTCCGGCGCGCTGCGCGTCGCGGCGTCGGTCGTGCTCAAGGGGATGGTGGAGTCGAGGTGGCTCTTCCTCGTGGGCACAGGCTCGATGCTCGCCAGCCTCGCCCTGCTCTCGCTCCCCGCGTCGGCGGTGCTGCTCAAGTACGCGCTCGCCGCGTATCTCTGCTACTACGGCGCGGGAGAGCTCCTGGCCGGCATCTTCGGACAGCGGCTGCCCAGGGCGGGCTGGGCTCCAGGCCCCAGCCGCGCACAAGGTTGCGGTAGCCGCTAGAGCGGTTCTCAGCTGCGACGGAGACACCGTGCGTCGTCGATGACGCCGAGGACGTGACGTCATCGGCCGAGACGCTCAGGGCGACGAGGCCTCGCCCGCAGAAAAGGGGTCGGAGCCCCGAGCGCGCCCAACTACGGTAGCTCCAGCCATGAAGACCGCCCTCCCGACCCCCGCCTCCCGCGCCCCGCTCACCGCGCTCGCCGGGCTCGCCGCCCTCGCCGCGGGGGCCGCCTGCGTGCAGCCGCACGCCCCCCCGCCGGCCGAGCCGCCCAAAGCAGCCGCGCCAGCGCCCCCCGCCGCCCAGGCCGCGCCCTCGGCGCCGCCGTTCGGCCAGATCCCCCGGCTCGACGTCAACCGCATCGCCGTGGAGCTCGATCTGCCGCTCTTCTGGATCGCCGATCGGAACGGCTCGGGGGCCGTCGAGCCCGACGAGGTCGCCGCCCTCTGGCACCACACCAAGGCGCCCGCCTGGGTCGCCGCCGGGGCGTTCACCCCGGAGTTCACCTCGGCCTACGCCGCCATGCTCAAGATCAAGGCCGAGGGCCACCCGCGCGCCGGCCTCGACGAGGCCGAGCGGCGCCGCCGCGACGCCGTGCTCGCCGAGCTCGCGGCCGGCCGGCCGTCGCTCCTCCGGTCCGACTTCCGCGGCGCGTCCGCCGAGGACCGGGCCATCGTCGGCCACCTGCTCAAGGTGGCCGCGCTGATCGACCAGATCCACGCGAAGCAGCTCGGCTCCGCCGGCATGGCGGACAAGATCCCGGCCGACGACCCGGCGAGCCGGGCGCTCTTCTGGCGCAACCAGGGGCCCTGGTGCGAGCAGCCGAAGACCCGCGACGATCCGAACTGCAGCGCGCTGCCCGGCAAGCCGCCCCGCGTGACCGGCGCCTACCCGGCGCGGCTCCAGCAGGACAAGAAGTTCTGCGCCGCGCTCGAGGCGCGGCGCGACCAGCAGGCGCTCCTCTCGCCGTTCACCGTGGTCGTCGAGGACGGCGGCGCCCTCAAGGCCGTGCCGTACAGCGAGGCCTACAAGCCCGAGATGGAGGCGGTGAGCCGGGAGCTCAAGGCCGCGGCCGAGGCGATCCAGAGCCCCGGCGAGGCCGCCTTCAAGGCGTACCTGCTCGCGGCGTCGCAGGCGTTCCTCGACAACCAGTGGGAGCTCGCGGACGAGCCGTGGTCGAAGATGAACGCCGAGAACTCGGCGTGGTACCTGCGCGTGGGGCCGGACGAGACGTACTGGGAGCCGTGCAGCCGCAAGGCGGGCTTCCACGTGAGCTTCGCGCGCATCAACCAGGAGTCGCTCGCCTGGCAGAAGAAGCTCGACCCGGCGAAGGCCGACATGGAGGCGGCCTTCGCGAAGCTCGCGGGCGCGCCGTACAAGGAGCGCAAGGTCGCGTTCCACCTGCCCGACTTCATCGACGTCGTGGTGAACGCCGGCGACTCGCGCGCCGCGACCGGCGGGACCGCGGGGCAGAGCCTGCCGAACTGGGGGCGGGTCGCGACCGAGGGCCGCGGCCGCACCGTGGCCATGGTGAACCTCGACGACGACGACAGCCGCGCCGCCCTGCGGCAGGCCGCCGCGTCGCTCCTCTGCAAGGCCACGATGGAGAGCGTCTCGCTCGAGGGGCCCGTCGCGACGCTCGGCACGGTGCTGCACGAGGCGGCCCACAACCTGGGGCCGACGCAGAACTACAAGGTGAAGGGCAAGACCGACAACGAGACCTTCGGCGGGCCGCTCGCCACGATGTTCGAGGAGCTCAAGGCCCAGACCGGGGCGCTCTTCTTCACCGGCTGGCTCGCGCAGCGGGGCGTGCTCGATCCGGCGCTCGCCCGCATGGCCGAGACGCTGGAGGTATTCTGGGCGCTGCGGCAGGTGGGGCAGGGGATGTACACCGCGGACGGCGAGCCGCGGCCGTACGGCCAGCTCGCCGCGATCCAGCTCGGAAGCCTGCTCGACGCGGGCGCGCTCGGCTTCTACCGCGGCGAGGCGGCGGCGAACGGCGCGGACATGGGGTGCTTCGCGATCCAGGCCGACAAGCTGCCCGCCGCGGCGGAGGCGCTCGCGAGGACGGTGCTCGGCGTCAAGGCGCGCGGCGACAAGGCGGCGGCGCAGCGCCTCCGCGACGACTACGTCGAGAAGGAAGGGGCGTGGAAGGCGCTGCGCGGGGTGATCGAGGAGCGCATGCAGCGCGTGCCGCTCGGCAGCCTCGTGTACGCGATCGAGCTGTAGCCGAGTCCGCCTGCAATCCTGTCTGGATTGTCGGATGCGCGCTGCCCGCCCGACGGCAACACCGGCGCGCACCGCCGCGTACCGGCGGCGAGCCGGGCGCTCGTACCCCGAGACGAGGTGTCAGGCCTCGGCGCTCACGAGGCGTGGAGGAGCCGACGTGCGCCCGTGATGAGGCGCTGGATCGCATCGCGTTCCGGCAGCTCATCGAGATGGCCGTGCACGATGGCATTTCGAAGCTCGATCGCATCCCGGAGCGGAACGAACTCCTCCTGGTCGACGTGCCCCCCGGAGACGAGATGCTCGACCAGCGCGGTCAGCGACTCCTTCTTCGGAAGCTCGCCTGCGGCGAGCAGCCTTCGGCGCGCGGACGCCTCGAACGCCGCCGCCGCCAGCAGCATCGCCGCTGCAAGCTTGTCCTGATCGAGCAGCGCCTCGGCGTTCGTGAGCTCCGCCTCGATGCGCTCGGGGGCCGGGAGAGGAGGAGGATCACGATCGACGGGCACGATCTTGAAGTGCCACCCGGGTCGGGTGCGAACCAGCCTGGCGATCTCGTCCCAGCGGGGAGCCTGGGGCGCGCCGCGGATGCCTCGAATGGTCACTTCGACGACGTGATGCTCGCCGTCGCGCTCTGCCAGGATGTCGGCTCGGAAGGGGCGCCCGCCTTCGAGCGCGAACGGCAGCACCGCCTCCTTCCGAACCTGGAACCCCTTGCTCGCGTACTCGTCCGCGAGCTTCTGCACGGCTCGGTCGTGCTCTTCACGTGCGTTCATTTCGGCAACTCCACGTGGTTCGGATGCTCGTCGACCACGCAAACGTAGATGAAGGGCTGCTCCGCTGCCACCCACTCCGCCAGGTGCCCCAGGAGCGCCGCAGGCGGATCGACGATCTCTGTCTTGGCGAGATCCGTCTTGCGCACGATCCACTCGCTGACGATCGTGTCATCGTAGTAGGCGATTCCTTTGAGCGCGTCGGAGATGGGCTTGATGATGTTGTCGACGTCCAGATCCGTCGACCCGAAGTAGAAGTAGACGAGGATGCCTCGGCACTCCCCGTAGAGCTCGTCCTCTTCCTTGATCGCGTCCCGCGCGGCTTGCGCCACGCGCCGCTTCCACCGATCCATCTTGTCGCGGTCTTTGGCTTGCGACGAGACCGGGATCCCTTTCACCACGAGCTCCAGACGGACCACGTCGGCTTCCTCTTGGCTGGTATCTTCATTCGGCTCGCGGGTCGCGTCCGCCATCGGGGGCAGTGTCGCGATGGGGAGCCGTCGCTTCAAGCACAAGCACCAGTTGCGGAGCAGCTCGCGCTGCCGCGACGCTTTCGTGCTACAGGCGCGAGCCAGCGATCCCTCCCCCTTGGGGCGCTCACGCGGCGGCGCCTGCCGTGACGCTCGCCCTGGGATCGCCCGGTGCACACGGAGCGCGCCCCATGACCTCGCCGCAAACACACGAGACGACGCTGCCCGCCGGCAGGTCGACGCGGAAGAGCGGTGACCTCGCGCGCCGCGCCCTCGGCCTGCTCGCGCTCGTCGGCCTCCCCGCGCTCGGCCTCGGCGAGCTCGCGGCGCACGTCCACGCCAGCCGGCGCGCGCCGGGCTTCGACGCGTGGCGCGAGGTGAAGGCGCCCCTCGAGGCGATGCGGCAGCCCGGCGACCTCGTGGTCGTCGCGCCCGCGTGGGCCGATCCGGCGGCGCGCCGCGCGCTCGGCGACGCGCTGATGCCCCTGCGCGACGCCGCGCGGCCCGACGAGAGCCGGTACGCGGCGGCCGTGGAGATCAGCGTCCTCGGGCAGCGCGCCGAGGAGCTCGCGGGCTTCCGCGAGGAGGCGCGGCAGGAGCACGGCCGGTTCACGCTCCGGCGCCTCGCGAACCCGTCGCCCGCGCGCGTCGTCTACGACTTCGTCGATCACGTCGCGCCCGCGTCGGCGGACGCGCGCGTCACCGATCCGCCGGCCGCGTGCCGCTGGAACCCGCGCGCGCGGGTGGCCGCCGGCGGCCTCGGCGGCCACCCGACGTTCCCCGCCGAGCGCTTCGAGTGCCCGGGCGGGCCGTTCTTCAACGTGGGGGTGACCGTGATCGCCGACGAGGAGTTCCGCCCGCGCCGGTGCATCTGGTCGCACCCGCCCAGGGACGGCGAGATCGTCACGCGCTTCCGCGATGTGCCGCTCGGCTCGGTGATCCGGGGGCACGCGGGCATGTACTGGATCATCGAGCGCGAGCGGCAGGGCGCGCCGGTCACGCTGTCCGTGCGCGTGAACGGCGAGACCGTGGGCGAGGCGACGCACCACGACGGCGACGGGTGGGCGGCGTTCGAGTTCCCGCTCGCCGCCCACGCGGGCGCCGCGAAGGCCGAGGTGGAGTTCGCCGTGAGGTCCGCGGATTACACGCACCGCCACTACTGCTTCGAGGCCGACACCCGATGAAGCGAACGGCGCCCCTCGCGCCCGCCGACGGGCTGATCGCGATCGCGCTCGCGGCGGCGTACGTCGCCCTGCTGCTCGCGACCGCGGGCGATCTCGGCTACGCGCGCGACGAGGGGTTCTACTTCTTCGCCGCGAACCGCTACGGCGCGTGGTTCCAGGCGCTCCTCGAGGCGCCGCGCGCCGCGCTCCGCCCGGAGGTGGTCGACGCCGCCTGGTCGGTGAACCACGAGCACCCCGGCCTGATCAAGTCGCTGTTCGCGCTGTCGAACCTGCTCCTCCAGAAGCGGCTCGGGCTCTTCGCCATGGAAGGCACGAGCTACCGCTTCCCGGCGATGGTGCTCTCGGGCGCCGGGGTCGCGCTCGTGTACCTCTGGGGAACGCAGGCGCGCGACCGGCTCGCCGGCGCGTCCGCGGCCGTGCTCTTCGCGATGCTGCCGCGGTACTTCTACCACGCGCACCTCGCGTGCTTCGACGCGCCGATCGTGACCGTCTGGGCCGCGTGCGCCTACGCGTACTGGCGCTCGCTGCGCGACGGCGGCGCGCTCTGGCCCGTGCTCACCGGCATCACCTTCGGCCTCGCGCTCGACACCAAGCACAACTCGTGGTTTTTGCCGATCGTCTGCGTCGCGCACGCCGTCGCGCTGGAGCTCCGGGAGCGGATCGTCGCGCGCCCCGAGGCGGCGGAGGCCGCGCCGGAGGACGCCTCCGCGGCCGCGCCGGCGCCGCCGCGAAGGGCCCGGCGCTCGGTCGCCGCGCTCGCCGCGATGGCGACGATCGGCCCGCTCGTCTTCTACGCGCTCTGGCCGTGGATCTGGCGCGACACGCTCGCGCGCCTGCGCGAGTACGCGTCGTTCCACCTGAACCACGAGTACTACAACATGGAGTTCCTGGGCCGGAACTATTGGACGCCGCCGATGCCGAGGGCCTACGCGCCCGTGATGACGGCGGCGACGGTGCCCGCCGTGACGCTCTGCCTCTTCGTCGCGGGGCTCTGCGCGGCCGCGCGCGAGCGCCTCGTCTACCCGCTCGCGCGGGCGGCGGCGCGGCTCGCGCCGGAGCGCGGGAGGCTCGCCGCCGCCCGCGCGCTCGCCGCGCGCCTCCGCCCGCCGCCGCCCGACGCCGGCGGCACGGCGCTGCTCTGGTTCCTCGCCATCGCCGCCGTCTACGGCGCGTGGCTCTCGCCGAGCACGCCGATCTTCGGCGGCACCAAGCACTGGATGACGGCCTATCCGTTCGTCGCCCTGTTCGCCGGCGCCGCGTTCTCCGCCGCGGTGCGGCGCGCGCGCGTCGGGCTCCGCGCGCTGCTCGTCGCCCGGCGCGGCTCCGGCGCGACCGCCGGCGCCTTCGCGCCGCGGGCGGCGCTCGCGGCCGCGGCGCGCGGGCCGCTGGTCCCGGCGCTGCTCGGGGCGGCGGTGGTCGCGGCGCCCATCGCCGAGACGCTGCACGCGCACCCGTGGGCGCTCTCGGCCTACACGCCGCTGGTCGGCGGCGCGCCCGGCGCCGCGAGCCTCGGGCTGAACCGCACCTTCTGGGGCTACACCACGGGCGCGGTCGTGGACTACCTCAACGAGCACGTCCCGCCCCGGGGGACGGTGTACATCCACGACACCGCCGACCAGGCGTGGGACATGCTGCTGCGCGACGGGCGCCTGCGGAAGGACATCCGCGGCGTCGGGGCGGTCGCGGGCGCGGACTTCGCCCTCTACCACCACGAGAAGCACATGCTCGGGCAGGCGTACCAGGCGTGGGTCGCGTTCGGGACCACGAGCCCGGATCACATCGGCGGGCTCGACGGCGTGCCGGTGATCCTCGTCTACCGGAACCGGGCCCGCTGAGGGCGATCAGCGCTTCTTCGCCGCCGCCTTCTTCGCCGGCGCCTTCGCCGCCTTCTTCGCGGGGGCGGGCGAGGACTTCTTGGCCGCGGGGGCCTTCGCCGCCTTCTTGGCGGCGGTCGCCGCGGTCTTCGCCGTCGCCGCCCGCTCCGACGCGGGCGCTTTCTTCGTTGCTGCCGCCGCCGCCTTCTTCGCCGGCGCCTTCTTCGCGCCCCGCGCCGCCGCGGCCTTGGGCTTGGTCGCCGCGGGCCGCTCGGACGCCGGCTCGGCCGGCTTGCGCGGCTTCCCGCGCGCGGCGAGCTTCTTGGACGGCGTCTCGTCGTCGAGCTCCTCGCCCTCGTCGTCGAGCTCCTCGCCCTCGTCGTCGAGCTCCTCGTCGTCGAGGTCCTCGCCGTCCGCCTCGTCGTCGAGCTCCTCGTCGTCGAGGTCCTCGTCGTCGTCGAGGTCCTCGTCCTCGAGATCGTCGTCCTCCTCGAGGCCGTCCTCCTCGAGGTCGTCGTCCGCGCGCACCGGCTGCGGCGCAGGCTCGCGGCGCCGCGACGCCGGGGCTTCGCCGCGCTGCGGGGCGGCGGCCGGCCTGCTCGCCGCGCCGGGCGCGCCGAGCGGCTCGCCGAGCAGGGCGGCGACGTCGCGCGTGAACTCCGTCATGTGGCTGTCGACCTCGAGCGCGTCCTGCTCGGACAGCGGGGTGAGCTTGAGCCGGAGGACGCGGTCGCCCGCGATCTCCCACGACGCGGCGCAGCCGCCCTCGCGCAGCATCCTCGAGGCGATGGCGTCGATCCGCTGGCGCAGGCCGGCGCGCGCGCCGGGCTCGATCTTGCGCTGCAGCTCGAAGCGGCGCTCCAGCATCGGGAGCGTCACCACCTTCGCCTCGACCAGATCGGAGAGCTCGTCGGCCACGGCCTCCTCGATCTCGAGCCGGGCGTCCGGGTCGCTGCTCCCCAGCGAGAACGTCGCCTCGCGGAGCTCGGGATCGTAGGACGTCAGCTTGCCGCCGGCGCTCTGGGCCGCGCGCGCCAGCGACTCGCGCAGGACCTCCGCCGGCGCGCGCTTGCCGACCGTCGAGGCGACGTACCCGAGCGTGTCCAGCCGCACCTGCACCGGGCCGTCGTCCTCGAGGCCGAGCTCGGGCCGCGGGCCGAGCAGCGCGTCGCGCATCACACGGAAGACGTCGCGCTTGATCACGTTGTCCTCGGTGAAGATGTCCTCGACGTGCTCGGAATCCATGAGCGTGCTCGTCAGGCTCGCGACGAGCTCCTCGACCTGGTCGTCGATCTCGTCGGTGCCGAACGTGGTCGTGACCTCCCCGTCGACGAGGGCCCACGGCTCGAGCCGGGGCGCGATGGCCGCGATGTCCGCGGACATCTTGTCCTCGAGCTCGCGCGCCAGCGCGGTCGCGCCGCCCCTGGCCACGAGGATGTGCCCGTGAGCCTTCAGCGCATCGACGATGCTCGTGGAAAGTCGGCGGGAGAGGTTGCGCTCGTTCACGAGGCGCGCAGCTTACACGGTTTGCGCGGCCTGGCGATACTTCGGAGCGCGCGGATCGGCCGTGCTCAGGGGTCGTTCTCGATCACCTTGATCAGCACGCCGCCGATCCGCTCCGGGATGGCCGCGCGCGCTGCCTCGGCCCCTCCGGACCGGACGCTCACGCGGACGATGAAGCCGACCCCGTCCTCTCGCTCGACCCCGACGCCGACACACCACGGCTCGCCGGCGATCTTGGCCTTGAGCTCGTCCTTGGCCCGCCGGGCCGATCCCACGTCGCTCATCTCGTTCACCTCTCCGTAAGTTGGAGCGCGAGCGCGCCGCTGCATCCGCCCGCGCTCACTCGCTGTATCCGACCGCCAACACCTGCCACGTCGCGGGCGCGTCGGCGACATCGACGATGCTCGCCGTGAACTCGCCGCTCGCCGACGGGGCGAGATCGCCGCCCGCCACGGGGATCTGACCGACGCTGACGATCTTGCCGTCGGCGCCGTAGAGCGAGACGATCGCGAGCACGGACCGGGCCGCGAAGGCGGACTCGTTCGTGATCCTGCCGGCCACCTGGTACGGGCTCTGCCCGCGCGTCGGCGTGAATTTCGTGTCCGCGATGCTGAGCTTGGCCAGCTTCCCCCGGAACGTGGCGGGCGCGGGGGCGACCTCGGCCTTGAACGTGGCGAGCCCGGGGGGACGCTGGGTGGCGAACGCGCAAGGGACCTTCTCGCCCGGCGGCAAGAGGCGCACCTGGGTCGCGCAGTCGCCGCTCAGGAGGGCGACGTCGCCGGCGCCGTAGAGCGTGATCTTCGCGCTCGGGGAGCCGATGGGCACCGTGCCGGTGTTGTGGATCTCGCCGACGAAGTGCAGGAGCTTCCCGGCGCGCGCCGGGAAGCTCCGGAGGTCGCGGATCTCGGCGCGGAGCACGCCTCGCTCCGCGGCCGCGCCGGGCGCGTCGGCGGGGGGATCGGCGACGGGCGCCGTGGGCAGCGGCTCGGGGAGGCGGGCGATCTCGCGGGCGGTGACGCCCGTGGAGAAGTAGATGACCACCGCGCCCGCGAGGATGCAGAGCAGGAAGACGGCCCCGCAGCCGATGCCGAGGATCAGCGCGAGGTTCGACCGCCGCGGCGGAGGCCCGACCGGCGCGCCGCCGAAGCCGCCCGGAGCGGGGCCGAACCCCTGCGGGCGCGGGCCGTAGCCGCCGGGCGGGCCGTAGCCGCCGGGAGGGCCGTAGCCGCCCGGAGGACCGTGGCCGCCGGGAGGACCATGGCCGCCCGGCGGGCCGTAGCCGCCCGGCGGGCCGTAGCCGCCCGGCGGAGGGCCGTGGCCGCCCGGAGGGGCTCCACCCGCCGGATAGCCGCCAGGGGGATGGTTTGCCGCGCCGAGCGGTGCGCCCTGCTGGTCCATGCGGCCCGCAGTATGCCGGAAAAGAGGCCCGATCGATCCACCCCGCGGCGCGCCGCTCAGAGGTGCCGGCGCGCGATCTCGGCCCACGTGCCGGTCGGCTCGATCTCCAGGTACCTGCGCCAGCACGGGCGCGCCTTCGTCGGATCGCCGATCTGCTCGTACGCCATCGCGAGGTTGTAATAGGCGTCCGCGAAGCGCGGATCGCTCTCGATCGCGCCGCGGAAGTACCGGATCGCCTCGGCCGCCCGGCCGCGCTCCAGCATCACGTAGCCGAGGTTGTACTGCGCCTCGGGCTGCGCCGCGTCGAGCTCGAGCGCCTTCATGTAGAGCGCCTCGGCCTGCTCCTCGGCGTTGCGCCGGAAGCAGATGTTGCCGAGGTTCGTGTACGCGATCGCCAGCCAGGGGTCGATCTCGAGCGCGCGGCGGTAGAGCGCCTCCGCCTCGTCCATCGTCGCCGGATCCTCGTCGAGCTGGCTGGCCTGCATGTAGAGCTCGTAGGCCGTGCGCGCGCGATCCCTGCCGACCCGCGGGCGGAGCACGCGCACGACGTCGTCGCGCAGCTCCTTCACCTCGAAGTCGAGCACCATCTGCCCGGTGAGCGGCTCGAACGCGCCCGACGCGCTCCGGACCACGACCGCCTTGCCGTCGAAGGCGACGCGGAGCTCGGCGAGGGGGCGCGTCACCTTGGGCAGCGCGGAGCGGATGTTGTCGATCGCCCGCGCGACGTCGCGCAGGCGCACCTTGCGCGCGATGAGATCGCGCGCGGCGCGCAGGGCGATCAGATCCGAGAAGGTGTACGCGCGGCGCCCGCGCCGGCGGCCGCTCGGCGGCGCGATGCCGGCGCGATCGAGCGAGCGCAGTCGCCCGGGCGAGATGCCGAGCAGCCGCGCGACCTCGGTGCCGGTGAACATGTCGGTGACCGGCTCGCGCGCGCCCGGCGCGGGCTGCGGCGCCTCGGGCTCGCCGATCCGCGGGGGGGGCGGGGGCTCGGACACCCGGCCCCCACCAGGGCCGAACACGACGTGGATCACCTTGTCGGAATCGCCGGAGGCGGAACGGTCCTTCTTGCTCATCGCAGCGTCGCGGGCTCCGCGCCGAGGATCGACAGAAGCAGGGCGCGCCGTGTGGAGCGTACCCCGCCTCGGGCCGGAGCGCTCCCGTTCTTCACGTGGGCACGCGCGTCAAGAGGGCACGCGGCGGAGGGCGCGAGCGATCGCCGCGGCGCCGCGCCGGCGCGCGGCGCTCGGGGTGCATTTTTGCTTTCGGTGACGATCAGAGGGGCGATCACGCGCGCGCCGTCCTGTCCGTGGTGAGCAGCACGCGCGCCGTGACGTCCACGGTCAGCGCGAACGAGACCGCCGCCGCGCGCGGCGCGAGCCCGCATCGGATCTCGGCGTGCATCGGCCCGAGCGGGCCGCCCGCCCGCGCGGCCGCCTCGCGCTGCGCGACGCGGAGCGCGCGCAGCCGCAGGTGGGGGTCGAGCGCGAGCGCCCGGTCGAGCGGCGCCGCGAGCGGCGCGTCCGGCGGCAGCGCGACGAGCAGGCTGGTCGACCCGTAGTACACGAGCGCGCCCCCCTCGCTGCGCGTGCTGCCCTCGCTCACCACGTCGGCGCCGTCGAAGAGGGCGTGGAGGCGCCCCGCCGAGCAGGCCACGAGCTCGACGTGACGCCGCTGGAGGAGCGGAGGTCGCTTGACCTTCGCCAGACCGGGACCGGGGAGACGCTCGCTGCGAGACATTCCGATCGCGATCGTGGCATCGCCGCGCGCAGCTTCCCAAAAGCGCGCGTAGATCCGCACAAAGTTGCGGAGGCGCCCGCTTTTGTGCGGGACGCAGGGGGCCGCGCGTCGGCGACGAACTTGGCCACGCGCGGCGCGCCTTGCCACGATGCGCGCCGCGCCGAAGGGCGCGAAGGAGCGACGAGCGACCATGAGCTACACGGGCAACGAGCGCCGCAGGCACCGCGTCTTCATCACCCGCAACACGGAGTACCACGTCCGCGACGAAGTCTGCGTCGCCGTGCGCGACCGGGCGGCGCGGAAGTTCAGGACGTCGCACCTGGCGCTGCACCTGAAGCTCCAGGGCGCGGTCCGGATCAACCCGAACGGCGTCGTGATCCCGGAGCCGCACAACGCGCGCGTCGGCTCGCCGATCTACTTCACGCAGATGGACCCCGACGGGCAGGAGCGGCAGGTCGTGACGAGCCGCGTGGAGCGGATCGAGCGGCCCGAGAAGAGCACCGTGCTGCAGTACCCGTCGTGACGCCGCGGAGGCCGCGCCGGGCGGCGCGGCTCGGTGGGCGGCGCAGGCGCCGCGCCGCCGCGGGGCGATCAGCCGATCAGGCAGAAGCCTTCGTAGTCGATGTAGCTGGTGATGGTCGGCGACTCGCCGCACGCCGGGCAATTCTTGTCGCGGCGCAGCTTGAGCTCGCCGAACTTCATCCGCAGCGAGTCGTAGGTGAGGAGCCGGCCGATGAGCGGCGTCCCCTGGCCGAGGATCAGCTTCACCGCCTCGGTCGCCTGGATGATGCCGATGATGCCGGGGAGGATCCCGAGCACGCCCGCCTCCTGGCAGCTCGGCGCGAGGTGCGGGGGCGGCGGCTCGGGGTAGAGGCACCGGTAGCAGGGGCCGACGCCCGGCATGAACGTCGTCACCTGGCCCTCGAAGCGGAAGATCGACCCGTGGACGACCGGCTTCTTCTTGAAGACCGAGGCGTCGTTCACGAGGTAGCGGGTCGGGAAGTTGTCGCACCCGTCGACGATGATGTCGAACTGGTCGAAGATGCGGTCGACGTTGGAGCTGTCGACGCGCTCCTGGAACTTCACGACCTTCACGTCGGGGTTCAGGTCGCGGATCGCCGTCTCGGCGCTGTCGACCTTGGGCATGCCCACCCGCGAGGTCGCGTGGAGGATCTGCCGCTGGAGGTTCGAGTTGTCGACGACGTCGGCGTCGACGAGGCCGAGCGTCCCCACGCCGGCCGCGGCCAGGTACAGGGCCGCCGGGCTGCCGAGGCCGCCGGCGCCGAGGAGGAGGACCTTCGAGGCGAGCAGCTTGGCCTGCCCCGCCTCGCCGACCTCGGGCAGGAGCAGGTGGCGCGAGTACCGATCCCGCTGCGCCTCGGTGAGGTTGGGCGGCAGCTCGACCGGGTAGTTCAGGTCCTTCCAGCGGACGAAGCCCGGGTTGGCGCTCTCCACGTTCGTGTAGCCGAGCTCCTGGAGCGTCTTCGCGGCGAGCGCCGAGCGCGTGCCGCCGGCGCAATAGGCCACGATGTGCGCCGACTTGTCCGGCAGCTTCTGCTCCACTTGCATCTCCAGGAAGGCGCGCGGGATCGAGATCGCGCCCGGGATGAAGCCGGCGCGGTACTCCTCCTTCTCGCGCACATCCAGGAGCACCAGCGGGACCTTGTCGTCGAGGCGGCGCTTGAGCTCGCTCAGCGAGAGCTCGCGGATGGACTTGCGGACGTCGGAGATGAGGTCGCTATAGGTCGTAGGCATCGTGGCTCCTCAGGGATAGGGAGACTTAGGTGCGCGGCGCTACGAGTCAACGACGGACGGACGGGTGCGGGTTTTCTGCTGGCCGAGGAGCACCTCAGCGCGTGCGGGGCAGGAGGTCGGGCTTCGCTCGGAGCGAGGCGAGCGGCTCCTCCTTCTGCGCGCCTCCCTCGCACTCGATGCGCGCGACCCGGCCCGCGGGCGGCACGTCGACGATCGTCGCCGGCTCGTTCTCCGACTTGCAGAGGGCGAGCACCTTCGTGCCCGGGGCGAGGCGCCCGCTGCGGAGCTGCTTGCGCTGGACCTTGACCTCCACGTCGTCCGCGAGCCGCCGGACGAGGATGTCGGCGCCCTGGACGTCGCTCACCACGCCGAGCTCGAGCGTCGGCTGCTTCTCCCGGAGCGGGCCCCACACGCGCTCGCCCTTCAGCTGATCGTTCGGCGGGAGCCAGTCGGCGGTCGGCTCCCGGGCGAGGCGCGGCAGCGGCGCCCACCCGATCGCGAGATCGAGCGCCGCCGTGAGCACGGCCGTGGCGGGCTCGACCGCGGTCACCAGGGCGCGGTCCTTGGTCTGGCCGAGGATCCAGACGGGGGTCGAGGGCGGGAGGCTGCGCTTCGGCTCGCCGTCGCTGTCCGCGGCGGGCGCGACCGGGATGGTGCCGTGCGTCCAGCGCTTCTCCGGCTTCTTCATCGGCTTCATCCGGACCTGCATCGCCTCGACCCACGCCGCGAGGGCCGAGCGCTTCCGCGCGAGCGCCTCGGGCAGCGCGTTGCTCCCGGGCAGGTCGGCCGTCTCCGGCGCGGGCGCCTCCCAGCGCAGGAGCGCGATGGTCGCGTCGAGCTGCGCCAGCGTGGCGGCCGCGTCCTGCGCGCCGACCGCCTTGCCGGCGAGCTCCGTCAGCCGCGGCGTCGCGGCGCCGCGGGCGCGCGCGAGCACCGTGCGCCCCTGCTCCTCGGAGGCGTCGCCCCGCTTGACGGCGGCGTCGATCTTCTCGACGACGCTCGCCCAGCGTCCGGCCGTGATGTCGGCCTCGAGCTGCCCGTAGAGCGCCTCGATGATCGTGGCGTCGAGCTCCGCCGCGAGCCGATCCGCGGCCTCGTCGCCGAGGACCGCCCGCGTCGGCGCCGCCGCGATGAACGCGCGCGCCTCCGCGAACTTCCCGGCGGTGGTCGCCGCGTCGATCTTCCCGCTCGCGCACGCCGCGGCTTGCGAGGCCACGAGCCTCCGGGCCTCCTGCGCGAACGCCTCGCTCTTCAGGGCGTCCATCCGCGACGACAGCGCGGCGAAGGCGCCCTCGCAGTCCTGCCGATCGAGCAGCTCGGCGGCCTCGCTGGCGCGGACCTTCGCCTCGCGCCGGTCGAGCTTGTCGCGCAGCTCGCCGATCTGGTAGCGGTGCGAGTCGACGCCGAGGCCGCTCGCCTTGTCGAGCAGGGCGCGCGCGTCCTCGTACCGCTTGTCGGACAGCGCGCGGCTCGCCTCGTCGTAGAGCCGCTGGCTCTCGGCGATGCGCGCCGTCTCGGCCGTGACGGCGGGCTGCGGCGCGGGCCGCGGGGCGGCCTCGGCGGCGCAGCCGGCCGCGACGGGGAGCGCGGCGAGCAGGAGGACGGCGGGGAGCGAACGGTGGAGCGGCGGCCCGGGGGAGCGCATAGGGACAGGACTGTTCCACTCCACGCCGAGGATCGTCAATGGCGCCCCTGCTGCGCGGTTCCTTGACCCTCGCGGGCTCACGCTTTACGTGAAAGCCCCGTGAGCGACGACGATACGCGCGGGACGGGCGCTCCCCGGGCGGGGGCAGAGGACAACAGCGGGCGCGTGTTCAGCGCGCCGAAGATCACGATCAACCGCGTCTACACCCGGCAGGGCGACGGCGGGCAGACCCGGCTCGTCGGCGGGCAGCTCGTCCCGAAGGACGACGCGCGGATCGAGACCTACGGCACGGTCGACGAGCTCAACGCGCTGGTCGGGGCCGCGCGGCAGACGCTGATGGAGCTGCTCCCGGGCGCGCCCGCCGCGAGCGTCGTGCGGCTCCACGACCTCGGGCGCGCGCTGCTCCGCGTGCAGCACGAGCTCTTCAACCTCGGCTCGATCCTCGCGACGCTCCCCGAGGACGTGCACCCGAAGCAGCCCCGCGTGACGCAGGCGGAGATCGAGCTCCTCGAGGCCGAGATGGACCGCTGCCAGGCCGATCTGGCGCCGCTGCGGTCGTTCGTCCTCCCGGGCGGCTCGCGGCTCAACACCGACCTCCACGTGGCGCGGACGGTGTGCCGCCGGGCCGAGCGCTGCTGCGTGCGCCTCGCGCAGGCGGGCCACGCCGATCCGCTGGCGGTCGGCTACCTGAACCGCCTGAGCGACGCGCTCTTCGTCTGGAGCCGCTGGGCGTCCGCGCTCCTCGGCACGCCCGAGATCCTCTGGGAGCCCGACGTCTCGGCGAGCGGCGGCAAGGCGCAGCCCGCCTGATCCGAGCCGCCCCGGTCGGGGAAGGCCCGGAGGACGAGCGCCCACGCGAGCGCGACGTAGGCGTAGCCGAGCAGCGCGTCGATGAGCCAGTGGTGGTCGAGGTAGAGCGCCGCGAACAGCATGAGCGCGGCGTAGGCGAGCTGGAGGGCGAGCGACGGCGCGCTCGCCCGGCGGAAGGTCGCGAGCAGCCCGTAGAGCGGGTACGTGACGTGGAGCGACGGCAGCGCGCCGTAGACGGTCGCGCCGCGGCTGTACAGGTCGCGGAAGTAGGTGATCCCGAGCATCGCGTCGACGCGCACGAGCGCGGCGGGGGAGCTCTGGGCGGCCGGATCGATCGCGCACCCGTGGGCCTCGACGTACCAGGGCGGCGCGGCCGGCAAGAGGCGGTACGTGGTGAGGCCGAGGAGGTGCGTGGCGAGCGCGAGCCAGGCGAACCTCCGCGCCGCGACCGCGTCGCTCCGGTAGAGGTGGAGCCAGTGCCCCACCATGACGAGCACGTAGCCGCCGTACGGGAGGGCGCAGAGCAGGTCGAGCGCGGGCCGCTCCAGCCGGGCGAGCAGCTCGCCCGGCGTGAGCCGGCGGCCGCCGATCTCCACGCCGAAGAGCGCGAGCTCGGCCGCGCGCAGCTCGCAGCCGAGGACGTGGTCCGGCGCGGCGAGCCCGCCGTCGAGCTGCTTCATGCCGTCGTACGCGAGGAACAGCAGGAAGAAGGGCAGGGCGCTCAGGAAGAACCGGCGCGAGCGATCGCCCGCGCAGACGCTCGTCGCGGCGAGGGCGGCCACGGCGAGGTGGTCCCAGCGCGCGGCGCCGCGCCGCGCGAGGAGGGCGACGTAGGCGAGCCACGGCAGCGCCGGCAGCCAGAAGAGCGCCGGCAGCCAGGGGAAGGCGCCCCAGCGGGCGCGCGCGCGCCGGAGCATGATCAGAGCGGCGCGCTCGTGGCCTTGCCGTCGTCGAGCAGGCGCCGGCGCTCTCCCTCGGGGCGCGCCGTCGCCCGCGGCCCGGGCGGCGGCGCCGCGTCGGCGGCCGCGAGGGCGGCGCGCGTCCGCTGCACGAGCCGCAGGCCGGCGGCGAGCCCGACGCCCGCGACGAGGGCGATGCAGGCGAGCGTGATCGGGAAGGGGAGCGCGCCGGTGAGCGGCGAGGCCGGCACGGCCGGGCCGAAGACGAGCGCGGCGACGAGGTAGGCGAGCCGCTCGTGCCGGCGCATGAGCCCGCTGGGCAGCGCGATCCGGTAGACGTCGGCCTTGGCGCGCGCGTAGCTCACGAGCGACGAGGCGACCATGGCGACGAGCGGGATCGCGAGCGCGAGGGCGTGATGGCGGTAGAAGACGGCGAGGCCGATGAGGGGCGCGGCGTCGGACACGCGGTCGAGGCACGAGTCGAGCACGGCGCCGGCGCGCGACGCCTTGCCGCCCTCGCGCGCCACCATGCCGTCGAGCGCGTCGAGGACGGCGCCGGCGATGAGCAGCGTGGCGCCGGCGCGGAAGCGGCCGACCGCGAGCAGCGGCGCGCAGGCGAGCGACAGGGCGAGCGAGAGGTAGGTGAGGGTGTCCGGCGAGACGCGGAGGCGCACGAGCGCGCGCGCGGGGGCGTGGAACGACCAGTAGAAGGCCTCGACGACCGGGCCGGGGAGCAGCGCGCTCCCCGGCGAGGCGCCGAGCCGCGGCATCGCGGGCCGGCCGTGGCGCGCGACGCGCACGGCGTAGGCGCCGAGCACGGCTGTGCAGATTAGGATCGCAAGGGCGCAGGGGAGAACGGCCACCCCGGGGACGGTTGCAGGGTTCGATCCGGGCCGGCGCGGGCGGCCGTCCTGCGCCGGCGCGGGCGGCCCGGTCGCGCCGCCGCCGGGGGCGGCCGTCATCCAGCGGCGGCGCGGCGGCGCGGCGGCGCGCCGCCGCGGCAGGGAGGGGGCGGGCGGGTGCGCCGCCGGCTACTTGCAGCTGGCGCGCGAGAGGCGGATGCCCTGGTCCGGCTCGGCGTAGGCGATGCCGAGCTCCTGGCCGGTCCAGGCCAGCGCCGGGTACCGGGCGGGCGTGTCGCCGCTCGCCTTGAGCTCGGCGCCCGCGGGCGAGAGATCGCGGTTCAGCAGCGCCACGAAGACGGCCGCGGGGCCGTCGCGGAACTGGTAGTACGCGACGGCCAGGTGGCGCCCGGTCCACGCGAGCGACGGCCAGTTCGCGCTGTCGTCGCCCGGGGAGACGACGGCCTCGCGGGACACCTCGTCCTGCGCGGAGATCCGGATCGCGCGGATCTGCTCGGCGCCGGCGCGGGTGTCCTCCCAGACGACGAAGGCGTCGTCCCCGCCGAGCGCGACGCGCGTCAGCTTCGCGTCGACGCCCTGGTGCGCGATCCGGTCGAGCGGCACGCTCCCCTGGCGCGGCCGGGCGAAGAAGAGCGCGTCGCCCTGGCTCCAGGCGAGCGCCGTCCGCTCGCCGTCGGCCGCGACCGCGGGGAACTTCGCCTGGTCCAGCGGCGTCGCGTTGCCCAGCGCGCCGCGATCCAGGGAGCTGATCAGCGAGCCGCCCGCGTCCATCCAGGCGACGACGATCCCGCCCGGGCCCGCGGCGGCGATGGGCCACGACTCGGCCGCGCCGCTCTCGACAAGGTCGAAGGCGGCGCCCTCGGGGACGCCCTCCAGCGTCGCGCGGCGGCCGCGCACGACGCTGCCCGTGCCGTCCTGGTCCTGCCAGACGACGAGCAGGCCCTCTCCGTCGCGCTGGACGCTCGGGTGGCTCGAGACGCCGGGGCCCGCCGCGATCGCCTCTTCCCGCAGCTTGTTGCCGTCCGCGTCGATCACCGCGAGGTGGATGTCGCCCTCGTCGGCCCCGCGCTCCTGCCAGGCGACGGCGTACCCCGCCCCGGTCGCTGCGATCGCGGGCGTGGTCCCGCGGCCGCTGCTCACCTCCAGGCCTCGCGACGTGATCGTGCAGGCCGCGGCGTGGCTCCCGGTCCCCCCGCCGCCCGTCGCGGCTCCGCTGCCCCCCGTGCCTTCGCCGCCCGTGCCTCCGCCGCCCCCCGTGTCGGCGCCGCCGCCTCGTCCGCCGGAGCCGCAGCCCCACGCCGCGGCGATGATCGCCGCGCTGATCGCGCCATGAACCCAGTGCTTCATTGTTCCCCCGTCGTGGTGATGAGAGGCCCTCGGCGCGGCGCGCGCCGGGCGGAGGCCGCACCGAAGGCCCCGGATCGCGGGTCCGCGCGGCGGCTCCCGCCGCCTTCGGGGGCGGCGGGAGGCGGGTTGCCGTGCGGGACGACCGCTGCTCCTCCGTTCGATGTCCGCGGGGTCGGCCGGTCGCGTCGGAGCCGCGCGTTCGCGCAGATCGCGCGTCGCTCCCGGGCGCGAACCGCCGTTCGCTCCCGCGCGGCGCGGCGCCTGCGCCTCGCGGCTGCCGCGCCGGCCAGGCGCGCGCCGATCGCCGCTGCCCCCGCTGGAACGCGCGCCGCGCGCGCCGATCCGGCCGGCGACGCTACTCGTCGGCCGGCTGCGGCTGCAGCGCCTCGGCGACGGCCGCGAGCACATCCTGCGCGGCCTCGAGCTTGCGCCGCGGCACCGCCTTGATGGCCTGCCGCACGGCCGCCTCCACCGTCCCGGTGCGGAGGCTGTCGAGCTCGCGCCCGCGCGCGGTGAGGCCCAGGAGCGCGCGGCGGCCGTCCTTCGGGTCGGCCCGGCGCTCGATGATGCCGCGCTCCTGCAGCCGCTTGAGCACGCCCGTGAGGGTGCTCGGGTGCAGCTGCATGATCTCGGCGAGCTGCCCCGCGGAGATCCCGGGGTAGCGCCCGACGATGCGGATGACGAGCCGCTGCGGGCCGGTCACGCCCATCTTCGCCTCCATGCGCTTCGAGGTCGACTGCAGGCCGTGATCGACCGCCCACAGGAGCTTCATGAAGTCGAGCACCTCGCCGAGCCGAGTGGCCTTCTCTGCGGGGGGAGCGGCGTGGGACGAGCGCATCGCCGACGCTTGCTAGCTCGCCCGGGCCCAGGTGGCTAGCACCACGGCGGGAAGTCGGGCCGGGGAGCGGACCGCCATGACGCCAAGGGCGCCGAGACACCGGTGAAATGGGAGCCCCGGCGGGGCGCGCGCTGGCGAGCAGCGCACATCGCCGCCGTGGTCTCCGCGCTTTGCCGTAGCGCCGGCGGGCGGTTTCGGAGCAAGATCGGCGTTGATGAGCTGGGCACGGCGAGCCGCTCTGTGGACCGGGCTCGGCGCGCTGATCTGCATTTCAGGCGCGGCCGTCGGCCAGGCGTCCTCGCTGCGCGCGTCCTTCTCGGCGGCGTACCGCGCCTTCCGCGATCCCAGCCTGGTCGATCCCGCGCGCGCGTCGACCGACGTCGCGCCGGCGCTCGCGTGCGCTCCGCCGGCGCCGGCGCCGTCCGACGACGCGCCGCCCGCCGTCACCGCGCTCCTCGTGCGCGAGTTCCAGCCCGCGACGGACGAGGATCTCGAGGACCCCGACGGGGCGACGCTGTCCACGCTGGCGATGCCGGATCTCGACGTCCCGCTCACGCGCCGCACGATGCGGTTCGTCCGCTTCTTCGCCCAGTCGGACGAGGGGCGCGCCGTGTTCCAGCGCCGCTTCCGGCGCGCCGGCGCCTACCGCGAGATCATCGAGCGCTCGCTCCGCGAGGCGGGCCTCCCGGAGGACCTCCTCTGGGTCGCGGCGGTGGAGAGCGGCTTCGATCCGCGGGCGGTCTCGCCGGCCGGCGCCGCGGGGCTCTGGCAGTTCATGCCGAGGACCGGCGAGGCTTACGGCCTCGAGCAATCCGAGTGGATCGACGCGCGCATGAGCCTCACGCGCGCCACGGACGCCGCGACCGCGCACCTGCGCGACCTCTACGAGCGCTTCGGCCGCTGGGATCTCGCGCTCGCGGCGTACAACTTCGGCCACGAGGGCGTCCTCCGCGCGCTCGGGAAGGCCGCGGCCGAGCGCGATCCCGAGGCCCGCGGGCCCATCGGGCTCGCCGAGCTCGCGCAGGCCGGCGCCGTCCCCAAGGAGACCGCGGACTACGTCCCGCAGATCGTGGCGTTCGCGATCGTCGCGGCCAACCGCGCCCGCTTCGGGCTCGACCTGCCCGACGTCGCGCCGCTCGCGCCGCTCGACCTCGGCGAGGTCGCGGTGCCGCCGGGGACGCGGCTCCGCACCATCGCGCGCGCCGCGGGCATCTCCACGGCCGCGCTGCGCGAGCACAACCCCGAGCTCCTGCGCGACCGCGTCCCGCCGGGCCGCGCCGACCACCTGATCGCGCTGCCCGCCGATCGCGTCGCGCGCGCGATGGCGCTCTTCCCGGCGTACCTCGACCACGAGGAGCTCGACGAGGACGAGGGCGACGGCCTGGCCGGCGCGTCCGCCGCGCTGCCGCCGCGCGGCGAGCTCGCGCTGGGCGACGGGTCGCTCCCGCCCCGCCCTGTGTCGCTCGGCCGGAACCGGCTCCCGCTCTTCACCCCGCCCGGCCAGGCGCCGGCGCCGATGCCGCTCCTCGGCAACCCGGAGGCGCTGGAGGCGAAGCTCCCGATCGTGATGATCGGCGGCGACGTCGGCTTCCGCCCCGCGTTCGAGGACGATCCGCTCGGCCTGCGGAGCGGCCGCCTCGCCCCGGCGTCGCCGTTCGACGCCCTCGAGGGCCCGGGCGCGCGGCGCGCCCTCAAGGGCCGAGAGGCGGCGATCGAGAAGCAGATCGGCCTGCTCGCCGGGCTCGGCCTGGAGCAGGTGCAGCGCTTCCGGCTCCCGAACGGCATCGCGGTCGACCTCCGGGAGGACCCCGCGGCGCCGCTCGTCTCGATCAGCGCGTCGGTCGCGGTGCCGGCGCGGTCCGCGGGCGACGCCGGGGCGGCGGGACCGGCGCTCGCCAGCGAGGCGCGCGTCGCGATCACCGTCCCGCCGCGCGATCTCGAGGTCGGCGTCGACCTGGTCGCGGCGCGGCTCCGGCTGCTGCTCGACGAGGCGAGCGCGGGGCGCGTGGCCGAGCTCCGGAGGCAGGCCAGCGCGGCCTCGCGGCGCGCGCTCGAGCGGGCGCCGTACGGCCCGTCGTGGCTCGCGCTCGGGGAGGCGCTGTTCCCTGCGGGCCACCCGCTCGAGGGCACGCTGCTCGGGGCGCGCGCCGACGCCGGCGCGGCCAGCGAGCTCCTGCTCACGGAGTCGCTCCGGCGCGAGCGCGCCGCGGCGCAGGCGACGATCGCGCTCTCCGGCGACGTCTCGCGCGCGGCGGTCGAGCAGGCGCTCGCGCGCTCGCTCCAGCGCGTCGTCGCGGAGCCGGAGCGGCCGATCGGGCCGCACCCGCGCGAGGAGCGGATCGTCCTCGAGGACGCGGTGCCGTCGCCGCGGCTGCTCTACGGCTGGATCGCGCCGCCGGAGGGGGGCGCGGACGAGGCGCCGCTCCGCGTGGCGATGGAGATCCTCGTCGGCCCGCGGGTCGCGCGGCTCGCGAAGGCGCTCGTGACCGAGGGGCAGCTCGCGTCCGAGGTGACCGGGCGGCTGTCGCTCGGCGCGCAGGCGAGCGTGGCGGCGGTGGAGCTCACGCCCGCTCCGTCGCGCAGCGCCGCCGAGCTGGAGCAGCGCTTCGACGCCGAGCTCGCGGCGCTCGCGACGTCCGGGCCGACCTGGAAGGAGCTCGCCCTCGCCAAGGCGCTGCTCAAGATCGAGCTGGAGAAGGAGCTCGCGCGCCGCGCCGCCGTCGCGCCGCCGCCCGCGTCCCCGCGGCCGATCACGGATCTGCGGCTGCGCGCCGCGCTCGATCCGGGCAGCCTGCCGCGGCTCCTGCGCGCGCTCGAGGAGGTCGAGCCGGCCGACGTGCGCGCCGTGGTCGCGCGGACCTTCGGCCGAGAGCACCGGGTGAGCGTCACGACGTGGCCCCGCGGCGGCCCCGGCGGCATACGCGGCGCGGGCCCGCTCGCGACGGACGTCCCCGCCTCCGCGGCGCCGCCCGCGCCGTCGCCGTGACGGCGTCGCTCGCCGCGCGCCGTCACATTGCTGCGCCGCGTGGTTGACGCGACGCAAGAGGGAACCGCGCGTTCAGCGCCGCAGCAGCATTCTGTCGCTATCTGGTGAGCCAGCTGTCCTTCGCAGGATGGACTTATGGACAGGTATGGACATCTGGCATCAATTGGAGATAGCACGGGAGAATGACGACCCCTGTAAAGCCGCTGATGGCCGCCATACCAGCGAGCGAGCACGCCACGCACTTCCACGACGCCGCCTACCTGCCCCCTCTCTCGTTGACGGCGGAGGCGCCGCTTCAGGCGCCCCGCGTGACGCGGAGCGGCGTGGTGGAGCGCTCGACGCGGATCGCCGCGAGGGTGACGCCCGCCGAGACGTCCGATCCGGCCTCGCTGCTCGACAGGGTGCACGACGTCATCGCGCTCTCGGATCAGCCGGTGCTGCGCAACCTGCTCATCACCCAGTGCTACTACGAGATCTCGGCGGAGCTCGTGAAGCTGCTCGGCGGCGGCAACGCCCACTGGTGCACGTTCGCCACGTGGGCCTCCAAGACTGCAGGGAGGTTCATCCGCAACGAGGAGGTGCCGTCGGTGCTCCGGTGGCTGATCCTCTCGGACGACGAGGAGCGGGAGGTGGTCGTGCCGCGCCTGCTGAGGAGGCGCGGGCAGGGCGAGCCGGAGCGGGCGAGCGCGTGGCGGATCAGCGCCGTCGAGCTGATCTCGCCCTGGTGGCAGCAGGGGTTCGGGCTCATGGAGCTGCCCGAGCGGATCCTGTCCGAGCTCAGCGCGGACATCGCGCTCGGCAACCTCAAGGTGTTCGAGGAGCTCGGGCCGCTGTTCGCCCGCATGATCCAGCTCTACCGGGGCTGCCCGCGTCCGGGGAAGAAGGAGCTCGCGGCGCTGATCGAGGGGCTGGAGCAGGGGCCGTCCACGGACGGAGGGCAGGGGCTGCTCCGCAGCGCCATGGAGCACTACCACGACGCGATGCTCACGGAGGACAGGGACGAGAAGGCGGAGCTCATCCTCCTCGCCAACGCGCGCGTCGGGCTGCACGAGCAGGTGCGGCTCCAGCCGTACATCGCGCGGGCCCTGAACGCGCCCGTCCGCTGCGCGGTCGACACGGTCGGGCTCCCCGAGGCGCTCCAGTCGATGGTCCTCGACAAGGTCGAGAAGCTGAAGGCGTTCTGGCGCGCGATCGCGACCAAGGAGATGATGACCATGCGCCTGCCGGACCAGATCCTCGAGCTCGGCCACGATCTCCCCGCGCCGCCCGGCCTGCCGCTGCACTGCGACGAGCTCGCGACCATCGAGGATCGCGAGCTCTACGAGCTCCTGCTCAAGTACGACGCCCACGACCAGACGACGGCCGGCTGCGGCGCCCAGGACTGGGCGTTGCTGAGCGAGCGCATGGGCTACATCCTCGAGCTGTTCCGCTCGAGGCAGTGCTGCCCCCGGCTCCTCGAGCGGCCCTTCAACTGCGAGCAGCACGCCGAGATCCTCGCGTGGCGGGTGCCGTCGCCGATCCACGGCGATCTCTAGCGCCCCGCGCCGGCGCGCCCCTGTCGGCTCTCCGCCCCCGGCGCCGCGCCGCGCGCGCCGCCCCTCACCGCTCTCGCTGCGCGTCCCCCGCGTCGGCCCGCGCCCCGCGGCGATCGAAGATCTGCGTCAAGAGGCCGAGCGCGCCCTGCCGCTCGGCGATCTCGCGCCCCTTCCGGAAGGCGGCCTCCGCGCGCGCCCGCGCCTCCGCGGCGGTCGGCGCGCCGCGCGCGAGCGCGATCTCGCCCTCGAGCCGCCAGAGCTCCGCCTCGAAGTAGCGCTCGTCGCTCTTCTCGACGAAGGAGAGCGTGTCGTCGAGCAGGGCGCTGGCCTCGTCGACGTTGCCGGCGCCGAGCTCCGCGTCGATGAGCGCCGCTCGCCAGTAGGTCAGCGACACGCGGCTGCCGACGCCCGTCAGCATCGTCAGGCCCCCGCGGATGCGCGCGGCGCCCTCGGCGTAGCGCGCGCGCGCCTCCGCGCCGGCCGGCCCCTGCGCCGCGCGCGCGGCTGACGCCCAGCCGAGATCGATCTGGCTGAGCGCCGCCCAGTGGGGCATGCCCACCTCCTCGGCGAGCTTGCCGAGCACGCTCGCGTGCGCCTCGGCGCCGGCGACGTCGCCGACCAGGCAGCACAGGACCGCCGCGAAGTGCTCGACGAAGCCCCGGCTCACGGGCTGGTTCAGCTCCTCGCACAGCGCGATCGCCTCGTCGATCGAGGCCTTGCCCCGCTCCGGCTCGCCGAGGTGGAGCGCGATCCAGGCGAGGTGCGACAGCGAGAACGCCGCGGCGTCGTGGCCGAAGAGGAAGGCGAGCGGCAGGTGACGCGCGGGGTCGTAGATCGACAGCACCTGGTTGAAGTGCTCGCGCGCCTCGCCGAGGCGCCCCCGGAGGAAGCGCGTCGCGCCGAGCGCCTGGTGCGCGCCGAGCGAGATCGCCGGGTCGCCCGTGCTCTCGGCGAGCGCGAGCAGCTGCTCTCCGTGCTGCTCAGCGAGCGCGTAGTCCCCGCGGACGTGGAAGAAGATCCAGAGCCCCCACAGCGCGGGGAAGAGCTGCGGCGAGGAGCCCGCCTCGCGGCAGAGCGCGTGCGCGCGCGCGTACGCCGCCTCGACCTCCGGGGCGGCGTAGCCGCGCGTGATCATCAGCGGGACGCCGAGCGTCGTCTGCAGGGTGATCTCGTCGCGCGCCCTCTCCTTCGTCTCCGGCAGCTGCTTGAGGAGCTCGAGCCCGCGGCGGAGGTGGCTCTTCGCCTCGGCGTGCGCGGACGAGATGAGCGAGGCCTCCCCGGCGCGCTGCCAGGCCGCGACGGCGGGGCCGATCAGCGCGGCCTCGGTGTAGTGGTGCGCGAGCAGCTCGGGCGGCGTCTCGGGGAAGCGCTCGGCGAGCACGGCGGCGATGCGCGCGTGGTACACCTGCCGGGTGCTGCGCAGCAGCGACTGGTAGGCCGCGTCCTGCACCAGCGCGTGCTTGAACGTGTACGTCGCGCGCGGGGGGCGCCCCCGCTGGAAGAGCAGCTCGGCGTCGACGAGCTGCGCGAGCGCCTCGCGCAGCGCCGCGGGGCTCGACGCCATGAGGAGCGGCTCGCCGCCCGCGCCGCCGCCCGCGCAGAGCTCGAGCGCCTCGTAGCCGAACGTGCGGCCGAACACCGCGCCGAGCTGCGCGACCTCCTTCGCCGGGCCGAGGCGGTCGAGGCGCGACATCAGCGAGTGCTGGAGGGTGACCGGGGTCTCGAGCGCGCTTATCCACCCGCTCGGCGCGCTCGGCGAGCCGGCCGGCTCCCCAGCGGCCGCCTTGGCGGCGGCCGCCTCGAGGACCATGCGCGTGAGCTCCTCGGCGAACAGCGGGACGCCGTCGCTGCGCTCGGCCAGCGTCCGGATCACCTCGTCGGGCAGCGGGGCCTGGATGGCCGACGGCCCGCTCGACGCGTACGCGCCGGCCAGCTGCTGGATGAGCGCCCGCATCCGGTCGGCGCTGAGCGGCGCGAGGTAGATCTGGGTGAAGTGCGATCGCAGCGGCCACGGCGGCGTGAACGTGGGGCGCGCGGTCAGGAGCAGCAGCAGCGGCGACGGCCGCCCCTCGTCGATCAGCCGGCCGAGCAGCTCCAGGGTCGACGGATCGGCCCAGTGCAGGTCCTCGGCCGTGAGCACGAGCGGCTGCCGATCGGCGAGCCCGAGGAAGAGCTGGAGGAGCGAGGCGATGGTCTCCTGCCGCTGGCGCTGCGGGGTGAGCGCCGGCGCCGGGTGGCGGCCCTCGGTCGGGATCGACAAGAGCGCGGCGAGCAGCGGCACGGCGAGCGGCCCCGCCTCCGCCTCGGCGAGCAGCTGCTCCAGCCGGTCGAGCCGGTCTGCGCCCCTGTCCGAGGGCGCCCCGCGCTCGCTCGGCGCCGCGGCCGAGCCGCTCAGCGTGCTCGCGCGGTCGCGGTCGCCCGCGATGAGCGCGTTGAGCAGCTCGATCACCGGATAGAACGCGCTGTTCTGGAGCTGCGGCGAGCAGCGCGCCTCGAGCCAGAGGTGCGGCGTCCCGGCCAGCCGGTCGCGGAAGGCGCGCACGCTCCGCGACTTGCCGATGCCGGCCTCGCCCGTCACCAGCACGACCTGCCCGGCGCCGCCCGAGGCCCGCGACCACCGGGTCGCGAGCTCGTCGAGCTCGCTGTCCCGCCCGACGAGCGGCGTGAGCCCCTGGTGCATCCTCGCGTCGAGCCGGTCCCGCGCGGTCGTGCGCCCCTGCACCGCGAAGATCTCGATCGGCTGGCGCGCGCCCTTCGGGCTGATCTCGCCGAGCGCGTCCACGTAGTAGTAGCCCTCGATGAGCTTCTGCGTGGCGCGGCTGACGAGCACCGTGCCCGGCTCGGCGTGGGCCTTCAGCTGCGACGCGGCGTTCAGGGTCGGACCGGCGAGCGAGGGCACGGCGTCGCTGTCGGCCACGACGACGATCCCGGTGTGCACGCCGACCTGCACCGACAGGGGCACGGACACGATCCCCTGCGCGTTCAGGCGGGACATGTGCTCGACCAGATCGAGCGCCGCCTGCACCGCGCGGAGGGCGTCGTCCTCCTTGGCCACGGGGTGGCCGAAGTAGGCGATCGTCTCCTCGCCGGGCGAGCGGAGGAACACCCCCTCCTGCGCCCGGATCACCTGGGCGCACGCGGCCTGGAACATCTGCACGAGCTCGTGGAACGCCTCGCTGTCGACCGTGTCGGCGATGCGCTCGGCGCCGGCGAGCCCGCAGACCAGCACGGTGAGCTGTCGGCGCTCGCCGCGGCCGGTGGCGGTCACCGGCCGCGTCCCGGGCGCGGCGCTCGGGAAGAAGGAGGGGAGCTTCGGGGCCAGCGGCGTCTCCGGGGTGGCGGCGGCGCCGAGCTGGATCGACGCGTTGCGGATCGGCCTCGCCGGCGGCTCGGCGGGCGCGAGGCCGCGGCCCGGGATGGCGAGCGTCGGCGCTGCGCCGAGCCGCTCGTCCTGCCGCTGCTGCTCGGGCGATCTGCGCTGCGTGCTCGGCGGCGGCCCGGGCTCGGAGGGCACGAGCTGCGTCTCCTGGTCCGCCGCGGCGTGGTGCACCGCGCGCGTCGCGATGCCCCGCTGCCCCGGCGAGCCGCCGCGCTCGTCGTCGCGAGGCAGCGGCCACGGGATCGCCGACACGTCGCAGACCTCGAGCAGCTCGTAGGCATCGCGGGCGGACCGGAAGCGGTGCGCCGGCGACTTGGCGGTCGCCTGCGCGAGCAGCGCGCCGAGCTGGTGGCCGCGGAGGGCGCGGGGGATGGGCACCGGCTCGGGGCTCAGCTGGCGGAAAATGACCTCGGCGACCGTCGCCTCGTGCATCACCGGCGCGCCGATCAGGCACTCGAGGAAGGTGAGCCCCCATGCGTAGATGTCCGCCGCTGTGGTCGGGGTGGACTGCACGAGCTGCTCCGGGGCCATGTAGGCCGGGGTCCCGTTGAACTCGCCGGTGGGCGTGAGCGCGCGGTAGTCGGCGGCGCGGGCCTCGCCGATCAGCGCGGCGATGCCGAAGTCGAGCACCTTGACGTGCGTCCGCTTGCCGGAGCCGGCGACCATGATGTTGTGCGGCTTGAGGTCGCGGTGGATGACGCCGCGCTCGTGGGCGAAGCCGATGGCGTCGAGCACCTGGAGCATCAGCCGCTTCGCCTCGTTCGGCTCGATCCCCCGCGTGCGCTGGCAGCGCGCGCTCAGCGTCTCGCCGTCGACGTACTCCAGGGCCAGGTAGAGCTCGCCTTCGGGCAGGCGCCCGGCGTCGAGGAGCCGGACGACGTTCGGGTGGCTCAGCTGGGCGATGACCTGCATCTCCCGCTCGAAGCGCGCCTCCTGCGAGCCGGACTCGCGCGAGCGCCGCAGCGCCTCGGGCCGCAGCAGCTTGAGGGCCACGCGCTGGGTCGTCACGATCTGGCGCGCCTCGTAAACGACGCTATGACCACCGCTGCCGAGGTGGCCGAGCACCTGATACCGGCCGTCCACGAGCGCGCCGACCTCGAGCAACCCATCGCGAGCGGACATCTCTTGATCTCTTACAGCCGAACGCCGCCGGAGGGGATCGTGAACGCCGCTGACAGCCCAGGTTGATCGCTCGCGCGACCCGAGGCCGGCGCGCTCGTGGACGGCCGCGAGGTGGGGACCTGGCCCACTCCTCCGCGGCGCCCACCCCTGCGGCCCCGCGGCGCAGCGCGCTTCGCGGTCCGGCGCTGAGCGTGAGTCAGGCAACCGAGATTACTTCGGCTTGAGCGCGTGGTGCGGGAGGACGAGGTCTGATACCCTCGCGCTTGATGGGCAATGCCCCGCATTCTGGCAGCATGCCGCCACCCTCGAGTGGCCGGGGCCAAGGAACGCTCCTCTACGCCGTCGACGACGAGGAGAGCAACCTGGACCTCATGGACCGGGCGCTCCGCTCCGGGTACCAGGTTCGCACCTTCGGCGATCCGCGCCGCGCGCTCGCGGCGGCGGTGAAGGAGCCGCCCTCCGTGGTCGTCGCGGACTACCGGATGCCTCATTTCAGCGGGCTCGCGCTGCTGCGCGAGCTGCGCCGGCAGGGGCTGAGCTACGTCCCGGTGCTCCTCTGCGCGCCGACCGACGTGGAGCAGATCCAGAAGATCTCCCGGGAGAGCGCGAGCTTCCGGATCATCACGAAGCCGTGGATCGCCTCGGATCTGCGCCGTCAGGTCGACCTCGCGGTGAGCCTGCACCAGCTCCAGGCGACGAAGAACCTCCGCTGAGCCGAGCGCGCCCCATGACCCTCCGGCGCGCCGCGCAGGTCGACATGCCGGGAGCGCCGCCGGCCTCCCTGTCGCGGCGCGGGCGCGCCGGGCGACGGCGGTGAGCGCTCGCTCCCTCGACGTTGTCGCGCTCGAGCTGCCGCAGCGCTTCGGCGACCTCCGGGGCTCGCTCGCCGAGATCGATCGCCTCCTCGGCGCGCCCGCGCTGGCCGGGGCCGATCTCGCGCTCTTGCCCGAGCTGATCGTCACGGGCTACGTCTCGCCGCGGGGCGACAGCGATCTGCGCCGCTTCGCGGAGCCGCTCGACGGCGAGTCCGCGCGGCGGCTCTCCGAGCTCGCGCGCAAGCACGGCATCGCGCTGGCGGGCCCGCTCGTCGAGGAGGGCCGAGGCCGCTTCTACAACACCCTGCTCGTCTTCGACCGCGAGGGGCGGCGCGTCGGCCACTACCGCAAGCGCCACCCCTGGTTCCCGGAGCGCTGGGCGGCGCCTGGCGATCTCGGGACCCCGGTCCTCGATCTGCTCGGCGTGAAGGTGACGGTCGCGATCTGCTTCGACGTCCACTTCCTCTCCGAGGACGCGGGCGAGGCGCTCGACGCGGCGGATCTGCTGCTCTTCCCGACGGCCTGGGTCGATCCGCCCGGGGAGGGCGACGCGCGCGCCGAGCTCCTGCCCGCGCTCGCGCGGCGCCATCGCGTGGCGATCGTGAACGCGAACTGGGGGCCGTCCCGCCCCGCGCTGGACGGCCAGGGCGGCTCGCGCATCCTCGACGCCGACGGGCGAACGGTGGCGGCGGCGCCGCCCGGTCCGGGGCCGAGCGCCGTGCGCGCCGCCTTGCGCCTCGGGCAGGACCGGCGCGACGGCTGAGGGGAGCCGAGGGAGGTCGCGCAGCGCTGGCGCGCCCGCGCCCGGGCTCAGGCGAACGGGAGCTTGCTCAGGTCGACGTTTCCCCCGCTCAGGATGACGCCGATCCGCGCTCCCTGAACCTTGCGCAGCAGGACGGCCGCCACCGGGACCGCCGAGCTCGGCTCGATGAGGATCTTCATCCGCTCCCAGACGACGCGCATCGCCTTGACGATGTCCTCCTCGCCCACGGTGACGATCTCGACCCCGCGCTCGCGCAGGACCGCGAAGGTGAGCTCGCCGAGCGAGGTGCGGAGGCCGTCCGCGATCGTGATCGGGTCGTTCGAGGGGAGGATCTTCCCCTCGCGCAGCGATCGGGCCGCGTCGTCGGCCGCCCGGGGCTCGGCGCCGACCGTGCGCGCGCGCGACAGCGCGCTGGTCGCGACGGCGGTGCCCGAGAGCAGCCCGCCGCCGCCGACGGGCGCGACCACGGCGTCGAGGTCCTCCACCTGGCTCGCGAGCTCCAGCGCGGCCGTGCCCTGGCCGGCGATGACGTGCGCGTCGTTGTACGGGTGAACCAGGATGGCGCCCGTCTCGGACAGCACGCGGGCGAGCGTCTCCTCGCGTGCCCGGAGCGTCGGGGCGCAGGTCACGATCCGGGCGCCGTAGCCCTCCACGGCGGCGCGCTTCACGGCGGGCGCGCTCTCGGGCATGACGATGTGCGCGGGGACGCCGCGGATGCGGGCGGCGAGCGCGAGCGCGGCGGCGTGGTTGCCCGAGGAGTGGGTGGCGACGCCGCGGCGCGCGTCCTCGTCCGAGAGGGCCAGGACCGCGTTGCACGCGCCGCGGAACTTGAACGCGCCGACCCGCTGCAGGTTCTCGCACTTGAAGAAGACGCGCGCGCCCGCCATGCCGTCGATCGTCCGGCTGGTCATGACGGGGGTCACGTGGGCGTGCGGCGCGAGGCGCGCGGCGGCGCGGCGGATGTCCTCGATCGTCGGCAAGGGGCTCATGGACGGGCATCGGAGCGCGGCCTGCGCCCGACGTCCACCGCGAGCGCGCCCGCGAGCGCGCCGCGCCGGCGCCCGCGAGCGCGCCCGCGAGCGCGCCGCGCCGGCGCCCGCGAGCGCGCCGCGCCGGCGCCCGCGAGCGCGCCGCGGCGTCAGAACAGGTCGGCCGCGATGCCGTCGGCGAAGACCCAGGCGGCCCGCGGGACGCTGAGCCGCCCGCCGTCGAGCTTCAGGCGGCCGGCGCGCTCGAGCCGCTCCGCGGCCCGCCGTCGCGCGGGCGTCCACGCCGGCACCCCGAGCGCCGCCGCCGCCGCCTCGAGATCGAGCCCCTCGCGCAGCCGGAGCCCGAGCATGATCCGCTCGGACAGGCGCGTCCCCGGGTCGAGCCGCTCGTGGCTCTCCATCGGGACCGGCCCGCCGCCCTCGGCCATGGCGGCCATGTACCGATCCGGGCTCACGAGGTTCCGGTAGCGGATCGCGAACGCCTCGCCGCCGTCCTCCGCGCCGGCCGAGCCCAGGCCCCAGCGCGGATCCGGGCGCGATACGGTCCCGTAGGCGGCGCACCCGAGCCCGACGTAATCGACGCCTTTCCAGTAGCCGAGGTTGTGGCGCGCCTCGTGGCCGGGCTTCGCGTAATTCGAGACCTCGTAGTGGGCGAGCCCCTCGGCCTCGAGCGCCTCGTCGATCGCGAAGAACGTGTCCGCGACCCCGTCGTCTCCGGCGAGCGGCAGGCGCCCGCGCCGCGCCAGCTCTCCGAACGAGGTGCCCGGCTCGACCGTGAGGCTGTACGCCGAGATGTGGGTCACGCCGGTCGAGGCCACGGCGCGCGCCTCGGCGGCGGCGTGCTCCGGGCGCTGCTCCCGCGCTTCCTCGGCCGTCCCCACCGCGACGCCGTAGATGAGATCGCCGCTCACGCGCGGCATCCCGGACCGGAGCGCTGCCGCCAGTGCGCCGAGCCCGCCGTCGGGGTCGTGCAGGCGGCCGAGGAACCGGAGCCGCTCCACGTCGAGCCCCTGAACGCCGACGCTCAGACGGTTGACCCCGATCGCTCGGAACGCTCGGGCCCGCTGCTCGTCGAGGGAGGTCGGGTTGCACTCGACGGTCACCTCGAGGTCGGGCGAGAGCCGGCCGGCGGCCGCGGTGATGGCGGACAGCACCCTGCCCATCTCCTCCGGCTCCCACAGGGACGGCGTCCCGCCGCCGAAGAACACGCTCCGGAGCTCGCGCTCGCCCAGCGCATCCGCCCGCCTCCGGAGCTCGGCGAGCACGGCGTCGGCATAGCCGCGGTGGTCGATCGCGTCCCGCGCCTTCGCGAAAGAGACGAAGTCGCAGTAGGGACACTTCTTGAGGCACCAGGGGAAGTGGACGTAGGCGGTGATCGGCTCCATGGAATCCATGAACATAGGAGGCAGCGGATGCGACGGATGCGACGGGCGCGACCGACGCGACCGGCTCGGCCGAGACGACCGGCGCAATCGACGTAGCTGACGCAACTGACGTAACCGAGGCGACGGACGCGGCTGGGCGGCCGCTGCGGGAAATGAGCAATGCATCGGCGGCGCGCGGCCCGCGCCGGAGACGCGCATGGTGACACAATTGCGGGGCCTAGATCGCGGTGTTAGCGTGCCAGAGGGAGAGGGCGCATTGCGCCCGCCGAACTCTTCATGCTGACGTTGACGGAGCTTGTCGATCGCGTTCGGACCTACCAGCCGGCTGCAGACGTCGATCTCATCGCCCGGGCTTACGCCTACAGCTCTGACGCTCACAGGGGGCAGACCCGCAAGAGCGGCGACCCGTATTTCTCCCACCCGGCGAGCGTCGCCGCGATCATCACCGAGCTCAAGCTGGACACGGCGAGCGTCTGCGCCGGGCTCTTGCACGACGTCGTCGAGGACACCCTCGCGACGACCACCGACATCGAGGACACCTTCGGCCAGGAGGTGGCGTTCCTCGTCGACGGCGTGACGAAGCTCTCGAAGATCAACTTCGCCTCCAAGGAGGATCGGCAAGCCGAGAACTTCCGCAAGATGCTGGTGGCGATGGCGCGCGACATCCGCGTGCTCCTCGTGAAGCTGTGCGACCGCCTCGACAACATGCGGACGCTGGAGTTCATGAAGCCCGAGGCGCAGGACCGGATCGCCCGGGAGACGATGGAGATCTACGCCCCGCTCGCGAACCGCCTCGGCATCGCGCGCTTCAAGAGCGAGCTCGAGGACCTGTCGTTCCGGTACATCGAGCCGGAGGCGTGGTCGGACCTCTCGCAGAAGGTCAAGACGACCGCGAAGGAGCGCGACAGGTACATCCACGAGGTCTCGAAGGTGCTCGCGGGCAAGCTCGCGGAGCAGGGCTTCGCGGTCGACGTCACCGGCCGCGCGAAGCACCTCTACTCGATCTGGCGCAAGATGCAGGCGCAGCAGTGCGACTTCGACCAGGTCTACGACGTCATCGCGTTCCGCGTGCTCGTCGAGTCGGTCGCCGACTGCTACGCGACGCTCGGCGTCATCCACTCGCAGTGGACCCCGGTCCCGGGCCGCTTCAAGGATTACGTCGCGCTGCCCAAGCCGAACATGTACCAGTCGCTGCACACGACGGTCATCGGGCCCGGGCGCGAGCGGATCGAGATCCAGATCCGCACCCACGAGATGCACCGCGTGGCGGAGCAGGGCATCGCGGCGCACTGGAAGTACAAGGAGAACAACTCCGGCGGCATCGACCCGAAGGACGCCGCGCGGTTCGGCTGGCTCCGCCAGCTGATGGAGTTCCAGAAGGAGCTCAAGGATCCGGCCGAGTTCCTGGAGAGCGTCAAGGTCGACCTGTTCCAGGACGAGGTGTACGTCTTCACGCCGAAGGGGGACGTGCGCGTCTTCCCCCGCGGCTCGACGCCGATCGACTTCGCCTACGCGATCCACACGAAGGTCGGCGAGCACTGCTCGGGGGCGCGGGTCAACGGCGCCATCGTCCCGCTCCGCTCGAAGCTCCGGAACGGCGACGTCGTCGAGGTGATGACCAACCCGAGCCAGCACCCGTCGAAGGACTGGCTCGATTACGTGTCGACGAGCCGCGCGCGCTCCAAGATCCGCAACTACCTGCGCGCGGAGCAGCGCGAGAAGTCGCTCAAGCTCGGCCGCGAGCTCCTCGAGAAGGAGATGCACCAGCGGACCATGAGCCTGAGCCGCCTCACCAAGAACGAGGCCGAGCTGCGCAAGGTCATGGACAAGTTCGGCGTCTCCTCGGCCGACGAGCTGTTCATCGCGGTCGGCTACGGCAAGGTGAGCGTCCGCGCGGTGTGCGAGTTCCTCGCGCCCACCCCCAAGGAGAACGACAAGGGCACCCCGACGACGCCGCCCGAGTCGATCAAGGAAGGGCGCATCGAGTCGCTCGTCCGCAAGGTCACGGGGCGCGACAGCCCCGGCATCCTCCTGAACGGCATCGACGATGTCCTCGTCCGCTACACGAAGTGCTGCAACCCGCTCCCCGGCGACGAGATCGTCGGGTTCATCACGCGCGGCCGCGGCATCACGGTCCACCGCCGCAACTGCGCCAAGGCGTTCGACACGGACCCCGAGCGCCGCGTGGAGATCTCGTGGGACTCGCGCGCGAAGATCAACCGCCCGGTGCAGATCAAGGTGATGACGGCGAACCGGCCGGGCATCCTCGCGACGGTCGGCCACACGTTCCACGAGCAGGGCATCAACATCAGCGAGGCGACGTGCCGGGCGGGCGACGACGGCCGGGCGATGAACACGTTCACCTTCCTCTGCTCCGATCTCGCGCAGCTGAAGAGCGTCATCCGGCGCCTGCAGCGGATCCCGGGCGTGATGGCGGTCGAGCGGACCTGAGCCGGCGCGTCATCGGCCGCGGCGAGCGCGCGCCCCGCCGCTCGCCCTGGGCGGACCGCCTGCGGTGCCCGGGCCGGCGTCCGGGAGCGCGCGGGTGAGGGGGCGGCCGAGGTCGCCGCCCGGCTCGTGCCGCGCCGCGATCTCCTGCACCTTGCGCACGAGCCGGGTCACGTCGTTGTGGCGCACCGGCGCGCCGGCGGCGGCGCGGTCGCAGAAGAACGTGCGGCACCCGAGCGGCCTCGCGGCGTAGATCGCGCAGCGGCCGGCGTCGGTGAGCAGCGGGCACCGCCGCTCGGCGGCCTGCGGCAGCGCGCGCCGCCGGCCCGGCTCGCCGGCGGACGCCGTCGGCTCGGGCGCTCCCGCCCCGCCTGCTCGCACGACGCCCTGGAGCGCCCGGGGGCCGCCCAGGGCCGCGATCGCGCGCCGGACGGCGGCGAGCTCGACGGACGTCACGTACGGCTCGCGGCCCGTGATGCCGAACCGGCAGCACTCGGTGGAGGCCTGGCAGGTCCAGCCATGGAAGACCTCCTCCGCCTCGCGGTACACGGCCGACAGCTCGGCGAGCAGATCGGCTTCACGGGCGTGCGGCTCAGGGGTCGTGGTGCGGCGCATTCGTCAGGGCGGGCTCCCGTGCGTCCGCGCGCGCGGCGGCGGCCGGCGCGAGGCAGGATCGATCGGAGCGGCGGATCCCGAGGCGCGAGCCTAGTGCCGCGCGGCGCCGCCGCGAAGCGGCAATCCGCGAGCGCGCCGGGAGCGCTGACGCGCGGCACCAGCGCGGCCTTCCCGGAGGCGGGCCGCCCTGCGCCGGCGGGCGCCGCCGCTGCCGCGGCGGGGCGCGCGAGCTTCGCGCGCTGGGCGGCGAGCGCGCACGCGCTATCCTCGCGAACGATGTCATCTCTGCGCCCGAAGCTTCGAGCTCTGGAGGTCGTCGTCATCCAGGATGAGCGCCACGGCCGCGCGCTGATGCTGCGCGACACCGAGGGCATCGCGCCGTCCGCCGTCGTCGTGCCCGCCGGGAGCTCCGCGGTGCTCGCGCGCTTCGACGGGCGGCGATCGATCGACGAGATCGCGCGCGACGCCTCCCGGTCGACCGGCCAGCGCGTCGACGCCGCCTACGTTGCGCAGCTGGCCGACGAGCTGGAGGACGCGTGGATGCTGGACAGCCCGCGGTTCCACGCGCGCCGGCGGAGCGTCGTGCGGTCGTTCGACGCGGCGCCGATCCGGACGGCCGCTCACGCGGGCGGCGCGTACCACGGCGATCGGCTGAAGCTCGCCGAGTTCATCGAGCGCCAGTGCCTCGGCGTCGCGCGGCCGCAGGGCGCAGCGGCGCGCGGCGCGGCCCAGGGCGCGACGAAGCGCATGGTCGGGCTCTGCGCGCCGCACATGGACCTCTGGCGCGCCGCGGCGGGCTACGGGCACGCCTACGCCGCGCTCGAGCAGGCGCTGGCGGCGCCGGGGCTGGAGAAGGTCGACACCTTCGTTCTGCTCGGGACGTCGCACGCGCCGATGCGTCGACCCTACGCCGTCTGCGAGAAGACGTTCGCGACGCCGCTCGGCCCGCTCGAGCCGGATCGCGCGATGATCGCGGAGCTCGCGGCGGCGAGCCGCTTCGACGTGCACGAGGATCAGTACCTGCACAAGAACGAGCACTCGATCGAGTTCCAGGCCGTGTTCGTGCGGCACCTCCTCGGCGACCGCGCGGCGTCGATCGTGCCCATCCTCTGCGGTCTCTCGGAGAGCCAGGCGCGGCGCCGCGACCCCGCGCAGGACGACGGCGCCGAGTCGTTCCTGACCGCGCTCCGCGGCGCGCTGGCGAGGCGCCCCGGCCGCGTGCTCGTGATCGCCGGGGCGGACCTCGCCCACGTCGGTCCGCGCTTCGGCGACCCCGCGCCGCTCGACGAGCGCCAGCGGACGGCGCTGCGCGATCGCGATCTCGCGTCGATCGAGCGCGCGACGTCGGTCGATCCGCCGGGCTTCTTCGCCGATGTCGCCCAGGACCTCGGCACCCGCCGCGTCTGCGGCCTCGGCCCCATCTACACGCTGCTCCGCGCCCTCCCGCCGTCATCGCGCGGAGAGCTGCTGAACTACGAGCAGTGCGTCGACCCCGAGGAGGGATCGATCGTCAGCCACACGTCGCTCGGGTTCTACGGCTGAAGGTGCGCGTTCGCTCGGCGCGTCGCGCGCCGTCATGGGGCGAAGCGCGCTCGTCCGCCGCGCTGCGCGTCGCCGTGGGGCGAGGCGCGCTGCGCGTCGCCGTGGGGCGCGCCGGGAGCCCCGCGCTTTCGCGCCGCGAGGCTCCCTGGCGTACGGCGGTCGGCTCAGCCGCGCGGGACCCTGCGGCGCGCGATGTCGAGGCCGAGCCGGTCGGCCTCGCGGTAGATCGCCTGCCGCGACATGCCGAGGGCCCGCGCCGCCGACGCGACGGAGCCGTTGGCGCGGGCGAGCGCGTCCTCGAGGCGGGCGCGCGCGAGCGACGGATCCGTCGCCGGCGGGAGGTTCGGCTTCACGCGCGGGCCGCGCGCGAGCGAGCCCGCGATCGGCGTGACGGAGAGCGGGCCATCCGGCGAGGCCTGCGCCGCGGTCACGATGGCGTTCTCGAGCTGCGGCACGCCGCCCGGCCAGCCGGCGCGGACGAGCGCCTCCAGGAGCTGCGGGGTGAAGCGATCGAGGCCGATCGCGTTGCGCTCCGCGATGTCGCGCACGATGAGCGGCACGTCCTCGCGCCGCATCTCGAGCGTCGGGATCGTGATCCGCTTGCCGGAGAAGAGCGACGCGAACCACGGCGCCACGCGCCCGTCGCCGGCCGCCCGATCGAGGGGCTGCCCGGTCGTCGCGATGATGCTGACGCCGTTCGAGCGGCCGACCGAGTGCGCGATCTCCAGCTGCTGCGGCCGCGGCAGGCGATCGGCGTCGAGGACGAGCCAGGTCACCGGCCGCGCGCCCGGCGGGATGACCGGCTTGGTCTCGGCGCCGCCGTCGACGACGAGGGTCTCGCCCAGGCCCTCGCGCACCGCGGCGGCGAGGCGGGCGAGCGTGCGCTTGCCGACCCCGGGCGCGCCCTCGATGCAGACGCTGGAGCCCGACTGCACGAGCTTCATCACCGGATCGATCCAGTCCTTGCGCTGCTTCGAGCCGAACACGAGCGGCCCGAGGCGCGACGGCGCGCCGTCGTACAGCGCGAGGTGCCGCTCGACGAAGACGGCGAGCTGCTGGCCGAGCCGCACCACGTCGCCGTGCATCACGCCGATGCGGCGGGCGCGGACGCCGTTCACCCACGTGCCGTCGTGGGTGTCCATGTCTTCGATGTAACAACCGTCCGAGCGGACGCTGATCTTGGCGTGCTCCGGCGCGACCCCGTTCCCCTCGATGCGCCCGTCGCGCGCGGCGCTGCCGATCACGGCGCCGTCCATGAGGCTCACGATCCGAGGCGGACCATCGAGCCCGATCAGGACGAGCCCCCACCCGCCGTCGTCATCCTGTCGCTTGGCGTGGACTCCGGACCGGTACTCCTTCTGAAGGACCGGCGCCGCCGTCTCCGCAACGTCCACTCGCAAAGCAGTCTGTTCGTTCATGCTCCCCCCAAGTCCAAAGGACCTGCCTGGTCGACCCAGGCCAACCAAGAGCGCGCCGAGCGGCGGGCACCCTTATGATGTAAGAGCGCGCCACACGGTGCCGCCGCGAACGCGAAGGCTTTTGTGAGCGGCACCTTGCGCGGTGCTGCTTGGCGAGCCCCCTCGCTCGCAATGGCCACACAATACTCGACCAGAGCGGCCGTGCAACCTGCCGGCGACGGAAGTTTTAAGGTTTTGTTCTTCAGAGCTTGACTCTGGTCACGCCGATTGGTACTCATCCGCCACGCATCGACGGAGGCACCCTCCGGTGATGACCCGGCGCGAATCAGGAAATCTCTGACAAGCGCTTTCAGAAGTTCAGTCGGTTGCCCGAAAATGAATTTCTGAATTGGGTGGTTGACATCTGCGGGAGTAACTCAGTGGTAGAGTGCAACCTTGCCAAGGTTGACGTCGCGGGTTCAAATCCCGTCTCCCGCTCCACGACATAGGCTCTGCGACAGCGAGCAGACCAGCGAGGCCGGTGTGACCCACCGGCCTCTGTGTTTTGTTCCACGGCCCGGCGCGCGGGCGCCGGGGGGAAAGCGCGGGGCGCGACGGGGCTCGAAGCGCTGATCGTTACGCCGATCGATACGTCGATCGATGCGCCGGGCGGCGGGCCTGTGATACGAGGAGTCGCCTCATGTCCGCTCCGCTCCACGAGCGCCTGCGCCTCCTTGCCCACAGCCTCGAGCGGCAGTTCCTGGGCAAGGACGAGATCATCCGCCTGCTCATGATCGCGGTCGTCGCGGGGGAGCACTGCGTGCTCCTCGGCCCGCCCGGGACCGCGAAGAGCGCGCTCATCCGCACGCTCGCCGAGCTGATGCAGGCCCAGTACTTCGAGTACCTGCTCACGCGCTTCACCGAGCCGAACGAGATCTTCGGCCCCGTCGACATCGGCGCTTTCCGCGAGGGCGTCTACCGCCGGAACACGTCGGGGATGCTCCCCGAGGCCGAGATCGTCTTCCTCGACGAGGTCTTCAAGTCGAACAGCGCGATCCTGAACGCGCTGCTCACGCTGCTGAACGAGCGCAAGTTCTCGAGCGGCGGCCAGGTGATCCGCTGCCCGCTCATCAGCGTGTTCGCGGCCTCGAACGAGGTGCCGGGCGACGAGACGCTGACGGCGATCTTCGACCGCTTCCTCCTGCGCGTGCAGTCCGACAACCTCGACGCCTACCACTTCAGCGAGCTGCTCCAGCGCGGCATCCAGCAGGAGATCCGGCACATGGCCGGCGAGCCGCTCCGCCCGCTCGTCGCCGCGCGCGAGCTCGCCGAGCTCGGCCGGGGGTTCGGCGCGCGGATGAACTTCGGCGACGCGTTCCTGTCGGCCTACAAGGGGCTGGTGTTCCAGATCCGCGCCGAGGGGATATCGCTCTCGGACCGCCGCGTCGTGAAGATGCTCAAGCTGTTCGCCGCGAGCGCCTACCTCGACGGCCGTCAGACCACGGACGCGAGCGATTTCTTCGTGCTCAAGCACATCTGGAACAACCAGGATCAGGCGGCGATCCTCGAGGGCATCGTGCAGCCGGTGCTGGAGGCGTTCTTCCGCGAGCACCCGGATCGCCGCCGCGTCGGCGCGCTCGGCGTCGGGGTGGAGGCGCTCGCCGCGGAGATCGACCGCATCCGGCAGATCCTCACGGGGGGCGCCGCGCTCGGCGATGTGCAGCTGTTCAGTCAGCTGAAGGCGCTCGGCGAGATCAAGCAGGCGCTCGCCGGCATCAACGACGCCCGCGCCCGCGAGCTCGAGGCGCGCGTGTCTCAGCTGCTCGAGGCGTCGTTTCGGAGCGGGCGTTTCGCGCAGATCTAGCCGGGCCGGCGCCGGGCGCCGCCGGCGAGCCGACGGTGGCCCTCGAGCGAGGCCTCGGCGCGGCCGGGCCGGCGCCGGGCGCTTCCGGCGAGCCGACGGTGGCCCTCGAGCGGGCCCTGGGCGCGGCCGGGCCGAAGCCGGGCGCGCCCGCGGCGTCGGCGCCGGCCCTGGAGCGGGCCCTGGGCGCACCCGGGGCGAAGCCGGGCGCGCTCGCGGCGTCGGCGCCGGCATGCGCGCGAGCCCGGGGCGACGCGGGCCCACGGCTGCGCGCGGACGGGCCGGCGGCCTCCGCCGCGCCTCGAGGCGACGCCTTCGCGCCCGACCGGGCCAGGCCGGCGGCGCGGCGATGGTCGACCGGCCCCGACGACGCGCCCATCACCGCGCCACGGATGCGCTTGGGCACGCCGAACGCCTCGCGGATGTGGAGGAGCTCGTCCACCGTCAGGGCGCGCCACTCTCCCGGCCGCAGCCCTTCCGAGGTCACGCCCGCGAACGTCGTCCGGGCCAGGCGCATCACGGGCCAGCCGGTCGCCTCGCCCATGCGCCGGATCTGCTGGTTGCGGCCCTCGCGGAGGGTCACCTCGAGCCACGTCTTGTCGCCCTCGTGGCGGAGCAGCCGCGCCTCGGCCGGCAGCGTGACGCCGTCCTCCAGGCGGATCCCCTCGCGCCACGGCGTGAGGTCGTCCTCGCTCATGACGCCCTGGACCTTGAGCACGTACGTCTTCGGCACACCGCCGCGCGGATGGAGCAGCCCGTTGGCGAAGTCGCCGTCGTTCGTCATCAGCAGGATCCCGCTGGTCGCGAAGTCGAGCCGACCCACGGGGTAGAGGCGCGCGCCCGTGCCGCGCACGTAGTCGGCGACCGTCGGGCGCCCCTCGGGATCGCGCAAGGTCGAGACGACGTTCCGCGGCTTGTGCAGGGCCACGTAGACCGGCGCCTCGGAGACCAGGCGCTTGCCGTCCACCTCGATCCGGTCCTTCTGCCGGTCCGCCTTGAGGCCGAGCTCGGTGACGACGCGGCCGTTCACGCGCACCCGCCCGGCGAGGATGAGCTCCTCGGCCGACCTGCGCGAGGCCACGCCGGCCCGCGCGATGATCTTCTGCAGACGTTCTTCCATGGTGTGCTCGGGACCTGCGCCGACGCTGCGATGCCGGCGGGCGGCTCTGATAAGCACGCCCCTCGCGCCGCGTCGACCAACGTTGGTTCCGCGCGCTCCTCACGCCCGAGCCCGGCATCGACGCCGGCGCGCTCGGGTCCGCGGCGGCGAGCGCCCGCGGCCCAGCAGCGACGGGGCGCGCGCGCCGCAGGCGAGGCCAGGCGGGCGGGTCGGCCTCCAGGCCGGCCGGAGGAGGCGCGCGCTATTTCTTGTCCTTGGCGGGCTCCGCACTCCCGCCGGCGCCCGCGGCCTCGTTCGCCTTGTCCGCGGCGGATTGATCCTCCGCGGCCTTCTTCGCGGCCGCCGCGGCGGCCTCCTCTTCCTTCTTGCGCTCGTCTTCCTCGACGCGGCGCTTCACCTCGTTGTCGTGGTCCCAGCGATCGACCCGCTCGTCGGCGTCGATGTCCACGCCCATCCGCTCGAGCCGGCCCATGCGGTAGATCTCCCACACGTCCGGCTTGCCGTCGCGGTTGGTGTCCCGCTTGATGCGCGCGAGCTTGCCGCCGCTGTAGTACTTCCACTCGTCGGGGTTGCCGTCGCGATCGGAGTCGATCCTCACCTCGGCCAGCCGCCCGCTGGCGAACGTGAGCCAGGTGTCGATCCGGCCGTCGTAGTTCGCGTCGGACTCCTCGTGGAGGCTCTCGCCCTTGTCGTTGTACTTGCGGACGACGTCCTTCACCCCGTCGAAGTTGGTGTCGATCTCGCGGCAGACGAGCGCCCGGTGGCGATCCTCGCCGGTGCCCACGATCTGGTAGACGCGCCGCACGTTGGGCTGGATCGCGCCAGGCCCCGCGGTCTCGCTCGCCTCGCGATCCTGCCGGCCCTTCCAGTCGCACATCGAGCGATCGTCGATGCTGCCGTCGGCCCTGCGCGCCGCCTCGACCTTCGGCGCCTTCGTGCCCTCGAACCCCGGATCCGAGCCGCACGCCGCGCCGAGCAGGCCGAGCGCGACGTGCGCGATGAGCGCTTGTCTCCTCATGTCACGGTCCCTTCTTGTCGGCCGGCTGGCTCGCGGCGTTGGCGGGGGAGGGGGCGGAGCCCGCGGGCGCGGCGCTCGCCGCCGGGGCCGCGCCGGCCGGGGCCGCCGCGCCCGCCGGCGCACCGGCCGCCGCCGGCTGCCCCGGCGCGGCGCTGGCGTCACCCGCGGGGGGCGCCGCGCTGGCCGGCGGAGGAGCGGCCGCCTTCGGCGCGCCGTACGACTCGGCGCAGAGATCCACCACGCTGTTCGGATCGGGCTTGCCGTCGGCGTTCTGATCGCTCGCCACGACCGCGCACTTCGGGTCGTTCGGGTTGTTGAACTGCCACCACTGGTCGACGATTCCATCGCCATCGGAGTCGCGCTCGCGGCGCGCGAGGCGCGGCCCCTCGTAGTAGTCCCAGGTGTCGAGCTTGTCGTCGAAGTTGGTCTCGCGCTCCTTCAGCACCACGGCGCCGCGCTCGTAGTGCGCGATCTCGTCGGCGCGCCCGTCGCGGTCGAAGTCCGATTCGCGCCGGCGCTCGAGCCCCTGGCCGTCGTAGTAGATGAAGGCGTCGATCGAGCCGTCCAGGTTCAGGTCGACGACCCGGCAGACCTCCCGGCCATCCTTGTTCACGTGGATGATGTCGGGCGTCCGGTCGCCGTTCACATCGACCTTCTGCGCAGCGGCGGAGTCCTTCTCGCAGGGCTCGTGGACGATCGCCGTGTCCCGCTCGCCGGTCGCGCTCTTCGCGCTCTTCGGTTCCGGCGTCGAGGACGCGCAGGAGGCGACGGCAGCGGTCATCAGGGCCACGAGCAAGCACCTGGGCGACGGCCAGGTGAGCGGGAATCGCGTCATCGAGAGATTCCTCCGGCGGGCCCGGGACCTTCGGGACGAGCTCGACGCGCCGGGCGAGCCGTCCCGACGCGGACCAGCTTCGGCGGCAGTCTAGACCGCCGTCCGTGCGCACATCAAGAAGCCCACAGGAGGCGACCCGCCGGCCAGCGCGCTCGATCCCGGGTCCTCGCCGAGCGTCAGCGCCATTCCGATTGACAACATACGTACCGGCATCTAGGGTAACGTCTTGTCAGTCGTACCCATCGAGACTGGCGGGTTTACCCTCCCGGGCGTGACATGTCGCGGAAGAAAGTCTCGACGACCATCTACATCACGCCCGAGCAGGCCGAGCGGCTGAAGATCCTGCACGAACGCACCAAGGTCCCGATCGCCGTCTACATCCGCGAAGGGATCGACATGGTCCTCAAGCACTACGAGCACGTGCTGCCAGGGCAGATGTCCCTGGAGAGCACGCCGGTCCCCCCGCCCGCGATCCCGAAGAAATGACCCGGACCGCGGGCTGGCGCGCCCTCCCGGCCAGAAAGCCCGCCTCCTCGGCCCTGGAAGCGGCCGGAGGCGACCGGGCAGGGTGGGCGCCCGGACGCGGCGCGCTGTCCGGGTGGATAGCTTCGGGGCGCGGGTCGCGCTAGGAGCAGGCACGCCGCGGTCCACCATTTCCCGCGGCGCTCGCAGCGCGACGTGCTGCGGTTCGTTTCTCGGAGGGTCACGGACCTCGGGTCCGCTCCTTCGCATCCCGGTCGAGGCCGCGCGCCGCGGCCGCTAACGCTGGTCAGGTCGCCGCGCCCTGAAGCTCGCCATGCCCGTTGACGCCAAGCTCATCCGCAACTTCTCCATCATCGCCCACATCGACCACGGCAAGTCCACGCTCGCCGACCGCATCCTCGACGCGACCGGGGCGCTCACCGCCCGCGAGCAGAAGGAGCAGTTCCTCGACAAGATGGACCTCGAGCGCGAGCGGGGCATCACGATCAAAGCCCAGACCGTGCGGCTCGATTACACCGCGAAGGACGGGCAGACCTACCGGCTGCACCTCATCGATACGCCCGGGCACGTCGACTTCAACTACGAGGTCTCGCGCAGCCTCCAGGCGTGCGAGGGCGCGCTGCTCGTCGTCGACGCCAGCCAGGGCGTCGAGGCGCAGACCCTCGCGAACGTCTTCCTCGCGCTCGACAACAACCTCTCGATCATCCCGGTCCTCAACAAGATCGACCTCCCGTCGGCCGACGTCGAGCGGACGACCCGCGAGATCGAGGACGTGATCGGCCTCGACTGCTCCGGCGCCATCCCCGCCAGCGCCAAGACGGGGATCGGCATCGCCGAGATCCTCGAGGCCGTGGTCGCGCGCGTCCCCGCGCCCAAGGGCGATCCGAGCGCGGCGCCCCGCGCCCTCATCTTCGACAGCTGGTACGACAGCTACCGCGGCGCGGTGGTCATGGTGCGCGTCGTCGACGGCGTCCTCCGCAAGGGGCAGAAGGTCCGCTTCATGGCGACCGGCCGCGACTACGAGGTCACCGAGATGGGCGTGTTCACGCCCCACGCGACCGCCATCACCGAGCTCGGGCCCGGGGAGGTCGGCTTCCTCGTCGGCAACATCAAGAGCGTGGTCGACACGAAGATCGGCGACACGGTGACCGACGCCGTCCACCCCGCGACGACGCCGCTGCCCGGCTTCAAGGAGGTCAAGCCGATGGTCTTCGCCGGGATCTTCCCGACGGACTCGGCCCAGTACGAGGACCTCCGCGACGCCCTGTCGAAGCTCCACATGAACGACGCGGCGTTCGTCTTCGAGCCCGACACGTCCGAGGCGCTCGGGTTCGGCTTCCGGTGCGGCTTCCTCGGCCTGCTCCACATGGAGATCATCCAGGAGCGGCTCGAGCGCGAGTACAACCTCGACCTCATCACGACCGCGCCGAGCGTCGTCTATCACTGCTTCCTGAACGACGGCTCGATGAAGTCGATCGAGAACCCGGCGAAGCTCCCGCCGCCGAACCTCATCGATCGCATCGAGGAGCCGATCTTCCGGATGACCGTCCACGTGCCGTCGGCGTACGTCGGCGCGGTCCTCGCCCTGTGCCAGGAGCGGCGCGGGGAGCAGAAGTCGATCCAGTACGCCTCGTCCGACCGCGTGATCATCACGTACGACATGCCCCTCAGCGAGGTGCTCTTCGACTTCCACGACAAGCTGAAGAGCGTGTCGCGCGGCTACGCGTCGATGGACTACGAGCTCGTCGGGTACCGCGCCGACGACCTCATCAAGCTGGACATGCTGGTGAACGGCGACCCGCTCGACGCCCTGAGCGTCATCGTGCACCGGGAGAAGGCCTACGCCCGCGGCCGGGACCTCGCCGTGAAGCTCAAGGACATCGTGCCGCGCCAGCAGTACGAGGTCGCCATCCAGGCGGCGATCGGGTCGAAGGTCATCGCGCGGACGACCGTGAAGGCGATGCGCAAGGACGTCACCGCCAAGTGCTACGGCGGCGACATCAGCCGCAAGCGCAAGCTCCTCGAGAAGCAGAAAGAGGGCAAGAAGCGGATGAAGATGGTCGGGAGCGTCGAGATCCCGCAAGAGGCGTTCCTCGCCATCCTGAAGATCGACTGAGGCGCGGGGCGCCGCCCCCGCCCACGTGCCGCACCGGCGCGGCACGCGGGCGTGGCGGCGCGCGGCCGCCGCCCGTATAAGCCGCCCATGCAGCCCGCCCCCGCCCGCCCGCGCGCTCGCCTTGCGGCGCTCCCCGTCCTCGCCCTCGGCCTCGCCGTCCTCGCGTGCGACGACCCGCGCGCCCCGGCGCCGGGGGCGTCCGCCTCGGCTCCCGCTGCTCCCGCGCCCGAGCCCGCGGCGAGCGCCGCGCCGGCGCCGAGCGCCGCGCCGGCCCCCGCGCCGGCGCAGGCCCCGAAGCGGGACATGCCGCCGCGGCCGGTCCCGATCGGCTCGAGCGGGCCGATCCAGCCGAGCGCGCCGGCCGAGCAGCAGATGATGGCGATCCAGTACACGCTCGCCATGGTGTCGCCGCAGCCGACCGATCCGCTCGTGGACAAGGCCTACCTCGAGGGCATCCTGCCGAAGCTCGCCGCCGCGGCGCGCACCGCGGACAAGGGCAAGACGCCGCCCGACCCGGTGAAGGCGACCAAGGGGAACCGGAAGATCGAGGTCGACATGGGCAAGGGGTGCAACGAGCGCACCCCGTCGAACCTGCTCGCGCAGCGGGCAGGCTCGTCTCTCAAGGCGGCGTACGACGCCGGGATCCTCGTTGTCTCCTGCCACGATTCGCTGTGGGAGTGCCACCAGTCGACGCGGGATCCGGACGACGTCCTGTGCCACGCAGCGCCGCGGCGCTGAGCGTGGTATGGGCTGCGTCTGCCATGCAGGAGACGCTTGCCTACTCGGTCCCCGGCGCCAACGCGCTCCCTCGACCGGATCCGCTCGCCGAGATGCTCGCCGAGCTGAACCAGAACCGCCCGCCGCTCGCCCGGCTGCGCCACGACGCCACCATCGCCTTCGGCCCCGCCATGCGCGTCGAGCGCTTCTTCCTCGGCAACGGGCTCAAGGTGCTCGTGCTCGCCGACGCCTCGGCGCCCGTGGTCTGCCTGCAGACCTGGTTCGGCGTCGGCTCGCGCCACGAGCGCGTGGGCAAGACCGGCATCGCCCACCTGTTCGAGCACCTCATGTTCGGCGAGACGGAGAGCGTCGCCCACGGCGCGTTCGACCGGATGCTCGAGGAGGCCGGCGCCGAGACGAACGCGGCGACGTTCCTCGACTGGACCTACTACCACACGAACCTGCCGAAGGACGCGCTCGAGCTCACCCTCCGCCTCGAGGCGGAGCGCATGGCGCGGCTCGTCCTCCGCGACCCGCAGGTGTCGAGCGAGAAGGAGGTCGTCGCCAACGAGCGGCGGCAGCGGGTCGACGACGACGTCGACGGCGCGGTGAGCGAGCTCCTCTACAAGGAGGCGTTCACCAAGCACGCCTACGGGTGGCCCACCATCGGCTGGATGGCGGACATCAAGGGCTTCACGACCGACGATTGCGTCGAGTTCTACCGGACGTACTACGCCCCCAACAACGCGGCGCTGGTCATCGTGGGCGACGTCGCGCTCGATCAGGCGCTCCGGGCGGTGCAGGACCACTACGGGGCGCAGGAGCCGTCGAAGATCCCGGTGGAGGACGTGTGCCCCGAGCCGCCGCAGGTGGCCGAGCGCCGCGCCGAGGTGGCGAAGCCGACCGCGACGCACAAGGTCGCGATCGGCTACCGCTCGCCGGCGCTCGGCGACTTCGACCACGCGCCCCTCGTGCTGCTGAACGAGATCCTCTTCGCCGGGCGGTCGTCGCGCGTGCACCGCGCGCTCGTGCAGGAGCAGGAGATCGCGAGCGAGATCCGCGGCTGGGTCGGCTCGTTCCGCGACCCCGCGCTCTACGACATCTACGTCTCGGCCCGCGGCGCCCACACCGGCGACGCGCTGCTCGCGGCCCTCGACCCGCTCCTCGAGGAGGTGCGCCGCACCCCGGTCACCGAGGCGGAGCTCGACCGGGCGAAGGCGCGCATCGAGCTCTCGGTCCTGCAGGGGCTCGAGACCGTCGCGGGCAAGGCCGAGCAGATCGGCTTCTACGAGACGGTGCTCGGCGATCCCGCGGCCCTGTTCGAGCGGCTCGCGGCCTACCGGCGGGCGACCGTGGGGGATCTCCTGCGCGTGGCGCGGCGCTACCTCGTGACCTCGGCGCGGACCGTGATCCACGTGATCCCGGACGGGTCGGGCGACGAGGGCGACGCGGGCGACGCGGACGCGGAGAGCGAGGAGGCATCGTGACCCAGAGCGTGAAGGGCGCCGTCGCGTGGGGCCCCGAGGGGCAGGGCAGGGGAGCGCCGGGCGCGCGCGTCGCGCCGCGCGACGGCGCGGTGCTCGTGGAGACGAGCCACGCGCTCCCCATCGTCAGCATCGTGGTCGCGTTCCGCTCCGGCTCGGCGCACGATCCGGTCGGGCGCGAGGGGCTCGCCCGGATCACCGCGCGCATGCTCCGCCGCGGGGCGGAGGGCTACAGCGCGAACGAGATCGAGGAGACGATCGACGCGCTCGGCGGGGAGTTCGGCGCGGACGTGGCGACGAGCGCGACCACGGTGCACTTCGAGGTGATCAAGCGCTCGCTCGACAAGTTCATCGAGCTCGGGGCCACGCTCCTCGCGCGCCCGACGTTCTCGCCGCCCGAGCTCGCGCGGCTCCTGCGCGAGGCAGAGGCCGAGCTCATCGAGGCACGCGACAGCGATCGCGCGCTCTGCAGCCGCGCCTTCCGGCGGACCCTGTTCGCGGGGCACCCCTACGGCCGGCGCATCGCGGGCACCATCCCGACGCTGCGGGAGATCACGCGCGACGAGGTCGCGGCGTTCTACGCGCGGCACTACACGCGGCGCAACGCGCTCGTGGCCATCTCGGGCGACATCGAGCCCGGCGAGGCGCACCGGGTCGCCGAGCGCCTCCTGTCCGGCCTGCCCGAGGGCGAGGCGATCCCCGATCCGGTGACGGAGCCCCCGGCCAGGCCGGGGCGGTGCCTCGTGTTCGTCGACAAACCCGAGCGGACGCAGACGCAGATGGTCGTCGGCGGGCTCGGCACCGACGCGCACGACCCGGATCACATGGCGCTCCTGGTCGCGAACACCGCCTTCGGGGGCACCTTCTCGTCGCGGCTGATGCAGGAGGTGCGGGCGAAGCGCGGCTGGTCCTACGGGGCGTCGTCGCGGGCGGGCTTCGACCGGCACCGCGACGCCTTCACCATGTGGACCGCGCCCGCGGCGCAGGACGCCGCCGCGTGCCTCTCCCTGGAGCTCGGCCTGCTCGAGGCGCTCCGGCGCGACGGGATCACCGAGGACGAGCTCACGTTCGTGAAGCGCTACCTCGTCCGCTCCCACGCGTTCGAGATCGACACCGCGAGGAAGCGCGTGCACCAGAAGCTCGAGGAGATCCTGTACGACCTGCCGGAGGGGTACCACGAGACCTACCTGAAGCGGGTCGAGGCGGTCACCCTCGAGGAGGCGAACGCCGCCGTGCGGCGCCGGATCTCCGAGGACGATCTCGTGATCGGCGTCGTCGGGACCCACGAGGAGATCGGCGAGGCGGTCGCCGCGGCCGTCCCGAGGCTGACCGAGGTGAAGGTCGAGCCGTTCGACCTCGAGTAATCGAGCCGTTCGACATCGAGTAGCGGCGCGCCGGCGATCTCCGGCGGGATCGCCAGCGCCTCGGATCGGGGGGGCGGCCGCTCGAGGCGCACCCCCGCGCGCCGGGCGCGCGCCCGTCGCGGACGCTCGGCCCGCGGCGGCGCCGCCCAAGCGACGCCGCGCGAGCGGCCCAGCCGAAGGCGGAACGAACGCGAGCGCGACCGCAACCTCCCGGTGACCTCCGGCATCGAAGGCGCTGCTCCTTCGCGAGACAGGGCAGAGCTCGCCGCGCCCGAGGATTTCCCGGCCCCCAGGCCGCGCTCGTTCCGCGCGCGACGTGCGACGTGCGCCCCGGCGCTCCCTGGCGCCGGCTCGCGAGGGCGAACGACGGGAGCTCGCGATGAAGGCACGAACGATCAACGCGCTGGTCCTCGCGGCGGCGACCGCGCTCTCCGGGCCCGCCGCCGCGGCGGTCCCGATCACGATGACCCATCAGGGGCGCCTGTTCGATGCGGCAGGACGACCCATCGACGACACGCTCGAGGTGGTGTTCGCGTTCTACGACGCGGTCGACGCCGCCGTGCCCATCTGGAGCGAGATCCACACCATCACGTTCGACCACGGGTATTTCTCGGTCGACCTCGGCGAGCTCACGCCCGTGGACAGGCCGGTGCTCGAGGGCACGGCGCGCTACCTGGGGATCCGGGTGGGGGACGATCCCGAGATGACCCCGCGCGCCAGGATCGCGAGCGTCCCGTACGCGCTCCTGGCCAGCAACGTCGCCGGCCCCATCACGCCGAGCTCCATCTCGGTCGGCGGCCGCCTCGTCATCGACAGCGGCGGCACGTGGGTCGGCGACCCGGTCGGCCTGCAGGGCCCGCCCGGCCCCGCCGGTCCGATCGGGCCCGCGGGGCCGCCGGGCGGGCCGGGCGAGCCGGGGCCGCCGGGAATGCCGGGCGAGCCGGGGCCCCCGGGGATGCCGGGGCCGGCAGGGCCGCCGGGGCCCCCTGGCGTGGTCTCGAGCACCTCCGTTTCCGGCGTGGGCGCCGATCCGCGGGCCACGCTGCAGTTCCTCGCCGCGCCTGCCACCGTGAGCGTGACCGACCTGGGGCAGCGCGTCTTCGTCGTGTCCAACAAGGCGCTCGGCGCCGCGGCGTCGCCCGCGGACCGGCTCTTTCTCTGGATCTGCTCCCAGCAGCTCGAGCCGGTCGGCGACATCCACCCGACCGGGACCGGCGTGTACGCGCTCCGGGTCCCCGCGAACACGAGCGTCAGCATGGGGCTGAGCGCGGTGCTCTCGCTGCCCCCCGGCCAGTACAACGTGGGCCTCTGCGGGAGCTCCGAGAGCCCGTTCTGGACCAACAACGACTATTCCTACACCTCCGCCGTCGTCGCCATGGAGTAAGGTCGGGCGGGGCGGCCAGCCCCGCGCCGCGCGGCCTGCGCGGCGTCTGGACGGCGATCTCCACCATGCAGAAGGAGCTGATGACCCCCGCGGCGATCCTGCTCGGCAGCGTCGTCATCGCGACGGGTCTCTACCTGGGGCTCCAGCGCCCGGAGCCCTCCTCCGGGCCGCCGCCTGCGGGCGCGGAGGCCGCGGCCGTCTCCGTGAAGGTCCCGCCGACGCCGACGGACGCACAGCCTCCGTCGCAACCTCACCCGGCGCCGGCCGCGGCCCCGCCCGCGCCGTCGCGCGAGCTCTTCAAGCGCGTCGAGGCGGACGCCGTGAAGGCGCTCGAAGCGCGGCGGCCGCAATTCCTGAAGCAGTGCTGGGAGCCCTCGGCCCGGAAGAACCCAGCGCCGCCGCGCGCCAAGTACCTCTTCAGCATGACCTTCGACGAGTCCGGGAAAGAGATCGCCCGCGGCATCAGCGAGGTGCGAGGGATGGAGCGCCCCGACGCCGCGCAGTGCCTCCGGATGATCCCGCTCGGGATCGGCGTGCCGCCGCCCGGGACGCGCGTCGCCGTCGAGATCGAGGTGGTCCTGCCGTGAGCGCGCCGCCCCCGCGGAGCGCTGGCCGCCGCCGCGCCGCTCGGGCGCCGTTTGGTCCGCGGGGGGCCCTGGGCTAAGGTCACGCCGTGCCCTGGCTCGCCGAGCTCGCCCTGCACCTGAGCCGCGCGCTGCACCTCGCGGTCCTCGCGATCGCGCCCACGTGGCTCTCGCCCGAGCCGCTGCCGCCGGCCGCGCTCGCGCTCTCCGGCGCGCTCTCGGCGGCCGCGCTCGCGGCGGCGCTCGGCCTGTCGGCGTGGTTCGCCGCGCGGCTGGACACGCGGCTCGCCAGGAACGGCGCGGCGCTCCTCTGGCTCGCGATCGCGGCGGCGCTCGCGGTCCCGCTCTACTACCGCGGGCCGCGCGCGCCGCTCGCGCAGGGGGCCGTGCTCGTCGCCGTGCCGCTGTGGGCGGCGCTCGCGACGCTCGCCGCGGCCGCGGCGGAGCAGTGGCTCGGCTCGACCTTCAAGCACCGGCGGATGGGCGCCGCCATCGTCGTGATCGGCCTCGGCGCCGTCCAGCTGGTCGGGGCGGCGCCCCTGCTCGGGTCGCCCGAGCGGATGTGGTGGGCGGCGCTGCGCCGCGACGGCGCGCACCTGCGCGCGGTCGACGAGCTCGCGAGGCCGCTCCTCGAGCGGCGCAAGCTCGACGAGCTCGACGCGGTCGCGGCGCGCTGCCTGAAGATGCACCCCGTTGCCGCCGCGCCCGCCGCGCCCGCCGCGCCGGCCACGTGCGCCTGCCTCTCGCTCCGCGCCGAGGCGAGGCTGCACTCCAAGAACGCCGTCGCCGCGCTCCGCGACGCGGAGGCGGCGCGCGAGCGATGCCCGGAGCAGAAGGGCGCGCGCGCCGTCCTGGCCGAGGCGCTCGCCGTCGCCGGCCGCCCCGAGCGCGCGCGAGCCGAGGCGCAGGCCGCGCTGGAGGACGGCGGCGATCCGTCGCGGCTCCGCTACGCGCTCGCCCTCGCGCTCCAGCGCGAGGGGCGCCTCTCGGAGGCCAGGGCCGAGGCGGAGCGCGCGATCGAGGCCGGCGCCGGCCGGAAGGCGCGGCTCCTCGCGGGCGCGCTCGCGATCCTCGCCGGGGATCTCGACGGGGCCAGGGCGCGCCTCGCGCCGCTCGCCGAGCAGGATCCCTCCGACGCCGAGGCGCTCTACAACCTCGCGCTCGTCGCCGACAAACGCGGCGACTACAACGGCGCGCGCCAGGGCTACCTCGCCGCCCTGAAGGCCGATCCGAAGAACGCCGACGCGCGCTACAACCTCGCGCTCCTCACGTTCCGCGCGGGCATCCTCGAGGAGTCGCGCCACCACGTGCGCAAGTTCATCGATGCGTTCCCGGACGATCCGCGGGGCCAAAAGCTCGCGCAGACGACGGGCACGCCGCTCGGCGCCGCGGGCGGGGGCAGCGCGCCCTCGGCTCCGTCCGGCGCGCGGCGGCCTCCGCAGGAGCCCGCGCCGAGCTCGGGCTCGCGCTAGGCTCGCGCCAGGCTCTCGCTAGGACAGCGCGCCCGAGGGCCCGCGCGCTTCGTGACGCGCGGCACAAGCCGCGCCCGCGGTGACGTCGTTCCGGTGCGGTTTTTCATGGCGCAAACGTGACCCTGGACGGCCGTTTGTGATATCCGAGAAGGTCTGGGAGGCTCCGTGACACCCGCCGCGGGGAACACCGTTGCCGATCGCTTTCGCCTGGTGCGTCCGCTCCGGCAAGGCGGGATGGGCTCGGTGTGGCTCGCTCAGCACATCGGCCTCGACATCCCGTGCGCGATCAAATTCATGCACGCGCAGGGGGTCTCGAAGGAGGTGCGGCTCCGCTTCGAGCGGGAGGCGAAGGTCGCAGCGCAGATCCGGAGCCCCCACGTGGTGCAGATCCTGGATCACGGTGTGTGGCAAGGGACGCCGTACATCGCGATGGAGTACCTCGAGGGCGAGGACCTCGACGCCCGCATCCAGCGGGTGGGGCGGCTCGACCCGTACGACACGATGGCGATCACGGCGCAGGTGGCGCGCGCGCTCACCCGGGCGCACGCGGCCGGCCTGGTCCACCGCGACCTCAAGCCGGCCAACATCTTCCTCGTGCGGGACGACGATCGCGAGATCGCCAAGGTGCTCGACTTCGGCATCGCGAAGGACAGCACGCCCCGGGTCACCTCCACGACGAAGACCGGCTCGCTGCTCGGGACCCCCGCGTACATGAGCCCGGAGCAGGCGCAGGGGACCAAGAGCATCGATCACCGCTCGGACCTCTGGTCGCTCGCCGTCGTTGTGTTCGAGTGCCTGACCGGCAAGCTCCCGTTCAACAGCGAGGCGTTCGGCGATCTGCTCCTCAAGATCATGGTGAAGCCGCTGCCCGTGCCGTCGCAGCTCGCCCCGGTGCCGCCCGGCTTCGACGCCTGGTGGGCCCGCGCGGCGTCGCGCGAGCCGGAGGCCCGCTTCCAGAGCGCGAAGGAGTTCTGCGACGCGCTCGCGGTCGCCCTCGACGTCGCGAGCGACGGCTTCGAGTCGAGGACGAGCATCGTCGGCCCGCTCCGCCCGTCCGGCGAGCGCATCTCGGTGGAGCTCGGGTTCGCCCCGCGCTCGAAGGAGGGCGCCACGCTGGTCGACCCGGGGCCCGACAGCGCCGCGCCGTCGCTCGCCGACGCGGCCACGCTGGTCGCGTCGTCGGAGGCCGAGGCCGAGCGGATCTCGGCGAGCGCCGGCAGGACGGTGGCCTCGCCGGGGGAGGCGGAGGCGGCGGGGCGCCACATGCGGTCGCACACCGCCAGCGCGCTCGTCTCGGTGGTGTCCCCCCCGGTGCGGCGGCCCATCGTCGGGCGGGTGCTCGCCGCCGCGGGGGCCTGCGCGGTCGTCCTCGCCGCCGTCGCGTTCTTCGCCCTGCGCGGCGCGGGCCCCACCGCCCCGGCCCAGCCGCTCGCGCAGCCGGCGCCGCCGTCGTCGACGCCGGCGGCGTCCGGCGCGCCGCCGGGGCCCGACGCGGTGGCGTCGGCCGCCGCGCCGGAGAAAGAGCCCGAGCCGCCCGCCTCGGCGGCCGGCTCTGCCGCGCCGGCGCCCCCGACGGCGTCGGCGCCGCGCGGCCCGCGCGCGCCCGCGGCGCAGCCCGCTCCGGCGAGGCCGCGCGCCCCGGCGCCGGCGGGCAGCGCGCGCCGCAAGCCGAAGCCGACGGACTTCGGCATCTGAAGTTCACCGCAGCATCTCGCACAGACCTCGCTCGTATGGCTCGTCGACTAGGGATCGCTTCCTTGCTGCTCGCGCTGACCTTCGCGCCCGCCGCGCTGGCGCAGGTCTCGGACGCCGATCGCGCGACGGCGCGCTCGCTCGCCGTGGAGGGCCAGGAGGCCCTCGACCGGAAGGACTTCTCCGCCGCGCTCGATCGGTTCCGCCGCGCCGACGCCATCATCCACGCCCCGACGCTGCTGCTCGGCGTCGCGCGCGCCCAGGTGGGCCTGGGCGCGTGGATCGCGGCCCAGGAGTCGTACAGCCGCATCGTCCGGGAGGGGGCGCCGGAGAAATCGCCCGAGCAGTTCTTCGAGGCGATCGCGGCGGCCCAGCGCGAGCTCGACGCGCTCGCGCCCCGGATCCCGCAGGTGCTCATCTCGGTGCGCGGGCCGGAGACCGCCGCCGTCACGATCGACGGCGAGCCCGTGCCGCGCGCCGCGCTCGGGGTCAAGCGGCCGGTCGATCCCGGCGACCACACCGTCCGCGCGGAGGCGGCGGGGTTCGCGCCGGTCGAGGCGAAGGTGACCCTGGCGGAGGGCGCGAGCGAGACCGTCGCGCTCGAGCTCAAGCCGCTCGCGCCGCCGCCTCCGCCCGCGCCGCCCCGGCCGGTCGCGCCGGCGCCCGACGCGGGCCCTGGCGCTGCTTCGGGGGGCAGCACCCGCACCGTCCTGGGGATCGCCGCGCTGGGGCTCGGCGGCGTCGGCCTCGCGGCCGGCGCGGTGGGCGGCGTGCTCGCGATCGGCAAGCACCGCGACCTCTCGGAGCGCTGCCCTGCCGACCGGTGCGAGCCGTCGCTCCAGGGCGACGTCGACAGCTACCATGCGATGGGCACCCTCTCGACGATCGGGTTCGCGATCGGCGCCGCGGGCGTCGGCGTCGGGACGTTTCTTCTCCTCACGGCGCCGAGATCGCCGCAGCGCGCCGGGATATCGATCACGCCCGTGATCGGGCTCGGCTCCGCGGGAGCGAAGGGGAGTTTCTGATGCGCCACGCGTTCCAGGTCGGCTTGATGCTCAGCGTTGCCGTGGCGACCGCTCCCGCATGCACGAGCTTGCTCGGGGACTTCGCGGTGGGGGAAGGGGACGGCGCGAGCTCGTCGAGCGGGTCCTCCGGCGGGTCATCGGGGTGCGCGGACGGCCTGGCGGACTGCGACGGCGACGGCAAATGCGAGAGGAGCGTGGACGCCGACCCCCTGAACTGCGGCGCCTGCGGCGCGATGTGCCTGGACCCCGGGACGTGCCGCAACGGCAGCTGCACCGGTGCCACGGAGATCGCGCGCGGGTACCCGACCCCGGACGACGCGAACGGGAAGCACCTCTTCATCTACGAGGACGAGGTCTACTGGACGGCCGGCGAGGGCGCGAACGGCAGCGTGCAGAAGGTGCCGGCCCGCGGCGGGCCGGTCACGCTCCTCGCCGCCGGGCAGAACGCGCCGTACGGGATCGCCGTCAACCGGCACGGCGTCTTCTGGGCCAACCTCAACGCCAAGAACATCATGTCGGTGGATCGCGAGGGAGAAGAGGACCCGAAGGAGATCTTCGACTCGAGCTTCGCGACCCTCGGCGTCGCGGCGGACGACCTGGAGGTGTTCTGGTCGCAGCGCTCGGGGGGCATCGGCGTGGCAGGGGAGGGGAGCCTCATCGGCAAGATCGAGATGCCCGACGGCTGGCCGGACGACCGGTTCCACGAGGCCAGAGACGCGTCGCCGCACCTCATCGCGCTCGACGAGGAGTTCGTGTACTGGGTCGATCGGAACGCGCGCGGCACGGTGAACCGGACGCGGCGAGGCACCGGCCAAACGGACAGGCTGGCGGGCAACCAGCCGTTCCCGTACGCCATCGCCGTCGATGACGCGTTCGTCTACTGGACCAACAGCCCGCGCAGCGGCAACGCCGGCGAGGCGGAAGCCGCCGTGATGCGGGCGCGGAAGGACCGCTCGGGGGAGCCGCAGGCGCTCTGGAGGCCCGCCGACGACGACGTGGCGCACCCGTCCCCCGACTGCATCGCCGTGGACGATGCGCCGGACGGCTTCGTCTACTGGACCGATCAGGGGACCCCCCGCGTCCTGCGCAAGCGCAAGGACGGCTCGGGGCGGCAACAGGTGCTGCACGAGGGCGGCAGCCCGCGCGGGATCGCGCTCCACGGCGGGTTCGTGTTCTGGGTGGAGGAGCAGGGCTCCGGCGGGGTGCGCAAGCGGCCCCTCTGAGGGGAGGCGCGCCCGCCGCAGCCTCGCCCGGGCGCCGGGCGCGCGGGATCAGCCCGCGGCGTCGCGCAGCCGGTCGACGTCGACGCCCAGCCGGCCCGACGTGTCGTCGGCGGCCGAGACGACCCGCGCGCCCTGGAGGATGTCGCGCGCCATGAGCTGCGTAGAGAGGATGGCGCAGAACGCCATGTCATCGGTGTTGCTCATCGACTTGCCGCCGGTCTTGCGGCACTTCGCGATCAGCGACGCGACCGGCTGCGGCTGCCAGATGCCCGCGTCCTTGATGGCGTCCGGCGACAGGCACGCCTCGACGTAGTCCGGCGACCCGCCCCCGAAGAACGGCTGCACCACGGGCGCGCGGTACGGCTGCTTCTTCCGCGCGAGGACGCCGGGCGGCAAGAGGTCGCCCATCGCGCGCTTGAGCACGTGCTTCTCGTCGAGGGTGCGGAGCTTGAGCGCGTCCGGCAGCGCGTCCGCCACGTCCATCACGTTGGGATCGAGGAACGGGAAGCGACCCTCGACCGAGTTCGCCATCATCATGCGCTCGCCCTGCGAGGAGAGCAGGTAGCCCGAGAGCAGGGTCGTGATCTCCAGGTACTGCGCGCGCGCGAGCGGCGTCCAGCGCATGAAGTCCGCGGGCAGCTGCTCCCTCAGGCGATCGGCGGCCGCGGTGTCGGCGACGCCCTCGCGCATCGCGGGGTCGAGCATCAGCTTGATGCGGCTCGTGGCGTCCCACCGCGGGCGGTGGGAGTAGAACGGGTCGTCCGTCTGCGCGAGGTTCCGCCCGAAGAAGGCCTTCGCCATCTCGACCTGCGCGACGGGCGACCGCTGCAGGTACGGGTAGAGCCGGAGGAGGAGCTGGGGCCGGAGCTTGCTGTCCGGGTGGCGCGCCCAGAAGCGGCGCACGCGGTCCTCGCGGAAGATGTCGTAGCCGGCGAAGAACTCGTCGGCGCCCTCGCCCGTCAGCACCACGCGGTAGCCGCTCTGACGGACGAGGCGCGCCAGGATGAACAGCGGCGCCGGCGCGGTGCGCAGCAGCGGGGCCTCAGCGTGGTAGACGACATCCGGGAAGACCCCGGCGATGTCGGCGTCGCCGCACTGGATCGAGGCGTGCGACGTGCCGAGGTGCGCGACGGCGTCGCGCTGGTGCTCGGCCTCGTCGAACTCGCGCTCGGCGAACTCGACCGAGAACGTGCGCAGCGGCACCTCGCGGTTCGAGGCGATCAGCGCCGCGACGATCGTCGAGTCGAGGCCGCCGCTCAGGTAGCTGCCGACGGGGACGTCGGCGCGCAGGCGGATCGTCGAGCCGCCGCGGACCGCCTCGCGCACGCTCGAGACGAGCGCCGCCTCGTCGTCGACCAAGCCGCGCGTCCGCCCGACGGGGAACTCGGGCCGGAAGCGGATCGAGACGCGCGGCGCCACGTCGCGATCGAGATCGAGCGTCGCCACCGAGCCCGGCGGGATCTGCTGGATGCCCTCGTACGGGGTGAGCGGGGCGACCGGCGCCCAGAACGTCAGGGCCTCGTCGAGCCCGTCGCGGGAGATCGCGCGGGGGATGGTGGGGTCCTGGAAGAGCGACTTCACCTCGCTGGCGAACCGGAGGACGCCGCGGTGGACCGTCCAGAAGAGCGGGTTGATGCCGACGCGGTCGCGCGAGAAGAACGCGCGCCTCCGCTTCACGTCCCAGAGGACGAACGCCCACTGGCCGTTCAGCCGGTCGACCATGGCCTCGCCGTACTCGGCGTAGGCGTGGATCAGCGCCTCGGTGTCGCTCTTGGTCCGGAAGTGGTGGCCCTTCGCCGTGAGCTCCTCGCGGAGCTCGATGTAGTTGAAGATCTCGCCGTTGAAGCAGACCCAGAGCGTCTCCTCGGCGTTGGCCATCGGCTGCCAGCCGCCGTCGAGGTCGATGATCGACAGGCGGGCGTGGGCCAGCGCGACGTGGCGATCGCGGTAGATGCCGAAGCCGTCGGGGCCGCGGTGGCGGAGCGCCCGCGCCATCCTGAGGGCCAGGTCGCGGTCGGGGTTCGGCGCGTCGGAGCGTAGGTTGATCAGGCCGGCGATACCGCACATATCAGATGAGCTCGCTCTTCTTGACTTTGCCGCTCGCCGTCTTGGGGAGCGTGTCCATGAACTCGACGAACTTGGGCACGGCGACCTCGTCGAGCTCGGACCGCACCTTCTTGCGGACGTCGTCGGCCGTCACCGGGGCGCCCTCCGCCTTCACGACGGCGGCCTTCACCGCGACGCCGAGCACCTGATCCGGCACGCCGACGACCGCCGCCTCGACCACGCCCGGGACCTTGCAGATCACGGACTCGACCTCGAGGGGGCTCACCTTCTCGCCGCGGGTCTTGATGATGTCGTCCTTGCGCGCGACGAAGTAGAGGTACCGATCCTCATCCATCTTGAAGAGGTCGCCGGTGTGGAGCACGACCTCGCCCGGGAGGGGCCCCGGCCGGAGCGCGCGCGCGGTCGCGTCGGGGTTCTTCCAGTAGCCGCGCATCACGTTGGGCCCGCGCACGACGAGCTCGCCCACCTCGCCCGGCTCCGCCCGCGCGCCGTCCTCCCGCTCGATCCAGAGCTCCTCGTTCGGCATCGCGATGCCCACGGAGGACGGCCGCTCCAGCGCTAGCGACGGCGGCAGGTAGCAGACGCGCGTGCACTCGGTCTGGCCGTACATCGCGAAGAAGGCGACGTTCGGGAGGAGCTCGCGCAGGCGCAGGAGCTGCGGCGCCGGGAGCCCGTACGCGGCGTTCGTCATGTAACGGAGCGCCGAGAGGTCCGCCTTCGCGAAGTTCTTGAGCGACAGCATCGAGGCGAAGATCGTCGGCACGCCCGCGAAGCCGGTGGCGCGCTCGTCGGCCAGCTTCTGGACGATGGGCCACGGCATGGAGAAGCCCTTCTCGAGCACGACGGTCCCGCCGAACGCGTGCGTCACGAGCAGCTGGAAGAGCCCGTAGGTGTGCGACAGCGGCAGCACGCAGAGGATCACGTCGTCCGCCGTGTGCTCGAGGTACGCGCCGATCGCCGCGCTGCTGTTGCGGAGGTTCTGGTGCGTCAGCATGACCCCCTTCGACTCGCCCGTGCTGCCGCTCGTCCAGCAGAGCGTCGCGAGGTCGAGCTCGATCGCGCGGCGCTCGGGGGCCTCGCCCGGCGCGCCGGCCAGCGCCTCCTGGAAGTCGCGCGCCTCGGGCGAGGGGCCGGCCGCGGCGGCCGGGGGCGCGGCGCCGCTCAGGAACGTCGCCGCCGGCCTTGCGGCGGGCGGGAGCTCGGCCACGGCCGCGAGCCCCTCGCGCATGCTGCGCGCCGCCACGAGCGCGCGCGGCTCGGCGAGCTCCATGACCTGGCCGAGGCGCCGGGGTCGCATCGCGGTGCCGAGCAGCGACGGCACCCCGTCGGCCCGGAGCGTGCCGTAGTAGGCGACGACCGCGTCCACGCCGTTGTCGAGCGCGATCATCACGCGGTCGCCGCGCTGCACGCCGGACGCGCGGAAGAGGGCGGCGCAGCGGTCGGCGAGCGCGTCGAGCTCGCGGTACGTGAGCCGCCGCCCCTCGGAGACCAGCGCGACGTGGTCGGGGCGCGAAGCGGCGAACGATCGCAGCGCGGAGTCGATGAGGAAGCGATCCGAGCGCGGATCGCGGCGAGCGGTGTGCTGCGTGCTCATGCGCCCCCCGGGGGTGTTCTGGCTAGTTGCTGCTCTTCTTCCCGTTGACGTAGGTCACGAGCCGGGCGATCGAGCCGAAATTCTCCGGCACCATCTCCTCGTCGGCGACCTGGATGCCGAGGTCCTGCTCGAGGAACTGGACGATCTCGAGGACGGCCGTCGAGTCGAGGATTCCTTGATCGAGCAAAGGGACCTCGGCCCCCAGATCGGCGGTAGCGCCCCGGTATCCGAACGAGGTGACCAGGAAGTTGCGAATCGTCGATTCGATGCTGGAAGTGCTCATGGAGTTAATTTCTACGTCTATCACCCCCCAGGCTTACCTGTCGAGGGCACTCGGAGGAGCCGCGACCCGGTCCCAGCGCGCGGATCGCCCTGGGTCGCTGTTCATCGCCCTGAGGCGCCCTGAGGCGCCCTGAGGCGCCGTCACGCGCCCTGAGGCGCTGGCCGCCACGGGCTGGACGCTGCCGAGGTGAGAGTCGCGACTCGCGATCTCGTCGCGAGTCCGTCGTGGTCGTGAGGCGCTCTCGCGCGAGCGCGCCCTCCCGCTCACGTCGTTGTCGGCCTTGTCGGCCCCGCCGATCTCGCGGGCGCTGCCGGCCGTGTTTCCGGTCGGTTTCGCGCCCGGGGCAGCGCCGCCGGGCGCCCGTGTCGTGGGCGCCCGGCGCGCGGGGCGCGGATCGTCAGGCGTGCTCCAAGCCGCGGACGAGCAGCGGCTGCGCGTGGAGGTACTGCGCCACGCGGCGCTTCGCCTCGATGTCCTTGAACACGCGCTCGACCTGCTCGGGCGTGATGCCGACGGCGGACGCCGCCTCCGCGGCCGGCACCTTGTTGTTGTAGGCGTAGAGGCAGAGGTCCATCTTGTCGTAGGGGAGCGCGAAGTAGAACTCGTCCTGTCCCTGCGGCAGCGAGAACGTGTCCGTCGTCGGCGCGCGCCTGCGGATGTCGGCGGGGACGCCGATGTGCTCGGCGAGCGCGTAGACCTGGCTCTTGTACAGGTGCGCGATCGGCTTGAAATCCGCGGCGCCGTCGCCCTGCTTCACGAAGAAGCCCTGATCGTACTCGAGCAGGTTCGGCGTGCCGGCGACGGCGTAATTGAGCCTGTCCGCGTGGTAGTACTCCATCATCTTGCGGATGCGCTGCTTGAAGTTCGTCGCGGCGACGAGCTGCAGGTACGCGTTCAGCGGCATCCGCTTCACCCGCGGCTCCTCGCCGGGCGGCTGCGCCGTCAGCTGCGAGACGTTCAGCCGATCGCTCTCGAGGATCGAGGGCAGGGTGATCTTGAACTTCCAGCTCTCATTGTAGTCCGGGTAGACCATCCGGATCGCCTCGTCCTGCCGCTCGTAGCAGCGGAGGCCGGTGAGCGCGGGCTTGATGTTCTCGATGACCGACTCGATGCCGAGGTGCTCGGCGAGCATCTTGCCGAGCCGGAGCGCGTCGTCCGAGGTGTCGCGCTCGGGCATGAAGATGCCGAGCACCTTGTCCTTGCCGAGCGCGCGGGCGCACAGCGTCGAGACGACGGAGCTGTCGATCCCGCCCGAGATCCCGACCACGGCCCCGCGCCGCCGCAGCGTACCGAATACCTGATCCCGGATGGCCTGCTCGATCTCTTGCGCTACCGCCGGGGCATCGATCTTGAGGACGTCTCGCGAAAACATGGTTGGCATCCACCCTTTCAAAAAGATGGACCAGCGTATTCAAACGCGGCGCGGCAGGGAACCCCGTTCGCCGCGGGCCGCCGCAAGCCCGCGCGGCCACGAGGGAACGCCACGAGGGGACAGCGCGTCCGCCCCCGGCGCGCTGCTCCCTCCCGTCCGCTCGTGATGGTTCGGGCTCGCGGCCCGTTCGCCGCGCTCTGTCAGACCGCGGGCCGCGGCTCGCCGGTCGCGGAGAACTCGTTGGCCTCCGCGGCCAGGACCCAGAGCACCGCCATCCGGACCGCCACGCCGGCCTCGACCTGGTCGAGGATGACGCTCTGCTGGCCGTCCGCGACGCGCGGATCGATCTCCACGCCGCGGTTCATCGGGCCCGGGTGCATCACGATCGCGTCCGGCTTGGCGAGCGCGAGCCGGGCCGGGCTCAGGCCGAACGTGCGGCTGTACTCGCGCGTGCTGGGCAGGAAGCTGCCGCTCAGCCGCTCGCGCTGCACCCGCAGCATCATCACCACGTCGGCGCCCTCGAGGGCGGGCTCGATCCGGTCGTAGATCGTCGCGCCGAGCGACTCGCCCGCGACCGGCAGGAGCGTGCGCGGCCCGGCGAACCGGACCCGCGCGCCCATCGTGGTGAGCAGGTGCGCGTTCGAGCGGGCGACGCGGCTGTGGACGATGTCGCCGCAGATGGCGACCTCCAGCCCCTCCAGCCGCCCCTTGGCGCGGCGGATCGTGAACGCGTCGAGCAGCGCCTGCGTCGGGTGCTCGTGCGTGCCGTCGCCCGCGTTGACGACCGCGGCGCGCGTGCGCGCGGCGACGTGGTGCGGCGCACCCGACGCGCTGTGCCGGATGACGAGGACGTCGGGCTGCATCGCCTGGAGGTTCTGCACCGTGTCGAGCAGCGACTCCCCCTTGACGGCGCTCGAGGTGGAGACGCTGATGTTGATCACGTCGGCGCTGAGCCGCTTGCCCGCGAGCTCGAACGACGTCCGCGTGCGCGTCGAGGGCTCGTAGAACAGGTTCACGACCGTCTTGCCGCGGAGCGTGGGCACCTTGCGGACGCTCCGCCGGGAGACGTCGAAGAGCGACTCGGCGGCGTCCAGGAGGGCCACGATCTCGGGGCGCGTCAGCCCCTCGATGCCGAGCAGGTGTCGGTGCGGGTAAATCCTCCTCATGCGCTCGCTTACGTTCCTTCCGGGGGAGAGGGGGGCTCCGAGATCTTGGCGCCGGCGGCGGTGACGAGAGCCCAGAGCTCGCCAGCGCGCTCCACCACGTCGACGCGCTGCCCGGGGGCGAGCTCGACCGCGCGGACGATGTAGTCGGGGTGAATCGGCAGCTCCCGGCCGCCGCGATCGACGAGCGCGACGAGCTCGATCCGCTGCGGCCGCCCGTAGTCGAGCACCGCGTCGAGCGCCGCGCGGATGGTGCGGCCGGTGTAGATCACGTCGTCGATCAGCACGATGCGCCGGCCGTCGACGGGGAAGGTGATGTGGCTGGGGCCGATGCGCGGGTTCGGCAGGGCGGTCGCGGCGTCGTCGCGGTAGAGCGTGATGTCGACGGCGCCGACCGGCGGCGCCTGCCCCTCGATCTCGAGGAGCAGCGCGGCGAGCCGCTTGGCGAGCGGCTCGCCGCCCCGCCGGATCCCGATGAGCGCCAGATCGTCCACGCCGCGGCCGCGCTCGGCGATCTGGAGCGCGATGCGCCGCAGGCCGCGCCCGATGGCGGCCGGGTCGAGCAGAGCTTCCATGGCGCGGCGAGGGCTAGCACAGCGAGCGCCCTGCACCCAAGGGCCGCGTGCGCCGCCCGCCGGATCGCCCGCTCGCCCGCGGGGGCGCGCCGCCTTCGGGCCCTCGCGCGGCGGCGGGGACGAACGGCGCGGCGCCGCCGCGGCGCCGACGCGGTCAATCCGGCTGGTGGAGGACGCGCTGGGTGCGCTCGAGGAAATAGAACCGCTCGAAGCCCGCGCGCTGGAACGTGAGCGCGCCGAACGCGTTCACGGCGATCGCGGCCACGCCGAGGGCGTAGAACGGCGCGCCGAAGCGGCGGCCGCCGACGGCGATCATGGCGAAGAGGAACGGGGCGAAGTCGTTGGAGAAGCGGTAGCCGAACTGGATCCAGCCGCTGTTCTGGTAGAAGAGGCTCGGCAGCGCGACCGCGGCCGCCGTGGCGGCGAGCGCCCAGAACACGGGCGGCGTGCGCCGGGGCCAGAGCGCCCACGCGTAGATCGGCGTCGTCACCCAGAGCGCGAGGCCGTGCGCGTTGATCTGGAAGGGCGCGCCCTGCGCGTGGGTGTACGGCAGGCTCGTGAGCACCACCGCGAGGTTGCGCGGCAGGTAGTGGTACGAGAAGAGCCCCCACTTCTCGATCCGCGCGCGCCAGGCGATGTGGAGGTACCGGTGCCCAAACTCGACCGCGTCGCCGAACCGCGCGCGGTTGTGCCAGAGCAGCGCGGCGAGGACGAGCGCCGCCGGCGCGGCGAACAGGGCGAGCCGGCGGGCGAGGGCGCGCGGATCCGACCGGCCGACGCGGAGCGCCTCGCAGAGGAACAGGGGCAGGGCGAAGCCGAGCGGCGTGCGGGTCGCGAAGCCGAGGCCCAGGGCGAGGCCCGCGGCGAGCGGGTGGGCGGCGTCGAGCGCGCAGTACAGGTAGATGCACGCGAGCGCCACGCCGACGACGTGCGCCGCGAACCACACCGTCCCTTGCACGGCGCTGAACCAGTAGACGCTCCCGAACGCGAAGAGCAGCGCGAGCGCGGCGTTCTCGGCCTGCGTGCGGCGGCTGCGCCGCGACGCCGAGAGCCTCTCGAGCGCGAGGAAGAGCACGGCCGGGCCCACGCCGGCGAACGCCAGGAAGAACTGCCCGTCGCGCACCCGCTCGGCGCTGCCGGCGAGCTTCACGAGCGGCGCGATGAGCACGGCGGGGAAGGGGGGAAAGCTGACGTAGGTGCGATCGCCGAACAGGGCGAAGTCGTTGCCGCCCGCGTACGCCGGCGGCGGACCGCCGAGGTCGAGGCGGCCGTGCAGCCACGCCTCGGCCAGCAGGGCGTAGTGGTTGAACGGCGTGTGGACCGCGAAGAGCTCGCGCGAGGCGCTGGCGCCGTACACGATCGTCACCAGCGCGTAGAGGGCGAGCGCGATCGCCGCGCGCCGGCTCGCCCGCGGGGCCTCCCCCGAAGGCTCCGGTCGCTCGCCGGCGGCGCCCGCGGCGGGGATCTCGGGCGTGGCGCTGCGGTTCATGCGGGGGCGACGCTACCACGCGGCCCCGCTCCGGCGGCGGCTCGCGCTCGGTCTTGCGAGCCAACGCACCCCGCGCTAAACGCTCCGCTTTCACTGGCCCGGAACCCATGTCCCAGATCGCCGTCTCCGCCAACGACATCGACATCTCCGGCCTCTCGCTGGACATGCCGCTTCCCGCCGAGTGGCTGAGCGCAGAGCTCGCCGACGCCGACGTCGCCGGGCGCGCGCCCGGCCACCTCACCGCCCGCCTCTCCCGCACGGGGAACGAGATCGTCGTGCGCGGCCGCGTCAAGGCGCCGGTCGCCACGCCGTGCGCGCGGTGCCTGTCGCCCGCCGCGCTGGACATCGACGCCGAGCTCTCGCTCCTCTTGCGTCCGGCGCCGAAGGCCGAGGCCCACGGGCACGGCCACCGGCGGGACGACGGCGGCCGCAACGGCGCGGCGAAGGCGGGGGCCAAGGCCAAGGAGCCCGAGTACGAGTTCACGGCCGAGGAGGCCGACGTCGACACGTACGACGGCGAGACGGTGGTGCTCGATCCGTTCATCCGGGAAGCCATTCTCCTCGAGATGCCGAACTTCCCCTTGTGCTCGGAGGCTTGCCCGGGTATCGGTCCTGCCGCGTCCCGAGAGGACCGCGAAGGCGGCTCCTCGACCCTCGCCGGCGGGGCGGCGGAGGAGGACGAGGCTCCAGGCCTCGACCCGCGGCTCGCGCCGCTCAGCGCGCTCCGAGAGAAGCTCGGACAGAAGCCCGGCGGCTCTGACCGGCGCGCGCAACCTGCCTCGACCCCCCCGGCCAAGGCCGGGACACCGAAGAAGAAGACCAAGAAGGAGTAGCTCCGTGGCCGTCCCCAAGAGGAAAACCACCCCCAGCAAGCGCGACATGCGGCGCGCCAACCACGACAAGGTGACCCCCGTCCAGCTCGTCTCTTGCGAGAACTGCGGGGAAGCCCGGCTCCCGCACCGCGCCTGTGGCGCCTGCGGGCACTACAACGGGCGCAAGGCGAAGGCGACCAAGGCGACCGCGGCCACATGACCGGGGCGGGTGCGCGGACGCCGGGGCGCGCCATCGCTGCGCCCGCGCACCCGGGCGCGGCGCCGGACCACGCGGGCGCGGCGCCGAACCACGCGGGCGTGCGAGGGGGCCTCGCATGAGCGCCGCGCGGCCGAAGAGCCGCATCCTCGGGACGGGCAGCTACGCGCCAGCCCGGGTCCTGCACAACACCGATCTCGAGAAGATCGTCGACACCTCCGACAGCTGGATCAGCGAGCGGACCGGGATCCGCCGGCGCCACATCGCCGCCGAGGGCGAGCTCACGAGCGACATGGCCGCCGCCGCCGGGCGCTCCGCGCTGGCAGCGGCCGGGCTCTCCGCCGCCGACCTCGACATGATCATCGTCGGGACGATCAGCGGCGACAGCCCGATGCCCGCCTGCGCCGTGCACGTGCAGCAGAAGCTCGGCGCCCAGGAGATCCCCTCGTTCGACATCTCGGCGGCCTGCGCGGGCTTCGTCTACGGGCTCACCATCGCCGATCAGTTCATCTCCAACGGCGTCGCCCGGAACATCCTCGTGGTCGGCGTCGAGCTGCTCTCGCGCATCCTGAACTGGAAGGATCGCACGACGTGCGTCTTGTTCGGCGACGGCGCCGGCGCGGTCGTGCTCGGGCCTGCGTCCGGCGACGGCAGGGGCATCGTCTCGACGCGGATCTTCAGCGACGGCGGGCTCGCGAGCTCGCTGGTCATCCCGGGCGGCGGCACGGCCGAGCCGCTCACCGCCGAGGGCATCGAGCAGAACCGCAACAAGGTCCACATGGTGGGGCAGGACATCTTCAAGGTCGCCGTGAAGAACCTCTCCAGCGCCTCGTTGATCGCGCTCGAGACGGCGGGCATGTCGGCCACCGACGTCGACTGGGTCGTCGCGCACCAGGCGAACCTGCGGATCATCAGCCAGGTCGCCGCGCGGCTCAGCCTCCCGCTGGACCGGTTCGTGCTGAACATCGAGGAGTACGGCAACACCTCGAGCGCCTCGATCCCGATCGCCCTCGACGAGGCGGTCCGCGACGGGCGCATCAAGCCGGGTCACAACGTCCTGTTCTGCGCGCTCGGCGCTGGCATCTCCTGGGGCGCGTCCGTCGTCCGGATGTGAGGGGGCCATGCGCGCGCGCCGGCGTCGGGGTCGAGATCTGCGCGTCAGGGCGGCTGAGCTCGCCCGGCGCGCCGGCATGAGCGGGGATCTGAGCGGCGCGCGCGCGCCCGCCCCGTGACGTGGTTCGGGGACGGACCGACGTCCGCCTCCCCCGCTTGGAAGTGAGGACAAACGTGAAAATCGCTTGGCTGTTTCCAGGGCAAGGGGCGCAGGAGGTGGGGATGGGCAAGGCCCTCGCCGAGGCCTCGGCGGCGGCGCGCGGCGCGTTCGCGCGCGCGGACGCCGCGCTCGGCGAGCCGATCTCGCGGCTCTGCTTCGAGGGGCCGATGGAGGAGCTGACGAAGACGAGCAACACCCAGCCCGCCATCGTCGCCACGAGCTGTGCCGTCGCCGCGGCGCTCATCGAGCACCTGCCCGACCTCGAGCCGCCGCTCTACGCCGCCGGCCACTCGCTCGGCGAGTACAGCGCGCTGGTCGCCGCCGGCGCGCTCGAGATCGAGGAGGCGGTGCGCCTCTGCCGGATCCGCGGCGCCGCGATGCAGGAGGCCGTGCCGCAGGGCGAGGGGGCCATGGCCGCGCTCATCGGGCTCGAGCAGGACGTCGTGCTCGCGATCTGCGCGGAGGCGGCGCAGGGCGAGGTGGTCGCCCCGGCGAACTACAACGGGCCGGGGCAGATCGTGATCGCCGGCCACAGCCGCGCGGTGGCGCGGGCCGGCGAGCTCGCCGTCGCCCGCGGCGGCAAGGCGATCCCGCTCAAGGTGAGCGCCCCCTTCCACTGCGCGCTGATGCGGCCCGCGGCCGACCGCCTGCGCCCCGAGCTCGAGCGCACCCAGCTGAGGCCGCTCGCCTTCCCGGTCATCGCGAACGTCGACGCGGCGCCGAACGCCGATCCGGAGCGGGTGCGGTCGCTCCTCCTGCGCCAGGTCGACGGCACCGTGCAGTGGATGCGGACGATCGAGCGCATGGCCGAGGACGGCGTCACGCACGCCCTGGAGATCGGCCCTGGCAAGGTGCTCGCCGGGCTGGTGAAGCGGATCACGAAGCAGATCAAGGTGCTCAGCGTGAGCGACATGGCGGGGATTGAGCGCGTGAGCGCGTTCCTTTCGGAGGCATAGGCATCGATGTTCGACCTTACGGGCAAAGTTGCGATCGTCACGGGTGGATCGCGGGGGATCGGGCGGGCTGCGTCGGAGGCGCTGGCGGCGCAGGGGGCGCACGTGATCGTCAACTACGTGCGCGGCGAGGCCGAGGCGCGCGCGCTCGTCGAGGCGATCACCGCGCGCGGCGGCAAGGCCGAGGCGCTCGGCTTCGACGTCGCGGACCTGCAGGCGACCGAGGCCGCCATCGCCGAGGCGGCGAAGCGCCTCGGCCGGCTCGACATCCTCGTCGCGAACGCGGGGATCGCGATCGACGGGCTGCTCCTGCGGATCAAGGAGGAGGACCTGGATCGCCTCTTCGCCGTCAACGTCAAGGGCTCGATCGCGTGCGCCCGGGCCGCGACCAAGGTGATGATGCGCGCGCGCACGGGGCGCATCGTCTTCCTCTCCAGCGTCGTGGCCGAGATGGGCAACGTGGGCCAGGCGGCGTACGCCGCGACGAAGGCGGCCCTGCTCGGCGTGACGAAGTCGCTCGCCCGCGAGTACGCTGGGCGCGGCATCACCGTCAACGCGGTGGCGCCAGGCTTCATCGACACCGACATGACGACGACGATCAGCGCTGAGATGAAAGAGGGGCTGACGAAGATGGTCCCGCTCGGGCGTACGGGCCGGCCGGAGGAGGTCGCCGCGGCGATCACATTCCTGTGCTCCGACGAGGCCAGCTACGTGACGGGGGAGACGCTGCGCGTCAACGGCGGCATGTACGTCTGAGCGCGCTCGTCGGGGAGATGTCGGCAGCCAGCCAGGCGTCCGCTCGGCGGCAAACCAGGCGCACACGAAAAAGACGGTCGCAGGTAATTCGATGGTGCAACGCCCATGGCGATGGGCTACTAGGGGGTCCGTTTTCCCGGGAGGAATACCATGGCTGAAGGTCGCGACATCACGGCCGAAGTAAAGCGAATCATCAAGGAACAGCTCGACGTCGACGAGAAGGACATCAAGCCTGAAGCGAGTTTCATCGACGATCTGGGCGCCGATTCGCTGGGCCTGGTGGAGCTTGTCCTCGCGTTCGAGGAGGCGTTCGAGATCGACATTCCGGACGAGGACACGGAGAAGATCCGGACCGTCCAGGATGCGGTCGACTATATCGAAAGGAATGCCAAGAAGTAGCGTCCCCACCGCCCTACCGGACGCGGCGTCACCATGGAGGTGAGATGGCGCGTGAGCCGGCGAAGGGTCCGCCCCTCGCCGATGCACGTGTCCTCCCCTCTGTGGTGGCGCTAGGGCAAAAAGAGCCATGGAACGCGTTGTCATCACCGGCATCGGGCTCGTTACGCCCAACGGCATCGGGACGCAGGCCACCTGGCAATCGTTGCTGGCTGGCCAGTCCGGTATCGGACCCATCACCCTCTTCGACGCGAGCGCCTTTCCGACGCGCTTCGCGGGCGAGGTGAAGGGGTTCGTCCCGGAGGAGTACATCCCCAAGAAGAAGGTGAAGGAGATGGGCCGCTTCGCCCAGCTCTCCATCGCCGCCTCGCAGCAGTGCATGAAGGACGCGGGGATCGAGCTCACCGAGGAGGACCGCGACCAGTGCGGCACCTTCATCGGCGTCGGCCTCGGGGGCCTCGAGTACCTGTTCCAGCACTCGATCACGCTGCACGAGAAGGGCCCTCAGAAGGTCAGCCCCTATTTCATCCCGACGGTCATCGCCAACCTCGCCGCGGGACAGGTGGCGCTGGCGCTCGATCTGCGGGGCGCGAGCTACTGCAACACGAGCGCGTGCTCGTCGAGCGCGCACTCGCTCGGCGAGGCGTTCGAGTGGATCCGCCGCGGGCGCTCGCACATCATGCTCACGGGCGGCGCCGAGGCGACGATCACCGGCCTCGGCATCGGCGGGTTCTGCGCGATGTTCGCGCTCTCGCGGCGCAACGAGGAGCCGCAGCGGGCGAGCCGCCCCTGGGACAAGGGGCGCGACGGCTTCGTCTGCTCCGAGGGCGCCGGGTCGCTCCTGCTCGAGTCGCTCTCCCACGCGAAGAAGCGCGGCGCGAAGATCTACGCCGAGGTCGTGGGGTACGGCGCCTCGTGCGACGCGTACCACATCACGAAGCCGGCCCCCGAGGGCGCCGGGGCGCAGCGCGCGATGAAGATGGCGCTCGATGACGCCAGGCTCGCGCCGGACGCGATCGACTACATCAACGCCCACGGCACCTCGACGCCCCAGGGCGACATCGAGGAGACCCGGGCGATCCTCAAGCTCTTCGGCGATCACGCGGCGTCGAAGCGCCTCTGGGTGAGCTCGACGAAGTCGGCGATGGGCCACCTGCTCGGGGGCGCCGGCGGGGTCGAGGCGGCGGTCTGCGCCCTCGCGCTGCATCACGGCGCGGTGCCGCCGACGCTCAACCTGGACGACCCGGATCCCGAGTGCACCCTCGACTACGTGCCGTTCACGGCCCGCGAGCGCCGCCTGAAGCACGTCATGTCGAACTCCTTCGGCTTCGGCGGGACGAACGTGTCGCTCGTGCTCTCCCAGTTCGAGGGCTGAGCGCGCGCCGCGCCGGATGGCTCGATGAAGTGCCCATTTTGCGGCCACCTGGAGGACCGGGTCATCGACTCCCGCGCCGGCGGCGCGGGCGACGTGATCCGCCGACGGCGCGAGTGCGCCTCGTGCGAGCGCCGGTTCACGACCTACGAGCGCGTCGAGGACATCCTGCCGACGGTCGTCAAGAAGGACGGCCGACGGGAGACGTTCGACCGGCAGAAGCTCGTGCGGGGGCTCCGCATCGCCTGCAACAAGCGGCCCGTGTCCACCGACCAGATCGAGGCCATCGCCGACGCGATCGAGCGCGAGGCGCAGGAATCCGAGCGGCGGGAGATCCTGTCGACCGAGCTCGGCGAGCGGGTGATGAACCACCTGCGGGCGCTCGATGAGGTCGCCTACGTCCGGTTCGCCAGCGTCTATCGTTCCTTTCGGGACATCGACCAGTTCATGGTCGAGCTTGGCAAGCTTGTGAAGGCCAAGGCGCCCTAGTAGATCCGGCACTTCGATGTCTGCGAAGCTCCCCACCCCCGATCCCGAGTTCGACGCCGCGATGATGCGCCTCGCCATCGAGGAGGCGCACAAGGCGATGCCGTCGCCGAACCCCCCGGTCGGCGCGGTGGTGGTGAACACCGCGGGGGACGTCATCGCCGTCGCGCACCACGCGCGCGCCGGCGAGGAGCACGCCGAGGGGCTCGCGCTCGCGATGGCCGGGGACGCGGCGCGCGGCGGGACGCTCTACGTGACGCTGGAGCCGTGCAACCACGAGGGGCGCACGCCGCCCTGCGTGGACGCGGTGCTGAGCGCCGGCATCAAGCGCGTCGTCATCGGCGCGCCCGATCCGAACCCGGGGGTGGTCGGCGGCGGGGCGCAGCGGCTCAGCGACGCAGGGCTCGCCGTCGAGCTCGGCGTGGCCAGCGCCGAGGCCCGCGCGCTGATCGCGCCCTGGACCAAGTTCATCACGACCGGCATCCCCCACATCGCGCTCAAGCTCGCCCTGTCGCTCGACGGCCGCATCGCGACCCGCACGGGGGCCTCGAAGTGGGTCACCGGCCCGGAGGCGCGCGCCAAGGTGCAGGAGCTCCGCTCGCGCCACGACGCGGTGGCGATCGGGATCGGCACCGCGCTGGCCGACGACCCTCGCCTCACCCTGCGCGAGGCGGGGCTCGCGCCGGGCGGGCGGAGCCCCATCCGGCTCGTCTTCGATACGCGGCTCCGGCTGCCGCTCCACACGCGCCTGGCGCAGACGGCGCGGGAGGTGCCGACGTGGGTGCTCACGGGCGCCGACGCGCCCGAGGCGGCCGAGCAGGTCCTCGTGGACGCGGGCTGCGTCGTCCTGCGCGCGCCGACCTCGGCGGAGGGCCGGGTCGACGTGACCGCCGCGATGCGCCTCTGCGCCTCGCAGGGGATCGTCTCCATCCTCGTGGAGGGCGGCGCCGAGCTCGCCGGCAGCCTGCTCGCGTCGCGCTTGCCGGACGAGCTCCACGCCTTCGTCGCGCCCATCCTGCTCGGCCCCCGCGGCCGGCCGGGCGCGGTCGACTGGGCCGGCCCGGACACGCCGGGGGACGCGCCCCGGATCGTCGATCCGCGCTGGGAGCTCTGCGGCCGCGACGCGTACGTCAGCGGCCCCCTGGCTTTCCCGGCGCGCAGCTGACCGGGGCGCGGGCGCGGCTCAGCCCGTCGCCTCGGCGCCGCGCTTCTGCATCTTCCGCTGGACGATGCGCTTCTTGAGCGTGCCCATCCGGTCGATCATCAGCACGCCGTCGAGGTGATCGAGCTCGTGCTGGATGGCCACGGCGAGCAGGCCGTCGGCCGCGATCTCGAACGTCGCCCCGTCGCGCCCGCGGGCGCGGACGCTGACGCGATCGGCGCGCTTGATGTCCTCGCTGATGCCGGGGAACGACAGGCAGCCTTCGGGGCCGACCTGCTGCCCCTCCTGCCGGACGATCTCCGGGTTGATGAACACGAGGAGGTTGCTCGGCTCGTTGTCGGAGGCGACGTCGACGAGGAAGATGCGGTGTGGCTCCCCGATCTGCGTGGCCGCGAGGCCGACGCCGGGCGCGGCGTACATGGTCTCGGCCATGTCGTCGATAAGCTTGGTGATTTCGGGGGTGATGTCCCCGACCGGCTGCGCCTTCTGTCGCAGGCGCGGGTCGGGATAGTGGAGGATGGTGCGGATGGCCATGGCTGTTCAACAGCATAACCTCCGTTTCTCGCCGGCGCCCGTCAAGACGTTCTCACCTGGCGCTGGAGACTCGTGCGCTCCTCGCCCGCTCTTGCCCGCTCCTTCCCCGCTCTTGCCCGCTCTTGCCCGCTCTTCCCCGCGCTTGCCGTGCTCGCCCGTGACGGCGCCGGCCGGCGGAACTAGCGGTTTCGCCGGAACGAGGTCGACGTGTCGACGGTGAGCCCGCGGGACTGGAGATCTTCCACGATGTCCGGCACCAGCCCGGAGGGGTGGAACGTCCCCTCCAGCGCGCCGCCGGCGGCCGTCCGCTCGACCACGAACGTGAACACGTCGCGGATGGCGATCTGCCCGTTCTCGACCGCGAGCTCGGCCATGCGGAGCACGCGGTGGCGGCCGTCGCGGAGCAGGGCGATCTCGATCGCCAGGTCGAACGACGACGCCAGCCACTCGCGCGCCGCCTCCGGCGTGATCCCCGGGCGGGTGGCGGCGATGTCCGCAGGGAGCCGCGTCACCGCCTGGCGCAGCGTGGGCGCCCGGGCGGCCGCGAGCACGCCATCCATGCCGCCGCCGATCGCGTCGACGATCTCGGCCGCGACGTGGCCCGAGAACGAGCTCACCACGACCCGCTCCGGCCGGAGGCGCACGGCCGCCTGCACCGCCCGCGTCCGCTCGGCCGCCGTGCTGCCGAGCGCGATGGACAGGGTGTTGGGCTGATCGAGCGCGAGCTCGTCCTCGTCCTGGAGCACGACGAACCGATCGTCGGGCTGCGCCGCGGCCGCGAGCGCGCCGAGCAGCCAGCCCGTGCCGGCGTCCCGCGTCCCGGTGACGAGCAGGTTGCCGCGCCCGATCACGCACTGGGAGAGCAGGACGGCCATCGCGCGCGAGATCGTCCCGTTGCGCACCAGGTCCTCGAGCGTGACGTCGGGGCGCTGCGGCTTCCGGATCACCAGCGTGGAGGTCGCCGCCGGCGGGAGCACGGCGAAGAGCCGCCGCCCCTGCGGCAGCGTCCGCTCGACGAAGCGCGCGTCCGGCTCGAGCGGCTGCCCGGCCATCGCGCAGAGCCGGCGGATGACGCGGTCGACCGCGCGATCGCTGCTGAACCCGACCTCCGTGATGGCGCGCCGGCGCCCGTGCATCGCGATCACGTGGTCGTGGCGGAACACCTGGATCTCGCCGACCTCGGCGTCCTCGAGCAGGCGATCGAGCGGGCCGAGCGTGAGGAGCTCCCGCTGCGCGTCGGCGATGAGCGCCTCGGCGTCGACCTCGGCGGGGAGCTCGCCCGCCGCGCGCATCGCCTCCGCGGCCGCGGCGACGGCCTGCTCGATCCGCTGGGCGAGCGCGCCGTCCGGCGGCGTCCCGTCGTCGAGCGGCGTGAGATCGACGAGGTCGGCGAGCCGCTCCACGAGGCGCGCGAGCGCCCTGCGGTGCGCCACGGCCTGCGCCGAGTCGCCTTGCCCCCGGTCGACCCGGTCCGAGACGGGCGGGATGGCGCGCCGGCTGGGGATGGGGACCACGCTGGGGTGGACGGCGACGTTCGCGGCGCCCTGCGCCGGCGCGGCGACGCTCGGGCCGCCCTGTCCCGGCAGCGGCGTCGCGGTCGGGTAGGGGCGCGCCATCTGCGTGGTCGGGTGGACGGGGGGCGCCACGGCGCGGCCGTCGCGCGCGCCTGGGGCGTTCGGCGTCGCCGGAGGGATCGGCAGGGGCGGAGGACCGGACGCGCCGACGTGCGAGCCCGGCGCGATGGGCGGGCGAGGCGAGGGGATGCGCGGCGGGCCGGGGACGGGCGCGGCGGCGTCGACCGACTCGTCCGGATCGTTCTCGAGCGGGAAGTGGCTGATCACGCCCTGGCTGGTGCGCGACGGCTCGCCCTTCTCGTTGATCAGCGGCAGGGGCGCCGACCGGTGCAGCCCCTTCTCGGCGGACGGCGGCGCGCGGTCGGCGAGGTGGGCGGGATCGCCGGTGCCCGTCTCCTCCGGCACGCGCGCCGGGGGCGCCGTGCTGTCCGGGGGCGCCGTTCCGGCCGCGGCCGTCTCGATCCGCAGCACGAAGTCGCCGATGTAGATCTTGTCGCCCTCGCGGACGATCGTCGCCTGGGCGATCTTCCGGCCGTTGACGTATGTGCCGTTCGTGCTCTTGAGGTCGGTGACGATGAAGCGCCCGTCGCGGAAGAGCAGGCGGGCGTGCCGCTTCGACACGTTGCCCTTCGGCAGCATCAGGTCGTTGCCCTGCACGCGACCGACGTTGATCTCTGTCCGGTCGAAGGTTTCGCGGCGCTCCGCGCCCCCTTTCTCGCTGATGATCACCGAGAACATCTCGTCGCCTCGCGGGGCCAGGGCGGAGGTGAGACCCGATGCCCTCGCCACGCCATACGAGCAAGCTCGAACAGACATGTCAACGAGATGCCTTCGGATCGTGCTCCCGGGCGGCGAGCGGGCGCGCGGGGCTCGGCTCGCGCGCCCGCGCCGGCCGCGCTCAGCGGGGCGCGGCGCAGGGGGCGCTCGGCGAGGCGCGGCGCAGGCGCCGCTCAGCGGGGCGCGGCGCAGGCGCAGGCGCCGCGCGGAGGCGCCGCTCGAGCGAGCCGCACCGCGCCACGCGCGCAGGGGGGCACGCCGGCGGCGCGACGCCGAACAGCCTGAGCCAAGGCGGGCCGGCGGCGCGACGTTCGCGGGAGGTCGCCGGCCCTGCGACATCTCGATGGCCGCGTCCAGGGGCGCGAGGCGATCTCGCGAGCCGTGTCCAGGGGCGCGAGGCGATCTCGCGAGCCGTGTCCAGGGGCGCGAGGCGATCTCGCGAGCCGCGTCGAGGGCGCGACGCCATGCGCGGGGCGACGCACAAGGCTCTTCGATAAGAGCGCAAATCTTGACAGCCGCGCGAATCCTGCTTCGCACCGCGCGGCAACCCCGTGATTGATCGTGGTTCCGTACTCGCCGTCAGGATCTGCTGTACGGCGGGGCATTCTCGTCGGAAGCGGCTGCAAGGAGGGACTGCCGGTGAGGCGGTGCGGCCTCGCGCAAGCGTGGGTCGGACCATCATCGCTGCTTGACCTTGGCGCATCGGCCCGTTTACGTTGGCGCCCGCTCGGACCGGGGAGAATCGTCGAAGTCGCCGCGCATGCACATCAACCAGCGGCTGGGCAGCCGCCCTGCGCAAGCTGGATTTGTCTACGAGGGGGGTTTTGCTGCAAGCAGCCAAGCCCGCATCGGAATCATGGGAGCCGCGGCCGCAGCCGCGGCCTCCTCCCGACTCCCAGCCTGCGCGCCTCGGGTATCGACGAGCTCTGAAGTGGAGGAAATATGGCAGTTGGCAAGGTTAAGTGGTTCAACGACGAGAAGGGTTGGGGCTTCATCAAGCAGGAGACTGGCCCCGACGTCTTCGTTCACTATTCGCAGATCAACGGGGAGGGGCGCCGCCGTCTGTTCGAGGACGAGACCGTTGAATTTGAGATCAAGGAAGGTCCCAAAGGTCTCCAGGCGGTCAACGTGATCCGCGCCACCGCCTGAATTTCCTCCTGACCAGCGCCCCACCGGACTGCCAGCGCAGCGCCCCCCGCTGCGATCGAACCACCCCACCTCCGAGCCCGATCATGTCGCGCCCGCACGGCGGGTTCTTCGCGCGGCGGATGAGCTGCGCGCGGCGTCCGGTGGGGCGCTCGGCAGAGCGCCTCGTCCCGCGGGGCGCTCCGCCGAGCGCGGGGTGCGCTCACCGCTCGGGGACCGGGACCTCGCGAAACGCCTCTTGACCCGGGACGAAGCGGTGGGAGGTGATGCCCTTGATCGCCCCGGCGTCGTCGACCTCGTAGACGTTGAACCCGGCCATCCGCTCGTCGCTCTCGTGGAGCAGCGAGGCGCTGGCGGCGCCGACGGCGTCGATGTGACCCCGATCGGTGTGCAGCTTCCGGTGGATGCGGCGGTGCAGGTGCCCGTGCAGCAGCAGGCCGCGGCTGACGTGCCGGAGCAATCGCCCCTCGGCCGCAGCGTCGCCCAGGCCCTCCAGCAAGGTCTTCGCCCGGCTCGCCGGGTTGTGGAAGGGGTGGTGCTGGAGCACGATCGGCGTCCGCCGCCGCACCTCCGGGTGCGACAGCACGCGCTCCAGCGCGCGCAGCTGGACCGGGCCGAGCCGCCCCGAGGCGACCAGCGGCGGGCGGGGCCAGGCGGTCGACAGGCCGATGAACGCCACCGGCCCGCGCAGGTGGACGAAGGGGAACGCGGAGCCCCCGCCGTCGCCGCCGGCTGCGCCGTCGTCGCGCTTCGCCGCGTCGTCGAGCGGGAGGTCGGAGCGCAGGTACGGCGCGAAGTACTGCGAGAACCGCTGCGAGCGGTGCGCGCCCTTCGTGTACGCGTCGTGGTTCCCCGGGACGATGCTCACCCGCTCCGGAGGGAGCCCGAGATCGCGCTGCAGGAAGCTGCGGACGAGGACGAACTCCCGCTCGAGCGCGAGGTTCGACACGTCGCCCGTGATGACGACGTGGTCGATGCCGAGCCGCCGGATCTCCTTCGCCGCCGCGTGCACCGCGTGCGGCTTGTGGATGGCGCGGCGCCGGAAGCGGATGTTGATATAGCCCGTGAGCCGCTTGTTCAGCAGCCGGAACGGGATGGCCCCCTCGAGGGACAGGAGGTGGAGATCAGAGAGGTGCGCGATCCTCACGCGCGCAGTATGGGCCCATCCGGCGCGGCGGCCAACCATCGCGCCGGCTCATCGCGGGCGCCCCGCGCGAGGGCGCCGCGCGCGTCGGCTCGGTCAGGCGTCGCGCGCGCAGCGGAAGCCGCGCCACGCGCGGCGGCTGGTCGGCAGGTCGTGCCCCCGCGCGGCGCCGCGCAGCCACGGCCGACCCAGGATGTAGCTGCCGCCCCGCAGCACGCGCTCCTCCCCCATGTCGGGCCCCCGCGGATCCTTCGCGCTGCCGCTTGGATATTCGGGATGGTAGTAATCGGCGACCCACTCCTCGACGTTGCCGGCGAGATCGTCGATGCCGTCGGGGGTCCGCCCGGCGACGAGCGAGCCGACGGGAGCGAGCTCGAGGAAGCCGTCGCCGTCGTCGAGCTCGTCGAACGAGAGCTTCCCGTGGTTCGCGTGGAACGGGTTGTAGACATGGCCCCACGGGTAACGACGCCCGGCCGCGCCGCGCGCGGCGCGCTCCCACTCGGCCTCGGTCGGCAGGCGGCCGCCGGCCCACGCGCAGTAGCGCTGCGCGTCGCTCCACGAGACGAGCACCACCGGATAGTCCGGCCGATCGAACCGCTGCCCGCCGGACGCGTAGGGAGGCTCGGTGCAGAGTCCGGCCGAGACGCACCGGCGGTAGCTGGCGACGGTGACCTCGGTGCGATCGATCCAGAAGTCCGACAGGTACACCTCGTGAGGCACGAGCTCGTTCGCGAAGCTCGCCTCGGTCTCGTCGACGCACAGATCGCCGCCCGGCTCGAGCTTGCAGAGCGTCACCGCGTGCGCGATCTCGACCTCGCTCGAGCCCATCGTGAAGCTGCCCGCGCGCACGAGGACCGCGGGCGGGCCGGGCGCGCGCAGCGCGACGACGCTCGCGGGCGAGCGCGCGCCCTGGCCGCCGGCGCTCGCCGGGAGCGCGGCCTCTGCGCTCGCCGGCAGGCGCGGGGCGCGTCGCGCGCGGCCAGGAGCCGGCTGCGGCTGAGGAGGCGCCCCCGGCGCAGGGGCGGCCGCGCCGACCATGGAGACTGCGAAAATCGAGGCCAGCGTGGCCAGCACGAACAGAGCCGCCGGACGCATGTCGCAGGCGTAGCATGCTCCAGGCTCGCGGACTGTTTCCGCCTTGTCCGACCGCGCCCGACCGCGACCGCGGCGGCGCGGCCCTGTCGTCTGGGACATCGCGGGCGCGGGCCGGCCGCCCCGCGGGGCCCGGCGTCGCGCGGCGCGCGTCACGCGCGTCACGCGCGTCACGCGTGGAAGCGCGCGCGCGACGCGCCGCAAAAGTGCGCCGGACGCCGAGGAGCGATAGACTCGAGGGGCTCGATGTCAACCCTTATGGACAACGGCAACACGGTGAGCGCGGAGCTCGACGCCGCGGTGATCGAAGAGCTGCGTGAGGCGTTCGAGAGCGGAGAGCTCGTGCTCTGCGTCGGGGGAGGCATCTCGGCCGCGGCCGGGCTGCCGACGTGGCGCCAGCTCGTCGACCTGCTCGTCGAGAGGGTGCGCGAGCAGGTCGGCGACGAGGTGATGACCGCCGAGGTCGCGTCGCTCGCGTGGTCGCAGCGCTACAGCGAGGCGCTCGCCGCGGCGGAGCACGCGCTCGGCGCGGCGGAGTTCAACGCGTTCGTGGAGGACGCGCTCGACGACGAGGGGCTCGAGCCGCCGCGCATCGCGCTCGCGATCGCCGCGCTGCGGGACAGGCTGCGCGCGGTGCTCACCACGAACCTCAACCACCTGCTCGAGCGCGCCTTCGGCCCCGAGTGGGACACCCTGTGGCGCGTCACCGACGAGGTCGCGTGGCGGCGGCGGTTCATCCTCAAGCTGCACGGCACGCTGAAGGAGCCGGGCAGCTGGGTGTTCGCGCGCGACCGCTTCCTCGCGTCGATCGCGGACCCGGACGTGCGCAGGTCGCTCACGGCCGTGCTCTCCAACTGCCCCGTGCTCTTCATCGGCTTCGGGCGCGCCGACGGCAACTTCGACGAGATGCTGTCCGACATCCACGCGCTCTCGGGCAGCTCGCCGCCGCCCCGCTTCGTCATCATCCCGAGCGCGAGCCTGACGCCGCTCCGCCGCGCGACGCTCGTCGGCATGGGGTTCTCGCTCCTGCCCTACGACACCTCCGACGGCAGCCACGACCAGGCGCTCGCGATCCTCGAGCGCGTGAGCGCGCCCCGCCCGCGCGGGGCGCCGCCCCGCTCCCGCTCCATCGTCCCGCCGCCGATCCCCGACCTCGAGCTCCCGCCGTCGTCGTCGCCGCTCGGCTTCCCGTCGTACGATCTCCCGCCCGACTCGGCGGCGTACGACGACACGGTCACGATGCCGGGGGCGCTCGACCCGCCGCGGCGCGAGCGGGTGTCCGAGCCTCCGGCGAGCCCCATCGAGGTGTTCTTCTCGTACTCGGAGAGCAACCGCGAGCTGCGCGACAAGCTCGAGACGCACCTCGCCATCCTCAAGCGCAAGGGCGTCATCCGCGGCTGGCACGACGGCGAGATCGGCGCCGGCGAGGAGCGCGACCGGGCGCTCGCCGAGCACCTCGAGACCGCGAAGGTCATCCTCCTGCTCATCAGCGCCGATTTCCTCGCGTCGGACTTCTGTTACGACGTCGAGATGCAGAAGGCGATCGAGCGCCACGAGCGGGGGGAGGCGCGCGTCATCCCGGTCATCCTCGACGCCTGCGACTGGGAGGGCGCGCCCTTCGGCAGGCTGGCCAGCCTGCCGCGGGGCGGGCGCCCGGTGACGAGCTGGGTCAACCAGAGCGAGGCGTTCACCGACATCGCCAAGGGCATCCGAAAGCAGGTCGAGCAGCTCACCCAAAACCCCCCGTAGGCTCACCGACCCCCGGCGCCCAGCCGGTGAGCCAATCGGAGGTGCCACCGCCCCCCGGGATCTGGAGCGTCCCCGCGTGGACCGGCCGGAACCTGGCCTCGCGCGAGGATCTGCTCGCCGAGATCGGCGCCACGCTCGCGCGGCGCGGCATGGCGCCGCTCTGCGGGCTCGGCGGCACCGGCAAGACCATGCTCGCGATCGAGTACGCGCACCGCAACGCCAGCGCTTACGACACGGTCTTCCTGATCGACGGCCAGAGCCCGGCGACGATGGACGCCGGCTTCGCGGCGCTCGCCGCCGAGATGCGGCTGCCCGATCACGAGCAGCTCGATGCCGCGCGCGCGGTCGCGGCGGTGCGCAACCGGCTCGGGCGCCGCGGGCGCTGGCTCCTCCTCTTCGACGGCGTGCGCGACCCGAGCGAGGTCGAGCCCTACGTGCCGAGCGTCTCGCACGGCGGCCACATCCTCGCGACGTCGCAGAACCCGATCTGGCGCGGGCTGACGACGGTGACCGTCCGCGGCATCGAGCGCGGCGAGTCGGTGGCCTTCCTGCTCCGGCGCACCGGCGAGACCGACGCGGAGTCGGCCGACGCGCTCGCCGAGGAGCTCGGCGACCTGCCGCTCGCCCTGGCGCAGGCCGGCGCGTACATCGAGGAGACCGGGCGCCCGCTCGCCGAGTACCTCGCGCTGTTCCGCCAGCGCCCGGCCGCGCTCCTGGAGCGCCCGGTCAGCTTCCCGGTGACGGTCGCGACCGCGTGGGAGAGCGCGCTCGCCGCCGTGTTCAGCCACCAGGCCGCGGCGGAGCTCCTCAGCCTCTGCTCGTTCCTGCCGATGGACCAGATCCCGCGGCGGGCGCTGAGCGAGTACGACCCGCTCGCGCTCGACGACGCGATCGCGATGCTGCGGCTGCACTCGCTCATCGAGGTGCGGCCGCACGCGCTCAGCGTCCACCGCCTCGTGAAGATCGTCGTCCGCAACCAGCTGCGGCGGGACGATCGGCGTCAATGGATGGAAGCGGCGCGCCGCATCGTGCAGGCTTCCGGCAGGTTCCTCCCCGGCACGGAAGAGGAACGCGAAGGTAGGACGGAGCCGGATTCTGGGTAAGGCAAACCCCCGAAGAAGCCATGGAGGTTCGACCCGCATGTATCCGCCGAGAGCGTCACAACCCGTCCCTTCCTGGGCCTTTCCCGAGCGCGTATTCTCGTTGCGCTCCAGGTCCGTCGTGAGACCTTAAGGCCCGCGAGAGGAACTATGGTTGCCTTGGCGACGAGCCCCGCCGATCTGTTCTTCTCCTACTCCCCGAGGGACGAGGACCTGCGGCCCAAGCTGGAGACCCACCTCGACGCGCTGAAACGGCAGGGGGTCATCCGGACGTACCAGGGCTTCGCCCTCGGCGGCGGGCGGGAGCGGAGAGAGGCGTTCGCGGCGAGGCTGCGCGAAGCGCGGGTCGTGCTGCTGCTCGTGAGCGCGGACTTCCTCAACACCGACGCGTGGCTCTCCCCGGAGCTCCGGGAGGCGATCGCCCGGCACGAGGCGGGGGAGTGCCGGGTCATCCCGGTCATCCTGCGGCCCTGCGCCTGGGAGAAGACGGCGCTCGGCAAGCTGCAGCCGCTGCCCCACCGCGCGCGGCCGGTGACGAGCTACCCCAACCAGAGCGAGGCCTTCACCGAGATCGCGAAGGGGATACGGAGCGCCGTCCGCGAGACGGAGCCGCCGACCCAGCGGCCGGCCCCCCGGCGGCAGTCGAGCTCGCCCGACGCAGAGCCGCACATCAAGAAGCTGCCGCCGCGCAACCCGAGCTTCACCGGGCGCGACCGGCTCCTCGACGAGCTGCGGAGCGCGCTCACCACCGGCGGGCCCGCGGCGCTCACGCAGGCGATCAGCGGCCTCGGCGGGATCGGCAAGACGCAGCTCGCCGCGGAGTACGCGCACCGGTACGCGAGCCAGTACAACGTCGTCTGGTGGGTCCGCGCCGAGGAGCCGGCGACGACGGCCGAGGACTTCGCGCGCCTCGCCGCGGCGCTCGACCTGCCGGAGCAGAACGAGGCCGACCAGCGGATCGCCATCGAGGCGGTCCGGTCGTGGCTGTCGCGCAACGACAAGTGGCTCCTCGTCTTCGACAACGTGAACGATCCGCGGGACGTCGCCCCGTACCTGCCGCACCCGCGCACCGGGCACATCCTCATCACCTCGCGCAACCCGAGCTTCCGCGGCATCGCCACGCCGCTCACCGTGCCGGCGCTCGATCGCGCCGACTCGGTGAAGTTCCTGCTCGAGAAGACCGGGCAGAGCGACGAGCGCGCCGCGGAGAGGCTCGCCGAGACGCTCGGCGACCTGCCGCTCGCGCTGGTGCAGGCGGCGGCGACCATCAAGGAGACGGGGTCGTCGATCGCGACCTACCACGCGGTCTTCGGCGACCACCAGCGCGAGCTCTTGCTGCGCGGCGTGCCGATGGACTACCCGACGCCGGTCGCCACCACCTGGGGCCTCGCGTTCCAGGAGGCGCAGCGCTTCTCGCCCGTCGCCGTCGATCTCCTGAGCCTGTGCGCGTTCCTCGCGCCCGACGACATCCCGCGCGAGGGCCTCGCCGACGCCGCGCCGCACCTGCCGCCGGCGCTCGCGGAGGCGCTGAGCGATCCGCTGATGCTCGACGAGGCGGTCGCCGCGCTGCGCCGCTACTCGTTCATCGACGTGCACGAGGGCGCGCTCTCGGTGCACCGGCTCGTCCAGGCGGTGGTGCGCGATCGCCTCTCGCCCCAGGACCGGCGGATGTGGGCCGAGGCGGCGGTCCGCCTCGTCGACCACGCGTTCCCGGAGAGCAGCGACGACGTCGAGACGTGGCCCTTCTGCGCCCGGTGGCTGCCGCACGCGCTCGCCGCGGCGAGCCAGGCCGAGGCCTACGACGTCGCGAAGGAGGTGCGCGGGCGGCTCCTCGCGCGGTTCGCCGTCTACCTGCAGGGGCGCGCGGCGTTCGCGGAGGCGAAGGGGTACCTGGAGCGGGCGCTCGCGCTGCACGAGGCGGTGTACGGCCACGACGATCCGAAGGTCGCCGCGGTGCTGCGCAGCCTCGGCAGCGTCCTGCACGATCTCGGCGACCTCGGCGGCGCGCGGGCCCACCTGGAGCGCGCGCTCGCGATCGACATCGCGCGCTTCGGCCCCGACCACCCGGACGTCGCGCGCGACGTGAACGACCTCGGCAGCGTGCTCATGGATCAGGGCGACCTGCCCGGCGCGCGCAAGCACCTGGAGCGCGCGCTCGCGATCGACGAGGCGACGTACGGCCCCGACGACCCGAGCGTCGCGATACGGCTCAACAACCTCGGCGCGCTCTTCCGCGACCTCGGCGACTTCGCGGGCGCGCGCGTGCACCTCGAGCGGGCGCTCGCGATCGACATCCGCGCCTACGGGCCGGATCACCCGACCGTCGCGATCGGCCGCACGAACCTCGGCCGGCTGCTCCACGACCTCGGCGACCTGAAGGGCGCGCGCGAGCAGTTCGAGGAGGCGCTCAAGATCGACGAGCACAGCTACGGCCAGTACCACCCGCGCTTCGCGCTCGCGCTGAACAACCGCGGGCGCGTGCTGCGCGACCTCGGCGACCTCGCCGGGGCGCGCGCCGACTTCGAGCGGGCGCTCGCGATCGTCGAGGACACCTACGGGCCCGATCACCCCGACGTGGCGCGGGACATCAACAACCTCGGCAGCGTGCTGCGCGATCTCGGCGACCTCGAGGGCGCGCGGGCGAACTTCGCGCGCGTGCTGAGGATCGCCGAGGCGACCTACGGGCCGGATCACCCGGCCGTGGCGATCGGCTGCAACAACCTCGGCAGCGTGCTGCAAGCGCTCGGCGAGCTGCCCGGGGCGCGCGAGCAGCTGGAGCGGGCGCTCGGCATCGCGCAGGCGACCTACGGCCCGGATCACCCGGTCGTGGCGAGCATCGTGAACAACCTCGGGCGCGTGCTGCAGGCGCTCGGCGACTTATCGGGCGCCTGGCAGCAGATCGAGCGCGCCGTGGCGATCGCCACGAAGGCGCTCGGGCCGTCGCACCCGTCCGTGCAGATCTTCTCGCGGAACCTGGCGCGCCTCGGCGACGCGCTCGGCGGCGGCGCCGAGGCGACCTGAGCGCGAGCTGACGCCGGGGGAGATCCCCGGCGTCCGCTGCGTCCTGGCTGAGCGCTGGTCGAGGCGCGCGGAGGATCAGCCGATCAGGATCTGCGTCGGGTGCTCCAGCAGCTGGCGCAGGACCTTGAGGAAGGTCGCGCCGACCGCGCCGTCGACGACGCGGTGATCGCAGGAGAGCGTCATCGCCATGCGGCGGCCCGGCACGACCTGCTCGCCGCGCACGACGGGCTCGCGGCGGACCTGGCCCACGGCGAGGATCGCGCCCTCGGGCGGGTTGATGACGGCCCCGAAGTTGTCGATCCCGTACATGCCGAGGTTCGAGATCGAGAACGTCCCGTTCGCCATCTCCTCGGGCCGCAGCTTCTTCGACTTGGCCTTCCCGGCGAGCTCCCGCACCTCGGTGGCGATCTCGAGCACCTGCTTGCGATCGGCGTCGCGCACCACGGGCGTGACGAGGCCCTCGGCGACGGCGACCGCCACCGAGATGTCGACGCGCCGGTGGACGAGGATCGCGTCCGAGGTGAACTGCGCGTTGCACTCCGGCACGCGCACGAGCGCGATGGCGCACGCCTTGACCAGGAGATCGTTGAAGCTGACCTTGGCCGGCTTCTCGCCCTCGGCGGCGGTCGCCGCGAGATCCGCGTTGATCTGCTCGCGCAGCGCGTTCAGCGGATCGGCGTCGACGTCGATCGAGAGGTAGAAGTGCGGGACGGTCTGCTTCGACTCGGTGAGGCGCCGGGCGATCGCCTTGCGCATCATGCTGAGCGGACGCACATCCGGCGCGGCGAGCTCGCCGGGCGCGGTCGGCGCGGCCGCCGCCGCGGCCGGCGCCGGCTTCAGCCCCTCGAGGTCGCGCGCGACGATGCGCCCGCGCGGGCCCGATCCGGCGACGCTGGTGAGGTCGAGCCCGCGCTCGCGGCCGAGCTTGCGCACGTACGGCGACGCCCGCACGCGCCCGTCGGACGCCGGCTGCGGCGCGGCCGGCTGCGTGGGCGGCGAGACCGCCTCGCCGCGCGCCGCGGGCGGCGCGGCCGTGCCGGGCGCCTCACCGCTCGGCGCCGCGCCGCCGGCCGGCTGCGCGGCGGGAGCCCCCTTGGGCTCCGCCGCCGCCGGCTTCTGCGCCGGAGCGCCGCCGCCGCTCCCCCCGGCCAGGGCGCTTACGTCCTCGCCCGGGTTGCCGATGATCGCGACGGGCTGGCCGAGCTGAACCACGCTGCCCGCAGGCACGAGGATCTTGAGCAACGTCCCTCGATCGAAGGACTTGTACTCCATGGTCGCCTTGTCGGTCTCGACCTCTGCGAGCAGATCGTCGATGTCGATCTTGTCGCCTTCCTTCTTGTGCCAGGCACTGATCTGCCCCTCCTCCATGGTCGGGGACAGCTTCGGCAGTTCCAGAACCTTCGCCATGGGTCTATCAACCTTGATCGGGGATGTGCGTCCGCTCAGTCAGCTTTTGTAGAGAACGCGGTGAACGTTTTCGATGATCCGCGCCGCCTGCGGGATCACGTACTGCTCCAGCCGTGCGTTGTAGGGCATCGGGACGTCGAGCGTCGTCGCGCGCAGGACGGGCGCATCCAGCTCGTCGAACGCGAGCCGCTGGATGCGATCGGCGACCTCGGCGCCGACGCCGCCGTACGGCCACCCCTCGTGCGCCACGACGGCGCGGTGGGTCTTCGTGACGCTCTTCACGATCGTCTCCTCGTCGAGCGGGCGCAGCGAACGCAGGTCCACGATCTCCGCGCTGATGCCCTCCTTCTCGAGCTCCGCGGCCGCCTCGAGCGCCACGTGCACCATCCGGCTCCACGAGATGATCGAGACGTCGGTCCCCTCGCGCACGATCGAGGCGACCCCGAGCGGCACGATGAAGTCGGGGTCGTCGGGCACCTCGCCCTTCACGCCGTAGAGCGTCTCGCTCTCCATGAAGAGCACCGGGTTGTCGTCGCGGATCGCCGACTTGAGGAGCCCCTTCGCGTCGGCCGGCATCGCGGGCGCGAGCACCTTGAGGCCGGGGACGTGCGCGTAGAAGTGCTCCATCGAGTGCGAGTGCTGCGAGCCGACCTGCCGCGCCGAGCCGTTCGGCGCCCGCAGCACGAGCGGGATGCTGAGCTGCCCGCCGGACATCTGCCGGAGCTTCGCCGCGTTGTTGAGGATCTGGTCGAACGCGACGGCGGAGAAGTTCCACGTCATGTACTCGACGATCGGCCGCAGCCCGACCATCGCGGCGCCGATCGAGATGCCGGTGAACCCGCTCTCGGTGATCGGCGCGTCGATCACGCGCTTCGCGCCGAACTTCTCGAGCATCCCCTCGGTCACCTTATAGGCGCCCTGGTAGTGCCCGACCTCCTCGCCGACGAGGTACACCCGCTCGTCGCGCTCCATTTCTTCGATCATGGCGGCGCGAACCGCCTCCCGGAATCTTAGGACGGTCATCGCGCAAAAGGTCCTGCATAGGTTGTGGGCTCGAGCACCTCGGGCCCGGGTTCGGGGCTCTCCTCGGCGAAGCGGACCGCGTCGGCGATCTCCTCTTCGACCTCCTTCTCGATCGCCTCGAGGGCGTCCTTGTGCCCCTTCTCCTCGAGCTCGACGCGCGATCGCAGGAGCACGTCCTTCTTCTTGCGCTCCTCGAGCTCCTCCTTCGTCCGGTACTTGCCCGGATCGCTCATCGAGTGGCCCCGGAAGCGGTACGTCCTGATCTCGACCAGCGTCGGCTCCGAGTGCTTGCGCGCCCGCTCGATGGCCTCGCCGAGGCGATCGCGCACCTGGAGGACGTGCTCGGAGTTGAAGCGATCGCGCTCCATCCCGTAGGCGAGCGCCTTCAGCGAGACGTCCTCGACCGAGAGCGTGCGGGAGAGCGGCGTCCCCATCGCGTACTCGTTGTTCTCGCAGACGAACACGATCGGCAGCTTCCAGAGCGCCGCGAGGGACATGCCCTCGTGGAAGTCGCCGATGCTCACCGCCCCCTCGCCGAAGAACACCATCGAGACCCGGTCCTCGCCGCGGTACTTCGACGCGAACGCGGTCCCGACGGCGATGGGGATGTGGCCGCCGACGATGCCGTAGCCGCCGAGCATGTTGTGCTCTTTGTCGAAGAAGTGCATCGAGCCGCCGAGCCCCTTCGAGCACCCGGTGACCTTGCCGTAGAGCTCCGCCATCGCGGCGCGCGCGGTCATCCCGCGGGCGAGGGCGAGGCCGTGATCGCGGTAGGTCGTCATCACGTAGTCGTCAGGGCGGAGCGCCGCGGTGGCGCCGACGGCGATGGGCTCCTGACCGATGTACAGGTGAAGGAACCCGCCGATCTTGCTCTGCGCGTACGCGCGGGCCGCTTCTTCCTCGAAGCGGCGTATCTGAAACATCTTTCGGTAGAGCGACAGATGGAGATCGTCGCCGTTTGTCAGGGTAGTCATCGCGGGGATCTCAAGGGGCAGAACAGCGTTCCAGACGGTCGCCAGCGCGGCGGTCGGCGTGAGCGTGAGCGACATGCCGGGGCCCGCGAGGGACCCGACCAGGCGCTCGACGTCGAGCCGTTCCGGACAGCGACGCCGCTTACCCGGGCTCCTTTAGGTGAGTTTTTTCCTCGTGACAACGCCACCGCGATCTCTGCCGTTCAACGCGCAGCAGCATCGGCGGCTCCAGCGTCGGGCGCGTCGGGTGTGTCCGGCGCGGTGTCGGTGGTCTCCGGCGCGTCGAGGTCGTCGACCTCGGGCTCCGGCGTCCCTGCGTCCGCGCCGTGCTCGTCCTCGGGGAGGGTGACCGACGCGGGCCGGCTCGGGTCGCTGCCCGGCGGGCTGGCGCTGGGCTCCGCGCTGCCCGCCGCGCGCGGCGTGGATGATGATGATGACGCGGCGGGCGGCGAGGTCTCCGCGGCCCCGTGCTTCGGGCGCGCCGGCCGCGCCGAGGGGACGGCGCTCGGCCGCGGCGCCGCGGACGACGCGGCCGGCGCCGCCTGCGCGGGGGGCTCCTCGACCGGCGCGTCTGTCGATCGCATCGCCGTGCGGACGAGCAGGACGGCCGTCGCCACGACCACGGCCGCGCCGAGGACGACCTGACCCATCTTCCGCTCGCGGGGAGGGAAGTCGTCGCCGATCGGATCCGCGCGCACCGCGCCCGGCTCCGTGGACAGCGCCGCCGTCGCGGCGACGGAGGCGTCCAGCATGCGCCTCGGCAGCTGGCTCGAGGCCGCCCACTCCAGGCTGTCGGCGAACGCGGCGCCGAACGCCTCGCAGCTCGGGTACCTGTCCTCGGGCCGCTTCGACAGGCCGCGCGCGAGCACCTGATCGATCGACGGCGGCGCGCCGACCTCCTGCGCGATCGGCGGCGGATCGTCGCTCGCGATCTTCGACGCGACCGAGACCGCGTCGTCGCCCGGGAACGCGCGCTTGCCGGAGATCGCCTCGTACATCACGGCCGCGAGCGAGAACTGGTCGCTCTCGGGCGAGAACTTCCCGGCGCGGAACGTCTCCGGCGCGCTGTACGCGGGCGTGCCCATGAGCCCCCCCTGGTGCGTCAGCGTCGAGTCCGGGATCCTGGCGATCCCGAAGTCGGCGATCTTGCCGCCGTTCGCGGAGAGGATGATGTTCTCCGGCTTGATGTCGCGGTGGACGATGCCCGCGCGGTGCGCGATCGTGAGCGCCTCGCCGAGCTCGCGCGCCAGCCGCGCCGCCTGCGCGGCCGAGAGCGGGCGCTCGAGGAGGTGCTGCTTCAGCGTCGGCCCCTCGACGTACTCGAAGACGAGGTAGAGCCCGAAATCCGGGTCCTCGCCGACGTCGTGGAGCGTGACCAGGTTCGGGTGGGTCACGCGGGCGGCGGCGCGCGCCTCGTGGCGCATCCGCACGACGAGCTGCTCGCGGACGTCGCGCGGGATGCGGAGATCGTCCCGCAGGTGCTTCAGCGCGACGTCGCGATCGAGCACCGGATCGTGCGCGAGCAGGACGCGCCCCATCGCCCCCTCGCCGAGGAGGCGCTGCACGCGGTAGCGGCCGAGGGCGGCGGGCAGCACGGCGCCGTCGCTCGGCGGTGCGAGCGCGCCGTGGCCGCCATCGGGGGACGAGGATCGAGGCACGTCGCGTCGGTTCTATCCGTCCAGCGGCCCCGGCGGAAGGCCTGGCCGGCGTCCCGCTTCCGGTTATGCTCTGCCGCGGCGCGCTCCAGGTCGACGGGCGGCGCTCGAGGCGCTTGCGGCGGCGGTTCCCGCAGGGCCCGGCGGCACGCGGTATCCAGCGAGGGCGCAGCGAGTACAGATGAGCACCGAGAGCGCGTCGAAGCCGGCCCGAGCCGCCGGAGCACCCAAGAAGCGAGGCAAGGCCAAGTACATCGTGCTCCTCGCCCTCGTGTTCGCCGTCGTGCTCGCCCAGCAGACCGGTCTCCTCGGCTTCGGGCTGGCGCACCTCCGCGCGGCCACGTTCCCGAAGGACGAGTCGCTGCTCGAGTATGTCCACGGCAGCGCTCCCGGCGTGGTGATCGTCGACCCTCACCAGCTCGATCTGAAGGCGCTCGGCGCGGAGGGCGGCGCGGTGCGGCAGCACATCGAGCGCACCCGCGACGACATCAAGAAGGCGACGGGCATCGATCTCGGCTTCGACGTCGACAAGCTGGTCCTCTCCCCGTCGCTCGTGGTCGCGCGCGGGCGCTTCGACGAGCAGAAGCTCGCGGCGCGCCTCGCGGAGCACAGCTACGTCCAGGCGGAGTACAAGGGCGTGAAGTACCTGCTCCGCGCCGGCGAGGACGCGATCGCCGTGCGCGACGGCTCGATCCTGCTGTACGGCGCCGAGCCCGACCTCCGCGCGAGCATCGACGCCGAGGAGGCCGACGCGTCGCTGGCGAGCCGGGAAGAGGTCACCTCGCGCCTCGCGCACATCGGGTGGGATCGCCCCCTCCTGGGCGTCGCCCTGCTCTCCGAGAGCAAGCCGAGCCTCCGGGCGATCCTCACCGGGTCGACCGGCCCGCGCGCCGTCACGGTCGGCGTCTCGACGAAGGGGGGCCTCTCGACGACCGTCGCGATCGACGCCGCGTCGGCCGACGCGGCCGAGGAGCTCCGGAAGCTCCTGGAGGAGAAGCGCGCGAACGTGGACGCGCTGACGGCGCTGGTCGGCCCGGAGCCCGGCGCGGCGCTCGCCGAGGTCGCGAAGCGCGCGACGCTCGCGGTGGATCCGGCCGCGGCCCGGCTCACGGTGCAGATGGACGTGCGGCCCGAGGAGCTCGATCGGCTGGCGAAGGCCGGCCAGGCGGCGGCGGGCTCGCTCGGGGAGATGTACAAGAACGTGCGGCTGCTCCAGCTCCTCGCGCCGGGCCCCTGACGCCGCTCGGTCCCTGACCGGACTCCCGGTGGGCGGAGCTAGGGCTCGGCGCAGCGCGGGCACCGCGCCTCGACGCGGTCGGTCGCGCTCTTGACGCGGGTGCGCGCGGCGTCGCACCGCGCGTCCGCGTCGCCGGCCAGCCCGCAGAGGTGCTGCGCGGCGCGGCTCATCGACGCGAGCGCGCGGCACGCGGTCTCGCACGGCGCCGCCGACATCGGCGCGGCCTCGGCCTTCTTGGCCGGGTGCCCGCCGGCCGTGGTGGTCGACCGCGTCGACGGCGCGGGGGCGCTGCCGGCGGCCTCCGCAGACGCCGCGCGCGGCGGCGACGGCGCCGCTGCCGGCGGCGGCGCTCCCGCCGGCGCTGCCTGCGCCGCGGCGCGGTCCTCCTCGTGAGCGGCCGGTACGCCGAGGGCCTGGTCGAGCTCGCCTTCCGCGCGCTCGAGCGCCGCGAGCGCGTCCTCGGCCGTCTCGATGGAGCCCTCCTGGCGCGGCGCCGCGGAGGCGACGGTGCTGGCCGGCTCCGGTGCCGCGGGCGCATGCGCGGGGGAGGCGCCGCCGCATCCCGAGAGCGCGACGGCGCTGATCCACAGGGGGGCGGCGGCTACAGACCAGGCTCGGATTCTGTTCATCGGTCCTCCTGCGCCTGACGCCCGGGCCGCGGCTTTCGGCTCATCGCGGCGCCGCCAGGCGCGCCGCGCGCTGGGATCCTGCTCGCGCCGGAGCGCAGGTTGACGCCCGCTCCGTGCGCTATGCTCGCGGGCGATGAACCTGCTTCGATCGATCGGCGCCCTCGTTCTGGCTCTCGGCCTCGCCGCAGGCTGTCAGCGGAGCAGCTCGCGCCGGCCTCCGTCACAGCCTACGTACGGCCAGGGCTACCCTCCGTACGGCGCGCCCCCGCAGGGCTACCCGCAGCAGCAGCCCGGCTACCCGCAGCAGCAGCCCGGCTACCCGCAGCAGCAACCCGGCTACCCGCCGGCGCAGACCGGGCCCGCGCCGGCGCCGACCTTCTCCGTGCCCACGGTGCCCGGGCTGCCGGTGCTCGGCGACCCCATCAACGACATCAACATCGGCTGGCTCCAGTCCGAGGCCGGCGTCGTCATGGGCGCGCTGATCGGCGCGCTGCCGTCGGGCGCGCAGCAGAAGGTGAAGGGCATCCCCTTCATCGCCGATCCGACGGTCGGCGAGGTGAACGCGTTCGCCGGCTGCGACGACCAGCGGATGCCGTTCATGGCGATCACCGACGGGCTGCTCGAGGTGCAGGCGCAGATCGCGCAGTTCAAGGCGACCGACGAGATCTTCGGGACGAGGAAGCTCGACGAGTTCCTGCGGATGCTCGCGCAGCGGCAGCGGCCCGGGCAGCCGATCATCCGGCCGCCGATGGGCTTCATCGACCCCGCGCAGCACACGGACGCGCGCAAGGTCGAGCGGCAGCGCCAGCTCTACCAGGAGCAGCTCGCGTTCGTGCTCGGCCACGAGCTCGGCCACCATCACCTCGGGCACACGGGCTGCGCGAACGGGCAGGGCGGCAGCCGCGGCGTCACGCCCGCGGATCTCGGGCGGATGCTGTCGCGCGCGCTCCCCGTCTTCAACCAGCCGAACGAGATCGCCGCGGACGTCGCGGGCGTGAACAACCTGCTCTCCGCCGGCGCGCGGCGGCAGGGGTACCGGTGGACCGAGGGGGGCGCGATGCTCACGCTCGGCTTCTTCGCGTCGCTCGATCAGCTCACGCCGGCCACGATCCTGTTCGCCTTCGAGCAGACGCACCCGCACCCGGCGCTGCGCCAGCCCATCGTGCAGCAGACCGCGAACACGTGGCGGCTGACCGGCGGCACGCCGGTGTTCACGTTCCCCGGCCTCGGCGGCTGACCCGCGATTTCTCCGCGGCCCTGCGCGCTCGCGAGCGCTCGCTCGGGGCGCCCGCGCGCTGCTTCGGCTTGACGCGACCGCGCGGCGCTCCTCCCATCGGCGTCGAAAGGAGTCATTCATGCAAGCAGGGCTTGGGATCGAGGACCTCAAGGAAGGGACGGGCGCCGAGGCGAAGCACGGCCAGCTCGTGACTGTTCACTACGTCGGCACGCTGACGGACGGCAGCAAGTTCGACAGCTCGCGCGACCGCAACCAGGGCTTCTCGTTCAAGCTGGGCGCCGGGCAGGTGATCAAGGGGTGGGATCAGGGGGTCGCCGGCATGAAGATCGGCGGCGTCCGCAAGCTGACGATCCCGCCGGAGCTCGGCTACGGCGCTCGCGGCTTCCCGCCCGTGATCCCGCCCAACTCGACCCTCATCTTCGAGGTCGAGCTGCTCGCGCTCAAGTGATGCGCCGCGTTGCCCCCGCAGCGCCGGCCGCGGCTCGCGATCGGCGCGCGGGGCGGCGCGCGCGCGTCTCGCGGCGCGCGTCTCGCGCCACGAGACGCGCGCCGCTCACGGCTTGATGGGCGCGCCGCACTCGACGCAGAAGCGGTTGCCGATGAACAGCTCGTGCTTGCAGTGCGCGCACCGCGCGACGCGCACCTCGGTCTGGCGCTTCGCGGGCTTCGCCGGCGGGGCTTCCTTCACCGGGGGCGCCGGCGGCCTCGGCTCCGCCGCGACGGCCACGTAGCGGCCGGAGCCAGCGGCCGCCCGGGAGCGCCGGTCCGTGAACGGCGCGGCGGCCACGCGCGACATCGCGCCCGAGGCGCCCTGGGCGTGGCTGCGCACGCCGTTGCCCGCGACGGAGTGGATCGGCTGCGCCGCGATGCGCTCGTCGCCCGAGGAGGCGACGGCGTCGAGCTCGGCCTCCTCGGCCCGGGCCCGCGCCGCGCGGACCTGCGGCGGCGGGAGGATCGCGCCGAGCTCGTCGATGTGGTGGGGCCGGGTGTCCTCGAGCTCCGCGCTGTCGGGCTGCCGCTCGTCCTCCGCCTCCGGCAGGATGCGGACGATCAGCGCCGAGATGTTGTCGGTCCCGCCCGCCTCGTTGGCCATCTCGATGAGGAGCTCGCAGGCCTCGTGCGGGTCCTGGGTGACGTCGAACACATCGAGCATCTGCTGCTCCGAGACCATCCCGCTCAGCCCGTCCGAGCAGAGCAGGAAAGCGTCGCCGGGCTCGATGCGCTCCGAGCGGATGTCGACCTTCACCGCGTCCTTCATGCCGAGCGCGCGCGTGATGATGTTCTTCGGGAGCCTCGCCAGCTCGTCCTGGCTCAGGTCGGGCTTGAGCGCGAGGGCGTCGTTGATGAGCGAGTGGTCCTTCGTGAGCTGCTCGATCTCGCCGTGCCGGATCCGGTAGCAGCGGCTGTCGCCGACGTGCCCGACGTGGATCCGGTCGGTCTCGCGCGACACGTAGGCGGCGACCACCGTGGAGCCCATGCCCTGGTGCTGGGTGTACGTGTTCGAGATGACGAACACATCGTGGTTCGCCTTGCGGATCGCCGCGACGACGCGCCGTGCCTCGGGATCGAGCTCCTGCTCGTCGGCGGGGACGGGGCCGGGCAGGCTGCCGGCGCGGGTCGCCTCGAAGAAGTTGTCGAGCGATTTCGTCGCGAGCGCGCTGGCGACGTTGCCCGCGTTGTGCCCGCCCATGCCGTCGGCCACGACGAAGAGACCGAGCTCGGACTTCACGAGGACGTTGTCCTCGTTGTGCTTCCGCTGGCGTCCAACGTCGGTCACGGCAGCCGCGACGGGTCGGGTGCGGCTGCTCGTCCTGAACTCGCCCATTCGCGGCTGATTATACCCGTCCGGCCCCCCGGACCGCCCACATTCCGGCTGCTTTACCGGCGGACCGCCCCCGGGGAGCCGGCCGCCTGGACGGCGATCCTCCGAGACGTACCGGCCGAGACGGCGGATGTACGCGCACCCCGGGGCACGGGATCCAGCGCGAGGCGCAGGCCGAACTGGAAGAATCCGTACGCGGTGGCACCGGAGTCCTCGCCCGGGCGCGAGAGGTAGGTGCCGGCGTCGAGCTCGGCGAACACCCCGACGCCAAAGCTCGACACGGGGTAGAAATCGCCGCCCAGCGCGATGCGGGCGACGTCGAGCCCATGGAATACATGGTCGGAGGCTGTCGGCCCCGCGGCCGACTCGTCTTGCCATGTAAGGACGGCCCGCCGGTAGCCCACGCCGTAGCTGATCCACGGGTCGACGGCGATGCCCTGGGCGAGGTGGTAGACGAACCCGAGGCCGATATCGAGGCTCCGGCCGGAGCAGCCGTCGCAGCCGGCGGCCGCGGAGAGCAGGGCGTAGGAGCCGCTCGCTTCCACGACGGTCACGCGGCTCAGCCCGAGGCCGATGTTGGCGCCGAACGCGAGGCCGCCCGCGACCTTCTCGCTGACCGGCTGGCCGGCGGCCATGCTGCCGAAGGGCAGGCTGTAGCCGGCGCGTCCCTGGAGCAGGACGTGCCCGCTCCGCTCGTCCGGCCCGGCGGGGCGCTTCGCGCCGGCTTCCGGCCCGGGCTCCTCGTCGTCGTCGACGGCGGCCGACGTGTCTCGATCTGCTGGCTGGGCGAGGGCCTGGTTGGCCGAGAGCACCCAGGCCGCTGCCACGGCGCCGAGCGCCGGCGCGATCCACCCTGTTGAGCGCGATGCCACGAACGGCCTCTAGAACAGCGCGGTCCCGAGCGCAAAGGGGGTGACGGGCCGGCGCGAGGAATGTCGACGCGGCGAGGCGAGGGAGGCGAGCGACGCAACTGCGCCCCGCGCGCCGACGACAGACCTCCTGGACCATGGACAACGCACCGACCTGCAGCGAAGAGGATCGCGATTTCAGGCCCGTCACGCCCGTTCACCCCGCCGCGCCCGTCACGCCCGCCGCGGCGCTGCGGAGGGGGCTCGCGGGGGCGCCCGGCGATCGGCCGGGCCCGAGAGCTCGGGGCGGCGAGGCCCGGTCGATCCGGGACGCCACGCTCGAGCTCGTGGAGGATGGCGAGGCGCTCGCCACGGTGTGGCTCCGCTGCGATCAGAGCGGCTGGAGCGCGCCGGTGCGGATCGCGGTCGGGCCGGGCGCTGAGCTCATCGTGGGCAGCGCCCCGGCGGCGGACGTGAGGATCGACGACGTCGCGGTGAGCGCTCGCCACTGCCGGGTCGCGCACCGCGGCGCCTCGATCGAGGTGACCGATCTCGACTCGCGCAACGGCGTCCGCGTCGGGGGCGTGCGGGTGCGGCAGGCGATGCTCGTTCCTGGCGGCTGCTTCGAGATCGGCCGCACGGCGGTGTGCGTCGAGGCGGCGCGGCGGGTGCCGCCGATCGAGGAGGGGCCGCCGCTGCCGTCGCTCGTCGGCCGCTCGCGGCCGATGCGGCAGCTCGCCGCGGCGGTGCGGCGGGTGGCGCCGCTCCAGCTCCCCGTGCTCCTGCGCGGCGAGTCGGGCACGGGCAAGGATCTGGTCGCCCGCGCGATCCATGCGATGAGCGCCCGGGCCGACGGGCCGTTCGTGGTGCTGAACGCCGCCACGATCCTGCGCGACATCGCCGAGTCCGAGCTGTTCGGCCACCGGCGGGGCGCGTTCACCGGCGCGCATCGGGACCGGCGGGGCGCGTTCGTCGAGGCCAACCAGGGCACGCTCTTCCTCGACGAGATCGCGGCGCTCTCGCTGGAGGTCCAGGCGAAGCTCTTGCGCGTCGTGGAGGAGGGGGTGGTGCGCCCGCTGGGCGGGGAGGGGTCGACGCAGGTCAACGTGCGGCTCATCGTCGCGACCTGCGAGCCCCTGGAGACGCTCGTCGCCGAGCGCCGCTTCCGCGCGGACCTCTACGAGCGGCTCGCGGTGTGCCGGATCCACCTCCCCGCGCTGCGCGAGCGGCCGGAGGACATCCCGCTCCTCGCCGAGCACCTGCTGGCGACGTCCGAGATCGGCCCGCGGCAACTGTCCCCCGGGGCGCTCGTCGCGCTGCGGGCGCACCGCTGGCAGGGCAACGTCCGGGAGCTGCGGAACGTGCTCATTCAAGCTGCGTTGCGCGCGCACGGCCGCGTGCTGCCGGAGCACATCACGGCCGTCCTCGCCGATCGCGAGCCGCCGGTCCGGCGGAAGATCTCGCCCGCGGACGCGCTCCGCGCCTTCGAGGAGGTGGGGGGCAACATCAGCGCCGCGGCGCGGCTCGCGGACGTCCCGCGGTCGACGATGCGGGATCTGCTGCGGGCCGCGAGGGAGCGGTGAGGGTGGGGCGGGGCGCTCTTTCCGCGCGCACGCGCCGGCGGGGGGCTGTGCGCGGCGGCGCGCGGGTGGGCGCTCGGCCGTCCGCCAAGACTGGGACGGGAGAGCTTGCGCTGAGAACACCGCCCGGCATGTCTCCCTTCGGGCCTTGCCACCTGGGACGTTTCGTTGCGCGCCACACAAGGCGCGCCTGAGACGTGGAGCCCGCTGGGTCCTTATGGCACCTCGGTCGGTGCTCGCCGCGCCCACCCGCGCGCCGCCGCGCACAGCCCCCCGCCGGCGCTTACGCCGTCGTAGGAGGAGGGCCGAGCTGCAGGCGACGAGGCGATCCTCGTGCTAGGGTTCCCCCGAAGCCACCCGACGCTGCAATGGCGGCCCGGCCTGCGCCGGTCCGTAGCGCGTCCCTGGTGGCTTGCGCGACCCGAGACCACCGGGACGACCTTCATGGTCGCCGAGGCTCGGCGAAACATGGCTGGAACGACGTCGGCGTCCACGACGCTGCCCCTCCTCTCGTTCGTTCTCCGCAACTACAAGAATTTCAACGCCCGCGCGACGCGCGACGCGCTCCTCGCCTACTGGGAGCACATCGAGCGCGGCGGAAAGATGTTCTGGGCCGTGGCCGGGGCGATGTCTTCGGCCCAGCTCGGCATCACCCTGGCGCCGGCCATCCGCGCCGGCCTGATCCACGGCATGTCCGTGACCGGCGCCAACCTGGAGGAGTCGCTGTTCCGCCTCGTGGCGCATGACGGCTACCGCGACTTCCCCGACTACCGTTACTTCACCAAGCAGGACGACACGCGGATCCTCGAGGACCGGATGCGGCGCGTGACCGACACCAGCATCCCCGAGGACGAGGCTTTCCGCGCGGTGGAAAAGCACATCGTCCCCATGTGGGAGCGGGCGACGGCGAGCGGCGAGCGCCGCTTCTGGCACGAGTACTTCTACGAGCTGGTCCGGGCGGTCGAGCCCGCGCTCCACCGCGGACCGCCCGAGGAGTGCTGGTTGCTGGCCGCCGCGGAGGCCGGGCTGCCGCTGGTGGTCCCGGGCCACGAGGACTCGACCTTCGGCAACATCTTCGCGTCCTACGTGAGGCGGGGCGAGTGCTCCCCGAGCATCGTGAAGTCGGGCATCGAGTACATGGCCGCGCTGTACGATCAGTACCGCGCGCTCAGCGCGGGCGCGGGCGTCGGGTTCTTCCAGATCGGCGGGGGCATCGCGGGGGACTTCCCCATCTGCGTGGTGCCGTCGCTCAAGTACGATCTCGACGAGCCGGCCCGGCCCTGGGCCTACTTCTGCCAGATCTCCGACTCGACGACGTCCTACGGCTCGTACTCCGGCGCCACGCCCAACGAGAAGATCACCTGGGACAAGCTGACCGCGGACACGCCCATGTTCGTGATCGAGTCGGACGCCACCATCGTGGCGCCGCTCCTGCTCGGAGCGCTCCTCGAGTGCAAGCGCCACCCGGCCGAGGCGCGGGCCATCATCGAGGCGCGCGGCGCGTGAGCGTCGGCGGGTTTCCGTAACCCAGCAGCTCCCGGCGCCCTGCCAGCAGCGCCCGGCGCCTCCCCGGCAGCCCCGGGATGCCTGCCAGCACCCGCTGGTAGGGCTCCGTGGACCTGCTGGTACGGCTCCCCGGACCTGCTGGTACGGCTCCGTGGACCCGCTGGTAGGGCTCCGTGGACCCGCTGGTACGGTTCCCCGGACCTGCTGGTACAGCTTCCCGGACCTGCTGGTACGGCTCCTTGGACCCGCTGGTACGGCTCCTCGGACCTGCTGGTACAGCTTCCCGGACCTGCTGGTACGGCTCCTCGGACCTGCTGGTACGGCTCCCCGGCGCTGCTGACACGATCCCTTGGAGGTCTCGGCGGCGCTGGCCGTGTTCCCGGGCCGCTGGCTGCGCGCGCCGGCCCGCTGGGGCGCATCCCCGGCGCGCCGGCGCAGCTCCCCTGCGTCGACACCGTGCTTCCGGACGGCCGCATCTTGCCTGGAGCGGCCGCGAGCTCTGCTGTGGTGATACGCCTGGCCGCTCGCCACCCCACCGGAGGTAGGTTCATGGGAATCGAACTGTCGCAAGAGCAGCACGCCGTCCTGAAGGAGACCCGCGCGGTCGCGACCCCCGCGGAGTTTCAGGCCCTCCTCGATGCCGCGCGGCCCGAGATGGACCGCATCGTCCGCGAGGTCATGGAGCCGAGCCAGCCCATCTCGATCACCCTCACGGAGCTCCGGGACCTCTACCTGGCCGTCGTCCAGTACGAGGCGGCGCTCGCGAGCAAGGCCTACGGCCCCGAGCGCCGCGCGCTGCTCCGCGGCGCCATGCAGCTGCTCGACACCGCGAACCTCTGGTTCGGCGAGGGCAAGCGGACCGGCGCCTACCAGGTGCGGCCCATCGACCAGGTGATCAAGGCGAGCCGGCCGTGGCGCGCGCGGCTCAAGGCGTTCGCCGACCAGGCGTTCGCGTTCGAGCCGGACGTCGCCGAGCAGTTCGCCGACGTGAACACGAGCGGCACGCTCGCCGAGGAGACCAGCGATCTCGCCATGCTGCTCCGGCTCGCCAAGCAGCACCAGGCCCGCCTCGCGCCCGTCGGCCTCACCGAGGACTTCCTGCGTGAGGGCAGCGCCCTGCTCGACGAGGTGAGCGGCCGCGACCTGCTCGGCATCCTCGGGCTGCGCAACCGGGAAGAGGCGATGGTGCTCCGCAACTCCATCGTGACGTATGCCACGCTGCTCGGGAACGAGGCGCGCGCCGCCGGCGTCAACGCCTGCTGGGACATGCCCGAGGCGAAGCGCCGCTTCAGCGCCACCTCGTTCCGCAACGCCCTGCGGAGGCTCCGCCCGAAGCGCCGCGGCAGCGCCGCCGCGCCGGACGAGCCGGCACCCGTCGAGCCGAAGCCCGCCGACGCCAAGTCCGCCGAGCCGAAGCCCGCCGAGCCGAAGCCCATCGAGCCCGCGCCGGTCTGAAGCCACTCCCGATCGAGAACGCGGCGTGCCAGCGCTGCGGACGCGCCGTAACCCCGCTGTCACGCTGGCAGGAGCGCCTGACTCAACCGGTCGCGCTCCGCCAGGGCTAGGCTCTCCGCCGGGAAGACCCGATGGATGGCTCGATGCGCTGGCTCATGCTCATCAGGTATCGCTGCCCCTCCGTTGTCCCTCGAATCTCAGCTCCACGACGGCGAGGCTACCTAGCGGCGAACACGGCTCAACCGACGCGGACGGCTCGCGCGGCGGTCCGCCTGCGCGAGCCGCCGCAGATGCTCACACGCGCGACGCCACGGGCCCCAGGCCCTCTTCGTCTCCCGTCTTCCGTCCCCCATCTCCCGTCTCCCGTCCCCCGTCTTCGTGCGCGTCCATCGTGCGCGTGCGCGTGCGCGATTCCCCGGAATCAGCGCGCACGCGCACGGAAGAGCTAAGACGAGATACGGGGACGAGAGACGGGGACGAGAGACGGGGACGAGAGACGGGGACGAGAGACGGGGACGAGAGACGGGGACGAGACGGACGACGATGTGTCAGTCCGAGCTAAAAACCGCTCTAGAAGGTCCCCGCGACGCCGAGGGCGGCCTGACCGGGCGCCACGAACGGCGCGATCGCCGTGATGCGCGGGCCGCCCGACGCGGTCTGCTGCTTCTGGGGGTACCAATCGATCATCGCGTACGTCGCGGTGCCGACGACCCCGACGCCGAGGAGGACCCACCCGGTGATCGCCCAGGGGAGCGCGCCGTCGTAGCGGTCGAGCTCATCCCGGAGGGTCCCGCACGCGGTCTGGAAGCCGGGGAGGTCGCCCGAGGGATCCTCGCGCGCGCCGCACGGCTGCGACCTGCGGTTTGCGGGGATCGTGCTCTGGTGGCTCGCGACGTACGCCTCGATCGTCTGCCCGACCTCGTCGGCGTTGCCGCGCGCGTTGACGACGATCGCCGAGCCGACGATCCCCATGACCAGACCGACGCCCGCGACGCCGGTCCCCACCCAGGCGAGCGGCTTGCGCGCATACCAGTGGAAGAACGGCTCGCGACCGCCGGAGGTCTGGTCCGTGCCCATCGTGCCCAGCGTGCCGCTCGTCGAGACGCTGAGCCCGCCGGACCCCGTCGCCGCCGCCGGAGCGCCCGGCGCCGTCGCGCCGGGCACCGCTGTGCCGGGCGCCGTCGCGCCGGGGGCCGCTGTGCCGGGCGCCGTCGCGCCGGGAGCCGCTGCGCCGGGCGTCGTCGCGCCGGGCGCCGGCACGCCCGGGGTCGTCGCCCCCGGCGTCGGCGAGCCGGGGGCCGGCTGCGCGGTGCCCGGCGGCGTGGCCCCGGCCGGCGCGCCCGGGGTCGGCGTGGTCGGCAGCGCCCCCGGCGCGGGCGTCGGCGCGGTGGCGGCGGGCGCGCCGGTCGTTCCCAGGGTGAGCGTCGCCGGCGTGGCCGTGCCGACCTTCGCGTCCACCTGGACCGTCGCCGAGCGGTCCTGGTAGGTCGCGAACAAGGTGTGCTTGCCGGGGGCCACGAACACCGGATCGAGCAGGGGCGCCTTGCCGACGAGGACGCCGTCGACGCTGATGTCCGCGCCGTTCGCGTCGGCCGTCACGATGATGAAGCCGGTCCGCCGCTTCACGTCGGCGAGCGCCTTCTCGGCGGCGGCGCGCTGGTCCGGGGTCGCGGTGGTGTGCTCGCGCAGGAACTGCTGGAGGTGCTTGCCGGCGTCCTCCAGGTGATTGGAGCGAAGCTCGCTCTGCCCGAGGTTGAGCAGCACGGCCGGGTGCCGCTTGAGCGCGTAGACCTGAAGAAACGCCGTACGCGCATCCTCGAACCGGCCGGCGTCATACGCCTTGACGCCGTCCTCGTAGCGCTGGCGCGCGACCTCGGTGACGGGATCGGACGACTGCGCGAAGCAGAGCGGCTCGCCGAGAAGAGAGGAGGGGAGCCCGGCCTCGGTGAGCACAGCAGGAGCGATGAGCGAGAGCAGGAGAACGGGGGCGCAGGCGCGTGTTTTCATGGCTCCTCAGGTCGCGCTTCGCCTCGTCGGCGTCCGCGGTAGGTGACTAACGACTGCAGCAAGCCTCGCTGCCGAGGCGGAAAGCGGGGCGCTTCAGAAGGGGGCATCGCGGATGATGCCTCCGCCTTTGTTGCCCCCGGTCGTGGTCCCGCGCTGCGCCGGCACAGGCTTCTGCGGTGCTGGAGCTGTCTTGGGCTCGGTCGCCGGCGTCGCCGGCGTCGCCGGCGACGCGGCGGCGGTGGGGGGCGCGGCGGCGGGCGGCGGCGCGGAGGAGGACGGCGGCGCGGAGGGAGATGTCGCCGCCGCGGAGGTCGGAGGGCTCGCTGGCGCTGAGGCGCTCGGCGCCGGCGCAACGCCGACGGCCGTGGCAGCGGGCGAAGGGCCGTCGGTCGCCTGCGCGGTGACGGCGGGAGGTGCCGCCGTCGCCGCGGGCGGCGCCTCCGCCGCGGACGGCGCCTCCGCCGCGGGCGGCGTGGGATCGGCGCCGGCGTCGTCGTGACGCAGGGCGCGGACGACGAAGAAGAGGAAGACCGCGCCGACGAGGGCGATGATGATCCGCAGCGCCGCCTTGTTCGGCGTGGAGACCGGGAGCTCGATGGGATCGTGGTCTTCGGTGCGCACGGCCGACGCGGCCACCGAACCGGCGCCCTCCGGCGCCGAGCGCGATGCGCGAGAGCGGGTGCGCGCAGGCCGCGCGGACGGCGGCTCCTGCTCGCGCGCAGGGGAGGGGGCCGGCTCCGGGCGCCCCGGTTCAGCGGCCCGCGCGCCGGCCTCGCCGCCGAGCTCGGCCGCCGGCGCGTCGTCCGCCGCATCCGGCTCGCCGACGCCCACGCGCGTCTTTCCGGCGGGCGCGAGGTACTGACCCGGCTTCGCCGCGCCGCCCTCCGGAACTCCGGCAGCGCCGCCGGCAGCGCCGCCGCTCGTCGGGGCATCCGCGAGCGGTCGAGGCGCGGGGCTGTCCTGCGCGCCGGCATCGGGAGCGCCCGCCGCAGCCTTGGGCGTGGCCTCCGCGACCGGCGCCCCCTGCGCGTCGTCGCCGACGGCGATGGTCGGGACCCCCTCGATCACGGTGTCGGACACGCCGGAGGCGCCGGCCGGCGGCGCTTCCAGCACGCGCGCCGCGGGCGCGATCGGCGCGGCAGAGAAGGCGGCCATCGCCGGCTCACGCCCCGCGGCCGGCGCATCGACCGGCGGCGCCGCGGCCCCCGGCGGCTTCGCGGCCGGCCCACCGACGAGGGGCGCCGCCGCGGCCCCCGGCGGCTTCGCGGCCGGCGCACCGACGAGGGGCGCCGCCGCGGCCTCCGGCGGCTTCGCGGCCGGGGCGCCGGGGGCGCTGCCGCGCTCGTCGCCTCGGACACCGGGGGCGCTGCCGCGCTCGTCGCCTCGGACACCGGGGGCGCTGCCGCGCTCGTCGCCCCGGGCGCCCGACAGCTCGTCGAACCCCTCCCAGGAGGGCCGGATCGACGCCGCGATCCGATCCGCTTCCTCCGCAGAGAGGGAGCGCTCACCAGGTTCCGCGGTCGTCGGTCGCTCCCCCGCAGTCATCGCGGTGAGGAACTTATCACCCGCGTCTGCCGCACCGCAATCTCGCGACGGATCCGCGGGTCGCCCTCCCGGAGCGCGGCGGCGGGGGCGCGCGCCGCCCGACGCCCCGGGAGTCGCCTCGACCCGCTCATCCGCCGCGCACCTCGCGCAGCAGCGCGTCGTCCCACTTGTCGGCGACCTGGCTCACCGTCGTGACGATATCCTCGAACTCTTCGTACTCGAGCGCGCTGAGCCGCCGCAGGCAGCGCACCACCACCTCGTTGCGCGACCTGTCGATCGCGAACGCCGCGTCGGAGGTGGCGACGAAGCTGAGCTCCAGCAGGCGCCGGTAGAAGGCCTCCCGCCCGGTCAGGGGGACGGCCATGATCGGAGAGAAGACCATCAGGACCCCCTGCGCCTCGAGCACGTTGACGCCGATCGTCGCGCTCCCGTGCTGGAGCTGCGCGTAGCCGGTCTCGTCGAGCGCGCTCGCGCCGCCCGGCGATCCGGCCCCGCCCCGAGCGCTCGCGGCGTACCGGGCGAGATACGCGTTGACCATGCTCGTCGCGTCGGCAAACCTCTCCCCCGACGCACGATCCGCGTAGAGGGGTTCTGTGGATGAAGTGGGCGTGAGGTCGGGCACGTGAAACCTCCGGGACGTATCGCCGTTCGCTCGGCGCGCGGGGCAGCTCTGGCGAAACGACGGCGCACCACCCCAGCGCAGCCGCATCGTAGCGCCCTGGCCTTCTCGGCGATCACGCTTTTTACAGTGGCCGCGCACACCCTCGGGTGCGGCGCCGACGGCGGCGCGCCCGCCGCTCCCGCCGCCCCCTCCGACGAGCAGCGCGCCGCCGCGCTGCTCGATCCGGGCGCGCTGCTCCCGCCCCGCGCCGAGACGGTCGCCCTCGCCGACGCCGTCGCCATCGCGTCGTCGCGGGCCGAGGCCGGGGCGCCGGCCGCCGCGCTCGCGGAGCTCGCCGCCGACCTTCGCGTGCGGCTCTTCCGCCTCGACCAGGCGGCCACCGACGCGCGCGAGGCGATGGAGCTGTACAGCGCCGCGGCGACCGCCTTCCGCGCCTCGGCCGATCCGGCCCACCTCGAGCGCGCGTGCCAGGCCGAGCGACGCCGCGCGCTGCTCGCCGGCGAGCTCGCCCGCGACGCCGCCGTCGCCTACCGCGAGCTCTACCTGGTCTCCCGGCGCTACGCGGCCCTCTCGCCGCCCGCGTCCGGCGGCGCGCCGCCCGCGGCCTCGCCGTGCCTCGGCGCCATCGCGGTCGCCCTGGCGCAGGCCGCCGCCTACCGGCCCAGCGGGGACGCGCTGCGGGCCCTGGAGCAGGAGGGGCACCGCGTCGAGGGCGTCGCGCTCGCGCTCGCGCTCGCGCCGGGCGCCTCCGCCGCGCCGGCGAGCGCGGCGCCGGTGCAGGCGACCGCCGACGCCGCGGGCGATCTCGTCGTCGCTCCACCGGCGTCCGCGGCGCCCGCAGGCCCGGTGAAGGTCACGTCGATCGAGCGGCACGGCTCGGACAAGGGGGCGCGCGTGGTCATCGAGCTCTCCGCGCCGACGACGTTCGACGTCGGCACGCTCCCGGCGGACGAGACCGCCGGCAAGGACGCGCGCATCTTCGTCGACATCGCGAGGGCGACGTCGCGCGGCGTCGCGCGGGAGATCGAGGTCGGCGGCGTCCTCAGGCGCGTGCGCGTCGGCGTGCAGCCGAAGGGCACGCGCGTCGTCCTCGATCTCGCCGCCAACCTGTACCGCCGGATCTTCTACCTGCCCGAGCCGTTCCGGATCGTCGTCGACGTGAGCACCCGCCCGCCGGTGCGCGACGACGAGGCCAAGCCCGGCGGCGCGCGGGAGGTCCGTCGCGTCGCGATCGACCCCGGGCACGGCGGCAACGACACCGGCGCCGTCGGCCCGACCGGGCTGAAGGAGAAGGACGTGACGCTCGACGTCGCCCACCGCGTCGCCCCGCTCCTCGCGCGCGAGCTCAAGATCGAGACGCTCCTCACCCGGGACAGCGACGTCTACGTCCCGCTCGAGCTCCGCACCGCGCGCGCGAACGCGTTCCACGCCGACCTGTTCGTCTCGATCCACTGCAACGCCAGCGACAACGGCCGCGCGCGCGGGGTCCAGACCTTCTCGCTCGCGGCGCCCCACGACGCCGAGTCGACGTCGGCCGCGCTCGCGGCGCGCGAGAACGCCGCCCGCGCCGCCAGGGGAGGGCAGGGCGCGGAGCCGGGCGATCCCGAGGCCCGCCGGGAGGTGGCGGCGATCCTGTCGAACCTCAACGTCGGCGACATGGCGGCCCGCTCGCGCCACTTCGCCGAGCTCCTCCAGCGGTCGTCGCTCGCCTCGCTGTCGCCCCGCTACCCCGACACGAAGGACCAGGGCGTCAAGGGCGCGGGCTTCTTCGTCCTGGCGGGCGCCGACATGCCGGCCGCGCTGTTCGAGACCTCGTTCATCTCGAACCCCGAGGACGAGGCGCGCCTCGCCACCGCCGATTTCCGGCAGAAGATGGCGGACGCCATCGTGAACGCGATCCGCGCCTACCGCGAGGGCAAGTGAAGGGCGAGGACGGCCCGAAGAGGCGCCGTCCGCGCCGGGATCACCCCCGCTCGAGGCCCATGAGCCGCTCGAGCGAGTCGCGCAGCTCGCCGGCCTCGCCCTTCTTGATGAAGTCGTAGGCGCCGGCCTCGGTCGCGTTCTTCTTCATCTCCTCGTGGTTCGAGTAGACGATACAGCGGATGTGCGAGGTCGAGTCGATCGACCGGAGGCGCTCCAGGCAGCGCACGCCGTCGAGCCCCGGCATCATCACGTCCAGGATGAGCGCGTCGGGCTGGAGGTTGCCCACCGCGACGAGGGCGTCGAACGGATCCTGGAACGTGGTCAGGTCGAACCGCCGCGAGAGGGTCTTGCGGAGCGCGGCGAGGACGGCGGGGTCGTCGTCGACCACGACGACCTTCGGCTTGCCCATCCGCAGGATCTCCGGGATGGGGTAGCCGTACTTGCGGAGGAAATCGAGCACGTCCAGCCGCCGGAAGCGGAGGTGCCGTCCGGGCGTGCGGAAGTGGCGGATTTCCCCCTTGTCCGCCCAGTTGTGGATGGTCTTGAGGTCCACCTGACAGAAGCGCGCGACGTCGCTCGCGGTGAACAGCTCGGGCTGCGTCGTGTTCTCTTTCGGGTTCGTTTCCATGGCTCACTCCTCGAGATCAGGCGTCGCCGGCACGGAGGGGGCAGTCGTCTGGGGGGTGTCGAAGCTCGTCGTGGATCTGGGCTCTCGTTCCTGTTTGATGTGGATCGGGGATCCATGTGCGCAGCATTCTTCAGCGACGAAGCGCCCGTCGCGCAGGACATAACGGGTCGGGCCGTCGACGCGCCGCTCGCGGATCTCGTGCGAGGGGTCGCCCGGCAGCGCCAGGTAGGGCGGCTCGGCCCCATCGCCCGGGACGAAGCGCGGGCAGATCGGCAGGAGCGGCTGGCGTTCCGCGAGCGCCACGGCGCTGCGCACGTCGGGGGCCGCGGCGAGCAGCTCGAGCGTGCGCGACGTCGGCGGGGCGAGAACGATCTCGCCACGCGCGGCGCGCTCCAGCACCTTCGAGGGCGCGGCCCAGAAGCTCGTCGTCGTCTCGTGCCCGTCGTGGCGCCCGACCTGGCCGCGCGGCAGCGGCAGCAGGAAGAAGCGCGCGTCGAAGCGGCGCGCCTCGGCGGCGGGCGTGATCCACCGGGCCCACGGCACGAGCGCCGCGAGGGCGAGCTTCAGGCCACGCCGCTCGAGGCTCGCGTCGAGCGGCGTCCCGGCGGCGAGCTCCCGCGCGACCGCGTCGATCTCGCCGTCGGACAGCGGCGGATCCGTCGGCAGGATCGCCCCCTCCTCCAGCGTCTCGCGGCACGCCGCCACGCACAGCGCTCGCGCCGCGATCGCGTCCGTCGCGAGCGCAGCGGCGCGCGCCGGCGGATCGGTCGCCCGATCCCTCCAGACTTCCGCGCCGTCCTGCGCGTCCACCTTCCCACCCGGGAACACCACGGCGCCGCCCATGAAGCTCGAGCTCGCGTGGCGGCGGACGCAGAACACCTCGACCCCCACGCGACCGTCACGCAGGACGATCACCGTGGCGGCATCGCGAGGTCGGATCGGGGTTCGGTTCTGATCGAAATCCAGCAATATGGGATAAATTTGTTCCACGTGAGCTGTCTTTCGTCAAACCGTCCGCTGCGTCTCTTTTCCGGCGTGCTCTGCGGTGAGCATGCGGGTTTGAGGCCAAAACCGCCGCCCTTTCTTGCAGCTCGGGGCGTTCCCGCAGGCGCTTTCCATGCTCTCCCGACATCGATGCCGCCGCGAGCGATCGGTCGCGGCCGTTGCGTTGATACGGCGGTGAATGCAGCGGAGATCGCCGCGTGCATCGGACGAACTCTGCCACCGACGGAGGCGTCGTTGACGGGCACGGCGCTCACGCCTAGAATCCCGCGCCTCGCTATTTCGGGGGGCTATCTGGCCTCTCCGGACATGTCGCGGAGCCGTAAGCCCCGTTCCGGCAGCCCGGGGGTCGACGCCCCGCGGCTTGCATGCGCCAGGGAGCTCAGACGGCGGCGCCGAACGGCGCATTCGACGCGAGAGGACCTATGAACAAGGCCCAGCTGAAAAAGTTCAAGACCCTGCTTGAGACGAAGCGCGACGAGATCGTCAAGAAGGCCAAGCAAACGCTGACCGAAGACATGATGCTCGACGCGAACGATCTCCCGGACGAGATGGACCTCGCGTCGAGCGAGTACCTGCAGTCGTTCACCTTCCGGCTCCGCGGCCGCGAGAAGTCGTTCCTCGACAAGATCCACAAGGCGCTCCTGAAGATCGAGGACGGCACGTTCGGCCAGTGCGAGGAGTGCGAGGAGGAGATCTCGACGAAGCGCCTCGAGGCGCGCCCCGAGACGACCCTCTGCATCCGCTGCAAAGAGGACCAGGAGCGGGTCGAGAAGGACTACGGCTGAACGCCGCGCGCGGAGGTCCGCACCTTCGGCCTCCGCGCGGTGGTGCCGCCGTGCCGTCGGGCGTGCGCTCCGCCTCCGGTCCACCTCGCGGGGACCGGGCGGGGCCACGCCCGCTCTGTTATTTGCGGGCCGACGCCCGGCCGCGCGGCGCCTGCGGGCCGCGGCGCTTGGACGCCGCGAGCACCTCGCGCAGGTACGCGCCGGTGAACGACGCCTCCTCCTGGGCGACGTCCTCCGGGGTGCCCGCAGCGACGATCGTCCCGCCGCGCTCGCCGCCCTCGGGGCCGAGATCGATCACCCAGTCGCTGCACGCGATCACGTCGAGGTTGTGCTCGATGACGAGGACGGTGTTCCCGGCGTCGCGCAGGCTCATGAGGCTCGCGGTGAGCACCTCGATGTCCGAGAAGTGCAGGCCCGTGGTCGGCTCGTCGAGCACGTAGAGCGTGCGGCCGGTGGCCTTGCGCGCGAGCTCGCGCGCGAGCTTCACGCGCTGCGCCTCGCCGCCCGAGAGCGTCGTCGCGGGCTGGCCCAGCGTGATGTAGCCGAGGCCGACCCGCGCGAGCGCGGCCAGCCGCTCGCGGACGCGGGGGAGCGCCTCGAACTGCTCGATCGCCTGCTCGACCGTGAGGTCGAGCGCGTCCGCGATCGACATCCCGCGGTAGAGCACCTCGAGCGTCTCGCGGTTGTACCGGCGGCCCCCGCACGTCTCGCACGTGACGAAGATGTCGGGCAGGAAGTGCATCTCGATCCGGAGCACGCCGTCGCCCTGGCACGCCTCGCAGCGGCCGCCCTTCACGTTGAACGAGAAGCGGCCGGCCTTGTACCCGCGCGTCCTCGCCTCCGGCAGGCCCGCGTAGAGCTCGCGGAGCAGCCCGAAGACCCCCGTGTACGTCGCCGGGTTGGAGCGCGGCGTGCGGCCGATGGGCGCCTGATCGATCGAGATCACCTTGTCGATGTGCGAGAGGCCCTCGATGCCGTCGCACGCTCCGATCGGGGCGGAGCTCCGGTACAGCTCGTTCTTCGCGGCCGGCAGGAGCGTGTCGACGATGAGGCTCGACTTGCCGGAGCCGGACACGCCCGTGACCGTGCAGAAGAGGCCGACCGGGATCTCGGCCGTCACGTTGCGGAGGTTGTGCGCCCGCGCGCCGGCCACGCGGATGGAGCGCCCGTCGGGGCGCCGGCGCTTCGTGGGGATCGCCAGCTGCTTCTTGCCGCTGAGGTAGGGGCCCGTGATCGACGCGGGATCGGCGCTCAGCTCCTCCGGCGTGCCTTGCGCCACGACGTTGCCGCCGTGCACGCCCGCGCCCGGGCCCATGTCCACGACGTGGTCGGCCGCGAGGATGGCGTCGCGGTCGTGCTCGACGACGACGACGGTGTTGCCGAGATCCACGAGCCGCCGGAGCGCCTCGAGCAGGCGCGTGTTGTCGCGCGCGTGCAGGCCCACCGAGGGCTCGTCGAGCACGTAGAGCACGCCGACGAGCGCGGCCCCGATCTGCGTCGCCAGGCGGATGCGCTGGCCCTCGCCGCCGGAGAGGGTCTGCGCGGAGCGATCCAGCGTGAGGTAGTCGAGGCCGACGTCGATGAGGAAGCCGAGGCGGGCGATCACCGCGCGGAGCAGCGGCTCGGCGATCGCGCGCTCGCGCGGCGCGAGCCCGCCGTCGGCCGGCGGCTCGCCCGCGGCGTCGCCGCCGCCGGAGGGCCGCGGCGCCCCGTCCTTCGGCGGCATGAGCCCCTCGAGGAAGGTGCGCAGCGTGCGCAGCGGCAGGGTGCCGACCTCCGCGATGTTGCGATCGCCGAGGCGCACGGCGAGCGCCTCGGGGCGCAGGCGCCTGCCGTCGCAGGCGTCGCACACCCGCGTGATGACGAAGCGGCCGATCTCGTCGGAGAGCGCGGCGCTGTCCTCGTCGGGGTCGGCGTCCTCCTCGTCGGCGAGGGCGGGCTCGCCGCTGCTCAGGAGCCGCTCGAGCCGCGGGATGATCCCCTCGTAGGCCGCCTTCTTCTTCCCTCGGCCGCCGGCGCCCGAGGCGTCGCTCCCCTCGAGGATCGCCTGCCGCACGGCCGCCGGCAGCTTCGCCCACGGCACGTCCGGATCGCAGCCGAGCGCGCTCACGGCCCGCTCCGTCTCGGTGGCGAGCGAGAGCGAGCCGCGGCGCCCCCACGCCACCACGGCGCCCTCGCGCAGCGTCCGCCGCGGATCCGGGACCACGCGGTCCGGATCGATGCGCGTCCTCGCGCCGATGCCGTCGCAGGCGGGGCAGGCGCCGTGCGGGCCGTTGAAGGAGAACATCCGCGGCTCGATCGGCGGCAAGGAGATGCCGCAGTCGATGCACGCGAAGCGCTCGCTCATCCAGAGCGGCTCGATCTTCATGCCGTCGCTGGAGATGTCGACGAGCAGCCGGCCTTCGCCCAGCTTGAGGGCGAGCTCGACCGAGTCGGTGAGCCGGCCCTTGATGCCCTCCTTGACCACGATCCGGTCCACGACCACGTCGAGGTCGTGGGCGCGCGTGCGGTCGAGGACGATCTCGTCGCCGAGGTCGACGATCTCGCCGTCGATGCGCGCGCGCACGAACCCCTCGCGCCGCAGCCGCTCGATGTCGAGCTTCAGCTCGCCGCGGCGGCCCCGCGCGATCGGCGCCATGATCGTGACCCGCGTCTTGTCCCCGAAATCGAGGATGCGGTCGACGATCTGCTGCACGGTCTGGGCCTCGATCCGCTTGCCGCACGCGGGACAGTGGGGGGTGCCGACCCGCGCGAAGAGCAGGCGGAGGTAGTCCGAGATCTCGGTCACCGTGCCGACGGTCGAGCGCGGGCTCTTGGCCAGCGCGCGCTGCTCGATCGCGATCGCGGGCGAGAGGCCCTCGATCGACTCCACGTCGGGCTTGGACAGCTGCTCGAGGAACTGCCGCGCGTACGCGGAGAGCGACTCGACGTAGCGGCGCTGCCCCTCCGCGTAGATGGTGTCGAACGCCAGGGACGATTTGCCCGAGCCGCTCGGGCCGGTGATCACCACCAGGCGGTCGCGCGGAAGCGACACGCTGACGTTCTTGAGGTTGTGCTGCCGAGCGCCTCGAACGACCAGTCGATCCATAGGGGGAACCGGAGAGCTATCACACACGGCAGCGGGCGGGGCGCGCTCCTGCGCGCGCGCCGCCCTCCCGCCGTGGCGTCCCGCATTCCCGGCGGGCGAGGCGCGTTTCCCGTTTGCTCGATGCGCGGCGCGTCTTCCCGTTCTTCCGGTGCGCAGCGCGTCGAGACGCGCCGCGCCGGACGTGGTGTTCCGGAGGTCCTGCAATTCTTCTCACGTCGCTGCGCCGCGAGCTGGACTATGAGGGGGCGCGCGGGGTGACGTGGAAGCGCAACGTAGGAGCATCCTGATGGCGGTCGGCGCCGGCGCTGCGCTCGGCGCGGTCGCGCTCCTCGCGCGGTACGCCCCCGAGCTCGACGCGCTGCTGCTCATGCCGCCGGCTCCGCCCGGGCGCTCCGCGGCCCTGCCTGCCGCGCCGCGCTCCGCGGACGCCGCGGCGCCGGCCTCCCCGCCGCTCGCGTCCGACGCGCCCGGCGCGCCCGCTCGCCCGGGGGAGCCGGCGGCGTCCGCGGAAGGCGCGCCCCCCGGGCCGGCGCCGGTGCCCCGGGGCGCGCCGGCCTCCGCGGCCCCGCCGGTCGACCGCTTCGCGGACGATCCGGCGGCGCGCGCCGCGTGTCCGGCCGACATGACCCTCGTGGAGGGCGATTTCTGCCCGTCCCTCCCGTATGTCTGCGCGCGCGCCGGCGACGGGATCGGCCACGGCTGCGCCGAGTACGCGCGCGGCGCGCGCTGCCGGGCGGCCGTGGACCCCCGGCGCTTCTGCATCGACCGCCACGAGTGGCCGAACCGGGTCGGCGAGCTCCCGCGCGTCTACGTCGACTGGCACGAGGCGAGGTCGCTCTGCGCCTCGATCGGCAAGCGGCTCTGCCGGCGCTCCGAGTGGATCCTCGCTTGCGAAGGACCGAAGCGCTTGCCTTATCCTTGGGGATTCGTGCGCACGCCGAGCCCCTGCAACATCGATCGCGCGGCGATCGCGTTCGACATCGACGCGATGGTCGACGAGGAGACCCGCGAGGGCGAGATCGCCCGGCTGTGGCAGGCCGATCCGATCGGATCGCACCCCAACTGCATCAGCGCGTACGGGGCGTACGACCTCGCCGGCAACGTCGACGAGTGGACCGACAACCTCGCCGACGATCCGGGCACGTCGCGACCGGCCACGCTCAACGGCGGCTACTGGGGTCCCGTGCGGAACACCTGCCGCCTCACGACGGGGGGGCACGGGCCGACCTTCAGGTTCTACCAGGCCGGTTTCCGTTGCTGCGCCGACACGATCGACGGCGTCGTCACGCCGCCGCCGCGGCCGTTCATCGAGCGCGACCGCGAGAAGGACGGCGTGTACGACTGACATGCGCGAGCGCCTCGCCTTCCTCGCCGCCCTCGCCGTCGCCGCCCTGGTGAGCGCGCTCCTCTTCGCCCCGCGCTTCCAGCGGCGGCCGGAGCCGCTCGACCTCTCGAGCGCGGCGCCGCCGGCGAGCGTCCCGCCGCCGGAGCCTGCGCCGCCCGCGCCCGCGCTCGCGCCCCCTCCGCCCCCGCCGCTGCCCGCGTACGTGCGCGTCAACCCGGCGAGCGCCACGGCGTGCCTCGGCGGGATGGTGCTCGTGGACGGCATCTACTGCCCCTACGTCGGCCACCACTGCGCCTCCTACATCGACGAGGAGAAGGACATCTGCGCGCGGTTCGAGCCCGAGGTCCTCTGCGAGGGGCGCCTCCAGCACCGGCGCTTCTGCATCGACGTCTTCGAGTACCCGAACATCGAGGGCGTCCGCCCGGCGGTGATGGTCAACTGGCTGGAGGCGAAGCGCGCCTGCGAGATCGAGGGCAAGCGGCTCTGCTCCGGCGAGGAGTGGGAGTTCGCGTGCGAGGGCCCGCAGATGTGGCCCTATCCCTACGGGATCGCCCGCGATCCCGAGGCCTGCAACATCGACCGGAAGATCGCGATGCCCGTGCTCGAGGTGTTCGGCGACCCCTGGAAGATCTCGGCGGAGGTCGAGCGGCTTGACCGCCGGGTCGCGTCCGGGGAGATGCACCGGTGCGTGAGCCCCTTCGGCGTGCGCGACATGACCGGCAACGTCGACGAGTGGGTCAACAACGAGCTCGGCCACCTGGACGAGCAGCCGTTTCGATCGACGCTGAAGGGCGGGTACTGGGGGCCGATCCGCTCGCGATGCCGCCCGGTCACCTCGACGCACAACCGGTGGTTCCGCTTCTATCAGGTCGGGTTCCGCTGCTGCGCCGACGCGCTGGACGGGGGCAAGGCCGTGTCCCCCGCCGCGAAGACGGCCCGCATCCCGCGCCGCAGCCCGATGGCCGATCCGGCCGGGCGGCAGGGTCCGTGAGCGATCGCTGCCCGAGCGGACCCGCGCCGCCGGCGCGGCGCCGCCCGGTTAGGCTCGCCCCCGCCGCGGCGCTCTCGCGCGGCCGAGCCGCCCCGGACCGCCGCGGCGCCGCCGTGAAGCCGCCGTGGACCTAGACGGCCGAAGCGCTCCCCTTCCAACTGCGCGCCGCTTGGACTACGTTGTCGGCCGGTGCGAAAGTGGGCGGACCCGAAGGGGCTTCGCTCATGCACCAGGGCCTATAGCTCAATCGGTCAGAGCCCCCGGCTCATAACCGGGCTGTTCCTGGTTCGAGTCCAGGTGGGCCCACGAAAGCCACGAAACAGAAGGAGACAAGGAAGCACGTGAGCATCCGCGAGCAGATCGCATTCCTCGAAGAGCTGTCGGCCATCGACAGCGATATCCGCCGCATCGATGAGCAGCTCGACAAGCAGCGCGGCAGCCTGGAAGGGATGCGGTCCGAGCTGAAGCGGCTAGAGGAGCGGCTGAAGGCCGATCGGGAGACCCTGGCGGCCATGGAGAAGACGCGCTCCGAGCTCGTCGTCGAGCTCCGTCAGATGTCGACCCAGATCGAGCGATCGCGGGAGAAGCTGCAGCGCTCCCGCAACGAGCGCGAGTCGAACGCGGCGCAGCGCGAGATCGAGGAGCTGCGCAAGCTGCACCGCGATCGCGAGGAAGAGATCGAGCGCCTGAACGCCGCCTCCGAGGGCGCGCGCGGGGCGATCGATCAGGCCGAGGCGAAGCGCGTCGAGCTCGCGGGGGCGATCGACGGCAGCGCGCCGGGGACGCAGGCGTCGCTGGCGGCGCTCGAGGCCGAGCGCGCCCAGCGCGCCGAGGCGCGCCAGCAGGTGGTCAGCAAGCTGCCGGTCGTGCTGTACCGTCGCTACGAGTCGATCCGCACGCGCAGGCCCGTCGCGATCGCCCGCACCTACGACGGCACGTGCCTCGGCTGCCACCTGTCCGTGCCGCCGATGATGTTCCAGAAGATGCGCCGCCAGGAGGAGTTCGAGCGGTGCCCGAACTGCAACCGGATCCTCTACTACATGCCGCCAGAGCCCGCGCCGGGCAGCTCGCCGGCCGCGGACCCCTCCCGCGCCTGACCCCGGGTGCGGCTTGAAGACCTGCTCCGCCTGCTTCAGGCTCTTCTCGCAGGACAGCGGCTTCTGCCCGGTCGACGGGCAGCGCCTCATCCCGGTCGCGCAGGCCTCGCCGCCGCGGCACCCGGACGACCGGCGCGTCGGCGCGACCCTCTGCGGCGGGCGCTATCAGGTTTGGCGCATCGTCGCGGACGGGGGCATGGGGCGCGTCTACCAGGCGCTCGATCTCCGCGCTGGCCGCAGCGTCGCCCTGAAGATCCTCCACCCCGAGGTCGCGCTCGACGAGGTGAGCGTCGAGCGCTTCCACCGCGAGTTCGAGGTCAGCGCGTCGCTGCCCCACGAGCACATCGTCGAGGTGCTCGCCTTCGAGAAGACCGAGGACGACAGCTTCGCGCTGGTGATGGAGTACCTCGAGGGCGAGGAGCTGCGGACGGTCCTGAAGCGCGACAAGGTGCTGCCCCCCGAGCGCCTCGTGCGGATGCTGTCGCAGGTGGCGCTGGGCCTCGTGGAGGCCCACGAGCGCAAGGTCGTGCACCGCGATCTCAAGCCGGACAACATCTTCCTCGTCGGCACGCACGACGGCGACCGGGTGAAGATCCTCGACTTCGGCAGCGTGCGCGACAACAGCGAGGGCGCGAAGAAGCTGACCGTCGTCGGCACGACGATCGGCTCGCCCTTCTACATGTCGCCCGAGCAGGCGCAGGGGCTGCTCGCGCTCGACCACCGCGCCGACGTCTGGTCGGTCGCGGCGATCGTGTTCGAGTGCGTCACCGGGCGGGTCCCGTTCCACGCGCCGACCGGCCCGATGATCCTCGTCGCCATCATGGGCAGCAACCCGGTGCCCCCGAGCGAGGCGGGCAAGGCGTACGGGGTGCCGGCGTCGCTCGATCCGGTGATGGAGGAGGCGTTCATGAAGAGCCCGGAGGCGCGCCTCCCGTCCGTCGGCCTGCTGGCCGACCGCGTCGGTCAGGCGTACGGCCTCGCGGGGTCTCACCGCGACTGGGCGTACATGCCGCAGAAGGAGCTCGCGGCCCGGATCCGCGCCGCGATGCCGGCCGTGCTGGCCCGCCACCGGCAAGGGGCGGCGGGCGCCGGCGCGGCGCTCGCCGGCGCGGCCGCCGCCGGCGCCGAGCGATCGCCCGTCGCCGCCGCGGTCGCCGCACCGTCGGCGGGGGCCACCGACGCGTTCGCCGAGGATATCGTCATGGGGGTGCCCCAGCGCATGCCGCGGTGGGTCGTCCCCGCGGTGGCCAGCGCGGCCGTGCTGCTCTGTGCGCTCGTCGCCCTGCTGATCTCGCGCTGAAATCGCGGGTGGAGGCGCCTCCGACCGCGCGCACGTCAGGCGCCGCGGCGCATGAGGCCGTCGCGCCGCGGGAGGCCCCCGCAGCGCCGCGGCGCGTGAGGCCGTGGCGGCGCCGCAGCGCGTGAGGCCGCCGCAGCGCGCTGCGGCCGCCGCGGCACCGGCGCCCGTCCTCACGGGCGCGGGGGGCCCCCTGTTCGCGCGGAAGCCGCCGCTGTGTTATTTGTGTTGACCATGAGCACTCATCCTTCAACTCGGACCCGCAAGCCTCTCCCCGCCGCGATGTGCCTGATCGCCCTCTCCGGGCTCGCCGTCGTCGGCTCGGGGTGTAGCCAGAGCGAAGCGGCGACCTCCCGCGGCGTCGCGGATGTGCCTGCGGCGTCACCCCAGGGCGGAAAATCGAAGGTCGAGGATGCGGTCTACACCCTCGAGATGAAGCCGACGGGGACGTACAAGGCCGGCCAGGAGGGGGTCGTCGAGGTCTCGCTCCTGTCGAAGGGCGACTACCACATCAACGACAAATACCCCATCAAGTTCAAGGTCACTGAGCCGGCCGCCGAGGGCGTCTCCTACCCGAAGCCCTTGCTCAAGCGAGAAGACGGCGCGTTCGAGGAGAACAAGGGCGTCCTCAAGGTCCCGTTCGTCGCGGCCAAGAAGGGCAAGTCCAAGGTGGCGGGCGTGCTCTCCTTCAGCATCTGTAGCGCCGCGAACTGCCTGATGCAGAAGCAGGAGCTCGAGGCGGTCATCGACGTGCAGTAGGCCCAACGGTAAACTCGGCCTCACGTGAATAACGACACCTCCGGTAGCCGGGGGGGCCAGCCCAGCGCGGTCGGCCCCAGCCAGACAGTTCAAGGCAGTGCGGCGGAGCGGGCTCGAAAGGCCCTCTCCGAGCTCGACACCATCGCCATATCGATGGCCCGGCGCTTCAACGAAGAGCAGCGGGTCCTCTCCTTCCAGCAGTACCTGGAGCTGTTCGCCTCCAACCCGGTCCGCTTCGGGCGCGACGCGGCTCGCTACGTCCGCGACATGTTCGATCATTTCGGCACGCGGACGATCAAGAAGCCCTGGGGTGAGCTGACCCGCTTCCAGCTGTTCGATCTTCCGTGGGAGCTCCCCGCGGACGGGGCGGCGCAGCAGGGCGCGACGTCGTCGGCCGCGTATCACGGGCGGGATTTCGCGCTGATCGGCCACGAGGAGCTCCAGGCCGAGGTCTACCGGGTGCTCTGCAACTTCGTGCGCGAGGGCAGGGCCAACCGGCTCATCCTGATGCACGGGCCGAACGGCTCGGCGAAGAGCACGCTCGCCGCCTGCATCCTGCGGGCGCTGGAGCACTACTCGACCCTCGACGAGGGCGCCCTGTACCGCTTCCACTGGGTCTTCCCGAGCCGCAAGACGACCCGCGGCTCGATCGGCTTCGGCGGCGACGTGAAGGCGAGCGCCGCGGACGGCGCGAGCTACGCCCACCTCGAGGACGATCAGATCGACGCGCGGCTCGTGATCGAGCTCCGGGACCACCCGCTGTTCCTGCTCCCGGTGCGCGAGCGGCGCGCGCTCATCCTGAAGCTCTACGAGGACGCCGGCGCGACGGAGCCGCCGCCCGAGTGGCTCATGAGCGGCAAGCTGTCCCACAAGAACCAGCAGGTCTTCGAGGCGCTCCTCGTGGCGAGCAACGGCTCGCTCGTCGAGACGCTGCGGCACGTCCAGGTCGAGCGGTACTTCATCTCGCGCCGCTACCGCGTCGGCGCCGTCACGATCGGCCCGGAGCTCTCGGTCGACGCCGGCGAGCGGCAGATCACGGCGGATCGCTCGCTCGCCTCGCTGCCGACCTCCCTCCAGGCGACGACGCTCTTCGAGGCGCACGGCGAGCTCATCGAGGCCGCCGGCGGCGTGCTCGAGTTCAGCGATCTCCTGAAGCGCCCGCTCGACGCCTTCCGCTACCTCCAGCTCACGCTGGAGACCGGCGAGGTCAGCCTGCCGCAGCAGACGTTGCAGACGAACGTCGTCATGATCGGCAGCGCCAACGACGTGCACCTCAACGCGTTCCGGGAGCACCCGGAGTTCCCGAGCTTCCGCGGGCGCTTCGAGCTCCTGCGCGCGCCCTACCTCCGGAGCTACCTCGACGAGCAGACGATCTACGACGGGCAGATCGTCCCGTTCGTGACCCGCCACGTCGCCCCGCACGCGACGCGCGTCGCCGCGCAGTTCGCCGTGCTCACCCGCATGCGCCAGCCGGAGGCGAAGCGGTACCCCGACGCGCTCGCGCCGCTCGTCTCGAGCCTCACCGCGGTCGAGAAGATGGAGCTGTTCGCGACGGGCACGGCGCCGGAGCGGTTCGACGCCGAGGCGCAGAAGGTCCTGCGCGCGGGCATCGAGGCCATCTACCACGAGAGCGACGCGTCCGTGGACTTCGAGGGGCGGCTCGGCGTCTCGCCGCGCGAGGTTCGGACGCTCCTGCTCGACGCGGCGCAGAGCCCGGACCACGCGTGCCTATCGCCGTTCGCCGTGCTCTCGGAGCTCGACGCGCTCTGCAAGCGGCAGGCGGAGTACGACTGGCTCAAGGAGAAGCAGCTCGCGGGCGGCTACCACGACCACCGGCTCTTCCGCGAGGTCGTGCGCACGCGCCTGCTCGACACGATCGAGGAGGAGATGCGGTCGGCGAGCGGCCTCGTCGACGAGACCCGCTACGCCGAGCTGTTCGATCGGTACATCTCCCACGTCGGCGTCTGGGTGAAGGGCGAGAAGATCCGGAACCCGCACACCGGCGACTTCGAGAACCCGGACGAGCGCATGATGCGCGAGGTGGAGGCGCTGCTCGGCGTCCGCACGAAGCACGACGACCACCGGCGCGGCCTGATCTCGGCGATCGCCGCGTGGGCCATCGACCACCCGGGTCAGAAGATCGTGAACGCGGTCGTGTTCCCGCAGCAGATCCGCAAGCTGCGCGAGGCGGTGTTCACGGAGCGGCGTAAGGGCGTGGCGCTGCTCGTGCGCGACCTCGTCGCGCTCCTCCGAGACGCGCAGGGCGACGGCAAGTCCGAGAAGGGCTGGGGCGAGCTGCGCGAGGAGGAGCGCAGGAACGCGACGCGCGCGCTGGAGCGGCTGCACGGGATGGGCTACTGCGATCGCTGCGCGCTCGACGCCGCGAGCGCGCTGCTCCGCGCGCGCTTCGCGGAGCTCGTCACCTGAGCCGAAGCATGCTCATCGACTCGCACTGCCACGTCGACCCTCACCATTTCCGCGAGGGCGCGGACGCCGTCCTCGACCGCGCGCGCGCCGCCGGCGTCGACGCGTTCGTGGTCGTCGGCGTCGACGCGGACCTGTCCGCGGCGCGCTTCGCGGCGGAGCTGGCGGCGCGGCGCGCCGACGTGCACGCCGCGGTCGGCGTCCACCCGCACGACGCGTCCGCCCTGGATGACAGGATGCTCGCGGAGCTCGAGGCGCTGGCGCGCCGCCCCGAGGTCGTGGCCGTCGGCGAGATCGGCCTCGACTACCACTACATGCACTCGCCGAAGGACACACAGCAGCGCGTCTTCGCCGACCTCGTCGCCCTCGCGCGGCGGGTGCGGAAGCCGATCGTCATCCACACGCGCGAAGCGCCGGAGGACACGCTCGCGATCCTGGAGCGCGCAGGCGCGAGCGACGTGGGCGGTATCATCCACTGCTTCTCCGAGGATCGCGCGTTCGCCGAGCGGGCGCTCGCGCTCGATTTCGATCTCTCGTTCTCGGGCATCGTCACCTTCAAGAGCGCGCGGGCGATCCAGGAGGTCGCGGCGTGGGCTCCCGGGGACCGGATCCTGGTCGAGACCGACAGCCCCTACCTCGCGCCCGTGCCGTTCCGCGGCAAGCGGTGCGAGCCGGGGCACGTGCTGCACACGGCCCGCTTCGTCGCGGAGCTCCGGGGCGAGCCGTTCGAGGCGCTCGCCGCGCGCACCGCGGAGAACACCCGCCGGCGGCTGCGGCTCCCGAAGGGAGACGCGCCCGCCGCGCCCGCTATCTGAGCCGCGCCCGACGTGGGACATGAGCGCCGCGCTTCTTCCGGCGGTTCCGCCTCCGGGCTCGCCTCGTGTTCGTTTCGAGCCATAGTGACAGGACGATGCAGAGATCTCGCGACGGCCGCCGGATCGCATCCGCGTGGGCGCTCTCCGTCGCTGCTCACGCCGGGCTCGTCGGGGCAGGCGCGGCGATCGTCGCGGGCTCGCTCTCGACGCGCGAGGTGACGGTCGCGCGCATCGCCGGCGCGCCGGCCGCGCCGAGCGCGACGATCGAGATCGAGCTGCCGGTGGTCTCGGACGGCACGCTCGACAGCGCGCCGGCGATCGCGCCCGAGCTGCCCGCGAGCCTCGCGCGCGGCGGAGGCGAAGCCGCAGCGCGGCCGGACACGGGCACGCGCGGCCGCGGCGGCACGGACGCGGCCGCGCTGCCCGCGCTGAACCTCGCGGACAGGGACGACGCGACCTTCCTGTCGCCCGAGGTCCGCTCGCGGCTCGACAGGAGCCAGATCCAGCGCATCCGCTCGTCGTCGCGCCGCGCGTCGCGCGAGGACTGGCGCGCCAGCCGGGAGCCCATGGAGCTCACGTTCCTCGCCGGCGGCCGCGTCGGCAGCCGGCCCGAGCGACGGGCCGCGGCCGAGCGCGATCCGTCGGTCGGGGCGCGCGACAGCGGCGCGCCCGAGCGTCGGGGCGGCGCGCTCGGCGCCGCGGCGCGGCCGGCGGGCGCCGAGGGCGCGGCCGACGAGGCCGGCGCGCCCGGCGCGACGCTGTCCCTCGGAGCGACGCCGCGCGCGGTCGGCGGGGCCGTGGAGGGGGGCGAGCGCTCGTCCGCGGGGCTCGGCGTGCGCGACGGGCGGCCCGGCGCGGATCATCGCGACAGCGCGGCGGTCCCGCTGGCGCGGCCGATGGTCGCCGCGGGCACGCCCTCGGTCCCCGCCGACGTCGCGGGGCGCCCGAACGACACGGTCGACAGCGAGCAGGAGGTGGCGACGGCGATCCAGTCGCTCGTTCATGCGAGCTCGGCCGGCGGCGCGCGCGGGCTCGGTCCGGGCGGAGAGGCGGGGCCGGGCGCGACCGGCTCGGGCGGCGTGGCGGGCAGCGGCGCGCGCTCCAGCGCGCTCGGCTCGGGGCGCGGCCGGCTGCTCGACAACGATCCGCTCGATCGCCGCCGCAGCCTCTACATGCGGCAGGTCATGGCCAAGCTGCACCCGCTCTGGGCCGACGCGTTCCCCAAGTGGGCTGCGGGCGAGGGGCTCCAGGGGACCGTGATCGTGACCTTCGTGATCCGGGCGGACGGGACCGTGAGCAGCGCATCGGTGACGCGGCCGAGCGGCATCCCGGAGTTCGACGAGAATTGCCGGCGCGCCGTGCTGCGCGGCGCGCCGTACCCGCCGGTGCCCCCCGAGCTCGGCGAGAGCTTCCGGTGGTCGATGCCCTTCGAGGCGAGGAACCCCGCCGTCCTGCCGCAGCTCCCCGCGCGCACGATGAACGACGAGCGATGAGCGCGTCGCCCGAGCACGTCGCCCGAGCACGTCGACAGCGTCGCAGCGCGCAAGACATCGCTTGACAGGGTGGGAACGGGGCGGTACTAGTCCGCCCTCGCTTCTGCCGAAGTAGCTCAGCTGGCTAGAGCAGGCGTTTCATACGCGCCGGGTCGGGGGTTCGATTCCCTCCTTCGGCACCAGAAATGGTGACAGTCGTCCGCTGGTATCCCTGAATCGGGTACCAGCGCTCGCGACATGCTCCTCAAGGTCGGACGTGGACGAGGGTTCCTTCCTCGCCGCTGCTGTGCACCGCGTGCCAGCCGTCGGGGAGCTCCGGCTCTGCCCACAGGAAGAGCCGCCGCGCGTCGACGGGCGTCAGCGCGATGTCGTGGAAGCCTTGCGCTTCGCCGACCCCGGCGCCCCAGTACATGCCGGTGATCGCGTGGCCCGGCGCGAAGTCCATCACCCACGGGGCGTCGGCGACGTCGAAGCTGTCGGCGACCTCGCGCGGATCGATGTTGCGCGTCACGTGCTTGCTCCGCACGCGGAAGGTGCCGCGCGCCGTCGACGCGCTCGACTCCGGGTCGCGGAGCTGATCGCGGCCCGAGGAGATCAGCGTGGCGTAGATCGGCTTCTGCCCCTCGTAGGCCGTCAGCGTCTGGTTGGCCAGGCTGACGTCGAGCCAGCGCTGAGAGCCCTTCGCGAACTCGGGGAACTTCGAGCGCCGCACGATGACGACGAGGTCCTGCGCGCGCAACCAGAAGCCGTCGCGCGCCTCCTCGAAGCGCGTGCCGTCCACCGTCCTGAACTTGCCCGTGAGCGGCACGCCCGTGCGCCGCTCGAGCTCTTCATCGTTGGGCGTCGCCTTGCCGCGGCCGATCGACCACGTGGTGACGTCGTGGCGATGCACGAACGCCACGGGCAGCCCGACCTTCTCGACGTCGAGGCCGTGCCACGGCGAGCCGAGCGCGGCCTGCAGCCGATCGGTCGGGATGAGGCGGCCGTCCGGCGTCACGCCGAGCCTGCGGCCGTCGGCCTCCCCCGCGGTGAAGGTGCGGGTGATCGCGACCCCGCTGCCCTTGCGCAGCGCCGCCGTCTTCATCGCGGCGCGCAGGTCGACGGGCGCGCCGTCCTTCGCGCCGAGCTCGATCCCGAGCGCGGCGAGGGGCGGGAGCGGAGCGACCGCGTCGGCGAGCGGGAACACGAAGTAGCCCGACTCGGTCCTCCGCCCGTCCTCGCCGACGCCGTGCTGCTGCGGCAGCAGCACCGGCGGCCCGGTGGCGACGCCGCGCTCGTCGAGCGGGACGTCGTTGGCCGACGCGCCGAGCTGCGCGTCGCTGCGCTGCGCGCGCTCGAGGTGGCGATCGAGATCCGGCTCGGCGTGCCGCAGCTCCTCGCGGCTCGGCACCCCGGAGTACGCCGGGGTGCCCTGCGTCCTCGCGCGCCCGTAGCGGTAGGGCAGGGGCCGCGACAGGTCGGGGGGCGCCGGCAGCACCGCGACGACGTCGGTGTGCAGCGTCGCCCCGTCGCCCGCGCAGACGAAGCCGCGGGGGCGGATCGCGTACCACCCTCCGCTGCACCCCGCGCGCCCGTACGGCTCCGACGACCGCACCACGGCGGCGCCAGGATAGAGCTCGCCGATCGTGCGCGCGCCGGCCTGCGGGCGCGCGAGCACGGGCGTCCCCGCGCGCAGGGCGACCAGCTTGGGCCCGTCCGCGGGCACCGCGACGATCTCGAGCTCGCCGCCGCCCGCTTCGTCCTTCGACAGCTCCACCGACGCGGCTTTCGCCTTGCAGCCGGACACGGCCAGCACGACGACCAGGCCCGCGAGCCCGTCGATGCGACGGGGCCGCTGGCCGCGCGCGGAGCGTCGCGGCGCGCAGGGCGGCGGCGCCCCGGGGTCCGGAGGCGACACCGGCCGGGAGAGCTCCGTCGGCATGGAAGCGAGCGGCATCGGCCGACGCATGCCCGACCTGCGCGCCCCGGGCCAAGTTCCGGGGCCCAGCGCGGCGCGCGCGCCGCCCGGCCGCTGGCGCCGCGCGCACGCCGACGCCATGAGATGCGCGTGCGCCTCCGCCCCGCGCTGGTGTTCCTCCTGCTCGCGCCCTATGCCGTGGTTTTCTATGGATTCCTGGCGCTGCGCCGCGCCGCCGCGTCGTTCCGACCGCGGCACCCGTGGCGCACGTGGGTGAGCCCGAACCTCCTGATCGGCGGGTTCCTCCTCCCCGGCGACGTCGCCGAGCTCCGGCGCCTCGACGTCCGCGCGGTGATCAACGTGTCGCGCGAGCTCTACGACCCGGTGCTCGCGCTGCGCGCGGCGGGCGTCGAGTACCTCCGCGTCCCGTGCTGGGACATGTGCGCGCCCACGCTCGAGCAGGCCGCGCGCGGCGTGGCGTTCCTCGAGCGCCACCTCGGCGCTGGCCATCGCGTCCACGTCCACTGCGCGAGCGGCGTCGGGCGGAGCGTCACGATCGCGCTCTGCTACCTCGCCACCCGCGGCGGCCTCGAGGTCGGCGAGGCGATCGCCCTGCTCGAGCGGCGGCGGCCGCGCGTCGCGCTGAGCCGCGCGCAGCGCGCGTTCGTCGAGCGCTACGTCGCCTGGCACCGCGAGGGCGCGCTCACCTCCTGCGCAGGAGCGATCTCAGGCTGAAGAGCCCGAGCGCGGGCGCCGCGACCGCGAAGGCCCCGCCGCACGCCGCGAGGATGAGCGCGGCGCCCCACGGCGTGGCGGCGATCGCCTCCGGCAGCGCCGCCCGCAGCGCCGCGCCGCATCCGACCGAGACCGCCGTGAGCGCGGCGACGCGGCCGACCCGGATCTGATCCAGCCCGAGCCCGCCGATCTCGCGCCGCACGCGGAGCGCGAGGGCGATCGCCTCGACCCACCCGGCGATCACGGCGCCGAGCACCACGCCGAGCACGTCGAGCCGCCGCATCAGGACGAGCGCGACGGCGGTGCTGACGAGCACGCGGTAGAGCGCGTAGCGCGCCGGCGTCCTCGTGTCCCCGAGCGCGAACGAGGCGGTGATCAGCACGCGCCCCGCGGCGTTCCCGAGCAGCGCGAGCCCGTAGGCGCCCACGAGCGGCTCGACCCGCGCCGTCGACGCCCGATCGAACGTCCCGGTCTGCAAGAGCAGCGTGATGAGCTCCCGCCCGAGCACCAGGAACACGGCCGTCGCCGGCACGGTCAGCACCGTGATCCGCGCGAGCGAGGCGCCGAGGCGGCGCGACAGCGCCTCGTTGCGCCGCGCGACGTCCGCCTCGGCCGTGTCGCGCGCCATCTCGGGCAGGGCCACCGCGGCCTCCCCCGTGCCGAGGATGCTCATCGGCAGGAGGTAGATCGTCTGCGCGTAGTTGAAGGCCGCGTTCGCGCCGGCGCCGAGGAAGCTCACGAGGAGCGTGTCGACGAGCCCGGAGACCTGGATGACCCCGCGGCCGAGCAGCGCGGCGGGCAGCTTCCCGGCCGCCTCCCGGACGCTCGGGTCGCGCGCGTCGAGGCGCGGCGCGAGGCCGCCGAGCAGCGCGCGCGCCGAGGGGAGCAGCAGCGCGAGCTGCAGCGCGGCGCCGGCGAACGCGCTCCACGCGAGCGCCTCGGCGAGCGGCTCCCCGCGCATGCCGAGCCACGCCCCGCAGGCGAGCATCCCGGCGATCTGGGCGGCGCTCCACGCGACGGGCGCGGCGTAGGGGAGGAAGAACCGCCGGTGCGCGTTCAGCACGCCGAGCCCCCACGCCGAGAGCACGAGGAGGCCGGTCATCGGGAAGATGATCCGGACGACGCGCGTCGTGCTCGCGAGCTTGTCCTCGTCGAAGCCCGCGGCGACCAGGAAGGACAGCCACGGCGCCGCGAGCACGCCGAGGAGCGACGCCGCCGCGGCGGCGACGAGCAGGAGCCCGAGGGCGGACAGCGCGAAGTGCGCCGCGCGCCGCGCGTCGCCCGCCGCGCGGAGGCGCGCGTAGACGGGGATGAAGGTCGCGGAGAGCGTCCCCTCGCCGAGGAGGTTCTGGGTGATGTTCCCGGCGCGGAACGCCGCCGCGATCACGTCGGCGAGCTCGGAGGTGCCGAAGAAGTGCGCCGTCACCCGCTGGCGGATCAGCCCGACGAGCCGTGAGAGGATGATCCCCGCGGTGACCATCGCCGTCGATCGCGCCGCGCTGGGCGCCGCCTCGTGTCCGGCGGCCGGCCGGCTCGCGCCGGCCGCCGCGGCGGCGCCGGGGGCAGCGCTCGCCGGCGTGGTCCCTGCCTGCGTGGCGGCGGGCGGATCGGGGTCGGGCGGCACGGCGCCGCTTCTATCAGACCTCCCGCCCCCGGGCGACCTCGGCGCCGGCCGGCCGGCGGCTCAGTCCCGGAGCCTCGCGGCGCCGAGCCGCTCCGCGTGCGCCAGCACCCGCCGCGCGACGTCCGGCCCCTCGCGCCGGCGGTCCAGGTGCCGCGGGATGACCCCGCGCTCCGCGGCGTCCCACAGCTCCGGCTGGGAGATCCCGGTCTCGGTCCGCGAGCGCAGCTGCGACAGGGAGACCTCGACCGTGGGGAGGGCGATCGGCGCCTGGGGATCGCGGAGGAGCGCCGGGTCGATGCAGCACGACAGGTCGTTCGCCCCGCCGGAGCGCGCGTTCAGCCTGGGAATATCGAAGCGCGCCTCGAGCGTGCGGATCACCGACGCGTGATCGAGCACGGTGCTCACCGCGCAGCCCCTCCGGACGAACGGGCCCGCGACGATCGACGGGACCCGGAACCCGAGCTGAGAAAACAGCGGATCGTCGTCGATGGCCGTGGGCGGCGGGACGTGGTCGAAGAAGCCTCCGTGCTCGTCGTAGGTGATCACGAGCAGGCACTGGCCCCACTGCGGGCTCTTCGCGAGCGCGTTGTAGACGCTGGCCATGAGCACCTGCCCGAGCTGCACGTCGTGGTCCGGGTGATCGTCGTTCGCGGTGGCGCCGAAGAACTGCGGATCGATGACGGAGAACGCGGGGAGGAGCCCCGCGGCTGCGTCCTCGAAGAAGCGCTCGATCCCGGAGACGCCCTTGAACTTGAAGTACGCCCCCGAGCACCACGGCACGTCATGGTAGTAGTTCCTGCTCGAGATCCCCGCGTCGCTCAGCAGCTCGAACACGCTCGTGAAGCCGGTGACCGGCACGTTCCTGGAGACGCCCCTCGACGTGGCGCCGTGCAGGAAGAACCGGTTGGGCCAGGTCGGGCCGAGCACCGAGCTGAACCAGCGCTCGCAGATCGCCGACGCGTCGGCGAGCGCGTAGAGGATCGGCAGGTGCTCGCGCACGTGATAGCCCATCACGTCGCGCTGATCCGGCCCCGCGTGAGCGACGACGAACCCGTCGTTCCTCCCTTGGTTCCACTGCGCGTGGGCCGCGTCCCAGCTGTGCGGCGGGTCGGCGGGCGTGAAGTTGTCGAGCTGGAAGGGGGAGACCAGCGCGCCGTCCGGCGCCCGGTTCGACTCGTTGCCTGTCAGGCCGTCGATCGGCCTGCCCTCCTTCAGCCGCAGCGAGCCGAGGTAGTGGTCGAACGACCGGTTCTCCATACACAGGACGACGATCGTGCTGATCGGCGCGAGCAGCTCTGCAGGGCTCAGGCCCGCCGTGTCGACGCAGCCATCCGCAGGCGCGCCGCCGGCGCCGCCTGCTCCCGCCTGTCCCGAGCCGCCCGCCCCCCCAGCGCCGCCGGCGCCTCCCGAGCCGCCCGCGCCTCCAGCGCCGCCGCCCGCACCTCCGGCTCCGTCGTTCCCGCCCGAGCTGCCCGAGCTCGAGCCGGCGTCCTCGAGCATCGTCGCGCCCTCCGTGGCGCTGCATCCGAAGGTCGCGGCGCCGAGCGCCGCGCCGATCCCCGTCAGCACATGCCGCCGGGTCAGGGGATCACGCGGCGGTACATTCCGTTTTTTCATCACACACAGGATCCTCAGGAACGCGGGGCCGAGAAAGGACTTTTGATGTCCCCTCGACTCGACGTAACCGTCGAGTAACCCACGTGACCCTCCGCGAACACCGGCGCGACAACCGGCGTACGGCCGGCGTAAGACCGACGTAACCAAGAAAACCTTTCTTTTCGCGAGGTCTGCAGGGTGATATGGGTAGAAATCGCGGGGGCCTACGTTTGCACTCTGCCACCTTCCGATGAGCTCGAATCCGCTCCCACCTACGCCTGCAGGGATAGATACCGTCGAGAACGTCCGGTCGATGGGGCCGCTGAGACCGCTACGGCTGTGCATCGTGGACATGAACAATGGCCACGTGAACCAGGCGATGCGCTGCCTGCGCGGGCTTACCTCAGCCTTCTTCGAACGTGTCCAGAAGCACAATCCGGGCATATCTTGCGAGGTTGTCGAGGTGTCGCCCCGGGACACCAACGCACCGATCCCCACGGACTGTGATCTGTACCTCTCGTCGGGCGGCCCCGGCTCTCCGTTCGACGGCGAGGGCGAGCCGTGGACGCTCGACTTCGCGCGCCTGCTGGACGGCGTTGTCGAGTCGACGATCCAGGGAGGCGCGGACCGGCGGGCGCTCTTCGCGATCTGCTACTCGTTCGAGCTCGTCGTGCACCATTACCGGCTGGCCGACGTGGTGCCGCGCGCCGACCGCAAGTTCGGCGTCATGCCCATCTACACGACCCCGGTCGGCCAGCAGCACCCGCTGCTGTCTCCGTTCGGCGACCGCCTCTTCGCCTTCGAGCACCGCAACTGGGAGGCGGTGAACCTCGACGAGCGCCGCCTCGGCGGCCTCGGGGGCCAGCTCCTTGCCCGCGAGAGCCGCGACGGCATCTCCAAGGGCCGGGCGATCCTCGGGCTCCAGGTCGCGCCGGGGGTCGAGGCGGTCCAGTTCCATCCGGAAGCGGATCGCGCCGGCGTCATGAGCTGGCTCGCGCGGCCCGAGCAGGCGGCCGCCTTCAAGGCGACCTACGGCGAGGTCACCTACCACGCGATGCTGCGCACCCTGGACGATCCACGGCGGCTCGCGCGCACCTACGCGCTCGTGATTCCGGGTTGGCTCGGCCGCTGCTTCAACGAGATCGCCGGCCCCCGCGGCTACGCGGAGCTCCCGCCGATCGAGGACGCCCCGTGCCCACGCTTCGCCGCGCACTGCCGCGCCGAGGATCCGCCCACGCCCTCCGCGCGCACGCCCATCCCCGGCGAGCAGGTCGCGCGCGGCGCCTGAGCCGCGCGTGCGCCGAGGGGCCGCGCCGCCGAGGGACCGCGGGGGCTGCGCGGGGAGCTGCAACAAGCGCCGACGATCGGCTGCTCGCGCCTTGCGCGCCGGCCTACCTGCGGCTTATGGTCATGAGATAAAGGATGATCGCGAGCAGGGCTCGCGGGCCAGCATCCGCCGCCGGGGGTTCCTCGGGCACGCATGAGAGAGAACGCATGAATCACTCGCGTCCGGCCGCTCCGAGGAGTCTACCGTCGCCGGACGTCCGCGAGCCGGGCGCGTCCGAGGAGGGGCACCGCGGCGACGCGTCGCCGGCCGAGGCCTCGGCCGCCCAGCCCTCCGCGCCGGCCGAAGACCCTGACGCGCAGGAGGCTCAGCTCGATTCGCAGCTGGGCGTGACGGATCCGATCGCGATGTCGCAGGTCCGTGACGCGTTGAACCAGCTGAGCCGCGAGCGCGGGACGCAGCCGCACGTGCTGCTCATCATCTACCACAAGCAGGGCGCCGAGACGGTGCGGCTGAACGAGGGGGTCGGGGTCGTCGTGGGCCGCGATCCGAGCGCCGACGTCGCGATCCCCGAGCGCAGCCTGTCGCGGCGCCACGCGCGCTTCACGTTCCAGCGCGGCGACGTGCTCGTCGAGGACCTCGGCTCGACGAACGGCACCTTCCTGAGCGGCCACCGCGTGGAGCAGGGCATCCTGAAGCCCGGCGACGAGGTGGTGCTCGGGGAGATCACGGCCTCGCTGCGCGTCATCGCGAGCGCGGAGCTGCCGGTGCTCCACCTCGACGCGCTGGACGCGCGCCGCGCCGCCCTGGACCCGCGACGCCTGCCGAGCGCCGACAACCTGATGGGCGGGCCGACGCCCGTGGGCGGCGTGCGCGCGGTCAGCGACGAGGGGCTCGTGATGCGCAGCCCCGCGATGCGGCCGGTGCTCGAGACCGCCATGCGCCTCGCGCGCTCGTCGGCCCCCGTGCTGCTCCAGGGCGAGACGGGGACCGGCAAGGACGTGCTCGCGCGGCTCATCCACGAGGCCGGCCCGCGCCACAAGAAGCAGCTGATCCACGTCGGCTGCAGCGGCGTACCCGCGCAGCTCCTGGAGAGCACGCTCTTCGGCCACGAGGCCGACGCGCTCCCGGGCGCCGCAGAGGCGCAGGAGGGCGTCTTCGAGGCGTGCGCGGGCGGCACCGTGGTGCTCGACGAGGTGGGCGATCTCCCGCCTTCCTCCCAGGCCGCGCTGCTGCGCCTCCTCGACACCGGCCGCATCGTCCGCATCGGGTCGACCCGGGAGATCGAGGTCGACGTGCGGATCGTCGCGACCACGTACCGCGATCTCGAGGCGATGTGCGAGGCGGGCGCGTTCCGCTCGGACCTGCTCTACCGGCTCAACGCGGTGCCGCTGCGCATCCCGCCGCTCTGCGAGCGGCGCGAGGACATCGGGCCCCTGGCCCATCGCTTCCTCCGGCAGGCGAACGAGGCGCATCGCCGCAACGTGCGCTCGATCGATCCCGAGACCCTCGCGCTCCTGGAGCAATACCCCTGGCCCGGCAACGTGCGCGAGCTGCGCAGCGCCATCGAGCGCGCCGTCGTCATCGCGCGGGGCAGCGTCATCACCCCGCTCGACCTGCCGGAGAGCATCAACGCCCTCGCGGCGCGCCGGCGCTCCACGCCGCCGCCGCCGGACCGGCCGCTCGTCGAGATCGCGCCGACCAGCACGGGGCCGATGATCGGGCTCAAGGCGCAGATGGATCGCCTGGAGGCCGAGATCATCCTCGAGGCCCTCCGCGCGACGAACGGCAACCTGGCGATGGCGGCGCGGCGGCTCAGGATGCCGCTGCGCACGCTCCAGGAGAAGATCACCAGCCACGGGCTGAAGCGCTCCGATTACCGGGACGGCCCGCCCTCGCGATCGAAGTAGGGCGCGGGCGAGCGGGGCCCGGGCCGCTCAGCCTTCGTCCTCCAGCACCGCCAGCGCCGCGTTGTGCCCGCACGCGCCGTGGACCCCGGCGCCGGGGTGCGCGTACGACGAGCCCAGGTAGAGGCCGCGGACCGGCGTCCGGTAGCGGAAGTAGGGGAACACCGGCCGGAAAATGAGCTGATTCCGGATGTCGGCCGAGCCTCCGCCGAGATCGCCGCCGATGAGGTTCGCGTCCATCGCCTCGAGGTCGTCGGGCGCCCAGATCTTCCGCGCGAGGATCCGCTGCCGGAAGCCGGGGGCGAGCTCCTCGATGCGCGCCTCGATGCGGTCGGCGAAGCGCTCGCGGGAGGCCGCCCAGCCCCCGTCGATGGAGGAGGGGACGCGCGAGTAGGCATATAGGGTGTGGCGCCCGGCCGGCGCGCGGGTCGGATCGACCAGCGATTGCTGCCCGATGACGAGGTAGGGGTGCTCGGGGAGCGCGCCGGCGCGCACCTGGCGCGTGAACTCGGCGAGGTCCTCGAGGCTGTCGCCCGCGTGCACGACCGCGGCGCGCGCGGCGTCCTCGTGGGACCACGGCGCCGGGCCGTCGAGCGCCCAGTCCATCTTGAAGGTGCCGAACCCCTGACGGAACCGGCGCATGGCGCGCTGGATCCGGCCGGGGACGAGCTCGGGCGCGAGCAGGCGGAGGTAGAGCGTCGGCGCCGCGACGTCGGCGACGATGGCGCGGCGGGCGCGGATCTCCTCGCCGTCCGCGAGCCGGACCGCGGCCGCCCGGCCCTGCCTGGCGATGATCTGCTCGACGCGGGCGCCGCAGCGGAAGCTGCCGCCGCGCTCCTCGATGCGCCGGAGCAAGGCGCGCGTGACCGAGCCGGCGCCGCCCTCGGGCACCGCGAAGCCGCCGCTGGAGGCGAGCAGGGTGAGCATGAAGCCGACGATGGCGCCGCAGGGGTCCTCGGGGCCCACGTCGGTGTGGAGGGCGAGGCCGGGGATCACGCGCCGGGCCGCCTCGGTCCGGAAGGTGCGCGTCGAGAAGCCGCGGCCGCTCGAGAGGGCCACCTGCGCGAGGCGGAGCAGGTTGAGGGGCCCGAAACGGAGCAGCGCCCCGAGGGCGGGCGGCGTGGACAGCAGCGCCTTGAGCAGCCGCTCGACCGTCGCGGCGTGCCAGCCCGCGATCCGGCGCCACGTGGGGCCGTCCTCGCCGAGCGACCTCGCCGTCGCCTCGACGTCCCGCGCGATCGCGGCGCAGGTCCCGTCGGGCGCCGGGTGGGCGCTGTCGACCGGCGCGTGTCGCCAGACGAGGCCGGCCCCCGGCAGGTCGAGCGGCAGCAGCGCGGGGCTCGTCTGCCCGAAGGGGAAGAACGCCGCGCCGAGGTCGTGGCGGAACCCCGGGAGCGTCACCTCGCGCGTGCGCACGGCGCCGCCCGGCTCCTGCTCCGCCTCGAGCACGAGCACCGACAGGCCCGCGCGGGCGAGGTACGCCGCCGCGGTGAGGCCGTTCGGTCCTGCGCCCACCACGATCACATCAGGGTCTCCGCTCTGCATCGTCGTCTGCGGCTCCTCAGCCCACGAGCTGCGCGCTCGGCATGGTGCGGTTCGAGGCGATCGCCTGGCCGCTCCGCCCCACCACGAGCAGGCCGACGGCGATCACGTCCGGGAACATCGCGACGCCGCGCTGCGCGGCGCGGGCGGGCGCGACGCCGTCGGCGAGCCAGTCGTAGACCGTCCGCGCGAGGAGGCGGCGCGCGATCTCCTCGCCGACCCCCGTCGCCGCCACCGCCCCGTGCGGGCCGGCGTAGATCCCCGCGCCCATCAGCGGCACGTCGCCGACGCGGCCGCGGAGCGAGAAGGTCGACCCGCCGGTCGACGCCGCGGCGGCGAACCGGCCGTGCGCGTCGCGAACGACGGCCCCGACCGTGTCGCACTCGATCGGCTCGGCGTCGAAGTTCCAGAACCGCTTCGCCGTGAGCGCGTGGAACCGCGCCGCGTCGTTCGTGGCGTCGCCGTCGCCCCCCTCGCCGCGCAGCGCGGCGAGGGCGTGGCCGTGCCGCTCGCGCGCCGCCTCGGTGACCGGATCGTGGTCGGCGAACCCGAGCCGGCGCGCGAACGCGGTCGCGCCCGCGCCGGCGAGGATCAGGTGGGGCGTCTCCATCACCTTCGCCGCGACGAGGACGGGGTTCTTCACCCGCTCGACGCACGCGACGGCGCCGAACCGCCCGTCGCTGGCCATCACGGCCGCGTCCATCTCGATCGTGCGCCCGTCGAGGCGGAGGTTCGAGCCCGTCCCGGCGTTGAAGCGCGGGTCGTCTTCCAGGCGCGCGGTCGCCGCGATGGCCGCCGCGAGCGCCTCTCCGCCCGCGTCGAGCGCGCCGAGCGCCTCGTCGGCGGCCCTGGCGCAGCTGTCCGCGCCGTCTCGCGGCGCGGACACCCCGCCGTGCGTGAGGATGGCGTATCTCACGTCGCTCTCCCGCGCGTACCACGGCCGCGCGCCGCCGCGAAGCCGGCCGGGCCCGCGGCCGCCGGGGGGGCGGGCGCGGCGCCGCCGAGCGGGGAGGCCGCTCGGCCCCGGGGCAGGAGCGCTGCGCTCGACACCCTGCCGCGCTCCTGATACGTCGCGCGCTCAGCCCGGAGCGCGGCGGGCGCCAGCCGACCGCCCGCTGCGGGACGAGCGCGGCCAGGTCCAGGGCCGCCGCGAAGCCGCCCATCGAGGAATCGAGGAGAGCAGAGACCGTGGCCAAGAACGAAGCGCCGAAGACCGCCATCACGCCCACGCGCAACGAGGATTACCCCGAGTGGTACCAGCAGGTCGTGCGCGCGGCCGACCTCGCGGAGAGCTCGCCGGTCCGCGGCTGCATGGTCATCAAGCCGTGGGGCTACGCGATCTGGGAGAACATCCAGCGCGAGCTCGACAGCATGTTCAAGGCGACCGGGCACAAGAACGCGTACTTCCCGCTGTTCATCCCGAAGTCGTTCCTCGAGAAGGAGGCGGAGCACGTCGAGGGGTTCGCGAAGGAGTGCGCGGTGGTCACCCACCACCGCCTCGTGCCCGGCCCCGGCGGCGGGCTCATCCCCGACCCCCAGGCCCGGCTGGAGGAGCCGCTCATCGTGCGCCCCACGTCCGAGACGATCATCGGCGCGGCGTTCGCGAGCTGGGTCCAGAGCTACCGGGATCTGCCGCTGCTGATCAACCAGTGGGCGAACGTCGTGCGGTGGGAGCTGCGGACGCGCCTGTTCCTGCGGACGGCGGAGTTCCTGTGGCAGGAGGGGCACACCGCGCACGCGAGCGAGGCCGAGGCGCGCGAGGAGACGCTGCGCATGCTCGGCGTCTACGCCACGTTCGCGCGCGACTTCATGGCCATGCCCGTCCTCGAGGGCCCGAAGACGGCGAGCGAGCGCTTCCCCGGCGCGGTCGACACCTACGCCATCGAGGCGATGATGCAGGATCGCAAGGCCTTGCAGGCCGGGACGAGCCACTTCCTGGGCCAGAACTTCGCCAAGGCGAGCGGCATCAAGTTCCAGACGAAGGAGGAGACCGAGGAGTACGCCTGGACGACGTCCTGGGGCGTGTCGACGCGCCTCGTCGGCGGCCTGATCATGACCCACAGCGACGACGACGGCCTGGTGCTCCCGCCGCGGCTCGCGCCGGCGCACGTCGTGATCCTGCCGGTGTACCGGGGCGACGACACGCGCGCCAAGATCGACGAGTACATCGACGGGCTCGCGAAGGAGCTCCGGGCGCAGCGCTTCGGCGAGCGGCGCGTCGAGGTCGAGATCGACCGGCGCGACATCCGCGGCGGCGAGAAGCAGTGGGAGTGGGTGAAGAAGGGCGTCCCCCTGCGGATCGAGATCGGGCCGCGCGACGTCGACGGCGGCGTGGCCGTGGTCATGCGCAGGGACCGCTCGCCGAAGGACAAGGCGAGCATGGCGCGCGCGGAGCTCACGGGGCGCATCACGGAGATCCTCGCCGACATCCAGGCGACGCTCTACGCCCGCGCGCTCGCGATGCGCGACGCGAACACGCACGTGATCGACAGCCGCGCCGATTTCGACGCGTTCTTCGGGTCGAAGGGGGGCAAGGAGGCGCCGGGCGGCTTCGCGCTGGCGCACTGGTCCGGCGATCCCGAGGTCGAGGCGGCGGTGAAGGACGCGCACAAGGTGACCATCCGCTGCATCCCGACCGGCGGGTTCGAAGGGGCGCCGTGGGCCGACGCGGTGACCGGCGAAGGGACGTGCATCTTCACGGGCAAGCCCAGCCCGCGGCGCGTGGTGTTCGCCAGGTCGTACTGAGCGGCGGCAGCCGCCGGCTCACCGGGCGCGCGCGGCGTCGCCGGCGCGCCCGCCGCCGCGGGGAGGACCCCGCGCGCGTCGTCGGAGCAGCGGCGCCTCAACGGCCGAGCGCGGGCAGCACGTGCTCCGCCAGGATCGCGGGGAGCAGCCGCAGCTGCGCGCAGTGTTCGCCGGGGCCCGAGCCGGCGTAGCCGCGCACGTAAAGGCTGCCCCCGTCGTACATCCGGGTGAGCCGCAGCGCTTCTCCCGCGCCCTCGGCGCCGAGGCCGGGCGCTCCAGGCGGCGCGCCGTCGCCGCTGGAGGTCACCGCGATGGGGCTCGCGCCGAGCTCGCTCAGCAGGAAGCTGGCCACCTCTTTCGTCGACGCGTAGCCGCTCGTCGGGATCTCGGTGTGCGTCAGGTAGAAGACCGGCGCGCCGCGCGCGGCGGCGCTCGCGAGGGCGACGTACGGCGTGAGCTGGCCCTGCACGAGCGACGTCTGGCCCGGCATGTAAGAGGCATAGAGCGAGTCGAGCAGGATCAAGGCGTCCACGTGGCTGCTCCCGCGCTCGACGATCCTCCCGATCGCGCCCGATCCGGCGCTCCAGGACGACAGCAGGAGGCGGCGCGCGCGCGCGCCCGCGATCCCGGTCGCGGCGCCGACCTCGCGGTCGATCGCCTGGAGCAGCGCGTCCCAGCCGCCGACCTCGAGGGCGCGCGCGTAATCGCTGGAGCGGGTCCCCAGGTCGATCCCGGCGATGACCAGCTCCATGTCCCTGGGAGCCAGCACCTTTCGGATGGCCTCTGCGCCGTGGAAGTGGACGAGCAGCGCGTAGCCGCCGTCCGCCGAGATCGCGCGCGCGGGCGGGACGAGGAGCCTGCCCAGCGGCAGGGGGCGCCAGCGCTCGTAGCCGCCGAAGCCGTGGTCGGCGAAGTCGCAGCCCGCCTGCGCTTCGCGCTCCTCGAGCGCGATCCGCTCGGGCTCGCCGCCCCTGGGCAGCGGCGACGGCGCTGCGGGTGCGCTCGCCGGAGCCGGGACCGGCGACGCGCTGGGCTCCCGGCTCCGGCGGAGCAGCAGCACGCCGCCCATGACGCCAAGGCTCGCCGCCAGGACGAGCGCGTCGCGGAGCTGCCGCGTCCTCCGGCCGCTCAAAACCCGGGATCGGTGACGGTCGGCACCCACCGCGTCGAAGGAGGCTTGGTCGGGATGGCTTTGCGCGCGCTCGCGGCGCTCGATCCGGCGGCCGCCGCGCTCGGCGCCGCGGGGCCGGCGGCCGCCGCGCTCGGCGCCGCGGGGCCGGCGGCGGCCGGCGCGCCCTTGGCCGCCTGGCTCGGAGCACCGGTCCCGCGTTCCTCGGGACCGGCGGCGGCGCTCGGGTCGCGCGCCGGTACGGTGTCGGCCTCGTTGCCGTCGGCCAGGATCGCGGCGGCGCTGGCCGACGCCGGGGCGGCTGCCGCCGCGGCCCCCGCGCCGCGGTCGACCACCGCGGCCTGCTCGGGCGCGATCGGCTGCGGCGCGGACCGCTGCCGGAGCCACACCACGCCCGCGCCGAGCGCCGTGACGAGCGCGAGCGCCGCGGCTGCCGCCAAGGTCCCCGAGCGACGCCGCGCCGCGGGGACCTCGATCGGGCCGAGCGGCGTCTCCTGGCCTGGCGAGCTCTGCGGCAGCGCCTCGGGCAGCAGCAGCACCGGCTGCGAGAGCGAGGGAGCGCTCGCGCGGATCGTGGGGAGCTGTGCGTTCGGGTGGCCCGGGGGGAGCTGCGTGAAGAAGAACTCGCTGATGCTGTCGCGAACGAGCATCACCTCGGGCGGGTGCGACGCGCGCTCGTCGAGCATGCGGACCGTGTCGCGCAGCGCGGCGCGCCGGCGCTGGTTGCGCTCTCCGAGGAGCCCGCGCACGAACGCCCCGACGTCGTGGTCCGTCACCGTCGGCTCCTTCGCCAGCACGGCCTCGAGCGCGCCCTCCAGCTCGAGCATCGTCTGGTACCGCTTGTCCGGGTCCTTCTGGAGGCACGTCATCAGCACGTGCTCCAGATCGGCGGGGAAATCCGGGTTCTTCAGGCGGGGCGACAGCGCTGGCCGCGAGGTGATGTGCTGCAGCGTGAGGAGATCGTTCTCCGCGGTGAACGGATGATCCCCGGTCGTGAGCTTGTAGAGCACGATGCCCATCGCGAAGATGTCGGTGCGCCGATCGACCCGCTCGCCCCGCGCCTGCTCCGGGGACATGTACGGGACCTTGCCCTTGATCTGGCCCGCGGTCGTGTCGTTGCCGGAGCGGTTGGTCGCCTTGGCGACGCCGAAGTCCACGAGCTTCACGTGGCCGTCGTACGTCACCAGGATGTTCTGGGGCGACACGTCGCGGTGCACGAGCCCGAGCAGCTGATCGTCGTTCTGCGGGTCGCGGAGCTCGTGCGCGGCGTGCAGGCCGAGGCAAGCGCGGCTCAGGACGCGGAGCGCGATGCGCAGCGGGATCGCCACGCCGCTCTTGTTGGCCGCCCGCGCGATGACCGACAGCGCCTCGCCGTCGACCCACTCCATCACGATGTAGAGGACGTCGCCCTGCTCCCCGAGGTCGAGGATCTCGGCGACGTTCGGGTGGTGGATCCCCGAGGCGAGCCTCGCCTCCTCGAGGAACATCGACTCGAACTGGGCGTCCTCCGAGAGCGACGGCAGCATCGTCTTGATGGCGACCGTCTTCTGGAAGCCGCGATGGCCCTTGCGGCGCGCGGCCCACACCGTGGCCATCCCCCCCTGCGCGATGGGCAGGAGGAGCTCGTAATGCCCGAGCTCCTTTCCCGGCAACAGCTGGGGTTGGGGGATCATGACGTCGTGCGGCGCGCTCCGGACCGAAATGCAGGGAGCCCGGAAAGCTTGAGCAAGTCTAGCATCCGGGCCCGGCAGGCACGCTATGTGAGGCTGATCACAGAAATGCGGCGCGGAGGAGCGCCCCGCCGCGTCGGGAGATCACGCGCCGGGCGGGACCGCCTGTCCCCACAGCTGCTGGTAGATCTCGCTGAGCTTCTGGTGGGTCTCTTGCGAGAAGCCGTTGACCGCGTAGGGCCAGCGGAAGCCGTCTCCCATCGCCTGGTTGCACGAGAACGAGACGAGCAGATCGACCGGCGTGGGGTTGTTCGGCCGGATGATGGAGATGCCCAGGCCCGGGTAGAAGCAGTTGCCGCGGTCCGCCGTGAAGCTGTCCTCGTCGCCGAAGACGTCGAGGATCTGGTCCTTGAGCTCCTCGTCGGCGTCGCTGGTCGTGAGCTGACGCTGCTGGAGGATGACGAAGTTCTTGAAGCGGGGCTGAGCCGGCAGGGTCGGCGCGGTCGCGGTCTGCCCCGGGATGAGGTTGGGCGGGATGAGGCCGGGGAGCGCCTGCTGCAGCCCCTGGAGAGCGGCCTGCCCCATCTGCTGGAGCTCGGGCGGGATCCCCGGGATGAGGGTGGGGGCCGCGGTCGCCGTCGGCGTCGGGGCCAGCTCCTGCCCCTGGAGGCGGAGCACGGTGATCTGCGCCTTGTCCATCTCGTCGAACGGCGCCGTGCGGGCCGCGCAACCGGTGACAAGGGGTGCCAGCAAGGCGATGCCTGCGAGTGTACGGGTGGTGAGGTTCATGTTCACTTTGACGGTCATCTAGCACGGCTATGCGCCGGAAGGTGAACAGCGACCGCACACGGCAGGCCCTCGCCTCCGGTCCGCCCCGGGGCGGGCTTCACATCGTGCTCGCGCCGAACTCGTAGAGCGCCCGGATCTCGGTGAGCCGCGCCGTGATGTCGGCGCGCGTCACCTTCGCGATCCGCTGCGTGCCCACCGCCTCGACGCAGAACGAGGCCGTCGCCGTCGCGTGGAGCATGCCGCGCCGGAGCGCGAGCGGCGTGACCTCCGGCTGTCCCGCGAGGTAACCGATGAGCCCGCCGGCGAACGCGTCGCCGGCGCCCGTCGGATCGACGACATCCTCGAGCGGGAAGCCGGGCGCCGCGAACACGCCCTCCTCGTCGAAGAGCAGCGCGCCGTGCTCGCCGCGCTTGATGATCAGCCGGCGCGGCCCGCGGGACAGGATCTCCTTCGCGGCGCGGCGGATGTTGTACTTGCCCGAGAGCTGGCGCGCCTCCTCGTCGTTGACGACGAGCGTGTCGATGCGGCGCAGCATCGCCGCGACCGCCTTCGGCTCCCCCTCGATCCAGAAGTTCATCGTGTCCGCGAGGACGAAGCGCGGCGAGCGGACCTGCTCGAGCACGTCGAGCTGGAGCGCGGGGTGGATGTTGCCGAGCAGGAGGAAGGGCGTGTCGCGGTACGCCTCCGGCAGCTTCGGCGCGAACGACGCGAACACGTTGAGCTGCGTGTCGAGCGTCGTGCGGTGGATGAGATCGACGTCGTAGCGACCGGCCCAGCGGAACGTCTTCCCCGGAGCGCGCTCGATGCCCTCGACGGCGATGCCGCGGGCGCGCATCGCCGCGAGCGTCTCCTCGGGGAAGTCGTCGCCGACCACGGCCACCGTGCGCACCGGAGCGAAGCACGAGGCAGCGAACGCCGAGTACGTGGCCGAGCCACCCACGACGTTCTTGGCGCTGCCGGAGGGGAGCTCGAGGTCGTCGAAGGCCATCGAGCCGATGATGAGGATCGCGGAGGAGGTCGTCACAGAAGCCTCTTATTCGGGTTTTCGCGCAGCCGCTAGCCGCGCGTTTCGTTTCAGCGGCGCCGTCGCCGCGCCCGCGGGGCCGGGCGAGACGGCGCCCGCCCGCGGCTCGCTGCCGCGGGGCGGGCGCGGCGACAGCCTTCGCCGGGGAGCACGCTCAGTCCGCCTTCTGCCGGGGGCCGATGAGCCACTCGAGCCGCGCCTGCGCGTCGGGCGAGGTCGCGCTCGCCGAGGTCATGATGGAGCTCCGCAGCGCATGGCGCGCCGGGCTCTGCGACACGTCCGGCAGGCCGTGGGCGAGGGCCTTCGCGACGTTGCGCGCGTGCACGATGTTGCGGTTCAGCACGGCGATGACCGCCTCGACGCTCACCGCCTCCTCGGTCACGTGCCAGCAGTCGAAGTCCGTCGTGAGCGCGAGCGTGGCGTAGGGGAGCTCCGCCTCGCGCGCGAGCTTGGCCTCGGGCAGGTTGGTCATCCCGATGACGTCCGCGCCCAAGGACCGGAACATGCGGCTCTCGGCCCGCGTCGAGAACTGCGGGCCCTCGATGCAGACGTACGTGCCGCCGCGGTGGACGCGCGCGGCGGTGGCGCGCGCGGCCTCGTAGACGGCGCTCGCCATGAACGGGCACACCGGATCGGCGAACGGCACGTGGGCGACCACGCCGTCGTCGAAGAACGTGGAGATCCGGCGCTTCGTGAAATCGAGGAACTGGTCGACGACGACGAGGTCGCCGGGCTCGATCTGCTCGCGCAGGGAGCCCACGGCGCTCACGCTGAGCACGTGCGTCGCGCCGAGCATCTTCAGCGCGCAGATGTTCGCGCGGTAGTTGATCGCCGACGGGGAGAAGCGGTGCCCGCGGCCGTGGCGCGGCAGGAAGAGGACGGTCGCGTCGCCGCCCTTGACCTGTCCGCGGAGCACCGCGTCGCTCGGCAGCCCGAAGGGCGTGGACACCGAGACCTCCTCGACGTCCTCCAGCCACCCCATCTCGTAGAGCCCGCTGCCGCCGATGATGGCGAGCACGTCGCGCGTCGCGCCTTCGCTCATCGCTCGAACCTCCGCTCGGAGAGCAGCCGCTCGCAGAGCGCCGCGCGCCGCTGCCGGCGGCACCGCTCGGCGAAGACGAGCGACCTCAGCTGCTCGTACGCGCGGTTGATCTCGTCGTTCACGATCACGTAGTCGAAGAAGCCGTAGTGCTCGATCTCCCCCTTCGCGTTGCGGAGGCGCCGCAGCGTCGTCGGCTCGTCCTCGGTGCCGCGGCCGCGCAGGCGCCGCTCGAGCTCGGCGAGCGACGGGGGCAGGATGAACACGGCGACCGCCTCGGGCAGGCTCGCCTTGATCTGCCTCGCGCCCTGGTGATCGATGTCGAAGAGGACGCCGCGCGCCGTGGCCCGGGCGATCTCGATCTCCTTCAGGCTCGTGCCGTAGAGGTGATCGTGCACGCGGGCCCACTCGGCGAACGCGCCGATGCGGATCATCTGCTCGAACGTGCTCGGGTCGACGAAGTGGTACTCGCGCCCGTCGACCTCGTTCGGGCGCGGGCGCCGCGTCGTGTGAGAGACCGAGAAGCGCAGGTCGGGGAACTCGCTGCGCAGCCTCCCGCAGAGCGTCGTCTTCCCCGCGCCGGACGGGGACGACACGATGAGGAGGAGGAAGTCGTCACTGAGTGCTTCGGTCGACATGCTCTCCTGTCACTCGATGTTCTGGACCTGCTCCCGCAGGCGTTCGAGCTCCACCTTCATCGCCACGACGTGTTGGGAGATGGCGGCGTCCTGCGCCTTGGAGCCCAGCGTGTTCGCCTCGCGTACCATCTCCTGGAGCAGGAAGTCGAGCCTCCTTCCGCAGGGGTCGCCGCCCGGCGCCGCGAGCGCGCCGCCGAACTGGTCGAGGTGGCTCCGGAGGCGGGTGACCTCCTCGGTGATGTCGCTGCGCTCGGCGAGCAGCATCACCTCCGCCTCGATCCGCGCCGCCTCGAAGCCGGTCTCGATCCCCTGGAGCAGGCGCTCGACGCGCTCGCGCAGGCGCCGCCGGAGCGCCTCGCGCGCGTCGTCGGCGCGCGCGACCACCTCGGAGGCGAGCGCGCGGAGCGTCGCCACGCGGCCGCGCATGTCGCTGGCGAGCGCCTCGCCCTCGCGGTGGCACATGCCTTCCATCGCGTCGATCGCGCGCTCGATCGCGAGCTTGAGCGCGGCGCGGACGGCGGCGATCTCGTGGCCGCCCGCGGGGGCGAAGAGATCCGGCACCGCGCAGAGCAGCGAGAGCGGCACGTCGGCGCCCGGCGCGAGCTCGTCGCGGAGCTCGGCGAGCGCGCGGAACGCCGCGCGCGCCTTCGACTTGTCGAGCGTGCTCGGGGCCAGCACCGCCCCCTCGGTGCGCACGATGATCTCGATGCGCCCCCGGCGCAGCCGCTCGCGCGCCACCTGCTCGGCGAACATCGTCAGATCGACGAGCTCGCGCGGGAGCCGCGCGCGCACGTCGAGGAAGCGCTGGTTCACCGAGCGGATCTCGGCGACGACGCGCCCTTCGGTGAGCGAAGCGTCACCGAGCCCGAAGCCGGTCATGCTCCGCACGAGCCGCTCCGCTCTACCTAGCTCGCCTGGTGCCCGGTGTCCGTGGCCGCTTGGGCCTTGGGCAGCGGAACCTTGCCACAGGTGACCGTGGCCGACGCGGCCGCGGGGCCCTTCTCGCGGAGCGTCCGCAGGTACGTGACCGTGGGGGCGATGCCGTCCTCCCAGCGCACGCGGGGCTCGTACCCGATGAGCTCTGCCGCGCGCGAGATGTCGGCGAGCGAGTGGCGGATGTCCCCCGCGCGGGGCGGGAGGTGCTCGATCGCGACGTCGCGCCCGAGGACCCGCGAGATCTCCCTGCAGAGCTCGTTCAGCCCGATCCTGCGGCCGCCGGCGATGTTGATGATCTCGCCCCTGAACTTCTTCGGCGACGTGGCGCCGAGCAGGTTCGCGAGGACGGTGTTCTCGATGAAGCAGAAGTCGCGCGTCTGCTCCCCGTCGCCGTAGATCGGGATCGGCCGGTTCTGCAGGGCGGCGTCGATGAACCGCGGGATCGCCGCGGCGTAGGCGCCGTCCGGCGTCTGGTTCGGCCCGAAGACGTTGAAGTAGCGCAGGCTCAGGGTCTCGAGGCCGTAGATCCCCGCGAAGACCTTCATGTAATGCTCGCACGCGAGCTTCGTGACGGCGTAGGGCGAGAGCGGCATCGGCTCCATGGCTTCGTGCTTCGGGAGGACGGGCGTCTCGCCGTACGCGCTGGACGACGCGGCGAAGATCACGCGGCGCACGCCCTGCCGGCGCGCCACGTCGAGCACCGTGACCGTGCCGCCGACGTTGACGGCGTTCGACTCGACCGGCGTCTCGACGCTGCGCGGGACCGAGCCGAGCGCGGCCTGGTGGAGGATGACCTCGACCCCCTTCGCCGCCGCCGCGACCGCCGCCGCGTCCCGGATGTCCCCGGTGATGCGCTCGATCAGCGACTGGTGCGGGAGCCCGTCGAGGTTCTCCCACCGGCCCGTCGCGAGGTTATCGAGGACGCGGACCCGCTCCCCGGCCGCGGTCAGCGCCGCGACGAGGTTGCTTCCGATGAACCCGGCTCCGCCGGTGACCAAGTAGCGAGGCGTGGACATGTGCGTGCTCCCCCAGCGGGCGCCTACTTCTTCTTGAAAAGGTTGTCGAGCTTGGAGCGCGCATCCGCGATGCGCTTCGAGTTATCTTCCGGTACGCCGTTCTTGAACGTGAAGAAAGTACAATAGTTCGCCCTTTCCCGGTCCGGGATGTACTCGGCGATGTGCTCTTTGCACTGGTTGTGCGCGGCCGGGTCCCAGTTCTCGCAGTTCTTGCAGCAGTGGAGGTCGACACCGCAGTGGGGGCAGGTGTCCGCGCGCTGGAGCTTCACCTCGAAGATGAGCTCGTTCTTGCATTTATGACAGAAGTGCCGCTTCGCCTCGACCTTGGGAATCCAGCTCATGATGTCCTCCGGTACCACGACGGAGCCCGATCTGGCAGGCGGAACGTTCCACGAGGAGGAATGGTCGTAAATAGTGCGCCATCCTCCTACATGGTGTCCCCGTGCCGAGGCGCGGGGCGGTTCGGGTGAGGTCTCGCTGAGCCGGCGGACGTCACGGGCGGCCCGCTCGCTTTGCGACGAGCCCGCCCGCACGGCACCGCCGGCTACAGCATGCCCTTGCGGCGCTGGATCTCGCCCATGACCCGCTGGTACTCGATCTCCCAGGTGCGGGTGCCTTCCTGCACGTGGCGGAGCTTGCCGCGGACCTCGGTCTCGAGCGCCTCGTCCATCTCCAGATATTTCCGGAGGATGGGCCGCACCCGGCGCCGCAGGTCGTGGTCCTCGACGAACACCTCCTCGACGTTGTTCGAGTGCATCAGCATCTCGAGCAGCTGGTCGAGGAGATAATCCATCGTTTCCTCGCCGACCTTGATCCCCTTCTGCTCGGCGGCCAGGCGCTTGACCCGGTTGAACTCGCCCTGGGGCAGCCCGCGAGCCTGGAGGATCTCTTTCGCCCGCTCGGTCGCTTCCCGCTCGGCTTGCAGGTAGCTCGTGAACACCGACTCGATGTCGAGCGCGACCTCTTTTTTCGACGTGCACTCGATATCGCGATTGTCCACGAGCGCGCGGACGATTTCTTCTGTGAGAGGAGTAATTTTGCCGCTAAAGAGGCGCATCCAACGTCCGTAGCTGGAGGAGCGGTCGAACTGGCTCCCCCGTGCAGGGGTTCATTCACGGGGCGTGCCCGGCTCAAACCGAAAGGTACGGGCCGCGTCTCCGAGATGTCAACGCAAGTGGGAGGTCCCGGCACAAGTCGGAGCCCCCCGGCCGGCGGGGCCCTCCCGGAAACAGCAGGACCGCGACACCGCAAACCGCAGGAGCAGCCGCGATGATGATGGGTAAGGATGCGATGGCACGGAGCGTCAGGGTTCAGCCTGGCGCGCTCGGGAACGACGGTGGACTCGACCTAGACTCGCGCAAACGACGGGTCGTCCGGCGCGGGGCGATCGGCAATGCGGCATCCCCGGCCACGCAGGCGGCGCTGGCCGACGGGGGCACGATTCAACGCGTCGCGAAAGGGCGTCACCTCGTGACGCAGGGCGACGCGGCGACCGCCCTCGCGATGCTCAGCCTCGGCCGGGTCCGCCTGGTGCGAGGGATGAGCGACGGGCGCAGCCTGTCGCTCGGTTACAGGGGGGCCGGCGACGTGCTCGGCGAGGCCGCGCTCGGCGGCGTCACGGCCCACCGGGAGAGCGCGATCGCCACCGAGGACGTCGAGGCGCTCATCGTCCCGCTGGCGACGGTGCGCAACCTGATGGCGAGCGACGCCAACTTCGCCGCCGCGATCGTGACCACGCTGGTCGAGCGCCACACGGACACCGAGGAGCGCCTGGCCTCGATGCTCTTCCGCAACGTGGAGGCCCGCCTCTGTGAGTTCCTGCTCAAGGCCGCGACGCGCTGGGGCATCCCCGATCCGCGCGGGGTGCTCATCTCCGCGCCGTTCACCCATCAGGAGATGGCGAGCATGATCGGCTCCACGCGCGAGACCGTCACGCTCACGCTCGGCGATCTCCGCCGCAAGGGGGTGATCGAGATCGATCGCCGCCGGATCGTGGTGCTGGATCGCGACGCGCTGAAGAGCCGCATCTGAGCTCGCTCGCCCGGCGGCATCGCTGAGGGACCGCGGTCTCCTCCCGAGCGCCGCCCGTCGCCGCCCAGGCTGCTCGCTCGGCGGCCTCCGCTCCGACAAGCCCGACTGCTCCCGGCCTCGCAGCGGCGTCCGCCTCCCTGCTCCAAGCGCTGCTTCCTCCAAGGGACCCCGGGTCCAGAGATCCTGCGGACCTCTCTGCCGGCTCCCCGCTGGGCAGCTCCATCCCACGCCGCGTGCCGCGGCCACGCACGCGGGGAGGGGACCGCGCGCTCGGCGCACGGCCGCGCGGCGCACCGCGCGGCGATGACCCCATCGATCCGGAGCGCGATCCGCGCTGCAGCGCGCCTAGCGATCGCGCTTGGGGCCGCCGCTCACCGGGTCGCGGGTGGAGCGGACGCCGAGCTTGAGCCTGCGCATGACCGCCTGCTTCTGCCGCTCCTTGTACCTGGCGTGGCTCGCCTCGCCGACCTCGTTCGCCGCCTCGGTCTCACGGTCGATCAGCTGGAACTCGCAGAGGACGAAGATGATCGGCCCGAGCGCCCACGCCGCGGGCGGCGCCATGTCGAGGATCTCGGCCGGGAGGCGCACGGGCAGATCGACGACGAAGTGGATCACGCGGTAGCTCCGATCGCTGAAGCTGTTGTCGCCCGCCGTCAGCCCGTCGTCGACGTCCGTCTGCAGCGCCTCGAGCATCGGCTGGAGGAACGGCCGCGTCTCGCAGTAGCTCCGGAACCGCAGGATCGTGTTCGTGCTCTCGCCGGGCACGACGTAGTTGAACGGGAACAGGCGCTCCGAGAGGTAGAGGAGGACGGGCAGCAGATCGTCCACCGTGCGGCAGACGATGCGGAAGCGGAGCTTGTCGTAGATGGCCGCCGCGGTCGTGTCCGTCTTCGACAGGAGCTTCGTGTAGAGCGAGTCCTTGTTCTTCCGCCCGCCGATGAACTCGGTGATGGGGAAGCCCGCCGCGAGCATGCCGCCGATCACCCGGTACACCTTCTCCTCGACGAGGTGGAAGACGTCCTGGTCCGACATCGGGATCGAGAAGAGCAGCTCGCGCCCGGCCAGGTGATGGATGATGTGCATCGCCTTGAGGATCGTGCAGGCGCAGAGCTGGCGATGGCCCTTGGCCGAGGCGAGCATCAGGATCTCCTCGACCGACGCGCGCGCGACCGGGCTCGGGATCGGGAACTCGAAGTGGCGACGCAGGTACGCGATCGCCTCGTTCTTGACGCTCTCGAGGTGGGCGCGATCCCCGGGCTCGTCGGGGTGGAACTCCTGCGCAAGCAGGAGATCGCGCGCGTCCTGCTCGCTCTGGAGGTTGAGCCGTCGCCAGTCGATGACCGAATCGCCGCGCAGGATGAGGTGCACGGACTCCAGGTCCATGAGCGAGAACTCTTCGAGCCGCTTGAGCCGGCCGACGGAGGCGTCGTGCGTCATGACCTCACGCCCCCCGAGCGTAGGCGCCGGCGCTGTCGAGCGCTCGGGAAAGCGTCGCGGCGGCGTGCAGCGGGCGGCAGCTGGGCGAGAAAATCAGGAGACAGGGGCGTTCGGCGGGGCGGGGCGAGAGCTCGGAGTGCGGCCGAGCGACAGGGTCCCGAGGAAGATGCCGATCGTCAACGCCACGACCGCGGCGTGGCCGAGGTACGCGCCACTGCAACCAATGGCGGCGAACGGGGCAAGCGCAGCCAGATACCACGGGGTGATCCTCATCGGTTCTCCTTCTCCGCCTCCAGCGACACTGTACAGGTCGCATGGTCGCTCCCTCCGGGGGGGCACCACGATGCTTCACGGTTGTCCCGGTCAGAGCGTGTAAGTTGTTGTAGGATAAGGTGCCACGCCCTGCTGCTGCGGGCCAAGAAGTAGCGGTTCCGGGGTGAACGCATCAAGGGAATTCGTTCTCATATTCCATTCCCATCCGAACCGCGGCCCCTGCTTACACGAAACACTGAACAAAAACAACGGTTTGTCACCGAAGTTGAAGCTCTTGCATCACGGGCTGCACGCGGCCCGCCGGACGCGAGGTGGTGCCTCAAGGACACGCTTCCAACTCACGGCACTGCCTGGCTTGTCAGTTTCCGGGCGTCAACGGTCTCGTGCGCCGACCGACCGCGAGGAGGAAAGGGCGCGTATCGCCGGTCCGGGACGCCGGTCGCTCGGCGATGCCGGCGCGAGCCTGCGCGATGGCGCATCCGTGGCGCTGCGATGCGGCGTCCCGACGAGCGGAAGCAGGGGCTGAACACGAGCGACCCGCCGACGCGCCGCGTGCGTCCGGGGGGATCTTTCGAGAGCGCGCGGCAATCGCGCGCCGTTCAGCGCACGAACAGCGTGATCCGAGAGGAGTCTCCCAGCGTGACGGTCCGGCTCGTGACGTCGTGCCCACGCTTCCGGTCGACCGCGATCTCCACATGGTAGAGGCCGTCCGGGAGCGACACCTTGGTGAGGACTGTCCTCGGCGCCGTCCCCTCGGCGAACCGCCAGGAGCTGTCGATGACCGGCGCGGCCTCGGTCGCGCGCTGGCCCGCGGAAGGATCCGTCCAGGTCACGTCGAGCCCCACGACCGTCGCGGCGTCGTCCAGCTTCAGCTCGACCTCGCGCTCCTCGGGCATGCTCTTGAAGAGGACGCTCCCCGCGAACAGCGCGCCCGCGACGAGGATCACCGGCGCGAGCCGACGAGCCCAGGGGGGGCGACCGTCCGGCGCGGCCGGCCGTTCTTCCGGCGCCTGATCGAGGTCCTCCTGCTGGGTCGAGCTCATCGGGCTAGCGCTGTGCCGGTGCGGAGCCGGCCGGTGCGGAGCCGCCCGCTCTGCTGGTGCGGATTCGCTTCACGAGGCCATCGATCACCTGCTGCGGCAGATCGAAGGCGGGCATCTTGTTCCTGCCCTTCCGGATCACCTCGGCGAGCTGGGCGTCGGTCACCCGCTCCTGCCAGGCGGCGTCGGTGAGATCCGGGGCGCGAACCATCGGACCTTGCGGGCCGTCGCCGCGACCGGCCCTGCCGTGACAGCTGGAGCAGTTCCGCTGCCAGGCGAGCTCGATCAGCCCCGGGTCGGTCTCGTTCGAGGCGACCGGCCGCGCGGCGACCTTGCCGCCCTGCCCCTCGTTGGGGCTCGGCGGATCGTGATCGGCCGGCGTCCACTCGCGAACGTCGCCCGGCCCGGGGTCGCAGCCGAAGAGGCCAAGCGAGAGGACGGCCGTGATGAGGAGGCGGCCCAGGGAGCTGTCGTGGCGTCGCCGCATGGGGTGGAGGAGTACGGATAGTGAAGATGATGGGGGAGGCAAGCGAAGAAGGACAACAAGACGACGTCCGCCGCCGGCGCGCGCGGAATGGCGAGGCGCGGCGCGGCGGCGAGCGGGGCTGCGTCGTCGAACGGTCAGGCTGCCGGGCGCGCCGCGGACGCGCCGCGACGATCGCGGCACGCCCGGAGGGGCGCAGCCAGGCGGAGCGCCGTCACTTGCAGGAATCGCCGGCGACCTTGCCGCCGCCGTCCACGGGCTGCTTGTCGACCGCCTTGCCGTCGATGGCCGCGATGAAGAACCCGGTGCGGCGGTTCTGGGCCTTGCCGTCGGGCGTGTTGTTGTCGGCGATCGGCTTGCTCTCGCCGAAGCCGACGGCGATGAAGCGCTTGCAGTCGTGGCCCTTCGCGACGAGCCAGCGAGCGACCGACATCGCGCGCTTCTCGGACAGCACCTGGTTCGCGGCGTCCTCGCCGTCGGAGTCGGTGTGCCCCTCGACGCGGAGGAGGGTGACGTCCTTCCGCTGCTTCAGGAAGTCGTCGACGATGTTGAGGACCTCGTCGCTCTCGGGCAGGAGCTTGTCGCTGTTGGTCTCGAAGACCACCGGGCCGGGCAGCTCGACCTGGTTGCCCTTCAGCTTGAAGGTGAGCTTGAAGCGCGGGCGGGGCTTCTTCTCCTCCTTCGGCTCCTCCTGCTTCGGCTCCGGCGGGGGCGGGGGCGGGGGGGCCTCCGGCTCCTTGCTGCCGGCTTTGAACGAGGCCGTGCAACCCGCCGTCGCGGCGGCAGTGCCAACCATCATCACGGCGCACAGAACGGAAGCGACGTATCTACGCATGGACGTTGTTCTCCTCTGAGGGCACGAGCCAGAGCTCGCGTCGGCAACCCGCCGGGCTGACGCCCTGGGACGGCAGCTCGCCATGAATCTTTACTGCCATCGGGTATTTGCGTGGTGGACGCTCGAAGCGATGCCGCCTTCTAGCGAAAAGTTGGGACAAACGAAACCAGGAAGAGGGCGCCTCACGGACCCCCACAAGCGGGCGGACCGAGAGAGCACGCCGCCAAGGCCTCCCTCGCTGGAGCGCGTACCCTGGACGGGCGGGGTCGATTCCTGAGACGCTTGCAGGGCGCGCGATGGCTCAACGGCGAGCACGATCTTCGCGCACCGCGCGAGCGGGCTGAGCGGGGCGCACGTCGCAGGCTGTGGGAGCTCTGGCGAGGGGCACCCGGGAGGTGCCCGCGGAGCCCTCGACGAGGGCTCCGTCGGGATCGCCGCTGCTGGATGGGAGTCGCGCGGCGCTCAGCCCTCGTCCGGGGGCGCTTCCCCGCACGGCACGCCGCTCGTCTCGGCAGGGGGCGCGATCTCGCCCAGCTGGACCTGTCGCGCCGTGAACCCGATGCCGATGGAGATGGCGTTGCACTCCTGGCCCGGGTCCTGGCTGCCGTCCTTCAGGATGTCCGAGGCGCGACGGACCTGGTCGAGGGTCGTCTCCAGCCCCGCGCCCTCGCAGAAGGTCGGCTCGATGGCGCCGATGACGCTGCGCAGCTCCTCGACGAGGACGGCCGTCTCGAGCACGCCCGCGATGGTGCCGTTGACGACCGACTTGCGATCGGGCTCGAGGTCCATCGCGATCCTCACGTTGCGGATCGTGAGGCCGATGGTGGTCCCCGAGATCGTCAGGTTCAGCTTGAAGGTGACCTGCGACTCCGGGCCCGAAACCCACGTGTTGTCGACGACGTAGCTGGCCGGGAACACGACCTTGGCGCTCTCGATGTCCTGCGCGTCCTCGAGCAGCTCCGGGACGACGGGCCACTTGTCGCTGCCGTTCCAGACGGGCGCCGAGCCCAGGGTGGCGCCGCCATAGAGCTTCGCGGTGAGCGGGTTGTAGGACGACTGCGCGCCGAGCCCGTCGACCTTCAGGATCACCGTGAAATCGCCGTTGGCGATGGCGTCGCTGACCTTGGTCGACGGCTCGGGCAGGAGAGTCGCAATGAGGGCGACGAGCTTGTTTCCGAAGGAGTTGTCGATGCCGTCGACGCCGTCCGGATAGACGTCCGAAGGGGCGGCGCCGTCGACCGGCTTGCACAGGTCCTCCGAGATGGTGCTGGACACCTTGCCGTCGATGTTGAAGCCGTACTGCTTCCAGCTGCCGGGCACCTTGTCCCCGTTGCGATCCGTGTCGCCGAGGAAGAGGCGGTCGATCGCGAACGCGACCCCCTCGCCGTCACCGGCCTGCTCCGGACCCGGCCCGGGCGGCTGGCCGAGGTCGACGTCTTGTTCAGCGGGCGGCGGCGTGGCCTCTTCGGAACCACAGCCGGCGACGGACAGGAGCGCCGTCGCCAAATAGACCGCGACGGCGATACGGGAATGGCGCATCATCGACCTCACTTTCTGGAAACCCCACCCCAAATCAGGCAAGTGCTCTCAAACGGGCGCACATGCTAGCGCTGGCCCGCGCGCCTCATCAAGGACGATCCCCGCTGCGCAATGCGCTATATGTGAGCTCGCAGGCACGTGACGGTCGGTCGTCCAAATGCCTTCCGATTTCGTTCTCCCTGATTACCGGTCTTTCCCGATTCGCACGACGATGAGAAGCCACCTGGAAGCCCGCTGTGACCGCTGAGTTCATCCACCTCCACGTGCATTCGCAGTACTCGCTCCTCGACGGCGCGCTGCGCGTCAAGGACCTCGCCGCGCGCGCCAAGTCGCTCGGGATGCGCGCGGTCGCCCTGACCGACCACGGCAACATGTTCGGGGCGATTCAGCACTACAAGGCCTGCAAGGACCAGGGCATCGGCGCGATCATCGGCTGCGAGGTGAACGTGGCGCGCAGCTGGGGCGCGTCCGCGGGGCAGGTGTCGCGCTCGGGCGCGGACGAGACGCCCGTCGATCACCTCGTGCTGCTCGCGACGTCCGAGGAGGGCTACAAGAACCTCGTCCGCATCGTCTCGCTGGGGCACGTCGAGCCCGCGAGCGGGCTCGCGCCGAGCGTGCGGCTCGACATGGTGGCGCAGCACAGCGCGGGGCTCATCGGCCTGACCGGCTGCATGGGCGGCGTGGTCGCCCAGCGGATCCTGGAGCAGGGCGAGGAGGAGGGGCGCGAGGCGCTCAGCCGGCTCCGGGACTGCTTCGAGCCGGGGAGCCTCTACGTCGAGCTCCAGGACCACGGGCTCGTCGAGCAGTCGGTGCTCAACGGCATCCTCGCGCGCGCGGCGGGCGATCTGGGGTTGCCGCTCGTCGCGACGAACGACGCGCACTTCGGCGCGCGCGAGGACGGCGAGGGGCAGCTCTACCTGTCGTGCATCGCGGCGAACCGCACGTTCGCCGAGGCGAGCGAGGCGCACCACGGCAGCTTCGAGATGTTCCTCAAGCCCGCCGACCAGATGGCGCACCTCTTCCGCGACCACCCGCAGGCGGTCCGCTCGACGCTCGAGATCGCCGAGCGGTGCGCGGGGCTCAAGCTCAAGCTCGGCAAGCCGATGCTCCCGCGGTTCCCGCTGCCGAGCGGGTTCGACGACCCGGGGAGCTACTTCCGGCACGTGGCGCACGAGGGGCTCACGAAGCGGCTCGCCCAGATCGCCCGGACGGGCCGGACGGTGGACGAGGCGGTCTACCGGGCGCGCCTCGACGTCGAGCTGAACGTCATCGTCCAGATGGACTTCCCGGGCTACTTCCTCATCGTCTGGGACTTCATCAAGTACGCGAAGGACCACGGCATCCCGGTCGGGCCGGGCCGCGGCTCGGGCGCGGGCTCGCTCGTGGCCTACGCGATGGAGATCACCGATCTCGATCCGCTCCCGTACAACCTGCTGTTCGAGCGCTTCCTGAACCCGGAGCGCATCAGCATGCCCGACTTCGACGTCGACTTCTGCATGGACCGGCGCGACGAGGTCATCTCGTACGTCACGAAGAAGTACAGCAAGGAGGCCGACAAACCCTCCGTCGGGCAGATCGCGACGTTCCATGAGCTCAAGGCGCGGAGCGTCATCAAGGACGTCGCCCGGGCGATGGCGTTCCCCGCCAACGAGGCGCAGAAGATCGCGAGCCTCATCCCTCAGAAGGGGCCGGGGATCACGTACACGATCCCCGAGGCGCTCGACATCGAGCCGAAGCTCAAGGCGCTCAAGGAGAGCGACCCCACGGTCGCGGAGCTCCTGAAGCAGGCGCAGAAGCTCGAGGGGCTGACGCGGCACGCCGGCATGCACGCCGCCGGCGTCGTGATCAGCGAGGGGCCGCTCTGGGATCACGTCCCGTGCTTCAAGAACGGCGAGCAGGTCGTCACGCAGTACTACAAGGACGACGTCGAGCTGGCCGGGCTCGTGAAGTTCGACTTCCTCGGGCTGAAGACGCTCACCGTCATCGACATCGCGGTGCGGCTCGTGAACGCGCGTCCGGACCGCGCGGGCAAGGAGGGCGCGCGGTTCGACGTGAACACGGTGCCGATCGACGACCCCGCCACCTACGCGCTCCTCCAGTCGGGCGAGACCACCGGGGTGTTCCAGCTCGAGTCGAGCGGCATGCAGCAGCTCTTCAAGGACCTGAAGCCCGACGCCTTCGAGGACATCGTCGCCGCCGTGGCGCTCTACCGGCCCGGGCCGCTCGGCACCGGCATGGTGAAGGACTTCGTCGACTGCAAGCACGGACGCAAGCCGATCGAGAAGATGCACCCCCTCGTCGACGAGCTCCTCCAGCCGACGTACGGCGTCATCGTCTACCAGGAGCAGGTCATGCAGATCGCGCAGCGGCTCGCGGGCTACACGCTCGGCGGCGCCGACCTGCTCCGGCGCGCCATGGGCAAGAAGAAGCCCGAGGAGATGGCGAAGCAGAAGGCGACGTTCGTCGACGGGTCGCTCAAGAACGGGGTGAAGGCGGAGGACGCCGAGCGCATCTTCGGGCTCCTCGAGTACTTCGCGGGCTACGGCTTCAACAAGAGCCACTCGGCCGCGTACGCGCTGCTCACCTACCAGACGGCCTACCTCAAGGCGCACTACCCGGTCGAGTTCCTGTGCGCCCTGATGACGGCCGACCGCGACAAGATCGAGAAGGTCGTGCGGATCATCGCGGAGGGGCGCGCGTGGGGGGTCGAGATCCTGCCGCCCGAAATCAACGAGTCCAAGACGGACTTCACCGTCGTGTACAGCGCGACGCCGGTGACGAACGGCAAGCGCGTGACCGGCACCCGGCGCGGCGGCTCGCGGGCGAGGGATCCGTACGACCCGAAGATCCGCTTCGGGATGGGGGCGATCCGCGGCGTCGGCGAGTCGGCGCTCGAGGCGATCCTCGAGGCGCGGGAGGCGGGGGGCGCGTTCGGGGATCTCTTCGACTTCGCCGAGCGCGTCGATCCGCGGCGGGTCAACAAGGGGGTGTTCGAGGCGCTCGTGCAGTGCGGCGCGTTCGACGCGAGCCTCCGGGCGCGGGGCATCTCGCGATCGCGGGCGTTCGCGGCCATCGACAGGGCGCTCGATCGCTCGCGCTCCGCGAGCAAGGAGCGGAACAGCGCGCAGATCGGCCTGTTCGCGGCCGTCGCGTCCAAGAACGAGGTGCGGCTGGACGACTACCCGATGATCGAGGACTGGGATCTGCGGGAGACGCTCTCGCGGGAGAAGCAGTCGCTCGGGTTCTACGTCTCGGGGCACCCGCTCGATCGGTACGGCGTGGATCTGAACCGCTTCGACGTGACCGCGGTGAGCGCGCTGGCCGGCCTGGATGCCTGGGCCAGGGTGCGCGTCGGCGGGATGGTCGAGGGGTACCGCGAGCGCATCTTCAAGGGCGGCGGCGGCAAGATCGCGTTCTTCGTGCTCGAGGACACGTCCGGCCGGGTCGAGGTCAAGGTGCGCGAGAAGCAGATCGAGGCCTACGGCGAGCTCCTGAACCGGGGAGAGCCGGTCTTGATCTCGGGCAAGGTCAGCTTCCCCATGGTGGACGAGGGCGCCGAGGAGGCCGAGTCCGCGCCGCGCGAGCCGACCCTCCTGCTCGACGAGGTGCAGCCGCTCTCCGACGCGATCCTCGCGCAGACGCGGAGCGTGGCGATCACGCTGAAGTCGCGCAGCGCCAGGCGCGAGCACATCGACCGGCTCGGCGCGCTCCTGCGGGCGAGCCCGGGGGTGTGCCCGGTGCAGCTCGTGATCCAGCTCGACGACGGGGCGGAGGCGGTGCTGGCGCTGGGGCGCGATCTCCGCGTCGAGCCGAACGACGCGATGCTGGGGCGGCTCGAGAAGCTGTTCGGCGAGAAGGTGGCCGAGCTCAGGTAGGCGGCTCGACCGCGCCCGCGTCCTCGGCGGCCCGCGCGAGGGCGCCGAGCTTCGCCTCGGCGTCGGCGCGGTCGCCCTGGTGCTTGAGGAGGACGCCGAGCGTGTCGCGGGCGAGCTCCGGGGTGATCGCGCGCTTGCCGAGCAGGAGCAGCGCGCGGGCCCAGTCAATCGTCTCGCTGATGGCGGGGGATTTCCGCAGATCCATGGCCCTGAGGCCGGCGACGAACGCGACGATCTGCGCGGCGAGGCGGGGCTCGATCCCCGGGATGGCGACCCTCAGGATGGCGATCTCGCGCGACGGCGGCGGGTAGTCCAGGAACGCGTGCAGGCAACGGCGGCGCAGCGCTTCGGTCATCTCGCGCGTCGCGTTCGTGGTGAGCAGGACGAGCGGAGGATGCGCGGCGCGGATCGTGCCGAGCTCGGGGATCGTGACCTGCATGTCGGCGAGCACCTCGAGCAGGAACGCCTCGAACTCCGGGTCGGCGCGATCGACCTCGTCGATGAGGAGGACGACGGGAGCGGCGCTGCGCAGCGCCGCGAGGAGCGGACGCGCGATGAGGAAGTGCTCGCTGAAGAACGACGCCTCGCTCCCCGCGATCGCGCGCGCGGCGGCGGCGAGGCTCGCGGCGCCGGCGATCTCCTTCGCGACCGCGTCGCGCAGGAGCTGCGTGTAGAGCATCTGCTTCGCGTAGTCCCACTCGTACAGCGCCTTCGCCTCGTCGAGGCCCTCGTAGCACTGGAGCCGGATGAGCCCGCGGCCGAGCGCCTCGGCCGCGGCGCGGGCGAGCTCGGTCTTGCCGACGCCGGCCGGCCCTTCGAGCAGGAGCGGCCGCGCCATCCGGAGGGCGAGCCACAGCGCGAGCGAGGTCGCCGGATCGGCGATGTAGCGGGCCGCCGCGAGGCGCGCGTCGAGCTCGTCCGCGGTGGCGGGGGTGTCGTCGCGGGCGCTCCGATCGCCGGGCGCGCCGCCGTCGTGATCCGGGGGGGGCGTCACGGCGGGACGGTAGCACGCCGCGCGCGGTCGCCCGGGCGGCGGCGCGGCGCGGCGCGCGCGAGGCCGGCCGTGGCCGCCGGCCGGCCGTGGCCGCCCCCTCCGCGCTGGGTTAGAGATCGCGTCGATGACCGAAGAGCACCGCTCGCTCGTGCGCATCGACGCCACTGGCACGGCTCACCCCGTCGACCTGGACGCCAGCAAGCGCCTGCGCGCGCGGCAGGGGGTGTTCCAGCTGCTGCCCGCGCCCGGTCACCTCGTCGTGATGCGCCACGTGGGGAAGGAGGCGCCGGCCGACGCGCCGGCGGCCCCGCCGCTCCGGCTCGCGGGGCAGATCGTGGGGCCGGGCGCGCTCTGCGACGTCGTCTCGCTCATCGGGCAGGCGGGGTGGTCCGGCGAGCTCGCCGTGATCGACGGCGCGGAGAGCCGGTCGCTGTTCTTCGAGCCGGGCCGCGCCATCGCCGCGCGCTCGAGCGCGCCGGGCGAGCGCATCGGCGAGGTGCTCTACCGCTACGGCGCGCTCTCGCGGCCGCAGGTCGACGCGACGCTCGCCGCCGCGGCGCCGGACGTGCGCTTCGGCGAGACCGCGGTGAAGCTCGGCTTCGTGCCGCGCGAGCGGCTCTACCAGCTGCTCAGCGCGCAGGCGGAGGAGATCGCCTACCGGGTGCTCCTCGCGGGCGAGGGGATGTTCTACTTCCTCGCCGGCTTCGAGGAGGAGCAGATCCCGACGCGCCACGACCTCCCGGTCCACGCGCTGCTCCTCGAGGCGGTGCGCCGCATGGACGAGCTGCGCTATTTCCGCGAGCGGATCCCGTCGGATCAGCACGTGCCCGCGCGCGTGCCGGATCGCGGCCCGCCGCCGGAGGAGCTCCGCGCGGTGTACGACGCCGTCGACGGGCAGCGATCGGTGGCGGAGGTGGCGCGCGCGCTCGGGCAGGGGGAGTTCGAGGCCACGCGGGCGCTCTTCCAGCTGGCGCAGTCCGGGCGGGTCGTGGTGCGCGCGCCGGGGCCGACGGGCGCCGCCGCCGGCATCGCGCTCTTCAACGAGGCGATCGCGTCGATCCTCTCCGCCGTCGACGGGGCCCAGCGGGGCGACGAGGTGCGCTGGCAGCTCGCCGCGTTCGTCGCGGGCGCGGGCATCTACGACGCCCTCTTCCGCGGGGCAGGGCCCGCGCCGGACGGGACGTTCGAGCCCGCGAGGCTGCTCGAGAACGCGACGCTCATCGCCGGCGCCGAGCAGGCCGAGGCGATGCTCTCGCAATGGCTGCGCGAGTACGTCTCGTTCGCGATGTTCGTCGCGGAGCCGTGCCTGCGCCTGTCGCCCGAGGGTATCCCGCTCTCGCGGCGCAGCGACAACCAGCCGCCGCTGTCGAAGCGCGTCGCCGCGCTCGTGGGCCCGCTCGCGCCCAGGTAGCCGTCGCGGAGCCGCGCGCGCCGCTAGCCGCGCGGCTCCGCGAGGATCTCCGCGGCCAGGAGATCGAGCCGCGGCGCCGCGCGATCGGGGCAGGGGAGGTCGGCCTCGCCCCGCAGCGGGCACAGCTCGCAGCGGCGCCGATCCAGGAGCAGGCCCGCCCGCATGCCCGCCGCGCGCGCGGCCGCCACGTCGCTCGGCGCGTCGCCGATCATCCAGCTCGCGGCGACGTCGAGATCGAGATCGCGCGCGAGCCCCGTGAGCATCCCCGGCTTCGGCTTCCGGCAGTCGCACGGGCCGATCAGCGCCGGATCGCCCCCGGGCCCGCCCTCGGGGTGGTGCGGGCACGCCGCGAGCGCCGCGATCTCGACGCCGGCCGCGCGCAGCCCGTCGACGAGCGCGCGGTTCGTGCGCTCGATCGCCCGCCAGGGGACCTGGCCCTTCGCCGCCCCCGGCTGGTTGGTCGCGATCGCCAGCAAGAACCCCGCGTCCGCGAGCCGCCGCAGGCCCTCGAGCGCGCCCGGCAGGAGCCGGATCTGATCGGGGTGGAACGCCGTCACGACCACGCCGAGCTCGGGATCGCGCACCACGTCGATGAGGGTGCCGTCGCGGTCGAGGACGATCCCGCGCCTCGCCACGCGGCGCTCAGCTCTCGGCCACGAGCTGCAGGAGCCGCTCGCAGATCAGGTGGTGGTAGACCTCGTGGAAGCCCTCGACGTGCGGCGTCGACGTGTAGCCGGCGCGCGTCCTCGGCACGATCACGCTGGCGTCGGCCATCTGGCGCAGCGCGCCGCCGTCATAGCCGACGAGCGCGACCACCTTGGCCCCCGCCTTCCTCGCGAAGTCCGCGGCGGCCACCAGGTTCTGCGACCACGGGCCGGCCCGATCGGCGCCCGAGCCGCCGTGCACGCTCAGGCACACGAGCACGTCGCCGGCGACGATGCGGCCGTCGAGCTGCTCGAGGAAGATCCGGTTGAAGCCGACGTCGTTGGTCAGCGCGCTGAGGAGGGCCGCGTTGTCGCAGAGCGAGGTGCACTTGAAGCGGCGCTTGCCTTCGACCCACGTGAACTTGGCGATGTCGCAGGCGAGGTGGCTCGCGTTCGCGGCCGAGCCGCCGTTGCCGCACGTGTAGATGGTGCGATCGTTCCGGTACGCCTCGAAGAGGATCTCGATGACCCGGGCCATGTCGTCCGGGCTCGTCGCGAGGGCGATCTCGGCCGTCTCGCGAAGGTACTTTTCCACGAAGTCGTGCGTGCTCTGCGGCATGATCGATCTATAGCCAGAATCCCCGCGGGATGCCCAGCGAGCGGCGCGCCGGCGCGCCGGCTCACGATCGGTGCAGGTTCGCGACGATGCGCGCCCCGTCGAGATCGAAGCGGAAGCGCAGCACGCGCAGGCCCTTCGCGGCGAGCGCCTCCAGCACCCGGCGCTTCTCCGCCGGGCGGACGTAGAACATGAAGAACCCGCCGCCGCCGGCCCCCATCAGCTTGCCGCCGAGCGCACCGGCGCTCCGGGCGATCTCGTAGATCTCGTCGAGGACCTCGTCGGTCATCTTGGAGGCGAGCTTACGCTTCTGGGTCCAGTGGGCGTGCAGGAGCTCGCCATAGTCGTCGAGCTTGCCGGAGACGAGGATCCGGTGCACATCGCGGCCGATCTCCTTGATGCGGTGCATCCGCTCGACCACCGCGGGCTCGAGATCGTGCAGCCGCCGGCCCTGCTCGGAGAGCACGACCCTGGCCGGTCGCTCGATGCCGCTCCACACGATGAGCAGGTTGCTCTCGAGCTCGTCCAGCACCTCGTCGCGGACCGGCACGGGCTCGACGTGCACCGAGCCGTCCGGCGAGAACGTGAACGCGGTGACGTTGCCGTAGGCGGCGATGTACTGATCCTGCTTGCCGATCGGCTCCCCGAGGCGCTCGATCTCGATGGCGCACGCCTCGCGCGCGAGCTGCTCGGACGACACGAAATCACGTTTGTAGGCGTGCAGGGCGTTGAGGAGCGCGACCGTGAACGAGCTCGACGAGCCGAGGCCCGAGTTCGCGGGGAGATCCGCGACGCTCGTGAGCTCGATCGAGTGCTCGATTCCCATCATCCGGAGCGCCTCCCGGAAGATGGGGTGCTCGATCCGGTCGACCGAGGGGACGATCTCGGTCTTCGAGTAGGCGAGGCGGATGTCGCGGTGGAAGCGCTTGTTGGCCGTGACGTAGATGTACTTGTCGATGGCGGCCGACACGAGGTAGCCGCCGAAGCGGTCGGAGTAGGCGGGCAGATCGGTCCCGCCGCCGCCGAGGGAGAAGCGGACCGGGGCGCGGGAGACGATCATCCCCGCTCCACCGCCGCGGCCGGGGCGGCGAGGGCGGCCTCGAGATCGCGGAGGCCCCGCTCGGAGCCGATCTCGTAGAAGCGCGCCGCGACCGGGAGCGCCCGCAGGCGGCCGCGCGCCGCGAGGTCGCGCTGCACCGCATCGAAGCCGAGCGGCGTGTCCGCCGGCAGCGCCTCGACGACCTCGCGGCGGAGCGCGGTCGCGCCGTAGTCGATGTGATCGAGGGCAGGGTCGGGCGGGGCGTCCGCGCGGCGCTTCTCGTAACGCGCCACGAGGTCGCCCGACACGGCCGTGTTCGAGGCGTCCAGCCGACCCTCGTTCCGGTACACGGCCATCGTGCCGAGCGCGCCCGGGTGCGCGCAGAGGTCCCGGAGCGGGGCCAGGTAATCGAAGGGGAGATAGGAGTCGCCGTAGGTCATGAGGAACACAGGGGCCAGGTGGGGCAGCGCGCGCCGCAGCGCGCCGGCCGTGCCCAGGAGCTCGGGGCCGTCGTCGGCGTAACGGAGCGGCAGCCCCGCGAACCGATCGCCCATCGCCGCGCGCACGGCCTCGCCCAGGTGACCCACGCAGAGGACCACCTCGCCGACGCCCGCGGCGGCGAGCCGATCGAGGAGCCACGCCCCGAACGGCCTGCCGGCCACCGGCAAGAGGAACTTCGGCGTGCGCTCCGTCCGCGGGCGCATCCGGGTGCCGAGCCCGCCGGCGAGGATCACGGCTTGAGGGGACGAGGCGTCGGGGCGCACCAGCGGGACGTACCACAGACGACGGCCACCTTCGGCGCACCTCGGGCGCTCCCGCCGGCGGCCCCAAGAAATCGTCGCCACAAACTGTACGGTCGTTCAGCTACTGAACTAGGGTCGGCGCCATGACCGACAAGGACCTCGTTCCGCATCTTCTCCGGACGCTGCTCGCCCTCCAGAGCGAGGGCAAGGCGGTGACCCTCGAAACATTGACCACGGCCCTCGCGGTGCGCCGGACGGACGTCCGCCGGGTGATCACCGCCCTCCACCGGGAGGGCTACCTCGATGCCCTGCGGATGCGGCTGACGTTCCGCGGGCTCGCGCTCGGCGCGGCCTTCGCGGCGGCGCCGCTCCGCCCCCTGCGCCGCCCGTCGCTCCGTGCGGTCAAGGCGGCTTGATCGACCGCCCCCGCGCCCCGCCGCGCCGGGGTCGCCGCGAGCAGCGAGTCGACCTCTGCCCACCGGCGTGGCCCCCGCCGGCGCCGCGGGCGGACGGTCGACATGGATTGTCGATGAGTTTCGGATCTTGCCGCATTTCATTTGGTAGAGCGGCAAATTCACACTGGACAGGCGCCCGAGCCACCGATCGAGCGCCGGGACGGGGGCGGCGGCCGGCGCGAGATCGTCCGGGTTTCTCCGGTCTCTGCGCGTCACTCCGCGCGGAAGACGTTGACATTCCGGGGGATTCGTGAGACGGCGGCTGCGTGATATCCGATGTCGAGATCGAGAATGAGATTCGTGCTTTGGTGGCCGCGTTCCTGGAGGGCATGAGAGCGCTGGCCCGTAAGGACGTTCTCCAGAACGCAGCGCGGTACCTGGAAGTCGACATCAAGGCCGCAGGGATATCCGGGCCCGTCGCGACTCCCATGAAGCCGGCCCCCAAGGCCGAGCGCGCTCCGGCGCCGCGCCGCCCGGCCGCGCCGGTCCGCAGCGCGCCGTCGCGCAAGGCCCCCGCCCCCGCCCCGAAGCGCGCTGCGCCGCGCAAGAAGGCGCCCACGCCGCGGGCCACCGCGGGCGGCGCGCGTTCGGCGGCCGCCCCGGCCAAGGCGGCCAAGGCGCGCGGCGCGAGCGCCGCCTCCGCCCCGGCGGCGCCCGCCGTCGGGGCGGGCGCGAAAGACGCCGAGCAAGCCCGCCCGGCGAGCCCGGAGAACGCGCCTTCCGGGATCCCCGGGGACGAGATCGCCGAGGCGCTGCTCGCCCATGTGGAAATCGAGCCGGGCCAGGGCATCGACGATCTTGCGCTGGCGATGGGCACCCCTGCAGCCGAGCTCCAGGAGCCGATCAAGAAGCTTCTCGAGGAAAACAAGATCACCGAGGAGCTGAACCAGGGTCAGACGTCGTACTACCCGGCCTGAGCGACATCGGCGCCCCGGTCATCCGGGCATGAGCGTTGCCTGAGCGGGCCGGCGCCGCCGTGGCCTCACGAAACGCGCCGCCGGCGACGCGCGAGCGAGCCCTGCGGCGAGGGCCGGCTCGAGGCCGCGCTCTCGTGTGTTGGCTGACGTACCCGGCGAGGCCGTCGCCGCGCACTCGACGCGGACGCGGGGCCCCGGTAACCTGCCCTTCCAGGCTCTTCCCGGATGACTCCCGCGCACGAACAGATTCTCAACGTCCTGCTCGGCTATCTCTCGGCGATGAACGCAGAGGGAGTCCTGCTCCGGGCCATGCGGGAGGCGGAGATCCAGCCCGAGAAGTTCTCGCTCGACGACCTCCCGGACATCATTCCGAGCATCGAGCGCCGCGCCCGCCTTTATGTCGATCCGGCGCGGCTCGGTCGGCTCAAGTCGGAAATTTCGGCGATCGGCGGCGATCGACCTTCGCGGCGCTCGAAGGTCATGGCCATCAACGTGGAGGCGGACATCAGCGAGGCGCGCCTGAACGCGAAGGCAGTTTGCGACGCGGCCGGCGCGAAGAGCTTCACCTCGCACAAGGTCGCGACCATCGTCAGCGAGCTCGCCCGGAACATCGTCCATTATACTCCGGGCGGGACGATCGAGATCGCCGTGCAGCGCGACAGCCCGGTCCGCTTCCTCATCGTCGCGGTGGACGAGGGCGCCGGCATCCAGAACCTGCAGGAGATCCTCGCCGGCCGCTACAAGAGCAAGACCGGCATGGGCCGCGGCCTCATCGGGGTCAAGCGGCTGGCCGATCGCTTCCAGATCGACTCGGGGCCGAAGGGGACGCGGGTGGAGATCGAGGTCCACCTGTGAAGCTGGCCGTGGAGTACGCCGTTCTTCCCAAGGATGGAGAGCGCGTCAGCGGCGACGCCGCCTACGTCCGGGCCGGCGAGGATGGGGTCGTCTTCGCGGTCATCGACGCGCTGGGTCACGGCGAGCACGCGGCGGCCGCGGCGAACGTCGCGCTCAAGGCGCTCGCCGACGCGCCGAGCGGCGACGACGTCCGCGCCCTCATCGACCGCCTCCACGTCCGGCTCCGCGGGACCCGGGGCGCCGCCGGCATGGTGTGCCGCTTCCGGGAGGGGCGGCTCCAGGGCTGCGGCGTCGGGAACGTCGAGCTGATGTCCCACGGCACGCGCGTGCAGTGGCTCCAGAGCCCGGGCATCCTCGGCGCGTCGCTCGGGAAGGCCCGGATCTTCGACGCGCAGCTCGCGCCGGGCGACCGGCTCGTCGTCTTCTCCGACGGGATCTCGCCCCGCTTCGACCTCTCGCTGTTTCGTGGGATGAAGGCCGCGGAGGCCTGCCGCGTCCTCATGAGCCGACACCGGCGCTCGCACGACGACTCAACGGTCTTGATCGCCGACATCGAACCTTAGGATGACCATGGAGCTCAAGCGCCTTCCGATCATCAACCTGTGGGACCGGATCCTGGTGCCCATCCAGGGGGACGTGACCGACGACCTCGCGGAGCAGCTGAACACCGAGGTGCTGCGGGCCATCCACGAGAGCGGCGCGAAGGGGCTGGTCATCGATCTCACGGCCGTATGGATCATGGATAGCCACCTGTGCGCCGTGCTGTCGAACCTGGCGTCGGCCGCGCGGCTCATGGGCACGCCCACGATCCTGTCCGGGCTGAGCCCCGAGATCGCGATGACGCTGCAGGCGATGGGGGTCGAGCTCGAGGCGGTGAAGACGGCGCTGACGCTCGAGCAGGCGCTCACCATGCTCGGGCTCGAGGTGCGCCGCGCCGAGGCGCGCGACGAGGACGACGAGGACGACGACGACGATCTCTTCGACGACGAGGACGACGAGGACGACGACGACGGATGGGAGGCGGACGATCGCGGCGACTCGAGGCGCGCGCCCCAGGCCGCGCGCTCGCCGCGGCCCGCCGCGAGCGCCGACCGGCGGCAAGGCGGCGGCAAGAGCCGGCTCAGGCGCCGCTGAGCCCGCGCGGAGGTGGCCGAGACGGCCGGAACGACATCGCGCCATCCACGCCGTCCACGTGATCGACGCACCGGACGCGCCCTGCTGACGGCCGGGTGACGGCGATGGTCCCGGTGGGCAACGCCGCGGGTCCCTGGTATGCCTCACGACCGCTCTCCGGGCGATCTCACCATGGACAAGCTGGATTGCCTCACCGCTCCGCCGCCCAAGCAGCGGGGGATCTTCTGCAACCGGACGCTGAACCTCCGTTCGATCAAGGCGATCGGGTACGACATGGATTACACGCTGATCCACTACCGCGTGGAGGCGTGGGAGCGTCGGGCCTATGAGCACCTCCGACACCTCTTGGAGAGCGAGGGCTGGCCGGTCGGAGACCTGACGTTCGAGCCGGACCTCGTGATCCGTGGGCTCATCCTGGACACCGAGCTCGGCAACCTCCTCAAGGTGAATCGGTTCGGGTACGTGAAGCGCGCGTACCACGGCACGAAGCCGATCGACTTCGAGACCCAGCGCGCGACGTACGCGCGGACCATCGTCGACCTCGCGGACGGGCGCTACGTCTTTTTGAACACGCTCTTCTCGCTCTCGGAAGGGTGCATGTACGCGAAGCTCGTCGATCTGCTCGATCAGCGCCGGCTGCCCGAGGTGCTCGGCTACAGCGACCTCTACCGCCGCGTGAAGGATCGCCTCGACGCGACGCACATGGAGGGGCAGCTCAAGGCCGAGATCATCGCGGATCCGGACCGGTTCGTGCTGCTCGATCCGGAGACCCCGCTCACGCTGCTCGACCAGAAGGAGGCGGGCAAGAAGCTCGTCCTGATCACGAACTCCGAGTGGGTCTACACGCGCGCGATGATGAGCTACGCCTTCGATCGCTTCCTGCCGGACGGCATGACGTGGCGCGATCTGTTCGACGTGGTCATCGTGTCCGCGCGGAAGCCGGAGTTCTTCTCGAGCCGCAGCCCGCTGTTCGAGGTGGTCACCGAGGACGGCCTCCTGCGCCCGGCCGGCCGGCTGCGCGAGGGCGGGCACTACCTCGGCGGCAACGCGGGCCTCGTCGAGCACCACCTCAGGCTGTCCGGCGACGAGATCCTCTATATCGGCGATCACATCTATGGAGACGTGCACGTGTCGAAGAGCGTCCTCCGGTGGCGCACCGCGCTCATCATCCGGGAGCTCGAGGAGGAGATCGTCGCGATCGAGGAGGCGCGGGGGGCCGAGGCGCGGCTCGATCTCTGGATGCGGGAGAAGGAGGGCGCGGAGCGCATCTACGCGAGGCTGCGCCTCGAGCTCCAGCGCATGCGCGCCGGCTACGGGCCGGTCGTCGGGGCGACGGAGGCCGAGGTCCAGGCGAAGATGAACGAGCTCAAGGTCAGCCTCGCGGCGCTCGACGCGCGGATCGCCCCGCTCGCGAAGGCGTCGGCCGAGACGATGAACCCGCGGTGGGGGCCGCTCCTCCGCACGGGGAACGACAAGAGCCACCTGGCCCGGCAAATCGAGCGCTCGGCCGACATCTACACGTCGCGCGTCTCCAACTTTCTCCTGGCGACGCCCCACGTGCTGCTCCGCTCGCACCGCGGGAGCCTGCCGCACGACCCCATGGGCGCGCCGCCGGGCGCCGACCGGCAGAACGGCGAGCCCGCCCCGGTCGACGACGCGACGCCCGTGGGGATGTAGGCGGCCCCGGCGCGGCTCGGACACCCTGCGGCGCGCGGCCGGCCGGGCCCAGGCGGGCTCGGGCCGCGAGCCCGCTGCGCGGCGGCTCGCGGGGGCGGCCGGGCCCAGGCGCGGCTCAGGCCGCGAGCCGCTGCGCGGCGCTGTCGAGGATGTCGAGGCACCCCGCCAGGCTGTCGCAGAAGAGCAGCTCGCGCCGCAGGGCGGACGCGCCGGGGAGGCCGCGGAGGTAGCCGGTCAGGTGGCGCCGCGTCACGCGCACGCCGTGCGGCTCGCCGCGCGCCTCGGTGTTCGCGATGAGGTGCGCGCGGCACAGGGCGAGGCGCTCCTCGGCCGTCGGCGGCGGGAGCCGCGCGCCGTGGTCGAGCAGCGCCCGGGCCTCGCGGAAGACCCAGGGGTGGTCGATCGCGGCGCGGCCGACCATCACGCCGGCGCACCCCGTCTCCCGCAGGGCGCGGGCGGCGTCGTCGGCGGTCTTGACGTCGCCGTTCACCACGACGGGGATGGACACGACCTCGCGCGCGCGGGCGGCCCAGCTCCAGTCGGCCGCGCCGCTGTGCCCCATCTGGGCCGTGCGGCAGTGGATCGTGAGCGCGGCGACGCCGGCGTCCTCGAGGCGGCGCGCCAGGTCGATGATCGGCATGTGGGACTCGGGCCCCCAGCCGATGCGCGTCTTCACGGTGACCGGGAGCGAGACCGTGCGCACCACGAGCCGGGCCATCGCCACCATCGCCTCCGGATCGCGCAGCCAGCCCGCGCCCGCGCCGCGGCCGGCGATCTTCGGCACCCAGCAGCCGCAGTTGATGTCGAGGAACGCCGGCCCCGCCTGCTCGGCGACCCGCGCGGCCTCGGCGAGGCGCTCCGGGTTGGCGCCGTAGATCTGGATCGCCGTCGGCTGATCGGCGGCGGACAGGGCGAGCTTGCGCCGCGCGGTCTTGCACCCGCGCAGGAGCCCCTCGACGTTGACGAACTCCGTCACGCACAGCTCGGCGCCGAGCTCGCGGCAGATGCGGCGGAAGACGGCGTCCGTCACGTCCTCCATGGGCGCGAGGACGACGGGGCGGCCTTGGAACAGCCGGCGAAAGCTTTCGGGCGAGAGCGGCACGGTGGCGAGCTTTCAAGCACGGATCCGGCCGGTTGACCAGGGCGACGCGCCCTCGGGCGGGCGGCCCCCCGGGCGCCGCCCGCCGGGGTGGCGCCGCGGAGGCGCGGGGGCGCGGGGGCGCGGCCGGCATTCGCCACCTCGGATCTCGGGACGTGTGTGCCGGCAGCGCACGAACACGGCAGGTCCGGCGGCGAGCGGCCTTGTTGGTATGACATCCTGGGTGGGAGACGGCGCGCGGCGCAGACCGCCATCGTGACCGAGGAAACCAGCCGCGCCGATGGCCGCAACGCTCGCTTGACGTGCGGCGCGGCTCTGGCGACCCTCGAGATTGCCATGAAGCGCGCGCTGCTCAGAGACGCTCTCCGCGCTGAGCGCTCGGCGTCGTCGCGCATGCTCAGGGAGCGCGAGACCCGCGCGATCGGCGCGCGGCGCGGCACGCTGACCGCCCACGACACCGAGAGCGTCCGCCGCGCCGTCCGCCGCGCATTCCGGGTCGCGCTGTGGATATGGCCCGCGTTCACGCTCGTCGACGTGTTCATGGCGACCGTGCTGTACCCCGCGGCGCCGATGTGGCGCTTCATCGTGATGCGCATGATCGAGCAGGCGATCGCCTTCGCCGTGTACCGGCTCTCGGGCCGCCCGACGGTCTCGGGGCGCGTCGTGCTGCTCGGGTACGACGCGGCGTTCCTCATCGCCGCGATCTTCATCTCGCTCATGGCGCTCGATTTCGGCGGCCTGACGAGCGCGTACATGCACGGCCTCTCCATCGTCGTGCTGCTGCGCACCGCGCTCGTGCCGGCGCCGTTCGGCAAGGCGCTGCTCGCCTCCGCGCCGATGTTCCTCGCCTTCCCGGCCGTCATGGGCGTCGCGGCGATCTTCTCCCCGGACGTCCTCTCGGCGTGGCTCGACCCGACGACGCTGCTCACGGCCGCGAGCCATTACATCTTCGTCCCCTCCTCGGGGGTGATCGGGGCCCTGTCGAGCCACGTGGTCTGGGCCGCGCAGCAGCAGGTCTATCAGGCGCGCAAGCTGGGCAGGTATCGGCTCGAGGCGCCGATCGGCAAAGGGGGGATGAGCGAGGTCTGGCTCGCCTGGGACGAGACGCTCCAGCGCGGCGTCGCCCTCAAGCTCCTGCGGACCCGCGACGCGCCGGACCCGGCGGTGCTGAAGCGCTTCGAGCAGGAGGCGCACGCGGCCAGCAAGCTCAGCGATCCGCACACGATCCGGATCTTCGACTTCGGCGCGAGCGACGACGGCATCTACTACATCGCGATGGAGCACCTGCGCGGGGCCGATCTCGCCGCCATCGTGCGCAGCTACGGCCCCATGCCCGTGGCGCGCGCCGTGCGCTTCGCCCTGCAGGCCTGCCGCTCGCTCATCGAGGCGCACGAGGCCGGGATCATCCACCGGGACATCAAGCCGCAGAACCTCTTCGTCACCCGCGTCGGCGACGATCACGACTTCCTCAAGCTGCTCGACTTCGGCGTCGCGCGGATGGTCGAGGGCGGCCGGGACGCCGAGCTGACGAACAGCGGGATGCTCTGCGGGACGCCCGCCTACATGGCGCCCGAGGTGTGCCGCGGCGACCGCGCCGACGCGCGCAGCGACGTCTACGCGCTCGGCGGCACGCTCTATTTCCTGCTCACCGGGGAGCTGCCGTTCGAGGGCTCGTCGTCGGGGCAGCTGTTCGTCGCGCACATGACGAAGGCCCCGCTCGCGCCGTCGGTGCGCCGCGGCCCGGTCGTCCCGCGCGCGGTCGATCGCCTCGTCCTGCGCTGCCTCGCCAAGGACCCGCGCCACCGCTTCCAGAGCGCGCGCGCGCTGTACGACGCGCTCCTCCCGCTGCTGGACGAGTCCGCCTGGAGCGCGGCGGACGCGGAGCGCTTCTGGGTGGCCGATCGAGCGGAGAAGCTCGGCCAGCTCGAGGCGCCGCCCGAGCGCCTCGCCCCGGCGCGGGGCGGCTCCACGCAAACCGCCTCAGCGCGATAACACCGAGACGCCGCGCGCTCTTCGCCGCGAAGGCGGCCGTCCACGAGACCGGCGACGCACGGGAAAAGTGCGTCGAAACGGTTCGGAAACACACGAGAAACTGCGATTTTGAATCGCAGCTCGTATGACGGAGTGGCCGATGCAGAGCAGGAATTGATCGGAGCGCGGCCGCCTCGTGCGCCATGGTGGATGGCCGCCGCGCCCCGATCTCGGTGAGGAGGACAGATGTCGACGTTGATTACCGAGTGGAATCCCGACGATGAGGCATTTTGGGAGAAGACAGGGAAGCGGATCGCTCGTCGGAACCTCATCTGGTCGATCATCGCCGAGAACATCGGCTTTTCCGTCTGGCTGCTCTGGAGCGTGACGGCCACCCGGCTCCCCAAGGTCGGCTTCAACTACACCACGGACCAGCTCTTCCTGCTGGTCGCGATCCCGGGCCTCGTCGGCGCGCTGATCCGGTTCCCGTACACGTTCGCCGTCCCGAAGTTCGGCGGGCGCAACTGGACCATCGTCAGCGCGCTCCTCTTGCTGATCCCCACGATCTCGCTCTCGGTGCTCGTGACCAGGCCGGACACGCCGTTCTGGCTCATGGCGCTCGCGGCGGCGACCGCGGGGCTCGGCGGGGGCAACTTCGCCTCCAGCATGGCGAACATCTCGTTCTTCTATCCGGACAAGAAGAAGGGGCTGGCGCTCGGGCTCAACGCCGCCGGCGGCAACATCGGCGTCAGCAACGTGCAGCTGCTCGTGCCGCTCCTCATCGGGCCCGGCGCGATCGCGACGGCGATCGGCGGGTATCACACCGAGTCTGGGATTTACCTGCAAAACGCGGGGCTGATGTGGATCCCGTTCATCCTCCTCTCGGCGGGCGGCGCTTACTTCTTCATGAACAACCTGGCGTCGGCGAAGTCGAACTGGAAAGATCAGGCGGCCGCCGCCAGGAACAAGCACACCTGGATCATCGCCTGGCTGTACGTCGGGACGTTCGGCTCGTTCATCGGCTACTCGGCGGCCCTGCCGCTGCTGCTCAAGATGCAGTTCCCCGCCGTGACGCTCGAGCTCACGTTCCTCGGCGCGCTCATCGGCTCGGTGGCCCGCCCGCTGGGCGGCTACCTCGCGGACAAGATCGGCGGGGCGCGCATCACGTTCAGCAACTTCGTGGTGATGGGCCTCGCGTCGCTCGGGATCATCCACTTCCTCAACGAGAAGAGCTACGCCGGGGTCGTGACGATGTTCATGATCATGTTCGTCTCGACCGGCATCGGCAACGGCTCGACCTTCCGGATGGTCCCCGTCCTCTTCCGGCGCGACTTCCTGCGCGCGGCGCAGGGCAGGGGCGAGGCGGCGCGCGAAGAGGCGCTGATCATGGCGCGCCGCCAGAGCGCCGCCGTCCTCGGGTTCACCTCGGCGGTCGGGGCGCTCGGCGGCTTCTTCATCCCGCGGAGCTTCGGCGCCTCGATCAAGGCGACGGGCGGGGCCACGACGGCGGTCATGTATTTCTTCGTGTTCTATCTCACCTGCATGGGGCTCACGTGGTGGTGCTACATGAGGACCCGCTTCCTCGTGAACCGCATCCCGAGCCTCGCCGAGGCCGACGCCTGAGCCGCGCGGGCCGGCGCGCCGCCCAGCGCGCCGGCGGTCCCCGGACGCCTCCTGGCGCCGAGGCTCCCCCGCGGGGCTGCGCGAGGGGCCTCGGCGTTACGGGAACCCGAGCCGTTGACCGTCCTGGAGCCGACCGTGGCGTCCCCGAAGGCGTGAAGCGCCATGGCGAGGACCGGGCCACGGCGCTGCCGCCGCTCATCGAGGGCCGCGCGTCGGCGTCACCGAGCCGTGCGGTCGCCAGCGCTCGCTACCAACCGCAGAAGCCGCCGCCGCAGCCGCCGCCGCCCCACCAGCCGCCGCCCCAGGGCCGGAAGCCGCCCCACCAGCCGCCCCAGGGCCGGAAGCCGCCCCACCAGCCGCCCCAGGGCCGGAAGCCGCCCCACCAGCCGCCCCAGGGCCGGAAGCCGCCCCACCAGCCGCCCCAGGGCCGGAAGCCGCCCCAGCCGCCGCCCCACCAGAAGCGCGATGCCGTGTCGGGGGTCGCGCCGGCGTTCTCCTCACTGGAGGTCGTCGAGCCGGGGCCCGCCGGGCCGGGGTCTGCTGCGCTCGCGTCCTCCGGGCTCACGCCCATCGCCGGCGCCGCGCTCGACTCCTGATCTGCGGAGTCCATCTCGTCGCCCTGGACCGCCTCATTCGCCTCGTCGAGCTGGACCATCGTGTCTTCCGTCGTCGGCTCGGCCGCCACGGCCACGCCGGCCGCGGAGAGCGCCGTCGAGAGCGCGACGAGCGATGCGAACTTCGTCAAATGGCTCATGTTCCCATTCTCCTGTGCACATCGATTCATGTGGATGGCGCCAACGCCCGTCGCGACGACGAGCGTCGACACGCGGGGACCTGAGCTTCCCCGTCGCGAGATCATGTGTGGTGTCAGGGGAGTGATGTCGATTACCCCAGAAAGGACACCTGAGACACCATGGACGCTTTCGGTGTTCGCGTTCGGCGCTGCTGCGCGCGGGGAGGGCCCGCCGCGCGTCCCTCGCCGGTTCCCGGGAGATCCTCCGGGCGGCGATACGCGCTTTCCCAGCTTGCGCGCGGCGCGCGGCGCGCGGCGCGCCGTGCAGACAGAGGGCGCGCGGGGAGGTTGAGGCCGAACGCGGGCGAAGCGCTGCGGCGCTGCGGCTGGCGAGCGCGCACACGGGCGCAAGACACAGCGCGCGGGCGCGCAGGCGTGCGCAGACGCAGGCGTGCGCAGACGTAAATACGCGTCGGACTGCGGCGCTATGGACAAGCCGGCGAGAGTTGCCTTATAGTCACAAGACTGCCGTGGTCGTGCCCTGGAATACAAGCCGCTCGATCAACCGAGGTGACGCGGAGCACCCGAGGCTCCGGCCCCCTGGGCGAGCGCTGTGCGGCTGGCGCGGCGCGGTAGAGGATGCGGCATGAAGGCTCGCGAGATCGTGACGTCCGCCCAGATACTCCGGCTCGAGGACGATGGAATCATCCGCGCGACTGCGTTTCCTGTGCACATGAGCCTGGGCTTCGCACAGGAGGTCGTCAGGGCCACCATCGAGCTCGCCGATGGCACGCCGCGCCCCGTTCTGGTCGATATCCGCGCGCAAAAGACGGTGGACAGGGCAGCGCGGGAGTACTTCGCAGGAGCGGAGGCGGCGAAGGGGCACTGCGCCCTCGCGTTGCTCGTGGACTCGCCCGTGAGCAAGGCCATCGGGAACTTCTTCCTCGGGCTGTCCCAGGCCCCCGTGCCCCGGAAGCTGTTCACGTCCGAGGACGAGGCCATCGGCTGGCTGCGGGGGTTCCTCCGTTGAACGACGGACCGCAGGCGGAGGGGCACCCCGACCGCGGCGAGATCGAGCGCGTGATCCAGGAGCTCGCCGCGGGCAACTCGGCGGCCCGCGCGGCGGCGCTGCGCGGCGGCCCGCTCGATCCGGCGCTCGCGCGGCTCAACGCGCTGGCGGAGGAGCTCGAGGCGCTGCGCGCCCTCAAGGCGAAGGCGTCGGCGCGGCTCTCCGAGCTGACCGACGTCGCGCTCGCGGTCGCCTCCCTCGACTTCTCCAGGAAGGCCGAGATCAGCAGCGATGTCGACGAGCTCGACGGGCTCGCCGCCGGCATGAACATGATGATCGAGGAGCTCCAGTCCTCGACCGCGTTCGTCAACAACGTCCTCTCCGCGATGCCCGACGCGCTCCTCGTGCTCGAGGTGGACGGGTCGATCAAGAGCGCGAACCGCGCGGCCCTGGAGCTCCTCGGCTACTCGAGGGACGAGATCCTGGAGTTGCCGGCCGAGCGGGTGCTCGGGGAGGGCGCGGCGGCCTCGGTGATCGAGCGCCTGCGGCAGGCGAGCCGGATCGTGAACGAGGAGTCGGCGCTCGTGACCCGGGGGGGCGCGGGGGTCCCCGTCGCCCTCTCGGCCAGCACGCTGCGCGGGCCCCAGGACGAGCTCTTGGGGCTCGTCCTCGTCGCCCGCGACATCACCGAGCGGAAGCGCGCCGAGGAGGAGAGGGAGCGGCTGGAGGCCGCCGTCCGGCGACAGGCCCAGATGCTCATGCAGCTGTCGACGCCGCTCATCCCCATCAGCGACGGGACCGTCGTGCTGCCGCTCGTCGGCGCGCTGGACGAGGACCGGGCGACGCAGGTCACGGAGACGCTCCTCCGGGGCATCACGGCCCACGGCGCCCGCGTGGCGATCCTGGACGTCACCGGCGTCTCGGGGGTCGACCAGCAGGTCGCCAGCGCGCTGCTGCGCGCCGTGCGCGCGACCCGCCTGATCGGCGCGCAGGTCGTGCTCACCGGGATACGGGCGGAGGTGGCGAGGACCATGACGGCGCTCGACATCGAGCTCGGCGGCGTCGTCACGTGCGGCACGCTCAAGGACGGGATCGCCTACGCCGAGGGCGCAGGCCAGGCCGCCGCGGGCCGGCGCGCGGCGCGCTGACCGCGGGGCGGCTCAGGGACCGCCGGGCAGCGGGCTGACCGCCGGGCGGCTCAGCGGCGGCTCACGCCATGATCTCGCCTTCGTAGAACGTGATGTGCGCGGCCCGGAGCGCCTGCTCGCCGCCCATGCCGCGGTGATGGCGCCGGAACACCTCGGACCTCGGGTACTGCTGAAACGCCTCCCGGCTCTCCCACCGCGAGACCGCCCGGAGGCCGCCGTCGCCCAGCCAGATCTCGAGGCCGAGGAAGCCGGAGAACTGGCGCATCTCCGGCGCTGCTCGCCGGAAGCTCTCCACCATGGCCTGGAGCGCCGGACCGGAGGCGGTGATGGTGTTGACGACGATGAACATGGTGCCGTTCTAGAACACCAATCACGTCGAGCGACCGAGAAATGAACGCCAAGAACGCCAAGAAGAGAAGAAGATCTTGGCGTCGGTGGCGTCCTTGGCGGCTCGAATTTCTGCGCTTTCGAGCGGGTTCAACCCGCTTGTCGCTCCAGCGGCGCGGGGGATCGCGCCCCGCGCGGGCGATCAGGCCGCGAGCTTCGCCCGCACCGCCTCGCCCATCGCCTGGGTCGACAGCTTGCCGCCGAGGTCCGCCGTCCTGGCGCCGGCGGCGATCGCCTGCGCCACGGCGCGCTCCACCGCCGCCGCCTCCTTGTCGAGGCGCAGCGAGTGCCGGAGCAGCATCGCGGCGCTCAGGATCGTCCCGATCGGGTTGGCGATCCCCTTGCCGGCGATGTCGGGCGCCGAGCCGTGGATCGGCTCGTAGACCCCGCGCGTGCCTTCGCCCAGCGACGCGCTCGGGCAGAGCCCCAGCGAGCCGGCGAGCACGGCCGCCTCGTCGGTCAGGATGTCGCCGAACATGTTCTCCGTGACGATGACGTCGAACGCGGCCGCCGCCGTGATCAGCCGCATCGCGCACGAGTCGACGAGCTGATGCTCGATGCGGATCTCCGGGTGGCGCGCGGCGACCTCGGTTGCCACCGTCCGCCAGAGCCGCGACGACTCGAGGACGTTCGCCTTGTCGACCGACGTGACGAGCCGCCGGCGCGGCGCGGCCAGGCGGAACGCGAGCTCGACGACGCGCTGGATCTCCTCGTCCGTGTACTCGAGCGTGTCGACCGCGCGCCTGCGCCCGTTCACCTCCTCGCGGAGGCGAGGCTTGCCGAAGTAGAGCCCGCCCGTGAGCTCCCGGACGACCAGGATGTCGACGTCCGCGAGCCGCTCCGGCTTGAGCGGGGAGGCCTGCACGAGCTCCGGGAACAGGCGGATCGGCCGCAGGTTCGCGTACAGGCCGAGGCCCTGGCGCAGCGCGAGCAGCCCCTGCTCGGGCCGGACGTTCGCGCTCGGGTTGTCCCACTTCGGGCCGCCGACCGCGCCGAGGAGGACGGCGTCGGCCGCGCGGCACGCGTCGAGCGTCTCCGGCGTCAGCGCGGTGCCGGTCGCGTCGATGGCGCACCCGCCGATGAGGTGCTCGGAGTACGTGAAGCTGTGGCCGAACTGGGCGGCGACGGCATCGAGGGTGACGCGGGCTTCGGCGACGACCTCGCCGCCGATGCCGTCACCGGGCAAAAGAACGATATTGGCCTTCATGCGACCTCGCTGGCAGGCAACGTGGATGTGTACTGCGCTGGCTCTCGCGCTGCGAGCGTGAGCCCATACTCGATCCCGTCCGCGAGCGCATGCCAGGAAGCGTCGATGATGTTCGTCGAGGCGCCGACGGTGCTCCACTGGCGGTGCGCGTCGCGGCTGTCGATGAGCACGCGCGTCGTCGCCGAGGTGCCGTCGCGCCCGTCGAGGATGCGGACCTTGTAGTCGACGAGCTGGATGTCGCGCACGGCCGGGAACACGGGCGCGAGCGCCTTGCGGAGCGCGCCGTCGAGCGCGTTGACGGGGCCGGACCCCTCGGCCGCCGTGATCACCACCTCGTCGCCGACCGCGATCTTGATCATCGCCTCGGCGAAGGTGCCGACGCCCTCGCGCTGGCCCGCGATCACCTTGAAATCGAGCAGCCGGAAGGGCGGCTTGTAGCCCGGCGAGCTCCGGCGCAGCAAGAGCGCGACCGACGCCTCGGCCGCCTCGAACGACGAGCCGCGCGCCTCGCGCTCCTTAATCTGCTCGAGCACCTCCACCTCGGCGCCCGCCTTCACCTCGAGCCCGAACTCCTCGGCCTTGCTGAGGAGGTTGCCGCGGCCCGACAGCTCGCTCACCACGGTGCGCATCGCGTTGCCGACGAGCGCGGGGTCGATGTGCTGGTAGGACGCCGGCTCGCGCCGCATCGCCGCGACGTGCACGCCGCCCTTGTGCGCGAAGGCGCTCCGCCCGACGTAGGCCATGTGATCGTCGGGGGCGAGGTTCGCCAGCTCGGCGACGTAGTGCGAGAGCTCGGTGAGCCCGCGGAGCGCCCCCTCGGGCAGCGCCCGGAGGCCGAGCTTCAGCTCGAGGTTCGGGATGATCGCACACAGGTTCGCGTTCCCGCAGCGCTCGCCGTAGCCGTTGATCGTGCCCTGCACGTGGCGGGCGCCCGCGCGCACGGCGGCGAGCGAGTTGGCGACCGCGAGCTCGCCGTCGTTGTGCGCGTGGACGCCGAGCGGGTGGCCGAGCAGCGCCTTCATCTCGGCGACGATCGCCTCGATCTGCCACGGCATCGAGCCGCCGTTCGTGTCGCAGAGCGTGAGCACCTCGGCCCCGCCGCGCGCCGCGGCGCGCAGCGTCTCGATCGCGTACGACCGGTCGAGCGCGAACCCGTCGAAGAAGTGCTCGGCGTCGTAGACCACGCGGCGGCCGTGCGCGCGCAGGTAGGCGACGGTCTCCTCGATCATCCGGAGGTTCTCGTCGAGCGTCGTGCGCAGCACCGCGGTCACGTGCTGCGTCGAGCTCTTGCCGAAGATCGTGCAGACGCTCGTGCCGGCGGCGAGCAGCGCGCGCAGGCCGGGGTCGTCCTCGGGGGCGAGCGAGGCGCGGCGCGTCGAGCCGAACGCGGCGATCTTCGCGTGCTTCCACTCGATGTCCTTCGCCCGCTCGAAGAACTGCGCGTCCTTCGGGTTCGAGCCGGGCCAGCCGCCCTCGATGAAGGTCAGGCCGAACGCGTCGAGGTGGCGCGCGATCTGCAGCTTGTCCTCGCACGCGAGCGAGATGCCCTCGCGCTGGGTGCCGTCCCGTAGCGTCGTGTCGTAGATTTCGACGCGGTCCGCGGGGCGGGCGCCCTGCTCCGCGCCGTTGAGAGGCGGATTCATAAGCTTCGACTTCCTTGTGCGGCGCGGGCAGGCCGCCGAGCTCGCCGGCCCCGCTCGGGGCCCTCGTGCGCTCGGCTCACCGGCCTACCTCGCGCTCTCGACGGCGGCGCCGCGGCCGCTCTGGTTGCTCTCGTTGCTCTCGGACGCCGCCGCGTCCTCCCGGGGCTCGACGCCGTAGGTCGCGAGGAGCCGGTTCAGGGCGGTGAGGTACGCCTTCGCGCTGGCGACCAGGATGTCCGTGTCGGCGCCGTGGCCGTGGAACACCCGGTGCGAGGCGTCGTGCTGCGGGTGCCGCTTGCTCGACGTCGCGTCCGCCCGGACCCGGACGCTCACCTCGCCGAGCGCGTCGATCCCCTCGGTCACCGCGTGCACGGAGAACTCGAGGAGGCTGCTCGGCACGCGGACGATCTCGTCGATCGCCCGGTAGGCCGCGTCCACCGGCCCGGTGCCGATCGCGGCGCGCACGTGCAGCGCCCCGTCCGGCCCGCGGAGGCGGACCGTGGCCGTCGGCATCCCGGTGGTTCCGCAGGCGACCTGGAGCGCGTCGAGCGTGTAGAGCTCGTCGCCCTGCGCCCGCGTGGTCGAGACGATCGCCTCGATGTCGGGATCGGTGACGTGCTTCTTCTTGTCGGCGAGCGCCTTGAAGCTGGCGAACGCCGCCGCGAGCTGGGCCTCGTCGAGGTGGTAGCCGAGCTCCTCGAGCCGGTTCCTGAGCGCGTGCCTGCCCGAGTGCTTGCCGAGGACGAGCCGGGTCTGCGTCACCCCGACCATCTCCGGCCGCATGATCTCGTACGTCTCCTGGTGCTTCAGCATCCCGTCCTGGTGGATGCCCGACTCGTGCGCGAAGGCGTTGGCGCCGACGATCGCCTTGTTCGGCTGGACGTTGAAGCCCGTGGCGGCGCTGACGAGGCGGCTCACGGTGGCGATCTGGGTCGTGTCGATGCCGGTGCGCAGCCCGAAGACGGCCCGCCGCGTCGCGAGCGCCATGACGACCTCCTCGAGCGCGGTGTTGCCGGCGCGCTCGCCGATGCCGTTGATGGTCACCTCGGCCTGGCGCGCGCCCGCGCGGATGCCCTCCAGGGCGTTCGCCGTCGCGAGCCCGAGGTCGTTGTGGCAGTGCACCGAGATGATGGCGCGGTCGATCCCCGGCACGTTCTTGCGGATGCCGGCGATGAGCGCGCCGAACTCGCTCGGCATGGTGTAGCCGACCGTGTCCGGGATGTTGAGCGTGGTGGCCCCGGCGGCGATCGCGGCCTCGAGCACCTGGTAGAGGAACTCGGGCTCGCTCCGGCCGGCGTCCTCGGGGCTGAACTCCACGTCGGCGCAGAGGTCGCGCGCGTACGCGACCATGGCCCGCACGCGGTCGAGCACCTCGGGCCGGGTCATCCGGAGCTTGTGCTTGAGGTGGATGTCGCTCGTGGCGAGGAAGGTGTGGATCCGCGGGTGCGCGGCCCGGGAGACGCCCTCCCACGCCTTGTCGATGTCGACCTTGGTGGCGCGGGCGAGCGCGCAGATGATCGGCGGCGTCGCGGCGGGGCGGCCGGGGACCGCGGCCGCGCCCACGCGCTCGGCGATCGTCTGGACGGCGAGCAGGTCGTCGGGGGAAGCGGCGGGGAAGCCCGTCTCGATGACGTCGACGCCGAGCTTCGCCAGCGCGAGCGCGATCTCGAGCTTCTCCGAGGACGTCATCGTCGCGCCCGGCGACTGCTCGCCGTCACGCAGCGTGGTGTCGAAGATGCGCACGTAATCGGACGGGGGCATCGCTTGATTCGCAATCATCTCAGGCATGGTGTTCTCCGCCGCCTCCCACGAGTGGAGACGCTCAGTCGCCGGGCTTGATGGTGACGGGGTCGATGAACGGCATCATCTTGCGCAGGTTGGCGCCCACGACCTCGAGCCGCTGCTCCCGCTCCTTGGCCCGCGTCGCCTCGAACTTCGGCCGGCCCTCCTCGTTCTCCGCGATCCACTTGCGCGCGAACTCGCCGCTCTGGATGTCGGCCAGGATGCGCTTCATCTCCTCGCGGGTGCGGTCGGTGATGACGCGCGGGCCGGACACGTAGTCGCCGTACTCGGCGGTGTCGCTGATCGAGTACCGCATGTAGTTGAGGCCGCCGCGGTACATGAGGTCGACGATGAGCTTGAGCTCGTGCAGACACTCGAAGTACGCGATCTCCGGCTGGTAGCCGGCGTTCACGAGCGTCTCGAACCCGGCCTTCACGAGCTCGCTCGCGCCGCCGCAGAGCACCGCCTGCTCGCCGAAGAGGTCGGTCTCGGTCTCCTCCGCGAACGTCGTGAGGAGCACCCCGGCGCGCGTCGCGCCGATGCCCTTGGCGTAGGCGAGCGCCTGCGCCTCCGCCTTGCCGCTCGCGTCCTGGTGGACGGCGAGCAGGGCCGGGACGCCGCCGCCGGCCTCGTACGTCTCGCGCACCCGGTGCCCGGGGCCCTTCGGCGCGATCATCGTGACGTCGACCGACGCGGGGGGCGCGATCGTGTTGAAGCGGATGTTGAACCCGTGCGCGAACATGAGCGTCTTGCCCGGGCCGAGGTGCGGCGCGATGTGCTCGTTGTAGATGCGGGCCTGCGACGTGTCGGGCGCGAGGATCATGATGACGTCGGCGGCCTTCGCGGCCTCGGACACCGTGGCCACCTGGAGCCCCGCGGCCTGCGCCTTGGGCCGGCTCTTGCTCCCCTCGGGCAGGGCGACGATCACCGTCGCGCCGCTGTCGCGCAGGTTCAGCGCGTGGGCGTGCCCCTGGGAGCCATAGCCGACGATCGCGATCTTCTTGCTCTGGATGAGCGACAGATCCGCGTCGTTATCATAAAAAATCTTCGCCATCTCACTCTCCTTCAACAGGGATCCGCACCTCGCGGCTCCCGTCCTTCACGTCATCCGTCATCAGGGCGCGCTGCTGTCGCCAGGGCGCGCAGGCAGCACGGTGTCGAGCCTGGCCTCGGCCTCCTCGGCGCCGCGGGTCATCACGATCATCCCGGTCCGCACCATCTCGATGATCCCGAACGGGCGGAGCACGTCGAGCAGGCCCTCGATCTTGTCGCCGGTGCCGGTGATCTCGATGGTGAGCGCCTCGGGGGCGACGTCGACCGTGCGCGCGCGGAACACCTCGCAGAGCTGGAGCACCTGCGCGCGGGTCGTCGCGTTCGCCTTCACCTTGATCAGCGCGAGGTCGCGCGCGACCGAGGCCGTGTGGGTGACGTCGCGGACCCAGAGGGTGTTGACCAGCTTGTACAGGTTCGCCTCCAGGCGGCGCGCCCCGTCCTCGTCCGCCTCGAGGACCAGGGTGAGGCGCGAGACCCCGGCGATGTGGGTGCGCCCGACGCTCAGCGACTCGATGTTGTACGCGCGGCGCCGGAACAGCGACGCGACGCGGTTGAGCACGCCGGGGCGGTCTTCGACGTAGGCGATGAACGTGCGCAGGATGGGTCGATCCATGGATGCCTCTTGAAAGTCCCTCTTGTCTCTGGGGCGCCCGGCAGCGGCCGCGACGCGCTCGGACGCGCCCCGCTCGTCCAGCGAGCGCGCGCTCGCGTTGGATCGAGCGCTCGGGGCGCGCGCCTCTACGGGTGCGTTCACGGATCCTCCCCGGTCTCCAGGATCGGGCTCGGGCGGCGGATCATGTCGTTCAGGTCGGCGCCCGCGGGGACCATCGGGTAGACGCTGTCCTCCTGCTCGACGCGGAAGTCGATGACCACGGTGCCCGGCGTCGCGCGGGCGCGCTCGACCGCGCCGGCGATCTCCTCGCGCTTCGTCACGCGGATGCCGGTCAGCCCGTGGGCCTCGGCGAGCTTCACGAAGTCCGGGCTGCGCATCGGGGTCGCCGAGTAGCGCCGGTTGTAGAAGAACTCCTGCCACTGGCGCACCATGCCGAGGTAGCCGTTGTTGATGATGGCCACGTGGACCTTGATGCCCTCCTGCGCGCAGGTCGACAGCTCGCACGCGGTCATCTGGAAGCCGCCGTCGCCCACGACCACCCAGACCTCGTCGTTCGGCTTCGCGAAGCGCGCGCCGATCGCCGCCGGCAGGGCGAAGCCCATCGTGCCGAGCCCGCCGGAGGTGATGAGCTTCCGCGGGTGATCGTGCTTGTAGTACTGCGCTTCCCACATCTGGTGCTGGCCGACGTCGGTTACCACAAGCGCCTTGCCGTCGGTGAGCCGCCAGAGGTCGTGCATCACGTGCGCGGCGTACAGTTTGTCGTGGTACGGCAATTGTTGAATGTCACGGACCGCCGAGTCCCCCTTCAGGGTGGTGATGCGCTCGATCCAGGCGCTCCGGTTGCGCTGCTTGCACCCGGGGATGAGCGACAGGAGCGTGTCCCGGACGTCCCCGACGAGGCCGACGTCGACCTTGACATTCTTGTTGATCTCGGAACGGTCGATCTCGACGTGGATCTTCTTCGCCTTGACCGCGTAGGTCTTGAGGTTGCCGGTCACGCGGTCGTCGAAGCGCATCCCGAGCGCGATGAGGAGGTCGGCCTCCTGGATGGCGGTGTTCACCCACGCCTCGCCGTGCATGCCCATCATGCCGAGGCTGAGCGGGTGGGTCGCCGGGAAGCCGCCGAGGCCGAGCAGCGTCGACGCGACGGGGATGCCCGTCTTCTCCACGAAGGCGAGGAGCTCGCGCGTCGCCTCCGCCCGGACGATGCCCTGGCCGGCGAGGATGAGCGGCCGCTCGGCCTCGTCGATGAGCTCGATCGCCTTCTCGATGTCCGTCTGGACGGCGTGATACCCCGGGCGGTAGCCGGGCAGGCGGACCTCGCCCTTCGGCAGCTCGAAGTCCATCGACGCCTGCTGGGCGTCCTTGGTGATGTCGACGAGCACCGGGCCCGGGCGGCCCGAGCGCGCGATGTAGAACGCCTCGCGGATGGCGGGGGCGATGTCCTGGACCTCGGTCACGAGGTAGTTGTGCTTGGTGATGGGCAGGGTGACGCCGGTGATGTCCGTCTCCTGGAAGGCGTCGGTCCCGAGCAGCTTCGAGGACACCTGCCCGGTGATACAGACGATGGGCGACGAGTCGAGCATCGCCGTCGCGATCCCGGTGACGAGGTTCGTCGCGCCGGGGCCCGAGGTGGCGACCGCCACGCCGACCTTGCCCGAGGCGCGGGCGTACCCGTCCGCCATGTGCGCCGCGCCCTGCTCGTGCCGGACGAGGACGTGGCGGATCGGGTAGCCGAGGATCGTGTCGTAGGCGGGCATGATCGCGCCGCCGGGGTAGCCAAAGACCACGTCCACGCCTTCGCGGACGAGGACTTCCCAGATAATCTGTGCGCCGGTTCGTTTCATAGTCTCGACTCCGATCGAGTCATGCTGGTGGAAGGTGGCGCCGTGGGCGCCGTGGCCGCGGGTTCCGCCGTCTCTCAGGGGCTCGGCAATTTAGGCGATCGCGCGCTGCAGGTCCTCCCGCGGGCCGCCGCCGCTGCTCTCCTCGCGGCGGAGCGCGTCGAGCACCCGCCGCGCGTCGTCGAGCGACACGACGCGCGAGGAGCCCGCGGCGGGGGCCGCGCCGGGCCGCGCGGAGGGCGGGTCGGAGTGGAACTCGAACGAGGCCTCGGCGTCGCCGCCCGGGCGCGCGCCCTTCAGGTGCGTCGAGGAGCGCTGGGGCGCGCGGACGGCGCCGCCGCTCGCGCGCGCGCGGATCTCGTCGACGAGCGCCTCGAACTCCTCGCGTACGGCGCTCGAGGCGACGGGCATCCCACAGCCCGCGGCGACGAGCTCTGCGAGCTCCGCGATGCGCTGGCCAACGGCCTCGCTCGAGGCGTCCTCGCGATTCTTCCTCGAATGTTCCTTGCTCACCTGATCCTCCTTGACGACGGCTGCTCTTCGTGAACCCACAGGCCAGAAAAACGAAAGCCCCCGGACCTTCTCGGTGCGGGGGCCTATCTCCATGCTGCTCAGCTCAGAGCGGCGGCCCGCACCCGTTCCCGACGCGAATCAGCCCGACGACGTCGACTAGGCTGACGAGCGCAGGAATGGTTAGGCCCGCTAGGAGCCCGACGGACACGCCGCCCTCGACGACGAGCGAACGCGCCGCCGAGGTCGCCGACGAAGCGCGGTGCACCAGCTTCACAGCGGGGGTCCCATCGCCGGAGGCGTGGGCGCTGGCGGTGCACGTCGACTTCTGCATAGCGTGAGTGCCTCTAGCTTGCAGAGCTGCTGCGTCGCGTCAAGTTGTTTCTTTACAGATCGCGTGTTTCTGCGGCATTTCGTGCAGTTTTTTGTTCGCGCAAGTTCGCGCACGCCCGCAGCGAGCGCGCGACGTTCCGCACGAACGCTCGCTGTCCGTGTCGCTCGCCGATGCGCCGCTCTCGCTCGCCGATGCGCCGCTCTCGTGGAGACGGCGCGACCGTGCGACTGCGCGACGGGGATGCGCGCAGTGTGCAGGGATGCGTCGCTCGATCGCGGCGCTCGGCGGGCCCTGCGCGGCGCATCGAGCGCGGCGCGCGCACCGCGCGCATCGCAGGGATCGCGCGGAGACGAGCGGATGCGGAGCCCCAGGGGAGGTGTGAGCAAACACCGGACCTCGTCTCGTGCGCGCCCGAAGTGCGGAGTGCTGCTTTGCACCGACTGCCGCCAGTTCGCGCGGCTCCACCATGGAACCGCCATGCAAGCGCATCGCGTGGCGCAGGCGCGCCCTGCCAGTCGAACGATCTCGCCCTGCGGTCGCCGGCGCCGCCGCGCGGCCTCTCCCGCCGCGATCGGGCTCGTCGCGCTGTGCAGCGCGCGGGCGGGCGCCGCCGCGGATCGCGTCGAGCCCGCGCGACGAGCGGAGGTCGCGGCGCTCGCGAGCGCCCAGCCCGCGCGGCCGCTGCCGCCCGCGCCGTCGCGCCCCGCGCCGTCGCGCCCCGGGCCGGGGCCGCGCGGCGCCGCGCCGCCCCGGACGCAGGCGCCGGCGGCCGCCAACCTGAGCACGTTCATCGAGGTCCGGGACGATTTCGTCTCGCGCGGCAAGAGCGGCTTCTTCAACGCCGCGGTGATCCGGGGGGACTACGCCTTCGACAGGAGCTTCTCGCTGCGCGCGGACGTGCCGTTCGCGGTCGTGAGCGGGGTCGATGGCCAGCGCGACGCGGGGCTCGGCGACGTCCTGATCCGGCCGCTCGTCCGCGCGATCGGCACGCCGCGGTACGCGCTCGTCCTCGGCTCGGATCTCATCCTCGACTCGGCGACGCGCCCCGCGCTGGGCTCGGGCAAGAACCAGGTCGCGCCCCTCGTTCAAGCGTACGTCCGCGTGGCGCGGCCCGCGCGGCTGGGGCTGCAGCTGCAGCACGCGGTCTCGTTCGGCGGCGATCCGCTGCGCGACGACATCCAGACGTCGGTGGTGCGGCCCTTCGCGATCGTCGAGCTGCCGCGCGGCTTCTGGGTGAGCCCGGACCAGAGCTTCCACTTCAACCACCGCGGCGCGCCCCGCGTCGTGTCGACGAGCGTGCTGGAGGTCGGCGCGGAGCTCAGCGATCGCGTGCAGGTGTACGTCGATCCCGGCGTCCAGGTCGACAGCCGCGGGGGGGTCGACTGGCTCCTGACCGGGGCCGTGCGGTGGGCCTTCCCGCAGCGGTCGCGGGGGCGCGCGGTCGCGGCCGCGCCGGCGCAGGGCGCGGCCCCAGCGGCGACCGCTTCGGGCGAGTAGCGGGCGGCGGTGGTCCGCGCGCCGCCGCGCCGCCGTGCGGGCGCGCTCAGCGGCGCGCGCGGCGGGGGCGGCGCGCGCGCGGCGGGGGGCGGCGCGCGCGGCGGGGGCGGCGACGGGGCCCGGCGAGGGCGGCGCGCGGCGCGCGTTCGGCGAGGGCCACGCGCGGCGCGCGCTCGGCGAGGGCCACGCGCGGCTGGCGCCGGGGAGGGCGGGTGGGCCATTGTCGAGCCCCGGGGCGGCCCCTTGACCCGGGTCGCCGTCCCGCGCCTGATCCCTTATCGCACCCACGCCCATGCTTTCACGAGATCCATTGCTCCTGCTCTCCGCCACCCGGCTGGCTGCGCTGATCCGCGCCCGGGCCGTGACGTCGGCCGAGGTCGTGGAGGCCCATATCCGGCACATCGAGCGCGTGAACCCGACGCTCAACGCGATGGTGGCGGACCGGTTCGACGCCGCCCGCGCCGAGGCGCGCGCCGCCGACGCGCTCCTCGATCGGGGCGACGCCGCCGCCGCGCCGCCGTTCCTCGGGGTCCCGTGCTCCATCAAGGAGAGCTTCGCCGTCGCGGGCATGCCGAACTCCGCGGGGCTCGTCGCCCGCGCCGGCGTGCGCGCGACGGAGGACGCGGTGACGGTCGCGCGCATGCGCGCCGCCGGCTTCATCCCGCTCGGCGTCACCAACGTCTCGGAGCTCTGCATGTGGATGGAGACGAACAACCGGCTCTACGGCCGGACGAACAACCCCTACGACCCGGCGCGCACCGCGGGCGGCAGCTCGGGCGGCGAGGCCGCGGTGGTCGGCGCGGGCGGCGCGCCGGTCGGGCTCGGCTCGGACATCGGCGGGTCCATCCGGATGCCCGCGTTCTTCAACGGCGTCTTCGGCCACAAGCCGACCGGCGGGCTCGTGCCGACGTCGGGCCAGTTCCCGCTGCCCGGCGAGCGCGGGCTCCGTTACATGACCACGGGGCCGATCGCGCGGCGCGCCGAGGACCTCATGCCGGTGCTCCGCGTCCTCGCGGGCCCCGACGCGCGCGACCCGGCCTGCGCGCCGCTGCCCCTCGGCGACCCGGCCTCGGTCGACCTCGGCGGGCTGACGGTGCTCTCGGTCGAGCACGACGGCGTGCGCCGGGTGAGCGGCGATCTCCTGGCCGCGCAGCAGCGGGCGGTGGAGGCGCTCGCCGCGCGCGGGGCCACGGTCCAGAAGGCGCGCATCGAGCTCCTCGCGCGGGCGCTCGACATCTGGACCGCGATGCTGGGCGTGGCCGGCGGCGTCACGTTCCGGGCGCTGCTCGGGGACGGCCGCCCGGTCAGCCTGCCGCGCGAGCTCGCCCGCTGGTCGCTCCGCCGCTCGGCGCACACGCTGCCCGCCCTCGGGCTCACGCTGCTCGAGGACGTCGGCCGGCTCGTCCCCTCGCGCATCGCGCGCGCCCTGGAGCTCGGCGAGGCGCTCCGCGCCGAGCTCGTGTCGCGCATCGGCGAGCGGGGCGTGATGCTCTACCCGTCGTACCCGCGGCCCGCGCCGCGGCACTACGCGCCGCTCTTGCCGCCCTTCCAGTGGACGTACACCGCGGTGCTCAACGTCATGGAGATGCCGGCGACGCAGGTCCCGCTCGGCCTCAACGCCGACGGGCTGCCGCTCGGCGTCCAGGTGGCGGCGATCCACGGCAACGATCACGTGACGATCGCCGTGGCGCAGCACCTGGAGCGCTCGTTCGGCGGCTGGGTCCCGCCGTCTCTCTCCTGGTGCCGACGGTGACGTTCCCGCCCGCGGTCGTGGTATCAAGGCTCCCCCCATGACCCTCGACCGCACGTACGATGTGATCGTCTACGGCGCGACCGGCTTCACCGGTCGCCTCGTCGCCGAGTATCTCGCCACCCGGGGCAAGGAAGCCTCCGCCCGGGACGACGCCTCGGCGCGACCCGCCCGCTTCGCGATCGCCGGCCGGAACGCGGGGCGCCTCGCCGAGGTGAAGGCGGCGCTGGAGGCGATCGATCCGGCCTGCGCCGCCGTGGGCGTCATCGAGGCGACCTCGGAGGACGCGGCGTCGCTCGAGCGCATGGCGAGCCAGGCGCGCGTGGTCATCACCACCGTGGGCCCGTACTCGAGCCGCGGCGAGCCGCTGGTCGAGGCGTGCATCCGCGCGGGCACCGACTACGCGGATCTCACCGGCGAGCCCGAGTTCGTCGATCGCCTCCTCGAGCGCCACCACGAGGCCGCCCGCGCGGCGGGCGTGAAGATCGTCAACTGCTGCGGCTTCGACAGCATCCCGCACGACCTCGGCGCGCTCTTCACGGTGACGAAGCTCCCCGCGGGCGAGCCGATCGCGGTGGAGGGCGTCGTGCGCGCGCACGGCAGCTTCTCCGGCGGCACGTGGCAGTCGGTGCTCGAGGTCATGGCGCGCGGCGGCCGCAGGCGGCGCGAGGCGCGCTCCGAGGAGGCGCGCGGCGGGCGGAAGGCGCGGGGGCTCAAGGGGCGCATCCGCTACGAGAAGGGGCTGCGCGCCTGGGTCTGCCCGTTGCCGAGCATCGATCCCGAGATCGTGCTGCGGAGCGCGCGGGAGCTCGACGTCTACGGCCCCGATTTCCAGTACGGGCACTACGTGCAGGTCAAGTCCGGGCTGCAGCTCGTGATCGGGATCGCCGGCTTCGGCGCCGTGGCGGCGCTCGCCAAGGTGGGGCCGACGCGGGACCTGCTCCGCAAGGTGCGCAGCCCGGGGGAAGGGCCGAGCGCCGAGGAGCGGGCGCGCGGCTGGTTCCAGGTGACCTTCCACGGCAAGAGCGCGTCGCGCAAGGTGGTGACGCGCGTGAGCGGCGGCGATCCCGGCTATTCGGAGACGGCGAAGATGGTGGCGGAGTCGGCGCTCTGCATGGCGTTCGACCGCGAGCGGCTGCCGGCGCGCGCCGGGGTCCTCACGCCGGCGGTGGCGATGGGGGAGCGGCTCATCGAGCGGCTGCAGGCGGCGGGGATCCGGTTCGAGCTGCTCGAGGGGTGAGCGCCGGCGGCGGTCCGAGGGAGATCGGCGCCGCTCTCAACGTACCTGGCGCTGCCCATCTCCATCGCACCGCGGCGGCCCGCCGCCGGCCACAGACATCGATCGAGGCCGCGAGCGCCCCGGCGCCCGCGCTCGGCGCGGAGGAGGGCAGTCGGAGGAACAGGCTCCATGACAGGCCGAGAAGCCGCGGCGCTCGCTCTCCGCCTTGCCGGCGGATCGCACGTTATCGACGCCCGCTCGACGCGCTCGACGCGCTCGACGCGCTCGACGCGCTCGACGCGCTCGACGCGCTCGACGCGCTCGACGCGCTCGACGCGCTCGACGCGCTCGACGCGCTCGACGCGCTCGACGCGCTCGACGCGCTCGACGCTCGACGCGACAGAGAGCGCGTGTCCCTGGTGGATTTCTCGATGTCAACGGCCCGTGACATTGTGAAACGCGGAGTCCCTGGGGTATCCTCGCGGGAAGTGACCGGCACCGAGGAGCACGGCCTTCGCGGGGAGGAGACGCTGACCCTGGCGCCGGGCCCGGGGGCAGGTCTGGCGAGCACCTCGACGACGGAATCGCCGGTCCTCGGCGCGGCGCCTCTCGGGCCCACCGAGCCCGCGCCGCGTCCGGAGGAGAGCCCCGCGAGCAGGACGGGCCCGCTGCGGCGATCCTCGACGGCGCAGGAGCCTTTCGGCCCGCCCATGTCGAGCCGGCAGGCCACAGGGCCGGCCATCCGCGCCGGGACCCTCATCGGGCATTACGAGCTCATTCGCGAGCTCGGCCGAGGGGGCATGGGCACCGTCTTCCTCGGCCGCGACGTCCGCCTGGGGCGCCTGGTGGGCATCAAGGTCGTCACGAGCCTGACCGGCGCCAGGCTCCAGCGGTTCCTTGTCGAGGCCCGCGCCACCGCGCTCTGCAAGCACGAGAACATCGTGACGATCCACGATGTGAACGAGCACGACGGATATCCGTACATGGTGCTCGAGTACATCGACGGCCAGAGCCTCCGCGCGTGGATGGATCAGCGCCGGCCGGCCGGCGCGGACGAGGCGGTCGCGACGGCGCCGGTGTCGGCGAGCGCCGCCGTCGAGATGATGGTGCCGGTGGTGCGCGCCCTGTCGTGCGCCCACAAGCTCGGCATCGTCCACCGCGATCTCAAGCCCGAGAACATCATGCTGGAGGCGTCCGGCGCCATCAAGGTGCTCGACTTCGGCATCGCCAAGCTGCTCGACACCGACGTCGCCGGCCCGGTCGATCGGGCGCCCATCTCGATCCGCACGACGCTGACGCGCGAGGGCGCGATGATGGGGACGATACCGTACATGTCCCCGGAGCAGTGGCTCGGGGAGGGGATCGACCACGCCAGCGACATCTGGGCCGTGGGCATCATGCTCTACGAGCTCGCCACCGGCGCGCACCCGCTCGCGCCGGTGACGGTGCACAGCCTCATGCAGGTCGCCCTGCTCGACCAGCCCATGCCCGAGCTCGACGGCGCGCGGCCGGAGCTCGGCGCGCTCGGCGGGATCATCGATCGCTGCCTCCGCAAGCGGAAGGCCGAGCGCACCGCCTCGGCGCAGCAGCTCCTCGCCGAGCTCCTGCCGCTCCTGCCCGGGCGCCACGAGATCGTCCTCGGGGCCGACGAGAGCCCCTTCGCGGGCCTGTCGGCGTTCCAGGAGGCCGACGCGGACCGCTTCTTCGGCCGCGCGGAGGACGTCGCCAGGATGGTGACGCGGCTGCGCAGCCAGCCGCTCCTCGCGATCGTCGGCGCGTCGGGCGTGGGCAAGTCGTCGCTCGTCCGGGCGGGGATCGTCCCGGCGCTCAAGCGATCGGGCGGAGGGTGGGAGTCGCTCATCCTCCGGCCGGGGCGCGAGCCCATGGCGGCGCTCGCCGAGCTGCTCAGCCACCCCTCCTTGCTGACGAGGGGCGGCTCGGAGCGGCCGGAGCCGCCGGGCGGCGACGCCTCGCGCGGGCGCATGCTCGTCGAGCGGCTGCGCGCCGAGCCGGGCTACCTCGGGGCCGAGCTGCGCGCGTGGGCGGCGCGGAAGCAGCGCCGCGTCGTGCTCTTCGTCGACCAGTTCGAGGAGCTCTACACGCTCTCGTGCGACGCCGGCGAGCGCGCCGCGTTCCTCTCGTGCCTCGGGGGCGTCGCGGACGACGCGTCCTCGCCCCTGCGCGTCATCCTCTCGATGCGGTCGGACTTCATCGAGCGGGTGGCCGAGGACAGGCATTTCATGGCGGCGGTGACGCGCGGGCTCGTGGTCCTGCCGCCCATCGGCCGCGCCGGGCTGCGCGAGGCGCTCACGAGGCCCGTCCAGGCGGCGCGGTACGAGATCGAGGACCCGGCGCTGGTCGAGGACATCCTCGACGTGCTGGAGACGACCCGCGGCGCGCTGCCGCTCTTGCAGTTCATGGCGGCGCGGTGGTGGGATCTGCGCGATCGCGAGCGCCGGCTCCTGACGCGGGCGAGCTACGAGGCGATCGGCGGCGTGGCCGGCACGCTCGCGAGCCACGCCGACACGGTGCTGGCCGGGATGAGCGTGCGCCAGGCGAAGCTCTGCCGGGCGGTGTTCGAGCGCCTGGTGACGCCCGAGCGCACGCGGGCCATCGCCAGCCTGCGGGAGATCCGCGAGCTGCCGGGGGAGCCGGACGAGATCGAGGGGGTGGTCCACGTCCTCTCGGACGCGCGGCTCCTGGCGGTCGAGACGGGGCGCGACGACGCCGGCAGCCGCGTGGAGATCGTGCACGAGTCGCTCATCGAGCGCTGGCCGACGCTGCAGCGCTGGCTCGACGAGAACCAGAAGGACGCGGCCTTCCTCGACAAGCTGCGCGTGGCGGCGCGGCAGTGGGAGTCGAGCGGCTGCGCCGACGACACCCTCTGGCGCGGCAAGATCGCCCAGGAGGCGCGCCGCTTCCGCGACAGGTACTATTATCAGGGCCAGTTGCCCGAGCGGGAGCAGCGGTATCTCGACGCCGTGCTCCGGCTGGCGAGCCAGGCGAAGCGCCGGCGGCGCACGCTGATCGCGGGCACGATGACGGGGCTCGCCCTGCTGGTCGCGATGGCCGCCCTGGGGATCATCAAGGTGGTCCGCCAGAACCAGGTCATCACCGCGCAGCTCGAGGAGATCCGCCAGACCGAGTACAACCTCGAGCAGGCGCTCGCGAACGAGCGGGCGGCCCGCGAGGCCGCCGAGCGGGCCCGGAGGAACACGGAGGACCAGCGGCGGCTGGCGGAGGTCCTGCAGAAGGAGGCCGAGGAGGCGCGGTACCGGGCCGAGTCCGCGGCCGAGCAGGCGCGGAAGGCGGCCCGGGACGCCCGGGCGGCGCGCGACATGGCGCGGGCGTCCGAGAGCGGGGCGCGCGACGCCGAGGCCAGGGCGAGCGCCGAGGAGCGGCGGGCCAAGGAGGCGGCCGAGCACGAGCGCCGCAGCCGGGAGGCGCTGGAGCAGCTGATCCAGCGATCGGTGGGGAACATCCGGGAGGATCTCCGCTAGCAGCCCGTGCAGGCCGCTTGGGGCGAGCCCTCCAGGCGAGCGCGGCGGTTCTGGCGGGCGGCGACGTTTGATAGGATGGTCTCGTGCATCGCGAGACCTGGATCTTCGGTTACGGCTCGCTGATCTGGCGGCCGGCGTTTCGATTCGAGCGGATGGCGCCCGGGTACATCACCGGCTGGGCGCGCCGGTTCTGGCAGGGCTCCACCGATCACCGGGGTGTTCCCGGGGCGCCGGGGCGGGTGGTCACGCTCATCCCTGCGCCGCTGGCGCGCTGCTGGGGGATGGCCTATCGGGTCGCCGCCGCCGACGTGGACGAGGTGCTCCGCGCGCTGGATCACCGCGAGAAGGGCGGATATGCGCGCTGCGACGTGCCGCTCTATTTGGCGGAGGAGACCCACGCGGAGAGCGCGCCTCGGGCGGCCATCGTGTATGTGGCCACGCCCGACAACCCGGATTACCTCGGCGAGGCGCCGCTGGCCGAGATTGCCGCGCAGGTGCTCGCGTCCCACGGGCCGAGCGGCTCCAACGTCGAGTACGTCCTTCGGCTCGCCGACGCGCTCGCGGCGATGAAGGCGACGGACGATCACGTGACCGAGCTCGCGCAGCTCGTCGGCCAGGGCTCCGTCGCCCGCGCGCCTCGCTCCGAGAGCCGCCCCGCGCCGGCCGTTGCGCCTTAAAGGCTTCTCGTCTCCCGCCTCCCGCCTCCCGCCTCCCGCCCCGTCTCCCGTCTCCCGTCTCCCGTCTTCCGTCTCCCGTCTTCCGTCTCCCGTGCTCGTCTTCGTGCGCGTGCGCGTGCGCGTGCGCGCTGACTCTGGGGAATCGCGCACGCGCACGCGCACGCGCACGAAGACGAGAGACGGGGACGAGAGACGGGGACGAGAGACGAAGACGAGAGACGAAGACGGGGACGAGAGACGAAGACGGGGACGAGAGACGAAGACGAAAGACGAAGCACCCAGGTCGTCTAACGTCAACCGAAGCGAAAACCGCTCTAGTTGACCTCTCCGCCCCCGTCTCCACCCGTGTGGTCCGCGACCCCGTTGGTCCCGTCGGCCCCCGCCGCCGGCGGCGTCGACCCTCCGCCGTCCTCGCCCTCGGTCGCGTCCGCCGCGAACGCCTCGACCGCGACCACCCGCTCGTCCTGCCCCACGTGCATGATCCGCACGCCCTGCGCGTTGCGCCCCGTCTCGCGGATCTCGCTCGCCTTCGTCCGGATCATCTGCCCGCGGTCGGTCACGATCAGCACCTCGTCGCTCGGGCTCACCATGGCCACGCCCACCACCGGCCCGTTCCGCTCGCTCGCGTCGATCAGGATCACGCCCTTGCCGCCGCGGCTCTGCAGCCGGAACTCCTCGAGCGGCGTCTGCTTGCCGTACCCGCGCTCGCACACCGCCAGCACCCGGTCGCGCCCGTCGCCGCTCACGCCGAGGCCCACCACCACGTCGCCCTCGTCGAGCTCGATGCCCTTCACGCCCATCGTCGCGCGGCCCGTCGGACGCACCTGATCCTCGGGGAAGCGGATGCTCATCCCGCTCCGCGTCGCGATCACGAGCTCGCGCTTGCCGTCGGTGAGCGCCGCCGTGAACAGCTGATCGCCCTCCTCGATCCGGACCCCGATGATCCCCTTGTCCCGGTAGTTCTCGTACTCGTTCAGCGCCGTCTTCTTGATCTGCCCCCGGCGGGTCAGCGTCACCACGTACGTCTCGCCGTCGAAGCTCGGCACCGGCGTGATCGCCGCGACCTTCTCCCCCGGCTCCATCCCGACGAAGTTCACGATCGCCCGGCCCTTCGCGTTCCGCGGCGCCTGCGGGATCTCGTAGACCTTCTTGACGAAGACCTTGCCCTTGTCGCTGAAGAAGAAGACGTACGAGTGCGTCGACGCCACGAAGAGCTGGCTCACCCAGTCCTCCTCGCGCGCCTCCATCCCCACCATCCCCTTGCCGCCGCGGCGCTGCGCCCGGTACGTCGAGGTCGGCGTCCGCTTCAGGTAGCCGGCGTGCGAGATGGTCACGACCATGTCCTCTTCCTGGATCAGGTCCTCCATCTGGATCTCGGCCTCGGCCGGCACGATCTCGGTGCGCCGCTTGTCGCCGAAGCGCGCCTTGATCTCCTCGAGCTCCATCACGATCACGTTCATGAGCAGCCCCATGTCCGCGAGGATCGCCCGCAGCCGCTCGATCGTCTGCGACAGCTCGCCGTACTCCTTCGCGAGCTTCTCCCGCTCGAGGCCGGTCAGGCGCGACAGCCGCATCTCGAGGATCGCCTTGGCCTGCCGCTCCGACAGGAAGTAGTCGCCGCGCGTGTCGGCCTCGGCGCACTCGGGCTCCGGCCGGCCGGCGCGCCGCAGGAACTCGCCGAGCCCGCGGAGCGGCAGCCTCTGCAGGTTCTCCCGCGCCTCGTCCGTGTCGCTCGACGCCCGGATCGTCGCGACGATGCGATCGATGTCGCTCGTCGCCATCCCGAGCCCCTCGACGAGCTCGCGCTGCGATTCCGCCTGCCGCAGCTCGAAGCGGCAGCGCCGCGTCACGACCTCGCGCCGGTGCTCGATGAAGTGCGAGAGCGTGTCCTTCAGGCTCAGCACCGCCGGGCGCCCGTTCGCGATCGACAGGTTGATGACCCCGAACGTCGCCTGGAGATCCGTCAGCCGGTAGAGCTGGTTCAGGACCACCTGCGGGAAGATGTCCTTCTTCAGCTCGACGACGATCCGCATCCCCTCGCGATCGCTCTCGTCGCGCACCTCGCTGATCCCCTCGATGCGCTTCTCCTTCATGCACTCGGCGATCTTCGCGACCAGCCGGGCCTTGTTCACCTGGTAGGGGATCTCGGTGAACACGAGCTGCTCGCGGTCGCCCTTCATCGTCTTCTCGACCTGGCTGCGCCCGCGCATCGTGATCGAGCCGCGGCCGGTCGTGTACGCCTGCACGATCCCGCTCTTGCCGTAGATGAGCCCGCCGGTCGGGAAATCGGGGCCCGGCACCAGGTGGAGCAGCTCCTCCAGCGTGATGTCGGGGTTGCGGATGATGGCGATCGTCGCGTCGATGATCTCGCCGAGGTTGTGCGGCGGGATGTTCGTCGCCATGCCGACGGCGATGCCGCCCGAGCCGTTGACGAGCAGCTGCGGGAACTTCGCCGGCAGCACGCTCGGCTCGAGCTCCGAGTCGTCGTAGTTCGGGACGAAGTCGACCGTGTCCTTGTCGAGATCGGCGAGCAGCTCGACCGCCATGCGGGACAGGCGCGACTCCGTGTACCGCATGGCCGCGGGCGAGTCGCCGTCGATCGAGCCGTAGTTGCCCTGCCCGTCGATGAGCGGGTAGCGCAGGCTGAAGGTCTGCCCCATGCGGACGAGCGCGTCGTAGACCGCGAGATCGCCGTGGGGGTGGTACTTGCCGAGGACGTCTCCGACGACGCGCGCGCACTTCTTGTGCGCGCCGGTGGGGCCGATCTTCTGCTCGTTCATCGAGTAGAGGATCCGGCGGTGCACCGGCTTCAGGCCGTCGCGCACGTCCGGGATCGCGCGGCCGATGATCACGCTCATCGCGTAGTCGAGGTAGCTCGTCCGGAGCTCGTCCTGGATGCTGACCGGAACCTTCTGCTGGATGTTCGACGTCTCTTCCATGGGATCTGCACCCGAGGCGCGGGGCGGGCGCGGCGCGCGCGGCCCCGTTGTAGAGGCCCGTCACAGCGCGGCTCGAGCGTCGAGCGGGGCGGCAGAGGCGTCTCAGGCCTCGATCGGCGAGCGACGAGGTCGAATCCGGCCTCCGCCGCTCGCCCTTGACCCGCGCTGTTCAGGGGATGCGACGGATGCGTTCAGGTACTCCAAGGGGCAGGCCGGCGCAAAGGGTTTGCCGGCCCCTGGACGTCGCTCCGGTCAGGGGGCGGCGCACGCCCCGGCGTGACGGCGCGCGCACGCGGCGCGCGTGGTCGCGCCGGGGCGGACCTCGCCGCTGCAGTCGGCGCACAGCACCGGCGCCCCCTTCGCGTCGAGCACGTCGACGTCCGTCGTGTACGCGCCCGGGGGGAGGGCCGAGAGGCGCGCGCGCTCGCCGCAGGGCACGGGGCCGACGTGGGGGGGCTCCTCCGTCCCGGGCTGCTCGCCCTGGGGTCGCGGCTCGGTCGCCGTGTAGCTGGCCGCGCCGGCCCCGCAGGCGAGCTGTTCCGCCTCGAGGAGCGCGCCGAGGTCGAGCTCGAGCGCTCCCGTGTCGGACAGCGGATCGCAGGTCGCGGTCGCCGTGACGCCCGCGCTCGCCGCGGCGAAGCAGCGCGACCCGAACAGGACATCGCCCGCGGCGTTCTTCGCTTCCAGGCGGAAGACGTGGGCCCCTGCCGGGGCGGCGCCGAGGTCGTAGACGATGGGCTCGGCCGGCGGGCAGCCGACGCCGAGCACCGGCAGGAGCGCGCCGTCCTGGGGGAGGACGTCGAACGACGCGATCTCCCGGTCGCCGGCCCCGCAGCGCAGCGCGCCGAGCGCGCTCGCCGGGTCGAGCACGATGGCCGCGCGCTGCGTGTCGTCGGGGCCGGAGACCGCGGCGCACCCCTGGACGACGACGTTGACGCCCGTCTTCGCCACGAGCTTGCCGGCGTCGTCCGCGGCGTCGGGGCCGGGGCACGCCCACGTCCAGCGCGGCGCGACCGGGGCGCCGTCGACGAGCATGTGGGGGCTCCCGGAGGTCTCGTCGCCGACGGGGGTGAGCTCCTCGGCGTACTGCGCGTAGCCGTCGATCCTGGCCGTGTACTCGTGCCCCTCGACGACGTAGGTGAACGACACGCGCGACGAGCAGGGGACCGGCGGCGACGAGGGGAGGGTGAACGGACCGCCCTCCGCGCTCTCGTCCGTGAGGGTGGCGACGTAGCTGCGGATCGCCCCCGGCTCGTTCGAGCACCGCACGTCGCCCAGGAAGGCGAGCGGGTCGAGGGCGAGCGAGGTCTGGATCTGCCCGCCGTCGTCGTCGTCGTCGCTGCTCCCGCTGGTGCAGGCCGCGAGCGCGAGCACGGCGAGCGCCAGGGCGCGCCGGCCGGGCCAGGGCTGCGGGGAGAGCCCGCCTTCGCGATCCGCACCGGACGAGGTTCCACAACCAGCTCGAGCTCGGCCCATCGGCAGGGGGCACTAGTCCAAGCCGGGGAACGGCGCCACATGAAACGCGGCCCGCCCCGCGCGGGGAGGGCGCCGGCCGTTGCAAGGCTTGAGGCAAGCGTTGAGACGGGCGACTCGGGGACCGAGCGGGCCATTTCAAGCGTTGAGATGGGCGACTCGGCGGCCGAGTGGGCCTTTTCAAGGCTGGAATTGTGCGACTCGGCGGCCGAGTGGGGCGTTTCAACGCTTGAATTGTGCGACTCGGGGGCCGAGTGGGCCCATTCGAGCGTTGAGATGGGCGGCTTGCGGAGCGGATCGAGCGAGACGCGCGTCGTGGGCCCGAAGAACTAGGGATCAGGAGTGCCGCCAGCGCCGTCACTGGCACCGCCGGCGCCTCCGCCGCCGTCACCGCCAGCGCCGGCGCCTCCACTGCCGCCGTCACTCGCACCGCCGGCGCCACCGCCGCCGCCTTCACCATCGGCGCCGGCGCCTCCGCCGCCGCCGTTCCCCCCGCCTTCACCGCCAGCGCCGGCGCTTCCGCCGCCGCCATCGCCCGCGCCGCCGCCCGCGTCGGGCGGCCTGACCACGAACGCGCAGGCCTTCAGCGCATGAGCTCGCTCGGTGATCACCTCGCACGGGCTGAGCGCGCCATCGGCGCCGTCCGCGGGCGGCGCAGCGGAGCACTCCGCCATGGAAGCGACGTTGTCGGCGGCGCACTTGCGCGTCGCGCCGATGGCATCGACGCAGGCCTGGATCTGGCTTGCCGTCGGCTCCGGCGCGGGGTTGTCTTCGGTGCCGGCGTTCTCGATGCCGTGGAGGCACTGGTCCCAGACGAACTCGACGCAGGCGTCGACCTTCTCGTCGGCATCGGCCGAGCCGACCCACGCCGGGCACGCGGCGGCGGCCTCGCACCGGGCCGTCTCGATCTGCCGGCAGGCGTCGATGCCCACGGCGGCGGTGCCGCAGCTCTGGATGGCGAGGGTCACGGCCCCGAGGCCGAGCGACACGGCCGCGACCCACGTTGCGGAGCTCCGCCTCGCGGCGGAGAGGACGGCGAGCGCAGACGAACCCACCCGGCCGAGCTACCACGTGGCCGCCGGGGGCGTCGAGTTTTCCGCCGCCCACCACCCCGCAGGGAGCGCGACCGCCGTGCCCGCGACGGCGCCGCCGCCCGCACGCCGGCTCGCGTCCATGGCGCAATCAGGGCGCAATCAGGGCGCAAACAGGGCGCAAACAGGGCTCAACCGAGCCGACTCGGCCGCAGCGCCGGGCCCCCGCGCCCCGGCGACGAGCGCCGCGTCTCCGCGACGAGGGCCGCGCCTCCGCGAGCGCCTCCGCGACGACGGCCGCGGCGCGGCGCCGCGCTCGTCGCGAACGGTGCCCGGCCCGGGCCCCGTCCGATCTATGCTCCTGTGGCCTCGATCTCCCGATGGATCCGCCGAGCCTCGCGCAGCTCCGACCCGACACGCTTTTCCACGCGCGATACCGCGTGGTCCGCTCGATCAAGGCGGGCGGGATGGGGGCGGTGTACGAGGTCGTCGACGAGGTCACCGACCGCCGCCGCGCGCTCAAGGTGATGCTCCCGGGCTCCATCCAGGACCCCGGCATGCGCGCCCGGTTCGCCCAGGAAGCCAAGATCACCGGCGCGATCGAGAGCGATCACATCGTCCCGGTCTCCGACGCCGGCATCGACGCCGACTCCGGGATGCCCTTCCTCGTCATGGACCTGCTCCAGGGCGAGGAGCTCGCGAGCCTGTCGGCGCGCCGCGGCCCGCTGCCGCCGGCGGAGGTGGTGCTCTACCTCTCCCAGGTCGCGCGGGCGCTCGACAAGATGCACGCGGCGGCGATCGTCCATCGCGACCTCAAGCCGGCGAACCTCTTCTTGACGCGGCGGGACGACGGCTCCCCGTGCGTCAAGGTCCTCGATTTCGGCCTGGCGAAGATCGCGGCGCAGAGCAGCATGGCGGACCGCACCGCGATCCTCGGGACGCCGCTCTACATGGCGCCCGAGCAGATCCGCGGCGACGGCGCCGTCGGGCCGAAGGCCGACATCCACGCGCTGGCGCACGTGGCCTTCACGCTGCTCGTGGGCAGCCCCTACTGGCTGACCGAGGCCAACGTCCTGCCCTCGGTCTTCGCGCTCCTCCAGCGGATGGCGGCGGGGCTGCCCGAGCCCGCGAGCGCCCGCGCCGCGCGGCGCCGCAGCGCGCGGCTGCCGCCCGCCTTCGACGCCTGGTTCCAGCAGGCGACCGCGATCGATCCGAGGGACCGGTTCGATCGCGCCACCACGGCCGTCACCCAGATGGCCGAGGCCCTCGGCGCGTCCGCGCCGTCGAGCCCGCCCCCCACGCCGGTTCCGCCCACGGGCCCGCCGCCGTCGTCGCGCCGCAGCCTCGATCTCGACGACCGGCGCGCCCGCGCCGTCGAGCCCGAGTCGCGCCGCAGCCTCGATTTCGACGACCGGCGCGCCCGCGCCGTCGAGCCCGAGTCGCGCCGCAGCCTCGATTTCGACGACCGGCGCGCCCGCGCCGTCGAGCCCGATCCCGGGCCGAAGCCTCAGGACGCCGCGCTGAAGCTCGCGGGCGACGCGCGGCACCGCGACGAGGATCTCGCCGAGGTCGTCCACGAGGAGCGGCTCCGGGCCTTCCTCAAGAAGGAGGTCCAGCGCGCCCGGGAGCAGCGGCCCCGGCGGCTGTCCCTGCTGCTGCTCGGCGTGGACGGCCTCCAGGAGGTCGAGGAGAACCACGGGCGGGCGGCGGTCGACCGCATCCTCAACGACCTCGCGCGCGTGGTCCGCGTCTACGTGCCCGAGGGCGGGCTGCTCGGGCGGTACCGCCGCGATCTCCTCGCGATCGTCCGCCCCGGGATCGGCCGGACGCGGGCGTCCGCGTTCGCGAAGGTGCTCGGCGAGAAGGTGCGCCAGCACCGGTTCCGGCGCATCCCGTCGATGCCCTTCCGGATGACCCTCCGGATCGGCGTCGCCCACCTCGAGGAGGACGACACGACCGCGCACGATCTGCTCGAGCGCGCGACGCGGGACCTCCTCGAGCGGGGCGAGTGAGCGCCCGGCGGGATCCCCGCGGCTCATGCTCGGGATGAGCCCGACCACGCGAGACGAACCGCTCGTCAGTCGTCGTTCGCGGGCGAGAAAGGCATGACGGGCGCGGATTCCTCGATTTCTCGCCTCGGCGGGTTCTTGACGGAAAGCGTGCTGTCGATGAGGACGGCTCGGCGCGGGCGCGGCGCGCTGACCTGAGCTTTGCAGAGCTCCTCCACGACGCGGCCGCGCAGCGCGTCGTTCACTTCCTTGTTCTTGCCGGGCGGCACGCGCGCGCTGATACGCAGGACGATCGATCCCTCGTTGAGCTCCTCCACGCCGACGTCCACCTGCCCCGGAGCGCCCGTCTGCAGTTCGACCTCCTTCTCGGCGACCCTCGCGAGGAGCTCACGCACCCGCTGAACGTCCTCCTCGTAAGGCACGTGCACGTCGACCACCGCGTTCACGTAGGTTCGCGAATGGTTCGCGACCTTGCGCACCTCGCCGTTCGGGATCGAATGGAGCACGCCGGTCTCGTCGCGGATCTTCGTGATACGAACGCCGATCTCCTCCACGCGCCCCTGGATGCCGCCGATTTCGACGAGATCCCCGACGAGGAGCAGGTTCTCGAAGAGGATGAAGAAGCCGGCCACGATGTCGCCCACGAACGTCTGCGCGCCGAAGCCGATGGCCACGCCGATGACGCCGGCGCCGGCGAGCAGCGGCGTGGGATCGACGGACGCCTCGCGCAGGCCCAGCACGAGAGCCGAGAAGTAAATCGCGTACCGCACGAAGCCCATGGCCACAGGGACCAGGGTTTTTCGCTGCTGGAGCGTCTGGGGGTTCTCCTCCGCCACCTTCCCGAGGAAGAGGTCGTTGATGAGGAGCACGCAGATCTCGACGAGGACCCGGCTCGCATAAACGATCGCGATGATCCGGAGCCCGACCCGCCCCGCCTGCGAGAGCCACGTGTCGGGTGTGAGCGCGTCCGCGACCCACGTCGCCGCCGTGATGTACACGCAATAATCGACGACGCGCTTCGTGATCCCGAGCAGGTGCGACAGGTTCCCGAGGTACCTGAGCGGGCTCTCGACGCGGGCGAGCCTCGTGGAGTTGTCGAAGATGACGTCGAGGAGGAGGTATCCGATCCCCGTCGCGAGGCGGCTCACGTAAAACGCGCCCAGCGTGTAGCTGGCGAGCAATACGGCGCGCTGGGGCCCCGGCCCGAGCGCGAGCTTCTCGGTGAGGACGACCGCGGCGGCGCCGAGGACGACCACGCGGAGCGCCTTGCGCAGGCGTATCGTGACCTCTGCGACCGGCTCGCGCCGCTTCTCCAGCCAGTCCGAGCGCGCGACCGCCTTTCCCAGCGCGTCGGCGAGCCCCCGGGCGAGGGCGTCGACGAAGAGCGCGCCGACGACGATGCCGAGCGCGGTGAGCAACCGCATCTTGGCGAGCGCAGGCTCGTCTCCGACGAGCCCGACGAGCGCGCTCTTCACCACGTCGAGGGCGCGAATTCCGCGAACCATGGCGAACGCCGCGCCGCCCATGAGCACGGCCCCGACGAGCGCGACCCAGACGAGCGCGCGGCGACGGACGCGACGCCGGAACGACTTGCGCTCGTCCGCCGTGACGTGCTCCAGCGTCGGCGAGCGCAAGACGAAAGCGTAGCCCCGATGAATCAGCCTGACCACGAGCTCCGAGAGGAGCAGGAGCACCACGATCGCGATGCACAGCGCGACGAGGTTGTGGAGGAGCAGGTCGAGATGCAGCGTCATCGAGGCTGACGAGCCTACCGCCCGATCTGGACGTTCTCAAGGACGCCGAGAGCGTCGGGCACCAGCACAGCGGCGGAGTAGTACGTGCTCACGAGGTACGAGCTGATGGCCTTCGGGTCGGTCTCCATCTTGCGGGCCGAGACACCGGGCTCGATCTCCTCGGGGAGGCCCGTGCGGTGGAGTCCGATGACGCCCTGATGCTCCTGCCCCGTGCGCATGACGAGAATGGAGCTCGTGTCGTCCCCGTTGATCGGGATCTTGTCGCAAGGCAGGATCGGGACGCCGCGCCACGCCGTGACTCTCGTGCCGGAGAGCACGACGCTGGTCGGGTAGACGCCGCGGCGACTGCACTCCCGGTGGAAGGCGGCGATCGTGCGCGGGTGCGCCAGGAAGAACTGCGACTTGCGGCGCCGGCAGAGGAGCTCGTCCATGTCGTCGGGCGTCGGGCGGCCGCTCCGGGGATGGAGGCGCTGCTTCAGGTCGGCGTTGTGCAGGAGGCCGAAGTCGCGGTTGTTGATGAGCTCGTGCTCCTGCCGCTCGCGCAGGGCCTCGACGGTCAGGCGGAGCTGCTCCTGGAGCTGATCCATCGGATCGTTGAAGAGATCCGAGACGCGCGTGTGGAGCCGGAGGACCGTCTGCGCGACGCTGAGCTCGTATTCACGCGGCGCGGCCTCATAATCGACGAACGTCCCCGGGAGCGCGCGCTCGCCCTTGTGACCCGCGGTGATCGCGATCGCCGCCTGTCCGAGCTTGTCCTGCGGCTTCTTCAGCCGCTCCTTGAGCGACTCGACGTGCGCGCGGAGCGCCGGGGATCGCGAGATCAGCTCCTCGAAGGCGCGCTGCGGCAGCTCGAGGACGATGCACGGCGTGACGGCCTTGACCGAATACGTCCAGACGTCGTTCGATTCGATGACGGACTGATCCCCGAAATGGTCCCCGTCCGCGAGGACGTCGAGGATCGTGTCGGCGCCGTACTTGCCGGCGCCGAGCTTCTGGGCCTTCCCGTGCGCGAGCAGGAAGATCGTCTCCGCGGGTTTTCCGCGCTCGGCGATCAGCGCGCCGGGCTTGTACTCCCGCTGGATGAACCGGCTCGCCAGGGCGTCGAGCACGGCGTCGTCCGAGAAGCCTTGCAAGAGCGGCAATTCGCAGAGCTCCTGCGGGATCACCTGCACGTTCGCCCCGATGTTGCCGAAGCTCAACCGCCCGTCGCCGATGGCATAACTCAGGCGGCGGTTCACGCGATACGTGCCGCCCGTGACCTCGATCCAGGGCAAGACCCGCAAGAGCCACCGGGACGTGATCCCCTGCATCTGCGGATGCGACTTGGTCGTCGTCGCGAGCTTTCGCGCCCCCAGCGTCCCGAGGCTCGAACGCTCTACCTCGTTCCCCATCCCAGGTGTTTCGGCGTTTGCCATGATGTGCCTTTCCTTCTGCGCGCTTCGGAGAGCAGAGCGCTCCGCGTATCCCCCGCGTTTGTGCGGGGCACACGCGGAGCGCCTACCGCTCGCGGCTCATTCGTAGGCGCGTCCGATCTCGACGCTCTCCAGGACGCCGAGCGCGTCGGGGACCAGCACGGCCGCCGAGTAATAGAGGCTGACGAGGTACGACATGATGGCCTTCTCGTTGATCCCCATGAAGCGCACGTTGAGGCTCGGCTCGACCTCGTCCGGAATGCCGGCGTGGTGCAGGCCGATGACGCCCTGGTTCTTCTCGCCCGCGCGCACGAGCAGGATCGAGGTCGTCCGCGTCTCCGAGATCGGGATCTTGTTGCACGGGAAGATCGGCACGCCGCGCCACGCCGGGACGTGGTTGCCGTTCACCTCGACGCTCTGCGGATAGATGCCGAGGCGGCTGCACTCCTGGCCGAACGCCGCAATGGCGCGCGGGGGCGCGAGGAAGAACGACGGCTCCCTCCAGACCCTGGCGAGGAGCTCGTCCATGTCGTTCGGCGTCGGGGGGCCGCTGTGGGTGTGGATGCGCTGCTTCAGGTCGGCGTTGTGCAGGAGGCCGAACTCGCGGTTGTTGATGAGCTCGTGCTCCTGGGTCTCCTTCAGGGCCTCGATGGTCAGGCGGAGCTGGTGCTCCGTCTGGTTCATCGGCTCATTGAACAGATCCGCGACGCGCGTGTGGATCTGGAGCACGGTCTGCGCCACGCTGAGCTCGTACTCGCGGGGCGAGGTATCGTAATCGACGAACGTGCCGGGGAGGACGGGCTCGCCGGAGTGGCCCGCCGCGATTTCGATCGCCGCCTCGCCCGTGTTGTCCTGCTTCTTCGTCGCGAGCGCCTTGAAGTTCTCGAGGTGCTGCTTCAGCGACGGGTACTGGGCGACGAGCTCCTCGAAGACGTTCTGCTGGAGCGTCAGCACCGTGACCGCCGTGACGGCCTTGGCCGTGAACGTCCAGTAATCCTGCGTCTCCAGGAGCGCCTGGTAGCTGTAATGATCGCCGTCCGCGAGGACCGCGAGCACCGTCTCATCGCCGTACTTGCCCGCGCCGATCTTGTTGATCTTGCCGTGCGCGATGAGGCAGATGTGATCGGCCTCCTTGCCGCGCTCGGAGATGACGTCGCCGGGCTTGTATTCACGCTGCACGAAGCGGTTCGCCAGCGCGGTGAGGACCTCGACGTCCTCGTAACCGCGGAGGAGCGGCAGCTCACAGAGCTCCTGCGGGATGACGTGGATCTTCGCGCCGGTGCTCGTGAACGTCACGCGCCCGTCGCCCACCGCATAGCTCAGGCGGCGGTTCACGCGGTATACGCCGTTGACGTGCACCCACGGCAGGAGCTTGAGCAGCCACCGCGACGAGATGCCCTGCATCTGCGGCGCCGACTTGGTCGTCGTGGCGAGCTGCCTCGCGGCCGCCGTCGCGAGGCTGGTCTGCTGCTGATCGATCGAACCCAAATTCCCTGAGATAGACATGAGTCCCTCTTTCCCGGACGGTTAGGACCGCCCGTGCTTCGCCGGCACGGACCGGGCCGTACCCATCGAAAGATCCGCCTTCGCAGCAGGAGCCGCGGCACCGGCTTTTCCGGCGCCGAAGAAGCTGCTGATACGCGCCGCAGAGGCGCCAAACCCACGCGCGCCCTCGATCGCCCGTTCGATCGGGTGGCGCTCGAGCTCCGCGTCCACGTACCGGCTCGTCGCGACGTGCCAGTTGAGGACGCCAGCCATGTACGATCGTTGCTTCTCGACGTATCCGAGCACGGCCTCGCGGGCCGCCTTGTCGAGGTCGAATTCATCGAGGATGCGGGGCAGCTCGGTCGCGACGATGTGCTCGAACTCCAGCACACGCGCCGTGATCAGGTCATTGACGACCTCCTTGGCCCGCTGCGCGTCGCATTCGAGGAACCGCTCGACGACCAGCACGAGGTTGCTGAGCTCGCCCTCGAACTCGATCTCCTTGCGGTACGAATAGAGATCGTTGATCCACCCGCCCACGTCGGCGGTGGTGTTGTCGAGCCCTCGCATCGTCCGCGTGCGGAAGACCTCGGCCGGGACCACGTCGCCGAGCGTGAGCTTGGACAGGCCCATCGTGAGATCGGCGCCGAACGTCTTGCGGCGCATCTCGACGTAATCGACCGGATCCGGGATCCGGTTCTGGGTCTGGTTCAGGAGCTCCCAGAGCCAGCTCCCGGTCATGTTCTCGATGCTGCGGCGGAGCGTCTGCCGCGACCTCATCGACATGGGGGAAGCTGTGCGGATCCAGAGATCCAGCAGGCCGCTCTCCACCGGGTTCTCGGGCGCCGGGGCGCCCGCGCAGTCGAGGGGCATGAACATCGAGAGCCGCGCGTTGAACCGTTTCGCGCCCGCCATGTCCCGCGTCGCGCCGAACACCAGCGGGAAGTAATCGTCGCCGTACGTCCCCCAAGTCAGCCAACCCGAGCTCAGATCGAGCTCGTGCGGGGACGCGTCCGGGTGAATCCCCGCGGCGCAGATGGGAAAATCGAAGCCGATGAACCTGCGCTCGTCCCAGATCCCGGAGCCGAAGACGCCCGGCACCACGTCGAGCATCGCGAACTTGCGGGCCCACTCGAGGGTGTTCCGGCGCGCCGCGGGCAGGTGTGGGCTCAAGCGGAGCTTGAATGGCATGTAGATCTTCGGGAGCGGCATCCTGCCCACGGGCCGGAACGGGGCGTGGGTGAGGGTCTTGAGCCGCTGCAAACCCAGGGCGCCGGGGGTGAGCCTGATCCGGAACGCCGAGGTGCCGAGCCCCGTCGGCGCCCCGAGGAAATCGGGGGCGCTCGCGGATTTGTCCGCGTTTTCGTTCATGTAGCGGCTCGATCGCATGTGCCATTCGTGGCCGCCGGACTGCCAATCCTGCAGCCCCTTCACATACTTGGCGACGTCGAGGGTTTGGGCCGGCGTCAGCCCGTACTCCACGCAGAGCGCCGGCACCTCGACGAGCGCCGTGTTCTCGAACTGCTGGAGCCGCGACGTCAGGATCTCGTTCGTCAAATCGGCTGCTTTTTGCGTCGGGACGCCGAGGAAACGCTCGAGGACGAGCACGCAGTTGGCGTTTTCCCCTTCGTCCTCGACCTCCCGCTGGTACGAGAACAGGTCATTGCGCAGGTGGACGCCGTCCGAGAACGTGTCGCGCAGGACCTCGAGGGGGCGCGTCGCGGCGACGGCGGCCGGGACCTCGGCGCCCACGGCGAGCTCGACGAGGCCCGCGGACCAGGGCGCGCCGCCGACCTTGCGGCGCATCTCGATGTATTCGACCGGGTTCGCGACGCGGTTCTCCTGGATGTTGGCGAGCTCCCACATGCATTCGAGCAGCAGGTTCTTCGTCGCCTCGAGGAAACGCGCGCGCCAGTGGACCGAGGTGAGCGGGACGGTCCGCGCCCAGAGGTCCGCGAGCGCGCGCTCGACCACGTTCGTCGGCTCCGGCGGCGTCCCCGTGGGCACGACGGGCATGAAGAGCGGCAGGCGATCGAGGTACGCCTTCGCGCCGCGCATGTCCCTGGTGCGCTTGTAGATTTCGAGGAAATGATCGTCGAAGAAGAACACCCAGACATACCAATCCGTGATCAGATTGAGCTCGGGCGCGGGCGCGTCGGGGTGGGTGTACGCGCAGAGCAGCGCGTAGTCGTGCGCGTCGAGGTCGCTCTCGGTCCAGATGGGTTTTCCTTGCGGGGTCTCCTCCAGGATACCCATCTCATAGGACCAGCCCTTGGTATGCGCGCGCGCACCTTCGAGGTGCGGATTGATGCGCGCCGGATACGGCATGTAGAAGTCGGGCAGCGTGAAAGGTTGCATGTTCGCTGACTTCTCTCGTGCGTCGTCGATAGGGGCGACGCGGGGCGACCTGAATGTCTTCGGCGGTGTGTATCCCGGCGTAGCTCGGCCGCTCGCACGCAGACGTGCGACGACGAGTTTTTAGGGCTTGTCCATACAGGCCGATCGGGATTTTTCGTACGGGCGCTTCTAGGATAGCTCAGCGGCTTCGACCAAATAAGTTGGTGACCAGCCCCAGACCGCGTTAGCTCCAAAACTGCTGCTTGATGCGGAACCGCTCGGGCGCCACGACCGCGGCGACCACGAGCGTCGCGCGGATCGGTCCCAGCCCTGCCACGTGACTCGGAGCCGAGCTCCGTCCGACGCTCGTCGATGCACGCACGGAGCTATCCGCGGTCGCCCCCTCGATTTCTTGGACGTTCCTCGCGGAGGGGGCGATCCTCCGGCGCATGGCCTCTGCCATGATCCTGGCGGCGGGGCTCGGGACCCGGCTCCGCCCGCTCACCGACGAGCTGCCGAAGCCGCTCCTGTGGCTCGGCGATCGCCCGCTCGTCGCGCACATCGCCGGGCAGCTCGCCGCGGGCGGCGTCCGGCGCGCCGCGCTGAACAAGTCCCACCTCGCGGAGCGCTTCACGCGCGACCTGCTCGCGGCGTTCCCGCTGCCGGTCGAGGTCCTGCACGAGCCGGAGCCGTTCGGCACCGCGGGGGGCCTCGCGAACGCGGCGGGCGCGCTCGGCGACGGCGACGTGGTCCTCTGGAACGGCGACATCCTCATCGACCTCGATGTGGCGGCGCTCCGCGCGGCGCACGGCGAGCTCAGCGCGGTCGCGACGCTCGCGGTGGCGCCGCGGCCGGTCGGAGAGGGGACGGTGGGCGTCGGCGGCCGGGGCGAGGTGGTCCGGCTGCGCGGCGAGCGCTTCGGCGACGAGGTCGCGGGCGGCGATTTCGTGGGCGTGCAGGTGGTCGGCGAGGCGCTCCGGCGCCGGCTGCCGCCGCGCGGCTGCATGGTCGGGGACGTGTACCTGCCGTGGCTGCGCGAGGGGCGGCCGCTCGCGACGTTCGCGGCGCCCGCCGTGTGGCACGACATCGGCACGCTCGCCGCTTATCTCGCGGCGAGCGCGCGCTGGCTCGCGCAGCGCGGCCTGCCGAGCTACGTCGGCCCGGGGGCGTCGGTGGCCGAGGGCGTGGACGTGACCGGCAGCATCGTCGGCGCGGGGGCGCGGGTCGAGGGGGCCGGGGCGCTGCGCGGGTGCGTGGTGTGGCCCGGCGCGCGGGTCGCCGTCGGCGTGGACGTGGGCGCGCCCGGCGAGCGCGCGGTGGTGACGACGCAGGGACGCATCGTGCGCGCGGCCAGCTGATCGCCCGTCCGGGGCCGTGCCGCGAGGTGCGCCGCGGTGGGCAGCCGGCGCCACAGGCCGCCCCCGCTGCAGCGACGTCGCGCGGCGGAGGAGCGCCTCGAGCGCCGGGACACTGGGCATGCGACCGCCTTCGCTCCATGTGTCCGGAAACCCGACCAGAAAGGCACGGTGCAACGATGCTTTCGATGTCTTCCATGCCCCTGCGGCGCCGGCTCCTGCGGCTGCCTTTGCTCCTGTCGGCGCTCATCGGCGCCGCGTGCATCAACGATCCATCGCCGTCGGACCTCCCGCCCCCGAGCCCGCCCTCGGCGCCGCCCACGACGCCTCCTGGCGGGCAGAACAGCGGCAACGGCGGCCCCGCGTCAGGGGCCGGCGCGCAGGGCGCCGGCGGGCGGAGCTCCGACGGAACGGGGCCCGGCGACCAGGGCGCCGGCGGGCTGGGCGGTGCCGGCGGGCTGGGCGCAGGTGGGCTCGGGGCCGGCGGGGAGCTCGGCACGGGCGGCGACCTGGGCACGGGCGGCGACCTGGGCACCGGCGGCGACCTGGGCACGGGCGGCGACCTGGGCACGGGCGGCGACCTGGGCACCGGCGGGGGCCTGGGCACTGGCGGGCTGGGCGGCGCTGGCGGGCTGGGCGCCGGCGGGTAGCGCCGGGCGCCGGGCGCGCCACGTCACGCACGCGAGCGCGAGCTCGGCCTTGGGGTGCTCCGGCGGAAGGTGGGGTCTCGGGGAACCGTCAAGGCGCCAAGGACGCCAAGAACATCACGACACTCCTGGCGTCTCATGGCGCCTTGGCGGCTCCATCCTCCCGACAGGGCGGGAAGGGTCACTTGCCGAGGTCGGCGAGCGCGGCCTTGGCGGCGTTGTGCCCCGCCGCGCCGATCACCGACCCGGCCGGGTGCGTGCCGGCGCTGCACGAGTAGAGCCCGGCGAGCCCGAACCGGTAGGGCACGCGATCGGCGAAGCCGAAGCCGTTGTCGATGTGGTGGATGTGCCCCCGCGTGATCCCGAAGTGCCGCTCGATGTCCGGCGGCGCCAGCGTGAACGTCTCCAGCACGAGATCGCTCATCCCCGGCGCGAACCGGTCGCAGATCGAGAGGAGGTGCTTCACGTAGCGCGGGGCGGCCTGGTCCCACGTCTCGCCGCTCGCGAGCGCGTAGGGCACCCACTGCACGAAGAGCGCGGCGTTGTGGTGCCCCTCCGCGTCGCGCAGGCTCGGGTCGATCGGCGTGTGGAAGTACCACTCAATCGCGGGGAACTCGGGGAGACGCCCGCTCATCGCGTCGCGGTGGGCCTGGCGCAGCGCGTCCATCACGACGCCCTCGTCCGGCAGGAGGTGGATGGTCGGCCCGAACTGCCCGCGGTCCTCCGGGAGGCAGGTGAACCGGGGCAGGCCGGTCAGCGCCATGTTGACCTTGAGCGTGGAGCCGTCCTTCGCGAGCGCGTCGAGCCGCGCCGACAGCGCCGCCCCGATCGCCGCGCCGCCGGCCAGCGCCCGGGTGCGGAACGGATCGGCGTTCGAGACGACCGCCCGGGCGGCGATGCGCGCGCCGTCCTCGAGGAGCACCCCGGAGACGGCGCCCCCGGACGACTCGATCTGCGCGACGCGGGCGCCGGTGACGATCGTGGCGCCCTCGGCCCGCGCCTTCTCGGCGAAGAGGCGGGTGACCGTGCCCATGCCGCCCTCGACGATCATCCAGGTCCCGTCCCCGCCCGGGAGGCGGCACATGTTGTGGACGAGGAAGTTCATCCCGGTGCCGGGCGTGTCGAAGCCGCCCGCGAGCCCCGAGAAGGCGTCGGTCGCGGCGTACATCGCCTGGAGGAGATCGCTCTTCCAGGGGAACCGCGCGAGGTAGTCCGAGATCGTGCCCCGGCAGAGCGCCACGAACGTCTGCCGGAGGGCGGGCCGCACGTAGCGCTCCGCGGTCTCCTCGATGGAGAGCGGCTCCTCGAGCCAGGTCGGGGCGATGTCGTCCCGGAGCGCGGCGAGCTCGGCCTGGAGGGCGGTGTTCGCGTCCCAGTCCTCCTGGGAGAAGAACTCGAGGAACTGCCGCTTCATCGCGGCCTGATCCGAGCCGAAGAGCAGGTAGCGCCGGTCGGTCGTCGGGAGGAAATAGTGCGGATCGCGCCGCCGGAGGGGGAGCGAGACGCCGACCTCGCGGAGCAGCTCGGGCGGGGCGAGCCCGAGCAGGTAGGCGCCGCTCGAGACGCCCAGGGACGGCGCCTTTTTGAAGGGGCGCTCGGTCTTCACGGCGCCGCCCACGGCGTCCTTCTCCTCGAGCACCACGACGTCGAGCCCGCGGCGGGCGAGGAGGACGGCGGCGACGAGACCGTTGTGGCCGGCGCCGACGATGACGACGTCGGCGCGGGCCGGAGCTTCACTGCGTTTCACTGGGCACCTCCAAGCGCTGTGCGCGTCCGCTGCCGCGGCCGGCGCGCGGGCCGCGGCGCGCGAGGTGTTGCACGGATGGCCCGGCGAGGAGAGCCCTTTTCTCGCCCCGGAATCCTGAGGAGCGCGCCGCGCCGGCCCCGGGGCCGCCCGCCCGGGGCGCCTTTCCAGCCTGTCCCCGCCGCGGCGCGCGGTCGGCCGGCGCCCTCTGCGGAGCAGCGGGCGATCGGCCCGGGTCGGATCACCCGCCAGCGGCCGCGGTGGACCCCTGCCACGCCGCGGCGACCTCCTCGGCGATGGCGCGCACGGTGAGGGGGGCCGAGCCCTCGGCCTTGTTGTTCACCAGCACGAAGCTCTCGATGCGCAGCGCCGCGGCCTCGCAGAGGAGCCGCGCGACCTCCGCGCGCATGGCGGGATCGGGCTCGACGATCCGGTTGAACGGGTGGAACCGCCGCTGCTCTGCCTCGTAGCGGCGACCGGGCCCGAGCAAGAGCCGGACGATGGCGAAAGGCGCGTTCGAGACGGGCACCACCTCGGCCTGCGCGCCGGGAGACGGCATGTTGCGCCAGTAGCTGTAGGTGTGGGCGACCCCGTGCGCGCCGAGGATCTCCCGGTACTCGCCGGTGAGATACGCCCGCTCCCGGAGCTCGACGGCGTAGGCGAGCTCGCGCGGCAGCGCGCCGAGGAAGGCGTCGAGCCGCTCAAAGAAGGCGCGCGGCGGGAGCCGGTGGGGCGGGCCGACCGGCGGCAGCTCGAGCAGCACCGGGCCCGCGTGCGGCCGGAAGACCGAGAGCAGCGGCGCGGCGACGCGCGACAGGAAGAGCGGGACCGACAGGAAGTCCGGGTTCGGCTCGGCGCGGCCGCGGTTCGCGCCGCGCCCCTCCTCGTCGCCCGGCGGCGCCTCGGAGCGCTGGAGCGTCTGGGACACGACGGCGTGCAGCGCCTTCGGCACGCAGCGGAAGCCGTCCGGCAGCTGCGCTCTATAACGAAGGAAGTCGCTGTCGGGGATGGGGGCGTAGAAGCTCCGGTCGATGCCGACCGTCGTGAGCAGCGGGTGCCGCGCGTACTCGGCGAGGCCGTCGCGCGCGAGCTCCTCGGTGCTCCGCCGCCGGGCGTAGACGAGGCCCTGCCAGCCCGGGAAGCTCCACGAGCTCGTGCCGAGGTGCAGCCCTGCCGGCAGCCGCGCCGCGAGGCGGGCGGCGTCGTCGTAGACCGCGGCCATCGCGTCGGGCTCCGGCGCCGCGGGCGCCCCGGCGGCGGCCGGCCGCGGCGCCTCGCCGAACAGCGAGAGCTGCGAGGGGACAGGGCCACGGCGCCCGGGAGAGCGGCTCACCCGGGCGAGTCTACCGCTTCCGCCGCCCACCGGGAGCGCGGCCGCGCCGGCCGGCGCGGGAGGCGCTCGCGCCGGCGATGCGCGCCGAGCGCGCGGCGGCGCTGGCCCGCGCAGGCCGCGCTGGCCGAGCCGCGGGCGTCCGCCGCTCGCGCCTTGGGCCCACCGCAGCTTTCCGACGCGCGTCGCTTGCGTACGCGCGGCGGGAGGCGCGGTTTCCAGGAACTGCCGCAACTTCTTGCTCAAGTACGCAAGGTGCAATGTTGCGACGCGGCCGGCCAGCTGGCCGGCCAGCGTTTGGCCAGCTCGCCTGAGCCAAGGGACGTTCTGATTTTGGCTCTAACTCGTGAACGCCACGGCGCGGGGGAGGGAGCGACGTCGTTGGTACATCGCGTGCAATTGCTCGGAGGTGAAGACTAGGGCGGCGCTCCTCAGAGCGACGCCGCTTTTCTTACGCGCGCAGCAAGCCGCGGAGATCGCAGACCGCAAGCGATGGCGCCGCCGCCTCTCCCGGGACGGCGGCTCGCCGATGCCTGCCGGCCGCGCGATCGCCCGGCCGACGCCGGGCGCGCGGGTGCGAGATCTCGAGTCGATGCGGCGGCGGACCGGCGGGTCGCTGCATGGTTGTCATTGTCCTAATTCGAACCTGATCAAGTACGATCGGAGGGATGAATGCGTAGTTATCGTGGACTGGTATCTCTCTTTCTTCTGGGGCTCGGGATGGCCGGCTGCGGCGGCGAGGACACCCCCTCTTCCATCGCTCCTCCGGCCAGCAATCCCCCCCAGGCGGCCAAGACGTACGGCCGCGAGGTGAAGGGCGGCCGTGTGCACCAGGGCAGGGACATCGCGCTTCCGGCCACGCGCTCGTTGAACGCGGCCGACGTGCTGCCGCTGGTGAAGGACGAGCTGAAGGTCGCGCTCGGCCCGCTCACCGCGAGCGACTTCGAGACCGCGAGCCAGCATGTCGAGCGCACTCCGGCCCGCGCCACCCTCAGCCATGTGAGCTACCGTCAGGTCCGCGACGGCGTGCCGATCGTCGGCACGTACCTGAACCTGACCCTGCGCGCCGACCGGAACGGCGGGAGCAAGCTGGCGGCGTCGAGCCACCACCTCTACCAGGACGCCGTCGTCGACACGGAGGACAAGGTCGGCGAGGAGCGCGCGAACGCGCTCGCCCGGACGATCCTGCGCGCGCAGCCGGACGCGCGGGTGGCGAAGGCCGAGCGGGTGATCCGCCCGATCGCGGGCGCGCTCCAGATGGTCTGGGACATCAGCCTCGCCGGCCGTCACGAGCGCGTGCTCGTGATCGCCAACGGCCCCTCCACCGGCCGGGTCCTCACGATCGACGACCGCGTGTTCGAGGTCGTGAGCGGCTCCGTGTCGGGCTTCACGGTGAGCGGCGGCGCCCCGGGCGCGTCCGGCGGCACCGTCGCGCAGACGAGCCTCCCGCACGCGCGCGTCACGGGCCCCGGGACCCTCGTCCACGCCGACGCCGCGGGCGCCTTCAGCATCGACGTGCCGCTCGGCTCGCCCCTCCAGGCGACCCTGAACGGCCGCGCGGCGACGGTCGAGAACGTGTCGGGGCCGAACCTCGTGGCCACCGCCGCGGCGGCCCCGGGGGCCGGCCTCGTGTTCTCGTCGGCCGGCGCGGGCGAGCAGGAGATCGCGCAGACAACCGCCTACCGCTACGTGGACGCGGCGCGCTCGTTCCTCGAGGCGAACGGCCTCGCGCCGGACGCCCTCGGCGAGCCGCTGCCGACCAACGTCAACCTGAACGACTGGTGCAACGCGTACTACGATCCGGGCGCGATCAGCATCAACTTCTTCCTGTCGGGCGGCGGCTGCAACAACTCCGCGATCGACAGCGTGATCGCCCACGAGTACGGCCACTTCGTCGATGATAAGTTCGGCGGGATCTTCGATGGCGGCCTGTCGGAGGGGTGGGGCGACACGCTGGCTTGCTTGCTGCTCAAAGACCCGCTCGTCGGCGGGGGGATCACCGACGACGGCGGGCTGATCCGCACGTGCGACAACGACTACGTATATCCGCCGGGCGGCTGGGACGAGTCGCACAACCTCGGGCAGTCGTGGGCCGGCTTCGTGTGGCACGCCCGCGCCAACCTGATCGCCGAGCTCGGCGAGGCGGCCGGCGACGCGCTCGCCCGCGCCCTGGTGCTGCCGTCCTTCCCGTCGAACGCGCCCGACATCCCGACGGCCGTGCGCGAGGTGTTCCTGCGCGACGACGACGACGGCAACCTCGAGAACGGGACGCTCCACTGGGGCGCCCTCTGGGCTTCCGCCCAGCTGCACGGGCTGACCTTCGCGCTCACCACCGACGTCACGCCGCCGGGGCAGGTCACGGATCTGACCGCGATCGACGCCGGGGCCACGTCGGCGGTCGTCCAGTTCACCTCGCCCGGCGACGACGGGCTCGAGGGCACGCCGACGGCGTACGAGATCGGCTGGTCGCTGTACCCGCTGGACGACAGCAACTTCTCCTCCGCGAAGCTGACGTCGGCGCCCCCGGCGCAGCCCGCGGGATGGCTGGTGCAGGCGCAGGTCGAGGGCCTGCCGCCCACCGCGACCGTGTACGTCGCCATGCGCGCCGTCGACGAGGCGGGCAACGTCGGGCCCGTGTCGAACAACGTCCAGGTCACGACCGAGGGCGGCGTCGTCGTGTACTCGGAGGGCTTCGAGGGCGACTCGGGCGGCTGGACCTCCGATGGCCTGTGGCACATCACCACGCGCCGCGCGTCCGAGGGCGAGCGGTCGTTCTGGTACGGCCTGGAGGAGACCGGCACCTACGACACGGGCACGACGAACGCGGGCACGCTGACGCTGCCGGTCATCGATCTGACCGGCGTGTCGAGCCCGTTCCTCGTCGTCGACCAGTTCATCCAGGTCGAGGGCAGCCTGTACTACGACGCGGCGAACATCGTCGTGACCGACGTCGACGACCCCGGCAACGTGGCGGTGTTCCCGAGGACCACCTCGTGGACCAACGGCGTGTTCGAGCCGCGCTTCGAGTCGCTGGCGGGCTTCGCGGATCGGCGCATCACCATCGCGTTCAGCTTCGACACGATCGACAGCGCCATCAACGAGCTCGAGGGCTGGTACATCGACAACGTGCGCGTCATCGGCGAGGAGACGACCTCCTGCGCGCACGGCAAGTGCGAGGAGGGCGGCCCGCTCGACCCGGCCTGCGACCCGTGCGTCGCGTCGATCTGCGCGATCGACTCGTTCTGCTGCGACGTCGCGTGGGACGCCGCGTGCGTGAGCGAGGTCGCGTCGATCTGCGGCGAGACCTGCGAGGCCAACACGTGCGGCGACGGCGTGTGCGGCGAGGGCGAGGACTGCGGCAGCTGCTCGCTGGACTGCGGGTCGTGCCCGACCTGCGAGCACGAGGTCTGCGACCCGGGCGCGCCGCTCGACCCGGGGTGCGATCCGTGCGCTCAGGCGGTGTGCGCGGCGGATCCGTACTGCTGCTCCAACGAGTGGGATCGGGTGTGCGTCGAGCAGGCCGCGAACACCTGCGGCGTCGTGTGCCAGGACGCCTGCGAGCACGACCTGTGCTCGCCCGGGGGCGCGCTCGATTCGCAGTGCGACCCGTGCGTGAGCGCGGTGTGCGCGGCGGATCCGTACTGCTGCAACAACTCGTGGGATCGCGCGTGCGTCGAGCGGGCCGCGAACACCTGCGGGCTGACCTGCACGCAGGCGTGCAGCCACGACCTGTGCTCGGCGGGCGACGGCCTCGACCCGGCGTGCGATCCGTGCGCGAGCGCGGTGTGCGCGGCGGATCCGTACTGCTGCGACAACGCGTGGGACGCGCGCTGCGTGGACCAGGCGGCGTCGGCGTGCGGCCTCTCCTGCGGTTGCAGCCACGACGTGTGCGACACCGGCGTGGCGCTCGACGCCGGGTGCGACTGGTGCGTCTCGGAGGTCTGCGCGCAGGATCCGTACTGCTGCAACAACGCGTGGGACGACCGCTGCGTCGGCACGGCGAACAACGTCTGCGGCCTGACCTGCTCGTTCGACGCCAGGGCGGCCGCGCTCCCGCGCGAGCCCGCCCGCCGGTGAGGTCGGCGCCGGGGCCGCGCCGCGGCCCCGGCCGGCCTGCCGGCGCGGCAGGCGCCTCCGATCCGGATCCATCCCCGTAGAACATCGTCGCAGCGAGGGGGCCACGGCCCCCTCGCTGCGTTCGTGCGTGGCGCGGCCCTGGTCGCGTTTCCGGTGGGAAGCGCCCGCCCGCGGCGGGTACAAGCACCTGACGTGCTGCGCCGCTTCGCCCTCGTCCTGCGCGTCCTGGTCTCGACGGCCGGCAAGGACGCCTTCGCCCGCGCCATGCCGCTCTACATGGGGCTCGGCGTCGTCGGCGCGGTCGTGTTCGGCGGCAACGGGATGCACCCCGCGCAGCTCACCGGCCTCGCGGGCGAGTCGCTCCCGTTCCGGCTCGCGCTGTGGGCGGCGTGGCTGCTCGTCGGGACGCCCGCGGCGCGCGCGCTGCTCCGCGCCCCGGCGACCTTCTTCCTCCGCGCGCTGCCGGTCCCGCGCCCCCAGCTGCTCGCCGCGCACGCGCTGCTCCTCGTGGTCGCCGAGCTCCCCTTCGCGCTGCTCTGGGCGTTCGGCGCCGGCCCGCTCGCCGGCTGCGCCGCCTGCGCCGCCGCGCTCGCGGCGCACGGCATGCTCGTCGCGCGGCCGCGCGGCGGCCGCGAGCTCGCGGCGCTCTCGCTGCTCGCCATCGCGATCCTGCTCGGGGCGCCGGCGCCGCTCCTGCTCGCGTGCGCCGCGCCCGCGCTCGCCCTCGGGCTCCGCGCGGCCGTCGTCCGCGCCCCGGAGGTCCCGCCCGGCCGCGAGCTCCCGCTCCTCCCGCGGACCGCGCCCGTCCGCGGCGGCGCGCCCCTCGCGCTCTCGCTCGCTTACCTGGCGGCGCTCCTGCGCGGCCATCGCGCGGTGCTCCTGCGCGGCGCGGCGCTCACGCTGCTCGGCGCGCTCGCCGCGGCGGCGTGGGCGCGGAGCAGCGAGCCGCTCGAGGACGCGTCGCTCGCCGGCGCGTCGCTCGTCGCGCTCGCGCCGTTCGCGCTCTGCGCGGGCGCCGGCTTCTCCGGCCCGGTGCTGCGCGAGGAGCGGCGGATCGCGTGGCTCCTCGACGCCTGCGGCGCGTCGGCCCCGCTCCGCGCGGCCGCCGCCGCCGCCGCGGTCGCCGCGCCGCTCGTCGCCCTCGGGCTCGCGCACGGGGCGGCGGTCGCCGCGCTCACCCGCGCGGCGCCCCTCGCGGCGCTGCGCCTGCTCGGCGGCGCGGGCCTCGCGGGGCTGCTCCTGTCCGGGGTCGCGCTCGGCTGCGTGCGCTGGTCCGTGCGGCAGGACGGCCGCGACAGCAGCCGGGTGCTCCTCTCGGTGCTCGCCGCCGTCATCGCGGCGACCGTGGCCGCGTGGATGCTGGACGAGATCGCGCTCGCGGCCTGGGCCCCTGCGGCCGCGCTGCTCGCGGGGCCCGCCGGCGCGCGCTGGCCCGCGCCGCGCGGCGCCAGGGCAGGGGAGAGGAGGGCGGGGTGATGCTGGAAGCGACGGGGATCCACAAGCGGCTCGCGGGCAGGGACGTGCTGTCGGGCGTCGACCTCCGCTGCGGGCCCTCGGACGTGGTCGTGGTGATGGGCGGCAACGGCGCCGGCAAATCGACCTTGCTGCGGATCGTCGCCGGGCTGCTGGAGCCCGATCGCGGCGCCGTCGTCCTCGGCGGCGATCCCATCCACGGCGGCGGCGTCGCGGCGCGGCGCCGGCTCGGCTACGCGCCCGACGCCACCGAGGCGCTGCCCGACCTGCAGGTCTGCGAGCTCGTCGCCCTCGTGGCGGCGCTCAAGCAGGCGCCGCCGCTCGATCGCGCGTGGGTCGAGCGCGTCGGCGCGGGCTCGTTCTTTCGTCAGCGGCTCTCCGGGCTCTCGTTCGGGCAGCGCAAGCGCGCGCTCCTGCTCGCCGCGCTCGTGGGCGACCCGTGGCTGCTCGTGCTCGACGAGCCGACGAACGGGCTCGATGAAGGCGGCGCGCGCGTGGTGCTGGACCTCATCGCGGAGCGCCGCGCCGGGGGGAAGGCGACCCTGCTCACGACGAACGATCCGGCGCTCGCGTCGGCGCTCGGCGATCGGCCGCGCTGGCTGAGCGAGGGGCGGCTCGGCGCGGCCGGGGTCGCTCCTTGAGGTGCACGCGGATGGCGTGATCCCGGCGCAGGGCGCTCGCGATCCGTGAGGACCCGGGCCGCGCCTGCTGGCCGGTCTACCGGGGCGGCCGCGGGCAGAGCTGCTTCTTCAGCTCGTCCATCCCCGCCGCGCCCTTCGACACCATCGAAGCCAGCCGCTCCACCTTGGGCGCGAAGGAGCAGTCGACCGGCTCGTTCGGCGCCTGGTGCAGCGCCGATTCGACCTTGTCGGAGGGTCCCTCGGCGCTCTTCCTCGTGCAGAGGATCGGGCTGCCCTGGTGGTAGTAGTACCGGCGCTGCACGAGGAGCGTCTTCGGGGGCTCGCCGAAGGGAAAGGCGTCGTTCAGGGCGAAGATGAGCCGGCCGCCATCATAATAGAACTGGTAGGTGGACCCGGCGTCTCCCGCGGCGATGTCCTTCAGCACGGCCTTGGAGACCGCGCCGTTCTTCTGGTGTAGCCGGACCTCGGCGCTCCCCTCGCTGCTCGGGCAGTCCATGCGAAGATCGCTCGTCTGCAGGCCTTTGTCCGCCTGGATCTCCGCGTACTTCTTCCGGATTTCATCGATCCGAGGGTCGCCTGACGCCTCCGGGGCGGCGCTCTGGTGCTCGGCGTCCGCCGCCGCGTCGGGGGCCGCCGTCTGCGGCGCGGGCTGGGCGGTCGCCGGGGCGCTGGCCGCGGGCGGCGGAGCGCCGCGCTCGCCGCCACTCGCCGCAGCTGCGCTCGACGAGGAGGAGGCAGGCGCCGTGGCGCCGCGCCCGCAGCCGGCGGCGAGCAGGACGCCCGCGAAGATCATCGCCAATCGACTCATGATGAGGCCCTAGTCTCCATCGTGGGTTGAATCCACCTCGGCGCCCCCGGGGAGCGGGAGCAGCCGCAGCACCCGCGCCTCGCGCGCCTCGCGCCCCTCGAGATCGAGCGACGTCGCGACGAGGCAACGCGCGAGCTCCTCGACGCCTTCCGCGGGGCAGTAGGCGCGCCCCGGATCGCCGACGAGCACGTCCGCCGCCCCCGCGGCCTGCCGCCGCAGCCAGGGGAGCATCCGGTCGACCATGGCGCGCTCGTAGAAGATGTCGCCCGCCACGATGACGTCCCACGCGCCGCGGGCGGCGCTCGCCGTGAGATCCTCCGCGATCACGTCGACGGCGACGCCGTTCAGGGCCGCGTTCAGCGCGATCGCGGCCGCGGCGAACGGGTCGATGTCGGCGGCGCTCACGCGCGCGGCGCCGGCGAGGACCGCGGCGATCGCGACGATGCCGCCGCCGGAGGCGAGGTCGAGCACGCGCTTGCCCGCGACCGCGGCGGGGCGGTCGAGCAGGTACCGCGCGAGCGCCTGCCCGCCGGCCCACGCGAACGCCCAGTACGGCGGCGGCACGCCCGCGCGCGCGAGCGCCGCCTCGGTCGCGTGCCAGAGCGGCGTGACCTCGGTCGCGAGGTGGAGCTTCACCTCGGGCACGAGCGGCGGGCTCGCCACGGCGGTCTCGCGCGCCACGAACGCCGCGGCGCTCCCGGCAGGCGAGAGGACCACGGCGGGCCCGCGGGGCTCCGGCGCCGGATCGAGATCCCGCGTCACAGCGCCTCGAAGATCCGGAGCGGCTCGGCCACGCGCGCGGCCCACGCCGCCTCGTCGTGCTCGGCCCCCGGGTGCCATGCGTAGAACACGCTCTCGCCCTCCACGTACGGCGACCGCGCCCCCGCGAGCGCGCCGCGCAGCTGGCGGTTCTCGCAGTAGTTGTCGGTCGCCGCCGGGTCGTCGTCCTCGATGCCGTCGCCGTCGTCGTCCACGCAGTCCCCGCCGCCGCCCGAGTCCAGGTAGAGCGCCGCCGCCGGCTCGGCGTGCGCCGCGTACCGCTCGATCATCGTCTCGTGGCGCACGCCCGCCCCGACGCTGCCCCAGCCCATGGTGCCGGACAGGCTCGCGGCGAACGCGTACTCGCCCCGGTGGCGGTCGGCGGCGTGGAAGCTGATGAGCCCCCCGAGCGACGAGCCCATGATCCCGACCGGACCCGGCTCGCCGTAGCGCGCCCGGATCAGGGGCCGGACCGTGTCGCGCACGAAGTCCGCGTACGCGTCGCCCCTCCCGCCGATCAGCGCGCCGCCGTCCTCGATGCGATCCGTGACGTGGGTGTACTCGGAGAGGCGCGCCGCGGTGCTGTCGATGCCGACGACGAGCACCCCGGGCGGCGCGTGATCCTGCAGGTGCCAGCCGCCCGCCGGGCCCGCTGGATCGAAGAGGTTCTGGCCGTCGTGAACGTAGAGGACGCGCTCCACGTCCCCCTCCGGAACCCACGCGCGCACGGTGCGCGGCTCCATCGCCGCGTCGCCCACGCCGAAGTGGCGCTCGAGGTGCGCCGCGCTGGGCGCGACGAGGCTCATCTCGCCGAACGCGTCGTAGGTGATCGCGCGCGACCAGGGATCGGCCGCCCACGCGGCGCGGTCCGTGAGCTTGTAGCGAGCGCCCGCGGGCACGTTCAGCACGATCCAGTGGAAGCCGGCGTCGCTCGTCATCTCGGCGCCGGTCCACCCGTCGTGATCGCCCGCGAGCAGGCGCAGGCTCGCGCTCGTCGAGACGAAGAGATACCCGCCCTCCACCGGGACGGGCCAGCCGGTCCGCGCCGCGTGCGAGAGCAGCGCCGCGTCGCGGTCTCCCCGCAACTCGTCGAGGATCGCCTCGACCGAGGTCCCGCTCGCGCCGCCGCCGTGCCCACCCGCGCCCGCGCCCGCGGCGCTGGACGCGCGCGGCGCGCCGCCGGCCTCCGCGGCGTCGCCGCAGCCGGCGAGCGCGGCGAGCCCCGCGGCCGCCGCCGCCCGCCCGATCGCCGCGACCCAGCCCGGCGCGGCCACGGCTACCGCTTCGCGACCCGCGCTTCCGCCGCGCGCAGCGTCGTCTCCAGCAGCGAGGCGATCGTCATGGGGCCGACGCCGCCCGGCACCGGCGTGATCCAGCCGGCGCGCTCCCTGGCGGCCTCGAAATCGACGTCGCCCACGAGCTTGCCCGCGTCGTCGCGGTTCGTGCCGGCGTCGATCACCGCGGCGCCCTCCTTGATCCAGTCGCCCCGGATGAGCTTCGCCTTGCCGACGTCGGCGACGACGACGTCGGCCTCGCGGCAGAGCGCCGGCAGGTCGCGCGTGTCGGCGTGGGCGATCGCGACCGTCGCGCCCTGCGCGAGCAGCAGCAGCGCCATCGGCCTGCCCACGAGGTCGCTCGGGCCGACCACGACCGCGCGGGCGCCGGCGAGCTGGACGCCCGCCTCGGCGAGCAGGCGCATGCACCCGGCCGGCGTGGCCGGCGCGAGCCCGCCGGGTCGCCCCAGCGCGAGCAGGCCCGCGTTCATCGGGTGGAGGCCGTCGACGTCCTTCGCGGGATCGACGGCGTCGAGCGCGGCGTGCTCGCGGAGGTGCCGCGGCAGCGGCAGCTGGACGAGGATCCCGTCGACCGTGTCGTCCGCGTTGAGCTCCGCGATGCGCGCGAGCAGCTCCGCCTCGGTCGTATCGGCGGGGAGCGCGTGGAGCCGGCCGCGCATGCCGACCTCGTTCGACATCCGCTCCTTGCTCCGCGTGTAGCTCACGCTGGCCGGGTCCTCGCCGACGAGCACCACGTCGAGGCCGGGGGGCCGGCCGTGGGCGGCCGCGAAGCGCGCCACCCCCTCGCGCACCTCGTCGCGGACCTTCTGAGCGATCGCCTTGCCGTCCAGGATCTTCGCTGCCACGGCCGCGGAGCTTAGACCAGCCGCGGCCGCCCTGGGGGCGCGGCCCGCACGGCCCGCGCGCCGGACTGCCTGGCGCGGCGTGAAGCGACCGATACGTCCGCGGCGCGATCTTCAGGTTGACCCTTCCGTCCAGCGTCTTTAGCCATGAGCGGTGGACGCGCTGCACACCGACCTCTACCAGCTGACGATGGCCGCGGGGTACTTCCACCGCGGCATGGCCTCGCGCGTCGCGACGTGCGAGCTCTTCGTGCGGCGGCTGCCCAGGCACCGGCGCTTCCTCGTCGCGATGGGCATCGAGCGCGTCGTGCGCTACCTCGAAGGGCTCCGCTTCACCGACGAGCAGATCGCCTACCTGCGCGGGCTCCCCGCCCTCGCGGACGCGATGACGCCGGCGTTCTGCAGCTACCTGCGCGACTTCCGCTTCCACGGCGACGTCTGGGCCGTCCCCGAGGGGACCGTGTTCTTCCCGAACGAGCCGCTCCTGCGCGTCACCGCGCCGATCATCGAGGCGCAGCTCATCGAGACGTTCGCGCTGTCCGCCGTCAACCACGCCACCGCGATCGCGTCGAAGGCCGCGCGCATCGTGCTGGCCGCCGGCGACGCGGGGGTCATGGAGTTCGGCACCCGGAGGGCCCACCCGGAGGCGGCGGTCGACGCGGCGCGGGCCGCGTACGCGGTCGGTTGCGTCGGCACCTCGAACGTCGAGGCCGGAATGCGCTTCGGCATCCCGGTGCTCGGGACGGCCGCGCACATGTGGACCATGGCCCACCCGACCGAGGAGGCCGCGTTCGAGGGCTACGTCGCCGTCTTCCCGAGCGCGGCGATCCTGCTCATCGACACGTACGACACGCTCGTCGGCGCCGCGCGCGCCGCCGCGGTCGCGCGCGACAAGCTGAAGGGGGTGCGCATCGACTCCGGCGACCTCGCCGCGCTCAGCGTGGCCGTGCGGAAGATCCTCGACGACGCCGGGTGCGCGTCGGCGAAGATCGTGGCCTCGGGCGATCTCAACGAGCACCGCATCGCCGAGCTCCGGCGCGCCGGGGCGCCCATCGACCTCTACGGCGTCGGGACGGACCTCGTGACGTCGATCGACGCGCCCTCGCTGGGCGGCGTCTACAAGCTCGTGGAGATCGGCGGCGCCGAGGCGGGCGCCGGCGGCGAGCGCACGCCCATCGCGAAGTTCTCGGAAGGGAAGGCGACGCTGCCCGGCGCGCACCAGGTGCACCGCTTCCGCGATCCGGCCGGCAAGCTCGCCCGCGACGTGATCGCGCTCGACGGCGAGCCCGTCGGCCCCGGGGCCGAGCCGCTGCTCGCCCCCCTGATGAAGCGCGGCGCCCGCGTCGCGCCGCCCGAGGGGCTCGACGCCGTCCGGGCGCGGGTGCGCGCCGAGATCGCCGGGCTGCCGGACGCGCTGCGGCGCATCGACGACGAGCCCGCGCCGGGCGCGCCCTTCGCGGCCGAGGTGTCGTCGCGGCTCGGCGCCCTCGTCGAGGCGGTGCGCGCCCGCGTCGTCGCCGGCGCAGGGTAGCGAGGGCCAGCGGGGCGCCGCGCGGCGAGGCCGCGGGGCGGCGCGCGCCTTCGAGGGGAACGCGAGAGGAGAGAGGACATGGCGAGCAGCGATCCGACCCGGCAATCTCCGCACCCGAGGGTGTTCGTCGACGTCGACGTGCAGCGCGACTTCTGCGACGAGAACGGCGCGCTCTACGTGAAGGGCTCGCCGAACGCGCTGTTCCGGCGGCTCACCGAGCACGCCGTCGCGCGCGGGATCCCGATCGTCGGCTCGGTCGACTCGCACGCGTGGGACGCGTGGGAGTTCGGGTCGAACGACACCCCGGCGCCCGAGGGCGAAAAGCCGGGCTTCCCCGACCACTGCGTGAAGGGGACGCCGGGCTGGCTCAAGGTCGAGGGGACGCTGCCGCCGCGCTTCCGCTTCCTGCCGAACGTGCCGAACGTCGAAGAGGCGCCGATCGACGCCGCGGTGCGCGAGCTCGCGACGGGCAAGACCCACGCGGTCTACTTCGAGAAGGAGGTCTACAGCCTGTTCGCGAACCCCCTCGCCGAGGGCTTCCTGCGCGACCTCGCCGCGGCGCTCGGCGGCGCGCCGGAGCTCGTCGTCTACGGCGTCGCGACCGACTACTGCGTCCGCGCCGCCGCCCTCGGCCTCGCCCAGCGCGGCTACCGCACGACGGTCCTGACCGACGCCGTCGCCGGCATCACCGAGGCGGGCGTCGCCGCCGCGCTCGCCGAGATGCGGGCCGCCGGCGTCACCCTTGCGACGTCGTCGGCCGTGCTCGGCTGACGTCGTCGCGCGGCCGGCGGGGCCCGCCGGGGCGCCCGCGGCGGGCCTCGACGCGCGCGCGTCGGTCGTCGGCGCGCGCGGTCAGCGGCCCTGCGGCGCGCCGCCGGTCGGGTCGGGATCGCTCGGGTCGCCCTGGGCGCGCAGCGACGCGCAGAGGTCGACGAGCGGCTGCGGCTTGTCGAAGTGCCACCCCTGCGCGTAGTGGATGCCCATCGACGTGAGCAGATCGGCGATCTCCTGGTTCTCCACCTGCTCGGCGACGGTCTTGATGCCGAGCGTGTCGCCGATGCGGTGCACCGACTCCACGATCGCGCGGTGGAGCGTGTTGTCCTGCAGGTCGCGCACGAACATGCCGTCGATCTTCACGTAGTCGACCGGCAGGCTCTCCAGGTAGCCGTACGACGCGTGCCCGCTGCCGAAGTCGTCGATCGCGAACCGGCACCCCATGGCGCCGAGCTCCTGCATGAACCACAGCACCTCGCCGAGGTTGGCGAGCGCCGCCGTCTCGGTGATCTCGAAGCAGATCTTGCTCGGCGGCACCTGCGCCCGGTGCAGCTGCTCGACCAGGAAGTCGAGCAGGCCCTCGCGCAGGAGCGACACGCCCGACAGGTTGATCGAGCACGTGTCGAGGCGCCGCAGCGCGTGCTGCGGCAGCGCGCCGATCAGCCGGAACGCCTGCCGCGCGACGTAGCGATCGATGACGTGGATGAGGCCGCTCTGCTCCGCCGCCTGGATGATGCCGACCGGCGAGTAGAACCGGCCGTCCTCGCCGAGCTGCCGCACGAGCACCTCGAAGTGCGCGCCGCGCGGGGTGTGGGGCGCGCCCGGCTTCACGAGCGGGTGGATGCCCTGCGAGTAGAGCCGGAGCCGCCCCTCGGCGAGGTGGCGCTGCAGGCTCGCGACCCACTGCATCGAGCGCCGGCTCGTCGTCATCTGCTGGTCGTCGAGGTAGACCTGCAGCCGCCCGCGCCCGTTCTCCTTCGCGATCCGGCACGCGTGATCGGCGGCGCCGAGCACGTCGACCGCGCGCTCGAAGTGCGGCGTCAGCACCACGAGCCCGATGCTCGCGCCGATCGAGAACGTCTTCTCCGCCCACCCGAACCGGAACTCGAGCAGGCAGATCTGCAGATCGCGCGCGATGCGCTCCGCCTCGCGCTCGCTCTTGTCCGCGAGCAAGAGGACGAACTCGTCGCCGCCGATCCGCCCGGCCGCGTCCTTCGGCCCGACGATCTCGTGCACGCGCGTCGCGACCCACTGGAGCAGATCGTCCCCCGCCTCGTGGCCGCACGTCGCGTTGACGAGCCGGAAGCGATCCAGGTCGATGTAACAGAGCGCGTACGGCGTGCCGGTCTTCCGGCAGTCGTTCAGCGCCTCCTCGATGCGATCGATGATCGCGTACCGATCGAGGAGGCGCGTGAGCGCGTCGTAGCGGGGCTTGGCCGGGTGGATCGGCAGGGGCCCCGGCGCGCCGAGCTCGCGGAACAGGATGATCTGCCCGGGCGGCGGCGGCGGCTTCGAGTCGCGGTGGCCCTCGCGCGCGGGCCGCGCGGCGACGGTGCCGATCGTGTGGAGGATCGGGATCACGGAGCCGTCGCGGCGCTCGAGCAGCGCGGTGTACCGCGCCGGCGGCCGGCTCGCCGCGGCCGCCTCGGGCGCGGCGAGCGGCGCGCCCGGCGTGCGCAGCGCGCCCTCGTCGATGATCACCGGCGAGAGCGGCACCACGGGCTCGCGCCGCGGCGTGAGCCCGGGCGGCGGCGGAGAGGGCTTCGCGGGCGCGCCCTCGTCGAACAGCTCGTTCATCTCTCCGACGTCGATGTCGGGATCTCCGCTCGTCGTGCCCGCCGCCGGGATCAGCCGGAGCACGCGATCGAGCAGCGCGCCGCGCGCCTCGACGATCGACCAGCCGGTCAGCCGCTCCGCCGCGCCGTTGCAGCGCACGATGCGCTGCTCGGCGTCGACCTCGATCAGGCCGACGTCGACCTCGGACAGCCACGCAGCAAGCTGTTTGTCCGGCGAGCCGCGGTGCGCGTCCGAGCGATCGAACGCGGCGTGCAGGCTCGACTCCGGCCGGTCATCGATCTTTGCCACCACCCCGTTATGGTAGTTGCATTCCCGGAGAAGCGGACTTCTTAAGCGCCGACGGCGCGGAAACTCGACGGCCACGCCCCCCGCTGGGGTAAGGTCGGGTCATGGGTGGTCACGAGGAGAGCAGGCGCTCCCGGCCGGGTCTCGGCGCCGGCGCCGCCACCATTTCCCCGGCGTCGCGGCGATCTGTCGCTCTCCAGCGGAAAAATTCCGGCCACCGGCCGGCGAAAGCCGGTGCTGACGCGATGCGTTGCGGCGGTGTGTCGGGGTGGGATGGCGGTGTGGGAGCGCGGATCGCTCCCGGCGGGGGGTGAAGCGGCGATGGGGCTCGTCCTGTTCGGGCTCACCGGCGGCCTCGGATCCGGCAAGAGCACGGTGGCGGCGCGGTTTCGCGCGCAGGGGCTCCCGGTGATCGACGCCGACGCGCTCGCCCGCGACGTGGTCGCGAAGGGGACCGACGGGCTCGCCGAGGTGGTCCGCGCCTTCGGTCCGGAGGTGCTCTCGCCGGACGGCTCGCTCGATCGCGCGCGCGTCGCCGCGATCGTCTTCGACGATCCGGACAAGCGCCGGCGGCTGAACGCGATCGTGCACCCGCGCATCGGGGCGCTCCTCCTGGAGCGCGCCGCCGCGCTCGAGGCGCGGGGCGAGCCGCTCGCGTGCTACGAGGCGGCGCTCCTCGTCGAGAACGGGGTCGCCGACGCGTTCCGCCCGCTCGTGGTCGTCGCGGTGCCCGAGGCCGTCCAGATCGCGCGCGCGATGGCGCGCGACGGCGCGACCGAGGAGCAGGTGCGCGCCCGGCTCGCCGCGCAGCTCCCGCTCGCCAGCAAGGTCGCGGTCGCCGACCACGTCATCGACAACGCCGGCGATCGCGCCGCGACCGAGCGCCAGGCCGACGAGGTGCTCGCCGCGATCCGGGCGAAGCTCGGCCGCGCCGGACCACTGACTTGATGCGCAGTGCCCGGCGTGGAAGTCTCGCGGCCGGCCGATGACGTCGTTCAAGTCGAAGCTCGCGCGGCTCAGGCCGCTCCCGGCGGAGCGGCGGGGCAGCGCGCCGCTCGCCCCCGCGCCGGCGCCGCTCGCCCGCGATCCCGCCGCGGAGGACGACCGCGCATCCGCCCCTCCGCCCGCGCCGCCGGTCCCTGGCGAGGCAGACGCCGTCGGCGCGGTCCCGGCCGCTGCCGGCGAGGTCTCGGCCGAGGCGGCGCGGCCGCGGCCGGCGGCGCCAGGCGCGCCCGCGGGGGGCGGCGCTCGGCCGTCGCTCGACGAGCTGCGCGACCGCATCTCCCGCATCGTCGCCCGGGGCGCGCCGCCGACGCCGCGGGCCGATCCGGCGCGCGGCGAGCTCCCGTTCCATGTCGAGCAGACGCCCGGCGGGCCGCTCTACGTGAGCCGCACCCGCTCGCTCGCGGCGGCCCGCGTCGGCCGCGCGCCGCTCGTCGCCGCGCGCGACGCCGACCCGGCGATGCTCGCGCTGCTCGCGCTCGACCCCGCGCTCGCCGGCTGCGACGTGCGGAGGGCGCTGTTCCTCGACACCGAGACCACGGGCCTCGCCGGCGGCACGGGCACCGTGCCGTTCCTGATCGGACTCGCCTGGTTCGACCCCGGGGCGGCGAGCGCGGGGCCGCTCGGCGAGCCCTCGTCCGACGGCTTCGTCATGGAGCAGCTCCTCCTGCGCCGCCTCGGCGAGGAGGAGCCGATCCTGCGCCGCCTCGCCGAGCGCCTCGAAGGCGCCTCGATGATCATCACGTACAACGGCAAGGCGTTCGACATGCCGCTCCTGCGCACGCGTTACGTGATGAACCGCCTGCCGCCGCCGCCGGAGCTGCCGCACCTCGACCTCGTCCACGTCGCCCGCCGCATCCACAAGGCCCGGCTGAAGACGCGCACGCTGATCGCCCTGGAGCACGACGTGCTCGGCCGGGTGCGCGTCGGGGACGTGCCCGGCGGCGAGATCGTCGCGTGCTACGCCCACTTCCTGCGCACCGGCGACGAGGAGGCGCTGCTCGGCGTCGTCGAGCACAACGCGGCCGACGTGCTCGCGATGGTCGCGCTGGTCGGCCTCTACGGCGAGCCGCTCGGCAGCCTCGCCGCCGGCGATCTCGCCGGCGTGGCGGCCACGCTGCGGAGGGCGGGCGCGCTCGAGCGCGCGGCGGAGCTCGCGGACGCGGCCGTCGAGCGCGGCGGCGGCGCGGCGGCGCGCCGCGCGCGCGGCGACATCGCGAAGGCGCGCGGGGACAAGGCGCGGGCGCTCTCGGACTACGAGGCGCTCGCCGCCGAGATCGACGACCCCGCGGTGCGCCTCGAGCTGGCGAAGCTCTACGAGCACCACGTGCGCGCCTTCGCCCGCGCCCTCGACCTGGCCGACCAGGGCACCGCCGAGCCCGAGCCCGCGCAGGCGCGCCGCCGAGCCCGGCTGCGGCGGAAGCTCGATCGCGCGGCCGGCGGCGCCGCCGCGCTGGCGCTGCCGTTCGAGCGCGCCGTGGCCGGCGGAGCGGACGGAGCGCGGCCCTGCGCCCAGCCCGCCGCCGCGCCCGAGCGTGAGGGCGAGGAGTGAGCGGGCCCCCCGCGGCCCCGCGGCGCGGGCTCCCGGAGGAGGGCCAGGCGGGGCCGATCGAGAAATCCATCGGTCCGGCTTCTCGCCGGCGCGCGCGTGGGCTAGGGTGGGGGCGATGATTACCGTCGGCTGCGCCGGTTTCCCCGTCCCAGCGACGCGCTATTTCCGCGAGTTCATGTTCGTGGAGGTGCAGGAGACCCATGTGTCCCTTCCGGGACCTGGAACGATCCGGCGCTGGCGGCGCGAAGCTCCGGTCGGCTTTCGTTTCGCCCTGCTCGGTCCGCGCGAGATCGGGCAGGAGGGCTTCCGGGACGGCAAGGTCATCGAGACGGCGCTGAAGAGCATCGAGGCCGTGGCGGACGAGCTCGAGGCGAAGAGCGCCGTCTTCGTCGGTCCCCCGGAGTTCACGCCGACGCGCGCGAACAAGGCGATCCTGCGCGACTTCCTGGTCAACGTGAAGAAGCGCTTCGAGCGCGTCGTCTTCGAGCCGCCCCCGGGGTGGGATCCGGACGAGAGCGACGAGCTCACCCAGGAGGTCGGCGCCCTGGCCGCGCGCGATCCGCTGACCGCGGGGCTCTCGCGGCTGAAGGTGGCCTACTACCGCCTGCACGGCCCGGCGGGGCACAAGTCGCGCTACGAGGACCCGGCGATCGAGCGGCTCGCCGAGATCGCGCGCGGCGCGAAGCACGACGACGCGACGTACGTGTTCACGAACGTCGACATGTTCGCCGACGCGAAGCGCTTCAAGAAGGCGATGAAGATCTGACGCGGGCGCGCTGCCCGCGGGCGTGCGCCCGCGCGGCGCGGCTCAGCGCGCGGCGGTGAGGCTCAGCGCGCGGCGCCGCGGAGGCGCCAGCGCTCCGGCCGCGTGAACAGCGCCATCGCGGCGCTCACGGCCGCGGCGACGTACCACGGGATGTCCTTGACCGTCCCGTAGACGGTCTGCGCGCGCATGAACCGAGCCTCGCCGAGCAGCGACTGCTCCTTGAAGGTGTCGCTGTGCACGACGACCCGGCCGACCGGGTCGACGATCGCGGAGACGCCGCTGTTCGTGGCGCGCACGAGGTAGCGGCGGTGCTCGATGGAGCGCATCTTCGCGAGCGCGAGGTGGATCCACGGCTCCGTCGTGTTGCCGAACCAGGCGTCGTTCGTGAGGTTGACGAGCAGGTCGGGGTCGCCCGCGGCGACGAGCTTGTTCACGAAGTGCGGGAGGATGTCCTCGTAGCAGATCATCGTCGCGAGCTGGTGGCCGTCCCACTCGAGCGGGGCGAGCGACGTGCCGGGGCTGAAGCGGCCCGAGTTCGGCGAGAGCGTGTAGAGGTACGGGACCGTCTCGCCGAGCGGGAGGTACTCCCCGAACGCGAGCAGGTACTGCTTGTCGTAGCGCCCGAGGATCTCGCCCCCCTCGCCGGCCATGAGCGCCGTGTTGAAGCTCACGCCGCGCTCGTTCCGATCGGCCGGGAGCCGGTGGATGACCGTGCCGACCACGGTGGGGACGCCGAGGCGGCTCGTGAGCGACCGCTGGACGTCGTTCTTGTACGACGACTCGCGGAAGGCCTGCGGCACGCCGGCCTCGCTCCACACGACGAGCCCCGCGCCCTGCTTCGCGAGCGCCCGGGTGCGGTCCACGTGGATCTTGAGCGCGTTCCGCCGGTCGAAGAGGGCGAGGTTCGGCTGGACGATCCCGATCTTGATCGGCTCGGCCGCGGCGGCGGCCGCGTCCACGGCGCGCATCCGGATCACGCCGTACACGGCCGCGAGGGCGGGGGCCGCGACGCCCACCGCGACGACCGCGCGGCGGAGCGGGCGGCCGGTTCGTCGGCCGGCGCCGGCGCCCGCGCGCGGCGCGCGATCGAGCCGGAAGGTCACCAGCTCGGCGATGGCGAGGTTGGCGGCGACCAGCACCAGTCCGACGAGGTAGGGCCCGCCGAGATCCGCGACCTGGCCCATGACCGGCGCGTTGTGGACCGAGGCGCCGTAGTACCAGGGGAAGAGCAGCGGATACACGAGCTCGCTCGTCACGAACGCGAGCGCGAACGCCACGGCGCCAGGCCACCCGCGCGCCTCGGCCCGCCCGTAGAGCCAGCCGCAGAGGGCGATCCGTCCGGCCTGGTAGGCGCAGAGGATGGCCATGAAGAGCGCGCAGAGGATCGTGGGGAATCCGCTGAACACCCGCAGCATCTCGAGCAGCCAGTAGAAGCCGGTCATCGTCATGACGAAGCCGGCGATCCAGCCGAGCAGCGCCGCGCGCCCCGGCGTCTGCCCGCGCAGCGCCACGATCAGCGGGACGAGGCCGAAGAACGAGATCGGCCAGAGGTCCATCCCGGGAAACCCGAGGAAGTAGAACAGGCCGCTGAGGGCCGCGAGCCCGTAGGAGAGGCGCGCGGCCAGCGGCCGCGCCGTGGCGCCGGCGCCCTCGCGCGGCGCGCCCGCGCCGGGAGGCGCTGCCGGCCGAGGGAGGTTTTCGGCCTCTCCGCCGCCGACGACTGCGTCGGCGGCCTCGCTCTCTTGCTGGTGCGTGGTCGTCATCGGGAGAACCGGGGGGACGAGGAGCAGCGCGCCGCCGTGACGGCGCGGTCGAACTTGAAGGGGCCGAGCATGGCGGCCCCCCGTATTGGATGGGCGCCGCCGCTCGTCAACCCGCTCGGCGCGCGCCTGGCAACCCGCTCGGCGCGCGCCTGGCACGCGCTCCGCGAGGGCCGCCGCCGGGCTCAGCGAGCGCGAAGGAACAAGCTCGTTGCAAGCGAGCGCCCCAAGCGGACGAACCGGGCCCGGATCGCGCCGGCGCGCCTGGTCATGCGGTGGAAAGTAGCGCAGAACGTGCCTGAACCCCGCCGTTCGTGACTACTATCCGCACGCAGAGCCCATGTCGAAGATACTTCACATCGAGGACGATCCCGCGAACCGCCTGCTCGTCCGCAAGCTGCTCCAGAGCGCAGGCTACGAGGTCCTCGAGGCCGCCGACGGGCTCGAAGGGGTGCGCCTCGCCTGCGCGCACCGCCCGGATCTCGTCCTCGTCGATCTGAACATCCCCGGCCTCGACGGGTTCGAGGTCACCCTGCGCCTGCGCGGCGAGGCGTCGCTCGCCGGCGTCCCGATCGTGGCGATCACCGCCGAGGGCGACCGGGACACGAGCCTCGCGGTCGGCTGCGACGGCTTCCTCCAGAAGCCGATCGACGCGCGCTCCTTCTCGGCCGTCATCGCCCGCTACCTGAGCGGCGCGCGCGAGGAGCTCCCCGCGTCGCAGGGGCCGCTCCGGCTGCGCGAGCAGAGCCAGCGCATCGTCGCCCACCTCGAGCAGAAGGTGGCCGAGCTCTCGCGCGCCAACGCCCGGCTGCGCGAGCTCGACGCCGCGCGCACCGAGTTCTACCGCAACATCTCGCACGAGCTCGCGACGCCGATGACCCCGATCGTCGGGTACGTGAAGCTGCTCGCCGACGAGGAGCTCGGCCCGCTCAACAAGGCGCAGAAGAAGGCGCTGCTCGCGATGGAGGACTGCGTGCGCAGGCTCCGGTCGCTCATCGACAACCTGCTCGACGTGACCGGCATCGAGACGGGCCGGATGCGCTTCATGCACTCGGAGTACGACTTCCTCGACACCACGCGGCGCGCCCTCGCGCAGGTGGCCGACCGCTTCGCCGAGGGGAAGGTCCAGCTCGTCGAGGATCTCCCGCGCGGCCCGCTGCCCGCGTGGGGCGACGCGGGCCGGCTGCAGCGGGCGATGATCCAGCTGTTCGAGAACGCCGCGAAGTTCACGCCGGCCGGCGGCACCGCGGGCGTGCGGGTCAGCGTGCTCCAGTCGGGGCACTACGAGCTCTGCGTCGCGGACACGGGGCCCGGGGTCAAGGCCGACCGCCAGCCGCGCATCTTCGAGCCGTTCTACCAGGTCGACGGCTCGGCCACGCGCGCCTACGGCGGCGTCGGCGTCGGGCTCGCGATCGCGCGGCGCACCGCCCGCGGGCTCGGCGGCGACGTGCGCGTCGTCTCGCCGAGCAACGAGGTCATCGAGGGCGAGTCGCTCACCGGCTCCGCGTTCTACCTGACCGTCGCCCGGCGGGCGCCCCTCCAGGACGACGGCAGCTCGCCGGGCCGGCTCGGCCCGCCCTCGTCGCCGCCCATCGATTCGTCGGCCTGATGCGCCCTGCGTCCAGCGTCATCTACCTCGACTGGAACGCCACGACGCCGCCGCACCCCGAGGTCCTGGCGGCCATGCAGGCCGCCGCCGAGGTGGCCTGGGCCAACCCGGCGAGCGTGCATGGGCCGGGGCGGCGGGCGCGCGCGTTCATCGAGCAGGCGCGGGAGGCGGTCGCCCGGCTCACCGGCTTCGACGCGCGCGACGTGACCCTCACCTCGGGCGGAACCGAGGCCAACAACCTCGCGCTCCTGCACGCCTTCGGCGACGAGGCCGGCGCGGCAGGCGCGGCAGGCGCGGCAGGCGCGACCGATGCGGGCGCGGCCGGGGGGCTGGCCGCCGGGCGGCTCCACGGCGCGCTCGTGGTCTCGCGGATCGAGCACCCGTCGGTGACCCGCGCCGCGGAGGGGCTCGCCGGCCGCGGTGTGCACGTCGCCTGGGTCGATCCCGCGCCGTCCGGCCGGGTCGCGCCGGAGGCGATCGCCGCGGCCATCGACCGGGCGGCGGCGGTCGCGCCCGTGCGGCTCGTCAGCCTCCAGGCGGTCAACCACGAGACCGGGATCGTCCAGCCGGTCGCCGAGGCCGCGGCGATCGTCCACGCCCGCGGGGCGCGGCTCCACGTGGACGCCGTCCAGGCGGTGGGGCGCCTGCCGCCCGAGGCGTGGGCCGGGGCGGATCTCGTGTCGGTCGCGGCCCACAAGATCCGCGGCCCGAAGGGGATCGGCGCCCTCGCGGTGCGGCCCGGCGTCCGGCTCCGGCCCGTCCTGCTCGGCGGCGCCCAGGAGCGCGGGCTGCGGCCCGGGACGCAGGACCCGGTGGCCGCAGCCGGCTTCGCCGTCGCCGCCCGTCGAGCGCTCGGCGCCCCCGCCCGGTACGCGGCGCTCGCCCCGCTCCGCGATCGCCTCGAGGCCGAGCTCACCCAGGTTGGGCGCGCCGCCGGCGCTTCGCCGGTCCGCAACGGGGAGGGCGCGCGCGCCCCCCACGTCGTGAACCTCTCCTGGCCCGGCTGGCGCGGCGACGAGCTCTGCGCCGCGCTCGACCTGGAGGGCGTCGCCGTGTCCAGCGGCGCGGCCTGCAGCGCCGGGACCGCCGAGCCGTCCCCGGTCCTCACCGCGATGCTCGGCCCCGACCGCGCGGCCTCCGCCGTGCGCTTCTCGATCGGCGAGGACACGACCGACGCCGACGTGGTCGAGGCCGCATTCCGCGTCGCCCGCGTGCTCTCCCGCCTCCGGTCGCTTCCAGCCGGAAGCTGAGCCGATCCAGCCGCTTACCGGGAGCCCGTCGATTCTTGAACCATCCCTCGAGCCATTCCGGATTCCCGCGCAGAAAAGGGTGAGTCCACAGGGGTAACCTCGCGCAACGACTCGTCTTTTTGAGGGGGGTGTGGATTCTTTTCGTCGATCCATTGAATGGATTGAATCGGCCGTCCTGCTGCGAGCCTGTTCAGCGATGGGCCCCCTGCTCGAATCCGCTTCAAGTGTTCCTCGTATCTATGGAAATTTGTTGCTCATTTTCCTGAAATCAGGAATGGACCTACGGCGCTTCCGGACGACCTCGGAGCGCGCGTTGCGCCGAGCCCCATCCCATTGCGGGCGATCGATCGCTCCAGGTGCCGGGGAGCCCTTGGGAATGGCCTACGGTGCGGGCCGTGCGATCACGCGGCGCGCGCGCCGCGCGCCCGCCGGGCGGCGCGCGGGCGAGGCGCGACGAGCGCAGGCGCGGGCGACGCGACGAGCGCAGGCGCGCGCGCCGCGACGAGCGCAGGCGACGCGACGGGCGCAGGCGCGCGCGCCGCGACGAGCGCAGGCGCGCGCGCCGCGACGAGCGCAGGCGACGCGACGGGCGCAGGCGCGCGCGCCGCGACGGGCGCAGGCGCGCGCGCCGCGACGGGCGCAGGCGATGCGACGAGCGCTTTCGGTCTCGGGCTACGCGCGGGGTGCGCGGCGCTGCCGGACGACCTCGTAGAGCGCGATCGCGCCGGCGACCGAGGCGTTCAGCGAGGAGATGGGGCCGGTCATCGGCAGCCGGGCCACGTGCTGGCAGACGCGGCGGACCGAGCGGCGCGTGCCCTTGTCCTCGGCGCCGATGACGATCGCGACCGGGCCGGTCAGGGGCAGCTCGCCGAGCTCGACCGGGCCCTGCGCGTCGAGCGCGATCGCGGCGACACCCCGGGCGGCGAGCGACTCCAGCGCGTCGGGCAAGGAGCGGACACGGCAGAGCCTCGCGTGCTCGATCGCGCCGGCGGACGCGCGGAACGTCGCCGGCGTGAGCGGCGCCGAGCTGTGCTCGGGCCACAGGATCGCCCGCGCGCCGAGGGCGACGGCGCTGCGGATCACCGCGCCGAAATTCTGGGGGTCCATCACGCCGTCGAGCGCCACCGTGATCGTGCCGACGCCGGGCTGGCCCTCCTCGACGACCGGGATCGCGTCGACCCCGACGATCTCTAGCTCGGGCGCCGACGCGACGGCGCCCTGGTGGCGGCCGCCGGCGCTGCGGCGATCGAGCTCGCCGCGGGGCGCGCGCTCGGTCGGGATGCCCTGACCCTCCGCGAAGCGCGCGAGCGCGTCGAGCTTCGGGCCGCCGTCGCGCTGGACGAGGACCCAGCCGATCCGGGCGCCGTGCGCGCGGATCGCCTCCCGGACGGGCTGGAGACCGTAGACGAGTCGGCTCACGTCAGCGCGGCGGGTGGAGCGTGTGCGCGATCTCCTGGACGATGGAGCGCGCGGTGGCGAGCGGATCCGCCGCGTCGCGGATCGGCCGGCCGACCACCAGGAGATCGGCGCCGGCCGAGATCGCGGCCGACGGCGTGGCGATGCGCTTCTGATCGTCGGCGCGCGCGCCGTCCTGCCCGGGGCCGAGGCGGATGCCCGGCGTCACGATGAGCTCGCCACGCCCGAGCGCCTCCCGCAGCGCCGGCACCTCCTGCGGCGAGGCGACGAACCCGTGGATGCCGGCGCCGCGCGCGAGCTGCGCCAGCCGCACCACGTGATCCGACGCGCTCCCCTGGATGCCCTGCGCGGCCAGATCGCCCGCGTCGAGCGACGTGAGCACGGTGACGGCGAGGAGGATCAGATCCTGGGAGCGCGCCGCCTCCTGCGCCGCGCGCCGCAGCATCTCGGCGCCGCCGGCCGCGTGCACGGTCAGGTAGCGGACGCCGTGCGCGGCGGCGCTCGACACCGCGCGGGCCACCGTCTCGGGGATGTCGTGCAGCTTCAGATCGAGGAAGACATCGAGGCCGAGCGACCTGCCGATCTCGATCGCGGCCGGCCCCTCGCGGACGAACAGCTCCAGGCCGACCTTGAGCACGCCGACCGAGGGGGCGACGCGGGTCGCCGCCGCCCGGGCCTCGTCGAGCGTCGCGAAGTCGAGCGGAAAGACGAGCCTGCGCCGGGCCTCGTCGAGCGAGCTGCCGCCGAGGCTCGTCCTCTGCCTGACGTAGCCGGTGTTCGTCATGCGGTGATCCCGTCCCCGATCAGAAGCAGCTGCAGAGCGGATCGCCAGGGGCGCAGTTGCAGGGTTTGCTGTTGCCGCCGCTCGCCGGCTGGCCGCCGGACGGCCGCACACCACCGCCGCCGCCGCCGCGGCGCAGCTGCTCCTGCTTCTGCTGCTCGGCCTCGAGCTGCTTCTGCAGGGCGAGGCGCGTCGCCTCGTCCTTCGCGCTCGCGAGCTGGTCGCGGAGCCCCGACATCTTGGACTCGGACTCCTTCATCTGCGCCTCGAGCCGCTTGTTCGCCTCCTCGAGCTCGCGGGCGCGCGCGGCCTCGGCCGCGATGCGCGCCTCGTTCTCCTGGGCCGACTTGACCGCAGCGACGGTGATGCCGCCGATGACCAGCACGCTGGCGACGGCGCCGCCGATGAGGAGCTTGCGCAGCTTCTTCTTCGACTCGTCCTGTTGCAGCGCCGCGAGGGAGCGCTCGTGGTGCTGCTGCGCCGCCATCGCCTCGAGCCGCGCCTTCTGCTCGGCCTCGACGCGCGCCTTCTCGATCTCGGCCTGCCGGATCGCCTCGAGCCGCGCCGCCTCCTCGCGGGCGCGCCGCTCCTCGTTGCGGCGGCGCTCCTCCTCGGTGCGGATGCGCAGCTCCTCGGCCTCGCGCGCGGCGCGCTCCGCCTCGACCCGCGCCTTCTCGGCGGCGGCGGCGGCGGCGGCCTTCTGGGCCTCTTCGGTCTTGATGCGATCCTCCTCGAGGTTCATCAGCTCCTTGAGCGAGAACAGGACCGAGCTTTCCTTCTGTTCCGACATGACCTCGTGGCTCCTTCGATCGAGCGCGTGCGGTTGGGCTACCTAGGGGCGGTGCGGAGAACCTGCAGGTCGCCCTGGGTGAGGGCACCGAGCAAGACGATTCTGACCCGCAGCGCGGCTTTCACGCAAATCTTCGCGATCACCGCGACCCTCGCGACGTCGAGGAACCGCGGGCCGCCGGCCAGATTATCGCCGTGGTGAACGGCAGGTACCAGCGGAAATCGCAGCGCTCCGTTCCTTCCACGCTTCCACGCCGTCAACGTCCGTTGTCCGCGCACCTGTGTACCCGCGCCGCCGCGCGCACCCGCGCCGCCGAGCGACCTGTACCGTCCAGAGAGGGGCTGCGGGCACGCCCGAGCAGGGAACGCCCGACACCGCGCCTCCCGAGGTCGCGGCGCCGCGCGCCACGGTCCCGTTGGATTCTCGGCGGCTCTCCGGTAGGTTCGCGCGCCCATGGCAAACGTCATCAAGGCGCACATCACCGGTACCGTGTGGAAGATCGAGGTCAAGCCGGGCGACAAGGTCGAAGAGGGGACCGTCGTCGTCATCCTCGAGTCCATGAAGATGGAGATGCCCGTCGAGGCCGAGGACGAGGGGACGGTCGAGGAGATCCTCGTCACCGAGGGGGCCGCGGTCACCGAAGGCGCCCCGCTGATCAAGCTGGCCTGACCGCCCGGGCCGGCCGGCGTCCGCGCTTTCGCGGACTTGCCCGCCGCCTCCGAGAGGGCGCGGCGGGCGCTCACTCGCGCCAGAAGAACTTCCAGGGGTTGTGCTTGAGGTCGCGGGCGAGCTCCTGGAGGTCGTCGAACAGCTGCTCGTCCATCACCAGCGCGCCCACCGTCCCCTTGCCGCGCTTGACGTGGGCGAGGACCTCCTGGGCGTCGGCGGTCGCCGACCTCGCCCTGCCCGCGATCTCGGCGATGTCGTCGAGCGTCTTCCTGATCTTCGCCTGCTCCGGCTCGCCGCCCACCGTGGTGGAGAGCCGGCGCGCGTTGGCGAGCGTCTCGCGCGCGTCCGCCATGAGCGGCGGCAGATCGCGCGCGGCCGTGCTGCTCACCTGATCCGCGTTCGCGAGGATCCGGTCGATCTGCGGGTTGTTCACGTACTTCTGCCGGGCGTCCTTCACGAGATCGGTGCCGTCGAGGCTGATCTGCTCGACGTTCTCGGCGATGCGATCGAGCCGGTCCTGGTTCCGGTGCATGAAGTCGCCGGTGCCCTTCAGCGTCTTCCGGAGCCCGTCGAACGCCTCGCCGACCTCCTCCCGGTGCTCGCGCATCGCCGTGACGGTCGCGTGCAGGAGCTCGTAGCCCTCGGCGAGGAGCATGTCGAGGCGCGGCGGATCCAGCCCCCGGACCACCGCGTTCGCCGGGAGCACCGGCCGATCGGTCGAGCCCGGCTCGATCGCGAGGAACTGCTCGCCCAGCACGCCCTGCGTCGTGACGTAGAACGTGGCGTTGTCGTGGATGCTCTGCTGGTAACGTTCCTCGATGCGCAGCAGGATGCGCACGAGCGGCTCGCGGCGGCCGTCCTTGCCGACCTGGCCGCCGCGGAAGTGGATCTCGCTGAGCTTGCCGACCTCGACCCCGGCGATCTTCACCGGCGCCCCGGTCTGGAGGCCGCCCGGGTTGTCGAACTCGACGTAGATCGAGTACTTCGGCTGGAAGTTGACCCCGCCCATCACGAGGATGAACGTGGCGAGGAGCCCGATCGCCGTGAGTATGAGGATCCCGACTTTGACCTCGATCGATCGGGGGCTTGCCATGGGTGCTTCATCTTGTCCGATCTTGCGGCAGAAGGTGAGGGAAATAGGCCGGGATCCAGCCGCGCGTCCCTGCTCGCCTCTGACGCATTGTTTCCGGCGCGCGTCGTGACGCTCCGCGCTGCCTTTGCCCTGACGCAACCGCAATTACCCCGCAGGTCGCGATGATTTCGTTCCGGAATGTCAGAAAATCCTTTGGACCCAAAGAGGTCCTCAAGGACGTCTCGTTCGACGTCGAGGACGGCGAGGTGTTCTTCATCATCGGGCAGTCGGGCGTCGGGAAGAGCGTGCTGATCAAGCACCTCGTGGGCCTGCTCTACCCGGACGGCGGGGAGATCTGGCTGGACGGCGAGGAGGTGAGCCGCTTCGACGAGGCCCGGATGTACCCGGTCCGGATGAAGTGCGCGATGGTGTTCCAGCACTCGACGCTGTTCGACTCGATGACGTGCGCCGAGAACGTCGCGCTCCCGCTCCGCAAGCACAAGGGGCTCAAGCCGAAGGAGGCGCTCGCGGAGGCGCGGCGGCGGCTCGAGCAGGTGCACATGCGCGAGTTCGGCGACCGCTTCCCGCCGGAGCTCGGCGACGGGATGCGCAAGCGCGTCGCCATCGCCCGCGCGCTCACGCTCGACCCGCGCTACGTGCTCTTCGACGAGCCGACCACGAGCCTCGACCCGGTGAGCGCGCGGCGCGTCGACAAGCTGATCCGCGAGCTCAGCGACACGCTCGGCGTGACGAGCATCGTCGTGAGCCACGATCTCGTGAGCATCTTCACCATCGCCGACCGCATCGTCATGCTCTATCAAGGGCTCGTCCGCCTCCTCGGCGATCGAGCGGTGTTCCAGGGCTCCGAGGACCCGATCGTGCGGCAGTTCATCACCGGCAGCGCGGAGGGGCCGATCGAGTGAGGCGCGACGCGGCGCGGCTGCGCGGCTCGGCTAGCGGAAGATCAGGAACGCGGCCGCCGAGATCAGCATGTTGAGGACGATGACCGCGAGCGAGGAGTTCACGACCGCCCGCGTCGTCGCCCAGCCCACGCCCTCGCTGCCGCCGAAGGTCGAGAGGCCGGAGTGGCCGGAGACCACCGGGATCGCGGCGCCGTACGCCACGCACTTGGCGAGGCCGGTGGCGAGGTCGCCCGCGTCGACGAGGCTCACGTTGATGAACGTCTCGGGGCTCACGTCGAACATGCTGTACGCGGTGACCATCCCCGTGGTGAACGCGACCGCGGCGCTCCAGACGATGAGGCACGTCGTCATGAGCAGGCTCGCGATGAACCGCGGCTTGATGAGGTAGTCGATCGGATCGGCCGCGCACATGCGCAGGGCGTCGACCTGCTCGGTCACCACCATCGAGCCGATCTCGGCGGCGATGCCGGCGCCGACGCGCGTGGCGAGCATCAGCGCGCCGATCGAGGCGGCGAGATCGCGGACGAGCAGCTCGAGGTAGGTCGCGCCGAGCATGGTCAGATCCGGGATGACCCGCTTGGCCTGCTGGCCGGCCTGAAAGACCATGATCATCCCGATGAAGCCCATCACGACCGTGAGGAAGAACAGCGATTTGTTGCCGATCTCGTACATCTGCACGAGCACGGCGCCCGGCTCGCGGCGGCCCTTCGCGCAGTAGTAAAGCGTCCTTACGAATACCGAGTAGAGCTCGCGCGCGGACGCGAGGAGGGACAGCGCGGCGCCGCCGAGCGCGGCGACGCCGGACAGCTCGGGCGCGACGTCCCGGAGCTCGCTCGAGGGGGGGCCGGTGGGGGGGCCGGTGAGGGGGCCAGCGCTCGCGCGGTCCGGGAAGCTCGGGTGGGAGGGGGGCATGCGCGGCGCCGTCGATCAGTCGAGCGTGAAGGAGACGAAGTAGTCGAGGATGAAGATGCCGGCGGCCGAGGCCACGACGGTCGCGTTGACGGCGCGGCCGACGCCGGGGGCGCCGCCGGTCACGCCGAGGCCATACTGGCAGCTGGAGAGCGCGAGGACGACGCCGAAGACGACGCTCTTGACGAGGCCGCTCATGACGTCGCCGATGCCGAGGAGCCCGCTCGTGAGGCCGTTGTAGAAGACCGCCGGGGCGACGCCGAGCAGGAGGTCGCCCGTGAACGCGGCGCCGAGCAGGGCGAGCGCGTCGGCGAAGATCGCCGAGAGCAGCAGCGTCAGCACCATCGCGAGGAAGCGCGGGGCGATGAGGAAGCTCACCGGGTCGATCGCGAGGACGCGGAGGGCGTCGATCTGCTCGGTGACGACCATGGTGCCGAGCTCCGCGGTGTTGTTGGCGCCGACGCGGCCGTTGATCATGAGCGCCGTGAGCAGCGGGGCGATCTCGCGGAGCGTGCCGAAGCCCGCGCCCCAGCCGAGCAGGCCGTGCGCGCCGAAGCGCTCCACCAGCGGCGCCGCCTGGATGACCATGATCGCGCCGGTGAAGAGCGCCGTCACGACGACGATGGGCATCGACTTGACGCCCATCCTGTAGAGGTTGCGCATGAACTCGGCGCCGTCGACGCGGAGCGTGGCCACGCGCGCCGCGATCTGCCCCGCGAGCACGGCCATGCCGCCCACCGTGGCGGCGATCTGCAGGAACGACGCGCCGAGCTCGTGCACGCCGGAGGGCTCCTGCGCGAGCGGCGCGCGCCGCCGCGGCGGGGGCGGCCCTCCGGGGGCGGGGAGCGCACCCGGGACGCGCGCGGCGGTGCCTGGGCCAGCGGGAGACGTCATCGGAACGGGGAGCTTAGCCCAAGGCCCCCGGGGAGCGCGGCCCGATCCGACGCGATCCGCGCGCGCAGCGGCCCGGACAGCTACCCAGCCGGGAGATCGTCCCCTACCTGAAAAATGCCTGCCTCGCCCTGAAGCCGTCCTGTGCGATGGCAAACGCGGACTTCCACGCGCAATGCTGGCTCGTCTCCCGCTCGAGGAGCGCGCCCGCGGGGCGGGGCCGCGGCGGCGCGGCGGCGCGGCGGCCGATGCCAGGTCTCCCGCGGGTCGACCTGTGAGCCTGTGACGACGAGAGACGCGATTCCATGTCCCAATCCGAGCGCGCACACACCTTGACCGGCGAGCTGCCGACTGGCCTCCTCGACGATGGCCGGACGTTCGCCGTCCTCTCCGCGGCGACGTTCGCGCTGAAGGCGATCTTCGTGAAGCTCGCCTACGCCGCGCACCCGATCGACGCGGTGTCGCTGCTGGCGCTGCGGATGGGCATCGCGCTGCCGTTCTTCCTGTGGCTCGCCCGGAGGGAGCGCGGCGAGGCCGCCGAGCGCATGACGCCCCGCCTCTGGGGCGGCGTGCTGCTCGTCGGCTTCCTCGGGTACTACCTGTCCAGCCTGTTCGACTTCATCGGGCTCACGTACATCAGCACCGGCCTCGAGCGCCTGATCCTGTTCGTGTATCCGACGCTCGTGCTCCTGATCGGCGCGGTGTGGCTGAAGCAGCCGGTGCGCGCCAAGGCCTGGGGAGCGCTCGCCGTGTGCTACCTCGGCCTCGCGGCGGCCGTCTGGCACGATCTCGAGCAAACCGGGGACGCGCGGGTCGTCGCCGTCGGCGGAGCGTGGGTGTTCGCGAGCGCGGTGACCTACGCGCTCTATTACATCGGCGTCGGCAAGCTCGCCTCCAGGGTAGGCTCGACGCGCCTCGCCGCGTATTGCGGGGCGACCTCGTGCGTGATGGTGCTCGCGCACTACGCGGCGACGGGGAGCCCCGCGCGGCTGGCGGAGCTCCCGGCCGCGGTGTGGTGGTACGCGGCGGCGATGGCGACGATCAGCACGGTGCTCCCCATCGTCCTGCTCGCGGCGGCGATCCGGCGGCTCGGCGCGGGCCGGGCCGCGACGTTCTCGACGCTCGGCCCGGTGCTCACGATCGCGTTCTCCTGGGTCATCCTGGGCGAGCCGTTCGCGTGGCAGCAGGTCGTCGGGCTCGCGCTGGTCGTCGGCGGCGTGACCTCGCTCGGCAAATCGCGCTGAGCCGGACCGCCGCCCCGCCGCGGGATCACCCCGCGGGCGCCGCGGGCTGGGGCTCCGGGGCGCTGGTGCCGAAGAGCTCGCTCCGGACGCGCTCGCGCTCGCGCTCCACCTGCTCGGCCGTCGCGCCGAGCCGCACGAGGAGGCGCTCGGTCATCGAGAACGCGACCTCGGCCTCGCCGGTCACGACGACGTCCGCGCCCGCCTTCTTCAGCGCGGACACCTCGCGCATGTAGAAGGCGCGGGCGAGGACGAACAGCCCGGGATTGAGGCCCTTCGCCTGCTCGATCACCCCGTCCCCGGACGGACCCGCCGACGTGAACAGCAGGCTGTCCGCCGTCCCGACCCCGGCGCGCTCGAGGATCTCCCGCTGCGTCGCGTCGCCGTAGATCGCGCGGATGCCCTGGCTCTGCAGGTGCTTCACCGTGTCGAGGTTCAGCTCGACGACCGTGGGCTCGATGCCGTTCTCCCGGAGCAGGCGGGTCAGCGTCCGCCCGACCGGGCCGTAGCCCACGACGACCGTGCGGTGCGCGCTCTCGTCCACCGGCGCGGGCTCCGCGCCGGCCTGCGCGGCGGCGCCGCCGCGCAGGAGGAGCGCCGACGTCGATCGCGCCATGCGATCGCGGAGGCTGAAGAGCAGGGGGTTCAAGGTGATCGACGCGATCGACGCGACGACGAGCGCCTGCGAGGCCTCGTCGGGCATGATGCCGAGCTGCCGGCCGAGCGTCGCGAGGATGAACGAGAACTCCCCGATCTGCGCGAGCGACAGGGCCACGGCGAAGGCGGTCTGGAGGGGGCGGCGGAGCAGCACGACGACGAAGAGCGCGGCGAGCGGCTTGCCGATCAGCACCACGGCGAGCGTCGCCGCGGCGACCGGCCAGCCGATGGCGAGCTGCGCGGGGTTGAGGAGCATGCCGACCGAGACGAAGAACAGCACGGCGAACGCGTCGCGCATCGGCAGCGCCTCCGAGGCGGCGCGCGAGCTGAAGTCGGACTGGCCGACGACGAGGCCGCCCAGGAAGGCGCCGAGCGCCATCGACGAGCCGAAGAGCGTCGCCGAGCCGACGGCGACGCCGAGCGCGACGACGAGCACCGTCAGCGTGAAGAGCTCCCGCGAGCCGGTCTTCGCCACGTACCCGAGCAGCGTGGGGATGACGCGCTGCCCGACGATGAAGACGAAGGCCACGAGCCCGGCGAGCTTGAGCACCGCGATGCCCACGGACAACGCGATCCCCGTCGCGCCCGCGCCGGCGTCCTCGCCGAGCAGGGCCGGGAGCAGCACGAGCACCAGCACGGTGAAGACGTCCTCGAGCACGAGCCAGCCGATGGCGAGGTGGCCGGCCGGGGTGTGCAGGACGTGGCTGTCGCTGAGGACGCGCGTGAGCACGACGGTGCTCGCCACGGAGATGGCGATGCCGAAGACGATCGACGCGGCCCACGACCAGCCCGCGGCGCGGCCGACGAGGCCCCCGAGCGCGGTGGCGACGGCGATCTGGATGAGGGCGCCCGGCACGGCGACCTTGCGCACGGCGAGGAGCTCGCGGACGTGGAATTGCAGGCCGACCCCGAACATCAGCAGGATGACCCCGATCTCGGCGAGCTGATCCGCGAGCCCCTTGTGGGCGACGAACCCCGGCGTGAAGGGGCCGACGAGGATGCCGGCCAGCAGGTAACCCACGATGGGCGACAGCCTCAGCCGCTGGGTGATGAAGCCAAACGCGAGGGCGGCGGTGAGCCCGCCCGTGAGCGTGAGGATCAGGTCGAGTTCGTGCGGCATGGCCGCGTCTAGTAGCGCTTCTCGCCGCCGGCCGCAGCCGTTACCGCGCGACGCGGCGGCGGAACCTGCGCGACATCGCCACCGTCGCGCCCGCGGCGTGCCGGCCCCTACTTGCCCACGACGCCGATCGCCTCGTACGCCTCGATGATGTGCGGCTCCTCCCTGGCCTTCGCGATCCACTCCTGCATCGCGGGGAGGGCCAGGATCGACGCAACGTAGCGCTGAGAGACCGCGTCGAGCTCGACCCCATACGTGTCGAAGCGCGTCGCGACCGGCGCGTACATCGCGTCCGCGACGCTGAAGCGGCCGAACAGGAACTCGCCGCCCTGGCCGAAGCGAGAGCGGCAGTCGTTCCAGATCGCTTGGACGCGCGCGATGTCCTGCGACGCGGCCTCGGTGATCGCCACGCCCTGGATCTTGCGCCGCACGTTCATCGGCAGCGCGGTGCGGAGCGCGGCGAAGCTGCTCGCCATCTCGGCGCTCACCGCCCGCGCGACGGCGCGCGCGTCGCGCGCCTCCGGCCAGAGCTTCGCCTCGGGGAAGCTCTCCGCCACGTACTCGGCGATCGCGAGCGACTCCCAGATCGTGAGCGACCCGTGCTTCAGGGCCGGCACCTTGCCCGAGGGCGAGTGGCGCTGGATCTCCGGGGTGCGGACGCCCGGCGCCCGGAGCGGGATCACCACCTCGTCGAACGCGGCGCCGGCGTGCTTCAGGGCGAGCCAGGGCCGGAGCGACCACGAGGAATAGGACCTGTTTCCGATGTACAGAGTGAGCTCAGCCATGCGCGGAGTCTACCACCGCGGCGCGCACGGGCGCGCCGCCGCCCGGGCCCTCACCCCGCCGGCTCGCCCCCGAACACCTCGCTCGCCAGCACCTCCACCGCCATGCGCACGGCCTCGTCGCTCGTGTGGCGCACCCGGAAGCCCAGCGCGGCGAGCTTGCCCGGATCCATCCGCGATCGCGGCACGTCGCCGGGCCACCCGCGTTCGCCGCCCTGATACCGGATCACCGCGTCGGGATAGGGCGACGCCGCCACGCACAGCTCCGCGATGCGGGAGACGCTCGTCGCGTCCTCGGGCGCGAGGTTGAAGATGTTGAGCCGCTCCCCGGCGCGATCGAAGCCGAACAGGATCCCCTCCGCGCAGTCGCGGACGTCGAGGTAGGGCTTCGACTGGCGCCCGTCGCCGAGCACCTCGAGCTCGGTGCGGCGGTCGCGGAGCTTCTTCAGGAAATCGAGCGCCGCGCCGTGGGTCCCGCGCGGGCCGACCACGTTGCCGAAGCGGTAGATCCACGCGGTGAGGCCGAAGCACTCGACATAGGCGCTGATGAGCGCCTCGCCCGCGAGCTTGCTCGCGCCGTAGAGCGAGATCGGCAGGGCGCCGAGATCGCCCTCGGCGCACCGCCGCGCGGTGTCGCCGTAGACCGTCCCGGAGGACGAGAAGATCAGCCGGCTCACCCCCGTGCGCCGCATCGCCTCGAGCACGTTGTACGTCGCGATCGTCCCCTGCTCGAGATCGAGCCGCGTTCGCGCGAGCCCCCAGCGCGCCTCCGGGTTCGCGGCGAGGTGCACGACGAGGTCGTGGCCCGCCATGGCCTCGGTGAGGCGCTCGAGGTCGAGGGCGTCCGCCTCGACGAGCGTCGCGCGCCCGGAGGCGAGGTGCGAGGCCACGAACGCGCGGCGCCCGACCGAGAGGTTGTCGTACAGGGTCACGGGGCCGCGCTCGACGAGGCGATCGGTGAGGTGGCTCCCGATGAACCCGGCGCCGCCGACGACGAACGACCTGAGCCCGGTCATCGCCCGCCTCCCTCGGCCAGGCGCTCGACCCGCGCCGCGAACTGCAGCCGATCCTGCGTCACCAGGCGGAACGGCATGTCGTGGATCCGGAGCGGCCACTCGAGGCCGGTGATGCGCCCGCCGGCGCCGCGCACGAGCTCGACGAGCTCGCCCGGCGTGAAGTAGGTGCCGCGCACCTCGACGCCCGGCGCGGCGTTGCCGACGAGGTCCATGAGGAGCAGGACCTTGTCCGAGACCGGGCCGAACCGGAAGTGGTCCTTGAGCGCGACGACGCGCGCGGCGACCCGGAGCGCCTCCGCGAGCAGCGCGGCGGGGCGCGCGCAGTGGTGCAGCACGTCCGAGAGGAGCACCGCCTCGAACGACCCGTCGGGGAAGGGGAGGCGCTCGCCGTCGTACGCGACGACCGGGAGCGCCGCGCCGGGGCGCGCCTTCACGTCGACGCCGACGACGCGCTGCGCGCCCACCCGGCGCGCGACCTCGAGCGCGACCGTCCCGTCGCCCGCGCCCACGTCGAGCAGCGACGACGCGCGGCCCACCTGCGCGGCCAGCGCCCGCGCGACGCGGCCCACGCGCGGCACGTGGACCAGGCGATGATGCAAGGAGAACAGGGCGCGCGCGAGGACCGTCATTCCACATCCGAGCCCTGGCGCCGTCCGCGCCGGAGAGCCGCGCGACCCTAGAACACCGATCACGTCAAAATCCAGAGAAAATCGGCAGATGGGGAGAGGACCGCAAAGGCGCAAGGGACGCGAGGGGCAGGGGGAACAAATTTTATCTCTGTATGCCCGACGCGAAAGGAGGGCTGACCCAAAACAACCAATCTTCCAGGGCCCGCGGCGATGATGTCGTGAGGCGCTACGCCCGGCGCGAAAGGAGGGCTGACCCGAAACGGCCGCTCTTCCAGGGTCTACGACGATGACGTGGTGAGGCTCGCTCTCAGAGGCGTTCTCGCCGCGCTCTCGCTTGACCGATTCGCGCCATCGAACATAGCTGACTCAATGATCGGCACGCGCGGAACAGGGCTACTGAAATACGGTGTGCGCTGGTTCGGTCTGGCTTGCCTCCACATCGCTCTTTCAGGGTGCAGCGGAGAGCTTGGAGTCGAGGGGGCGGGCCAGAACAACGCCCCTCCGGACGGCGCGGCGGCGGGCGAGGCGACGTTCGCGCCCGAGGAGCCGACGGAGCTCTGGTTCGTGGAGCTCGAGGGCGCGCCGGCCGCGAGGAGCGGCGGGCGCGCGCGCGTGAAGGGCCTCGCCGAGGAGGAGCGGGCGCTCTTCCGGCGGGCGGCCGTGGAGCGCGGGCTCCGGTACACGCTCCGGTTCTCGTTCGAGGAGCTCTGGAACGGCCTCTCCGTTCGCGTCGCGCGCGGGGGCTCCGTCGCGCTCTCCGAGATGCCCGGGGTCAAGGCCGTCTACCCCGTCGTGCCCGTGGAGCTCGACGTCGCGCGCGCCGCGACCGCGGTCGATCCGGACCTCGCCGTCGCGAGCGACATGTCGGGCGCGGACCTCGTGCGCCGCGACCTCGGCGTGACCGGCGAGGGCATCCGCGTCGGCGTGATCGACAGCGGCGTCGACTACCATCACCCCGATCTCGGCGGCTGCTTCGGCCAGGGCTGCCGCGTGGCGTTCGGCCACGACTTCGTCGGCGACGACTTCGTCCCCAGCGACGCGAGCAAGCCGCCGGCGCCCGACGGCGACCCCGACGATTGCCTGGGCCACGGCACGCACGTCGCCGGCATCATCGGGGCGAACGGGATCGTGCAGGGCGTGGCGCCGGGCGTGACCTTCGGCGCCTACCGCGTGTTCGGCTGCCGCGGCGGATCGCGCGCCGACATCATCCTCAAGGCGATGGAGCGGGCCGCCGAGGACGGCATGCACGTCGTCAACATCAGCATCGGAACACCGTTCCAGTGGCCCGACTACCCGACCGCGGCCGCGGCGACCGCGCTCGTCGCGCGGGGCGTCGTGGTCGTCGCGTCGATCGGCAACAGCGGCGAGAAGGGGCTCTGGGCCGCGGGCGCGCCCGGCGTGGGCGAGGCCGTCATCGGCGCAGCGTCGATCGACGGCACCCGCGTGACCCGCCTGTCGTTCACCGTGGCGCCGGGCAACGCGGCGATCGGCTACACGCGCGCGGAGGGGAGCCCGCCCCCGCCGCTCTCGGGGAGCGCACCCCTCGCGCGCACCGGGACGCCCGCGAGCGCGCGCGACGCGTGCGACGAGCTCCCCGCGGGCAGCCTCGCCGGCAAGATCGCGCTCGTCCGGCGCGGCGGCTGCCCCTTCCACGAGAAGGCCGCGCGCGCGCAGGCCGCGGGCGCGGCCGGCGTCGTGATCTACAACGACCGCGGCGGGGTGATGAACCCGTCGGTCGCGGCGGGCGGCCCGATCTCGATCCCGGTGGTGGGGATCGCGCAGGCCGACGGCGAGCTGCTGAGCGCGCGCCTCGACGCGGGGCCGCTGACCCACAGCTGGACCGATCGGGCCGTGGCCGCGCAGAGCAGCACGGCGGGCCTCATCTCCGGCTTCAGCTCGCACGGCCTGAGCGCGGCGCTCTCCTTCAAGCCCGACCTCGCCGCGCCCGGCGGCGCGATCTACTCGACGGTCCCGGTCGAGCAGGGCTCGTACGACACGCTCAGCGGCACGTCGATGGCGGCGCCGCACGTGGCGGGCGCCGTCGCGCTGCTTCTCGACGCGCGCCCGGAGCTCTCGGCGCCGCGCGTGCGCGACGTCCTGCAGAACAGCGCCGTCCCCGCGCCGCGGAGCGGCGATCCGAGCGGGCAGGTGCCCGAGGGAGCGCACCGGCAGGGGGCGGGGGTGATCCGCGTCGACCGGGCGATCCGCGCGACGACCGTGATCAGCCCCGGCAAGCTCGCGCTCGGCGAGAGCGCAGCCGGCCCCGCCGCACGCACGCTGACGCTCGAGAACGCGGCCGCGCACGACGTCACCTACGACCTGTCGCACGCGCCCGCCGCGTGCGCGACCGGCGGCGATCACTGGAGGCCGACGAGCGCGACGGCCGGCGCCGCGGTCGTCGCTTTCAGCGCCACGAGCGTCACCGTGCCCGCCCGCGGGCGCGCGACCGTCACCGTCACGGTCAGGGCGAGCGACGCGCTCGCGGACGGAGGCCTGTTCGGCGGCTACCTCGTGTTCACCCCGCGGGGCGGCGCGGCCGACGGCCCGCTGCGGGTGCCGTACGCGGGCTTCAAGGGCGACTACCAGAGCGTCCCAGTCCTCAAGCTGTCGGGCAGCGAGGCGCCGTGGCTCGGCAAGCTGAGCGGGACGCGCATGGTCCCGCAGCGGAGCGGCGCGACCTACACGCTGGCGTCGGACGACGTGCCGTACGTGATGGTCCACTTCGACCACGGCGCGGAGCGCGTGACCCTCGACGTTGTCGAGGCCGCGACCGCGAAGCCGTGGGGGCGCGCGCTCTCGCTCTCGCACGTCGGCCAGAGCTCGTCGGCGACGGCGGTCACGCGGTACGGATGGAAGGGCACGACGAAGCTCGACGGGCGGCCGACCGTCGTCCCGGACGGGGACTATCGGATCAAGCTCCGCGCGCTCAGGGCGCTCGGCGATCCGGACAACGAGGCGCACTGGGACACGTGGACGTCGCCCGTCTTCACGCTCGATCGGCCGTGAGCGTCGCGCTCACGGCGCCTTGTACGAGCGGCCGTGAGCGTCGCGCTCACGGCGCCTTGTACGAGCGGCCGTGAGCGTCGCGCTCACGGCGCCTTGTAGACGAGCACCGGCCGGAGCCGGCGGACGACGCGCACGAGCGCGCGTTGCGCCCGCATGACCGCGCCGATGTCCTTGTAAGCCGAGGGCGCCTCCTCGCGGAGCCGGTCGGCGAGGCGATGATCGAACCACACGCCCTCGGCCTCCCGCAGCAGCTGCCGCGCGCCGATGCGGCGGCGCGCCTCGCCCCGGGGCAGCGCGCGCCCGGCGCCGTGCGCCGACGACCCGAGCGCGTCGGGGTGGCCGCGCCCCGCCACGTGGAAGCTCGGGCTCCCCATCGACCCGGGCACGACGCCCAGCTCGCCCTCGCGGAGCCCCATGGCGCCCTTGCGGTGCACCCAGAGCGCGCGCCCGCCGTGCTCCTCGCGCCGGACGTGGTTGTGATCGACCTCGATGCGCGACGGCGCGTCGACCTCGACACCGAACAGCTCGCCGAAGAGCCCCGCGGCCTCGGCCGCCATCCGGGCGCGGCTCGCCCGCGCGTAGCTCGCGGCCCACGCCGCGTCGGCGAGGTACGCGCGCCCGGCCTCGCTGTCGGCCTCGAGGAAGCGGACCCCCGAGGGATCGCGCGCCGCGAGCGCCTCGTGGTGCTCCCGGATCGCCGGCCCCATGGCGCGCGAGCCGCTGTGCAGGAGCAGCCACAGCGCGCCCTCCTCGTCGCGCTGCACCTCCAGGAAATGGTTTCCGCGGCCGAGCGTGCCGAGCTCCATGCGGCCCTCGCGGCGCTTCATCGCCTCGAGCCGCGGCGCGCCGAGCCGCGCCTCGGCGAGGTCGTCCGGCAGCGGCGGGGCGCCGGCGGCCGGGTGCAGGACGTGCGGGACGCGGCGGCAGAGCCCCGAGAGGAGCCGCGCCGCGCGGTCGCGATCCGCGAGCAGATCGGCGCCCGCGCGGAGCCGCAGCGCGACCATGCCGCACCCGATGTCGCCGCCGACCGCCGCCGGGAGGAGGCGGCGCGTCGTGGCGGTCACCGTGCCGACGCACACGTCGTCGGCCACGTGCGCGTCGGGCATCACCGCGACGTGCGCGACGTCCTCGGTGCGCGCGAGCCGCGCGAGCGAGGCGTCGAGCGCCGCGCCCGCGCCGTCCGGGAGCCACGCGGCGATGCGCGCGCTCACGGCTCCTCCTCCGGCGGCATCACCTGGAAGGCGAGCGTCGGCGCGCGCTTGCGCGTGATCGCCCCCGCCACCTCGGCGCGCACGTAGCCGGCCACCCGCGCGAGCCGCGCCGCCGCCGCGTCCGGCGGCGTGCCCGGCCCGACCTGCACGACCACAGCGAGCCGGCTCGCGTCGGGCGCCGGCTCCACCTGTACCACCCAGACGTCCTGCAGGACGTCATCGCGGAGCGCGGCGAGCGCGTCGCTCACCGCCTCCTGCACCTGACGGCAGAGCTGGCGCTCCTTGCGCTGCGCCTTCCGCGCCGCCGTCCCACCGAACAACGAACCTGCATCCACGACGGAGCGCGCGTCTTCGCGGCTCCGCGATCGATCCTTGCCCATGCCATGCTCCCGAGGGCGCGGCGACGCACCCACGCGTCTGCCGCGCGGTTTCCAGCGACACGCGAGATGAGCTCGGGGATGTGAGCCTCGCTGGCGCGCTCAGCGGCGCGTCAGACCGAGGCTCGTCGATGCAATCGGGCGCATGGCGGGCCTCCTTCGCTGCGAAGGGTGCACGAGCGAGGGCAGGCGCGCAAGGCGCGCGCGGCCGCGCTTCCGCGGGCCCCGCGCGCCTGCCGCTCCGGCGCTCGGCGCCGCGCGTGCGACGTCCGGCCATCCTTGGCCGGACCTCTTGGCGGGCGGAGCTACAGGGCCTGGCGGTGCGCCGGCGCGGCGCACTGGCGCTCGATGACCTTCGCGGCGTAGCGGAGCGTCTGGCGCGTGACCGCCCTCATGAGCGGCGCGGTCAGCGCGTCCCAGAGGAACAGCTGCCGCCGCGTCCGCGTGTCGGTCGCGCGGATCCGCACCTCGTACGAGAGCATCGTCCGGCGCTGGCCGTGGGGCGTCACGACGTAGCTGCCCGCCGCCTTGATGTACCCCGGGCAGTCGAACGCCTTGAACTCGGCGGCGGACCGCCTGACGTACAGGCTCTTCGCGTTCATCGGGCGCGCGATCGCGCCGACGACGATCTCGGAGCCTTCCTTCTCGGCGAGCCTGACCTGGCCGTAGTCCTCGACGTTCTGGAGCGACACGCGCGCGGGCGCCGGCAGCGGCGCGAGCCGGAGCCTGCGCCGGGCGCGACGCGCCTCGGCCACGCGGAGCGCGAGGAACGCGCGCAGGAGCAGCGAGGGGCTCCTCGCGAAGTCCACCCGCTTCAGCGCGGCGTACGTCGCCTCCGGCGTCGCCATCACCACGATTTGCTCGTTCAAGACGATGTCGGCCACCGGCAGGAAAGACTCGAGGAGCGTCGGGCAGGCGGCGGAGCGCTGCTGTCCCTCGAACGAGCTCTCCGTGATGGTCTGTCCCTCTCCCTGTCGGCTCTCACCCTGTTCTGTCGAGATGTTCTGCATGGCGAGCTACCCCCTGCGCGAGTTCATTGGGGCAGCCTCGACGGATCGCCAGCGGGCGTCTCCTGCTCCTGGTGAGGAGCGCTCGGAGCACGCGAGAGGGTTGAAATACCGCGAGACCTGTCGAGGCCACAGCGGGAATCACGGCAAGTGCGCTGTGCTCTCGATGAAAGTGAGAAAAACAAGGCGCCAGGGGCGCCGAGAGAACTCAGATGCTTTTCTTCTCTTGGCGCCCTTGGCGCCTTGGCAATTCATCTCTCATCGTCCGATTCTCGTCCGAGCGCCGCTCCGGGGCGGAGCCGGCGCTCAGCCCTTCGAGCGCCGGGAGGACTCCGACATGCGGTGGGCGATGCGGAACGCCATCTCGAGCGACTGGCGGTAGTTCAGCCTCGGATCGCACAGGCTCGCGTAGCGCCGGTCGAGATCGGACTCCGTGAGCCCCGCCCCGATGCACTCGGTCACGTCGTCGCCCGTGAGCTCGAAGTGGACGCCGCCGAGGTGGGACCCGAGCGCCTCGTGCACCTCGAAGCTCGCCTCGATCTCGGTGAGGATGTCCTCGAAATTCCGTGTCTTGATCCCGCCGGCCGTCGTCTGCGTGTTGCCGTGCATCGGGTCGGACATCCAGAGGACCTTGCGCCCCGCCGAGCGCACCGCCTCGATGAGCGGCGGGAGCCCCTCGCGCACCCGGCCCGCGCCCATGCGCACGACGAGCACGATCTTGCCCGGCTCGTCCGCCGGGTTCAGCCGGTCGAGGAGGCGGATCACCTCGCCGGGGACCGTCTTCGGGCCGAGCTTGATGCCCACCGGGTTCGCCACGCCGCTGAAGAACTCGACGTGCGCGCCGTCGGGCTGCCGCGTGCGCTCGCCGATCCAGGGCAGGTGGGTCGTCAGGTCGTAGTAGCCGGGGCGGCGCGCGACCTTCCGCGTCTGCGCCGACTCGTAATGCAGGTTGAGCCCCTCGTGGCTCGTGAAGAACTCGACCCGCGACAGCTCCCCGACAGGCACCTCGGCGAGCGCCTCCATGAACCGGAGGGCCTCCCCGACCTGCTCGGTCATCCGCTGGTAACGCTCGCGCAGCTCGCCGGGCAGATCCGCCCGCTCGAGGAAGCTCAGATCCCAGTACTCCGGGTGATGCAGATCGGCGAAGCCGCCCTCCGACAGGGACCGGATGAAATTCAGGGTGAGCGCCGCGTGCTGGTATCCCGCCACCATCAGGCCCGGATCCGGGCGCCGGGCGACGGCCTCGAAGGGCGCGCGGTTGATGAGATCCCCGAAATAGCTCGGCAAGCTCACGCCGTCGCGCGTCTCGATCGGGCTGGATCGCGGCTTGGCGTACTGCCCGGCGAAGCGCCCGAGGCGCACGACCGGCCGGCGGGCGCCGTGCACCAGCACGAGCGACATCTGCAGCAGGATCTTCAGCTTGTTCGTGACGATGTTCGGGCGGCAGTCGTCCAGCGTCTCCGCGCAGTCGCCCCCTTGCAGCACGAACCTCCGGCCGAGCTGCGCCTGGGCCAGATGGCCTTTGAGCCGCTCGACCTCCCACGAGGTCACGAGCGGCGGCAGCGCCCGGAGCTTCTCGACGGCCGCGTCGACGGCCGCGGCATCGTCGTACGGCATGGGCGCCGCGTTGGGACGTTCACGCCATGAATCAGGCGACCAAGGTTGAGCAGGAACGTACATGCGTTGAGCCCTGATATGGCAAGGCTCCCACCCGCGCAACCTTCGGTCAACGCGATCGGCGCGCGCGGGCGATCACCGGCTCTCCGGCGCGTCGGCCGCCCCGGGCGACGGCCCGACGCGCGCCTCGATCGCCTGGATGGCCGCCTTGATCTCCTTCGCGATCGAGGCGCACGGCGCCGCGCAGCGGCTCATCCCCAGGAAGCCGCACCCCTTGCTCTTGCTGGAGACGAGCGGCGTCAGGGCGTCGATCGCGCGCCGATCGCCGTCGGCCGCCGCGCGCCCCAGGAGCGCCTGCCGCGCCTTGCAGGAGGGCGCGGCGCGGAGCTCGTGCGCGACGCGCAGCGCGGGCGTCGCCCGCGCGAGGACCGCGGCCTCGGCCAGCCGCTTCGCGGCGCGCTCCTTCAGCGCGGAGCTGCCGATCGAGAGCTCGTAGAGGAGGTCGGCCCCGTGGCCCCCCATGCCGGTCGCCATCAGGTCGAGCGCGGCCGACGCGGCCTCGGGAGGGCCGCCGGCGGCGCTCGAGACGACGCGCTTCACGTCGTCGTCCGCCGCCGCCCCCGGATCGAGCTCCAAGAGCCGCTTCGCCGCCGCGAGCGCGGCGGCGTGGTACGGGGGCGGGAGCGCGTGGCGCAGCATGAGCGCCCGGAAGATCGACGGATCCTTGGGGTAGCGCGCGGCGAGCGCCTCGAGCTGGAGCACGCCGCCCGCGGCCGCAGCGGCGAGCTCGTCGGCGGGGACCGCGTCGCTCGGCCGCGGCGCCACCGGTCGCCGGGGCGCGGAGCCCGCGGGCCCCGCGCGCTCGGCGTTCACGGCAGCCTCGATCCGGGCGAGCGAGCCGTCGTCGCGCAGCAGGGCGGCGCCGAGCACGAGGGCCACGACGGCGACCGCGCCGGCCACCAGCCATCGCGCCGCGGCGGGCGCCCGCGAGAGCAGGGCGGCGCGGCCGGCCGGGGCGCCGCGGCCCGCGGTGAGGACGGTGGTCGTCCCGGGGAGCGAGCCCGGTCGATCGGGGGGGCTGCCCTGGCTGGCGCTGGTCCCGGAGGCCTGCGGCGGCATGCCCCGCTCCCCTAACACAGGCGCTGGCTGCGGCCCATGGGCGGCGTCGCGCGGCCGGGCCGCGGGCTCATCGCCGCTCGGCTCGCCACTGGAACAGCGCGGCCGCGAGCGCGGCGCCCACGCTGATCAGGAAGAGCAGCGCGTCCCAGACCGGCCATGCGATGCCGACGGCGCGCTGCAGGAACACGGCCTCGAGCAGCCGCACGAGCAGCGACGCCACCCCGTAGGCCACGAGGGCGAGCACGACGGGCGTCGTGAGCCGCGGCGCGAGCGCGCTCAGCTTCGTGTCGTCCCGCCAGACGTGGCGGAAGACGTAGAAGCCGCCGAGCAGCCCGACGCCGAACAGGGCGCACAGGACCCCGAGCGTGAGCAGCGTGGCGCCCTGGCCCGACAGCGCGGCGCTGTCGCTCCGCGCCGCGCGCGCGAGGCCGGCGAGGCAGCTGACGAGCCCCGCGCCGAGCCACCCGAGGCCGAGGCTCGCCGAGAGGAAGACCATCTGCCGCGTCAGGTACGCCTCGGACGCAGCCGACCCGGGCACGCCGAAGGCCTGCGAGAGCGCGTAGGGCCTGCCGAGCGTCACGGACGGGCGCGCGAGCGACGCGCGCGCGCTGGGCGGCTGCGCGGGCAGGGGCGCCTCCTCGAACGGCGCGAGCGCGCTCGCGAGCTCGGCCATCGAGGCGTAGCGGCCCTCCTTCTCCTTCGCCATGGCGCGCTGGACGATGACCTCCAGGTCCGGCGGGATCTCCGGGTTCACCGTCCGCGGCGCCGGCGGCTCCTCGGTCATGACGGCGAGCAGCATCGCCGTCGGGTCGCTGCGCTCGAAGGGGCGCTGCCCGGTGAGCGCGTGATAGAGGACCGCGCCGACGGCGTAGATGTCGGCCCGCGCGTCGATCTCGTCCCCCTTGGCCTGCTCCGGGGCCATGTAGGCCGGCGTTCCGAGGATCATGCCGGTCCGCGTGAGCCCGGACGGCGCGGAGGTCTTCGAGATGCCGAAATCGAGGACCTTGACGGTGGGGCACGCCGGGTCGCCCGTGAGGAAGATGTTCTCCGGCTTGATGTCCCGGTGCACGACGCCCGCGGCGTGCGCGGCCGCGATGCCGTCGCAGACCTCGCGCGCGATCCGCACCGCGGTGCCGACCGGCAGCCGGCCCCCGGACGCCGCGAGGAGCTCGCCGAGCCCCTGGCCGTCCAGGTACTCGGCGATGATGCACGGCCGGCCGTCGCTCAGCCGGTTCACGTCGAAGATCTCGACGATGTGCGGGTTCCGGACCGACGCCGCCGCCTCGGCCTCGCGCTGGAACCGCGCGAGGATGGTGGGCTGCTGGGCGAGCTCGGCGTGGAGCGTCTTCAGGGCGAAGCGCTTGCCCGGGATGCGGGTGTGGTGCGTCTCGTAGACGCGGCCCATGCCGCCTTCTCCGAGGAGGCGGACGATGCGGTACGCCCCGGCCACCGTGGTGCCGACCAGCGGATCCGCCTCGACCGGCGGCTCGCCCGGCGCGCTCGCCGCAGGCGGAGCGGGGGGACGGACCGTATCGGCGGTCGCGTAGTGCGCCGCCGCAGCGGGTCCCATGGGGACGTTGTGGGGCCGGACCGTCACCGGGGCCACGTCGTGCGCCGCCGCGCTTCCCCCCGGGGGAGGAGGCGGGCGCACCGTCTCCGCGGTCGTGGACGGGGATGCGGCTGCGGCGGCCTGGGCCTGTGCGGCGCGGACGGCGGCCAGGGCGGCCTGCCGCTCCGTGTCGCTCATGACGCGGGTCGGGCCCTCGCCCTCCTCAGGAGGCGACGGGGGCGCGCCGCCAGCAGCGCGGGACGCGGGTACGGCAGGGCTGCCCGAGCGACCGGGCGAAAAGCTCGAATCCGACACGCTCAGGGCCTCGCTCCCATGGATCCGGGTCGATCCTCGCCGGAGGCGGGGACCGACGATTCGACGCCAACGCGCGGGCGAACACCGCGAAGCGACGCTACCACGGATCGCGCCGCGCGAGGGCGCCGACCTACCGAACCGCGATCGGTATGCGATGTCGAGGCGTTCGCGCGGCCGGTCCGGTTATCGCCGCACGGTGGTCGGATGGTCAGCCCGCGGGCTGCTCAACCGGGGCCGGCTTCTGCTTGGCGGCCTTGCGCTGCTCCGCGTCGAGGAGACCGATCCGCGCCTTCTGGCAGCGCTTCAGGCGCTTCTTCTTGAGCGGGGTGGCGAGCCATTCGTGACGCAGACGGACATTCCACTTCGGAGTATTGGCCATGATCGTAGGACTTTCTCTGCGAGGGGGGCGGAGACTACACAAACGTGCGGGGGCGTCAAGCTGACAGTGCGGTCGTCCGCTTCATATTTGTTGCGCTCGCCCTTCCGCGGCGAGGTCGGGCGCTCGCCGCTCCGCGGCGAGGTGGTGACGACGGCGGGCGCGTCGGCAGCGCCGTCGCACATCGCGATCCGGTGCTGGAGACGGAGCCAGAGCGCGCCCGCATCGGCCGCGGGGACGGTCGGGAACACGGCCGCGGCGCGCAGCAAGGACGCGGCCGCGGCGTGGAGGGGGCGCTCCGACGCGGTGAGGGCACGCAGGGCGCTCCGGCGCTCGGACGACTGGCGCGCGACCGCGGCGCGGAAGTCCTCGCGGGCGAGGCGCAGGCGGGAGCGGACCGTGTTCTCCTTGAGCTCGAGCTCGCGGGCGATGTCCGCGACCGCGACGCCGAGCATCTCGTACATCACGAGGATCACGCGCCGCTCGGGCGCGACCTTCCGGAGCAGCGCCGTCACGACCTCGGCGCGGTCGTCGCTCGCGAGCGATTGCTCCGGCGACGGCGTCGGATCGCGCCCGTCGAACGGCCAGGACGCGCCGGCGCCGGACGGGATCTCGCGGCGCCGGTGAGCGCGCGCGTGGTAGTGGCTCATCTTCCGCCACGCGATGCCGAACAGCCACCGCTGCAGCGCCGCCTCGGGCGTGATGCGCAGGGGCGGCGGCCCGTCCGCGGGGAGCCCGGGGGAGGGCGCGCCGTGGTAACGCCACGGCTCGTAGCCGGGCAGGGCTCGGTGGGCCGCGAGGAAGATCTCCTGGAGCATGTCGTCGACATCGTTCGTCTCGACGCCGAGCCAGCGGAGCGCGCGGTGCAAGAACGGCAGGCCCACGGCGTAGACCGTCTCGAACGACGGGTGCGCCGGCGGAGAAGGCGGCGAGGGCGACGTCATCCGGCCCCCCGCACCTGCGGGAAATCCGCGCCGGCGTAGGTGGGGTAGGGGCGCGGCGCGGGCCGGCCGGCGGGCGGATCGGACGCCGGAGGCGGGCGCTGCCATCGCTCGAGCGGCTCGAGCTCGACGAGCATGTCCAGGGAGGTCCGGAGCGAGAGGCGGAAGTCCTCGTCCTCGGCCGCTCGAGCGCCGTGGAACGCGACATAGAAGAGCACGGTGCCGAGCTGCGTCGCGCGCGGATCCCCCCGGCGCTGCAGGAAGCGATCCGCGAGATCGCACAGGGCATGAAACAGGCGGCCTCCCGGGCGGTGACTCCCGGGACCGCACACCTCGAGGGTGGCGCGCCGGCGGGCGCGCCGGGCCATGTTCTGCGTGGAAGGCGCGCGCGACAGCGCCCTCGGACGGGTCCGATTCGGCATGTTCCTGTCCACCGTAAGCCTGAGGTTGAAGGCGAATGCGCGCTGCGCGCATCCATCTCCCTGGATTACGGAGAGCGCCTGGAGATGATTTCGTCCTGCGCCGTCGCGCGCCCGCGAGGCGACGACGAGGCGACCGCGTTCATGGCCCGAGCGGCGTCTGCCCGGCGAGGCGTCAGTCCGGCACGGGCGTGAGCTGCACCTGAAGCTGGAGCGGCGGGTCGCCGCTCTTCGCCTCGACGAGGCGATCCCAGGCGAAGTAGCCGGCCTTCTCCACGGTGATGCGGTGCGCGCCGGGCGGCAGCGCGACGCCGCGGGCGGCGACGTAGGCGAGCGCGCCGATGTACTGGTCGTCGATCGTGACCGACGCGTCGGGCACGTTCCCCTTCATCCGCAGCGAGACCGTGGCCGGCGTCCGCGCGACGCACGACGAGAGCCCGAGCAGGAGGAGCGCCAGCGCGGCGCGGGGCCGCCTCGCGTTGCCGCCGGCCATCGTCACTCCCACTCGATGGTCGAGGGGGGCTTCGACGACACGTCGAGCACCACGCGGTTCACGCCGCGCACCTCGTTGATGATGCGCGAGCTCACCCGCGCGATGAGGTCGTAGGGCAGCCGCGCCCAGTCGGCGGTCATGCCGTCGGTCGAGTGCACCGCGCGGAGCGCGATCGCCTCGTCGTAGGTGCGCTCGTCGCCCATCACGCCCACCGAGCGGACCGGGAGGAGCACGCAGAAGCTCTGCCAGAGCGACTCGTAGAGCCCGGCGGCGCGGATCTCCTGGTCGAAGATCGTGTCGGCCGCCCTGAGCACGCGGAGCTTCTCCGGCGTCACCTCGCCGAGGCACCGCACCGCGAGCCCCGGGCCGGGGAACGGCTGGCGGTAGAGGATCTCCCGCGGCATGCCGAGCGCCTCGCCGGCGGCGCGCACCTCGTCCTTGAAGAGCTCCCGCAGCGGCTCGATGAGGCCGAGGTTCATCCGCTCGGGCAGGCCGCCGACGTTGTGGTGGCTCTTGATGACGGCGCTCGGCCCCTTGAACGAGACGCTCTCGATCACGTCGGGGTAGAGCGTGCCCTGGACGAGCCACTTCGCGCCCTCGACGCGCTTCGCCTCCTCCTCGAACACCTCGATGAAGAGGCGGCCGATCACCTTGCGCTTCTGCTCGGGATCCACGACGCCGCGCAGCCCCTCGAGGAAGCGCGCCGACGCGTCGACCGCGTCGAGGTTCATGTGGAAGTGGCCGCGGAACGTCCGCTCGACGGTCTCGGCCTCGCCCTCGCGCAGCAGGCCGTTGTCGACGAAGATGCACGTCAGCCGGTCGCCGAGGGCGCGCTGGCAGAGGACCGCGGCGACCGAGGAGTCGACGCCGCCCGAGAGGCCCAGGATGACGCGGTCGTGCGGGCCGGCCTTCTCGCGGACCGCGGCGATCGCCTCCTCCACGAACGACGCCGGCGTCCACGTCGGGGAGAGGCCGGCGACGTCGAAGAGGAACGCCTGGAGGATCTCCTTGCCGCGCGGGGTGTGGACGACCTCGGGGTGGAACTGCAGGCCGTAGAGCTTGTCGCGCTCGCGGGCGACGGCGCAGAGCGGGCTGCCGGCCGTGGTGCCGAGCGCGACGAACCCCTCCGGCATCGACGTGAGGCGATCGCCGTGGCTCATCCAGACGTCGATGGAGTCGCCCTCGGCGAAGCGGGAGAAGATGCCGGTCGGGCGGTCGATCCGCACCGTGGCGGGGCCGTACTCGCCCCCCGTGTGCGCGCGCTCGACCTTGCCGCCGAGGTGGTGCGCCATGAGCTGGAGGCCGTAGCAGATGCCCAGCGTCGGGACGCCGAGCTCCAGCACCTCGCGGGAGCAGTGCGGCGCGTTGTCCCCGTACACGCTGGCGGGGCCGCCGGAGAGGATGAGCGCGCGCGGGGCGAGCCGGCGCAGCTCGGCGATCGGCACGTCGAAGCGGTGGATCTCGCAGTAGACACCCGACTCGCGCACGCGCCGGGCGATGAGCTGCGTGTACTGAGAGCCGAAATCGAGGATGACGACGAAGTCCCGACGGGGTGAGAGCATGGCTGCCGCTAGCATGGCGGGGCTGGATCCGCCAGCGTCGGACGGGCCGGGGCACAGGCGAAGCGCTCGCCGCGCAGGCGAAGCGCTCGCCGCGCAGGCGAGGCGCTCGCCGCGCGGGCGTCACGGCTGCGCCGGCGTCACGGCTGCGTGGGCGGCGGCGGCGGCGAGGGCGCCGGCGGCGCGCCCGTCGGCGGCGCGCCCGGTGACGGGGCGAGCAGCGGCGCGCCTGGCGTCGCCGCCGGCTCGTCCGGCGAGGCCGGCGCCGCGGGTGCGTCGCCCACGCCGCCGTCGTACGCGCGCGGGCGCTCGTACTCGGGCGGCGGACCGGCCGGGAGCGGCTTCGGGGAGGACGAGGAGCACGCCGCGGCGAGGAGCGCGGCGACGGCCGCGGCGACCGCGGCGACCTGAGAGGCGTGGCGAGGGCGTGTCATAGCTCGACTCCGCTGCCGCTCCCCCCGGCGTTCACGGGAGGAACAGGATGCGGCGGCAACTCGGGAGGACCGAACGGATCGGGCGGCATCTGGAGCCTCTCCGGATCGGCGAACGGCGAGGAGGGGACGGGGGGCGCCGGCGGCGCCTCGAGCGGCGCGCCGCGCGCGTTCGGCGCCGCGCGCGGGATGCCCGTGCTCGGCGGGGCGGGCGCGTCCTCGGCGGCGTCCGCCCCGCCGCACGCCGCGGGCGCGAGCGCCGCGACGAGCGCCCCCGCGAGGAGCGCCGCCCGCGGCGCAGGGCGGGCCGGGCGGGAGCGGGGTGCGAAGGACGCCTGGCTCGAGCTTCGGAGATCGCCGGACACGGCCGGTACGCTAGCACGGAGGCGCAGGAGAACGGTTGGCCCGCGCAGGGAGGCGAGCTAGGTTCCCGCTGTGGAACAGAGCAACGTCGATCTCGAGGGCACGCTGCGCGCCCTCTGCCTGCGCGCCCGGGCGGCTGCCCGGGCCCTCGCCCCCCTGGACCGGGCCCAGAAGGACCGCGCGCTGCGCGCCATCGCCGAGCGGCTGCGCGCCGAGGCCGGCGAGGGCAAGCGCTCCGCCGTGCTGGCCGCGAACGCCGAGGACGTGGCCGCGGCGCGCGCCGCGGGCGTCTCCGAGGCGCTCGTCGACCGGCTCGTGCTCGACGAGGCGCGGCTCGCGTCGATCGCCGGCGCGGTGCTCGAGGTCGCCGCCGCGGGCGATCCGGTCGGGCAGGTCATCGGGATGGAGCGGCGACCGAACGGGCTCCTCGTCGGGCAGGTGCGCGTCCCGCTCGGCGTGATCGCGATGATCTACGAGTCGCGCCCCAACGTGACGGTCGACGCCGCGGTGCTCTGCTTGAAGAGCGGCAACGCCGCGATCCTGCGCGGCGGCAAGGAGGCGGCGCGCTCGAACGCGGCGCTCGGCGCGCTGCTCTCGGACGCGGTGCGCTCGGTCGGGCTCCCGGCGGACGCGGTGCAGATCGTCCCCTCGCTCGATCGCGAGGCCACGCGCCTCCTGCTCGGCATGACCGGCCTCATCGATCTGGCCATCCCGCGCGGCGGCGAGGGGCTCATCCGGTTCGTGGCCGAGAACGCGCGCGTCCCCGTGATCCAGCACTACAAGGGCGTGAACCACCTCTACGCCGACGCGGGCTGCGACGTCGACATGGCCCTCCGCCTCGTCGACAACGGCAAGCTCCAGCGCCCCGGCGTCTGCAACGCGCTCGAGTGCCTGCTGGTGCACGAGAGCGTCGCCGCGCCGCTGCTCGCCCGCGTCGCCGCCCTCGCGGAGCGCGGGCTCGAGCTGCGCGGCGACGAGGCCACCTGCGCGCTCGTGCCGTCGGCGCGCAGGGCCTCGGAGGACGACTACGGGCGGGAGTTCCTCGCGCCCATCCTCGCGGTGCGGGTGGTGAGGTCGCTCGACGAGGCGCTCGAGCACATCGGCCGCTACGGGTCGCTGCACACCGAGGTCATCTGCACGCCGCGCTACGATCACGCGCAGCGGTTCGTGCGCGAGGTCGACGCGAGCTGCGTGCTCGTGAACGCGTCGCCCCGGTTCAACGACGGCGGCGAGCTCGGCCTCGGCGCCGAGATCGGCATCTCCACGACGAAGCTCCACGCCTACGGCCCGATGGGGCTCGCGAGCCTGACGGCGCTCAAGTGGATCGCATACGGCGAGGGGCAGACCCGCTGACGCGGGCGAGACGAGGGGCGCCCGGCGACCTCAGGGGCGCAAGAGAAAGCGAGAGAACGTTGGCGACGAAGAAGGACGCAGGCGAAGGGAGCAGCAAGCCGCGGGCGAAGTCGGGATCGAAGGCGGGCGACAGCGCGGAGCCCCGCCTTCCGGCGCGGAAGAAGGCGAGCACGGCCAAGGCGGGCGCGACGGGGCGGGCGTCGTCCGCGGCGAAGACGAAGCGGCCGGCGTCGCCCCGGATCCGCGCCTCGCACGCGGGCGTGGGCGAGGCCGGCGCGAAGAAGACGGCGCGCCGCGCGCTCGGCGGAGGCGACGAGGTCGAGCAGCTGGACCGCCCGGAGCGGCCGATCCCGGCGGATCGGCCGGCGGCGCGGCCGCGGCGTTCGGCGCGGGACGCGGGCGACGCGCCGCGGCCTGCGCGGGGCGGCGGCGAGGGCTCGGCCAAGGCGATGCTGCCGCTCGCGGGGCGGTCTCCGGCGCGGAGCAAGGCGCCGCTCGCCGGCCCGAAGCGCGCCGCCGCGCGGCGGAGCGCGCCGCCGCCGCCCGAGCCGTCGGCGCCGGCGCGCGAGCTCGCGCTGACGCTGGCCGCGGCGGGGCTCGACAAGAAGGCGATCGGCGTCGAGATCCTCGAGGTCGTGGGGCGCGTCGACTACGCGGACTACCTCGTGATCATGACCGGCCGCTCCGACCGGCACGTCCACGCGATCGCGACGGGCCTGGAGGAGGCGGTGCGCAAGCAGAAGCTCGCGCCGCTGTCCATGGAGGGCCTCGCCGCGGCGACCTGGGTGCTGATCGATTTCGGCGACGTGGTGGTGCACGTGTTCCAGGAGGAGACGCGCCGCGTGTACGACATCGAGGGGCTCTGGATCGACGCGGGCCGCGTCCCGGTCCCGGAGGAGAGTCCGCCGCCGGGGGCGCAGCCCGCCCCGCGGTTCGATCCGAGCTGAGCGCGCCGTGCGACTCATCGTCGCCGCCGTCGGGCGCGTGAAGGACAAGCCGCTGCGCGCGGCGATCGACGAGTACCTCGGCCGCGTCCGCCGCTACGTCGCGTGCGACGAGATCGAGATCCCGGACGGCCCGCCGGCGAAGGTCGGGCCGCTGCTCGCGCGCGCGTCGGCGGGGGCCAGCGTCATCGCCATGGAGGTGAACGGCAAGCCGCTCGGCAGCGAGGCGTTCGCGGCCGGGGTGGAGCGGTGGGGCTCGCGCGGCAAGGGGGTGGTCGCGTTCCTGATCGGCGGGGCGGACGGGCTGCCGGCCGACCTGTCCGCCGCGGCCGACGATCGCTGGAGCCTGTCGCCGCTCACGTTCCCGCACCGCCTCGCGCGGCTCGTGCTGATCGAGCAGCTCTACCGCTCGATGACGCTGCTGCGCGGCGAACCGTACGCCCACTGACGTCCACCGACGCCCGCCGAGGCGCGCGTCACGGCCCCTGCGGGCGCGCGCGCCGCCGGCCGCACGGGGCGCCTTCCGCGTGCGAGCGCCTGCCCGTGCGCTGCGCGCGGTCGCTCGACCTCCGGCCGGGGCGGCGTTCGGGCTCGTCGCGTTCCGCCTCGCGCGCACGTCTTCGCGCCTTTTCCTTGCTCTGGAGCTTGCGGATCGCCTCGACCCAGGTCATTGATTGAACGTTCAATCAAATGTCGCCCCGACGCCGGCACCCCCAACCAGAAGACGCCCGTACGCACCTGATGGACGCCGCGCTCCGGGTCTTCGCCCGTCACGGCTACGAGGGCGCCAGCGTGCGCGACATCGCCGCCGAGGCTCAGGTCGCCTCGGGGCTGCTGTACCACTACTTCCCTTCCAAGCAGGCGGTGCTAGAGGCCCTGTTCGAGCGGAGCGCGGGGCTCGTCATGGAAGCCTTCGCCCGCGCCGCGGCTGTCCCGGAGCCGCGCGCCCGGCTCGGCGCGCTGGTCGGCGTGAGCGCGCGTCTGGTGCGCGAGCACGAGCAATTCTGGCGGGTGTCGTACGGGGTTCGCTTCCAGCACGCCGTCGTCGCCGGCCTGGCCGAGGGCATCGCCGCCCAGTCAGCCCTCTACCTTCGCCTCTTCACCGCGCTGCTCGCCGAGATCGGACGGCCGGAGCCGGAGCTCGAGGCGCGCCTCCTCTTCGCCGCGCTCGACGGGGTGTTCCAGCACTACGTGCTCGACCCTGCGAGCTACCCGCTCGACGCCGTCATCGAGCGCCTTGTCCACCAGCACGGCGGTGTGCCCGCCAAGGAGCCGTTATGAGCCGCATGCAGCTCGTTGAGCTCGAAGACCTCCCCTGGTTTCCCCGCGTCCTGCGCGACGGTGGCACCGCCTTCCTCAACCTCGCCGAGCGCGCCTCGGGCCATGCGCGGATGCTCGTCGGCCCGCTCGAGCGCGCGATCGACGCGACCGGCGAGACCCGGCTCGTCGACCTGTGCTCGGGCGGCGGAGTGCCGGCCGCCGCCGTCGCGGACGAGCTCGCGAAGCGCGGTCGCAAGGTCACGGTCACGCTCACGGATCTCTACCCCAACCTCCCTGCGTTCGAGCACGCCGCCCGCGGGAGCGGAGGCGCCGTGGTGGGCCGCGCCGCGCCGGTGGACGCGACCGCCGTCCCCGCAGAGCTCACGGGCTTCCGCACGGTCTTCAACGCGTTCCACCACTTTCCCCCCGAGCAGGCGCGGAAGGTCCTCGCCGATGCGGTCGCGCGGCGGCAGCCCATCGGCGTCTTCGAGGTCGTGAGCCGTGAGCTCCCCATGCTCCTCGGGCTCCTCTTCACGCCGCTCACGGTCACCGTCTCCATGCCCTTCTGGCGCCCGTTTCGCTGGGCGTGGCTCCTGTGGACGTGGCTCGTCCCGGTGATGCAGGCCTTCGTGCTCTGGGACGGCCTCGTGTCCTGGCTGCGCATCTACAGCGTGGAGGAGCTGCGGGCGCTGGTCGCAGAGATCGACGCGCCCGACTGGGTCTGGGATATCGGCACCATCAAGCTCGGGGACGCGCCGCTCCACGGGACCTACCTCGTCGGCTACCCCAAGCCGCGCGCCTGATCCGCGGCGCGCCGCGCGCGCCGGTCGCTGAGCGCCGCGCGCGCCGGTCGCTGAGCGCCGCGCGCGCCGGTCACTCCTTGGGCCAGTCGGGCGCCGCGAGGTCCATCGGGCCGTTGAACCACCACGCATAGGCGGCCTCGTCGGCCTTCTTGCATTCACCGAACGTCTTCGCGAAGTACTCGCCCCAGTGGGGCGTCCGGCCGTCGACGTCGGTGAAGCCGTACTCCCTGGCGAGATCCCACGAGCTGAAGACGCGGCCGGACTTCGCCGCGACGTTCGGATCGGCGGCGAGCGCCGCGATCGCGCGGCCCACGTAAAACGGCGTCTCCGAGGCGATGAAGTGCGGGTCCTTGGCGGTCGCGTCCCGCCAGCTCTCCTCGGTCACGCCGAAGCCGTCGAGCATCGCCTCCGAGCGCAGGAAGCCGGGGGTGATCGCGAGCGCCGTCATGGCGGGGTGGCGGCGCAGCTCCCAGGCCATGGCGAAGGCGAGGCGGATGACCGACATCTTCGCGAGGTCGTAGAAGAGGTTGCCCCGGTAGCCGAACGTGTCGCCGTCGGTGACCTCGACGATGAGGCCACGGTCGCGCTCGAGCATGAGCGGCACCGCGTGGCGGCTCGTGATGATGTGCGAGGTGACGGCCCGCTCGAGCAGGAGCTTCCCCTTGGCCAGGGAGAGCTTCCAGAACGGCTGGCCGAACTCGGTGAGCTCGTCGCCGCCCCAGACGTCGTTGACCAGCACGTCGAGCCGCCCTTCATCGCGCCGGATCCGGGCGCAGAGCGCCTCGACCTGCTCCTCGACGGTGTGGTCGACCTGCACGGCGACGCCGCGCCCCCCGGCCGCGCTCACGCGCTCGGCGGTCTCCTCGATGGTCTCGGGGCGCTGCCCCGTGGCGGGCCGGCCGCGGACGCTGCGGCCGGTGCAGTAGACCGTCGCGCCGGCCTCGCCGAGCGAGCACGCGATGGCGCGCCCCGCGCCGCGCGTGGCGCCGGCGACGAGGGCGATCTGTCCTTCAAGCGGTCTCATACGCTGTCTCCTCCTTGCGTGCCGGAGCTCGCGGCGGCGCTGGGTGGTGCGCGCGGCGCCGCGGCTCATCCTCCGGGGACGCTACGGGACGATTCCTGACACCTTCTGTCATGAATTGCGCGTAGGCTGATCGCCGGATCGGACGGGAATCGGACGGGCGCGGAGCCGTCCACGAGCCACGGAGAGAGGATCGCTCATGCGCGCGGATCGGCTGCTCAGCTTGCTCTTGCTCCTCCAGCAGGCGAAGAGCCGGCAGCTGACGGCCGAGGACCTCGCGCGCCGCCTCCAGGTCTCGGCGAGGACGATCTACCGGGATCTCGACGCGCTGTCGTCCGCGGGCGTGCCCGTCTACGCGAACCGCGGCCCGAACGGCGGGATCGCGCTGCTGGAGGGGTGGCAGACGAGCCTGACGGGGCTGACGCAGGCCGAGGTGCAGGCGCTCTCCGCGGTCGCGGCGCCGGGCGCCCTCGCGGACATCGGGCTGTCGGCGGCGCTGCAGAGCGGGCTCATCAAGCTGTCGGCGGCGCTGCCGGTGGTGCAGCGGTCGATGGCGGAGCACGCGCGGCAGCGGCTCCACGTCGACGCGTCGGGGTGGTTCCAGGGGAGGGAGGTGGTGCCGCACCTCGACGTCCTGCGGGAGGGGGTCTGGCAGGATCGCAAGGTGTGGCTCGCGTACCGGGACTTCGACGGGGCGGCGAGCGAGCGGGTGGTGGAGCCGTACGGGCTCGTGATCAAGGCCGATCGCTGGTACCTCGTGGCCGGGACGGCGGAGCGGGGGCCGAGCGTGTTCCGGGGGGCGCGGGTCGAGGGGGCGCGGCTCCTCGACGAGGGGTTCGCGCGGCCGGAGGGGTTCGACCTGCCTTCGTGCTGGAAGGCGTGGTGCGAGCGCTTCGCGGAGCGCCGGGCGAGCTACGTGGCGACCTTGCGCGTGACCGAGGAGGGGGAGGCGGCGCTCCGGCGGATCCGGCCGAGCGGCGAGCACGAGCGGTGGGGGCAGGGGAAGCGCGGGCGCGACGGGACGAGGACCGTGACGGTCGACTTCGAGCGGGAGTCGATCGCGGTCTCGCAGATCGTGGGGCTGGGCCGGGGCGTCGAGGCGCTCGAGCCGGCGGCGCTGCGGGCGCGCCTCGAGGCGATCGCGGCGGAGCTCCGCGCGGTGTACGGGCCGCGCCCGGCGGCGCGGGCGCGCGCGAGCGCCGGGGCGGCGGCGCCGCCGCGGAGGCGGGGAGGCAGGAAGGCGGCGAGGTAGCTGCGCGCGGAGGCGGCTCGCGCGCGGGAAGGGCGATGCGGGGGCGAGGACGGTCAGCTCACGGGATGCCGGCGGAGAGGGTCAAGGGACGCGGCTTCGGCGCGAGGGCATGACGAGGAGAGCGTCTCACGGAGATCTCGCGGTCCTGCCCCGGGTTACTCCGCGTCGGGGCACGAATAGCCGATCTCCCAGCCCTGGACTTGGACGCCGCCCGCGCCGTCGCTCGTCGGATTGAGCTTTACCTGCAGCTCCAGGTAATCCGCCTGCGCTCCCGGCGGCCCTCCGAGGGCGCCGGCGAGATCGACCGCGCACGGCGGCGTCGAGGTCTCGTCGCACACCTGGGTGTCGGCGGGCGTGGCGTGGGCGGTCGCGGCGAGCGTCACGGGCGCGGCGTCGAGGTCGGCGGGGTCGTCCGCCGCGCGCACGAAGAGCTCGACGCTCGAGTCCTCCGGGGTGACGGTCCGGTAGGTGAGGTATTCCCACCGGGCCTTGGTCCCCGGCGGGCAGACGCCGTGGTAGCGCTCCCAGCTCGTGGTCATGGGCGTGAGGGCCTCGGCCGCGCACGGGACGGTCGCGCGGACCTTCCCCGGGCTGGCGCGGAGAGCGGTGCACGTCTGCGGGCAGAGCTTGACGCTCGTGTTCGACGCGTCGGCGAAGTACCAGCCCTGGCCGCAGCTGGCGAGGTCGGCCCGGGGCGTGAGCACGGTCTCGGTGCCGGCGCTGTTCACGTGGACGACCGACACCGAGGCGGGATCCGACGCGCCGGCGAGGGGGACCGTCACGTCGCAGGCGAGCGCCTGGCCGCGGATCGAGACGAGCGCGTCGCGGAGGGTCGTCGCCAGCCCCGTGCCGGCGGTGAGGTTGAACGCCCGCCCGCCGCCTCGCATCGCGATGAGGTTGATGATCTCCGCGTTCGAGTTGCCGAAGCCCACCGCGTGCACGCGGACGCCGTGGTTGTCGTAGGCATTGCGCGCCAGCTCGGCGATTTGGTTCGGGACGGTGTTGCAGTCCGACGGGATGCCGTCGGTCACGAGCACGACCGCGACCTCCTCCTCGGGGTGGGCGTTCTTGTAGTTGATCGCCCAGCTCGTGGCGCCGTCCAGCGCCGGGTACATGGGCGTATCGCCGCCAGTGCCCGGGCTGCTCGTGTAGAGCGCGTTGTAGAGCGCGAGCTCCTGCTGATCCATCGGCCAGGGGTCCGCGGTCAGCCTCCGGGCCGCCGTGCCATCGAAGGGGACGATCGGCATGTCGCAGTCCCTGACGGCGTCGGGCGGGCAGGCGCCGGCGATGTCGTCGCACGGGCCGGGGTTGTTGTGCGGCCAGAACCGGAGCGCGACGCCGAGCCCCGCCGACGCCGGATCCTCGAAGAACGCCCTGAGGGCGGCGCGCGCCGGGTTCCATCGGGAGGCGCTCACGTTGGTTCCCCCGGAGAGCGCCATCGATTCGGACCGATCGAGCGCCACGAACAGGGTGGCCGGCCTGATCATCGAGACGCTGGCCGTGGCGATGCACGCCGGCGACTCGCACATGGCCGACTGCTGATAGATGCTCCCGTTGTTGCCGCACTGGCACTCGGCGATCTGCCCCGGGCCCGGGGGGTTGACGATGAGCTCCATGCCGTCGGCGACGCCCGTACAGCCGGCCACGCTGATGCACTCGCCCGGGGCGATCGGCTGCGCGGTCGTGCAGGCGAGGGTCCCGCCGGTCGGGCTGCAGGAGTTCAGGATGCGGCTCGGAGCCGAGGAGGGGAGCTGGCCCGCGCCCGCGGGATAGCGGTGAATCGCGATGCCCGCGGGCGCCGGCATGGTGCCGCGGTTGCAGACCGGGATGGTCCCGTCGCAGGGCACGCCGACCGTGAGATCCACGCCGCTGCACGCGGGGTTCGTCTGGTTCGGCAGGTAGGACTTGCAGAGGCCCTGTTGCACGCCTGGATCGGCGCCGCACGCGGCGCCGCACTCCTGCTCGGCCAGGGCGACGCACGTCGCGTCCCACGAAGCGGTCGGCGGGGTGCACGATTTGCCAGGACACTGGGTCGCGACGAGGTTCCTGCAGGTGGTGTTCCATTGCGGCACGCACGCGCCGCCGGAGAGGATGGTCGGCGGGGGGCAAATCCCGGAGTTGGGCGGATCGCACCTGCCGCCGGCGAGCAAGATGCTGCCCACTCCGATGAGCGCCGCGCACTCCGCCGAGCTCGTGGGGTGGATCTCGCAGCAGAGCGGCCAGACCGCGCAGATGTTTTCGATGCACGGGTCGCCGCAGGTCGTGGTCATGTTGGTCGCGGTGCCGGTCTGGCAGGCGTCATGTCCACAGTCGGCCGGTATCGTCGGCTGGATGCAGCAGCTCGGCCGAGCGTCGCAGACCTTCGCGACGCAGCCGCTGCAGGTCGTCAGCAGGGCGCCGCCGGTGTCGCACGGGTCGTGGGCGCACGCGCCCTGCGCGGGGTGCTCGCAGTACTGGTCGAACTGGCAATCCTCGCTGGTCGTGCAGGGCTCGTGCGTGCCCTGCCGCGCGACGGACTCGGGCAGCTCGTCGATGTCCCCGACCGACCACGCGTACGCCGGGCCGCTCCCTTCGAGATCGACGGCGCTCCCGCCCGGCGGCCCTTCGAACGACTGGCCGTCGCAGGCGGGGCACGCGCCGCCGCAGTCGACCCCCTTCTCGCTGCCGTTCTGGATCCCGTCGTCGCACGTGACGTAGCAGAGCTCGAGCTTCGGCCGCTCCTCGACGACCGACTTCTCGCTGCTGCGGAAATCGGTCCGCTGGACCGGGTCTTCCTCGAGGAGGACGCCGTGATTCGCGGCCTCGCCGCTCGCCCACGCCCGCGCGAGCTCGGTGACGTCGGACGAGCGGAAGCCGGAGCCGCCGCCGGCGGTGAACGACGCGGCGATCGCCGGATCGAACGCCTCGCCGAAGCTCGCCCAGGTCACGGCCGCCTCCTCCCAGGCGCTCGTGGCGCGGTGGACGCGGACCGTGCTGTCGACCGTCTTGAACGTCTGCGAGAGCGACAGGCTCGCCGACACGACCTCGGCGCCCGGGGGCAGGCCGGAGAGATCGAACCGGAGCAGGCTGCGCCGGAGCCCGCCGCCCGCGCTCGTCCCCGTGCTGAGCGTCACGCCCGCGCCATCGTTCCAGCTGGGCGAGCTTTGCCAGAGCACGGCGTCGGCCACGCCCGCCGGCCCAGCGCCGCGCTGGATCGTGGTGCACACCTGTCCCTCGGTCGACAGCGCGAGCGCGGCGCTGCCCGCGCCCTCGTCGCCGGCGCCGCCGGGATCGGCGGTGCAGCCGGCCGCGAGGGCGCTCGTCACACCGGCGCATAACGTCGTGAATATCTTCTTTTTATTTCTCATAGGCAGAGATTCCCCCTGACACGCTTCGTGGTGAGCCCCGCCGAGCCCCGCCGGATGCGAGGCCGGAGTCTTGGAGCCTCGCCGTCACGACCGCTGGTACGACGCGAGCGCGCGGCGTGAATCGATGATGAGGCTCAAGACAGATATCCGCTCATCGTCGCGCGGCGCATTCAGTCGTGTCAAGGCCGCGAAGGAGAAGATCCTGTGTCCCGGACGCGGGGCGGAGCCGCGCGCCGCCCTTGTCGTCGAGGCGTTCGTCGGTTGTCGTCGGTTGAGCTGCCGCCCCCTGGCCGGCCAGACCGCGTGTCGTCGCCCGGCGAATCAGGCCCATCGACGAGCGGCCGCCCGCCGGGGAGGCACGGGCAGCTCCAGCCTGTGGGGGCTGCTGCCGCCTTGTGCGCGGCGAGCATGGGGGCCTGAACGCCGCAGGCCCACGCTCGAGCGTGGTTCGGAATCGTGCGTCGAGATCGTGCGTCGAGATCGCGCGCCGAGATCGTGCGCCGAGATCGTGCGCCGAGATCGCGCGTCGAGACCGAGATCTCCAGCGAGACTGTACGGGTTCGGGCGGTGCGATGGACTTGACTTCTCGGATGTCGTTTGCTCTTCCTAGTTGCTTCCCCGATCGATGCACCGCAAAGGCCGACTGGACAGCTGACACCTCGAGCGATCGTGCTGAAGCCCATCGACGTATTCATTTCCCACGCGGGGGCACGATCCCGGTGACCCCCGACGCGCAAGCCGACGCTCTCGCGCGATGCCTCTGGCCGGAGCTGTCGCCGAGGTACGCGAGCGCCCTCCGCGCGGCGGTCGGCTTCGTGCTCGAGCGGTTCGAGCCCCTGGCCATCGTGGCGGCCGGATCGATCGTCCGCGGCCACGGGGATCGGTCGAGCGATCTCGATCTCTTCGTGATCCACGGCGCTCCGTACAAGCAGCGGTTGCAGCGCTGGTTCGGGGAGGACGTCCCCGTGGAGATCTTCGTGAATCCGCCCGCGGCCGTGCGCGAGTACTGGGCCGCCGAGCACCAGCACGCGCGGCCGTCCGCCGCCCACATGATCGCCACGGGCTTTCCGGTCCTCGGGTCTCCGCTCCTCGACGAGCTCAGGGCGGAGGCCGCCGCGTGGCTGGCGAAGCGCTCTGACTTCACGCCGGATCAGGACGCGTGGGAGCGGTACAGCGCCGCGACGCTCCTCGAAGACGCCGTCGACGTCGCCGAGCGCGACCCGGTCATGGCCAGCGCCCTGCTCGCCGAGGCCGTGCTGGCGATCCTCCGGTACCACCTCCGTGCGCGCAACGGCGTCCTGCCCCGCACCAAGGAGCTCTTCGCCGAGCTCGATCGGAGCGACCCGGACGTCGCCCGCCGCGCGCGCGGGTTCTTCGAGGCCGCCGCCCTGGAAGATCGGATGAGCGCCGCCCACGCGATCGCCGACGCGTGCATCGGGGCGCGGGGGTTCTTCCCGTGGGAGTCCGAGCGGATCCCCGTGGCGGCGCCCGGCGGCGACGCCGGCCCGGGTCGCGCTGCGGCACACGTGAGCTCCTTCGACGCGATGAATTCCCCTGCGCGTCAACGTTGATCTCACTGGAAGAGCGACATCGCAGCTCAGAGATTTCCCGGATCAGAGAAATCCTGCGATGTAACGTGAATCTTTTCAGGTTCGCGGTCCCTGGCGCGATCGTCTCAGAGGCCCGCTTTCTCTGCCGCAGAGCCGCCGGCGCGAGCGTCGTTTGAATCCATCATCGGTCTAGGTGCGAAGAAGAGAGAGCGTCGCGCTCGGCGAAATGCGCTGGCTATGTCCGGCACAGACGCTCATCATTTGATGTCTTCGCACGAGAATGTCCAATGGATCGCGCCAACGTCGCTGCTTCATGTCATGATAAAGCAGGCACGTAGTTGAGGGGGTCCAGTGAACATGCGTAAAGCTGTCGTGAGTGCGTCGACGTCCGTCGTCCTGGCCTGTGCGTTGTGCGCGTTCTCCGCTGCTTCCCCGAGCGCGATGGCCGATGAGCACGGCCCCGCGGCGGCGAGCGGGCAGGAGGACTCGAAGCCCGGCCAGACCCAGGACATCGAGCGGCTCATCGCGGTCGAACAGCTCCCGGCGCCCGTCTATGCAGCGCTGATGAGCCTCGGGAGCAACCTCAAAATCCTGCAGATAGAGGAGAGCATCGACGGGGGCGGCGCGACCTACGAGATCGACCTGCTGATCGGAGACACCTATTACGAGGTGGAGCTCGACGCCGGGGGCGCCATCATCGCCAGCGAGATCGAGGCCTGGATCGTGCCCCTGGCCAGCATCCCCGAGGGCGCGCGCGCGGCGATCGCGGAGGAGGCGGCCGGCGCGGTGATCCTGGAGGTGCGCATGGAGATCGAGGAGGACATCGGGGAAGCCGTCTACGAGGCCGACATCCAGCGAGGCCGGCGAACCTACGCGCTCAGGATCGACGGCCGCGGCACGCTGATCGAGCGCGACATCACGATGGACATGCTCCCGCCGGGGGCTTACTGGGCGCTCGTCCTCGCGGCCCGGGGCGGCTGGATCGTGGAGCTCGACGAGGAGCTGCACGACGGCAAGCTCTCCTACGAGGCGAACATCGTGATCGGGGGCGTGGAGTTCGAGATCTCGGTGGACGCGTACGGCAACGTCGTCGAGGTGGATTACCCGTAGGCTCGGGTGCCAGAGACCCCGCCAGGCCCTTGAGCTCCGCGCGCCTGCGGGACGCTGCGGAGCTCGCTCGGGCCCGAAGCCTGGCTCAGGGATCGAACGCGGCGATGAAGACGTCCGTCGCGCCGGCGGAGACGAGCGGGCCGCCGCCGAGATCGGCCGTACCGGTCAGGTGGCCTGTCACCGCGATCCACCCGTCGCGGTGGATCGTCAGGTGGCGCGCGAAGGCGCCGGCGAAATCCTGACTCCAGAGCTCCGCCGCATCTGGATCGAGCTTCGTGAGGCGAAAGCCCTGGCCTGCCGCCCCGTCGGATATCTCGACGATGTTGCCGCCCGGATCCAGGGCGAGGCGATCGCCGTGGGGGGCGACCCTGCTCCACAGATGCTCGCCCGCGGGCGTCAGCTTGGCCACGAACGTCGACGCGGGGGGCAACGGTCCTCCTCCGAGGTCGATCGCCTCCGCGACATAGCCGGAGAAGAGGATGTTGTCCGACGCGTCGATCGCGACGCTGCTGGCGGAGCCGCCGCCCAACACCGTGATGTCCTCGCCCTCGAAGGTGTTGCTCCAGAGCAGGGCGCCGGCTCCGTCGTGCTTCTTCACCACGATGGCCTGCTCGCAGGGGCATCCGGAACCGTAGCCGTCATGCCGCCAGGCGACCACGACGAGGTGGCCGGCGCTGTCGAACGCGACGCTCCCCTCGATCCCGTCGCCCAGGTCGTTCTGCGCCTCCCAGAGCTGATTGCCTGACGCGTCGAGCACCTTGACGGCGCTGTTCCCCTCGGGGCTCGGGAGCCCGCTATCGTGCAGCGAGCCGTACAGGATCGCGACGTTGCCTGTCGCGTCGACGGCGACATCGTACGTCTCGGGCTCCCATGCCACGTCGACCGGCGGATATCCCCTGCTCCAGAGGTGCTCGCCGTCTCCGTCGAACTTAGCGACGAACAGGGGCTCAGTGTTCTCGATGAAGCGCAGCGCGGGGGCGTGAGGCAGCTGGCCGCCGCCGAGGTCGACGGTCGCCGGGGGCGTGTCCGAGAAGCTGGGATCCCTCGCGACGTAGGAGCCGGTCAGGAGGACATCGCCGGCGGCGTCGACGGCCACGGCGCCTCCTCGCTCATGGGTGTCGGTCCCGAATCGCTTGCTCCAGATCACGTTGCCGAGCCGATCGAGCTTGACGAGGAAGATGTCCTCGCCGCCCGCGCTCACGAGCGGACCCGCCCCGAAGTCGACGGTCCCGGTGAACCACCCCGCGACGTACAGGTTGCCTGACGCGTCCACGGCGACGCCGTAGCCCACGTCGTTCCCCGCGGCGCCGAACCGCGCGGACCAGCGCGGCGCGCCGGTCGCTTCGCCGTGGCCGCCTTCGCCGCCGTGGCCACCTTCGCCGCCGTGGCCGCCTTCGCCGGCGCCGCCCACGCCGGCGCCGCCCACGCCGGCGCCGCCCACGCCGGCGCCGTGGCCGCCTTCGCCGCCGTGGCCACCTTCGCCGCCGTGGCCACCTTCGCCGCCGTGGCCACCTTCGCCGCCGTGGCCGCCTTCGCCGCCGTGGCCGCCTTCGCCGCCGTGGCCGCCTTCGCCGCCGTGGCCACCTTCGCCGCCGTGGCCGCCTTCACCGCCGTGGCCGCCCTCGCCGGCGCCGTGGCCGCCCTCGCCGCCGTGGCCGCCCACGCCGGCGCCGCCCTCGCCACCACCGTGGCCGCCTTCAGCGCCGCCGCCCTCGCCGCCGTCCCCGCCCGAAGACACGCTGCTCACCGCATCGCCGCCGCCGGTCCCCGGCCCACCCCCGGGGCCCCCCGCGCCTTCCGATGGCTCACACGCGATGGCGAGGACCAGGACCGCTGAGGCAGCGCCTCTCATGAGACAGATCAGGCCGGAGGATGACCTCCGCAGTGCATCACGATTGCTCATGCCCGTTGGTTGCGCGCCGTGGGGCAGGGATTCAACCCGCCGGCCGCAGCCGGAACGCGCCGCCCCGGGGGCGAGCCGCCCCAGGTTGAGCTCGCGTCGGTCGCGACCCGACCCACGTTGCGAGGCGGTCGCTGCGGGCCGACGTGCCGCCCGAGGAGCTGCCCGCAGTCGACGCCGCCCCCGTCCTCCTGCGGCACGTCATCGCGATCCGGCGCGGACCCTAGGTCGCCACGGCGAGGGCGGAGACGGCGCCGGCCGTCATGCGTGCTCGAGCACCACGCCCTCGATGACGTTGGCGACGTCCTCGCAGCGATCGCTGGCGTTCTCGAGCTGATCGTAGATGTCACGCCATTTCAGCACGAGCAGCGGGTCGTTGCCCTGCTTGAAGAGCGCCGCCAAGGCCACGCGGTAGTGCGCGTCGGCGTCGTTCTCGTGGCGGTTGATCTCGACGCACAGCTCGAGCAGCCGGGCGCCGTCCTTCACGTCCCGGAGCGAGCTCGTGGCCGTGCTCATGGCGATGCACGCGGCCAGGAGCGACTCTGCGAGGCGGCGCGCCTCCGGCGTCGCACTCTGGATCTCGAAGAGGACGATTCGCTCGCTGGCGGCCTCGATGAAGTCGAGCACGTCGTCGAGCCGGGTGATCAGCGCGTGGATCTCCTCCCGATCGAGGGGGGTAATCCAGGTCTTGTGCAGCGCGGCGAGGCAGCGATGCGTGATCCGGTCCCCCTCGTGCTCGATGTCCTTGATCTTCCTCGCGATGGCCGGGGCATCCTCGATCCGGTCGAGCATCTCCAGGAGGAGCTTGCTGGCGGCCACGCTCTTCTGTGCGTGCTCGGCGAGGGCGTCGAAGAAGATGGCGTCCTTCGTCAATCCCATGCCGTGTGATACCCCGGTGCTGGCCGGGGCGTCAATGCGTGCCAACGAACCAGACACCCCGTTAATCAACGACGACAACGGCGGCCGCCTCGCCTCTCGCGATGCCCACCGCCGGGGACCACGATCAAGCACGCTGAAGACGGATCGCTCCTCGTCCGCTCTGGAAGGCATTATCGAGTGTCACGAGCGCAAGCTCCCGATTCCGGAGCGGTGCGTCCCGGCGGCTCCCCTGGGCGCGCCGCGGCGCGCGAGCACGAGGCCCGGCGGGGCGAGGCGGGCGCGCTCCTCTCAGCGGCCCCAGGGGAGCTCCTGGAAGGACGGAGCGCCGCCGCAGGCGTCGAAGACGACCCGCCAGGATCCTCGCGCTGCCCTGCGCGACGAGCGGGGCCTTGACGCCGAGGTAGAGCGCGCGCCGGTGGAAGGCAACGCCCTCGAGGTCGAGCTCGCGCGTGCCGCGGGGGGCCCGAGCGCCGCGGCGCGCTCGGCGCTCGCATCCGGCGCCAGGGCGACACGGGCGGCCGCGGCGCCCCGTACCTTGCAGGATCAGGCAAGGTCCCGCCAGGATCCGGCATTGTCGGCGCCCCCGGGCGTGCTTTGAATTCGCCCTGCCGGCGGCGAAGTGCGCCGCAAGCAGAGGAGCCCCTTCGTCCCATGGAACTGGCGCAGACGATCTGGTTCGTCACGGGAATCCACACCTCTCCGTCCGCCGTTCGGCTCGGGGAGGTCCGATGAGCACCGGCCGTCCCCTGGGGCGCTGCGGCCGCGCGGCACGGCTCGCCGCGGCGGCCCTCGCCGCGGCGGCGCTCGCGGGCTGCGCCGCGACCGGGCCGGCCCGCCCCGCGTCGCCGCCCCCCGCGTCGCCGCCGGCCGCGTCGCCGGCGCCCGCGGCGGCAGGCGACCGCTTCGCCCGGGGCGAGGCCGTGCTCGGCCGGCTCGACCCGGCGGCCCCCCGGCGCGTCATGGAGGTGTATGCGGGCGTGGCGCCGGACTTCGGCCGGTACGTGATCGAATATCCGTTCGGCGATATCTACGCTCGTCCGGGCCTCGACCTGCGGACTCGGCTGCTGACCGCCGTCGCCGCCCTGGCCGCGGTGGGCGACTCGGAGGTGCCGCTCGGCAACCACCTCCGCTACGCGCTGAACGTCGGGTGCACGCGCGAGGAGATCGTGGAGACGATCATGCAGGTCTCGGTTTACGCGGGGTTCCCGCGCGCGGTGAAGGGGCTCGCCGTGCTCGAAAAGGTGCTCGCGGAGCGGGCCGGCGACGGCGGCGCCCGGTGAGGCCGCCATCGACCTGCATCGCGAACGCCTCGTTCCAGAAGTCCGAGCCGGGCAGGGCGCTCCTCGCGCTCATGTCGGGACCTGGTCGACGAGATCCACGGCGGGCCGGGTCGTCGGTTCTCGAGCGTCAGCCCCTTCCGCTGAAATGGCTTGAAGCGCGCGCTCGGGTCCTCGTTCTGATTCGGGTCTCGACGCATCCTCTCTCGATCCATTCCGGCCCTCTCGGCGCGCCGCCGCCGGCGAGCGCGCCCGCGGCTCACTCCGGAAAGAACGTCTCGACCGTGAGCGCCGGCGTCCCCTCCGCGTGGACCCCGCCGAGCAGCGCGAGCGTCCCGTTCGGCGCGGGCACCACGGTCGCCCCGCGCCGCGGCTCCCGGAGCGGCAGCTCCTCGACCTGGGCCGCCGCGAGGTCGACAACGAAGCTCCTGGTCAGGCCGCCCGCGCCGGCCTCGGCGCCCACGGCGAGGAGGCGCCCGCCGGGCAGCGCGAACGCCGCGACGTCCGCGATCGCCGCCGGCACCGCGGCCCCCGCGACCTCCGCGGCGGCGCAGGCGCCGGCGCACCCCGGCGCGAGCCGCCGCGTCGGCGCCGCGGCGCCGCCCTGCACGCCGCCGACCAGCACGATCTCGCCAGGCCCCGTCACGGCGGCGCCCGCGCCCTTCACGGCGTCCGGCGGGAACGGCCGCGGCTCGAACGCGGTCGCGCCGTCGGCGAGCACCTCCAGCCCGGCGGCGTCCGCGTCCTCGGCGCTGCCGCCCGCGACCACGAGCCCCACGCCGTCGACCCACACCGCCGCCGCGCCGGCCCTCGCGTGGCGGAGCCTCGCCACCGAGAGCGCCCCGTTCGTGGCGACGACGAGCACCGCGTCCGAGGGCTCGCCCGGCGCCTCCGCCGGCTCCACCCCGCGCGCGGCGCCCACCACGAACGAGCGCCCGTCCGCCGCCGCCACGGTCCGGCCGCCCGCCACCTCCGCGAACGAGCCGAGCCCCGCGGGCAGCGACGCCTCGGCGCTCTGCCCCGACACGACGTCGGTCCAGGTCGCGCCCTCGCCGTCCAGGGTGAGCAGCAGGCTCCCCCGGACGACGAGCGACCGCGCCGCCCTCGGGAGCGCGCCCCGGGACGCGCCGCCGCCCCACAACGCGAGGTCGTAGGCGTCGAGCCGCGCCGGGTCGACGTCCGCCGCCGCGGCGCCGTCCGCCGCGTCGCCGCCGGTGAGCACCACGTAGCGCTCCGCGAGGGCCGCGCCGGGCGCGCCGACCCGCGACGCCGCGAGCTCGCCCGGGGGCCGCGCCCACCCGCCGGTCCGCTGGGCGAAGAGCGGCAGCACCTCGCCGGTGAGGCCGCCGAGGTAGATCCCGGACGCCGAGCGCCCGCGCACCACGGTCGCCCCGCCCGCGTCGAAGCCGCGCACCTCGAACGTGTACGCCCGCTCCGCCGGGATCTCGCCGAAATCGAGCTCGCCGCCCGGCGCCGCGGCCGCGGACACGGCGACATCCCCCTCGGCCGACGTCGCGGTCACCTCGATCCGGGCGACGGGCGGGTCCTCCTGGAAGGCGGCCGCCTCGTGCCCGGGGACGACCTCGATCGTGAGCGGGCGCGGCTCGGAAGCGCAGCCCGGGAGCAGCAGACCGAGCGCAGGCAGGACGCGGCCCATCGGCGGGATCTTCATGGGGGCGGATCCTTAGCGCCGCAGCCGCACAAAAGCATCGCGGAGGCGCCGCGCGGCGGCGGGGCGGCGCAGGCCGACGGCGCTCGAGCATGCCCGCGCCCGCGCGATCGGCGGCGGCGGCGAGGCCGCTACAGGTCGATCTGCACGCCGAGCTCCACCACCCGCTCCGGCGGGAGCCGGAAGTAGCCGGGCACCGCGCCGGCGTTGCGCGCCATCACCGAGAAGATCGTCTCCGCGACCTTGCCCATGCGCCCCTTGTCGGTGGCGAGGAGCGTCTCGCGGCCGAGATAATACGTCACGTCCGCGAAATCGATGGGCACCCCGCGCTGCGTCGCCGCCAGCCGCAGGAGGGCCGGCACGTCGGTCGACTGCATGAAGCCCGAGTGGACGATGAGCTGGTGAACCCCCTTGCCGACGCTCGTCAGCTCGAGCCTCTGCCCGTCGGCGACCCGCGGCACGTGCTCCGTGACCACGGTCAGCAGCACCACGGTCTCGTGGAGCACCTTGTTGTGCTTGAGGTGGTGCGAGAGCACGTACGGCGTCTTGCCGGCGCGCGAGCTCAGGAACACGGCCGTGCCCGGGACGCGCGCGCCGCAGGACGCGTCGAGCCCGCGCACGAACGCCTCGATCGACGGGACCGCCCGCGTGAAGCGCTCGGTGAGGATCGCGCGCCCTCGCTTCCAGATCACCATCATCGTGAACAGGACCGCCGCGATGACGACCGGCACGTACCCGCCCTGGAAGAACTTGAGCAGGTTGGCCCCGAGGAACGGCAGATCGAACGCCAGGAAGAGCAGCAGGAGCGGCAGCGCCTTGGCGAGCGGAGCGCCCCACGTGTGCCGCATGACCACGAAGTAGACGATGGAGGTGATCCCCATCGTGCCGGTCACCGCGAGGCCGTAGGCGGCGGCGAGCCGGCTCGAGTGCCGGAAGATCAGCACGAGCGCGAGGCACCCGGCGGCGAGGGCCCAGTTCGTCGCGGGGATGTAGATCTGCCCCTCGGCCGTGCTCGAGGTGTGGAGCACCTGGGTCCGCGGCAGGTACCCGAGCTGGATCGCCTGGTGGGTGAGCGAGTAGGCGCCGGAGATCAGCGCCTGCGACGCGATCACGGTGGCCATGGCCGAGAGCGCGACCAGCGCGTAGGTGAGGGGGCCCTTGGGCACCATCGCGAAGAACGGGCTCTCGGCGGCCTCGGGCGACTGCAGGAGGAGCGCGCCCTGACCGAAGTAGTTGAGCGCGAGCGCCGGCAGCGCGAGCCCGTACCAGGCGAGCCGGATCGGTCGGCGCCCGAAGTGCCCCATGTCCGCGTAGAGCGCCTCGCCGCCCGTGATGACGAGGACGACCGACCCGAGGATCGCGACCCCGTGGAGGCCGTGGGCGGCGAAGAAGCGCGCCGCGTGCGCGGGGCTCAGCGCGGCGAGCACCGCCGGGTTTCGGGCGATGAACGCGAGCCCGAGCGCGGCGAGCGCGAGGAACCAGACGGCCATGATCGGGCCGAAGATCTTGCCGACGCGCGCCGTCCCCCAGCGCTGCACGCTGAAGAGCCCCACGAGGATCGCGCAGGTGAGCGGCACGACGAGCGGCTCGAGCGCGGCGGTCGCCACGGCGAGCCCCTCCATGGCGCTCAGCACCGAGATGGCGGGCGTGATGACGCCGTCGCCGTAGAGGAGCGCGGCGCCGAGCACCACGAGCCCGGCGACCCACCCGACGCCCTGTGTTCCGCGGGCGCGCAGCCGCTCCGGCACCAGCGCGAGCAGGGCCAGGATGCCGCCCTCGCCCTCGTTGTCGGCGCGCGTGATGAAGGTGACGTACTTGACCGAGACCACCATCACGAGCGACCAGAAGATGAGCGAGAGCAGCCCGAGGACGTTCTCCGGCGTGGGCGGGACGCCGTGCGCGCTGCTCACGCACTCCTTGAGCGCGTAGAGCGGGCTCGTGCCGATGTCGCCGAAGACGACCCCGAGCGCGCCGAGCGCGAGCGCGGCGGCGCCGCCGCGGTGGCCGTGCGCCTGCGCCGCGCCTCCATCCGCGCCTTGTCCCGCCGCGCCGTTCTGCGCGGGGCCGTCGCCTGCGCGCGTCGCCTCTTGTTTCATCGCTCCAGGAGGAGCCGGCCGAGCGCCGGGAGGAGGGGGCTCGGCGGAACCCGGGTCATCCATGGGGCGGAGTCATAGCGCTGGCCGTCGTGAAAGCCCACCGCAGCACGCGCGCCCGGTCAGCGATGGGACAGGGTCGCGGAGGCGGCGCGGCTGTGGACCGCGGGCTGGCCTCGCCAACTGACCTTCGATTTCAGGCGGGACACGAACGACACCCACATCCGGATCTCGTTCCGCTACCCCGGCTCGTGGTCTGTCATCGGCACGACGTGCAAGAAAATAAAGGACCTCCGCAGACCCACGATGAATTTCGGCTGGCTGACCCTCGAGAGCACGCAGGCCGACGTCGAGAGCGTGGTCCTGCACGAGTTCGGCCACGCGCTCGGCCTGATTCACGAGCACCAGCACCCCGAGAACGGGATCAAGTGAAACAAGGAGAAGGTCTTACGAGGACCTCTCCGGCCCCCCCAACGACTGGGACAAGGAGACGATCGATTTCAACATGTTCGAGGCCTACAGCGAGGCCGAGGCGGCGCACTCGACCTTCGAGCCGCACTCGATCATGAGGTATGCGCTCCCGGCGAGCTGGACGGAGGACGGATTCTCGACGGGCTTCAACACGGCGCTGTTGTCGAAGGACAAGCGCTTCATCCGAGAACAGTATACTTGAGCGGCGCCGGGCGCGCCTACGGTCGCTGCTCTCCGACGTGGGACGGGCGCTCCTCGCGGCACGCGAATCCTTGGCGCAGCTCACGCACCACGAACGCATCATGGGGTTCATACTCCCGGCCTTCTACCTGCGCCTCCATGGGAATCCGGCGGAGGCGCTGGGCCTCATCGACGAGGCGCTCTTGATCGAGCGAGCGGCCCGGTGGGCGCAAGGCAACGGAGAGCCGACCGATCTCGCGCCGGAGGTCATCACGAACGCCTATTTCCGGCAATGAATCCAGCGTATCTCCGCTGTAGCTACCGTGGATCCCGGGGATCCCGAGGCTCCCGCGGTTCACGAGGATCCCGCTCCTGCGGCACCCGAGGCTCCCGCATAGGCGTGAGTCTCGCCCCACCCGAGCGCGCCGGCCCAGCGATGCCCCGTCGAGAACTTTCCCCGCGGCCGCCGCGCGTGCGAGGCTGCCCGGCCCGAGCCGAGGCGCGGGCTCGCCGCCGAGCGCTCCGTCCAGCGCGCGTCGATGACCGCGCAGCCAGCGAACGGGCCTGGTTGGTGGATGTGGGATAAAGTAAGACACGAAAGTTGTCGCGTCCCGGCCGGGCAGGGTAGACGGGTCGAGGAGGAAGCATGAGGCGCAGCAAAGGCGAGAGCATGGACACCGGGGCGGTGCGGAACCTCGAGGAGATCCAGGAGGAGGATCCCGGGGCTCGCCCGTCGCGCGCGGGCGCGCTGGTGCTGGCCTCGCTCGGCGGGGCGTGCATCGTCTTCGCGGCGGTGGCGCTCCTGCGCGCGCCGGCTCGCGAGAGGCCGGTCAGCGCCGATCCGCTCGGCGATCTGGTCGCGCGCGCGCACCCGGCCGGCGTGAAGCCGGCGCCGCGCCCCGCCACGATCGGGGAGCACGTGACCTTCCCCGCGATCCTCTCCGACGCGGAGCACCCGACCACGGCGCTCGAGGCCGTGCGCGACCCGCGGGCGGCCAAGGCGGCCGCGTCGGCGCAGCCGCCGGCCGCCGATGCGGGTCCGCCGCTCGCCGCGGATCGGCTGCCGGTGGTCCCGCTGCCGGCACAGCACGTCCTCGGGCCCGCGGGGGGCGAGGTCGCCCCGAACGACACGCTCACCGCGATGGCCCGCCACGTCTCCCGCGAGGAGGGGCCCGAGACCGAGCGCGGCGGGCCGGGCGGCTACCAGCTGCAGGTGAGCTCGTTCAAGGATCCCGCCGACGCGGAGGGCTTCGCGGCGGCCCTGCGCCGGCGCGGTCACAAGGCGTATGTCGAGCCGGCGTACGTGAAGGGTCGCGGCCTGTGGCACCGCGTGCGGATCGGCCCCTTCAAGTACAAGCGCTCGGCCGTGATCTACCGGCAGGAGTTCGAGGCCAAGGAGCGCCTCGTGACGTTCATCGTCGATCCGCCGAAGACCACGGTGAAGGTGGCCGAGACGCCCGGCGACGACGCGTAGCCCGGGGATCCGGCGAGGCGCTCACGCACGGGCGAGCGGCGCGGCGCCGGCTTGCCCGGCGTCAGCCCCGCGGCCGGCGCGGCGCCTCGGGCGGCGCCTCCGCGAGCGCCGCGGCCGGCGTGAGCGCGCAGGACAGGACCCCCTTGGCCCCGGCGAGCTGCCCGGCGAGCCCGGACAGCTCCGCGCCGCGGCCCTTCAGCACCATGACCTGGAGCACCCGGCCCTCGTCGAGGCGGACCAGCAGGCTGGAGACCACCGACCCCGCGTGCTGCTCCTCCAGCTCGGAGATGCGCAGCACGAGCTCCCGCACCTCGGGCGCGTAGACGACGGTCAGCGTCGCCGCCACCTCGGCGCCCTCGTCCCACGCGGCGCGCGTCAGGTCGGCGCGGACCAGGTCGCGCAGCGCCTCCGAGCGGTTCTCGTATCCCTGCGCGGTGATGCGCCGATCGAACTCGGCCAGCAGCGCTCGATCCATCGCCACGCCGAAGCGGACCAGGTCGCTCATCGTGGGCGCAGGCTAGCGGGGCATGGGTCGGGGCGGGAAGGGGGCTCGCCGCCCGGAGCGCGCTTCGCCGGCGGCGGGGCGAGCGCCCGCCGGCAGCCGCGCGAGCGCTCGCCCGCTCAACTCGTGCCCCGTTCAGCTCGCGCGCCGCTCCACTCGCGCGCCGCTCCACTCGCGCGCCGCTCCGCTCGCCGCTCAGCTCTTGCGCCGCTCGAGGTGCCGCCGCGCGGCGTCCTTCACCGGCGAGGTCACGTTCTTGCTCTTCGCGATGCCCCGGAGGTCCGACTCGCGCAGGTGCTGGACCAGCCGCGTCGCGACGAGCACCGGCGTCCTCGGGTTCTCCACGAGGTTCCGCTTCACCGTGTAGCTCTTCAACCACTCCGGCGTGGTCGCGATGATCCGCAGCACCTCGTCCGAGATGTTCCGGTTGCGGCTGATGAGGACGACCTCCTCCTCCTGCATCTGCGGGCTGCGCACGGCGGCGCTCGCCACGAGGCGGTTCGAGTCGCGCACGAGGAGCATGCGCTCCTCGCGCGAGCCGAGCATCGCCCGCCGGATCCGCTGCGACATGGTCATGTCGGCGAGCCGCTTGTAGAGCGGGACGTACTGCGCCTTGATCTCCTCTTTCCCCTCCTCGTCCTCGACGTGGGTGTCCACCGGCTCGTCGGCCGCGAGCGCCTCGGAGAGCGCCTGCGTCTCGACGAACATCACGTCGTCCGGCGTGGGCTCCGGCGACGGCTCGGCGATGAGCTCGTCCTTGATCGCGATGCTCACCTCGCGCCACGCGGGGATGCCCGTGAGCTCGACCCCGTTGCGGGAGGCGAGGTCGACGAGACGGTCGGCCGTCGACATCCGCGTGTTCTTGTTGAGGTAGAGCCGCTCGATGACGCGCGGGCTCTTGAGCAGCCGCTCCTCGTTCACGGCGATGAGCTCGGTCACCGCCTCGCTCCCGGTGCGCGCGAGCTCCTCCAGCGTGTCCGCGGCGATGCCCGGCATCGCGCAGAGCCGCTCGATGACCGGGAGGCGGTCCGCGTAGAGGCGGGCCAGCCGGTCGATGACGGCCGGCTGCAGCTCCCCGCCGAGCGCGCCCTGGAGGAGCGGATCGGGGAGCGCCGACAGCGTCTTCTCCGCCGTCTCGCGGGCGGGCTCGTCCTCGCGCGACGCGAGCAGCACGAGCAGCGTCACCACCTCGCCCGGCTTGAGCCCGGGGGCGATGCCGCGCGCGGCCATCTCGCGGAGCTTCTGCGGCGCCCCCGGCTGCGCCATCTTCTGCGCGGGCGGCGAGAGGGAGGAGGCGTCGATCGGCGGGATCATCGCGCGCTCCTCCCCGCCGACGCCGCCGCCGCGGGCGCGCGGCGGCGGGGCGAGCGCGTCGCCTGCCGGGCGGCGGACCTCGGGATCTCGGGTGACGCCGGCGCGCGCGGCGCGGGTTTCGTCCGTTGCGCCGGTGACGCGAGCGAAGCGACGGGCATGCGGTCCTCCCCGGCGGGCATTGCTGCCCTGCGATCTGCGGATTATCCTGAGGCCGCTGTGTGCCTGAAAGGCGCGGCGATCGTCAACGGAGAACGAACAGCGCAGGTCGAGCGCGCCGCCTGTCAAAACGAGCCCGAGGTCCAGGGGGGCAGGGAACCGGCACGCCCGTCACATCCAGCACACCGAAGAGGAGCGCGACATGGGGATTTTCGATTTCGTGAAGAGCGGCGTCCGCGAGATGATGATCGCGCGCCCGGACGCGGCGAAGCATCTCATCGTCTACAAGCACCCGGACCAGAACGTCCCCTTCTGGTCGCAGCTGACCGTCGACAGCGATGAGTGTGCCCTCTTCTTCAAGGACGGGCGGTACGTCGGTTACCTGCCGACGGGGCGCCACACCCTGCAGACCCAGAACATCCCGTTCCTGAACAACCTCGTCAACAAGTTCACGGGCGGGGACGTCTTCATCGCCGAGATCTTCTTCGTCAAGACGCAGCCGGTCCGCGGCGTGCCCTTCGGCGGGCCGCTGGAGTCGATGGAGGACCCGATCCTCTACGAGTTCGTGACGCCGCGCATCTTCGGTGAGTTCTCGCTGGTCGTGGTCGATCCGGTGCGGTTCGTCGTCGGCTACCACGGCCAGTGCGGCGGCAGCGGCGACAACGACGTCGTCCTGAGCTGGATCAAGGGCAAGTTCTTCATGAGCGTGAAGACCGTGATCGGCCAGGTCTGCGCGCAGCAGCAGAAGAGCCTGCTCAACCTCGGCGGCATGAGCATGGAGCTCGGCGCCCGCATCGTGCAGTCGGCGCCGAACCTCGAGGAGATCGGCTGCAAGATCCTCGAGATCGGCAACTTCAACATCAACTTCTCGGCCGAGGACCAGAAGCTCCTCCGCGAGGCGAACAAGGCCCGCGGCGAGGCGCGCCGTGGCATCGGCGTCGCGCAGGACACCGCCCGCGCGAAGCAGTTCGAGCTCGATCAGCGGTTCCAGCAGGACGCGCGGTACGTGCAGCAGCTGGCGGGCAACTGGCAGAATTACGCCGCCGGCCAGGCCATGATGGGGGCCGGCCAGGGCATGGCGCAGGGCGGCGACGGCAGCGGCGTCGCGGGGCTGGGCGCCCAGGTGGCGATCGGCGCCGGCCTGGCGCAGGCGATGAACCCGGCGCTCGCGGCGCAGGGGCAGCCCCAGTTCGTGCCGCCGCACATGCAGCAGCAGGGCTACCCGGGCGCGCCGCAGCAGGGCTACCCGGGCGCGCCGCAGCAGGGCTACCCGGGTGCGCCGCAGCAGGGTTACCCGGGCGCCCCGCAGGCCGCCCCGGCTGCAGGGCCGTCGATCGAGCAGCGCCTGGAGCGCCTCGCGGATCTCAAGAACAAGGGCCTCATCACGGACGAGGAGTTCCAGGCCCGCAAGGCCAAGATTCTCGAAGAGATCTGAGTCTTTCCGGGCGCTCTGGCCGCCGCGCCCCCAGGCCCGTAGGGGGCGCTCACCGCGTTCGCCACCTGATGCCATCTGATCCGAAACACCGCACGCGCTTTCGGCTAGACTCGCCGGGGTGCCCGTCACGCTCCGCATGGCCGGGGATGAACCGCCCGAGATGACCGACGGCGAGTCCGAAGCTGCCGAGCTGTTCCATCGGGAGGATATCCCGCAGCCGCACGGAGGCACGCTGGCCTCGCAGCCGCCGCCGCGCAGCGACGCGCCTTCCGCCCACGGCTCGGTGCCCCCGGCCTACGGCTCGGTGCCTCCGGTTCACGGCTCGGTGCCTCCGGTTCACGGCTCGGTGCCTCCGGTTCACGGCTCGGTGCCTCCGGTTCACGGCTCGGTGCCTCCGGTCCACGGCTCGGTGCCTCCGGTCCACGGCTCGGTGCCCCCCGCCTACGGCTCGGTGCCTCCGGTCCACGGCTCGGTGCCCCCCGCCTACGGCTCGGTGCCTCCGGCGCGTGGCTCGGCGCCGCCGCTCTCGCCGCGCGGCTCGACGCCCCCGGCGCGCGGCTCGGCGCCGCCGCTCTCGCCGCGTGGCTCTGCGCCGCCGCTCTCATCGCGCGGCGAGGCCCACCTGGCGTTGCCGCCGCTGCCGCCGCTGCCCGCGCGCGGCGACGGGTTCCCGGCGCGCCGGGGGAAGGTGAAGCAGGTCCCGCGCGCGCGGCGCTGCCCGACCTGCAAGCTGACCTTCTCCGGCGACTCCCGCTTCTGCCCGTTCGATGGCGACCCGCTCGCCGACGCGCCCGACTGGAACCCGTCGGCCGATCCGCTGCTCGGGCGCACGATCGACGGCCGCTACGAGGTGCAGGCGGTCGTCGGCGAGGGGGGCATGGGGACGGTGTACGAGGTGCGCCACAAGTCGCTCGGCCGCCTCTTCGCCCTCAAGGTGCTCCGGCGCGACATCGCGCAGGACGCCGAGCTCGTCGCCCGATTCATCCAGGAGGCCAAGGCCGCGGCGGCGATCGGCCACCCCAACATCGTCGCCGTCAGCGACTTCGGCGCCCTCGAGGTCGAGCCGGGGCAGCCGGAGCTGCCCTTCTTCGTCATGGAGTTCCTCACCGGGACCTCCCTCGCGGCGCTCCTGCGCACCGAGCGGACGCTGCCGGCCCCGCGGGTCGGGGAGATCATGCTCCAGTGCGCCGCGGCGCTCGGCGCCGCGCACGCGGCGGGCGTCATCCACCGCGATCTCAAGCCCGACAACGTGTACCTCGTCCGCAACGGCGACCAGGAGTTCGTCAAGCTGCTCGACTTCGGCGTCGCGAAGGTCGCCGGCGGCAAGCGGCTCACCCGCATCGGCATGGTGTTCGGGACGCCGCACTACATGAGCCCGGAGCAGGCGGAGGGGAAGCGCATCGACGCGCGCGCCGACATCTATGCGCTCGGCGTCCTCATGTACGAGTGCTTCGCGGGGCGCGTCCCCTTCGAGGCGGACACGTACATGGGCGTGCTGACCAAGCACATGTACATGTCGCCCGAGCCGCTCGAGCAGGTGATGCCCGACGCCTCCGCGCTTGGCGCGTTCGGCCCGATCGTCATGCGCTGCCTCGCGAAGAACCCCGAGGAGCGCTTCTCCTCGATGGCCGATCTCGCCGCGGCCATCGAGCTCGCCGTCGAGGCGCCGAGCCGCGCCGCCGCGACCCTGCTCCAGGAGGAGACCCCGCGCCGCGAGGCGCTGAAGCTGCGCGAGCACGACGAGATGCTCGGCGCGGTCCAGGTGCCCAGCGAGCCGTCCGAGCCGCTCTCGATGGCCGCGCGCGTCGCGATCGCGCTCGCGGCGATCCTCGTGCCCATCGCGATCGCCTTCGGGTTCCGCGCGCTCCGCGCCTCGGCGCGCGAGGCCCCGCCCGAGGCCGCCGTCCCCGGCGCCCTCCACGCGGCGACGGCGGCCGTCCCCGCGCCCGACGAGCCGCCGCCGCCGCCCGCGGCCCCGACCCCGACCGCGTCCGCGGCGCCGCTCGCGCAGGATCCGGAGCCGCCCCGCTCGCACGGCACGGCCTCCGCCGTTCCGGCGAAGCCGGCCGCGCCCACGGCCCGCCCCTCCGCGCCGCCCGTGCCCCCCTCGAGGCCGACGGCGACCGGCGATATCATCGATCCCTGGCAGCGCTGATCGCGCGAGCGACCCACGACGAAACCTGGCCTTCCTCGGCGTCCTGTGCTCACGATGGGCGCCGGCGATCACCGGGCCCACGGCGGCGGGACGAGCGATCGACGCCAGCGGCGACGCTCGGGGCAGAGCGCTTGACAGCGTCCGCTCGGGCTCGCCATCCTTCGCGAGGCGGAAACCTCTAGTGGCCAAGCAACAGCTCCTCCTGGTCGACGCGGATCCACGCAGCGTTCGGGTCCTCGAGGTCAGCCTGAAGAAGGCCGGTTACAGCGTGACCACCGCGACGGACGGAGCGGACGCCCTCGCGAAGCTCGAGGTCTCCACGCCGGACCTCGTCCTCAGCGACACCCGCCTGCCCCACGTGGACGGCTACGCGCTCGTCCGCAAGATGAAGGAGCACGCCGACTGGGCGTCGATCCCGGTCGTCTTCCTCACGAGCCAGCGGTCGATCGAGGACAAGATCCGCGGGCTCGAGCTCGGGGTCGAGGACTACCTGACCAAGCCGATCTTCGTGCGGGAGCTCATCGCGCGGGTGACGCTGCTGCTCGCGCGGCGGACGCGCGAGGGGATCACGACGCGGCATTTCGCGACCACCGGGCGGACGAGGTTCTCCGGGTCGATCCTCGACATGAACGTCGTCGATCTCCTGCAGACCTTCGAGGTGAGCCGGAAGAGCGGGATCGTCCACCTGTCGCACGCGGACAACGAGGCGCAGGTCTATTTCCGCGAGGGGAAGGTCGTCGACGCGACGCTCGGCCGGCTCTGCGGCGAGGAGGCCGTCTACCGCGCGCTCCTGTGGAACGAGGGGACGTTCGAGGTCGAGTTCTGCAAGGTCGACAACCCCGACGTGATCGAGACATCGACCCAGGGGCTGCTCATGGAGGGCATGCGCCGGGTCGACGAGTGGGGCCGGCTCCTCGAGGCGCTGCCGTCGCTCGCCACCGTCTTCGAGGTCGACAGCGAGGAGCTCCTGGAGCGGCTGAACGAGATCCCCGACGAGCTGAACGGCATCCTGCGCCTGTTCGACGGCAAGCGGACGCTGATGCAGGTGGTCGACGCGTCGCCGTTCGAGGATCTCTCGACGCTCTCCACCATCTCGAAGCTCTACTTCGAGGGGCTCTTGGTCCCCGCCGCGGCGCTCCCGCCCGACGACGTGGTGCCGAGCGAGCCGGAGGCGGCGTTCCACGACGAGTTTTCGCCGCTCTCGTCGCCGTCGAGCGCGCGGCGCTCCAATTTCCCGGACGGCGGCAACGCCGGCGCCGACGATCTCGAGGACGCCGCGGTGGTCCCCGCGCCGCTCTCGAACCGCCACTCGCCGGCGGTGCTCCCGCGTTCGCGGCCCGGGCACGAGCTGCCCGCGCCGGCCGCGGACCCCGACGCGGAGTCCGCCGGGCGCCCGGTGACGGCCCGCAGCGCGGTCCACGGGGCCGTGGCGGTCGGCCGGACGGGCGGCGCGGCGGGGCGGGCGCCGTCGGAGCCGCCGAGGAGCGCCGCGGTGGGCGCGGTGCGCGCGGGCGCGGCGGGGCGGGCGCCGTCGGAGCCGCCGAGGAGCGCCGCGGTGGGCGCGGTGCGCGCGGGCGCGGCGGGGCGGGTGCCGTCGGAGCCGCCGAGGAGCGCCGCGGGCGCGGGCGCGGTGCGCACGGGCGCGGCGGGGCGGGTGCCGTCGGAGCCGCCGCGCGCGGGGCGGGCGCCGTCGGAGCCGCCGCGGCCCGCGGGGCGGGTGCCGTCGGAGCCGCCGCGCGCGGGGCGGGTGCCGTCGGAGCCGCCGCGCGCGGGGCGGGTGCCATCGGAGCCGCCGCGCGCGGGGCGGGTGCCGTCGGAGCCGCCGCGCGCGGGGCGGGTGCCGTCGGAGCCGCCGCGGAGCGCTGCAGCGGCCATCGAGGCCCGGGCTGCGCGCGCGCACGCAGAGATCGACATCGACAAGGACACCACGCTCGCCAGCAGCGACGAGGCCCCGCTCACGCGACCGCTGGTGACGCCGCGCAGCTTCGCGCAGAAGCACCGCGCGGCGAGGAGCGACCGTCCCGCGGCCGCGAGCGCTCCCGCCGAGCAGCGCGCCCGATCCGAGGCGCCCGAGCCCGCGCCGCCGCTCCCGCCCGCGCCGGCGCCCGAGCCCGCGTCGACGGGGGAGCCGGTTGCCGCGCCGCCGCCCGCCGGCGACGAGCGCGCCGCCGCGGTGCCCGCGTCGACGGTCCCCACGCTGCGGCCCCGCCCGCCGAGCGACGCGCCGCCGGCCGTCGCCGTCCCGCGCGAGGCGCAGCAGGCGCAGGCGCCGCTGCGCGGCGAGGCGGGGGGCGGGGAGGCGCGCCCGCTCGAGGCGGCCGCGGCGCCGCCGGCCGGCGCAGCCGCGGCCCCGGGGGCGAGCCTCTCGGCGGCGCTGGACGACGCGCCCCCGAGCGACCCCGAGCCCATCACCGAGAGCGAGCGCTTCTTCCTCGGCGGCGGGGTGAACGCGCCGGCGCGGCTCGCGGCGCAGGGGCACCCCTCCGCCGACGACACCGATACGACCGCCGGCGCCGTCGAGGCCACGCTCTTTCGCCCCCGCCAGGAGGAGCGCCGGGCGCGCGTCGCGCGGATCGCGATCGGTCTGGTCACGGCGCTCGCGATCGGGGCCGCCGGCGTTTGGCTGATCGGCCAGGCGCGGCACCCCGTGCCCCCGGCGCCGATCGACGCGCCCGAGCAGGCGCAGGAGCAGAGCTCCGGCGCCGCGATCGAAGCGGCTCCGGCCGCGCCGGAAGGGGCGCCGACCGCCGCCTCCGGGCTCTCCACGGCGCCCCCGTCCGACACCCCGGCGGACCCGCCGTCCGACCGCGCGGCGGCCGCCACCGCGGCCTCGACGAGCCCCGCCGCCGGGCCAGCCGCGGCGAGCCCCGCCACGACCACCGCCCAGCACGGCTCGCCCGCGCCTGCGGCCCCGGCGGCGCCGCCGGGCGCTCCGACGCACCAGGCCGCCGCGCCGGCGCGGGCGCCCGCGCCGCCGCCGAGCGCCGCGCCCGCCGCGCCGGACGAGGAGGGCGGGTCCCTGTCGGCCCGCGTGATGCGCGCCCTGGAGTCGGGGCAGACCGGCAAGGCGGTGCAGCTCGCGCAGCAGCTCACCGCCGCCTCGCCGGGGAGCGCCGCGGCGTGGCACCTGCGCGGCGCCGCCGAGCAGGCCGCGGGGCGCGGCGGTCGGGCCTCGTTCCGCAAGTGCGCCGAGCTCGTCGCGCCCGACTCCTCGCTCGGCGCCGAGTGCCGAGCGCTCGCCGGCGTGCCCTGATCTGACCGCGCGCGGCGCTCAGCGCGACCGCGACCTGAGCCGCGGATCGAGGGCCAGCGCCGCGAGGTCGAGCGCCACGGTGGCGAGCACGATCGCGGCCGCGGCGAAGAGCACCGTCCCGACGAGGAGCGGGCCGTCGCGGTTCTGCAGCGCCTCGACGGCCATGCTCCCGACGCCGGGCCAGCGGAAGAGCCGCTCCGTGACGATCGCGCCGCCCGCCAGCGCGCCGAGGTCGAGCGCCGCCAGCGTGGCGAGCGGCAGCAGCGCGTTGCGCAGCGCGTGGACGACGAACGCGCGCAACCGGGAGGCGCCCTTCGCCCGCGCGGTCCGGACGAAGTCCTGGCGGAGCAGCGCCCGGAGCTCCTCGCGCACGACGCGCGCGTAGAGCGCGCTGCCGAAGAGGCCGAGGGTCAGCGCCGGCAGGACGAGCGAGCGCAGGTGATCGGCCGCGGTGACGCCGTACCCGTCGTAGGGCAGCAGGCGGAGCTTGTAGGCGAGCATGTACTGCAGCGCGGGGCCGATCACGATGGTCGGCGCGCTGGCGACGAGCAGGGTGACGCCGAGCGCCGCGTGGTCCCAGGCCGTCCCGCGGCGGGCCGCCGCGACGAGCCCGAGCGCGAACCCGAGCAGGAGCTGCACCGACAGGGCGGCCAGCGCGAGCTCCAGCGAGCGCGGCACCTTCGCCTCCAGCAGGTCCACGACCGGCTTTCGGTAGTGGAAGCTGTAGCCGAGATCGAGGTGCAGGCCGAAGGGCCCGGCCGCGCAGCTCCGGTGCTCCGGGTCGCCGCGCGCGCCCGCGTGCGGGTGCGGCGCAGCGGGCTCCGGGCCGAGGTGGACGAGCCGGCGCACGAACCGCGCGAACTGCACCGGGACCGGCCGATCCAGCGCGTAGACCGTCCGGACGCGATCGACGTCGGCGGCGGACGCCTGCGGCCCGACGAGCATCCGCGCCGGGTCCCCCGGCAGGAGGTGCGCGATCGCGAACGAGACGGCGGTGACCCCGGCGATCACGATCGCCGCCCACCCGAGGCGCCGGAGCAGGTGCGCGATCGCGGCGCCCGCCGCGGCGGCGCGGCCCGCGCGAGCGGCGCTCGTCGCGGCGGTGCGGCGTGAGGGCGCGGCGCTCATCGCGGGGGCACGGCGCGCGCGGGCAGCGCGCGGAGCGGCGAGCCGCGCGGCGGCGCGCCCGCGCGCGCCCCGGCGGCGGGCGCGGCCCGCGCGGCCGGGTCGAGCCAGACGCCGTCGAAGCGCGACGGGACCACGGCGGAGCCCTCGTAGCCGCGCACGTAGGGCTGCCAGAGCTCGAGCATGCCGATCGTGTACGTGGGCACCCAGGGCGCGCGATCGCGGACGATGCGCTCGGCGCGCGCGTAGAGCTCGAGGCGCCGCGCGCGGTCCTGCTCGCCGTGGGCGGCGTCGAGCGTGCGATCGAGCTCCTCGTCGCTGAAGAAGGCGAAGTTCTGCGAGCCCTCGTCGCGGATGGCGCGCGTCGAGAGCGTCGGCTCGAAGAAGCTCGCGGGATCGGGGAAATCGGCCTGCCACCCGGCCCAGCCCATCTGGACGGCGCGGCGCCGCGACGCCTCGGCGAGGTAGGTCGCCCAGCTGACGAGCCGCAGGCGGACGCGGAGGCCCACCTTCGCGAGCTGCTGCTGGAGGATCTCGCCGACCGCCTGCTCGAAGGTGTCCGGGATCGCGATGTACTCGACGACCCCCGGGTAGCCGCCTCTCCCGGTCGCCGGGTCGAACGCGTACCCGGCCGCGGCCATCTGCGCGAGCGCGCGCGGGAGATCGTGCGTTCGCATCGGCTCGTCGCGCGGGGGGCCGGGGATCGACGGCGGCAGCACCCGGTCGAGGGCGAAGATGTCGGGGCGCACCTTCTCGAGCACGGAGGGGTCGACGGCGAACGAGACCGCGCGCCGCACGGCGAGCTGGTCGAACGGCGCGAGCTCGGTGTTGAGGAAGACGGCGTTGGTCCTGCTCCGGGTCACCCAGCGCGTATACCCCTTCCACGCGGGGTCGGCGCGGTAGGTCGCCGCGTCGACCCCCGTCAGATCGCGCAGGTAGTCGAGCTCGCCCTCCTCGAACTTGTAGCGCTGGGTCGTCGCGCGCACCCCGGTCTGCCACTCGATCGCGTCGAGGTACGGCCGGCCCGGCCGGAAGTACCCCTCGTGCCGCGCGAGCCGGACGCCGGCGTCCTGGTCCCACCGCTCGACGCGGAACGGGCCGGCGCCGCACGGCGGGGGAGGGCTCGCCGCGTCGACCACGGCGCCGGACGAGGGGCACACCGGCGCCATGAAGCCGAGCGTCATCCGCGAGAGGAAGGTCGCGTCCGGCGCGCTCAGATCGATCGCGACGGCGTGGTCGCCGAGCACCCGCACGCCGGCGAGGTGCGGCGCCGCGCCCGCGTGGTACGCGGCGAACCCCTCGATCATCTCGTACTGGCTGGCCCCCGGGCTCGGCGTCCGCGGGTGCAGCGTCCGCTCGATCGAGCGCTTCACGTCCGCGGCGCGGAGCTCCGCGCCGTCGTGGAAGCGCACGCCCTCGCGGAGCGTGAACACGTACGTCCTCCCGCCCCGCTCGACCGCGACCTCGCGCGCGAGCTCGGGCGTGACGCGGCCGCCCTGGTCCCACGTGACGAGGCGGGCGAAGACGAGCTCCGCGACGATGCCCGAGACCTCGTCGTAGGCGATCGCGGGATCGAGCGTGCGGATGTGGCCCGTGGTCGCGAGGCGCAGGGTCCCGCCGCGCACGGGCGCGCCGGCCGTCGCCTCGCCGCCGCCGAGCGGCGGCCGCACGCGGCTCGGCGAGGCGCCCGAGAGGAGGAGGAGCACCGCGCCGGCGAGGAGCAGATCGACCGGCAGGCGCCGCCCGCGCGGGAGCTCGTCGCCGGCGGGATCGAGCGCGTCGCGGAGCCCCTCGCTCGCGCGGTGGAAGCCGAGCACGGTGAGCACGATGAGGAAGCCGGGCGCCGCGACGAGCATCGGCTTCACGCCGAGGTAGGGCTCCGCCTCGTGCAGCATCCGGCCCCAGGTCGCGGTCGGCGGCTGCACCCCGACGCCCAGGTAGCTGAGCGTGCCCTCGGCGAGGATCATCTGGCCGGCGAGGATCGTCGCGAGCGCGAGCAGCGTCCCGCCGACGTTCGGCAGGACGTGCCGCCGGACGACGTGCAGCGTCCCGGCGCCGAGCGCGCGCGCCGAGGCCACGAACTCGCGCTGCGCGAGCTCCAGCGTCTTGGCCCGGACGACGCGCGCCACCCAGGTCCACCCGGTGAGGCCGAGCACGAGCAGGATCGTCCCCACGTCCGCGCGCCCCACGGCGACGCCGATCGCGGTCACGAGCAGGAGGTACGGCAGGGCGAGGATCACGTCGATGAGCCGCATGAGCGCGCCGTCGAGCGCGCCGGCCCGCGTGCCGCTGGCCATGCCGGCGGCGACCCCGACGACCGCGCCGAGCGCCGTGGCGAGCGCCGTGGCCGCGAGCGCGATGCCGAGCGAGAGCCGCCCGCCGTGCGCGAGGCGCGCGAGGAGGTCGCGGAAGAGCGGGTCCGTCCCGAGCCAGTGGGCGGCCGACGGCCCCGGCGGCGCTCCGAAGGCGTCGCGGGACAGGCGGAAGTCGCTCGCGTTCGGGTCGTGGCCGACGACGACCGGCCCCAGGGCGGCGAACAGCGCGAGCAGCGCCACGATCGCGAGGCCGAGCAGCGCCGACCGGTCCGCGAGCAGGCGCGCCGCCGCGTCGTCGCCGAGGAGGGCCCGCGCCGCGCGCCGGCCGGCCCGCGCCGCCCAGCGCGCGAACGCGAGCCGGGCAGGGCGATCCATCACCGCTTCCCTTCGAGGAACTGCGTCACGAGCGCGACGAACTCCTCCGGCCGCTCCTCGTGGGGCGAGTGCCCGGCGTCCATGATCTCGAGCATCGCGCCGGAGATCTCGCGGGCGAGCCGCTGCGCGCCCGCGGCCGGGAAGATGCGGTCGTCGCGCCCCCACACGACGAGCGTCGGCGCCGTGATCCGCGTGAGGCGCGCGACGACGGGGCGCGCGTCGAGCACCGCGCGCATGACCGCGTGGGCGCTCTCGCGCGCCGAGGGGGCGTTGAAGAGGTCGTAGTGCCGGTCGATGCGCGACAGCGGCACCGCCGCGTCCGCCCGGAACACATCGTCGCGGAAGAACGACCGGAACATCCTGCGGCCGTGGAGCTGCTTGAAGACGATGCCGCCCACGACCGGCAGGAGCGGGAGCTTCATCCGGAAGCTCATCGGGAACGGGTAACAGAGCGCGTCCTCCAGGACGAGGCGCTGCACGAGCTCCGGGTGCTCGGCCGCGAGCGTGATCGCGACGGCGGCGCCCATGGCGTGGCCGACGAGGTGCGCCCGGCCCACGCCGAAGGCGGCGATGAGGTCGGCCACCGCCTCGGCGAACGTCTCGATCCCGTAGGCGTACCGCGCCGGGCTCGGCTTCTCGCTCTCCCCGAACCCCGGGAGGTCCGGGGCGATGACGTGGAAGCGCTGGGCCAGCGCGTCGATCACGTCGTCGAACTCCAGGTGGCTGACGAGGAAGTTGTGGATCAGGAGGAGCGCCGGGCCGTTGCCGGCCCCGGCGACCAGGACCCGCATCCTGACACCCCGGGCGGTGACATCCCTGATGACGCGCTCGACGGGTCGGGGGGCGGCGGGCGAGGCCGCGCCCCGACCCTCGCTGGCAAGGGCCTTGGCCATGGTGGCGACCAGACTATCAGCCCTTTTGTCTGAAAGGACCGATGTGTGTCAGGGTAAGGACCATGTCGCACCCCGAGCCCCGCTGCCCGACGGGCGCCCCCTCGCTCCCACCCATTGCGCCCAGCGTCCCGTTTTTCCCTCCTCGACCCCGGGAACCCGACGTGCGGAGCGGATCGAGGCGCGACGCCGACGGACGAAAAATGTCCGAGGCGTGTCAAGAACCCCGGGAAAGCACCGCGTCTCGCGACAGCCACACAATAATCGTAGTCGCGTCAATTGACTGTATTCCATTCAGTGGAATAGAGTCGCCCGCGTCGGTTGGGTAGGGCCTCCGGCAATCGATGGGAGGACCGGTGCAGAGGATCCCCGAGGACGTGCTTGAGCGCATCGAGCGGGAGCACGCCCAGGGGATTACCTCGAGCGATATTCTCGAGTTGTTCGCAGCGCATGGCATCAAGTTCAGCGAGGCGACGCTCCGGAAGTACGTGCAGCTCGGCCTGCTCCCGCGAAGCGTGCGGGTAGGGCGCAAGGGCAAGCATCAGGGCTCGCAGGGGATGTATCCGGCCACGGTAGTCCGCCAGGTTCAGCGCATCAAAGAGATGATGGCCCAGGACTACACCATCGAAGAGATCCAGCGTGAATTCCTGTTCGTGAGAGGTGATATCGAGGAGCTCGAGCGCACGATGACCAAGGTCTTCAACGCGCTCAGGGACGCCGCCAAGGAGAGGCGGAGCGAGACGAGCGGCAGGGCGATCGCCCAGGACCTCGCGAGCGCGGAGACGCTCGCGCGGGAGCTCGTCGCGAAGCTGTCGTTGATAGAAGAGCGCCTGATGGCGCAGGCGCGGCTCACGAAGCAGGCGGCATCCTCTTGAGGTGCCGAGTCGCAGGGTCTTCGATTCCGTGAAGTGAAGGGGGCCGCATCGCGGCCCCGCCTGGGTTTGACGCGATCGACGGGACGGGCACCGGCTCGTTTCGTCGCGATTTTTTAGGGACGGCATCCGGCGTTACGTCGGGCAAGGAGCGGGATCTCTTTGCGTTCGAGCTGGGACTCGGGCGTGTGGGGAACGCGCGCGCTTGAGAGCGGAGACGCTACCAAACGGAGGCAGCGCATGGCGACGGTGTCTGAGAGCGAGCTCGAGATCTTCGGCCTAGACGGAGCGGATGCGGCGGGGAGTGACTGCGAATCGGCGGGCTCCAGCGAGCCGGTCGTGGAGGGCGCGCTCGCGCTCCAGGCAGACCCCGCGGCGTCGGGGAACGCCATCACGCGCGAGCAGCGCAGGTCCCGGAGGAAGCGCGAGATCCGGGCGCGGACGATCAGCGTCAAGCGCATGACCAAGCGCGAGCTCGAGATCGGCCGGATGCTCTATCCGGAGACCGATTATTACAAGCCGCGGACCCGCGCCGAGTGCGTCGACGGCCCGAGGCCGTGCCCGTACGTCTCGTGCCAGCACCACCTCTATCTCGACGTGTCGGCCAGGACGGGCGCCATCAAGCTGAACTTCCCCGATCTCGAGGTCTGGGACATGAACGAGACGTGCGCGCTCGACGTCGCCGATCGCGGCGGCACCACGCTCGAGGACGTGGGGGCGATCATGAACCTGACGCGCGAGCGGATCCGCCAGGTCGAGGTCAAGGCGCTCGCGAAGCTCGAGGCGCTGAAGGACATGATGGCGCTGCGCGACTACGTCGACGAGGGCCCGGTCGGCAAGCGCCGGCTCCCGGTGCTGACCCAGCCCGAGGACGACGAGGACGAGGACGAGGTCGCGCTCGACGAGGACGAGGGCGACGCGGACGCGGACGCGGAGGACGAGGGCCTCGAGGCGGCGCCCGCCGGGCGGACCGCGGAGATCGAGGACGCGGGCGACTTCGACAGCGGGGAGTGATCAGTCGGGCCGGGCCTCGACGGTCACGATCGCGTCCGCGCCGAGCGCGCTCGCCAGGAAGGCGCGCCACGCCGCCAGCGTGGCCTTCGCCGGCGGCGTGCGGGGGGCGCGGCCGCTCCACAGGTGGATGAGCCGGCGCCGGGGCTCCGCGAGCGCGTCGCGCTCGCGCCGGGCGACGAGCGCCTCGGCGCGGTCGAGGTCGGCGTCGGCCGCCCGCTGCGCGAGGCCGGCGAGGAGCTCCTTCACGCGGGCCGTGGCCTCGTCGAGCTCCGCGCTCGGCGCCCGGATCTCGACCGCGAGCGCCGCCGCGCGCGACCCGCCGAGGACGCGGGCGCTCGCGCGGGCCGCGAGCTGCCGCCGCGCGGGCGCGGCGTCCGCCGCGGGAGGAGCCGCCGCGCCGAGGGCGGCCGCGAGCAGGCCGCCTTCTCCGTTGAGGGCGGCGACCGTGAGCTCCGCGAGATCGCGCGTCGCGCTCGCGGCCTCGCGCGCGGCCGGGAGCCGCGCGCCGACGACGGCCTGCGAGAGCGGCGTCCCGGCCGGGAGGCGGGCGTCGTGGTGACCGAGCCGGGGCACCACCGCGCCGTCCGGTGAGGCGCACCCGCGCGGCGCGAGCCGCGGCGCGAGCCAGCGCTCGGCGGCCTCCGCCGCGGCGGCCGCCTGCGAGGCGTCGGCGTTCGCGAGGACGGCGAGCCGGAGCGGGCCGGTCGCGAGCGCCTGCCATCGGAGCTGCACGGTCTCCAGCGCGCCGCTCGCCACCCGGTCCCAGACGCCGAACGGCTCGATCCAGGACGGGTGGTCGGGCGCGACCGCCGAGGCGAAGGCCTCGAGCGCCGCGGCCCGCCCGCCGGAGAGGCGCTCCAGGTGCTCGAGCGCCGCGGCGCGCGCCAGCGTGAGCGCCTCGGGGCCCAGCGTCGTCGCCGCGATCGTGCGCGCGGCGGCGCTCGCGACGCGGCGCCCGAGCTCGGCCGGCGTCTCGCGATCGTCGCGGAACGGCGCGTGCGCGATGACCCCGACGGCGTCCGCCGTGATCCACGGCTCGATCGTCACGTCGAGCTCGCGCCGCCGGGTCTGCACGGCGGCGAGCGCGGCGAGCGCCGTCGCGCCCGCGTCGTACACCCCCTCCTCCGCGACGCCGCACGGGCTCGCGAGCAGGACCCAGACCTCGCCCTGCCCGCGCTCGATCTGGGTGCGCCGCTCCAGCGCGGGCTGGGCGCCCGCCGCGAGCGCGCGGCCGAGCTCCGCCTCGAAGCGCCGCTCGCCGGCCTCTCCCGGCGCGGCGGGCCGCGGCGGATCGGCGCTCGGGGGGAGGCCGAGGGCCGTCGCCCAGCGCTCGGGCGGCGCGCTCGGGGCGCTGCCCGAGAGCGCCCACCAGGCGGCGCGCGCGCCGGCGTCGCGCGGGTCCTGCGCGGTGAGGATCTGCCGCGTGGCGGTGGCGGGGCTCGCGGGGGCCGCGAGGCCGCGGCGGATCTCCTGCCGCGCGACCGCGGCGGCGAGCGCCGCCGACGCCTCGACGGGCGGGGCCGAGGGCAGGTCGGAGGCCTCGATGGTCACGCTGACGCAGCCGCCGCGCGGGCGGGCGACCCCGAGCACCTCGACGGTGCGGAACGGGGACGGGAGCGCCGAGAGCCGCGCGCGGAGCGGCGACCCCGGCGCGCCGAGCCGCTCGGCCGCGGCGACCGCCGCCTGCGGGCTCGCGACGCGCGCGGCCACGGTGACGCGGGCCGCCCGCCGCTCGAGCTGGTTCGTCGCGTACACGCCGACCGTGTCCGCCGCCGGCCACGGGTCCGCGGGCGGGCCGCCCGCGGGCCAGCCGCCTTCGCCCTCCGCGGCGCGGGCCGCCTCCGCGCAGAACGCGGCCGGGCCGACCGCGGCGATCGAGGTGCGCCCGGCGTGCAGCGCCGCGGCGCGCCACCCCTCGAGCTCCCGCACGCCCGCGGGGGTCGCCAGGTCGACCACGGGCTCGGCGCCGGCGAGGCCCAGCCGGCCGGTGCACGCCGCGATCGGCGAGAGCTCGGGCGCGTCGAGCGGGCTCGCCCTGAGCGCCTGCACCCGCTCGATGGCCCGGGCGACCTCGGGGCTGCCGGCCGCGATGGGCTGCGCGAACGCCGCCGAGAGCGCGCGCAGGAACGGCGCGATGCGCGCCGCGTCCCGCACGAGCAGGCGCACGCGGAAGGCGCTGCGGTCGATGCGCGCGTCCACGTCGAAGCCGGCGGCGACGAGCCGCGCCTCGACCACGCTGGCGAGCGCCGTCGTGGCGACCGAGCCGAGATCGGTGGCGACCGAGGCGACGAGCGCGGGCGCGGGGTCGCCGTCGCGGGAGACGAGCGTGAGCCGCGGGCGGGCCTCGAGGTTGCGCACCTCGATGCGCCCGACGCTGCCCTCGGGCGTCGAGACGAGCGCGTGCCCCGGCGCCGTCGGGCCGCCGGGTGCGGCGCCGCTGCAGGCCGCGATCAGGACGAGCGGCAGCGGGAGCGCGGGCGTCAGGGAGCGCATGCGTCGTCGGCCGGCAGGGGGGCGCCTTCCGGCTGGAAGTCGGCCGGGCATCGCGGGGCGATCTTGAAGCCGTAGAAGTAGGTGAGCACGCCGGTGACCGAGGCGAACGCCGCGCCGTCTGCGAGCGGCGGCCCCTCGGCTTCTAGGTCGTAGAGCTCGTTCGAGAGGCTCGGCACGTCGTCGGCGGGCACGCCGGCGCCGACGTTGATCCGCGCCGTGTACCGGCCGCCGCTCCTCGCCGGGTCGCCGGCGGTCGTCACCCCCTCGACCCGCACGAGCATGCCGAGGTAGCTGCGCGCGGTCGCGTAGCTCGTCAGCGCGCGGAGCGGCACGCGGATCGGCTTGGCGGGGCGGTCCTCGAAGCGGAAGCTCATGGTCCCGCCGATCTCGGGCAGGGTGCGGCAGCCGCGGAACCGGCCGGACGAGGGGCCGCGGAACTCGGTGAGCACGCCGAGCAGGTCGACGACATCGCCGGGGAAGAGCCGCAGGTCCGGGGGGCTGAACGCCGGCTGGAAGACCGTCATGCCGGAGTAGGGGACCGGCTCGTCCGCGCTGTCTTGCACGTAGTGGTTGCCGTGCGCCCCCTCGCCGGTCTCGTCGAACCGGTCGATCGCGACGAGCGTCGCGCCGGTGACGTGGACGCGGCGATCGACGGGCACGCCCTCGCAGTCCTCGCTGTCCTGCGCCGCGGGATCGGCGTTGAACCACGCGGCCTCGCCGACGAGATCCGCGATGCGGGCGCCGCTGCCGCGCTCGTCGGCGAGGGGGATCGAGGGGGCGTCTCCGTTGCCGCCGCCGCACGCGGCGAGCAGCGGGGCGGCGGCGACGGCGAGGAGGGCGGTCGTGATGCGGAGCGGGGCGGCCATCCTCTCCGGCTCATACCACAGGGCCGACGGACGCCGAGCCCCCTTCGCGGGGGCGGGGGCGGCTCAGGCCGCGAGGCTCGCGCCGGACAGCATCGCCTCGAGCCGGCTCTGGATCTTGTGCCGCTTCGAGTAGACCGTCTTCACGCTGATGCGCATCCGCTCCGCGATCTGCTCCGGGGGCAGGCCCTCGCCGAAGTAGAGCGCGACGAACTCGCGGTCCTTGTCGGAGAAATCGTGGAGCACCTGCCCCACGATCGCGGCGCGCTCGCGGCGCTCGGCGTGGTCCTGCGGGGAGGGGCGCTCGCAGGGGAGCTCGACGGCCGCGTCGTCGAGCGGGGCGCAGCGCGGCGCGCGGCGGGCGCCGCGCAGGTGGTCGTAGGCGCAGTGGACGGCCAGCGTGCCGATCCAGGAGCCGAGCCGCGTGCCGCGCTCGGCGTCGAAGCTCCTCAGCTTGCGCATGTCGTTCGAGATCAGCTGCATCAGCAGCGTCGCGTGGATGTCGCGGATGTCGTCCTGCGCCACCACGGCGGAGAAGCGGGCGATCACGCCGCTGATACATCGGTGGACCAGCCGATCGTACCGGGCGTGGAAGGCGCGCCAGGCGCGCTCGTTCCCCGCGATCATCTCCTTCACCAGCACCCCTTCGGCGACGTCGCCGAGGTCTTCCGAGCATCCCTTACCGCAGAGAGGCAAGCCGTTGGACATGCCGGTGGTCAGTGCACCCGACATGCCAGCGTCTCCAGCGCCGGATCGACGGGCGGCGCGGCGGCGGCGTGCCGCCGTGGGCCTGCGGCCGTACCTCGGGCGCTGTTAACGAGGGTTCACTGCGCGCGACCGCCACCAAGGTGGAAAGATCCAGCCGCGCGCCCCGGCCCGGGCCGCGCCGGGCGCATCGGGTCTGCGCGCGGCCCTGTTTCGGGTTATGGACCGAGGGTGCTTTCCGGCCGTGCTCTAGCCCTTGCGGTCCTCGCGTGGTCGCTCCTCAAGGTCGTGGTGCGCCGTCTGTTCGACGGGCCGAGCGGGCTTGCCCTCTTCCGCGAGAACTACGACGCCGACGGCCTGCCGCCGCTCTCGCCCGCCGAGCGCGCGGCGCTGCCCGGCTTCTCCCGCTGCATCGCGTGCGGGCGCTGCGATCTCGGCGAGGCCGAGCGCATCGCCGCCTCGAGGGGGGCTTACCCCGGGCTCATGACCGTGGTGCTCGCGTCGTCGCGGAGCATGCCGGACTTCGACGCCGCGGCGCTCGCGCTCGCGCACGTGCCCGAGGCGGTGCTCGCCGAGAAAGAGCGGACCTGCCCGACCGGCGTGCCGTTCCGCGAGCTGGCCAGGTTCGTGCGGTCCAAGGCGAGCGCCGCGCGCGCGCTGGCCCTGGACGGGGAGGGGAGCGCGCCCGCCGACCTGGCCCTCGCCGCCGCGGCGGCCCCGCCCGCGGCCGCCCTCGACCCCTCGTCGGCCGACCGCGCCGCGCCCGAGGCGACGTGATGACGCCGGCGGGGCGTCGCGGCGCGGCGAGGGCGCTCGCGTTCCTCTTCCTCCTCGGCACCCCGGCCTGCGCCGCGCACCAGCCGCCCCCAGCCCGGACGAGCGGCGCGCCGCCCCTCTCCGCCGAGGTCTCCCGCCCGCCGGGCCCCCGAGCGGCGCTCGCGCCGGACCGGGCCGGAGACGACGACGCGGGCGAGGACGACGGCCGCATCTCCACGCCCATCGCCCCCGCGAGCGCCCGGGGCGCGGCGAAGGGGGTCGCGATCCAGCGCGGGCGCGCCACCTACTACGCCGACAAGTTCAAGGGCCGCGCCACCGCGAGCGGCGAGCCCTACAACCCCCGCGCGCTCACGGCGGCGCACCGGACGCTCCCCTTCGGCGCGCTCGTCGACGTCGTCCGCCGGGACGGCCGCCGCGTCCGCGTGCGGATCAACGACCGCGGCCCGTTCAAGCGCGGCCGGATCATCGACCTGTCGCGCCGGGCCGCCGAGCGGATCGGGCTCATCCACGACGGCGTGACCGATGTGACGCTCGAGCTCATCTGGAAGCCGGCCCGGAAGCCCGCCCGGCGGGGGCGCTGATCGCGCCGCGGCGCCGGGCGGCCGGGGGCGGCCGCTCTGGGACGGCTACTGGACGAGGCTGAGCCGCGGGGCCGCGGCGAAGGCGGCCAGGTGGCCGCTCTCCTCGGCGACGTAGACGTCGCACCGCTCGTCGACCCGGAGGAGATCCGGGATGAGGTCGGTCGGCACCTTGCCGAGCAGCGCGCCGTCGCGCGGCCGCACCACGTGCACCTCGCTCTGCGGCACGAACAGCGCCCCCGAGCGCAGCACCGGCTCGAGGCGCCGCGGCCGGTCGCCCTCGACGCCGCCCGCGAGCACGTGCCGGTACCGGACCGCGCCGTCGTGCGCGCCGACCCCGACGATCTCGCCCGCCTCGCTGTTCACCACGACCACGTCGTCGACCATGAGGCACGAGGCCGTCGCCGCGCACGCGGTGAGGTCGAAGCGCGTCGCCCCGGTGCGGCGATCGAGCCCCACGAGCCCGGTGCCGCGCCGCCCGTGGGTCACCACGCACACGGTCTCGGGCCCGAGCAGCGGCGCGCCGACCGGCGCCACGTGCTTCGGCAGGTCGACGGTCCACCGCGCCTCGCCCGACCACGGGTCGAGGTGGTGCAGCCGCGCCCCGCCGCGGCCGACGAACGCCCCGTCGCCGGCCAGGGCGAAGAGCGCGTCGTGATCGACCGCCACCGGCGACGCGAACGGCAGCCGGTCGCAGAAGCGCCAGACGACCTCGCCGCTCAGCACGTCGAGCGCCGCGAGCGCCGGCTCGCCGCTGCCGACCACGACGAGCTTGCCCGCGCGGCGCAGCCGGAAGTTCTCGCCGCGCCGCGCGGCGTAGCGCCAGCGCACCTCGCCCGAGTAGAGGTCCACCGCCGCGAGGTGGCGCGTCCCCTCGCTCACGATGAGCATCCGGGGCAGCCCGGGGGCGCTCACCACCGCGCCCGAGGCGTTCGCGCCGACGCGCGGCGACAGCCGCGTCGACCAGGCCACCTCGCCGGTCGAGAGCTCGTGCAGCTGCAGCGTGCCGTCGGGCAGGAGCCGCCCGAGGCCGACCGGCGTCATCACCGAGACCGCGCGCGGCGCCTGCTTGCGCCACAGGCACTCGCCGGTGCGCCGATCGATGCAGGTGAGCTCGCGCGTCGAGCCCACGACGAGCACGTCGCCGCAGAGGAAGGTGGCGCGGAGGTCGACCGAGGGGATCGCCGCGACCCACCGGGCGGTGAAGCGCAGCCGCGTCCGCCCGAACGTGTCCTCGGCCGCGGCCTGCGGGCGCGCCGCCGCGGCGAAGGCGCGGTACGTCTCCGGGGCGACGTTGATCTTCGCGTCGTTGCGCGTGAGCTCGCGGAGCCGCTCGGCGAGCTCGCGCACGCGCGCCCGGAACTCGAACAGGCGCAGGTTCGAGGTCTGCGCGCGGTCGCGGCGCACGAGGCTGCGCGCGAGCGCGCGCCCGAACGCGACGACGCCCTGGGCGAGCGCGGCCACGTCGACGGCCGGGAAGGTCCAGGTCTGCGCCCGCTCCTCGGCCCCCGCGAACGGCGAGCCGCGGCCCGGGCCGAGCGCGCGCGGATCGGCGGGCGGGACGCGGCCCACGCGGGGCACGCCGAGCGTGAGCGAGAGCGCCCCCTCGCTGTGCAGCCGCACGCCGAGGATCGCGCCGCCGACGGTCAGCCGCCGGTGGTAGGGCTGCCGCCGCGCCCACGCGTCGAGCGACTCGAGCGACAGCGACGCGAGCTGCTCGGCGAACGGGAAGATGAAGACGTCGGGCAGCTCCCGCGCCTCCTCGCCCACGAGCACGCGGATCTTGCCCCGGAAGAGGAGCGAGAAGAGGTCGGCCCGGAGCACGGCCGGCTGCGTGAGCGCGGCGCCCTGGGACGTGCGCAGGAGCGCCTCGGCCGCGATGGCGATCGGGATCTCGCCGGTCGGCTCGACGCCGACGATGGCGGGCTCGCCGCCCGGGTCGTCGGGCGAGAACGGCAGGGCGGCGGCGAGGCACCGCCGCGCGGCGGAGAGGCGGTGCTCGCCGAGGCCGCCGCCCGTGTCGTTGTCGGAGAAGGCGGCGTCGCGGCGGGCGCTGGGGCTCCGGTGCGCGGCGAACCGGTCGATGGCCGCGAGGACGCGCGCGCAGAGCGCTTCGCCCTCGAAGCGCCGCTCGTGCAGGGCGACCTCGGGCACGTCGCCGCCGTGGAAGACGGTGACGAGCAGATCGCGGCCCACGCGCTCGAGGCCGAGCTCCCAGGGATCGGGCTCGAGGCACAGCCGCACGACGGCGCGCGCGCGGCGTCCGGAGGCGAGCTCCGCCGCGGCCTCGGCGAGATCGCAGAGCAGCGGCAGCGCCTCGGCCTCGGCGCGCAGCGGCAGCGCCGCCTCATCGAGCGGAGGAGGCGCGTTGCGCGCCCCCTCCAGGACGAAGTCGAGCACATCGTGCAGCGACGTGCGCTCGGGCTCCGGTGAGCATCGGGTGTTGTCGGCGACAAGAGACAGTCCGGGCATCCGCCGAGGGATGCTAGGCAGCGTGAGGCCGGGTCCTAAGTTTTGTGCGCGGATAGCCGCGGAGTGGACAAGCCGGTGCCACCTGACTAGACAGCGCCGGCGCCGGGCGCCCGCCGCTGTCGCCGCGGAGCGGGGCCTCTGGCGCGAGGACGGCGCGAGGTCGGCGACACGCGCGACGCGCGCGACGTGCGCAATGTAGAATGGTTGGCAATCCAACCGGACGTGCAACACTCCGCACCCCGAGCGCCATGCCTTCCGAAAGACCGCCCCACTTCTCGATGCTCCGGTCGTTCGCGCTGGCCGATTTCGTCACGCTGGCGAACGCGGCGAGCGGCACCCTGAGCATCTTGCTCTGCCTGAACTACGTGGCCGAGCGCGAGCGCATCTACATCTGGGTGGTCTTCGGGCTCTTGCCGTTCGCGCTCGCGTGCGACGTCCTCGACGGCACGATCGCGCGGTGGCGTCGCCGGCACTCGCCGCTCGGGGCCGATCTCGATTCGTTGGCCGACGTGGTCTCGTTCGGCGTCGCGCCCGCGGTGCTCGGCTACGCGCTCGGCCTGCGCGGCCCGTGGGACGCCGCCGCGCTCGTCTACTTCGTCGCCTGCGGGATCAGCCGCCTCGCGCGGTACAACGTGACCGCGGCCGAGCTGTCGGACGAGCGCGGGAAGGTGCGGTACTACGAGGGCACGCCCATTCCCACGAGCCTGCTCATCGTGCTGCTCTTCGGGGTGCTCTTCGCGCAGGAGCGCGTGCACGAGCAGATCTGGCTCGGGTCGATCGCGCTCGGCCCCTGGGCGTTCCACCCGCTCAGCCTGGTCTACGTGGTGAGCGGCAGCGCGATGGTGAGCGGCACGCTGCGGATCCCGAAGCCGTAGCGGCGAGGGGGCGGCGGGCGGGGGCGCGAAGCGACGCTTTCGACGGGAGCTCCAGAGGATTGCGGCCGGAGAGGGCCAGCGGCCCGGAGGGTGGCATCCGTGACGTGACGGATGCTCCGTCGCTCCCGCCCTTGCCGGCGCCTGCCGCTGGCGCTTGCTCCGCGCCGCATTGCCGCCCCGCGGCGCACCGGGCAGGCTTCGCCCATGGGCCAGCCCGCCGAGAAGCAGCGCCGCGCCACGTACGCCGACCTGGAGGCCGTCCCGCCGAACAAGGTGGCGGAGCTCGTCCGCGGCACGTTGCACGTGTTCCCCCGACCGGCGCCGCGTCACGTAAACGCCGAGGGCGCGCTGCAAGGAGAGCTCTTCGGCCCTTTCCATCGCGGTCGCGGCGGTCCGGGCGGGTGGTGGATTCTCCCGGAACCCGAGCTGCATTTCCCGGATCCGGCGGCGCCCGGCGAGATCGATGCGCTCGTGCCCGACCTGTCCGGCTGGCGCCGCGAGCGCATGCCCGAGCTGCCCAAGACGGCCTATTTCTCGCTCGCCCCGGACTGGATCTGCGAGGTCCTGAGCCCGTCGACCGAGCAGGTTGACCGCGACGAGAAGATGCCGATCTACGCGCGCGAGGGCGTCCGGCACGCGTGGCTGGTCGACCCGATCGCACGCACGCTCGAGGTCTACGTGCTGGGCGAGGATCGTCGCTGGGGACCTGCGGTGGTCCACCGAGACGCCGCGCGCGTCCGCGCCGAGCCCTTCGACGCCATCGAGCTCGATCTCTCGGTGCTCTGGGCGTAGCTGGCCGCCGCGCTGGCGTTCCTTGCCTCACCGCACGCCTCCGGGCAGGCTCGGCTCATGGGCCAGCCCGCCGAGAAGCCCCGCCGCGCCACGTACGCCGATCTCGAAACCGTCCCGCCGAACAAGGTGGCGGAGCTCATTCGCGGCACCCTGCACGTGTTCCCCCGGCCGGCGCCACGACACGCCAACACGAGCTCGGTCCTCGGGATCAAGCTCGGCGGCCCGTTTGGGCTCGGAGATGGTGGCCCCGGCGGGTGGTGGATCCTGGATGAACCCGAGCTGCACTTCCCCGATCCGGAGGCGCCCGGCGAGATCGACGCGCTCGTGCCCGACCTCGCGGGCTGGCGCCGCGCGCGCATGCCCGAGCTGCCAGAGACGGCCTATTTCTCGCTCGCCCCGGACTGGATCTGCGAGGTCCTGAGCCCGTCGACCGCGGCCTTCGACCGCGACGAGAAGATGCCGATCTACGCGCGCGAGGGCGTGCGGCACGCGTGGCTGGTCGACCCGATCGCGCGCACGCTCGAGGTCTTCTCGCTCGCGTCCGGGCGCGCGTGGACCCCCGTCGCGACCCATCGAGACGCCGCGCGCGTCCGCGTCGAGCCCTTCGACGCCATCGAGCTCGATCTCTCCCTCTTGTGGGCCAAATAGAGGCGGCGGGTCAGAGCCCCGGCCGAGGACGCTGCCTGGACGCGCGCTCGCCGGCGCGCCCCGCGCCGTCGCTCTCGATCGCGGGCGCCCCGCGGCGATAGACTGGCGCGATGCGGCCCTGCAGGAGCTGTGGTGCCTCGCTGGAGGCAAGCCGTCATGGGATCACGTGTCCGCGCTGCGGCGCCGAGAACCCCGGCGTGGCGGGCGCGGCGGCTGCGCTGCCGGGCACCCCCGCGCCCGCGCCGGCTGCACTGCCGGGCACCCCCGCGCCGGCGTCGGGGCCGCCCCGGGCGGTGAAGGCGCTCCTCGCCGTGGCGATGGCCGCGGTGGGGGTCGGCTTCGCGGTGATGTTCTTCGCCCGCGTCGAGCCGCCGAAGGAGGCCGCCCCGCGCGCGCGCCAGCTCTCGACGCAGCTCGACGCGCTCTGCTTCGTGGACGCGAACGGCGACGACGCGCCCGACCCGGTGCTGTGGCAGGACGGCAAGACGCGCGGGCGGGTGGTCGCCGTCGACGGCCGCAGCGGGCAGGGGATCTGGTCGTCGTCGGATCTCGACCGGCCGGACGCGCTCGCCTGCCCCGACCAGAGCACGGTGCTCGCCGGCGGGGAGAGCGCCACGCTGCACGCGCTCGACGCCCGCACGGGCAAGCCGCGCTGGGCAGCGAGCCTGCCCGGGCCCCCCGACGAGGTCGCGGCCGGCGAGGGCTGCGCGACCGTCGTGATGAAGGACGGCACGTCGACCGGGATCCAGCTCGGCGGGGGCGAGGTGGCCGACTGCCCGACCGCGCCGCCGCCGTCGGCGATCACGGGGCAGTTCTGGGAGCGCAAGAAGAACCCCCAGGTGGTCCGCGCCGGCGACGTGGAGGTCGCGCTCACCGCGCCGGCCGAGGGGCCGCCGCGGCTCTCGGCCGAGGGGCGGCGCGGCGGCGCGTCGCTCTGGAAGAAGGAGCTCCCGGTGCGCGCGCCGCTCTCCGGCGGGCGGCCGGACCTCTTCCTGGTCGCGAGCGGCGGCGCCGCGATCGTCGTCGGCGTCGATGTCGTCGGGGGCACGGAGCTGCGCATCATCGCCCTCGACCCCGCGACCGGGGCCAGCCGCTACGAGCGCGCGGCGGGCTACCTCGGCGACCGGGTCGTGGCGGTGAAGGCGGCGGGCCCCTACGTGTACGTCGTGAGCGGCGCCGCGGTGAGCGGCGCCGCGCTGCGCGCGATCGATCCGGCGACCGGCGGCACCGTGTGGCGCGCGACGGCCCCGCTGTCCCCGTGATCGGGCCAGGCGACGGCCCCGCTGTCCCCGTGACCGGTCCAGGCGACGGCCCCGCCGTCCCCGTGATCGGGCCAGGCGGCCGTGCTCAGCAGAGGCAGCCGACGAAGGTGCCGGAGAACAGCGGCCGCTCCATGACCGCGGCGCCGCACGTCGGGCACGTGTCGCCGAGCTTGAGCTCGCGGGGCGGGGGCGCCGGCTTCGCCGGCTGCGCGCCCGCGGCGACGCCGGCCGCGGCGAGCGGCTGGAACTCCACGATCGACACGCGCGAGAACCCCTGCCTCGGCGTGGCGCTGCGCTGCGGGGAGGCCAGGAGATCCTGCTTGCCGCGGACCGGCAGGATGGGCCGCGACATGTTGATGTAGGCGAGCTCGGTCGTGTAGAGCGCCGGGTCGAGCATGCGCGGGTCCTCGGGCTGGACGATGCCGTGCTGGAACGCCTCGATCAGCATGTCGACGTCGGTCCGCGCGTTGCGGTTGCGCGCGGCGTCGACGAGGAAGAGCCCGTTGCCGTAGTAGGCGGCGTTGAGCCAGAAGCCGGTGCCCGCGGTGTGGTAACCGCCGGTCGCCCACTTGTACCCGCGCAGCGAGCGGACATGGGCCGTCAGCGCGTTCGCCAGCGCGTACGACGTCATCCCGAGCGGCAGGAGGCTCACGAGCGCCGCCGGGTGGAAGTTCAGGCAATCGCTGCAGCAGACAGGCACCGTCGGCACGAGCGCCTGCGCCGGATCGATGCAGACCTGGACTTCCGATTCGCTGCGATAGCAGCCGGTGAAACAGGAATGCCGCTCGACGGCGGCCAGGAGCGCGGCGGGAAGTGCCATGCGAGCAACTATACCGTCCACGAGGGCGCATGGCTGCCACGAGGCGCAGCGTCACCGTCGCTGTCCGCGGCGCGCGACGCGCGGCGCGCCCGGGCGTTCTCGACGTTCGCGCGTGCACGCGACCGTACGTCCGCGCTCTCGCGCGCCCGCTCGCCCGCGCGTTTGCGCGGCTGCGGACAGGCGAGCGCAATTGCGTCCTTCATGCGCCTGTCCCAGGATCGCCGGCCGTGATGAAGGCCGCGCGACCCGAGCATCAGCGCCTCCGGCGATGCGTCCGCGATGGAGCGCGCGCGGCAGAGCTCGAACGCCGGTCCAGGGCGGGCGTGCGGTCCTCCGGCCCGCTCCAGTGCGGCGCGGACGCACGGGCCGCGTGACCGGGCGGAGGCGCTCGCTGCTCGTCGCGCTCGCCGGCGCCCTCGCGGCGCTGCTCCCGGCGCTCGCGCTCTCGGGGTTCACGGTCGACGACGCGCTGATCACGGCGCGCTACGCGCACCACCTCGCGCGCGGGCTGGGCTACCGCTTCAACGCGGCCGGGCCGGTGACCGACGGCGTGACGCCGCTCGGGTGGGCGTTCGCGCTCGCGCCGTTCGCGGCCGGAGGCCCGCTCGCCGCGCTCGCGGCCGCGAAGGCGATCGGCGTCGCCGCGTGGACGCTCGCGGCCGGAGCGCTGGCGCTCGCGGTCGACCGGGCCTCCGGCAGGCCAGCGCGGTTCGCGGCGCTCGCGCTCGTGCCGGCGTCGGCGCCGCTCGGGGCCTGGGCCGCGGCGGGCATGGAGACCGGCGTCGTGGCGGCGCTCGGCGCCCTCGCGGTCGCGCTGCCGGCGCTCGGCTGGGCGCTCGCCGGCGCGGCCTGCGCCGGGGCGGCGGCGGCGCTCCGGCCGGAGCTCCTGCCGTTCGCGCTCGTCGTCGCGCTCGCGGCCCAGGCGGCCCCGCGCGCCGACGGCGCAGGCGCCGCGCCGCCTGCGCCCCCGGCGCGGCCCGCGTGGCCCCGCGCGCTCGCCGCGCTCGCCCTCGCGGGCCTGCCCTTCGTCGCGGTGGCCGCGACGCGGCTCGCGATCTTCGGGCGCGCGGCGCCGCTCGCCGCGCTCGCCAAGGCGCCGGACGCCGCGCTCGGGGCCCGGTACGCGCTCGCGTGCTTCCTCCTGACCGGGCCGGTGGCGCTGATCGCGCCGGTCGCGTGGCGCGCGCTCCCGGCGTGGCCGCGCGGGCTGCTCGCGGCGGTCGCCGTGCACTTCCTCGCGGTCGCGGCCGCGGGCGGCGACTGGATGCCGCTGTCGCGCCTCGCCGTGCCGGCGCTGCCCGCGGTCGTCCTCGCGGCGGCCCACGTCGCCTCGGCCGCGGGCGCGCGCGCCACGGCGCTCCGGATCGCGCTCGCGCTCGCCGGGCAGCTCTTCGTGATGATCCGCGTCGGGCCGACCGCCGCGCGCGTCGGCGGCGACCGGCTGCGCGTGATCGAGGAGCTCCGCGGCGCGCTCGCCGGGGCCGAGGTCGTCGCGGCGCTCGACATCGGCTGGCTCGGCGCCGCGACGGCCGCGACGCTCGTGGATCTCGCGGGCGTCACGGATCCGGCGATCGCGGCGCTGCCCGGCGGGCACACCACGAAGCGGATCCCCGGCGCGCTGCTCGACGCGCGCGGGGTGGACGTGCTCGTGCTGCTGCTCGCCGAGGGGCAGGCGCTCGCCTCGCCGTGGACCGCCTCGCGGTTCGCGCGCGGGGTGGAGCAGCACCTCGCGCGCCTCCCCGACGCCGGCGAGGCGTTCGCTCCGGCGGCGGTGAGCGGCGTGCCGCACCTCCGGTACGTGGTGCTGCGGCGCCGCGCCGGGGGCGAGGCCGCAGCCGTCGCGCCGCGCTGACGCGGTCGCGCCGCGGCGGTGCGTCAACGCGCGTGCGGCGCCCTCGCGGTCGCGCCGCGGAGGTGCGCCGGCGCGCGTGCCGCGCCACGCCGCGGCGCGACTGCGAGGGCGCCGCGGAGGTGCGCCAGCGTGCACGCGGCACCGACGCGGGCGCCGCCCTTCCGTGACGACGTAGGCCGCGATGGTGTGCCGGCACGCGCGCCGCGCCACGTCGCGCGGCGTCGCGGCAGGTGGCAGTGGACGCCGGACGCGCGCAGCTGGCACGCTGTGGAGAAGCGCGCCGTGCGCCCGAGAGGAGCGCGTCAGCTCGATGCGGTCAGGTGAGGTCGTCGACGACCGGTTCGAGGTCGAGGAGCACGCCGCCTCGGGCGCGACGGCGCGCGTGTACCGCGCGCGCGACCTTCGGTCCGGCGCGCAGGTGGCGCTCAAGCTCCTGCAGACGGCCGCGACCCCGGCGCTCGGCGCCCTCGCGCGGGAGGCGCTCGCCCTCGCGACGCTCGCGATCCCCGGCGTCGCCCGCTACGTCGCGCACGGCGCGACCGCGGGAGGCCGGCTCTACCTCGCCATGGAGTGGATCGAGGGCGAGACCCTCTCGGAGCGGCTCGATCGCGCGCCGCTCACGATCGCCGAGGGCCTGACGCTCGCCGCCCGCGTGGCCGAGACGCTCGCCGCCGTCCACCGCCGCGGCTTCGTGCACTGCGACGTGAAGCCCGGCAACCTCCTCCTCGAGGGCGGCGACCTCGAGCGCGCCCGGCTCATCGACTTCGGCGCCGCGCGCTTCTCCGGGGACGAGGAGGAGTTCCCGACGCTCGGCGAGATCCGCGGCACGCCGCAGTACATGGCCCCGGAGCAGGCCCGCGGCGAGCCCCACATCGACGCGCGCGCCGACGTCTTCGCGCTCGGCAGCGTGCTCTTCGAGTGCCTGACCGGGCGCGCCGCCTTCGCCGGCGGCGACCCGCTCTCGGTGCTCATGAAGGTCCTCCTCGAGGAGCCGCCGCGGCTCAGGGAGCTCCGCGGCGACGCGCCGGCCGGCCTCGATCGGCTCGTCGCGCGGATGCTGTCGAAGGCCCCCGAGGCCCGCCCGCGCGACGGCGGCGCGGTCGCGGCGGCGCTCGCGTCGGAGGCGCTCGACAGGCGCCCGGGCGGCGGCCCGCCGCCGTGGTCGCAGCCCTCGTCGTCCCACCCCCCGCCCCGCGCGCGCGAGATCACGGCCAGCGAGCGGCGGGTCATGTGCCTCATCCTCGCCCGCGAGGACGAGGCCGACGCCGAGGCGACCCTCTCGGAGACCGCGGACGAGGGCCGGTCGCGCGCCATCCGGGAGATCGTCGAGCGCCACCGCGGCCGGATCGAGCTCCTGGAGGCGCGGTGGCTGCTCGTCACGCTCTCGGGGCCCTCCGCGCCCACCGATCTCGCGGCCCAGGCGGCGTGCTGCGCGCTCTCGCTCCGGGAGCTGCTCGGCGGCGCGCGGCTCTCGCTCGTCACCGGCCGGGCCGAGGTCGCGGCGCGGCTGCCGGTCGGCGCGGTGATCGACCGCCTGGTGCAGCTCGTCCAGGGCCCTCGCGATCCGCACCGCCCGGCGGCCGTCCGCATCGATGACATGACCGCGGGCCTGCTCGGCGCGCGGTTCGGCGCGACCCGGGACGCGTCGGGGTGCTGGCTGTACGGCGCCCGCGACGAGCTCGGCGCGCCGCCCGCGCTCCTCGGGCGGCCGACGCCGTACGTCGGCCGCGAGCGCGAGCTCGGCCTGGTCGAGGCCGAGATCGACGCCTGCCTCCGCGGCAAGGCCCCGGGCGCGGTGCTGGTGACGGGCGCGGCCGGGGCGGGCAAGTCGCGGCTCGGCTACGAGCTCGTCCGCGCGCTGCGGGCGCGCGGCGAGCCCCTCGAGGTGTGGATCGGCCAGGCCGACCCGATGAGCGCGGGCTCCGCCTTCGGCCTGCTCCAGCGCGCGCTCCGCAGCGGGCTCGGCCTCCGCGACGGCGAGCCGATCGCCGCGAGGCGGCGCAAGCTCCGCGCGCGCGCCGCGCATCGCGGCGGCGCCGCCGCCGGCGCGCGCATCTCGCCCTTGCTCGGCGAGCTCGCGGGCGCCCCGCTGCCGGACGCCGGCGGCGCGCGGCTCGATCCGGCGCAGCGCCCGCCGATCTCGAGCGACGAGCTCCGCCTCGCCTGGGAGGTCTTCCTCGACGCCGAGTGCGCCGCGCGGCCGGTGCTCCTCGTGCTCGACGACCTGCACTGGGGCGATCCGCCGACCGTGGCGCTCGTCGACGCGGCGCTGCGCCGCCTGCGGGGCCGGCCGTTCGCGGTGCTCGCGCTGGCGCGGCCCGGCGTGCGCGAGATCTTTCCGGGGCTCTGGGCGCCGCACCTGCGCAGGGAGGTCTGCCTCCCGCCGCTCGCGCCGGCGGGCGGCGAGCGGCTCGTGCGGGAGGCGCTCGGCGCCCGGGCGAGCGCGGAGCTCGTGCGGGCGATCGTCGAGCGCGCCGACGGCAACGCGTTCTGCCTGGAGGAGCAGATCCGCGCCGCTGCCCGCGGGCGGATCTCGGCGCCGCCGGAGACGGTGCTCGCGATGGTGCAGTCGGATCTCGACGCGCTCGATCCGGAGGCGCGCCGGGCGCTCCGGGCCGCGAGCGTCTTCGGCGAGGCGTTCTCCGGGGCGGGGGTCGCCGCGCTCGTCGGGCGCGCGGACGTCGCGCGCGCGCTCGACGAGCTCGTGCGGCGCGGGGCGATCGTGCGTCTCGGCGCGGGCGGCGCGGGCGGCGCGGGCGGCGCCGCGTACCGCTTCCGCCATGCGCTCCTCCGGGAGGCCGCCTACGCCATGCTGACCGAGGGCGATCGGCGGCTCGGCCACGCGCTCGCGGGCGGCTTCCTCGCGGAGCGCGGCGAGGCCGATCCCATAGCGCTGGCCGAGCACTTCGAGCGCGGCGGCGAGCCTGCGCGCGCGGCCGCCGCGTACCTCGAGGCGGCGCGTCAGGCGCTCTCGGCCGGCGACCCCGGCGCGGCGCTCGCGCGGGCGGCGCGCGGCGTCGCCTGTGACCCGGCGCCGGCCCTCGCGGACGAGCTCCGCCGCGTCGAGGGCGAGGCGCGCTTCCGCGAGCGCGCGGCTGGCGCTTGCACAGCGGACGACGCCTGCACGCTCGATCTCGCGCGGGAGCGGCTGAGCGAGGCGGCCGAGTAGGGCGAGGCGATCGGCGGACCGGCGCCCACCGGGCGGCAAATGGGCCCATGCCGATGCAATGCCCTCGGCCTTGCGTCGCTCGAGGTAGGGTCGGGTGCCTGCGCGGAGCCCGACCTCGAGATGCGACAGCTCTCTCTCTTCGAAGGCCGCCCGCTCCCGGCGGAGCCTGGCCTGCTCGACGGCGCCGCCGGCCCGCCGCCCGGCGACGGCGCGCCCGCGGGGCAGCTCGACCTGTTCGCGCAGCGCACGCTGCGGCTCTCGCGCGCGGCCGGGGCGATCGCCGCGGGGGAGCTCGGCGAGGCGCGGCGGGTGCTCGCGGAGCTCGCGGCGCTCCACCCGGCCGACGCTGAAATCCGCCGCCAGTCCGACCGGATCGCCGCGCTCGAGCGGCAGCTCGCGCGGGCCCTGGGCTCCGCCGCGCCGGCGGCCGCGCTGCTCGAGATCGCGCGCGGCCTCGAGCTCGAGAGCGGCGCCTTTGCGTCGCTGCGCCGCGTGCTCCTCGGCCGCGTGGCGGCGGCGCTCCGCGCGGCGGACGGCGACGACGGGCGGCTCGAGGGGCAGCCTCCCGGGTACTACTGGCTCGCGGCGGGCGACGTACCCGAGGCGCACGCCTCGCTGCTGCGCGCGGTGGAGGTCCGGCGGAGCGCGCGCGCGCTGTTCCTGCTCGGCGACGCCGCCACGTCGCTCGGCGAGCCTGCGGCGCGGCGGTTCTACCTGGAGGCGCTCCTCGGCGACCCGTTCGACGCGGCGCTCGCGTCGGCGCGCGACGAGGCGGTGCGCGGCCTGCCCGACGTCGCGCGCTACGAGCTCGAGATCGAGCACGAGCCTGCGGCGTGGTCGGCGCCCGTCGGGATCGTGACCGGCGTGCTGCCGCCGCCCTTGGGGATCGCGATCGCGCTCGACGACGCGGTCTCCGGGGGCGCTGCCGCGTCCGGAGGAGCGCCGGATCGGCCGTGGTCGCCTGGGCAGGGCGAGGCGCTCTCGATGGCGCGGCGCTTCGTCGCGGCGCTCGCCGCGGCGTCGTCGCCGGAGGCGCGGCGGTCCGGCGACGCGGTGATCGAGGCGCGGCGCGCGATGAAGCGGCTCGCGCCGGCGCTGTTCGCGGCGTACATGGCGCGGGGCGGAGGGGCGCTGCAGGGCAGGTAGGGCCCGCCGCGTCGCCGCATGTCGGGCGGAGCGGGGCGCCCCCGCCGGGTCGCCGTCGTTTGCGCTTTGAGGCGGCCATGAGGAGTCGCCCTGTCATCACGCTCCGCGTGCCCAGGGTCGTGCGCGCGGGCGACACATTCGATTCGCGGAGCCCTGGGGGCTGCATCTCGACGTGCGGCCGCGTGCCCTGCTGGAGCTCGGCGGGGTGGCGACCGGGGACAGCGGCTTCGATCGGCGTTTCCGGGTGCGGGGGCGAGAGGAGGCGCAGGTGCTGGCGGCGCTCACGCCCGCGCTGCGTCGCGCGCTGAGCGCGTTCGGCCGGGCCGAGGTCGACGACGCGGGGGCGCAGGTGTGGAGCGCCGCCGCGGCGCTGGACGAGCCGGAGCTCGCGGCGTTCCTGGCGCGGGTCGACGCGCTCGCGCGGGCGATCGCGGAGGCCGGCGCGGCGCTTCCGCCGCCGACGGCGATGGCCGCGTGGCTGCCCGCGTGGCGCCGCTTCGCGGAGGAGAGCGACGGGGCGCTCCGGGTCGATGCGGCTTTCGGGGACGTTCGAGGGGGCGGTGTTCGAGGTGGAGACGCTGTTCAAGGGGGCTGCGCCGACGGGGACGCGGCTCGCGCTGCGGCTGGATCCGCCGATCGCGGGCGCGGGCAGGCCCAGGAGGGCGGCGGAGCAGCGGTTCGCGGGGGCGATCCTGGAACAGGCTGGGCGCCTCGGGGGCGTAGCGGGCGCGGAGGAGGGGGGCGCGGTGGCGCCGGGGGAGATCGCGGTGGTGATGGCGGGGCCGCTCGCGGATCCGGCGGCGGCGCGGGAGGTGCTGCGGCTCATGCTGGCGCTGGCGCGCGAGAAGCGGGGGGAACGGCGGGGAGGGCCGTGCCGGTGAGGGGCGGCGAGTGGCAGGGCGGGCGGGGGATGGGAGATGGGGGAGGGCTGGTCGGCGGGGCGGGCGGGCATGTCGAGACATGGCCGGCGGCTGATCGGCGGGGCGGGCGGGCATGTCGCGACATGGGTGAGGGCCGGTCGGCGGGGCAGGCGGGCATGTCGCGACACGGGTGAGGGCCGGTCGGCGGGGCAGACGGGCATGTCGCGACATGGGTGAGGGCCGGTCGGCGGGGCAGGCGGGCATGTCGCGACGTGGCCGAGGTGCTGGTTGGCGGGGCAGACGGGCATGTCGCGACACGGGTGAGGGCCGGTCGGCGGGGCAGACGGGCATGTCGCGACATGGGTGAGGGCCGGTCGGCGGGGCAGACGGGCATGTCGCGACATGAAGGCTCGGGGCTGATCGGCCGCGGACGTGGCCGGAAAGCTATGCGGAGCGCCCTCGGAGCGCTTCGATGGCGCGCCGGATGCCGAGGGCCACCTCAGTCCAGGCTTCGTCGCGGTCCTGCCAGAGGGTGACCGGCGTTCCGTCCTTCGGGAGCGCCTGGAGCCTGGCAAACGGCGCGCTGCGCCAGTCGGTCTTCCGGAGGACGACCGGGATGACGCGAGCCTGGCCGGCGTCGTGGCGCGCGAGGGCGCGCTTCATCTCCTTGTCGAAGCAGTAGTCGGAGGCGAGGAAGTCGGCGCTTACGAGGAGCAGGATCACCTCGGCCTCGTCGAGGTTCTTGTCGATCTCTCCAGCCCACTCCGTGCCGGCGCCGATGCGGCGGTCGTGCCAGCTCTGGAGGAGACCCTCGCGTTTGAGGAGGGCGAGATGGGTCTCCAGCTCGTCGCGGAGGGCCTCGTCCTTGTGGGAGTAGCTGAAGAAGAGGTGGATGGGCTTCTTCGTCGATAGATGTTTCTCTTCAGGTACCTTGGCCATGAAGTAGAAATGCCAGAGATTGCCGTTGGCGTCGCCTGCACAGAGAAGCTGCTGCGATACAGTCACGCTGACGAATGGGCTGGTTCCATGCGCTGTATCCAAGCATTCCCCTGTCGAAATATCCCAGACCTTGAGCGTGCGATCGTGTGAGGCGGAGACGATGCGCTGGCCGTCGGAGCTGAGCGCGCAGGCGTTGATCCAACCGGAGTGGCCTTTAAGGGTGGAGAGGAGCCTGCCGGTCGCAAGGTCCCAGACCTTGAGCGTGCTATCGCATGAAGCGGAGACGATGCGCTGGCCATCGGGGCTGACCGCGCAGGCAGCGACCCAACTGGAGTGGCCTTCGAGGGTAGAGAGGAGCCTGCCGGTCGCGAGGTCCCAGACCTTGAGCGTGCTATCGTAGGAGGCGGAGACGATGCGCTGGCCATCGGGGCTGACAGCGCAGCCACTAACCCGATCGGAGTGGCCTTCGAGGGTAGAGAGGAGCCTGCCGGTCGCGAGGTCCCAGACCTTGAGCGTGCTATCGTAGGAGGCGGAGACGATGCGCTGGCCATCGGGGCTGACCGCGCAGGCATTGACCCGATCGGAGTGGCCTTTGAGGGTGGAGAGGAGCCCTCCGGTCGCAAGGTCCCAGACCTTGAGCGTGCGATCGCTGGAGGCGGAGACGATGCGCTGGCCATCAGGGCTGACCGCGCAGCCACTGACCCGATCGGAGTGGCTTTCGAGGGTGGAGAGGAGCCTGCCGGTCGCAAGCTCCCAGACCTTGAGCGTGCGATCGCTGGAGGCGGAGACGATGCGCTGGCCATCGGGGCTGAGCCCGCAGGCAGCGACCCAACCGGAGTGGACGTTGAGGCTGGAGAGGAGCTTGTCGGCCGTAAGGTCCCAGATCTTGAGCGTGCGATCGCTGGAGGCGGAGACGATGCGCTGGCCATCGGGGCTGAGGGCGCAGGCATTGACCCGACCGGAGTGGCCTTCGAGGGTGGAGAGGAGCCTGCCGGTCGCAAGCTCCCAGACCTTGAGCGTGCGATCTCTGGAGGCGGAGACGACGCGCTGGCCGTCGGGGCTGAGGGCGCAGGCATTGACCCGATCGGAGTGGCCTTCGAGGGTGGAGAGGAGCCTGCCGGTCGCAAGGTCCCAGACCTTGAGCGTGCTATCGTAGGAGGCGGAGACGATGCGCTGGCCATCGGGGCTGAGGGCGCAGCCACTGACCCGATCGGAGTGGCCTTCGAGGGTGGAGAGGAGCCTGCCGGTCGCAAGGTCCCAGACCTTGAGCGTGCGATCGTGTGAGGCGGAGACGATGCGCTGGCCATCGGGGCTGACCGCGCAAGCGTTGACCCGATCGGAGTGGCCTTCGAGGATGGAGAAGAGCTCGCCGGTCGCAAGGTCCCAGACCTTGAGCGTGCGATCTCTGGAGGCGGAGACGATGCGCTGGCCATCGGGGCTGACCGCGCAGGCATTGACCCAACCGGAGTGGGCGTCGAGGGTGAAGAGGAGCCTGCCGGTCGCAAGCTCCCAGACCTTGAGCGTACGACCGCTGGAGGCGGAGACGATGCGCTGGCCATCGGGGCTGACCGCGCAGGCATTGACCCGATCGGAGTGGCCTTCGAGGGTGGAGAGGAGCCTGCCGGTCGCGAGGTCCCAGACCTTGAGCGTGCTATCGTAGGAGGCGGAGACGATGCGCTGGCCATCGGGGCTGACCGCGCAGGCATTGACCCGAGCGGAGTGGCCGTGCAGCGTGCGTTCCTCTGCGGTCCACATCCGCACGGGGTGTCGCAGCCGGATCTTCGGCAAGCCGCGCGGGAACTGCAGCGTCTGCGCGATTCGCTCCGCATCCCATCCGGCCGAGCGCAGCCGGTTGTAGACCAGCTCCGGCAGCGCCTTCGGCGCTCCGCGGAGCCAGTGCGACTCGGTCCGCACCGCTCGGTGGAGCAGGTCGATCTCGTCGTCTCCGAGCTCCTTGGCGCCGAGCCGCAGCGCCTCCTCGAGCGCCGCCGGTCCGTCCTCGCGGCAGAGCGCCTCGAGCAGCCCCAGATCCCGGCACAGCCCCCGTACCTTCTCGCGCCCGCCTGCCGCGAGCGCATGCGCGATCGTGTGGCGCGCAGCGTACAGCCTCCGGAAACCGCTCTCCCCCTCCGCCACCGGCCAGCGCGCCGTCGTCTCCAGCAGTCGTCGGTGAAGTTCGGACATGCGCTTCGGCCCGAGCTTCTCCGCGACGAACGCGCGAAACGCCTCGTGGTACGGCCGGTAGGCCCGCGCGCCGCGCCACGACGCCGGCTCCTCCAGGAGCAGCGCCGGCGCCGCGCGAAGGAAGTCCTCGCCGGCCTCCACATCGTTCCACCCCCACGCTGCCTCGATCTCCTCGAGCGGCAGCGCCTCCCGCGCCGCACAGATCAGTCCGAGCCCGTTGGCGACAAGCCCGAACTGCTCGCGCGGCAGGCTCCGGAGCTGATGCCAGATCTGCTCCAGGAACCCGCTCAGCCCTCGCGGCAGGCGCTCCACGCGCCGCTGCTCGACCGGCTGCTCCTCGAGCCATTCCCTGAGCTTCACCGCGTAGAGCAGGTTCCCCTCCGCCCGAGCGACGGCCTCCTCGACGAGCTTCGGGTCGAGCCGCGGCGTGAACCGCGGCGCCTGGTCAGCCCAGAACGCGCGGCAGGCCTGCTCGTTCGAGCTCGCCCACGCGGGCGCGTCGAGATCGACGCGCCGCACGTTCCCGCGGCTCTCCACCCACGCGAGGTGCGGATACTGCGGGCGCGAGGCGCAGAGCGCGTGCACGCGCGGCGGCAGCGCGTAGGGCAAGAAGCCCGGCAGCGGGTTCTGGCCGGCGCCATCGCTCCGCGCCTCGTCGAGGCCGTCGACGACGAGCACCAGGCGCTCTCCGCGGGGCACGAGCTCGCGCTTCGACACCCTGGCGAGGAGCTCGATCAGGCGGCTCTCCGGCCGCGCCGCGGGGTCCTTCTGCGCCGGATAGAGCGTCTCGATCTGCGCCGACAGGGAGCGCACGACCGCCTCGGGTCGATCCCAGTCCATCACGTCGCGCCGAAGGAAGTGGTGCGGCGCCTTGAGGCCGCGCTGCTCTTCCACATCGAGCCATCGCGAGAGGATCGCGCTCTTACCCATGCCGGGCCCGCCCGTGACGAGCACCCAGCGGCCCGACGCCCCCGCGCCGTCGAGGTGGCGATCGATGGCCGCGAGCACGTCCTCTCGACCGAAGAAGTGCTCGTGGCGGCTGCGCTCGATGCCGAAGTCGATGAGGTCTGCCGCCACGGCGCCAGTCTAACAGACGGCGTTCCCGTGCCGACGCATGGGCCTGCTCAAGATGGGGAGGGGGCGCAGCGCGCGGCGCGCCCTCCACCTCGTCGTTCAACCGGTCATCCGTCCGCCCTCTCGGCCGGCGCGCCTCCCGGCGCCTCGGCCGGCGCGCTCTCCGGCGCATCCTCGGCCGCCCCGTTGCTGCCGAGCGCGACCGCCGCGCGCAGCGCGGGCAAGAGCTCGTCGGCCTTGCGCTTGCCGAGCGCGACGGCCGCGAGCACCTGGAGGTGGTCGTAGCGCTCGGCGACGAGCGCCGCGAGCTGGTCGCGCAGGATCGACTCTCCGGTGCGCTTCGGCACCGCGGCGGCGGCGTTGCCTGGGCGCACCTGCTGCACAAGCGCGCCGCCCAGCGTCGCGAGCAGGTCGAGCTTGTCGGCGGGGAACGGGTGCTTTCCGGCGAGCGCGCCGGAGAACTCGGCGAAGAGCCCCGGGAGGGCGACGAAGTCGCGCGCCTTGTCGAGCTTGCCCGAGCCCGCCCGCACGGCCGCGACGCGCTCGCGCGGCAGGAGGCCGAGCAGCGGGTGCGACGCCACCTCGAGGTAGCTCAGCATCAGCTCTCGCCACGGCGCGCCTTCGGCCAGCATCCTGTCGATCTCGCCCGCGCTGAGCGTCGCGACCGGCACGCGCGCCGCGCTGAAGTCGAGCGCCATGACCAGGGCCGGCAGCTCGAAGACCTCCTTGAGCCGCGGCTCGCGCAGCGCGCTCACGGCGGCCGGCAAGTGCGGATCGAGCGCGTCGAGCGCGGCCCGGACGTTCGCGCGCATGAGCAGCGGCTGGCCGGTGAAGACGGGCAGATCCGCCGCCGGCACGCGCTCCGCGAGCGGCCGGAAGTGCGCGAAGGCGCGCTCGGGGGCCTCGTCGGTGAACGCGTCCGCTCGGGCCTCCGCGATGAGCGCCGCCGGATCCACGCCGGACCGATCCCGCTTGCGCGCGCTCCGAGCCTCTTTCTTGCCGGCCTTCGCGTCCTTCTTGCCGGCCTTCGCGTCCTTCTTGCTGGCCTTCGCGCCATCCCGCTTGCTGGCCTTCGCGTCCTTCGCGCCATCGCTCTTGCCGGCCTTCGCGTCCTTCGCGTCAGACTTCTTGTCCTTGTTTCCGCCCATGAATCTCCCTCCGTGTGAGCGCGGTTTGTCCAGCCGGCGACCGTGCCACGGCGCCGGCGACCTGTTCAATCCGAACGCACTGTCCGCGCACCGCAAACGCCGGCGAAATCGTGCCCGCGCTGCGGCCCCGCCGCAGGAGGCGCGACCTGCGTCCTCCGGCCGCAGCGACACGCGCAGCGCTGTCGCGCTCTCAGCGCTGTGTCCCGTTCAGCGGTGGATGTGTATTTTGGCGTACAAACCTGTCTCCTGGGCAACGGGCAATCCGTGGTTGGGCTTGGAGGACCGCGTCCCATCCGGCGGGCAGACCGTTCCTGAAGCGAGGCGACGCGCTCCTACGTCCGCTTCGGCCCACGGCCGCCGATCGCCACGGCGACCGTCGCCGCGAGGAACACGATCTGGATCAGCGTCCGCGGCACGAGCGGCGTCACCGGGCTGCCGCCGAGGGTGAGCCCCGCGCGCGCGGCATGCACGTTGGCAGGGAACATCGCCACGAGCAGGATCGTCAGCCCCGCGGCCGCCCACGGCGCGAGCCTCGGCACGAGGAGCGCCGCCGCGCCGGCGATCTCTAGGACCCCCGTGACGGTCACGAGGAGCTCGGGGTAGGGCAGCGCCGGCGGGACCATGGCCACGAGCTCGGCGCGCCGGCTCCCCCAGTGGGCCGACGCGGTGAGCAGGAACATCGCCGCGAGCGCGTACCGCAGGCACGTCATCCAGCTCGCGAGGTGTCTGACGCCGAGCCGACCGAGGATGAGGAGCAACGCGAACGAGATCGAGAGGACGAGCAGAGGTGCCATGCCCTCACGGTGGCCATCCGCGCCTCACCGGTCTTGAACCAACTGGCTACGGCGTCTCAGGTCCGAGGGGCTCACCCCGAACATGCGGCGGAAGGTCCGGGTCATGTGCGCCGCGTCCGCGAAGCCCGCCGCGCTGGCGGCCTCCGCCAGCGTCGCGCCGCCGGCCATGGCCGCGCCGGCGCGCTCGACCTTGAGCCACAGGAGATAGGGCCGCAGCGGCACGCCGACGCTCTCCGTGAAGGCGTGCATGAACCGCCCGGGCGAGAGGCGCGCGACGCGGGCCAGCGCTTCGAGCGAGGTGTCCGCGCCCCCGGTGGCCGCCCGCAGGTGGCGCAGCACCCGCCGGACCCCCGGGGGCCTCGGCCTCGGCGAGGCCGGCGGGACCGCGATCCCCAGCGCCTCGAGCACGCCGGGCAGCGCCGCCGCGACGTCGGCCTGGCCGGGCGCGGCGACGCGCGACCGCAGCCGGTCCGCCGCCTCGCGGTCCACGACCTCGATCGTCGAGGCGCCGAGCGCCTGGGCGAGCGCATCGCCGACGTCGCTCTCCGGCTCGATGAACACGAGGAGCACGCGCACGCCCGAAGCGTCGATCTCGTGCGCCACGTCCGGGGCCGTGACGACGGCGCCTCCAGGCCGGAATGGGCCCTTGTCGGCCGTCCTGACCTGGAGCTCCCCGTCGAGCGCCAGCACGAGGTGGCAGCAATGGTGGGCGTGGAGCGCGCTCCGCTCGCCAGGGCCCCACGTCGCCAGCACGGAGGGCCAGGGCCGCGCGACGCCGGTGGGGGCGGCGAGGCCGGTCGCTTTCGGCGGGAGGAGCATCGGCCTCTAGATTAGCTCGGCGGGCGGCGCGCCACGCGCGACCACGGCGCGCTGGACAACGAGCGCTCGCGGCCCAGCGGTCGATCGGCTGTGGTGCGTCAATCGCCTTCGAGCTCGAGGTCCTCCCACCAGATGGAGAGCTCGATCTCCACCTCTTCGAACGGCTCGGCGCGCACCCGCTCCGTCGGACCGTGGACGCCGAGCTCGAGCCACCTGCCGTCGACGAGGCGGCTGACCGCGAGCGATCTCGCCTCGGGATCCACGTACCAGAGGTGGCCCACGCCGATCTCGGCGTAGAAGCGTCGCTTGACGATGAGATCGTAAGCACGCGTCCGGGGCGAGAGGACCTCGCAGACCCAGTCCGGCACGACGCGGATGGGCTCCTTCAGGGGCAGGCGAGGCAGCCGCTCGCGCCGCCACCCCGCGACGTCCGGCGAGATCTCCGGAGCACGAGGGAGCTCGACGCCCGGTTCGACCAGGATCCACCAGCCGCCGGGACCGTTGCGCCGCTTCTGGAAGGGGCCGTGGAGGTCGGCGGCGATGCTGGTCTCGAGGCTTCGATGCGGGGCGCGCGGGCGAGGGAAGGCGTAGAGGTCGCCGTCGATGATCTCGCCGCGCATCGTGTCGGGCAGCGCCTCGAGGTCCGCCTTCGTCGCGGGGCGATCCAGCTTTCGGGCAAGGCTCATCGAGGGGCTCCCAGGTCCCACGGAGCTTACCTCACCCGGGACGCCCCGCGCGAACGCGAGAGCGGTGCGGCCAGCCAACAGGCGATGCCCCTGGTCGCCGAGCAAGCCGGCGGCGTACGCGGATCGATCAAGACTGGCCTGGAGCGGCTGATCTCTCGACCACCCGCGCTCAATCCGCGCGCAGCGAAGGCCGCTCCGGGAGCAGCGGCTGGTCGTCCGGGATGCGCAGGCCGGGGATGAGCGCGTCGAGCTCGCCCGGCTCGAAGCGGCAGAGGTTGGCGGCGTGCCAGAAGCCACCCGCGACGTCGCCGCCCAGCTTGTAGCGGCCGTCGGGTCGGAAGGCGACCCAGCCCTCCGGGAGCTTGAGGAGCACGGCGAGGTTCGCGCCGGTGCGGACGTCCCAAACACGAACGGTGCTGTCGATAGAGCTGGAGATTACCGTCTCACCGGCGGGGGTGAAGGCCACGCTGATGAGCGGGCTGGAGTGCCCTCGCAGAACGCGTGCGACCTCGCCGCTCGCCACATCCCACACGCGAATGCTGCTGTCGTGCGACGCCGATGCGAGCAGCCTGCCGTCAGGACTGAACGCGATGCCCATGATCGCATGCGAGTGTCCTCGCAGAATCTGTACGGCTTCGCCGCTTGCTACATCCCACACGCGGATGCTATTGTCATATGATCCGGAGGCGAGCAACTTGTCGTCACGGGTGAAGGCCACGCTCGTGACGGATTGCCGGTGTCCTTCAAGCACGCATGTTTGACTGTCTCCCGTAACTCGCCAGAGCCGGACGGTTTGATCGATCGAGCCGGAGGCCAGCATCGTACCATCAGAGCTGAAAGCCACGCTCTTGACGCCGTCGCCATGACCTGTGAGCACCCTCAACAGGGTGCCAGTCGCGGTGTCCCAGATTCGTACTGTCTTGTGAGCGCAGCCGGAAGCCAGTATCCTGCCGTCAGGACTGAAGTCGATGCAGTATGAATGGCAGAGGTGCTCTTCAAGGCTATTCACCATGCCAGTGGTGAGTCGCCAGAGTTGTACGGCTCCGTTCGACGTGGCAAAAGCCAGCGTCGCGCCGTCAGGGCTGAAGGCCATGCTCGCGCATGCGCCAGCTTCTTTCAAGGAGAGTGGCCTGCTTTGTCCCGACGTGTGCCAGACGTGAATGTCGGAGGCGTGCGAGCTAAAAGCGGCCATCATGCCGTTACGGCTGAGCACCATCTTTGCGAGCGGGCTCGAGTGTGAGCCCAGCGTGCGCAGCGCGCTCCAATTCGATACCTGCCACAGTCGTACCGTGCCGTCGTCGCTGCTGGATGCGAGTATCGAGCCGTCGGAGCTGAAGGCGATGCTTGGCACAGGATGATCGACATGCCCTGTGAACACCTTGCGCCCGCTGGGTACCTCGGATATCTGCACTGTCCCGTCGTCAGAGCTGGCGGCGAGCGTCGCGCCATCAGGGCTGAAGGCCACGCTGTTTACTCGGGATCCGAAGTCAAGAAGCAGCTGCAGCCTCTCCCCCGTGGACGCGTTCCACAGTCGAACGCTGCAGCCCATTGAGCCCGAGGCCAGCAACTCGCCGTCGGGACTTGCTGCCACGCTGAGTACCGGGGTCGAGTGACCTTCCAAGACGCGCAGCGTATCGCCTGTCGAGACGTCCCAGAGCCGGATAGTGGCGTCGCGCGAGCCGGATACGAGCCTCTCACATCGAAGACCGAACGTAACAGCCGTCACTCCGCTCGTATGGCCGTCGAGCGTGCGCAGCTCCCGACATGTCGCCACCTGCCAGATCCGGATGGAGTGGTCCAGTGAACCGGAAGCCAGCGTCTCACCATCGGGATTGAAGGCCACGCACGTCACATGATCCAGATGCCCTTTCAACACACAGATCACGTTGCCCGTCGGTACGTCCCAGAGCCGGACCGTATGATCTTCTGAACCGGAAGCGAGCAGTGTGCCGTCAGGACTGAACGCGACGCTCGTGACCTTGTCGAAATGGCCCTTCAGCACGCGCAGCGCGCTGTGGGTGGCCATGTCCCACAGCGTGATTCCTCCAAGGTTCCCGGAAGCGAGCAGCTCGCCGTCGGGGCTGATCGCCACAGCTCTGCATTGACCTATCTGCAACCATGCTGGCTCAGCTCTCGCCGTCTCCGGCATGGCCGCGCCGAACGTGTCGCACTCTTCAAACACGGCGCCCCGCGCCCCCACCAGCTTCGCCCCGCGCAGCCTCACCGACGCGAGCCTCGCCCCGGTCAGATCCGCGCCCACCATCCGCGCCCGCACCGCCGTCGCACCGGTCAGATCCGCCCCCGAGAGCGCCGCCCCCGAGAGATCCGCCCCGTCGAGCAGCGCCCCCGCCATCAGCGCCCCGCGGAGGTCGGCCCCCACGAGCTTCGCCTCCCGCAGATCCGTCCCCCGCAGGTCGCACCCGCGGAGGTCCTTGCCCGAGAGATCCTGCCCCCGCAGATCCGTCCCCGCGAGGTTCATCCGCTCGCTCACGACGAGCCCCATCCGCGCGTCGATCCGCAGCGCGTTCCCCGCCGCCACCGCGCCGAACGCACCGCCGAGCGCCGCCCGCACCCACGCCGCCGCCGCCTCGCGCCCCGCGAGCGCCCCGAAGAAGTCGGCCATCAGGTCGCTCATCTCCCGCTGCGCGAGCGCCGCCGCCTCGCCGGCGCGCTGCACCTCCTCGGCCGCCTGCCGCGCCACGAGCCACTCGAGCACCGACTGATGGATGAACCGGAAATTCTCCTGGTCGTCCCACACGAGCAGCGTCCCCGATCCGATCTGGTGACGCGTCACGTCCACATCGAGCTCGTGCCGCCCGAGCGCCTGCAGCGCTGCGATGAGCTCCGCCGGCAGCTCGCGGATGCTCACGCTCTGCTCCGTCCGCTGCCACAGCCGCGTCGCGAGCTCCGTCACCGCCCGCCACCGCTGCGCCACCGACAGCCCAGGCTGCGCGCCCCTCGGGTGCGCCCGCTCGTACTCCCAGACGAGCCACCGATCCAGGAGCAGTTGGTACAGCCCCGCCGACGTGATCTCCCCGTCGCCCGCCATCGCTTGGCGGAGCTGCGCCTCCTCGATCTCGGCGATGAACCCCAGCATCCGCGGGTTTGCCGACAGGCCGAGCAGATCCTTGACGTCCGCGAGCTGCCGCATGCGCTCGTCGGCCGCCTCGTCGGTGCCGAGCCGGTTCACGAGGAACCGATGGATCTGCGCCCCGGTGAACGGCAGGAGGCGCGCGAGCCGGTACCCGGGCAAAAGCGCGGCCCGCTCCGCGAGCGCCGACCGGACCTGCTGCTCCGAGATGAAATGCTGGCTCCGGCTCGTGACCACCACCTTCGCCGCCTTGCCCTGCGCCGCCTGGATCAGCGTGTCGAAATGCTCGACCGCGCGGTCGTACGTCACCCGGAACGCGAGCTCGTCGAAGCCGTCGAACAGGAGCGCGATCCGCCCCTCGGCGAGCATGTGCCGGAACGCGGGCAGGTCGATCTTGCCGAGCCCCGCGAGCGCGAGGTGCTGCGCGATGAGCGCGTTCAGGTCGCGCGCCTTCTCCAGCGCCCGCATCTCGATGAGCACCGGCGTCAGCGGGCCGCCCGCCTTGCCCATCCGCCGCGCGAGCTCGTGCAGGAGGAACGTCTTGCCCGTGCCGAAATCGCCGAGCACCAGGACGAACCGGCTGTGCTCCGCGTCGAGCAGCTCGGCGAACGCGTCGAGCGCGCGCTCGTGCAGCACCTCCTCCTGGCCCACCGTGAGCGCGATGCGCTGGTCGACGTAGAGCGCCGGCGGATAGGTGGGGTCGCGCTCGAGCTTCGCGTTCTGCCACGCGAGGTAGCCGCGGAAGTCGATGAGCCCCTGGTACTCGAGGAACCGCACGAGGCGCACGCGGCGCGCGCTCGCGTAACGGACGAGCTCCTCCGGCGCGGGCTCGCCGCCGTAGACCAGCGTGGACACGAGGCCGGGATCCTCGCGCCGGTACGAGGCGTCGATGCCCTCCAGGAACGCGGAGACCGCCTCGGTCGAGATGCCGCTCTCGAGCGCCGCGAGCGGCGCGATGCGGACGATGCCGCCCTCGTTGACCGAGACGCGCAGGTAGACGCCGAAGGGGAGGGGCGCGTCGAACCACTCGATCTTCACGCCCTCGGGCTCGCGGAGCCTGCACACGCGCTCGACCCGCGAGAGGAAGTCGTCGCTGCGCCCCTCGCCCGGCAAGAGGATGTCGTCGTGGTGCTCGGCGTTGCCGCCCCCCGCGCGCGCCGAGAAGCGGCGCAGCCGCCGGCCTCGCCCGGTGTCCTCGGCGCGCTCGGCGCGGGCGGGCTCCAGGGTGCGCCGCAGGAACGCGAAGAGGAACTCCGCCGACGCGCGGCACGCGAACGCGCGGAAGCTGTCGTCCTTGTCGTGGTCGCCGTGATCCGAGACCGCCTTCGCGATGATCGACCGCCGCCCGAGGCGCTCGGCGACATAGCCGATCGCCGCGGCCTCCATCTCGACGCCGAGCACCTTGCGGCCGATCGACTTCAGGCGATCGAACAGCCCGGCGTCCTCCTGCACCGCCTTGCCCGTGGCGATCGGGCCGATGTGCACGCGGAACGGCCGGGCCTCGGGCGGGCCGTCGGGGTAGAGGAGGCGCTCCCGGCGGACCTGCGCCATGCCCGCCTCGGTGAGCTCGAGGCCGCCGTCGCCGATGCGGAGCACGCCCGCCGCCTCCAGCTCGCCGATGCGGTCGGTCCAGCCCGGGCACCGTCGCGCGCGGTCTGGCCAAGCGACGGGCGGCGGGCCGCCCTCGACCTGGCTCGCGTAGAGCGCGTGCCGGAGCCACCACGCCTGCGACGCCCTCGACGGCGGGCGCGCGGCCGCGAGCGGCGTCTGGCGCTCGAACTCGCGCGCGAAGAGCGCGGCGTCCATGTTCCACGTCCGCTCGAGGTTGTACGTCTCGATGTCGTGAAAGAACGCGCCGTCGCCGCCCCCGCCGGGCGCGGCGACGCGCTTGCCCTCGTCGTAGCTGTAGACCCGATCCGCGACGATGACGTCGCCGAGCGACACCTCGCCGCGCCGCCCGGCGCAGATGCCGCACATCGCGAGGCACCCCGGAGCGAGCTCGTCGATGAGCCCCTGCGCCCTCGCCGCCGCGGCGCTCTCGCCCATCCGCCCGGACCACGCGGCGGCGACGCGGAGCGGCGCTCCGCGGTCGTTCGGGAGCTCGCGGACGTAGTACGGAAAGCCGGCCGGATCCCGCGCCTCGCGCCAGCCGTCCCGGCCGGCCTCGCCGAGCGCAAGCACCGCCTCGAGCTCGTCCTGCAGCGCGGTCACGACCAGCGCGTCGACGCGCCCTGCGTCGACGCGCCGTGTGTCGACGCGCCCTCTGGGGATGTCCTGCGACACTTAGTCAGCCTAACAAATATGCGCGCGCGCCATCCGGTGGGTGGAGGCATCGTGCCCCCGCCACGGCGGACGACCCGAGCTTCGCCCGGAAGGCCCCGCTCGAGGCGCGGCCCGGCCGATTTTCTTGGACGACCGCCCGCGCGCAAGGCTTTCATCCGGCCCATGGCGAGGCTCGTCGAGGCGCTGAATCGATTCTTCGGGCGGGTCGAGATCCTCGCGCTCGGCCTCGAGAACGAGCGCAGCGCCGCCGAGGCCGCGCTCGCGAAGGGGATGCCGCTCGATGCCCGCGAGCACGCCCGCACCATCCTCTCCGTCCTGCCCGACTCGGCCGTCGGGCTCGCGCTCTGGGCCGACGCCGCGGAGGACGCGTGGCTCGATCAGGAGGTCGTCACCGCGCTCGCCGACCTCGCGAAGCGCGTGCCCTGGCGCGCCGACGTGTGGCTCCGCCTCGGGCGCGCGGGGCAGCGCGTCGGCTGGGACGGCGCGCGCGACGCGCTCGAGCGCGCCACCGCGGCGCCCGAGGAGCGCGACGCGGCGCGGCTCGCGCTGCTCGACCTCTGCGATCTCGACCTCGCCGCCGGCGACCCGGCCCGCGCGCAGCGCTGGCTCGACCGCATCCCGGCGCCGCTCTCGACCGTGCCCGACCGCGACGCCGCCCTCCGCCGCGCCGAGTGCGCGCTCGCCCACGGCGACCTCGACGGCGCGCGCGCCGCCGCGGCGATCCTGGGCGAGCCGACCGCCATCGAGGGGCGCGCCGCCCTCGTGCTCGCCCGGCTCGCGCTCGCCGAGGCGGGCGCCGCGGCGGGCGCCGCCGCCGCGGCGCTGCCGCCCGCCGACCTGGCGCGGGCGCTCGACCTCGGGCTGCGGGCGCTCGTGCTCGACGTCCCCGGGGCGGCGGAGCTCTGCGCGTCGCTCGTCGCCGCCTCCCGCGACGTGCTCGTCGTCGACCGCGTGCGCCGCGTGGTCCGCGCCGCGGGCGCGCTCGACGAGCCGACCTGGGCCGCCGCGTTCGCCTTCGCCGAGGGGCGGCGCGACGACGCGCGGCAGGCGCTCGCGCGCGGGCTCTCCGCCGGCGATCGCGCGGCCGCGGCGGCGCTGCTCCGCATGGCCGTCGAGACCCGCGACCTCGGCGCGCTCGACGCGCTCGCGGCGCGGGCAGCGGACGTGGACCTGCGCGGCGGCGCGGCGCCGCCGCTCCCGCCAGACCTCTCCCGGCTGCGCGACGCCGCCAGGAGGGCGTCCGAGGGGCAGGGGAGCGAGGCGCTCGACGCGCTCGACGCGGTGACCGGCGAGGGGGCGGCGTGGGCCGACGACATGCGCCGCGCGATCGCGCGCGCGTGGATCCCCGCCGCGGAGGGGGCGGCCGCGCCGCGGGCGGCCGCGTGGGGCGACGTGCTGCGCGAGCTCGCCCGCACGGCCAAGCTCCTCGACCGGCTCGACCTGCTGGCGGCGACCGAGGCCCTCGCGGTGGAGCGGGAGCGCCCGCTGCGCGCCGCCGTGGTCGGCGAGTTCAACGCCGGCAAGAGCACGTTCCTGAACGCGCTGCTCGGCGAGGACGTGGCGCCGACGGGCGTCCTGCCGACGACCGCGACGCTCCACTGGGTCGCCTGGGCGCCCGATCCGTTCGCGCGCATCGTCGTGCGCGGCGGCCAGGACCGCGTCGTGCCGCACGCGGCGCTCAAGGACACGCTGCGCGCGCTCGCCGCGGCCGGGGCGAAGGTGGCGCGCGTCTTCATCTACGCGCCGATCGAGCGGCTCAAGCGCGTCGAGATCCTCGACACGCCCGGCTTCAACGCGCCGGACCCGGACCACATCGCGGAGGCGCGGCGCGCGTTCGACGAGGCGCACGTCGCCATCTGGCTGCTCGACGCGCCCCAGGCGATGAAGGAGTCGGAGCGGCGGGTGCTCTCCGAGATCAGCGCGCTCGGCGTGCCCGTGCAGATCCTCGCGAACAAGGCCGACCGGCTCAAGCCCGACGCGCTGGAGACGGTGCTCGCCCACGTGCGCGACAGCCTCGCGGCGAGCGCCATCACCTCGCTCACGCCGCCGATCGCCTTCTCGGCGCGGCTCTCGCTGAAGGGGCGGCTCGGCGACGAGGCGGCGCTCGCGGCCTCGGGGTGGGCCGAGGTCGAGGCGCTCTTCGCCGAGCAGATCGTCGACGCGAGCGACGCGCTCCGCGAGCGCGCGCTCCGGCGCAAGGCGGGCCGCATCGCGGCCGAGCTCGCGCAGGCGGCCGCGGCGCGCGCGGCGGAGGACCGCGAGGCCGGGCGGAGGGCGCGCGCCGAGGCCGACCGGCTCCGCGCCAGCGCGGCGTACCTGCGCCGCGACCGGCGCACGATCGCCGCGGCGATCGACAAGGCGCTCGAGCCCGCGCGGCGGGAGCTCGCGGCCGATCTGCGGCCGATCGCGGCGCTGCCCGAGGAGCGCAAGCGCGCGGACGCCGGCGTCCGCGCCTACGTGCAGGAGCGGCTCGTCACGCGGCTGAGCTGGCCGCTCTCGGCGGAGATCGCGCGGGCGGCCCGCGCGGGCGTGGAGCCGGGGGCGCGCGCCGCGGGCGGCGTCGAGGAGGCGAGCGCCGCCGCGCCGTCGCCGCGGGCGGCGGCCCACGTGCGCGCGGTCCTGATGGGCATGGTGGCGGTGCACGACGCCCCCGACGAGCTCGCGGCGCGCTCGATCGAGGGCGTGGTCGAGGCCGCGATCGACGCCTTCGCCATGGCGCTGTCGGCCGAGGCGGAGGCGCCCGTGCCGCCGGCGGCCTCGGCGGCGATCGAGCTGCGCGCGCAGGCGCTCCGGGCGGCGTTCGAGGCGCCCGAGGCGCCGCCGGCCGGCGCCTGAGCGCGGCCGGCGCGCGGCCCGATCGGCGCCTGAGCGCGGCCGGCGCGCGGCCCGATCGGCGCCTGAGCGAGGCCGGGCGCGCGGCCCGATCGGCGCCTGAGCGAGGCCGGGCGCGCGGTCGCGCTGCGTCAGCGGCTCGGAGGCGCTGCGTCAGCGGCTCGGAGGCGCTGCGTCAGCGGCTCAGGAAGAACGCGAGGACCCCGAGCGCCAGCCCGATCACGAGCGCCAGCGGCACCACCAGCCGGACCAGCCACAGATCGGTCTGGCGCTGGGGCGGCCGGCGATCCCGGCGGACCGGAGACGGCGTGATCTCGATGATCTGCTCGGCCGCGGGCCGCGACGGAGGCCGCGGCGGCGCCGCGGCGCCGGTCGGCCCGGCGCCGCGCGGCGCCTCGTGCCCGGGGGACGGCGCGCGGGCGCCCGCGCCGGAGAAGAGCGGCGCGAAGTCCTTGCGATCGTGGATCACGAGGTCGCTCGACGGCGGATCGCTCGACGGGCTGCTGAGCCGCGCCTGCGGGAGCGTGCGCGAGAGATCCTCGGACGTCGGCCCGGCGAGCGGGTCGTGCCGCAGGGCGCCGGCGGCCGGCAGCGCCGCGGCGCGCGACGAGATCGCGCTCGACGCCGGCCCCTCCGTGAGCGCGCCCTCGCGGAACATGGCCTTCGCCAGCATCTCGCCCCGCTGCGCGGGCGGCGGCGGGTCGACGTCGCGCAGCGGCGGCGCGGCCGTCATCGTGCTCCGGATCGACACCGGCATCGCCGACTCCATGGTCGGCGCGTCCTCGAGCGCGCTCGCCGTGGCGGCCGGGAGCAGCGCGTCGGACAGGTGGGGCAGGAGCCGCTCGAGCTCCTCGCGCAGCTCGCGCGCGCTCTGCTGGCGCTGGGCCGGCATCTTCGCGAGCGCCGTGAGGATGATCGCCTCCAGCGCGGGGTGGATCTGCGGCAGGAACAGGCTCGGCGGGGGCGGCCGCTTGCGGATGTGATCCATGGCCACCTCCCACACGACCGACGTGGGCGGGAAGGGGAGGCGGCCCGTGACGAGCAGGAACAGCAGGATCCCGCACGCGTACACGTCGCTGCGCCCGTCGATGGCGTCGCCCCGGCACTGCTCCGGAGACATGTACGCCGGCGTGCCGACGACCACGCCGACCGTGGTGACCGAGCCCCAGACGCTGATCGGCGCGCTGTTCGGCCCGTCGTCGCCGGCCCTCGTGCCGCCCTCGACCATCTTCGCGATCCCGAAGTCGAGCACCTTCACGCGCTCGACCGACGGATCCGCCGGATCCCTCAGGATCATCACGTTCTCGGGCTTGAGGTCGCGGTGCACGATGCCCCGCGCGTGCGCGGCGTCGAGGGCGTCGGCGATGCCGATCATGATCCGCGCGGCGCGGGCCTCCGAGAGGCGGCGCTCGGCGAGCAGGAGCTCGAAGAGGTCCTGCCCCGAGACGAGCTCCATCACGATGTACGGCAGGTGCCCTTCCACCCCGGAGTCGAGGATCTGCACCGTGTTCGGGTGGTGGAGGCGCGACGCCGCCTTCGCCTCGCGGTAGAAGCGGGTCACGAAGGTCTCGTCGCCGAGGAGCTGCGGGTGCATGATCTTGATGGCGACGTCGCGCGGCTCCGCGTCCTGGACGCCGCGGTAGACCGCCGCCATCGCGCCCTCGCCGATGAACCCGGTGACGAGGAAGCGCCCCGCGATCGTTCGGCCGATGAGTTCCGGGCCCGCGCTCATGTGCGAGACTTCACCATAGGGTCCTCTGCGTCCTTCTAGAAGGGCTACCCCGGCGGTTGCACGTTACGGCTTCGCGGGGGCAGGCGCGGGCCGGAGCTCGCCCTTCGTCCCGAGGATCGCCTCGAGGATCGGCCGCGACCCCTGCACCGCGGTGCGCTGCGAGTAGAGGTGCAGCCCGCGCAGGCCGCCGAGCTCCTCGCCGCCGCCGGCACGGCCCGGGCCGCCGTGGATCGTCTGCGGGAGGACGGTGCCGGGGCCGGGCGCCTGGTCGGCGATCCGCTCGCTGCCGAGCAGGACGCGGCCGTGGTACGGCGCGACGCCGAGCAGCACCTCCGCCGCGAAGCCGCGGTCGTCGCTGTAGACCGAGCAGACGAGGCTCCCGTGGCCCCGGCGCAGCAGGGCGACCGCGTGCGCCGCGCCGCCGTCGTAGGGGAAGAGCGTCGCCACCGGGCCGAAGACCTCGTGCTCGTGCGCGGCGGGCGCGCCGTCCGGGCCGCTGGCGACGAGCAGCGTCGGCGGTACGAAGTACCCCTTTCCCTCGGGCACGCCGATCTTCTCGAACGGCCCGTCGCCGCCGAGCGCCACCTCCGCCCCCGCCGCGAGCCGCTCGATGCCGGCGCGCACGCCGCGGAGCTGATCGGCCGTGGTGAGCGGACCCACGGTGACGCCGTCCTGCGCGGGATCGCCGACGCGCGCGTCGCGGAGGCGGTCGACGAGGTCGCCGCGCACCGTGGCGATGACGGAGGCGGGCACGAAGATGCGCCGGATCGCCGTGCACTTCTGGCCGGCCTTCTGGGTCATGTCGCGCACGACGTCGCGGAGGAACATCGCGTAGGTCTCGGAGCCGGGGTCGACGTCGGGGCCGAGGACCGCGCCGTTCAGGCTGTCGGCCTCCACGTTCACGCGGACGCTCTCCCGCGCGAGGTTCGGCAGGAGCCGGAGCGCCGCGCCGGTGGCGCTCGATCCGGTGAACGCGAGGACGTCCTCGCCGCCGAGCTGCGCGAGGAGGTCGCCCGGCGGGCCCGCGACGAAGGAGAGGGCGCCGCGCGGCAGCGGGGCGCGCTCGGTGAAGATCTTCATCAGCCGGAACGCGACGAGGGCCGTGCTCGTCGCGGGCTTCGTGATGACGGGCATGCCCGCGAGGAGCGCGCAGGCGGCCTTCTCCGCGAGCCCCCACGCGGGGAAGTTGAAGGCGTTGATGTGCACCGCGACGCCGGGGCGCGGCACGAGGATGTGCTGGCCGAAGAACCGCGGCGAGCGCCCGAGCTGCGCGCCCTCGCCGTCCGCGAGCAGCCGCGCGTCGCCGAGCTGGGCGCCGAGGTCGGCGTAGTAGGCGAGCGTCCCGATCGCGCCGTCGACGTCGAACTTGGCGTCGCTGCGGGTGTTGCCGCCGTTCTGGATGGCGACGTCGATGAGCGCGTCGCGGTGCGCGTGCGCGGCGCGCGACATGGCGCGGAGCAGCTCGCCGCGCTCGGCGAACGTGAGCGCGCGCAGGGAGGGCCCGCCCACCGTCCGGGCGAACGCCACCGCGGCGGCGAGGTCGAGCCCGTCCGTGCTCGTCTCGGCGAGCGGCTCCTCGGTCGCGGGGTTGACGAGCGGGTGCGGCGATCCCTGACCGGCGATCCACTGACCTTCGACGTAGCTCTCGAGCCGCTCCATGGGGCGCGTAGCCTACTCGCGCGGTCGCTCGGCACAACCCCCACCCGGGGCGGCGCGCCGCATCGTCCGCCGCGCTGGTGACGCGCGCGACGCGCGCGACGCGGCGCGCATCACCTCGGTCCGCTGCATTCCTCTCCGCGCGCGGTCCTTGGCACGAACGGTCACTTGCACGAAGCGGACGCGAGCAGCGCCGAGATCTTCGCCTTCACCACCTCGAACTCCCGCACCGCGAGGTCGATCTCGGCCTGGCGCTGCCTGCGGCTGGACTCGACGAGGTCGAAGCTCGTCACGGTGCCGGCCTCGTACGCGACCTGCGTGAGGCGCGCGGTCTCGCGCGCGAGGTCGCGCGACTGCTCGGCGACCGCGCGCGCCTGCTCGGCGACCTCGACGCTCCGGACCGCCTGCGTCGACTCGAGCTCGGCCGAGCGCTCCACCGCGCCGAGGCGGGCCCGCTGCTGCTCCACGGCCGCCCGGTTGATCCGGAGATCGCCGTAGCGCGCCCCGCCGTCCCAGATGGGCACGGTGAGCACCGCGCGGATCGACCACGACCAGCCGGACCGCGTGGCGTCGCCGGCGTCGCCGACGCCGCCGACGCCGCCGACGCCGCCGACGGCGGTGCCGCCGAAGTAGGTCTCGGCCCCCAGCGTGCTCGACACCTCGGCATACGGAGCGAACGCGAGCTTCGCGTCGGTGAGGCCGCGCTCGGCGAGCTCCAGCTCGGCGCGCGCGGCGCGGACGTCGGCGCGCTGATCCGTCCGCGTCTGGGTGCACTGGGACCCGAGCTCCGTCGCGATCCCGTTGAGCGAGAACTCCTGCGGCACGCCGACCTCGCCCTTCAGGCCGAGCGCGGCCCCGAGCGCCTCGCGCGCCCTGCGCAGCGACTCGTCGCCGGACACGAGCGTCGCGCGGGCGAGCGCGACGTCCTGCTCCGCGCGGACGACGTCGAGCTTGGTGCCGGTGCCGAGGCGCTCCCGCCGCCGCGTGAGCTCGAGCAGCTCGAGCGCGCTGCGCAGCCCGACGCGGTTGACCTCGCTGAGCCGCTCGGTCGTGACGATGGAGACGACGGCGTCCGCGACCGCGACGAGCGTGAAGCGGCGCCGGTCCTCGAGGCTCAGCTTGGCGACCTCGACCGCGAGGTCGGCGGTGCCGATGCCGTACCAGGCGCGCGGCGCGAGGATGGGCTGCCGGAGCGTGATCGACGCCGCCGCCCGCGTCGGCGCGTCCGCGCCCCCGGGCGCCAGGAGGCGGCTCAGCTCGCCGCTCGCGTCGAGGTTCGGCAGCGCCTGGGCGAGCGCCCGCCGCGCGCTCCCCTCGGCCCGGGCGACCTCCTGCACGGCGACGACGAGATCGACCGACCGCTGCTCGATGATCGCGCGCGCCTCGTTCCAGCTCGCGAGCGTGCGCGCCGCCGGCGGGACGGGCGCGAGCGCGGGGTCGTTCACCTCGATGCGCTGCGGCGTCACCGCGGGCGCCGGGGCTGCGGCCGGGGGGGGCGCGGCGGCGCCCGCGGGGGCCTGCTGGCCCGGCCGCCCCTGAGGCAGCTGGCCCGGTCGCGCCGGCGGCGGCGCCGGCTGCGCGAGGGCGACTCCTTGATGCAGGGCGAGGGAAGCGAGGGTGAGGACAGCGACCATGCGGAGCCGGCGACGGGGCATGCGCGACTCGATGCGCCGTCCGGCGCGCGACGACAAGCCCGAAGCGGACAGGCGCGCGGTCTCGGCCTGCGCGCGTGTGCGAAACCGTGGGCGCCCGGCCGCGCGGCGGCCCAAGGCATGGCGGCGGAGCGCGGATGCGCCACTATTCTGGATCACCGATGCCAAGCCGGTTGCCCCCGAACGACATCTGCCTCGGCTGCGGAAAGCGACGGCGATGCGGCGCCGCCGACCCCTGCGCCCGCTGCGGCGAGCCCCCCCATCGCGCCGTGTGGCGACGCTCCGAGAAGCGCGGCGCGTCGCCGCGGATCGAGCTGTTCCTGAGCGCGATCACGAGCGGCCTCTTGCTCGCGTACTCGGCGCTCTACGCGCTGCTCCTGACCGGCCTCGCAGAGTCGGCGGACAGCTCCCTCGCCTCCGCGGCGCTCCTGGCCGCGATCCTGTGGCTCGGCGCGAGGCTCGCGCGGTGGATCGTGCGCTCGCTCTTCGAGCTCTGGGGCACCACGTGGTCGTACTGCTCCGCCGACGGCGCCCGCTGGGGCACCGTGAGCACGCTCTTCGGGTGGTACGGCGCCGGCGAGGGCGTGAGCCTGACGGAGTTCCGCCCGACGAGCGCCGGCTCGACGCTCTTCTGCTCCTCGGACGCGATCGACGCGGGGCTCCCGGTCGTGGCCGCGAACCTCTCGCGCCTCGTCGGGGCGCAGGGCCACGAGGCGTTCTCGCCGTTCGAGGTGCTGATGCTCAGCGCCTTCACGGGCCTCGTCGCGCGCGGCGAGGCGGTCATCAGCCGGGCCACGGCGGTGCGCTGGCGCAAGGACTGGCTCGGCGCCGCGCGGCGCGGCGCGCCCCACGCGATCTTCACGATCGAGCGCGCCGGCGATCGCGAGGAGGGCAGCGCGATCGAGCGCGAGATCCTCTCGGCCATGCAGGCCAAGGCGGACGGCCTCGCGTCGGCCGCGGAGCCCCCGCCGCCCGGGGGCTACCGCGACGCCGCGTGGCGGCCGCCCCCCGTGCGGCTCTGCATCGACGAGGTGCTGCGCCCGCGCGCGCTCGCGCTGGCGGCGCGGGCGCTGCGCAAGGAGCCGCGCGGCGGCGCGCCGGTCGCGGTCGCCGCGGCGCTCGACGAGTTCGGCAGGCGCGACCCCGCCCGGATGAGCCACCTCCGCGTGCTCCTCGCCGAGCACCGCCGCCGCGTGCTGTCGGCGTGAGCCGCGGCGCTCAGTGCCACACGCCGATGCCGGCGCTCACGCTCTCGTAGCGAGGCGCGACGTCCATGGACGCCTGCAGCGTGTAGGCGGCCTCGGAGATCAGCCCCCAGAAGGTCGTCGTCAGCACGCGGATGTCCGCGCCGAAGGTGAAGTGCTGCCGCCCCACGCTCCCGCGCCCCAGGCGGTTGGAGCGGTTCGGCTCGTAGTAGCTCCCGAACCGCGTGTGCACGCGGCCCGGGATCGGCTCCGTCTCGATCCCGAACCGCGGCGAGAAGCTCACGTGCGCGCCCGACGCGCCCACCGCCGAGTCGTCGTCGGCCCTCTCCGGCAGGTTCTGCGCCAGAAAATGCTCGAGGCTCACCCCGCTCGCGACCGCGCCCGTGACGAGGAGCTCCGCGGTGATGAGCAGGTGCTCGCGCGGCCAGTTCCAGTAGCGGGCGCGCCGCTCCTTCTCGAGCAGGTCCGGCCCGGCGGCGAGCTCGCGCTCGTCGGCCTCGCGCTCGCGCGCGCCCTCCAGCGCGAAGATCCGCGCCCGCCGGGCGCGCTCCTCCGGGTCCGCGATCCCGGCGAGCTCGCGCTCCCGCCGCGCCTCCCGCTCGGCCCGCCTGCGCGCGATCGCCTCGCGGAGCTCCCGCTCCTGCTCGCGCGGGTTGATCCACGCCGGGTTCAGGGGGCGCGGCCCCACCTGCACGGCGAGCCCGAGCTCGAGCTCCCAGGGGAGGACGACCTCGTTCGGCAGGATCAGCCCGCCGGCGCGGCGGACCTTCCCGTCCGTGACCACCCCCTCGCCGAGCAGCCGGCCCCCGTTCACCGGGAAGCGGAACGTCGCGCCGACCCGGTAGGAGGCCCAGTCAGGGCGGACGAGCACCCCGAGCTCCGGGGAGATGCCCGCGATGGTGAGGTTGGTCTGCTCCGCGCCGAGGCCGAGCGTCACGGCGCGGGCGCCGGCGCCCAGCACGACCGCGTCGCCGAGCAGGCGGGCTCCGCCGAGGAAGTGGTACTTGCCGGTCACGACCGTGGTCTCGGCGCCGCGGTCGTCCACGAGCGAGTACCGCTGCAGCTCGGCGTTGACCCCGAGGCCGAAATCGCCCGCCTGGAGCTGGCCGCCGAGGGTCAGGTACACGAAGTTCGAGTAGTCGAGGTCGAGGTCGCCGCTGTTGTCGAAGTCGTTGTTGTCGAAATCGTTGTCCCCGAAGAGCTCGATGGGCAGCGAGATCGACGCGGCGACGTCCCACTCGAGCCATTTCACGCTGAAGGGCTCCCGGACGGCGGGCGCGGCGGCGTTGGCCACCATGCCGGCGATCCCCTCGGCGTAGGCGGCGTACGCGCCGGCGATCCCGGTCACGCGCAGCGGCGCCAGGATCGGCCCCTGGAAGAGGTCGATGGTGTACGCGTTGTCCTGGATCGGCTGGGCCGGCGCGGCCCGCGGCGGGCCGAGGACGAGGGCCAGCGCGGCGAGCGCCGCGGCGGGGCGGCGGGCGGCGCGGCGCGGCGCGGTCGTCTCGGTCACCTCGCGCTGCTCCTCCCGTCCAACAGCATCTCGTCGCGCCCGCGGCGAGGTGATAGCACTGGCCCGCACGGAAGGGACCGCGGAAGCGGAGCCCGACCCGCGGTGGCCGGGCCCGGCGACAAGGCTCCCCGGCCAGCGAACCACAACGAATTGAGACGAGGAGCGGCCGCCGGCCATCGCCGCGCCGGCGCCCGCGCCCCCCATCCCGCCCAAGGAATCGCTGCTCTCATGCCCGCCCAAGCTCCCGCGCCCATCGCCCCCGCCCCGGCCGCGCCAGGGACCGAGGCGCGATCGCCCGGCGGGCGGCGGCGCCCCGGCGGGCCTCGCGCCCGCGGCCGGCGCGTCGCCCTGGTCGCCTACTACAGCTTCGCCGCGCTCATCATCGTCTCGTGCACCCTCCAGGTGATCCGGCAGGTCTTCTTCCTGCCGGCCGCGCCGTCGCCCTACGGGAGCTGCGAGGAGGGCCTCCTGGCGCTCGTCCGGGCCGTCGAGCGGGCCAGGGAGGCCGCCCCGGGGACCGACGGGGAGGACGCCGCCCTCGCCCGGTTCCGGAGCACGCTCGCCCCGGCGTGGACCTACCGGGACGGAGTCGCCGCCTCGTGCCGGGGCTCCGCCGAGAACGAGCGCGCTCTCGACGCCATCGAGCGGCTCCGCTATGCGGAGGAGCACGCAGCGCGGCGCGAGGCAGGCGATCTGGCTCCGCTACGGCGCCGGGTCCGGGCGATCGTCGATGGCCAGCTTGGGCCCGTGTCCCCGAGATAATACCCCGACGCGGCGATCACGCAGGACGATATGACCGACATGACCGTTCCTTCTCCCCCTGCCGCAGTGGCGGGTGAAGCGCAGACCGGCGAAAAGCCCCAGCCGCTGCCCACCTTTGATGTGCTGCCCCTGTCGTCCGAGCTGCGCGAGACGCTCGCGGAGATTGGCTACGTCCACCCGACGCCGGTGCAGCTCGCCGTCTGGGAGCCGGTCACACGCGGGCGCGACGCGGTCGTGCAGGCGCGCACCGGCACCGGCAAGACGGCGGCCTTCGGGCTCCCGATCGTCGACCACGCCGTGAAGCGCTCGCTCGCGCAGGCGCAGGTGCTCGCGCTCTGCCCGACGCGAGAGCTCGCGCTCCAGGTCTCCGCCGAGGTCGAGCGCCTCGGCAAGCGCAAGGGCGTCAAGGTGGTCGCCGTGTACGGCGGCGCCCCGATGCAGCGGCAGATCGACGCGCTCGCCGCCGGCGCGCAGGTCATCGTCGGTACGCCGGGCCGCGTGCTCGACCACCTGCGCCGCGGGACGATCGTCGCCAAGCACATCCGGCTGCTGGTGCTCGACGAGTGCGACGAGATGCTCTCGATGGGCTTCGAGCGCGAGCTCACCGCGATCCTCGCCGAGCTGCCGCCGGAGCGGCAGACGCTCCTGTTCTCGGCGACGCTCCCGCCCGACATCGAGCGCATCGCGCGCAGCAAGCTGCGCTCGCCCGAGTTCATCACCCTCTCCGGCGACGCGGTCGGCGCGCTCCAGATCCAGCACTACGTCTACCTCATCACGGGCGACAAGCTGACGTCGCTGATCCGGATCATCGAGGTCGAGAACCCGGAGAACGCGGTCGTCTTCTGCAACACCAAGGACGAGACGGAGACGGTCGCCGCGGCGCTGAAGCGCCAGGGCTACGACGCCGACTGGCTGAACGGCGATCTGCCGCAGTCCGATCGCGAGAAGGTGATGAGCGCGACGCGCGAGGGGCGCCTGCGCTTCCTCGTCGCCACCGACGTGGCGGCCCGCGGCATCGACATCTCGCACCTCACGCACGTCATCAACTACGACTTCCCGCAGGACGCCGAGGCGTACGTGCACCGCACCGGCCGCACCGGCCGCGCGGGGCGCACCGGCACGGCGATCGCGCTGATCACGCCGCAGGACGTCGGGCCGCTCTACATCCTCCGGCTGACGTACAAGATCCGGCCGCTCGAGAAGCAGCTGCCCACGGAGGGCGAGCTCAAGACGCGCGCCGAGGCCGACCTCGTCGCGATGCTCGCCGAGGCGTTCCTGCCGAAGGGCACGCACCCCGACGACCTCTCGCTCGCGCGCCGGCTGCTCACGCACGACCAGGCCGAGGCGATCGTGGCGGGCCTCCTGCGCGATCACCTCGGCGCGCGGCCGACGGCGCAGGAGGAGGCGAGCGCCGCCCGGCGCGCCCAGCAGCCGCGCGCGGCGGCGCGCGAGGGCGCCGAGCCCTCGACCAGGCCCGAGCCCGCGGCGCGGGGCGCGAGCGCGCGGGGCGAGGGGCGCCCGTCGCAGGGCGCGATCCCGCGCGCGGCCGACTCGGTCGACCCGCGCTCGCCGGAGACGGAGCGCAGCAGCGAGCGCGAGGTCGCGCGCGAGGGCGATCGGGACCGCGGGCGGGACCGCGATCGCAGGTCGCTGCGCCTGCGGCGGGATGAGGGGCGGCGCGGGCCCCGCGGCGCGGACGCGCCGGCCGGGGACGACGCGCGGCTCGAGCCGCGCCGGCCGGAGGTGGCGAGGGCGCGCGAGGAGGGGCCCGTCTCGGTCGAGCCGCTCACGCGGCCGGAGCCGCTGATGCGGATCGAGCCGCCGCGCGGCGAGGGCGCGCCCGGCCGCGGCCCGGCGGAGCGCCTGCGCGATCGGCCCGGCACCGCGACGCTGCTGTCGGCGCGCCGCGGCCCCGCCGCGGCCGGCGTCGCCGCCGCGCCCGGCCGCGGCGGCGCGCAGGGCCAGCCGTTCTCCCGCCACGCCGACTTCACCATGTGGCAGCCGCCGGAGGAGGAGGGCGACGACGAGCCGATCCTCGGCGAGCCGCCGTCCCCGCCGCCCGGCTCGCCCGGCTCGCCCGCCTCACGCGGCGGCGAGCGCGAGCGCGAGCGCGCGAGCGGCGCTTCGCCCGCGCTCCTCGGCGAGCCCGCGGTCGAGATCGAGAGCGGCGAGCCCGGCGAGTCGCCGCGCGCCGAGCCCTCGCGCGACGAGGCGGACAGCGAGTTCGTCGAGGTCTTCATCAACCTCGGCCGCCGCGACGGCGCGCGCGCGGCCGATTTCCAGCGCGCGCTCATCGAGCGGGCCGGGATGGCCAAGGGCGACATCCGGCGCATCCGCGTGCGCGAGCGCAACGCGTTCGTCAGCGTCCCGAAGGCCGAGCTCGCGCGGGTCGTGGCGGCGCTGAACGGCGCGACGATCGCGGGCAAGGAGGCGCGCGCGGAGCAGGCTCGGGAGCGCACGTCAAGCGCCGAAGAGGTGACCGAGGACGCCTGAGCGCGGGGCGCGCCGGTCCGCCGCGGCGAGGCGGCGGACCGGGCTCCGCGCTGGCGTTTCGCGCTGCCGCCGCGCGTGCCAGACACCGCCCGCCGGCGTACGTCGGTGGGCGCTCGCGTGCGACGCCGTCCAGGCGGCGCCTCCCCGCGCGCAACGCGCTAGCCAAGCTCGCCCACTGGTCGTATCACGGAAGGGATGGCGCGCAGTGGAGCGGAGGATATCGACCGGCTTCGACGGGACATCGATCGAGCGCTTGCTGACAAGCTCGACGCGGACAGGGTTCTCCCGCTGCTCGCGCGTCTGGCCCGCGCGACGGCGCCCGGCAGCGAGCCGTGGCTCTATGCGCACCGCCACCTCGCGGAGATGGGCGTCGAGCACGATCCGTGGCGCGCCGCGCTCTTCGCGCGCCGCGTGCTGCAGTTCCACGAGGAGGACGATGGCGCGTGGGCGGTGCTCGGCCTCGCGCAGTCGCTGCTCGGCAACTACCGCTACGCCGCGCGCGCCTACGAGCGCGCCCTGGCCATCGCGCCCGACAACCCGTGGTACGCCCACAACCTGGGCCACCTCTACGATGTCGCCCTGAACCGTCCCCACGACGCCTTGCCGCTCCTGGCGCAAGCCACCGAGGCGCAGACGGGCGAGGCCGACATCGCCGCGAGCTATGCCCACGCGCTCGCCCGGTGCGGCAAGCTGGTGCTCGCGAAGAAGATCTTGAAGCGCGCCATCCGCCACGGCGCGACGGCCGACCAGATGGCGCTGTGGCGCTGGCTGGACGCCGGCGCGCCGACCACGGGCGAGAGCGGTCCTGCCCCTCAGCGCCCGGCCGACTCGAAGCGCAAGACCAAGCGGCGGCGCGCCCGCGAGCGCCAGAGCCTCGGCGACTGAGCCGCCCGCCCGCTCCCGCGCGCACCGCCGCAGAGCAACCCACGCGAGGAGCCCACGTGCGCTCGGGCCTCTCATCCGCACCTTCGAGGAGGGGAGCCGCCGGTCGCCGGCGGACGGGCTCGACTGCGCTGCGGCGCGGCAGGCGGCGTCCGTCGTGACGCAGGGCACAGCGAGGTTGTACGGGCACGGGCTACCTCGTCTGGGCGACTGCGGATGCCGTCGCCACAAGCGACACGCACCGCCGACGCGAAGCTTGACGGTGGGTTGCCCGGTTGGCGATAAGCTGTGTTTCTCGACTGGTGCTGGACACGGTCCCCGTTCGGGAGAGGGCACCCTGCGAGGAGAAGACATGAGCGTCACGAGCGTGCAAAGGACGGACAGGACGACGGAGCGCCAGGCGCCCTCCGCTGCCGCCTCGTCCGGCCTGCGCGTCTCCTGCTCCCGGCGCGCAGACGTCGGGCGAGCCTGCGACGCGGCTCGCCGCGCCGCGCATCGGAGGGACGCGCTGCACGGCGAGCGCGGGCTCACGACGGAGAATTCGCGATGAGCGAAGAAGCTCTGCGCCAAGAGATTGCGAGGCTCACGGAGCGCGTCGCGACGCTCGAGCTGCAGATCGAGGAGCGCGAGCGCGCGGCGAAGGAGCAGGCCGCGCAGCTCGACCAGGCGAGGCGCGAGGCGCGCGAGCGCGGCGAGCAGCTGGCCCGCTCGGAGGACGAGCTGCGGCGGCAAGCGGGCATCTTCAAGCTGGTGCTCGACAGCATGGCCGACGGGGTCGCCGTCGTGGACCACGAGGGCGAGCTCCTGATGCGCAACCCGGCCGCGGAGCACATGCTCGGCCGCGCGTCCCTCGACGTCACCTCGAACAACGAGCCGGGGCCCGGCGAGGCCACGATGTTCTTCCCCGACCAGGCGACGCCCTGGCCCGCGTCCGAGCACCCGCTCGTGCGCGCCCTGCGCGGCGAGACGGTCGATCAGGTCGAGCTCTTCGTGAGGAAGCCCGCGGAGCAGGACGCGCGGCTCGCGCGCCTGCCGCAGGGCGCGCCGGGCAACGCCATGGCGACCCTCGCCCCCGCTTCGGGGCCGCAGGCGGACGACGGCGAGCCGCGCTCGGTCCGCTTGCCGCCGACGTTCGCCGACGCGCGGCTCGATCCCGGCCCGGCGGCGGGGCTGTTCCTCACGGTCAGCGCGAGCCCGATGCGGGGCAAGGACGGCTCGATCTCCGGCGCCGTCGCCGTCTTCCGCGACGCGACCGAGAAGAAGCGCCTCATCGAGGATCTCGAGGCGAAGAACCGCGACCTGATCGAGAGCGAGAGCGCCAAGAGCGAGCTCGTCGAGCGGCTCCGCTACGCCATCGACGAGATCTCGACGCCGATCCTCGAGCTCTGGGACGACGTCCTCGCGCTGCCGATCATCGGCGTCGTCGACTCGCGGAGGAGCGCGCAGATCATGGAGCGGCTGCTCGACGAGATCGTCCGTCGCCAGTCGCGCTACGTCATCATCGACGTCACGGGCGTCGAGGTGATCGACACGCGGACGGCCGACCATTTCATGAAGCTGATGAAGGCGGTCGAGCTGCTCGGCGCGCGGTGTCGCATCACCGGGGTCAGGCCCGCGGTCGCGCAGACGATGGTGGAGCTCGGCATCAACCTCGGCTCCGTGCGCGCCGCGCGCAACCTCAAGCACGCGCTGCGCGAGAGCCTGGCGCTCGCCGGCCAGAAGCCGACGCTCTCGTCCCTCATGGGCGGCCGCCGCGGCGCGGCCAAGGGCGACGAGAAGCAGGCAGGACAGCCTTTCACCCCTGGCGGCCAAGGGGCCGCGTTCGATCCGTCGGGCAGCGGTCCGATGACCACGTCACAGCTGCAGCTCAGCGCGAGGAAGGAGACGTCCACTTGATGCAAGCGGGTAGGGTCCCCATCGTGGGCCTCTTCGGGAATTTAATCGTCTCGGTGCAGGGCGGGCTAACCGACGGGCAGGTCGAGCAGCTGCGCGACGACGTGACGGGGTCGATCGAATCGCGCTCGCCCCGCGGCCTCATCGTCGACCTCTCCGGTGTCGAGATTCTCGACAGCTATCTCACCCGCGCCATCCGTGACATCGCGCTCACGGCCCGGCTGATGGGCGTCCGGACGGCGGTGTGCGGCCTGCGCCCCGCGGTCGCGATCGCCCTGGTCGAGATGGATCTGGAGATCCCTGGCGTCGTGACGGCGCTCAACCTGGAGCGCGCCGTCGAGATGCTCGCGCCGTCTGCGGAGGACGACCTGATGCCGCCCGAGCTCACGAACGAGGTGACGCATGAAGATCCCTCCTCGTGACGGACCGCCCTCCAGCGGCGGCGCCACGGGGCCGCCGTCGAGCCGGTCCGGTGGACCGGTGTCGACGCGCATGCCGAGCTCGCCGCAATCGGCGCGCGGCCCTGTGCCGTCGTCTCCGCAGATCGTCGGCCGCTCGATCACGGATCAGATCGAGACGGTGCTGGCGCAGTTCCTCTCGCCCGCGGTGAGGAAGAGCGTCATCGACTGCGGCATTCGGCAGGCGAAGGTCGACCCGCTCTACGCGCGCGAGGGCGATCTCAGGCGCCTGCTCGTCGAGGTCAAGCGCGGGGTGAAGCTGTTCGTGCGCGACCAGGCGCAGCTCGATCGGTGCATCACCGAGCTCGGCGAGCTCGATCACGCCGCCCCTGCGCCGCGCGAGATCACCATCGACGTGCGCAACGAGGAGGACGTGCTGCGCGCGCGGTCTGCGGGCCGCGAGCTCTGCATCGAGCACCTCGTCAGCGACGTCCTGCAGACGAAGATCGTCACGGCGATCTCCGAGCTCGGGCGCAACATCGTGAGGTACGCGGGCAACGGGCAGATCATCGTCCGCTCGCTCACCTCGCCGATGCGCGCGATCGAGATCATCGCGCAGGATCACGGGCCCGGGATCTCGAACCTGCAGGAGATCCTGAGCGGCAAGTACCGCTCGCGCCACGGCATGGGCGCGGGCCTCCGCGGCACGAAGGCGCTCATGGATGCGTTCGATGTCAAGACGGCGCCCGGCGCGGGGACGACCGTGACGGTCAGGAAGTACCTCGGATGACGATCGCGATCGGGACTGCGTGCTGCGTCGCGGCCGGCGAGGAGGTCGCCGGCGACGAGGTGGTGGTGGTCCGGCAGTCATCCTGGGCGCTGATCGGCCTCGCGGACGGGCTCGGCCATGGTCCCCACGCAGCGCAGGCGGCCTCCGCCTTCTGTCGCTACGTGGAGGACCACGCGTCGATGCCGCTCGAGGATCTGTTGACCGGGGCAGGGGAGCAGCTCGCGTCGACGCGCGGGGCGGCCGCGGCGCTCCTGCGCATCGACGAGGCCGCCGGCGAGCTCGAGTTCTCGGGCGTCGGCAACATCGCGATGAAGGCGATCACGCGCACGGCGATGCCGATCTTCTGCTCCGCCGGGATCCTCGGGCGGCGCGTGCGGCGGCTCCGCAGCTTTCGTTTCCCCGTGGCGCCGGGCGATGTCGTCCTCCTGCACTCGGACGGAATCTCCAGCGGCTTCGATCTCGGCGCGTTCCGCGACCTCGATCCGGAGGAGATGGCGCGCCGGATCGTCGAGGCCCACAAGAAATCGTTCGACGACGCGACGTGCGTGGTCGCGGTGCTCCGCGACAGGGTCCCTTCGTGACGCAGCGCAGCCCGCCCGTCTTCAGCATCCCCGTCACGCGCGAGGAGGATCGCTTCGCGTGCGCGGCCGAGGGCGCGCAGATCGCGCGCTGGGCTGGGCTCTCGGAGCGCGCGCAGCACGAGCTCGCGATCGCGATCGCCGAGCTCGTGTCGAACGCCGTGCGCCACGGCGGCGGCGGCAGCATCAGCATCCGCGCGATCCGCGAGGACGCGCTGGCGGGCAGCGGCCGCTGGGGCGTCGAGGTGATCGTGCGCGACTCCGGCCCCGGCATCGACCCGAAGCTCACGATCCTGGAGGAGGTGGGGCCGAAGAGCGATCGCAGCCCGTCCTCGTCGAGCTCCGCGCGGCTCGCGCCGAGGATGCCCGGCCAGGGCCTCGGCGTCGGGCTCGGCGCCGTGCACCGGCTGATGAGCTCCGTGGTCATCCGCTCCTCGCCCGGCATCAGCACCGAGGTGATCGCCGTCAAGTGGAAGTAGGCGGCGCGCGCGGTCGTCAGCCGACGCCCGCGCGCGAGCCTCCGACGCGCCGAGCGGCAGCGGCTCGGCGCGCCCGCGGGCGCCGAGCGCGGCCGATCACGCGCGCGGGCGTCGGCTGACGACCGCGGGCGTCAGTTGAGCTCTTTCTCGGTCCGCTCGCTCTGCTCGGCTTCGAGGAACGTCGCGGTGATCTCGCGCTCGAGCGCGAGGTTGATCTCGCGGTCGAGCGCCTCGATGCTGCCCGCGAGGCGGGCGACGTTGAGGGCGTAGACGAAGACCCGCGCGCACGGGTGGACCTCGGCGCTGCCGCGCAGGCCCCGCTCGCGCTCGTCGGCGTTGAGACCGTCGAGGAGCACCAGCGCGCGCGGATCGACCCCCTCGGCCACGAGCTCCATCCCGGGCACGTCGGAGATGTAGAGCTCCGCGCCCTCGACGTACCGCCGGAGCACGGGGTTGAGCGCGGCGATCGTCTTCTGGGCGAGCGTCATGAAGCCGTCGCGGCTAGGCGCCCAGGGGGGCATGCCGAGCTCGACGTCGAGCTCGCGCGAGCGCAGGAACGCCTGCGTCGCCCCGCGGACGTCGCCCCGCTCGTCGCGGATGAGCCCGAGATAGTAGTGGGCCTCGGCGTGCCGCGGATCCTTGAGCGCCGCCTCCTCGATGAGCGCGGCGGCCTTGTCAGCCTGGCCGATCTCGTAGAAGGCGCGGCCCACGAGGAACGTGTGGTTCGGGTTGTCGTACGGGCCGTCGGGGATCCTGGCGGCGACCTGCGCGGCCTCGTCGAGATCGCCCTTGCCGAGCAGCGCGTCGAACTTGAGGAGGAGCGCGTCGATGATCTCCTCGTCGACCTCGGCCAGGTCGAGCGCCTGGTCGCACATCTCGATCGCCTGGTCGAAATCGCCGAGCGGGTGGATGTACACCTCGGCGGCGTTGAGCATCGCCTCCAGGTAGGTGTCGTCGAGGGCGATCGCCTGGCGATACGCCTCGATGGCCTCCTCGCCCTCGCCCTCCAGGGCGGCGACGAAGCCGAGCAGGTTGTGAGCCTCCGGCGAGTTCGGATCGAGCTCGAGCGCCCGCCGGGCCGACGCCTCTGCTCCGCGCGTATCCCCGCGCTGGACGAGATCCCACCCGCGATCGAGGTGCGCCGAGAACTGGTCCATGGCGGCTCCACAAGTGTGCGAAGGGGGCTCCAGAGTCAAGAGGGAGCCCTGTCAAAGCGACCGTTCCAGCTGTTCCGAACACGACCTGCCCGGATTTCCAGCGCCGAGCTCGGCGGCCGGCCAGGCGCCCGCGGGAGCGGCCGGCGGCCCCCCGCCTCCAGGGTCGAGCCCGATCGCGACGCGCTCACTCGTGGATCGAGATGAGGGTCCCGCGGTTCTCCGGCGTGGCCCACACCCCGTGCCAGCCGCGGGGCAGCCTGGGCTCGCTCCAGAAGAAGACCTTCTTCGCGTCGAGCGGCGAGAGGTTCACGCAGCCGTGGCTCATCTCCCGGCCGAAGTTGGAGTGCCAGAAGGCGCCGTGGAGCGCGTACGACCCGTCGTAGTACGCGACGAACGGCACGTCCTCGATGCTGTACGGCAGGTCGCCCGCGACCGTTCCGTCGCCGTCCATCGTGGTCGCGATGTGCTTCTCGCGGATGCGGAACACCCCCGTGTGCGTCGGGTGATCCTTCTTCTTGTCCTTCGAGCGCCTGCCCGGGGAGATGAGCGCCGCGAAGACGGGCCTGTCGCCCTCGACGGCGACGAGCGTCTTGCGCGACAGGTTCACGTCGATCCACTTCTCGCCCGGCGCGAGGTCCTGCGGCGGGGCGCCGAGCTCGGTGTACGTCCCGTCGGCGCCCTTCATCCACCAGCCCTCGGTGGTCTTCCGGTAGACGACCGACTTGTGCTTGTGCATCTCGCCCGTGAGGCCGAACGCGGCGAAGCGCTCGAGCGAGCCGGCCACGGAGACGGACTTCATCTCGGCGTCGAACTGGTACTTGCTCGCCGTCTTCGCGAGGATGAAGCCGACCGACTTCGCGCCCTCGGGGAAGTCGATGCCCTGCGAGGACGGCGGCTTGATGATGTACATGCGGTCGCTCGGCGCGACGAGCCCCGCGGTGGTCTTGTACCAGCTGCGGCCGTTCCACCCGAAGGTCTTGTCGACCGCGACGAAGAAGCCCTTCACCATCCGCTTCGCGACCGTCGCGTCGGAGTCCTTGTCGAGATCGGCGAGCGTGACGCTGCGCGGCCTGCCGTTCTCGTCGACGTTCTCCCACCAGGGCTTCTCGGGCTCCTCCTCGACCGGCGCCGTGGCCATGATGCCGAGCGACGCGGCCGCGGCGACGGCCGCCGCCTTGTCCTCCGCCGCAGACGCCTCCGTGGCGACGGCGGCCACCGGGGTCGCGCCCGGCTCGGGGGGGCTCGCCGAAGGGCGCGCGGCGGCGGCCGCGGCCGCGGCGGCGACCTCCTTCTCGGTCTCCTCGTAGAGCTCCTCGGCGCGCTGCCGCTCCTCTTCCTTCTTCTTGCGCTTCGACGACTCGAGGTACGGCTCGTAGCGCGCCATCTCGTCCTTCGAGGGGACGGAGCGGTAGAGCGGCGTGCCGTGCGTCGTGTTGAACGCGTACTTGTACGGGAGGACGTCGTCGAGGTTCGGCGCCGTGATGCCGAGGCGCACCTGCGGGTTCGACAGGTCGGTCGTGGCCGACCTCCCGCAGACGTAGCCGCCGTCGAGGAGGCGGTACCAGCCCTTGGCGCAGCTGCCGCCCTTGATCGGCTTCGGATCGACCGGCACCTTGCTGCCGAGCCGGATGTAGCCGAGCCGCTGCTTCGAGAACTCCATCGTCGGGTAGACCGCCGCCTGCGGCACGATCGAGCCGAGCAGCGGACCCGTGTAGGGCTTGTCGGGCGCGGGCGGCTCCGGGGCCGTCGAGGGCGCGGCGCTCGGCGCCTCCTTGGGGGCGTCGGCCGACGCGATCGCGCGCGCGGACGAGGTGGGCGACGGGCGGGGGAGCGACGAGGTCCGCTCGGGCGGCGACTTGCCCTCGGTGGAGGGGCCCGGGGGCGCCTCGCCCTGGCAGCCGCTGGCCCACGCCGCGGTGCCGGCGAAGGCCGCCGCGGCGATGAACCCGAGCGCGCTGGAGACGAGCGAGGAGCGCGCGGCGCCGCCCGCGGAGCGGCCGGCGTCCGGCGCGGGTTGCGGCTTCCGCGCGCCGCCGGTGCGGACGTTGCCGCTGCCGTGCGATCGTGCGGGGTCGTTCTGCCCGCGGGGGCGGGGCGCCTGAGAGCGGTTCATCGCATCCACAGCGTTGGGCGAGGACCGGCCATCCCGGTCTTCGCGGTCGTTTGATCGACCCGTAGGGTCGGGTTGGCTCGGCGGTCTTAGTACCTGGTCACTCACGTGTCGATCCACTTCTCTGCGGAGCGCGCGTCCCTCGGGTTTCGCCGCGGAGGGCGCCGGGGCAGGCGGCGTCGCATGAGCATCGCCGGAGCGAACGACATGCCACGCAGCCCCGACGTGGGGCGCACGCGCGGCCCGCGCGCCGTCCGCGGTGCGGGTGCCGTTCGGACGGGTGCTGCTAGGGTACCGCCGTGGCGGAACGGACCCCGGGGCGTGGCTCGAACAACACGACTTCGGCCCGGCGTGCGGGCCTGGGCGCCGGGGTCTTCCCGCTCGTCCGCGCCGCCTCGCGGCGCGCGCTGGCGACCGCGGCCGCCGTCGCGCTGCTCCTGCACCTGCCCCTCTTGCCGACCCCGCTGTTCTCGTGGCTCGAGGCGATGTTCGCGCTGCGGGGCGAGCTGACCGACTACGACGCCGGCGAGACCATCGTCCCGATCGATCTCGATCTGCTCGCGGACGATCCCAGCGCGGTCGCGGCGGCGCCCTCCGCGACCGGCGGCGAGGCGACGCCCGGCGGCGCGGGCGCCGCCGCGCCCGCGACGCCGCCGTCCACGCCGCCTCCTCCCGCGGCTTCGGCCAGCGCCGCGCCCGAGGCGCCGGACGCGGGTGCGCCGCCGCCGCGCCGCCGGCCGCCGGGCGACGCGGGCCCGGACGCGGCCGGGGACGGGGGCACGGGCGACGACAGCGACCACCCGAACCTCCGCACCCCGCTGAGCGCCGCGGGCGCGCCGGGCAAGCTCGCGTCGAAGGACCCGAACGTGCAGGTGCTCATCGCCGGCGACCGGCTGCGCAGCCACGAGCTCGGCGAGTGGTTCGGCCGGATCCTGACGACCATCCCCCAGTGGCAGTCCTTCTTCCAGGACACCGCCGTCGACCCGATCCGGGACATCGACCACCTCCTCATCGCCGGGCCGCAGCTCCGCGACTCCAGCAAGGTCGTCGCCGTCATGGACTACCGGGCGCCCGAGGAGGCCATGCGCGCGGCGGTCGACGTCGTCGTCCGGCGCTCCAACGGCTCGTGGATCGAGGACGCCCCCGTCCCCGCCGCCCGGGCCACCGCCGACCGCAGCGAGCGCATCTTCGCGCTGGTTCCGGACCGGCGGCTGCTCGTGGTCCTTCCCGCTGAAGAAGAAAATCAACTATCCAAGTTGAAGTCCATGAAAGGCTTCAACAAATCGTCTGCGGCGGGCATCGTGATCTCCCTGCTCACGCCGGCGAACGCCTTCCGCGGGGTCCAGGCGCTCCCGAAGAGCATCGCGTGGATGCGGCTCACGGTCACGCCGACCAAGGACGGGGGCGCCGACCTGACCCTCACGGCGGGCGACGAATCCGCTGAAGATGCGCTGGCTCACGCGCAAGAGCTCACGAGGACCTTGAACGCGATCCGCACCATCAACCTGGGGATCACGCGCATCGACGTGGTGGACGAGGTCACCTTCAACACCGACGGGAAGGTCATCTGGTCGAAGCTCCACGTCACGAACCGGCAGCTCAAGCTGATCATGGGCTTCGTGGAGCAGGCGCTGCGGGAGCAGGCCGCCGCGCGGAGGAAGTAGCGCGCTGCGCGGAAGAGGCGATGCGCCGGCTGGGCGCGGCGCCGCGGGCGGGGAAGGGGCGGCGCGCGGGGCGGAAGACGGTCGCGCGCGCCTCGGGGGGCGCGGAGACCCTCCGGGGCCGCTCGGAACACTAGCCAAAGGGGCGGCGTTCAGTTAATCCGACCAGCCCGCGCCGATGACGCCCGATCACTCTCCGCACGCCGTGCTCGATGAGCTTGCCGGACACCCCCATGGCGACGACCTCGCGCGGGTCGTCCACACGGCGGCCTTCGCCGCCGCGGACGAGCGGCGGACCACCCTGGAGGGCGGCCTGGCGGAGCTCGTGGACCGCGCGGGCCTGTCGGCCGCCGACGCGGAGACCCGGTTCGGCAACGTGATCCGGGCGCTCGAGCGCGGCACCAGCGAGGGCGCGGGGAGCGCGACCCGGGTGCTCCTCGCCACGCTGCTCGCCCGCGGGGTCGCCCTCTCGCCGCCCGAGGGGCCGGACGCGGAGGGGCGCGTGGCCGAGGCGCTCGTCTGGCTGGCGACGTACACCTCGGTCGACGCGCTGACCGCCCTGGATGCCGCGCTGGGCGAGCGCGCCGCGGGGCTCTGGCGGGCGGTCGCCGCGCTGGTGCGGCGCGCCGACCAGGGCGCGCTGCCGCAGCTCGGCCGGGCGGGTGCGATCATCGCCGCGGCCGCGCTGCGGGGGAGCGCCTCGCCGGACGCGCGCGCCGAGGCCGCGGCGCTGGTGGACGAGGTGCGCGACCCGATCGTGCGGTCGCTGCTGCGCGACGCGGCGTCGCCCGGCCGGCGGCCGAGCCGCGCGCCGGGCGCCTCGGCCGCGGGCGGCGACGCCGCGCCGGGAGCGAGCGGGGACGAGGGCTGGGCGGAGGGCGATGGCCGGGCGCCGGGGCGGCTCGCGGGCGAGCTGTCGCCGCCGCCGCGCGGGCCGGTGGCGCTCGTGCTGCTGGCGGCGACCGGGATCCTGCTGGCGATGCACGCCGCCCGGCTCGCGGGGCGGTTCCTCCTGCGGTACCGCCGGCCGGCCGCGGTGGAGATCCATCCGAGGGGCGTGACCGTCCGGAGCCGGACCGAGCTGTTCGGCCGGACGCTGCGGGAGCAGGAGACGTACATCCCGGTCGAGTCGCTCCTCCGGGCGACGCGCGAGGTGCGCTACCCGCGGCTCGGGCTCTACGCGGGGCTCGTGGCGCTGGGGCTGGGGACGTACCTCGGCGTGTCGCTGCTCGTCGACGGCGCGCGGGCGGGCTCCCCCGAGCTGCTCGGCATGGGCGCGCTCGTGTTCGCGTTCGGCGCGGCGCTCGACTTCGGGCTGTCCCACGTGGAGACGGCGGCCCGCGGCCGCTGCCGCGTGGTCCTCGTCCCGCGCAAGGGCCCGGGGGTCGCGCTCGCGGGCATCGAGCGCGCGGCCGCGGACGCCGCGCTGAGCAGGCTGCCGCGCGCCTAAAACTTGGCCGGATCGCGCCGCCTCCGCTAGGCCGATCGGGCGAGGTGATGGCGATGCGCTCGAAGACCGAGGCGATGGCGGGGCTCAGGCGGATGCTGCACGACATGCTGATCGCGCGGGAGGGCGGGGAGAGCGCTCCCCGCCTGGCGCGCGCGAAGGGGTACGTGGACGGCGCGATGCGCGAGCTGCTCGAGAGCGGCCAGGCGACCCGACAGGAGCTCCTGGAGCTGGTGGCCGCCGAGCGCGCGCGCGTGAGCGGCCCCGCGATCGCGGAGATCGGCGCGGCGTCGCTGTGAGCGCGTGACGGGGCCGCGCTGCGTTCACTGCGGCGCGCGTGACGGCGCCGCGCTGCGGCTCGCTGTGAGCGCGTGACGGCGCCGCGCTGCGGCTCACTGCGGCGCGCAGGTCGTGTTCGTGGCGAAGTCCCAGCAGGCGCCGCTCACCCCGGGCGCGCCGGTGTTGATCTCCGCGCCTCCGACCCCGGGGGGGCCGCCCTCGCCGGCCATGCCTTCGGCGAACTGCACCGTCGCCGGCGCGCTCGGCGCGACCGCGTAGGCGATGCCCACCGCGTGGCCGCCCCGGCCGCCGCCGCCGGCGCCGCCGTCGCCCCCGGGGCCGCCGGGGCCGCCGTCGCAACCCTTCCGGGCGCCCGGGCCCGTATCCTCCTCAAGGGAGCCGCCGATGGCGCCGTTGCCGCCGTTGCCGCCGCGCCTTCCATCGCCGCCCGTGCCTCCGTGGCCCGCAACGCCGACCGTGAGGCTCACCTCGGTCAGCGCCAGCCTGGTCCCCAGGCTGAGGATGCCGATGCTCGACCCGCCGGCCTTGCCGCCGCCCCCTCCTTTGCCCCCGCAGCCGCCGGCCCCGCCCCCGCCGCCGCTGGCGCCGTTGCCGTCGTTCCAATCGCCGTTGCCGGCCGCGCAGAACTTCCCCGCCTTCGCGCCGCCGCCGCCGCCGCCGCCCTGACCACGCGCACCGCTCGTGCCGCCTTTGCCGTCGCCCCCGCTGACGCTGGCCAGCGTCAGCATGGTGCCGCTGCCAGGGGCGCCGGTCTGGCCGTTCTCGCCCGGCGCGCCTTCTCCTCCGCGCGTGCAGTTGGTCAGCGCATCCGGCTGCCCGTATCCGACGCCGCCGACGCCGGCCCCCGCGGGGTTCTCTCCGGGCGGCGGCGTGCCGTCGGTGCCGTCCTGCCCGCGCCCCTCGTCTTCCCCGGGCTTTCCTCCGAGCCCCCCGACGCCGCCGCGCGTCTCTCCGTCGTCGCAGACCGTCACGCCGGGCACGCCGCCGTAGACCGTTCCGTCGCACGTATCCGAGACGTCGTCCGGCGCGCTCGCTCCGTTCTGCGGGCTCGTCGGCGTCTCGCCCCGCCCGCCGTTCATCCCGTCGCCCGCGATCACGTCGACGCGCACGAGCTCGGCCTCGATGTCCGCGACCGCCACGCCGATCGACGACCCGCCCAGCTTTGTCGCGTCGGCCGCGCGGATCGTGAAGCTCTGGACCTTCGCCCCGCCCGCGTCCTCCGCCAGCGTGAGCGCCACCTCGTCGGCGGGACCCTCGATCGCGCTCCGCGCCTGCTCGCTCCACGTCCAGTCCGCGGTGCAGTCGAAGCCGCCGATCACCTCGACCGGCGCCTTGACCGTGACGCTCTCCTCGAACACGCCGCTCGAGCACGCCAGCACCCGCTTGCCGTTCGCGTTCGCGATCGCGTCCGCGAGCGACGCGTACGGCCGCGCCTTGGTCCCGTCGCCGTCGGACCCCGCGCCCGCGCGCGCGAACACCGCGCACCGCTCCGTCACCGTGCTCGCGTCCTGGGTCGGATCTGGCTCGCACGTCGGGTCGGGCTCGTTGCCGCCGGTCCCGGTCCCTCCGGAGGGGCAGTACCGGGGGTCGTCCTCGCAATCCTCGGAGTAGGACAGCGGCCAGCATCCGACGAGCTGCAACGCCACGACCGCCGACGCGGCGGGGAGCATCCACAGGAAGGGGATGCCGAGCCTCCGCCGGCGCGCGGCGCGCCGCGACGGCGCGCCGATCTCGGCCTGCGCTCCGCCGGAGGGGGGAGGGGATGCGTTGCTCACCGCCTTGCTGCTCGTCCGTTCCGTCGCTCTCATCGTCCAAGCCTTTCCTGTGGCGCTTCGCCGTGCCTGCACATCCTTGCAGAGGACGCACCGCGCCCTTGTCGCGCCGACCGGAGCATAGCCAGTCGGCGGATCGCCGGATCAAGGGCGATCCGCCGGCCGCATGCTCCCGCCGGAGACCCGCGCGGCGCCGCGCGCCGTCGCGGGCCGGGCGCCGCGCCTGGCGGGGCTCAGGGGGCGACGAGCGCCACGTCGCCCTTCGTGGTCTGGCCGCCGACGCGCCACCAGTTCGCGATGAGCAGCTCCCCGTCCACCTCGACGATCCGGGAGAAGGCGCCCGCGAACCCCTCCTGCTCGATCTCCTGCACGAGCCAGCTGTGGCCGTCGCCGCTCTTCGTCCCGATCGCGAGCCGCAGGGTCCCGCTCGTCGCGTCCTGGTAGCTGATGCGCACCTCCCCGGCCGCCGTCACGAACACGCTCGCGTCGTCGCCGACGAGGTGCTGCCCGTCCGCGAAGGGGACGCCCTCGATCCCGAGCCCGTCGTCCACCACCTCGGGCGCCTCGACCTCCTCGCCGCCCTTCACCCGCGCGTACCGCAGCCCCTCCGAGCGGCCGTCCGCGTAGGCGAGGTGCCAGTCCCCGGCGCGATCGATGAACAGCGACGCGCCCATGCCGACGTCGCCCGTGTCGGTCCCGTCCGGCGCCGCGCCGTCCACGATCCGCGTCTCCCACGCGCCCGCCGCTCGCGACGCGATCACCACGTCGCCGCGGATGCGATCGTAGAACGCCAGGCCGAACCCGCCCGCGCCGTCCGGGGCCATCGCGATGTAGTCGCCGATCGCCTCGGGGTACGTCTCGGTCCGGTTCCCGTCGGAGATCTCGGCGCACGCCGGCGCGCCGCCGTCGTCGTCGTCGATGCACGCCTGCCCCGAGGCGCACGCCGGCGCGCAGTCGCCGCTCGCGAGCGGCTTCACGCAGCGCCCCGTCGACCGGACGCACGTCGTCCCCGCGCCGCAGAGGAACGCGCGGCACGGCGTCGCCTCGTCCGTCGCCACGTCCTCGAACCGCCACGCGCCCTCCCCGGGCGTGGCGCTCTCCCCGGTCGCGAGCCGGACGCTCGACGTGACCGCGCCGTCCTCGCCGGGCTCCATCGCGAGGTAGGCGATGACGGGCAGCCCCTTCACGAAGAGGAGCTTCGCGTAGCGGCCGATGTCGCTGTTCGGCGCCTGCTGCACGGAGCTCACGGCCCACGTGTCGCCCTGCTTCTGCGCGAACTTCAGCCCGCGGTGGGTCCGGTCGTAGTAGGCCACCGCCGGCTCGCCGTCCGGGCCGATCGCGATCGAGGTCCAGAGGCCGACATCGTCGCCCGGCTCGGTCTGGCCCCCGCGGAACCCGCTCGCGTCGAACCGGGTCGCGTCGACCGGAGGCTCGGCGGGCACGCCGTCGATCGCCTCCCACGCGACGGCCTCGCCGTCCCACGTGCCGACCACGAGGTCGCCCCACTGGAACGCGTTGCGCCAGTCGGCCTCCGCGTAGCCGGCGACCCAGACGGTGCGCCCGTCGTCGGCGACCGCGACCGAGGTGTAGGCCCCGATGAGCCCGTGCTCCAGCGTCATGCAGTCGGGCGCGACGCATTTCTGGTCCTCCACGACCGGCTCGTCGCTGCACGAGCAGCCCGCGTGCGAGCCGAAGAGCGCGGTGACGGCGACGGCGGCCAGCGCGCCGCGCGCGCCGCGCCGGGCCGCGCGCGTCGGCGCCTCGCCGCGGGCGGGCGCTTCGCCGCGGGCAGGCGCCTCGCCGCGGGCAGGCGCCTCGCCGCGGCCGCCGGCGCGCCGGGCGCCGCCGCGCCGCGCGAGCCGCACGATCGCCGCGGCGGCCGCGAGGCCGAGCCAGAGGCCGCCCGACGGACCGTCGCCCGGGCCGCCGGCCACGACGCAGCCGCAGCCGGCCGACGGGTCGACCGGGAAGCGGCCGCGGAGGATCGGCTGCCGCGCCGTGCCGAGGTTCCCCTCCTCGTCCACCGCCTCGACCTCGATGTCCGCGGCGCCGCCGACGTCCACCGACCGCATCTCCGCCGCCGTCGACCACGCCGACCACGGCCCGCCGTCGAGCCGCACGCGCACCTTCGCGCGCTCGGCGTCCGACACCCCGTCGCGCACCTCGAGCGGCGCCCACCCGTCCACCGCCGCGCCGACCGAGATGACCGGCGGATCGACGTCGACCACCATCTCCACGGTCGCCGGCGTGGGATCGAGCGACAGCGGGTCGCCCGCGACGCGCGATCGCACCGAGATCAGGTGGCGCCCCGGGAGCCGCAGCCAGTCGTCGCGCAGGTCGACGATGCGCTCGCGCGTGAACGGGCGCCACGCGCCGCTGTCGACGCGGTACGAGTACTCGACGACCCGGGTGCCGTCGTCGAGCGGCGAGCTCATGACGAGCCGCGCCGTGGGCCCGTTGTCGCGGGTCATCGTCGGCAGGCGGAGCCCCTCGGCCCGCACCTCCTTGCGGCTCAGCTCGGCCTGGGTCTCGCTCTGCATCGAGCGCTGCTGCGCCGCCGTGGCGAACGACGCGAAGATGCCGAGGTAGTTGTCCTGGCCCTTCGTGAGCTTCCGCAGGCCGGGGGAGCCCGCCCCCTCGGCCGACTCCGGGAGGATCAGCGAGAGCCCGAGCGGCGCGAGCGGCCCGTCGAGGTCGATCGCCGGCAGGCCGCTGCCGATCAGCTGCCCGACCTGACTGCCGAGGAGGCTGCCCAGCGCCTCCGCGATCGACCCGGGGTTCTCCCGGAGGAGCGCGCTGTTCGTCACCTCGCCGTTCGTGACCCCGATCGTCGCGATCACCGGCGTGAGCCCCTCGGGGGTGACCGCGAGGTTCATGGGCACGTCGAGATCGAACGTCGCGGTCATGAACCGGATGAACCGGTCGAGCGACCAGATGTAGAAATCGAAGCTCGCCCGCTCGAGCTGGATGCGGATCAGCGGATCGGCGACGGCGTCCGTGCCGTCGCCGAAGGTGACGCGCGGCGGCGCCTGCGGGCGGATGACGAGCGCGACCTGCTGCGACTCGCGCTGGAGCGCGAGGTCCTTGGCCGACGCCGCGAGCAACCCCAGCGTGCCGGAGTTGAGGAGAGGCACCGTCTCCGTGGAGATCCCGAGGCAGAGCAGTCCGCTGTTGTAGAGACCGTTCATGGCGTAATTCGCGAACCGCTCGGAGATCGCGAGACCGACATGCGGGCCGGGGAGGTCGCCGGGCCAGCCGGAGACGGTGTTGGCGACGAGCTCATCCGGAATCGGAATGCCCGCGGGCAGCTCGATGTCCGACAGCGGCACACACTTCGAGGTCGGCAGCGGCTCGGCGCCGCCGTAGAGGCCGAGGGTGACCCCGTTGCCGACGGGGTTGAGGTCGCCCCACGCGAGATCCGAGCCGTCGTCGCGCTCGCCCATGCCGCCGCCGGCGAGCAGGAGGTCGAACCCGCCCTGGGTGCCGGGGGAGATGCTCGCGAGCAGCCGGCCGAGGTCGAGGTGGCCCTCGACGCCGAGCAGGATCGAGGCGCACTCGTCGGTCGCCTGCGTGCCGTAACGGCAGACCCCGCCGATAGCGTTCGTGCCGTCGGGGCAGGCCGGATCCAGCGCCGGATCGGCCTTCAGACAGAGCTGCTGGTCGAGCTGGCCCTTCAGCGCGTCGGACATGGATCCCAGGAAGCTCGTGAGGATCGGCTTCACGAAATCGAGGGCATCGCCCACCCACGTGCCCCCGCAGTCGAGGTGCAGGCTCGATTCGAGCTGATCCTCGTCGATCCAGAGCCGGTTCACCTTGACGCGCGAGTAGCCCTGCCGCGAGTGCTGCGGGTTCACGTCGATCTCGATCGAGAGGTCGACCTCGACATCGATGTTCGTGAAGGTCTGCTCGTCGGGCGGGCACGCGTCGTTGCCGTTGAGGGTGACGTACTGGGTGCTCTCGCCCAGGATGCCGCCGTCGAGGAAGATGGGCAGCCGCTGCATCCGCACCGGCAGAGGGCCCCGGATCACCAGGTTGTGCGGCGTCTTGGGCTGGATCTGCAGCGCCGCGCGCCCCGCGTCGATCTCGGCCACGCACGCCGGGGGGGTCGCCGCCGGATCGGCCCCGCCGGGACAGAGGGTGTAATCGACGATGCCGGCGGCCACCGAGCCCGAGGACTTCGGGATGGAGAAGGTGATCACGCCGCTGTCCCCGCCGCCGAGCAGCGCGCGCCCGAGCACGCCCAGGTTCTGCTCGAGGAACTCGATGCCCGACTGCGTGAGCCGCGCCGAGCCGGCGTTCTCGATGCGGTCCGCGGGCTTGAAGCCGGCGGGGAGGGGGGTCATTCCACAGCCGGAGCACCCGCCGCCCGAAGCGGCACACCCGGCGATGACAAGGAGCACAAGGATGGAGGAGAAATGCTTGATGACGCGGGGCATAAGGAACCCTCCGAGGAGCGCGGCCCGCAGCGCCGAGCCCGCTGGGCGCGGGCGTCAGGACGCCACGACAAAGCGTACGCTCCCCGGAGAGCCGCCCGCAAGCGCTACTGCTGGCAGAGACCGTTGATCTTGACGGCGCTCGCCGCGAACTCGCCGCCGAGCGCATAGGCGTCTGCGCAGTCGTCCGTCGCAGGCGAGTTCGTCGCGCTGCACCAGTCGCCCTTGAGCACGATCTGGCCGCTCTCGTCGCGCTTGCACGTATTGGGCTCCCCACCGGCTCCGTATTTTACGATATCGCCCGAGAGCACGACACAGAGGCTCTGCTTGACGTCGGGCACGATCACCCGGTCGACCTCCTCCAGCGTGATGAAGGCGGCGAGCTTGCCGCCGTTGATGAACGCCGGAGGGTCGCCGTCCTGGCCGGGGAGGCAGGCGTTCAACGGGTCGAGCCCCTCGACGTTGTACCGGCCGATGCAGTTGTTGTCCGCCGACAGCGTGGCGTCGGTGAGCCGCACCTGGTGCATGGGTAGGATGATCGGATCCGGGCTCGTTTCCAGGAAGATCGGGACGTTGAGGGTCTCGGCCTCGCCGCTCCACGCGCCGTCGTCGCCCAGGGGGGCGTCGATCTCGGTCGGCGCGATCTCGAACTCGCCCACGGACATGTTCGCGAAGCAGTACCCCTCGAGCGGGTCGTCCGCGATCTTCGCGCCGCCCGTGCGCAGCTTGCCGTTCGCCTTGTCGAACTCGAGCAGCCAGGAGAAGGTGCCCGTGCCGTTCAGATTACACTGGGGCAGATTGATCGTCAGGCCCTGGGCGACGAGCCGGGCGACATAGCCGATCGCGAGCACGTCGGGCTTCGTGATCGTGAGCTGCGCCATGCGCAGCCCGAACGTGGTCGCGTCCCGATTGTCATGGACGGCGACGCAGTCCGAGGCGACCGCCGTGCAGACCGGGTGTTTCTGCGAGCAGTCACTTACGGTCGCGCCGCCGGTCGCCCCCGAGGAATTCGAGCTCGTCCCGCCGCCGTCGTCGCCACCGCAGCCCGCCGCCGCGGCCGCGCCGGTCAGCGCGGACACACCTAGTACGCAAACTACCTTCTGAAACCGCATCTCGTGCCTCCTCTCGACTCGAAAGATGCCGAGTATAGGCGCCCGGAATGCGATGACCACGCGGGAGGCGGGACGCCGCACCGCGTTGTCACGGCCTCATCGCTGCTGCGCGACGAAGCGGTGATGCCGGGCGGCGCGCGCTGGGACGCCTAGCGACGCTCGTAGCGATCGCCGAGGCGGTCGCCCACGGGGAGCGCGCGCAGGAGGCGAATCAGCGTCCACACGGTGCCAGCCAGCTTGCGCAGCTTCGAGGTGCCGACGCGCTCGTTGTACTCGATCGGCATCTCCACGACGCGATAGCCGCACTTGGCCGGGAAGAGCAGCGTGTCGATGGGCAGCGCGTCCCCCTCGCCGTCGAAATCGAACGCCCGAATCACCGAGCAGCGGTAAGCGCGCATGCCGCTGTGGACGTCCGAGGTGGGGATGCCGTGCATCGCGTGCGCCATGGCGGCGAAGGCGCGGTTGGCGAGGTAGTTCGGGACGGGCATGGCCGCGGGCCTCGAGCGCGTGCGGGCGCAGTTCACCACGTCGGCGCCCTCCTCCTCGACGAGCCGCCGGAGCACCGGGATGTTCTCGGCGGGGTAGGTGAAGTCGCAATCGAGGTAGATGAGCAGCTCGCTCCGGGCCGCGGCGCTGTACATGAGGAGCTCCATCGCCGGGCCGTGGCCGCGGGGCGGCACCTGGCGGAGCACGCGCGCCCCGAGGCTGGCCGCGATCTCGGGGGTCCGGTCCCGCGTGGAGCTGTCGACGCAGAGGATCTCCGCGTCGGGCGCGGCCTTCCTGATCTCGCCGATCATGGCGCCGACGCTCTCCTCTTCGTCCATCGTGAGCATGCCGACGGTGAGCCGCATCCGGCGGGGGCGCGGCGGCTTCCTCGCGACGATCACGTGCTGGAACGCGAGGAGGCCGGGCGCGCGGCTCGCCACGACGTCCTCCAGCGGGCGGACGAGCGCGTGGTAGGCCTTGTACGGGAGCGAGCGGGCGAGATCGGTGGGGTCGTCGCCCGCGCCGAGGCCGCTCAGGATGAGCTCCTTGGCGGCGCGGACGAGCATCGGGTTCTGCTCGACGCGGAGCACCTCGAGCCCGGCCCGCTCGACGAGCCGGAGCGCCGACGCGCGGGTGAAGAAGCGGAGGTGCGAGTCGTCGAGGATGCCGCTCGGCGCGTAGTCGAACCGCCCCGCGAGGAGGCCGAGGCGCACCGGCCACGCCGCGACGTTCGGGAGCGAGACGATGACGTGGCCGTCGTCCTCGAGGTGCGGGAGGAAGCGGCAGAGCACGGCGAGCGGATCGGCGGTGTGCTCGAGGACGTCGGCGAACAGGATCAGGTCGAAGCGCCGGTCGCCGAGCGCCTCGCGCACGGCGGCGTCGCTCGTGATGTCGGCGGCGAGGACCTCGTCGAGCACCTCCCCGGCGCGCGCGCGCGACGCGGGCGCGATCTCGATCCCGGTCACGCGCGCGCCCGTGCGCTTGACGGCGGCGCCGTTGAGCCCGATCCCGCAGCCGACGTCGAGCACCGTCCGGGGCCGGCCGGCGACGGCCACGAGGGCCCGGTTCACCTCCTCGACCGCGTACTTGCGGCCGGCGGGGGCCTCCGCCGGGGCGCGGAGCGGCGCGCGCGGGCCGGCGGTGTCCTCGTCTCTCGGGTCTACGGGGGGGCGCGGCCCTCGAGCTTCCACGTCTCCTCGCGCGCGGCCGGGCTCGGCGTTCACGCGCGGCTACTTAGCACGCTTCTCCCAGGCGGCGTTGAATTCGCGGATCGTCTCCTCGGTCTTCGGGTTGTGGAGCATCTTCCGCAGGATGGCCGGCGGCACGGTCACGATATGCGCGCCGGCGTCGAGCGCCTCGTTCACGTCCATGAGGTGGCGGATCGAGCCCACGATGATCTCGGCGCGCAGCCGCTCGCGATCGAGCCGCGCGCGCGTGCGCTCGATGACCGGGGCCGCCGGGTAGCCCATGTCGCGGATGCGCCCGCTGAAGATCGAGACGTACGCGCCGCCGGCGAGGGCCGCGAGGTACGCCTGGTTGAAGCTCATCACGCACGTGACGTTGGTGCGCACGCCGCGCTTCGCGAGGGCGTGCGTCACCTTGAGGCCGACGTCGCTGAACGGCACCTTGACGCAGATCCGCTCGGGCGCCCACGCGTGGTAGCCGCGGGCCTCCTCGAGCATCGCCGCCTCGGTCTCGCTCGTCAGCTCGACCGACACCGGGCCGGCCGACGCCGAGAGCACCTCGCGGATGCGCCGCTCGAGATCGACGCACCCCGCGTCGCGCGAGAGGATGAGGGGGTTCGTGGTCACGCCCGCGAGCACGCCCCAGGAGAACATCTCCTTGATCTCGTCCGGGTTCGAGCTGTCGAGGAAGAACATGCCGCGCTCCTGAGGGCTCGCCCGAGCCCCGGCGGGGTCTAGGCCAGTTCGGCGGGACGGAGAAGGAGAAACCGTCCGCGCTGCGCGGCGTGGCGGCCCGGGCCGCCCGCCACGCGCGCACGTTACCGGCGTGAACGGCGTTGCAGTCGAGAGGAGTCCGCGCTTCATTTCGGGGAGTCGGGGATCTCCCTCCGGCTGAACGTTTCGGCACGGACAGCGCGTCGATGAGCAGCGGACGATCGTCGTCGAGAGACCCGGTGGAGCACAGCCCGTTGCTGCACAGCTCGCTGCTCGCGTCCTGCTCGCCGGCCGGGCTCTACGTGGCCTCGCTCGACGGCCGCCTCCTCGACTGCAACGAGGCGCTCGCCCGGCTGCTCGGCTACGGCTCGCGGCAGGAGGCGCTCGCGGCGGCGGATCTCGTGCTCGGCGGGTGCGTGGCGGGCGGCGCGGGCGGGAAGCCGCCGCCGGCGAGCGCGATCGAGACGTGCCTCACGCGCCGCGACGGCTCGACGGTCCGCGTGATGCGGACCGAGTCGCTCGCGGAGGGGCGCGGGGAGCGGCTCGTGACCGGGGCGATCGTCGATCTGTCGTCCTCGTGCTCCACCGAGGAGCGCCGGCGCGAGCTCTCGGAGGAGCTGCGCCAGGCGCAGAAGATGGAAGCGGTCGGGCGGCTCGCCGGCGGGATCGCCCACGATTACAACAACCTGCTCGCGATCATCCTGAACTACACGAGCCTCGTCATGGAGGAGCTCGACGAGCAGAGCCCGGTGCAGAAGGATCTCGCCGAGATCAAGGGCGCCGCGCAGCGGGCGGCGTCGCTCACGCGGCAGCTGCTCACGGTGAGCCGGCGCGGGCTCGCGCAGCCGGTCGTGCTGGACCTGCGGGACGTCGTGCGCGGCATGGAGGGCGCGCTCCGCGCCGCCGTCGGGGGCGGCGTCGAGCTCGCGATGGCGCTCGGCCCCTCGGGGTGCCGGGTGCTCGCGGACGCGGGGCAGCTCGAGCAGGTGGTCATGAACCTCGCGCTGAACGCGCGCGACGCGATGCAGGACGGCGGCCGGCTGTCGATCGAGGCGCGCGCGGTCCGCGTCGGCGCCGCGGGGGGCCTGCACGACGCGCACCCGGCGATCCCGCCCGGCAGGTACGCGCGCCTCGTCGTGAGCGACACCGGCAGCGGGATGAGCGACGACGTGCGGACGCGCGCCTTCGAGCCGTTCTTCACGACGAAGCCGAGGGGGAAGGGGGCCGGCCTCGGGCTCGCCACCGTGTACGGGATCGTCAAGCAGTGGCGCGGCTTCATCGAGCTCGCGTCCCAGCCCGGGGAGGGCACGCGCGTCGAGATCTACCTGCCGCTCTCGGCGCGGCCGTCGGCCTCGCGGCGCGGGCGCGCGCCCCACGCCGCGCCGCGCCGCGGCGACGGCGGGACGGTGCTCGTCACCGACGACGAGGACGCGGTGGTCGCGCTCGCGAGCCGGATCCTCGCGCAGCACGGCTACACCACGCTGACGGCGCGCGGCCCGCGCGAGGCGCTGCGCGTCAGCGAGGCGCAGCGCGGGCGGGTCGACCTCTTGCTCACCGACGTGCTGATGCCCGAGATGTCCGGCGGCGAGCTCGCCGAGCGCCTCGTGAAGCAGAGGCCGGACATGCGGGTGCTCTTCATGTCCGGCTACACGGGCGACGCGCTCGCCGCCCGCCCGGACGCCGCGGTGCTGGGCAAGCCGTTCACGGCCGAGTCGCTCCTCCGCGCCGTCCGCAGGGCGCTCGGCGGGGCCGCGTAGCGGCGCAGGGCCGCGTAGCGGCGCAGGGGCAAGGCCGCGGGCGCTGACGCTACGGCGCCTCGCCCCGCTTGATGCCGTAGGCGCGGATCTTCTTGTGGAGGTTCGTGCGCTCGACGCCGAGCAGCACGGCCGCGCGCGAGATGTTCCAGTCGAGGCTGGCCAGCACCTCGACGATGTAGCGGCGCTCGGCCCGATCGCGGAACTCGCGCAGCGTGAGGCGAGGGCGCTCCGGCTCGCTCCGGGCCGCGCCCGCGGGCGGCTCGGCCCCGCCGGGGGCGGGCGGCGCGCAGGGCCCCTCCCCGGCGGCGGCCTGCGCGTCGTCCTCAAACGGGTTCTCGTGCGGATCCTCCGGCAGATCGGCGATGGTGACGACGTCGCCCGAGAGGATCGCGGCGCGCTCGATGACGTTCTTGAGCTCGCGCACGTTGCCCGGCCAGCTCCGGCGCTCGAGCGCGGCGTAGACCACCGGATCGATCGCCTTCTGCTTCAGGCCGTTCTCGTTGCAGAACGCCGCCATGAACGCGTCGGCGAGGGCGCGCAGGTCCTCCATGCGGTCGCGCAGCGCGGGGCTCTTGATCGGGAACACCGCGAGGCGGAAGAAGAGGTCCTCGCGGAAGCGCAGCGCGGCGACCTCGCGCGAGAGGTCCTTGTTCGTCGCGGCGAGCACGCGGACGTCGACGTGCCGGCTGTGCTCGCCGCCGACGCGGCAGATCTCGCCCGACTGCAGCGCGCGCAGCACCTTGGCCTGGGCGGCGAGGTCCATGTCGCCGATCTCGTCGAGGAACAGCGTGCCGCCATGGGCCTGCTCGAAGAAGCCCCGCTTCGGCCCGCTCGCCCCGGTGAACGCGCCGCGCTCGTGGCCGAAGAGCTCGCTCTCGATGAGCTCGCGCGGGATCGCGGCGCAGTTGACCCGGACGAAGGGGCCCCGCGCCCGCAGCGAGAGGCGGTGGATGGCGCGGCTGATGAGCTCCTTGCCGGTGCCGCTCTCGCCGGTGATGAGCACGCTCGCCTTCGTCGGCGCGACGCGATCGATCTCCTTGAACAGCCGCTGCATCGCGGCGCTCTGGCCGATCATCTCGTAGCGCGACTGCACCTGGGCCTTCAGGTCCTCGACCTCCCGCGCGAGCCGCGAGTTCTGCAGCGCGATCTTGACGCCTACGAGGACGCGCTCGCGGTTGAGCGGCTTCTCGAAGAAGTCGCAGGCGCCCAGCTTGACGGCCTTCACCGCGTCGTTGACGGTCGCGTGCCCGCTGATCACGATGACCGGCAGCTCGCGGGTGGCGTCGTCCTGGCGCACGCGCTGGAGGAGGTCGAGGCCGTTCATGCCGGGCAGGAGCAGGTCGACAAGGGCGAGGTCGACGGGGGTGTCGCCGTGCGCGAGCAGCTCCAGCGCCGCCTCGGCGCTCGGGGCCTCGGCGACCTGGTAGCCCTCGCCCTGCAGGACGAGCGCGAGGGTGCGGCGGATGTTGCGCTCGTCGTCCACGATGAGGACCGTGGGCGAGGCGGCGCCGCCCGGGTGCAGCGTCGGGGTGGGGGCCGCCGGCGCAGGCGCTGGAGGGGAAGCGGGCATGGGCCGACCATACCCCAGCTCCCCCGGGTGCCACGACGCGGGAGCAAGGGCGCGAGCGCCCGGCCCGCGGCGGAAGCCCTGGCGCGCCGGCGCCGGATTGGGTACGAGGCGTGCACGATGAGACCCACCGCCGCTGTCCTCGCCCTCGCCGGGTGCCTCGCTGCCCTGGGCGGGCTCGTGGGCTGCGACTTCGAGCTCAACGACGGCCGCACCGCCACCCTCACGTACACCGAGGACGCGCAGGCCGCGTACAACGAGGCCATGGCCGCCTTCGAGGCCAAGGACTGGGAGGACGCGCGCGCCCTCTTCTCCGAGGTGAAGCGGCGCTTCGCGTACAGCCGCTACGCCCGGCTCGCCGACCTCAGGATCGCCGACCTCGAGTTCGAGCAGGGCAAGTACCCCGAGGCGATCTCGGCCTACCGCGCGTTCATCCAGGAGCACCGGACGGATCGGAACGTCGAGTACGCGAAGTACCGGATGGCGAAGTCGCTCTTCCTGGACATCGACGACACGGTGTTCCTGCCGCCGGCCGAGGAGCGCGATCAGGCGACCACGATCGAGGCCCACCGGGAGATCCGCACCTTCCTCCGGCAGTTCCCGCGCAGCCGCTACCGCGACGACGCGGCCTACATGCTCGAGGTCGTGACCGGGCGGCTCGTGCGCCACGAGCTCTACGTGGCGCGCTACTACCTCAAGGAGGACGTGTTCGACGCGGCCATCGCGCGGATCGACTACGCGCTGCGGACCTTCCCGGGCTCGGGGCTCGACGCGGAGGCGCTCGTCCTCAAGGGCGAGACGCTCCTCAAGATGAAGAAGCCGGACGAGGCGCGCGCCGTGTTCGAGTCGGTCATCCGGGACTTCGGCGGCCCGTTCGCGGTGACCGCGCGGCGGTTCCTCGACGAGATGGGCCCCGGCGGGCAGCGCCGCGCGCCCGCCAAGGCGGCGTCGGGCCCGGCCCGCTCGGGGCCGCAGCTGTGACGCAGGCGGTCGGGCGGCCGTCCTCCGGCGCTCGCTACGTGCTGGAGCAGGCCGACGCCGGCGGCGCGCCGGGCGAGTTCGTCTACCGCGGCGTCGTGCGGCTCCCGGACGCGGACGTCCCGGTCGAGGTGCGGCTCGCCGAGGCGACCGGCGCGGCCACGGCGACGGTGGACGCCGCGGCCGTCCCGCACGGCGGCCCGCGCCCGGAGGAGCTCTCCCGGACCGCGGCGGCCCTCGTCCGGAGCGCGACGAAGTCAGCGGACGCCCACGCGCGGCGGCCTCCGCGGAAGATCGTGCGCTGGCGGGGGTAGTCCGGCGGGGGCAGGGCAGGGCGCGCTGCGGTCCGGGCGGCCGGCGCTATCCGCGACCGGCGCGTCTCGCGCCGTCGTCGACCGGGCGGGAGCCATGCTAAAAGCGTCCCCACCATGTCCGAGAAAGTACCCATGACGCCCGAGGGGCAAGTGCGGCTCCGCGAAGAGATGCGACGGCTGAAAGAGATCGACCTGCCGCAGGTCGTCAAGGACATCGGGACGGCCCGGGAGCACGGCGACCTCTCCGAGAACGCCGAGTACCACGCCGCCAAGGAGCGGCAGGGCATGATCGTCGCCCGCATCAGCTACCTCGAGCAGACGCTCTCGCGCGCCGAGGTCATCGATCCGTCCAAGCTGAGCGGCAGCAAGGTCCAGTTCGGCGCCAAGGTCAAGCTCGCCAATGTGGACACGGATGAGGAGCAGAGCTTCCAGATCGTCGGGCCCGAGGAGGCCGATCTCAAGCTCGGGCGCATCTCCGTCGCCTCGCCGCTCGCGCGCGCGCTGCTCGGGCACGAGGTCGGCGAGGAGGTCCGCGTGATGATGCCGGCCGGGCCGCGCACGTACGAGATCCTCGAAGTCACCTACGCATGACCGATCGCAACGGGGCCGCTCCGATGCGCCCACGGGGCCATGGGGGCGCCGGCCGGCCTCCCGGGGGGTCCGTGCCCCCCGGTCGATTCGCCCACGGGAGCCGGCCTGACACGGCCGCCGCCTCGGACGGGCTCGCCGGCGCCGCGCCGGGAGCGCCCGGGCACCGGGCGCCGTCGGCGCCGCGGCTGCAGTCCGGGCCGGCGCGCGCGTCCACGCCGGCGCCGGCGCCGAGCCGCGCCACGTTCCCGAGCGGGAGCTCCGACGCCCCGCCGCGCAAGCTCGAGACCGAGATCGGGTGGCGCATGGCGGACGCCTACCTCGCGCTCGCGGCGCTCGCGCTCGCCGAGCTCCTGGTGGTCGGCGTCCTGCGGTGGCGCGAGCTGCTCGGGCCCTACGAGCTCGGCCGCGCCGTGCGCGACCTCCTGCCGCTCGCGCTCGCGGCCGCGGCGCCGTGCGCCGCCGTCCTCGGCGCGGTGCTCGAGATCGCCATGCGCGCCGAGCGCCGGGGGTTCCGCGTCGCGGCGGCGCTGCTCGCCGGGGCGTTCGGCGGCGCGGTGGCCTTCGGGGTCTCGGCCGGGCGCATGTTCGAGGGCGGCCGGCGCGCGCCGTTCATCGCGGCGCTCGCGCTCCTCGGCGCCGGCGCGACCTTCGCGGCGGCGCCGCGCGTGGCGCGCGCCCTCAAGCGGGCGCGCGCCGCGGGGGCCGGCCGGTGGCTCGTCCTCGCGTCGGCCTGCGCGGTCGTCCTGCTCGAGGTCGCGAACGTGCGCGTCCTGCCGCGCCTCTACGCCGCCTTCCACCTCGGGCTCGCGGCGCTCACGCTCGCGGCGGCGACCTTCGCGACGCCGGCGCTGCCCACGCGGCCGTCCGGCCAGGGCGACGCGCGCGACCGGCGCTCGCCGCGGCTCGTGCGCGCGGCGCTCGCCCTCGTCCTCTTCGCGTTCGGCGCCGCGCTCGCGCCCGGCGCGGCGGACCGGCTCGCGCTCGCGGACAACATCCGCCTCATCTACGCCGCGCACGGCCCGCTCCTCGGCCACGTGGTCGAGCTCGCCGCCGTGCTGTCGCCGCCCGAGCCGCTCGACGCCGCGCCGCTCGACGAGCGCGCGAGCGGCAACGCGATCGATCTGCGGGGGCGCGACATCGTGCTGATCAGCATCGACGCCCTGCGCGCCGACCACGTGGGGGCGTACGGCTACGAGCGGAAGATCACGCCGAACCTCGACCGCCTCGCGGCCGAGGGCGTGCGCTTCGAGGCGGCGTACACGCCGACGCCGCACACGTCGTACGCGGTCTCGTCGCTCATGACGGGCAAGTACATCCGCCCGCTCGTGCTGCAGGGGCTCGGGGACGACTCCGAGACGTTCGCGCAGCACCTCCGCCGCTACGGCTACAAGACGGCGGGCTTCTACCCGCCGGCGGTGTTCTTCATCGACGGCGAGCGCTTCGGCGCGCTGCGCGATCGGGCGCTCGACTTCGAGTACCAGAAGATCGAGTTCGCGAGCTCCGCGCTCCGGCTGGAGCAGGTGCGGAGCTACCTCTCCGGGCTCGGATCGGAGCAGCGCGCGTTCATGTGGGTGCACCTCTTCGAGCCGCACGAGCCGTACGAGGCGCACCCGGAGCACCCGCTCGGCGATCGCGACATCGATCGCTACGACGCCGAGATCGCCGTGGCGGACGCGGGCGTCGGCGCGATCGTGGACGAGATCCGCAAGGAGCGGCCGGACGCGGTCGTGATCGTCACGGCCGATCACGGCGAGGAGTTCGGCGAGCACGGCGGGCGCTACCACGGCACGACGGTGTACGAGGAGCAGGCGCGCGTGCCGCTCATCGTGAGCGCGCCCGGCCTGCTCTCGCCGCGCGTGGTGCGGGCGCCGGTGCAGCTCGTCGATCTGCTGCCCACGGTGCTCGCGGGGCTCGGCATCCCGCGGCCCGCGCGCGTGCGCGGCGCCGATCTCGGGCCGCTGCTCGCCGCCGGCGACGCGGCGGCCGAGCAAGGCAAGGCGGCGCCGCCGGGCGGGCCGCCCTCGCTCCCGGGCTTCGCGTTCGCCGAGACGGACACGCAGACGCTGCTCGCCAAGGGCACGCTGCGGCTCGTCTGCGCGCGCAAGATCGGCGCGTGCGCGCTCTACGACGTGGCGACGGATCCGCGCCAGCAGCAGGACATCTCCGCGCTGCGCCCCGCGGAGCTCGGCGCGATGCGGTCGGAGCTGCGCGCCGTCGAGGCGTCGCACGGGCGCTACGAGGTCCGCGGCCTGAGGAAGGAGGGCAAGGGCTGGCCCGACGCGCTCCGCCGCGGCATCGCGGGCGACGCCGACGCGGTGGTCGAGGTCGCGGCGCTGCTCGACGACGCCGACGTGGCCATCCGCCGCAAGGCGGGCGAGGTGCTCTTCGATCTGCGCCGCTCCGAGGCGGCGCCGTCGCTGCGGCTCGCGCTCGTGCGCGACGAGGACGACGAGGTGCGGCGGTGGGCGGCGCTCGCGCTCACGCGGCTCGGCGAGGGCGCGCCGCTGACGCGCGATCTCGTGGTCGATCCCGACCGCAAGTGGCGGCGCCTCGCGGCGCTCGCGCTCGCGGAGTCGGGCGATCGCCGCGGCGACGACGTGCTCGTGGCGTGGCTGCGGCAGGTGGTCCGCGGCCCGGAGCAGGACGGCGGCGAAGGCGCGGAGGCGACGTCGTTCGAGCGGGCGCGCGAGATCGTCGACGCGCTCGCGAAGATCCGGGTGAAGGCCGCGCTGCCGCCGCTCATCGCCGCGCTCGGCGACGTGCGGCTGCGCCCGTACGCCGCCGCCGCGCTCGCGGCGATCGGCGAGGACGCCGCGCGGCCGGCGCTCGCCGAGCGGCTCGGCCAGGAGCCGTACCAGACGGCGCGCGTCGCGATCGCGGAGGCCCTCGTGAAGCTCGGCGCCGGCCCCGAGCTGCGGGCGCCGCTCCTGCGCATGCTCGGCACGCCGGATCCGCTGCCCGGGGGGCTCGGGCTCGCGCTCCGGGCCGACATCCTTGACCTGCTCGGCGGGCCGCGCGAGCGCGATCTCGGCCGCCTGCGCCGCTTCGCGAAGAGCGGGGTGGGGCTCGGCGTCGTGATCCCGAAGGCGGGCAACGGCAAGGGCGTGCGCGTCCTCTGCCGCGCGCGGACCGACGATGGCCGCCCCGGCGAGGTGCGCTTCGGCAGCCCCAAGCGCGGCGCGCGGCCGCCGAAGCGGGACGGCGCGTCGCTCGTCCCGGCGAGCGCGCCGGAGCTCGACGCGGAGCGCGCGGTCACGCTCGCGATCCCCCCGGGGAGCGAGCCGACCGAGGCGTTCGCGACGCTGCCGCCCGCGGCGGGCGCGCAGCCGGGCGCTTACGCCGATTTCGTGGTGTACGCGACCCAGAACGTCGAGGTTCAGGCGTGCGCCGTCGTCCCGCTGAGCGACGAGATCCCGCCCCCGCCGCCTGCGCCCTGGTCGCCCGGCGACGCTGGCGGCGCCGGCGACGAGGCGGCGCCGCCGCCGCGCTCGGGGGACGAAGCGCCTGCGGCTCACCGGCCAGATTGACGCCGCAGGCGGCAAGACTAGAGTCCGCCGCGTGTCGGACAAGGACCGAGAGCAGGCCGAAGAGAAATCCGCGGGGAGTGACAAGGACGAAGCCACGCGGAGCGATGGCGACGAGGGCGGGGCTGCGGAGGCGGCCCCGGCGCGGCCGCCGCGCGGCGCTCCGGTGAGGGAGGCCGGCGCCGACGAGAGCGACGACGAGGCGGCGCAGCGCGTCGCCGAGGCGCTCGGCGTGGGCGAGTCGGAGGAGGCGCCCCCGGCGGAGGCCGCGAGCGACGAGGCGGCCCCGGCGGTGCCGAACCGCGCCGCCCGCCGCCGCGACGAGGCCTCCGCGCGCCGCCGCAAGAAGAAGCCTGCGGGCGAGGAGCTGCCCAAGGACAAGAACGCCCGCGCGAAGGAGCTGCTCGCGCGCCGCCGGGAGCAGGCCGCGGGGCGCCGCCCGGTCCAGCTGCTGCCGGGCGAGATGGTCGAGGACGCGCTCAGCCGCATGACGACCGGCGCCGGCCGGTGGATCAAGAAGAACTTCCACGTCCTCCAGTGGGGCGTGCTGGCGGCGCTGGTCGCGACCGGCGGCGTGCTGTTCTACCTGTCGCGCACCGAGAAGAAGGACGCGGTGTCGACGTCGGCGCTCATGTCGGCCGTCGCTGCGGATCGGGGCAGGGTGCTCGCCGAGGACACGCGCAGCGAGGAGGAGAAGGAGTTCGACGTCACGAGGACCTTCAAGTCCGCGGACGAGCGGTCGGACACCGCGCTCGCCGCGTACAACAAGGTCATCGACGAGCACGGCGGCAGCGGCGCCGCGCTCCTGGCGAAGCTCGGGCAGGCCGGGGTGATGCTCGACAAGAAGGACTACGACCGCGCGCTCGAAGCGTACAGCGCCGTGGTCTCGTCGCCGCTCGCGGGGGCGGATCCCGACGTGAAGGGCCGCGCCATCGAGGGCATCGGGTTCGCGCGGGAGGGCAAGGGCGACCTCGACGGCGCCCTCGCGTCGTTCAAGGAGCTCGAGGCGATCGACATGAAGGGCTACAAGGAGCTCGCGCTGTACCACCAGGCGCGGATCCACCTGGCCAAGGGCGACAGCGAGAAGGCGAAGGAGCTGCTCAAGAGCGCGCACGAGAAGCTCCAGGCTCCCTCGACCGAGGGCCGCTCCTTCCAGTTCCTCGAGGCCGTCGTCGAGGAGATGCTGCGCAAGATCGACCCGGCCGCCGTGCCGCCCCGCGCCGCGTTCGGCGGCCCGAAGGGCCAGACGATGACGCCGGAGGAGATCGAGCAGCTGATCCGCCGCGCGCGCGAGAACGCGGAGAAGAAGGCGGGCGATGCGCCGCACTAGCCGCGCCGCGGGCGCTGTGCTCCTCGGGCTGGGCCTCGCGTCGCTCGGCGGCTGCGGCAACCTGGGCGTCGCCGCGGCGCCCGACGCGCCGCTCTGGCTGCATCACCCGGGGAGCGCGCTGGGCATCACGACGCGCCGCGAGCTCACGGCCGAGGCGCGCAAGGTCGGCGAGGCTTACGAGCGCGGCCGCCCCGAGATCGACGCGGCGCACCGGCGCGTCTTCGTCGGGTCGAGCGATCACGGCCTGTACGCGGTGCGGGCCGACACGAGCGACGTCCTCTGGCGGTTCGAGACGCTCGGCCCCGTGCAGAGCGAGCCGCTCTACGACGCCGCGTCGGACGCGGTCTACTTCGGCTCGAACGACGGCGCGCTCTACAAGGTGCGCGCCTCGGACGGCCAGCTGGTCTACCGCTTCATGACCAACGCCAAGGTCGCGCGGCGGCCGGTGCTGCGCGACGGCGTGCTCTACGTGACGAACTCGAACGACACGCTGATCGCGCTCGACGCGGAGACGGGCGCGATGCGCTGGTACCAGCATCGGACGCCGGCGTTCGGGATGGAGATCTCCGGGCACGCCGGCCCGGCGCTCGGGCGGGACAAGGTCTACACGGCGTTCTCCGATGGGGTCGTGATGGCCTACGACCTCAAGAACGGGTCCGAGCAGTGGGCGCTCGTCGACCTGGCGGCCGAGGCCGAGCAGAGCGCGGGCGGCCAGACGCCGAAGTACCTCGACACGGACACCACGCCGGTCTTCGGCCAGATCGCCTCGGGCGATGTGGTCTTCGTGGCGGGCTACGCGGGCGGGGTGTTCGCCCTCGACGCCGAGAACGGGACCCGGGCCTGGGTGAACGAGGCGGCGGTCGGCGTCACCGAGCTCGTGCTGTGGCATCAGCCAGCGCACGCGCCGCGGAGCGGAGGCGGTCCGATCGTGCCCGAGCGGAAGGTGCTGCTCGCGTCGTCGGGCTTGACGGGCCTGTGGGCCTTGGACCCGGAGGACGGCCGCACGATCTGGCGGCGGGATTTGCCGGACGGGGGCATCTCGGCACCGGTGCCGTTCGCGGGGGCGCTGCTGGTGACGACCACGCGCTACGGGATCTTCCTGTTCTCACCGCTGGACGGCGCGGTGATCGACGGCATCGAGACGGGGGGCGGCATCGCGATGACGCCGGCCGCGTACGGCCGGCGGGCGTTCGTGCTGACGAACGGCGGCGCGCTGCTCAGCCTCGACGTCGAGACGCCGCCGCTTCCCAAAGGCTGAGCGGTCGTTCAGGTCCGAACCACGGCGCGGGCAGGACGCTTGGGCGTTGTAGGGCCGAAGGATGACGCGGCGCGTCGTGATCCGCAGTGTCCTGGAGCGTCCGCCCGGGTTGAGGTCGGCGTCGAGGCTGACCCGGGTTGAGGCTGGGGGCGAGGCTCGACTCGGGTTGAGGTCAGCGGGGCCGACTCCCGAGGCCGACCCAGGTTGAGGTCGGGGGCGACGAGGCCGACCCAGGTTGAGGTCCGGGGGGGGGGGGGGGCAACGAGGCCGACCCAGGTTGAGGTCGGCAGCGAGGTCGGGGCGACAAGGCCGACCCAGGTTGAGGCCGGCAGCAAGGCCTGACCCGGGTTGAGGTCGGGGCGACGCCGAAACCGACTCCAGGTGCCCGAAATGACCCGGAAAATCGAGCTCCAGCCCCCTGCCCTCGGGACCGATGTCGGATCGCATAAGAAACATTATGTCAACTCGCGCCGTCGGGCATCTTGGCCGACCTCAGGCGAACGAACTCGCACCGGTTGGCGGCCCCTTGCCACCGGCGCCCGAGCCCAGGTCAGCCCCCGAGCCGACCTCCACCCGCGCGCACGCCGCTCCGCCTCGCACCGGCAAACCCGGCCGCGACCGCCCCCACCGCGCCCCTGCCCGCCGGGCGCACCCCACCTGCGGCGGCCCTCCGCCGGCCGCCGCCAAGCAGCCTCAGCCGTCCCCGGCTGCCTCGTCCTCGTCCTCGTCCGGCGCTTCCGCGGCCTTCGGCGGGATGGCCGCCCAGAGCACGACCTCGCCGTCCCGGGTCCGCGGCCTCCCCGCGGCCTCCTGCTCGCTCCGCCACGCGCGGACCTTCGCCGGCGCGTCATCGCCGAGCTTCGCGAAGCCCGCCTTCCTGTAGAACGCCTGGGCCCAGCTCGCCCGCTCCCTGGCCTTCAGCACGATCTGTTCCATGCCGAGCTCCCGCGCCCGCTCCTGGAGCTCCGCCAGCAACCGCGTCGCGACGCCCCGCCGCTGGTGGTCCGGATGCACCGAGATCTCCTCCAGGTACGCGACCCCGGGTGCCTCGTCGCGCCACGCCAGGTAGCCGGCCACCTCGCCGTCCGCCTCCGCCACGCGCACGTCGTGCTGCCGCGTCAGCGCGGCGATGTCGGCCACCGTCCGCGCCGGCACCTCCGCCGCGTCGAAGCCGAGCTCGTGGTACATCGCCGTGCAGGCCTGCTCCGTCGCGGCGAGCGCTGGCAGCTGGGCCTCCTGCAGTCCTGTCACGCGGATGCGCTTCGGGGCCGTCCGTTCGTCATGCATCCCCGGAGGCTACCGCCATCGCGCGGGATGCCCCACTTCTTGCCGATCTCCCGCGCCGCCCGCGCGCCGCGGCACCTCAGCCGCGCAGCTGGAGCAGCCGCGCTATCGTCTCGCCGTCCCCGGGGCTCAGCGGGACGAGGATCCCGAGCGCCGCCCCCCGCGGCGGAGCGTTCCGCCCGTCCATCGGGACGAGACGGAGCTCCCCGGTGCTGGAGATGCCGATCACCGCGATCCGCAGCGCCGGCAGCGGCTCGATCTGCGACGCGGGCAGCCGCGGCGGCGGCGCCTGCCACTCGCCCTCGTAGGGCGGATCGCTCCACGCCGAGTCCACCGCCGCCCCCTCGGACGGCCGCGCCTGCATCGCCCCCGGAGGCCCCCCGGCCAGCGTCGCTTCCGCCTGCTGATCCTCAGAGGCGGCGCCCGCGTCCTCGTCGTCCGGCTCGGCCTCGGTCCAGTCGGCGCGATCCTCGGGCGCCTCGGGCGCATCCGCCGGAGCCGCGGCGGACGGCTCGCCGTCGCCCGCCTGCTCCAGGCCGAGCATCGGCGTCTCCTCGTCCAGGTCCTCGATCCGGTGCTCCATGAGCACCCGCTGCTCCTGCGCCGTCAGCGGCCGGCGCGTGGTGCCCTCGTCGTCCGGCCAGAGCCGCGGGCGCCGCTCGGTCGCCTCCTGCGACGAGCTCGCGCCGAGCAGCGGGCTCGCCTGCCGCCGCGCCGCCGAGGCCACCGCGATGGCCGTCGGCACCGTCTCGCGCTGATCGGGCGGGGCCTCGCCGTCCGCCGCGAGCTGCTCCCCGGTCGTGCTCTGGGGCGCGGCGCCCGACGCGCCCTTCCCCGGCTCCTGGTCCGCCGACGCGCCCGCGACCGGGAGCTTGACCGCCGGGAACTCCTCGGTCACCGCCGTGGTCGACGACACCCTCGCGTGGGTCGGCCCCGTGAAGCTGGCGATCGGCCGCGCCTTGATCGCGGCGGGACGGCCGGCCGCCCCGGCCGCCTGCGGTCCGGCAGCGGGACGCGCCGGGAGCCCCGCCGCGGCGCCCGCCCCGGCGCCCGCCGCGCGAGCGGCGGGCGACAGCTGCGTGGGGGTCGCCTCGCGCACGGCCACGGACCGCGCACCCCCTGGGGCGCGCTCCGCCCCGAGCGGCACCGCGCGGCCCAGCCCCCCGACGGGCCTGGGCGGCGGGCCGGCGTCGCGGGACGACGCCATCGCCGAGGTCATCGGCCCCGACGGCGCGTCGCCGGCAGGCGCGCGGACCGACGGCGACCGCTTCACGGCCGGCGACGCGGGTGCCGGCGGCACGCTCTGGCCGCTGCGCTCGCCCCGGCCCCCCTCCGCGCTCGGCGGTCGCGACGGCGCTCCGCGGGACCCGACGCCCGACGCGCCCGGCCTCGGCGGCGGCGCGCTCGCCGTGGCGGGAGACGCGCCGGACGCCTGAGGCGGCGCGCTCAAGGGCGTCTTCGGCGCGCTCGCGATCGCCGGGGGCGAGTCCGTGGCCGTGGCCGAGCCCGGATCCTCTTCGCTCACCGAGATCTTCTGCGCCACCTCCGCGGCCGCCTTGAAGAGCTCGAGAGCGCGCAGGTCGGCGTTTGCATCCGAGGCCTGCTCCGCGGCGCGGCGCAGCCACCTCAGCGCTTCTTCACGCTCGCCGCGCCCCCACAGGGCGGTCGCGGTCGACAGCGCCCAGTGCACGTCTTCGTCGTCTTCGTCGTGCGGCGGCGGGATCGGGCGCAAATTGGCTTCCATGAGGCCTCGTGGAGCAGGTCGCTCCCCTGTACCACGACTCTCGCGCCCGCGTCTCCAGCCCGATCTGGCGCACTCTTCGCTACGAATCATTCCTTTTCGCGCGGCCCCGTTCTCATGCGGGTGCCCATCGATGGCCCCGGCAGCGCTCGCTGCATTCTTCCTGCCCGACCGTGCTCGCGTAGTATCTGCTGCGATGAGCCGACCTCGCGCCGCGCCCCTGCAGCCGCCGCTCCGCGCGGCCGCCTCACGCCCGCTCCGCGCCCGCGCTCCTGCACGCCGAGCGCCGCGCGCAGGGCCGCCGGCCACGCCGACGAGGGCTGCGCCCGCGCTCGCGCGCGGCACGTCGCTGGAAAATGTCAAGCGGCCGCGCGCCGAGGACGCCGCCGCCGCGCGCCGCGGCCGCCAAGTTCCCGGAGCGAATCGCCGCGGTCATCGGCAAGGTCATCGGCAAGGCGGAGGCGCCGATCCGGTACGAGAGCTTCGGCCCGGAAGCCGATGAGATCATTCCTCTCGGCCGCCGTCGCGCCCGAACTTGAGGTCCGTGTCCCCTTCGTGGCACCCTGGCTTCGCGGGACCTCCTTCGTGACGTGCGAGCGCGATGGCGCTGCGTCGCTCCGGCAGACGTCGAGGCTGCGTGCCTCCACGAACGTAACGGCGGCACTCGAGCTCCACCCCTCTCAACTCCGCCTCCCCCTCTAGGACCACCGCGTGCAGATCTTGTCGGACCTCAAGCCTGGAGACACGCTGGGCCGCTACGAGATCCTCATGCCGGTCGCCCGTGGAGGGATGGCGGCCGTTTGGGCGGCGCGCCTCGTGGGCTCCCGCGGCTTCCAGAAGATCGTCGCCATCAAGACGATGCTGCCGGAGATCGGCAACGACCCGGCCTTCGAGGCGATGTTCCTCGACGAGGCGCGCCTCGCGTCCCGCATCCGGCACCCCCACGCGGTCGAGATCGTCGAGCTCGGCGACGAGAACGGCGTCCTCTACATCGTGATGGAGTGGGTCGACGGCGACACCATCTCCACGCTCAACAAGCAGGTCCGATCGACCGGCGGCGTCCCCCTGCCGATCCTCCTGCGCATCGCCTCGAGCATCTGCGCCGGCCTCCACGCCGCGCATGAGCTCCGCGACGACGAGGGGAAGCTCGTCGACCTCGTGCACCGCGACATCTCGCCGCAGAACGTCATGGTGTCGTACGACGGCATCGTAAAGATCGTCGATTTCGGCGTCGCCAAGGCCACGGGCCGGCTGCACGAGACGCGCGTCGTCGGCCAGCTCAAGGGCAAGATCCCGTACCTCTCCCCGGAGCAGCTCACCTCGGGCAAGGTCGATCGCCGCTCCGACATCTTCTCGCTCGGCGTCCTGCTCTACACGACCCTGAGCGGCTACCACCCGTTCCGCGGCCGGAGCGACGCCAAGACCATGGAGAACATCCTGCGGTTCGCCCCGGTCCCCCTCCGGGAGCTCGTGCCCGACGTCCCGTTCGACCTCGCGGTCGCCATCGAGCGCGCGCTGGCCAAGGATCCGGCGGACCGCTGGAACGACTGCGCGTCCTTCCAGCGCACGCTCGACCAGATCGCGATCTCGATCGGCACCCCGGTCACGGACGGCGACGTCGGCCGCTTCGTCCGCGAGACCCTCGGGGACATCGTGGCCGAGCGCCGGAAGAAGCTCGCGACCGCGATCCAGCTCGCGGACAGCCGCATGTCGGCGCGGGGGGAAGGCCGCACCGCGTCCTCGATCAGGGGCGACCGGCGCAAGCAGGCGCCCGCCGGGAACACGCCCCTCCCCGCCACCTTCGCGGGCATCCTCCCCGTCTCCCTCGAGGAGCCTCCCCCGAAGTCCTCGTCGCAGTCGCCGCCCGCGAGCCTCGCGCTGCCGGTCGCGTCCGCGCCTCCGGCCCTGGTCACCCCGGCGCCCCGCGCCCGGCGAAGGTGGCGCCGCCGCGTCTCCCTGGCCCTGCTCCTGGTCCTGCTGCTCCTCACGGGCGCGGCGCTCGCCGCCCGCGCGGGCCTCCTGCCCGTTCCCGGCGAGGTGCACGATCTCCTGCGCGACGGGCGCTCGCTCCTGCGCAGCGCGCGCGAGCTGCTCCGCGGCGTGCTCGAGCGGCTGAGCGCCCTCCTCGCCGACTAGCTCCGCCCGCCCGAAGTCCGGCCAGGGATGCCGGACTTCGGCGCCGCTTCGCCGCGGCCTCGCGCCGCGCGGTCAACGCGGGTCGGCCGCGCTCACTTGATGCCGGCGGACGGCTCCGGCAGGCAGACGCCGAGCGTGCAGAGCAGGAGGTTGACGTCGCCGGCCGCGCAGTACACCTGCCGCGCGCAGTAATCGTCGTAGCCGCAGAGCTGGTGGCAGGACGCCTCGTTCCCGAGCGCGCCGGTGAACGTCATGCACGACCAGCCGCTCGAGAGCCACAGCCCCTCGGGCCGCTTCGTGTCGAAGAGGCACGCGTCGGCGCGCGTCTCCGGGTCGAACACCTCCGCGGTGCACGCCTCGCCCCCGGACAGCTTGCTACGCGCGGCGGACATCGTGTTGAGCAGGTAGGTCACGTCGCACGTCTGCCCGGTGGCCGATTCTCTCACGACCCGGGCGCGCAGCTCGTCCTTCCTCGCCGCGTAGGCCCGCACGGCGCGGATCGCGCCCGTGACCTGGTTGTTGCCGCCGTCGGGCTTCGGCCCCTCGGCGAGCGCCGCGAGCACCCGCTCGGCCAGCTGCTCCGCCTCGGGATCGGCGCCCGCCGCGCCGTCCTTCGCGTAGCCGAGGCGGATGTACGAGGCGGGCGTGCGCGGCGTGCACGGCTTCGCGTGGGCCCAGAGCTCCTCGCTCACGATGGGCGGCCGCTTCGTCTCCGGCTGCTTGCAGACGCCCACCGAGCCGGGGGGCAGCGTGCCGGAGGCCCGCGGCGTCGGCTGCCCCGGACCTTCGTTGACGTACTCGGTCGACGCGCAGCCCGCGGCGCCCGCGGCGACAGACAGCGCGACCAGGCAGCCCACCGAGAGAGCGAACGCAGAGCGGCGCGGAGCGATTCCCACGGCCGCACGGTAGCAGAGCCGGCGCGCGAGCAGAAATTCTCGCCGGGAGGCCCGCCGCGGCGGCGGTCGCGCGCCGCGGCGGCGGCGGTCGGCGCCGCGGCGAGCCCGCCCCGAGGCGCGAGCCCGCCCCGAGGCCCCCGCGACCGGACCGAGAGCACCTCACGGCGCCCTCCCGCGCCGCGGGCGATCCCCGCCGCCCGGCGCCCGGGGCCTACAGGCCGAGGCTCGACTGCTCGATCAGGTCGTCGACGACGGCCTCGAAGCTCTGCGTCCGGCCGTAGACCGCGAGCTGGCGATCGGCGCTCGTCCCCTCGTCGAGGATCGCCCGGATCCGCTCGAGCTCGCCCTGCGATCCGAAGATCTCCGCCGACTCCTGGACGAACTCGAGCAGCTCGCCGACGAGCAGGCGGACGGGGACCTGCTCCTGCTTGCCGAAGTCGATGAGCTGCCCGTCGATGCCGTAGCGCACGGCGCGCCACTTGTTCTCCTCGATGAGCTCCTGCCGGTACTCGCGGAACCCGAGGTTGCGCCGGTAGAGCAGGTAGAGCTTGCCCATGACGGCCTGGATGAGCGCCGCCAGCGCCACGGTGTCGTCGAGGCGCGTCGTCATGTCGCAGATCCGGACCTCGACCGTGTCGAAGAACGGGTGGGCGCGCACGTCCCACCAGATCTTCTTCGCGTTGTCGATGCAGCCCGTCTTCACGAGCAGGTCGACGAAGCGCTGGAAGTGGCCGTACGACTCGAAGCGCCCCGGGATGCCGGTGCGCGGGAAGCGCTTGAAGATCTCGCTGCGCGTGCTCTTCAGGCCCGAGGAGCGGCCGAGCCAGAACGGCGAGCTCGTCGACAGCGCGAGGATGTGCGGGAGGAAGTAGCGGACCTGGTTCGCCAGGGCCATCGCCACCTCGCGGTCCTTGACGCCCACGTGCACGTGCAGCCCGAAGATGAGGTTCGCCCGGGCGACGTCCTGCAGGTCCTCCACGATGCCCCGGTAGCGCTCACCGTCGGTGATCTCCTGCTTCTTCCAGTCGCTGAACGGGTGCGTCCCCGCCGCGACGATGCGCATCCCGCCTTGCCGCGCGAGCGCCCTGAGGCTGCCGCGCAGCTCGGCCAGCTCTTCCCTCGCCTGCCGGATATCCCGGCAGACGCCGGTGCCCGTCTCGACGACCGACTGGTGCATCTCCGGGCGGACCCGCTCGCGCAGGAGCTTGTGGCCCTGCCCCCCCTCGAGCAGCTGGCTCACGTACGACCGGAGCTCGCGCGTCTCGGCGTCGACGATCTGGAACTCCTCCTCGATGCCCAGCGTGAACTGGCCGTCGAGCAGCCCCAGGGCCGCGGTCACGACGAGGCCCCGAGCCGGACCTTCTGCACGGAAGGCCGCACGAGCCTCGACCACGCGTAGCCGTCGCGCGTCCGCCGGTCGCCGCGCGCGCACTCCACGGCGTACGCGACCATCCAGTCGACCGCGATGTTGAAGTAGCGCTCCCGCAGGTGCTCGATGTGCATGTCGGGCGCCGGGTTCGTGAAGTCGATCGCGTACGGCACCCCGTCCCGGATCGCGAACTCGACCGAGTTCATGTCGTACCCGAGCGCCCTGTTGATCTTGATCGCGTCCTCGACGATGCGATCGTGGAGCGCCTTCGGGAGCCACCGCTCGTCGTCGTGCTGCACGTAGCAGCCGCGGAGCCCGGTGGGGCCGATCGCCTTGGGGTCGTACTGGATCGGGAGGATGCGATCCTTGCCGACGCAGATGCAGCGGACGTAGTCGTCGAAGTCGATGAACTCCTGCAGGGTCATGACGTTCTGCCCGGAGGCGTTGTAGGCGGCGAGCAGCTCCTCCTGGCTCCGCACCACCGACACGTCCTTCCAGCCGCCGCCGTCCGCGGGCTTGAGGATGGCCGGGAAGCGCACGTAGTCGATGATCGCCTCCCAGTTGAGCGGGTACTCGAGGTTGCGGAGGCTGCGCTCCTTGACGATGGCCGGGATGTAGTCGCGCTGGGGCAGCATGACGGTGCGCGGCGTCGCGATCCCGATCTGCGACGCGAGCGAGTAGCCAAAGAACTTGTCGTCCGCGCTCCACCAGAACGGGTCGTTGATCACGAACGCCCCGCCGAGCGCCGCCGCCTTGAGGTGGAAGCGGTAGTGCTTCACCTCCTGGCTGATCCGGTCGATGAGCACCCGGTACGGGCTCTCGAAGCGCTCGGGCGTCCCGCCGATCTTCGCGATCTCCGCCCGGACGCCCGGCACCTTGTTGCACCTCTCGAGAAAGGCCTGCGGGAACGACTGCTCCCAGCCGACGAGGATGCCGATCTTCTCCGCCATACGTTGCTGTCTCCTCCCAACCACACGTGGTCGCGGCCACCGCCGCTGACGCACAGCGTAGCGCGGATACCCAGGAATTTTACGCTAGAAGTGTAGCGATGAGCCGGTCGCGCGAGCTCGGTCAACGGCTCTGTCCGCCGGTCCGTCCGGTGCGATCGCGACGTCGCCGCGCGCGACGTGGGCGGCTCGCAGAAGAGGGCGTCCGCCATCGGCGAGCGTGGCGCGTGCGGCGCGAAGAGCGCGCCACGCGCACGGCACGCGCTCGACGCGCAGCCCCAGGCGGAAACCCCGGCCAGATCGGCCAGGGACGGAGGCTGTCCGAAAATAGATCTTGACGGAACCTGCTCGGCGAGTAGAGTCGCGCACCTCTCCGACGGGGCGGGTAGCTCAGCGGCAGAGCGTCGGCCTTACAAGCCGATGGTCGCAGGTTCGACCCCTGTCCCGCCCACTCCTGGGTCAAGGGCCTGGGCGAGCTGTGATGATGTCAGTCTGGGGTGGTAGTTAAGTTGGTTATAACGCCGGCCTGTCACGCCGGAGGCCGCGGGTTCGAGTCCCGTCCACCCCGCCAGCTTTCTTCTATATTTCCGAGTCGCCGCTCCCCTGAGCCTCCCTCGGTTGTCCCGTGTCGATCGATGCGGGGCGGCGAGGAAGCTTGGCTCATGCGAGCCGGGCATCTGCCCGCACGGCGATCGGAGCGCTGACATCTGGGGTGGTAGTTAAGTTGGTTATAACGCCGGCCTGTCACGCCGGAGGCCGCGGGTTCGAGTCCCGTCCACCCCGCCAGCACTGCTCGGAATCTTCGACGCCCGGCCGTCAGGCCGCCTTTTCCGGCGGCCGCTCGACAGCGCGCCGGTCTGGCCGCGCGCCGTCGCAGGTTGTGCCCTCGCTGCGCTACAGGCCCTGCCCTCGCCGCGCCGCCCTCATCGCGCCACGGGCCCTGCCCGCGCCGTCCGCGTGCCCTCACCGCGCCATCACGCGCTGGATGGCCGCGTCGAGGTCGCGGAAGCTCACCGGCTTGATGAGGTGCTCCAGGAAGCCGGCGCGGATCGTCTTGCGGCGATCCTCCTCCATGCCGTAGCCGCTCAGCGCGATGGCCTTGAGCTCGTGGCCGGCGGACCGGATCGACGTGATCAGGTCCGTGCCGCTGCCGTCGGGCAGCCCGAGGTCGCTCACGAGCAGATCGAACGCCTCCGCCCCGACCAGGTCGAGCGCGGCGCGCACGCTCCGGGCGATGCGCACCGTGTGGCCGGTCAGCGTGAGCAGCTCGCTCATCATCTCCGCCGTGTCCTCGTGGTCCTCCACGAGCAGGATGCGCAGCGCGCGCCTCGGCGCCGCCGTCCCGGCGGCCTTTGCCTGCGCCGGCGCGGCGGCCGCGGGCGGCCTCGCGGCGGGCAGGAGGACGCGGAAGGTCGCCCCGGCCCCCCGCCCAGGGCTCGACGCCGTGATCGCGCCGCCGTGCAGCTGCACGATCGCCCGCGAGATCGCGAGCCCGAGGCCGAGCCCGCCGAAGTGCCGCGTCGTGTCCGCGTTCCCCTGCTCGAAGGCGTCGAAGATCCGCGGCAGGACCTCGGGCTCGATGCCGACCCCCTGATCCCGCACCTCGATGACCACCTGCGCGCGCTCGTCGTAGCAGCAGAGCTCGATCTGCGACCCGGGATAGCTGAACTTCACCGCGTTCTTCAGGAGGTTCCAGACCACCTGCTCCAGCCGGGCGACGTCCGCCGCGACCCAGTGCTCGCCCGGCGCGACGTCGAGCGTCAGCCGGATGCTCTTCGCGTCGACCTCGTCGGCGCAGATCTCCATCGCGTGCTCCAGCACCGTGCGCGCCGCGACCGTGTGCGTGACCAGCTCGAGCTTGCCGCGAACCACCCGCGTCAGGTCCAGGAGATCGTCGATGAGGCGCGCCTCGAGCTCGGCGTTGCGCTGGATCATCTCGACGCCCCGGCGGACCTCGTCGGGCAGGTCGTCGCGGCGGAGCAGCCGCGACGCGGCGGTGACCACCGGCGTGAGCGGGGTCCTGAGCTCGTGCGACAGGACGGCCAGGAACTGATCCTTCGTGCGGTTCGCGTGCTCCGCGGCCTCGCGCGCCGCGATGAGCTCCGCCTCGACCTGCTTGCGCGGCGTGATGTCCTGCACCACGGCCATCGTGCGGGTGATGCGGCCGCCCGCGTCCCGCACCGCCGTCACCGTGGTGCTCGCCCAGAGCCGCCTCGCGTCCCTCGTCACGTAGCGGTTCTCGAGCGCGAAGTCGCTGATCTCGCCGCGCAGCAGCCGCTCGTACCGCTCGGCGACGGCGCTCGCGTCCTCCGGCGCCGTGACGTCGAGGAGCGCCTTGCCGAGGAGCTCCGTCGCCTCGTGCCCGAGCATGCCGGCGAACTTCCTGTTCACCCGCACGAAGCGGCCCGTGGCGGGATCGCACTGGACCTTGCCGACCACGGCGCTCTCGAAGATGGTGCGGAAGTCCTCCTCGCTCGCGCGGAGCGCCTCCTCCGCGCGCCTGCGCCGCGTGATGTCGGTCAGCATCGCGGAGGCCCCGATGATCGCGCCGCCGGCGTCGTGGATGGGCGCGACGCTGATAGAGACATCGACGCGATCGCCGCCGCGCGCGATCCCCACCGTCTCCACCGGCTCCACCCGCTCGCCGCCGAGCACCCGATCGAGGACGGCCCGCAGCTCGTCGGCGCGCTCGGGCGCGATGATGAGGTGCACGGGGCGGCCGATCACGTCCTTCTCGCCGTAGCCGAACATCCGCTCCGCGGCCGCGTTCCAGCTCGTGATCGCGCCGTCGACCGTCGCGCCGAGGATCGCCTGCTCGGCGGACGCGACGATCGCGGCGAGCCGGCCGCGCTGCTCCTCGGCCTCCTTGACGCTCGTCACGTTCACGAGCGTGACGACCACGCCGGAGATGACGTTCGCCAGCGTGCGGTACGGCAGCACCCGCAGCATGTAGCAGCAGCGGCCGTCCTCGAGCTGCACCTCCCGCTCCTTCGGCGCGAGCGTCCGCAGGACGTCGCGCGCGTCCGCCACGAGCGAGGAGGCGTCGAAGCGCGCCGCGATGTCGAGGATGGATCGGCCGATGTCGCCCTCGATCAGCCGGAAGACCTCCGTCGCCGCGGGCGTGAACCGCCGGATCCTGAGCTCGTCGTCGAGGAACACCGTCGGGATCTGGGTGCTGAGCAGGAGGTTCTGGAGATCGTCGTTCGCCGCGTCGAGGGCCTCGATCTTCGACTTGAGCTCGCTGTTCAGCGTCTCGAACTCCTCGTTCAGGCTCTGGAGCTCCTCGTTCATGCTGAGGAGCTCCTCGTTCGAGCTCTTCAGCTCCTCGTTCGACGTCTCGAGCTCCTCGATCGTCGTCTGGAGGTGCTCCCGCGTGGCCTTGAGCTCGTGCTCGAGCTGGTCGACGAGCGACCCGCTCTCCCGCCGCGGGCCGAGCGGCGGCGCCTCGCCCCGCGCCGCCGGCCGGAGCTCGTCGAACAGGACGACGTACAGGCCGAGGTCGTCCTCGAGGCCGCCGAGCGGCCGCACGACGAGGTTGAGGCGCTGCGTCCCCGCGATGGTCTCGACCGCGATGTTCTCGTGGACCACCTGCTCGCGCATCCTGACGGCGCGGTGCACGGCCGACCGCACCTCGGGGCGCAGCGCCCGCAGCACCATGTTGGAGACGTTGACGTCGAGCGCCCCCGTCGACGGCGCGAGGTACTTCCCCGTCTCGCCGGACAGGTACACGATGTCGCCCTGCTCGTTCACGACGACGCACGGCGGCCCGTAGCGCTCGAGGAGGCACCGCTCGATGGTGCGCTCGATGCTCTGCTCGGGCGACCAGGCGCCGCGGCGCGCGAGCTCGCCCGCGCGCCCGTCCGCCGCGGTCCGCTCGGCGAGCGGGAGCCGCGGCAGCGCGTGCCCGACGGCGCGCTTCTTCTGGAAGATCCGCCGCTTGCCGTCGATCGGGCGGAACAGGTCGCTCCGCTGCGACACGCTCTCCGAGGGGCCGAGGAGCAGGTAGCCGCCCTCGACGAGCGCGTAGTGGAAGACCCCGAGCACCCGCCGCTGGAGCTCGCCCTCGAGGTAGATGAGGACGTTGCGGCACGAGATCAGATCGAGCCGCGAGAACGGCGGATCCCTCGTGAGATCGTGCCGGGAGAAGACGCAGACGTCGCGGATCGCTTTGGCGATCGAGCAGGTGCCGCCCTCCTCGGCGACGAGGAAGCGCGCGAGCCGGCCCGACGCGATGAGCTGCGTCGCCTCCCTCGGGTAGCGCCCCTGCCGGGCGATCTCGATGGCCTGGTCGTCCACGTCGGTGCCGAAGATCTGCACGCGCGGGGCCGCGGGCAGCTGCTCGACGTGCTCCATGAGGAGCATCGCGATCGTGTAGACCTCCTCGCCGGTGGCGCAGCCCGGCACCCAGACGCGGATCGGGCTGTCCGCCTCGCGCTCCGCGAAGAGCGCCGGCACGATCTCCTCCCGCACCGCCTCGAACGTCTCCGGATCGCGGAAGAACTCGGTCACGCCGATGAGGAGATCGCGGACCAGCTGCGTCGGCTCGTCCGCCTCCCGCCGGAGCAGCGCCATGTAGTCGGCGATCGAGGTCGCCCGCAGCACCTGGGCCCGGTGCTGCACCCGCCGGACCAGCGTGGTCCTCTTGTACTGGCGGAAGTCGTGCCCCGTGCGCTCGAGGAGCAGCGCGCAGATCTCCGGCAGCCGCGCGGCGATCTCCTCGACGAGGTCCGCGCGATCCCCCTCTGCGGGCAGGCGCCGCGCGTACTCGAGCAGCGCGGCTGGGATGTCGCGGAGGGCGAGCACGTAGTTGACGAGCCCGGTGTCGATCGCGTGCCGCGGCATGTCCGGGTGAGCGGCGGTCGCGGGGTGCTGCGCGATCGTGAGCCCGCCGTGCTCTCGGACGACCTTGAGCCCGCTCACGCCGTCGTGCCCCGAGCCGGAGAGCACCACCGCCGCCGCCCGCTGCTTCGCCTCTTCGGCGAGCGACCGGAGCAGCACGTCCATCGCCGCGCGGTGGCCGCGCGGCTCCGCGAGGCGGCTCAGCCGGAAGACGCCGCCCTGGATCGTCGCCGTCGCGTGCGAGGGGGTGACGTAGACGTGGCTCGGCTGGATCGGCAGCCCGTCCGTCGCCTCCAGCACGGGCATGCCCGTGTGGGCCGCGAGCAGCTGCGACATCACGCCCGCGTTGTGCGGCTCGAGGTGCACGAGCACGAAGGCGAACCCGCTGTCGGGCGGCATCGCCGAGAGGAAGGCCCTGAAGGCCTCCAGGCCCCCCGCCGACGCCCCGAGCGCGACGATGAGGCTGTCGGCCAACTGGGTTCGCCGGGGCGACGGGGCCCCCGTCGTGGCATCGCGGCTCTCACCGTCGCTTCGCATCAAAGCCTCCGACGCTTAGTACACGTCTGGGACAACAGCCAGCGAACGTCGGCGCAAAGCGCGTCCGTGGAGCGCCATAAGGATCTACCCGACCGCCGTCTCCAGGAGCGCCACCTCCTGGACGCGCTCGTGGCTAGGTCGTCACACGTCATTTCCCCGGGCGCGAATGCGGCGCTTGCCCTTGACAAATCGCATCATCTCCGCGTGCATAGCCGCCGAGCGGCCGGACCGGCCGCGGAGACACGGAGCGCTTGATGAATCGATTTCTTATCTGGTGGAGGGCGACGTCCGTCACGGTGAAGGCCGCGGCGGCGTGCGCCGTGGTGGGCACCCTGGGCGCCGCGGTGCTCGTCGGGCGCTGCGCGGTGACGACGCAGGCGGAGCCGCCGCGGGCCGGGCCGGTGCTCGTGAGTGGCGCGGTGGTCACGATCGACGCGGTGCCCGCCGCGCCGCCGGGGGTCGTCGTGGTCGGCCAGGCGACGGACTTCGGCGGGCCCGAGACCGCGGGGGTGAACGCGCTGCGCGGCCTCGTGTACTTCGTGCCGAACGGCACGTCGCACCTCCTGAATACCGCCTCGCTGAGCCCGGTCGCGGTCCTCTACACGCCGCGGCTCGATATCTCGCCGCGGTCCTGGCAGAGCGGCTTCCCGGGCGTGCCCGGCGGACGCAACGAGTGGTTCCAGATCTCGTACGAGGGAGAGTTCGTGACCTCGCGCCGCGGAGCGCACCAGTTCGAGCTGCTCTCCGACGACGGCTCCAGGCTGTTCATCGACGACCGGGTGGTGATCGAGAACGACGGCCGGCACGAGCCGCAGAGCGCGCAGGGCGCGGTGGTGCTGGAGCCGGGCAAGCACCGGATCCGGATCGGCTATTTCCAGGGGCCGCGCTTCGAGATCGCGCTTCAGCTCTTCGTGACGCCCCCGCAGGGCGGCCGGCAGATCCTCGACCTCTCCCGGGTGCTCTGAGCGCGGCGCGGGCGGCGGCCGCGCCGCTCAACCGCCGCGCTGCGCGAGCGCGAGCAGCGCCTTGACCTTCGCGTACGAGACGTAGGGGTTGTCCTCGTTGCCCCCGAGATCGTCGCTGTCCTCGCCGGTACCCTGGGCCCGGACCGGCATCCACGCGTAGTCGGGGTGGAGCTCCTTGCCGTTGATCCCGTTGACGATCGACGGGTTCTTGATCCACTCCCCCCCGAGGATCGTGAGATCGCTGTCGAGCTCGAGCACGTAGTGCAGCTCCGAGACGGAGAGCGGCACGTCGCGCTGGGCGGGCGGGAGGAGCAGCGTCTCGCCGGTGACCGAATCGGAGATCATCCAGAAGCGCGCGGCCACGCGGACGAAGCGCCGCGCGGCCGGGTTCATCCGGTAGTTGTAGCAGTCGGCGCCCATGTAGGCGCCGCCGCACAGGAGCCGCGCGGCGTCTTGCGGGCCGATCTCCTCGATGGTGTCGATCGAGAACTGCTTCACGGGGAAGCTCCACACCTCCGCGTCCCAGGTGTGGTCGACGATGAACATGAGCCGCTGCTTCTGGGTCGACTCGCCGGTGAGCGGCTTCGCGCCGACCCCGAGCAGCCCGGTCATGGCGACGTGCATCGTGGCGGGGTTGAGGTCGCGGCAGGCGGGATCGAGCGGCCTGCCGTAGATGTCGCGCGCCGTCCGATCCGCCCGCGTCTCGCAGCGGCGCCCCGAGAAGGTCACCGCGTCGCTGAAGTAGACCTCGCTCATGAGCGCCTCGATGTCCGCCATGCGGAACAGGACGCACCCGGTCTCCGCCGCGGCGCACTCGGTCACCTTGGAGTCGACGAGCTTCACCCGGACGTCGCGGCGCGGCCCGGCGCCCTCGGCGGCGACGTACGCCGACCACCCGTTGCAGTGCCCCCACCAGTACTCCGGATAGATCCCCTGGTAGAGCCCGTGATGCTGCAGCTCCCAGCGCGTCGCCGGACCGGCCACGACCACCGCCGGCTGGATGTAGGGCGGGTTGCGCAGGTACGGGGGCCTCCGGAGGTCGTCCGCGCTCCACGTGGCGATGCTCGCCAGCGACTCCATCTGTCCCGGGTGGAAGAGAACGTCGTATTTCTCGACGGGCGAGAGGTTGTCCGGGTCGGAGGTCCGATCGGAGTAGTTCTTGAACATCGAGTTCCAGCGGTCGGCGATGCCGTTCTGCCGCTGGGGCCACCAGTTCGAGGGGAACGCGCTCGACTGCGCCTCGCCTTGCAGCAGCGTCGTGTCGAGCCGGAGCCGGGCGCCCTGGAGCTCGGGGTGCAGGTGCGAGGGCAGGTTGGCGCCGTCGATCGCCTCGCGGCCGCCGGTCGTGGGGATGAGCAGCTGGTGGGCGCCGCCGAGGATCTGGCCGGTCTCGGGCGTGTAGCCGAGCACGTAGGGCACGGGCCCACCCTCGATGAAGCGGAAAGCGGGGCCGTTCACGCTGCTCTGCGCGGCGGCGACGCGCTCGTCCGGCGCCCGGTCGAGCTCCGCGCAGCCCAGGAGCAGAAACACCGAGCTCACGATGCCCGCCTTCATCCGCGTCTTCATCGCTGATCCCCCCGGAGACCGACGCTCGCCGATCCCTCGGGCGTTCTCTGCAGAGGCCGCGCCACCGGGCTCGTCGTTAAAGAGCGCAGCCATTGCACGCGTCGGCAGCCGGAGCATTCACCGTGCGCCGATGCGCCAGAGCACGACCTTCACGGTGTCGATGAGGATGGAGATATCGAACCAGAGCGAGAAGCTCTTCATGTAATAGAGATCGTACTGGAGCTTCTCCAGCGCGTCCTCGGCGGACGCGCCGTAACGGCAGCGCACCTGCGCGTGCCCCGTCACGCCCGGCTTCACGCAGAGCCGCTGCCGGAAGAAGGGGATCTGCTTCTCCAGCGCCTCGATGAACTCGGGGCGCTCGGGCCGCGGCCCCACCATGCTCATCTCGCCGACGAGCACGTTCCAGAGCTGCGGCAGCTCGTCGAGCCGCGTCTTCCGGATGAACCGCCCGACGCGGGTCACGCGCGGATCGTTCTCGATGGCCCACGCGGCCCCGTTCTTCTCGGCGTCGGTCCGCATCGACCGGAATTTGTGGATCCGGAACGGCTTCCCGAGGGCGCCTGTCCGGATCTGCGAATAGAGCGCCGGTCCCCTGGAGTCGAGCTTCACCGCGACGGCCGTGAGCGCCATCAGCGGCAATGCGAGCACGAGCCCGGCGCTCGCGCACACGACGTCGAAGAGCCGCTTCGCGACCAGCGTCCGCCGCCGCACGCGGAAGCCGTGAGAGAAGATGATCTGGCTCGGCTTCAGCTCGCGCACGCAGATCTTGCCGGTCACGCGCTCGTAGAAATCCATGCCCTCCTCGATCTGGACGCCGCGGAACTTCAGATCGAGCAGCTCCTCCAGCGGAAAGGCGGCGCGCCGATCGGGGATCGCCACGATCACCACCGCGACGCCGCGCTGCTCGACGAGGCGCCGGAGATCCCGGGTCCTGCCTGCGATCTCGGGATCGTCGATCGGCTCTTCGTCCCTGACGAGCCGGCCGGCGAGGCGCAGCCCGAGGACGTCTCCGTCCTTCCGGATGAGCGACGCGCACGTGCGGGCGAGCTCGCCCGACCCCAGCACGACCGCCAGCGTGGAGAAGCTCTCGCTGCTCAGCACCCGATTGCACGCCGCGCGCCACGCCGGGAGCACGATCGCCGCCGCCCCGAGCGACGTCAGGAGCACCCGGTCGCCGAGCTCGGCGTCCGGCACGAGCCAGAACGCGAGCCACAGCACCGCCGCCGCCATGCCGAGCGCCCGGAACATCGTCAGGAACAGCGCGCGCGCCCTGGGCGGCTCGGGCCCGTACAGGCCGTGATAGTAGAGCGACGCCAGCGCGACCAGCGAGATGCTCAGCGTCTGCCCGAAGCGCTCTCCGTCGAGCGCGTGCTCCCAGCCCACGAGCACGCCCGGCGCGCAACACACCAGGAGCGAGAGCAGGCTGGCCTCGACAAACCACACCATGGCCCGGCGCGGCGACCGGAACAGCTCCAGCATCGTCCCTCCACTCGTCTAGCCCAGCGCCCCGGGCGATCGCGCGCCACGGCGCATCGCCTCCGGCGGGGCACACACGGTTGTAGTTGAACCCACATTAGAGCAGACCGGGGCAGATCGCCAGATGCCTCCGACGAATCTCGTCCATCGACGGCGGACTGAGCCGCGGCGCGCGAAGCCGGGCGCGGCGCAATCGACGACATCGCGGGCGGTTGCGCCGGGGATGTGCGGTGACGAGGGGAGTCGCGGCGAGAGAACGCTGTCGACGGACTGGGTACGTCGTCGCCAGGGCGCGCGCTCAGGGAGCTTTGCGGATCCGCGGCGCGGCGAGCGCGTCGCTCCGGCCGGGAGCGCGCGTTGTCCGTTGGTATCGAACAGGTGCGTCGTGTCGGCGCGGCTTATCGCGCGCCGACGTCACGGGCGCGCGCGGACGGCGTCTCCCGCGGCGTCTCGCCGACGGCGGCGGTCTCGCCGGCGTCGGCGCTGCGGTCGTCGCGCTCGCGGCCCGGCTCGGGCGGTCGCCAGCGGCCGGAAGGCATTCCCTGGATCATCGCGGCGCGGCGCTCGTCGTCCCATGCGCTGTCGGGATCGCGGCGCACGGTCCGGTGGCGATCCGTCGACAGCGTCCCCGAGATCCCGGCCATCACGATGCTCCTCAGCGAGCCGCCGACCTCGCCTGCGCTCGGCGCCGGGTCGAGCGCGGCGCGCACGAACTCCAGGTCGACGCCGCCGCGCAGCGCGATCCCGCGCGCCAGGGGATAGGCGATCTCCGCGCCCGCGAGCGCCGTGGTCGTGGACAGCGATCCTTCCCTGGAGGGCGCCGGCGCGCCGGGGGCGAGGTGGAGCGGCGGATTCGCGGCGACGGGGGCGCTGCCGGTCGAGAAGCGGGCGACGCCGGTCACGAGGAGATCGCGGGTCGCGCCGCCCCGCGCGGGCCGAAAGCTCGCTTCGAGGGACGCCTCGTGCTCGTGCCCGAATCCGATCCTCGGCCCGAGCGACGTATACGCGTACGCGTACCCCGCTGTCAGCCGGTAGCGCTCCTGCACGTAGGTGAGGCCGACCCGCGCCGTCGGCGCGATCACCGCGTCGCGCGACGACAGCACGGGCGGCGGGCTCGCGACGGTCACGCCGCCCGAGGCGCGCGCCGAGGCGTTGCGCGTGAGCTCGTGAGTCGCGGACAGGAGCGCCGCGCCTGCGTGGACGCGGGCTTCGCCGCGCGTGAGCTCGGTGTCGAGCAGCGCGTGATGATACTGGGTGATCTCGTACCGGAGCTCGGGGGTCAGCGTGTCCAGCGCGCCGAGGTCGATCGACGTGCTCACCTGGGCCCGCCCCGTGTGCGCGTCGATCCCGACGCCGGCCGGGTCATCGGCCGACAGCGCGCCGGCCTGCTCGTACCCGAGCTCGACGCGCGCCGCGGATCGCCGCGACGTCGTGATCGACAGGGCCGGTCCCCCGGAGAGCGTGTATTGCAGGCGATTGCCGTACAGGAACGGATCGCGCGCGGCGAGCGCGTCGGCGGCGCGAACGCCGAGGCGGGTCGCCAGGTAGCCGGCCGCCACCATCGAGAGGTCCGCGCGCGGCGAGAGCGTCCAGCCCGCTCCCCCGCCGAGGCGCGCCGAGACGCTGTCGGACGGCGCGGATCGCGCCGCGTCGAGCGAGATCTGAAGGACCCGCCCGTAGCTCCCGTCGACGCTGAACCCGTAGCGCGAGCTCTCCCCGCGCAGCGAGCCCTCGACCGAGCCCCCGACGCCGGCCATCAGCGCGCCGGAGCCGACGTCCCCGACGTTCGACGCCACGCTCTGCTCCACCGCCGCCTGCGCCGTCACGTCGGACTCCCACATCGGCAAGACGAACGAGAACACGCGCCCCCTTGCTGTCGAGCGGCACGCCGCGCGGCGGGAGCGACCCGAATCGGCCGCTCTCCCCTCCCCGGCAGCGCGCCCGGCGCCCGGAGCGTCCCACGTTCGCTGATGTTTGCAACATTACAAATTTGACCCCGGCATGCGGCGCGCGTGGCGCGCGTGGCGCGCGGCGGCGACCTGAGCGCTCCTCGGGGGCTGGCACCGCGCGCTCTCGCGGCGTGGACGTGCGCAGGCAGGGCGGGACGTACCTCGAGTCCGCCCCTGCCCCGCTGGGGCGGAAGGACAGCTTGTAACATGAATTACATCATGAAATCTGGCGTGGGCGCGGGCATGGAGGAGGAAGGCTTGTCGAGGCCGCTGCGCGTTCTCTGGGTGACGCGCATCTTTCCGAACCGGGTTGAGCCGCTGTCGTGCGCGTTCCAGCGGCAGCAGCTCGCGGCGCTGTCGCGGCGCTGCGAGGTGGAGGTGCTGGCCGCGATCCCGTACCACCCGGGCGTATCGCTCCTGGGCGGGCGCACGCGGCCGGGCCGCCTGACGGCGGTGCCCGAGCGCGACGAGATCGACGGCGTGCCGGTGGTGCACCCGCGCGCGCCGTACCTGCCGGGGGCGGGCCGCGTGCTGGCGCCGGTGAACGCGCCGCTCTACCTGGCGGGGCTCCTGCCGTACGTCCCGCGGCTGCGCGGGCGGTTCGACGTCGTGCTCGGGGCGTGGCTGTACCCCGACGCCTGCGCGGCGGCACTGCTCGCCCGGATGCTCGGCCTCCCCTATGCGGTGAAGGCCCACGGCACGGACGTGAACGTCGTTGCCCGCTGGCGCTCGGTGCGCCCGCTCGTCGGCGGCGCGCTCCGGTCGGCCGCGTACGCCATCGGCGTGAGCCGTCCGATGGTGGAGGCGCTCGCGGCGCTCGGCGCCCCGCGGGATCGCGCGGTCCTCGTCCGCAACGGGGTCGACCGCGCGCTCTTCCGCCCGGCGGACCGGCGCGCCGCCCGGCGCGAGCTCGGGCTCCCGGAGCGCGGGCGCGTCGTGACGTTCGTCGGGAACGTCAGCCGGGAGAAGGGCATTCACGAGCTGCTGCGCGCGTTCGAGACGATCGACCGGGACGGCGGCGAGCCGATCCACCTCGTGGTCGTCGGCGACGGCCCGGAGTGGGCGGCGGTCGAGCAGGCGGCGCTGCGGCGCGATCGCGGGTCGGCCGAGCTGCGGGGCGAGCGTGGCAGGATCATCGCGGTCGGGGCGAGGCCGCTCGCCCAGGTTGCCCGCCACCTCGCGGCGACGGATCTGCTGGCGCTCCCGAGCTGGGCGGAGGGCACTCCGAACGTGGTGCTCGAGGCGCTCTCCGCGGCGCGGCCCGTGGTGGCGACGCGCGTGGGGGGCATTCCGGACGTGGTGACGCCGGGGCGCACCGGGTTGCTCGTCGCGCCGCGCGACGCCGGAGCGCTCGGCCGCGCGCTGCGCGACGCGCTCGCGCGGACCTGGGACGACGGCGCGTTCGCGGAGGCGGCGCCCCCGTCCTGGGAGGAGAGCGCGGAGGCGCTGCGCCGGCTGCTCGCGCGGGCGGCGTTCGAAGAAGGCGGGCGGGCCGCCGCCTGACGCTTGGGACGTCGCGCTGCGCCGGGCTCGGGCGGGACCGCGCAGGCCCCTCCCTCGCCGCTCACCCCCACGAGATCGACCAGGTGCACCGCGGCGCCCCGCGGTGCCTGCAGGTCGTGTGCTCGACCGCGATGCGCCGGCTGCCCGCGAGCGTAAGGCCCGCCTCGATCCAGCCGGAGATGCCCTGACTGCACAGGTAGAGCGGCAGGCCGCCGCCCGAGAGCGTGACCGTCCCCGCGACGTCGCTGACGACCCGCACGCTGAAGTCGCCGTACTTGAAGTAAGTCCTGTACACGAGGCCGAAGCGCTTGAAGAGCATCGACGGCGAGCTCCCCAGCGCCATCGTCTTGTAGATCGTCGTCAGATCGTTCCGGGCGACGTCCGCGCCGAAGTGGCGCATCTTCTCCATCCTGCCGGCGAAGACGCCGTGGATGAGCGCGCAGTCGATCTCGATGAGCGGCGCCATCTCGTTCCAGGTCGACGGGATCGGCGGATCGCTGAGATAGCGGGCCGCCTGCGGCGACAGCTGGCGGCCGAGATCCACCACGAACCGCTCGCCATAGCTCTGCCGCAGCGCCTGGGCGCGCGAGCCGATCAGGGTGCCTTTCACGAGATTGCCCTCGCCGACGATCCGTGGATCGCCGAGGAACGGGGAGAAGTCTGGCGCGAGCATACTGCGGAGGGCTCCCATCTTCTCGTAGTGTAGCGGCAGATCCGCGCCCATGTGCGACAGATTCGCGTCACCTCGTCCTTTCTGGACCGGGCCTGCGCCCGGAGACGGGCGGCGCGGCGGCCTCGCGGGTCGTTGGTCGCGTTGGTCGCGCTGGTCTCGTCGGTTGCGCCGGTTGCGGCGGTTGCGATGTTTCGGCAATGTTTCTTGAATGTTTCGCGGGTGCGCGCTTCGGCGCCGGGCGCCGTTCGGCAGGAACGCTCGGCGCTTGCGGGGTGACGCGGGGCGCGCACGCTTGTACCCGGCATGACGCGTGCTGCTCGGCGTCGATCGACGCTGGCCGGCGCGGCTGTTCGCGCCGAGCAACACCGAGGATCGCATGCGACCGATTCACCACATCCTCACCGCCGCGGTGCTCTCTCTGGGCCTTGTCGGCGCGGCGGCGCGCGCCGACGCGGCGCCCACCGCAGGTCACCCGCGACTCTGGCTCACGAAAGACCACCTCCCCAGGCTGCGCGGGTGGGCGGCCGACAGCCGCAACCGCATGTACAAGGAGGCCCTGCTGCCCGCGCTCCAGGGCGCCATCGCAGCGTACGACGGCCGCTTCTACCCGAATGGCCGGCCGAACCCGGCGTGGCCGGACGGCGGCACCAACGCCTACGTGCAGTATCCGACCGAGGCATACGCCGAGTTCTTCGCCTTCATGTCGCTCATCGATCCGGACGTCGCGGCCCGCCCGGTCCACGCCGTCAGGGCGCGCAACCTGCTGATGTACGCCATCGAGGAGGCGAGCAAGGGGCGCGCCGACGGCCAGCCCTTCCGCGACCCGGGGTTCGCGACCGGCGACCGCTCGCGCTGGTGGGGTGATGGGTTCCCGCTGACGGTGGACTGGATCTACGGCGCGATCGACGCGAGCGGCCGCCCCGTGCTCTCCGCCGGGGACAAGGCCAAAATACGGCAGGTTTTTCTCAGGTGGGCTGACGACAACCTTCACGCCGCCACGGCGGGCAACGAGCACCCCCACCCGGTCGGGGTCATGAACGATCCGGCGCTGCTCCGCGATTCGCTCCAGCTCCGGTGGGCGGCGAACAACTTCTATCTCGGCCACCTGCGCCAGGTCACGCTGATGTCGCTCGCGATGGACGAGGCGGACGACCGCCCGCTCGATCCGAACACCCCGCCGGAGGCGCTCGGCAACACGCTGCGCAGCTACCGCGCGGACGCGACCGGCGCCTGGCTCTATCAGGCCTTCGCCGTCTTCGAGGCCCCCGAGATCGCCGCCAAGCACCTCGGCGTCTCGCCCGACGGCCTCGGCGTGGCCAGCGGCGGCCTGCCCGTCGAGGGCTTCCTCTACGGCGGGGGGCTGGCGTGCCTCCACCAAGCGCTCCTCGCGCTCCACACCGCCGGCTACGGCGCCCGCGCCCTGTCAGGCCCGCAGATCGGCCTCTTGCGCAGCGGGTACTGGGACCGGTTCTCGGACGGGTTCCTGCACTCGATCTCGCCGGGCCCGGTCACCTACCCGTCGATGCCCGACCTCGGGCCGGTCTACGAGGCGGCGAACTACGGCGACACCTTGCGCGTCCGGGTCGAGCCGCGCTTCGCCGAGGTGTTCGGCTCGCTGGGCGTCTACGACCTCCTCACCGGCAACACGGCGCGCTTGCAGAAGTCGCGCTGGATCGTGGCCAACGCGTTCGAGGGCGGCGCGCCCTCGCTCTACGCGCGCACGTCCAAGGTCTGGGGCTCGCCCGTCCCGAGCCGGGCCATCCTGAGCTTCTTGCTCTTCGACCCGGCGGCGCCGCTCCCGCCGGATCCTCGCCCGGCGATGCCCACCGTCTTCTTCGAGCGGGCGCCGGGCCGCGGCGCCGTCCTCGCGCGCTCGGACTGGACCAAGAGCGCGACGTGGTTCACGTGGCGGTGCGGCTGGGTCACCATCAACCACCAGCTCGGCGACTGCAATCAGATCGAGCTCTACCGGAAGGGAGAGTGGTTGACCAAGGAGCACACGAGTTACTCCAGCAACCTCATCGGGACCACGGCCGACTATCACAACACCCTCTCGCTGCAGAACGACCAGCCGTCGCGGCTGCGCTGGTTCGAGAAGGAGCTCGCCCCGCGAGGCGGCCAGTGGCGCGAAGGGCGCGCCGCCGGCGACCCGATCGCGCGCATGAGCCGGGGCGCAGGCTACGTGTTCGCCGAGGGCGTCGCGACAGACCTCTACAACACCCGCCCGAACGCCTGGGTCCCCTCGGACGCCGCCCGCGACATCGTCCACGCGAGCCGGTCGGTCGTCTGGCTGGAGCCCGATCACGTGGTGGTCTACGACCGCGCGGCCTCGCGCACCGCCGGCCGGTTCAAGCGGTTCAACCTGATGACGACCGCGGCGCCGCAGATCTCGGGCCGGACGGCCACCACCGTGACCCCGAGGGGGCAGGCGCTGTTCGTGCAGAGCCTCCTGCCCCGCAGCGCCCGCATGACGGCCGTGCCGGTCGAGGACGTCGACGACGCGGCGGAGATGGAGCCGACGACCCACCGCCTCGTCGTGGAGGACCCGGCCGGCCCCGCGGACGTCCGCTTCCTCCACGTGCTGCAAGGCGCGGACGCAGGCGCGGCGATGGACGCGGCCGTGCGGATCGAGGGCGCTCAGGGCTCCGGCGTCGAGGGCGCCCTCGTGGCGGGCCGGGCCGTCCTCTTCCGCTCGGACCTGCAAGCGAGCCCGGGGCCGGTGTCCTATCGGGTGCCCGCCGCGACGCGCAGGCACGTGATCACCGGCCTCTCGCCGAGGGCCGGCTACGACGTGGCCGTCGTGCCGCAAGGGGCGGAGCTCGTGATCCGCGTCACGCCGGGCAGCGCCCACACGACCGACGACGCGGGCGTGCTGGCGTTCGGAGCGCCGTAGCGCGCGGGCCGCGGCGCGACGCCGCCCTCAGGCCTTCGGGGCGAAGACCCGATCGAGCTCCTCTTTCCCGAACACCGGCGCCCACGGCAGGAGCTCGTACTGCGCAATCCCCTTCTGCGTGAAGGGATCGCCGTCCCGGATCTGATCCAGCGTCGCCCCGGCCGCGTCGTCCGGCACCCGGAGCAGGATCGCTCCGCCGTAGCGCGGATCGAGCGGCCCTGACGCGAGCACCAGCCCTTGATCGATGAGCCTCTTGAGATAAGCGCGGTGGTCGTCGACGACCTTCAGCACCTCGTCGAGCGGGCGCCGGTAACGGATGATCGCAATCGCGTACATGATGTCTCGATTCCTCGGGCGGCAATCTACCAGAGCGCGGCGCCCTGCCGAGCCTGTTCTGGACAGGCCGCCGTCCGGCGGAGATCGCGCGCCCGCGCGGGGCGCGTCCGAAAGGGGTGCGCGCCGGCGGGCCGCCGCGACGGATCGCGAGAAAACCCATTGCATCGCCGGAATGTGCTGCCCTCGCGATCTCCAGGCTTGACTTGGCGGCCCGCCATGCGGAAGCGCGGCGGCGGCGAGGGGCGAGGGCGAGATGGACGTCGCGTCATCGCACGCCCCCCTTTCCCTTCGCGCTTCCGTCTGGCAGTGTGCGCGCCCTCCGCTGGAGACATCTGTATGGCGCGACCCCCGAAAGCAGCACCTGCTCCCGTTCTCCCGTCCTCGCCTGCCGCCGCGCTCGCGGCGTACGGCCGCGTTGAGCCGAAGCTCATCGAGCTCGGCCCCGAGGACCTCGTGACCGTCTACGTCGAGGTCCCCAGGGCCGTGAGCTCCGTGCTCTCCGCCCTGCCCCACCTGCGCGAGCTCCGCGACGAGATCGTCCGCGATCTCCCGAACCACCCGATCGAGATGCTGGACGAGCTCGAGGACTACGCCCTCGCGGCGTGGTACGCCGACCTGCTCTACAGCACGCCCGCGAGCGAGCTCGACGCGAAGAAGCTCGCCGACGACGCCGGCACGCTGCGCGAGGGGCTCCTCGTCGCCGCCGAGGCGCTCGCCTACCGGAACCTGCTCGACAAGCAGCGCGTCGCCGACATCCGCAAGGGCAAGGGCCACACGGATCTCGCGAGCGATCTCATCGCCCTGGCCGAGCTGTTCCGCGGCTCCTGGGACAAGGTCCGCGCGAAGACGGCGGTCGAGGACGAGGAGCTCGAGCGCGCCGCGGATCTCGGCGTGCGCCTCCTCGCCGCGCTCGCCGCGAAGCCCGGCAAGGGCTCGTCCGCCGCGCCGAAGATCACCGACGCGAGCGATCGCCGCGCCCGCGCGATCTCGCTGGTCGCCAAGGCCTACGAGGAGTGCCGCCGCGCCGTCGCCTACCTGCGCTGGCACGAGGGCGGCGACGGCGACCTGGCCCCGTCGCTCCTGCAGAAGCCGCGCGGCCGCCCGCGGAACGCCGAGAAGGCCGCAGCGGCCGCGAGCGGCGCGGCCGCCGAGGCGCCGGCGAAGGCGCCGGCCGACGAGGCGTCCGCCGCGGACGGCGGCGCGCTGCCCGCCCCCGAGCCGGCGAACGACGCCGCGCCGGTCGCCAGCGCCTGAGCCTCGGCGCCTCGCGAGGAGACCCACGAGAGGAGGCGCGGAAGCCGCGGAGGCCCTCGAGCCTCCGTCCCCCTCCGCGCCCTCTCCGGTCTCGCGCCCTCTCCTCGACCTCGCCTCGACCTCGGCCTGCCGGCCTCGATCGTCGGGCTACTGGTTGCGGCTCGACTCCTCGATGAGCTCGACCTTGTAGCCGTCCGGATCCTCGACGAACGCGATCACCGTCTTGCCGTGCTTCATCGGGCCCGGCTCGCGCGTGATCTTCCCGCCCGCCGCGCGGATGCGGTCGCAGGCCGCGTAGATGTCGTCCACCCCGAGCGCGACGTGCCCGTACGCCGTGCCGAGCTCGTACTTCTCCACGCCCCAGTTGTGCGTGAGCTCGATCTCCGCGTGCTCCGGGTTCCTCCCGTACCCGAGGAAGCACAGCGTGAACTTGCCCTCCGGGTAGTCCTTCCGCGACAGGAGCTGCATCCCGAGCACGTCCCTGTAGAAGCCGATCGAGCGCTCGAGATCGCCGACCCGCAGCATCGTGTGCAAGATCCTCATGCCGAACTCCTGCTCCTTCTCCTCCGGCCGCGCCTCTGCGGCGCTCAGCCGTACCGCACCGAAATGATCTCCATCTCCGCCTCGCCCGCCGGGCGGCGCACGGTGATCACGTCGCCCGCGCGCTTGCCGAGGAGCGATCGGCCGACCGGCGAGCGCCAGCTGATGCGCCCGGCCGCGCTGTCGATCTCGTCCTCGCCCACGATCTGGTAGGTGTGGCGCGCGCCGTCCTCGTCCTCGATCTCGACCGTCGCGCCGAAGAAGACCTTGTCGCCGCGCTGCTCCGACGGGTCGACCACCACGGCCTTCTCCAGCCGCTTGGTCAGGTAGTGCATCCGCCGATCGATCTCGCGCAGCTTCTTCTTGCCGTAGATGTACTCGGCGTTCTCGGAGCGGTCGCCCTGCGCCGCCGCGTCGGCGACCTCCTGGACGATGCGCGGCCGCTCCACGGAACGGAGGCGCGCGAGCTCCTCGGACAGCTTCTTCGCCCCGCCGGGCGTGATGTAAGCCGGGTCGGACATGGTTCGATCGCGACGGAGCCTACGCCGCGCCGCCCGTCGGATCCACCGCCCTGGCGCCCGCCGCCGACCCGCCCCACGACACCCCCGTCGGTACCCCCGATCACCTCTGATTTCCGCAAGATGGCCCCCCTGTCACGGACGCATGTTGACGCGACGCGGCGGCATGCTAGGCGAATGAAGAACTATGCCGCGGCTGCGCGGTAGACCGGGAAGGGTACCGGCTGCCAGCGCCGGATGCCGCGGCACCGAGGAGGTCTCCCATGTCGAACGCCCAAACCTTCCAGAACCGCTACAAGGCTGACCTCCGCGAGATCCGCTTCCTCCTGTTCGAGCAGTTCCGCCTAGACGAGCTGCTCGGCAACGCGCCGTACGAGGCGTGGGGGCGCGACGAGGTCTCGATGGTCGTCGACGAGTCGTACAAGTTCGCGTGCGAGGTCTTCGGCCCGCTGAACACGGTCGGCGATCGGGTCGGCTGTCGCATCGAGGCGGGGCAGGTCAAGACCCCGCCGGGGTTCAAGGAGGCCTGGGACAAGCTGTACGAGGCCGGGTGGAAGTCGGTCTCCGTCTCGCCCGCCTACGACGGCCAGGGCGGCCCCTTCACGCTCTACACGGTGGTCGAGGAGTTCCTCTGCGGCGCCAACGCGGCGCTCAACATGTACCCCGGGCTGACGTACGGGGCGGCGGAGCTGATCGAGCACTTCGGGACGCCGCGGCAGCGCGACATCTACCTGAAGCGGATGTTCGGCGGGCAGTGGAGCGGGACGATGTGCCTGACCGAGCCCCAGGCCGGCTCGGACGTCGGCTCCTCGCGGACGACCGCGGTGAAGCAGAAGGACGGCAAGTACCTGATCCGCGGCACGAAGATCTTCATCTCCGGCGGCGACCAGGACCTCACCGAGAACGTCGTGCACCTCGTGCTCGCCCGCGTCGAGGGCGCTCCGCCCGGGACGAAGGGGCTCAGCCTGTTCGTCGTGCCGAAGTTCCGGGTGAACGACGACGGCTCGCTCGGCGAGCCGAACGACGTCCTCGTCGGCAACATCGAGCACAAGATGGGCATCAACGGCTCGTCGACGTGCGTGCTCAACTTCGGCGAGAACGACGGCTGCCTCGGGGAGCTCGTCGGCACCGTCGAGCACCAGGGCATGCCGCAGATGTTCCGGATGATGAACGGCGCGCGCATCTCGGTGGGCCTGCAGGGCGTGTCGGTCGCGTCGTCCGCGTACCTGAACGCGCTCGAGTACGCGAAGGACCGCAAGCAGGGCTCGTCGATCCTCCAGTGGAAGGACGCGACGGCGCCGCGCGTGCCGATCGTCGACCACCCGGACGTGCGGCGGATGCTGCTCGACATGAAGAGCCGCGTGGAGGGCATCCGCGCGCTGATCATCAAGCTCGCGCGCCACCAGGACGCGGTCGCCGTCTACCAGGGCAAGGACGACCGCGCGGCGGCGTACAACCAGGGCCAGGTCGACCTGCTCGTGCCGCTCGTGAAGGCCTACTCGTCCGATCAGGCGTTCCGCGTCTGCGAGACGGCGATCCAGACCTTCGGCGGCGCCGGGTACACGAAGGACTACCCGGTCGAGCAGTACTGCCGCGACGCGAAGGTCTTCTCGATCTACGAGGGCACGAACCACATCCAGGCGATGGACCTCGTCGGGCGCAAGCTCGGCCAGGCCGGCGGGGCCAACCTGCAGGCCTTCCTGAACGACGTGGCCGAGTTCGTGAAGGCGCACGAGAAGCACCCCGTCCTCGCCGCGAGCGTCAAGGAGCTCCGCGAGGCGCACGAGGCGGTCGCCGGCACCGCGATGCGGCTGCTCTCGTGGTTCCAGATGGGCAAGATGCCGATGGTGCCGCTCGCGGCGAACCGCTTCCTCGAGATGATGAGCGAGCTGGCCATCGGCTGGCTCCTGCTCGACGGCGCGGTCATCGCGCTCAAGGCGCTGGACACCTTGCCGCAGGGCGACGCCGGCGCGAAGGACCGCGCCTTCTACGAGGGCAAGAAGCACGCGGCCCTCTACTTCGCGTCCAACGTGCTCCCGCACGCGAAGTTCTCCGCCGAGCTCCTCGGCCGCGAGGACTCGTCCGCCCTGGACATCCCCGTCGACTCGTTCGCGACCGTCTGATCTGGCCCGTCCCGGTCGGGTCGCTCGCCGCCGTCCGACCGCCCTCCCCCGCGCCGGCCCCGCCTCGAGGCGGGGCCTCGGCCGCGGGGCGCGGGCTCACTCCGGGACCGTGAGCCGCTCCGCCAGGTCCCGGATGGGCACCGGCATGGTCGGGTCGCGCGACACGGCCACGATGTCGGCGCGGAGCTCCCGCGCCTCCGTGAGCCGGAGCCAGGCGAGCGCGAGGCGCGTCATGCTCGGCAGGCCCCGCGCGAGCACCGCCCGGACGACGTCGACCGCGGGGAACGAGAAGGCCACCTCCTCGGGGGGCAAGCCCGCGGCCTTCGCCGCCGCCTCGATGCTCGCGTCGAAGTCGTCCCGCCTCGACTCCAGCACCTCGAAGAAGACGCGCCCGCGCTCGGGCGCGAACGCCTGAGCCGCCCCGCCGTCCTCGGGCGCGAAGACCCAGGCCCCCGCGCTGTCGAGCCCCACCCGCGCGCCCGACTCGAGCGTGACGAGCGGCAGGAAGCGACCGCCTTCGAGCTGCTCCCCGCCGCCGGCGTCGAGCAGCTCGCGCACGAGGTCCTTCAGGTTCGCGCTCATGCGCCGATGTTCGCACGGAAACCACCGCGATGGGCAAGCGCGATGGGCGACCGCGACGGCGACTCGGCAGATACGCCTCCTTCCGGCGGGGGACGTCGCGCTCCAAGCCCCCGCCGCGCGCGGCGCTGACACGCGGCGGCGACCGCGGCCGCGACGAGAACATGCGTTGAGGGCGCGCCGCGCGGGAGGCGCCAGGTCGCTTTGCTTGGTAAACGCGCCGGGGTGGCCGGAATAAGAATAGTATGGGGATTCAATTCAAAGCTGATGCACTCGTATTGCTGGGATTCATTTCGGCTGCCGCGGCGACGGCCAGCGGTTGCAGCCTCGGCGGGGGTGATTCCATCCAGATACCCATCGAGGATGAGCCGTCGGACGACGACTGCACTCCGAGCAAGGTCAAGGGGAAGATCGCTTCGTCGTGCGGCCTGTGGGTCGCCCGCACCGGGCACGACGGCAACGCGGGGACCTCGGGGGCGCCGCTGAAGACGCTCTCGAAGGCGCTCGAGCTCGCCTGGAGCAAGGGAAAGCGCATCTACGTCTGCGCCGAGGAGTTCGACGAGGCGCTGCTCGTGCCCGCGGGACACAGCATCTTCGGTGGGCTCGATTGCCGCGACGAGTGGCGGTGGATAGGCGACAAGAAGAAGACGACCCTCACCGCGCCTGAAGGCGAGACACCGCTCAAGTTCCATGGCGGCAGCGGCGCCTCGACGGTGATCGTCGAGGACCTCCACGTCATCGCGCGCTCGATCTCGCCGACCCGCGCCGAGCTGGCAGGCCGCTCCTCGATCGCCGCGAACACCTCGGGGATCCCGGTCGACTTCACGCGGTGCATCCTCGAGGCGGGCGACGGGGCGCCGGGCAGAGCGGGCGAGTCGTTCGCGAGCGACCCCGCCGCGCCGGGGCAGTCCGGCAACTTCGGCAACGCCGCGTGCACGTCCGCTTCGGTCCTCGGCGGAGCCCCGGTGTTCAACACCTGCGGTACGCCCGACGACCGCGAGGACGACTCGCGCAGCGGCAGCGGGGGCGTCGGTTCGGTCACGTCGGGCTCCGATGGCGGCCACGGGGACCCGCGCGGCGCGGAGAGCAGCGCGGAGAACGGCGGGAGGGGCGAGTCCAGCAGCAGGGCCTGCACGCCGGGCGTGGCGGGCGCGGACGGCGAAGATGGGCGTCCGGGCGCGGGGGCGGTCGGCTTCGGCGACGTGATCCTCGACGGGTACACCGGCCCGCTCGCCGGCGACGGCACGCCGGGCAAGCCGGGCCAGGGCGGCGGGGGCGGCGGCGGCGCCAAGGGCGGCGCGGGCGCGATGATGTGCCCGTTCGAGAGCACGGCGGGAGGCGCCGCGGGCGGCTCCGGGGGCGCCGGCGGCTGCGGTGGGCTCGGCGGCAACGGCGGGGGCGCGGGCGGGGCGAGCATCGCCGTGTTCGCGGGGAGCGCGACGGTCCTCTTCAACGACGTGGTGCTGAAGACCGGCCGCGGGGGCGACGGCGGAGACGGCGGCAGGGGCCAGGAGGGCGGCGAGGGCGGCGAGGGCGGGCCCGCCGGCACCCTGGGCGAGGCCACGGGGCTGAACGCCGCCTGCAGCGGCGGCCCGGGCGGGCGAGGCGGCCGGGGCGGCCACGGCGGCGGTGGGCTCGGCGGGCATTCGATCGCCGTCGCCTACGCGGTCAGGGAGCCTTCCCTCTCGAACACGACCATCGAGCTCGGCGAGGCCGGGCTCGGCGGGCGCGGGGGCTCGGCGCGGTACAACGGGCAGGACGGCGTCGCGGCCGAGATCTACGACATCGAGCAGTCCTTCCGGCAGTAGCGCGCCGTCCGCCGGAGAGCGCCTACTCCGGCGCGGGGGGCGCAGGCCAGCTCCGGTCCTCCTGCATGCAGCGGAGCTGCGTCACGCGCCGTCCCTCGTCGGTGGTCACCGCGCTCTCCCGGACGGGCGCGTCGCGCCGCGCGCGCCGGCTCAGCTTCTCGACCACCAGGAACCCCTCCCCCACGCCCGCGAGGCGGAGGAACTCGTCGAACAGCGCGACGTGCCCGCCGGGCGCGCCGTCCTCGGCCGTCGCGATGCGGCGCTGCGTGGCGACGCCGATCGCCAGCGCGCCGCCCCGGGCGCGCACGACCATCGCAGGGTCGAGCCCGCGCTGGCTCTCGTCAGGCAACGTCCAGATCTCCGCGACGCCCGCCTCGGCGAGCCGCCGCTTCATATAGTGGAAGGCGGACTCGAGCGTGTTGTTCCGGTACGGGACCGCCCTCGACTCCATCGGATCGACGTGGTTCCGCCAGAACGCGATCAGCGCGTGCGCCCAGCGCCTGCCGTCGGGCCGGCGGTCCTGGAACGGCCAGTCCTCGGCCATCGCCTCCGCGCACGCGCGGAGCAGCGCCTGCTCGTCGATCCCGCGCGTCGCCAGGCAGGGCGCGCAGTGCATGTACGCCGTGCCCCGCTCGAGGAGCGCGCCGCACATCGAGCAGACGTCGTTGCCGTAGCCAGGGCCCATGTACCGGAGCCAGCCGGCGTTGAGCGCCAGGTGGGCCGCGCGGCGATCGTCGAGCCACGCGATCTCCCGCAGCCCGCCTCCGAGGGCCATCGAGGCCGCGCGCCGCTCGTCATCTCGCTGCGTCATCCGCCGTCCTCCAGCGTGGGCCCCGTCCGCGCCGGCCCCGCAGTGTAACGCCTGGACCTCCGCCGCGCTTCGCGCGGCGACGCGAACCGTCCATGCGAGATCAGCAGCGGCCAGCGTGGCTTTCCGGTTGTTGACAGTGACTTTCACTTACCCTTACGCTACGCGTCGACAACATGTCGCGATTTGCCTCAGTTCTCGCGCTTCCGGTGCTCTTCCTCGTCGGCTGCGGCGGAGAGCCTGCGCCCGCCGACCCGCTGCTCGGCCTCCAGCTGATCGGCGATGATCTCAGCGACATCCCGCTGCACGGCGCCTCGGCGGAGCAGGTGGCCCGGTTCAAGGAGGGCGACGCGCTCTTCGACTTCGTGTTTCGCGAGCGCGACGGGCTCGGGCCGCTGTACATCCGCTCCTCGTGCGCGGGGTGCCACGAGGGGGCCGCGCGCGGTCCGGGCGCCGTCCAGAAGATGGTGCTCGTCGAGGCCGACGGCGTGACGCCGGCGGTGGATCAGGCGGCGCTCCCCTACGGGCACACGATGCGGCCCTACGGGGTCGCCGGGGCGACGACGCTCGCGCGGCCCGAGATCGAGGGGACGATCAAGCTGTCGCAGCGCCTCGGCCCGCCGGTGTTCGGGCGCGGGTACATGGAGGCGGTCGACGACGCCGAGATCGAGCGGGTCGCGGCCGAGCAGGCCGCGCGCGGCGACGCCATCCGCGGGCGCATCAACCGGGTGGTGTTCCACTCGAAGAAGAACGCGGACGAGTCGTTCCACACCTTCGCCGAGGGCGACGAGAACCTCATCGGCCGCTTCGGGTTCAAGGCGCGGGTCGCGACGCTCGATGACTTCACGGCCGACGCCTACCAGGGCGACATGGGCATCACCTCGCCGCTCCGCCCCGACGAGCTGCCGAACCCCGACGGGCTCACGGACGACGCCAAGCCGGGCGAGGACGTGACCGTCGACACGGTGAACGCCGTCGCCGACTACATGCGCTTGCTAGAGATCCCGAGGCGCGCGCCCGCCGACGAGCGCGGTCAGGCGCTGTTCGCCGAGGTCGACTGCGCCGCTTGCCACGTCCCCTCGCTGCGGACGCGCGCCGATTACCCGATCGCGCAGCTCGCGGACATCGACGCGCCCGTCTACACCGATTTCCTCCTGCACGACCTCGGCGCCGATCTCGCCGACGGGCTGGCCGACGAGTCGGCGAGCTCCGTCGCCTGGCGGACGGCGCCGCTCATCGGCATGCGCCACAGCACCTCGTACCTCCACGACGGCCGCGCCAGGACCATCGAGCAGGCCATCCTGCTCCACGACGGCCCGGGGTCGGAGGCGGCCGACGTGGTCGCCGCCTTCCGCGCCCTCTCCCGGGAGGATCGCGAGGCCCTCATCGACTTCGTGCGCGCGCTCTGAACGACGTTCGCCGGCGCGCGCGCTCGCGCCAACCGACATCCCGCGCTCGCTCCGGGCGAGCCGCGACCAAGGAGCTCGAAAGATCCATGCATATCCCCGCCTGCCTGCGGTCCGGTCTGGCCATCGCCGCCGCCGCCCTCTCGCTCCCCGCGTGCGGGAGCGACAACGAGACGCTGTACACCGACGCGGATTACGAGCGACGGGCGGTGCTCGAGGTGAAGGCCTTCATCCAGGACAACCTCGACGAGTTCGCCGCCGCCACGGCCGCGCTCCAGGCGGCCGCGCCCGAGCCGGACGAGGACGGGTGGAGCGCGTCGAGCGACAAGGCGGCCGTCGACGCGATGAAGGCCGCGTGGAAGGAGGCGCGGCAGTCCTATGAGCGCGTCGAGGGGGCCATCGCGGTCGTCTTTCCGGACCTCGACTACTCGACGGACGCCCGCTACGACGCGTTCATCGAGGTCGCGGCCGACGAAGACCTCTTCGACGACGAGGGGGTGACCGGCGTGCACGCCGTCGAGCGCATCCTCTGGGCGGACGAGATCCCGGAGCCCGTCCTCGCCTTCGAGTCGGCGCTCACGAACTACAAGGCCGCGGCCTTCCCGTCCACCGAGGCCGAGGCGGCGGCGTTCAAGGGGGAGCTCTGCGAGCGGCTCAAGGCCGACGCGGAGAAGATGAAGGCGGATTTCGAGGGCCTCGCGCTCGACGCGCCGTCCGCGTACCGCGGGGTGATCAACTCGATCCTGGAGCAGGTCGAGAAGACGAGCAAGGCGGCGACCGGAGAGGAGGAGTCGCGCTATGCGCAGTACACCCTCGCCGACATGCGCGCGAACGTCGCGGCCGGCGCGCAGACCTACGCCGCCTTCCAGCCGTGGCTGCTCACCAAGGGGGCCGAGGGCGCGGAGGTCGACCAGGCGGTGCTCGCCGGCTTCGACCGGCTGTCGAGCGCGTACGACGCGATCGAGGGCGACGCGCTGCCGCCGCTGCCGGACGAGTGGAGCGAGGAGGCGCCGACCGAGGAGCAGCTCGCGACCCCGTTCGGCAAGCTGTTCTCGCTCGTCGAGCGCGAGAGCGACGACGCGACGCCGGGCACGCTCGCGTACGACATGACGCGATCCGCAGACCTCCTCGGCATCCCCGCCCTGCCTTAGGCGCTCACCCGCTGCGGATACGGGCCCAGCTCGACGTTTTCGGTGCTCGGCGTACAAGAGTACGCCTCCGCGCCGAAAACGCCGATCTGGGCCCGTCTCCTGTGCGGGTGAGCGCCGCGAGCGCACATCCGTTGGGGGAGAGAGCGGGCGGTAGGAGCGTGGCGAGCGGGCGTCCGTCGGGGAGAGAGCGGGCGGTTGGGGGCGCTAGGCGGCGGGGGTCCAGCGGATGAGGACGCACGTCACGTTGTCGGGGCCGCCGTGCTGGTTGGCGCGGTCGATGAGCGAGCGGGCCGTCGTGGCGAGATCGGCGCCCTGCGCGAGCAGCTCGGCGATCTCCGGCTCGGGGACCGGGCCGGAGAGGCCGTCCGAGCAGATGAGCAGGAGATCGCCGGCCTCGGGGCGCTCGATGCGCGTGGCGACGTCGACCGTCTTCCCCATCCCGAGCGCGCGCGTCACGACGTTGCGGGCGAGCAGCGGATCGACGTCGTCGGGCAGCTGCTCGCCGCTGTGCAGGTGCTCGTTCCAGAGCGAGTGGTCCTCGGTGAGCCGCTCCAGCCGGTGCTCGCGGTACCGGTAGACCCGGCTGTCGCCCACGTGCGCGATGCACGCCGAGGTCGCGTCGGCGTACACGCCCGCAAACGTCGTCCCCATCCCGTAGAAGCGCGGGTCGCGCTGCCCCACCTCGAAGATGCGCTCGTTGGCGCGCCAGATGGACGAGACCAGGCGCAGCTCCAAGGGGCCCGCGGCCTCGTCGTAGCCCGTGGGCTGCGTGATCTCGCCCTCGCCCTCCTTGCAGCACGACTGCACGATGTCGACCGCCATCCGCGACGCGATCTCCCCCCCGGCGGCGCCGCCGATGCCGTCCGCGACGACGAAGAGGCCGAGATCCAGATCGACGGCGAAGCTGTCCTCGTTGTGCTCGCGCTGGCGGCCAACATGGCTTTCACCGGCGGCTTCGATGCGGAGCGGGGAGTTCACGGAGCTTCCTCGTCGGCGGGACGCATGTCGACTCCGGGCAGCATCCAGCGGCCGGACGCCTCGCGCAAGTCAGGAAGGGGCTCAATTCGAGCGGGGAGCGCCGGGCCGCTCGAGCACGCGCGCTACGTGCGCAGCGCCGCGGTCGCGGGCGACCGCAGCGGCGGGGGGGCGCCGTGCGGCTCGCGGAGCTGCTCGGCGGGGGGCGGGACGCTGGCCGTGCGGGCCTCGAAGCGGCCGTTCTTCCAGGTCACGAGCCCGCCCGAGAGGCGCGCGGCGCTGCCCGCGCCAGGCTCGGACCGCAGCCAGACCAGGGGGCGCGCGGCGAAGACCGGCTTGGTGCAGGCGATGTCCTCGAAGGCGGCGGACCACGAGCCGGTGTTGCCGAAGAACAGCCCGCCCTCCCAGCTGCCCTCGGGCGTGTGCGTGTGGCCGAAGACGACCGCCCTGGCGCGGTGGGCGCGGGCGACCTGGCGCGCGGCGCGGCTGACCCGCTGCCAGGTGGCCTCGAGCGGGAGCTTCGGCACGAGGCGCTCGTAGACGACGAGCCCCGCCGGCGCGACGAGCGCCGCCGGCGCGAGCCAGGTCGGCGCGAGCAGCAGCCACACGAGGGCCACGGCGACCGCGAGCAGCGCCAGGGCGGCCCGGTCGAGCCAGAGCTCGCGCGCGACGAGCCCCAGCCGGTCCTCGGCCGGCGGCGCGAACAGGCGGGCGTGGCGGGCGACGGCGCGGAGCGGGGCGCCCGTCTCCTGCGCGGCGGCGGCGAGGCACTCGCGCAGGCGGGCGCGACGCTCGGGCTCGCGCCGGCGCACGAGCTCGACGACCGTGCGGAGCGCGCCGAGCGCCCACGCCCCCGCGAGCGAGCGGCGCGAGAACAGGTAATAGCGCGCCCAGTGCGCGAGGTAGCCGAACGCGGACAGCATGAACGAGGCGTCCACGTGCGGGTTGAAGTACCCCATCCGCGAGACGAGCAACCGGCACACGAGCGAGCCCATGGTCGGCTGGATCTCGCCCGGCTTCCGGCCGAACGGGACCATGGGGTAGCGGTAGCTGCAATAGGCGTCGTACTGGTTGCCGTGCTCCACGATGATGCCGTCCGGCGTCTTGTGGAACCAGGCGCGGAACACGACGCGCGCGCCCAGCGCCGCGCGCGCCCGCGCGGCCTCGGGCGCGCTCGATCCGGGGCGCGGCGCGCCGTCCAGCGCGGCGAGCGCCGCCTCGACCACGCGGGACCGGACCAGGTCGCGCACCTCGGGCAACGTGAGCTGAACGTCGTGGTTGCCGGAGATGAACACGACGGTGTGGCCATCCGCGACGACGCGGCCCAGCGCCTCGATGAACACCGGGTGGTCCGCGAGGATCGCCTGCATCGCGGGGACCGCGTGCTCGGCGCTGCGCGGCAGGTCGTGGAAGACGCTCTTCTGATCGATCACGCGCGGCGCGTCGAGGTCGAACACGTCGCCGTTGAGCACCAGCGTGAGCTCATGCCGCCCGGCGCCGCGCGCCGTGCCCTGCTTCATCTCGTCCCGAAGCGCGTCCAGCATCGCCGCGACCTCGCTGTCGGGGGAGTAAGGAGCCTGACGGTAACGCATCCATAGACCGTCACCCGGCTCGAGCTCGCAAAGATGGATATCTGAGATTGCCACCGTATGGAGCATCCCTCAAGGTGACACACGCGCCTGACCACGGCTGTCAGGGAACGGTCACGACTGGTGTCGGGCGATGGCGGAGGGCGCGGCGGCGCGTCGATGGCCCTGATTGCCCTGGCTGCAAGGCTCGGCGCGGCTGTCGGGGGGTGTGGTGTCTCGGGCGTTGTGGCGTGGCGAGGTCGCAATCGCGACGACCTCGCCCGCTCGCTACTGCCGTCCTTTGCGCTTGATGATCACGAACTGGACGCGGCGGTTCTTCTGGCGCCCTGTCTTGACGCGGTTGTCCCCGAGCGGCTGCTCGAAGCCGTAGCCCCTGGCGACGAGCTTCTCTCGCGGCACCCCCGCGGCCACGAGCCACGAGAGGACGGCCTCCGCGCGCTCCTGGGACAAGCGCTGGTTGTACTCCTCGGTGCCGCTGTCGTCCGTGTGGCCCTGCACCTCGACGAGCTCGATGTCCGGGTTCTGCTGGATGGCGTCGCGCACCTCGTACAGGATCTCGTCGGAGACGGGATCGACCGTCTGGGCGCGGGTCTTGCCGTAGACGACGAACTGCACCGGCTTCGACGTCGTGATCTCGTCGGCGTTCACGCGGACGAATTTCGGGCAGCCGTTCTGCCGTGGATCGGGGTCGGAGAGCCCCCGCTCGTTCGGGCAGGCGTCCGCGGCGCCGCGGACGCCGTCGCCGTCCGGATCATCCGGGCAGCCGTTCTGCTTCGGGTTCTGGCTCGCTGGCCCCTTGACCTTCGGGCAGGCGTCCGAGGCGTCGGCGATGCCGTCGCCGTCCGCGTCGCTCGGGCAGCCCACGAGCTTCGGGTCGTCGCTCGGGCCGCCGCGCACGCTGGGGCAAGCGTCGATGCCGTCGTGGAAGCCGTCGTCGTCCGAGTCGTCCGGGCAGCCGTTCTGCGTGGCGTCGGCGCTGCGAGCGCCAGGGGTGGACGGGCAGGCGTCGTCGATGTCGAGCACCGCGTCGCCGTCGCGGTCCGCCGGAGGGCAGCCGTCCTTCGCGGGATCGGGCGAAGGATCGCCCTTGACGTCGGGACAGGCGTCGATGTGGTCGTCGATGCCGTCGTCGTCCTTGTCGCCAGCCGCGGCCACGGCCTGCGCGCGCTCCGGGGCCGACTTCGGGAGGGGCGCCCAGCCGAGCATGCCGACGGCGCGGACGGTCGGCGTGCCGACGGCGTTCAGGAGGCCGGGCCCGATCGCGGCGCCGAACGTCAGGCCGCCGAGGACCCGCAGCTTGGCGCCGAAGAGCAGCTCGGCGTTGACGCCGGCGTCCGCGGGCGTGGCCGGCACGCTCGACAGCACGAGCTCCTCGCCGAGCGGCGCTGCGCCGTAGAGCTCGGCGCCGAGCTGGAGGAGATCGCCGCCCAGGAGGAGCCCCGCGGCGCCGCCGAACGTGACCAACGGAGGGCGGTTCTCCCCTCCGCCGAGCTCGACGCCGCCGGTCGCATTCCAGAGGAAACCGAGCGTCGAGCCGGCGCGCCCGCCGATGCTCCCGTGGAAGGCGCCGCGGACCTCCGCGTCGCCGGTGTACTGCGCGGGCGAGCCCGTGGGCGCGAACAGGTAGCCGCCGAGCCCGAGCTGGACCGGGCCCGCGTCCTCGCCGAGCAGGCGGAGCCGCGCGCCGAGGCGGAGATCGCCGAGCTCGGGCGCCGTCAGCTCGGTGAACTGCACACCGGGGAGGCTCGGGTCGTCGCCCCCTTGCGCGATGGCGAGCGGCGCATCGATCGAGAGCAGCAGGCGCTCCCACAGGGCGAGCGAGGCGTCGAGGCGCAGGTACGCCTGCGAGGAGACGATGGCGACATCGGCCTCGCCGCTCGTGCGGATCGGCAGGTGGGAGTAATCGAGCATCGCGTGGACGCGCGCCGCGAAGTGGCCGGGAGCGGCGGGGGACGGTACGCCGAAGAAGGCGTCCCCGGCGGGCGCCGGTTCGAACCGGTTGAGGGAGAAGCCGCCGGTGGACTGGCCTCTCGACGCGCTGGCGAGCGTCATGAGGACGGCCGCGGAAGCGACCGCTGCGACGGAGGAGGAAGGCCTCATCGGCCGGCCACGATAGCGGGGGGGTGCGGCGGGGGGCAACATGCCATCGCGCCTCGAGGGGAGACGAGATCAGGGGCGAAGCGCGCGCCGACGGAGAACGGTGCCGACGAGGACGACGAGGAGGAGCCCCCAGCGGGATCGATCGTCCTCCGAGGTGCCGACCGCGCTGCAGGAGCAGCTCGGGGCGCCCGCCATCGGGATCTCGTCAATGTCGATGCAGCGGCCGGCGAGATTGCAGACATGGGGAGAGACGCAGTCGCTGAGCGTCGTGCAGGTGGTCCTGCAGGCGCTGCCGTCACAGCGGTAGGGCGCGCACTCGATGTCCGTGGCGCCGGGGACGCGGACCGTGTGCTCGCCGTCGCAGAGCGGGCCCTCCAGCGCGACGCACGCGCCGTCTGCACAGATGAAGTCGCTGATGCAGTCGGCGTCCGACGTGCAGCTATCCTTGCAAGATCTGCTGCTGGCGCAGCGATAACCGCCGCTCTCACCGCCGCAGCGCTCGGCTGTCGGCGTGTAGCTGCCTGCACCATCGCACAGGAACTCCGTCAGTATGGCGGGACCGAAGGTGCAATCGCCGCCCGGGCAGGCGCACTCGGGGTCCTTGAATCGCCTGTCGCTCCGCGGGAACGAGCACGTCGCGTCGGCCTTGCCCGTGCAGACGCCGGCGCAGTCGCCGTCCCCGGGGCATGTCGGATGATCCGGCAGGGGTCGCTCGGGTGCGTCGAGGGATCCCAGCGGGGAGCACCTGCCGTTGCTGTTCGGGAGGTTGCATGCCTGGCACGCCCCTTCGCACGGGAGATCGCAGCACACGCCGTCGACGCAGTGTCCCGGCTCGGCGCCGCCGGACAGGCCGAGGCACTGCGCGTCTTCAGTGCAGGCACCGCCGAGCTCGACCTTCTTCCGGCATACGCCGGCTCCCGGAGGTATGCCGTCGTCGGCGCCGCCGGCTCCCGCGGTGCCGCCGGCTCCCGCCGCGCTGCCGGCTCCCGCGATGCCGCCAGCGCCGCCGGCTCCCGCGATGCCGCCAGCGCCGCCAGCTCCCGCGGTGCCGCCAGCGCCGCCAGCTCCCGCCGCGCCGCCAGCTCCCGCCGCGCCGCCAGCTCCCGCCGCGCCGCCGGCTCCCGCCGCGCCGCCGGCTCCCGCCGCGCCGCCGGCTCCCGCCGCGCCGCCGGCTCCTGCGGTGCCGCCAGCGCCGCCGGCGCCGTCGGAGGCGCTGTAATCGCACCATCCGGTGGCGTCGCAGGGGAGCTCCGGCGTGCAGTAAGTCCTGCACCGATCTCCGGAACACGTGCCCGGCGTGCAGTCTCTCGTCAACTCGTTCGGGACGGCCCGGCCCATGCCGTTACATTCATTGTGTACCTCGATGCCGTGCCCCGCGACGTTGGTCTTGCAGTGCACGGGCAGAAGCTTGCCCGCCACCGCGGCCCCGCACTCCCCGGTGCGGCTGCCGTCTTGCTTGCCCTCCTTCGTGCACGACTCGCACTCCGCGTCGCAGCTCCGATCGCAGCAGACGCCTTCAGCGTCAGCGCAAGACCCGGACAAGCACTCCTTAGCGCAAAACCCGGACAGGCACTCCTTGTCAACAACGCATGTTTCGCCCAGGTCCTTCAACAGGATCTCTGCCCTGGCCCCCTCGAGCCCGCTGCCGCCGCCGACGACGAGCACCCCCACTCCCGAAGAGATGGAATCACCGCCGTTGACCAGGACGGCGGCGTGCCGCGCGCGGCTCACCTCCATCATGGGCGTGTCCTCCAGCGGGGAGAAGGTCCTGCGCTGCCTGGAGTAGATCTCGACGCTGTTGCTCAAAGCCGCGGTCGCGCTCGCGCCGCCCGCGATCAGCACGTCACCGGAGGGCAGCAGCGTCGCGCTGTGATGTACGCGCTCGCTGCTCATCGCGGGGAGCGATCTCTGCTCCGTGGCGCCGCTCGTGAACAGCTCAGCCGTGCGCAGGTAAGCATTGCCGCTTGTCGCGTTGACGCCACCGGCAAGCAGCACGACGGACGGAGTGACGACGGGATCTGCCCCCGGGTTGAGCAGGGTCGCCGTGTGGAACGCGCGATCGCTCCGCATGTTGAACGGCACCGCGGCGGTGCTCCCGAGCCCGCCCGGGACGGGCGTGTAGATCTCCATGAACTGCGCGGCCAGCGAGGAGCTCACGAGGCCGCCGGTGATGAGCACCGCGCCGTTGTTGAGCAGGACAGACGCGTGGCCCCGGCGCGGGCGCTGCATGGTGCCGGTGCCGAGCGCGCCGAGCGAGTTCTCGACGGGGTCGTAGAGCACGAAGGAGTTCAACGGTGTGACGCCGAGGGTCGGCGCACCGCCGGCGATGAGCACGCGGCCGTCGTGGAGCAGCGTCGCCGTGTGATCGAGCCGGGCCTGGGACAGGGTGGGGCCCTCCAAGAAGGTGCCTGCCGCGGGCAGGTAGAGCTCGGTCGAGCCTCCTGGGAGCCCGGTTGTCGCGAGATCGAAGCGAGGCGCGCCGCTCCCGACCACGAGCACGCGGCCGTCGCCGAGGCGCGTCGCCGTGTGACCGCCTCGCCGTTGCTTCATGTCGCCCGTCCGCGCGAACACGCGACGCAGCGGCTCGTAAAGCTCGGCGGACTGGAGCGGTGCGTTCGCGGCGTCGAAGCCGCCTGCGACGAGCACCTCGCTCGCATCATCGGCCGGGTCGAGCAGCGTGGCCGTGGGCCGGGCGCGCGCCTCGCTCATGGTGCCCGTCTCCGTCCAGTCCGGGTCCACCACCGCGGGGTAGCGCACGCCCGACCCATCCCACGAGACCTTCACCGTGCACGCAGGCGCGCCGGGCGGGGTGACGGGTCGCCGCCACGGCGCGCGCGGGCTCTCGTCGACGGCGCAGCCCTCGACGGAGAGGCGCGCCGCGACGCGCGCGCCGCCCGCGTCGAGCACGTACGGCGGCGCGATCCGCAGCCGCGGCACGCCCTCGGCGTCGAGGAACTCGAGCGTCCGCGCGACGAGGCGGAGCCCCGCGGCCCCCGTGACGTCGACGCGATAACGGAGCTCCTCCGTGGCCGGGACGCGCTCGTAATAGGCGAGATCCTCGATGCCGTGGCGGTCCACGCGGTGGAGCAGATCCCCCCCCGAAGGCGCGGCGCCGGCGCGGATCGCGATGCCGTCGGCCAGGGTGACGAGCGCCTCCGAGGCGCCCTCGAGAGAGAAGGCGAGCCGCAGGCCGGAGACGTCGTCGGTGATGCGCGTGGGAGCGGTCGCGCGCGCCGCGAGCTCGACCGTCGCGGTGTGCGCGCCCGCGCGCGGGGCCGGGAGCACGGGGCGGAGGGCGCCGCCGGGCGTGGCCTCGAAGCGGCGCGCCGGCGCGGGTCGCCCGACGAATGCCGCGTCAAATCCGGGAACACGCGCGCCGATTTCCTTGACCCGGACCGCTGCTGACGCGGAGTACGTGGGCGCCGCGACGGCCGGAGCCACGGGCGGATCGACGGGAGCGGAAGGGTCGCTCGAGCACGCAGCGAGGGCGAAGACCGCCGGCATGACGGGGAAATGCCGCGTGGTTCGCCGCGGCGGGGCGGCTCGTCGGAGCTTGGATCTGGGCACGTGCCGGGTCCTTGTGTCAGGGGTCGATCCGTGCGCACGCGGGGGACCGACGGATGCGCGCGGCCACGATACCAGAGAACGTCGTTGCGCCTGCAACCAGGGCGAAAGCGCCGGGTCCCCGTGTCGCAAATTCGTGTAGGACAGAGGCCTACACGGGTGTTGACGCGCTGCCCTTTCGTGCGTCATCCGAAGCCGACGCTGCCCCGGCGTGTTTGCTTGTCAGGCGGAAGACGAGGGGTGTACGAAGAGTGGGGTATCCAGCTCGGGAGCGTGCTCAATGCGGCGAGGCGTCCTTCTTCTGCTTGTTGCGGCGACGGCGATTCAAACGGCGTGCGGCTCGGATGGCGGCGGAGGCGGCACGAGGACGTCGAGCGCCAGCACGTCGAGCGGCGGCGAGGGCGGCGCCGGGGCTGCCGGCGGGGCGGGCGGCGAGGGAGGCACGGGCGGCGGAGGAGGTGTCGGCGGCGAGGGAGGCACGGGCGGCGGAGGAGGTGTCGGCGGCGAGGGAGGCACGGGCGGCGGAGGAGGTGTCGGCGGCGAGGGAGGCACAGGCGGTGCGGGCGGGAGCGACCGTATGTACGGTTATTGTCTCCCGGGATGCAATGAGCCAGCTGACTGCTGCCAACCGGGTGAGGCGAACTGTCCGAGCATTCACTACACCTGCGATCTTGCCCGCAAGGTCTGCGGGCCGGCACAATGCACGATGCCGAGCGATTGCGTGGCGCTCGGCCTCCCGGAGGTCAGCCAGTGCGTGTCGGTGGAGGGTGTCAACCAATGCGTGCTGCCGTGCGCGCCTGCAACGGAAGACACTGATTGCCCTGGGGCTTCTACGTGCATCGGCATCGACGATGCCATGGGGCGTTACTGCAAGGTCGTTGAATGTGATGAGGACACGGATTGCTCTGGGTTCGGGAACCATTGCGTCAATTCGTCATGCCGTTGCACGGGCGCCGAGGGGGAGTGCTCATCGGGGGACGTATGCGCGAAGTAGCTGCAGCGGGGAAGCCCGGTGCGCTGAAGCGGCGCATCCACCGAGTATGCCCTCTCCTGTTCGTCATGCTGTCCATATGCCTACTCTCGAAGGAGTCGTGGGCGCAACAATGCAATCCGAACAACCCCGACGCAGACTGTGATAATGACGGCGTCCGCAACGGGCGCGACAATTGCCGAACCAATTACAATCCATATCAGGAGAACAAGGATGGCGATCTCTTAGGAGACGTCTGCGACCCTGATGACGACAATGACGGCGTGAATGACGTCAACGCGAGCGGCGATCCGCTCGATAACTGTCCATTCGTACAGAACGGTCCGCTAGGTCCAACACCCTTGGACACCTCGGACGACCAGCTGGACAGCGACCATGATGGCATCGGCGATGCCTGCGACAACTGTCCGCTCACCCCCGGTCCGGACCAGAGCGACTTCGATCGTGATGGCGACGGCGACATCTGCGATGACGACGACGACAGCGACGGCGTCGTCGACGACGTGAACGGCAACGGCAACATCGACGACGGCGACGACAACTGCTGGCTGCTCGCGAACGAGGACCAGGACGACTTCGACAACGACGACGCCGGCGACGCGTGCGACCCCGACGACGACGACGACGGGGTGGTCGACGACGTGAACGGCAACGGCGTCTTCGACGACGGCGACGACAACTGCTGGCTGCTCGCGAACGAGGACCAGGACGACTTCGACAACGACGACGCCGGCGACGCGTGCGACCCCGATGACGACGACGACGGGGTGGTCGACGACGTGAACGGCAACGGCGTCTTCGACGACGGCGACGACAACTGCTGGCTGCTCGCGAACGAGGACCAGGACGACTTCGACAACGACGACGCCGGCGACGCGTGCGACCCCGACGACGACGACGACGGGGTGGTCGACGACGTGAACGGCAACGGCGTCTTCGACGACGGCGACGACAACTGCTGGCTGCTCGCGAACGAGGACCAGGACGACTTCGACAACGACGACGCCGGCGACGCGTGCGACCCCGACGACGACGACGACGGGGTGGTCGACGACGTGAACGGCAACGGCGTCTTCGACGACGGCGACGACAACTGCTGGCTGCTCGCGAACGAGGACCAGGACGACTTCGACAACGACGACGCCGGCGACGCGTGCGACCCCGACGATGACGACGACGGGGTGGTCGACGACGTGAACGGCAACGGCGTCTTCGACGACGGCGACGACAACTGCTGGCTGCTCGCGAACGAGGACCAGGACGACTTCGACAACGACGACGCCGGCGACGCGTGCGACCCCGACGACGACGACGACGGGGTGGTCGACGACGTGAACGGCAACGGCGTCTTCGACGACGGCGACGACAACTGCTGGCTGCTCGCGAACGAGGACCAGGACGACTTCGACAACGACGACGCCGGCGACGCGTGCGACCCCGACGACGACGACGACGGGGTGGTCGACGACGTGAACGGCAACGGCGTCTTCGACGACGGCGACGACAACTGCTGGCTGCTCGCGAACGAGGACCAGGACGACTTCGACAACGACGACGCCGGCGACGCGTGCGACCCCGATGACGACGACGATGGCGTGAACGACGTCGATGGCGCCGGACATGTCCTCGACAACTGCCGCTTCGTCCCCAACGGGCCGCGCAGCCCGAGCGCTCCGCCGCTCGACAACCAGCTCGACACGGATCGCGACGGCCTGGGAAACGCGTGCGATCCCGACGACGACGGCGACGGTGTCGACGATGTGGACGGGGCTGGCGCGGCGCTCGACAACTGCCCCCTGCGGTTCAACCCGTTGCAGGGCGACACCGACGACGATGGGGTCGGAGACGAGTGCGATCGCGACGCGGACAACGATGGGATCGCCAACCAGCTCGAGATCTTCTGGACCACGAGCCCGTTCAACGCCGATCACGACGGGGACACGATCCCTGACGCGATCGAGGTGTGCCCGGATGGCATGAGCTGCGTCGCGTGGGACCGCGAGGCGAGCGGCGCGCCCGACGGCATCATCGACGGGCTCTTCATCTGCGTCGCCGCCGCCAGCGCTCCGCATTGCTACGTCGCCGTGGCGGTGGACACCGGCGACGATGGCCTGCCCGACAGCCTCAAGGTGTGCGCCGAGAGCGACACCGAGTGCTTCCGGCCGAGCGTCGATACGGGCAGCGACGGCGTCCCCGACGCGGTGGCGGCGTGCGGCGCGGACGAGTGCCACGAGCTCACGCTGGTCGACACGGACAACGACACGATCCCGGACGCGCTGACCCGATGCACCGGTCCTTGCTACTTCAGCGCCCCCGTCGACACGGACGGCGACGGTGACTACGACGTACGGGATCCGGACAGCGACGGCGATTACGTCGACGATAGCGATGAGGCCGGAGATCCGAGCGCCACGCCGTTCCCCGCGGACACGGATCGGAACGAGCCGACCCGGGACCATGTCCCCGACTACCGCGACGACGACTCGGACGACGACTCGGTGTTGGATGGCCGCCTCGACACGGCGACCGGCGGCGTGGTGCTCGACAACTGTCGTACGACGCCCAACGTGGATCAGGAGGACATCGACGAGAACCGCATCGGGGACGCGTGCGACGCCGGCGACATCGACGCGGATGGCGTCGAGAACCGCATGGATAACTGCTTTCGCGTCCCCAACCGCATGCAGGAGAACAACGATGGCGACAGCGCAGGGGATGCGTGCGACGAGGATGACGACAACGACGGGGTGAATGACGTCGACGCGAGCGGCGATCCGCTCGACAATTGTCCCTTCGCGCCGAACGGGCCGGACTTGCCCGCGCCTCCGCAGCCGCCTGACATGCAGACCGACACCGACGACGACGGCCAGGGCGACGCCTGCGATCCGGACGATGACGGCGACGGGATCGACGACGTGGACGCGCGCGGGGATCCGCTCGACAACTGCCGGCTCCTGCAGAACCGCGAGCAGGAGAACAGAGACGGAGATGCTCGAGGCGACGCCTGCGACAACTGCCCCGATGACCGGAATGATGATCAGGCGGACAGCGATCTGAACGGGGTCGGCGACGTCTGCGACTCGACGGGCGCCGAGGGCGGCGGCGGTATGGCGGGCAGCGACGCTGCCGGCGGCGGTGGCCCAGGCGGCGGCGGGGGCGCCGGCGGGTCCACGGACGCGAGCGGCGGCGGCGGAGCGGCCGGCGGCGACGCGGGCGGCGGCGACGGCGCGACGGTGCCGACGTTCGAAGGCGGCTGCGACTGCAAGATGCGCAGCGGGTCGAGCTCGAGCGCCGGCTGGGGGCTCACGCTCGCGCTCGCGCTGCTCCTGAGGCGCCGTCGCGGCGCGGCGCCTCCCCCGTCGCGACCCGACGGCGCGCCGCGATTCCGCGGCTGCTAGCTCGATCTCCTCAGAACTGGTACCGCAGGCTCGCCCCGGGCGCGATCATCAGGACGACGTCGCCCATGAGCGACTCCTGCCCGTACGTCCCGATGCCGTCGGTCGACGCCGCGAGCTCGATGGTCCTGTCCCACGACGGCTTGCTGAGGCCGATCAGGAGGAGCAGCTTCACGCTGGCCGAGAGCTCCCAGCGCTCCCCCAACCGCACGCCCAGCCTCGCCTCCGGATCCACGTAGAAGTACGTCGCCGGGGCGAAGTCGACCACCGGGTACGTGTTGAACCACGCCCCCTGGGTCGTCCTGAACCTGCCGGTCCGCTCGTCGCGGACCTCGCCCACGAGCACGCCGGCGCCGAGCCGCAGCAGCGCGGGGTACTGCTCGCCGAGGTGGTACCCGAACGTCGCGCCGGCCAGGAAGCCGCCCAGGCGGAGCGCGTCGCTCGCCGCGCCGCCGAGCGGATCCCGGTAGCCGACCGGCCGGAGCTCCGCCGCGCGCTCCTCGAGCTGCTGCGCCGCGACGATGCCGCCGAGCTCGATCCCGACGCCGAGCCCCGAGCCGAGCTCGTAGCCGCCGTGGATCGTGCCGAGCCCGCCGAGGCCGATCGCGCTCGCGCACCCCGAGCCGCAGGCGCTCGCGACGTCGCCCCCGAAGGTCGGCGCCACGAGGAACGAGGCGCTCGCCTCGAGCGTGATCTTCGGCGGCTTGCGCCAGATCTCCGCGTCCTCGTCGCGCTCGAGCGCGAGGCTCAGGCCCTGCCGCTGGCCCTTCTGCAGCGTCACCGTGCGCGCCTCGGAGACGAACCCGTCGGCCTTCACCTCCACCCGGTGCGCGCCGGCCTTGAGCCGGCCCAGCCAGACGCCGTTGCCCACGTTGACCGAGTTGATCCAGACGCTCGCGCCGGGCGGCGTGGGGTCGACCCGCAGCGACGCGTCGAGGTCCTCGGCGAGGAGCGACAGCGTCGTGAGCTCCTGCGGCTTCACGGGCGCCGCCGTCGGCTGCGTCCCGAGCTTCCCCGCGCCGCGCAGCGCCACCATGTGATCGCCGACCGACAGCGTGCCGATCCACGGGGTCTGCCCCACGACCACGTTGTCCACGAGCACGTCGACCGTCTTGCCGGCCCGCTCCACGACGCGCAGCCGGCCGGAGCGGACCAGCCTCCGGAGCTTCGCGTTCACCGTGACCGTCTGGCCCCCGGCGACGTCGACGCGCACCTCGACCGGCTCGTAGCCCTCCTTGAACACGCGGACGACGTGCGCGCCCGCGGCGACGCGGATCGGCTTGACGGGCGGGTACTGCCCGCGCTCCTCGCCGCTCACCACGATCGACGCCCCGGGCTCGGCGTTCGTGATGTCGAGCGTCCCCACGAGCGCGCGCAGCTCGGCGATCTCGCGCTGCGCGACCGCGCGCTCGGCGGCCGACATGGTGAAATCGCGCAGGAAGGTCTCGAACATCTCGAGCGCCTCGTCGTAGCGCTGGAGCTTGCGCAGCGCGATCGCGGCGTTGTTCGTGGCCGCGCGCGTCGGGTAGAGCTTGCGCGAGAGGAGGAACTCGGCGAGCGCGGGGCCCCAGGCCTCCTCGCGCAGCAGGGCGAGCCCCTTCTCGAAGTGGAGCCGCGCGACCTGCCGGGTCGTCTCGGAGACGGGCGCCTCCTCGGCCGGCGCGGCGCCCTCCCCGCCGGCCGGCGCGGCGCCCTCCGCAGCGGCCGGCGCCGGCTGCGCGAGCGCCGGCCCCGCGGCGACCGCGACGGCGAGCGCGGCCGAGAGCGCGCGCAGCCGCCGCGGCGGCCGGGGCCGCCGCGCGAGGGAGAGAGGACACGAGCCGCCGCGCCGCGTACGCAGATCCATTCGATCGAGCACCGTACTCAGCCTTGTTCTTCTGCGCTTACTTTCCGAACTCTTCGGTGTCGTTGATGATCCCCTTGTAGGTCGACGGCGCCGGCGCCGGCGCCGTCGGCGGCGCGGCGGAGGCGCTCTTCGCCGGAGGCGCCGGGGCGCCCTTCGCCGGGGTCGGCGCGAGCTCGATCTTGAGCGGCCGCGCGCCGCTGGTCGTCACGATCACGTCGGTCACCGCCTCGTTCGCCCCCTTGAACACGCGCACCCTGTGCTCGCTCCCGAGCGGCCCGGTGATCTCGAGGATCCCGTTCCTGGTGGTCGCGCGCTCGCCTTCGACCTCGACCGAGGCGTCGGGCGGCAGGATGACCACCTGAACGCGCCTGGGCTGCGGCTCGGCCGCGACGGCCTCCGACGTCCCCGTCGCGGCGGGCGGGGGCGTCGGCGCCGGGGTCGGCGTCGGGGTGGCCGCCGCCGTCGGGAGCACCTCCGGGGTCGCCGACGCCGCCGGCGGCGCGGCGGGCTCTGGCGACCGGTCGCCGACGAAGTACACGCCGGCCGCGATGCCCGCGGCGAGCAGCGCGGCGCCGGCCACGACGGGCACCCGCGACGCGCCGGGCTGCGTGCCGCGATGCGACTGCGTGAGCGCCCCGGTGGTCGCGGCGCCGGCGTGGTTGGCGGCCGGCGCGATCGCGCCGTGCGGCCCGCTCGGGTTCGGGGGCGGCGCGAACGACGGGTACCCTCCTCCGCGGTGCTCGTGCGGGACCGCGGGGTACCCTCCGCTCTGGTTGGCGGGCGACGCGGCGGCGTACGCGCCGCTCTGGTTCGCGGGCGAGGCCGCGAGCGCCGCGTACCCTCCGCTCTGGTTGGCGGGCGACGCGGCGGCGTACGCGCCGCTCTGGTTCGCGGGCGGGGCGTTGACGTTCATCGAGAGCCGCGGCGCGGACTGCCTGCGCACCGCGTCCGGCAGCGGCACGAGCATGCTCTCGTGGATGCCCCAGCCGTAGGGGAGCAGCGGCCGGATGGCGCCGAACATCTCCTGCGCGCTCTGGTAGCGCTGCCCGGGCGCCTGCAGCAGGCAGCGGTGCACGATCGCCGCCACCTCCGGCGGCACCCACGGCGCGAAGTCCTGCACCGGCGGCGGGGGATCCGAGCAGATCGCGATGATGAGCTCGCCGAGCGCGGTGATGTGATGGTACGGCGTTCGCCCGGTGAGCGCCTGGTAGAGCACGGCGCCGAGCGACCAGATGTCGGTGCGGTGATCGATCTCCTTCTGCCCGCGCGCCTGCTCGGGCGACATGTAGAGCGGCGAGCCGATGAGGTTCCCGGTGCGCGTGAGGTCGGCGCCCTCGGTCTCGTTCGCCCGGTCCATCTTGACCTTGGCGATGCCGAAATCGAGCAGCTTGACGAGGATCTCGCCGGCGTCGCGCCACGAGAGGAACAGGTTGTGCGGCTTGATGTCGCGGTGGACGACGCTCGCCTCGTGCGCCTTCTGGAGCCCGAGGCACGACTGCGCCACGATGCGCAGCGCGAGGTCGGGCGCGAGCGGCCCGACGCGCTTGATGAGCTGGTGGACGTCCTCGCCGGCGAGGTACTCCATGGCGAGGAAGGGCAGTTTCGAGTCGCGGTCGACGCCGGCGTCGAGCACCTGGGTGATGTGCTGCGTGTCGATCGCGCCCGCCGCGCGCGCCTCGCGCTGGAAGCGGCTGACCACCTTCGGATCGCGCGTGAGATCGGCCGAGCTGATCACCTTCACGGCGCAGCGGCGGCCGGTCCCCGTGTGCTCGGCCTCGTAGACCGAGCCCATGGCGCCCTCCCCGAGCAGCTTGCGTATCTGGTATTTGCCGTCGATGATCGTGCCGATCACAGCGTTCCGGCCACTCTAAGGGATCGCGCACGGGGGGGCAATGTCCGCGAGCGCGCGCGCGCTCGCGGCCCAACCCGTCGTCGATGCGCATGCGCGTACAGTCTCGCGGGACACGCCGCGCTCGTGAGGGGGCGCGCACCTGTCACCCGGCGCGAGGCGCGGCCTCACCTGGCCACGCCGCGTCCGGTCGAGCCGGCCGCCACCCGCCTCCGCCGCCGTCACGTCCCCGGCGTCGCTGGCCGCCTGGGGGTAGGCCCCAGGCGGCCGCGCGGGATGTCTGCGAGAGAGCCAGCCACCGAGGGCCGATGCCGATCGGCCCTCGAGGGCGAGGTCGAGAGCGCTGCTAGCGCCGCGCGAGCGGGCGTGGCGCTAGCTTCTGCCGCGGTCCGAGCGCCGGCTACCAGCCGAAATCGCCCCCGCCCCCCCCACCGCAGTGGTGCGGCCGGCAGAAGTGGTGGAACGGCGGGCAGAAGCGGTGGAAGGGCGGGCAGAAGCGGAAGTCGTCGTGGAAGCGGAAGTCGTCGTGGAAGGGCCGGCAGAAGCGGAAGTCGTCGTCGCGGAAGTCGTCGTGGAAGGGCCGGCAGAAGCGGAAGTCGTCGCGGAAGCGGAAGTCGTCAAAGATCGTGTTGATGTTGACGTTGGTATTGTTGTTAAAAATCGACGGGCAGCAGCCGAAGCCGCCGAAGCCGAAGCCGCCGAAGCGCGAGCCCACGGCGCCGAAGCCCGGCATGCCGAGGCCGAGGCCCGGCAGGCCGACGCCCGGCACGCCGACGCCCGGCAGGCCGAGGCCCGGCAGGCCCGGCGCGCCGAGGCCCGGCACGCCGACAGGCCCTTGACCAATCGGCGCCTGGCCGACCTGGCCAATCGGCGCCTGGCCGACCTGATCGATCGGCGCCTGGAGACCGGGAGCCGGCCCCTGCAGGCCGACCGGCGCCTGGCCGAGATCCACAGGACCCTGCAGCCCCCCCTTGAGCGGCGCCTTGCTCGGCGCCTGTTGGAACCCGCCCCTCGTCGCGTCATCCCCCTCGAGGGCCTCGGCGGTCGAATCGACCTGCTCGACCTCGTCGAGGCCGGCCTCGTCGAGCTCCACGTCGCTCGCCGAGTCGACGGCGCACCCCGTGCCCAGCGCCGCCATCACCACCGCGAGTCCCAGCACCTTACCATGAATCGAAAGCATGTTGTTGTCCTCCTCAATATCCCGTGATGGCCGGAAGGCCCGCGCCATCTTGGGCTCATCGAAGAGCAGGCTGTGTGCCTCACCTTTCGTGTGCAGACACTGCCGCTCGGAGCTCGCGCCGCCGGCCGCGCCGCGCCCGCGAAAAGGCATTCTCTGGATCAGCGCCGGCGCTGGTTTCCCGGGTTCTCATCGCGAAGACCGGCGGGACGGCCACCGCGCGGCGGGCCTATCGCGCGCGCGCCGCGCGCGTCCGCTGGAGATGACGAACTCCCCGCTTCAGCGGTCGTCGCTCGCGCGGCGCGCAAACCGCGCTATCGCGCGCGTTCGAGCAGATCACGTGCGCTCCCGCCCGCGCCGCGGCCGTCGTGAACGAGAGGCGCGGCGCAGCTCCGGCGGCGCGCGGGCGGCCGGCGCGCGCCGCCCCGCGGGCCGATCGTCTGACCCGGCCAGAAACAGCCCGCGCCGCAGCGGAGTCCCCGGCCCCTGCGCCTCACCTGCTCAGGATGCGCCGTTTGTGACCAACGAAGACAGGGCGCGAATCGATCGACTCGGGCCGTAACCATCCGCCTCCGTCACCGCGGCTCCACGGTGGGCGCTCGAACTCCGCAGCTCCGCCGTGCGCGCTCGAGTCCGCCGCGCCAGAGCAACCCTGCGTCGACAGACCACCAGATGCGTGCAGGTGGGCTCATGTGAGCGAACCTGCGTTGCGGGGATCCGGACGGCCGTTTACGTGCGGACAGCGGGTTGGTAGAACGTTTCTCCGGAGGACGCATGAGCAACGAGCCGAGCGAGACGGAAGGGGCCGACGCGAGTCGCCGCGGGTCGTTGCCCGCGGCCGCCACGACCGCCGCGGCCATCGCCGCCGGAGGCGCGCCGTCCGCGGCGCCTGCGGCCTCGCGAGGCGCCGCGGCGGCGCCGCCCCGCACGCTCGGGCGGACCGGCGTGCAGGTGGAGGCGGTGTCGCTCGGCGGAGAGGGGATCCTCCGGACCACCGGCCGGCATCGCGAGGCGGTGCCGGTGATCCTGGAGGCGCTGCGCCTCGGGGTCAGGTACTGCGACACCGCGCCTGCATATCAGCAGAGCCAGGACTACTATGGTGAGGCCTTCCGCGCCGCCGGGCCGAGGGCGCGCGAGCAGGTCTTCCTCGCCTCCAAGACGCACGCGCGCGATCGCGACGGCGCGCTCAGGCTGCTCGACGACAGCCTGCGCCGCCTCGGGACTGACCACCTCGATCTGTGGCAGTTGCACGATCTGCGCGAGCTGGACGAGCTCGACGCCATCTTCGGCAAGGGGGGCGCGATCGAGGCCGTGGAGCAGGCCAGGGCGGACGGCCGCGTGCGCCACGTGGGGATCACCGGGCACCACGACCCGCAGATCCTCGTCGAGGCGATGCGGCGCTATCCGGTCGACACCGTGCTTTGCGCGATCAACCCCGCCGATCCGGCGCGGCTCCCGTTCCTGACGACGGTGGTCGAGGAGGCGCGGCGGCGCGGCGTCGGCGTCATCGGCATGAAGATCATGGCCGCTGGCCGCCTGCTCCAGGATCGCGCCGCGAGCCCGAGCGAGCTCATCCGCTATGCGGCGAGCCACGCCGACACGGTGATCATCGGCTGCTCCTCGATCGCCGAGGTGCGCGAGAACCTCGGCGCGAGGTCCCTGCCCTTCCCCATGCCGCCCGCCGAGCGGGCCGCCCTCGAGGCGCGCGTCGCGCCGCGCGCCGGCCGTTACGACGCGTTCAAGGCCTGATCGCCGCCCCTCCGCCTCGTCGCTTCTTCACTCCAGCCACCTCCGCTCCCTCGCCCTCGGCCGTCCCCGGCGCCGCGGCGGTCGATCCGCTCGGGGCCGCTCTCGGCGCGATGTCCTTGCAGCAGCGGAAACCCAGGTGGTAGTTCGCGTGGCTGCCCTTGCTCATGAGCCGCGTTCCGTGCCAGTCGGGCGCGCGCCACCGGCAGTCGTCGGCGTGGACCTCCATCGACGAGAACGCGAACCAGCTGCCCTTCATCTCGGTGAAGCCCCGGTCGCCGCGCCGCGCGAGCTCGTCGGGCAGGATGGGCAGGCTCATGTGCTCGGCGACGTTGCCGTGCAGATCGAAGACCCCGAGGCGGCTCCGGCACGCGGGGAAGGCGCCGGCCGGATACGTGTTGGAGCCGCAGCGGTCCCACCCGCCGCCCGGGCAGCCCGGCGTGCGGGCGCTCCCCGTCCCGCAGAGCGCGTGGTTCTTCTCGGGACCGTAGCTCCACACCTTCTCGCGAAGGAGGTTGTGGTGCCAGCTCGCCTCGTCCCGGGGCCTCTCCCACTCGTACTCGACGTCGGGCTCCCTCAGGGCGCCGGCGCACGCCCCTTCCCACTCGTGCGCATCGCAGATCCGTTTCCCGATCGCCCTGCAGAGGAGCGCCGCTTCGCGCGCCCGGACGTGCACGACCGGATACTCGCAGGGGATGTTCGGGAACTCGAGCTGATCGATGCAGACCGGCGCGCTCTCCGCGGTCTGCCCGCGCGTGGGATCGAAGAGCGGCACCATCCCCGGCGCGCCGCAGGCCGGCTCGCGCGCCGGCGCGACGCCCGCGAGCTCCCGGGCGCGGCGGCACTCGGATCGCGACATCGGGTGACGCGAGAGCGCGGGGTTGCCCTGCCCGAGCACCGGCGACGCCGCGAAGATCGCCTCGACCTCCCGCATCGCCTCGTCGGAGAGCGCGAGCTCGCCCCGCATCCGCGCGAAGAGCCGGAGGCGCTGCTCCTCCAGCGTGTCCGGCTCGACGTCCTCCTCGTCCTCCTCGTCCCCGCCGGGCGCCGCGCGCTCCGGCGGCGCGGCCGACGCGGCGAGCGCGCGCTCCTGCAGCGCGCCCGCGATGAGCGGCGCCGCGGCCCGCGCCGCGGGCGCGTTCGCGTGCGCCGCGGCCCCCACGGCGGCGGCCGCGCCGAGCGCGCCCGCGCCGAGCGCGCCCGCGGCGGCGAGCGCCGCGATCGATCCGCGCCGGCGCCCCGGCGCGCTCGGCGCAGGCGCGGCGCGCGGGCCTGTCGAGAGCGCCGGCGGCGGATCGCTCGGCGCGGACGGTCGCGGCGCGGAGGCCGGGTCGTGCGGCGTCTCGGGGCAGGACATCGGTGGGACGGCTCGCGCTTACTGCTACGGACATCCATCAATTTCGGCAACTTTCAGGGCGCGCGCCGCCGCCTCCCCACCCGAGCGGCTGCTTGACGGTCCTGCCCGGGGCACGTCAAATGAGGCATCGTGCGAAGGGCGGCCCTACGAATTCTCTACCTGGCGCTCCTGCCGGTGCTCGTCCTGTCCGCGCTGATCGTCGCCCCCGCCGTGGTCGTCTCGCGCATCGCGAGCCGCGGCCGCGTGTGGCGGCCGGAGACGTGGAAGAAGGTCTCCTACGGGAGCCGCTATTTCCGCTCGTCGTTCCGGGGCAGGCTCGGCGAGGTCGTCGACGTCATCGACGTCGTCCGCGATCGCCTGATCCTGCTGTTCCTCGTCCTCGCCGCGGTCTGCCTCGCCGGCGGGTTCATCGCGCATCTCCTCGAGATCGGGGTCCCGAGCTGGCTCACCGCGTGGCTGGACGGATCGATCCTCTCGTCCCTCGGTCCCCATCTCGCGTGGTTCCCTGCGGGCGGCAGGCTCTCTTTCGGCGGCGGCGCGGCGTTCGTCCTCGCCGGCTGCATCGCGCTCGCGCTGCTCGCGCTCGGGCTCTCGCTGTATGCCTGGCTCGCGTTCGCCCTGGGCGAGGCGACCCGGGTGATCCTGCGGTATGGCGGCGCGGCGACGCTGTTCCCCGACCCTGGGGACGCGATCCCCGGCGGGCGGCTCGTGCTCTGCCAGCTCTCCGATCTGCACATCACCGCGGGCGGCCGCGAGCCGTACGAGATCGAGGAGGGCTCGGCCGCGTGGCCCGAGGGGGTCGCGCGCCCCGACACCGCCGAGCTGACCGGCCGTCTCCGGCGGCTCGTCGCGGAGATCGCGGCCATGAAGCCGCCGCTCGTCGCGCTGACGGGCGACATGACCGATCTCGGGGAAGAGGCGCAGTGGGCCGAGCTCGAGGCGGCGCTCTCCGGCATCCCGGCGTCGTCGCAGGTGCTCATGGTGCCTGGCAACCACGATATCGCCATCAACGTCGGCACGTCGCCGGACCCGTACCTCAAGAAGCGGGCCGAGCGCGAGCAGCGCTTCATCGAGGTGCTCACCCGGGTGGAGCGCGGCCCCTTCCAGCCCCGCCTGCACATCCCCGCCCGCAAGCGGGCGCGGCGCCGGCTGCGCGCGATCGCGGGCCTGTATCCCCGGCGGCTCGATCTCGAGGGGGGAATCCGGATCTTCGGGCTCAACTCGAACCGTTACCGCTCGCGGTTCGTGGGGTCGAACGCGATCGGGCAGATCGGCGGCGGTCAGCTCCGGCGCCTGGCCCGCGCGCTCCGGCGGGGCTCCGGCCCGGTCATCGTGCTCCTGCACCACCACGTGGCGCGCCTCGCGGGGCCGATCTCGCTCAACGACACGTTCATGATCGCGATGGATGGCCCGCGCCTGCTCGAGATCCTCGCGGCGTACCAGCAGAAGAACCCGAAGAAGAACAGCGCGCTCGTGCTGCACGGGCACAAGCACCTCGCGTTCTTCGGCCATTACCGCTCGAAGAGCGGCGGTCGCGTCAGCGTCTACGCGCACCCCTCGTCGACGCTGGGGCACGAGACGGACGGCCACCTCGACGGCGTCGCCCGGTTCGCGGCGGTCCGGCTGACCGACGAGGGCATCTGGCGCGTCGAGACGCACCCGCTCCGCCCCGCGCGCGCCGCCGTCGAGGCGCCCCCGGCCGCCGCCGAGGCGGCGGTGTCCTGAGAGCACGGCATGCAGCAATAGGAGAGACCGCAAAGGCGCAAGGAGCACAAGGGGACAGAGGTGGAGTTAAATTCTTCTCCTCCCCCTGCGTCCCTTGCGCCCTTGCGGTCCTCTTCCCATGAATCACCTTCCAGGAGGTCACCCATGGAACAATCGACACCCAGCACGATGCGGGCGATCGCGATCGACCATTTCGGCGGTCCCGACACGCTCGCCCTTCGAACGGTCCCTGTCCCTACCCTCGGCCCGGCCGAGGTCCTCATTCGCGTCGAGGTCGCCGGCGTCGGCGAATGGGACCCCTTCGAGCGCGAAGGCGGTTACGCCGAGATGCTCGGGCAGCCGCCCCGGTTTCCGTACGTGCTCGGCTCCGAGGGCGCGGGCACCGTCGTCGCGGTGGGCGAGCACGTCCGCCGCTTCCGCCCGGGCGACCGCGTCTACGCGCTCGGCTTCCTCAACCCCAAGGGCGGGTTCTATGCAGAGTACGCCGCCGTGCGCGCCGATCTCGTCTCCTCGATCCCTGGCGCGCTCACGCTCGAGCAGGCGGCCGTGATGGGCGGCGTCGCCACCACCGCGCTGCGCGGCCTGGACGACACGCTGCGGCTGAAGCAGGGCGAATCGGTGGTGATCTTCGGCGCCAGCGGCGGCGTCGGGCACACGGCCGTACAGCTCGCCAAACGGATGGGCGCCCGGGTGCTCGCGGTCGCCTCGGGCGACGACGGCGTGGCGCTGGTCGAGCGGCTGGGCGCCGACGCCGCCGTCGACGGGCGCAAGGGCGATGTGCTGGCCGCCGCCCGCGCGTTCGCGCCCGACGGGCTCGATGCCGCCCTGCTCGTCGCCGGCGGCGAGGCCGCTCAGCGAGCGCTGCTCGCCTTGCGCGACGGCGGGCGCGCCGCCTACCCGAACGGCGTCCAGCCCGCGCCGGAGGCCCGCCCGGCCGTCCAGCTCGCCAGCTACAACGGCGAGCCGGACGCCGACCTCATCGAACGGCTGAACCGCCTTGTCGCGTCCGGCCCCTTCCACGTCGAGATCGCCCGCCGATTCCCCCTGGCCCAGGCCGCCGAAGCCCACCTCGCCCTCGGCCGTCACCACCTCGGCAAGCTCGCGCTCCAGGTGCATTGACCCGGCAGCGCCGCGCGGCCGCACGCGAGAACGCGGCGCTCCGGGCCCTCACCCCCGCACCCCGGCGCCGCGCAGCTGCGCGCGTGAGACACGCGACCACCATCCAAGGAATGCGGTGCCGCGGTGGTCCCATGGCCGCACCTCAATGCCGTGAAGCATCATTTCGCGGTCAGACGTCGGCCGGCAGGTAGCTCCGTCAGCTATGCTGTATGGACCGCGGGATCTCGAAGCGAGCTTCGCGGCCGCGTTTGCCTTGAATGTGTCACGCACCATCGACGGCTCCGCGCATTACCCTGCGCCCGGACCGCGCTCATGGAGGATCCAGCTCATGAAATTGCCCACGAAGACCATTGTGTTGCTGACAGTGGGTGCGATCGGTGTCGCATGTGGGAGCAACGGCGCCGGGGACAGCGGCGGGAGCTCGCAGTCCGGCCCCGGAACTGGCAGCGCGACCACGGGCTCCAGCGGCGGCATGGGCGAAGGCGGCACGGGCTTGGGGCCCGATATCGGCCCGGGTGGCCCGGGCCCCGGCGGCCCGGGCGGCGGCGGCACGGGCGGTGAAGGCGGCGCGTGCGCCACCGAGACGGCCAAGGCCGATCTCGAGCCCGTCTACCTGGCCTTCGCGTTCGACGTGTCCGGCAGCATGGGCATGGGCGACGACCCCTGGCACGACAAGTCGCTCAAGTGGGATCCCGTCGTCGCGGCGACGAAGCAGTTCTTCTCCGACCCCCTGTCCGAGGGGCTCAACGCCTCGCTCCGGTTCTTCCCGAGCGAGGGCGACACCGACACGAAGTGCGACGCGGACACCTACACGACGCCGGAGGTGCCGATGACGCCGCTGCCCTCGCCCGCCTTCGCCGAGGCGATCGACGCCATCACGCCCGAGACCGAGAGCGACTGGCGCGGCGGCACGCCCACGCTGTTCGTGATGCAAGGGACGATCTCGTACGTCGAGGCGCAGCGGGAGACCACGCCCGGGAAATACGCGATTGTCCTGGTGACAGACGGATATCCGCAAGGTTGCGGCTCGCGCTACAACCAGATCTCGCTCGTGGCGGACGAGGCCTCGAGCGCGCTCTCGAACAACATCCCCACGTACGTCATCGGGGTCGCCAACCCGCCCATCCAGGGCGCGCCGGAGACCGTCGAGGACATGGACGACGTCGCCGTGGCGGGCGGCACCGACCACGCCTACCTGATCGACACCGGCAACCCCGCGGCGACCTCGGCCGCCTTCAAGGCCGCCATCGACGCGATCCGCGGCGCGGCGGTCTCCTGCACGGTCGAGATACCGCGCGCGCCCGACGGGAGGACCTTCGACGCGCAGAAGGTCCGCGTCACGTACACGAGCGGCGACGGCGACCCGACCGCGCTCGCGTACGATCAGGAGTGCGCGGCCGAGAACGCCTGGCGCTACAACAGCCCCGAGAACCCGACGCAGATCGTGCTCTGCGACAGCACCTGCGCCACGATCCAGGCGGACCCGAAGGCGGCCCTCGGGGTCGACTTCACCTGCGAGGACGTGATCGAGATCCCCCGGTGATCCGCCGCCAGCGACGGCCCCTCCGCCCCGCGCGCCGCACGCTCCGGTGGCGCGACCCGCCGACACCGCCGCAGGTCCTTGACACCCTGCGGCAATCCCGCCCACGATGGATCGGGTGATCCCCCGCACGCCGAAGTCGCCCGCGGCATTCGCGGCCCCCCGCTCTGCCGTCGCCATCGCGCTGTCGCTGCTCGCCGGCGCGTGCCAGAGCTCGTCGACGAGCACGAGCCCGCCCGCGGAGAAGACCGCCGCCGCGCCGACCGCCGCCGCGGCGAGCGCGTCGGCCGCCGCGCCGACCGCTCAATACAAGGTGGGCATGATCCTGGTCGGCCCCTACAACGACAAGGGGTGGAACCAGGCCCATTACGACGGCATCCGGGCGGTCCTCGGCAAGATGCCGGACGTCAGCTTCGAGTACGTCGACAAGGTGAACCCGGCCGATCGCCCCAACGTGAAGGGCTCCCAGGTCGCGGACGACCTCATCTCCCGCGGCGCCAAGCTCGTCGTCTACAACTCCGACGATTACAAGGACGACGCCCTCGAGACCGCGCGCAAGCACCCGCAGGTCACCGTCCTCCACGTCTCCGGCGATTACGCGTGGAAGGACGGCAAGAACCACAAGCCCCAGCCCAACCTGGGCAACATCATGGGCCGCATCGAGACGGCCAAGCACATCTCCGGGTGCGCCGCCGCGCTCGGCACCGAGACCGGCAAGATCGGGTATCTCGGCCCGCTCGTGAACGACGAGACCCGCCGGCTCGTCACCGCGGCGTACCTCGGCGCGCGCTACTGCTGGGAGAAGTACCAGAAGAAGAAGCCGGAGGAGCTCACCTTCAAGGTCGCGTGGATCGGCTTCTGGTTCAACATCCCGGGCGTCACCCTCGACCCCACCAAGGTGGCCGACGACTTCTACAGCAGCGGCTTCGACGTGCTCCTGACCGGGCTCGACACGCCCGAGGCCGCGCTGCAGGCCAAGAAGGCGAGCGGCGCCGGCAAGAAGGTCAAGTACGTCCATTACGACCACAAGGCCGGCTGCGACCTGGCGCCGGACATCTGCCTCGGCGTCGCCTACTACAACTGGGCGCCGCTCTACCGCGACGCCATCGAGAAGGCGCGGGCGGGCAAGTACGCGAGCGAGTTCGTCTGGGAAGGGCCGGACTTCCGCGATCTCAACGGCGACGCCTCGGTCGTCGGCTTCCTGCCGGGCAACGCGCTGGGCGAGCGCAAGGCGCAGCTCGGCGCGTTCGTCCTGACGCTCGCCAACGGGCTCGACCTCTGGAAGGGGCCGCTCAAGTTCCAGGACGGCACCGATTTCTTGAAGGACGGCGAGACCGCGACGCCCCAGCAGATCTGGTATCTGCCGCAGCTGGTCCAGGGGATCACCGGGCCGAGCAAGTAGCCGCCTCGGGGCGGTGCTCCATGCGGATCGAGATCGAGCGCGTCGCCAAGCGGTTCGGCCCGGTCAGGGCCAACGACGACGTGTCGCTGACGATCCGGGCGGGCGCCGTCCACGGCCTGCTCGGCGAGAACGGCGCCGGCAAGAGCACGCTGCTCCGCATCCTCGGCGGGCTCCTCCGCCCGGACGCCGGCCGGCTGCTCTTCGACGGCCGTCCGGTGGCGCTCGCCAGCCCGGCCGACGCCCTCGCCGCCGGCGTCGGCGTGCTCCACCAGGAGCCGCTCGACTTCCCTCCCCTCACCGTCCTGGAGAGCTTCCTCGTCGCCCGCCCCCGCGCCGCGGCGGCGGCGCGGCACGAGGGCGGCGCGCCCGCCCCCGCGCCGCCCTCGCGCCGCGCCGCGGGCGTCTTCCTCCCCCGCCGCGCGGCGCGCGAGGAGCTGCTCGCGCTCGCGGCGCGGTTCGGCTTCTCCGTCGACCCGGACGAGCAGGTCGGGCGGCTCACCCTCGGGGAGCGCCAGCAGCTCGAGCTCCTGCGGCTCCTCGCGCTGGGCGTCCGCGCGCTCCTCCTGGACGAGCCGACGACGGGGATCTCCGGCGCGCAGCAGGACGCCCTCTTCTCCGCGCTCCGGCGGCTCAAGCAGGACGGCAAGGCGATCGTGCTCGTCTCGCACAAGCTCTCGGACGTCGAGGCGCTCTGCGACCGCGTGACCGTGCTGCGGCACGGCAAGGTGGCCGGCGAGGCGGAGATGCCGGCCGGCGCCGAGCGCCTCGTCGCGCTGATGTTCGGCGAGGCGCTCGCGCCCCCGGAGCGGCTCCCGACGGCCGGCGACGGGGTCGCGCTCGCCCTCGACGACGTCGGCGTCGGCGATCACCGCCTCGACCTGCGCCTCCCCCGCCTCGCCGTGCGCCGCGGCGAGGTGCTCGGGCTCGCGGGCCTCGAGGGGAGCGGCCAGCGCCTCCTGCTGCGCGCCTGCGCCGGGCTGCTCCGGGTGCGGCAGGGCCGCGTCGCGATCGGCGGGGCCGACCTGACCGGCCGTCCTTACCCGGCCTTCCTGCGCGCCGGCGTGGGCTACCTGCCCGCGGATCGCCGGCGGGAGGGCCTCATCGCGGGCCTCTCCCTCGAGGAGCACGTCGCCCTGCGCGCGCCCCGGCCGGGGGTGTTCCTCCGCCCGCGGGAGATCCGCCGCGCCGCCGAGCGGGTCATCGAGGCGTTCCGGATCCGCGGGCGGCCCGAGACCCGCGTCGAGGCGCTCTCCGGCGGCAACCAGCAGCGCACCCAGCTCGCGCTCCTCCCCGAGGGCCTCGCGCTGCTGCTCCTGGAGCAGCCGACCCGGGGGCTCGACCTCGCGTCGGCGCGGTGGGTCTGGGAGCAGCTCCTCGCGCGGTGCCGGGCCGGGACGGCGCTCGTGTTCGCGTCGTCCGAGCTCGACGAGCTCATGCGCTACAGCGACCGGATCCTCGTCTTCAGCGGCGGGCGCGTCTCGCGGCCCGTCGCCGCGGCCGAGCTCACCCTGGACCGGCTCGGCCGGATGATCGGCGGCGAGCTCGACGAGCCCGCCCCGGCCGCGCCCGCGGGGGTCGAGCCATGAGCCCCGCGCCGCCCGCCGTGAGCCCCGCGCCGCCCGCCGTGAGCCCCGCGCCGCCCGGCGGAGCCGGCCCCGTGCCGCCCGGCGGAGCTGGCCCCGCGCCGCCCGGCGGATCCGGCCCCGCGCCGCCCGGCGGATCCGGCCCCGGCGCGCGGCCGGCGTGGCCGGGCGAGGTCGCCGCCCGCCTTTCGCCGCTCGCGCCGCTCGCCCTCTCGCTCGCGCTCGTCGCGGGGCTGTGCGCGCTCCTGGGCGCCTCGCCCGCGGCGGTGGCCGCGGGCCTGTGGGACGGCGCGTTCGGCACGGCGGATCAGGCCGCGCGGGTGCTCGCCACCCTGGCGCCGCTGCTCCTCTGCGGCAGCGGCCTCCTGTTCACGTTCCGCGCCGGCCTGTACCACCTCGGGGTCGAGGGGCAGCTCGTCATCGGCGCCGTCTGCGCCACCGGCGCCGCGCGCGCGCTCTGGCCGGGCCTCCCCGCCGGGCTCGCCGTCGCGCTCGCGATCGCCGCGGGCGCGCTCGGCGGGGTGCTCTGGGGCGCGCTCACGGGCGCGCTGCACACGCGCGCCCGGGTGAGCGAGATCTTCGCGGGCCTCGGCATGAACTTCGTCGCCCAGGGGGCGGTCCTCTACCTCGTCTTCGGGCCGTGGAAGCGGCCTGGCGTCGCGTCGATGGCCGGCACCGAGCCGCTCGACGGCGCGCTCTGGCTCTCCACGCTGGGCGGCACCGACCTGAGCCCGGCCGCGCTCCTGCTCGCGGCGCTCGCGCTCGTCGGCGCGGCGGTGGTGCTCGGGCGGACCCACTTCGGGCTCCGGCTGCGGGCGGTGGGGCTGAGCCCGGAGGCCGCGGCGGTGCTCGGCGTCCCGGCGGCGCGGGAGATGCTCGCCGCGTTCGCGATCTCGGGCGCGCTCGCCGGCGTCGCCGGCGCGCTGCAGGTGCTCGGCACGTTCCACCGGCTCCTCCCGAACGTCTCGAGCAACCTCGGCTTCCTCGCGCTGCTCGTGGTGCTGCTCGCGGGCCGGCGCGCGGCGCTCGTCGCGCCGATCGCCCTGTTCTTCAGCGCGCTCAACGTCGGCAGCCTGAAGCTCCCGATGACGCTCGGCCTGGAGTCCTCGCTCGCGGGCGTGCTCCAGGGCGCGCTCGTCCTGTTCGCGCTGCTGTCGCCCTGGAGCGCGCGCGGGGCGCGCGGCGGCGGCCGGCCGGAGGAGGCCTGATGGACGAGGGCGGCGGCGAGCTCCTCTCGCTCCTCGCGACCGCGCTCGCGGCCTCGACGCCGCTCGTGATCGCGGCGGTCGGCGAGACGATCGCCGAGCGGGCCGGGGTCATCAACCTCTCGGCGGAGGGCTCGATGATGCTCTCGGCGATGGTGGGCTTCGCGGCCGCGCTCTCGACCGGGAGCGTCCTCGCCGGCTTCGCCGCCGCGGCCGCGACCGGCGCGCTCGTCGCGCTGGTCGTGGCGATCGGCGGGATCTTCCTGCGCCGCTCGCAGATCGCGATCGGCTTCGTGCTGGCGATGCTCTGCGCGGATCTCTCGTCGGTGCTCGGCGGCCCGTTCGTGCGGGTGCCCGGTCCGACGGTCCCGGCGCTCGCGATCCCGGTGCTCGGGGACGTGCCGATCCTCGGCCCGCTGTTCTTCCGGAGCGATCCGGTGGTGTACGCGAGCTACCTGCTCGTCGCCTGCGCCTGGGTGTTCCTGTACCGCACGCGCGCGGGGCTCCTGGTCCGGGCCGTGGGCGAGCAGCCCGCGGCGGCGCACGCCCGCGGGGCGCGCGTGGCCTGGGTGCGCGCCGCGGCGACGCTCGTCGGCGGGGCGCTCGTGGGGATCGGCGGCGCGGCGTACTCGCTCGATTTCAAGGCGGGCTGGAGCCACCGCCACACGGCCGGCTACGGCTGGATCGCGCTGGCGATCGTCATCTTCGGCGGCTTTCATCCGGTGCGGGCGGCGCTCGGCGCGTGCCTGTTCGGCGTGCTCTCGTCGACGGCGAGCCTCGGCCAGAGCGCGCTGCCTTCGGTGCCGACGCAGGTCTTCAGCGTGGCGCCGTTCGCGCTGATGATCGTCGTCCTGGGGCTCACCTCGAGCGGGCTCCTTTCCCGCCTCGGCGCGCTCTTGCCCGACGCGGCGCGCCGGCCGCTCCTGCGCGCGTTCGACGCGACGCCCCCCGCCGCGCTCGGCAGGCCCTACCCCGCGGAGGAGGACGCGGGGGAGCGGCCGCGCGGCGCGGATCAGCGCGCGAAATAGCAGACCTCGAGCCAGGGGCGGTCCTCCTGGAGGGGGTGGTCGCTCGAGCGGTACGACGTGCGCCCGATCGGATCCTCCTCGACGAGGAAGCCGTGGTTCGGCGCCGTGCCGTCGACCCACGCCTGGACGAGGCCGGTCAGGTCGGCGCTCATATCGTAGGGTCCGATCCAGGTGAGCTCGGCCTCGACGTCCGCGTCGTAGCTCGCGGCGAAGTTGTTCCAGGTGACGGCGTCCTCGCTCCAGGGCGCGGTGATGCGATGGATGCGGACGATCTCGTCGCCGGGGCCGTAGGCGGCCACGCCGAAATCGGCGGACGTGACGGTGGCGCCGGCGGGGATGCTGTCGAGCCCGAACCGGTAGAGCGCTTGCTTGCGGAAGCCGTGGGCTTTGCCCGAGGCGTTGTAGGGGACGTGGCCGTCGCTGTAGTTGGGGAACGCTTCCCAGACATCGGCGTCCGCGACCTCGCCGAAGGTGCCTCGCTGCAGGGTGACGCAGGCGTGCGCGCACGCGTCCCCGTGTCCGTCGGCGTCGCTGTCGGCCTGGTCTGGATTGGCGGCGGCGGGACAGTTGTCGCAGGCGTCGCCGATCCCGTCGGCGTCGCTGTCGGTCTGGCTCGGGTTGGCGGCGGAGGCGCAGTTGTCGGCCGCGTCGCAGACGGCGTCGCGGTCGCGGTCGCCGCGCGGACAGGGGTCGCAGGCGTCGCCGATGCCGTCGGCGTCCTCGTCGGCCTGATCCGGGTTGTGCGTGACGGGGCAGTTGTCGCAGCCCCTGCCCAGGCCTGGCGCGATGCCGTCCCTGTCCTGGCTTCCGAGCGACGTCAGCCCGACGCTGTAGCCGTCGCAGACGTCGCGATCCGCGCACGGGGTCGGGCCGCGCTCCGCGTCGTACAGGCACAGGTACGATGAGCCTTCGGTCGAATTGACGTGAATGCGCGCGAAGCCGAGGAGCAAGCCCTCGCCTTTGTCGATATCGACCCGGACATCGTTGCAGGTGTTCGGGTCGTAGAGGGCCAGCACCTCGGGTTCGGTGAACGCCCTCTGGAGCGTCTCCGTGCGGCATTCGCACCCGTTCTCGCTCGGGATCGTGTCGAGGAGGACCCCGTTCAGGTACAGCGAGAACTCGGCGTTGCCGCAATCGGCGTGGTTGATGACGAACGTGATCGCGGTCGTCGCCCCGAACGCCGTCCCGGGGAGCGCAGCGAGCACGAGGAGGGAGAGGCAAGCGCGCGCGGCGCTTGTACGTATGTATCGCATGATTCACCTTATATTCCTCCTTTGCACGGTATACAACGCTCATTGCTGACTTTTTGGTCGAGCGTGTTCACGCGTCGGGCGCGGGGGGTGGGAACGGGTCTCGCGGTGCCTGGGTGGCGCCGGGTTGGTTGCGTCGGCTACGGCGGTTGCGTCGGCTACGGCGGCTATGGCGGTTGCGTCGGCTACGGCGGCTACGGCGGCTGCGTCGCGGATTCGCGGTGATGTCGCGATCAGCTGAACGTGGTGTGAACGCGGCGTGGGCGTGGCGCGCGTTCAGGGTTCCGGGGGCATTGACGGTTTCTTGCGGAGCATGGCTCCGACGGGTGGGCTCGTTGGCGAGGGGTGGGTGGTCGGGATATACGGTGACCAACGGGGGAGCGCTTACGTTCGCCCACAGATGGTCAGGAGATGGCCAGGAGAAGAGGGAGGCATGAGACGAACGTTCACCGCCGTTGATCTGGTCCAGCTACCGAAGCTGGACGCGCCGTCCGCCCAGGCGCTGGGCACGGAGGTGTTGACCGCCGCGAAGGCCGTGCTGGGCGACAGGGGCGCGGCGCGGAGGGTCCCCGAGGGGGTGATGGAGGCGCACGAGGATTTGACGTCGGCGCTCGCGACCTTGAACCAGGCGGTCGCGACGCGCCTGCCTTCCCAGCCGACCGAGGACACGGCGCGCGCGAAGGCGGCCGATATCACGGTGGACGCCATCTGGAGCGGTCTCTACGACGTGCTGGGCGGCTGGTCGAAGATCCCCGGGCTGCCGGAGGCCGAGACGGCGGCGTCGCTGCGCGCCGCGTTGTTTCCGAGAGGGCTCAAGTTCACCCAGATCGCGTACAAGCTCGAGTGGGCCGAGAGCAATACGCGCATCCTGATGATCAAGGACAACGAGCTCGGGGGGCAGCTGAAGCGGCTCGGCGCGGGGAAGATCCTCGATCGGCTCTACGAGGCGCACGAGGCGTACGGCGCGGCGCTGGGGATCACGTCGCCCGTGGAGGGCGCCGAGGTCGAGGTGACGAACGTGCGCGCGGCCCTGGACGAGCTCGTGGACGCGCTGCGGACGTACGTGGTCCGTGTGTCCGGGATGGTCAGCAAGCGGGATCCGAGGAAGACGGAGATCGCGCAGCAGCTGCTCGCGCCGATCGAGAACTGGCGCCCTGCGGCGGCGCGGGGCAAGGCGGCGGAGGCGCCGCCCGAGGCGCCGGGGGCGGAGCCGAGCGGGGAGCCGGGCAAGGCGCAGCCGGGGTCGGCGGAGGCGAGCCCGGTGGATGCCGGCGGGGAGGCCGGGGGGCCGTAGGCATACCGGGGCAGGCGCGACGTGCGGGTCGGTCGGGGGGTGGTTCGGACCGGGCGGGCGCGACGTGCGGGTCGGCTGCGGGGTGGTCCGGACCGGGCGGGCGCGACGTGCGGGTCGGCTGAGCGTTGGGCTGGACCAGGCAGACGCGACCTGCGGGTTGGCTGCGGGGTGGTTCGGACCGGGCGGGCGCGACGTGCGGGTCGGTTGCGGGGTGGTCTGGACCGGGCGGGCACGACCTGCGGGTCGGGTCTGGCGTGGTCCGGACCAGGCCACCGATCGGCGCGCGCTACCGCCCGACGCGCGCGCGGATGGCGGCCCTCGTTTCCGCCGAGAGCGTGTCCAGGTAGGAATCGGAGAGCGCTCGGAGCACGTCATCGGGCAACGCAAGGAGCACCTGCTCGGGCGGCAGCCCGGCCACCCGCTGCTCGGGCGGCAGGCCCGCCACCCGTTGCTCGGGGGGGAATGCCGAGAGCACCTGCTCGGGCGGCAGGCCCGCCACCCGTTGCTCGGGGGGGGAACGCCGCCAGTAGCCGTCGCCGAGATCGTCCCATCCTAGACCCAGGTCCGCCACATCGGCGTCGAGCGACCTCGAGCGCGTCGGGACGAGCACATCGAGGAGTCGGCGGCGCGCCTCAAACCGGACGGGGTGGTGTCACGCGGGTCAGGCGCCGAAGTCCTCGTCCAGGCGGGCGATCAGGTCCATCCGATCGATGCTGCGCCAAGCGGCGCTCGCGGCCTCGACGTGCCGGCGCTGGGCCATGGAGTCGGGGGCGATGCCAGCGAGGCGGTGATGGGTCCAGCCGATCGAGTAAGGCTCCGGGATGCGCTGGTACAGCGCGAGGGCTTCCTGGTAGAGAGCGCCGGCAGCGCCGGCATCGCCGTAGGCTCGCGCGATGTTTCCGAGGCTCTGGAGGCAGTTGGCCTCGCCGAGCACAGCCCCCACCTTCCGGTAGAGCGACCGCGCTTGCTCGTAGCGCGCCGTGGCCTCGGTGTGCTGCGAGCGTCTCAGAGCGATGTTACCGAGGCTCTTGATGCAATTGGCCTCGCCGAGCACATCCCCCACCTTCCGGTAGAGCGGCAGCGCTTGCTCGTAGCGGCCCGCGGCCTCGGTGTGCTGCGAGCGTCTCAGAGCGATGTTACCGAGGCTCTTGATGCAATTGGCCTCGCCGAGCACATCCCCCACCTTCCGGTAGAGCGGCAGCGCTTGCTCGTAGCGCGCCGTGGCCTCGGCGTGCTGCGAGCGTCTCAGCGCGATGTTTCCGACGCTCCGGATGCAGTTGGCCTCGCCGAGCACATCCCCCACCCTCCGGTAGAGCGGCAGCGCTTGCTCGTAGCGCGCCGTGGCCTCGGCGTGCTGCGAGCGTCTCAGCGCGATGTCTCCGAGGCTCTTGATGCAGTTGGCCTCGCCGAGCACATCCCCCACCCTCCGGTAGAGCGGCAGCGCTTGCTCGTAGCGCGCTGTGGCTTGGGCGTGCTGCGAACGCGCCAGGGCGATGTTTCCGAGGCTCTTGATGCAGTTGGCCTCGCCGAGCACATCCCCCACCTTCTGATAGAGCGGCAGCGCTTGCTCGTAGCGCGCTGCGGCCTCGGCGTGCTGCGAACGCGCCAGCGCGATGTCTCCGAGGCGCCGGATGCAGCTGGCCTCGCCGAGCACATCCCCCACCTTCTGATAGAGCGGCAGCGCTTGCTCGTAGCGCGCTGTGGCCTCGGCGTGCTGCGAACGTCTCAGCGCGATGCCTCCAAGGCTCTCGGTACACAGCGCCTCTCGTCGCCTGTCTCCGGCGCGCCGCGCCACCTCCAGCGCCCGGCCGAGGGGCAACGGCGACGCATGCCCCGAGAACCGCGCGAAACGGGTCAACGCCGCCGCCGCGTCGATCCATCGCCCCGCGGCGGCCTCCGCGAGCCCCCGCCGGATCATCGCGTCCAGGTTCGCCGTCTCCGGTGTGAGCCGCGCGGCCGCCTCGGTGCCGCCGGGCCCCCCCGGCAGCGGCCCGAGCGTGCGCGCGAGCTCACCGTAGTGCTCCATCACCCGCCCGAGATCCTCGGCAGCCGGCGGATAGGCCCCATTCACGTACTCGCGCACGGGCGAGAGCATCTTCAGCCGCCCGGCCTCGAAGTACGCCAGCCGGAGCTGCGCCAGCGCGCGCGCCGCTGCAGGCCCCGCATCCGGTAGGATCGCGGGGAGGTCCCGCTGCGCGATCCCGTCCGGCAGCACCGCCAGCACCGCGAGCAGTCGATGCGCTTCCGCGGTCATCCGCCGCGCGCCGATCGACAGCTCCAGCGAGGCCTTCCAGCTCCGGAGCCGGTCGCGCGCCCCGCCCCCACGCTCCAGCACCGCCGCCCGGCTGAGCTCCCACTCCGCCCTCAGGTTGACGAGATCGTTGCCCTGCGCCGCGCTCGCGAGCAGATCGATCGCCAGCGGGACGCCCTCCTGCAGCGACAGGAGCTCGGTGAGCGCCGGCTCGCCCCGGTGCTCCTCGCCCGCGATCGCGCAGAACATCTCCTCCGCCTCGGCCGGTCCGAGCGGCCGGAGCTCGACCGGCGCGCGCCAGGCCACGCGCCCCGGCCGCCCCGCGCCCCGCACCGACGCCACGAGGCCGAGCTGCGGCATCGCCACGAGCTCCGCGAGCAGCGCCTCGGTCCCGGCCTGGTCGCCGCCATCCCAGGGCGTCTCCAGGTTGTCCAGCGCGAGCACCGCCGGCCCCGCGGCGAGGAACGACAGCGCCCGCTGCCGCAGATCGGGTCCGGGCGCGACGCGCAGCGCGTCGGCCAGCGCCACGGCCGCGGACGCCGCGTCCGGCGCGGCGTCGAGCTCCACGAAGAAGCGCCGCTCCCCGAAGCGGGCCACGACCTCGGGCCGGTGCAGGACCGCCCGGCTGACGGTGCTCTTGCCGATCCCCGCCGCGCCGAGGAGGAGCACGCGCCCGGGAGGATCGCGCGACACCGCCGCGGCGAGCGCCTCCACCTCCGCGTCCCGGCCGATGCACCGCCCGACGTCGGGCAGCCCCGCCGCCCCCGGACGCGGGCCCCCGCCGGCCGCCCGACGCCGCGCCGCCTGACCGGCGACCTCCAGCAGGCCGCGCGTCACCTCGGCCCAGGGCTCGTCCCGATGCGGCCAGGCGTTGACGGGCCGCCCACCCGCCGGCAGCGGTTTCAGCCGACCGAAACCCGTCCAGCTCCAGTCGCAGTGCCGGACAGGCACCGGCACGACCACCACCTCGCCCGCAGCGCTCCGGGCGAGCGCGCGCGCCGCCTCCTCGTGATGATGTCGATCCGAGGCGAGGAAATCAGGGCTCACCAGCAGCACCACGATGTCCGCCGCCTCGATTCTTCCCCGCGCCTCCACCGCGGACGCCTCTCCGGCGCCGACCCGCCCCTCGTGCCAGACGTCCATCCGCCCGCTGCGCTCGTGGGGCTTCAGGCAGACGTCGAGCTCGTCACGTAACGCGGCGTCCTTCGGGACAGCGGAGAGGAAGAGACGGACCGGATTCGACATGCGCGCGCAAAGCTGCAGTCTGCTTCAGCGAGCTTACAGCCGTCGCAGTGCGCTGGACAGCGAATGGCGCCCGCCCGGATCAGGGCGCGTGGGCAGGAGAGGCCCGGGACGCTCCCTTTCCGGGCACTCCCCCTCCGTGCCGCGCGCCGGTGGAGCTCATCGCCCGTCGCGCGCCACGGAACCGCGTTCTCCCCTCCGCCCCGCGCGCCGGAGCGGCGCGAGCGCGGCCAGGAGCAGCAGGGCGAGCCCCGCCTTCGGCGTGGAGCTCCGCGAGAACGCGCAGCCCGACGCCTCGCGCTCGACCTGGAGCACCTCGCTGCGCTCGCTCTCGTTGCCGGCCTCGTCGATCGCCGAGACCGCGATGTACACGTTGCGGCCCACGTGGTCCTCGTCCACGTAGAGGAACATCGAATCGCCCTCCAGCCACGCGTCCGGCTGCGACTTGGTGAGCGCCTGCTCCGGGCTGAAGCCGACGTACACGGCGTAGACGAGCGCCTCGGCGGGCGTGTGATCGTCCTCGCTGGGCGCGGCCAGATCGAACGTCAGCGTGGTCATGTCCGGGCAGCTGCCGTAACCGCACGCGGGCTCGTTGGCGTGGAACTCGACGTCTCCGCCCGCCAGCACCGGCGCGCTCGGCGGGGTGCCATCGACGACATCCGATGTCCGGACGAGGCGCTCGACGGACGGCCTCAGGCGCAATCGGTACGTGGTGTCAGGCGCCAGCGTCTCGGCGGGGCGAATCACGCTGTAGCCCGGCGGGGCCACCGGAACGTCGGAGCCAGCGCCGGCGACGGCGGCGCCGGTCGCCTCTTCGACCAGCAGGTGCGAGAGCTCCGGGAGCTCGCCCCAGATCACGATCGCCACATTGCGTGGCACCGTGGCGGGCTCTCCCGGCGCGGCAGCGCGAAGGAACCCCTCCGAGACGCTGGTATCCACAGGGTCGCAGGCGCTCGCGGGGCCGCCGGCCGTCAGCACGCCGAGCGCGGTCGCGAGGGTGAGGCACGTTCCGAGCTTCATGCGGGGTCGACAGAGCAAGCCGCACGCCACGCGCGGTGTACGTGCATCGGCGTGGTCCGGCGCCACCGGGGTCTGATCGCCGCGTCGCGTTCTGCCCGCGCCGACCACGCCGCGCGCCGCAGCGCGCCTCACTCGCTGGCGGGCGGTGGAGAGCGCCCGAAGCGGCGCTCTCCAGGGCGCAGCGATCAGGCCGAGGGCCGGCCGATCCGGCGCCGGATCGCGTCCTGGACCTCGGCCGGGAGCGAGCGCAGGTACTCGTCCGGAAAGCCGTGCAGCACCTCGTCGGAGAGCGCCAGCAGCTGATACGCCGGCGGCAGCCCAGCCAGCCGCTGCTCCAGCGTCAGCCCGGCCAGCCGCCGCTCGATCGGCAGCGAGTCGAGCAGCTCCTGCAGCATCTCGTCGTCGCCTTCCATCTCCTCCACGTCTTGCATCGTACCCTCCTTCGCCGGCCTCACCCACTGCCGCAACCACTGCCGCGCCTCGGGGCCGAGCACCGGGCGATGGCTGAAGATCCTCAAGAAGTCATCCTGCTCGGCCTCCGCCACCTCGTCCGTGACGACAAGATAGGTCGTGTACACCGCGCCGTCGATCCGGCCGTAACCTCCGCCCAGGCGCGCCAGCGTCCAGTCCATTTCATCGAGCTCCCGGACCAACGTGCGCGTAATGCTCGCGACGACGAGGACCAGCGTGAGCTCGCGATAGCTCGACAGCCGGTCGATCTGAGCCACGTGATGCTGCACGCCGTAACCCCACAGGCGCAGCAGAGCACCGCGGCGAAACGCCGATCGGGCAGGGCTCTTGTACTCGAGCAGCGTGTCCGTTCACGGGTTCCGGACAGAGATGCGGAGCTGTCTCGGAAACGACGCGGGCCAGGATCACGATGTCGGACGAAAACCGCAGCGCCGACGCCTGGCGACACCGGACGGCTCTCGTGTACCATCGCCCGGCGCGGCACCCCGAGGGGGACCCACGACGGGTCCGCCCCGACCTGACGCCATGGTCGACCCCAAGCAGCAGCCACCGTCGCCCGGCGGAGACGAGGAGACGGGGGTCCGCTCCCCCCCATCGCCGCGGGTGCCGGACACCACGCCGGCAGGCACCACGCCGGCAGGCCGCGCCAGCGCGCCGGGTGAAGGGCGCCGCCAGCACAGCAGCGGCGCCGCCGTCGATCCGAGCACCCTCCGCCGCGTGCGCATCGCGGTCGCCGCCGAGACGCGCTCGCCCGCCGCCGCGGACGACGCGACCCACTTCGCCGGCCACGCCCCGCCGAGCTCCAAGGCCGCGCCGAGCACGCACATCGGTCCGTACCGGCTGCTCGGGAGGCTCGGGCAAGGCGGGATGGGCGTCGTCTACCGCGGCAGGCACGGAGAGACCGGCCAGACGGCGGCGATCAAGACCATCTTCAGCGCGAGCGAGCTGACCATCGCGAGCATCCGGCGCGAGATCTACGCGCTCGGCCGCCTCCGCCACCCCGGCGTCGTGCGGATCGTGGATCAGGGCGTCTCCGATGGGCTGCCCTGGTACGCCATGGAGCTCCTCGAAGGACGGACCCTCCAGACCTGCATCCAGGAGATCTGGCACGAGGTGCGATCCGCCGAGACCACGCCGCTGAGCGCGCCCGCGACGCGGCCCGGCGCCGCCGCCCCGCGCTCGGCCGCGCCGCGCGAGGCGATCCGCCACATGCTCACGCTGATCCGACGCCTCTGCGCGCCCCTCGCCTACCTGCACGGCCAGGGGATCGTCCACCGCGATCTCAAGCCGGCGAACGTCTTCCTGCGCGACGGCGACCTGCCCGTGCTCGTCGACCTCGGCATCGCCGGGAGCTTCGGCGGCGCCGAGGGCCGCGAGGAGCTCGCCGTCGACAGGGAGGTCATGGGGACGCTCGCGTACATGGCGCCCGAGCAGATCCTCGGGAAGCTCACCGACGCGCGCGCCGACCTCTACGCGCTCGGCTGCATCCTGTACCAGTGCCTCACCGGCTCCACGCCGTTCCCGTCGACCCCCGAGTCCGAGCTCGGCAGGCACCACCTCAGGACCGCGCCCCAGCCGCCCTCCAGCCGCGCGCCCCACGTCCCCCCGGAGCTCGACGCGCTCGTCCTGCGGCTGCTCGCGAAGGAGCCGCGCGACCGGCTGGGCTACGCGGAAGACGTGGCGCGAGCGCTCGAGGCGCTCGGCGCCGACCCGCACGATCCGGTGCCGCCGCCGCGGCCCGCGCCTTACCTGTACCGGCCCAAGCTGACGGGGCGCGACGCGATCGTGCGCCGCCTCGGGCGGGAGATCGACGCGCTCATCGACCGCCGGCGCGGCGGCAAGGTGCTCGTCGGCGGCGAGAGCGGCGCCGGCAAGACGCGGCTCATCATGGAGGTCGCGCGCGACGCCAAGATGCGCGGCGCCGCCGTGATGACCGGGCGCTGCGTGGCGATCGGCACGGACGACGGCGCCGTCAAGGCCGCGCCGCTGCACCTGTTCCGGTCGTGCCTCATCGAGGCCGCCGATCGGTGCCGCGCCCTCGGCACCGCGGAGACCGAGCGCATCTTCGGCGACCGCGGCAAGGCGCTCGAGCCCTACGAGGCGAGCCTCGCCGACCTGCCCTACGCCGAGGAGCGCCCGCCGCTGCCGCCGCTGCCCGCGCAGGCGGCGCGCGCGCGGCTCTTCCGGTGCATGCGCGAGGTGCTGTTCGCCATGGCCGAGGCCGCGCCGCTCCTGCTCCTGCTCGACGACCTGCAGTGGGCCGACGAGCTGTCGCTGGGCCTCTTGGCCGAGCTGTCCGCCGGCGCCCTCAGGGCCGCGGGCGTGCTCGTCCTCGGCGCCTACAGGATGGACGAGCTGCGCCCCGAGCTCGACGCCATCGCCCGCGCCCCGGAGAGCCTCAGCGTGGAGCTCGGCCGGCTCACCCAGGAGAGCGCCGGCGCCATGGCCCGCGAGATGCTCGCGCTGCCCGAGTCGCCCAGGCACTTCGACGAGCTCCTGTTCCGGCACTCGGCCGGCAACCCGTTCTTCATCGCCGAGTACCTGCACATGGCGATCGACGCGGGGCTCCTCTCCCGCGACGCCGCGGGCGCATGGCAGACCGAGGCGCTCGAGCGGGCGATGGCGATGCCGATGCCGCGCTCGCTGGAGGGCCTGATCACGCGGCGCCTGCGCGCCTTGCACCCGGCCAGCGCGGAGCTCGCGCAGATCGCCGCGGTGCTCGGCCGCGAGCTCGACGGGGCGCTGCTCCTCGGCGTGGCCGGCGTCGACGAGGAGGCGTGGATGGAAGCGCTCCGGGAGCTCCGCATGCGCCAGATCTTCGAGGAGGCCGGCGAGGGGCGGCTCCGCTTCGTCCACGACAAGATCCGCGAGATCGCCTACAAGCAGATCCCGGAGGAGCGCCTGCGCGCGCTGCACCGGCGGGCCGCCGAGCGGATCGAGGCGACCCTCGCCGAGGACGCCGCCGATCGCGCGCCGGTGCTCGCGCACCACTTCTCGAGGGCCGGGGTGCACGACAAGGCAATCGCGCACCTGACGGCGGCGGGCGACCGCGCGCGCTCCGTCTACGCGAACAGCGACGCGATCGCGCTCTACCGCGCGGCGATCGCCGAGGTGGGCCGGCGCGCGGACGCGGCGGGCGCCCCGGGCGCGGCAGGCACGTCGGGCGCGGCGGGCGCGCTGGACGTCCAGCGCGACGCAGAGCGCGCGGCGCTCGAGGAGCGGCTCGGCGACGTGCTGGCGATCACGGGCAAGCAGGACGACGCGCGGCGGGCCTACGTCGAGGCGCTCTCGCGGCTCGATCCGGCCGCGCGCGTGGACCGGGCCCGGCTGCACAGGAAGCGCGGCAAGACCTGGGAGACGCACCTGGAGCACGCGCAGGCGCTCGCCGCCTACGCCGACGCCGAGGCCTCGCTCGGCCTCGACGAGCCCACCGAGAGCCGCTCCGAGGCGTGGTGGCACGAGTGGATGCAGGCCAAGATCGATCGGCTCGAGGTCTACTACTTCATGGGCCAGCTCGACGCGCTGAAGGCCCAGGTCGAGGCGATCCAGCCGATGGTCGAGCGGTACGCGGCGCCCGTCCGGCAGGCGCAGTTCTTCTACGGCCTCATGCTCATGCAGATCCGCATCGAGCGGTACCAGGCCTCGGAGCTCACCGTGCGGCACGTCCGCTCGTTCATCGCGGCCAGCGAGGCCACGGGCGATCCGCAGCTCATCGCGCCCGCGCACTTCTCGGGCGGCTTCGTCCACCTGTGGCACGGCGCGCTCGACGCCGCCGAGGCGTACCTCGTGAGCTCGCTCGAGGCCGCAGAGCGGATGGGCAACGTGATCGTGCAGTCGCGCGCGCTCACCTACAGGACCATCATCCGCAGGCTGCGCCGGGAGCGCGCGGAGGTGCGGGCCATGGCGCTGCGGAGCCTCGCGGTCGCGACCGCGGGGCACATGCGCGACTACATGGGCGCCGCCGAGGCCAACCTCGCCTGGTGCGCCTGGTCCGAGGGGGCGCCGGAGGAGGAGATCGTGCGCCGCGCCGGCGCGGCCCTCCACTTCTGGACGGAGCTGCCGGCGCCGTTCCCGTTCGAGTGGACGGCGCGCCTCGTGCTGCTCGCGGCGCACCTCGAGCGGGGCCGCCTCGCCGCGGCCGCGGAGCAGGCCGCGGCGCTCCGGGACGTGAAGCAGCACCGCTTCCCGGGCGCGCTCGACGAGCGGCTCGAGCAGGCCGTGGCCGCGGCCGGGGGCGGAGGGCCGCCCGAGGCGAGCCGGGCCGCGCTCGAGGCGCTCGTCGCCGCCGCCCGCGATCACGGCTACCTCTGACGCAGCGAGCGCGCCAGCTGCCCGGGCGTTCGTCCTATGCTGCGGGCCTGCGAGCGAGAGGAGGAGCGATGATCCTGATCGTCGGGGCAACAGGGGTTCTGGGCACGGAGATCTGCCGGCGTCTCCGCGAGGCCGGGCGCGCGGTGCGGGGGCTCTACCGCGAGGGCTCGGACCCCGCGAAGGTGGCCCGGCTCCGCGAGATGGGGGTCGAGCTCGCGCGCGGCGATCTGAAGGATCGCGCGTCGCTCGATCGCGCGTGCCAGGGGGTCCGGGTCGTGATCGAGACGGCCAGCTCGACGCTCTCGCGGCAGGAGGGCGACTCGATCGCGTCCGTCGACCGCGACGGCTCGATCGCGCTGATCGCCGCGGCGAAGGCGGCCTCGGTCGCGCACTTCGTCTACGTCTCCTTCCCGGAGATCGCCGACGAGTTCCCGCTGCAGGACGCGAAGCGCGAGGTGGAGCGGGCGCTCCGGGCGAGCGGCCTGCCCTTCACCATCCTGCAGCCGACGTACTTCATGGAGATCTGGCTGAGCCCGGCGCTCGGCTTCGACGTGGAGGCCGCCAAGGCGCGCATCTACGGCGCGGGAGACGGCCCGATCAGCTGGATCTCGCTCGGCGACGTGGCCGCGGCGGCGATCGCCTCCATCGACAACCCGGCGGCGCTGAACCGCTCCTTCGAGCTGGGCGGCCCGGAGGCGCTCAGCCACAACCAGGTGATCGCGATCTTCGAGGCGCTGACCGGCCGCGCCTTCGCCGTGGAGCGCGTCGACGAGGCCGACCTGCGGGCGCGCCGCGCCGCGGCCCGCGACCCGCAGCGCGGCGTCGACCCGCTCGCGCAGTCGTTCGACGCGCTGATGCTCCACTGCGTGGAGGGCAAGGTCATCGACATGCGCCCGACCCTCGCGGCGCTGCCCATCGCGCTCACGCCGCTCCGCGCGTACGCCGCGCGGTCGCTCGGGCAGAAGAGCGCGTGACCCGTCACCCGCGGGCCGGCGGCCGCCCGCGCCGCCGGTGCTCGTGCTCGCGGGCGAGGACGAGCAGCAGCTCGTCCTGGTCGTCGAGCCCCAGCGAGGCCGCGTAGCCGTCGAGGTGCGGCGGGACGGGGCGGCCGGCGACCTCGCCGAAGTACCAGTCGAGGAGCGCCTGCCGCGTGAGGCCGAGGTCCTCGAGCGCGGGCGCCTCGACGCCGGCCGCGGAGAGGACCTCCTGCTTCTCGAGCGCCCGCGCGGCGAGCTCGGCGTAGCGGCCCGTCATGCGCAGCTGATCGACGAGGAGGCGCTCCACCTCGATCCCGAACACGGCCTGCGCCCAGCGCAGGCGCGCCTCCCGCTGGACGAGCAGGGTGAGGCCCTCGACGTCGAGCGCCTGCTCGGCGAGCCACGCGCGCGTGCTCTCCGAGGTGAGCAGGCCCCGCTCCCGCCGGATCTGCGCGAGGATCTCCTCGAACAGCTCGACCGGGACCTCGACCCCGTGGCGCCGCGCCTCGCTCAGGGCGAGCGCCCGCGCGAGGGCGCCGTGCACGGCGTGCGCGTAGGGCAGCGGGCCTTCGAGCCGGAGCTCGTCGAGGAGGAGCTCCGGCTGCACGGCGCCCTCGGCGCGCCGCGATCGCGCGCCGGCCGGGCCGCTGCCGGGGCGCGCCTCGGGCGCTCCGCCGGCGCCGGCGCGGGCGCCCTGCCCCGGGGCCACGCTGCCGCGGCCGGCGCGCCGGCACGCCTGGTCCCAGACGTCGGTGTAGGCGAAATGGTACGCCACCCGGAGCGGGCCGGCGTCGCGCGCGCGCCGCGCCGCGATCGCCTCCAGCATCGCGACGGCGTCGCGCCGCTTCTGGTCCACGCGGCCGTCCGGCACGAAGCGGCGGAGGGCGTCGAGCTCCTCGGGGCTCGCGCCCGCGGCGGCGCCCTCCGCGAGCAGCCGCGCGAAGCTGCGCTGCGCGTAGAACGTGCGCTTGGCCAGCGCGACGAGCGCGGCGGCGGTCTCCTGCCGGAGGACCGACGCCGCGACGGCCGCGTCCAGCGTGGCGCGGATGTTCACCATGGCGTCGGAGAGCGGCCGGTAGCCGTCCTCGGCGGGGGCGTGCGCGATCGCGACCTCGTCGTCGTCGGTGAGCGCGCCGCTCCGGAACGCCTCGAACACGGCGCCGACGCCGGCCATGCCGAACGGGTGGAGCTCGGCGGCCCGCAGCGCGCCCATGCTGGCGCTGCCGAAGACGTGGACCCCGTGCGCCATCGCCCAGAGGATCTCCTTGTGCCAGACCGAGGGGAGGCGCTCGAAGTAGCCGTCGATGATCCCGATGGCCCAGGGCTTCTCCTGCGAGGCCCGGTACACGTCGCCCTGCGCGACCGGCGGCAGGAACACGGCGCCGTCGAGCAGCGCGGCGCCGTCCGCGGCCGAGAGCGTGGGGCCGGTGAAGACGATGACGCTCACGCGGTGGCCGCGCTCCTCGCCGCGCGCTCGGAGAGGCGCGCCCGGGCGCGGGGCCCAGGGACGAAGCCGGGCACGTCGTCGATCGACTCGAGGCCGGGGAGGATGACCCGCACGACGGAGACGCCGAGCCCGGGCTTGCTCAGGTCGACGACGACGGCGCGCTCGACGCCGGCGCGCCGGAGGCACGCGAGCTCCAGGGCGACGTCGTCCTCGAAGGTCTCGCCCTCGAGCGACGGGACGTCGCGGAAATCGCGGAGCGGGCCGCGGACGCCCGCGATCTGCTCGCGGGCGCGCTGGATGGCGTCCGGGTGGCGCGCCCGCTCGAAGCGATCGCGGTCGCCGTCGTCGCGGGAGCCGGCGATGAAGGTGAGCCGGCTCTGCGCCGCCTCGGTGAGCGCCCGCTGCAGCGCGACGCTCCGGCTCGGGTGGCAGCCCATCCCCTCGGTGGCGTAGAGGCGGCGGAACGGATCGGGCGCGCGATCGACGATCAGGCACAGGAACGCGGGCAGGCCGACGTCGGTCGTGGTCTCCCAGACGCCGACGGCGACGCCGGCCGCCTCGTACAGGTCGAGGACGCGGCGGCACCCGGGGTCGTCGACCGTGGCGAGGTCGAGCCGGCAGCCGGGGATCTCGGCCTCGCCGCCGGCGCGGAAGAGCGTGGTGGCGTCGCGCTCGACGACCTCGCAGATGCCGTGGCTCACCGCCTCGAGCAGGTGGTTGCCGGAGGCGAGGCCGTTCGAGCTCATCACGAACGATCCGCTGCCCGCCGGCAGCGGCAGGGTGTAGTTCGTGTGGACCATCTCGTAGGGGACCCACACGGCCTCGTCGCGGAGGAGATCGCGCCCCTCGATCCAGAGCACCCGGTGGTGCTCGCGGGAGGCGCCGACCGACAGGCGCGGCAGCGCGGCGACGTCGACGACGGCGGCGGTCCGGGCGAGATCCCGGTAGCTCGCGAGCCGGAGCGGCAGGTCGATGTGCTCGGCGTGGTACGACTCGATCGACTCCATGAGGCCGGAGGCCCGCGCCGCGTCGAGCGTGAGCCCCTTGCCCTGCGAGACCGCGAGCGAGGCGGCGTTGGGCCGGCAGACCATGACGACCGGCAGGCCGATGACGTCGAGGCCGGTGACGTCGGCCACCCGGGTGATGCCGAACGCGGCCAGGTGGGGCGCGACGCGGGCGATCGTGTCGGCCGGCGGGACGAGCCGGTGGGTGCCCTCCCGGAACCCCTTCGCGGCGCGGGCGCCGGCCCGCTCCGCCGAGGGGCCCGCGGCGCTCACTGGCCCTTGTCGCCCGCGACGAGGTGCTTGACGGCGGCCTTCGCGTCCTTGACGCTCTGCTCCGCGGCGTCGACCGTGCGGGTGGCCGCGGCCACGGCCTCGCCGGGGTCGCCGAGCTCGCGGGCCAGCGCGGCCGCCGTGGCGTGGGTCGCCGCCTGGTCGGCCCACTCGGAGGCTGCCAGGAGGTCCTGGATGGGATCCGGCCCCTCCTCTTTCCACGTCGGGGGCTCGAACGGGGTCACCCTGCGCAGGCTCGCGAGGTTGACCAGGTAGCACGCCTGGTTGCCGGGCCGAGGCCGGATCCAGCCCAGCGCGACGCCCTGCCGGAGGAGCTCCATCGCGCGGTCGTAGCAGTGGCCGCAGTTCTCGGCGGTCAGCTCGTTCTCGGGCCGGATGTAGTCCTCGCGGCGCAGGTAGTAGAGCTTGCCGTTGTCCGCCGCGAGGATGACGTCCTCGTACTTGTGACCTCCGCGAGGCGACTTCGGACAACGCTCTCCATGCTCTTGGTCGGCCATGTGAACTCCTTGTTCGACAGCGCGTCGGGAGACCGGCCGTGCATATCACGCGGGCGCGACGGCTTTCAACGTCCGGGCGCCCGGCGGGGCGGGAGGCGCGGGATCAGGCGATGCCCATGGGCGCGCCGCCCTCGGCCACGAACCGATCGGCGATGTCCACGAGGAGCGCGTCGGTGGCGGGCTTGCTCTTCACGGTGACCTGCGTCTCGTCGGGCAGGAGCACGAACGAGCCGACCACCTTGCCGTCGAGCCGCACCTCGTGGCTCCCTCCGGGCGGAGCGGGGGCGACCTCATAGACCTTGCCGTCGCGTGCCTTGATCTTCATCCCTTACCGGTAGCACGGGGCGGCCGCGCGCGGCGTCCAGCGCGCCGCGGCGTGCGAGCGCGGCAGCCCTTCCCGCCGCCGCCGGGCGAGAGACCCTCCACCGCGGGCGGATTGCGCGGTAGGATGCGGCGCGCCGAGCGCGAGGAGTGTGCACCGTGCCGAGATTTCGATCTGGTCCTGATCCCGTCGCTTGCATCGGCGAGGCGGGGCTCCGCGCGGAAGCGACCCGGGGGAGCGTCGTGGCGGCGGCCTCCTCGCAGCGCCCAGAACCACGGACCGACGCCGCGGGTCCCCCGCTCGACGCCGATTGCTGATGGCGATGCCAGACTCTGGCCAGCCCCAGGAGGCCGGCGGCGGCGGGTGGATCATCCTCGGCGTCCTGAACGAGATCCTCCTCAAGCTTGCGAACCAGGCGGATCTGCGGTCGCTCTGGGAGGAGGTCTGCTCGAGCGCGCGCTGGATCGTCCCGTCCCAGCGGCTCTGCGTCGTGCTCAGCAACGACGGCGGCGGCGCGCGGATCGCGGCGCGGTACGAGCGCGGCAACTTCGAGTACGGCGCGCCCGAGGGCGGCGGCGTCGTCGTGGACGCGTGGATGGTCGCGGCGCTGGAGGCGCAGCGCGCCGCGTGGTTCAAGGGGCCCTGGACCGAGGCGCGGGAGGCGGATCAGGCGCGCGCGTGGCTCCTCGCGGAGGACCCGGACGTCGTCTTTCACGTGCCGATCCAGGTCTACAAGAAGACCATCGGCACGATGCTCTTCGCCCTGGAGGACCAGCGCCAGATCGACCGGAAGGCGCTGGCGAGCGCGACCACGTACGCGCTCTACGTCGGCGCCACGTACACGATGCTCAAGAACTCGCTCGACCTCGCCGCCGCGAGCGCGCAGCTGCGCGAGCAGAACGAGGAGCTCGAGCGCGTCCAGATCGAGCTCCGGCGGCAGCTCGACCGGGTGCGCGCGCAGCACGAGGCGATGCTCGAGATGTCGACGCCGATCATCCAGGTGTGGGACAGCGTGCTCACGCTGCCGGTGATCGGCACGGTCGACGGCGCGCGCGCGGCGCGGATGATGGAAGAGGTGCTAGCCGCGGTCGTCCAGCACGGCGCCCGCTTCATGATCGTGGACCTCACCGGCGCGCAGGCGACCGATGCCTCGACGATCGAGCACCTCCTCAGGATCTTCGCGGCGACGAGGCTGCTCGGCAGCCAGTGCATCGTCTCCGGCGTCCCGGCGGCGATGGTCGGGCGCATCCTGGAGGTCGGCGGCAGCCTGGAGGGGCTCCCGGTGTTCAGCACGCTGAGGAGCGCGCTCGAGCACGTGATGGGCGCCCTCCGGCAGAGGCCGCGGTAGGCCGCCCGCGGGCGCCCGGGAGCGGCGGCCGGACGCGGGCGCGGCGCCGGCGGCGCGCTTCGCGGCGCGCCCTGTGATACGCCCGCGGGCGCAGACAGGAGCGTGACAGATGAAGCTCGCAATGATCGGACTCGGCAGGATGGGCGCCAACATGGCGCGCCGGCTCATGCGCGGCGGCCACGAGGTCGTGGCGTTCGATCTGAACCAGGACAGCGTGAGGCAGCTCGGCGCGGAGGGCGCGACGACGGCCTCGTCGCTCGGCGAGGTGGTGGCGCAGCTCGCGTCGCCGCGCGTGGTCTGGGTCATGCTCCCGGCGGGCGCCCCGACCGAGCACGTGGTCCAGGAGCTCGGCGAGAAGCTCGGCGCGGGCGACGTGATCATCGACGGGGGCAACACCTACTTCAAGGACGACGTCCGCCGCGCCAGGGCGCTCGCCCCGAAGGGCATCCGCTACGTCGACGTGGGGACGAGCGGCGGCGTGTGGGGGATCGAGCGCGGTTATTGCCTCATGGTCGGCGGCGCGCCCGAGACGTTCGCGCTGGTGGAGCCGATCTTGCGGACGCTCGCGCCCGGGCCGGGGGACATCCCGCGCACGCCGGGCCGGCGCGAGGCGCAGAGCACGGCGGAAGAGGGCTTCCTCCACTGCGGCCCGGTCGGCGCCGGCCACTTCGTGAAGATGGTCCACAACGGGATCGAGTACGGCCTCATGCAGGCGTACGCGGAGGGGTTCGACATCCTGAAGAACGCGGGGACCGAGCGGCTGCCCGAGGAGCACCGGTACGCGCTCGACCTCGGCGAGATCGCCGAGGTCTGGCGGCGGGGGAGCGTGGTGGGCTCGTGGCTGCTCGACCTCACCGCGATCGCCCTGACCGAGAGCCCGGAGCTCGCCGGGTACAGCGGCTTCGTGCAGGACTCCGGCGAGGGGCGCTGGACCGTGATGGCGGCGATCGAGGAGGCGGTGCCCGCCGAGGTGCTCTCGTCGGCGCTCTATGCGCGCTTCCGCTCGCGGCACGATCACACGTTCGCCGAGAAGGTGCTGTCGGCGATGCGCCACAAGTTCGGCGGGCACCTGGAGCGGCCGACGGGGGGCTGAGCGGGGCGAGGAGGGAGCCGGCGAGGGGCAGCTCGGGCGCCGTCGCGCCGCGCTGGCGGTGGCGCCGGGACACCCTGCGGAGGCGCGCTCGCCTTCAACGCGGCGGGGGTCGCGGGGATTGACGGCGGCAACCGACCTCCGGCAGCGTTTCCTTCATGGCTCGCACCGCCCCTGTCCCCAACATCCCGGCGATTCCTGGCATGAACCCAGGCGTATTTGTCATGGGCGGAGGCGCCGTCGGCGGTGGGCGTGGCGGAGCCTCAGGCCGGGGCAAGGCGCGAGGACAGGGGGCCGGCGGCAAGAACGGCGGCGACAAGGCGAAAGGCGGAGGAAAAAGTGCGTGCGGCGCCGGCAAAGACGGCGGCGGCTGCCCGAACCACCACGGCGGCCGCGGCAGCGGAAAGGTCGCCCAGGGCGAGCCGGTCGACGTCGTCACCGGACGGGTGTTCACCGTCCCCGCGGCGGACGTCGATCTCCCGGGCCCCCTGCCCCTCGAGATCGTCCGATCGTACGGCAGCCAGGCGCGTGAGCGGGACATCGGCCTCGGCTTTGGATGGAGCCACAGCCTCGCATGGGCGGTCGAGCTGCGCCGGCGGAGCACCGTCGTCGTCACGGCCGACGGCATCGAGGAGGAATTCGGGCTCGTTTCGCGGGACGCCGGCGTCATCGGCCCGCATGGCTGGGTGCTCCACAGGGAGGGCAACGGCTTCTCGCTCGATTTTCCCGACGGAGACCGCCTGCTGTTCGAGCCGGATCCGGGCGATCGGACTCAGCATCGCTTCCGCCTCGCTGCGCAGGTCGATACGTTCAACAACCGGATCGTCCTCGCCTATGTCGAAGGACGCCTGGCCCAGGTCACCGACAGCGCCGGCCGCGTCCTGCGGCTTCGACCGGCGTCCGCAGGGCGCATCGGCCAGATCGAGTTCGTGAGCCGCGCACCCGGGGGGCGCTCGGTCGTGTTCGCGCGCTACCAGTACGACAAGGCAGGCGACCTCGTGGCAGTGACCGACGCGGACGGGCACACCACGAAGTATGGCTATGACGGCGAGCACCGGCTGGTCTGGCAGCAGAGGCCGACCGGGCTCACGTTCCACTACCGGTACGACGCCGCCGGACGGTGCATCGAGACATGGGCAGACTACCCCGGCGCGGTCGACCCGTGCCTCGCCGCGTCGGTCCCGGCGCTGCTGTCGGACGGCAAGACGCCAGCGAAGGGCATGCACCACGTTCGGCTCGACTTCCATCCCGACGGCTACTCCGAGGCGACCGACTCGGTCACGTTTCACCGTTACTTCGGCAACGAGCACGGGAAGGTCGACAAGGCCGTATCGGCCGGGAGCGTGTATACGCGCACGTACGACGAGCGGGGCCACCTGCTCTCGTTCACCGATCCGCTCGGAGCGACGACCCGCTGGACGCGCGATATCTTCGGCAACGAGACGCGCATCGTCGACCCTCTCGGGAACGAGACGGTGATCGAGCGACTGCCGAGCGGCGATATCCGCAAGATCATCGATCCGGAAGGTGGCGTGACGGACGTCACGTACGCCGAGCGCGCCATCTTCTGGACCGATCCGATCGGCGCGACCTTCGAGGTCCGCTTCGACGCTCGCGGTCTCATGGAGGCGACCGTGGCCCCGACGGGCCATCAGACGCATTACCGGTACGACGAGCACGGCAACCTCGTCGAGGTGATCCGCGCCTCCGGCGCGCGCTGGACGGCCGCGTACGACGAGCTGGGGCGGCGGACGGCGGAGCGCGACGAGGGAGGAGGCGTGACCGAGTACTCCTACAGCGACAAGGGGCTGCTCCTCGCGGTGCGCGAGCCGAGCGGCGCTGTCACGCGTTACGAGTACGACGGCGACGAGAACCTCACCTGCGTGACGGACGCCGAGGGCCGAACGACCCGCCTCGTGCGCGGAGGCACCGGCTCGCTGGCGGACGCCATCCTGCCGGACGGGAGCGTCCTTCAGCTCCGGTACGACCGGGAGGAGCGTCTCGTCGAGATCCGCAACGGGAACGGAGAGGTGTACTCGATCGAGATCGGCGCCCTCGGCCTCCCGATCGCGGAGAGGACGTTCGATGGCCGGGAGATCCGCTATCAGCGCGACGCGCTCGGGCGCGTCCTCCTGATCCGCCGTGGCAGCGAGTCAACAGAGCTCGAGCGCGACCTCGCCGGGCGCGTGGTGAAAAAGATCTACGACGACGGGGCCGAGGAGCATTTCGCTTACAACGGACGTGGCGAGGTGATCCTGGCAGAGGGGAGCGGGTGCACGGTCGAGCTTCGACGCAACGCGGTCGGATGGGTGATCGGGGAGAAGCAGGTCGTCGATGGCAAGACGTTCCAAGTCGAGGTGACCTGCGATCGGGTCGGGACTGCGCTTCGGAGGGCGACGTCCCGAGGTCATGTGGTGGAATGGGCCTTTGATGAGGCCGGGCGCCGCACGCGTACACGGCTCGACGGCCGCGACGAGGTCGTCTCGCGCCACGACGAACGGGGGCTCACGGTCGAGACCCTCCTGCCGGGTGGAGGCCGCATCGAAGCGCGGCATGACGCGATCGGCAGGCTCGTTGCTCGGCGGGTGCTGTCGTCATCCGGCCCGATCGCCGTGCGGCCAGGCGAGCCGGCGTGGGTCGGACCTCGGGGGGCGAACGTGACCGTGGAGCAGGCGTTCCAATATACCTCGGCGGGGCACCTCGCAGCCGTGTGGGATGCGCGTTTTGGACACAGGCGATTCGAGCATGACGCGCTCGGTCAGCTCCTGGCCGTGATCCCCGAGGCGGCGCGCGATGGGCTCGCGAGCAGGCGGACCCCTGGCGCCGAGCTCTTCGGCTACGATGCCGCCGGCAACCTCCATGAGCGAGGGGAAGGGGCGGAGGAGCGCCGCTATGGGCAAGGCGGGCGGCTGGAGATCAAGGGCTCCACCTGCTTCCGCTACGACGATCAGGGCCGGCTGATCGAGAAGAGGGCGCGAGGCGCCGCCGGGGACGAGCGCGTGACGCGTTATGCATGGTCGGCGAGCGGAATGCTCACGAAGGTCGAGGGGCCAGACGGGACGACGGTCGAGCTCACGTACGACGCGTTCGCGCGTAGGATGAAGAAGACCGTGCGGAAGCAGGAAGAGAACGGTGAGGTGCGCCTCCTGCGCACGACGCGCTTCTGCTGGGACGCGATGACCCTCGCGCACGAGATCGCGTCGACCCCGGAGGGGGAGAGCGAGGAGCGTACCTACTGTTTCGATGAGAGCGGTGCTCCGTGGGCTCACCGCGACACGGGGCATACCGGAGAGGGCCCGGTCGTGGGGCCATGGCTCTTCTACTTGAACGAAGCCATGACGGGCTTTCCGGAGCGCCTCGTCGACGGGAAAGGTGAGGTCGCGGCCGAGCTGTTCCGCACGGCTTGGGGGAAGGTGACGTCCGAAGCCGGAAGCCGCGCCCCGACACCGGTGCGCTTTCTGGGGCAGTACGAGGATGTGGAGACGGGGCTCTTCTACAACAGGCACCGCTACTATGATCCTGATCTCGGGAGGTACATCTCGCCCGATCCCGCGGAGATCGACGGCGAGCTGAACGCCTACTGGTACGCGCGCAACCAGCCGTGGACCATCGTCGATCCCGACGGGCTCATCTATTCCCGCATCCTCGACAGGGACGGCAACGTCCTTACGTACGTGGATGAAGACGGTAATACGAAGCCGTACGTGGGAAGGAACCCCAGCGAGGGAGGCAAGATCACGCCCTCCTCTCACATCAGCGACAAGCCGTGCGCCGAGGCGCAGGTCCTGACGGTGATGGGGGAGAACATTCGAAGAGACGTGATGAAAGAGCAGAAGAAGGTGCGCGTCCAGGATCGCATGACCCCCGATCAGGTCAACGCCGAGGTGAACCGGCGCATTAAAAAGAAGTTCCAGGACGAAGACCTCTCGATCGAGACGTACGACAGCGCGAAGATGCGGAAGCGGGTCGACCCGTGCGAGAAATGCGGAGCGATGTTCGAAAGGCTCGGCATCTCGGAGCACGTCGTCGGGGCGAAGGGCAAGAAGGGCCAGTACGGCGTCTACAGGGCCTAGGACAGCAGGGCGAGCGTCTCGGACCCGAGGTGCGAATGCATCGGAAGGAACAGGAAAGATCTGAAGCGGCCGTCTCCTTGACCGAGGGGGAAGAGCGCGCCCGTGAAGCGATCGAGCGATGGCGCGCGGCTCCGGTTCCCGCGTGCGTGCTGCACGGCCCTGCGGGAGCGGGCAAGACGACGCTGTGTGCCCGGCTCGTAGCCGAGGCGCGCGAGCGGGCCGGTGTATGCGCCGCTGTGGCGCAAGCAGGACGAGCGACCCGCCTTGCGTCCGAGCATGAGATCCTCGCGTCGCTCCTGCAGCAGCTCGGCGAAGACGTGCTGCGCCCTCCGCGGGACGTCCTGAAGCTGCGCTCGGATCTCCGGAACCGGCTGGCCAACGGCCAGGATGAGGACGAGCCCGAAGTGCTCCTCGTGCTCGATGGTCTCGACGAGTGCGTCGACTGGCCTCGCGACGCTCGGGAATCGACGCTTCAGGAGCTTGGAAAGCGCGTCCGATGTCTGGTTTCCATCTCCGGCGGCGAGGGCGAAGCGCACGCCTTCAGGGAGCGCCTCGGCTGGAAAGACAGCGATGCGCACCTCGTCGAGGTTGCGCCACCTTCCCTCGCGGTGGCGGCGAGCCGAGGCATTCCGAGCTGGGCAGCAGCAGGGGGAAACGGCGGACCAGAGGCGCTCGCCGCGGAAATCGAGCGTGAGCTCTGGCTCCTTGAAGGAGGAGAGGTGGCGCTGGAGGTGCTCTCCCTGCTGGCTCGTGCGCTTTCGCCGCTCGATCCGGAGGATTTCGCGGAGCTCTGGGACATCGACAACCGTGCCGCGCGCGGTCGTCTGCTGGTGTGCGCACCGTTCTTCGATCGGCTCTTGCGCTGGGGTGGGCCGGCGCACGCGGTGAGTTTCCAGCATGAGGCGCTGCGGGTCGCGTGGGCGCAGAGGAGCGCCGGTCGCAGCGAGGCGATCGATGCGCGCTACTGCGGCGCGATCGCGCGATGCACGGCGGAGTCCTCCCGCCGTCTTCCGGCGTACTTCCGCCGTTATTCGAGCGCGCACCTCGCCCTCGGCGGCGCTCCTGTCGCCTCGATGCTCGCGTTCGCGGAGCCGAGCTGGGTACGCCCTGTCTCCGCCGAGGCGCTCGCCGATGCCCTCGTCGATCTCCGCCGCCTGCGCGATCGTCTCGGAGAGGAGGTGGAGCGTTGCAGGTCCCTCACTCCGAAGCTCGCCGCGGCGCTCGTCCGCTGCGCGACGGCGCAGGGCGCGGCGGCGACGCTGGGAGACGCGGAGCCGTGGGCGAGCCCCGATGCCGACCTCGTGACGCCACGACTCGACGCGGACGCGGCGCGCGCTCTCTCCTTGGTCGCCCTCGCAGCGGAGGTCTCACCGTCCCCCCGAGCCGGGGTCCTCGAGAAAGCGTTCGAGATCGCCGATCGCACGGGCGCGCGGTGGTCGAGCCCCTCGGCGCTGATCGCCGTGGCCGAGGCGGCAGAGGGCGAGCGGCGCATCCGGATCGCGCGCGCCGCGCTGGACATTGCGCGCCGTTCGGACGGGGGGGACGCGCCTCGGGAGCTCGTCGCGGCGGCGGGCTTGCTCCCCGAAGAGGAAGCCCAGGAGATCGCGGCAGAGGCCATCGCGCGCGCTGGAGGGGCGCCGCCCGCGCTCGTGTCTGTCCCGGGAGTGAGCGAGGCTTCCGCCGTCGCGCTGGAGCGAGCTTCGCGTTCCCTGCCCGCGCCCCAGCGGATTCGGGTCCTCGCCCGGCTGCTCGCCGGCCTGCCGGCAGAGGCGAGGACTCGTGCTGTCCAGGAGATCGAGCGGAGCTGGGCCCCCTGGTGCTTCGAGAACGAGGCGGAGGCCGCGGCGGTAGCGCCTTATCTGTCCGAGCCTCTCCTGGAGAGGGCGCTCGAGGAGGTCCCGGTCTGGCCGGTGCACGCTCTCGGCGCGCGGCTGGTATCGCTCGGGCGAGAGGACGAGGCGCGCGCGCTCGTGCTGCGATGGGCGGGGAGCAGCGCCGGGTACCAGGCGGACGCGCTGCTTCGCCTCGGCGAGAGGCTCCCTCCGGGAAGGCGGCCGGAGAAGGAGATAAAGGCCCTCATCGAAGAGCTCGCTCCGGAAGAGCGATGCAATTCGATCAAGGAGCACCCCTCCGCCTCGGTCGCAATCCTGGGGGCGGAAGCGGCTTTACGGATCGTGGAAGACTGTAACGAGCTCTCCGGGAGCTATGTTCGAATCGTGGCGCTGGCACGGCTCGCCCGGGCCCTCCCCGAACCGATGCGCGCCGAGGCTGCCCGACGCGCGGTGCTCGCCTTCGAGGCAGGAGGCGCGGACGCCGACGCGCTCGGCAATCTCTGCGAGGCAGCGCCGTGGATGAGCCCCGCCGACGCGGCACGGCTGCTGTCGACGTGCCTGTTCGACGCGTCGGGGAGCCCGTCGCTGGCCGGTGTCTTCCAGGGATGGGCAAGCCTGACCCAGCTCGCAGGCGTCCTTCGCCGGGCCGGAGGCGAGGAGGCCGTGCTCGCGGCCTCCGATGAGGTGGCGATTGCCGGAAGATGGCTGCACAAGATGGCGATCAGCCAGCGAGATCAATAGATTTTAACCGATATCCCCGGTTTGAAAGCTCTCCGGCAGGTCGGGCTCCTCGGGCTGTGCTCGCTGCCCGGCGGCGAGGAGCGCCTCGGCCACGAGCATCGCGTCGACCGGCCAGAGCTCGGGCGGGCGCCGGTGCTTCGCCCCCGCCTCGGGCAGCGGGCGGCAGGACAGCACGAGCCGCCGGAAGCGATCCGGCACGGCGTCCCGCCCGTGGACCGCGCCGAGCAGCGCGCCGGCGATCGCGGCGTTCGTGTCGGTGTCGCCGCCGGCCATCACCGTGTCGACGAGCCCCTGCTCGAGCGAGGGCGCATGGAGGAGCCGGTAGAAGGCGTTCTGCAGGGCGATGACGACCCAGCCGGCCTGGTGCGAGAAGCTCCGGGGCGGCGCGCGCTGCGCGGCCTCCAGCGCGGCGAGGACCACGCGCTCGCCGCTCCGCTCCGCCTCGGCGCGCGCGGCCGCGAAGGCGCCCTCGACGCCGGCGCCGCCCACGGCGACGGCGATGGCCGCGACGAACGCGCCGGAGGCGGCGCAAGCGACCGGATGCGGGTGCGTGAGCGCGCTGTCGTCGCGCGCCCAGGCCGCGGCCTCCCGCGGGCGGCCCGCGCCGAGGATGCCGAGCGGCGCCGCGCGCATCACCGAGCCGTTCGCCTCGCTGGTCAGGCTCGCGGCCGCCCTCGCGTGGTCGCGGCGCGCGCCGGGCCAGGGCGCGCCCGCGGCGGCGCGGAGCGCGGCCGCGACGGTGTTGCCGATGTCGAACGGGCCGGAGCGGTACCAGTGCACGTACGCGTCGAGCGCGGCGTCAGCGACGAAGCCGCGCTTGCGGACGATCGACCGCGCCAGCATGAGCGCCATCTCGGAGTCGTCGGTCGGCTGCCCGGCGAGGGTGTTCCACGTCCCGCCGTCGACGAGGTCCTGGACCCCGCCCGGATAGAGGAGCTCGATCTGCTCCGCGCTCCGGAACTCGACGAGGGAGCCGAGCGCGTCGCCCGCGAGCTGGCCGAGCAGGCAGCCCTGGGCCCGGGAGAGCGCGCCGGCGCCCTCGAGCAGCAGGCTGCGGGACGGGCGCAGCAGCCCGTACGTCCCCTGCGGCGCCGGGATGCGGCCGTGGATGACGGCGTTCCACGGGCGCCGCGCGAGCTCCTGGACGACCGCGGGGGCGCCGCCGAAGAGGCGGCAGATCTGGCCCTCGCGCTCCGCGGTGTACGCGATGGGCGCGCCGTCGTCGTCGACGAGCTCGCCGCCCGCGGCGCGCACGAGCGCGTGGCCGGCCGCGTAGTCCCAGCAGCGCGGCCGGCTGAGCGAGACCGCGGCGACCCCCTCCCCGACCGCCGCCAGCGCGAGCCGGTAGGCGAGGCTCGGGAGCGAGAGGAACCGCGCGGGCGCGACGCACCGGGCGTTGCGGGCCGGCAGGTAGTCCGCCGACTGCGAGAGCAGCACGACGGAATAGCGATCGAGCGTCGCGCCGGCGAGCGACGACGAGACGGGGGCGCCGTTGCGCCGGATCGGCCCGGCGCCCTCCGCCCAGGCGATGAGGTCGCCGTGGTCGTCGGGGTAGGCGTACGCGAAGACGACGCCGAGCACCGGCGTGCCCTCGCGCAACAGGCCGATCGAGACCGAGGCGCCGCGGTAGCCGTGCAGGAAGGACGCGGTGCCGTCGTTCGGATCGACGACCCAGCGGTGCGACGGGTCCGCGCCGTCCAGGGCGCCGGTCTCCTCCCCGAGGAACGCGTAGGGGGTCGCGCGGGTGAGCGCGTCGCGCAAGAGGCGCTCGACCTCGACGTCGGCCTCGGCGTGCGTCCCGGCGCCGCGGGGGCCGCCGGGGCGATGGAACTCCGCGCGGAGGAGCGAGCCCGCGCGGCGCGCCGCCTCGACCGCGAGCGCGAGCTCAGCGTCGTAACCCATGCCGGTCCCGTGGCTCCACGCGAGGCCGCCTACCCGAGCTCGGAGCGCCGGCACCCGCCGGCGTCGAGCGGTCCTGGCGGGGGCTGGGCGCCGTAGCTGCGGAGGTCGGCGACGGCCGCGTCGACCTGGGCGACGATGGTGCGGGCGTGGTCGAGGAACGCCGCGCCCGCCGGCAGGAGGCGCATGCCGCGCGCGGTGCGCTCGAACAGCTGCGCGCCGAGCTCGTCCTCCAGGCCGCGGATCTGCCGGCTGAGGGGCGGCTGCGCGATGTGGAGCCGGCGCGCGGCGCGGCCGACGTGGCCCTCCTCGGCGACGGCGATGAAGTAACGGATCTGCGACAGGCTCACGCGGCCGATTCTACTCGAACGCCGCGCGGGAGAGGAGCCGCGCGCGGGCGCCCGAGATCAAAACAGTATTGGATGGCCGCGCGCCGCGCGCGCATACGCCTCGCATGAACGTGGACATCCTTCGGCCTCGCGCGTGCGAGGCGATGCGGCGCGCCGGGCGCGCGGCCGCGGCGACCCTGGCCGCTGTCGGGGCGCGGCTCGCGCCCTTCGTGACGACCGCGGACATCGACCGGTGGGTGCGCGAGGACACGGCGCAGCGCGGCGGCCGCCCGAGTCAGCTCGGGTACAAGGGCTTCCCCGCGGCGGTGTGCACGAGCCGGAACCACGTCGTCTGCCACGGCATCCCGCGGCGCGACGAGGTGCTCCAGCCGGGCGACATCCTCAACGTCGACGTGACCACCGAGCTCGACGGCTACCACGGCGACACCTCCGCGACGTTCTTCATCGGGGAGCCGAGCGCCGAGGCGCGGCACGTGGTGGACGTCGCCCGGCGGTGCCGGGACGCGGGGATCGCGGTCGTGCGCGACGGGGCGCGGCTCGGCGACATCGGCGCGGCGATCGAGGAGCTCGCGCGGGCGGAGGGGTGCAGCGTGGTCCGCGAGGTCGGCGGGCACGGCATCGGGCGGAAGATGCACCTGCCGCCGCACGTCGCGCACACGGGCGTGCGCGGGGCCGGCCTGCGGCTCCGCGCCGGGATGGCCATCACGATCGAGCCGATGGTCAACCTGGGATCGCACAACATTCGCACGCTCGACGACGGGTGGACCATCGTCACCGAGGACGGCAGCCTCTCGGCGCAGTTCGAGCACACCGTGCTCGTCACGCGCGACGGCTGCGAGATCCTGACGCTCTGACGCGAGCGGCCGCGCGGCGCGCGGCGCGCGATCGCGCCGGCGGCCCGGGCGCCGTCACACCCCCTTGGTCACCCAGGCCCAGACGAACTCGCACTCCATCGGCGACGCGCCGCCCTCGTCCGTCACGGTGACGGCGACGGCCACGTCCCCCTTCGGCTGGTCGAGGAAGGCCTGCCGCTGCTCGGGGGACAGGGTCGCGACCGCGCGCAGCCCGCCGCGGGCGCGGCGCGTGTAGTCGACCTTCATGCTGCGCAGGAGCGGCAGCTTGTCGTCGGGGAGGTTGACGGCGACGACGAACCCGGTCGCGGTCTCGGCCAGGAGCCCCGCCGCCGCCGCGTGCACGCCGCCGATGTGGTTATGCACCCTGCGGCCGTTGGCGAGCCGCAGCGCCACCCGATCCGGGCCCACCTCCTCGAACTGGATCCCCGCGGTCCCCGTGAACGGCACCATGCGCTGGAACAGCACGGTCTGCGCGCGCGAGCGCAGGAAGGGCGGGAGCACCTGGAGCGGGGCGAGGGCGCGGGCGATGAAGCTCGGCTTGGACATATGCGGCGAGCTTAGCGCATGCCGGCGTCGTCCCGGCGCGAAGCTCAGCGAGCGGGCGGCGCGCGGAGCCCGGGTCAGCGCCGCCGCCGCCGCGCCTTGCTCACCGCGACCTCGGCGTCTTCCTCCGCCTGCTCCGCCTCCTCCGCCCGGGAGCGCGCCGTGTCGGACGCGACGCGGAGCCTGCCCTGCCGCTCCTCGTCCGCCCCCTCGATGCGCTGGCGCCGGGGCGCGGCGGGGCGCGGACCCCTGCCGGCCGCCCGCGCGAGGGCCACCTCGTGCATGCGGCGGTGGTGCTCGCGCCAGAGCTCCATGCGCTCGGCCTCCTCGGCCCAGTCGTCCTCGTGCGCGGTGAACGCGACGAGCGCGTGGATGGCGACGCCGATGCCCCAGCCCAGCGGGATGATCGCCGCCCAGAGCACGACGCCGAGCACGAGGGCGAGCGTGAGGAGCGCCGCGTTGACGATGAGGTAGACGCCGAGGTGCCGGTAGAAGTTGCGGCGCTTGCGCCGGAGCCAGGCGGCGCGCTCGGCGGCGGTCGCCGCGCCGGCCTTCCGCTCCGCATCGCGCGCGCGCAGCGCGCGGCTCGCCTCGCGCACCGCCTCCGGGTCGACGCCCACCTCCTCCGCCGCGGCGAGCAGGTCGTCGAAGCCGAGCCGCGCGTCGCGCGTCGGCGCGCGCGCGGCGCCGGCCTCGCCCGAGGCCTGGCGCTCGATCGCCCGCGCGAGCACGTCGCGGACCTCCTCGGTCGAGAACCGCTGCGCCGCGGTCTCGCCGCCGCGGGGCGCCTCGCTCCCCTTCGCGGCGGGCGCCTGCGCGTGCGGCGCCGGCATCGCGGCGGGCGCCTCGCCCCGCCCGGCCGCCTCGAGCGCGCGCACGAGGTCATCCATCGACGCGAACCGGTCCTCGGGGCGCTTCGACAGCGCGCGCAGCACGACCGCGCTCACCGCGGGCGGCACGGCGGCGGCGTCGAGCGGGGAGCGGTCGGCCTCGTCGGTGAGGATCGAGGCGACGACGGCGAGCATGTCGCCGGCGCCGCGCCAGGGCAGCCGGCCGGTGAGGAGCTCGAACGCGAGCACGCCCCACGCGAACTGGTCCGCGCGCCCGTCGAGCTCCGCGCCGCGGATCTGCTCCGGGGCCATGTAGACGGGCGTCCCGAGCTTGACGCCGAGGGCGGTCAGCGTCGGCAGCGCGGGGGCCTCGGTGGACGCGGTCGGATCGGCGCCGCCGGCGGCGCGGCGCGCGATGCCGAAGTCGAGCACCTTGATCACGCCGTCGTCCCGGACCATCACGTTCTCCGGCTTGATGTCCCGGTGGACGAGCCCCCGCCGGTGCGCCGCGGCGAGCGCGCGGGCGACGTCGGCGAGCCAGCCGACCCGGGTCGGGACCGGCGCCTCGGCGCCGCCGATCGCGCTGCGCAGGGTGCGGCCGTCGACGAGCTCCATCACGATGAACGGCGTCCCATCGAGCTCGCCGACGTCGAAGATCGAGACGGCGTTCGGGTGATCGAGCGCGGCGGCGGCGCGGGCCTCGCGGAGCAGGCGCGCGCCGGCGTCGTGGTCCATGGCGCCGCCCGCGATCACCTTGACGGCGACGCGCCGCCCGAGCCGCGCGTCGTGCGCCCGGTAGACGCAGCCCATCCCCCCTTGCCCGATGGCGGCCTCGATCGTGTAGCGCTCGAACGAATCGCCCGGCTTCAGCATGCCCGGCGGCGAGCGTAGTGGATCCGCGCGGGCTTGGACAGGCGGCCGGCGGCCCTGGCCCACCCGGACGGCGGCCGCTCCGCGGTCGAGGAGGGCGATCGGGGCGCGAACTCCGCGGCTCACGGCGCCGCGGCTTGTGTAAGGTGGCGTCATGTCATCGCATCGAACGATGCTGCTCGGGGTCGCGGTGGGGGCAGCGGGCGGTCTGACGGCGAACGCGGTCGCGGCGGGCTCCCCGGCGCTCACCTGGATCGTCGATCACATCACCTACCCGGTGGGCCAGATCTTCCTGCGCCTGCTGTTCATGCTCGTGCTCCCGATCCTGTTCTCGGCGCTCGTCATGGGCGTCTGCGAGCTCGATCTGAAGCACGTCGGCCGGCTCGGCCTGCGGACGCTGGGCTACACGGCCGTGGTCTCGACCATCGCGGTGCTGATCGGCCTCGTCCTGGTGAACCTGATCCGCCCGGGGGACGGCCTGCCCGAGGCGGTCCGGAGCCTCGCGCACGGCGGCGGGATCAAGGCGGCGACCGCCCCGGTCGACACCTCGCCGGTGGGGATGATCATCGCCATGGTGCCGGACAACGTCATCAAGGCGGCCGCCGGGGGCGACGTGCTCGCCGTGATCACGTTCTCGCTGCTGTTCGGCCTCGCGCTGTCGCTCACCCAGACCGAGGCGGCGGCGCGGCTCCGCGAGGTCATCCAGGGGCTGTTCGACGTCTCGATGCGGCTCATCGAGGGGGTGCTCCGGTTCGCGGCGATCGGCGTGGGCGCGCTGCTCTTCACGATCACGTCCCGCATGGGCATCGGCATCATGCAGCAGCTGGCGGCGTACGTGCTCACGGTGCTGCTCGGCCTCGGGCTGCACATGTTCGTCGTGTACTCGCTCTCGGTGCGCTTCCTCGGCGGGATGTCGCCGGTCGCGTTCTTCCGCGGGAGCCGGACGGCGATCGTGACGGCGTTCTCGACCGCCTCGTCGAACGCGACGCTGCCGACGTCGCTGAAGGTGGCCGAGGAGGAGCTCAAGCTGCCGCCGTCCGTGGCCCGCTTCGTGCTGACCGCCGGCGCCGCGATGAACCAGAACGGGACGGCGCTCTTCGAGGGGGTGACCGTGCTCTTCCTCGCGCAGGTCTACGGCGTGTCGCTGACCTTCGGGCAGCAGGCGATCGTGATGCTCATCTCGGTGCTCGGGGGCATCGGCACCGCGGGCATCCCGGCCGGCTCGCTCCCCGTCATCGCGATGATCCTGGGGCTGCTCGGGATCCCGCCCGAGGGGCTCGGCCTGGTCCTCGGCGTGGATCGGTTCCTCGACATGTGCCGGACCGTGATCAACGTGGTGGGGGATCTGGCCGCCGCGGTGTTCGTATCGCGGGATCAGCACCCGAAGCCGCCGGAGGCGGCCGGGGCGTGACCGGGCGGGGCCGGCGCGCCGCGCCTCGCGGGTGAGGCCTCACGCCAGCACGAAACCCCGATAAGCAGGAGCCAGCGCTCCCGCTTATCGGGGTTTTTGACGTCTGTCTCGATCCCGAGATCAGGCCGCCATCTTCATGCCGGGCATCATCATGCCCATCATGTTCGGCATCATCATGCCGGGCATCATGCCCATCATGTTCGGCATCATCATGCCGGGCATCATGCCCATCATGTTCGGCATCATGCCGCCCATCATCATGTTGGGCATCATGCCCATCATGTTCGGCATCATCATGCCGGGCATCATGCCCATCATGTTCGGCATCATGCCGCCCATCATCCGGCTCATCATCATGTTGGGCATCATGCCCATCATGTCGGACATCATCGGCATCATGCCGCCCATCATGTTCGGCATCATGCCCATCATGCCCATCATGTTGGGCATCATCGGCATCATGCCGCCCATCGGCATCATACCGCTCATCATGTTCGGCATCATCATCGGCATCGAGCTCATTGGCATGGTCATCATGGCTTTCTCTCCGTCAGGTCGTTGCGAGGATTGAGATAACTCCCTGCTCGAATCGGAGCAATATTCAAGGCTTGGAGCGCGACGCTTTCCTCCACGGGAGCGGACAGGGCTTCGAACGGAGCGGATGGATGGACGACCCGAGCGGAGGAGCCTCCACGATAGCGACAGGCGGTCGCCGCCGCCCTGGCCGAACAGGCCGGCAGCGCCAGGCGCCTCTGGCGTTCGCGACAAAACGCTGTGCGCTGGACGAAACGCGTCCGAAACGGGGCACCCCAGAGGCAGCCACGGGAGAGCGACAAGGGGCAAAGCGCCGTGCTCATCGGCCGAGCTCGCCCGATCATGGCTGAGCTCGTCGCGATTGCCTCGCTGCGCTGTAAAGGTGATGTGCGCCCGGTTCTCCTGCTCGGCTGGCCGTAGTCCTGCTCGGCTGGCCGTAGAAGGAGGGGCTGCGGCTCGCGCCGAGCTCGCGGGTGGGGACGGGTGCCGGCGGAGCCGCGCTGCGCCTGGGGCCGCGGTGGGATTGCCGCGGCCTCCTCTCACCGGTGCTCGAGCGTCGCCCCCGTCACGGGATCGCGCAGCAGGATCGGCGCTTCCTCGCCCTCACCGCTCTCCAGCCGCGCGCGCGCCTCCTGGATCGCCTCGTCCACGGCGGCCACGGCGGCCTCCTGCGCGGCCTCCCCTCCCCCCTGCACGCTGCCGCCGAGCTGGGCTGCCCGCCTGTCCTCCTCGGCCCGTCGCGCCCGCTCTCGATGGGCCTCGGTGTCGAGCGCGTCGCTCGTCTCGGCGACGGGCACCGCCCTCAGGCGGTAGTCGCCCACCTGCAGGCCCTCCAGATCCAACGTCTTCCGGTCGCTCATCGCCGCTGTCCTCCCGCCATGCATGAGCTTGCCGCACGTTCGCTCGATCCACCACCGCGCCGCCGACCGCCACCAGGGCGCCGGGTGCGCGAGCGTCGTCGACATCCGCGTTCGCTCTCCGGGAGACAAAAAGGCGCGCGGCCGAGGCTGAGCCCCGGCCGCGGCGCCGATTCGCGAGGAACGCTCACGCCGTCATCACGAGAACGACCGGTGCTCCGAGCGGTAACGCGCGCTGGCCGCCGTCGTCGCGTAGGCCGAACGGTAGTCGGTCAGGAGCCAGACCAGGCCGACGGCCACGCCCGACACGACGAAGAAATTCCTCGCCGCGGACGCCTCATCGAAGTTGAACAGCCAGGGCGCGGCGACGAGGAACACGCCGACCGCAGCCTCGAGCCCTCCGTGCACCGGGAACGGGATGATCTTGGCGGCGCCCAGCGGAAACGCGGTGAGCAGCGTCATGCCGAGGTGCACGGCGCCCAGGATATAGCAGAGCGTCTCCGGGAGACCGCCGAAGCCGAACAGCGACGGAGCCAGCAGGAACAGGGCCGCAACCGCGTAATCGATGTACCCGTGAACTCGAGGCGACAGGATCTTCATGACCGACTCCTTAGCAATCCTATGTTTGGTTTGAGTGCCTTCGTCGGTCTGGCGAGCTGCAAGGCGCATGCCGCTGGGCATGCCCGGCGCGGAGGGCCGCCGCCCACGGCGAGCTCAGCGGACATTCCATCATTCCGCGGCGCCGAGAGGGATTGTCAGCCGGCCTGCGCCGGCGTGCTGCGGCGGCGCTGGGCACCGCGCGCGCCGCGCTCCTGGACTACCGCGCGCCGCTTCTGTCTCACGGCCTGTGCCCTGGAGATCTCGTCCTGTGGCACATTGCCCCGAGATCGCCCACCCGCCACGGGACACGGCACCTCTCGAAGCGTCATGTCCTTGGCAGAGAGGCCGTGTCGTCCTGGCTGTCCAGCGCGCTCGCCCGTTTTTCCGGGCCGGCGCCGCCCCGGGGAGCGCCGGCGTGCGGGGCGCCCTTAAGGAGCTTGCTCGAGGAAGCCCACGAGCGCGTCCCGGTATTTCTCGAACGCCTCGACCTGCGGCAGGTGGCCGACGCCGGGCAGCTCGACCAGCTTGGCGCCCGGGATCGCCTGCGCGGTCTTCTTGCCCAGCGTCGTGTAGTCGCCGAGCGCGTCCGCGGCCTCCTTCGGCGCCCAGGCGCGGCCGAGCGCCGTCCGATCGCGCAGCCCGATGATGAGCAGCGTGGGCGTGCGGAGGCGCGGAAGCTCGTAGACGACGGGCTGGGTGAAGATCATGTCGTACGTGAGCGCGGAGCACCAGGCGACGCGCGGATACTCGGGGTGCTCCGTCCAGCCCGCCAGGATCTCGATCTGGCGCTCGTACTCGGGCTTCCAGGCCCCGTCGTAATAGCTCTTGCGCTGATACTCGCGGATGCTGTCGCGCGTCGCCTCGAGCTCCTGCTTGTACCAGGCGTCGATGGAGCGATACGGGACCACCGTCTTCCAGTCCTCGAGGCCGATGGGGTTCACGAGGACGAGGCGCTCCGTCCGGTCGGCGAACATGAGGGCGAAGCGCGCGGCGAGCATGCCCCCCATCGAGTGGCCGACCACGGCCGGCCGCTGGACGCCGAGGGCGTCGAGCAGCGCGCGCGTCGTCTCGGCCAGCCCGTGGAAGCTGAACTGATAGGCGGCGGGCTTCGTCGATTTGCCGAACCCGATCTGATCGGGCGCGATGACCCGGAAACCCCGCTCGGTGAGCGCGCGGATCGTCGGCTCCCAGGTCGCCGCGGAGAAGTTCTTGCCGTGGAGGAGGAGCACCGCGCGACCGTTCGGCTTCTCGGGCTGCACGTCCATGTACGCCATGCGGAGCTTCTGGCGCTGCGACTCGACCTCGAAGTGCTTGACCGGATAAGGATACGCGTACGACGTGAGCTCCGGGTCGAGGCCGGCCGCCGGCTTCCCCGCGGGCTGCGCGGCGGGCGGCCCTTCGGGGCGCGCGGCCGGCGACCCGGCCGGCCGAGGCTCGACGCGGGCGGCCGGGGCGCAGCCGGACGCCGGGACGAGCGAGAGGAGGAGCGACGCGAGGACGGGGGTGAGCGCGAGCGTTCTCAACAGGGACCTTCCAGGTGGCGTGTCAGGACGACGAGCGATGCTGCGGAGGAGCGGCGCGGCCGCCGCGCGTAGACCGGCGCGAGGCGCCGGCGGCCCGGGGGGCCGGCCGTCACTTCGCGGGCGTGACCAGGAGCTCGGGATCGACGCGCGTCTCGAAGAGGTTCATGCGCCAGTCGAGGTGCGGTCCGTTCGTGCGGCCGGTCATGCCGACGGTCGCGACGACCTGACCTTGCTTGACCTCGTCGTTCACCTTCGCGGCGAAGCCGTGCAGATGGATGAACGTGGAGGTGAGCCCATGGCCATGATCGATGATCATGGTGTGGCCGCTCAGCGGGAGGTCCTTCTCGACGAAGACGACCTTGCCGCAGGCGGGCGCGCGCACCGGCGACCCGACGGGCACCGCGATGTCCACGCCCCAGTGGATGCCGCCGTCCGTGCCGTTGAGCAGGCGCGGCTGGCCCCACCGCGAGGTGATCGGGCCCTTCGACGGCCAGATGAAGCCGTTCTTGTAGCAGTTCTTCTTCGTGTACTTGTTCCGGATGGCGTCGAGCTTCTTCTCGGCCTGCGTGAGCTTCACGCGCGTGGCCATGTCGAGCTTGACCATGTTCTCCGGGAGGTTGTCGACCTTGTCGACCTCGTAGGTGCGCTGCTCCACGTCGAAGAGCTTCTCGAGCACCTGTCCGTCGTCGAACGTGATGGTCAGCTTCTCCTGCGCCGGCGCGTTGCGCGAGAAGGCGATGAGGAACTCCCCCTCATCGCTCACGGTCACGCGGTGGCCGGGGAACGCCATCCGGCGCAGCTTGCCGTTCAGCTTGGCGCGGAGGAGCCCTCCCTGGACGGCGCGCCCCTCCACCGTGAGCCGGCCGTCGTCGGCCGCGGGGGGACCGGCGTCGCCCGCGTCCGCGCTCGCCGCCGCGGCCGCTCCCGTGCCGGCGTCGGCCGGGGTAGGCGCGGCGCCGGCGTCGGCCGCCGCGTCCGCGGTCGCCGGGGCCGGCGCGCTGGCCGAGGCGAGCGGGGCGGCGGAGGCATCCGGCACCGGAGCGGCCGACGCCTGGGCATCCGCGGCGGGCGAGCTCGATGGAGCGCCGCGATCGCAGGCGGCGATGGTGAGCAGGCTTACGACGATGGCGGGAACGCGCATGGCTGAGATCGTGCCAGAATTTGCGCACACCGCGAAAATAATGTGGATGTGGGCAATGCAGGCACGCGCCGGTCGGGGCGGCGAGAGGGCCGCGCGCGGGGGCGTCAGTTGTCCGCGCGCGGGGTATCGTGGCGCGGCTGCGGCCGTGCCTGGGGCTGTCCCTGCGGCTGAGGCCGCGCGTGTCCCTCGGGCCGCGCCGGCGGCTGGGGCCGCGCCGGTCCCTGAGGCCGGGCGTGCCCGTGCGGCTGCGACCTGCCCTGCGCCTGGGGCCGCCCCTGCCCTTGCGGCCGCTGCTGCTGGGGTCGCCCCTGCGCCTGAGGCCGCCCCTGCCCTTGCGGCCGCTGCTGCTGGGGTCGCCCCTGCGCCTGGGGCCGCCCCTGAGGCTGCGCCGAATGGGCGGGCCTGGGGTCGGGCTGGAGCCAGGGGATCCCGGCGATGGAGAGGAGCGGGAGGCGCTTCTGGATGAGGCGCTCGATGTCGGCGAGGTACGGGCGCTCCTCGCTGTCGCAGAACGAGAGCGCCACCCCCGACGCCCCGGCGCGCGCCGTGCGGCCGATGCGGTGCACGTAGCTCTCCGGGATGTTCGGGAGGTCGTAGTTGATGACGTGCGAGATGTCCTCGATGTCGATGCCGCGCGCCGCGATGTCGGTCGCGACGAGCACGCTCGTCGTCCCCTGCTTGAAGCTCGCGAGCGCCCGCTCGCGCGCGCCCTGCGACTTGTTCCCGTGGATCGCGACGGCCTCGATGCGCGCGCGGCTGAGCTGCTGGACCACGCGGTTGGCGCCGTGCTTGGTGCGGGTGAACACGATCGCGCGGCGGAGCGCGGGATCCTTCAGCACGTGCTCGAGCATCGCGCGCTTGTCGGACCGCTCGACGAAGGCCACCCGCTGGTCGATGTTCTCGGCGGTCGTGGCGACCCGCGCGACCTCGACCCGCACCGGGCGATGCAGGATGCTGTCCGCGAGCTTCTGGATGTCCGGCGGCATCGTGGCCGAGAACAGGAGCGTCTGGCGGCGCTCGGGCAGCATCGCGAGCACGCGCCGGATGTCGTGGATGAACCCCATGTCGAGCATTCGGTCGGCCTCGTCGAGCACGAGCGTCTCGAGCCGCCCGAACGGGGAAATGCCCTGCGAGCAGAGGTCGAGCAGCCGGCCCGGCGTCGCCACGAGGACGTCGACCCCGCGGCGCAGCGCCTCCATCTGGGGGCGCTGCCCCACCCCGCCGAAGACGACCGCGGTCCGCAGGCCGAGGTTCTTGCCGTACGTGGTGAAGCTCTCGCCGACCTGCGCGGCGAGCTCGCGCGTCGGGGTGAGCACGAGCACGCGGAGCCCGCGCTGGCTCGGCGCGCCGCTCTGCGCGAGGCGCTGCAGGATCGGCAACGCGAACGCGGCGGTCTTGCCCGTCCCGGTCTGCGCGCACCCGAGGACGTCGTTGCCCTCGAGGATCGGCGGGATGGCCTGCTGCTGAATGGGCGTCGGGGTGCTGTACCCTTCGGCCTCGATGGCGCGGAGCAGCGGTTCGATGAGCTTGAGATCGGCAAATTCCATGGACATCGGGCTCGTGGAGAGCCCCTCCTGAGCAAGGGCGAAAAGCGTCGCGGCACCGCGCCCTCCTTTGCGGAGGGCCCGATCACGGAGAGCTGCCGCCTCGCGTCTCCCTCAGCGGAGGCTGCGAGGTCCACATGACAGCGACCGAGCACCGCGACCCGTGCCAGGTCAGTCCGAGGCCGCGACTCTAGTACGGCGCGGTGAGGAAGTCGAGGCGCGACCGCGCGACCGGCAGCGAGGTCGCGCCGCGCGCCGCGACGGACGCGACGGTCGTCGCCGCGCTCTCCGATTCGATCGGCGCGATCGGCTCGATCGGCTCGATCGGCGCCGCGCCGCGCCCTGCGCGGAGCGGGTTCCGTGCGCTCGGCGCATCGTGCTACACCCTCCCCGAGCCGGGGGGACCGCGGCTCGCGAGCGCCCGCGTCGCTTCGCAGCTCCCCTCCAAGCGTCGCACCCCCGCAGCACGCGCAGCACTCCATGGCCGACACCGCCCAAGCCTCGAACACGCCGGCCCAGGCCGGGCACGCCGCCCCGCAGCCCCCCGGCGCCCCGCAACGCCGCCGCCGGCTGCGGCGCTGGGTCCTCGGCTCCCTCGCCGTCTCGGGGCTCGCCGGCGTCGGGCTGTGGGTCGCGGTGCACCGGATCCCCTGGATGGGCCCGCTCGTCGCGAACGGCCTGCGCTCCGTAATCGGGGCCGAGAACGTGACCGCGATCGAGGAGACCGCCTACGGCGTCGAGGATCGCGTCCACCGGCTCCTTCGCAAGAACGAGCCGCCGAAGACGTACTGGGAGGTGCCCGAGCAGGCGCCGGCCCCGGCCGCGCCCGCCCCCGAAGCGAGCGCCACGGTCGCCCCGGCGGTCGTGGCGGCGGCGTTCCGGCCGAAGGACGTCGGCCCCTCGCACGCGGCCTGGCCGGCGCCCGGCGACGGGCAGTGGGTGCCCATCGTGGATCGCGCGCGCCCGGGCGACCCGCCGCGCCTCTACAAGACGCTGATCCACCCGGATCCGCACCGCTCCTGGGCGGAGCTGTTCATCGTGGCGGTGGATCTCTCGGGGGTCGACGTCCACCTCATGGCCGGCTCGCGGGAGCCGGCGGCGACGACCGAGGAGGGCAAGACCTACGAGCGGCCCGCGAAGATCCCGGAGGCGCACCACGAGCGGCTGCTCGCGGCGTTCAACGGCGGCTTCATGACCGAGCACGGCCAGTGGGGCATGCGGATCGACGGCGTGACCCTGGTGCGCCCCCGGGAGAACGGCTGCACCCTCGCCCTCCACGGCGACGGCCGGATGCAGATCGCGCCGTGGGCCCGCGTGGCCGAGGGCGAGGGCGGCATGCGGTGGTGGCGGCAGACGCCGAGCTGCATGGTCGACGAGGGCGAGCTCCACCCGGCGCTCCGCGCGCCCGAGGTCCGCAACTGGGGCGCCACGCTGGACGGCAACACGGTGATCCGCCGCTCCGCGGTGGGGCTCGATCGCGACGGCAAGGTCCTCTTCGTGGCGATCAGCAACCACACGACGGCGCCCGCCATCGCGCTCGGGCTGCGCCACGTCGGCGCCACGGCGGTGGCGCAGCTCGACGTGAACTGGTCGTACCCGAAGTTCTTGCTCTACGAGCCCGGCGAGGGCGGCGCGCTCATGCCTGTCGCGCTGGCGAGCGGCTTCGAGTTCTCGGAAGACGAGTACATCCGCAAGCGCTCCCTGCGCGACTTCTTCTACCTGACCCGCAAGGCCCAGGCGCCCTCCGCCGCGACGCCGTGACCCGGCGCGGCGCGCGGCGGCCCCCGCCGGCCGGGCCGTCGCGCTGACGGGCGTGCCGGCCGGGCTCCGGCTGGCGCGATGGCGCGGCACGCCTCGCGCTGCGCGAGCGCACCCCGAGGGCCGCTCGGCAGGGCCGTTCAGACACGATCGCTCGCGGTCGCAGGTCCGCAGCGTTCAACCTGCCTGAGCCACATCCTCTCCAGGCGAGCTCACCTGGGTTCCTGTACCCATTGCATCGAGCGATCGATCTTTGCCGCGCATCGAACCTCATTGCGCCGCACGACCCTTTACGTCGAGCGCGCGTCTTTTGCCGCGCATCAAATGTCTTCGTGCAGTATGAGTCTTTACGCCGAGCGCGCCTTGATTTCCTAACGATATTCGACAAAAGCAGCGGTGTCCGCGATTGACAGCGCGAGGGAGTCCGATACGTAACGACACCTCACGGCGGACCCCATGCGTTTCTATGCAGACCTCCATGTGCACTCGAAGTATTCCCGCGCGACGAGCAGCGATTGCGATCTTGCGCACCTGAGCTACTGGGCTCAGCGCAAGGGCATCGCGGTGATCGGCACGGGGGATTTCACCCATCCGGCGTGGATGGCCGAGCTCCGCGAGAGCCTCGTGCCCGCCGAGCCAGGGCTGTTTCGCCTGCGGGACGACCTCGATCGCGCGGTCTCGGAGCGGCTCCCCGGCGCGTGCCGCGGGCCGACCCGCTTCGTCCTCTCGGTGGAGATCTCGACGATCTACAAGAAGGGAGAACGGACGCGCAAAATCCATCATCTCCTCTATGCGCCGGACTTCGAGGCCGCGGACCGGATGGTCCGCGCGCTCTCGAAGATCGGCAACCTGACCGCCGACGGGCGGCCGATCCTGGGGCTCGATTCGCGTCACCTGCTCGAGATCGTGCTGGAGTCGGGCGAGGGCTCCTACCTCGTGCCGGCGCACATCTGGACTCCCTGGTTCTCGGTGCTCGGCTCCAAGGCCGGCTTCGACGCGGTCGAGGAGTGCTACGGCGATCTCGCGCCGCACATCTTCGCGCTCGAGACCGGGCTCTCGTCCGATCCCGCGATGAACTGGCGCATCTCCGGGCTCGATCGCTACCGGCTCGTCTCCAGCTCGGACGCGCACTCGCCCGCGAAGCTCGGCCGCGAGGCCACGGCGTTCGACGCGCCGCTCGACTACTTCGCGATCCGGCGCGCCCTGGAGACCGGACAGGGCTTCGGCGGCACGGTGGAGTTCTTCCCGGAGGAGGGCAAATACCACCTCGACGGCCACCGGAAGTGCAATGTCGTGCTGTCGCCGGCGGAGACGCGGGCGCTCTCCCTCGCGTGCCCCGTGTGCGGGCACCCGGTCACCGTGGGTGTGCTGCACCGGGTCGAGGAGCTCGCCGACCGCGAGGAGGGGGTGCGCCCCGAGGGCGCGACCGAGTTCCGCAACCTGGTGCCGCTGCCCGAGGTGCTGGCCGAGCTCCACGGCGTGGGCGCCTCCAGCAAGGTGGTGCAGCGGAGCTACGACGGGGTGCTGTCGCGGCTCGGCCCCGAGCTGTTCCTCCTCGGCGACGCCCCGCTCGACGAGATCGCGCGCGCCGGGACGCCGCTCCTCTCCGAGGCGATCGCGCGGATGCGCGAGGGGCGCGTGATCCGCGACGCCGGCTACGACGGCGAGTACGGCGTGATCCGGGTCTTCCAGCCGGAGGAGCTCACGCAGCGCCGCGGGGGCGGGCTCCTCTTCCAGCCCGAGCCCGCGGCGCCGGAGCCGCCGTCCGCGCCCGCGCGCCCTCCCGCGCCGGCGCGCGCTTCCGAGGCGTCGCGGCCGCCCCCGCGCCGCGGCCGGGCCCCCGCCGAGCGCGCGTCGGGGCACGCCGGCGAGGCGTCCCTCGGCGCGCCGCCCGGCGGAGGGCCCCCGGGCGGCGCGGGGCTGCTCGACGGGCTCGACCCGGAGCAGCGGGCCGCGGCGGAGCTCACCGAGGGCGCGGTGCTCCTCCTGGCGGGGCCGGGCACGGGAAAGACCCGCACGCTGACGCACCGGATCGCCCACCTCGTCCTGGACCTCGGCGTGCCTCCGGAGCAGTGCCTCGCGATCACCTTCACGCGCCGGGCCGCCGACGAGATGCGGGAGCGGCTCGGCGCGCTGCTCGGCGAGGCCGGCGGCCGCGTGCCGGCCATGACCTTCCACGCGCTCGGCCTCTCGCTGCTCCGCGAGCACGCGCAGGCCGCCGGCGGCGCTCCGCCCGGGATCGCCGGCGAGCGCGAGCGGCTGGCGATGCTCGCCGCGGCGCTCAACGTCCCGGAGCGGCGGGCGGCCCGGCTGCTCGCCGACATCGCCGCGCTGAAGCGGCGCTACCCGCGCCACGCCGACGCGCCCCGGCCGCAGGAGGGCGCGCCGGCCGAAGGCGGCGAGATCGACCGCCACCTCGACCGCGCGTGGAAGGTGTACGAGGACGAGCTCGCCGCGCGCGGGCTCCTCGACCTGGACGATCTCATCGGCCATGCGGTCCTGCTCCTCGAGGCGCAGGGCGACGCGCTCGCCGCGGCGCGCGCGCGGGCCCGGTATCTCTCCATCGACGAGTACCAGGACATCGACGAGCGCCAGTACCGGCTCGTGCGCGCGCTGGTCCCGCCCGGCGGGAACGTCTGCGCCATCGGCGATCCGGATCAGGCGATCTACGGCTTCCGCGGCGCGGACGTGGGCTTCTTCTTCCGCTTCCAGCAGGATTTCCCGGCGGCGCGCGTGGTGCGGTTGAAGCGGAATTACCGCTCGTCGCGCCCCATCGTCGAGGCGGCGCTCCAGGTGATCGCGCCCTCGCCGACGCTCGGCGCGCGGGAGCTCCTGCCGAGCGCGGGCGGCGTGGAGCGCGCGGGGGGCGTGGAGCTCGTGGCGGTTCATGAATCGCCCACGGAGGCGGCCGAGGCCGAGCGCGTGGTGCACACCATCGAGCGGATGCTCGGGGGGTCGACGTTCTTCTCGATGGATAGCGGGCGGGTGGACTCGCCCGCGGCGGGCGGCGAGCACTCCTTCTCGGATTTCGCGGTGCTCTACCGGACGGAGGCGCAATCCGAGGCGCTCCGGGAGGCGTTCGCTCGCTCGGGCATGCCGTTCCAGCGGCGGTCCGAGCGCCGCCTCGTCGAGCGCGCGGCCTCGGAGGCGCTCGCGCGTGCGCTGGCCGGCGCTCCGCCGGGGCCGCTCGCGGCGCGGCTCAAGGCGGCCGCGGCGCGGCTGCGGGAGGAGGTCGCGCAGCCGGCGGTGGACGTCGTTCCGCCCGCGGAGGGCGCGGCGCGCCTCGGCGAGGCCGACGTGGACGCGGCGCTGGAGCTGCTCTTGCCGCTCGCGGAGCGCTGCGGAGGGGATCTCGACCGCTTCTCGATCGAGCTCGCGGTGAGCACGGAGATCGACGCGTGGGATCCGCGGGCCGACCGCATCTCGCTCCTCACGCTGCACGCGGCCAAGGGGCTGGAGTTCCGGGTGGTCTTCCTGGTGGGGTGCGAGGACGGCCTGCTCCCGTTGCGGTTCCCTGGCAGGGAGGAGACGGACGTCGCCGAGGAGCGCCGGCTCTTCTATGTCGGCATGACGCGGGCGCGAGAGCGGCTGTTCCTCACGCGCGCGATGCAGCGCGCGCGGCACGGCAAGGTGGTCGAGACCGAGGTCTCGCCGTTCGTTCGCGAGGTCGAGGAGCGGCTGCTCCTGCGGGCCGGTCCGTCGCCGGAGGCGCAGAAGAAGCCGCGCGCGGCGGCGGATCGTCAGATGAAGCTGTTCTAGGGCAGCGCTCGCGCCGCGCCTGAACAGCGACCCCGAGGACAAGAACCGTCAGGCGCCAAGGACGCCAGAGGACCCGAAGGTCCGCTCCTCGGCGTCCAAGACGGCTCGAATCACCCTCTTCTTGATGGCGACCAGCGCGCCTTGAGGTTCAAACCGCGTCGAGCACCGCTAGCGAGCGTCCTCGTCGCTTGTCCCCGCGGTCGCCCCCGAGGAGGCGCTGCGCGACGGTCGCCCGACCAGCTGCGCGACGGTCGCCACGAAGCGACCCGGCTCCAGGGGCTTCGCGATGTACTCGTCATACCCGCCCTCGATCGCTCGTCGCCGGTAGTGCTCCCCCGCGTAGGACGTCACCGCGATCGCGCGGATGCTGCGGACCTGCGGGTCGACGTGGCTGCGGAGCGTGTCGATGAGCACGTAGCCGTCGCGCCCCGGCATACCGATGTCGCTGATCATCACGTCGAACGCTCGCGAGGAGAGCTGCGCGAGCGCCTCGTCAACCGACGCTGCGCACGCGACCGTCGCTTCCGCCCCGGTGAGCATGTACGCGAACAGCTCCCGCGTATCGGCGTCGTCGTCCACGATGAGCACGCGCACGTCGCGCAGCGTCACCTTCCTTCGTGGAGCAGGCTGCCTCACGGAGTCCGCTGCAGGCTCGCGGAATGGCAGCGTCACCGTGAACGTCGCGCCGCGCCCCTCGCCGTCGCTGTCGGCCGTGACCGTGCCTCCGTGCGCCTCCACGAGGTACCGCACGAGCGAGAGTCCTAGCCCGAGACCTCCGTGCTTGCGCGTGGTGCCCGTGTCCTCCTGACGGAATCGCTCGAAGACGTGCGGCAAGAACTCGCGCGCGATGCCCTGCCCGGTATCCCGGACGACAATCCGTCTCTGCCCGCCGGCACGCTCGAGCCATACCTCGACCCTCCCGCACTCGGGCGTGAACTTCACGGCGTTGGACAGGAGATTCCAGGCGACCTGCTGAAGCCGCGCGGGGTCGCCGGCCGCCCTGCGCGCGGAGTCGTCGATGTGCAGCGTCAGCTCGATCCTCTTCGCGTCCGCCGCAGGGCGGACCGTGTCGAGCGCCGAGCTCAGGATCTCGCCGAGATCGACGACGCCGACGCTGATCCGCAGCTTTCCGGTCACGATGCGCGACACGTCGAGGAGATCCTCGATGACCCTCAGCTGCACTGCGGTGTTCCGCTGGATCACCGTCAGCGCGTGCTTGACGGTCGCCGCGTCTTCCGGGACGCCGTTGGCGATATGCGACCATCCAAGGATTGCATTGAGCGGCGTCCGCAGCTCATGAGAGAGGACCGCCAAGAACTCGTCCTTCAAGCGGCTCGCCGCCTCCGCCGCTGCTCGGGCCGCTCGCTCCATCGCGAGGACCCGCTCGCGCTCGGCCTCGGCGCGCTCGCGATCGGCAAGAGCTTGCCGCAGCGCGCCCTCGAGCTCCTCGCGGTACTCGAGCTCGCTCTCCAGCGCTCGCGCGCGCTGCTGGAGCACGCTGATCTCCCGCAGGCGGGCGTGCTCGTCGAGCTGCGTGTACCTCTCGGTGGGAATCACGTGCGCGTGCGTGCTGCAGACGTCTCGAAACCGCGATCCGTGCGTATCCGTGCGGAAGCCGCCCATCGCGTAAGCGCACAGGAGGGCGATCGCGCCGTCGCTCACGATCTCGTTCCAGAGCTCCTCCAGCCGGATGGCCGCGTCCGGGTTCGCGTCGCGCCACAGGACGTCCACCATCTCCCCGTAAGCGCGCACGGTCACCCCGTCGCTCCCGCGCCGGCTCTGCTCTATCAACCGGCGAATCGTGCCTCGAAAGAGCTCGGGATCCGGCATCGCGCCGGTCATGAACGTGGAGAGCGTCTCGCGCGCGTCCAGGAAGATGACACGACCTTCTGCGCAGAGCGCGTCGAGCTCGGGCCTCGCCGACGCCAGGCGAGCAACGAACGCGTCGCGATGCGGCTCCGTGGCAATGACGAGGAGGGGCTGACCCGCGTCCAGCCCTTCCATCAGGAAAGCGGCGACTCTCTCAGCCAGAAAGGTCTCGCTCTCATAGAACTGGACTGCGTGGTTGGGCACGTCGAACGGCGCGACGCGCGGGCCGGTGACGGCGACGTCACCGCGTGAGACATCCATGGTCATCCGCACCGTGGCCCTCCCCCATGCTGGGATCGACCGAACGCCATCCCAGGACGCCGGCGGATAGAGCCAGGCGCTTTCGTGACGGCCCGTAGGTTACGGTATGCGCTCCCGCGTGACAACCTCCTTTCCAACAATCGTCTACGTCGGATTCGCAGCCTTGCCGCGACAGGGCGGAAAGCGCGCATGGGCTGAACAGAGCGCGGCGCGTTCGCGGCGACCGAACCGAACCGGTGTGCGCTCTTTCGACGAACTATCGGCGGATCGGGTTGACCGACGCCGCGCGGCGCGGCGCGGCGAGCACTGGGTGTGCCTGATGACGACCGCACAGGGCGCGGCCGGCGCCCGCGACGGCGAGGGCGGCGGATGACGTGGCCGCTGCCACGTGCGCGCCGGCGGCGCCCACCCTATACGGATCTGATGCGTCGTCGCCTCACCATCGGGGAGGTCGCGAAGAGGACCGGCGTCCCGGTGAAGACGCTGCGCTTCTACTCGAATGAAGGGCTCCTGCCGCCGACCGGCCGCAGCCCGGGTGGGTACCGGCTCTACGGCGAGGACGACCTCGCCCGCATCGATCGGATCCGGACGTTGCGCGACGTCGGGCTGGATCTGGCGACCATCCGGGCCGTGCTCGCCGACGCGGAGAGCCTCGACCGGGCGCTGCGCCGGCGGCTGCGCGCGATTGGCTGGTCGGGCACCACCGGGACCGGAGCGCGGGCGCGATCGGTTATGGAGAGCTGCTGGCGATCCTGCGGGGCGAGCCGGCGCTGGCGGGCCCCTCCGAGGAGTGGTCATGGCTGATCGAGGCGGCGCGCGCGCACCTCGCGCGGTGAGCCCTGCGCCCCGGCGCGAGGCAGCGCCCCGGCGCGAGGCAGCGCCTCGGCGCCGTGCGCTCGCGGTTCGCCGGAGCGCCGCGGCCCTCGCCTACTTGCGCGCGCCGCCGAGCCGCTTCGCGCTCGCGCACGCCGCCTTGTCCTGGGTCCGCGAGCACTGCTCCGCGTAGAAGGCCCGCGCGCGCTCCTTGTCCTTCTTCTCCAAGAGCTGGCCGAACGCGTCGCACGCCTTCTTCTCTCCCCACTGCGAGCACGCCCTCTCGTACAGCGAGAACGCCCGCTCCGGGTCGGCCGCCACCCCGTCGCCGCGCTGCCAGATCTCCGCGGCCCGCAGGCAGCCGCCCGAGCCGCACACCTTCTCGTAGAGCGCGGCGGCGCGCGCCATGTCCTTCGGAATGCCGGTCCCCTTCTCGTACATCCCGGCGAGGCTCATGCACGCCTCGGCGCCGAAGCCCTTCTCCGGACAACCCTTCTCGAAGAACGAATAGGCCTTCGCGACGTCCCTCGGCACGCCGTCGCCCTCCGCGTAGACCGCGCCCGCGGCGTTGCACGCGCGCATGTCGCCCAGGCTGCAGCCGCGCCGGTACGCGGCGATCGCCTTCACCCCGTCCTTGGGCGCGCCCTGCCCCTTGCGAAGGATGTCCCCGAGGTCGACGCAGTCCTCGGCCTGGCCCCCCTCGCACGCGCGCTGGAGCACGCCCACCGCCACCGCCACGTCCTTCGCCGCGAGCTTCCCCTCGATGAGCATCTTGCCCAGCGCGCTGCAGCTCGGCCCGTACCCGAGATCGCAGCCGCGCCGGAGGAACGCGACCGCGCGCGTCGCGTCCTTCGGGAGGACCGCCTGCGGGCCCTCGCTCAGGTACCACTCGGCCGCGCTGAAGCACGTCCAGCCGTCGCCCATCTCGCACGCCTTGTCGGCGAACTCGCGCACCTTCGCCCGCCCCGCGGTGTCCGGCGGCACCTTGGCGCTCTGGATGTCGCGCAGCTGCAGCCGCGCCCGCGCGTAGCAGGCCTGCGCGACGCCGGCGCCGCACGCCTTCTCGAACAGCTCCGCCGCCCTCGCGTCGTCGCGCGGCAGGTCCTTGCCGCTCAGGTAGTGAACCCCGAGGTGATAGCAGCTGCCGAGGTCGCCCTTCCCGCACTGCGCCGCGCACGCCCTCGAGTCCGCGGGCTCGCACAGGTGCGCGGGCGCGGTCGCCGGCGGCGAGCACTTCGCCCCGCTCCGCACCGTCCCGACCGGGCACGAGCTCGACAGCTTCGGGAGCTCGTCCTCGGTCGGCTTCGCCGCCGGCTCGGCCGTCTCCGCCTTCTTCGCCTCCAGCGGGACGAGCTCCAGGCGAAGCGGCGCATGGCAGCGGTCCGTCGGCGCTTGCGCGTCGGGCTTCGCGGCCCGGCACGCCTCGAGCTCCCCTTCCCGGCTCGCGGTGCCCCCCTGGTTCGACGACGCCGCAGGCCCGACCGCCGCGAAGACCTGATCGACCGTCCGCGCCGCGCCGCGGCTGCCCGGCGCCATCGCGAAGGCCCCGAGGAGCGCCGCCCGCACGAAGTGCGTCGCGCCCTCGCAGCTGCCCGAGAGGTCCTGCGCCGAGGCCGAGGTCACCGTGGTCGCCATCTTCCCTGCGGGCACGAGCGCCACGTCGAACGCCGCCGTCTGGCTGCCTTCGATCGCCGTGCTGAGCGCCGGCGCGCCGAACGGAACGTTCGCCTGCATCTCCGCAGGATCTGTTAACTGGATTACTTTTTCGCCCCGGCTCACGCCCGCGTAGGAGTAGGTCCCTGGGAGCCTGCACTGGGCGAGGAGCTTCAACGTCGTGCAGTCGTAGGACACGACGGCGACGCCTTCTTTCATCGCGAGGCCGAGATCGGAGCGGCGGGTCGTGAGCCAGTCGACGATGAGCGGCTCGGTGTGGCCGATGGCCGGACACCCGCCGGTGTTCTCGCCGGCGCTGCTCGCGGGCAAGACGGTGGGCCGGGGCGGGTGCACGACCACCTCGGGATCCAGGCCCGGTCCACAGGCCGTCGCTGCGAGCGAGAGCCCAACCACGCACATGTCGAAGGCGCGCTTCATCGGGGCGACAGAACCATGAGCCGTGGGGTCCGGTCAATATGGCGAGCGCGGCAGCGCGCCCGCACGCCGGCCGCGCGGTCCGTGCCGGGCTATGCTCGGCGCGCCGCCCGCGCCCGGAGCCTCCATGAGCACGTCCAGGTCCCAGGAGAGACTGCAAGAGAGCCAGAGCCTGGTAACTACCCTGCTCGAAAAGCAACGCGTCATCGAGGCCCTGACGCACAAGCAGGAGAGCAAGAACAAAGAGCTGATCGAGTCGCTGGTCCACCGTCAAAATCTCGCCCTGCTGCAGAGGAAGCTCAGGGATCTGCACCCGGCGGACCTCGCTCACATCATCGAGGTGCTCCCCCAGCCGGACCGGCTTGTGGTCTGGGCTGAGCTCGAGCCCTACCACGCCGCACAGGTGCTGCTCGAGGCCTCGCCGTCGGTGCGCGACTCGCTCGTGGCGGAGACGGAGCGCGGCCGCCTTGTCGCGCTCCTCGGCCAGCTCGACCCTGACGATCTCGCCTACATCAACGGGTCGATCGACCCGGAGATCGTGGCGGAGGTCTACCAGTCGCTGGACGCGCGCGAGCAGTCGCTGTTCCGGTCGACGATCGCCTACCCGGACGACTCGGTCGGCCACCTGATGAGCCCGGAGCTCGTGTGGGTGCGCGACGGCTGGGATATCGCTGGCGCGCTCGAGGAGGTGCGCCGGCGGGCCGAGCTGCCGTCGCACACGGAGGCGCTGTTCGTGGTCGACGTGCGCAACGTGCTCCGCGGCACGCTCTCGCTGAAGGACCTGCTGCTCCGCCCGCCGAGCGCGCGCGTGAGCGCGGTGATGTCCACGGACGTGGTGAGCTTCACGCCGCGGGAGCGGGCCAGCGACGCGGCCAAGGCGTTCGAGCGGTACGACCTCATCGCCGCGCCGGTGGTGGACGAGCGCGGCAAGCTGATCGGCCGGCTGACCGTCGATGTGGTGATGGATTTCCTGCGGCGGCAGGCGCAGAGCGAGGCGCTGCGGCGCGCGGGCCTGGCGGGCGAGGAGGACTACTTCGCCCCCGCGTGGACGAGCGCGAGGAACCGCTGGCTCTGGCTGTTCGTCAACCTGCTCACGGCGTTCGTGGCCTCGCGGGTCATCGGCCTCTTCGAGAGCACCATTCGGGATCTCGTGGCGCTGGCCGCGCTGATGCCGATCGTGGCGAGCGTCGGCGGCAACACCGGCAATCAGACGGTGGCGCTCGTCATCCGGGGCCTCGCGCTCGACCGGATCACGCGGGCGAACGTGCGCCATCTCCTGCAAAAGGAGCTCTTCGTGGGCCTGATGAACGGCGCGGTGTGGGGCACGCTGGTGGGGCTCTCTGCCATGGCCCTTTACGGCAGCGTCCCGCTCGGTCTGGTGATGGCCGCGGCGATCCTGCTCAACCTGGTGGTGGCGGCCATGGTCGGCTGCGTGGTTCCGATCGTGCTTCAGCGCCTGGGCCGCGATCCGGCCCAGGGTTCGAGCGTCCTGCTCACGTTCACCACGGACAGCATGGGTTTCTTCATTTTCCTCGGCCTGGCCCGAGCGTTCCTCGTCTGATCCAGCGCCGTCCGATCGCGCTACGCTCGCGTCATGGACACCGTCCCTGCCCCGCCCCGCCCGCTCGTCGCGATCCGGTACTGCCCGAAGTGCCGCTGGCTGACGCGCGCCGCCTGGCTTGCTCAGGAGCTGCTCATCACGTTCCCCGACGAGATCGACGTGCTCCTCTCGCCTGCCGCGAGCGGCGTCTTCGACGTCACGCTCGACGGCGCCCTCCTCTTCTCGCGCGCCTCCGCCGAGCGTTTCCCCGAGCCCAAGGAGCTGAAGCAATCGATCCGCGACCGCATCGCCCCCGACCGCCCCCTAGGCCACTCCGACCGCTGACCCCGCGCGCCCCGCTCAATCCCCTCTTTTACATCCAAACCATACAAATGTTATCGCCCGCGGCGGTCGCCCGCACAGGAGACGGGCCCAGATCGGCGTTTTCGGCGCGCAGGCGTACTCTTGTACGCCGAGCACCGAAAACGTCGAGATGGGCCCGTATCCGAAGCGGGCGACTGCCTCAGATATCGAAGTCGAGGATGGAGGAGTCGAGCTCTGAGCCGCCGACCGCAGGCGGGCCCTGGGACGGCGAGGCGACGCGCAGCCTGGGCGCCTCGATCGCCACGCGCTGGCCGCCGGCGACGCTCTTCGTCAGGAACACCGAGCCGCCCACCACGCTCCCCTGCCCCAACACCGTCTTTCCGCCGAGCACGGTGGCGTTCGCGTAGATGGTGACGTCGTCCTCCACCGTGGGGTGGCGCTTCAGCCCGCGCGCGCCCCGCGAGTGCTGGGGCAAGGACAGGGCGCCGAGCGTCACGCCCTGGTAGAGCTTGACGTGCGCGCCGATGTCGGTGGTCTCGCCGATGACGACGCCGGTCGCGTGATCGATGAAGAAGCTGTCGCCGATGTTGGCGCCCGGGTGGATGTCGGCGCCCGTCCGCGTGTGCGCCCACTCGCTCATGATCCGGGGCATCAGCGGCACGCCGAGCAGGTACAGCTCGTGCGCGACCCGGTGCACCGTCACGGCGAGCAGGCCCGGATAGGCCAGGATGATCTCGTCCATCGAGGCCGCCGCCGGGTCGCCGTCGTAGGCCGCCTGCACGTCGAGCAGGAGGCGCCGCCGGACGTCCGGCAGCCGGCTCACGAACGCCCGCGCCACGTCGCGCCCCCGCTGCCGGCACTTCGGGACGTCGAGGCGCCCCGCGTCAACCGTCTCGTCCTGGAAGCAGAGGCAGCGCTCGATCTGCCGCTCCAGCTTGTCCCGCAGGTTCGAGACCAGCGTGCCCACGTGGTAGAGCAGGTCCTCGTCCGACAGGTCCTGCCGCCCGTGGTAGCCCGGGTAGAAGATCTGGAGCAGAAGATCGATGATCTCCGTGATCTCCTGGCGCGACGGGGTGAAGCGCTTGTTGATGTGATGCCCGCGCGGATCTCCGCGGTAGCTCGCGATCAGCGCATCGACGATGCCGTGCAGGTCGCCCGACGCCTGGGCGGAGGCAGCATCACATTCCTTGCTCACGTCGACCTCACGAGGCCTTCATCGCCTCGACCTCCGCGAACATCCCTTCGAAGAGGGGCCCGGAGAGGTACCGCTCGCCGGCGTCCGGCAGGATGGCCACGATGGTCTTGCCTTCCCACTTCGGATCCCGCGCGAGCCGGCTCGCCGCGACCATCGCGGCGCCGCAGGAGACGCCGCACAGGATGCCCTCCTCGCGCGCCAGGCGCCGCGACATGGCGATCGACTCGTCGCTGGAGACCGCCTCGACCTGATCCACGAAGGAGAGGTCGAGGTTCTTGGGGACGAAGCCGGCGCCGATGCCCTGGATCTTGTGGGGCGACGGGGTGAGCGGCTGGCCCGCGAGCGTCTGCGCGATGACCGGCGAGTGGACCGGCTCCACGGCCACCGAGTGGAGCGCGCGGCCGCGGACGCGCTCGAAGTAGCGGCTGACGCCGGTCAGCGTGCCGCCGGTGCCCACGCCCGAGACGAGGACGTCGACGTTGCCGCCGGTGTCGTCCCAGATCTCGGGGCCGGTCGTGGTCTCGTGGATGGCGGGGTTCGCCGGGTTCTCGAACTGCCGCATCAGCACGTAGCGGCCGGGGTCCGAGGCGGCCAGGGCCTCGGCCTTGGCGATGGCGCCGTTCATCCCCTGGGAGCCCGGCGTCAGGAGGAGCTTGGCCCCGAGGGCCACGAGCACCTTGCGCCGCTCCATGCTCATCGTCTCGGGCATGGTGAGCACGCACTCGATGCCGCGCGAGGCGGCGGCGAAGGCCAGCGCGATGCCGGTGTTGCCGCTGGTCGCCTCGACGATCGCCTTGCCGGGGCCGAGCGTGCCCCGCTTCTCGGCCTCCCAGACCATGGCCGCGCCGATGCGGCACTTGACCGAGTAGGCCGGGTTCCGTCCCTCGATCTTCGCCAGCACGATCGCGCCGCCGCCGTCGGTGACCCGGCGGATGCGAACGAGCGGCGTGCGGCCGATGCTCTGGGTGTTGTCTTCGTAGACGCGGGGGAAGTTGGTCATGGGGGGCCGTGCGGGTGGGAGGAGGGGAAAGGAGATCCAGAGGCGCCCCTCGCTGTCAAGGCCCACGTTCGCCCCGCCCCTCGCCGCCCCGGATTTCCAAAGCGCGGCGCGGCGTTGCCCCGCGCGTCCCAGCGCCCGCTCGCCCGCCCGGCGCCCGCTCGGCGCGCGACCGCCCGCGGGCCGTTGGACGTGCAACCGATGGACGTGCAACGGACCCGTTGGACATCCAACGGCTTGCGAGGCCCGGCGCGCGGGCGCCAGACGGGTGGACGTCAGTCGGTTCATGGCCAGTTCGCACCGTCAGGCCGCGAATTCGAGTACGCGCGAAGCGCGGGAGACGCAAAGGCCTTGGGTCGCAAAGTAAGGTGATTGCCTGAGGGCTCGGCTGACCATCTCCATGGTGCGACGTCGGACCAGGTCCACCTTCTTGACGCGCGCGAATGAGAGCTTAGCTTGCTGAATTTCGCGCTTGCCCTTCGTGGCATAGGCCTCGCATCATGGCTGAGCATGTTCCCCGCAGAGCCCCACCGCGCGGAGGTCCAACTGCTTCACGACGAGGATGAACCTACTTTAATTTTCCGCCGTCCCCCGGCGTCGCTTGCGGGCATGGCGATGCCGGTCGGGGCGACGGCTCCGGTCGAGGCGACTCCAGCCGAGGCGGCTCCGGTCGAGGCGGCGCCGGTGTGGCGTTCCCTGTCGCGCCTGATCGCGCTGAGCGCGGGGGCGGGCCTGGGCTTTGCGGCGGTGCTGGGCGCGCTCGTCTCGCTGCAGCTCGGGGCCGCGGGCTTCGATCTCCGCGGGGGCTCGGCGATCCAGCCTGCGGCGGCTGCGGCGGCCGTCCTGCGCTCCACCGGGGCGGCGGCGCGGGTCGAGGCGCGGGCGAAGGCGGCTGCGCCGCCGGTCCAGGCGCAGGCGGAGGCGGCGGCGCCGCTCATCGATCTCGACGACCGTGCCGACGCGGCGCTCGATCGCTCGGCGGTGATCCCGATCCCCGACGGGATCATCACCATCCCCTCGTCGTTCTCTTCGGCGGATGGGGCTTACGACCTGGTGGTCCATTTCCACGGGATCAACGATGTCGTCCAGACGGGGTTCGAGCGGGCCGGGCTCAACGCGGTCGTGATGATCATCAACATGGGCATCAGCTCGGCGGCGTACGAGACCCGGTTCTCGATCCGCTCCTACCTGCCGGTGCTCCTCGCGAAGGCGCAGACCGCGCTCGAGGCGCGCGGGCTGCGCGACGCCCGGCTCAGGCGCGTCGCGCTCTCGGCGTTCAGCGCGGGGTACGGCGCGGTTCGCGGGCTCCTGAACCAGCCCGGGTTCGCCGACAAGGTCGACGCCGTCCTCCTCCTGGACGGCATCCATACCGGGTACATGCCGATCGACCACAGCCTGGACATGGAGCGTCTCAAGCCGTTCGGGCGATTCGCCGAGCTGGCGGCCGCCGGCAAGAAGCTCATGTCGATCACGCATTCGGAGATCATCCCGGTGGGCGATTACGCCGGCACGCACGAGAGCACGGACGCTCTCCTCAAGCTCACGGGGGCGCAGCGCTCGCCGAGCGCCGGCGCCGATGCGCAGGCGGTCTACGACCTGACCGGGACGTCGGGCGAGGCGAAACCCCGGTTCGCTCCGCTGTCGGAGGCGCACCGGGGGGCGTTCCACGTGCGCGGCTATCCGGGCACCCAGAAGCCGGATCACGTGCGACATCTCACCCGCATGGCGGAGACGGCCGTGCCCGATCTGGTGCGCCACTGGAGCGAGACCCCCGCGCGGTGACGGGCGGAGAGCGCGCGCCCTCGAAGAGGGTGGATTACGGACGACGACGACGCCCGCATCGAGGCGTGTGTCGACCTCCCGACGCTGGAGCGGTGGCACGACCAGGCCATCACCGCGGCGAGCGCCTCGGAGGCGCTGCAGTAGCTCAGCCCGACGTGGGGCCCTGTCGCTCGTCCCGAGGAGCGCGGCTCGACCGCCCACATCGTCTCGGCGCGGCGAGCCGAGCGCCCATGACGGCAAGCGTAACACGGATCCTCTGCACGGATGGGGGCGTCCCCTCGCCGAACCTCAAGTCCGTTCTGTCTCGAGCCGAAGCGTCCGTGCAGCCCTGAGCAGCTGTTCAATCCAGGCCCGCGACGAGCGTGGAAATCCATCACCCTTCGGGACCGCATGTATCCCGCGGCCCAGTGCGTCTCGATGCTCAGGAGCAGAATCCGTGCGCCAGGCGCGTCGCCAAGCCGCGAGCGTGGCAGTTCGCCTCATTCTGGGGCGCGTATGCCGAGCTCAGCTGGACACGCGACGAGATTAAGGAGCCAGGGCGCGGATCGCATTCCGGTATCGAAATTGCTTTTCCGCCAAAAAAAGGCGGTGCGCGACGATGGTCGGACAGAGACAAGCGCGAAGCGCGGCGCGGCGGACTCAGGACGAGCGGCCCCTACCCCCGACAGCCCGCCGTAGACGCGGCGCGACCTCGACGGACGTGGACGGCCTGCGCTCGTCCACCGCGAAGGGACAGGCGGACGGCGCCGCCGCGGCGCCGCGCCGGACGCTGACCTACGCGGATGCGCTCGAGGGCGCGCGGAGAGGGCCGTTCCCGGACGAGGTCGAACCCCAGCTCGCGACGCTCGTCACCGGGCCTCCGCAGGGCGAAGGGTGGCTCTACGAGGTCAAATTCGACGGCTACCGGATGCTCGCGCAGCTCCGCGGCGGCCGCGTGACGCTCCTGACCCGCCGCGGCCAGGACTGGACCGAGCGGTTCGCGAGCGTGCGCGACGACCTCGCTCGGCTGCCAGCCCGCGAAGCGGTGATGGACGGCGAGATCGTCATCGTCGGGCCCGATGGCGTGACCGATTTCCAGGCCCTTCAGAACGCGCTCAGCGACGGAAATGATGGGCGCGAGGGGCGACTGATGTACTTCGTGTTCGACCTGCTCTACCTGGACGGCCGCGATCTCCGCGACTGCGCGCAGGTCACCCGCAAACGGGCGCTCAAGGCGCTGCTGGAGGAAGCGCCCGAGGAAGGCACCCTGCGCTACACGGAGCACCTCGAGGAGGACGGCGCCGCGGTTTTCCAGCACGCGTGCAAGCTCGGGATCGAGGGCGTCATCGCGAAGCGCCCGGAGGCTCCCTACCGGAGCGGGCGCGGGAACAGCTGGCTCAAGGTGAAGTGCGGCAAGCGCCAGGAGTTCGTGATCGTCGGGTTCACCGAGCCGACCGGGGCCCGCCAGGGGCTCGGGGCCATCCTCGTCGGCGTGAACAGGTCAGGCAAGCTCGCCTACGCCGGAAAGGTGGGCACGGGCTTCACGAACAAGACCCTCACGACCCTGCGCAGCCGCCTCGAGTCGATCGAGCGCGCCAAGCCGGCCTTCGCAGGGGCGCCGCGCATGCGCGGCGTGCACTGGGTCGAGCCCAAGCTCCTCGCCGAGGTCCAATTCTCCGCCTGGACGCGCGACGGGCGGCTGCGGCACCCGTCGTTCGAGGGCCTCCGCGAGGACCGAACCCCGGAGTCGGTCACCGTCGAGCGCGAGCAGCCCCCGCCGGCGCCGCCGCCCCGCAAGGCGGCCGGCGCGTCGAGCAAGGCGGTGGGCCCGGCCAGGAGCAAGGGGGCAAGCGCGAAAGCCGGCAAGGCGGTGAGCGCGGCCCTGCGCGAGGCGGCCGGCGCGGCGGGCAAAGGGGCGAGCGTGGCCGCGCGCAGGGCCGCGGGCACGACGCCCGGCAAGGCGGCCGGCGCGGCGGCGAGCGAGGCGCCGGGCAAGGCCCCGCGCGGCGGCCGGGGCGGCGCCGAGAGGATCGAGGTCGCGGGAACGCGGCTGACGAACCCCGACAAGGTGCTCTATCCGGCGCAGGGGATCACGAAGCTCGCTCTCGCCCGGTATTACGCGCAGATCGCCGAGCACATGCTGCCCTATGTCGCAAAGCGGCTGCTCACGCTCGTCCGCTGCCCCGCGGGCCAGGGCAAACCCTGCTTCTTTCAGAGGCACGAGGCCGAGGGGCTCTCGGAGGCCATCCGTCGGACGCTCGTCGAAGAGGACGATGGAAAACGAACGTATCTCTACATCGAGAGCACCGAAGGGCTGGTGTCGCTCGTGCAGATGGGGGCGCTCGAGATGCACATCTGGGGGAGCCGCGTCGACCGGATCGAGCAGCCGGACATGATGGTCTTCGACCTCGACCCGGCGCCGGAGCTCCCCTGGGAGCGCGTGGCCGAGGCCGCGAAGACCGTGCGGCACCTCCTGGAGACGCTGGGGCTGCGGAGCTTCGTCAAGACGACCGGCGGCAAAGGCCTCCACGTGGTGGTCCCGATCGAGGCGCGCAGGCGCTGGGACGAGGTGAAGCCGTTCACGAAGGCCGTGGCCGACGCGCTCGTGCGCTTCGATCCGGCGCGGTACATCGCGACGCTCTCGAAGGCCAAGCGCACCGGCAAGGTCTTCGTCGACTACCTGCGGAACGGGCGCGGCGCGACCGCCGTGGCGCCGTACTCGACCCGCGCGCGCCCCGGCGCAGCCGTGGCGACGCCGCTCTCGTGGGACGAGCTCGACGCGCCGCTCGATCCCGCCTCGTTCACCATCGAGACCGTGCCGCAGCGCCTCGCGACCATCGCAGATCCGTGGGCCGAGCTCCCGACCGTGCGGCAGTCCATCACCAGCGCCATGATGAAGCAGGTCGGGCTCTGACCTCCTCCCGACGTCCCCGGCAAACCCAGGAGCCGGTGAGCACACCGAAGAAGAGAGACACCTGCGACACAACGAATGTACCTTTCACTGACGTTATGTTCAGCGGGGTCGTAATCTCGCAACATGGCGGCGTGCGCTTGGTTGACGATGGCGCGGGCGCGCTGCATCGTCCCCTGCGTCTGTCATGGCCAAGGATCGGGACTCCAGCGCGCTGGCGGAAATTGCAGAGCGACTCCACCAGTTCGACGGTGAGCCGCTGCGGGTCGCGTTTCTGGCGCGCGGCATCGATGCGCTCACCCAGGTCGCCGAGCGGCTCGATCAGCGCGAGCTCGGCGAGGTCGTCGCGTCGCCCAGCAACGCGGACGCCCTGGTGACGGCGCTCACGCGGCCGAGCGCCGTGGGCCTCTTCTCCGCTGCGGATCCGCTCACGCCGGCCCGCCTCCGCGGCCTCCAGGCGAGGGACGCGCTCCTCGCCGCCGAGGGGGGCACGCTCACCGCAGAGGAGGTCGGCGAGGCGCTCCACCTCTCGCCGCAAGCCATCGAGGCGCGGCGCGCCGCCGGGAGGCTGCTGGCGGTGAGCACCGGCCGTCGGGGGCATCTCTACCCCGCATGGCAGTTCGCGGACGACGGCGTGTTGCCGGGGCTGGAGGAGATCCTGGCCCTCCTCGACGACCACCCCCCGCTGGCGAAGGTCCGGTTCTTCCTCTCCGGCAACCACCGCCTCGACGGGGATCGGCCGCTCGACCGGCTCCGCCGCGGCGATCTGGATCCGGTGCGGCTCGCCGCGCGCACGTTCGGCGAGCAAGGCGCGGCCTGAGCGCGCGCCGCGAAGCCGACATGATGACGACGATCGGGCCGCATCCGGACCCGCCCTTCGACTTCGCGACGAGGCCGCTTCCCATCACGATCTTCCGGCGGTGCTGGTTCCGGATCCACGGGCTCGCGCGCGATCCGCTGTACTTCGGCCGCTCGGGCGACAACCGCTTCGACGCCCCGGCCGGCGAGTTCGGGGTGCTGTACGCCGGGAAGGACGAGCATTGCTCGTTCATCGAGGTGTTCGGCCACGCGACCGGCGTGCGCTTCGTGGAGCAAGGCGAGCTCGCCGCGCGCGGGCTCGCGCGCATCGCGCCGCGGCGCCCGCTGCGGCTCGTGAACCTCACGGGAGAGGGGCTCGCGCGCCTCGGGGCCGACGCCCGCCTGACCTCCGGCGAATCCTACGGGGCCGCTCACCGCTGGGCGCTCGCGATCCACGATCACCCGAGGCGACCCGACGGCATCGCCTACGCCGCGCGCCACGATCCGAGCCGCGTCTGCGCCGCCCTCTTCGAGCGCGCCAGCGCGGAGCTCGCGGTGACCCGGCTCGGCTCCCTCGCGGATCCGGCGCACGCGGCGCTCCTCGCCGGGATCCTGGACACCTACAAGTTCGGGCTCGTCTGAGCATCGACGAGCGGGGGGCCGCGCGGCGCCCGAGGCGCTCTGCCGCGCGACGGCGGCGCCGGGCGCGGCGTGGGCGCGCCCGGCGGGAGCCACGCGCGTGCGCGCCGGGCGCGCGCGCGCCGGCACAGCCGGTGCTTCCCGTGAAGACGGGCGCGCTTCGGCGGCGCCACGGCGGGCGGTGGCCACGGCGCGCACGGCCGGGCGGCGGGGGGTTCGATGAAAATCAAGAATCTGCGGCTGGAAACAGGCTATCTCGTGGAGCCCATTGCGCTCCAGAAGGGGCTCGCGATTCACCAGATCCAGATCGCGACGATCGGCGGCGAGGCGTCGTCTCGGGTCCGGCTCTCGCTCGAAGCCAACGTTTGCACGATCGACAGCTTCGGCGAGGCGAAGGCGTGCACGCGGGGGGCGCCGATCCACCTGGAGGCGGACGTGGAGCTCCTCGAGGAGTGCGATGAGAAGCAGCTGCTCGCCCTCAAGTTCGACGGCGGCAGCGGGCCGGCGCTCCGGCTGGCGCTCCTGCCCCTCTGCGGCGCCGTCCAGCAGGCGATCGTGGCGCGGCTCCTCATTTTCGGGGAGAGCGGCGAGCTCAAGGCCATCCTGCCGATGCAGGGATCGTCGGCGGGCTGCGTGGTGGCCTGAGCGAGCGCGCCGCCCTGCGGCGCTGCCGGCGCCTGGAGCCCGGGAAGGGCGTCGCTCAGGAGCCGCGCGGGCCGCCGCCCGGCCCGAAAGGACCGGCCGGCCCGCCGGAGACGCCGTCGGGACCAGCGCCGTGGGGGCCGGGGGCGCCCGGCGGCGCGCCGTAGGCACCGGCGGGAGCGCCGTAGGCGCCGGGCGGGGCCCCCGGAGGCGCACCGTAAGCGCCGGGCTGAGCGCCAGGGAAGGCGCCATACGCGCCCGCGGGAGCGCCGTAGGCGCCGGCCGGACCGGGGGGAGCTCCAGGCGCGCCGTAGGCCGCGGGGACGGCGCCGTAGGCGCCGGGCGGGGCTCCAGGAGGCGCGCCGTAAGCGCCGGGGGGAGCTCCAGGAGGCGCGCCGTAGGCCGCAGCGACAGCGCCGTAGGCGCCGGGCGGGGCTCCAGGAGGCGCGCCGTAAGCGCCGGGCGGGGCGCCAGGAGGCGCGCCGTAAGCGCCGGGGGCAGCGCCGTAGGCGCCCGCGGGAACGCCATAGGCGCCCGCGGGAGCGCCATAAGCGCCGGGGGCAGCGCCAGGGACGCCCGCGGGAACGCCGTAGGCGCCGGGCTGAGCCCCTGGTGCCGCTCCGTGAGCCCCCACCGGCGGATAGCCCCCGAGCGCGGCCGCGGCGGCGGGCCCCTGCCCGGGCGGGTACGCGGCCTCCATGGCGACGCGGCGGGGATTGGCCGGGTCGTAGCGCACCGTGACGATGCACCCCGGCTGGATGCGAGGGGCCGCGAGCACCGACACGAGGGCGACCGTCTCCACCTGATAAGGCGGCATTCCCGGCGGCATCACCTCGAGGAGCAGCTTGAGGCTGTAGGAGTCCTGGGCGCCCATCGACACCTTCATGCCGGTCTCCTGGTACTGCAGCACGCGCGCCGCGCACGATACGCCGACTCGAAGCAGCTCCTGCTGCTCCTGCTGCTGGGCCCGGAGCGGACCGAGGACCTTCTTCCAGACCCCGAAGAGGACCGCCGCAGTGATGCCGAGCGGCACGATGACGCTGAGCGCGATGATCAGCAGGGTGGACGTCATCGGGTCAGCGTACCAGGCCGGCGCCCCGGCGCACCAGGGCGTCGGCGCCCGTCATCGCCGATCGCGCCGCGCGCGTCGGAGCGCCCCGCGTGGCTCAGGGGCAGCGGCGGTACGTGAGGGCATAGTCGATCCGGACCTGCACGTCGGTGGTGTCGTTCGTGAGGACCCCGGAGCTCGACGGCGCGAGGCGGTTCGTGACGTAAAGGCTCGTCTTGATGTTGAGCGGCCGCACCGTGCCGCACTCGGACCAGACCGTGGTCGCGAACGCGTCCGTGCGCGAGAAGTCGTTCGTGAACGGCCCGATCATGCTCCACGTGAGCGGCCCCGAGGTGAGCGGCGAGCCCGAGAAATAATACGATGTCTCGTGGAGCCCCTGGACGCCCGGCTCCAGGTCGGCAAAGCCGCGGTACGTGGCGTCGAAGACGGCCACCTGCCATCCCGGATCGAACCGAAGATCCACGGCCAGCTGGCAGAAAGCACGGTTCGCGGCGCGCGTGGCGCCCGGGCCGGCGTGCGCCTCGAACTGGTCGAAGATGACCGTCAACGCCTTTTGATCCGGCGAGATCACCCCCGCGGCGGAGCCGACGGGACATCCGCTGCCGGCATAGGTGAACGTCTCGATCCGCGCATTCTGCGCCAGCGCCGGAAATGCGAAGAGAAACGCCGAAGAAAAGCCGAACATCCATCGCAGCAACATGCTTGCCCCCCTTTTCATCTTCAGACGACATCGCGTCGCCGTCCGTCGGCGCCCGCGCGCGCGTCACCGCTGTCGCAAGCCAGCCGACATGTCATGACGAGCATGCGATAGGCGCGCGCTCCGCGCAACCTGCGCGGGGCGCCCTCGCGCGGCGCCCGCGCCGCGGATTGACCGGAATCCGTCGAGCGGCGTGAGATCCGCGGGACGCATGGACACTCGACCGGATCCCGGAGCGCAGGCGAGATGCGGAGAAGCGGCTCAGGGCGAGGCGGCGACGCGGAACACCGGGACGAGGTTCACGCGCTCGTCCCAGGAGGGGTGGCGCTGGTAGAAGAAGTCGAGCCGGGCCTTCGCGTCCTTCGCGAACGCGGGATCGCGCAGGCGCGCCTCGAACTCGGCGCGCAGCGCCGGATCCGCGGCCAGCATGCGGCGCGCCTCCTCCTCGGCGACGTAGGCCTCCATGTACTCTTTGCGCTCGAAGGCGGCGTTGAAGAAGCCCCAGGCCACGAGGGAGTCGGGCGCGAGCGGCTCGAGGAGGTGCATGACGAGGGGCGCCCGCGGCTGCGCGATGGGCACGAAGAGCGAGCCGGCCGGCAGATCCTGTCGCTCCGGCCGGAAGGCGCCCTTCAGCTTGACGGGCGTCCGGCCCTCGAAGGACGGCTCGTAGGCCACCGCGTCGGCCCGGAACGCCTCGACGGCGAAGCCGGGGCGCGCCTCGGGCAGGAGCGCGTAACGCACGCCGTGCAGGCGCAGCTTGTCGGCCACCCAGGCCGCGTGCGCCGCCGGGACGACATAGCCGGCGGCGGGCGCGGTGACGGTCCGATCCGGCTCGATTTGGTCGAACAGCGGCACGCGCCAGATCTCCGGGCGGGACTCGTCGTAGCGGGTCCACGTGCCGCCCGAGATCTCCGAGGCGCGCTTCTCGTAGGCGTACCCGCGGAACGGGAAGATGCGCGGGACCGGCCCCGCGCGGTGCGTGAGGGCGAAGGGGGCGCCGGCGAGGCGCGCGGCGGCGGCGTCCGCGCGATCGGCCGCCGCGCGGAGGGCGCCCGCGCCGCCGGCGGCGGCACGTTCAAAGAGCGCCGCGAGCAGGTCATGGACCGCCCGCACGCGCGCGGCGTGCGTGGCCCAGCTGTGCGTCTCGACGAGCACGCCGACGCGGTTGCGGGCGGCGGCGTAGCTCTGCGAGTAGCGCGGCGGCCCCGGCTTGGCCGAGATGCCCGACGCGGGGTCGTCGTCCTCGCGGAACGACGGGTAGAACGGGAGCGGCAGGTGACCGAGCGCCGAGAGGCGCGCCTGGAGCGCCTCGGAGAGCTCGCGCGCCGCAGCGTCGAGGCCGCCGGGGTGCGGCGCCGACGGCTCGACGATGACCGCGACGTCGTGCTGGAACTTCGCGCCGTCGGTCGTGTGCAGGTCGACCTGGACCACGGGATCCCAGGCGTCGAGGAGCGCCAGCATCGCCCGCATCTCGGGCGCCTCGGCCTTCATGTAATCGCGGTTCAGGTTGAGGTTCTGGCCGGTGGTGCGGAAACCCATCTCCTCGGGGCCGCGCTGGTTGGGCCGCTGGTTCCGGCGGAAGCGCTCGTGGCCGTCGACGTTGAACACGGGCACGAAGAGCGCCGTGGTCGCGGCGAGGGCGCCGGGCGCCATGGCGCCGTCGAGCAGCTCGCGGAGCGCCCAGAAGCCGCCGTCCTTGCCGTCGATCTCGCCGGCGTGGATGCCCCCCTGGAACAGGATCACCGGGCGTCGCTTCGCCCGCGCCGCGGCGGGGTCGAGCGCGCCGTCGTCGGAGGCGGCGATCGCGAGCATGGGCCTACCCTCGGGCGTCGTGCCGAAGCGGACGCAGCGGGCGCGGCCCGGGTAGGCTTGCTCGAAGCCGGCGCACAGCCGCTCGACCTCGGCGTAGCGGCCGGTGCGCTCGAAGCCGGTCCGCTCGGCCTCCGTGACGAGCGAGGGGGGCAGTACGCGCGGGATGACGGGCGCCGGCGCGAGCGCGGGTCGACCGGCGGCCGGATCCGCCGGCGAGCCGGGCGCCGGGGCCTGGCAGGCCGCGAGCAGCGAGATCAGCGCGATTCCACGGGAAATGACGCGGCCAGCGAGCGCGGCGCGGGGGCGTGACATCGCGGGAGTCGACCAAATTCCGCGGTCAACGGCAAGGCGTGCTCCCATCGTCGGGCGCGAGGTAAGCTCGCCCAGGATGAGCGCGCTCCCTTCCCGCCGTGCGCTGGCCCTCGGAGCGGCCCTGATCGGGGGCGCGGCGCTGCTCACCCCGCTCGGCATCGCGTCGCTGCGGCGCGCCGAGGCGGAGCGGGGCGAGGCGCCGGCCGGGTCGGCGGCGGCGCCCGGGCCGGGGGCCGCGGCGGCGGTGCCCGGGGACGGCGGGGCGCTCCCGGCCGACGGCGAGGCCGGCTCGCTGGCCGACGGCGGGGCGCGCCTCTCGGACGGCGGCAGGGACGCGGGCCCGGCGCTGTTCGAGAAGCCCGTGTGGTCGGAGGCGTCGCGCGCGGCCACCTACGGGGGGCTCTCGAGCGACGCGTGCGACCGCGAGCTGAAGCGCCGCGGGATCCCCCACGCCCCGGCGCCGCGCGGCGCCCCGCTGGTCGACCGGCCGGTCCGGATCACCGGCGCGCTGCGCGGGGTGACGTTCCGCGGCGACGGCGTGGCGAAGCCGCGGTCGACCTCGGTCTTCGACATCGCCGATTGCCGGCTGGTCCTCGCGCTCGACGACCTCGCCGCCTTCCTCGCGACGCGCGGGATCGCCGAGGTGGTGCACGTCAGCATCCACCGGCCCGCGCCCGCCGGCACGGCCGCGTCGAAGCCGAAGAAGCCGAAGAAGGCGCAGAAGGCGCCCGCGAAGCGGCCGGCGGGCACGAAGACCCCGAAGGGCGCGGCCAAGGCGGCGAAGCCGGGCGCGCGCGCCCCGCAGAAGCCGGCGGCGGCGCCGGCGCGGCCCAGCCAGCACGCGCTCGGGCTCGCCATCGACGTGGCCGCCCTCGTGAAGGCCGACGGCGCGCGGCTCGACGTGAAGGCCGACTGGCACGGCGCCATCGGCGCGCCGCCGTGCGGCCCGGGGTCGGAGCCGAAGGAGCCCACGCCCCAGGCCGTCGAGCTGCGGGAGATCATCTGCGCCGTCCACGCGAGCGGGCTGTTCAACGTCGTGCTGACGCCCAACGCGAACGAGGCGCACGCGGACCACTTCCACTTCGATATCAAGCGAGACGCGCGCTACTTCCTGCTGGAGTGAGCCGCCGCGCGCGGGCGGCGCCGCTCGCGCGCCGTCTCTTCGGCTCCCGTAGAGGGCGCTCAGTACAGCGGGTGGAGCGCGATCAGCTCCGCGATCTCGTCGAGCTCCGGATCGCCGCCCGGGTTCGCCGCGAGCACCTGCTCGCGCGCCGCGCGCAGCGCTTCGGTCGAGCTGCTCTTGAGCGCCTCGGCGTAGGCCACGATGGCCTTGCCCTTGACGAGCTGCTCCTTGCTCCCCGCGACGAGCTCCGCGAGGGTCGCCTCGTGGCTCGCCTCCTTCGGCTCATGGGTGAGCGGCGTCTGCCACCGCGCGCGCACCGTCAGGGGGTCGGCGTCGTTGATCACGCCGGGATCGCACCCGCGCACGAGCTGGTTGAAGATCATCGCGTCGCCCGGCGCGAGGTGCTGCGGCTCTACCTCCTGGGGATCGGTCGAGTACTCCTCGCCATAGAACTTCTCCATCTTGAAGTACCACGGCAAGGTGAGCTCCACCTGCACGCCGCGGGCTGCCACCTCCATCACTTCGTCGAAGCGATCCCGGAACATGTGGAACGCCTCCTCCACGTCGTCGAGGTAGACATAGGCGCCGCGCCCCTTGTCGGTCACGGTATCCATGAGCCCATCGTTGTAGCCCAGCGCCGGCCCCGTCCCCACGCCGACGAGGTAGATGGCCTCCTTGTCGGCGTCCTCCGCGTGCCGCGCGATGAGATCCGCAGAGGTGATTCCCACGTTGGCGCCGCCGTCGCTGACCAGGATCACCCGGTTGATCCGGCCCTCCTCGTAGTGCTCCTGCGCGAGCTGATACCCGACCCGGAGGCCATTCTCGAGATCGGTGCCGCCGCTCGCGGAGAGCGCGTCGGCCGCCTCGAGCAGCGCGGGGTCGTCCGGGCCGCTCACCACGTGACCGCTCAGGATCACCGAGTTGGTGGTGTTCCACGTGACCATGTTCACGACGTCGCCCTCGGACAGGCTCGCGGCGACGGCGCGCACCGTAGCCCTCTCGCGCTCCATCGGCTCGCCTTCCATCGAGCCGGAGGTATCGAGGACGAACGTGACCGCGACGGGGCGGCGCGGGGCCGGCGGGTCGAACGCGCGGACGCCGATCTGCAGCGTGTAGGTCCCCGCCTCCTCGCCGGGCTCGATCTGGGGCTCGACGCGGAGCTCGCCCTCGTCCGGCGCGGCGTAATCGATGCGGTAGTAGTTGAGGAACTCGTACGTGCGCACCTGCCACGGCTCCGGCGCGAAGCCCGCGCGGAGGAGCTCGCGCGCATGCACCGGCGAGCTCATCGAATTGGAGTCGTCGGACGACACGTACAGGACCACGGGCTGGCTCGAGTCGAGCCCCTCGCAGGTGAACGCCGCAGGAGCCCCGGCGTCCTCGCCCGGCGAAGGCACCGGCGGGTCGGCCAGGGCGTCGCTCCCGCCGCCCGCGCCGCTGCTCACGCCGGAGCCGGCGCCGCTGCTCACCCCGGAGCCGGCGCCGCTGCTCGCGACGCCGTCGCCGCGGGGCGGCTCCGGGGAGGGATCCGCGGGGCCAACGAATCCCCCGGACTCGGAGGCATCATTCACGGTGCAGGCGACGAAGCCGGCGCCGCCGAGGAGGACCACCGATACGGCACGAAGATAGAGAGACATCGCAGCGGGAACGGTTCGCACAGGCATCCTCCTCCGCGATGCGACCGCATCGCGCCCGGGGCGACCCGCCGAGCAACCCGGATGCCGCGCGCGCGACGCCGTCCGGCCGCCGCCCCGATGCGCAACGCCGCCGGCCCGAATGCTCGCGCGGACCGCACGGCCCGAACCACGGTCGCCAGCGCTACGGCCGCATAAATCCCATGACATCGTTGTCCGGTCCGCGTCCCAGCATGGCGCATGCTGGCGTCACTCGACCCACATCGAATGCGAAACAGGCTTCGCGGGGGGCTGAAGCCGCCCACGACGAAGAGAAGGACGGGCGTGCAATCTGGACAGACGCGGTTCTTCGTGCGACTTTTTGGAAAGAACATGTCGATCCGGTGTCGCAGCCATGTTCGCAGCTTTTCCGCAGGCGAGGTGCACTGGGAGGAGTGGAGCCCTCCCCGGAATGGCGACCCGGACAGGCGCACCGTGGTCCTGGTGCACGGCCTGTCCGATAGCTGTAGGACCTGGAACCGGCTCGCGCCCGCGCTCGCGGCCGGCGGGCGCCGGGTCGTCGCGCTCGACCTGCCCGGCCACGGACACTCGGCCCGTCCGGACGCTCCCTACACGGTCGCCTGGTACGCGAGCGTGGTCGCGGAATGGATCCGCGCCCTCGGGCTCAGCGATTTCGATCTGATCGGGCACTCGTTCGGCGGCAGCGTCTCGATGTGCGTGGCGATCGAGCGGCCGGGGCGCGTGCACCGCCTCGGGCTGGTCGCCGCGGGCGGCATCGGGAGCGAGGTCGCGCTGCCGCTGCGCTTCGCCGCGGTGACAGGGCTGCTGGAGCTGGCCGCGCCGGTGCTCATGGGCGTCGGCACCCACGCGGGCATGCTGGTGCTCGGCGGCAACTTCAACGCGGAGGAGCGCCGGCACCTCGCCCGCGTGAACGCGCGGCCCGGCACGGCCCGCGCCCTGTCGCGCACGCTCCGCCACGCGATCGATCTGCGCGGCCAGCGCGAGCACCTCATGGACATCGCGCACCGGATCCCGGAGATACCGCCGGTGGCCGTCTACTGGGGCGAGCGCGATCCCGTGATCCCGGTGCGCCACGCGTCGGACATCGACCGCTACCTGGAGGGCGTGGCGGTGCGCCGCTTCGCCAAGGCGGGGCACTACCCGCACCGGGAAGCGGTGGCCGATCTCGCCCCCGAGCTGCTCCGCTTCCTCGACGAGCCTCGGCCTGCGCCGCGCCTGCGCGCCGGGGCGCGCGCGCCCCGCGCTGCCGCCGCGGCGGTCGCGGCGCCGGCCAGCCCGCGGTGGCAGCCGTGGGCGGACGCCCCGGTCCGGCAATGGGCGATGCGCTCGCTCTCACCGCTGCTCCGGCAAACACCGCAGCAGGACCCCGACAACTCCGTATCTCCCGCCGACCTCGGGAGCCGGCCGCCGCCCGTCCCCTGCTGACGGCGCGCGGCCCCGCCGGCGCCGCGCCGCCCCTTCCCTGTTGACGCGCCGCCCCCGGGTGCGGTTCTCTCGGGCGCCGGTGCAACTCGAATGTGAGACCTGCGGCGCCTCGCTGCGCGTCGAAGCGGACCAGCGGACCGCAGCGTGCCCCTACTGCGCGTCGCCCTCGGTGGTGGAGCGGCCGCCCTCGAACGACCGGCCATCGCCGCACTTCGTGCTCGGGTTCACCATGGCCAGGGAGAGCGCGCAGGGCGCCGTCACGGCGTGGCTCGGCAAGCGGAGCCTCTTCGTGCAGTCGAGCGTCAAGAAGGGCACGATCGACGCGATCCGCGGCGTCTACACGCCCGCGTACCTGTACTCGGCGATGGCGCAGACGCGCTACGCGGCGCAGATCGGCGAGAATTACCAGGAGACCGAGACGTACACGACGACCGACGACAAGGGGAACACCGTCACCCGCACGCGCGTCGTCACGAGGACCGAGCACCGGCACCTCGAAGGCCAGCGCGCCACCTACGTCATGGATGTGCTCGTCGTGGCGTCCCGCGCCGTCCAGAACGCCGAGCTCGAGGCGATCGAGCCGTTCGACCTCCGCACGATGCGGCGCTACACGCCCGCGGTGCTGAGCGGCTGGGTCGCCGAGGAGCCGACCATGACGCAGGCGGAGTGCTACGCCCTCGCGCGGCGGGAGGCGCTCGAGAAGGTCGGCCGCGACCTCCCGGGCTTCCTGCCCGGGGACAGCCACCACGGCCTCACCCACGAGACGCTGCTCGACCAGGAGACGCTCGAGCTCATCTACGTGCCCCTCTGGGTGCTCGCGATCCGGCACGACCCGCGCAAGCCGCCCTTCCGGGTCCTCATCAACGGCCAGACCGGCGCCATCCACGGCAAGGCGCCCCTCTCCTGGGTCAAGATCGCCCTCGCCGCGCTGCTCGCGATCCTGCTCCTCGCGGCGCCGTTCGTCCTGGCCGCGGCCCGCGACCGCGGCCCGGCCGAGCGGCGCGGCGTCGCGCGGCCGCCGGCACCCGCCGCCGCGCCCGCGCCGGCCGAGCGCGCCCGTCCCGGCGGGACCAGGCCCACCCCGACCGGAGGGGCGCGATGAGCATGAGCGTGGGCGTCTCGCCGGCCGCGGCGCGGTGCTGCGCGCGCTGCCAGGGGCCGCTGGAGTCGGGCGACCTGCGCTGCGCCGTCTGCGGCCTCGCCGCGCCGCAGGACCGCGGCCCGGCCCCGCCGCCGGTGCAGGTGCTGCGGTGCACCGAGTGCGGCGCCGCGGTGGCGTACTCGGCCGAGGCGCAGGCGCCGAAGTGCCGCTTCTGCGGCGCGGTCACGCGGCTGGAGCAGCCGGTCGACCCAGTCGACCAGGCCGACTGGCTGCTCCCGTTCGGGGTGCCTCCCGCGCAGGCCGACCAGGCGCTGCGGCGGTGGATGTCGACGCTCGGCTTCTTCCGGCCGTCGGACCTGTCGCAGGCGGCGACCGTGGAGGGGCTGCGCCCGATCTGGTGGGCGGGCTGGCTCGTCAACGCGGACGCGGTGGTGAGCTGGACGGCGGACTCGAACGCGGGCGCCCGGCGGAGCGCCTGGGCCCCGCACGCCGGACAGACGCAGCTGCCGTTCCGCAGCCTGCTCGTGTCCGCGTCGCGCGGGCTGTCGCTCGACGAGGCCCGGGAGCTCGCGCCGCGCTTCCGGCTCGACCCGGTGGTGCCGGTCGCGCAGCGGACCCAGCGGCAGCTCGGCCCCGAGGACGCGGTGCTGGAGCAGTTCGACGCCCAGCGCTCGGCGGCGCGGAAGATCGTCAGCGAGCGGATCGCCGCGGCCGCGGAGGAGGCGCTGAAGCAGGGCGTGATCCCCGGGTCCACCTTCCGCAATGTGCACGTGGCGGTGCTCCTGCGCGCGCTCGAGACGCGCCGGGTGGCGCTGCCCTCGTACGTGCTCGCCTACCGCTACGAGGGGCGCAGCTACCGCGCCGTCGTGCACGGCCAGGACGCGAGCTGCGTCACGGGCACGGCGCCGATCGCGTGGGGCAAGGTGGCGCTCGTGGTCGTCGGCGCGCTCGCGCTGCTCGTGATCGTCGTCGCGGCGCTCGCGCTCACGCGCGCTGGGTAGCTCGCCAGCGCCGCGCGACAGCCCTCCTTCGCTGCGCAGAGCGGCGGCTACGGCGCGCGGGCCGCGCCGAAGGCTGTGGCGGAATGCCTCTCGCGCACGCTGGGTGCGGCACAACAGGGCCGTTCATCGCGCGATCTCGCGGGTAAGCCAGGCATGGTCCGGATCTCGCAACTACCGGCGGGGCTCAACGGAGGAGACCATGGAAACTGGGTCACGAGAGAAGCTGCTGGAGATCCTCAAGAAGTTCCGGAATGCCATGCTCGTCACGCAGGCCGGCCACGGGGCGCTGCGGGCGCGCCCCATGGCGCTGATGAAGGTCGACGACGGCACCGGGGACATCTGGTTCATGACGAGCATCGACTCGGGCAAGATCGACGAGATCGAGTCGAACCCGGAGGTGAACGTGACGCTCCAGGAGGAGCGCCGCTTCCTGTCGCTCTCGGGTCGCGCGTCGATCGTGAGGAGCCGGGCGAAGATCGAGGAGCTGTGGTCGGAAGAGGCCAAGGTCTACTTCCCGAAGGGCAAGGACGACCCCCACCTCGCGCTCATCCACGTGACCCCGCGCGAGGGCGAGTACTGGGACAACCAGGGCACGGCCGGGCTCAGGTTCCTGATCGAGGCGGTCAAGGCCTACGTCACCGGGACGACCCCGAAGACCGACGCCAGCCAGCACGCCGCGGTGCCGCTGAACGGCGGGCCGACGAGCGACGGCCGGGTGGCCGCGCGGTAAGCGCTCTCCAGCGAGGCGGGGAGCGCTGCGCCGGCTCGCTCTGGCGCACCGCTCCGACGCGTATGCGGCCGACGTGGCGCGGCGCCGCATGCGACATCGCGCCCCACTGCCTTTGCGGCGCTCCTGAGTCTGTCCCCCCTCCCCTCAGCATCGAATCGCGCGCGTAGCAGATCGCTCCGCCGCGTGCAGGCTGGCCCCACCTCCACGATTCCGCGCGAGGAACGAACGCCGCGCCGCGCGCGGCGAGCGCGCGAATCCAGCGGACGCGGCGAGGCCGCGAGCGACGGCGCGCCGGGGGGACCAGCGGGACGGAGCGTGGCGCATCCCTTGCTTTTCGTGGAATTGCGCCGTGCTCACCTTCTGAGAGGGACGTGACGCGGGAACCCGGCAGCAGCGAGGTCAGGCATGGGGATCTTCACGATGTCTCGTCGAGCTCAGATGATCATGGTCGCGGCGGCGGCGGTCGTTGTCATCGTGGGGTTACGCTACGCCGAGCCGTTCCTCGTGCCGGTGCTGTTCGGGATCGCGCTCGCGGCCATCTCCTCGCCGATCGCGAGCTGGGTGACGCGGCGGGGGCTCCCCCCGGCCGTCGGGGCGCTGGCCGCGCTCGTGGTCGACCTCGCGATCCTGGCCTTCGTGGGGGCGGTGGTCACGATCGCCGGGGTGGAGCTGGAGGAGAAGGTGCCGGCCTACCTGGCGCGCGCCTCCGAGATCACCGTGACGATCGCCGCGACGCTCACGGAGCGCGGGCTGCCGGTGAACCCGGAGTTCCTGTCCAAGACGCTGCACACGGCGTCGCTGGTGCCGCTGCTCGGCGGGGCCGCGGTGACGGTCGCCAGCGCGGCGTCGAACCTGGGGATGGTGCTCCTCGTCGTCTTCTTCGCGCTCTGCGAGTTCGCGGGCGCCGGCGCGAAGCTCCGGGCGGTGATCGCGGACCCGGGCCGCGGGCTCGAGCACGTCGACCGCATCGTGCGCGAGGTGAAGAAGTACCTGCTCGTGAAGACGCTGACGAGCCTGCTCGTCGCGGTGCTCGCCTACGTGATGCTGGTCCTCCTGGACGTGGATCTGGCGCTCCTCCTGGCGTCGAGCCTGTTCGTCCTGCACTTCATCCCGAACATCGGCGCGGCGGTGGCGACGATCCCGGCCGTGCTCGCCGCGCTGGCGAGCCAGGGGCCCGGGACCGCGGCGGTCGTGGCGATCGGGTATCTGCTCATCAACCTGCTGGTGGGCAATGTGCTGGAGCCGCGGGTCCTCGGGCGGACGCTGGGGCTGTCGCCGCTCGCCGTGCTGCTCGGGATGCTGTTCTGGGGCTGGCTCTGGGGGCCGTCGGGGGCGCTGCTGTCGGTGCCGATCATGATGGTGGCGAAGATCACGCTGGAGAACGTGGAGGGGCTGTCGTGGATCGCGCGCATCATGGAGCCGGCGCCGGAGGAGCACGAGGCGGCGCCGGCGAGCGACGAGGCGCCGCCGCCGTCGCTCCTGCGGCCCAGCGTGGCGGGGGCGCGGCGATCGGGGTGAACGAGGTTGTGCCGGGCTGCCCAGCGGACTACCGTGCGTTCGCGGCGGAGAGGCTCTCCAGCACGCGCAGGATCTCCTTCACTTCAGGAAGATGCGCGGCTTCCAATCTCTCAAGAATTTCGACTCCCTGTCGTACGAGCGCCAAGCCACGTTCGATTCGCCCTTGATCGGCCTCCAGTAGGCCAAGTGAAACAAGCGAAGTCGCATGATTTTCTTTGGCACCGAGCGCCTCGCTGAGCTCTAGGGATTCGCTCCACAGCTCTTGAGATTTCTTACGATTTCCTTCAAGCAAGGCGACGGTAGCGAGACCCTGAAGTGTCATCAAGCGATAGATCGGATTCCCTATCTCGTCAGCGATTCGTAGGGCTTCGTGCAATAGTTCTCGTGCCACGGAATAGTTACTCTCGCGATACGCAATAATTGCGAGCTGCTGCAATGATTGAAATCGACCATTCCGGTCCCCGAGCTTATCGCTGATCGCCAGCGACTCGCGGGCCAGGTCGCGCGCTCTCGCGTGGTTGCCCATGCGACCCTCAAGGAGCGACAGCTGGTAAAGGGAGCTAAATATTCCTAGCTGATCTCCGAGATCTTCGCTGAGTTTTAGCGATTCTGCCGCCAGTCTTAGTGCTTCAGAATTATTGCCCGAACGCTCCTGAAAAAACGACAGCTGGCGCAACGATGCGGCCCGGTTCTTTTGGTCTTCTGGCTCTTTGAGGAGATCCATCGCCTCTCGCTCGAGGCGCTGTGCGTCGGCAAAATCGCCTTGCACTCTGCGGATATGTGCAATCTCGTTGAGGAGTCCTCCCCTCATATATCGATCTTCTGCCTCTTTGCAAAGCTCCAGCGCCGCGTAAAAACGCGCGAGCGCCTCATCGAATCGACCACGTATCCGGAAGAGCAACCCATCCAGGTGCACACGTCGAGCATCGTGGTCTCGGGCGTCTGGATGTTTCATGTCGTACTGTGCGAGCAAATCCGCTGACCGGTCAACATGGCCGAAGATTGCGGCCTCATGTGCGAGGGACAGCATGTCGTTCGGTGTGTTCGTCGCACCTAGGCTGAGGCGGACCGTCGATCCGGAAGTCGCCGTCGGTGAGCGGAGGGCCTGCTCCAGGAGCGGCTCCGCCCCCTCGTTCGGCTCATTCGGGAGCCAGAGCCCGGCGAAATCGCAGAAGTCCGGCGCGTCCCGCTGCAGGGCCAGCGCAGCCGCGGGATGGACCACCAGCACCCAAGGAAGAGCGAACCGCCGCGCGAACTCGTCCCGATGCACGTTGAGCTCGGCGGAGATCCTGGCGGCATCGCGCGACTCCTCAAGGTGCGTGAGCATGAGCACCGAGGCCTCGGCTGGAGCCGGACACACCTCTTCGATCTGGGTGCGAACCGGTCGAGCACCGAGTGAATCGAGCCTCGCGAGACAGAGACTTGGCACAGCTGCGCGCGTCGCGGCGGCGAGCGCTTCACGGTGCGCAGGGTGCCTGATCTCCACGACGGCAAGCGCGAAGCCCGCCCCCACGGACCACTCGACGAAGCGCCGGTAAGCGGCCCCGCGGTCAGGTCCGAGGATCTGCTCGAAGGTGCCGAGCTCTGCGGTCGCCGCTTCGCCGCCCAACCCGGCGGGCTCCTCTGCTGCGCTAGCGGAGGATGTCGTGGCGTGCATTCACGAACTCCGGGATCTCGGCCACGAGTGGGTGGACGTCATACCAGCCATCGCCGTTGTACTTGAAGGCGAGCCGGTGAAAGAGCACGTCCATGCACGCCTTGTCAGGAAAAATTTGCTTGTCCCGGGCAAGCTTGACGAGCGCATCCAGCCAGCCGTTCGCGTTGATGAGATCGCGCATCCGCTGCCTGCGCAACGCCACCGCCCGCTCGGCGTCGGCCCTGGCAATGGCCGTACCGCGTGCCATGTAGGCCGCCTGGCTGACCAGATCGAGCAGCTCGCGTACCGCTCCACCGCTCGCGGCGATCAGGCGATCGCGAGCTTCCCGCTCCGGGATCACTGCGTCGAGGTCCATCCGGAGGGAGAGCGCCTGTTCCATCAGATCTCGGCCAGGGCCGTCGAAGGCGTCGTAGTCCTGGTCCTGACGTCGCAAGCGCACCGTGTAGAGCACGTGGCAGCTGTACAGCGTGTCTAGCTGGGCAGACTTCGGCTGGAGCAGGAGACTGATCGGTGGTGTCAGCAGGAGGTTCGTGCGGAGCTCACGCATCCTGTCGGCGCCCTGCACGAGGAGCCGGTCGATGACGTCGGGCTCGTAACGATCCAGATTGTCGATGATCACCAGGAGGTCGCGCTCACCGAGGAGCCCGCGCGCTGCGTCGAGGAGCTCGTTCACGCTCTGAAGCAGCGTGCCGGGATATTTGCGCAGCACCTGCTTGACCTCGGTACGGTATTCGCTTTCCTGCTTGAACAGCGCCTTCAGGGAGCCGAAGAGGCTGCCGATGAACGGCAGCTCAGCCTTGAGCTCCACCCCAGCCGCAGCCTCGGCGTTGTAGTTCTGCGCCCACTTGGTCGTGCGTACGACCTCATCGAACCAACCCGTTACGCGCTTGAGCAGATCCGTTGGCAGAGGCGTCCCCCGCTCGCGCATTCTCCGCTCCACCGCCAGCGCGATGTTGAGCAACAGATCCTCCGCCTCAATACGAAACGGATCCATCTCGACGGTCGCCTCGATGTACACCGGCTCGTACTGGTGGGTCAACCGTTCGGTCAGCCGGAGGATCTCGGTGCTCTTGCCCGCCCCACGGTGACTCACGAAGGTGGCGTGGACAAACTGGCCTTCGGGCCGCCATGAAAGCTCTTTTCCAGCGCCGCCATAGAGTGATCGCCGCGCGCTAGCGAGAAGTCCTGCCAGCGTGGATCATCGTTCGGAAGTGGCACGTCCGGGTCGCAGTTGCGCACGAGGTCGCGGAGCGTCGTCGCTGGAGCAAGCGGCGACGCAGGACCGCGGACGAATGGCGCAAGACGGGAGGCAGGGCTGCGGACGAGGTTGGACATGTCGTGCCAGGGCTCCGGGCGCCAGCGTAGTCCAAGATGTCGCCGGAGGCACAAGAGCGGCGCGGCGCCGCCCCCGAGCCCGTCAGGGCGCCGCGGACGGCGCCGGCGCGATCCCGAAGACGCGCTCGTGGCGGGCGCTCACGTGACACCCCATGCACGACGCGACCCGGCCGGCCGATGTCACCTCGCCCCCGGGCGTGACCGTCCCGTAGACCCAGCCGGCGTCGGTGCCGGGCGTCTCCGGCGCGACCTTGAGCACCACATAGGCGCCGGCGAAGCGCGACGCGCGGTAGACGCGATCGCCGTCCCGCAGGTAAGGATCGAAGTGATCTGGCGTGCCGGAAGCGCCATCCGACGCCGAGGGCTGATGCGACGGGAGCTCGGGGACCTCCTTCTCGTCGACGAGCTCGGGGTGGTAGCTCTCCTTGACGAGGGCCTGCCCGACCGGCTGGGACACGGGCGCCTCGCCCTGCACCAGCGGATAGCGGTCGCGGTGCTTGGCGAACACCGAGTAGAGCTTGCGGGCGTGGCCGCCGTCCTCGGCGGCGCTCATCCGGGCACGGCCGGGGAGCGGCAGGCGGCAGAGCCAGGGCGCCCAGCGGAGCTCGTCGTCGACGCGGCCCCAGGCCTTGTAGTCGCGATAGGCGGAGGCGATCAGCGGGGCGAAGCGGGCGTCCACCTCGGCGGCGCCTGCCGAGGGCGCTGCGGCCGGAGACGCCGGAGAGGAGGACGAACCGCCGGAGGGAGGGCTCTTCGGGCTCTCGGCATCCGGAGAGACGGGCTCGTCCACGGGGTGGCTGCACGCAGGCACGAGCACGAGAAGGAACCAGGCGACGCGCATGAGGCCGGATTCTACGATCCGGCTGACAAAAAGGTCTCGGCCTCGCGCAACTCCGGATCTCGGCCGCCCCGCCGCCCTCCGCAGACGGCCGAGATCACGACACCGATCGCGTGGATCCGTCCGAGGACGGTACGGACCCGTCCGAGGCCCGCGCAGCTCCGTCCGGCTGCGCTGCCTCCACCGGCGCCGCCGTCTCGGCCGGCGCCGGCGCAGCGCGGGCCGGCTGGCAGCGGGGGCAGAAGTACGTCGACCGCATCATCGTCCCCTGCCGGCACATCTGGACCGCGGCGCCGCAGTCGTAACAGGCGCGCCCCTCGCGGCCGTAGACGCTGACCGGCCGCCTGCCGCGGTCGAACCCCGCGCGCGTCGTGCGCGTGTGGAGGTAGTGCGCGGTGGGACCGCGGTACGCGCCGGAGGGATCCCGCGGCTCGACGTTGGCCTGCAGGAGACGGCGGCCGAGGTCGAGCATCGCGGAGAGCTCCTCGTCCGAGTACGCCCGGACCGGAGCGAACGGATCGAGCCGCCTCCGGAAGAGGAGCTCGCTCTTGTAGACGTTGCCGATGCCGGCGACGACGCGCTGATCCATGATCGCGACCCCGAGCGGCACCGCATCGAGCGCGCGCAGGCGGCGGAGCGCCTCCGCGGCGTCGAAGCCGTCGCCGAGCAGGTCCGGGCCGAGGCCGCCGAGCAGCCGATCGCCGCGCAAGGAGCTCGCGCGGAGCAGGCGCACGATGGGCGCGCGGAAGCAGACCGCGACGTAGCCCGGGACCGCGAGGATCGCCGACGCCGTCGCCTCGGACCGCTTCCAGCGCTCGCCCTCGCGGTAGAGGTGCCACGCGCCGCTCATCCGCAGGTGCGTGTGCAGCACGGTGCCCTCGTCGAAGAAAATCAAGAGGTTCTTGCCGCGCGCCTCCACGCGCTCGATCCGCCGGCCGACGAGCCCATCGCACCGCCGGTCGCTCCGGGGCAGCTCCAGGGCGATGACGCGCGCGCCCTCCAGCGCAGGGCCAAGGGCAGCGGCGATCCGGAAGAGGGTGTCGCCTTCGGGCATGAGCGGCTCCAGGACGCTCTGGGTGCAGACCAACCGGATCGCAAGGGGCTCCTGCGCGAAGAGCGCGCGATGCTCCGCCGGCCCATGTCCGCCTGCTCACGGGCGCGTCGCGCGATGTCGGCGCGCCGGCGACACGCGCCGCGCTCGTCGCGCTCGTCGCGCACGCCGCGCTCGAGACGTTTGCAGATCGGGGCGCCCTCGGCTCTCATGGCCGAAACCTCTCCGGGGCTCTCCATGCCAGCGACCAACGTCCGCGCAGCGCTCACGATCGACGGGCTCGCCACCCCCCTCGCCGTCAAGGAGATCGCCGGGACGGAGGCGATCTCGGAGCTCTACGGCTTCGAGATCACCGTCCAGAGCGCCGACACCTGCCTCGACCTCGACGCGCTCGTCGCCGAGCCCGCCGCGCTCACGCTCGAGACCGGCGCCGCCGCCCGCCGCATCCACGGGATCGTCAGCCGGCTCGAGCAGGTCCACACGTCGCAGCACGAGGCGGCCTACCGCGCCACGCTGGTCCCGGACGTCTGGCTCCTCGACCAGCGCTACGACTGCCGCGTCTTCCAGGGCGTCACCACGGGCGAGGTCATCGAGCGCGTGCTGAAGCTCGGCGGCGTCCGGCGTTACGAGATGGTGCTCCAGCGCAGCTACGAGGCGCGGGACATCTGCGTCCAGTACCGAGAGTCGGACTGGGCGTTCCTGAGCCGCCTCATGGAGGAGGACGGCATCTTCTACTACTTCGAGCACACGGACGCGGGCTCGACGCTCATGATCTCCGACACGCCGTCCGTCCACTCCCCCATCGCCCCGGAGGAGCTGCGGTATCGGCCGGTGGCCGGGGCGCTCCACACGGGCGAGGGCATCGACGCCTTCAGCTTCGCGCAGCGGGTGCGGCCCGGGAAGGTCACGACGCGCGAGGTGCCGTTCGAGAACCCCGCGTCGGTCGTGGACAGGGCGGCCGAGAAGGGCCGCCACACCGATCTCGCGGTGTTCGCCTACCCGGCGAGCCCGGCCGCCGCGGACCGCCTCGACGCGCTCCAGGCGACCGCCGCCGTGGGCCAGGGGCAGGCGCATTCCGTGCGGCTCGCCCCCGGCGCGCGGTTCCGGCTCGAGGATCACCCGCGGGAGAGCTTCAACGCCGAGTACCTCGTCACGAGGCTCCACCACGCCTCGCGCTTCGACGCCAAGGACGGTTATCGCTGCTCGTTCGAGTGCGTGCCCGCCGGCGTCGCCTTCCGGCCCCCGTGCAGGACGCCGAAGCCGCGCATCGCCGGCCCGCAGGCCGCGACCGTCGTCGGGACGCAAGGGGCCGAGATCGAGACCGACAGCCTCGGGCGCGTGCGGGTCCGGCTGCACTGGGATCGCAACGGCAACGACGCCGAGAACGCGTGCTGGGTCCACGTCGCCCAGATGGCGTCGGGGGCCGGCTACGGGGCGATGCACATCCCGCGCGTCGGCAGCGCCGTGCTCGTCGAGTTCCTGGACGGCGATCCGGACCGGCCGATCGTGACCGGCCGGGTGTACACGGTCGTCAGCCCCTACCCCTACGCGCTCCCCGCGGAGAAGACGAAGTCGACCCTCCGGACCCGGTCCACGCCGGGCGGCGACGGGTACAACGAGCTGCGCTTCGAGGACCAGTCGGGCCGGGAGGAGGTCTACCTGCGCGCCCAGCGCGATCTCACCGTCGAGGCGCGGAACGACGCGAGCCGCAGCGTCGGCGGCGACGACGCGCTGGCGGTGACGGGCGCCCGCGCCGTGACCGTGGGCGGCGCCGAGACGGTGACGGTCGCAGGCGCCCGCGCCGTGAAGGTCGGCGGCGCCGAGACGACCACGGTCGCCGCCGATCAGACGACCACGGTCGGCGCGGACCGCTGGGTCTCGGTCGCCGGCGACCGGACCATCGCGGTGACCGGCGATCAGCGGTACGTCGTGGCGGGCGATCGCAGCGCGTGCGTCGGCGGCGACGAGTCGGTCAAGGTCCTCGGCGACCGCGCCGTCACCGTGTCGGGGAGCCAGAAGGCCACGATCCTGGACGGCGAGTCGAGGAGCGTCGCCGGCAACCACACCCTCTCGGTCGGCGGCACGATGCAGCAGGTGATCGACGGGCACTGCTCGCTCACCGCGGGCTCGCTGGAGCACGCGATCACCGACGGCGCGTTCGAGGTGACGTGCAGCGGCGAGGTGCGCGTCGAGTCGGAGCAGGAGGTCCAGATCGGCGGCCCCCACATTTCCCTCTTCGCCGACTCGACGATCCGGATCCGCGCGCAGGAGATGATCGTCCTCGAGATCGGCAACGCGAAGGACGCCGACAGCAAGGCGGCGAGGATCGAGATCACCGCGAGCGGGATCTACGTGACCAACGGGACCGCCACGGAGGAGCTCGCCGGCGGGACGATCCGCTTGAACTGCTGAGCGCGGGGAGCGGCGGAGAGATCCGGATCCGTGAAGCTACGCAACGAGACCAGGCACGCGGCGCTGCTCCTCCGGACGGCGTCGTCGCGCAGCGACGATCACATGCTGGGCTGCGTGATCGCGCGGCCCACCTACCGCGTCGCGGGCGGCGCGCTCGTGGCGACGCCCGAGGAGCCCTGGCCGATCTCGGCGTCGCCCGTGCCCACGCCGCTCGGCGCGATGCCGGGGGACAAGCCGTTCTACATGGGCGGGATCGACGTGCTCCTCGGCGGGAAGGTGCGCCAGCCCGGCGGCGCGGCGAGGCCGCGCCTCGACGTCGAGCTCGAGGTGGGGCGGACCTTCCGGCGGCGCATCGCCGTCTTCGGCGACCGCGCCTGGGCGCCGGGCGCGGGCGGCCACCTGGTCCCGGGCGAGCCGGAGCCGTTCGTGTCGATGGAGCTCGGCTACGAGCGCGCGTTCGGCGGGACGTGCCCCACGGACTACGGCATCGATATGCCCTTCACCCCGAACCCCGCGGGCCGCGGCTTCTACCTCGACGCGAAGAGCGCCCTCGGAGAGCCGCTGCCGAACCTGGAGGACCCGGGCCGGCTGCTGACGTCGTTCGGCGACACCCCGGATCCCGTCGGCCTCGGCTACTACCCGGCCGGCGGCGCGCTCCGCGCCAAGGCGGCCACCAGCGCCGCCATGCCGGATCCGGCCCGGCTCGCGCCCGGCAGGACGCCCGAGGTCACGATGCGCCACACGGACATCCAGCCCACGTTCTTCAACATGGGGCACCCTGGCATGATGATCGAGGCCGGCGGCGAGCCGAAGCCGGGCGACGGGATCCGGCTCTCGCACGGCCTGCGCGGCGGGGATCTCGCGTTCGCGATGCCCGCGCTGAAGATGCATGTCCACGTGCAGCTCGAGGAGAGGCAGTACGTGTTCCCCATGCACCTCGATCAGATCGGGATCGTCGCGGGGGAAGGCCGGGTGTTCTTCTCGCTCCGCTGCGTGTTCGAGTACCGCCTCCGCAAGGAGGAGCGGCGCACCGTGACGCTCTACGACGGGGCGGCGCCGGCCGAGATCCCGGGGAGCTACCGCGTCGTCCACGAGAGCGGCTAGCACCGTCTGTCTCTCAGGGGTTTGTTAAGAATTGTAATGTTGGGTGTTATGGCGTGAAGAGCGCCACAACAACCGGGCTGAGCCAGACAGACGAAGGGGACAGCGCTGCTGTGCCTGCGGACTTTTCTTTCGGAGCGACAATCGGTCGCCGGCGCAGCGCTCGAGGTTTGCCGTTGCACCAAGGCTCGCGCGCCGCTTCCACCCATTCGCCGCCACCCGCGGCGGCGCTCTCACCAATGCAGGAATGCATTCGTCGACAGCCGTATCGAGCGCTCGGCCCGGGCGCTTGCCCGAGCCGGGGATTCGTTCTAAGGTATGTCGCATCGACCCGGAGGCCACGACAGGCCTCCATCGCACAAGGAGTTATCCATGCGTCGGATCGGCCCTGCTGCCCGCTTGCGGTTCTTCTTCGCTGCCCTCACGGCAGGCGCGGCGATGCTGGGGAGCGCCGCCCTGCTGGCTCCCTCGAGCGAGGCGGCGCCCGGGGCGAACTGTATCTACTACAGCGACGAGAGCCACACGACGGTCGTCGGCAAGTACGGCCGCGATTGCTGCAACAACCCGATCGCGTGGGGCACCAAGACGCAGCATTACGAGTGTGGCGGGTGTTTCCTCTGCACCCCGCCTCCTCCCTGAGGCAAGCGCGCCACGTTCCGCCCGCCCTCGTGGGCCGTCGCGACGGGTCGCTCGTCGGCACGGATCGCGATCGATCCAGGGGGCAGCGGGAATTCCAGGGGCCGGTCTGCCCGGCATGCCTGGCGCCGGGCGCGTGCTCCCTCGGATCGCGCTGCTGACCGTCGACTTTCTTGCTCCAATGGTCACCATCGACGATCATCCAGCTCGCGGGGGGTTGGCATGAACAAGAACCGTTCTTCTCGATGGCGGTGCGGCGCGCTCGCGCTCGGGCTCGCGGCCCTCCCTGGCTGCTCTGGCAAGGTCGACACGGTTGACCCTGGCCCGGGCGGCTCGTCGAGCGCAGGGGGCTCGACCGGAGCGGGCGGCCACGGCGCCGGAGCGACGAGCGCTGGCGCGGGCGGCGCGGGCGGCGCGGGAGCCTCTGGCGCGGGTACGGGCGGCGCCGGCGACGGCGGCTCCGGGGGTGCTGGGACGAGCGGCTCCGGGGCTGGCGGCTCAAGCCACGGGTCGGGCGGTTCGAGCAGCGCGGGCAACGGCAAATTCGTCGGCAACATCACGACGGATCACGCGGTGCGCGACGACTTCATCCGGTACTGGGACCAGATCGCGCCCGAGGTCGAGGGCAGGCTCGGCAGCGTCGAGATTTCCCGCGGCGTTCGAGACTGGAGCAGGCTCGACGCGATCTACAAATACGCGCAGGACAACGACATTCCCTTCATGGAGCACGTCTTCGTGTGGGGGGCCACCCAGCCGAGCTGGCTCGTGCGCCTCACCGACGACGAGCAGCGGCAGGCCATCAGGGACTGGATGCAGGCGTTCTGCGAACGGTATCCCGCGACGAAGTACATCATCGTCGTGAACGAGCCGCCGCCCCACACCACGCCTACCTTCAAGAACGCCATCGGGGGCGACGGTGAGAGCGGCTATGACTGGATCGTCAACTCCTTCACGTGGGCTCGCGAATTCTGCCCGGGCGCGACCCTGATCCTGAACGACTACAACAACATCGAGTACAAGGGCGAGCACGACCGCTTCGTCGAGATGGTGAAGGCGCTGCTGGCCGCGGGCGCTCCGATCGACGCCCTCGGCGCGGAGGCCCACGACGCGTACAAGTTCGACACCAGCACGGTGAAGGGCTTCATCGACGGGCTCGCCGCCACGGGCCTGCCCGTGTACATCACCGAGTACGACATCAGCCTCGCGGACGACGAGCAGCAGCGCCGGGTGATGGAGGAGCAGTTCACGATGTTCTACAACCACCCCGCCGTCAAAGGCATCACCCTCTGGGGCTATGTCGTCGGCTCCACCTGGCGGGACAACACGGGCCTCCTGCACCCGGACGGCACCATGCGGCCGGCCATGGCCTGGCTGATGGACTTCCTCGGTCGCGGGGAGTGATCACGAAAACGACGCGGGGCGCGCTAGGCAACGCGGCCCCCGGCGAATACCATCGCGTACACCGCCGTGAATCTCCGTCGACCTTCCTTGTCGTGCGCCGCGCGCGCAGCGCTGGGCGCCCTCGCGCTCGCCGCGTTGCCCGCATGCGGATCGTACCTCCCCGACTACGTGCCGCCGCCTGACGGGCGCGCCCGCCCGGTGTACCGCGATGGGGCGGTCGCGATGGAGATCGGCGGGCCGATCCCGGAGTGCCTCTCCGGAGAGCCGGGGTCGGTCGGAGCGCCGCCTCCGGTTCGCGATTCCGCGCAGGCCCCGCCCGTGCGCGTCAGCGGCGCTTTCTGGGTGCCCGTCTACTTCGGCCCGCCGATCGTCGTCGAGCGGCGCGGCGTGGCCCCGCCTCCTCCGCACCTCCACCGGGCCGCGCCGGACGTCGTGCGGCGCGCCGCCTCCCTCTCGAAGGGCGGCAACGCCAAGCCCGGCGGCGCGGCCTCCGAGGGCAACGCTGGCAGCGGCGGCAACGGCGGTCGCGACGCCGGCAGCGGGGCGGCGTCCGCCCTCCTCGCCGCATTCGCGGTCGTCGCGCTCGTCGCGCTGCCGCCGATCGCGGTGGGGCTGTCGGTCGGTCGCCCCGAGCGGGAGAAGGACACGGCGCTCGCGCTCGACCACGTGAACGCCTACAACGACTCCGCGCGCACGCCCGGTTCGCCATGCGCGGTCGGCGTGTACGGAGGGCAGGTCCCGTGAGGTCAGCGAGGGGACCTTCGGTCGCCGTGTCCGCGTGCGCGCTCGCCTGCACGCTCCTCGGCTGCGCCAGCGGTCAGACGATGTACACGCCGCGCCTCGTCGCCCGAGGCGAGCTCACGGCGAGCTACGACGACGGCTTCACGCTGTGGGCCGGCGGGCGGAAGGTGGCGGAGAGCTATCACTACGACGGCTTGGAGCACTTCGTCCGCTGCGTCCCCGAGGCGCGCGAGCACGCGCGCGCGGCGTCGAGCGACGGCCACACCGCCACGACCTTATCGACGCTCGGCGTGGCCCTCGGGGTGGGGAGCCTCGGCGGGTTCGCGGGGCTCTATTTTCACGACAAGGACGAGGCCGCCATGGCCACGATCCTCGGCGCCGGGGCCATCGTCGCGGTGACGGCGGTGGTGTTCGGGGCGCTCTCGAGGCCGGCCAAGGAGCACGCCCACGGCCACGCGTTCGACGCGATGAACTACTACAACGACGCGGTCGGGAGCCTCGGCGCCACCTGCGACGATCTCGTGTACCCGCCGCCGGCCGGGCCGGGGCCGCCGCCGCCTGCTCCCGAGGCGACGCCGGAGGGCGAGGCGCAGCCTGCGCCTGCGGCCGCGCCGGAGGCAGAGGCCCCGCCGCAAGAGATGACCCCTGACCGATGAGTTTCCCGGCGACGGCCGGTCCGTAGGTCCAGACAGCCCGGACAACCACCACACCCCGGGCAGAGAGGACCCCCTGTGCTGATCATCGCCGGCCATCTGGAGATCGACCCCGACCGGCGCGACGCCTTCGTCGCCGCCCACCAAGACCTCGTCCGCAGGGCCCGCCAGGCCCCCGGGTGCCTGGACCTCGCCATCACCGCCGACCCGCTGGACCCCGCGCGCGTGAACAACTACGAACGCTGGAAGTCCCGCGAACACCTGCATGCGTGGCGCAAGATCGCCGCGGCCCCGAACACCGGAATCGCCATCCGGAAAGACCACGTCATGGAGTACGGCGTCTCCGACGTGCGCCCGGTGTTCGGCTGAACGGCGCCGGGGCGGGCCCGGCGAGCTCCTACCGGGGCACCAGCACCGAGACGCTGTGGGCCGGCATCGCGTACGTGAACGCGTTCGTGGCGCCCGGGGTGACCGCATCCGCGGCCACGAGATCGGCCTTTGCGGCCGTGAGCTGCCACACGTCGACGGCGGTGTAGCTCGCGTAGGCGGCGAGGGTCACCGCGGCCGTGAGCGGGGCCGCGGTCTTGTTGATGGCGACGAGGACCATGCGGCTCGGATCGGCCTCGTCGATGCTCGCGTACACCGTGGCCTTCGCCACGTCGCTCGTCTCGGCGTGGATGGATGTGTCGCCGAAGCGCGCGCCTTTCCCGTCGTAGCTCGTGAAGGCGCGCACGCCGGCCCGGAGCATCGACACCTCCTCGCCGGGATCCCAGATCGTCGCGACGAACACGCCCTCGCGGCCGAAGACGCCGAGCGCGTCGGCCTGGGCGATCGCGCCGGAGATGTGGTTGCCGCCCCCGTAATTGTACTCGGTGAAGCCGATCTCGGTGCCGGGGTAATGGGCGTCGATCAGGCCGCGGAGCCACGGGATGAGCGTGATCGGGCCGTTGAGCACGTCGTTCGCGATCCAGCTGTCCTCCTTGAAGGTGGGATCCCAGAGCGAGCGCGGCGCCTGGACGCGGGCCTCCACGGACGCGGGCGAGGAATCATCGCCCGTGATGCGCTCGCCGTTCGCGTAGATCTCCGTGTACCAGTGCAAATCGAGCACGTCGACCAGGCGGCGCCCCGCGCTCGCCTCGGCGGCCTTCATGGCGTCGAGATAGTGCTCGATGAAGTTCCGCCCCTCCGCGTCCGGCGCGCCCTGCAGGCTGACGTAGCCGGAATACCCGTACGAGACGAAGCCGGTGACGAGCGCGTTCGGCGCGACGTCCTTGACCGCGGAGGCAAACTCGATGTTCTTCTCGACGAGCTCCGCGTAGGTCACCGGATCCGGGTGGATGCGCTCGTGGGTGTGATTCCAGAGGTCGGGCTCGTTGTCGAGCGAGAACAGGACGCTCGCGACCTCGCCCTGGAAAGCGTCGGGGAAGGCCTGCTTCATCCAGGCGACGAACTCGTCCTGGTACACCGCATTGTCGCCGAGGTTCGGCGCCGCGGAGAGCGGGGCGCCCTTGCGGGCGATCGTGGGGTGAAAGCGCGTCTGGAGGTAATTCGGCGTCTTGTTGACGTCGCCGTCGCCGTCCTTGTCGGCCGCGACATACCCGCAGATCGGGATTGTCGCGATGAAGGCGGCGCCGTGCGACAGCGCGTCCTCCGCCAGCATGCGCACCGCCTCGCCGGGGACATCGCCGTTCGGGCTGTTGCCGACAAGGTGGGCGTCGTTCTGGAACATGTAGTCCGAGCCGGCGTTGGAGGCGTTGTTCTCCCAGTTGTAGGCGGTCAGGCGGTTGCCGCCCATGCGCACGACGCTCGTCCCGCGCTGCTCGCCGTCCAGGTCCTCGGCCCAGTTGGCCCCGTAGATGAGCGGGCTGATGGGACGCACCCCCTGATCGACGCGCACGGTGAAGGTGACATCGCCCTGCCCGGGGTCGCCGGGCTCGACGATGTCCGAGGGAAGATGGCCGCCCGACCCGCCCTGGCCGCCGGTGGCCGTGCCGGTGCCGCCGGTGGCCGTGCCGGTGCCGCCGCCCGCAGCCCCGGTGCCGCCGGTGGCCGTGCCGGTGCCGCCGCCGGAGGCGCCGGCGCCGCCGCTGCCCGCCAAGGACGAGTCGCCGTCGTCGCCGCAGGCAAGGAGGGCGGCCGACGCGAGCAGGGCCAACAGGACCCGCTCGGGAGCAAGCGAACCAAGTGTAGAAAATTTCATTACGATGGTCTCCTGCCGGCCATCATTTCCCGAACCGCTTAAGTTAAATGTATTTATTAACCGGTTCATCCTGTCCGGTCGGCGCCCTTGATGTCTTGGCGGTCCACGCTTTCGCGGCGCTGCGTGCGGTCGTTACCGCATCACCCGCTACCGGCGGATCAGCGCCGGGTCCATCAGATCGACCTCGCCGGGAGGCGGCTTGGCGGCAGGGCGCGCGCGCTGGACGGCGGGCGCTGCAGGGGGGCTGTCCTTGGCCGGCGGCGCGTCGGGACGGGCGCGCGCGCTGGACGGCGGGCGCGCTGGTGGGCTCGGCGGCGGCGCTGCGGCCGTGGCCCCCGCGCCCTGCGATGGCGGCGCGCCGTCCGGGAGGCCGGCGCCCTGCGACGGCGGCGCGGCCGCGGAGGCCCCGGCCTCCGGAGCGGGCGCCGTCGGCGCAGGCGGCGGTGGCGGCGCGGGCGCGGCTGCGCTGCGCGGGAGCGCGTGGCTCGGGCTCGGCGTCTCGTCGGTCGACGGCGCCGTCGCACCGGCGGAGGCAGGCGCCGCGAGCGGGCCCTCCGCGCCGCCCGGAGCGCGCAGCACGGCCACCAGCCCGGCGCCCAGCGCGATCGCCGCGCCCGCGACCAGGACGAGCGCGCCGCGCCGCCCCCGGGACGCAGCCGGCGCATTCCTGGTGCGCGCCGTGGTCGCCCGGTCCGAGGGCGCGTCCTCCGGGCGCGCGGCCGGCGCGCCCGCGTCCGCGCCCGGCGCGGCGCTCGCGTCCGCGGCCGCCGCGCCGGCCCCGGCGACGCGGGCGATGCGCTCGACCGAGAGCCGAGACCCCTCCGGCGCGTACGGCCCGAGCGCCTGCGCGAGCTCGGCGACGCTCTGAAAGCGCCGCGCGGGGTCCTTCTCCAGGCAGCGGAGCACGACCGCGGCGAGGCCCTCCGGGGCCTCGGGGCAGCCCTCGCGGAGCCCGGCGGGCGCGCCGGCCGCGATCTTCGCGCCCATGGCCATGAAGCTGCCCGCCGCGAACGGCGGACGGCCGGTGAGGAGCTCCTGCAGGACCACGCCGAGCGACCAGATGTCCGTGCGGGCGTCCACGCGCTTCGTGCTCTCGAGCTGCTCCGGCGACATGTACAGCGGCGAGCCCATGATCGCGTCGGGCGCGGTGATGCTCACGTCGAGCGGGAGCGTCACGGCGTGCGCGTCTTCGCCTGCCCGCGCGGCGTCGCTCGCGCGCGAGATCTTCGAGATGCCGAAATCGAGCACCTTGACGAGCGGCGAGCCGTCCCGCCGCGCGGTGAGGAACAGGTTCGACGGCTTCAGATCCCGGTGGACGATGCCGAGCGCGTGCGCCTCGGCGATCGCCTCCCCCGCCTGGAGCACGTAGTCCACCGCCACCCCGACCGGCAGCCGCTTCTTCTCGTGCAGGACCTGCCCGAGGTCCTTGCCGCTCAGGAACTCCATCACGATGAACGGCGTCTCGTCGTCGAGCGTGCCGACGTCCATCACCCGCGCGACGTGCTCGCTCTCGAGCCGCGACGCCGCCCGCGCCTCGCGGAGGAAGCGCGCCACGTCCCCGCCGCTCTTCCTGCCGCGCAGGAGCTTGAGCGCCACGTTCCGCTCGAGCGCCTCGTGCCGCGCGAGCAGCACGACCCCCATCCCGCCGCTGCCCAGCGTCCGCACCACCCGGTACTTGCCGGCGAGCAGCGTCCCCGGCGCGGCGGCCTGCGCCGGGTCGCCGGCCGCCGCGGCCGGGGCGGCGCCGAGGCCCTCGTCGGCGAGGAGGGCGGCGAGCTCGGCCGCGACCTCGGCGGCGCTCGCCGGGCGGCCCTCGGGGGCCTTGGAGAGCATCCGCGCGACAAGCGCCTCGAGCGCCGGCGGGGCGAGCGGGCAGAGCTCCCGGACCGCGGGGGGCCGCTCGACGAGGATCTTCACCAGCACCGCCTCGGTGTCCGCGCCCGAGAACGGCGCCCGGCCGGTCAGGCACTCGAAGAGCACCGCGCCGAGCGCGAACAGGTCGGTGCGCGCGTCGGGGGTCGCCGCGCCGCGCACCTGCTCGGGCGCCATGTAGCTCGGCGTGCCGACGAGCGTCCCGGCGCCGGTGACCGCGGCCGCGTTCGGCCCGCGCGCGAGGCCGAAATCGAGGAGCTTGACCCGATCGACGGCGCCGTCCTGCAGGAAGATGTTGCTCGGCTTGATGTCGCGGTGGACGAGGCCCTTCTCGTGCGCGGCGGCGAGGGCCGAGGCGACGCCGTGCCCGACCTCGGCCGCGTCGCGGACGCCGAGCGGGCCGGCGGCGAGCCGCTCCGCGAGCGTCACGCCCACGAGCCGCTCCATGGCGAGGTACCGCTCGCCCATCGGGGTGCTGCCGTGGGCGATGTAGCCGACGATCCCCGGGTGGGAGAGCGCGGCGAGCGCCTCGGCCTCCCGGTCGAACCGGGCGCTCGTCGCCTCATCGACGTCGCGCAGGAGCTTGAGCGCCACGCTCCGGCGCTCCTCGCGGTCCCAGGCCTCGAAGACGACGCCCATGCCGCCCTCCCCGAGCAGCGTGTCGACCTCGAACCTGCCGGCGACGACCTCGGGCTCCGCCGCGAGCGAGACGAGGCGCCCGACCCCCGCGTCGTCGACGAAGGTCACCGGGCGCCCCCGAGCAAGGCGCGGGACTCGGCCTCGAACTCGGCCTCGGAGCCGGTGATCTCCCGGAGCTTGTCGAGGAGCAGGCCGCGGAACTCGCGCCGCGCGAAGGCGAGGTAGTTGGTCACGTCGGTGACCTTGATCCCGAGCTCCGCGGCGAGCTCAGCATAGGTGGGGCGGCCCTCGGGGCCCTCGTCGAGCACGTACCGCTCGAAGACGCGGAAGGTGAGCTGCTTGCCGCCCCGCTCGCAGCGCTCGCGGAGGGCGTCGACCGCCATCCCGACCAGGTGACGCGTCCACTCCCGGTCGAAGTACGTGTCGATCGAGTCGGGCGCGGGCACGGCGAGCGCCTCAATCTCCCGCTCGGCAGAGGGGAAGTCAAGGCTCAGCGTCACCGCATGTCCGCCGCGCTTCTGTCGCCCGCTGCTCTCGGCCTCCTTCATGACGAAGCGGTCGAGGCACATCTTCAGATAGGTGCGGAACAGCGCCCGCGCCGGGTCGTACGCGGAGAACGTGCGCTGCTCGAGCGCGCGCGCGAAGAAGCCCTGCGTCAGGTCGGCGGCCCGCTCGCCCTCCATGCGCCAGCGGACGCGGAGGTGCTTGTACACCGGCTTCCAGTAGGCGCGCACCAGGATGTCGAACGAGCGCGCGCGCTCCGCCGGGTCGTCGCTGCCCACCGCGACGACGGCGGACCGGTGGGTCGTCGGAAACCTGCCTCGCGGGGGCCCGCGCGAGAAATCGTCGGCCATGCCTAAAGGGACGCGGGGGCCACGCGGAATAGGATCATCGACGAGGCGAAGCTACCACAGGCCGACCCCGGGAGGGAGCTCCGGCGGGCCGCGGGCCTGCCGGCGCTCCGAGGCGCTCCGCTGCCCGGCGCTCGGCGCTGCGGAGGCGCTCCTCCGTGGTACGGCCGGCGCCGCCTCGGAAGCACTCGATGTCTGATCCGACCATCCGTGACGAGGAGAACAGGACATGAACAAGGCATCTCGCTTGGCCCTTGCCTCGCTGCCCGCAGCGTGTGACGACGGGGTCGTCGACGTGGAAGGACAGCAGGTGACCTTCACGGAGCTCGGCGTCCGGGCCGCAGGTCCGGGGATCGGGCTGGCAGGCCGGGGCGATGCTCCGACGGCTTCTGAGACGTTCGACCGCTAGCGCCTCCCGAGGATCACGTGAACCCGCTCCGTCCGTTCCGTCGTACGCTCTGCGCTCCCCTCGCCGGGGCGCTCCTCGGCGCCTCCGCGCTGCTCTGGTGCCGGCAGGCCGCCGCCGAGGAGAGCGCCGCCGAGCAGCTGTTTCGAGAGGGCCGCGCGCTCCTTGTCGAGCAGCGCTTCGCCGAGGCCTGCCCCAAGCTCGAGGAGAGCCAGCGCCTCGAGCCGAGCCTGGGGACGAAGCTCAACCTCGCCTTCTGCCACGAGCGGCTCGGCCAGGTGGCCACGGCCTGGGTCGGCTTCCAGGAGGCGCTGATCACGGCGCGGACCGCGGGGGACGCGGCCCGGGAGGCGTTCGCCAGGGCGCGGATCGACGCGCTCGCGCCGCGGGTGCCCTGGCTCCGGGTGCGCGCCTCGGCGCGCGACGCGGGCGCCGACCAGGTGACGATCCTGCTCGACGGGGCGGCGCTCGATCCGGTCGCGTGGGACAAGGAGCTGCCGGTGGATCCGGGCGAGCACGTCGTGGCCGCGGCGCACCAGGGGGAGGTCTTCTGGGAGACGACGGTGGCGCTGAAGGAGTCGGAGCGCGTGGACGTCGCCGTGCCGGCGCCGGCGGAGGCGGCCCCGGCGCCCGTGCCGGCGGAGCCTGCGCCGGCGGACGCGTCGAGGCCGGCGCGGCGGCCCGCGGCGCGACCGCCGGCGGCGCGGCTGCCCAGGGCGCGGCTGCTGCCCGATGCGCAGCGCGATGGAGTGCGCGACGAGAGCAGCGTGCGCGCCGCCGCGCCGGGCGTATTGGACCGCCTCGTCTTCGAGGCAGGCGGGTTCATCGGTTATCTCTATCTGGAGGCAGACAAGATGGATGTCTGCAGCATCGGCGGGTATGGGGAGTGCTACTACGCTCTCTCCGAGGGTAGCTTCCTCGCAGGGGCGACGGGGTTCATCGGATACACGGCGACGGAGCGCCTGGACCTCGGCCTTCGCGCCCACCTCAGCCTTCACTCGAGCGCGGGCCTGCTCCTCGCGCTCGGCCCGTCGGTGTCGTACCCGCTCGGCGATCGCTTCAGGGTGGGATCGTCGCTGCTCTTCGGCACGGCGACGCAGAGCGGGACGGCCTACACGGAGGGCTATCAGTGGAGTGAGTCCGGCTCTTACTATGGTGGAGACATGGTGGAGGCCAGCGTGCCGCTGGGATTTTCTCTGGGCCTGGGCGCCGAGATCGGCATGAAGCTCACGGACAGCCCGTCGGGCTCGCTCTTCTTGCAGACCACGCCGCTGTTCCTCGTCGGCGCGGACGGCGTGGCGGCGTCCCTGCCGCTCGGCGTGGCCTACCGGTGGAACTGACGTCCCGAGCCGGCTGCGCTCAGGGCGCGGTCACGACGGTGATCTCGCCGGTCGCGTACAGCGCGGAGGTGTCCCACGCGAGCCCTGGGGCGAGCGGCACGTCGATGTCCACCGAAGCGAACGCCCCCGTGAGGTCGCCGCTCCAGCCGAGCAGAACCACGGTGTCCCCGGCCTGGAACGACGCCGAGCCGTCCGCCGGCCGGACCTCGAGCGCGCCGTCCAGGTGGACGTCACCGTCCACCTGGAGGAGCGGCAAGGCGCTCGACCCTGCGACCGTGACGCGGAAGGCGGCGCCCGGCCCCTGGGTGTAGCTGCCGGCGACGACGGTCGACGGGTGGACCTCCCCGACGGAGAGCTCGCCGGCCTGGATGTTGTCGAGATCGCCCACGAAGCTGCCGGTCTCGAGGCGCCCGCCGGCGAACTCGAAGTCGCCGTCCGCGACCTCCATCGCGCCCGCGATCAGGTCGCCGTCGGCGAGGCGCACCGAGGGCCCCAGGTAGGGGTAGGGATCGCCGCCGGCCCAGGGCGCCGTCCGGAGCAGGCCGCCGATGCTCACGAAGGCGTGCTTGTCGACGAGGAGCGACGGGGACTGGTTGCCGACGGCGAAGACGGTGACGTCGCCGCTGTTGAGCCACGATGCATGGACATCGTTCGCCCAGACGAAGCCGCCGCCGAGCTCGGAGTGGATCTCGGTGTCTTCCGTCACGAGGGTCCCATAAGCCCCGACGGTGAGGGTGCCGTATCCGCGGTTCGCCCCCACGCGCAGGAGCCCTTGGTTGGTCCACGTGCCGCCCCAGCCGCTCACCGTCGCGTGGCTGTTCAGGAGGTCATCGCCGTCGATGCTCGCGCCCACCGTGAACAGCTGGCCGCGGTGAATGTTCAGGAGGCCGCGGCTCGCCACGCCGAGGACGAACTCCCCCGTGCTCACCCACCTCGTCGCGGAGCCCGTGATGACGACCTCGCCCCCGCAGATCGAGCAGCCGTGGACCCCGCCGATATAGACGTCATGGGAGAAGAGGCTCCCTCCTTGCTTGAGCTCGACGTAGCCCTGCCCGAGGTCGCCGATGTAGGTGTCTCCTTCGCTCGTCAGGGTGGCGTCGTATCCCTCGACGAACAGGCGGCCATGACCCAGCGTGCCTCTCACGCCCACCACGAGATCATCGGTGGTCACCTCGGCGCCGTTCCGGACGACGACCCAGCCCTCGGAGAGGTTGGCTCTGCCGATCCCCATGGTTCCATGGTTGATCCATGTCGAGCCATACCCCTCGACCAAGACGGTGCCGAAATCGGCGCTCCCCCCGTTCACGGACGCGCCGGGGCTGATCAACGTCCCGCCATGGGTCACCTCGACCGTCCCGGATCCCACGACGAGCTGGCTCGTCCCCAGGTCCCAAGGATCGGACGGATTCTGAGGCGATACGTTGCCCGCGATGGTCACGTCTGCATGGGCTGGCTCTGCCATGCCCGCCGACGCGGCGACGAGCAGGGTCGAGAGAGCGTATCGAGCTTGGTATTTCATCATTCTCATCCCTCCACGAGAAGGTTCCGTGCGCGTGAGAGCACGCCATTGCCTGATGCCTCCGCAGCGCTGGAGCACCATGCGAATGTGGTCTCCCACGATGAAATGCATAGGCGAACGAATTCGCTTATGCAATGGATTTTGTCGCGTCATCGCGACCTGGGATCGCACGTGACCTGGCGGCAAAAATCGAATCACAGAGTTCCGCGGCATCATCGCCAGGGCCGATCCTGGGTAACGCGCTGCAGCGCCGCCATCTCCGGTGCCTCGATGAGCTTTCCTCAGGCGCTGGTGCCGGTCCGGCTCGGATAGCTGAGCTTGCCTCCGGCATCGGCGACGGTCCCGCTTCGATAGTTGAGCTTTCCTCCAGCATCGGAGGCGATCCCGCTTGGATAGCTGAGCTTTCCTCCAGCATCGGAGACGGTCCGTCCCGGTATCGGCCGTCGAAATCTTGCCAGGTCCGTTGACCGCTCGAGACGGGTGCTTACCCCTGGCACGAACGTCCGGCGCGCGCCGGACGCTCACAACACGTCCAGCGCAGGGGAGTAGGGAGCACGGCGCTTGTGTCCCTTCGCCGCCTGACGAAGGACATCGACGAGAGGAGCTCCCCTCATGGCCAAGCCTTCCGCTCGGGTCAACAAGAAGAAGCCGGCTCCCAGCGCGCTCGCGGCGCCGCCCCAGGCAGCGGCGGCGTTCGACAGGATCCTCCCCGAGATTGAGGGGCTGAGCCCGGATCGGCTCGTCTCCATCAAGATCGACATCCCTCGCGCCGTCTCTCAGGTGCTCGGCGTGCTGCCAGGCCTGCTCGCGCTGCGCCCCGCCATCGCCGCGCAGCTGCAGCAGCACGAGCTCGCGCTGCTCGACCGGCTCGAGACCTACGCGCTCGCCGCCTGGTACGCGCACCTCCTGTGGCTGTCCAGCGGAAGTGCCGAGAACGCGCTGAAGCCGCTCCTCGCCGAGGCGGCCGCGCTGCGCGAGAACCTGCTGGGCGACGCCGAGGCGCTCGCCCGTCGCGGCCTGCTCGACGCGGCGGCGGTCGCGGAGATCCGCGCGGGCCACGGGCACATCGACACGGCCAACGACCTCGTGGCGCTCTCGGCGCTCCTCGGCGGGCGCTGGCCCGACATCGCCGGTAAGACGGCGGCGACCGAGGAGGAGGTGAAGCGCGCCGGCGAGATCGGGCCGCAGCTCCTCACCGCCCTCGGCGCGCGGGAGCACGGCAGGGCGCCCCGGCCGACCGACGTCGCGGACAAGCGGGCGCGCGCGTTCGCGCTGCTCGTGCACGCCTATGATCAGACCCGCCGCGCCGTGACGTACCTGCGCTGGAACGAGGGAGACGCGGACATGATCGCTCCATCGCTCTACAAGGGCCGCGGCGGCCGCGCCGCGTCATCCAGCGACCCCGCGACCGAGCCCGCGGACACCTCCGGTGCGGCCGAGACGGCCTCGCCGGAGGTGCCGCCGGAGGGGGCATATCGAGAACACGGTGATCTCCGCTGAAACCGACTCCCGGAGCTGCGCGATGATGCCGTCGAGGATGGCGTCGTCGCCTAGGTTCATGGCGCCGTAGGGCACTGAAATGCCGACTCGGAACAGTCCGGCCGTGTAGTCCTCCTCATCGGCGGGAGCGCGTCTCGGCGGGAGCGCGTCTTCGTGAGCAGGCCCCACAGGCGCGGGTGCCGATCCTGCGATCGGTCGAGCTCCTGCACGTCGCCGGCGGCGGCGATCTCGGGCACACCAGGCCGATCTCGATCTCCGCGTCCGATTTACCCGCCGCACATTTCGGCGAAACTCATGGGAAACACGGCGACCGCTATACCGGTCCGGCGTGTTCGTCGCGGACGGCCACGCCCCCTCCATGGCCGCGCGCTCGTCCCTCCACCTCAAGGTCGTCACCTCCGAGACAACGCGGACCCACTGCCCGTACTGCGCCTTCCAGTGCGGCATGGTCGTGACCGATCTGACGCCCTTCTCCGGGCCGATCGAGGTCCGGCCGGACGAGGAGTTCCCCGTCAACCGCGGGCAGATGTGCATCAAGGGGTTCACCTCCGCGGCGCTGCTCGACCACCGCGAGCGGCTGACGTCGCCGCTGCTCCGCGGGCGCGACGGCCGCCTCCTCCCGGCGCGGTGGGAGACGGCGCTCGATTTCATCGCCGAGCGGCTCCTCCGGCTGCGCGAGGCCCACGGCCCCGCGGCGCTGGCCGCGTTCGGCAGCGGCGCCCTGACGAACGAGAAGACCTATCTCCTCGGCAAGTTCGTCCGCCTGGCCCTCGGGTCGCCGAACGTCGATTACAACGGCCGCTACTGCATGTCCTCGGCGGCGGCGGGGCAGAACAAGGCGTTCGGCGTCGATCGCGGCCTGCCGTTCCCGGTGTCCGACATCGCCCAGACCAAGACGCTCCTCCTCTGGGGCGCGAACTGCGCGGAGACGCTGCCGCCCATCATGCAATGGATCTACGCGCAGCGCGACAGCGGCGGCGCGCTGATCGTCGTCGACCCGCGGCGGACCGACACGGCGCGCGGGGCGGCGCTGCACCTCCAGCCCACGCCCGGGTCCGACCTCGCGCTCGCCAACGGCCTGCTCTACCTGGCGCTGGAGGAGAAGCTCGTCGACACGGCGTACATCGCCGCGCGCACCGAGGGCTTCGACGCGCTCCGGCGCGTCGTCCTCTCGTACCACCCGGCGCACGTCGAGCGGCTGACCGGGGTCTCGACGCAGGACCAGCTCCGGGCCGTGCGGCTCTTGGCCGAGGCGCCGAGCAGCATGCTGCTCTCGGGCCGCGGGCCGGAGCAGCAGTCCAAGGGCTCGGACACCGTCCTCTCCTTCATCAACCTGATGCTCGCGCTCGGCAAGATCGGCAAACCGTACAGCGGCTATGGCTGCCTGACCGGACAGGGCAACGGCCAGGGGGGCCGCGAGCACGGCCAGAAGGCGGATCAGCTCCCCGGCTACCGGCTGATCGAGGACCCGGAGCACCGGCAGGCGATCGCCCGCGTCTGGGGCGTCGACCCGGCGGAGCTGCCGTCCAAGGGGAAGAGCGCCTACGAGCTGCTCGACGCGCTCGGCCCCCAGGGCGGGATCCGCGCGCTGCTCGTGTTCGGCTCCAACGTGGTGGTCGCGTCGCCGAACGCGCTCAACGTCGAGCGCAAGCTCGCCGCGCTCGACCTGCTCGTGGTCTGCGACGCCTTCGTGAACGAGACCGCGGCCTCCGCCCACGCCCTGCTCCCCGTCGCCCAGTTCGCGGAGGAGGAGGGCACGATGACGAACCTCGAAGGGCGGGTGATCCTCCGGCAGCGGGCGCGCCGGCCGCCCCCCGGGGTGAAGAGCGATATCGAGATCTTCTGCGAGCTCGCGCGCCGGCTCGGCGCGGGCAAGCACTTCCAGTACGAGGGCGCGGAGCAGGTGTTCGACGAGCTGCGGCGGGCGACCGCGGGCGCGAAGGCGGACTACAGCGGCATCACCTACGACAGGATACGCCGCGAGCGAGGCGTGTTCTGGCCGTGCCCGTCGACCGAGCACCCGGGGACGCCGCGCCTCTTCGCCGATCGCTTCCATCACCCCGACGGCCGGGCGCGCTTCCACGCCGTCCACCACCGGCCGGCCGCCGAGCTCCCCGACGACGCGTATCCGCTCTACTTCACGACGGGCCGCTACAAGGAGCATTACAACTCCGGCGCCCAGACGCGCCGGGTCTCCGCGCTGGACGAGGCCAAGCCCGAGCCGAAGGTCCAGGTCCACCCCCGGCTGGCGGCGCGGCTCGGCGTGGTCGAAGGCGACTGGCTGCTCGTCGAGAGCCGCCGAGGCTCGGTCGTCTTCCGGGTCTCGGTCACGCCGGAGATCCGGCCCGACACGCTGTTTGCGCCGTTCCACTGGGGCGGCAAGAAGGCCGCCAACGTCCTCACCAAGCCGGCGCTGGACCCGACCAGCCGGATGCCGGAGTTCAAGGTGTGCGCCGTCAGGGCGCGCCGGGTCTCGGAGTCGAACTGATGCGAAGGAAGGACCTTGTCGTCGTTGGCAATGGCATGGCCACCTGCCGCCTGCTGGACGAGCTCGTCTCGCGCGGCGCCCGGGACCGCTACGACATCACCGTGTTCGGCGAGGAGCCGGGCGGGGCGTACAGCCGCGTCCTGCTCAGCAAGGTGCTCGCGGGCGAGGCGCCCGACGCCATCGTGACGAAGCCGCCGGCGTGGTACGAGCGGAACGGCGTGAAGCTCGTCAGCGGGACGTCCGTGGCGCGGCTCGACACCGCGGCGAGGATGGTCGTGACGGAAGGCGCCGCGGCCCAGCGCTACGACGTCGCGGTGATCGCCACCGGGAGCCGGCCGCTCGTCCCGCCGCTCGAGGGGATGACGACGGCGGAGGGCGATCTGCGCCCGGGCGTCTTCGTCTACAGGACCATGGATGATTGCCTCCGGATGCGCGGCCACGCGCGGGCGGGAGACAACGCGATCGTGGTCGGCGGCGGGCTGCTCGGCCTGGAGGCCGCCAAGGTGCTGAGCGACATGGGGCTGCACGTGACCGTCATCCACGTCGCCAAGGGCCTCATGAACGCGCAGCTCGATCAGATGGGCGGCGACATGCTCGAGCAGCAGATCGAGCGCTGCGGGATCTTCGTCCGCACCGGGCGCACGGTCGAGGCGATCTGCGGGGACGAGGTCGTGGAGGGGGTCCGGCTCGACGACGGCAGCGTGCTCCCGGCGGACATGGTGATCCTGGCGTGCGGGGTGCGGCCGCGCGTCGACGTGGCGCGCGCCTCGGGGCTGCCCATCAACAAGGGCATCGTGGTCAACGACACCATGGCCACCCAGGTGCCCGGCGTCTACGCGATCGGGGAGTGCGCGGAGCACCGGGGCAAGCTCTACGGCATCGTGACGCCGATCTGGGAGCAGGCCGCCGTCCTCGCGGATCTCCTGACGGGCGCGAACCCGCAGGCGCGCTACCGGGGCTCGAAGCTCTACAGCCGGCTGAAGGTGGCGGGGGTCGACGTCACCTCGATGGGCAGCGTCGAGCCGGAGCTCGAGAGCGACGAGGTGCTGCAGATCGTGGAGACGCGGAAGTGCACGTACCGGAAGCTCGTCCTTCGCGACGGGCGGCTCCTCGGGGCCATGTTCGTCGGCAACACCGCGGCCTCGGCGGCGCTCGTGCAGCTGTTCGATCGCAACGATCCGCTGCCGGCCGACCCGCTGGAGGTGCTCTGCGCGGGCGGCGGCGCTGGGGCGGCGGCGCAGGGCGAGCGGATGATCTGCAATTGCAACAAGGTCAGCGAGTCGGCGCTCCGAGAGGCGATCCAGGGGGGCGCCTGCACGCTCGAGGCGGTGTGCGCGGCGACCAAGGCGGGCACGGGGTGCGGCTCGTGCCGCAGCGAGGTCGCGCAGATCGTGGCCCGCCACGCCCCCGCGGAGGAGCCGCCCGCGGGCCGCATCGTGGCCGCGGGGTAGGCGCGAGATCCTGGGCTCATGATGAGAAGGGTTTGAACCACAGAGGCACAGAGGGCACAGAGGAGAGAGAAGAGGAAGAGAGAACAAGACAGTAGAAATCTCTCTCTCCTCTTCCCTCTGTGCCTGTGTGGTTCTCTCCGTGAAACCGGGGCTCGGTCCGGCGATGAGGACTCTCAGGCGCCGGCCGCGCCCGGCGCGCGCGCGACCCAGGCGAAGCGATCGTCGACCCCCGCGCCGCCGCCGCTCCCCTCGTTGGCCCGCTCGGACCAGGCGAAGCGCCCGCTCCCGCGCGCCTTCGCGCTCGCGGGCGCCTCTCCCCTCCAGGTGAACCGGTCGACGCCTGAGGTCTTGTCGATCCCGACGTCGTCGTCCTCCCCCGCGATGCGGTCGTAGACGCTGTCCCGGTCTCCGAGCGCGAACGGGCCGAAGCTGTAGCCGTCCGAGCCCGCGTCGAGGTCCCCGATGTCGTGGTACTGCGCGTCGATGGAACTGTAGGCCTTCCCGCCGATCTTCTTCGTGTATTTGAACCCGTTCGCCAGGGCCGTGTACTTGAGGATGCTGCTGACCTTCCTCGACTGGAGGAGGCTCTGCTCGGTCACCTTCTTCCACGTCTTGATGGCGATGATCGTGTCCTTCGCCGAGATCGCCGCGGCCTTGGCGCTCTTCCCGAAGCGCTTCATCTGCTCGGCGGCGCCCTCCCCGAGCTCGGCGGCGCCCTGCTTGAACGACTTCCACAGGCTGCCGTCGGCGGCCTCCGCGAGCTCCTCGAGCAGCTCGTCGCTCTGGGAGCGCAGCCGGCCGAGCGCGTCCGAGAAGCCCTCCGCGGCCTGCTTGCCCACCTTGGACGCCACCTCGTCCGCGGCCTCCTCGGCGGACTCCTTCAGGATCTTTGCGAGCGTCCCCTCGGCGCTCTCCCGCGCGAACGCCTTGCCGGCCCGCTCGAAGAACGGCTGCGCGAGATCCGCGGCCCCCTTGGCCATGAACTTGGCGCCCTTCACCACGCCCTTGCCCGCGGCCTTGGCGCCCTTCCACATCTTGCCCGCGATCTGACCGCCGAACTTCATCAGGATATCCATCGCGATCTCGATCGCGATGTCGACGAGGCACGCCACGAAATCGGCGAAGGTGAAGCCGGCCTTGGCCGTGCCCCAGACGACCGTGAAATCGAGCGGCAGGCTGACCGGGCTGTTGCACGCGAGGTGGAGCGAGAACGGCACCGTCTTGAACGGTGAGCACGCGAGATCGCACACGGTCTCGCCGAAGATCGGGTTGTCGCACGCGATCGCGACGCCGCTCGTCCCCCAGACCGAGATCGAGCTGCCGAAGAGGATGGTCCAGGGCAGCAGCGGATTCCACCCCTGGACCACATCGACGTGCGGGACGACGAGGCTGGCGTCGCTCCCCCGCCCCATCCAGTGCACGCCGTCGAGCTGTATCTCGCGCTTGCCCTGCTCCGACCAGAACGAGAACAGGTGGGTGCCGCTGACCAGGCCGACGTCGAGGTGCGGCCAGTACTTCTGCGGCACGTAAGCCCCAGGCGGCGGCATCGGCCACCAGAACAGGGCCTCGTGCCACGAGAGGCCGATGAACACGTTCCACCGCGTGACGGTCAGACAGCCGTAGCCCATCGACAGCGCTCCTTCACCGCCGGTTCGCCGCCGCTTCACCGCCGCGCCGCGGTCCAGCGTCCAGCGTCCAGCGCACCTCGCGGCGCAGGTTCATCTTCTGCTCCTCGGTGAGCTCCAGGGCCACGGGGGCCCGGGCGCTCCAGACCACGACGACCTCGCCCGGCACGGGGCGCACGACCACGGAGCAGAGGTGCGTCTCCACCTCGGTCAGCCGGCCCGGATCGAGCTCCAGGTGCACCCGGGGCGCCTCGGCGGGCAGGTGAAACGAGTAGACCTGCCGGTTCGGGTGCAGATTCCGCAGCTCGAAATAGTCGCCCGGCGCGAGATCGGAGACGCTCATCCCGGGAGAGGCCGTCTGGGCATGCTCGAGGCGCAGGGGCGCGCCGGGGTCCTGGTACAGCGGCGGAATCTCGAGGATATCCCGGGCGGCCCAGCCCCGCTCGACCTCGGCGGGGAGCTTGCCGTCGGTCTGGCAAGACGGCGCGAGCCCGAGGTACGCGAGCCGGGGGAACCAGGCCATCGACTGGAAGTCCCACCCCGCCGGGAGCGGGGCGTGGATCCATCGGTACGGCTTGCCCACGGCGAGGCGCTGGGGGGTCAAGGGGTCGAACGGGTGCTCGAGGTTCGGGATCGGCAGCCCCGTGAAGCTCTCGGCGTCGAGCTCCATCAGGTAGCCGTAGCCGCACGGATTCCTGGGATAGTGATAGGGCGTGTCGGCCAGCGCGCTCATCCCCCGCCGGGCATCCTGGATGAACTGGCCGAGGATATCGCCGTTGCGCCCGAGCGCCGTGAGGTCGACGCCGCCATATGCGTAGTCGTAGCGGACCGGGACCACCTCGATCGGGGCCGCCTCGGAGAAGCGAGGCCGGCCGGCGCGATCGAGCTCTCCGAGGCGATCGCCGTGGACCACGATCTCGCGCTGGTGCTTGCCGAACTGCACGCTGGCGGTGAGCTTGCGGGTGGCTGCGTCGTAAGCGTGGGCGAACGCCTGCACGACGACGTCGGTCGCCCGCCGGAACGGGAGCAGCTCGTCGACGGCGATCGGCGGGGAGACGCGCGGCGGCTTGCGCTTGTCGTTGTACGGGATCTCGTCGTCGTGCAGGACCTCCTGCCGTCCCGGGGCGTCGAGCTCGCAGCGCCCGTTGTGGATGCGGTAGGTGCGCTTCATGACCCAGGCGATCCACGGGCGCCCGTCGGGCTCGCCCTGGAGCAAAAGCTCGGTCCTGCGGCGCGGTCGCTGCGCCGGCGCGGGCGCGGCGGGCGGCGTCGGGTCGTCGGTCACGGGCGCCTCCGGATCACTCGGCCTCGTAGATGCGCCACCGGCCTCGCCAATAGTTCTTCTCCGGCTCCTCGGCGTCGCCAGGCTGGCGCCGCGTGTCGGTGAGCAGCGGCTCCATCTGCTCCCAGAAGGCCTGGCCCAGCGCAGGGCCGAAGATCGCGGTGACCGTGTCCTTCATGAGCTCGTGGCGCTGCTCCTCCGGCAGCAGATCGAAGGCGTCGGGCGGCCGGGGCATGGCGTCATCCTACCCGGCGGGCGCGCGTGCGGGCGACCTTTCCGTCGCGTGCGCCACGAGGCACGCGCGTGCGGAGCGCACCGTCCGAGGACCGACGGCCGAGCGGAGCCGTCTTCGGAACGAGCCGTCACGTCCGTCGGAATACGCAGCGACGGGCGGCTCCTCGGGGCAGGTTCGTCGGCAACACCGCTGCTCGGCGGCGCTCGTGCAGCACCGGACGTCGTAGACGCTCCAGACGATCCGGCGTTCGTCGCCGGCGCTGCGAGCTGCGCACCTCATGTTATGATGTGGCGACAGGGGGCAGGATGCCGCACACGGCGCACCACGACAGCGTGTGCCGGACGGTCACGGCGGGATGCCGTCTGCGCGAAGCAAGGAGGCCAGTATGAACACAAGCATGTCTGTCGCAGCCGTGAGCGGTCGACTCTGGACGGGATCTCTCGTGTCCTTGACGTTGCTGACGCTCATGCCGTCATCATCGTATGCCCAGTGCCCCAGGCCTTCCAACGAGCCAGAGAGCTGTAAGCCACCAGCGCCGCCCGGGCCGCCGGTGCCATTTCAGGGAGACATCGGCGGCGGCACGCGCGTCCGAAAGAGCGCGTTCGAGCTGACGCCGATCGAGGTGGACAAGCTCAGGCAAGCCTTCGCCGCGCTCCGCAAGCTCTCCGACGACGATCCAGCGGACCCGCGGGGCTGGCTCCAGCAGGCGAACGTCCACTGCTGGAACTGTGGCGGAGGCGGGGCTTCCGTCGAGAATATCCACGGCAACTACTGGTTCCTCCCGTGGCATCGCGCCTATCTTTACTTCTTCGAGAAGATCCTGGGGAAGCTGGTCGGCGATCCGGACTTCGCCCTCCCGTACTGGGACTGGGACACGAGAGGACGCAACGTCATGCCTCCGCCGTACGTCATTCCGGGCGACGGGAGCAACCCGCTGTTCGATGCGTATCGTGGTGTCGCCCCGGGGCAGGCGATGCCCGCGTCGGCCACCAGCGCCGAGGAGATGAAGAGATTGTTGAGCCTGAGAGATTGGGCCAGCTTCATGGGCGGGCCTGCCGGCTCGCGCCGGCCGGGCGCGCTCGAGTTTGGTACCCACAACCGAGTCCACCAGTGGATCACCGACCCGAGGGGCCGGTCGAACTGCGGCGTGCAAAACATGGGCATCTTCTCCACCGCGGGGCAGGACCCGATCTTCTTCGCCCATCACGCCAACGTGGATCGGCTCTGGGACGTCTGGCGCAGCCTGGGCGGCGAGCAGCGGCTTCCGGCCGACGCCGCGTTCAGGCAGCGCACCTGGACGTTCTACGACGAGAACAAGCGGTGGGTCTCCATCTCGACGGATCAGATCCTGGATAACGCGGGATCGCTTCGTTACGAGTATCGCCGTCCGTCGCTCGTGGGCCGGATGGACCACGGTATCGCGGGGTCACATCCTCCGACCGGGGCTGTGACGCCCGCGCCGTCGAAATCCGTCGCGAAGGCGCCGGGGGCCGCGCAGCTCCTGACGTCCGAGCCGCAGACGGTGTCCGCGCCCGTCCTCGTCTCCGCAGAGCTCGCGCTCTTCGGGGCCGCACCGCCGTCGCTGGAGCCGACGGTGCGGCGGCTCCACATCGACGGCGTAGCCTTGCCGCCCGGCGGCTCCACGACCGTTCGCGTCTTCGTCAATCTCCCGGACGCGGACGAGCGAACGCCCCCGAGTGGCCCGAATTACATCGGAGCCTTCACGGTCATCCCCCATCATGGGAGCGGGCACGCCGATGTCACGCGCCAGGATGTGGCCTTCGAGCTGAGCGCGGAGACCGAGCAGGTCGTCCCCGGCGCGGGAGCGATCCTCGTAAGGCTGATCCCGCTGGCGGGCGAGGACATGCGGCCTCTCGGACTGACCCTGGAATACCAGAAGGTCTATGTCGCGACCGAGTGACCCCGATGCGGCGACCGGGGCGACGATCGTAGGACGGCGCGGTTGGGGTGGGCCTCATCACCCTGCAAAAAACGCCGCCAGGTGGCCCCATGACGGGCGGCGAGATGGCGTGCAGCACCCGCCGCTTCGTCTCGAAGCTCTCCTTCCGTGATCTGCGACATGTCGGGCTGCTCGCAGGAAGCGGTTTCTCGTTGATCTGCCGCGAGCCAACAGGAATCCTGCAGACTCGTGACATGAGCGAGCAGAACGCGACACTCCCGCTGGACTCCGCGCACGCCGGGCAGCTCGCGGCGCAGACGCTGCCGTTCGCGCCCGAAGGCGCGAGCGGCGGGATGGGCGGGGTCGTGTGCGCCTCGCTGACGCCGGCGGCCTCGGCGACGGCGGCCCGGGCGGCGGTCGATTCGGTCGCGTGGCGCCACGAGGGCGCGCTCCGGTTGACCGTCGTCGTCAAGGCGCGCTTCTCGATCGACGCCTCGCCGATGGCGCCGGCCGACGCGGTGGAGCCGATCCACGCGAAGGACGTGCACCACCGCGGCGGGCCGATGACGCACCTGACCGCGGCGAGCGATCGGGTGCCCTACCGCCAGTACGTGGACGTGACCGCCCTCGGCCACGCGTGCGCGCCGGGCGGCCGCCCCGTCGCCGAGATGACCGCGCGGTTCGCCCTCGTGCAGCGCGGCGCGCCGGGCGTCGACAAGGCGGTGCGCGTCGTCGGCCGCCGCAAGGAGGCCGGGGACGCGCCGGAGCCGTTCGCGCGGCTGCCGATCACCTACGAGCGCGCCGCCGGCGGGCTCGACGCGCCGGACAACCCGGTGGGCTGCGGCGAGGACGACGGCGAGCTGCCCAACGTGCTCGATCCGGCGGATCCGCGGCGGCCCGCCGGCTTCGGGCCGATCGCGGCGGTGTGGCCGGCGCGCAGCCGGCGGCTCGCGGCCGGCGCGCGCGCGGGGCTCGACGCCCAGGTGATGGAGGTGCCGAGCGGCGTCGACTGGTCGTACTTCCAGTGCGCGCCGCGGGACCAGCGGGTCAGCGCGCTGCAGGCCGACGCGGTCGTCGTGCTCGAGGGGTTCCACGCGGAGCGCCCGCGCCTCCAGAGCGCGCTGCCGGACGCGCGCGCCGCCGGTGCGGTGTACGGCCTCGACGACGCCGACCCCGACGCGCCGAGGCGGCTCGCGTTCCACGCCGACGGCCTGCACGTGGACGCCGATCGCCTGCTGTGCACGATCACGTGGCGCGCCCACGTCGAGCTGCGCGACCTCGCGCAGCGCGAGCGCCTGATGGTCGTCGCCGGCGTCGGCGTCGGGAGCGCCCCGGCGGTGCCGCCGCGGCGCCCGCCCCGCCCGAGCCCCGCGGCAGCCGCGCCGTCGCGCCCCGGCGATCCGCGCCGGCCCGCCGCGGGCGCGGGCGGCACGCTGGCGGTCGACGAGGCGCGCGCGCCGGAGAGCGCGGCGGCGCCGGCTGCGGCGCCCTCGACGCCCGCCGTGGCGCCCATGCCGCGCGCCTCGGTGCCCTCGCCGCCCACCGCGGCGCCCTCGCCGCCCACCATGGCAGCGCCCGCGCCGGCCGCGGCGCCCCCGGAGGAGCCGGTCTCGATCGAGCGCTACGCCGCCGTCACCTCGGAGCTCGCCGAGAAGGGCGCGGTTCGCAGCAAAGTGCTCTCCGCACACGACCTCGACGAGCCCACCTGGCGGAAGGCCGAGCGGCGCTGGCGCGACGCCCTGGAGCGCGAGCTGAAGCGCGGCGAGCGCGCCCTGCGCGAGCGCTTCGACGACGCCTACGTGAGCGCGTGGGAGCGGCGCCACCCCGACCGGTTCGGCGTCGCAGCGTACGCGCGCCTCCTCGGCGCCGAGCGGCGCGGCACGCTCACGCTGGAGATCGCCGACCAGGGGCTCGACGCCTCGCTCGGCATGCGGCTCAAGCGCGTGTGGCAGCGGCGCGCCGCCGCCAGCGCCGCCCTAGCCGAGCAGGTCGATCGCGCCCTCGCCGCCTGTTGAACGCGGCATGAGCACCTAGCACGCGGCGCGCCGTCGTGGGGCGCCGAGCGGCCGCCAGCCGCCAGACCGATGACCAGCGGCAGATCGCCACCGCTAGCTCCCTTCGCTGCCGAGCTGCTGACGCTTTCAGCGTCAGCAGAATCTCCCCTGAACCCCTGTGGACGACGCTGGACGACGCGACGACGGTGGACGACCGAAGGAGGACGTGGACGACGTCCTGGCACCCAAGTGCTTGATCTTATTCCAATTCACAAGCGAAAATTCGCCGAAATTGATGGAATTTCTGCGAAAAATCGCTTATAGATGAGCCTTACCTGCCGTGCTGCAAAGGCTCTTCTGGATCTGACGATGCGATTCTTAGTCTTTGAAATCATTGCACAAAGTAGCAATTATAGAGGCACGCAGAGCTTCGACCCGTCACGCAGCAGGGCAGATCGCGTCAGTGGCAAGGTCCAAGAGCCTGCGGATTCGAGCGGCGCTCGGAGTGGAAATGTCGAGAACAGATACAAAAGACCGAACAAATGTAAGCTCAAACGCAAAGCGTCAGCAAAAGCGAGATGACCTCTGGCCTGACGCCGAGAAAGAGGTTTTGGATTTCAGCGATAAGGGCACTGTAGGTTACGCACGCGTCCCACGATTGCTGCCGCACATTGCAGCGCTCATCGATCGGCTCGACACAACGAGCGCTGGAACGCTGTATAGCGTCCTATGGTGTCGAGACTACGGTCAGGGTTTTATTGAAGTGGATGATCCCACTCTGCTGGTTTTCGAAGCCGGCTACACGCACAGCGAAGCGCGCGCGCTGCGCACGTGGAAGGAGCGCATGGAGGTGCTCTCGCGATATGGATTTGTTCGAACGAAGGCTAAGGGGAGCCGTGAACACGGCTACATCTTGCTTCGCAATCCTTATCGAGCGGTATTGGAGCTTAATCGTGGCCGACCGGAGTTGATCGATTCGAAATGGATGGATCTTTTTAGAAGTCGGTGCACGGATATTGGGGTCTCGCTCTCCAAGTACGGTGTCGATAAAAGTCCAGGGGACACATCGCTCCTGACAGTGCTCTCAACATAGGAAACTGAAAGGAATAGCTCATGTTGGCGGATGCGGTGACGCTCATCTCTAATTACGGACCCGGAGCTGTGCTTATGGGTGTCCTCATCTACATCGTGCTAAAAGGAACCGTGTCCTTCCGCTATCCACGCTGACTCGGGTTGTTCTCGACTTAATGCGTGTCACCATAAAGCGTGAATCCCCCCAAATACTGCGTCAGCTGCTCTCCCTGGCGGTCCCATACAAGCCAATCATTTCGTTCCCATGGATGTGGTTCACTTCGGTCTCACCGCCGCAGCAGCGTCTCCGCCCCCGCCTGCGAGCTGCCCAGGCTGGCCCATCGCCCCGTGAGCTGCCTGCCCTCGATCGCATAGCTCACCACGCCGACCGGCTGCCCCGGCGACCAGCCCACCACGAGCTGGTCTCCCGAGCGGAGGCCCACGCCCTTCAGCGCGCCGGTGCTCAGCGCCCAGGTCACCGCGTACGTGTCGCCCGCGCGCGCGATGGCGACCGTCCCTCTCCGGCTCCCCTCGACGATGCGGTAGCTCCCGGTCAACCCCTCCGGCCCCTGCAGCGTCTCGGCCTCGATCTGGCCGGGCCGATCGCTCGCGATCCACTGCCCGCGGAGGCGATCGCCCTCGATGCGGTAGGCGGCCGCGCCGTACGGGCCGCCGCTCGCCCAGCCCACGGCGAGGGTCTGCCCCTGCAAGAACGCGATCCCCTCGTAGCCGGCGCCCTTCGTGATGATCCAGGCGATGCGGTACGCATCCCCGCTCCGCGACAGGAGGACGTTGCCCGCGTAGCTGCCCTGCCCGCCCGGGTTGCGCGACGCGGTGATGTCGTACGTGCCGGCCAGGTCGACGTCGCCGGCCGTCGCGGCGCCCGGGGGCCGCGCCGGCGCCGCCGAGGCGCTGCCGGGGGCCGCGCCGGCGCTGCCCGCGCTGCCGTGCGGCGGCGGCAGCGCCTCGGGCTCGGTCGCGCGCAGACGCTCGACGAGCACGACGCCGCCGACGACGAGGGCGGCGACGGCGAGCAGCCCGCCGCCGGCGATCGCGAGCAGCAGGCCCCAGGGCGCCCTCCGCGCCGGCCGGGCCGGGACCGGCACCAGGGTGCCGCCCGCCACGCCGCCGACGTCGGTGCCGGCGAGCGTCGGGGAGGTCAGGCCCGTGGTCGCCGGCGGGGCCGGCGCGAACGGCCCGTGCAGCGGGGCCGCGGGCCGGTGGGCGGCCGCGGCGAGCACGGGATCGAGCGCCGCCATGGCCTGCGCGGCGTCGGCGAAGCGAGCGCGGGCGTCGCGCGCGACGCACCGGGCGAACCAGGCGTCGAACCCCGCGGGGATCAGGTGCGGGCAGCCGAGGCGCGCGGCGCGGGCGGACGCCGGCTTCAGCGGGACGAACAGCACCTCGCGCATCAGCGACATGACCGAGGCGCTCGGCCCGCGGCTCGGCTCGAGCCAGTACATGCGCCCCGTGAGCAGCGTGAAGGCGAGCAGCCCGAGCGCCCAGACGTCCGACGCCGGGGTGACGTGCTGGGCCGCCTCGGTCTGCTCCGGCGCCATCCAGAGCGGCGTCCCGACCGACGCGGTCAGCGCCGTGGTGGCCCGCGCCTCGGCCACGATCTTCGCGACGCCGAAGTCGAGCACCTTGACCTTGAAGCGGACGTTCTGCTGCCGCGGCCGCGCGATGAAGACGTTCTCGGGCTTGAGGTCGCGGTGCACCACGCCCGCGCGGTGCGCCGCCGCGAGCGCGTGGCACAGCTGCCCCATGAGCTCGCGGACCTCGTCGGGCGGCAGCGCGCCGCGCTGCGCGACCACGGCCGACAGATCGGCCCCGTCGAGCAGCTCCATCGCGAGCCACGGGGTCTGCGTCGCCGGATCGACGCCGGCCGCGACCACCTCCACCACGTGGTCGCTCTCGATGCGCGCCCCCACCCGCGCCTCCTGCTCGAAGCGCTCGCGGAACCGCGGGTCCTGCGCGAGCTGCGCGTGCATCAGCTTCACCGCGCGCTGCTTGCCCGTGGAGAGCTGCTCGGCCACGAGCACGGCGCCCATGCCCCCCTGGCTCAGGGGGCGGACGATGCGGAAATCGCCCCCGAGGACGGTGCCGGGGGCGAGCGGTGCGGCTGTCGTGAGGTCGAGCATGGCGAGCGGGGGCGGCGCCGCGAGCGACGCGCTCCGGTAGCGTACCCCCGGACGCGCGACGAGGGGGCGCCGCAAAGCGCCCGGCGCCGCGGGCGAGGCGCCGTCGCCGGGTCCCCCAGGGCTCAGATCTCCGCCAGGCCGATGTCGATCGTCGCGAGGCCGCGCACGCCCTCGGGCGCGCCCACGGACAGCGCCAGCACGCTCTCCGGGGGGATGTCCTCGACGATGACGAGCGGCACGTGGATCGCCGCCTTGGCGCCGATCGGGAAGTAGCGCATCGGCTGGCCGTCGCGCTCGAGCAAGAGGTAGATGAGCTCGGACGTGGAGTTGCCGGCGCGCAGGTAGATGAGCTGGGCGCGCTTGTCCCGCGGGACCGTGTACCCGATCACGGGACGGAGGGGGACCGGCCGCTCCAGCCCCTGCCCCTCGAACGCGTAGACCCCCTGTATGAACCTCGGTGTTTCCAACGTGGCCTCCCGGGCGAGTCACCGGACGAGCGCGCCGCGCGGCGTGCGATTCGGCTGCACGGGAGTGATACGGCGCGGCCGGTTTCGAGGGCACGTTGCCTGGCGAGGCGATCCCGTGTAGGTCGAGTTTCCAAGGTGTTTCGATCGTCTCCGTCCTCTTCTTCCCGCGCGGGCGCGTCCGCCGAGCTCGTCGTGGTCGGGGCCGGCTCGGCCGGCGCGGTGATCGCGGCGCGCGTCACGGAGCGCGCCGATCGCGAGGTGCTGCTGCTCGAGGCGGGCCCGGACTACCCGGACCTCTCGCGCGTGCCCGCCGACCTGCGGGACGGCACGCGCAACTCGTGGCTCGCGCACGACTGGGGCTACCGCCACCGGCCGACGCCGGGGCAGATCATGTTCCTGTTCCCGCGCGGCAAGGTGGTCGGCGGCTCGTCGGCCGTGAACACGTGCATCGCGATCCGCGGCATGCCGTACGACTACGACGAGTGGGCCGCGCTCGGCCTGCCCGAGTGGGGCTTCGACGCCTGCCTGCCCTATTTCAAGCGCCTCGAGGACGACCGCGACTTCGGCGAGCCGTGGCACGGCAAGGGGGGCCCGGTGCCGATCCGCCGGGCGCGGCGCGAGGAGCTCGTGCCGTGGCAGGCGGCGTTCGTCGACGGGTGCAGGGCGCTCGGCTACCGCGAGTGCGCGGACACGAACGATCCGCAGGCGCCCGATGGAGTCGGGCCGCACGCGATGAACAAGATCGACGGCCAGCGCATGAGCGCGGCGCGCTGCTACCTGACCGCCGAGGTGCGCCGGCGGGAGAACCTGCGGCTCCGGCCGCGCACGACGGTGCGGCGGGTGCTGGTGCGGAACCGCCGGGTCGAGGGGGTCGAGGTCGAGACCGACGGGCGCGTCGAGGTCGTCGCGACGCGGAAGGTGGTGCTGAGCGCGGGCGCGATCGCGACGCCCGGGATCCTCCTGCGCAGCGGGGTCGGGCCGCGCGACCAGCTCGCGCGGCTCGGGGTCGAGCCCGTGTCCGACGTGCCCGCCGTGGGGGCGCGGCTGCTCGACCATCCGGGGGCGGCCATCGGCCTGTGGCCGCGCCGCCGCGGGCTGATCGACGTCCTGCGCCAGCCGCTCGTGCAGACGGTGCTCCGCTACACGTCGCGCGGCAGCCCGTACCCGAACGACATGCAGCTCCAGCCGGGCTCCTTCTTCCCGGTGCACCCGCGCCTCACGATCCCGGCGTTCGCCATCGCGTGCTGCATCGGCAAGCCGCGCGGCGCCGGCCGCATCGAGTACCTGAGCGCCGACCCGCACGCGCGGCCGCGCATCGTCTCGAACATGCTCGTCGACCGCGACGATCGCGCGCGGGCGGTCGACGCGCTGGTGCTCGCGTACGAGGTCGCCCGCACCGCGCCGATGCGCGACCTCGGCTTCTTCCTGTGGCCCACGGAGCGCACGCTGATGCGGCGCGAGGCGCTGGAGCGGTGGATCACCCGGAGCTGCGGCTCCGGCTACCACCCGTGCGGGACGGTCCCGATGGGGCCCGAGGGGGACGCGGCGGCGGCGGTCGACGGGCGCGGGCGCGTGCGCGGCGTCGAGGGCCTGATCGTCGCGGACGCGAGCATCATGCCGACCATCCCGAGCGTGAACACGAACCTGACCGCGCTGATGATCGGCGAGCGCTTCGGCGAGTGGCTCCGCGAGGGCGCGGTCTAGCCGGCGGCGGGCGCGGACCCGCGCGCGCAGCGTCACGGTATGGGGGAGCGGCCAGCTGTGGAGCGCATGCCCAGCGGCTCAGGAGGAACGTCATGAATCGACCGGAGCAGCTACACGAGCGGCTGGACGCGATCGGTCGCTCGCTGGAGAGCAGCGGCAAGGCGCTCGCGTTGATCGGGCTGGGCTCGGTGGGCGTCGAGACCGCGCGGGCCGACAGGTACTCGGACCTCGACTTCTACGCCGTCGTGCGACCCGGTCACAAGGCCGAGTTCCTCCGTGATCTTCGCTGGATGAGCGCGGCCCATCCCGTGGCGTGGTGCTTCCAGAACACGCCGCACGGCTACAAGCTGCTCTACGAGGACGGGATCTTCTGCGAGCTCGAGGTGTACGAGCCAGACGAGCTGCTCGAGGTGCGCTACGCCGAGGGGCGATTCGTCTGGAAGGCGACGGACTGCGATGAGTCTCTGCGGCTCCCGGCCCAGGAGATCGCAGATCGACAGGAGCGGTCGGTCACGTGGAGCGTGGGCGAGCTGGTGACCAACCTGTACGTCGGCCTGTGCCGGTATCGACGCGGGGAGAAGCTCTCAGCATACCGGTTCGTGCAGGGATACGCGGTCGATCGGGTGATGGAGCTGCTGCCGCACATCAGGACGCCCGAGCCGGTGCATCGCGATCCGTTCGGTCGCGAGCGGCGCATCGAGCAGCAGTATCCGGACATGACGGCTGATTTCGCCTCGTTCATGCAGGGCTACGAGAGGACGCCGGAGTCGGCGCTTTCACTCTTGCGCTGGGTGGAGCGGCACTTCGACGTGAACCCCGCGATGCGCCGCCTCGTCGAGGAGCTCTGCCTGAGGTGAGGCACAGCGGCGGGCGCGCGCGATCATGTCGGGGCGGCGGTTGCGGACGGCGCCGCTCGGGCTGGCGGTGCGACCGCCGCCGCTCGATCTCGCCAGCTCCTCGTTCGCGCTGATCTGGCATCGGCGCACGCAGAACGAGCCGGCGCAGCGCTGGCTGCGCGACCAGGTCGTGAAGGCAGCTTCCCGACGGCGGCGTCCGTCCGAACGCGCGCCTCGTTGATGTAGGCTCGGCCGTCATGCGCACCCGATACCTGATCTTGCTCGCCTTCACCTCGGCCACTTTTTCGCTTGTCGCCTGCGGAGGTGATGCCGGCGCGGACCCCCAGGCCGAGGGCGGCGGTGGCGCGGACCCCCAGGCCGAGGGCGGCGGCGGCGCGGGCGGCGCGGACCCCCAGGCCGAGGGCGGCGGCGGCGCGGGCGGCGCGGACCCCCAGGCCGAGGGCGGCGGCGGCGCGGGCGGCGCGGACCCCCAGGCCGAGGGCGGCGGTGGCGCGGGCGGCGCGGACCCCCAGGCCGAAGGCGGCGGCGGCGCGGGCGGCGCGGACCCCCACAGCTCGGGCGACATCCTCGATCAGCTCCAGACCGTCGAGGGGCTCACGGTCGAGGAGCTGGACTCGGAGCTTCCGGGCTACCGCTATTTCGTTATGGAGATCGACCAGCCTGCGGATCACGAGGCGCCGGACGGCGTGCGGTTTCGCCAGCGCCTCGTGCTCCACCACCGGGACCCCGCCGCGCCCGTGGTGATCGCGACCGAAGGCTACAACCTCTGGCCGGAGTACCAGTGGCTCGACGAGCCCACCGAGCTGCTCGCCGGCAACCAGATCCGCGTCGAGCACCGCTTCTTCACGCCTTCCCGCCCGGAGCCTGCGGACTGGTCGCAGCTCACCATCGAGCAAGCTGCCGCGGACATTCACCACGTCATCGCGTCGCTGAGGCCCTTCTACGAGGGCAAGTGGATCTCCACAGGCGGGAGCAAGGGCGGGATGACCTCGGTCTACCATCGTCGCTTCTATCCCGACGACGTGGACGGCACCGTGGCCTACGTGACGCCGCACAGCATGGGCAACCCCGACCCGCGCTACCTCGAGTTCCTGGCCGAGCGCGGCGATGCGGCCTGCCAGGGCGCGCTCCGGGAGTTCCAGCGCGAGGTGCTGCTGCGGCGCCCGGCGATGCTGGCGCGCATGGAGGCCGACGCCGCGGCGGAGGGCTTCTCCTACGACCTGCTCGGCACCGAGAAGGCCCTGGAGACCGCGGTGGTCGACTCGGTCTTTGCCTTCTGGCAGTACCTGGACGCGACCCTCTGCGACGCCGTCCCGACCGCGGCGTCGGACGACGAGGACGTCTGGGCCTTCCTCGATATGGTGAGCCAGCCCTCGTTCTACCGCGATGCTTCCCTCCTCGTGTACGAGCCCTACTACTGGCAAGCTGCGGTCCAGCTCGGTTATCCGGCGATCGCGACGGAGCACCTCGCGGATCTCCTCGTGTACCCCGACGCCGACACGGCCACATCGTTCATCGTCCCTGGGCCCGGCAAGACTCCGGTCTTCGATCCCAAGGCGATGAGTGACATCTCCGCCTGGCTCACCGCCGAGGGCGAGCGGATGATGTTCCTTTATGGCGAGAACGACCCGTACACGGCCGCCGCCTTCGACGTCGGGGAGGCTCGGGACACGCACCGCTTCGTCGTGCCGGATGGGAACCACCTCTCCAGCCTGGGCGATCTCTCGCCGCCCGAGCGCGATATCGCCTTCGGTGCGCTCGCGTCGTGGGCGGGTGTCTCGCCGATCGACGTCGACCGCGCGCGCGCGCCGCGAATGCTGCTCCGCGGCCATCGGCGGATCATGCGGCGCTGAGCGCAGCCGCCCTCCCCACAGGGCGGAATTTCTGGCGGGCGGAGCTAGGCGGCCGACTGCATGCTCCCCCGCGCCGCGCGGTAGTCGGTGAACATCGAGCCCAGGATGTTGGCGGCCCCTGTGGCAATTTGGACGAAGGCGGCGAGCGGTGCGCGCTTCGTGTACCCGAGCGCGAACGGCGCCGCGATCACCGAGGCGCTCCACACATAATCGAGCACCTCGTGCGCCTCGATCGGGATCAACTTGGCCAGGCTCATCCGGTAATCGGTGAGCAGGGACACGGAGATCACCGAGGCGCCGAGGATCGCACCGGCGACCTTTGCCTCACGCCGGTTCGAGGCGAGGCCGGCCAGGGCCACCATGAGGCCGTTCGAGTAATCGAGGGCGGAGTGGACGTCCTGGGGGATGAGGCGCCGGATGGGCAGGACGCCGAAGAGCAGCTTGGAGGGGATCGCAGCGTTCTTCTGGACCGCCGGCGCGGCGGCGCCCGGCCTGGTCACCTCCGGCGAAAGCAGGTCTTCGGTGCTCGGATAGATCGCGGACTGTGTCATGAGAAACCTCCCGCCCCGCGGCCTAGCAATCCGCGGACCGCGAGCGCCCGAGAGGCCATCACGGCCACGCTCGCCCGCTCGGGCGCCCGCGCTCACCGCATGGAGGCGAGCCACGTGCGGGCGGACTCGGCGTCGGGGAAGTACGCCTGGGTGAGGTCCGCGCTAGTGACCTTGGTCATGATCCCCTTGAGCGACATGCGCGTGATGGCCGACTCCGGCACGACCAGGGCCATCCAGCGGACTCCCTGAGCGATCAGGCGAGGGAACCAGATCTGGCTCGTCCACTGCTGATCTTCCTGCGTGCTGGGCGGCCCACGGCGGGTGTCCGCGAGCCAGCGGGTCGCCATCTTCTTGCGGGCGAGAGACAGACCGGCCTCGAGCCCCGCGCGGAACTCCTTGCTCTCGGCGAACCCCTTCCACTCGGCCACCACGGCCTGGATCTCCTCGTCCCAGGAGATGGTGATCCATCTCTCATCGAAATAAATCAAAGCGCCTCCTGCCGCAACGAGCCTATTCCGGCCTTCGCGGAGGAGCAACCTCGCTCCAGCGATCGGAGCGGCGCTCGGTGCGAGCTGGCGAGCGGGCGAGCGCGTGAGCGGCTACCGCAGGATCTCCTCGAGCAGCCGGTTCGGCTCGCCGCGGAGATCGTCGCCGAACGACGCCACGCCGAGCCCGTAGTACTGGTTCATGATCGTGAACCAGAGATCGCGGAGCTGGCGATCGCCCCCGACAGGGCCGTAGGCGACGTGCGCGTCGTTCAGGAACACGCCGTCGCCGCCCAGGAGCACGATGGGCAGGTCGTAGGCGTCATGATCGTGAGTGCGCATCTCGCTCATGTGCACCATGACGCAGTGATCGAGGACCGTGCCGTCGCCCTCGCGGATCGCGTCGAGCCGCGCCGCGAGCGCCGCGGTCTTCTGGCCGAGCCAGCAGGTGATGGCCGCGAAATCGAGGTTGCTCTCCTCGATGATCCTGTACCGGCCGCCCTCGGTCGCGCGGTCCAGGTTGCCGGCGCCGTGCTGCGAAGCGTGGTAGTGCAGGCTGCTCTCGGGCCTGTGCTCGAGTCCCACCTTGGCGCGGACGTCCTCGGGGATGCACCGGTAGTCGAACTCGGAGCGAGCGTCGTCGAGCATGTGGGTGACGACGCGCGTCACGTCGCATTGAATGGCCATGACCAGGAGATCGATCATGACGTTCGCGTGGTCTTCGTGCTTGTACTCGCCGGCCTCCGTCATGTCGTTCTCGTTGAGCCCCTCCCCCTGCCCCGGCGGCTCGGGCACCATCCCGGGCTCGGCGATCGGCGCGCAGCCCAGGTTGGCCGGGATCGTCGACTGGACCCGGGCCACGTTCTTCTCGATCTCCCGCAGCGAATCCAGGTACTGCTGGACGATCTGGCGGTCTTCCGCGGAGGCCCGGCGCATGAGCGCGTTCGCGTCCGCGAGCACGGCGTCGATGACGCTCTTGTCGGCCGCCGCGCGGCGCGCCGCCTCGATCCTGGCCTGCTCGGCGGTCTGGCCTGGCACGGGCGCCGCGCCCGCGCCCGCGCCGACGAGCGCGTCGAACACGGCCTTCGGGTTGACCGAGCGCTTCAGCGGCTCGCGCGGGCTCTTCCAGGAGATCGCCTGGTTGTACGCGTAGCTCCGCTCGTCGAAGAAGCCGGGCTTGACCCCGAGCCCGGTCTGCAGCGACGGGATGCGGGTCGCCTGCTCCGGCCCGGCCTTCTGGACGATGAGCTGGTCGACCGAGACGCCGTTGCCTACCCACTCGCCGAGATCCTGGCCCTGGTCCCTCCCCAGCTGATCGGCGTCGATGCAGGTGGAGAGCGCCGCCGTGAGCCGCGAGTGCGACGGCTCGATGTACGGGCTCTGCTCCTTGCTCCAGGTGTAGTTGCCGAGGCGGCTTATCATCAGCATCTTCGACTTCACCGGCGCGAAGTGCTCGAGCACCCTCGGCAGCTTGAAATCGGCGCCCCTCAGCGTCTCTCCGAACGCCGGCGCCGTCTCCCACCAGTGGTGGGGCGCCCCGTTCGGGAAGGTGCAGAGCAGGAATCGCTTCGGGGTCCCGGGCTCCCCCGCGCGCGCCCCGCGCGGCGAGTAGGCGCCGATCGCGTCGAAGTTCTCCAGGCTCAGCCCGATCGGATCGAGCAGATGTCGGCCTGCGCGATCATCGCGGCCTTCAGCGCCTGACTCCACAGCGGGAACACGGCGGCGTCGGCGTGGTGGCTCGGGAGCGTGCGGGTCCCGAGCCACTGCCCGAAGAAGTTCCGGTAGAACGCGGCGCTCCTCGGGTCGGCCAGCATGCGGTCGACCTCTCGGCGGAGCTCGCCCTCGGTGGCGAGCGCGTCGCGCTCCGCCGCGTCGAAGAGCGCCTCGTCCGGGAGCGAGCTCCAGAGCAGGTACGAGAGGCGCGAGGCGATCTCGTGGCCACCCAGGGCCCCCGGCGATCGCTTCGCGTCGGGGCCGAGCTCGATCCTGAGGAGGAAGCTCGGCGACGTCAGCAGGGTCCGGACGACGTGCTGCACCGCCTCGACGGGGGACATCTCGAGGGCGGTGACCGCGTGGGCGTACTGCGCGGCGTAGCGCTCGATCTCCGCCGCCTCGAGCGGGCGCCGGAAGGCGCGCGATCCGAAGCGCGCGATGATGTCGCGCGCGCAGGCGTCGCCCGCGCCCACCTCCGGATCGCACACGAGGATCTTCGCGCGCTGCGCCTCGTTCGAGAACGCGTCGTCGGCGAGCCGCCTCGCGGCGTCGTAGTACCCCTGGACCAGGACCTGCGAGAGGCTGGAGAGCGCGCTGGCGTTCGCGTCGAAGCCCTTCGCGCCGGAGGCCGGGAAGCCGTCCGCCGGCCGCAGGCTCGTGCCGAGGAGGTGGGCGACGGTGGTGTTGTACTCGGCCGCCGTCATGCGGTGCAGCGGCATGCCGCCGGAGACGGCAGGCGCTTGTTCCGGATCGCCGCCACATCCGACGAGGCCAGCGCACGAGAGGCCCACGAGGCACCCCGAAGCGGCGCGCCGGAGGCTCATGGTCGCTCGGTCGCGTCGGGACGTCATGGTCGGCTCCTGCGGGTGAGATGGGCGGCGGTCGACAGGAACTCCACAGGCCACCTCGGAAGTCAAGCACCTCGCAGCGAGCGCCTCTCTCCAGGTCCTCCCCGGAGCAGGACCCGGCGTCTCCCCTCCAGCACGAGGAATCCCGGCCGCGCAGAGGACTCGGAGAGAATCCCAGAGAGCCTCTGTGCTCTCCGTGCCCTCTGTGCTCTCTGTGCCTGCGCGGCGCGGATCTCGGGCTCTCGCGTCCACCGGCGCGAGAGGCCTCTCCAGGAGGGTCCGCGGCTTGCTCTCCCGAGCGCAGGTGCGCGCTTCGTGGCACCGGGAGGGGCTCATGCGGACTTCGAAGACGGGGAGAAACAGCGGTAGGTCAACAAGAGGGAGAGGCGTCGTCGGGGGGCTCGCCGGGCTTCTCGGGCTCGGCCTCTGTCTCGGCATCTCCAGCGCTTCCGCGGGCGACGCCGCACAGGCCACCTCGCCGCAGGCGCAGGTGCAGGCGCAGGCGCACGCGCGAGCGCAAGGCCGCCTCGGGCCGCAGCAGGGCTCGATCACCGCGCAGAAGGCCGCCTCCACCTACGTCGCGAACCCCAAGAAGCGGCGCTGGATCGTCGCCGGAGCGTCCACGCTGGGCGGCTTCTGGACCGCGTCGGCCATCTACGGCGCCGCCCTCAGCCTCGAGCGGCCGCACTCCCGGCTCGTGCCCCATTGCACCAAGTGCGCGTGCTCCCTCGTCCCGCAGCGCGACAGGGCCTCGGCCAGCCCCACCACGCTGCTCATCCCCCTCGCCGGCCCCTGGATCCACCTCGGCACGGGGCGGCACTCGGCGGCAGGCGCGGTCGGCCTCTCCATCCTGGGCGCCGGCCAGGCCGTCGGCCTCGGGATGCTGCTCGGCGGCGTCGCCATGCCGCGGCAGGTGCGCGTGCCGATGAAGCGCGGCAGCGTGCTCCAGGTGGGCGCAGCGCCGGTCGTCACGCCCGACGGGCTCGGGCTCTCGATCCACGGCTCGATGTAGCCGCGGCTCGAGGTCCCCGCCCGCGCCCGGATCGCGGAGCGCCGGCGCGCTCATCCTGCGCCGGCGCGCCGGCGCGCCGGCGCGCGGGTCACGGCGCGGCGCCCAGGAGCGCCCGCACGCGCAGCCGCTCCTCGGGCGTGAACGCGCGCGCGAGCAGCGCCTCCTCGGCGGCGCGCCGCGCCTCCGGATCGGCCTCGGTCGCCGCGATCGCCGCGCGCGCGCCCTCGAACGCCTCGAGGCGCCGCTGCCAGTCCGCCCGCTGCCGGTCGAGCTCCGCGAGCCGAGCCGCGGCCTCGGGGCCCACGGTCGCGACCCGGTGCGCGTAGAGCTCCTCGTCCGAGGCGCCCGCCTCGCGGAGCGCCTGCTCCTCGGCCTGCTGGACGAGCGGGCGCACCGCCGCCTCCCGCGCCTCGCGGAGGTGATCGGGCAGCGCCGCCTCGACCTCGGCGAGCCGCGCGTCGCGCTCCTCGGGCGAGAGGGTCGCGTCCGCGAGGACGCGCGACGCCGCGATCGCCGCCTCCCCCTCCCGCTCCTCGTCGCCGAACAGCTGCGCCGCGACGTCGTCGCCGAAGTGCGCCCGCCGGATCTCGCGCAGCGCGGCGAGCCGCTCGGCCGGATCGGCCGCCTGCGCGGCGCGCGCGGCGCCGGCCGCCTCGCGGTAGCCGAGATACCGGTCGAGCAAGTCGATCGCCTGGTCCGCCGCGCGCCCCGCGGCGCGCTCCCGGATCGCCGCCACGATGCGGGCGCGGATCGCCGCGTCCGGCGCCTCGCCGGTCGCGCTCAGGAAGTAGTCGAACAGCGCGAGGAGCTCGGGGCCGACGATCAGATCGCCGTTCGCGTCGACGAGCACCGCGCCGTCGACGTCCGTGCCGCGGAGCGACGGCGCCGCGGCCGTCCGCGGCAGGGCGGCCGCGGGGGGCGCGACCGACAGCGCCTGCCGGACGCGCGTGGGGGTCGTCGCCGTCGACAGCGCCGGCCGCGCTTCCGCCCGGAAGGAGCGCGCGGAGAGCCCGCTCGTCCGCGCGGCGGACGCGGCCGGTCGGGGCCGCTCCCGCGAGAGGAGCCGCCCGGCGCCGAGCAGCGCCGCGACCGCCATCGCCGCGAAGAGGACGTTCCTTCTACGACGCTCCACGGGCCCTCACCGGATCAGAGACCGAGGTTCTTCAGGCGGCTCGCGTGCGCCCGGAACACGGATTTCGGGTTCGGGCCAGACAGGTTGATAAACCCGAACAGCTGATTCACCTCGTCGAGGTGGTTCATCCCGTAATCGTCGCGGACCACCTCACCGAAGTGGGAGCTGCACCTGCCCACCATCCCGTCGTTCGACTCCGAGTACAGCTTGGAGATGAGCCCGAGCGTCACGTCGGTCGGATCGAGGAGGCTCGTGATGATCCCGGTCCCCGACCACGAGAAGAAGCGCACGCCGTTCTCCTCGGCGGCGCCCTGCCCGCACCGGCCTTCGGGCAGCCCGGCCGGGTAAGTCGCGTTGAACTCGCGCATCCCCACGGCCGAGAGCGACCTCACGGCGGCGATCGAGTCCTGGGGCACCGTTTGCCCGCTGAGCAGGCTGAGCACCGTGCCCAGGCCGTTGGCGAGGAACGAGAGCGCCCCCTGGGCGAAGCCGCCGTCGCGCAGGTTCTCCTGGAGATAGCTGGCGAGCTCGGCCCCCTGGTGCGGCGACCCGATCGTGGTCACCGAGGCGACGAGATCAGGCCGCACCGCGGCGACGTAGCGGATGTCGAGCCCGCCATGGCTGTGCCCGATCAGGTTGACCTTCCCGCTACCGGTGCGCGCGACGATATCCTCGATCTGGGCGAGCAGCGCCTCCCCGCGCGCCTCGGTGCTGTCGAACTGGGGCACGGAGGTGGCGTACACCTCGGCTCCGCCGGCGCGCAGCGTCGACGCGACCCCACCGAAGTAGTCGACCACACCGAACATCGCCTTGAAGCCCGCCATCCCGTGACAGAGCACGATCGGATACTGCGTCTTCGCATAGCTCTTCAGCGCCAGGGCCGCCTCGCCGACGTCGGCGCGCTCCTCGCCCGCCGCCTCATCCTTCGACGCAACGCATCCTTGCGAGAGCAGCAGGACGGCAGCGCCGGCCGCACAGCGCAATGCGTCAATCCACATTCGGCACCCAGCCCCTCGTTTTCTCTCGACTCTCTGCCCATTTCGAGCAGGTGTGACGGTGGTGGGTAGTACAGCGCCCGTGTTGGAGGAATGAGCTCGTCTGATCACCTGTCACCTCTGATAGAGTATTTTTTTAATTTGAATCAAGCAGAACTCACAGGCTCTCAGCGCAATAAGCACCTCGTTCATCCTGGACAATCGGCAGGCAGGTGTCCGGCCCCGCACTGGTCACGTTGGTCCAGGCGACGCGACAGGCCATGAGCAGCGCGCGTCAAACCGTCCATGTCGCGCGGATCCGCGCGGGAAGCGGATGCGCACGGGCGGGCGAGGCGGAGGGCGAATGCACCCCTCGGGCCGCTGGCTCGCCGCGGAGGGGCCAGCTAGGTCGACGACGCGGCGCCCAGGACGATGCGCGCGTTCTCCGGCACCGCGGTCAGGAACCGCTCGCGCCGCCGTGGGTCGGCGATGCGCTGGGCCCGCGCGAGCAGGCTCTCTCGGGCGTCGGCGAGGACGGCGGCCGCCTCGGCGTGCGCGCCGGACGCCGCGAGCGCCTCGGCGTACGCGAGCCGCACGAGCGACTCGCCCTCTTCCAGGGACCCGAGCGCCGCGAGCTCGCCGAACGCCGCCCGCGCCGCGCCGAGGGCCGCCGCGACCTGGCCGCCGGCGAGCAGCGCGCGCGCGCGCACCGCCATGGCCGGCGCGCGCAGCCGCGGGGCCACGCGCAGCGCCGCCTCGGCCGCGCCCGCCTCCCGCTCGGCGGTCGCGGCGTCGCCCGAGAGCAGCGCGATCTTCGCGAGGTACGTGCGCGCCACGCCCTCCATGCGCAGGTCGCCCCGCTGCTGGAACGCCTCCACCGCGCGCCCCTCGACGAGCTGCGCCTCGTCGAGCTTGCCGAGCTGCCCGAGCACGTGGCCGAGGTTGTGCAGCGCCACGGTCGCGAGCTCGCGCAGCCCCATCCGATCGGCGGCCTCCAGGGCGGCGCGCAGGGCCGCCTCGGCCGCCTCGAGCTCGCCGAGCTCGGCGTAGATGAAGCCGAGGTTCGCGCGGATCACGCAGGCGTTGCGCCGGTCCCCGGCCTGCTCGAACGCCGCGAGCGCCGCCTCCAGGCCCTCGAGGCAGGCCTCGGGGTCGCCGCCGGCCGAGGCGCGGATGGCGCGGAGCTGCTGCGCCATCGCGACGAGCTCGGCGTCGGGCGGCGGGGCCGCGCGGAGGTCCTCGTCGATGCGCGCGAGCAGGGCGTCGGCCTCGGCGTAGCGGCCGCCGAACACGAGCTGCGCGCCGCACTCGCAGAAGCACGCGATCCGCGCGCGCCGCAGCGCCGGCGCGCCGGAGGGCGGCGGCGCGGGCGCGCTCGGGGGCGGCAGCGCGGCGGGATCGCGCGACGCGGACAGGCCCTCGGCGATGGCGGCCCACCCGGCCACGCGGTCGACGGCGCCGAGCTTCCCCGCGGCGGCGGCGATCTGCGTCACGGCCCGGAACCACCCGGGGGAGCCGGCCGGGAGCAGCTCGGCCGCGGACGCGCCCAGCGCCTCGGCGGCGGCGAGATCTCCCTCCCAGACCTTGGCCTCGGCCGCGACGAGCCGCAGCGCGCCGAGGTCCTCGCCCGCGGCGCCGCACGCCTCGCCGCTCGCGGCGCGCTCGATCGCGGCGCAGAGGTCGTTCGCCTCGAGCGATTGCTCGGCCGCGCGCCGGTACCAGCGCACCGCGCGGCCGGGCTCGCCGCCCCGCCGGAAGTGCTCGGCCACGACCTGCGGATCCACGGACGCGCCCCGCTCGAGCCACGCGCCCGCCAGCCGGTGGCCGAGCGCGCGATCGTGCTCGGTGAGCATGGCGTAGGCGGCCTCGCGGACGAGCGTGTGGCGGAAGACGTGGTCGGCGGCGTCGGCGAGGCCTCCCGACCCGGAGGCCGGCGCGACGAGCTCGCGGTCGGCGAGCGCCCTGAGCCACGCCTCGACGTCGGCGAGGCGCTCCTCCCCGCCGAGCAGCGCCGCGACGCCGCGCTTCGAGAAGCGATCGCCGAAGATGCTGGCCGCCCGGAGCACGCGCTTGCCCTCGTTGCCCTCGGCGTCGAGCCGCGCCTCGACCGTGCCGAGCACCGAGTCCGGCAGGAGCTCGCCCTTGCCGCTCGCGACCGCGCGGATGAGCTCTTCGAGGTAGAACGGGTTGCCGCCGGCGCGCTCGACCAGGTGCGCCACCACGCCCTCGGGCACGGGCTCGCCGAGCGCCGCGCGCACGAGCTCCGCGCCCGCGCGGCGCGGCAGCGGTCCGAGCTTGATCGTCTGCACCTCGCGCTCGGCCCACAGGTTCGGGAACTGCCGGTGGACGTCGGGGCGCGCGAGCGCGAGCACGAGGAGCGGCAGCTCGCGGAGGTTCCGCAGGGTCGCGTCGAGCAGGCGCACGGTGGCGGCGTCGCCCCAGTGCAGGTCCTCCAGCGCGAGGAGCACCGGGCGCGCGGCGCACTCGGCCGCGAGCCAGTCCTCCCACGCGGCCCACACGCCGTCGCTCACGCCGGCGGCGCTCTGGCGCGCGGCGCGCAGCAGCCGGGCGTGCTCGGGCGACGGCGCGCCGGCGATCTCGCCGAGGAACGCCGCCGCGCGCTCGAGCGCCGGGCCGCCGAGGTGGCGCCCGAGCCGCTGCTTCAGCTTGCGGTGGCGCGCCACCTTCGGGTCGCGCTCGCGGAGGCCCGCGGCCCGGCAGAGGACGTCGGCGATCATCCCGAACGGCGAGCCGGGGGAGCTCGAGTCGGCGCGTCCCCAGAGGATCTCGACCGGCTCGTTCTCTCGCCGCAGGGCGGCGAAGAGCTCCAGGCGGAGCCGGGACTTGCCGGCGCCGGGCGGCCCGACGACGAGCACGGCGCTCGCGAGCGACTCGGAGATGCAGCCGGAGAGCGCGCCGTGGAGCATCGAGAGCTCGCGGGCGCGGCCGACGCAGGGCGTGCGCTTCCCGAGCAGCGCGGGGGCGACCTCGTCCACGGCGCGCTCGCCGGAGAGGACGAGCGGCTCGTCCGGCGCGGAGGGCGCGGGGCGCGCGACGACGAAGCGGGGGCCGAGCATGTCGGCGGTCGCGCGGTCGAGGCGCACGGCGCGCGCGCCGCCCGCGTCGCGCGCGGCGCGGAGCTCGGCGAGGCCGCGGTCGATGGCGTCGCCCCCGGCGACGCCCGCGGAGAAGACGCCGCGCCCCGTGACGACGCAGAGCGGCGCGCCCGGCAGCTCGGCGCGGAGGGCGAGCGCGCACTGGGCGGCGCGCTCGGCGCGGTCGACGGCGCTGCCGGGGCCGGACATCACGACGAGGTCCACGCCCGGGGCGAGCTGCGTGAGCCTGCCGCCGTGGAGCTCGACGAGCGCGCGGACCTCGACGGCGCGCGCGCTCGACGCGGGCGGCGCGCCGGCGTCGCCGGGGGCGCCGCGGTCGACCTCGGCGACGGCGCCGTGGTCGGCCGCGCCGAGGAAGACGAGGCTCGCGACGCGCTGCTCGTCCAGCGTGAGGGCGGCGCGCTCGCGCGGGGCGGGGCCGCGGCCCCGCGCGCTCCCCGCGCGCGGCGGCGCGCCGGGCGGCACGCTCCCCGACAGCGTCGGCGCGTCGGGCGGGGCGATCCACGCGCCGGCCGTCGCGGCGATCCGGTCGATCTCCGCCGCGACCTCGGCGCCGTCGCGCGGGCGATCGCCGGGCTGCCTCGACAGCATGCGCGCGACGAGCTCGTCGAGCGGGGCGGGCGCGTCCGCGCGCACGTCGCGGAGGCGGGGTGGCTCCTCGAGGAGCAGCCTGCTGAGCGCGGCCATCGGGCTCGCGGCCGCGAAGGCGGGCTGGCCGGTGAGGCACTCGAAGAGGACGCACCCGAGGGAGAACACGTCGCTGCGCGGATCGGGCGCGCTCCTGGCCTCGACCTGCTCGGGGGCCATGTACCCGGGCGTGCCGAGGACGCCGCCGGTGATGGTCACGCGCCCCGCGTCCGCGCTGGGGCGCGCGATGCCGAAGTCGACGAGCTTGACCCGCCCCGCGTCGCCGCCGGGGAGGAAGAGGTTGCTCGGCTTGATGTCGCGGTGGACGATGCCGCGCGCGTGCGCGAACGCGAGGGCGTCGGCGGCCCGGCGCACGAGCGAGAGCCCCTCGCTCGCGGGCAGGACGCGTCGGGCGAGGCGCGCGGCGAGGTCCTCGCCGTCGAGCCACTCCATGGCGAGGTAGCGGTCGCCCTCCGGGGTGCTGCCGTGCGCGACGTAGCGCACGATGCCCGGGTGGACGAGCGCGGCGAGGAGCGCGGCCTCCCGCTCGAACCGCTCGATCTGGATCGCGCTCCTCAGGCGGACGATCTTGAGGGCGACCGACGCGCCGCCGAGGCGGTCGTGCGCCTTGTAGACGGTGCCCATCCCTCCGGCGGCGGCCTCGCCCTCGAGGACGAAGCGCCCTGCGACGACCTCCGCGTGGCTCACGTCAGCGCAGGAACACGGTGACCGAGCCCGGGTGCGGCACCTCCTCGACGGCGAGCTCGCCCGAGGGGACGCGGCCCGTGCTGCGGCAGTTCCGGAAGCTCCCGTCGCTGCTCGGCGCATCGCACAGGCGCTCGCACGACCCGGCGACCTCGATCGCGCACGTCTCGAGCGACGGCCCGCAGACGCGGGGGATGGCCGCGGTCTCTTGCGGGAGGCACGCGTGATAGACGGGCCGCTCCGCGAAGATGTCGCCGTAGTACGTCGCCTCCCGCACGGGGAAGGCGGCGCGCTCGACCTTGTCGGCGAGGAGCTCCGCGCGATCGCCGCGGAGGGAGATCCTCACCCGCTCTCCGAGGTAGTTGACGCGGGCGAGGACGCAGCCGCTGACCCAGCTCCGGCACGCGCCGTCGCAGGATCCGCCCTCCTTTCCCCAGCGCGGCGCGAGGCCGAGCTCCCCCGGGAAGGAGAGCTCGTCGCCGTCGATCGCGAGGGTGAGGCGCTCGCCTCGCGGCAGCGCGCAGCTCGCGATGTACTTCAGCACGGCGCGCGCGGCCGGGTCGCGGAGCGCCTCGGCCGCGAGCGGGCTTTCCGAGAGCGCCTCGGCGGTGAGCGCGTTCGACGTCAGCGCCTTCGATGTCAGCGCGTTCGACGTCAGCGCGTTCGACGTCAGCGCGTTCGACGTCAGCGCGTTGTTCGCCCCGACGGCCTGGGACGCGTCGCCGTCCTCGGCCTCGGCCGAGGGTTCCGGGTCGGGCGGGGCCGCGCAGGCGCCTGTGGAGAGCGCGGCGACGGCGAGGACGAGTGCAGCCAGCTTCGGCGAATGCTCCATGGTTAACGCCCCCCTGGGATACCCATGAGCTCTCCGCCCATGAGCTCCCGAAACGACCGGCGCCGGAACGCGGGCCACGGGTGCTCGCATCGAACGCCGGTGCGTACATCTTGGTTCAAATGCACGAGCCGCGAAGAAGCCTACAAGGCCGGAGCGGCCGACGTGAGTCATCTCCGCTACAGCGACACGTGGAAAGATGTCACTGATAAACCGCGTGGCAAAGAGCGACGCGCACGCAATACGCTCTTTTTTTGTGTCGCGGAGCGATCGCTCTGTCAGCGCGAAACCACCGCTCTGTCCACGCCGTCATGGACAGCGATGCTCGCACCGGGGACGGAGGCGCGATGGGCGGCGGCGACGCAGCTGAGGCGCTGACAGCCACCCTCCTGCCGGGCGGCGCGCGAGGGGCTCGTCGCTGGCGTCGTCGGCGCGGACGACGAGGAGGTCGTGGTCTGCCGACCTGCGTGGCCGGCCTCCCCTGGGTCCGCGCTCGACGCGCGGGGGCGCGGCGCCGCCCGGGTCGCGGGGCGGCTGGGACGGCAGCGCTGGCTCGTCCGGGCCGGGGGCGCCCTGTCCGCGCGCGGCCGTCCGCGGCGTTCGCTCGATCGAGGGACGTGCCGCCGAGGGGCGTGCCGCGGGCGAGGGCGCACGGCGGCTGGACGGACTGCTCGGCGCGGTGCGTCGATGCGCCCTTGACGCCGCTGCGTCTCGATCATTACATGCCGCAGACCATGAAGGGCCATGCCCGCAATCTGATGACCGAGCGCGTGATCGCTTTGGAGCAGGGCACGCCGGTCACCGACATGCTGCAGCTGTTCGCGAAGCAGAACCTGAGCGGCGCGCCGGTCATCGACGAGGGTCACCACATCGTCGGGTTCGTCAGCGAGACGGATCTCCTGGGCGCGCTCCTGCGCGAGGAGTACGAGGGCATGACGGCCGCGGACGTGATGAGCACCCCGCCGATCTGCGTGGACGAGTTCATGCCCACCGACGAGGTGATGACGCTGCTGCGCGAGAACCGGATCCACCATCTGCCGGTCGTGCGCGAGGGGCGGCTCGTCGGGATCATCACGCCCGAGGACATCCTCCGCTACCTCGTGGAGCGGGTGCTGCCGGTCCCGCCGACCTCCGCCTGAGGCGACCGGCGCACGGAGGGCAGCCGATCGCTGTCCTCGCCAGCGACATGGACGTGGCCACAGGATGGCTCGTTGGGACGCGTGCGACGCCTCGACGTCTCGAGCGGCACCGTCGCGTCGCAGCCAAGGGTTCCCCGGCGTCCCCGAGACTGCTGGGGCGATTTCAGGACGAATCGGGGCGGCTCCAGCAAGCGTGGAGTTTGCTTGTGCATTGCACGGGGCGCTTCCTGTTTGCCGCCGAATGCGGTGCGAGATTGCAGAAACTGGCATACCCGTGCTCACGCTATTCGTTCGTTAAAAAGCATCCTATCGCGTGCGCATCGACTTCTCTGCCGAAGACTTGCCACCTGCGCGTCGGTCATCGAGGGTTGCCCCATGCCGAAGTCGCCGCGCAAGCGTGCGCTGAGCTCGCCCCACGATGCGCTGTTCCAGTGGACCTTCTCCCAGCGCGAGCACGCCGTCGGCCTGCTGAAGGCCGCGCTGCCGCCGCCGCTGGTCGCCGCCGTGCGGTGGGGCACGCTGCGCGTCGAGAAGGGCAGCTTCGTCGACCGCGCGCTGCGCAGCCGCCATAGCGATCTCGTGCTCTCCGCCAGGATCGGAGAGGGGCGGGCCTACTTTCACGTGATCGTCGAGCAGCAGCGCGAGGTCGAGGCGCTGATGGTCTTCCGCATGGGCCTGTACATGATGCGGCTTTGGGAGCAGCTCGTCCGCGAACAGCCGGGACTGAAGAAGCTGCCGCCGATCATGCCGGTGCTGGTCCATCACAGCGACACGGGGTGGACGGCGGCCAGGGCCTTCGAGGACATCGTCGCGATCGATGGGCCGGCGCGGGCGGCGCTCCTGCCGCACACGCCGCGCTTCGAGCTGCGCCTGATCGACGTGAGCGGCGGGCGCGCCGGCGATCTGGTGGAGCAGGCGCTGACGGCGCTGGGAAAGGTGGTGCTGTGGTGCCTGTCGGTGTCCGGCGACGACGCGCGGCTCGAGCGGGAGATCGGGCGCATCGCGGCCGCGCTGGACGAGGTGCTGCTGGCGCCGAGCGGGCTCGCTGCCCTGGAGGCGCTCCTGCGCTATCTTGTGGCGACGCACGCGCGCTTCAGCGTGCGGAAGATCGGTCGGCTCTTGGAAAAGGCGGCGGGCCCACGGGCCCAGGAGGCCATCGTGAACACGCTGGACGAGATCGAACGCAGGGGCGAGCGCAAGGGGCGAGCGCAGGGGCGCGCACAGACGCTCCTGGAGCTGCTCGCGGCCAGGTTCGGCGCCGTGCCTGCCGACGTGAGCGCCCGGATCCTGGCCGCGAACGAGGCGGCGCTCGTCGCCTGGACGACGCGGGTGCTCACGGCCCCCACGCCGGAGGACGTCCTCGCCGAGGACGGCGAGCGCCCCGCAGCGACGCGGCGCCCTGCGGCACGCAAACGCGCGCGGCGGGCCTGATCCGGGGAAGCGCCGCCACGCCCGCCCCTACGCGGCCGCCCGCTCGGCCGGAGGTGAAGCCCCCGCGGAGCCGCCGGCCGCCGCCCCCTACCGCCGGTCGAACTGGTACCGCGCCCGCTCCGCGCCCTCGATCTCGACCACGACGCGCTTCGGGCCGAGGCGCACCACGGCGTGCGCGGCCGCGGGGCGGCCCGGCGCGTCGTCGTCGAGGTTCTCGATCAAGCTCTGGAGCGTCACGTACGGGATGCCACGGATCACGTCGAGGTGGTTCCAGTGCAGGTGGCCGTTGAAGACCGCGAGGACGCCGTGCTCCTCGAAGAGCTTCCGCATCGCCCGCCGCTCGCGCACGAGGCAGATGTGCGGGCTCCCCTCGAACCATCGGTTGCCCCGGAGATCCTGATCGGCCGCGCTGTGGTGCATCAGCACGACCTTGGGCAGCGAGGTCCCCGCGAGGTCCTCGGCGAGCCAGGCGAGCTGCTCGGGCCCCACCGACACGTCGTGATCCTTGCGCTCGCGCGTGTGGAGGACCGTGAAGTGGTACCCGCCGCGGTCGAACGAGTAGTGGAGCCGCGTCACCTCGGGCCTCCCCCAGGCGGACAGCAGCTCGGCCTCGCTCAGGTGGATCACGTCGTGGTTGCCGGCGACGTGAAAGAGCTCGGCCCGCACGCCGCGGAGCGCCGCGATGCACTCGCCGTAACGCGCCCGATCCGCCTCGGGCCCCTCGTCCTCGATGTCGTCGCCCAGGTTCACGACGAGGTCGGGCCGCGTGACCTCGTTCATCCGCTCCACGAAGGCGCGCGTCAGCGCGGGCGCCTCGCCCGTGAGCTTGCGCAGCTTGCCCCCGAACGACGCCTGCGGGCCGAAGTGCAGGTCCGAGACGAGCGCGACGACGAGCTCCATCCGCGCCTCGCCGCTCAGCTCGACGCCGCGCCGGGATCCGGCGTCCCCTTGGAGCCGCCCAGGCACGCGGGCGAGCGGAAGCCCGCGCTCCCCTGCCGCTCCCACTCGTCCGGCGTCATCGCGCGGATCGTCAGGGCGTGCAGCCCGGCGCCGAACTCCTCGCGCACGACCTCGTTGACCCGCCGGTGGCGCTCGAGGGGGCTCAGGCCCCGGAACGCCTCGCTCACCACGAGCACCTTGAAGTGCGTCTCCGAGCCCGCCGGCACGCTGTGCATGCGGCTCTCGTTCTCCACCTCGAGGTGGACGGGCTCGAGCGCGCGGGCGAGCTTGCTCTGGATCGACTCCTGCCTCGTCGCTGTCGTCATGGCCGCGCGAAGCTTAGCCCCAGCCGCGCCGCCGGTCACCCGATGAGCGCCGCGCGGAGGAGCGCCCGCCCGCCGGGACCCGGGCCGGAGGGCCCTCCGCGGGCCGCGGGATGGCCACCGTGGACGAAGGGATTGCCCGGCGCCACGCCAACGGATAAACCGCGCGGCATGGCATCTCCGATGGTTGCGCGGCTCGCGCTCGTCCTCGTCGCCGGGCTCGCCGGCGCTTCCGGCTGCAGCGACGATGAGACGTCGACCGCCCCCGGCCCGACCGGAGTGCCCCAGCTCGAGATCGTGAGCCCGAAGGACGGCGCCTGCGTCGCGATCGGGGAGCCCTCGGACGCCGCGTCCGGCGATGTGCCGACGGTTCCGATCAGCGTCACGGTCTCGGAGCTCCTCCTCCGCCCTCCCGGCACCTGCTTGACGTACCGGCAGTGCGGGCACCTCGTGCTCAGCGTCGACGGCGAGAGGAACAACGCCGCGGCCGGCCGCGTGATCGACGTGCGCCTCGGCGCGCTCGATCCCGAGGAACGCTACGGTGAGCTCGAGATCACCATCGCCGCCGTGAGCGACGCGGGCGAGCCGATCCTCGGCGGCGAGAGCAAGCAGGAGCCGCTCACCCGGAGCGTGTCGCTGACCGTCGCGGCGTCGTGTGAAGACGGCAGCGGCGGCGCGGGCGGTGAGGGCGGCTCGCGCGGCGATGGGGGCGGTGGCTCGAGCGGCGATGGGGGCGGCGGTGAGGGCGGCTCGCGCGGCGATGGGGGCGGTGGCTCGAGCGGCGATGGGGGCGGCGGTGAGGGCGGCTCGCGCGGCGATGGGGGCGGTGGTGAGGGCGGCGATGGTGGTGGCGGCGGCTCGGGCGGTGGCGGCGGCTCGGGCGGTGGCTGAACCGAACTCTCGGCGACATCTCGCGAGCGCTGGAGAATCAGAGGCGCTGACTGGGAGAACCGGACGTGCCTCCCGATCCGGGCCATCATCACCGGAGAGCGGAGACGCACGGCCGTTGCCGCCTCTCGTGGGCGCCGTGGCGCTTGGCCTCTTCTCTTCCGGGCGCCTAGCCCGCTCGCTGTTGCCCCGCGCCGCTCCAGCGCGGCCGAGCCGTCATTTCGCCTCTGGATCGGCGCGCGGCAGGCCTCGCTCGTCGAACAGGAGAGCGATGTCGACGTGGAACTGAGCTCTGCGGGAGGAAGGCGGGGCCCGGTGTGAGCTCGGCGGCGGCGTGGAATGGCTGCCGTAGGCCTCACCTTCCGGTGCGCCCGGCGCGAGCGCCTCTCGCTGCAACGGCGCCGCGCCCACCTGCCCCGCCGTGATCTCTGGCTGCGGGTGCCCCGCTCCGCGCTGCGAGGCCGGCACCGGCGTCTCCTGCCAAAGAGGCGCCCCGGCGAGCTGCGCCTCTCGCCGCGAGCTCGGCACCGTCGGCTGCGACAGCGGCGCCGCCGGCCGCGAGCTCGGCGCCAGCGCCTCGCGCCGGGACGACGCCCCGGCCGGCCGCGAGCTCGGCGCCGCCGGCCGCGAGCTCGGCGCCGTCGGCCGCGAGCTCGGCGCCGTCGGCCGCGAGCTCGGCGCCAGCGCCTCGCGCCGGTACGACGCCCCGGCCGCCTGCCACGAGCCAGGCACCGCCGGCTGCGACAGCGGTGCCGGCGTGTCCCGCCGCGGCACCGCGACCCCCGGGTGCGCCTCTCGCCGCAGGTACGCGGCGGCCGGCTGCGACAGCGGCGCCGGCGTGTCCCGCCGCGGATGCGCCGCGGCCGGCAGCGTCGCCCCCCGCGCGTACGTCGCGGCCAGCTGCGAGCCCGCCACCGGCGTATCCCGCCGCGCGTACCCCCCCGCCGGCTGCGAGGCCGGCATCGGCGTGTCCCGACGCGCGTACGCGCCCGCCCTGCCCGCGGGCGGCACCGACGCGTCCCGACGCGCAGCCACCACGCCGGTCGGCGCCGGCGGCGACGAGGGCAGCGCGCGCGACGTCAACGCCATCACGCCCAGGCGCTCCGAGCGCGGCGCCGCCGGATCGAGCGGGCGGTGCGGCGCCTCCCCCTGGCCGCCGGCCGCCCAGCGCTCCGGCCGCTGCGAGGCCACGGCAGCCGCCACGCGCTCGCGGAACGCGAGCTCCTGCGCGCCCGCGCTCCGCGGCCCGGAGCGCGGCAGCGGCGTCGCCTCGGCGTCGCGCCGCGAAGACGCGTCCGTCATCGCCCCGAGGGTCCAGCGCTCCGAGCGCGGCCCCGCGCCGTCGTCCGCGGGCGTCAGCGAGTAGCGCCCCGGCGTGTGCTGCCACGAGCGCTGCTTGCGGCTCTCGCGCGCCGCCGTGCCGAGCATCGCCCCGAGCTCGTCGTCCGTCAGCGTCTCGTCGACGCGCACGAGCGTGCTCACCACCTCGCGCGCGATCTCCTCGAACCCGTCGGGAGCCAGCGCGTAGGTCGACGACGTGACCACGATGGCCACCGGCCGGCGCTCCTCCGCCAGCGCCGCGGCCATCGATACGGGGCACGCCTTGACGACGATCCCCACGTCCATCGCTGCCGCCTGGCAGCGCTCGAGCAGCGCCTGATCGCCGCCGATGAGGAGAGCCGTCGGGATCTGGGCGCGAAGCGTGGCGTCGGAAATTCGCGGCATCGGTCCAAGGATCCTAACCTCCTCGACCCAAACAGAGGTCAGGAAAATCCTGTCATCGGACATTCCCCGTCATGTCTGGACAGCGAGCTCAACCGATGTCGGGAACTGCGCTCCGCCGGATCACTTCACGGATGCGTAGGTGCGGTGGGCAACTCGGTGAGGTGGCAAGCCGCCCAGTGACCGGGACGGCGCTCCTCCAGCGGAGGAACCTCGATGCTGCACCGCTCCATCGCATAAGGACAGCGGGTGTGAAAATGGCACCCGGAGGGCGGATTCAGCGGACTCGGCACTTCGCCGACGAGCGTCAGGCGACGCCGCTTGCGCTCCTGGTCGGGATCCGGGATCGGGATCGCCGACAGCAGCGCCTGCGTGTACGGATGCTGGGGTGAGCGGAATAGTGCATCTGGGCGGGCGCGCTCGACGATCCGGCCGAGGTACATCACCGCGATCTCGCTTGACAGATGGCGGACCACCGCGAGGTCGTGCGCCACGAACACGTACGTGAGGGACAGCTCGCGCTGGAGCGAGGCGAGCAGGTTGACGATCTGCGCCTGGATGCTCACGTCGAGCGCGCTGACCGGCTCGTCCGCGATCACGAGCTTCGGCTTCAGGGCGAGCGCGCGGGCGATGCCGATCCGCTGCCGCTGGCCGCCGGAGAACTCGTGCGGATAGCGCCGCATGTACGAGGGCGAGAGCCCCACGAGCTCCATCAGGCGCGCCACCTCGCGGAGCGACTCGTCGCGCGACGAGGCGAGGCCGTGGGTGAAGAGCGGCTCGGCGATGAGGTCGTGGACCGTCATGCGCGGGTTCAGGCTCGCGTAGGGGTCCTGGAAGATCATCTGCATCTCGCGGCGGGCCTTGCGCAGCGCGCGCGGATCGAGCGTCAGGATCTCCCGGCCGTCGATCTTCACGCTCCCCGACGTGGGCGGGACGAGGCGCAGGATGCCCCGCCCCGTCGTCGACTTGCCGCAGCCGGACTCGCCGACGAGGCCGAGCGTGGCGCCGCGGTCGACGTCGAAGGAGACGCCGTCGACCGCGCGCACCGTGCCGACCTGCCGCTGGAGCAGGCCGCGCCGCACCGGGAAGTGGACCTTGAGATCGCGCACCGAGAGCAGCGGCGGAGGTGTGGCGGGTGTGGTCATGGCGCTCGTCCGGCGACGTCCTCGACGTGGCACCGCACGACGTGCAGCGCCCTCCTGTCCCCCTCGCCCGAGACGACCCGCGAGAGCGGCGCCTCCTCGCGGCAGGCGGCGACCGCGTGCGCGCAGCGCGGGTGGAACGGGCAGCCCGGCGGCAGGCGCGCGAGCGACGGCGGCATCCCGGGGATGGGGACGAGGTCGGCGCCGCGCGGGCCCTCGATCCGCGGGATCGACCGCGACAGGCCGATCGTGTACGGGTGCCGCGGGGCGTGGAAGATGGCGCCGACCGGGCCCTCCTCGACGATGCGCCCGGCGTACATGACCGCGACGCGATCGGCCATCTTCGCGACGACGCCGAGGTCGTGCGTGATGAGCAGGACCGCCGCGCCGAGCGCCTCCTTCCGCTCCCGGATGAGGTCCAGGATCTGCGCCTGGATCGTGACGTCGAGCGCCGTCGTCGGCTCGTCGGCGATGAGCAGATCCGGGTCGCAGAGCAGCGCCATGGCGATCATCACGCGCTGCCGCATCCCGCCCGAGAGCTGGTGCGGGTAGTCGTCGATCCGCGACGCCGCCGCGGGGATGCCCACCGCCTGCAGCATCTCGACGCTGCGCCGGCGGGCCTCGGCGCGCCCCAGGCCGCGGTGCAGCTCCAGCACCTCGATGAGCTGCTCGCTCACCCGGAGGTAAGGGTTCAGCGACGTCATCGGGTCCTGGAAGATCATCGCGATCCGGTCGCCGCGGATGCGCTCCATCCGCGCCTCGCTCGCCTCCACGAGGTCCTCGACGACGCCCCCCTCGGACTCGAGCAGGATCTGGCCGCCGACGATCCGCCCCGGCGGGTCGGGGATGAGCCGGAGCAGCGAGAGGCTCGTCACGCTCTTGCCCGAGCCGGACTCGCCGACGATCCCGAGCACCTCGCCGCGATCGAGGCTGAAGGAGATGCCGTCGACCGCGCGCACCACCCCCTCCTCGGTGAAGAAGTGGGTCTTCAGGTTGTTGACCTCGATCAGCATGGTTCGTCTGGGCGCGCGCGCCGCGGGGGCGGCGCGCCCCTTCAGTCCTTTCGGATGCGTGGATCGAGGGCGTCGCGGAGGCCGTCGCCGAGGAAATTGAAGCAGATCAGCGTGAGCGCGAGCATCAGCGCCGGGAAGATGAGCTGCCAAGGGAAGAGGTCCATCGCGTCGGCGCCCGTGGACGCGAGCAGGCCCCAGCTCGAGAGCGGCTCCTGCGTGCCGAGGCCGAGGAAGCTCAGGAACGCCTCCGTCATCATCACCTCGGGGATGGTGAGCGTCGTGTAGACGATGATCGGGCCGAGCGCGTTCGGCACGAGGTGCCGGAAGATCAGCGCGGCGTGGCCGACGCCGATCGAGCGCGCCGACTCGATGAACGGCTGGCTGCGCAGGGCGATGACCTGGCCGCGGACGATGCGGGCCATCGTGAGCCAGGAGATGCCGCCGAGGGCCGCGAAGACGACGACGATCTGGAAGATGGGGAAATAGCTCGGATCCGAGGGATCTTGCACGAACAGGCCGAGCGCGACCTTCCAGGCGCGGTAGAGGGGCGTCTGGTCGTTCGCGAAGAAGACCATGAGCAGGATGACGAGGATGAGGAACGGGAACGTGTAGAGCACGTCCACGATGCGCATCATGATCGCGTCGACCTTGCCGCCGAAGTAGCCGGCGACGCCGCCCCAGCTCACGCCGATGAAGAAGCTCACGAGCGTCGCGATGATGCCGACGGCGAACGAGATGCGCCCGCCGAAGAAGACGCGGGCCATCAGGTCGCGGCCGAAGTAGTCGGTGCCCATCCAGTGCGCGAGCGACGGCGGCTGCGCGCCGAGCTTGAGGTCGGCCTTGTCGTACCGGTAGCTCGAGAGCTCGGGGACGAGGATGCAGGCGAGGATCATCGCGAGGAGCACGGCGCCGCAGACGACCGCCGCGCGGTTCTTGCGGAGCCGCCGCCACGCGTCGCGCCCGAGGCTCGACCCCTGCTCGAGCGCGTCGAGCCGCAGCGGGCCTGCGGGGCGCGGCGCCGCGCCGCCGGGGACGGCGGGCAGGTCGCCGGGCGCGGCGGGCGAGGCGCCGGCGACGGCGGGCTCTGCGGCGGGCGGCGGGGGGGCGGCGGGCATGGTCAGCGCAGCTCCACCCGCGGGTCGATGAAGGCGTACGCCACGTCGACGAGCGCGTTGAAGAGCATGAGCAGGAAGCCGTAGACGAGCATGACCCCCATCACGAGGTTGTAGTCGCGGTTCGTGGCCGCCTCGACGAAGTAGCGGCCCATGCCGGGGATGTTGAAGATCTTCTCGACGACGAGGGAGCCGACGAGCAGGCCGCTGAAGCCGGGGCCGAGGAAGCTCACGACCGGGAGCAGCCCGCCCCGGAGCGCGTGCTTCAGGACGACCTTGCGCTCGGACAGCCCCTTGGCGCGGGCGGTCCGGATGAAGTCGGAGCGGATCACCTCGAGCATCCCGCCGCGCGTCAGCCGGGCGATGTAGGCGGCCACCGGCAATCCGGCGCAGATGACCGGGAGCACCATGTGCCGCCACGTCTCCCAGCGGGCCACGGGGAACCAGTAGAGCTTGAGCGAGAAGACGAGCATGAGCAGCGGCGCGAGCACGTACCGCGGCACGCTGAGGCCGACCATGGCGACCCCCATGGCCGCCGTGTCCTTCCAGGTGTTCTGGCGGATCGCGCCGACGATGCCGAGCGGGATGCCCATCGCCAGGGCGAAGAGCATCGCCCAGAACCCGAGCTGCATCGACACGGGCAGGCTGAGGGCGATGATCTCGTTGACGGTGCGGTTCGGGTACTTGAACGTCGGGCCGAGGTCGCCTCGGGTGACGAGCGCAAAGAGCCAGTCGCCGTACTGCTTCAGCACCGGATCGTTCAGGTGGTACTTGGCGTCGAGCTGCCGCTGGACCTCGACGGGCACGGCCCGCTCCTGATCGAACGGGCCGCCCGGCACGATGCGCACCAGGATGAACACCAGGGTGGCGACGATGAAGAGCGTGGGGATGATCGAGAGCAGCCGCTTGATGGCGTAGGTGCTCACGGCGCGCCGCCTGCCGGCCGTCGTGCCGCGCCGCTCGCCTCGTCATGCCGCCGCCGTGCGTGGATCCCGAGCGATGTCACGAGGTGCCTCCGTGCTGCCTTCCTTCAGCGCGGCGACGGCCGCGAGGGCGCGCCGCGTCTTTCCGCATATCACGGAATCGCTGGCCGGCGCGGCGTTTCGCGCGTCGCGCTGCCGCGGTCGAGGCGGCCTGCGCGCTGGGGGCGCCGGCGCCCGGCGCTACGGGGAAAACGCCAAGACGAAGGCGTCCGAGGGGCCGCTGACGGAGATCGGCCCGGTGCCGAAGTCGAACGGCCCGGTGAACGTGCCGGCGGAGGCGACCATGCCCAGGGGAGAAACGCAGAAATCGGCGCCGCCCCAGAATGGGACCGTCCAGAGCTCCGCCCCGCTCGCGTCGAGCCTGGAGAGGCTGCTGGAGAGCGTGAGGTTGTTGTAGCCATTGATGAGGATGCCGTCGTCGTTGTCCACGGCGATCTCCCGGCCGAAGGGGATCGACCGGCTGAAGACATGCTCGCCGTCGGCGTCCAGCTTGACGAGCACGGTCCCCGCGGGGAGCACGCCGCCGCCGAAGTCGACGCTGCCGTCGGTCTGGCCGAGAACGAACACCTCGTCCGCCGCGTTGACCGCGACCGCGAAGGCTTCCGCGCCGACGTCGGAGGACGAGCCGCCCGTGGAGCCCGGGCCGAACGCCCGGTGCCAGAGCACATCGCCCGTCGGCGCGAATTTCGCGACCGCGAAGTGTCTGGTGCAAGGGCAGATTCCGGGGGCGCCGGCCTTGGACTCGCTCACCGCCAGGACGTTGCCGGCGCTGTCGAGCGCGAGCTCTCCGTGGAAATTGAGATCGCCCCCCGCAGGCATCGTATGATTCCAGACGACATTGCCTTCGACGTCCAGCTTCGCCACGGAGACGGAGCTCTGGTCACTTCCGCCCCTGATGGTCACGTAGGCATTGCCGAGCGCATCTGCGGCGATGTCCTGCACGACGTTGTTTCCATAAATCCACGGAGCGGCCAGGAACCCGCGACTCCAGAGGTGCCCGCCGTCGGGATCGAGCTCGACCGCGAAACCCTTCAAGTGGGTGCTCCCCTCGAACGGTAGCGGACCCCCGCCGAAATCGACGCTGAGATTGAAGCCGTAGTCGTCGCCGTCGTACGTCCCGGCGAGGAAGATGTCGCCGAGCGTGTCGACGGCCAGGGTGTACGCGGTCTCGTCGAACGTGCTCCCGAAGCGCTTGCTCCAGAGCAACGTGCCCGAGGGATCGAGCTTGAGGAGGAAGATGTCCGCGCGGCCCGCGCTGGTGAGCGGGCCGGCGCCGAAGTCGACGGTCCCTTGGAACGTGCCGGTGACGTAGAAGTTCCCCAGCGGGTCGCTGGCGATGTCATGGGCTTGATCCTCACCATGACCGCCGTATCCGTGGACCCACGCCAACGAGAGGGCGCTTTCCGCGCCGCCGGCGCCGCCGCTGCCGGTAGCGCCGTCCTCGCCGCCGGCACCGCCGCTGCCGGTAGCGCCGCCCTCGCCGCCGGCACCGCCGCTGCCGGTGGCGCCGCCGGCACCGCCAGCACCGCCGCTGCCGGTCGCTCCGCCCTCGCCGCCGGCACCCGCCGAGCCACCGGTTCCCTCGCCGCCCACGGTGATCTTGCACCCGGCAGAGCTCGCGAGAAGCGCGACAGACACCGCAACCGAAGCGCACCGCCCAAGCCCGAAAGCCAACCTCGCGCGATCCTTGCGTTCGTTCATGCCGGCTCCGATGCGCGTGCTGTCGGCGGCGTTCATCCGCGCCCGCTCACGGTTGCTTCTTGAGCTTGCCTTGATCGCGGAGCTTCACGAGCTCGGCATAGCCACCCTCGAGGACCCCGTCGACGAACACCATGGGGAACGTCGGAAAGCCGGCCCAGAGCTTGATGGCGAGCCGCTCCTTCCACTTGGAGAGGTAACTCCCGTATTCCAGGTAGGTATACCTCACGCCCTCTCCATCGAGCAGCTGCCGCGCCTTCTTCACGAAGGGATTCTGGGCCATCCCGACGAGGACCACCCGGTCGCGGCTCACGGCGCCTGCGACCTCGTCCACGATGGAGCGATGAAAGCTCGCGACCTGCGACTTCACCGCGTCGGAAACCTTCTCGGGAGAGAGCGTGGGACGTTCGGACATGAGAGGAGCACCTCCGCGCCGGCAGCCTACCGGCGCGGAGGGTGCGCGGTCAACCTTGCGCCGGAGCTCGCTACCGCGCCTCGCCGTCCAGCGCGAGCTCCCCGGAATCCCACACGATCTCGCCGCCGACCATCGTGAGCTCGCTCGTCGTGCCCACCATCGCCTCCGGCGAGATGGGGCCAAAGATGTCGCGCGAGAGCACCGCGAGATCGGCGAGCCGGCCGGGCGCGAGGGTGCCTTTCCGGTGCTCCTCGAGCTCCGCATGGGCGGAGCCGCTCGTGTACGCCATGACGGCCTCCTCGATGGTCAGCGCCTCCTCGGGGCGCGTCGGGTGGATCGTCGCGAACAGGAGATCCACGAACGGGTTCATCACGGCGCCGATGCCGTCGGTGCCGAGCGCGAGCGGGACCCCCTCGCCGAGCAGCGAGGCGAGCGGCTCGACGTCGCGCAGGATCTCCGGCGAGAAGCGCTCGGCGAAGACGTGGGGCAGCCCGAGGTGCGTCGGGTTCTGCACGACCATGGCGCCGAGCTCCCGCGCGCGCGCGACGTCCGACGGGAGGAGCAGATCGCCGTGCTCGATGCGCGTCCGCCGGCCGCGCCACGCGGACGGACCGCCGCTCGCCTCCATGGCGTCGAAGATCCGGCCGATCGCCTCGTCGCCCACGGCGTGGAAGAGCAGCTGGTTCTCCCGGGGCGAGCCGTGCAGGCCCTCGTCGAGGATCGCGGCGAGCGGCTCCTCGGGGAGGTTGAAGGCGCCGGACCACCCGGGGCGATCGGCGTACGGCTCGCTCACGCACGCGAGCCGCTCGACCGGCGTGCCGTCGGTGAACCACTTGATGCCCGACGCGCGGACCTTCGATCCGGGGCCGCCTCGCCCGGGCTCGCAGCCCTCGTCGAGGGAGAGCGGCGCGCAGATGGAGCGGACGCGGATCGGGAGATCCGCCGCCTCGAGGACGGCGAGGGCGCGGCCGTGCGGGAGGCCGACCGCGATGTCCTGCAGGCTGGTGAAGCCGCGGCGCAGCGCCTCGCGCGCGAAGCTCCGGTACTGCGCGGCGAGCTCCTCGTCGGACCGGAGGGCGTAGAGCTTCCGCCGGATCTGGTGCTCGGCATACTCGTGCGCTTCGCCGGTGAGCACGTCGGAGCCCGGCACGCGCGCGTAGTGGCCGCCGAACGGATCCGGCTCGTCCTCCGCGATGCCGAGGACCTCCATGGCCCGGCTGTTGAGCCAGGTGCCGTGTCCGGTCCACGCGAAGAGCACCACCGGGTGGTCCGGCGACACCGTGTCGAGCGCGAAGCGGTTGGCCTGGGCGTCCTCGAACACGGCCGTCCCGATGAACCCGATGAGCCATGTGCCCGCCGCCGCCTCGCTCGCGCCCGAGGCGACGAGGTCCAGCATCTCGGCGAGCGTCGGCCCCGGCCCGGGGACGAACGACGCCGGCGAGTTCAGGGGATGGCCGGACGGCGCGAGCACGTGGACATGGGCGTCGTTGAGGCCCGGGATCACGGTGCGGCCGCCGAGGTCGACGATCCGGGTCCCCGGCGCGGCGAGGTCGAGGACCTCATCGTTGCTGCCCACGGCGACGATGCGGCGCCCCCGGACGGCCACCGCCTCGGCCCAGAGGTTGTCCGGATCCGAGGTGAAGATCTTGCCGTTGTGGAGGATGGTCCGCGCCGTCGCGGCGGTCGCGGCCGAGGTGGAGAGGAGGAGCGACGCAGCGAGCAGGAGGGGACCAGAGATACCGAGGCGACGGGACATGTTCGCTCTGCTTTCCGCGCGCGACACGAGGTCGATGGGGCGCCTCCGGGCGGCGCGCATCGCCGGGGGCAACGCGAACTGTCGGTCGCGGAGCCGCCCCGGGCGATTCCCCTGAACAGGGGGGTCGGCGCGCGCCTGCGCGTCCCGGGAGGCGTGGACGGGCGGCGCCCTCGCGATAGGATGCGGGGCGGGACGAGGCAGATGCAGGGTGTGGGACGCTCCGAGGACCCGGGCTTCGAGCAGCTGAGGCGGGCGCTCCGGCTCGCGAACGACCTCCGCGACCTGCCGCGCGGCTCGGAGGACCAGAAGCAGCACGCGGTCGCGGGTCTGTGCGCGCTGGTGGGCGCCCGGATCGGGCTCTGGGTCGAGCTGAAGGGCCTCGCCTCGGGGCGCGTGGTGCTCGGGAACGCGTTCGGCGTCGGCTGGGAGAACGCGGGCCAGCGAGACGGCTTCTTGCACTACGTCGGCTCGGCGCAGCGCCGCTCGGAGGACCCGTCGCTGCCGCGGTTCGCGCAGGTCTCGGCCGCCCCGGTCGCGACCGTGATGCGCCGCCAGCTCCTCCAGGACCGCGAGTGGTACGGCTCGGAGCACGTGCAGGAGTTCCGCCGCGCCGGCAACGTGGACGATTTCATCTACACGGCGTTCCGGACCGGCCCCGATACGGCCCTCACCATCGCCCTGCATCGCTCGTGGGGAGATCGCCCGTACACGGAGCGGGACCGCCAGCTCGTCAACGTGTTTCATGAAGAGTGCGGCTTCCTGCACCGCCCGCCCGAGGTCCCGGCCGCGCTCCTCGCCGGCCTCGCCCCTCGCCTCCGCGAGACGTTGCGGGGCCTCGCGCGGGGGCTGAGCGAGAAGGAGATCGCGGCCGAGCTCCGGATCAGCCCGCACACCGTGCACGACTACGTGAAGGCGCTCCACCGTCATTTCGGCGTCCAGAGCCGCGGCGAGCTCCTCGCCCGCTGCCTCCACCCGGGGTGAGCGCCGCGGCGAAGCGCGCGGCGCTTGCCCCGGCGGACTCGAAGGCGGCGTGCGCCGTCTCCAGAGCCCGCAGAACGCCTTACGGGTGGAATGTCGCGACGAAGACGTCGAAGCCCCCTGCGTGGGCGATCGGGCCTGCGCCGAGGTCCACCGCCGCGAAGGCGGCGCCCGTGGCGGCGATGGTGCCGAGCGGAGAGACGGCGAGGCCGTACACCGGAGCATCGAAGTGGCGAGCCCACTGCGGCTCACCGGAGGGATCCAGCTTGGCGATGCCGCGCCCGGCGACGAGGATGTTGCCGTCGCCGTCGACCGCGATCCTGTCCTCGAAGGGGATCGAGCGGCTGAAGACGTGCTCGCCGTCCGCGTTCAGCTTGACGAGGACGGGGCCAGCGGGGGGCGCGCCGCCGCCGAAATCGGTGATTCCATAGGTATGGCCCGCGACGAGCACCTCGTCGGCGGCGTTGACGGCCACCGCGAGCGCGATCGCCCCGGGATCTTCGGGATCGAAGACCTCGGGACCGATGAGCCGGCTCCAGAGGACCTCCCCCGCCGGATCGAGCTTGGAGACGGCGAACCGCCTTGCATCGAAGCCGGTGGCCTGGCTGCTGGCGATGGCCTCGCGCGTGGCCAGCACGTTGCCGGCGCTGTCGAGCGCGAGGCTCGAGCGGTTGCCAAGATCTCCGCCGCCAGGGATCTCGCGATTCCAGAGCAGTTGGCCCGCGGGATCGAGCTTCACCACCGACATGAGGCTGCGCTGATAGGCGAAGACCGCCAGGTGGATGTTGCCAAGCGGATCGAGGGCGAGCTGATGGGTGCCCACGTCGGCAAAATAGGCCCAGTCCGGGGGGGCGATGGAACCCAGGCTCCAGAGGTGCTCGCCGTTGGGATCGAGCTTGACCGCGAAGACGAGCCCGTAGGTGTCCGAGTTGTCGAGCGGCCCTCCGCCGAAGTCCACGGTGGCAGCGCCGAGCCCGCCGGTATAGCTGCCGGAGAGGACGATGTTGCCGCTCCCGTCGACGGCCACGGCGTGCCCTTTCTCGCTCAGTCCGCTCCCGAATCGTTTGCTCCAGAGCAACGCCCCCGAGGGGTCGAGCTTGAGGAGGAAGATGTCCTCTTGTCCGGCGCTCGTGAGGGGGCCGTCGCCGAAGTCGACCGTCCCCGAGAAGAAGCCGGTGATGTAGAGGTTGCCCGCGGCGTCGCTCGCGATGCCTCTGCCCTCGTCGGCGCCGGGGCCGCCAGCGCTGCGCGCCCATGCGAGATCGCCGGCGCCGCCGCTGCCGCCTTCACCTGTCGAGCCGCCTGCGCCCCCGGTGCCGCCCTCTCCCGTCGAGCCGCCGGCGCCGCCGTCGCCGCCTTCACCTGTCGAGCCGCCTGCGCCCCCGGTGCCGCCCTCTCCCGTCGAGCCGCCTGCGCCGCCGCTGCCGCCCTCTCCCGTCGAGCCGCCGGCGCCGCCGCTGCCGCCCTCTCCCGTCGAGCCGCCGGCGCCGCCGCTGCCGCCTTCACCTGTCGAGCCGCCTGCGCCCCCGGTGCCGCCCTCTCCCGTCGAGCCATCGTTGACGGTCAGCTCGCATGCCGCGGAGGCGGCCAGGCACGCGACGTACACAGCGACGGAGGCGCACCTGCGAACCCATGAAGTCGAACCCAGAACGTCGGAGCTGCTCATCATGCCGGCTCCGATGCCTCGCGCCGGTCCCGCATTCATCCGGCCCCGCTACGATCTCCGCGCGTCAGGCCGCCCGGCGCTCTACGGCACGAGCAGCACCTTTCCCGTCGTCGCCCGGCCGGCGAGCGCGCGGTGCGCCTCCGCCGCCTCGGCGAGCGGGTACGTCGCGCCGACCGAGATCGTGAGCTCGCCCCGCGCGATCGCGCCGAGCACGTCCTCGGCGCGCTGGAGCAGCTCCTCGCGCGTCGCCGTGTAGTGCCCGAGGCTCGGCCGCGTCAGGAAGAGCGACCCCTTCTGGCTCAGGATCTGCGGGTCGAACGCGGGCACCGGCCCGCTCGACTGGCCGAAGAGCACCAGCATGCCGCGCGGGCGGAGCGCGCCCAGGCTCTTCTCGAACGTGTCGCGCCCGACCCCGTCGTAGACCACGTCGACCCCGGCGCCGCCCGTGAGCCGGCGCGCCTCGGCCTCGACGTCCGCCCGCGTGTACAGGATCACCTCGTCCGCGCCGGCCTCGCGCGCGAGCCGCGCCTTTTCCTCCGTCGAGACGGTGCCGATCACGCGCGCGCCGAGCCGCTTCGCCATCTGGCAGAGGAGCAGCCCCATCCCGCCCGCCGCCGCGTGGACCAGGCACGTGTGGCCCGGCCCGAGCGCGAACGTGGAGCGCACGAGGTAGTGCGCGGTCATGCCCTGGAGCATCGCCGCCGCCGCGCGCTTCGCGCCGACGCCCGCGGGCACCGGGACCAGCTTCGCGACCGGGATGCGGACGTGCGTGGCGTACGAGCCGGGCCCGCCCGCCCACGCGACCTCGTCCCCTTCCCTCACCCCGGTGACCGACGGCCCCACCGCCTCGACGCGCCCCGCGCCCTCGAGCCCGAGCGGGATCGGCGGCTCGACCTTGTACTGGCCGCTCCGCTGGTAAATGTCGATGAAGTTCACCCCGGCGGCCTCGACGCGGACCACGGCTTCACCCGGGCCCGGCGTCGGCGTCGGGTGCTCCTCCAGCGTCATCACCTCGGGGCCGCCAGCGGCTTTCGGTCGGATCGCGAGCATGCCGCCCATGTTGCCGAGCCGGAGCGGCCCGTCAAGCGACCGGCGCAGGCCTCGACGCACCGCTGCCCGCCGAGCGCCGCCGCGCCGCCGCGCCGCAGGCATCGATCCCATTGCTGCCCAACGCGCGCCGTGGATGATGCGCCCTCATGTCCGCTTCCACTCCTTCCGAGCCGCTCACCCAGCACAACGCCCCTGGCGCCTCACCCGCCCCGTCCGCTGCCGCGGCCTCCGCCTCGGCGCCCGCGTCGCCGGCGCCGTCGGCCGGCGCGGGGCCGGCAGGCACGACGGCCGCGCCGTTCCCCGAGGGCTTCCTGTGGGGCGCGGCCACCGCGGCCTACCAGATCGAAGGCGCCGCCACCGAGGACGGCCGCGGCCCCTCCGTGTGGGACGTCTTCTCGAACACCCCCGGGAAGGTCTTCGAAGGGCACACCGGGAACGTCGCGTGCGACCACTACCACCGCTACAAGGAGGACTTCGGGCTGCTCGCCGAGCTCGGGGCCAAGAGCTATCGCTTCAGCGTCTCGTGGACACGCGTCCTCCCGGAGGGCACGGGCAAGGTCAACGCGAAGGGGCTCGACTTCTACGACCGGCTCGTCGACGAGCTCCTCCGCCTCGGCATCGTGCCCTTGTGCACGCTGTTCCACTGGGACTTCCCCCAGGCGCTCCAGGACCGCGGCGGGTTCCTCCAGCGGGACGTCGCCGACTGGTTCGCCGACTACACGACCATCGTCGCAGAGCGGCTCGGCGATCGCGTGCCGTGGTGGGTGACGCAGAACGAGCCGCAGGCGTTCATCGGCAACGCGCTCCTCGAGGGGCACTTCGCCCCCGGGCTCAAGCTCCCGTACCGGGACTACCTGACCGCCGCGCACAACCAGATGCGCGCGCACGGCAAGCAGGTGGACGCCCTGCGCGCCGCGGCCAAGGCGGCGAAGGTCGGCTACGTGCTCGCGACCCAGGTCCAGCGCCCCGCGACGGAGGACCCGGGCGACGTCGAGGCGGCGCGCGAGGCGATCTTCTCGGTCTACGAGCGGCACCCGTGGAACAACGCCTGGTGGATCGCGCCGGTGCTCGAGGGGCGGTATCCGGAGAGCGGCCTCAAGCTCTTCGGCAACGACGTGCCCGACTTCCCCGCCAGCGACTTCGACCAGATCAAGCGGCCGCTCGACTACCTCGGGCTCAACATGTACTCGGCGGGCACGTGGCGTCGGGGCAAGGACGGCAAGCCCGAGCGCGTCGCGTCCCCGCCGGGCTACCCGCGCGCGACGCTCGACTGGCTGCAGGTGGTCCCCAGCACCCTGTACTGGGGCACGAGGTTCTTCTGGGAGCGCTACAAGCTGCCCATCGGCATCACCGAGCACGGCACCGCCACGCGGGACCAGGTCTTCCTCGACGGGAAGGTGCACGACCCGCAGCGCATCGACCTGATGCACCGGTACCTGCTCGGCCTGGCGCGGGCGGTGAAGGAGGGCGTCGACGTCTTCGGATACTGGGCCTGGTCGCTCCTCGACAACTTCGAGTGGGCCGAGGGCTACAGGGAGCGGTTCGGGCTCGTCTACGTCGATTACCAGACCCAGCGCCGGATCCCGAAGGACTCGTTCTCCTGGTACAAGGACGTCATCGCGACCAACGGGCGCTCGCTCCTCGGGCCGACCGCGGTGGCCTGGGACAACGTGACCGGTTGATCCCGGAGGCCCGCGGCCCGATTCCCCGTCGGGCCGCGCGGCCGGCGCGCTCCTCGTCCTGCGCCGCCGCTCGCCGCCCGAGCGCGACCCTCGCGCGCGACGGCGTCGAACTCTGGCTTTCCCGAGGTCCTCTCCCTGCGCCGACTTCAACGATGGTACCGTCGCGGCGTGGAGGGGCAGGAATGAACAGACGCGGGTCTACGCCAAGGCATCTCGCGCTGGTGTGCGCGCTGGCCACGTTCGGATGCGGCGCGAGGAGCAGCCTGGACGACAGGGCACCGACCCCGGCGAAGGGCCCGGAGGCAGGGGAAGGCGGCGGCAGCGGCGGCAGCGGCGGCAGCGGCGCCGGCGGCAGCGGCGTCGGCGCCGGCGGTAGCGCTCCTGTGTGCGAGGCGGGTTGCCTCGAGGTCGCGTTCGCGCGTCCATTCGACTACGCGGAGGTGGTCGGCCTCGCGGTCGACGCCCGCGGCAACATCCTCATCACCGGGGCGTTCGAAGGCACCGTCGATTTCGGAGGCGGTCCGCTCGTGAGCGCGGGCTACAAGGACGCGTTCGTCCTCAAGCTCGATCCGCACGGCCGCCATCTCTGGAGCCGGCGGTTCGGCGACCTCTCCACCGTGCCCGAGCTTCAGGCAGGGCTTGCCATCGCGACGGACGCGGCGGGGAACATCCTCGTCGGGGGTCACTTCGGCGAAACGACGGATTTCGGCGGTGGCCCGTTGGCGGCGCAGGGCAAGAGCGGCTTCATCGTCCTGCTCGACGCCTCGGGACAGCACGTCTGGAGCACGCACGTCGGGGCGGGGTCCGCGGCGGTCCGCGGCGTCGGCTTCCATCCGGCGGGAGGGATCGTCGTCACCGGCGATTACGTGGGCACCATGGATCTCGGCGGGGAGGCCTTCATGAGCCGCAGGGACGAGCAGAGCGTCTTCGTCGCCAGGCTCGATGCTGCGGGCGGCCACGTCTGGAGCAAGAGCTTCGGCCGGTCGGGCGCCGTGCAATCTTCCACGCTCGCCCTGGACGCGGCGGGGAACATCGCGCTCGGAGGTAGCTTCCATGACGTCGTCGACTTCGGCGGCGGCCCGCTCAGGGCTGCTGGCAGCCCGGAGCTCGGCGTGGCGTCCGACGTCTTCGTCGCCTCGCTCGGTCCGGACGGCGAGCATCGATGGAGCCATCGGCTCGGCAGCGCCGCCGGCGAGTCCCCCGGCGGCACGGTCGTGGATGGGGCAAGCAACGTGGTCTCGCTCGGATCCATCGGCGAGACGTTCCAGTTCGGCGGCGACACCCTGACGAGCGATGGGGACGCCGCGTTCGTCGCCAAGCTCTCCGCCGGCGGCGCCCCGACGTTCGCCAGGAGCCTCCCGAGAGCGTATGCGCTCGCCGCCGACGCCGCCGGCAACACGTGGCTGGCCGGCGACTTCATCCACGACACGAACCTCGGCTGCGGTCCGCTGACCGCGAGGCTCCAGGGGCTCTTCGTCGTCGGGCTCGATCCGCGCGGCGAGGGCTTCTGCAGCGTCTCCTTCGAGCCGTCGGAGTCCGGAGGCCTGTCCCGGATCGCCGTCGACCCCACCGGAGCCCTGGTCGCCGTCGGGAGCCTCAAGGGCACGATCGATTTCGGTGCCGGACCGATCTCGAGCCCGGAAGCGAAGGAGTCGATGCTCGTCGTGAAGCTGATCCCGTGACGGCGCTGGCCGCGGTTCCTTCTCTCATGACATCGGAAACGCGCTCGGGCGGCGCGGCGTTCACCCTATCTTCCCTCGGCGCACTGGCGGTTCAGCTCCTCTTCTCTCCGCTGCTCCTGGGCGGCTGCGCCGAGGACACCGCGATCCCGGGCTCCGCGCTCCCCCTCGGGATCGCGGGGCGCAGCGGCGCCGGGGCGCCGGGCGCCGCGTATGCGAACCCGGTCGTCCCGGGGGACTTCCCCGATCCGTCGGTCATCCGCGTGGGGCGCGCGTACTGGGCGACGGCGACGAGCTCCGAGTGGGGCCCGCCGTTTCCGCTCCTCCGCTCGACGGATCTCGTGAACTGGGAGCGGGTCGGCGCCGTGCTCCCCGAGCTCCCGTCCTGGGCCGCCGGGAGCCTCTGGGCGCCCGAGATCAGCGAGGACGGCGGCCGATACCACGTCTTCTACACGGCCCGGAAGCGCGGCGGCCCGCTGTGCGTCGCCTCGGCCACCGCCGCCGCGCCCGGCGGGCCGTACACCGATCGCGGGCCGCTCACGTGCATGGACGCCGGCTCGATCGACGGATTCCCCATCCGCGACGAGCGCGGGGTGCGCCACCTCGTCTGGAAGGAGGACGGGAACAGCGTCGGCCAGCCGACGCCCCTCTGGGCCCAGGAGCTCTCGGAGGACGGCGCCGCGCTGCTCGGCACGCCGTTCGCGCTCTTCCAGAACGACGCACCGTGGGAGGCCGACCTCGTCGAGGGGCCTTACCTCCTGCGGCACGAGGGCCGCTTCTACGCCTTCTACTCGGGCGCCGGCTGCTGCGGCCGGGCGTGCAGCTACGCGCTCGGCGTGGCGCGCGCGGCGCGCCTGCGCGGACCCTGGGAGAAGCACCCGGCGAACCCGATCCTCACCGGCAACGACGCCTGGAAGTGCCCTGGCCACGGCAGCGTGGTGGACGACGGCGGCGGGCGGTTCTTCCTCCTCTACCACGCGTACAGCGCCGAGGACTCGGTGTACGTCGGCCGGCAAGGCCTGCTCGACGAGGTGATCTTCGGGGCTGACGGCTGGCCGGCGATCCGCGGCGGCGCAGGGCCGAGCGCGGTCGCCGAGGCGCCCATCGCGCCCCAGGCGCCGTGGCCCGCGGCGATCGTGGACCCGCTCGACGGCGGCGCGCTGGATCCGCACTGGCAGTGGCCCGCGGCGGCGCGCCCGGACGCCGCCCTCGATCCCGGCGCGGGCGGCTGGCTCGCCCTGCGAGCGGCGCCGGCGGCCGCGGGCAGCCGCCTCGGCGCGGTCGTCGGGCGCCCGACGCTGCGGGGCGATTACGAGGTGACCGCGGAGGTGTCGGCCCCGCCGGACGTCGAGGCGGGGCTCGCGGCCTACGGCGACGGCGACAACGCGGTCGGCATCGCCGTGGGCGGCGGCCGCGCCGCCGTCTTCCGCATCGCGAACGGCGAGCGCCGGGGGGTGGCCGAGACGAGCGCGCCCTCGCGCGCCGAGCTCCGGATGACGGTCGTGCGCGGGCACCGTTTCCGCTTCGCGATCCGCGCCGGCGGCGCCGCCGCCTGGGCCCCGGTCGGGGACGTCGTGGACGCCGACCACCTGCCGCCCTGGGATCGCGGCGTGCGCGCGGTCCTGTTCGCGCGCGGCCCGAGCGGCGCCTCCGCGCGGTTCGCGTCGTTCCGCATGGCGCAGCCGTCGCCCCGGCGCTGAGGCCCGTCGAGCGCCCGCGGGCCGCGACAGGCGATCTCGTCGCTCCGGAATCCGGATTACATCCCGAGGAGCGACTGTGTCCATCGGACGCGACGACACGGCCGCTTTGGCCGGCTCGCGGCGCGGGCCACGTCGCGAGGGGGGACGGGCTCGTGCTTGGAAAGAGCAAAGACTCTGCGGGCTCGATGCGAATGAGATAATCTGTGCGTCTTTGCCTGTGTGCGCACCAACGCACAGGTGTCCACAAAGGAACACGGATATGGCTCTACGGAACGTTGTAGTTACGCTCACCTCGGTCTGTGTGATGTCCCTCGTCGCGTGCGATCCCGGCGACCCTCCCCCTGCCGGCGCTGGCGCCGCGGGTGGGGCCGGCGGCTCGGGTGGGGCCGGCGGCTCGGGTGGGGCCGGCGGCTCGCCCGAGCCGGGGTGCCCCGCGCCGTCCGGCGGCCCGACGGTTCACGAGGGCGACGTGAGCGAAAGCGAGACCTGGACCGCGGAGGGGAGCCCGCACGTCGTGAGCTTCCCTGTCCGCCTCCGCGCCGGCGTGACGCTCACGATCGAGCCGTGCGCCGAGGTGCTGCTCGAGGAGGACACGGGCATCTCCGCGATGGATGAGGGCGCCGAGCTGAAGGCCGAGGGCACCGAGGCGCGGCCGATCACGTTCCGCGGCAGCGAGGGCGCGCGGTGGAACGACGTGCACGTCGCGTGGCCGGCCAAGGCGACCCTCCGCCACGTGACGCTCGAGGGCGGCGGCGGCGATCGCTTCCACGCGAACGCGGCGCTCTCCGCGTACGGCGGGTCCGTGACCCCCGCGGCGCCGGTGCTGCTCGTCGACCACGTGACGGTGCGCGGGTCGCTCGGCGCCGGGGTGCTCCTCTTGCGGGCGTCGGCGTTCGCCGAGGGCTCCACCGATCTCGTGATCACCGAGAGCGGCAGCGAGGAGCACCCGTATCCGCTGGAGCTCGGCGAGCAGGCGCTCGGCTCGATCCCGGTCGGCGTGTACACCGGCAATCGAAGGGACGAGATCCTGATCCAGGACGAGGGGGCCAATCAGACCTCCGGGCTTCAGCAGGACACGACCCTGCGCGACCGCGGCGTGCCTTACCACTTCGGCGACTGGCGCGACGCCCGCTTCAACATCGGCGGCGGCGGCGAGGGCGCGCCGCTCACGACGCTCACCATCGAGCCCGGCGTCACCATCCGGTTCGAGCCCGGCAATTTCATGCAGATCGAGCGCTTCACCGGCGAGTTCGCCGCGAGCGGCGCCCTCCGCGCGCTGGGCACGCCGGAGCGGCCCATCGTCTTCACCTCGGCCGCGGAGACCCCCGCGCCCGGCGACTGGGGCGGGCTCTGGTTCGGCGGCATCCCGCGCGACGAGAACGTCCTGGAGAACGTCATCGTCGAGTATGCAGGTTACGACTGCGGCTGCATCCTGCTCAGCTGCAACGATCTCACGACCTTCAACGGCGCCGTCATCTTCAGCCAGGCGCCGAGCAGCGCGTTCATCCAGGGGTCGACGTTCCGCCACGTCGCCGGCCACGGCGTCACCCGCGGCTGGAACGGCACCGCGGGGCCCGATTTCGCGTCTGGAAACACCTTCGAGGACGTGAGCGGCTGCGAGCAGACGCGCCCCTGGGTCGAGGGCCAGCCGTGCCCCGACCCGAAGCCCCCCTGCCCGGAGGGCTAGCCCAGCGCGGGCCCGACCGGCCGCCTTCAGAAGCTTCAGCGTCCACCACGGCGGGAGCGGCGCAGGGGGCCACGTGGATGTCGGCAGGACCTGCCGGTGCGCGCGCGCGACCAACAGCCGGCTCCCGTCGATCGGCGACGACGCGTCTGCCCGCGATCGCAGGTCGGCGCAGCTGGTCTGCTCGTGCGTCGAAGCACTATGATCGTTCCGTGTTCGGCATCGTGCTCGATCGCGCCTCGCGGCGCTCCCTCGCGCTCCAGCTCGCGGACGGGCTCCGCCAGGCGGTCGTCGCCGGCGAGCTCGCGCCCGGCGCCAGGCTCCCCCCCTCGCGCCTGCTGGCCGCGGAGCTGGGGATCTCCCGGCGGCTGGTGACGGACGCTTACGAGCAGCTCACCGGCGAAGGCTATTTCGAGACCCGGGCGGGACACGGGACCTACGCCGCCGCGCTGCCTGTGCGGGCGCCGCACGCCAGCGTCTCGGGGGCGGCCACCCTCCGGCGGCACCGGCCCACCATCCGCTTCGACTTCACCCCCGGGATCCCCGATCTCGCCAGCTTCCCGCGGCAAGCGTGGCGCCGCGCCGCCGACGACGCGATCTCTCTGGCGCTCGCCGCCGACCTCTCCTACGGCCCGGCGCTCGGCGACGCCCGGCTGCGCCAGGCCATCTCCGACTACCTGTACCGGTTCCGCGGGCTGGCCGCCGATCCGGAGCAGATCTGCATCACCTCCGGCACCTCGCATTCCCTGTCGCTGCTCTCACGGCTCCTCCCCGCCACGACCCTTTTCTGCGAGGAGCCCGGGCTCACCTTCGCCCGCGACGTCTTCGGCTCGGCCGGGTTCCGCTGCCGCCCGGTGCACGTCGACGACTCCGGCGCGCTCCCGTCCGGCCTGGGCGAGGTGCCCCGGGGCGCGCTCTTCTATCTGACGCCCTCCCACCAGTTCCCGACAGGCGCGCTCCTGCCCCTCAAGCGGCGGGTGAAGTTCCTGGAGCTGGCCGCCCCGGCCGAAGGGCTGGTGCTCGAGGACGACTACGACTCCGAGTTCCGCTTCCGCGGCAGCCCGGTCCCGCCGCTCGCCTCGCTCGACGCCGAGCGCGTCGTCTACCTGGGGACCTTCTCGAAGTGCCTCGCGCCGTTCGTGCGGGTCGGGTATCTCATCGCCCCGCCCCACCTCGTCGGCCCGATCGCGGACCTGGTGCGGCGCACCAACCTCCGGGGCTCCATCCCGCACCAGCGGACGCTGGCCCGCTTCATCGAGGAGGGCCATCTCGAGCGCCATATCTTCGCCATGAAACGGCGCTATCGCGCCCGGCTGGAAGCGATCCTCGACTTCCTGGGGACGCGCTACGGGGATCAGGTCCGCACCAGCGGCGGCGAGACCGGGTTCCACCTGCACGCGCGCTTCGACGGGCGGCGCTTCGGCCCGATCTTCACCGACGCCTGCAGCGCGGAGGGGCTGCGGATCTCGACCGAGGACGAGTTCCGGGCCGAGCCGCCCCGCGCGAGCGACGCGCTGGTGATCGGCTATGGCAACGTGGCGGACGAGAAGCTCGACGAGGGTCTCGAGCTGCTTGGAGCCCTCATCGAGCGGACTACGGACCGTGAGATCGGTTCGCCATGAGCCCTTCGCCGCCGCGCCTGCGGCGTTGCGATCAGGACAGGCGGAGTCGATGGGCGGGCTCTACAGGTTCCGATCCTCGTACGCCACGAGCTCCGCCACCTGGCGCGCCTGCTCGGCGGTGAGCGCCCCCTTCTCCATGGCCCGCGCGTTCTCCACGGCCTGGGCCGTGCTCTTGAAGCCGGGGATGGGGATGGTGTTCGGGCTCTTGGCCCAGATCCACGCCAGCGCGCCCTGGACCAGGGTCCGACCGTTGCTGGTCAGGATCTCGCGGGCGGCCTCCAGGCGGCGGGCGTAATTGGGGTTCACCTTGCCGTCCTTGAACCAGGTGATCCACTCGAAGTTGCTGGTCCGCACGTCGCCGCGGGGCAAGGTCTCGCCCTTCGTGTACCGGCCCGAGAGCATGCCCATGGCCAGCGGGCTCCGGCACAGGAGCGCCAGCCCTTTGCCCTCGCCGTAGGCGATCAGCCGGTCGTTTCCCTCGAACACGTTGAGCAGGATCTGGGCCGCGCCGCAGTGCGGGCCGCGGGCGAAGGCCTCGACCGAGGCCTTCACGTCGGTGCTCCAGCCGTAAGCGCGTATCTTCCCCTCCTTCACGAGCTGCTCGAGCACCTCCACCACCTCGCCGGCTTTCTGCGGCGGGTGCTCCCAGATGTGGAGCTGGTAGAGGTCGATTCGATCGGTCCCCAGCCGCCGCAGGCTCCCCTCCACGGCGCGCCGGATGTACGCCGGGCTGGCGTCGGTCCTGCCCAGGTTGACGTGCTTTTCCTCGTCGAAGACGTGACCGAATTTGGTGGCCAGGGTGACACGGTCGCGAATCCCCTGGATGGCCTTCCCGACCAGGACCTCGCTGTGCCCCGACCCGTACACGTCGGCGGTGTCGAGCAGCGTGACGCCGGCGTCGATGCCGGCGCGGAGGGCCCGGATCGACTCCGCGTCGTCGGTGCCGTGCCACTCCCAGCTCGCGCCCGGGTCGTTCCACTTCCCAGCGATGGCCCAGCACCCCAGGCCCAGCGCGCTCGTCTCGATGCCCACGCTCTCCCATCGTCGCTTCATGGCGTCCTCCTCATGGACCGAATGTCCGGACCCAGGTATGCGGCGGCAGGCGCGCGGGAACGAGGACCACCGCTGCGGTTCCGGCGTGGACCACCGCGAGAGCCATGGTCGGGGGCGGCCGCCGCGGACCACGCTCCGTGGATGGGCCCGTGCTCCGCCGTCATCTTCGGCCAGGCGCCGAGCAGCGCGTTCATCCAGGGGTCGACGTTCCGCCACGTCGCCGGCCACGGCGTCACCCGCGGCTGGAACGGCACCGCGGGGCCCATTTCGTGTCTGGAAAACACCTTCGAGGACGTGAGCGGCTGCGAGCAGACGCGCCCCTGGGTCGAGGGCCAGCCGTGCCCTGACCCGAAGCCCCCCTGCCCGGAGGACTAGCTCACACCGGCGAGAGCCCGCGCGCGTCGTGCCCGTTGGCCGCGGCGAGCCGGGCTCCGTCTTGGCGGAGCACCACCGCCTGCGCCGGGGCCGGGTAGCCCAGCTTCGCGACCTCGTCGTAAACGACGAGGTGCGCGGCGGCGAGCGCCAGCGGGTACTTCGAGCTCTCGATGTAGGGGTGCGCGACGACCAGCGGGCCGGTGGGGGTCACGCCCACCAGCTCGACGAACGGCGCTGGGCTGCTGACGGCGTGGGGCGCCTGGGCGAGCTTCTCCTTCAATACAGCGATGACCTTGTGCACGTCGGCGCCGTGAGGGAGCTGCACGTTGATGTTCAAGCGTGCCACGGGGTTCTCCGAGTGATTCTTGATGGTCTCGCCGAAGATCTTGTTGTTGCCGAGAAAGGTGCGCTCGTTGTCGAAGGTGTCGACCGACGTGACGAAGAGGCCGATCGAATGCACGATGCCCGTCACGCCTGCGATGGTGACCACGTCGCCGACCTTGAAAGGGCGCAGCACGATCATGAAGACGCCAGCGGCCAGGTTGGCGAGCAGGCCAGACCAGGCCATACCGATGGCGACCCCGGTCGCCGCCAGGATGCCGGCGAAGGTGAAGGTCTGGACGCCGAAGACGCCGAGGACCGTGATGACGAGCAGGATGTTGAGCAGCACGCTCGCGACCGAGTGCAGGTAGCGCGCGAGCGTTTCGTCGATGTTGCGGAACTTCGTCGTTCGATCGAGCAGACGAAGGATGCCGCGTATGACCAGGCGCCCTACGATCCACAGGACGATGGCGCCGATGATCTTGGTGCCGATCTCGGCGCCGATCACGAGCCCGACGTCCACGTACCTCTTGAGGGTCTCGTTCATCCCGCGATCTCTCCCTTCCCTTGGTCCAGCGATGTCCCCGCAGGCGAGCGGGTGGCCGTTCGTCGCGCCCGCTCGACCTCTGCCGGTCGCTGCGGCGCCCTCGCAAACAAGAACCCGTCCGAGCCGTGGGAGCCGGGAACTGCACTCGCCTGCCCTGGCAACCACACCAGGGGCCGAGGAGAGCAATCCTCAGCGCGGGTGCACCAACCCCCGAAGCTGCGTCGTCGAACCCCGCGCCAGCCGAGGTCCAGCAGGAGCATGGTACCGAGCCACACAGCGAGGGGTCAAGTCCCGCCGGCCGTCCCTCCGTCGCCTGACCGACGTGGGAGGCCATGCGCCGCTGTGCGCTCTTCGACCTCCGACCGCTGTACGACCCTAGCGCCAGCCGTACTGTCCGGACGCGTCGCGCTCGCGGACGCCGCGCTCAGTAGAACAGGCGTGCTCGTCGCGCCGCTCGCACGTGGTGGCCACGTGCTCGCTGGCGCACACCTGCCCGCCACCGCCGGTCACGACCGGCGCCAGGCCGCTGAAGCTGACGAGCCATCACTGCACGCCCATCGCGATGACCATCACGACAAGCTCACTGAGAGCGTGTAGCGGTAACGCATCGCGAGCTTGCGCGTGTCGTGAGGTCGACCCGTGAAGAAGCTTCGGTAAATCCACGCAACGGACATCGGCCAGGCGATCGCATCCACCAGACCGAATGCGAGCAGTCCACCGGCTCGAATGGCCCCGCCATCGCCGCGTCATCGTCACGCGCTTGGCGCCGTCCCCGCGCTCGGGCCGGTGTCCCCCCCTCGCCCGCCCCGTCCTCCCGCCGCGTGAGACGCTGGTCGGCCGAGGCCGGGGCGCGCGCGTCCCCTCACCGCGGGACGTCGACGGGCACGAAGCAGGAGATGTTCGTCTCGATGTGGAAGTTCGACCCGTCGGTGTGGCGCTCCGCGTGGAAGATATCCATCGTGTACGTGTTGCCCGGCGAGATGCCGAGATAGTCGGCCTGAGCGTCGAAGTCGATCACGCCCGACTCGGGCCCGTGCATGCTGCCGAGATCGAGGGCGAGCTTGCCGTTGATGAAGATCCACATGTCGTCGTCGCCCCGGAAGCTGAACTCCTGGCCGGCGACATAACCGAACTTGAGGTGGATCTCGGTGGTGAAGAGGAAGTTCTGGTTCTTGCCGTTGGGCGGATTGATCCCGAACCCCTCCTCCGGCGCGAGCGGGAAGAAATCCGTGCTGTCGAAGATGTACCGACCCGAGCCGGCCGGCGACTCCTCGAGCTCGAGCTGCTTGGGGAAGGTCATGTTCACGCCGGGCACGTCGCGGTACCACTGGTTGAACGACTCGCTGCTCGTGATGACGACCTGGTTCGGGGTCCCGCCCCCGCAGTCGAGCGGGGTCTGCAGGTCCGCCTGGCAGCCGATCGAGTCGAGGAACACCGGCTTGCTGTCGCCGTCGAGCTGCGGCTCGATGAGCTTGCGGCGAACCACGTCGCCCCGGAAATCCATCTCGAAGTCCGGATGCGTGTCCTTGAAGTCGCGGTAGAGGACCTCGAGCGTGCTCTTGCAGTCGCTCCCGCCGGCGCCGCCGGCGCCGATGGTCACGTTCCCCCCCGAGATGCTCCCGATGTCGTCGCCGCTCGAGCTGCTGCTCTCCCCCGAAGGCGCCCCGCTGGTGCCGCCGGTGGTCGGCCCGCCGCCGGAGCCGGAGTTCGAGTTGCCGTTGTTGTCGTCAGGCCCCGAAGAGCAGGCCAGGGCCGCGATGGCGAAGGTCACAAGCAAGAGAGAGCGAGGGGACATATTGAGCACTCCTGGGATAAAGTAGGACAACCACACCTCGTGGGGGTTGTCAACGTCGCCCCTGGAATCCTACGCGAGATCGCGCGGCGTCTGCCGCCACGATCGCGTGGAGATCGCTTAATTCAGCCCGGCTGCATCCGACGGAATCCTGCCTTGTTTGACAAGAGAGAGAACTAATGCGGTGCGTCGTCCCGCGCGGGCGGGTCAGGGCGAGGCGGGTTGGTCGGGCGCGGCTGTGTCGCACCCCGCGGGCTCCATGGCGGCGATCCACGCGCGGACGAGCTCGACGCCGTCCGCGTCCGGCAGACGATTCGAGAGCTCCGGCATCTTGATCTCGGGATCGGTCGAGCGCATGCGGAAGATCATGATGCTCTCGTCCGGGGCGCCGGGCACGATATCGTAGGCATTCCCGCCGGTGCCCGCGCCGGCCGCCGCGGCGACCTTGCACACGCCGTTCTTGGACGGGTCGGTCTCCCAGGCGAGCAGGACCAGCCCGCTCACGCCGCCGCCGCCGCCGGGGCGGTGGCAATGGGCGCAGTTGCCGTGCAGGTACGCCCGGGCGCGGGCGTCGAGCGGCGCGTCGCCGAACGGATCCGGGAAGCTGGGCAGCCGCTCGGGCGCGCCGAGGGGCGCGCGGAAGATCCCCTGCGCCTCGAGCCACGCGAGCTGGTTCCGGGGCGCGCCGTCGACGACGATCTCGCGGTTCAGCTGCGGGGTGATCAGCCCGAGCACGGCGGTGCGGTCGTCGCGCTCGTGACAGCTGTTGCACTGGTTGGTGTTGGGGACGAGGTACCGCGCGCGCGCCGGGCTCCCCGAAGCGTCGATCACGTCGAGCTCGATCCGGGCGCCAGCCACGCTGCGCGTCGCCTCGGTCTGCTCCTCGTTCCAGACATACGTGTGCGGCTTCCAGCCCTCTTCCCCGAGGATGAGCAGACGCGTCTCCAGGATGCGGGCGGCGCCCGAAGGGGCGCGCCGGTCGAGCCCCAGAAAGAACGTCTTGATGACGATGGTGCCGAGCGGGAACTCCCAGTCTTCCACCTCGCTCGCCGCGATCTGCTCCCCCTCCGGGAGCACCAGGAACCGCCCCTTGCCGGCGTGATCGGCCCAGAGCGGCGCGGCCACCTCGTAGGGGATCACGCCCGCGGCCGGCTGCAGCGCCGACAGCGCGCCCTCGAAGAAGCCGTATTCCGACAGCGTGTCGTACGGCATGCTCTTCTGCGGCGGCTCGGGCGGGTCCGGCGGATCGGGCCGCTCGGGCGGCGCTTCGGCCGGCGGGGCGCCGCCCGGCCGGGTGTCGCCCTCGCCGGCGCAGCCGAAGGCCGCGAGCGAGAGGCACACAGCGAGGCTAAGGCTGCGCGGGAGGGAGCGGGTCATAGGCGCACGCGACCGCGGTGACATCCTGGCTCTCCGCCGGCAGCTCGCCGCAGAGGTTGAAGTTGATGTACGTCGCCTCGGGCTCCGAGACGCAGTTGACGAGGTGGCCGTCGTCCCCGGCGCTCGGGTCGGTGCAGCCGTCCCAGGCCACGTCGGGCATCGGCCGTATCGCCGTGAACAGCGAGAAGAACGGGAGCGGATCCGTCCCGTTGTCCTCGTAGACGTTGTCGTGGACGAAGTTGCCCTGCGGGAAGAGGTCGAAATCGTCGTCCATCACCGGGCCGAGGAGATCTTCGCTGTAGCTCAGGATCGCCACCGCGACGGACTGGTTGCCCCGGATCTCGTTCTTGTGAATCTCGTTGTCGTCGGACGCGAGGATCATGACGCCGAGCCCCGGCGGCAGGGCCGCGACGACGGTGCCCGCGGCGGCGAAGTTCGGGCCGTTGTTGTTCTCGATCCGGTTATCGTACACGTTGACGCGCTTGCCGTCCTGGACCGGCAGATCCGGCAGGTTGAAGAGGAGCAGGCCGCCCGTGTTGTCGTGGGCGTGGTTGTCGCGCACGACCGCATCCGTCGAGTTCTCGATCTCGATGCCGGCGACATTGCCGTAGGCCTCGTTCGAGGCGACGAGGATGTTCTGCGACTGACCCACGTAGATCCCGGCGTCGCGCGCCCCCTTGACCACGCACCGCTCGATCACGACGTCGGTCGAGCCGACCGGGTAGAGGCCGTAAGCGCCGCTGTCCTCCGACGCGTCCGCCTCCCACATCACGGCGACCTCGCGGAAGGCGATCCCCTGCACGCTGTCGGCGCGGATGCCGTCGCCCGGCGTGTTGCGCACCTGGAGATCCTGCACGGTGACGCCGTCGCCGCGGATCAGGAGCCCGTTGGCGCCGGTGTCCTGGTCCGAGAAGTCGAGGATCGTCTCGTCCTTGCCCGCGCCGATCAGCGTCACGCCGTCGACGTCGAGCGACAGCTCGGTGGTGAACGAGAACGTCCCCGCCTCGAAGCAGACCGTCGCCCCGGGCGCGGCGTCGATCAGCGCCGTCTGCACCGCCGTCGTGTCGTCGTCGCCCGGCGCGAGCCGGATCGCGCACGCGTCCTCGCCCCCCGCGCCGCCGCTGCCCCCCGCGCCGCCGCCGCCCTCCCCACCGGTGCCGCCCCCCGCGCCGCCGCTGCCGCTGCCGCTCGCGCTGACCGGGGTGACCCCTTCCTCGCTGCTGCAGGCGACCGCCGCGAGCGCCAGGCTCACGCAGGCTCCCAAGAAGATATTCTGCTGGAATTTCACACCGCGCAGGCTACCGGAGCGCGCTCGGGTTGCCAACCTCGCCCCGCGGCCGAATCGTGCCCAACTACACGTAACGACACAACAACTCGGCGAGCTCCCCCGCGGTGGGCCCCCGCCTCTGCGCCGCGCGTCTCCGCGCTTCTCGTCGCGTCACGCCGCCTCGGCGGACGGGCTCAGACCAGGCGGTGTCCCCCGTCGACGTGCAGCGTCTCGCCGGTCGTGAACCCGTTGCCCATCAGGAAGAGCGCGGCGTGCGCGATGTCCGCGGGCGCGCCGACGCGCCGGGCCGGGAGACGGCGCGCGTGCTGCTCGAACCGCTGCTCCTTCTCGCCCCCGGCGATGGAGTCCCAGATCGGCGTGTCCACCCAGCCGGGCGACAGCGCGTTGACGCGCACCGGCGCGAGCTCGATGGCCAGGGCGCGCACGAGCGCCTCGAGCGCGCCGTTCGCCGCCGCGACGACCGCGCCGCCCGGCCCCGGGCGCGCCGCCGCGATGCCGGTGGTGAAGACGAGCGAGCCGCCGGGCTCGATCCGCGCGTGCTTGGCGATGTGGAGCGCCGCCACGAGCTTCGAGTCGATCGTGCGGCGCGCCGCGGCGACGTCGAGCTCGCGGATCGGCTGGTAATGGCCCTGCACCGCCGTGACCACCACGTGGTGCGCGGGCGGATGCTCGCTGAACAGGCTCCGCACCTCGGCCTCCTGCGTCGCGTCGGCGACGACGGTGCGCACGCGGCGCGCCTCCCCGAGCTCGGCCGCGGCGGCGGCGAGCTTCTGCGGCGAGCGGCTCGCGAGCGTCAGCGTCGCGCCCCGCGCGAGGCAGGCCCTGGCCACGCCGAGGCCGATGCCCGACGAGCCCCCGATGATGACGACATGCTGGTGTTCAAGGTTCATGAAGGAGGGGTAACGCGCGCGCCCCGCGAGCACCATGGGATGATATGGCATGCTTCGTCCCATGAACGGGATGATCTCCCTCGAGGACGTGCGGCTCTTCGCGGCCGTCGCGCACCACCTGAGCTTCGTCGAGGCGGCGCGGCGCACGGGGGTGCCCACCAGCACCGTGAGCCGCCGGGTGGCGCTGCTGGAGGAGGCGCTGGGGGTGCGGCTGCTCCAGCGCACCTCCCGCCGCGTCGGCCTCACCGGCGAGGGCGCGCGGCTGCTCGAGCGCGCCGGGCCCCTGCTCGACGAGCTCGGGTCGGTGCTCGACCGGGTCGCCGATCGCGAGGACGAGCCCGCGGGCAGGCTCCGGGTGACGGCGCCGGTGATGACGGGCGCGCAGCGCATCGCGCCGGCGCTGTCCGCCTTCGCCGCCCGGCACCCTCGCCTGACCGTGGAGCTCACGCTCACCAACGCGGTGGTCCCGCTGGTCGAAGAGGGCGTCGATCTGGCGTTTCGCGCGGGGCCCGTTCAGGACGCCGAGCTCGTGGCGCGGCGCCTGTGGTCGCTCCCGTACGCGCTGGCCGCGTCGCCGCGCTTCGTGCAGGAGGCCCTGCGAGGCCGCACGCGGCTCGCGCGCGCGTCGCTCGGCGCCTTGCCCGCCGTCCTGAGCCGCGCGGACGCCGCGTGGCGCCTCCGCCGGCGGGACGGCTCCGTCGAGGAGGTCCGGCCGCCCGCGCGCTTCTGCGTCAACGATCCGCGGGCGGCGATCGCCGCGGCGGCGCAGGGGCTGGGCGTGGTCTGCGCGCCCCGCGAGGTGATCGCGCAGCACGGCGAGGCGCTCGTCGAGCTCACCGTGACGGGCCGCGCCGTCGAGCCGCGCGAGCTCTTCGCGGTGTACCCGTCGCGGCGGCTCCTCCCCGCGCGGGTGCGCCTGGCGATCGACTGGGTCATCCGGCACGGCTGAGCGCTCCGCGCCGGCGCCTCGGCGCTCAGGACGCCCGGAGCTCGATCCGCTGCCAGTCGGCCGCGACCTCGAGCTCGACGCCCCCGTCGATCGCGCGGTGCGACCTCGCCCCGGCCACGGCGCTCGGCGGCGGCGCGCCGTAGATCCGGATCGTCTCCACCTCGCGCGCCGCCGGCGCCGGCAGCTCTCCCTCGACGCTGCGCTCGAGCGTGAACGCCGCGCCGTCGAGGCCGCCCGAGAGCCGCGTCGTGCGCGACGCGCCGTGCCCGTCGCCCTCGTCCTCGTAGAGGCGGCCGCTCACCCGCGCCGCGGCGTGCACGTGCCAGGTGATCTCCTCCCAGCGCGCGCTCGTCGTGTGCATCCGCGGCGCGGTGAGCGCGACCGCGCCCCCGGCGCGCAGCCACACGGGGACGACCCCGAGCGGCGCATCGGCGATGACGTGGCGCCCGCCCTCTTCCACCCCCCCCGCGCGCTCCAGGTTGGCGAAGTCCATCCACGCGCCGGCGGGCAGGTACGACAGCCGCTTCGACTGCCCCGGCCGCACCACCGGCGCGACGAGCAGGTCGTCGCCGAAGAGGAACTGATCGTAGGCGTGGAGCGCCTCGGCATCGTCGGGAGCCAGGAAGGACAGCGGCCGCATGACCGGCAGGCCCGTCTCCGCCGCCTCGCGCATCAGCGTGTACAGGGTCGGCAGGAGCCGGTAGCGCTGCTCGAGCACGGCGCGCGCGAGGCCGAGGTACGGCTCGCCGAAGCGCCACGGCTCCTGCGCCGGCCTGCCCCGACCCGCGTGGTTGCGCATCAGCGGGTAGAACAGCCCGGCCTGCATCCAGCGCACGAGCAGCTCGCCGTTGGCGCGGCCGACGAAGCCCGGGATGTCCGCGCCGACGAACGGCACGCCCGAGAGGCCGAGGCCGAGGAGCATCGGGATCGACGCTTCCAGGTGCGTGAAATTGCTGGCGAAGTCGCCGGTCCACACCGCGGCGTAGCGCTGGATGCCGGCGAACGCCGCGCGCGTGAGCACGAAGGGGCGCCGGTCCGGCGCGTGGCGGGCGAGCCCCTCGTGGGCGGCGCGCGACATGCCGAGCCCGTAGACGTTGTGGACCTCGAGGTGCCGGCGGGCGCCGTGGCGCGCGTCGTAGGGGAGCGTGCTGCCCTCGATCGTGCCGAGGCCCGAGGTGCGCCCGCCGTTCGGCGCGGGCAGGCCCCGGTCGGGCCGGACGGAGAAGCACGCCGGCTCGTTCATGTCGTTCCAGATGCCGGCGATGCCCGCGTCGATGAAGGCCTTTTGCAGATCGCCCCACCAGCGCTGCACCTCCTCGCGCGTCAGATCCGGGAAGACCGCTGGATCGGGCCAGACCTCGCCCACGAGCGTGTCGCCGCGCGACAGCCGGACGAGGAAGTCGCGCGCGCGCGCCTCTTCGTACACGGCGTAGCCCACATCGGCCTTGATCGCGGGGTCGACGATGGTCACGAGCCTCACCCCCTCGGCCGCGAGATCGCGCGCGAGCCGCGCCGGGTCCGGGAAGCGCGAGCGGTCCCAGGTCCACACCCGGTAGGCATCCATGTAATCGATGTCGAGGTGGACAACGTCGAGGGGGAGGCCGCGCGATCGGTAGCCGCGGACGACGCCGCGCACGTCGTCCTCGTTCTCGTAGCCCCAGCGCGACTGGTGGGCGCCGAGGCTCCAGAGGGGCGGCATCGCGGGGAGCCCGGTGAGCGCGGCGTAGCGCCGGAGGACGTCGGCCGGGCGCGGGCCGGCGAGGAGATAGACGTCGAGCTCGGGCCCCCACGACTCCCATTCGATGCGATCCGGGCGGCGCAGGGCGATATCGACCTCCGAGCGCCACGGCTCGTCGAGGAAGAAACCCCAGGCCGTGCCGCCGCGGAGGGCCAGGAAGAAGGGAATCGAGGCGTAGAGCGGGTCGGACTCGACGTGCGGGGGGAAAGCGTCGGTGTTCCAGAAGGTGAAGCGCAGGCCGCGCTTGTCGAGGGGCCCGACCTTCTCGCCGAAGCCGAGGTAGGCCTCGCCGGGCGGCGCCGCGAGCGAGAGCCGCGCGCGGAATTCATCGACGGGGAAGGCCGGCCGGACCTCGCCGGACACACCCTCGCTGCGCGCGAGGGCGCGGCCCTGTCCGTCGCCGAAGGTCCATGTGCCCGAGGCGAACGAGATCTCGAGAGAGGCGCCCTCGGCGCTCACGTGGAGCGCGTCCCCCTCGCGGCGCGCGGAGAGCGGCAGCGCGCCGTCGGCCACCACGGCGAAGGAGCGCTTGGGCGGCAGATCGGGGTGCGTGAAGCCCGTCACGGCCGACGAGGGGGCGTGGCGCACGCGCAGCACGCCGGGGCCCGGACAGCGGATCTCGACGGCGGCGCGGGCGCCGGAGAGGAGCACGTGAGTCGCGCCGATCGCGGCGTCGGTGAGGAGCATGCGGCGACTCTACCCGGGGCCCGCCGCGCTCGCCACGATCCCCGCGCGGCGCGGAAATGCGGGCGTGCTGTTGCAAGCGCCGGCGACGTTCTCCTACGCTCGCGCCGTGATCGGGGAGACGCTCGGCGGGAAATACAGGATCATTCGCCTGCTCGGCCAAGGCGGAATGGGCGCCGTCTACGAAGCGCAGCTCGTCGCGACGGAGCGGCGGGTCGCCGTCAAGGTCATGCACGGCGCTGCCCTGCAGGGGGGCGGCCTCGCCCTGAAGCGCTTCCAGCGCGAGGCGCGCACCGTGGCGATGCTCGCCGACCCGCACATCGTCAGCGTGATCGACGCGGGGGCGGACCCGGCGACCGGCGCTCCCTTCATGATCATGGAGCGCCTCGAGGGCGAGGATCTGCACCAGCGGATCCGCCGCGCCGGCGCCCTCGCGCCGGACGCCGCGCTCCGGATCGCGGCGCAGGCGTGCCGCGGCCTGTCGCGGGCGCACGAGATGCGCATCGTCCACCGGGACATCAAGCCCGCCAACCTGTTCCTCGCGCGCGCCGAGCAGGGAGAGATCGCCGTCAAGCTGCTCGATTTCGGCATCGCCAAGATCAAGGAGCAGGCGGCGCAGGGCCTCTCGACGACGACCGGCCTCACGCAGAGCGGGGCCATCCTCGGCTCTCCCCACTTCATGTCCCCGGAGCAGGCGCGCGGGCTCCGGGACATCGATCATCGGACCGATATCTGGTCGCTGGGCGTCGTGCTCTATCACGCCCTGACGGGCCATGTGCCCCACGAGCATATCCACGCGCTCGGCGACCTCATCATGGCGATCTGCATCCAGGGGGCGCCGCCGATCCGGGAGCGAGCCCCGTGGGTCCCGGCGGAGGTGGCGGCGCTCGTGCAGCGCGCGCTCGAGCGCGATCCGGACCGGCGCTTCCCGAGCGCCGCGGCGATGCTGGAGGCGATGGTGCCGCTCTTGCCGGCGGGCGGCTGGGCGCTCGACGAGCAGACGCTGGCGCGCCCGGCGCCGCGCGAGGTCGCCGCGGCCCCGGCGCCGGACGCGGGGCGGGACGCGCCGACGGTCGTCGGGACGGTCGAGGGCGCGGAGCGGCGGGTGGTGCAGGTCGGCGGGGATCCGCCGGTGTGCGGCACCGACACGACGGTTCCGGCGTCGACGGGGGGCGTGGAGCCGCCGACGCCCCGCGAGGCCGCGGGCGCGCCGGCGGCGCGGCGGAGGGCGCGCGCCTCGCTGGGCGCGGGGGAGCAGGTCGCCCGGCGGCTCCGTCACGGCCCGTTCAGGGCCCGGGCGAGCCACGCCGCCGCGCTCGCGCTGGCGGCCACGGTGGCGCTCGGCGTGGCGTGCTTCTTCCTCCTGACGAGGGCGGCGCTCACGCTCGCGCCGACCTCTGTCGCACGTGCCGAGAAGATGCGAGAGCGCGTGGGCTTGGCGGCTGGGATCGCCATGCCGGCCGTGCCGTCTTCCGTGGTTGACATTTCCGAGACGTCACCGCCGCGCCGCCCGGAGGACGCTTCTGGAATCATGGGTCCACCGTTTGCACCGCCGACAGCTCCGCCTGCCACAAGCGGGGTATTGCCTGCATTCAAGGAGAAGGTGGCGTCCCCTGCGACCAGGCCTTCGACAAAGCCCACCAGACCCGGCGCTGCACCCGCGCACCCTTCTCCTCGACCCACGACGCCAAGACACGATCCTGCCTTTTGATCGCGCGCTGGCGCCTCAGGATCGAGCGGGCCGCGCCGACCGGGGCGCGCCCCATCGGTGAGGCCGCGATGGCCCGACGGGCGAACACGGAACCGGCGACTGCAGGCGTCGCGTCGAGGTGACCGCCGTCACGGCGGCGGCGCGCCCGGCGCCGCCCCCAGCCGCCCCGGCGGCGGCAGCTCCAGCACGGGCGGGGGCTCGCCGGCCGGCCGGTGCTGCCAGTCGGGGTCGATCCAGAGCCATTTGACGAGCTGCGTGTTCCGCGCGTTGGGGATATACCCCCTCACCCACGGCTTCACCAGCGTCGGCTTCTCCTCGAAATAGAGCGGGATCCGGCACATCCCGTCGAGCGCCCGCCGCTCGGCCGCGCGGAAGCGACGGATGCTCTCCCGCGGATCGGCGATCGCCGCGGCCCGGCGGAGCTCCTCGTCGAACGCCGCATCTGCCCAGCCGCTCCGGTTGTTGGGGCTGTACGACAGGAAGTTGGCGAGCCACGTCTGCGGATGGTTGTAGTCGGCGAACCAGGCCAGCCGGATCACCTGGAAGTTGCCGTCGCGGAGGTTCTTGAGCATCACCCGCCACTCCTCGTTCCGCAGCGTCGCGGAGATCCCGAGGTGGCGCTTCCACATGTCCTGGATGGCCACGGCGACCTGCCCGTGCCCCTCCCCCGTGTTGTAGAGGACCTCGAGCGGCGGAAACCCCTTCGCGCGCAGCTCGTCCCCCTCGCGGACGACCTCGTACCCGGCCTCGGCGAGCAGCGCGCGAGCGCGCGCGGGGTCGTGGCCGACCTCGGGGCTCGCGAACGGATCGGCGCCGCGCGCCCGCTCCTCCGCCACCTGCTCGGCGTAGCCGGATCCGGTGATGTCGGGCACGTAATGCGTCGCCGGCTTCCCCACCCGCGTGATCTTCTCGACGAGCTCGCGCTTGTCGATCGCGAGGTTCAGCGCCCACCGCACGCGCGCGTCGTCGAGCGGCGGCTTCGTCGTGTTGACCTCGTAATACACGGTGGAGAGGTACTCGATCCGCCGGAGGTCCTTCTTCCCGGACAGCCAGCCGAGGTGATCGTACGGGAGCTCGGAGTTGTCGCCCATGTAATCGAGATCCCCCGCCTTGTAGAGCTGCAAGGTGGCGTTGTACTGGGCGATCTCCATCCAGACGATCCGGTGGATCCGGAGCGCGTCATGGGCCCAGTAAGCCGGATTCCGCTTCATCGTGATCTCGTACCGGAACTTCCACTCGTCGAGCTGGTAAGGCCCGTTGACGACGATGTTCTCGGCGCGAAACCAGAGCTCCGGCTCGCCGCGCGCCTCGAACGGCTCGATGACGTCGCGGCGCACCGGGAACAACGTGACGAAGCTCGTGAGATCGGTGAAGTACGGCGTGGGCTGCTCGAGCTCCACCTCGAGGGTGAGGTCGTCCCGGGCCCGCACGCCCACGGCGGCGTCGTCCTCGACGAGCTCCGAGGCGGCGACGAACCCGGTCACCCCGCCGCCGGCGGGCGGCGAAGACCGCGGCGCGGCAGGGTCGTACGTGGGGAGGCTCGCGTGGGGCGCGACGAGCGCGTACGCGGCGGCGTCGGTGGGCCCGAGCAGGCAGCCCGGGAGGAAGCCGCGGCCCTGGGGTCCCTCGATCTCGAACCAGCGGTCGGCCGCGCCGTTGCAGGCGACCGGCGGGCCGGCCGCGAGGAGGGCGACCTCGGCGCCGCGCCACGCGCCGCCGGCGGCCGCGTCGACGGGCGCGGGCACCGGGGCCGAGCCGGCCGCGCCGAACGAGAGCCGCTCGCCGGCGCCGGTCTCCTCGTCGGGCTCGGCGTACGTCACCGAGGCGACCCCGGGGGGCGGCGCCGCGAGGGGCGGCACCGCCGACGTCACCCGGGCGGGCGACTGGCCGAGCACGACGACGAACGCGCCCCGCGGCAGGGAGAGCGCGGGCGGCGCGTCGGGCCGCGGCGCCGCGCGCAGCGTCGCGGCCTCGCGCAGCGCCTTGAGCTTGCCCAGGTTGAAGAGCTCGCCGTTCTTGAGGACGTGCAGGTTCGTCGCGGCGAGCGAGGCGGTGGAGGGGCGCAGCACGCGCTTCCAGGCGTACTCGAAGTCGTGCGCCGTCACCGGCTTGCCGTCCGACCACCGCGCCTCGGGCCGCAGGTGGAACCGGTAGATCCGGTTGTCGTCGCTCTGCTCCCAGCGCGTCGCCATCCCCTGGACCGGGCGAAGGTCGCCGGGGCCGTAGGCGGTCAGCCCCTCGAACATCTGCTGGAGCAGCGAGATGCTCACCGAGTCGACGGCCTTGCCGGGATCGAGGTACTCCGGCTCCTCGCCGTTGTTGACGTAGAAGGTCGCTGCGTCCTTGCCGGTGCGCGCCGTCGTCCCGACGTAGCCGTCGCCCTCGCCGGAGCAGGCCGCGAGCGTCGCGAGCAGCGCGCCGAGGGCTGTGCCTCTGTGGTTCAAATTCCCCCCATCACGGACCGGGAGCGCGCTCGCGAGATGTGGAGTCAGGCGGAGAACCCCTTCGGGTTCTGCTCTTGCCAGCGCCAGCTGTCGCGGCACATGGTCTCGAGGTCGCGCTCCGCGCGCCAGCCGAGGAGCTCCGTCGCGCGCGCCGGGTTCGCGTACACGGAGGCGACATCCCCGGGGCGCCGCGCGACGATCTCGTAGGGGACCCGCTTGCCGCTGACCTTCTCGAACGCGGCCACCACCTCGAGCACGGAGTTCCCGCGCCCGGTGCCGAGGTTGACGGTGAAGCTGTCGCCGACGGTGAAGATGCGGTTCAGCGCGGCGAGGTGCCCGAGCGCGAGATCGACCACGTGGATGTAGTCGCGCACGCCGGTGCCGTCCGGCGTCGGCCAGTCGCCCCCGAACACCCGGAGCTTGTCGCGCCGCCCCACCAGCACCTGCGTGATGAACGGCGTCAGGTTGTTCGGAGTGCCGTTCGGGTCCTCGCCGATGAGCCCGCTCTCGTGCGCGCCGACCGGGTTGAAGTAGCGCAGCGACGCGAGCGACCAGCCCCCGGTGGCCGCGACGTCGCGCAGGATGTACTCCACCATGAGCTTGGATTGCCCGTAGGGGTTGGCCGGCCCGAGCCGGCACCCCTCGTCGAGCGGCACGCGCTCCGGATCCCCGTAGACCGTGGCTGACGAGCTGAACACGAGCTTCCGCGCGCCCCGGGCGTCGAGCGCCTTGAGCAGGCACACCGTCCCGGCGACGTTGTTCTCGTAATAGGCGAGCGGCTTCTCGACCGACTCGCCGACCGCCTTGAGCCCCGCGAAGTGGATCGTCGCGTCGATCGGGTGCTCGGCGAGCAGCCGTTCGAGCAGCGCCGCGTCGCGGATGTCGCCCTGGACGAACGTCACCTGCTTGCCGGCGATCCGCTCCACGCGGTCGACGGCCGCCTTGCGGCTGTTGCAGAGGTTGTCGAGGATGACCACTCGGTAGCCCGCGCGGAGGAGCTCCACGCAGGTGTGCGAGCCGATGTAGCCCGCGCCTCCGGTGACCAGGATCGTCTTGCTCATGTCGTTCTCCCGAGGGGGTCCATGCTGCGCTTCCCTGGATGAGGCCATGGCGAAGGCCAGGGCGTCAATGGGGACCGATCCTCCTCAAGCGCGACTCCTCGCGCAAGCGCGACACCTCACGCGGCCGAGCGGCCTGCGGAGCCTGCGCGCCGCGCCGCTCGCCCGGCCCGGCGCTCTCGAGCGACCGCGAGGCACGCGCGCAGGTGAACCGGCTCGCGGCCGCTCGGGGCTCGCCCGACGGTCGTCCGGGCGGACCGCGCGCGTGGCGCCCATGACCCCGCTGGCCCCGATGGCCGTCGAGCCGGTCGCATCCCAACGGCCCTACATGTCGATCACGATCTCGTCGGGATACTTCGGGTGCCAGCAGATGGGCACTTCCCGGCCGATCAACGTCAGCGCGTCGCGCGGATGGAGGAGCTTCTTCGTGCTGGCGCGAAAAGGCGCCTGCCCCGGCAAGCGCACCTCGACGTCGACGCGCATCAGGGGGACATGGTTGATCTTCGTGCCGGTCGAATCCAGGGCGAGGACGCGCGCCTGCCCCTGACGTCCGCTCTCCGCGATGAGCCGCTGGCGCCTCGCCTCCCGCACGATCCCGAGCCCCCAGATCGCGAAGATCAGCGGAATCACGAGCACGATGAGCATCGGCCCCGGCACCGCGCCGGCGATGAGCCCTGGGAGCACGAACGAGGCAGGGAGGCTCCCCGCAAACACGATGATCCACCCGGTCCGCGCCCCGCCGCCCGCGCGCTGCGCGAGACGCCGGCGGTGCTCCTGGCGCGCGCCCTGGAGAGATCGCGCGCACACCCGCCAGCGCGGAGGCATGCTCTCGATCACCGACTCGACGGCTCCCGCGAGCCCGCTCCGAGACGTCATGAAGCGCGACAGGAGGGCGCGCGCTGCCTCCACGTCGCCCGCGCGCTCCAGGGCGTTCGCGCGCAGGACGGCCGCGATCGGCGCCATCATGTCGTGGATGGGCACGTCGGTGTCGCTCGCGCCGAGCACGCGGAGCGCCGCCTCGGGCTCGTCCATGGCGGCCGCGATATACGCCCGCGTGACCCGGTAGGCGCTGTCCGACGGGAGATCGTCGCTCCCCGGATCGCACCCGGCGAGCCACGCCCGCGCGCTCTCGAGATCGCCGAGCCTCGCCGCGTCGCGGGCGAGACAGCCACGCATGAGCTGCCGGTGCCGCGGGGACGCCATCACCTCCAGGGCGCCCTCGCAGAGCGCGCGGAGGCCGAGATCGTCGCTGCCCGCCCCGCGCGTGTTCGACAGGCAGAGCGTGAGGAACGCGAGCCGCTCGGCCGCCGCGGTGTCCGAGGGGTGCGAGCGCAGGTGGGCGCGCGTCGCGCCCCAGACCAGGCGCGCCTCGTCCAGCTTCCAGGCGTCGATCTGACCGGCGGGAGAGACGAGCGCCTCCAGGCCTGGCGGGCGAGGCGGAGGGTCGCCGCCCTGCTGGCGGAGCCGCGCGATCCGCTCCTGCTCCTGCATCGGCGGCGTCCGCGGCACTGTCGTCTCCGGCCGCGTCGGCGCGACCATCGGCATCCCGCAGCGCTCGCAGTCCGCGTCCCCTCCACCGTGCGGCAGCTCGACCGCTGCGCCACACCCGTCACACGCGAGGACGCGAACCCGATACGAGAACGGAGTGTTCATGGTCCCCAGATCAGGTCCGCCAAGCCAGCCCAGACCGACGCGCGGCTCCGCGCCTCGGCCGTCCTCGACCGCCGACGTCGGCCCCTCCGCGGTCAGCAGGCCTGCTCCGCACCCTATAGCGCACGAACTCCCCCCTCGCCATCACCGCGGCAGACCCAGCTGCGCACGTATCCCGCCGGACGGCCGCCGCGCCCCCCTCGATAGGACGCTTGCGGCCACCCACGGTGATAGCGAGCGTCGCTCGACCGACACGCGTGGACACCTCGACAGACATCTTCGCGCGCCAGGCGATCTCGAGCCTCTGGCCCGTGCGTCCGCGCCGCACGGTTTTCACGCGTCCCCCTCCAGGGCCCTCGTCGCACGGGGCTTGACAGGGGCTGCCCCGTGCGCGTTCATGGCACCATGCAGCTGGCCCAGAAGCCTGCCGGGAGCCGTCTTGTCCTGCTCGTCGTGGGGCTCTTCATCGTCCTCGCGCCGGTCATGTGCGTCGGTGGCCATGTCTTCGCGACCTCGGCGCCGCCCCTCGCGCGCGCCGTCGAGCTCATCGAGCAGGATCAGGGCGTGGCCGCCGCGCTCGGCAGCCCCGTGAAGGTCTCGCTCGTGGTGACGAACCGGCTCCGAAGAAACCCGATACGGGCGCTCACCGGCGACGACGACGTGTATGTGGTCTCGACCGTCAAAGGCTCCCAGGAACAGGCGAACTTCCGGCTGTCCGCCAAGAACGTGAACGGTCAGGGCTGGGCCGGCACCTTCGCGGTGGAGTTCCAGGGGCGCCCCGTGCTGCGGAACGGCAGTTACATCCAGGAGGGCGCCGGGCCCCTCATCGAGGGCGACTTCGCGCCCGACGGCACGCCGCGCGTGAAGAAGCGCTGAGCGGCGACCCGGCGCGCGCCCGTCCTCGCCGCCCGCGCGCTCAGGGGGCGAGCAAGAGGACCTTCACCTGGCTCGGGACGATGCGCATCCCTGGGCAGTTCGTCGAGTTCTGCAGCGCCATGCTGGTCATGCGCGTCGCCGGCATCCCGCCCACGAGGACGCGGAACGCCGCCGTCACGTGCCGCGAGGGCCCCATCACCGTGCCGGACGCGACGCCCATGTTCACGCCTGCGTTGTCGCCGTTCGTCATCGGGATGGTCGTCGTCATGTTGTGCGACGGCGTGCACATGAACAGGACCTTGTAACACGCCGAGACCCCCATCATGCCCACCGCGATGTTGGGATAAGGGACCGGCACGGGCGCCGGCGTCGGCGTGAGGCAGACGTCAGGAAAACCGAGGTCCATCCCCATCATCTGAGTGTTCGCAAACATGGCATCACCCCAGGTGGATCTGCTCGCCGTCGACCTTCACGAGCTCCTTCGCCGCGACGATCGCATGCTCGGCCCGGAGGGTGAGCGTGCTCCTGGCGGCGTGATCGATGCGCTCGGCGCGGAGGTGGTCCTGCTCGGTGACCACGCGGTAAGCGCGCTTCACCTTCTGGAACATGCGCTCCGCGAGCGAGTCGATCGCCTCGGCCATGATCTTGACGACGCCGAGCTCGGCCTGGACGGCGCCGCTGGCGATCCCGAGGCGCTCGACGGACACGGCGGCGTCGGCCGCGTGGAGGATCGTCCGCCCGGAGACCAGGCTGATCTCGCTCTCGGTGATGAGCTCGACGCCCTCGCGGGCGAGGACGCGGACCTTGCCGGCGGGGGCCTCGATCGTCGCGTTTCCATCGAGGACGACCCGGTGGTCGGCCCCGGCGTCGCGCTCGAGCACCGCGAGCACGTACGCCGCGCCGCTGTCGAGCTGCGCGACGAGCACGGCGTCGCCCGCCATGGGCGCGAGCAGGCAGCTCGCCGCGCGCCGCGCGACCAGCACCTCGTCGTCGATCTCGACCCGGATGAGGTCGCCCTCGATCGCGTGGACCGTGCCCACCTCCTGGACGGCGCGCCCGCGGGGCGCCGCGCGCCTGCGCTGCAGCTCAATGCTCATCGTACACTGCTCCTTCACTCGGGGTGAACGCCTCTGCCTTGGCGAGCTCGCGATCGTCGCCCAGGGCGAGCGAGAGATTCGTGAAGATGGCGTCCACCATCACGGCGCGGTGGAACCGGGTCCTGAACAGCGTCGCTCCGGAGAAATCGGCCTTGGAGACGTCGGCGTTCGAGAAATCGGCGTACGTGAGGTCCGCGGCCGGCAGCAGCGCCGACGCGCAGCGAGCGCGGTGAAAGACGCATTGTCCGAGGCTCGCCTTCGCGAGGTTGGCCCCGGAGAGATCGGCGTCGGCGAAGATCGCCTGGTAGAGGTCGGCGCGGCGCGCGCGCGCCGACGCGAGCTTCGCCTCGACGAAGATCGCGTTCCTCGCGGTCGCGTCGTCGAGGTTCGCCCCCGAGAGATCCGCGCCCTTGAAGTTCGCCTGCACGAGCCGCGCCCCGGAGAGGTCGACCCCTCGCAGGTCGCACTCCATGAGCTGCGTCATGCCGAGGTCCACGCCGGAGAGCGCCATGCCCGAGAGGTTGGAGCCCACGAGCACGGCCGTCTCGAAGCGCACGCCGTCGAGCCGGACGTTCCGCAGGTCCGTCTTCAGGATCGACGTCTGTCGGATCACGCTGCGCGCGATGTGCATGCCGTCGACGTCGCACGAGATCAGGCTCGACCGGTCGAGCACGACGTCCGCGAGGCTCGCCCCGGAGAGCTTGCCCTGGGCGACGCTCGCGTTCTGCAGCCCGGCGCGCTCGAACGTGACGCCCCGCAGATCGCATTGCGCGAGGCTCGCGAAGGCGAGGTTCGCCTCTCGCAACACCGCGCCTTCCAGGTTGCACTCGACGAGCGAGATGTGGCGCAGGTCCGCGCCCGGGAGCCGGGCGCCGCGCAGGTCGCTCCTGTACAGGATGGACTCGCGCAGGTCCGCCCCGCTCAGGTCCGCGCACGAGAGCTTCACCTCCTCGGCGATGAGGCCGCCGAGGGAGGCGCCCCGCAGGTCCATCCCCGAGAGGTCCAGCCGCGAGAGCAGGTCGCCGCGGCGCACGCGCGCCTCGAGCTCTTCTCTGTTCATGGCTCCGCTTCCAGGAAGCGCACCTGGGTGACGTTGGCCCCGTCGAAGCTCGTCCGCTCGTCTCCCTTCATGCGCACGAGATCGGCGCGGAACAGGCTCGCCCCGCGGAAGTCGGCGCCGGCGACGGAGGCCTTCTGGAGCAGGGCGAGCATGAGGTCCGCCCCCCGCAGCGTCGCGCCGTCGAGCCTCGCGCGCACCCAGCGCGACTCGCGCGCGCGGATGCGATCCAGCCTGGCGCCGCGGAGATCGCACTCGCTGAGATCGCCGCGATCGAGCGTCACCTCGGTGAGGTCCGACGCGACGAGCTCCGTGCCCCGCAAGTTCGCCTCCACCATGGTGGCCCCGCGGAACGAGGCGCCCGAGAAATTGGTCTCCTCGACGAACCGCGCGTTGTCCAGCGCGGCGCGGTCGAGCCGCGCCCCCTTGCCATTGCACCGGAGGAACACGGCGGAGACGAGCTTCGCCCCTGCCAGGCGCGCCCCGGCGAGGTCGCACTGGAGGAACGTCGCGCCCGTGAGGTCCGCCTCCGTGAAATCGACCTCCGCGAGCCGCGCGTCGAGGAACCGCACGCCCGCGAGCTTCGCGTCGCGGAACACCGCATCTCCGACCTCCGCCGCGTCGAGCGTCGCGCCCGAGAGATCGGCGCTCGTGAGGTCGGCGCCCGAGAGCCTCGCCTTGTCCAGCGTGGCGCGCCCGAGCCGCGCCCGCCCGAGCTTCGCGCCGAGCAACGTGGCCTGTCCGAGGTTCGCCTCGTCGAGCTCGGCCCCCTCCAGGTCAGCCCCCTCGAGATCCGCGCGCGCCAAGACCGCCCGGCCAAGGCGCGCGCCGCGGAGCCAGGCCCCGCGCAGGCTCGCGGCCTCGAGCATCGCGCCTTCGAGGTCCATGCCCGAGAGATCCAGCCCGTCCAGCACCGCGCCGGTGAGATCGCGCCCGGCGAGAGAGCCGCCCGCGGCCCTCGCCTCCTTCACGAGGACCCGCGTCCGCTCCAGCGCGTCGCCCGAGAGCGGGGCGGCCGGCGGGAAGTGGTGGGCATGGCGCTGGTACATGTCGCGCAGCTTGTCCTCGCTCCACCGCAGCTTGCGCTCGAACTCGGGATCCGCGAGGTGGGCCTCGAGCTGGGCGTGGGGCGTCCCTTCGTTGCGGCATCGCTCCGCCAGCGCCCGCAGCTCCGCGAGCTTCTCGTCCGCGGAGAACCTGGGCGGCCCGGCCGCGCCCTCCTTGGCCTTGCGCTGCTGCTCTTCCCAGTCGAGCCCAGCCGCCTCGCAGCTCGCGCGCGCCTTGGCGATGGCCTCCTCCGTCTGTCGCTTCACGAGCTCGCGGGCCCTGGCCATCTCCTTTTCGAGCTCCTCGACGCGATCGGCCATCTCGTCGACGTCGGGGATCGGCGGCTCGGGGGGCAGGGCCTTCGGGACGTTCGCGTTCCTCTTGCTCTCGGGGAACTGTTCGAGCTCTTCCTCGATCGCGGCGAGGCGCGCCTCCGCGCCGGCGCGCAGGTTCTTGTGCACGAGCCGCTCGGTCTGCGCGCCCGGGATGCCGACCTCGTCCGCGCGGAACGCCGCGTAGGACGCGCCGGCCGGCAAGAGCTCGCGGTCGCGCAGCGCGTGGAGGTGCCCTTTCTCCTTGTCGAGGCGGCGCGCGAGGACGTCTCGATAGTACTCCGCGCTCCGCGGCTGGTTTGCGTCGTCGAGCGCCGCGAGGAGGTGGAGCACGTCGCGCGCGTCGTCCTCGGCGACGCGCGAAACGCCGCGGAAGATCGCGACGCCGAGCAGCGCGCCCGGCAAGAGGTGCAACGTCTCCATGCGCAGGGGCACCTCCGCCCACTCCTCCCCGCCGGGCGTACGCCGCGTGATGAAGGCGCGGCCGGCGATGGCGGGCACGGCGGAGACGATCCGCGGCCGCTCCGGGTGCACGTTCTCGAGCTCGATGGGCTCGCCCCCCGAGAAGAACCCGTCGATGCGCTGGTCCGGCGCGGCGACATTGAAGAAGCTCCAGTCGAAATCGCTCGGCAATCCCGGCGCTTCGGTCCGGAGCCACCGCTCGTCGTACGTGCCCGACCGCGCCCACCGCTCGGGCAAGGTGAGGTCTGCCGGGCCGAACGTCGCGGGCTCGGGCCGGTCGCCCGGCGCTTTCACGAGCTGCCGCAGGTCCTCCACGTTCGGCAGGAAGTGCGCCTCTCCGGCCCCGGACTTCTCGGGCGCAAACCCGCGGCCGACAGGGTTCTTCGCGAACCCCTTGCCCCCGAACGCCCTCGACCACGTGAGGGGCATCTCGCTGAACGGCGCGGGCTCGGTGGGCACGCCGAGCTTCCACGTGCGGTCCCCGAGGACGGCCAGCCGCTTGTCGATGGGGCCGAGCCGGAGGCGGACGGAGCAGACGGGGGCGGGCCCGCCGGGCGGATAGGCCTTGCCGCTGAGGAGCACCTCGCCGTTCGGCTTCGGGCGGCACACGTCGAGGGGGACGTTCGGGCCGAGCTCCTTCGTCACGGAGAGCCAGAGGGCCGCCTCGGGCACGAGCGAGGGCTGCTCTTCCAGAGAGAACCCGGCGAGGAGCGAGACGCAGAGGTGCGGCGCGCGCCGCACCTCGAAGACGCTCGTCATCACGCCGAGGCGGAGAGGCTTGACCGTCTTCATGCGAGCATGAAGATGCCGACCTGCATGATCGTCACGCTCTGCTGCACCAGCGTGACGCTCACCGAGCCCATCTCGGCCTCTTTCTTCTTGATCTTCATCCCCTTCAACTCGAACTCGGAGACCCGATCGACGAGCGAGAGGGTCGCGCCGAACGAGATCTCGGCGGCGAGGATGCCCTCGATCTTGCCGCCCACGAGCGACTCCGCCTGGACGCCGAGGATGTTCTCGTTCTTGATGCCCAGATAGGTCTCCGACTGGCTCCCCTTGACGCTCACCTCGGCGCCGAGGACCTCCCATTTCCACTCGGAGCGGCTCTTCACGTCGACCTTGTTGCCCTCGATCTTCACGTCCGTGGACGCGGTGATGGCGATCTCGGAGGCCGGCGCGAGGATCTCGATCTTGTTGGTGTCCGATTTGATCGTGATCGCGCCGTCGGCCAAGAGCTTCGTCGTCCCCCCGCGCGACTGGACCTTGACGTTGCCGGTGCTGAGGACATCGGTCGTGCCCACGGTGTCGAACTTTGTGTTGTTCGTCGTGACGTCGACCCTGTAGTCGCCCTTCGTCGTCGTGATCATCGAGCCCTGGGGCACGTTCGTGACCCAGTTGCCGGCGTCGACGTCGAGCTGGTAGTTGCCGTTCAGCGACTGCATGTTGATGTGGTTGTTCGCCACGATCTTCATGCAGCCGTCCGCCGGCGCGTCGCCGACCGCGACGCCGACGCCGAGCACCATCCCGCCGCCGATCGTCGATTTCCAGTGATCGGCCACGGTGACCGTCCAGTCGCCGCCGCCGTTCATCCCCACGGTCTGGTCGTAGCTCCGTCCCGCGTCGAGCAGCGTGTTGTCGTCGGTCTTCACGATGAGCTCATGCTCGGCGTTGGGCGAGCCCATCCGGATGTACGTGTTCGAGTACGGCGTCGACATCGTGATGCGCTGCTGCCCGGCCATGTCCTCGAGCTCGAGCCGGTTGCGGCCGCCGGTCTGGATGACGTTCTTCGTGTGATTGCCGCTCGTCACCGGGCTCGGCGTGAGGGTGTTCGGGACGACGCCGCTGATCACCGGACGGTCCGGATCGCCGCCGAGGAAGGTGATCACCACCTCGGTGCCCTTGCGCAGCGGGAAATGGAAGCCCTCGATGCCGCCGCCGTGCGGCTGCGTCATGCGCACGTACGTCGACCCGTTGCCGAGCTTGAGGCTGCTCTCGTCGTAGTTGAATTTGACGAGGTAGCGGCCGTGGTCGTCGATCTGCGCGTACTCGGTGTCCGCCGGGCCGTCGATGACGCCATTCTCGACGCCGTAGATGCGCGGCCAGGGGGTCCGGCTCTCGGGCCGGAACTGCACGTCGGCGGGGATGGCGTCGACCTCGACGAAGTACACCTCGTCGTGCGCGACTTCCATGAGCTCCTTCCACTGTGCCTGGCTCGTCGCGTCGTTGCCGAAGTGGCGCACCTCGGTGGCCAGGTATCTCCTGTTGAAGGACGCCTTCGGGTGCTCGTCGAGCTCGAAGGTGTGGCCGCTCCGCAGGTGGGAGCGGTTGCCCGTCGCGTGGAAGACGACCCGCCTGGCGAGCATCTCCTCGGCGCGCAGCGTGGCGAGCCGCTTGCCGTCGCTCGGCGAGAAGAACCTGGCGCCGTACACCGAGATCTCCGTCGTCCCCTGCGACGACACGGGGGCTTGGCCAGAGACGTCGAGGCTCGGCTTGGCGTAATCGTAGTCCTTGAGCTTGACCACCGCCGGCAGCGAGGTGTGGCGCGCCTTGAAGGTGCGGAACGACGCGCCCGCGCTGCGGTCCTCCCCCGTCTGCGGGAAATACCGGATCGGCCTGCCGAGCGGCTCTTCAGGGTACGCTTTGCGGTCGCACAGGATGAGCTTCTCGCCGCCCTCGGAGTGCTCGAAATAGTAGTAGATGCCCTCGCGCTCCATCCAGCGCGAGATGAACGCGAGATCGCTCTCTTGATACTGACAGACGTGCTCTTCCTTGGCGTAGTCCGAGAGCCGCAGCTCGAAGTCGTCCGCGATGAACCCGTTGTCCTCGAGGATGGCCTGGATGATCTCAGGGACGCTCTGCTTCGTGAAGTTGCGGGAGTGGCGCGAGAGGCCGAGCAGCCAGAGACGCGGCACGAGCAGGGCGCGGAGGAGCGAGCGGCCGCCGAAGCTGTGGAGGTGCTCGAGGCCGCCGAAGATGCCCGAGATCACGAACGGCGGGAGCGCGTCGTCGGCGCGATCGATGACGAGACGGGCCTTCGAGCCGATGCCGTCCGCGAGGTCGAGCTCGTCGCCGTCAGCCTCGTTGACGACGATCATGATCTCGAACTCGTACGGCCGCGAGATCGCCTCCACCCCCTGAAACGTCGCGACACGGCTGTTGTCCGGGAGGGCGCTCGACTCGATCGTGATGAGGTCGACCATACGCTCGGTCGACAGGATAGATCCGTCCCACTCGCCCTTGCAACGGCGCAGCAAAGATCCCGCCAGGCCCAGCCGGACGAGCCGCGCCAGTCGGCGCAGCTCTGTCGATGGTCAGGGCGCGGCCGGCCCGCCCAGGGTCGGGCCGAGCCGGCCCGGCGCGGGGAGATCGAGCTGCGGGAACGCGATCTCGTTCGACGGGTCGTCGCGCCAGCGCGGGTCGATCCAGAGCCACTTCACGAGCTGAACGCTCCGCGCGTTGCCCTTGAACCCCTTGACCCAGGGCTTCACCAGCGCCGACTTCGTGTAGAAATAGAGCGGCATCTTGGGCATGCGGTCGACGGCCCGCTTCTCCGCCTTGCGGAACGCCCGGATGCTCTCCTTGGGATCGGACGTCGCCGCGGCGGTGCGCATCAGCTCGTCGAACTCCTTGTCGGCCCAGCCCGTCCGGTTCTGCGGGCTGTACGAGAGCAGCGTGCCGAGCCAGGTCGCCGGGTGGTTGTACTCGCCGTTCCAGCCGAACCGCACGACCTGGAAGTGGCCGTCGCGCACGTTCTTGAGCATCACCTTCCACTCCTCGTTCCGCAGCGTGGCGGAGACGCCGAGGTGGCGCTTCCACATGTCCTGGACCGCGACGGCGATCTGCTTGTGCCCCTCGCTCGTGTTGTAGAGGATCTCGAGGGCCGGGAAGTTCTTCGCCCGGTATCCGTCGCCCTCGCGGACGACCTCGTAGCCCGCCTCGGCGAGCATCGCCCGCGCGCGCTCCGGGTTGAACATGACGTCCGGCGACGAGAACGGATCGACCCCGAGCCGCCTGTCCTCGGCGACCGCGTCGGCGTAGCCCGAGCCCGTGTAGTCCGGGACGTAGTGCGTGGCCGGCGTCTGCCCGCCGCGCGTGATCTTCTCGACGATCTGCTGCTTGTCGACCGCGAGGTTGAGCGCCCAGCGGACGCGGACGTCGTCGACCGGCGGCTTCCTCGTGTTGAACTCGAACCAGTACGTGGAGAGGTAGGGGTAGCGCTGGAAATCCTTCTTGGTCGACAGCCAGCCCAGGTGCTCGGAGGGAAGCGAGGAGTTGTCGCCCGAGTAATCGAGATCGCCCGCCTTGTAGATGTTCATCGCGGCGTTGTACTGCTCGATCTCCAGCCAGACGATGCGGTGGATCTTCAGCTTGTCATGGTTCCAGTACATCGGGTTCCGCTTCATCGTGATCTCGTAACGGAACTTCCACTCATCGAGCGTGTAGGGGCCGTTGACCACGATGTTCTCGGGGCGGAACCAGAGCTCGGGCTCACCGCGCTGCGCGAACGCCTCGATGACGTCCTTGCGCACGGGGAAGAGGGTCACGTAGCTCGTGAGGTCGGTGAAGTAGGGCGTGGGCAGCTCCAGCTGCACGTCGAGGGTGAGGTCGTCGCGGGCGCGGACGCCGACGGCGCTGTCGTCCTCGACGAGGAGCGCGTCGGGCACGAACCCGACCGGGGGCTCGCCCTGCGCGGGCGCGGGGGCCGCCGCGGGGTCGTACGTGGGGAGGTCGGCGTGCGGCGTGACGACCGCGTACGTCTCGCGGGGCGCCGCGCCCGAGCCGGCCTTGCCCGCGGCGGGGGGGACGAGCAGGCAGCCCGGGAGGAAGCCGCGCGCGCCGTCCCGCGCGATCTCGAACCAGCGGTCGGCGGCGCCGTTGCACTGGCACGGCGGGCCCGCGCGGACGATGTCGACAACGGCGCCCTGCCAGCCGCCGCCCGGCGCGGGGCCGAGGGGCGCCGCGCCGCCCTCGGCGAACGAGAGCCGGTCCCCGGCGCCGCCTTTGCCGTCGCCCTTCGCGAACGTCACCGCGGCGGCGCCCTCGGGCAGCGCCGCGAGCGGCGCGATCGCGGTGTCGACCTGGATCGGCGAGCGCGCCAGCACCGCGACGAACGACCCTTTGGGCAGCTCGAGCGCGGCCGGGGCGTCCGGCCGGGGCGCCGCGCGGAGCGGCGCGGCCTCGCGCAGCGCCTTGAGCTTGCCGGCGCTGAAGAGCTCGCCGTTCTTCAGGACGTAGAGGTTCGTCGCGGCGAGCGAGGCGGTGGAGGGGCGCAGCACGCGCTTCCAGGCGTACTCGAAGTCGTGCGCCGTCACCGGCTTGCCGTCCGACCACCGCGCCTCCGGCCGCAGGTGGAACCGGAAGATCCGGTTGTCGTCGCTCTGCTCCCAGCGCGTCGCCACCCCCTGGACCGGGCGAAGGTCGCCGACGCCGTACGTGGTCAGCCCCTCGAACAGCTGCTGGACCAGCGTGGCGCTCGCCGAGTCGTTCGACTTTCCCGGATCGACGTACTCCGGCTCTCCGCCGTTGTTGATGTAGATCGTCGTCTCGTCCTTGCCGACGCGCGAGGTCGACCCGGCGTACCCGCCTTCGCCCTCGCTGCACGCCGCGAGCGCGAGGCCCGCGAGGCCGAGCGCCGCGAAGGCGCCCCGCGCCGCTCGACCGGCGCTCCCGCCGCCCCCCTCGCCGCCGGCACCTCGTCGCTCCGGAGCCCGTCGCATGCTGCGGAAGTAGCACGGGGCCTTAGGGGCAGGAAGGCGATGGCTGCGCGGTCCGACGTCCCGCCTCACCGATCCGCGATCCCATCACAGCCCCCCCGCGGTCTTCGTGGTAGGTCGCGCGCCCGTCATGCTGCACGCTCGCGTGATCGTCTCGTCGGCCGCTCTCTCGGTCTGCTCGGCGCTCGTCCTCGGGCCCCTCGCCGCCGGCTGCGGCGGCGCGAGCCCCCCGGCCGCCGCGCCCCCGCCGGCGGCGCGCTGCGATCCCGCGCGCCTCGACGCGTGCGAGCGCGCCCTCGCCGCGGCCCTCGCCGAAGGCCGCGCGCCGCGCGCGCTCGCCCTGGGGTACGTCGAGGCGCGCGCCGCCCGCGACGAAGGTGATCCGTGGGCGCGCCTGCTCCGCGACCTCGACCGGCGCGGCGGGTCGAGGCCGGCCGTCGCGATCGTCGTCGAGGCGGACGCCGAGGGCGCCGCCAAGGCGCCGCGCGGAGGCGCGGCGGACGCGGCCTGGATCCGCGCCGCGCCGCTGCCCGACCCCGGCGCGCTCGGCGCCGACGCGCTGCTCCTCGCGCTCGGCGAGGCCCTCGGGTACGAGCACCTCATCCACGCGCGCGCTCGCGGCGGCGCGGTCCAGATCTTTCCGCGCGACCCGCTCGGCCCGTTCATGGCCGGCCTCGCGCCGATCGCGCGCGGCGACGCGGCGCTCGCGCGCGCCGCGGACGACATCGCGCTCGCGGCCCTCGTGCGCCGCGCCTTCAGCGCCGCCGGCGCGTTCCGCTACGTCGAGGCCGCCCGCGCTGCCGACGCCCTCGCCGCCGCGCTGAAGGGGCGCGACCCGAACGACGAGCCCGCGCTGCGCGGCCGGTACGCGCTGCAGCTGCTCGGGGCGGCCGGCGTCGCGCTCGAGGACGACGGCGACGCGACCGGCGCCGCCGGCGCGCCCTCGGGGGATCCTCCGCCCGCGCCGGGCGACACGCCCTACGGCGATCTGCTCCGCGTGCGCACGGCCCGCGACGGCCGCGCGGCGTGGCGCGCCCGCGGCGCGGCGGTGCTGCGGGCCGTGCCGGCGGACCGGCGCGCCGCGCTCGACGACCTGCTCGGCAAGGCCCCGGGCTGCGGCCGGGACCTCGCCCCGCCCATGGACGGGCCCCGCGACCTCGTGTTCGCCGCCGCGCTCGCCGGCGCCCTCGCCCCGGGCGACGCCGCGGCCGCGCCCGCCGCGCCCGCGGCCGGGAGCTCCGGGGCGGCGGCGCCGGGCAGGCGCCTGCCGCTCGACGCGTGGCTGCCGCGCTACGAGGCGCTCGTCCGCGCCGTCGAGCAGACGAGCACCGCGTGGGCCCACGCGCCGAGCCTGCTCTACGAGCGCGGCCCCGCGCCCGCCGCAGGCCAGGCGGGCAGCGCCGTCCACCAGCGCGTCACCGAGCTCGGCCTCGCGCACCTCGCCGCGCTGCGCGCGCTCGCCGAGGCCGAGCCGCGCCGCTACCGCGCGCTCGCGCAGATCCCCCTCGCCTACAGCCCCGGGGTGCTCGCCGACGAGCGCCTCCGCGACGCCATCGTCGACCTCACGCAGGTCGCCGTCCAGCGCCGCATGGCCGACGCGCGCGACCCCGAGGCGGTCCTCGGCGCGGCGCTCGCCGGCGTCTTCGCCGGCATGTCGTACCCGCCCGAGGTGCAGCCCGCGCACTTCCTGGCCCTCCAGGGCGCGCTCACCGCGAAGCTGCGCGGCGACCTCACCGCGCAGGCCGGCTGGGGCGTCGCCGGCCTGTACGCGGCCGACGCGCTGGTCCGGCTCCTCTCGGATCAGGCGCCCGACCTCGCGTTCTCGTCGGCGCAGATCGAGCGCGCGCTCGCGCCCGCGCCCGCGCTCCCCTACCCCGGCCTCGCCGCGCTCGCCGCGAGCCTCTCGCGCTACGCCGCGCTCGGCGGCGCCGGCGCGCTGGATCCGCGGGCGACCGACGCGGCCCGGCTCCCCCCGGAGCGCCGGGCCGCGCGCGACGCGCTTCGCCGCGCCGTCGCGGGGCTCGCGGCGCCCGGAGCTCCCGGCGACGGCGCGGCGGACGACGAGGGCGCGCCGCCGCCCGGCCTCGTCGAGGACATCACCGCGCTCGCCGACGGCGTCCTCGCCGTGCTGCTCACCGAGCGCTCGCGCAAGCCCCCGCCCGCGAAGGACGCCTGCGCCGCCGCCGGGCGCGGGCCGAGCCCCGAGGCGCGCCGCGCGCTCGCGCGGCTCGGCGACGTCCGCGGCCGCATCCTGCTCGCGCCGCGGTACCGGCAGGGCGACGGCGCGTGGGTGCGGAGGGCGCGGCTCCTCGTGACGCTCCTCTCCGACGCGATCGACCTGCTCGCCGCGCCCGGCCCGGGCCGCGCCCCGCGCGCCGCCGCGCCGGAGCCGCGCGTGCGCTTCACCGTCCCCGCCGCCGACGCCGAGGCCGCCGTCGCCGCGGGCCTCGCCGGCCTCGGCGACCCTGGCCTCTCGGACGCGCTCACCGGCGGCTACGCGCTCGCCCGCGCGCTCTTCTCGTCCGCCACCGCGGACCGCTTCGCGCAGCAGAGCGGCGCGCCGCTCGGCCGGGTGCTCCGCGGGCTCTCCGCGGCGCTCGGCGGCGGCGCGGCGCCGCGCGGCGCCGGGCAGGGCGGCCCGGCCGGCGTCGCCCTCCTCGACGCGCTCGCGTCGCTGCCCGCCTCCCGGGCGGAGGGCGACGTCCGGGGCCTGTTCGTCGGCTACGCCAGGGCGCTCTCGGCGCTCGGGCTGCGCGACCAGGCCGACCTCGCGCTGCTCACCTCGCTCCTCGGCGCGGCCGTGCTGGGCGGGCCGCCGTCGCCGGAGGCCGTCGCCCTCGCGAGCGAGCGCGGCAGCCGGGTCGCGTGGGCGCTCTCGTACCTGAGCGAGATCGCGAAGGCCCGGCGCGGCGTCGCCCCGGACCCGTCGGCCTACGCGGACGCGATGCGCGCGGCGTCGGACGACGCCTGCCAGACGGCCGACGCCGGCGACGTGCTCGCGGTCATGGGCGCGGTGCGCGACTTCGCCGGCGGCCGGCGCGCCGAGGCGCGCGACGCCCTCGACCGCGTCCTCGCGTCCGCCGACGCGCGCGGCCTGCGCGTCCCGCGCATGACCTACCGCTACGAGGAGAAGACCGCGACCCGCGTCTTCTCGCTCAGCTTCGATGTCTCGTACGGCGCCGGGCTCCTCGAGGGGTCGACCGGCTTCCAGCTCGGCCTCGGCCTCCGCACCCGCGGCGAGCCCGAGGGCGCGCTCACGGCGGCGCTCGCGCCCGAGGGCTCGCCGCAGGGCGACGAGGACGCCGCGCGCGCCTACGTCGGCGCCGCGGCGCTCGCGGCCGCCTACCACTTCCTCGACGGCGACGCCGAGCGCGGCGCGGCCGCGGCGCGCCGGGCCATCGCCGCGCTCTCGTTCGGCCTGCGGCTCGGGCCGCGGGCGCTGCGCCCGGAGCAGCCGCTCGCCTGGGGCCGCGACGCGCGCGCGCTGCTCGCGATCGACGCCCAGCTCGCCGCCGAGGCCGGCCACCCCTTCCTGGCCGGCGATCTCTGGACGCTCGTGCGCGGCCTCCTGCCGCCCGACGCGGACGACGCCGCCGTCGCCGCGCTGCTCGATCCGCTCCCCGCCGGGCTCGCCGCGGTCCCGGGCGTCGGCCCGCTCGTCGCGAGGACCGCGCGCTCGCTCGCCGCGGTCGCCGCCCCGCTCGCGTGCACCGAGGCGAAGGTCGAGCTCGGCGGCTACGAAGAGCCCGCCTGCGACGCCTACCCGCTCGCGCTCTCGCTGCGCATCGCGGACGTGCTCGGCAAGCTCCCGCACCTCCGCCGCGCGGGCAGCGCGGCGGCGTGCCCCGTCCTGCGCAGCCTCGACGGCTTCCTCACGGCCGCGGAGCGGGGCACGTACGACCCCGACGCGTTCGCGGCCGCGGTGGAGGCGCTGCGCCGGAGCGGCCGGCTCTACGACGCCGGCGTCCTGCTCACGCGGCAGCGGCGCGAGGGGCACTGCGGCCCGCTCGTGCTCGCCGCCGCGCGCGCGCTCGGCCGCGAGCCCGCCCTCGGCCCGGCGCTGCGCGCCGACCTGCTCAGCGTCGCGGTGCGCTGCGCGGCCGCGGCGCTCGACGCGAGCGTCGTCGACGACGTGCTCGCGCTCGACGCCGAGACGCGCGCCCTCCCGGACCTCGGCCGCAACCTGAAGGTCGTGCTCTTCGCGACGGAGCTCGCCGTGCGCGCCGAGCGCTGGGACGTCCTCGCGAGGCTCGCGAAGCAGCCCGAGTTCGTCGATCGGTGGACGGGGGAGAGCGACGACGCGGCGGCGACCGCGCACCTCATCGAGGCCGCCGCGGCCGCGCTCGCGGGCGAGCCGCCGCCGCGCCGCGCGCGGGCAGGCGACGCGCACGCGCGGCTCTGCGGCGAGCCCCCCGCCGATCGCGCCGCGCTGTGCGCCGACGTCGAGCGCCTGCGCGCGGGCGCCCTGCCCGAGGCGCAGCGAAGGCAGCGCGCGAAGGAGGCGCTCCTGCGCCTGCTCGCCGCCTCGCGCGGGCAGGCCGACGGCCGGTAGCCGCCTGCCCGCCCGCCGCCTCGCGCCTACTTCACGCTGGCGGGCTTCGTCTCGGCCGGCTTCTGATCGGCGGGCTTCGCCGCGGCGGGCTTCGTGTCCGCGGGCTTGGCCGCAGCGGGCTGCGCCGCAGCGGGGGCGGCGGCGGGCTGCGCCGCGGCGGGCTTCGCGTCCGCCGGCTTCGCCGCGGCGGGCTGCGCGCCTGCGGCGGGCTTCGCGTCGGAGCCCTTCGGGGCCGCGGCCGCGGCCGCGGCGCCCTTCGGCGCGGTGGCGGGCACGCCGGCCGGCTTGAGGCCCTTGGTGATGGCCGCGGCGCACGCGAGCTCGACGCCCGTGTCCTTGCCCTCGAGCCGCATGATCTTGATCTCGACCCGGCGGTTCTTCTCCTTCGCCTCCTCGGTCTCGCCCGCGTCGGACGCGCAGTGCGCCCCGTAGCCGGCGGACCGCAGCCGGTTCTTCTCGACGCCGAGCGCGGTGAGCGCCTTCACCACGGCGTCGGCGCGCTTCTTCGTGAGCGTCACGGTGGCGGCGTCGTTGCCGACCTTCTCGGAGTAGGCCGCGACCTCGACGAACTGGATCTGCGGATTGTCCTTGAAGATCTGGGCGATGTTGGCGAGGAGCTCCTGCGAGGCGGGCTCGATATCGGCCTTGCCGGCGGCGAAGGCGATCTTCTCGTTGAGCTTCACCTCATTGTTGACGAGCTGGACCCGGGGGACGTCGGGACAACCGTCATCGTCCTTGTAATTGTTCTTGACCTCGGCTTCGGCCGGGCACTTGTCGGCCTCGGCCACGAAGCCGTCTCCGTCCGGGTCGGTGGATTTGCATCCGTCCTTGGCGTCCGGCGGCAGGCCGTCCTCTTTCTCGGCGACGCACTTGTCGGTGCCGTCGTCGAGCACGCCGTCCGCGTCCGCGTCGGGTGGCGGGGGCGGCGGCGCGGGCGGCGCCGGCGGCGGGGTCGGCTGCGCGGGCGGCTGCGCCTGCATCTGGGGCTCTTTCGCGCAGCCGGCGTTCGCGGCGAGCAGCGATACTGCGAATGCCATTCCAAGCCATCTCGTGGTTCGCATCTCCGGGGCTCCTCTCCTTGGCGTCCTTGATTGCGCCGAGCGCCAGCGTGTTTAGACGACTGCGCCGGAAACTGCGAGATTTAAACGCACGGCGATGCGCGCGTCTCCCCCTCGGCGGCGCGTCGGACCCGCTCCGGAGACGACAGCACCGCTGGCGAGCCATCGAGATCGACTCCCCCGGGCGCGCCGCGGCTCGGCTGGCGGGCGGAGCTAGCGTTTCTCGGGCGAGAAATCCATTTTTTCGAATGCACCACTGCTCTTCAGGTCAGGCGCCTGTGGCTTCTTCGACTTGAGCAGCGGCCTCACAGGCGCCGACAAGGTGGGCGTCGGGGCGACGTCCTGGCGGGGCGGGGGCGCGGGGCGAACGTCGGTCTCGTCCTGCGCTCTCGATTTCTTGACGGGCAGCTGCTCCTGGATCGGCCGCGGCGCCGGCGGCTTGTCCGTCGGCGCGCGGAGCCCGTCGAGCGCGCGCTCGCGCGCCGCCGCGACGTCGGGCGCGGCGCCGCCTCGCGGGTCGAGCCGATCCGCCTCGTCGAGCTGGTCGAGGCACCGGCGCCACGCCGCTTCGTCGCAGGCGCGCAGCGCCTCGGCCCTCAGCGAGCGCGCGCGCTCCAGCGGATCGATCCGCTCGGGCGGCGACGGCGCCTCGACGGGCGGGGCGCTCGGCAGCGGCTCGGGCAGCGGCGCGATCTCGGGCTGGTCCCTCGTCGAGCGCAGGAGCCGGACGATGACGATCGCGAGGATCGCCAGGGCCAGGGCGGCGGCGAGCTCCGCGCGCCAGCGCTCCCGCATCCACCGCCGCATCCGCGACACGCGCTGCCGCACCCGGGCGGCGGGCACCTGCTCCTCGGCGGCGATGCTCTCGAGCTTCTCTCCCTCGCCTTCGCGGGCCATCCACGAGAGCGTCTGCGGCCCGTCGCGGTTCACCGCGGCCTGCTCTTCGGCCCAGCGCGCCAGCTCGCGCGCCTCGACGGGCGGCGGACCGACCGGCAGGTCGGGCAGCTCGGCCGCGGCCTCCCGGAACGAGCGCCGGTGGTGGTCGGCCACCTTGTGGCGCGCGATCCCGAGCAGCCATCGCCGGAGCTCCGTCGGGTCGGCCGGGCGCGCGGGCGAGGCGAGCGCCTCGCAGAGGACGGTCTGCACCACGTCGTCGACCTCGCCGCTCCGCACCCGCCGTCGCACGAACTCCTCGAGGGCTCGGCGGATCCCTGGCTCGGCCAGGGGGTTCGTCGCGGGGGCGCTGGGCTCGGTGGTCATCGTCGTGCTCATCGCCCCTGCATCGCGCGGCGGCCGCGGAGTGTGACGCGCCCGCTCGAGAATACGGCACCCCCCGCTCGGGCGTCACACTCCGTCGCGCGGCGCCGACGGTCGGGCATGGTCCTCCGGCCCCCTGCTGCCCTCGCCGCGGCCTCGCTCGCCGCGTCCCTCGCCCTCGCGGCCCCCTCCCAGACCGCCGTCTCGAACGGCTCCGGCGCCGCGGCGCCGCCGGCGCGGGCGCCTTCCGCGCCACGGCCCCCGGACGCCTCGGCGCCGCGGGTCACCGAGATCCGGATCGACAAGAGCGACCACACGCTCGAGCTCGTGGCGGGCGGCGAGGTCGTCCGGTCCTACCGCGTCGCCCTGGGGCCGGGCGGGCCGGGGCCGAAGCGCTACGAGGGCGACCGTCGGACCCCCGTCGGCACCTACCGCGTCGCCGGCCGCATCCAGGGCCTGTTTCATCGGTTCCTCGTCGTCAGCTACCCGAACGAGGAGGACCGCCGGCGCTTCGCCGAGCTCAGGCGGCGCGGCGAGGTCCCGCCGGGCCGCGGCATCGGGCACGGCATCGGGATCCACGGCGTCGGCGGCGCGCTGCGCGCCGGCGTGCACAAGGAGACCGACTGGACGCTCGGGTGCATCGCGCTCGACGACGACGAGATTGACGAGATCGCGCGGCGAACGCCGGACGGCGCCAAGATCGTGATCACCGATTGAACGGGGGGGTGCTAGGGTACCCGGTCACATCGACGGGCTGTCCGTCGAAGATGGGGGCGCGACGGCCCGACCGCCGCCGCCCTCATGCCCGCCCGGGAGATCGTGCATGTCTCGCCGTTACTGGCTGATGAAGAGCGAGCCTCAAAAATATTCGTTCGCGCAGCTCCTACGCGACGGCCAGACGATGTGGGACGGCGTCCGGAACTTCGAGGCCCGCAACAACATGCGGGCCATGAAGCCGGGGGATCTCGTGCTCTTCTATCACTCGAACGAGGGCAAGGCGGTCGCGGGCGTGGCGCGCGTCAAGCGCGAGGCGTACCCGGATCCGACCGCCGAGGCGGAGGAGGACTGGAGCGTGGTGGACATCGAGCCGGTCGCCCCGCTCAAGGTGCAGGTGACCCTTGACACGATCCGCGGCGACGAGTCGCTGGTCGAGATCGCGCTCTTGAAGAAGTCCCGGCTGAGCGTGGTCCCCGTCTCGAAGGAGCACTTCGATCGGGTGCTGAAGCTGGGCAAGACCAAGATCGCTTGACGCGGGCACCCGGGGTAACGACTAATCCGGGCGTGAACCTCCGCCCTGGAGCCCGAGCCCTCGCCCTCCTCCTCCTCGCCAGCGCCGCGTGCGGCGGCCCGCCCACGCCGTCCCCGGTCGAGGGCGAGCCGATCTGCCCCGACTTCGAGGTCGGGGCGACGCGCGCGCAGATGCGCGGCAGCCTTCGCTTCCCGGTCGCGCTGACGGTGCGCGACGGCAAGGACCCGATCACGCGCGCGACGCTCACCGGGCGCCGGTCGAAGGACGATCCGGTGAGCCGCATCCTGCTCGCCGACGAGGACGCCGAGTACGAGCTCGAGTGGGCGCAGTGCGAGAACGAGCGCGCGCCGAGGGCGCGCACGCTGTCGCGCGAGACGAAGGACACCGCCGAGTACGCGTGCGGCAACGCGACGGTGTACAAGACCGACAAGCTCGTCACCCGGAAGGGCGACGCCGCGTCGCGCACGGTCCACTTCGCGGCCCCGCCGAAGCCGGAGTGCTGGGAGAGCGAGCTCCCGGCGGCCGCGCCCGCCCCCTCGCCCGCCGCGGTCGCCGAGCCGGCTCCGGCCGACGCGTCCGCCGAGCCGGCCGCCGCCGACGCGGGCGCGGTCGATGCGGGCGCCGTCGATGCGGGCGCGCGCGGCGCAGGGGCCCCGCCGGCCGACGCCGGCGCGCCCCGCGGCGGAGCCGCCACGCCGGCGGACGCGGGGGCGCCCCGCGGCGCAGGCGCTGCGCCCCGCGACGGGGGCGCGGGCGGCGCGCCGAAGCCTCCCAGCGCCGGGGCCGGAGACGCCGGCGCGCCCCCGCAGGGCAGCTAGAACATCGATCACGTTGAGCGACCGAAAGATGAACCGCCAAGGACGCCAAGAAGAGAACGAAATGTTGGCGTCCTTGGCGCCTTGGCGGTTCGAATTTCTGCTCTTTCGCGCGGTTTCAACCCGTTTGTCGCTCTAGAGCGGTTTCCGCCCGTCTCTGGTACATGCGTTGCAGAGCGGCGGTCACCCGCACAGGAGACGGGTCCAGCTCGGCGTTTTCGGCACGGAGGCGCACTCCGGTGCGCTGAGCACCGAAAACGTCGAGATGGGCCCGTATCCGAAGCGGGTGGCCGCCGCTCTAGGAGCGCCCCGGCGTCGTGATGGGCAGCCCCGGCGTGAGCTTCGCCGGGTTGAACAGGCCCGCGCGCTTGTGGTGGTTCGCGTGCATGTAGATGCCGTGCCAGAGGAGGTTGCCGAGCCGGTAATACCCGTGGTTCAGGTTCACCGGCTTGAAGTCGCCGTCCGGCGAGGACGCGTTGTGCGTCGACCAGTTGAAGTGCACGAGGTGCAGAAAACCCACGATCGACGCGGGCACGAAGAGGAAGAAGAACGCGACCGGGCCGAGGAACACGTACCAGCACGCGATGAGCAGCAGGTTCGTCGCGTAGCTCACGTACGCGCGGACCCGCTCGTAACGGCGGCTCTCGGGCGTATCGCCGTAAAGATCGAAGTAGATCTGCTGGAGCTGGCGCTCCACGTTCACCACCGTCTTCACCAGGAACACCCAGTAGCTGGCCACGACCGGGTGCGGATCCCTGTCGAGATCGTCCGAGTAGCGATGGTGGCGCTGGTGGATCACCTCCCAGGAGGCGAACCGCGTGAGCACCACGAGCCCGCAAAGCTCGCCGACGAGCCGGTTGAGCGGCCGCGGAAAGTTGTTGTGGGTCGCGTTGTGGATGAAGACGCTGCAAAGGATCTGCGCGTGGCAGACCAGCGGGAGGAGCACCCATAGGCGGCTGTCCCATCGCTCGATGAGCGGCTCGTGCCCGCCGAGGAGCATGCACGCGAGGAGCGCCACGCACGCGAGCGCGTAGAACCCGTCGTAATAAAGGTAGAAATACCGGTTTCGTCGGAGCTGCGTGAACGGCAGCGACGTCAACGTGGAAACGATCACCGACATGTGCTTGAGCCTCCCCCGCGCTCGAGGCGGCGCTGCCCTGGCGCGGAGATGGCCCCACGCCGAGGGCCGCCTCCGCCTCGCCGCGAACGCCGTACTACAGACGTCTGGATTACACCGATTCCTCACTTCCGTCCATAGATCGTCCACGCTCCCGCCGCCCCGAGCTGGATTTCAGCGCGGCGCCAAACCCACGCGCAGATCGGCCTGCGAACGTGAGTTCGCAGCGCGGCGCGACTTCCAGGAGCGGCGGCGCGGGCGACGCGACCGTGCGAGGCGCCTCCGCGCGGCGCGCTCAACGTTGTTGGAGCTGGGCAACAGTGATAGTGACGGTGGGGTGACAGCCGAAGTCGCCACACGAGCTCCAGCGTCCGGCGGCGAGGAGCGCCCCGGCGCGGCCGGGGCCATGGGGAGGGACGAGTCGCCCGATCCGGGGGAGCCGGCGGGGCGGCAGGGCGCGGGCGCGCGCGGCCAGCCCCGGCGCCCGCGGCGCGCGCCGTGGCTCGTGAAGCACCCGGCCGAGTGGCGCCAGATCGGGATCGTCGCCGCCTACCTCGGCCTGCTCGCGGCGATGTTCTGCGCGCCCGAGTGCCGCAACGTCGTCGTGTTCGCGGCGGCGTGCGGCCTGAGCTTCCTGAACGCCGTGGTCATCCACAACCACCTGCACCAGGGCATCTTCCAGAGCCGCCGGCTCAACATGCTCTTCCGCTGCGTGCTCAGCTTCGGCGCGCTCTACCCGGCGTCGGCGAACCTCCCCTCTCACAACCTGGTCCACCACCATTTCGACGACGAGGGCCAGCCCGACTGGGCGGCGCCGGAGCACGTCTCGTTTCGCTGGAACCTCCTCAATCTGATCCATTTCCCCAACGTCGCTGGGCCGAACACCTTCGCCGGCGTCGCGCGCTGGAACGCGCTCGCCGGCCGGCCCGAGCACGTCCGGCAATACCGGCTCGAGACGGCCTTCGCCTTCGGGCTCACCGGGGCGCTCCTCCTCGTCGATTTCTGGACGGCGCTCTTCTTCGTCGTGCTCCCGCAGCTCTACGGCGCGCGCTGCATCCTGCGGATCAACCTCATCCAGCACGACGGGTGCGACGTCCGGAGCGAGTGGAACCACTCGCGCAACTTCGTCGGACGCGCCTTCAACTGGATCATGTGCAACAACGGTTACCACACGATCCACCACAACCGGGCTGGGCTGCACTGGTCGGTGCTCGCCGAGGCGCACCAGCGCGAGGTCGCGCCGCGCATCGATCCCGGGCTGAACGAGCCGAGCATGCTCGGCTACCTGCTCCGGACCTACGTCCTCCGCTTCGATCGGCCCGCCCCGCGCGACGTCGCCAAGGCGGAGCGGTCCGCTCCGCCGATCGCGCTGTCGCCCCGCGAGCTCCGCCGCGCGGAGGCCGAGGCCGCGAGCGTGTAGGGCGCGCCGAGCGATGCTGACGCGCGAGCTCATGGGCGCCCTCGCCCTGGCCATCCTCTGGGTGAACACGCTGCTCATCGCCGCGGCCGCGCTCAAGCAGCTCGCGGCCGTCGCGGCGACGCTCCGGCGGCTCGGCGCGCTGATCGAGGCGCGCGTCCTCCGCGGCGACGGGCGCGGCGGCGCGCTCGCCGGCCACCGGATCGAGCAGGTGGGCCGCGCGGGCGCCAGGGGCTCGGCGCGCGAGGAGATCGTCTTCGCCGACAGCGGCCGCGGCGGCGAGATTTACGGCGGCGCCGTCGCCGCGGGCGGGCGGGAGATCGCGATCGCGCCCGCCGTGGAGGGCGAGGTCTGGGTGTCGCGGGCCGAGATCCGCGCGGCGTCCGAGTGCCCCTCCGACGCGCGCTTCGACGAGGCCTACCAGCACGCGCGCAAGCCGCGCGGCTTCTCCCGGACCGTGGAGGCCCGGATCTGCGCGGGCGCGCCGGTGTGGCTGCTCGGCGCCCTGGAGCGCGACGTCGACGGCGCGGATCGCATGCGCCCCGCGCTCGTGTCCAGCGTGGACCCGCGCGCCCTTTGCCGGCGGAAGCTCGCGCTGCTCTCGCTCGGCGTGGCCGGCGTCCTCGGCGGCCTCGTGGGCTGCACCGCGCTCGCGCTGTCGCGGCCGCGCTTCGGGCCGCTGAGCACCGCGGGCGGCGCGCTCTGCCTCGCGTTCTTCCTGCTCGTCCAGCCGCTCGGGACCGCCCTGCGCGACGCCGCGCGCCTCCCGAGCGCCGCGCCCGCGGGCGGCCGCTGGGTCCGGAGGCGCGCGGGCGGCGCGTCGCCCCGCGCCGCCTCCAGCTAGGCGAGCGGAGCCGCTCGAACGAGCGCGCGAGATCGCCTCGCGTCGCGTCGCACTAGCCGCGCGACAGGAGCCGTTCGAACGCGTCCTCGGGCAGCTCGTCGAGCCGCTCGACCGAGAGATCCGCGCCGAGCGCCGCGTGCCGCGGGCCCACGCCGATCACCTTCATGCCGCCGCGCTTGCCGGCGAGGACGCCGGCGGGCGCGTCCTCGACCACGACGCACCGGCCCGGCGGGACGCCCACGGCCTCGGCCGCGCGGAGGAACACCGCGGGGTGCGGCTTGCCGTGCGACACCTCCTCGCCGCTGACGACGGCGTCGAACGCGCCCGCGAGCCCGGTCGCGGCGAGGATCACGTCGAGGTTCTCGCGCGGCGCGGAGGACGCGATCGCCATCCGGAAGCCGCGCCGGGGGAGCGCGCTCAGCCACGCGCGCACGCCGGGCAGCGGCTCGATCCCCGACGCGGCCGCCCGCTCCCGGTAGCGCCGCTCCTTCGCGCCCGCGATGCGGGCGATCTCGGCTTCCGGGATCCCCGGATCGATCAGGCGGCGGAGCAGATCGTCGTTGCGCATCCCGAACACCGCATCATGGTCGGCGCGGTCGTAGGTGCGACCCTCGGCCGCGAGCGCGTCTCGCCAGGCGGTGAAATGGAGCTCGCTGGAGTCGATCAGCGTCCCGTCCAGATCCCAGAGAACGGCCTTCGGCTGCGAGAGCGACATGGAAAGACACTAGCACCCGCCGCTCCGCGGAATCTCCACGGCGCCGGCGTGCCCGGCGCGCACGCCCGTTCGCTGCTCGCAGGGTTCCCCGCCGGCGACCGGTCGCTGCGTCACGGATTTCTGCTATCGCTCCCCCGCGATCCTCGGGCCGCCTCCCGGACTTCGGCCGTGCCCGGCCGCCTCGCCGAGCGCGCTCCGCTGTTCCGCAGGGAAGCTGTTCCCTAGGTAGGGCGTAGCTCACTCCGGCGCGTTCGCGCGCTCACCGTTTTCAAGCCCCCGGATCCCCTGACCTCCTCATGCCCTCTCCGCAGATGCCACCCGCGGCGCCTCGCCCGCCGACCTCGCCATCCCACGCCACCTCCCCCCACGCCGCGCCGCCCTCCTCGAAGGGCGGCGGGCTCGCCGCGCGCCTCGCCGAGCTCCAGGTGAACCGGCCCGCGCTGCCGCTGCTCGCGACCGGCCTCCTCACCGTCATCGCCCTCTTCCTGGCGACGCGGCTCACGGTGCTGACCGGCTTCGAGTCGCTCCTGCCGGCGTCCCGGCCCAGCGTGCAGGAGCTCGACCGGGTCGCGGCCAAGACCGCCGGCGTGTCGACGCTCTTCGTCGTGCTGCAGGGCGGCGAGGGCACGCCCACGGTCGCGCTCCAGAAGGCCGCGGACGCGCTCGTGCCCGAGCTCGAGCGGCTCGGGCCGCCGTGGGTCGGCAGCGTCGAGGACGGCGTGCACGAGGCGTTCCGCTACCTCTCGCCGCGCGCCGGGCTCTACGTCGAGCGCGACCGGCTCACGAAGCTGCGGGACGACATCGAGGCGCGCTACGCCTACGAGGTCAACAAGGCGACCGGCGCGCTGCTCGACGAGGACGAGCCGCCGCCCGAGGTGAGCGCCCGCTCGATCGAGCAGAGCCTCGGCCTGAACGGGATCGACGCCGGGCGCTACCCCGACGGCTATTACCAGTCGAAGGACGGCAAGACCGTCGTCGTCGCCATCCGCTCGAAGGTGCTGGGGAGCGATTTCGCCGCCGGCAGCGAGGCGCTCCGCCGCGTGCGCGAGGTCGTCGATCGCGTGCGCCCCGCCTCGTTCGACCCCGGGATCACCTACGGCCTCGCCGGCGATCTGCAGACCGGGATCGCCGAGTACGCGGCGATCAACGAGGACCTGACCGACGTCGGCGTCGCGGGCGCCGTCCTCATCGCGGCGGTCGTGTTCCTCTATTACCTGCGCGTGCGCATGCTCGTCGCCATGCTGATCACGATCGGCACCGGCGTCGCCTGGACGTTCGGGGTCACGCAGCTCGCGATCGGCCACCTCAATATGGCGACCGGGTTCCTCTTCTCGATCGTCGCCGGCAACGGGATCAACTTCGGCATCATCTACATGGCGCGCTACCTGGAGGCGCGCCGCGGCGGCGCGAGCCTGCTCGAGGGCGTGCGCGTCGCCCACCGCGAGACCTGGCTGCCCACGCTCACGGCCGGCTGCGCCGCCGCGGCCGCCTACGGCTCGCTGCTCGTCACCGAGTTCCGCGGCTTCCACGACTTCGGGCTGATCGGCAGCGCCGGCATGGTGCTCTGCTGGGTCGCCACGTTCCTCGCGCTGCCGAGCGTCCTCGCGGTGATGGAGCGGCTCAGCCCCCTCGATCGGGAGTCGCCGGGCCTGCTCGGCAGGCTCCGGCGGCGCACCCAGGGCGGCATCGCGTTCGGCGAGCCGTTCGCGCGGCTCGCGGCGCGGAGCCCTGTCGGGCTGACGGTCGCCGGCCTCGCCCTGGCCGCGGTCGGCCTCGTCGCGACGGTCGCGTACGTGCGCGCCGATCCGATGGAGTACGACCTCCGGAACCTCCGCAACGACGAGAGCGCGCGCGCCGAGCAGATCCGGCTGAGCGCGCTCGCGGAGGAGATCACGGGCTACGTCGGCACCGACGGCATGGCGATCCTCGTGGATCGGCCCGAGCAGGTCGAGCCGCTGCGCGCGGCGCTCTACGCGCGGCGCGACGCGGCGCCCGAGGGCGCGAAGCCGTTCAAGGAGATCTACGCCCTCCAGGATCTGGTCCCGAAGGATCAGGAGGCGAAGATCCCGTTGCTCCTCGAGATCAAGGAGCGCGTGCTCCGGGCGAAGAAGCGCGGCCTCATCGGCGACGAGGACTGGAGCCGGATCCAGGCCATCGTTCCGCCGGACGATCTCGCGCCGTTCGGGATCGAGGATCTGCCGGCGGGGGTGGCGCGGGCCTTCACGGAGACGGACGGGACGCGCGGGCGCATCGTGTACATCAGCCCGATCACGCCCGAGAGCGTGCACGACGCGCACTACCTCTTTCGCTGGGCGGACGCGTACCGCGAGACGCGGCTCCCGGACGGCAGCGTCGTGCGCGGCTCGGGGCGCGCGGTCATCTACGCGGACATGTGGGCGGCGGTCATCGACGATGTGCCGCCGGCGGTGCTCTTCTCGCTGGCCGCGACGGTCCTCGTGGTGCTCGTCGCCTTCCGCGGCGGCCGCCCGGCGTTCGCCGTGCTCGGCGCGCTGCTCGTCGGCGTCTTCTGGATGGCGGGGCTGCTCGTGCTGTTGGGCGTGAAGCTCAACTTCCTCAACTTCATCGCCCTCCCGCTGACGTTCGGCATCGGCGTCGACTACGCCGTGAACATCGTGCAGCGCTACGCGCGCGAGGGCGCCGGCGGCGCGCTGACCGCCGTGCGCGAGACGGGCGGCGCGGTGATCCTCTGCAGCCTCACCACGACGCTGGGCTACCTCGCCCTGGTGCGCTCGCAGAACCACGCCGTGCGGAGCCTCGGCGTGGCCGCGGTCCTCGGCGAGCTCGCCTGCCTCTTCGCCGCCGTCCTCGTGCTGCCCGCGGCGCTCCTCTGGCGCGACCGGCGGCGCCCGAAGGGCGAGGAGAGCTTCCTCGCTGTCGGCCGCCCGACGACCTGAGCGCGGCCGCGGCGGCCCTGCCCGATCGCTCGCGACACGCTGAGTCCGCCCCCCGCCGGCGGGCACGAGCTGTAGTGACCCCCGGCGCCAGCCCCTGCGGGAGCGCTCGATCCGTTACGGCCCCCCTGGCGCCAGCTCCTGCGGGAGCGCTCGATCCGTTACAGCCCCCCTGCGCCAGCCCCTGCGGGAGCGCTCGATCCGTTACGGGCCCCCTGGCGCCGGCCCCTGCGGGACCACTCGATCCGTTACGACCCCCCTGGCGCCGGCCCCTGCGGGAGCACTCGATCCGTTACGACCCCCTGGCACCAGCCCCTCCTGACGGTTGCGATCCGTTACGGTCCCCCCGGCGCCAGCCCCTCCTGACGGTTGCGATCCGTTACGGTCCCCCCGGCGCCAGCCCCTCCTAACGGTTGCGATCCGTTACGACCCCTTGGCGCCGGGCCCTCCTAACGGTTGCGATCCGTTACGACCCCCCGGCGCCGGCCCCTCCCGACGGACGCGGTCCGGCGCTGGCCCCTGCGGCCACCCCTCGCCGAGCCGTGCATGCTCCACCTCGGCCCGCGCGCGCCGCCGGGGGGCCGCTGCCTGTCATGCGGAGCGGCGCCGCTGCGCGAAGTACTCCTTGATGGCGACGAGCTCCTTCGCGGTGAGGGCGGCGATCGACGGGGCGACCTTCTCCGGCTCGTGGCCCGGCGCGACACCGAACTCCCGGGACCACTCGAGGAACGTCTTGCCCGGCTCGCTCGTGACGGGGCGGAGCCGGTACGTCGCGATGTACCCCTCGGCGCCCAGGACCTGCCCGAGCAGCCGGTACGTGACGGAGCGCTCGGTCTCGGATCGCGCGACCACCTCCTCCAGGGCCCTCTCTCCCGACGGATGGAGCGTGAACTCGAAGCGCGACGGGATCTTCTCCGCCGACCCGCCGTCGATGTAACGGTAGTCCTTGACGGCGTCGCCGAAGACGATCGGCAGGAGCTTGACCACGTCGCGGAGCTCTCTCCATGCGTCCTCGATGGGCGCGTCCACCACCGCCGAATCGTAGACGTGATACCGGGCTGCGAGCATCGATGTTCCTCCCCGCGGCGTCGCACGAGCGCGACTTCCTTCCGCGCAGCGGACGATGCTACCAGATGGCCCCGCGCCGCCGTGAGCGCACCCCTCACGGCGCCTCGCGCAGATCCGCGCAGCAGCGCACGCCGGTCGAGTAGTCGAAGTACGTGAAATCGTGCGACGCGACGCGCGCCATGCACCCCTCCCGGGTCGCGCGCGCATAGAACCCGCCGACGAAGGTCCCCTCCGGATCGTCGATCCACTCGTCCAGGTTCCCCACCATGTCGGCGATCGCGTCGCCCTCCCACGCGCTCGCGCACGTCGCGGTCTCGCCCGTCCGCCGCAGGAGCGGCGCCCCGGCGACGCGCACCAGGTTGAGCCGCGGATCGCTGTGCCCGAGGCTCACGTCGCGGTGGAGCACGGCGGCCGGGTGCCCCTCGCGGAAGACGTTGCACTTCCCGTCCGCGTACGTCGGCCCGTAGGGGAACTGCTCGTCGCGCTCGCCGCGGCACGCCGTCCGCCACTCGTCGAGCGTGCAGAGCCGCTTGCCCGCGTTCCGGCACGCGAGCTCCGCCTGCGCGCCGGTCGTGTACCCCTGCGGCAGCACGCCCCGGCGCGACACGGCGCGCGGCTCGAACTCGCGCTGCTTCTGCCACCCGGGAAGGAGCGGCAGCTCCATGCGCCGCGCCTCCGCGTCGCCGAGCTGGAGCCGCATCTTCGACCACGCGCGCTCCACCGACGCGGCCGCCTGACGCGACGGCGGGTAAAACGCCGAGATCTCGAGCCCCGTCTCCCGGTCGAGCAGCACCGCCTCGTACCGGTCCACGCAGAACCGGCGCGCCACCCGCACCATCTCCGGCGGGCAGCGCGGCTCCGCGATCGGCGCCGGCGCCCTCGGCCCGGGCGGCGCCCCCACGAGCGGCGGCGCCACCTCCACCGCGCCGGCCTCCGCGTCCGCCGCGCCAGCCCCGCCGTCCACGGCGCCGGCGCCCGCGTCCGCCGCGCCGCCCTCTCGCTCCGACCGGCAGCCGGCGAGCGCCGCGCACGCGAGCGCCGCGGCCGCGAGGCGGCGGCGGACGGCGCGAGGCCGCGCGGAGCGCTCAGCGGATCGCGCCGGCATAGGGATCCATGGACGCGGGCGCCCGGCAGAAGAAGCGGCGGAGCACGAGGTAATGGTGCACCGGCAGGAGCTGCGTCTGCTCCCGCATCGAGAGCCCCATCCGGCTGATCTCGGCGCCCGGGAACGGCGTCTTCGGGTAGCAGCTAACGATCCCGGAGAGCGCCTCGTACTCGTCGAGCAGCCCGAGCACGTGCCCCACCTCGTGCGCGAGCACCGGCAGCGACCAGCCGGCCCGCATCGCGCTGAAGTACGGCGTCCGCCCGCAGGTCGGCGAGAGCGGCACCGCGAGGTCCACCCGGAGCGCCCTCCCGCGCGCGTCGTCCCCGAGCACGAAGTCGAAGTCGTAGCGCACCGGCAGCCCGAACGCGCGCGCGTCGCGGTTCCAGTACCCCTCGACCTCGGTCGACCAGCGCGCCAGCAGCGCGCGGATCGCGGCCGGCGTCGCCCGGGCCGAGAACTCGCCGGAACCCGGGCAGGCGTCCGTCGACCCGGAGCGCGCGTACGGCGTCCCGCGGCACGCGATCGCGCCCCCGAGCGCGCCGGCCAGCCCGCAGTCGGGCAGCTCGAGCCAGGCACCAGCGCCTGCCGGCGGCTCGACCGCGACGCGGACCTCGACCTCCCAGGCGCCGCCGCGCCGCCGCACGAGGTAGCTCATCGGGCCGAAGAAGAGGCCATAGTGCGGCATCATCCCGGCGATCCGCCGCTCCCCCTCCGGCGCGTCCCCCTGGAAGACGTCCCGCGGCGCCGGCAGGCACAGGTAAGCGTCCTTCGCGATCGTGTCGGCCAGGATGTCCCGGAACGTGGCCTCGCGCCCCTCGAGGACGGCCCCGCTCATCGCCTCGAGCTCCGCGGCCGCCGCCGCGATCGAGACCTCGCGCCCGGAGACCGCATCGGCTCCCTCGATCGCAGCCCCGCTGCAGCCCGCCGCGTCAAGCGCGAGCGCCGCGAGCGCCGCGAGCGCCGGACGGGCCAGGCCGCCGTGGACGCTTTGTCTTGCGCGAGCGCTCCGAAGCGAGCTACGTCGTACGTGGAACGCCGCGCGCTGGCCGGCCGTCCGAGCCGCAGAGGACACGCCGCCGGCCGCGGTGCGCGCAAGGGGGGCTCGCGTGGGCCTGGAGGTCAACGCCGCTCACTTACGGGGAGTTGAAGGAAGAATCAACGCGTCCGAGGTGAAACCGCGCAGGCGGTCGGCCGTAAGGACGCGTAGCCAAGGGCTCGGCGCGGTCGAGGAGACCGGCGAGGCCCGAGGAGCCCAGACGCGCGGGCCGCCATGCGGGCGAGGCGCGCGGTGGGCTCGGTGCTCTCGATGAAGACGAAGGTGGAGGCTCCGATGGCGATGGACATGGGCAAGTCGTTGGCGTTCACGGCGGTGTCGGGCATGGTGGCGGGCCTCGCGGGCTGTGCCTCGTCGCCGCCGCCCGCCCCCGAGACCGGGGCCTCCCCGGCCGAGCCGGCGGCTGCCGAGGCGCCCGCGGCCGGCGCCAAGGATTGCTGCCGCGGCAAGAACGAGTGCAAGGGCAAGGGCGGCTGCAAGAGCGACACCCACGGGTGCGCGGGCCAGAACGAGTGCAAGGGCCAGGGCGGCTGCAAGCCGGCCGACTGCGGCGGTCACTGAGCCGCTGAGCCGCGCGACGCCCGGCCCCGCGGGCCGGGCGTCGCCGCGGCGTGGTGACCCATGGCGAACCTCGAGCGCGCGAACCTCGAGCGCATGCGGCTCGGGCTCCCCGACCTCGGCGTCGGCGTCGGGCTGCGCATCCCGCACTACCGCCACATCTTCGAGCACCGGCCGCGGGTCGACTGGTTCGAGATCATCAGCGAGAACTTCATGGTCGACGGCGGCATGCCGATCGCCAACCTCGAGCGCGCCCTCGCGAGCTACCGCCTCGTCCAGCACGGCGTCTCGCTGTCGATCGGCAGCACCGATCCGCTCGACTTCGACTACCTGCGCCGGCTGAAGGCGCTGCTGCGCAAGGTGGGCTCGCCGTGGGTGAGCGATCACCTCTGCTGGAGCGGCGCGCACGGCGTCCACCTGCACGACCTGCTCCCCCTGCCCTACACGGACGAGGCCGTGCGGCACGTCGCGGCGCGGGCGCGGGCGGTGCAGGACTTCCTCGAGGTGCGGCTCGCCCTCGAGAACGTGTCGAGCTACCTGACCTTCACCTCGAGCCGGATGAGCGAGTGGGCGTTCCTCTCGGCGGTCGTCGAGGAGGCCGACTGCGGCATCCTGCTCGACGTCAACAACGTCTACGTCTCCTCGCACAACCACGGCTTCGATCCGGGCGCCTACATCGACGGGGTGCCGCACCACCGGATCGTGCAGATCCACCTCGCCGGCCACACGGACCAGGGCAAGTACATCCTCGACACCCACAGCGATCACGTGGCCGACCCCGTGTGGGCGCTGTACCGGCGCGCGCTCGGCCACACGGGCGACGTGTCGACGCTGATCGAGTGGGACGACGATCTGCCGGCGTTCGAGGTCCTCGCGGCCGAGGCCGAGAAGGCGCGCGCGATCCGGGAGGAGGTGGCGCGTGCGCGCGCCGCGTGACGCCGCGCCCCCGGCCGGGCTCGCCGCGATGATGGGCGAGCTCGCCCGCCTGTTCACGGCCGGCGCCCCGCTCCCCGACGACCCCGAGCTCGCCGCCCGGTGCCGCGCGCACGTCGCCGGGAGCGATCGCCTCACCCCCGCCGAGCAGGCCGACATCTACCGGCGGCAGTTCTGGCTGCGCCACCGCGACGCCCTGCGCGAGGACTTCCCCGCGCTCGCGCACGTCCTCGGCGACGACGGCTTCGACGCGTTCTGCCGGGCGTACCTCGCGGCGCACCCGCCCGCGAGCTTCACCCTGCGCGATCTCGGGCGGCGCGTCGCCGACTTCGCCGCCGCGCACAAGGCGTTCCCCCCTGCCCTGCGGGATCTCGCGCGCGACGTGGCGCGCTACGAGCAGGCGCTCGTCGATCGGTTCGACGGCGCGTCGCCGCCGCCGCTCGATCCGGCGAAGGTGACGGGCATGCCGGAGGACGGCTGGTCCACGGCCCGGATCGTCCTCCATCCGCTGCTCGCGCTGATGCAGCTCCGCTACCCGGCGCACGCTCTCCGCGGCGAGCTCCGGCAGGGCAGGTCGCCGGCGCTGCCCGCGCCGCGCCCGGTCCGGCTCGCCGTCTTCCGCAGCGGCGCCGATCTCACGATGCGCTGCGAGGAGCTCGAGCCCCCGGCGTTCGCGCTCCTCGAGGCGCTCGGGCGGGGTGTGCCGCTCGTGGCGGCGTGCGAGGAGGTGGCCGCCGGCATCGACGGGGCCGCGGGCGTCGACGGGGCCGCGGGCGTCGACGGGGCCGCAGGCGTCCACGGGGCCGCGGGCATCGACGGGGCCGCTGGCGCTCGCGAGGCCGCAGGCGAGGCGGCGAGCGCGGCGCTCGGCGCGCGGGTCGGCGCCTGGTTCCAGCAGTGGACGAGCTGGGGGCTGATCGTCGACGTCGCGCCGGGCTCCGGCGCCGAACGCGGCTAAGATGGCGCGGTGACCACCATCGTTCAGCGCACGCTCGAGGTCCGCACGAGCGGCCGCGGTTTCGTCGACATCACGCGCGAGGTCGCGCGCGTCGTCGCCAGCGCCGGCGTCGACGTCGGGCTCTGCGCCGTGTTCCTCCAGCACACCTCGGCGAGCCTCGTCATCCAGGAGAACGCCGATCCGGCCGTCCTCCGCGATCTGGAGCGCTGGATGTCGCGCCTCGCGCCGGAGGGCCGCGACTACGAGCACGACGACGAGGGCCCCGACGACATGCCCGGTCACCTCCGGAGCGCCGTCACCCGATCGAGCGAGGTGATCCCGATCTCCGGCGGCCGCCTCGCGCTCGGGACATGGCAAGCCCTGTATGTCTGGGAGCACCGTAGTTCTCCGCACGTGCGCCGCGTGGTGGTGACGGTAACCGGCACCACAGCTGCGGGTTGAGTGGTATACTCGAAGCGTTCGCATGCCCGATGACGGATGAGCACGGCGCCCCGCCGGAGGGCCGCTCGTCCGCCGCGCCCGGCAGGGCCTGATCGCGCGAGCGCGCACGCGACCCCTCACCCAGCGGAATCAGAGCGATGAGCCTTCATACGACGTTCATGGGAATCTTCGACACGGCGCGGATCTGCGTTCCGACCGTGGTGGACGCGATGATGGGGCGCGTGACGCTCGAGCGTTGCGATGAGCGGCTGGACTGGTGGGCGCGCAAGGTCCTCGAGGACGCCGACGTGGATCTCGTGGTGCGCGGGCGCGAGCATGCGGCGGGGACGCGGCCGTTCGTGGTGATGTCGAATCACCAGAGCCTCTTCGACATCCCGGTGGTGTTCCGGGCGATCCCGGGGCGGCTCCGGATGATCGCGAAGAAGGAGCTGTTCAACGTCCCCGTGTTCGGCCAGGCGATGAAGGCGGCCGGGTTCATCCGGATCAACCGGAGCGATCACGTCCAGGCGAGCGCGAGCCTGCAGGTCGGCGCCTCGATGCTCCAGGACGGCACGCGGGTCTGGATCGCCCCGGAGGGCACGCGGAGCCGGACCGGCGCGCTCCTGCCGTTCAAGAGCGGCGGGTTCAGGATGGCGATCGAGACGAACACGCCGATCCTCCCGGTCGCGATCGACGGGACGCGGCACGTGCTGAGGGCGAAGGATTACGTGGTGCAGCAGCACCACCGGGTGGTGGTCACGATCATGCCGCCGATCGATCCGGCGCCCTACGGCGCGGGCGGGCGCAACCGGCTCATGCGGGACGTGCGCGCGGCGATCGCGGGCGCGCTCGGGCATGATCCGGGGCTGGTCCACCGCGGGGTCGGGGTGGCGACCTCGTCGCCGGCGTAGGCGGAACCCGGGGGCTGGACGCTCCCCGCGCTCAGAGCCTCTCGACCTGCCGAGCGGCGGCCGGCTCGCTCTGCTGGAGCGCGCTCTCCGGCGGCTGCGCCCGCGATCGGTGCTCCTCCGGCGGGGACGGCCGGAGCGCCCAGGGGCTGCGCTTCGGCGCCTCGCCGCCCTCGCCCTCGCCCGGCGGCTGGTGCTCCGCCATGAGCCAGGCCCAAAAGGCGTCGGCCCAGCGGGCGCCGCCCACCTCGTTCGGGTGGATCTTGTCCTTCTTGCGCGGGAGGGGGCCGGGGACCAGCGCGTCGGAGTCGAAGAAGCGGCACGGCGCCGAGTTGGTCCGGATCACGTCGATGATCCCGGTGTCCTTCCGCCAGAGCGGCGGGGAGACCCACACGCACGGGCGGCCGCCGATCGCCTTGACGATGCGCCGGACCGCGCCGGCGTGGGCCGGGGGATTGACGTTCTCGACCTCGTTGGCGCCGAGGCTGATGATCACGAGGTCCGGCTGGTAGTTGGCGACCAGGAGCTCCATCCGGGACGCCCAGGTCACCGTGTACGAGCTGGTCTCCGCCTTCACCGCGTAGCGGACGCGGTGCGCCTCCATCCGCGGACGGAGCGCCTGCGCGAAGCCCGCGAGCGCGAACGAGTCGCCGATGTGCAGGACCGCCGTGTTGGGCGGAACCGAGAACTCCGGCGGCGCGGCGGGCGGCGGCGCGACGGCGGCCGCGAGCGCGGCGGGCGCCGGCGGGGCGGCGGCCTCCGAGGGGCGGGCCGGGGCGGGCGCGACCCCGGACGGCGGCGCGTCCGGAGACGGCGGAGCGGGCGGCCCAGGCGGCGGCGCGGCGCCGCACGCCATGCCCGCCGCAGCAACCCCGGCGAACGCCCATTTCCTGACCCGGATCTCCCTGCCCATGCTCGCTCCCAGCGCCGCGTCCAGCGCGCGGCCGGAGGCGCCGGAGGGGCCCGCGGCCGCGCGAAAAGGTCGCGCGGCGCACTCTAGGGCAGGCCGCGTCCGCACGGCAATCATTGAGCAGACGGCCCGCAGGCCTTATTACATGCGCATGAGCTTCCGTCTGTTTGGAGTCTCGGTCGACGTCCAGCTCGGGTTCTGGCTCTCCGCCGCGCTGCTCGGGTTCGGGATCTTGGCCAGGGAACAGTACCAGCAGTTCCTCGTGTGGGTCCTCGTGGTCTTTCTCTCGGTCCTCATGCACGAGTTCGGTCACGCGTTCGCCATCAAGCGGCACCGGATCGAGCCGGAGATCACGCTGCACTTCATGGGGGGGACCACGACATGGCGGTCGCTCCTGCCGCTCGGGCGGCTCCAGCACGTGATCATCAGCTTGGCCGGCCCCTTCGCCGGGTTCTTCGTCGCCGGCGTCCTGCACCTCCTGCTCCTCTATGTCCCGGCGATCTACGCCCTCCCGATCATGCTGCTGAGCGGGATGGAGATGCTCATCACGGTCAACGTGTGGTGGGGCATCCTCAACCTGATCCCCGTGCTCCCGTTCGACGGCGGCCACGTCCTCGAGCACGCGCTCGGCCCGCGGCGGGCCCGGCTGACGGCGGCGATCTCGGGCGTCGCCGCCGTCCTGCTCGCCATCTTCTTCCTCCGCGCGGGGTTCTTCTTCTTCTCGCTGATCCTCGTCATGTCCGCCTTCCAGAGCCTGCAGCGGTTCCGCAGCGAGCCGGCGGCCTCGTCGCCGACGATGAACCGCCGGCGCGCCGCGCTCCACGAGGAGCCGGTGCCGCCCGAGACGGCGGTGCTGCTCCAGCGGGCGCGCCGGGCCGTGGAGGACGAGCGGACGGACGAGGCGATGGCGCTGGCGAACGAGGTGCTCGCGCAGTCCCCGGCGCCGCCGAAGCGCGCGATCCGGGAGGCGCACGAGCTCATCGGCTGGTCGCACCTGCTCCTCGGCGACGCGAAGCGCGCGGGCGAGTCGCTCGCGCAGGCGCGCAAGCACGGCGAGCCGGATCCGGCGCTGGTCGGCGCGGTGCACCTCGCGCTCGGCGAGCTCCGGCAGGCGCGCAAGGTCCTGGAGGCCGCCCGCGAGGCCGGCGACGACCGGAAGGAGGTCGCTGGGCCGCTGATCCGCGTGCTCGTCGAGCAAGGCGAGGTGGCGCGGGCGGCCGCGGTCGCGCTCGACATCGTGGAGCAGCTCTCGGAGGACGACGCGCGGAGGATGGCGGAGATCGCGTTCGCGCACGGCGCGTTCGACTGGTCGGCGCGGCTCTACGAGGCGATCTTCCGCCGCGCGGGCCAGAGCGAGGACGCCTACGGCGCCGCGCGCGCGAGCGCCAAGGACGGAAACCTGGAGGGCGCGCTCGAGCTGCTCCGGCGCGCGGTCGAGGCCGGGTTCTCGGATCGGGCGCGGGCGTGGTCGGACACGGCGCTCGAGGCGCTCCGCGGCTCGGGGCTCGAGGCGGTGCTGCCGCGCCCGTGATGGCGGAAATCCTGACGGGATCGCCGGGGCGCTGAACTAGGCTCCGGCGCGTGCGCATCCAGGTGCCTTTCCTCCGGGTGGGATCCGTCGAGGTCCCGCCGCCCGCCTACCAGTCCGAGGGAGCCGTCGGGCTCGATCTCTGCGCCGCCGTCGACGCGCCGGTGACGCTCGCGCCCGGGGAGCGGAAGCTCCTGCCCACGGGGTACGCCGTCGCCCTCCCCGACGGCTACGAGGGGCAGGTGCGTCCGCGCTCGGGGCTCGCCCTCCACCACGGGATCACTGTGCTCAACTCCCCCGGGACGATCGACCCGGATTACCGCGGGGAGATCAAGGTCGTCCTGATCAACCTCGGCGCGGAGCCGTTCACCGTGAGCCGGGGCGATCGGATCGCGCAGCTCGTGATCTGCCCGGTCGCCCTCGCCGACGTGGTCCTGGTCTCCGCGCTCGCGCCCACGGCGCGCGGCGCGGGCGGCTACGGCTCGACGGGCGTGCGCCGCGAGCCCTAGCGCCGCGCGCCCGGGGCCCGGCTCACCGCGACCTGAGCTCCTCGACCAGGAAGCTCCACACCGCGGACACGCGGGGGACGTCGCGCAGGGCGCGGTGCCCGACGAGCCAGAGGTGGTCGGTCGGCCACTCGGCCGCGCTCGCCTCGAGCGCGGCCGAGAACCGCAGCGGCGTGAGCGCGTGCACGCGCAGGTACGGCTCCGGGATCAGCGCGGCGCCGAGGCCGAGCTCGGCCGCGGTGATCTGCGACCGGAAGAAGCTCGTGCGCAGCGCGATCTCCGCGCCGGCGGCGTGGCGCGCGAGCCAGAGCGCCGGAGGGAAGCTGGCGAGGTCGCGATCCCAGGTGATCCACGGCAGGGCGTCCCACGCCTCGACGCGGCCGGCGTCCCTCGCGAGCTCTGCCGAGGCCGCGGCCACCCAGCGCGCGGACGCGAGCTTCGTCACGACGAGGTCGGCGCCCTCCGGCCGGACCGAGCGCAGCGCGAGATCCGCCTCGCGCCGGGTGAGATCGAGCACGCGCACGGACGCGTCGAGCTCGATCCGGATCCCGGGGTGACGCGCGCGGAGGCGCACCAGCGTCGGCACCACGAACGAGTCGGCGAAGCCGGGGGCGACGCTGAGGCGCACGACGCCCTCGGCATCCGCCTCGGCGCCCGAGGCGTCGCGCGCGAGGCGCCGGTGCGCCGCCTCCATCGCCTCGGCCGCGGGCAGCACGAGCTCGGCGACGCGCGTCGGGACGAGGCCCTCGCGCGTCCGATCGAAGAGGCGCGCGCCGAGCGTCGCCTCGAGCGCCGTCAGGCGGCGGCTCACCGTCGAGGTGTCGAGGCCGAGCCGCGCGCCCGCCTGGCCCAGGCTGCCGTGGCGGTGGATGGCGAGGAAGATGCGGATGTCGTCCCATCGCGCGTCGCCGAGGTCCTGCGATCTCGCGGCCATGGAGCGCGCGCTAGCGATCCGCCGCGAACAGCCGGAAGACCGCGATCCCGATCCCCAGGACCACGAGGCCGACCGCGAGGTGGAGGAGCCGCAGCGGGCCCACGCCGATGCGCTCGCCGTCGAAGAGCAGCGACGCGGCCCCGAGATCGAGGAGCGTGATGACGACGGCCGCGCCCGCGAGCCGCACGGGCAAGGCGAACATGGCCATGAGCTCGGCCGCGCTCAGGCTGGGGCGCGCGGGCGCGCGGGCCGTCATCGGGGGCGGCATCCGCGACGGCGCGTACGACGGCCGCGCGAAGGGCGGGGGCGCCGGGGGAGACCAGTCGAGCGCGAGCGGCACGACCGGCTCGGTGGGCAGGCTGTGCGCCGGGAGGCGGCCGCCGCGCTCCGGCAGATCGAGCTCCCGCGTCGCCGCGTCCGCGAGCGCCGCCGGCGCCGTGAGGCCAGCGCCGGCGAGATCCAGCGCGCGCGGGGAGCGCGGGGCCGCGGGCGACGCCGAGGGGCGGCGGGCGCCGGGCGGCGCGGGGCCCCGGCCGGGCAGCGCGATCGGCGGCGCGCTCGGCGGGAGCCCGAGCGCCTGCTCGACCTCGTCCCAGAACGCGCCGAGGTCCCGGAAGCGATCGCGCGGATCCACGGCCAGCGCGCGCCGGAAGGCGCCCTCGAGCGCGTCGGGCACGAGGACGCCCTCGCTCCTCGGGGTGGGGCGGCGCTTCTCGTCGAGCACCGTGCCCATCATGGCGACGTGATCCCCGGCGATGATCTCGCGGCCGGCGAGCGCCTCGACCGCGGTGACCGCGAGGCCCCAGACGTCGGTCCACGGGCCCGTCTTGCCGAAGCGCTTCGGCGCCCACTGCTCGGGCGCGCCGTACGCGGGCGTGAACGCCGTCGAGAGGCCGCCCGACGTGGTCGCGGTCTGGCCGGCCATGACCGTCGCGGCGTCGCGGGCGCGGGCGATCCCGAAGTCGAGGATCTTCACGACCTCGGCGCCGTGGATCTGGGCGAGGAAGATGTTGGCCGGCTTGAGATCGCGGTGCACCACGCACGTGGGGCCGCTCGGCCCGGGGAAGCGGTGCGCCGCCTCGAGCGCCCGCGCCACCGGGGTGAGCAGGCGGATCACCTCGATCGGCGAGAGCGGCGGCCGCCGCTCCGCGGCGCGGGCGGCGATGTGGCTCGCGAGCGTGCTGCCCTCGAGCCACTCCAGCGCGATGAACGGGACGAAGACGCCGCCCGCGGTCGAGATCACGTCGTGGTGCAGCGGCCGGACCACCGCGGGGATCGCGGCCGAGAGGCGGAACAGGAGCTCCGCCTCCTCGCGGAATTTGTCGAGGAACTGCGCGCGCAGCTGCTCGGGCAGCGCCCCCGGGACCTTGAGGCACTTCAGCGCGACCGGCGCGCGGAACGCCTCATGGTACGCGCGGTACACGACGCCGAACCCCCCTTCGGCGACGACCCGCTCCACCTTGAACGCCCCCTGGGTCGTGCCGACGATCCCGAAGACGTCATCGGCCATCCGCCGGAGCGTACACGAGCTCGGCGCGGCCTCGAAAGGCCCGGAAGCCTTGACCTCGCGGCGCCTGCCTCCCCCTGGCCTGCGCGCCGCCTACCCGCGCGCACAGGGCGCCTCGAGGGCCGGGCTCTCGCCCACACGCTCCCGCCCACCTCACCGTCGGGGGATCGCGCCGCCCTCTCGATGTCGGGCGGAAACGCAAGCAAAAAGAACAATCATTCTGATGGCTTCCACCTTCACGTGAAATCTTTCGTCTCAGCAAAGGTCCCCCGCGAGCTCCCCCGCTGCCGCCCCGCCGCGACGCTCCCGCCGCGCTCCGCGGCCGCCCCGCGAGCGCCCTCGCTCCCCTGCCCCGGCACCCCGGCCGCGTCCCACGGAACCGGTGAGCCCGGCCACCCTCCCTCCGGGAGCGCCCGACAGTCCGCCCGGGCCACACTCGGTGGTCCGTTTTACGCCGCGTCGCGCTAGGCTCGCCGCATGCCGCTGCGTCGCCGCGAGGTCGATCGACCTCTTCGTAAAGAAGTTCGCCTGCTTGGCCGCCTGCTCGGTGAAGTGCTGATCGAGCAGGAGGGGGAAGACCTCTTCGCGCTCGAGGAGCGCATCCGCACGCTCGCCATCCGGAGGCGCCGCGGCCCGAGCGACGGGCGCGCGCACGCGGAGGCGGAGCTCAGCAAGCTGCTCGCGAGCCTGCCGCACGATCGCATCGAGCCCGTCATCCGCGCGTTCACCGTCTACTTCCGCCTCGTCAACCTCGCGGAGCAGCACCACCGCATCCGCCGCGCGCGCGCGTACGCGACCGACCCCGACGCGCGCCCGCAGCGCGGCTCGCTCGAGGCCGCGATGCGCGCGCTCAAGGACGCGGGCGTGCCCGCCGAGCGCGTGCGCGCCGCGCTCCGCTCGCTCGACGTCACGCTCACCCTCACCGCGCACCCGACCCAGGCCGCGCGGCGCACCGTCCTCGAGAAGCTCTACCGCATCGCGCGCAACCTCGAGGAGCGCGACCGCTGCCACCTCACGCCGGACGAGTCGGCGAAGAAGCTCGCCGAGATCCGCGAGGAGATCACCGCGCTCTGGCAGACCGACGAGGTGCGCCGCGATCGGCCCACCGTCGGCGACGAGGTGAAGAACGCCGCCTGGTACATCGAGGAGATCCTCTGGGATCTGCTCCCCGAGCTCCCCGCCGCGCTCGAGCGCGCGTTCGAGGCCGCCTACGGCGAGCCGCTCGACGCCGAGATCGTGCCGCTCCGCATCCACTCGTGGGTCGGCGCCGACATGGACGGCAACCCGCTGGTCGTGCCCGCCGTGCTCGAGGACGCGCTGTTCGCCTACCGCATCCGCGGCCTGCGCCGGCTCATCCGCGCCGCGCGCGAGCTCGGCGGCGCGCTGTCGCAGTCGCTCCGGCACGTCACGCCGCCGCCCTGGCTGCTCGCCTCGATCGAGGAGGACGCGGCCGCGATGCCCGAGGCGGCCGCGCACTTCGGGCCGCGCACCGAGGGCGAGCCGTGGCGCCGCAAGCTGCGCTTCATCGAGGCGCGCCTCACCGCCACCCTCGAGCACGCCGAGCACGGCCGCGCCGAGGCCCGCGCGCGCTACGGCCAGGGCCCCGCGCTCGAGGGGCGCGCGTTCGTGCGCCCGGAGGAGCCGACGCTCGCCGCCCCGTACCGCGAGCCCGCGGAGCTCGAGCGCGACCTCGCGCTCGTCGCCGACAGCCTCCGCGCCGCGCGCTGCGGGCACTCGGGCGAGCGGCGCGCCCGCGCGCTCCTGTCGCAGGTGCGCGCGTTCGGGTTCGCGCTCGCCGAGCTCGAGATGCGCGCCCCCGCCGAGGACGCCCGCGCCGCGGCGGCGCACGTGGCGGAGGGCCGGATCGAGCCGGCGCAGATGGGGCCGGAGGCGCGCCGCGTCTTCGAGGCGCTCCAGCGGATCGCCGCCGCCCAGCGCGACAGCGGCGAGTCGGCCTGCCGCACGCTCATCCTGTCGATGACCCAGAGCGAGAACGACGTCCTCGCCGCGCTCGCGTGCGCGAAGGCCGCCGGGCTGTGGGACGAGGCCCGCTCGTGCGCGCGCATCGACGTGGTCCCGCTGTTCGAGTCGCTCGGCGCGCTGAACGACAGCGCGCGGATCCTGCGCGCGCTGCTCGCCCACCCGGAGTACCGCCCGCACGTCCTCGCCCGCGGCGTGCAGGAGGTGATGATCGGCTACAGCGACTCCGGGAAGGAGGTCGGCCTGCTCGCGGCGAGCGCGGCGCTCCGGCGCGTGCAGGAGACGCTGCCGAAGATCGCCGCCGAGGCCGAGCTGCCGCTCCGCGTCTTCCACGGCCGCGGCGAGTCGGTGGCGCGCGGCGGCGGCCCGGCGCACCAGGCGCTGCTCGCCCTGCCGGCCGGCAGCGTCGGCGGCCGCTACAAGGCGACGGAGCAGGGCGAGGCGCTCGACCACAAGTACGCCCGCCCCGAGCTCGCGATGCGCACGCTGGAGCTCATGCTCAGCGGCGTCATCCTGCACACGCTGGGCGCGCAGCCGCGGCCGCCCACCGCGTCCGAGCTGCGCTACGCCGCCGCGTTCGACGAGCTCGCCGAGACCGGGCGGCGCGTCTACCGCGGGCTCGTCTGGGAGGAGCCCAAGTTCGTGGAGTTCTTCACGGCGGTGACCCCGATCGACGAGATCGCGCGCCTGCCGCTCGGCTCGCGCCCGAGCAAGCGGCGCGCGGGCGGCCTCGAGTCGCTGCGCGCGATCCCGTGGGTCTTCGCGTGGACGCAGAACCGGGCGATCCTGCCGGGCTGGTACGGCGTCGGCAGCGGCCTGGAGGCGATGGGCCAGCGGCCCGAGGGCGCGGAGCTGCTGAAGGAGATGATGGCGTCGTGGCCGTTCTTCCGGGCGGTCATCGACAACGTCGAGATGGTGCTCGCGAAGGCGGACATGAACATCTTCGCGGGCTACGCCGAGCTCGCGCCGGCCGCGGCGCGGAAGGCGGTCGCGCCGAGGATCATCGCGGAGTACCGGCTGACGCGGTCGTGGCTCAAGCGGCTCACGGGCAACCGGCGGCTGCTCGACGGCAACCCGACGCTCCAGCGGTCCATCTCGCTGCGCAATCCTTACGTCGACCCCCTTTCATTCCTGCAAGTCGAGCTCCTGCGGGCGAGCCGCGGCGGGGACTCCGATCGCGATCGCTCGCTCCTGCTCACGCTGAACGGCATCGCCGCCGGCATGCGAAACACGGGGTGAACGGCGCGCGCCGCGTCGCTCGTCGACGCGGCGCAATCGCCCGACACCACGCGGCGCGGCACGATCGGTCGACGCCCAGCGTCGCCGGGCGACGGTCTCGAACACGTGACAATCGCTCGGCCAACGAGGGCGTCGCGTGGTAGAAGGCCGGCGCCATGACCAGCATCGTCGAGTTCGGACGTCCCGACACCCTTCCGGCATCGGACAAGCGCCTGCTGCTCGTCTTCGACGGCGGCAATGCCCCCGGCTACTCCTCGGTCGCTGTCGCGCTGACCGAGGAGGCGGCGCGACGAGGCTACGAGGTGTGGGCCGCGACCGAGGGCTTCCGCTCCCTGACCGCGGACGCGCGCGCCCAGCCCCATTTCGAGCGCCTCATCATGAGCCGCCGCCAGCGCTACTCCCTGCTCGCGCAGGGCATCCCGGCGCGCTCGATGGGGCGGCGCGTGCTCGACGCCGGCAGCGACTTCCGGAGCGAGCGCTACACCGGCTTCCTCGATCGCGAGAAGCGCAAGCAGGCCGCCGTGACGTTCAAGGAGCAGGGGTTCACCCATCTCATCTGCGTCGGCGGCAACGGCACGTTCGAGGGCATCAAGGCGTGGCTCGACGAGTTCGAGGTCCGCCCGCAGTCCGGCTTCGTCAACGTCTCCATCGACAACGACCTGGAGGGCGATCGCGCGATCGGGTTCCTGTCGGGCGTGGAGACGGGCGCCAACATCGCGCGCGGGCTCTACGAGGACGCGTACACGCACAAGCGCATCTACATCCTCGAGATGATGGGCAACCGCAGCGGGCGGCACGCGCTCCACTGCGCGGTGGCGGCGCGCGCGCACCTCATCGTGCTCCCCTTCTTCCGCTTCCCCCAGGACGTGCTGGGCGAGCTCGCCGAGGGCCTCGGGCGCGCCGACTACGCGCTCGTGATCGTCGCGGAGGGCTACGAGGCCGAGCGCCGCCGCAAGGAGCACCCCGGCGTGTCGGCGAGCGTGTTCCTGAAGCAGCAGCTCGAGGGCGCGGGGCTCCGCGACACGCCGGACAAGCGCGTCATCGCCGAGCCGTTCAGCCGGTACATCCGCGGCATCCGCCCCGCGTTCCTCGACGTGTCGGCCGCCTTCCTCAAGGCGTCGCTGCTGCTCTCGGCCTTCGACGAGGGGCGCACCGAGGTGATGCCGTACGTGCTGGCCGCGAACGACGTCGGCGTGCTGGATTTCGCCTCCATCCGCCGCGAGGACGGGGTCGAGCGCGCCTTCCTGCCGCTGCTCGACCGGCTCGACCTGCAGCGCTTCAAGACCTGGATCCTCGACCACTTCATCAGCCTCGGCGGCGGCGGCCGGACGAGCCGCGCGCCCGGGCCGCACGGCTGAGGGCGGCGCCGGCTCAGGCGACGGCGCGGGTGAGCGCGCCCGCGAGGTGCTCGCGCGCCCAGTCCTCGAAGCGCCGCCACCCGACCTCCGGGGCCAGGGCGTGGAGGGCCGCGACGTCGACGCCGGGGCCGCCGCGGGCGAGCCAGCGGAACATCGCGGCGAGGTCCTCGCTGCGCGCGCGCACCTCGGCGAGCGGCACCTCGGCGTAGCGGATCTCGCGGCCGGCCACGCGGGACAGCGCCGCGCCGGCCTCGGCGCCGGTGAGCTCGTCGGACGCGAGCTCGACCCGGCGCCCGAGGAAGTCGCGCCGGCGCTCGAGCACGAGCGCCGCGAACCGCCCCAGGTCGTCGGCGGCGAGCTGCTGGAGCCGGCAGCCCGCCGGGAGCGGGACGGCGTAGACGCCGCGCTGGAGGCCGAGGAGCGCCGCGGGCGAGAGCAGGTCTTCCATGAGGTAGACCGGCGCGAGGATCGTGCAGGGCACGCCGAGCGCGGCGATGCGCCGCTCGGCGGCCGCCTTGCTCTCCAGGCAGGGGATCCCCGTGCCCCGGTCGGCGCCGGCGGCCGAGGCGTAGACGAGGTGCGCGCCGCCGGCGGCCCCGGCCGCCTCGGCGGCCGCGAGCCCGCGCCGCACCTCGGCGTCCCGGGCGCCGGGGCCGCCGTCGAGCGGCGCGCCCACGGCGAAGACCGCGTCGACGCCGGCCGCCGCGCGCGCGGCCGCGCGCGGCTCGTCGAGGCTCCCCTGGACGACCTCGGCGCCGAGCTCGATGAGCCGCGCCGCGGCCGGGTCGCCGGGCCCGCGGGAGAAGGCGCGCACGCGGTGCCCTCGGGCGAGCAGCGCCCGCGCCACCGCCCCGCCCTGCGCCTCCGTCGTCCCCGTCACCAGCGCCCGCATGGCCGCGCTATGGGGATCCGGGGCGGGCTCCGTAAGCCCTCGCCGCGCCGGGCGAAGGCGCCGGGAGCGCCGGCGCGGCGAGCCGCCGCGCTGGACGAAGACGCCGGGCGGTCAGGGCACGCCGCTGATGAGGCGCGCGACGGTGTAGACGGTGGCCGCGAGGATGGCCGAGGCGGGGATCGTGAAGATCCAGGCCCAGACGATGCGGCCGGCGACGCCCCAGCGGACGGTGGAGAGGCGCCCGCTGGTGGCGCCGACGCCGACGATCGCGCCCGTGATCGTGTGGGTCGTGCTCACCGGGATGCCGAGCGCCGTGGCGCTGAACAGCGTCGCCGCGCCGGCCGTCTCGGCGGCGAAGCCGCCCACCGGCTTCAGCTTCGTGATCTTCATGCCCATCGTCTTCACGATGCGCCAGCCGCCGGAGAGCGTGCCGAGGCCCATCGCGGCGTGGCAGACGAGCACGACCCAGAGCATCGGCTTCGGTTCGTGGCCGCCCTCCTGGAGGCCGGCGGAGATGAGGAGCGCCGTGATGATGCCCATCGTCTTCTGGGCGTCGTTGCCGCCGTGCCCGAGCGAGTAGGCGGCGGCGGAGAGCAGCTGCAGCCGGCGGAAGCGCGAGCTCACCTTGCCGGGCGTCCAGCCCTGGGCGAGCAGCCGGATGGCGTGCATGAGCGAGAACCCGATGATCGCGCCGAGCAGGGGCGACACCAGGATGAACGCCGCCGTCTTGCCGAAGACCGTCGCGTCGAGCACCGACAGCCGCCCCGCGCTCTTCACCGCCGCCCCCGCGAACGCGCCCATGAGCGCGTGCGACGACGACGACGGCAGCCCCCACCACCACGTGAGCAGGTTCCAGATGATCGCGCCGAGCAGGCCGCCCAGGATGACGTTCGGGGTGATGAACGCCGGCTCGACCCCCTTCGCGATGTTGCGCGCGACCGTGGGCTCGAACAGGGCGAACGCGATGAAGTTGAAGACGGCGGCCCAGATCACCGCGGTGCGGGGCGACAGGACGCGCGTCGAGACGATCGTCGCGATCGAGTTCGCGGCGTCGTGAAAGCCGTTGATGTAGTCAAACACCAGCGCGATCACGAGGATGGCGAGGATGTAGGTCGTCATGCGTGCTCGAGCACGATGCCCTCGATGATGTTCGCGACGTCCTCGCAGCGGTCCGTCGCGTTCTCGAGGAGGTCGTAGATGTCTCGCCACTTCATCACGAGCAGCGGGTCGTTCCCCTTCTTGAAGAGCGCCGCCAGCGCCGTGCGATAGTGGCCGTCGGCCACGTTCTCGAGCTTGTTGATCTCGACGCAGAGCTCGAGGAGATTCGGCTGCCGCTTCAGGTCCCGGAGCGACTGGACGGCGGAGCTCATGGCGGTGCACGAGTCCACGACCGCCTGCGCGAGCTGCCGCGCCTCCGGGAGGGCGCTGCCGACCTCGAAGAGCACGAGCCGCACGCTCGCCGCCTCGATGCAGTCGAGGACGTCGTCGAGCCGGGTGATGAGCGCGTGGATCTCCTCGCGATCGAGCGGGGTGATCCAGGTCTGGTGGAGGGCGGCCAGACATCCGTGGGTGATTTTGTCGCCTTCGTCCTCGAGGTCGGAGATCCGCCTCGCCAGCGCCGGCGCTTCGTCGAGCTGGTCGAGCATCTCCAGGAGGAGCTCGCTCGCCGCGACGCTCCGCTGCGCGTGGTTGGCCAGCGCGTCGAAGAAGACGGCATCACGGGTCAGTCCCATGGAGCGGGCCGTTTACCCGTCTCCACGCATCACGTCAACGAGTCGTCACGGGACAGACAAAACTAGGTAACATCGTCATCTTCGCCCCGTCGCGCACGTGGCGCGCGCCGGGCGCTCGGCACGCGGGTGACATGGGTATTCGGAGCAAGCTCATCGCGTTCGCCGTGGGGATCGCGGTCCTCGCGGCGGTGGTGTTCGACGGCTATGTCGTGAAGACGCTCGGCGCGGAGCTCGGGGAGCACACGGCGGCCGACCTGGCCGCGCGGACGGCGCTCGTCACCGAGGCCGCCGCGAGGGCGGCCGACCTCGCGGCCGAGGCGCCGGCGCTCGCGTCGGCGCTGTCGGCGAGCGCGGGGGCGCGCGTCACGCTCATCGATCCGAGCGGCGCGGTGCGGGGCGACTCGTCGGTCGCGCCGGAGCGGCTCGTCGAGCTCGAGGCCCACGCGACGCGCGACGAGGTCGCCGACGCGCGGCACCACGGCACGGGGCGCAGCGAGCGCGTGAGCAAGACGACGCGGATGAGGATGCTGTACGCGGCGAAGCGGCTCGACCGGCCGGACGGGCCCTGGGTCGTGCGGCTCGCGTTCGAGCCGATCGCCATCGACCGCAGCCTGTCCGCCGCCCACACGCGCGTCGTGGAGGGGACGATCCTGGCGCTCGTGCTCGCCGTGGGCGCGGCGCTCGCCGGGGCGAGCGCGCTCTCCGGGCGGCTCGTCTACCTGACCGGCGTCGCGCGGGAGATGCGCGCCGATCTGGGCCGGCGCGCGCGCGTGCAGGGGCGCGACGAGATCGCCGCGCTCGGCGGCGCGCTCGACGAGCTCGCCGAGAGCCTGGAGCGCTCGCGGCGCGAGCTCGGGGGCGAGGGCGAGCGGTTCGGCGCGGTGCTCGAGTCGATGCGCGAGGGCGTGCTCGTCACGGACGAGCGGGGCGACATCACCCTGGTCAACCCGGCGCTCTCGCAGCTGCTCGGCATCCGCGGGGACCCGGTCGGCCGCCCGCCGCTCGAGGTGCTCCGCTCCGCGAGCCTGCACGAGCTCATCGAGGAGGTCTCGCTCGCGCGCGCGGCGGCCACGCGCGAGATCCAGATCGCGCCGGCGTCGCCGGGCGCGGCGGGGCCGCCGGGGCGCCGGATCCTCGTCGTGAACGCGGCGCCGCTCGCGCTGCCGGCGCAGGGCCGCGGCGCGGCGGGGGTCGTCGCCGTCTTCTTCGACGTGACGGAGCTGCGGCGCATCGAGGGGCTGCAGCGCAACTTCATCGCCAACGCGTCGCACGAGCTGCGCACGCCGGTCGCGTCGATCCGCGCGAGCAGCGAGACGCTGCTCGGCGGCGCGCTCGACGACCCGGCGGCCGCGCGGGATTTCGTCGAGGTGATCGAGCGGAACGCGGCCCGGCTGCACCGGCTCGTGAACGATCTGCTCGACCTGTCGCGCATCGAGGGCCGCGAGCGGTCGCTGTCGCCGGGCACGCTCGACCTCGCGGCGCAGGCCGAGGCCGCGGTGGCGCTGCTGCGCGGGCGCGCCCGGGAGAAGCGGACCGAGGTGACCGTCGACGTCGCGCCGGGCACCCTCGTCGAGGCGGATCCGCGCGCGCTCGACCAGGTGCTGACCAACCTCGTCGACAACGCGATCCACCACACGCCGGAGGGCTCGCGCGTGGAGGTGCGCGCGAGGGCCGCGAACGGGCGCGTGATCCTGGAGGTCGAGGACGACGGCCCGGGCATCCCGGCGGCGCACCAGGGTCGCGTCTTCGAGCGGTTCTACCGCGTGGATCCGGGGCGCTCCCGCGCGTCGGGCGGCACCGGGCTCGGCCTGTCGATCGCGAAGCACCTCGTCGAGGCGATGAGCGGCGACATCACGGTGTCGACCGGCGAGGCCGGCGGCGCGCTGTTCCGCGTGACGCTGCCGGGCGCGGCCCCGAGGTAGCCCGGGCTGCCGTCCCCTGCCCTCGCGGCGGGCGCTACGGCGCGCAGGCGTCGCGGCAGTCGTCGAACGACTTCTGGCACGCCGCCGGATTTTCGATCTTCGGCAGGCCGCCGTCCGCGGGGAACTTCGGCGTGAGGCAGGTCTGGAGGATCGACTGGCACTTGGCGCCGCACGCCGCGAGCTTGCCCGAGAGCGCCCCCGCGTCGAGCGTTCCGGGCGCGCCCCCGTCCTTCGGCGCGCCGCCGTCGCCGCCGTCGGGCGGAGCGCCCGCGTCCGCCTTGGTGCCCGCCGCGGGCTGCGCCGGGGAGGCCTTCGCGGGCGCCGCGGGCGCGGCCGGCGTCGGCGTCGCGGCGGGCACGGTCCCGGTCGCCGCGGGCAGCGGCGCGGTCGCGGTCGGCGCGGCGATGTCGGCCGGCGCCGGGCCCGCATCCTCGGGAGCGTCGCTCGACTTGCACGCCGCGATCAGCAGCGCTGGCGAGGCGATCATCACGGCGAGGGCGGCGAAGAGCTGGTGGGCGCGCATGGGTGCTTCATGCTGCGCCTCCGCCGAGAACGCAACCCTCGGGCGAGGCGCGCGGCGCTGGGCGGCGCGCGCGACGTGTGAGACGCGCGAGACGCGCGAGACGCGCGGCGGCGCGAGACGCGCGCGGGTAGCGTCGCGTAGAGCGGTCGCGAACAGGGGCCCTGCGCGCGGCAGGAGGGCTATTCGGTCCTGAAGATCACGTGGAACCCATAACGGGTCTCCACGACGTCGCTGAGCTGGTGCAGCTCGAGCTCGAACGCGGCGTCGGCGAAGGGCGGCAGGACGTCGGCGCGCTCCACGGTGCCGAGCGAGCCGCCGCGCGACGCGGCGCCCGCCTCCTCGCTGTACTGCGCCACCACCTCGTCGAAGTCGGCGCCGCCGCGGATCTTGTCGCGCGCCTCCATCGCGCGCAGGCAGGCCTCCTCGCGCGTGCGCGTCGCGCCCCCGGCGCGATCGGCGCCGGCGTAGCGGACGAGGACGTGCTTCACGCCGATCCGCGCCGGCTCGTCGGCGCGGGGTTGCCGCTTCGCGTTGGCGGCCGCGAGGCACGCGGCGGCGCTCGGGGCGCTCGCCTCGACGGGGGCGACCTCGCCCGGGGCGGCGCGCGGCGCTGGCTGGGGCGCGCCGCACGCGGCGGCGAGCGCCGCGCCGAGGACGAGGGGGACGAGACAAGGGCGTCGTTCGAGCGGGCGCATCGCCCGCGAGCATAGCCAGGCGTTCACACGATCGGAACACGGGCGCGCGCGGGTGGCTGGTGGTCCACCTGCCGGGACGCGCCCGTCCTGCGGATCGGCATCGTCCGCGATGCGCGGGGTTTGCATCGCGCGTCGCATCGCTGGTAAGAAGGCACCATGCAGCGCCTCCTCCTCTCGGCGGCACTGGGTGCCGCGCTGATCGCCGGTTGCAGCACCCCCTTCCGGGACAAACGCACGCCTTCCGGCGAGTTCTGCAGCGACATGCACGTCGTACCGGCAGGCCAGCTGCCCGATCGCGAGTACCATCGCCTTCAGCCCATCGCGAGCGATCCCGAGGCTCGGACCGAGGCGGAGCGCCTCGAGTCGCTCCGCAAGGCTGCGTGCGCCGTGGGCGGCGATGCGGTCATCGAGGCGGTGAACGAGGAGATCCGCACCGAGGACGGCCGTTATGCCAGCGTCGCGAGCGGGACCGCGGTCATCTGGGTCCGCCGCACGGAAGGCGAGGCGAAGCCGCTGACGTTCCATCCGGCCACGAAGCCCGCCGACTCCGCGGCGCCTGCCGAGCCGGAGGCGCCGCCGGCGGAGGAGGCCGCGCCTGCGTCCGACGAGCCGTACGAGGACGCCGCTGCGCCCGCGGCTTCGGCGGCGCCGGGCAAGCCCGGGCAGCCGCCCAAGCCTGGCGCGAAGCCCTCGTCGCCGGCCGCGGCCACGTCGGCCAAGCCGTCGTCGTCCGCGCCCCTTCCGTCGCCGTCCGCGTCCGCGTCGGCCAAGCCGCCGTCCACCACGCCCCCGAAGACCGCCCCCAAGAAGTAGCGCGACCTGGCGCGACAAGCGCCGCAGCGCGCTCGTGACCGGCGCGGCGCTCGACCTGCGCGATCGAGCCCGTGCGCCGCGCGAGGAACGACGCCACCGTGGGCCAGGGAGCCAGCCGCGGCCCGTCGTACCCCCGCTCTCTCGCCTAGAGCGACGCTCGAAAGGGCAGAACCCCGAACCGCCAAGCCGCCGTGAACGCCAAGATCTCGTCGTCTTCTTGGCGTCCTTGGCGTCCTTGGCGGTTCATCTCTCGGTCATCACCGCGATCGATGCTCTAGCGCGGCGCCGGCTTCGGCGGCGGCGGCGCCGGCGGCTGACCCGACGAGGAGGGCGCAGGCGGCGTGGTGCTGCCGGACCTCGGCAGCACCCCCGACTTGCTCGGGAGCCCCCCCGCCTCGCCGCGGTTCGGCAGCGGCGCCGCGCCGCCGGGCACCGCGCCCGCGGACGGGAGCGCCGATCCGCCGCTCGGCAGCACGTTCGGCTTGAGGACCCCCTGACCCGGCAGCGTGCCCTGGGTCGGCAGCGTGCCCTGGGTCTTCTGCGGCAGCAGCCCGCCCGACGGCAAGATCTGCTCGCTCCCCTCGGGCGAGCCGGTGAGCGGCTTCGGCGCCGCGTTGCCGTAGCGCAGGATGCGGAAGACCACGCGCCGGTTCTTCGACGTCATGAACTGGCAATCGGGCGTCAGCTGGTCGTCGGGCCCGACGCAGCCCGTGTCGTCGTAGATCGGCTGCGCGTGCCCGTACCCCTTCGCCTGCAGGCGCGACGGGTCCACGCCCTTCGCGATCAGGTAGGCCATGACGCTCGCCACGCGGCGCTGGGACAAGGCCAGGTTGTAGACGTCGGTCGCGCGCACGTCGGTGTGGCCCTCGATCCGCACCTCGCGGATCTCCGGGTTGTCGATCAGCACCTGCGCGACCGCCTCGAGGGTCGGATTCGAGTCCTCCAGGATGATGTCCCTGTCGGTCGCGAAGTGGACCTGCTCGGTGATCACGATCTCGTCGCCCCGGACGAAGGCGAGCGGGCAGCCGTCCTTGCCGTGCGGGCCGGCGGGCTTGTCGGGGCACTTGTCGTCGCGATCGAAGATGCCGTCGCCGTCGGTGTCCAGGTCCGGACAGCCGAAGTTCTCGGGGCTCCCGGGGACGTCGGGGCAGCGATCCGCCGCGCCGATGAGGCCGTCGCGATCCGGATCGTCGTTGTCGCGCTGCTGCAGGCGGTTGATCTCCTCCTGCTCCTGCGAGGTCTTCGGCTGCCACGTGATGACGTTGAAGAAGCGGATCGCGGGCGCGCCGAAGCCGCACGCGGCGCCGAAGCTGCCGCCGAAGGTGATCGTGATGCCGTGCTTGGTCTGCCAGCGCAGGCCGAGGAGCGCCTCCGCGGGGATCTGCCCGGGGTCGTCGGGGTAGCTCGTGATCGACGGGTAGCCGTACACCTCGCCGATGACCGACAGCCCCCAGCGCTGCACGACGTACTGCTCGGCCGCCACGCCGAACTGCGCCATGTCGCCGACGCGCACGCCCGCGAACTGGTTGTCGGGCCGCAGCCAGATGCCGGCGTTCGCGGCGAGGAGCAGCCCGAAGTTGAACCGGTAGTCGGCGATGAGCGTCGCGCCGCCGCTCATCGCGCCGTCGCTGGCGAACGCGTTCTGGTCGCCGGTGGGGAAGTTCAGGTTGCCCGCGATCGCCATCCCGAACCCCTCCTTGACCTGCTCCTTCCGGTTCAGGTACGGGAGCGAGATCTTCGTGGAGAGGCGGAGATCGCCGACGGTGGTGCTCTTGACCGACCCCTCGGTGCCGAACCGGCGCAGGTTGCCGCCCTCCTGGAAGAGGATGAGCGGCATGGTCATCGTGACGTCGAACACGTCGAAGAAGCCGATGCCGGCGAGGAGGGCGAGCTCGAGCCGCCCGGTGATGGCGTTGACGGCCTTGTTCGTGTCGTCGCCCGCGAGGAAGAGCACGAGCGGGTCGGCCGCGATGTCGCTGTAGAGGCCGACGGTCGGCGAGAGGTTGCCGATGACCTCGGACTTCTGGACCATGACGAGGTCGCGCGGGGCGGCCGCCGGGCGGAAGACCTGGGCGTCGAAGCGCCCCTCCTCCGCGAGCGCGGGGCGCTCGGCGAGGAGCCCGGCGAGCGCGAGCAGCGGGAGGAGGAGCCGGCGCATTCTCACGAGGCACCTCCGCTGCGCCGGCGGCGCGTCCGTTCGAGCAGGGCCAGCATCGCGAGGGCGAGGAGCCCGGCGGTCCGCCTCGGATCGGCGCCCTTGCCGCCGACGACGGAGACGCTGCAGATCTCGGCGAGGGTGCCGCCGCATGCGACGTTGTCCGGCATCGGCCCGAGCGCGCACTCCTTGGCGTCCGCCTCGTCGGTCCAGCGGCAGTGCTCGTTGCCGAGGCAGTCCACGTTCGACTTGCAGGAGATGTCGCAGGTGTTCGTCTCCAGGTCGCAGGTGTTGCCGCAGGGGCACTGGGTGTCGGCGTAGCACTCGACGCACCGCTGGCCGTCGCAGTACGGGGTGTCCTCGCCGCAGGTCGCCATGCACCCCGGGTCGCACTCGTGCGTCTCGGGGTCGCACGTCGTGCCGGCGCACTGCTCGTCCGAGGTGCAGCGCACGCAGACGGCGGACTCGGCGAACTGGCCGGAGCAGAAGGGCGTGTCGCCGCCGCAGCTGTCGCAGCGCATCCCGCAGCGCCGGTCCTCGACGCACGCCTTGCACTCGCCGCTCAGGCAGTACTGGCCCTCGGAGCAATCCATGTCGTTGCGGCACGCGGCGCACGCCGTCCCGACCGGCCCGGGCAGGCAGAACGGCACCGGGGGCGTCTGCGGGTCGTTCGGGTCCTCGGGGCGCATGCAGTCGACGCAGCCCTCGCCGCAGCAGTTGGGCAGCGCGTTCGTCGGCAGGGGCCTGTCGACGCAGTGGCCGGTGGGCACGTGGCACACCTTGTCACTGGGGCACTGCGCGTCGGTGAGGCACTCGACGCACATCTCGATCCCGCCCGGCTCGACGGCCGCGCAGTCCATCTGCGTGCCGTTGATCCCGTTCGGACAGCAGTTGCACGAGTTGCCGGCGCACCGGTCGGCCGTGTCGCACGGCGTGCAGGTGTGGTCGACGCAGATCTCGCCGCGCGGGCAGTCCGGGTCGACGTTGCACTCGTTGCACACGTGCGTCTCGGGATCGCAGCTGAAGCCCTCGTCGCAGTCGGCGTCGGTGCGGCACTCGGCGCACTGGAACTCGTCGTCGAGGTTGATGCAGAACTGCTTGTCGCCCTCGCACTTCGAGCAGGACTCGCCGCAGAAGAACGCGGTGTCGCACGGGGCGCAGAGCGCGGCCTCGTTGCAGTAGTAGCTTCCGGGACAGCCGTGGTTGCCGGGATCGCCGATGAAGTCGCGGTTGCACTGCTGGCACTGGTCGAGATCGGGGAACGACGGCGAGCCGCTCAGGGTCTGGAAGAACTGGGTGGGCTGGAAGAGGGTGAAGCCGTCCTCTTTGAGGCTCCTGCTTCCGGGCTCGCTCGCCCCTAGCTCGTAGTCGGTGAAGTCCCCGATCAGGTACGACATCTCGAGCGCCGAGTGCTCCGCGACCGCGACGTAAAGGATCTCGACCGGGTACAGGCCCGGCTGCTCGAACGTCACGGTGTTCGTGGTGCGCCAGGTCGGCTTGCCGAGCTGCGTCGGGCGGACGAGCACGGAAACGGCGCCGAGATTCAGATCGTAGAAGGTTAGGCTTACGGCGTCGTCCGTATAGAAGCCGAAGTGAATCGGTTTGCCGGAGAGATCCGGTGTGACGTTCAGAAAGCCCCGAAAACGTGTGGCGAACGACGTGTTCGGATCGTTTAGGTCGTTGACGTACTCGCCAGGATTGTCCGGATCGGGCTCCCGGTAGAATGCGCACCCGCCGAATTCACACTCGGGCGACATCGACCCCGTGAAGTCGCCGTGGCTCAGCTGGAGGCCTGTGTTGTTGTTGTTGCTGAGATCGAAGATGGTCCGGACGACCTTCTCGAGTCGACCCTCTTCGTAGGTCCTGTGCTCCTCCATGAAGCCGTTGACGCCGGCGTTGTACGTGCTCGGGGTGAGCAATCCGAATTTGCTGAGAGGGTCCGTCGTGATGGCCGACGCGGAGCAGAGGCCGGTGCCCTCGATCTCCAGCGGATCCATGTAAGGCGTGTAGAGCTTTACCGGGACGGCGTAGGCAGACGTCGGGAGCAGCGTGAAGAGAGCCGCCGTGGCCAGAACAGCTCGTCGATTTCGCATGGCTCTGCCGGTCTTTAGCATCGACTCTCCAAGAGCACGGTCAGTAGGCTAACCGGTGGCCACAGCGCTCCGCAAGAAAAGAAGGCGGGGCGCGCCGTCTCCAGGTGTAGGGGACGGCCCTCCACTCGCTCGTGCTTCCATGCCGGCGGGGACGGCCGGCGCACCGCGGCGGCGAGCGATCGCTCCCGGGGAAGCGTGGGCGCTATCACCGCAATGCGTTGATGCCCGTGCAGGGAAGTGCGCCCGCGTCGGATGACGTACGCATGACTTTGCGGCTAACGCTTTGCGGCAAGCGTCGCGACGGCGACCTCTCTCGAGCTTCCGCGCTCGCCCCGTCCAGGAACAACAGTCTGCTCGCGATCCTGGACGGCTCGGCGTAAAGGAGTGCGCCATGACCACGACCTCGGGTCTTGCCATCGTCACAGGCGCGTCGTCCGGCATCGGCGCGGCGCTCGCGCGGCAGTTCTCGGCGCGCGGGCAGCCGGTGCTCGCCATCGGCCGGCGGGCTCACCGCTTGGAGGAGCTCTCTGCGGAGGCGCGCGCCGCCGGCCACGCGCCCATCCACCCGCTCGGGCTCGACGTGACCGCCGAGGGCGCCGCGCAGCGCGTGCGGGATCGGGCGCGCGCGCTGGGCGGCCCGGGCTGGCTGGTCAACAACGCGGGGGCGACGCGGCTCGGACCGTTCCTGGAGGGCGATCCCGCGGCGCATGCCATGCTGGTGCGGCTCAACTGCGAGAGCGTCGTTGCGCTGTGCGCGGCGATCGTGCCCGATCTCGTGGCGCGCGGCGGAGGGCGCGTGCTCAACGTCGCCTCGCTCGCCGCGTTCCAGCCGACCCCCGGGCATGCAGTCTACGGAGCCACCAAGGCGTTTGTGCTCTCCTTTTCAGAGGGCCTGGCGGAGGAGCTCGATGGGAGCGGCGTCACCGTGACGGCCCTGTGCCCGGGGCCGGTGACCACGGAAATTTTTGACGTGGGCGCACCCGGCGTGTCGCGCCGGAAGCCACGGTTCGAACTCTCCGCCGAGGACTGCGCGGCCTACGGCATCGCGGCGGCCGAGCGTGGCGACGTGGTCGCCGTCCCGACCGCGTTGAGCAAGGCCACGGCCCAGCTCGCCCGCGTCCTCCCTCGTGCGGCGATACGCCGGCTCTCGGCGCGGATAGGGCTCTCGTTCCTCGGCTATGGCGCACCGCCGCGAGGCGCTCAGCGCTAAACCGAAAGCCCGGCTCCTCCCGACGATCGATGAGAACGAGGCGGTCGAGCGCTGCGCGGGCGTGATAATCTCCGCGCCAGCGTCCGGAGAGCCCTGTCGACGGCAGCTTCCGAGCGCACACGAGATGATGCAACGAAGAGCACAACCTTACGCGCTTGCTTCCCTTCTCAGCCTGGGCCTGTGCGCGAGCGGGTGCGCGCTGCTGCTCGGACTCGAAGAGTTCACCGATCAGCCGCTGGAAGGCGCTGGCATCGGCGGCGCAGGAGGTTCTGGTGGCGAGGCTCCCACATGCACGCCAGATGCGTCGGAAACGTGCTACGGCGGCCCAGCGGTCACCAGGAACGAGGGCGCGTGCCGGGAAGGGAGGCGCACCTGCGGCGTCGATGGGACCTGGGACGTGTGCGAGGGCGAGGTCCTGCCGGCAGTGGAGCGATGCGATGCCACGGACGATGAAAACTGTGACGGACTAGAGTGCATCATCTGGGCGACGACGTACAAACAAACGGGAGACATCCACCCGATGGGCGTTGCAAGCGACGCCGAGGGGAACGTGTTCGTCAGTGCTGCTTTGTTTGGGACGGTCGCCATTGGCGGTGAAACATTCGCTTCGGCCGATACGACAGACGCGCTGCTCCTGAAGCTGAGCCCGGCTGGCGATGCCCTATGGGCCAGGAAGTTCGGGGACTCCTCGGCGGACAACCCGTGGGGACTGGCCGTCGACTCCTCGGGGAGCCCTATTATGGCCGGCCAAACCACCAGCGGTTCGACCGATTTCGGTGACGGGCCGCTCCCGAAGGGCGCGTTTGTCGCACGACTCGACGCATCGGGCGAGCACATCTGGAGCAAAGGACTGGGGGGCGGCTACGACAGCGCAATTCGTGCTGTCGCGACCGACGCAGATGATGATGTAATCGTGGTGGGGTCTTTCGACGAGTCAATCGACTTCGGCGGCGGGCCGATCGTGCCCGACGACAGCTCGGACATCATCGTAGCGAAGCTCGACGGCGCAACGGGCCTCGCGACCGCGCCGGGCTGCTGGACGCGCAAGCTCGGCGGCACAGGGGGCCAGGCGGCCAACGCCGTCGCCGTGGACCGATCGAACAACATCTTCGTCGCTGGCTGGTCCAGCGGAACTTTTCGCATAGGAGGGGTGTTTGAGATCAAAAATAGCAGCTTCGTCATGAAGCTGACCCCATCCGGGGCACCGGTCTGGGCTACGACGATGGGCGAGGCGGCGACGGTGCAGATGGCGGGTATCGCGGTGGACGCGTCAGGGCGACCTGTCGTGACGGGATTTTACAGGGACGAGCTGCGTGTGGGGCCGCATATTCTAACGGCCTCAGGCGAAAGCGACGCCTTCGTCGTGCAACTCGAGGCTGACGGCACCGTCGGTTGGGTGCGAGCGGCCGGCGGCAACGACGGTCAGTGGGCGGGCGGAGTCGCGCTGGACACCTCCGGTAACATCGTCGTTGTTGGAGAGGCCGCCGATGAGATCGACTTCGGCGATGGCCCGCTCGCGGTGACGGATACCCAGGGCTTCGTTGCCAAGCTCACGCCCGACAACGAGCTCCTATGGAGTCGGCTCCTGGGTCGTCGCGTCAGCATGTCCGACGTCGCGATCTCCCCGAACGGCGAGACCCTCGTCGCGGGCTGGACCAAGGCGGTAGACGCCGACTTCGGCACGGGCCCCCTCCCCTGGACCAGCGACGGCACCCTCCAGCACCTAGTCGTCGCCAAGCTGGGCCGGTAACGCGCCGCCGCTCCGGCGTCGCCGCGCCGTCTCCAGCGACCGCGCCGCGACCGCTCTCGTCGCCCCAACGTCAACGCCCCACGCCCGCACGAGCGTAGCGAAACGCCTCAGTGTGGCGCCCACGCCGACGTCCCCACCGCCCAGCGAGCGAGGCCAGCGGCTTCCAGCCCGAAACTCCGACGCCGCGCGATGGCACCTCCGTTGCTTTGCCGATCGAGCACCCCGACACGGGGCCGGAGGTCCGTCGATGAGCAAGATTCTGCGTGGGATTGCTGCAGGTTATGGCGCGAAAAAGCTCGGGGGCGGGTGCTTCAGCACCATCCTCATTTTCGTCCTGCTCTGGTGGGTGCTGGGCCACTTCGGCATCTTCCGCTGATCGCCGCCCGCGCGCCCCTCAGCGCGAGCGGCCCTTCTTCCGCTGCGCCTTGCGCGCGAAGAACGCTCGCCGCGCGTCCGACGATTTCGCGCCCTGCCGCTTCTTCACCTTCGGCGGGGTCTTCGCGAGCGGGATGTCGACCGGCGGCTCGCCGAGGCGGCCGCGCGGCGTGAGCGACGCGCGCTGGTAGGTGATGAGCTCGCCCGCCTTCTCGAACGAGTCCTCGCGCACCTCCACGAGGCCCGCGCGCACGAGGCCGCCGAGGAGGTGCTCGAAATCACGCCGCTCGAGCGAGCCGCCGGCGAACGCCTCGCGGTAGAGCCGGCCGGTCGGCTGCTCGCCGTCGCGCAGCGCCGAGAGGATCCTCGCGATCGCCTGCGTTTCATCGCGGCTCGGCGCCCGGAACTCCCGCGCCGCGCACGCGGCCGGCGCGCAGACGTCGCAGAGGCCGCAGGGCTCGCCGTTGTCCTCCTGGTCGCCGAAATGGCGGACCAGGTGCAGCATGCGGCAGCCATGGCTCTCGGTGAACCGCGCCATCTGCGCGAGCTCCGCGAGCTTGTGGCGCCGCTGCGCCTCGTAAGGACCGCGCCACCCCGGCTCGCCCAGGGCCACGCCCCCGTCCGGATCCACGCGCGCGCCGCCGTGGATCCAGAGCTTCTCCAGCGCCTTGTCCGCGACCTCCGGATCCACCCCGAGATCGCCCAGGATCTCCTCCCGCGGGCGCGGCTCCGCGGAGAGGGTCCCCTCGATCCGCTGCAAGACCGCCGGATCGGGGTAGTCGCGCTCGTGGAAGAACTCGTGCATTCGCCGGTCGACATACGAGTGCATCAGCACGGCCCGCGACGGGAGCCCGTCGCGGCCCGCTCGGCCGATCTCCTGGTAATACCCCTCCAGGCTCCCGGGCAGCCCAGCGTGGATGACCGTGCGGACGTCGGGCTTGTCGATGCCCATGCCGAACGCGATCGTGGCGACGATGACCTCGGTGCTGCCGTCGAGGAACGCCGCCTGGATCCGGTCGCGGACCTGGGGGGCGAGGCCCGCGTGGTACGCCTCGGCGGGGAGGTCTTCCGCGAGACCGGCGGCGAGCGACTCGGCCTCTTTCCGGGTCGGTGCATACACGATCGCGGGCGTGCGGCCCTCCTGCCCGAGCAGCGCCCGAACCCGGGCGAGGCGCTCTCCCGGGCTGACCTCGAGGAGCTCGATACCCAGGTTGCTCCGCCGGAAGCCGTGAATGAAGCGCGCCGCAGAGGTGAGCCCGAGCTGCTCGACGATGTCGTCCTGCACCACCGGCGTCGCGGTCGCGGTGAGCGCGATGACCGGCGCTGGACGGAGCGCCGGGAGCCGCTGGCCGAGCATGCGGTAGTCAGGGCGGAAGTCGTGGCCCCACTTGGAGATGCAATGGGCCTCGTCGACGGCGACGAGCACCGGCTTTCTGCGGGCGAGCAGCTCGGGGAAGCCGGGCACGCGGAGCCGCTCGGGGGCGATGAACAGGAAGTCGAGCGCGCCGTCCAGGTAATCGATGCAGGCCTTGCGGGACTCGGGCCGGCTCCGGCCGGAGTGGATCCGCTCGGCGGCGAACCCGCACGCCCGGAGCTTGGCGGTCTGATCCTCCATGAGGGCGATGAGGGGGCTCACGACGAGCGTCGTGCCGCCGCGCGCGATCCCCGGGAGCTGGTAGCAGAGCGATTTGCCGGCGCCGGTGGGCATGACGAGGAGCACGTCGCTCCCCGCGGCCGCCGTCCGGCAGACCGCCTCCTGGTAGCGGCGGAACGCGCGGAAGCCGAAGCACTGCTGGAGCAGCTCGAGGAGATCCGCGGGCCGGCGCGCCGGCGGCGACGAAGCGATCGACGCGCGCGCCGTAGAAGGCGCGGCGGCCGCCGTGGCGCGCGGAGGCGACTCGACGATGGCGGCGGCGCGCGCCGGCGGTGGAGGCGAGAGCGGCGCGACGGCCGCGGAGGCGCGCGACGGCCGCGGAGGCGAGAGCGCCGCGGCGCGCGCCGGCGGCGGCTCGACGGCGGCGGCGCGCGACGGCGTGGGCGCCGCCGCCGCGGCGATCGCGCGCGCCGCGGCGGACGAGCGCGCCCGGGCCGGCAGCGGGGATGCGGCCGCCGCCGCGACCGCCGGAAAGGCCCCGCGCGACGCGGCGCCCGGCGCTCCCGCCGCGCCGCCGGCCGGCGCGCGCCGGGGCGTCGCGCGCGGCGCCTCGCGATCGCCACGGGCCTCCGCCGCCGCGGGCGCAGCGCCGCGGCCGCCCCCGAGGCCCGGCCGCTGGCCGCGCTCCGGAAACGGCGACGGCCGCTCCTCCGGCCGGGGCGCCGCGCCCCCCGCCGGGCGCCGCCCGGCGCTCACCTCCTCCACCACATGGCGCACGTACGACTCGATGCCCGCCATGAACGAGGCCAGATCGCCGCCGCCCCGGGCCATGCGGGCGAGCTTCGCCTCCCACGCGCCCGTCATCGCGGGGCTCTTCACGTCCGCGTGGACGACCTCGATCAGCCCGATGCCCTTGTCGGTCGCGTGCAGGAGCTTGCCCTTGCGCACGAGGTACTCGCGCCGGAGGAGCGTCTCGATGATCGCCGCCCGCGTGGCCGCGGTGCCGAGGCCCGAGTCCTTCATCGCCTCGGAGAGCTCCTTCTCGTCGAGGCTGCTGCCCGCGGTCTCCATCGCGGTGAGCAGGGTGGCCTCGGTGAAGCGCGGCGGCGGGCGCGTCTTCTTGGCCAGCGCCTGCGCGTCGAGCACGAGCTGGACCTGCCCCCGCGCGAGCCCCGGCGGGAGCAGCTGATCCGCGGTCTCGCGCTCGCGCTCGCCCTCCCCCTCGTCCGCCTCGCGCCCCTCGCCTCCCTTGACGTCCTTGACGTCCGATTCCCCCCTCTTGCGCGTCCTCGCCGGCGGCTTGCCGAAGCCGATGTCGAGGACCTTCCACCCGACCTTCTCCACGACGCTCCCCGCGCTGTGGTAGCGATCCACGATCGGCGCGCCGGCGCCCTCGCCCCGGACGCGCGTGGTGATCGCGGTGATGACCGTGGTGATCGCGGTGACGTGATCCTCGTGCCACGCCGAGAGCAGGCGGCGGCAGACGAGATCGAAGATCTTCTGCTCGTCCGGCGAGAGCTCCGCGCGCGAGGCCCGGGCGCCGGTGGGGATGATGGCGTGGTGATCGCCGACCTTGCCGTCGTCGACGAAGCGCTTGCCGAGCGGCCGGGTCCCCGTCCCCGGGGCGAGCATGCCCTTGTAGGCGCCCTCGATCGCCTGCACCACGCCGCCGAGCGTGGCGGCCACCTCCGTCGAGAGGTGCCGGCTGTCGGTGCGCGGATAGCTGATGAGCTTCCTGCGCTCGTACAGCGCCTGCGCCACCTCGAGCGTCCTCTGCGCCGAGAAGCCGTAAAGGCGGTTGGCGTGCCGCTGGAGCTCGGTCAAATCGTAGAGCAGCGGCGGCGGGAGGCGGCGGGACTCGGACCTCACCGCCTCGACGCGCGCCTCGCCGCGCCGGGCCCGCTCGATGATGCGCCGCGCCTCCTCGCCGTCCGGCGGGAGGCGCCTCCGCGACGGCGCGGTCTCGGCCTTCTCGCCCTCGCCCGCGGGGCCCGCCGGCTCGCGCGGATCGCGCGGATCGCTGGCGAGCGGCTGGTCCCGGAAATACGTGCCCTTGTACGACGCGTCCGCCGCGCCCTCGCCACCCTCCCGGAGCGGGCAGAACGTCGCGACGACCTCGAGGTACGGCTCCGGGACGAACCGCCGGATCGCGAGCTCGCGCTCGACGACCATGGACAGCGTGGGCGTCTGCACGCGGCCGACCGAGAGATCCTGATCGAAGACGAGGCTGTAGGCGCGCGAGAGGTTCATGCCGACGAGCCAGTCGGCCCGGCTGCGCCCGCGCGCGGCGTCGGCGAGGCCGTCGTAGCCGCGCGCGTCGCGCAGCCGCCGCAGCCCGTCGCGGATAGCGTCGGGGGTGAGCGACGAGATCCAGAGCCGATCGACCGGCTTCTTGCAGCCGGCCGCCTCGTAGATGTAGCGGAAGATGAGCTCGCCCTCGCGGCCCGCGTCGGTCGCGCAGATGACGCGCTCGACGTCGCGCCGGCCCAGGATCTTCCGGACGATCTCGAACTGCGCCCGCGTCCCGGGGAGGACGACGAGCGGGAACCGCGCGGGCAGCATCGGCAGGAGGTCGAGCCGCCAGCGCTTCCAGGCGGGGTCGATCTGGTGCGGCTCGGCGATCGCGACGAGGTGCCCCACCGCCCACGTGACGACGTAGCCGCCGCCCTCGAGGAAGCCCTCTGCGCGCCGCGAGGCCCCGAGCACCGCGGCGATGTCGCGGGCGACGGCGGGCTTCTCTGCGACCACGGCGATCATGCGAAGACCATGCGACCACCGGGAGCCACGGGCGCCGCCCGCGCCTCCCGCGGGGCGTTGATAGCGCGTGCAGCGCTCGGGCGGTATGGAGAAGCGCGCCGGGCGGCCGCGAGCGGCGCGCGGACGGGCGGGTGGCGCCCTCGATCGCCCAGAGAAATTCCGCGGAACGCCGGGAACGCAGCGCCGAGGCCGATGCCCCTCGAGGCTCCCCTCCCCGCCTCCGTGCTCCGGCGACGGCGCGCCCCGCGCGTCACGCGCTGTCTCCGGCCGCCCCTCGAAACGTGGTGGACATGGACTTGACCCTATCGTGAGCCGTCGTGCGTGGCCGCCTGTCGTCCTCGAAGGACGGTGATGACACGACGTCGTCCGCGCGCCTCACACACCACACATCGGTCGACTCCCGATCTCTCCATCCACGCTTGACAGCCGCTCACCGCCGCTGCGAGCATCGACGCTCTGCAACGATAAGCACCCTTCCTATGACGAAGCTCTGTCCGTGGCGGTGGTTGCTCTGCCTCCTGATCGCCGCGCTCGGCGCCGCGTGCACGCCGCCTGAAAAGAAGGTGATCCGCATCGCCGTCGGCACGCAGAACGCGACGATCAACTGCGCCACGGGCGGGCTGCTCCTCCGCGAGCTCGACCTGCTCAAGCGATATCTCCCCAGAGAAGGGGCCTACGAGGACGTCCGTTACGACATCCAATGGAGGGACTTCTCGTCGGGGCCCCCGATCACGGCCGAGATGATCGCCGGCAGCCTCGATTTCGGCATGATGGCCGATTTCCCGGCGGTCCTGAACGGCCTCGCGTCGGAGCAGGCGGGCAAGCGCAGCATCTACATCGCGACGCTGTCCGGCAGCGCCGCCGGCGCCGGGAACGGGATCGTGGTCCCGATCGACTCCCCGGTGCACGGCGTGCCCGATCTCAAGGGCAAGCGCGTCTCCGTCCCGTTCGGCTCGACGGCGCACGGGATGCTGCTGCGCGCGCTGAGCGACGCCGGCCTCGACCCGGAGCGGGACGTCACGCTCGTCTCGCAGCAGCCCGCCGAGGCCGAGGCGGCGCTCCGGGACAACAGCATCGACGCCCACGCCAGCTTCGTCCCCTTCGTCGAGCTGTTCCCCTTCCGCGGCGCCGCGCGCAAGATCTACGACGGCGCCACCACGCAGATCCCCACCTCGCACGGCATGCTGGTGCGCGCCGCCTACGCGGAGGAGCACCCCGAGGTCGTCGTCGGGCTGCTCCGCGCGATCATCGAGGCAGACCGCATCGTCGAGCGCGATCCCGAGCGGTACAGCGAGCTCATCGAGCAGGTGACCGGGGTCGACGCCGAGGTGGCCTACATGTTCCACGGCCCCCTCGGGATCCAGACGCGCGACGTCACGCTCAAGCCCCAGTTCGTGCGCGGGCTGCGGGTCGCGGCCGACACGCTGGCGCTCCTCAAGCGGACGAACGCGTCGCTCGACGTCGACCGGTTCGTGGACGATCGCTACATCCGGCAGGCGTGCGCGGCGTCCGGCGTGAGCTACGAAGAGCGGCTCTCGCGCCACGCCAAGGTGCCCCTCGCGCAGCGCGACGCGCGCACCGGGGCGCCGATCGCGGAGCCGAAGCGCGCCGCGCAGCTCTGGGTGGCCGGCGAGGCCAAGGTGCGCTCGTACGAGGACGCGGCCTCCGCGCTCGCGGCGCGCCAGGCGCTCTCGGCCGAGGGGAAGCGGCCGCGCGCCATGTTCGTGCACGACCGGCACACGGGCCTTAAGCTGCTGGCCGAGCACGCGTGGTACGCGGAGACGAACGACGGCGACCTCGACGCGTTCCTGTCGAGGGACTACGCGGAGACCTGGGCCCGCGAACGGAAGGGCGACGTACGGCAGCTCGACGACCTCAAGCTCTTCTACCCCGCGCCGGAGCAGCGGCCCGCGGCGCGGTGACGTCGCCGCACGCTGCGCCTACGTCTTCAAAAGGATTCGGGAATTGGGTAACGTGATGCGCGGGTCGCGCCCGGGCGCGGCAGGTCCCTCATGAGGCACGTTGCAGGAGACCCCACCGCGCCGCCGAGACCTGCGCGCCCGAGGAGGAGAGGCGGTTGAGAGCCCTGGTCGTCCGCGTCCGCTCGTGGGCTTGCGCGCTCCCGCTCGCCGCCGTGGTCGAGACCATGCGCGCCCTCGACGTCCGGAGCGTCCCCGGCGCGCCGCGGTTCGTGCGCGGGCTGGCCGTCATCCGCGGGGCGCACGTGCCCGTGATCGACCTCGCCGCGCTGTTCGGCGTCGCGGACGGGCAGCGCGGGGCGCGCCTCGTCTCGGTCCGCGCCGGAGCGCGGCCGCTCTCGCTCGAGGTCGACGAGGTGCTCGGCATCGAGGAGCTCGACCCCGCCGCCCTGGAGCGGACCCCGCCGCTCGTCGCCCAGGCCCTGCCGGAGTGCGTGGACCGCCTCGGCAGGCTCGACGGGCAGGCGATGGCGCTGCTCGAGACGGCGCGGCTCCTGCCCGAGGCCGCGTGGTCGGCCCTCCGAGGCACGGCATGACCGCCGCCGAGCGCGACATCGGCCCCCTCGAGGAGCTCCTGGAAGAGCGCCTCGGGCTCTCGCGCGCGTCGCTGCACCTCGGCGCCGATCTCGAGGCCGTGCTGCGCGAGCGGATGCGCGCCCGGGGGTGCGCCGACCTGGGCGACTACCGGCGAGCGCTCGACCGGCCCGAGGTCGCCCGCGAGGAGCTCCACGCCCTCGCGGGCCAGCTCACGGTCGGGGAGACGTACTTCTTCCGGGAATGGCAGCAGATCGAGGCCTGCGTCGAGATCGCCCTGCCGGAGCGCTTCGCCGCGCGCCAGGGGGGCGAGCCGATCACCGTGCTCTCGGCCGGCTGCGCCTCGGGCGAGGAGGCGTACACGCTCGCGATCGCGCTCCACACCGCGTACCCGGGGCTCCTGCCGCACCGGATCAAGGTCGTCGGCGTCGACGTCAACCCGGGCGCCATCCAGAAGGCGCAGCGGGCGCGGTACTCGGAGTGGACCCTGCGGGCGGTCCCGGACGACATGCGCCAGCGCTTCTTCGCGCGCGCCGGCGCCGACGTCGCGCTGCGCCAGGAGATCGGAGGGCTCGTCGAGTTCCAGGTCCGGAACCTCCTCGACGACGACCCCGCCTTCTGGAGGCCCGGCGCGTTCGACGCGATCTTCTGCCGCAACGTCCTCATGTACTTCGCGCCGCAGAAGATGGCCGAGGTGCTCGACCGGTTCCACGCCGCGCTCGCGCCGCGCGGCTTCCTGTTCCTCGCCTCGAGCGAGTCGCTCCGCGCCGCGAACGCCGCGTTCGACGCGGCGCACTCGCACGGCATCTTCTACTACCGGCGGAGCAGCGCGCCGCCCCGCCGCGCGGTCGGCGACGCCCCGCGCGCGAGCCGCTGGGTCGCGCGCATCCACGAGGCCTCCGCGCGCGTCGCCGAGGTGGCCCAGCGCGTGTCGCCGCCCCCGCGAGGGGACGCGCCGGCCTCGCCGGCCGCGCGGCGCGCGCTCCCGTCGACGCGGCCGCCGTCGACGAGGCCCCCGCCGCTGGCCGAGCTCGCGGCGATCGACAGGGCGCTGGAGCTCATCGGCGGCGAGCGGTTCACCGACGCGATGGCGGCGCTCGCGGCGCTGCCCCAGCGGGCCGCGTCGAGCGCCCGGGTCGAGCTCCTGCGCGCGGTGATCCTCTGCCAGCAGGGCGATCTGGCCAGCGCCGAGCGCGCCTGCCAGCGCGCGCTCGACGCCGGCGACGCCGGGGACGGCGGCGCGGCCCACTACGTGCTCGGCCTCTGCCAGGAGCAGGCGGGCGACGCCGCGGGCGCCGCGCAGCACTACAAGGCCGCGGCGTCGCGCGATCCAAGCTTCGCCATGCCGCACCTCCGGCTCGGGCTGCTCGCGAAGCGCGCCGGCGACCTCGCGACCACGCGGGACGAGCTCGGCCGCGCCGCGGCGCTGCTCGTCTCGGAGCGGCAGGAGCGCCTCGTGCTGTTCGGCGGCGGCTTCCCGAGGTCGGCGCTGATCGGCCTCTGCCAGGCCGAGCTCACGGCCCGGGGAGGGCGCGCCGAATGAAGCGCGCCCTGCTCGCCGAGCGCCTCGCCGCGCTGCAGGCGGCGTTCGACGCGTCCTTCGCCGAGCCCGCGCGGACCCGCGCCGAGGAGCCGGCGCGCGCGCTCGCCGTCCGCGCGGGCGACCGCAGGCTCCTCGTGCGCATCGAGGAGCTCGCCGCCGTCGAGCCGTGCCGCCGGATCGTGCCGCTCGCCGGCGGCCCGCCGGGGCTGCTCGGGCTCGTCGGCCTGCGCGGCCGGCTCGCCGCGGCCTACGACCTCGCCGCGCTCGTCTCCGGCCGGCCGCGCGCCGGCGCGGACGCGGCGGGCGGGCCGGCGCCGCGCTGGCTCCTCGTCTGCGCCGAGCACCCCGACATCGCGCTCGCGATCGACGAGATCGAGGGCCATGCCAGCATCCCGCGCGAGGGCGCGCGCTCCGCCGCCGGCGAGCGCGAAGGCGCGGGCGAGCTCGTCACGGAGGCCGTCGAGGTCGACGGCGGGCCGCGGGGCCTCCTCCGCGTCGCCGCCGTCGCGGACACCGTCCTGCGCCGGGCCCAGCGAGGCGCAGAGCGTCCCAAGGAAGATCGATGAAGACCACGTGGACCATCCCGCAGCAGATCGCCGCCAGCCTGTTCTTCCCCCTCGTCGTGCTGATCGTGCTGGGCGTCGTCTCCGTCCACAAGACGGCGAGCCTGCTCGAGATCAGCCAGGAGCTGAAGCACACCTACCGGGTGCTCACCGAGCTCGACGAGCTCCACGCCCATTTCCTCGATGCGGAGACGGGGCAGCGGGGGTTCATCATCACCGGCGACGACGCGTTCCTGGAGCCCTACGAGATCGCGCTGCACTCGATCGACGCCGACTACGAGGAGCTGCGCCGGCTGACCGAGGGGAACCTGGTCGCGCAGGAGCGGCTCGACCGGCTCCGGCCGCTCATGCGGGACAAGCTCGAGGAGATGCGCCTCTCGGTCGAGCAGCGCCGCCGCGAGGGCGCCGAGGCCGCCGCGGCGACGGTCGCGAACGGCCGGGGCCGGCGGGCCATGGATGACATCCGCGCCGTCGCCGGCGAGCTCCGCGCCGAGGAGATGCGCGCCCTCGCGGCGCGAGAGCAGGAGGCCGCGGCGAGCGAGCAGCGCCTGCTCGTCACCCTCACCGCGGGCTCCGCGCTCACCGTCCTCGTCGTCGCCGCGGTCGGCTTCCTGATCATCCGCGGCATCAACCGCCGCATCCACTCGGCGACCCGCCGCATCGAGAGCTCCGCGACGGAGCTCCAGACCGCCGCGACGCAGCAGGCGCAGGGCTCGAAGGAGCAGGCGACCACCTCGACCGAGGTCTCCGCCACCATGCGGGAGCTGCTCTCGACGTCCCACCAGATCGCCGAGAGCACGCAGCGGGTGACGCAGATCGCCGCCGACACCGCCGCGGCCGCGCGCGCCGGCGACGAGACCGTGAAGCGGGCGCGCGAGGGCATCGACGGCGTCCAGCGCCAGGTCGAGCAGATCGTCCTCCACATGCTCGATTTCGGCAAGAAATCCCAGGAGATCGGCGGGATCCTCCAGATCATCAACGAGCTCGCCGAGCAGACGAACATCCTCGCGATCAACGCGACCATCGAGGCGGCCGGCGCCGGGGACGCGGGCCGGCGCTTCGGGGTGGTCGCCGACGAGATCCGCAAGCTCGCCGACCGCGTGGGCGGCTCGACCAAGGAGATCCGCGCGCTCATCGAGGAGATCCGCGCGGCCGCGAACACGACCGTGATCGCGACCGAGAGCGGCTCGAAGGCGGTCGACGCGAGCGCGCGCCAGTTCGGCGAGGTCGCCACGAGCTTCCGGCAGATCTCGGAGCTCGTCAGCAGCACCGCCGAGGCGTCGCGCGAGATCGAGCTCAGCACCAAGCAGCAGGCCACGGCGGTCGAGCAGGTCAACGCGGCGCTGCTCGACGTGGCGCGCACCGCGCGCGAGACGGAGGCGAGCTCGTCGGTCACGCTGAAGACGTCCTCCGAGCTCGCGACGCTCTCGAAGGACCTCGTCCGCCTCATCCAGCGGCCAGCCGGGGCGTAGGAGCACCGCTTGGGGAGCGATCTTTACAAATACTTCCGGATGGAGGCCCAGGAGCTCGCGGACGGGCTCGCGTGGAGGTTGCTCGATCTCAAGGAGCAGGGCGGCCAGGGGGAGTCGCTCGACCAGTGCTTCCGGCTGGCGCACACGCTGAAGGGCGCCGCCGGCGCGGCCAAGCAGCTCAAGATCGCCGAGCTCGCCCACACGGTCGAGGACGTGCTCACGCCGTTCCGGCGGGATCGCCAGCCGATCCCGGCGGAGCACATGAGCGAGCTCATGCGGCTCATCGGGCTCATCCGCGACGAGGTGTCCCGCCTCGCCGCGGAGGAGCCCTGCGACCCCGAGCGCGGCCGCCCGGCCCGGCGCAGCGGGCACGAGGAGGTGGCGCGCGTCGATCTCGCCCACGTGGGCGCGCTCGCCGACGAGATCGGCGAGGCGATCGTGCAGCTCGAGTCGCTGCGGAGCAGCGCCGAGGCGCTCGATCGGGCCGAGCGCCTCACGGAGGCGCTCGGGACCGTGAGCTCGCCGGAGGAGACGGTGCGCAACCTGGGGGAGCTCGGCGCGCGGCGGGCCGGGGGGCTGTACCGCGAGCTCTGCGCCGCGCTCGCGGCCGCGCGCGCCGAGCTCGCGCGGGGCATCGATCGGCTCTCCACCGAGCTCCGGCAGGCGCAGGCGCGCACGCGCGAGCTGCAGCTTTTGCCGTGCGCCGGCGTGCTCGAGGCGGTGGAGCTCGCGGTGCGCGAGGCGGCGGAGTCGCTCGGCAAGCGCGTCGATTTCGAGGCGAGCGGCGGCGACATCCGGCTCGACAGCGCGGTGATCTCCGCGCTGCGGGACGCGGCGCTGCACATGGCGAGGAACGCGGTCGACCACGGGATCGAGCCCGAGGCCGCGCGCCGCGCCGCCGGGAAGCCGGCCGCCGGCCAGATCCGGCTCCGGGTCGAGCAGCGCGGCAGCCGGGTCGCCCTGATCTGCAGCGACGACGGCCGCGGCGTCGACGTGGCCGCGGTCCGGAGGGCGGTCGTGCGCGCGGGGCTCCGCCGCGAGGAGGAGGCGTACGACCTCACCGCGGAGGACGCGCTGGAGCTCATCTTCGGGCCGGGGGTGAGCACGTGCGAGGCGATCACCTCGCTGTCGGGCCGCGGCGTCGGCCTCGACGTGGTGCGCGAGACCGCGGCGAAGCTGAGCGGCACGGCGAGCGCGCAGAGCCAGCCCGGGCGCGGGACCACGATCGAGCTCGTGGTCCCGATCTCCCTCTCGTCGGTGACCGCGCTGCGGATCGAGGACGGCGGCCACGCGGCGCTCCTGCCGCTCGACGCGGCGCGGCTCGCCCTCCGGCTCGACGCGGGCGCGATCGTCCGCGGCCCGGAGCGCGACGCGATCGTGATCGAGGATCGCGTCGTGCCGTTCGCGCGCCTCGCCGCGGTGCTCGGCGCGGCGGAGCCGGAGGGCGAGCCGCGCTGCGCGGTGGTCGTCGGCGCGGGCCCGTCGCAGGCGGTGCTCGGGGTCGATCGCCTCCTCGGCGCCGTGCCCGTCGTCGTGAAGCCGCTCCCCGCGGCGGCGGGGGCGCCGCCCGCGGCGCTCGGGGCGAGCCTCGACGTGCGCGGCGACCCGGTGCTGGTCCTCGATCCGCGCGGCGTGGTCGAGCTCGTGCGCGCCGCCGGCCCGGGCGGCGCGCGGAGGCGCGAGCGGCGCCCGCCGCCGCCGATCCTCGTCGTGGACGACTCGCTCACCACCCGGATGCTCGAGCAGAGCATCCTCGAGTCCGGCGGGTACGAGGTCGATCTCGCGTCCTCGGGCGAGGAGGGGCTGCGCAAGGCCGCCGAGCGGCGTTACGGCCTGTTCCTCGTCGACGTGGAGATGCCGGGGATGAACGGCTTCCAGTTCGCCGAGCGCGTCCGCGCCGACCCGGCGCTGCGCGAGACGCCGCTCGTCATCGTGACGTCGCTGTCGTCGGCGGCCGATCGCCGCCGCGCCAGGGAGGCGGGCGCGGACGACTACATCGTGAAGGGCGAGTTCGACCAGCGGCGGCTGCTCGACACCGTGGCCGAGCTCCTCGCCCGAGCGCGGGGGGCCCCGTCGTGAGCCGCGCGCCGCAGGCCGAGCCCCGCCCGCCCTCGCGGAAGATCCGCGTGCTGGTGGCCGACGACTCGCGCACGGTCCGCAGGCGCATCGTCGGCGCGCTCGAGGCGGACCCGGAGATCGAGGTGGTCGGCGAGGCCGGCGACGGGGAGGCCGCGATCGCGCTGTGCGAGCAGCTGCGGCCCGACGTGCTCACGCTCGACATGATGATGCCCAAGGCGAGCGGGGTCGCGGTGACCGAGCACGTGATGGCCTACTGCCCCACGCCGATCCTCATCGTCTCGGCCTCGCTCGAGCGCGGGGAGGCGTTCGGGACGTTCGACGCGCTGGCCGCGGGCGCCGTGGACGTGCTCGACAAACCGGCGGCCGGCGACGAGGGCGACGCCTGGGATCTGCGGCTCGTGAGCGCGGTGAAGCTCGTCGCGCGCATCAAGGTGATCACGCACCTGCGCAGGAAGCTCCGGCCCGCGCGCCCCCTGCCCGCCGTGGAGGCGCCGGGCGGCGCGCGCGCGGATGACGGCTGGTACCGGGTCATCGCGATGGGCGCCTCGACCGGGGGGCCGTCGGCCATCGTCGAGGCGCTGAGCCCGCTGCCGGCGTCGTTCCCCGTGCCCGTCCTGCTCGTCCTGCACATCGGCGCGCCGTTCGCGCCCGCGTTCGCCGAGTGGCTGGCCGGGCGGCTCGCGATCCCGGTCGCGATCGCGGCCGACGGGGAGCCGCTCCCGCGCGCCGGCCAGCCCGGCGTGAGGCTGGCGCTGCCCGACAGGCACCTCGTGGTCCAGGAGGGGCGGCTCCGCCTGACCGACGGTCCGGAGCGGCACTCGTGCCGCCCCTCGGTCGATGTGCTCTTCGAGTCGGTCGCGGTCGAGGTCGGCGAGCGCGCCATCGGCTGCCTGCTGACGGGCATGGGCCGCGACGGCGCCGAGGGGATGCTCGCCATGAAGCGCGCGGGGGCGACGACCCTCGCCCAGGACGAGCCGTCGTCGGTCGTGTTCGGGATGCCGCGGGAGGCCATCGCGCGGGGCGCGGCGCAGCACATCTTATCCGCCGGGGCCATCGGCCCTACTTTGCTGGCGCTGTCGAGGAGCAGAAGGGAATCGCCATGAAGCCGCACGTCCTGGTCGTCGATGACAGCCTCACGATACGCATGGACCTCCGGACCCTGCTCACCACCGACGCCGGGTTCGTGGTGACGGCGTGCGAGACCAAGGCGCTCGCCCAGAAGGTGCTGAAGACGAGGGCGTTCTCGCTGGTGATCCTCGACGTGCTCCTGCCGGACGGCGACGGGCTCGACCTCCTCCGGGAGATCCGCACCTCGGCGGATCTCGCGCACATGCCGGTCATCCTCCTGTCCACCGAGATCGAGGTGAGGCACCGGATCCACGGGCTGAACATGGGCGCCGACGAGTACGTCGGGAAGCCGTACGACGGGAGCTACCTCGTGCACCGGGCGACGGAGCTCGTGAGCGAGCGCAGCAGCGCGCGCCGCGCGGCGGAGGGCGGCGGCTCGGGCCTGAGCGGCAAGAAGATCCTCGTCGTGGACGACAGCCCCACGTACCGCGCCTCGCTCGCCCACGTCCTGCGGCAGGACGGCTGCGACGTCATCCCGGCGCAGTCGGGCGAGGAGGCGCTGACCCTGCTCTCCGTGGAGGGGGTCGACTGCGTGATCATGGACCTCCTGATGCCGGGGATGGGCGGCCTGGAGGCCGCGCGGCGGATCAAGCAATCGGGCGCCACGTGCCACATCCCCGTGGTCATCTTGACGGGGCACGACGACGCCGCGACGCGGGCGGAGGGCGCGCGCATCGGCGTCGACGACTTCGTGCTGAAGGCGCCCGAGCTGACGATGCTGCGGTCGCGGCTGCGGGGCCTGTTCCGGAACAGGCCTGCTCCGGCCGCGGGCGGCGGGGCCGCCGCGCGGCGCGCCGGGAGCAGCCCGGATCTCCCGCCGCCGAGCTCGCGGGCCGGCAGCCGCGCGCGCAGCGTGTTCCCGGGGGCCGGGTCGCTGTTCGATCAGGTCGTCGCGGTGAGCGGGCTCTCGAGCGTGATCGGGCCGAGCACCATCGTGCGGGCGTGCCGGCGCGCGGGCATCGAGCCGTGGTCGATGTCGCCCGAGGACCTCCACCGCGCGCTGCCGGCCATCCGCGAGACGCTGCGCATGTTCCTGACCGAGGAGGACTCCGAGCGCGGCATCGCGGCCATCACCCTGCTCGCGCGCGACGCGGCGTCCGCCGCGAGCTGAGCGGCCCAGCTCCACGCCAGATCACGGCGCCACTGTAAACTGCCGCTGTCAACCCGTGTCAACCGCGGGTTGACGGCGCACGCGGGCGCTCGTCCGGCGGGAGTCCGTAACGCATTCCTGCCGAAACCGACGACGTCTCTCCTCTTGCGGGCCAGCCGCGTCTCGTCGCGCTGGCTCACCGTTTGCATCGAGCCGCGTAGCTCGCTGAGGACACGCATGACGCATCGTAATACGTTCGCGATAGCCGCTGTTTCGCTGTTCGTAGCTTCGCTGGCTGCACCTGCTGAGGCGCGTCGGCCCGCGTATACGGTCCGCGTGGCGACGCCGTTCGCCGCGGGTCACATCCTCGCCGACACGGCGAACAGGTTCAAGGAGCTGCTCGAAGCGAAGACGGACGGAAGGATCACCGTCCAGGTGTCGACCTCGGTCCTCAACGAGCAGACCATCAATCCGGCCATGACGAGCTGCGAAGCCGAAGAGCGCGTCGCGGATATCATGCTCACCGGTGGCCAGCCGATCCAGGACTGGGCTCCGCAGTACTTCTTCTTCAACGGTCCTTACGTCATCCGCGACTACGAGCACTTCCAGAGCGTCTGGGGCGGCGAGCTCGGGCAGGAAGCGCAGGACCTCATCCTCGCCGGAGGCAACCTCGAGACGCTCGGCACCGTGTACCGCGGCTTCCGGCAGTTCACGTCGAGCGCTCCCATCGACGGCCCGGCCGACTTCGTGGGCCTGGACTTGCGGCTCCCTCCGGTGCCGGACTGGATCGCCGTGTGGTCCTCGCTCGGCGCCGCGCCCGTTCAGATCCCGCTGACCGGGATCTACGCGGCGCTGGAGAACGGAGCCGCGGACGCATCCGAGGGCGATCTCACCCAGATTCGCTCGCTGAACCTGCACGAGGTGCAGTCGCACCTCTCGCTGACGAACCCCCTCGTGGGCTTCGGCCTCGTGATGGCCAACGAGTGCTTCATGGCCGGGTTGCCGCGCGGAGACGAGCGGAAGCTCCGCAAGGCCATGACGAGAGCCGTGAGGTGGGGCTCCGCGGACATGGCCGCCCGTGAATCCACGCTGCTGGCCGAGTTCGAGTCGCTCGGCATGGCGGTGGTGACCCCGGACGCAGCCGCGATCCGCGCCGCGGCAGAGCCCGCCATCGGCAGCCTGTTTGCTACCACGTGGAACGTCACCACCTGGAGCGAAGTCCTCTCCTATTGATGCTCCGTGCCCCATATTCCACGCGCCGCGCGCTCTGCGACGTCCCCGCGACGCTCCGTGCAGCGCTACACGTCGAAGAGACACCATGCGAATCGGGTCGATCCCCATGCTCGTCGCCGCCCTGGCAGCATGCTCCAGCGGCGAGGAGCCCGGAGCGAAGGGCATCCTCCAGCTGGGAGGGGTCGTCGACCGCACCGGCGACATCGCCAACCCGAACTGGTACTCGGCCATCGTGATGGCGCAGGACCAGATGAACCACGCTCTCGAGCGCGCGGGCTACAAGGATCTGGCCTTCGAGTTCCCGCTGCGGGACTCCAAGAACACGAGGTCGCTGGCCATCTCGCTGGCGCAGGAGCTCGTGGCGGGCGGAGCGAAGGCGCTCGTGCTCGACTCCAGCCCGAACACGGAGGGCGTGGCGAGCCTGAACTACGATCCCGACCCTGCGAGGCGGATGGGCGTGCCCTCGGTCTCGATGGCGGCCTCGTCGCCGTTCTTGAACAACCCTGACGACCAGAGCGCCGATCCCCTCGTGCGGGCAGCGCGGCGCGACGCGGACGGCTGGGTCTTCCGCACGTCCATGAGCGCCTTGCCCCAGACGCGGGTCGTCATGAACATCCTCACGCGGCGGGACATCGCCGACGAGGAACAGCTCAAGATCTCCGTCCTCGGACCGAAGAACGCCTTCGGCGTCGGCTACGTGTCGGCCCTCGCCGGCGCAGCGAAGGACGTGCGACCGCCGGGCGCGCCCGCGCCGATCGTCGAGGGGATCTTCTACGTGCCGAGCGGCGCTGGAGGCGTGCCCACGGACTACAACTTCGCGGATGAGCTCAACCGCCTCGTCGACGACATCACGGAGCTGACGGACGAGGACGGCGACAAGATCGGCGAGGCCACGCACAGGAGCCCGCCCGACGCCATCATCGATGCGTCGAACTCCGGTCACAACATCAACGTGACGAAGAACTATAGCGGCGCCATTCCCCTGCTGCACCACGATACCTTCCGTCGCGCGCAGGTGATCGAGGGGCTCGGGAGCGCCGCCGACGGGCAGGAGGGCACGTCACCCGTTCTGTTCGAGCCAGGGCCGTCGGGCGAGGCGTTCGTCCGGGCGCTGGAGCGCGTCGGCGCGTTCGAGCTCGGGGCCTTTGACGCTGTGGCCTATGACGCCGCGGCCGTGCTCATGCTGGCGTCGCTGGTCGCGTCCGCACCGCTCGAGGATCCGACCGCGGTGACTCCGGCGCAGATACGCGACGCGCTGACGAAGATCAACGAGCCGTCCGGGGAGGTCGTCCGCCCCGGCGACGACGGGTTCACACGGGCGATCTCGCTGATCGCCGAGGGCAGGCCGATCAACTACGAAGGAGCCTCTGGCAGCTGCGACTTCGACGCCGAGGGCAATGTGCTCATGAAGGTCGCGCACTGGAAGATCGAGCAGCGGATGTTCCGGGATCTCGCCGTCTTCGACTGCGTGCAGCCCACGTGTCCGCTCGTCCCGGACCCGTGACCCGATCTCGTGGTGACAGCATGACGAGTCGGGCGAATACGATTCGAGTTCCCGTTTTCGTGGCTGCGCTCATGGGCGGGGCGACGCGCGACGCGAGCGCACAACGATCCAGCGCGCCGCCTCCGCAGGCGACCTCGGTCCATGAGACGGATGCCCTGGCACAGATGTCGCTAGAGGAGCTGCTCAACGTCCAGGTCGTCACCGCGAGCGGCGGTGAAGCAGAGGACAAATCGATCGCCGCCGCGAACCTGGTGGTCATCAGCAAGGAAGAGATCAGGACGCGCGGGTGGCGCTCGCTCGCCGACGTGCTCGCGAACACCCCGGGGCTGTATGTCGTCGACGACCTGGTGCTCCCATCGGTCGGCGTGAGGGGCGTGACCGGCGGGCTTCGAGCGGGCTCGCGGATCGTCAAGGTGATGATCAACGGACACTCCGTGATTTTTCAGCCCGATCTGACGGCGCTCCTGGGGCCGGAGTACATCCCGATCGAGTGCGTCGAGCGGGTCGAGATCGCGAAGGGGCCCCTGTCGTCCCTGTATGGAGCCAACGCCTTCCTCGCCACGGTGAACGTCATCACGCGAGATGCCAGCGACGGCTCCTCCGGGGCGGAGCTGTCCGCCCGAGGCAACTGGATCTCGAAGCAGCCTGGCTACGGTGGGACCATCCTGGCGCGGCAGGTGACGGACGGCTTCGGCGTCCTCGCCGCGTACAGCTTCGACCGCATCGATCGCTCGGGCCTGAGGATCGAGCGTACGTTCCCCGGGCAGCGGCCAGAGCTCCCGGCGTACGCGCCGCTCTTCTCGGACGAGAGCCGGAACGACATCGCTGCGCCTTCGAGCTTCTACGCCCAGCTGAGCGTCGAGACCGACGCGATCGGCAGCCTGAAGGTCCAAGGGGGCTTCCAGAGGCTCGACTCCATGGGGGAGTTCCAGCTCAACTCCGCGCTCACCCACGGCTCTCGGTATTCTCTTCAGAACGCGTGGGCGAGCGTTCATCATGACAAAGCGTGGACGCCGCGCGTCACGACGCAGCTCTCGGCCGGCGTCTCGCGCGGCGCGCCGACGAGGGACGAGGAGCTCTTCCTCACGGGCGTCCGCGCCGCGTCGTTCCGCCGCAACTTCTCGTCAACCGCGTTCCAGGCCGGAGCACGCATCGACGCGTCGCTGTCAGCGGCCGTCACCCTGAGCGGCGGAGCGGACGCCATCATCGACCTCGCCGACGTCCTGTATTACACGGAGATCTACCGGTCCGACGTCGGCGGCCACGCGAGCGGCGACGAGGTCGACCTGGTCTCCGATGAGGATCTGCGCGCCGCCATGCTCTCGACGGGGGGCGCCTTCGCTCGGATACAGGTGGAACGGCTTCCATGGCTCGAAGGGCTCCACCTCTCGGGGAACGTCCGGCTCGACAAGCCCAACCACTGGGATGCACAGGGGTCCTGGCGGGCCTCCGCGGCGTACCGCTGGAGCGACAACCTCGTGACGAAGCTCATCGTGGGGAGCTCCTACCAGACGCCGTCGGCCATCCTCCTGTATGGCTTGACGGGCTTCGGCCGGAGCAACAATGTCATCGGCAGCGAGACGCTGCCGTACGCGCCGCCGCTCGAGCCGCAGAAGAGCCGCTCCGCAGAGCTCGTCGTGAGCGGCGGGCTCTCGATGATCCTGTTCGAAGCCGCCGTCTACGCCCAGGAGATCGCCGACCGGATCGAGTTCACGTCGCTCGGCGCGAACTTCGTGGGGCGCAACCAGGGCGACGAGACGCACGTGGGCGCCGAGCTGAGCTTGCGGCTGGCCCACGACCGGATCGCGCCTTACGCGAGCGTCGCGGCGAACGGCCGCATCGCCCACGTCGAGAAGGGGAAGCTGGTCTACGAGACAGACACGGAGCTCCCGCTGTATCCCTTCGTCTTCGCGCTGGGTGGCGTCGACGTCCGGCTCCCCGAGATCTACTCCAACATCAACATTCACGCGAAGATCGTGGGCGCGCGAGGCGCCGCCCAGGGCAACGTCTTGCAGAACGACGGCGAGCCGTACACGTTGCCGGCCTACGCCACGGTCGACGTCACGCTCGCGAGCCTGCGCGCGGATCTGCTCGGTGATCGTACGGAGACGGCGGCGAGCGTGTCGGTGAAGAACCTCTTCAACCAGCGGCGCTCGGAGCCCGGATTTGGCGGCTTCGACATCCCTGCCATCGGGCGGAGCCTGACGCTCAACGTGACGCATGGCTTCTAGGCGCCGCGTCCACCCGAGCCTCTGGAGGGTCCGGGCAGCGCCGTGCCAGCCGGCGCTCACGGCCTCCGAAGGAGCGCCACGCCCGCTCCTCGCGTCACGCGAGGACAGAGCCGTCGAGCTGGGGCCGTGAGCGACCGGAATACCACCAGCCAGACGAAGCCGCCGACCGCCGGCGCGCTGGAGGATGCAGACACCGCGCCGAGCGCATCCGCGAGCTCGGTGATCCCTCCGAGCGGAGCGATGACCGCGCCTGTGCTCGTCATCGACGACAGCGAGCTCGCGCGCGAGGAGGTGTCCCGCATCCTGCGGGACGCAGGCTGGCAGGTCGTCGCGCTGCCGTCTCCCATCGGAGCGACGCAGGCGATCGTGCGACATCAGGCGCGCGTCGTCATCGTCGATGTCTTCATGCCCACCCTCCGGGGAGACTGGCTGCTCACCCTGTTCCGGAAGAACCCGCGGCTCGGGCACCTCAGCGTCATCCTGATGTCCGGGCACTCCGAGCAGGAGCTCGAGCGCCTGCAGATGGAAGCCCAGGCGGACGCCGTCATCTCGAAGCGCAACCTGCACCGCTTGCCGGTCATCGTGAGGCGGCTCGCTCAACGCTGATAGAGAGGCACGATGTCTTCGAGATCTTCAGTCCGGATGTTGACGGCGATCGCGATCCTCACGACGTCCAGCAGCGAGGAGCTCTCTGCGCCTGCCGTTCCGCACGAGCTGCGCGGCGCCATCCTCCTGCGGTCGATCGGCTACGAGAGCGGGTTCGCCAGCAGGACGGGCGCAGCCGTGTTCGCGATCGTCGGCGACGCGTCGGGCGAGAGCGCGGAGGACGCGAACGCGATGACGGCCGTGCTCTCGAGCCTGGCGGCCAGGACCTCCGTGGCCAGGCGGACGGCCACCGCGGTGCGCGTGACGTACGGCTCCAAGGCCCAGCTGCAGGAGGCGCTGCGCATGAGCGGGGCCGAGGTGGTCTACGTGGCGCGCGGCCTGTCCTCGATCATCCCCGAGATTCCAGCGCGCGAGGGCTCCGTCGTCCGCATCGTCGTGTGCGGCGACGGGGATGACGTCAAGCGCGGCTGCGCCGTCTCCGTGGGGCTGGCCGGCACCAAACCCGAGCTCTTGCTCAATGTGAAGTACGCTAACTCCGTCGGCCTGCGCTTCGATCCACAGCTCCTCCGGCTCGCGCGCATCGTCGACTGAGGCACCCGGTAGCGGGCTTGCTGGCCTTTCGGTGCTGGCCAGGCCGAGCAGCCGACCGATCGCCTTGACACGCGCGCCACGGGCAGGTCACGTATTTCCCGGATCATCGCCGCCGCGCTGGACAGCGCGGCGGCGCGAGGAGAGGGGCATCGCGATGCGGGATCTGAAGGGGATCGTCGAGGTGGAGCTGCTCGTCGAGGAGAACGGCGCGCTCGCGCCGGCGCGGGAGTACGTTCAGCGCGACACGACGTACGTCGAGGGGCGGTCGGGCCAGCGCTACGCGCTGCGCGTGCGGAACCTGACCGGCGGGCGCGTGGAGGTCGTGCCCTCGGTCGACGGGCTCGACGTGCAGAGCGGCAAGGACGCCTCGTTCGACCTGCGCGGCATCGTGATCCGGGCTCACGACGCGTTCGATTTCACCGGGTTCCGCATCAGCCAGACCGAGGTCGCGACGTTCCGGTTCGGGAGCATCGAGCAGTCGTACGCCGCGAAGATCGGCAAGCCCCGCAACGTGGGCGTCATCGGCCTGGCGGTGTTCGAGGAGCTCGCGCCGCCGCCGCCTCCCCCGCCGCCTCCGTTCACACCGCCCCCGCCGGCGTTCGGCGGGCCGCCGGGCGGCGCGCCGCCCCCCGCGGCGATGCGCCCGCGGGCCCCGGCGCCCGCTGCCCCGCCGGCGCCGGCGCCGGGGGGGTACGGCCCGGCGCCCGCCGCGCCGCAGGGGCTCGGCACGAGCTTCGGGGAGCGGCGCGAGTCCCGCATCTCGTCGACGCAGTTCGACCGGGCGACGCCGAAGCCCGCCGCCGTGCTGGTGATCCGCTACGAGCAGCGCGAGGGGCTGCGGGCGCTCGGGATCGACGTGGACGGGCTCTACCAGCGCGAGACGGCCAGCCCGTTCCCCGCCGAGACCGGCTTCGCCAAGCCGCCGCCCGGCTGGAAGGGGTGAGTCCGGATCAGTGCTCGTCGCCGGTCAGCACCCCGGCGCCGGCGCCGGCCGGGACGAGCGTGGGGATCTCCTCGGCGGGATCGGGGGTCCATGCATAAAACATCGACGGGTCGAACCCCTGCCCGTTCGCGCTGGCGGGATCCGTGTTGATCACCACGTTGGTGTCGGTCCACGTGAGATCGGAGCCGCCGTAATCGTCCGTGGCGGCCTCGGCGTCCTGGAGGTAGTTCCCGTCGGCGTAGATGGAGCAGCCCACGCCCTTGCCGATCATGTAGTCGCCGAGCCCGACGGCGAAGTTGTTGAACACGTGGGCGTGCCCGAAGCGGACGCGGGGGTGGCGCTGGTCGCCGTGATCGAACCAGTTGTGGTGATACGTCACGTGCAATCTGCCCGTGTCCTGCGCGCCGTTGTCGTCGTCGTGGCCGAGCAGCATGGTCTTGACCGTCTCGTGGAAGTGGTTCCACGAGACCGTGACCCAGTCCGAGCCGCGCTTCACGTCGACGGACCCGTCGTGGCTGCGCTCGAACGTGTTGTGATCGATCCACACGTGGTGCGAGAAGCACGGGACGTTGATGGAGTCGTCCGCCGAGTTCACGAACGTGAGGTTCCGGATGATGACGTTCGATACCGGCGTGTAGCCCTCCGGCGTGGCGGCCGTGCAGGTCTCGCCCGCGCTGGCCGCGAGCTCCTCCGTCCAGCCGCTCACGTCGAAGCCGAACCCGTCGATGGTCGCGTCCGCGCCCACGCCGATGAGGGTCTTGTTGGAGCGCACGCGCAGCATCGGCGCGCCGCCGCCCACGATCGTCCCCGAGATCCGGATGACCCTCGGCGCGTCGTCGCCGAGCGCGGCGACCAGCTCGGCGTACGTCGTCACCGTGACGACCTCGCCGCCGGAGCCGCCCGTCGTCGTGGCCAGGCCGTCGGCGCTCACGGCCGCGAAGCCGATCAGCGACGCGTCGGCGGGGCCGCCGCCCGTGGACGACGACGTTGTCGCGCTCGCGCCGGCGCCCGACGAGGCCGCGCTCGCGCCGCCGCCGGACGCCGAGGATGCCGAGGCGCTCTGGGCGCCGCTCGCGCCGCCCCACGCCGCCCCCGTCGACCCCGCGGCGGGCCCGCCGCCCTGGCCCGGCGCGGGCGCGCCGCCGCCGCCTCCGCTCGAGGCCGTGTCCCCTGCCCCGGCGCTGGCGCTGCAGCCCGTCGCGAGCGCGGCGCACCCGAGCGCCAGCGCCGCCAAGCATGATGTCCTGCTCTTCAAGGTTCCTCCTCTCGCGGCCTCAGATCCGGCCGGCCCCCGCGTAGCGCATGACCAGCGCCGGGACGTCCTCCGCCGGGTCCGCGGCGTAGGAGTACGCCGCGGCAGGATCGAACGCCGCGCCGCGCGTCTCGCAGACCGGCGTCGCGGGAGGCGGGGGATCGTTCGGGTCCTCGGACGGCGGAGGCGGCATGTTGGTCTCGATGATGTTGTCGCGTTCGACGATGTCCCCCGGCTCGGAGTCCGCATACCCCGCGCGGCACGGGAACCACGTGTTCAAGAAGTAGTTGCCCTCCACGACGACATCGGCCTCCATGCGCGACGCGACCCCGTAGGAGAGGTTGTCGAGATAATAGTTATTGAACACGTGCACCTGGCCGAAGCGGACGCTCGGGTGCCGGGTCTGGGTCCCGTCGAACCAGTTGTGGTGGAGGGTGACCTTGAGGAAGCCGGCGTCCGACGAGGCCGCGTCGGAGTGGCCGATGAGGATCGTCTTGTGGTGGTTCCTGAAGACGTTCCACGACAAGGTCACGTACGACGACTCCCGGACGATATCGATCAGGCCGTCGGCCGCGTTCATGAACGTACAGTGATCGATCCAGACGTTCGTGGTCTCGGTGGTGATGCCGATGGCGTCCTCGTTCGCGTCCTGAAACGTGATGTTCCGGATGATGACGTTCTTCTCCCGGTACAGGTACAGCCCGCCGCCGACGATCGTCGCGTCGGCGCCGAGGCCGACGATGGTCTTGTTCGAGCCCACGTCGTTCATGCCGGACAGCTCGATGGTCCCGGAGATCTGGATGACGCGCGGCTCGGTGCCCGCCATCGCCTCCAGGAGCGACGCCGCGTCCGAGACCGTCACCACCATGCCGCCTTCGCCGCCGGTCGTCCCGCCGTTCAGCGACGCGAACCCGACGGGGCCGTCCTCGGGCGCGGGCGGCGGCGGATCCGTCGGGGGATCACCGCCGGTCGACGCGCTCGACGTGCCGCTCGCCGCGCTGGAGGCGGTGGCGCCGCTGCCCGTCGTCGCGCTGCTGCTGGCCGTCGCGCCGCTGCCGGCCGTGGCGCCGCTGCTGGCCGTCGCGCTGCTGCTGGCCGGGGGCGCGCCCCCGGAGCCGCCGGCGCCGTCCGCCGCTCGTGGGGTGGCTTCGTCGCCGCCGCACGCACAGAGGCCGAGCGCCAGCAGCGCGAACGGGAACACGAGAGTCCCACCTGACTCGCTCCTTGAGATCATCCTTCAGCTTCACCTCTGCCTCGACGGGGATGCTGGCGTCATCGTGTTCTCCGTCGTCGAGGCAGCGGACGTCGGATCATCGATGGATGGCGCTCGCCGGCGGCGCCTCATCCGGGCTCCCGCGGCGCGCCTCGTCAGTCCTGCGCGACGCGCAGCGCGAAACGCACACGCAACCGTTGTGCCGTTCGCCGCCGCGCCCGCACGGGCGCGGTTCGTTTCAGAATTTTTCCGCGGGAGTGGCCGAGATGGCCGGCGCTGACGTGAGCGGCTGTCGATGAGGCGCTGGCGAAGCTCCCGCCGATGGCTGCTGGTCAACGCGCGGTTGACGTGGCGGGCGTCGGCGCCGTCAAGCACGTCAACCCGCGGTTGACTCGACGAGCTCACGGCGCGCTGCGACAAGCGCTTTGGCGCCGCGAGCGCGGCGCGGCTTCCATCGGGCCGGAATGCCCGTCGGCGGGCGGCTCGGAGAGGGCGGCACCGACATTGCTTGTCGCCCCATCACGATTCGAAAGGGATGGGTTCATGAAAGGCGCTGTTCTCTCGTTGGTCCTCCTGGGTTGCGCGGTCGTGGTCGGCTGCTCCGGCGCGGCGAGCTCGCCCGGGCCGAGCGAGGACGCGGCCGGACAAGGCGGCACGGGAGGCGGCGCTCCGGGCAGCACGAGCGGACAGGGCGGCGGCGCAACCTCGGTCGGCCACGGCAGCGCTTCGGGCGCGGGCGGCGGGGGCGCCGGCAGCGGCGGTGGCGCTGGCACCGGAGCGGGCGGCCAGGGTGGCGGCGCGACCTCGAGCGGCCACGGCGGGGCCGGCGGCGCGCCGCAGGGGCCCGGGGACGGGCCGGACGGGTTCGCGAGCGTGGACGGCTATGGCGTCAGGACGACCACGGGCGGCGCGGGCGGCCCGGTCGTCACGGTCAGCACGACCGAGGAGCTCCTCGATTACATCGCGCGCCCTGGGCCGTACGTCATCCAGGTCTCCGGGACGATCGCGCTGCCCACCGGCGCCACCGACGGCATGCACGACGTGACGTCCCACAAGACGATCCTCGGCCTCGGCGCGGACGCGACGCTCACCGGCGGCGGCCTCAAGATCGGCCTGCCGGTGGACGACGCCATCACCTCCCCTCCGCCGGACGCGGTCCACAACATCATCATCCGCAACCTCAAGATCACCGGGGCCTCGGACGATCTCATCAATATCCAGATGTTCTCTCACCACATCTGGATCGATCACTGCGATCTCTCGGACGGGGGCGACGGCGCGCTCGACATCAAGCGGGGCTCGGACCTCATCACCGTGTCGTGGAACCACTTTTACGACCACACGAAGACCTGCCTCCTCGGGCACGACGAGCTCGGCGCCCCTCAGGACGTCGGCCGGCTCCGGGTCACCTATCACCACAATTTCTTCGATCGCTCGGATCAACGCAACCCGCGGGTCCGCTTCGGCGAGCCCGTGCACGTCTACAACAACTATTACAACGACAACAGCTATGGCATCGCGTCCACCTGGAACGCCGGGGTGGTCGCCGAGGGCAACTACTTCTTCAGCGTCAACAACCCCGGGCGGGTGATCTTCGAGGACAACAACCCTGGCCGCATGGTCGCTCGGGACAACACCCTCGTCGATTGCAATCACGAGATCGAGGTGGCTGGCCCGGTGGTCGAGCCGAGCACCTACTACGACTACACCGTGGACAGCAGCGCGGATGTCCCGGCGATCGTGATGGCCGGCGCGGGCGTGGGCAAGATCGGGCTTTGAAGCTTCCCTGCAAAGGCGGGCCCTCGGAGCTGGGCCCGCCTCAACAACGGAGAGACCAGTGCACATTCGATTCCTCCGCGCTCGCCGGGCGTCCGACGCGGCCGCCCTGGCGATGCTCATGATGTTCGCGGCCTGCTCGACCGATCCCGCGGGAGGCGCGGCGACCAGCGGCTCGGCCGGCGGCCTCGGCGGCTCAACCACAGTCGGCTCGGGCGGCGCCGGCGGCTCGGGCGGCGGCAGCAGCTCCGCGGCCGCCGGTCCGGGCGGCGCGGGCGGGTCAGGCGGCTCGGGCGGGTCAGGCGGCTCGGCCACTGTCGGCTCGGGCGGCGCAGGCGGCTCGGCCACTGTCGGCTCCGGCGGCGCTGCAGGCGCAGGCGGCTCGGCCACTGTCGGCTCCGGCGGCGCTGCAGGCGCAGGCGGCCCGGCCACCGTCGGCTCCGGCGGCGCAGGCGGCTCGGGGCCCGTCGAGGACGTGGGCGCGGTGATCAAGGTGACGACCCTCGACGCGGACGGCCCAGGGTCGCTGCGCGAGGCGATCGAGACGCCGGGCCGACGCATCATCGTGTTCGAGGTCGGCGGGATCATCGACCTGAACAAGGCCCGACTCAACATCACCGATCCGTTCGTCACGATCGCCGGCCAGACCGCGCCCTCGCCGGGCATCACGCTGATCCGCGGCGGGATGAGGATCAGCACGCACGACGTGCGGATCCAGCACCTCCGCTTCCGCATGGGCGACGCCGGCGCCGCGCCGGCGTCCGGGTTCGAGCCCGACGTCACGACCGACGGCCCTTCCGCGTACGACATCGTGATCGACCATTGCTCGGTGGCGTGGGGCGTCGACGAGAACCTGTCCGTCTCGGGCCCCCGCTTCGACGGCCCAGCCGGCACATCGCACCGCGTCGTCCTCAGCAACAACATCATCGCCGAAGGGCTCCACGAATCCGTGCACGCGAAGGGCGCACACTCCATGGGCACCCTCGTGCACGACTACTGCACCGATGTCACCGTCGTCGGCAATCTCTACGCCCACAACTACGAGAGAAACCCCTGGTTCAAAGGGTTCGCGACCGGGGCGATCGTGAACAACGTCGTCTACAACCCCGGGAAATGGGCGATGCGGCTGGGCCCCGTCGTCAGGGAGTGGGAGAGCTCGGGCATCACGCCGGAGCCTCCCAGGGTCAGCATCGTCGGCAACTACATGCAGCACGGCGTGGACACGTTGCCAGGGCTCCCGATGGTGGGCACCAACTCGATGGGCTCGGCGTACCTGGAGGACAACATCGTCGTCGATGCGAGCGGTGAACCGGCGCCGCTCGTCTCCCCGGAGATCGTCATCCTCCCCGAGAAGCCCGTGTGGCCCGACGGCCTCGTCGCGCTCCCCGCGGCGTCGGTCGTCGACACGGTGCTCGCGCACGCGGGCGCGCGCCCCAGGGACCGCGATGAGGTCGACCTGCGCATCATCGAAGACTTCGTTTCCGGCGGCGGCAGGCTCGTGAACAGCCAGGATGAGGTGGGGGGCTACCCGACGGCAGAGCCGACCACGCGGCCGCTGGTCGTCCCGACCGAGGACGTCGAGGGCTGGCTCGAGCGCCTCGCCGACGAGCTCGAATAGCGGGCGTCGCCCGCGCCGTCGCCGCGCCCCGTGCGCGAGGCCGCCGCTCCTCACGAGCAGCGGCCTCGCGGTGCTCGCGCGGTGACGTCACCAGGATTCCGCGACCAGGAGGCACCATGCTGAGAAGATCATCGATCTATTCCGTCGTCGTAGTGGCAGCGCTATCCGGCTGTGCGTCGGGCAACGAAAGCGACGACAGCACCGGCGGCAACAGCAGCGGCGAGCCGAGCTCGGGCGAGCCGGGCTCCGTCGATCCCGGGTACGGCGACGGGACGGACGACCCGGGCGGCGTTCCGGGAGACCTCGACCCCGACGCAGACCCCGGCGAGAGCGTGGACTGCGGTCGGCAGAACTTCAATGTCGAGCGCAGGCCGGCCAGCCTCCTCCTGGTCCTCGACCGCTCCGCGTCGATGCAGGACGATCCGAGCGGGGACGAGGGCACGCCGACGAAATGGGACATCGTCGTGCCCGCCTTGCAGGAGGTGATCGCGGCGACGAACGAGGCGGCCTCCTGGGGCCTGAAGGTGTTCCCGCAGGGGGACCGGACCGGCACCTGCACCGAGGAGAGCTTCCCGGACGATATCCTGATCCCGATCGCGGGCAACAACGCGCCCACGGTGAATCAGGCGATCTCGAGCACGACCCCCGAGGGGGACGGCACGCCGACGGGCGACGCCATCAACAAGGCGGTCGAGTACCTGCAGACGATCCAGAACGACGACCCGAAGTACATCCTGCTCGCGACGGACGGCGACCCGTCGTGCCCCAAGAGCGACTCGGACGAGTTCGCGGTGCAGGCGGTGACGAACGCCGCCGCCGCGGGCTTTCATACGTTCGTGGTCGGGATCGCGTCGCAGGAGAGCAAGGTCAAGGCGCTCAACGGCCTCGCCGTCGCGGGGCTCGAACCGCGGAAGGACCCGGATCCGCTCGCGCCCAAGTTCTACCTCGCGGCCACGAAGGACGAGCTCGTGACGTCGCTGCTGACGATCACGGGACAGATCTCGACCTGCCTGTTCCCGCTGAGCGCGCCCCCGCCGAACCCGGACCACGTGGGCGTGTTCGTCGGGGATCAGGCGGTCATGCACGACGCCACGGGCATGAACGGCTGGAATTACACGGGGCCCGACATGACGACCATCCAGCTTTACGGCGCAGCGTGCGAGCAGGTGGCGAGCACCGGCGCCGGCGCGGTCAAGGTGATCTTCGGCTGCAAGGACGACCCGATCTACTGAGCCGCCGAGCGCGAGCCGGTCGGGCGCTTCGCTCGGCCGGCTCGCGGATCCGGCGCACGGAATCCGATCGAGGAGACCGTCGTCGCCCGGGGGCTCCCTCCCCCGGAGCTCCGCGCCGCGGAGCTCCGCCCTCGATCAAGCGATCATCCGCGCCTGCCCGCGACTACTTGTCAAACCACTTGTTGACCGAGCCGCACTCCCACTGAAAGCCGGCGCCGAGATCCCAGCAGACACAGCCCCTGGGGCTGCCGGACTCGTCGCCGATGCACGACGTCCCCTCCTCCGCCGCGGTACAGGGGCTGTTCCGGATCGACGCCGCGCTGCCGTCGCCGCCCACGGCGCTGCAGTCGACCGCGACCGGGTTGATGGGGTACTGCGCCGGATCGGGCGGCAGGCACGGCTCGCAGTCGGCGACGCCGTCCGAGCAGGCGCAGGTGCGCGCGCCGAGCTCCTCGATGCCGCACGCCGAGGGGCACATCCCGGTGAACGTGCACGGGTCGTTGTCATCGAACTCCAGGGGCCCCGGGCACGAGCCCGAGCCGCCCGCGCCGCTCGCGCTGCTGCTCGCGCTCGACGCGCTGCCGCCGCCGGCGCCGCCCGCGCTGCCGCTGCTCGCGCTCGTCGCGCCCCCACCGCTCGTGGCGCTCGACGCGCTGCCGCCGCCGCTGCCGCTCGTGGCGCTGCCCGCTCCGCTGCTGGCGCTCGCGCCGCCCGCGCCCCCGCTGCCGCCTCCGCCGCTGTCGTCGCCGCACGCGGTGAGCGCCACCGCGAGCGCGACCAGCGCGCTCGTGGCCAGAGGATGGTTGGGTCGTCGTCGGTTCATGGTTTGATGGTCGTTCATGGCGCGGAGCCCTCGTGCACGAACCCGGCCGATGCGCGCGCCCCGGCGGCGCCCCGCGGACCGGCGTTCCGTGCGGCGAGAGCGCGCTCCGCCCGCGCGCGGAGCGCCGGCGCGTCAACCGCGCTCGTCAACCGGTGTCGACCTGGCGTTGACACGGACGCCGCACCCACGTCCGCGCGGCAGCCCGGCGCCCCGTGGCGCCCGCTGGATCGCCGCTTGCATTCCCGTAGACCGAGCGCTCCCGGCGCGGGTCGTCCATCGTGAATCCAAAAGAGAGGTAGCGAGATGAGATTCGGATTGAAGTCAGCTTTCACTTTGCTGCTCGTGCTCGGCGCCGCCGGCGCCTCCCAGCTCGGCTGTTCGGACGACGCGGCGACGCCGGACGACGGCGAAGGGGGCAGCAGCTCGAGCAGCAGCGCCGTCGCCAGCGGCGGGAGCACGACCACGGGGAGCGGCGGCGGCGGCAGCTCGAGCAGCACGGCCGCGAGCACCACGTCGGCGAGCACCACGGCCGCGAGCACGACGTCGGCGAGCACGACGTCGGCGAGCAGCACGGCCGCGAGCACCACGAGCAGCGGCACCGGCGGCACCGGCGGCGAGGAGCCGCTCGGCGACGAGCTCCCGATGGAGATCCCGACGCCCACGAACGGCGACGGCGAGATCAGGACCGAGACGACGGTGCTGAAGAACGCGGCCAACGGCGGGCAGGACGTCTACGACTTCAACAACCAGAAGATCGGCGTGAACAACACCGCCGATTGCGACGACGGCGAGGGCCAGAAGACGGTGTTCGAGGTCGAGGACGGGGTCACCGTGAAGAACCTCATCATCGCGGGCGGCCTCCCCGGCGGCAACGGCATCGTCTGCAAGGGCGACTGCACCCTCGATCACGTCTACTGGGAGGACGTCTGCGAGGACGCCGCGACCAACAGCAAGGACGGCGCGACGATGCGCATCAACAGCTCGATCGCCCTGCACTCCGCCGACAAGATCTTCCAGCACAACGCCAAGGGCGGCTCCACGACCATCGTCACGAACTCGTACATCGCCGATTTCGGGAAGCTCTGGCGCTCGTGCGGCGACTGCACCGCCAACGGCGGCCCGCGCAACCTGATCATCGACAACGTCCGGGTGGACAAGGTCAAGACGACGGTCGCGGGCGCGAACCAGAACTACGGGGACACGGTCACGATCACGAACCTCTACGTCAAGGGGGGATACGACGAGGAGGACGACAAGCCGAAGATCTGCCAGGAGTACCGGGCCGTCACCGACCACATGGGCGAGTCGGAGAAGCTCCACGGCGGCGCGAGCCAGTGGAACACCGCCACGTGCCGCGTGAGCAAGAGCGACATCAAGAGCTGGTGATCGAGAGCGGGTGACCGCCCGACCGGCGCCGCTCGCCCCGATCTCACCGCCTCCCGGCGCCTCGATGGGATTGCCCGGCGCGCGCCGCCGACGTCCCCGGGCCTGAGCGCCGCGCGAGGGGCTCCCGTCGAGCCCCTCGCCAGGGCAGCCACCGCCCAGTCCGCCTCCGGCGCGCGCCCGCCATCTCACGCTCGGCGCCGGCCTCGACGCGCGGTGAGCCACCCTACCCGCGATCAGGAGAATCGCGTAATTGTCGTTGGATGACACGCTCGAGCGCGGTTCATCCCGACGTGCTGATCGTGACGGCGCTCCAGGAGGAGCTGGAAGCGGTGCTGGCAGCAGGGGCCGCGGCGCGCGACGAGCCCTGGCCGAGCGGCGGGCTCGCGGGCCAGGGCGCGGGGCCGCGCGCCGCCTGGGAGGAGCGGCGCGACAGGCCCGGGTTCCGCTACCACGTGGCCAGGATCCCGAACGAGCGCGGGGAGACGCTGGTCGTCGCGGCCGCGTGGATCGGCGAGATGGGCGGGACCGCGGCGGCGGCGCGCGTCCAGCAGCTCCTCGACGATCTGAAGCCAGAGACGCTGGCCATGTGCGGCATCTGCGCCGGCGACCGGAGGGAGGTGTCCCTGGGCGACGTGATCGTGGCCGATCGCGTGTACATCTACGACCACGGCAAGCTCGTCGCCGGCGCGGCCAGCGAGCGCTTCTGGCAGGACATCACCACCTACAACCTCGAGGCCACGTGGCGGCACGACGCGGCGTTCTTCGCGCGCGAGTTCGCCCTCGGGGCGGCGCCGCTCCAGCGCGATCGCCCGGTCCCCAAGGCCGCGCAGCGGCGCTGGCTGCTGCGCGCGCTCGACGCGCACGAGCGGCGGGGCGGCCCCGCGCCGCTCGACCACCCGGAGCGCCAGGCCCGCTGCCCGCGGTGGAGCGAGATCGTGCAGGAGCTCGAGCAGGGCGACCTGAACCCGCGCGGCCTCATCCGGCTCGACGAGGCGCGCGGCGCCTACACGCTGACCGACGCCGGGCGCGCCTGGGTGGTGCGCGACCGCAACGTCCACCCGGACGAGGCGCCGGCGGTCGAGCCGTTCCGCGTGCACGTCGGCCCGATCGCGACCGGTCACTCGGTGCAGGAGCACCCCGGGCTCTTCGATCGCCTCCGGCGAGCGGTGCGAAGGACGCTCGGGGTGGAGATGGAGGCCGCGGCGCTCGGCCTCGTCGCCGAGCGCGAGGGGCTGCGCTCGATCATCGCCAAGGCGGTGTCGGACCACGCCGATCACGAAAAAGACGATAGCTTCCGCGAGTTTGCGTGCCGCGCCTCGGCGGAGCTCCTGCTGGCGTTCCTGCGGCGGCAGCTCCGGCCGCGGCCGCAGCCGGTGAAGGCGCGCGAGGACGACGACGCGAGCTCGGTGCACCGCGCGCCCGTCGACAGGCGCGAGCGGCCGCGGGGCGAGCTCGTCGGGCGGGTGGAGCGGGTCTGCCGGCTGCGCGAGGAGGGCGCGAGCATCGTCGAGCTGCAGCCGCCGGCGCCGCTCGCGGGCCTGCTGGAGGTCTCGCGCCCCAAGGAAGGGAGCCCGTGGCGCTTCCCGCTCGGGATCGCGGACAAGCCGCTCGACGACAAGGCGCTCGAGATCTTCGGCGGCATCCTCCACGCCTACCGCGCGGAGAACCCGTGGGTGCAGGGCCGGCTGGTCCACGTGGGAGAGCGCGCCCCGGAGGCGCTCGCCCACGCGGCGCGGGCGCGCGGGATCGAGCTCACGAGCCTCGGCGAGTACCAGCGCCTGCTCGACCTGTCGCGGTACGCCGAGCGGCAGCTCGCCCGCGTCGACGCCGACGAGCGCTACCCGTCGGCGCTCTACGTGGAGCAGCACGCGAAGCACCGGCTCGGCCGCGCGCCCTGGGAGGCCACCGAGGACGTGCTGCAGCAGATCCTCTCCGTGCTCGACTCCGAGCACGGCCGGCTCCTGCTCGTGCTCGGCGACTTCGGGACGGGCAAGACGTTCCTGATGCGGGAGCTCTGCCGCCGGCTGACCGCCGCCGGCGGGCGCACGCCGGTGCTGGTGGAGATGCGCGCGCTCGAGAAGCGGCGGTCGCTCAACGAGCTCCTGGCGCAGCACTTCGCCGCGGCGGGGCTCGGCAAGATCGACCTCGACGGCTTCCGGTACCTGCTCGCCGAGGGGCGCGTGATCCTCCTCTTCGACGGCTTCGACGAGCTCGCGTTCCGGGTGAGCTACGACCGGGTGCTCGAGCACTTCGGCACGGTGCTGGAGGCCGCGTCGGAGCGGGCCAAGGTGGTGGTCACCAGCCGGACGGGGCATTTTCTCACCGACCGCGAGGCGAACAAGGAGCTGACGACCCGCGCCGAGCAGACCGGGCACGCGCGGCTGTTCAAGCTGGAGCCGTTCGGGGAGCGCCAGATCCAGCGCTTCCTCGTGAAGCTCCTCGGCAAGGAGGACGAGGCGAGGGCGCGCTTCGAGCTGCTGCGGCACGTGGAGGATCTCCTCGGGCTCTCGGCGAACCCGCGGATGCTGAGCTTCATCGCGGAGATCGACGAGCAAGAGCTCACGGACGCGAGGGCGCAGGCGGGCCGGATCACGTCGGCGGCGCTGTACGAGCTCCTCCTGCGGCGCTGGCTCCTCGGCGAGGTGAAGCTGGCGACGGACACCGCGGAGGACCCGGCGCTGAGCGAGGCGCAGCTCTGGAAGGCGGTCACCGACCTGGCGCTGATGCTCTGGCCGAAGGTCGAGCGGGGCGTGGGCATCGAGGAGATCCCGCGCGAGCTCATCGCGGCGGCGCAGGCGCTCGATCCGAAGCGCAAGCCGGCGGAGGAGGGGCAGGTCCGGCACCAGCTCGGGTCGCGGTCGCTGCTGGTCCGGGACGAGGCGGGCAGCTTCTCGTTCCTGCACCAGTCGGTGATGGAGTGGCTCGTCGCGGACGCGGCGGCCGTGGAGGTGAAGGCGTCCGGCGACGCGCCGGTGCTCGGGCAGCGCGAGATGAGCGACCTGATGGCCGATTTCTTCATCGCGCGGGCCGGGCACGAGGCGGCCGCGCGGTGGGCCGCGGGGAAGCTGAGGGCGCCCGGGCACGAGGTCTCCGGCAAGAACGCGCTGCGGGTGGAGCAGCGGCTGCACGTGGAGCGGCGGCTGCGGTCGGAGGCGCCGCGGGACGAGGTCTCCCAGGTCGACGCGGTGTGGGACTTCGAGGACGAGGATCTGCGCGGGCAGGACTTCTCCGAGCAGGACCTGCACGAGGTCAACTTCCGGCGGGCGAACCTCTCGGGCGCGACGCTGGTGCGGGCCGATCTGCGGGGCGCGCGGCTCGGCGGGGCGACGCTGCGGCGCGCGGACCTGCGCGGCGCGGTGCTCGCCGGGGCCGACCTGACGGGCGCGGACCTCTCGTGGGCGCGGCTCACGGACGCGGACCTGACGGGCGCGACGCTGACCGGGGCGCGGCTGCTCGGCGCGAAGCTCATCGGGGCGAAGCTGCCCCCGCTGGCGGAGCGCGAGGCGGGGGGCGCGGCGCGGACGGTCGAGGGGGTGGCGCCCATGTGGATGCTCAGCGCCGGCGTGCTCGCCGTGGCGTTCAGCCCTGACGGCGACCTGCTCGCCTCCGGCCACACCGACGGCACCGTGTGGCTCTGGGACGCGGGCACGGGCGCGGCGCTGCGCGTCTTGCGCGGCCATACCCGGGAGATCAACAGCCTCGCGTGGAGCCCCGACGGACAGACGCTCGCCTCGGGCTCGGACGACAGGACGGTGCGCCTGTGGCGGTCGACCGCCGGCGAGGTGGCCCGCGTGCTGCCCAGCCCGGGCGGCGCGGTCCTCAGCGTGACCTTCGGCCCCGACGGCAGCGCCATCGCCGCCGGTCTGCTCCACGGGGTCGTGGCGGTGTTTCCGCTGCTCGATACGACCGCCGAGCCGCTCCTCCTGCGGGGCCACGCGGGCGCGGTGAGGAGCGTGGCCTTCGGCCCCGACGGCCACCTGCTCGCCTCGGGCTCGGACGACGCGACGGTGCGGCTGTGGAGCGCGCGCGACGCGACGGAGCTCCACGTGCTGAAGGGCCACAAGAACCGGGTCAGGAGCGTCGCCTGGAGCGCGAGCGGGATCCTCGCGTCGGGCTCGGACGACAGGACGGTGCGGCTCTGGCAGGTCAACGTGGGCTCGCACGTGGGCGGGGACCTGCTCTGGAGCACGTGCGCGCCGCTGGCCGTGCTGGAGGGCCACGACGCGGGCGTCAGGAGCCTTGCCTGGAGCGCGGGCGGGATCCTCGCCTCGGGCTCGGCGGACAGCTCCGTGCAGCTGTGGCAGGGCAACACGGGCAAGGCGCTGGGCGTCTTCGAGGGCCATTACCGCTGCGTGCGGGGCGTGGCGTGGAGCCCGGACGGGACGATCGTGGCCTCGGGCTCGGACGACAGGACCATCCGCCTGTGGCAAGGGAGCGTGGGCAGGACGCTGCGCGTGCTCAAGGGGCACGACAGGGGGTTCAGGGGCGTGGCCTGGAGCGCGGACGGGATGCTCGTCGCCTCGGCGTCGGACGACGAGACGGTGCGGCTCTGGCAGGGCAGGACGGGCAAGGAGGTGACCGTGCTCAAGGGGCACGCCGGGCGGGTCAACACCGTGGCGTGGAGCCCGGACGGGGTGACCCTCGCCTCGGGGTCCGACGACCACAGCGTGCGGCTCTGGCAGGGCAAGACGGGCAAGGAGCTGGGCGCCCTCGGGGGGCACACGGGACGGGTCTGGAGCGTGGCGTGGAGCCCGGACGGGGTGACCCTCGCGTCGGGCGCCGACGACCTCACGGTGCGGCTCTGGAGCGCGAGCACGGGCAGGCCGCTGGGCGTGCTCCGGGGGCACACCGCCGGGGTCGGGGGCGTGGCGTGGAGCGCGAACGGCGTGATCGTGGCCTCGGGCTCGGACGACCACACGGTCCGGCTCTGGCACAGCAGGACGTGCGAGGAGATCGACGTGCTCATGGGGCACACCGCCCCGGTCAACAGCGTGGCGTGGAGCCCGGACGGGGTGACCGTCGCGTCGAGCTCCGACGACTACACCGTCCGGCTCTGGCAGGGGAGCACGGGCAAGACGCTGGGCGTGCTCCGCGGACACACGGCGGCGGTCAACAGCGTGGCGTGGAGCGCCGACGGGGCGGTGGTCGCCTCGAGCTCGGACGACCACACCGTCCGGCTCTGGCAGGGGAGCACGGGCCAGCTCCTGGGCGCGCTCCACGGGCACGTCCGCCGGGTCTGGGGCGTCGCCTTCCACCCCGACAGCCGCACCCTGGCGTCGGCCTCGGACGACGGCACCGTCCGCTTCTGGGACGTGGGCACCCAGCGCTGCCTCGCCATCTTCCTCGTCCTGGCCGAGGGCTGGGTCGCCTTCACGCCCGACGGGCGATACAAGTTCGGGGGCAACCTCGCCGGCAGCTTCTGGCACGCGATCCACCTCTGCCGCTTCGAGCCCGGCGAGCTCGACCCCCACGTGCCCGGCCTTCGTCTCTCCGACGATGAGCTCCTCCTCCGGGCCGCGCCGCGCATCCCGCGCCCCCGCGCGAACCGCACCCCGCCGCCCTGAGGCGCAGGGCACGGCGGGGGGCGGCCCTGACGATCACCGATCACCGATCCAGGCGCGCCTCCCCGAGCCTCCGGCGCAGGTTGTCGCGCGCGCGCGCCTCGAGGCGGTCCCGGAAGTACGCGGAGAGGAAGATGTGCCCGGCGGCGAGCAGCCTCTCGAAGAAGCGCCGCCGGCCCGCGGCGTAGACCTCGGGCGGCACGGCGCTGTACTCCGCGGCGATCGCGCGGTCGTACGCGTCGAACGCCGCCGGGTCGCTGCCGAGGATGGCCATGTCGCAGTCGAGGAACAGGGCCTCCTCCTCGCCGACGTCCGCCGGCCCGAGCGCGCCGTGGCGCGCGGTGAGCAGGATGAGCCGCGCGATGGCGTCCGCGTCGAGCCCCTCGCCGGGCAGCCACCGCGAGACCGCCTGCCGCGCGAGCTCCGCGCTGCGCGCCTCGTTGTCGTGGCGGCCGGGCGCGTACACGGCGTCGTGGAACAGCGCGGCAAGGAACACCTCGCGCGGCCGCCGCCAGCCGACGTCGCGGCCGACCTCGGCCACCCGGCAGAGCACCTCGCGCACGTGGGCCAGGTCGTGGTACGCGCGCCCGGGCTCGCCGTAGGCCGCGCGCACGGCGCTCCACAGCGGCTCCGGCAGGACGAGCCCGCCCGGCGCCTCCGGCGGCGCTCCGCCAGCATCCGCGGCAGCGCGCGCCTCTTCCGCCGCGCCCGCGGGCGCCTCGCCCGCTTCGCCCGCCGCACCCGCGCCGCCCGGCCTCGCGGGAGCGGTCACGCGAGCACCAGGTCCTCGGGGCGGAACAGCTCCCCGTCGTACGTCGCGATGCGGCCCTTCTCCGTGGCCTTCGCGTGGTTCTTGGCCAGGTTGGCGCGCCCCTGGATCTCGCGATCCGTCAGGAAGCAGTCGACGTCCGCCACGCACAGCCCGGCGGAGATCGTCGGCGCCCGCTCGACGCGGCGGTAGCGGCGGCGGGCGAGCCGCGCCTGCAGCGCGCGCAGGAAGTCCACCGCCCACGCGCGCGTCGCGTTCGGCAGCGTGATCATGTACTCGTCGCCGCCGAACCGGTACGCGTGCCCGTGCCCGAAGACGTGCGCCTCGATGCTCTCCATGAGCGGCGGCAGCACGTGCAGGTCGACCGCGGTCTCGGTGTGCTGCACGTTGAACGCCTTGAAGTCGTCGATGTCGATGAACGCCACGGCGATCGCGGCGCCGCGCAGCGCGCACCGCGCCCGGTAGTGCGCCAGATCCGGGAGGAAGAGCCCGGGCGCCTCGAGGATGTGGAACTTCTCGTCGTACTCGCGCGGCCGGAGCGGCGGCGCCTCCGGCAGCACGGCCTCGGCGTGCCGGATCGACATGTAGTCCGTCAGCCGCGGCACCTGGAGCGCGCGCGTGGCCGCGAACCACGGCGCGGCCATCAGCTGCTCCAGCGCGTGGACCTCGCGCCGGAGGTGCCGGATCGTGTCGGCGTTCACGGCCTTCTGCAGCGGCTCCTCGATCGCCGTGGCGCTGTCGCGCCGCAGGTCGATCAGGATGCGCTTGAGCAGCGGGCCCTGCGTGTCGTGGATCGGCACGTGCGGCTGGCGCAGCTCGAGCTGCCGCCCGAGGAGGCTCAGCTGCCCGATGAGCTCCGTCACCTCCGGCGGCTCGTAGCCGCGGAACTCCCGCCGGATCACGTCCGCCACGTCGCGGCGGAACGCGTCCGTGAAGCGGGTGACGCACTGGGACAGGGTCTTGGCCTCGGCCGGCGTGAACTCGGGCATCGCCGCGAGGATACCCCGCGGTGAGGCCGCCCGACGCCCGGGGCGCACCGCGCGCTGGAAATCCGCCAGGAATTCGGAGATGCTGACCCTCCCCCTCGCTGCCCGTTCGCCGCCCGTTCCATGCACGACTCCACCCGGACGATCACGACCCTCCGAAGCGACGCGGTCGAGCTCCCGGACCTGCGCGTCCTCGTCACCCCCCAGAAGAGCCCGCCGATCGAGGCCACGCTCGGCGTCGCGCCGCTCGTCCTCGGCACGAGCGGCGAGTGCGATGTCGTCATCCCCGACTCCCGCGTGTCGCGCCGCCACTGCCAGCTGCGGTTCACGCCGCGCGGCGTCGCCCTCACCGATCTCGGCAGCAAGAACGGCACGTTCATCAACGACGTCCTGATCGTCGAGGGCTTCCTCACGCCGGGCGCCATCGCCTCGCTGGGCGGCGTCCCGCTCACCGTGCGCGTCGGCGGCGCCCCGGTCGTCGTCCCGCTCTCCACCTCGGCCAGCTTCGGCGAGGCCCTCGGCAGCAGCGTCCCGATGCGCGCGCTCTTCGCCCGCCTCGAGCGCGCCGCGGCCACGTCCGAGACCATCCTCCTCCTCGGCGAGTCGGGCACGGGCAAGGAGGTCCTCGCCCGCGCCATCCACGAGGCGAGCCCGCGCAGCGGCGGCCCCTTCGTCGTGTTCGACTGCAGCGCCGTCGCCCCCAACCTCATCGAGGCCGAGCTCTTCGGCTACACGAAGGGCGCCTTCACCGGCGCCCAGACGGCGCGCGCCGGCCTGCTCGAGGAGGCGAGCGGCGGCACGCTCTTCCTCGACGAGATCGGCGAGCTCCCGCTCGATCTCCAGCCGAAGCTCCTGCGCGCCCTCGAGGCCCGGCAGGTGCGCCGCATCGGCGCCGCCGCGTACACGTCGTTCGACGCCCGCGTCATCGCCGCCACGCACCGCGACCTCCAGGGCCGCATCGGCGCGGGGTCGTTCCGCGAGGACCTCTACTACCGGCTCGCCGTGGTCGAGGCGGTGGTGCCGCCGCTGCGCGAGCGCAAGGAGGACATTCCGCTCCTGGTCGAGCGCTTCCTCGCGGCGCAGGTGCCGCCGCGCTCGCTCGCCGATCTGCCGCCGAACGCGCTGGAGCTGCTCCGCGGGCACCACTGGCCGGGCAACGTGCGCGAGCTCCGCAACACGGTCGCGCGGCTCGTGCTCTTCCCGCACCTGGCCGAGGAGGCGATCGTGAAGGTGGCGCCGCGGCCCGCCGACATGGGCGTCGTCCAGTTCGCGTCGCTGCCGCTCCGCGAGGCGCGCGACATGGTCGTCGAGCAGTTCGAGCGGACGTTCATCGCGATGAAGCTGCGGGACAGCGGCGGCAACGTCGCGCGGGCCGCCGCGTCGATGGGCGTCTCGCGGCAGCTCGTCCACCGGCTGATGGAACGCTACGGCATCCGCAGCAAGGGCTGACGAGGCGCGCGGCGGGCGGCCCTCAGGCCGTGGACGGTGAGGTTCGGGGAGCTCCGCGAGGTGAGCGCGATGCCGTCGATCCCCGCGCTCGAGAGCCGGCAGGGGCGCGCAGGAGGGGGCTGGCGCTGCGCAGGAGCCGTCCAACTGCAACGAAGGACACTCCACCGGCTGTGTAGGAGGAGCTCGGGGGCGGCGCAGGAGGGCTGCGGGGCGGCGCAGCAGGGACGGCGGCAGGCAGCAGCAGGGCGGCGGCACCGCGCAGGCGCGCAGCCTCCGCATACAGGACAGGATCCGGGCGCGCACTTTCACGTCGACGCCGCAGGGGGACGCGCGGCGATCGCTGCGGCCCGGGTCGTTCACGGGTCGTTCACGATGCCATCCGTCGGCTGCTCGGGTTGCCGGGTTGGCATTGGAGCGGCGCGCGTCGCGCAAGGGGATAGATCGCAAGGTCATAAGAGGCGCAACGGGACAGAGACGGAATTGTATCCTTCTCTTCCCCTTGCGCCCTTGCGCTCCTCTTCCCATGAATCGATTTTTTTTCGAATTTCAGCAGACGCCTGAGCCGCCTCGCATCCGCGGCACCGGCCGCGATCTGTGCTCAAGGGCTACCTTGACGCGCGCTGCCGAGCTTGTGGAGAGCGTCGGGCTCGCGTATCCTCCGAGCCGTGGTGGATGCACGTGACGCTTTGGCGGCGCGGGACGCTCGGCTCGCGGGTCACTGCCACGAAGTGTATCAACTTGCGCTTCGCGACCCGACCTACCGTGCGACCGTCCTCGCGAGCCTGCAGCGTGACATCGCTGAACCGCCGGACGATCTCCGGACAGCGATCCCATGGATCTGGATCGCTACGCTCGGCGGCGAGCCGGCGAGGGGCCCCATGATCGCTGCCGTCGAGGACGCTGCCCGAGTTCTTCGCGGATGGCTCGTGGGGATGGATCCCCTCGAAGCGCTCGAATCGAGGTGGGTGGAGTCCTCCTCGGCCTCGGGCACGATATGCCGGCGAAGAGCGGGCGCTCGCCGAGGAGACGTCGTGCTGACGCTGCCGCCGTCGGTGCGTGTCTACGTCGCGACCGAGCCAACCGACTCGTGCAAGAGTTTCGATGGGATGCGACGAACCGGTGGCGCTCTGTAGGCTCCAATCTTCACACGAACCAGCAGGCTCTCGAGACTGACCTCGAATACCTGCTTGTTCTCGGCTGCGGTCTGACCGTCGACTCCTGGGACTGACGCCGCCCCGCCTCCAGTCCCGTCGGCCCCGGCGAGCGCAGCCCGTTCAGTAAGGTGCAGGCCCCCGTCACCGCCGCCCCCGGAGGTCGAACGCTAACACATCGCCTTCGCCCAGCTCGACCAATCCCATATATGATAGCATCTCGATCGATGCCGCCCGTGCGTGCCACGGGCACGCGCCCGGCCTGCAGCCCGAGGCGGCCAGAACGGCAACGAGTGGCCGTCCCCATGAGAAACGCTATTGCATGTAACCCTTATAGGCGATCACGGCCGATTGTAGCCCCCCAGTTGTGCCCGGCACGGTACACTGCAGATTGATATAATCCGACGACGAGCCAGTGCCACTCGGAACTGTGAGGCCGATCGATTGGTACAGACCCGTTCCCGACGTACATCCGGAAACCACCGAAGAAGTAGAGCCGTCAGTCGGATTTACAAGAGATGCGCTGCAACAAACGTTGGCAGTAGTACTGTGGTCGTGCGCGTAAACCCTTGCAAACATCCCGCCGTTTGGACCGTCGAAGCCGCGGTCAACCGGGCAGCTGAGGGAAAGCGTAGTAGTTCCCGCGTTCGAGATCACTCCCTGTGGACTGACTTCTGCGATGCCACCAGAGCCCCGAACTCTGCAGTTTGATCCAGCGATAGAATGACTATCTGCGAGCGCGGAGGCGCCGATGGCAAGGCCGACGGCGAGCGTTGCGATGCCAGCAATTCTGATCTTGGTCGCTTTAGCTGCGTACATGATCGTCCCCATAAATTGATGAATCACATGCAATGTAAACGTGGATTGTGCGCTGCGCGCAGCGCCATCGCTTCCGATGACGAACGCAACGATGAAGGCACTTCCGGCACGGGTGTATGACTTCGCGCGGCTTCCTGATGCAATGAAGAGCACGCACATTCAAGAATGTCAAGATCGAAGCACCACGCTCGTCTCAGGTCGTAGAAGGTTCTTCTTGGTTTACTCGATCCTGAAAACGATGTGGAATCAATGGCTTACATAGGAACCGGCAGGGCGTCTTCAATTCACGGCCTGCGGAAACTCGTCCGACGAAATCCTGCTTCGACCCGGCAGGGCGATGCAGAGTAGCCGCCCGCCCATCGCCATGGGCATAGCCGAAACTCGTCCGACGAGATCCTGCTTCGACCCGGCAGGGCGATGCAGAGTAGCCGCCCGCCCATCGCCATGGGCATAGCCCCTTGCGGCTCCCGTCAAGGGCGACGATGCTGGACGCGGGGCGGCGCTGGCCCGCGGCGCGCGTCGGCACGGGAGGACGCCCGGCGAGGGCGTTTTCGCCTGCGTTGGAGACTGAGATCCGCGCCGTTCAGGGCGCGTCGGCTGCGGCGGCCGGAGCAGCGCGCGACGAACTCACCCACGCGTCGGCCAGCAGGTCGTCGAGCCGAGCGCGCGGCGTGCTTGCCCTGGAAACGCTCTGGCTGATGGCGCCGGCGCCGGCAAACGCTCCGCCCGAAACCGCGCCGTTCCTAGCGCTCCGCCAACCAGCGACGTCGAACTTCGCCTCGGGCTCGCCGAGCGCTGGCAAACCCGTGGCGCAGCCGCCGCGCCGTATCCGCCCAGCCAACGCCATCGTGATGGCCGGCGCGGCGTATCCGCCCAGCCAACGCCATCGTGCTGGTCGGCGCGGCGCTGGTTACCTGTTCCCATCGCGAAGGAGGAAGCGATGGCGACGAGGGTGGAGTGGGCCGAGCGGGTGGCGCGATGGGAGCGGAGCGGGCTGAGCGCCGAGAAGTTCGCGAGGCGCGAGGGATATAAGCCCAAGCAACTGTATTGGTGGCGCTGGAAGCTGCGGGCTGACGGGGCCTCGCAGCTCTCGCCGCCGTCGTCGACCGAGCCGCCGCGCTTCCTGCCGGTGCACGTGGTGGCTGACGTTTCGCCGGTCGTGGCGGAGCCGATCGAGATCGCGCTGCCCAACGGGCGGGTGGTTCGCGTTCGTCCGGGTCTCGACCCCGCCACGCTCGAGTGCGTGCTGGCGCTGGCGGCCGAGGAGACGCCGTGCTGACGCTGCCGCCGTCGGTGCGCGTCTACGTCGCGGCGGAGCCGGCTGACCTGAGGAAGAGCTTTGATGGGCTGTCGTCGCTGGTCGCGCAGGGCTTCGGAGCCGACCCACTCTGCGGACATCTGTTCGTGTTCAGGAACCGGCGAGGTGACCAGATCCGTGTGTTCTTTTGGGACCGCACCATGGCCGTTTCCACCTCGCCCGCGACTTGCCCCAGGGCGCGACCCACGTCGAGATCGAGGCAGCCGAGCTGTCGCTGATGCTCGAAGGGCTCGACCTGTCGCTGGCCATACGACGCAAGCGCTGGAGACCCGGCGTGAGAAATCTCGACGCGCCGAAGCAAGGCTTGATGGATGCGCGCGGCCTGCGTATCTAGCACGCCTCGTGACCCATCCCCCGCAGTCTCAACCAACACTCCCCGCCGATTTGGCGGATGTACGACGGAAGCTCGAGCAGCTCGCGGCCGCCGGGCAGATCCCGGAGCTGATCGAGCTGGTGCTCGGGCTTTTGGTCCAGCTGCGCGACAAGAACACGGCGCTGTCGGCGAAGCTGGCGAGCGCGCTGCGCGAGCTGTACGGCCGCAAGCGCCAGAAGATCTCGACCGAGCAGCTGATGCTGCTGTTCGCTGAGCTCGGGGCGGAGGCGCCGCGGGGGACGGCAGGTTCGGAGCTCGGCGCCGAAGCTCCGCCGCAGCCGGAGCAGGGGCTGGTGCCGCAACCTCCTGAGCCGCCGAAGCCGCCGCGAGAGCGCCGTGGACGCGCGCCGCTTCCCGCACACCTGCCGCGTGAGACGCGCGTGGTGCCCGTCCGCGAAGCCGAGCGAAAAGCGAAAATGCCCGCAGTGCGGCGCCGACAAGAAGTGCATCGGCCATCGCACGAGCGAGGTCCCCGAGTTCGTCCCTGCGCAGTTCCGGATCATCGAGGAGAAGAGGGAGAAGCTCGTCTGTCCGAGCTGCCCCGAGCAGGGAGTGACGACGGCCGACAGCGAGAAGGTGATGGATCGGGGTCGTCCTGGGCCAGGGCTGCTCGCGAGCATCCGCGTCGAGAAGTTCGAGGACGCGATGCCGCTCTACCGGCAGGCGCAGCAGTACGCTCGCTGCGGCGTGTCGCTCTCGCCGTCGACGCTGGGCGAGTGGTCGGTGTTCGCGCTCGATGTGCTCGCGCCCGTGGCCAAGAGAATCCAGGAGCGCGTGCTGGGTGCGTGCTACCTGCGCGCCGACGACACGGGGATGCGGGTGGTCCTCCCCCGCTTCCGTCGACACCCCCGACAGCACCAGGAGGCAGGGATGGGACGGCGAAAGAGGAGGGCGTTCACGCCCGAGTTCAAGGCGGAGGCGGTACGGCTGGCGAAGGCGGGCGACGGGAGCATCGGCCAGGTGGCGAAGGACCTCGACCTGACCGAGACCGCGCGGCGCAACTGGATCAGGCGCGCGGACATCGACGCGGGCCACGGCTCGCCAGGGTTGCTGTGGACGCCGGATCGAGAGGAACTGCAGCGGCTGCGCCGCGACGTAAAGCGGCTGGAGATGGAGCGCGAGATCCTAAAAAAGCGGCGGCCTTCTTCGCGAAGGAAAACGAGTGAGGTTCGAGTTCATCGACGCGGAGAAGGCGCACTACCCGGTGCTGGTGCTGTGCGCGGTGCTGATGGTCTCGCGCAGCGGCTACTACGCGTGGGCCAAGCGTTCAGAGTCGGCGCGGGCCAACGCCGATGCTCAACTCAGCCTGCAAGTCAGGGCCGTGCACCACAAGAGCCGGGTCCGCTACGGCAGTCCGCGCATCCACGCGGAGCTGCGTGCTCGCGGCATGCATATCGGCAAGAAACGGGTCGAGCGGCTGATGCGAGCGGAGCGGCTCGCGGCCCGGAGGAAGGGGCGCTTCCGCCGCACCACCGACTCGCGGCACAACGGCCCGATCGCCCCGAATGTGATCGAGCGGCAGTTCGACGCTCAAGCGCCCAACCAGGTCTGGGTGACGGACGTAACGTACATCCCCACCGACGAGAGCTGGCTGTACCTGGCCGTGATCCTGGACCTGTTCTCGCGCCGCATGGTCGGCTGGGCCGCGAGCGCCACCAACGATCGCACCCTGGCGCTCACCGCGCTCGCGTTCGCGTTGGGAACGCGGCGCCCGGAGCCTGGGCTTGTGCACCACTCGGACCGCGGTAGCCCCTACGCCAGCGACGATTACCGCAGGGTGCGGCGCATGGGCTCTCCCGAGCATTAGCCGCGCCGGCGACTGCTGGGACAACGCCGTGGCCGAGAGCTTCTTCGCCACGCTGAAGGCGGAGCTGGTTGAGTACGAACGCTACCCGACGCAAGCGGCCGCCATCGCCTCGATCAGAGACTGTATCGACAACTTCTACAACCTGAAACGTCGGCACTCACGGATCGCCTACATGAGCCCGATCGAGTTCGAATTGAAGACCTACGTGACCGCGCTCGCGGATAGTGAGACTGTCCGCGGAAGCGGCGAGGACCAGTACGCTCGCTGCGGCGTCTCGCTGTCGCCGTGGACGCAGGGAGAGTGTCGGCCCTCGCGCTCGACGTGCTCGCCCTCGTGGCCAGGAGGATCCATGAGCGCTTCAGCTGGTTGCCGCTTAGCTCGAGCTTGCGTAGTCTCGGCAGAGCAAAGAGCTCCTTCGGCAATCGTTCCAGATTGTTGAACCCGAGATCGAGCTCTTCGAGATCGACGAGCGCGGAGATTGAGGCCGGCACCTCTTTGATAGCATTGTCGCTCACGTTCAAGCTACGCAGGCTAGTCAGCCTGCACAGGTTCGAAGGGAACCACTTCAGTCGATTCCCGCTCAAATCCAGCTTCGAGAGCTGGCCGAGCGCCGCAAGCGAAGACGGCACTTGTCTCAACGCATTGCGAGACAGGTCGAGCTCCTCCAGCATGGTGAGCGTCCCGATCTCCTCAGGCAGCTGGTAGAGGCCCAGCGCGCAGATTGAGCGCCTTGCCACCTTGGCCTGCGGCGACGGTGATATTTTTGAGCGCGTCGCTCGCAGCTCTTTCCACGCCCGAGTCACCACGCGAGGATGACGCGACTCTTGCACCTCTCTTCATTTTATACTCTCGTTCTTTTGTTGCTGTCGCAGCTCTACATGGGTGGCGTCAGACTTGCCGTTGAATGCGACACCATGATAACCTTGTGTCGCGGCTTTCGGGTTGGTAGCTGAGCCACATGTTGTGGTCGCAGCCCGTGGCAACCTCTTGCCCGCCACACCCATCCCCTTGACCTTGTGCCACAGCAGACCTCGGCATGGACGTCGCCGCGACCCGAGGCGCTCTGGCGACCTCATGACTCGTAGAGTGATCCCCCGGCGCCCCGAGCGAGGCCGGCGGGCCTCCCGCGGGCGCTCAGAACGATCCGCGCAGCGAGATCGCAGCGCCGTCCGGCAGCAGGGCGGAGCCCGTGGCCGGCGCCGCGGGGATCATCGGATCGAGCTGGAAGTACAGCACCGTCCCCACCCCCGCGACGACGAGCCCCGCGCCGGCGCTGATGGCGCCGGCCTTCCAGAGGGTGTCGATCGCCTCGACCTCGTCCGCCGTACACCCGGGCGCGCACCGGCTGCGGAGCTCGCTCCGGTCGACGTGCCCCTTGATGCCGAGGAACGCGCCCACGCCGACCGCCACCGCGCCGACGCCGGCAAGCACCAGCGGCCAGCGCTGCCGCACCGGCGCGGCGCCGCCGCGCGCCGCGGCCGGCGGAGCGGCCGCGGGGAAGCGCACCGCGATCGGCAGCGCCTTGTCGCCCGGCGACACCGTGACCACGGTCACGACGCGCGTCCCCGCCGCGTCCTCGAAGGTCAGCGTGTGGCGCCCGGGGTCGAGCTCGATCGGATCCTTCGGGAGCGCCTCGACGAGCGGCGCGCCGTCGAGGAGCACGCGCACGCGGCCCGGCGCGTGGCCGTCCGCGGACGTGGCCGACAGCGCGACGCTGGGCATGTCGCGCTCGACCTGCTCGCTCCAGCTCTGGCAGTCGCGGGCGAGCGTCGCCGGGCACGAGCTCACGCACTGACGGAGCTCGGCGCGGGCCCGCCGCAGGGCCCGGTCGCGGACGAGCTGCTGCGCGTGCTCGTACGAGGCCGCGCACGTTTCTCCCACGCCCTGAGCGCGGGCGCGCGAGCCCGCGAGGAGCGTGACGGCTGCGACGAAGGCGGCGAGGAGGCCCCGTTTCATCGCGGCGTAGGCTACACGCTTCCGTCCTTCACAGACACTCACGCTTGATCCGCCGGATGCCGTCGGCGTCCAGGTAGTAGGGGGGCACGCAGCGCGACCGCGGCCGCGCGCTGCGCGCGGGCGCCGCGGCGCGCACCCCCGCGGCGGGCTCCGTGGCGGACGCGCGCGCGACCGACGCGGCCTTCGCGGGGGCGCTCGCGGAGGCCGCGGGTGCCGCTGCGGACGCGCTCGCGGCGGGCGCGGCTGCTGCGGCCCCTGGCGCGGCTGCTGCGGCCCCTGGCGCGGCCGCTGCGGCCCCTGGCGCGGCCGCTGCGGCCCCTGGCGCGGCCCCGGAGCCCTCGGCGACCCCAGAGCCCTCGACGGCCCCAGAGGCCTCCGGCGCCGAGACCCTCGCCGACGCCGAGGGCTCGCCGACGCCGGCGCGCTCGTCCAGCGCGGCCTCCGGCCGCGCGCCACAGCCCCTGCCGGCGACCACCGCGAGCAGGAGCGCGGCGGCCCCGAACGCCAGCGTCGAGGCGCGGACGAGCTGCGCGCTCACCCGCCGCGCCGGCCCCGCCGCCGCGATCGGCGTCGCGAGCGCGGACGCCGCCGGCCGCGCCATGTCCTCGACCGTCCTCGTCATCGTCGCGACCGTCACCGAGACCCGCGCCGCGCGCGCGCGCTGCCCCGCCGGCAGCGCCGGGCGCGTGTCGATCTCTCGCAGCAGCGCCCCCTGCACGGCGGCGGGGCTCGACGGCGCCGGGGCCGCGCTCCGCTGCGTCGAGACCGCGCTCCGCTGCGACGTCTCGATCGCGGCCAGGCTCTTCGCCCGCGCTTCCAGGAGCGTCCCCGCCGTCGCCTCGACCCACGCCCCGACCGCGCGCGGGCTCGCCGGCGAAAGCGCCTCCTCCAGCGCGGCCGCCATCTCCAGCGCGGTCGCGTAGCGCCGCTCGGGGTCCTTCTCGAGCCCCCGGAGCACCACCTCGTCGAGCGCCTTCGGCACGTCGCCGTACGCGCTCGGCGGCTGGACCACGCCCTCGAGGATCCGCCCGTAGATCTCCGCGTCGCACTCCCCGGTGAACAGCCGCCGCCCGGTGAGCACCTCCCAGAGGACCACCGAGGCCGCGTAGATGTCGGCGCGCCGGTTCACGGGCGCGCCGCGGAGCTGCTCCGGCGCCATATAGCTGAGCTTGCCCTTGAGCTGCCCGACGCGGCTCACCTGGCTCCGCACCGCCGCGCGTGCGATGCCGAAGTCGAGCACGCGCGCGATCCCGTCCTCGCCGACCAGGATGTTCTGCGGCGACACGTCGCGGTGGACGATCTGGAGCGGCGCGCCATCCTCGTCCGTCGCCTCGTGCGCCGCGTGCAGGCCCGCGAGCGCGCCGGCGACGATGGCCGAGCCGACCGGCTGCGGCACCTTCTGCCCCTGCCTGCCGGCCTCGCGCAGCAGGCTCGAGAGCGACTCGCCCGCGATGTACTCCATGACCACGAAGAGCTCGTCGTCGGCCTGGACGCTGTCGAGCGTGGTGACGACGTTCGGGTGGCGGATGCGCACCGCCAGCCGCGCCTCGTCGAGCAGCATCGACGAGAACTCGGGATCCCGCGCGAACTGCGGGTGCAGGCGCTTGATCGCGACGGTGCGCGCGAAGCCGTGGGCGCCGACGAGCCGACCGAAGTGGACGGACGCCATCCCCCCGGAGGCGATCACGCCGTGGAGCGTGTATCGATCGAGGGTCCTCCGCTCGCGCTCCTGAGCCGCTTCCATCGTCGCTCTGTTTTACAACATCTCGGCAGCGTTGCTGGACGGTAACATGCGCGCGCACGGCCGGCGGGCCGGCGGCGAGGGAGCGCCGGGCACCGCCGCGGCAAACCGCCTGCGGGCGCGCGGCGCGACGGAGCCGCGCTCGGCCGAGGTGGGGTCGGTGGAGGTGCAACTGAGTGTGTCCACAGTGTCAACGCATGGTTGACACGGATCGGGCCGGCGGCGCGGTGGCGGGTCGGGCGCGCTGCGCTGCGCGGCGCGCGGCGCTCGCGCGGCGGCCTCCGGCTACAGGGGGACCTCGATCACGCTCTCGCAGGTGAAGTCGACGCTCAGCTCCGCCGCCACGTCGGCCTGGACCGCCGTGCACGTGTCGACGCAGAGCACGATCTGCGTCGGGCTCGCGGGCTCGTCGTAGCGCCAGGCGCCCTCGGTCGCGCAGCTCTGATCGTACACGAGCTCCGTGGCCGCGTTCGCGCCGTCCGTGTAGACCACGCGGACCTTCTCCTTGTCGAAGCTGCTCCCGTCGGGGGGGAGCGGGATCGCCATCGTGCACGAGACCGCGGCGCTGCGGATCCGGTCGATGGCCGCCTTGAACGCGGCCGTGGTCTGCGAGGGATCGCCGGTGTCGATGAGGACGGCGCCCTCCGTGCCGCCCGCGGCCGCGATCTTGTGCAGGTCGTCGAGCGTGTCCGGCGCGCCCTCGATCGGCGGGTTCTCGACCCCGATGACGTACGTCGGGATGCTGTCCGCGAACGCCGCCTGGGCGTCGGCGACGACGGCGTCGATCGTGTCGGAGGCCTCGTCGCAGCCCTGCGGGTAGCCGTCCGTCACGAGCACGATCGCGTATTTCCCGGGGTTCTGCTGGCGCTGCGCCTCGATGAGCGCGCTCGTGCCGCGCATCACCCACGCGGTCGGCGTGCCGCCGCGCCAGTCGCTCGACGTCACCGGCTCGATCGCGTCGAGCGCCGCGCCGAACGCCGGCGAGGGCAGCGGCGTGAGCGGCACGTCCGGCGTCGCGTAGATCTCGGCCGAGCACTTGTCGTCCTCGGCCGGGAAGAACGTGAGCGAGGCCGTGAGCCCCTCGGACCCGGGATCCGCGAAGAACTGCTGGGTCGCCGCGACCACGGGATCCCACTTGAGCGACTTGTCGTGCCACTTCTTGTCGCCCTTGCCCATGCTGCCCGACACGTCGAACGCGAAGGCCAGGTACACCGGCTGGAGCGACGCCGCCGCCGTCTGCGTCGCGCACGCGCCGCCGCCCGCGGGGGTGCCGTTGCCCGCGCCGCTCGAGCCGGGCCCGATCTCGCCGCCGATGTCGAACGAGCCCCCCTCCCCGCCGGAGCTCCCGCCGGAGCTCGCCCCTTCGCCCTCTCCCCCCTCGCTCGGGCTGCTGCCGCACCCGAGCCCGACCGCAGCCACGCTCAGCACCGCCATGGCAACTGGAAGCAATTTCATACGTCGTCGGCTCCTTGCACCACCGCGTCCCGTCCTCGCGCCGCAGGCATCGAGTCGCCGGGATATCGCGTGGTCCCGGACTCCGAAGCACGCCGGGTGCCAGGGCAAACGGGAGTCTGTGCCGCCGAGGAGGTGCGCTGTGCGCAAACGTCGTTATCTCGGACCAGCGCACCGTGTCACGACGTCCTTCAACGAGGCGCCGGCCGGGTCCAGCGTGACGGTGTATGGCGGGGTGAACGCGCTCCCCTGCCCCATGTCCTTCCGGGTGGTGTCCGACAGGCCGAGATAGGCATTCCCGCTCGCCACGATCTGCGCGGTCGGCTCGCCGTCGTAGAAGATGTGCGGATCCTTCACCCCGTCGAAGGTGTTGTTCTCGATCCGGAGCCGGGCCTCGAGGCCGCCCCCGATGGCGTAGTTGTTGCCGGCCGCCGAGTAGTAGTTGTTGAAGACGTGGACCTCGCCGAAGCGGACGCGCGGCATGCGCTCGATCACGCCGTCGGCCCACCAGTTGTGGTGGAACGTGACGCGGAGCCTCCCCGTGTCCTCGTCGCTGTTGTTGTCGCTGTGGCCGACCAGGTTCGAGAAGCGGTGCGCGGGATCCGGCGCGTTGCTCGTGTAGTGGAACTTGCACCACGAGACGGTCACGAGGTCCGAGCCGTGGACGACGTCGAGGTTGCCGTCCAGCCCGTCCCAGATCTCCACGTGATCCACCCAGACGTGGTGGGCGAAGTGGATCTGGATCCCGTCGTCGACGGTCGAGCTGGCGTCGATCTTGAGGTTCTGGACGATGACGTTCTGGATCGGCGCGTCGATCGACTTCCCCCGGATCTGGAGCCGGCCCCGGAGGGTCGCGTCGGGTCCAGCTCCGATCAACGTCTTGTTCGACGCCACGTCGATGTCCACGCCGCTGATGTCGATGTCGCCGGCGATCTGGATGATCAGCGGCTCGGGGCTCTCGGCGTACTCGACGAGCTGCTCGGTCGTGGTCGCCGTGACGGTCATCCCGCCGAGGCCGCCCGTCGTGGTGGCCACGCCGTGGCCGCTCACGCCCGCCCACCCGATCGGCGCGCTGGCCGGACAGCCGTCGACCGTGCCGCCGCCGGAGCCCGCGCCGGAGCCCGAGCCGCCCGCGCCCTGCCCGCCGCCGCCGCCCGCACCTTCGCCGCCGGCGCCGCCGGTCGCGCCTCCCCCGCTGCCCGTGGTCCCGCTGCTGCTCGCGGTGCCGCCGCCGGTCGTGCCGCCGCCGCTCGCCGCGCCGCCGCTCGCCGTCGACGACGCGCCGCTCGTCCCGGCCCCGGACGACGTCGCGCCGGCCGCGCCGGTCGCGTCGCCGTCGTCCCCCGACGCCGCGCAGCCTCCAGCGCCAGAGAGCGCGACGAGGGCCGCCGCAAAGGGGGTGAAACGATTCGACCTCTCATGCCGCATGATTGCCTCCTGAAAGCGTGAAGAAAGACGTTGCGTGGAAACCCCGGATCAGGCCTCCTCCGGGCTCACTGGACCTCGAAGGCGCCGAGGTCGGGCGCGGCGCCGGAATAAGGGAGCGCGGGGCCCTCGGTCGAGCCCGCGTCGACGAGCTGGCTCGTCGGGGCGAGCCTCAGGAACTCCGTCGCCGGCAGGCTGCCGTCGGGGTTGCGGGGGGCCTTGGCCAGCGCGCGATCGAAGCTCAGGAAGTCGGCGTCGGTGGCGCCCTCGAACGCGTTCGAGACCGTGGTGCCGACCGGCTCGTCGCTGGATTTCCTCGCGTGCGAGATGTTGTTGATGAACGTGTGGAATCCGCCCTCGCCGAACGCGAAGTTCATGGACCCGTTCAGCCACCCCGTGCAGTTCTTCACCGTGATGTTGCCGACGTTGTTGTTCTCGTCGAAGCCGCGGACCTTGTTGCCGAACGCGACGGAGCGGGTGATCACGTGATCGGACGCGAGGCCGTTGCTCCCGCCCATCTTGAAGCCGTTGCCGTTGCCCATGTACGGGACCGGAGGCGGCGTGCTCATGTACCCCCCTTCCTTGTAGCCGTTGTCGAAGGCCCAGCACTGGTCCAGGAGGACGGGCTTCAGCGGCTTGCCGTTGCGGTTGAACATGTCCCAGCCGTCGTCCGAGTTGTTCCAGGCGCGGCAGCCGTGGAACTCGTTCCCCTCGCCGACGTTCAGCTTGGGGGCGAAGCCGTCCGCGTCGCCGCCGTCGGGCGGGTCGAAGTTGCTGTAGGAGTCGCAGTTGATGATCTTGTTGTGGGACGGCCACTCCTCCTCCGGGGTCTCCAGCTCGCCCAGCCGGCCGCCGAGCTGGAGCCCGGAGTCCCGGTTGTGGCGGAAGACGCAGCGCTCGACGACGTTGTGGTGCCCCGAGATGAAGAGGCCGTTGTCGCCGGCGTTGGCGATCACGATCCCCTCGAGGTGCCAGTAGCTGCCGTGCAGCTCGACGCCGCGCGGGCTGGCCGGGTCGCCCTTCTTGTAGTACTGGTCCTTGAACTCGAGCACGGGCTCCTCGCCGGGATAGGCGAAGAGGCGCTTCCTCTGCTCCGGCGTCCCGTCGTTCCCGTGGGCGATCTCCACGGTCGGGACGTAGAGGTACTCGCCCCCGCGCAGGTAAATGGTCTGGCCCGGCTGCACCAGGGTGATCGCCTTGTACAGCGTGGTGGGCGCGTCGAGAGTCCCGGGGTTGTCCTCCGCGCCGTCGGGGGCGACGTAGAGGTCGTCCTCCGAGGGCGGCTGATCCATGCCGCCGGCGCCCGCCGAGGTGCTGGCGCCGGAGGCGACGGACGTGGCCCCGCCCTGCCCGCCGGTGCTGGCCGTCGAGCCGCCGCCCGGTCCCGAGGTGGTGGCCGTCTGGCCGCCGCCGGAGCTCACCGTGCCGGCGCCTGCGCCCCCGGTCCCGCCGGAGGATCCATCGGGCTGGCCGGCGGGATCGCCGGCGTCGCCGCAAGCGGCTGTCGATGCGAGCAGGAAACCGGCGCCGAGCGCGGCGAAGAGGAAAGAACGCATTCCGATGTCTCCATGGCTAGGGGAATGCCGCTTCGCCAGGCCCGTTCCTGTTCCCTGATGACAAGAAATGGAACCACAGAGGCGCAGAGGGCACAGAGGAAAGAGAGACAGAGAGAGAAAGAAAGAGAGAGAACTTTCAGCTCTCTGCTCTTCCCTCTGTGTCCTCTGCGCCTCTGCGGTTCCTTCTCATCCCATCAGGAACGGACCAAGGCGGCACGGCACAGCGGGGCGACGGCGGCCGTCGCGGGGAGCGCTCACTGCACGGGCGCGACGTAGGCGATCAGGGTGCCCATGTTCTTGATGAAGCTCTCCACGGTGATGCCCGTCGGCGCCTCCACGGGCGGGTACCCCGCCGGCGCCTTGCTCGGCTCGTAGGGCGAGGTGTCGTTCAGGTCGCCGACGTGCGTCGTGGCGTAGGTGTCTTCGAGATAAGGCTCCGCGGTGCCCGGGCCGATGGGGGGGTTGGTGATGTACGTGAGCTTGACCGGCCAGTAGCCCTCCTGGTTGAGCTCGCTGACGACCTTCTGCGCATCCGCCTCGGTCACCGGCGTGGTCGCCATCGTGCGGCCGACGTAGAGATCGCCGAGCGACACCTCGCGCAGCGAGAAGTACTTCGGCAGCGCCGCCGGCTCGTCGGTCTTCAGGGGCGAGCCCGCCGTCAGCTCCTCGGGCGATTTGGCCTTCAGCTCGTCGTAGCGCTTGCGCATGGCGGCGACGTCGAGCTTGCGCGCCTGCCCGTAGTGGCCAATCGGCTTCGCGGGGTCCTTGTCGAAGTAATACTCGCCGTTGACGACGTTCGAGCCGCGCCGGTGGACGTAGAGCGGGACGTCGGTCCCGATCTCGATGTACGTGGGGTGCGTGCGATCGGGGAAGAGCTCGATGAGCTCCGGCGTGAGCTTGACCTTGTCCAGCCAGTCCAGCGCCTCGGGCACGCGGGCGATGTACTTCTCGTCCCCGGTCAGCTCGTAGAAATTGAGGAGCTGCTGGATGTTGTTGGCCGTCGTGTGCGTGGTCAGCGCCGTGGGCTCGTACGTGCGCGCGCCCACCGGCTCGCCCTCGAGCGTGAACTGCAGGCCCCACGCGGGCTGCGGCGCGGGCTGCTGCATGGCGACGAAGTTGTCCATGGCGCGCTCGATGTTGTCGAGCAGCTCAGATTGGCCGAGCGCCATGCGGCACATGATCAGGAACTTGATGTTCTCGCCGGCCACGTCGTCGTTGAAGGTGACGAGGCTCGTGTAGTCGGGCTTGCCCTCCTCCTTGCTCATCAGCGGGAAGCGCTGCGGCCAGCCGCCCCCCGGGTACTGGGCCGTGGTGACGAAGCCGATCGCCTTCTCGAGCGGCCCGCGGAACCGCTCGTCCTTCTTCTCGAGGTACATGCGCAGGAGGAGCTGCGAGGCCACGGCGGTGCCGGCGTCGTCGAACGTCGCGTTGCCGTAGTAGTGGTGGAACTCCTCGAGCCGCCATCCGTTCTGGCCGATCTTCGTGTACCAGTCCTTGAGCGACTCCTCGCCCGCGAAGTCGTAGATGTAGTTCCAGCCGCCGGCCTCGTGCTGGGCCTCGATCAGGGCCAGGGCCACCTGCTCGGCGGCCTTGTAGAAGAGCTCGTCGCCGGTCGCGTGGTAGGCGTCCAGGTAGGCGTGACCCATCGACGGCGTGCCGGGCGGCTGCACCCACAGCATGGTGCGAAACGCCTCCATCTCGCCCCAGCTCTGGGAGAGGTCGGGGAGGTAGCTCCACACGTACCCCCCCTTGTACGCGACCTTCTCGCTCATGAAGGTGGCCGCGCGCTTCATCGCCTCGTAGTACGGCACCATCTCGGGCGGCACGTCCGGGCCCGGGCCCGGACCTGGGCCGGGACCAGGCTCCGGGTCGGTGTCCCCGCCGCAGGCGGCCAGCACCACGGGCAAGAGAATCGACATCGCGAACGTTCTGCGTTTCATAGGTTCCTCGATCGCACAGGGCGCTGCGTCGGTCACAGCGCCCGCCGAAAAGACAGGATGAGTGTGGTGAAATGGCGAGGCGGGCGGCGCCTCGCCGCTCTCAGGGCATGTAGTCCTCACGCGCCGGCGTGAACACGTCGAGCACGACGCTCGGCTCGAACGCCCAGGCCTGGTGCTCGACGCCCCCGCGGACGACGAAGCTGTCCCCGGCGCGCGCCTCGAACTCCTCGTCCGCGCAGGAGAACTTGAGGTGTCCGGAGATGACGTAGACCAGCTGATCGTGCGGGTGGCTGTGGCGCGCGCCGGCCCAGCCAATCTCCATGTGGTGCTCGACGAGCATCATGTTCGCGTTGTGGGCCAGGATGCGGCGCTTGAGCCCCGGCTCGGGCGTGAAGAACACGACCTCGCGGCTGCGCACGCGCATGAGGCTCGGGACATCTCTCTTTTGAAGGCTGCTCATGGTTCTTCTTCTTCTTCCTCGATACGGCTAGGCCTGCGCGCCGCCCTTCTGCTCGGCCCGCGCGGCGCTCACCACCGACATGAACTCGCGCGCGCGCTCGGTGAGGACCTCGTCCTTGCCCGCGGCGAGCGCCGCGGCGTCGACGAGCTCGCCGCCGACCCCGAGCGCCACGGCGCCGGCCTCGATGAAGTCCCGGGCGGTCGTCAGGTTGACCCCGCCGGTCGGCAACATCTTCACGTCCGGCAGCGGCGCGCGCAGGGCGCGCAGGTACTTCGCGCCGCCCATCGCCGAGCACGGGAACACCTTCACCGCGTCGGCGCCGGCGTTCCACGCGGTGATCACCTCGGTCGGCGTGAGCCCCCCGGGGAAGACCGCCTTGCCGAGGTCGTGCGCGGCGCGGATGACCTCCAGGTTGAGCCCCGGGCTCACGATGAACTCGGCGCCGGCCTCGATGCACCCGCGGGCGGCGTCCGCGGTGAGCACGGTGCCCGCGCCGACGAGGACGTGGCGCCCCATGCGGGAGGCGATCTCGTGCATGACCGACAGCGCGTCGGGGACCGTCATCGTGATCTCGATGACCTCGATGCCGCCCGCGCGGAGCGCGCGAGCGGCCCGCACGGCGAGCTCTCCGCTCGGCGCGCGCACGACGGGGACGATGCCGATCTCCTCGATGCGGCGGACGACTTGCTCTCTGTTCATGACTCTACCCTCGTCACCGCTCGATCCTCGCGCCGCCGCCGCCCATGGCCCGCCGCACCTCGGCGAGCGACGCCATCGAGGTGTCCCCCGGGGTCGACATCGCCAGCGCCCCGTGCGCCACGCCGCACTCGAGCGCCCACTGCGGGCCCTGATCGGCCAGGAGGCCGTAGATGATCCCCGACGCGAACGAGTCGCCGCCGCCCACGCGGTCGAGGATCTCGATGTCTCGCTGGGGGACCTCGTAGAACTCGCCCTTGTAGTACAGGATGCCGCCCCAGCCGTTCACGCTGGCGGTCTTGGCCGTACGGAGGCTCGTGGCGACGACCGAGATGTTGGGGTACGCCGCGACGACCTCGGAGATCATCCGGCGGAACCCGTTCGTGTCGAGCTGGCTGTAGCTCGTGTCCACGCCGGAGATCTCGAAGCCGAGGCCCGCGACGAAGTCCTCCTCGTTCCCGAACACGCAGTCGACGTACGGCATGAGGGCGCGGTTGACCTCGCGCGCCCTCTTCTGACCGCCGAAGTTCTTCCACAGCGAGGGCCGGTAGTTGAGGTCGTAGGAGATCCGCACGTCGTGCTCGCGCGCGACCTCCATGGCCTCGCGCGCCACGCCGCCGGCCGCCTCCGACAGGGCGCAGAAGATGCCGCCCGTGTGGAACCAGCGCGCGCCGCGCTCGCCGAAGATGGTCTTCCACGGGAGGTCGCCCGGCTTCAGCTTGGACGCGGCGCTGTGGCCGCGGTCCGAGCACCCGGCGGCGGCCCGGGGCCCGAAGCCGCGCTCGGTGAAGTTGAGGCCGTTGCGCACCTCCCGGCCCACGCCGTCGTAATCGAGCCAGCGCAGGAACGACGTGTCGACCCCGCCCTGGAGCATCAGATCCTCGATGAGCCGCCCGACCGCGTTGTCCGCGAGCGACGTGACGATGGCGGTGCGGAGCCCGAAGCAGCGCCGGAGCCCGCGCGCCACGTTGTACTCTCCCCCGCCCTCCCCGACGTCGAACGTCCGCGTCGTGTGGACGCGGCGCTCGCCCGGGTCGAGGCGCAGCATCACCTCACCGAGGCTCACCTGGTCCCACGCACAACCTTTTGCACTTCGAATCTGCATGTTCCCGCTCCTCAACGGCCCATCCAGCCGCCGTCGACGACCAGCACGTGGCCGTGGATGTATTTGCTCGCCTCGGCGCACAAGAAGTGCGCCGCTCCCGCGATGTCGCTGGCCTCACCCCAGCGCCCCGCAGGGATGCGCTCGAGGATCTGGCGGCTGCGCGTCTCGTCGGCCCTGAGCGCGGCCGTGTTGTCCGTCGCGATGTAGCCAGGGGCGATCGCGTTCACGTTGACGCCCTTCGCCGCCCACTCGTTCGCGAGCGCCTTGGTCAGCTGCGCGATCCCGCCCTTGGACGCCGCGTACGCCGGCACCAGGATCCCGCCCTGGAAGGCGAGCAGCGACGCGATGTTGATGATCTTGCCCGTCCCTTGCTCGAGCATCTCCTTGCCGGCGAACCGCGACAGGCGGAACGCGCACGTCAGGTTGACCTCGAGCAGCAGGTCCCAGTCTTCGTCGGAGTACTCGACGGCCGGCGCCCTCCGGATGAGCCCGGCGTTGTTCACCAGGATGTCGATGCGACCGAGCTCGGCCTTCGTCCTCCGGATGAGCTCCGGGTGCGCCGCGCGATCCGACAGATCGGCGGCGATCCCGATGGCGCGCCGTCCCAGCTTCTGGACCGCCGCCATCGTCTCCTCACCCGGCCCGTCCTTGCCGTGGATGGCGACGTCGGCCCCGGCGGCCGCGAGCGCGGTCGCGATGGCGGCGCCGATGCCGCGCTCCGAGCCGGTCACGAGCGCGACCTTGCCGTCCAAGCGAAAGGGATTGTTCGTTGTCATTGTACTGCACTGCCTCCGCCCAGCTTCGCGGCCTCGAGCCGCGGCACGAGCACGTGAATGATGGCGAGCGCGAGGAGGTACGCGGTCGCGGCCATGATGAACAGGATCGAGTAGCTCCCGGTGAGCTGCAGGACGCGGCCGGCGATCTGCGCGATGAGCATGCCGCCGATGGCCCCGGCCATGCCGCCGAACCCGACGGCCGACCCGACGGCCTGCGACGGGAACATGTCGGTGGTGAGCGTGAACAGGTTCGCCGAGAAGCCCTGGTGCGCGGCGGTGGCGAGGCCGAGCAGGAGCACGGCCACCCACAGCGAGTCGGTGCGCGTCGCGAGGAAGACGGGCGCGACGCCGAGCGCGCACACGAGCATCGCGGTCTTGCGCGCCGCGTTCGCGGTCCAGCCGCGGCGCATGAGCATCGAGGAGAACCAGCCGCCGGCGATGCTGCCCACGTCGGAGAGCAGGTAGATCGTGACGAGCGGCGGGCCGATCTGGAGCAGGTTCAGCCCGTGCTTGCGGTTGAGGAAGTCGGGGACCCAGAACAGGTAAAGCCACCAGAACGGATCGGTCATGAACTTGCCGATCGCGAATGCCCAGGTCTGGCGGTGCGGGACGAGGGTGAGCCAGCCGATCTTGCCCGGCGACGGCGACGGTTCGCTCGTGATGTAAGCGCGCTCCGCCGGCGAGACGCGCGGGTTCTGCGCGAGGGGGGTGTAGAGGATCATCCAGGCGACGATCCACAGCGCCCCGATCGCGCCGGTCAGCGCGAAGGCGGCGCGCCAGCCCCAGGTCACCGCGATCCACGGCACCACGAGGGGGCACACGATCGCGCCGATGTTGGTGCCGGAGTTGAACAGCCCGGTCGCGAGCGCGCGCTCCTTCTTCGGGAACCACTCGGCGATCGTCTTGAGGGCGCCCGGGAACATCCCGGCCTCGCCGATGCCGAGGGCGAACCGGGCCGCCGAGAGCCCGCCGGCGCTGCCGACGAGCGCGTGCGCCGCCGCCGCCAGGCTCCAGAACCCGACGGCGAACGAGAAGCCGCGCCGCGTCCCGATGCGGTCCATGAGGCGGCCCATCGTCAGCATCCCGATGGCGTAGGCGGCCTGGAACGACGTGACGATGTTGCCGTAATCGATATCGTTGTAGCCGAGGTCCTTCTGGAGCGTCGTCTTGAGGACGCCCAGCACCTGGCGGTCGACGTAGTTGATCGTCGCGGCGGTGAACAGGAGGGCGCAGATCACCCAGCGGTAGCGCCCGACGCCGGCGAGGGCGCCGGACGCCGCCCCGGCGCCTCCGCGCTGCTCGTCCGCCGCGTCCAGCGGCGGAGCGCTGGACGCGACATCAGGTTTCATGACCATGTTCACCTCCCCATGTCCTTGCGAGCGGTCGGCAGCTCATGACTTGAAGTTCCTCTCTTTTTTGTGTGTTAAGAGCCATGACGATGGCTTCGGTCTCTCACGGCGCGAGCGGGCGGAGGACGCGAGATCTGCGTCAGAACGCCGGGCTCGCCTTGAAGATCCACTCGACGTTCAGGCCGAAGAAGTGCTCCCACGTGCGCTTGCTGAACACGTCGTCCTGCGGATAAAGGGCCTTCGCGCCCTCGTCGCGCCGGGTCACGAGCCAGATGAAGCGGAACTGCGGGCGCTTGAAGTCGCCCTTGCCCGCCGCGTTCAGGAACGGCACGAGCCCGAAGCGCACGAGGCTCGCGCTGTGGTGGCTGGCGCCGGGGTGCGCGCCCGGCGCCGCGGGGTCGGCCGGCGGCGGGACCCTCCCGCGCCGCTGCGCCTGGTACGAGCCCTCGACGGCGATGCCTCCCCAGTCGCGGATGTAGTAGTGCGGCCGCACGACGAAGATGCCCTCGTCCAGATCGGCGAAATCGAACGTCTCGCTGGCGTTGCGGAACGAGCGCACGTATCCCGCGGCCATCAGGCCGAGCTTCCCCGTCTCGTAGTTGCCGCTCAGGGTGAACATGAGCTCGTGCGCGCCGGACGCGGTGCCGTCCGGCGCGGGCTGCGAGGGCGCGCCGAACTCGCCGTGGGCCGCGAGGTCGCCCGCGTAGCGGAGGAACAGGTGCAGGTGCCCGTTGTCCACGCCGGTGAACGGGCTGATCTGCGCGCCGATGACGTACCCGGAGTCGCGCGGCAGCCGCTCGATCACGCCGGCCTCGGCCGTCTCGCGCGTGCCCGACGGCAGCTGGTGCAGCTCGCCGTAGAGGATGCCCTTGACCCCGCCCTTCTCGCCGACCGGCACGGTGTGGCTCGCCTTGAAGCTCGTGATGAGCCGCTGGCGATCGAGGAGGTTGACGTTGGCCGTGCCGGGCTGGTTGAGCGCCGGCGCGCGCTCCACCGTCTGCAGGTAATACGGCGTGAGCGGCCGGTTGACGCCGGCGTGCGCCGCGAAATACGTCTTCTTCGAGGGCAGGTCGTAGCGGACGCCCCCGCCCAGCGCGTTCAGCCAGTCGAGCGGCCAGAAATCGAGCAGCTCGGCGTTGTCACCGCGGTAGAGGCGCGAGCCGATCCACACGGACAGCCCCTTGACGCCGAGGTCTCGCTCCTCGACGAAGGCGTTGCGCACGGACATGTTGACGTTCCACGGCCGCGCGTTGTTGTAATGGAGGACGGGGGCGTCCACGACGAGGCGGACCGCGGCCCGCGTGGTGGCGCCGGTGGACTCCCAGTAATCTTGCCGCTCGAGGTCCAGCTGGATGAACGTGGACTCGTCGAGGCGCGATCCTCTCAAGACGATGTCGGCGTCGCGCCCCGGCCCGAGCTCGGCGTCCGTGGCCGCGACGGCGCGGCTGACGGCGCCGAAGAAGAACCCGCTCTCCGCCGGCGGCGGCGGCGTCGAGGGCTCTTCTTTCTGCACGGGCTGCTGGGAGGGGGCGACGGCCGCGGCCGCGGGCTCGGCGCTCGCCGCATCGACGGCCGGAGCAGCGTCCTTTGCGGCCTCTCCGGCGGGCGGCGCCGTCGCCTCGGGCGCCTGATCCGGCGTCGTCGGCGGGGGCGCCGGCTGCGCGCTCGCGACGGACGGAGCCGCGCAGAGGGCCGCGCCGAGCAGGGCACAGGCGAGGTCGCGGGCGCGCGCCCCGCCGGTCGAGCGCGCGGCGCGCCGCGGATCGCGGCGAAGGTCTAGCCCAGTGTGGCAATAAGGATTGACGATGGACTTCAAGGGGGGCGCCGATCTCGTGAATGGTTGTGGACTGCGCCAGCGCGCGCAGCGGGGCCGTCATCGAGGCGAGCGAGCCCCGACAGCGCGTCCTCTGGCTCGCTCAGCGTCTGGTGCGCTCGCGGCGTCCTCACTCGACTGCAATCGACGAGCCAAGGTCGCCCAGGGTCCTCGTGGCGCCGTGGCCCGCCTGGGACGGCGGCGATCTGCCGCGCTCAACCGGAGACGCCGTAAACCCCAGGTTGACATGTCGACAGCCGTGGTTGACGCGATCGTCGACGGGCGATGACGCGCGGATGCCGGCGGGCGCGGCGAGCGGTAGTGCCCCTTCGGACGACGACACCGTCAGCGTGCCGGCCTAGTCTTCGAAGAGAAAAAAAGACAAACCACAGAGGCACAGAGGGCACAGAGAAGAAGATGAGAAAGAGCTCTTTCTTTCTCTCTCCTCTGTGCCCTCTGTGCCTCTGTGGTTTATCTTCTCTCGTTCTCGGGCTTTCTGGATTGACGTTGGAAGCCTCTGGCGAATGCGAGAGGCACCGCGGGTGCGTTCGGTGCTAGGAGGAAGGTGTCGGGCGGCGCAGCCAGGGCCTCGGCCATCGAGGGCGCGCGTCGCGGCACCGGATCGAGGCCCTCGGCCTCGATCCGCCGCTGATCGCCAGGGAAGATCTGCAGTGGCACAGCGCGGATCGAAAGCCCGTCGAGCCGCCTCGCCGCGGGCTCCAGGGCGAGATGCACCGGCGACGGTGGAGCGCGTACGACAGGTTGAGCGCCGCCGCCCTCGCGCCCGACGTCTTCATCTCGCTCGCGCCCGCCGGAGGCGCGGGGCGGGTCAGCAGGGCGAGCGCGCGGTAAGCGAGGAGGGCCCCGAGCAGGTAACAGAGCGCGATGATGAAGGCGGTCATCTTGGCCATATCGATGCATCCCGAAGGATCTTCGGTGAGGACGAAGCGGTGCGGACGCGGCGCTGCGATGCGTTGGGTCGATCGCATCCCGCGGCGGGAAGACGCCGGCGTCGGCCGCGCGCAGCCGAGGGGCGCCGGCCCATGGCCCACCGTTCTGAACCGGTTTTGCAACGGTCGCGCCAGCGCGCGGCCGGCGTCCACCCGCTCTCGCGACGCGCGCTCCGGGGGCTCGCGCGCCGGCGGCCGCGCCTTCCGCGATGAGCCCCTCCGGATCGCAGGAGCGCGGCGCGGCGGCGTCGCTCGGCCCCGCACGGCGCCGCGGTGGCGCGAGCGAGATCCCGAGTGGGGCCGCGCCGGGCCGTCGGGGCGCTGTCAACCCGGAGTTGACCGAGGTGACAACCGTTGTTGCGCGCCACGGGCGGAGCCGTCGCGCGCCGCCCGCGCGGCGCGGGGGCGCGGGGGCGCGGCGCCGCGCGGATCGGGCTTTCGCCTCGGGCGATGGCCGCCGCCCCCTCCCCTCCACGCGGCGCGCTCCGTCGCCGCCGCCCGCGCACCGGACGTCCCGCACGCGCCGGCGCAGCGGGGGTGGTCATGTCTTGCGTTGCCTGGGGCTCTGGGGTAAGGGGGCGGCAATGAGTGGTCCCGAACTCGGCCGCCTCATCGACGAGGTCGATCGCACGGTGGACGTCCAGTTCGCCGCCGTCGGCGATCTCGATGAGCTGAACCGCCTGTATGCCAGCCTGCTCGGGCGCCGCGGCTCGCTCAATGCCCTGATGAAGCAGCTGCCCGGGGCGGCGCCCGAGGAGCGCAAGGCGCTCGGCCAGCGCCTCAACGCGGTCAAGGGCCGCGTGGAGCGCGCCCGCGAGGAGGCGACCGCCCGGATCAAGCGGACCGCCCGCGATCGCGAGCTCTCCGCGCCGCCCCTCGATATCACCCTGCCCGGCCGCTGGCGCGCGCCCGGCCGGCCGCACCCCATCATGCGGACCCTCGACGAGATCGTCGATATCTTCGTCGGGCTCGGGTTCGACGTCGCCGAGGGGCCGCAGATCGAGCTCGCGCGCTACAACTTCGATCTCCTCGGGTTCCCGGCGGATCACCCGGCCATGGACATGCACGACACGTTCTACGTGGCCGGCGATCCGGGCCAGAACGTGCTCCTCCGCACGCACACGAGCCCGGTGCAGGTGCGCGAGATGCTCTCCCACCCTCCGCCGGTCATGATCGTCGCGCCGGGCGTCGTCTACCGGCGCGACGACGACGCCAGCCACAGCCCCATGTTCGTGCAGATCGAGGGGCTCGTCGTCGACCGCGACGTGTCCCTCGGCGACCTCAAGGGCCTGCTCGAGGTCTACAGCCGCCGGATGTTCGGTGAGAACACGAGGACGCGCTTCCGGCCGAGCTACTTCCCCTTCACCGAGCCCAGCGCCGAGCTCGATGTCTCCTGCCTCGTCTGTTACGGCGCGAACCGCGCCTGTCCGCAGTGCAAGGGCACCGGCTGGCTGGAGGTGCTCGGGTGCGGCATGGTCCACCCGACCGTGCTCCGGAACGTCGGAATCGACCCGGAGCTCTACACGGGCCTGGCGTTCGGCATCGGCGTGGATCGCACGGCCAACATGAAGTTCGCCGTCGACGACATCCGCGCCTTCTACGAGAACGACGTCCGCTTCCTCGGAAGCCTCTAGGCGACTCCCCTCGCGCCGGAGCCCGACTCCCCATGTTGATATCGTACAAGTGGCTTCAAGAGATCCTCGGCGCCGATCCCGGCGTCGACGCGGTGACGTCGGCGCTCGGCCGCGGCGGGCTCGAGGTCGATCGCGTGACGCACGTCGGCGCCGCGCTGCGCCCGGTGGTCCTCGCGAGCGTCCAGGCGACGCGGCCCCACCCGAGCAAGAAGGGCCTCACGCTGGTCCGCGTGGACGCCGGCGGCGCCGGCGGAGGCGGCGAGGTGGTGTGCGGCGCGCAGAACATCCCCGCTCCCGGCGGCGGTGCGCTCGTCTGTTATGCGCCGGTGGGGGCGCAGGTCCTCGACCGGAGCGGCGCGCTCGTCACGCTGACCGAGAAGGCGGTCGCCGGCGTCTCGTCGGCCGGCATGCTCTGCGCCGAGGACGAGCTCGGGCTCGGGTCGAGCCACGAGGGCCTGTTGACCCTCGAGGGCGGGCGCCCGGGGCAATCGCTGCTCGACTGGGAGCCGCGCCTCGAGGACTGGATCATCGAGCTCAGCGTCACCCCCAACCGGCCCGACGCGCTGGGCCACCTGGGCGTGGCCCGGGACGTGGCCGCGGTGCTCGGCGTCCCCTTCCAGCCGCCGGCGGTCGCGCGGCCGCAGGCGAGCGGCGGCGGGGCGCGCGCGAGCGTCGAGGTGCGCGACAAGGAGCGCTGCCCCCGGTATGCCGGCCAGGTGATCGAGGGCGTCAGCGTCGGTCCCTCGCCGCTCTGGGCGCGGGTGCGCCTCGGCCGCCTCGGGGTCCGGCCGATCACGAACGTGGTCGACGCGACGAACCTGGTGATGCTCGAGCGGGGGCAGCCGCTCCACGCCTTCGATCTCGACGCGCTGCGTCTGCCGGTCGAGATCCGGCGGGCGCGGCAGGGCGAGACGTTCGTCGCGCTCGACGGGCAGAAGCTGTCCCTGAACGAGGACGACCTCGTGATCGCCGACGCGGAGCGCGTCGTGGCGCTGGCCGGCGTGATCGGCGGCGCGGACAGCGGCGTCACCGCGACGACGCGCCGGGTGTTCCTCGAGTCGGCGTACTTCGAGCCGCGCGGGATCCGCAGGTCGGCGCGGCGGTACGGCTTCCACACCGAGGCGTCGCACCGCTTCGAGCGCGAGGTGGACCTCTCGGGGGTGCCGCTGTCGCGCGATCGCGGGACCGCGCTCATCTGCGAGCTCGCCGGCGCCGAGGCGGCGGGCGAGCCGATCGACGCGTACGTCGCGCCCCGCGCCCCGCGCCGGCTGACGCTGCGGCTGCCGCGGTACAAGCGCATCATCGGCGCCGAGGCCCCGCCGCGGACGCGCGAGATCCTGGAGACGCTCGGGGTCTCGACCGTGGAGCAGCAGGCGGATCGGCTGCTCGTCGAGGTGCCGGCGCACCGGCCCGACATCGTGGAGGAGATCGACCTCATCGAGGAGGTCGCGCGCGTCGCCGGCTACGACCAGATCCCGAGCAGCCTCCCGCGCGTCGACGCGGCGCCCGCGGGCGCCCGGGGCGATTACCGGCTCCGGCGCCGGGTGCGCCAGATCTGCACCGGGATCGGCCTGCACGAGGCGGTGACGTACTCGTTCCTGTCGCCGCAGGAGCTGAAGGCGTCGCGCTTCGAGGTCGAGCCGCTCCTCCGGCTGCTGAACCCGCTCTCCGAGGAGAAGTCGGTGATGCGGCCGTCGCTGGTCCCGGGGCTGCTCACGGTCGCGCAGCGCTCGCAGCGGTACAACGTGCCGCGGGTGCGGCTGTTCGAGGTGAGCCAGGTGTTCCTGCCGCGCCAGGGCGGCGCGGACGGCGCGGGCCAGGAGGCGCGGGTCGAGCGGCCGCCGGTGGACGAGCCGACCCGACTGACGGTCCTGCTCGCGGGGCCGCGCGACAGCTACCTCACGCGGCCCGAGGACGTCGACTTCTACGACGGCAAGGGCGTGGTCGAGGCGGTGCTGGCGGAGCTCGCGGGCAGCGTGGCGCCGGAGTTCGACCTCGAGGGCGAGCCGCCGCCGTGGGCGCACCCGCGCAAGGGCGCGCGCGTCACGCTCGACGGCCGCGCCGTGGGGTACGTGGCGGAGCTCCACCCGGACGTGCGCGACGCGCTGGAGATCACGACCGGGGCGGTGGTGGCGGAGCTCGATCTCGCCGCGGTGACGGCGACCTACCGCGCGCCGGTGGCCGCGAAGCCGAGCCGGTTCCCGGCGATGCGGCACGACGTGGCGCTGCTGTTACCGCTCGACGTGCCGGCGGGCCAGGTGCTGGAGCTGCTGCGGACGACGGCCGGCGAGCGCTGCGAGAAGGTCGAGCTGTTCGACCGGTACCGCGGCGGCGAGCTCCCGCCGGGGACGCACTCGCTCGGGTTCGCGCTGTGGTTCAGGTCGCCGGAGCGGACGCTGACCGACGAGGAGGTCGATCGGTGGACGAAGGCCGCGGTGGACGCGGCGAAGGCGCGGTTCGGGGCGCAGCAGCGCTGAGGCGGGCGGGCGGCGGCCGGCGGTGAGCGGCCTGGTCGCGTCACGCCAGGCCGGCGCGAGGTTCATCGGGGGTCCGCGGGGCCGGCGAAGACCTCCTCAATCGAGGCCGGCGTGGCGGCGCGGCGGATCCATCGGTCGAGCGTCGCCGGCTCCCTAGCGTGCCTCGATGCGCGCCCGGGCGACGGCGCTCACCGAGACGCCGCGCGCGGCGAGGGCGGCCAGGACCGCCGTGGACTTGCCGGAGAGCTCGCCGGACGACCGTCTGCGGCTCGTGGCCTGCCGCGTACTTCGGCAGCTCCAGGCACACGTGCTGCACCTGGGGCAGCCCGAGCGCCGCTGTGCTGCTCCTGCATCCGCCAGCGGCTCAGCATCGGCACCTTGAGACGGCCGCCCTCGCCCCCGTCCGGCCAGAGCTCGACATCGCAGATCGTCACACCGACGACATCGCACAGCGTTGGATACGTGTCCGCGCTGCGGAGCTGCATGACATAGGCATTGCTGGCGTTGTACACGATGCGCTTCTCGATCCGCTCGACCTTGGCCGCCTGCATCTCGACGACGAGCCGGCGGCCGGATGCGTCCGTTCCCGTGTTGCCACGAACCGACTCGCGCTGGCCTTTCACGCGCGATCCTCCCAGGGTCCCCCAGGGTCTGGAGCCATCTTCGCCTCAGACCGGTGGTCGTCAGCGTGGGGCTTCCCAGGAAGATGCGCCCCGCCGTACGCTGGCGCGAGGCGTGCGACCGACGCTCCGCGACGGCGAGGCGAGCTGCGGGGTGGTTGAACGAGGGGAGAGCGAGGGGATGATGCGCGCATTCATGCGGGGATGGGGCGTGAAGCCGAACGGGGATGCCATGGGCCGCCGGCGGAGCGGCAGGGCGCTTCGTCAGGCGTTTGCGACGGCGTTCGTGATGGTGCTCGTGGTCGTCGCCGGTGCGTGCCTCCAGAGCGGCGTCCGCTGCGGCGAGGGCTTCTGTCCGATCGGCCATACCTGCGCCGCGGACAGGGACGGCACCCCTGCGTGCATCGCTCCGGCCGAGGTCAATACCTGCGGCAACCGCATCATCGAGGACGGCGAGCTCTGCGACGACGGTAACGAGGAGAGCGGTGACGGATGCAGCTTCGACTGCACCTCCGACGAGCGCTGCGGCAACGGCATCGTCGACACGATACGCGAGGAGACGTGCGACTGCGGCGCTGACGAAGTTATCTCGACAGACGCTCAGTGCGGCGGCCGGCAGAACGCGGACTCCGGCGGTTATTGCCGGATGGACTGCAAGGCGCACTGCGGCGACGGTACGTTGGCATACGAGGAGAAATGCGATATCAGCGTGCCGGTCACCGTCTCCTGCGTCGATCTGCGCTATGACTTCGGTCGACCCGGGTGTAGAAACGCCTGCGATGACCTCTCCACGGATCCATGCGGAGACTGGAACTGGCGCTTCGAATCCCTCGGCACGGCGTTGCCCTTGCAGGGCGTGTGGGGGAGCGGAAAGGAGGATGTGTTCGTCATCTTGGGAACGATGATGGCGCACTACGACGGCCAGAGCTGGCAAATGATGGACCCGTCGATATACGAATCTCTTTACGGCGTGTGGGGAAGCGGTCCGAACGACGTCTTTGCCGTCGGCGAGCGCGGAACGATCGTGTACCCCCTGGGCACGGGCTGGAGGTATGTGCATCCGCCGACATCGGAGGATCTCTTCGGCGTGTGGGGAAGCGGACCGAACGACGTCTTTGCTGTCGGTCAGTCCGGCGCAGTCGTGCACTACGACGGCTGGAGATGGCAGGAGATGGCTGTACCCATATCGGCAGATTGGCGTGGCGTATGGGGGAGCGGCCCCGACGACGTCTATGTCGTCGGCCTGGCAGGCGCCATCATGCACTACGATGGCCAGAGCTGGCAGGAGATGGTTCTGCCCATATCGGCGGATTGGCGCGGCGTATGGGGGAGCGGCCCCGACGACGTCTATGTCGTCGGCCTGGCAGGCGCCATCATGCACTACGATGGCCAGAGCTGGCAGACGATAGAATGGCATTCGTCGGAAGATCTCAAGGCCGTGTGGGGAAGCGGACCGAACAACGTCTTTGCTGTCGGTCAATCCGGCACGATCGTGCACTACGACGGCCAGAGGTGGTACGAGATGGTTGCGCAAACGACGGCCGGTTTTTTCGGCGTGTGGGGGAGCGGGCCGGACGAGGTCTTTGCTGTCGGTGAGCTCGGGACGATCGCGCGCTACGACGGCCAGAGCTGGCACAAGATGGAGTCGTCGGCACCGGACGAGGTGGAGCTGAACGGCGTATGGGGAAGCGGGCCGGACGACGTCTTCGCCGTCGCCGACTCCGGCGCGATCGTGCACCATGAAGGCGAAAGCTGGCACCAGATGCCATCGCCGACAACGGATGTTCTCGGCGGCGTATGGGGAAGCGGGCCGGACGACGTCTTCGCCGTGGGTCAGGCCGGCACTATCGTGCACTACGATGGCCAGATCTGGCAGAGGATGGATTCAGATACAATGGATTTTCTCGACGGCGTGTGGGGCAGCGGGCCGGACGACGTCTTCGCCGTGGGTCAGGCCGGCACTATCGTGCACTACGATGGTCAGAGATGGCAGAAGATGACATCGCCGACGATTGTATATCTCAGTGCCGTGTGGGGAAGTGGCCCGGACGATGTCTTCGCCGTGGGTCAGCGCGGCGCTATCGTGCACTATGACGGCAAGAGCTGGCAGGCCATGAAATGGCATTGGGGAGGGGGGGATTTCAATGCCGTGTGGGGAAGCGGGCCGGACGATGTCTTCGCCGTCGGCACGGATGGCACGGTCGCGCACTACGATGGCCGGCGCTGGCAGCCGATAGGACCGCAAACGCTGGCATCGTTCTATGGCGTGTGGGGAAGCGGAGCAAACGATGTCTATGCTGTCGGTACGGGGGGCGCGCTGTGGCACTACGACGGCATCTCCTGGCTGACACTCAACTCCGGGACGAACTCTCAACTCAATGCCGTGTGGGGCCAAGGCCGAATCTCCTTCGTCGTCGGCCGGGAGGCCGCCGTCTTCCGTCACATCGGACCGCCGCCGGCGCGGTAGCAGCGCAGCCGCCCGTTCGCCCGTTCAGAGGCGCCGGCGCAGCGCGCAGCACCTCGTCGCGCGGCGCTCCCGCAGCGGGCGAGCATGAGCCTCGACGCCGCGAAGGCGCGTCCTCGATCGGGCGCGGCCCGCCGCCCACCCCCGCGGCGCGGCCGCTACTTGAGCCGCGGCTTGATCCTCCCCGCCGTCCGCTCGATCAGCTGCTCCTGCTCGCGCTTGCTCCGCAGCATGGCCTCCACCGCCGCCCTGGCCCGCTGCTCCTCCTCGGTGGCCTTGACCTCGGCCTTGCGCGCCTCCACCTCGGACTGCTGCGCCGTGTCCCGCGCCGCCCGCGCCTCGCCCGCCGCCACGCGGGCCCGCTCGGCCTCGGCCTCGGCGCGATCCCGCGCCTCCTCCGCCGCGCGCTGCATCTCCTCGGCCCGCCTCCGCTCGGCCTCGCTCTCCTGCCGCGCCCGCTCCGTCGCGCTCATGGCCGCGTCCTTGCTCGCCAGCGCCTCCTTCAGCGTCTCCTCCGTCCTGCGGATCGCGTCGAGCTGCGCCGTGATCACCCCGTTCTGCCGGGTCAGCTTCACGATCCCCGCCCCCGCCGCGACCACCAGGAGCGACAGCGCCGCGATCGTCCCGGAGACGAGCCGGCGTCGCCTTCGCTGCGTGTGATCGGCGAGCCGCAGCACCGCCTCCAGAAAGAGCCGCTCCCGCTCCGGCAGCGCGCCCCGGTAGCGCTCGCGAAAGCCGCGCGCCTCCTCGGCCACCTTGCCGCGCCAGAGCGTGTCCGCGGCGCGCCCGCTCGCGTCCCACAGCCTCGCCGCCGCGCGCAGCCGGTCGAGGAACACGGCGTCCTCCTGGCTCTCGTCGAGCCAGCGCTTGAGCGTCGGCCACCGCTCGATCAGCGACTCGTGCACGAGCTCCACCGTGCTGCCCGCGCGCTCGCTCGCACGCTCGATCGCCACCAGCCGCCCGTCCGCCAGCAGCCCCACCACCCGCTCGATCTCGCCCCGCTCCCCGGGCAGCTCGCTCAGCTCGTCCAGGCTCGCCACCGCGCGCGTCCGCTCCGGCGTCACCAGCCGCTCCAGCACCGCTCGCGCAAGCTTCCCCTGCCGCTCGCTCATCCCGGCCAGCAGCGTGTCGGCGTGGCTCGCCAGCGCGCCCGCCACGCCGCCTATCGCCTCGTAGCTCGCCCGCGTCAGCAGTCGCCGCTCCCGGTCGCGCATCTCCCACAGCCTCGCCGCCGTGAACTGCAGCAGCGGCAGCGCTCCGCGCGTGCTCTCCAGCGCGTCGAGGATACCCTCGACCATCGCCGGCTCCTCGATCTCGTACCTGGCCGCCTCCACCGGCTTGACCAGCGCCTCGCGCAGCCCCTCGCGCCCCATCGGCCGCAGGAACACGAGCCCGCGGGTCATCGCCGCCATGAAGTGCTCGTGCTCGGCCAGCCGCTCGAGGAAATCCGACCGCACCGACAGCACCACCCGCAGCGGCGACGAGGCGTCGTCGGCGATGCCTTCGAGGCACGCGAGGAACGCCGCGCGCTCGCCCGCCGGCGCGCCGAGCGTGAACAGCTCCTCGAACTGGTCGATGAACAGCACCAGCCGCTGCTGCGCGCGGCCAGCCCACCCGCGCAGCTCCGCGCCGAGCAACCCCGGCTCGGCGCGCAGCCGCTCCACCAGGGCCGCGCGCGCCGGGGCGCCGCGCGAGGAGAGCGCCTGCGCTTCCGCGCTGAGCGTCACGGCAGTCACGACGGGGCTCGTGAGGATCTCCGCGAGCGCGGCCATCGGCTCGCGCCCGGGCCGGAGCACCAGCGCCTCCCACCCCTCGCCCGAGCGCTTGAGCGCCGGGATCACCCCGGCCCGCACCAGCGACGACTTCCCCACCCCCGACGCCCCCGCCAGCGCCAGCAGCGGCTGGTTGCGCAGCCGCGCGACCACCCCCGCGAGGTCCTGCGCCCGGCCGAAGAAGCGGTCGGCGTCGCCCTCCTGGAACGACGACAGCCCCGCGAACGGGCTCTCGTCGGCGCCGAGATGGATCTCTCGGCGGCCCGGAAGAAGGGGCACGAGCTCGGCCAGCAGCTCCTCGGCCGAGGCGAACCGCTCGGCTTTGCTCTTCCGCAAACAGCGATCGATGATCGCGCCGAGCGCGCCGAGCTCCGGGTGGCGCGCGCTGACCTCGGGCATCGGCTCCTCGAGGAGCGGCACGCCGAGGAGGACCATCCTGTCGCACGGCGCCAGCGGGTGCGCGCCCAGCACGAGCTCGTGCAGCAGGATGCCCACGGCCCACACGTCGCTCGACGCGTCGATCCCGATGCCCCTCCACTGCTCCGGGGACATGTAAGGCAGCGTGCCGATGATCCCTCCGTCGCGGGTCAGGCGCGTGTCCCCGCCGCCGGGGCGGTCGGCCGCGAGGCTCGCCTCCTCCTCGAGCAGCTTGGCGATGCCGAAATCAACCACCTTGATCGCGCCCGATGCGTCCAGCATCACGTTCTCGGGCTTGAGATCGCGATGGACGATGCCGGACGCGTGCGCGCTCGCCAGCGCGCGCACCACCGGGACCATCATCTCGACCGCCAGCCCGGGCGGCACGGGCGACGTCGACACCTCCTCGCCGGCGCCCGCGGGCCTGCGCTGATTCATCCAGCCGCGGAGGCTCTGCCCATCGATGTACTCGAGCACCATGTACGGATATCCGTCGTGCTCGTTCACCTCGTAGATCGTCACGATGTGCTCGTGCTTGCAGCGCGCGGTGGCCCGCGCCTCGACCAGGAAGCGCTGGACCCCGGCGCTGCTCAGCATGGTGAGGAGCTTGATCGCCACGAGGCGAGCGAGCCGGGTGTCGCGCGCCAGGAAGACCACGCCCATGCCCCCCCGGCCGAGCTCGCGGAGGATCTCGTAGTGTCCGATGCGGGCGCCGACCGACGCCGATGGCCTGGCCTGCGACGGGGACGAGGGCGCCGGGGCGGTCGTCCCGGCATGCCTCGCCGGACGAGCGCTCGCGGCCGCGCCGGTGGCCGTGGCCATCACCGTGTCGGTCAGCGCGGCTGTCGGGGGCGCTGCGCCGGCAAGCACCGTGTCCGCACAGCCCACGTCCTCCAGGGGGCTGGTGGCGCTCATGGCCACATGCCCCCTACCCTCGCGCGTGGCGGCGAAGGTGGTTGACAGGGCGGCTCCCGGGTGGCCAGCTCGGCGGACATCTTCCTCCCCTTGCGAGACGGCGCGAGCTCCCGCCCCGCGGCGACGCGGCGACGCGGCGAGCGCGGGCAGCGCCATCGCGAGAGAATAGCCGTTTCAGCGCGAGCCTGCCTATCCCCTTGAACGCGGCAGTCCCAGGCCCCCCTGCGACACGGCATCATGGCGACCGCCCGGCTCCGAACGGCCCAGGCCGTCCGGCGCGCCGGACGCCAGCCTGCTTTACAGCGAGACCAGCGCGCGTGTAGCCTCTGTTACGGCGCCCGGCTCGCTGCACCGGCGAGCCCGGGCGAGCGCTCGACGACCGCGCGATCCAGGCTCCACGGCGGCCCGGAGGAGACGCACTGGCCTCATGATGACCCGCCATCGTTCCGTCCGAGTCTCCTCCGCCGTGAGGCTGCTCCTGCCCATCGCGATCGCGGCCTCAGGCGCCGCGCCTGCGCGAGCTCAGGCGCCGTCGATGGAAGCGGCGGAGTCGCCGCCGTCGCCGCCGTCGCCGCTGGCGCCGGCGCCGCCGGAGGCGGCAGAGCCGTCCCCGCCCCCCGCTCCGCCGCCGCCATGGCATCACGGCATCTCCGAGGAACGAAAGCAGAAGGCCACGGCGCTCTTCGAGGAGGCGCGGGAGCTGCACCGGAGCATGATGCTCGCGGAGGCGCGGGCGAAATACGAAGAGGCGCTGGCTTCCTGGGAGCACCCCGAGCTCCGGCTCTATCTGGGGCGGGCGCTGATGAGCATCGGGCTACCGCTCCTGGCCCATGAAAACCTGCGCATGTCGCTGCAATGGGGGCCCGGCTCGCTCGATCCCGAGGCCGAGCAGGAGGCGCGCGCCGCGATGCGCGCGCTCGTCGAGCGAGAGCTGGCCGCCATCGAGATCCGCTGTGACGAGCCGGGCGCCGCCGTGCTGCTCGACGGCAAGCCCTGGTTCGTCGGTCCCGGCACCCAGCGCCGGCTCGTCACGCCGGGAGAGCACATCGTCACGGCGAGGAAGGGCGGCCACTTCACGGTCGTCAAGCCCTTCGTCGTGCTCCCCGGCAACGAGGCCTCGGGCCAGCTCGCCCTGCGCGTCGATACCGTCGTCACCCGGCAGCGGTGGCCCGCGTGGCTCCCCTGGGCCACGCTCGGGGCGGGCGCGGCCCTGGGCATCGCAGGCGGCGGGCTGTTGTGGCATGCCGACACCTATCATGAAGAAGCGCACCAGCGCTTCCAGGACAGCTGCCATCCGTCGTGCGCGCCGTCCGCCCGCGACGAGTACGACGGCAGCGTCGTCGAGAACCAGCTGGCGATCGGCGCCCTCGTCGCCGGCGGAGCGACGGCGATCGCGGGGACGGTCCTGCTCTTCATGAACAGGCCAGAGACCTACCGCACCGAGGACCGAGGCAGCGTGAAGATCGAGCTCCGGCCCGCCGCGTCGCTCGACGCGGCGATGCTGTCGAGCCGGCTCGTGTTCTGATCGGGCTGAGCGGGAGGAGCGGTCGCCGCGCGGCCGCGCTCGCGCCCTCGACCCGCGTGGCAAGCATTGCCCTCCTGGCAAAGATTGCCATCGCCCCGGGGCAGAGGCGCGGCAAGGATTGCCATCGCGCCGCCCCCGGCCCCGGAAACGCCGAGGCGGTGCGCTCGACGCCGCCGCGCGTCGCCCACGAGGACAGCAGACGCGCCGGCTCAGCGCGCCGCGGGTGCACGCTCGCGGCCTGCGGTGGTGCCAAGGCGGCATGTGGCTCGCAGCTTGCTCCGTGCTGGAGATGTCGCCCGTGGACCGCATGCTCGTTCCTCGATATCTCCTTGGCGGCGCCGCCGGAGCGGCGGTCCTGGCCTTGTGATAACCCGGAGCGGTCTGCCGGGCCGATGAGAGAGAAAGCGGCGAGGGTACGATGTGGGCATGGATGCGCAGGCGGAGCATGGATCGGAACCGGAGGGACGTCGCGCGCCCTCCGCGGGGCGTCTGGGCGCCTCGTCACGTCGTGGCGATCGCGTTCGCGACGGCGCTGATCGGCGCCACGGGTGCATGCCTTCAGGGCGCGGTCGCTTGCGGCGATAGCTTTTGCCCGATCGACCATGAATGCGTCCTGCCGACCAACGGCAGACCCCAGTGTGTCGTCCCCGGCTACGGCCATAGCTGTGGCAACGGGATTCCCGAGGACGCCGAGGTCTGCGACGACGGGAACACGACCGACGGCGACGGATGCAGCGCCGACTGCAAGTCCGACGAGCGCTGCGGCAACAGCGTGGTCGATGACGCGCGGGGCGAGGTCTGCGACGACGGCAACGACCGCGGCGGCGACGGGTGCAGCGCCGACTGCAGGTCCAAGGAGCGCTGCGGCAACGGCATCGTCGACGTGATCCGCGGGGAGACCTGCGACTGCGGCTCCGGTGAAGTCACGTCGACCGACCCGCTGTGCCGCGACAGCCAGAACGCGGAGCTCCGCGGGTATTGCAGGCACGACTGCAAGGCGCACTGCGGCGACGGGGAGCTGGCGCAGGACGAAGCCTGCGATCCCGGCGTGACGATCACGACCTCCTGCGTCAACCTGCGCTACGATTTCGGCCGTCCGGGGTGCACCAGCTCCTGCGATGACCTGTCCGCCGGCTCGTGCGGAAGCTGGAACTGGCGTCAGCACGATCTTCTCACGTCGGGTCCGCTGAACGGCGTGTGGGAGAGCGGGCCGCAGGATGTCTTCATCGTGGGATACAACACGATCCTGCACTACAACGGTCAGGACTGGCGGGCGATGACGTTGCCCACGTCTGCCGCGCTGAACGGCGTGTGGGGGAGCGGGCCACAGGATGTCTTTGCCGTGGGCTATGACACGATCCTGCACTATGATGGTCAGGAATGGCAGCCCATGATCTTGCCCACCTCGGATCCGCTCACGATCAAGGACGTGTGGGGGAGCGGGCCGCGGGATGTCTTCGCTGTAGGCGACAACGGCACGATCCTGCATTACGACGGCCAAGAGTGGCAGCGCGCGGCCTCGCCCACATCGACGGTTTTGGTTGACGTGTGGGGGAGCGGGCCGGAGGACGTCTTTGCCGTGGGCTATGGGACGATCCTGCACTATGACGGCCAGGAATGGCAGCCCATGACCTCGCCCATCCCGGAGTTCACCCCGCTGAACGGCGTGTGGGGGAGCGGGCCGCAGGACGTCTTTGCCGTCGGTGACAACAACACGATCCTGCGCTACGACGGCCAGGAATGGCTGCCCATGACCTTGCCTTCACGGGTGGAGACGTTCCAGGACGTGTGGGGGAGCGGGCCGCAGAACGTCTTCGCCGTGGGTCACCTGGGCAACATCATGCACTACGACGGCGAGGGCTGGCAGCTCATGCCCTTGCCCATATCGGTGGAAATGCTGTCCGGCGTGTCGGGGAGCGGGCCGTGGGATGTCTTCGTCGTGAGCGACAGCGGCGCCATCCTGAATTACAACGGACAGAGCTGGCAGCCCATGACGTCGCCCACGTCGGACGGGCTGTCCAGCGTGTGGGGGAGCGATCTACAGGATGTCTTTGCCGTGGGTGGTAAGGGCACGATCCTGCACTACGACGGCCAGGACTGGCAGGCCATGACCTCGCCCACGTCGGAGCAGTTGAGCGGCGTGTGGGGCAGCGGGCCGCGGGATGTCTTCGCCGTGGGGACCAACGGGACGGCGCTGCACTACGACGGCCAGGACTGGCGGGCCATGCCCTTGCCCACAGGGCTGGCATCGTTGTCCAGCGTGTGGGGCAGCGGGCCGCGGGATGTCTTCGCCGTGGGGCCCAACGGGACGGCGCTGCACTACGACGGCCGGAGCTGGCAGGACATGCGCCAGACCGAATCGGTGGAGTGGCTCCGTGGCGTGTGGGGGACCGGGCCGCAGGATGTCTTCGCCGTGGGGTACGATGGAACGATCCTGCACTACGACGGCCAGGGCTGGCGGGACATGAAGGCGCCCCCATCGGACGTGTTGAACAACCTGTGGGGGACCGGGCCGCAGGATGTCTATGCCGTGGGTTACAAAGGCACGATCCTGCACTACGACGGCCAGGGCTGGCAGAAAATGGACTCGACCACGCTGGTCGATCTGTACCACGTGTGGGGGACCGGGCCGCAGGACGTCTATGCCGTGGGTGCGTTCGGCACGCTCCTGCACTACGACGGGATCTCCTGGATCAAGCTCAATTCAACGACAGACCGCCCCCTTTACGCGGGGTGGGGCGCTGGGAGCTCGTCCTTCGTCGTCGGCGACGGCGGATCCATCTACCGTCACAGCCGGACGGCGCCGCCGCGGTAGCCGCGCCGCCTCGATCCCAAGGAACGCTCCAGCGCAGCGCGCCGCACCCCGAACGATGTCTGGAGCGCCCTCCTCACCGCCCATCTTCGCCGACCTCGCCGCCGCGGAACGACCCTCGCGACGCGACGAGGCCGTCCCCCACCCCGCCGAGGCGCGGCTCCGCCGGCGCCGGCTACTTCAGCTTCTCGTCGATCTTCCCCACGGTCCGCTGGATGAGGTGCTCCTGCTCGCGCTTGCTCTGCAGCATCGCCTCCGCCGCCGCCCTGGCCCGCTGCTCCTCCTGGGTGGCCTTCGCCTCGGCCTTTCGCGCCTCGACCTCGGACTGCTGCGCCGTGTCCCGCGCCGCCCGCGCCTCGCCCGCCGCCAGGCGGGCCCGCTCCGCCTCGGCCTTGGCGCGGTCCCGGGCCTCCTCCGCCTCGCGCTGCATCGCCTCGGCCCGCTTCCGCTGCGCCTCGCTGTCCTGCCGCGCCCTCTCGGCCGCGCTCCGCTCCGCCTCCTCGCTCGCGAGCGCCTTCTTCAGCGTCTCCTCGGTCCGGCGGATCGCGTCGAGCTGCGCCGTGATCACCCCGTTCTGCCGGGTCAGCTTCACGATCCCCGCCCCCGCCGCGACCACCAGGAGCGACAGCGCCGCGATCGTCCCGGAGACGAGCCGGCGCCGCCGGCGCCGCGTCTCGTCCGCCAGCCGGAGCACCGCCTCCAGGAAGAGCCGCTCCCGCTCCGGCAGCGCGCCCCGGTAGCGCTCGCGAAAGCCGCGCGCCTCCTTCGCGACGTTGCCGCGCCAGAGCGTGTCCGCGGCGCGGCCGCTCGCGTCCCACAGCCTCGCCGCCGCGCGCAGCCGGTCGAGGAACACGGCGTCCTCCTGGCTCTCGTCGAGCCAGCGCTTGAGCGTCGGCCACCGCTCGATCAGCGACTCGTGCACGAGCTCCACCGTGCTGCCCGCGCGGTCGCTCCCCTTCTCGATCGCCACCAGCCGCCCGTCGGCCAGCTGCCCCACGACCCGCTCGATCTCGCCCGGGTCCCCGGGCAGCTCGCACAGCTCGCCCAGGCTGGCCACGGCCCGCGTCCGCTCCGGCGTCACCAGCCGCTCCAGGACCGCCCGCGCGAGCTTCGCCTGGCGCTCGCTCATCCCGGCCAGGAGCGTGTCGGCGTGGCTCGCCAGCGCGCCCGCCACCCCGCCGAGCGCCTCGTAGCTCGCCCGCGTCAGCAGCCGGCGCTCCCGGTCGCGCATCTCCCACAGCCTCGCCGCCGTGAACTGGAGCAGCGGCAGCGCCCCGCGCGTGCTCTCCAGCGCCCCGAGGATGCCCTCGACCATCGCCGGGTCCTCGATCTCGTGCCGAACCGCCTCGATCGGCCTCACCAGCGCCTCGCGCAGCCCCTCGCGCCCCATCGGCCGGAGGAACACGAGGCCCCGGGTCATCGCCGCCATGAAGTGCTCGTGCTCGGCCATCCGCTCGAGGAAATCCGACCGCACCGACAGGACGACCCGGAGCGGAGAGGACGCGTCGTCGGCGATGCCCTCCAGGCACGCGAGGAACGCCGCGCGCTCGTCGGCCGGGGCGCCGAGCGTGACGAGCTCCTCGAACTGATCGATGAACAGCAAGAGGCGCCGCTGCGCCCGGGCCGCCCACCCGCGCAGCGCGGCGCCGAGCAAGCCCGGCTCGGCGCGCAGCCGCTCCACCAGGGCCGCGCGCGTCCCGGGGGCGCTGTCGAAGGCGAGCGCCTGCACGTCGGTGCTCAGGGTCACGACAGGGCTGCCGAGGAGCTCCGCGAGCGCCGCCATCGGCTCGCGCCCGGGCCGGAGGACCAGCGCCTCCCAGCCCTCGCCGGAGCGCTTGAGCGCCGGGATCACCCCCGCCCGCACGAGCGACGACTTCCCCACCCCCGACGCGCCCGCGATCGCGAGCAGCGGCTGGCTGCGGAGGCGCGCGACGACGCCCGCGAGGTCCTGCGCGCGGCCGAAGAAGCGATCGGCGTCGGCCTCCTGGAAGGACGAGAGGCCGGCGAACGGGCTCTCGTCGCTGCCGAGGTGGATCTCCCGGCGCCCGGGCAGGAGGGGCAAGAGCGCGGCCAGGAGCTCCTCGGCGGAGGCGTACCGCTCTGCCTTGCGCTTGCGCAGGCAGCGGTCGATGATCGCGCCGAGCGCGCCGACCTCCGGGTGGTGCGCGCCGACCTCGGGCATCGGCTCGTCGAGGCGCGGCACCGCGATGAGGTCCTGCATCCTGCACGGCGCGAGCGGGTGAGCGCCGAGCACGAGCTCGTAAAGCATGATGCCCACGGCCCAGACATCGCTGGACGGCTCGATCTCCCGCCCTTCCCACTGCTCGGGGGACATGTAAGGCAGCGTGCCGACCGCCGCTCCCGGGTGGGTCAGGCGCATGTCGTCGACGGTGGCGCGCTCGGCGACCAGGCTCGCCTCGCCGTCGCGCAGCTTGGCGATGCCGAAATCGACCACCTTGATCGCGCCCGAGGCGTCCAGCATGACGTTCTCCGGCTTGAGATCGCGATGGACGATGCCGGCCGCGTGCGCGCTCGCGAGCGCGCGCGCGATGGGGACCATCATCTCGACGGCCAGGCCGGGCGGCAGCGGCGCCGTGGACGCCCGGCTGGGGGCGTCGGCGGGCTTGCGCTGCTTCATCCACGCACGGAAGCTCTGCCCCTCGATGTACTCGAGCACCATGTACGGGAACCCGTCGTGCTCGTTCACCTCGTGGATCGTCACGATATGCTCGTGCTTGCAGCGCGCGGTGGCCTGCGCTTCGGCGAGGAAGCGCTGGACTCCGGTGCTGCTCAGCTTCGTGAGGAGCTTGATCGCGACGAGGCGGGCGAGCCGGAGGTCGCGCGCCAGGAAGACGACGCCCATGCCTCCCCGGCCGAGCTCGCGCAGGAGCTCGTAATGGCCGATGCGGGCGCCGGCGGACGGCGGCGGCTTGCCTGGCTCGCGCGACGACGGCGTGTCGACCGTCGCGCGCATCGTCTGGGTCCTGATCATCTCGCGAGCGCCCGCGACCACGGCCGGGAGCATAGTACCGTTCCGGCGCGCGGCTGCACCCCTTTCACACGACGGAGCACGACCGCGCCCCTCCCACACGGCCTCCCGGGCGCTCACCCGGCTCCGAGCGGCCCATGCCCGCGACGGGCCATCCGGGCGCCGGCTTGCTGGGCAGGAGCCCCCGTGCGATCGTCGCCTCTCCTCTCCTTGCGCTCGACGCTGCGATCGCGACATGCGCGCGACGTGCCCGGCGAGCCTGGGCGCGCGGCGCTCGGGCGCGGGAGCGCAGGTCCCGCGGACGTCCCGGCGGAGAGGCGCTCGGCTGACATGACGACGATCCACAAGCGACCCGTTCGATTCGCGCTCTCGACAGCGCAGCTCCTCTTGCCGATCGCCCTCGCGGGCCTGTGCGCTGGGCCCGCGCGCGCCGAGGAGGCGCCGCCGGGGCCATGGCACGAGGGGGTCTCCGAGGCGCGCAAGCAGCGGGCGCAGGTGCTCTTCGAAGAGGCGCGCGAGCTGCACCGGCGCGCGATGCTCGCCGAGGCGCGGGCCAAGTACGAGGAGGCGCTCGCCGCCTGGGAGCAGCCCGAGCTCCGGCTCTATCTCGGGCGGTTGTTGAAGCTCATGGGCCTGCCTCTCCTGGCGCACGAGAGCCTGCGCCTCGCCCTGCGCTGGGGGCCCGGCTCGCTCGACGCCGAGAAGGAGCAGGAGGCGCGCGCGGCGATGCGAGCGCTCGTCGAGCGGGAGCTCGCCGCCGTCGAGATCCGCTGTGACGAGCCGGGCGCCGTCGTGCTGATGGATGGCCAGCGCTGGTTCGTCGGCCCTGACGTCGAGCGCCGGATGGTCATGCCGGGAGAGCACGTCATCACGGCGAGAAAGGACGGCTATTCGACCGTCGTCAAGCCCGTCCTCGTCTTCGCCGGCCAGGAGGCCTCGGGGCGGGTCGTCCTGAGCGCCGATACCGTCGTCAGCAGGCCGCGGTGGGCCACGTGGATCCCGTGGGCCACGCTCGGGGCGGGCGCGGCCCTGGGCGTCGCGGGCGGCGCGCTGATGTGGCACGCCGGCGCGGAGCACGCAGACGCCCACCGGCGCCTGCGGGACGGCTGCATTCCGACGTGCGAAGCGTTCGATCGCGACGCGTACGATCGCAGCGTCCTCGAGAACGGGCTCGGGATCGGCGCCCTCGTCGCCGGCGGAGCGACCGTGATCACGGGGACGGTCCTGCTCTTCATGAACAGGCCCGAGGCCTACCGCGCCTCGGATCGCGGCGGCGTGACGATCGAGCTCCGGCCCGCGGCGTCGCTCGAGGGCGCGATGCTGTCCGGCCGGGTCGTGTTCTGATTCGATCAAGGGAAAGGCGACGTAGAATGCGAAGGCGGGACGAGGATGCGAGCCCAGCGGTCTCGGGCCGGCGGCGAGGCGGAGGAGCGATCCGCCATGCGGCTGCGGCCGTGTTCGTGCTGGCGTTGATCTCTATCGCGGGCGCGTGCCTCCAGGGCGGGATCTCGTGCGGCGACGGGGTTTGCCCGTCCGGCCACACCTGCGTCCTCGACGAGGAGGGTGCCCTCGCGTGCGTCGCCTCGCAGAGCGTCAACACCTGCGGCAACGGCGTCCTGGAGGCCGGCGAGGACTGCGACGACGGCAACCAGGTCGGCGGCGACGGCTGCGGCAGCGAGTGCGTGCATTGCGGAGACGGGGCGCTGGCAGAGGATGAGATCTGCGACACCCAAGTGCCGGTCACGATCTCCTGCGTCTCGCTGAGCTACGATTTCGGCCGCCCGGGGTGCGTCAGCTCCTGCGATGATCTGTCCGCCATCCCGTGCGGAAGCTGGAACTGGCGTCGGCAGGAGCGCGCTACATTTCAAGCGTTGCGGGCCGGTTGGAGCTGGCAGCAGGAAGCGTTTGCCGTGGGTGACGGCGGCGCGATCGTTCACTACAACGGCCAGTCCTGGCAGGCCGTGCCCTCGCCCACGTCGGAAGCGTTGTCGGGCGTGTGGGGGAGCGGGCCGCGCGATGTCTTCGCCGTGGGTTCTGAAGGCACGATCCTGCACTACGCCGGTAAGGGCTGGCACGCCATGCCCTCGCCCACATCGCGGGCGTTGTCGGGCGTGTGGGGGAGCGGGCCGCACGATGTCTTTGCCGTGGGCGCTCGGGGCACGATCCTGCACTACGATGGTCATGGCTGGCAGGCCATGACCTCGCCTACGTCGCTGGCGTTGTCGGACGTGTGGGGGAGCGAGCCGGGCGATGTCTTTGCCGTGGGCGCTCGGGGCACGATCCTGCACTACGACGGCCAGAGCTGGCAGGTCATGCCCTCGCCCACATCGAAGGCGTTGTCAGGCGTGTCGGGGAGCGGGTCGCGCGATGTCTTTGCCGTGGGTTATCATGGCGTGATGCTCCGCTACGACGGCGAGGGCTGGCAGGCCATGCCCTCGCCCACATCGAAGGCGTTGTCGAGCGTGTGGGAGAGCACGCCGGACAATGTCTATGTCGTGGATGTCGAGGGCTCGATGCTGCACTACGACGGCGAGGGCTGGCAGCGCATGACGTTGCCCACGACGTTGCCCGAGGCGGTGTCCTCGCAGCAGATACAGTTGCATGACGTGTGGGGGAGCGGACCGCAGGACGTCTTTGCCGTGGGGAACGGAGGCACGACGCTGCACTACAACGGCCAGGACTGGCAGAACATGACCGGGCCCACGACAGTTTGGTTGAAAGGCGTGTGGGGGAGCGGACCGCGCGATGTCTTCGTCGTGGGTGATCAAGGCACGATCCTGCGCTACGACGGCCAGGACTGGCAGGACATGACACGGCCCTCGGCGCCATGGTTGAGAGGCGTGTGGGGGAGCGGACCGCGCGATGTCTTCGCCGTGGGTTCTGAAGGCACGATCCTGCACTACGACGGCCACGGCTGGGAGGAGGAGATCTGGCCCACGAAGCCGTGGTTGAACGGCGTGTGGGGGTACGGGCCGCAGGATGTCTTTGCCGTGGGTGATCGGGGCACGATCCTGCACTACGACGGCGGGGGCTGGCAGAAAATGCCCTCGCCCACATCGGAGGCGTCGTTGAAGAGCGTGTGGGGACGCGGGCCGACGGATGTCTTTGCCGTGGGTGATCGGGGCACGATCCTGCACTACGACGGCGAGGGCTGGCAGAAAATGCCCTCGCCCGCACCGGAGGTATGGTTGACCGGGGTGTGGGGGAGCGGGCCCCAGGATGTCTTTGCCGTGGGTTCTGGAGGCACGATCCTGCACCACGACGGCAAGGGCTGGCGGGCCATGAGCTCGACCACGCTGATAACGCTGAGTGGCGTGTGGGGGAGCGGGCCGCGAGATGTCTTTGCCGTTGGCGAGTTCGGCGAGCTCCTGCACTACGACGGGACCTCCTGGCTCAAGCTCGATCCCACGACAGATCGCATCTTTTACGCGGTCTGGGGCACCGGAAAATCGTCCTTTGTCGTCGGCGAGGGCGGCGTCATTTATCGCCACACCCGGACGGTGCTGTCGCTGTAGTGGGAGGCGCTAGGCTTCATGACGACGACCCGCAAGCGACCCGTTCGATTCGCGCTCTCGACAGCGCAGCTCCTCCTGCCGATGGCCCTTTTGACCCCGTGCGCTGGGCCCGCGCGCGCCGAGGAGGCGCCGCCAGGGCCATGGCACGAGGGGGTCTCCGAGGCGCGCAAGCAGCGGGCGCAGGCGCTCTTCGAGGAGGCGCGCGAGCTGCACCGGCGCGCGATGCTCGCCGAGGCGCGGGCCAAGTACGAGGAGGCGCTCGCCGCCTGGGAGCAGCCCGAGCTCCGGCTCTATCTCGGGCGGTTGTTGAAGCTCATGGGCCTGCCTCTCCTGGCGCACGACAACCTGCGCCTCGCCCTGCGCTGGGGGCCCGGCTCGCTCGACGCCGAGAAGGAGCAGGAGGCGCGCGCGGCGATGCGAGCGCTCGTCGAGCGGGAGCTCGCCGCCGTCGAGATCCGCTGCGACGAGCCGGGCGCCGTCGTGCTGATGGACGGCCAGCCCTGGTTCGTCGGCCCCGGCGCCGAGCGCCGGATGGTCATGCCGGGAGAGCACGTCATCACGGCGAAAAAGACCGGCTATTTCACGGTCGTCAAGCCCGTCCTCGTCGTCGCCGGCAAAGAGGCTTCGGGCCAGATCGCCCTGAGCGCCGATACCGTCGTCAGCCGGCCGCGGTGGGCCACGTGGCTCCCATGGGCCACGCTCGGGGCGGGCGCGGCCCTGGGCGTCGCGGGCGGCGCGCTGATGCGGTATGCCGCCGCCGAGCAGGGAGCCACCGACGATCGCCTCCAGGCCAGGTGCGTTCCGTCGTGCAAGCCGTTCGCGTCGGACGCGTACGGCGGCACCGACCTCGCGAACGGGCTGGGGATCGGCGCCCTCGTCGTCGGCGGAGCGACCGTGATCACGGGGACGGTCCTGCTCTTCGTGAACGGGCCCGAGGCCTACCGCGCCCCGGAGCGCGGCGGCGTGACGATCGAGCTCCGGCCCGCCGCGTCGCCCGACGCTGCGGCGCTGTCGGCGCGCCTCGTGTTCTGATCCGTCCGGGGACCGGACCCCTCCCTCACGGGCTCCGCTTCCCCTCCCGCGTGGAGATGCCGTATTGCTTGAGCTTGAACGTGAAGGTGCGGACAGGCATCCCGAGGAGCGCCGCCGCCCGCTTCTGGACCCCGTCCGCGGCGTCGAGCGCCTGGCGCATGCGCGTGCACTCGATCTCCCGGAGCTCCTCGGCGATGGGCGTGAAGCGGGACGGCCCCGCCGCGGGCGGCGCCGACGGATCCGCCGCGGGCCGGGGCGGGAGCTCGAGCCCGGCGATGCGCTCGGGCAGACCCCAGGGCTCGATCACCGGGCCGTCCGCCGTGGCGGCGGCGTACTCCATCGCGTTCTTGAGCTCGCGCACGTTGCCGGGGAACGGGTGCGCGAAGAGCGCGGCGAGCGCGGCCTCCGAGAGCTCGAGCGCGGGACGACCGGCCCGGGCGCACGCCTCGGCGAGGAACAGGCGGGCCAGGATCGGCAGCTCACGCCGGCGGTGCCGGAGCGGGGGCAGCTCGACGACGGCGGCGCTCAGGCGGAAGAGCAGATCTTGACGGAAGCGGCCGGCGCGGACCTCCTCCTCGAGGTCGCGGTTGGTGGCGGCGACGATGCGGATGTCCACCTCGCGATCGCGCACGTCGCCGAGCCGCGTGATCCGCTTCGCCTCGAGCGCGCGGAGCAGCTTGGCCTGCGCGCCGAGGGGCAGCTCGCCGATCTCGTCGAGGAAGACGGTGCCGCCGTGCGCCCGCTCCAGCAGGCCTGGCTTGGGCGCCCGCGCCTCCGAGAACGCGCCCTTCTCGTAGCCGAAGAGCTCGCTCTCCACCAGCGTCTCCGGGAGCGCGGCGCAGTTGAGCGTGATCATCGGCTTCTGGGCCCGCGCCGACCAGTGGTGCACGGCGGCCGCGGCGTTCTCCTTGCCCGCCCCCGTCTCGCCGAGGACGAGCACCGGCAGATCGCTCGCCGCGAGGCGCCGGATCAGCTCGAACAGCCGGATCATGGCCGAGTCGGCCACCACGACGGTGCGCTCGCCGATGACGTGCCGGACGGCGGCCTCCGAGGCGGAGGCGATCTCCTCAGGGGCGGCGATCGACGCGGCGGTCCGCGCGCCCGCGAGCAGCGTCTCGGTGTCGCCGCCGTCGAACGGGTAGCAGGCCAGCCCGGCGCGCGCGTCGGGGGCGAGCGGCGCGATCGCCTCGAGCACCTGGAGCGCCGCGGCGCGCGCCGCCTCGCCGCCGAGCTCGGGGAACCCGATGGCGAGGTGAGAGGCGCCGTCCCAGGCGACGATGTCCACGAGCCGGAGCGCCGAGAGCGCCCGCTGCTCCAGCGTCGTGCGCATCTGCACGGACCCGAGGGACACCACCGCCAGGCCGAACGGCCGCGCCGAGTCGGCGGCGCGCTCGATCTCCTCCTCGACGCGCCGGCGCAGCCGGCCCATCTCGATGAGGGCGCTGCCCCGCGACGGCGACTCGCGCCGGAGGATCAGCGTGGTGTCTCCCATGGTGATGACGTCGCCGGAGCCGAGCGCGCGCGAGCCCTCGATGCGCTCGCCGTTGACGAGCGTGCCATTGTGGCTGCCGAGATCGGCGATCCGGATCTCGCCCCGGGAGAAGACGAGCTCGGCGTGCCGCCGGGACACCGCGGCGGTGTCGAGCCGCACGTCGGCCTCGTCGCTGCGCCCCACGACGAGCACGCCGTCGTCCGGCAGGGCGCGCCGGTACGACGAGGAAGCGCCGATGACGAGGAGGTAGGAGTAGATCTCCCGGCTGTCCGGGGACTGCCGCAGATCGAAGGTCTGCGTCGTCAACGGCGAGCTCGCGGGGCCGCTCATCAGCCCGAAGCTATACTCGAAGCGCTCGCGCATGCAAGGCGCGAGCCTCTCTCATCAGCGCCGGCAACAGCGCTTTCGGCGGAGCGAGCGTCGATGGGGTGAACGCGACGTTTCCGAGGGATTCGCCCTCCCGCGCCGGAACCTTCGGCGCCAGGGCCTGTCCAGAGCGCTAGTCAAGGAGGCGCTCGTCATGGTTGAAGCGTTCCACATGGGCGGCTGGGGGATGTATCCGACGTTGGTCTTCGGTCTCCTGCTCCTCGCCGCGTCCGTCCGTTATGCACTCTCCCCCGAGCGGCGGTTCGTTCCGCTCCAGATCAGCCTCGGTATTCTCACGCTGGTGTCCGGCGGCCTCGGGTTCGTCAGCGGCACCATCAAGTCGCTCACCCTCATGGGCGCGGTGCCGCCCGACGCGCGCTGGCTGTGGATCGTCGGCCTCGGCGAGTCGCTCAACAACGTCGCGCTGGCGCTCGCGCTCCTCATCCTCTCGTCCCTCGCCGCGACCGTCGGCGCTTACCGCATCTCGCAGGCGAGCCCCGCCCGCTGACGTCCGCGCCCCGAGCCCCCCGCGCTCGCGCCGCGGCCGCGCGCGCGGCGGCACGGCTACGTACGCTGGGCGGCGGCGAGGGCGACGCGCCGCTCGATCCCGAGGAACAGGAGCGGGAGCGCGAGCGTGAAGGCGATCGAGAGCGCGGCGACGGCGGGCATGCCGTCGAGGCGCCGGTCCGGCAGCTCGTGGAGCATCCTCGCCGACCAGAACGCCGCGATCGCGGACGCCATGTGCTGCACGGCCGACTGCATCGAGGTGAAGCGCGCCCGCTCGGCCGGGCGCGGCACCTTGGACGTCAGCGTGCTGTGCGAGACGTTGCGGAACGTCATGCCGAGCATGAAGACGATGAAGATGACGAGCACGGGCAGCCCCGGCACGTACGAGAAGAACCCGGCGTAGAGGACGCCCACGAGCACCGCCGCGCCCACCGAGCCCGTCTGGAACGCGCCGAAGCGGTCGACGAGCGGCCCCACGGCGCGCATCGCGAAGAAGCTGACCAGGCCCCCCACGAAGTAGAGCAGCCCGAGCCGCTCGCGCGGGTACCCGAGGTTGTACTGCACGTACGCGGAGATGTTGGGGATCACGAGGAACGACGCCATCGTCACGGTCGCCGTCGTCGCGTACGAGAGCATCACGATCGGCCGGCCGAGGAGGGCGCGGAGCTCGCTCAGGGCGCCGCCCGACGGCGGCTCGCCGGCGAGGTGATCGCGCATCGAGGGCAGGAGGAAGACCGCGAGCCCGGCGACGAGCAGCCCGAGCGCCGCGACGGCGAAGAACGGCAGCGGGAAGCCGCCGCGCCGGGCGAGCTCCAGCCCGGCCGGGATGCCGAACACCGAGGCGACCGAGAACGAGCCCATCACGACGCCCATCGCCTTGCCGCGCCGCTCGGGCGGGATGACGTCCGCGACGATGGAGAACGCGACCGAGGTCGCGGGCCCGCCGAACGCCCCGGCGAGCACGCGCGCCGCCATGAGGCTCGGCAGCCCGGTCGCGAAGCCGCCGGCCGCGGTGCCGACGACGAGGCCGAGCATCGCCACCGCGAGCGCGCTGCGCCGGTCGAACCGGTCGAGGAAGAACGCGCCGGCGAGGCCCGACAGCGCGGCCGACGCGGTGTAGCTGCCGCCGATGAGGCCGATGTCGGACATCGGGATGCCGAGGGCGACCGCGAAGTCGGGCCCGAGCGGCATCACCATCACGAAGTCGAGGATGTTGATGAACTGGACCGCAGCGACGAGGAAGATGATGCTCCGCTCGGAGCGAGGTGTGGACACAAGGATTGACTGTAACCCTTGGCGAGGTGCTCGGACGAGAAGAATACGGTTCGAGCACGTTGCGCGCGGGCGGCTCGGCGGTTGCTCGATGGTCGCTGGCGTTGCTGGCGTTGCTGGCAGCGCAACGTCGCGTTGCGCGTGCGCACCGTTGTCCGTCCACGGGTGGCACCTTACGATGGCTGCCATGGATCGCCGCACTGCCCTCGGCGCCCTCGCCGCCGCCCCCGTCGCGGCCGCGTGCGCCCCCACCGAGCCCTCGCCCAGCCGCACCGATGAAGCCGCGCTCGCCGCGGAGGACGTGGTCCGCGGCGTCGCGCCGCTCGGATCCCCCTGGGAGACGCTCGACCCGTTCCTGTTCTGCGTCCACCACGACGACGCGTACCCGGCCGGCAACGAGCGGATGGGGCCGGCCGCCTCGCTCGCGGGCCGCGCCATCGGCCGCGATTTCGCGGGCAAGGACGGCTGGCGCATGTACCACGGCGCGGTGGTCCCCGGCTTCCCGCAGCACCCGCACCGCGGCTTCGAGACCGTGACGATCGTGCGCCGCGGGCTCATCGATCATTCGGACTCGCTCGGCGCGGCCGCGCGCTACGGCCGCGGCGACGTCCAGTGGCTCACGGCGGGGAGCGGCATCGTGCACGCGGAGATGTTCCCGCTGGTCGAGAAGGGCGGGCCCAATCCGCTCGAGCTCTTCCAGATCTGGCTCAACCTCCCGCGCGCCGACAAGCTCGCCGACCCGCATTTCGTGATGATGTGGGGCGACACGATCCCGAAGCAGCTCGCGCGCGACGCCGCCGGCAGGGCGACCGAGATCACCGTGGTCGCCGGCCGCTTCGGCGAGCTCCGCCCGCCGGCCCCGCCGCCGAGGTCGTGGGCGGCGCGCGCGGACGCCGACGTCGCGATCTGGACGCTCAAGATGGCGCCGGGCGCGCGGTTCGCGCTGCCGGCCGCCTCGCCCGGGACGAACCGCGCCCTCTACTTCTTCCGCGGCGCCGAGCTGCGCGTCGGCCCCCGCCGCGTCCCCGCGGGCCAGCGGATCACGCTCCGCGACGGCGCCGCCGCGCTCCTCGAGAACGGCCCGGATGAGGCCGAGATCCTGCTCCTCCAGGGCCGCCCCATCGGCGAGCCCGTCGCGCAGCACGGCCCCTTCGTGATGACCTCGATGGCCGAGGTCCAGCAGGCCTTCCTCGACTACCGGCGGACCGGCTTCGGCGGGTGGCCGTGGCCGAGCGACGATCCGGTCCACGACCGCGCGGAAGGCCGGTTCGCGCGGTACCCCGACGGACGCATCGACAAGGCCGGATGATCCTCGCCGGGGCGAGCCCGATCGGCGCCCCTGCTCGAACGGCGGCGTTCGGCGATGCTGGACAGGAGGCTGCGCCAGCGAGGCGGCGAACCGATATCCCATGATCGCGCGGCGAGCGGCGTCACGACGGCGCCGCAGACGAGGGCGCGAAAGCGGCGACGACAATCATGTTCGCACCGGCGGGCACACCGCGTGCATCGCCGCGCGCGATGCCGTTCCGGATTGCCACCTTCAATGCAGGGCTCGCCGTCGGGGTGCTGCCGTACGCGACGGAGCGCGTGCCGCGCGTGGTCGAGGCGCTCGCCGCGCTCGACGTGGACCTCCTGTTCGTGCAGGAGTTCTGGCTCGACGCGCACTGGGATCTGCTCCGCCGAGCGCTGGAGTCGCGCCTGCCGCACGCGCTCCGGCCGGAGCCCGCGCACCCGGCCCCGCGCGCGGCGTGCAGCGCCTCCCAGGTGAGGCCGCTCGTCGCGTGCGCTGAGGCGAAATGCAGCGGGCTGACGGACGAGGCGCTCGCCCGCTGCGTCGTGCAGAGCTGCGCGCCCACCGCGCTCGCTCTCCCTACCCCGTGCCTCAACTGCATCGCGAGCCGCCCTGTCGGCACGATCCACGAGATCGTCGACCGGTGCGTCGGGGACGCGGCGCCGACCGCGGCGCCGGCCGCGGGCTCGTCGTCGCGCTTCGGCGGGCTCATCGCGTACGGCGGCTCGTTCGGCACGGGACTGCTCGCGGCCGCGCCGCTCGACGATCGCGATCTCCTCGTGTTCGAGTCGACCGTGAACGCCCGGGGCGCCCTGTACGCGCGCGTCGCGGCGGCCGAGCTCGGCGCGCTGCACGTCTTCGCGGCGCACCTGTCGCCGGGCGGCCCGGAGCAGCCGCCCCAGCTCGAGCGGCTGCTCGACTGGGTCGACGCGAAGGCGGGCGGCGCCCCGGCGCTGCTCCTCGGCGATCTCAACACCACGCCCGGCTCATCGCTGTTCCGCCGCCTGGAGCGCGCCGGGTTCCGCGACGCGGACGTGCCCGATCGCCGCGCGACCTTCTCGCACGACGGGCTCGGCACGGGCGACGTCGAGGACTCGGGCTGGCGGCTCGATCACGTGCTCGTGCGCGGCCTCGACGCGGGCCTCCGCGCGGATCGCATCCTCGACGAGCCCATCACGATCCAGGCCGCGGGGCGCGCCGTCCGGACGACGCTGTCGGATCACTTCGGCGTCCTGGCCACGATCGGAGGCGCCGGCGCGGAGCGGGCCGCCCGCTGACGAGGCGCCCGCTGACGAGGCGCCCGCCGACGCCGCGCCCCGGCGCGCCCGCCGCGCGGGCGCAAGCGCAGCCGCTCAGCCCTGCGGCGGACGCGCGCTCCTCAGGGCCTCTCCGGGCACCTGCCCGCCTGCGGCGCCGCCTCGAGCTCGAGCTCGCGGACGCGGCCGGGCGCGCCGGGATCGAGCTTGAGCTTCATCACCATGTTCCCGCCGCGCTCGCACACGAGGCGGAAGGAGTGCTCCTGCTCCCCGTCGGACTCGATCGATCCGCCGAGCTTGCACCGCCCGTGCGCCGCGCGCAGCCCGGAGAGCTCTCGCTGGACGGCGCCCTCGTCGACGGCGTGCGAGAACACCTGCTGGAAGGGAGCCTTCGTCTGGCCGGAGGCGAGCGCGACGACCTGCTCCGCGCTGCGCTTCATCGCCTCGGTGGGCGGCGCGACGGCGCTGAAACGAAAGGCGCTGATCTTCGATGTCCCGGCGTCGAGGGTGAGCTTCGCCGTCATGCGCCCCCGCTCGCAGGCCATCGCGAACCGCGCCTCGCGCGTCCCCTTGGACGAGATCAGCGCGCCGGGCTTGCAGGCGCCGTGGTCCTTCCGCAGGCGCTCGACGATCTCCTCGAACGCGCCCGGCGAGACGTGCTCGACGAAGCCCTTCGTGAAGAGCTCTTCGTAGCGCGCCCGCTCGAAGCGGTCGTACAGGGCGACGGACGCCTGGAAGGCCGACTCCAGGCGCGGGCTCGGGCGCTCCTTCCGGGGCGCGGTGACGCCGGCGCGCCGGAGCGCCGCGCGCACCTCGCCGAGCAGCGCCTCCCGGTCCGTGTCGACGAGGCTCGAGAGCAGCACGAGCCCCACGCCGGCGCGCGGATAGAGCTCCACCCAGGCGGAGTATCCGTCGACCGCCCCGCTGTGCAGCACGACCTCTTCGTCCTCGCAGCTCTCGAGAGCGCGCCAGGCGAGCCCGATCGCGCTCGCCCGCGCGTCGACCGCGTAGCGGCCCTCCGGGCCCGCCGCCTCGACCGAGAGGTGCGCGGGCCGCGCCGCGGTGTGGGCCTCGCGGATCGAGCTCCGCCGGAGGGGGCCCGCCTCCGCGCCGCCGCGCGGCGGATAGGCCGAGAGCTGGAAGGCGGCGTAACGTGCCATGTCGCGCACCGACGCGTAGAGCCCGCCGGCCGCCTCGGACGCGCCGAAGCGCCAGTGGGGCTCCGGCTTCAGCTTGCCGTGCTTCTTCACGTGCCCTGTCGCGAGGCGCCCCGCGGGGACGGCGCCCTCGTCCCAGACCGAGGACGCCATGCCGAGCGGCGCGAGGATCGTCTCGCTCACGTAATCGCGGTAGCGGCGCCCGGAGACGCGCTCGACGACGAGCCCGAGGAGGGAGAACCCGAAGTTCGAATAGGCCTCCTTCGTCCCGGGGACGTACTCCAGGGCCGTGCCGGGCACCGCCGCGCGGACCTCTGCCGCGGTGACCTCGCGCGTCGAATCCGAGTAATCGAACCGACCGAGCCGCGGCAGCCCCGAAGCATGGGTGAGCAGGTGCCGCAGCGTGATCCGCGGCGAGTCGGCGGTCGGATAGACGACCTCCGCGAGCTCCGGGAGGTAGCGCGACGCGGGGTCGTCCAGCGCGAGCTTGCCCTCGTCCCGGAGCTTCAGGATCGCGGCCGCGGTGAAGGTCTTCGTGATCGAGCCGACGCGGTAGACGGTATCGGCGTCCGGCACCGCCCCGGTCGCCGGATCGACCGCGCCGAAGCCCCGGGAATAGGCGAGCTCGCCGCCCTCGACGATGCCGACGGCGAACCCCGGCAGCTTTTGCCGATCGAGCTCGCCGACGAGGTGGGCCTCGATCTGCGGCACGATCGCCAGGAGCTTCGTCCGGCGCCCGGGGTCGTCGACCCACGCGGGCGGGTCCTCGGCGACGAGGATCGGCGCGTCGGCTGGCGCGGGCGCGGGCGCGGCCGGCGCCGCCGCGCGGGGGGCCGGCCGCGGCGCCGGGGCCGCGGGCGCGACGGGCCGCTCGCCCGCGGCGCAGCGGGTCAGCGTGAGGAGCAGCGACAGGAGGGCGGCGCGGCGCATGGGCGAGGCGCGAGGCTACCAGGACCGGGTGGGCGGGGTCATCGCTCGCCGCGGGCGCGACGGGGAGCGCGCGCGCGTCACCCGGCGCGGGCGGCGGGCGGCTCGGGCGGCTCGCTCCAGCAATCGTTCGCGCCGGCCCGGTGCTGCGCGCGGTACTCCGACGGGCTGACGCCCTCGGATCGCCGGAACTGCTCGGCGAAGCGCGACGCCGAGTCGTAGCCGCAGGCCGTCGCGACCTCCAGCACGCCGTGGCGCCCCGAGCGCAGGAGCGTCTTGGCCAGCTCGAGGCGCTCCTTCCACAGGAGGGCCCGGAACGAGACCCCCTTCGCGCCGAGCCGGCGGCGCAGCGTCGCGCTGCTCACCCCGAGCGCGCGCGCCACGTCCTGCGCCGCCCAGGGGCGCGCCGGATCGCGGCGCACCAGGGTCCGGACCGCGAGCGTCGGATCGAGCGCCAGCGTCGACGCGGCGGCCCGCCCCTCCTCGAGCTGCTCCCGGTGCTGCAGGAGCAGGGTCAGGACGAGATCCTCCAGCCGGTGCTCCAGCAGCAGCGCGTGCGCGCCGGGCAGGAGGAGCGTGCTCACGAGGTGGATCATCGCCTGGATCGACGGCAGCGCGGAGCGCAGGAGGTGCGGCCGATCCGCCTCGAAGCCGCCGAGCCCCCGCTGGACGCAGAGCGTGGGGTAGCGGCGCTGGAGCCGCGCGTCGACCTCGCTCAGGAGCTCGACGGTGAACGCGCGGTAGACGCCGCGCTCCGGGTCGGGCTCGTTCACGAGCTCGAGGGCGATGCCCTGCGGCACGAGCAGGATCTGCCCTTCTCGGGCGACGAGGCGCGCGTTGCCGTCCGGGCCGTCGAGGAAGATCCGCTTCGTGCCGTCGAGGATGAGCACGATGAGCGGCCGGGAGAGCCGCTGGATCGAGACCCGATCGCGCGTGCGGGAGAAGACCCCGATCCACCGGGCCAGGCCGGCGCCGTTCGCGCCGCCCGCCGCGGACGCGCGCTCCAGCCGGGCCAGGGCCTCCCGGAGCGCGCTCCAGGCCTGGGCGTGATCGGAGGGCTCGAGCAGTCGGGTGAGCTGGGTCGTCATCGTCGCTCCTGATTCCTGGACCGTGGCTCGCTCGCCGCGGGACGCCCGCCGGACCGGCCGGGGCGGCAGAGCGTAACCGCGGACGTACGCGGGCCAAAGCGCTCTTCCGCCGGATCAGCGGACGTCGAGCAGGACGACCTCGTCATCGTTGAAGAGCGGGACCAGCAGGCGGTTCCTCGATCGATCCCAGCCGAGGTCGGCCGGGCTCGGGAGGTCCTCGGCGAGGGTGGAGACGCGCGGCGCCGCGCCCCCGGCCGGGTCGATCGCGAAGACGGCGCCCGCGTCCCAGCTCGACACGAGGACCCGGCCGTCGTCGAGGCGCACGATGCCGTCGAGCGAGCCGGCCGGCAGCGCGAGCTCGCGCCGCCGCTCGCCCGAGGCGTCGTACACGTCGACCCGCGCCGCGCCGAGGTAGGCGACCCAGATCTCGCCGTCCGCGCACGCGACGCCGTTCGGGTGCGGCAGCGCGGGGCCTTCGACGATGCGCGACACCTCCCCGCTCGGCGCGATCACGACGAGCGCGTCCGTGCCGACGCCGGTGATGGCGCCGCCCTCGAGGGTCACGCCCGTGTCGGACACCACGATCGCGCCGTCGGGCATGACCGCGATGTCGTTGAGCAGGCCGGCGCCGGGCACCTCGATGTCCTGGATCGGGGCGCCGTCGCCGGCGTCGAAGACGCGGACCGCATCGATGTCGGCCACGTAGAGCTTTCCGCCCGCGATGGCCATGCCCTTGGGGGCGCTCAGGGTGACGCCCTCCGAGGCGCCGTCGATCCACGTCCGGTCGAGGACCTCGCCGTCCGGAGAGACGCGCGAGATGAAGCCGCGATCGTCCTTGTCGACGGGCGAGCCGGCGATGTTCGAGACCAGGTACACGTCGCGCTCCTCGTCGTGAAGCACGGACTCGGGCGTGGTGAAGCCGCCGACGCGGCGGCTCTCCGGGGCGGCCGGGGCCGCGTCTTCGGCGCACGCCTGGAGGACGACGGCGGACAGGGAGACGAGGACCGCTGCGAGGCGCTTCGGGTGCGATTTCATGGGGGCTCTCTCGGGTGAACACGGCCGGCGACGCGCCGGGTGTGCGCCTACCGTGCTCCCGGTCGCCGCGCGGCGCGCGCCCGCGGCGCTCATTGACGCGCCCGAAACGCTCACGGCGGCGCCGGGCTGCCCGGCCCCGCGAGATGAAGAGTCCTCTCCTCGGCGTCTTGGCGCCTCATCTCCATGTCTGAGCAGCGGTCTCGAGCTCCGCGAGACGAGCATGGGAGTCGTCCTCGGCTCAGGTCCAATGGCGCGCTCGGAGTACAGCTCGAACATCGCGCGGCACGAGGGCCGGATCTCCACGAGGGCGACGAACGTCTTGGTCGAGATCGATAGAGCCCGCCTGTCCGCCAGGACGGAGCCAAACGCGACGAGTGCGACGAGTATGACGACTGCGACGCTGGGACCTCGTTTGACCAGTGTTGCGCTCCAGACAATCATGCGCTAAATGTGGCGGCCAGCACGTGGTATACTGAATGCAGTCCGAGCCAGACAACGACACGCTGGGCGACACGCTGGGCGACACGCTGGGCGACACGCCGAACGACACGCCGCTGGACGAGCAGGTCGCCGCGCTGCGGAGGCGCGTCGCAGAGCTGGAGCAGGAGCTGGCCGAGGCGCGGCGGCCGCGCGAGGACACACCCGCCGAGGAGCAGCACGGGCTCCTGGCCAGGTTCTTTTCGGTGGACGGCTCCGGCCACGCCGCGCTCCTCGACGCGATCCCGGCGATGGTGTTCTTCAAGGATCGCGACCACCGCTACCTCGCCGTCAACAAGGCCTACGCCGATCACTATCGCCTCTCGGCCGACAAGATCGTCGGGAAGCGCGACGAGGAAATCTTCGTCCCGGAGGTCGCGCAGAGCTACCGCGAGAACGACGAGATCATCATGTCGGACGGCGTGCCGCGGCTGAACGTGGAGCTCCGGTGGAAGCTCGAGGACGGGAGCGACGGCTGGACGCTGGAGAACAACGTCCCCTTCCGCGACGACAGCGGGCGCGTGATCGGGATGGTGGGGGTCGTGGTCGACATGACCGCGCGAAAGAGGACGGAAGAGGCGCTGCGGCAGATCGAGTCCGACCTCCTCGCCAGCCAGTCGCGGCTCCTCGAGACGATAGCCGCCCTCTCGACGCCGGTCCTGCCGATCGACGAGGGCGTCCTCGTCCTGCCGCTCGTCGGCCACCTCGATCGGGCGCGGTGCCGGAAGCTCATGACAGCGATGCTGCAAGGCGTGGAGCGCCATGACGCCGAGTTCGTGATCCTCGATCTCACCGGCGTCCCGCTCATCGACGGCGACGTCGCGAATCACATCCTGCGCGCGGTGCAGGCCGTGTACCTGCTCGGCGCGCAGTGCGTCCTCGTGGGCATGTCCGCGCGCACCGCCGGCTCGCTCGTGAACACCGGCGAGTCGCTCGACGAGCTCGTCCTCCTGCGGGATCTCCGGGCCGGCGTGCGCTACGCGATGACCCGGCGCAAGGCGCTCGCCCGCGTCGATCCGATGATGCTCCCGTAGGCGGCCCGAGCACGTGACGCGCGCCGCGCCCCTCACCCGCTCACGGCCGTCCTCGGCCGGCGGCCTGCGCCTGCCGTGGCGCTCAACGCCTCTCCTCAACGCCTCTCCTCGCACCTCCACCCAGCGTGCGCGACCCGGGGCGCGCGCCCGCGTCGCTGCAGAATCCATCGCTGCGCGGCCGCGCGGCCCGGCGGCGCGCCCCGAGCGCCAGATCTCACTTGACGATCTGCCGCCGGGCTGGTGACATCGCTTCAGGATCGTCCTCACGAAGGTCGTTTGGAAGGTCGGTTGATCGCCTGGAGAACAGGCGCGGACCAGAGCTCGTCTTCGGGGCCGAATCGCCTCTCGTCCGGGCTCGCTCTGCCTCGAAAGAACGTCACGATGGGAGGCACGGAGGCCTTCACGAGGATGCTTGTCGACCCGAAGCTGCGCGCGCCGTCGCGCCAGTGCGGACAGGCGCCGCCCCGCTGGCTGGCGCTCGGGCGCGCGCTCCCGGGCCGGGCTCGCCTCGCGCTCGCGGCGGCGAGCTTCCTCTCGTTGATCGCGCTCTACGCCTGGCTCCCGGATCGCGACGGGGTGAGCGCCGCCATCGTCCCCACCCTCGCGAGCATCGGGCGCGCCACGGCCGACGCGCTCGCCGCCAGGGAGTTCTGGGTCGACGTCCAGCACAGCTTCCTGCGCGTCACGGCCGGGTTCGCCGCCGCCGCGCTCCTCGCCGTCCCCCTCGGCGTGCTCGCCGGCGCGTTCCGGTCGATCGCCGCGCTGCTCGAGCCGCCGGCCGAGTTTCTCCGCTACGTCCCGGTCCCGGCGCTCATCCCGCTCGTCATGATCGCGGCGGGCATCGGCGAGGGCGCGAAGGTCCTCCTCGTGTTCCTCGGGACCTTCTTTCAGCTGCTGCTCATGACCGCGGACGAGGTGCGGCGGGTCCCGGCGCACCTGCTCCACGTGAGCCAGAGCCTCGGCGCGAACCGGCGCGAGATCGTCTGGCGCGTCCTCACCCCGGCCGCCCTCCCCGGGATCTGGAGCGCGCTGCGCATGTGCAACGGCTGGGCGTGGAGCTACGTCGTCGTCGCGGAGCTCGTGGCGGCCACCGAGGGCCTCGGCTTTCGCATCCTGCGCTTCTATCGCTTCATCCAGACGCCGAGCATCTACGCTTACCTGCTGGTGCTGGGGCTCCTCGGCCTCGGGCTCGACTGGGTGTTCCGCGCGGCCTCTCGCCGCCTCTTCCGCTGGACGCGAGGCGCCGGGGCATGAAGCTGTCGCTGCGCGGCGTCAGCAAGACGTACTCCGGCCGCCGCGGCGCGACGGACGCCCTCGCGCCGCTCGACATGGCCGTCCGCGAGGGCGAGTTCATCAGCCTGGTGGGCCCGTCCGGGTGCGGCAAATCGACGCTCTTGCACATCGTCGCCGGCCTCGAGCCGGCGACCTCCGGCGCCGTCGAGCTCGACGGCGAGCGCGTCCTCGGCCCCGGCGCCGAGATCGGCCTCATGTTCCAGCAGCAGACGCTGTTCCCCTGGCTCAGCGTCCGCGAGAACGTCCGCTTCCCGCTGACGCTCGCGCACCACCGCGCCCGCGCGGCCGGGGGCGCTCCCGGCCGGGAGGCGGCGCGGATCGAGAGCCTGCTGCGCCTCGTCGGGCTCTGGGACTTCCGCGACAGCTACCCCGCGGAGCTGAGCGGCGGCATGCAGCAGCGCGCCGCCCTCGCGCGGGCGCTCGTCGGCAAGCCCGAGGTGCTGCTGATGGACGAGCCGTTCGGCGCGCTCGACGCCCAGACGCGCGAGCAGATGCAGGAGCTCGTGCTCCACCTCATCCAGCACCACCGCATCACCACGCTGTTCGTCACGCACGACGTGGACGAGGCCCTGCTCCTGTCCGATCGCGTCGTCGTCTTCTCGGAGCGGCCGGGCCGCGTCCTCGCCACCCTCGACGTGACCTTCGCGCGGGCGGCGCGCTCGTCGGCGCTCAAGCTCGACGAGGCGTTCCTGCACCAGAAGCGCGAGATCATGGCGCTGCTGCGCGGGCGCGATCGGTTCGAGACGCAGCGCGATCGCCTGCTCTTCGGGCTCACCAACACGCAATCGGACGCGGGAGAAGGGGGACCATGAAACGAAGGACCGTCTTGCAAGAGCTCGGGGCAGCGCTCGCCTGCCTCGTCCTTTCCGTGGGCTGCTCGAACAAGGAGGCCGCGCCGAGCGAGCCGGGCGGCGCCGCCGGCCCCAGCGCGCGCGCCGGGGCCGCCGCGCCGCCGGCCGCCGCGCCGCCGGCCGCGGCGCCCGTGAAGCTCACCGTCGGTCACGACCTGTGGATCGGCTACTCGGGCGTCTTCCTCGCGAACGAGCTCGAGCTGTTCAAGAAGGCCGGGCTGACCGTGGAGCTCAAGCCGTTCTCGAACCCCGGGGACACGCTCGCGGCGCTGGCCGCGGGCCAGCTCGACGTCGGCCTCACCACCCTGCAGAACCTGGCGGTCTTGCACGGGAACAGCGAGTCGGACGTCGTGGCCATCGCCCTGGTCGACAGCTCGAACGGCGCGGACGCCGTGGTGGCGAAGGAGAGCATCAAGACCATGGCCGATCTCAAGGGCAAGACGGTCGCCCTCACGCTCGGCGAGGTCAACCACATGCTGTTCCTCTTCGGCCTCGAGAAGAGCGGTGTCGGCCCCGGCGACGTGAAGATCACGAGCATGAGCGCCGACGACGCGGGCGCCGCCTTCGTCGCCGGGAAGGTCGACGCCGCGGTCACCTGGGAGCCGTGGATCACCAAGGCCACAAAGAACGGAGGCCACGTGATCTTCACGAGCGCCAGCATGCCCGACACGATCACGAACTCGGTGGCCGTGCAGCGGTCGAAGCTCGCCTCCGGGGGCGACGCCTACACGCGCCTGCTCGGCGCCATCGATCAGGGGGTCAAGACGCTGCGCAGCGAGCCGGACAAGGCCCACCCCATCATCGGCAAGTACTTGAACGCCTCGCCCGAGGACGTGAAGGGCATGCTGAGCGGCGACAAGATCTACGACCTGGCCGACAACAAGCAGCTCTTCGGCGCGGCGGACAAGGCCGGCCCCGCCTATGCCTCGGTGAAGTCGGTGGTCGACTTCACCGTCCAGTCCAAGCTCGTCAAGAAGGCGCCGGCGCCCGAGGCGCTGCTCGACCCGAGGTTCGTCCGATGACCCGCGACGAGGAGCTCATGGGGCGGGCGCTGGAGCTCGCGCGCGGCGCGCAGCGCGCCGGCGAGCCGCCGTTCGGCGCGCTCGTGGCCGCGCCGGACGGCACCATCGTGGCCGAGGCGACCGACGAGGTGAACGGCCAGCGCGACTTCACGTACCACGCCGAGGTGGGCGCCGTTCGGCGCGCCTGCGCGGCCGTCGGGCCCGACCTGCAAGGATACACCCTCTACACGACCGTGGAGCCGTGCCCGATGTGCTTCACCGCGGCCTGGCTCGCCCGGATCAGCCGCGTCGTCTTCGGCTGCACGATGGCCGAGGTCACGGCGGCGACCGGCGGCGCGCAGCGCGAGCTCACCGTCCCGGCCCGGTGGATGAACGAGCACTCCGGCGCTCCCGTCGACCTCCTGGGCGGCGTCCGCGACGCCGAGTGCCTCGCGCTGTTCGGACCGGCGTGACGCGCTCGCCGGCGCTCCGCCGGGAGCGCTGGCTCGGTGTGTCGAAAATCCCGCAAGAAAGACCGGTCGATGGCGAACGGTCGCCGGAAAAGCAGCAATTTTGCACGTAGCGCAGCGGCGCCTCCCTCGCCGCTGCATGGCGCGCTGCCCGAGCTGCACAGGCCCACGAGCGCGGCCCTGCCTCCCGAGCGGGAGGACGCGGCGGCCCATCGCTCGCGGGATATGCTGGATATCGAATCCGTTCTGTGCGTGCATGACGACATCGACGAAAGGGAGCTTACGACCGTGAGGTGGCCCGATCCGAGGAGCCGGATGCTAGCTTCACGAAGGCGCGTACAGCGCCGGCGGTCTCGTCAGCGCGGCCGATCAGGAGCAGCTCGGCGAAGACGTTCTTCGGCGCGACGAACGGACGATAGACGATGCGGGGAACCTTCACCTGAATCAGCGGTTTTGGAGCCAGCGCCACGCCCAGGCCTGCGCCCGCCAACGACAGCATGCTCAAGGTGGTGTCGACGCGGTGGACCCGGCGCGGCTCGCGTCCTAGCACGAGAGTCAATCTCTTCAGCACGTCGCCACCGGCCTCTTCCGATGGGAACATGATGAGCGGCTCTCCGGCGAGCATCTTCGGCGTCACGCGCCTGTGCGCCGCGAGAGCGTGCTCCTCTGCCATCGCGACCACCAGCGGCCAAGCGCCGATCGGTTGGACGCTCAACCGCGGATCTACCTTGAGAGCGAACGCCGGGCAGTAGCCGACGTCAACCTCGCCGGTCAACACGGCTTCCGCCTGCCTCGAAGGTGGCATCTCGCGCAGCTCGATCTCCGCGGCAGGATGGGCTTTGCGGAACCCTCGCAGGTGGTCCGTCATCTTGCCAGTGAGGATCGCGTTGCCCACGTAACCGATGCGAACTTGGCCGATGTCGCCGCGCAGGGACTGCTGGACGATCGCCTTGGCCCGCTCCGCCTGCGCGACCGCCCGCTGCGCCTCGACGACCAGCAATGAGCCGGCTTCGGTCAGCTCCACGCGCCGACTCGTCCGCACGAACAGCGCGCCGCCGATCTCGTCTTCGAGCGCCCGGATCTGCATGCTCAGCGCCGGCTGAACGATGTGCAGCCGCCGCGCGGCGCGGCCAAAATGGCGCTCCTCGGCGACGGCCAGGAAATAGCGAAGGTGCCGTAGGTCCACGACATTCGACCGTACCACGGTTCAATCAGAAAATCAAATCGATCGATTGGATCAATATATTTTTATTCTGATAAATGGGCGGCTATGGTCTTCGCGATGCGCCGCCGCGCTGATGACGGGAGCGGGCTATTTCAACCAACGAGAGTCAGGAGCCTATCACCATGAACCGAAGCACCCTGGGAAGAGTCGTTCTCACGTTCGCCCTGGCGAGCGGCGCCATCATCGCTGTCGCCGTGGACTGGAATAAAACCCACCTGTTCAACCCTGCATGGCATGAGCACGCGCGCTTTCATGACGCCCTCATGCTGCTCATCCAGTGTGGCGTAACGATCGTCGGATTGTGGATGGTGTGGCGGCGGTCCATGGAGCCGCAGGTCGGGTTCAACGTGGCGGCCTGGATCGTCGTCATCATCTGGACGCCCTTCTTCTACATTACGTGGCTCATCCCGGGGACCAGCCTGCTCGCGGGACCCGACGTGCCGCTCCCGGTCGTCGGGGGCGTCCCGCTCTACCCGAACGTGCTCATCGCAGGTACCGAGCTCTTGCTCGCGGCGCTCGCCTACAAGCTCTTCCACAGCGATCCTGCATCGACGGCAGCGCGCGTGGCGAACGCCTGACGAGGAGAGGCGCTTCATGAGATCCACGATTCAAAAGAAGATGGGATGGACTTCATGTCCCGGCGCGCGCGCCCTGCTCGTCGCCACGCTCGTCGCGTGGCCCTCCGTGAGCTGGGCGCACCCGGGCGGCGCCGACGCGGGATTTCTGAAGGGCCTCTTCCATCCGGTGTTCGGCGCGGACCACCTGCTCGCGATGGTGAGCGTCGGTGTCGTCAGCTCGCAGCTCGGCGGAAAGCACCTCGTCCGGCTCCCCGCCACGTTCGTCGCCGCGATGCTGGTCGGCGGCCTCCTGGGAATGGCGCAATGGCCCATGCCCCTGGGCGAGCTTTGCATCGCGGCGTCGGTCGCGGCGCTCGGTCTCGGCATCGTCACCACGACCCGTGGCTCCTCACCGTTCCTGCTCTCCGGATGCGTGGCGATGTTCGGTGTCTTTCACGGACATGCCCACGGCCTGGAGATGCCTCATGCGGTCAGCCCGGCGCTGTATGCCATGGGCTTTCTGCTGAGCACGACCGTGCTTCATCTCTGCGGTCTCGTCCTCGGCGAGCTCGCCGCCGGTCGAGCGTCCCTGTCGCGGGGGCTGCGCTGTGCCGGCGCCGCCGTGATGGGGACGGGGATGGTCCTTCTGGTGCGCGGGGCCCTCGGCACCGCGGCGCCCCCGATCCCCGGCTCCCAGGGAGCCTCTCCGGATCCTCTCCGTGATGTGTCCGCATATGTCCGAGTCGAACGGCTCGCGCGCCGAGCTGCTCACCTCCTCGTCAGCGACTGACGCGATGAGGAGGTCGCGCTCGATATATCGAACAACCGAAGAACGTCCTGCTGCACGCGGGCGCGAGCTGGGTGCTCTGGCGATCGCTCGCGATCAGCGGCGCGTTGATCGCCGTCATGACCGAAGATGGATCGCGCGCCGAAACCGGAGCGCCCTGTCCCCGTAGCAGTGAGGGGCTGGGCGTGGCGCTCGCGGGGACGGTCCTCTCGGAGATGTCGCCCACGAGCGGGCTTTCGCCCCTCTGCCCCGGCCAGAGACGACCCGGGTTCGGGCGATTTCCCCAGGGATCACGAAAGGGACGATCATGACGCAAGACGAAAGAATGCTCTCCTGCCACGCAACCGACGTGGCCCGATCGGTGGACCCGCCGGGCGTGCCCGAGGGCCTCTCCGGTCATCTCACGGTGACCCCCGAGCGCATCAGGTCCGGTGAAACCGTCGTCGTCGATTGGTCAATCACCGCACCGACATCGGGCTTCCGCTTTGCGCTCAACGGGGTGGAGGTGCCCGCGAGAGGCCGCCGCACCTTCACGCCCACGAAGACACAGACGTTCATGCTGACCGCGAGCCGACCCTCTTCGACCGTCCATTTGAGCTCGCGCACCGTGATCGTGGATGGTCTCAGCATCCAGATCTTCTCGGCGAGGAGCGAGCTCGCGCAGCACCCATCCGCCAGCGTGGACATCCCACCAAGCTACAAACTGCTGGGTGGAGGAGCATACATCTTCCCCAGCGTGCCGGGCAACGTCTTATGGGCCTCCTATCCAGCGAGTCCCACCCGGTGGAGCGTCGCGGGCAAGGACCACATCGAGCGCTCCCCCTCGCGGATCACCGCGTACGCGATCGGCCTCTACGACCCGATGGACGAGTGGGAGACCATCATCGCCTCGAACGCCGGAGAGCGTGCGCTCCACCCGTCCGCTCGTGTGGAGATCCCGTCGTCCTATGTCATGACGGGCGGCGGCGCGCAGGTCCAGTACAGCGGCGCCGGCAACCTGCTCTACGCGTCCTATCCGTACAACGATCGCACCTGGGCGGCGGCGTCGAAGGGTCACATCGAGCGGGATCCAGCGGTCATCGTGGCGTACGCCATCGGGCTCCGTTCGCGCTATGGCGTGCGCCGGCTGGAGCAACGAACGGTCGGATCGAGCAGTCCTTTCGCCTCCCACCCCTCCGCCATCGCGGCTCTCGGCCCGGAGTATCATCTCACGGGCGGCGGAGCTCGGGACCTCTGGAACGACGCGGGCAACCTGCTGACCAGCTCGTATCCGGTCTTGGATGGGGTGGGTGAGTGGGTCGCGGACGGCCAGGAGCTCCTCCGGCCGGACCCTGGGTCCGTCACCGCATACGCGATCGGGGTCCGCGTCGTACGTTGACGGCCTCGCGCGCCGGAGGCCCCCTCCGAGCTCCGGCGCGCTGGTCGAAGGGGAGCTCCTCACATGTCGGAGCATCGGGCGCTGCCTCCTCGGAGAGCGCCTCGGTGGGACCGCCACGGGAGCACCGGACGTCGCCCGAGGTTCTCGGGCGACGTCCGGATCATGAAACACAGGAGACGGAAGGGATCGTCATGAGAGCAGTCACCCTAGGTATTTTCGCGGTCATGGGGCTCGGGTGCGCCGGCGCTCCGCCGACCGCGCTCACCGTCCTCGATACGAACGGCGTCGCCGTTTACGAGCACAGAGGGTCCTTGGCGGATCGAGGTCTGGCGCTGTCCGACGGCGCGAACTTCGCGGGCGTCTCGCTCTTCGACTCGAGCTCCAATGCGTATCAGACCGCGAGGTTCTCGTCCGGATCTTATCGGGCTGAGGCGGATCTGTACGCCGAAGACCCGCGCGCCATCTTGAGCAGATGGGAGACGTCTCCCTATGATCCGGTCACGCTGGGGATGCTGGAGAACCTGCGAATCAGCCCCGCTTTCAGCATCGCCAACCCGGTGACCACACCGCTGGCTCCGCCGGCGGGCGCTGTCACGGTGCAGTTCGGGATCTTCCCCGGTGTCTTCTACCCATGGCTGGTCGGGAGCCCGCCGCGTCACATCAACCTGAGCCATGTGCTGTTGTCCAATTATGGCCGCTGCGCCACCGAGATCGGCCTGAAATCCAGCGTGCTCGCGCCGCTGGTCAACAGGATCGTAGAGGGCATCGTGGACCGGCGGCGAGACCGATCGGCGAAGGCCGAGATAAACTCGTTCGTTACTTTCGACGATGATCGCCCGCAAGGGGGCGGGTTCCTCTTGTATATCTCCGGTCAGGTGCCCACCATCGCTGGCTCTCCGGACGTGAAGTTCAAGCTCACGCGGCGCTACAGTTATTCGCTCGACAATGGGATCATCAGCGTGAAGCTCGACAGATCCCAGGACGAAGCCTCTCGTTATGAATGTACCTCCTCCTCGCTTTCCTGTGATGCCCTGAAGAACCGGGTGCGCGACGAATTGCTCACCGGGCTGGATCCCGGCTTGATCGACTCTATTAATCTGGAATTCATGAACCGCCAGTCCCAGGTCATACGATCGCTCGAGGACGGGGCCGCGGAGTGCGCTACAGACAGGGACTGCCCGGACGGCGTGAACATGGCGAGCCTCGATCTAGCCGCTGGCTTAGGTGCTGGTCCGCTGGCCAAGGTGTTCTCCATGGATGGCGCGCAGGAGGCCGCGTTCCGGACGAATGTTCAGTCTCAGGTGAGATCTCCTGCCAACTGGAGGTGCGTGGAGCGACCGGACGCGCGCAAGTCCTGTCGGTTCGTCGTGCGCGCTGAGAGGCTGAATGTCTTCCCCAACGCCTTGCAGCCAGTCTGGCTGACGGAGGGCTCCGAAGGATCGTCGAGCGGAGCTGCCATCACGGCCGCTGCTTATACGGACGCCGCCAGAGTCGGCGCTCTCTGCAACGCGCAGCATGGGGTGTATGTCGACCCCACCACCAACGACCGTCCATTCGAGCGTGTCGTCGCAAGCGCGCCCTGACGTCGACGGTGGGCGTGTGCAGCGCCAGGGGCACGGCGGGACCTCGCCCGCGTCGTGCTCACGCTCGCCGGCGCTCCGGCGCTGAGGCGAGGCCGGCGCGTTCGCTGCCCTGCCGCTCCTGATCATGGGCCAGACCACCACCGGCCCGCCGAGAGCGGCGGCAGAAGTCATCGATGTAGTCTCTGATCGAGGCGACGGCGGCCGCTCGCGTCGGGTAGCGCCGAGGCACGTTGCTCGCGTGCAGCGTCTGGCGTGCCAGGGATCGCTGACACGCGGAGCTGGGCGCCGCGGGGCTGCTGCCGGGAGGGCCGCTGCGCGCCCGGGTCCGCGCGCGACGAGGCGGTCCGGCTGTTGCTGAGGCTGTTGCTGAGGAAGCAGCCGCGCTGAACCGCTGCTCGAATCCGAGCAGCGGGCGCGGCGAGCGCGCCGGAGAGGCGTCGAGATCCGCGGTCAAGAGCGCAAATCCCCCCGGCGCCGGCGCCGGGGCACGCGTGTTGCAACGAGCGGCGCGCCAGCACGGCCATCGACCATCCACCGGCGACCTCGGCGCGCCCCTACCCTTCTCCGGAGTCTTCATGACCGACCGTATCGCTCGTCTCAAGGCCTCGCCCTCCGTGGCGGTCAAGGAAAAGCTCGATTACCCCGTCATCGACACGGACATCCACACCAACGATTACTCGCCGGCGCTCGAGGATTTCGTCGCCACGTACGGCGGCGCCAAGCTCGTGGACGATCTGCGCAAGGCGCTGAGCTCCCGCCGCCGCAACGCCGAGAACAGCAGCGGCAAGGACTGGTACACCCAGACGCCGGAGGAGCGGCAGCATCACCGCACGGTCCGGTCCCCGTGGTGGGCGCGGGTGACGCGCAACACGCTGGACGTGGCCACGTACCACCTCCCCTCGCTGCTCGCCGAGCGGCTGGAGGAGCAGGGCTCCGACTACTCGGTGCTGTTCCCGAACAACACCCTCGCGCCGCTCGCCGTGAAGGACCGGGGCGCGCGGCAGGCGCTGACGCGCGCGATCAACCACTACCACGCCGATCTATTCCGCAAGTACAGCGACCGTCTCACCCCGGTGGCCGGCATCCCGCTGAACACGCCCGAGGAGGGGATCGAAGAGCTCGAGTTCGCCGTCAAGAAGCTCGGCCTCAAGGCGATCAACATCTCCGGCGGCGTCCGCCGCCCGATCAAGGCGATCGCGGAGAAGTACCCGCCGGACCAGCACCCGGAGATCGCGAAGTACGCGACCTACATCGACTTCTACGGCATCGACAGCGAGTACGACTACGATCCTTTCTGGGCGAAGGTGGTCGAGCTCGGCGTGCCCGTGCTCACCCACTATGGCAGCCAGGGCTGGACCGGGCGCTCGTCGATCAGCAACTACATGAACAACCACATCGGCCACTTCGCCGACGGCTCGGAGGCGTTCGCCAAGGCGCTGTTCTTCGGCGGCGTCACCCGCCGCTTCCCGGGGCTGCGCATCGGCATGCTCGAGGGCGGGGCGGACTGGGGCGCGCGGGTCTACATCCACCTCGTGGATCGCTTCCAGAAGCGCGGCCCCGAGGGCCTGAAGCACTACGACCCGGCGGCCACCGACCGCGCGCTCCTCACCGAGTTGTTCCGGCGCTACGGCGCGGATCTCGTGAAGGGGCGCTCCATCGAGGGCGAGCAGCTGATCGCCGACACGCTCGGGGTCGGGTACACGAGCGACGCGCGACAGCCCGGGCCGGAGCACCGCAACGACTTCGCGGCCGCGGGCATCGAGAAGATCGAGGACATCCGCGATCGGTGGGTGAACAACTTCTTCTTCGGGTCCGAGTCGGACGACCGCACCATCGCGGCCGCGTTCAACGACAAGGCGAACCCGCTCGGCGTGAAGATCAACGCCATCTACTCCTCGGACGTCGGCCACTGGGACGTCCCCGACCTCACCGAGGCGCTCGCCGAGAGCTGGAACCTCGTGGAAGAGGGCGTCATCAGCGCCGAGGACTTCAAGGCGTACGTCTTCGAGAACCCGTACAAGCTCTACACGGAGGCCAACGCGAGCTTCTTCAAGGGCACGCGGGTCGAGGAGAAGCTGAAGCAGAGGGCGCAGGCGAAGGGCGACGAGCGGCGCGGCCCGCAGCCGGGCGCGCGGAACGAGGGCTCACCCGGCAAAGCGATCGAAATAAGCGCGTAGCCCCGCCGCGTCGAGGCCCGCCCCCAGCGCGAACATCAGCGCCAGCCGCGCCTTGGGCCCCGAGAGCGCGCCCGCGGCGATCACCCCGAGGCCCTGCAGCCGCCGCCCGCCGCCGGGCGCGCCGTACGTCGGCGTGACCCGGCCGCCGGGGCAGCGCGAGCTCAGCACCACCGGGACGCCGGCCTGCACCAGCGCCGCGATCGCCCCTTCCCAGCTCCCGCAGACGTTGCCCGCGCCCGAGCCCTCGATCACGACCCCGCGCGCCCGGGCGTCGAGGAGCGCGCGCAGGAGGAGGTCGTCCATCCCCGACGCCATCTTGACGAGGTAGACCCGCGGCTCGGGCGAGGCGAGCGGGAGCTGCGGCGTCCTCGCCGGGCGCGCGAAGACGCGGACGCCCTCGCCGTCGACCGCGCCGAGCGGCCCCGCGCCCGGCGAGGCGAAGGTGCCGAGCGCGGTCGTATGGGTCTTCATCACCCACCGGGCGGCGTGGATCTCGTCGTTCATCGCGACGAGCACCCCGAGCCCCCGCGCCGCCGGCGCGACCGCGACCCGCGCGGCCGAGACCAGGTTGCGCGGGCCGTCGGCGCCCGCCGTGCTCGCGTCGCGCATCGCGCCGGTGAGCACCACCGGGGTGTCGCCGTCGAGCAGCAGATCCAGCCCGAACGCGGTCTCCTCCAGCGTGTCCGTCCCGTGGGTGACGACGACGCCGGCCACCTCGGGGTCGGCCTGGAGAGCGCGCGCGGCGCGCGCGACCTCCGCGATCCTGTCGGGGCCGAGGTTCCAGCTGCTCTCGAGGCAGAGCTCGGTGACCGCGATCTCGGCGACGCGCCCGAGCGCCGGCACATCGGCGACGAGCTCCTCCGCGCGGACGGCGGGCACGGCGGCGCCCGTCTGCGGATCGACGCGGCTCGCGATGGTGCCGCCGGTGGTGACGAGGTGGAGTCGAGGCATGAGGGGGCTCCTTGGCAATGTCATCGTCGAATTGAACCTGGAAATCTGTGACGAGAAGGCGGAGAATGGGTCTGACCCGTGCCGAAGCCTTCCCCTCTCCGCTCGGTCGCCCCTGCCGAGGCGCGCGCCGCTTCCGAGGAGCTCTCGTTTCCCGAGGCGCTCCTCACGCCCGAATCGCCGTCCGAGAGGGCGAGCCGAGATCTGGCGAGCGCCGTCGGACCGGCGGCCATCATCGTCATCTCGTTCTATATCGCGGCGCAGCTCATCAGCCAGATCGCGAGCCTCAAGATCGGCGTCGTCTTCTCGCTGGCCGTCGATATGGGGACCTTCATCTATCCCCTTACCTTCACCTTGCGCGATATGGTCCACAAGACCATCGGCAAGCGCGGCGCCCAGACGCTGATTTTTTGCGCCGGCGGGGCCAATCTCCTGATGGCGCTCTATCTCCTCTGGGCCGCACGAGCGCCGTCCGACCCGTCCTGGGGTCTCGGCGAGCAGTACTCGGCCATCCTGAGCCCGGTGTGGCGGATCGTGCTCGCGAGCATCGTCGCGGAGATCGTGAGCGAGCTGCTGGACACCGAGATCTTCCATCGGGTCCGCGAGGCCTATCTGAGAAAGTCCGGACCCAGGCGCCAGTGGCTCGCGGTCCTCGCGAGCAACTCCGTCAGCGTCCCGGTCGACAACCTGGTGTTTTGCCTCGGCGCCTTCGCCTTCGTGCTGCCGTTCGACGTGATCTGGCAGATCTTCGCCATCAACCTCGCGACAAAATTCGCCATGACCCTGATCAGCCTGCCGGGCATCTACCTCGTGCCCGACAAGAAGAGCAACGACGCCCCGGAGCAGCGGGCATAGGCCGCGCTCCGGGGCCGCCCCGCCCCCACCTCGTCGATCACCGCAGGTGCGCGAGCGGCAGCCCCGCGACGGGCGCGCGGAACGTGAGGAGCCGCGGCATCGCCAGCGACCCCATGTAGCACGTGCGGAGATCGGGCCCGCCGAACGTGATGCTGGTAGGCAATTGAACGGTGTCTCCGGCGCAGGCGCCGAGATCCATCGGCTCGATGGTGCCGCTCTTCTGCTTCAGGGTCATCGCCTCCAGGACCTCGGGGCGCGGGTCCTCGAAGACGGTCTGGTGGCTGCCGTCGGGGAAGATCACCGAGAGGCCGTTGCGGCAGACCGCCGCCACCCAGATGTTGCCCTCGGCGTCGAAGGCGAAGCCGTCCATGTACCCGCCGATGCCGAGGTTGTCGGGCCCGAACTGCTCGGGATCGCCGAGGCTGCCGTCGTCCCGCACCGGGAAGCGGAGCAGCCGGCCGGGGATGGTCTCGACGGCGTAAAGGAACTTCTCGTCGGCGTCGAGGCGCACCTCGTTCGTCATGCTGAGGTTGTCGGCCACGATGCGCGGGCCCTTCTCGTCGACGAGCACGATGTACCCGTCGCGGATGTTGCCCGCGACGGCGAGCCACCACGGGAGCTGCCGTGTCAAGACGGAGATCCAGAGGCGGTCGCGCGAGTCGATGAAGCAGAAGTTCACGGCGCCGAGGGGCATGCCGTCGATGGAGTCGAGGAGGACCTCGGACCGGCCGTCGCGGTGGAGCTTGTAGACCTTGCCGCCGGACAGGGCGGCGACGATGAGGTTGCCCTGCCGGTCCATCGCCATGCCGTTCGGCTCGCCCACGTCCGGGCCGAGGGTCGCCTGCCTGCCGTCGGGATCGATGCGCGTCGCGATGCCGCGGGCGTCCGAGGTCCAGAGCGTGCCGTCCGCCTCGGCGATGACACACTCCGGCCGGACCAGCCCCTGCCCAACGTGCTCGATCCGGGCCGGATCGAGGGTGAAGCCCCGCACAGATGACATGGATCGACCTCCCGGCGCGGCGCCTCGCCGCGCGCTCGACGCGGGCGAGCATACCATCCCCATCCCGTCCACGAGGGGGTATCGGGAACCGCCGCGTCACCCGGCGGGCCAGGTCGACGAGCGCGGCGCGCGAGGGCGAGGGCCTCCGTGGCCGGCGCGGCGGGCAATCCTCGGCGAGACGCCACGATTGCGAGCACGTTTCATCCGCGGAACACGGGTGTTCCACCGGAATCCGGATTGAACCCCGTTGTCACGTTCATGTAAGCTCCATTTCCACATGGGAAGTCGTCTTCAATCGTGCAGCACGCTGGTGGCAGCGCTCAGCCTCGGGGTTGCCCTCGCTGCGTGCTCGGCGCAAGGCCCAGGCATCGAGAGGTCCGCAGCGTCTGGCGGAGGAGTCGACGGCGGCGGCGGGGGCACCACGACGGGAGGAGGCGACAGCTCCAGCTCGGGCGACGACTTCGACCCCACGGGCCCGGGTGTCGGAGGCGGCGGGGGCAGCGTCCCGCTCGGGTTCACGGTCGAGCCGAGCGACCTCCAGACGATCGCCGTCGCGGCGGGGCAGACACCGCCTTCCGTGAGCTACACGGCGATGCGGATGGACGCGCCCATCAACGTGGCATGGTCGGTCGACCGCGGCGAGCTCGGGGCCATCAGCGCGGGCCCCGCGAGCATGGCGACGTTCACCCCCAAGGGGACCATGGGCGGCCTCGTCACCGTGCGGGCCGGCTTGAACGGCGAGACGGTCGAGCGCAACGTCTTGATCCAGCTGACCGCCGCGCAGAACGGCGCCGACGCGGCCGTTCCGGCCCAGGCGCAGCAGATCGCCACGGATCCGACGCAGCTCACGCTCGGCGGCGGCGTCGGCGGGGTCGGCGGCGAGGGCCTCGGCGTGGCCGTCACGAGCACGGCCACCCTCGACGCCTTGGAGCACCCGACCAGCGACGGCGGGGCGGAGCAGCTCAAGCTCCTTTACCCGTACGACGGCACGGTATGGCCTCGAGGCCTGCTCGCGCCGCTCCTGATGTGGCGATGGACGCCCGGAGACGCCGACGCGATCAAGATCGAGCTCAGGACCACGAGCGGCTCGTTCTCGTGGAAAGGGACGTTCGGGCGGCCCGAGATCCTGTCCACCACCGGCGGACCGTTCATCCGGCACCCGATCCCCCAGGACGTCTGGACCACGGCCACCGACAGCGCCGGAGGGCCGACGCCCGACGGCTCGCCGGACCGGCTCACCGTGAGCCTCACCGTCGCGCGCGAGGGACAGGCGTACGGGCCGATCTCCCAGACCTGGACCGTCGCCCCGGCCCGGCTGTCGGGGATCATCTACTACAACTCGTACGGCACCCGCCTGGCGGAGAACTACGGCGGGGCCGTGGGCGGCAATGGCCGGTTCGGCGGGGCCGTGCTGTCGATCCGGGCGGGAGACACCGCGCCCCAGCTCGTCGCCGGGGGGAACGGCGACAACAGCCAGTGCCGGGTCTGTCACTCGGTCTCGGCCAACGGATCACGGCTCCTGGTCCAGAACGGGCTCGACTCCTACGGCCTGAGCGCGGCCTACGACCTGACCCCCGCGGGCGCCACCGAGCACGCCCTCTCGATCGCGGCGCCCTTCGCCGCGATCTCTCCGGACGGGTCGATCGCGCTCACCCAGGCGGGCGAGCTCCTCTCGCTGCCGAGCTCCACGCGCCGCCCGACCTCCGGGCTCGACGAGGTGGCCTACGAGCTCGGGACGCCGGCGTTCTCGCCGGACGGCACCCACGTCGTGTTCAACGCGATGTCCGGCCCTGGCGCGAACCCCCGCAGGAAGCTCTTCGTGATGAAGTTCGACGCGATGACGGGCGACTTCACCGATCCGGACGTCATCGTCGACGACTCCGGCGAGCCCGAGGGCACGCGCCCGGGGTGGCCGGCGTTCCTCCCCGACAGCAAATCGGTCGTGTTCCACCACCAGACCGACCCGGGCAACGAGGGCGACGACTTCGGCGATCTGAGGACGCGCCGGGGCGCCAAGGCCCATCTCGCCTGGGGGAGCATCGATGGCTCGGGCACGGCCGTCCCCCTCGACCTGCTGAACGGACGGGACGGCCCGCGCTCGACCTACCTGCCCAGCCTGAGCACGCCGGTCGTGATGACCTGCACTGCAGACGGGACTTCGGTGGGCGACATCGACAGCCGCCACAAGGACGATGTCAACATGAACTACGAGCCGACGGTCAACCCCGTCGCGTCGGGCGGCTACGCCTGGGTCGTGTTCACCAGCCGCCGCCTGTACGGGAACGCGGCGACGATCCCGCCGTTCTGCAGCGATCCCCGGGGGGTGGACCTCGTCGAGAACATCACGACCAAGAAGCTCTGGGTCGCCGCCATCGACCTGGACGCGACGCCCGGCACCGACCCGAGCCACCCCGCGTTCTACCTGCCCGCGCAGGAGCTGCTCGCGGGCAACGCGCGCGGGTTCTGGGTGCTCGATCCGTGCCGGTCCGAGGGCGCGCCGTGCGATACGGGCGATCAGTGCTGCGGCGGGTACTGCCAGCCCGGCTCCGACGGCGAGCTCATCTGCTCGAACGCCCCGCCGGACGGGCAGTGCTCGCAACCTCAGGAGCGGTGCGAGACGGCCGCCGACTGCTGCGATCCGACCAACCGCTGCATCAACGGGTTCTGCACGGTGGAGGGGCCCCTCTAGCGCCGGTCAGGGTCATCGATCGAGAGATGGGCCGCCAAGACGTCACGGCCACCCTGAAAATGAAAGTGAATTTCATTTGCGTCTCCGAGGGCCCGTGCTATCCCGGACGCACCGTCGAGCGCGGCTCGCCGGGACGCGCTCTCCGCCGCCGGTCGCGCCTCCGCTCCCGTTCGTGGGCTCGTGGGCTTGCGCTCAGCCGGGACGAGAATTCGATGACCCCTGCCATCGCCCCCGAAGATCTCCTCTCCACCGACGCCTACGACCTCGTGCGCGCGAGGTACCGCGGCCGCATCATCGAGCTGAAGCGCCGGCGCCGCGTGACCGTTGGCCTCCACGTCTCGGTCCTGTTCGAGTCGCGCGAGACGGTCCTCTACCACATCCAGGAGATCCTCTGGCTCGATCGTCCCGTGAGGCCCGAGCGCATCAGGGAGGAGATCGCGGAACACGACCGCCTCATCCCGAGGGCCGGTGAGCTCACCGCGACGCTCATGATCCATGGCGGGCCCCCGCTCGCGGGTCAGGCCCTGATCGCGGGCCTCGCCGCGGGGCAGGCCGTGGTGATGCTGATGCTCGGCGAGCGGAGGGTCGCCGCCGAGCTGCTCTCCCCGGTGGACGACCCCTGTTGCCCCGTGCAATACCTGCGGTTCCCCCTCGACCACGCCGCCGTCCGCGCGCTGCTCGAGCGGCGCGCGGATGTCCGCCTGGGCGTCCACCACGCGGGCGGGCTCGAGACCGCCGCGCTTCCGCGCGAGACGGTGGACGAGCTCGCCCTGGGCCTCGGCGCGGACGGCACGCCGGCCGCCCGCGCTCCGATGCTGTCGTCTGTCGCCGATTGTCCGTGAAAGGAATGGATATGACCGTGCTGGTGGGCAAGAAAGCCCCTGACTTCTCCTGCGCCGCCGTCCTGCCGGACGGCTCGATCTCCGACGCGTTCCGCTTCTCGAAGGCCATCGAGTCGAAATACGGGCTCCTCGTCTTCTATCCCCTCGACTTCACCTTCGTCTGCCCCTCGGAGCTGATCGCGCTCGATCACCGGATCGAGGCGTTCCGCGAGCGCAACGTCGAGGTCATCGGGGTCTCGATAGACTCTGCGTTCACGCACCACGCCTGGCGCGAGACCCCGGTGGAGCGGGGCGGCATCGGGCCGGTCCGCTTCACCCTGGCGGCCGACGTGAAGCACGAGATCTGCCGCGCCTACGGCGTCGAGAACCAGGACGGCGTGGCCCTTCGCGCGGCGTTCCTCGTCGACCGGGACGGCGTCGTGCGCTCCGCGATCGTCAATGATCTGCCGCTCGGGCGCAACATGGACGAGCTGATCCGGCTTGTCGATGCGCTCCAGTTCCACGAGCAGCACGGCGAGGTTTGCCCGGCCGGATGGCGGAAAGGCGAGCGCGGCATGACGGCCTCGACCACCGGTGTGGCCGCCTATCTCTCCGAGCACGCCGGGCAGCTCTGACCGGCTCGCGAGCGCCGGGAGCCGGGCCGGGTGACCTGGTCCAGGCGAGAGACCGTCGGGTTCCCCTCCGTCCGGTCGCTCTCGACGGGCGCGGCGGAGGGATCCATCCATGTCCGTGAGGCCGGGGGCCATCTGCCGGCCGTGCTGAACCACCGGCCCCCGGGGAGCACGTCACCCGCTCACCGCTCGACCGCGATCAAGGCGTGGCGCAGATCGCATAGGCGTCCACGGCCCAGCTGTTCGTCGTGCCGCTCATCATCTCGATGGCGGCCGTCTGATTCGACATCGTCAGCAGGTTGACTGGACCCATCTCGATCAGGCCGACGAAGCCTATGCCGCTGCTGATCTCGGCGCCGGAGTTGAGCAGCACCGTGCCGGTCGGGCAGTCCGCGCTGACCCACTTGCTGCTGGAGCTGACGGCGCTGAATGAGGCGACGCGCTGGAGCCCGGGCAGAGGATCGGCGCAGATGGCGTAGGCGGTCACGGTCCAGTTGTTGCTCGTCCCGAGCGCGTCCTCGTAGCCGGTCACGGTGACGTTGGTGAGCAGCGAGTTGGGACGGAGGTCGTCGATGAGGACGCGCCCGAGGCCGTTCGTGATCTCGCCGCCGCTGCCGACCACCATCTTGCCGCTCGGGCAGGTCGCGGTCACGCTCTTGTTGGACAGCGAATCGCTGGCGCTGACCGCCTGGATCCGCTCCAGGCCGGGGATCGGGTCGGCGCAGTTCGCGCTCGCCCAGACCTCCCAGTCTTCGCTGGTGCCCGCCGCGTCCTCGTACCCGGTGACGGTCAAGGCCGTCAGCGTCACGTTGGGCCTGATATCGTCCAGCACCACGTGCTGAAAGCCGACGCCGAGACCGCTATAGATGCGGGCGCCCGTCCCGAGCACCTTCTTGCCGGCGGGACAGGTCACGGTCACGCTCTTGGTGGACATCGAATCGAGGGCGCTGATGTCGAACACCCGCTCGTAGCCCGGAACCGCAGCGGACGCCGGGCTCGCGAACGTCAGACAGAGCGCCGGCACCGCGGCGAGCGCGCCTCCGAGCCGCGAGAGCCGCAGCGCGGGCATGGAGGTGGGGCGGCGACGATGCGTGGCTTCCGCGTGGTCATCGCCGCTCTCGGGCGTCTCCACGGACGCCGGACGCAAGGTGCCGAGCGACGACATAGGGCGCAAATGGGTGGGTCGCATTGTTGAACGCATGCTTTGGCCTCGGTTCTCTCTCGTGAAAACGCAGAGCTTCGAACCGCAAAGCCGCCGAGAAGGGAATCCTGTCTTGGCGTCCTTGATGTCTTGGCGGTTCATCTCTCGCTTCATCAACGCCGCCGGTGTTAGCAATCGTCGGGCCAGCCTTTGGGCTGCGAGATCGGGCGCATTTCCGCGGCAGCGTTGGCAGAGAGAGAGCGCGTCCACCGTGACATGTCACGGATGGCGCGTGACATGTCACGGATCGCTCGTGACATGCCCGCCCTCCAGCCCCGCAGCCCATCGTCACCACCTCTACCAGGATGGCCGAGCAGGGTGGCCGAGCGCCTCCCGCCGGCGCTCGACCGGCTCCTTAGCCGCGCGTGCCCGTGGCGAGCCTGCGCGAGGGTCACGGTCGAGGTCGCCGAGCGTCCAGCGCCGCGGGCCGCGGCGCGCATTCCATCGAACCATGTTCTTTTTCCGTGGCACGCTCTCCGATCCTGCGAATCGGGTCTTCCTAACAAATCATGGCAATTCACGGCCTCGTTCCGGAATGGGCCACAGCCATGATTCAGTGGGCGTGCTCCCGTCCGGCCAATCGCTTTTTTCACCTCACGAGGCGCGAAGCCCCTTTTCGTCCTGCTCCGCTGTGCCATGAATCTGCGCGTCGATGCCGCTCGTCTTCCTGCCCGACGATCTGCGCTTCTTCCTCTGGGACGACACGGCCCCTGATCGGCTCGCGGCCCGGTCGCTCGGCGCGACGACCCCGGCGGAGGCGGTGGTGGTCTCCGAGGCGGGGCGCGCCGTGAGGAAGACCGGAGAGGCCGCGCCGCTCCTCGACGGCGTGTCCGCCCTCGCCAGCATGGCCCAGGGCGATCTCGGGCGAGCGCCGCCGTCGGTCGCGGCGTGGAGCCTGGCGAGCAAGCTCGCGCTCGACCTCGTGGTGCGCGAGCGGGTCGTGCCCCGCGTCGCGCCCGCCGGCGCCGCCGGCGAGCGCGCCGAGGCCCGCTGGGCGGCGTCGCTCGCCGCCCCGGAGGACGCCGCGCGCGTCGCGGCGCTCGCCCGCGCCATGCCGCCGGCCGCGCACGCGGTGCCGGCGGGCGCGCGGGCCGCCGCCGCTCCCGATGGCCGCGGAGGCCGCGGGCGCCCCCGCGCGGGCGCCGCCCCGGAGGTGTGGTCCGCGGAGGCCCTGCTGCGCGCGTTCCTGGACGCCGTGGCCGACGCGCTCGCGCGCGGCAGCGCGACGAACCGCCCCAAGGCGCCGCCGCGGCCGGCGCTCGCCCCCTGGGAGCACCGGCTGGTCCTCGCCCTGACGGGCCCGCAGGCCGCCTTCGCCACCGAGGGGCTCGCCGAGCGCGCGCTCGTCGCCGACCTCGACGCCTGGGTCCGGCCCGCGCTCGGGGCCTGCGACGCCGTGCGCGCGTGCTTCCGGCTGGAGCTGCCCGAGGGCGACCGCGGCTTCGCGCTCCGCTTCCTGCTGCAGGCGACCGACGATCCGAGCCTGCTCGTGCCCGCCGCCGACGTGTGGAAGGCCCGGGGGCGCACGCTGAAGGCGCTCGGGCGCGCGTTCTCCGACCCGCAGGAGGCGCTCCTCGGCGCCCTCGGCGCCGCCGCGCGGCTGTTCGCGCCGATCGCGCGCGCCCTCGGCGAGGCGCGGCCGGAGCAGGTGGCGCTCGAGCCCGCGGAGGCGTGGGCCTTCCTCGCGCAGGCCGCCCCGGCGCTGGGCGAGGCGGGGTTCGGCGTGATCGTGCCGGGCGAGCTCCTCGCCTCGGGGCAGCGCCGCCTGCGCCTCCGCCTGCGCGTCGGCGGGGCGGCTCGCACGGCCGGCGTGGTCGCGGGCGGCGCCGGGCTCGGCCTCGACGAGGCGCTCGAGTTCGCGTGGGAGGCGGCGCTCGGCGACGAGCCGCTCTCGGCGCGCGAGCTCGCGGCGCTCGCGCGGCAGAAGTCGCCGCTCGTCCGGCATCGCGGGGCCTGGGTCGTCGTGGTGCCCGAGGAGCTCGCCGAGATCCAGCGGCGCCTCGAGGCCGGCGGCGGGCGCCTGCCGGCGCGCGAGGCGCTGGAGGTCGCGCTCGCGGGCGAGGCCGAGGTGGACGGCCTCTCGGTCCCCGTGGTCGCCGAGGGGGCGCTCGCGCAGGCGATCGCGCGGCTGCGGTCGGGCGCGGAGCGCGCCGCCGCGCCGCCCGCGGGGTTCGCGGGGGCGCTGCGCCCGTACCAGGCGCGCGGCGTCGCCTGGCTGCAGACGATGGCGAGCCTCGGGCTGGGCGCCTGCCTTGCCGACGACATGGGCCTCGGCAAGACGGTCCAGCTGCTCGCGTTCCTGGTGGGCCGGCGCGCGGCGGCGCCGGAGGACGCGCGGCCGGCGCTGCTCGTCGCGCCGACGTCGGTGGTCGGCAACTGGGAGCGGGAGGCGGCGCGCTTCGCCCCTGCCCTGCCCCTCGTGCGGCACTACGGCGAGGGGCGCGCCCGCTCCGCCGAGGAGCTCGCGGCGCGGGCTGCCGGCGCGGGCGGCGGCGCGCAGGGCGACGGCAGCCCGGGCGGCGCGCTCGTCGTGACCACGTACGGCCTCCTCCGCCGCGACGCCGCGGCGCTCGCCGGCGTGGACTGGGCGGCGGCCGTGCTGGACGAGGCGCAGAACATCAAGAACGCCGCGTCGCGCACGGCCCGCGCCGCGCGCGCGCTCCGCGCCCCGCACCGTATCGCGCTGACCGGCACGCCCGTCGAGAACCGCCTCGCCGAGCTCTGGTCGATCCTCGAGTTCGCGAACCCCGGCCTGCTCGGCCCGCTCGAGGCGTTCCGGCGCACCTACGCGGTGCCGATCGAGCGCTACGGCAACCGGGAGGCCGCCGAGCGGCTCCGGCGCATCGTCGGACCGTTCTTGCTGCGTCGCATCAAGACGGATCCTGCCGTGGTTCCGGACCTTCCGCCGAAGATCGAGGCGCGGGTCTTCTGCGCGCTCACGCGCGAGCAGGTGACCCTCTACCAGGCGGCGCTCGACGAGGCGATGCGCCGCATCGAGGAGGCGGAGGGCATCGCCCGCCGCGGGCTCGTGCTCGCGCTCCTGACGATGCTCAAGCAGATCTGCAACCACCCGGCGCAGTACCTCGGGGAGGCGGGGCCGCTCGCGGGTCGGTCGGGCAAGCTCGCGCGCGTCACCGAGATGCTCGAGGAGGCGCTCGCGGAGGGCGATCGCGCGCTCGTGTTCACGCAGTTCCGCGAGATGGGCGAGCGGCTGGTCCGGCACCTCGCATCGTCGCTCGACACCGAGGTCCTGTTCCTGCACGGCGGCACGCCGCGGCTCGCGCGCGACGAGATGGTGCGGCGGTTCCAGGACGATCCGCGGGGGCCGCGCGTCTTCGTCCTCTCGGTCAAGGCCGGCGGCGCGGGGCTCAACCTGACGGCGGCGAGCCACGTGTTCCACTTCGATCGCTGGTGGAACCCCGCGGTCGAGGACCAGGCGTCGGGCCGCGCGCACCGGATCGGGCAGCGGAGCGCGGTGCAGGTGCACAAGCTCGTCTGCGCGGGGACCGTGGAGGAGAAGGTCGACCGGATGCTGGAGCAGAAGCGCGACCTGGCGGCGCGGGTCGTGGGCGAGGGCGAGGCGTGGATCACCGAGCTCGACGACGCGTCGCTGCGCGAGCTGTTCGCGCTGTCGCGGGACGCGGTGGCGCTCGCGGGCGAGCTGGACGACCGCGATGAGCCGGAGCCGGAGGACGAGCGGTCGGAGCGGGGCGAGCCGAGGGAGCGGCCCGCGGAGGGCCGGCGGCCGGGCGCCGCGCGAGGAGCGGCGCGCCGGGGGGCGCGCGGCCGGGGCGAGGCGCGGACATGAGCGAGCCGCGCTGGGCGCTGATCCGCCGCGAGGCCGGGCCGAAGCCGCCGCCGCCGGCGCGGGGGATCCGGATGAAGCGGGCCGGCGCGACCTGGTGGGGCAAGCGCTGGGTGGAGGCGCTCGAGCGGATGTCGCCGGACGACGCGGCCCGCCTCGGGCGCGGGCGCACGTACGCGCGCGCCGGGCGGACGCACGACCTCGAGGTGAAGCCGGGCCTGGTGACGGCGCGCGTGACCGGCTCGCAGCCGAAGCCGTACAAGGTGATCCTCACGCTCGCGCGGCTCGACGACGCCACGTGGGCGAAGGCGATCGCGGCCATGGCGGCGCGGGCGAAGTTCGCGGCGGACCTCCTCGCGGGCCGGATGCCGGAGGAGATCGACGAGGCGTTCCGGAGCGCCGGGGCGAGCCTGTTCCCGGAGCGGCCCGAGGACCTCACCACGGCCTGCTCGTGCCCCGACTGGGCGAACCCCTGCAAGCACGTCGCCGCGACGCACTACGTGCTCGGGGAGGCGCTCGACAAGGACCCGTTCCTGCTGTTCGAGCTCCGCGGGCGCACGCGCGCGCAGGTGCTCGAGGCGCTCCGCGCCGCCCGCGGCGCCGCGCCGGGCGGCGCGAGGGGACGGACAGCGCGCGGGGGCGCGGGTCGGAAGCGCGCGCCTTGCGCCGCCGACGAGCCGCCCGTGGCGACGGTGACGCTCGGCCCGATGGCGGCGAGGGACTTCGACGCCTGGCGCGAGCCGCCGCCGGCGCTCGACGTGGCGCTGGAGCCGCCGCGGTCGCGCGGGGCGCTGCTGGCGCAGCTCGGCGCGCCGCCGGGCTGGACCGAGGAGCGATCGCCGGCGGAGCTCCTCGGGCCGCTGATCCGGGCGGCGTCCGAGCGGGCGCGGGAGATCGCGATGGCGGAGGGCCCTCGTCGACGTGGAAAATCCGATCGTTAGACTACCTAACGATCCGGGTGGCGCGGCGCCACGCGCCCGCGCGGTGGAACAGGAGGGCCCTCGTCGAAGCGGGAAATCCGATCGTTAGGCTACCTAACGATCCGGGTGGCGCGGCGCCACGCGCCCGCGCGGTGGAAAGTGCGGTCCAGCTCCTGGACCCGGTGGAGCGCTGGAACCGGATCGAGGCGCGCCCCGCGCGCGCCCCGTCAGAAGCTCCGCGCGGTCGGGGCGCCTGCGCGGGACGCGGCGGCGCGCACTGCGGCGCGCTCCGACTCGGAGAGCACCACGTTCAGCTCGAGCACGTCGCAATCGCCGCTCCGCTCCACGTTGACGCTCACCTGATCCAGATCGATCCGCTCGTACTTCGAGATCACCTGGAGCAGCTCCTGCTTGAGCCGAGGCAGATAATCCGGCTCGCCCGTCGGGCGCACGCGCTCGCGCGCCACGATGATCTGCAGACGCTCCTTCGCCACGGTCGCCGACTTCGGCTGCGACCTCCGGAAATAATCCATGATCGACATGGCACAACCCCCTAGGCGGTCGCCGCCTGGCCGCCGAAAATTCGGCTGAAGAACCCCTTCTTGGCCGGCTCGAGGAAGCGGTGCGGCCGCTCCTCGCCGAGGAAGCGCTGGACCACGTCGAGGTAGGCCTGCGCCGCGTCGCTCGTCGGATCGAGCACCACGGGCGTCCCGGCGTTCGACGCCTGGAGCACCGCCTGCGACTCCGGGATCACGCCGAGCAGCGGGATGCCGAGCAGCTCCAGCACGTCCTTGTGCCCCAGCATCTCGCCCTTCGCGACGCGCGCCGGCGCGTACCGCGTGAGCAGCAGGTGCGTCTTCACCGGCTCCTCGCCGAGCTCCGCCCTCCGCGTCTTCGCGTCGAGCAGGCCGAGCACGCGATCCGAGTCGCGCACCGAGGAGACCTCGGGGTTCGTCACCACGATCGCCTCGTCCGCGAAATACATCGCCATCTGGGCGCCCCACTCGATGCCGGCCGGCGAGTCGCAGAAGATGTAATCGAAGCCCGCGGCGCGCAGCTCGTCCAGGATGCGCCCGACCCCGTCCATCGTGAGCGCGTCCTTGTCCCGCGTCTGCGACGCGGGCAGCACATAGAGGGTCTCGATCCGCTTGTCCTTGATCACCGCCTGGCGGAGCGTCGCCTCGCCGCGGATCACGTTGACCAGATCGTAGACCACGCGGCGCTCGCACCCCATCACGAGGTCGAGGTTGCGCAAACCCACATCGAAATCGATGGCAATCGTCTTGTAACCGAGAGCCGCGATACCGGACGCGAGGTTTGCGGTCGTGGTGGTCTTGCCGACTCCGCCCTTGCCCGAGGTGACGACGACTACCTTTGACACCAGAAACCTCCTTAGATGGTTCGAAAGACGTGGCTGTCCGACGGCCGAGCCCGCCCGGATGCCCGTCTCTCCGGCGCTGAGGAGGCGCCGTCGACGTGTTCGGAGCTCGGCGCCCACCCGATTCCCTTGAGGCCGGGGACGCGCTCGACTGGGTACGTCATGGCGCGCCGAACGAACAACTTTTTTGCGGCGAAACTTGCAGGGTACCCCATCCGGCAACCTGGTTCCAAATTCCCTACATGTAGGCAAGCGCCGCGCGGCCGCGGATCGCGGGCATTTTCGCGGGAAGAGGCGGCCCGGTCGTCGGGATCTCCGGGTCGATCGCCCCGGGCCCCCTGCGCGCCCGCGGTCGGGAGCGCGGTCGCTTATGCAATACTGTTGTCGGAATGACGCCGGGGCAGCGGATCGGACCGCATCACGCGGTGGAGCGGCGGGCCGGGGCGGGCTCGCTCGGCACCGTCTACCTCGCGCGGCACGTCGAGACCGGCGAGCCGGCGGCGATCAAGGTCCTCCGGGACCCGAGCGAGGAGGCGCTCAAGCGGTTTGCCCGCGAGGCGCGCGCGCTGGCCGCGCTGCAGCACCCCCATATCGTCCGGTACGTCGATCACGGGGTGATGGCGGACGGCGAGCCGTACCTCGTGATGGAGTGGCTCGAGGGGGAGGACCTCGGCGCGCGGCTCGCGCGCGGACGGCTGGAGCCGGCCGCGGCGCTCCGGCTCGCGGCCAGGGTCGCGGAGGGGCTCGAGGTCGCGCACGGCCAGGGGGTCGTCCACCGCGACATCAAGCCGCAGAACCTCTTCCTCCCGCAAGGCGACCTCGATCGGGTCAAGATCGTCGACTTCGGCCTCGTCCACCTCCGCGACGCCACGTACGCGCTGACGCGCGAGGGGCAGACGCTGGGCACGCCGTCGTTCATGCCGCCCGAGCAGGTCACCGGCGAGCAGGAGATCGACGCCCGCGCCGACCTGTACGCGCTCGGGTGCGTGCTGTTCGCGTGCCTGACGGGCCGGCCGCCCTTCGCCGCCGCGCAGCTCGTGGCCACGCTCGCCAAGGTGGTGTTCGACGAGGCGCCGCCGCCGAGCTCGCTCTGTCCGGGGCTGCCGGCGGCGCTCGACGCGTTCGTCGCGCGGCTGCTCGCCAAGAAGCCCGCCGCGCGGCCCGGCAGCGCCGCCGCCGTGGCCGAGGCGCTGCGCGCGCTCGAGGCCCGGGCCTCCGGGCCGGCCTCGTCGAGCGCGCCCGCCTCGTCGGCCGCCCTCACCGGCCGCGAGCGCCGCGTCGCCAGCGTGATCCTCGCCGCGGGCGCGGGCGACATCGGGCGCGGCCTCGCCGCCGCCGACCGGACCGCCCCCCTCGGCGGCGCCCCCCCGCTCGACGCCCTCGCCCTGACCGCGCAGGCGCTCCGCCAGGTCGTGACGCGCCACGGCGCCCGGCTCGAGCTGCTCGGCGACGGCTCCCTCGCGGCGCTGCTCCCGGGCGCCGGCTCGCCCACCGAGCTCGCCACGAGCGCGGCGCGCTGCGCCCTGACGATCCGCGGGCTCCTGCCCGGCGCGCGCGTGGCCCTCGCGACCGGCTGGGACGAGGTCGAGCGGACGCAGCCCATGGAGCAGGTCATCGACCGCGCCAGCGCGCTGCTCGAGGGCCGCGCCGAGGGCCCGGCCGACGGCGCGCCACCGATCCTGCTCGACCCGATGACCGCGGCCCTCCTCAGCGACCGCTTCGAGGTCTCGCGCGGCGCGGGCGGGCTCGTGCTCGTCGGCGAGATCGAGCCCGCCGACGAGGCGCGGCGGCTCCTCGGGAAGCCGACGACGTGCGTGGGACGGGAGCACGAGCTGCTCCTCCTGCAGGCGACCTTCGACGAGTGCGCCGCCGAGTCCGAGGCGCGCGCGGTGCTGGTCACGGCCGGCGCCGGCGTGGGCAAGTCGCGCCTGCGCCACGAGCTCGTGCGGCGCCTCGCGGCGCGCGGGGAGCCGGTCGAGATCTGGACCGCGCGCGGCGACTCGATGCGCGTCGGCGCGCCGTTCGGCATGCTCGGCCAGATCGTCCGGCGCGCGGCGCGGCTGCTCGACGGCGAGCCGATCGCGGCCCGCCGGCAGAAGCTCGCCGCGCGCGTGTCGGCGCACGTGCCCGAGCCCCTGCGGCGGCCGGTCACCGAGTTCCTCGGCGAGATGGTGGGCACGCCCTTCCCGGACGACGACAGCGTGCTGCTCCAGGCGGCGCGGCAGGACGCGAAGCGCATGGGCGACCAGATGCAGTGGGCGTGGGTCGAGTTCGCCCGGGCCGAGTGCGCCGCCCGGCCGGTCCTGCTCGTCCTGGAGGACCTCCACTGGGGCGACCGGCCGACCGTGGAGTACGTCGACGCCGCGCTCCGGCTCCTCGCCGGCGAGCGGCTGATGGTGCTGGCGCTCGCCCGCCCCGAGGTGCGCAAGGCGTTCCCGGGTCTCTGGGGGGAGCGGGCGCTGACCGAGCTCCGGCTCAAGGAGCTGTCGCTGAAGGCGTGCGAGCGGCTCGTGCGGGAGGCGCTGGGGCCGGGCGCCCCGGCGGCCACGGTCGCCGAGATCGTGGGGCGGTCGGCGGGCAACGCGTTCTTCCTCGAGGAGCTCGTGCGCGCGGCGATGGAGGGCGGCCCCGGCGGCGTCCCGGAGACGGTGCTGGCGATGATGCAGGCGCGCCTCGGCGGGCTCGTGCCGGAGGCGCGGCGGCTGCTGCGCGCCGCCAGCGTCTTCGGGGAGGTGTTCTGGCGCGGGGCGGCGCGGGCGCTGCTCGGCGCCTGGGTCGACGAGCCCGAGCTCGACGCCGGCCTCGCGGAGCTCGAGCAGCGCGAGCTCATCGCGCGCCGGCCGGACGCGAAGTTCCACGGCGAGATCGAGTACGCCTTCCGGCACGCGCTCCTGCGCGACGCGGTCTACGAGATGCTGACCGAGGACGATCGGGCGCTCGGCCACCGCCTCGCGGGCGAGTGGCTCGCCCAGTCGGGCGAGACCGACGCGATGGTCCTGGCGACCCATTTCGAGCTCGGCGGCGAGCGCGGGCGCGCCATCCACTGCTACCGGCGCGCGGCCGAGCAGGCGCTCGGCGGCAACGACTACGCGGCGGCGATCGAGCGCGCCGAGCGCGCGATCGCGTGCGGCGCGGCCGGCGACGAGCTCGGGGAGCTCGCCACGATCCAGGCCGAGGCGCACCGCTACCGCGGGGATTTCGCCTCGGCCGAGCGGCACGCGGTCGCGGCGATGGCGGCGCTGCCGGAGGGGAGCGTGCGCTGGTACCGCGCGGCGAACCTGGTGGCCCTGGCGGCCACGCCGCTGGGCCATGAAGAGAGCGCCACGTCGCTCGCCCGGGCGCTGTGCGCGCGCTGGTCCGAGCGGGCGGCGCGCGGCGCCGAGCTCATCGTGATGGCGCAGGCGGCGAGCGGGCTCCTGGTCCTGCGCGGCGAGTGCGAGGACGCCGAGGCGCTGTGCCGCCGGATCGACGCGGTGGCCGAGCGGTTCCGGGGCGACCCGGCCGTGAGCGCGACGATCCTGCGCCTCGGCATGCACCGGGCGATCCTGGCGGGGGATCTCGGCACCGCGCGGGAGCGCTGCGAGGCCGCGGCGCACGGCTTCTCGCAGGCGGGCGACGCGCGCATGGCGTGCAGCTCGCGGAGCAACGCCGGGCACCTCTGCAACGAGCTCGGCGCGTACGCCGAGGCCGCGGCCCTGATCCGCGCCGCCCTGGCCGACGCCGAGCGCCTGGCGCTCGCGAACACGGTGGCGCACGCCAAGGAGAACCTCGGCCGCGCGCTCCTCCACCTCGGCGCCCTCGACGAGGCGCGCGCCCTGGAGCTCGAGGCGCGCCGGCACTTCGTGGCGGCCGGCCAGCGGCGGCTCGAGGGCGGCACGTACATCTACCTGGCCGAGGTCTTCCGCCTCGCCGGGGACCTCGCCGCGGCCGAGGCCGAGGCGCGCCGGGCGTGCGAGCTCCTCGCCGACGTCCCCCCGCTCGTGCCGTGCGTGCTCGCGACGCTCGCGAACGTGCTGCTGGCCCAGGGACGCGCCGCCGAGGCGCTCGAGAGCGCCGCGCGCGCCGCCGAGCTGGCCTCCGCGGCGGTGACCTCGCGCGGGCACCTCGAGACGGGCGAGTCCCTCGTCTACTTGGTGCACGCCGAGGCGCTCGCGGCGTCGGGCGACCTCGGCGGGGCCCGCGCCGCCATCGCGCTCGGCCGCGATCGGCTGCTCGCGCGCGCCGCGAAGATCGCGAACCGCGCGTGGCGCGCGGGCTTCCTCGAGAACGTGCCCGAGAACGCCCGCACGCTCGCGCTCGCCCGGGCGTGGCTGAGCGAGCATCGATGACGTCGCGGTCCGCCGGCGGACGTCCCGGTCCGCCGGCGGACGTCCCGGTCCGCCGGCGAGGGACGATGCGCCGCCCTCCAGGCCCTCCCCGCGGCGGAGCCTGATCACGATAAGTTAGTTAGCCTTACTAAATCGCGCACTCGGGCTTCGCACGATGCGCGCAGCGCTCGCCGTAGCGCGTCGCGCAGCCCACGTCACCGCTGCGCCGAGCTCGCCCGGCGCGCCGTGGTGCGCGCAGCAGAAAATATCTCGGCCCGTGCGATTCGCGCGAAGGGCGACCGAGGTCGCCGGCATTCACCAGGCAGCCATCGAGCGGCGGCGCAGGGACCCGACGAGCCTCGAGGACCGAGGCCGGCTGGGCTGCCGGAAGAGCGCTGTTCTCCGGTCCTCGGGGCGCTCTCGGGGCAGCTCACGCCCGCGCCTCGGCCCCTCGCGCGCAGCTCAACAACCCAGCGGAGCTTATCATGAGAAAAGGCATCGTCTTCGTGGCCGCAGCAATCCTCTCGGCGTGCACGGGAGAGGTGGACGACCTCCCCCTGGCCGAGACGGGCGAGACGCCCGCGGGCATCATCGGGGGCACCGTCGACGAGGGCGATCCGGCCGTGGCGATGCTGCGCATCTACCCGCAAGGAGAGGAGTTCGGGTCGATCTGCACCGCTTCGCTCATCGCTCCGAAGGTGCTCCTGACCGCGGCCCACTGCGTGACGCCGGACAAGGTCGACGGCGGGACCGTCACGGCCTTCTTCGGCACCGACTCCTTTGGCGAGGAGGCGTTCTGGGTGAACGTCGTCGAGACCCACATCGACCCCGCGTACGACCCCACGAACCATCAAGCGGGGCACGACGTCGCGGTGGCCATTCTCGCGGAGCCGGTCGCCATCCAGCCGCTTCCATACAACCGGGCGCCGCTGACCGCGGACAGGATCGGCGAGCCGGGCCGGCTGATCGGCTTCGGCGATGATCATGAGATCTGGGGGTTTGGCGGCCTCAAGCTCCACGTGTCGACCACCGTCCACACCGTGACCCCGTCTCTGGTCGGTCTCGGCGACCGGGACCACCACACGTGCGTGGGAGACTCGGGCGGGCCTGCGCTGATGGACGTGAACGGCGTCCCCACGATCGTCGGCGTGACGTCGTTCGGAGGGGTGCAGGCGCCCAGCATCTGCATCGACGGCTGGCATGCGCGGGTCGACCTCTCCCGCGACTTCATCGACCCGTTCGTCACCGCGCCCTAACCCCGCGCCGCCCGAGCCGCGTCGCCAGGGTTCATTCTCTCCTCTCGCATTCACACCTACATCGCGAGCCCATCGCCGCGATCCACCGGACAGGAGATCGCGGTTCTCCGGGACCGGGCGCCGGCGACCGTGCCCCGAGCCACACATTCCCCTGAATTGTGCCTCGGCCTCCAAACCTCCCCTGACGGAACATTCACATCCCCCTTGACAGTCAGATCCTCGTTCTCGTAACACGAAGGATCGAGCATGCTCGCTGCTGCATCGACTTTCACGCGAGGGTATCCCGCGCGGCCGAGCGAACCACGGACGAGGAGGGATCTCATGAAGACGATGGGACGATGCTGGGCGGCCTTCGGGCTCATGCTGGCGGCGGCGGCGTGCGGATCGGGCGATGCCGGCGACCAGGGCGCCGAGGGCGACACCATCACGCGGGCGGAGATACCGGACAACGAGTTCTTTCCGATGGAGCTCGAGGCGAGGATCGACAGCCTCGTCGCCGAGCTCAACAAGACCTCGCTCGAGCCGATGCAGATGGTGGTCCTGACGAAAAATCTGTCCGATTTCTTCGAGCCGATCGCCGTGGGTGCGAACCGGGCCATCGGCGAGCTCGAGGCCATCGGGAATGTGCTCGGGCCCACGGACCAGTCGCCGGACGATCCCACGACGACGCAGGACCTCCAGAACCAGCAGATCGATCAGGCGGTGGCGGACGAAGCCAAGGGGATCGGCGTCTCGCCCTTCGGCGAGGAGAACAGAGCCAGCATCGACAAGGCGGCCGATGCCGGGATCCACGTGGTGACGTTCGACAGCGACCTGGTGGACTCGAAGCGCTCGCTCTACGTCGGATCGCTCGGCTATTCTGTCGGAGAAACGGCCGCGAACACCCTGCTCGATATGCTGCCAAAGGAGCCGTCAGGCACGGTGTTGATCCTCGGCACCACCGGAAAGCAGTGGCGCGACGGATTCGACCGGACGCACGCGGCCCAGAATGTGTTCGGGAAGGCGGGCTACACGTTCACCGTGGTCCAGGCCGTCTTCGTCGACGACAACGAGGCCACCGACATCGACCAGATGAAGTCCGCCATCCAGACCGCGAACCCGCCCGTCGTCGGCATGCTCGGCCTGTTCAACATCTCGTACCGGTGCGTGATGGCCGCGGACGCCGCGGGCATCGACGTCCCCATCGTCGCCGTCGATTTCGATCCGAAGACCGTCGAGTACATGCGCGAGGGGCGCATCCAGGCCACGCACACCCAGCGGCAGTACTACGAGGGTTACCTCGTCCCCTACATCCTCTACGGCATCAACACCATCGGCCTCGACGCGACAAAGCAGATCCTGGCCCCGCTGGTCGACGACAAGGGCCGGGTCAACATCGGCATCGATGTGGTCCGGTCGGACAAGATCGACGACTACAACGACTTCCTCAACACGATCGGCGCCATCCAGTAGCGGCGGCGCGGCTCGCGGGAGGCCCGGCGCGGTTCCTGCCGGGCGCCGCCGGCGCCGTGGGATAGACTGGGGCCATGACCGTCATCCGCTTCTATCGCGCCGGCGACGCCCACGGGTTCTTCTCCAACTTCTCGCGCCACCCGGTCACGCTGAAAGGCAAGGTGTGGCCCACGACCGAGCACTACTTCCAGGCCCAGAAGTTCCCCGGCACGGACCACGAGGAGGAGATCCGGAGCGCCCCCGGCCCCGGCGAGGCGGCCCGCATGGGCCGGCAGCGGAGCCGCCCGCTGCGCCCCGATTGGGAGCAGGTGAAGGACGACATCATGCGCGAGGCGGTGCTGGCGAAGTTCACCCAGCACGAGGATCTCCGGCGCGCCCTGCTCGACACCGGGGACGCCGAGCTGGTCGAGCACACCGCGAACGACGCCTACTGGGCCGACGGCGGTGACGGGAGCGGGCGGAACATGCTGGGGAAGATCTTGATGGAGATCCGCGAGCAGCTGCGCCGCCCGGCCTGAGGGCGAGCCGCCGCCCGCGCCGGGAGGTCCGAAGGGCCCTCGCATGCCGCTGGGCGGCGCCTCGGCGGCGCCCCGCCGCGGCGCTCAGAAATCCGCCACGGAGAACGGCTGTGCAGATACCGACCCTTCGGGCCCAGTCCCGATCGGGTGGTTCTCGGCCATGCCGCTGATCGTGCCGGAGACGGCGCTGCCGGTCAGCTCGCCGCTCAGGTATACGAAGACCTCCCTGAACTCGGTGGGATCGACCTCGGTGACCTCGTACGAGCCCTGGAGCGCGTCGGTATCGATCCTGTGAAAGAAGCGGCCCTCGCCGACCTGCGGGACCCGGAGCGTGACCGCGAACGACTCGTCGAAGGCGCCGTCCTCGGTCGAGAAGGCCAGCGGGACCTCGATCTGCAGGTGATCCGCGCAGTCCGCGGCGAGCGCCGTCGACTCGGCGCCGCCAGGCCCGCTGCCCCCCGCCGTCTTCTCCGTCGATCGCACGAAGCGCGCCGCGACGAGCTCACCCGCGGCGACGGTCGCCGTGGTGCTGCCGCCCTTCGACCACGTGAGCGGGGTGGAGCGCTCCCCGGAGAGGGCGGAGAGCGCCTCTCGCGCCGAGAAGCCCAGCGGGGAGACGTCGTCGGCGCCGATGTCCTCCTTCACCTCGTCGCACCCGCCCTCGTTGACCTGGACGCCGCCGATCTGGCCGCCCGGCGCCGTGTCGTCCGAAGGCCCGCCGCCGTCGCCGGACACGCACCCCCACAGGCCAACGCTCATCACCGCCGCCACCGCCCAAGAAAGACAAAGCCGCTCGCGCATGTTCATGACCTCCTGCGGCCTACCTTGCGTCGGCCCCCGGAGCGACGCCAGCTCAGCTTCGCACATTCCATAGAGCAAACAGGCCTCGATATGTGCGAATCTGCGCTACGTGAACCACGAATCCCTCGCAAGAGAGCTGATCCGCGCGCTCCGCGGCCGGCGCTCGCAGCTCGGCTTCAGCCGCCGGCTCGGCTTCCGCACCAACGTCGTCTACACGTGGGAGTCGGGCAGGCGCTGGCCGACCGCGGCCACGTTCCTCGTCGCGGCCCGGCGCGCCGGCGTCGACGTCGCGGGGGCGGTGGGGCGCTTCTTCCCCTCGACGCCCGCCTGGCTCGCGCACACCGACCCGGCGTCCGCCGAGGGCGTCGCGGCGCTCCTCTCGGAGCTGCGATCGATGTCGCCCATCGTCGACGTGGCGCGGCGCGCGGGCAGGAGCCGCTATGCGGTCGCGCGCTGGCTGTCGGGCGAGGCCGAGCCGCGGCTCCCGGACTTCCTGCGGATGGTCGAGGCCTGCTCGCTGCGCCTGCTCGACTTCGTGGCCCTCTTCGCCGACCCGGCGGCGCTGCCGGCCGCGAGCGCGGCGTGGCGCACGCTCGAGGCCCAGCGCCGCGCCGTCTACGAGGAGCCGCTGCTCCCCGCGATCCTGCTCGCCCTGGACATGCCGTCCTACCGCGCGCTGCCGCGCCACGAGCCGGGGTGGATCGCGCGGCGGCTCGGGTTCCCCGTCGAGGACGAGGCGCGCTGCCTCGACCGGCTCGCCGAGGCCGGCCAGATCCGGAAGAGCCGCGGGCGGTGGATCGTCGCGCCGATCCGGACGGTGGACACGCGCCCCGACCCGGACGCCGAGCACCGCCTCAAGTGCTTCTGGGCCGGCGTCGGGCTCTCGCGGCTCACGCGCAAGGCCGAGGGGCGCTTCTCGTTCAACGTGTTCACGGTCTCCGAGGCAGACCTCGCGAAGCTCTCCGAGCTGCACGTGAGCTATTACCAGAACATGCGCGCGGTGATCGCCGAGTCGCGGCCGCCCGAGCGCGTGGTCGTCGTCAACCTGCAGCTCTTCCCGCTCGACGGGGGCTGAGCCGCTCCCGCCGCGGCGGCGCGCCCCCGCGCGGCGAGCGGCGCGCGCGATTCACAGGATGGCGAACGCCCGCACCGGGAACGTGCCGAAGTGGCGGACCTTCACCGGGACGGCGAAGAACCGGGCGCCGGCAGCGGGGAGCTGGTCGAGCCCGGTCATGTGCTCGCAGATCGGGATGTCCGCGCCGAGCAGGATGGAATGGACCGGCCGCGTGGGATCGGCCGTGTCGTCGATGTTGTAGGTGTCGACGCCCACGAACGCCGCGCCCGCGCTGGCCAGGAGCCGCGCCGCGCCCCGCGTGAGGAACGGGTGCCCCTCGAAATAGCGATCCGTGCGCCAGTGGGCGCTCCAGCCGGTGCGCACGAGGACGGCCTTGCCGGCGAGATCGAGCCCCTCGAACGCGCCTTCGTCGATCGCGCGCCCGGACCGATCCCGCGCCTCGACGACCACGCTCTCCAGATCGGCCAGCGATTCGAGCGGCAGGGCGGCGAGGTCCTTGCCGTCCGCATAGCGATGGAACGGGCTGTCCACGTAGGTGCCCGTGTTCGCGACCATGTCGATGCGGCCAATGTGGAATTCGACACCTTCCGCGTAGACGGCGCGGGACTGCTCGCGCGAGAGGAAGTCGCAGACGACGGGCGCCGGCACGCCCTTGTACGTCACCATGCCGTGCTCGACGGTGTGGCTCAGGTCGACGAGGATTCGTGAGGCGGGGGTGGTCACGGTCCGCTCCTTGAGAGGATCTCCGCGCGGCGGCGCCTCTCGCGAGCGCGGTCGGGTCGCCGAGCCGCCGCCAGTCTCGCGGAGGGGCGCGAAGAGATCCAGAAATCGGGCAATCCGGGCAAGTTGACACCCGCCCACATGCGCCGATAGAGTGTGACCACGGGGATGTCGCGCTCGGCCCGGGACCTCGGGGCGAGCCATCGTGGATGGGTGCCGCAGCGGGCGCGGCGTCGGGTGCTGTCATTGAAATGGATCATCGCGGGGAGATCGAGCGTGCCCGCGTGGAGAGCTGGATGCCTGGGATGAGTCGAGCCGTGCCGCGCCGAGCCCTCCTCCTGTCGGCGCTGATCCTGTCGGCCGGCGCGGGGTCGGGCTGTCGCTCCAAGGGCGGAGGCGCGGAGACCGGCTCCGTCGCGCCGGAGCGGGCCGCGAAGCCGGAGCCGGCGGCGTCCGCGTCGCAGCCTGCGCCGAAGGGCGCCGCGATGGTCACGATCGCGCGGGAGCAGCAGGCGACCTGGGTGCGCAATTTCAACCCGTTGCTCGCCGAGGGGAGCGTGCGCTTCCCGACGGTCGCCGGCATCTACGAGCCGATGCTCATCTACAACACGATGAGGAACGAGTACACGCCGTGGCTCGCGACGAGCCATGCGTGGAGCGACGGGAACCGGAAGCTCACCTTCACGGTCCGCTCGGGCGTGAAGTGGTCGGACGGACAGCCGTTCTCGGCGAAGGACGTCTCGTTCACGTTCGCGCTGCTGAAGAAGCACCCGGCGCTCGATCTCGCGGGGGTGTGGCGGTTCCTCGGCGCGGTGACCGCGGAGGACGAGTCGACCGTCGAGTTCGTCCTGAGGCGGCCCTATGTCCCCGGGCTCAGCTACATCGGCCATCAGCCGATCGTGCCCGCGCACATCTGGAAGGACGTCGCCGATCCGGTCACGTTCGCGAACGAGAACCCGGTGGCGACAGGGCCCTTCACCGAGGTGAAGGTCTTTCAGAACCAGGTGTACGAGCTCGGCAAGAACCCGCACTACTGGCAGGAGGGCAAGCCCGCGGTCGAGGGGCTGCGCTTCCCGGCGTACCCGAGCAACGATCAGGTGACGCTGGCGCTCGTCAACGGCGAGGTCGACTGGGCGGGCGCGTTCGTGCCGGACATCGAGCGGGTCTTCGTCGCCAAGGATCCGGCGCACCATCATTACTGGTTCCCGCTCGTCGGCGGCACGGCCACGCTGTACCCGAACGCGACGAGGAAGCCGTTCGACGACGTGCGCGTGCGCAAGGCGATCAGCATGGCCATCGACCGGGAGCAGATCGTCAAGCTCGCGGCCGACAACTACACGCACGGCGCGGACGCGACGGGGCTGGACGACTCGTACGAGCGGTTTCGCAACGAGAAGGCGGTGGCGGCGGGCGACTGGGTGAGGTTCGACCCGCAGCGGGCGAACGAGATCCTCGACGACGCGGGCTATCCGAGGGGCGCCGACGGGATCCGGACGAGGAACGGCAAGCCGCTGCGCTTCGAGATCAACGTGGTCAGCGGCTGGTCGGACTGGGTCCGCGCGGTGCAGATCATCGCGCAGAACCTGCAGACCGTGGGCATCGAGGCGACGATGAGGACGTACGACTTCAGCGCGTTCTTCGCGGCGCTCCAGAAGGGCACGTTCGACATGTCGATGGGGTGGACCAGCGTCGAGCCGACGCCGTACAACTTCTACCGGGATCTCATGAGCACGGAGCTCCTGAAGCCCGTCGGCGAGGTGAGCGCGCGCAACTGGCACCGCTTCGGGGCGAAGCACGCCGACCCGCTGTTCCACCAGTTCGAGGCCGCGACGGATCCGACCGACCAGAAGCGCATCCTCGACGCGATCCAGATGATCTTCGTGGAGGCCGCGCCGGTGATCCCGCTGTTCAAGAACCCGTCGTGGGGCGAGTACAGCACGAAGCGGTTCACCGGCTTCCCCACCACCGAGAACCCGTACGCCAAGCTGACGCCGAACAACCCGCCGGAGTACCTGCTCGTCTTGACCGAGCTCCGGCCGAGGTGACGGCCCCGGGCGGGCCGCGGGCGGAGGATCAGTTGGTGTCCTCGGAGGCGGGCTTCGGCGTGACGTCGAGGTTCACGGTCGTGACGCCGCCTTCGTCGACCTGAGCGCCCTGGCCCACCGGGGTGGCCATGACGGTGATCAGGTAGTTTCCCGCGGCGAGCGAGGGCACACGGAAGTTGCCGTCTTTGTCCGTCACCGGCGTGTGACGCTCGAAGCCCGGCTTGCGGCCGCGGTTCGTGGTGACGAGGAGGCGGATCCCGGCAAGGGGCTTGTCGCCGGCGGTGACGCGCCCGCGGATCTCGCCCGTCCCCTCGGCCAAGAGTGCGATGTCACGCTTCACCACCTTGCCCTCCTTGACGTTCACGGACACCATGGTCGCCCGGCTCCCGTCGCGCAGCTCGACGCGCACCATCCCGGCGGGCAGGTCGTCGATGCGATAGCTCCCCTCTTCATCGGCCATCACGTTCACGAAGCCGACCGAGCGGGCGAGGAGCGTGATCTTGGCGTGGGGGATCGGCGAGCCGTCCTCCCGGCGCGCCACGCCGCGGATGCTGCCGCCGGGGGACATGACCACCTTTGCCGGCTCCACCTTGCCGCAGTCGGAGATGTTCATCGCCAGCGTGGTGACGGCGTGACTCCCGTCGTAGGCGCGCACCTGGATGGCCCCCGTGGGCACGTGCTCGAGCCGGAACGAGCCGTCGTCGCCGGTCTGCGTCTGCTGCACGTCGGCCGCGGACTGGATGGCCTGCTCGCTCAGGGAGCCGGCGCCGAGGCGCGACTCGGCGTCGACGAACACGCCCGGCAGCGGCGTGCCCTGCGCGTCCTCCACCCTCCCCGAGAGGGCGCACCCCCGGGAGAGCGCGAGCTCCACCGTGCCCGTCTGGCCGCGCTCGACGGAGAGCATGTCGGAGAACCCCGGGGCGTGCTCCTCGGCCGTGGCCTTGAGGATGACGTCCCAGGGGGGAATCTGGTCGATGCGGAAGGTCCCATCGGGGCTCTCGAACGTCTGCGAGTACATCGGCGGCGGCGCCGGCACGTCATCGGGGACGGCGGAGAGGACATCGATGGTGAAGCGGCGCACCGGCTCCCTGCGCTCGTCGAGGACGCGCCCGGTGATGACGCCGCTCCTCGAGAGCACGAGGCTCACGGTGTCGCCGCTGTGCGCGACCGCGTTGGTCGGGCCGTAGCCGGGCAGATCGGCCTTGAGCTGGTACGTCCCGTCCGGGAGGTCGAGCTCGAAGCGCCCGCGCTCGTCGCTCTTCACGGCGCGCGCGGTCGAGGGGATGTTGCCGGCGACCTCGAAGGTCGAGGCGACGACGGTCGCGCCCGCGAGCGTGTTGCCGTCCGTGTCATAGACGTCGCCGACGATCCGCGGACGCTCGGGCTCGCGCGGCCCGGACGGCGCGGGTGACCTGAGGAGGGCCCGGTTCCGGTAGGTGAGCCCTCCCTTCCCTGTCTCACCGCCGGCCTCCTCGCTGCGGGCGGAGGGAGTCTCTTCGGCCCTGGGGCGGGCGAGCAGCAGCACCGCGGCGGCGATCGCGATGGCGAGCAGGGCGAGCAGGAGGAGCCTGCCAGAGGACCTGTGAAGAAAGCTTGTTCGTGAGCTGTGCTGTTGCATCGTCGTATCTCCAGGTGGGATACCCCGGCGAGCGCGCGGTCGTGCGGCAGACGCCTGGCACAAAAAGGGAGAGCCGCCGGCGAAGCCGGCGACTCCCTTCCCGTCAGGGACCGTGGCGCGCGCTGCCGCCGGTCATCGGAGCTCCCGTGTGCACCCCGGGAGCTCGTGCCGGCCGCCGATCTGCGGCGCTCCGGATCGCGCGTGGAGGATCAGCCCTCGGTCGGCTCCTCCACGTCTTCCTCGGGCTCAACATCGATCAGGAGGTTGCAGCTGTAGTTGACGTAGCCGAGCCCCTTGAAGCTGCACACGCCCCAGACGTTGCCCTGGTCGTCCTGGCCGCCCACGAACTTGTTGACCTTCCGCTTCTCGTTCTTGAAGAAGATCTTGGTGATCCTCTCGGGATCGTTGATGACGAGAGTGACCTTCGGATCCTCGTCGAGCTCCTCGCAGTCGTAGTTGCCGGTCGTCATCTTCTGCCAGAGCCAGACATTGGTGCTGTCCAGCAGGTCCCCTTCGAACGTGGCCTTGCAGGAGTGCGCGCAGAACTGGGCCGGGTAGCCGAGGACCTCGTCGTTCTCGATAAGGAAGGAAGGATCGCACCTCACGGTGTTGGCGTCGCTGACGCCGAAAGCATAGTCGATCTCAAGCGTAAAATCCGTGTTCGCTACGACCGCCATCGCGCTGGTGGAGAACGTCGCGGCGCCGAGAACAACGAACGAGATAAGCGACTTCTTCATGTTAACCCTCCCATCACAACCACAGATGAACGATCCCACGCCGGGACATATCTCCCGGCGCGCAGCTCCGCATCGGCCGGTGGGCTGGAGTGACGGTTGTCGCCAGCTCACTTGCCTCTTGCGGGCCCGAAGGCGGCCACGCGCCCCGTTGAGCTCTGCGTGACAGCGAGCGGTAAGCTATTCCACGAGTGCGCCGGTGCAAGAGCTTTTTCGGCCCGTGGATTTGTTTCAGGGTAGTCGCGCTGGACGATAGTTGTTTGTTCCAGCGACGCCAGCCTGCGGGAACACTGGGTTTGTCCTCGCCCCAGCCATGCCTGTCTGGATCTGTCACCGGTGCTTCGACGCCGGTCCGGACGCGCGATGTCGACCACGTCCGATCCGGCGGAGGGCGTTCGAACCGAACGACCTCTGCCCTGCATGAGCGGCAAAGGGGCGGCGAAGGCTGCCTGTACGAACGCGCGCGTCCCGGGTGGTCCTCCGCCGAGGACTCGGTCGGCGCCCGTGTAGGCGACGCCCCGTCGGGCGGTTCGCCCCGGGTGGCACGCGGCGGCGTCCCGAACGGCACGGCGGGCCGCCGCCTGCGGTGAACCTCGGCTGGATGCGCCGTTAGCGCTACAGCCGCGTGACCACGAGCCCGTCGTTCTGCACCGAGATGCGGGCGGGCTTGCCGCGGTGCTCGTCGGGGATCTCGTCGGCCATGAGGTAGCGGCCGGCGATCGAGACGAACTCCGCCTCGAGGCTCATGCAGAAGATGCTCGCGTCCGCGTTGTTGTGGGCGCCGGCCATGGCGCGGCCGCGGAGCGGCGCGTAGACGTGGATGTTGTCGTTGGCGATGAGCTCCGCGCCCGAGCTGACCGGCGAGAGGACCACGAGGTCGCCGTGGGGGACGTAGATGACCTGCCCGCTGCGCACCGGGTGCCGCACGGTGAGGCCCGCGGGCGGCGGCTCTGCCGCGTCGGCCGCCGGCGCGGCGTCCCTCGGGCGCCGGGCGGGCCCAGCCGTTCCACGGTCGGCGACGGCCCCTGTCCCCCCGCGGTCCGCCGGCGCCGGCCCCACCGCGACGGGCGCCGGCGTGGGGGTGAGCCCCTCGGCCGGCGCGCCCTGGCGCGGCGAGCGCGTGAGCGGCGTCCGCAGCACGCCGAGGCCGGCGGCGACGGCCCGCTCGCGCTGGGCGTCGGTCGGGTTGCGCACGGCGATGGGCACGAGGTTGTGCTTCCGCAGGAGGCCGGCGAGGGCGCCGAGGTCGACGGGCTCGTCGCCGAGGGCGTCGAGGTCGAGCAGGATCGGCAGGTGCAGGAAGAAGTGCGGCATCTGCGAGATGTGGTCGGCGAGCTGACGCTCGATGGCCGAGACATCCGCCGTCCGCAGGCAGAGCATCGTGATGGCGGGCATCGTGCCCTTGAGCGCAAACGCCTGCTGCTCCTGTCGCTTCTCCCCTCGCCTGCCCGACACCATCGCTGTCCTCGCTCGCAAAAAGGTGCTTCCGCCGCGGCACTGTACCCCGGATCCGGCGGCGCGCGCCGCAAAAACCGGCGGGGGCGCCGCGACCGTCGGCGCCGTCAGCGCCGTAGCCGCCGGCGGGCCGGCGGGCCGGCGCGTCGCCGGTTGGCTGGCCGCGGCGGGCGATGCTAACGGTGGTTTGGCCATGCCGACCTCGCGCCGCGCCTCCGTACGGCGGCTCGACCTCGATCTCCGCTCGGCGGCCTCCCCCGGCCGCCCGGGGGCTCCGCCCGTCGAAGCGCTCGGCCGTCACTTCGCCCTCGAGGTCCCCGGGGTGTTCTCGGAGGCGGAGCGCGCGGCGCTCGTCGAGGGGGTTTACGCCGCCCGCGGGGCGTGGACTGCCGACTTCGGAGGCGAGCAGTTCTCGCTGGGGCGCGCCTTTTACACGCACCTGGAGCAGGGGCGCTCCCGGGAGTACTTCGCCGACGCGGCCGCGTCCGACGCCCGCGTCGAGCGCCACCTCCCCGGCCTCCAGCGCCGGATGCGCGCGCTCGTCGCGGCGCTCACCGGCGGGCTCGCGCAGCCCCGGCGCGGCTTCTGCGGGCCGGGGGTGCACATCTTCCCCGCGGGGGAGAAGGTCGCGCGCGAGGGCGGCGTCGTCCACTTCGACACGGAGGGGCTCTCCGACTACCACCTTGCCCGGCGGCTCCGCGCGATCACGGTGGTCGTGATGCTGGAGCTCCCCGACGCGGACGGCGGGCTCAAGCTGTGGGACGTCCTCTACGACGGGAGGGACGATCCGGGCGACGAGGCGCTCTCCGCGCGGAGCCTCGTGGCGGGCTATCGCCCTGGAGGCGCGCTCGTCATCGACAGCTACCGGCTGCACCAGATACAGCCGTTCTCCGGCGGCCGAGACCGGATCTCGGCGACGGTGCACGCGGCGGAGATCGATCCCGGACGATGGGAGACGTGGTTTTAGGGCGGAGGACTGGGCGGCTGAAGGAAAGGGTCGGGAAGCGCGGTGCGCTTCGTCCAGCGAGATCCGCTCCCGTCTCCCGTCTCCCGTCTTCCGTCTCCCGTCTCCCGTCTCCGCTCTGCGTCTTCGTGCGCGTGCGCGTGCGCGTGCGCGTGCTTCATCATTACTCTTCCGTGTACCTCTGTGTATCTCGCGATCGATGTGACGGCATGGTCGTGCACGAGCACGAAATTCGCGCACGCGCACGCGCACGCGCACGCGGAGGCGCACGAGGACGAAAGACGGAAGACGGAAGACGGAAGACGGAAGACGGAAGACGGGGGACGGAAGCCGGAAGACGTGGACGACGCTGCTCTACACGATCTTCCGCAGGTAGTGAAACTTGGGATCGTTCAGATCCTCCGCCGTGAGCGCCCACCCCTCGTCGCGCGGAATGAGGTAAATGACATCCGACTTCACGCTGGCGAAGCTCACGTGCCCGAGGTTCTGGAGAATGTGGCCGAATACGTCGCGGCGCCAGAGGCGGTCCTTGGGGATGTCGCAGACCGCGCAGAGCATCCGATCCGTCGGCGAGCCCTGGACCAGCAGGAACGCCATCGTGAACGTCAGGTAGCGCGGCTGGCCGCGGTACGGGTCCGGCGTCCCGGACGGCCCCCTGCGCGCGCCCTCCTCGGTGGTCATGCCGCGGGACCACATGCTGAAGTCGTTGAGCGCCCGGGCGTTGTCGTCGAAATAGTCCCAGCACCCCTTCTCGAGGACGTGAAGGTTGGACAGCAGCGCCATCTGCGCGCGGCGGTACTGGTGCCATTTCTGGTTCAGGCTCATCGTCTCGCAATGGCCCTGCACGCACTCGTGCAGCGTGCGCTGCAGGACGCTCCCCGGGTCCATGCGCGCGCACACCTCCATCGCGAAGATCGAGTGCTCCACGCTAGCCTCCGTATCCTCCCGAAGCCCGGTTCCACGAGCCGCTCCGGCTGAGCGCCGCCCCGAGGATCGCGCCGGTGCCGAGCGCCACGACGACAGGCACCGTCCCGAAGCCGTCCGGGACCGGCGGCGTCCCGCCCGTGGCGCCGCCGCTCGAGAACGGCGTCGCCCGCACCATCGGCACATAGCCCTTGCCCGGCCGCCGCGCGGCGGGCTCGACCGGCGCCGGCCGAGGGGGCACCCCCCACGGGTAGTCCACCCAGAACCAGCCGTGCGACGCGGCGCTGCCCCCGTAATGGTGAGGAGGCCAGTCCTCGGTGGCGTTCGCCGGCCTCGCCTCCGCGGGATCGGGCGCGAAGACGCTCGCGGCCATCATCGCCACGTGGAGCTGGCGCATCCGGTAGGCCACGAGATCGTCGTTGAGATCGTCCGTCTCGACCGTGTCCGTCTCCGTGGGCACGACGTACAGCACGTAACGGACGCCGCGCGCCCACAGGGTATCGGCGGACGGCAGCCGCGCGACATGCCGGTTGTCGAACTGCGCCGCGTCGTCCGAGTACGGCGAGAGCCGCTGTCGATCGAGGACGAACATCGTCGCGCGCGGGCCGGGGTGCGGGCGGGCGAAGAGCGGCTGATAATACGCCGCCGCGGCGAGCGTCTGGTGCGCCTTGACGACGCCGCGCGGGTGCGGCCAGTTGTCGAACGTGAACACCGGATCGAACGCCTCCGCCGCGCCCGCGGCGAAGGCCACCGACTCTGGGCCATCCAGATCCACGATGACCGCGATGTCCCGGCGCAGGCCGCCGGCCGTCCGGGCGGCGAGGAGCAGGGACGCGAGCGCCTTGCCGCTCCGGTAGGCGCGATCCATCGCCGGCGTGAAGATCGGCCGGAGCACGCTGCCGAGCGGGGTGATCGGCGCCGGATCCCCCTGGGCGACGAGCGTGGGCACGGCGGAGGGGGACTCGAACAGCGCGGGCACATAGTAGGCGCGCATGGCCTCGTCCGCAGGCCTGAGCTCGGTCGCCATCCTCGCGATCGCCGCCTGGTCGAACGGCTTCTTCGACTCGCCGTCGAACGTCACGCTCTCTTGCGCGGCGCCGAAGCTCCAGCCGAAGGTCCGCTGCATCTCGAGCGCCCGCTTCCTCTGGACCTCGTGGTCGTCGTCGGAGCACCCTTCACCCGCCACGGCGATCGCCGCCGCGAACCCGGCGAGCCCGACCGCGCCGAGCGCGACGAGGATCGCGTTCCGCCGCGAGGCGTCCTTCGGCGCCTCGGCGAGGCCTTTGTGCCACCAGCGCGCGCCGACGATCCCCGGCTTGTCGAGCACCTCGTCCCGCTCGAACGGCTCATTCGGCCGGCTCACGCGGCGGCCTCCTCGCGGTCGCGCGGCGCGCCGCCGGCCTCCGCGACGACCCCCGCACCCGCCGCCCGGCCGTGGTCGCGCCGGAGCGCCTCGATGAACTCCGGGGTGAAGGTGCCGTCGATGCGCACCGAGTACCTGAAGAACGGATCCGCCTCGACGCCGTGGTAGTCGTGGTCGTTGAACCAGTAGGCCCGGCCCGCGACGGCCGTCTTCCGCCGCGCCCGCTCGTCCCAGAGGAACAGGCGCTTGTTGCCCGCGGGACAGAGCGTGATGAAGTGATCGGGCTCGCGCTCGACGCGGCGGTCCCCCTCCCCGCGCGCCCCCTCCCCTTCCCCGTCGCGGTGCACCGTGCCGTGATCGTTCGCCTCGAGACCCATGATGTTGCAGCGCCCGATCGACGAGAACGGCAGACGCTTCACGTAGGCGATCGTCTTCGGGAAGAACGAGCGCGCGAGCCGGGTGAAATCCTTGCCTTCGCTCCGGCTCTTGTCGCTCCAATAGCGGTTCGGGATCAGCTCGACATAGACCTTCCACGGGAAGTAGACCCCATGGCGGAACTTGAGCCATAGCATCTGCCGCCGCGAGAGCGGGATCTCGCGCTCCTCGCCGAACTCGAGCGTGGCGCGCGCCGAGCGGTCGATCGCCGAAGGGTCGTCCGAGAGGCGCTGGAACGTGGCGAAATCGTCGTCGCTGAGGCCGCGGATCACCTCGCCGTAGTCCGCGAGCGCCTCGCCGAGGCGCGACGGCGGCATGATGCCCATCGTGCGGTGGCTGCCGCCGGTGTAATCGATCGGCACCTGGGTGAGCCCGAGGCAGATCTCGTCGTGGATCTCGCCGAGCGGCGCGAGGTCGAGGTACGGCGCGAGGTCGATATAGGGCCGCGCGAAGATGCCCGTGATGCCCTGAGTGCCGGAGTCGCTAGAAGATTCGACCATGATCCGCCGCGGGAGCCGGGCCGTCGCCGGCCGGTAGACGTACCCATATCACAAAGCGCGGGCCGCCCCGCAAACCCTACGCCGGAGAGCGCCTCGCGCGGGCCGTTCGCGGCGCGCGCCGGGGCTTGTGACGGCGCGGCGCGTTCTGTAGCGTGCGTCCCATGGAGCTGTCCTACGTCATGGGGTTCGGGCTGGGCACGACGCTCGCTCTGCTCGCCCTCCTGCGCATCGGGCAGAGGATCTTCTCGCCGGCGCACACGGTCGCCCGCGACCTCGCCGAGAGCAACGCCGCGCGCCGCCTGCTCACGGTGGGCCAGGTCCTCGCGGTGTTCCTCGTCGCCGCGAACGCCGTCAAGAACTGCCTCGACGGGTCCAGCTTCGCGCGCGATCTGCTGTGGGTGAGCGCGTTCGCGGTCGTGGGCCTGCTCCTCGTGATCGCGACCGGCGAGCTCGGGATCCGGCTCCTGCTCAAGGCGCGGCTCCCCGCCGAGATCGAGCGCGGCAACGCGGCGGCCGGGCTCGCGGCGGGCGCGCACTACGTCGCGACCGGGCTCATCACCTCGCGGGCGATCGCGGGCAAGGACCTCGGCGATCTCGCGATCTCCCTCGGCTTCTTCCTGCTCGCGCAGATCACGCTGCACGTGTTCATCTCGCTCTTCCGGGCGCTCACCACCTACGACGACGCCGAGCAGATCCAGGGAGAGAACCTCGCCGCCGCGCTGAGCTACGCCGGCGCCTCGATCGCCGTGGCGATCATCATCGCGCGGGCGCTCGAGGGCGACTTCGAGGGTCTCTTCGTCTCGCTGAAGGGCTATGGCGGCGTGCTGCTGTACCTGCTCGCGCTCTACCCCGTCCGGCAGCTGCTCGTGCAGAGCGTGCTGCTCGGCGCGCCGCTCGCGCTGCGCGGCGGCCGCCTCGACGCCGGCATCGCGGCCGACCGCAACGAGGGCATGGGCGCCCTCGAGGCGGCGACCTACCTCGCGACCTCGATCGCCATCGCGCGCCTCCTATGAGCGACGCTGTCCGGGCGTACGACGCCTTCGCCGCGAGGATCGTCGAGACGGGCCTCATCACCGATCCCTGGTTCGACGGGGCGCCGCGGTTCCGTGAGGAGCCGGTGCTCGTCACGGCGGCGGAGCAGCGCGCCCTCTACCGGGCCGCCGAGGAGGTCGCGGCGGTGTACAACGAGCTGTGTCTGCTGGTCGCGGACGAGCCGTCGCTGCTCGACGACTTCTTCTGTCTGACGCCGTGCCAGAAGGCGATGTGGCTCTCGTCGCAGCCGCTGTGGCACGGCATCGCGCGCGCCGACGTCTTCCTGACCGACGAGGGCCCCGCGATCGCCGAGCTGAACTGCGACACGCCGACCGGCGAGGCGGAGGCGGTCGTGCTGAGCGCGCTCGCGGCGGCGGACCACCCGGGCGCGGTCGACCCGAACCGCGAGCTCGGCGCCCGGTTCTGCGCGATGGTGGAGGAGGTCGCCCGCGCGCTCGTCGGCGAGGCCGCGACGCGGCGCCTCGGGTTCGTGTATCCGACGGAGTTCACCGAGGATCTCTCGGTGATCCGCCTTTACCGGCGCTGGCTCGAGGAGCGCGGCTACGGGGTGATCCTCGGCTCGCCCTACAACCTCGCGCACGATGAGCGGGGCCTGTCCCTGTTCGACGTCCCGTTCTCGATCCTGCTGCGCCACTACAAGACGGACTGGTGGGGAGAGCGGTCGAGCGTGTGGACCGACGAGCAGATCCCCGACCCCGAGCCGCTCGCGGGCCCGCTCGGCGCCGTGCTCTCGGCCGCGGCCGACGGGCGCGTCGCCGTCCTGAACCCGCTCGGCGCGGTGCTGCCGCAGAACAAGCGCTCCATGGCCTTCATGTGGGAGCACCTCCACCGCTTCTCGCCGCACGCGCAGTCGGTGATCCAGCGCTTCGTGCCGGTGACGTCGCGGCTGGAGACGGTGCACCCCGAGATGCTGCGCGCGCAGCGCGACGAGTGGGTCCTGAAGAGCGATTATGGCGCCGAGGGAGAAGAGGTGATCCTCGGGCGCCACACGTCCGACGACGTCTGGCGCGCCTCCCTGGCCAAGGCGCGCGAGGGCCGGTGGATCGCGCAGCGGTACTTCGCGGCCCTCGAGAACGCGCGGCGGGAGTCGGTCAATTACGGCATCTACCTCATCGCGGGCGAGGCGTGCGGCATCTACGCGCGCGTCCAGGCCGGGATGACGGACGCCGCCGCGCTGAGCGCGCCGGCGCTGGTGCGGTAGGGGCAGGCGCAGCGTCGCCCGCTACCGCTGTGCCCGCGCCTTCGTGCACTCGAACAGCATCGCGTAGGGCCGCGCGAGGTAATTGCTCCAGAACGCCTCCCCGAGCGCCTCGATGCCTTCAGGCGCCACCTCCGGCGAGCGCCATTGGGTCTCTCGAAACCCTGCGCGCCTCAGCGCGGCCTCGTAGCCGCCGCGCGTCCAGTAGTGCGTCGAGATCGTCAGCTCGGCGTCGACCATCGATACTGTCACCTTCATCGGCGCCGCGTCCTCGAGCCGACCGTCGACGGAGGCGCGCAGGCCGTAGGCGCTGTAAAACGCAGGATCGTTCACCGCGAACGCGTCGTTCGGCTGAATTGCCACGAACCTCCCGCCGGGGGCGAGCGCCTCGTGGATGCCTCTGCACATCGCGGCGAGCTGATCGGGCGATGATGCGTGCGGCAGGACGTAGCTGGCCGTCACGAGATCGAAGGGGCCCAGCGCGCCCGCGTCGGCGATGTCGCGGCGCACGTACTCGACGCCGAGGGGGCTCCTGGCCTCCTCGGCGCGCGCGGCGTCGAGCATCCCCTCGGAGAGGTCGAGCCCGACCACCCGGCGCGCGCCCCTCTGCTTGAGGATCCTCGTGATGACCCCCGTGCCGCAGCCGACGTCGAGGACAGTCTTGCCCGCCACGTCACCAAGCGCCTTTGTGAGCGAGAAATAGTCCACATAGCGGCGCACATCCAGGGCCATGGCCCTGCGATAGGTGTTCGCGAAGCTATCATATTGACTCGACATGACCAATGACCTCCACTCGTGCTAAGTCACCTGCCCCACGGGTTCAACCCACGATCTACTTTACGCCTTTCGGTGCTGGGATCGCCCGGCCGGCTTTCAAGAGCAGGCCCACGACCTCGTCGACGCGCTCGATGGGCGGCGGCCTCGGAGAGCCGTCACCGAGCAGACCGTCCATCACGACGTGCGTGAGCAGCGCGCCGATCGCCATGCGCGCCGCCGTCTCCGCGCTCGGGAACGACACGAGCCCGCGCACCTGGCCGTGCTCGAGCAGCCGCACGACTGCGCTCAGGATCGGCCTCGGCACGGTATCGCGGAACAGCGCCCCGAGCTCGGGCATCCGGGGGACCTCGGCGATGATCACCCGGGCCAGGCCGAGATAGTCGGGCTGCATGAGCGTGGTGAGCACCGCGCGCAGGAAGGTCGCGAGCGCGTCGTGGAGCGCCTGCGCGTCCTCAGGCATGGACGAGGCCAGGGCGAGCTCCCGCCGACCCGGCTCGGCGATGAGCTCCTCGAGGACGCTCTGCAGCAGCCGCTCCTTGCTCGGGTAATGGGCGTAGAGCGTCCGCTTCGACACGCCGGCCGCCGCGGCGAGCGCGTCGGTGCTCGTCCCGGCCACGCCCCGGTCGAGGAACAGGCGCCGCGCCGCTGCCCTGATTTGCGCTTGTTTCGCCGACTTGCGCTCCTCGTGGCTCGCCATCATCCCGCTCTTGTAAACGAAACCGTACCGTTTACTTATGCGACGGACTGGCGGTCGTCAAGGGGTGCGACCCGACCCAGGTTGGGCTACCGCCGACCCGACCCAGGTTGGGCTACCGCCGACCCGACCCAGGTTGGGCTACTGCCAACCCGACCCAGGTTGGGCTCCCCCAACCCGACCCAGGTTGGGCTACCGCCGACCCGACCCAGGTTGGGCTCCCCCCAACCCGACCCAGGTTGGGCTATCACCGCTGCTCGTGGCCCTTCCGCCGCTGCTCGGACGACGCCGACGCTGAGCTCGCTCGCGCGCCGAGCACGGTGCGACGGCGACCGAATGCCCCGGAGTCAGAGACCCGCCGGCTCGCCAGCGCCGCTCAGAAGATCGCGCTCTTCCGCGCGCCCGAATCGGTCGCGCGCTGTCGGGGGAGCGCTCCGCCCGTGCTCCGCGGCGCCTCGGACGCGCGGGCGGGGCGCGCTGCGGCGGGGCGCGGCGCGGGCTCCGGCGCCGCCGCGGTGGCGGGGCGCGGCGTGGGCTCCGGCGCCGCAGCGACGGCGGTGGGCTCCGGCGCCGCCGCGACGGCGAGCGGCGCTGCCTGGGGCCCTGCCGTCGCGAGCGGCGCTGCCACGAAGGCGGCCGACGGGACGGTCGAGCACGTGCCCGCCTGGGGTGCCCTGGACGTCTGAACCGCGGGGGCGCGGCGGGCGACGGCGCGCACCTCACCGCCGACCGCGCGCAGCGCGTCGGACGCGCCCTGCAGCGGCGCCCGAGGCAGCGCGGTGGCGAGCGCCATCCCCATCCCGAGCGCCGCGACGAGGCCAGCGGCCGCGAGGCGCCCCCGGGGCCGCGGCGGCGGCGCAGCGCGCCCGACCGAGGCCGGCGCCACCGAGGCCGGCGCCACCGACGCGGGCGCCACCGAGGCCGGCGCCACCGAGATCGGCGCCGCGTCCGAGGCGCCGACCGCGGCCACGAAGGCGGAGACCATCGGCTTGATGGCAGGAAATCGCTCTTCAGGGTTCAGGGCGAAGGCGCGCGCGAACCACGCCTCCAGCTCGGGCGGCGCTTCCGGGACCAGCGTCGACAGCGAGGGTCGCTCGCCGGCGAGGATGGAGGCGAGCACATCGGCGATGTTGCCGCCGGCGAAGGGCTGGTGGCCGGTGAGCGCCACGTGAGCGACCACCGCGAGGGCCCACATGTCGAGCTGCGGATCCGCGTGCCCGTCGCAGGTGTGCTCCGGGCTCAGGTAGGCCGGCGTGCCCAGCACCACGCCCTCCGCGGTCTGGCGGGGAAAGTCGGCCGGTAGATCCTGGCGGATCCATTTGGCGATCCCGAAGTCGGCGACCTTGGCCCGCAGGCGGCCGTCGCGTCCCTCGCGGAGCAGGATGTTCGACGGCTTGATGTCGCGATGCACGATCCCGAGGCCGTGCGCCACCGAGAGAGCCTCGCCGATCTGGGAGAGGAGCGCGGCGAGCTCGGCCGCCGGCACCGGCCCACGCTCCTGGATCAGCTGCCGGAGGGATCGACCGCGCACGTACTCCATGACGAGGTACGGGCCCACCTCGGGATCTTCGCCGGCGTCGTGCACGGTGACGATGAGGTCGGTCTTCCGCCCGAGCTGCGCCGCGACCTGCGCCTCGAATCGGAAGCGCTCCATGGCGTCGATGGGCAGGCTCTGCCGCGGGAGGACGAGGAACTTGAGCGCGACATCGAAGCGCCGGACGCCGTCGTGCGCGCGCCACACCTCGCCCATGGCGCCGTGGCCGAGCGGATGCACGAGCCTGTACCGTCCAGCGACGAGGCGGCCGAGCTGGAGCTTCGCTCGGGTCCCGTCCCGTCCGGCGTCGCGCGGCGCCGCCGGAGACGGCTGCGCTGGCTGAGGCTGCTGCGCGCTGAGCGTGGCGGCGTCGCGCGCCACGCTTCTCGCCGTGGGATCCTGCCGTCGATCCGGAGCGGGCGGCTGGAGCATGCCCGTGACCTTCGTGGCGCCTCCCTGTCCCAGACCGGCGAGCGTGCCCATTCGCGGACGACCTGGGTTGAGGGGCCGGGACATGTCCGCAGCGTATCGCGAACGCGGGGACCTTTGAATCGCGAACACCCGGGATCCCGCGCGCACGCACCCCTGCAAGCCCACACGACCGCGTCGCGACGCGCACCTCTACGGCATGTTTCGCTCACCAACGCTCACGACGCGGCGCGGGCTGCCGCGCGCTGCACCGACGACGCGGCGCCCGTCATGCGCCCCCCTGGTGCCGCGCGGGCGCCGCGCGGTCAGACCCGAGTTGAGGTAGGACTGCCGGAGCGGCCGCCTCTTCGCGGGCGCACGGATCGAGGAGGGAAGATGGCAACGATTGCACTCGTCACGGGCGCGAACCAGGGCCTCGGCTACGCGATGGTTGCTCGGCTATGCCAGGAGCTGCCCGCCGGAAGCACCGTGTACCTGGCGGCGCGGGATCCTGCGCGCGGCGAGGCGGCCGTGGCTCGCCTGCGCGAGGAGGGTCTGCAGCCGACGCTGGCCCAGCTGGACGTGACCGACGACGCCAGCGTCCAGGCCCTGGCGGAGACGCTGGCGCGCCGTCACGGCGGGATCGACATCGTGCTCTCGAACGCGGCCGCGCGCATCGTGAAGGATCGGCCGCAGGCGGCCCAGGTCCGCACCTTGATCGACACGAACAACCACGGGACGTACCGGATGATCCGCGCCTTCGTGCCGCTGCTCCGCGACGGCGGGCGGTTGCTCGTGGTGGCGAGCGCCTTCGGCTCGCTGCGCAGGCTGGACCCGCGGCTCCACCACCACTTCGACCCTGTCACGCGATCGCTCGAGGACATCGAGCGCGTCATGGACGAGTACGTGGAGCTGGTCGAGCGCGGCGAGGCGGAGGCCCACCACTGGCCGGCGTGGATCAACATCCCGTCCAAGATCGCGCAGGTCGCCTCGATGAAGGTCGTCGCGCGCCAGCGGAAGGACGAGGCGGCGCGGCGCGGGCTCCTCATCGCCGCGGTCTGCCCTGGGTTGGTGGACACCGACGCGTCGCGTCCGTGGTTCGACGACATGTCGTCGGCGCAGTCGCCGATGGATGCCGCGAAGGACGTCCTCTGGATGTGCACGCAATCCGCAGGATCGCCAGCCCCCTATGGCGAGCTCGTGCAGCACCGTCAGATTATTCCTTGGATATGATGCGGCGACCCGACCCAGGTTGAGGCGACCCCGACCCGACCCAGGTTGCGGCAACCCCGGCGACCCAACCCAGGTTGCCGCAACCCCGGCCCGACCCAGGTTGAGGCGACCCCGGCCCGACCCAGGTTGCGGCAACCCCGGTCTCGGAGAGCAACCCGAACCTGGGTCGGCTCGCCGCCCGGGATCGCTCAGCCCGGGTCGGGTCGCTGAGCTCGGCGGTGCTGGGCGCGCCAGGCGGCGGGGGTGACGCCGTGATGGCGCCGGAACAGCCGCACAAAATGGCTCGGATCGGCGTAGCCGACGCGCTCGGCGATCACGTCGACATACTCGTCGGTCGCCAGGAGCCTCCGCCGCGCCTCGGCCAGACGCCCCTCCACGATCCACGCGACCACCGTACGCCCGGTGGCCTGCTTGACCGCGGTGGTCACGTGGGCGGGCGTCCGGCGCACCGCCTCCGCGACCTCCTTCAAGGACAGCGGCCCGAGGCACCGGGCCTCGATCACGGCCAGCGCCTCCGCCACGATCGAAGGACGCTGCGCCGGCGCGGCCCGGACGCTGCCGCTCGCGCGCACGACCTCCGCGAGCACCAGCGCGAGCAGGCTCTCGGAGACCACCGGCAGCGCGCCCGCAGCCTGCTGCTCGCGCTCGAGCTCCCGGAGCAGATCGAGCACGTACGCCTGCCGCGCCGCAGGCAGCTCGACCACGGGCGACGCCCCGTGCCGGACACGGTCGAGCGGGGCGAGCAGGTCGCCGTAGCGCGCCGGATCGAGGCACGTCCGGCAGAAGCCGATCCCCCACATTTCCGCGTGGCTCGCGGACAGGACGCGGTGCGCGTCGCCCGCCGGAATGAGGTGGAGGTGCCCGGCCCGCAGCTCGAACTCGCCGCGATGCTCGACCCGCATGCGGCCTCCGACATGCAAGGCCAGGGCGACGTACGTGTGGACCGCCGGGCTCCGCATCGGTCGCGCGTGGTCGGCGTGGCACACATGCCGCATGAACCGGATCGGCGTGGGATCGAGCTCGTCGTGGCTCACCCGCGGAGCGTACCACCTTCGTCGCGGCGTGCTCGCGGGACGAGAGCGGCAACCGAAACGAGGCCAAGCCCACCGAAAAGACGGCCAACGACGCGCTCCGCTGACGGCGGCGGGGAGACGCTCCGCATCCCGCGCTCCCGGAGCGCGCCGCGGGCTCGCGTCACGCGCCTTCCGGGAGAGGGATGAACTCGGTGTCATCGCCGGGGATCGTGGGGAAGCGACCCTCGCGCCAGTCGGCCTTCGCTCGCTCGATGCGCTCCTTGGAGCTCGCCACGAAATTCCAGAAGATGTGGCGAGGTCCGTCGAGCGGCGCGCCGCCGATGAGCATGAGGTTCGTCTTGCCGATCGCCTCCGCGGCGACGGCCGCGCGCGGACGGAGCACGATCATCGCGCCCGCGCCGAAGCGCTTGCCGTCGCACGCGATCGCCCCGTCGACCACGTAAATGGCGCGTTCCTCGTGCTCGTCGTCGATCGGCAGCGTCGCGCCGGCGTCGAGCCGAGCATGCACGTAGAGCGTCGGCGACAGGACCCCTGTGGGCGCCTTGGCGCCGTAGGCGGTCCCGGCGATGACGTGGAGCTCCGCGCCGTCGCGGCGCACGACGGGCATCGTCTGGCGCGGGTGATGCTCGAAGCGCGGCTCGATCTCCTCGTCTTTCTGCGGGAGCGCGACCCACGTCTGGATCCCGTGCATCCTGGCGCCGCGCGCCCGCACCTCCGGCGCGGTTCGCTCCGAGTGAACGACGCCGCGCCCCGCGACCATCCAGTTCACGTCGCCCGGCCGGATCGGCTGCTCCGAGCCGATGCTGTCGCGATGCACGAACTCCCCTTCGAGGAGATAGGTGATGGTCGCGAGCGCGATGTGCGGATGCGGCCGGACATCGATCCCCTGGCCCGGCGCGAAGTCGACGGGGCCCATGTGATCGAAGAAGAGAAAGGGCCCGACATGCCGTCGCTGCGCCGCTGGAAGCGACCTGCGCACCGTGAAGCCGCCCAGATCCCGCGGGCGCGGCTCGATCACGAGGTCGATGTTCGCGCTGTCGGCGCCCAGGCACTCCGGTTCCTTGTCGGGATATCGGCTCATCGAAAACTCCTCGCTCTCATGGCGCTCGTGATCGCAGCGCTCAACCTAGCGCCCCGACGCGCGGGGCCGCAATCCCGTTCTTCCTCGCGTGCGAGCCCACGGCCGGCCTCGCCCGGCGCAGGGCGCCGACGACCCCGCCGGCCGAACTCCGCTCATCGAGAGCGGTGATCGATTCTGCCCTCGCGCCGATTCACGCTGGTGAACGCGCGCGACGACAGCTGCGATGAGCTCCCGGCGGCCCCCGGCTCGGCAGCTCGCCCGCGGCTCGCCGGCCCGAACGAGCACGCCCCTCCAGCCGCGCAGCACCTCCGGCGATCCAGCCCCGAAACCGCTTCAGCCGCCCCTGTCCAGGACCGAGCGGACCCGGCCCAGGTCCGGGGCGACCCCGACCTCGGTCGGATCGTCCATCGGTGTGCCGATCGAATGTCAATGGATCGTCGCATTCTCACGAGGGCGGATCGCTGATCCTCTATCCGCAGCGCCGCGCGTGCAGCCTGGATGGACGACAGAGACCATGCGCGCTCGCCGCATTGCGCCGTGATCGTCGCAGTACGACGCAACCACTTTTCAGACCGTATCCCGCGCAAAGATTGGCATCATCGATTATACTCCCCATCGATCCCGGGGCTCCGGCGAGGCGCGATCGTGCAAAATTCCGCCTCCGGAGGCCTCTCGTTTCATGTGCGTCGGGCCGGCGTATCGCACCTGGCACGCGCTCGAAGAGGAGTGGATTTATGAGATTGCCTACGATGGCCATAGCTTTGTCGATGGTGAGTTTGGCCAGCGCCGCATGCAGCGAGGTTCCGGGCAGCGGCGAGGGTGACGGAGGCTCCCAGAACAGCACCGGCACCGGCAACGGCGACGGCGCCGGCACCGGCACCGGCTACGACGACACCTTTGGCAGCGGGAACGATCTGGGCTCAAGCGGGAATTCCGGTGCAAGCGGCGCCAGCAGCGGCGGCTCGACGGCAGCAGGGCAGGCGTGCGCCACCGAGACCTCCCAGGCCGGGTTCCAGCAGGTGTACCTCGCCTTCGCGTTCGACGTGTCGGGCAGCATGGGCGCGAACGACGTGCCCTGGCGCGATCGGTCGCTCAAGTGGGATCCCGTCGTCGCCGCGACGAAGCAATTCTTCGTGGATCCCGCCTCGGCCGGGTTCCGGGCGTCGCTCACGTTCTTCCCTGGCGCCGGACAGATGTGCAACGCAAGCACGTACGTGGCGCCGGACGTCGCGATGACCCCGCTGCCGTCTCCGGCGTTCGGTGAGGCGATCGATGCCGTCACGCCTCAGGACGACCGGAGCTGGCGCATCGGCACGCCGACGGCGTTCGTGCTCGAAGGCACGACCGCGTACATCGAGGAGCAACGCCAGGTGAACCCCGGGAAATACGCGATCGTCCTCGTGACCGACGGCTATCCGGAGCAATGCCGCCAGTCGAACTCGATCGAGGCCGTCGTCGAGCGCGTCGAGGCGGCGCGCGCCGCCGGCATCTCGACGTTCGTGATCGGGGTCAACAGCCCGCCGGTGGAAGGCGCGCCCCCGAGCCTCGATGAGAACCTGCGCCTGATCGCGACGGCGGGCGATACAGGAGAGGCGTTCATCATCGACACCGGCAACGCGGCGGACACGACGGCCGCGTTCAAGGCGGCCGTCGAGGAGATCCGCGGCGCCGCGGTCTCGTGCACGATCCCGATCCCGCCGCCCCCCGACGGGAGGACGTTCGACAAGCAGAAGGTCGACGTGAAATACACGAGCGCCACGACCAACACCCCGACGTCGCTCGTGTACGATCAGACCTGCGCGGCCGCGGGCACATGGCGCTACGACGATCCCGCGAACCCGACCGCGATCGTGCTCTGCGACGACACGTGCGCCGTGGTGCAAGCCCAGGTCGAAGTGTCCCTGGGCGTCGACTTCACCTGCGAAGACGTGATCGAAGTGCCGCTGTGATCTGATCGGTAAGGGTTCCTGGCCGGCGCGATCCCTTCCAGGGATTTCGCCGGCCAGGCGATCCGGTCACGGCGGACGCGCGGCGGGTGAATCGAGCTTCGACGAGCTCCCTCCGCGGAGGGAGCTCGCGCGGATCAGCGACCCAGGAACTCCATGAGCCAGGCCATGGCCGGCCGCATGGTGCCGTTCGAATGCTGAATGCCGGTGTTGTCCCGCCAGGTGGTGCCGACGATGTAGCCCCACAAGGTGATGCCCGGGACGGCGGGGTGATTCCAGAACATCGTGAACTGCTCCTCCATCACCCTCTTCTGCTGGTTGTCGTCCGCGATGCCGATATCGTACTCGGTGATGTACACGGGCTTGCCCAGCGCGGCGAGCTTGTCGATGTAGCCCTTGACCGTGTTGGTGTTGATCTTGTAGGCGTCGTGGGCCTGAGCGCCGAGCGCGTCGACCGGGGCGCCCGCGTCGATGACCGCCCTCGCGATCCGCACGAAGTTGTTGTGGTCGTTCTCGTATTCGATGTTGTTGTAGTCGTTGAGGATCAAGACCGCGCCCGGGCAGAACTCGCGAGCCCACTTGAAGGAGTTCACGATCCAGTCCCAGCCGCTGGCGCCGTCGCCGCCGATGCCGTTCTTGTACGAGGGCGTGGTGTGGGGCGGCGGCTCGTTGACGACGTCGATGTACTTCGTGTCGGGGTAGCGCTCGCAGAACGACTTCATCCAGTCCCGCACCGCCGCCTGCTGCTCCGACCCGGAGAGCCCCCCGACCCAGTTCGGCTGCTGGCTGCCCCACACGAAGACGTGGTGCTTGAAGATGATGTTGTTGTCCTTCGCGTACTTGTAGATCGCGTCGAGCTTGCTCCAGTCGCGACGGCCGCGGGAGCTCTCGACGGAGCCCCACTTGCCCTCGTTCTCGGGCGTGATCTGGTTCCAGTAGGTCGCGAAGCCGTTGCGCACGGCGCCGCTCGTCGTGATGTTGCCGACGAACTTCGCGGAAGGGGCCCCGCCGCCTCCGCCGGCCCCGTTGTCCTCACCGCCCGCCCCGCCGCCACCCTCGCTCGAACCGCCGGTCGTCGAAGAGCTTGTCGTCCCCGCCCCCCCGGTGCCGCTGGCGGTCGAGCTGCTGCTGCTGCTGCTGCTCGTCGTCGGGCCAGCGCTGGCGCCGGTCGTGGTCGTGGTCGTGGTCGTGGTCGTGATGGTGCCCGCTCCCCCCTCACCGCCCGCGCCCCCCTCGCCGCCATCGCCCCCGTCGGAGCATCCAGAGAGGGTCGCGAGCCCGAGCACGATCCACGTCGTGCCGCACAGCCATCGAGAAGAGCGGTTCTTGTTCATGTTGGACTTCCGAGAGTTGAGCGATGGGGTTGGAGATTCCAGGAGCGGGAGAGCCGATCGACTGCGACGCGAGCCGGAGCGCACACGCTCAGCAATGCCCACGCCGGGAGCCCGGCGCCTACAATTCCCGCTACCGATGGAAGTGATCTGCGACATTCGCCCGAAAACGCCCACGCTTGGTGTTTTTCCCTCGAGAAGAAACATGCAGTGTCATTGCCCTCCCCTGCGCCGACACAGCAACTTTGCACCTGAAGGCGAACATGACCTCGGGCCGAAACCTGGTTGGGGTGCCCGCAGCCGACTGGACGGGGGGCGGCTGTCACTACCCAAGTCGAGGTGCCGGGAGGTCGTGGCGCAGGTTGAGCTCGCTGGCGCTGGAGGGCGCTGGTCGCCGGCCCCGACGGGTCCTTCCCGGCCGACTTGCGCCGCCGACACGGTCCGTACAAGGTGGTCCGCGCCGTGACCGAGTTGAGCCGTTCGCAGATCGAGCACTTCATCACCCAGGGATTCGTCCGCGTCGACGCGGCGTTCCCCCGGACCCTGGCCGACGAGGCCCGCGCCATCCTGTGGCGCGACACAGGCATGACCCCGGACGACCCGAGGACCTGGACGAAGCCGGTGGTTCGACTCGGGCAGTACGGCCAGCGACCCTTCGCCGAGGCCGCGAACACCCCGGTGCTCCGCGCGGCGCTCGATCAGCTGGTCGGCAGCGGGCGCTGGCAGCCGCCCGCCGCCCTCGGCACGTTCCCCGTCCGCTTCCCGTCGCCCCTCGACCCGGGGGACGCGGGCTGGCACATCGACGTGAGCTTCGGCACCGAGAGCCCCGATTTCATGGAGTGGCGCGCGAACGTCCGGTCGCGCGGCCGCGCGCTGCTCATGCTCTTTCTCTTCTCGGATGTCGGCGAGGACGACGCGCCGACGCGCATCCGGTCGGGGTCGCACCTCGACATCGCGCGGCAGCTGGCGCCGGCCGGCGAGCCGGGGTTGACCTTGCGTGAGCTGGCCGCGAACGGCTTCGCGGAGACGGCGCATCGGCCGCAGGTGCTCGCGACGGGCGACGCGGGGACGGTCTATCTGTGCCACCCGTTCCTGGTCCACGCTGCGCAGCCGCACCGCGGCGCGCGGCCGCGCTTCATGGCTCAGCCTCCCCTGATCCCGACCGAGCCGCTCTCGCTCGAACGCGAGCGCGGCGACTATTCCCCCGTCGAGCAAGCCATCCGCCTCGCGCTGAACGGCGCAGCGGCCATCCCTCCGGACCGGACGCGCGAGCCCGCCCCTTAACCGCGCGGCCTTCGTGCGTAGAGGAAGCGCGCGTAGCCGAGCTCCGCGGCGTTCTTCGTGAGCTCGACGTTGGCCCACGCGACGACGTCGCCGAACGGCCGGTCCTGGAAAGGCCACCGCGTCCGCCGCGTCGAGCGCAGGTCGTCGTCGGTGGCCTGCTCGACCGCCGCCCGCCACCGTTCCTGAAGCCCGTCGAGCCACGCGCGCACGCCGTCGGCGTCGCCAGGCCAGGTCACGTCCTCGCGCGCGAGGGCTCCGCCGCCGAACGAGTGGTCGAGCACCATGGACCACCAGAACCCGAGATGCCACGTCACCCAGGCGATGCTCGGCGGGCCGAGATCGTACCCCTCGTGCTCCGGCCAGTCGGCGCGCCACGTTCCATCGTCGGTCCGACGAACGTGCAATCCCTCGTCAGCAGGGCGCCACAAGCACTCTTCGGTGGTGAGCCCGTCGAGGTGGAAGCTGGTGAGCTGCCACGCAATCTCGAGCTGCCGGACCAAGTAGCCGCGAGCCTCGCCGGCCACGGGCGGAGGCGGGGCCTCAGGGCTGTCGCGTCTCATCGCCCCAGCCTAGCACGGCCGCCCGCCCGCCGAGCATCGAGGGGATTCACAGCCCGAGATAGGCCCTCCGCACTTCCTCCTTCCTCGCCAGCTCGCTCGCCTCGCCCTCCAGGTGGACGCGCCCCTCCGCCAGCACATAGGCGTAGTCGCTCACCGCCATGGCCATGGCCACGTTCTGCTCGACGAGGAGCATCGTCAGCCCCTCGGCCTTGAGCCGGCGCAGCGACTCGAAGAGATCGAGCACCAGCCGGGGCGAGAGGCCCAGCGACAGCTCGTCGAGCATCAGCACCTTCGGCTCGGCCATCAGCCCCCGCGCGACCGCGACCATCTGCTGCTCGCCGCCGCTCAGCGTGCCCGCCTTCTGGCCGCGCCGGTCCGCGAGGCGCGGGAACATCTCGAACACGCGCTCCAGGTTGCGCCGCAAGCCCGGCTGGGCCCGCCTCGAGAAGGCGCCGAGCTCGAGGTTCTCGAGGACCGTCATGTCGGCGAACAGCTGCCGCCCCTCCGGCACCAGCGCGAGCCCCTCGGCGGCGCGGGCGTGCGCGGGGAGGCGCGTCACGTCGTGGCCCGCGAACACCACCGAGCCGCTCCACGCGGGCAAGAGCCCCGTCGCGGCGCGCAGGAGCGTCGTCTTGCCCGCCCCGTTCGAGCCCACGAGCGCCGTCAGCCTCCCCGGCTCGAGGCGCAGGCTCACCCCCCACAGGATCTGCACCTCGTCGTAGCCGGTGACCAGATCAGTCACCTCGAGCGCTGCCGCCATCCGAGCCTCCTGCCAAGAGCTCTCGCCCGAGCTTCGGGTCGCCGAGGTACGCCTCGATCACGCCCGGATCCGCGGCCACCTCCCGCGGCTCCCCCTCGGCGATGAGCTTGCCATAGTCCAGCACCACGATCCGATCGGAGAGGCTCATCACGGCCTGCATGAGGTGCTCGATCATCAGGATCGTGACCCCCTGCGCGCGGATGTGGCGGATGATGTCGATCATCCGGCCGACCTCGGCGGGGTTCAGCCCCGCGAGGACCTCGTCGAGCAACAGCAGATACGGCCGGGCCGCGAGGGCGCGCGCCAGCTCCAGCCGCTTCTTCTGCGCGACGTTCAGGCTGCCGGCCAGCTGCGCGGCGCGCTCGCCGAGGCCCACCAGCGCGAGCACCTCGTCCGCCACCCTGGCGGCGGCGCCGCGCCCGTGGCGCTCGCGGCCGTAGCAGGCGCCGAGCATCACGTTCTCGCGCACGGTGAGGTCGTGGAGCGGCCGCACGATCTGGAACGTGCGGGCCAGCCCGAGGCGCGCCACGCGGTACGGCGGGAGGCCGGTGATGTCCTGGCCGCGGAAGACGATACGGCCCCTGTCCGGCGGGTGCACGCCGCTCACCACGTTGAAGAGCGTCGTCTTCCCCGCGCCGTTCGGGCCGATGAGGCCGAGGATCTCCCCGTCCGCGATGCCGAACGTGACGTCGCTCAGCGCTTGCAGGCCGCCGAAGCGCCTCGCGATCCCCTGGAGTTGAAGCATCATTCGAGCACCCCCCGCGCGCGGGGCAGGCGCGCGCGCAGCCAGCCGACGACCCCGGAGGGCACGAACAGGACGATGAGCAGGAGCACGCCCCCCGCGAAGGCCAGGTGGAGATCCTTGAAGAGCGGCGTCGTGAGCAGGAAGCTGCGGAGGCGATCGTACGCGGCCGCCCCGAGGATCGGCCCGAGCGCCGTCCCCGCGCCGCCCAGCATCACCATGACCAGCGTCTCGATGGAGGTGTGCAGGCGGAAGGCGTCGCCCGGCTCGACGTTGCCGTTCTTGAAGAAGTAGAGCGTGCCGGCCACGCCCGGGAAGAACGCCGACAGCACGTAGGCGAGCGTCTTGAGGCGCGGCGCGTTCACGCCCATGACGAGCGCCGCGTCCTCGTCCTCGCGGATGCTGAGCAGGCCGAGGCCGAAGCGCGAGCTCTTCACGAGCAAGCTGACGGCGACCACCACCACCGTGACCGACAGGAGCAGGGCGTACGTGAGCCACAGCGCCCTCGACGGGCCGCCGTACTCGCCGTACACGGAGAAGTTGATCGACAGCCCCGTCGCGCCGCCGAACAGGGAGACGTTGTTCACGAAGGCCCGCGCCGCCTCGTTGATCCCGATCGTGGCCAGCGCGAAGTAGGCGCCCCGCAGGCGCAGGATGGCGAGGCCGAGCAGGCCGGCCAGCGCGGAGGCGGCGAGGCCGCCGGCGAGCATCGCGAGGTAGAGCGAGACGCCCCGCTGGCTCAGGAGGTAAAAGCCGGTGTACCCGCCCAGCCCGAAGAACACGATGTGGCCGAAGTTCACGTAGCCCGTGTACCCGAGCAAGAGGTTCAGGCTGGAGGCGAGCGTGACGAACATCAGCAGGGTGAACATCGCCTCGCGCAGCGTGTCGCCGCGCGTCGCGAGCGGGACGGCGCCCAGCGCCGCGACGAGGAGGAGCGTCAGCCAGAAGGCGGGGCGTCGATGCGCGTTCATGTGCGGGCTCCCAGGAGGCCGCTCGGGCGGAGCAGCAGCACGAGGACGAAGAGGGCGAACTCCACCACGGGCACCCAGCTCACGGGGAGGAACATGGGGATGAGCCCCTCCAGCATGCCGAGCAAGAGCCCTCCGGCGAGCGCGCCAATCGGGTTGCCGAGGCCGCCCAGCACGCCGATGACGAACGATTTGAGCTGGTACGACTCGCCGCTCAGGATGGTGAAGGGAAAGAACGTGGCGATGAGCGCGCCGGACGCCGCCGCGAGCATCGTCCCGAGCCCGAAGCTGAGGGCCAGCACGCGAGAGGAAGGGATGCCCATCAGCTCCGCCGAGGCGCGGTTGCTCGCCACCGCGCGGATGGCCTTGCCGAGCCGCGTCCGACGCAGGAACAAGGTGAGCGCCGACGCGACCAGGATGGCCATCAGGGCCGCCATGAGGCGCGTGCCCGGGAGCGCCACCGGACCGAGGCGCGCCGTGCCGAGGGAGTAGTCGATGTTGCGCGGGGTGGTGGTCAGGAGCGCCGTGCCCAGCCCGATGAAGATCATGTTGACGGCGAAGGTCGCGAGCAGGGTCGTGAGGTGGTGCGGCGCGTGGACCACGCGGTGCACGGCCACGGGGTAGATCAGGAGCCCGAGCAGGAGGCCCGCCGCGGCCACGGCGACCAGCCCGACGTACGGGTTCACGCCGAGGTGCGTGAACAGGAAGTAGCTGGCGAACATCCCGAGCGCGATGACCGCGCCGTGGCTCAGGTTGATGATGCGCAGGATCCCCCAGATGAGCGTCATGCCCATCGCCGCGAGGCCGTACACGAACCCGAGCATGAGCCCGTCCACGAGCGACGTCAGCAGCTGGCTCGGGCCCGCGGCCGCCTGGTCGCGGGCTGGATACAGGGGTTTGGCCGTGCTGGCGTCCTCGGGCCAGACGACCCGCTTGACGAGCCTCCCCTGCTCGTCCTTCTGCCACTGGATGTAGACCATCTCGTGACCGACCTGGCGGCCGTGCCGTTTCGCGCTGGTGTCGTACTTCGTGTGGCCGAAGAAGGTCAGCATGTCCGTGCCGTCGAGCGCCGCCTTGACCTTCGCCGTCTCCAGCGACCCCGCCCGCGCGATGGCCTGCTCCAGGATCAGGCCAGCGGCGTAGCCCCCCGCGCCGTGGTACGACGGCGTATCGCCGAACCGCTCTCTGTACCTGGCGACGAAGTCGTCCACCGAGGGCCCGTGCCAGGGGAGGCCCGCGGCGCGCGCGGCCTCGGGGCTGTACTTCACGGTGGACTCCCACTGGCTCGGCCCGATCACCCCGAGCGCCGCCGCGCCGAGCTCGCCGAACCGCGGCTCCGGCGGCGCCACGAGCAGCGCGATGAACTTGGCGTGAATGCCCTTCTCCGCGAGCTGCCTGGCGAAGGTGCTCGTGTCGGCGAAGTGGCCCCCGCCCATGATGGCGTCCACGTCGCCGGGCAGCCTGTTGATGAACGGCGCGAAGTCCGTGGTGCCGGTGGCGTAGCCTTCGAAGAGCACGACCTCGTACCCCTTGGCCTCGCCGTGGCTCTTCGCGGCCGTGGCCACGTCCGTGGAGAACTTGTCCCGCTCGTGGACGATCGCGACCCGCTTCGCCGACGGATCGAGGTGGGCGAGGATGTCGAAGGCGCCGGTCAGGTAGCGGCTCGCGGGCGTGTAGGTCATGAAGGCCAGCGAATAGCCTTTGTCATGCGTCGAGTCCGACGACGCGCCCGCCGTGACCATGACGCGGCCGTACTGCTCGGCGATGACGGCCGCGGCGTCCGTCAATCCGCTGCTGTACGGGCTGATCAGGAAATCGGCCCTGTCCTCGTTGATCAGCCGGGTGTAGAGCTGCTGGACACGATCCTTGTTGCTCTCGTCGTCATAGAACCGGATATCGACGGTGACGGCGCTGCCGTCGGCGAGGCGGATGCCCCCTGCCTTGTTGACGTCGTCCACCCACATCTTGATGCCGTTGGTCTGCCGGGTCGACTCGACGTTCACGTTCCCCGTCAGCGACGCGGTGAACCCGACGATGGCCGTGCGCGAGGGGGCCGGCGTCGTCCCCTGCCGATCGAGCGCGCTCGGCTGCGCTCTCGCGGGCGATGGCGCGCTCCACGCGATCGCCGCCAGCGTCAGAAAGAACAGGACCACCTTCCGCATCGCGGCATCCTACACCCCCGCGTCCGGGCGCGCGCACGTCATCTGGCGGCGCGCGGCGCCGCACGCCGCCAGATGACGTGCGCGCTCCGACGCGCACCGCGCCGCCGGGGTCTGACCGGCGAGGCTGGTCGTCAGGGCACGGCCAGCGGCCTTAGCGACCCGACCCAGGTCAGCGACCCCAGCGACCCGACCCAGGTTGGGGTCGCCGGCGCGGGGGCGCGCCCTGGTTCACGTTGCTGGGCCACGGGGTCGGGTCCCGCCGCGCTGACACGCTGGCACGCTGGCACGCTGGCACGCTGGCACCGGCAGAGGAACGGCCCGCCTGTTCGTCGCCGGTCCGCCTGGGCTCGCATCGCTCGATGGGCAGCTGGGCTCGCCGACGAGCCCCTATGCTTCCGGCAACCCTCCTCGGGGCGCGCACGCGCCCCCGTCTCGTCGGCCACCCGGCGCACCAGGCCGACCTGGTGGTGCGGTTCTTGCTCCCCGGCGGCTCGGAAAACCGAGTTCCCACACTCGACCAACAACAGGAAACGTATGCTGTCGACGCGGCGGATCACGAAGACATTTCTAGTTGGCCTGTTCGCGCTCGTCTCCGCGCCGGCCGGGGCGGCAGCGTCCACGGCCAGCTCCGGCGCGATTTGGGGCTATCACCCTCCGGCGGAGCAGAGCGACGAGGACTTCAATTTGTGCAGCCTCGATGCCCCGTATAACGAGGATCCATTCACGAAAGACGATGACAGCGACGATGAGTGTCTCACGGCTGTCCCAGATCCGCCGCCGCGCTGCACGGGACCTTTTTGCCCCTCCAGCAAGGTCTGCGTGGGAACCCTCGAGCTGCACGAGGATCGGAACGGGTGCGGCGTCGACAGGATCGGCAACACGGACGTTGACACGGGTATCAACTGCTGTGTGGCAGGGTCTGTCACGGATGGCGTGGTCAATGTCCTGCCCTATGTGAATGTGACGCGACCGGACGGAGCGGACGTCTCCGCCAATCCCGCCGTTGATGAACGCGACGACGTCGATGACAGCCTGGCCATCTCGAGGGCGATCGAATGCGCAATGTCGCAGCCGACGACCAGGCACACCGTGTACTTCCCTGCCGGGCGTTACGTGCTGCGCACGCCGCTGAGACCTGAGCACAGCGATCTGACCCTGGAGGGGCCGGAGCTGTCTCCGAACGCCGCCCCTGGCGATCCCGGGACCGCGACCTTGGTGGCGGTCCCCTGCAATCCGGAGCAGTTTCCCGGGGCGATCCAGGTCAACAAGTCTGGAGTCTCGAGGGTCTGGATCCGCAATTTTCAGATCAGGCTCACGGATGGCCCCTGGGTCCAGGCCAACAGCGGCATCCGAGTCAACAGCTGCTCGAATTGCGAGGTGGAGAACATCATCATGCGGTACGCTCCCCTCCCCGATAAGCTGCCTCAGCCGCCTCAGTGCAAGCCACCCAACCTGGATGGCATCACCTTCGGCCTGGGGTCCTGGGGCGCGATCCGGAACGTGATCGTGGACGGCGTACCGAAGGGCGGCATCTACCTGTCCACGGTCAGCACCGGCACCGAGACCACGCCCCACACCTACGTGGAGAACTGCGAGATCAGAAACATCAACGGCCCCGTCGGAGCAGCCGGGATCAAGATCATCACCTCCAATGTGACCGTGCGAAACTGCGAGGTGCACCACAGCCTGATTCATCCGCGCGATGGCCTTCCCGCAGTTGGCGGGCACGGGCTGTGGATCGCCGCCCAGAACTCGAATCCTAGCACGAGGCCCAGGAATGTCGTGGTCCAGGATAGCTACTTTCACCACAACGGCGGCTCTGGGGTCATGATGGCGAGCCCCATCCCGGATAAGCGCCCGGAGAAGATCCGCCTCGAGGGCGTCAGGTCCGCTTACAACGGGAGCTATGGTGTCCATATCCAGGCGGGGACCGATGTGGAGCTCCTGGACCTCTGGTCCTGGGGCAATGGATACTCCGGCGTGTACCTGCAGTCGAAGGGAACGCTGCCCGCGAGCGCGCTCCGGGTCGGGACCGTGACCCTGGAGAACCCGATCATCTTCAACAACGCTTTGACCCCCGAAGAGGGCGACTACCCTGGAATCATGATTCATGCCAGTGACGTCACGATCAACGGAGGCGAGTTCGGGCAGGACGACGGCTATTTGCCGCAGTTCTGCACCTCGCGCGGGAGGCAATCGAAGTCCATCCAGTGGCAATGCTGGTTGTCGGGCCCACCAGGCGCGGAGGTGCTCTTCTATCCGGAGGACATTGTCTACTCGGACGTCTTCCTGCACGACGGAACGAGCGCGCCACATTCGATGGTATGCCCTTATGACTGAGTGACACCTGCCCGCGCGCATCGCTCGGAGACCCCGTGAGATGAAGCGCCGGAATGACCGCTCACCTGCCCGGGCGCGTCCGCCCGGGTGACCTCCGCGCCTTCATCGATCCGTCACGCAACGGTCCGTTCGGGGAAGTCGATCTGCTCCCACCGGTTCCCTGTCATGACCGCGCGCTGCTCGGCGTGGCTGTTCAGCTCGTGCGGGTAGCCGAGCGGAACCGCGCTGACCTGGTCCAGCGGCGGAGGCTCGCGTCGTCGAGCGCGAGCGCCGCGGCGCCGAGGTTCTCATCGAGCTGCGCGCGGGTCCGCGGCCCGACGACGGGGATCACGCCCTTCGCGGCCGCCCAGGCGATGGCGACCTGACCCGGGCTCGCGCCGAGCTCGTCCGCGACGGCGGTGAGCGCGTCGAGCACGGGGTCGTGGCGCGCGGGCTCGTCGTGCAGCACGCTCGCCTTCAGATCGGTCGCGCGGCCCCGCTCTCCCTTCCGGTACTTGCCGGTCAGGAGCCCGCCGGCCATCGGCGACCACCCCATCACGCCGAGGCCCAGCGCATCCGCCATCGGCAGGAGCTCGCGCTCCGTGGTGCGCTGGAGCAGGCTGTACTCGACCTGGATCGCGGCGATGGGGGAAGCGCCGCGGAGATCGCCGGCCTTCACGCCCACGGCGACGCGCCAGGCCGGGAACTTCGAGAGCCCGCCGTAGACGATCTTGCCGGCCCGCACGAGGTCTTCGAGCCCGCGGACGATCTCGTCGATGGGGGTCACGCCGTCGTCCATGTGAATGGCCTCATCGTGACCCGCGGCTCCTGCCTCCTCGGCGTCGACGAGCAGGCGCTCGTGCCGCTCGTCGGCGGCGATTTCGTCTTCCTGCCCGCGCCCGAGGCGTACTCGCTCCGGAGCAGCCCCAGGGCGCGCCTGCGCGCCGCAGATGACGTGACGCCGCCGGAGGCCTTCTACCGGTCGCGGCTGATCGCGCACGGCGGCGGCGGCGCGCCGGTCACCGTGGTCGCCGGGTGCTTCACCTTCGCCTCGCCCGAGAGCGAGCTCCTGGTCAGGCACCTTCCGCCGATCCTGCACCTGACGGCTTCGGACGCGCACGCGGCGCCCTGGTTCCAGTCGACCCTCCAGTTCATCGCCGCCGAGATCGCGCAGGGCCTGCCCGGGTCGCCTGCGGTCGTGGACCGGCTCGCCGAGGTGCTCTTCGTCCAGGCGATGCGCGCGCGCATCCAGGCGTCGCTCCCGGACGGCAGCCAGAGCTGGCTCCGGGCGCTCGCCGACCCGCAGATCGGCGAGGCGCTGCGGCAGATGCACGAGGCGCCGGGCCGCGCGTGGACGGTGCCGGAGCTCGCGCGCGTCGCCTCGATGTCCCGCTCGGCGTTCGCCGCGCGGTTTCGCGAGCTCGTCGGGGAGACGCCGCTCGATTACCTGACGCAGTGGCGGATGGTGCGGGCCGCGAGCATGATGCGCGAGAGCCGGCCGATGAAGCTCGCGGCGATCGCGACGGCGGTCGGCTACGAGTCGGAGAGCTCCTTCGGCAAGGTGTTCCGGCGCGTCATGGGCGTGTCGCCGGGGCGCTACCGCCGGAAGCATCGGCTCGACGAGCAGCGAGCGGAGTGACGCGTCCGGCCGGCTTCGGCATCACCGTCGACGCGGTGCTGCCCGGCAACCTCGCGACCGAGGGCGCGGCGGCGCTCGCCACGCTCCAGGGCTGAACGCCCGGGAGACCCGGGAGACCTCGGTCACCGGCGCTGGCCGCAAAGAAAAACCGCCCGCAGGCCAGGCCTGCGGGCGGTCGTCACGATCTGCGGCTCGGTCTACTTGAGACGAGCCAGCATATCGACCTTCTCCTTGTCGAGCTCGGTCCAGGTGCCCCAGCCCGTCTTGTCGGCGTCGGTGTACTTGTGGCCGTAGATGCCGCCCGTATCACCCGACTCGGGGTTGATGGACCAGTAGGTGAAGTCCGTCATCCCCTTCTTGATCAGGTAATCCGTGTACATGTTCTGCCACTCCCAGTCGTAGCGCTTGCCGGCAGGCAAGTGCGCCCACAGCTGGGCCAGCCCCGGATCCATCTCGTTCTTCGGCCAGTCCTTCACGCCGCCGAACTCGCCGGTGATCACGCAGAAGCCCTCGTCGTGGAGGAACCCGAAGTGCTCGTCCCACTGCTTCGTCAGCCGCTCGACGGCCGCCGGGTTGGACCGCTCGATGTCCAGCCCGCACTTGGCCTTCGCGGCCTCCTCGTCCTCGAGCCCGGCGCACCCGGCCTGGGACTGATCGACGTGCTGCTTCTGAACGAACACGGCAGGCCCGTAGGTGTGGGGCGAGAAGCAGAGCCGATTCTTGGGGATCTGGATCGGGTAGGTGCGCTGCCCGTAGAAGTTCTCACCCCAGTTCGGGTTGAGGTTCTCATCGCCGTGGGGCTCCGGCTCCAGCGTCAGGCCGGAGGCGCCCTCGGGCTGGTAGCTGCCGGACACGCCCTGAACGACGGCGATCATGTCGTCGTTCACCTTCTTGATTTCGTCGTAGCACGCCTTGGCCATATCCGCCCACTTGGCCCAGGAGTACTTCCACGGCTCGTTGAAGCAATCGATGCCGATGACGTTGTTGATCCCGAGATCCTTGGGCAGCTGCGCGATCGTGCGGATGTCCGCGAGCCACTTCTCCATGTTGTAGGCGTCGTCGCCCATCGTGCAGTTGTAGGCGTCCGCCTTGTAGTCGTAGTTCTCGCGCTCGCTGTCCACGTAGGGCGGGGCATCGTCGAGCCTGCCCGCGCGCCACCCGAGGTGGTTCGAGCAGGAGTGGATGCCGATGATGACGTTCAGGCCGTTCTTGCTGGCCTGGACGAGGAAGTCCTCGAGCGCCTTACGAGCGTTGGGGTACCCGTAGACCTTCTCGTTGTTGTTCCTGATCCGGGGCGAGGTTTTGCTGTAGTCGCCGTCCGGGTGGTCGGGGTTCAGGGTCTGCGGCGCGATCGGGAGCCGGATCGTGTTGAACTTGAGAGCGGAGCTCGTGAGCTCCTTCATCGTCTGCTCGATCGTGCGCGGGCTGGCGTTCTCCACCCACCACATCGCCCCGATGAAGAGCTCCATGGCGCCGGGACGCTCGAGGTCGTCTTGTCCCTCGAGCCCGAACCAGTTGCCCCCGCGCACCTGGGTCGGCGTGCCGTCGATCGTCAGGCGGCCTTCGGGGTTGACCCGGAATCTGCCGGGCGGCGAGTCATCGGTCGCCGGCGTGGGGCCCCCGGGGGTGCCGCCGCCGACGCCCGACCCCGTCGGGGTGCCAGCGCCGACGCCGCTGCTCGTCGGGGTGCCAGCGCCAACGCCGCTGCTCGTCGGGGTGCCAGCGCCAACGCCGCTGCTCGTCGGGGTGCCAGCGCCGACGCCCGCGCTCGCGCCCGCGCCGCCGGAGCCCGTGGTGTCACCGCTGGACCCACTCGAGCTGTCACCGCCGCAGCCGATGGCCAGCAGGCCGGCGATGGAAAAGGAACACAAGAAGATATGGCTTCCTCGGATTCTCATAGCTCCGCTCTTTCTTTAAGCCCGAACTCAGCGCACGGTACACGGCTTCGAGCGTCCACGCCCCCGTGACTCAACCGCAAGCCAATTCAATCTCAAGGCTTGGTCGCGCTCGACGTCGACCCTGTGCAGAATTCGCAGACAGGCAACACCGACGGGTTGCCAACCGGGGCTGTACACTACCCGCCATAAAACAAGGGGTCAAGATGGGATGTGCCCCGCCATGCGGGCATGGCTGGAACATTATCGACAGAGTGTCGCTTTCCCACGGGGGTGGATCTCTTCATGGCCTCATCGATCCGACGAGCGCACGCAGCAGGGATATCCCTACAGCCCTGGCCTCGCGGCGCTTGACTTTCGGATCGGCCACGATTTTTCCAGGCCTCGACGCGCCGTCATAATGCTTTGTGTCAAGGTTTCGCGACACCATGATGCTCTGTGTCAAACCCTGGGAAACGGCGTGTCAATGCGCGCGGCGGGCGAGCGAGGGGGCCGCCGGCGTGCGCTGCGCCGTCATGCGGGGCGCTGGTAGCGGTGCTCCTGCGTGAGCCCGCCGTAGCCGTAGGCGCTGGCGCGCAGGTCCGCGACGTGGACGTAGGAGTGCTCCGCCACCTCGCCCAGCAGCTCGCGCATCGCCTCGTGGACCGCCCTCAGGTAGGCCGCCTTCTCGGCCTTGGTGTTGGTCTCGTCGGTGATGCTGACCATCCAGTGATACGAGCGCGCGCCCTGCTGCGACAGCGCGCGACCGGCGACGAACCAGCGCGAGGGCTCGATGAAGTCGATCACCACCGCGGTGAGCGACGGGTCCTTGTGCAAGATCTGCGCGGTCAGCGCGCTCGCCGCGGCGGCGGTCCGCTGCGCGAGCGCGTCGTCGGCGGGTCCCGAGATCTGGATATGGATATAGGGCATGACGGCTCCTTTCGAGTTGACGCCCTCATTCTAGGTCGCCATCATTCCGCAGAGAAGCAGAACAATTTTATCCTATTCGGCAGAAATTCTGATGAATCACCTCGAGCCGCTCTGGCTGCAGAGCTTCGTCGCCATCGCCGCCAGCGGCGCGGTCGCGCGCGCGGCCCAGCAGGTGCACCGCACGCCCTCCGCCGTCAGCACGCACCTGCGCCAGCTCGAGACCGCGCTCGGCGCGCGCCTCGTCGAGCGCACCACCCGCTCGCTGCGCCTGAGCGCGCAGGGCGAGCGGTTCCTGCCCTACGCGCAGCGCCTGCTCGAGCTGCAGGCCGCCGCCCAGGCCGCGCTGAAGCCCGCGCCGCAGCAGGCCGTGTGGCGCATCGGGATCAGCGAGTACTTCCTTCCCCACCGGCTCCAGGCGCTGCTCGCCTTATTGGAGCATCAAGCGGCCGGCGCCCGGCTCGAGCTCCTGTGGGCGAGCTCGGCGGAGCTGCAGCGGCGGTGGCAGGCCGGCGAGGCGGATGCGGTCGTCGTGACCGCCAGCGAGCCGCTCCCCGACGCCCGCCTGCTGCGCCGCGAGCCGCTCGCGTGGGTGGTCGGCGCCGGCGTTCGACCGCCGGCCGAGGGCGCCGTCCCGCTGGTCCTGCTCGGGCCGGACTGCCCCGTGCGCGCGATGGCGCTCGGCGCGCTCGCGCGCGGCGGCCGATCCCACGAGGTGCGGCTCACCTGCAGCGGCAGCCAGGCGGCGGTCGCCGCGGTGCGCGCAGGCTGGGGCGTGGGCTGCCTCAACGCGTCGGCCGTACCGCCCGACCTCGTGAATCTGGCCCAGCAGGACGCGCGGCGCTGGCGCTCCCCCGGGCGGCTCTCCTTTTATGGGCTGTCCCGGCCCGGGTTCCAGCGCTTGCTCGGCGCGCTCGCGGCCTGGGCCAAGGCGGCCTGACGCCTCGCTGGCCCGACGCTCCTCGCGGGCGCGGCGCCCCGGCCGGCGTGACACGGCACCCTCTTCTTGACTTGACGCGGCGCTCGAGAGGAGAACCAATGGGCGTTTTCCTGTATCGGCTCGATATCGCCGCGGGCCGGCCGATCGCCGTTGACACCGGCCATGTTAACGTTCACATTCCGGCCTCGAAGGGGGTCGTCTGGCGCGTCGCTCTGGATGGGTGGATGCGCGCTCGGACCTTTTCATCGACGACGGCGCGATGGGTACCACCGGCGAGGAATCGTGAGGCTAAATCGATGAAGTCGAGCTGGATCCTGCGCGTTTCATGCCTGGTGGCGCTCTGCGCTTGCGGCGACGCACCTGACAGCGACGCGACGACCGACGGCGGCAGCACGTCGGAGGGCGGCAATCTCGCGGCCGGCGGCTCAGCGGGGGGCGGCGCCGGAGGCGCCGGCGGTCCAGGCTCGGGCGGCGCGGCCCAGGGCGGCTCGGCCGGCACGGGCGCCGGGGGAGCCTTCGTGCCCGGCGGCGATGGCGGAGGCGGCTCCGCTTACGTCCTCGACTGCGGCACGAACGGCGTGGCCATCGAGAGCGCGGGCCCGCCCGAGAACCGCGTCAACTACGTCATCGTCGGCGACGGCTACGACGCCGAGGCCGTGAACACCACGTACCTCGAGCACATCGAGGCGGCGATGGCCCTGCGCTTCAGCAGCCCGATCGGCGAGCCGTACGGCAGATACCGCAAGTTCGTCAACATCTGCGCCATCAAGCTGGTCAGCCCCTCGAACGGCGTCCCAGGCGTGCTCGGGTGCACCGGCGACGACGAGAGCCGCCTCGCGGACTGCGATACCCGCGCGGCGGACGCGGCGCTCGCGGCGAACCTCCCTGACGACTTCGAGGTCGACTGGCACGCCATCGTGCTGAACAACGATCGCTGGTGGAACACGGGCTCCTCCTGGATGCTCTGGTCGGGCGCGCACCCGGAGGCTGCCGGCGCGGCCCTGCACGAGGGCGGCCACGGCTTTCATCAGCTCGCCGACGAGTACTGCGCCAAGGCGACGGGCTCGGGCTGCGGCGCGAACACGTGCGGCGGCAGCGGCACCGAGTACGTCGAGGTGAACTCGACGGCAGATTGCACGACGACGGCCGGCAAATGGGACAAGTGGCTGGGCTACGACGCCGCCGACGCCACGGGCCTCCAGGGCACCTTCGTGGGCAGCCGCTACGTCGATGGCGGGCAATATCGCGCGTCGTCGAACTCGATGATGAACAGCCTGTTTGGAGGCCACAAGAACACGAGCTTCAACCCGGTCTCGCGCGAGAAGATGATCATGGATATCTGGATGCGCGTCAAGCCGGTCGACTCGGCCGATCCGCCCGCCGGGGCCGTCACCGACCCGGCGACGCTCGCGGTCAACGTGATCGATCCCGAGGTCATCAGCGTCGATTGGACGCTCGACGGCGAGGTGATCGCGACCGACGGCGGCCCCGTCTACAACGTCGCCGCGGCGGGCCTCGCTCCGGGCACGCACACGATCGTCGCCAGGGCCTACGACAATGCCGGCGAAGAGTGGGTGCGCTACCGCAGCGGAGAGTGCCTGGACCCGCCGCCGTCGACCGACCCCAGGTACTACGACCCCTGCTGGGGTCGCGACAACTGGCCCCGCTCGCAGGAGACGGTGACGTGGACGGTGACGATTCGATGAGGTCGACGCGCGGGCGCTGGGGCGTGGCCGCGCTGGTGCTCCTCGGCGCGGCGCTATGGCTCGTCGGTCGCTCGCGGGCGCCCGATGGACGAGGGCTGCCCTCGTCCCGGCAGGGAGCGTCGCAGGAGGAGGCGCCGCGCGAGGCGGCGTCGCGCCCCACGACGAGCGCGCCGCCCGCGCTGGCCGCCAGCGCCGAGCCCGCCGCGGCGCTCGGCGACCTGCCGGTCCTCGGGCCGAGCCCCGACGACCGGCACGACGGCCCCGCTCACCCTCACCCCGTCACGCCGCGCCACCTCGAGATGCAGCATGAAAACGGCCTGCTCGCGCTGCTGAACGACGCGATGAGCGCGCGGGACGGCGCGCGCATGCGCGCGCTCGTGCACGAGTATCGTCGCACGCACCCCGGGGACCCGAGCCGGCTGCAGGACGGCTACGAGATCATCGCGGGGTGCCTCGAGGCGCCCGGCGAGGCGTCGAGAGCGGCAGCGGAGGGCTACTATGCCGAGCATCGCGCCTCGACCGTGCGGCGCTTCGTGCGCGCGATCTGCCTCGAAGGTGGTTGAAGGACGCCCGCCCGAGCTGGCGCACGACGGGCCGAAGGGCGCCGCGCCCGCGGCGTCAGGCGTGATCGGACCGGCACGGTCCGGGAATCTCTGAGGCTGACCAGAGCGCTGCGCAGCGCCGCGCAGCCGCAAATGCCATGGGCAGACGGGATGTCTGCGTCCTCCGCTGCAGCTCGTGGTCGCAAGGAGCTGCGCGTCCGTGTCTCTGCCGCGCAAGCGCACCTCGCGCATGCGCCGAGGGTCGTCCATTCGCATGAACAGCCGAGAAAGGCCGCATATGACAGCCGATGAAGAACGTTGCAGGGCCGATACGTCGACGCGATTCCACCGAGCGGTCACGCGCGGCCGGCGCGCCCATCGTCCGTGCGCCGCTCCAGGCAGACGGGCGCTCGGCGCGCTCGGGGCCGCCTGGAGTCCCATGGTGCGGATGGGGATCCTCTGCGGGGTACTGCCGCTCTCCTTGTCCGTGTTGTCCGTGCTGGGGGGTGGTTGTTCGGGATCGGACGACGCGTCGCCGGAGCCCGGCGATCCAGGCGCGCAGACCGGCGGGCCGGGCGGGCAGGCGGGAGGGCCGGACGGACAGGCGGGTGGCCCGAATGGGCAGGCGGGAGGGCCGGACGGACAGGCGGGAGGGCCGGGAGGGCCGGACGACCCGGCGCCGCACCCGGAGGATCCGGAGAAATACGTCGCGTTCGAGCCGGGGTCCGACAGATTCCCCCTGGTCGCCGCCGGCAAGGCCGCGCCGCTCGTCGTGAGCTCGAGCGACTACGCGGGCGTGATCCGGGTCGTGAGCGACCTCAAGGCCGACATCGGGCGGGTCACCCAGGTCGAGCCCGCGGTCTCGCTCGACGCGATCCCGGCGTCGGAGGACGTGGTGATCATCGGGACCCTGGGCAAGAGCAAGCTCGTGGACCAGCTGGTGAGCGAGAACAAGCTCGACGTCGCCGGCATCGCGGGGCGCTGGGAGACGTCCCTCCTGCAGGTCGTGAACGACCCGGCGCCGGGCGTCCGCCGTGCGTTCGTGATCGCGGGCAGCGACCAGCGCGGGACGATCTTCGGCGCCTACGACGTCTCGCGGAACATCGGGGTGTCGCCCTGGCACTACTGGGACGACGTCCCGGCGCACCAGCACAGCGAGCTGTACGTCCTGCCCGGCCGCTACTCGCAGGGGGAGCCGAAGGTGAAATACCGCGGCTTCTTCATCAACGACGAGAACCCCGCCCTGGGCACCTGGGCGCGCAACACGTTCGGCCCCGCGCCCAACACGAGCCGCCCGAACGGCTTCAACCACGAGCTCTACGCCAAGGTGTACGAGGTGCTGCTCCGCCTCAAGGCCAATTACCTGTGGCCGGCCGTGTGGGGCAGGTCGCTCTTCGACGACGATCCCGAGAACCAGGCGCTGGCCGCCGAGTACGGCGTCGTGATGGGGACCTCGCACGAGGCGCCGATGATGCGAGCGCAGGACGAGTGGGATCGCTACGGGCAGTCCGGGGGCCGGTACGGCGGCAACGGGCAGTGGAACTTCGACAAGAACACGGAGGCGCTGAAGAAGTACTGGACCGACAGCATCAAGCGGATGAAGGACTACGAGAGCGTGGTCACCGTCGGGATGCGCGGCAACGGCGACCTGCCCATCGACGACGGCGGCAACATCGACCTGATGCAGCGGATCGTGGCGGCGCAGCGGCAGATCCTGGCCGACGTCACGGGCAAGGACGTCACCACCATCCCGCAGGTCTGGACGCTCTACAAGGAGGTCCAGCGCTTCTGGGACGAGGGCATGCGGGCGCCAGACGACGTGATCATCAACTGGTGCGACGACAACTGGGGCAACATGCGCGAGCTGCCCGACCCCTCGGCGCCCGAGCGGTCGGGCGGCTACGGGCTCTACTACCACTTCGACTACGTGGGCGGCGGCCGGAACTACAAGTGGATCGACACGAACCTCCTCCCCAACATCTGGGAGCAGCTCCACCTGTCGTATCGGTACGGCGTCGATCGGCTGTGGGTGGTGAACGTGGGCGACCTGAAGAACGAGGAGCACCCGCTCGAGTTCTTCCTGGACTACGCGTGGAACCCCGAGCGGTGGCCGATCGAGCGACTGCCCGTGTGGGAGCGGCAGTGGGCGGCGCAGCAGTTCGGGCCGAAGCACGCGGCCGAGATCGCCGAGGTGCTGACGATGTACTCCAGGCTCCAGTCGCGCCGGAAGCCGGAGCTGCTCAACCGGGTCATCACCCTCAACCCGAACGCCAACATCGCCACGAACCCCGACAGCGCCGTGGTGTACGCCGACGGGAGCCCCTTCAGCCTGATCCACTACGGCGAGGCGGAGCGGGTCGTCGCGGAGTGGCAGGCGCTCGCGGCCGAGGCGGCGCGGATCGACGAGGAGCTGCCGGAGGCGTACCGGGACGCCTACTACCAGCTCGTGCTCTACCAGGTGAAGGCCAGCGCCAACCTGTACGAGCTCCGCCTGGCCGGGTTCAAGAACATCCTCTACGCCGCCCAGGGGCGCGCCGCCACGAAGGACATGGCCGCGACCGCCGAGGCCCGGCTCGCCGACGACAAGGCGATGTCGGACTACTACAACAATGCGCTGGCCGGCGGGAAGTGGAAGGGCTTTCAGACGCAGCCCAAGATCGGCTACGGAGGGCCGTATCCGGACTCGGGCTGGCAGCAGCCGGAGAGGAACGGCACCCTGCTGGAGGACTTCATCTGGCCGGAGCTCAAGCAGATCAACGTGCCGCGCGCGGCGGACATGGGCGTGGCGATCGACGGGTCCGACAAGGTCTGGCCCGCGGAGCGGACGCCCGCGGTGCTGCCCGAGTTCACCCCGTTCCAGACCCAGCCGGCCCAGTACATCGAGGTCTTCAACCGCGGTCAGGAGCCGTTCGATTATCAGATCGAGCCGTCGGTGCCCTGGGTGAAGGTCTCGCCGAACAACGGCACGATCGAGAAGGAAGTGCGCGCGACCGTGAGCGTGGACTGGGCGGCCGCGCCCCAGGGGACCACGGAGGTGCCGATCACGGTGACGGCGTCGAACGGGCGCACCGTGGTCGTCCAGGCGGTCGTCGAGAACCCGGAGGTGAGCCGCGAGGCGATCGAGGGGTTCGTGGAGAGCAACGGGTACGTCTCGATCGAGGCCGAGCACTTCACCCGCGCCGTGAGCGCCGACCCGATCTCGTGGCAGCTCATCCCGGACATCGGCCGGACGGCAGGGGGCATGACGCCCTTCCCGGTCACCGCGGCCAGGCAGACGCCCGGCGGTGACAGCCCGCGCCTCGAGTACACGATCCACCTCTTCACGACCGGGAAGGTGACGGTCTGGGCGTACCTGTCGCCGAGGAACAACGTGCTGCGCACCGACGGCCTGAAGTACGCGGTGTCCATCGACGACGGGCAGCCGCAGATCGTCAACGTCACGACGGCGCTCAACGGCATTCCGATGAACAAGTCGTGGGAGCGGAACACGTCGGACAACGTGAGCCGCACGTCGACCACGCACACCATCGCTCAGCCCGGCGCGCACGTGCTGAAGCTCTGGATGGTCGACCCGACCGTGGTTGTGCAGAAGCTGGTGGTGGACACGGGCGGGCTCAAGCCGAGCTACCTGGGGCCGCCGGAGAGCTTCCGCGCGACGCGGTAGCGAGGCGCGAGGGCGCGGCGGCGAGGGACACCGCGCGACATGCAGGATCGCGCCGCCCTCCCCGGCGCAGGTGCCAGCGGCCTCAGGACGATTTTCCGAAGGAGCGGCGCCGGTGGCGGCATGCAAACAGGGCTACCGGGAGCGACCTCGAGCGATTGCGCACCTTTCCACCGCCCCTGTAGCGAAACGCATCGGTCCGTGCCGGCCTCGCGTGCGACTGGACGATTCCACGCCATCACCGCGGAGCCGGCGGACATCGCCAGAAAGAGGTGCAGTGGATGGAATCGCAATCGAGAGCTTCACGGAGCGATCGCCAGCAGGCGCGACCGGCCGAGCGCAGGCGCCCTTCGCCCCTCGGCGGCAGGGCCGGCCTCGTCCTGCGGGCGCGCGGCCTCCGCCTCGCGTGGCTGGGCCTCGTCGTCGTCATGTCCCTCGTGTGCCCCCGGAGCGAGGGCCTCGCCGCGACGACCGACTTCACCGTTCAATACGCCAACTACGATGCAGCCGCCCCGAACGACACGATCGCCGAGGCCGGCATCCGGCTGCGCAACAACACCACGGCGGCGGTGCCGCTGAGCAGCATCGTCGTGCGGTACTGGTTGAAGAAGAACAGCGCCGCGGCCGTGACCCCGGCGTGCTGGTGGTGGAGCCCGTCCTGCAGCAACATCACGCTGGCGACCGGGAGCGTCTCCTCGAGCGGCGCCGACGGCTACGTGGAGATCCGCTTCGCGAGCAGCGCCGGGAGCCTCGCCCCGGGGGCCACGACCCAGCCGATCGACCTCGGGATCCAGTTCGGCGTCGATGTCGATGAGACCGACGACTACTCGTACAGCAGCCAGACCACCTTCGCCAGCTGGAGCCGGATCACCGTGCACGACGCCGGCTCGGCGCCCACGGGCGGCCTGCGCGGCGGGGCTCCGCCGAGCGGCAGCGTGGCGGCGCCCGCGGCGCCGACGTCGCTGACGGCGACGGCGGTGAGCTCGAGCGCGATCGCCCTGAGCTGGTCGGCGAGCAGCGGGGCGACGAGCTCCAGCGTGTACCGCTCGACCACGCCGGGATTCGCGCCCGCGGCGGGCAACCGGATCGCGTCCGGGGTGACGTCGACCACCTACAACAACACCGGCCTGTCGGCGTCCACCACCTACCATTACAAGGTCACGGCCTCGAGCGGGGGGAGCGAGTCGGGGGCGTCCGATCAGGCGAGCGCGACGACGCCCGCCGGAAGCTCTGCAGTGGCCGAGCTCTTCGACGACTTCAGCTACACGGGCACGGGCGACAGCAGCTTCCGCGCCTCATGGTCACTGCGGAGCTGGTCGGGCGGGCCCGGGGTGAGCGGCGCGCAGTGGCTGCCGTCCAACGTCTCGCTGGTCGCCGATCCTGCGAACGGGGCGAACAAGCTGATGCGGCTCAAGGCGACCACGAACGGCGCGGCCGCGGGGAGCTCGCATGCGGAGGTCATGTCCACGTCGAGGAAGTTCCGGCTGGGCACGTACGCCGCCCGGGTGAAGTTCTACGATGCGCCGCTGTCCGGCGCGCGCTTCTACGGCGACAAGCCGATCGAGACGTTCTTCACGATCACCGACTATGTCGAAGGCGTCCCGGACTACTCGGAGCAGGACTTCGAGTACATGCCGAACGGCGGCTGGGGGCAGGGCAACACCAGCACGATGTGGCTGACGTCGTGGGAGACGACGAATGACAAGACGTCGAGCCTCGTCTCGGGGAGCCACGACGGCTGGCATACGCTCGTCATACAGATTACCAGCGCGTCGATCACGTACTACATCGACGGGGTGGCGAGGGCGACGCACGCGTCCAGGTTCGTCCCGGAGGAGGGCCAGTACCTGAGCTTCCAGGTCTGGTTCGACCAGCTCGATGCGGCCCAGGGCAGCTCGCGCACGTACCACGAGGACGCGGACTGGGTGTATTTCGCCAAGGACGCGATCCTGTCGCCCGCCGAGGTCGACGCGAAGATCGCCGCCTTCCGAGGCTCGTCGGTCGCCCGCAAGGACACGGTGCCGTGATCGGGTGACCCCAACCTGGGTCGCCCCGCCCCCCTCCCCTCAACCCGGGTCGGGCCGACCCTCGGGCGCCCGCAGCGCCTCCACGATCGCCTTCCGCAGACAGGCCGCCGCCGGGTCCTTGTGCGTCCGCTCGTGCCACGCGAGCCACATCTCGTGCCCGAGATCCGCCACCGGCAGCTCGACGATCCGCAGCGGGAGGTGCGACGCGAGCGCCTGCGCCGTGCGCCGGGGCATGCACGCGACGAGATCGCTGCCGGCCGCGGCCATCGCCGCCGGCGCGAACCCGGGGACCACCAGCGCGATCCGGCGGACCAGACCCTGCGCGCGGAACGCCTGCTCGACAAGCGCGTGCCCCCGACCCGGACGGCCGAGCGTGATGTGCACGTCGACGAAGCCCAGCCGCGAAAACACGCTCCGCGTCAGGCGCCGGCCCACGACCGGGTGATCCCGGCGGACCACCCCCACGGTCGGATCCCGGTAGAGCGCCGCGACGCGGAGCCCAGGATCGCGCCGCCGCAGCACGATCGCCGCGTCGATCCCGCCCTGCGCCAGGCCCCCCGACGCGATCAGGGTGTCGATGCTCACCACCCGGAGCCGCGCGAGCGGCATCTCCCGCGCGAGCGCCGCCGCGACCAGCGGCACATCCGCGATCTGCGAGTTGTCGGCGCAGGCGAGCGTGAGCTCCCGGGTGGACGAGCGCGGGTCGAACGCCCGCCGGTGCTCGATCACCGACCGCACCTGGGCCATCGCCGCCGCGAGCTCCGGCAGCAGCTCCTCCGCCGCCGGCGTCGGCGTCATGCCGCGACCATCGCGGACGAGCAGCGGGTCGCCGAGGAGCTCGCGCGCGCGGGCGAGCGCGTTCGAGACCGCCGACTGCGTGACGCCCAGCCGACGCGCGGCGCGCGTCGCGCTGCGCTCCTCGAGCGTCACCGCGAGCACGTGGAGCAGGTTGAGATCGATGGCCGATAGATTCACCACGGTGATGACATCTATCACGATCCATCACTGGAGATGGCACGCGCCCCCTGCCTAGATACGGCCATGTCCACCCGCGAGAGACGCCCGACACGCGCTGGATTCGCGCCCCTCTGGCTCGCCGCCGCCGGCCTCGCCGCCGCCGGCTGCGACGATCTCCGCCAGTGCGATCCCCCCGATCCGGAGCGCCAGGCCGAGCTGCCCGCGGCGCTGTCGCAGACCGGCCTTTACGCCGACATCGCCGCGGGCACGGTGGCGAGCGACGTGGTGGCCTACGCGCCCGGCTTCGAGCTCTGGAGCGACGGCGCGGACAAGCAGCGGTTCCTCCGGCTGCCGAACGGCGCGCAGATCGACACCAGCGCTCAGGATGCATGGCAGTTCCCCGACGGGACCCGCCTCTGGAAGGAGTTCCGGAGGGACGGAGTCCTCGTCGAGACCCGCCTGCTCGCCAAGGTGGGACCCGCCCCCGAGGACTGGGCCGCGGTCGCCTACGTCTGGAATGCCGACGGGACCGACGCGCTCGCGACGCCCGGCGGCGCCGAGGACGCGCGCGGCACTCCGCACGACGTGCCCGCGGCGGCAGAGTGCATGGGCTGCCACGGCGGGACCGCGAGCCGCGTGCTCGGGTTCTCCGCGATCCAGCTCGCCGCGAGCCCCGGCGAGGTCGATCTCGACGAGATCTCCGCCCGGGGGATGCTCTCGGATCCTCCGCGCCGGCCGATCCGGCTCCCGGGAGACGCCGTGGCGCAGGCCGCCCTCGGCTGGCTGCACGCGAACTGCAGCCACTGCCACAACAGGACACGCCCGAGCAGCGACGGCGCGCGCTGCTACGACCCGCAGCGCAGGTTCGACTTCACCCTCCGGGTCGACGAGATCGCGTCGGTCGAGACGACCGCCACGTACCGCACCGCCGTGGGCACGGTGATCCGCCCGGGCGATCCCGACGACAGCGACGCGGTGGAGCGCGCCCGGAGGCGCGATCCGGACTGGCCCTCGATGCCGCCCCTCGGGACCGAGATCGTCGACCAGGACGGCCTGGCGGCGCTGCGCGCCTGGATCCGTCGGCTCTAGGCTGGAGCGCGGTGCGACCGGCAGGACGGCGTTTTTGCCACACTGAGACAGTCCGCGACGGCCGCTCGAGCGGCAGCTCGGCGCGCGGCGTCAGCCGCGACGTGAATCGCGCGCTCGTCGCCTGGCACGTGGATTGCCAACACCCGGACAGCGCGGAGCGAGGAAGAGATCGCTTCTCCGCGAGGCCCGCCCACCACCATGTCCACCCGCTTCGACAGTCTGATCACGCGCCTGCGCAGCGCATGGAAACCGATCAAGCAACCCACCGCCCCGCGCGCCTACCGGTGCCAGTGCGAGCGGCCGGTGTTCTTCCGCAACAGCGAATGCCTCGCCTGCAAGACGCCGCTCGGTTATGAGCCCGAGCGCGCCCAGGTGATGCCGCTGAAGCCCGGAACGACCGAGGGCACCTGGCAGCTCTGGCACGAGTCCGCGGACCCGCCGCGCCTCTATCGGCGCTGCGGCAACTTCGACACGGCGTCCGGCTGCAACTGGCTCGTCCCGGTGGCGGCGGAGACGCCCGCGCTCTGCGCCGCGTGCCGGCTCAACCGCACCATTCCGGACCTCACCGTCGTCGAGCACCAGGCGCTGTGGCGCCGCATCGAGACGGCCAAGCGACGGCTCGTGTCGCAGCTCCTCGCGCTGAACCTGCCGGTGAAGTCCAAGGTCGGCGAGGATCCGGAGCACGGGCTCTGCTTCGATTTCCTCGCCTCGCCGCCCGACGGGCCCAGGGTGATGACCGGCCACGCCGACGGCATCATCACCCTGAACGTCGAGGAGGCGGACGACGCCACGCGCGAGCGGATCCGCGCCGCGATGCGCGAGCCTTACCGCACGCTGCTCGGGCACTTCCGGCACGAGATCGGCCATTACTACTGGGACCGCCTGGTGCGCGACACCGGATGGCTCGCGCCGTTCCGGGAGCTGTTCGGCGACGAGCAGCAGGACTACGCCGCCGCGCTGAAGGCCAACTACGAGCAAGGCCCGCCCGCCGACTGGCCGCAGCGCTTCGTCAGCGCCTACGCCAGCATGCACCCGTGGGAAGACTGGGCCGAGACCTGGGCCCACTACCTCCACATGGTCGACACCGTGGACACGGCCCTCAGCTTCGGCATCGACGCCGACGACGTGGAGCTCGACGTCGAGCCCTGGGGCACCGACGCGCTGTGGCGGCCGGACGATCCCGGGGCCGCGAGCTTCCTCGGCTTCCTGAACGCCTGGGTGGAGCTGACGGCCGTGCTCAACGAGATGTCGCGCAGCATGGGCCAGCACGACTTCTACCCGTTCGTGATGCCGCGCCCCGCCGTGGCCAAGCTTCAGTTCATCCACCTCGTGGTGAACGGAGCCCTCGCCGCGACCGCGACCGTCGCGACCCCGCCCGCCGCGACCCCGCCCATCGCGACCGCGCCCGCCGCGACCCCGCCCATCGCGACCGCGCCCATCGCGACCGCGCCCGCCGTTACATCAGCGCCTTAGGCCAGGTGAACGAGAAGGCCGCGCCGCGCCCGACGTCCGAGTCGAGGGTGACGGCGCCGCCGCTGCTCTCGACGATCTTCTTCACGAGCGCGAGCCCGACCCCCGTGCCCTCCGACCGGTCCCGCGCCTCCAGCGTCTGGAAGATGACGAACACCTTGTCGTGGAAGCGCGGCGAGATGCCAGGGCCGTTGTCCGCCACCGTGAAGCGCCAGTGCGAGCCGGCGTCCGCGCACGAGACCACCGCGCGGCCGCTCCCCTTGTCGGGGTGGTGCTTGATGGCGTTGCCGATGAGGTTCATGAAGACCTGCTGGAGCAGCGCGCGCTCCGCGACGACGCTGGGCAGCGGGCCGGCGATCTCGACGCGGAAGCCCCCCGGCGGCGACAGGAGGTCCACCACCTCGTCGACGAGCGGGCCCACGGCGACCACCTCGGTGGGCACGCGGATGCGCCCCACGCGCGAGTACGCGAGGATGGCGTCGATGAGCGCGTCCATGCGCTGCACGCGGATGCGCAGGAGCTCCAGGTTCCGCTTGGACACGTCGCTGAGGTGCTCGCCCTCGTCGTCCTCGATCCACTGCGAGAGGTTCGCGATGCCCCGCAGCGGCGCCTTGAGATCGTGCGACGTGACGTAGGCGAACTGGTCGAGCTCGCGGTTCATGCGCTGCAGCGCCTCCGTGAGCCTCGCCAGCTCGTCCGCGCGCTGGCGCAGCGCGAGCTCCGCGTTCATGCGCTCCGTCACGTCGGTGCACGCGCCCGTCATCGTGAGCGGCCTGCCCTCGGCGTCGCGGAGCATGCGGCCGCGATCGAGCAGCCAGTGGACGCTGCCGTCGGGCCACACGACGCGGAACTCCATCTCGAAGTCGGCGCCGTCGTGCACGCAGCGATCGAGCGCCTCGAGGACGCGCTCCCGGTCGTCGGGGTGGACCAGGCCCGTGAACTGGTCGATGTGGCGCGCGGTCGTGCCCGGCGGCAGGCCGAAGAGCCGATCGAGGTTCTCGTCCCAGTCGAGCTCGTTCGTGGCCGGGACCCAGCGGAACGTGCCGGTCGCCGAGGCGTCGAGCGCCGCGCGGAGGCGCTCCTCCTTCTCCTGGAGCGCCCGCTGCGCCTGCCGCTGCTCGGTGATGTCGTGGCACGTGCCGAGCATCCGCGCCGGCCCGCCGTCGGGCGCGCGCTCGACCTCCGTGCGCGCGTGGATCCAGCGCGTCGCGCCGTCGGGCCGCACGATGCGGTACGTCATCTCGCCAGCGCCCGCCTGCCAGACCAGCGCCTCGAGCTCGGCGGCGACGCGCGCCCTGTCCTCCGGGTGGACGCAGGCGATGGCGGCGTCGGGCCGGACGCCGCTGCTCTCGCTCGGCAGGCCGTGGATGCGGCGCTGCTCCTCGGACCAGTCGAGCTTGCCCGCGGCGACGTCCCACGACCAGCTCCCGAGGTGCGCGACCTCCTGCGCCTTGGCGAGCTGCTCGCGGCTCTCGCGCAGCGCGCGCTCCGCGCGGGAGCGCTCGATGGCGATGGCGGCGAGGCGCGTCGCGACGCGGACGACCTCGTCGTCGGCGGGGGTGGGCGCGCCGGGCGCGGACCGGTACACGGCCCAGGTGCCGAGCACCGCGCCCTTCGAGGAGACGATGGGCGTGGACCAGCAGGCGCGCAGCCCGAGCGGCAGGGCGAGGTGGCGGAAGTCGGCCCAGAGCGGATCGGTCGCGATGTCCTCCACGATGACCGGCGCGCGGCGGTGGGCGGCGGTGCCGCACGAGCCCGCGCGCGGGCCGACGAGGATCCCGTGCACCGCCTTGTTGTACGACGCCGGCAGGCTCGGCGCCGCGCCGTGGAGGAGGCGGCGGCCGTCCTCGCTCGCGAGCAGGACGGTGAAGCGGCGGCCCGCCGAGAGCTCCTCGGCGTCGCGGCACAGCGCCTCGAGCGTCTCCTCGATGCCCTGGTCGAGGGCGATCATCTCGAGCACCTTGCGCTGCCACCCGAGGAGGATCTGCTGCCGGCGCTGGAGGGTGGCGTCCATCATGGAGCCGATCATGCGGACGGCCTTCCCGGTCGCGTCGCGCAGCACGAGGCCGCGGTCGTAGATGTACGCGTACTCGCCGTCGGCGCGGCGGAAGCGGTACTCGCCGCTCCACGCCGTCTCGGTGCCGTCGATCGCATCGTGGATGCTGCGCGAGACGCGCTCGAGGTCGTCGGGGTGGATGCGGCCCGTCCAGCTCTCGGGCCCCGGCTCGAGGTCGTCGAGCCGGTAGCCGAAGGTGCGCTCGAAGTTCTCGTTCCACCAGACCGTGCCGGTCGTGAAGTCCCAGTCCCAGATGGTGTCGTTCGTGGCCTTGGCGAGGAGGTGGAAGCGCTGATCGCTGAGGCGCATCAGGTCCTGCGCCATCCGGCGCGGCGTCACGTCCTCGAGCGCGCCCTCGTAGCGCGCGACGCGCCCGGTCGCGTCGCGGATGGCGCGCGCGGTGATGCTGACCCACACGCGCGTCCCGTCGAGGCGCAGGAACTCGACCTCGTAGCCGTGGACGGCGCCCTCCTGGTCGAGGATGCGCATGATCTCCTGCCGCTGCCGCTGGTCGGCGTAGAAGCCCGGGACGGGCAGGTCGAGGAACTGCGTGTGGTCCGCGTAGCCGAGGAGGCGCGCGAACGCGCGGTTCGCGTCGATGAAGCGCCCTGCGGGCGTGGTCGTGAAGAGCGCGACCGGGCACCCGGCATAGAACGAGGAGAGGCGATCCTCGCCGGAGAGCGGGGCGAGCTCCGCCTCGGCGCTCGCCTTCTCGGTGCGGGTCGCGGCGTGGGGTGGGCTGATGCGGAGGTCGTCGTTCATCCGGGGCCGTCCTTGCAGCGGGACACCTACCTTTGCGGGCGCGCTCGCACGAGCGCAAGCGCCATGCGCTCCGCCGCGTCATTCGGCGCACGCCCCGGCGCACCGCCGCGCCCGCCGCGCCGCGCCCGGCCACCCCTCGCGCGAACGCGGGAGCACCCCCGGCAACCGCATGCTCGCGGATCATCGGTTGACAGCGCCGAGCGATTCCGCGCGACGGCCCGATATGCTGAATGGCCCCGGCGCGAACACCCCACATCCCCCCGAAGGACGCCGCCCTGCGGCCCTACGGCACATCCATCAGCGACAGGTTGACCGCATCGCTGACCTCCTCCGCGCGGATCGCCTCGATCATCGCGTCGAAATCGTCCCAGTACCACAGCTGGTCCTCGTCGACCCCGAGGTGATCGTAGCTCGGGAGCCCGTGATTCGTGAGCAGGATGATCATGAGATCTCGCGCCGGATCGGGGTCGATGACCATGAGCGTCCCGGCGCCGCCCGTCTTGCTGTACGCGACGGTCGAGGTGTGATCGCCGCCGGGCCAGGCGCCGGGATCGTACATCTCCCATCCGAGCCCCTTGCCCGAGTAGAACAGGTTCTGCGCGAACGTGACCGCCGGCGTCGGGAGGCCCAGATCGCCCGTCTGCAGCGTCGTCATGCGCTCCACCGACGCCCGCGACATGATCCGCTGGCCCGGACAGGACAGGAGCATCGGGTTGCAGAGCGCGTCCGGGCCCCAGACGTGGACGCCCCGGTTCAGCAGCATCTGCCCGAACTTCGCGAGATCGAGCGCCGTCGAGAACAGGCCGTCGCACCCGGTCAGGTGGCCGTGCTGAGGGGTCCCCGTGTTCTCCTCCACGTCGTAGTCGGTCTCGTCCTGCACCTCGCCCCGCAGGTAACGCCCGCGCACGCTCGACCACGCCGTCCCCACGAAGCGCTCGCTCTTCGCGGGCATGTGGATCTTCGGCCGGTAGGACGTGCTCGACATCTCGAGCGGATCGAAGATGTGGGTCTTCATCAGCCCCTGCAGCGAGTCGCCGCCCGCCTTCTCCAGCACGTGGCCGAGGAGGCGAAACCCGAGGTCGCTGTAGAGCACCTTCTGGCTCGGCGTGTAGAGCAAGGGCGCCGTCAGCATCGTGTGCCAGCGATCGCTGGCGCCGAGGACGCCGCTCGCGTCCATGTCCTCGCCCGACACGTAGCGCATCAGGTCCCGGATCGTCACGAGCGCCTTGTCCGGGCTCGTGGCGAACTCGGGGTAGTAGGACGCGACCGTGTTGTCGATCTTGAAGCCGGGGAACCGGCCGGACTCCTGCATCCTCATCGCCAGGAAGACGGTGAACGGCTTCGTCATCGACTCGAGATCGAAGATCCCGTCGCGCGGCATCGGCGGCGAAGGCATGTCCGGCCAGCCCGCGTTGAACCCGTCGCGCTCACCCCGCGCCTCGTGGAGCACGATCCGCCCGTGGCGGGCGACCAGGAGGACAGCGCCCTGGATGTCGCCGCCCGCGATGGCGTCCTCCAGGGCCAGCGTCGCTTCGCGCAGCCCGGCGCTGCTCATGTACACGGACTCCGGCTCCGCAGGCTGCAGCCGGCGCGGCCACGCGGCGCTCGAGGGCTGAGAGGCACCCCCGTAAGCGACGTCCGGCGCGCCGAGACCCGCCAGGACCGCCAAGGAAGACACGAGAATAGACGTCGTTCCCATGGATGATGCCTCCTCGCCAGATCTGCCCGGCGACAAAAGGTCGAGACCACCATGATAACGCGCTCTCGAGGGCGCCAGCTAGCCGGGTTTGTCCCGACAACGATGCTGGTCCAACCTACGCAGACACCGCGCGGACACGGGGTGTCAAGACGAAACGAGCGCCCTTGTGCGAAGGCGCCGCCGCTCTGCACACGTGTCCGATGAGCGCTCGCAAACAATCACGCCGTCAGATGTTGCATAGGCCACATGCGATGAGCGCGTCGCGCCCGACCGCTCCGTCCACGATGGCCACGATGGCCACGATGGCCACGATGGCCACGATGGCCACGATGGCGCGGCGCTCCTCTTCGGCTTCGGCGCGCGGTGGGCGGGCGGTCAGTCGATCGGTCCGCAGCCGAGCGCCCTCGATCTCTCGCGCGCCCGCGCCGCGGTCTGCGAGGGCGGGCTCGCGCCTCCCCAGCGCGCGATCACGCTCGCGTAGGCCTGGCACGCGCCGGCGACGTCCCCCGTCTTCTCGAGGGCCTGACCGAGGAACCAGAACGAGCGGACGTACGTCACCGGCCAGTCCAGCATATCGCACGTCATGACCGCCTTGCGGAGCGCGGGGATCGCGTGGCCGGGCATGCCCGCGAGGTGGTAGACCGCGCCGAGATCCGCGTGGAGGTCGTGATCGACCTGATCGCTCATCAGCGCGCTGACCGGCAGCGCGGGGACCGCCTCCGCGGCCTCCTCGAAGCCCTCGATCCAGCGCGCGTGCGCCCTCACCAGCGCGGAGAGCGCGCGCTCGGCGCCGGCCGGAGCGCCCGACGGCGGCAGGTGCTCGGCTCGCCGCTCCTGGAACGCGGCCCAGGACATGACGCCGGCATGCAGCATGACCCGCAACAGGTCCGCCGAGCCGCTGGCGCAGGCGACGTAGTTGTCGAGGCACGTCTCCGCGATGCGCGCCGCCTCGATCTCGCGATCGGTCTCGAGATAGATGTCGACGAGCGCACGGGCGACGTCGGCGTGCGCCCTCGACTCTGCGCTCATCCACAGGCGCGCGCTTCGCAGCAGCACCTCGGCCTTCGCGAAGTCGCCCGTGAGCGCGCGCACGCTCGCCTCGTCGATCAGCGCGACGTAGCGCCGCTCCGCGTCCGGCAGCGAGACCCAGCCCTGCCGCAGCGGCACCATCACCGCGTCGGCAGACCGCCCCTGCGCATAGCTCGACGACGCGAGCTTGCGCTGGATCACCTGGCCCCTCGTGCCCGTCATCCACAGCATGAGCTGCAGGTCCTGCTCGACGTCGCCGCAGCTGCCGAGCGCGCTGTGGATCTCGCTCCTGACCTCGTAGCAGCTCGCCGCCTGGGGTGAGATCGCGAGGCACTTGTCGACGGCGACGGCTGCGTCCTGGAACGACCCGAGGTGCCGCAGCGACCGCGCCAGCGCGGCCCAGCCCTGGGCGCGCTGGGGCTCGCTCGTCGTGGCCCGCGTCGCCGCCTCGACGCTGGCGTGGATGTTCCAGCGGACCGCGTGGCGCGCGAGCAGGGCGAGCACCTCCGCGTCGCTCGGGCGCTGCGCGGCGAGCGCGGAGAGCCGCGTCGCGCAGAGCGCCGCGTCCTCGGGATCGCTGCCGATCGCCCAGGCCGCCGCCCGGACGACGACGCTGCGCCTTCCGGTCGAGCGGGGCTCCGCCGGGGGCGGCGGGGTGTTGTTGGGGCGCTCGGTCGGCGCCATGGGGTCGACCTCGTCCCCCTCCACCGGTCCCTCCACCGGCTCGGCGTCCGGCACCCTGACCGGCGGCCCGGGCGGGGCCGGCGCCGGCGACGCCGGCGCGCCCGAGCTCGGCGCCGCGGCCTGCTGCGCGAGCGCGGCGAGCACGCCGTGGACCTCGCAGAGGTTCGAGGGCCGGGCGTCGCGGGCCACGGACAGCATGCAGCGCACGAGGCGCGCGAGCTCCGCGGGCACGCCGGGCGCGGCGCTCTCCAGCGGGGGGATGCCGCCGGTCACGATGATCTTGAACACCTGGCCGGCGTTGTCGGCGCGCGTGGGGAGGTCGCCCGAGAGGCACTCGTAGAGGAGCAGGCCGAGCGACCAGACGTCGGTCCGGTGATCGACCGGATCTCCGAACACCTGCTCCGGGGACATGTAGCAGGGCGTGCCCAGCCTCGTCCCGCTCTCGGTGAGCCCCGGTGTCCGAGCGTCGTGCCCGCCCGCGGCCGTCAGCTTCGCGATGCCGAAGTCGAGGACCTTGACCCGCTGGCTCGATCCGTCGACGAGGAAGATGTTCTCCGGCTTCAGATCGCGGTGGATCACGCCCCGCGCGTGCGCCGCGCCGACGGCGGAGACCACCTGCAAGAAGATGGAGGCCACCTCCGCGAGGGACAACCTCGGCCCGCGAGACAGCCTGTCGGCGAGCGACTCGCCGGAGAGGAGCTCCATGACCATCACGGGCGCTCCGTCCTCGAGCGCGACGTCGTGCACAGCGACCACATTGGGGTGGTCGAGCTCGTGCGCGATCCTCGCCTCGCGCAGCAGCCGCAGGCGCACCGCGCCGGACACGCCCTTCACGAGCTTGAGCGCGACCCGCGCGCCGGTCAGCGCGTGGCTTGCGGCCCAGACCACGCCCATGCCCCCTTCGCCGAGCCGCCGATCCAGCCGGTACTGGCCTGCGACGATGTCGCCGGGGCGAAAGCTCCGCCTCGCGCCCTCGGCTCGCTCGTCGCCCTCGCCAGGCGGAGCCCCCCTTCCCAGAGCGTCCGAGGTCGCCTGGAGCTCCTGCGTGTCGCCCACCTCCGGTGCGCTGCGCACGACAGACTACACTACGCGTCCGGCCTCACCTGTCCAGACCGAAAGCGGCGCGAGCCGACCGCCGATAGAGCCGCTGGAGCCGCTTCACGAACGCCGGCGCGGACACGCCGTCCCCCGGATCGAGTAGTGGAAGAACGGGTCCGGTTCGACCCCGTGGTAAATCTATGCTGTTGAACCAGCGGTGGGGCGCGGACGGCGGTTCGCGCCTCCCCTTCCCTGTCGCAGGCATAGAATCGCTCGCCGGATGATTTTTCTTTTGAATGATTCTGAGCAAGCTTTCACCTCAAAGCCTTCCTTCGCACCGCGAAAACGACGACCTGATCCCTCGAATGCGGCTCAGAGCGGGCGATAGCGCCTCTGACACGTAAACGAGTATCGAAACTCACAAAAATCCTGTTTCAGGGCGCGCGGCGCTCCGGCGCGGGTTCGGCAGCGCCGCCTCGCCCCGGAGCGCGTTCCCGCTCGACGCGGCCCAGAGGCGGGTCTATCCACTCCCTCATGGAAAGCTCGCCGCGCGCGCCCCGGTGTGGACTCGCCCTGCTCACCTCGCTTGCCCTCGCCTGCGCGCCGGGCTGTGGAAAGGACGTCCAGCAGCCCTCGCCGGAGCCGGCGCCCGGCGCTGCTCAGGAAGGAAAGGCCATGTCGCTCTACGACTTCACCGTGAAGACCATCGACGGGCAGGACCGCTCCCTCGGCGACTACCGGGGCAAGGTGCTGCTCGTGGTGAACACCGCATCGGAGTGCGGCTACACCCCGCAGTACGCGGGGCTCGAGGCGCTCCACGATCGGCTCAAGGATCGCGGCTTCGCCGTCCTCGGCTTCCCCTCGAACGATTTCGGCGCGCAGGAGCCGGGGACGGACGCCGAGATCGCCGCCTTCTGCTCCACGAAGTACGGCGTCAGCTTCCCCATGTTCTCGAAGATCCCGGTCAAGGGGGGCGGCAAGCACCCGCTCTATGCGTTCCTCACCCAGGCCCCGCCCGCCGGCGAGGTGAAGTGGAACTTCACCAAGTTCCTGATCGGCAAGGACGGGTCGGTGCTCACGAGGTTCGAGTCGTCCGTGGCGCCGGACGACCCGAAGCTCACGCAGGCGATCGACAAGGCGCTCGGCGGGTGAGCGAGGCGGCGCCCGAGCCCCGCCACCGGCCGAGACGAGACATGGGCGCGCGGGCGACCGTGCGCTCCTCCCCTCCCCTGTCGCAGACATGGATCCGCTCGCCGCCGCGCGGCGCTCGGAACCCGCGAAGCACCTACGGACCGACGTAGCGGTAGACGCGGAGCCAGTCGTACTCGGCGCGCGTGGGGGCGGTGCTGCTGTCGACGGGGCCTGCCCAACCTGGCGACCCAGAAGCCCAGATCGTCAAGAGGATGTTCTGAGGGAGGACCATGCGTCCCATCTCCTCGGTGGCCGTGTGCATGAGCGCTCCGTCGACGTAGAAGCGCGCCTCGCCGGGCACCCATTCGATGGCATAGGTGTGAAAGCCCGCTGCGGGGTTGAAGCCCAACGTGACGAGCTCGGGGAACTGGAGGTGACCGGTGGCTGGATCGGCGGGCGGGATGTTCACCATGTGGTTGAACTGAACGCGATCGGTGTTTTTGCCCAAAAACTCGATGTCGAGCTCGTTCCAGTCGTCGGGGGGCCATGGGGTATAAATGAGCACCAGAGAAGAGACGACCGCGGAGCCCTGCGCAAACCGAGCCGACGCTTCTATCTTTCCGTAGGTCAGCGTCTCGCGAGAGCGCATCTCCACGCCGCGGAAAGGCTTTTCAGCATCGTTGGCTGCCGTCAGCGAAAGACGCAGGATGCCGTCGCTGACCGCAGCGTTCTCGCCGGCAAACTGCGCGAGGTTGCCGTCCCAGCTGTGGGTCATCAGCTGCCAGCGAGTGAGATCGACGGTGTCGAACGAATCTTCCCAGGCGAGCTCGAAGCTGCCATCCCCAGCGCCGCCTCCAGCGGCGCCACCCGTGCCGCCTGCAGTTGCGCCGCTCGTCCCAACGGAGCTCGCGCCGCCCGTACCTGCGCCGCCCGTACCTGCGCCGCCCGTACTCCCTGCGCCGCCCGTACCACCCGCGCCGCCGGTCATGGGCATCTCTGGCGGCATGCCGCCATCGCCGCCGGTCATGGGGCCGGCAGCAGCCCCACCCGTCGCCGTGCTGGGGGGAGCTCCACCAGCGGCGACGGAGGAGCCCGGATCCGGGGAGTCGTTGGAACACCCCGAAAAAGCCAGGAGCGCGAGCAAGGCGAGGGCTGATCGACTTCGCATGCCGATCGCATACTCAACCGCCGCGCGGCGAGCATCCAGGTTTGTGCGTTTCCGCAGCCTGAACGCCGATCCGCGGAGCAGCGGCGCCGGAACGACGGGTCCGGTCGCGCGAGCTACCCGGGATGTCGGCAATCGTGCTGTGCGCTCAACGGCTCCAACCTGTCGGCGAGCAGCTTCCGGGTGCCTGGGTCGAGGAGCGCGCTGGGCGCCATGCCCAGCAACTCTCTGATCACCTGGTGACAGCGCGAGTAGCTGCCGAACCCCGCGTCGAGCGCCGCATGCGTCAAGTGGCTGCAGCCCTGCTCGAGCAGCTCGAGGAGCTTCAGCGTTTGCAGCCGGTTCTTGTACTCCGTCAACGACAGGCCCTGGTCGCGGCGAAATTTGCGGCTCACATCGCCGCGGTTGCTCGCCAGGCGCCGGGTCAGCTCGTCGCGGCGGAGGTCCGGCGCCTCGACCAGCAGGGCCGCAGCACGGTGGCCGAGGCTCATCTGCGGAGGAGGTGTCCTTCGGGCCAGCGCTGCGAGCACATCGAGCAGCCGTCCCTCGACGGCCGGGTTGTCGCGGCTGCTCGGCACCTGGGCCATGGCGTCTGCGCAAGCCGATAAGGCCGCCTCGTCGAGGCGCTGCTGAGGCCGAGAGAAGCTCGGCGCGCAGCCGTGCTCGCGCGCGAACGCCTCGATCAGCTCGGGCCGGAACCCTACCGCATAGAGCTCGAGGTCCGGGCTGGCGTCTTCAAGGTAGTGATCCAGCCCGGGCGGGTACCACAACAGCGATCCGCGGCCCGCCGGAACGCGACGATGCCCCACGCGAAAGATGGCCGTTCCCCGGACGACCAGGTTGAACTCCGGCTCGTCGTGGAAATGGGCCGGTCGCCTGTAGGCGGGATGATAGCGCCAAGCCTGGGCGCGTCGCCCTTCGGGCATGGGGAACGACTGCCACAGCAGGCTCACGGTAAATCCAAGGATAGTGCAGCCTGGTTCGCGATGTCCACGGGCTTACCGCCGGTAGAGCCGCTGGAGCCGCTTCACGAACGCCGGCTCGAACACGCCGTCCACCCGGATCGAGTAGCGGAAGAACGGGTCCGGTTCGACCCCGTGGTAATCCATGTCGTTGAACCAGTAGATGGGGGCGCGGACGACCGTGCGCTCCTCCCCTTCCCTGTCGCAGACATAGAATCGCTTGCCGCCGCGCGGCGCGAACGAGATCGACTGCGCCACGCCGAGCGCGCTCCCGGGCTCGGTGTCGCGGTGCGCGGGCGCGTGGTCGTTCGCCTCGAGCCCGAAGAGCACGCAACGCCCGATCTCGACGAACGGCAGCCCGCGCAGGAACTCGACCGTCCGAGGGAAGACCGCCTTCGCCTCTGCCGAGAAATCCTTGCCGGCGCCGGAGTGCTTGTCCTCCCAGCGGTCGTTCTCGAGGAGGTGATAGCAGACCTTCCAGGGGAAATAGACGCCGTAGCGGTACTTCAGGTACAGCATCTGCGCCCGCGAGAGCGGGTGATCGGTCTCGTCTCCGAAGGTGTACTCGCCGCCGCGATCGAGGTCGAAGGCGGACGGGTCGTCGGCGAGCGCCACGAAGTCGCGGAGCTCCTCGCGCGAGAAGGCGCCGATGACCTGCCCGTAGTCCACGTACGGGTCCTCGTGCACCCACGGCGCGACGACGCCCATCCACTTCAGGCTCCCGCCGGTGTACGAGGGCTCGACGCGGCAGAGCCCGAGCACGATCTCGCGATCGAGCTCCGGGAAGCAGGACGTGTCGATGAGCGGCGAGAGATCGATGTACGGGCGGCCCCACAGGCCGCAGAGCTTGCTCACGACGCCCTCGCGCCGAGCGCCGCGAGGTACCGCTCGGCCACCATCCGATCGAACGCGTGGACGCCGTCCTCCACCGCGGCGTAGGTCGACGGCGCGCAGCCCGGGGCGCGCATCCCGCGCTGCTGGCGCTCGCAGATCGACCGGTCCTCGCGGTTCACGGTGTCCCAGAAGGCGAACACGTCGGCCGGATCGAAGCCGGGGGTGAACGCCGCCGGGTGGAAGTAGGTGTCGGCGACCACGAGGGTCCGGTCCGGCGCGCGCGGGGTGAGCCGGTACGTGAGCAGGTAGTCGGGCTGGAGGCTCGTGAGCAGGCCCGGGAAGAGCATGGCGTCGCGCACCCGCCGCCGCTCCGCCTCGGGGACGATCAGCGGCCGCGCCCCGCGCGCCGCGCCGAGCGAGACCGTCTCGGCGCCGGGGGCGAGCTCCATGATCCCGCCGAGCCACGGGCCGCCGCTGCCCCAGGACACGGCGTCGTCGCACGGGGTGAGCCGCTCCAGCGCGGGGTGGACGCGCGGGAAGTGGTGCGACTCCTGGAAGTTCTCCACGCAGAGCTTCCAGTTCGCGGCGACCTCGTACTCCACCCGCCGGCCCCGCCGGAGCGAGCGCAGCTCGGGGCGCGCGAGCCACGGCGGCGCGCCGCCGAGCGCGCTCTCGAGCGGGGGCGCCCCGGGGTCGAGCGTCACGAAGAGGAAGCCGAAGAGGGCGCCCGCCCGCGCGGGCAGGAGGCCGTGCGCGCCGCGGTCGAAGCCGGGGGGCGCGTGGGGCGCCGCGCGCAGGGCGCCGGAGAGCTCGTAGGTCCAGCCGTGGTACGGGCACGCGAGCTGAGAGAGCCGGCCGCACGCGCCGTCGACGAGCGTCGCCGCCCGGTGGCGGCAGACGTTGTGGAACGCGCGGATCTCCAGATCCGCGCCGCGGAGGACGAGGATCCCCGCCGGCGTGAGCGGCGCCAGCACCCACTCGCCGGGGCGGGCGATCTCGTCCTCGCGGCCGACGCAGACCCACGAGCGACCGAAGATCTCGGCCTGATCGAAGGCGAACACGCCCTCGTCCCAGTAGGCGCGCGCGGGCAGCGGGCGGGCGCCCGGGAGCGGCGCGAGCACGGCGCGGAGGTCGGCGGGGGAGAGCGGGAGCGCCGGCAAGCGGGGCGATGCTACCAGAACGGGAGCGGCGCGCGCGCCGCCGGAGCGCGGCTCAGGGGGTCGGGCGCCCGTCGACCACCCCGAAGGTCAGCTCCGCCTCGTCGACCTCGACGCCGCGGAACCGCTGCACGTCGACGCACGGCTGGTCCACGTGGGGCGGGCACAGGTCGCCCTCGCACGTCTCCTCGGTCGTCCGCGTCACGACGCCCCTGACCGTCGGCCCGTCGACCGTCATGGAGACGCTCACCCGGAGGCTGGAGATCGTCCTCGTGTCGCCGACGATCTCCCGGAAGCGGTCGTCGTCCCCGTCGTCGTCGGCGTCGACGAAACTGTCCTCGAGCTCATCGCGGTCGTCCAGCTTGTCGCCGTCGGTGTCGACCACGCGGTCGCGCGCCGGATCCGTGTCGTCGTCGCCGTCCTTGTCGGCGTCGACGAAGGGGTCGACGTCGTCCGAGATGCCGTCCTGGTCGGCGTCGGTGACCCTGTCGCGGAAGGGAAACTCGATGTCTTCGGAGCTGCCCTCGAAGGTATAAGGGTCGTCCGCCGTGGAGCCCTTCAGCGCGAGACCGCCGGTGTCGAGCACCGCCTCGTCGTCGGTCGGGAGGTAGAGGAGCAGCGTCTGGCCGTCCCGGAACGTGGTGGCGTCGTACTTCTCCGCGAGGATCGGCCGGTCGTCGGGGGAGCAGCCAGGCGCCTGCTCGGACGCCTCGAGGGCGACGCGGTACACCGCGTAGTCGCCCGCGGAGAGGCCGCCGCAGGAGGCGGCGCCGGCCAGGGTGGCCAGGAGGGCGGCGCGGGCCGAAAGCGCACGAACGTCTCGTCGATCAAGCATGTTCATCTCCTCCGCGGCGCTCAGGGATGAGCCACGGTTCAGCACTCGAATACGTCGCTCCCGCCGCACGAGTAGTAGCACTGGTCGCAGTTCAAGCATCGGTCGTAGCTGGAGTACGTCTGCACCCCGTCCGGATAGACTTCCAGGCACTCATCGATGCATGCGTCGGTCGAGCAGGTCACGAGGCACTGGACGAGGAAGTAGCAGTCGTCGCTGATGGTGCACGCCTCGAGCTCGTCGGCGCAGCTCCCCTCGTTCGCGCACGCGACGCACCCGCTCGTGCTGCTGCCGCAGACGCCGATGTCGTCGCAGGCGACGGCGCTCGTGTCGCAGTCGATGACGTCCGTGCCCTCCTCGCAGTAGCCGGTGCCCTCGGGCTCGTCGCACGCGCCGTTGTCCACGTAGGGGCACGGCGCGCCCGCGCAGTCGGCCGCGTCGGTGCCCTCGTCGCAGAGCCCGGTGCCCTCGGGCTCGTCGCACTCGCCGTTGTTCGCCTCGGGGCAGGTCGCGCCCATGCAGTCGTCGACGTCCGAGCCCTCGTCGCACCGGCCGGTGCCCTCGGGCTCGTCGCAGGTCCCGTCCTGCACCGACGGGCACGGCACGAGCTTGCAGTCGTCGACGTCCGTGCCCGCCGGGCACCGGCCGGCGCCCTCGGGCTCGTCGCAGATGCCGTTGCCCGTGTACGGACAGAAAGAGAGGCAGTCGGCGGGGTCGGTCCCGGCCGCGCACGCGTCGGTGCCCTGGGGCTCGTCGCAGACGCCGTCGCCGGCGGTGGGGCAGTGATCGCGATCTTTTGGCTCGAGACAGCCCAGGAGGGCCGCCGCGCGGCCGTTGCAGACCTCGGCCAGGTGATGACCATCCACGCACCGGCCCTCCAGGCGGACACAGTCGACATACGCCTCGTGCTCGTCCTGACAGCGCTCCTCGGCGCGCTCCTCGATGGCCTCCTGCTCGGCCTCGCACAGTCCCTCGTTGTCGCCGGAGCAGTCCTCGCAGGCGCAGCGGGCCTCGCAGACCGTCCCGTAGATCGGCGGCCCGCCGTCGCCCCCGTCCGAGGTGGCGCACGCGGCGAAGAGGCTGACGAGAGCTGCTGTGATCATCACGTGTCCGACGCGCATGGGATCTCCTCATCATCTTCTGAAGCGAGGGCTCGTCCCGCCGGAGCGCAGCGCGCCGCCGCGAAGCCGGCGAGGGCAATACGACACGGCTGGCGCTGGGAGCTCCAGGTACCCTTCACCTGCGCACACCGCGCTCGTCCGGGCCTCGCCTCGAATGTGACTGTAAAATTCTGCCAAGAGAAAACGGCTACGTATACCAGCTCGGGAGGCGGCCGGTCAATCATCGAGGCGGCGCTCGCGGCGGGCAGCAGCGGAGTGCGCGCGCGCTCGATCTGGGCTCGATCCGGGAGATCACAGGAGGGCGCGCAGCGTAGCGACCGCGCAGCGACGTGTGGCATGAGAGGCGCGCGGGTCAGGAGGAGGACGCGCGCGGTGGGCGAAAAAACGATCCTACTGCCCGCAATGCGTGCTGCGGGCGGCGTGGAGCGGGCCCGACAATCGCGCGGGGCCGCCGTCGAAAAGCTGCGCTGAACGGGCTCTGCGGGGGCAGGGTGAGCGCGGCGTCGATCGAGCGCGGCGTTTCCGGGTGCTCTCCGCGCGGAAGAGCGGAGAGGAAGTGAAAAGAGCCGTTGGCATCCGTGTCGTTTCGACAGAAGATGCGCGCGCGCCCATCGCGCTGCGGCGCCTCGCCTCCGACGGCCGGCACCGCGTCAATGGACCCCTACCGGCTGGAGAGCAGCGGATGAAGATGCGATCTTTGGTGTGCCTCTTTGCGTTGAGCTTGGTGACCGCGGCGTGCGGCGATGACGACCCGACGACCCCCGGGACCGGCAGCAGCGGCAGCACGACGACCAGCGGCAGCACGACGGCGGGAACCGGCGGCGCTGGCGGCGAGGGCGGCGAGGGCGGCGGCACCGGCGGCGAAGGCGGCGGCACCGGCGGCCAGGGTGGCGGCACCGGCGGCCAGGGTGGCGGCACCGGCGGCCAGGGCGGCGGCACCGGCGGCCAGGGCGGCGGCACCGGCGGCGGTGGCGGTGACGGCGGCGGTGGCGGCAGCGTCGCTTCCACGACCGCCGGCACCGGCGGCGGCGACGGCGGCGGCGGCGGCAGCGTCGCCTCCACCACCTCCGCCACCACCGGTGGCGGCGACGGCGGCGGCGGCGGCAGCGTCACCTCCACCACCTCCGCCACCACCGGCGGCGGCGACGGCGGCGGCGGCGGCAGCGTCACCTCCACCACCTCTGCCACCACCGGTACCGGCGGCGACGGCGGCGGCAGCGTCACCTCCACCACCTCCGTCACCACCGGCGGCGGCGGCGACGGTGGCGGCGGCGGCAGCGTCACCTCCACCACCTCCGTCACCACCGGCGGCGGCGGCAGCGTCACCTCCACCACGTCCGCCACCACCGGCGCCGGCGGCGGCGAGCCCGCTGCCGACGGCGCTGCCTGCACCGACGGAGCCACGTGTGCCAGCGGCGCCTGCCTCCCGGAGACCGGAAGCGGCTTTCCCTCCGGGTACTGTACCGCGGAGTGCGTGACGGACAGCGACTGTGCCGGCGGCGGCACCTGCTTCCTCGTGAACGAGGAAACTGGCTTCACCATGTGCGCCGCCGAGTGCGAGACCTCGGACGACTGCCGCGACGGTTATGCGTGCATCGACGAAGGGGTGTGCTGGCCGAGCTGCACCAGCGACGCGCAGTGCACGGAGGTGGGGGTGTGCGATGACTACTGGGGCGCCTGCTTCACTCCGGACGGCAGCGCTTGCACGGAGGACAGCGTGTGTTCTGGCGACTGGTGCATCTCCCAGGCCGATTACGGCTTTCCGGGCGGCTACTGTTCGGGCTTCTGCGGCGTCGACCTCGAGTGCACCGGCGGTGGCACCTGTTACATGGAGCCGGGCGACACCACCGGCGTCTGCCTCACCTCGTGCAGGACGGACAGCGACTGCCGCGACGGCTACATCTGTGACGCCGACAATACCTGTTACCCGGGCTGCACCAGCGACGCTCAGTGCTCGGACGGGTACGTCTGCAATGCCGCTGGCTACTGCGACCCGCCGGCGGGCGATGCCGCCGACGGCGACGCTTGCACCGCCGACGCCGACTGCGCCGGCGGCTTCTGCTTCCTCGACGTGGATGGCTGGCCGGGCGGGTACTGCACGGGCCCGTGCACTCCCGGGGCCGACGACTGCGCCGGCGGCGGCTACTGCGACACGGACGGTGCGGGCAACAGCGCCTGCGTTGCCGAGTGCGGGACGTCGGACGACTGCCGCGACGGCTACGTGTGCAGTGTTGGCCTCTGCCTGCCGGGGTGAGCCGGCGGCGCTGAGCGCCCGCAGAGGGCCCGTCCAACGCGACGGCGGGCCTCTGCGGCCTTCTCCCTGAGGCGGCGAGCCCCGGTTCAGCCGGGCTCGCGCCCGCTCCGGCGGCGCCGGCGCCATGCCGCCAGCGCGATCAGCGCGAGCACCCCCGCCGTCGGCTCTTGGCCAGGGATCCCGGCCATCCGGCAGCCGCAGCCGCTGCTGCTGCCGCCGGCGCCGCCGGGCGCGGCCCCGCTCGATCCGGCCGCGCTCGCGGCGCCGCTCGCCGACGACACGGAGCTCCCGCTCGCTCCCGCCGCGCCGCCCCCTCCCACGCCTGCGCCCGCGCTCGCGGCGCCGCTCGCCGACGACACGGAGCTCCCGCTCGCCCCCGCCGCGCCGCCGCCTCCCCCCGCGCCCGCGGCGCTGCCGGCCGCCACCGTGCTCCCGCTCGCCCCCGCCGCGCCGCCCCCTCCCCCCGCGCTCGCGCTCGCGGCGCCGTTCGCCGACGAGGGGCCCGGCGAGCCCGTCTCGCCGACCAGCGCGAGGTACGCCTCGGCGAAGCGCTCGCCGAGGCGCTGGTACGCGGCGGAGTCGAAATGCCACGTATCGTCGGACCGCCGCGGGGCGAAGTCGTCCGTGTCGACCCACGCGACCCGGGGGTCTTCCTCCGCCACCGCCACCTGCGCCGCGCGCACGGCGTCGATGTTCGCCTCTTTGCCGGCGGCGATGGGCCCGCCGTTCGCCGGGTAGAGGTTGTCGCTGATCCGGCCGAGCACGACCGGGAGCCCGGGCACGCCGAGATCTTCGCGGATCGCCGCGATGAAGCCGCGCAGCGTGTCGCCGTAGTTGAACGCGGCCGCCCACCCCGCCTCGTTCTCGCCCTGCATCCAGAGGAGCCCGGCGATCTCGACGTCGTGCCCCTCCGACTCGAGCCGCGCCAGGGCGTTGTCGAGCCGCGTCGGCTCTTCGGGGTAGCGCAGGGCGCGATCGCCTGTGTACGTCGCGGAGTCCAGCTTGCCGAGGAGCGCGTGGTAGAGCTGTGATTTGTAGAGCACCTCCGGATCCGGCCCCAGCCCGCGCCCCCAGTGGTCGACGAGGTTCGTGCCCCCCTGCGCCATCTTCACGATCGCGATCCGGTGCTCGGGGAACGCCGCCGCCATCGCGTGTCCGAACGTGATCTCGGGCCCGTAGCGGCGCGCCTCGCCCTTCGGCTCGAGCGGCCCCCAGTCGGTGCTCGTCGCCGCGGCGTACGGCCCTCCCTCGCGCGCGTCGGGGTTGTGGTGGTCGTACCAGATGTCGGGCTGGCTCTGGAGCTCGGCCGGGAGCGCGGCGACCACGCCGTAGCCGACCATGTTGGACTGGCCCGCGAGCACGAACAGCTTCACCGGCTGCGCCGCGGCGGACGCGGAGAGCGAGATCGCGAGAGCCGCCACGGCGATACAGGACCGCTTCATGACACGGTATATTCTCCGCTGGCAGCGCAGCGTCAATACGCCGGCGCGCGGCCGGGGCCGGTCCGATGAGGTCGAACGCGACAGCGGCGCGATCGGCGACGATTGAATGCGCCGTTCGTCCGGCGTTCACAGGACAGGATGTCGGGGGCTCACCTCGCGGGTGCGCAATCTCGTCGAGCTCGCCTCACGATCACGATCCATCACGATCGATCGCGATCAATTCCCTTCGGGCGTCGCGTGGTAGGCGGCGCTCGACGTCGCGTAGACCCCGTTCGTCGCGTACGAGTAGCGGTGGGGCCGGACGTGATGCTCCGAGTGGCGCGCGCACCAGAGATCGGCGCCGCCGGTCTCCTGCCGGCGCTTCACGCACTCGGGGCAAGGCGGCTCGATCTCGGGCACCCGGCCGGCGGTCGCGTGATCCTTCGGCCGCACGATCCACACGGGGCAGCGCGCGAGCCGGGCGACGCGCTCGGCGACCGAGCCGAGGAGCAGCCGCTCCAGCCCGCGGTGGCCGTGCGAGCCGACGACCACGAGGTCGGCGTCGAGGTCGGCGGCGAGCTGAGCGATGTTCCCGGCCGCGTCGCCGCGGCGGAAGTGGACGACGACGCGCTTGAGCCGCCTGCCGTCGAGCTTGCCGCCCAGGGCGCGGACGCGCTCGCTCGCGCGCGCCTGGAGCTGCTGGAGCGCCACCTCGGGCTTGGTGGCCGCCGCCGGCGCCCGCGAGAGCCCGACGCCGACCCAGCTCTCGGGCTCGACGTAGACCCCGTGCACCTCCGCGTTGTCGCGATAGCAGGCGGACTCGAGCGCCTGATCGAGCGCGCGGTTGCTCAGATCCGAGAAGTCGATCCCGACCACGACGATGAACCGACCCGTTGCGCCCACGCTCGACATGACGTCCTCCTCAAGCCTCGTTGCCAGTCCATCCGGGCCGGTTGCCCTGCTCTGCCCGGCGCTCTGCGCGGCGCGCCTCTCGGCACGCCGCGCGCGCGCTGCTGGCAGGGTTCGCATGGGCCGTGCCATGCGCTCCGGAGGCCGGAGAGCGGCGGGCCCTGCCGTGCGCTCCGAACGGCGGCGCGCGGGCGACGTGCGCTGGGCGCGTCGCGCAGAGCGCGCGGCGGACCTCCGCGCGCGGCGCGCGGCGCGTGCATCCCTTTCGTCGCGGCGCAAACGGCGCGCGGCGGCGCGGGCGCGGCGCTCCGGGCCTGCCGTGCCTGCCGCGGCGCTCCGGGGCGCCCGGGCGTGGCACGGCCGGTGCTCATCGCAGGGCGCGCCTCGAGCGAAGGCCGCGGAGGCGAGCGGAGAGATGACGATGACGACCCTTGGACCGATCAACGGAGAGCACCCCATCCCGCAGCACGCGATCCGCAGCGCGCGCATCGTTGGAGACGACGGCGAGGCGTCGGTCGTCGCGACCGTCTATTGCCCGCTCAAGGAGCGGTCGGCCACGGTGCCCGAGTGCGAGTCGTGCCGTCGGTTCCACGCGCTGCACTTCGACGCGGCGTCGCGCACGACGTCGGTCGTCTGCCATACCGAGCGCGCGATGTCGGCCATGGGGAGCGCGGACCCGCTGGCCGGGGTGAGCGAGCACGTGAATCCGGCGGCGCCGCTCTCCGGGATCATGAGCCGGGACGTCATCTGCGTGCGGCCGGAGGTCACGGTCGACGAGGTCGCGGCCCTGCTGATCCGCCACGGGATCAGCGGGATGCCGGTCGTGGATGCCGACGGCAAGCCGATCGGGATGGTGTCGCGGGCCGACGTGCTCCGGGCGGCCGAGGAGCGCGGCGACACCGAGGCGTCCGAGCGGGTGAGCTTGCACCCGGACGACGTCGCGCCGCTCGACATGGAGCAGGGTTTCTATGTGTACGAGCCCGTCAAGATCACCGCGCGCGACGTGATGACGCCCGTCGTGGTGCAGCTGCACGAGAGCGCGAGCATCCGGCAGGCCGCGTCGCTGATGGCCTACGAGGGCGTGCACCGGCTGCCGATCGTCTCGGACGACGGCAAGGTGGTGGGCATCCTGTCGTCGCTCGACGTGCTGCGGTGGTTCGGGCGGAGTTGCGGGTACCTGATCCCGCCGGGGCGCAGGAGAGCCTGAGGGGCGAGCTCCCGGAGCAAGAAGTTCTACAGGGGTGGATGCGGGGCTGCGGTTCGACGTAGAAAATCATACAGATCTGTCTGCGAAATTGGATCCAACAGTAGCTCAGCATACAGATCTGTCTCCGGGGAGAGGCTTTCGGTGTAGCTCAGCATACAGATCTGTCTCCGGAGCGAGGCCTCTGGTGTTGTTCAGCATACAGATCTGCCTCCTGCGGCGGCCTCGAGCCTTCCCGCGCAGGCGAGGCTGCCTGATCACGGCGCACGGCGGAGCGCGCCGCGCTGCCAGACGTAGCGGCCGCGGGAGCTGCAGATGCGCCGGTAGGCGGCGTGCACGCGCTGCCCGGAGGCGCTGCTCCCGCCGGAGGCGCCTGGCAGGGGGCTGTTCGCGGCGATCCAGGGGTGGTCGCACGCAGGGGTTGTCCCTGCCGTATCGTCCAATCGGATCGAGCTCCCCTCGACGCGAAGCTCGAGCACCACCGAGCACGGGATCGGGGCGCCCGGCGCGCACTCGTCGAGCGTCGCGCCGGTGGGGACGTCGAGCACAGCCTGGAGCACGCCACCCCGCGCTGCGTAGAGGACCGTGTGCGTCACGACGGGCGCCGCGTCGAATTCCGGCTCGCGCGCACGAGAGCACACCATCAGCTCGACCTCCGGCAGACTGAGCGCCTGGTGGCACGAGCACATGTTGATGCGCTGAGGCGGGCTCGTGGCGAGGGTCGACCAGCACGAGGCATCGGGGCGCCACGCGGCGCCGCGTGCGGCCAGCCAGGCATCCTGGTCGAACGGCGTGCCAGCCGGCGCGCTCGGGCCGGCGGTGGTCGCAGGAGCGGGCGAGACCACCCCTGCATCGCCGAGCGACGACGGAGGCGCTCCCGATCGAGGAGCCCCGGTGATCTCGGGGCGTGGAGCGTCGAGGTCGTTCAGCCCACCGCCGCCCGCCGAAGCGGCTCCGGAGGGCGATGCCGGCGCGCTCGCGGATGATGGGCGCCCCCCCGTCGAAGCGTCGCCTTGGGGAAGGCGCTCTCGATGGCAGGCCAGCTGGCCCGGCGCGAGCGCGGCGACGACGAGCGAAACGAGGGCGCGCTTCAAAACAGGGAGTCCTGCAAGAACCGCTGCAGAAAGGTCAGGGCGAAGGGACCGGGGACGGCGACGTAACCGCCGAAGACCGCGAACTGATGCCATACGTCGACCCTCTCGCGCAACTCTGGGTAGAAGGTGATCACATGATCCCAGAGCGGGTTGCTGCCGGCGGCGTAGGCCTTCCTGTTCGGCGGCGTCGCGGTGACCCGCGACACGGGGCCCCCTGCGAGCTTCTCGATGCTCATCCGGATCCCCTCGTTCGCCGCGAGCTGATAGCCCCCGGTCATCCGCAGCACCGTGTCGCTCCGCGCGTTGAACCACTGGATCGCGGCGCCTGCACTGGAGGGTGCACCCCGCGCATCGAACGCGTACACCTCCGAGACGCGCTGCTTGTTGCTGGCGAGCGCGGCCCACATGGACATGCCGCCGGCGCTGTAGCCCGCGACGCCGAGCCGGCCGAGCTGGATGGCCCCACGGCTCTTCCCGAGGCGTTGCTCAGCCCAGAGCAGGCGGAAGCGGCGTCCCTCCGACCACGAGGCGCACGTCCGCCCCCGATTCGGGGAGGAGCGCGTGCCCCGCGTTCGGCCAGGTGACCCTGAGCTTCAGCATCAGACCTGCTCCGTCTCCTGGAACACGGGATCCACCTTCCCCTCGAGGGCCAGCTCGACCATGGTCGATCGATAGACGAGCTCCTCGACGAACGGCGGCGGCGCGTCCAGGCTCGGCGCAGGCAGGTCGAGCGGGATGCTCTCGAGGAAGCGCCATACCGCGTCCAGGCGCTCCAGGAACAGCGCCTCATGGAGCGTATCGATCGCCGCGCGGAGCCACTCCGGTGGGGCTGGCGCGGCGGGCGCCGACGCATCGGGCGGCGGCGCAGGGCTGGCCGGCAGCGCGACCCACTCCGGGACCGCCTCGGCCGGCATGACGAGCGTGTCCCCGGGGAAGATCACGTCGGGCGATCGCCCTGCGTAGCGCTCCTGGTTGAGCGCCCAGATCTCCCTCCAGCGGGCGCCGTCCCCGAGGTAGCGGGCCGCGATCCGCACCAGCGTGTCGCCGCTCTGAACGACAAGCACGTTGGGTGCGATCCATAGCCCGGCATCGATCGGCGGCGGGGAGATGGGCGGCGGCGGCGCTGGAGAGGGCTCCGGTGCTATCCCCTGCACGACGGCCTGAGCGCCCGTCGCGGCGGAGTGGAGCGCGAGCATCGCGCGCTCCTCGGCGACGGTGAGCTGCCATGGACCTGCCGGGTCGACCAGGGACAGCGCGGCCCACGGGATGCCTGGGTGATATGAACCAGGTCGGTGCGCGTCACGAGCAGGAGCTTCTGGGACTCGGCGTCCGGCAGGCTCACGGCGTCGCCGATGCGGCTCGGGACGCGCACGTGCCACGTCTCCCCCTCGGGCAACGGCGCTGTCCGGCGCGGGCCCCGCTCCCGGCCGGCGAGCGCCCTGGCGAGCTCATCGGCGCTGGCGATGGCGGCGCTTCCCCAGCCCGCCGGCACGCCGTCGACGCGCACGCGCCCGCTTGCGTCCGTTCGGCGCACGACCTCCCCTGCGGGCGTGCTCACCCGCATGCTCACGTCCGCGATCGGGGTCTCGAGCTCGTCCAGCAGGACGAGCTCGTAGAACGAGAGCTCGGCCCCCGCTCCGGGCGGTCGGGCCGGCGGTGACGTTGCCGGTCCGGCGTGCGGCGCGCGGCTCCCCTGGCCCAGGGGCGCGGCGGACACCGGGACGCGGATCTCGCGCAGCGCGACGAGCTCTCCGTGCTCCAGCGCCCGGCATATCCGCGCGGAGATCCGATCGCGGAGCGCTCGCTGCTCCTGCGGGTACAGGCTGGACCAGCCGCAGAGGGTGAGCTCGCAGTAAACCTCCTGAAGGACATGGAGGTTCTCGTTCAGCCGAGCCTCGATGGCGAACGAGGCAAAGAGGGGCGGGACGGGCTCGAGCTGGTCCCGCGATGGATCGTCGGGCGCGTGATTTGCGCGCACGAGGTAGACTCGCTGGCCGAAGTCCGAGACCGGCCATCTCCTGAGCCGGGAATCCGTCATGTCGCGGAGCGCGCCCCGAGCAGGATGGCGAGGCTGAACACCGGCGTGGGCGCGAAGGCCGCCGAGTAGAGCAGCGCGAGGTTGCGCAGCACGGCGCCGCAGCGGACCACCGGCGGCAAGTCGTTCCCGTACGCTCGCCACGCCACGTACGCGTCGGCGTCCAGCCCCCGGTGCTCGCTCTCCCTGTCGATCAGCTGCGCCGTCGAGAGCGCGGCTCGATGGAAGCACATGGCCTGGTCCTGCGTCGGTGCGGCGTCTTTCATCGAGCCCTGGGAGTCGGAGAAGAGAAGAGTAGAGCGAACGCGGGCGACCTGTCGATCCTTCGCGAGCGGCGCCGCGCCTCCGCGAGCGAAGCGGCCCCGGCGCCGTTCGAGGTGCGCCCATGGACCACCGTCGCGGCGTAGAGCGCAGCGGGGCGTCGGCACAGATGAGCTCGCCCGCGCCTCGCTTTCGAGGAGCCCGGGCGAGCTCGCGTCTTCGCGGCGCGCACGACGCGCGACCGCGCGCGCCCGCAACTTGCCGCGCTGCCGCCTGGCTGATAGCTCGTTGAGCGCATTCACGAACGGAGGCGGCGGATGAGCGAATACCGGACGACGGCGGCGGCGCCGGTGCTGGTGGCGGCGTTCCTGGGTCAGATCTTCGGGGTGGATCCGGTCACCGGGCGCGTGCTCTGGGAGCGCAAGCAGGACGGGGCCGGGTACTCGTCCACGGCGCTCCTGATCACGCCCGAGGCGATCTACGCGGCGACCTTCAACGGCGTCGCCTGCCTGCGTTACCCGACGGGCGAGCTGCTCTGGGAGGTGAAGACCACCACGCTCGGCCGCGCCACGCTGCTCCTGGAGGGAGACCGGCTCTTCGTCGCCAAGCAGGGCGAGATCGAGTGTTTCTCGCTCACCGGCCAGAGCCTCTGGCACAACCGCTTCAAGGGCAAGGGACTGGGCCCGGTCGCCCTGGGCGTGCCGGGCAACGTCGCCCAGTCCGACGACAAGGAGTGACGCGCGCCGAGGCGCCCAGGTCCGCGCTGGCGAACCCCCTGCGCTCGCGCGCAATCGCTGCAGGCGCGCCCTCGCCGGCGGCCGGAGGTCGGAGGTCGCCGGCGCGGCGCAGGCGTCGCATCGAGCCAGATCAGCTCGCCGGCTACGCGGATCACCCCGCCGAGAAGCCGGGCTCCGCCCCGTGGTCCGCGTCTTGCTGACAATCTCGCAGACACCTGAATCGCTCGGCTCGTCACGGACGTCCAGCGCCTGGGGAGGCCTCATGAGCTCTTCGACCCTTCGCATCCAGGATTGCATGACCAAGAGTCCGCACTCGATCGGCGCCGATCAGAAGGTGGGCCTCGCCCGCAAGCTCATGCGAGGACATCGCATCCGACACCTGCCGGTGCTGCGCGGCGGCCGGCTGGTCGGCATGATCTCCGAGCGGGACATCTACTGGATCGAGACGCTCAAGGACCAAGAGGGCGATGAGCTCCTCGTCAGCGAGGCCATGTCGCCGAGCCCCTACGCCGTCGCGCCGGACGCGCCGCTCTCCGAGGTGGTCCGCGAGATGGCCGAGCACAAGTATGGATCGGCGGTGGTGCTGAACGGCGGGCACGTCGTCGGGGTGTTCACGACGACCGACGCCCTGGCCGTCCTGGCCGCCTTGCTCGCCGAGAAAGAGACCGCCTGACCGCAGCCAGGCAAGCGACGCGGCGGCCAGCCACGCCTCGCTCCGGCGCCGGCAGCCACGTCGATCCGAAGAACAACCTGGCCGGCCCGAGCAGCGCGGCGACCAGCCCTCGATGACTCGCTGCGTCCGCCGCGCGCGCGGCCTCGTCGACGCCGCGCGCCGCCCGCCGCATGCGGTGAAGACGCGTCGCGGCGCAGCCGCGGACTCGGTCGAGCCGCCTCCGAGGCAGCGCTCCGTGCCGCGCCCCACACGCCGAGACGGGCCCGTGCCTCGCTCGGCGCGCGGCGTGCGCCGCGAGATCGCGCCATGGTAGAGTGGCTCGCCTGTCCATGAGCCCCCTTGATCGCAACGAACTCGTGACGAAGCCCGCCGCCGTCGTGCCCTCGCTCGACGATCCGCTCGACGAGGCGCCCGGCGGAGCGGCCGCGCCGGCCTCGGCGTACGACGCCGCGCTCCGGGAGGCGGAGGAGCTCCGCCGCCGGCCCTATGTCTCCGCGGGCCCGGAGAACATCATCCGGCAGCACAGCAAAGGCCGGATGACGATCTGGGAGCGCATCCGCGTGCTGACCCCGGAGCCGCCGCGCGTGCTCTTCGAGAACTGGGGGCCGAACCTGGACGGCGCCTCGCTGGTCACGGCGATCCTGCGCATCGGCAGCCGCGACGTCGCGCTCTACGGCCACGATTTCACGGTCCGCGCCGGGTCGATGGACGCGACGAACGGCCGCAAGCTCGCGCGGCTGTTCCAGCTCGCGGGAGAGCGGGGGATCCCGCTCATCGGCCTCAACGACAGCGCCGGCGCCTACGTCCCCGCGGGCGTCGGCGGGCTCGACGGCTACGCCGAGGCGTTCGCGGCGCTGCGCAAGATCAGCGGCGTGGTGCCGAGCATCATGTGCATGTTCGGGTTCAACGCCGGCGGCGGCTCCTACCTGCCGCGCCAGGGCAGCTTCGTCATCCAGCCGGGCGGGACGTTCTTCGGCCTCACCGGGGCGGCGGTCGTCAAATCGGTCCTCGGCGAGGTGGTCTCGCCCGACGACCTCGGCGGCCCGCGGGTCCACGGCGCCTCGGGCGTGGCCGATCTCACGGTGCCGGACGAGGTCGGCGCGCTGCGCACCACCGTCCGCCTGCTCGGCTACCTGCCGAGCAACAACCGCGAGAGCCCGCCGTTCCAGCGGACGAGCGATCCGCTCGACCGGGAGACGACCGAGATCGACACGCTGCTCCGCAGGGCGCTCTCGTCGCCCACGGGCTTCAATACGCCGCTCGATATCAGCATCATCATCCAGCGCATCTGCGATCACGGCGACTACTTCGAGGTGCAGCCGCAGCGCGCGCGCAACACGATCACGGCGTTCGGGCGGATCGGCGGGCGCGTCGTCGGCTTCGTGGCCAACAACAGCGCGGTCGCCTCGGGGCAGATCGACGTGGCGGCCGCGTACAAGAACGCGCGCTTCATCCGCTTCTGCAACCTCTACAACATCCCGCTCCTCTTCATGGAGGACACCACCGGCTTCCTCCCGGGCCGGGAGCAGGAGGCGATGGGCATCGTGCAGGCCGGCCGGGCGATGCTCGACGCGATCATCGACGTGCGCACCCCGCGCATCCTGCTGCTCGTGCGCAACGCGTTCGGCGGCGCCTACGCCTCGTTCAACAACTACGCGACCGGCGCGGACGTCGTCCTCGCGCTCCCCACGACGCGCGTCGCCGTGATGGGGCCCGCCGGCAAGGAGTTCGTCTACAAGGACGAGCTCCGCAAGGTGCGCGCGCAGGCGAGCGCCAGGGAGAAGGCCGGCGTCAAGGAGCGGCTCGGCCGCGGCCTGGACGAGGCGAAGGCGAAGGCCGAGGCCCGCGAGGAGGCCGCGGCGTGGCTGAAGGCCAGAGAGGCCGAGTTCGGCGCGCGGTACGAGCGGGAGCTCATGAACCCGCGCGAGGGGCTCAGCCTGGGCTCGATCTCGCGGCTCGTGATGCCGCGCGAGCTCCGCGCGGTGATCGGAGAGAACCTGGAGTTCTTGCTCCGCCATTACCAGCCAGGGCCGTTCACCGGGGTTCAGCGGGAGTTTCATTGAGCATGGATGGGTCCGGGAGCAAGCGCGGTTACGACCGCAATCCGATGGTGGTGCGCGACCGCCGGCTCGGTCGATCGAGCTCGGCGTGGGCGCGGTCCTTCGCCGCCGACGACGTGCGGCCGCTGATCGTCGGCCGGGGTCCGATCCGCAAAGAGGCGATGGACGTCTTCGCCCAGATGGGGATCGAGCAGGTTGGCATCCTCCTCTCGGAGAAGGACTCGATCGTCTACACGCACGCGCTGGCGCCCGAGCTGCGGTGCATCCACCCGGCGCGCGTGCACCGGGTCAAGGACTACACCGGCGCGACCAAGGACGAGCGCGTCAAGCTGATGCACGAGATCGTCGCGATCGCGCGGGCCGGCGGCTACACGCACGTGTTCGCGGGGTACGGCTTCATGGCCGAAGACGAGGAGTTCGTGCGCACGCTCGAGGAGGCGGGGCTCGTGTTCATCGGCCCCCGCTCGTCGGTCCAGCGCGCCGCCGGGCTCAAGGACGAGGCGAAGCGCACGGCGCTCGCGACCGCGGTCAGCGTGACGCCCGGCATCGACGACGCGACCCGGCGGATCGTGCTCCGCAAGTGGCCCGATCACGCGGCCCTGCGCGCGGCCGCGGAAGGGCGCGGGCTGCTGCGCGACCCGGGGGCCGCGGCGCGGCTCGCCGAGGGCGTCCCCCTCGCCGAGGCGGCGGACGCGCTGCTCGCGGCGGCCTACGCGGCGCGCGTGGATCTCTACACGACCGACGAGCTCTGCGCGGAGCTCGAGCGGGGCGCGGCCGAGCTCCTCGCCCGCCACCCGGGGCGCCGGATCCGGCTCAAGGCCATCGGCGGCGGCGGCGGCAAGGGGCAGCGGCTCCTCGCCGGCGTCGCGCAGGGCGCGGCGGAGCCCGAGGCCGCGGCGCGCGCGCGGGCGGCCGAGGTCCCCGCGCTGGCGCGGGAGGTCCTCGCGGAGGTGAAGGCCGCGGGCGTCGGCGACAACAAGAACATCCTGCTCGAGCTCAACGTCGAGGAGACGCGGCACAACGAGATCCAGCTGATCGGCAACGGCGCGTGGTGCCTCGCGCTGGGCGGGCGCGACTGCTCGATCCAGATGCACGAGCAGAAGCTGCTCGAGGTGGCGATCACGCAGGAGGGGCTCCGCGAGGCGATCGAGCGGGCGCGCGCCGCCGGCGACGACCGGCGCGCGGCGTCGCTCGAGCGCGAGCTCGCCTCGCTCGCCCGGATGGAGGCCGAGGCGGAGCGGTTCGGGCTCGCGGTGGGGCTGAACTCGGCCTCGACGTTCGAGTGCATCGTCGAGGGCGATTACCACTACTTCATGGAGGTCAACACCCGGATCCAGGTCGAGCACCGGGTGTCGGAGCTCTGTTATGCGCTCCGCTTCGAGAACCCGGCCGATCCGGCCGACGCGTTCGAGGTGACGTCGCTCATCGAGTGCATGGTCCTGCTCGCGCGCCACGGCGAGCGGCTGCCCCGGCCGGTCCGCGTCCGGCGCGAGGGGTCCGCGGTGGAGGCGCGCCTCAACGCCACGAACGGCGCGCTGGAGCCGCACGCCGGCGGCGTCATCGTCTCCTGGAGCGATCCGCACCCGCACGAGATCCGCGACGATCAGGGCATCTGCGTGAAGAACCCCGACACCGGGGTGTTCATGCATTACCGGCTCGCGGGCGCGTACGACAGCAACATCGCGCTCCTCGTGACCTACGGCGGCTCCCGCGAGGAGGCCTACCTGCGGCTCTGCGAGATCCTGCGCACGACGACGCTGCGGGGCAGCGATCTCCACACGAACCTCCTCTTTCATTACGGGCTCGTGCACTGGTTCCTCGCGCGGGACGTGTGGGCGAAGCCGACGACGCGATTCGTGGTCCCGTACCTCACGCTGGTCGGCCAGCTCTCGCTGGAGCTCGGAGGCCTCGATTTCGACGCGATGTGGGCCGAGCTCGGCGCCCGCCACGAGCGCCGGCTCGCGGCGCGGGCCGGGGACGGCGCGGAGGCGGGGCTCAGGAAGGTGTTCGCGCTCAAGGACACGCTCGTGCGCCGCCCGGTGGAGCGGATCTGCGCGGAGCCGCACCTCCTGTCGGCGTGGCTCAGCCGGAACCTGGGGTCGTTCGAGGTCCGGTCCAGGCGGGTGCGCTGGCTCAAGAACCCGGTCGAGGTGCTTTCGGACACGTACTGGCTGCTCAACATGACCCCGCAGCCGCACGCCCCCGCGGCCCACGTGATCTGGGACCACGACGAGGCGCTCCTCTCGCGCGCGCTCGGCTTTTACCGGCGCCTCGGCGAGCGGATGGGCCAGGCGGGCGGCGCGCCGCCGTGGCCCGCGCTGCGAGAGGCCCTGTCGCAGCCCGCCGCGCCTCCCGGCTGGGACGGTGAGCTCTGGCGGCGGGTCCGCGGCGCGCACCTCGGCTTCCAGGCGGGGCTGGAGCTCCTCGACGCGCTGGTCCTCGCGGGCGACGCCGCGCGCTTCTTCGAGCTCCGGGTGCGCGAGGACGGCGAGGTCGTCATCCCCGAGCGCCTGCTCGACCGCGAGCTCGCGGCCCGGATGCGCAAGGTCCTCGCGCCGCCGCCGGCCACGCGGGCGAACGAGATCGTCGCGGTCACCGGCGGCATGTTCTACGCGCAGGAGGCGCCGGATCGGCCGCCCTTCGTGGCGAAGGGCAGCCACTTCGAGGCGGGCGATCCGCTCTACGTCCTCGAGGTGATGAAGATGTTCAACAAGGTGCTCGCGCCGTTCTCGGGCACGATCGAGGAGGTGCTCATCGACGGCGGCGAGGGGACGATCGTGCAGAAGGGGCAGCCGCTCTTCCGCGTGAGGCCGGACGAGGCGCACGTCGAGGAGGACGCGGCCGAGCGCAAGCGCCGCCGGCGCGAGCAGACGATGCGGTATGTCGACGCCATCTTCGACCCGGAGGGGCCCTGAGGGGGCGAGCGCCGCGGCGCCCTCCCCCGGCGCGGGGCGCCCCTCCGTGGCTCGCCTTGACGGGCGCGCCGGGACCAGGGATCCTCGCAGGCATGCGATTCGCCGCGCTCGGGTCGATCGTGCTCTTCGCGGGCAACGCGCTCCTCGCGGGCGAAGCGCGGGCCGAGCAAGCCGCGCCCGTCCCCCCCGTCGACACCACCCGGCGCGACGTGGGCGTCGGCCTCTCCGTCGGCGGATTGGTCCTCGGCTCCGTCGGAGCGGGGATGTACTTCCTCACCCGGCCGCGCGGCGAGGATCTCTGCGGTTGCGCGTCGAAGGCGTGGGTCTTCCCCACCGTGCTCATGGGCCTCGGAGGCGCCATGGCCGTCACCGGCATACCGCTCTGGATCACGGGGCAGCTCCAGAGCGATCGCGCGAAGACCCAGGCTCAGCTGCTGATCGGCCCGCTCGGCGGGGGCGTTCGGCTGCGATTCTGAAGGTCAGGCCGCCGGCGCGCCGCTCGCCGCGGGCGCGGCTATCGCCGCCGCCTCGCCGGCCGTGGGCTTCGCCGAGGCGGCGCCCGCCGGCCGCCGCGTCCAGAGCCCCGCGACGAACGCCACGAAGGCCACGACGCCGGCGATGAACACGCTGTCCCCGACGAGCCGCATCCAGCGCAGCGCCTCGATCAGCGGCTGCTGCAGGAACTCCGCGCTCCGCGCGTACCACAGCCCGCGGTCGACGCTGGCCCACGCCTGCGCGAGGCCGATCGGCAGGAGGCTCAGCGCGATCATCAGCCCGAGCCCGGCGTTCATCCCCCAGAACGCCACCCGGAGCCGCGCCTCGTTCCAGACCGCGTCGGGGCGCAGCCGGCGGAGCATCACGAGCACGAGGCCGAGCGAGAGCAGCCCGTAGACGCCGAAGAGGGCGGCGTGCGCGTGCACCGGCGTCGTGTTCAGGCCCTGCATGTAATAGAGGGCGATCGGCGGGTTGATGAGGAACCCGAACACCCCAGCGCCCACGAAGTTCCAGAACGCGACCGCGACGAAGAACTGGATGGGCCAGCGATAGGCCTGCATCCACGCGCTCCGGTGCTGCATCCGCCACGTCTCGTGCGCCTCCATCCCGACGAGGACGAGCGGCACCACCTCCAGGGCGCTGAAGCTCGCGCCGACGGCCATCACCGAGACCGGCGTGCCGCTGAAGTACAGGTGGTGGAACGTGCCGGGGATGCCCGAGACGAGGAAGATGCAGGTCGAGAGGATCGCGGCCCGCGCCGCGCTGTCGGGCCGCACGAGCCCGAGCCGCGTGAACAGGAACGCGATCGCCGCGGTGGCGAAGACCTCCATGAACCCCTCGACCCAGAGGTGCACGACCCACCAGCGCCAGTACTCCATGATCGACAGGTGCGTCTTCGCGCCGTAGAACAGGCCCACGCCGTAGAACATCCCGATCGCCACCGTGGCGCCGGTGAAGAGCAGCACGATGTGCCGGCTCACGTCGCGCCGCGCGAGGGCGGGCCAGAGGGCGCGCAGCATCAGGAAGAGCCAGAGCGCGAGGCCGCCGAAGAGCGCGATCTGGAAGGCGCGGCCGAGGTCGACGTACTCGTAGCCCTGGTGTCCGAACCAGAAGGACGCCTCGAGCGCGAAGCGCTGCTTGACCGACAGCCACTCTCCGGCGAGCGAGCCGAAGACCACGAGGACGAGCGCGCCGAAGAGGACGTTCACGCCGAGCCGCTGCCCCCTCGGCTCGCGCCCGCCCACGGCCGGCGCGAGGAAGAGCCCCGCCGCGAGGAAGGCCGTGGCGATCCAGAAGACGCCGAGCTGGACGTGCCAGGTGCGCGTCACCGCGTAAGGCAGATAGTCGGCGACCGGCAATCCGAAGACCTCGTGTCCCTCGACCGTGTAGTGCGCGGTCAGCGCGCCGAGCGCGACCTGGAGCGCGAGCAGCGCGACCACGACGACACAGTACTTGCCGACGGCCCGCATCGACGGGGTGAGCACCCAGCCGGCCAGCGGATCGCGCGCCGGCGCGGGGGCGGCCGGGTCCTCGGCGCGGCGGAAGGCGTGGTACCACACGAGGGCGCCGATCCCGGCGAGCAGGAGCACGACGCTCACGATCGACCAGATCACGTTGGCGGTCGTGGGGACGTTGCCGACGAGCGGCTCATGAGGCCAGTTGTTGGTGTAGCTGGCGCCGGTGCCAGGGCGCTCCGCGGCCGCGGCCCACGAGGTCCAGAAGAAGAACGCGGTCAGCTTGTCGCGCCGCCCCGCGTCGGGGACCGCGCCCGTGTGCAGCGCGTAGCTCTCGCGCAGGCCGGCGAGGCCCGGCTCGTCGCCGAACAGCGCGCGGTAGTGCGCCGCGGTCTGCTCGATCGCCAGCGCGCGATCCTCGGAGACCGTGAGCGCGCCGGTCGCGGCGTCGTAGCCGTTACCGCGCATCGTCCGCTGGAGCCGCGCCTTGAGCGCGGCCTGCGCCTCGTCCGGGAGCGCCGCGAAGGGCGCGCCGTGCTCTCGCTGGCTCCAGAGCGAGAGCTGCGCCTCGGCCTCGCGATGGAGCCAGTCGGCCGACCAGTCCGGCGCCTGGTAAGCGCCGTGGCCCCAGACGCTGCCGACCTGCTGTCCGCCGATGCTCTGATAGACCAGCTGCCCGCCCTGGATATCGTCCTTCGTGAGCAGCACCCGGCCGGACGGGGTCCGCACGGTCTCGGGGATCGGCGGGGCCTTGCGGTACACCTCCCGGCCCATGAAGCCGAGGATCAAGAATCCAAGGGTGATGACGGCGGCGAGCGCCAGCCAGAGTCGTCGTAGGCTATGCATATCGACCTCGTTGTTCGCGCGAGCCCGCGGCGCGCCCGCGCCTCCGCGGCGCGGCTCCGGGCTCCGGTCGTGACGCCAGGCCAATAGGCAGGCGGCGTGCCGCTCCCCTTCCCCCTTGATTTCGTGGGCCCAGGCGGCGTGTGTTGCGCTTTCCGCAACATGTCTTCGTTGTACAAACCGCAACGACGTTGTACCTTCGACAACATGCCGAGCCTGGAGACGGAGGCGCTGCTGTCGGTGGCGCTGGATCTCACGACGTCGCTGGGGGCCGAGGATCGTTACCGGCGCCTGCTGGAGGCGGTGCGGCAGGTGGTGCCGTGCGATGCGGCGTGCCTGATGCGCTACGACGACGGCGACCTGGTGCCGCTCGCGGCGCACGGGCTCGCGCCGGAGGCGCTGGGGCGCACGTTCTGCGCCCGGGCGCACCCGCGGCTCGACATCCTCTGCCACGCGGAGGCGCCGGTGCGCTTCCCGCCGGACTCCGATCTTCCGGACCCGTTCGACGGGCTGCTCGCGTCGGACGCCACGTCGCTCGCGCACGTGCACGCGTGCCTCGGCTGTCCGCTGCGGGTCGAGGGCGCGCTGGTCGGGCTCTTGACGGCCGACGCGCTGGATCCGCGCGCCTTCGAGGGCGTCGACGCGGCGACGCTCTCGTGGCTGGGCGCGCTCGCGGGCGCGGCGCTGCGCACGAGCCAGCTCATCGACGCGCTGGAGCACAGCGCGGAGCGGCTCGGCCTGGTCGCGGAGGATCTCCGGCGGGCGGCGGAGCGGGAGCGGGGCGCCGGCCTGCTCGGGACGAGCCCGGCGATGCAGCGGCTGCGGGACGAGATCGCGCTCGTGGGGCCGTCGGACCTCACCGTGCTGATCACGGGCGAGACGGGCGCGGGCAAGGAGCTCGCGGCGCGGGCGGTGCACGCGGCGTCGCGGCGGCGGGGCGAGCCGCTGCTCTACGTGAACTGCGCGGCGCTGCCCGCGTCGGTGGCCGAGAGCGAGCTGTTCGGGCACGTGCGCGGCGCCTTCACCGGGGCCGAGCAGCACCGGCCCGGCAAGCTGGAGGTGGCCGACGGGGGCACGCTGTTCCTCGACGAGATCGGCGAGCTGCCGCTGTCGATCCAGCCGAAGCTGCTGCGCGCGCTGCAGGAGGGCGAGGTGCAGCGGGTCGGCGCGGACCGGTCGCTGCGCGTCGACGTGCGCATCGTGGCGGCCACGAACCGCGAGATCGAGAAGGAGGTGGCCGAGGGGCGCTTCCGGGCCGACCTGTTCCACCGGCTCAACGTGGTTCGCCTGGCGGTGCCGCCGCTGCGCGAGCGGAGGAGCGATATCCCGCTGCTCGCCGGCCATTTCTGCGAGGAGGCGCGCGCGCGGCTCGGCGTGGGCCCGGTGCGGATCTCGCGCGCGGCGCGCGAGCTGCTCGTCCAGAGCGCCTGGCCAGGCAACGTGCGAGAGCTGGAGAACGCCGTGTTTCGCATGGTGCTGCAGGCGTCGCGCGGCGTGCCCCGCGGGGCGCCGGTCGTGCTGCAGCCGGCGCACCTCGGCGGGAGCCTCGCCGCGGCGGCGCCGCCGCCCCCGGCCGAGGCGGTGAAGGGCGCCGGGGGCGACGGCGGCGAGGCGCCGCCCTCGGCGGGGGCGACGCTGCACGAGCGGGTCGACGCCTACCAGCGCGACCTCATCCAGGAGGCGGTGGCGCGGCACGACGGCAACTGGGCCGCCGCGGCGCGGTCGCTCGGGATGCACCGCAGCAACCTGCACCACCTCGCGAAGCGGCTCGGGCTGCGGTGAGGCGCGCCCGCCGCTGGGCCGCCGCGGTGGAAGGAGCCGAGTCCCGGGGGAGCCCCGGTGAGGCGCGCGAGGGACAGCGCTCCATGCGAGGCGAAGCGATTGGCGGGCTCATCGGTCGCTGAACGGTGGTGGAAAGGAGCCGTGGACAGCGGAGGATCCGAATGGCAATCACAGATCATGGACGACCGAAGATCAGACCGCCGGTGGGCCCGGCGCGGGGTGGCTCGGGTGCTCGTGGCGTTCGCCGGCGCGGGCGCGCTGGCCGCGTGCTCGCCCAAGCGCGCCGAGGTCACGCCGCAGCCAGCGCCCACCGACAGGATCCTCACCGGCGCCGACGCGCTGGGCGACTGGACCACGGACGCGCCGGGCGTCAAACGCAAGATCACCGCCGCTGACCTCCCCCCGCCCAACGAGGACGAGTCGGTCGTCAACAGGCCGAGCAAGGCAGATCGTCCAGCCGGTGTGTTCCCCAAAGTGCCGTCGGGATTCACCGTCACCGAGCTCGCCACGGGCCTGGACGAGCCGCGCGTCCTGCAGGTGGCGCCGAACGGCGACGTGTTCGTGGCCGAGAGCGGGGCGGACCGGGTGACGGTGCTCCGGGACGCGGACGGCGACGGCAAGGCCGAAGCCCGCAGCGCGTTCGCCGAGGATCTCAACCGCCCCTTCGGCATCGCCTTCTATCCGTCGGGCACCGACGCGCCGACGCACGTCTACGTCGCGAACACCGACAGCGTGGTGAGGTTTCCTTACAAGACGGGCGATACGAAGGCGAGCGGCCCGGCCGAGCCGCTGGTCACCAACATCCCCTCGGGCAAGGAGATGGTGGGCGGCGGGGGCCACTGGACCCGCGATATCGCCTTCAGCAAGGACAACCAGTGGATGTTCGTGTCCGTGGGCTCGCGGTCCAACGTCGACGACGACGAGGACGAGCACCGCCGCGCCTGCATCCTGGCCTTCACGCCCGACGGCAAGGACGAGACGCTCTATGCGTCCGGCATCCGCAACCCGGTCGGGCTGGCCATCGAGCCGTCGACGGGCGCGCTCTGGACCAGCGTGAACGAGCGCGACGAGCTGGGCGACAACCTGGTCCCCGATTACGTGACGCGCGTGCAAGAGGGCGGGTTCTACGGCTGGCCCTGGTACTACCTCGGCCCGAACCAGGATCCGCGCCACGAGGGCAAGCGCCCCGAGCTGAGGGACAAGGTCATCGTGCCGGACGTGCTGATCCAGTCGCACTCGGCGTCGCTCGATCTCTGCTTCTACACGGGCCAGCAGTTCCCGGCCGACTACCAGGGCCACATCTTCGCCGCGGAGCACGGCTCGTGGAACCGCTCGCGGCGCACCGGCTATAAGGTGATCCGCATCCCGGTCAAGGACGGCAAGGCGGAGGGGTACTACGAGGACTTCATGACCGGCTTCGTCACGAGGACCGGCGACGTGTGGGGCCGCCCGGTCGGCGTCGCGGTGGCCAAGGACGGCGCGCTGCTGGTCAGCGACGACCAGAGCAACACCGTGTGGCGGGTGGCCTACGGCAAGTGAGGCGCCCTCAGAACCGCCCCCGCACGCCGGCCGACAAGAGCCCCACCGTGAGCTCGGCCCCGGCCCCGGGCGCCTTCGGCGGCGGCGCGGCAGGCGCGGGCGGCACGGCGGCTGACCTCGGGTCGTCGAAGAGGAAGAGCCGGAGGCCCACGGCGAGGGCCACGAACGACGCCCCGCCGGCCACGGCCGCCGCCGCGCCGAGACCGTCGCGCGCGCTCACGGCGGCGTTGTAGCGATCCCGCTCGGACGGGGTGAGCGAGGTCGCGTCCCTCCTGTCCCGCAAGTCGACCGCCTCGGCCTGGCGCGCGAGGGCGAGGCCCGCGAGCACGCCGGTCGTGGCCGCGCCCGCGGCGCCGGCGCCGAGCACCGTCCACGCCGCGAGGCGCTGCGACGTCATGGGGAGATCGGCGTCGAGCCGGACCGCCTGCTCGTGGGTGACCCGGATCTCGCGCCGGTAAAGCGCGCGACCGGGCAGCGAGACCTCGACGACATGGACGCCAGGCTCGACCGCGATCGCCGCGGCCGTCGGCAGGGTCGCCCGCGCCTGCCCGTCGATGACGAGGCTCGCGCCGCTGGGCCCGGTCACCTGCAGCATCGCCGGCTTCGGCCGCAGCACGACGTGCCGCGGCATCAGCTCGCCGTCGACGGCGATGACCGTGAGCTCCTCCTCGTAATGCCCCGCCGCCTGCACCCGCACGCGGTGCGCGCCAGGCGCGACCGGCGCGACGAGCGGCGCCGGGACGAACGGCTGGCCATCCACCGACACCCGGGCCCCCTCGGCCGGCGACGACAGCAAGAGCCGCGTCCCGCGCGAGGCAGGGGCCTCCGCGCCCGCGGCGCCCCCGCCCTCGCCGGCGGCCGCTGCCGCGCCGCCGTCGGCCGCCAGAGGGCCCTCGCCGGGGAGGCGCGCCTCCAGGGGGACGAGCGACGAAAGGGCCGTGACCGCCTCCTCGCGGCGCGCCGCCTTCGGGTCCAGGCGCAGGTACTCGCGGTAGAGGGCGATCGCGCGGCGCAGCGCGTCCGGCGACGGCTGCGTGAGGTAATGCCGCCGGAACGCCTGCGCCGCCGAGAACAGCAGCGACGGGCTCGGCACGAGCTCGTGCGCCTCCAGGAACGCCTCCGCGGCGACCTGGTACTGGCCCGCGTCGTACGCCTCCGCGCCGGCGTTGAAGAAGTTCTCCGCCTGGGCCGCCTGCGCGGGCGTGGGGCGCGCGTCCGCCAGCGCCGCGCAAGGCGCCGCGGCGAGGCTCAGAGAAGCCCCGAGGAGCAAGCGGCGGAAGGGACGAGCCGCCGCCCTCACTGCAGCACCGGCTTGCCGCGGAACACCTTCAGGAACGCGGAGCTCATCGCCACGGCGAGGTCGTCGACGCCGTCGCCGTCGACGTCGGCCGCGCCGAGCGCGACGAAATCGCTGGTGGGCTCCGGCGGAGGGCCGGGAAAGGCGGCGTCGATGCGGCGCAGCTCCCGGACGCGGGCGTCGAGGTCGTGGAGCTCGAGCCGCCCCGGCCCGGCCACGGCCACCTCGAGCGCGGCGTCGGCGTCGGCGTTGAGCAGCGCGACGGCGAGGCCCGCGCAGCCGTCGCCGCCGTCGCAGGGGTCCGGCGCGACGAGCGCCTTCTCGTCGAAGCCCCCGCCGGCGCGACCCCAGAGGGCCACGATCTCGCCGGTGTCCGCGCGCGCGAGGAGATCCTGGCGGCCGTCGCCGTCGAGATCCGCGACGAGCGGGCGCGGCACGTACTTCGACGGGTTCGCGTCGGTCGCGATCGCCTCGAACCGGTAGGCCGTCGCCTGCCGGGACCGCTCGACCAGCTTGCCGCCGTCCTCCCCGTAGACCGCGATCTCGCCGTCGCCGAGCCACACGAGCTCTTCCCGGCGGTCGCCGTCGGTGTCGAGCGCCGCGAGCGCGCACGGGTCGCACGGCGGCGCCCCCTCGCCGGGCCGGCCGGACGCCTCGGCGCGCAGGTTGTCGCCCTCCGGCGAGACGGTGATCAGCCAGAGCTGCGTGCCCTCCGGCGCGCCCTCGGCCGCAAACGCCGTGATCGCGGCGAGGCTCTGCACCGGCTCGCCGTCCTCGGACGCGAGCAGGCCGCCCGCGACCGCGAGGAGGCGCACCGGGAGGATCGAGCTCGACGCGCCGGCGCCGGGCGGCCCGCCGGGACCGGGCGGCGCGTCGGGAGGCGCCGGGAAGTAGAACGGCGCGCGGATGAGGCGATCGCGGCCGCCCTCGATGAGCGCGAGCCCGGACCCGGACGCCACCGCCGCGTCGCGCGGGGGCGGGAGGCCGCGCACGGCGAAGAGCTGGGCGCCCGTGGCGTCCTCGAGGATCCGGCCCGCGGCGAGGCCGCCGGCGGCGTCGAGGCGGCCGTGGCCGGCCGGCGCGGAGGGCGCGGAGAAGGCGTTGCCGTACGCGATGTCGAGCCGGGTCGAGGGCTTCGGGGACGACGGCCGCGCCTGCTGATCGAAGTAGGCGATGTCGTTCACGCGGTCGCCGTCGAAGTCGCCGACGGCGAGGTAGTGCGGCGGGCACTGCGTCGCGAGGCGCTGCGGGTAGAAGGTGCCGTCCGAAGCGCCGGTGTGGACCGTGACGTCGGGGAGCTGCGCCTCCGTCGCGACGATATCGAGGTGGCCGTCGGCGTTCACGTCGGCGGCGACCGCCTCGCACCCGCCGGCGATCTCGCCGCAGATCGGCGACCTGAACGACGTGCTGGGAACAGGGCAGTCCAGCGGCACGAGCTCGGGCCCGGGGCGGGCCCGATCGAAATCGCCGGCGACGAAGATCCGGTCCGGCTCGGCGAGCTCGGCCTCGAGCTCCGCGTCCCCGAGCGAGAGCGTGCCCGTGCGCTGATCGGGCGAGCCGGCCGACGGCGGGCTCGCGGAGTGGAAGCGCCCGTCGCCGAGGCCGTACGCGACGTGGATCTCGCCGCGGCCGCCGCTCACGGCGCTGACGACGAGGTCGAGGTGGCCGTCGCCGTCCTGGTCGTGCACGGCGAGCGAGGCGTTGACGTCGCGGAGCGTCGCGCCGCCGCCGAGCCGCACCTCGGGCAGGGCCGTGAGCGCGAGGGAGCCGCCGGGGCCGCACACGGCGTAGATCCGGAGCCGGTCGTCGCCGCGCTTCGCCACGACGGCCTCGTCGCAGGGACCGCCGTCCGCGGGGGCCTCGTCCAGGTCGGCGGCGACCGCGGCGGCGATGTCGCCGGGCGCGACGACGTCGCCGTCGAGCGCCTGCGGCTTCACGCTCGGGTCCGACATCACCGCGACGCGGCCAGGGCCGCCGGTCGACGGCGGCTGGCCGCCCGCCGCGGCGGCCGCGCCGAGGAAGATCAGCGCGGCGTCGCGGCCGCGCAGCCGCGCCGTCAGGAGGCGCGCGGCCTCGCTGTCGAGGCGCGTGGTCGCGTAGAGCGTGGGCGAGAGGGCCGCACTCTCGAGGGCGGAGAAGACGAAGAGGCCGTTCGCCGCGCCCTCCTCGGCGGCGACGACGTCGCCGCGGCCGGCGACGACGAGCTCCAGCTGGCCATCGCCCGTGAGGTCGCGCAGCAGCGGCGCGGGGGACGTGTCCTCGCCGGACGCCGCCCGGGCGATCGGCAGCGCCTGCTCCGCCGCCGCGCACAGCCCGGGCGCCTGGCTCGGGAGCGACGTGATCGTGGTGCCATCGAGCGTCGTGTGCACGAGCTCGTCGCAGCCGTCGGCGTTGATGTCGCCGGTCGAGAGCTCCATCGCCGCGACCGTGCTCAGCGCCGCGAGCTCCTCGAAATCGCCCGTGGGGCGCCGGCAGACGCCGTCCGCGCCGCACCCGTGGCCGGCGGGGCACGCGAGCCCCTCGGCGCCGCCGCAGAGGTAGCGGCACTGGTGCGCGCTCCCGGGCGCGCCGCAGCCTTCCTGCCCGTCGCAGTCCTCGTCCGGCGCCTCGACGACCCGGTTGCCGCAGACGTCCGCCTCGAGGAGCGAGAGGTTCGCGCAGCCCGCCGCCGCGATCGCCAGCGCGATCGACCCCGCGTGCGTTCGCTTCATGGTCGGGGCGCTCCGGCGAGGCTGTCGAACGCGGGCTTCTCCAGGTCGGCGTGGTGCTTCCGCGGGCGGCTCGACCGGGCGCTCGCCGCCGGCGCCGACGCCGCGCCGGCCGTCGCCGCGGCCGGCGCGAGCGCAACCGGGGAGTCAGGGGGGCGGGCGCTCGCCGCGGCCTCGCCAGTGGCCGCGCCGGCCGCGCCGGGCGGGTCCGCGGCGCCGGGCGGGGCCGCGCCGCCGGACGCCGCGAGGACCGCGCCGGGCGCGGTGTCGGCTGCGCCGGCGAGCGCGCCTTTCGCGGCGCCGGCCTCGCCGGGCGCCGCGCCGGCGGGCGCCGCAACGCCCGGCTGCGCCGCCGCGTCAGCCGTCGGCGCGGCGGCCGCGGGCGCGGGCGCGTCGCCGCCGGCGCGCGGCCACGCGAGCGCCACGGCGACCGCGCCGCCCGCGAGCAGCAGCGCGAGCGCCCCGGCGCCGCGGGCCCAGGCGCGCGGCGCCGGGGCGGCCTTGGCCGGCGCGGGCCCGGGGAGCGGGGCGAGCCCCACGGTCCGGCCGACCTCGGCGGCGGCCACCGTGCCCGGCGCCGGCTCCGCGTCGCGCGGCGCCGCCGGCGGCATCGGCAGGGTCGCGCCGCCTGCCGCGGGCTCCCCGCTCGCCGCGGGGCTGCGCAGCGTGCCGTCGGCGCCGTCGCTCCCGGGCGCCGGCGCGCCGACGGGGGCGGTCGCCGCGTCGGAGCTGACGTGCTTCGGCCCGATCGACACCACGCGCCCGCCGCTCTCGGGCCGCGGCGCGCCCGCGCCGTCGCGACCCTCGACCCCGAGCCTGCGCACCTGCTCGGCGAGCGCCTGGACCGCCGCGCCCGCCGACGGCGGGCGATCCTGGGCGCGCTTCGCGAGCATCGCCAGGAGCGGGGCGTCGAGCTCGGGCGGGAGGTCCGCGCACACGCCCGACGCCCGCGGCGGCTCGTTGAGGACGTGCATCATCATCACGTCCATCATCGATTCGGCCTGGAAGAGCAGCGATCCCGTGAGCATCTCGTGGGCGATCACGCCGAGCGCGTAGATGTCCGATCGCTGATCCACGCCCTTGCCGCGGACCTGCTCGGGCGACATGTACGCGGGCGTCCCGACCGCGACCCCCGTGGCCGTCCTGTGGGCGAGGGCGTCGTCCGCGAGCTTCGCCACGCCGAAGTCGAGCAGCTTGGGGAAGCAGCGGCCGCTCGGCTCGGTGGCCACGAAGATGTTCTCGGGCTTCAGATCGCGGTGCGTGATCCCGGCCGCGTGCGCGGCGTCGAGCGCGTCGGCGATGCCCTCGAGGAGGGCGACGGCGCGGCTTGGCGAGAGGCGGCCCTCGCGCCGGATCAGCGCGCCGAGCGTGAGCCCGTCGAGCAGCTCCATGACGAAGTAGTGCCGCCCGTCGACGACGCCGAAGGAGAAGATGTCGATGATGTTGCGGTGCCGGATGCGGTTGACCGCGCGCGCCTCGCCGATGAAGCGCGAGACGACGGTCGGATCGGACGCGAAGCGCTGGTTCAGCACCTTGATCGCGACCCGCTTGCCGATGAGCGGGTGCTCTCCCGCGTAGACGTCGCCGAACGTCCCCGCGCCGAGCAGCCGCTCGACGCGGTACTCGCCGAGCATGGCGCCGGGCTTCAGCGCCGCGTCCTCGTCGGAGAAGGCCTCGTCGGGGAGCAGCGCGCCGCCGTGCTCCGGGCAGGTCACCACGTCATCGGGATAGACCGAGCGGCACGCGGAGCAGGTGGCCATCGACCGTCGTCCCAGTCTAGAGCACCGATCGGGGTCGAGTTCCGACGAAAATCAACGGAAGGGAAGAGAAACCGCAAGGCCGCAACGTGCGCAACGGGCACCGAGTTCCCGCAGGCGCCCTGCGATCGTAACGCAAGGCACCCCATCGGACGCGCGGGAAGGCGCGAGCGCCGCGCGGCAGGGGCGCCGCGGCCGCGCAGCACGGGCCGTCGACGCATGCGCGGCAGCGGCGCCCAGCCTTCGACGCGTGCTCCGGGCGATAATACCGCGCCCCCGCCGATCGAGGAGAAGCGCTAAGCGGCCGGGCTGCGGGAGCGGGGCGTGGCCGATCCACGCGCTGTCTCGACGGCCCGCGTCGGCGCTCGGCGCGTGCGTACGAGCGGGCGGGACGCTCTTCCGTGCAGCGGCTTCATGCGTGCGCGCCCGACGCGCGACCGCACGGCCGGCTCGATCCTGGCGAGGGCGCCGTCGATCGCGGCTTGCTTCGACGCATCTCGATGCTCGGTGACGACGCTCGGCAGCCCGGACAGGACCACCTTGATCCGGCAGATCTTGTCGATTCCTCCACGCGGCCCGTTGGTGTCCGTCAGGCGAACGCTGATGCGTTCGATGGATGTACCGAACTTGCTGAGCCTCCTGCCCAGCTTCTCGCGGATGTACTCCCGGTCCGTGGGATCGAGGTCCACCCCGATCGTGCGCACGTGGGCGGGCGGCTGCCCGCGGGAGCTCCCGGTCCGCTTGACGGGCCGCGGGAGCTCGGCCGGCAGCGCTGTCCGAAACTTGCTTGCCGCCACCTTGCGAGTTCGATCAGCCATGATAGGTCCCCCGCAGCTTGCGGGGAGCGCTGCCTCGACGGGCGTGCTGCATGCGCCTCATCGCCGAGCCGAGCTCAGCTCCCGGGCCGAGCTCGGCCACGAGCCCATTCCGTGGGAGGCCGGCCCTCGCAGGCGTCCACGCCGGCGGATCGCTCGCGGGAAAGGACTGCTGACAGGCCTCGTCCACGACATCCGCATCACGCGGCATGGCCGGCAGGCCGACGTTTCCAGCCTGCCCGGCGCGCTGCTCCTCACCTCGACGCCGCTCGTCGCCCGGCGCTCCCGCGTCGATCCGGGCGGCCCGTCCCTGCGTGCACCCCATCGCGCGTCCCCCGCGCACGACATTGCGCCTCGCCGCCGCGTCGGCAAGCTCTTTCGCGACCTCAAAGACGATCTCGGACAGCCGAGCTGGCTGTGGAACTCGGAGAGCCGCGCTCGCCCGCCGTGCCGGGCGTACGCGAGTTGCCGGAATTCCGCCCGCAGCGAGACATGCCGCGTCGCGGCAAGCAGGCCCACGCTCCGATAGGAGAATTGCATCTGTGCGGCATGTGCTCTCGTCGGGCCCCGCGTCGTGGTCCGGTCGGCCCCGTACGACAATCCTCTGGTCATTTCGTAAATAGTATTGTTGAATCATGGGGCATCGGCGTGCCCGGTGCGGGCGGGGAGCGACGACGAACTCTGGTCCTCAGGTCACGAGCCTGCGGCTCCTCGTCGAGCTCACCCAGACGGACGGTTTCCTCTACATGGCTGCCTGACAGGAGCGAGGGGTATGTCGAAATTCCACGTGAGCCGACGTGCCATGCTGCGAGGCGCCGGCGCCATCGCGGTCGCGCTCCCGTGGCTGGAGATCATGGGGACCGAGCGCCCGGCGCACGCGCAACCCGCCCCCGCCCGGCGCTTCCTCGCCGTCTACACGCCCGGCGGGACCGTGATGGACCGCTGGCGTCCGACCGGCACCGAGACGAGCTTCACCCTGGGCCCCATCCTGGCCCCGCTCGCGCCGGTGCAGGACCGGCTGCTCGTCGTCGACGGCCTCGACATGAAGAGCGCGCGCGGGGAGCAGCACCAGTGCGGGATCATCGCCTGGCTCACGGGCACGGAGCAGGAGGGCGCGAACAACGGCGGCTACGGGAAGGGGCCGTCCATCGATCAGGTGATCGCCTCCCGGATCTCCGCCGGCCAAAAGGCGAAGGCGAGCCTCCAGGTCGCGGTGCGCTGGGCCACGGGCAAGTCCCACGGCCTGATGTCGCCGATGAACGTCGTCAATTTCGAGGACAGCGCGCCGTACAGCCCCATCCCGCCGCGCCTCGATCCGGTGGAGATCTTCACCGAGCTCTTCGGCACGCTGAACCCCGACGCCAGCGACGACGCCGCCCTCCGCCTCGCGCGGAAGCGCTCGATCCTCGACTTCCTCGACCGGCGCTACGCCGCCCTCTCCGCGCGGCTCGGCGCGGCCGACAAGCAGAAGCTCGACCAGCACCTGACGAAGATCCGCGAGATCGAGCAGAGCCTCGGCAGCACGCCGGTTGCGACGGCCGCTTGCCGGGTCCCGACGGGGGTCGACACGTCCGACTACGACCCGAGCTCGGGGCTCAACGCGGACGACAACGGCGCGATCGTCGACGCCTCGACCGACGCGGCCATCCCCAGGGTGGGCAAGCTGATGATGGACATGCTGGTGATGGCGCTCGCCTGCGACATCACCGCGGTCGGCACCCTGCAGTGGAGCGACACCGAGGCGAAGCACACGTTGCCGTGGCTGAACCTGACCGAGAACCACCATTTCTACCAGCATAACGGCGGCTACAGGCCGGTCGAGTGCGCGCGCATCCACACCTGGTACTCGCAGCAGCACCTCTATCTCTTGCAGGAGATGGAGAAGGTCGACATGGGCGGGCGCTCGCTGCTCGACGAGAGCGTCGTCTTCTTCGGCTCCGAGATCTCGGATCCGGCGAGCCACGCGAAGAAGGACATGCCGTTCCTGCTGGCCGGCGGCGGGGGGGGCCTGCGCACCGGGCGCTGGGTCCGGTACCCGAGCCTCCCGCACAACAACCTGCTCGTCTCGATCTTGAACCTGTTCGGCGACCCCCGGACCACGTTCGGCGACCCGCGGGACTGCACCGGGCCGCTCACGAACCTCACGTAGTGCCCGGCCTCGCGCGCCGCCCTGCGAGCAAATTCCCGGCAGAAAGAGCCAGAGGAGCGTAAGCTACCCCAGTGGCAGCTCCCAGCGCCTTCGAAGTCGTCGTGCCAGGCTCCATCTGGGTCACCGAACGCCCGGTATGGTTCGGCGGCGTTCGCCTGCGATCGAGGACCACCGTCGTTCGACTCTCGGGTGATGCCCTCTGGGTTCATAGCCCCTGCACACCCACGGACGACGTATGCGCGGCGCTCGATGCGGTCGGCGAGGTGCGTTGGATCGTGGTGCCCAATCGGTTCCATCACCTGCAAACTCCTGCCACTGCCGCGCGATACCCGAACGCGCTCGTCGTCGGACCGAGGTCTGCCCAGTCGCGCAACCCGCGCGTCCGCTTGGCCATGGGCACGGACGATCCCGCATATATCCGCTCTACCCCTGAGCTGGCCTCCATTCAGCTGAGGGGCGTTCCTTTTCTTGACGAGACAGTCTTCTTCCACCCGGCGAGCGGCTCTCTGATCGCCGCAGATCTGCTCATGTCCGCCTGCGCGCGCGACCACTGGACCTGGCGAGCCGCAGCGCGCATCTGGGGACGCTACGAAAAAGTCAGGACGCCCCCTGACGTCCGAATGCACGCTCGTGCGAACGCGGCGGTGGCTGACTCAATCGCGCAAATGCGCGCGCTGCCGCTCCAGCGGATCCTCGTGGCCCACGCCGATCCGATCACGGATCGACCCGCTCAACAGCTCGCCGAGGCATGGGACTTCGCTATCCCTTCTCACCTGAGGCAGCCCGGTGCCACCCTCTAGCATCGTGACCTCCGGACGCGCGTGTCGCACCGATCGGCGCGCCAGTCATTGGCCGCCGCTCGCAGGCGCGGCGGCAGACATCCGCCGGATGGCGAAGCTGAGCGCTGCGCGAAGGTTCGCCTTCGTCAGCACCGTGCTCAGATCGAGCCCGAGGGACACCATGGTATGGGCGACGGTCGGCTTGATCCCCACGACGATGCCCTCGGCGCCGAGCAGCCGGATGGCGCTCACGATGTTGATGAGGTGACTGGCCACCTTGGTGTCGACGACCTCGACGCCGGTGAGATCGAGGATCGCGAACCGCGCGCTCTTCTCCGCGATCCTGCGGAGCAGCCCGTCCATCATGTCGGCGACCCTCACGCTGTCGACGACGCCGACCATCGGCAGCGTGAGGACGCCGTCCCAGACCTCGATGACCGGCGTCGACAGATCGCGGATGACCTGCTGCTGGTGCTCGATCTGGGCGAGCTTGCTCCGGATCTCCTGCTCCGCGCGCTTCGCCTCCGTGACGTCCAGCGTGAAGCCGATGAGCCCGTCGACCTCTCCGTCGTCTTGGATTGGGACGAACCAGTTCTCCCAGTGAACGTCGTTCTGCGAGGAGAACGTGTGCATCGGCGTCCCCTCCAGCGCCTGTCGGACCTCGTCGGTGTCCTCGAAGACCTCGAAGAGGTTCTTCCCGATGAGCTCGCCTCGCTTCATCCTGACGAGCTCCAGCCCCTTGCCGTCATGGTAGGTGAAGATGCCGTTGCGATCGATCGACCACACACAGATGGTCACGTTCCGCATCAGCGCCTCGAGGATCTTCGACCGCCGCCTCAGGTCGTCGATCTCCTCGTCCGGGTGGCGCGCGGGCTCGCGCAGGGAGCCGTGGACGAAGTCTCCGTCGCGCGATCGGCGGAGCGCGCACGAGACGCGTCGATAGGCGCCCTCCGGCCTCCGGAGCCTGCATTCGATGTAAACGGGCTGCTGCCTGTGCTTGACCGCCTGGAGCCTCGACCACCCCTCCTGGACAGCGCGTCGATCCGCGGGGTGGACGATCTCTGCGAGGCGCAGGTTCTCCTTGAGCACGGACCCGAACGCCTGCCCCAGCGCGCCGCTCCACCGGAGCAGCTCGCCCTCGACGCCCGCGACGAAGAGCATCTCGGGGCACGACGCCAAAAATGAATCGAGGAGGACCTCGCTGCCGCTGTTCAAGAGCGCTCGCGATCCGTTCTTCTTTCGCATCCCCATGAGAGCACCCCACGCCAGGAGACATCGTCCCTGGGTCATCATGTCGTTGGCAGGCAAGAGAAACCCATGCTGACGCCGTGCCCGCGCGTCACGGCGCGAGCGTGCCCGCGAAAGGGGCGATCGCCGCCGCGCCGGTGGCGCACGGGAGAGCCGGCGCGCGGGATCATCGGGCCGCGATCCGGCTGCCCCCCTGCATCATCGCCTGGCGAATGGCCGCCTGAAGCGTGCTGTGCGTCGTCAGGCCCTTCAGATCGGCTCCGAGGCTCGCGAGCGCCTGCGCGACGTCCGGGCGGATGCCGCTCAAGATGAACGACGTCCCGACGAGCTGGACGGCCCGGGCGATGCGCATGAACGTATCCGCGACCTTGGTGTCCACGACGCCGACGCCCGTGATGTCGAGGATCGCCACGCGCGCGCTGCGCTGGACGATGCCGTTGAGCAGCATCTCGAGGACCTGCCCGGCGCGGCGGCTGTCCACGACCCCGATGAGCGGCATGACCAGGATCTCGTCGCTGATGGGGATGAGCGGAGTCGACAGCTCGAGCAGGGCCGCCGACTGCCGCCGAATCAGCTGCTCCGACTCGTGGCGCTCCGTCATGTCCTGCCATGAGCCGACGACCTCGACCGCGTTGCTCTCGGCGTCGCGGACGACCCTGCTGTCGTCATGGATCCACCGGTAGTTGCCCTCCTTGTGACGAATCCGGTACTCGCAGGAGTGCGTGCCGTCCTCGAGGAGCGCAGCACGCCCGGCGGCGAAGCGCTCCCTGTCCTCCGGGTGGATGCGCTCGACCCACGAGCCCGGGGTCAGGAGCTCCCGGATCCCATAGCCGAGCTGCCCGGCCACGTTGTTGCTGATGAACGTGGGAGCGAAATCATTCGACGCCTTCGCGGCGTAGAGGACGACGCGGCTCGAGAGGAGCAGGTGCTGGAGACGCTCCTCGGCGGCGCGCCGCGCTGCCGAGATCGCCTCGCGCTCGGTGACGTCGCGCGCCAGGGCATACACGACCTGTCGCTCGGGGACGGCGGAAGAGCTCCATTCGAGCAAGATGTAATGGCCGTCCTTGTGGCGGTAGCGATTCGTGAAGCAGACGATAGCTTCGCCCTTCCCGAGCGTCTCGACGGCCGCGATGGTCGGCGCGCGGTCGTCCGGGTGGACGAAGTCGAGGAACGGTCGCGACATCAGCTCATCGAGTGAGTACCCGAGCACCTGCTCCCACCGGGGGTTCAGGTCCTTGAAGCGGCCGTCGGTCCCCGCGACGCAGTGGAGATCCAGCGACAGCGAGAAGAAGCGCTCCCGTTCCTCGCCGCCGGCCCGGGCGCTCGTGCGGCTTCGCCTCTCGTCCTGACGCGGCCGCGCGCGGCTGCGGGCGACGTCTGCGCCGCCGTGAGCGCGCTTCGCGTGACTGCCTTTCCCTGTCGTGCTCTGCATAAACGGCTCCTCGATTCCATCGGTGCCTGTGCCGCTGCTCATCGCTCGACCAGCCGGCCGTCACCCAGCGAGCACGAGCGGCATGCGCATCTCCACGATACCGGCTTCGATCGTGAATGACACGAGGTGATAACGCCGAGGGGGCGCGTTGCCACGCCTCAGCGAGCTGGCGAAGGCCGAACCATTGTATCGGTGTAGGCTCTACAGACCCTGTGAGACCGGGCTGGCGGGCGCGACACCCCCCTTCCGTGCCCACGCTCTCCTTGTGAGCGAGCGCCGGCGGCGCAGGCCGCGCGCACCGCGCTGGCTCTGTGCGATCCTCCCTCCGTCTCCGATATTCGGGGAGCCCAAGCGCCCGGGTCCATCAGGCGCTTCCTGATTTCGAACAAAGCAGGATCACGAACGCGTGACGGCTTGAATGGCGAGCGCAGGTCGACGTTGGTTGCGTTCCGATGAGATTCCTGGAGCATGGAAACCGGGACGGTTCGGCGTCACGGCGGCCTCGACGTGGCTGCGTCCGAGACAAAACGAATCACGGCGTTGACCGGTGTGATCGACCCGTTCAAATGCCCGAGAATGAAGAGATTCGAACCACGGAGGCACAGAGAGCACAGAGGGGAGAGGAGAAATGGATTTTTTCATTCTCTCACTCTGTGCCCTCTGTGCCTCTGTGGTTCATTTCTCGGGGTTTCAACCCGTTCGGTGTCCTAGCATCGTGATGCTCTGGTCTCGCGCCTTGCTCGACATCGCCCCCGTCCCGTTCGAGATGCTCGCGCTCCTAGGCTAGGCGGAGATCTTCAGCGGGATCCTCGATGCGATGCGCGTCGACGCCGCCGCGGGCGATGCGGCGGAAGAGGGCGCCGCGTTGGGCACACCGGCGCCGCCCTCGACGGCGAAGCAAGCGGAAACTACGAAAATCGCTCCTGTTTCCAGCGATCGCTCGCGATCGACCGGTGTGTCTGGCGCGATCTCGGACCCGCGCTACTAGCCTCCTGGCCGAGCGCCCCCGCTCCCCCCGACTCATGCGCCCCTGTCTCCTGGTCCTCGTGCGCCACGGCCGCACCGCCGGCAACCGCGGCGGTCCCGCGACGCCGATGAGCGGGTGGACCGACACGCCGCTCGACGCGCGAGGGCGCGAGGAGGCCGAAGCGCTGGGCCGCCGCCTCGCCGGAGGCCCGGCGTTCGACGCCGTGTACGCGAGCCCGCTGAGCCGCGCGCTCGAGACGGCGCGGATCGCGGCCGGCGCGTGGGGCCCGGTCCGCACGCACGACGGCCTGCGCGAGATCGGCTGCGGCGACGTGGACGGCGCGCCGCTCGAGGAGGTCAAGGCGCGCCACGCCGCGCTCTGGGAGGCGAACCTGCGCCAGGACGACGACGACTTCCGCTGGCCGGGCGGGGAGAGCTACCGCGAGTTCCGCGCGCGCTGCCTCGCGACGATCGGCGCGATCGCCGCGGCGCACCCGGGGCAGCGCGCGCTCGTGGTCACGCACGCGGGCGTCATCGGCCAGATCGTCGGCGCGCTGCACGGCGTCCCGCCCGCGCGCTGGGAGCCGTTCCGGCCAGGCAACGCCAGCCTCACGTCGCTCTCGTGGCAGGGCGAGCGCGGCGTCCTCTTGCGCTTCGACGACCGCGAGCACGTCAGCGCCAGCACGCGTCGGCCCGGCGGATGACGCGCAGCCAGTCCGCCGCGTTCCGGGCCGCGGCCGCGCGCGCGTCGGGCGCCGCGGAGGGCTCGCTCGCCCGGCACGCCATCGCGAGGTGGACCCCGAGCGCGCCGGCGAGCGCGTTGGAGGCGGCCGCGAACCAGTAGGCGTCGCGCAGCGGCCGCGTCAGCGCGGGGGCGAGGCCGCGCGCCGTGAGGTAGCCGGCGAGCAGCGTGTCGTGGCGGCGCCGCGCCTCCGGCTCCCAATAGCCGAGGGCCTGGAGCCACGAGCTCACGTCCTCCAGCGGCGAGCCGATCCGCGCGCGCGCCCAGTCGAGCAGCACCGGCTCCGCGACGCCGTCGCGCCGGCGGACCATGACGTTCCCCGGGTGCACGTCGCCGTGGATCACCGCGCGGCCGAGCGGCTGGAACTCGAGGAGCTGGCGGCGCATCGCCGGCAGCGCCGCCACGACCCGCCGCAGCGCGGGCAGCGACCGGGCGAGCGCCGGGACCTCGCCGCGGGGCAGGCGCTCGGCCAGCGCGAGGGTGCCCCGCGCCGCGGCCAGGTTCTCGGCCTCGTAGTCCCACGCCGGCAGGGAGGCGCCGCTCGCCGTCGCGTGGAGGCGCGCCAGCCGCTCGAGCACCTGCGCGGTGTGCCCGCTGTCGGACCAGGGCCACGCGTGCGCCGGCTCGATCCGCTCGAGGTAGAGCAGCCAGCGCCCGCGCCCGAGCCGCTCCGCGCCGAGCAGCTCGGGCGAGAAGCGCCGCGCGACGGACCTCGAGAGCCGCCGGTAGACGGCCGCCTCGCGCCCGGCGGCGCCGTGCACGAGCTTGGCCACGAGCGCGACCGGGCGCGCCCCCGCGCCGCCGCGCAGCCGCGCGGTGACCAGCGCGACCTCCGAGCAGAGGCCGCCCGGGAGCGGGCGCACCTCGATGGCCGCGTCGCCGGCGGCACCGCCGTGGCGCGCGGCGAGGAAAGCCGCCACCGCGGCGCGATCCAGGGCATCTCGCGTCATCGATCACCTCCCCGAGGCGACATCGATCGCCTCACGAGCCGACGATGCGCCGAGGCCAGCTCACGATCCACCCTGCGCCTCGAATCCGGTCCGCGCGCCGGAGCCCTGCGCCCGGCGACGCCGGAGCGGCGGCGCGCGGCCGCGCTGGAGCGGCGCCCCCGGGCGGCAGCGCGCGACCGCGCCGGCGAGCGCAGGAGGCCCGGAGAGCCCGTTCTGACTGGCTTCGGTTGCCCGGATGAGTATTCTCCCGTGCGGGTGTCGCGGCGGCAGAGCGCCGCGACAGGTCATCACGGGACGGTCGGGCCGCCTTCCCCCTTCGCGCGACGCCGCTCGCGCCCTGGCGGTCCTTTGAGTCGATCCCCGTCACAGCACGCCCCCGGAACCTGGGCCCCCGCGCGCCGCATCGCCGAGCGCGTCCTCGGCCCGATCGAGCGGTTCCTGCACGTCGAGGCCGCCAGCGGGATCGTCCTCTTGGTCGCGGCGGTCGTCGCCCTCGCGTGGGCGAACTCGCCGTGGGGCGACGCGTACGAGCACCTCTGGCATCTCCCGATCACGATCGGCGCCGGCTCGCTGGTGTTCACGCAGCCCCTGCACTTCTGGATCAACGAAGGGCTGATGACGATCTTCTTCTTCGTCGTCGGCCTCGAGATCCGGCGGGAGATCCACGAGGGGGAGCTCTCGGATCTCAAGCGCGCGGCGCTGCCGGTCGCCGCGGCGCTGGGCGGCATGATGGCGCCCGCGCTCCTCTACCTGTCGCTCAACACGTCGCCCGCCTCGCGGCACGGCTGGGGCGTCCCCACGGCGACCGACATCGCGTTCGCGGTGGGCGTCCTGGCCCTGCTCGGCAAGCGCGTGCCCCCTGCCCTGCGCGTGCTCCTGCTCGCGCTCGCGATCATCGACGACATCGGTGCGATCATCGTCATCGCGCTGTTCTACTCGTCGGGCGTCGCGTGGAGCGGGCTGCTCATCGCCGGCGGCGGGCTGCTCGCGGTGCGGCTGCTCCAGCGCTTCGGCGTCCGCTCGCCCGCCGCCTACGTGGCCCCCGGCGCCGTGCTCTGGTGGGGCATGCTCCGCGCCGGCGTCCACCCGACGATCGCCGGCGTGGTCATCGGGCTGCTCACGCCGGCGCGCTCCTGGTTCGGCAGCCACGGGTTCCTCGCCGCGGCGCGCGACACGGTGGACAGGGTCTCCGCGCTCGTCCAGCGCGACGACCACCGCGCGGACGAGCTGCTGCAGCCCCTCGGGCGGATCCGGCAGGCCCAGCTCGAGGCGCTGCCGCCCGTGGTCCGGCTCCAGGCGGCGCTCCACCCGTGGGTCGCGTACGGCATCATGCCGCTGTTCGCCTTCGCCAACGCCGGCGTCCGCGTCGACGGCTCCTCGCTCGGCCACGCGGCCTCGGGGACGATCCTGCTCGGGGTCATGCTCGGCCTGGTCGTCGGCAAGCCGATCGGCATCTTCCTCGCGAGCTTCGCGATGGTCCGGCTCGGCGTCTGCGCCCTGCCGCGAGGCGTCGGCTGGCGCGGGATCGCGGTCGTGGGCTGCGTCGCGGGCATCGGCTTCACGATGGCGATCTTCATCGCCGGCCTCGCGTTCGACGACCCCGCGAAGCTCGCCGCCGCCAAGCTCGGCGTCCTGCTCGCCTCGGCCGTGGCCGCCGTGGTGGGCCTCCTCGTCGGCAGGCTCGCGCTGCCGGCGACCCCGGCGCTCGGCGCGGCGCGGACGGCCGCCGAGGCCGAGGCGTCGACGGAGCAGTAGTTTCACCCCCCACCAGATCGGTCGGCTGCTCGGGCTGCCGGTGGCACCGGAGGGGCGAGCAAGCTTGGGCCGAACGTCGAGCCCGCCGCTAGACTGTGCTTTCTCAGCCGGCGTGAAGGCTCCGAAATCGATCGGGCTCCGCCGGATCCCGATCGACGACTTGGACTGGCGGCCAAGCCCATTGCCAAACGCTGATGCCTGGCGTGCGGGAGAACTGGGCGAGATGAATCTATTGCATGGGGTTTATGACGCGATTTCATTAGAATCACGCCCTCCGGTGAGCCAGGAATGCGCAGCATACGAGCCGCTCGCGGTCCCACCCTTTCGGCTTGCTGCGCTACACTTCCTCGCGCTGCGATCCGGCTCGGTTTGCCTACGCGCCGAGACTTTAATGGCGCTGAGAGCCTGAGACGAACATCCCGGGTTCGGTCGACCTGCTCACTGCGCGCGAGCTCACCAAAAGTGTGTGTGTCGACCGAAGTAGGAGCGACGATGCAACGAGTCACGGCTTCGATGATGTCGGCGTTTTCTTCTTCATTGTACCTCGCGGCACCGCTGGTTCTCCTCGCGTGCGGCGCGGACGCATCCGGCGAGGAGGGCGTTGTCTCGGAGGCGCATGCGCTCGCGGGCGGCGGGCATTGCGCAGCCGGTTTTCTGCAGAATCCGGAGACGCAGCAGTGCGCGCCGATCGCCGATCGCCGCGCTGAGGCGCAGCGTGCCGCCGCGCGCAGGCCGGAGCGGCTGCCGCCGAATCTCGAGGCGATGCGCGGCACGGCGGACGGCGCGCCGCGCGCGGCGCGCTCGCGCGTGAGCGTCCCCGACCACGTGCCGGGCGGGCTCGGCGCGGGCGTGAGCTACAAGAGCGGCGCGCTGCCCGTAACCGAATCATCGACGCTCTACACACACATGATCGTGTATCCGGACGGTCTCGGCTTCGACGTACCGGCGGACTTGTTCACGACGGCCACGAATCGCACGGAAAAAACCGTCGAGGTCGTCGGCTGGTACCGCGAGGCCAGCGTGCATCACATCGGCATTTTCGACTGGTCGTGCTCGGCGACCGATCCGTGCGCGGGCGGTCAGACCGTGCCCTCCTGGATCTGGACGCGACCCTTCAGCGACAACACCTGCCAGCTCACGCAAATGGCGGACGGCGCCGGCGTGAACCACGAGACGCTGTACTACGCCAATGCCACCGTCTCCACCGCGAGCGGCTGGGAGAACCGCGTTTTGTTCTGGAATTATTGCACGAGTCAGTGGGATCTCGAGTACGTGCACGCGTTCACGGGTCCGCAACAAGACTGCAGTGTGACCGGTTGCGGCTGGTGGGGCCCGATCGTCGAAAACTTTTCTCCGCTCGAGGATCAGCCGTTCCCGCAGCTCGGCTTCATCGACACGAGCCTCGTTCACGACGGCGTGACGAGCCTTTTGCCGCCGAGCGAGACGGACTTCAACGGCCCGCCTTCGAACTGGGACCTGTGTTTCATCGATCCGAACACGTCCTGGACGACGAGCCAGATCCCGTGCGGCGCGAGCACGACGCCGTGGACCGCGACGCTCACCGTGACCAGCAATTGGAACACGGGCTATTGCGCGAATGTCGCGGTTCACAACGGCGGCACGACTGCGATCTCCACTTGGTCCGTGTCGCTCGCGATGAATCAATCCACGCTGACGAGCAGCCACAGCGCGAACTTCCAGGCGGCTTCCGCCGGTCAGTATCAGATCACTCCGCTGAGTTGGAATGCGAACCTCGCGCCCGGAGCCACGACCTCGTTCGGCTTCTGCGCGAACAAGACCGGCACAAACTACACGCCGACCGCCACCACGCCCTGAGCGCCGTGAAGCATCTCCGCTCGGCGCAGCGGCCAGCCCGGGGCGCGATCGCCCGCGCCGCGGACCTCAGCGCGCGCCGGCGTCCGCCGGAGCGCCGGCCCCCGCCGCGGCGTCGGCCGGCGCGGGCTCCGGCGGCGCGCACGGCGCGGCCGAGACGACCGCCCGCCACCGCGCCCCTTCGCGGACGTGCACCCGATCCGAGCGGAGGGCCGGCAGCGACCGCAGCGCCGCGAGGACCGCCTCGACCTCCCCGCTCGGCTTCTCCCCGGGGCTCTGCGGCACCTCGACGCAGCCGTGCAGCGCCTCCACGTCGTCCACCCAGGCGAGCGCGGTCCGGGCCTCGTGGAGCCACGGCCACCCGCCCTCCGGCTCGGCGACGACCGGCTCGGGCGCGATGGCGCGGTCCTCGACCACCACCTCCGCGCCGAGCTCCCGAGAGAGCGCGCGCCCGAGCAGGTCGGCCGCCGGGGCCCCGAGCGCCGGACCGACGTGCACGACCTCCACGACGGCCGGCTCGTTGTCCGGGAACCGGAGCCGCCACGCGACGAGCGGCCCCGCCGCGTGCGGCCACGCGCCCCCGAGCGACGCGGCGAGCTCCCTCTGGACGAGCGTGAGCTCCGGCTCCTTGCGCGCCACGTCGATGGGCGTCGAGCTCGCCCGGACCGACGCCGCCACCTCCTCCAGCGCGCTCGCGTCGAGCACCGCGATCACGTCGACCTTCGGGGTGACGCCCGCGACGACGGCGATCTGATCGCGCAGATCGCGCTCGAGCCGCTCCGCCTCGTCGGCCCGGCCGAGCAGCACGAGGCGCACGGCGACGCTGCCGTGGTCGACGGTGACGCTCGACCGCACCGTGCTCTGCGGCAGCGCGTCGAGCATGCGCACGATCGCCGTGCGGACGCGCACCTGCCACGACACCCGCGCGAGCGCCTCCCGCAGGGGGAAGTACACGGCCCCGAGGAGCGCGAGCGGCATCATCACGCGGAAGATCCACCCGTGGCGGAGCTCGAAGAAGACCTGCAGCGCGCGCGCCGCCCGGCGGATCGCCCCCGGCTTCTGCTTCGCGAGCTCCGCGTGCTCGAGCTCCGCGGTGCTGACGGCGCCGTAGCCGAGGAGCAAGAAGCAGAGGATGGCGAACAGGAGGATCGCGCAGAGGTTCGCCGTGAAGAGCAGCGCGGCGCCGCTCGCGATGCTCGTCACCCGCGTGCCGATCCCGTAGCCGACGACGCAGAGCGGGGGCACGAGCGCGATGCCGATGGCCGTGCCCGCGGCGGTCGAGGTCGTGTCCGAGCCGGGCCGCACGGTGGTGTAGGCGGCCGCGATCGCGCAGAAGATCGCGATGAGCAGATCGAGCGCGGTCGGCGAGGTGCGCGCGGCGATCTCCGACGTCACCTCGTAGAACGGCAGCGTCAGGGTGAGCGCCGCGGCGCACGCCACGACCATGACGACGCTGAAGGCGACGCGCGTGAAGGAGCGCAGCGCCAGGAACGGCGAGCCGATCGCGAGGCCCATCCCGAGCTCGACGATGGGCCCCATGAGCGGCGAGATCAGCATCGCGCCGATGACGACCGCGCCGCTGCCGAGGACGAGCCCGAGCGAGGCGATGCCCATGGCGAGGAAGAGCTGGAGCCAGTAGCCCGCCGCCCCCTTGGCGCTCCGCTCGAGCATGCTCCGGACGATGGCCTCGCGCGCCTCGGGCTCGATCCCGAACGCGGCCGCGATGCGGTCCTGGAGCGCCCCCCACGCGGCGTGCGTCAAGCCACGACCCCGGCGCCACGCGCCGCGCGGCCCGCGTCCTGCCCCGCGTGGCCCGCGTCCTGCCCCGCGCGGCCCGCGTCCTGCCCCCCGTGGACCGAGCGCAGGAGGCGCCGCACGGCGCCGGCGTCGGGCAGCCGGTAGGCGGCGCGGCTGCTCGCGTTGCCGACGTGGATGGTGCACGCGGACGGCGGCAGCGCCGCGAAGATGTCCTCGTCCGTGCGGTCGTCGCCGATCGCGATCACCGCCGCCCTCGACGGCACGTCGTCCAGGATGAGCGGCACCACCCTGCCCTTGTGCACGCCGCGCGGCCGGACCTCGAGCACCTTCGCGCCGGCGAGGAGCTCCAGCGCGTCCAGCGGGATGCGCTCCTCGAGGCGCGCGCGCAGCTCGCGCACGTGCTGGCTCGCCAGCTCGGGCTCGGCCGTGCGGTAGTGCCACGCCAGGGTCACCGTCTTCTCCTCGATGAAGCTGCCCGGGGTGCGCCGGGTGACGTCCTCGAGGATCGCCCGCACCTCGCCCTTCCAGGCGGCGGCGCCCGGCTCGAGCGCGACCCAGTCGTCGCTCGCCCTGGGCCGCGACCAGAAGCCGTGCTCGGCGTGGAGGTGGAGCGGCAGCGCGCCGAGCCAGCGCTCGATGTCGGCGCGCCGGCGGCCGCTCACGACGTGCACGCGGTCGCGCTCGGACAGCGCCCGGAGCAGCGCGAGCAGCTCCTCGTCCGGCGCGGCGAGGTCGGGCACCGGCGCGAACGGGACCAGCGTGCCGTCGTAGTCGAGGATCCACACGCGCTGCGGCGCCCGGCGGACGCTCTCGACGACGCTCTCGGGCATCCCCCGGCGCGACGGCGGGGACGCCGCGGGGACGGCCGACGAGGCGCGGTCGAGATCGTCGAGGAACGACTGCGCCCAGGTGTGCACGTCGTGCGTGGCCACGCGGCGGCGCAGCGCCGCCATCCGGAGCCGCTGCTCGGCGGGCGGCATGGCGATCGCCTGCTTCACGGCGGCGGCGACCGAGCCGATGTCGTACGGGTTCACGGAGATCGCCTCCGCGAGCTCGGAGGACGCGCCCGCGAACTCGCTCAGGATCAGGGCGCCGTCGTCGGCGACCCGCGCGGCGACGTACTCCTTCGCGACGAGGTTCATGCCGTCGCGCAGCGGGGTCACGAGCATCACGTCGGCGGCGAGGTAGAGGGCGACCACCTGCTCGAACGGCAGCGAGCGGTGCATGTAGTGGATCGGCGTCGCGTACGTCGTGCCGTACTGCCCGTTGATGCGGCCGACCATCTCGTGCACGAGCCGCCGGAAGTCGGCGTACGCGCCGGCCATCTCGCGCGTGGGCACCGCGAGCTGGAGGAAGCGGACCTCTTCGCGCAGCTCCGGCTCACGCTCGAGGAACCGCTCGATCGCGAGCAAGCGGCGCGGGATCCCCTTCGTGTAGTCGAGGCGGTCGATCCCGAGCACGATCTTGCGGCCGCGCGCCTCGGCGCGGATGCGCGCCGCCTCCTCGCGGACGCCGGGGTGGCCCGCGAGCCGCTCGATCTCGGCGGCGTCGATGCTGATGGGGTGAACCCCCAGCGCGACCCTGCGCCCGTCGTGCTCGATCGCCGCCTCGCCCGGCTCGACCTCGATCACGTGCGCCGCCGACGCCGCGAAGTTCCTGCGGTAGGCGGCCGTGTGGAAGCCGATCAGGTCGGCGCCGAGCAGGCCCCGCACGATCTGCTCCCGCCACGGGAGGATGCGGAAGACCTCGGCGGACGGGAACGGGACGTGGAGGAAGAAGCCGATCCGCGCGTCGGGGAGGCGCCGCCGGAGGAGCGCCGGGAGGAGCAGCAGCTGGTAGTCGTGCACCCAGATCGCGTCGCCCGGCGTGTACTGCGCGGCGACGACGTCGGCGAAGTGCTCGTTGACGCGCTGGTAGGCCTCCCAGTCGAGCTCGGCGTCGAGGTTCACCTTGTCGAGCAGGTAGTGGAACAGGGGCCAGAGGACGCCGTTCGAGAAGCCGTCGTAGAAGCGGTGCTGCTCGGCGGCGCCGAGGTGCACGGGCACGGCGCGCATGCCGGCGAGCGCCGCGTCGGCGTCCTGCCGCTGCTCCGGGGAGAGGCTCGCGACGCTGCCCGGCCAGCCGATCCAGACCGCGCAGTGGCGCTCGTGCGGGCCGCGCATGGCGGCGGCGAGGCCGCCGGAGGAGCGCGTGAGGCAGAGCGCGCCGCGGTCGACGCGCACGCTGATCGGGAGACGGTTCGAGACGATGAGCAGTCGGGCCATGGGGCTCCCCTCCTCCGCGGTGACGAGGCCGCTCGCCGCGCGCGAGGCGCGGCGCGCCCTCGTCGGCCGCGCGCGAGGCGCGCCGGCGCCGGGACGGGCCGCGCGCCTCGCGCGAGGCCGCGTGCCGCCGAAAACGAACAGGGCGCGACGCCCGCTGCGGGTCCGCCGCGGGCGCGCGTGGCTGAGCGAATACTTTGAACTCAAAACATATTGCGCGGCCTCGCGCAAGCCGATCCGGCGCGCCGGAGGGCCGCGCGCGCCGATCCGTCGGCCACCTCGCACCTCGCCGCGCGGGCGTGTCGCGGCGCGTCGGGCGCCGATGGAGGGCGACGCGGGCTCGTGGACCGACAGGTGCGCGGCCGATCGCGGATCCCCGGGGACAGCGATACGGCGCGCCAAGGCGCCGCCTCGATCGCATGCGCGCATGAGGACGACGAGCGACGCGCGCTTCGACCGAGCGCACCGTCGACGCGACAGCGCCCGGACCAGCGAGGTCGCTCGGGGTCATGCCGCTCCTGACTCCGCAGCTCCGGCACATGCGGTCAGGCGCGGTTCGCTCGAGCATGTCTGATCGATCGCGCGGTATCGAGGCGGTGCATGCGAGACGTTCGGCCGCGACGGGCAGCCGTCGAGCTACCGGGACGTCGATGTCGCCGACGGCGTCCTGCACGTCGGCCACAACATCGCCGCGACGCCGACCAGCCCGCCGTGAATCGCCGTGAAGAAGAAGACGGCCATGATGCTGCTCGACCGCCCCCTCACGGCGAGCTGCGACCGGATCGAGGAGAACACGCGCCGCCAGCAGGCGTGGCTCCTGACCCAGGTCGGCGCGCACGCCCCGCAGATCCCGGGCGTCCCGCTCTGAGCCAGCACGCGCGCCCGCAGGGCCGCGCGCGGGGCGGGCCCGCCGGCGCGCGGCGGGCCGCCCTGACGCACGGGGGCGGAGCGGCGGGCGCTACGCGCGGGCCTCTCGCTGAGAGATCGAGCTCAAGAGCTCTGACGACCTCGCCCCGCCGTCCTTGTCGGCGATGTCCGACAGGCTGATGACGCCGACAGGATGCTTCTGGTCGTCGACGCACACGATCCTCGACTTCTTGTGGCTGCTCATGAGGCTCGCCGCCACGTCCACGTCCTCGTCCGGACGGCAGCAGACGACCTCTCGGGTCATGACGTCTTCCGCCCGTGTCGACGAGGCCTGACGGTGCTGCGCGAGCACCCGGATCGTGAGATCGCGATCGGTGAGGGTCCCGATGACGGAACCGTCATCACCGCAGATCGGAACGAAGCCGATGTTCCGCGACTGCATCAGCTCGGCGACGCGCTCGACGGGCTCGCCCGCCTTGCAGCACGCCACGTCGGTCTTCATGAGCTCGGAGCAGTTCATTGTCTCTCCTCCTGGCATCGCATTCCGCGTCGTGTCCGAGACGCCCATCGTCTCGTCTCGAGATCCAGCACCAGCAAATGGCGGGCCATCGCGCCGCGAGGCACGGGTGTCGAGCCCGCGATGAACATGGGAGGGTCCGAGGTGCGAGCTCGCGACGACCGAGCGGGGACGACGCGCCGGCTCTCTCCAGCGCTCGGTCTGGTCGGTCCCCTTCCCTGACCCATCCGCTGGCTGACCTCGCGCCGGCGTCGCCCGAGCCCGGCGCCGGCCGGCGGGAAGAAATCGTCGTCGGGCCGATGATTCTCGGCGGCTCGCGGGGTCGAAGGGACAGAGGCCGCGGCGGACCGTCCCGCCGCGCCCCGAGGAGCGTGAGCCATGGCGATCTTGACGATGACGACGTTCGTGACCCTCGACGGTGTGATGCAGGCCCCCGGCGGGCCGGGTGAAGATCCGAGCGGGGGCTTCACCTACGAGGGCTGGGTGCGGCCCCACTTCGACGACGACCTGGGCGCCTTCATGGTCGACGTGTTCAAGCGCGCCGATGCGTTCTTGCTCGGGCGCGGCACCTACCAGATCTTCGCGTCGCACTGGCCCCGCGTGACCGACCCGGCCGACCCGATCGCCCGCGCCCTGAACGCGCTGCCCAAGCACGTCGCCAGCCGCGCGCTCGGGCGCGCCGACTGGGGCCCCGCGACGATCGAGCGCGACGTCGTCGCCGGCGTCGCCGGCCTGAAGCAACGCTACCAGCGCGAGGTGCAAGTGCACGGCAGCGCCGGCCTCGCGCAGACGCTGCTCTCGCACCGCCTGGTCGACGAGCTGCACGTGCTCACGTTTCCGGTCGTGCTCGGCGCCGGCAAGCGCCTCTTCGAGCGCGTCGCGCCCACGGCCTTCGAGCTCAGGGCCACGCGCGCGACCGGGCGGGGCGTCGTCATCAACACCTACCGGCGCGCGGGCGAGCCGACGTTCGGCTCGTTCCTGCTCGACGATTGAGCCGCCGCCCTGCTCGACGATTGCCGAGCTCAGCGCCGCGCTTGCTTCGTGGCCTCCCACCGCTCCAGCGTGACGACGAGCCGTGCCGCCCCGAGGATGCCGGCCGGGAGCACGATGAGCAGCGAGCAAGGCAGGAACGAGAGCAGCGCGAGGCCGAAGGCGAAGCCCATCACCGCGGCGAGGTTCCGGCGCACGAAATCGACCCGCGCCGCCACGGGCACGCCGCGGATCGACAGCGGGCAGTCGCAGAGGTCCCAGGCCCCCGCGAGCGCCGTCACCGCGAGCTGAAGCGGGACGACGACGACGCTCGCCGGCGCGAAGAGGAAACCCACGATGCCGAGGACGATGAGGATCGGGAGCGTGAAGGCGAGCGCCACGAGCGACGACTGGAGCGCGCGCCACATGTCCGCGAAGAAGCCGACCTCCGTCCACGCGGGCGCCCCGAGATCGGCCTCGGCCCTGCGCACCATCCGCTCCAGCGCGGGCCCCGAGAGCGGCTTCGCGAGCCCGAACGAGATGGCGAGGGCGGCCACGAGCACCACCGCGAGCGCGAGGATCCGCAGCGCCGCCATGAGCACGGTCCAGAGCCCCCCCGTCCCCGGCTCCTTCACGATCAGCGCGACGAGCGAGGGCGCGAGCTTCACGCCGCCGATCGCGAGCGCGACCGTGAGCACGAGCGCGATGCCCGTAGGGACGAGCGCGAGCGGCCACAGGTCCGGCGTGCGAAAGAGGTAGCCGTAGCCACCCAGCAGGGCCTTGAGGCCCGCGCCGAAGCCGGGGCGTTCGAGCGGCACGAGCCCCGCGGGCGGGCGCTGCGCGGGCGCGGTGGGAGAGCCGGGGGGCGGATCCGGGGTGATCATTCGGCTTCGAACGTCCCAGCAGTCGGGCATCCGGTCAACGGCTTCCGCGTGCCAGCATGGGGGGTGTCAAGGCCGGGCGCGACGTGCGCGCAGATCCGCGAGCGCAAGAGGCTGCCGGAGGAACGTCTCGCCGTGCTCGCCCTTCAGGATGAGCGCGATCTCCTCGCCGGTACGGTCGAGATCGATGTCGACGACGCCGTAGTTCGTGCGGTCGAACACCTCGCTGATGAGATAGCGATCGATGCCTCTCCCCACCTGAGGCTCGTTCCAGGGCGCGTTCGCGAGGGGACTCGACGTGAGCTCCCAGAACTCGGGCCCCGCGCGCCCGCCGACGTCGCGCCCGGGCACGTGGATGAGGTTCGCCATGTGGAGGTCGCCGCTCACGAAGACCACGCCCTGGATGTCGTTGGATTCGATGAAGGAGAGGACCTCTTCGAGCTCGCCGGGCGTGTCGGTGCGGAAGCTGTCCCAGCCGTTTTTGACGGGGTGCTCGGGGAGCACCTGCGTGGGCGAGGCGATGATCTTCACGGGCGCGGCGCTCTCGCGGAGGCCTGTGAGCAGCCAATGGAGCTGGGCGCGACCGAGGATCTCCGCCCCGGAGACGCGCTTGTGGTACCGCGAGTCCGGGAGGAAGACCTCGGCAGGGCCCATCCGGACGGAGGAGAAGACCCCGGGGACGTCGGGCAGCCCGAAGCGGGCCTGCGCCCAGCAGCGCTGAAACGCGCGCAGCGAGGTGCCCTTGCCCTCGTAGCGGCCGTCCGCGTCGTTCGGGCCGAAGTCGTGGTCGTCCCAGATGCCGAGCACGGGGACCTCGGCCAAGAGCCTCCGGATCGCATCGCTGTTGCGGTGCCGGAGGTGCGTGAGCATCAGCGTGTGCTCGGAGCGAGCGTCGAGCTCGGCGCAGTAGGACGTGTCGCCGATCATCAAGAAGACATCGGGGCGCTCGCGCGCGATGGCGTCGAAGATGGTGAGCCGCGCGTTCGGATAGTCCCAGAAGCACGAGCCGTAGGCGATCTTGAGCCTGTGCGCGCCCCGCTCGGGCGCGGTGCGGAGCTCATGGCGAGCGGTGAGGCCGTTCTCGCTCGAGATCTCGTAGCGGTAGCGCTGGCCAGGGCGCAGGCCCGTGACGTGGAAGGCGGCGCAGAGCCACTCGGCTCGCGCGGGCGAGAGCGCGGCGCCGATCTCCTCGCCGTCGTCGGAGAGCAACGAGATCGAGAGCGGCGAGGTGTCCCTCGCCTGGATCCAGATGCGCGCCTCCGTCTCGGAGACCTCGCCGACCATCGGGCCTGCGAGGAGCGGGCCTTCCGGATAGCTGTTCCATCCGCCCGGATTGCCGCCCTCCGCCTCGGAGGGGAGCTCGAGCCGCACGCCGGTCCATGGCCCGTCCCAGCCCGCCGAGCCCGCGTATCTCCAGGAGCCAGCGAACGTATTGCCGCTGTCATCCACGGTGAGCTCGAACGAGCCTTCCTTGCCGTGATCGGGCTCGAACCACCGGCCCCGGGCCACGCCGTCCTCGAGCGCGCCCTCGACGTGGCCGCCCTTGTGCGTGTACGTGCCGCGGAAAGCGCTGCCGCTCTGCGCAATGGTCAGCGTCCCGAATGTCGTCGTCCAGATCCCTGCGAAGCGGGGCATCCGGCGCTCCGCCTCGCGGCCCGGGAACGGCTCGGCCATGAGCGTCTCCTTCCAGGGGCCGCCCTGGGGAGCGGCCCGTCGCCGTCATGACACCATGCGCGGGCGCCCATGTACATTCACTGGCGGTGGAGCGGCCATCGTCTACGGAGAGCGCCGACAGCGCGCCGCGCGCTTCGCCTACCATCGGCGCGAGAGCACGTGCGGACCCAACCCAGCTCACGTGGAGGGCGGCGCCGCTCCAGGGCCGTGGGCGCGCAGGGAGCGGGGGGCGAACGCGCGGAGTCCGCTCTTGCGGACCGAGTCCGGCAGAGCGGACTTCGCCCGCTGCGTGAGGTCCGCTCCAGCGGAGCGATCCGCCGCTGCTCCCGTGGTCCACGCGGCCTCGGCGCCGGCGATCCAGCGCTCTCGCGAGCTCGAGGCGCTGGTACTCCGCTTGCCTAGGGCACGGGTGGCTCGCAGCCCGAAGGTCAGCCTGCCGGCGGAGAACGACGCTTCGACGTCAGGACACCCTCCCTCACCTCGCGGATGGATCCGGCGGGGCTCCACCCCAGCCCGCGGCTGGGCCTGAAATCTCTCCGCGCGGTGGGAGGGCGGCGGGCCAGCGAACACCCCAATCCCTGCCCATCGAGAGAGGAGCGTCTCATCATGCAGCTCGACACATTCGTGCAAGCCACTCCATCGACCGTGGCCCCTGGCGCCAGCGTGATCCTGAACGTGAACGTCACCGCGTCGGAGACCAGACCCCTGCTGTTCCTCTTGCAGATCTTCGACGCCTCCCTCACCAAGGTGCACGAAACGACGATCGACAAGGTCGGCGTGAGCGCCGGCGTGCCCAAGAACGTGCCGTTCTCCTGGAGCGTCCCCGCCAGCCTCCCGCAGGGCGTGTATTCGGTGAGCCTCGGGGTCTTCGGCGCGGAATGGAGCGGCATGTACCAGTGGTATGCCGGCATCACCACCTTCGCCGTGAGCGCAAACCCCCAGATCCCGAACTTCGCCAGCACGGCGGCTGTGACCCCGACCAGGATCGCGCCAGGCGGCGCGGTGACCATCGACGTCGCGCTGACGTCCAGCGTCAGCGTGAGCGCGCGCACGGAGATCGCGCTGATTCGACCCGACGGCATCAAGGTGCCGGTCCGCTCTTCCGGCGACGCCTTCGAGGCGGCGACGCCCAAGCACCTCATGGCGCCCTGGTCCGCGCCGGCGGGCGCGCCCATCGGCACGTACCTGGTGGAGGTCGGCGTGTACAACGCCGACCGGACGGAGCGCTACCACTTCAACGCCTCCGCCGGTCAGCTCAAGGTCCTGCCCGACACCGCGCCGGCCGCCGCCCTCAAGGCCAGCGTGAAGACGGGCACGAGCCTCACCACGGGCCAGCCGAGCCCGAGCTTCGAGATCTACAACACGGGCGAGGACCCGATCGACCTCAAGGACATCAAGGTCCGATACTACTTCACGATCGACGAGGAGACGACGCTCGCGATCGACTTCTGGTCCACGCTGTCCAAGGCGAAGGTGATCGCCACCTTCGCCAAGATGCCCGTCCCCTCGGAGCAGGCCGACCACTACCTGGAGATCGGGTTCACCGACACGGCAGGCGTCCTGTCGCCTGGGGCGAAGGTCGGCGTGCACACGTGGTTCAACCGGAGCCCTTGGGGCGCGCCGTTCGACCAGACCAACGACTACTCGTTCACGAACTCGAACGAGTTCATCGACAGCCCGAAGACCACCGGGTACGTCTCGGGGGCCTTGACCTGGGGGGTGGAGCCCCCGCTGCTCGATCGTCCGCCGTTCCCGGCGTCCATCAGGGCGAACGCCGCCGACACCTCCATCACGTTGACATGGGAGCCCGTCGCGGGGGCCGCCGGCTACGACGTGGAGGCGAACGGGAGGGTCGTCGCCGGTCTGACGGACACATCGTATCTCGACCCGTGGCTCAACCCGGGCACGCTCCACACCTACAGGGTGAGGACCCGCAAGGACGGCAAGGTGAGCGTGTGGAGCTCCCCCGTAAGCCTGAAGACGACCGGCGAGCAGGTCTTGCCCGCGCCCGTCAACGTGAGGGCTCGGCCCGCGGAGGGCTCGATCACCCTGACGTGGAGCGAGCTGCAGGAGAGCATTACCGGGTACGACGTCGAGGTCGACGGGGCCGTCGTCGACGTGGGGATGAGCACATCGTACGTCCACTCCGGGCTAGGCCAGCGCACCCAGCACAGGTACAGGGTGCGAGCGAAGGACGGCGGGACGCCGGGCCCCTGGAGCGGGACGGTACGGGTGAACACGCCGTACACGCCCACGGGGACGTTCGACGTCAGCTTCGCCGTCGACACCTCCGCGGAGCGGGCGCCGATCAGCCCCTACATCTACGGGACCAACTCCGACCTCACCGGAGCCGAACGCTGGACGGTGAGGAGGATGGGGGGCAACCGGCTGTCCACATACAACTGGGAGAACAACGCGTCGAACGCAGGGGTCGACTGGCATCACACCAGCGACGACTATGTTCCTTGGTTCTACGGCGGCATCCCGATGTCGGAGAGCGAGAAGTTCGACATCCCGGGGATCGCGGCGACCGCCTACCACGAGAGATCCTTGTCGATGGGCGCCGGAACGCTCCTGACGCTGCAGACGGCGGGATACGTGGCCAAGGACAAGGATGGGTCCGTGCCCGAGACGCTCGCGGCCCCGTCCTCCAGGTGGGTCGAGGTGAAGGCGTCCAAGGGCGCTCCCTTCAGCCTCGTGCCTGACCCGAGCGACGGCGCCGTCTTCATGGATGAGTTCGTCAACTTCCTCGTGAACAGGTTCGGCGACGCGTCGACTCCGACCGGGATCGGCGCATACAGCATCGACAACGAGCCGGGCTTGTGGGCGGACAGCCATCCGCGCATGCACCGCGAAAAGGCGACCTGCGCCGAGGTGATGACCAAGTCCGCCGATCTCGCCAGGGCGGTGAAGCGGGTCGATCCGCACGCGAAGATCTTCGGCCCCGCCTCGTACGGGTTCAGCGAGTACTACGACATGCAGTCCGCGATCGACTGGGGCGCCGTGAAGTCGAATTATGACTGGTACATCGACTACTACCTGGACAACCTGCGGATCGAGTCTGCGAAGGAAGGGAGACGGCTGCTGGACGTCCTGGACCTCCACTGGTACACGGAGGCCGTCGCCGGCGGCCAGAAGATCCTGCGGGCTGGCAACGACAACCAGGAGGCGAACAAGGCCCGCGTCCAGGCGCCGAGATCCCTGTGGGACCCGAGCTACTGGGAGAACAGCTGGGTTTCGGACCACTTCAGCTCCTTCTTGCCGCTGATCCCGAGGCTCCAGCGATCCATCGCCAAGCACAACGCGGGCACGAAGCTGGCCTTCTCGGAGTACAACTACGGGGGAGAGAACCACATCTCCGGCGGCATCGCGATGGCGGACGTGCTGGGCATCTTCGGGAAGCTCGGGGTCTACCTGGGCGCGTTCTGGAAGATGGGCAACGACGCGGACGGGGCGCCGTACGTCACCGCGGCGTTCAGGCTCTTCAACAATTACGACGGGAACGGCTCCCGCTACGGCGACACGGCGGTGAAGGCGGAGACGTCGGACATCGACAACAGCTCCGTCTATGCCTCCGTCGACGAGGACGGCGACGGAAACCTCCGCTTGATCGTGATCAACAAGAACTTCGAGCATGACATGAACGCGGTCGTCCACCTCGGCGGCGGGGCCGTCTACACGTCGGCGAGGGTGTGGGCGTTCGACAGCAGCGGCCCCGGGATCACGGAGAAGCCCGCCATCACCAGCATCACCAACAACTCGTTGATGTATACGGTACCGAAGCTGACCGTGTGCCACATCGTGCTCACGGCGGGCACGCCCGGATAGGCGGCGACCTCCGTGACCTGCTCGCCCTCGCCGACCGCGAGAGGACGATGCGCTCCCGGGCCTGAGCAGCCGGAGCAGGCCGAGGAGGTTGCGCGCCTCGACTGGCCGTGGAGGGGACAGCGCCAGGCGCGGTCCGATGGCAGCCGTGCTCGCCTCGTCTCCTGGACTATCCCGCTCGGCTACAAAATTCCACTCCCGCGGCTCGTCCGGGATGCGCCGCAAAAAAAGTTGAGTGGACGCCTCCGAGTGGTGACCGAAAGCCAGCACCTCATCCCACAACCCCGTCGAGCTCTGGAAACGGTGATCTCGGACGTTCCGTAGCGGCGGCTCAGCGGGCCCTCGGTCGCGGAGTGATCCGCGACCAGCTCACGCGCGCCACGTCCGGCGACGCCGGCGCCGGCGCTCGGCTCGTTTTCGATTGGCTTGAAAGGCGAGTACTAGAATGAGAGCTATTGCTTATGGGACCATGACCCTGGTCATGGCGGGAGCCCTGGGTGCGTGCAGCGGGTCCGAGTCGGGCGATGACGGCTCCGGCGGCGCTCCGAGCGCAGGCAGCGCGTCGGGACAGACATCCAGCGGCGCGTCGGGGCAGACGTCCAGCGGCGCGTCGGGGCAGACGTCCAGCAGCGCCGCGGGGCAGACGTCCAGCAGCGCCGCGGGGCAGACGTCCAGCGGCGCGTCGGGCGGCGGAGGCGCCGGCACGGGCGGTACCGACAGCCCAGGCGAGTCGATCTGCGGGGTGACGCCGACCGCCGCGACTGGCCACGTCGCGCTGGAGAACCTGTGCCGCGGCGTGGTGGCCGTGCGCTCGGGCGAAGGCAACTTCATCGGCTGGCGGTTGATGGGCTACGAGGATCCCGAGATCGGGTTCAACGTCTACCGTGACGGCGCCAAGGTGAACGACGCGCCCATCACCGACTCGACCAACTACTTCGACGCGGGGGCCCCCGGAGGCGCGAAGTACACCGTCCGCGCCGTGATCGACGGCGCCGAGCAGGGCGACTCGGCCAACACGCGCGGCGGGAACGCGGGCACGCCCACGTGGGAGCGAAACTATCTGACCATCCCGCTCAAAACGCCCGACGATTACGAAGCCGGCGACGCCTCTCCCGGCGATCTCGACGGCGACGGCGACTACGAGCTCGTGGTCAAAGAGCAGAACAACCCGCGCGATCCGTCGCAGGACGGCCGCACCGGCCAGCCCAAGCTCGCGGCCTACGACACCGACGGCACCTTCTTGTGGCGCATCGACCTGGGCATCAACATCCGCGAGAGCGAGCACACCACGCCCTTCGTCGTGTACGACCTGGATGGCGATGGCCGCGCCGAGATCGCCGTCAAGACCGCGCCCGGCACGCGCGATGGGAAGGGAGCGTTCCTGCACACCGGTCCCGCCGCCGACGACGACGACGCGCGCGACTACCGCAACGGGGCGGGCAAGATCTTGAGCGGGCCGGAGTATCTCACGGTCTTCAGCGGCGTCGACGGCGCGGAGCTCGCGACCATCCAGTACCACGCCCCCATCACGAGCGGCAGCTTCGGCGACAACAACGGCAACCGCTCGGATCGCTACAACGCCACGCTGGCGTTCCTCGATGACTCGGGCCGACCGAGCGTCGTCATGCAGCGGGGCTACTACGCGCGGACGACGTTCGGAGCCTACAATTACCGCGAGGGCCGGCTGAGCCTGATGTGGAGCTTCGACTCGTCAGCGAACGGCAACGGCGCCTTCGCCGGCAAGGGCGTTCACAGCGTCATGGCGGCGGACACGGACGGCGACCTGAGGCAGGAGATCATCCCTGGCGCCGCGACGATCGGTCCCGACGGCAAGGGCAAGTGCGCCGTCGACTTCTACGGACACGGCGACGCGATTCACGTCGCCGACCTGGTCCCCTCACGCCCCGGGCTCGAGGTGTTTCAGCCGACCGAAGCGGACGGCGTGCCCTCCTACTTCCTTCGAGATGCGGAGACCTGCGAGGTCCTGTGGCGCGGCCCGAACAGCGACGGCGAGGGACCGGGGCGCGGCGCTGCCGACGACATTTCGCCCGATAACCCCGGAGGTGAGGCCTGGACCAACACCGCCGGCCTGTTCAGCGCGGAGAGCGGTCGCAACATCGGCTCCCGTCCCCGCCAGGTGAACTTCCTGATCTGGTGGGACGGCGACGAGAGCCGCGAGCTGCTCGACGGCAACACCGTCACGAACTTCGACGGCGAAGGCCGGGGCTTCACCGCGAGCGGCTGCACCTCGATCAACGGCAGCAAGTCGGTGCCGACGCTCAGCGCGGATCTGTTCGGCGACTGGCGCGAGGAGGTCGTGTTCCTGTGCGGCGACAGCCTGCGCATCTACACCACCGATCAGATCACCAGACGCCGCATCTACACGCTGATGCACGATCCGCAGTACCGCGCCAACGTGTCGGCGCAAAACGCGACCTACAACCAGCCGCCGCACACGAGCTTCCACATCGGCGACGGCATGAGGGAGCCCCCCAGACCCGACATCACGGTGCGGTGACGCCGGCGCGCCGTCGTGCGGCCGGAGCGCTGCCGTCAGCGGCTACCCGGGCTTGCGGTACCGCGCCACAAGGATCGTGACGTCGTCGTCCAGGCTCGGGCACCAGCCCTCGACCTCCCCGAGGATGCGATCGCGGATCACCTCCACGGGCGCGGACTGGGCCGCTTCGACGGTGGCGCAGAGCCGGTCCAGCCCGAACTGCTCGTGATGCTCGTTGCGCGCCTCGGTCACGCCGTCGCTGTAGAGCACGAGGACGTCTCCGTCCTCCAGCACGAGCTCGGCCTCCGGCGTCATCGCGCCGATCTCGGGCAGCACGCCGATGAACACCCCGCTCGTCGGCATCGTCGCGCAGCGCCTCGTGCGCGGCGAGCAGACGAGGATGTCCTCGTGCGCGCCGGCGAACGTCACGCGGCCGTCGCGCGTGTACCGCATGAGCAGGAGCGTCGCGTGCTCGTCCCGCTTCAGGCGGTCGCGGACGTTCTTGTACACCGCCCGGTTGACCGCGCACACGATCCCGCGCGGGCCCTCCGCCGCGGGGCTCGACGCCATCACCGACACCATGCTCTGGATCATCAGCATGATGAGCCCCGCCGCGAGCCCGTGCCCCGCCACGTCGCCGATCCCGATCCAGCCCCCGTCCGGCGTCGCGATCACATCGTAGTAATCGCCGCCGACCGCGGCGGCCGGCTTCATCGTCGCGCAGAGCTCGAGCCCCTCGACCGAGAGCTGCTCCGGCACCAGCGTCGTCTGGATGCGCGCCGCGACGCGGCTCTCCTCGCGGACCTTCTCCTGCTCGATCCGCTCGCGCAGCTCCACCTGCCGCACCACCTCCCGGTGCAGCGCCGCCGCCTTCATCGCCGAGCCGAGCTGGAGGCGCAACGCGTCGTAAATCATCTCGTTCGGCTGGCCGTCGACCACCGCGAGGCCGAACTTCTCGATCCCGCCGAATGCGATCGGGAACATGATCACGCTCCAGCGCTCATCGTCGCTCAGGAACCCCGGGGGCGCGAGGAGGTGCGCCGGGAAGCTCACGGGCGGCACCTCCACCTCGCGGCCGTCCTCCATCCAGAAGAACAGGCTCATGGTGGAGCGCTGCGCGTCGTCGAAGAGCGACACGGCGACGCGCGAGAACTGGAGCTTCGGCAGATCCGCCGCCAGCGTGGACCGGAGCATCGGCAGGTTCAGGCACGTGGAGAAGTGCCTCATCCCATAGTTGACGTCGATCGCGGCGAGCTCCACCTTGAGCCGCTGCTCCCCCTCGACATGCACGGACGCGCTTCCGATGGCGATCCGGGAAGCGTGCCAGATCTGCTCCAGCGTCTCGTTCAGAGCGGCGTCGCCGCCCTGCTCCGACGCCCTCTGGAGCCGCGCGCGCAGGAGCGAGATCACGGACTGGAACTGCTCGAGGAGAACCCCCTCGCGCCGGGCCGCGTCGAGGAGCTCCTCGAGCCCACGCAGGAAACGGCCCCTGTCGCCGGCGAGCTCTTCTTCCAGCGCCGAGAGCAGCCTGTCCGCCCATCCATCGAGCGAGCGGGCCGAGATCGTGACCGCCTGCGCGAGCGCGCGCTCCAGCGACGCCCGCTGGCCGGCGAGCGAGCTCGGACCGCTCCACGCGGCGGCCCCCGGAGGGAGAAGCAAGGGGCCCGCCTGGCGCCCGCAGCCGCAGGACACGCGCCGCGTCAGCTCTACGCCCACCAGCCGGAGCACCGGGACAGGCTCGCCCTCGATCATCTGGAGGACCGTCTCCACGGCGAGCCCCCCGAGTTCCTTGGTGGGCTGGCGAACGGTGGAGAGCGACGGCTTGGTGAAGCGCGCCGTGCGGATGTCGTCGAAGCCGCACACCAGGACGTCGCCGGGCACGTCGATGCCCCGCTCCTTGAGCAGCTCGATCGCGCCGAGCGCCATCCAGTCGTTGGCGGCGACGATGGCGTCGAAATCGACCCCACGATCGAGGAGCTCGCAGATCGCGGCGCGCCCGCTGCCCACCGTGAACGCGCCGGACATGAAGAGGCGTTCATCGTAAGCAATGGAGCGCGCCGCGAGCGCCCTCCGGTAACCGCCGGCGCGGAGGAGCGCCTCTTCATTGCTAGTAGGACCACTAATATACGCGATCCTCCTGCAGCCGTGCTCGCCGACCAGGTGCAGGACCGAGATCTCGGTCCCGAGGGCGTTGTCGACCATGAGGCTCGGGATATCGTCTATCGCCATCCCGATGCTGCAGAGCGGCAACGACGCGTAAGACCGACAGAACTCCCGCATGGCGTCGATACCGACGAGATGGCAAAGGGTCGACGAAGCGACGATGATGCCGTCGACGAGCTCCGAATTGATGATGTGGTAGAGGCTCCTCCTGGCGGCGTCGGTCGACCCGTGCAGGGGGATCAGATCTCCGAACGCGAACACGATCAGGAGGTTGACGCCGTGCGCCTCGGCGGCGCGCTCGATGCCGGACCGCACCTCCGACTGGTAGTCGCCCGCCATGTTGTCGATCAACAGGGCGATTGTCGGGCGCCTACGCGTCATGGCCTGCGGCTCATCGCGCAGGAGCTCGCCGCGCGCCGCGGAACGGCGGCGCAAAGCCTCCCGCCCTCCACGGATGCTTTGCAGGGACGCTGCGAGGCCTCCTGTCTCGATCCGAACGTTGACATGAGCGCAGCATTGTACGTCGTTCTTCTACCGGAGCCAACGCTTCTGTTCGCCCAGGTGACCACGAGCACTTCTTCGCACGCCGGCACGCGCACTCTCGCGCTGCAACAGGACGGCTTGGTGCGGCTGTCGCTCAAGCGCACCTTTGCCGGCGGGACCGTCGCGGTCCCCGGCCTCCAACCGGCGGGTCTCCATGGTCATGGCCATCGGGTGATGTGCGCGTAGGTAGCCGGGGGATCCCCCGCGCGTGGTGCGACGGGATGAACGATCCGAGCCGCTCAGCGCCCGGCGACGGCGAGGCGGAGGGACAGGGGGCGGCACGGCGCCCCGGACTCGGGCTCGAGCGGCGGAGCCCAGGCCCCGAGCGAGTGATGGAGCCGTCCCCTGCGCCGCTCGAGGTAGAGGATCATGTTGAGCGGCCACCCGGAGCGATAGAAGACGTGCCGATCCATGGGGGTGGGCTCCTGGCTCACGCGCAGGCCGCGCTCGTGGGGAGGGCCGATGCGGTGCCAGTCCGGGTGCAGGTGGATGGAACCGAGCACCTCCTGCCCCTCGGCCTCGGCCTCGCGGGTGATGCGCAGGAGATCCTTGGGCTCGCACCAGAAGCCGCGGCGCCCGTTGGCGTAGCAGGCGCCGAAGCGGGGAATGACGGTGGACTGGAACTCCTTCAGCACCTCGCCGTCGGACTCGCGGATGTTGCGCGCGAAGCGGACGCGCTCCACGGACATCGCATCCTCGACGAAGCGCCCGAGCAGGACGGCCCAGCAGCGAGGCGGGCGCTCGGGGGTGCTCGACTCGTACTCCCGCACCGAGTCCCCGAAGAAGCCCGCAAGCACGGACAGGTCCAGCAGCACGGTGTCCGGCGTCATCAGGCGATCTCGGGACAGGGGGTACGCAGCCTGCCCGCGGCGCGCTCGTCGCGAAGCTGGGCGATGAGGTGGCGCGCCACGCGCTCCTCGAAGGCGGCGGTGGCGTCGGGCGTCCACGGGTAGAAGCCCTGCCCGGTCTTGAGCCCGAGCTCCCCCCGCTCCACCTTCTGCGCGATGACCGGAGGCACCGGGCGGCCGGAGCCGCGCATGATGGCCGCGACAAGGTCCAGCCCCACGAGGTCCAACCGGTCGAAGACGCCGGTGACGCCGAGGCGCCGTCCCAGGCCCTGCGTGAGGACGCGGTCCACCATCTCCGGCGTGGCCACGCCCTCCTGCACGATCCGGAGCGCCTCGCCGATCAGGGCCTGCTGCAGCCGGGGCCCCACCGAGCCCGGCACGTCCCGAGCGAACACCACCGGAGCCTTGCCCACCTCCTCGAGCAGGAGCCGCGTCGCCTCGATGGCTTCCGGGGCCGTCTTCTCGCCGGGGACGACGTCCACGAGCGGGATGAGGTGCGCCGGCAGGTAGTAGTGCGCGGAGAGGACGCGCTCGGGCCGGGAGCAGTCCCTGGCCAGCGCCGTCACGCTGAGCGCCGTGGTGTTGGAAGCGAGAAGGGTGCCCGGCGACGCGAGCCGGTCGAGCTCCCCGAAGACCTGCTGCTTGAGGGCGAGGTCCTCGGGGACGGACTCGATGATGAAGTCCTGGTCCGCGGCGGCCTCGGCGAGGATGGTGGTCCTCCGAATGCGCCCGAGCGCGGCGGAAGCCTGTACCGAGGACAGGAGCCCCGTATCCACCAGCAACGCCGCATCGCGATCCATGCGCGCCAGCGCGCGGGCGCTGCTCTCAGGGCGCGTGTTGTAGAGCGTCACCTGCCGACCGGCGGTGGCGAACTCGAGCGCGATGCCGCACCCCATTGCACCGCCGCCGATCACGCCAACCTTCTTGATTTGTCTGCGTTCCATGGCTGGGAGAATCCCCGCCCCAGCAGGCCAGAGGCAACATCCTTCCCACCGACGCAGAGCGCCATGCGGCCTGCGTCAACTCTGGGGAGCCCCTGGGCAGGCCGAGGCGGGGGAGCGCGCCGAGACGCTCGGAAAAAAATCTACAATCACCGGCGCGCGCGAGGGCTCATGGTGGGCGCATGACCCGACACGACAGCCACGCTTTTCATCTCTCCGACACGTACCTGCAGCTCCTCGACGGCGGCGCCGCGAAGCCGATCCCCGTGGACGCCGAGTTCTGGGCGAAGATCGGCGAGCGCGAGGAGCTGCACGCCGGCCGCATGGTGGGCCTCTTTCACATGGACAAGAGCCCCGATCACCGCGAGGTCCATCCCCGCGGCGACGAGGTCCTGATCCTGCTCTCCGGCGCGGTCGACGTCGTGCTGGAAGACGAGCTCGGCGAGCGCGTGATCGAGCTGCGCGATCAGGGCGCGTGCATCGTGCCCCGCGGCGTCTGGCACGGGCAGATCGTGCGCGCGCCGAGCGTGATGATCTTCATCACGCCCGGCGAGGGTACCCAGCACCGCGCGGGCTGATCCCACGCGACGCCCGGCTGCGGGCCCCCGCAGCTGCGCCGGGGGGTGCCGGCCGGCGGGCTGCCGGTTCGCGAGGTCGCTGGCGCGCGCGGCCCGACCTGGCGCCGAGCCCGCCGTTGCGTTCAAGCGCGCGGCCCGCTCGCTGCCTACGCTCGGACGTATGAACCGTCCGATGCAGCCACTCCAAACGCTGGTCGCTCACGCCGCGTGGGCCAACCGACAGCTCTTCGCCGCCCTGCGAGACGTCGATGCTTTCGCGCCGCAGAAGGGCGCAGACCTGATCTTGCGGGTCCTCGACCACATCCACGTCGTCAGCCGCATCTTCCAGGCCCACCTCCAGGGGGTCTCGCACGGCTACGAGTCCACACAGAGCGCTGTCCTCCCTGGGCTCGAGGAGCTCGATCGCGGATCCGAGACCATCGACCGCTGGTATGTGGAGTTCGCGGCGTCGCTCGGACCGGAGGAGCTCGCACGACCTCGCGACGTGCGCTTCACCGACGGGAAGGTCGTGCCGATGACCGCCGCCACGATGATCCTCCACGTGGTCACCCACACGACCCATCACCGCGGAAACGTGGACGCCATCATGGTCCAGTGCGGGATGCCGCGCCGGAGGGACGGGTTCCCCGAGTTCCTCGTCAGTCGAGCGTCCGCCACGTGATCGAGCTCAGCCCCTGCGTCGGCGTCATGCCGAACTGCTCCCGGAACACGCGGCTCAGGTGGGCGCTGTCCGCGAACCCGGCGGCGGCCGCGGCGGCGCTCAGGCTCGCTCCCCCCTCCACCGCGGCGATGGCGCGGCGCAGGCGCTTCCACCGCAGATACGCGCGCATCGGGAGCCCGACGTCGCGCGCGAATGCGTGACGCATCTGCCGCGGCGAGAGCCCGGCCTCGTGCGAGAGGCGCGCGAGATCGACCGAGTCGGAGCCATCGAGGTAAGCGCACATCCGGCGGGCCGCCGGGTGTCGCGGCTCCGGCGGCTGACGCAGGTCGACGGCGGAGAGGATCGAGGCCATGAGGGCGCGCGCCATCTCCGGCGTGGGATCGCGAGGGACGCACACGTCGAGCGTGTCGCGGCCCCACGTCTCGCACCGGGGCTCGGCGTCACGAGAGAGCGCTCGGCTCGCCAGGTCGTCCCCGTCGAGGAACAGGAGCGCAGCGTGCGCAGACGCGCCGTGTCGATGGGGCAGGCGCGGGGGAATGACGGCGGCGCCGGTGTGAATGCGTCCGTCGGCGCCGTCCTCGATGCACAGCCCCTGTGGCGCGACGACGACCTGGGCCGCGTGATGCGCGTGACGCTCCGTGGCGACGAGGGGGCCCACGTAGAGCATGCGCGTCTCCGAAACGAACACCGTACCGCTCAACCTCGCCGGCGTGCTCAACGGTGGCTGGCTCCGTCGGGGGATGTCGACATGCGCTGGTCCATCCGCTCCCCATCCTAGCTCAGGCGCCCTGGGGCGAGGAGCGTCGAGGGCGGCCGCGAAGCGGACATCAAGGCGCGGCGCGGGCGGAGCCCCGAGGAAACAAGGCCCAACAAGGCCAGGTGAGGAGCCGAGCGTCCGCCGCGGGAATCGGTTTGATCTCAAACAATGAGCGCGCTAAGAATCCGGTCATGAGCCTGTCCTTCTCTGGACCCAAGGGGTGGATCGAGCAGCGCTGGATCGTGTACGCGCTCATGCGGGACAGCATCCAGCACCACCTCGAAGACGGGTGTCCGAGCGCGGAGTTCGCGGCGGTCCACGGCGCGGCCGGGGCGCTGGGCGGGCAGCGCGTGGTGCTCCCGGCGCAAAAGCTCCACGACGAGCTCCGGCGGGCGCGGGCCGCGCTCGCGGGCCGCCCGCTCGACGCGCTGGCGATCAGCGGCCGGACGCGCGCGGTCCTCAGCCTGCGCTGGCCGCCGCCGGAGCGCGAGACGATGCTCGTCAAGGACTGGGGCGACTCGGTGCCGCTGCTCGGTACGCCGCCCGGCGACAGCCTCGACGACGTCTTCGGCCACCTGCTCGACGGCCTCTTGCGCATCACGGAGGGAGCCTCCGCGTCGGATCACGTCGAGGTCATGGACCTGTAAGCGCAGGCTCACCGGATCCGGAGGTCGATCGTCATGTCCTTTCCGCCGCGCTGGACGGCGATCGCGAGGTTGTCCGCCGAGCGCAACCGGGCGTAGGCCTGGAGGGCGCTCTGCGGGTCCGTCAGATCGAAGCCGTTGATCGACCGCAGGGTGTCCCCCTTGCGCAGGCCGACCGCGGTCAAGAGCGAGCCGGCCCCGACGCGCGCGAGGCGGACGCCGATCACCCGCTCTCCCTCGCGGGCGGGGACGATCCGCGCAGAGCGCATGAGCTCGCCTTGCTTCTCCAGGACGAGATCGATCGCCGTCCGGTCGACGATGAACTCGGTGTCGCTCACCTTCCGGATCTTCGACGCGATCTCCGGCGGGAGCGCGCCGCGCTTCGGCGGCTTCGGCGCGGCGCGGGGCGCAGGCGGCGCCGGCGCGCGCCGGTTGTCGCCGATGCGGACCTGGCAGCGCGCCCCCGGCTCGGCCAGCCACACGCGATCCCAGCCGATCGCGAGGACCGAGCGGCCCTCGACCGCATCGCCCGCCCGGCGGAGGAGCGGCTCCCCTCGCCCCACCGCGATCGTGGCGAACGACCAGGTGGGATCCTCCGAGGCGGCGATGAGCAGCACGCGCGCGTCCTCGCAGGTCGGATCCAGGAGCGGATCGCCGAATGCCGCGGGGTCCTCGTCCGCCTCCTCGCGCGCGGGCCTCGGCGTGAGGGGCCCAGTCCTCGAGTCGAACGGGTTCCGCGCGAGGATCGCCGCCGCGCTGGTCGCGTGATCGCTGGGCGCAAGGACGGGCGGCGGCGGCAGCGGCTCCGACCGCGCCGCCGGCAGCCCGGAGAGCCACGCTTCCTCGACGAGGTGCGAGATCCCGGAGGCCTGCTGGTATGCGGCCGTCATGATCATCCCGCCGAGGAGCGCCGGGAAAGCTCGCTTGATGAGGACTTCCGGGATCAACGTCGTCTTCCAGATCGAGTGTCCGCGCGAGCGCCGGCGCCCGCCGCGATCCGAGCGCGGACGCGGATGGAGCGCGGGCGCCCGCGCGGGTGTTCCTTGCACGCCTTGCGCGCCGCGACCCTCGCGCGAGCGCAGCCTGCCCGTGGTGGAGCAGCATCCGTGCCCACGTGGCTTGGGAGTTGCTGCCCGCCGGCGCATGACGACAAGGACTCGCTCCGCACCGCTCCCCCGCCCCATCGCGCTCCTCGCCGCGATCGGCGCGATCGCCGCGATCGCCGCACCTCTGGCCGCGGGATGCGCGCCGGACCCACAGAACGCGCCCTGTTCCAGGGATGCCGAGTGCCGGCGCCGCGACGAGGATCTCCGGTACTGCATCAGCGCGACATGCGTGGAGTGCCTCTCCAGCGCGATCTGCGGCGCAGGGAACGAGTGCGCCGACGGGCGCTGCGTGCTCCGGTGCCGGGACGCGCGCGACTGCCGATCCGACCAGCTCTGCCGCGACGGCACGTGCGAGGACCGGTGACGTGCGACATCGTGTCGCATCTGAGACAATGGATCGCATGAACGCGCGCAGCCGAGAGGGGCGGACCACCATGGGGCTGACGCTCCAGCTGTGGCTCATGCTCCTCGTGCCGATCGTCCTGGCCGTCGCGCTCTACGGGGCGGTCATCCACACGACGCGGCACCAGTTCCTCCGCAGCCAGGCGGCCGCCGAGCTGCGCCACCACGCGAGCCTCGTCGAGGCGGCGATCGGCGGCGCCGTCGAGCGGGGCCAGGTCGAGCTGCTCAAGCACCGCATCGAGCGGCTCGCGCAGGCCGACCGCATCCTCGGGATCGCGGCGTTCGACGCGGCCGGGGGCCCGATCCTCGTCACCGATCCGATCGCCGGCGAGGCGGCGGAGCTCGCGGCGCTGGCGCGGAGGGCGCTCGCGACGGGCGCCGAGATCGAGGAGGAGCGCACGCTCGGCGGGGCGCCGGCGCTCGTGCGCACCGTCACGTTCTCGCAGCGCGGGCTGTCCGTGGTCGCCGTGGTCGTCCGGGAGCTCCGCTACCTGGACGCGTTCGCGCGCAGCTCGAACCGCGGGCTGGCGCTCGCCGGGGCCGCGCTCCTCGCCGCGACGGCGCTGATCGCCGCGTTCGCGAGCCGGGCGACGGTCGGGCGGCCGGCCGGCGCGATCGTGGCGGGCGTCGAGCGGGTGGCGCGCGGCGAGCTCGGGGTGACGGTGCCCGAGGCGGGCGCCGAGGAGCTCCGGCGGCTCGCGCGGGCGTTCAACGCGATGACCGCCTCGCTCGCCGAGGCGCGCGCCCACCTGGAGCAGGAGCAGGCCGCCCGGGCCGCCGTCGAGCGCAAGCTCCAGCAGGCGCACGCGCTGTCGGCCGTCGGGCAGGTGGTCGCCTCGATCGGCCACGAGATCGGCTCGCCCCTCAACGTCATCCTGGCGCGCGCGCGCCGCCTCGCCGACCAGCCCGGCTGGCCCGACGCCGCCCGCGGCGAGCTGGAGACGATCGCCACGCAGTCCGAGCGCATCTCCCGCGTGGTGGCGCGGCTGCTCTCCATCGCCCGGCCGCCGCGGACCCTCGGCCGCGGCAGCGACGTGGCCCAGGTCGCGCGCGAGGTGCTCGCCTTCCTCGGGCCGGAGTGCCGGCAGCGCGGGATCACGACGCGGATCGACCACGACGAGGCGCCGCTCCACGTGGCGCTCGACGCGGATCACCTGTTCCAGGTGCTGTTCAACCTGTGCCTGAACGCGGCGCAGGCGCAGCCGAACGGCGGCGAGATCGCGGTCCGCCTCGCGCAGGCCGACGCCCGCAAGGCGTCGTTCGAGGTCGAGGACCGCGGCCCGGGCGTCCCGCCGGGCGTCGCCGCGCGCATCTTCGAGGCGTTCTTCACGTCGCGGGGCGACGGCGGCGGCACCGGGCTCGGCCTGGCGATCGTCGAGGGGATCGTGCGCGACGCGGGCGGCTCGGTCGAGCTCGTCCGCACCGGCCGCGGCGGCGCCTGCTTCCGCGTCACCCTGCCGCGCGGCGCCGCCGCGCCGCTCGCCGCGCGCGGCGTGGGCGTGGAGGCCCGCGCGTGAGCCCGCGCGCGAGGGTGCTCGTCGTCGACGACGAGCTCGAGATGGTGAAGCTCGTGGCCGACATCGCCCGCGACATGGGCCACGAGCCGACGACGCTGACGGCGCCGCTGCTCGCGCTGCCGCTCCTCGAGGAGCGGGAGTTCGATCTCGTCGTGACCGACGTGCGCATGCCCGAGATGGACGGGATCGAGCTCATCGAGCAGATCGCGCGCTTCGATCCGCGGGCGGCGATCATCGCCATGACGGCGTTCGGCTCGATCGACACCGCGGTCCGCGCCATGCGCGCCGGCGCGTTCGACTACCTGCCGAAGCCGTTCCAGCCGGCGGACATGGCGCTCCGGATGGAGCGGGCGCTCGGGCAGCGCGCGATGACGGTCGAGCTGACCGAGCTGCGCTCGGAGGTGGCGCACCGGTTCTCGATCGCGGGCATGATCGGCCGCAGCCGGGCGATCGAGGAGGTGATCGCGCTCGTGCGGCGCGTGGCGGACAACCCGGCGACGGTGCTCGTGAGCGGCCCGAGCGGGAGCGGCAAGGAGCTCGTGGCGCGCGCGCTCCACGGCGAGAGCCGGCGCCGCGGGCGGAAGTTCGTGGCGGTCAACTGCGCGGCGATCCCCGAGGCGCTCATCGAGGCGGAGCTCTTCGGGGTGCGCAAGGGCGCGTACACGGACGCGCGCAGCGATCGGCCCGGGATGTTCCAGGAGGCCGACGGCGGGACGCTCTTCCTCGACGAGGTGAGCGAGCTCGCGCTGCCGCTCCAGGCGAAGCTCCTGCGCGCGCTCCAGGAGCGGGAGGTCCGCCCGGTCGGCTCGGTGTCGTCGGAGCCGGTCGACGTGCGCGTCATCGCGGCGACGAACCGCGACCTGCGCGCGGCGGTCGCGGAGCGCGCCTTCCGCGAGGATCTCTTCTACCGGCTCGCGGTGATCGAGATCGCGATCCCGCCGCTCAAGCACCGGACGGACGACATCGTGCCGCTGGCCGAGCATTTCCTGGCGCGCGCGGCCGCGAACGCGGGCAAGCCGATCGCGGGGTTCTCGGGCGCGGCGCTGAAGCGCCTGCTCGCGTACGACTGGCCCGGCAACGTCCGCGAGCTGGAGAACGCGATCGAGCGGGCGGCGGCGCTCTGCGACGGCGGGCGGATCTCCCCGGACGACCTCCCGGAGTGCGTGCGCTCCCGGCGAGGCGCGCCGGATTTCCTCGAGGCCGCGGCGGATCGGCTGATGACGCTCGACGAGCTCCAGCGCGAGTACGCGCAGATCGTCCTCCGGCGCGCGGGCGGCAAGAAGCAGCGGGCGGCGGCGCTGCTCGGCGTCGACCGGCGGACGCTGCAGCGCTGGTTCGGCGGGGGGAGCGACGGCGAGGAGGGGGCGTGAGGGTTGGTTCCACCCGCCAGGAGCCCGGCGCGGCGCGCCCGTGCCGCCGCGCGTCGACCCGACGCGGGGACCCTGCTGGCCCGTCGCGGAGCCCTGTAACCTCCGGGCGAGGTCTCTGTACGTACGGGCCGAGAGATGCACGACGTCAAAGAGACCGAGGGAACAACCCATGAGTTCAAGCTGGTCAGCCTCATCCGCGGCATCGACACGGTAGAGATCGAGAAATGGCTGGTCTCGCCGGGCGACGAGGTGGCCAAGGACCAGCCCCTCGTCGAGGTGGTGACGGACCTCATCGGTCTGGCGTTCGGCCCAACGCACATCGGCGCGACGCTCCTCGCGCCGCGGGCGGGGAAGATCCTCCTGACGCGCGGGCAGGAGGGTGAGACCGTCTCGCTCCCCTCCGTGCTGGTCGCCTACGCGGTCGATCGCGGCGAGCCCGCGGCCATCGACGACCGATCGACCGCCGACCCGATCGCCGCGATGGTGCGCAGCCTCGCCGAGCTCACCAGGAGGAGGGACGAGGCCGCCGTCGCGGAGCGCAAGAACGAGCACATCATCGGGGTCTGCCTGAGCGACCACGATCAGAAGAGGGACGAGCTGCTCCGCCGCTTCGGCAAAGCGGCGCTGGAGCCGCTCCTCAAGCTGCTCACCGAGGAGCCCCTCGGGCACGTCCGCTTCGAGGCGGCCACGCTGGTCCGGGAGCTGCGCAGCCACGCGGCCATCCCGGAGCTCGTGCGGGCGCTCGCGGACGCGCGCGACGACGTGCGCGCCACGGCCAGGGACACGCTCGGCGGCTTCGATCCGCGGCACGTGCGCGCGGCCCTGCTCCGGGCGCTGGCGGACGGCAGCGCGGCGGTGCGGTGCGCCGCCGTCGCGGAGCTGGCGCGGCTGGGCGACGCGTCGATCGTCCACGAGATCGAGCGCCGGCTCGACGACGAGGACGCGGCCGTGCGCCACGCCGCGGCCCTCGGGCTCGTCGAGTTTCACCCGGAGCGCGCGGGCGACGCGCTCTCGCGCCTGCAACGCGACCCGGACGAGGCCCACCGGAGCGATGCGGTCGCGCTCGTCGCGAGGCTCGCCGCCGGGCCGGACGCGCTCGAGCGCCTCGCGCCCTGGGCCGGCGACCCCTCGCCCGCGGTGCGCGGCCAGGTCTACGCCGCGCTGGCCGGCCACCTGCAAAGCGAGCGAGGCGAGGCGCTGCTGAAGCCGCTCCTCCGCCACACGGACGCGGGCATCCGCATGGACGCCGCGACGGCGCTCGCGTCGATCGGCAGCCCGCTGGCCTCGCAGGCGCTGGTCGATCTGTCGCGAGATCCTTCGCCCGGCGTGCGCCGGCAGGCCCTGTCCGCGCTGTCCTGGTTGCTCTACCCGCATCAGGTGCACGCGGCGCACCTCGCGAGCGCCTTGCGCGATCCCGACCCCGGCGTGCGCCTCATCGCCGCCTCTGCGCTCGCTCCGCTGCGCAACCCGAAGGTCGCGGCGCACCTCGCGAGCGCCCTGCGCGACCCGGATGTCCGCGTGCGGATCGCGGCCGTCGACGGGCTCGCAGGTCTCATGGTCTCCCGGCGCACGCCGCTCCTCCCGACGCTCGCCGCCGCGCTCGGCGACGAGATCTCGTGGGAGCAGCAAGGGCGCATGTCCCCCCTGCGCTCGATGAGCGGCCACGTGCTCGACGCCATCGGCCGGGTGCTCGCCGCCGCCGCGGGAGACGGCGCTGCCGGGAGCACGTCGCCGCGGTCGGACGAGACCCGCGCCCTCCTGCGCGGCGCCCTGGTCCGCGCGCTCACGCAGACGCCCTCGGCCCCCGTCGAGATCGCCGCGGGGGTCGCCCGCCTGCTCGCCGATCCGGCGCTCGCCCCTGCGCTCGCCCTCGCGCTCTCGCGCAACGCGCCCTTCCCCGGTCGCAGCCAGCCTCTCTGCGCCGCGCTCGACGCCATCGGCGACGCCGCCGTCGCGCCGCTCGCCGACGCGCTCGCCGGCGCCGATCCGGAGGCGCGCCAGGCGGCCGCGGAGGCGCTGGAGCGGTACGCCGCCGGCGAGGCCGTGGACGCCCTGCTCGCCGCGCTCGGCGACCCTGCGCCCGCGGTCCGGGCGAGCGCGGCGGCCGCCCTCGCCGCGCACGGCGGCGGCAGGGCCGTCGAGCCGCTGATCCGCGCGCTGGGCGACCCGGAGCACGCCGTGTGCTGCAAGGCCGCGCTGGCGCTCGGGAAGCTCGGGGACGGCCGCGCCGTGCGGCCCCTCGTCGACCTCGTCGAGGGGCTCCTCCAGCGCCGCGTCGAGCGCCTGGAGGACCCGGAGTACAACAAGCTGATGAGCGGCGTCCGCGCGCTCGCGTACCTGCGCGATCCGAGCACGCTCGAGCTCATCGCGCGCTCGCTCAGCCACGCCGATTTCCGCGTCCGCCGTGACGGCGCCCGATCGCTCGGGTACTTCGGCGGGCCGGTCGCCCGGGAGCTGCTCCGGTTCGCGCTTCAGGACGGGTCGCCCGAGGTACGGCGCTTCGCGCGGGACGCGCTGGCGTCCATGAGCGGCTGACGAGACATACAACGCTTCGACGCCGAGGGAGGTGAGGAGCGGAGCGGTCGTACGCGCCGGCGGGCGCCGGGGTGGTCAGGAGGGGCGGTGGCCCTGAGCGCCGAGGAGGCTCCGGGTGAGCGGCCCCCCGTCGACGAGGAGCTCGTGCAGCGCCTCCTTGAGGTCCTCCTCGGCGACCGCGGCGCCGCGCCCCGCGTCGGCCGCGAACAGCGCCGCCCGCCTGAGGAGCTCGCGGATGAACGCCGCGCTCACCCCCTCGGTCCGCGCGATGAGCGGCGCGAGGTCGTCGCCCCGGAGCGAGAGGCCGCGCCCGTAGAGCGCGAGCAGCCGCCGCCGGCAGTCGGCGTCCGGCAGCGGGACCTCCACGGCGAGATCGATCCGCCCCGGCCGCGCCGCCAGCGCCGGCTCCAGGGCCTGCGGGCGGTTGGTGGTCAAGAGGAAGATCACGTCGGTGTCCTCCGCGAGGCCGTCCATCTGGTTCAGGAGATCGAAGAGCAGCGGGGAGCGGCAGCTCGAGTCCGTGGTCTCGCGGTCCTGGGCGATGATGTCGACGTCCTCGAGCACCACGAGCGAGGGCTGGAGCGACCGCGCCATCGCGCAGGCCTCCTTGAGGAGCTTCACCCCGAGCCCGGTGAGGAGCAGGGTGGTGCGCTCCTGCATCTGGCTCGCCAAGTACATCGCGGTCAGGGTCTTGCCGGTGCCCGGGGGCCCGTAGAGGAGCAGCCCGCGCTTCAGGTGTCGTCCCGAGGCGAGCAGGGAACCTCTGTGCCGGGAGAAGCCGATGGTCGACCGCTCGAGGCGCGCGAGCAGCGCCTCGGGCAGGATGAGCGATTCGCGCGCGATCCGCGGGAGGCTCTGGAGCTCGATCTTGGTCGCGGCCGGGAAGACGTCCGTGGCCTCGCTCAGGGTGACCACGCGGCTGCGGTAGACGTTGAGGCGGCGCATCAAGACGCGGAGCTCGGCGAGGAGGCGCTGGGCGCGCTCGTTGTCCCTCGCCATCACCTCGACGGTGAGCTGCTGGCGCCGGAACCCGGCGTCGTTCGGGCCGCGCACCAGCAGCGCGAAGCGCTCGTTCCCGTGGCCGAGGAGGTAGATGCCGCCGGCGACGCAGGCGATGACGCGCTCCTCGTCGAGGCGGACGTTGCGGTACTGCACGGGCCCCAGCGAGGGCGGCGCGCCGCCGACCCCGGGTATCGCCGGGGGCGGCGAGACGAGATCGGGGAGGCTCACCCCGCGGAACATGTCGCCGCCGGAGACGCCGAGCAGCTCGGAGGTGAACCCGCCGTCACGGAGGTGGGTCTCGATGGCGAGCTGGAAGTTCGGGTGGTCCGAGGGCGGGAACTCCTCGGCGACGACCGGGAGCGCGCGGGGGTCGGCGCCGAAGTGCCCGCGGAGGCGGCCGAGGAAGAACGGCTCCTGCGCGGCCTGGGCGGCCGCCATCGCGCCCATCAGATCCGTGAGAGAGGGGGTTGGGTTTTGGGGCTTGTCGTTGTCCATGATCTCGCCTCCAGCGTGGGTGGACGATATCACACGATTCGGTGAGCTCGCTGGAGCTGTCGGTTTTGTCGGCGGAGCCGGGGATTGTACTTTGGACGTTACGACCGCCGCCGATCGTTCGGAAAGTTCTCGGAAGATTGGAATCGCAATGGGATACGCCGGGGAATCGCGCACGCGCACGCGCACGCGCACGAAGGACGAGCACGGAAGACGGAAGACGGAAGACGGGGACGAGAGGCGACGCACGGTGGTTCAGTCGCGGCTAGAGCGCCGATCAGCTTGAAACGCCCGAGAATGAAGAGATTGGAACCACAGAGGGCACAGAGGGATGAAGAGAAGATTCTGAGCTCTCTCTTCTTTCTTCCTCTGTGTCCTCTGTGCCCTCTGTGGTTCATTTTCTCGGGGTTTCAACCCGTTCGGTGTCCTAGACGCTCATCGGTTGGCTCAATCACATCTCATGAAGAATGGCGTCATCGGAGATCACAGCTCGGGGGACGAAACCCACGAGGCTCCAGGAGGAGCGCTGAGACCCTGGCGCGGCTCATAAGGGATGATGAGACCCAGGACGGTTGATGGATGTCAGGCCTCAACGGGGCAAAGGCGCCCTGCTCCGGGTCGACGGATCGTCCTTCGCTGCGTGGTCCGCCCCTCCGGAGAGGCGGATCTCCTGGACGGGGTCGAAGCGGGCCTCGTGGCCGGCGGCGATGCGCCGGCGCGACACAGGATGGGCGTGCGAGGCGCGCCACGATCCCGGGCGACCCCGGGGTCGCGGAGCGAGCGGGCCCGGCGGCCGGAGAGCGCGCCGGGTTTGCATCGGGCGCGAAACCGGATCAATCGGGGACATGGAATCAACTGCGACGCAGCGCCCGCAGGAGCTCCGCCAGCCGAGGCAGCTGAGCCTGAGCACGCTCCTCGCGGCCGCGACCTGTCTCCTCACGGGCACGGCGATCGCCGTCGTCGCCGCGCTCATGGTCGCCTCGACGACCATGCAGCAGGCCACCCGGATCCTCGGCGACGCGAGCGAGAGCGTCCGCCTGGCGGACCGGCTGCAGGTGGACCTCTTCCTCGACGCGCACCAGATCAGCCGCAGGGCCGGGCTGGGCAGGCTCGGGGCGATCGCCGACGACCGTGCGTGGGAGCGCGAGCTGAGGGAGGGCCTCGCGGAGGCGCACCGCTACGTGAGCAGCCCGGAAGAGGGCAGCGTCCTCGAGGACGCGCAGCGGCGCGTCGACGCGTACCTCGCCCGGCGCCGCGCCACCGACGCCGGCAGCCCGCCCCCCTCGCCGGCCGCCCTGGCGTCCGCCGTGGACGCGGTCGATTTCGACGATGCCTTCCGGGCCCTCGATCACCTGGTCGAGATCAACCTCGAGCAGGCCAGCGCGTCGAAGGCGCTCGTCGCGCGCCTCGGCCAGCGCGCGACCTCCGCCGGCGTCGCGGCCGTCATCTTCTTCATGGCCGGCGCGTCCCTGGTCCTCCTCAGCGCGCGGCGGCTCGTCTACGGCCCCGTCGTCGCGATCCAGGAGGCCATCGGCCGCTACGGCGCCGGGGACCGCGCCGCGCGCGCGCCGCTCGTCGGGCCGCGCGAGCTCGGCGACATCGCGCGGGCCTTCAACAGCACGGCGGAGTCGCTCGAGCGCCAGCGACAGGCGCAGCTCGCGTTCCTCGGCGGCGTGGCGCACGATCTCAGGAACCCTCTCTCGGCGCTCCGGCTGTCCGTGAGCTTCCTCAACCTCGACGGCCCCCCGCCGGATCCGCGCGTCCATCGGACCATGGCGCTCGTCGGGCGGCAGGTCGATCGCCTCGAGCGCATGGTCGGGGATCTCGTCGACGCGTCGCAGATCGAGGCGTGCAAGCTCGACCTCGAGGTCGAGGAGCGCGACCTGCGCGAGCTCGCGCAGGAGGCGGTCGAGCTCTACCGCCCGGTCTCGCCGGAGCACCCGATCGAGCTCTCGCTCCCCGAGGCGCCGGTGCTCGTCCGCTGCGACGCGACCCGGATCGAACAGGTGCTGAACAACCTCCTCTCGAACGCGCTCAAGTACTCTCCCGCCGGCGGCCAGGTCGACGTGACGGTCCGCGGCGGCGACGGCCACGCCGAGATCGCCGTCCGCGATCGGGGGGTCGGGATCCACCCCACCGATCTGCCGCAGCTCTTCGAGCCGTTCCGGCGCCTCAAGGCGTCGGCGGGCGCGATCCCGGGGACGGGCCTCGGGCTCGCCGTGGCGAAGCGCATCGTCGAGGCGCACGGCGGCCGCGTCCTCGTCGAGAGCGAGCCCGGCGCCGGCTCGGTGTTCCGGGTCGAGCTGCCGCGCGCGTCCTGACGGGGACGCGCCGCCGCCGCCGAGGAGGGCGCGTGGACCGCCCGGGACCGCCCGGGACGGCGGCTTGACACCGCCGGTCGCGGCGGCGTGAATGCGTCGCGTGGATCCATCGCCGAGCCCGTCGTCGCGACCGAGCGCGCCGCGCGCCGATCTGCCCGGCGACCCTGCCCCGCCGCAGCTGACGGTCGCCTCCATGCTCGCGCAGCCCGCCACGGGGGTCGCCGCCGCGGCCGCCGTCTCGGTCCCGCCCCGGAGGCGCGCCGCGTGGATGCGGCCGGTCCCCTTGCTGGTCGGCAGCGCCGCCCTCCTCGGGCTCGATCTCGCCCTGGCGATCGCGCCGCGGGCCTCGGCCGCGCTGACCGCGGTGGAGACGCTGCTCGTGCCCGCGTGGGTCGCGGCCGTGGTCTCGCTGGAGCGCCTGCGCCGGGCGCTCGCCGGCGCCAGGATCCAGGCCAGGAAGCCCCGGCTCGCCCTGTTCCTGCTCGCGTTCGTCCTGCTGCTCGCGTGCCTCGGCGAGAAGTGGCTCCTCGTGCTCGGGCAGCCGGCCGGGGATCCGGGGCAGCGGGTCGTCGCGCTCTACCGCACGTACACGGCGCTCGCGTTCTTCGTGGCGCTCGGGGGTCTCCTGGGGCGCCGGCCGCTCGAGCGGCTCCTGGCCACGGCCGCGGAGCACCCGGCCCGGCTCATGGTGGTGTCGTTCGGGGTCGCCACGCTGCTCGGCAGCTTCCTGCTCACCTTGCCGCAGTCTCTCCGGGACATCGAGCACGCCTCGTTCATCGACGGCCTGTTCATGTCCGCGAGCGCGGTGTGCGTGACCGGGCTCGCCGTGCACAACGTCGCCGAGACGTACACGCCGTTCGGCCAGGCGGTCCTGCTCCTCTTGATCCAGGTCGGCGGGCTCGGGCTCATGGTGCTGTCGACGTTCTTCGCCATCGTGGCCGGCAGGAAGCTCCGGCTCCGCGACGCGGCGGTGATGGCCGAGATGATCGACGCCGAGTCGTTCGCCCAGCTCCGCCGCAACGTCGCCGCGATCGTCCTGTTCACGCTCGGCATCGAGGCGGTGGGCGCGCTCGCCTTGCTGTTCAGCTTCCTGCCCCACCACCCGATCGCCTCCGGGCCCGTCGCCGGCGAGCCCCTCTCGGGCGCCGGCGATCACCTCTGGGCGGCCGTCTTCCACGCGGTCAGCGCGTTCTGCAACGCGGGCTTCTCCCTCTTCCGGGAGGGGCTCGTCCCGCTGGTCGGCTCGCCCGCGGTGTCCTTCGTGGTGGCGGCGCTCGTGATCCTCGGGGGGCTCGGCTTCCCGGTGCACGACGAGCTCCTGCGCCGGGCGCGGCTGCGGCTCCGGGGCGAGCGCCCGCCGCGGTTGTCGCTGCACAGCCGCGTCGTGCTGATCACGACGGCGATGCTGCTCGTGGTCGGGGCTGCGGGCTTCCTGTCGCTCGAGTGGCGCCGGTCGATGGGCGGCCTGTCGTGGCCGGTGAAGGTGCTGGCGAGCTTCTTTCAGTCGGCGATGACGCGGACGGCGGGCTTCAACACGGTGGATTACGGGCTCATGGGCCCGGCGACGTGGATGTTCACGTGCATGCTGATGTTCATCGGCGGGGCGCCCGGGTCGACCGCGGGCGGGGTCAAGGTGACCACGGTCGCCGCGCTGTTCGCGACGCTGCGCGCCGAGCTGCGCGGCGACGAGGCCCCGAGCCTCCTCGGCCGGGCCCTCCCGGCGGGCACGGTGCGCCGGGCCCTCGGGGTCGCGTTCCTGATGGTGGTGCTCGTCTCGGGGTTCTTGCTCGTGATGCTCGCCCTGGAGCCGCACAACCCGATGGGGCTCGCGCTGGAGACGGTCAGCGCGTTCGCCACGGTCGGGCTGTCGGCGAACATCACGCCGTCGCTGAGCGCGCCGGGGAAGCTGGTCATCACGCTGGCGATGTTCATCGGGCGCATCGGGCCGCTGACCTTGGCCCTGGCGCTGGCGAACCAGGCGAGGGCGCGGAGCTACCGGCTGCCGGAGGAGCGCGTGGGGATCGGGTGAGCGGGGGCGGGGCGGGCGCGATCCGAGCTGAGCGCTCCCCCCTCGACATGGGAATCTCCAGCTCGGCTACCTGGATGAGCGCCGGCATCGAGATGGGATCCGGCGGGTGCGCGCCGATCAGGAGCTCGTGCAGGAGAATGTGAGTCATGATGGCGACCTCTGTCCGGCCCGGCGCATCGCCGAGGGTTCCAGAAGCGCTGAGCACGGTCTGAATTGCAGAGGCCGCGCGCAACGGTGCGCGGCCTCGCTCTCCTTCCGCATATCCACCACCGCCGACCCGCATCTCCACCACCGCCGACTCCGCCTGTTCGCGGCGTGACAGCGCCGCGACGGCGCGAGGACCCTTCCCTGATACGCTCCGCGCACGGTAGTTTTCCTTCTCCAGTCTCAAGGAGATGCGCGCCTGATGGGATCCGACTCGAACGCGTTGCTCGGGGAGTTCTTCGCCGGCTGTCCAGACCTGCTCTTCGTCGCGTCGGCCGAAGGGGCGCTGCTGCACGCGAGCGACGCGCTGCGGGAGGTGCTCGGCCCCGCGGCCTTGCAGGGCGCGACGCTCGCGGAGCTCGCTCACCCGGACGATCGCGCGGCGCTCGCGGAGGCCTGGTCGAGGCTGGTCGCTGCGGAGGTTCCCGTCTCCTTCCGCGTTCGCCTGCGCGACGGCAGCGGGGCGCACCGGCCGCTCTCCTGCAACGCGAGGCGGTCGCCGGACCGCGGCGTCGTCTTCGGGACGCTCCGGGCCACCACCGAGGTGACGGAGGAGGAGCTCAAGGCGCTCCGGACCAAGGCGCGCATGTTCGACGCCATCGTCGAGCACCTGGACGACACCGTGATCTGGGCGCTCGATCGCGATGCGGTGTGCTTCTATCACGAGGGGAAGGGGCTCGCGAAGGCCGGGCTGAAGTCCGGGCAGCTCGTCGGGGCGAACTGGTTCGAGATCTTCGCAGATGCGTCGCGCGAGGCAGGCATCGACCTTCACGCGTGGTTCGACGGGACGTCGCACCGCTATCGCGACGAGTTCTTCGGCATCTACTGGGACCTCTGGGTCATTCCGCTGCGCGACGATCGCGGTGAGCCTGGGGCGGGCGTGGTCTGCGTGTCCTTCGATATCACCGAGGCGAAGCGCGTCGAGAAGGAGCTGCGCACGCAGCTCCAGCAGATCGAGGCGCAACAGCGGGTCATCCGCGACCTCTCCACGCCGATCATCGAGGTCTGGGACGGCGTCCTCACGCTCCCGATGGTGGGGACGGTCGACAGCGTTCGCACCGCCGACGTCATGGACAGCCTGCTCTCGAAGATCGTCGAGAAGCAAGCGCACTATGCCATCCTCGATCTCACCGGCGTCGAGATCGTCGACACCAAGGTCGCGAGCCACCTCATCGAGCTCGTCACCGCGATCCGGCTGCTCGGCGCCGAGGGCATCGTCGCCGGCATCAAGCCGAACGTCGCCCAGACCATGGTGGCGCTCGGGCTCGACCTGTCGCAGCTCAACACGCAACGCAACCTCCGCGCCGCGCTCAACCACGCGATCCGGTCCATGACCCGCGCCCAGGCGCCGTCCGTCGCCGCGACCCCGGCGCCTGACCAGAAACCGGCGCCCTGAGGCCGCGCGCCCCGCCGGCTGCGCCGCCCCGTCCGCCTGCGGTCGTGGGTCACCACTCCGGCGGATCGAGGGGCGGATCGAGCGTTCCTCCGCCCGCGTGCTCGATCTTGTCTGCCACCATCCTGGCGATGAAGCTCGCGGCGTCTCGAATCGCGTGCACCCAATCGACCTGCTTCAAGCGCACGCTGTCATCGTGCTTGAACCCGAGCACGTCGACGGCGACGGACCACGTGATGCCATCGGGATCGGGGCGCACGTCGCTGATCCGGAGGGTGATGGTCCGGGGCGAGCTTCCATCTGCTGGCGTAAATTTTGAAACAAGCTCAAGCACCGATGCCCCCAGCAGCCTCGACCACATCCTTTGAGATAGAATCAACATTCATGATTGCACCTCATGCAACAGACTCGATTTTGTCCGTTTGACACGACCCGCGTGACATCGTTCACGAGTCTTGCTTTTTTTTGCGGCGTTCCCTAAAAACGAAGACTCGTGACCGTCGCAGATCACACGGCGGAAGCCGGCGCCGCGCAGCAAGTGGGCCTCACGGGGTTGCAGAAGGAGTCCCGAACCCGAGGTCGTCATCGCCGAGCCATGTCAACCTGGCGCCAGGTGGGGCCAGAGTCGGCAAGATTTGCGGCACAATCCAGCAACCCGCGAGGAATGCCTGGAGCTCGTCGACGCCATGGAAGTGGCGCGAGTACGGTTCATCGAACCCCTCGATCTCAACCAGCACCCGGAAGTCTCCGCCCGAAACGGGATCGCGCTCTGGCAACCCGATACGAACGATGATGTCGCGAACATCGCTCGATCCGGTCAGGGTCATTTGAAGCGTACGCACCAGCGTTCTGGGAGGCGTATGCATGCTCATCGATTAGCCCTTGTACTTCTTGATGCATTCATCATAGGGATTGTCGCACGCCTCCCAACATCGCCGACGAGACACTTTGTCTTCTTCAGGCAGCTCACGACATTCCGCTTTCACAAAATGAACGCACGCGCCGACACCTCCGTCCGTGCCCCATGCCTCCCCCTGCCTCCGGATGGTTCTCCCGATCCAAAGGCGGCGTCAACGGTGATCCAGGCCGCAATTATGTCCTCGGTATCATCACGCCTGCGGCTCCAGGGCAGCGGAGCCGTACGATGTTTCCGACACCGCGCTCACGGGAATCGCCCCGGGCTCGTTCGGCTCCGTGGAACCTCCGCGCGAGGCGTCAGGGCGGAGCGGGCGCCGCTGATCGCGAGCGATGCCGGCCAGGCAGCGCCGTTCGGGGTATCTCGGGCAGACCGATCACGCTACGGTTCAACCACCGACACCCCATGACATCCCCGTTCGTGCGGCCAGCCATCGAGTCCGATCTCCCTCGCCTCCCCGAGATCGAGCGCTCCGCCAGCGAGGCGTTCCGGGGGACGGACCTCAACCTCGATGCCCTCTCCAGCGTGACGCCGGCCGACGGCTGGCAAGATGCCCTCCGGGCAGGGACGCTCTGGGTCGTCGACGACGGCGCCGGCGCGCCCGTCGCGTTCCTGGGCGCCGACGCGATCGGCGACGAGCTTCACATCCGCGAGTTCGACGTGGCGCTCGAACGCCAGGGCCAGGGGCTCGGTCGGCGCCTGCTCGGCCATGTCATCGCGTGGGCGCGGAGCGCGGAGCTCCAGGCGATCACCTTGACCACGTTCCGGACCGTCCCCTGGAATGGGCCGTTCTACGCCGCCATGGGCTTTCGCGAGCTGTCGCCGGCCGAGACGCCGCCGCGGCTCGCGGCCATCCTGGAGAACGAGGCGCGTCTAGGCCTCGACCCGGCGCAGCGCTGCGCGATGCGGCTCGACCTGCGCGCGACATGATGGCGCGCGGAGATCACTCCTCCGACAGATACGCGACCATGAAGCACATCTCCTGATTCGTCCCTTCCCCCCAGGGCACGTCCTGCGGCGGGAGCTGGAACTGCCCCTCGCTGTCGGCCGCGTTGTCCCAGGTGCACTCGGCCACGAACCGATCTCCCGTCCCCCAGCGCAGCGGCTCGTCGAACATGTAGAGCGCCTGGTGGTGGAACTCGAACTCGCCGCGCGCCGCGCACTCCTCCTCGCCGCCGTCGCGCTCGACCCAGGCCCGGTACGAGCGGCCGAGCAGGTGCATGTGCGGCAACAGGCCGTAGACGAGCCGCGGCGGGCCCTCGTTCGGCGTGCTGCTCCGCTCGGTGTGCCCCTCGACGCCGGCGGGGATCGTGAAGGGCACCGGGCCGAAGACATCCATGTAGACCTCGGCGCGGGGCCGCTCGCGCGAGAGCTCCAGGCGGTATCCCGATCGATCGCGGGCGCTCGTGCCCCGGCGCCCGAAATAATGCATCTGCAAGACGAGCTGCTCGCCCGGCTCGACGCGGACCCCGGCGCCCTCCGGCAGCCGCGTCACCCCGACGCCGGGCGCCCAGCTGTGGAGGAGCTGCCAGTCGAGCTCGATGACCGGATCGCGGCACGGGAAAGCCCGCGTCCCCGGCGGAACGCCGTATCCGACGCCCGCGTCGCCCGCGAGATCCCGATACACGGCCATGTGGTGCACCACCGCGGGATCGCCGACCATCGCCTCGAACGCCGTGATCCAGGCCGGCTCGGTGAAGGGGTTGTCGATGATCGCGCAGAAGTACTCGTTGCCGTCGTCGTCGAGCGTCACGTCGTGCGCCTCGGGCATCTCGAGCGTGGCGTCGGGCGCCTCGATGGTGTCCTTCGCGCGCTGCGGCGGCGGCGCGTCGGCCGGATCGCCGAGCGGCGCGCCGTCGCGCGCCCAGGCCTCGAAGCGAGCGCGCTCCTCGACGGTGAGGCTCATCCGCTCCGCGCCCTCGTAGCTGCGGCAGCTCGGGTCGAGCACCGGCGGCGGCATGGCCCCCTCGCTCACCCGGAGGGCCATGAGCTCCGCAAGCCGCTGCGCCGTCGCGGCGTCCGTCAGCGCCACCCCGCCGACGCCCGCGCCGTCGTGGCAGGAGGCGCACGAGCGCTCCACGAGCGGCTGGATGTCCCGATACCACGTCACCTTCGACCCCGACGGCGAAGGCGCCTGCTCATCGTCCCCGCAGCCCGCCACCCCCATCACCCCGAGCACGAGCACCGCCGCGCCCCGCGCTCTGCGCACGGTCTTGCACCACGTCATCGCACACCTCCGCTCTGCACGGCCGAACCAGGAACCGCGGCTCTCCGGCAGCTCCTCTCAATCGGTCGTTTCAAACAAACGTTTAAACTGCGCGCGATGACGTGTCAAGGACAGGGCCGACGACCGCGCGGAGCGCGCAGCTTTCCGACGGAGCGGAGGGGTGCACGGGTACGGACCAGCCGGCAGCCCGCCGGGTGCGGCGCGGCCTCAGCGCCGGCCGGCAGCCGAGAGAAGATCCCCCCTGAAATGAAAGAGAAAGAGGTTAGCCGGCGCTGTCGCCAGCAACGTGACCACCGTGAGCTGCCGTGGCGAAGTACGCGCCCGGCGCCACGCCGAGGAGGCGCCGGAACGACGCGATGAAGGCGCTCGCGCTGCGGTAGCCCACACGCTCGGCCACCACCGCCACCGGCACCCCCGCGGCCATGTGCGTGAGCGCGGCGCGCAGACGGAGGTGGGTTCGCCACTGCCCGAACGTGGACCCGGTCTCGGCCAGGAAGAGCCGGGCGAGCGTGCGGGCGCAGGCGCCCGCTGTTCGAGCGAAGGCCGCGAGCGTCCGTGGATCGGCCGGGTCGGACAGCAGCACGTCGGCGACGCGACGGGCCCGCGCATCGCGCGGCAGGGTCAGCTCGATGGGGCTCTCGTCCAGGGGCCGCAACAGGTCGAGCAGCAGGCGTTCGGCGTGGCCGCGCGACCGCGCGGCCGCGCTCGGGTCGGCGAGGAAGCCGATCAGCTCGCAGACGAGCGGCGACGCGGCGACCACCGTGGGGGCCGTCCAGCGGATCCGGCAGCCCCGGCGACGGACGTACACGCTCCGCATCATCGCCGGCCGCGACGCCTCGACGGCGTGCACCACCCCTGCCGGGATCCACAGCGCGCGCGGCGGCGGCAGCACCCAAACCGCGGCGCCGACGCTGACCGCGAGCACGCCTCGGGCGCACCACACGAGCTGATGCACGGGGTGCTCGTGCCAGTCGAAGCGCCGGACGCCGGACATCTCGAAGCTGCCCACGACGACGGCGCCGGCGTCCGCCGGCAGGCCGAAGGACGGTTGTCTCTTTGTCGACATCGATTGGCAGAGTAGCGCATGGCGGACACCCATCCAGCCGACTACCGTTTGCGCATGTCGATGAACCGAATCCATCAATGGCTCTGCGCCTCGGAGCGCTGGGCCGACGCCGTCGAGCGCCAATTCCTCCCCTGGGCCCTGGCCGGGGTCGAGCTCGGGGGCGAGGTGCTCGAGATCGGGCCCGGCTACGGCGCGACGACCCGGGTGCTCCTGAAGCGGACGGCGGCGCTGACCGCCCTCGAGACCGACGCGGCGCTGGCCGACCGCCTGGCGCGGCAGCTCGATCGGCGAGCCCGCGTGGTCCACGGGGACGGCACCGCCATGCCGTTCGCCGACGGGACCTTCACGGGCGTCAGCTGCTTCACGATGCTCCACCACGTGCCGTCGCCGGCGCTGCAGGATCGGCTGTTCGCCGAGGCGCTGCGGGTGCTCAAGCCGGGCGGGATCTTCGCCGGCGCCGACAGCATGCCGAGCCTCGGCTTCCGCCTCGTGCACGTGTTCGACACGATGGTGCTCGTCGACCCGGCCACGCTCCCGCAGCGCCTCTCGGCCGCGGGGTTCGTCGACGTCGCGGTCGAGGCGGCGCCGCGCCGCGCGTTCAAGTTCCGGGCGCGCAAGCCGGCGCGCCCGGCCGCGGCAGCGCACGGCGACAACGTCGCTCGTGGCGAGGCCGGCTAAGCAGGCGGCAGCGCACGGCGACAACGTCGCTCGTGGCGAGGCCGGCTAAGCAGGCACGAGCGCGTGCAGCGACGACAGCACGTCTTCGACGGCGCGCACCAGCGACGGGTCGAGCGTCACGCCCGCGGCGCGCGCGTTCTCCTCGATCTGCTCGATCCGCGTCGCGCCGATGATCGCCGAGGCGACGCCCGGCTGGCGGAGGATCCACGCGATCGCGAGCTGCGCGAGCGTCAGGCCGGCCTCGGCGGCCAGCGGCCGGAGCCGCTGCACGATCTCGAGGACCCGCGGCTCCAGGAAACGGCGGTACAGGAACGAGCCCGCCGGAGACGTGCCGCCGACGCTCGTCGCGCCCCGCGACTCGGGCGGCAGCGGCTTGCCCGGCAGGTACTTCCCCGTGAGCACGCCCTGCGAGAGCGGCGACCACACGATCTGCCCGATCCCGAGCTCCTCGCACAGCGGGATGACCTCGGCCTCCGGCGCGCGCCACAGCATCGAGTACTGCGGCTGGCTCGACACGAACCGCACCACGTTCGGGATCGCCGCCGCCGCCCGGATCTGCGCGGGCGTCCACTCGCTGAAGCCGATGTATCGAGCCTTGCCCTGCCTCACCACCTCGGTGAGCGCGTTCATCGTCTCCTCGAGCGGCGTGTCGGGGTCGAAGCGGTGACACTGATACAGATCCACGTAGTCCGTCCGGAGCCGCCGCAGGGACGCGTCGATCTGCTTGTGGATCTGCGCGGCGGACAGCCCGCGATCCGTGTCGCTCATGGCGAAGAAGACCTTCGTCGCGATGACGTAGCTGTCGCGCGGGACCCCGCGGAGCGCCTCGCCGAGGAAGCTCTCGCACGCGCCGCGGCCGTACACGTTCGCCGTGTCGAGGAAGTTGATCCCGAGCTCGAACGCGCGGCGGATGCACGGGACGGCGCGCTCCCGCTCGACGTGCCAGCCGTACGTGAGCCACGAGCCGAGCCCGATCTCGGAGACCCGAAGGCCGCTCCTCCCGAGCTGGCGATACCTCATCCCCGTGCCCGCGCCGACCGCGGGCGGCGGCAGCGATGCGGCCTCATCCCTCGCCACGATCACGGCTCCCCTCCCCCGCGGCCCACGCTGATCCGCTTGCAGCCATAGAGCCTCTCGGCGGTGATCCCCGCCTCGCGACACCGCGCGACGAGCTTGTCCGACTCGACGATGGGGCGCGACTCCGGCGTGTACTGCATCACCATGATATGCCCCATCCAGGGCTCCTGCCCCATCGCATAGACGTAGACCTGCTTCGGCCGGAACCGCTCGACGATCGGCCAGCCGCGCTCGAAATCGGAGCCCGTGAACCGGCGCGACTTGTCGTGCTTGCGCAGGAGCGGCTTCGTGAGCAGCGGGCCATAGAGCCAGCTCATCTGCGCGCCGTCGCACTCCATGCCGATGAAGAGGACGTCGGCGTCGCCGATCCGGTCGTGGATGCGGTCGTACAGCTTCGGATCCAGGTTGTTCGAGTCCGCGAGGAACAGCGCGGTGCGGCCGTCCATCGCGACCGCGAAGCCGGCCTTCGTCCGGATGTCCAGGTCGGCGTGCTCGCCGAGGAAGGGGAGCGCCGTGATCCGGCCGCCCGGGATCGATAGCGACTCCATCGGCCCGAGCTCCACCACGCGCGGAAAGCCGATCCGCTCGAGCGCGAGGCGCAAGGACGGGTCGACGCGGCAATCGCCCTTGCTCCGCGGGACGACGATGGTGCCGATCTTGTGGCGCAGATCGATCAGCGTCTCGAGCAGGCAGTGGTCCTGGTGGTTGTGCGTCAGAACGACGTAATCGATCCGCTCGGGCAGGTCGTCGTGCGTGAGGCGCTCGCCGGGGCCGCCGTGCTGGTAGGCGATGATCGGATCGAACAGGACGCTCGTCGACGCGCTCTCCATCAGCACGCACGCGTGGCCGTAATACGTGAGCCGCGGCTCGGGAGATCGGTAGTCCGGCCGGCGCGGCGGCGGCTCGGCCGAGAAGAAGCTGCGGAAGAGCGGCTCGTCCCCGGCGCTCACCCCGAGCCGCTCGCGGATCTCGCCGTACGATCCCGGGGTGTGGCGCATGCGGAAGAGCGCGTCGAGGTGCTCCGACGCGAACGGCACGTCGAGCATGAGCACGCCGGGGCGCGGGAGCCGCGGCGTGCTGAGCCCGTAGCCGCGGACGTCGCTCGCCGCGAGCGAGATCGCGAAGCTCTGCGCGGCCGGCTCGTAATACTCGCTCTCGTAGAACAGCGGCTCGAAGTAGCGCACCGCCGGCTGGCCGTTCACGTCGTAGGTCAGCTCGACCATCCCCCGCAGCGGCGCGGGGATCTGCGCGTAGAGCGGCTCGAGCGACATGCCGTCGCCCCGCTCCGCCACGAGCCGGTCGAGCCCGTGAATGGCGTCCGCGAGCGCGAGGAGCCGGGCGCGCTCGCGGATCGTGCGCTCGGCGAGCGCCCGGACGGCCCCCGCCGCCTCGGCGCCGTGGCCGATGAACGGGCCGCCGGCGAGCGCGGGGTTCGCGAGCGCGGCGACGTGGATCTGCGGGTCCTCCGCGAAGGACTGCATGAGCTTCACGTGGCTGTTCGCGAGGAACATCGCCGCGCTCGGCGGCGGGATCAGGTAAATCCACGCATACCACTGGTTGAAGAGCGGCTCGGCGATGGCATTGGGCCTCAGGGTGACTTCGTCGCTTCTCATGAATGCTCCACGCCTGGCCCGGGCCCGGGCGCGATGGGGGATGGATTGAGCCCTGTCTCGTGCAGGCGAGCCTCGATGGCGCGCGCGACCGCGGCGACGGCGGGCGCGCGCAGGACGCTCGCGTGGTCGGCCTCGACGTCGCGCACCTCGACGGCCTCGGCGAGCGCGCCCCACCGGCGCGCCGCCTCGCCGAGGTCGGCGAGGGTCGCGGTCGCGCGCAGCAGGAGGAGCGCGCCCGGGAAGCGCGCGCCCTCGTAGGCCGACGCCGCGCGGACGTGCGCCGCGTACACGGCGAACATCCGCTGGATCTGCTCGTCCGGCACGTCGTCGGGCAGGAGCGCGCTCGACCTCGCGCGCGAAAGCACGAGGCCGAGCCTTCCGGACGGCTCGGTCGCGGCGAGGTCCGCGAACAGCGTCGGGCCGCCGATCCCGAGGTCGGCGGCGAACCCGGCGACGAGCGTCCCCTCGTCGAGGGGCGGCGCGACGCCGGGCGGCCGGCTGTCGATCAGGGCGACGAGCGGGACGTCGCGCCCGGCGCGGGCGAGCTGGCGCGCGAGCTCGAAGGCCAGCGCGCCGCCGAGCGACCAGCCGCCGAGGAGCAGCGGCGCGCTCGGGCAGACCTGCTCGATCAGGGCGCGGTACGGCGCGACGATCGCCTCGACGGTGGGCGCGGCGGGGCGCGCGGCCTCGGCGGAGAGCCCCGGCGCGCGCAGCGCGTACACGCGCCGCCGGCCGCCGAGGCGGAAGGCGAGCTCGCGGTACATGTCCACGCCGCCGCCCGCGGCGTGGACGAGGAAGAGCGGCGCGGCGTCCGCGGGGCCGTCCTCGAGCAGCACCAGCGCGGTCGCCTCCGACGGGCGCCGCGCGCGGATCGCGGCGGCCAGGCCGTCGATCGTGGGCCGCGCGTAGAGCGCCGAGGCCTCCAGGTCGACGCCGAACCGGGCGCGCACGCGGAGCATCATCCGCATCGCCGAGAGCGAGTCGCCGCCGAGCCGGAAGAAGTCGGCGCGCGGGTCGATCGCGGGCCGGCCGAGCACGCCGCGCCAGATCTCCACGAGGTCGCGCGCCACCGGGTCCTCGGGCTCGGCCGGCGCGATCTCGGCGGCGGCCGCCGCGGGCGCGGGCAGCGCGGCGCGGTCGACCTTGCCGCTCTGCAGGCGCGGGATCGCGTCGAGCGCCACGAGCTCGCCCGGCACCATGTGCTCGGGCAGCCGCGCGGCGACCGCGGCCGCCACCGACGCCGCGGTCGCGCCGGGGTCGAGGACCACGTACGCCACGAGGTGCGCCCCGCCCGCGGCCGCGTCGCGCCGGACCGTGCACGCCGCGCCGCGCACGCCCGGGGCCGCGAGGAGCGCCGACTCGACCTCCTGGATCTCGACGCGGTAGCCGCGCACCTTGACCTGCCCGTCGCGGCGGCCGACGAACTCGATCTCCCCGTCCGGCAGGAGGCGGACGTCATCGCCGCTCCGGTACATCCGCGCGCCCGGCGTGGAGGAGAACGGGTCGGGCACGAACCGCTCGGCCGTCAGCCCGGGCCGGTTCCAGTACCCGCGGGCCACCGCGACGCCGCCGATGCACAGCTCGCCGATCGCGCCGGGCCGGACCAGGCGGAGATCCTCGTCGACCACGTAGCAGGAGGCGTTGCCGATCGGGCGGCCGATCGGGACCACGTCCGACGCGCGGGCGCACGGCCACTGGGTCACGTCGATGGTGGTCTCGGTCGGGCCGTAGGTGTGCACGAGCTCGGTGGACGGGAGCACGGCGAAGCACCGATCCCGCGTGCTCCGCGCCAGCGCCTCGCCGCCCGCGAAGATGCGCCGGAGCGTCGCCGCGCAGCGGCGCGCGTCGGGCTCCGCGAGGAAGTGATCGAGGAGCTGCGGCATGAACCACAGGTCGGTGACCTCCGCGGCGACCATGAGGCGCGCGAGCGCCATCGCGTCGCGCTCCACGCCCGGGGGGCCGATCACCATGGTCGCGCCGGCGACGAGCGGCGCGAACAGCTCCCAGAGCGAGATGTCGAAGCTCAGCGAGGCCCGGTGCAGGAACCGGTGCCCCTCGGCCAGGGGGAAGCGCCGCTGCCGCCAGAGCAGGTTGTTGCAGAGCTGCCGGTGCGCCACGACGACGCCCTTCGGCCGCCCGGTCGAGCCGGAGGTGTAGATGATGTACGCCGCGTCGTCCGGCGAGCGCCGGTCCGGCGCCGCGCGGGGCGGGGCGGCGCGGCGCGGATCGCGCGCGAAATCCGCGGCGACGATCGTCTCGACCCCGGTGCCCGCGAGCTTCTCGGCGCCGCGGCGGTCGACCAGGGCGACCGACGAGGCCGAGTCGCGGACCAGGTAGGCGATGCGCTCGGCGGGGTACTCGGGGTCGAGCGGCACGAACGCCGCGCCGGCGATCAGCACGCCGAGGACGCTCGCGACCACGTCGACCGACCGGTCCATGCAGATCCCGACGTGGTCCTCGCGGCCGATCCCGCGGCGCGCGAGCTCGGCCGCGACGGCGGAGGCGCGGGCCCACAGGCCGGCGTAGGTGACGCGCTCGTCGCCGGCCCACACCGCGACGGCCTCCGGCGTCCTCCGCGCCTGCGCCTCGACGAGGGCGTCGATCCGCATCGGCCCCGGCCACTCGATGCGGACCGCGCCGTTCGAGAGGGCCAGCGCGCGCTGCCCTTCGGTGAGCAGATCGAGCTCGGCGTGGGCGCCTTCCGGCGCGCGCGCCATGGCGTCGAGGACGCGCCGGGTCGCGCCCGCGACGAGCCGCATGTCCTCGTCCGAGAAGAGCGACGCGTTGCCGCTGAACAGGATCGACAGGCCGCCGTCCGCCGGGCTGAGGCTGCACGCGACCGCGAGCGCGAGGGGCGTCTCGCCGACGTCGTGCTCGTCGAGGACGGTGAGCCCCGGGATCGCGAGCGCCGCGTCGTAGGCGTGGAAATGGGCGAAGTTGAAGAGGGCGTCGAAGAGCGGCTCGCCGCCGTTCTCCCGGACGAGCCGCGCGAGCGGGTACCGGCGGTGCGCGTCCATCGCGCGCTCGGCCTCGTGGACCTGCCGGATGAGATCGCGCAAGCTCCCGCGCCCGAGCTTGACCCGGAACGGGACCGTGTTGAGGAACATGCCGACGGCGCGATCGCCGTCCTCGGACTCGGGGCGACAGTTGACCACGAGCCCGGTGACCACGTCCCGGCGACCGCACAGGTAGGCGAGCACGCGGAGGTGGGCGGTCAGGAGCAGGGTCTTGAGCGGGACCCCGAGCTCGGCGGCGAGCGCCGCGAGGCCCGCCTGGACCGGCGCCGCGACCCGCTCGCGCACGTTGCGGACCGGCGCCTCCTGCGCGCGGCCGGCGGGGCCCGGCGCGGCGGCGACGGGCGCGAGCGCAGCGCCCTCGAGCGCACGCCGCCAGTGATCCCGCGCCGCCTCCGACGCGAGCGCCTGCCGCTCGAGGGCGGCGCACTCGCGCTGGCCGACGCGCGGGGGCGGCGGGAGCGCCGGGACCTCCATCCCGAGCTCCCGCGCGTACAGCTGGAAGAGCTCGGTGACCATCTGGGCCGAGCTCCAGCCGTCGAGCAGCACGTGGTGCTGCGCCCGGGTGAACTGGAAGCTGCCCGGTCCGCGGCGATGGACCGAGATCCGGAGGAACGGGCCGCGCTGCAGGTCGAACCCGCCCGCGCGCGCCCGCTCGAGGTGCTCCGCGAGGGCGACGGCCTGCGCGGCCTCGGTCAGGCCGGTCCAGTCGTGCACCTCGACGGGGATCTCTGCGCCGGCGTGCACGATCTGCAGCGGCTCGCCGAAGCCGGTGAGGTCCACCGACGACCGGAGCGCCGGGTGGCGCCGCGCGAGCTCGCCGAGCGCGCGGCGGAACGCGGCCTCGTCGAACGGCGCGCGCAGGTGGTAGCTCGCGACGTCGTGGTAAAAGACCGAGCCCGGCGCGCCCAGGCTGTGCGCGAGCACGCCCAGCTGGAGCTCGGTGAGCGGGAAGGCGTCCTCGGCGTCGGCCGGCAGGCGCGCCCGGTCGGCGGCCTGGAGCAGCGCGAACGGCGCGAGGGGCGCGACGCCGGCGGCGGCGGCGCCGCGGCCGTGGGCGTCGAGCCACGCCGCGAGGGAGCGCACCGTCGGGTGGTCGAAGAGCTGCGCCGGCGTGAAGTGGAGCCCGCGGCGGGCCGCCTGCGCCTGCACCCGGATGCTCCGGATGGAGTCGCCGCCGAGGGTGAAGAAGTTGTCGTCGGCGCCGACGCGCTCGGCCCGGAGGACGGCCGACCAGATCTCCGCGAGCGCCTGCTCGGTCTCGGTCCGCGGCGCGACGCTGGCCGGGGCCGCGGGCGCGACGGGCGCCGGCAGGGCGCCGCGATCGACCTTGCCGTTCACCGTGCGCGGCAGGCGGTCGAGCCGCACGAACGCCGACGGCACCATGTACGAGGGCAGCCTGGCCGCGATCTGCGCGCGGAGGTCGTCGTCCGAGGGGCCCCCCGGGTCCACGGCGAGGTAGGCGTAGAGCCGGGCGCCGTCGCCGTCGTCGCGCGCGACGACCACGGCCTCGCGCACCGCCGGGGAGCTCCCGATCACCGACTCGATCTCGGCGGGCTCGACGCGGTAGCCGCGCACCTTCACCTGGTCGTCGACGCGCCCCATGAACTCGAGCGCGCCGTCCGCCCGGAAGCGCGCCCGGTCTCCGGTGCGGTACATCCGCGCGCCCGGCGCGCCCGCGAACGGGTCCGGGCAGAAGCGCTCCGCGGTGAGGTCCGGGCGGCGCGCGTAGCACCGCGCGACGCCGAGCCCGCCGACGTAGATCTCGCCCGCGGCGCCGAGCGGCGCCGGCCGGAGATCGCGGTCGAGGACGTAGATCCGGGCGCTCTCCGCGGGGCGGCCGATGGGGACGCGGGCGGCCGAGGCGTCCTCGGGGAGGCACGCGCGCGCCGTGCACCAGACGGTGGCCTCGGTCGGGCCGTACTCGTTCAGCAGCCGCGTCGCCGGGAGGCGCTCGACGTGCTTGCGCACGAGGGCCGGCACGCAGGCCTCGCCCGCGACGATCGCGAACCTGTGGAGCGCGAGCTCGGCCTGCGGGACGGCGTCGAGCAGCGCGCCCCACAGGTTCGGGTTGCAGTAGGTGACGGTGATCCGGTGCTCGCGGATGAGCCGCGCGATCGCGGCGGCGTCGCGCTGCGCGCCCTCCTCGGCGATCACCAGCGTGCCGCCCTCGCACAGCGTGTTGAAGATGGGCGCGACCGAGCTGTCGAAGGCGAACGAGTAGAGCAGCAGGCAGCGCTCGGTCGGCTCGCCGAACAGCGCGCAGCGGGCGCGCATCGAGGCGTGGAGGTTCGCGTGCGTCACCTCGACGCCCTTCGGCTCGCCCGTGGAGCCCGAGGTGTAGATGACGTACGCGAGCGAGCCGGGCGCGGGCCCCGGCAGCGCCGCGGGCGCCGCGTCGAGGGCCGCGTCGACGAGGAGCAGGTCGGCCGCGGGGGCGCGGTCGGCGGTCGCCGCGTGCGCGACGACGAGCCGCGTGGTCGCCTGATCGAGGAGGAAGCGCCGGCGCGCCTCGGGGTAGCTCGGGTCGACGGGGACGTAGGCCGCGCCGGCGCGCAGCACGCCCAGGACGCCGACGACCAGATCGACCGAGCGCTCGATCAGGACCACGACGCGCGACTCCGGGCCGACCCCGCGCGCCGCGAGGGCCGAGGCGACGGCGCGGGTGCGGGCCTCGAGCGCGCGGTAGGTGAGGCTCGCGCCGCCGGCCGTCACCGCGACGCGATCCGGGCGCTCGGCGGCCCGCTCCAGGATCTCGTCGACGACGGTGCGCCCGGCGGCCGCGGCGGCCGCAGGATCGCCCCCGCCGTCCCCCAGCGCGAGGAGCCGCCGGAGCTCGGCGGGCCCGACGAGATCGAGCCGCGCCACCGGGCGATCGGGCGCCCTGCTCGCCGACGCGATCAGCGTCGCGAGCCGCTCCGCGAACAGGTCGGCGAACGCGCCGCCGTACCGCGCCCCCGCGAAGCGCAGCGCGCACGCGAGCCGCGGCGCGTCGGGCGACCACATGAAGCCGACGCCGATGCCGGTCGCGGGCTCGTCCACCTCGCACGCCGCGACGCGGGCCGCGACGCCCGCGCGCTCGGCCGACGCCGGGGCGCGCTCGAAGCGGAACGCGACGCCCGCGGTCCCCTCCCCGCCCGCGGTCTCCTCGCCCTCGCGCGCCCCCAGGCACGGCTGCCACTGGGCGTGCTCCCGGAGGCGCGCGTGGACGTCCGCCGCGAGCGCGGCGAAGGTCGCGCCGGCGCCCACGGGCGCCGCGAAGGGCGCGAGCTGCGCGAACGGGCCGACCGCGCCCGCGAGGTCGGCGAGCTCGCGGCCGCCGAGCAGCACGTCGAGGCGCACCTCGCCGCGGCCGGTGTGGCGGTCCACCGTCGCGGCGACGGCGGCGAGCAGCAGGGCCTCGAGCGACACGCCGCGCTCGGCGGAGGCCCGCTCCAGGGCGGCGAGCGTCGCGGCGTCGACCTCGAAGGACCGGTCCATCGCCCCCTCGGACGGGGGCTCGTCCAGGCCGGGCACGACCGACGCCTCGACCGACCGCTGCCGCTGCCAGTGCGCGATCCCGGGGACGGCCTCGTCGGACGCGGCGAGCTCGGCGACCCAGTCGGCGTAGTCGGCGTGCTGCACGGCGGGCTCGAGCTCGTCGCCGGTGCGGCCGGCGCGCGCCGCTGCCAGGGCGCAGAGCTCGGTCGCCAGGTGCCCCGCGGTCTCGCGGTCGGCGCACAGGGCCGACGTCCGCAGGCCGATGACCCACCGGGCGCCGCCCGCGCGCGCGATCGCCCACGTCGTGTCCGGGCCGCCGGCGGGCGGCGGCGGGAGCGCGGCCTTCGTGCGCGCGACCAGCGCGGGCTCGGCCTCGCCCTCGGCGAGCGGCGCGACGACGACGGGCGCCGGCGCCGCCTCGAGCACGACCTGCAGCGGGTGCGCCATGCCCGCGAGGCACGCGAACCGCGTCCGGAGGATCTCGTGCCGGCCGGCGAGATCCTCGATCAGCGCGGCGGCGCCGCCCTCCCCGGAGATCCCGTCGACCACGAAGACGAAGCGCGCCTCCCGCGCCGTCCGCGCGGACGAGAGCCGCCGCTGCTGCGGCGAGAGCCGGAAACCGCGAATGACCTGCTCGTCGGGCGCCGGTGTCTGAAGTTGCCTATCCATCGTATCCCCGATCCATGGTGCTCAGCACGAAGTCTCCCCGCGTCCGCGGCGGGCGGCGGTCCTGGAGGCGCGCGTCGCGCGCGGCTCACGACACGGACTGCGGCTCCGAGAGCGCGACGACCACGCGGCGGGCGCCCTCGAACGGCTCCCGGCCGTGCGCGACGGTCATGTTGTCGAGCAGGAGCACGTCGCCGCGCGCCCACGGGAAAAGGATCCTCTCCGCATTGTAGGCGCCCAGGATCGCCCGCACGTCCGCCGGATCGATCGGTGAGCCGTCTCCATAGAACGTCTGGAAGGGCAGCCCGTCCTCTCCGTAGGTCGACACGAGCGCCTGCCGCACGTCGGCCTCGCGCGCGGCGAGGTGGAAGAACGCCGCGTGGTTGAACCAGAGCCGCTCCCCCGTGATCGGGTGGCGCTGGACCGCGGGCCGGACCGCGACGGTGCGCAGCCGCTCGCCGTCGAGCCACTCGACCTCGATCGCGTGCGCCTTGCAGTAGGCCTCCACCTTGGCCCGGTCGTCCGTATAGAACGCCTGTTGCCAGGTCAGCCCGACACCCGCGTTGTAATTGCGCACGTATCGTACGCCCCTCGCCTCGAAGCGAGCCTGGATGTCCAGCGGGATCCGCGCGACCACGCGGCGGACATCGCAGATGGGCGTCTCACCGCGCCCCCCGGGCGCGGTGAGACAGCAAAAGAAGATCTTCCGCGGCCACGTGAAGCAATAAGCCCCCTCATTGTGCATGTCGATCGTCTGGTGCTGCGGGTAGAACGTCGAGGCGTAGACCCGCTTCGCGCCCGCCTCGGCGCGGGGCGTCGACTCGTCGCCGGGCGCGTCGAGCGGATCGCCGTCCGACGCCGCGGCGACGACCTCGGCGAAGCGCTCCGGCGCGTCGACGCCGAAGCCGCGGAAGAGCAGCGCCCGGTGCTGAAGGAGCAGCGCGTCGACGCGCGGCCGGTGCGCGCGGATCCACGCGGCGAGATCCACGTGGCCCGCGGCGGCGGCGGGGCTCGCGACGGCGAGCACCGAGCGCGCCTCGCTCCACGGGCGGACGTCGACGAGCGCCGCGCCCGACAGGACCACTTCTCGACGACGATCACCGCGGAGCGGCCGATGGGAGATGCTCATGGCGAATTCCCGGAGAGATAGAGTTGCCCGTCACCGCGCCTGTCCATCGCTTCCATGGTCACAGGAGCGGGAGCTGGCGGCGGTCATTCAGCCGCTCGGGCGCCGGGCGCGACGTCGAGAGCTGCTGGATGAGATCGCCGAGCAGCCACTCGAGCAGCGACTCCCCGGCGGGGGTGAGCGACAGGACCGCCCCGGCGCTCGTGAGCAGCCCCCAGTCGACGTACCTCGCGGTCGACGCGGCGAACCGCTGCACGAGCGCGTCGTCGAACGACGCGCGCAGCTCGGCGAGATCGACCGGGCGGTTCGATTTCCAGAGCGCGAGGACCAGGATGTACATCCGCTCCAGCGGCCCGAGCTCGTACTTCGTGCCGATGGGCAGCGAGCGGGCGTTCACGCGCGCGATGTAGTCCTCCTTGTCGTCGACGTTGATATAGAAATGGCCAGGGCCGTAGTTCTGCACGTGCGGCCCGAACGCCACGCACGGGGTCTGCTTCTCCCACCGCTCGCGGTAGACCTTGGTGTCCGCGACCTTCGGCTTGAGGAACCAGCCGACGAGGTTCTCGCGGTATCCGGCGCTCTCGAGCAGCGCCTTCGCCTCGGCGCGCATCACGCGGCACTCGACCTCGCTCGGGAAGGCGCCCGGGTCGGCCTCGTACTCGCGCACGAGCGGCGGATCGTCGCGGACCTCCAGGCGATAGAGCGTGATCGAGGGCGTCTCCAGCGCGATCGCGGTCTCGACCGACTCCATGAACTCGGCGCGCGTCTGCGTCTTGAGCCCGTACAGGAGGTCGATGTTGACCGACGGGATGCGCGCGATCGCCTCGCGCAGCACGTCCATCGCCTTTTCGCGCGAGAACGTCCGCGCGACCATGCCGAGGAGCCGGTCGTTGAACGCCTGCACGCCGATGCTCAGGCGCGTGGCGTACCGCTCGAGCACGTCGAGCTTCTCGCGCCCGAGCGTGCCGATGCTGGCCTCGACGCAGACCTCGGCGTCCGGCGTCAGGCGGTATCCCGTGAAGAACGCGAGGTGCTCCTCCAGCATGTCGCGCGGGAGGACCGTCGGCGTGCCGCCGCCGAAATAGATCGAGGGCACGCTCTTTTCGCGCAGGCCGCAGAGATCGTCCATGAGCCGCGCGTGGGCCCGCTCCGCCTCGAGCAAGCGCTGCATCTCCGAGCGCTTGTCGATCTTCCCCCAGTAATAACAGTACGTGCACTCCTCGACGCACCACGGCACGTGGGCGTAGAGCGCCACGCTCGGGGTGCCGGCATAGAGCGACCGGACCCAGGGGAGCGCGGCGTCGTCGTACCGCGAAGGCCGCGAGCACGCCTTGACCACGTCCTCGAAGATCCTGAACCGGAACTGCCGCGCAGTCCGCTGCTCGAAGAAATCACCCGGGAGACGACCCATTCCCAGTCGCTCCAATACGGTCCTATCGGCCATCGTCCATTCCTCTCTTCACCGCTCGTCCGCCGCGTTGCACGGGTCGTCGGGCGTTAAGGTTTCTCGAGATGAGGCCCGTCCACGCGCGCCTCATGAGCAGCGGGTCGCTCCCGCTCGATCGATCGTTTGCGCAGCTGGCCGGCGCGCTGCCGGAACGCCTCGGCCTCCTCTTTGCGCAGCGCCGCGTCCTCCTGGCGGACGAACGCGACGAGCTCGGCGACCGAAGCCCGGGGCCGCTCGACCACCGCGGAGAGGAGCCGCAGGAAGACCCGCGGCAATCGCGCGACCGCCGCCGCGTCGAACTGGCTCCGGCGAAACTCGAAATAGCCGCGCAGGCCGCCCTCCTCCGTGGGCCACAGCAGGATGGAGAGATCGAACGGGACGATCGGCGGGTAGAGCGGGATCAGGTCGGCGCGCAGGCCCGGCACGAGGACCGCGGTCTTCGGCGCGTTCTGCAGGGCGAGCCAGACGCGGAACAGCGGGTTCTGGGCGACGTCGCGCTCGCGCCGAATCTCGTTCACCACGAGGTCGAACGGGACGTCCTGCCGGGCGAACGCGTCGAGCGCGGTCTGCCGGCTGCGCGCGAGGAGCTCGGCGAACGTCGGAGCGCCGGAGACGTCGACGCGGAGCACGACCGGGTTCACGAGCAGGCCGACGAGGCCCTCCAGCTCGGGCCGCCGCCGGTTCGCGAGCGGCGTGCCGACGGGGATGTCGGTGTCGCCCGTGAACGCATGGAGCAGCACGTCGAGCGCCGCGAGCAGCAACATGAAGAGCGTCGCGCCCTCGGCGCGCGCGAGCTCCTCGAGCGCCCGCGCGAGCGCCGGCGCGACGCCCACCTCCTCGCTCACGCCCGCGCCGTCCTCCGGGCCCTGCGCCTTGCGCCCGTCGTTCGGGAGGCCCAGCGCGAGCGGGAGGCCGCGCAGCCGCTCGCGCCAGAAGTCGAGCTGCGCCTGCTCCACGGGCGCCTCCTGCTGCCAGGCGGCGTAATCGCCGTACTGCAAGGCCGGCTCGGGCAGCGCGGCGCCGGCGTAGAGCGCGAGGAGCTCCCGCACCAGCACGCCCATCGACCAGTCGTCCGAGACGATGTGGTGGAGGGTCATCACGAGCACGTGCTCGCGGGCGTCGACCCGGAAGAGCGCGGCGCGCAGGAGCTGCCCGGTCGAGAGGTCGAACGGCCGCCACGCCTCGGCCGCGATCGCGCCCTCCAGCGATCGCGACCCGCCCCGCAGGTCGATCACGACGAGCGGCGCGGCCGGCGCGGGGCGCACGACCTGGACCGGCTCGCCGTCGACCGACACGAGCGCGGACCGCAGCGACTCGTGGCGCGCGAGCAGGCCGGCGACGGCGCGCTCGAGCGCTGGCACGTCGAGCGCGCCGGTGAGGCGCACGGCCGCCGGCACGTTGAACATCGCGGTGCCCGGCGTGAGCTGCTCGAGGAACCACATGCGCCGCTGGGCGTGCGAGAGCGGCGCGCGATCGAGGCGGCGCCGCGGGATCGGCGCCGCCTCGGCGCGCGGCGCCCCGGCGGGCCCCGCGGCGGGTGAAGGCGGCGCGGCGCCCTCCGCCGGGGCGGCCGGCCGCGCGGCGAGCGCCTCGACCGCGGGCGCGAGCGCCGCGATCGTGGGCCGGTCGAACAGGAGCTGCAGCGGGACCTCGACGCGGAGCGCGCGCTGCACGCGGGCGACGACCTGCGTCGCGAGGAGCGAGTGCCCGCCGAGGTCGAAGAAGTTGTCGAGCACGGAGACCTCGCCGGCGCTCAGCACCTCGCGCCAGATGCCGGCGAGCAGCGCCTCGGTGGGCGTGCGCGGCGGGACGCGCGGGGCCGCCGGGTCGCCCGCCGCCGGGTCCGGGGGCGGCAGGGCGGCGCGGTTCACCTTGCCGTTCTGCGAGAGCGGCAGCGCCTCGAGGGCGACCACCGCCGACGGGAGCATGGCGCTCGGGAGGCGGCCCCGGAGCGAATCGCGCAGGTCCGGCGGGAGCGGCGCGCCCGGCGCCGGCACCACGTACGCGACGAGCCGCGGGTGCCCCGGGGCGTCCTCGCGCAGCATCACCACCGCCTGCTGCACGGCCGGCAGGGCCTCGAGCGCGGCCTCGATCTCGCCGAGCTCGATCCGGTGGCCGCGCAGCTTGATCTGGTGGTCGGTGCGCCCCTGGAACTCGAGCGTCCCGCCCGGGAGCCAGCGCGCGAGGTCGCCGGTCCTGTAGAGCCGCTCGCCCGGCACGCGCGCGAACGGGTGCGGCACGAACCGGAGCGCCGTCTGCTCGGGGCTGTTGCCGTAGCCGCGCGCGAGCGGGACGCCGCCGATGTACAGCTCGCCGGTCACGCCGAGGCCCACGCGCCGCATCCCGGCGTCGAGCAGGACGATCTCGCCGTTCGCCACCGGCTCCCCCATCGAGACGACCGAGCCGGCCTCGCCCCGCGGCAGCGAGCACCCGGTCACCGCGATCGACGCTTCGCTCGGGCCGTACATGTTGATCAGGTCGGCGTGGGCCGCCGCCGCGAAGAAGCGCCGCGTCAGCTCGGCGGGGACGGCCTCGCCGCCGACGAGGACGCGGCGGAGGGTCGCCGGGAAGGCGCCCGGCGCGTCCGCGAGGAACGCCGAGAGCATCGACGAGACGAAGTACGCGATCGTCACCCCGTGCCGCTCGATGGTGCGGCGGAGGTACGCCGGGTCGCGGTGGCCGCCGGGGCGCGCCACGACGATCCGCGCGCCGGCGAGGAGCGGCCAGAAGACCTCCCAGACCGAGACGTCGAAGCCGGACGGCGCCTTGAGGAGCATGCGGTCGCCCTCGCCGAGCGGCCACCGCTCCTGCACCCAGCCCATCTGGTTCACGATCGCGCGGTGCGACGTGAGCGACGCCTTCGGCCGGCCCGTCGAGCCCGACGTGTAGATCACGTACGCGACGTTGTCCGGGAGCGCGCGCGCGGCGCCGAGCGACGCGCCGCTCGCGCGCGCGATCGCGGCGGCGTCGCCGTCGACGCAGACGACGGCGCACCCGCCGGTCGGGAGCTCGTCGGCGGTGGCCTCGTCCGTGACCAGGATGCGCGCGCGCATCTCGCGGAGCATGTGCTCGACGCGCGCCGGAGGGAGATCCGGGTCGATCGCGAGGTAGCCCGCCCCCGCCTTGACCACGCCGAGCACCGCGATCACGAGCTCGATCGAGCGCTGCAGGCAGACGCCCACGAGGGTCTCGCGGCCCACGCCCATCGACGCGAGGTGACGGGCGAGCTGGTTCGATCGGCGCTCGAGCTCGGCGTAGCTGATCGAGGCGTCGTCGTGCTCGACCGCGACGGCATCGGGGGTGCGCGCGGCCTGTCGGGACACGAGCTCGTCGAGCGTCACCGGCTCGCGCTCGCGCGCGGGCCCGCGGCCCAGCGCGTCGATCCGGGAGAGCTCGCGCGGGCCGAGGTACGCGCATTGGTCGACCGGCTCCGCGGCGACCGGCTCGGCGGGGCGCGCCGTCAGCTCGGCGAGCAGCGTCGCGAAGCGCTCGCCGAGGCGCGCCGCGTCCTCGTCGCCGGCGACGGACGCGTCGACCTCTAGCTCGAACGCGACGCCCTCGGGCGTCTCGGAGCAGACGAGCTGCGCGGCGAACGGCTCGGTCGTCACGCGGCGCGACGCGAGCGCGAGCCGGAGCCCCGCCGCGTCGCGCGGCGGCGCCGCCCTCCGGAACGAGAAGCCGAAGGCCCCGAGCGGGAGCGCTTCGGGCACGTAGTCCTGCAGGGCGCGGGCCTCGCGCTCGGCGCGGGCGACCCGCGCCGCGAGGCCGGCGAGCGGCTCGCCGCGCGACGGCGCGATCCGGAGCGGGACGTACCGCTCGTACGGCCCGCACGCGGCCCCGAGCTCCGGGTGCGTGCGCCCGTCGAACAGGGTCGCCACGGTCACGCCGGCGGGGTCCTCGCCGCTCGACCGCCACAGGACCGCCGCCCAGGCGGCGAGGCACACGACCGGCAGCGGGACGGAAGAGGCCTCCGCGGCCGCGCGCAGCCGCCGCTGGACGGCCGGATCGACGGCGATCGCGGCGCGGCGCGGCCGGAAGCCCGGCCGGGCGTCCGCCGGCGGCGCGAAGAGGAGCGCCGCCGCGGGCGCGTCCGGGAGGCGCTCGCGCGCCCAGAGCGCCTGCGCCTCGGCCGCGTGGCGGGACTCCAGGAGGCCGTCCTGCCAGTCGGCCACGTCGGCGTACTGCCGCACCGCGGCCGACGCGTCCTCGTCGGCGAGCGGGGCGCCGCGCCCGAGGGCCACGGCGAGCTCGGCGACGATGTTCTCGAGCGAGGCGCCGTCGACGCAGAGCGCGGGGGCGCTCAGCACGAGGTCGTGGCGCTCGGGGGACCGCCGGACGAGGGCGGCGCGGAGGGGCGGGTCGCCGAGCGGCTCGACCGCGGCGCGGGCCAGCGCGGCGCTCGCGCCGCCGGGGTCCGGCTCGACGCGGAGGTCGACGCGCGGCGCGCCGACGATCTGGACCCCGGGCGCGCCGTCGGGCAGCTCGAACGTCGTCCGCAGGATCTCGTGCCGCGCGACGACCTCGCGCAGCGCGGCCGCGATCCGCCGCTCGTCGCACGGCCCGTCGATGGTCACGTGCGCGACGGCCCGGTACGGCGACGGCCCCGCGGCGCCGCGCGACCGCGCCGCGAGCCGCCGCTGCTGCGGCGAGAGCGCGAACCCGCCTGTCTCGAGGGTCTCTGTCATGGCTCCTCTCGGCCGAGGGCCTGCCCCTCGGCGCCCTGGGTGGACGGCCTCACGGCGCGGCGCCGGGCGCTGCCGAGCCGCGCGAGCTCCTCGCCGCGGGCGCGCTCGAGCTCGCGGGCCCTGCGCTCCTCGACGCCGGCCTCGATGTGCTCCCGGAGCTCGGCGAGCGTCGCCTCCGGGCGCGAGGTCGCGCGCTCGAGCGCCCGCGCGTAGTCCTCGAGGAAGTCGCGCACGGTCTCCTGCCGGTAGAACTCCGTGCTGTACTCGACGCCGAAGACGAAGCCGGACGGCCCCTCGGCGACCGTGAGCACGAAGTCGAACGGCGCCGCCTCGGCCTCGACCTCGAGCGCCTCGAGCACGACCCCGTCGAGCTCGATGCTGGGCACGCGCACGTTGCGCATCACGAACTTGGCGTCGAAGAGCGGCGCCTGGCCGGCGACGCGCCGCGGCCGCAGCGCCTCGACGAGCCGGTCGAAGGGCAGATCCTGGTGCTCGAACGCCTCGAGGGTCACGTCCCTGACCCGGCGCACGAGCTCGGTGAACGCGGGGTTTCCGCTGAAATCGGCGCGGATGACGAGCTGGTTGACGAAGAAGCCGATCATCCCCTCCGTCTCGAGCCGGTTCCGGTTCGCGACGTCGGTCCCGACGACCATGTCCTCGATCCCGGTGCGCTGGTGGAGCAGCGCCTTGTAACAGGCGAGGAAGATCATGAACGGCGAGACCCCCTCGCGCCGCGCGAGGCCCCGCGCCCCGTCGGCCAGCGCCGCGGGCGCCGGGAGGCTCTGGCGCGCGCCGCGCCAGGTGCGCGCGCCCTCGGGGGCGTGGTCGGCCGGGACGCGCACGCGCGGCAGATCGCCGGCGAGCTTCCTCCGCCAGTAGCCGAGCTCCGCCTCGAGCCCCTCGCCCGCGAGCCACGCGCCCTGCGCGGCCGCGAAGTCGACGTACTGGACCGGGAGCTCCGGCAGCGGCGAAGCCAGCCCCCGCGTGAACGCGCGGTAGAGCGCGCCGAACTCGGCGACGAAGACGCCGACCGACCAGACGTCGAACACGATGTGGTGCACGACCAGCACCACGATGTGCTCGCGCTCGGCGCGCCGGATCACGTGCGCGCGGAGGAGCGGGCCCGAGGCCAGGTCGAAGACCTCGAGCGCCTCCGCGGCGATGGCGCGCCGGGTCTCGGCCTCGAGGTCCGCGCCCGAGAGGTGCGCGAGGTCGGACACCCGCCACGGCACCGACGGCGCGGGCGCGACGACCGGCACCGGGCGGCCCTCGACCGCGGCGAAGGTGGTGCGCAGCGCCTCGTGGCGGCGGCAGATCTCCTCGAGGCTCCGCCGCAGCGCCGCGAGATCGAGCCGGCCGTCCGCGCGGACCGCGAACGAGACGTTGTACGCCGGGCTGCCCGGCTCGAGCTGGTCGAGGAACCAGAGGCGCTGCTGCGCCGACGAGACCGGCAGCCGCCCGCGGCGCGGGACGGGGACGATCGGGGGCAGCGCGCTACGGGCGGCCCCGGCGCCCTGCCGCCGCTCGATCTCCGCGGCGAACGCCTCGATCGTCGGCCCCTCGAAGAGCGCGCGGACGGGCACGTCGACGCCGAGCCGCGCGCGCACGCGGGAGACGAGCTGCGTCGCCATCAGCGAGTCGCCGTGGAGCGCGAAGAAATCGTCGGTGACGCCGATGTCCTCGACGCCGAGGATCTCCGTCCAGACGCGCGCGAGCAGCCGCTCCATGTCGGTGCGGGGCGCGACGCGACCGGCGCGCCCCTCGGCCCGCGCGCCGCGCCCCGCCGCGCCCTCCGCGGGCGCGGCGGCCGGCGCGCCCGCGCCGCCCTCGCGGCGCGCGCCGTCGACGGAGACGGCCGCCTCCGGGCCCGGCCGGGGCGCGCGCGCGAGCGAGACCCAGTGGCGCGTCCTCTCGAACGGGTACGACGGGAGCGGCACGCGGCGCCGGCCCTCGCCCTCGTGCAGGCGCTGCCAGGCGACCGGACAGCCGGCCTCCCACAGGCGGCCGAGCGCCTCGAGCGCCTGGCGCTGCTCGCTCGAGCCGGCCTCGCGCTCGCTCCGCAGCCCCTCGATCCCCAGCGCCGACGGCAGGGTGCGCCGCGCGAGCGCCGTGAGCGAGCGGCCTGGGCCGACCTCCAGGAAGACCGCGTGCCCCTCGGCGCGGAGCGCCTCGAGCCCCTGCGCGAAGCGGACCGGCGCGCGCAGGTGCCGGGCCCAGTAGTCCGGATCGACGGCCTGCTCGTCCGTGATGGGCGCGCCGGTGACGTTGGAGAGGAACGGCACGCGCGGCGGCCGGAGCGCGGCGCGGCGGACGCGCGCGCGGAACGGCTCGACCGCGCCGTCGAGCAGCGCCGAGTGGAACGCGTGCGACGTCTCGAGCCGGCGCGCGAACGTCCCCTGCGCCTCGAGCGCCGCCTTCACCCGGTCGATCGCGCCGGACGGCCCCGAGAGCGCGACGAGCCCCGGCGCGTTCCACGCGGCGATCTCGACCCCGTCGCGGAGGAAGGCCTCGAGCCGCTCGGCCGGCGCGCCCACCGCGAGCATCGACCCCGGGGGCATCGCCTGGGTCAGCCGCCCGCGCTCGATCACGATCGCCACCGCGTCCTCGAGCGTCACCACGCCCGCGAGGCACGCCGCGACCCACTCGCCGAGGCTGTGCCCGAGCATCGCCGCGGGCTCGACGCCCCACGACATCCAGAGCCGCGCGAGCGCGTATTCGACCGCGAAGAGGACCGGCTGCACGCGCTCGGTCGCCGTGAGGCGCGCGCCGTCGCCGTCGCCCGCCTCGAAGGCGACGCGCGCGAGATCCATCCCGGCCACGTCGCCGGCGACCTGCGCGCACGCGTCGAAGGCCCGCCGGAACTCGGGCTCGGCCGCGTACAGCCCGGCGCCCGCGCCGAGGCGCTGCGCGCTCTGCCCGGGGAACAGGAACACGGCCCCCCGCCCCGCCGCGGCCGGCGCGCCCTTCCGCGGGGCGCGGAGGGCCTCGCGGGCCTCGTCGAGCGAGGCCGCGACGACCGCGCGCCGATGCGCGTGCTCGCGGCGGCCGACCTGCAGGGTGAACGCCGCGTCGCCGAGGTCGAGCGAGGGGCGGGCGTCGAGGTGGGCGGCGAGCGCGCCGCACGCGGCGTCGAGGGCGCGGTCGCTGCGGGCCGACACCGTGAGCACGCACGCGGGCCGGCGCCACGGCGCCGCGGCCGGGGCGGCCGGCGGCTCTTCCAGCACGACGTGGGCGTTCGTGCCGCCGATGCCGAACGAGCTCACGCCCGCGCGCCGCGCCGGCTTGCCCGCGGGCCAGGGCCCGGCCGACGTGGGCACGAAGAACGGGGTCGACCCGAAATCGATGTGCGGGTTCGGCGCCTCGAAGTGGACGCACGGGGGGACGACCCCCTCGCGGACGACGTGGATCGCCTTGATCAGCCCGGCCACGCCGGCCGCGGCGTCGAGGTGGCCGATGTTGGCCTTGAGCGCCCCGAGCGCGCAGGAGCCGACGGCGTCGGTGCGCCGCCGGAACGCGGTCGTCAGCGCCTGGATCTCGACCGGATCGCCGAGCAGCGTGCCGGTGCCGTGCGCCTCGACGTAGCCGATCGAGCCCGGATCGACCCCCGCGACGCGGTGCGCCTCGGTGATGACGGCGGCCTGCCCGGAGACGCCCGGCGCGCTGAAGCTCGCCTTCCTGCCGTCGTTGTTGACGGCCGAGCCGCGGATGACGGCGTGGATGCAGTCGCCGCCTTCGAGCGCGTCGGCGAGGCGCTTGAGCACGACGAGGCCGACGCCGCTGCCGGCGACCGTGCCCGCCGCGCGCGCGTCGAACGGCCGGCAGCGGCCGTCGGGCGACATGATGCCCCCGGGCACGTGGACGTGGCCGCCCTTCTGCGGCACCGCGACCGAGACCCCGCCGGCCAGGGCCACGTCGGTCTCGAAGCCGAGCAGGCTCTGGCACGCGGCGTGGACCGCGACGAGCGACGTCGAGCAGGCGCTCTGCACGAGCACGCTCGGCCCGCGGAGGTCGAGCTTGTACGAGACGCGCGTGGTCAGGTAGTCCTTGTCGTTCGCCAGCGTGAGGGCGCGCAGCCCGACGGCCGCGACCAGATCGGGGCGCGAGACGACCTGGAGCAGGTACGCGCCCGGGCCGCACCCGCCGAAGACGCCGATCGCCCCCGCGGTGCGCGCCGGGTCGCAGCCGGCGTGCTCGAGCGCGCTCACCGCGCACTCGAGGAAGAGCCGGTGCTGGGGGTCGATGAGCTGCGCCTCGCGCGGCGGGATCTCGAAGTACGCCGCGTCGAAGTCCTCGATTCCATTCAGCAATCCGCCCGCACAAACGACGGGGGCGACGGGGGCGGCGCCCGGCGCCTCCGGCAGGGCGGCGTGCGCCTCGCGCTCGTGCTCCGGGAAGAACGTGATCGACTCGACCCCGTTCACCACGTTGGCCCAGAGCGCGTCGACGTCGTCCGCGCCGGGGAAGCGCCCCGCCATGCCGATGACGGCGACGGCGCCGCCCAGGTCCTCGTGCTCGTCTCCGGGTGCCATCGCGCTCATCCGTTCGACCGCTCCCCGCGCGCGGCCTGCCGGCGGCGCGCCGCGTCCCGGCGCGCGTCCGCGCGCTGCTCGGCCGCGTCGGTCGACCCGCGCGCCGGATCGCTCGCGTCGACGCGCGCGGCGAGCGCCTCGATCGTCGGCGACTGGAACAGGTCCGCCACCGCGACCGGGGCGCGCAGCCGCTCCTTGAGCAGCCGCTGCGCGCGCACCGCGAGCAGCGACGTCAGCCCGATCTCGAAGAGGTTCTCGTTGACGCCGATCTGCTCGACCTGGAGCACCTCCTTGAGCGCCCCGACGATCGCGCGCTCCGCCTCCGTGCGCGGCGGGATCCGCGGCGCCTCGCCCTGGCCGCCGCGCGGATCGATCGCGGCGAGCGCCGCGCGGTCGACCTTGCCGTTCGCGCTCAGCGGGAAGGCGTCCACCGGGACGCACGCGCTCGGGACCATGTACTCGGGGAGCGTGCGCCGCGCGGACGCGAGGAGCGCCTGCGGATCCAGGCCGCCGGCGCCGATCACGTACGCGACGAGGCGCCGGTCGCCCGAGGGGTCCTGCTTGACGGCGACCACGGCCTCCTTCACGTCCGGGTGCCGGAGCAGCACCGCCTCGATCTCGCCGAGCTCGACGCGGTAGCCCCGCACCTTCACCTGGAAGTCGACCCGCCCGAGCAGCTCGACCGTGCCGTCGCGGAAGTACCGGGCGAGATCGCCGGTGCGGTAGAGCCGCTCGCCGGTCGCCGGGTGCGTGACGAAGCGCGCGGCGGTCCGGGCCTCGTCGCGGAAGTAGCCGAGCGCGACGCCGACGCCGCCGATGTAGAGCTCCCCCGGGACGCCGATCGGACACGGCTCGAGCGCCCGGTCGAGGACGTAGACGCGCTGGTTGGCCATGGGGCGGCCGTACGGGACGCTGCGCCAGCGCGGATCGACGCGGTCGATCGGGTGCAGGATCGACCAGATCGACGCCTCGGTGGCGCCGCCGAGGCTGACGAGCCGCGCGGACGGGGCCGCGGCCCGGATCCGCTCGGGGAGCTTCAGGTCGATCCAGTCGCCGCTCAGCAGGACCAGGCGGAGCGACGCGAGATCGGGCGGCGCCATCGTGCCGGTGGGGGCGGCGTCCAGGACGAGCTGGAGCAGCGCGGGCACCGAGTTCCACACGGTCACGCCCTCGGCCCGCACCAGCGCGGCCCACGCGTCGGGCTGCGGCCCCGGGCCCGGCGGCGGCAGCACGACGGCGCCGCCCGCCGCGAGCGTGCCGAAGACGTCGTAGACCGACAGATCGAAGCTCAGGGACGAGAGCGCGAGCACGCGGTCGTCGCGCCCGACGCCGAACCGGCGGTTCACGTCGAGGATCGTGTTCACCGCGCCGCGGTGGTCGATCATCACCCCCTTCGGCTGCCCGGTGGAGCCGGAGGTGTAGATCACGTACGCGAGGTCGCCCGGCGCGGGCGCGGCGCTGCCGGGAGCGTCGTCGAGCTCGCCCAGCGCGTCCACGAGGGCGCGCTCGACCCCGGCGGGCCAGTCGATCCGCGCGTCGACGTGCGACTGCGTGAGCGCGAGGCCCACCTCGCCGTGCGCGAGCAGGTGGGCGAGGCGCTCGCGCGGCAGCGCGGGATCGATCGGGAGGTACGCCGCCCCGGCGTGCAGCACGCCGAGCGCCGCGGCGACCTGCTCCCAGCCCTTCTCCGTGACGATTGCCACGAGCTGGCCGCGCCCCTGCCCGGCCCTCCGGACGCGCGCCGAGACGGCGAGCGCGCGCCGGCGCAGCTCCGCGTACGTCAGCCGCCGGACGCCCGCGACGACCGCAACCGCGTCCGGCTGCTCGCTCGCCCGCGCGAAGAACGGCTCGTGCAGGCAGAGGTGGTCCTCGTACGGCTCCTCGGTCGCGTTCCACGTCACGAGCGCGCGCCGGCGCTCCTCGGGGGTGAGCAGGAGCGCCGCGACCCTCGCCTCCGGCGCGCGGACCGCCCGCTCCGCGATCTGCACGAGCGACTCGAGGAGCTCGTCGGCCGTCTGCGGATCGAACAGGTCGGTGCTGTACTGCAGCGCGACGACCTCCTCGCCGCCGCGCGCCTCCACGGAGAAGCGCAGGTCGAAGCGCGTCGTCTCCGCCCCGAGGTCGAGGACCTCGACCTCGAGGTCGCCGATCGCCATCGCGGGCATCGGCGCGCTCTGGACGACGAACATCACCTGGAAGAGCGGCGACCGGCTCATGTCGCGCCTCGGCTGCAGCGCCTCGACGACCTTCTCGAACGGCGCGTCCTGGTGCTCGAACGCCTCGAGCGCCGTCGCCCGGGCGCGCCGGAGCAGCTCGGCGAAGCTCGGGTCGCCGGCGAGATCCACGCGCAGGACCAGCGTGTTCACGAACATGCCGACGAGCCCCTCGAGCTCGGGGCGCGGGCGGTTCGCGACCGCGGTGCCGATCGCGAGGTCGTCCTGGCCGGTGGCGCGCCGGAGCGCCACGGCGAGCACCGCGAGCCACGCCATGAACCGCGTGACCTCCGCGCGCTGGCAGAGCGCGTCGAGCTCGCCGAGCAGGCGTTTGGGGAGCACCGCCGTCCGCTCCGCGCCGGCGAACGTCTGGACGGCGCCGCGCGGCCGATCCGTCGGCAGCTCGACCGTCGGCAGGTCGCAGAGGCGCCGCGCCCACCACGAGACGAGCCCCTCGAGGCGCGCGCCCGAGAGCGCCTGCCGCTGCCAGCGGGCGAAGTCGACGTACTGCGCCGCGAGCGGCGGGAGCGCCGGAGCGCCCCCGCGACGACAGCTCTCGTACAAGGCGCCCAGATCCCGGAGGAGGGGCGCGAACGACCACCCGTCGATCGCGATGTGGTGCACGCCGAGCACGAGGGCGTGCTCCTCCGGCCCGAGCCGCACGAGGCGGGCCCGGAGCAGCGGCCCGGCGGCGAGGTCGAAGGGCGTCGTGAGCTCCGCGCGGGCGGCGAGCCGCACCGCGCGCTCGCGCTCGCCCTCGGGCTGGTCGGACACGTCCACGAAGCGCACCGGGACGCCCCGGCGCTCGCCGATGCGCTGCGCCGGGTCCGGGCTCGCCGCGAACGTGGCGCGGAGCGCGGCGTGGCGGCCGACCAGCGCCTCGAGCGCCCGCGAGAGGGCCTCCCGGTCGAGCGGGCCGCGGAGCCGCGCCGCCGGGGCCAGGTTGTAGGCCGTCAGGCCGGGGAGGAGCTGGTCGAGGATCCACAGGCGCTCCTGCTCGTAGGAGAGCGGGTGATCCGCCGCGTCGGGCGCGCGCGGGATCGGCCCCGGGCCCGCGCCGCCTTCGCCTCCGCCGCGCGCGCCGAGGGCCATCGCCGGCCGGGCGGCGGCCTCGAGCCGGCGCGACAGCGCGCGGACCGTCGGCGCCTCGAAGAGCGCGCTGAGCTCGACGCGGAGCCCGAGCCGGGCCTCCAGGCGCCCGATCACCTGCATCGCGGCGAGCGAGTCGCCGCCCAGCTCGAAGAAGCTGTCGGTCGCCCCCAGCCGCGGGGCCCCGAGCACCTCGCGCCAGATCGCGGCGACCTCCCGCTCCAGGTCGGTCGACGGCGGCGACGGCGGCTCGATCGCGCGCCCCTCCGGCGCGCCGGCGTCCAGCGACCCGCGCGCGAGCTCCTCGAGGTCGCCGGCCAGGAACGCCGCGCGGCAGGCGCCGCGCTGGATCTTGCCGCTCGAGGTCTTCGGGATCGTCCCCCGCGCGATCAGCACCACCGCGTGCGCCGCCACGTCGTGCTGGAGCTGCACCTCGCGGCGCACCGCCGCGACGACCTCCGCGAGGTCGGGCGACCCGCGCGGGTCGACCTCCTGGACGAGGACGAGCCGCTCCTCGCCCTCGGCCTCGACGCCGAAGGCGGCGCAGCAGCCCCGGCGCAGCGCCGGGTGGCTCGCCTCGGCCGTGCGCTCGAGGTCGTCGGGGTACAGGTTCCGGCCGCGGACGAGGATCAGGTCCTTGAGCCGCCCCGTCACGAAGAGCGCCCCGTCGCGCAGGTAGCCGAGGTCGCCCGTGCGCAGGTACGGCCCCTCGTCGGGCGCGCCTTCGCGCCGCGCGCCGAACGCCTCGGCGGTCGCCTCGGCGCGCCCCCAGTAGCCGCGCGAGACGCTCGGCCCGCGCACCCAGATCTCGCCGACCTCGCCGTCCTCTCGATCCCGCGTCGAGGCCGGATCGACGATCCGCACCTCGCCGCCCGCGTCGACGGCGCGGCCGCACGCGACGAGCGTCTGCGCCGCGCGCCCCGCCTCCGGCGGCGCCGCGCGCCCGCCGGCGAGCGCCTCCCGATCGACCGTGGCCAGCGCGGGCCCGGCGCCGCGCTCGCCGCCCGTCACGATCAGCGTGCCCTCGGCCAGCCCGTAGCACGGGTAGAAGGCCTCGCGCCGGAACCCGCACGGCGCGAACGTCGCGGCGAAGCGCTCGAGCGTCTCGTGCCGCACCGGCTCCGCGCCGGTGAACGCCACGTCCCACGTCGAGAGGTCCAGCGCGGCCACGTCGGCCGCGGTCGCCTTGCGCGCGCACAGGTCGTACGCGAAGTTCGGCCCGCCGCTCACCGTGGCGCCGAAGCGCGCGATCGCGCGCAGCCACCGCATCGGGCGCTCGAGGAACGCGAGCGGGGACATCAGCGCGACCGGGAACGCCGCGTAGAGCGGCTCGAGCACGCCGCCGATCAGCCCCATGTCGTGGAACGGCGGCAGCCAGATCACCCCGCGCGACGCGCGGCCGGTCCGGAACCCGCGCGCGATCGCGCCGAGGTTCGCGAGCAGGTTGCCGTGCGTGAGCATCACCCCCTTGGGCGACCCGGTCGAGCCCGAGGTGTACTGGAGGAGCGCGAGCGCCCCGCGCGAGATCGCGGGCGGACGCCAGGACTCCTCGACGCCGGGCGCGAGCGCGTCGGTGCTGACCCACCGCCCCGCGCGCAGCGCCGGGGCCTGCTCGGCCAGCGCGTCGCCCATCGCCGCGATCGCCTCGGTGGTGAGCACGACGCGGGCGCCGGCGTCGGCGGCGATCGCCTCGAGGCGAGGCAGCGTCCGGCCGAGGCGCGCCGGATCCGGCGGGTACGCCGGCACGGCCACCACGCCGGCGTAGAGACAGCCGAGGAACGCGGCGACGTAATCGAGCCCGGGCGCGTACAGGAGCACCGCGCGCTCGCCCACGGCCGCGATCGCCTGGAGCGCGGCGCCGACGGCGCGCGCCCGTCGATCGATCTCCGCGAACGTGACATCGAGCCGCTCGGACTCGCCGTCTACAAGGAAGCTGTACGCGAGCTCGTCACCGAAGCGGGCCGCGCGGCCACGGCCCAGCTCGACGAGCGTCTCGAATGCAGCACCGGAGTCCATAGAATCACTCATGAGTCCGTCGGATTCTTGCGGTTTCATTGCGCTGACCGACCCGTCCGTAGGAGCCCACGACTCCGGCGCTCCGCTGCCGACTCCCCCACCCTCTCGCGGCGCACCATAATCGCATACGAGAGACATCACCAGCGCCGATCGTCGATGAACATGACGGAATTGCCGAGTGCGCCGTCTCCGGAGAGAGCCCCGTTCAGCTCGACTGGAGATATCGAGTCACGCCGCGATCCCCGCGCGACGGCATCGACTCAAGCAGGCCCACGGCCGCGTTCGCCCCCAATGAGACATCGACAGATAGCAACAGGACCCCACCATCCAACATCGACCAGGGGCCACCGACTATCATCATCTCGTGGGCGCGTCCCGGGATCGTTACATTACTTAACAAGATAAACCGATCCGAGCGTTGACACGATTGCTCGCGCTGATAGCGTGCGCGGCATGCTGGGAGCGGACGGCGCGATTGAGGTGGGCAAGCTGCCCCGCGAACATCGTGATTCAACGGCGGCGCCGGTCCGATCGGCGCCCTGGCGAGCCGCGGTGCCCGGCGGCGAATGGGAGGTCTGGCGGACCGTCTGCCTCCGGAGCGCCGGATTCCCGGTCGACCTCTTGCGCGCGCTCGTCGCCCCCGGCAGCGCCGCCGCCGCGGATCGCTTCGGCGAGGCCGATCGCGCCGCGGAGCGGTCCCGGCAGGCCGCGATCGCGGCGCTCGACGCGCTCGTCCGCGTCGACCCGCGCGCCGGGGTCGACGCGCTCGCCGGGGACGAGGCCGCGCGCGCGCGGCTCAAGGCGGAGCGCCGGCGGCTCGCCAAGGGCGGCGCGCCTCGAGACAAGGCCGGCGTCCCCGCGGCCGACGCCGCGCTCGACGAGCTCGCGGGCGCGCTCCGGCGGCGCGACGACGCCGGCGCCGAGCTGCGCGAGGTGTTCGACGACGAGGCGCGGATCGTGAGCGAGCGCCTCCGCGGGATCTGCCGCGACCGCGCCTTCCGCGAGGCGCTGGTCTGGCAGAACCGGCAGGTCCTCCGCACGGCCGTGGACCCGCTGCTCGCGGCCCCCGAGGGCGCGGCCGACGCGCGGACGCGCTCCAAGGAGCGCCTCGTCGCGAGCTACCTCGAGCGGTACTGCGCCAAGAACGACTCGATCGGCTTCTTCGGCCCCTTCGGCTGGGCCAGGATCGACGGCGGGCCGGTCGCCGCGCGCGTCGCCCCGGGCCGCGGGCTGCTCTCGAACCGCACGGTGTCCCTGGAGCACTGGGTCCTCGACGGGCTCGCCGCGGCCATCGCCGCGCGGCCCGGCGTCGCGCCGTGGCTCGCGCCGCGCTGGCTGCCGTTCTACCAGCTCGACGGCCGCGAGCTCATCCTGCCGATCGGCCACCGCGCCGAGCTCCCGCCGGCGCGCGCGCGCCTGCTCGCCGCCTGCGACGGCGTCCGGCCCGCGCGCGCCATCGCCGCGGAGCTGCTCGCCGACGCCTCGCTCGGGTTCTCGAGCGAGGCCGAGGTCTACGACCTCCTGCGCGACATGGTCGGCATGCGCGTCCTCGCCTGGGACCTCGAGCTGCCGTACGCCCTCCGCGACCCCGAGGCGCACCTGCGCGCGGCGCTCGCCCGGATCGAGCCCGAGGACCTCCGCGCCCCCGCGCTCGCCGCCGTCGACGAGCTCTTCGCGGCGCGCGCGGCGGTCGCGGCCGCGGCGGGCGACCCCGAGGCGCTCGACGGCGCGCTCGACGCCCTGGAGCGCACGATCACGCGCCTCACGGCCGGGCCCGCGACGCGGGCGCCGGGCGTCGTCTACGCCGGCCGCACGCCCATCTACGAGGACTGCCGCCGCGACGTCGAGGTCACGTTCGGCGCGCCGTTCCTCGAGCGGTTCGGCCCGGCGCTCTCGCTCGTCCTGTCGAGCATGCGCTGGTTCATGCGCGAGACCACCGAGGCGTACATCGGCTATGTGCGCGGGGTCGTCGACGAGCTGGTCGGCGGCGCCCCCGACGCGCGGCTCGACATGACCGTCCTCCAGCGCACGCTGCTCGATCGCATGAAGCCGGGCGTCTTCACCCCGCCGGTCCAGCGCCACGTCGACGCCGTGCGCGAGCGCTGGAAGGAGCTCGTCGGCGCCGCGCCGGACGCCCGCCGGGTCGAGCTCGACAGCGCCTCGCTGCGCGCGCGCTTCGAGGCGGCTTTCCCGAGCCACCCCGCGGATCGCACGGTCGCGCCGTTCCACGTGAGCCCCGACGTCCTCGTCGCCGCCGCGAGCCCCGAGGCGTTCGCCGCCGGGGATTTCCTGGCCGTCCTCGGCGAGGTCCACCTCGGCCCCACGCTGAACGCGTTCTGCACGCTGTCCCAGCACCCCTCGCCCGGGGAGATCACCGCCGCGCTGGTCGGCGATCACCCGTGGCCCGCGCTCTACGTCACCGGCCACAAGCAGGAGCTGCTCAACGGCCCGACCGGCCAGCGCGTCTTCGGGGCGCCCGAGGCGCGGCGGCCCATCGATTACGTGCTCGATTTCTCGACGTCCCCGCAGTCGATCGACCCGGAGCACCACCTCCGGATCGCCGACCTCGAGGTCGTGGTCGAGGGCGATCGCTTCCGCGCCCAGACCCGCGACGGCCGGCTCGTCTTCCACGCGCGCCAGTTCATGTGGCTGATCATCAGCCTCGAGGCGACCCGCGGCTTCTCCCTCTTCGCGCCGGCCCGCCACGTCCCCCGCGTGACCATCGACGGCCTCGTCATCGCGCGCGAGCGCTGGATGTTCGCCCCCGCGGAGATCGACGCCGCGGAGCTCGCCACGCCGGTCGATCGCTTCGTCGGCGTGCGCCGGTGGGCCGCCGAGCACGGCCTGCCGCGCTTCGTCTTCGTGAAGTCGGCGGCGGAGTCCAAGCCGACGTTCCTCGATCTCGACAGCCCGCTCTCGGTCGAGGTCTTCGCGAGCCTCGTGCGCGTCGCCCGCGAGGACGCCGCCGCGCGCGACAATCCCGGCGGCATCGCCGTCACCGAGATGCTCCCGCGGCCCGACCAGTGCTGGCTCGTCGACGCGGACGGGCGCCGCTACACGAGCGAGCTGCGCATGGTCACGTGCTTCGGCCCGGACACCCGGGTGGGCCTCTAGCGCCGGTCCCCGGCTCGGGCCGGCTGAACACGAGGGTTCCGCCGGCCCTCGGTCACAGGCTCACCTCGGCGACGCCGCGTGCAGCACCGGAGTCGCCGTTCCCCCGATTCGAGGGTGCGCTCGATCGTCGGCACGACGTCGAGCTCCGCCCCCTCATCGCGCCGCGCGGTGCGCCCGAGCAGCGTCGCCGCGTCCTCTGCGGCGCCACGGCGGCGTCAGGACAGCCGCTCCGCCCGCGCTCAGGCGACCTCCGCCGGAGCGCGCAGGCGCTCCCATGCCTGATCGATATAAGCGAGGCACTCCATGACGGATCCCTGCTTGCCGGCCTCCCGCCACCCGCGCGGGATCGCGCGCTCGACGGGGCAGACGGTGTACTGCTTCTCGTGATCGACGACGACGCGATAGGTCGCCGCGTCCTGTCCCTCTCCCTGGCTCATCTCCACCTCCGCGGGTCGGCCCGATTGCGCTGCGGGGTCGCACCATAACCTCGGCGCTCGCGCCGTCGAGCCGCAATCTCCGAGCGCGGATCGCAGGATCAGGCCGTCTTCGACCGGAGAGGGCGTCACGCCGGGATCGACGCGCATGTCATGGCATCGTCGCTCGGAGGTTGGCAAGACGCGGCCCACTCGCTGTCTCGTGTCCACGTTGGAGAAGAGCCCGTGGGAATCGCCGGTCCTATAGAAGCGGGTGGTGGCCATGGGCGGGCTGGCGGCGCGCTCACGACGCCGGCGCGCCCGACGGGCGTGACAGCCGCGGACGCGAGGCGGCCGCGCACTCGCCATGACCTCGTGGTTCGATGTGGTGTGCTTTGCGCACATCGCGCGGCTCGCCGCGGGGCGCCTGGCCGAGGGGGTCGACGGCCCGCGGCGGAGGTGATAGCCATGCTTTTTGTCATGCCTGAAGCCTCTCGAAGCGACGACCTCGACCGCTTCTTCGAGCTCTCTGTCGACCTGGTGGGGATCGCCGGATTCGACGGATACTTCAAGCGCATCGGCGGGGCGTGGGAGCAGACGCTCGGCTTCTCGCGCGAAGAGCTCCTGGCCAGGCCCTTCCTCGATTTCGTTCATCCCGAAGATCGCGAGCGCACCGTGTCCGCGTCGGCGAAGCTGTTGTCCGGCGACGGCCCCGGGACGTTCGTGAACCGATATCGATGCCGTGACGGCTCGTATCTGTGGATCGAGTGGAACTCGGCAATCTACCCGGACGCTGAGCTCGTCTATTTCGTGGCGCGCAACATCACCGAGCGCCGGCGCGCCGAGGAGGCGCTGCTCGCGGCCGAGTCGCGGTTCCGAGCGGCGATCGACGGGAGCCTCGACGGGTTCTGCGTGCTGCGTCGCACGGTCGGCGAGCCGGGGGAGACCGTTGATTTCGTGTTCACCGACGCCAACCTGCTGGTGAGCCAGGTGACGTCGAAGCCGCGCGAGGAGATCATCGGCCGGCGGGTCGCCGATGTCTTTCCCACGGTTCGCGATTTCGGGCTCCTCGAGAAATACGAGCACGTCTTTCGGACGCGCGAGCGGCTGCTCGCGGAGACGGAGACCGCGCTGCCCGGGGGCAAGAGCCTATGGCTGCAATACCAGATCGTCCCGCTCGACGACGGCGTGGCGGTGACGGTCAAGGACATCACGGCGTCCAAGCAGCTGGAAGCGGAGCTCCGGGAGGCTCTCCAGCGCCGGGAGAGCGACGCCGAGGCGCTCCAGCGGAAGAACCGCCAGCTTGCCGAGGAGAACGCCGAGCGCCAGCGCGCCGAGGCGCTGCTGCGGCAGCAGCAGGAGACGATGCTCGCGATGTCCACGCCGATCATCCAGGCGTGGGAGGGCGTGCTCGTGCTGCCGGTCATCGGCACCGTGGAGACGGCGCGGGCGGCGCAGATCATGGAGCGGCTGCTCCCCGAGATCGTCCGGACACAGGCGCGCTTCGCGATCCTCGACCTGACCGGCGTCAGCGCGGTGGACGCCGCGACCGTGTCGCACCTGCTCGCCGTGGTGCGCGCGGCGAGCCTCCTCGGCAGCCAGTGCCTCGTCTCCGGGATCTCGCCGGCGATCGCGCGGACCATGACCGAGATCGGCAGCGCGGACGGGGCGTTTCTGACCTTCGGGCTGCTCCAGAGCGCTCTCCGTTACGCGCTCTCCCGCTGCAGCGCCTAGGCCGCGCGCAGGCTGTGGAGTGAAGGCCGCCTCAACGTCGATGCTTGGATGAGTTGACGCTCCCTGACGGCCGGGGCATCAGCGGGCGCCGTCCTGCGCCGCACGCGCAACGACAGGTCCTCTTGGAGGAACATGCGTCTCCCGTCGATCCTCTCGCCGAGCTCCCTCTTCATCGCGATGACCGCCGCGCTCTCTGCCTGTGGAGGGACCGCGGTGCCCGCCGACGCGCCCGCCGACGCGTCGTCCGCCGATGTGTGCCCGGTGGTCGACGCCGGTCCGCCGCCGGTCTGCCCGGAAGGCTGTGTGTGGAACGGCACGGAGTGCAGGAAACATCAGGGCATCGTCATGCCCGACCGGCGCGACCCCGGCGGCTCGCCCTGACATCGCCGGCGGCTCGCCCTCGCCTCGCGCGTCCTCTCCCCCGGCGGGATCTCCGACGCGCGGGGCCCTCCCGGCGTCACGGCGCCTTCGCTCAGCGCCCGCCGGCGCCGCCTTGCCGGCCCGGGCCGACCGTGGCCTCGCAGCGCGCGAGCCACGCCGCGGCCTCGTCCATCAGGCGCTGCGCCAGCGCGCGCCGACCCACCCCGGCCACCTCGGCGTCAGCCACCGCCCTCGCCAGCTCCTCCGGCGCCGCCTCGCCCCGCCGGGCGAGGTGCAGCTTCTCCCACAGCGCCGCGGTGGCCGCGACCCCCGTGTCCCCGCCCTGCTCCGCGGCGCGCCTCGCCTCCCGCGCGTCCGCGAGCGCCTCCTCCTCCCGCCCCATGGCGGCGAGGATCTCGGCGCGGCGCAGCAGCGTGTGGGTCCTCATCGGCCGGTCGCCGAGCGCGCGCTGGATCTGCTCCGCCGCGCTCGCGTTCCCGAGCGCCTCGTCGAGCGCGCCGGTGTGCCGGAGCGCGTAGGCCCGGAGCGACAGCGCCGCCGCGCGGAGCGCAGGATCGCCGGCCTCGGCCGCCAGCTCCGCCGTCCGCCCCGCGGTCTCCGCCGCCTCCCCGGGGCGCCGCGCGCGCATGAGACAGGTGGAGAGGTTGTGCCGGAGCAGCCGGCTCTGCCCCCCCATCCCCTTCGCATCGGCCAGCTCCACCAGGCGGAGCAGCCGCGCGATCGCGTCCTCCACGCGGCCGAGCTCCGCCTCGAGCACGGCGAGATCCCCCTCGATGTGGATCTGCTGCCAGGTGGAGCCCGTCGAGACCGCGAGCGCGAGCGCCCTCGTCAGGTCGTGCTCCGCCTGGGGCAGCGCGTCGCGGCCCGCGGCGTGGCAGAGCTCGACCCGGAGCACCCGCGCCGCGAACTCCAGGGCCGGGCCGCACGGCTCGGCGAGCGCCACCGCCTCCCCGGCGAGCGCCATCGCGCGCGCGGGCGGCAGGACCCCGGCGAGCGCCATCCGGGCCTCGCAGCGCAGCGCCGGATCGCCGAGGCGATCCGCGTCGCCGAGCAGCGCCGGATCCTCGGCGGCCTCGGACAGCCCCCGGGCCACCTCGAGCCGCCGGATCCGCCGCCGCACGTCCTGCGTCAGGCCGCGCGCCGCGGCGCCCGGCGCCCCGGCCGCAAGAGCGAGCGCGCCCCCGCGGCCATCGAGCCGCGCGAGGCGGGCCTTCGCCTCCTCGAACCGCCGCGCCCGGGCGAGCACGCGCACCACTTCGAGCTCCACGTCGAGGCGCGCCTCGGGATCGGCGGTGAGCGCCGCGAGCTCCTCGCCGAGCGCCGCCGCCTCGGCGAAGAGCCCAGCGGCGACGGCCCCCTCCATCGCGCGCCCGAGCCACGCGCGCGCCTCGTCGCGGGCGCCGAGCTTCTCGTAACCGGCGGCGAGGAAGGCCGCGTCCGCCTCCGCGCTCGGCCCCCCGGCGATCGCGTCGAGCAGCGCCCGGTGCAGCCGGTGAAACCAGGGTCGATGCCGGACCAGGTTGAGCGCCGCCTGGCGGACCATCTCCTGCGCGAAGCCGTACTCGTGCCGATCGCCCGAGACCGCGAGGATCCCCGTGTCCACGAGCGCCTCGAGCGCCTGATCCACACCCTCCGCCTCGCCGAGGGCGCGGCGCAGGGTCGCGAGCGCGAGGCCGCCGCCGTGGAGGGCGACCGCGGCGAGGGCCGAGAGCGCGGCGCGGGAGGGCGCGCTCGCCGGATCGAAGAACGACGCGAGGCGGTCCTCGAGGAGCTCGGCCACGCCGGGCACGCCCTCGCGCAGCACGCGCTCGTCCACCGCGCGAAAGGAGCCGTCCTGCCACGCGATCGCGCCCCGCTCGCGCCATACCGAGAGCGCGTGCAGCACGAAGAAGGGGACGCCGCCCGAGCCCCGCACGACGGCCTGCTCGAGCTCGGCGTCGATGGGGCACACCGCCCGCGCCAGCGCCGCGGTCTGCTCCGCCGCGAGCGGGCCGAGCGGGAGGTGCCGCACGGCCGGGCCGATCTTGCCGCGGGTCCTGCCGAGCAGCGCCCGGAGCGGCGGCGAGGGGCTCGGCTCGTCGCGCGCGGCCGCGACGACGAGCAGGCGCGCCTTGGCCCCGAGCTCGGCCCGCTCGACGAGCAGCCGCAGGAGCCCCAGCGTCTGCGCGTCGGCCCACTGGAGGTCGTCGATGATCAGCGCGACGGACGCCCTCGCCGCCGTCCGGAGCAGCGCTTCCTCGACCCCCTCGAGGGCGTCGTTCCCGCCCTGGGGGCCGGGGAGCGCGGCCGGCCGGAGGGCCTGGTCGATCGCGTCCCGCAGCACGCCGAACGCCTCGCGGCCGCCGGCAGGCAGGGCGTCGAGGCCGCGGAGCAAGGGCCTGAGCGCGCTCTGGCGCTCGGGGGAGCAGCGGATCCGGAGCGTGCGCTGCGCCGTGAAGCCGGCCTGCTCGACGGCCGCGTCGAGCAGGCGGGTGCGGCCGATGCCGAGCGGCCCGGTGAGCAGCACGACCCGCGGGCGGCCCTGCTTCGCCTCGCGCGCCGCGCGCTCGAGCGCGGCGCAGACGTCGGCCCGCCCGACGAGCGGCGGCGCCGCGCGCAGCTCGCGGGGCGCCTCGACGTCCCCGCCGAGCAGGCGGCGAACGGCCCGGTCGAGCCGCGGGTCCTGCTGGCGCTCCCCCGAGGCAGGATCCGTGGCGCGCCACGGCCTGCCCGGCGCCGCGGGCGCCTCCGGGAGCAGCAGCCGGCCGCCGTGGTACGGGAGCCACGGCAGCAGCGGCACCCGGCGATCGCCGAGGACCGCGCAGGGCTCGCCGGCAGGGCCGGGCGCGCCGCCGTCGGGCCGGCCCTCGCGCCGCGCGTCGCCGCGGTCCTCGACGCCCGCCGCGCCCGCGGCGGGGACGTGGATCGGGATGGCGAGGAGCTCCGCCGCGCGCTCGAGGAAGGACGTGAGCCACCGCGCGCGCTCGTCGATGACCACTTCCGGCAGGGTGAGCGTCACGTCCGACGGGGAAGGCGTCGCCTCGAGCAGGCTGGGCGTCGCCCCGGGCAGGGCGGGGCCGCGCAGGAGCGCGCCGAGCTGCTCGGGGAGCCGCGGGTCCGCGGCGAACGCGAGGCAGCGCGCGAGCGCCGGGTCGATCGAGGAGAGCGCCTCGTGGAGGGCGCGCACGAGGTAGCACCAGGAAGAGGGGGTGGGCCGGGCCGCGCTCCGGAGCTGCTCGAGCAGCGCGCCCGAGCGCGGCGCGTCCGGGGCGGCGGCGAGCGCCGCCATGCCCAGGGCAAAGGCATACCGCAGGACGCCGAGGCCGAGCTCCCCCAGCGCTCTCCCCCCCTGGGACGCCTCGGCCGTGGACGCGGGGTGATCCGTGCGCCGGAGCCGGTCGAAGAGCGGCGCGAGCGGGGGCGGGATCCGGGGCTCGGCGCCGAGGAGCGGCCCCTGGGCCCGGGCGATAGGCGGCGGGGGCGGGCCCTCCGCGAGCGTCGCGCGGGGCGGCGTGAGCCGGTCGCGGAGGCGCTCGAGCGCGCGCGCGACCCCGTCGGCGTGGCCGGGGCGCGCGCGGGGATCGGGATCGCAGAGCAGCGCGATCAGCGCCGGGAGCGACGTGGCCTCGGCGGCGTCCGCGCGCGTGAGCGCCTCGGGGCGCGGGGCGGAGGGGCCGAGGTGCGCCCGGGTCCGCTCCGCCGTGTCGGGCAGGCGCCCGTTCCCCAGCTTGAACAGGGTCACGCCGAGCGCGTAGAGGTCGCTCCTCGGCGTCGGGGGCGCGGCGAGCGCGAGGCACTCGGGGGCGATGTAGCCCGGGGTGCCGACGAGCGCCGGGACGCGGATCGTCGACTCGGCGCCGCGCTCCGCCGTGGGCCGGTCCACGCCGCCCGAGGCGTCGGCGGTCCGCGCGTCCGGATCCACGGCCTGGGCCGCCGCGCGCGGGGAGCTCCCGGCGCCGTCGCCGGCGGCGCCGAGGACGACCGAGGGCGCGTTGACCACGATGCCGAAGTCGATGAGCTTGTAGCCGGACGCCCCCTGGACGATGTTCTCCGGCTTGACGTCCCGGTGCACGAGCCCCGCGGCGTGCACCGCGGCGAGCGCCCAGGCCATGCTGATCCCGACGTCGAGGACGCGGCGCTCCTCGAACGGGCCCTGCGCGCGCAGGACGACATCGAGGCTCGGGCCGGGGACGCGCTCCATCACCAGGCCGATGACGCCGTGGGCGTCGTCCCGCTGGAGCGCGTAGAAACGGACGATGTTGGGGTGCTCGACGCGACAGAGGGCGCGCGCCTCTTCGAGGATGCCCTCGCGCCACCGGCTCGCCTCGGCGGGAGAGCCCGACAGCGTCGCGGGGAGGACGAAGAGCTTGATCGCGACGTCGCGGAACGTCCTCCCGTTGTAGGTCTCCTCCGCGAGCCAGACCGGCGCGAAGCCGCCCTCCCCGAGGCGGCGGAGCAGCCGGAACGGTCCGAGGTGACTGATGACCGGGGGGCGGAGCGGCTCGGCGGGCATACGGCGACGAGCGCGCAGGATAACGCACCGGGCCGGCGCGGCGGAACGCCTGTCTCCGGCGGCGCGCCGGACGCGGGCGGAGCCCGGCGGGCATCACGACCACCGCGACCGACCTCGTCGCGAGGTCGCTTGTGGTGCTGCAGGCCGGGAGATACGCTGGGCAGAGCCCGCGCGACCCGAGCTCCGCGCAGGGGACGACGATGTCTCGATCAGCCATCACCGCCGCCGCTCTCAGCCTCCTCCTGCCGGCGGCGTGCGCGAGAGGGTCGCTCCCGGACGCAGCCGGGGCTGGCGCCCCCCGCCCGCCCGCTCCGTCGCCGAGCGCCGAGGAGACCGCCGCGAACGAGCACAGCGGCAGGACCCGCCTCTTTTACGAGGATTCTCATGGCAATCAGATCGTATACCAGGACCCGGGCGGCCGGTTTTTCCTATGGTATCCGGGCAACCGAGGCGCCCTCGGCGGCGACTGGCATATGGAGGGGCAACGCATCTGCTTCCACTACGATGAAGAGTACGCGTACAACCCGGTCACGGGCGAGTACAGCCAGTGGAATTGCCGGTCAGTCGCCGAGGACGACGAGCACGTGATCGACACCGCGCCGGGCGACGTCTTCGACCTGGCCACGGGGAGGGTGCCGTTCCGCCTCCCGGCCCACCCGCGGTTCGACTCCATCGCCGACGTGAAGGCCCCGCGCTGAGCAGACGCATGCCTCGGCCCAGCCTGCTTCTCGGCGTCCTCGGCCTCCTCCTGCCGGCGTGCGCGGGCGAGGCCCCGCTGCACCCAGGCGACGTCGCGGCGCCCGCCTCGCCGCCGCCGAGCCCCGACGAGAGCGGAAGGAAAGCGTACAGCGACAAGACCGTTCTTTATTACGACCCCTCTCACGGCAATCAGATCGAGTACACCGGCCCGGACGGCCGCGCGTTCCTCTGGTATCCCACCAACCGATCACCCCTCCCCGGCGACTGGCGCATCGACGGGCAGCGCATCTGCTTTCAGTACGGCGAATCGTCGTTCAACCCTGTCACCGGTGACCACGGGGGCGAGTGGGAGTGCACGCCGCTGGAGCAGCACGAGCGCCACATGGTCGATTCCGTATCCGGCGACGTGTTCGGCCTGGCGACGGGGAGCCTCCCGTTCCGGTTGCCCGTGCACCCCCGGTTCGACTCCATCGCCGACGTGAAGGCGCTGGCCCCGCGATAACGCACGGAGAGCGAGGGCTGCGCGATGGGCAAGCGTTGGTGGACGGCATGGGTGGCGGCGCTCGCGATGGCCGTGGCGGGGCCCGCGGTGGCCCAGGGCCCGCGGGGCGCCGCGACGGCGGCCTCGCGAGGCGAGGGAGCACGCCGGCTCCAGGCAGACATGGACCGGCTGGCCGAGCAAGCGCAGGCCATGATGGACAGAAAGGACTACCGGCGCGCAGCGTCGCTTTATGAGCGGCTCCGGTCCATCTCCGAGAAGGCGCTCGGACCCGACCACCCCGACGTCGCCCAGGCGCTCGTCGGCCTGGCCCATGCCTACCTGCTCCAGGGCGACATGGGGCGCGCCGAGCCGCTCTACCTGCGGGCCCTGGCCATCCGGGAGAACGCGCTCGGCCCCAGCCACCCAGACGTCGCCGATTCCCTCGACAACCTGGCGGTCCTCTATCGCCTCCGGGGCGACTACGCGAACGCCGAGCCGCTGCACCGCCGCGCCCTGGCCATCCGGGAGAAAGCGCTCGGGCCGGACCACCCCGACCTCGCCCAGTCGCTCCTGGATTTGGCGTCGCTGCTGGGCCCGAGCCCGCAGGCGGAGACGCTGCTCCGGCGCGCCCTCGCTATCCGCGAGAAGGCGTTTGGACCCGACCACCCCGACGTGGCCACCTCCCTCAGCGCGCTCGCGGCGCTGTGCTACGCGATGGGCGACTACGGGCGCGCCGAGTCGCTGTTCCGGCGTGCTGCGGCCATCCGGGCGGACGCGTTCGGTCTCGACCATCTCGAGGTGGCCGACGTCCTCAGCGATCTCGCGCGCGTCTACGAGGCCATGGGGGACCACGACCGCGCCAAGCCGTTGATCGAGCACGCCCTGGCCGTCCGGGAGAAAGCGCTCGGGCCCGACGATCCGAGCGTCGCGGCGTCGCTCAACGACCTGGCGGGGGTGTGGGGCGGGAGGTACTGGCAGGCAGAGCCGCTGTACCGGCGCGCCCTCAGCATCCTGGAGAAGGCGTATGGGCCCGACGATCCGCGCATCACCCTATCGCTCGACGGCCTGGGCGACTTCTATGCCGACAAGGGGGATCTCGCGCTCGCCTCGGCGCAGTGGGAGCGGTCGCTCACCCTCCGGGAGAAGGCGTACGGGCCCGACCACCCCGCCGTCGCCGACACGCTGAGCCGCATCGCCGGGCTGTACGAGCTCCGGGAGGATCACGAGGGCGCCGCGGCGCTGCGTGAACGTGTGCTCGCCATCTACCAGGCGGCGTACGGGCCCGATCATCCCGTCGTGGGCAGGGTCCTCGGCGATCTGACCGAGCTGTACCTGGCGCAGGGCCACACGGATCGCGCCGTGGGCGCGGCCCGGCGGGCGACGGACATCGAGGATCGCCACGCCGCGGCGCTGCTCGTCACCGGCTCCGAGGAGCAGAAGCGCCGCCACAGCGACCGGCTGTCTCAGCAGATGAACTTCGACCTCTGGCTGCATGTCCGGCGGGCCCCCGCGAACGTCGGCGCCGCGCGCCTCGCGGTCACGGCCCTGCTCCGGCGCAAGGGCCGCGTGCTCGATGTCATGGCCGGCAGCATCGCTTCGCTGCGCGGGTCGCTCGATCCGGGCGATCGGCGCCTCGTGGACCAGCTCTCGTCGGTCTACTCCAGGCTGGCCACCCAGGCCACGCGCGGGCCCGGCGGGTCCTCTCCGGAGCAGTACCGCAAGGACCTGGCCGCGCTGAACGAGGAGCGGCAAGCGCTGGAGGCCGCGCTCGGGCAGCGAAGCGCGGCGTTCCGGGACAGCCGGCAGCTCGTGATGTTGCCCGAGGTCCAGGCGAAGATCCCCGAGGGCGCCGCGCTCGTGGAGATCGCCCGCTTCCGCTACGGGCTCGTGCCGCGCTACGCCGCCTACGTCCTGCGCCGGAGCGGCGACCCGACCTTCGCCGATCTGGGCGAGGCGGCCCCCATCGAGGCCGCGACCGACGCGCTCCGCCGTGCGCTCGCCGACCACGACCTCACGCGCGACCCGAAGCCCGCGGCCCGCGAGCTCGACCGGCTCCTGATGCAGCCCGTCCGCAAGCTCCTGGGCGACACGCGCTGGGTGTTCGTCAGCCCCGACGGCCCGCTGCACCTCGTCCCCTTCGGCGCCCTCGTCGACGAGCAGGGCCGTTACCTCGTCGAGCGCTATCTGTTCTCGTACCTCACGACGGGCCGCGACCTGCTCCGGTTCGGCGGCGAGCGAGGGGCGCCGCGCGAGGCGCCGCTCGTGCTCGCCAACCCGGCCTTCGACGACAGCAAGGCCCCGCCGGGCCCGGAGGCCGCGCACCGCGGCGTACGGTCCATCGATATGCTCACCCAGCCGTTGCTCGGCCTCGGCGGCACCGAGGAGGAGGCGAGCACCATCGCCCGGCTCTTCCCGGGCAGCCGCGTGCTGCTCGGCGCCGAGGCCACCGAGGAGGCCGTCAAGGCCGCCCGCGCCCCGCGCCTCTTGCACCTGGCGACGCACGGCTTCTTCCTGCCCGACCAGCCCGTGCCCGAGGCGCTGCTGAGGGACCTGCGCGCGACCCCCACCCGCGCCGAGCGCGCGGCGCTCGAGCTGCGCGAGAACCCGCTGCTGCGCTCCGGCATCGCGCTGGCCGGCTTCAACCGGCGCCGGAGCGGCTCCGAGGACGGCGTGCTGACGGCGCTGGAGGTGGCGGGGCTCGACCTGCACGGCACGCGCCTCGTGGTGCTCTCGACCTGCGACTCGGGCGTGGGGCGCGCGCGCGCCGGTGAGGGCGTGTACGGGCTGCGGCGCGCGCTGGAGATCGCCGGCTCCGAGACGCAGGTGATGAGCCTGTGGCAGGTCGACTCGGGGCGCACGCGCGAGCTGATGCAGGCCTATTACGAGCGGCTGCAGCAGGGGGCGGGCCGGAGCGAGGGGATGCGGCAGGTGCAGCTCGCGATGCTCGCGGAAGAGGAGACGTCCCACCCCAACCTGTGGGCGAGCTTCATCGTCTCGGGAGACTGGCGCTCGCTGGAGGGGGCCCCGGGCCTGCCCGATCTGCGCGCGCGCCCGGGGCCGCGCGGGTGCGCCTGCACGCAGGCGGGCGTAGCGCCGCGCGCGCCGGCGGCGTGGGCGCCGCTGGCGCTCGGGCTCGCGGCGGCGGCGCGCCGGCGCGCCTCCCGCGCTCGAGGGCGCCCGCCGCGCCCCCGTCCGATCGGACGGCGCAGGGTCATGGCGCCCACACCGTGACAGGGATGCGGATCGTAGCGCTGCCGTCCGACGGAGGCGCGAACCGTGCGCGCTGGATGTAGGCGGCGAGGCACGTGACGAACGGCTCGGGCAGACCGGAGCTCAGCGGGAGCTGCTCGTAGGGCCTGACGGACGCGACTTCACCGTCCTGGTCTAGGTCCGCGATCATCGTGACGGATCCTTGCAGGCTGAGGCTGGCCGTGAAGCCACGGCGAGCGCACCGGCGGAAAGGCGCGTCCATCCCGGCAACCACGGCGCCTGCATTGCTCACGCTGCCGCTCGACACCAGCGGATCCCCGAGGACCAAGCGCGCCTCGTAGGGCGAGGCGCTCCGCCCATCCACGAGCCCCCACTGGGTGCCGTCGGGCGCCTCGAACGTGACGTGGAACAGGCCCTTGTGGAACCTGTCGTGATGACGGCGGAGCGCCTTCTCTATCTTTTGAAATAGCTCGCTCCGCGCGCCGTCCGGGAGGGCGGCTTGCCCGGCGGTGAGGCGCACGAGCGTCGAGCTCCGGTCGCGCGTCGTCCGCCCATGATCGGCCCACACCCCGTGCGCGGCCCAGGCGTCCAGCGCCGTGTCGAGCGCGTCGAGGTGATGCGCGTGGCCGTATTCGTTGAACACGGCGACGACCTTGCCCGCCGCCCGGAAGCTGGTCGTGACCCGCGTGTCGAACCACTGTTTCTTGAGGATGACATGGTAGGGCACGCGCCTGCCGGGCGCGATGACGCCGATCGGCTTCTTGACCTCATCGCGCGTGGAGAATGAGCCCAGATCGTTCGTCATCACCGCGACCACCTCGATCGGCGGCGTCGGCTCCTTGCCGGTGTTCTCGAGGATGCCCGAGACCGTCTCCGTGTTGGACATCAGCGTCCTGACATGGACCGGGTTCCTCAGCACGAGCGGCGACGCCTGCGGATCGAGCAGGACGAGCCCCGGGCTCCACAGCGCGAGCTGCAGCCTGCCACCCTCGTCCCGATGTTTCTCCAGGTCGAGCGCGAGCGGGCCCACTCGGAGGTGCACCGCCGCGCGGCGCTGCGCGAGCGCGCCCGTGATCGCCCGCGCCGCGGCGAACGAGCGCTCGACGAGCGCCTTCGCCTTCTGCCGCTCGATCCACGGCAGCTCGGCGGTCACGTCGAGGGAGCCCCGCGCGTAGGCGACGTGGACGCCTTCCGCGGGGACGCCCGCGGCGGCGGCGATCGCGGGCCTGAGTTCGTCGGCGAGCGTCGTGACGGGCGCGCGGCCGAAGGAGAGCGAGCCCTCGCCCGCGTCGCTCACGAAGATTTCCGCGTCATCGTACGTCGCGTCGATGTCCCCGTCGCGCGAGGTGTCCGAGAAGACCGCGAGCGCGACGCGCGCCTCGGCCGCGTCGAGCGCGACGGGCCCGATCCCCGCCAGCGGCCCCTCGAGCTGCGCGATCGGCCTCCCGCCGCTGGGTCCGATCAGGGACACGGAGACGTGGTTCCCCGCCTCGCGCAGCTCGAAGACCGCGCCCGTCGAGCCAAGCAGGCGCCTCGACCTCGCGGACGGCGGCGGCGCCTCGGCGCTGCCTGCCGTCGCCGCCGAGGCCATCGCCGCTGAGGTCGCCGCCGCCGCGCTCGAATCGGCGGGCGGCGCGCCGGCGTCGAGCGAACCGGCACCGGCGAGCGCGGCGGCGAGGCGGGTCGCCTTGGAGCCGTCGAGCGCGGCTCGGTAGTGATCGCCCTCCGCCGACCGGAACACGAGCCCATCGCCCAGAAAACCCACGGAGAGCTCTGCCGTGCTGACGGTCACGCCATCCACCTCGAGCACCGCCGGCAGCTCCGCGACGGCCTCGCCCTTCACCGTGACCATCACGAGGTCCTTCGCCTTTTCGGACGTGTAGCGGTCCGTGATCCTGTTCTGGACCAGGAGCCGCGCGCCATCCGCGGAGATGCCGCGCACCACCCCTTTGGCCTCGAGCGTCACCACCTCTCCCGAGTCATGGTGGAGGACGTGGATCTCGGCGGCTCCCGTGTCGTGGACGTCGGAGCTGCCTCCCTGCGGCGCGACCGAGAACGCCACCCGCTGGCCTCCCGCGGTCCCGACGACGTTGACGCAGCGGCGTCCCTCGGGCGAGATGCGCACCGGCGCGCCGCCGTCGTCCACGCGGTAGAGCGCCGCCTTCTCGTTCGCGGCGATCCATGTTTCCAGATGCTTGTTCTCCAGGGCAAGACGCCGCGTTTCGGTCCGGTCCTCCCTGACTTCCTCGGCGGCGAGCGCGACGCTCTCCGGCGGCACCGCCGGTTGCCGGATCATCACGATGCCGTCGCCGAGCGGCGCGAGCTTGAGCACCGGGTCACTCGATGCGATGAGATCCCTGGCGGCGCCGCCGGCGATCGGGCGGCGTGAGACCGCGAACGTGGCGGTCCCGGGCGCGCCATCGTCCCCCTTGCGCCGGCGCTCGAGGATCAGCACGGACGCTCCGTCGGGCGCGAACTGGACATCGAGCACCTGCGCGGGAGCGCCCTCGATCTTGCGGACCGAGCGCAGCGACGATGCCAGGGGCGAGGAGGTCGGCGTGCGCTCGCACGCCGGAACGAGCGAAAGGAGCGCTGCGGCGAAGCCCACGAGGCCGGCGACGCCGATCAGCTTCTGGACCGAGTTGATGGACTTCAGATTCATGGCGAGACTATCTCCCTTCCGGTCGTCGAACCGCTCCGGACGCACGCGACGGCGGGCGTCCTCGCTGGGCGCCTTGCGCTCGCCGCCTCACTGGAGCCACTCGATGAGATCCTTCACTCCGGCCTTCGGGGCGTTGGCCGAGACGCGCAGCGTCGCCGCGCTGTCTTCTCCGGGGCCGCTCGGCGCGATCGAGAGGAAGATCGGGACCTTGCCGTCGAAGCTCAGCGCCCCGAGCGCCTGGATCGACCGGTCGAGCAGCTTGAGGTCGGCCGTGGTCTCCTTGTCCGCCTGCAAGGCCAGGACACCTTTCAGCGTCACGAAGCCGATCCCGCCGGCGGGGAGCGACCGCAGGCGGGAGAGCTCCGGCCGGCTCGACAGGCCGCCGGATTTGCCGCTCAGCGTCTCCTTCAGCTTGGCGCGCGCCAGCCCCTCGATCTCCGAGACCGCAAACCACGTGCTCTCCGCGGTGCCGGCGATGAAGACGTGGTGTTGGTACGCGCCCTCGAGCGCCGGGCTCAAGGGCCGATGCGCGTACGCTGGATCCGGGACGACCCGGATCACGACATGAAGCGCGCCCGCGGGCAGACCGTCGGCGGGCACGACGGGGACCTCCCGGACATCCACCCCTGCGCGCTTGGGGCTGCTCCTTCGGCCCGCCCCGCTGCCTGCGGCGAGCGCCGGGTTCCTCGTGGGCAGCATCGTGGGCTCCGTGAGCAATGCGCGCACGTTGCTCGTCCACGTCGAGAGCGGCTCGAACGAGGAGATCAGGAACCATCCGCCTGCGGCAGCGCGGGCGCCACGGTATCGCTGGGCTGGATCCTGGGCGCTGCTCCACGTCGACGCCCCGTCCGGCGTGGGACCGTGCGCGACGATCAAGGGGCCTCCGGTCAGCGCGGCCTTGCTCAGCTTCGCGACCGCCTCTCGCCACGCTTCGCGCATGGCCCCGTCCTCCAGCTCGAGCGCGCCCAGGCGGTCCCACATCGGGGCGGCCATGGCCTGCATCGTCTCCGGCCGAGCCCCGGGGAAGTAGAACGCGAGGTCCGCGTCCGGGGGCACCCTCCAGAACGCGGGCGCGACGTCGCTTTGAGCGCTCCCCAGCATCGCCAGCGAGAGGGGCGACCGGAGAGAGCGAAACCGCAGCTCGAACCCCGCCGTGACCCCCGCGGGCCCGAGCTGGATATCCATGGCCATGTCGTGCAGGTCCGCCGCCCACTCCGAGATCACCAGCTCCCCGAGGCGACGCCCCTCCATCTCGGCGAGGGTCCCCCCGCGGCCGGCCGCGTTTTCCCGCTCTGACTTGGCCAGCCCCTCGCGGAGCTTCGTGTCCGGAAACTGCATGCACAGCCCCGGCTGGACCGGCTGGAGCGTCACGGTGCGCGCGAGGTACGGCCCGGCGAGATCCAGCTTCCTTCGGCTGGCGGCGCAGACGAGGTGGCTCTTCACCGGCGCGCCGCCTCGAAAAATGCCGCACGAGAGCCCCGCCTTCGCGATGACGCCCGCCTCCCGCCCGGCCCCCGGCTTCGGCCTCACCGCGAGCCGGCCGTCCGCCTCGGGCTCGAAATCGAAGCCGGCGTTCTGCCAGCTATCCTGGAACTCCTGCAGCGTCAGCGACATCACGATGTTGGATGCCGAGTTCGGCTCTTCGTCGAAGATGACCGCATCGATCGGCGCGGAGAGGTCGACGTGGGCGCCGAGTGATCCGAGGAAGACGTCGATTACCCTGCTCGGGTCGGCCAGGATGATCTTCCCGAAGTCGTCGTCGGGCGTGACGTACTCCCTCAGCGCGGCGAGGTCCGCCGCCGGAGAGCCCATCCGCACCGTGGCCAAGATCCCTTCGGGCCGGGGAACCGGCTCGTAGCCCGCGGGCGCCTCCCCGGGCGCGTCGGCCGCGCGGGCCTCGACGGCCACGTCCACCGGCGTATCGGCGGGCGACGGCGGCGTGCAGCTCGCTGCGGAGAGCACGACGGTGGAGAGACCCAAGGAGCGGACGAGCGAATGACGACGCATGGGTAGCCCTCTCGGCGGTTCGGGTCGGGGTGTCGGCGCATCGGCCGCGGCCACGTCGAAGCGCGGAGCTCTTCGCGTGTGGAAGAGCGAAGCGCTTCGTGCATGGAACGGTCGCCGACCACCACGGTTGGCAACCCCCGGGCCAACACCGAGGCGGTACGGCGTTGGCCGTGAAACGCCCCGTTCCACCGGCTCCGGAGCGCGGGCGACGCGCGGATGATCAAACGGATCGATCGCGTTGATCGAACGATCACATCCCACGATGTGCGCGACGTCCAGAGCGCTACCGCGCCGCATCTGGAAGACGAACCCTGCGAGGCTCACCACGATCGTGGCCAGAGGAGACGTCGCACCGGCTCGGGTTCGCAGGGGTGGGGCCAGAGATCTGACGGTCGAGCTTCACGCTGGGCGCGCGTGAGGAGCTCTCGTGAGGACGAGAGCCGCCTGCGAGGCCAGGCGGCCCGATGCCGGCGCTCACATCTTCGGAAGCCCCGGGGTGAGGCGCACGCGGAGGGTCGACGGAGGGGGCGAGCCGATGATCGACAGCACCACCGAAGGGCCGTCGTCGGGCGACCAGGACGCGCTGCCGGTCACCCTGCCGTCGGCCACGCAGCCGAGGAACTGCTCCGCGGCCTTGCACTCGTCCGGGATCACGAAGCTGCGCTGAGCCGACTTGCCGAAGAGGCGGATCAGCGCGGTCTCGGTGGCGCGGAACGACGTGGCCCAGCCCTGCGCGTCCTCCGGCGGGCGGATGACGAGCTCGACCGCCGAGAGCCTGTTTTCCTCGAACGTGAGCTCCGCCGACGCGCCCGCGATGCTCTCGGTCGGGGTGCCGCTGCAGCGGGCGACGCCGTCTTCCTCCTCGCTCCACGTGTGCCCTGCCGCCTGGCAGGCCGCGAGGGCGGTCGGCCTCGTGGCGCCGAAGGCGAACCCGAACGCCTCCACGGGCGCGGGCGGCGCGACCCGCTCGGCGCGCTCGGCTTTTGCGGCCGCGCGCTTCGGAGGTGCGCTCTGCAAGCCGCCTCCGGCGATGAGGCGATTGTGCGCTTCGGCCGCGCTGTCCATGCTGCTGACGGACCAGATCGCGAGCGGGATGCTGAGGGCGATCGCCGCGGCGCCCGCGCCCGCGAGCGGCCACAGCGGGTCGCGCTCGCCCCCCAGCTCCTGCCCCAGGGGCGTGCCGATCAGGATGCCTCCGGCCCCGGAGACGAGCCCCGCGATGAGCGACAGCGTCTGCGCGCGGCTCGCGTGGGGCGCCGCCTCGGGCTCCTTCGCGAGCCATTCCGGGACGCCGCTGACGGCCTCCCCATCCTGCGTGTACCGCGCCTCGAAGAACCCCGTGTGGAGCTCGAGCGGTCGGGTCGGGTCCATCTTCCGCGGCGCCGCGACGCACCCCAGTCCATGGAGCGCCAGCGCCACCGCCATCCACGTCATCGCTTTCATGCCGTTGCCTCTCTTCTCAAGCCCACGCTGCCTCACCGCGCCGCTCCCAGGGCTGGAGGGTCGCCCGCCCGGCGGGTCGAAAGCGCCGAGGGCGCTCTCTGGCGCCGTGTCTCTGCGGCGCCCGGCGAGGGGTCGCGGGGTCGCCAGGGAGCACCTCTGGCACGGGCTGTGCCAAGCGAGGGAATCGGGTGCTTGCGATGGCTACGGGCCGCAGCGAGGATGGGGCGATGCCCGGACGGCGGTGGTGGACGTGGGCGGCGGTGATCGGCGTGATCGGGGCGGCGCCAGCCTGTGAGGCCGCCACGAAAGTCTACATGAACTCTGTAACATCGGATCTACAAGACGCGACATGGAGAGCTTCGGAGGTAGAGGAAGCCAACCAGTTGACCGTCGAGGCCGAGAAGCGGAAGGCGCAGGGCAGGTACGAGGGCGCCATCCCCCTCCTGAAGCGCGCCCTGGCCCTCTACGAGAACGTGCTCGGAACCGACCACCCCACGGTCGCGAAGGCCCTCAGCGACCTGGGCGTGCTGTACCGTGAACGGGGAGACTACGCGCAGGCGGAGCAGCTGCACCGACGTGCCCTGGCCATGCGGGAGAACGCGCTCGGGCCCGACCACCCGGTCGTCGCCTCGTCGCTCAACGACCTCTCGGTGCTCTACCGCACCAAGGGAGACTACGCGCAGGCCGAGTCGCTCGCCGAGCGCGCGCTGGCCTTCCGGGAGAAGGCCCTGGGGCCCGACCACCCCGACGTCGCCCAGTCGCTCGCCACGCTGGCCGTGCTGTGCGGGGACAAGGGGGATTACGCCCGGTCCGAGTCGCTGCACGAGCGCGCGCTGGCCATCCGGGAGGAGGCGCTCGGGGAAGGTCACCCCGACGTCGCTCTGTCCCTCAACGATCTGGCGGCGCTGTACCGCGCAACGGGAGATTACGTGCAGGCCGAGCTCGTCTCCGAGCGCGCCCTGGCCATCCAGGAGAAGGCCTTACCGCCTGACCACCCCGCCATCGCCCTCGCGTTCAACAACGTGGCAGTGCTGTACGGGAAGCGGGGGGACTACGCGCGCGCCGAGCCGATGCACCAGCGCGCTCTGGCCATCCAGAGAAAGGCGCTCGACCCTGATCATCCCGACATCGCTCGGACCTTCCACTTCCTCGCGTCGCTGTACCTGGACAAGGGGGAGTACGCGCGCGCCGAGGCGCTCTCCGAGCGTGCCCTGGCCATCCGGGAAAAGGCGCTGGGGCCGTCCCACCCCGACGTCGCCCAATCGCTCAGCAACCTGGCAGCGCTGCACATCGCGCAATCGCGCATCGACGAGGCGGTGAAGACAGCCGGGCTGGCGACGGACATTCAGGATCGCAATGCGGCCGCCGTCCTCGCGACCGGCTCCGAAGAGCAGAAGCGCTCCTACATGAGCACGCTGGTCGACCAGACGCATCTGGCCATCGCGCTGCACATCCAGCACGCACCGGCGACGTCGGACGCCGCGCGCCTCGCGCTCACGGTCCTGTTCCGGCGCAAGGGCCGCGTGCTCGACGCCATGACCGGCAACTTCGCTTCGCTGCGCCTCTCGCGCGATCCCGGCGACCGGTCCCTCCTCGCGCGGCTCACGTCGGTCTACAGCCAGCTCGCCGCCGAGGTCTCCCGCGGACCGCAGAACGATCCACCGGCGCAATATCGCGAGAGGCTCGCCGCGCTCGAGCGGGAGCGGGAAGCGCTGGAAGCGGATATCGGAAAGCGGAGCGCCGCGTTCCGCGCCGAGCGGAAGCCCGTGCTCCTGTCCGACGTGCAGAAGGCGATCCCCGAGGGCGCCGCGCTGGTCGAGATCGCGCAATATCGTCCTTACCATCTCCGCCCCGACGCGCAGTCGGGTCACTGGGGTGCCCCCCGCTACGTCGCGTACGTCCTCGGGCGGGGCGGCGACCCCACCTTCACGGATCTCGGCGAGGCCGCCCCCCTCGAGGCTGCCGTCGACGCGCTCCGCCGCGCCCTCGCCGACCACGATCTCACGCACGACCCCAGGCCGGCCGCCCGTGACCTCGACCGTCTCCTGATGGAGCCCATCCGAAAGCTCCTCGGCGACACCCGCTGGGTCTTCCTCAGCCTGGATGGCCCCTTGCACCTCGTCCCCTTCGGCGCGCTCGTCGGCGAAGAGGGCCATTACCTCGTCGAGCGCTACCTCTTTTCCTACCTCACCACCGGGCGCGACCTGCTGCGCGTCGAGGACCGGAACGCCGCCTCGCGCGAGCCGCCGCTGATCCTGGCAAACCCGGCCTTCGACGAGAGCAGCGCCCCACCCGCGCCCGACGCGGCACACCGCGGCGTCCGCTCCATCGATATGGTCACCCAGCGGCTCCTGCCGCTCCAGGGCACCACGGCAGAGGCCCGCACCATCGCCGAGTTCTTCCCCGAGAGCCGCGTGCTCCTGGGCGCGCATGCCACGGAGGAGGCCGTCAAGACGGCCCAGGGTCCGCTGCTTTTGCACCTGGCCACGCACGGCTTCTTCCTGCCCGCGCAGCCCGTGCCCGCGGCGCTGCTGAAGACCTCCGGGCACGAGGCCACCCTGGCCGAGCTCGCCGCCCTCCGCCAGCGCGAGAACCCGCTGCTCCGGTCCGGAATCGCGCTCGCCGGCTTCAATCGACGCCGGAGCGGCTCCGACGACGGCGTGCTGACGGCGCTGGAGACCGCCGGGCTCGATCTCCACGGCACGCGTCTGGTGGTGCTGTCGACCTGCGAATCGGGGCTGGGCGAGGCGACCTCGGGCGAGGGGGTGTACGGGCTGCGGCGCGCGCTGACGATGGCCGGCTCCGAGACCCAGGTGATGAGCCTTTGGCAGGTCGACTCGGGGCGGACCCGCGAGCTGATGCAGGCCTATTACCAGCGGCTCGCGGGCGGCGCCGGCCGGAGCCAGGCGATGCGCGACGTGCAGCTCGCGATGCGGGCCAATCCGGCGACGGCGCACCCGAACCTGTGGGCGAGCTTCATCGTCTCGGGCGATTGGCGGCGGATGGAAACCCAGGTGCGCTCGCCGGAGGCGGGCAAGGTCGCGAAGGGCGCGCGCGGGTGCGCCTGCGAGCAGACCGGCGGCGAGCCGCGCGCGCACGGCGCCTGGCTGGCCGCCCTGCTCGGGCTCCTTGTCGCGGCGCGGAGGCGCACTTCAGGGCGTGAACGGCCTGCGTCGGGCGATGGTGGGAGGATGCGATCATGAACGGGTGCACGAAGACGCGGATGCTGGCGGTGCTGGTCGCGGGCGGGCTCGGGCTTTCGTGCGCGGGCTGCTCCTTCGTCTTCAGCCGCGGACCCGAGATCGCCCCCGAGGAGACGGGTCCCGAGGCGGAGCTGGACTGCACGGATCACCCATGGTGGGCCCTCCTGGATATCTCCATCGCGTCCAGCATGGTTTTGGCGCTCATCATTCCGGCCGCGAGCGAGACCGGGGCTTGGGCCAGGGAATATAAGCCGTACGCCATCAGCCCCGAGGCGGGCATCCTCGTCGGCGGCGCCGGGATCGTGGTCTCCGGGATCTCGGCGGTCCATGGCTTCGACGTCCTTGGCCAGTGCGCGAGGGCGCATCATCGAAAGAGGGAGCGGCGCGAGGGCATGGGGAGCGCGCCTTTGGTTCGTGAGGAGCCCCGCCGCGACGCTCGCCCCCCGGCCCCGCCGCCGGGCGCTGCCGGCTTCGTCTTTGGCGAGCTGATGGATGAGGCCGCCGCGACGTGCTTGGGGGCCGGGCTCCAGTGGAGCGAGGCCGCGGGCGGTGCCCGTTGCAGCGGCAAGCCGTCCGGGGAGCTCCCGGGCGCGTCGGCGCAGCTCGAGTTCACGGACGGCCGCCTCTCGGCGGTCGAGCTCGTCATCGACCCGGCCGAGGACGCGGGCCTCGCCGGCGCGCTGCGCGAGACCGAGGTCGCGTTGGTCCGGCTCTTCGGCAAGCCGGGCCATCGCAGCTTCGTGATCCCGGACGAGTGCAAGGCCGAGGAGGCGTTCCTCGGCTGTGTGGTCGATGGACGGGTGACCGGCAGAGCGTCGTGGTCACTCCCCGATGGGCAGTACGTGACGCTGTCCATCGCCGGCGCATCGCCGCCGGCGACGATCCGCGTGCGCATCACCCCGAAGCGGCCGGAGCCTTGAGGTCGAGGCCGGTCGGTAGGCCTACGCGCCGCCGCTCGTGCCCCGAGGGGACGTCGACCGGACGAGCATCTCGTGGAGCAGCCACAGGCCCGCGGCCGTGACCACCGCGAGCGTGCCGATCGACGGGAGCCCCACGCGCGCGGCGAGCACGCCGCCGAGGCTCGGCAGGACCGCGCCGCCCACCATGGCCGCGCTCGCCTGGAACCCGATCGCGTGCGCGGTGGAGGGGCCGAGCCGAGCCGGGGTGCGCGACATCAGCGTCGGGTAGATCGGCGCGAGGCCGAGCCCCGCCAGCATGAGCCCCGCGGCCCCTGGCCAGGCCGGGCCGACGGCGAACAGCGCGGTTCCGAGCAGCGCCACCACCGTGGCCATGCGAAGGAGCCGGTCGGCGCCCACCCGATCGACGAGGACGCCGAGCACGACGCGCCCGACGCCGATGCTGCCCCAGTAGGCGCCCGCCCACACCCCGGCCGTCTCCGCCGCGACGCCGCGCGCCTCGGTGTTGAGCGTGAAGCTCCACTGCCCGAGCATCACCTCGAGGCCCGTGTAGAGGAAGAACACCGCGATCTGTAGCCACACGCGCCCCTGCCGCAGCGCCGCGGCGAGCGGGACGCCCGGCCCCGGCGCCTCCTGCGGGGCGTCGCCGGCCGCGGCGCGCGCGCGGAACGACCCCTTCACCACGGCGAACGCCGTGGTCAGGAGCAACATGATCGCGCCGATGATCGCGTAGCCCGAGCGCCATGAGCCGGTGGTCGTGAGCGCCGCCGTCGCGATGAGCGGCCCCAGCGCCGCGCCGGCGCAGTAGCACGCGTGCAGCCAGTTCACGTGGCGCGCGGAGAAGTTGCTCGCCGCGTAGGCGTTGAGCCCTGCGTCGATCGCGCCCGAGCCGAGCCCGGTGATCAGCCCGCAAACAATCAGCAGCGGCCAGACCGGCGTCGCCGCGTAACCGAGCAAGGCGACCGTGATGAGCCCGCTGCTCAGCGCGAGCAGCTTGCCCACGCCGAGCCGATCCACGAGCTTCCCCGCCGCGACGCTGGACGAGAAATACCCCACGCCCGTCCCGACCAGGAGCGCGCCGAGCGCGCTCTGCGGGAGCCCGAACGACGCGCGCAGCGAGGGCCACGCGACGCCGAGCACCGCGTCGGGCAGGCCCAGGCTCACGAACCCCACGTAGGTGAGGATCAGGAGCGGCGGCACGCGGGCGCCCTCTCCCCAGGCGCCCGGCCGGCCCTGGATCGACCCGTCTTCCGCGATCTCGGTGGAAGCATGAACGGCCGAGATTGCATATTTTCCGCCCTCCCGCCACCGGCGTGAGGGCGGGCGGTGCATGGGCGGATCGGCTGTGTCTGCTCATCCGTCGGCAGCCATCATCATCTCATCCATCCCGCGCGCGCCCCCACGCTGGCGCGCGGTCGCGTAAGATTGCTGCCATGCGAACTTTTCACCCTTTCCTGCCGCTGACGGCGGCCCTGCTCCTCGGATCGCTGCACGCCGCCGGCTGCTCCGACGACTCGTCCGCCGCGGCGGATGGGCCGTCCGGCTCCAGCGGCGACGGCTCGCGCTGCGAGCCGTCGGGCGGCGGGCCGCACTGGCTCCTCGAGGGCGAGACCGTGACGTTCCCCGTGGCGTGCGCGAGCGGCCTCGCGCTCGCCGGCGACGCGTTCGAGGTCGGCCCGCTCCCCGAGGGCGCCGCCTACGACCCGGTCGCGCGCGAGGTGACGTTCTCGCCCGGGCTCGACCAGGCCGCCGTCTACGACATCGAGATCCGCGTCGCGCAGACGTCCGAGGTCGGGCGCGTCAAGGTCGGCGTCGCCGACGCCTTCGCCGATCCGTCGAACGTGCCCGTCGTCGATCCGACCCGCTACCCCGAGGAGTACGGCCTGCCGGTGCTCTTCCTCTCGCCGGTCCCCGAGGACAAGGAGTACGCCCCGGCCACGGTGATCTACCGCGGCCACACGTACGCCGCGGAGGCGGAGCTCCGCGGCGAGAGCTCGCTCTCGTACCCGAAGCGGAGCTACACCCTCAAGTTCCCCAAGGACGACAAGTTCAACGAGCCCGACGAGGCGGGCGGCTTCACCGATCGCCGCAAGGTCGTGCTCGTCACCACGTTCGACGACAACTCCTATGTCCGGCAGCGCCTCGCCTACGACCTCTGGAACCGCCTCGATCCCGAGCACATCCAGGTCAAGACCTACAGCGCCGTCCTGTACCTCGACGGGGAATACGCGGGGCTCTACACCGTCGCGGATCACGTCGACGGCTACCTGATGGAGGACCACGGCTACCCGCAGGACGGCAACCTCTACAAGGCGGTCAGCCACGACGCGAACTTCGCGCTGATCGGACACGACGACGAGCCGAAGGAGACGCTGCACGACGGCTTCGAGAAGAAAGAAGGGACGCCGGCCGAGGGCGAGCCGGAGGCGTTCTCGGACCTGGAAGATCTCGTGAGCTTCGTGGCCGAGTCCGACGAGGCCACGTTCGCCGCCGAGATCGGGTCGCGGATCGATCTGCGCGACTACGAGGACTGGTGGATCTTCGTCACGTTCATCATGGCCAACGACTCGGCCGGAAAGAACAGCTACCACTACCGCGATCCGGCCTCGGACGGCGTCTTCCGCTACGCGCCGTGGGATTTCAACGCGAGCTTCGGCCAGTCGTGGGAGACCGAGCGCGAGCCCGCCTCGGATCGCGTCGAGTACGACGACGCGAACCTCCTCTTCAAGCGCCTCCTCGAGGAGCCCTCGATCGGCGACCCGCTGCGCGCCCGCTACGGGCAGGTCCTGCGCGGCGCCTTCGCCGAGGCCGAGATCCACGCGATCGTGGACGGCTACGTGGAGCGCATCGACGCGAGCGCGCGCCGGGACGAGGCGCGGTGGGGCGAGGCGTACCGGAGCTACGAGGGCTGGAGCGGGCGCGACGACTTCACGACGTACGAGGAGGAGATCGCGTACCTGAAGGCGTGGATCTCGGAGCGGTGGCAGCACCAGGACGAGCTCTACTGAGCGCCGCGCGGCGGGCGACGCGCGGCGCGGTCCGCGCGGGCCGCGCGGGCCGCGACGGCGCGGGCCCGCGCGGGCCGCGACGGCGCGGAGGCGGCAGCGCCGACCCGTGGCGCTCCCGACGCATCCGTGAGAACGTCGCGGCGCCGCGCCCCGAGGGGGCGGCGCGCGACCGGAGACCATGAAATCGAAGAGCGTCCTCGTCATCGGGCTCGGCCGGTTCGGCACGTCGGTCGTCGAGACCCTCTGGAAGAACCGGGCCGAGGTGATCGCGGTCGACAACAACCCGGAGGCCGTCGACGCCGTGAAGGACAAGACCTCGGCCGCGTTCGTCGGCGACGCCACCGTCCACAAGGTGCTCGAGGGGATCGGCGCGCAGTACGTGGAGACCGCGATCGTGACCTTCGGCGAGCACTTCGAGCCGTCGGTGCTCTGCGTGGCCTCCCTCGTCCGGATGGGCGTGCGCGAGATCATCGCGCGCGCCGCCACCGATCGCCAGGCCGACATCCTGCGCGCGGTCGGCGCGACCCGCGTCATCCAGCTCGAGACCGAGATGGGCCGCCGCGTCGGCGCCGACATCACCATGCCGCTCGCGCAGGACCTCCTCGACCTTGCGAGCCATTACCGCGTCGTGCCCTGGAACGCCCACGGGCCGCTCGTCGGACAGACGCTCGCCGGCTCGAAGATCCGCCAGCGCTACCGGATCAACGTGCTCGGTGTGCGGCCGCACACGAACAAGCTGCCCGGCGACAAGCCGCGGCTCGAGGCACCCACACCGGACTACGTGATCCGCGACGGCGACACGCTGCTGCTCGTGGGCGACAGCGACGACGTGAGCCGGTTCGTGGCCGAGGTCGGCGGCTGATCGCGCCGCGCGCCGCGCGCCGGCTGCGCTCGATGTGTAAAGCAATGTGAAGCAAGGTCCTGGCTGCGCGATGCGTCTTTCCGCCTCGGCCTCGCCATGCGAGAGGGCGGGCCGCATGCCTTCCACAGCGTCCTCCGTGATGCGCCTCGTCGTCTCGGAAGCGCTGCTGCTCGCGGTCGCGATGACCGGCAGCGCAGCGCGCGCGCAGCCCGCCGGCGCGCCCCCCCCAGAGTCCAATGCCGCCGAGGGCGACTCGGGCGGCGCCTCGGTCCCTCGCGGCGGCGCCGGCGCGGTCGTCGTCCCTCAGCCGGGCACGCCGCCGCCCGCGCCCGCCGCCGTCAGCCCGCCGACGCTGATCAAGTACTCGCCGCCCGCGTATCCGATCGAGGCGCAGCGCGCCGGCGTCGAGGGCAGCGTCATCCTCAAGCTCGACATCGACAAGACCGGGCGCGTCACCAAGGCGGAGGTCGCGACGCCCGGCGGGCACGGCTTCGACGAGGCCGCGCTCGCGGCCGCGCCCGGCCTGGAGTTCGCGCCGGCGCGGCGCCCGGACGGCACGCCCGCCGCGGCGCGCATCCTCTACCGGTACGCGTTCACGCTCACGCCCAAGCCCGCCGATGCGGCCGCGCCGGCGCCGCCCGCCGACGTCGAGACGGTGGTCGGGACCGTCCTGTCCGCGGGCACCGGCGAGCCGCTCCCGGACATCGCGGTCACCCTCGTGCGCCCCGACGGCGGCCGCGAGGAGGCGAAGACGGACCAGGGCGGCAAGTTCCGCTTCAAGAACCTCCCCCCCGGCAAGTACCGGGTCGAGGTCGCCGCCGCGGGGTTCGAGCCGTTCGCGGCCGAGGAGGAGATCGCGGCCGGCGAGGCGATCGAGGTGCGCTACCGCATCTCGCTCGCCGCGCCGCAGGACGGCAAGGCGGCGGGCATCGAGGTGACCGTGCAGGGGGAGCGCCCGCCGCGCGAGGTGACGCGGAGGACGATCGAGCGGCGCGAGATCGACCGCATCCCCGGGACCGGCGGCGACGCGCTGCGCTCGCTGCAGAGCCTGCCGGGCGTCGCGCGCAGCGGCTTCGGGCTGCTCATCGTGCGCGGGTCCGCGCCCCAGGACACGCTCACGTTCGTCGATCGCACCCCGGTGCCGATCATCTACCACTTCGGCGGCCTCTCCTCGGTCGTGCCGACCGAGATGCTCGAGAAGATCGACTTCTATCCGGGCAATTTCAGCGCCGTGTACGGCCGCGCCATGGGCGGCATCGTCGACGTCGGGCTCCGCTCGCCGAAGCAGGACGGCAAGTACCACGGCGTGGTCCAGCTCGATCTCATCGACGGGCGCGTGCTCCTCGAGGGCCCCGTCCCGTTCCTCAAGGACTGGACGTTCATCGCGGCGGGCCGCCGCAGCTGGGTCGACGCGTGGCTCGGGCCCGTGCTCAAGGAGGCGGGCTCCAGCGTCACGCAGGCGCCCGTCTACTACGATTACCAGTTCGTCCTCGAGGGCCGCCCCTCCGCGAGCGAGCGCGTGCGCGCGAGCTTCTACGGATCGGACGACGCCTTCAAGATCACCCTGGACAAGCCGCCGGAGGACGAGCCGGCGCTGACGGGCGATTTCGGGCTGCACACCGCCTTCCAGCGCTTCCAGCTGAGCTACGAGAACCGGATCGGGAGCCGGGATCGGCTGCTGTGGTCGATGGCGCTCGGCCGGGACATCGCCGACTTCGAGATCTCTCCCCTCGCCTTCAACGTCGTCTCGACCTCGCTCGACCTGCGGCTGGAGCTCTCGCACAGGTTCGCGCGGTACCTGACGATGAACGTCGGGACCGACCTCTCGGGCGGCGTCGCCACGGTCAACATCCGCGCGCCGTCGCAGCAGCCCGCCGGCCACCCGTCGAACCAGCCATTTTCGACGCTCCCGTTCCAGGACCGGTCGTTCGACGGCGCGTACTCGCGGCCCGCGGCGTATGCCGAGCTCGAGGTCGTCCCCTCGCCGCGGGCGCGGATCGTCCCCGGGGTGCGGGTCGACTACGCGCTCGACACGCAGACGCTCGACGTGAGCCCGCGGGTCAACGCGCGCTACGACATCCGGCCCGGCTTCCCGCGGACGACGGCCAAGGGGGGCGTGGGCCTTTATTATCAGGCGCCGCAGTTCGCGGAGAGCATCGAGCCGTTCGGCAACGCGGAGCTCAAGTCGAACCGCGCCGTGCATTACGGCCTCGGCGTGGAGCAGGAGATCACGCCGCAGATCGAGGTGACGCTGGACGGGTTTTACAAGCAGCTCGATCGGCTCGTCGTCTTCTCGCCGGAGAAGGACGATTACGCCAACGACGGCACCGGATACGCGGTCGGCGGCGAGCTCTTGTTGAAGTACAAGCCGGACGAGCGCTTCTTCGGCTGGGCGGCGTACACCCTCTCGCGGTCGGTGCGCAAGGACGGCCCGAACGAGGAGGAGCACCTCACGCAGTTCGATCAGACGCACGTGCTGACGGTGCTCGGGAGCCTGCGGCTCGGCCGGGGCTGGGAGCTGGGCGCGCGCTTCCGGCTCGTGTCGGGCAACCTGCAGACGCCCTATGTCTGCGATCCGGAGGAGAAGGGGTGCAATCCGAACCGGGTGAACGCGATTTACCACGCGTCCTCGGCGAGGTATTCGCCGATCCCGCTCGGGGGTGATTACAGCGAGCGGATGCCGCTGTTCCACCAGCTCGACATCCGCGCCGACAAGACGTGGAAATTCAAGAGGTGGCAGCTCGGGCTCTACCTCGACATCCAGAACGTCTATAATTACATGGCGGCGGAGGGCATCAGCTACAACTTCAACTACACGCAGCGGGAGTACGTGACGGGGCTCCCCTTCCTGCCCACGCTCGGGCTGCGAGGAGATTTCTGATGAAACGGACCGCACTGCCCGCTCGTCGCGCGCTGCTCGCCGCGCTCTCGACCCTGGCCGTGGGCATCCCCTGCTGCGCGGGGAGCGACATGGCCCCTTCGTCCGAGGTGAAGGGGCTCCGCGTCCTCGCGGTGACGGCGGACGCGCCGTACGCGGCGGCGGAAGAGCTCGTGACGTTCCGGATGACGTACGCCGACGCGAAGGGCGCAGAGGACGGCGCGCCGCGGAAGGTCGAGGTCACGTGGGTGGGCGGCTGCGTGAATCCGCCGGTCGGGGTGGACGAGCACCTCGGGTGCATTCCGCAGTGGCTGGGCACCTATGCGGCGGGAATCGTCGCGAATCCGGGCGGAGGCGGCGGCGGAGCCGGCGGCAATGGCGGCGAGGGCGGTGCCGGCAATGGCGGCAGCGGCGGCGACGGCGGCAGTGCTGGCGCTGGCGGCGACGGCGGCAGTGCTGGCGCTGGCGGCGACGGCGGCAGTGCTGGCGCTGGCGGCGACGGCGGCAGTGCTGGCGCTGGCGGCGATGGCGGCAGTGCTGGCGCTGGTGGCGGCAATGGCGGCGCCGGCGGTGCCGGCGGCAGTGGCGGCGCCGGCGGCGATGGTGGCAGCGGCGACGGCGGCAGCGGTGGTGCCAGCGGCGACGGCGGCAGCGAGGAGCGCGCCGTCCCCTTCGCGCAGCAGGAGATCGGCCCGGAGAAGAGCGGCGAGCCCGATGCGGTCTCGTTCACGTGGAAGCTGCCCAAGGACATCCTCAAGGGCGCGAGGCCCACCGAGACGGGGACGGTGTACTCGTCGGCTTACGTGCTGTTCGCCGTGTGCGCCGGCACGACGCGCGTGGCTTCGGCGCCCGAAAAGGCCGGGTTCCCGCTGGAGTGCGTCGGCGACGACGGGACGGTGCTCGGTCCGGACAGCTTCGTCGTGGGCTACACGCAGGTCTATGTCTTCAAGAAGGAGCGACGGAACGCGAACCCGCCCATCGACGGCTTCACGCTGAAGCTCGATGACAAAGACGTCATGCCGGGCGAGGACGGTTTGCCCGTCGTGAAGCGGTGCGTCCGGTCGGAGGAGCAGGCCCAGGGCTGCGGCCGGACCGAGCCGGCAGAGGACGAGTGCACGACGTACGAGATCGAGGCCGTCGTGCCGGAGATGGCCGCAGAGGTGGATGAGGAGGCCGCCGGGCTCGGCGGTCCGCCGGCGCGCGAGGCGATCTGGGTCGACTATTACACGGACGGGGGCGAGTTCGACGGGGCGCGCCGCCTGGTGAACGACACGACCGGCGCCTCCCGCGAGGGCAACGGGACCACGTGGACGCCGCCCTCGGAGCCGGGGCGCGTGTCGCTGTGGGCCGTGGTTCACGACACGCGGGGCGGCGCGAGCGTGACGCGACGAGAAGTGCAGGTGGAGTAACGCCCGGATCACGGCGAGCCACGCGCGTCGCGCGGCGGTTGTGCCGCAGCGGACAAGCTGCTATCTCCGCGGCGGAGGGTTCTGTTCAATGAATGATGCATTTCTTGCATTAGAATGGAACGAACGGAACCGCCCTTCCACCGTTATCGACCTCTTGCGTCAGCGCGCCGAAGCTGAGCCCGCCCGCCCGATTTATTGCTTTCTTGAGTCCGGCGACGTCGAGGCCGGGGCGGCCTGGGTGACCCTGCGGGAAATTGACGAGCGCGCGCGAACCGTCGCGGCCCTCTTGCAGGCATCGGGCGTCGCCCCCGGGGCCCGCGCGCTGCTGCTCTATCCGCCGGGGATCGAGTACATCACCGCGTTCTTCGGGTGTCTCTACGCTGGAGTCCTGGCCGTGCCCGCCTATCCACCGGATCTCGGCCGGCTCGAGCGGACGCTGCCGCGCGTCGCCTCCATCGTCGCCGACGCGCGCGCCGAGGCGGCGCTCACGTCATCGTCCGTCGCCGGCATCGTGGCGTCCCTGCCGGCCAGCGCCGCGGCCGCCGCGCTGCAGCGGCTCCGGTGGATCGCGACCGACGGCCCCGCGCCGGGCCCGATCGAGGGGCCGGGCGCGGCGCTCCGGCCGGAGTCGATCGCGTTCCTTCAATACACCTCCGGCTCGACCGGCGAGCCCAAGGGGGTGATGCTCACCCACGGGAACCTCCTGCACAACTCGCGGCTCATCGCGCAGGGATTCGACCTGACGAGCCCGGATCCGGTCGGGGTGATCTGGCTGCCGCCGTATCACGACATGGGGCTCATCGGCGGGATCTTGCAGGCGCTCTACCGGCGGATCCGCGTCGCGCTCATGTCGCCGCTCTCGTTCCTGCAGAGGCCGATGCGGTGGCTCCGCGCCGTCTCGGCGCTCGGCGCCTCGGTGAGCGGCGGCCCGAACTTCGCCTACGATCTCTGCGTCCGGAAGAGCTCGGAGGAGGAGCGAGCGGCGCTCGACCTGCGGTCGTGGGAGGTCGCGTTCACGGGCGCCGAGCCGGTGCGCGCCGAGACGCTGGATCGCTTCGCGCGCGCCTTTGCGGTCAGCGGGTTCCGGCGAGAGGCGTTCTATCCCTGCTACGGGCTCGCCGAGGCCACGCTCATCGTGAGCGGCGGAGCGCGGGCCGAGGCGCCGGTGCTGGCGCGCCTCGCCCCCGAGGAGGTGGAGCTCGGGCGCGCGGTCGCGTCTGCGGCGGAGGGCGCGCGCGCGTTCGTCGGCAGCGGTCGGGCGCTCGATCCGCGGGCGGTCGCGATCGTCGATCCCGCGGGGAACGAGCTCGGGCCGGGGGAGATCGGGGAGATCTGGGTGTCCGGGCCCAGCGTGGCCGCCGGCTACTGGGAGCGCCCGGAGGAGACGCAGGCGACGTTCGGGGCCACGCTCGCTGGCCGCGCGGCGCCGCGCTACCTGCGCACGGGAGATCTCGGCTTTCTCCGGGGAGGCGAGCTGTTCGTGGTGGGGAGGTCGAAGGACCTCATCATCCTTCGAGGCCGCAACCACTTCCCGCAGGACATCGAGAAGACCGTCGAGAGCAGCCATCGCGCCGTCCGGCCGGGCTGCAGCGCCGCGTTCTCCGTGGAGCACGAGGGCGAGGAGCGCCTCGCCGTGGTGTGCGAGGTCGACCCGCGCGTGGCCGCGGATCCGCGCGAGATCGTGGCGGCCGTGCGCGAAGGGGTGGCCGCCGAGCATCAGCTCGTCGCGCACGCCGTCGCGCTGATCGCGCCGGGCGCGCTGCCGAAGACGTCGAGCGGGAAGGTCCGCCGGAGGGAGTGCCGGCGCGCCTTTCTCGAAGACGCGCTCGGCGAGCGCCACGTCGCCTTCGCGCCGGAGCTCCTCGACGGCGCCTCGCGCCCGGACGACGCGCCTCCGGAGACGGAGGAGCCCTCGGGACGGGGCCTGCTGGACGCGCTGCGCTCGACGCTCGCCCGCGCGCTTCGCCTGGACGCCGGGCAGATCGACGACGCGCTGCCGATATCGCGGTTCGGCCTCGACTCCCTCGCTGCCGTCGAGCTCCAGCACGCATTCCAGGCGCGGACGGGGCGCGCGATCCCGCTGACATCGATCTTGCGAGGAGGCTCTCTCCGTGAGCTCACGAGAGAGATCACCCGGGTGGACAACCCGTCGTCGCCGCGGGTGGCGACGCCGGAGGAGCCGTTTGCGCTGACCGAGGGGCAGCGGGCGCTGTGGCTGGAGTGCCAGAAGTCGGCCGACGGCGCGCTCTACAACCTGGGCAGGACGGTCCGGCTCGGCGCCGGCGTCGACGTCGCCTTGCTGCGCCGCGCGTTCGAGGGCCTGGTCGAGCGGCACGAGGCGCTCCGCACGACGTTCCTCACGCGCGACGGCAAGCCGCTCCAGCGGGTGCACCGCCACGTCGCCCTGGCGTGGACCGAGGAGCCGGCGACGGCGCTGGACGAGCGCGAGCTCGTCGCCCGCGCGGACGAGGTGCGCCGCCGCCCGTTCGACCTGGAGCGCGGGCCGCTGCTCCGGGTGCATGTCTGGCGGCGCGCAGAGGGGCAGTGGCTCACGGTGGTCCTTCACCACCTCGTGGTCGACCACTGGTCGTTCGCGCTGCTGGTGCGCGAGCTGGGGGAGCTGTACTCGGCGCTCCGCGCGGGCCGGCCCCCGCAGCTGCCGCCGCCGTCGAGCTTCTTCGCCGCCGGCGTGAGCTGTCCCTCGCCGCGGGAAGCGGCTGGCGGAGCAGAAACCTGGCGCAAGGCGCTCGACGGCGCGACGACCGCCATCGACCTCCCCCGCGACCGGGCTCGCCGCGACGCGAGCGCTCGCCGCGGCCGCGCTCACGCGATCACGCTGCCGAAGCCCCTGACCGGGGCGCTGGCGCGCCTGGCGCGCGAGCGCGGGACCACGCTCTTCTCGGTCTTGCTGTCGGCGCTCACCGTCTTGCTCCATCGCGCGAGCGGGCAGAGCGACCTTGTCGTGGGCGTCCCCTGGGCGGGGAGGAGCGACGACGAGAGCGCCAGGGCCTTTGGCTACTTCGTCCAGATGCTCCCCGTGCGCGTCGCGCTGCGCGGGGCCGCGTCCTTCGACGAGCTCGTCGCCCGCGTGCGCGACGCGTTCCTCGACGCGCTGGCCCACGGCGACAGCGCCCTCCAGCACCTGCTCGCGCGGGCGCAGGGAGACGCGCTGTTCGACGTCGCCTTCGCCTTCCAGAGCACCCCGCCATCGCTGGATGCACGCCTGTCAGCCCTCGCGATCGGCGCGGGGGATGTCCAGATCGCGCAGGGAGATCTCCAGTTCACGACGCTCGCCGACGACCAGGCAGCGGCCGAGTTCGATCTCGCCCTGTTCGCCGCAGAGCTCGACTCGGGCATCGCCCTGCGCTTCGAGTACGACCAGCACCTCTTCGACCCGGCGACCATCGAGCGGATGGCGCGCCACTTCGTGCTCCTGCTCGAGAGCGCCGTCGAGCACCCGGGTCGACCGCTCTCCGAGCTACGGATGCTCGCCGACGCCGAGCGCGCGCTGCTCCTCGACGACTGGAGCGGCGCTGCCGCAGCAACACAGGCCGCCTCGGCCCCGGAGCCCGCCTGCGTCCACGCGCTCTTCGAGGCCCACGCCGCTCGACAGCCGGACGCCACCGCGCTCGAGTTCGGCCGCCAGCGCTTCACCTATGCTGAGCTCAGCGCCTGGTCCACCGAGCTCGCCCTGCTGCTGCAAGCCCGCGGCGTCGGCCCCGGCAGCGTCGTCGGCGTCTGCATCGAGCGCTCGCCCCGCATGGTCGCCGCCCAGCTCGCCGTCCTCAAGGCAGGCGCCGCCTATGCCTCGCTCGACCCCGCCAATCCACCGGCGCGCCTGGCCGACATGCTCGCCGACTGCCGCGCCTCGCTCGCGCTCACCAGCGTAGCGGTCAGCGATAAACTCACCGCCGCCCCCTGCCCCGTCCACCTCGTCCAGGACGGGTCGCGCGCCCATGGCGCCCATATTCCGCTCGTCTCCAGGCCCGACGACCTGGCCTATGTCCTCTTCACCTCCGGCTCCACCGGCACCCCCAAGGGCGTCTGCGTGCGCCATGCCAGCCTTTCAAGGCTGGTCTCCTTCTTTCACCGCCAGCTTGAGCTCTCGCCCAACGACCGCTGGACTCAGCTCGCCTCCTGCGGCTTCGACGCCTCCGTCTTCGAGATCTGGACCCCGCTCGCCTGCGGCGCTGCCCTGCTTCTCGCCGACGACGACGCGCTCCGCTCTCCCACTGCGCTCGTCTCCTGGCTCGTCGAACAGCGGGCCACGCTCTCGTTCATGCCCACGCCCCTGGCCGAGGCGTGCTTCGACCAGGACTGGACCGGCACCGCCCTGCGCGCGATGACCGTCGGCGGCGACAAGCTCCATCCCCTCCGGCGACCGCTGCCTTTCCGCCTCGTCAACATGTACGGCCCCACCGAGGCCACCGTCATCACCACCGTCGCCGAGGTCGCCGACCTCGACGCCGAGCCACCGCTCGGCCGCCCCATCGACAGCGCCCTCGTCTACGTCCTCGACCCGCACCTGCAGCCCGTGCCGCCCGGCGTCCTCGGCGAGCTGTACATCGGCGGAGACTGCCTCGCCCAAGGATACACCCGCCCGGACCTGACCGCCGAGCGCTTCCTGCCCGCTCCCTTCGGCCAGCCCGGCGCACGCCTCTACCGCACCGGCGACCTGGTGCGATGGCGCCCCGACGGTCAGCTCGCCTTCGCCGGACGCCGCGACGAGCAGGTCAAGCTCCGCGGCCGCCGCGTCGAGCTCGGCGAGGTCGAATCCGCCCTGCGACGCTTGCCCGCCGTCCGCGAGGGCGTCGTCGTCCTCCACGGCGATGGCAACGCCGCTCGCCTGATGGCCTATCTCGTGCCCGGCGCCCCCCCGCCCTCCGAGCGCGACCTGCGCGAGGGCATGGCGCGCCTGGTGCCCGACGCCCTGGTGCCCGCCCACTTCGTCCTGCTCCCCGCCTTGCCCATGTCTCTTTCCGGCAAGGTCGACAAGAAGCGCCTCCCCGCGCCCCCCGCCGCGCAAGCCGACCACGAGTCGCCCTCCGGCGAGCTCGAGCTCGAGCTCGCGGCCATCTGGCAATCCGTCCTCCACCTCGAGCGCGTCGGACGACACGACAACTTCTTCGACCTCGGCGGACACTCCCTGCTCGCCATGCAGGTCGTCGGACGTATCGAGTCCTCCCTCGGCATCCGCACCAGCCTCCGCGCCCTCTTCGAGCACCCCACACTCGCGCAGCTCGCCGATCACCTCTCCTCCGGCGCCGCCTCGACCACCGCCGCCGCGGCGACGGCCCTGGAGCGAGGGCGTACCCGGCTGGACAGCCCCTCGTCGCCGCGGGTGGCGACGCCGGAGGAGCCGTTTGCGCTGACCGAGGGGCAGCGGGCGCTGTGGCTGGAGTGCCAGAAGTCGGCCGACGGCGCGCTCTACAACCTGGGCAGGACGGTCCGGCTCGGCGCCGGCGTCGACGTCGCCTTGCTGCGCCGCGCGTTCGAGGCCCTGGTCGAGCGGCACGAGGCGCTCCGCACGACGTTCCTCACGCGCGACGGTAAGCCGCTCCAGCGGGTGCACCGCCACGTCGCCCTGGCGTGGACCGAGGAGCCGGCGACGGCGCTGGACGAGCGCGAGCTCGTCGCCCGCGCGGACGAGGTGCGCCGCCGCCCGTTCGACCTGGAGCGCGGGCCGCTGCTCCGGGTGCATGTCTGGCGGCGCGCAGAGGGGCAGTGGCTCACGGTGGTCCTTCACCACCTCGTGGTCGACTACTGGTCGTTCGCGCTGCTGGTGCGCGAGCTGGGGGAGCTGTACTCGGCCCTGCGCGCGGGCCGGCCCCCGCAGCTGCCGCCGCCATCGAGCTTCTTCGCCGCCGGCGTGAGCTGTCCCTCGCCGCGGGAAGCGGCCGGCGGAGCAGAAACCTGGCGCAAGGCGCTCGACGGCGCGACGACCGCCATCGACCTCCCCCGCGACCGGGCTCGCCACGACGCGCGCGTTCGCCGCGGTCGCGCTCACGCGATCATGCTGTCAAAGCCCCTGACCGGGGCGCTGGCGCGCCTGGCGCGCGAGCGCGGGACCACGCTCTTCTCGGTCTTGCTGTCGGCGCTCTGTGTCTTGCTCCATCGCGCGAGCGGGCAGAGCGACCTTGTCGTGGGCGTCCCCTCGGCGGGGCGGAACGACGACGAGAGCACTCGGGCGTTCGGCTACTTCGTCCAGATGCTCCCCGTGCGCGTGGCGCTGCGCGAGGCCGCGTCCTTCGACGCGCTCGTCGCCCGCGTGCGCGACGCGTTCCTCGACGCGCTGGCCCACGGCGACAGCGCCCTTCAGCACCTGCTCGCAAAGCACCAGGGCGCGGCCCGGCGAGGCGGCGCGCTCTTCGACGTCGCCTTCGCCTTCCAGGGCGCGCTGCCGTCGCTGGATCCCCGGCTCGCCGCGCTCACCACCGGCGCGGAGGGTGTGCGGATCGCGCAGGGAGAGCTCGAGTTCACGACGCTCGCCGACGACCAGGCAGCGGCCGAGTTCGATCTCGCCTTGTTCGCCGCAGAGCTCGACTCAGGCATCGCCCTGCGCTTCGAGTACGACCAGCACCTCTTCGACCCGGCGACCATCGAGCGGATGGCGCGCCACTTCGTGCTCCTGCTCGAGAGCGCCGCCGAGCACCCGGGTCGACCGCTCTCCGAGCTACGGATGCTCGCCGACGCCGAGCGCGCGCTGCTCCTCGACGACTGGAGCGGCGCTGCCGCCGCAACACAGGCCGCCTCGGACCCGGCGCCCGCCTGCGTCCACGCGCTCTTCGAGGCCCACGCCGCTCGACAGCCGGACGCCACCGCGCTCGAGTTCCGCCACCTGCGCTTCACTTACGCCGAGCTCAGCGCCTGGTCCACCGAGCTCGCCCTGCTGCTGCAACAGCGCGGCGTCGGCCCCGGCAGCGTCGTCGGCGTCTGCATCGAGCGCTCGCCCCGCATGGTCGCCGCCCAGCTCGCCGTCCTCAAGGCAGGCGCCGCCTATGCCTCGCTCGACCCCGCCAATCCACCGGCGCGCCTGGCCGACATGCTCGCCGACTGCCGCGCCTCGCTCGTGCTCACCAGCGTAGCGGTCAGCGACAAACTCACCGCCGCTCCCTGCCCCGTCCACCTCGTCCAGGACTGGGCGCGCGCCCATGGCGCCCATATTCCGCTCGTCTCCAGGCCCGACGACCTGGCCTATGTCCTCTTCACCTCCGGCTCCACCGGCACCCCCAAGGGCGTCTGTGTGCGCCATGCCAGCCTTTCAAGGCTGGTCTCCTTCTTTCACCGCCGGCTCGAGCTCTCGCCCAGCGACCGCTGGACTCAGCTCGCCTCCTGCGGCTTCGACGCCTCCGTCTTCGAGATCTGGACCCCGCTCGCCTGCGGCGCTGCCCTGCTCCTCGCCGACGACGACGCGCTCCGCTCGCCCTCAGCGCTCGTCTCCTGGCTCGTCGAGCAGCGAGCCACGCTCTCGTTCATGCCCACGCCCCTGGCCGAGGCGTGCTTCGACCAGGACTGGACCGGCACCGCCCTGCGCGCGATGACCGTCGGCGGCGACAAGCTCCATCCCCTCCGGCGACCGCTGCCTTTCCGCCTCGTCAACATGTACGGCCCCACCGAGGCCACCGTCATCACCACCGTCGCCGAGGTCGCCGACCTCGACGCCGAGCCACCGCTCGGCCGCCCCATCGACGGCGCCCTCGTCTACGTCCTCGACCCGCACCTGCAGCCCGTGCCGCCCGGCGTCCTCGGCGAGCTGTACATCGGCGGAGACTGCCTCGCCCAAGGATACACCCGCCCGGACCTGACCGCCGAGCGCTTCCTGCCCGCTCCCTTCGGCCAGCCCGGCGCTCGCCTCTACCGCACCGGCGACCTGGTGCGATGGCGCCCCGACGGTCAGCTCGCCTTCGCCGGACGCCGCGACGAGCAGGTCAAGCTCCGCGGCCGACGCATCGAGCTCGGCGAGGTCGAATCCGCCCTGCGACGCTTGCCCGCCGTCCGCGAGGGCGTCGTCGTCCTCCACGGCGATGGCAACACCGCTCGCCTGATTGCCTATCTCGTGCCCGGCGCCCCCGCGCCCTCCGAGCGCGACCTGCGCGAGGGCATGGCGCGCCTGGTGCCCGACGCCCTGGTGCCCGCCCACTTCGTCCTGCTCCCCGCCTTGCCCATGTCTCTTTCCGGCAAGGTCGACAAGAAGCGCCTCCCCGCGCCCCCAGCCGCCCACGCCGACCACGAGCCCCCCTCGGGCGACCTCGAGCTCGAGCTCGCGGCCATCTGGCAATCCGTCCTCCACCTCGAGCGCGTCGGACGACACGACAGCTTCTTCGACCTCGGCGGACACTCCCTGCTCGCCATGCAGGTCGTCGGACGTATCGAGTCCTCCCTCGGCATCCGCACCAGCCTCCGCGCCCTCTTCGAGCACCCCACACTCGCGCAGCTCGCCGATCACCTCGCCTCCGGCGCCGCCTCGACCGCCGCCACCGCAGCGACGGTGCCCGCCAGCGAGATCGCGCCCTCGCTGGGCCGCGCGCCGGCGGACGAGCCGTATCCGCTCTCGTACGAGCAAGAGCGCCTGTGGGTCCTCGAGCAGCTGCTCCCCGGCGGGACCGCCTACAACGTGGTGCAGGCGGTCCGCCTGCGGAACCTCGTCGACGTCGACGCGCTGTCCGCCGCGCTCGTCGCGCTCGTCCGGCGGCACTGGAGCCTGCGCACGGTGTTCGTCGCGAGCCCCACGCCCGCGCAGAAGATCTGCGAGCCCGAGTCGGCCCCCGCGGAGGTGGTCGACCTCCGCGGCACGCCCGCGGACGAGGCGGAGGCCGCGGCGCGCGCCTGGGCGTCGCGCGAGCAGGCCACGGGGTTCGACCTCGCGCGCGGGCCCGTGTTCCGCGCCCGGCTGTTCCGCCTCGACCACGACACCTGCATCCTGGTCCTGTCCACGCACCACATCGTCACGGACGCCTGGTCGTTCCAGCCCCTCGTCCGCGACCTCGCGGAGCTCTACCGGCGCGCGCGGAGCGGCGGGCCCGCGGCCTTGCCCGAGCTGCCGCTCCAGTACGTCGATTTCGCGGTGTGGCAGCGCCGCCACCTCGCGGGGAAGCGGCTCGCCGACAAGCTCGCCTATTGGACCGCGACCCTCCGCGGGCTGCCGGTCCTGGAGCTCCAGACCGACCGACCGCGGCCGCCGGTCCAGACGTTCCGCGGCGCGGAGCGGGTCCTCCCGCTCGACGCGCGCCTCGTGGCGCAGCTCGACGAGCTCGCCCGGAGCCGCGGCGCCACCCGCTTCATGGTCCTGCTCGCCGCCCTCGGCGTGCTCCTCAGGCGCAGCTCGGGCCAGGACGACCTCGCCATCGGGACCGCGGTCGCCAACCGGCCTCGCCCCGAGCTCGAGCCCCTCGTCGGCTTCTTCGTGAACACGATCGTGATGCGCCTCGACCTCGGCGGCGACCCGACCTTCGAGGAGCTCCTTGCGCGGGCGCGGAAGGCCGCGCTCGAGGCGTTCGAGCACCAGGACGCCCCGTTCGAGAAGGTGGTCGAGGCGGTCAACCCCCGGCGCGACCTGAGCCGCTCGCCGCTGTTCCAGGTCATGCTCGTCGTGCAGAACGCCCCCGCCGAGGCGCTCGAGCTCGGCGAGGTGCGGATCGAGCCGCTCGATCTCCCGGTCGAGGCCACGCGCTTCGACCTGCGCTTCAGCGTCGAGCCGCGCGGCGGGCGCGACGTGATCTCGCTCCAGTACAACGTCGACCTCTTCGACGCGGCGACCGTCGACCGGATGCTCGCCACGATGCAGAGCGTGCTCTCGCGCGCCGCCCAGGACCCCGCGCAGCGCGTCCGCGCGCTCTCCGTCACGCCGGAGGACCGCGAGCGCGCCCTCGTCGCGTGGAACGACACCGCGGTGGCCACTCCGGATCACCTCAGGCTGGAGGAGCCGTTCTTCCAGCGCGCCGTCGAGCAGCCCGACGCGTGCGCGGTCGTCGACGCCGAGCGGCGCCTCACCTACGGGGAGCTCGCCCGGCGCGCCGAGGCGATCGCCGCGGCCGTCTCGCGCTCCGGGACGGGCGCGAACGCGCTCGTCGCCGTCGTCATGGAAAAGGGCTGGGAGCAGGTGGCCGCCGTGCTCGGCGTGCTGCGCGCCGGCGCCGCCTACCTGCCCCTGGACCCTCGCCTCCCCGAGGAGCGCCTCAGGCACCTCCTGGAGCACGCCGAGGTCCGCCTCATCCTCACGCAATCGGCGGTCGACGGGCAGCTCGCCTGGCCCGCGGGCATCGAGCGCCTCGCCGTCGACGCGGACGAGCGGTGGCGCGAGCAGCCCATCGCGCGCCGGCCGCCCAGCGGAAGCACGGCCGACCTGGCGTACGTGATCTACACGTCCGGGTCCACGGGGCTGCCCAAGGGCGTGATGATCGACCACCGCGGCGCGGTGAACACCATCCTCGACATCAACCGTCGCTTCGACGTCGGCCCCGAGGACCGGGTGCTCGCGCTCTCGTCGCTGAGCTTCGACCTGTCGGTCTACGACGTGTTCGGGACGCTCGCCGCCGGAGGCGCCGTCGTGATCCCCGACCCCGCCCGCGCCTCGGATCCGGGGCGCTGGCGCGAGCTCGTGGAGCGCGAGCGGGTGACCGTGTGGAACTCGGTCCCGGCGCTGATGGAGATGCTCATGGACGCGTCCCCCGGCGCGGGCGACCCGGCGCTGTCGTCGCTCCGCCTCGTCATGATGAGCGGCGACTGGATCCCGCTGAAGCTCCCCGATCGCATCCGCGCCGCCTGCCGCGCGCCCCGCGTCGTGAGCCTCGGCGGCGCGACCGAGGCGTCGATCTGGTCGATCGCCCACCCGATCTCGGACGTCGACCCGGCGTGGCGCAGCATCCCGTACGGCCGGCCGCTCGCGAACCAGCACACCTACGTGCTCGACGACGGGCTGGAGCCGTGTCCGATCGGGGTCCCCGGCGAGATCTACATCGGCGGGATCGGCGTCGCGCTCGGCTACTGGCGCGACGAGGCGCGGACGCGCGAGCGGTTCCTGGAGCACCCCACGACCGGCGAGCGGCTGTACAGGACAGGCGACCTGGGCCGCTACTTCGCCGACGGGACCATCGAGCTGCTCGGGCGCACCGACCACCAGGTGAAGATCCGCGGCTTCCGCATCGAGCTCGGCGAGATCGAGGCCGCCCTCGCGCAGCACCCCTCGGTGGAGCAGGCGGTCGTGGCGGCGAAGAAGGATCCGTCGGGCGAGAAGCGCCTTGTCGCGTACGTCGTCGGCGCCGAGGCCGACGGCGCGACGCTCCGCGACTTCGTCCGGAAGAAGCTGCCGGAGTACATGATCCCCGCGGACATCGTCGTCCTCCCGGCGCTGCCGCTGAGCGCGAACGGCAAGGTGGACCGCGCCGCCCTGCCGGATCCCGCCGCGGTCGCGCCCCGCGCCGCGGCCGTCGCCCCGCGGACCGCGACCGAGCGGCTCATCGCCTCGGTGCTCGCGGAGGTCTTGCAGGTCGAGGCCGTCGGCGTGACCGACAACCTGTTCGAGGTCGGCTTCACCTCGCTGCTCCTCGTGCGCGCCCAGCGCCTGCTCGCCGAGCGCATGGCGGCGCGCGCACCCGCGGAGGGCGCCGCGGCGCAGGCCGTGTCGCTGACCGACCTGTTCCAGTACCCGACCATCGAGCAGCTCGCGCAGCGGCTCGACGCCGCGACGGTCAAGGCCGAGCCGGCCGACGTCGGGGCGCAGCGCGCCGAGGCGCGCCGCGACGCGCGACGCCGCCGGGGGCGAGGATAGCCATGTCGGAACCGATCGAGACCGAGGACGGGGGCAGCGACATCGCGATCGTCGGCATGGCGGGCCGCTTCCCCGGCGCCCCGAGCGTCGACGCCCTCTGGGAGAACGTGCGGCGCGGCGTCGAGTCGATCGCCCGCTTCCCGGAGAGCGAGCGCGAGGAGCCGCCGGTCGGCGCGAACGCCGCCCCCGGGGCGCCCGTCGTCTGCGCGGGCGGCCTGCTCGACGACATCGACCGCTTCGACGCGTCCTATTTCGGCTACTCGCCGCGCGAGGCGCAGCTCATGGACCCGCAGCAGCGCCTGTTCCTGGAGTGCGCGGTCGCCGCCCTGGAGGACGCCGGCTGCGATCCCGCCCGGTTCCCGGGCGCGATCGGCGTCTTCGGCGGGTGCGGCTCCAACACCTACCTCCTCCAGCTCCTCTCGCACCCGGATCTCGCAGCCACCGTCGATCCGCACGCGCTCATGCTGGCGAGCGAGAAGGATTACCTCGCGACGCGGGTCTCGTACAAACTCGACCTCCACGGGCCGAGCGTCGTCGTGCAGACCGCGTGCTCGACCTCGCTGGTGGCCGTCCACATGGCGTGCGAGAGCCTCCTCGGCGGCCAGTGCGATCTCGCGCTCGCGGGCGGCGTCTCCATCGGCATCCCGCAGAAGCGCGGCTATCCGTACGTGCCCGGGAGCATCTGCTCCCCGGACGGCCGCTGCCGGCCGTTCGACGCGCGCGCCGAGGGGACCGTGGGCGGCAGCGGCGTCGGCATCGTCGCGCTGAAGCGCCTCGCGGACGCCCTCCGCGACCGGAACACCGTCCACGCGGTGATCCGGGGCTCCGCCGTCAACAACGACGGCGGCCGCAAGGTCGGCTTCATGGCCCCGAGCGTCGACGGCCAGGCCGCGGCCATCTCCGAGGCGCAGTCGGTCGCCGGCGTCGATCCCGGCTCGATCGGCTACGTCGAGGCCCACGGCACCGCGACCGCGATCGGCGATCCGATCGAGGTCGAGGCGCTCACGCAGGCCTTCCGCCGCGGGACGGCGCGGAAGGCGTACTGCGCGCTCGGCTCGATCAAGGCGAACATCGGCCACCTCGACGCCGCGGCGGGCGTCGCGGGCCTCATCAAGGCGGCGCACGTCGTGCGCAGCGGCGAGATCCCGCCGTGCGTCCACTTCGAGGCGCCCAATCCAAAGCTCGACCTCGCGGCGAGCCCGTTCTTCGTCCCCCGGGAGGCGGCGCCCTGGCCCCGCGAGCTCGGCCCGCGCCGCGCGGGCGTGAGCTCGTTCGGGATCGGCGGGACCAACGCGCACGTCGTGCTCGAGGAGCCGCCCCCGCTGCCGGCCCGCCCCGCGGCCCCGGAGCGCGACCACGTGCTGACGCTCTCGGCGCGCACGCCGGCGGCGCTCTCGGCGGCCTGCGCGCAGCTCGCCGCGCACCTCGAGGCGAACGACCTCCCGCTCGACGACGTGGCGTTCACCCTCCAGACCGGGCGCGCGGAGCACCCGTACCGCCGGGCGGTCGTCGCGCGGACGCGCGCCGAGGCGATCCAGGGGCTCGCCCGCGAGGGGGCGAGCGCGCTCGCGCGCCCGATGAGCCGCGCCGTCTTCGCGTTCCCGGGCCAGGGCGCGCAGGCCGTCGGGATGGGCCGCGCGCTCTACGCGCAGGAGGCGGCGTTCCGGAGCGCCTTCGACGCGTGCGCCGCGGCGGCGCGGGCGCGCGGCCTCGATCTCGGCGAGATCGTCTTCCGCGCGGGCGAGGGCGACGGCCGCACGCTGCTCGGCACCGCGCTGGTGCAGCCCGCGCTCTTCGCCGTCGAGCTCGCGCTCGCCAGGCTCTGGATGAGCTGGGGGATCGAGCCCGCGGCGATGATCGGCCACAGCCTCGGCGAGATCGTGGCGGCCTGCGTCGCGGGCGTGTTCACGCTCGAGGACGCGATGTCCCTGGTCATCGATCGGGGGCGCTTCATGCAGGCGGCGCCGGGCGGGGGCATGCTGGCCGTCGGCCTGCCGGCCGCGGACGTCGAGGGCCTCCTCGAGGCCGGCCTGGAGATCGCCGCGGTCAACAGCCCGAAGCTCACGGTTGTCGCGGGCCCGGCGAGCGCGATCCGCGACCTCGCCGCGCGCCTCGAGGCGCGCGAGGTCTTCGCGCGGCCGCTGCAGACGTCCCACGCGTTCCACTGCGCGCTCATCGACGGCGCGGTGGGCCCGTTCCTCGAGAGCGTGCGGCGCGCGCGGCTCTCCCCGCCGAAGATCCCCGTGATCTCGAACGTCACCGGCGCCCTCCTCACCGACGCCGAGGCGACCGATCCGGCCTACTGGGCGCGGCACCTCCGCCAGCCGGTCCGCTTCGGCGACGGCATCGAGGCGCTGTTCGCGTCCGGGCACGCCCTGTTCCTCGAGGTCGGCCCCGGCCGCGGGCTGACCACGCTGGTGCGGCAGACGCTGGCCGGGCGCGGCGGCGCCGCGATCGCGAGCCTCGGGTCGGCCCACGCCACGTCCGAGCCCGCGAGCCTGGCCGAGGCTCTCGGCCAGCTCTGGGAGGCGGGCCACGCCGTCGACTGGACGGCCGTCCGCGGGGGCGACCCCGGGGCGCTCGTCCGCTTGCCGACGTACCCGTTCGAGCGGGCGCGGCACTGGATCGCGCCGCGCCGCGGCGCCCCCGCCGCCGAGCCGGCGCAGGCCGCGGCGCCCGCCGCGCCCGCGCCGAACGCCCTCCCGACGGCGGCCGTCTCCCGCGCGCACGCCGGGGTCGCCTTCGTCGCGCCGTCGACCGAGTCCGAGCGCGCGATCGCCGCGATCTGGAGCGCCCTCCTCGGCGTCCACGAGATCGGCATCCACGACGACTTCTTCGGCCTCCACGGCGACTCGCTCGTCGCGACCCAGGTGATGTCCCGGATCCGCGCGCAGCTCGGCGTCGAGCTCCCGCTGCGGGCGCTCTTCCAGGGGCCGACGGTCGCGGCGCTCGCGGCCCAGGTCGACGCCGCGCTCCGCGGCGAGGCGCGGCGGCGCGAGTTCCCCCCGATCGCGCGGATCCCCCGCGACGGCCCGCTCCCGCTGTCGTTCGCGCAGCACCGGCTGTGGTTCGTGGATCAGCTCGAGCCGGGCAGCCCGGCGTACAACATCCCGTTCGTGGTGCGCGCGACGGGCCGGCTCGACGTCGACGCCCTCCGCCGCAGCCTGTTCGAGATCGCGCGGCGCCACGAGGCGCTGCGGACGACGTTCAGCGCCAGGGACGGCGTGCCGTTCCCGGTCATCTCGCCCGAGGCCCGGGTGCCGTTCCGGATGTCCGACCTCGAGCACCTCGCGGGCGAGGCCCTCGACGCGGCGGTCTCGGCGCTCGTCCTCGAGGAGAGCCTCGAGCCGTTCGACCTGAGCCGCGGCCCGCTCCTCCGCGTGCGGGTCATCCGGAAGCGCCGCGACGAGCACGTCATCGCGCTCGTCGTGCACCACGTCGTGTTCGACGTCTGGTCGGTCGGCGTCTTCGTCGGGGAGCTCGCCGCGCTCTACGGCGGCTTCGCGCAGGGCCAGCCTTCCCGGCTGCCGGAGCTCCCGGCGCAGTACGTCGACTTCGCCGCGGCCCAGCGGGCGTGGCTGTCCGGCGAGGTCCTGGAGGGCGAGCTCCGGTACTGGACGGCGAAGCTCTCGGGCGCGCTGCGCCGGGCCCGCGTGCCGGTCGACCACGAGCCGGCGGGGCGAAGGACGTGGCGCGGGGCGCGGCGGAGCCTCGACGCCGGGGCCGAGCTCACCCGTCGGATCAAGGCGTTCTGCGAGCGGGAGGCGATCTCTCCGTTCATGGCCCTGCTCGCCGCGTACAAGCTCGTCCTGCACCAGCGCACCGGGCTCGAGGACCTCGTCGTGGGCACCGACGTCGCGAACCGGAACCGCGTCGAGACCGAGCCGATGATCGGCTTCTTCGTCAACCAGCTCGTGATCCGGACCGACTGCGGGGGCGACCCGACGTTCGGCGCGCTGGTCCGCCGCGTGCGCGACGTCGCGCTCGAGGCGTTCGAGCACCAGGACCTGCCGTTCGACCGGCTCGTGGAGGCCCTGCGGCCGAAGGGGGCCGTCGGGCACGTGGCCCTCTTCGACGCGAAGTTCGTCATGCGCAACGTGCACGTCCCCCCGATGAAGCTCGAGGGGCTCGAGCTCGAGGCGCTGGAGGGCGAGGCGACCACGACGGCGTTCGACTTCGTCCTCACGGTCGCCGAGGCCGGCGACTCGTTCCGCTTCGGCGTCGAGCACAGCAGCGAGCTGTACCGGGCCGCGACGGTCGACAATTTCCTGAGCGATTACCGTGACATACTGGCGATCGCGACGGCGCGGCCGGACACCCCTATCTCGGAGCTCCGGGGGGAGATCGAGCGCACCGCGGCGGCCCGCCGGGAGCTCGAGCGGAAGGCCGCGCGCGGCGCGGCGCTCGACAAGCTGACCTCCGCGCGCCGGCGCGCCGTGACCCTCCCGCGCCCGGGCGCGCCGGGCGAAGCGAAGACCTCACCGAAGGACGAGCTGGATGACTGACCACGAGATGACCGGCTTCAGCCTCTCGCCGCAGCAGCGGGCGCTCCGCGCGCTCGAGCGGGAGGCGGGGGCCCCCGGGTGCCGGACGCTGGCCGTCGTCGCCGTGACCGGCCCGTGCGACGAAGGGCGGCTCTCGGCGGCGGCGCTCGCGCTGGTCGAGCGGCACGAGATCTTGCGCACGCGCCTCGTCGAGGCGGGCGGCGAGGCCGCGCAGGTGGTCGGCGAGCCGCGCTTCGCGTGGTCGTCGCAGGACGACTGGGTCGGGTGCTCGGAGGCCGAGCAGGGCGAGCGGATGGCGCGGCTCGTCGCGCGCCTGTCGGAGGGCCGCGGCGCGGACGACGGGCTGCGCATCGGCCTGGTCCGCGTCGGCCCGGAGGAGCGCCGGCTCGTGCTCGCGGCGCCCGCGTGGTGCGTCGACGAGGAGTCGATCGCCCCGCTCGTCCGCGAGCTCTGCGCGTCGACCGCGGGCGCGCCGCCCGAGCAGCAGTACGCGGACGTCGCGGAGTGGCTCAACGGGATGCTCGAGGCGGAGGACGCCGGCGACGTGCGCAGGTTCTGGGCCGAGCGCCGCGCGCATTTCGGGCCCCCGCTCCACCTCGCCTTCAGCCGCGGCGGCGCCGGCGCCGGCGCCGGCTCGGGGCGCGCGCGGGTCGATCTGGGGCCAGGCGGGATGGCGCAGGTCGAGCGCTGGTCGTCGTCGTGGCAGGTCCCGCAGCGGATCGTGCTCCTGGCCCTGTGGACGTCGCTCCTGTGGCGGATGGGCGGCGGCGACGAGCCCGAGGCCACCGTGGCGGTCCGCTTCGACGGGCGGTCCCTGGACGCGCTCGCGGGCGCGGTGGGGCCGTTCGCGCGGTTCCTTCCGGTCCGGATCGAGATCTCGGCCTCCGACACGCTCGCCGACGTCGCGCGGCGGCTCGCGGCCGCCGAGGCCGAGGCGGCGGCGCACCAGGACGCCGCGCCGGGGGTGAGCCACCGGATGACCTGGGGCTTCTCCGCCGCGGAGGCCGCGCCGGCGCTGTCGCTCGACGGCGCGCGCGCCCGCGTGCTCGACGTCTGGAGCACGTCCGACCAGGTCGCCTGCCGGCTGCACTGCGCCGGCGCGGGCCCGTCGGCGTCGCTGGAGCTCCGCTACGACGCGTCGGCCGGCGCGCGCCGCGACGCCGAGCGCCTCGCCGAGCGCCTCGCGGCGATGCTCGCGGACCTGTCGCGCCACCCCGAGCGCCCGGTCGCCCAGGGCGAGTACGTCGGCCCCGGCGAGCGCGCCGAGATCGAGGCGTGGTCGCGCGGCCCGGCGATGGAGCTGCCGCCGGCCTGCGCGCTGCACCGGTGGTTCGAGGAGCGCGCCGAACAGCACCCCGACGTCGTCGCGGTGCGCAGCGAGGGCAAGCCGCTCACCTACGGCGAGCTCGAGCGGCGCGCGAACCGGCTCGCGCACTGCCTGCGCCGCCGCGGCGTCGGGCTCGACACGATCGTCGGCGTCTGCGTGCCGCGCTCCGAGGACATGGTCGTCGCGACCCTGGCGGTGCTCAAGGCGGGCGGCGCCTACCTGCCGCTCGACCACGAGTACCCCGGCGAGCGCCTCGCCTTCATGATGCGGGACGCGCGGGCGCGCCTCCTCGTCACGCACGACGCGATCGCCGACGAGCTCCCGACCGGCGGCTGGACGACGCTGCTCCTCGACGCCGAGGCCGCGCAGATCGCCGCGTGCTCCGACGCGCGGCCCGCCGTGAGCCCGCCGCCGGACAGCGGCGCGTACGTCATCTACACGTCCGGCTCGACGGGCACGCCGAAGGGGAGCCTCATCTCCCACCGCGCCATCGTCAACCAGATGCAGTGGATCCAGCGGACCTGGGCGCTCACCGCGGACGACCGCGTCCTGCTCAAGGCCGCGTTCGGCTTCGACGTCTCCGTCTGGGAGATCTTCTGGCCCCTCTCGTTCGGCGCGCGGATCGTCGTCGCCCGGGCCGGGGGGCACCGCGATCCCGAGTACCTGCGGCGCCTCGCGCGCGACGAGGGGGTCACGACCGCGTACTTCGTCTCCTCGATGCTCGCGGCGTTCCTCGGGGGGCCCGATCAGCCGTTCCCCGCGAGCCTCCGGAAGGTCCTCGTGGGCGGCGAGGCGGTGCCGCTCGACCTCGTCCGGCGCTTCTACGCGAAGCACGACGGCGACCTCATCAACATGTACGGGCCGAGCGAGGCCGCGATCGCGGTGACCGGCTGCGTCCTGCCGAGCGACCCGCGGGTCGCGTGGGTCCCCCTCGGCGCGCCGGTCGCGAACGCCGAGGTGTTCGTGCTCGACGGCGCGATGCGCCGCCCCGCCATCGGCGCGCTCGGCGACCTCTACATCGCCGGCGCGCCGCTCGCGCGCGGCTACGTGGGGCAGCCCGGGCTCACCGCGGAGCGCTTCCTGCCCGACCCGCGCGCGCGCGCCGCGGGCGGCCGGATGTACCGGACCGGCGACGTCGCGCGCTTCCTGCCCGACGGGATGCTCGAGTTCCAGGGCCGCTCGGACCACCAGGTCAAGCTCCGCGGGCACCGGATCGAGCTCGGCGACGTCGAGGCGCAGATCCGGCGCGTGCCCGGCGTGAGCCAGGCGGCCGTCGTCCTGCGCGAGGACGCGCCGGGCGACGCCCGCCTGGTCGCCTACGTCGTGCTCGACGGCGACGCCGAGGGCGGCGCGCCGGACGTACGCGCGGCGCTGAAGGCGTCGCTGCCGGCGTACATGATCCCGTCGAGCGTGGTCCGCCTCGACGCGCTCCCGCTGTCGCCGAACGGCAAGCTCGACCGGCGCGCCTTGCCGGCGCCCGAGGCGCAGGCGGGCCCGGACGACGGCGCGGCGCCGCGGACGCCGGCGGAGCGGTTCCTCGCGTCGATCTGGGCCGAGGTGCTCGGGCTCGGCGAGGTGCGGGTCGGCGAGAACTTCTTCGACGTCGGCGGCCACTCGCTCCTCGCCACGCAGGTCGTCGCCCGCGTGCAGCGCGCCCTCGGCGCGGAGGTCCCGCTGCAGCTCATGTTCGACCTGCCGTCGATCGCGGCGCAGGCCCCGCTCATCGAGCTCCTCGCGAGCGGCCGGTCGATGGAGTCGCTCCTGCCCGCCGTCCGCCGGTACGTCGCGGACCGCCGCCCCGAGCACCTGCCCGCGCTCGCGCCGGAGGAGCGGGACGCCGCGGCGCGCCGGCTGTCGGCCCTCGGCGCGGCGCCGCCGCAGGTCCGGCGCCGCGGGCTGACGCGGGCGCCGCTCTCGTACGGGCAGAGCCGCATCTTCTTCCTCGAGCAGCTCTCGCCCGGCAAGCCGCTCTTCAACGTCCCGGGCGCGGTCCGGCTCCGGGGCGCGGTCGACGTTGCCCGCCTCTCGGCCGCGTTCGGCGAGATCGTGCGGCGCCACGACGCCCTCCGGACGTCCATCGCCAACGTCGACGGCGAGCTCCTGCAGATCGCGCAGCCGCACGCGGGCTTCGCGCTCGACGTGGTGGCCTTGACGCCCGAGGAGGCGGCCGCGCCCGCGCTCGCCGGGCGGCTGCGCGCCGAGGCGTGGCGGCCCTTCGCGATCGGCGCGCCGCCGCTCCTGCGCGCCACGCTGTTCCGCCTCGCGGAGGACGAGCACGTGCTCCTCGTCGCGATGCACCACGTGGTGTCGGACGACTGGTCGCTCGGCGTCATCCTCCGCGAGCTCCTTGCGCTCTAAGCGGGCCGCTCGCTCCCGCCGCCGAAGCTCCAGGTCAGCGACTTCGCGGCCTGGCAGCGCGAGATGGTCGAGTCGGGGGCGCTCGACGGCCAGCGCGCGTACTGGCGAGAGCGCCTCCGGGGGCTGTCCCGGGCGAGCATCTCGGCCGGCGGCGGGGCGGAGGCGCCGAGCCACGACCCGTCCGGCGCCATCGAGGAGATCGCGCTCTCGCCGGACAAGGCGGCGGCGCTCGAGGCGCTCGCGCGGCGCGAGGGCGCGACCCTGTTCATGGTGCTCCTCGCGCTCCTCGACCTCGTGATCCACGCGCGGTCCGGCGCGCTGGACATCGCCGTCGGGACGCCCATCGCCAACCGGAACCGCCCGGAGCTCGAGGACGTTGTCGGCCTCTTGACCAACACGCTCGTGATCCGCGTCGATCTCGCGCGCGCCGGGACGTTCCGCGACGTGCTCGCGCGGGCGCGCGTCCAGGCGCTCGACGCCTTCGCGCACCAGGACATCCCGTTCGATGTCGTCACCCAGGATCTGAAGCAGGAGCGCGACCACGCGCAGCACCCGCTCTTCCGGGTCTGGCTGGCGCTCCAGAACGCGCCGAAGCCCGCGCTGGAGGTGCGCGGGCTCCGCGTCGAGCCCCTGCCCCTCCGGCCCGAGCTCGTGCATTTCGAGGTCGCCCTCCTGCTCTGGCCGGCGGACGACGGATCGGTCGTGGGGCACTTCGAGTTCCGGCGCGATCGCGTCGACGACGGCGCGCGCAAGGAGATCGCCGGCGCGTTCACGCACCTCGTCGACGCGGTGATCGCCCGGCCGGACGCGCCGGTATCGTCGCTCGTCGAGGGCGCTCGCGCCGCGGCCGCGCGGGCGCAGGCCGCGCTCGGCGACGCCTTCGCCAGGGCGGCGACGGCGCGCCTCGGCCAGCTCCGGCGGCGCTCGGCGGGCGAGCGGACGCCCGGCGAGTAGCGGATCAGCCCTCGGCGGCGGTCAGGCGCACGCGGAACGGCGCAGGGTACCCGTGCACGCGCGGCAGGGGGTCGACCGCGCTCGGGACGCCGGCCCGCAGCAGCTGCTTGATGGCGAGCGAGATGTGCAGGATGGCCACGTACTTGCCGTGGCACGTGTGGATCCCTGACTCCCAGAACAGGTAGTTCTTGCTCGGCAGGCGCCCGGGCCTGAACTGGTCCGGGGCGTCGATGTGCTCGTGGTCGTGCATCGCCGAGGCGCTGCAGGCCATCACCAGCGCGCCGGCGGGGATCTTCTCCTCGTGCCGCGTGCCGCGCCCGACCGTGTAGTCGCGCACGCAGAGGCTGGTGACGCCGGTCGACGGGGGGCGGAAGCGCAGCGCCTCCAGCACATAGCCGGTGATGGCGGCGTCGTCCTCGACGTTCACCACGTTGAGCGCGTCGCGCAGGACGCGCGGGCGCTTCATCAGCTCGACGAGGGCGTTGACGATCGCGCCGCCGCTGAGATCCACGCAGCCCATGAGCAGCCCCAGGATCACGTCGCGGATCCCCTCGTCGCTCTCGTAGGTCTCGGGGACCGCCTGCATGAGCAGGTAGCGGTCCAGCACCGACGGTTGCTCTGGCGGGGGCGACTTCGCCAGCTGCTTCTTCCGCGCGGCGACGATCGCGTCGATCAGCGGCAGCGCCTCCTGGCGAGCGGCCCTCGCCGCCGCCACGGCCGCCGGGTCGTTGGTCGGGTTGAGGAAGATCTCGTGGAACAGCGCGTGGGTCCACGCCACCACCTTCTCCGTCGGGATCTCGCCGACGCCGAGGTACCGGGCCATCGCGCCGGCCGGCACCTTGAGCGCGTAGTCACCGGTGAGGTCGAACGGCTTGTCGACGCCGACCTTGGCGAGCAGCCGGTTCGCCTCCTCCACGACGATCTGACGGTAGCGGGGCAGATCGGCGCGAGGGAACGCGAGGCGCAGGAGCGACTTCTCGTGCTCGTACTTGGGCGAGTCGTTCATCGCCAGGATGTTCTGGCCCACGTTCTCGACCAGCTTGGGCGCGATGTTGTCGACCGAGAAGACGTCGTTGGCGTTGAGGACCTCGACGACATCGTTGTACCGGGTCACGAGCGTGATGGCCGGGATGGAGAAGATGGGCTTCTCGCGCCGCAGCTGGCTGAGGAACGGGAGCGGCTCCTCCCTCAGCCACTTGAAGACCATGCCGGCCTCGATCTGCTTCCGCTTGACCGGATCGTTCTCGTTCGACAGCGCGCTGTGGAGGGCCTGCAGGTAGTCGAACGGCGGCGGCTTGGCAGCGTCCGCTCGTCCGTCTTCTTCGATGTGAATGCTCATGAGGCGAATTCCTTTCTCGAACGCCGATCAGATCGCGACGCTCTGGGGGACCATCGACGGGAGCAGGTACAGGTACGGCTGCTCGCGGGTGCGGTTGCGCTCGGTGATCTCCCGCTCGATCTGCGCCAGGCGCTCGCGGTAGCGGGCGAACGCCTGCTTCGCCGCCGGATCTTGCAACAGGCACTTCATCGTCATGAGGCTCTCGCTGGTCAGCGGCGGGCCCATGCTGAGCGAGCGGCTGAGCACCATCTGGCGGATGCTCTGCGCGCGCCCCGGGAGGCGCTCCAGCGGCTTGAACAGCCGCTTCTCGCTCCCGTTCAGGACATCGCCGTAGGAGCGGTACGTGGCAAACTGGGCGTTGGGGATCCAGGTGTAATAGTCCGTTTGCCCGAAGTTGACGGCGGCGTGATACGCGGTCGCCGTGAAGATGACGTTGGTGACGATCGCGATCAGGTCGTCGAGGCTCGTGAGCTTCGCGAGCTGTTTCTCTCTGTCCGGCGGGAGCAGGCTATCCATGGCGCCGAGATCGGGGGACACGAGCTCCTGGATCCACGCTTGCAAGCTGGCATCGCTCGCCAGGCGCCCCGGCGTCGGGTAGGCGATCTTCAGGACCTCTCCGACGTACTCCTGGATCGCGTCCCAGTGCAGCAGCGCGTCGTCGCGGTAGTGATAGCCGACGAGGTCGCGGACGTCGCGCGCGGACAGGTCGTGGGGGAGCGCGCTCTCGTAGAACCGCCACCGCTTGCCGCGGTAGCCCTTGATGCCCTGGCCGGTGTAGGCGCGCGTCAAGAGCTCGAACGAGCCCATGTTGGCCACGGAGCTCGTGATGTCGAAGAAGCGCCCTCGCCCGAGGAAGCGCCGTCGAGCCAGCTCGTTGATGGCCAGGGTGTTGAAGAAATGCGGCCTGAGCAGCTGATGGAGCGGGTGCGTCGCGGGCAGGTTGCGGTAGGTGCTCACCGCGAACGGCTCCACGACCAGATGCGCGTAGAGCAGGTGGGTCACCTGGCCTTGGAAGATGGCGTCGGCGCTCGCGACGGCGATCTTCGCCGTGAGCCAGTCGTCCGCCGGGCCCGCAGGGGTGAAGATCTTGTCCGGATGCGCCCCTTTCTCGGCGCGCGAGTCCACGAGCCTGATGGCCACGGGCAAGAGCTCACCGGCCGCGGTCTGGTGCAGCATGCACGTCGGCGCCAGCGGATACTTGCCCAGCTCTTCCTGCACGTCGGTGTCGACGATGTCCTTGAAGATGCGGTAGTCGAGGAAGTAGAGCTGCCCGCTCTCGCGCACCGCCTCCAGCGTGCGACCGTCGGCGATCGTCACCGGCTTGGGCGCGGCGCCGCTCAGGAAATCGGCGAGATCGGCCGGGGTCGCGCGGCGGATGTGCGCCGGGTTGATCCCCACGAGGCGCTGCCGCCCGAACTCGGCGTCCTCGGACCACCGCGTCGCAACGAAGGGCTTGCGGATGAAGGTCCACGGCTTGAAGAAATCTTCGAATTGATCGAAGCTCTCCCAGTTGTCGATGGACTCGAAGATGGCGCCCAGCCCGAGGTCGGACGTGGCCCGGAGGATGAACTTCCCCTCGCGATAGCGCTTGTACCCGTACGCGAACAGGTGAAGCGTCTGCGCGATTTGCAGTCCGGCGGTGTCCTTCCACTTGCCGAGGTTGAGCGCCAAGATCTTCTTGATCGGAAATCCTTCCCCCGGCGGTACGGAATCGCTGCCGGCCGGCAGGTTGGACCCGAAATTGCGCCAGTTCGGTGTCGAGCTGGGCTCCCTCATGCTCGTGCTCTCTTCTCCGTCTCAGACGGACGGTGGATTGGGTGGTTCACGTCAAGCATCGCTCTTGCGTCGCAGCGGTCCGAGCGCGCCGGAATGGTTCCGTCTCAGTCGCAACAGGACTCAGTCATCCAGCGCCGCCCCCCGTCCTCGACCTGCCCCCGCAGCCGATCGCGTCGCCCTTCAACGTAGAATCGACCAGGTGCGATTCCACGAAAAGCCGTCGCGCCGAGTTGCACGCGATCGATGCTCACGCGTGCATTGTCGAGGCTGCTAGGAAACCGTGGAGCGTTCACGCGTGTCAAGCTCTTTCGTTCGGCACCGGGGCGAGCGGCCGAATGCCACGCCCTCCCCGCGCCGGGCGTGTTCGCTCCCGACGTACCGCTACCTCGACGACGTATGGCTTGAAGGGGAGCCGCGCAAGTCGTCCGATTCGTGCTCGTATCCTGCTCCTTCCAGCAGGATTTCCCCGCCGCCAGCGCACAGAGCCGCCGGGGCGAGCCGAAAGAGCGGTACCGCGATTGCGAGAGGTCGGACGGGGAAGCGAACCGCCATGACGCCAGGGGCGCCGGCAAACCATTGAAATGAGAGGGAACAACGCCGGGCGCCGAGCGTCCGCGCCCCCCCACTGCAGGACCAAGGTGTCCAGCAGCGCCGGTCCGCCCCAGACCCGCGCCTCCCCGACCGCGTTCGCCTCGATCAGCGCGCGCTCGTCGTCGGTGCCTGAGACCTTCGACTGAGGATAGTTAGCCTAACTAACTTCAACACGGATGCGACTGAGAGGGCTGACGCAACGACGGGACTGACGCCACTGACGCGACTGACGCCACGGACGCGACTGACGCCACGGACGCCACGGACGCTCGGCACTCGATTGGAACCATATACGCACTCGACATCATCGACGTCATCGATGCGCTCCATGACGCACTCGACATCATCGACGTCATCGACGTCATCGATGCGCTCCATGACGCACTCGACATCATCGACGTCATCGACGTCATCGATGCGCTCGATGCAAGCCATGCACTTGACGCGCTCGGTACGGCCAGGCGACGGCGTCCTCTCGTGAAACACCGAACCGAGTGCCGGTAGCGGGCGCGCCGCAGTGTATGCTAGGCTCGGCCCTCTTGTCGAGGCCGCGCGCTCGGCGGTCGAGCGTGGGCTCGGGTGTCGCGGTATCCGGCTGAACCAAGGAGGAGCGAGCGATGCAGGCAGATGACGACGCGACGATCTACAAGGTGGTGGTGAACCACGAGGAGCAATACTCCATCTGGCCGGCGGACCGAGAGAACCCGCTTGGCTGGACGGAGGCCGGCAAGACGGGCAACAAGGCGGAGTGTCTGGCGTACATTCAGGAGGTCTGGACGGACATGCGCCCGCTCAGCCTCCGGAAGAGGATGGCCGAGAGCCCCTGAATCGCGCGCCGCCCGAGCGCCCGCCGCGAGCGGCCGGGCGGCGGGCTCAGCCGTGTCATCGTCGCGCTCGGACGGCTGTCTCGCGCGGGATCGCGCGAGCCCCGTCGGGGTCGGGCGCGCCGGCGCTTGTGCCGGGGCCCGCGCTCTCGTACGCATCCGTCATGCCGCCCCTCGATCTGCACGTCGCCTTGTTCGGCGCCTCCGGCGCCGGCAAGACGGTCCTCCTGGCAGCCTTCTACCGGGCGCAGACCCAACCCTCGTTCCAGCAGGAGTACGCGTACAAGATCCAGGCGGTCAACAAGGCGCAGGGCAACCAGCTCCTCGGTCGGTTCTATCGCCTCGAGGAGGGCAGGTTCCCGGACGGCAGCACGCGCTTCGACGAGTACGAGTTCGACTTCTTCCCGAGAGATCTGCCCGAGCCGGCGGTCCGCATCCACTGGTACGACTACCCCGGACGCTGGTGGGAGGACGAGCCGGTCGACGCGGACGAGCGGGAGGCGATGCGCCAGGGCCTCCTCCGGCTCGGGATGAGCCAGGTGGGCATCCTCCTCGCGGACGGCGCGAAGTACCGGGCCGAGGGCACCGGGTACATCCGGTGGCTGTTCGAGCACTTCGCCGACGAGTGCGACCGGCTGCGCCGGGCCAGCGCCGCCACGGGCGACGAGGTGAGCTTCCCGCGGGAGTGGATCCTCGCCCTCAGCAAGGCCGATCTCTTCCCGCCGGACTACAGCGCGCGGGACTTCGAGCGCGAGGTCTGCCGGGACGCCGACGATCAGCTCGCGAAGCTCTGCTCGGTGCTCCGCGCCGAGCACGCGTTCGGGCACCGCTTCATGCTCCTCTCGTCGGTCGCCGCCCCGGCCGGCGCGGCGGTCGATCCGAGGACCTCGCTCGGCGTGCGCACCCTCGCCCCCGCGATCCTGGTGAGCACGGTCGAGGGCGCGGTCCGCGAGGCGCAGGCGGCGAGAAAGGAGAAGTCGGCCGGAGAGACGTTCTTCCAGGGGCTGCGCGATCTCGTGCAGTTCGTCGACTCCCTCGACGACTTCCTGCCGAAGCGATACCAGATCGTGAGCAAGATCCTGCGGTTCATCTCGATCAAGGACTTCGCGACCACCCGGCTCGACCGGCTCAAGAAGACGCGCGAGGACGCGATCCGGAAGGGCGACACCTTCACGGCGGTCCTGACCGCGATGGTCGCGGCCCTGCGCGACGACGAGGGCGCCCGCGCCTACCACCAGAACCAGTGAGGTCGTGATGCCCGCGCCCGCGCCCCTCGTCGAGACATCGCGCCTCCTCTGGAGGACGCGCGGCGAGCACTGGGATTACGAGTTCATCTGTGTCCCCGAGATCCCGGCGCTGCCCGCCTGGCTCTCGACGCTCGAGGCGATGCTCGGCGACGCCGACGCGGGCGCCGGGGAGCTCCGCTATGGCCTGCTCGAGGTCGACGAGCGCGGGCAGCCGGCGCCGCGCGCCTATCCCTACGTCGCGGTGAGGTTCCTCGATCCGGCGCGGCGGGACTGGACCGGACGGCAGGTCCAGCACTTCGCGGCCTGGTTCCCGCCGGTCCCGCCCGAGGCGGTCGCGGCGTTGCCCGAAGCGGTCCCCGCCGACTGGCACCTTCGCGTGCTCGACGGGCTCGCGGGGACGTACGGCTCCGGCGAGGTGTTCGGGCTCCCCGAGGCGACGATCCGCGCCTGGAAGCGCAGCCACGAGGAGAGCCGGGCCGCGCGTGCGCTGGCGATCGTCAGGGCGACGCCGCCGGTGGCGCTGGGCGACGGCGAGGCGGCGCCGTCGCGGTGGACGCGGGTGCCGGCCTTAAAAAAAAAGCCGCCGGAGCCGCCGGCCGCGGCGGGCCTCCTCTCGGCGGGCGCGGTCCCTAGCGCCAAGGGCCGGCGATTCGGCTGCTTCGCGATCGGCGCCATGATGCTCGCCGCCCTCTGTCGACTGATGCTCGCCTTCGGGGTGCGCCTCCTCGGCGCCTGACGGCTGCGCCGCGCAGGGCGTCCTACGGGGGGTCGGCCCAGCCGGCGAGCGCTGCCGCGCCCGTGGTCCCCTCGGCGGCGTCGCCTTCGGATCCATCTGGGCCGATGACAGCGCGCACCTGGGACTGCGACGGTCACGTACTATGACGACCTCACCATTGCGCCGCTGTGAGAAGATGCCTCTGGGAAAAGACGAGGAGAAGAAGCGATGAGGAACATCGTTGGTTGGCTCGGTCTCGCCGCGCTGATGGCGCTCGGCTGTAGCAACGCACCCCCGGCGCCCTCGGCGGAGCCGCCGGCGGCCCTGCGCCCCACGGCTCCGCCTGCTGCCGAGCCCGCCGGTCAATCAGCGCCGGCCGCCCCGGCCGCGCTGGATCCCGCTGTCGTCGAGGCGTCCACGGGCGGCAAGGCGGAGGTCGCTGAAGGCGTCGTGAAGGTCTCGTTCCCGCGGAACGACGTCAAGGTCGAGGTGGATGGCTGGGCCATGCCGCCATTCATGGGGCTCACCTCGTGGGCGGGGTTCACCCCCGGCCAGAAGCCGGGCGTCGAGGCGATGGTGATGGGCGACCTCGTCCTGTTCGAGGACGAGGTCAGCGACGCCATGAGCGCCGCCCTGGACGCCGGGCTCGAGGTCACCGCCCTCCACAACCACTTCTTCTATGACCGGCCCAAGGTCTACTTCATGCACATCGGCGGCGAGGGCAAGCTGGACGCGCTCGGCAAAGGCGTGCGCCGTGCCCTCGACGCAACGCGGGTCATCCGGAAGGCCACGCCGAAGCCGCGCGAGCGCTTCGACGGGCCGGCCATTCCGGCGAAAAGCGCCATCGATCCGGCCAAGGTGGAGGCGGCGCTCGGCGTGAAGGGAACTGTCAAGGACGGCATGGTCAAGGCCGTGATTGGCCGGCCCGCCGCCGTGGCTGATTGCGGCTGCAAGATCGGCAAGGCGATGGGCGTGAACACGTGGGCTGCGTTCGCGGGCACGGATGACAACGCCGTCGTGGATGGCGACTTCGCGGTCACCGAGGACGAGCTCCAGCCCGTCCTCAAGGCGCTCCGCGCGGGCAAGATCCATATCGTGGCGATCCACCACCACATGGTCGGCGAGGAGCCGCGCATCCTCTTCTTCCATTACTGGGGGCGCGGCCCCGTCGCCGAGCTCGGCAAGGTGTTGAAGGGCGCGCTCGGCCTGACCAAGAGCCAGCCATGAAAGAATCGGGGGCGGCACGAGCACGTCAAGGCGCGGCGCTGCCTCCTGTCGCCACGCCGGCGACCTCGGCTGAGGCGGCGTTCCGGGCTGCTGGGCGCCCCCCATTCGGCGCGGCGAAGCGCGCGAACAGAGGCGGTATCACGAGCAAGTTCAGCAGCGTCGAGCTCGTCAAACCGCCGAGGATGACGGCGGACATGGGAGCCTGAATCTCGTTGCCCGGCTCGCCGGCCGCGAGGACGATCGGGACGAGCGCTAGCGCCGCGGTCAACGCCGTCATCAAGATCGGTACGAGCCGATCGACGCTCCCCTGGATCACAGCCTCGCGCAGCGGCAGCCCTTCCACCGTGAGCAGGTGCCGGAAGTGGGTCACCATCATGATGCCGTTCCGGGTGGCGATCCCGAAGAGGGTGATGAACCCGACGAGCGAGGCGATGCTCAGCACACCGCCGCCGAGCCAGACCGCGACCGCGCCCCCGACGAGCGAAAGCGGCAAGTTGAACAGGACGAGCGCCGCGTCCCTGGCGGAGCGGAACGCCATGAGCAGGAGCGCCGTCATCCCGACGATGGCCAGCGCCGACAGGGCCAGGATCGTGCGGCTCGCCGACGCCTCGCTCTCGAACGCTCCGCCGAGCTCCACGCGGTAGCCCGGCGGCAGCTTCACCCCGCCGCGCACGGCCGCGAGGACGTCCTCGGCGGCACCCCGGAGATCGCGCCCGGCCACGTTCGCCGTCACGACGATCCGGCGCCGCACGTTCTCGTGGTTGATGAGGTTCGGCCCCATGGTTTTGTCGAGCGCGGCGATCGCCGAGAGCTCGGTGAAGCGCTCGCCGCGGACGTCGACCGGCGTGGCGCCCATCAAGGCGAAATCCGAGCGGTAGGAGCTCGGGAGCTTCGCGACCACGTCGTAGACGCGCTCCTGCTCCCAGTAGAGGCCGACCTTGCTGCCGACGAAGGCCATCTCCACGAAGCGCGAGAGCTCCCCCGGGCTCTTGCCGAAGGCCGCGAGCTCGGTCGCCTTGGCGCGAATGACGAGCTGGGGAATCTCGGTCTGCTGCTCGACCGCGAGGTCGACGATCCCCGGGACTCCCTTCATGGCGGCCTCGGCCCCGCGCGCGAGCGCGCGGAGCTGGTCGAGGTCGTCGCCGTAGATCTTGAGGGCCAGACTCGCGCGCGCGCCGCTCACGAGGTGCTCGATGCGGTGGCTGATCGGCTGGCCTACCGTCACGGCGAGGCCCGGGATCGCGGCCGCCTGCTCGCGGATCTGCGCCAGGATCTCCTCGCGCTCCCCCTTCGAGACGTCGAGCCCGACCTCGAGCTCGGAGAAATTCACGTCCAGCGCGTGCTCGTCCCGCTCGGCGCGCCCGGTGCTCCGGATGACGGAGGTGACCGCCGGGTGGGAGAGCAAGGATCGCTCGAGCCGGCCGACGATCCGATCCGAGGTCTCCAGCGACGTGCCGGGCGCCGTCGCGGCGGCGATGTTCAGCGATCCCTCGTTGAACTCGGGGAGGAAGCCCCTGCCGAACGAGCCCAGGGCGATGACGGCGGCGACCGCCGCGGCGAGCGAGGCGATGCCGATGGGCACGGGGACGCGCAGCGCGGCGGCGACGAGCGGGCGGTAGCGCGCCTTGAGGAAGCGCACAAGCCACCCTTCCCGGTGAGCCGCCGCGCCGTCGGTCCGGCCGAGCAGGAGCATGCAGAGCACCGGCGTGATCGTCAGCGCCACGAGCAGCGAGGCGCCGATGCTGGTCACGTAGGCGACGCCGAGCGGGCGCAGGAGGCGCCCCTCGACGCCGCTCAGGAAGAAGAGCGGGGCGAAGACGAGCAGGATGATGAGCGTCGCGAAGACGACCGAGCTCCGGATCTCGCGCGACGCCTCGTACACCACGTCGAGGACAGGCCGCCGCTCCGCCGGCGGCAAGAGCGCGTTCTCCCGCAGGCGCCGGTAGACGTTCTCGACGTCGATGATCGCGTCGTCCACGAGCTCGCCGATGGCGATCGCGAACCCGCCGAGGGTCATCGTGTTGATGGACGCGCCCGTGACGCGGAGGACGAGGAGCCCCGCGAGCAGCGAGAGCGGCAGGGCGAGCAGCGAGATGAGCGTGGTCCGCCAGCTCATGAGGAAGAGGGTGAGGATGATCGCGACGAGGATCGCCCCGTCGCGGAGCACGGTCGTCACGTTCCTGAGCGCGACGCGGATGAAGTCCGCCTGGCGGAACCCCTTGCGGTAGAGGGACATGCCCTCCGGCAGCGAGGCCGCGATCTCGTCGAGCGCCTGGTCGACACGGTCGGTGAGCTCGAGCGTGTTCGCCTGCGGCTGCTTCTGGACCTTGAGCACGACGGCGTGCCGGCCGTCGACGGCCGCCTCGCCGCGCCGGATCGCCTCGCCCATGGCGACCGTCGCGACGTCGGCCAGGTGGAGCGAGACGCCGTCGCGCTCGGCGATGACCACCTGTCCGAGCGCGTCGATCGAGCTCGGCCGGCCGAGGCCGCGGATCAGGTACTCCTGCGCGCCCGCCACATAGAACCCCCCGGACGTGCTCTCGGAGACCCCCCGCAGCGCCTCGAGGACCTGCGCTGTCCCCACACGGTGCTGCATGAGCAGCTCCGGCACGAGCGTGATCTCCACCTGCTTCAGCGCACCGCCGATCGGAACCACCTGCGCGATCCCCGGCACCGCCAGGAGGCGCCGCCGGACGAGCCACTCGGCCGTGCCCCGCAGGTCGCCGCCCGAGATCTTCCCCTCGCCGTCGCCGTCGCTGACCAGCCCCACGAACATGATCTCGCCCATGATCGACGACGCGGGCGCCATCAGCGGCTCGATGCCCGCCGGCAGCGAGGAGCGGGCGGACGAGAGCTTCTCCGCGACGACCTGCCGCGCCACGATGGGCGAGACATCCCACTCGAACTCGACCCAGAGCAGCGCGATCCCGACGGCGGAGGACGAGCGGATCCGGCGCACGCCCGAGGCGCCGTTCAGCGCCTGCTCGAGCGGCGTGGTGACGAGCTTCTCCACCTCCTCCGGGGCGAGCCCGCCGGCCTCGGCGACGACCGTGACCGAGGGCGCCGAGAGCTCCGGGAGGACATCGAGCGGCAGGGTGGCGGCGGCGTAGGCGCCAGCGCCGACCAGCACGAGCGCGGCGGCGATCACGAGCCACGCGTGGCGGAGCGAGCCGCGGATGATCGCGTCGAACATGGCGGGGAGCTCCTCGGCTAGTGGCGATGGGACTCGACGGTCCCCATCAGCGAGGCCAGGTGAACGTCAAAGCCGCCTCGGGTCACGATCCGCTCGCCCTTCGCGACGCCCGAGCGCACCTCCACGAAGGCGCCGTCGGCGTCGCCGAGCGTGACGCGACGCTTCTCGAAGTGCTCTCCGTCGGTCTGGACGAACACGTACGGGCGGGTGTCGATCTCGACCACGGCCGCTCGATGGACCGCGAGCGTTGTCCGAGGAGCGCCGAGCCGGACCGCGAGCACCACGCTGGCGCCGGGCCGCAGATCGTCCGCTGGCGTGGCCGCTCCCTGGGCCGAGGCTCCCACGCCGCCCGGCGCGCCGGCGCTCCGGAGCGGGGGCACGTCGGCGATCCATGTCGCGATGCGCGAGCTTGCGTCGATGACCGGCAGCAGCGACAGGAACCGAGCGCCTCGCTCCTCGATCTCGAGGCGCTCTCCGTTCGGCAGGCGTACGGCCGTGGGCCTCGCCTGATCGAACGTCGCCGCAGGGCGGGCGACGAAGCGCGCGCGGATCCACAGGTGATCCGTCCCGCCGATGCGCACGAGCGGCGCTCCGGCCTCGACCGGCTCGCCGTTCGGGACGAGGACCTGCGACACGACGCCGGCGAGGGCCGACTTGATCGCGATGCCGCCTGCCCCTCCCGGCGACAGGACCCGCCCGATCCGGCCCTGCGCTGAGCGCAGCCTCGCCTGCGCCGCATCGAGCTGGTTCCTGAGCTCGATGAGCCGTCGCTCGGGGACGAGGCCGTCCTTCACGAGCGGCTCGATCCGGGCGATCTCTCGCTCGATCTGCTCCTTCTCCAGCCTCGACTCCTCGGTGGCAAACTGGAGCCGCGTGTAGTCGTCGCCGGCCACCGTGGGCGCGATGGAGCCGAGCACATCGCCCTTGGCGACGCGGAGCCCCTCCGCGAGCGCGCGCTTCGGGTCATGGAAGAAGCGCCCGCCCGTGGGCGCGCCGATCGTGAGCTGATCCGAGGCCGCCGGCTCCACGGTGGCGGCGATCTCGATCTCCCTGGCCATCGGACGCTCCTCCGCCCACGCGGTCGCGAAGGGGATCTTCCATTGCGTTTCCTTGAGGAAGGTGATCGCGCCGCCTCCTGCCTCCGCCTCCGGCGGCGGCGGCGTGTCGGCGACCGTGATGGGACCGCAGTCGAACACGTCGATCTTCCCAGCGTGCTCGTACGCCATCTCGAGGGTGTACGAGCCCGCCGCGGGGGCCGGCCCCTCGGGCGTGAAGATGCCCGGCCGCTTGACGCCCTGGATGCTGGTCTCCGCGGCGACACCGATGGGCGTCTTGAAGCGCACGTGGAACGTCCCCTCGGTGACGGCCTGGAAGCCGTCGAGCCGGGTGACGTGCGCGTGGTAGGGCACAGGCTTGCCAGGGGCGGGCGGCGGGAACTCCACGAAGAGCTCATGCAGATCGGTCCACTTCGTGATGGCGAGCGGCTCCGGCTCGCTCTCGTCGGCCGCGTGGTCGTGGCCGTGGCCGTGGTCATCGTGGCTGTGTCCGTGCTCGCCGCGGTGGCAACCGATCGCGCCGGGAACGAGCGCGCAGAGGGCGAGCGCGGTCGCCAGGGTGAAGCGCCCAGGGTTCATCGTGTACCTCCCGCGACGTCGCCGCACGCGTGATCCAGCGTTGCGTCCAGCATCGTGCCCGTGGCGCGCATCCACGCGAGCCGCGCGAGCGCGATCTCTTCCATCAGATCGATGCGCCCGGCCGCGATGACGGCGGCCTCCCCGCGGAGCCGCTCCGCGCTCGCCGCCGCCGCCGCCGCGGGCCCCTCGGCGCAGCCCCGCCGCGCCGCCGCGCTCTCGTCGAGCGGCGGCGCCGCGACGCCGCTCGACGCGGCCGCCATCGAGGCCACGAGGACACACCCGGCGGAGAATTTACTACGTGTTGTAGTAGATGAGCGCGACGTGAGAGCGCGAGGGCGCATCGCTGCACTTCCCTAGTGAATGAGGTGACCGATCAGGGTCTCGATGGCGTGGTGGAACCCATCCCCAGGCCACACGAAGGTCAGCAGAAGCGCGCCGACCGCGACGATCGCCGTGGCGAGCACGTCGTTGGCGAGCAGCGGCTCGGCGCCCTGGAGAGGCGGATCGGCGTCGAGCAGCGCGAGGACGCGCCGCGAGAGATCGCCGCCTGCGAGCGCGCCCATGGCGTGCGCGGGGAGCGCAGCCCCCCGGGGATCCTGCGCCCGGACCTTCTCGACGGCGATGAGCGCCGCCGCGACCGCGGCGGGGTCGCCGAGCTTGCCGGCCGCATACCGATCGCACGACTGCTCCGCTGCGGCTCGCCACGCGTCGATCAGCCGCTGGCCCGCGGAGCTCGGGAAGAGGGCGACGCAGAGGCGCAGCGCGAGCAGCGTGAGCCCATCGCGCCGCTCGACGTGGGCCCGCTCGTGATGGACGACGGCGCGCCGCTGCTCGTCGGAGAGCGATCGCCAGAGGACGCGGTCGATCACGACGATCGGCGAGAGGGCGCCGATCGTGAAGGCGCCGGGCGCTCCACAGTCGGCGAGCCGCACGACGACGCTGTCGAGCGCCACGGCCGGCAGACGCCGCGCGGCCCTGGTCCACCGCGCCGACGCGATCGCGTCGCGGAAGAGCCGAAGGACGAAGGGCGCGGTGAGCGCGAGCCATGCCCCGAGGACGTAAGCGGACGGCGTGACCAGCGGCAGCGCGAAGGCCGGGTGGAACGCGCAGAGGTGGGGGTGATGCAGCCCATGCTCGGCGCAGTGACACCCGACGAACGGGCTCGGGAGCGCGAGCGCCGCGCACCCGAGCGCCCCGAGGACCGCCGGGGCGAAGACGACCGCCGCGCGCAGCGCCGTCGACGGCGAGCGCAGGCCTGGCGAAAGCCACCGCGCGGCGAGCCGCGCCGCGAGGCCGACCGCCCACGCGCTCGCCAGCGCGAGGGTGACGAACGCAGCTGCGAGCGGCAGCGCGACCAGGGACGACGTCACGTGGACCGCCCTTTTTTGCCCGGCGCGGGGGCGGCTTGCGACGACCCTGCGCGCCGGAGCTCGATGAGGGACGACAGGTGCTCGACCAGCGCGGGATCGACGCGCTCGGCCGAGTCGAGGAACGCCATCAGGACGGCGTTGCTCGGCGGTCCGCGCTCCGCGGTCAGCATGCGCGCTGCCTGCTCGCCGAGCCATGCCTCCTTCGAGGCGCGGGGGCGATACAGGAAGGCCTTCCCGTCCTTCTCTCGGTCGACCATCCCCTTCTCGTGGAGGCGATCGAGCACGGTGAGCACCGTCGTGTAGGCGAGCGCCGGCCGCCGCTGGATGCGGCCGAGGACCTCGCGCACCGACAGCGGTGAGGCGCTGCTCCACAGGGCGGAGAGCACCGCTTCCTCGAGCTCACCGAGAGGCGTGGGCTTCGGCAAGGCCACGGAGCCAACCTACTACGTCAAGTAGTTGGTGTCCATTCGGGAGGACATCTGGCGGCGGGGGCGAGAGGGGATGGGGGCGCCTTTCGTCACGCGATCCTCACATGGTGGCGCCCGTCGTCAGTAGCCGCAGAGCTCCCACGGGGCGGAGCAGCTCTGGCCGGTGACCGTAGAGGGGTTCGTCGGGCAGGTCCACCACTCGCCCTGGAAAGGACGCGGGTTGCAGTGCGGGAGGCACTCCACCCACCCCGACGAGCACGAGTTCCCTACCGAGACGGTCGGCTGAGCCGCGCAGAACCAGCGTTTTCCTCCGAACCAGCCGGGATTGCACACATCGGGCGCCCCGGCGACGGGCGGATACACCGTGGCGACCGCCTGGATGTCCACCGCGTCGAGGCTCTCGCTCCCGAAGCGCACGCCGTCCTGATCCGAACACCCACCCCAGTAGGTCATGATGGAGTCGTAGTCGTAGAAGCCAGGGTTCACGACGATGTACCGCCGGCTCGAGGGCCACCCGCTGGCGACGTCGCTCGCGGGGAGCGGCTGTCGTTGGCTGCAGCCGCTGGGGACCAGCGGGTGATGCCACTCGTGCATGAAGCCGATCGCATGACCCATCTCGTGGATCGCGTACTGCTCCACGCAGTCGAAGCTGTATTCGACGCGGGCTGTCTGCCAGTTGTACTTGATGCAACGGTTGAACTCAGCGCCCCATGGATTGAACTGCACCAAGCCGCCCTTGTTGTAAACGCCGATCGAGTCCGATTGGTTGGGGGCGTCGGGGTGGATCCTGACGCCGACGTAGCTCATGCGCGTGGCCGGCAGGAGCGAATCGCAGCTCTCCCAGCCGGTGAAGCGAACCGAGCTCCAGCGCTCCCAGCTGCCCTGGAGCGCGGTGCGCACGCGCGTGACGACCTCCGCGAGCGAGGGGTTGGGCGCATGGATCAGCCCACCCGCGGCGCCGTCGGCCCTCTGCTGCGCCGAGCTCGTGGCGTCGATGCAGACCGGGATCCGGACATAGCCGTCAGCGTCCTCGGGCCAGCGCGTCGCGCTGTCGAAGACGCTCGCCTCGGCGGACTTCGGCGCGGCGGAGACGGTCAGCGCGGCGCCCAGCGCTGCGAGGAGCAGCGGACCGAGCGAAGAGCGAGACCGCGCATGTCGTTCAGGGCCCCGCGTCGCGCGGTGCACCGAGACATTCTCGAGCGGGCTCATGGACGCAAACGCATTGCGATGGCCTTGCAGCATATTATTCTCCAATCGACGAGGGTTGTTCTGCCGAACGCGGCTCCAGCGTGGAGCTCGACGTGGTTCACCGGCTTCACGACGAAGCCGTGGACGAGACCCGAGCACGGTGCAGGTCGGAGCCGCACCGGCTCGCAGCGTCTCACCGTGCACCTACGATGAGCCTGCCGCTCGGTTTCGCGAAAGTGTCACCCCGCTGCCCAGCGGGCGAAGCGCGGACGAGGCGATCGTCCCCACGGTAGCGCCGGTGCCGCTGCATCCACCGCGCTCCTCCATGGGTCGCTGCCCGCGGGTCGTCGAGGAGACGGACCCGGGGGACGCGAACGGATGAGGAGCTCTCAGCCTGCGATCCCCGCGGCCGACAACGCAAAAGGCCGCTCGAATCCAGGGGACTCGAGCGGCCTCGGTCGCGCGGACACCCGACGCGAGCTCTTTGTTACCACTTCAGAGCTTCGATCATCTTCTCACCATAACGCGTGCCCATGATGACAACGGACGCATGGTCGAAGTGGTACTCATCCATGACGTTGGTCCCCTGCTGGCTCACCCAGTATCCCATGGGCAACATGTCGGCCGCTTGGTGCACGAGGTTGTTGTGACCACCGCAGCACCCGCCCGCGGGGAGCTCTCCGAGGATGAAGGGAACGTCGTAGTCGACCCCCCAGGCCTCTTTCACCTCGTTATAGAGCTGAACGACCTTGCCGGGCCATGAGCTCTGGCCGTTGTCGGACTCACCCTGGTGGAAGATGATCCCCGCGAAGCGCGCGTTCTCGGCCGTCTTCGCTTTGGCGATCTTGTTCAAGATCATCTGGTGATGTGAGCCGCCAGAGATGAACGTGTTGATCGACTCGCCGCTCTCGGCGGTGGCGACCAACCCGATCGTGTCCCCCTCGGGCAGCTTTCCGAGCAGGGTCTTGCCGAACCAGATGCCCGGGTCGACGGAGGTCGACAGGTTCCATCCTTTTTCACCAGGGCAATCGCTGAGCGGCGGATTGGCCAGGTTCCACTGCCCGGCCGGCTGATTGCATCCGCCGAGGACCTTGAGCCGCTCGTCGGAATTTTTGTCGCTGTCCTGTTTGTTTGCGACACCAGCCATGTTCGACTGGCCCATGAGCATGAAGATGTGAAACGTCGGATTGGAGCTCGGCGCGCCACCGGTGCCCGCCCCGCTGCTGGCCGACGCGGTCCCCCCCGTGGCGTCACCTCCGGTTCCAGCGTTCGTGCTGCTCGTCGCGTCGCCCCCGGTCCCCGCGCTCGTGCTGCCCGTCGCGCCGCCCCCGGTCCCCGCGCTCGTGCTGCCCGTCACGCCGCCCCCGGTCCCCGAGCTGGCCCCTCCGGTGTTGTCGTTCTCGCCGCTCGGGCCGGACTCGCCACAACCGGACGCAGCGATGATGAAGAGGAACGGGAGGAGCAGGAACCTGGGTGTGCCTCGGATTGTGCGGTTCATCTCGGTCATGGTCGTTACCTCGTCGCGCCGGGGCGCGATCTGAAGTGAATGGCGGAATTGGCAGGCCGGCGTCGCGGTGCCGGCGCGGCGAACCTCGCCCGCAAAGAGCTCAGCGCCGGGGCGTAGCCTATCGCATCTTGGACGCTTGGCATCCAGGATTCCGCTTTAGGACAACAGGGGGCGAAGACCCTTACACTGGATTTTTCCATCATCGACGGCGATCGCCCTTCGGTGCGCCTCGAGCGCCGACCGATCCTGTCGAGGCGAAGCGATTTCATGGTCCGGGAGCGCGGAAATTTGAAACGGACGCGTCGCGCGGGCAGCGCAGGAGACCCATCGCGAGCCAACCGCGCTGCGTCGCGCCCGGCGATCGTCGACGCCCCGGGCCCCGGGTTCGCGCACAGGGCACTATCCTGCTCTCCCGAGGAACGGCACCCCGGTAGGGACCGGGAGCAACCGCGACGAAGCATGGCTGGACGTCGTGCGAGATCTCCGGACGATCGTCGGAGGCCTCCGCGAGCGCCGCGCGCCGCGCCCCGCGAGCGCGCCAGGCTCTCGATGGCGTCAGGGCAAGGCGGTGGTGATCACGTCCTTCGTGGTCGCCGTGCTCTGGCCGGGGCGGTCGACGCAGGACGGGTAGTACTGGCCGGCCCCGTTGATGTTCTGGCAGACCCGGTCGCAGGACCCGACGATGCGGATCACCCCGCACTCCGCGATACTGCCCCCGGAGATCAGGTGGCCCGCGGCGCAGTCGCGCTGGTACGCGCGCGAGTTGTCGACCGTCGCGCTGTTGTAACAGGCGTTGAGGTACGGCTGCGCGGCGAACAGGTTGCCCCAGAAGGCCCCCTCGACGTCCGGATAATCGACGAGCTCCTGGCTGGAGGAGAGCGTCTTCAGCGGATCCCGCAGCGAGCGGGCGGAGATGAGGACCGGTACTTGATAGTAGTTCACGCGCGCCGCGACACAGCTGGAGACGATGCGCTGCCCGGCCTCGTCGAGCGGACCGGTCGCCCACGCAGGCGCGACGCCGAGCAGCCCGGGATAGCGCTCGTCGTGCCTCTTGCCGCTGGAGTCCGTCCACGAAAAATTGAAGGACGCCGAGCTGCTCAGGGCGCAGCTCGTCGCATAGCGCACGAACTCGCGCGCCAGCGCGCCGCTCGTCCCGGGATCCTGGATCGCGGCGAGGTTCCGCGCGCTGAGGCCGTTGAGGTTCAAGGCGTTCAGGTTCAAGGCGTTCAGGTTCAAGGCGTTCAGGTTCAGAGCGTTGGTGCTGAGCGCGTTGCCGCCCAGGAGGGCGCCCTGGGATTCCCCCACAGGCTCGTCCCACGCATCGGTGTCCTCTACCTCGGCGACGCAGCCCGACAGCACCCCAGCCCAACCAAGCAAGATGAATGTCCGCTTGAGAGACATGGATTCCCCCGTGTTCCTGGCGCATGACCCGACGGCGCCCTGCGCGCGGCGCGCGCGGGCTCCCATCGATTCGCTGGATGGGTTCAATATTCTACTTTTTCCCGCGCCGTCGCGCCGGTGAAAGTCGCTTCGGCGGCGGCGAGATCGATGTCAGTCGCGTCCGCCTCCGTCGCCCTCGTCAGCTCCGCGTACCGGCGCCGGAGTCGCCCGCCCATGACGGTCGGAATGGCGGCGGCGGCCGCGAGGGCGCGCTCGAGCTGCGCCCGGGCGTCGGCGCGCCGGCCGCGGCGCAGGGCGGCGAGGGCCCGCGCCTCGAGCACCTCGATCCGCTCCTGACCGACCGAGCAGCGCGCGGAGCGCTCCTCGAGCGCGGCCCACGCGGCGCGGTCGTCGTCGCAGGTCGCGAGCTCGATCATCGCGCAGAGCACGTCCTCCGAAGGCTTCAGCGCCTCGCAGCCGGCGTCGTCTCGCGCCGCGCGGAGCCGCCGGGCGATCCGGCGAGCGCCCGCCTCGTCGCCCTGGTAGAGGCGCAGGCGCGCGGCCAGGAGCGCCACGACGACGGGCGCGTGGCGGTCGCCGCAGCGCGGCGCTATCGCCTGGACGGCGCGCGCATGGGGCCTCGCGGCCGCGAGATCGTCCATCAGGTACAGGTACTCGGCGAGGTTGTAGCGGCCGACGAGCTCGAACGCGGGCTGGCCGAGGTCGCGCCCGAGCGCGATGGTGCGCTCGAAATCGGCGATCATCCCCGCGCGGTCGCCCTGGAGCGCCCGCGCGAGCCCGCGGTTGTTGAGCGCGGCGCCGAGGTGCATGAGATCGCTGCGCTCCTCGCAGCTCTGGATCACCGCGTCGAGGTCCCGCGCCGCCTCCTCGACGCGGCCGAGGCTGGCCAGGATGAAGCCGAGCAGCAGCCGCGCGATGATGTGCGTCTCGTGGCCCTCGTCCCCCAGCCGCGCCGCCTGCGCCGCGGCGCGCGTCAGCACCGCGGCGGCCTCGTCCTCGCGGTCGGCGCGGTGGAGCGAGCGGCCCACGCCGAGCAGCAGGCGGGCGCCGAGCAGGGGCGACGCCGCCCGGTCGGCGAGGCGCTCGGCGGCCCCTACCCGCTCGCTCGCCGCCCGGTACTCGCCCGTCCAGTCGAGGATCATGGCCTCATCGAGGAGGAGCTCGATCTCCGCCCCCGGCTCCGACGCCGCGGCCGCCGCCTCGCGCGCCGCGGCGAGGTCGGCGAGGGCCTCGGTGTGGCGCCCGAGCCGGAAGCGAGCGAGGCCCCGCGCGCGGCGCTCCTCGGGGAGCAGCGCGCCGAGCAGCGCCTCGACGCGCCCGTAGCAGCCCTCGGCGTCGAGGTAGGCCCGCCGCGCGGCCGCGAGCTCGGCGCCGCGGGCGAGGAGCGACGCCGCACGGGCGGTCAGGCCACCGCGCTCGCAGTGCGCCGCGAGCACCAGCGGATCGGCCTCGCCCGCGGCCTCGAGCCAGTCGGCGGCGAGGCGGTGGCCGAGCGCTCGATCGTCCTCGGTGAGCTGCGCGTAAGCGCCCTCGCGCAGGAGCGCCTGGCGGAAGGAGTACTCCTCCTCGCCGGGGAAGCGGCCCTCGCGGTGGCGGACGCAGAGCTCCCCGGCGACGAGCGCGGAGAGGTGCTCCGCGAGCGGGGCGGCCTCGTCGCCCCCGAGCAGGTGCGCGACGGCCCCTCGCCAGAACACCTCGCCGAGCACGCTGGCGGCGCGCAGGATCCGGCGCGCGGGGGGCGGGAGCGCCTCCAGCCGGACCTGCACCATCGCCACCACCGTCTCGGGCAGCGCGTCGCCCCGGCCCTCCGCCGTCGCGCGGATCAGCTCCTCGAGGAAGAACGGCTGGCCCTCGGACTGGGCGACCAGACGCTCGATGAGGGCCCCGTCGGCCGCGTCGCCCAGCGCCTCCCGCGCGAGCTGCGCGCACGCCCTCGGCGAGAGCTGCCTGAGCCAGAGCTCCTGCCGCCCGCGCTCGGCCCAGAGATCCGGGTACGCTTGCTTGATCTCGGGGCGCGCCGTGGCGAGCACGACGAGCGGCTGGTCCGCGAGCTCGCGCAGCGCCGCGTCGATGGCCGCGACGGAGGCGCGATCGGCCCAGTGCACGTCCTCCAGCGCGAGCACCACCGGCTGGGCCGCGCACTCGGCGCGCAGGAAATCGCGGAGCGCGCGCTGCATCTGCTCGCCGAGCAGCTCGGGATCCTGCCGGGCGGCGCGGAGCGGGAGGCTGCCCTCGTCGGGGAACGGCACGCCGGCGAGCTCGCCGAGGAACTCCTCGATCCGGCGGCGATCCGCCTCGGGCACGCGGCGGGCGACGCGGGCCCGGAGGAGCGCGCGCCGCTCCTCGATGGGCTCGCCGCCCTTGATCCCCGCCGCGCCGCGGATCGCCTCGGCGAGCAGGCCGCCGATGGACCGCGCGCGGAGCGGATCCCCGAGCCCCGCCCAGATCTCCGCGGGCGCGCCGGAGCGCCGGAGGGCGGCGAGGTGCTCCTGGAGGAGGCGGGATTTGCCCATGCCCGCGGCGCCGATGACGAGCACCGCCCGGGCGGCGGGCTCGCCGGCGCAGGCGGCGAAGGTCTGCTCGAGCAGGCGGAGCTCGTGGTCGCGGCCGACGCAGGGCGTGGGCCTGCCGAGGAGCGGGCGCCACGGCTCGGCGGCGCGGCGCTCGCCGCGGAGCTCGAGGGCGCCGGACGCGGCGGTCGCGGCCTCGAACCGGGCCTCGAGCAGCCCGGCGGTGGTCCTGTCGAGGAGGATCGCCGGCGCGCCCGCGCCGCCCGCGGCCCGGAGCAGCCCCGCGGCGCGCTGGATGGCGTCGCCGACGGGCAGGCCGCGCCCGAGCTCGCCCCAGCCGACGGTGATGGCGATCGGGCGATCGGGGACGCGCTCCCGCAGGGCCAGGGCGCAGCGCGCGAGCTGCGCGGCGACGTCGGTGGGCACGTGCGGCCGGCCGACGATGAGCACCGCGGTGCCGTCGGCGAGCAGCTCCAGGCGCCCCTCGAAGCGGGCGGCGACCTCCCGGAGCGCGCCGGCGTCCGCGCCCGCCTCGCAGGCCGAGAGGGTGGCGTCCAGCGCGGAGGCGGGCGCGCGGCCCACCACCGCGACGCCGTGGAAGCGGCGCTCGCTGGTGGTGAGCGCGGAGCTCGTCGGCGCCGAGCTCGGCCCGCCGTGGACGTCCTCCGCCGCGAGCGCGGCGTGGGCGGCGGCCCCGTCGCGCGGGCGCCGCGCCGGATCCTTCTCGAGCATGCGCGAGAGCAGCGCGCCGAGCCACGGGGGCGCGTCGGGGCAGCGCTCCGACAGGCGCGGGGGCTCGTCGAAGATGATCCTGGCGAGGAGGGCGACCAGGTGATCTGCCTGGAACGGCGGGGCGCCGGTGAGGCACTCGAAGAGCACGCAGCCGAGCGAGAAGATGTCGGCGGGCGCGCCGACCTCATCGCCGCTGCGCGCCTGTTCCGGCGCCATGTATTCGGGCGTGCCGACCAGCACTCCGGCGCCGGTGAGCGGGGCCATGCCCGGGAAGCGGGCGATCCCGAAATCGAGCAGCTTGGGCTCCTCGATCCGGCCGCCGACGAGGAAGATGTTGGCCGGCTTGAGATCGCGGTGGACGACCCCCCGCGCGTGGGCGGCGCCCAGGGCCGCGGCGACGCGCGCCCCGAGCTCCACCGTCTCGGCGACCGTGAGCCGCCGCCGCGCGAGGAGGCGGGAGAGGTCCTCTCCCTCGAGCCACTCCATGACCAGGAACGGCGTGCTCTCGCGCGCGGCGTTGTAGGCGATGTACCGGACGATCCCCGGGTGTGCGAGGCGGGCGAGGAGCTCCGCCTCCCGCGCGAAGCGCGCGACGTGGTGCGGCGACGGATCGTGCAGCACCTTCGCGGCGACCCGCGCTCCGGTGGTCACGTCACAGGCGCGGTAGACCGCGCCCATGCCCCCGATCTCCGCGAGCGCCTCGACGCGGAAGCGCCCCCCCAAGAGCTCCCCCGAGCGCACCCATCGAGGATAGACGGAGAACGCGGTTCGTCCAGTGATGGTGTGAATTTTGGCCGCGGATCCTGCGCGCGCGGCGCCCGGGGCGCATCGATGGCAGCCGAGGCGGATTCCGCAGTTGACGCTTGACGTTTCCGAGGCGTTTCGATTTTCTGTTCCTGCGGGAGGCGCCAGGGTCGGCACGTGCGTGCCAGAGGAGAGCGGGGGCGGCGTAGGGGCGCGAGGCGTGAGCGGCTGCTCGCCAGGGGGTCGCGGAGCGCCGTGCATCCCCTCGCGCCATCCGGAGGGGCGCCGCTCTCGACCCCACGACCGAGCCGGCGCCGGCCGACGAAAGCGAACGGGAACCCGACTCAATGAACCGACACAGTCGAGCGCACCTCGGTGAGGACGCTTATCAGGTCACGGAGACCGTCGCCGTTTTGCCGCGGAGCATCTGGCGGCGCGCGCGTCACGCGACCTCCGGCGCGAGCGTGCTGCTGCACTCGCTCCGGAGCGCGGTCGTGCAGCCGCGTCGGGTCCTGGAGATCGAGCTGCAGAAATGGCGTCGAATCGGCACGCTCGCCATCGAGGGCGACGTGTGCGAGGTCGACGGCGAGCCCTCGCTGATCGTGGAGGACTTCGGGGGCGCGCCGCTCGTGATCCCCGCGGACGGTCTGGACGTCGGAACGTGCCTGGAGCTCGCGCTCGGCATGGCTCGCTCGCTGCATGGATTGCACGAGCAGGGGTGGCTGCACGAGGACGTGAGCCACGGCAGCTTTCTGGTCAACCTCGCGACGCTGCGTGTCGAGTTCGCCGATCTCCTGGCGGCCTCCGAGGGCGCGGCGGGCAGCGCCGCCTTCGAATTCGCGACCTCGCTCGCCCACGTCGCGCCAGAGCGGACGGGGCGTCTCAATCGTCGCCCCGATCACCGCGCAGACTATTATTCTCTGGGCGTCACGCTCTTCCAGATGCTGACGGGCCAGCTGCCGTTCGCGGCGAGCGACGCCATCGGCTGGGCTCACGCGCACGCGTCCAAGCGCGCTCCGCTCGTCACGGAGCTGTCGCCCCACGTGCCGCCGGTCCTCGCGCAGCTCGTGTCCAGGCTGCTCGCGAAGGATCCCGACGAGCGCTACCAGAGCGACCACGGGCTGCTGAGCGACCTGACCACGCTGTGCGAGGGCTTCCGGCGGACGCGGGCCTTCCCTCCCCTGGTCCTGGGGGCGAGCGATGTCTCCAGTCGATTCGTGGTCAGTCGAGACGTCCAGGGGCGCGACGCCGAGCTGTCGGAGCTGGGCGTCGCCCTCGACGGCGCGCGCTCGGGAAAGAGGCTGCTCGTGCTCATGCCAGGGGCCGCGGGGGCCGGAAAGTCCGCCGTGCTCGCGGAGTTCCTGAGGCGGCACGGCGGAGCGCCGGCGCGCCTCTTGTCGACGGTGTTCGAAGAGCGGGTCGAGGCAGTGCCGCTGGCGGGTCTGGCGCACGTGCTGCGAGGCCTGGCAGGGGACCTGCTGTCGCTCCCCGAAGCCGAGCTGGCCGAGCTGCGGCAGCGCGTGACCGCAGCCCTGGGGCACAACGCAGGCCTCCTGACCGAGCTCGTGCCGGCGCTCTCCTGCGTCACCGGTGCCTCCACGTCCGTCGTGGCGTTGAACCCCCTCGAGGCGCAGCGCCGGTTGCAGCACGTCTTCCTCTCCTTCATCCGTGTCTTCGCCACGCCGGAGCGCCCCCTCGTCTTCGTGCTCGACGACGCTCAATGGCTCGACGCCGCGTCCGCCGAACTGCTGTCTGCCCTCCTGACGAACCCCGATTCGAGCCACGTGATGGTGCTGGCCGCGTTCCGCGGCGGTGACGTCGGCGACGTACCGACGCTCCTGAACCTGCAGAGCGCGTCGCGCCGGGCGAAGGAGGTCGTCCGGACATTGCCGCTCGGGCCGCTGTCCTCCGACGCGGTGGCGGAGATCGTGGCTCGCTCGATGCGCGCGCCCGTCGACGAGGTCCGCGGGCTCGCCGAGATCGTGGAGCGCAAGACCGACGGCAACCCGTTCTTCATCGGCCAGCTGCTCGTCTCCTTGCATCGACAGGGCGCCCTGCGCCTGGAGGTCGAGCGCGGCCGGTGGTCCGCCGACGCGCGGCGCGCGGAGGCGCACCCCGCTTGCGACAACGTCGGCGCGCTGATGGCGGAGCGCCTCGAGGACCTCGGTCCCGACGCGGCGAGGCTCTTGTCCGCCGCGGCGTGCTTCGGCATGCGGTTCGATCTGCAAACCCTGTCCGAGGCGGTGGGCAAGCCGGTCGCGGCCTGCCGCGAGCTCGTCCGGGAGGCGCTGGCCCATCGCCTCGTGTCCGAGGTCTCGGCCGAAGCTCGAGCGGAGCGGCCGGAGCCTGTCCGGGGTCACGAGCCCGCTTCGTACGCCTTCGAGCACTCGCGCGTGCGGCAGGCGGCGCTCGCGCGCGCCAGCGCCGCGGAGCGCGTGGCGCTCGACGCGGCCATCGGGCGGATCCTGCGCGAGCGCCTGCGGGGCGATCGCGCGCCGGGTCGAATCTTCGAGGTGCTCCGTCACCTGAACGCCGCGCGCGGCGCGATCCACGACCGAGGAGAGCGCCTCGACCTCGTGGAGCTCAACCTCGCCGCGAGCGACCAGGCGCTCCAGAGCGGCGCGTGGCGCATCGCGGGGACCCACGCCGAGATCGCCGTCGAGCTCTTGGCCAGCTGCGAGCGTGAACGTCCGCCGGATCTCGCCTTTCGAGCGATCTTCGCGCGCGCCGAGACGGCCTTCGTCCTTGCGGATCCGCGCGTCGACGCGCTGTGCGAGGAGGCGCTCAGGCTCGCCCCCGACCGCCTGGCGCGCGGCCGTGTTCATGTCTTGAAGACCCGGATCCTCGAGCACGGCGGGCGAATGCGGGACGCCGTGGTCCAGGTGCGCGCGGCGCTGGCCGAGTTCGGCGTGCGCTTTCCGGAGGCGCCCGACGAGATCAACCAGGGCATCGGGGAGGGTATCGGCAAGCTGCAAGCGCACCTCTCGCGCGTGACGATCGAGGGCCTGGCGGCCCTCCCGAAGGCGGAGGACGCCGAGTCGCGCTTGGTCCTCGAATTGCTGGCGCAGGTGATCCCGCCGGCGTTTCAGACGTATCCGCCCCTGTTCTTCCTGGCGGAGCTCATCATGTTCGACCTGGCGCTGAGCCGCGGCGTCGATGCGGTCTCGTGCAAGAACTTCGCCGACTGCGGCATCATCCTCCTCGCGGTGCTGGGCGACTACGATGCCGCCTATCGCATGGGCCTGGCTGCCTTCGAGCTCTTGAAGCGCTTCTCGCCGACCCCGGTCGAATCGGGCGTGTGCTTCGTGTTCGCGGCCTTCCTCGCGCACTGGAAGGAGAGTTACCGCGATCTGTTCGCGGTTTACGACCGAGGGGAAAAGAGCGGGCTCATGCTCGGCGACCTGCAGCACGTCGCCTACGCCAAGAACGATCGCGCCCAGCGCTCGTTCCTGGTCGGCGCGCGGCTGCGGGCGTGCCGCGAGCAGGTCGCGGAGCTGCGGCGGTATTTGACGCACATCTCGGCGGCGGGCCAGCTGGTCAATGCGCTGGTCGTCGAGCGAGCCGTCGCTCGGCTGATGGCGCGCGAATCGGAGAGGGAGGCCGTGGCCGCGGCCGACCGCGAAGCGACCGCCGTGATGGTCGCCGAGAAGAGCACTCAGTACTGCTACGCCTACGGGCAAGCCCAGATGATGACGAGCTTCATCCTGGGCGACTTCGCCTCGGCGCGGCAGTGGATGGAGTTCACCCGGGAGTTCTTGATCATCTCGGCGGGGCAGTTCTCGCTCCCCGATTACAGGCTCTTCGAAGGGCTGCTGGCGGCGCGGGCGTGCCGCGAAGGAGGCCCGGAGACGCGCGAGGCGCTGCTCGCGGTCGTCGAGGAGAACCTGAAGCAGCTCGAGGTCTGGGCCCGCCTGTGCTCGGAGAACTTCGCCCACAAGTACCATTTCCTGGCCGCCGAGCACGCGCGCCTGACGGGGCAGCCGCTGCACGTCGTGCTCGCCCGCCACCGCGACGCGATCAGGACGGCCGGAGACGGGTTCATCCACCTGCGGGCGCTGGTCCACGAGCACCAGGCCCAGATGTGGCTGTCGCTGGACGAGCCCCTCCACGCGAGGACGTGCCTGGAGGCGGCTTACAGGCTCTACAACGACTGGGGCGCGACGGCGAAGCTCGAGCTGCTCGCGCGCGAACACCCCGCTTTGCTCGCGGATGCCGTCCGCGGGGAGATCGCGACGCCGCGCGGCGCGGCGGCGGCCGGCCTGGGCTTCGACGGCGCGTCCCTGCTCAAGGCGACGCAGAGCATCTTCGTCGAGGTCGAGCCCGAGCGGCTGTTCGCCGCGCTGATGGCCACGTTGATCGAGAACGCCGGGGCAGAGCACGGCTGCCTCGTCTTGCGCGACGACGCCGATCGCACGTACTACGTGGAGGCGCGCGCCCACGTGGAACGCCCGATCGCGAGCCTCCCGCGGCGCGTGGCGTACTCGGAAGCCGAGTTCCTGTGCCCGAGCGTCGTCAGCTACGTGCTGCACACGGGAGAGGCCGTCACGCTGGACGACGCGTCGAAGGCCGGCGCCTTCCTGGCGGACCCGCAGATTCGACAGCGGGGGGTACGCTCGGTGCTGTGTGCGCCCATCATGCGCAAGGGAGACGTCCTGGGCGCGCTGTACGTCGAGAACAACGTCAGCCCGTATGTCTTCACGCGAGAGCGCTTGGCTGCGCTGCAGGTGATCGCCAGCCAGGCGGCGATCTCGATCTACAACGCGCAGCTCTACGAGGAGCTGGAGCGACGCGTGGCCCAGCGCACCGAGGAGCTGGCGCTCAAGAACCGCCAGATCGCGTCGATGCTCGACAACCTGGACGACGGTGTCTTCACCATCGATCGAAGCCGGCGCGTCGAGCCGGGATACTCTCGACGGTTGACGGAGATCTTCGGCGATGCCGATCTGGTCGGTCGAGACTGCCTCGCACTGTTGTTCGACGGCTCGAGCGTGCGGCCGGACGCGCGGAGCGCGGCAGAGGCGGCGCTGTGCTGCGCCTTCGATCAAGAGCAGTGGCTGGCGGCGCTGAACGTCGACCACCTGATCCGTGACGTGGAGCGCACGGGCCCCGGCGGCAAGCCCCAGTTCCTCGAGATCTCCTGGAGCTTCATCGCGTCGGAGGCAGATCACGTGGAGCGCATGCTGGTGACGGTTCGCGACGTGACGTTGCTGCGCAGCCTCAAGCAAACGGCGCGCAACAAGGAGCGCGAGGTCGACATCATCGTGCAGGCGCTCGATCGCGGCGTCGACGCCACGCGAGCGTTCTGCGCCGACTGCCGCGAGCTGCTGGCCGTGAATCGCGCGGCGCTCGGGCCGGACGCCGACCTGTCCGAGCGGCTCTGTGACGCCGCCTTGCGCGACCTCCACACGCTGAAGGGCAACGCCCGCCTGCACGGCTTCACGCACCTGGTGGACTGCCTGCACTCCGCGGAGAACGCCTACCAGGCGCTCCGCCGAGCGCCGGGGCAGCCGGTCGAGCGGCATGCGCTGCTGGAGCGCCTGGATGCGGTCGAGCGGGCGGTCGCCGAGTACGAGTCGGTTTGCCAGCAGAAGCTGACGGCGGCGCTCAAGAGGCCGGATGAGCGGAGCGAGAGCGTCCTTCAGGACATCCGGGGCTTGGTCGCGACGGCAGACTCCACCGACGCCCAGGAGCTGGCGCGCAAGCTGCGTCGAGCCCTCGCGCGCCTCGACCCGACGTCGGTAGCGCGCGTCGTCGACGAGACGCGCGAGATGTTGCCGAGCTTGGCCGCCGAGCTCGGCAGGCCCCCGCCCGCGGTGCTGACGGAGCACGCCGAGGCGCAGCTGGCCAGCGACTGGACGGGGCTCGTGAAGGACATCCTGGTTCAGTGCTTTCGCAACTCCCTCTATCACGGCATCGAGATGCCCGACGCGCGAGCGCTCGCCGGCAAACCGGCGCAGGGCCGCATCCATGTCCGCGCGCGGAGCGGGCCGAGCGCGCTCGAGCTGCACATCTTCGACGATGGCCGCGGACTTCCGCTCGAGAAGCTGCGTCGGCGGGGGGGCGATCCTCCTCTGCCGGATGAAGCCCTGGCCGACCAGATCTTCCTCGCCGGCGTCTCGACCGCGGAGACGGTCGGTCGAGTCGCCGGTCGAGGCGTCGGGCTCGACATCGTGCGCGAGCGCCTCCGGGCTCGCGGCGGCGACGCGCTGGTGCGCTTCACCGGGGAAGAGCGCAGTGGCCACCGGCCGTTCATGCTGGTGCTCCTCCTGCCGAAGAGCGCGGTCGCCTCCCGCTCTGGCGGGTAGCGCTCACGCGTGAGCAGCGGGTCGCGCCCGGCTCGCGGCGGCGGGCCCTCGTCTGGGCGCATCGCGGCGCATCGCGGCGCATCGCGGCGCATCGAGGCGCGTCGCGGTGCGCCGGCCTGATGCGCTGGCTCGACGCGCCGGCGCCCTCTACACTCGCCGCGTCCGTCGCGCCGCGGCTGGCGCGACCCCAACGCCTGACGGAGATCCCCAGTGAGCAACCATCCCGCATTGACACCTGGCCGCGTGGCCGTGGTGACCGGCGCTGCCGGCGGCATCGGCCTCGCCGCCGCCGAGCGCTTCGCGCGCATGGGCCTGAAGGTCTGTCTCGCCGACCTGGACGGGCCGGCGCTGCGCGAGGCGTTCGCGCGCGTCGCCGCCGTCGCCGCCGGCGGCGAGGCCGACGTGCGAGCGGTCCCGACCGACGTCGCGAGGCTCGAGGACGTGCAGCGCCTGAAGCAGGTCGCCTACGACGCGTTCGGCGAGGTGGCGGTCCTGATGAACAACGCCGGGGTCGGCGACGGCGCCAAGCCGTGGAAAGACATCGAGCGCTGGCGCCGCCTCATCGAGGTCAACCTCTGGGGCGTGATCCACGGCGTGCACGCGTTCACCGAGGCGATGCTCGCGCAGGGCACCCCGTGCGCCATCGTCAACACGGGCTCGAAGCAGGGCATCACCACCCCGCCGGGCGACGCCGCCTACAACGCCTCCAAGGCCGGCGTGAAGGTGGTGACCGAGCAGCTCGCTCACGAGCTGCGCAACGTCGCCGACAGCAAGATCACGGCCCACCTGCTCATCCCGGGGTACACGTTCACCGGCATGACCGCGCGCGGCCCGGAGAAGCCCGCCGAGGCGTGGACCGCCGAGCAGGTGGTGGACATGATGATTGACAGCATGGGCCGGGGCGATTTTTACATCCTCTGCCCGGACAACGCGGTCACGCGCGAGATGGATGAGCGCCGCATCCAGTGGGCGGCCGACGACCTCATCCGGAACCGACCCGCGCTGTCGCGCTGGCACCCCGAGTTCGCGGAAGCGTTCGCGGCCTACATGGCGGGCGCGGCGAAGCCCTGACGCGTAGGGCTCCTCCGGAGCAGGCGCCATGTGCAGGCGGATGCAGATTCAGGCCTACCCACACCCCACGACGTCGCGCTACCCTGGCGCCGGCGCAGCGGCCCGGGTCCGTCCCCGTTCCTGTCCCGCGCGATCGACGGACCCATGATCGTCTCCGATCGCGGCTGCGATTGTAAAAAGAAGATCGGACTGGATGAGCTTTTAGCGCTCATGTAAAAACGATGTTTCGTCTCCGCTGACGGCCGATTCGATTACAGCCTCACGGACTCGGAACGCTCCGCCTGTTGCTCTGCCGTCTGGGTCCGACGCAGAAAACCTGCGATTCGCCCCTCGACGAACGGCTGTGCGCGTCCCAGTCTACGCGCACCGGATATGCTCGCGCTCCCTACACAGCCACTTCAGAGCCACTGGTGCAACAAGGGCACGGTAAACATCTGGTGCCCTGCGCCTGCGTTGCTGATCACGTGCGTCACCGGGGTGCTCGTCGAAGAGGGCGCTCAGGCCATCGAGGAGGTGATGTTGCGCCGGGTCGCCGCGGACGGCCGCGTCCTGGTCTTCAACGACTGGGAGGCGATGACCGACTACGATCACGCCTCGCGCACGCGGCTGACCGAGGCGACGATGTCCGTTCTCGATGCGATCGAGGGAGGGCATTTCCTGCTCGGGTCGAAGGTCGTCGTCTTCGGGGTTCAGGTCGCGAACACGGCCATCCGCAAGCTCACGGTCCACCCGTCGCGCGCCCTGTTCGAACGTGCGTTGCAGGACGCCATTCGGGAGCGCACGCCGGTCGGCATGATGTAGCGGCCTGTCGCCCGTGGCCGCCCTGGATGACGCGAGGAGTACCGAACACCCCGGCTCGAGGAAGCGCTGTCCATCCGTGCGAAGGAGCCGACGGCTCGGCGCCATCATCGATCATGCGATGCCCGCTCGAGCGCCGACCAAAGTTGGGCGTACGTGGGCGCAAGCGCCCGGAGCGCGGCGGCGGCGGCCGCGTCGTCGCCCGTGGTCAACGGGTGCTGCATCGAGCCGATGAGCCGCGCCTGCTCTGCTGCGAGCCGTGCGGCCTCGGCGTATCCGATGCGCGCCAGGCAGGTCGCGGCGTCCGCGAGGCGGCGCGCTCCGACCCGGATCGCAAAGTGGTTCAGGTGGCCGCGCAGCCTGTCGCCACAACCAGCCTCGATGAGCGCCGCCAGCCGCTCGGCCGCCTCGCCGTTGCCGAGGCTGCCGGGCGGCATCTCGTGATCGCCGTCCATCGATAGCCACCGGATCGCTCCGGGTATCAACGCCCTGATGACGTCCAGCTCGGGAATCTCGGCGCGCCGGGTGAAAGCGGTGCGCATCGTATACGGATCGCCGTAGCTGATCGTCTCCGCCCGCCACGCCGCCATGAAGTCGTCGAGCGGCAGCGAAGCATAAGGGTAACCTTCGGGATCGTGCAGGAGCACGCGCTGGTCGTCCAGCTCGAGGACGACCAGGTAATGATCGGCGCCCAGCGGCCCGGTCCTGCCCGGCTGGTATCTCAGATGCCCCATCTCGACCGGCCCGATCCAGACCGGACCGTCCATGAGGGCTGCCGTGAGGTGGGCAAGCGCATCGGCGACATCGTTGCCTTTGACGACCGTGGATGTCCAGCCCAGCGCTGCCAGCGCGCCGTCGAAGCCGGCCTCTGGGGTCCAGCCGTACGGGTCGAAGAACGGCAGCGTGCCGCCGATCAGCTGCATCCCGAAGGGGCTGCACGTGGCGAGCTCTATCACGGCGGTCGATGGCGCGCGGTCGCCCAGCATCATCGCGAAGGCGTTGGCGTAGCAATACGGGCCCGAGCCGATATACGGGAAATGCGCCATGCGTGTCTCTCCGGGCGTTGCAAGCCGAGGCGCGAGTAGGCGGGGAATTCGCTACAATTGTCAATCTTCTCGGCGGGCCTCCGCTGGCGTGCCCACGTCCCAACCAGGGCTATCCCCAAGGGGCCAGCACAGCTCGGCGGAGCATGACCGCGCGCGCGACCTGGTAGTCCAGGCGTTCCCGCCGCAGCTCTGAGAGGATCGCGGCCAGCTCGCGGACGGCGAGGTCCGCGTGCTCCTCCTGGAGCGCACCGAGGAAGCCGCGGACGCCGCGGAGCACCCCGTAATCCTCCCACACGGCGAGCTCGAGCAGATCGCGGAGGATGACCCCCTCCGGGGTCCGCGCGAGCCGCGCGAGCCGGCCGCGCAGATCGACGACCTGCGCGCGCATCGCCTCGGCCGCATCACCGCCGACGCGCCCGCTCGCGGCGCGCGTGCGGAACTCACGCTCGATCGCGTCGAGGCCGCGCGGCTCCGCCAGCGCGAGCCGCAGGAGCCACCGGTCCCAGTGGCAGAAGGCGACGCCGTCGATCTCGCGCCACGTCTCCGGGCCGTAGCGCACGCCGTCGTCGAGCGGGCGCTCCGTCGGGCGCGGCAGGCGCCCGGCTTGGGGTTCCTCTTTCCTCATCGTCCTGGCTTGCGTCCTTCCAGTTCCGGGCGCCTCCAGCGCCGTGGATAACTCGCTGCTGCGGCCGTCCGCACGGCGGCACGTCTCCTGCACGGAGCTCGTTGCCGCACGGGCACGCTGACGGCGCCCTTCTTTCCTCGCAACGAATCGTTAGTGATGCTAACTATAAGCGATCCTAACTATAAGCGCGACGATGAGAAGAGCTTCAGAAGGCGGAGGCTTCGAGCCTCCATGCATTACGCAACGCACATCAGTTTTCTCACGACACGCACAAAAAAACTGACACAGAAAGGACGAAACGTTCCGAGAATTGATGATTCACCTGTTCTACGGCAATACACCAGACGTATGGAGGATAACTCGGCGCGTTCCCCTGCCCGCTTGCGTGAGCTCGGCGTCCTCATGCGCGCGGAGTCCCCACTTCCGCCTTCGTTTGTGCGATGGGTGGGCGCGTCGCGTATGACCCGATTCCTCCCGGACGACGTCTGCTTGTTCTACCGACGTTGTCCTCGTGGCGACCGTCCTGGCCCCGTCGGCTTGCTGGCGACGCGTGGGCGGACCGCCCCTCGCGGCGCCTCCGCGGGCGGTCGTGCGAGGGGGGCGTGAGGTGGCTGCCCGCGATGCTGGGCCGGGATGGGCGCACGCGAAACGGGCCATCGAGGTCGCCTTCTCCAGCTCCGGGAGGCCTCGGATCGGTCGCGTGCGCAAGGTGGGCCATGGCCTCTCCAACGAGGTCTATGCGGCTCACGTCGAGCTGGTGCCGGATCCAGAGGGCCGCTCTGGGACCTATGCGGCGTTCGTCCCCGCGAGGGGCAGCACCCCGCGGACGCGCGCGAGCTGGCAACGCGAGGCCGCTCTCCTCGCACGGGTTGCCGCCGGCACGCGAGCGATCCGCGTGCCGGCGTTGACGGCGATCGTCCCCGTGGATGGGGTCGACATCGTCGTGCGACCCTATCTAGAGGGGATCCCCCTCGATCTGCGCGCCGGTCGCCAGGGCGGCGTGGCTCCGTGGGACGTCGTCGCGCAAGTCGCCGCGACGGTTCACGCCGTCGACGCGGACGGCATCCCCGGCATCGAGGGGCACGCCACGCGGCGCGCTCACGCCACGTCGGAGATCTCGGCCCTCCACGGCGTACCCGAGCTCCGCGAGGCGGAACGGTGGGCTCTCGATCATCTGCCGGAGGAGGAGGCAGCGGCGCTCATCCATGGTGATCTCCTGGGGCAGAACATCCTCCTTCACGGGGAGCAACCGTACGCCGTCATCGACTGGGAGTATGCGACGCGCGGCGATCCAGCGTATGACATGGCGATCGTCACGCGCGGAAGCGCGAGGCCGTTTCAGATCGGCCATGGCCTGAGGCGGCTCCTGGATGCGTACGCCGCGCAGGGCCGGCCGCGCATCGAGGCGGCGGCCGTGCACCTGTACGAGCTGTGTCTGGTGGGGCGCTGGTATCGGAATGCGATCGATGGAATGGGCGATGGAGGCGGAGAGCCGCCCGATCAGCTCCTGCGGCGCGTCGAGAATGTCTTCCGGCGGGCCCGCGCCGCGAGCGGAGGGCATGGGCAGCTGTGATGTGAACGATGCGTCGTGCTCTCCGTCGGGCACTCCCATCGCGGCCGTCCGCACGCCGGCACGCCTCCCGCACGGAGTTCGCTACCGCACGGGCAGGCTGACGGCGCCCGTCTTGCCCCGCAACGAATCGTTAGTGATCCTAACCATAAGCGATCCTAACTATCCGCGCGACGGCGAGAAGAGCTTCAGAACGGAGAAGCTTCAAGCGTCCACGCATCGCGCGAGGCATATCAATTTTGCCAAGACGATGCTCAAAAAAACCTGACGTTCAAAAAAAACAATCACCTCATGCTTACTCCGAGCCCGCGATTCCGGCGAGGATCAGGTCGATCCCGGCGAGGAACTCTTTGCGGTCGTCGTGGCCGAGGAGGTGGGCGGCGACGTTTCGCGTGAACGAGTACTCACGGGCGTCGAGCTCGCGCCAGCGCGCCGCTGCCGCCTCGAGGAAGTCGACGCGGCTCGTCGACGGCGCGAGCTCGCGGCGCGCGAACTGGCTCGCCGTGGCGTTCTGGACGCTCACGCCGATGACGTAGCCGAGCAGCGTCGACGCCGCGGTGAACTGGGCGCGCCCACGAACGCCCAGCGCCTCGACTTGGCGGCCGAGGCGTTCGTAGATCCGCAGCATCGCCGTCTCCCACGGAGCGCGTGAGAGCTGCGCACCCACCCACGGATGCGCCTCGATCGCGTCGAACACGCCGAGCGCGATGCGATGGATCGCTTCGTGCGGCTCGGTCGAGCCGCGCACCTCGCCCATCGTGCGCGCGACCACGGCGTCGGTCGCGGCGACGAGGAGCTCGCTCTTGTTCGTGACGTGCCAGTAGATCGCGCCCGGACCCGTCGCCAGGCGCGTCGCGAGCGCACGGAACGTCAGCCCATCCTCGCCGTTCGCGTCCAGCAGCGCGATCGCCGCTTCGACGATCCGCTCGCGCGAGAGCGCATCCTCGCGGCGTCTCTCGCGTTCCGGCCCTCGCGTCGCCTTCTTCGCCACGGCTCCATCTTGACAGTCCTGGACCGGCGCTCCAAGTAAATTCGTGGAACTACGTTCCACATTGAATGCCGAGAGGAATCACGATGACTTCCATCACCATCATCGGCGCCGGACTGGGCGGGCTCACCCTCGCGCGCGTCCTCCACGTCCACGGGATCCGGGCGACCGTGTACGAAGCGGACGCCTCCGCCGAGGCGCGCACCCAAGGCGGGATGCTCGACATCCACGACTACAACGGCCAGCTCGCGCTCAAGGCCGCCGGCCTCTTCGACGAGTTCCGCCGCATCGTCCACATGGGCGGTGAGGCGATGCGCATGGTCGATCCGCAGGGCACGGTCCTCCTCGACCAGCCGGACGACGGCACCGGCGTTCGCCCCGAGGTGCTCCGCGGCGACCTCCGGCGCATCCTCCTCGACTCACTCCCGCCTGACGCCGTGCGATGGGGCCGCAAGCTCACGGGCGTGCGCGCGCTCGGCGACGGAAAGCACGAGCTCACCTTCGCGGACGGGTCGACCGTGACCACCGGCCTCGTCGTCGGCGCCGACGGCGCGTGGTCGAGGGTTCGGCCGCTCCTCTCCGACGCGAAGCCCGAATACGTCGGCACCGCCTACATCGAGACGTACCTGCTCGACGCCGACGCGCGGCATTCCGCCAGCGCCAAGCTCGTCGGCGGGGGCGCGCTCTACGCGCTCACGCCCGGTAAAGGCATCATCACGCACCGCGAGACGAACGGCGTCCTCCACACCTACGTCGCGCTCACGAAGCCCAAGGCGTGGATCGAGAGCATCGACTTCACCGACCCGAAGACGGCGCGGGCGCGCGTCGCCGCGGAGCTCGACGGCTGGGCCCCGGCCCTGACCGCGCTCATCACCGACGGCGAGACCGATCCGGTCCCGCGCATGATCCACAAGCTCCCCGCCGGGCATCGCTGGGATCGCGTGCCCGGCGTGACGCTCCTCGGCGACGCCGCGCACCTGAGCCCGCCCGACGGGGAAGGCGCAAACCTCGCGATGTACGACGGCGCGGAGCTCGGCGAGGCCATCGCCGCGCACCCGAATGACCTCGAAGCCGCGCTCGCCGAATACGAAGGAGAGATGTTCGTCCGTGGAGCGAAGGCCGCTCCCGAAGCCGCGGCGACCTTCGAGCTTTGCTTCGGCGAGACCGCCCCGCACGGCCTCATCGCGTTTCTGTCGGGCGGGGAAGCGCGATCGAGCGGCTAAGATGTATCCTCGTCATCACCACCCCTGAAGAGCTCCCGGAAGAACCGATCCCGGTGCAGCAGGAAATCGCGCGTCAGCGCGAAGTGCTCCGTCTCCTCGTACGCGACCTCCGCGATGCCCTCCTCGGACAGCCGGTAGATCGTCGCCCCGGGATACGCGAGCACGATGGGCGAGTGCGTGGCGATGATGAACTGAGACCGCCCCCGCTCGACGAGCTCGTGCATGTGCGCGAGCAGCGTCAGCTGCCTGGCCGGCGACAGCGCCGCCTCGGGCTCGTCGAGGAGGAAGAGGCTCTCGGGCTTGAACCGGTGCTTCACGAGCGCCAGGAACGACTCGCCGTGCGACTGCTCGTGCAGCGACGTGCCGCCGTAGTACGGGGTCGCGCCCAGCTCGTCCACCTGCGTGGCGACGTTGAAGAAGCTCTCGGCGCGCAGGAAGAAGCCGTTCTTCTCCCGCCGCGCCCCGCGGACGAGCCGCATCGCGGCGTGGAGCTCGGACTCCGAGCGCCGGGTCGCGAAGTTGAAGCCCTTCGAGCCGCCCTCGGCGTTGAAGCCGGCGAGCAGCGCGAGCGCCTCGATGAGGGTCGACTTGCCGGAGCCGTTCTCGCCGACGAGGAAGGTCACCTTGGGGTCGAGCGCGAGCTCCTCGAGGGCGCGCACGGCGGGGATGCTGAACGGATACCTCGAGAAATCCTCGACCCGCTCGCGCAGGAGCTGGACGGAGCGGATGAAGCCGCCCGGGAGTTGTGTGCGCTTCATGACACCGCCGAGGCGGCGCCGCGCGCCCGCCCGCGCGCCCTCCCGGCCCCCACGAGGCCCGACGCCGTGCCCATCCCCTCGCGGGACGAGCGGCCGGGGTCGGCGGGCAAGGACGAGCAGGAACCCAGCCCGCCGCATGCAGAAGGGAACGCGCGCATGCGCCGACTATAGCCGGCGCGAGCCGGCGCGATCACGTCCCGCGCGCCCCGCGCACGCCGGCGGGAGGCGCCCTGCTCGCGTCGCCCGCGCGCGGCTCGAGTCCCCCCCGCGCGCCCCCACCGATCGGCCCCGCCCGGCCAGCGCGCACCCCGTCGGCCGCTCGCGCCAGCAGCTCCGATGGGCTCCTGTCATCGCCGCGTGACAGCGGCTGTCCGCGCGGCGGTCCACTGTCGCGCCGCCGTTCCACCGCGACGGGAGAGGGCGACGAAATCCGCGGATCGCGCGCCGCTCGCGGCCGTGGCACGACGCATGCTCATGTCCTCGGACGCGACGGACGACGAGCACCGCCGCTTGCCTCCTTGACCGGCGCGCGCGCCGGAACGAAGCTCGAAACTCTCTTGGTTGAGGAGATCGCGATGAAACGCTCCAGCTGTAAGCTAGGAATGGTGATGTGGGTTGGGCTCCTCTCGGCGGCGTGCGCGCCGTCGCTCGAGGCCGAGGTGGCGGTGGACGCGCCCGGGCTCGAGACGATGATCGACAGCCCGGGCATGCCCGGCGAGAACGGCGTCCCGAAGGCCGCGTGGCACTATTGGAAAGGTACTGTCGCCACGATCCTGTCGAAGCCGATGCTGGACGAGGAGACCGGCGAGTACAGCCAGGCGATCGTCGACTCCGGGATCCTCGTGGACCCGGGCGGTCTGGAGATCTTCAAGCACGTCAAGGAGTGCACCCTCGGGGGGGTGGAGTTCAAGGAGACGGTGCTCGAGGGAATGGTGCTCGGCGCGTCGAAATGGGAGGCGGAGGGGCTCGAGGAGGCCACGATCGAGAACGTGCTCGAGTGCGTGGTCGCGTTCGTCAACGACATGACCGATGGGGTGGAGATCCTGATCACGGGGCCGAACGTGGGCGGTGCCAACGACGGGATCACTTACCCCGAGTTCATTCATGGCGAGGCGGTCTGGTGCGCGCACACCCGCCCCATCTCCGGCACTCCCCCCACCCCCGGCGGTCCACCCAACCCCAGCACTCCCCCCAACCCCAGCGCGCTCGTCGACGTCTTCGTCACTGTCTACCCGACGAGCAGGTTCGTTCGTGGGTGCGGGGTCGACGCCAAGGACGCGCTGAGGCAGCGGGTCTGCGACGTGCCGGACGACTGCGGCCTCACCTTCGGCGGGATCCTGGAAAAGAGCCCCCAGTGCAAGGAGGTGGGCCCGGCGGGGCAAGGTCTCTACGAATGCTACGGCAAGCCGTGCACGATGACGAAGCTGCTGGACTACGAGCAGGACTGGTGCGACCCGCCCACGTGAGCGCCGGGGCCCTCGGGGGCTCCGCACGGCGGTGAGCCCCAAGACCCGCGGGCGCGCTCAGGGCGCGGCCGCGGCGGGCGCCTCCCCCGCGATCCGCCGCGCCTCATCGAGCCGCGCGCCCACGGTCCGGGCGCGCAGCGGGTTCGCCTGGATCGCCGCCTCGAGGGCCGCGGCCCCGCGCCGGGCGGCCTCCCTGCGGGCCGCCGCGTCGGGGGCCGCCGCGGCGCGCAGCAGCCAGAGCTTGCCCTGGGCGACGAGCGCCCGGTCGGACCGCGGGTTCATCCCGAGCGCCGCCTCCGCGTGCCGCAGCCCCTCGGCGACGTCGGCGGCGGCGTCCTCCCGGCGGTCCGCCCGGACGGCGGCGCGGGCCTCGTAGATCTCGGCCAGCAGCGCGTAGAGCCGCGGATCGGCGCGGGGCTCGTCGAGCACCGGGCCGAGCGGCGCGAGCGCCGCGTCGAGCCGCGCCGCGTCCGGGCGACCCCGCGCCGCGCTCCCCTGGAAGCCGACGAGCTCCGCCTCGGCGCGCTTCACCCGCTCCCACACGTCCCAGGGCGCCTCGGCGATGGTGCGATCGAGCACCTCGCGCGCGACCCGGATCGAAGGCTCCGGATCCTCGCCGCGCGCCGTCCGGACGCGCGCCTCGAGGATCGCCAGCATCGCCCGGAGCGACGCCGGGAACGCGACCGCGCCCGGCGCCATCTCCCGCGCGCCCGCCTCGATGCGCGCGAGCGCCGGGCCGGGGTCGGCGCCGGCGTCGAGCGCGTGCTGCGCGAGCGCGTGGTCCAGCCAGACCCGCCAGTACGGGGCCCACTTCCAGGACGGGTCCGTTCGCTGGATCCCGTCGATGATCCCGCGCGCCCGCTGGACCGCCTCGTCGGGCGAGCGGCCCGCGCGGACGAGGTGCTCCACCTCGTGGACGCCGAGGATGAGCCGCGAGGTGCGCGCGTGGCCGAAGCCCGGATCGAGCGCGAGGGCGTGGTCGCAGCGGACCCTGGCGCGCTCGAAGGAGCTCGCCGGATCCTGACCGCGCAGGGACAGGTAGCGGCCGCGCTCGGCGAGGACGGCGCAGAGCTCGTTGAGCGCCCAGGCGAAGTCGGGCTCGCGCTCGAGCGCGGCCTCGTAGCCCTGGACGGCGCGCTCGAGGGCCTCGCCCTGCTCGCGGGCGGTGAGGTTCGCGCGGTACGCCCGCGCCCGGGACACGCTGGCGGCCACGTACCGCGCCATGGCGTCGTCCGGGCTCCGCCGGAGCGCCTCCTCGGCGCGCGCGCTCGCCTCGCCGAGCGCCGGCTCCGCGTCCTCGCCGAGCTGCGTCCCGACCGCGATCCACCACGCGAAGGCGCTGTGGACCCGGGCCAGCGCCACGTACGCCTCGGGGCTGCGCGGGCTCGCGGCGATCGCCCGCCCGCACGCCTCCCGCGCCCGCGCGAAGCTCGGGCGCATCGAGTCGCCGTGCATGCCGGCGGAGCGCATGGTCTGGGCCCAGAGCTCGCACTCGGCCGCGTGGACCGAGGGGTCGGAGCGGCCGTGCTCCGCGGCGGTCCCGTACGCCTCGGCGGCGCGCTCGAACGGGCCCTTCATCTTCTCGAAATCGAAGGTGGCGGCGTCGTGGCGGTGGCGGCTCCCCATCGCGAAGAGCACATCGCCCTCCAGCTTCTTCGCCTCGTGGAGCCACGGCGCCCCCGCGAACGCCTCCCGGGCCTTCTCCAGCGCCGCCTCGTGCCGCCCCTCGGCGAGCGCGAGCAGCCCCTCGGCGTACGCGGGCGCCTCGAGGGCCGCGGCGGCGCCGCCGAGCGCCGCGCGGAGGTGCGCGACGGCCGGCGCCTTGAGCTCGGCCTCGAGCGCCGCGATCCGCGCCTCGCGCTGCGCCGGGTTGCGGATGCGGCGGGTCTCCTCCAGGCCGCGGCGGTAGAGCTCGGAGAGCGCCGCCCCGGCGGCGTAGTCGAGCCCCGGCGACCGGTACCCGGCCCGCTCGGCGGCGCGGAGGTGCTCGAGGGCGGCGGCCGGCTCCTGGAGCGCGAGCAGGCCGCGGCCGAGCGCGTACTCCCCGGGGCCGCGGCCGGCCTCGCCCGCCTGCGCCATGCGGGCCTCCACGGCCCGGAGCCGGGCGCGGACCACGTCGCGCTCGCGCTCGACATCGTGGAGCGGCATCCCGTGGGCGCCGCGGAGGAAGAGCTCCATCTCCTTCACGGTCTCGCCGAGCTCGCGCCCGAGCGTGGCCTGCTCCGCGGCGGCGCGGCGGCCTCGGACGAAGACGCCGGCGACGACCAGCGCGGCGACCACCAGCGCGGCCGCGACCGCGACCGCCGCCCGGTGCCGCCGCGCCTGCCGGGCGAGGCGGCGGCCGAGGGAGGCGCGGCGCGCGAGCACCGGATCGCCGTCCAGGAAGCGCTGCAGGTCCTCCCCGAGCGCCCGCGCCGACGCGTAGCGCGCGCCGGGCTCCTTCTCGAGGCAGCGCATCACCACCGCCTCGAGATCCCGAGGGACGTCGCGGTCCAGGGTCCGGAGCGGCGGCGCGTCGTCCTCCAGCACCTGGCGGAGCACGTCCATCACCGCGCCCCCCACGAACGGCGGCCGGCCGGCGAGCAGCGCGTAGAGGGTCGCGCCGAGGCCGTAGACGTCGGTCCGCCGGTCGAGGGCGCGCACCCGCCCCGCCGCCTGCTCCGGCGCCATGTACGCGGGGGTCCCGAGGAGGGCGCCGGTGAGCGTGGGCCCGCTCTCCCCGGCCTCGCGCGCGATGCCGAAGTCCATGAGGTACGGGCGGTAGGCCCCGTCCTCGCCGCGCTCGAGCATGACGTTGCTCGGCTTCACGTCGCGGTGCACGAGGCCGAGCCGGTGCGCCTCGTGGAGCGCCGCGGCGACGGCCCGGACCGCGCGCACCTTCTCCTCGAGGGTCAGGTCGCCGCGCGCCTCCTGGAGCGACCGGCCGTCGATGTAGCGCATCACGAGGAACGGCACGTGATCGGCGACGCCGGCCTCGTGGACCTCGCAGACGTTCTCGTGGCGGAGCCGCGCCTGGGAGCGCGCCTCGCGCAGGAAGCTCCCGTCGACCTGCGCGCCCGCGGCGAGGAGCTTGATGGCCACGCGCCGGCCGAGCCGGAGGTCCCGGGCCCGGTAGACGACGCCCATGCCGCCCCGGCCGAGGAGGTGGAAGTCCTCGAAGCGGGCGTGGAGCGAGGGCGGGATCGGCGAGGTCGCGTCCGGCGCGGCGCTCGGGCGGCGGCTCTCCTCGCCGAGGCCGAGGTCGGGGGTGGGCTCGGGCGCCGCGGGCGCGGCCTCGGGTGCGCCGGGCGCGCCGTCGGGCAGGACGCCCGGCGCGGCGGGCGGGGCCGGGCCGGTGAGGGTCGCGTCGTCGCGCCCGCGCCGCGGCCACGGCGGGGCCGCGATGCGGGGCTCGTCGGCGTCGGGGGGCCGGATCATCGGGCGCGGAGGCCGTGGCGCTGGATCAGCCGGTGGACGAGCTGGCGGGAGACGCCCATCGCGTCGGCCGCGTGCGAGATGTTGCCCCCGTGCTGGCGGAGCTTCTCGGTGACGTAGGCGCGCTCCAGCTCCTCCAGCACGACCTCCCGCGCCTCGGGAAGCGGCAGCTCGAGGAGCCTGCGGAGGCGGGCATCCCCGGGCCCCGGGGGCGCCTCGCCGGCGGGCGCCCCGCCGGAGGAAGCCGCGCCGGAGGGCGCCGCGCCGGATGGATCGAGCCCCCGGGGCGCCGGCGGCGCGGCGCCGACGATCTCGTGGAGCAGCTCGGGAAACAAGACGAGCCGCGCCACGGTGTTCCGGAGCTCGCGCACGTTCCCCGGCCAGTCGTAGGCTTCGAGCAGCGCGAGCGCGCCCGGCGGCAGATCCGCGAGCGCGCGCGGCGGGTCCCGCGCGACGAGGAAGCGCTCGACGAGGAGCGGGATGTCGTCCTTGCGCTCCCGGAGCGCGGGGACGTGGACCTCGACCACCGACAGCCGGAAGTAGAGATCGGCCCGGAACGAGCCCTCCTGGGCCTTCGCGCGCAGGTTCCGGTGGGTGGCCGCCACGATGCGCGCGTCGAAGGGGATCCACTCGTTCGACCCGAGGCGCCGGATCTGCCGCCCCTCGATGGCGCGGAGGAGCTTCGGCTGGAGGTCGAGCGGGAGCTCGCCGATCTCGTCGATGAAGAGCGTGCCCCCGCTCGCCTGCTCGAGCAGGCCCGGCCGCGCCGCCGCGGCGCCCGTGAACGCGCCCCGGGCGTGGCCGAAGAGCTCGCTCTCCACCAGGTTCGGGGCGATGGCGCCGCAGTCCACGACCACGAAGGGGCCGTCCTTGCGGCGGCTCCGCGCGTGGATCGCCCGCGCCAGCACCTCCTTGCCGGTGCCCGACTCGCCGAGCAGGAGCAGCGTCTCGTCGGTCGGGGCCGCGCGCTCCAGCCGGGCGAACAGGGCGCGCATCGGGAGGCTCCGCCCCGCGGCCTCGCCGAACGCGTCCGCGGCCGAGAGCGGCAGGACCGCCGCGGGGCCCGCGGGGCCGACGACGATCTCGGAGCCGCCGACCGTGGCGGGGACGCCGGGCGGGAGGAAGGCCTCGCGGATGCGGACGTCGCGGACCAGCGTGCCGTTCTTGCTGCCCAGATCGCGCAGGAGCACCCCCTGCTCGGTCAACCGGATCTCGCAGTGCCTGCGCGAGGCGCGGGGGTCGGCGAGCACCAGATCGCAGTCGGCGCCCGCCCCCACGACGAGGGGGCGCAGCTCGAGCGGCGCGGTGAGCGTGCGCCGGTCCGGGAGGGCGACCGTCACGGAGAGCGCCGGGAGCCGGAGGGAGCGCCCCTGATCGAAGCTCGTGAGCGTGCAGGTCGCCCCGGGATCGTCGCCCATGATCGCCATGGTGCCCTCGAGGGAAGCCGCGTCAATCAGGAACCAGCGCGCCCGCGGGGCCGCGCCGGTGCCCGCGGGGCCACGCCGGCGCGCCGGGAGGACCGCTGTCATGCCGCCGCGACAGCCGCCGTCGCGCGCGCGTGACAGCTGTCCCGGCGGCGTGTCGGCGCGGGGCGCGGCGCTCGCCCACGACGCGCGGATCGGCCTGAAAACGCGGCGATCCGCGCCGCCCGTCAGCGCGGCACACCGGTTGCGATGCGTCCTCCTCGAACGCGGCGAAACGCGGATTGAGGAGGATGCGGACATGACGTCTCGGTACAGCGGCGCGGGCAAGGTGGAGCACCAGGGGATCTTCGGCGCGCGGGGCGGGGCGAGGCTCGGGCTCGTCGGGCTCGCGGTGCTGGCGAGCGCGGTCTCGGTGAGCCGCCCGGCGGCGGCGGTGAGCGCCGAGCCCGGGCTGCGCGACGTCCCGCTCGACACGACCGGCGCGACCTTCCGCGCCGAGGTGATCGGCGACGAGCATTTCGACTACCTGCGGATGGCGGACGGCACCGTCGTCGTGCTCAACGACCTCTCGGGCGACTACGAGGTCGCCGAGCTCGGCTCGACCAGGAGCGGCGCCCTCGCGCTCGTCCCCTCCGGCGTGCTGGTCCGCGATCTCCGCGCGCAGGGCGGCGCCGTGGATCCGGCGTTGCTCCCGCGCATCGACGACGAGGCGCTCGACGCCCTCTGGGAGGCGGCGATCCCGCGCGCCGCGGGCGCGCTCCCGCGCGCGGCGGGTCTGACCGCGACCTCCGCCATCCGGCGCCCGCTGCTCACCATCCAGCTGGAGTTCACCCAGGGGGGCGGGATCGCCCTGCCGGGCGCGTTCACCGGCAACTTCGAGACCGACATCGCGCATTGGAAGCAGACCCTGTACGGGAGCCTCCCGGGCTCGGTGAACCACTATTACGCCGACATGTCGCGCGGGAAGTTCTCGTTCACCCGCGCGCGGGAGACGCAGGGCACGGCGAACGACGGCATCGTCCGGATCAAGCTGCCGTTCGCGCACCCGAACAGCAAGAAGGACTTCGCGCTCCTCGAGCCTTACCTGAAGGAGGCGCTGGTGATGGCGAACCCGTTCGTCGACTTCGCCTCGTACGACGTCAACGCCGACGGCAAGGTCCGCGGCGACGAGCTCAACGTGCTCTTCGTCGTGGCCGGCTACGAGACCTCGAACGGCAGCAAGACACCGTCCGTGTGGGCGCACGCGAAGCCCTTTGAGGCGCCGATCACGCTCGACGGGAAGGTCCTCCCCGGCTACGCCGCGATCGGCGAGCGGCAGGTCCACAAGATCCGCGGCGTGCCCACCACGATGCCGGCCACCGTGGGCGTCATCGTCCACGAGCTCGGGCACGCGGCGATCGGGCTGCCGGATCTCTACAAGGGCCCGACCCCGGTCGGGGCGTGGTGCGTGATGGCGAGCGGGAGCTGGGGGAGCACGGAGGGGGCGCCCGCCGGCTCGGTGCCCGTGGCGATGGGCGCCTGGAGCCGGCTCAAGGCCGGATTCCTCGCGCCGACCGTGATCGAGCCCGGGGCGCCGGCGCACGACATTCCCATCGTCCAGTCGGCCGGCGCGGAGCTCTTCGGGCAGAGCGTCGCTCCGACGATTTACAAGATCGAGACCTCGGATCCGGACCAGTACTTCCTGGTCGAGAACCGGCAGAACGAGGGCTACGACCGCGGCCTGCAGCGCTGGTTCGACTTCGAGGATGTCTCCGGCGGCGTGGGGATTTACCGCATCGACGAGGCCAGGAAGGCGAGCGCCGGGAAGGTCGCCTTCATGGCGGACAACCCGAGCTCGCCGAGCTCCCTCGCCAACCTCTACAACGCGGAGGGCGGCCGGACCTTCACGCCGCTCACCGATCCGAGCAGCGACGACGCGGACGGGCAGTTCACCGGCCTCTCGATCACGGGCTTCAACGCGGCGGGGCCGATCATGCTCGCGCACGTGAGCTACGTGCCCTTCGCCTGCAACGCGATCACCGCCTCGGTGGCGGAGCACGAGATCCACGGCCGCGCGCAGAAGCAGCTCGTGGACTTCGGGGACGAGCAGATCTTCCTCGGATACCGCACCACGGGCGCGCACGAGGCGCTCGGGTTCGACAAGGGCGAGGTCGTCACGCTCCACGTGGAGGCGCCGGGCATGTGGAGCGTCGGGGGCTGCGACTGAGCGGGCGTCCTGGCTTGCCTGCTCGGCCTCCACGGGCACGCGTGACCCGGGCCGGCGGGGGTGGCCCGAGCGCACAGGGCGCGGGCCGCCCCCGCCGCGATTTTTTTCTCGCCCCCCGAACAGTTTCGCACCGGCGCGCAGTCTTGAAGGGAAGAGGGGCATCGATGCCCCCACCGACCTGGAGCGCCCGATGAAGCTGTATGATTTCGCCTACTCGCCCAACTCCCGCAAGGTCCGCGCCGTCGCCTACGAGCTCGGCATCGCGCTGGAGCACGTGCACGTCGATATCCTCAAGGGCGCGTCGCGCGCGCCCGCGTTCCTCGCGAAGAACCCGAACGGCCGGGTGCCGGTCCTCGAGGACGGGGACTTCGTCCTGTGGGAGTCGAACGCCATCATCCGCTACCTCGCCGCGAAGCAGGGAACGTCGCTCGTGCCGGCCGGCGCCCGCGAGCAGGCGGACGTCGATCGATGGCTGTCGTGGCAGCTCGCCTATCTCAGCCCGGCGACCGCGAAGGTGGCCTTCGAGCGCGTCGTGAAGAAGCTCACGGGGCAAGGCGCGCCCGACCAGGCCGCGATCGACGCCGGCACGGCCGAGTTCGCGCAGTGCACGGCGGTGCTCGACGCCGCGCTGGACGGCAAGGAGTACGTCACCGGGCGCCTGTCGCTGGCCGACTTCGCGCTCGCCGCGCATTACCACCTCACGCCGACCTACGGCCTCGATCTCGCCCCGCACCGGCGGGTTGTCGCCTGGCTCGAGCGCATGGTCGCGCGAAGCAGCGTACAGCGCGCGTACGCGGACGGTCTGGCGAGCATGCAGTAGGCTTCAGCGCGCCCCCGGAAGAGCCATGCCCCACGAGATCGATCCGTCGTTCCTCGAGGCGATCGCGCCGCTCCGCGGCCCGCTCCGCCTCCACTGTTATCGGATGCTCGGCTCCTCGCACGACAGCGACGACCTCGTGCAGGAGACGCTGCTCCGCGCGTGGCGCGCCCGGGACAGCCTCGAGGACGGGGCGCTGCTCCGGCCGTGGCTCTACCGGATCGCGACGAACGCTTGCCTGGACGAGCTGAAGCGCCGGCCCAAGCGAGCGCACCCTGCGGACGCGCGCCCGGCGGCCGATCCGCACGCCCCCGTCGCGCCGGCGAGCGAGGAGCCGGAGTGGATCGAGCCGGCGCCGGACGTGTGGCTCGAGGGTGCGGACGAGGCCGGCCCCGCGGCCAGGTACACGCTGAAGGAGAGCGTCGCCCTCGCGTTCGTCGCGGCGCTCTCGATCCTGTCGCCGGTGCAGCGCGCGACGCTCCTCCTGCGCGACGTGGTCGGCCTCTCGGCCGAAGAGACCGCGGGCGCGCTGGGGATCGGCCTCTCGGCGGCGAACAGCGCGCTCTTTCGCGCGCGCCGGACGGTCGAGGAGAAGCTCGGCGGCCGGGGCGCGTCGGCGTTCGCGGAGGCCGCGACCGAGGTGGACGAGGCGCTGCTGGCGCGGTACGTGCGCGCGTTCGAGGACGCCGACGTCGGCGCGCTGGTGGCGTTGCTCCACGACGACGTACGGACGGCGATGCCGCCGTCGCCGACGTGGATCGCCGGGCGGGCGGCGAACGAGGCCTTCTTCCGGGCCCGCTTCGCGACCTTCCGATGCGCCGCGCAGCGGGCGGTCCGCACGGCGGCGAACGGCCAGCCTGCGTTCGCGCTCTACCGGCGGCTCGCGCCCGGACAGCCGCTCACGCTGCACGCGATCCAGGTGCTCACCGTGCGCGCGGGGGCCGTCGCGAGCATCGATCACTTCATGATCCGCGAGGTGTTCCCGGTCTTCGGGCTGCCGGCGGAGCTGGGCCCGGGGTGACGGCGGAGGCGCAGAACGCGCGGCGAGGCGGCGGTCACGCGCCCGCCGTCTCGAGCTCGCTCACCACCAAGGACCTCGCGCAGGCGAGCGCGTCGGGATCGGCGCTGTACCGGTCTCACGACTGACACAGTGCTTTCGCGCGGCGCGGCCCCTGTGCCTTCACCGGCGAGCGCCGCCTTCTTACGCTCTGGCCCATCCCTGACCGGAGCGACCCGCGATGACCGAGCTCGTGCCCCTTGCGACCTATTGCTTCGTGATGTCCAGCACCCCCGGACCGAACAACATGATGCTCACCGCCTCGGGCGCCAACTTCGGCTACCGCGGGACGCTGCCGCATATGCTGGGCATCAGCGTGGGCGGCGCGGTCCAGACGTTCGTCGTGTGCCTCGGCCTGGGCGCGCTGTTCACCGCGTACCCGGCGCTCCACGGCGTGCTGCGCGTGACCGGCGCGCTGTACCTGCTCGTGCTGGCGTGGCGGCTGACCGGCGGCGCCGCCCTCAAGGGCGCCGAGGTGCCGCGGCCGCTGTCGTTCGCGCAGGGGGCGATGTTCCAGGCCGTCAACCCGAAGAGCTGGGTCAAGGCGATCACGGTGGCCTCGGTGTTCATGCCGGCGGGCATGGGCGCGGCGAGCGGCGCGCTGCTCGTGTCGGCCGTCGGCCTCGTCGTCATCTTCCCGTGCATCTCGGCGTGGGCGCTGTTCGGCGTGGCGCTCCGGCGATTTCTGACCGATCCGCGACGGCAGCGGGTGTTCAATGGCATCATGGCCGGCGCGCTGGCGGTGCTGGCGCTCCTGTTCCTGCGCTGACCCATGTTCTCGCTCGACCGCGACTCCGCCGTTCCCCTGGCCGACCAGATCGAGGCGCGGCTGCGCGCGCTAATCGAGGGCGCGCGGCTGCCGCCCGGCGCGCGGCTGACGTCGATCCGCCAGCTGTCCGGTCAGCTGGGCGTGAGCCCCAACACCGTGGTTGCGGCCTACGATCGGCTGGCGGCGGCCGGGCTCGTCGAATCGCGCGGCACCGCCGGATACTTCGTGTGCGAGGCGGCGTCGCCGATGCCGAGCGAGGCGTGGCTCGAGGCCGGGGAGGAGCAGGAGCCGGTGTGGCTGGCGCAGCAGTCGAACGACCAGCGCGCCGGCGTGCTGCTGGCGAGCAGCGGCGCCCTTCCGGCGAGCTGGCTGAGCGACGCCATCCCCGCGACGGTGCTCCAGCGCGCGCTCGCCCGGAGCGACGCCGGCATGGCGGCGCGCTGCCCGCCGCAGGGGCTGCCCGCGCTGCGCGAGCGGATCGCGACGCTGCTGCGCGCGCAGGGCATCCCGGCCGACGCGGGCCGCGTGCTCACCACCTGGGGCGGCACGCACGCCATCGACCTGATCTGCCGGAGCACCCTCCAGCCGGGCGACGCGGTGCTCGTGGAAAACCCCGGTTATTTCCTGATATTCGGCCGCCTGCGGCAGGCGGGCTACCGCATCGTGCCGGTGGCGCGGAGGCCCGACGGCGTGGACCTCGAGGCGCTGGAGGCCGCGTGCCGCGAGCACCGGCCCAAGCTGATGTTCCTCCAGAGCGTGCTGCACAACCCGACCGGGTGGGGCTCGAGCGCCGCCAACCTGCACCGCGTGCTGCTGATCGCGCACCAGCACGGCGTGCTCATCGCCGAGGACGACGTGCACGGTCACTTCCACCCCGGGCACCCGACGCGGCTGGCGCAGCTCTCGGGGCTGGACGGGGTCGTCTATTATTCGAGCTTCTGCAAGGCGCTGAGCCCGGCGCTGCGCCTGGGCTACATCGCGGCCGAGCCGGGGCGGCTGAAGCCGCTCCTGCGCGAGAAGATCTACTCGGTGCTGACGACCGCCGCGCTGAACGAGCTCGTGCTGCTGGAGGTGCTGTCGGCCGGCAGGTGGCGCAAGCACATCGACCGGCTGCAGCAGAAGCTCGGCGCGGCGCGGAACGCGGCGGCGCGCCGGCTGCGCGACGCCGGCGTGCTGCTCGACCATCCGGGCGAGGGCGGGCTGTTCCTCTGGGGCGCGGTGCCGCGCGGCGTGGACGTCGACGAGCTGGTGAAGGACGCCTATCTCAACAAGATCCTGCTGGCGCGCGGGGCGACGTTCATGGCGGACGGGGCGGGCGATCCGCACCTCCGGTTCAACGCGGTGTTCAGCCAGCACGCGCGGGTGGCGGAGTACCTGGCGCAGCGGTTCGCGGCGGTGGCGAGCGCGCGGGGGGCGATGGAGCGGGCGGGCGTGGTGGCGTAGCGGGTCGGGGGGTGGCCGCCGGCGTCACGCTTGCCGGGAGGGGTCACGCAGGGATCACGGTTCGCCGGCGCTGCTCGCGCTGGCTCACGGGTCCTCGCTCACGCGCGTCTCGCGGACCTCGTAGTGCTGCGATCGGGCGTCGAAGCGGGCGAGGACCTGTCGCGCCTTGGCTGGCACGTACGCGGTCTCGTAGTCCTCGCCGGCGAACGCCTTCACGGCCTCGATCGCGTCGAACCCCATGATGGTGACGAACTCGACCTCGTCCCCGAGCGGGCGCCGGAGCAGCTCGATGCCGCGGAAGCCTCGCACCTGCTTCGCCAGGATCCCGGGGAAGATCTCCGACGTGAGCAGGGCCTCGTAGGTGTCTGCGTTCTCGGGGGTTGTCCAGCCGTGCCAGATCCGTCGAATCATGCGACCTCCTGCAGCAGCGCGCCCGGGGCACACGATCCACGCCCCGCGCTGCGGGGCGTACGAGACGCCGGAGCTCTCGCCGCTGTCAAGCGCGCCGCACGAGGTGCCCCTTCAGGACGACCGGGACGCCGGATGCGACGCGACGCGCTCGCGACCGATCACTTGTGCGTCGGAACGATCTTCTTGAGGGTCCCGTCGTCGTTGAAGTAGGCGCGATCCACGCATGTCGATCGCCGGTAGCTGCCGCCGGTCGGCAGCCCGGCGTTGTGGTACGTGAGGTAGCTGGCCCCCTTGAAGTCGAAGAGCGACTGGTGAATGGTGTCGCTGTTCGGCACCCGGTCCAGGATGACGCCCCGAGGTTGCCACGGCCCTTCCGGCGATGTGCTGGTGGCGTAGGAGATGGTCTCCGGGAACCCGGAAGCGTACGTCAAGTAATAGAGGCTGCCGTGCTTGGAGAGGAACGGCGCCTCGGTGTAGCTGGGGATGTCCTTGAGCACATGGATCTGGGCGCTGCCGAGGCTGCGGTTCTGCATCTTTCCGCTGCCGTCGGTGGTGTAGGTCTCCCCCTTCAGGTGGATCATATCCTGTTCGAGCTCGACCCAGTACAGGACTTTATTTCCCCAGTACATGTAGACCCGGCCGTCGTCGTCGACGAGGACCGTCGGGTCGAGGTTGCGCCACGAATGCTCTGCCGTGCCCTGGGTGTCGGCCAAGAAGATGAGCGGGACTCCACGTGCGTCCTTGAATGGTCCTTCCGGCTTGTCCGCGACCGCGACGCCGATCGAGATCCCGTAGCCGGACTGGCCGCCCTCCACCGGTGCGTAGAAATAGAACTTCGCGTTGCCGTCCTTGTCGTCGCGATGGACCACCTGCCCCGCATTGGCGTTGCCCGTCGACTCGCCGCCGCGAGCCCAGGAGAACACATCGTAGCGCATCACCGCGCCCTTGTTCTCCCAGCGGACCATGTCGGACGAGGTCCAGAGCCGGTAGTCGAACATGCGATAACCGCTCGCCCCCTCGGCCTGCTCGTCATGGCCGGTATACAGGTAGACCTTGTTGTTCCAGACCATCGCGGCGGCATCCGCGGTAAAAATGGGGTCTCCAGGACCGCTCGTCGGATCTGGCGCGTCGTACTTGATGATGGGATTGTCGAACTCCGTCGGGGGTGGCGCGTCGTCCGCGCCGCCACCGCCGCCGATCCCGCCGCCGCCCTCCCCGGGATCGATCGTCCCGCCCGTGCCGCCGCCGGTGCCGCCGGTCGTGGCGGAGCTGCCGGTCGTGGCGACGCTGCTGGTGCTGCCGGTCGTGGCGGTGCCAGTTCCTGCCTGTCCACCGCCGCCTTCGGCCTGTCCACCGCCGCCTCCCGCGCTGCCGGCGCCGCTCGACGCCTGGCCCGACGAGTCGCAAGCCGTGAGCCAGAGACCAGCGATGACGAGCGCCAGAGACTGCGCTCCCAAGAAAGAGAGTTCTCGCCGCTTCATGTTGGACCTAGCCGGTCGGGGATCTGCGAGGTTTCGCCGCCCAGGGCGGGCGGGCTCACGCACCTGATTGAGCAAGGATCCGCGCCGGAGACCCTGATGTTAACGTTAACATGGCCGATGTCAAAACAAAAGGACCCGCGCGGGGCGCTCGACCGCGATGGGTGCGCAGCGGCGGCCTGCCACGGCGCCCGCGTGAGCTGTCCCACGAGAGCTCGTCGGGCGGGCCCGCGCTGACCGCGGCTCGGCGCCTGTGTCAGGGAGCGCTCGCCTTCCTCCTGACCTTGCGTTCGGCGATCCTCCATCCGCGGGCGGTGCGCTTCACGATGTCCTCGTCGATCACGGTTCCCGAGCTGCCGCTCGCGAGGACGCCGATCCCCTTGGATCGCACGCGGATCACGCCGTCGTCGTCGATCCACACGATCGTCAGTTCCGAGGGTGTTTTGGAGTTGTGGGTGCTCCCCCGCGCGGCCGTCTGGTAGGATCGTCGGTTGCGCTCGTGGCGGTCCCCGCACGGGACGGCTTCACCCTCCCCCAACTCCTGACGAGGTCCTACCATGTCTACCACCGGTCGTCGCCATCGTGGTCTGGTCGCCTGCCTTTCCCTCGCTGCGCTCGCCGCCGCCGGGTGCGGCCCTGCGGCGGAGCCGGTGGCCTTGGCGGATGATGCGTTCGAGGAGGCGGCGCTCGAGGCACGCGCGGCGCCGAAGGCCGGCCACCACGCGAAGCACGCGAAGAAGAAGTGCCGCCGCCACGTCGGTGTCCACGAGGAGTGGTCGTCTGTGGCGCCGCTGCCCCAGGCGCGCGAGCGTCACATCGCGCTGCTCCTGCCGGACGGCCGGCTGATGGTCGCCGGCGGCAGCGGCGACTACCCCTACCCCACGACGGTCGACTTCTACAATCCTGCCACGGATACGTGGACGACCGGCGACGCGCTGCCCTACCCGATGTACCAGGTGGGCGCGGCGCTCCTGCAGGACGGCAGGGTGCTCTTCAGCCCGGGTGGGCTCGTCTACGATCCGAGCACGGGCGCGACGACGAGCGTGCCGCTGACGCCCGCCGAGGCGGCCCGTGGCTGGGAGTTCGCCCAGACGGCGCTGACCCCGTTGCCGAGCGGATTGGTGCTGCGCACGGGCGGCAGCGACGACGACAGCGTGCTGAAGGAGGCGGTGCTCTACGATCCTGCGACGAACACCTGGTCCAGCGCAGGGTCGATGTCGGTCACCCGCCACCTGCACACGGCGACGCTGCTCCAGGACGGGCGCGTGCTCGTCGTCGGCGGCTACACGTTGAACGGCAACGAGATGCCCGCAGGTCGCACCAGCGTGGAGATCTACGATCCGGCCACGGGCGCGTGGACGGCGGCGGCGCCGACGAACCTGCCCCGCATGCAGCACACGGCCACGCTGCTGCCGAGCGGGCGCGTGCTGGTGGTGGGCGGCGGCGGGAGGATCTACGGCGGCACCGAGGAGGAGATCGTGGTCCTCGTCGACGCCGGCGAGACCGCCGAGATCTACGATCCCGCGAGTGACACGTGGACGTCGACCCCGCCGCCGAACTTCCGCCACACCTGGGCATCCGCGGTGGCGACCATGGACCACGGGCGCGTGATGGCCGTCGGCAGCGAGGGCGCGGAGATCTACAAGGAGGCAAACAATACGTGGACCGTGATCGACGATCCGATCCAGAGAGGCTTCCACACGGCGACGACGCTGCAAGACGGCTCGGTGCTCATCACGGGCGGGTATGACGCGACGAACTTCGTCAACCCGCCGACGCTCGCGAGCGTGGAGCGCTACGGGGGCTGCAAGAAGAAGCATTGAGGCGTTCCCGCCTCGGCGCCGGCGCTACCGCGGCAGAAGGGCGATGATCCGCAGCGGTCCCCCCGAGCCGCCGCGGATCTTCATGGGCAGCGCGACCACGAGCGCGCCGCGCGCCGGCAGCGCCTCGAGCGAGGCGACGTTCTCGAAGGCGGGGATGTCGGCGCCGAGGAGCACCCGGTGCGCGATGAAGTCCTTCGACGGCCCGTGGTCGACGCTCGCCGTGTCGATGCCGACCGAGGCCACCTTCCGCGCGACGAGGGCGCGCGCAGCGTCCTCGCCGATGCCGGGAAAGTGCAGGTTGGACGCGTCGCCGCGCCTGTCGTCGCCGAGGTAGCGCTTCCGATCGGGCCAGCGGCTCCCCCATCCGGTGCGGATCAGCACGACGGTCCCGGGCGCGATGGCGCCGTGTTCCCGCTCGAAAGCCTCGATGTCGGCGCTCGTCACGCGGTAATCGGCGTTCTTCGCGGCGGCTGCCGACACGTCCACGACAGCGGCCGGCGCGACGAGGCGCGAGATCGGCAAAGCGTCCGCGGTGCTCTTGCCCTCCGCGAAATGGATGGGCGCGTCGAGGTGCGTCCCGCCGTGCTCCGGCGCGCAGAAGTCGTTCGACGCGTAGAAGTACCCACCCTCGGTGAGGCCGTGGTGCACCCGATTCAGCACGAAGCCCGTGGCGGCCGTCGGCCAGTAAATCGTCCTGTCGTCGAAGGAGTACGTGAGATCCACGAACCTCGCTCCCGCCGGCAACTGCAGCCCGCCCTGGGTCGCGGCCGCCTTGGGCGTCGAGGCCTCGTTTCCGGCGGCGCACCCGATCGCGAGCGTCACTGCGGTGAAGAGCGCACAGAACATCGTACGTGCCATGGTTCCCTCCCGGATCCCGACCGGAGGCCCGAGACGCCGCGCCCCCGCGTCGTGTGAGCGCCAAGGTTACGCTCTTGCGAGGAGCCGGCGAGAGATGAACCGCCAAGGACGCCAAGGACGCAAGAGCTTGTCTTGTCTTGGCGTCCTTGGCGCCATGGCGTTTCGAAGCTCTTCGCTTTTCCGTCAGCTTCAGCTCATGGGCCGCTCTGGGCCCGCCGGGCGTGCATTCACGATCCGGATCGACGCCCGTCGGTCAGCGTCCACGCGCTCCAGTGGGCGTAGCGCCCCGACATGTGCTCGCGCCGCCACCGGCGCTCCGCCAGCGCCTGCGACAGCAGCTCGCGCAGCCAGCCGTGGGTGACCGCGAGCACGCTGCCGCGCTGGACCGCGAGCCCGATCAACCACTCGGCCGCCTCGGCGGCCTGGCGCTGCTGCGCCGCGGGCGGCGGCTCGGCGCGGAGCGCCCCGTAGGCCTTCCGGAGGCCGATCGCGAGCGCCCAGACGGCGAGCGGCACCCGCGCGTTGCCCAGCGGCAGCGCCGGCTGCTCCAGCTCGCGCAGCAGCGCCGACGTGGCGATCTCGCCGCCGGGGAGGAGCAGCTCGGCCGAGGCGCGGGCGCGCGGCAGGTCGCTCGCCACCACCGCGCCCGCCTGCATCGCCAGCGCCCGGAGCGCCGGCGGCGGCCTCTCCCCGGGCAAAAGGCCCGCGGCGTCGTAGGCGTCGCGCCAGCGCTGGAACCCGGCGGCGTCGATCCAGCCGGTGTGGACGTGCGCCGAGCGGCCGTGCCGAACCAGGATGATGCGCGCGCTCAACGCCGGGCCTCGCGAAGCTCGCAGGCGGCGGACGTGCGCGGAGCCGGCCTCGGCAGACAGCCGGGCCACACCTCGAGGAAGCTCCGCAGCGCCGCGACGAAGCTGCTCAGGCGCGCCGGCACGTGCCGGCCGCGGGCATACACGGCGTACATCTGCTCGGCGGGCATCGCGTACGCCGCAAGCACCTCCTCGACCTTGCCTTCGGAGATCGCGGGCGCTGCGAGGTAATCCGGCAGGCAGCCGATCCCGCAGCCGGCGACGGCGAGGTCGCGCACGAGCGCCCAGCTGTTCGCGGTCGCCTGGCGGTGCACGATCGACAGCTTCGCGCTTCCTCGGGTGAAGCGCCACGTCGCCGCCTCGCGCCGGGTGCCCATCACCAGGCACGCGTGCCGCGCCAGCTCGCGCGGGTGCGCCGGGGCGCCGCGGAGCGCGAGGTAGTCCGCGCTGGCGACGAGCCGGCGCCGCGACGGTGCGCCGAGCTTGCGCGCGACGAGCGACGCGCTGTCGCACGGATCGGCCTCGATCACGAGGTCGAAGCCGTCGCGCACCGGCTCGACGCGCTCGGAGGTCAGCTCGACCTCGACGGCGACGCCCGGGTGCTCCTTGGCGAAGCGCCCGAGCACGCGCCCGAGCACCGCCTGCCCGAACTCGACCGGCGCGGCGACCCGCAGGCGCCCCTGGGCCTCGTTGCTGCGCGACGACACCGCGCGCTCCGCCTCGGCGATCGCGTCGAGCCCGGCGCGCACCTGCTCGAGGTACGCGCGCCCCTCCTCGGTCAGGCGGACGCGCCGCGTCGTGCGCTCGAACAGCCGGGCGCCGAGGCGCCGCTCGAGGCGGCTGACCTGCACGCTGACGGTCGACACCGGCGCGGACAGGGCGAGGGCGGCGGCGCGGAAGGTGCCGGCCTCGGCGACGCGGGCGAAGGCCTCGATGGCAGCGAAGTCGGGGCGGTTGTTCATGGCGATGGACAGAGTGATCAATCTGCGTGCATTGTTCAATACCCAGCCGCTCCCTAGACTCCGGGCATGACCGAGACGATGAAGCTGTTCTACACTCCCGGGGTATGCTCGCTCGCGCCGCACGTCGCTCTGCGCGAAGCCGGCGCGCCGTTCGAGCTCGCGCGCGTCGATCTGAGGACCAAGACGACGGCGAGCGGCGACAACTTCGCGCGCTTGAACCCCAAGGGCTACGTGCCCGCGCTGCTGCTCCCCGACGGCGCCCTGCTGACCGAGACAGCGGTCCTCTTGCACTACATCGCCGACCGGTGGCCGGAGGCCAGGCTCGCCCCGCCGCGCGGCGATCTCGTGCGGGTCCGCTTCGACGAGCGCCTGCAGTTCATCGCCACCGAGCTGCACAAGGGCTTCGCGCCGTTCACCCTGATGCCCAACGTGAGCGAGGAGTCGAAGCGCTGGGCCGCGCAGCGCCTCGGCGCTCGCGTCGCGCTGCTCGCCGAGGACCTCGGCGATCGGCCGTTCTTCCACGGGGACGGGTTCACCATCCTCGACGCGTACGCGTACTTCGCCCTGAGGACGTATCGGTACCTGCTGCGGGTCGAGCTGCCCGGCGCGCTCGGCGCGTACCTCGAGCGGCTCTCCGAGCGGCCGGCCGTGCGCGCGGCGCTCGCGGCTGAAGGCATCCAGTGAGCGCCCGCCGGCGACCTACTCGCCGCGGCCGCGGCCGGCGCGCGCCGGATCGGTCGCCGGCAGCTCCCCGAGGAGGTGGTCGACGCAGGTCCGGACGGCGGCCGTCAGGGCCCGATGCGCGCGATAGACGAGGCTGACGCCCCCGGCCTCGGCCTCGTAGCCCTTGAGGACGCGGACGAGGCGCTTCGCGGCCACGTCCTCGGCGCAGAACACCTCCGGGAGCATCGCGATGCCGATGCCCGCGAGCGTCGCGCGGTGGGCGGCGGAGGACTCGCTCACATAGAAGCGGGGCTCGAAGGCGAAGCGCCGCCTCCGGCGCCCTTGCCCGAGCGTCCACGTGGCCATTCCCTCGGTCGCGTGCAGCGCGATGCAATCGTGGCGCGCGAGGTCCTCGACCCGCTGGGGAACGCCCCGCGCCTCGAGGTAGCGCGGGCTCGCAACCAGCAGCTTCCGCGTCGCCCGCCACAGCTCTCGCGCCACGAAGTCGGTGGTGTCGTCCACCTTGCCCGGGACGATCGCGACGTCGAAGCTCCCGGCGAGGAGGTCGAGCCGCCGCGAGTCGATCTCGAGGTCGACCGACACGCGGGGATGCTTCGCGAGGTAGGTGCAGACGGCGCTCGCCACCGCGGCGCCGAGCGAGACCGGCGCCACGATCCGCACGCGCCCGCGCGGCTCGCTCTGGAGCTCGCGGACGTGATGCGTGCCCTGCGTGAGATCGTCGATCGCCCGCTCGGCGTGGCCGAAGTACGCGCGCCCGGCGTCGGTGAGCTGCAGCCGCCGCGTCGTTCGCTCGAGGAGCCGGACGCCGAGCGCGGACTCGAGCCGCGCGATGCGCCGGCTCACCGTGGAGACCGGCACCCCGCGCTCGCGGGCGGCGGCCGAGAAGCTGCGCGTCCGGACGACCCGCACGAGGAGCGCGGCGTCGTTGAGGTCCAGATCGATCTGTGCGTCCACGGCAACAGTTCCTTCCCTCCAAGCACACTAATGCGCTCCGGCGGCCAGCGCTAGGTTCGACCCCGTGAAGAGCGCCATCGTCACGGGCCGCGCGGCGCACGGAGAGCCGCGTGGTCCTCGGGACGATCGCGCACGGTCGCTGCGCCCGACGCGGCAGGAGGTCTGTCATGATCATCGTCACTGGAGCCAACGGTCAGCTCGGCCGAGCCATCACGGAGAAGCTCCTTCAGCGCGTGCCCGCCGCTCGGCTCGGCGTCAGCGTGCGCGACCCGGAGCAGGCCAGCGCGCTCGCCCAGCGCGGCGTCCGCGTGCGTCGGGGGACCTTCGAGGACCCCGCGAGCCTGCGCCACGCCTTCGAAGGCGCCTCGCACGTCCTGATCGTCTCCATCGACCGCGCCGGCGAGGACGCGGTGCGCCAGCACGGAGGCGCGATCGAGGCGGCGCGCGCGGCGGGCGCCCGCCGCGTCCTCTACACGAGCCACATGGGCTCGAACCCGGCGTCCCGCTTCGCGCCCATGCGCGACCACGCGGCCACCGAGGCCTTGCTGCAGAGGTCGGGGGTCGCCTTCACCTCGCTCCGCAACGGGTTCTATGCCGCGTCCGGGCTCATGCTCCTCGAGCGGGCGCTCGAGACCGGCAAGCTCGTCGCGCCCGAGGACGGCCCGGTCTCGTGGACCGAGCACGGCGACCTGGCCGACGCGGCGGTGATCGCGCTGACGGACGAGGCGCGCCTCGAAGGGCTGACCCCGCCGCTCACCGCCTCCGCGGCCCTCGACCTCGCGGAGATCGCCGCGATCGCCTCGGAGCTCCTCGGGCGCTCGATCACGCGAGAAACCGTCAGCGATCGAGCGTTCCGAGCGGACATGGTGTCTCACGGCGTCCCCGAGCACCGGGCGGACTTGCTCGTCGGCCTGTTCGCGGCGAGCCGGGAGCGCGAGTTCGCCGCCGTGGATCCGGCGCTGGAGCGCCTGCTCGGCCGAGCGCCGATGTCCATGCGCCGCTACCTGGCGGCGCGCCTGTCACGCTGAGGCGCGGGGCGCGACTCGATCGTCAGCCCCCGGGGCGCATTCATCGCATCTGCTTCATGAGGGCGAGCACGTCCACCGCGTTGACGAGCAGGTACTCGAATTTCCCCAGCGCGTGGAGCTTCCTGATGTCCTCGGAGCGTGCGGTCTGACAGCCGATCGAGCTGAATCCGAGGCCCGGATGAAAGAGGACCTGATCCATCCACGCCCCGATCCCCTCCGACACCTGCCCTCCGGAAGTGGCCGTCTCGGCCGCGCGCATCTCGGCCTCGTCGAAGAGGCCGTCGTGGTTCGTGTCACGGTATGCGGGGAGCCGCCCGCGGTTCACCCCCGAGGGGCGGAGGACCACGAGCGCCGGGTGACCCTTGTAGAGGTCGGACAGCGCCTCGACATGATAGTGCCCCGGCCTCAGCATCCCGACGTCGGGACGGCCATCACCGTCGACGTCCGGAGAGGCCTTCGAGGTCGTCTGGTACGGGTGCGTCGCGCCGCGGAACTCGTACACCTTCTCGTCGCCCTGGAAGCTCAGCAGCACGAACGCGTCGTCGTACTCGCTCCGGCTCCTCACGATATGGGTGCGCAGGCCGAAGAGCCGGACGCCGCGCAGGCCGAGCAAGGTCGTCCTCGATCCCGTGGGGTCGTGCCCCGCCAGCTTGCACAGCATCGTGTAGTGCGCGAGCCGGGCCTCCGGCGGCGCGTCCTCGGCTGGCCAGAGCGGGCCCGCGTCGGCGGCGCCGAGCTGTTCGAGGAGGAGCGGGTGCGTCGTCGGTCCTATTTTGCCGTCGACGGAGAGGCCCAGGCGCCGCTGGAACCACGCGATGCGCAGCACGAGCGCCTCGGTGTAGCTGCGCGTGCTCTCCTGCTGGTCGACGCCGAAGAAGCTCCGCAGCATGACCAGCAGGTCGAGCGCGCGGGCGTCATTGTATCTTGCTGCCTCGATCGCCTCGGCCGCCGTCAATAACTTGCTCATCGTACAACCTCCCCGCTGTTTCCCGTGACGGACGCGGATGGCGCGCCCCAGGGAGAACGTACCGCGATCTCGGCACGAAGGTCCATGGCGCGGTCGCCAGCCGTCGGCCATCGATGAGCGCCTCACCCACGCCGCGCGCCGCGCCGGCGCTCTCCCCCGCGCCGCGCCCCCGACGGCGCGAAGACCTCCGCGAGAAAATCGACGAACACCCGGACCTTCGGCAGCAAATGCCGATTCTTCGGGTAGAGCGCGTGAATCGGCCAGCTCATCGTCCGAGCCTCCTCCAGCACGGTCACGAGCGTCCCCTCGGCCAGCGCGTCCTTCACGAGGAAATCGAACATCGCCACGATCCCGCTCCCCGCGATCGCGAGGCGCTTCAGGACATCCGCGTCGTTCGCGTGGAACGGTCCGGAGATGGGCACATCGAGCACGGCATCCCCGTCCCCCGTCAGGAAGCGAAATGGATCCGGCCGCCCATCGCGCAAGTAACCGACACAGTCGTGGCGCGCGAGATCGGCCGGCGCCCTTGGCGCGCCGCGCCGCGCGATGTACGACGGCGCCGCGCAGTGGACGATGCGGCTCGCGCCGAGCCGGCGCGCCACCAGGCTCGAGTCGCCGAGCTGGCCGATGCGCACGAGCAGGTCGAGCCCCTCGGCCACGGGGTCGACCTGCTGATCGTGCAGCGTCAGGTGGACCCGGACGTCGGGAGTGCGCGCCGAGAAGCGCGGCAGGCTCGGCGCGATCACCTCTCGTCCGAGCGTCACCGGCGCGTCGACGCGCAGGAGCCCCACCGGCTTCGTGCTGGCGCGCGCGAGCGCCTCGGTCGCCTCCCCGAGCTCCTCGACGATGCGCACGCACCGCGCATAGAAGGCCTGCCCGTCGTCCGTCAGGCGGAGCGAGCGCGTCGTGCGCGAGAGGAGCGCCACGCCGAGCTCTCGCTCGAGGCGCATCACGCGCCGGCTCACCGCCGAAGGCGTGACGCCGAGCCGGCGCGCCGCGCGAGAGAAGCTCCCGGTCTCGACGGTGGCGACGAGCAGCTCGATCGCGGCTAACGAGATCATGATCTGTGCCGAAATAGCACAGGTGACGTTCCCTCGCGCGGACTACTGCGCCCGGCGGAATGGATCTACGGATGGGGTGTCCAGGGAGGACACGCCATGAAAGCCGTCATCATTCGAAAGAACGCTTCCGAAGCCGACGCATGGACGCTCGCCGAGCGCCCCGCGCCCAAGCCCGGTCCGGGACAGGTGCTCGTGCGCATCCGCGCCGCGTCGATCAACTACCGTGACCTCATGGTCGCGCGCGGCCTGTACCACGGCGAGCGCAAGGACGACCTCATCCCCCTCGCCGACGCCGCGGGCGAGGTCGTCGGGGTCGGCGCCGGCGTGCGCCGCTGGAAGACCGGGGACCGCGTGGTCTCGACGTACTTCCCGACGTGGGCGTCGGGGCCGTTCCGCCAGGCGTACCGCGCCGCGCAGCTCGGCGCCGGCCAGAGCGACGGCGTCCTCGCCGAGCTCGTGGTCTTCGCCGAGGACGGGCTCCTCCCCGCGCCCGCGCACCTCGGCTTCGACGAGGCGGCGACGCTCCCGTGCGCCGCCGTGACCGCGTGGTCCGCGCTCTTCGAGTCGTGGCCGCGCCCCGCGCCCGGCGCCACCGTCCTCGTCCAGGGGACCGGCGGTGTGTCGATCTTCGCCGCGCAGCTCGCGCGCGCCGCGGGGCTGCGCGTCATCGCCACGTCGTCCAGCGCGGCGAAGATCGAGCGCCTGCGCGCGCTCGGCGTGACCGACACGATCGACTACCGGCAGCAGCCGGAGTGGCACGAGGAGGTGCTGCGCCTGACGGGCGGCGAGGGGGTGGATCGGGTGATCGAGGTCGGCGGCGCCGGCACGCTCCCGCGCTCGCTGCAGGCGGTGAAGCCCGGCGGCGTCGTGAGCCTCATCGGGCTGCTCACGGGGGTCGGCAGCCAGATCGATCCGATGCCGATCCTGTTCCGGGCGATCCGCGTCGAGGGCGTCATCGTCGGCTCGCGCCAGTCGTTCGTCGATCTCACGGCGACGCTCGAGGCGCACGCGATCCACCCCGTGATCGACGAGGTCTTCCCGCTCGAGCGGGCGAGCGACGCGCTCGCCAAGCTCGCCGCGGGCAAGCACTTCGGCAAGATCGTCATCCGGCTCGACTGAAGCGGAGCGGACACGAGCGCTCCACCGAGCGCCTCGGGCGCCGGATCATGCCGGTCGCCCTCGCGCGAGGCGCAGGGCGATCGCTCGCTGTCACGCCCCGCCCTCGCGGCCGTCGCGGCCGTGCCAGCAGGAGACCTCCAGCCTGTCCCCCAGCGGGATCTCCACCGATCCGTAGCCGCTGCCCGCGCCGCGCACGTACTCGAGATAAGGCCGCAGGTCGTCGGGCGCGATGTCGAGGTCATCGGCGACGATGAGCGCGCCCCTCCTCAGCCGGGGCTCGAGCATCCGCAGCACCGGCAAATAAAGATTCTTCCACCCGTCCAGCAGGACGAAATCGATCGGCCCCTCCACGTCCCGGAGCGTCACCAGGGCGTCCCCCTCGCGGATCTCGACGAGATCGCCGAGCCCGCTCTCCTCGAGGTTGTTCCGCGCCCGCCGCACCTTCTCGGGGTGCATCTCGCTGCCGATCACCCGCCCGCCGCCCCCATCGCGGACGGCCGAGGCCAGGAACAGCGTCGAGATCCCGAACGACGTGCCGAACTCCACCACCGTGCGCGCCCTCGCCGCGAAGGCGAGGAGGTGCAGCAGCCGGCCGACCTCGCGGGAGACCGGCAGATACGCGTCGGCGAACATGTGGGCGAGCTTCTCGGCGTCCGGGCTCGGCCCGCGGCGCTCCCAGTCGCCGCGGACGCGGGCGATGACGCGCGGATCGCCGCTGTCGGCGTCCTGGAAGAGGCGGTCGAGGGTGCTTTGAACGCGCGGCGAATTCAGCGTGGTGCTCATGATGGCGACTCTCCTCCGGGCAGGCTCACGGCGACGGCGCTGCTGCCTTCGCGGCTGCCCTGTCGACACGGAAGGTGCGCCAGAGGAGACATGGCTTCCAGTGCACGTACGGTAAGGTATCGTTGCGTCCCATGCACTCCATGGATCTGAACCTGCTCGTCGCGCTCGACGTCCTCCTCGAGGAGGAGAGCGTCCTCCTCGCCGCGCGGCGGATGCACCTCAGCCCCTCGGCCATGAGCCGCACGCTCGCGCGCGTCCGCGAGGCCGTGGGCGACCCGATCCTCGTGCGTGCCGGCCGGCGGCTCGTGCCCACGCCGCGCGCCGCGGAGCTGCGCCCGCGCGTGCGCGCGGTGGTCGCCTCGGCCAGCGCGGTCCTCCGCGAGCGGGGCGCGCTCGACGTCGCCGCGCTCACCCGCAGCTTCGCGGTGCGGACCAGCGACGGCCTGCTCGGGCTCCTCGGCGCCCCGCTGCTCGACGCCCTGAGGGCCGAGGCGCCGGGCGTCACGGTCCGCTTCCTCCCCGAGGGCGACGAGGACGTGGCCGCGCTCCGGGAGGGCCGGATCGATCTCGACGTCGGCATCATCGGCGACATGGGCCCGGAGATCCGCGTGCAGGCGCTCGCCAAAGACCGCTTCGTGGGCGTGGTACGGCGCGGCAGCCCGCTCGCGTCCGGGAAGGTGACGCTGGAGCGGTTCGTGGAGCACGCCCACCTCGGCGTGTCGAGGCAGGGGAAGATCTGGGGCCCCATCGACGACGCCCTCAAGAAGAAGGGGCTTGCCCGGACCACCGCGGCCGTGGCGTCAGGCCATTATGCGGCGCTGCTCCTCCTCGCCAGCTCCGACCTCGTCGGCGCGTTCCCGTCGAAATGGCTCGCGCACGCCGCCCCGCGCTTCGATCTCGTCACCTTCCCGCTGCCGGTGACCACGCCGGGGATCACCATCGCGCAGGCGTGGCACCCCCGCTTCGACGCCGACCCCGCGCACCGGTGGCTGCGCGACCGGCTCCGCCGTGTCTGCCGGTCGATCGCGGAGCTCGGGGCGTAAGCCGCGCCGTCCACGGACGGCTCGCGGGTGAAGACATCATCGCCGCTGCGGCGCGCTCGCGGCGTGCTCCTTGCTCATCTGCCGGATGCAGTGCTGGAGCGCCGCCCGGAGGTTCTCCCCCGTCATGGGCCCGCGATGAAGCTGTCCTGGTAGCCCGGGTCCTCCACGTCGAGCGCGGCCGGGGTGGCCGCGAGCGGACGGGTCGTATCGAGCATGACCGCGAGCTCGCTCGTCGCGCGGATCCCGAGGCTCGCCTCGTACGCGCCGGGGTGCGGCCCGTGCGGGACGCCGGCCGGGTGGTGCGAGATGCTGCCCGGGCCGACGCCGCGGCGCGAGGTGAAGTCGCCGCGGCAATAGAACAGGAGCTCGTCGCAGTCGACGGACGAGTGGGGATAGGGACAGGGGATCGCCTCCGGGTGGAAGTCGACGGGGCGCGGCACGAAGCTGCAGATCAGGGCGCCCCGCGCCGCGAACGTCCCGTGCCAGTCCGGCGGCAGGTGGACGAGCCCGACGCGCGCCTGGAAGCTCTGAATCGGGAACGCGAACGGGTACACGGCCCCGTCCCAGCCGACGACGTCGAGCGGCGAGCGCTCGCAGGCGAAGCCGTGGAACGCGCCGCCGCGCTTCACGACCAGGGACCGGATACCCTCGTCGAGGGGGCCGACGAACGTGGGCCGCCGGAAATCGCGGTGGGAGTAGGGCGCATCCATCCGCAGCTGGCCAACCTCGTTGCGCCACTGGCGCGGGAGGTGGATATCCGCGGCCTCGATCGCGAGCCACCGCTGGGGCGCGTCGTCGGGGAGGAAGCGGTAGAAGAGCCCTTTCGGGATGACGACGTAGTCGTCCCTCTCGAAGCGGAGATCGCCGAGCATCGTGCGCAGGACTCCGCTCCCGCGGAAGATGAAGAACAGCTCGTCGGCGTCGGCGTTCGCGAAGTACACCGGATCGTCGGCGTCCGGCTGGGCGATCCCGATCACCACGTCGTCGTTGAAGAGGAGCGGCACGCGGCAGTCGATCGCGGGCCCGGCCCGCCGCGGCAGATCCAGCGTCCTGTAGTGCCGCTTCGCGAGCGGTCGCTCCGGCGCGGCGACCGGCAGCGCATAGCCGTGCTCGGCCCGCGCGAGCCGGTGCTCGTGCGGCCGCCGCTCGTGGTAGACGATCGTGTAGGGGCCGTCGAAGCCCGCCCGCGTCAGGCACTCCTCGTAGCGGAGCTCCCCCGCCTCGCTCCGGAGGGCGATGTGGTGCTTGCGGGGGACCGTCCCGACGGCGATGCGGTCGAGCATCAGCCGCTCCCTTGCGCCTTCTGTTGCCGCTCGATGCTCTCGAACAGCGCCCGGAAGTTGCCGGCGCCGAAGCCGCGGTCCCCCTTCCGCTGGATGAGCTCGAAGAAGAACGGCCCCGCGTCGGGATCGCGGTGCGTGCCTGACGACTCCTTGAGGAAGATCTGGAGGAGATAGGATCGCGCGCCGTCGCCGTCGACGAGCACCTCGAGCTCCCGCAGCGCCGCCACGTCCTCGTCGATCTGCCCGACGCCGAGCCGCTGCAGGCGCTCGGGCATGAGGTCGTAGTAGGCGGCCGGGGTCGGCATGAACTCCACCCCTCGGCCGCGCATCCCGCGCACGGCCCCGAGGAGATCGTCCACGTCGAGCGCCACGTGCTGCACCCCGTCGCCGCGGTGCTCCTCGTTGAAGACGTTGATCTGCGAGCTCTTGAAGTAGGGCCGATAAGGCTCGTTGTTCGCGAACTTCACGCCCGAGGCTGGGTCCCACATCACGGCCGAGCGCAGGCCCGAGCCGTGAGCGGCGCCCGTCCCGACGTCGTTCGTGTGAAACTCGATCTTCCAGAACGGCTCGAGCCCGAGCACATGCTCCATCCAGAGCAAGGCGGGCGCCATCGTCTGGAAGTTCGAGGTGATGTGATCGAACCGGGCGATCCCGAACCGGTTCTCTCCGCCGCGCGGCGTGTCGTAGGCGACGCAGCCGGGGAACAGCGCCCGGTAACCGCGCCGCTCCACGAAGCGGAAGGTGGTGTCGCCGAACGGGGTCGTGATCGAGAACGACGCGAACGTGCCGCCCTCGTCCGTCGCCCGGTGGATCTCGTCGATCGGCGTGCCCCCGCGGCGGTCGAGCAGCCGGAAGGCGCGGTCGATGTCCTCCACCTCGAAGATGATCGTGCCCACCCCGTCGGGGTGCTTGCGCAGGTAGCGCCACGCCCGCCCGCCCTCGCCGATCGGCTGCGAGCAGACGATGACGCACGCGCCGGCCTGGAAGACGATCGACTGCTGCGCCGCCGCCGCGCTCAGCTCGGGCGAGCTCGCGGCGATCTCCTGGAAGTCGAGCTTCTCCGTGTAGAACCTGCGGCTCCGCTCCAGGTCGCGCACGTAGTAGTGCAGGGCCTCCACCCGCTTGATGCCGATCGACTCCACCCTGGCGCTCATCCGGCCACCACCCGCTGCGCGATGCGCCCGAACAGGCTCTCTCCCGAGCGATTCAGCATCTCGATCATGATCGTGTCTCCTGGCTTCATGAAGGGCGTCCTCGCCGCCCCGTGCGCGAGGACCTCGAGCATGCGCTTCTCGGCCAGGCACGACACCCCGCGCGCCGGATCCCGGTTCGAGACGGTGCCGCTGCCGAGCAGGGTCCCGGCCGTGAAGCTGCGGGTCCTGGCGATGTGCTCGATGAGGTCGAAGAACGAGAAGTGCATCTCCGGGCCGGCCTCGGGGTCGCCGACGAGCGCGCCGTTGTACGTGGAGCGGAGCCGCAGGTGGACGCGCCCGTCGCGAAACGCGTCGCCGAGCTCGTCGGGCGTGATCGCGAACGGGGAGAACGCCGTCGCCGGCTTCGAGCAGAAGAACCCGAAGCCCTTCGCGAGCTCGGCGGGCACGAGGTTGCGCAGCGTCACGTCGTTGGCGAGCAGGAACAGGCGGATGTGCCGGTGGGCCTCGTCGCGGCGCGCGCCCTGCGGGGTGTCGCCGAGGACGGCGCAGACCTCGGCCTCGAAATCGAGGCCCCAGGCCTCGTCGCGCAGGACGATGTCGTCGGTCGGCCCGAGGAGCACGCCGGAGCCGCCCTGGTACACGAGCGGATCGGTCGTGAGCGTCTCGGGGGGCTCGGCGCCGCGCGCCCTGCGCACCAGCTCGATGTGATGGATGTACGCCGACCCGTCGATCCACTCGTACGCGCGGGGCAAGGGCGCGGCGAGCTCTTCCACGGCGAGCGGGGCCACGGCCGCGCCGCCGCGCTCGATGTCGTCGGCGAGGCGGCGCAGCGCCGGCTCGGCGCGCTCCCAGTCGTCGAGCGCGGCCTGGAGCGTGGGAAAGGCGGCGCCGGCCGGCGCGTAGGCGAGGCCGTCGCGGCGGACGACGACGAGCGTGCCGTCGCGGCCGGGGCCGCGGAGAGAGGCGAGCTTCATGCGGGGGCGAGCTCCTCGGAGGCGACTGCGATGACTTCGTATCCGATCCTTCCGGCTCGCGGCATAGGCATACTCGCCTATGCGCGCCGTGCTCACGCGCGTCCAGGCGCCTCGCCCCGCTGCGCGGGCGCCTCCGGCGTCCCGACGGGCGGTGACCGTGGCGTTCCAATGCTGCGATTGACCGGCTCTTCGCGACCGGTTCGTGGACGCGGCGCCCCCATGTTCAGGGGATCACTTCTGCAGTTGGACGCCGAGGAACAGGGCATTCCCCTTCGCCCCGGACAGATCGCTCCTCTGATAGCCGAGCGCCACGCGCGCAGCGTGCCCTTCGATGATGTAGCCCATCTGGGCGTCGATGAGCAGATAGGGGTCGGCGTTCTTCGGCTTCGCTTGCTGCAGCCGGACCAGAGGCTGCAGCTTCCCGACGCCCACGTCGCTCGGCGTGAGGTAGCTCGCGAGCGCGAAATAGGAGTAGTCGAACCTCTCGAAATCGCCAAAGTACTTGTGAAATGCGCCTTCGAGCGTGATCGTGCCCGCCGCGGGGAGGTTTTTTTCGAACAGGAGGTCGGCGTTGATCTCCGTATAGGTGTCCGTGCGCGGGGTGCCTGGGGGCATGCCGGCCGCAGGGGGCGGCAGCGATTCGACGGAGCCTCCTCTCTGCACCTCGCCCGCCACGCCGAGCGCGAGGATATCCTTCTCTCCGAGGTACGTGGACTTCTGGTAATAGGCTGGCTCCGGGTCGAGCAAGCTCAGGTTGAGCCTCGCGGTGTAGAGCGGGCTCACCGAGGAGTCATGCAGGTTGAAAGCGCCCACGTAATACTTGAACAGGCCGCCCGCGATCTTGCCCCAGGCGGTCACCCCATCGTTGCGCCCGAAAGGCCCCTGCCTCGGCCCGATGGGCGGCGCATAGGGCTCGAAGAACCCGGGATAGTTCCACGGCCCCATCGACCACGGCCCGGAGAAGGCGGAGCGATCCGACGGCACGATCATGCGGCCGATCCAGACGTTCAGCAGATCATGAAACTTGAATTTGGCGATGACGTCACGCAGGGTCGCGCTGCCCGCGATGTTGCCCCCGGTCGGGGTCGGCCCGAACTGAGCGACGATCGCGCCCTGCACCCCGATGAACCGGTTGATCTCGCCTGAAAACGACAGGTCCAGCTCTCCATCCCCGAGCAGCCGGTCCATCTTCTCGCGCGCGCCGGGATTCTGTAAGCGACCTCCGACGCGGGCCCAGGCCGCGACGCTGAGCGGCAGCTTCCATGGCTCCTCCGCCGCAGGTGGCGCCGGCGGCGCTGGGCCGGGCCCGGCAGCGCCCTGCGGTGCCGGCGCGCCGGCGGGGGCTTCCGCAGACGGCGCCGCGCTCGCGTCTGCAGGAGGGCTCGCGGGCTCGGCTGCAGGGGCCGCGATCGGCGGGTCTTCGCCGGTGGGCGCCGGCGGCGCTTCGGGCTGCGCCTGTGCCCGTGCCGAGCGATTGAAGGACGTGATGCTGAGGATGACGGCCAAGATACCTGCGCCAAGTTCGCCCCGGCGTATCGACGATCTCGTCAGTGTGCTCATGCGTTCTCCGTGGTGTTGTCTCAGCCGCGATCGCGCCCCTAGCCGATCTCGTGAACCGTGAGCCGCACCCGGTCGGCCAGCCGCTCGCCCACGGCCAGGGCGAGCACGGCGTTCAGCCGCTGGAGCCCCGGCGCCGAGGTGCGCATGCGGATGGAGGTGCGGAAATAGGTGAGCCCGGGGTCCACGGCCTCGCCGCGCTCGAGCGCCGCCATCACTTCCGGGGGCCTGGCGCGGACGCCTTCGGAGAGGATCTCCACCGTTCCATGGCCGGCGATGTCGAGGATGTAGTGGGCGGAGATGTCGGTCCGCCCGTCATCCCAGACCGTCTGCCAGTCGCCGCCGCCCGGCAGCACCCGCCCCTCGAGGCCTCCGGCCACCGTACCGCCGACGATGGGGACGAAGCGCCGGCCGGGCGGGCCTGGATCGACGGTGACCGGCGGGTCCACGGCCACCTCGAGCGTCATCAGGGGGACGAGGGGCGGGCTCACGCGAGGGGCTCCGAGGCGCGCTTCAGGCCGGTCAGCACCTTGTAGCGGGCGGCGATGGCCTCCAGCTCGCCGGGGGCGAAGACGTCCTCGATGCGGTCGAAGCCGTCCGGCGCGCGGTCCTGGGCGATCTGCATGCACTGCTCCGGGCCGTTGCCGCGATTGGCCGCGACGATGGCGGCGGTGGCGGGCAGGCGCGCGGCCTCGTAGGCGGCCAGCGCCTCCACCGGATCGGCGTGGGCGGCGAGCGCGCGGACCAGGGCGCGGGCGTCGAGGATGGCCTGGCTCGCCCCGTTGGAGCCGATCGGATACATGGGATGGGCGGCGTCGCCCAGCAGCGTCATGCGCCCATGGCTCCAGCGCGGCAGCGGGTCGCGGTCGACCAGCGGGAACTCGTAGATCGCCTCGGCGCCCCGGATCAGCCCGGGGACATCCAGCCAGTCGAAGCGCCACGATTCGAACCTGGGCAGGAAGTCGGCGGGATCGCCCCGCCGATTCCAGTCCTCCCGCCGCAGGCTCTCGGCGACGGCGAGCTCGGCGATCCAGTTGATCCTCTGGCGGCCGTCCGGCCCCGGCGGGGAGATGGGATAGGCGACGAACTTCTGGTCCTGATGCCCGGCCATGATCATGCTGGCGCCGGTGAGGAAGGGCGCCGCCAGCGTGGTCGCCCGCCACAGGATGCGGCCGCCGTAGACCGGCGGCCCCTCGTCCGGATAGAGGCGGGCGCGCGCCGCCGAGTGGATGCCGTCGGCGCAGATCAGGAGGTCGGCGGTGACCTCCCGGGCCACGCCCTCGCGGTCGAGGAAGCGCGCCACGATGCGGTCTTCGCCCTCTTCGTGGTCCAGGAAGCGCCGGTCGCAGATCACCCGGTCCGGGCCCAGCCGCTCGACGGTGGCGTCGAACAGCACGCCCTGCAGGGCGCCGCGGTGCAGCGAGATCTGCGGCGCGGCGTGGCCCGCGAAGCGGCCGCGCGGCTCGCCCCAGATGCGCTGGCCGAAGCGGTTGAAATAGACAAGCTCCCGGGTCGCCACCCCCTGGGCCAGGAGGGGTTCGACAAGGCCCAGCTCGTGCAGCACCTCGCCGGCGTGGGGCAGGAGGTTGATGCCGACCCCGAGCGGCAGGAGGGTGGGCGCGGCCTCGAACACCGTCACCTCGTGGCCCGAGGCGTGGAGCGAAAGAGCCGCGGCCAGGCCGCCGATCCCGGCGCCCACGACGATCACCTGCATGAAATCCTCCGCAGACATGCGGCTCGAAGCCGCCTGTTGTTATCGACCGTAGCCATCGATCCGACCCGAGCGGCGCGGCGCGGCGCGGCGCGCGGGCGGGCGCTGATTGACGGCACCATTTCCTCAATCACCGGCAGCTGGACGCCGCCGGCCGCCGCTGCGCGGCTGTCGGGCATCCCAGGGATGGTTGAAGGTGGACGCAGCCTAAGAGGTGCGGTTATTGAAGGTAACTGTCATGCTCGTGCCCTTGCGGACCTGCAGTTCTCCCTGCGTTCGTGGAGATGCAGGCGACTGCAACGAGCGTACCCGAGGCCGCTGGATCGAGGCATAGGCATACTCGCCTATGCCTCGATCCGGGACGAAGGGCTCCACCGCCGGCGCGCGGCGGCGGGCTCCGCGGCAGATCGGCCGATCTGGCCGCGCTTGTGGACGCACATCGCGAGTGGACCGCTCGCCGACGTGGCGCTTGTCGGGAGCGCGGAGGCGACGTCGACGTCTGGCTGTGCGGCCTCCAGAAGAAGCTGACCGCAACAGCGTAGCGCGCACCGAGAGGATCTCACCCGCCGCGGTCGAGCACGTGATCCGGCCGCTCCGTCAGGCGCTCGACGACGGCACGCCGCAGCACCTCACCATCGATCCCGTGGCTCGACGCCGACCCGCACGTCGTGGGCCGCTTCCGCTCGAAGCAACAGCCCTCGAGAACAGCAAGATCCGCCGCCTCTACCTCTCCGCCGACGCCGCCGATATCTGCCGCCGCTGGCTCGCCCTCCTCCCCCACCTACGCTCCTCACAGGCCCGAAGCCCTCGTCTTCCCGGGCGCCCGGGGCGGCCGCGTCTCGAAAGGCAAGGCCCCGCTCAAGGCAAGGCCCCGCTCATCCGTAGAGAGATGGTCACGCTCCCGTCCGGCACCGGCCGCCGGAAGCAGAAGAAGGTCGACCTCTTCGACCGCTACGTCGCCGTCGCCAGCATCACGCGCCCGCTCCGCTGGCACGACCTCCGCCACAGATGCGCCGGCTCGCTCGTCGAGGGCTGGTGGGGCCGCCGTTGGACGCTCCAGAAGGTCCGCGAGCACCTCGGCAACACGTCGATCGCCTCGATGCACCGCTACGCCCACCTGAGCGAGACGGCCATCGAGGGCGCCGTCCGAAAGACGCCCCGGTGGACGAGGTCGAGGCACACGTCGGCGAGCTCTCGCAGCCCTCGACCACCCGCTTGACGGACGGGCGGCCGTCCCACCATCCTTGACGTCCACTTCACATGAGCGCTGAGCATGTCACTGCCTCTCGTCCGACTTCCGTCGCTGGATCTCGTCAAGGGCTTCGTCGCCGTCGGCCGGCGCATGAGCATCACCCTGGCCGCCGAGGACCTGTGCCTGACCCAATCTGCGGTCAGCCGCCAGGTGTCGTCCCTGGAAGAGGCGCTCGGCGTGAAGCTGCTGGTGCGCGGCCACCGGTCGATCCGCTTCACGGTCGACGGTGAGAAGTTCTTCAAGGTGGCCGACATGGCGGTGCAACAGCTGCAGGACGCGACGGCGGCGATGCACAAGCGCCACGAGAAGCAGCCGGTGACGATCACCGCCAGCATCGGCGTCGTCGGCCTGTGGCTGGTGCCGCGCCTGGGCGCCTTGAACGAAGAGCTGCCGGACGTGGACGTGCGCATCGCCACCAGCAACAAGCTGATGGACCTGCGCGCCGAAGGCGTGGACATCGCCGTCCGCTACTGCGCGCCCAGCGCCGCGCCGGAAGGCGCGGTGCCCCTGTTTGGAGAGACGCTGGTGCCCGTGGCCCATCCGTCGCTGCACTTGCGCGGCCGCCCGGCGGCCGAGGTGGTCAAGCAGCACGTCCTCTTGGAGCTCGACGAGCCGCAGCGGCCCTGGCTGCAATGGAACGAGAAGCTCAAGCTCATGGGGCTGGAACGGCTGAAGCCCCGGGGCATCATCCGCTTCAACCAGTACGACCAGCTCATCCATGCCGCCACCAGCGGGCGCGGCGTGGCGCTGGGCCGCTCGGCCCTCGTCGCGCCGCTGGTCAAGGCCGGCAGCCTGGAGGCGCTGGGATGGGACCAGGGACAGTGGACATCGTCCCACCAGTACTGGCTGGTCCAATCCGATCCCAGCCCCACGCCCGACGTGCACCGGGTATGCCAGTGGATACGCCGCCAGGCCGCCTCGGACACGCACTGACATGCGTGCCAGGAATGCGAGTCCGCCCGAAATCTCACTTGAGGGTCCATCGCCGGTGACATGAAATGGACGTGCGCCGCGCGCCGCGGTCCATTCACAAGGAGAAGTCCTTGACGTCCGTTGCCTCCCTGCCCGCCTCCCTTCCCGCCACGCTTGCCGACCCCCTGCCCGCCACCTCCCCGCGTGGCAGCCAACGGCCGGCGTTCACGCCATCTCGCCCTCGTGTGCCATTCGTGCGCGGCACGGTGGGCTATCTGAAACCGGCGGACGCCCGGCCGGTCATCCACCTGGTTGACACAGGCCCGGAAGTGCCCCGGGAGGACTTCGAGCACGACCTGCGCGAGGTGCCGATCGTCGACGCGCGCCTCGCGCCCGCCCCGCCGCGCATCCACCACGAGGGCTTCGAGCTGTGGGACGCGCCTTCGCGCCTGCGCAACTTCCATGATAAGGAGGCGCTCCAGGCCGTCTACTACCCGGAATGCGTGGAGCTGGCCTGCCTCGTCACCGGCGCCTCGCGCGGCTTCGTGTTCGACCACCTGCTGCGCCAGCGCGAGGAAGGCCGCCCGCCCCTGACCTTTGGCCGCAGCCGCGCCGGGAGCGCGGTCGCGGCGGTGGGCCGGGTGCACAACGACTACTCGGAAGACAGCGGCCGCAGGCGTCTGCACTCGGTGCTCGACGATCCTGACGCCGCTGCCGCGGTGCGCCGCTACAGCATCGTCAACATCTGGCGCTCCATCGGCGGTGTCGTGAGGGATACCCCGTTGGCGGTGTGCGACGCCACCAGCGTGAACGTGGGTGACCTGGTGCCCGCGGAGCTGCGGTACCCGCGCCGGGTCGGTGAGATCTACCTGTCGCAACACTCGCCCGGCCACCGCTGGGCCTACTTCTCGGACATGGACACCCACGAGGCGCTGGTCTTCAAGCAGTTTGACTCGCAAGCGAGCGGCACCTCGCGCTTCACGCCCCACGCCGCCTTCGACCTGCCCCACATCCCGAGCGACGCGCCCTTGCGGCGCAGCATCGAAGTGCGCTGCCTGGTGGTCTACGATTGAACGCGACGAGCAGGAGAACCCATGACAAGACAGCTCGAGTGCTGGTTCGACTTCGGCAGCAACTACAGCTACATCGCCATCTCCCGGATCACGCCGCTGGCGCGGGATGCACGCGTCGACATCGTCTGGCGCCCGTTCCTGCTGGGCCCGGTCTTCAAGCGCCTGGGATGGGACACCTCGCCCTTCGTGCTGCAGAAGGAAAAGGGCGAATACGCGTTCATCGACACCGCCCGCCAATGCGCCAAATACGGCGTGCCATGGCGCCGCCCCACCACCTTTCCGCGCGCGGCGGTGCGCACCATGCGCGTGGCCGCCGCCTTTGCCGAGCAGCCCTGGGTGGGCGACTACTGCCGGCGGGTGATGCAGCTGAACTTCGCCGAGGACAAGGACATCGACACCGACGAGGTGGCGGCGCAGGTCCTCGATGAGCTCGGGCTGGACGGCCGCAAGCATGTGCAGGAGGCCCACGCGGAGGCGCGCAGGGCCAGGCTGCGGGCGTTCAGCGAAGAGGCCATCCGCCGCAAGATCTTCGGCGCGCCCACATTCTTCGTCGGCGACGAGATGTTCTGGGGCAACGACAGGCTGGAGGATGCGCTGGCCGAGGCGAGCGCCGGGTGACCCCACGCCCGCCGGGCACCGCGCTTGGCCTTCCTGGCCCCCCTCTCCTCACTTCACCGGCGCGCCGCCGGCCTCGCCCGTCGCCGCCATGCGCCGCATGCAGAGCTTGAGGCCCGCGCGGAGGTTGCCCACCGTCGTGACGCCGGAGAGGTCGACCCCGAGCGTGATCATCGTCTGAGCGACGTTCGACCGGATCCCCGTGACGATCCCCTCCGCGCCGAGGAGCCGGATGGCGTCGATGATCTCGATGAGGTACCGGGCCGTCTGCGTATCGACCGCATCGACGCCGGTGAGATCGAGGATCGCGTACCGAGCGTCCTTGCTCACGATCGCCGAGAGCAGGTTGTCCATCACCTCGGAGAGCCGCAGGCTGTCCACCACGCCCACCATCGGGAGGGTCAGCACCTTGTCCCATACCTCGATGATGGGCGTCGACAGATCGCGGATGACCTTCTGCTGCTTCTCGATGAGCTGCAGCTTCGCCCGGAGCTCGATCTCTTTCTGCCTCGCCTCGGAGGCGTTCAGGGTGATGCTGATCGCGCCGTCGGGCCCCCCGCGAGCGCCGTGCACCGGGAGATACCATGTCTCCCAGCTCGCGCCCTGCACGTCGGAGACGTCTCGCGCGGCTTCCCCTGCGAGCGCGCGGCGCATTCCCCACGAGGCCTCCATGTCGCTGCCGTAGAGCTCGAGGATGTTCGCGCCGAGGAGCTGCCCCGGCGTGACGCCAGCGGCCTCCGTCCCCTTGCCGTCATGGAACGTGAAGACCCCCTCGCGATCGTACTTGCACACGACGATCGGCAAGTGGTCGAGGATGGCCCGGAGGAGCTGCTGCGCGACCCCGGGCTCCGCCTCGGCCGGGGCTCGCGCCGAGGTGCCCTGCTCGACGTCACGCCCGACGTAGCGCCCCACGTAGATCGCGCGCGCCGGCCGCCCGGACCCGTCGCGGAGGGGATGCTGGGCCCACGCGACGACGACCTCGCTCCCGTCCTTCCGCGCGCTCTCGCAGCGATGCGACGCGCCGCTGCCGTCCTTGGCGAGGCGCCGGAAGGCCTCCCGGCCGCCGCGGCCCGACAGCGTGTCGAGCAGGCTCCGCCCAAGGACCTCCTCCGCCGTGTACCCGAAGAGGCGCTCTGCGCCCTCGCTCCATCCGGCGATCACCGGATCGCGGAGGTCGCCCGAGGCCTCGATGATCGCGAGCGCCACCGCCTCCCCGTGCGCAGCGCTGAGCCCCGCCCCAGCCGCCTCGACCGGCTTCTCATCCCCTGCCATGAGACTCTTCTACCAAGCGCGTACGCCGCGCGTCGAGCGTCAGCTCACCCCCACCGCGAAGCAGGGCAAGCCAGGAGGGCGCGAAGGGCTCACACTCCCGACGAGCCCGCCTGGACGCCTCGTGCACGGCCTCTCGCCGAGGGAGGCGGCCTCTTCAGGGGGAGAGGATGAGCACCTTGACCTGACTCGGCACGATCCGCATTCCTGGGCAGTTCGTGGAGTTCTGCAGGCTCATGCTGGTCAGCCGGGTGGCCGGCATGCCGCCGACGAGGCAGGTGAACGCCGCGGTGATGTGGCGGGAAGGCCCCATGACCGAGCCGGACGCGACCCCCAGGGCGATGCCGGGCTGATCGCCGACGGAGATGAGCTGCGTCGTCAGCAGGTTATGCGCGGGCGCGCACATGAACAGCACGTTGTACGCGGCTGGCGCGCTCACCGGGCCAAAGGACATGTTCGGATAAGGGATCGGGGCAGGCACCGGCGGGGTGAGGCACACGTCCGGAAATCCCAGGTTCATCCCGCCCATCTGCGTGTTCGCGAACATGATGCCTCCTCAACCCAGGTGGATCTGCTCGCCGTCGATCTTGACGAGCTCCTGCGCGGTCACCAGCGTGTTCTCGCCGCGCAGGCTCATCGTCTTCTTCGCGACGTAATCGACCCGCTCGGCCCGGAGGTGCTCGCTCTCCTCGATGGTGCGGTAGGAGCGCTTCACCCGCTGCGAGAGCCGCTCCAGCACGGAGTCGAGGCTCCCGGCAAGGACCTTGGCCTTGCTGATCTCCGCGCGAAGGAGCGTCCCGACGAACGAGAGGCGTTGCAGCGCGACGTTCCCGTCGACGGCGTTCACCGAGAGGCCCGCCGAGACCACCGCCACCTCCTTGGCCGAGACCAGGCCGATGCCGTCCTGCGCGGCGACGCCGAGGCGACCGGCAGGCAGCTTGATGTTCAGGTCGCCGTCCGCGACGATGCTCCCGGGCGCGCCGTCCTCCCGCTCCAGCACGGAGAGCACGTAGCAACGCCCGTCGGTCGCCACGGCAACGAGCACGAGGTCGCCCGCCTCGGGCTCGAGGAGGCACCCCTTGGCGCGCTTCGCCCGGACTTCGCCCGCGTCGGTCTCCACGACGAGCGCCGCGCCGTCGGCGCGCACCACCGTGCCGAACTCCTGAGTGACCAGAGCCCTCGGCTCCTGCTTTCTCGCCAGACTGCGCATCATTCCCTCGTCAACGCGTAGACGTCTCGACACCCATGGCCGGAGGCTCCGAGCTCCCCCGGCTGCTGCTCAAAACCCGTGATTGCCACTGCTCCGCCTCGGCGAGATCCGCGTCGTCGCCGAGGGCGGCCGCCCGGTTTTCCCACACGGCCCCTTCGTCCTTGATCCGATGGAGGCGCGCTCGAAACAGGGTCGCCCTCGAGAAGTCGCCGCCCGAGACGTCGGCGTGGGAGAGGTCGGCGTACGTAAGGTTGGCGCCGCTCCAGCGCGCGCCCGCGCACGCGGCCCGGGTCAGGATGCACATCTCCAGGTTGGCGCCGGCGAGGTTGGCCTCGATGAGGCGAGCGCCCACGAAGACCGACTCCTTGAGCACGGCCCCGGCGAGGCTCGCTCGGGTGAGGTTGGCATTCACGAAGAGCGCCCGGCCCGCGAAGGCGCCGTCGAGCTTGGCGCCGGAGAGGTTCGCGTCCTTGAAACCGCACTGCGTCAGCGTCGCGCCGGAGAAGTCGCAGCCGCTGAGATCGGCGCCCGTGAACTGCGTCATCGTGAACGACATCCCGCGCAGGTCCTGGCCCGCGAGCTTCCCCTCCACGAGCACGGCGAGCTCCAGGACGGCGCCGCCGAGGGTCGCGGTCGAGAGATCGGCGCGCACGAGCGCCGTCTGCTTCAGCACGGCGCCCGAGAGGTCGATCCGCTCGGTCCGCGCGTCCAGGATGGCGGCGCGGTCCAGGTTGGTGCGCGCGAGCCGGGCGCCCGAGAGGCTCGTGTTGATCACGCTCGCGAGGGTCAGGTCTGCTCCGCTCAGGTCGATCCGGGAGAGATCGCCGCCGGTGAGCTGCGCTGCGATCAGGGAGGCGCCGTCCAGCTTCGCCCCCGTGAGATCACAGTCCACCATCGCCGCAAGGTGCAGGTTGGCGCCGGACAGGCGCGCGTCGTTGAAGCTGCAGCCAGTGGCGGTCGACTCCTTCAGCCGAGCGCCCGAGAGGTCCGCGCCGGCGAAGCTCACCTTCTCGAAGATCGCGCCGGAGAGGTCGGCGCCCGAGAGGTCGACGCCCGAGAGGTCGACGTCGGAGACGATCTCGCCGCCCTGGACCAGCTCGATCAGATCATTTCTGTCCATGGTTCTCCGGCGGCGCGACGAAGCGCACGTACTTTACATTGGCCCCCTTCAGGCTCGTCGCGGCGTTTCCGCGCATCTTCGTGGCGTCGACGCGGAACAGGTTGGCCCTCTCGAAGTTCGTGTCATCGACCTTCGCCTTCTGCAGCACGGCCTCCATCAGATCGATGCCCGACAGCGAGGCACCCGAGAGGTCTGTCCGCGTGAGCATGGCGCCCACCGCGACGGCGCGATCCAGGCGAGCGCCCGTGAGGTCGCACTCGCTGAGATCGGAGCTCCGCAGGTTGGCCTCGGTGAAGTCGCTCCCTCGGAGGCAGGTGCCCCGAAGGTTGGCCTGCTCGAGCGAAGCGCCGCGGAAGTCGGCGCCGGCGAACGACGAGCCTGCGATGAGGCGGATGTTGTCGAGCTTGGCGCCGCGGAAGACGGCGCCGTCGCCCTTGCCGGTGATGAACACCGACGCGCGGAGGTTCGCGCCGCGAAAGTCGACGCCCTCCACGTTGGCCTCGATGAAGGTGCACTGCTCGAGGTCTGCGCCGGAGAGCTGGGCGCCGGAGAGATCGGTGTTGATAAGGACGAGATTGCGCGCGGTCACGCGGCTGAAGTCGGCCCCGTCGAAGGTCGCCTCGGACAGGTCGGCGTCCGACAGGCGCGCGCCGGTCAGATCGGCGCCCGAAAGGTTGGCCTTGGCCAGCACGGCGCCGGTGAGATCGAGCCCGCCGCCCATCTTCACGTCGGAGAGGTTCGCTCCGCCGAAGTTCGCGCCGGCCAGGTTCGCCCCGGTGAGATCTGCGCCGAGGAGATGGGCCCTTGCCAGGACCGCGCCGGCGACGTTCGCGCCGCACAGCCGGGTGCCCGTGAGGACCGCGGCCTCGAGCAGCGCGCCCTCGAGATCGATGCCCGACAGGTCGAGGTGCGAGAGATCGGCGCCCGTGAGATCTCGCCCCGCGAAGCTCTCCCCGGCCCGGTGCCCGGCAATCACCTCTTCCCGTACGCGAGCGGCCTCCTCGCCGCCCAGCCGGGAGGCCGCCGGGTAGTGGTGTGCGAACTTCCGGTAGGCAGAGCGCATCTGCTCCTCGACCGCGAAGAGGCGCGCCGCGAGCTCCGGATCACCGAGCTGCGCCTCGAGCTCGGGCCACTCGACCCCGCCGTTCTGTGCCATCTGGGCCACGTCCTCGAGCCGCTCGAGCTCCTTCTTGGCCGAGAACCGGGGCGGGCCGCCGGCTTCCTTCTGCCGCTCGCCCATGATCGCGTCATAATCGACTCCGTGCTTCGCGCACTCGGCGCGCGCCCTCTGCTCCTCGGCCGCGCGGCGCGCCTCCGCGTCCGCCTTGACCTTCTCGGCCTCGCTCATCGCCCGCTCGACGTACGCCGGCAGCTCGTCCAGGCTGGGCTCGAGCACGTCCTCGTCCGGCGGCAGCGGCGCGACGAGCGGCTCCGGATCGAGCCCCTGCGCGCGGATCTTCGCCTTGAGCTCCTCGAGCTCCCGCTCCGCCTTCGCGCGGGCGCGCTTCTGCCAGAGCCGTTCCGACTGGAGCAGCCTGGTCATCTCCGCCTGAGGGTCGTCCGGCAGCGGCACCGCGCCCGGCTGCGGAGGCGGCATCAGATCCGCGTCGCGCAGGAGGAACAGGTGCCCTTTCTCCTTGTCCAGCCGCTGGGCCATGACGGTTCGGTAATGCTCGACCGGCCTGGGCTCGCCCATCGCCTCGCAGCCCGCGACGATGTGGAGCACGTCGGCCGCATCGTCTTCACAGATCTTGAGCACCCCGCGATAGACGAGGATCCCGCGCTCGTGGTGGGGGAAGAGCCGGACCGTGTCGAGGCGCGTCGCGATCTCCCGGAAGGACTCCCCCTCGCCGGTCTTCTGGTTGATGAAGCACCGCGTCGCCACCGCCGGCAGCGCCCCTTCGATCCGCGGCTTCCCGGGGTGCATGTTCTCGATGACGAACGCCTCGTCGCCCCGGAAATACCCCTCGATCTGCTGGTCCGGCGGCGCGGTGTTGAAGAAGCTCCAGTCGAGGTCCTTGGCGAGCTCGGGGAAGCGCTCCTTGAGCCACGCTTCATCGTACGTCCCGACCTTGGAGAAGCGCTGTGGCCAGGTCGGATCGTAACCTCCGAGCCCGGCGGGCGGGGGCCGGTCGCCGGGCGACCGGACGAGGCGGCGCGGATCCTCGATGTTGGGCAACGGATGGACCGAGCCGTTCTCGCCGCGCACCGGCGCGAAGCCTTTGCCGAGCGGGTTCGGCGCGTAGCCCTCGCCGCCAAAGGCGTTTTGCCAGGTGATCGGCATCTCGGCGAACGGCTCTGGCTCGGTCATCCCCAGGAGCCCGAAGCGACGATTTCCGACGACATAGAGCGTCTTGTCGATGGCCCCAATCTGAACCCGCACCGAGCACGCAGGGCGCGGCACGGCGCCCGCGGTGAAGCAGCGGCCGTTCACGAGCAGCTCGCCCCGGAGCTTCGGCATGCACTCATCGAGGATGGCGTCGCTCCCGAGCTCCGCGCCGGCGAACCTCCAGAGGCTCTGCTCGTAGAGCAGGCGCCTCGGCGCCTCAAACGGGAAGAAGACGAGGAGCGTCACGACGAGGTACGGCTCGCCGTCGTTCTCGAACACCTTGGTGAGCAGCCCCAGCCGGTTCGGCTTGATCGTCTTCATGAGGTTCGCAGCAGGCTCCCGCGGTCTTCTGCTGGGCGCCGCGCTAGTGGAACATGTGGATGAAGGATTGCCAGATCTGAGCCCCCGTCGAGGTCACCCTCGCCGCAGCATTCCTGGTGACCGTCACCGCTGAGCTACCCACCTCGACGCCCTTCTGCCAGACCTCGAGGTAGTTCTGGTTGATCACCAATTTTGCGTTCTTGACGTTGAGGCCGAGGACCGCCTCCGCCTTGATCCCGACGATGACATCCAGCTTCAATCCCCCGACCAGCTCCGTCCTTTGCGGGACGACGACGTTCAGGGTGCCGAAGCCGTAGGTGAGGTTGATCAAGCCGCCATTGGTCTTTTGAAATCTGATGCCCTGAATCTCGCGGTAGTCGGATTTGGCCTTCGCTCTGAAGTGCTCTGCCTGGATATTGTAATCACCCGTCGCGATGTGCTCGACGTTACCGCCAGGGATCTCGACCTTCCATCCATTGTTGAATTTCTGGTGGTGAAGGTCGGTGGTCTCCTCGTACCGGCCGCCCGTCGTCACCTTCGTCGCGTGATGGCCCTCGTACGTCTCGGTGACCTTCCCATGAACGGTCGTCTCCTCGGTGCCGTGCTCGGATTTGCGCAGGTTGGTGACCGTGGTGGTCTGGGTGTCTTTGTAGACTTCCGTGACGGCGTTTGTGACCGTCTCGTTCTTCGTGTCCTTGTAGACTTCCGTGACAGCCTTATCCACGTTCGTGTTGAAGGCGTCCTTGTAGATGAGGGTGACCGCCCCGGTGACGGTCTCTTTCTTGTAGAGGCCGATCTCGGTCTCCATCTGATCGCCGACGTTATCTTTCCTCCAGGTGCCCGTCTGGATCTCGAGCGACTTGCCCGTCTTGATCAGGGCGGTGCCGTCCGTCCTGGAGATGAAATTGTGGTGATCGTTGGGCGCGCCCATGCGCAGGATCGTGTTCTCGGTCGGTGTGCTGACGGTGATGCGCTGCGCGCCCGCCTGGTCCTCGAGCTCGATGCGGTTCCTGCCCCCCGTCTGGATGACGTTCCTCGTCCTGTTGGCCGAGGTGACGGGGCTCGGCGTGAGCGCGTTGGGGGCGACGCCGGCGATGACGGGGCGGTCCGGATCCCCGCCGAGGAAGGTGCACATCACCTCGGTGCCCTTGCGCAGGGGGAAATGGAACCCCTCGGTGCCGCCGCCGTGCGGCTGGAGCATGCGCACCCAGGTCGAGGCCTTGCCGCCCTGGAGGGCGCTCTCATCGAAGCTCAGCTTGACCGCGTAGCGACCGTGCTGGTCGATCTGGGCGTACTCGCTGTCCGCCGGGCCGTCGACGAGGGCGTGCTCGGTCCCGTAGATACGAGGCCACGGCGTCCGCTGCGGCGCCCGGTACTGGACGGTCGAGGAGACGGCCTTGACCTCCATCCGATACACATCGTCCCAGGTGAGCCCGATGAGCTGCATCAGCTCGGGCGCCCAGCCCGTCTGGTTGCCCCAGTGCTCGACCTCGGTGGCCAGATAAACCGCATTGAACGCCGGCCTCGGATGCTCTTCGAGCTCGAACGTGTACCCAGGGCGCATGTAGAACGCCGCCCCGGTGCCGTGGTAGACGACCTGGCCCGCGAGCAGCTCCTGCGCCTTCACGGCCGCGAGGCGGCTGCCCTCGGCCGGCGTGAAGAAGCGCGCGCCGTGGACGCTGATCTCGCCGAGCCCGTTCACCGCGACGGGCGCCTTGCCGGAGATCTCGATCGCGGGATTGTTGTAATCATAGTCGCTCATGCGGACCCTGGACGGCATCGACGTGTGCCGGCACGTGAAGGTCCAGAGCACCTCTCCCTTGGCCCTGTGCTCGTCGAACTGCGGGACATACCGGACCGCCTGCTGGCCGAGCGGGACGTGGACGCCCTTGTCGTCGGTGATGATGAGCGTCTCCCCGCCGTCCCCTTGCTCGAAGTAATAATAGAGCCCCTCGCGCTCCATCCACCGCGAGATGAAGTCGAAATCGCTCTCGCGGTACTGGCACACGTGCTCCTGCGGCTTGTAGCTGCCGATCAGCCTGAGCTCGACATCCGAGACCCCAGCGCCCGAGAGCACCGTCTTGACGATGTCGGGCACCGTCTGGTCGGTGAAGACCCGGCTATGCAGGGAGACGGTGAGCTTCCAGAGCTGAGGCACGAGCACAGCGCGGAAGACGGAGCGCTCGCCGAAGGCGTGGACGAGCTCCACCGTCGCGAAGATGCCGTTCACGAGGAAGGGAGCCCCGCCGTCCGACGGGGAGAGGCGGAGTGTCGCCTTCGTGCCCACAGCGTCGGCGAGGTCGAGATCCTGGCCCACGTAGTTCGTCATCACGAGATAAATCTCGAAGACGTACGGTTTCGACAGCCCCTCTGTCCCTCGAAAGCCAACGACCCGCGTGGCGGCAGGGAGCGCGCTGGCGCTGACGGTGAACGCATCTTGCATGGTTGTAATTCCCCGTTGTCGGTGCGCGTTGGCTCCTGGCGCCGGAAGAACGTCGACTATAGAGGCGATTCCTACAAAGCAAAGCGATGATTGTATGTCACGACGGCGCGTCGCCGTCGTGCGATCCGCACACCTGACATCGCATCGCGCGGATCAGCCGGCCTGCGCCGCGGGGGCGTTGCTGTCGGCGGGCTGCCGCGGCGCTCCGCGCAGCGTCGCGATCTCGGCCTCGACCTGCGCTCTCAGGCGCGGATCGCCGGCGAGCCGCCTGGCCCAAAGCCGCTTCATTTGCGCCCACACCGTGCGTCGAATGGCGAGCGGATCGAGCGCCGCGGCCGCGCCGTCGCGCTCGGTCGCGACGACCAGGCGCGCATAATCGGTCGGATGCACAACGCCACGGATGGCCTCCCAGGTGGCGAGATAGGCTGCATCGAACCGATCGCGGAGCGGTCGCTCGCGGCGTCGGGCCTCCTCCGCCATCGCCTCTCGCCATCGCGTCTCGGCCTGCTCCCAGCGCTCCTCGGAGAGGCCGTGCGCGCGGAGCACGTCGGCCCGGGGGACCGGCCGCTCCGCGAGCTCCGCCGCGACGATCGCGCACCGCTCGATGCTGACCTCGTCGCCCTCGCCGAGCGGCGGGAGCGGCCCCGGGCCCTCGTCGCCCTCGCGTCGGAGCTCGTGAAAAAAGCGAGACGCGGAAGGCGCCCGCGCAGCGGGCTCGCCGGACCAGGGCGCGCCAGGGATCGGCAGCTCGGGCGCGACGCGCGGCGGAAGCGACGGCGCGGCAGGAAACGGCGTCGGGGGCTGACCGGTGGCCCGCGCCTCGTCCTCGCTCGACAGCAGCGTCGTGCTGGTGAAGAGGACAGGGATTTGATCTGCGACCGGCCCAAGCTCGCCCTGCGACGCCGGCGCAGGGGCTGCGGGCCCGAAGGGGAGCGCCGGCGCGCGCATCAAGGGCTCGTCCGACTCCTCGGGGAGCGCGAGCGTGCGGAAGAGTGACGCGGCGGATAACGGAGGATCGACGAGCTCGACGTCTTCGGCGGAGAGGCTGATCGGGAGCTCCGGGGCGAGCCGCGCCTCGCCCGCCCCGTCGGGCGCGTCCTCGATCCGGGCGGTGCCCTGGGAGCCCAGGCGGAGCGAAGGCGGATGCGCCGGCAGCACGCGCTCCTGCTCCTCGAGGCGCACGTCGGGCCATGCGGTCTCCTCGCCTTCGATCTCGACGCCGGCCACGATCCGCACGGCCGCGAAGGCGTCCTCGCCGGAGACGGGGAAGACCCGGCGCCATACGACCGTGCAGCGCTGCTCGACGCCGTCGATGCGAAGCGTGTCGGCGTTGAGCTCGATCAGCTCGCCGTCTGCCGCGGCGGAGGCGGCGAGCCCTCGGATCCGCGCTACCCCGCGCGCCCCGGGCAAGCGCATTTGAAGCCGTGGAGCCGCCGGATTCACGTGCTCGAGCACGATCCACTCATCGCCTTGCAGGAATGCGATCTGCTGGTCCGCGGGCGCCGCCTGGAAGTACGACCAATCGAAGCCCGCGGGGATGTCGGCGTTCGGCTCCTCGAGCGCCTTGCGAGGCGTGCTGCCCAGCAGCCGACGGCGCACCGGCGACGCGCGCGCGAGCGGCGCGAAGCCAGCGGGGCGCGCGGGATCCTGGAGGTCGACGATGTTGGCCGGGCCGTCCATCGGCTCCCTACCGAACGGATTCTCCCAACTGTCCGCACCGCAAGCCGCCCTCTCGTACACGAGGGGTATCTTCCGGAAAGGGCCCTTGTCGCGGACGAGGAGGCGCTTGTCGAGCACCCAGCCGCCCGCGCTGTAGACCGCGAGCCGCACCGGCAAGGACTGGACCTCGGTGCCGCGCGGCGCGTGCGCATCTCCGGTGAAGACCACATCGGCGCGACCGAGGTAGGGCGCGAGGTCCCCGCTCCAGCGGACGCTCCGCGCCGGGTTCTTGTCATGGTGGACCTCGGCGCGGAGGATCTCCTGCGGATCGGTCCGCCACATCACCCCATCGATCGCAAAGGCGAAGCTCGCCTTGGCGATGACGGTGATGTAGTGCCGGCCCTGCGTGCGCCATGCGATCGCGGCGGCCGCGGCGCCTTTCAGCGGCGTCACCGCGCCGCGCGGGAGCGCGCTCATGACCCTGCTCTCCGACGACCGCTCCCGGCCATGGCTCGCCTCGGCACCATGCATCGCCTCACATGTTGAGTACCCTCTCTTGTGTGACGAACGCGCGGCAATCTCGCAATCTATGTGTGACTGCAGCGCCGGCGCAAGGCGCGTGTAATCGTCGGCGGGTCGAGCAGCAGCGTCCCCCCCCCGCACGCCTGCGCTCGGGCGTTCAAGCGTCGCGCGGGCCGGACCGCCGAGAGCGCCTCGACGGCCTGCGCAGCATCTCGGCCGACCGTGGCCGCTGGCGGACGTATATCGAGAATTCCCCACTCGCCAGCATGGCACTTGTCATGATCACGGCGAACGACGTCGACGCCTGGATATGCGCGCTCCAGAAGAAGCTCCCCGCAACACCCTACCGCGCACCAAAGCCTCCTTCACCCGCCAAGATCAGGCAGGTCATCGGGCTGCTCCGGAAAATGCTCGACGACGCGATGCCCCAGCACATCACCACGAATCCCGTGGCCGCCCTCAAGAAGAGCGCCCAGAAGGCAACCAAGCGCCGCGCCCGCGGCGCCACCGTCGAGCCGTGGACCTTACCTGGAGCCGGATGAGCAGCGCCGCCTCCGCACCAGCGACGCCATCCCCGCGCCCGACCGCCTCATCATCGTCTTCGCGCTCCTCACCGGCCTCCGCTAGGGCGAGCAGCTCAACCTGGAAATCGCCGATCCTCGCCTCGACGCCGGCGCCCCGCACGTCCTGGTCCGCGTCGGCTCCACGAACCAGCCTCCCAGGAGCGGCAAGATCCGTCGCGTCTCCTCTCCGCCGACGCCATCGACGTCTGCCGCTGCTTCGACCGCCACCTCGCCGCCCCCGGCATCACCCGCCCGGTCCGCTGGCACGACCTCCGCCACAGCTGCGCCCGCTCGCTCGTCGCCGGCTGGTGGGCCGCCGCTGGACGCTCGAGGAGGTTTGCGAGCACCTCGGCCACACGTCGATCGCCTCCGCACCGCTACGCGCACCTGAGCGAGACGGCCATCAAGGGCGCCGTCCGCCAGACGCCCGGGTGGGCGCCGCGGCGGCCCACCTCCCCCTCGATTCCGCGTGAGCTTTCGGCTCTAAGCCCTCGGAATCATTCAGTGGGTCGATAGGGACTCGAACCCTGGACCTACGGATTAAAAGAGCCTGGGGGTGCTGAGGGAAATCGCGGGGTTAAGGGGCAAAGTGGGCAGGAAGGTGGGCAGGCCGGAGGCGGGGGTGGAGCGGGTGGAGATGGGGAGCGGGAGTTGGCGGTGGCGGCGCTGAGGGCGGTCGCGGCGGGGGAGGCGGTGGGGGTGGATATGCTGGTGCGGCTGGCGGAGCAGGTGGCGGCGGGGGGCGGCGCGGCGCAAGCGGGAGCGGCGCCCTCCCCTGCCCTGTCGCCGAGGGCGGTGCTGGTCGCGCAGCTCGGAGCGGGGCTGGGTGCCGCAGCGGCGGCGGGGGATGTTGAAGCCGTGCGCGTTGCGCATGAGGCGATCGGACGGCTCCTTGGACTGCCTTGCCCGAGCGCCGCCCCCGGCACACAAGCGCCCGTGCTCGACTTGGCAACCAGGCGAGAGAAGCTCGCGAGGTAGGCTGACGTGCCAACGACGCGATCTCGTCCGGCCAGGATCAGGCTCCAGAAAGGCTGTCGTCCTGCGGCGTCGTGCGGCGATGACGGTGTGCGAGGGTACGTCACCGCCGCCAGCGCCTGCGCTCGGGCGGGTCCACCTCCCATGGCGAGAATAAGCTTCGCCAGATCGAGGTCCGGCGGCTCCCCCGGCGTCAGCCGCCAGGCGCCGATGCCGAACCGCTCGCGGAACTCGCCGGCGAACCACGGCTGACATGCCGGCTCGACCGCCGGAACCAGGAGCAGCCCGCCGCGGCATGGGCCGCCGAAGGTCTCCCACCGCAGCGCATCACGGTAGATGTGGAGCGAGGTGAAGGAGTCCGCGAGCGCATCCCGCCGTACCCGGTACTTGGCGTCCAGACAGATCCACGAACGCTGCCCATCGGGTGACTCGAACGAGATCACGAGATCGGGTCGGCGCTCACCGGAGATGCTGTATCGGTCCGAGGTCCCCCGGGCGAGGTATCCGGGGAACGTCATGTTGTACCGGAGCTCGATCCGCGCCCCGTCCATCGGACGCCTCGCGGTGAACGCCGCCCCCGCCCCGAAGCCGGCGAGCAGCTCGTTCCCGGGCCCCTGCTGCCAGGTCCACGTCCACCCATCGAGGACTCCGGCGAGCGCCCGCTGCACGGCGAGCAGCGTCCACAGCTCGTAAAGCTCGAAGCTCGGGCGCACCGGGGCCTCACCGCCGTCCAGCGACTCGCGCAGGCGGAATCGCGGCGACAGGAAGGGCCGAGCCAGCGCGTGGGCGCGAGCGTAGGCGGGATCGTCCTGCACCGCGAGCAGCGCGGCCTCGGTGGCGGGCATGGGCGTCAGCGACCCGAGAAACGTCCGGCGCAGCGTGGTCGACAGCTCGTCCGCCGCGCCTGCGGCCGCGCGCGCTCGCGCACGGCACCACCGCGCGGTGTCCGGCTGGAGCCGTCGTTTCACCGCGGCGTCACCGAGCGCGACGCCCAGGTCACGGAGCACGCGAGCGACCCGCCCGACGAGCCAGGCAATGTAGCGGTTCACCGGGTGGTCGACGGTCTCGTGCGTCGTGTCCTGCGGCACGTACGGGTCCTGCTCGCCGGCGCGAGCGGCGAGCCAGGGATCCACCGCGCGTGCGGCCGTCGGGTGCCTCGCCAGCCAGTGGAGCGTCTCCCGATCGGCGCGCCGCACGGCGCGCAGCGGGATGTCCTCGCGCGTGGACGTCGCGAGCTCCCGCGGCGCGGCGGCGATGGCGTGAACGGCGCGGACGAGCGCCGGCACCAGCGGCAGCAGCGCTGTGGCCAGGACCGTCGCCGTTGTGCCCTCCGACTGGACGGCGCCGACGCCGCCGCCCTCGAGGCCGATGGCCAGGCCCGGCGACCACGCTTCCAGGTCCGCGAGGAGCGCGAGCCACGCCCCGTCGGAGAGCTTCTCGTTGCGCGGGTCCACCTGGACGGCGACCACCGTCTCCTGGGCGCCGTGCGCCACCCTGAGCGACGCCGAGCCGACCCAGTGGCCCACCTCGAGCGTGAACGCACCGCGCTCCTGGCTCCAGGGCAGCTCCAGCGGCCCGAGCCACGCCCGCGGCGCGCCGGCGCCAGGAGGCGCATCGACGTGGTAGGTCCTCGCCTCTTCGAGGTGCAGGACGCCATCGACGAGGTGCTGGTCCAGGCCGGCCGCGTCGCGGACGTGAAGGCTCATGCCCAGAACCGGGTCAAGCCCGTGCGCTTGAGCAGCTCCATCATGCTCCCGAGCTTGGCCTCGCACATGGTGAGTCGGCGCTGCTTGCAAATCCCCAGGAGGGCCTCGATCGCGCCCTTGAACGCCGGCGTGTCCTCGCCGCGCAGGCGCGGCAGCACCTTCGAGAACACGGCCTGGTCGAGGAATGCCTCCGGCGCCCCGCCGCCCAGCTCCCGGACGGCGTGCATGAACGCGAGCACCTCGCCGGCCGTGCGGTAGCCGAAGTGGCGACGGACCGCGCGCAGGGCGTCGTGCAGCTCGATCAGCGTCGCCTCCACGTCCGGGAGCCGCTTGCCCTGGCTCCTGGCCGCGGCGCGCTCGAAGAAGCGCTCGAGGTCCACGTCCCAGAACTCGAGCGTGAAGGCCCGGTCCAGCACCTTGTCACTGAACGGATGGGTCGTCTCGTCCATGTTGACGGTGCCCGCGATGTGGAGGTTCGTCGGCCAGGGGACGCGCGGGGGGACGTCGTTGACCTCGGCGCCGTTGGCGTGGAGCACGAGATCCTTGCCCGTCTCCATGGCCGAGAGGAACGGCGCGAAATAGCGCTCGACACGGGCGAGGTTCATCTCGTCGAGGAGGAGGAAATAGGGGCGCCCCGGGTCGGCGGCGGCGCGCAGGACGAGGCGGAGCGCCGGCTCGGCCTGGAAGGTGGGGTTGGCGTGCAGGGCGTTGAAGTAGCCGAGCAGCCCCGAGGGGTCCCGCCAGTCGGGCGAGACGGGCACGATCTCCCGGTGCGCGTCGGGGGAGAGCCCCATCAGGTCGCAGACCGCGCGCGAGTAGCAGAGCGTGACAGCCGTCTTGCCGGTGCCCGAGAGGCCGGAGAGGAGCACGAAGCGCTTTCGTGGATGGCTGCGCCAGGCGGCGTGGAGGCTGGCGAGCTGGCGGTCCTCGAAGACGAAGTCGGCGATCTCCGGGTCGGCCTTGAAGCGCGCGAGGATGGCGTCGAAGGCGGGATACGGGATCGCCGGCGGTGTGACGGTGTTCCCGCCCGCGATCGGGCTTATATCGCTGCTCTCCTCGGCCGGAGGCTTCGGGAGCTCCTTCGGAAGCCGGGCGGCCCGGGCAGCGCCATAGTCCGTCAGGTGGAGGCCGCCGTTTTGGTCGCGCTTGAGCAGGCCGAGGTAGAGGCTCCAGCTCCGGAGATCGTTGGGAACCCCCGCGGTGGTCCAGGTGGGATAGATCTTCTGCAGAGCGTCGACAACGGCCGCGTCGGGCGCCCCTCGGTGCTCGTCGACGTACCGGAGGAGATGGGCGAAGCCGAAGACGCGCTCGATGAGGCGATCGATGAGGATGTCCGGCTGCTCGCTGCCGAGCAGCTCGTCGCCGTCCTTCGTGGCGTAGAGCAGGCCGTCGCGCTGCTCGATGAACCCGAGGCCCTTGGCGCGGATGATGAGCTGGCGAAGCGTCGGCGTCGGGACTTTGTCGAAGCTTCCGCTCGCCTGGAGCACGCCCACGAGGTCGTCTTGCGAGAGCCCCGGGAGCGCCGCTTGCACCACGGCGCGGTACGCGCCCGCGAAGTTGCGCACCGCGAGATAGCCCACGTACTGCTTGGCGAAAGGCCACACCACGAGCGGAGGCAGCTTGTCGTCCGGCGGGAGCACCGCTCCGGCGTCGGCAGCCTCGTTGCTCTTCCACGGCGGCATCTGCCCAGCCGAAAGCCGCTCGTAGTTCTCGTGGAGCCACCAGCAGAAGGTCGAGCGCTGCACGTGCTCGGCCAGGGTCTTCTCCTCCCCGAGCACGGCCCGGAGCCGCGCGCGCATCATCACCTGGGCCACGAGCGGGGGATCGCTCGCGTCCCCCAGAAGGAGCATCGCGATGTGCCGGACGGCATCGTAGCTGAGCACGCAGCTCAGCTCGGCTGGCACGAGCGCGCCGACAAGCCGCTGGAGCTTTGCGTGCGGCCTGGGCTTGACCTCGCGCGCCACGGCCATGCCGAGGAGGCGCTCGTACTCGCCATGGATCGCAGCCGCCCGGGCCGCCACGTCGGGCGGCCAGGCGCGCCCACGGAGGCCGACGATGGCGTCCACGAACTCGGGGTCGGCAAGGAGCACGTCGACGTTGATGGCGTCGCCGTAGCCGGCGGGGGTGATCGCGCGGGCGTTCCAGAGCTTCTTCTGCGCCGCTTCGGTCCGCAGCTCGGACTCGGAGGCGTTGCGCACCCAGGAGAGGAAGTCGAGGTAGTCTTTCTGCCACTTCGCCCACCCGACAGGTGGGATGAAGCCCTTCCAGACGGTGGCGAGCTGTTCGTCGGTCAGCATGACGATGGGCTGCGACGGTAGCGGACCGTGGAAAGGTCACGCAAGATCCCAGACGTGTCCGTGGCGCTGGCGCTCGCGGTCGCGCATCGGCGGATCCGGGGGATGGATCACGCGCCCAGCCGCCACCTGTCGAGCGGAAGGAGCAGCTTCTCCTTGATCGCCCCCTCGTCCGCGAGCGCGGTGAGGTTCAGATCGAAGTAACGGTACGCGTAGTCATCTCGGCCGACCATGACCTTGTGCTCGGCCCCGTTCTTCCTGTTGGCAGTGCGCGAGAGCTGGCTCCAGGCGGAGCTCCAATCGGGCTTCTTCGCTCGTGTGCGGTGCAAGCCGATCCGGAGCTCGGAGGCCGCCGTCTCGGCGGACTTGAAGCCGGTAGGGTCAGGTTCGCCGTCGCGGGAGTCATCGTATTCCGTATCCGCGATGGCATGGATGTGGACCTTGCAGTGGATTCCGTTGCTCGATCCCCGCCAGACGGACTCGACCTGGTAGGCCGGCGTCAGGTCCCATGCCCAGTGTTCAGGCCGGAAGAACGGCTTCGTTGACTGGGGGAGCCTCGCGACGTTGATGGGAGCCCATCGATCGAACTCGAAGCCCCGCTCGGCCAGATATTCGTCCGTCAGTTGCAGCAGATCGCACAGCCGCCGATGGTAGGCATGCAGGAGCCTGTACGCGCGGCGCACATCGGCGAGCGCTCCAGCCACGTCGAGCTTCGTCTCGCTCATCGGATCCTCCAAGCCCGGAGCACGGACACCGCGTCGTCGCTCCTGAGTCGTTCTGTGACGGTTGGCAACGTCGAGAACCAGGTTTTCCTGCGGTAACCCCACGCTTCGAGCGCCGCAGCCATGTCGCGCAGGACCGCCGACTGCGGCGATGCGCGCGTCGAGGCCTCGAGCGGATAGAGCACTTCGCGCAGATCTTCCCACCGGATCGTGAGCACCCCGGCGACATCGCTCGCGACCTCGCGCCGGACACGAGCAAGGTAGCCATGCCCCTCCTGCATCACGATCCCTCCCACCGCGATGAGCCATAGCTGCTTCTCTGCGTGCGCGAGCACGGCCCGCGCCGCGCGAATCTGCTCCGCCCACTGTGCCGGGTCCTGGAGCCCCCGATGCTTGGCCTCGATCAGGAGCAGCGTGTCGCCCCACGAGACGAGCACATCGGGCTCGACCCTCACCTTGTTCCGCCCTCCATCGCCTGGCCGAAGGCTGGGCCAGAAAGACCACGAGGGCACCCCCACGGGAGGGATCGCGGGCATCGGCGGACCATCGCCCAAGGGCTTGCACGCGCCCCGCAGGATGGCCCACGCGAGCTCGGCCGGCAGGTACTCCAGCCGCTCGAACACCATCGACGTGAGCGGGTCCTCGAGCTCCGTCAGCCCGTCCGCCGCCGTCCCCTGGGGGCTTCCCTCCTCCGGCGTGTCTCCGTCGCTTTCCTCGTCGACGCCGACCGCCACGCGGCCGAGCTTCCCGTGCAGAAGCGCCTTCAGCATGCACGACGAGGCTACAGTCGTGCTGCGCCGGCTGTCATCCCGAACGGAAGAGCGCCCGGCGGCGCCCCGTCCACGCCGTCGACGAGGTCTCCCGACGGGCGTCGGCCAGGCGGCACCATGTGGAGCTGCTTACATCAAGGCGCCGGCGAGGCTAGCCGCCCAGGGGCTCGCCGGGGCCGGAGGGTGGCCTCTCCACCGCGGAGACGGGTGCCACCCATCTTTTCTTGGCCCCACGTCCACCGGGAGACGGGTGCCACCCGTCTTTTCCTGGCCCCACGTCCATCGCGGAGATGGGTGCCACCCATCTTTTCTTGGACCCACGTCCACCGGGAGATGGGTGCCACCCATCTCCCGCGTGGACGTGCCACCTCCCCCGGATGGGTTCATGGCGTCCCGCCCGTCCCGAACGGGGGCGCCGGGACGACCCCGGGCTTCCTGGCGGGGGCTCTCCGGCGGGACCTCGCGAGGTCGTCGGCCGTCTCGACGTACGGCGCCAGCAGGAATGCGGCGCGCGCCTCGCTCCCCGGGAGAATGGCGTCGTCTACTACTCCAGCTTCTGCAAGGCGCGACCCCGGCGCTGCACCTGGGACACATCGCCGCCGCACCAGGGCAGCCGAAGCCGCTGCTGCGCGACACGATCTACTCGGTGCTGACGACCGGCGCGCTGAACGAGCTCGTGCTGCTGGAGGTGCTGTCGGCCGGCAGGCGGCGGTGCTGCTCGCTCAGACCGGAGAGGGGCTACGCGCCGCAGCGGCGGCGGGGGACGTCGAAGCGCCACGCGTTGCACACGAAGCAATCGTACGGCACGCGCAGCCTCCAAACAGCGGCTTGACAACAAAGGACCGCTGCTGCACGATCGCCGAACCACGCGGGCTTCTAGTAGCGCCGGTCTCTCTCGCGTGGGGTGCTCACCGGTGGTCTCGAGCGTCGATCGAGATCGGCCCCCCTCTCACCTTTTGGTACTCGGAGCGTGGGAGCGTCCTGTGCGCCCATGTGCGGACGTGTTCCGCTGATGAGCGGCCGGACCCATGCTGCCGAGAGAGCCGGGAGGCGCCCATGGACCGCCGTCAACAGCTTTCTATTTATCATGATGCCTGCGAAGGTGACTGTCGCAAGGTTGCGCGCTATCACATCTTCAGGAACCGTGAAACCATAACACCCGAGGACCACGAGTATCTCGCGAAGCACATCAATGCGCTAACTTGGGACGAGTACGCCTCTTGGCTGGCACACGACCCGGCCAACCCGCGGCTGCTGGTCGAGCGCATCATCGCGAGCTTCCCGATTCCAGAACCCGGCGAGGAGCCTGTTACCTTTCTCTTGAGAAACCCGCTCGCATGGAGCGCAGGGCGCTACCCGCCCGGCGTGCTGGACGAGCTCGTAGATCGTCTGAGGCCACCGCGCCTCGCCGAGCGTTCTTGGTGGGATCTCGCCCGGCAGTTGCAGGACGTATGCTCTCCCTATGCGGCCATACTAAAGGCCAATGCGCCCCCGCTCGCACTCGCGCTGTTCGACAAACGCCGCGATGAACGCGGATTCGCATCTGCTCTTGCTACAGCGCTACGATCCTGTGGCGGCCTCGAAAGGGCCGATCTGCTCGAACTGGCGCACGTCGCAGGGCTTCTCGAGCGCGTTCGCCCGGACGAGGTTCTTCCGGAGACGCTCCATTTTGAGCACGAACCGGAGGCCACTGAGGCGGACAGGCAGTTTCGGAGCATGGCGCTCCAGTGGCCAGGTGACGAGGGAGCGGTGGCCCGAGCATGGTTCCTCGCGCAGGTTGTCGCCGCCGCTGCGCGTGGCGTACAGCCTCTTGTGCTCTGGCGCGCTACACCGCCAGAGCTGCGCGAAGCCGTCGCCTTCCAGGCGCAGGACGCAGGGCAAGTCCTGCCGTGGCTCATCACGTCGTTACGTGAAGCCCTGGAGCGGCGTGAGCCAGACGCGTGGGACCGACTCTTCCGCTACCTGGATATGCCGGGCGCGCGCACGCCGTTCAAACGCGTCTGGTCATACCGCGACGCTCCGGCGCCGAGCGGCCCGAAGGTCGAAGAGCTCGATCTTCTCGACCCGACGCGTCAAGCCGTTTCTCTGCTGCTGAATGCGCCTCTTCCAGAGAATGTCGATGACTGCTTCGAGGAGCGATTGCTCAGCTACCGGGAGCTGATGACCGAGAGCTCCTACTGTGGGCCGATGACATCGGTCGCTCTGTTCCATCGGATCGCGTCGTTCCCACTGACCACCGCACGCGCAAACCGGCTACTCCGCTGGGCACTCCAGCAGCACGCAGCCTTCGCGTCGAGCGATGAGCTGATACGCATCTCCATTGCGGCGGATCCGCTGCCTGAGAGCGAACTGCCCTCGGTCGACCAGATTGTCGCGAATTCAGCCGACGTAGAGGGCGTCGCGCTCTATGCTCGTATCGCCGGCCCCTTGGCCGAGGAGCGGCTCCGGGCCTGGCTCCGCTCGCCGTTGGACCGACCCGGGGAGGACCTCGAGCACGCTTTCCCTGAGTGGCAACCGTTCGGCAAGGTCCTCGCGCGCGCACGCCTGCTGCCCGACCTCGTAGAGCCCGATGTGCGACAGTGGCTCACTGCAGAAGCAAGAAAGCTGCCGACGCGTCGTATGGTGGGCTTGCTGCGCCCCGCCAACATGAGCTGGCTCCTTGACGAGGCGACGGTCGCGGCCAGCGCGCTCGCGCGCGCGCACTCCGAGCAAGAGCCGTGGGTGGCCTGCTGGGACACCCCTGCCGAGTTCCCGGATGCGCTCCTGCCTGCCGTACGCGAACGTGTCCGCTCGCCGGCGGTGGGTGACGAGGAGCTCGTGGAGCTGCTGCGATGGCTCGAGACGCACAACGAGCCAATGCGCTCGCTCGTCAGCGCGATGCTGGATCACCTCCGAGATCACAAGCCTGGGCGCGCCGCGCTCCGGTGGCTTGCCTCGACGCTCCGGACCCGCACGCGCTGGGCCCACCACGGCCGCGACGTGCTCCTCGCGCTGCTGGACGCCGAGGCGTGGGAAGAGCTTCTCAAGCTTGCACGGGACGTCGTCCCCTCGCCGGAGGCGACGGCAGATCCCGAGGGGCGCGAACGCCACCGGATGGTCGTTGCGCTGCACGACGCCTTCGCACGGGCGCTGGTGAAGGTGGCCGAGCGCGCCCTGGAGCACGACGCCACGAGCGAGGTGCTCGGCGCGCTGCACGGGCTCGCCGCGCTCCACCCGCTGACCTCGGTGCGTAAGCTGCTGCATCACCTCCGTCAGAAGCCGGGCGTGACGGAGCCGATCGCCGAAATGATCGCACTGAACGAGGAGTTGCTCCGCCGGGATACGACGCACGAAGGGCGTGAGCATGATCTCGCGGTGGCGCTGTCGCTCCTCTTGGAGAAGCGCGCGTCACCCGCGCCGGCGGTCGTCCGTCCGACGGAGGCTCGCTCCTGAGCAGCGTTCTAGCCGAGCGACAAACACGTGGGCGCTTCCTACGCGGCCAGCCACCGCACCGTCCCCGCCACGTCGAGCAGGAAGCTCTCGATGACCTCCAGCGCGAACCTCTCCGGGAGGCAGTCCTGGAACTTCGATAGCCGGTAGCCCGGCAACCTCGCGAGCACGGCCTGGCGCAGCTCGGGTGCGTCCCAGAAGGCCGACGACGACATCCTCGCGATCGTCCCCCGAACGCTCTCGTGGCCGATGCCGTCCCCCTCGATGCGAAGCTGGAAGTTGTCCGCGACCACCTTCCAGCCTTCCGCGACCTCGAACCCGTACTTGAGCGTGTGGTTCACGCGCCCGCCCGCGAACGTCCACCAGCGGGCGACGCTGCCGTCGATCTGCACCGCGTGGCCGGGTCGCCGGAGAAGGTCGCCAAGATCCTCGCGCTTCTCCTCGATGTGCTGCATCCCCCGCGCGTCGACGTACGGGTAGCGAACCGACTCCGTGAGCACCCGCATCATCCTCTGGCAGAGCTCGAACCCGAGGAGCTGCGGGATGAACCCGCCCCAGCTCGGCTTCACGCCGGCCGGCGCCTCGCGAACGACGACGGCGCGGTCGCCGTGGCTCACGCGCTCGACGGTCCACGCACGGCCGCCGAGCAGGAACGAGCTCATCTGCTCGACGAGCCGATCCACAAAGTCCTGCTCAAGCGATCCCAGGTCCCGCCCTGCCCCCGTCACCACCCGGTACAGCACCGGGGACGAGAACACGGCATACAGCTCCATGAAGTTCTTCTTGCCGTACGCCCGCTCGGCCTTCTGCCCCATGGACAGCAGGCCTCCCGCCTCGAACAGGAAGTCCTGCTCCTTCATGTACCCGACGACCTCATCGAACTCGGTCCGCGCGATCGACCGGAAATCGGGGGTCTTCGCGAGCTGCTCCCAGCAGCGCTCGGCGCTGATGGCGCCGTATTGGAGCGTCATGGCGAGGAGCTGGTGAACCAGCACCGGCCAGCACCGCTCCTGCTTGGCTACCCGTTCGACCCAGCCTTCCCGGGCCAGCTCGATCAGCGCGATCGCCTGGAGCACAGCCTCGGGATCTTCGCAGAGGAACGTCGTATTGGGGACGGTACCCGCCCGGCGGCCCGTCCGCCCCATGCGCTGCATGAACGAGGAGACCGAGCTCGGGGCGTTCGCCTGGAACACGAGGTCGAGGTCGCCGACGTCGATGCCCAGCTCTAGCGTGGAGGTGCAGACGATGCAGGCGTTCGTCCCGTGAGCGAACCGTTCCTCCGCGGCCCTGCGCTCCTCCAGCGACACGGAGCTGTGGTGGACGAACACGTCGATGGAGCGCCCGCGCATGCGCTCGGCGACGCTCTCCGTGAGCGACCTCGACTGGCAGAAGAAGAGGCTCTTCTTCCCGGAGGCACGCCCCGCAGCCTCCACGGCGAGGCCCGCAACGCTGTCGTGCAACCCGACGAAGAGGTCTCGCTTGGCCGGGATCTTCGGCGGATCGACAACGACGCCATCCCGCCTGGACGAGCCTGCAAGCCACGCGAGGATCTGGTCGGGGTTGCCGACCGTCGCAGACAGCCCCACGCGCTGAATGTCGTTCTGGCTCGACGGAGCGAGCCGCTCGACGACGGACATCAGGTGAGCGCCTCGATCCGTCCCCGCGAGCGCGTGGACCTCATCGATGATCACGAGGCGGAGGTCGTTGAACAGCCGCTGCAGCGGGGACTTCGGCGAGACGAGCATCACCTCCAGGGACTCCGGCGTCGTCATGAGGATCTCAGCCGGCTCCCTGACGAATTTTCGCTTCGCCTGATCGGTGACATCTCCGTGCCAGACGAAGCGTCGAAGCCCGACCATCTCGGAGTAGGTGCCCAGGCGCGCCTCCTGGTTGTTGAGGAGCGCCTTGATCGGGGCGATGTAGATGATGCCCACGCCGTCGGGCTCCCGCTCGACGAGGTTCGCGAGCGCCGGGAACATCGCGGCCTCTGTCTTTCCGCCGGCCGTCGGTGCGAGGACCACGGCGTTCTTCCCGTCGAGGAGCGCCTCGCCGGCCATTTCCTGGACGGGCCGCAGGCTGGTCCAGCCGAGGCAGGAGACGATGGCCTGCTGGAGGCGGGCGGGGAAGCGCGCGAAGGCGGTCATCGACGCGATAGCCGCTTCTCAGAGTCATCCATGAGGGCTTGGAAGCGATCCATCGCTTCCTTGCGACGGCTCAAAGCATAATCGAGCCACTCTTCAACATCTGAGTCCGTCGGCTCCTTACTGACCGACTCAAGCCGAACATGCAACCTATAGTGACTGTAGTGAGATTCCAGAGTCGCAAGGCCGATTCCGAACCGCTGACACTCGCGAACCATCTTCTCAATACGAGGGTCGGACACAGAGAACCCCTTCTCGGTCCACTCCAAGACGACGAACCCGTCGTGCGCGAACCGCGCGTGGGACGCGGCCTCGAAGACGGCATTCACGTCCCATGCGCCCCACTGCTTAACTTCATATGTTGTGAGCAGAACGCGGCGACGGCGGAGCAAAGGATAGACCTCAACGGAGACTTGGGTCACGTCCGGGTTCTGCCACTTGCCTCGCTTCCTAAGGGATGCGGTATCGAATGCCACGCTCTCTGGCGAATCCCGGAGCAGAGCGTCGACAAGTGGTGAATAGAGCTCCTGCTCCTTGTCGACGGAGGACTGGGCCTCATACTTAGGGGAGACCTCCCTTTCCCCCCTCTTCGTCAGGCGTAAGCCACCGCCTCGGCAAACGTATTTCTCCGCGAGTCCTTCCTCGATAAGCCCGGTGCGCACTTCCTCGTACCGGTCATCGCCGAGGTTCAGCTCGGCTTTGATGCGGGCGTTGGAGAGGCCGCCGGTCTCGGCAAGGAGGTTGAGGACTCGATCTCGATCGCTTATACGAGGCATGACTCAGAACTCCACCGACGACACCCGATAGCCCCGCTCGTCCTCGGGCTCCGGTTCGTATTCGTAAGGCCTCTTTCCCTCGGACGCGCGCTGCTCCTCGACGGTGGGCTGCGGCTCGGGGAGCGATGCGTCGGGGTTCTCCGCCACGGTGTCGAACAGGTTCACGAGCCGGCGGAGGAACTGACGCGGAACGACGCCGACGTCTCCGCGGAAGCCCCGGCTGACCTCGTCGACGAGCGACTCGATGCGCTCCGACGTCACCTTCTGCGCGACGATGTTCGGATCGCCCATCGTGTAGAGCTGCTGGAGCCGGAGGCCGACGTCCTTCAGGCGGCCCTTGTCGAACGGCTTCAGCTCGAGCTGCGGCTGCCGCATCGTGACGAGCCCGCCCTCGTTCAGGAACTGGATGCGGTCGTGCAGCGGCTGCAACCCCGCGACGCCCCGGCGCGTGTCGAAGAACTCGGGCGTGCCCGTGAAGATCCAGAGCAGGCCCTTGAAGCGGTCGGCCGCGTCGATGATCTGGCGCACGCCGTTCAGCGACTTGCCGCGCACGTCCTGGCGCATCCGCAGGATCGTCTCCGCCTCGTCGATGACGATGACAAGGCCCTCGTACCGGGCGGCCTTGACCATCTCCAGCACGCCCTGGAGGTACGCCATCGCGTCCTTGCTCGTGATGTCGCCCTTGATGCCGGCCGCCTTCTTCTCGGACGCGCTGACGTTCTCGCTGCCGGAGAGCCAGGACAGGAGCGCTCCCGCCTCGCGCACCTTGCCCGCCTGCTTCAGCTTGAAGACCTCGCGCAGCACGCGCCCGAAATCCTCCGGGGCCTTGCCGCCGGTCATCGAGGTGATCTCTTCCTCGATCCGCTTCTGGACCTTCTGATCGAAGTCAGGCGCGCTCTCGTCGGCGCCTCCGCCGATGAGCGCGTTCTCGACCGTGGCGATCCACCGGTCGATGATGTCGCCAAGTGCGCCCCGGGGACACGAGCTGGTCCCCAGCTCCTGCACGACCTTTCGGTACACGTCGTCGAACTTGTGAAAGTGCAGGTCGTTGTCCGAGACGACGACGAAGCTCGTGGCGAATCCCCTCGCCTGCGCGTCGAGCACGGCGAGCCTGGCCATGAAGGTCTTGCCGCAGCCGTAGCCGCCGCGGAGGAACTTGAAGACCCCCTCGCCCGACTTGGCCAGGTCGAGCAGCCGGCGGATCTCCGCCCGCTGCTTCTCGATGCCGACGGCGAACGCCTCCAGCCCGCGCTCCGGGACGACCCCGGAGCGGAGGCGCTCAAAGATGTGCTCGCGGTCTCGTTGGCTCGTCATCGGTCACCTTCTCGAACGTAGCGCTTGCCGCCTTCGCCAGGCTCGATCCTCACCTTGAAGGGGAGCTTGGGCAGGTGGCTCTCGAACTCCAGCGAGAACCTCCGGAAGGCGCGGGCCGATCCGAGGAGGGTCGTCACCTCCGGCTCCGTTATCACGCCGTGCTTCTCGATGTGCAGGAAGACCTTGCGGATGCCCTCGTCGGCGATCGTGCCGGCCCACCCCTCCGGCGCCGGCGGCGGGAGGGTGGGCGGCTTCGTCCCGCGGGCGGTGCCGCTCACCGAGTACCACGGGTCGGGGGTCGCGCCCTGGATCTTCTCGATGCTGTCCGGGTGGTAGATCTCGACGCGGACGCGCTCGTCGGAGGGGCCTTCGAGGCCGAAGAAAACCTCCGTCCAGGCCTCGCCGACGGGCACCTGCAGGCGCCCCGGCTTGAGGGACGACGGCCCGGCCACGTCCTTGATGATCACGCGGACTTCCGGGCGGTCGGGGACCCGGAGCGCCAGATCGACCGCGCGCGCCGTGGCGAACCCGAGACTCGTCGTCGTCTGCCTGGCGAAGCCGATCCTCAGGCGCAGCCGGTGGAGCCCCACGACGTCGGGCTGGGGCTCGACCTCGACCGCGTACTCCGCGTAGCCGCCCTGCTCGACGCGCTTCCTCGTCACGGTGAGCACCGGGATCACGCGCTCCTGCGGGCTGTTCCCGCCGTGGACGAACGAGGCGCCCGCGTTGCCGGTCGCGAAGACGGCCGTATCGTCCCGGAAGAGCAGGTAGCCCGAGAGCCCCTCGTATCCGAGCGACGAGACGGACACGTGAACCATGCCGGCCTCGGCGCGGGGGTGGTCGTCGAGCACGTGCCTCCGCTGCGGATCGCGCTTCGTGCCGAACGGTCGGACCTCCGTCGTCTCGTCCTGGAGCAGGAAGCCGTGATCCGCCGTGAAGACGCAGCTCTTCACGCCCGCGAGCTGGAGGTGGTGCCAGGCGGCCTTGATCTGCCGGAGCGTCGACTCGAACGTGGGGAGCCCTACGTTCGCTTCGCCCGCGTCGTCGATCTCCTGGGAGTGGACCACGATGAGCTGGTGCGCCTTCACGCTCTTCGTGAGCTCCACCGTGCTGTCCTCGCAGACCTTGGCGAGCTTCAGGAGGAGGGCCGGCTTCCCCGCGCTGCGCATCCCCATCCCGCGCGCGCGGTCCTCCGGCTTGCGCACCGTGAACTCGCCCGTCTTGAAGCCCTGGAACTCTCCGGCGACGGTGAGCCGGTCGCCCTGGGCCACCGGCGCGAGGACGTTCATCCCGACGGACGTGATCGTCGGCAGCTCGGCCAGCCGGGGTTTCAGGTCCACCACGGTGCCGGCGCCCTTCAGCTCCTCGACGAGCTCGGTCGCCATTTCGTAGCGGAAGGCGTCGATCACGAAGACCGCGACCTTCTCGCTCGCGAGCGTGAGCGGGTGGACGACCTGCTCGAAGAGGCTCCGCTGCCGCAGGTCGGCGGACGGCAGGAAGCCGTGCTCTTTACAGAGGGCGGCGAAGTCCTTCGCGAGCTGGTCGGCCCAGGCGCGGTGGGCGCGCCGCAGCTCGGTGGCCACCTCGCGGAGGGCGCCGTAGTGCGGGAGGCGCGAGTCGAGCAGGGCGAGCCGCCGCTGCTCGAACCGCCGGTGGGCGCGGTCGACCTCGAAGGCGGACGCGGCGTACCGCTCGACGGCCTCGTCGAGGCTCCGGGCGCCCTCGAACGGCCTGGGGTGGCGCGCGAGCGTCTCCCCGAACTCGGCGGCCTCCGCCACGAGGCTCCACGCCCACCGCCGGAGCTGGTCGCGCTGGAGCCAGAACGATCGCTCGCCCTGCCGCGCCTCGCACCAGCCCTTCGCCTTCGACCACGCGCCGGCGCGGAGCGCATCGACCGCGCCCGAGAGGACGCGGTTCTCCTCCTCCCGGAACGTGTCGATCTGCCCGAGGTCGTCGGGGGTCATGGCCGCGAGCTCGTCGGCGAGGAAGGCCTCGGCCTCATCGGCCATCCGGGTGTACGCCTCTGCGCTGTCCTTGCGGAGCTGCGCCGCAAGCTCGCCGCACGCCTTCACGAGCGGGGCCGAGAGGCTCCGGAGGCGGCGCAGGTGCTCGTCGTGGGCGGGGCGCCGGAGGTCGTGGACGAACTCGACCGCGAGCACCCAGCCGCCGAGCTGGTCGAGCAGCCGGTCGAGCGGCTTAGCGTCGCGCTCGCCCGGGTAGAAGGCCTCCCAGGCCTCGTCCATGCCGGTGAGCTTGTGGAGGTAGCTCCGGAGGGTCGCGATCTCCTCGGGGCCCGACACGCGGGCGGCGAGCGTTCCGGGCTGCGCGAGGGCTTCCGCGAGCATCCGGGGGCCGAACTCGTCGAGGGCGGCGGCCAGGCCGAAGGTGCTCTGCGAGACGGCGGAGGTGAGCCAGGCGTCGGCCTCCTCGAGCGTGGGCTGCTTCGCGACGAACTTCTCGACCTCGGCTGGGGCGAGGCGCGCGGAGGCGGCCTCGCGGATCGAGGTGTCCAGCGCCTTCCGGAACCGGACGCCCGGCTCGTACAGCTCCAGGACGGGCGTCTTGCGGATCGCGTCCTCGTTGAAGCCCGGCATGTGGAGGAGGAGCGGCTGCTTGTCGAGCCCGCTCCCGAAGGGCTCCAGGTGGAAGAGCAGCTCGAGGAAGCTGCCGCGGAAGGCGACCACGGGGAACGGGAACTCGCCGCTGGCGTGCTTCACCGCGAGGTCGTCCACGAGGCGCGTGTAGTGGCCGTCCTTGTCGAGCCAGACGACGATGCCCTGGCGGCGGAGCTCGCCGAGGACCTCTTGCTCGATGGCGGCGGACACCGGGCCGCGGCCGATCGTCGACGCATCGCGCAGCTCAGTCATCGGACTCCTCCGGGGCGTTCTCGTCCTGCTCGAACAGCGGACCCACCCCGCCGTCGTCGTCCGCCGCCGCCGCGGCGTTCTTCTTTTCGCGGCGCTTCAGCTCTTTGGCGAGGATCTCGCGCGCCTCGCGGTCGTGCTCGGCGAGGAACTTGGCGCGCGCGGCGTTCGAGCCGGGCTCGTCGATGGTGAAATCGGGGCGGATCTCGTCCTGGAGGCGGAGCTCCCAGGCGTAGGCCTTCGCCGGGTGCAGCTCCCAGAAGCATTGATGGGCGACCGCGAGGGAGGGGTCGTCGTGGCACTTCTTGCGCACGCGCGTCGGGAAGTAGCGGGCCGCGAGGCGGGACCAGTCATAGTCCTTCTTCCCCTGGGCGGTCGCCAGCTCCTTCCACCACTTCTTCGGGTCCTTCCACTGCGGCTCCAGGAGCGGCCAGAGGGCGGCGCTGTTCACCATCACGCCGTCGTCGAGATCCATGACGTAGCGGGCGTCGACCTCGCGCTCGGTCGTCTTGTGGTCCGGGGGCGGCGAGCCCTTCTCCGCGATCTCGGTGACCTTGGCGATGAAGTCGTTCAGCTCTTCGAGGAGCTTTTGCACCTCGGCGAACCGCCGCTCGGCCTTGCCCTTGTTGTTGCCGGAGGCACGGGCGGTTCGGAGGTCGTCGAGCTCGCCTTCGAGGCGGCGCTTCGTCGGGACGAGGTGATCGGCGAGGAGGACGTTGAGGGTGTCGTCGGCCCAGCGGTGGATCGAGATGAAGGCGACGAAGCTCTCCTTTGCAGATGAAAGCGGAAAGTAGATCGGACGGTTTTCGTATAGCCTCCGATGAAACTCAAAAAACGACTTCCTCAAATAGGTGCCCAAGTCGTCCCCTCCGCCGACCGCGACACCGTGCTCGGTCCACGTTTGCAGCAATAGATTGCACTCAGGACGCCTGAGACTGTCACCCCCATCACAGGACAGGAACAGAATTCCATTCGGAAGAGTCGTCACCGGCGCCCTGTCCAGAATGTACCCGCCTTCCACACTGAAGCGCCCGAGAACCACTCCCATCAAGAAGGACACGAAGCTAACCGGTGCCGGTTGGGTGAGCACGGGATTATACGGAGGAAGCGCCTCACCCTCATGCCTGTCAACCGCGCGCTGGGCCCACTCCTGGGCATAATTCCAGGCTGACGATCCAGGCCGCACAAACTCGACGGAAGGCTCCCGCTGAGACTCATACACAGAGAACGCTTGCGCAAGCGCATCATAGATCGCTGCCGTATCGCTCAATGGCATCAGCGGAAGCCGCGCGACATCGCTCAGCTCAAAGTGAATACTCGGGTTCAAATCAGACAACAATCTTCTGGCACGACTACTGTTCAACAAACAAACGACATAATGATTCTGAGACCCAGCAAAAACCGTAGAACCAACATTAGAAAAGACACTTGGCGCTCGATGGGAACGCGCAGAAAATTCGGCTCCCGTGGTGCAGAAGGCGACGCCCATCTCGAAGTACCTAGCCTCGCTAGGGATATATTTGGACACCGACCGATAAGCAAATTCGTGCCGAACTTTCATTTCTAGACCCGCAAAGTGCCATTTCAGCACCATGGTTACGGGTTCAATCCACTCACGACCCTTTCCGCCAGTGATAAACGGAACCCATCCGGCACGTTGGGGCGGGATGACCGCAGAAGCTTTGGGCTCCCATGCCATGCGTAAGTATCGTGGATTATCCTGCGTCGCCATTCCGGCACGACTTGGATACGAAAGCCCGAATTTTGGAAGTACTTGATACTCGGTCAAAAACGAAGACGACCACCAGTAGACAAACGGCTTCTTCTCGACAACCGCGAGATCCGAGGCAGCGAAGTCGTACCTGCCGACCTGCGCAAGCACTGCGGCCCGCTTCCTGTTCGTACGCTGTCGATCGTACGATTTGTCGAATAGCGGTGTTGGTTGGATCGCAACACTGCGGACATCGGCACTGGCAGACTTATGAAAGACGCAGGCCGAGACACTCAGAACCTCATTGGGCACCTCATCGAAGGCACCGCGATCGAAGTCGCCGATCGACCGGAGGTCGTGTCCCGAGAGTATCCATTCACGAAGAGATGCAAAGCTCTTCAAGAACATCCAGTTGCGCATCGTGAGCAGAACTGACTTTCCTCCACACCGAGCAAATTCAAGGGCCCTTTCGAGGAACGCCGCGTAGAGGTCCGATTTGCCCCTCGGGTAGTTCGTCACCACATAGCCGAAGGCATCGGTCTTCGAAAGACCCTGATACGGCGGATTCCCCACAACGATGTCGTAGACGCCTTCCTTCGCAATCCGCACGAAACGAACGCCGGACGCGAGCTGTTCGCCATCGAGCCGAAGTCCGAGATCCTCCGACTTCGAGTGCTTAGCGAGGAACTGCTCGAGCTTGTCAAGGATGCTCGCCTTCACCTCGGCGAAAGTGAGCTTCGCCGATTGCGTTGGAAAGCCACCAAATAGATCGCCTTGACCGTGGGAACGTTCGAACTCCAGCTCGAAGGTTCTGATGGCCTCCTCGACGGCGGCATCCACCTTCAACAGCGAGCCTAGGTAGTCGACACCCGCGAGCGATGTGAGGAGCCTTGCGGTCAGCTCCTCGGGGATCCCCACCTCGCGCCTCAAATCCTTCCGTAGCGCCACGATCGCGGGGTCGTCCGCCGGCAGGCTCCCGAGCTGAAGGACCGGCGCGACCAGGTTGACCCTCTTCGGCCGGGCCGCCTTCGCGAGCGACCTCGCCTTGAGGTACAGCCCCGCCGCCGCGATCTGGACCGCCCGGGGATCGATGTCGATCCCATGAAGATTGTTCTCCAGGATCGACTCCGCGATCTCGCGGTCCGTCACTCTCGTCCCGAGGTGCCGTGCCTCCTCGCGGTAGAGCGCAGCGAGCAGGTCGAACGCGATCACGAGGAAGTGCCCGCTCCCGCACGCGGGATCCAGGATCTTGATCGCCCGCACCGACGCAGGCGCCTTCTCCACCGCATCGTCGGGGATCGGCTGCGGCACGTAGTACTTCCAGTGCTCCTCCAGCTCCCCCGCGATGGGCATCAAGGCATCCAGCGCCACCTCCCCGGCCTCGCGCTTCTTCCGCCACTCGGCCCTGCGCGCATCGAGCACCGGCAGGACGCGCTCGGCATCCGCCGTCCAACCGCGCTTCTTGCACATCGCCAGCCACGTCAGGCCCAGGCTGTTCTGGAGCAGCCACTCCACCATGTAGCGCTCGGTGAACATCTGCGTCTTCGACGCGATCTCGTGCGGCTCGATCTTCCCCCCGCCGTTGATCTTCGCGTCGAGCGCCTCACGGTCCGGGTCGTTCCAGTACTGGTAGACCCACCCGAGCGTCGTGTCGTCGGTCCACGCCGAGGCGAGCCCCGGCGCGTCGAGCCGCTCGATCACGTCCCGCAGCGTCGCCGCCGGGACCGGGAAGAGCCGCGTCAACCCCACATCGCCGAACACGCCGGGCAGGTCGACCGCCAGCTCGTCGAACACGAGCTGCAGCAGCGTCGCGTACCCCTCCGTCGCGTCCGTCGTCCCGTCGGCGCAGAGCGCCGGCGCGAACTCGCGGAACTCGCGGTATCCCTTGCTGTTCCACCCCCCGGTGACGACACCTGGCCTGGAGAGCCCGAGCGCCTCGAGGTGCCGCAGCAGGACAAGCCGGTTGACGAGCGTCGCCGCCGCCTCCTTCTCGGCCTGGGCGAGCAGGCGCTCCTTCGCCGCCTTCAGCTCGGCCTTGTTCTTCGGCTTCGTGGCCCGCGCGCGCTCGTCGACCCACGCCTCGATGCGCTCCCGGCGCCTCCGGTGCGCCTCATCGAGGCCGGCGTCCGCAATGGACACCGACAGCCGGTAGCGCCGGTCGGCCTCGTCGTGGATGGCGCGGAGGAGCCGCGCGCGGATGCCCTTCTCGGGGTCCTGCGCCGTCCCTCGGATCGTCTCGGCAAGGCGCTTCTTGGCTTCGGGGGTGAGCGGCATGGGTCACACGATCCGTACGCGGGCGCCCTGGTCGAGGAACGGGCCGATGTCGAGGAAGCTGCCGCGAACGGCGACCGCGGGAAACGGGAACTCGCCCCTGGCTTGCTCCGCCGCGAGGTCGTCCACGAGGCGCGTGTAATGGCCGTCCTTGTCGAGCCAGACGACGATCCCCTGGCGGCGGAGCTCGCCGAGGACCTCTTGCTCGATGGCGGCGGACACCGGGCCGCGGCCGGTCGTGGAGGGGTCGCTCGGGTCAGTCATCGGCCTCTTCCGGGGAGTTCTCGTCCTGATCGAACAGCGGGCCGGCTCCGCTGCCGTCGTCGTCCGCCGCCGCGGCGTTCTTCTTTTCGCGGCGCTTCAGCTCCTTGGCGAGGATCTCGCGCGCCTCGCGGTCGTGCTCGGCGAGGAACTTGGCGCGCGCGGCGTTCGAGCCGGGCTCGTCGATGGTGAAATCGGGGCGGATCTCGTCCTGGAGGCGGAGCTCCCAGGCGTAGGCCTTCGCCGGGTGCAGCTCCCAGAAGCACTTGTGGGCGACGGCCAGGGAGGGGTCGTCGTGGCACTTCTTGCGCACGCGCGTCGGGAAGTACCGGGCCGCGAGGTGGGACCAGTCGTAGTCCTTCTTCCCCTGGGCGGTCGCCAGCTCCTTCCACCACTTCTTCGGGTCCTTCCACTGCGGCTCCAGGAGCGGCCAGAGGGCGGCGCTGTTCACCATCACGCCGTCGTCGAGATCCATGACGTAGCGGGCGTCGACCTCGCGCTTGGTCGTCTTGTCGTCCGGGGGCGGCGGCCCTTTCTCGGCGATCTCGGTGACCTTGGCGATGAAGTCGTTCAGCTCTTCGAGGAGTTTTTGCACCTCGGCGAAGCGGCGCTCGGCCTTACCCTTGTTGGTGCCGGAGGCACGGGCGGTGCGGAGGTCGTCGAGCTCGCCTTCGAGGCGACGTTTCGTTGGTACGAGGTGATCGGCGAGCAGCACGTTGAGGGTGTCGTCGGCCCAGCGGTGGATGGAGATGAAGGTGACGAAGCTTTTCTTGCCGGAGGAGAGAGGGAAGTAGATCGGGCGACTCTCGTAGAGCTTCCGGTGGTAATCGAAGAACGATTTGCGGAGGTACGTGCGAAGATCGTCGCCGACGCCGACCGCGGCACCGTGCTCCTTCCAGGCAGCGTGGACCGGGCCGCACACGGGCTGGTCGAGGTTGTCGACACCCTCGGAACAGACGAAGAGGATGCCTCTCGGGAGAGCGGCGGTGGGGGCCTCATCGAGGATGCCTCCGCCGTTGGCGCCAAAGCGGCCGAGGGCGACCCCGATGGTGTAGGAGATGAAGCTCTCGGGCGTCGGCGGATCGTAGACGGGCTCGTAGTTGGGAAGCGGCGTCCCCTCAGGCCGATCAACGGCTCTTTGTGCCCAATCCTGCACGCTCGGCCAAGCCGAAGGGCCAGGCACAGTGAACTCGATCGATGGCTCCCGTCCGCGCTCGTGTTCAGCAAACGCAGTTTTCACTCTGGCAAAAATCTCTTCGGCGTCTGAGACCTCGAAGACTGGGAGCCGATTGACGTCGGCGTTTTGGAAGTCGAGACCGGGACTCAGCGACTCGATGATCCGTCGAGCGCGCCGAGAGTTCAGCATGCATACCCATTGAGCGAACCGATCTGGCTTGGGGAACATCGAGGAGCCCTTCTTGCCGATATAGGAAGGGAACCGATGGAGGCGGGCTCGAAACTCGCTTCCGATCATAGAGAAAGCGATGCCGATCTGGTTGTAGCGGCGCGGGTCTCCAAATCGTGGACTGCGGGAAACATCAGCGAAGGTCTTCAGCAACAGACCGTTGCTGCTCCAGTTGATCACCCACTGAGCGGGCTCAAACCACGCGAGCCCCTTAGCTCCTTGTACGAAGTAGGCCCACGCGCTCGGTGTCGTCGCCCCTCGTGCGACCTCATGAACACGCCGCGTAAATCGGTTATCGTCTCCAGTGATGATTCCGGCTTCTGCCGGGCAGGTCGCTCCGATCAAGGGCTGGTTGCCGTAAAACGCCACTTCATCGTGGCTCCACCAGTAGACGATCGGCTCACCCTCGATGACCTCGAAGCCACGCGGGTCGAACTCATAGCATCCTACGTGGCCCAGAACAGCCGCTCGCTTGCGGTTCGTCCGCTGGCGATCGTAGGACTTATCGTCGAGTGGGGTCGGTTGTACCGCGACGCTCGGGACCCCTGGAGGCGGTGCCCGACGGAAGATGGGGGCACAGACAGCGAGCACTTCGTTGGGCACCTCGTCAAACGCGCCTCGATCGAAGTCTCCGATGGACCTGAGGTCGTTCGTCTTCAGGAGATGTTTGCGAAGCTCCCCGAACTGCCCAAGAAACATCCACCCCCGCATGGTGAGGAGAGCCGACGCTCCCCCAGGCCGGGCAAACTCCAACCCTCGCTCCAGAAACGCCGCGTAGAGGTCCGCCTTGCCCTTCGGGTACGTCGCCGCGACGTACCCGAAGGCGTTGGTCTTCGAGAGCCCTTGGTACGGCGGGTTTCCCACCACCACGTCGTAGGTGCTCTCCTTCGCCATCCGCACGAAGCGGACCCCGGCCGCGAGCTGCTCGCCGTCGAGCCTGAGTCCGAGGTCTTCCGACTTCGAGTGCTTCGCGAGGAACTGCTCCAGCTTGTCGAGGATCGTCGCCTTCGCCTCCCTGATGGATAGCTTCACTTGCTGTGCAGGGAACCCGCTGAACAAGTCGCCCTGGCCGTGAGTCCGCTCGAACTCCAGCTCGACCTTCTTGATGGCTTCCTCGACGGCGGCATCGACCTTCAGCAGCGAGCCGAGGTAGTCGACACCCGCGAGCGATGTGACGAGCTTGGCGGTCAGCTCCTCCGGGATCCCCGCCTCGCACTTCAAATCCTTCCGCAGCGCCACGATCGCGGGATCGTCGGTCGGCAGGTCCCCAAGCTGCAGCACCGGCGCGACCAGGTTGACCGTCTTCGGCCGTGCCGTCTTCGCCAGCGACCTCGCCTTGAGGTACAGCCCCGCCGCTGCGATCTGGACGGCCCGGGGATCAATGTCGATGCCATGGAGGTTGTTCTCCACGATCGACTCCGCGATCTCGCGGTCCGTCACCGCCGTCCCGAGGTGCCGTGCCTCCTCGCGGTAGAGCGCAGCCAGCAGGTCGAACGCGATCACGAGAAAGTGCCCGCTCCCGCACGCGGGATCCAGGATCTTGATCGCCCGGACCGACGCCGGCGCCTTCTCGACAGTATCGTCGGGAATACGCTGCGGTACGTAGTATTTCCAGTGCTCCTCCAGCTCCCCCTCGATGGGCATGAGGGCATCGAGCGCGACCTCCCCGGCCTCTCGCTTCGCTCGCCACTCGGCCCTGCGCGCGTCGAGCACTGGGAGCACTCGCTCGGCATACGCCGTCCATCCGCGCTTCTTGCACATCGCAAGCCAGGTGAGGCCGAGGCTGTTCTGGAGCAGCCACTCGACCATGTACCGCTCGGTGAACATCTGCGTCTTCGACGCGATCTCGTGCGGCTCGATCTTCCCCCCGCCGTTGATCTTCGCGTCGAGCGCCTCCCGGTCCGGGTCGTTCCAGTACTGGTAGACCCACCCGAGCGTCGTGTCGTCGGTCCACGCGGACGCGAGCCCCGGCGCGTCGAGCCGCTCGATCACGTCCCGCAGCGTCGCCGCCGGGATCGGGAAGAGCCGCGTCAACCCCACATCGCCGAACACGCCGGGCAGGTCGACCGCCAGCTCGTCGAACACGAGTTGCAGCAGCGTCGCATACCCCTCCGTCGCGTCCGTCGTCCCGTCGGCGCAGAGCGCCGGCGCGAACTCGCGGAACTCGCGGTATCCCTTGCTGTTCCACCCTCCGGTGACGACACCTGGCCTGGACAACCCGAGCGCCTCGAGGTGCCGCAGCAGGACGAGCCGGTTGACGAGCGTCGCCGCCGCCTCCTTCTCGGCCTGGGCGAGCAGGCGCTCCTTCGCCGCCTTCAGCTCGGCCTTGTTCTTCGGCTTCGTGGCCCGCGCGCGCTCGTCCACCCATGCCTCGATGCGCTCCCGGCGCCTCCGGTGGGCCTCGTCGAGGCCGGCGTCGCCGATGGACACCGACAGCCGGTAGCGCCGGTCGGCCTCGTCGCGGATGGCGCGGAGGAGCCGCGCGCGGATGCCCTTCTCGGGATCCTGCGCCGTCCCTCGGATCGTCTCGGCAAGGAGCTTCTTGGCTTCGGGGGTGAGCGGCATGGGTCACACGATCCGTACGCGGGCGCCCTGGTCGAGCAGCGGGCCGATGCGGTCTTCCAGCTCGCGGAACACCGCGCGGAGCTGCTCGCGATTGGCCACTTCGCGGCCTCGCAGGTGGGTCTCGACCTTGACCACCTGCCGATCGGTCTGCTTGCTCAGCTCCTCGTCGAGCCGGTCGTTCGAAAGCTCCTCAGCGGGCTGGATGCGGCTCGCGAAGCGGTCCCGCACCTCGACCAGCGTGGGCGAGACGGCCTCCGCCGTCGTGTCCACCAGGACCTCGGCGATCGGCCGGAGGACGCGGTGGGCCTGGTCGGCGTCGAGCTGCGCGAAGCCCGGCCGCGTCTTCACGCGGCCCCGCACCGCCTCCGTCTGCGCGTTCTGTTTGTTCAAGAGGCCCCGGCGGACCTCGACGTAGCGGGCGCGGATGCGCTCGATGGCCGGCTTGAGCTGGCCCGCCTCACGCCACGGGCGCGCGGCCGACAGGTGGCTCGCCACGACCGTGGCCTCGTCCTCGAGCCCGGCCAGCTCCTCCATCTGCCGGAGCTGCGACAGCTCGTGATCCCGGACGCGGGCGGCCTGGTTCACCACCTCGATCGCCTCGGGCGTCAGCTCCGCGCTGCACACCCCGAGCTGCTCCAGGCCGTCGCGGAGCACGTCGAGGTTCAGCTTCACTTCGAGGACCGTCTGCTGGACGAACCGCGAGCGGCAGCAGTCCTCGAGCGCGCGCCCGAACTTCTGGAGCGCCTGCGGGAGCGTCGGACGCCCCGGGAGCGCGTCGAAGCGCCGCTCCAGCTCCCGCAGCCGCTCGCGGTACGCCGGGAAGTGGAGGAACACGGTGTCGGCGATCGGCTCGTCCTCGGGCTCCTGGTCGACCTGGAGGTACTTCTCGAACAGCTTCCGGATGGCGATGCGATCCTTCTGCGTGATGTCGCCCTCCTTGGCCGGGAAGAACTCGGCCCGCCGGAAGCTCCGGTCGCCGCTGAAGAGGTCGCGAACGCCCGGATCCTGGTGCGACTTGATGTCGGTGCCCTGCTCGGTGCGGATGCGGATCTTCTTGCCACGCAAGAGACCCGCGCAGCAGGCCTTCACGAGATCGGGCGCGTACCCGTACGGCGGGCTCACGAACGTGGCCACGAGCGTCTGGCCGGAGAGCCCTCCATTCTGCGCGATCTCCTGGGCGATGCGCGTCGGGAAGAGCCCGGCACACGAGGCGACGTACTTGCCTGCATCGAGGGAGAGGATGCCGAGCCCGCCATCCATGAACTTCGTCGACGGCCCCGCCAGCTCCTTCTCCAGGAGCTGGTTCAGCTCCGCGGGGGAGATCGCGATCTCCGAGAAGTGCGGGTACAGGTCGGGGAGAATCCGTCCGGCCATGCTGGCGAGGGCCGGGCCGAACGCGCTCCCGGCGTCCCGGGGGCGAAGCGGCTGCCCGCGGAAGTACGCGGTGCCCTCGAGGAACGCCTCGGCCACGGCGGCCTTGACGCGCCCCTCCAGCTCGTCGAACCGCGCCTCTTCCTCGATGAGGAGGCGCTGCTTTTCGCGCGTGAGCGACTCGCGGCGAGGCCGGTAGCGCTCCAGCATCCGGTCGGAGCGGGCGAGCTGCCGCGCGTGCTCTTCGATGGTCCCCGACTCGCCGACGATCCAGAGGAGGCGGTTCCGGAGCTGATCCTGGTCGCTCTTCGGCACCCAGACGGAGGAGGCCCGCTCCTCTTTCTTGCCGAGAAAGCGGAAGTCGACGGCCACGGTCGAGTCTTCGCGGGCGTCCTGGAGCTTCACGTCGTGGGCGTGGCGTCCATCGGAGAACCAGAGCGTCCACGGGAACGGGCGCCCCTTCCACCGCAGACGCTCCTGCATCGAGCCCACGAGGTTCTTCAGCGCCTCCTGGGCGATCTTGCTGATCTGCTCCTGCGTGACCCCGATGTCGTCGCGCTCCCGCTGCCATTCCTGGCCGGCGGAGCTCTGAACCTTGAACCCGTGCTTCTCGGAGTACGAGAGCAGGTTCAGCGAGCGGAGCTTCTCCAGCGCCTCCGTGACCGCCTGGACGCGATTGCCCTCACCGAGCCGGCTGTAGAGGCAGGCGGCCACGAGCGGCGGCATCGTCGGCGTTTGCTCCTGGATCAGCTCCAGCAGGGCAACGGCCTTCGCCACGCGCTGGGCGAGCACATCGTCGCGGACCTGCGGGTCGTTGAAGAGGCGCGCGAGCGTCGTCTGCACGTCCGCGTCGAGGGCCGAGTGCTGGACCTCGAAGATGGCGTCGAGCGTGACGAGCGAGCCCACCTCGCCGTCCGCGAGCTTCTGCTCACGGAACAGCTCGCCGAGGAGCTGCAGGAGGCCGCGGATGGCGTGGTCGTCCCCCTGCACCCGGGTCGAGCGCGTGCGGAGGTTCGAGGTGATCTGCATGAGGAGGTCGATGTGCCCGGGGAGCATCGGGTAGACCTCGACGAAATCCTCCTCGGTGATCTCCTCGCAGCCGTAGCCGTAGAGCTTCAGGTCCCCGCGGTGCTTCTGGAACAGGTCCCGGAGCGTGCCCTCGAGCTCGGGCTTCTTCTTGAGGAGCCGCTTGTGGACGACGTCGCGGATGTTCGTCGTGCCGAGGTGGACCCGCAGGTGCGTCGGGAAGCGATCCTTGAGCTTGCCGAGGTTGTTGCTCTCCGCCTGGTCCTCGAGCTTCTGCTGGCCGGTCGCGAACAGCCACACGCGCCCTTTGAGCCGCTGGCCCAGCTCCGACACGAACGACTGGAGCTTGAGCATCCGGCTCTCGTCCTGGTGGACGTACTGGCTCACCTCGTCGACGACGACGAACAGCGTCTTGTTCTCGCGAATGTGGAGCATCGCGTCGATGGCCTCGACGACCTCGCGGACGCTCGTGCCCGCGCCCGTCCGCACGCCCGCCCGGCTGTCGATCCAGCTCGTCGGATCGGGGTAGCGGTCCGGCTTCATGACGTGGAGGACGTGCGAGAAGTGGTCGTCCGCCTGCTCCTCCTCCTTCGCGACCTTCCAGTCCTTGCCGAGGGTCTTCCTCGCGACCTGCAAGAAGGTCTCCCACTCGTTGTCGCGCTCGAGCCGCAGCTCGAAGTCCGCGACGAGGTTGCTCTTGGAGCAGTACCCGAGCCTCGCCTGAACCAGGCGGAGCACGGCCGAGTGGATGTGCTCGCTGTCGCGGGCCACGCCGCCGATGTCGAAGACGACCGCCATGGGGTTCACGAGCTTCGCGAGCGCCTTCCACGCCTCGACCAGCTCGTCCCGGCGAGGGGAGTCGTCCCGTTGGAGGAGCGCGGACCAGAGCGGCGTCCCGTCGGGGAGCTCGATGCCGTCGAGGGAGAGCCCGAGGAGCTTCGCGAAGCTCGACTTACCGGAGCCGTAGAAGCCGGAGATCCAGGACGCCGGCAGCTCGGGACCGGTCTTCTTCGCCATCTCGTGGGATATGCCCCGGAGCAGGTGAACGAACTGCTCGTGGATCCCCGACTTCACCCGTCGCGCGCGCGGGTCGCCCTCGCGGTAGCCGCCCGTGATGATGTATTCGCCGACCTCCTCCTGGAGCTTCGCGGGGGACTGCTCGTGAAAGTACACGACCGGCGGGATGTCCCGGGTCACATCGGCGACAAACAGGTCTCGGATCTTCATGGCACCTTCACGGATAGATGCGGGGGCGGTAGTCGCGGTCGGCGTCCAGCTCGCCCATGAACGAGAGCGCGCTCGTGTCCTTGCGCTCGCCCGGGTAGAGCAGCACGACGGGGATGTTCCGCGTCTTGCCGTCGATGTGCTTGAGCAGCGCGGAGGATCGAAAGAAGGGATAGAGCGCGCCGGCACGGCCGATGAGCACGAGGGTGCGGTCGGCGCGATCCGGGTTCTGCTGCGCGAAGTCGGCGATGAGCTTCGCCACGTCGGCGGCGATCCCGTTCGGCCCCTCGATGTGAGGAGCGATCTTGTCGCGCAGGTACTCCAGCGCTCGCTCGGGGCCCTTCTCGTAGAGCCGCCGCTCCCGGCCGATGAGCGCCGCGACGTTCCCCTCCCCCGTCGCCCGGATCCGATCGAGCAGGAGCTTCTGGAGCGAGATGGGCAGGACGCCCCAGTCCTCGGCGCGCAGCTCGTCGGTGAGGCGGCGCATGTGCTGCCGGAGCTTGAACTCGTCCTTGGGGCGGTACGGCAGGATCGCGAAGCGGTAGTTCCGCATCGTGCTGATCTGGGGGCCGTCCTCGGCGAGCAGATCGCGCCGGAGCGCCGCGACGGCCTCGTCGAGCGAGTCCCGCTGAAAGAGGGGTTGGGTCATAGCGTCGCCTCCGCCCACGCGCCGAGGGTTGGCGCCTCCCACTCGAACTCGGTGAGGTGCGCCATCCGGCGGAATTGGATTCCCGGAAGAGCTCGGAGCCGCTGATCGAGGGCGCCTTCGACGAGGCTGACGGACGCGACGTACGGGTTCTCGGTCAGGGTCCCGGCAAAGCGGATGCCTCGCAGGAGGTGCAGCAGGTACGCGAGCGCGAGATCGGACACCTTGGGCAGCAGGAGCGCCCGAGGATCGCGCTTCGGCGAGATGAGGCCGGCCTCGGACGCGGCCGAGAGGAGCTTGCTCGCGAACTGGACGCAGGTCGCCGCGGACCACCGATCGGGGAATTCGTTCTTCACCCACCGGAGCACGATGTCCCGATCCACCTTTGGATCCCGGAGGGCTCGGCGCTCGACAAGGAAGCTCCCGGTGAAGCGCCGGTACAGCGGATCGGAGAGCTGGAGGTGAAAGTGGCAGATCACCTGCCTCGTCGAGGCGTCCATCGAACGCCACCGCCGGAGCACCCCGAGCGCCTCCGGGAAGGCGTCGTAGCGGTGCACGAAGCTCGAGAGGAGGAAGCGGATGCGTTCGAGGCTCTTGCTCCCGAACCAGCGCTGCTCGAAGGCTAGGAGGGCGCGGTCGGCGACGGGCACCGCGGGGTCGATGTGCTCCCAGTACGAGCGCGACTCCTCGATCCCCAGGGCGAGGCGGAGAATGCGCGTGTGGATCTCCGTCGCCTCGGCGGGGCGCTCGGCCGGCGCGCCCGTGAGGTCTGTCGCGTTCGTCACGGCCTCCACCCCTCGGTCACCCCTCCAACTTATAGAACGGCAGCGGGTACTGCTCGGCGAGCGGGACGAGCGCGGCGCAGAGGCGCCTGACGAGCACGTCGGGCGCGTCGGGCCGCTTGCCCTTGAGCTGCCGCCCGTTGGGCACCGTCGTGAAGGCGACGTCGCCTCCCTGGAGCGCCGAGACGAGCTTCTCCTTCGAGAAATCTGCGGTCAGCGGAAGCGATAGCGGCAGGGCCTCGGCGGGCGGACGAACCGAGCGCTTGTGGGCTGCGAAGCGATCGCCGAGCTGCTCGTCCACCTCGAAGCCGAGGAAGTAGAGCGTCCGCATCTTGTCCGGATCCGCCATCTTGGCGCGAGCCTTCGCATCGGTTCGCCGGGCCGCTTCACGCACGGCTTCGAGGGACGCCCAGGCGTGCGTCTGCGGAAGGAGCCGCGCGAAGAGGTCGCCGCCGCCCTCGTCGTCGATCAGATCCGTATCCCACCAGCCGAGGCGGCGCGGTGAGCAACGGCCTTCGCCCGCCCACGCGATCGCGACCTGCAGCGCGAGGATCGCGTCGAGCATCTCATCGGGGACCAGCGTCGTCATGCTGGCCGTCGACGTTACGCTTAGGTTGCCGCTCTGATCAAGGTTCGTTAGCGTCGGCCCTCGTGCCCCGTCGTTGCCAACGATCGGAACCGACCGGTCTGATCAGGCTGCCGAAGCCTCGAAGCGGCTGGGCGTCCGGCTGTCGACGATGCGCCGGTGGGACGGGAGCGGGAAGCTTCCTACCCGGTGCCACCCAGTCGACTCGCATCGCATCGACCTGCGCGAGGACGTGATGAAGTCGCTGAAGATGTGCAATTTTTTCGTGTAGACATTGACATCTACTTGCCGGTACCACTCATGACGAGGCCCAGTCCGCGCCCGCCACTGAGCCACCTTGGGCGCACGGGCGGGGAGAAGCGACGCAAGAATGAGCACTTGGCACCGCCATTACAAGCTGACGGGTGCGCGCGATCACGGTACCGGGCGGACGCCGGCGGCCCACCAGAAGGAAGCGCTGGATAAGCTTCAGACCTGGTACCGGGCCAAGCCGCAGCAGGCAGGCGGTATCCTGGTCTTGCCGACGGGCGCCGGCAAGACCTTCACCGCGGTACGGTTCCTGTGTACGGGACCTCTCTCCGATGGATACAAGGTGCTATGGCTCGCCCATACGCACCATCTGCTCGAGCAGGCGTTCAGCGACTTCGGACCCAAAGACACAGCGCCTGGCGCGGGAGAGGTCGCGAACATCAGGGGTTCCAGGGAGACCCTCGACGTCAGGGTCGTATCGGCCACCGTGGGGCACTATCAAATCAAGGAAATCGAGCGGACCGACGACGTCATCATCACGACGCTCCAGACAGCCGCGAACGCGCACGCCAAGGGACACCAAAAGTGGAAGGCGTTCCTCGACTCGGCCGAGGGAGGAAAGCTGTTCGTGGTCTTCGACGAGGCGCACCACGCGCCCGCCCCCACCTACCGGGAGCTGATCCAGAGCCTCCGAAAGCAGCACCCGCGCATGATCCTGCTCGGGTTGACGGCCACGCCAACCCATACCGACGAGAGAAAGCAGGGATGGCTGCCCCGGCTGTTTCCGCAGAAGATCCTGTACGAGGCCCGAGTACCCAGGCTGATGGCGGACGGCATCCTGGCGCGCCCGCTCATCGAGGAGCCGCAGACGCACGTCGTCCCCGAGTTCGACGACGACGCCTACCGCAAATGGAGCGGCACGTACCGCGATCTGCCGGAGAACATCATCACCCAGCTCGCCAACAACCGCGAGCGCAACGCGTTCATCGCCGACTGCTACGTCCGGAACCGGAAGCGCTACGGCAAAACGATCATCTTCGCAGATCGATGGTTCCAGTGCGATGCGCTGCGGCAGGCGCTGCGCAAGCGCAACGTCCGGGCGGACGTCGTCTACTCCCACACTGAATCGGATCCCGGGAGCGCGGAGGCGCGCAACCGTCGCGACAAGACCGAGAACGCCCGCGTGCTCGCGGCGTTCCAGCGCAATGAGCTCGAGGTCCTGATCAATGTCCGCATGCTCACGGAGGGGACCGATGTACCCGACGTGAAGACGGTCTTCCTCACGAGGCAGACGACGAGCCGGATCCTGCTCACCCAGATGATCGGTCGGGCGCTGCGAGGACCGAAGTTCAAGGGCACGAAGGATGCTCACATCGTCTCGTTCATCGACGATTGGAAGCACGCGATCAACTGGGCCGGCTACGGCGAGCTCGCAGGTGAAATCTCCGACTCTCCGAGCAAGCCCCGCGCCGACAGGGCGCCCCTCCAGCTCATCTCGGTGGAGCTCGTCCGCCGGCTGGCGCGTCAGCTCGACAGCGGCCAGAACACCGCGCCTGGGCCGTTCCTCACTCTCCTGCCGGTCGGGTGGTACCGGGTCAAATTCGCGGACAGTGTCGCGGCGAGCGACAGCGTCGAGAACGTGCAGCGCCTCGTCATGGTCTTTGGCGACGAGCAGCAGGGCTACGAGCGTCTCTACGAGGAGCTGGGTCCGCGTGATCTGGCCGGCTTCGCGGCGGAGGACGCTCGCATCGAGAGCTGTCGAGCCCAGCTCGACCGATGGAAGCGGCGCTTCTTCCCGGGCGCGGAGGATCAGCACCCCGGCGACCTCGCCGACGATCTCTTCGACGTGGTCCGACACATCGCCCAGAACGATGCTCTCCCGGACTTTTTCCCGTTCGAGGAGCGCGACTCGCACGATCTTGACGCGCTCGCGGACACGTTCATCAACGAGCGGCTCGATCGCCTCGCCGAGCATCGAGCCCTCGCAGAAGAGTTCGCTCGCCAGGACCGACTCTGGGAGGTGCTTTATCGCAGCTACGAACAGTTCAAATCCCAGTATGACGCCTGCGTCAATCGCATCTTGAACGTGGGGCAGCCGGTCGTTTCCGCGGATGACGTCTATCGCACCGGCAGGCCGCCCCGCGCGCGAGAGGCGTCCGACGACGTCAAGCAGGAGGTGCTGACGCGAGACGGGTATCGCTGCCTCTGCTGCGGCGAGGACAAACGTCGCCTGCTCCAGGTGGCACACATCAAGGCGAATTACCATGGAGGCGAGCACTCGCCCGAGAACCTCCAATCGCTCTGCGGCACCTGCAACCGACAGCAGGGCCTGGAAGAGCTCTCGTTCCGCAGAGATCGCACACCCCTCACCGCCCCCGGCCCGTCTCATCCGGTGCAGCCACCGGGCCTGCGCGACGCCTCGAACCTTGACGCATGGGAGAGGTTCCTTCGTCGGAAAATCAATTTCTTTTATCAATGCGCTGCGGTGACGGAGGTGCAGGTAACGCAGCGCGGCTCGCCCTCGGAACGCTGGCAAATCTGGCTGGCGACCGGGAATGACGCGCGGTGGCTCAAGCCCTACCTCAAGAGCCTGCTGCGTGAGATCCACGACAGCTTGCGCGAGGCCGGCTGCAACTTTCCCACCACCATCTCCGTCGATACCGCCCGCGCGCCGAGCGTCGCACCGCAGGGGCGCGCGGCGCGAGGCAGGACCGCAGGCGACGTGGGGCCATCGCGCCGCTCGCCGGCTTCCGGCGCCCTGCCTGTGCCGCTGAAGAACATCAAGGTCGACTCGATCGTGTGCGTCTACGTTCCCGATGACAGGCTGTTCGGAAACAAGCTATGGAAAGGTCACGTGAGGTGGATCGACCGTGATGCCAGGCGGGTCGGGATCTTCACTCCCGCGGACAACAGCGAGGCGGAGGTGTCCGCAGAATCCATTTACCCCGCCAGCCTCCTCGGTGGGGACACCGTGAGAGATCTGGAGGCCTCGTCGCGCGGCGCTGGATAGGAGCGCCAGGAGGACCTCTTGGCGCACCTCGCCGGCAACCTGAGCGACGCGGAGGATTGGGATAGGCGCTCAGTCAGCTTCGCGCCGACGCCGACGGAGACCGGTGTGCCGCGCGTCATAGTCGGGCAGCCGCTCAAGAACGATCGCGATCGCCTGCCTCGCGTCCTCGGCGGCGAAGCTCTGATCGTCCGCCATGCCCGGGTACCGGACGCGGTGATCGAGCCGGCGTCCACCCAGCTCCGCGCTCCAGCCCGGCAACGCGATGGCGACGATCAGACGCTTGTACATCCACGCAAACGTCACCTCGCAGAGCGTTCCGGCGCCGCCGCCGACGGCGACGACGGCGTCCGCGTGGGCGACGAGGCCGTTGCGGGCGTGGTCGAGGCCCGTCGCGAGGACGATGTCGACCCACGCGTTCGCCTCGCCCGGATCGAACTGGGGCAAGATCCCGATGGTGTCGCCCTCGCGGTACCGCGACGCCGGCGACATTCGATAGTGCGAGCCGTCGAGCCTCACGGAGTCTGCGGACACCGATGGCCAAGACGCCAAGCCCCCGACCACGGCGGGTCGACTCGGCACTAGCGCGAGCGCCCAATCCGCACCCCGAAATTCGTGGGCCCCCACGCAGCCGCGCCCGGGTCGAGCTGCGTCATCCCCAAGGAGCTCCAGCACCGCCGCGCGGAGCGCGGGGCTGGGATCGTCCATCCGGGCGATGACCGCGCCGCGGTGCTGCCCCTGGGCCCAGAGGTCGCGCAGCCTGCGCCGTCGCTCCGCGGGCTCGAGCACGGAATCTCGGACATCGCTCGCCAGCCCGGCGAGTCGGCCTTTCACCTGCTCGATAACCGCCGGCTAGGACATCATCGGCCGCGCACGGGATCGCCGATCCAGAGGCTCGGGGCGCCGGGTCGGCCGTAGACACGGAGCTCACGCCGCGAGCGCCGTCGCGCGTCGTCGTGGAGCGGGGCGCAGAGAGCAGGCGGTTCACTCGGCATGGGGCGGTCCTCCATGGGCCTGGGAGTCCGAAGGGAGAACGTGGCCCCCGGCGCGGCGTCGAGGACACCGCGGAGCGCTCGCACGAGATCAGCGAGCTGCGCCGTGACGACGACCGTGCGCGGCCGCCCTGCTGCATAGAAGAGGTCGCTCACCTGCTCGTAGATCTCGATCTCCTCCCGTAGCCAGACGGAGGCATAACGGTCCGTACCGGGCCCGAGCACGGGCACATGGAACGCATCCGCCAAGGCTCCGCCGACACGCTCAAACGTCTCGAATGAGAACGGGCACGACGGAGAGACCCGCCCAGCGGTGAAGACTCGTTCGAAGTACCTGGACCAGGATGCAGCGACGGGCGAGGGCGGCAGCCCGATTTCCCTCGCGTCCACGTACAGCGTGCCTTCTTGATCCAGGTAATAGTTGCTGTCGCTGTCCGTCGCATGGCCGACGTGCACGAGCCGCGTAGCCATCGACCCCTCGATGGCTCGCAAGGCGAAGCCGCGCTTGACGTGAGAATAGATCCCCCAGGAGAGCCCAGCGAAGGTCAATCCACCGCACGTCCTCTCGAACGCCGCGATCGGTTCGGACAGCTCCATCCCGGCGGCATGGAACAGCGCGGCGAGCTCTCCGGGCGAGCAGGTGTCGTCCGCACTCCACCGGAGATCGATGCTCGCGTAATAGGCCAGCGTGCGGTCGGAGAGGTACGGGCGCAGCGCCTCGAGCGGGTTCGCATAGTCGAGCACCATGCGGCCGTCGTGGTAGAGTTGCTCCGCCTTGAGGACGCGCCCTGCGTGCTCACGCAACACCTCGATCTCGACGTCACCGCCCGATCGCTTGACGTAGACGTATCCGGCCTGCCCCGGCTCCTCCGATAGGGTCCGAATTGCACCGCGCGCGCGCCGCTCCTCGGGAGAGAGCGGCCGGGGGGCCTCCTCCGGCGGGCGAGCATCCTCCAGCACTTCGAGCCCCGCCAGGTCGACGCCGGCCTCGTCGGAGGCGGCGCCGCGAGCCGTCTCGATGCAACGGGCCACGTCCGCGAGCGAGCTCGTCCAGACGAAGGTCTCGCCTGCGAGATCGTCACGGAGCGGGTGACCATCGGCGATCACGCCCCCCGGATAGACCCAGTAGGTGTGGGAGGCGTCGCTTGCTTCCACCGCCGGCAGCGCGGCCAGCGCCTCGGCGAGCCGCGCGCCGAGGCGCGGGCGAAAGGCGGCACGGATGCGGTGTGCCTCGATCGGCTCGCGATCGGCGAGCAACGCGAGCACCTCGATCAGGCCGCGGGCCGACGCGGCCACAGGCGCGCCGCTCGCGTGCATCAGGGCGCCTCGCTCGTCGCCGAGCAACGGGAAGGTCCGGCCGCCGAGGCTCGCCAGGCCGACGGGGACGGCGAGGATCGCGCCGGATGGGGCACGAAGCGGCGGGGCGCGCATCGCCGGATGGTCGGCCCCAGGGAAGAGCCACAGATCCGCCTGTCCGGGCGCGCGCCGGGGACCGATGCCGGCGAGCTGCGCGTGGAGCTCGAAGAGGACGTCCCAGGTTGGCAGCCGCGCTCCAGCGAGATGGCGGCGGAGCTCGTCCAAGCTCAGCGACGCGCGCTCGTCGCGGGGACCGAGATCGAGCGTGGCGAGAGCGCGCGCTGACAGGCTCTCCAGGAACTCGTGTCGTTTCGGCTGGACAATCATGCGGTATCGTAGCCCGTCTTCAACGTGTAGCCCTCGGGGGGCTTGTAGTTCGGGTTGGCCTGAGTGAAATTCGTCGGCTCGCCCCCTCGGTTCAGCTCCGGCCCGAGACCCCTGCGGATGGCCTTGGGGTCTGGCGCCCCCCACCGCTCGTGGAGGTTGGCGAGGAGCTGACTGCAGTTCGGGCACGGCGCGCGCTTGACGCCGCCCTCTTCCTCCGAGCGAATGGCCGTGATCGAGCCGAGGCACTTCTTGATCTCGTCGTGGTCGTCGGGGTTATCAGGGTCGAGCTTGCGGCCGATCTTGCCCTCCCAGTTGCGAATGTGCTGGGAGAGAGCGCGCGGCTCTCCGCAGCTCGACGGATCATAACGTCCCGGGTAGGGCCACCCGCCGGCGTCGTTCCTGGGCGGAAACGACTGCTTCACGATGTCATGGATGTCTCCGCTCGACTCCGTGCCGGCGCTCCCGACGCTCACGCTCTTCGAACGGCGCCTGCCCCGCTTGTCCGTCTGATCCGAGGTGACTGTCGTGATCACCGACGCGAGCCCGTCCGGGTCCATCACGCCGAGCGGCTGGTTGTCGGCGTACGCGAACGCGCGCACGCCGCCTTGCAAGCCGATGGGGTCCGCGCTGATGTATCTCCCCGACTCCGGGTCGTAATAACGAAATCGGTTATAGATGACGTCCGTCTCCGGGTCTGCGTACTGGCCGGGGAAGCGCAGCGGCGTGTCCGCCTTTGCTGCCGCGTCCGGCGCCGCGCTCCCCCACACGGAGACGTCCATGCGTCCAAGGAGATCGCCGCTCCCGGAGACCAGGAGATCCGGCCCCTGGCTCAGGTCATTGATGTAGTGCACCCATTCGCCCGTGGACCGCTCCTCCCCGCGGACGACGGCGTCGCGATGCGCGAGCGGGACATGTGTCTCCGGCAGGAAGCTGTAGGTCCGCTCCTCGACGGTCGCTACCCCGCCGACGTTCCGCAGCTCATGCAGGAGCAGATCGCCATCCCACACGAACCGCGTCGTCGCGGTCGTGCCGTCCTGCGAGGAGACACGCTTTTGCACCCGCCTCGCGAACGCGTCGTACATGAACGCGATCCGGCGCCCATCGGGCGTCTCGATCGACTCGAGCAACCCACGACCGTTCCAGCTGTAGGACCACGCTCGGGCGGCTTCGGGGGCGTCTGCCGTCTTCTCTTTCCTGACCAGGCGCCCCTCCTCATCGTAGGTGTACGCGGTCGTCCCGCGCTTCAACAACTTGCCGCCGTGCCCGTAGACGCGCGGCTCCGCTCCGGGCCCAGATTCGTAGAGATCGCCTGACTCATCGTAGCGGAACAGCTCTGCCCTCGAATGCTCCGGGATCCTGGCGACGACCTGCCCCAGGAGATCGTACGAGAACGTGGTCCCGCCCTGCTGCATATCCCACGCTTGGATGACGTCCCCCGCCAGCGAATACTGAAATGCTCGATCGCTCGTCGTTCCCCACGGCAGCTCTCCCACCCAGGCAGGTTGCCCCGAGGCGATGACGGGCTGGCGCGCAGGCATCAGGACGCGCTGCCGCGTCACACAGCCCATCGCGTCCACCACACGCTGCATCACGCCTCCGCCGGGGAGGATGCGCTCGAGCTCGTGGCCGGCCGCATCTCGACGGAACTCCACCGGCGCGGTTCCACCCAGGCTCACCTCCGCCGGAAGGCCCATCACATCGTACGTCACACGCTCGACATATCCGAGAGACGAACGCTTCTCGCGGCGCCGGTCCATGGCATCATAGACGTTGACAACGGCATGCGAGACCCCCGCGACCTCCTGCTCCTCGCGCGTCATCCGACCGCGCCCGTCGTATGCGAACGAGCAGCGCACGTCGCCGTTGTCCGCCTCGAGGAGCCTCCCCAGAGGATCGTACGTGAAGACGTCCTTCGATCCGTCGTGGTAGGAGCGCTCGACGATCCGCCCCGCGGCGTCGTACGCGGTCTCGGTCGGCTCGCGCGCGTCGCCCTCCATGCGCACGATGCGACCGAGCCAGTCCAGTCGATACCGTACTCGCCGCCCGTCGAACGTCTCCTCCTCCACGATCCTGCCGGCAGGATCTCGCTTGATCCGGTGCACCTCGCCGCGCTCGTTGACGACCTGCACCAGCGCTCCCTCGCGATCGTAGCGGTAGCGCATCCGCTGCCCATCGGGTTTCCGCAGCTCATGGACCACATCAAGCCCGCTCCAGCAGAGCTCGTAGCGGCGGCCGTCGGCGCCGGTGACGGCGCTCAACCTGCCGTTGCGATCGTACTCGTACGAGAGCTGCCCGCCGTTAGGCAGATGGACCGCGCGCAGCTCGAGACGATCGCCGTACGTGAACCGCGTCTCGAACCCGCGCTCGTCCGTGAAGCCGAGCACGCGCCCGATGTAATCGTAGCGGACCTTCCGGACACCTCCGTTCGGCTCTCGCACGAGGACGCGGTTTCCGGCGTCATCATAGCCGAGGAGCGTGGTGCCGCCGTCGGGCAGCGTGGCCTTGACGAGCTGGCCCCGCCGATCGAACTCGTAGCTGGCCGCGTTTCCCACCTCGTCGTCCACGGAGACGAGATTGCCGCGCAGATCGTAGGCGTATCGCGTCGCGTGCCCGAGCGCGTCGACCACCTCGGCCAGGAGGCCGAGATCGTTGTAGCCATAAGAGGTCATCGCGCCGGAGGGATCGACGGCGCGCACGACACGACCGGAGGGGTCCCGCTCCCAGCGCCAGGTGGCCTGGTACGGGTCGGAGTAGGCCGTCATCCTGCCGGCATGGTCGTACGAGTTCACGTGGACGCCGCCGCCGATCACCGCCCGATCGGCCCGCCCGTGCTCGTTGCCGAAGTATCGGCGCACGCCGCGCGAGTCGGCGACCTCCACGTACCCGTGAGGCCCGAACTCGAGCTTGCAGTGGTGCACGCCTCTGGCGCGCGTCACACCGTCGGCGAGGAGCGACGGTGCGTCGCCACAGAGGCTCTCGTCCACCTTTCCCGGATACTCCGCCCATGTCTCGATGCACCGACCCACGCGGTCATAGCGGTACTGGACGCAGAGCCCCTCAGGATACGTGTACGACGTGAGGAGGTGGTCGTCGTACGAGAACCGCGTCGCGTGACCGGCGCGGTCGACCGCGGCCACGAGATCTCCGTTCGCGTCATACTCGTAGGTGCGGAAGGCCGTCCATCGGCCCTGGTGCTCGCTGCTCTTCACCTCGAACGCGGCGATGCGTCCGCCTCGGTGGCGCCTCACGCGGATGAGCCGCCTCGCGCTGTCCAGGATGGCGTCGAGCGCTCCGTCTCGATATCGCAGCTCGATCGTGTTGTCGTTCCGGTCGACCATCATCGAGAGGCGAAACCGCGAGCGGTCGCGGTCGTGCTCGGAGAACACACGGACGATGCGTTCGTCCGACGCGAGCGAGTATCCCCATTCATGCCGGGTCAGCGTGCCTCTGGGGGTCGGGAGGCTCTCGCCGACCGCGGGCAGCGCTCCCTCCGAGAAGGTGCCTTCCGGGTTCCAGAGGCGCACCGTCCGTCGCCGCTGTTCGATCTCCCAGGCGAGGCTGTGCGACCAGCCGAAGCCAAGGCCCACGTCGCGCTCTCGGGCGGCGCTCGAGTAGTGCCGTTCGATGACGAGCGGCAGCGGCCCCGGCAACCCGAGATCGATCGCTGGAACCGTGTACACCCGCCCAGTGAACACGTCGACGGGATCGCCCGCCGACACCGAGCCACCATTGCCATGAGCCGGATTGGGGCACCCGGCGCCCGAGCCCTGGCCGCAGCCCTTCGCGCTCTTCCCTCCGCCCTTGGCGTCCTTGCCGCCGTTCTTACCGTCGCCCCCTTGGCCGCCGCCGTCGCCCTTCCCCCCGGGCCCTCTCCCTCCGCCGCCTGAGCCTCCGCCGCCCAGGATCCAGACGCCGGGGTTCATGCCGGGGATGGCGGGGATGTTCGGAATGGGAGCCGTCCGTGCCACGAGCCGGATGCTAACCTGGTCTGCGGAGGGTGCACGAGCCCTATCAGGTCGGCCACGAGGGCTGCTCCGGAAGCGCGTCGACCGCTGTGCGGGGAGACGGAAGGCGACCCGCGGCCGTGGAGCATCCCCGTGCCCACGCCGCAGCATGGGCGGATCCTACAGGTCGAGCTTCCTGAAGCGCTTCTCCATCTCGCCGCGCCACTGGAGGCAGAGGGAAGCGGGGCAGACGACGAGGACGAAGTCCACGCGCTGCCGGAGCTCCAGCTCCTGCATCACGAGCCCGGCCTCGATGGTCTTGCCGAGGCCCACGTCGTCGGCGATGAACAGGTTCGCGCGCGGCAGCTCGAGGGCCTTCTTGCGCGGCGTGAGCTGGTGGTCGAGGAGCTTGATGCCGGCCCGGAACGGCGCCTGGAAGAGGTCGGCGCGCGTGGCCGTGACGCTGCTCCACTTGAGGACGTGGAAGTAAGCGGCGAACCGGCGTGGGGGGTCGAGCGAGGCGACCGCGCCGAGCCCCTCAGCTTCGGGCTGGAGGACCTTCGCGCCGAGCTCGATCTCCCAGAGCACCGAGAGACGAACGCCCTGCGCGTCGTCGTCGAGGCGGACCAGGTCGACGCGGGTGGCCTCGTTCGGGGCTTCGGGCGTGACGACGTCCTCGACGAGGTACTGGCGCTGCCGGACGCGGAGGGCGAGGAAGCGGGGGACGAGGAGACAGACATCGACATCGGGGTTCCACGCGCCGCGTAGAGCTGGGCGCGCACGGCAAGGTACGCCTCGAGAACGACACGGTGAGGATTGTTCTGTCGACGGTGTCCCCCGGAGGCGCGCGCCGCTCGCAGGACCTGCTCCTGGCGCTTACCCTCGCCTGGACCGGGCAAGAGCAAAGCGGCAGCAGTTCGTGCCGGCGGCGACGGCGCGCGACGGGGATCGAGTCGCCGAGCGGACCGATGCGCACGAGCAGGTCGAGCTCCTCGGATGCCGACGCCGGAACGCCGACGAGAAGCGCTGGCCAGGATCGCGCGCTCGGACGGTGGCCTCTCCACCGCGGAGATGGGTGCCACCCATCTTTTCTTGGAGCCACGTCCACCCGGAGACGGGTGCCACCCATCTTTTCTTGGAGGCACGTCCACCGCGGAGATGGGTGCCACCCATCTTTTCTTGGAGGCACGTCCACCGGGAGACGGGTGCCACCCATCTCCCGCGTGGACGCGCCACCTCACCCGGATGGGTTCACGGCATCCCGCCCGCGTCCGGCAGGGGCGCCGGGACGGCTTCGGGCTTCTTGGCGGGGGCTTTCCGGCGGGATCTCCCGAGGTCGTCGACCATCTCGACGTAGGGCGCCAGCAGGAACGCGGCGAGCGCCTCGCTCCCCGGGATCTCCGGGTCGGCGTGGCTCTCGATCTTCTGGATCAGGCTCCGCAGCGCATCCCGGGCGGCGCTCCACTGCGGCCTGCCGTCGGTCGGCCCGCCCTCCTTGGCGAGGACCACGGTCGTGAAGCCGTAGGCCTCGCCGAAGCGCGCGTGGGCGGCGACGAGCTGCCGGTAGTGCCGGGTCCCGCCGAACCCCTCGATCACCGCCTGTGCGCGCTCCTCCTCCAGCGTCTTCATCCGCTGGACCATCGCGGCCCACTGGATCCGGGGCCGGCGCGTGATGAAGCGAAGCCCCTCGGGTGCCGGGAAGAGCTGCGCATACAGCCAGCGCGCCTCGAACGGCGACGGCGCCTCCCGATCCTCCGAGAGCCCGGCCGCTCCCGCGTTCCACTGCTCGAACGCGCGCCATCGGTCGTCGCTGTCGATGTTCGCCGCGCTCCGCTCGGCCTCGCTCGGCGCCGCATGGCGCTGGTCGGCCTGCGCGCTCGCTCGCTGGCCGCGGAACCCCTGAAGCTCCGTCGCGGCCGCGTCGAAGCGCTTCCACGGCCTGTCGATGTGCGGCGGCAGCGCCGCGAGGGGCTCGAGCCCCCTGGGCAGCGGCGCGTCGGCCTCCTTGCGCTTACCGCCCTTGGGCCGAAGCACCGCCGCGATCCGCGCGCTCGTCTGATCTCGGAGACCGATCACGTCGTCCGCGACGAGATCCGGGGGCAGGACGATGGTCGAAAACATCGGTGATTCACTCACGGGGTAAACCTCCTGTGCTATCTGATGGAATCCGGCCTGTCGCCGTAGCGACACGCCGTCGTTTCGTTGCGGCGTGGCGGCACGGCAACCGACGTGCCGGCGCGAGGTGCGTCCCTATCTCGGCGCAGCCTCTGAAGACGACGACGGGGTGAGCGCAGCGCCCTGTCACGATCCGCAACGGATTGCGCAGTTGCGCAACGCTGCCGTCGGCGGCTCACGACGGCCCCGGCGATCGCGATCAGGGACCACCGAGGGGGGCAATCGCGCGGCGGCCTCCGAGAGCCGCGGCAGCTCGTCGCTCGTGGCGTGCGCCGGGCCCTCGGCGAACGCGTCGCGACCGAGCTCGCGCTGAGCCCCACCTCGCACGGAGCATCCCTCTCCCTGGGCCAGGCAGCTCGGCTCGACCCCCACGACCACGACCCCGCCCGGGGCGACTCGGCACTAGCGCGAGCGCCCAATCCGCACGCCGAAATACGTGGGTCCCCACTCAGCCGCGCCGGGGTCGAGCTCCGGCGGCGCCAGATCCGAGAACGCGACGTCCGCACACACGAGCCAGATCGACGGCGACCTCTCGGCCGTGAGTTGGCGCGCCACCGCAGAGGTCTCGATCAGGTTGTGCATCGGGATCACGCCGGCCGCGACCGGGGCCTCCTCCTGATCGAACGGCAGCCGCACCAGGTACACGTCCTTATCCCCCCACGGCACCTCCGAGCGCGCCACCTCCGCGCTGGCCGCGATGATCCCGCCGCGCTCGTCGCTCGCAAGCCGCGCGCAGAGCCACGCGAGCACAACGTCCTTTCGTGCATCGCCATCCAGACATAGCTCCAATCGCGATCGCGCTGGAATCGGAGCGTCGTGAAGCCTGCCCCCCGTCGCGAGCCCCATCTCCTCCACGAGCCCGACGAGCGCGACACCCCGATCCGTGGGCGCGCGGCGGCGCAGCGCGGCAGCAGCGGCGGCGCGCACGCGCGCGTCGCTGTCGCGCAGCCGTGCCCGGGCGAGGTCGACGGCGCTCGCGTCATCCCCAAGGAGCTCCAGCACCGCGGCGCGGAGCGCGGGGCTGGGATCGTCCATCCGCGCGATGACCGCGCCGCGGTGCTGCCCCTGGGCCCAGAGGAGCCTCGCGGCCGGGATCCTCAGCGCATCGAGCTCCTGCACATCGTCCAGCATCCCGAGGAGGGGCTCCGCTGGAGCGTCGGCGGGCGCCAGCGACTCCAGCGCGACCCGGGTCACCTCGGCGGCGTAGTCGCCTCGCTCCACGATGGCGCGCAGCCGGCTCGCGTGCTCCGGCCGGCCCGCGATCGCCCGCGCCGCGGCGAGCTGCGCCGGATCGCCGTCCATGTCCGATGGCTCGTCCAGCATCGCCGCGATCCGCTCCACGGAGCCCGCGTCCCGCGCGAGCGCCGTGATCGCCGCGGCGCGAACCGCGGCGGAGGGCTCGTCGAGGAGCTCCCGGACGCGCGGCGCCGCCGCCTCGTCCCCGGCCAGCGCCTCCGCCGCCGCGGCGCGCACGGCGCCGTCGCCGTCCCCGAGCCGTCGCAGGAGCGCTTCCCGCGCTTCTGCCGCCCCGGCAACGGCCCTCGTCGCGACCGCACGCCACCACGGGTCTGGATCGTCGAGCCGCCCCACGATGGCCTCATCCCCGGCGTCGCCGAGCGCGCTGGCCGCATCGGCACGGACGAGCACATCGGGGTCGTCGAGCAGCGCGCGCACCCCCGCGACCGAGGAGGGATCCCGGGCCAGGTCACGCAGCCTGCGCCGCCGCTCCACGCGCTGGGCCGGACGGAGGCGCGCACGCAGCAGCGGGAGCGACCCCGGATCGTCGCGCAGCGCCTGCATCGCCGCGGGTCCGACCGGGGATGGCGCGTCGATGTGCCGCCGGAGCAGCGGAATCGCCGGCGGGTATCGACCGAGGACCTCGATGGCCGCCCGGCGGACGTGGGGATCTGGATCTTCCAGGCAAGGCATGACGCTGTCGAACAGCGCATCCTGGTGCGCGAGGCTGCTCACGGCGCGCGCCCGCACGAACGGCTCGGCGTCCTCGACCAGGGCCCGACGCGCCGCGACGGACGCCGCGTCGTCCCGCAGAGCCGACGCGGCGACCCCGCGGAGCGTCGGGCTTGGATCGGACAGCAGCGCTCGGACCATCTCCTCCTCGCCGGCGCGCATGGTCTCCACGATCGCCACGCGCACGGACGCGTGCTCGCTCGCATCCGCGAGCCGCCCTGCCCTCACCTGCCGCGCCACCGCATCGAAGCCGAGCACCGACACCGCTGCCGCCCGGACGAGCGGCGAGGGATCCCCGGCCTCCAGGTCAAGCAGCGCGCTCGCCGACTCCGGATCGCGACGCAGCGCCCGCGCGGCCGAAGCGCGAACCAGGGCCGCCTCGTGCGCGAGCAGGGCGCGCACATAGGAGCGTTGCTCCGGACGTGCCCAGAGGTCCTCGAGCACGAAATCTCGGACATCACTCGCCAGCCCGGCGAGTCGGCCCTTCACCTGCTCGATAACCGCCGGCTCTCTGACCAGCGCACGCACCAGCGCGCCCTCGAGCCGAGGCGCTTCCGGATCCACCCCGGGGCTCGGCAGCGACGCCTCGAACGCCCGGACTAAGGCGGGCGTGTACCTGGGATCGCCGGCGAGCAACGTCGCTGCCGCCGCGCGCACGCCGCACGACGGATCGCTCGCCAGGAGGTGCGCCGCGATCGGTCGGGCCAGAGGATCAGCGCGCAAGCCGGCGACCGAGGCGGCGCGCACCTGGCGTTGCGCCGCGGTCACACCCTGGCGCAACACCGGCAGGCAGCTCGGCGCGAGCGCCACGGCGAGGAGGGCCGCCTCGCGGATCACGACAGGCTCCCCGGCGAGCGCGAGCTCCCGCAGCCGCTCCTGAGACGCCCAGTCGTCCCTGAGCGCGTGGATGGCCGCCACGCCGACCCCCGCGTCGGACCAGCCCGAGGTCTCCCAGACGGCGATCATCGCATCGGACATGGCGCTCCTCCGTGCAGCCGGTCAGCGAAAGCCAAGGTGGACGACCGGCCCCTGGTGCTGGCTCGCCCAGCCCCGGTCCGGCTGGCTGCAGCTCTGGCCGTTCACGGGCGGCACCCGATGGCTCTGTACCCCCAGGTTGGCCAGCATCTGGCTACCGTTGAGGATGCCCGACGGGGTCGTTGATGTAGTGAATCCAGCCGCCCTCCGCGTGCTCGCCCGATGCCCGCACGAGCGTGTCCAGCTGCGGCGACGGACCCGCCTCGTGGACGCTCTCTGCCGCCGTCCGCGGCCATCGTACCTGAACACCGTCTCGGACGCGGGGGATTCCGCACGTAGCAGGCGGCCTGCCGGGTCGTCCTCGAACCGATCTACCGTGCCGTCTGCGTAGACCCGCTCGACGAGCCGCCCGACGGGGTCACGATTGAGCTCGGTGATCTCGCCGGAGCCACGCTCGCTCTGAACGATGCGGCCCGGCGATCGGCCGTGAGGCCGCAAGCATGGCCATGTGCTGTGATATCGATGAACACGTCACCGAGAGGCGGCGCGATCTCCCCCGTCGCCGACCAGCACACCACCTTGCGCGTAGGGCCTGGGCGAGCAGCTTTGAGCGGCGCCGACAGGGAGGCTCAGCAGCGCCGTGGGGGCCGCACCGCCCGCCGGAGTCGGGCTCCGCGCGCGCCCAGGGCTCGGCGGGATTGCCTGCCGTGCGTCGCCGTCGCGCGTCCTTCCGCGGATCTCATTCCACGCCTACGCGACCGCGCCCGTCCCCACGCGGGCGCTGGGCGCGCGTGCGAGGATCGCCTTCGGGAGCCAGATCCTCGGATACGTAGCCAACGCCACCGGCGACCCACACCCGCCAGCTTGCGTGCAGGCTCTCGACGGTCGAAGCGTGCGTGCTAGTACGGCGCCGGCCATGAACGCATCGAAGGCGATCGAGGAGCGGGTGGACCGCTTTGTGAAGGAAATCCTGCGCCTGGTCCGACGGGTCCAGGAAGAGCACCGCGCCACGGCGCGCCGCGCTGTAACGGCGATGCTGACCGATCCGGGACGGCCAGCGGCGAACGCCTCCTCGGCGCGCCGTCCGAAGCGCCGGAAGGCGCCCGCGCCCACCCAGAAGAGCGTGGCTGGGCCTGTGAGGAGCAGGAAGCACGGCACGCGCTCGGGAGCGCCGAGCGCCTCGACGACGGCGGCACCGGCCACGAAGAGGATCGTGGCACCAGCATCCGGCGCGGACCGTATCACGGCTGGCACGATGGCTGCGACCGGAGCCTCCACGAGCGAACGGGAGGCTGTGGTGCTCGAAACCGTTCGATCCCTCGTGCGCGGGACGGCAACGGAGATCGCCACACGCAGCGGGCTGCCGAACGGGAGCGTCTACGTCGCGCTTCGAGCGCTCATGGCTCGCGGCCGCGTGGCGAGAGCCGAGACAGCAAGGGGCTTCGAGTACAGCCTCGTTTCGCCAGGCGAGATCCGTCCCTTCAAGCGCGTGAGGGCTGCGAGGCCCGCAAGCCCTGCCGAGATGGAACGGACCGCCGACGCCGCGCTCGCGGACTAGAAGATCCCGCTGCGGAGAGCTCTGGCGCCGGTGACCCTCGAGGGCCGTCACGCCCGTCTTCCGGATGAGCTCGAGACGCGTGTGCGTGCTTCACCAGCGCACGTGGAGCGTCGCGCTCTCCGCGCAGGTTCCGCGCCCCAATCGGGACAAGACCCTGAAAAAGTAGGTCCCCGGCGTGATGCTCCCCGAGATCCGACGCGTGCTCGCGGGAGCGGTCCTGAACGGCACTGGTCCTCCCCCGCTTCCGTCGACACCCCCGACGGCACCAGGAGGCAGGGATGGGACGGAGAAAGAGGAGGGCGTTCACGCCCGAGTTCAAGGCGGAGGCGGTACGGCTGGCGAAGGCGAGCGACCGGAGCATCGGCCAGGTGGCGAAGGACCTCGACCTGACCGAGACGGCGCTGCGCGACTGGAGCAAGCGCGCGGACACCGACGCGGGCCACGGCCCGCCGGGGGCGCTGACGACGCCGGAGCGTGAGGAACTGCAGCGGCTGCGCCGCGACGTGAAGCGGCTGGAGATGGAGCGCGAGATCCTAAAAAAGCGGCGGCCTTCTTCGCGAAGGAAAACGAGTGAGGTTCGAGTTCATCGACGCGGAGAAGGCGCACTACCCGGTGCTGGTGCTGTGCGCGGTGCTGCAGGTCTCGCGCAGCGGCTACTACGGGTGGGCCAAGCGCTCGGAGTCCGCGCGGGCCAAGTCCGACGCTCAACTGAGCGCGCAGATCAGGGCCCTGCACCACAAGAGCCGTGGCCGCTACGGCAGTCCGCGCATCCACGTGGAGCTGCGTGCTCGCGGCATGCGTGTCGGCAAGAAACGGGTCGAGCGGCTGATGCGCGCTCAGAGGCTCTCGGCTCGGAGGAAGCGGCGCTTCCGCCGCACCACCGACTCGCGGCACAACGGCCCGATCGCCCCGAATGTGATCGAGCGGCAATTCGATGCTCGAGCGCCCAACCAGGTCTGGGTGACGGACGTGACGTACATTCCCACCGGCGAGGGCTGGCTGTACTTGGCCGTGATCCTGGACCTGTTCTCGCGCCGCGTGGTCGGCTGGGCCGCGAGCGCGTTCAACGATCGCGCCCTGGCGCTCACCGCGCTCGCGTTCGCCTTGGAACGCGGCGGCCGGCGCCTGGGCTGGTGCACCACTCGGATCGCGGCAGCCCCTACGCCAGCGACGACTACCGGCTCGTGCTCGGTGCCCACGGGCTCATCCCGAGCATGAGCCGCGCTGGCGACTGCTGGGACAACGCCGTGGCCGAGAGCTTCTTCGCGACGCTGAAGGCGGAGCTGGTCGAGCACGAGCGCTACCCGACGCGAGCGGCCGCTACCGCCTCGGTCAGAGACTACATCGACAACTTCTACAACCTGAAACGCCGGCACTCACGGCTCGCCTACATGAGCCCGATCGAGTTCGAATCGAAGACCTACGTGGCCGCGCGCGCGGCATAGGGAGACTGTCCACGGAACCGCGGGAGGACCACCCGCTCATCCGCAGCGAGATGGTCACGCTCCCGTCCGGCACCGGCCGCCGGAAGCAGAAGAAGGTCGACATCTTCGACCGCCACCTCGCCGCCGCCGGCATCGCCCGCCCGGTCCGCTGGCACGACCTCCGCCACAGCTGCGCCAGCTCGCTCGTCGATGGCTGGTGGGGCCGTCGCTGGACGCTCGAGGAGGTCCGCGAGCACCTCGGCCACACGTCGATCGCCTCGACGCACCGCTACGCGCACCTGAGCGAGACGGCCATCAAGGGCGCCGTCCGCCAGACGCCCGGGTGGGCACCGCGGCTGCCCACCTCCCCCCTCGATTCCGCGTGAGCATTCAGCTCTAACCCCTCGGAATCATTCAGTGGGTCGACAGGGACTCGAACCCTGGACCTACGGATTAAAAGTCCGCAGCTCTACCGACTGAGCTATCGACCCGATTCAGCGGCCGGCGAACCTAGCAGAAGCCCCTGGCAGATTCCACCTTCTCTTTCCGGCCGCCTCCGTGCCCCTCCCTCGGCCCGTCGCCCCGTCCAGCTCGCCGCCGACCCCCCTTCCCGCCGCCACGCCACGCCGCGCCCCCTTGCGCCCGGCCGTCTCCTGCCGCGCCCTGCGCCCGCCGGCCCTCTCCCCACCCTATTTCCCCCGTCCGCCCCACCTCCCCCTCCCCCCGGGTCTCCGTCCCGTCCCTCGCTACCCCTCCCTCGCCCCCCTCCCCTCGCTTCCCCCTCACCGCCGCCTTCCTCACGCCCTCGCCTCGCGCTATGAGGTCGCGCCATGTCGCCGTCACGCCCTTCCGCCGCCTCCAAGGAATCGTTCGCTTCGCTCTTCGAGCAGTCGGAGGGAGCTGGCAAGCAGCGTCGCCGCCAGTACCACACGGGTGAGACCGTCGAGGTGACCGTCGTCGCGATCGCGCGCGAGGCGGTCTTCGCGGATCTCGGCGGCAAGCAGGAGGGAATGTTCGAGCGGGCGGCCCTCATCGATGGCGAGGGCAAGCTCCGCGTGGCGGTCGGCTCGCGCGTCTCGGCGGTGGTCTCCGGCGTCGATTCGGGCACCGGCCAGGTGCGCCTCACGCCGGTCGTCGTGCGCGCGAGCGACGACGGCGCCTCGTCGCTCTCCGTCGCCGCGCCTGCCGCCGGCGGCGCGCCGCTGCTCGTCGAGGGAGCGCGGGTCAAGGGCAAGGTGACGGGCATCGAGCGGTACGGCATCTTCGTGCAGATCGCCGGCACCTCGGGCCGCTCGGGCCGTGGGCTCGTCCCGACGGCCGAGACGGCGACGCCGCGCGCGGCCGACCTGAAGAAGCACTTCACCGTGGGGCAGGAGGTCGAGGCGAAGATCCTCAGCGTGGACGAGTCCGGCAAGATCCGCCTGTCGATCTCCGCGCTCCGCGCCGACGAGGAGCGCGGCCAGTTCGAGTCGTACGCCAAGGCCGAGCGCTCCGGCGACGCCGGCGACAAGGGCGCCAAGGGCGCCAAGCCTGCCCCGCGCAACTTCGGCACGCTGGGCGACCTGCTCGCGAAGAAGGTCAAGCGCTAGCGCGCCGTCGCCCCGCCTTCCCGCGCCGTCGCCCCGCCTTCCCGCGCCGTCGCCCCGCCTTCCCGCGCCGTCGCCCCGCCTTCCCGCGCCGTCCCGCTCGCCCTCCCCACCCGCCCCCGGCAGGACATTGCATCTCCCCCTCGGTTGAGCGTACACCTCGCCCGCTCAGCCCCTTGCAGCCCCTGCTTCCGCTTCTCCTCGCCCCCTGGTCCCGCGCCCGCGCCCGCGCTCGCGCCCGCGGCCCAGCTCGCCCTGCCTTCGCCTCCGCGCCGCCGATGCTTCCCCTCGCTCGTGCTCGTGCCTCCGTCCTCGCCTTGCTGGCCGCGGCCTGCTCTCCGGCCCAGGATCCCCCCGGCAGGGCGACCGACGATCACCGCGCCGGCTCCGCTGAAACCACGGCCCCGCTCGCTCTCCCTGCCGCCTCCGCCGCCGCTCCGGGCCCCGCCGCGGCCGACCCGGCGGCGCCCTCGGCGGCCGCTCTCTCGCCCTCGCTTCGCCCGCTCTCCCCAGCGCTCGCGGGCCAGGCCTCCTCTCCCGGTTCCCCGGCTTCCCCTGGCTCCCCCGCGCCCGGCGCCGTGTCGCCTGCGTCCCTCACGTCCGCGGTCGCCGCTTCCCCCGCCGCGAAGGAGGCCACCCTCCCGGGGCAGGGCGCGAAGATCGCCAGCATCGCGATGCGCACCTGGATCTACGTCGCCCCCGACGAGCGCTCGACGAAGCTCGGCTACCTGCGCGCCGGCGCGGTCGTCGATCGGGCCGAGCTCCCCGCGGGCACCGACGGCTGCGCCGGCGGCTGGTACCGGATCGCGCCGCGCGGCTACGTCTGCGTCGGCAAGGGCGCCTCGCTCGCGCTCGAGCACCAGGTGGTCGCCGCCGCCGTGCGCGGCCCGCGCCGCGGCGCCCCCGTGCCGTACCACTACGTCATGTCGGGCTCGCCCCCGCCGCACCTCTACTTCCGGCTCCCGACCCTCGAGGACCAGCGCCGCGTCGAGGGCTCCACGCTCGGCGTCCACCTCGCCCGCACCGCCGGTGCGCCCTCGACGTTGCCGCTCGACCCCGTGCCCGACTTCCTGCTCGCCGGCCGGGATCTCCCCAAGCCCTACGGCGCCGAGGAGAAGCTCCACTACTCCGTGCACACGGGCCGCGCCAAGGAGAGCTCGGCGTTCGGCCTGATCACCACCTTCGAGTGGACCAACCGCCGCTTCGGCCTCACGACCGAGCTCGACCTCATCCCGCTCGATCGCACGCGCCCGGCGCGCCTCAGCGCGCTGCGCGGCGTGATCATCAAGGACCTCGACGCCGACGTCGCCGACGCTCCCGCGAGCGCCTCGGACGCCGCGCCTCCGCCCGGCGCGCCGCCCCCCGCCGCGCCTCCCGCGGCCGTCAGCGCGCCCGCGGCCGGCGGCGCCTCCCCGACCGCCAGCGCCTCTTCCTCCCCGTCCGCCCCCCAGACCGACGCCGCGAGCTTCTCCATCGCCGAGCCCCCGGCCGACGAGCTCCCTCCCGCGCCGCCCGGCACCGACCCGCGCATCGATCCCAGCCTGAAGGGCGCCCCGGCGTTCGTCCGCGTCCACGGCGCGACCCGGCAGCGCGCGTCCGCCTCGGGGCGCGCGCTCGTCGACGCGGGCGCTGCGCCGTTCCGCTCGGGTTGGGTGCTCACCGGCCGCACGCGCGGCGGCGCCAAGGGGCTCGTCGAGACCACCGAGGGCTCATGGCTCGCCAGCGGCCACCTCGTCATCGCCGAGCTGCGCAAGGACCCGCAAGGGTTCGCGCGCGACGGCAAGAAGTGGATCGACGTCTCGATCCGCCGCCAGATGCTCGTCGCCTACGAGGGCACGCGACCCGTGTTCGCGGCGCTCATCTCCAGCGGCCGCAGCGGCATGGCCGACCCCGAGGAGACCGACGCCACCGTCCGCGGCTCGTTCTACATCCACGCGAAGCACGTCTCGACGACCATGGACGGCGACGACGAGGCGGCCGAGGCGTTCGATCTGCGCGACGTGCCGTACACCCAGTACTTCCACGAGGGGTACGCGCTGCACGGCGCCTACTGGCACGACGAGTTCGGCAAGGCGCGCAGCCACGGCTGCATCAACCTGGCGCCCGCCGACGCGGCCTGGCTCTTCGAGTGGACCGAGCCCGCCGTCCCGCCCGAGTGGCACGGAGCCGTCAACATCGAGGGCGGCGGCACGCTGGTCTACGTGCACGGCTGAGCTGGCTTCGCGCGGCCCATCGCGCCGGATGCCTCCGGCGAAGGGCCGCGCGCCGCCAGCTCGCCCGGCGCACGCGCTGGCTCTCCCGTCCCGTCGACTATTGGCAGCTCGCCGGCATCTGCGCGCCGAGCAGGAGGCCGCGCAGCGTCGAGAGCGCCTGCCGGCCCTGCGGCGAGTTCGCCAGGCCGTCGCAGGCCGACGCCGCCGCGAGGTAGCCGCCCTGCTGCTCGGGCGGCGCCGACTTCGCGTTCTGGCGCAGCGCCGCGCAGCACTTCCGGATCCCGCTGGGATCGCCCGTGCCGACCGCCTTCTTTCCGGCGTCCGCGTCCGCCGTGTCGGCGTCCGCCGCGTCCGCACCGGCGTCCTCTTCGGGCACGATCTGCGTGGTGGGCGTCGGCGTCGGGGCCGGCGTCACCGCGGCCGGCGCCGAGGGCACCGGCGGCGGCTCCTCCTCCTCCTTCTTGCACCCGTTGCTGACCAGAGCCACCGCGAGGGGGAACGTCAGCGCCCCCAGAACCGTGAAGAGCCGTGTAGGTTTCATCTCACCTCAAGTATCCGATTCGCGTTTGCGTGGGAACTTCTGTTCGACGAGGAACGCCCCGATCGCAACCAACTTCCCCGAGCGCACGCGGTCATGATACCCGCCGACTGCACGCCCTCGGCGATCCGAGCGGTCGAAGTATGGGCGTCGCAAGCCCGGTCGCAAGATCGCGAACGCCGGCGACGGCCGCGCCTCAGGTGCGCCCCGACCTCGTCTGCAGGCGCCTCCGCCGCCGTGACGCACGCGACACACGCGACATACGCGACGCACGCGACGCGCGTGTCACGACGCGCGACGGCGCGCGTGTCGCGGCGCACGACGGCGCGCGCGCAGGGCGGAACCGAGCGCAGCGACGCGCGACGGCGGCCGCGCGAGGTGATCCCGCGCGCGCCCCTGGCCCAAGCGCGCGCTCGTGCGCATGTCCAAATCACGAAAGGACACGCCGACCGGCCGCCTGAGCGTCACGACTCCAGCGTTCGACCGATACGGCTGAAGCAGAAGCAACCATGAAGAGCACGCAGCACGAGGAGCGGAGGAACGAACACCCATCCGTTGTCAACAGCCCCGCGGACGACACCTCGGTCACGTTCTCGATCGACGCGCCGGCGGCCGGTGAGGACGCCGCCGCCGCGACCTCGCCCGCGGCGCGGGCGGCGGACGACGACCGCGACGTGCCCTCGGGGCAGATCGATCTCACGGTGCTGAGCGCCGGCGCGGCAGGCGCTCCGCCCAGGGTCCTCGACGTCTTGCCGATCTTCCCGTTCGGCGAGCCGCCAGCGTCCATGCGCGGCCCCGCGTCCATGCGCGGCCCCGCGTCCATGCGCGGCCCCGCGTCCGCCCGCACGCCAGCGGCTCCGTCGCCGGACGCGCCGAGGCGCGCGTGGCGCGCTCGCTCGGCCGCCGCCCTGCTCGCGGCCGCCGCCGCGGTCGCGGCCCTCACCGCGGGCATCTCGACCCCGGACGCCGCGCCGGGCCCTGCCGCGACGGCTGGGCTCGCGGCCGCGGCGCGCGCGATCGAGGCGCGGCTCCCGCGCGTCGAGCCGACCGCCGTCGAGGCGACCGCCGCCGCGACGGACGCCGCTGCAGAGCGCGCGCCCGCCTCGACCGACGAGCCCGGCACCGGCGTCGCCGCGCAGCGCGCGCCCGAGGCCGCCGTCGCCTCGCAGCGCGCGCCCGAGGGCCGCGCGCGGTCCACCGGGGCAGCCGCTCCGCCGCGCGGCAACGCCGGCCCCGCGGCGCCCAGCACGACCGATCGCCGCGCCCCCGCCGACCCTTGCGGCGGCGACCTCATGTGCGCCATGCGCCGCGCGACCGGCGGCTGATCCGCCGCAGCGGAAGCGATCCGCGGGCCGCCGCTGAACGACGCCGATCGTTCGCTCGGCGGCGGCCCCTCCTCCACCGCCGCCCAAAGGCCCGAGGGTGCGATGCTCGCCGCGAGCAGCGCCGCAGCGGATCGAACCGCCGATGCGCCAAGGACGCCAGCTCGTCGAGATTTCTTGGCGTCCTCGGCGGTTCCCAGAGTGCCGCACCACCGACGGCCCCACCACCGCCGCCGAGCACCGCCGTCGAGCGCACCTCCGTCGCCGGTCGCCTCAGGCCGGGATCCCGCCCGGCCCGGTCCGACCGGCTGCGCCGCTCAGGCCGAGGCCGGGCTCGGGCCGCACGCCGAGCCGGCGTGCACCGCGATCGAGTCGAGCAGGCGGTTCAGGTCGAACGGCTTCGCGACCGACGCGCACGCGCCGACCTCGCGGGCCCAGGTGCCGGCGTCCACCGCCGCCGTCATCACCAGGATCGGCGCGCGCGGACCCGGGCACGACGCGTACGCCCGCGCGAACCCCCAGCCGTCCATCACCGGCATGCGCATGTCGAGCAGGATGAGGTTCGGCCTGTTGCGCTCGAGCAGCGCCAGCGCGGCCTCGCCGTCGCTCGCCGAGAGGACGTCGTACCCCTCCTCCATCAGCGTGATCTCGAGCATTTCCCGGATCTCCTGGTCGTCGTCCACGATCAGGATCTGCTTGCGCCGTTTCACGCGGCTCCTTTCGGTCTGCAGCTTGGATCCAGGCTCGGCGCTCGCCGGCCTCTCCGCCCCGGTTCGACAGGTTCCGTCTGCCACGAGTTTCCCCCCGCACGGGCGCTCCCCGTGCGATCTCCACCCAGGCAAACGATGTCACGCCGGCGTCCCACGTCGCACGTGACAAGCGCAATCTCGATCGCAGCGCCCGTTCGGGGCAGAAGCTCACGGCCGCGGACGCGCGCCGGCCAGCGAGGACGCCGCGCTCTCCGCCGCGATCTCCATCCTGGGCACGAGCGACGCGTCGAGGTCCGTCCTCCCCTCGCGCGCGAGCCGCTCGATCGCGCTCGCCGCGCGGACGACGTCGCCGGACAGGAGCCCCACCGCGAGCCCGCCCATGCCCTCCGGCACGCCCGCGAGCCGCGCGTGCGCCTTGTCGAGCAGGCGCACCGCCCCCGACGGGCTCCGCATCCGCGTGAGCTTGTGCAGGGCGGCGGCGACGAGGATGAGCCCCTGGAGGAACGCCTTCCGCACCGGGTCCGGCTCAGCGCGCCACCCGTCCTCCCACAGCTCGTGCGCCTCGTAGAACAGCCCGGCGCGGTAGGCGAAGAGCCCGCGCTGCACGATCGCTTCGAGCTCGGCGTCGGACGGGTTGTTCATGGCTGGCGCGGACCGGCGAGAGGAGGCGCGCAGACGGCGGCGGAGGCCGTCGACGATAGCACGCGGGCCGGCGGGCCCGCGCTCCGGCCTTCCGGTGCTACGCTCGGCGCGTGCAGCGGTGGATCCTCGTCGCGGTGATCGCTGGGCTCCACCTCGTGGCGTTCGCGATCGGCCTGTTCCTGCGCCGCCGCCGGCGGCGCCGCGCCGAAGCAGCGCGCGCCGCCGCCGCACCTCGCCGCGCCGACGCGGCGCGCGCCGCCGCCGCGCCTCGCCGCGCGCAGCGCTGACGCGGCGCGCGCCGCCGCCGCCGCACCTCGCCGGGCTCGGCCGCGCTCAGCGCGCGAGCAGGCTGCGCAGCCGGTCGAGCGCCGCCGGGTGCGCCCGCACCGAGAGCCGGCCGCCGGCGTCGTCGTACTCCTCCGAGAGCACGCGCGCGTTCTCGTAGATCTCCCCGATGAGGCTCTGCTTCGCGTACGGCAGGAGCAGCTCCGCCTCCACCATCGACTGCTCGAAGAAGGCGATGATCGCCTCGCGCAGCGCCGCCACGTCGGCCGGGATCTTCGCCGAGAGCAGCGTCGCCTCGGGGAACTCGAGGCGCAGCGCCTCCCGCTCCTCCTCGGAGAGCCGGTCCACCTTGTTGAGCAGGAGCCGGCTCGGCACCTCGCTCGCGCCGATCTCCGAGAGCACGCTGCGCGTCACCCCGAGCTGATCGCGGAACGTCGGGTCCGACGCGTCGGCCACGTAGAGCAGGAGCGACGCCTCGAGCGCCTCGTCCAGCGTCGACCGGAAGCTCGCCACGAGATCGTGCGGCAGCTTCTTGATGAAGCCGACCGTGTCCGAGACGAGGATCCGCGGGCGCACCTCCGGGTGGAGCGCGCGCACCGTCGTGTCGAGCGTCGCGAAGAGCTTGTCCGCCACGAGCACCTCGCTGCCCGTCAGCGCCCGCATCAGCGAGGACTTGCCGGCGTTCGTGTAGCCGACGAGCGCCACGCGGCGCTGCCCCTGCCGGAGCGCGCGGCGCGTCGACTGCTCGCGCTGGATGCCGGAGAGCTCCTGCTTCAGCTCCGCGATGCGGTCGCGGATCTTGCGCCGGTCGAGCTCGAGCGCGCTCTCGCCGGCGCCCTTGCCGCCGATGCCGCCGCGCTGCCGGTCCCCGCCGCCGCCGGTCTCGCGGAGCCGCGGCGCCACGTAGTTGAGCCGCGCGATCTCCACCTCGAGCTTCGCCTCGCGGCTCCGCGCGTGGCGGTGGAAGATCTCGATGATCACGCCGGCCCGATCGAGCACCTGCGCGCCCGTCGCGCGCTCCAGGTTGCGCGCCTGGCTCGGCGAGATGTCGTGATCGACGGCCACGACCGTCGCCCTGCGCGCCTCCCGCCCGGCGCCGCCCCTGTCCGGATCCGCGCCGCCGTCCTCGCCGTCCGCGTCGTCGACCTCGTCCCCGCCGAGCTCGCCGTCGTCGTCGACTTCGCCGCTCTCCGCGGCCCGGCGCGCGCGCGCCTTGTTCTTCCGCTCCGGCGCGCCCGACGGCACGACGCCGCTGCCGCCCGTGAGCTCCGCGAGCTCCTTGAGCTTGCCTTCCCCGAGCACCGCGGCCGCCGCGAGCGCGCTGCGCCGCTGCGACACGGTCGCGATCACGTCGAAGCCGAGCGTGTGGACGAGGCGGCCCAGCTCGGCCAGATCTGCGGCGTGCTCGACGTCGTCGACGCCGGGGAGCTGCACCCCGACGAGCACCGCGAGAGGACGTTCCTGTTGGGTCGTGGTCATACGATGGTGTGTGAGGGCGGGAGCTTCGCCTCATCCCCCGCCGCGACGCAAGCCGCCGCGCGCTCTCCGGCGCACGCCCGACGCCTCCCTGCGGCGTTCCCCGCGCTCTCCCCGGCCCGGCCACGACGCCGCGCAGGCCCGCCCTGACGCCCTTCCACCCCTCCGCCGGCCGCTTCGTCTCTCAGCCCGTCTCCCCTCTCCCGTCTCCCCTCTCCCGTCTCCCCTCTCCCGTCTCCCCTCTCCCGTCTCCCCTCTCCCGTCTCCCCTCTCCCGTCTCCCCTCTCCCGTCTCCCCTCTCCCGTCTCCCCTCTCCCGTCTCCCCTCTCCCGTCTGCGTCTGGCCTCCGCGTGCGCGTGCGCGTGCGCGTGCGCGAGCTGGTCCGGCATGCTTTCGCCGCCCGCGCGCCCTCACCCCCGCGCGCCCTCACCCCCGCGCGCCGCGCTAGCTCCGCCTCACCGCCCTCGCGCCGCCTCGCGGTGCAGCCGCGCGCCCTCGATGGCCATCGACGCGAGGCGCCCGAGCTCCGTCGCGACGCTCGCGTCGTCCTGCCGGAGCTCGCGCTCCACCGCCCACAGGCTCAGCAGGCCGAGCCTGCGGCCGCGCGCCGCGAGCGGCACGAGGATCGCCGAGCGGGCGCCGAGCTCCCGCAGCGCCGCGAGGTGCTCCGGCCCGCGGGCGATCCGCTGCAGCCACGGATCGGTGACCAGCGGGATCAGCGTGGCCTCGCGGCGGGCCGCCGCCTCGGCCATCGGGCCGGCCTCGCTGAGCAGCAGCGGCGGGTGCTTGAGGAGCCGCGGCACGAGCGCCCGCGCCTCGGGCAGCCGCGCCGACGCGACCAGCCGCGGGAGGCCGCCGTCGTCGTGGTCGAGCGCGCACAGGTCCGCGAAGCGCTCGCCGCCGAGCCGCACCAGCTGCTCGACCGCCGCGTCGTGGTCGGCCGACTCCGCCAGCGCCGCGCTCGCCGCCACGAGGAGCTCGCGGCCGCGCTCGGCCTTTCGGGGCTCGGTCACGTCATCGACGATCATCACGGCCGCGGTGATCCGCCCGTCGGCGTCGCGCACCGGCGTCGCGCTGAAGCTCCCGAGGCGGCGCTCCCCGTCGCCGCGGACGAACTCGAGCTCCTCGCGGGCGACCGTCTCGCCGCCGTGCAGCGCCCGGAAGAGCAGCCAGCGCGCGCGCTGGTCGTCGTCCGCCTCGCTGAGCAGCGTCCGCAGCGGGGCGTTGCTCGGGGTCTCCTCGGGGCCGCGGACGATCTCCGCGAAGCGCCGGTTGCTCAGCGCGATCGTGCCCGCCGTCCCCTCCGCGACGGCCACGCCGACCGGCAGCCGCTGGATCGCCGTCTCGAACCGGCTGCGCTCCGCCGCGAGCTGCTCGCGCAGCTGCGCCTGGGTCGCGAGCGCGGCCGCGCGCTCGGCCGCCTTCCGGAAGAGCAGCCGGTCCCCCTCGGAGAACTCCGACACGCGGCGCGAGCTCACGACCGCGACGCCGACGAGGCGGCCCTCCGACAGCATCGGCACGCCGTAGAGCGCGTGCAGCGCGTCGCTCGGGCGCTCGCTCTGCGCGCCCGACTCGGGCCCGGCCGCGCCGCCCCCGGCGTCGGTCGCCAGCGGATCCGGCGCCGCCGAGCGCAGCGCCACCGGGCGGCGCTCGCGCACCACGCGGCCGACGAACCCCTCGGCCAGCCGGTACGCGCGCAGGCCCCAGAGCGCCTCGTCGACGCCCATGGCCGCGCGGATCCGCAGCACCTCGCCCTCGAGCAGCAGCATCACCGCCCAGTCCACCGAGCGCGCCGACTCGATCAGCACCTCGAGCAGCCGCCGCAGCAGCCGGTCGATGTGCACGCTGCCCATGCCTTCGGCCGAGACGCGATCGAGCGCCCCGAGCGCGCGCTCGCGGGCCGCGGCGCTCCGCGTGGCCGGATCGATGATCACCTGATCGAGCGCCTCGTGCAGGACGGTCATCTCGAGCCACGACGGCTGCGTGCCGGTCCGCTCGAGCAGCCGGAGCACGCAGCGGCGCAGCACCGAGTACTGGGCCGTCACGTCCTCCAGGTCGAACCCGTCGCGGAGCCGATCGAGCACGCGGAAGCCGAGCAGCGGCTCGGGGAACTCGGTCGACAGCGACTCGACGCCGGTCCACGAGTCGCGCGCGTCGTCGCCCTGCGGCACGACCGCCGACGACACGGCCGCGTCGAGGCGCTCGGCGATGCGCTCGAGGACGGAGGGCAGCTCCTCGCGCAGCGCGAGGTAGCCCGGGGACTGCTCGCCCGGCGCGCGGCGCCGCTCGGCGCGCTCCCATGCCTCCAGGAGCCCTGCACCGTGGGTGCGGAGGAAGGCGGCGAGCGGCGACTTGGGAAGGTCTCTGGGAGCCATTCACGCGCTGGCCGGAGCCTAGGCCCGCTCAGTCTACGCCAGCCCGCGAGGGCGTAGATCCAGAAACGAACCGGACGCAGCCTTCACCGCCGCCCGCCCCGCTCCCGCACGGACGGCGCGGCGCCGGGAGCGAGCGCTGCGCTCGGTCGCTCGGGCCGGCGCTCGGGCCGGCGCTCGCCGCGCCCTTCCATAAGCGGTTGATGAAGCCGTCCGCGGTCGTTCGCGCGGGCGCACGGCCTCGCTCGCCCGCCGTCGCGCCGCCCTTCTTCAGCGCGCGCCCTTCACGGGCCCGCGAGCGCTCCAGCGCGCGCGGGTCCGCGAACGCCGCACCAGCGCGAGCGCGCCGGCGGCCGAGAGCGCGAGCGCGAGCGCGCGCCTGCCGCCGGGCGGCGCGGCGGCGTCGGCGCTCACGGCGCCCGGCGCGCCGAGCTTGCACCCGCACCCGCCCGCCTCCTCCGCGGGCCCCGCGGAGGATCCCCCGCTGCCGGCGCCGCTGCCGCTGCCGGCGCCGTCGCCGCCGCACTGACGGGAGCCGATGGTGAGCTCGGTCGCGCCCCAGAGATCCGTGCAGGTCGAGGCCGCGCCGCTCTCCGGCGCGCACTCGAGCGGGCCGCAGAGCCCGTCGCGGTGCAGGAGGGGCTCGAAGCTCTCTCCCTCGTCGAGCGAGCGGCCGACGGTGAAGCCGTCGACGATCTCGTCGCCGCAGGCGAAGAGCGCCGCGTCGGTCCAGGTCAGGCACCGCGCGCCGACGCCCGACACCTGCGTGAACTCGAGCGAGCTCGCGGCCGCGCGCCAGATCCCGTCCTGCGGGCCGCCCACGAGCACGGTCGCCCCGTCCGGCGACAGCGCGAAGCCGAGGAGGTCGCCCTGGCTCTCGAACACCGTCGCGAAGCTCTGCCCGCCGTCGCGCGAGACGAGCAGCGCGTCGCTGGGATCGCCGTCGAGGCGCACGTAGATCGTGTCAGGGTCGGCGGGATCGATCGCGCCGATGTACGGCAGGCGCTTGTCGTCGCTCCCCGGGATGTCGAAGCGCTCCCAGGTCGCGCCCCGGTCGTCGGACCGCTCCAGGGCCCCCGCGTAGTCCGGCCCGCCGAAGCGGCCGCTCAGGTAGACGCGATCGCGGTTCGAGGGGGCCGCGTCGACCGTCTGCGCGAGGAAATCCTCGGGCAGATCGGCGCTCGACTTGGTCCAGCTGTCCGCGTTGTCGCTCGTCTCCCAGAGCTGGGTCAGGAACCGCCCTGCCCCGAGCCCCGAGCTGATGACGAGCACGGCCCGCGAGGGGTCCTCGCGATCGGCGGAGAGGTCGATGACGTAGCTATCCGAGAGCTCGCCCGGGGCGAACGACCAGTCGCACCCGCCGTTCTTCGACGCGCTGAGCCCCTCGAAGACGCCGGCGATGATCGTCCCGTCGGCGAGGAAGGCGACCATCGGGTCCTCGTTCCCGCCGAAGCCGACGACCGGCTCGCAGATCCAGCGCCACGCCTCGCCGCCGTCGCTCGTGGAGAGCAGGCCGTAGGTCGCGCGCACCAGGAGGCGCGACGGATCGCTCGGGTGGCTCGCGATGAGGCCCGCGGCCGGGAAGCGGCCGTTCGCCGAGGCCGGCGCGGCGAGCCCCAGGGCCGCGAGCAGCGCCGCGGCCGACAGCGCGAGCCGGCCGCGCCGCGGCGCGCTCGAGCCCCGTCGCGGGCGAGGCGTCTCCTCTGCAGAGGTGTGCACGGGCGGAAACCTAGTACACCTCGAACGAGAATTCCGCCTCGTCGACGAGGGACGCGGCCAGGGCGCGGAACTGCATGTCGTAGGTGCCGGTCATCGAGAACGGGACGTCGGCCACCTCGTACAGGCCCGGCTCGATCTCCACGGCGTCGTGCACGGATTCGTGCCGCATGCCGAGCATCGTCGAGTAGACGCGGAGCTTGATCCGCTGCACCGGCTTCTTCGAGTCGAGCCAGGTGAGCCGCACGTGGAAGGTGTTGGCGCCGACCGCGAGCGGCCCGGTCGACGCCACCGAGAACTCGATGCGCCCGTTCACGCCGGAGCCCAGCCGTTTCCCGGGATCCGGCTCCCACCCCTCGCCGCCGCAGCCCTGGAGCGCGAGGAGGGCGAGCGCCGCGACCGCCGCGAGCGCCGCGCGGCGTGCCAGCGCCCTGCGGCGCTCCCGGGGTGATCTCGTCGACGGCCGATCGCGCGGTTCAATCATGTCTCCCCCACACGTAACGGAGGCCTGCGGACAGGGCGGCGAAGGCGCCCTCGCTGCGGCCGATCCCCGCGATCGGCACGTCCACCTGGAGGTTGCCGACGGCGGTCCAGCGCGCGCTGACGTCGTGGGCCAGCACGGCGAGCAGCGCGGTCCGCTCGTGCGCGCCGCCCTTGCCCGGGCGGCCGGCCTGGCGCGCGTATCCCTCGCGCTCGTAGACGCCGCCCACGCTGAGCGAGGTGCCGGAGGCCCACACGGGCCCCGCCGCGGCGAGGAACTGCATGCGCGGCGCGGCTTGCACCTCGCGGTCTCTCGCGGCGTAGTAGCTCGTGCGGACGCTGGTCGAGAACGAGAACAGCGCCTGGAACGAGCCCCACGACTTCTCGAGGAGGATCCCCGGCCGGAACTCGGCCACGCCGAGGCCGGTCGTGTCCGCGCTGGCCGCGCCGAGGCCGCTCGCGCTGGCGCCGCCCGTGCCCACGCCGGTCGCGCTGACGCCGACGGGCTCGATCGCGTCGTTCTGGCCGTGCCCGGTCGGGAGCGTCACGCCGAGCGTGAACGCGGCGGACGGGAGCCACGGGGACATGACGCCGTCGACGAGCGCGACCCGGCCCGAGGCGCTGATGTCCCCGACGCCGCCGCCCGCGGCCGTGTCGCCGGGGCCGGCCCCGGCCCACGTGCGCAGCAGCGGGACGGAGATGCCGAGCTGGAGGCGCTCTCCGGCGCGCACCGTCCACCCGACGTCGGCCCGCAGCTCGCGGTGGTAGACGCCCTCGCCCTGCGTGGTGAAGTCCCGCGCCGGCGACCAGCTCCCGAGCTGCTCCGTGAACCGGAGCGAGAAGCTCGCCGCGGCGCGCTCCGAGGGCGCGAGCCACTGGGCGATCCCGTGGCCGGTCCCGCAGCAGGCCGACGCGCTCGCGGCGCGCGGAGACGCCGCGAGCGAGAAGAGGAGCGCGGCGCCGGCGAGGGCTCTGGGCAGCACGGCCGCTGCTATAGGCGACGCGGCTGCCCCGCGACAATGCGTCACGTTGTCGCGCGGGGGGCGCCGCAGCGCGCTCGGGCTGCCCCTTCCGGCGCGCCCTCCGGCGCCGCGCGCTCCGCTCCGCCGCGGCCGCTCCGCTGTCGACCGCGGCCGCTCCGCTCCGGCGCACACGCTCTGCTGTCCGGCGCGGGCGCTCCGCTCCGGCGCGGCAGGATCAGCGGGCGAGCGCCTGCCGGTAGACCTGGACGTAGCGGCGCGCGGGCCGGTCCCAGCCGAGGTCGAGGCGCATGATGCGGCGCTGGACCGCGGGCCAGCGGGGCGACGTCAGGGCCGCGAGGGCCCGCTGCACGCCGCCGACGAGCGACGTGGCGGTCGGCTTGTCGAACAGGAACCCCGTGCCGGTCTCCAGGGACGCGTCGAGGTCGACGATCGTGTCGACGAGGCCTCCCGTCCGGCACGCCACCGGGGCGGCGCCGTAGCGCTGCGCGTACAGCTGCACGAGGCCGCACGGCTCGAAGCGCGACGGCACGACCACGAGATCGGCCGCGGCCATGAGCCGGTGCACGACGGCCTCGCTCACGCCGCCGAGGACCTTCGCGCGCTCGGGCGCCTTGGCCGCGGCGGCGGCGAGCTTCTCCATGAGCTCGGGGTCGCCCTCGCCGGCGACGACGACGCTGACGTCGCCCTTCAGGATCTTCGGCAGGGCGCTCGCGAGCAGGTCGCTGCCCTTCTGCGCGACCACCCTCCCGACGGACACGATCAGCGGCCGGTCCGGCCGGATCTCGAGCCCGATCTCCTGGAGGAGCGCGCTCTTGCAGCGGCCCTTGTTGCTCACGTCCTCGGCGTCGTAGCGGGCGATGATGGCCGGGTCGGTCATCGGGTTCCAGACGGCGTAGTCGATGCCGTTGACGATGCCGGTCAGCTGGTTCGTCCGGGTGCGGAGCACGCCGTCGAGCCGCTCGCCTTGCTTGGACGTGAGGATCTCGTTCGCGTAGGTGGTGGAGACGGTGGTGAGCGCGTCTGCGGCGAGGATGCCGCCCTTCAGGAAGTTGACCTGGCCGTAGAACTCGAGCCGGTCCGGCCGGAAGTGGTCCTCGTCGAGGCCGAGGGCCCCGAGCACGTCCTTGGGGAAGAGGCCCTGGTGGGCGACGTTGTGGAGGGTGAGCACGGTCCGGCCGGGCACGGACTGCTGGTGGCGGAGCAGGTACGCCACCATGGCGGTGGGCCAGTCGTGGGCGTGGACGATATCGAACGGCGAGCCGGACCTGGCGCGCTGGCGGACGAGCTCGACGACGGCGCGGGAGAACAGGGAGAACCGGCGCGCGTTGTCCTCGTAGTCGCGCCCTTCCTCGCCGTAGATGCCGGGCCGATCGTGGAAGCCAGGCACGTCGAGGACGATGAGCTCCACGCCCGTGCTGAGCCGCCCGTCGAAGAGCGTCACCTGGATCGGCCCGCCCGGCGACACCTTCGGGTCGACCTCGAGCGGCATCGGGGTGAGGCGGCGCGCCATCATCAGCCCGCTCGAATCGAGGGCCTGGTAGCGGGGCAGCGCGATCGTCACCTTGTGGCCGAGCAGCCGGAGCGCCTTCGAGAGCGACGACACGACGTCAGCCAGCCCGCCGACCTTGACGATGGGCGCGATCTCGGAAGCAGCGAAGAGGATGTCCATGCGGGCGCCGTGTGTAGCACGAACCGGGAGGCGCACGGGGCGGCTTCCGCACACCCGGGCGGGGGGTCCTCCAGCCGATCAGGCCCGAGCTCCGGTCGATCCGCCTCCAGCTCCGGTCGATCCGCCTCCAGCTCCGGTCGATCCGCCTCCAGCTCCGGTCGATCCGCCTCCAGCTCCGGTCGATCCGCCTCCAGCTCCGGTCGATCCGCCTCCAGCTCCGGTCCGGAGAGCGCTCATCCTGGGATACGCATCCTCGCCGCGAAATGCGCTAATCCCGACTCGAATCATGTTCTCGGTCAATGCATCACGGGAGGCTTACCAGCGCCTCCCGTGATGCGTGGATATAAAAGCAGCCGTTCGAATCAGGGCCTCACACCACCCCCTCGCCCCCCGCCTCGGCAGAGCCGCCCCCCCCCGCCTCCGTCTCCTCGTCGAGCGCCTCCTCCGCCTCCGCGCCCGCCTGCGCCGCGTGCGCCCGCGACAGGAGCCGCGGCGTGATCTGCTCGAAGTCGTCGCCGTGGAAGTAGTACCCGATCTTCCGGACATGCGCGTACCGCTGCACGATCAGCGTCCACAGCCGGTCTCGCGCGTCCTCCGCCGGCCCCTTCTCCCGCTTCTTCGCCTCCGCCCGCGCTCCGGTCGGGGTCAGGTTCTCGAGCAGCCACTCGCTCGTTCGCCCGAGCTTCTCGATCTCGTCCCGCGTGAACGGGTGCAGCCCCTTCAGCGCCTCCGCGTGCGCCGTGAACAGCGCCGCGAGCTCCATCCCGTCCCGGGCCGCGTCGTACTTGCCGGAGCCGGCCCGGATCTGCGCGACCCGCTCCCGGTCCAGCAGCCCCCGCCGGGCGAACAGCTCCGCCTGGGTGAGCAGCTCCTCGCGCGGCCCGCTGATCTCCGCGAGCGCCTTCTCGATCTCCTTCGGGCTCGCGACCCGGGGCAGCGCCTCGCGCGACGCGAACAGCAGCGCGCGGGCGATGTCCGGCAGCTCCTGCGCCTGCTTCACCGGGACCTTCGGCAGGTGCTCGCGCACGGCCTGCGCCTGCTCCTTCGTGCCGAGCACCGCCGCGACGCCGCGCTTCGCGTTCACGAGCACGAGGCGCGGATCCGCGCGACAGACCTGCACCTCCTCGACACGGAGCTCCGCGCCGATGGGCAGGTAATGCTTGTAGAGGGCCTGGTAGCTCAGGACCCGTTCCTCTCCCGCGACATGCGCCGACGGGGCCTTTTCAGGTCGGTTTGTAGGTCTCGCCATGGTCGCCGAAGCTAACCAGGGTCCCTCACGGCACCAGATTCCCGGCAAGAATCGGACATCCGGCTCTCCGCACACACCCGCAGCCGCGGCCGGACCCCCTCGGCACACACCCGCCGCTGCGCCGGCACGCATCGGAGCGCCGCCGTAGACAAATGTGTAAGTCAAACTGCATCCAGGAGGTCCTCCCGTACACATTTCTGAATGATGGCTTACTTTCAGGTGCAGTTTCGCAGACACTTTTGTATGAATTTTTACTTCAAACTCGGTCCGCGCAGACCCTTCTGCATGTCGCGTTACTCCCAGGTGCCCCTGCGGACGCGCTCCTGCGCAACCGCCCGCTCCGGGACGCAGCCATGAAGGCAGCGCTGCGCGCTGGCCGGCGCCCGGGTGTCGCCGCAGGGGCGGCGCTGCGTTCTCCGCGCGGAGCATCTTTCCACCCGCGCCACATCCGCCGCCGGGGACGTGCGCGGCGGAGACACGCCGTCCCGGCCTGTGTATCTTTACCTCGTGAGCAGCACACTTATCTTCCCCAGGCTCTCTTGGTCCCTCGCCCTCGTCGCCGCCGGCATCGCCTTGAGCTGTAGCGGCACGAACGACGGCGATTCCTCATCCCAGGGCTCCGGCGCCTCGAGCGGCATCAGCGGCAGCGGCGGCGGCGCGACCACCAGCGGCGGCTCCACAGGCGGCGGCGAGGAGCCGATCTTCGTCGGCAGCGGCGGCGGCCTGATCACCACGAACGGCAGCGGCGGGGCCGGCGGCAGCTGCCAGCAGCTCGACATCGCCTTCGAGCCGCAGACGCCGACCGTCATGATCGTCGTCGATCGCTCCGGCAGCATGTACGACAGCGGCTTCTGGGACCCGCTGAAGACCGCCGTGCTCAACGTGGTCGAGAGCCTGCAGGCGAAGGTGCGCTTCGGGTTCCTCACCTTCACCGGGATCGCCCCGGATCAGTGCCCGCTGCTCGCCGGGACCGACGCCATCGCCCTCAACAGCCACGCCGACATCGCGGCCGCGTACGAGGTGGCCTCCATGCGGCCGGGCCAGAAGCTCGAGACGCCGACCGGCATGACGTTCAACGAGACGATCATCCCCGATCTCCTCGCGTTCGGAGAGCCCGGCCCCAAGTACATCCTCTTCGTCACCGACGGCGAGCCCGATCGCTGCGACGACGGGCCCTCCGTCTGCGCGCGCGACGACGTCGTAGGCGCGGTGCAGTCGGCGTACGAGCAGGGCATCGGGACGTTCGTCTTCGGCCTCGGCGACGGCGCGTTCGCCGAGCACCTCCAGGACCTCGCCAACGCCGGCGCCGGCCAGCCGGTCCGGCGGCCCGAGAACACGAACCAGGCCTGCTTCACCGCCGCCGGCACCTACGCCGACGTCGGCGGCACCGCGATGTATTACACGCCGGACCCGACCAACGCGAACGCCCTGGAAAACGAGCTCAACGCGGCCATCTCCGGCGCCAAGAGCTGCACGTTCGACCTCCAGGGCTCGATCGCGGTCGATCTCGATCACGCGGCGGAGGGCCAGGTGCTCATCGACGGCATGCCCGTGCCCTACGACGCGCAGAACGGCTGGACCATGGAGAGCCCCACCCAGCTCGTCCTCGTCGGCGACGCCTGCGAGAAGCTCAAGGCCGCGACGCAGGGCATCTCGTTCAACTTCCCCTGCGAGATCATCGACCCCCTGTGAGCGGCCGCCCGGGCGCGCCGCTCAGGACGAGGACCCAGGGAGGCCCCCGAGCCACATCGACACCTCGTGCAGCGAGTCGCACCCGATCGCGTCGAAGCCCTGCCCGGCGCCGACGCGGATCCCGTGGATCCGCGCCGCGCTCGTCTCCCGCACCCGCCGGATGTCCCGCTGCACGTGGTCGCTCAGCAAGAAGCAGCCGTCGCTGATCACCGCGATGTCCGCTTGCCGGTAGGGGCCAGTCGCGATCTTCCCGCAGGCGCGCCGCAGCGCCTCGTCGATGTCGGTGCCGCCGTGGAACGACAGGCTCAGGAACGCGAGCAGCCCGGCGAGGCCTTCGCCGTCGAACGACAGCTCGTGCTCGGCCAGATCCCCCGAGCCGCTGAAGCTGTAGAGGTAACAGGCGCGCTGCTGCACGAAGCACGCGCCCGCGATCTGGAGGACGACGGCCTTCGCGACGTTCTCCGAGCGCGCCATCGACGCGGACGTGTCGAGCACGACGAGCACGGGCCCTCGCTCCGCGCGGCGCTCCTCGTGGGCTTGCCCGTCCTCGAACGCCTGCGTCTCCTGGATGCGCTTCGTGAACACGCCCCGCGCCCGGTACGTGAGCAGCGCCTGCTCCGCCCACCGCGCGCGCCAGAGCCGCCGCAGCGCCGGGCGCGCGAGGAGCGCCGCCTCGCTCGCGAGCATGCGCGACACCTCGCTCGACCGCTCGATCCCCCGGATCTCCGGCCCGCGATCGCCTTGCACCTCGCGCGACACCTCCCTCGGCCGCGCCACGATCTCGCCCACCTGCTCGAGGGAGGACCCCGCCGATGGATCCGCCGCCGCGCGCATGCGCCCGAGCGTGCGAATGAGCTCGTCGAGCGCAGGGACATAGGAGAGAAGGTGCCGCATCTCGAGGAGATCCCCGCGCGGCAGCGCGCGCACCATGCCGCGGCAGCTCCCCGGCGGGAGGTCGAGCGCCTCCGCGAGCTGCCGGAAGACGCGCTCGAGCTCGGCGCAGACCGCCACGAGCTCCGACCACCGGACCTCGGTGCGGGACGCCACGAGCTCGCAGAGCAGGCGCACGGCGTCGCGCCGCGCCTCCTCCCAGTGCCGTGCGTCGAGCGGGACGCCCGCCACGCGGCCCCCGCCGTCCCCGGCGCCCGGACCGCACGCGCCCGGGCCGCAGCGCGCCCGCTCGGCCTCGCGCTCGCGCGCGAGGACGTGAAAGGCGATGAGGGCCCGATCGTGGATCTCCTGGGCGTCGCCGACGACGTCGAGGACGTAGGCCAGCACCTCGTCGGTGGTCCGGGGATCCCCGTCGCAGTAGGGCCCCACGTTGGCCGCGGCGAGCGCGTCGAAGAGCGCGCGGCGGAGGTCGTCCTCCTCGGGCCACGCGACCGCGTCGGCCGGGGGCACCCGCCCCGACAGCAGCGCGTCCCGCAGGGCGAGGATCGCCTCGCCTCGCTGCGCGATGCGCCCGTGCGTGTGCGTGACGGTCCGCCGGAAGAGCGGCGCCGGGAGGCCGTCCAGCCAGGCGTAGCGGACCTCGAGCCCCTCCCCGGCGGTCATGCGCCCCGGACCGGGAGCTCGGCCAGGCGACCGAGGAGGGAGAGCAGGCGCCCTCGCAGCGCCGACAGCGACCGCTCCGACGCGGCGAGCCGGCGCGCGACCGCGCCGTGGCGCGCCTCGGAGACCCAGAGCGACGGGCCCGCGCCGCCGTGGGCCGCGGAGATCCCGCTCAGGAAGCCGTCGACGTCGCCGAGCAGCTCCTCGAGCTGCCGGCGCCGCGCGGCGACGTGCTCGGCCGGGTAACGCGCCGGCGCCGTCACCGGCGCCCGCAGCTCCCTGGCGAAGGCCTGGTGCAGCGGGGTCTTCACCCAGGCCTCGAGCCGCTCCCATCCGTTGACCTTGTTCTGGAAGTGCTCCTCCCACAGCTCGCCCATGGTGAAGCGGCGCCTGGGAGAGGCCATGTCCGGGGGCGCCTCGAAGAGCAGCACCCCGTCCGCGTTCGTCACCGGGCGCCGGTGATAGGGCTCGGTGACGCGCTCGCCCGCCTCGTCGAGGTAGAGCGGCCGCCCCTCCTCGTCGCACGCGTGCTCGACGCAGCGGAGCTCCTTGTCGATCTCCGCCTCGAAGGCCTCGACCATCGCCTCGTGGCGCCTCGGCTCGTCGACGAGCGCGGCGTCGAGGGTCGCCGCGAGGGCCCCCTCGACGACCTCGATCTGCTCCGGGCGGTCCCAGAGGCCATGGAGCATGAGCGGGCCGTCCGCCAGCGTGACCACGCGCCGGCCGTCGCAGAGCGCGGCGACGCGGAGGACGTTCGCGATCCTCCGCCAGCGCCGGTCGGAGACGTAGAGCCCCTTCTCGGCGAGCGACGCGCGCATCGAGGCGAGCAGGGACCGCGCGCTCGGCGAGAGCGAGACGCCCGCGGCGCGCCGGCGGATCTCGTCCAGCTCGGCCAGCGTGAGCCGCGGCGCGGCGGCGTCCGGGGGGCGCGGGCTCGCCGGGACGTCCAGGAGGGCGAGGAAGCCGTCCGCCGAGACGGGCGTCACGTGGCAGCGAAAGAGGAACCGGTCGTGGAGCGCCGCGAGCTCGGGGGCGTCGGGGGCGTGGTTGGTCGCCGCGACCACGCTCACGAGGGGCGTCGCGACGCGCCGCGTGCCGTTGTCGAACTCCCGCTCGTTGAGCAGCGTGAGGAGCGCGTTGAGGATCGCGCTGTTGGCGTTGAAGATCTCGTCGAGGAAGGCGACCGACGCGGCGGGCAGGTACCCTTCGGTCAGGCGGACGTACTCGTCGCGCTCCAGGGCCTTGATCGAGAGCGGGCCGAAGAGCTCCTCGGGCACCGAAAACCGCGTCAGCAGGCGCTCGAAGTAGATCCCCTCCGCGACGCAGCCGCGCAGCCGGCGCGCGAGCTCGCTCTTCGCGGTCCCGGGCGGCCCGAGGAGGAGCACGTGCTCGCCGGCGAGCGCCGCGAGCAAGAGCACCCGCGCCGGCTCGTCCCGCTCGATCAGCCCTTCGCACATGCGGAGGTGGAGCGCGCGGAGGCGCTCGCGGAGCGCCGGCGCGCCCGCCGTCTCGCCCGCGGGATCCGAGGTCTGCGTGGCGCTCACCGTCGTTCGCAGGACGGTAGAGGATTTCTCGCAGCCGTGCCGCGAAGGCACCTTTGCGACGGCGGCGCCGCGCCGGACGATCGGTCGCCGACGGAGGCCCGGCGCGCGGGCGTGTCGCGCGCGGAGGCCCGACGCGCGGGCGTGTCGCGCGCGCTCCGCGGGGCGCGGCGCGGCGCGGGCCGCGGGCGGGAGGGGATTTTCCGCGCCCGCGGCCGGCGCTTTTGCTAAAGCCGTACGCCAACCTCGACCCATGACCAGGATCAGCGCGCGGGAGCTCGCCGGGACGAGCGGCCCCTTCGGCCGCGGCACCCAGGTGGTGCGGCCAGAAGAGGTGCCGGAGGGGTCGGTCGTCACCGTGCTCCGCGTGCCGCCCGAGTCGGCGGGCATGCGGCTCGACCGGTTCGTGCAGTCGCAGCTCAAGCGGACGAGCCGCACGCGCGCCGCCGAGATCGTCGCCCGCGGCGCCTACTCGCCCGAGGCGCGGCGCCTGCGCGGCAGCGATCGCGTGCGGCCGGAGCAGTGCATCCTCCTCTGGCGCGCGCCGTGGGACGAGCAGGCGCCCGACACGGCGATCCCGGTGCTCCACGAGGACGACGCGCTGCTCGCGGTGAACAAACCGGCGAGCCTGCCCGTGCACCCCACGGCGCGCTACCACAAGAGCACCGTCATCAAGATGATGGAGGCCGCGCGCCCCGGAGAGCGGCTGTTCCTGGCGCACCGGCTCGATCGCGAGACGAGCGGCGTGCTCCTCCTCTGCCGCACGCCCGAGGCCGATCGGACGGTGAAGGCGCAGTTCGAGGAGCGCACCGGCGTGCTCAAGCGCTACGTGGCGATCGCCTGGGGCTGGCCCGAGCGCGACGACTTCCGGGTCGAGCTGCCGCTCGAGCTCGACACCGAGAGCCGCTACAAGGTGAAGATGCGCGTCGCGCCGCCCGGCCGCGGCCTCGCGTCCGCCACCGCGTGCGAGGTGCTGGGCCGCCGCGCCGACCCGCTCACCGGCCGGCGCTACTCGATGATCCAGTGCACGCTCGAGACCGGCCGGCAGCACCAGATCCGGGTCCACCTCGCGTCGAGCGGCCTGCCGCTCGTGGGCGATAAGCTCTACGGGCCGGACGAGGGCCTGTTCGCGCGCGGCGCCGACGGCGAGCTCACCGACGACGACCGCCGCGCGCTCGAGCTCGATCGCCACGCCCTCCACGCCGCGCTGCTGGAGCTCACGCACCCGGCGACAGGCGAGCGCGTGCGCGTCGAGGCGCCGCTCTCGGAGGATCTGCGCACCTTCTGGGACGCGCTCGACGCTTGATCGGCGCGCCCATGGGTGGGCGAGGCGTGGCCGATCGGCGGCCGAGGCGTGGGCGACGGCGATCGCGGCGAGCGAGCGGCCGCGGATCTTGTGCCGTCGCGCCGACTTACGTACGATGGCCCGGATGACGCGTGCGCGAGACGACCTCGAGGCGCTGCGGGATCCAGCGCTTCGGTCCACACCGCTCGAGGCCGAGAGCACCGCCCAGAGCACGGCGTCCGGTCCGGTCGAGACCGGTCCGGAAGAGACACGGCAAACCGCTGCGGCGCCCGCTCCGGAGGAGCGGCCCCGCGCGGAGGGCGAGCGCCCCGAGGCGGACCGGCCGCAGCAGGCGGGCTCGGATCCGGCGGGCTCGGAGCGGGCCGAGCCGGCCTCGTCCGCCAGCGTCGGGCCGCTCTCCGTCGAGCCGCTCTCCGTCGAGCCGCGCTCCCGGGGCGACGAGAGCCTGGATCGGGAGCGCTACGAGCGGTACGCGATGCCGGCGAGCGATCTCCCGGCGGCGAACGTGCAGGCCTTCCGTGGGGACGCGGGCGGGGTGCTCGCGATCGTCCGGCGCGCCGTGCAGTCCGTGACGCGCGATCCGGCGCGCCACCGGCGCCGGCTGCCGAAGTCTCGCTTCGACGCGATCCGCAGCCTGCCGGAGCTGGCGATGGCGCTCGACTACGCGGTGGGGCGGATGCAGCCCGAGAGCGCGCCGCCGGCCGAGGTGACGGAGCGGCTCGACCAGCTCTACGAGGCGCTGCGCCCGACGCTCGCCGCGGCCGAGGCGTGCTTCCCGCGCGGCATCGTCCCGGAGACCTACGGCATCGTCCGGCGCGCGCTCGTCGCCGGCGATCCCGCGAGCGCGGCGGCCACCATCACCAACCTCATCCTGGACCGGTGGAACCACGTGCAAGGCCGGATCTCCCTCACCCGGGAGGAGGTGACCCGGGTGAACGGCACCGCGAAGTGGCTGCTCAGCAACACCCGCGCGCCGGAGCGCCTCGACTCGCGCGACATCCGCGATCGGCTGTGGTCGCTGCTGCGCGAGCGCTACGAGCAGCTCCGCGCGATCGCCCAGGAGGTCTCCGGCGACGACTCGCGCGACTACGCCCCCGAGCGCCTCGCCGCGGACTGAACACCTCCCCCACCCCACCGGAGGCCCCTCCTCCGGGACCACGGGCCTACATCGCGACAGACACCTTGGTCTGCGACGGAGACGAGTGCACGCCCGCGGGCATGTTGGCGTTCGTGCCGTTGTGCGCGGTCATGCACGTCTGGAAGACGACCGGCTGCCCCTCCACCTTGACCTTGGCCGACCCCTGCTTGAACTGCACGGGACCCTTGATCGTGCCGGAGACCACGCCGCCCGCCGCCCCGGCCTCGTCGCCGGCGCTCATCGGGATCACCGTCTGCTTGGTGATCACCGGCTGGTTCAACACCTTCACCTTCTTCGCACAGGTCCCCGGGTTGGCCTGCACGAGCTGCGCGGTGTTCGGGTAGGGCACCGGCACGGGCGGGGCCGGCGGCGCCGGGGTCTTGCACGTGTCCGGGAAGGCCTCGCACGTCCCTCCCTGCCTCGTCGCGATGGGAAACATCGGCCCTCCTCCGCTCACCCGAGGTGGATGCGCTTGCCGTCGATCTTCACGTCGTCCTCGGCCTCGATCGAGGCGTGCCCCCCCTTGACCGAATAGGCCCCGGAGGCGCGCGCGCGCACGCGCCCGGCCAGGAGCTCGTCGAGGTCCTCGACGCGGCGGAAGGAGCGCTTGAGCCGCTCGAAGACGTGGGACGCGAGCGTCTCCATCCGGTCCGCCACCACCTTCACCTGCTCGACCGCCGCCGAGAGCTGGACGCCTCGGTAGCTCGCCTCCGCGAAGAGCACCTCGGCCCGCTCGCCGACGAGCTTCAGCGCGCGGGCGCCGAGGCGCGCCTCGGTCTGCCCCAGCGCGAGCGACGGCCGCGCGCTCGCCTCCCCGTCGCCGGCCTCGAGCGTCACCCCGACCGCGCCGCGGCACCGGATCGCGCCCCCAGCGACGAGATCGATGTTCCCCTGCGGCGCGGCCAGCGCGAGATCGCCTGTGGGCACGGAGAGCAGGCCGCGGCCGAGATCGGGGCGATACTCGAAGACCAGGCGCCCGCCCGGATCGCGCACCTCGATGCGCTCGCGCTCGCCGTCGGTGGACACGGCCGCCGAGGCGCCGGACCGCGTGGTGAGCCGCCGCTCCGAGGCAGGGACCTCCTCGTCGCCGAGCACGCCGACGACGTAGCAGCGCTCGAGGTCCTCTCCGGTCACCAGCACATGACAGCCCACCTCGATCCGGGGCGGCGGGAACATCGCCACCGTCGCGCTCAGCTCGACGGCGCGGCCCTCGTGCTCGATGCGCACGACGCATCGCCGCTCGCTCGCGACCTCGACCACGGCGGCGCGCCTCACGTAGCTCGCGGTCGCTTCCTTCGGGCTCACGCTGGACAAGGCAAGCTTCGACATCGTCCCTCCGCTTCGGGTGACTACGCGCTGGGCGGCTGCCAGTCCTCGGCAGCGGCCAGCTCCGGATCGGTGCCCCGGGCCTGCTCGCGGTTCGCGAGCGCCCAGAGCGCGCCGGGATCGGCGATCCGGTGCAGGTTGGCGCCCGCCACGTCGGCCCGCGCGAAGTCCGCGTCCGCGAGCCGCGCGTGCGAGAGATCCGCGTAGCCCAGCCGGGCCCCGCAGAAGAGCGCGCGCGGGGCGTCGACGCGCACCAGGATGGCCTCGCGCAGATCGGCCCCGGTCATGTTGGCGCCCCCGAGCGCCGCCCCCTTGAGGTACGCCCTGCGGAGGTTCGCCTCGCGCAGGTCGGCCTGCTGCAGCTTGCTCCCGCTGAAGTTCGCGGCCCCGGCGTCGGCGCGGCTCATCGCCGCGCGGTGCAGCGCGGCGCCGCTCGCGTCCGCGCGGGTCAGCGTGGCGCCGTGCAGCCGCGCGCCCGTGAGATCGGCGCCGGAGAGATCGGCGTCGGTGAAATCGGCGCCCGACAGGTCGGCGCCGCGGAGGTCGGCGCCCGCGAGGCGGCAGCGCACGAAGGCGTTGGTCTCGAGCTTGACCTTCGAGAGATCGGCGCCCGAGAGATCGACGCCCGTGAGGCTGGCCCGCCGGAGATCGGCGCCCGCGAGCTTCGCGCCCGCGAGCCTGCTCGTCCGCAGGCGGGCCCCGGCGAGGATCGCGCCCTCGAGGACGGCGCCGCTCGCCTCGCACCCGTCGAGCTCCGCGCCCTGGAGGCTCGCGCGCGAGAGCTTCGCGCCGGTGAGCGTGCCGTCGGTGAGCGCCGTCCGGTCGAGGACCGCGTCCGTCAGGTCGGCCCTCGTGAGATCGACGCCCGCCGCCGAGATCCCGCGCAGCTCGGCGCCGGCGAGGACCGCGCCGGTGAGGTCGGCCCCGTCCAGGATCGCGCCGTCGAGCCTGGCGCGCGAGAGCTTCGCCGCCGACAGCGAGGCCTTGGCGAGCCGCGCCCGCCGGAGGTCGGCGCCGCCGAGCTCGCACCCGCGGAGGTCGGCGCCGGTGAGATCGACGCCCGCGAGCTTCGCGCCCGCGAGGTCGCTCCCCGCGAGCTCGGCCCGGGCGAAGCTGCCGCCGGTGAGATCCATGCCGCGGAGGTCGCAGCGCGCGAGCCGGCCGCCGCCGTGATCGCCCGCGAGCGCGCCGAGCGCGGAGAGCGACGCGCCCTCGAGCCGGAGGCGGTCGACCCGCGCGCCCGCGAGCGGCGGCGCCGCGGGCGTGACCTCGACGAGGGCCGCGCCGTCGAGGTGCGCTCCGCGGAACGAGGCGCCGCCGAGGTCGCAGCGCTCGATCCGGACGGCGCGGAGGGTCGCGCGGTCGAGGCGCGCCGCGGAGAGGTCGCAGCCCGAGAGCGCGGCCTCCGCGAGGTGCGCGCCGGAGAGATCCGCGCCGGCGAGATTGCCGTCGCTGACGGAGGCCCGGTCGAGCCGCGCTCCCTCGAGCGACGCCCCGGTGAGCGTGCAGCGCTCGAGGATGGCGCCGGTGAGATCGGCGCCCGCGAGCCGCGCCCCGGCGAGATCGACCCCCTCGAGCACGGCCCCCTGGAGCCCCGCGCCCGTGAGGTCGGCACCCCCGAGGTCGAGGAGCCGGCGCTGCAAGCCGCGCACGCCCGCGCCGGCGAGCGCGTCGACCTGCTCGCGCGCGAGCCCGGCGGCGTCGAGCGGGACCTCCACGGCGGCCTCGCGGTCCACCGCCACGTCGAGCGAGCTGAAGACCGCGCCCGCGAGATCGGCGCCCGCGAGCTTCGCGCCGTGGAGGTCGCACGAGATGAACATCGCCCCCGCGAGCCGCGCCCCCGAGAGATCCGCGCCGGCGAGGCGGACGCGGTGGAGCGCCACCTTCTCGAGGGGCGCGCCGCGCAGGTCGGCGCCGGCGAGATCGATCTCCGGCAAGACCGGAGGACCCGGCGCCGGGCTCGCGCGGAGGCGGTCGAGCAGGGCCGCGACGTCCTTGCCGGGGGCGCCCGCGGTCATCCCGCGCTCCGCCCGGCGAGCTTGGTCGCCTGCAGGTTCGCGCCGTCGAGCCGCGCCTCGGCGAGGATCGCGTCGAGCAGCTCGCACCCGTACAGGTTCGAGCCGCGGAGGTCGGCGCGGGTCAGGTTGGCCTGCTCGAGCGTGCCCTGGAACAGGTTGACCGCGGTGAGCAGCGCCGCGTCGAGCTTCGCCTTGCTCAGGTTGGCGTGCTTGAGGACGGCGCGGTGCAGGTTCGCGCCCGAGAGATCGGCGCCCGAGAGATCGGCGCGGATCAGGGTCGCGCCGCGCAGATCGGCCTCGCGGAGCGACGCGCCGGTCCAGCTGGACCCGTCGGCCCTCGCCGCGCGGAGATCCACGCGCCGGAACGACGCGCCGTCGACGGCGCGCGCGCCCGTGAGATCGGCCTCCGCCATGGAGACGCGCTCGCCCGAGGCGCCGTAGAGCGAGGCCTCGCGCAGCGACGCGCCGCCGAGCTGCGCGCCGTCCAGCGCGCAGCCCGTGAGATCGGCCGCGTCGAGCGAGGCGCCGCGCAGGTCGGCGGCGATGAGCCTCGCGCCGCGGAGGCGGGCCCCTCGGGCGTTCGCCCCGCGCGCCCGGACCTCCGCGAGGTTGGCGCCGCCGAGCTCGGCCTCGCGCAGCGACGCGCGCTCGAGGTTCGCCTGCGCGAGCGTGGCGCCCGTGAGATCGGCCTCGTCGAGCCTGGCGCCCGGGAGCGCCGCGCTGCGGAGGCCGGCCTCCGAGAGGTTGGCCGCGGAGAGGTCCGCGCCCGTGAGGTCGGCGCCGTAGAGCTCGGCCTGGACGGCGACGGCGCGCGCGAGCGAGGCGCGCGTGAGATCGGCCCGCTCGAGGCGGGCGCCCGTCAGATCGGCGTCGTCGAGGCGAGCCCCTCGGAGGCGCGCGCCCGTGAGATCCGCGCGCGTGAAGACGAGCCCGCGCAGGTCGAGCTCCGAGAGATCGAGGCCCGCGAGCCTCGCGCGCGCGAAGCTCCGCCCGCCCTTCGCGCGCGCCGCGACCTCCTCGCGCGTGAGCGCCGCGGCGGCGGTGGACGGATCCTCGGGCCGCGCCGGCTCGTCGAGCAGCGCGGGATCGTGGCCGTGCTCGATGAGCAGCCGCCGCGTCTGCTCGCGCGAGTCGCGCTCGAGCCGCGCCGCGGCCTCCGGATCGTGCCGCAGCTCTCCGATCACGATCGCGAGGAACGCGTCGGGCGAGGTGACGCCGCGCAGCCGCTCGATCACGTCGCGCGGGACCCCGGATTTCTCGAGCATCGCGCGCGCCTGCGCGAGCCCGGCGATGACGTCGGGGTCGACGTCGCCGGGCTTGCGCTGCTCGCCGTCGGGCGCGCCGGGCGCGCGCGGCTTCGCGGCGACCTCGGGCGCCTCCGGGCGCCGCCACCGCGCGGGCTCGCGGTAGCGAGAGGCCGGGAGCGGCGGCTCGGCGAGCGGCTCGGCGACCAGCAGGAGCCGGCGGAGCTCGTCGTGAGCGCGCGACGCGATCGGGGTGAGGCCGCGCCAGACGAGGGCGAGCCGGCCCGCGTCCATGTCGATCCAGAGCGTGTCGAGGTGGAGCGGCACCTCGCGGATCTCGGCCCCGCCGCGCGCCGCGGCCTCCACGAAGCAGCGCGCGCGCAGGCCGGGCAGCCGCGATTCGTAGCGCGGGAGCTCGGGGTGCAGGTTCTCGAGCGCGATCGCCTCGTCGCCGCGCAGATAGCCCGCGATCTGCTGATCGTGCGGGGCGGCGTTGAAATAGCCCCAGTCGAAGTCCTCGGGGAGGCCGGGCCAGCGCTCGGCCAGCCAGCGATCGTCGTAGGTGCCGACGCCGGCGGTGCGCTGCGCCCACGTCCGCTCGATCGGGCCGAAGCCCGCGGGGTCCGGGGCCTGCCGCGGCGAGTCGATCAGGCTGCCGGGCAGCTCCAGGTTGGGCAGCGGCCAGCGCTCGACGCCGGCGGCGGTCCTGACCTTGCCGCGGCCGCGCCCGAGCGGGTTCTTCGCGAAGCCGTCGCCGCCGAAGCTCAGCTCGTAGCGGAGCGGCATCGCGCGGAACGGCCGCGGCTCGGTGGCGACCTCGCCGTCCCAGACCCGGTCGCCGATCACCGCGATCTGCTTGCGGAGGCGGCCGACCTCCAGCGCGGCGTACGAGACCCGCTGCGCCTCGCCGCGGGGCGGGCGGCAGGTGCCGACCAGGAGGACGTCGGCGCGCGGCTTGAAGTAGGCGAAATCGGAGGCGTAGACGAGGCTCTTCCCAGGGTCGTCGTCGAGGTGGCGATCGCCCTCGAGCAGGAGCCGATCGCCCGGCGCGGCGAGCGCGGCCGGCGCGTTCGGGGCCAGCGTGAAGGTGCCTTTGACGATCACCGTCAGGCTGGTCGCAGGCGGTCGCACCCGGCCCACGAGCCAGCCGAGCTTGAGACCGGTGTCGTTGAGGATCTCCACGCGCGGCCTACTGGATGGTCAGCGCGTTGTTGTTGCCCAGGGTGATCTGTCCCTGGATGTTGGCGCTCGAGCTCTTGACCCGGATGTTGCCGCCGGTGAGCAGCTTCAGGACCGCGCTCCCGTCCTCCGTCTGGAGGTAGAGATCCTTCCCCGCATTGACGACGATGTCTGCGTCGGGATCGAGCTCTACATAGGCGTCCTTGGAGTTCGCGAGGACCACCGCTCCTGGCCCGCCGGCGTGCTCCCCCACGTACACCGCGCTCTGCGTCGCGCCCGTCGCGTCGTTCTGCCGGAGGAGGATCCCCTCCTTGTCCATCTTGATCTCGGCCTGCGATCTCGGGTCCCCGGCCTTGTCCTTCAGCGCGACGACCACCGAGGCGACGAGCCCGACGGCGAACGCGGCCGCCGCGCCCCCGAGGCACCCGGCGGGGACGGCGGCCACGCCGCTGCTGTCGACGGTCCCCGCGGCGGTGCACCCCGAGAGGACCGCCACCGGGACGGCGGTCGCGGCAGCGATCCCCGCGAGCACCGCGTTCCGGCTCCCCCCGACACCCTCGTGATCGGCCTTGATGCGCAGGTGGATCTCCTCGCGCGCCTTGAACTCGTGATTGCCCGCCGTGCTCATGTCCTTGCCCGCGACGTTCGAGTACTTGAGGCCCGCGCCGAGCTCGACGGTGAAGCCCACGCTCGCGGTCAGCGCCAGCGCCAGGCTGAGATCGATCTTGCCGCCGAGGAAGACCGTGTTCGTCATGCCGAACATCGCGTCGAACTTGTAGCCGCCGTAGAAGCTCTCGGTGTCGCCGAAGGTGTAGCTGTCGCTGGAGTTGTGGCCCATCTCGCGCTTGCGCCAGCTCTTCTTCCCGGCCGCGTACACGTCCTGCTGGAAGAACTCGACCCGATAGACGGGATCGGCGTTGTACACCTCGAGCGTGCCGGCGCCGAGGTTGAGGCGGTACTTGCCGCCGACCGTCTCGGTCTTGTTCCCGCCGATCATGACGGTCTCGTCCAGCTGGATGCTCTCCCGGTTGTTGCCGCGGATCACGAGCGTCCGGTCGCCGTCGGTGTACTCGAACCAGCCCGGGTACGTCTTGGCCGGGTTTCCGGCGCGGAGGTCGTCGGCGTTCTGCACGCCCGGCTTCGTCTTATCGCTGTCCGCGGGGTCGGGGTGCGTGAACGAGTCGAGCAGGGCGTTCTCGGTGGTCGAGTCCGAAGCGCCGATGCGGAAATAGCTCGTCTGCGTGCCCGTGGCGTCGTCGTAGTCGGGGGTCTTGAGGATGAGCCAGGTCCCGGTGACGCTGAATTTCACGTACTCGATCGACGCGCTCACCACGCTCGACTCGTTGCCTGCGCTGTCCTGGAACTGGGCGCTCACCGTCTTCTGGCCGTAGCCGTCCGAGAGCGTCCACCACGCGCTGGCGGTCGCGGGCTGCCAGGCTCCCCACGCGCCGCTCTCGTTCTTGAGCCGCACCTTCGCGACGGGGGAGGTCCCGTCCGTCGCGTCGAGCGTGAGGGCGACCTGCCGCGTCGCCGTGTCCGCGGCCCCGCCGTTGATCACGATGGACGCCCCCGTCGGGGCCACGGTGTCGAGCGTGATCGACGCCGACCCGGAGCTGAGCACGGCGGACCCGCCGTCGCCGAACTGCACCGAGACCGTCTTCGCGCCGTCGCCCGACGGCAGGGCGTAGCTCGTGGAGGCCGAGACCGGCGCCCACGCGCCGAAGGTCTTGCCGTCGCTGCTGAACCGCATCCGCGTCGCGTCCGCGGGCGCGGTGAGGGTGAGCGTGACCGACGCCGAGTTGGTGTAGCTGGCGCCGTCGTTGATCGTGATGCTCATGGCCTGCTCCTCGGGGGGTCTTCCGGTCCTCGCGGCGCCTATCCCTGCGCCTTCGGCGCGCCGGAGGGCGGGCGCGGCGCGCCGGCGATCATCCGCTCGATCCGGTCGCACGCCTCCTTGATCTGCCCGAGCGCCGGCGGCGCCACGTAGATCGTCGTGCGCTCGTCGCGGCCCCCGTCGCGCAGGCGCAGCGTCAGCACCGCGAGCGGCGCGTCGAGGTGCACGCCCCGGTCCGAGCCGGCGATGCGGTCGACCCGCCAGTCGAGCCCGACCAGCACCTTGCCGTGGTCGAAGATCGACTCCTCGAGGATACCCCGCCGGATGACGGCCTTCGCCGCCTCGTACCACGAGAGCACGACGACGCCGCGCGCGTCGTCGCCCGAGAGCACCGCGACGTCCGCGGCGACGTCGGTCGCGGCCAGATCGAGGCTGCTCGCGCGCGAGAGCACGAAGCGGCACACGCGCAGGCTCGCTTGCAGATCCGGCGCCGAGAGGTCGTAGAGCCGGCAGAACGCCTCCGCGCGCTTCTCCATCGCCGCGTCGACGGAGCCGGCGAGGCTCGGCGCCAGGATCTCCCAGAGGCCCTGGCGGGCCTTGTCCGGCAGGTCGAGGAGCCGCCTCCAGTCGCGGACGACGTCGGCCGGCGCGGGCTGGCCGTCGAGGCAGCGGAGGCGCGCCTCGGGAGGGGCGGGGGCTCGGTTCATGCGGGGATCCTCCATCTCGTGTCAGCGTCGGTCGCGGATCTCGATCATCGCCCCGGCGGCCGTCGTGATGCGGTGGCGCTCGGCGATCGCGGCGTTGACGGCCGACGGCGCCGCCGCGTTCGGGACCGCGCCGACGATGATCGGCCGATCCGGATCGCCGTCGGCGAAGACGAGGAGCACCTCGGCGCCGGGCCGCAGCGGGAAATGCATGTTGTGGTTCGGCCCGGCGAAGGGCTGCGCCATCCGCACCGGGTGCGAGCTCTTCTGCTCCCCCGGGAGCGCCGTGTCGAAATGGAACTGCACGGTGTAGCGGCCGTCGCCGTCGAGGCGCGCGACGCCGCCGGCCTCGCCCTCGGGGCCGGGCTGCACGACGCCGGTGACGAACCCGTGGATGCGCGGCCTCGGCGTCCGCCGCGGGGGGCGGTAGTGGATGCTCGCGGGCACCGCCGTGAAGGTGTTCGCGTACGACGCCGCCACGCCCTCCTCGTCGAAGGTGGGCAGGGTCGCGGTGTGCTCGACCCCGAGGAGGAGCAGGCCCTCCGGCGCCTCGAGCCGCGGGTGCTCCCGCAGGATCGTGCGGTGCCCGGCGCTGAACTCCGGCCGCGCGCTCTTGCCCTCGTAGACGCGCTGCTCCGAGAGGCGCTCCTCGGCGCGGATCCGGGCGAGCTCCTTCGCCTCCTCGGCCGTCTTGACGTGGCTGCCGTACTCGACGATTCCCCCGCCCGACGCCCCCTCGAGCGTGTGATACGCGGCGAGATCGAGCAGCGGCTTGCGGTAGTTGTAGTCGTGCACCACGTACGCCGAGGGGACGAGCTTGCTGGTCCTCTCGATGGCGAAGACGTCGGACGCCTCGCCGCGCGGCCGGAACTGCACCTCCGCGGCGCCCTCCACGGGGCGAAAGCCCCCGGGGTGGTCGGTGAAGACGAGGACGTCGCGGTCGCCCCGGTGCTCGAAGTAAAAGCTGATCCCGAGGTGCTCGGCGAGGCGGCTGATGAAGGCGAGATCGCTCTCCTTGTACTGCACGATGAGCTCGCGCAGCGGGTACGCCTTGAGGAGGCGGAACTCGACGTCGCCGGCGCCGAGGCCGTGCCGCTCGAGCTTGCGCCGGATCACGTCCGGCACGCTCGCGTCCAGGTAGATCTCCTGCGTCTCGACGAGCGTCAGCTTGAACGCGCGCGGGACGACGCGGAGGCGGTAGGCGCGGCGCTCGGCGTCCGGGTCCAGGCGATCGAGGATCTGGCCGAGGATACCGTGGATCCGGCGGATCTCCTCGCCCTCGACGAGGACGACGACGCTGACCGGGGCCCCGGGGACGGCGTCTTCGGGCAGGTCCCGCTGCGGATCGCACACCACGTCGAGGTCGAACGAGAAGACCCGGGAGATCTCCTCGCGCCCCGAGAGCGCGCGGACCCGCACGCCCGCCCACGGGGCGCCGGCTGTTTCGACGAGGATTTCCATGGCTCGGCTGGCTCCCTTGAGCGTGGAGAAGGACCGCCACCTACGGGCGCCCCTTGCTGGACCCGTAGATGACCTGCTGGATGTCGAGCTTCTGCGGCTTCGGGGCCTTGCGAGGCGGCGCGGGCTCGCTCGCGCGGTCGCTCGCGGCGCCGCCCCAGGGCGATCGCGGCGCGGGCGCCGCGGGAGCGGCGGTGGGCGGCGGCACGGGAGCGCCCGCGGCGGGCAACGGAGCCGCAGCGGCGGCAGGCGGCGCAGGGGCTGCGAGCGCTTTCGCGGGCGCTGCGGCCGGCGGCGCGGGAGAGAGCCCGGTGCGTCGAAACGGGAGGAGGCTCTCGGCGAGGGCGTGCTCCTGTTCCTCGGAGGAGAGCGAATGGGTCTCCGAGACGGAAGGCCGCTGCGGCGGGCGTGGCGCCTGCGGGCTGGGCGCCGCCGCGAGCGACGGCGCGGCCCCCGGCCGGAATGGCAGCGGGACCGCCGACCCGGCGGGGGCTCGGCTGGTCTGCGCGGCGGACGCATCGAGGCGCCGGGCGGGGCCGCGCGGTTCGCGCGCCTCGACGTCCTCGCCGGGCAGCTCGATCGTCGCCCCGGCCTGCTCGGGCGTCGCGCCCGCGCGCGGGGCGGCCATCGCCATCTCGGCAGGAGCCAGCGACGCGGGCGGGGCGCCCGGCAGCTCGACGCCGACGACGACACGCACCGCCGCGAGCGCGGCTTCACCCGCGAGCGGGAAGCTGCGGCGCCAGAGCAGCGAGCACGACTGCCGGTCGCCGTCGACGTGCAGCGTGTCGAGCACGAGCTCGATCGGCTGCCCCTCCCTGACGCCGAACGCGGAGAGGCCGTGGACGCGCGCGAGGGCGCGCGCCCCGGGGAGGCGCGTCCGCAGCACCGGAAGCGTCGGGTGGAGCCCCTGGAGCGCGAGCCACTCGTCGCCGCACAGGGCTTCGACGCGCTGGTCGGGGGGGGCGGCCTGGAAGTAGCTCCAGTCGAAGTCGTCGGGGATCTCGAGGATGGGCGCCTCGAGCGCCTTGCGGCTCGTGCGCCCGAGCAGCCGCGTGCGCGACGGCCACACGCTCCCGAGCGGCCCGAAGCCCGCCGGGCGGTCGCGCCGCGCCGGGTCCAGGACGGTCGGGCAACGGGTGCCGAAGGGGTTGTCGGCCATGCCGATCCCCCCGAACGCGCGCTCGTAGACGAGAGGGATCGCCCTGTCCTCGCCGCCGGGCTCGATCGAGAGCGCCTTGTCGAGGATCGGGCGCTCGCCGGCGAAGAGCGCGAGGCGCGCCGAGAAGGGCCGCGCAGGCAGGCCCGGCGGCGCGTGCGCGTGGCCCGTGAAGAACACGTCGACGCGCGCGAGGTAGGGCGCGAGGTCGCTCGTCAGCCGGACGCTGCGGCCCGGGTTGTTGTGATGGTGGATGTCGGCGTGGACGATCCCCTGCGGCTCGACGGGGATCATCGTTGCGCCGTCGACGAAGGCGAAGGTCGCCTTGGCGATCACCGTGAGGTTGAGCCGGCCCCGCGCGCGCCACGCGACCCCCGCCACGGCCACGCCGGGAGGCGCCGCGATCGCGCTGGGAGTGAGCGAGGCCTCAGGGGTCACCGTGCCATGGAAGCACCGGGGCATCGCGAGGGTCAAGCCTGCCACCGACGACGCCGACAACGTCCCTCGGCCTCGCAGCGCGGGTGAAGGCGGGAGGGGCCGGCGACGACGGCAGGCTCCGAATCCGGTGAGGTGGCCAATGCATCCATCGGTGTTGGACATCGGTGTTGGACATCGCTGTCGGCGAGAAAGCACCCATGTCCGACCGATACCGCCCGCGGCGCGCGATCGACGTCCGCGCCGGCGTGCAGGAGCCCGCTCGCCTCTATGGCAGACGCGATGCCACACGGGTGTACCGCCGCGCGCGCCTGAGCTAGGCTGCCGCCGTGCAGGAGCTCCGCAAGACCGTCTGCAACCGCGACTGCCCCGACGCTTGCAGCATCGTGGCCACCGTGGAGGACGGCCGCGTGGTGCGCCTCGGCGGCGACCCGGACCACCCGATCACGCGGGGCTTTCTCTGCTACCGCACGTCGCGCTTCCTGGAGACGCAGTACTCGCCCGAGCGCTTGACCACGCCGCTGCTCCGCAAGGGCGGCGAGCTCGTGCCGGTCTCCTGGGACGAGGCGCTCGACACCGCGGCCGAGCGCCTGCTCGAGATCCGCCGCGCGTCGGGCCCGGCCGCGATCTTCCACTACCGGAGCGGCGGATCGCTCGGGATCCTCACCGGGATGGCCGACGCCTTCTTCGCGCGCTTCGGGCCGGTCACGGTCAAGCGCGGCGACATCTGCTCCGGCGCGGGCGACGCCGCGCAGCTCGCCGATTTCGGCGAGGAGGACAGCCACGACCTCGCCGACCTGAAGAACGCCCGGCACATCCTGCTCTGGGGCAAGAACGTCTTCACGTCGAGCCCGCACACCCTGCCGGTGCTGCGCGAGGCCAAGGCGCGCGGCGCGGAGCTCGTGCTCATCGATCCGGTACACCACAAGACCGCGTCGCTCTGCGCGGCGTTCCACCAGCCGCGCCCCGGCGGCGACTTCGCGCTCGCCATGGCCGTCGCCCGCGTGCTCTTCGACGAGGGGTGGCTCGATCCGCGCGCCGCGGAGTACTGCGATCACCTCGACGAATTCCGCGCGCTCGCGCGGCGCCGCTCGGTCGCGGCGTGGTGCGGCGAGGCCGACGTGCCCGAGGCCGCCGCCCTGGACCTCGCGCGCCGCCTCGCCGACAGGCCGGCGGCGATCCTCGTGGGCTGGGGCATGGGCCGGCGCACATCGGGCGGGGCGATCGTGCGCGCCCTCGACGCGCTCGCGGCCGTGAGCGGGAACCTCGGCATCCCCGGCGGCGGCGTCTCGTTCTATTTCAAGCGGCGCGGCGCGTTCGATCTCTCGCCGCTCGAGGGCGATCGCCCCCCGCCGCGCACGGTCTGCGAGCCGCTGTTCGGGCAGGAGGTGCTCCGGATGAGCGACCCGCCGATCCGCGCCGTCTGGGTGACCGCCGGCAACCCGGTCGCGATGCTGCCCGACTCGCGCGCCGTCGCGGAGGCGCTCGCGACGCGCGAGCTCGTCGTGGTCGCCGACTCGTTCCTCACGGACACGGCGCGGCTCGCCCACCTCGTGCTGCCCACGCGGACGCTCCTCGAGGCCGACGATGTCCTCGGCGCCTACGGCCACCACTACCTCGGCGTCGCCACGCCCGTGGTGCCGCCCCCAGACGGGGTGAAGAGCGATCTCGAGATCATGCAGGCGCTCGCGCGGCGCGTGGGCCTCGGCGGCGCGCTCGACGGCAGCGCCCGCGACTGGAAGCTACGGATCGCCGAGCCGAAGCTCGCGCCGCTCGGCGTCACCCTCGAGGCGCTGGAGCGCGGGCCGGTGCGCAACCCGCTGGCGCCGAAGGTGCTGTTCGAGGACCGCAAGTTCCCGACCCCGAGCGGGCGGGTCAACCTCATCACCGAGGGGCCGGAGGAGCGCGAGGATCCCGACGCGGGCGAGCTGCCGCTCTTGCTCATGGCGCTCTCCACCGACAAGTCCCAGTCGTCGCAGTGGGCGAGGCCCCCGCAGGGCCCGGCCGTCGTGACGGTCCACCCCGACGCGGCGGGCGGCGTGGCCGACGGCGCCGTTGGCCGGATCGTGTCGCGCGTCGGGGCGATGACGGTGCGGCTGCGCCACGATCCAGCGCAGCGCCGCGACGTGGCGCTCATCCCGAAGGGCGGCCACCTCCGCGACGGCCGCTGCGCCAACGCGCTGATCCGCGCCCGCACCACGGACATCGGCGAGGGCGGCGCGCTCTACGAGGAGCGGGTGCGCATCGAGCCGATCGCGCCGGCGGATCGGCCCGAGCCAGCGCCGTAGGCGGCTCCGTCCGCAGACGTCGCGGTCGCGGCAGCCCCGCCCACTTGACACCACCGCTCCGGTTCAGGAAGGTTGTTGGGATGTCCTCGATGGTGGCGATGCCCCCGATGCCGGCGAGCTCCACCGCGACCGCGGACGAGGTGGTCGGGCCGGACGTGTCGGCGCTCGTCACCGAGGACGACGCCTTGGACAACTTCCCTTCCGAGAAACAGCAGCGGCTCCTCACCGAGGCGCTCTACAGCTCGTGGTCCGGGCCGCCGCCGGCGCAGGAGGGTGAGCGGCGGAGCTTCCTCGCGGCGGCCAACGTCGGGCTCTTCGCCACGACGAAGGAGCCGCCGCTCGTCCCGGACGTGCTGCTCAGCCTGGACGTCGCGCTGCACGAGGCGTGGTGGCAGAAGGAGCACCGGTCCTATTTCCTCTGGGAGTTCGGCAAGCCGCCGGACGTGGCGATCGAGATCGTCTCGAACCGGGAGGGCGAAGAGCTCGGCCTGAAGCGGCGCCGGTACGCGTGGATGCGCGTCGCTTACTACGTCGTCTGGGACCCGGCCGGCCACCTCGGGGGCCCGGCGCTGCGCGCCTTCGAGATGCGCGGGCACACGTACGTGCCGATGGAGCGGGCTTGGTTCGAGGCTGCCGGGCTGGGGCTCTGCCCGTGGGAAGGCGTCTACGAGGGCCGGCACGACCGCTGGCTCCGCTGGCACACGGCCGACGGCAGCGTGGTGCCCACGGGGGCAGAGCGCGCCGAGCGCGAGCAGGCGCGCGCCGAGCGCGAGCGGGCGCGCGCCGAGCGGCTCGCGGCGCAGCTGCGGGCGCTCGGCGTCGAGCCGGACGAGAGCGGCTCCTGAGCGGCGGCGCGCCGCCGCTCAGTCCTCCTGCGCCGGCGCCCGCATCGGCTCTCGCGGCGTGGCGCGCGCGGGCGGAGGCGCGGCCGAGCCCTCCACGGCGTCCCCGATCTCGCGCGCCACGTCCTCGACCGTGCGCAGGCTGATCCGCCCGGCGAGGACCAGCGTCGCGCCGATCTCGCGGCAGTCGATCGGGTCCAGCCGCACGGGCGACGCGAACGCGTTGACCGCCGCCATCTGCCCCGCCGCGTAGTCGAAGCGCGCGCCGAACACGAGATCGCCGTACCGCGTGTAGGACACCAGGCCGAGCGACGCGTGCACGCCGCTCATCCGCTCGAGGAAGAGCTTCGACTCGGCGGACATGGGGCCCCGCAGGCCCGACAGCGCGTTGAAATCGGTGATGGCGCCGCCGAGCAGGCTGAGATCGCGCGTGAGGAACACCTCGGCGCCGAGCCCCACGTTGACGATGGGCGCCGCCCCCTCGACGATGTCGAGCCGGCTCCGCCTCCGGCTCGTCACCGCGCCCCCGTCGACCGCGATCTCCTCCCGATCGACGGAGGCCCGCACGAACTCTCGCTGGCCCAGGTAGAAGAAGCCGTCGAGCTCCAGGCGCAGCCTGCTCCACTCCGCGCTCGCGCCCACCGCCAGGCGCGCCGGCGACGGGGCCACGAAGTCCCCTTCCCCGGCCCAGGTGCGGACCGACGCCGTCGCGGTGGCGAGCGTGTCGTGATAGCTCGCGTCCAGCGCGTCGAAGAGGTGCACGCTGGGCGTGCGCACGCTGATGCCGGCGGAGAACACCGGGGTCAGCCGGTACGTCGCCCCGAGGTGCGCGAGCCCGTCCCAGGAGTCTCCGGAGAGGGCGGCCTGGTACGTCACGCTGCTCGCCGAGCCCGTGCCGGTGTCCTCCACGAGGCTGGCGACGTCGAGCGCGCTCGTGTAGCGGGTGCGCACGGCCGAGAGCGAGACGCCCACGGCGAGGCGCTCGGTGGCGCGGTAGCTCCACGAAGGGCCGGCGCTGAAGCGGCCCCACGCGTAGCGGAACGTCTGCGCCTGGCTCACGCGGCGCGAGGCGGACTCGCCCGAGAACCCGAGCGCGTCGAACCCGAACTCGTTCTCCTCGGTCTTCGCGAGGCAGGCGGCGAAGGTCTGGCGGCCGACCCGCGCCCGCCGCGGCTCCGCGTCGCGCGCGCCGCGCTTCACGTCGAAGAAGTAGCACGTCGCGTCCGGGAGGGAGTCCAGGCCCTGATCGGTCACCGTCGCGCGATCGAGCCGGAGATCGCCGTACAGCGCGGCGTCGACAGGACCTGGCTGGTGCCAGGCCTCCAGCGTGCGGTGCGCGTAGCGGAAGAACGCCGACGAGAACGCGATGTTGCGGTCCTCGATGCGGATGATGGTGGCCGGGTTCAGGAAGGGCGCGGCGCCGTCGACCCCCAGCACGACCCCTGTGCCGCCGAGGAGCGCCGACCGCCCGCCGAGGAGCGCGGACTCGTACCGCCCCTGCGCGTGCGCCGCGGAGGCGCCGAGCGTCCCGAGGAGCGCGCCGGCGATGCCGAGCAGCGCCCCGCGCGCTCCGGAGCGGCGGACGCGGGCGCGCGGGCTCGGCGGCATGGCAGGCGCCAGCATGGATCGCGGCGCCGCGACCGCAACGGCAGCGGCGCCTCGCTGTGGCAGGACGCGACGTGCGCGCGCCGGGATCGGCACTAGCGGCGCGCCGCCAGCGCGCCCAGGCCGAAGGCGATCGCGTCCTCGGCGACGGCCGCGAGCGGGCCGGGGATGCGCGTCCCGCGGTCGAGCCACGTGCGGGCGCGGTTCCCGACGAGCGCGCCGATCGCGGCGGCCGCCGCCCCGACCACGGCGCCGGCGACGCGCAGGTTCTTCTCGGGGCTCTGCGTGCCGACGGCGGCGCCCAGGACCGCCCCGATCACGAGGCGCGCGCCGAGCGGCCCCGGGGCGAGGCGGCTCGGCGTCGAGGGCAGCTTGTCGAACAGCAGCTCGCCGCCCGCGAGGACGCTCAGCGCGCGCTGCGCCACGGGCGAGCGGAGCGCCCGCCAGAAGCTCCCGCGCTGCCCGTCGAACGCGCCGCGCCGCGCGCTGGCCGCGAGGATCCTCACGCCCAGCATGGAACGCATTCCCGTCACCAGCCCGAGCCCCGCGGCCTGCCCCAGGAGAAGAATCTCCGAGGTGCGCGAACGCCGGGCGCCTCCCACGACCGTTGTCGTCTCCATGGGGCTACCGCAGAAGCAACGCATATGCCCTGGTTGGCCCGGGGCGCGCGACGTACATTGCGAGGGAGAGCTCCCCCGAGCTCGGAGACCGGTCGGCCATGCCTGTGACCCCCCTCGCCACGCTGAAGACCGTCGACATCGAGGACGAGCGGCTGAAGCGCCTGAACGCGCTCAGCCACTTCCTGGACAACGCGATCCGCATCCCCGGCGTCGGCTACCGGGTCGGCTACGACGCGGTGATCGGGCTGATCCCGGGGGTCGGGGATCTCGTCGGCTTCGGCCTCTCGATATACATCGTGCTCGCGGCGGCGCGTTACCGTCTCCCCGCCTCGACGGTGCTGCGGATGATGCTCAACGTGGGCCTCGAGACGCTGATCGGCACGATTCCCGTCCTGGGCGACCTGTTCGACGCGACCTACAAGGCGAACGCGCGCAACCTCGACCTCCTGCGGTCGCACCTCGCCGCGCGCGCCCAGGGCGGCGCGCGGCCCTCGGATCTCGGCTTCTACGCGGGGCTTGCGGTCGCGGTGGGGGGCGTCCTCGCGCTGACGGGCGTGCTGCTGTTCTCGCTGGTGCGAGCGCTTCAGGCGCTCCTCGGCGCGTGAGGCGCGGGCCGCGCCCGCGACGACGGCGCTACCGGGTCGACACCGACAGGTGGGCCTGCAGCGAGATCATCTGCGGTGTGTCCGCGCCGTCTCTCGGCTCGAGGGACGTGAAGTAGCCCTTCCAGGAGGGCCCGGCCGCCCAGTAGGTCCAGCCTACGTAGACGTCCTTGTTCTGCTCCAGGTAGATCGCGACGTTGGCGATGGCCTTCAGGCATACCGCGCTGGAGCCGCCGCTGAACTCGCCGAGGAATCCCTTCTTCCGGTGCTTCCTGAGCCACGCCGTGAACCCCTGCAGGCGCTCGACCCCGACGGTCTCGCTGACGCAGGCGGGCGACTTTCCCGACGAGTCCTCGTCGAGGTGCTGGTGGACCTCGAACGCGACGTACCCCTTCGGGTCGGCGACCTTGAGGAGCGCCTCGGCGTTCGAGGTCCCGTAGAAGGTCGCGTCGAAGCTGTGCGCGCCTGACCACCCGTTGCCGGGGACGAGGATGAGGTTCGTCGCCCCGGCGGCGCGGATGGAGACGATCGCGGCGTTGGCCGCCTCGATCCACGTCTCGGTCGGCATGTCGTGCGGCTCGTTCATGAGGGCGAACACGACCTTCGCGTTGCCCTTGAACTCGACGGCCAGCCTCCCCCAGAACTCCGCGAAATCCGCGATGGGGACCTCCGCGCCCACGACGCCCGTCCCGTAGCGAGCGTAGTTGTGCACGTCGAGCACCACGTAAGCGCCCTTGGCGGTCAGGTTGTTGACGGTGGTCGTGAGCCGGTTCAGCTCCGCCGCGTTGAGCGGCTGATTGCGCGCGGGCTGAAGGCGTTCCCAGCGGAACGGCACCCGGAAGGTGTTCATTCCCTTGGCGATGAAGTAGTCCGCCGACGTGTAGCCCTTGGAGAACGCGGGATCGGGGTAGTTGTAGTGGACCCCGTGCGTTCCTGGCAGGTTGCCCTTGCCGAAGGTGTCCACCCCGAACTCGGCCCCCGCGAGGCTGATCCCACGAAGCGAGAGCGGCTTCTCGAGGAGCTCCGTGTCCCCCGCGCCCTGCTTCTTCTCAGCCCCTTCCCCCCGGCACCCTCCCAGAGCAGCCCCGATCCCCGCCACCAGCGCCCACGCGACCGCTCTCCTCACAGGTCCACCTCGGCCCCGATAAGACCCCGGCGCCCCCACGACGGCAAGCCTTCCCACTCCGCTGGATCACCCACGACCGCGATCGCGCCCGCCCCCGCGCGCTCCCCCGTCTTCTCCACTCGGCACGACGCTGGCCGAGCGGGGTGCACGCGCACAGGAGACGGGCCCAGATCGGCGTTTTCGGCGCGCAGGCGTACTCCTGTACGCCGAGCACCGAAAACGCCGAGGTGGGCCCGTATCCGCAGCGCGTGCGCCCCGCTCAATCGCGGGAGCTGATGAAGAGGCGGAGGACGTACCAGAACAGCATGGCGACGGACGCGAAGAGCTCGAGCGCGGCGCCGACGTGCCGGTCCTCCGGGAAATGATGCAGGACGTTCGACGTGTCGTAGAGGATGGCGGCGCCGGCGAACGCGACCATGGCGACGCTGAAGAACGTGCCGAGCTGGAAGCCGAACAGCAGCGAGGCCCCGATGAGGACGAGCGCGCAGATGCCGCCCCAGCGCAGGAGAGCCCCGAGGAACGAGAAGTCCTTGCGGGTCACGAACGCGATCGCGGTGAGCCCGGCGAAGCCGACCATCGTGACCATCGCGGCGCTCTGGATCGCGCCGGGCGCGACCATGTCCGCGATGTACAGGAGCGGCACGAAGATGATCGCCTGGGCGACCACGTAGCCGGCGAGCGCGGCGTACTGCGCCGGCTTCGACACCGAGGTGTGCGCCGCGCGGCTGGCGAGCCAGCTCACGAGCATGAACGCTCCGAGCACCACCAGCCAGCTCGTGCCCATCATCGCCCTGGCGATGACCGAGGCGGCCCCGGTCTTGAACAGCGCGACCTCGATCCCCGCGAAGAGCACGATCGCCCCGAACAGGTGATTGTACGTTCGCACGAGGAAGCGCTCGCGCGAGTCCGCGGCGGCACGGAGCACCGAAGAACGGCTCCCGTATCCTACGTAGTTCTGGTCCATGTTCCCTCTCTGGTAGGCCTCGACGTTCGGCTCTAGGCTTTCGGCTTCGGCGTACGAAGCTAGCACGGGGCATGCCCGGCCCGCACGCAACACGCCCGCGACACGGCGGCCCGCGGAGGACGCGCAGCGCGCGACGCCGTGAGCAACGGCGCCGCAGCCCAGCCCCTCCTCCGCTCGCCCCAGACAGCCGGGGACCGCCCCATTTTGCCCCACCGGTGACGCAGGACGCCGGCACGGCTCATCCGACGCCGCGGCGCGATGAGGAAAAGCCGGGGCCGCCCCATTTTGCCCCACCGGTGCCGCAGGGCGCCGGCACGGCTCGTCCGACGCCGCGGCGCGATGAGGAAAAGCTGGCCTCGATGCCTTCGCCTTGTCGAGGTTCCCTGAAGGATCGCTTAAATCCCCTTGGGGATCTTGTCGAGGTCCACCTGGGAGAGCGCGTGTCGGATCAGCGCGCTCCGGTTGGCCTTCGTCATGCCGCGCGCCTTGAGGGCGCTGACCATCTCGTCCAGCCTCTCGAGATCTTCGGTGTACATCGAGATACAGATGACCTTGTAGTGCTGCGGTCGCTCGGGCGGCGCAGCCCCCGGCTCGGCCCCAGCGCCGGTCGTCCGGCCCTTCGCGCGCGAACGCGGCGCCTCCGTGGGGGTATAGAACGCCCCGGACAGAACCCCTTCCACCTCGTCGCGATCGAGCAGCGCCCGCGCGGCGCCCCCGAGATCGCCTTCGCTCTTCATTGCTTCCTCCAGCTCCCTGCCCGGTCGGGGCGCCGCGCGTGCGGGCCCTTCATCCAGCGGGACCCCGCGGTTGCGGGTCCCTCCCTCAGCGGGACCCCGCGGTTGCGGGCCCCTCCCTCAGCGGGACGCCGCGGTTGCGGGTCCCTCCCACCACCGGGACCGCGCGGCCCCGGATCCCTTCACGCGCCGGCCGCCGCGGCGCCCGGCCGCTCTGCTGCCGCATCCGCCCAATCGACGCTCCACGACCCCGCGTCGCGCGCCGCCCCTGCCTCCGCGCCGGTCACGCCGCGCTCGCGGCTCTCGATGATGCGATCGACCACCGCCAGGTAATCGTCGGCCGCCGGGGTCCCCGGCGCGTACTCGAAGATCGTCTGCCCCTGCGCGGGCGCCTCCTTGACCTTGATCGCCTGCCGGATCGGCGCGAGGCAGCGCTCCCCGAAGTGCTGTTTCATCGTGCCGACGGCCTCGCGCGCGATCTTCGCGCGGCCGTCGAAGAAGGTCGGCAGAACGCCCCAGATCTGCACCGGGTGGTGCAGCAGGGCGTTCACGTTCTTCACCGTCTTGATCACCTGCCGGACGCCGACCAGCGACAGGTAATCGCACGCGACCGGGACGAGGACGCTGTCGGCGAACACCAGCGCGTTCTGGTTCATCAGCGACAGGCTGGGCGAGCAGTCGAGCACCACGTAGTCGTACTCGGCCGCCGCCGCGGACAGGCGATCCGAGAGCACGCGATCCCGGTTCTGGCGCCCCGCCAGGTAGAGCTCGGCCGCGGCCAGCGTCTCGTTGGACGGCAACAGATCCAGGTTCGGCCGCACCGTCCTCGTGGCGTCCGCGATCCGGAGCCCCATCACGAGCACGTGATAGAGCGAGCGCTCGGCGCTCGCGCCGAGCGAGACCGAGACGTTCCCCTGCGCGTCGGTGTCGACGAGGAGCACCCGCTTGTCGCGCGCCGCGAGCCCGGCCGCCACGCTCACGGCCGTCGTCGTCTTGCCCGTGCCGCCCTTGTGGTTGAACACGGCCAGATACCGCGGCACCCCGGCCGGCCGCTGCGGCGGCCGCTTCGCGCCCACCGCGGGCGACAGCGAGACCGCGACCGCCCCCTGCCCCCTGGGCTCCCCGACCGACGCCGTCGGCGGAGCGGCCGACACGGCCGGCGGCGCGGCCGCCACCGCCGCCCCGCCCAGCGCGCGCGGCGCCGGCTCGGGCAACCCCGGCTCGGGCAGCGCCGGCTTGGGCAACACCGGCTCGCCCGCCTCCCCGGCAGCGCGGGCCGCGCCCCCCGCGAGCGGCGCATCGCGGCGGGTCGGCGGCTGCCCCTCGGCCGGCGGCGCGGCGGCCGCCGAGGCCGCAGCCGCGATGTCGCCGAGCCGCGCCCCCTTGGCCTCGCGGACCAGCTGCGCCCGGCACTCCAGCGAGCACGCGTAGTTCCGGCGCCCGGCGACATAGAGCACCTGAGACACGAGCTGCGGGGAGAAGCGCTTGGCGCACGCGTCGCACGTGGCGAGCGAGGCGCCGCCGTCCCCGCCGAGCTGGCTCTTCTCCAGGCACTTCTGCGAGCAGAAGAAGGAGAAGCCGCCGTCCTTCTCCTCCATCTGGTACCGGAACTGGACCTCGAATCCGGTCCCGCACACGCTGCACGTCTCGCTGATTCCGCCCACAGCTCGCTCCTTCGCGCCGCGCACAGCGCTTTGCCCAGGCGCAGCGTTGACCATCATCACAGTCAAGGCCCAAAGGTCAACTTTTCTGCGAGCACGGCTCACCCTTCCAGCACAAGGGCGAGCGCGCATCCCGGGAGGGGCCCGGGACGAGGGCCAGTCGGGGCGGGACCGGGACGGAGCGGCAGGCTCAGTGACGGAAGTGCCGGACCCCGGTGAACACCATCGCAACCCCCGCCGCGTCCGCCGCGGCGATGACCTCCGGGTCCCTCACGCTGCCTCCAGGCTGCGCGACCGCCGTGATCCCGTGCTCGGCGGCGAGCACCAGGCCGTCCGGGAACGGGAAGTAGGCGTCGGACGCGAGGACGCTCCCGCGCGCCCGCTCGCCCGCCTTGCTGCAGGCGATGCGCACGCTCTCGACCCGCGACATCTGCCCGGCCCCGACCCCGACCGTGCTGCCGGGCACCGTGAGCACAATCGCGTTGGATTTCACGTGCTTGCAGACGCGCCAGCCGAGGTCGAGCGCCTCGAGCTCCCGCTCCGTGGGCGCCCGCTTCGTCACGACCTTGCCGCCGCGCACCTCGCCGCCCGCGGTCGCGTCCCGCTCCTGGACCACGAGGCCCCCGCCGACGCGCTTGAACGTGAGCTCCCGGTGATCCGCGGGCAGGAGCGCGCCGGTCGCGAGCACCCGGAGGTTCTTCTTGGTCCGGAGCACCTCCAGCGCCTCGGGGGCGTAGGCGGGCGCGATCACGCACTCCAGGAACGTCTCGACCAGCACCTCCGCGGCCGCGCGGTCGACCTCGCGGTTCAGCGCGACGATCCCGCCGAAGGCGCTCACCGAGTCGGCCTCGCGCGCCGTCCGGTAGGCGGTCGCGAGGTCGCCGGCGACGGCGACGCCGCACGGGTTCGTGTGCTTCACGACGACCGCCGCGGGCTGGGTGAACTCGCGCACCGCCTCGAACGCCGCGTCCACGTCGACGAGGTTGTTGAACGAGAGCTCCTTGCCGCCCGCGCCCAGCGAATCCGCGAGGGCGAGCGACCCGGCGGCCGCGCCGCGCTCGCGGTAGAAGGCGCCCGACTGGTGCGGGTTCTCGCCGTACCGGAGCGGATAGGCCCTCTCGAGGGCGAGCGTCAAAAAGCGCGGGTACGCCTCGCGCTCGGCGGCGTTCGGCTCGCCCTCCTCGGGCAGCGACGAGAGGTAGCCGGCCACCATCCCGTCGTAGGCCGCCGTGTGGGCGAACGCCTTCGTGGCCAGCCGGCGGCGCGTCGCGCTCGACACCTCACCCGCGCTGTCGATCTCGGCGAGCACGGCGTCGTAGTCGGCCGGATCGACCACCACCGCCACGCGCGCGTGGTTCTTGGCCGCGCTGCGCACCATCGACGGCCCGCCGATGTCGATGTTCTCGATGATCTCGGGGTGCGTGACCCCCGGCCGCCGGACCGTCGCCTCGAACGGGTAGAGGTTGCACACCACGAGATCGATCGGCTGGCCCCCGAGCCGCGCGAGGTCGTCCTCGTCGATCGCGCCGCGCATCAGGATGCCGCCGTGCACCCGGGGATGCAGCGTCTTCACCCGGCCATCCATCACCTCGGGCGAGCCGGTATAGGCCTCCACGCCGACGACCGGCACGTTGGCGTCCTGGAGCGCCCGCTGCGTCCCCCCGGTCGAGAGGATCTCCACGCCCTTTTCCGCGAGCCGCCGGGCCAGCGGGAGCAGCCCCGTCTTGTCCGAAACCGAGATCAATGCGCGTCGAATCATCGCGACGCCAGCTAGTGCGTCTCGGCCCCCGCCGCCAGCCGATCCGTCACCGCTGTCCGCAGCGCGCCGCGCTTACGCGTCGCGCTCCCGCGCCGCGCTCGCACGCTCCCGCTCAGGCGCCGGGCGGGGCGGCCGGCGTCGGCTCGCCCGCCGCGGCCGGCGGCGCCTTGACCGGCGCCTCCTCGGTCACGAGCTCGCCATCCCGGTACTCCAGGACGCCCTTGGGCGGCCCGAAGACCGCGTAGGCGTCGGGCAGGATCAGCGCCTCGCGGAGCACGTCGTCCACGTGCTCCACGAGCACGAGCCGCAGCGCCTTCAGCACGCGCCGGGGCACGTCCCGGAGATCCTTCCGGTTCTCCTTCGGCAGGATCACGGTGGAGATGCCGCCGCGGTGGGCGGCGAGCAGCTTCTCCTTGAGCCCGCCGATCGGCATCACCCGGCCGCGCAGGGTGATCTCGCCCGTCATCGCGAGATCGCGCCGGACCGGCACCTTCATCAGCGCGCTCACGAGCGCCGTCACCATGGTCACGCCCGCGCTGGGCCCGTCCTTCCGGACGAAATCGGGGAAGTGAATGTGGACGTCGACCTTCTGATAAACGTCCGCCTCGAGCCCGAGCCGATCGAGGCGCGAGCGCACGTAGCTCATCGCCGCGTGCCCGCTCTCCTCCATCCCCTTCTCGAGCAGCCCGGTGATGACGAGCTTGCCCTTGCCCGGCACCACGGTCGCCTCGGCCGGGAGCAGGTCGCCGCCGACGTTGGTCACCGCCAGGCCGTTCACGAGGCCGACCTCGTCCCGCTCCTCGCGCCGGCCGAGCCGGTACTTGGGGACGCCAAGGTACTTCGGGATGCTCTTCGCGACGACCTCGATCGGCTTGTCCTTGCCGTCGGACACGACCTTCCGGGCCACCTTGCGGCACACGCTCGCGATCTCGCGCTCCAGCGAGCGCACGCCGCTCTCCTTGGTGTAGTGGTGGATGATCGTCCGGAGCGCCCCCTCCGTGAAGTCGAGCGGCACCTCCTCGAGGCCGCACTCCTTCCGCTGCCGGGGCACGAGGTACTTCACCGCGATGTTCAGCTTCTCGAACTCCGTGTAGCCCGAGAGCTGGATGACCTCCATGCGGTCCTGGAGCGGCACCGGGATGCCCGACAGCGTGTTCGCCGTCGTGATGAACATCACGTCGGAGAGGTCGTAATCGAGATCGAGGTAGTGGTCATTGAAGGTGTGGTTCTGCTCCGGATCGAGCACCTCGAGCAGCGCCGCCGCCGGATCCCCGCGGAAGTCGGTCGACATCTTGTCGACCTCGTCGAGCAGGAACACGGGGTTGTTCGTCCCGACCTTCTTGAGCGACTGGATCAGCTTGCCGGGCAGCGCGCCGATGTACGTCCGCCGGTGGCCGCGGATCTCCGCCTCGTCGCGCACGCCGCCGAGCGACAGCCGCACGAACTTGCGCCCGGTCGCGCGCGCGATCGACTTCGCCAGGCTCGTCTTGCCGACGCCGGGCGGGCCGACGAAGCAGAGCACCGGGCCCTTCAGCTTCTTCGTCAGCGCCTGGACCGCGAGGTACTCGAGGATCCGCTCCTTGATCTTCTTCAGGCCGTAATGGTCCTCGTCGAGGATCTTCTCGGCCTCGACGAGGTCATACCGCTCCTCGCTCTTGTCGTACCAGGGGAGCTCCAGGATCCAATCGATGTAGTTGCGCACCACGGTCGCCTCGGCGCTCGTGGGGTGCATCATCTTCAGCTTCTTGAGCTCCTTCTTGACCTTGGCGGCGGCCTCCTTGCTCATCCGCTTGGTCTTGAGGGCCTCCTCGATCTCCTGGATCTCGTTCTTGAACTCGTCGCGCTCGCCGCCGCCCAGCTCCTTCTGGATGGCCTGCATCTGCTCGTTGAGGTAGTACTCCTTCTGCGTCTTCTCCATCTGCTTCTTGACGCGACTCCGGATCTTCTTCTCCACCTGGAGAATCTCGATCTCGGCCTGCATCAGCTCGATGAGACGCTCGAGCCGCTTCTGCGGCTCCTCCATCTCGAGCAGCGCCTGACGGTCCGTCAGCTTGATGGTCGGCAGGTTGGCGATGATGGTGTCGGCGAGCCGCGAGGCCTCGTCGATGGCCTGCACCGCCATCAGGACCTCGGGCTGGATCTTCTTGTTGAGCTTGACGTACATCTCGAACGTCGACTGGACCGAGCGCATCAGCGCCTCGACCTCGACGCTCGCGACCGAGCTCTCGACGATCTCGTCGTACTCGATCAGGAAGTACGCATCGCTCTGGACGTAACGGCGGATGCGCGCCCGGCGCTTGCCCTCGATGAGGACCTTCACCGTCCCATCCGGCAGCCGGAGCAGCTGCATGATGGCGCCGACGGAGCCGACGCCGAAGATGTCGTCCGGCGTCGGGTCGTTCGTCTTCGCGTTCCGCTGCGCGGCCAGGAAGATCTCCTTGCCGCGGTTCATCGCCTCGTCGAGGGCGGCGATGCTGCGCTCGCGCCCGACGAACAGCTGGGAGACCATGTGTGGAAAGACGATGATGTCGCGCAGAGGGAGCAACGGGACGATGCCGCGCTCGGGTGCGTTCTTGCCGCGATCACTGTCGTTCTTGAAGAACATCCGCCGTCTTTCCGGGAGTATCGGGAGGCCGGGGCTGCCCCGCCTCGGTTGTCACACGTGGCTTGCTTGACTGCTGTACTTCCGCCGGAGCGGCGCGCGCCCCACGGGGGACGCGCGCGGCGCCGGCATCCTCGGAGGAGGCGCGCCCGGCAAGGGCGCGCCGGACGCGCGCCGTCCAGCGCGGCGCGGGCCTGCGCCGCGCGCCCTGGACAGCGGCCCCCCTGGGGCGAGCGCTACGCGAGCTCCGCCTCCTTCGTGTACACGATGAGCGGCGGCTCGTGCTTGACGATCACGTCCTCGCTGACGACGACCTCCTTGATCCCCGTTCGGGACGGGACGTCGTACATGATGTCGAGCATCGCCGACTCGAGGATGGCGCGCAGGCCGCGGGCGCCGCTATTCCTCTCCAGGGCCTGACGGGCCACCGCCACGAGCGCGCCCCGGGTGAACTTGAGCTTCACCCCGTCCATCTCGAAGAGCTTCTGGTACTGCTTGACCAGGCTGTTCTTCGGCTTCGTGAGGATGTCGATGAGCGCCTCCTCGTTGAGCTCGTGCAGGGTCGCGAGGATCGGCAGGCGCCCGATGAACTCCGGGATGAGCCCGAACTTGAGGAGGTCCTCCGGCTGGACGACGCTGAGCAGATCGCCCAGCTTGAAGTCCTTCTTCGCCTTGATGTCGGCGCCGAAGCCGAGCGTGTTCTGGCCGATGCGCCGCTGGATGATCTGATCCAGGCCGACGAACGCGCCGCCGCAGATGAACAGGATGTTGGTCGTGTCGACCTGGAGGAAATCCTGCTGCGGGTGCTTGCGGCCGCCCTTCGGGGGGACGTTGGCGATCGTCCCCTCGATGATCTTGAGCAGCGCCTGCTGCACGCCCTCGCCGGAGACGTCGCGCGTGATGCTCGGGTTGTCGCTCTTCCGGCTGATCTTGTCGATCTCGTCGATGTAGACGATGCCGCGCTGCGCGCGCTCGACGTCGTGATCCGCGTTCTGGAGGAGCTGGACGATGATGTTCTCGACGTCCTCGCCGACGTAGCCGGCCTCGGTCAGCGTCGTCGCGTCCGCGATCGCGAAGGGGACGTTGATGATCTTGGCGAGCGTCTGCGCGAGGAGCGTCTTGCCGGAGCCCGTGGGGCCGAGCAGGAGGATGTTCGACTTGGACAGCTCCACGTCGTCCGAGGAGACCCGGCTGTCGATGCGCTTGTAGTGGTTGTGCACCGCTACGGCGAGGATCTTCTTGGCGCGGTTCTGGCCGACGACGTACTCATCCAACGTCGCCTTGATGTCGGCGGGCTTGGGGACCGGGGTCGACCCGGCGTACGGCTCGTCCTTCTCGACCTCCTCCGCGATGATGTCATTGCAGAGCCCGATGCACTCATCACAGATGTACACCGTGGGGCCCGCGATGAGCTTCTTCACCTCTTTCTGCGACTTGCCGCAGAAGGAGCAGCTTAAATTGCCATTCGAGTGATCGTCCCGCCTTCGCTCCACTTCGACCCTCAGTGCGGTCTGCCAACGCTTCCGCTTCGATGAGCGGTGGGGTCACGCCGCGGCGGCCCCTTCCGCTCGGGATGGGGACGGCTTCCACCGTCCCCTGGATTTTCAGCGATGCGCAGCCAAACGCCGCGCTCGGATTCTAGTCCGGTGCCCGTACCGTCGCAAGCTAACGGGGGTGGTCTCCAGCCTGTGGCCGAAGTCAGGGAATCGCCCGATGGCGTCGCGGCGCGCGCCGCCGATGAGGCTGCGCGCCTCGGGAAAAGCAGCGGATCGAGCGAGCGCAGCGCGGCGCGCTCGCCTCCGCCGCCGGGCGCACGCGCGCCACGCCCGGCGCGACGTGCCGGCGCCGCGCGACGTGCCGGCGCCGCGCGACATCGCCGCGCGCGGCGCGACGCCGCGGCCCGACGCGGCTCCGCGCCGGCCCTCCGCCAGAGCACGCCCGCCGGACGAGGGGGCGCGGGCACCTACTTGTTCCGCTTCGGGAAGACCTCGTCGATCAGGCCGTACTCCTTGGCCTGCGTCGCGCTCAGGTAGAAGTCGCGCTCGATGTCCCTCGCGAGCTCGTCCCGGTTCTTGCCGGTGGCGTCGACGAGGATGTCGATCAGCGTCTCCTTGATCTTCTTGATCTCGCGCGCCTGGATCTCGATGTCCGTCGCCTGGCCGCGCGCGCCGCCGAGCGGCTGGTGGATCATCATCCGCGCGTGCGGCAGCGCGAAGCGCCGGCCCTTGCGGCCCGCGCCGAGCAGCACGGCGCCCATCGACGCGGCCTGGCCGATGCACATCGTCGACACCGGGCAACGCACGTACTGCATCGTGTCGTACATCGCGAGCCCCGACGTCACCACGCCGCCCGGGCTGTTGATGTAGACCTGGATCTCCTTCTCGGGATCCTCGCTCTCCAGGAAGAGGAACTGCGCGATCACGGCGTTCGCGACGAAGTCGTCGATCTCCGTGCCGATGAAGACGATGCGGTCCTTGAGGAGGCGGCTGAAGATGTTCCACTCCCGCTCGCCGCGGTGGGTCACCTCCGTGACCGTCGGGAGGATGTAGGCCTTCTCGCGTTCGAGAAACTCGATGGCTTGGGTGCGGGTTTCGACTCGTCGGGTCATCCGGTGCTCCGGGGGGTTTCCTGCCGCGAGGCAGGGGTTCTACTCCTGGGCCAGACTTCGTCCGATCGCAAGACCGAACGCGCCCGAGGTTACCGGAAAATGTCGGCCGCCCGCTGCGGTCGCGCACGGAACGCGCGCCGCCAGCGCCTGGCGCTGGCGCGGCGCTCGCTCGATGTTCGCTGAGCGCGCGCTCAACCTGCGGGGTGCGGCTCGATGAGGGCGCCGCGCGCGTTTCGTGCGCGGGCGCGGCGCGACCTGGACGAACCGCGCCGCCGGCGCCGAGCCGGCGGCGCGGCGCCGCGGCTAGCCCGCGTCGGTGACCTTCGCGGCGGCCTCGATGATGTCGAGGATCTTGTCCTCGAGGATCATCCCGGCGAAGAGCTCGCGCTTCTGCGGCTCGCGGTACTCCGCCTTGATCTTCGCCACGTTCTTGCCGGTCTGCTCGGCGAGCTCCTGGTAGCCCTTCTCGAGGTCGGCCTCGGTGATCTTGACCTCCTTCGCCTTCGCGATCTCGGCCATGACCAGCCCCGCGCGCACCTTCATCTCGGCGTCGAGCCGCACGCGGGCGCGGAACTCCGGCGTCGGATCGACGCGCTGCCCCTGCCGGCGCGCCGTCGCGAGCAGCTCGCGCTCGGCGAGCTGCGCCTGCTGGTCGACGAGCGACGGCGGGACCGGGATCGGGTTCGCCTTGCAGAGCTCGACGACGAGCTGCTCGGCGACCGCGTCGCTCGCCCGCTGCGTCAGCTCCTTCTCGAGCTTCTTGCGGAGCGACTCGCGGAGCGCGGGGAGGCTCTCCTCGCCGCAGTCCTTCGCGAACTCGTCGTCGACCTCCGGGAAGATGCGCTCCCGCAGGTCCTTCAGCGTGATGTGGAAGACCGCCTGCTTGCCCCGCAGATCCGCGTTCGAGTGCTGCTCGGAGAACGTGACCGGGACGTCCTTCGCCTGGCCGGGCGTCATGCCGAGGAGCGCGTCCTCGATCTCCTTGAAGACCTGGCCGCTGCCGAGCTCGGTCTCGATCTCCTGCTCCTTCGTGTCGCGCAGGGCGCCGGCGACCTCCAGGGTGAAGGAGATCGTCGCCATGTCCCCCTTCGCGGCGGGGCGCTCCGGCTCCGGCGCCTGCAGCGTCGAGTGCTCGCGCCGGAGGGACGTGATCTCGGCGTCGATCATCTCCTCCGACGGCGTCGTCGAGGGGCGCTTCACCTCGAAGCCCTCCCACTTCACCTCGGAGATGTCGGGCCGGACCTCGAAGCGGGCCTTGTAGGAGAACGCGTCGTCCGGGCGGAGCTCGGCGGGCGCGATCGCCGGCTGGGACAGGGGCTGCACCTGCTTGTCGGCGAGCGCCTGGTTCAGCGTGGCGTCGACGAGCCGCTGGGCGACATCGGCGTGGATGCGGCCGCCGTAGAGGTGCGCGAGCACCTGGCGCGGCGCCTTGCCAGGCCGATAGCCCCGGACCCGGGCCGTCCGCTGGAGCGCCGTATAGGCCTTGTCGACCTCGCTCCGGACCCGGTCCGCGGGGACCTCCACCTGAAACTCCATCAGCACGGGAGAAAGCTTTTCGACGTTGACTTGCATGGCGTTTTTTTCGAAGGGCGGCACTCGTGCCACGCGCCGCCGGGGGGGTCAAGACGGCCGAAAGGACGCTGCTTTAAAAAAAAGGAGCCCCGGCGGAGAGGCGGCCGCCGGGGCTCGGGGATCCCGGGAGGGATCGTGCAAGCTGATGCGGAGCGAGAGGCTCGCGCCGGTGCGGACGCTGCTGCGCAAGGGCACCGCAGCAGCGTCCGCACCGGCGCGAGCGCGGGGCCTGCGAGGCTGGCCCGCGCCGCGCGGCCCGCGCTCAGTCGTCGTCCGAGACGTCGAAGGGGTCCTTCTCGAAGTCGAGCTCGGCGTCGAACGACGACTCCTCGACGATGTCCTCGAGCGAGAAGCCCACGCGGCTCGGGCGGAGCATCTCACGCTCGAACTCTGCAAAGTTCTGATACGACCTGGGAAGCGGCATCTGTCCTCCTCACATGTGCCGAGGCGACGTCGGGGCGTCGGTCTGCTCGGCGAAGCTGGGCACCACGTCCGTGAGATCCTGGGCGGTCAGCGCCGGCCCTCGACGCGCGTCGAGGGCGGACGGCGGCGCGAACCGAGCGTCGACCTGCGTTGAAGCGAAGGCGAAAGCACGAGGACCTGCGCAGGCGCGAGCAATGCAGGCTCGCGCCCGTCGCACCAGAACGCGCGGGCGAGGACCCGATCGACCGGGCCGGCGTCGCCGCAGGGCAACAGCGCCCCGTTGAGGCCGAAGCAACGGCTCCGCCCCGAGGCTCGCCCGCGGGCCAGCGGCCCCGTCGTTCGTTTACCTACACCCACATCAAGCGACATGTGGGTCACTGTAGACGCCCCTGTCGTTCAGGCCAACAATCCGGCGAGCGAGCGGTGGATGGACGTGGAGTGGACGTGAACCGGGCGTGGATACGCCGGCCGGTACGCCTGCATCTCTCGACGTGCCGATGGGGGTCGTGTAAGCAGCCGGGTCGGACGCGACACAGCACGATGCCACCGCCCAACCAGGGGGGCGCGCCCGGCAAGACCGGCTCCGCCTCCAAGCCTTCGCCTGTCGTCTTCGCCGTCGCCAACCAGAAGGGGGGCGTCGGCAAGACCACGACCTCGGTCAACCTGGCCGCGAGCTTCGCCGCGGCGGAGTTTCGGACCCTGCTCGTCGACTGCGATCCGCAGGGGAACGCGTCGAGCGGCGTCGGCGTGCGGCGGGGGAGCTTCGAGCTGTCGCTCTACGACGTCCTGATCGGGCGGGCGGCGCTGAAGGAGGCGACCGTGGCGACCGAGGTGCCGCTCCTCGACGTGGTCCCCGCGACGCAGGATCTCGTGGCGGCGGAGCTCGAGCTGGTCGACGCGGACGACCGCGCGACGCGGCTGCGCCAGGCGCTGCGCCCGCACCTCGACGGGTACGCGTTCGTCGTCCTCGACTGCCCGCCGTCGCTCGGGCTGCTCACGCTGAACGCGCTCACCGCGGCGCACCGGGTGCTCGTGCCGCTCCAGTGCGAGTACTACGCGCTCGAGGGGCTGACGCACCTCATGGCGACGATCGACCGGGTGCGCAACGCCTTCAACCCGGAGCTCACGGTCGAGGGCGTCGTCCTCACGATGTTCGACGGGCGCAACTCGCTCACCCACCAGGTGGCCGACGAGGTGAAGGCGCACTTCCGCGTGTTCGACGCGATCATCCCGCGCAACGTGAAGCTCAGCGAGGCGCCGTCGCACGGCAAGCCGGCGCTGCTCTACGACGCGCAGTCGAAGGGGGCGCAGGGCTACCTGAGCCTCGCGCGCGAGATCCTGGACGGCGCGCCCGCCGCCGCGGCCGATCCGAAGAAGAGGCAGCGCGCGGACGCCGAGGGGGAGCCGCAGGCCGAGCCCCCGACCACCACCGGAGCGCGCGCGAGGGACGCACGACCGAGATCATGAATGCCGATCAGAAAGGGGCGCGGCGCGCGCTCGGACGGGGGCTCGACGCCCTGCTCCCGGCGGCGCCGCCGGCGACATCGACGGCGGCCGAAGGGCGCAGCGTGTTCGTGTGCGCGATCGAGAAGATCGTGCCGCAGAAGGGGCAGCCGCGGCAGCACTTCGACGAGGCCGAGCTGGAGGAGCTCACCGGGAGCATCCGCGAGCACGGGCTCATCGAGCCGCTCATCGTGCGCAGGACGCAGGCCGGGAACGACAGCTTCGAGCTGATCGCCGGCGAGCGGCGGTGGCGCGCGGCGCAGCGCGCGGGGCTCCGGGAGGTGCTCGTCGTCGTCAAGGACGTCTCCCCCAAGGAGGCGTTCGAGCTGGCCCTCGTCGAGAACGTGCAGCGGGCCGACCTCAACCCGATCGAGATCGCCGAGGCGTTCGACCGGCTCCTGCGCGAGCACAGCTACACGCACCAGACGCTCGCGGAGCGCGTCGGCAAGGACCGCACGACGATCGTCAACTCGCTCCGGCTCCTCCGGTTGCCGCCGCGCATCCGCACCATGGTGATCTCGCGCGAGCTCAGCGAGGGCCACGCGCGCGCGCTGCTCGGGGCGCCGAGCGACAAGGTGATGGCCGACGTCGCCGAGCGGACCGTCCACGGCAAGCTCCCCGTGCGCAAGGTCGAGGCGCTGATCAAGGCGGCGAAGGAGAAGGAGAGCCGCGCCGCCGGGGACGGCGAGGATCCCGGCGAGAAGAAGCGCGCGGGGAAGTCGCCCGCGATCAAGGACCTGGAGGCGCGCCTCATGCGGCGGCTCGGGACCCGCGTCGAGGTGCGCGACGAGGGCGGCCGCGGCGAGCTCGGCATCACGTACGGGTCGCTCGACGAGCTCGACAGGATCATCGCGCTGCTCGGCGCCTGAGCCTGGCCAGCGGGCAGCGCGGGGCTCGGGGAACCGCCGAGGCGCCAAGGACGCCAAGAACCTCAATCCTTGGCGTTCTTGGCGCCCTTGGCGGCTCGATCCTCCGGCGCCGTCTGCGGTGGACACCGCGCCGCGGGCCGGCGAGCGAGCTCGACGCGCGGCCGCGCTATTTGATCCGGGCGCTGAGCTCCTTCACCTTGGCGCGGGCGCGCTTGCCGATCTCGGTGTCGCCGCCGTGCTTGCCGGCCTCGGTGAGCGCCGCGAGCGCGCTCTGCGGCTTGCGCTCGGCCAGGAACGACAGGCCGAGGTAGTAGTGCGCGGCCGCGAACTTCGGGTCCACCTTGATCGCGGCCTGGTAGTCCGCGCGCGCCCCCGGCTCGTCGCCGAGCTCGTGGCGGCACGTCCCGCGGCGCACGTGGAACTCCGCCTCCGGCTTCAGCTTGATGGCGCGGTCGAAGGCCGCCACGCAGTCGGCGTACGCCTTCGCCGGCCCGAGCATCCGCCCGATGGTCGCGATCGTCGCCACGTCGTCGCCGGTCGCGGCGAGCGCCTTCTTCAGCTCCGCCGCGGCCCGGTCGAGCTCCTTGGCCTCGAACAGCATCGCGCCGTAGGCGAAGCGCGTCGCGGCCGAGTCCTCGGCCTTGAGCGCCGCCTCGTAGTGCTTGCTCGCGTTCGCGACGTCGCGCTTCAGGCCGTACGCGTAGCCCAGGTTCTGGTGGAGCGCGGCCCGGCCCGGCGCCTGCTCGATCGCCTTCGTGAGCACCGCGATCGCCTCGTCCGGCCGCGCCGGATCGTCCAGGTAGAGCGCCGCCAGGTTCAGCGCCGCGGCCTCCAGCTTCGGATCGCGCTCGAGCGCCTTCTTGTACGACGCCTCGGCGCCGGCGCGGTCGTTCGTCTTCTCGTGCGCGAGCCCGAGGTAGTAGTGCGCCTCGGCGTTGCCCGGCTCGTGCTCGATCGCCCGGAGGAGGTGCGGCTTCGCCTCCTCGTACCGCTCGTTCTTGATGTAGGCCACGCCCCGGTCGAGCGCGCTCGTCGACGTCCCCTTGGAGGTCGCCGCGTCGCTGCCGTCCGGCGGATCGGCGAGCAGCGGATCCCCGAGCTGCTCGCGCGGGGCCTCCTGCGCTCCACCACACGAAACGGCGCACGCCGCGACCGCCACCACCGCCACGCCCCGGCGCGCGGCGGCCGCCGCCTGTGCCGCGCGCGAAAACCACCCCTTGTTCATCCGACACTCCCTTCGCCGTCCAGGCCCTGGAGCACCGCGTGCAGCCGCTCCTCGACCTCTTGCATCCGCTTGCCGTTCGCGATCTTCGTCCCGTCCGCCTCGCTCACATAGAACACGTCGGCCACGCGCGTCCCCTCCGTGTTGATCTTGGCGACCGAGATCGACAGGCCGAGCTGGTAGAGCGCGTCCGAGATCGCGAACAACAGGCCCGGACGATCGCGCGTGAGGACCTCGATGACCGTGTGGTGCGACGCGCGATCGTCGATGGAGATCTGCGTCTTGACCTTCGGCGTCGGCCGCTCGCGCAGGCCGCCGCCGCGGCGCTTCTTGGCGACCTCGGCGCCGGAGATCTGGCCCGAGAGCACCGCCTGGATGTCGGCCACGAGCTTCGGGATGGCGCGGGCCACCCCCCCTACCCCCTCGCCGCGGTCGCGCACCCAGAACAGGTCGACCGCCTGCAGGCGCACGCCCGCGGGCGGCGACGACCCGGTCCTCGCGCGGAGCGCGACGCCGTCGTCGTCGCACGCGCGCGAGTGGATCTGCGCGGCGTGGACCTCGAGGCGCGAGGACGCGAACGCCGCCGTGATCGCCGCCAGCAGGCCGGGGCGGTCCGGCGCGACCACGCACACCTCCGCGGCCTCGGGGTGGCGCGACGGCACCAGCGCGACCGAGACGCTGTTCCCGCTCGACTCCTGCTGCCGGGCGAGCTCGGCGTGCGCCGCGATCGCGGCCGGGCTGTTCGCGAGGAGGTAGCGCTCGGGCATCGACGCGAGGTAGCGCGCCAGGAAATCGCGCTGCGCGCGCCGCTCCGCGTCGCTCGCGGCCGGGAGATCCTCGAGGGCGCCCACCGTGCCGCTGATCGCGCGCGCCATGCGCTGATCGTCGATCCCGAGCGGCCCGCTCTCCCCGCGCGCGCCGCGCAGGGCCGCGTCCGCCGACAGGTAGAGCTCGTCGAGCATCCGCGCCTTCCACGACGTCATCGACGTGGGGCTCGTGGTCGAGATGTCGGCGACCGTGAGCAGGTAGAGGTCGCGCAGCCCCTCGCGGCCGTGCACCTCCTGGCAGAACTCCGAGGTGGTGGCCGGGTCGTCGAGGTCGCGCCGGGTCGCGATGAGGTACATCACGAGGTGCTTCAGGATGAGGTGGCACGCCTCGTCGATGTCCTCCGGCGGGAAGCCGAGCCGCTCCAGGATCTCGCGCGCCATCTCGGCGCCGCGCCGGCTGTGGTCCTTGCCCCCGATCGCCTTGCCCACGTCGTGCAGGAGCGTGGCGAAGAACAGCATCGTCGGCCGCGTCGCCTCGGCGGCGAGCCGGCACGCGAGCCCGAACTCGCCCGCGAGCTCGCCGCGCACGAGCGCCGCCAGCCGATCGACCGCGGCGACCGAGTGCACGTCGACCGTGTACACGTGGTAGACGTCGTGGTGGACGCGCCCGACGACCGGCGAGAACTCGGGGATCATCGCGAGCAGGAGGCCGAGGTCGTGCAGCTCGCGGACGACCGAGCCGCTCTGGAGCGCCGTCTCCTTGCACGTGGCCACGAGGGTCCGGAACAGCGCGGCGGCCTCGGCGCTCTCGCGCAGCGCCGCGCAGAACGCCGCGTCGCCGGCGGCGCGGACGATCGCCCCGCGCGCGTAGGGCAGGAGCGGGACGCCGCGCTCGACGGCCGCGGCCACGAGCCGCAGCGCGATCGGCGGATCGGTCCGGAGCAGATCCGGATCGCTCATCGTGATGCAGCCGTCGAACAGGCGGATGCCGCCGCCGAGGTCCTCGTCGCGGCGGCGGCGCCGCGTGAGCGTCGGCGTGGCGCGCGATACGATCATGTCGAGGGCGCGCGAGATGGTCCGGGCGCTCCGGTAGTAATCGCTCATCATCCGCTCGATCGCCTCGGGCGACACCGAGGGCTCGTCGGCGGGCGGCGCGGCCTTGCGGGCGACCTCGGCCGCCTCGTTGTAGCCGAGCACGCCGGCGACGAGCTCCTGCTCGTCGAACGTCAGCCGGTCGGTCCGCCGGCCGGAGTGGGCGTGGAGGAGGTTGCGGATGCGCCAGAGCATCTCGGCGGCGCCCTGGATCTCCTCCGCCTCGCGGGCGACGAGCGCGCCGAAGCGGACCAGGGCGGCGAACTCGCCGACGCCGTAGCGCGCCTTCGCCGCCCAGCGGGCGACGTCGAGGTCGCGCAGCCCGCCGGCGCCGTTCTTCACGTCCGGCTCCAGGAGGTAGACCGAGCCGCCGAAGCGCTCGTGGCGCTGCGCGATCTCCTTGCCGAGCCGCTCGATGAAGCGGGGCAGCTCCGAGTGCGCGAACAGGCCCGCGGCGGCGCGCTGCCACAGCGACTCGGAGAGCGACGCGTCGCCGACGACGTGCCGCCAGTCGAGCAGGCTGGTCGCGGTGGGCAGGTCCTCGCGCGCGCCCTCGACGAGGTCGTCGATGGTGACGACCTGGTGCCCCACGGTGACCCCCATGTCCCAGAGCGGGTAGAGCAGCGCGTCCGCGATGGCGCTGGCGCGCTGGGCGTCGCGGGCGAGGATGCGCACGTCGAGGTCGCTCCGCAGCGCGACGGCGCCGCGGCCGTAGCCGCCGACCCCGGCGATCGCGACCGCGTCCCACGCGGCGCGGCTCGGGGAGCCGGACTCGCGCAAGAGGTGGAAGAGGCGCGTCAGGAGATCGTCGAGCAGGCGCGCGTGGCGCCGGCCGAGGGCGACCCCGAGCGCGGAGGGATCCGCGGCCGGGGTGGGGCCGCTCGGCACGGCGCGGTCGAGCCCGGCGCGCTCGCGCGCGTAGGCGGCGCGGAGCTCGGCGAGCCCGCTGGGCCTGGACGTGGGGGAGAGATCGACGCTCATGCGGAGGGCTTTCGCTTTCTCAGGTGCCCGGGGCGCGGAAGGCGGTGACGTGGGCGTTCACCCGGACGGGGGTGAGGCCGGCGCCGCAGAGGCGCGGCGCCTCGCTCGCGGCGGAGAAGAGGAGCCCGCCGGGGCCGAGCTCGGCGGCGAGGCGGCGGGCCACCGCGTCGCCCGCGGGCTCTGCGAGGTACAGGAGGACGTTCTTGAAGAAGATGATCTGGAAGCCGCCGCTCGGCACGGCGTGGACCAGATCGCAGACCTCGAAGGAGACGACCTCACGGAGCTTCTGGCCGACGTGGAGCGCGCCGCCCTTCTGCTCACAATAGCGCTGAAGCAAGGGCGGCGGGAGCTGGTCGGCGGCCTCGGCCGAGTAAACGGCCTCGCGCGCCGCGTCGATGGCCGGGGCGGCGCGGTCGACCCCGAGCACGCTGAAGCGGCGGCCGGCGCTGGCGAGGACCATCCCGAGGGTATAGGCCTCCTCGCCGGTGCTGCAGCCGGCCGAGAGGCCGGCGATGGGGACGTCGGGCGGGATCTTCGGCAGCACCGCGGTGGCGATGGCCTCCCAGATGATCGGATCGCGGTAGAACCGCGTCTCGCCGACGCGGAGCGCGCTGACGATGCCCTCGACGGCCTCCCTGTCCTCGTGCAGGCGCTCGGCGGCCGCGAACGGGGACACGCCGTGCCGCGCGGCCACGCCGCTGAGCACGGCGAGGACCCGCTCGCGGACCCACCCCGGGGCGGCGAGGCTGCGGCCCAGGCCGAACCTGCGCTCGAGCTCGGCGAGCGCGAGGTCGACGGCCCGCTCGGCGGAGCGCGCCGCAGGACCTCCTCCCGCTCTCGGCGATCTGGCCATCGGGGGCGCCGCGGTCAGCCGAGGAAGCCGGCCTTCCTGGCCTGGGCTCCCTTGCCGCCGCCGTCGAGGGCGATGGCGAACACGTCCTTCAGCGCGAGCACGAAGGTCTCGCCCTTGGTGCTGCGCGCCTTGAGGAGCCCGCCCACGCTGAGGACCGCCTCGATCTTGGTCACCGGGAGCGACACGCCCTCGTGGGCGGCGTAGAGCGTGAGCACGCGCCCTTCCGGGAGCTCGGCCCAGCCATCCTTGTCGGTCTTGGCCTCGGCCGTGTCGAGGGCTGCTTTGAGGATGTCGTCGGTCATGAGCAACGTTTCCGCCCCGCGCCCTGCCGCGTCAAGCGCGTGCTGCCCCTTACTGGATTGCAAGGCGATCGGGGTCGTACGGGACCTCGTCCGTGGTACCGTAGTGCGCCGATGTGGAGAAGGCCTCCCAGCCAGCCCCCCCAGGACGGGGCCGCCTCCGGGGCGCAGCCGGGGGGCGCGATGCCGCCGGGGTGGGAGCCTGGGGACCACCTCTTCGTCGACGACATCAAGAAGTCCTTCGGACCGACGAAGGTGCTGCACGGCATCACCATGCACCTCAAGCGGACCGAGACCGCGGTGATCATCGGCGGGTCCGGCGCGGGCAAGACCACGCTGCTCCGTCTGCTCATCGGCCTGGAGCGGCCGACCACCGGGCACATCTGGGTCGACGGCGTCGATATGGGCGCGCTCGGCGACTACGAGATGAACCGGATGCGCCAGCGGTTCGGGATGGTGTTCCAGTACGCGGCGCTGCTCGACTCGCTCACGATCTTCGACAACGTGGCGTTCCCGCTGCGCGAGCACCGGAAGCACATGTCGAAGCGGGACATCCGCGACAAGGTCGTGGGGATGCTGAACTCGCTCGGCCTGGAGAACAAGGAGGACCGGATGCCGTCGGAGCTGTCCGGCGGGCAGCGCAAGCGCGTGGGGCTGGCGCGCGCGCTGATGCTCGAGCCCGAGATCCTCATCTACGACGAGCCGACGAGCGGGCTCGATCCGCTGACGAGCCGGATGGTCGACGACCTGATCGAGGAGACGCGGGCGCGCTTCAAGGTGACGAGCGTGGTGATCTCGCATGACATGGCGAGCACGTTCCGCATCGCGCACCAGGCGTTCCTCGTGATCCAGGGGCGGGTGGTCGCGTCGGGGACGCCGGACGAGCTGGCGTCGGGCGACAACGAGCAGGCGCGCCAGTTCATCGCGGCGGCGGGGGTGGCGCCGGAGAAGGTGTCGCGCGTGAACCGGCCGGCGCTCGCGGACAGCACGAACGGCGACGGCGGCCAGGTGATCGAGTTCCGGAAGGCGGCGGAGTAGAGGGCGGATCGCGGCGCGGCGGTGCCGCTCCAGGCGGAGCGCCGCGGCGCGGCTACTACAGGCGAAGCACGGCGACGCGGCGGCCGCGGGGCGTGGTGGCTTCGCCGAAGCGGGGCTCGCTCCGAGCGAGGCGCCCGCGGGCGTCGAAGATCACGAGTGTCCCGCGGCTCAGCCGCAGGCGCGCGAGGTACTCGTCGAGCTGGGCGAGGCCCTCGCGGAGCGGGTCCTTCTGGCCCTTGCGCCACACCTTGAGCTCGAGCGCGCGGCGCTGGACGGCCCGGGATCCGTCGGGCTTGCGGTACGGAAAGCGGACGAGCAGATCGATGCGCCCTCGACCGACGCCGTACTCGCGATCGATGAAGCCGCCGCCATTGACCGCGCGTTGCAGGAAGGCCATCAGGACGAGCTGTGGGGCGACCTCGGGGTACGGCATCCCGGAGGCGAGCACCTCGCCATTCTCGTGCCAGAACGCGGCGAACGCGCGGAGCAGGCGCCGGAAGGCGAGGCGGCCGTCGGACAGGCGGAAGCGCTCGGGCGGGGCGTCGATCCGCTCCTCGGCCGACGACGAGAGGACGCGGGCGATCACCTCGCGGTAGATCGGGTTCGCCACGCGCAGCGGCTTGCCCTGGGCCACGAGGCCGAGATCGCGGACGTAGGAGGCGTCGTCGTCGTAGGTGTCGCCGCCGCCCGCGTACGTCCCCGCCAGCATGGGCTCGAGCACGCGGCGGACGCGCGGCTCGGCGAGCTTGCTGACGAGCGAGTCGAGGTGGGTGGCGCGCTCCAGGATGAGGCGCTCCTTGGCCTGCTCGACGTGCGCCCGCGTGATCGCCTCGCGGGGCGCAACGGCCAGCTTCTCGACGATCTCGCGGCCGAGCGCGTTGACCAGCCAGGGCTGGCCAGCGGTGAGCTCGAACGCGCGGGCGAGCGCGGCGTCGAGGAAGACCTGGCCGGTGTCCTCGGTGTGCTGGGCATAGAGCGCGCGCAGCTCTTCCTCGGAGAAGTCTCCGAGCCGTAAGGACTCGAGCTTGATGTTGAACGGGCTCGCGGTGCCGAGGCGCTCGGGATGTCCGCCGCTCGCGACCTTGTAGTCGCGGACGTCGCGCAGGCCGCAGAGGATGACCGAGGCGGGGAAGTGGTCGGGACGGCTGGGGAAGCCGGCGCGGAGCTGGCGCAAGATGCTGAGGAGGCCCTGGCCGCGGAGGGAGTCGATCTCGTCGAAGATGAGGACGAGCGGGCGCGGGCAGGCGCGCGCCCACGCGGTGAGCGCCGCGGAGAGGAGGCCCTCGTCGCCCTCGAGCGAGAACGGCGGCGGCTGGAGCTCGGGCGGCAGGGCAATCTGCGCGGCGCGCGCGAGCTCGCGCAGGACGGCGCGCTGAGCGGAGCCGTAGTCATCGCCTGCTGCGCTTCCCTCTTCGCAGGAGAAGAGGACGGCGGCGTGCCGGCCCGAGGCGGTGAGCCGCTCGGCGACGGCGCGCAGGGCGGTGGTCTTGCCGGTCTGCCGGGGGGCGTGGACGACGAAGTAGCCCATCTGCTCGACGAGGCCGGGGACCTCGGGCAGCCGGCTGTCGGCCGGGATCATGTAGTGGAGATCAGGGCGGCAGGGGCCGGTCGTGTTGAAGCGGCGCTTCACCCGCCGAGCCTTGGGCCAGCGGCCGGGAAGAAGCAAGGGAGCACCCGCCGAGCGCTACGAGCGCTAAGGGCGCGATAGAGTGAAGCGAATGGATCGGTGGTTCTGGATCGGGCTCGGCGGCGCGGCGGGAACGCTGGCCCGCTACGCGCTGTCGAGGTGGTGCGAGGAGTGCTTCGGCGCCGGTTTCCCGTACGGGACGCTCGCCGTCAACGTGCTCGGGTCGTTCTTGCTCGGCGCGATCGGCGAGGTCGCCGCGACGACGGAGCTCCTGTCGCCGACGCTCCGGCTCGGCCTGAGCACCGGCGTCATGGGCGGCTTCACCACGTATTCGAGCTTCAACAACGAGACGATCAGGCTCATCCACGACAAGTCGGTGGCGGCGGGGCTCGTCAACATCGCGATCACGCTGGTCGGCTGCCTGCTCGCCGGCGTCCTCGGGATGGTCGTCGCGAGGCGGCTCGTCGCGAGCTGAAGCGGTCGAGGTAAGACGAGCCGAGGCTGGACGCCGCGCACGGCGCCATCGGTTCGGGTCGCGGATCACTCCACGAGCCCGCGCTCCCCCGCCGCCTCGTCCAGCCGCACGAACCTCGCTCCACCCCGCGCGGTCTCCTCGACGAATGCCCCCAGCGCCTCCATCCGCCTGCCGAGCGGCACCCGGAGCTCCGGCTGGTACGCCGCGAGCGCCTCGAGGCCGTCCCCCCGGTCGAGGAAGTCCATCCCGTGCAGCTCCAGGTTGACGAGCGCCTCCCCGGCGCAGGCGCGCGCCAGCCACCTCGCCCCCGTCGGCCCCGCGAGCGCCACGCTCGTCCCGGTCACCGGCAGCCGCACCCCCGGCGTCACCTGGATCGGCAGCTCGACGAAGCGCCGCCCGCCGCGCCGGTACCACGGCCGCCCAGGCCGGTACGGCCGCCGCGGCGCCGCGAGCACCCGCGGGGTGTCGAGGATCGCCGCCGATCCCCTCCCCTTCGCGCGCTGCACCCCCATCGCGAGCGCCTTCGCCGCGTAGTACGGCGGGCACGGGAACACCGACGAGTCGAACGCGACCCCGACCGCGTCGAGCGCGTCGAACAGCGCGTCGCTCACCGTGTACCCCGGCGCGCGGAAGCCCGTGGGTCGCCGGCCGACCGCCTCCGCGATCGCCTCGGCGCCCAAGAGGACGTCGGCCGCGATCGCGGGGCGCGGGAGCCGCGAGAGGTCGTACCGGTGCGTGTACGAGTGGTTCTCGACCGCGTGGCCCGCGTCGCTCAGCGCGCGCAAGGCCGCCGCGCTCGCGGGGCGCGCGAGATCGCGGCCGATCGCGAACAGCGTGACAGGGATGCCGTAGGAGGCGGCGAAGGCCGCGATGCGCGGCAGCGCCGTGTCATAGACGGCGCTCAGCGAGGCCGCCGCCCCGGAGCGCTCCGGGACGGCGAGCCCGTGGATGGCGAAGTAGTTCGGGACCTCGTCGAGATCGATCGAGACGGCGGCGAGGCGCCCCCCCATCGGACCGCGTCAGCTCGCGGCCATCTTCGCCACCTCGGCGGCGAAGTCGTCCTCTTTCTTGGCGATGCCCTCGCCGCGCTCGTACCGCACGAAGCGCGTGAGCTTGACCTCGCCGCCGGCCGCCTTCGCGGCCGCCTCGCGCAGCTTGTCGATCGTCTGGCCGGCCACGCCGCGCGACGCCGCCTCCACCGACTCCTGCTCGATCAGCGCGACCTCCGAGAACCACTTGTTGAACTTGCCCTCGATGATCTTCGGCCACGCCGCCTCCGGCTTCGGCTTCGGATCCTCGCGGAGCTGCGCCTCGAAGATCTCCTTCTGCTTCGCCTTCAGCTCCTCCGAGACCTCGTCGCGGCGGAGGACCAGCGGGCTCATCGCGGCCGCCTGCATCGCCGTGTCCTCGACGAACTTCTGGACCTCGGGGTGCTCCGCCACCGCCTGGCTCGAGGTCTCGACCGCCACGAGCACGCCGATCTTGCCGCCGAGGTGCACGTAGGCGTGCGCGACGCCGTGCTTGCCCTCGGGGACCGACACCCGATCCCACCGGCGCACCGCGATCTTCTCGCCGATGCGCGCCGTCAGCTCCGTCGCGACGTCGGCGACCGGCTTGCCGCCGATCGAGAGCTGCGCGACGTCCGCGCCGTCGGCCGCCTTCTCGGCCGCGGCGAGCACGTCGCCGACGAACTGCCGAAACGCGTCGTTGCGAGCGGCGAAGTCCGTCTGGATGTTGACCTCGACCATCGTCGCGCTCCGCCGATCGGCCGCGACCACCGCGCGAACCTCGCCCTCGGTGGCGGACGCACCGGCCCGCTTGGCGCTCTTCGCGAGACCCTTCTTCAGGATGATCTCGACCGCCTTCTCCATGTCGCCCTCGGCCTCCGTGAGGGCGCTCTTGCAGTCGCTCATCCCCGCCTGGGTACGCTCACGAAGCTCCTTGATCGCCTGCGCATTGATGCCGGCCATGGCTCTTTCTCCTTCAACCTAGATAGGAAGAGGCCGCGCCGAGCGGCCCCTCTTCATCGCACTTCAGACTGGTAACCACGAGGGCCCGCGCGACGAGCCGCCGGACCGCAGAGGCACAGAAGGCGCAGAGGCGTGAAATTTTCATTTCTGTCCCCGCGCCCTCCGCGCTCCCGCGGTCCCCACCGCTCCGGGCGGGAGGCGACGCCGTCACCCCGCCGCCCGAGCGCCGGGCCGCTCTCCGATGCGGCTCGCGCCGCGCTACGACGCCTGCTGCTGGCGCGGACCGCCGCGGCCGCCGCGGCCGCCCTGGTAGACGTTGATCTCGTCGCGCTGGCCGCGGCCGCCGGCCGGGGGCTGCGAGCCGTGCGCGCCCTCGCCGTGGTCCTTGCGGCGCTGCGCGCCCTCGACGCACGCGTCCGCGACGCGCGCCGTGATCAGCCGGATCGAGCGGATGGCGTCGTCGTTGCCAGGGATCACGAAGTCGACGAGATCCGGGTCGCAGTTCGTGTCCGTGATGGCCACGACCGGGACGTTCAGCTTGCGCGCCTCGCTGATCGCGATCGACTCCTGGTGCGGATCGATCACGAAGATCGCCGCCGGCAGGCCGCCCATGCCCTTGAGGCCGCCGAGGTACTTCTCGAGCCGCTCGCGCTCCTTCTCGAGGCGGACGACCTCCTTCTTGAGCAGCTGCTCGTAGGTCCCGTCCTCCTTCATGCGCTCGAGGGTGCGGAGGCGATCGAGGCCCTGCTTGATCGTCCGGAAGTTCGTCAGCGTGCCGCCGAGCCAGCGGTTCGTGACGAAGTACATGCCGGCCCGGCGGGCCTCCTCCTGCACGATGTCCTGCGCCTGGCGCTTCGTGCCGACGAACAGCACGTGGCCGCCGCGGCCGACGGCGTCGGTCAGGAAGTCGTACGCGCGCTTGAAGAGCCGCGTCGTCTGGTCGAGGTCGATGATGTGGATGCCGTTGCGCGCGCCGTAGATGAACGGCCGCATCTTCGGGTTCCAGCGCTTCGTCTGGTGGCCGAAGTGCACGCCCGCGTCGAGCAGCGAGCGGAGCGGGAGCGGGAAATCCCCCGGCTGGGGGGCAACGGCCTGCATGGTGTCGGCCGCCGGGGCGGATGCGGAGATGCTTGTATCGGTCACGGCTGTGTCCTTTCGGTTGGTCCGCCGCTCCCCCTCCCGCCGCCAACCCCACGCACGGACAGGAGCGTCCGAGCCGATGGGGCACCGGGCCGCGGAATGCCGTGGGTGCCAGGAGAGCGTGTGGATTTCGTCGCAGCGACAGCGAGGATTCGACCGCCGCTGTCCCCCTCGTCACGAGACCGTGAGAAGGGGGCGGTTTGCTACCCCGATGCGCCGCGCTTGTCAAGCGGAGGCGGCGGTCAACACGGGGCCGATATTTTCGAGCATTTATGCAAGGTTACGCGGGGTTATCAACGGCCAAGCGCCGTTCGGCGAGCGCGCCCCCGCGAGCGCGCGTCGTCCCGCATGAATCCGACGTGGCCGGGATGCGCGTGAGGCCGCGGCGCGGCACGAAACCGCTGCGCCGCGGGCCGCGGCGCGCCGTGTCCCGGCATCCACGATGGCGTACACTCGGCGCGTGCGAACCGCGTCACGACGCTTCCTTTCTGCACGCTTCGCCCCGCTCTGCGCAGGCCTCGCGGTCGTCTCCGCCTGCGTCGCCACGGCCCCGAGCGGCATCCGCCGGCAGACCGACGGCGACGGGGGCAGCGGCGGCGACTTCGGGGTGGATCCGCAGACCACGTCCTCGTCGGCCAGCACCGGGCTCCCGGACGCCGATCCGCACGCCCTGCTCGGCGCGGACCCGACGCACGGCCCGTTCAACGGGGGCCAGCGCGTCCTGCTCCACGGAAACGGCTTCAGCTCCAAGGTCCGCGTCTGGTTCGGCGACGTCGAGGTCGATCCGTCCGCGATCGTGCCGATCGATCCCAGCCGGGTCCAGGTGGTGGCGCCGCCGGGCGCAGCCGGGCCGGTGGAGCTCGCGGCGCAGAACGGCGACGACGCATCGACCCGACGATCGCTGCCGGGCGGCTACGTCTACGACGCGCTCTACGCGTCGCCGTCGAGCGGGCCCATCTCGGGCGGCACGACGATCGAGCTCATCGGGCAAGGCACGCGCTGGGACGCGACGACCGTCGCCAGGATCGGTCAGAAGCCCTGCACGTCGCTCGCCGTCCTCGAGCCGACCCGGCTCGCCTGCACCGTGCCCCAGGGCACGCCCGGCGCGAAGACGATCTCGGTGACGACCGGCGACGAGACGATCCTCGTGCTCGACGGCTACACCTACGAGGACAGCCAGAACGGCTACAAGGGCGGGCTCAGCGGCGGCCCCCTCGCCGGACGGCTCAAGGTCCTCGTCTACAACAACTTCACCGGCGACCCGATCCGGGGCGCGCGCGTGGTCGTGGGCAGCAGCCTCTCGTCCGCGCTCCTCGGCGAGGCCGACGCGTCCGGCGTGGCCGTGTTCGAGGACGCCTCGCTCGACGCCCCGCGGACCGTCACCGTCGCCGCGACGTGCCACAGCCCGATCTCGTTCGCCTCCGTGCCGGTCGACACGGTGACCGTGTACCTGGACCCGGTGCTCACGCCCGCCTGCGGCGCCTCCGGCGATCCGCCCCCGCCCGTCGGCGGCAAGGTGGGCAGCGCGGCCGTGCTCGACGGCGAGCTCGTCTGGGACACGGCGCTGGACCCCGGGGCCGTCGCGTGGGGCAACATCCCGAGCCCGCAGCGCGAGACCGAGCGCAAGGCGGCGTACGTGTTCACGACGGGGGCCGACCCGCTCGCGACCTTCCAGCTGCCGCCCGAGTACCAGGCGATCACCCCGGACACGCCGGGAGAGCTCGGGCACGGGTTCACGATGTACCTCGCGCCCGGCAACCGCTCGATCTACGCGCTCGCGGGCGTCGAGGATCGCTCGACGGACCCGCCCCGCTTCACCGCGTACGCGATGGGGATCGTCCGCGGGATCCCGCTGCTCCCGAACCGGGTGACGACGGACGTGTTCGTGCGGATCGATCAGCCGCTCGATCACGCCCTCACGATGGAGGTCACCGCGCCCGCGAAGGGGCCGAAGGGGCCGGACCGGATCAAGGCGAACGTGTCCTTGATGATCGGCAACGACGGGTTCGCCACGCTGCCCACCGGCGCCCAGAGCCCGCTGATCCCGTTCGACGGGGGGCTGTCGTTCGTGGGCGTCCCGCCGCTCAACCGCGATCTGCTCGGGGCGAGCTACCACTCGTCGGCGCGCGCCGTCACCGGCCAGGCCGGGCTCGCGCCGCTGTCCGTCGTCGGCCGCGCGCTCTCGACCACCACGAGCGCGCCGGTGCGCATCGGCGACTTCGTGGGCGTTCCGACCCTGGAGACGCCGGCGCAGAACGGCGCCTGGGACGGCGCGCACCTCGCGACCTCGTTCGCCGCGGGCGCGCCCGTCGACCTCAGCGTCTACGACATCGCGAGCGGCAGCGGCCTCATCCGGTGGACCGTGGCCGTGCCCGCCGGGTCGCACGCCGTCGAGCTGCCCGACATCCGGCAGCTCGGGCTCGATCACGGCGCGCTGCCGCCGGGGCCGGTCACGATCGGCGTGTACGGGGCGCGGATCGACGGCTTCGATTACGGCAAGCTCGTCTACCGGCAGCTCACGCCCCAAGGGATGGCGGCCTACTCCCTCGACAGCTTCAGCGCGCACCTGTGATGAGCGAGCCGCTCCCCCCGACGCGATCCCGCAGGAGCGAGCCGCTCCCCACGACGCGATCCCGCAGGTCCCGGCGCCGCGCCCGCCCGCGGCGCGCGGCGGCCGCCGCCCTCCTCGCCGCCGCGGCGCTCGGGCTCGCGCCGAGCTGCTTCGACAGCGGCGTCCGGTGGGGCGAGATCCCGGACGAGCCGCCGCCGCCTCCGCCGTGCACGGCCGGCGAGGTGCGGTGCGGCGCGGAGCTCTCGCGCTGCGAGGAGACCGCGGCCGGGCCGGCGTGGGTGACGCTCGAGGACTGCGCCGCGCAGGGGCTCGTGTGCGCGTCGATCGACCTCGGGTGCAGGGAGTGCGTGCCCGGCGTGACGTCGTGCCGAGGGCAGGACGTCGTGACGTGCGCGCCGGACGGCAGCTTCGGCGGCGTGCTCGAGACGTGCGATCCGGACGCCGGCGAGGCGTGCCGCGGCGGCGGCTGCCTCCACCTCTGCGCGGCCGCCGAGCTCGAGCGGAGCAACGTGGGGTGCGAGTACTGGGCGGTCGATCTGGACAACGCGCTGATCGACGCGACCAGCAACGCGGCGGCGCAGCAGTTCGCGGTGGTGATCTCGAACCCGCAGCCGGACGTGCCCAACGAGATCCACATCTTCCAGGACGACGGCGCGCCGGGCGATCCGCCCGCCCCGGTGGAGATCGCGAGCGCGCTGATCGCGCCGCTCTATCTCCAGGTGTTCAAGCTCGGGCCGCGCGAGGTCGATGGCAGCCCGGAGGGCGAGTACAACGCGGGCACGCACACGGCGCTCACGCGGCACGCGTACAAGATCACCTCGAAGTTTCCCGTCGTCGCCTATCAGTTCAACCCGCTGGAGAACGTCAACGTGTTCTCCAACGACGCCTCGCTCCTGAAGCCGCGCGAGGCGCTGACGTACAGCCCGGGCGCGCTGTCGACGGCGTACGTGGTCGCCGGCTGGCCGCAGACCATCGCGAGCACGGACGATCCGGACACGAACTTCGATCCGCTGAACCCGACCGATCTGCGGGCGTTCTTGACCATCGTCGGGACGCGCGAGCAGACCACGGTGCAGGTGACGACGACGGCGAAGATCGTCGGCGGCGGGCCGGTCCCGGAGACGCAGCCGGGCGGGTCGATCGAGGTCAAGCTCGGCGCGTTCGACGTGCTCAACCTGGAGACCGGCGGGTTCAACGAGGACTTCACCGGCTCGGTCATCAGGGCCGACCAGCCGATCGCGGTCTTCACCGGCGGCGAGGCCTCGGACGCGCCCCACTTCCCGAAGCTCGCGGATCGGCGCTGCTGCGCCGATCACCTGGAGGACCAGCTCGACCCGATCCGCGCGACCGGCAAGCGCTTCGCCGTGCCGCACACGCCGAACCGATCGCAGACGGTGAAGCAGGCCGGCGCGCAGATCGAGGTCGTGCCCGAGCCGGAGTTCGTCAGGATCGTGGCCGTGAGCAGCAAGGGCGCCGCGATCACGACGACGCTGCCGCCGCCGGACGACCGGATCACGCTGTCGTCGCAGGGCGAGTTCCACGAGGTGATGGCGTGGGGCGACTTCGTGATCGACAGCTCCGAGCCGGTCATCGTGTCGCAGATCATGGCCAGCCAGAACGCGACCGGGGTGCGGCAGGGGCTGCCGGGCGGAGACCCGAGCCTCGTCATCCTGCCGCCGATCGAGCAGTTCCGGCAGGATTACGTGTTCCTGACGCCGGACAAGTACGCGTTCGACTTCATCTCGGTGATCGCGCCGCCGTCCGCCGTGGTGCGGCTCGACGGCGTGGCGCTCGGGCCGGAGGAGTGCGAGATCGCGCCCGCCGACGGGCTCACCGACGAGCAGCGCGGGGGCGGCGCGCCGCCGTTCGTCGTCTACCGCTGCCAGCTGAGCTTCGCGTCGATCGATCCGACGCTGCCGGCGCCGGACAACGTGCGGCCCGGGCGGCAGCGCGACGGCGTGCACCGGATCGCGGCTTCCGCGCCGGTGGGGCTGCTCGTCACGGGGTTCGACTCGTTCGTGAGCTACGCGTACGCGGGAGGCACCGAGCTCCGGGAGATCGCGGCGCCGGACTGAGGCGCGGCCCCGCCGCGGCCGGCCGCCGCGGTCATTTGCCGGCGCCGCCGAGCAGCCCCTTCAGCTTCGCCACGAGCCGCAGCGCGTCGAGCGGCGCGAGCCGATCGACGTCCACGGAGCGGAGGGTCTCGAGGACGGCCGACTGCTCCGGCGTCACGGCGGCCTGCGCCGGGACGAACAGGTCGAGCTGCGCGGCGCCGCCGCGCGTGCGGCCGCGGAGCGAGGCGTGCTTGCCGCCCGGCAGCGCGGCGCCCGACTCCAGCGTCGCGAGGATCGCGCGGGCGCGCGCGAGCACGCCCTCGGGCACGCCCGCGAGCCGCGCGACCGCCACGCCGTAGCTGCGGCTCGCGGGGCCAGGCTCGAGCTTGTGCAGGAAGATCACGTCGTCGCCGTGCTCGCGCGCGGCGACCGAGTAGTTCGCGATGCCCGGCGCGCGCGCCGAGAGCTCCGTCAGCTCGTGGTAGTGCGTCGCGAACAGGGCGCGGCAGCCGATCGCGTCGAACAGGTGCTCGGCCACCGCCCACGCGATCGCGAGGCCGTCGTACGTGCTCGTGCCCCGGCCGATCTCGTCGAGGATCACCAGCGAGCGCCGCGTGGCGTCGCGGAGGATCTCGGCCGTCTCCCGCATCTCGACCATGAACGTGCTCTCGCCCCGCGCGACGTTGTCGCTCGCGCCCACACGCGAGAGGATCCGGTCGACGAGGCCGATCTCGGCCTCGCGCGCCGGCACGTAGCTGCCCATCTGCGCGAGCACCACGATCAGCGCGACCTGGCGCATGAGCGTCGACTTGCCGGCCATGTTGGGGCCCGTGATCAGCCACAGCCGCTCGCCCGACAGATCGAGGCGGGTGTCGTTCGGCACGAAGTGCCCCGCGGCCGCGTAGCGCTCGACCACGGGGTGGCGGCCGTCGCGGATCGCGATCGCCTCGCCGGCCGTGACGTGCGGCCGCACGTAGTCGTTGCGGTGGGCGACGTCGGCGAGGGCGGCGGCGACGTCCCACGCCGCCAGCCTGCGCGCGAGGGCGCGGAGGCGGCCCTCGCTCTTCGCCACGAGGCCGCGCAGCCGATCGAAGAGCGAGGCCTCGCGCTCCAGCGCGCGCGCCCCGGCGTGCTCGATCTTGTCGGCGAGCTCGTCGAGCTCGTCGCTCGTGTAGCGCTCGCCGGTCGCGACGGTCTGCTTGCGGCGGAAGCTGTCCGGGACCTTGGCGACGTGCGCGCGCGTCACCTCGATGTACCAGCCGAAGACGCGCGTGTACTTGACCCGGAGCGACGGCGCGCCCGTCTGCGAGCGCAGCTTCGCCTCGAGCGCGAGGATGAGCTCGGTCGCGTTCTTCTCCACGGCGCGCGCCTCGTCGAGCTCCTTGTCGTAGCCCTCGCGGAAGATGCCGCCCTCGCGCGCGTTCGGCGGCGGCCGCTCGATGAGCGCGGCGGCGAGCTCGGCGCAGACGTCGGCGGCGACGTCCACGGCCGCCGCCTCGGCGAGCAGCGGCGCCGCGCCCCCGTCGCCGAGGTCGGGGATCGACCGGACCGCGGCGACCGCCGCGGGGGCCGCCGCGAGGCCGTCGCGCAGGCAGCCGAGGTCGCGCGGCGTGGCCTCGCCGAGGAGCGCGCGGACGCTGAGGCGCTCGAGGTCGCCGACGCCGCCGAGCGCCTCGCGCAGCTCGCCGCGGGCGCGCGGGTTCGCGACGAAGAGCTCCACCTCGTCGAGGCGGCGGCGGATGGCCGCCACATCGGCGAGCGGCGTGAGCAGGCGGCGGCGCAGGAGCCGGGCGCCGCCCGGGGTGACCGTGCAGTCGATGACGTCGAGCAGCGTGCCGCGGCGGCCGCCGTCGGCGGCCCGCGCGAGCTCCAGGTGCGCCTGGGCCGTCTCGTCGATGCGCAGCGTGCCCGAGGTGTCGTGCGGGGCGATGCGCCGCACCGGGATGCGCGCGCCGGGGCTGCAGCGGCGCGCGAAGCGCAGCGCCCGCGCCGCCGCGCGCACCGCCGGGAGCGGGTGCTCGGCCAGCGCCGCGGCCGAGATCGGCTCGATCGCGGCGTCGTCGAGGATCGACGCGACGTCCGCGCTGTCGAGCTCGTCGTCGTCGCGCAGCGCCGCGCGGCAGGAGAGCGAGGTCGCGGCCGCGCGGATGTCCGGCAGATCCCGGGCGATCAGCGCCTCGCGCGGATCCGCCCGGGAGAGCTCCGCGAGCAGCGTCGCGGCGTCCGGGACCGAGGTGGCCGAGAGCTCGCCCGTCGAGAGATCGAGCAGCGAGAGGCCGTACGGCCCGCCCGCCGCGCCGGCCTCGCCCGCGTCGCCCCGCGGCGCGCCGCCGCCGTCGACGGCCGCGAGGTAGTGGTTGGCGCGCGCGTCGAGCTGCTCGGTCTCGGTCACGAGCCCCGGCGTGACGACGCGCACCACCTGCCGCGGCACGAGCCCCTTGATCTTCGACGGATCCCCGCACTGCTCGCAGATCGCCACCTTGTGGCCGAGCGCGAGGAGCCGCGCGATGTACCCGTGCGCCGCGTGGTGCGGGACGCCGGCCATGGGGACCTCCTCGGGCTCCCCCTTGTTGCGGCTCGTGAGCGTCAGGTTCAGCGCGCGCGACACGAGGACCGCGTCGTCGTTGAACATCTCGTAGAAGTCGCCCATCCGGAAGAAGAGGATCGCGTCCGGGTGGAGCGCCTTCGCGTCCTCGTACTGGCGCATCACCGGCGTGAGCTTCTTCCTGGCCGCGGGCTGCTCGGACAGTTGCATCGGCGGGGTTGTAACCGCGACGCCCGGTGAGGTCTACGCGGGACTCGCGCGTTCGCAGCGCGTTGTTCCCGCGGTTTTCGTGGAAAAATTGGCGCAGAAATCGGAATGGCGCGCGGGCTCGGCGACCAGCTCAGTGGAACTGGCGCACGACCTCGGCGCCGTTTCCGCCGAGCAGGATCAGGCCCTCGAACGAGCCGTCGGTGACGGCGATCTCCCCGGTCGCCGGGACGGGCCGGATGGCCTGGGGCTGGAGCTCCACCTCGTTCCTGACGAGGTTGACGAAGAGGGGGTTGAACGCCCCCTGGGTGGTGAAGCGGAACTGCATGTCCTGCTCGGGCACGCCGCCCGTGATGGCGAAGCGGAACATCGGGTTGACGAACGCGCCCGGCGCGCCGTCGGTCACCCGCCCGTCGACGAGCGTGTGCGCGACGCGCCCGTTGAGCCGCGCGAGGCGCGCGTCGCACGAGTTGCGGCACCTGCCCGTTTCGGGATCGGCGATCACGCGGTGCAGGAAGCCGGCCGCGTTGCTCCGGACCACCCACTGGCGCGCCGGGCGGACGTCGAGCTGCACCTCGCCGGGGAAGCAGCACGCCGCGAACGCGACCTCGTCGACCGCGGGATCGCGCGACTCGAGCGCGAGGCGGTCCTCGTAGGCCTCGGCGACGCGGAGCCCCGGGCGCGACGTGATGACGCTGCCGTACTTCGCGTTGCAGCTCTCGAACGAGCACACGGCCGGATCGACCTCGTCCCAGTAGCCGGCGTCCTCGCCCGGGAGCTCGGACGTGATCTGCACGAAGTCGGCGAGCTCGGCGGCCTGCGCGTCGGCCTCGCCCTCGGGGGCGCCGGCGGCGAGCAGCTGCTCCCTGACGCTGGCCCGGCTCTGCACGCCGCGGCGGCAGAAGCGGGCGTCGCCGCTCCTCACGGCGGCGGCGTCCTCGTCGAAGTGGACGAAGGTCCGCGCGAAGCCGGGGAGCGTCCCCTCGTAGGTGACCGTCCACGCCTCGTTGACGAGGTGCACGCGGGGGTCCTCGAGGTTCATCGCCAGCGCGTGCTGCGGCTCGCCGGACCTCAGCACGAGCCCCTGCTCGTCGAGCGCGCTCTCGCCGGTGTCGGCCGACGCGATCGCCTCGCGCTGGGCGCCCACCGCGAGCGCGAGCGCCGGCGCCTCCGCTTCGGGCGGGAGCGTGGCGCGCATCTTCGGGCTGTCCGCGGAGAGCTGCACGACCGTGCCGCTGCGATCGTAGAGGATCGGCAGGGCTCGCACGCCGGGCTCGAGGACGCCGGTGGCGTCGTTCGTCACGACGTAGTCCTCCGAGCGGAGCGCGTGCGGGAGGACGACGTTGCAGGAGACCTCGCCGCTCGTCTCGAGCGGATCGCCGCCGGCGGGCGCGCCGGCGCAGCCCGCGCGGGCGCTCTGCCGCTCGGGCCCGCGGCAGGCCGCGTCGAGGTCGTCGACGTCGACGACCGCGACCTGGCCGTTCGTGAGCGCGAGGTACGCGAACGAGCCGCGGAGCTTGAGCGGGCCGGCGCCGGCGTCGCGGCCCGCCGACGTGCGGTACAGCGTCGCGAGGTCGCACGAGGCGACGTTGATGTCGCACTGCTTGAGGTCCGGATCGGGATCGCACCGGAGGCCCTCCGGCGCCACGCCCGTCGCGGGGAGGATGGCGGGGGCGTCGCGATGGACGATCGCGAGATCGCGGACCGGCGCGGTCAGCCGGATGCGATCGGGCGGCTGGAACGGGTTCCACTCCGGATGGGGGCGCGCGAGCGGCGACCGGCTGGACGCGCCGTCGCTGACGTCGAAGACCATGACGCTGCCGTCGCCCGCGTCGACCGCGTAGAGATAGCGGCGGAAGTCGGGCGGCAGCGCCTGGCTCACCGCGATGCGGCTCGTCGTGACGACGCGCTCGGGGTCGAGCGTCGACGCGGGCAGGAGCGGGGGCAGCTCGGCCGGCGCGCAGGGCGTCGGGAGATGGACGACGTGGATCACCGGCGCGTCAAGATCGCCGATGAACAGCCGGTCGCCCGCGAGCGCGAGCCCCGCGGGCCGGGGCGTCGCGACCGCCTGCGCGGGGCTCGCCGCGGTCTCCCGCTGGACGCACGCGGCGGGGCCGTCCGGGGCCTCGTCGGGCGCCGGGGCCGGCGGCGAGGGGGGCAGCGAGACCTCGAGGGGGACCCACCGCTCCACCTCGCACGGCGCGAACCCGCCCTCCTGGTACCGCTCGTCCTGGAGGAGCGTCTGCGCGTCGATCACGGCGAAGCCGCCGAGCTCGGGCATGCTCACGAGGAGCTTCTGTCGGCCGAGCCCCTCCTGGCTCAGGTCGCCGCTCCCGCTGCCGCAGGCGTCGCCGCCCGCCTCGGCGTCCTCGGGGCTCGCCGGCTCGACGTCGTAGGCGCCCGAGCACGAGGCCCGCAGCTTGCCGTCGGCATCCGGCGGATCGGAGGCGAGCAGCACCTCGCCTGGCGCCGAAGGGAGCGAGCACGCCGGCCACGAGGTGAGCGACGGGACCGGACAGCCGGTGCGCGGCACCACCTTCGCCGACGGGAGCGCGAAGATGCCCGCGCGCCCCGGCTCGGCGACGGCGACGAACGACGCGGTGCCGCCCGGCGTCGCGATGATGTCGACCGGCTGCGCGCCGATCGGGAGGAAGCTCGCGCCGGGCGTGCCCGTGTCCTGATCGAGGATCGGCGCGCTCTCGGTGGTCATGTCGATGACCGCGACCTCGCCGCGCAACGTCTGCGTCACGAGGGCGTAGAGGTGCGGCAGCGTGGCCTTGCCGCCGCTGGCCGCGTCGACGCCGAAGTCGCTGGGCGACTTGGCCATGCGGTCGCCGCAGTCCGTGATCGGCAGCGAGCGCACCACGCCCGGCGCGCTCGGATCCGGCCGGTCGACGGCGAGGCAGACGAAGGCGCTCTGGCCGGACTGCGACAGCGCCTCGACGGCGACCGGCTCGGGGTCCTCGGCGCACCCGGCGAGCACCAGGACGGAGGCAGGGGCGATGACCGCGGCGCGCAGCTTCATTGGGACTCCCGGGGCCGGACCGGCGTGCCCACCGTGAGGATCATCGATGCGGACGTGTTTTTGCGCAGGTCGAGGTCGACGACGCCGAGGTACGAGTCGGTAAAATGCGCGATGTACATGAGGGAATAGGGTTCGCAGCCGTCGCTGCCCGGCGCGCAGTCGCAGCGCTCCTTCTCGTCGCCGCAGGCGTAGCCCGTGTCGAACGCGAGCGCCTGCGGCCCGCGCCCGGTGGTGATGACGGCGTCGACGCGGCGCGCTTCCGGGTTGTAGGAGAAGACGCGCCCCGAGTCGAACGCGGCCGCGAAGACCCGCCGGTGGCGCTGGTTGTCCTCCCCGATCACCTCGCCCACCTCGACCCGCGACGGGTAGGCCGCGAGCGGCGCGGCGTCGCGGATCACGACCGTCTCGTAGGCCGCGCCCCACCGGTCCTCGGGCCTGTCGGGGTCGGCCGATGGGTTCTCGACCAGGGTCGTGATCACCTCCCCGATGAGCAGCGAGTTCGGGAAGCGGTGCGCCACGTACAACTCGAGCGGGATCGCCGTGCACCGCGCGAGGCACGCGTAGTCGGCGTCCCCGCAGGCCGCCTCGCACGCCTGCCGCTCGCGCGCGTCGATCGCGATGCCGCGGGAGTCGGTGCCGTTCGCGAGCGCGGTGATCTGGGTGCTGGGCGACTCGAAGAGGAGCGCCGCCGCGCCCTCGGACGCCTCCTGGTAGCGGAGCAGACCGAGCTGCGGCGCCGCGATGAACGTGAGCGCGAACGCAGGCTGGTAGTCGATCTCCTCCTCGGCCGCCTCGAGCTGGGTGACGAGGCGCGGGCGCGGCACGGCCGCGAGCTCCGTGGGGCCGAGGGCGAGATCCGTGAGGACCGCGGCCAGCTGCGGCCTCTTCCCCCTCTCCCACGGGTTCACGATGACGCTCGCGGTGTCCTCCGTCTGGTGCGAGACGACGACGCTCGTCCCGTCCGGGCCGGCGGCGATGCCGAACGGCTCGAGCGGCAGCTTGCGCCGGAGGAGCTCCTGGCCCGGATCCTCCCCGATGCGGTGGTCTCGGCCGCAGCGCCCCCCCGCCTCGGCCGCGCCGCAGTCCAGCTGAAAGCAGGAGTCCCCGCTGCAGCGCTGCGCGTCGGGGGCGTCGAGCCGATCGTCGGCGACGTCGAAGAAGGTCACGGACGGGTCGCCGCGGACGGGCACGAACAGCCGCGCCTTCGGCGCTTCCGCGTCGCCGCCGGCGGCGTCGCCGGCGAGCGGCCGGTGCACGAGGAGGATGTTCGACGCGAACGCGCCGATGACGGCCGAGCTCCGCACGACCTCCTCGTCTCCCTGGAGGGAGGAGAGATCGAGCGGCGCGCACGGCCCCGGGTAGAGCAGCGGCGCAGGGTTGGTGCCGAGGCCCACGGCCCCGCACGCCGCGCTCACGTCGCCGCCCTCGCCCGCGTCGGCCGGCGAGAGCGACGCCTGGAGCGCGAGCGCCCGCTTGCGCAGCCGCTGGAGATCCAGCGCCTGGACCGTGCCGCCGTTGTACTGGAGATCGAAGTCCGAGTTCGCGACGTAGAGGACCCGGCCGCCGGGGGACGCCGCCAGGCCGGTCGGGAAGTAGAGCCCTTCGCCCGGCGGCGGGAGCCCCTCGCTGTCGACGAAGCAGCCGGCACCCCCGAGCCCGCCCAAGATCGAGGCCGCGAGGCCCACGCCGACGATGCGAGGTGTCTGGAGAAGTGCGCGGCCGAGCTTCATGCGGGCGCGGAGACTAGTCAGCGCCACGAGCACTGGCAACCCGCTCCACGAGTTCGTTTGCGGCGGACGCGCGCGGCGCACGCCGGCGCGAGCGTCGGCGCGCGGAGCCGGCGCCGGAGAGCGCGCAGCGCCGAGCGGTGGAGGGCAGCGCGACGTCTCGAGCGCGGGCCCTCTCCCTACGAGCGCAGGGCCCCCGCCGCACGATCACGGCGCGCCTGCGAGCGCGGGCCCTCTCCGTAGGAGCGCCGCGACGCCGCTTCCGTCTTCCAGGGCGCGGGAGAGGCGGGCCCTGCGCCGCGCGGCCTCCGCGGGCGTCGCGGCGAACGAGGACCGAGGCGCTCGCTCCTCCGGTGGCCGCGGGGCGTGCCGCAACGCAGCACACCCCGCGCCCGCCCGGCGAGCGCACACAGCGTGACGGCGCCGCCGCCCGCGAGGTGTGCTGTGGCGCCCGCCCGCCAGAGCGCGCCCGGCGGTAGGACGCAACGTCGCTCTCCTGCGCCGATGGGTACCCAAGGTGCGCCCTTCCGGCGTGGGCTCCGCTGCCGAGCCCGGGGCAAGATCGATCGCCGTCGTCCGTCCCCCTGCATGTTGATCTCGGAGACGCGGCGCGCCTTTGCTACGTTGGTCGCCGGGACATGGCCGATCTCGCAGCCGCCCTTGTCATGGGAATCGCCCTTCTCGGGCTGATCTATTGGTATTTTCGTTCGAACAACGGCGACCGGGCACGGCCGCGCGCGGCGACGACGCCGTTGCAAGGCGGCCCAGGAGCCCAGGCCCTCGATGAGGGGGAGGCAGATCTCGAAGGCCCAACCGGCGCAGCTGGCCCGCAGGAAGGCGCGCGCGTGCCCGCGGGCGAGAGCTCTCACGCGAAGACCACGGGTGGACACGGCCGCGCGGAGCGCGTCTCGGGCGCCGACTGGAAACGTGCGAACGGGCCGTCGCGCCGCGACGACGACGACGACGCCTTCGACGACGACGACGACGACCTGACGCTGATCACGCTGGCGCCGCCGGAGGTGCTGCAGAGCACGATCAAGCGCCCGAGCGCCCCATCGTACGGCGGCGACGACGACGACGACGATGATGACGACGATGAGCACGAGCGCGAGGAGCCCTCCGCCGTCCCGATCATCTACGACGACGAGGCGGCCGTGGACGAGCCGACCAGCTCGTCGCCGCTCCTGCTCATCAGCGCCGTCGGGCAGACGGATCCCGGCCAGAAGCGCAAGAAGAACGAGGACTGCTACCTCTGCCTGGACGAGCACTACCTGTTCGCCGTGGCCGACGGCATGGGCGGCCACGCGGGCGGCGACGTCGCCAGCCGCCTCGCGGTCGACACGATCGCGAGGGCGTTCAAGGACCCGTCGTTCTTGGACAGCGACGCCGAGAGCCCCTACCCCGACGTCCCCCGCCGCGGCAGCGAGCTCGCCGTGGCGATCCAGCGGGCGAACCAGGCCATCTACGAGCGCGCCCACGCCGAGCGGAGCCTCACCGGCATGGGCACGACCCTCGTCAGCGCCCGGTTCTCGCCCAACAAGCAGCGCCTCTACATCGGCCACGTGGGCGACAGCCGCTGTTATCGCCTCCGCGACAACGAGCTGACGCAGCTCACCACCGATCACACGATGGGCGCCGCGGGGATCACCGGGCCGATGGCCAACCACCTAAGCCGGGCGATCGGGATCTCCCCCGCTGTCAAGGTCGACCTGATCATCGCTCGCCCGCACCCCGGCGACGTCTACCTCCTCTGCTCCGACGGCCTGTCGAAGATGGCGACGCACGAGGCCATCCGCGACATCCTCCTCGCCGAGCCCGATCCCGAGAAGGCATCGCAGGCGCTCATCGAGAAGGCGAACGCAGGCGGCGGCCGCGACAACATCACCGTCATCCTCGTCCGGGTCAGCGATCCCAAGGATCTCGCGCGGCTCGCCTCACGCGCGGGCGCGGGCGCGGGCGCGGGTGCCGGCGCCGGCGCGGGCTGATCGCCCGGCGGCCTTTCCCCCCCTCTCTCGTCCTCTCCCCCTCCCATCAACATCGACCCGCGCAGCGCCGGCCGAACGGCCCGCGCTGTCGGCGGGGCGCGCGCACGCGGTCGCCGCACGCCGCTCGCACGCTGCTCGCACGCTGCTCGCGCGCCGCTCGCCCACCGTTTGCGCGTCGTTTGCGCGCTCTTACGGACAGCGTGCCTCGATTGCCATGAATACAGCCACGCTCGCTCGATGAACCGCACGTTAACCCAATACGTACGCTGGCCAGAATCGTCACAGATTCGGATCTCGGCCGCTCGCAAATCACGTTCACGAGCCCATTACGCATCATCCTCCTCGATTATCACGCTGCGTGGAGCTCTCCGGGCTCGAGATTGCGTGCCAAAGAAGCGCCATGAGCTCTTGACGCGCTATGCCTCGAGCGCTCTCAATGGCCGCCGCCAACAGCCCATCAGCGGAGCCATCGAACCGGAATGCCACGCTTCTCTCTCTACAAGATTGTTTTCGCCTCTCTCCTGTTCAGCGCGCCCGCGCTGGCCGCGGAGCCGGCGCGCCGCACGCTGCGAATGCACTACAGCGAGGATCCGCGGGCGGCGTCGTGCCCGGGAGAGGGCGCGCTGCGCGAGCAGGTCCAGCGGCGCGCGGGTTACGATCCCTTCCGCGAGGACGCGCCGGAGGCGGTCGACGTGGCGATCGGGCCTCGCGGCGCGGCGCTGGTCGCCACCCTCAAGTACCGGGACGAAGATGGCAGGGAGTCCGCCCCGCGCGATTTCAACGTTCCGAGCGGCGACGCCGCCTGCGCGCTGCTCACGAGCTACGTCGCGCTCTCGATCGCGTTCACGCTGACGCCGTTCTTGCGCGACGAACAGGTCCCCGCGACGGCGCCGCCTCCCCCCGAGCTCGCGCCGCCTCCGGCCCCGCCGCACCCGCGCGCGCCGCCGGCGCGCCCGCTCCCCGCGACCGAGCCCGCCGGGCGCCGGAGCGCGATCCGAGGCGGCACCGGCGTGTTCGCGCAGATCGGGCTGACCGATCAGCTGGTCGGCGGCGTCTCCTGGTTCTGCGAGGCTCGCTGGTCGGACCGCCTCTCCTTCGGTCTCGAGGTCCAGGATGCGTTCCTCCCGCTGAGCGCAGGCCCGAGCGAGGGGGGATGGAGCCTGGGCGCCTCGAGCGCCGACCGGCGCTCGGACGGGCAGCCAAGCGCCGGCGGGCGCTCGGACGGGCAGCCGGTGCACACCCGCATGCTCGTGACGACCGCGCTGGTCCCTTGCCTCCACACGAACGACCTGCTCGCCACCTGCACCGTCGTGGAGCTCGGCGTGCTGACGCTCTCCGGGCAGCCCGGCGGCCAGAGCGGGCTGATCCTGATGTTCGTGGCGCTCGGGCTCCGCACCGGGGTCGAGCTCGCGCTGAACGACCGGCTCTCGCTCTCGACCCACCTCGAGCTCCTCACGGCCGTGGGGCTCCAGAAGCGCCCCGACGTCGACGTCCTGAGGGCGCCTCATCTGAGCGCGTCCGTGGGCGCCGGGGTGATCGCGTCGTTCTGAGCGCGCGCCGGTCGGCGCGAGCGCGCGCGGCGCGCAGGAGGCGCGCGGGACGCTTCCGGCAGGGCTCATGACGGTGAGGACGGCGCGGCGGCACGGATCGTGGCTGGAATTTTCAACCACCGGCCCGGTCCTCGACGCGTGCGCTCGGGTGGCGCGTGGCGCGCGGCGCGCGGCGCCCGGCGCACGCGACGAACGTCGGCCCAGGCCGCCCGCCGGTGCGCGCCCCGCGGCGCAGAACGCCTTCTCTCTGGCACGAAGCCGCGAAATTCGCGTAGCCTTTCCTGACGGTGCTCCCGGAGTTCACCGATCCGACCGACCGCTTCATGATCGAAGCCCGCAGCCGAAGCGGCGGCATGGGCGATATTTTCAAGGGCACCGATCAGACCACCGGCGCCCCGGTCGCGATCAAGGTCCTGCGCGCCGCGGCGTCGCCCCAGGAGCGCGCCCGCTTCGCGCGCGAGATCGCGATCCTCGCCGATCTGCGGCACCCGAACATCGTCCAGTACATCGCGCACGGCACCTGGCTCGACGGGCGCCTCTTCTTCGCGATGGAGTGGCTCGACGGCGAGGACCTCGGGCAGCGCCAGCGGCGCGCGCCACTCGGCCTGCGCGACTCGGTGGAGGTCGTCCGGCGCAGCGCGGCCGCGATGGCGGCGATCCACGCGCGCGGCGTCGTCCACCGCGACCTCAAGCTCTCCAACATCTTCCTCGTCCGCGGCAAGGGCACCGCGATCAAGCTGATCGACTTCGGCGTCGTCAAGCTCGCGACCCCGGACGACTGCCCCACCGAGCGCGGCACGATCATCGGCACCCCGCACTTCATGGCGCCCGAGCAGGCGCGCGGCGAGCCCGTGGACGCGCGGGCCGACGTCTACTCGCTCGGCTCCGTGCTGTTCCGCCTGGTCACCGGCAGGAACGTGTTCGAGACCGAGCACGCGATCGCCCTGCTCGGCCGCCTCGTGCTCGAGGACCCGCCGCGCGCGCAGCAGATCCGCTTCGACGTGCCGGAGGCGCTCGACGAGGTGATCACGCGCGCCATCGCCCGCGATCGCGAGGTGCGGTACGAGAACGGCGGCGAGCTCGCGCGCGCGCTCGCGCGCGTCGGGGAGCTCAACAACGACCCCCCCGCGACCGACAGGTCCGCGTCGGCGATCCGCCGCGCGGCGGCGCCGGAGGTCCGCTCGGGCCCGGCGAGCCCCGCGGGGCCGAGCGACGAGCGGCCGCAGGTGCGCCTCGCGACGAGCGAGCGGCGCGTGGTCGCGTGCGTGCTCTTCGAGCTCGGCGCCGGCCCGCTCAGCCCCGCGGTGGACGCCGCGCTCCGCGAGGTCCTCGGCGACGACGCGCGGCTCGAGCCGCTCCTCAGCGGGAAGATGGTCGCGGTGCTCGGGGTGGAGCGCTCGCGCGGGGACGAGGCGATGCGCGCCGCGCGGGCGGCGCTGACCGTCGCCAGGTCGACGCCGGGCGCGCGGGTCTCGGTCGCGGTCGGGCACGCGGTCCGCGGCCGCGCGAACCTCGCCGGCGAGGCGCTCGAGCGCGCGGCGCAGCAGCTGGAGTCGGCGGTCCCCGGCGCCGTCCGCATCGACGGGTACGCGACCGCGGCGCTCGAGGGGCGGTTCGTGGTGCAGGAGGACGCGCGCGGCGGCGTGCTCCTCCACGAGGACGCGGCCGGCTTCGACGCGCGCAAGCTCCTCGGGCCCCCCACGCCGACCATCGGGCGCGAGCACGAGATCGCGCGGCTCCAGGGCATCTACAGCGACATCGCCGAGGACGCGGTCCCGCGCGCCGCGCTCGTGACCGGCCCGGCCGGCATCGGCAAGAGCCGCGTCCGCGCCGAGCTGATCCAGCGCCTCGACATGGCGCCGCACGCGCCGGTCATCCTGCTCTGCCGCGGCGATCCGATGAGCCAGGGATCGGGGCTCTCCGGCCTCGGCCGCGCCCTGCGCGCGCTCATGGGCATCCACGACGGCGAGCGCCTCGACGAGCAGGTGCAGAAGGTGAACGCCCACGTGGCGGTGCGCCTGGCCCGCCCGCTGCGGTTCCTCGCGGGCTTCATCGGGGAGCTCGCCGGCGTGCCCTTCCCCAACGACGGCAACGAGCCGCTGCGCGCCGCCCGCGAGAGCCCGCAGCTCATGGAGTCGCGCACGCGGATGGCGATCGAGGCGTTCTTCCGCTCGAAGTCCGAGAGCACGCCGCAGATCCTGGTCATCGAGGACATGCACTGGGCCGACAGCACCACCGTCGAGCTCGTCGACTGGCTGCTCGGCTGCACCGACCTCCGCTTCGGGGTCTTCGGCTTCGCGCGCCCCGAGCTCGCGAGCCGGTTCCCGTCGCTCTGGCAAGAGCGCAACGTGACCCGCATCGCGCTCTCCCCGCTGTCGCCCCAGGCCGCCGATCGCCTCGTGGCGACCGCCCTCCCCCAGGCCGACCCGGCCACGCGCGGCGCCATCGTGCAGCGCGCCGGCGGCTACGCCCTCTTCCTGGAGGAGCTCATCCGGCACGCCGCCGAGGGGCGCGACGACGTGCCGCTCAGCGTGCAGGCGCTCGTGCAGCACCGCGTCGATCGCATGTCGAGCGGGGTGCGCGAGGTGCTGCGCGCCGCGTCCGTCTTCGGCCCGGTCTTCTGGACCGCGGGCGTCGAGGCGCTGCTCGAGCGCGCCGTTGGCGCGGAGCTCGCCGAGCTCGAGGCGGGCGAGATCATCGCGCGCGAGCTTTCGCCGCGCGTCGTGGGGCAGGCGCAGTGGACGTTTCGACAGTCGCTCGTGCGCGACGCGGCGTACGCCTCGATCCTCGAGGAGGACCGCGCCGCGCTCCACCGCGCCGCGGCCGCGTGGCTCGAGTCCGCGGGCGACGTCGACCCGGGGCTCGTCGCGCGCCACGCCGAGGCCGGCGGCGAGAAGACGCGGGCCGCGCTGCTCTACGCCCGGGCGGCGCGGGCCGCGGTGGCGAGCGGCGCGGAGCTCGACGCGGCGCTCGATCTCGCGACGCGCGGGCTCGCGTGCGGCGCCGAGGGGACGACGCGCGCGACGCTCCTCGTCCACCGGGGCGAGGTGTGCGAGCTCCTGGGCCGCGCCCCCGAGGGGCTCGACGCGGCGGAGGAGGCCGCGCGCCTCGCGCTGCCCGGCTCGGACCTGTGGGGCGAGGCGCAGCTGCTCGCGGTGCGGTGCATGATCGCGGCCGGCCAGAGCGCCGAGGCGGACGCGCGCGCCGCCTCCGCGCTCTCGCCGCAGTTCGCGGCGGCGCTCTCGCCGCAGATCCGCGCGACGCTGCTCGCGTCGCGCGTGCGCGCCCTCGTCGACCTGAGCCGGCCCGCCGAGGCGCTCGGCGCCGCGGAGGCGGCGGTCGAGGTCGCGCGCGCGAGCGGCTCGACGGCCGCGCTCCTCCACACCCGGGAGGCGCACCTCGCCGCGCTGATGCACGTCGGCGACCTGTCCGCCGCGGCCTCCGCGGGCGCGTCGCTCGTCGCGGACGCCGACGCCGAGGGCGACGCCGTCATCGCGGCCAGGGCCCGCCTGAACACCGGGTCGGTGCTGAACCAGCTCGGCCTGTTCGAGGAGGCGCAGGCGCTGCTCGAGCGCGCGCTGCACGGCGCGCGGAGCCGGAAGCTCCGGGCGCTCGAGGGCTTCGCGCTCCACAACCTCGGCATGTCGTACGCGCGGCTCGGCAACCTCGAGGAGGGCATCGCGCACGAGCGCCAGGCCGGCCGGATCGCCGACGAGTGCCACGTCGCGCGCCTCAGGATCGCCGGCCGGCTGTACGAGGCGATCTTCCTCGTCTGGCGCGGCGCGCCCGGCGATTACGGCACCGCCCACTCGATCGCGCGCTGGCTCTGCGAGGAGACCGCGCGCCACGCGACCGCGCTGCAGGCGATGGCGAGCTTCGCGCTCGCCCGCGTCCAGCTGGCGCGGCGCGAGCTCCGGGCCGCGGTCGAGGCGGCGCGGGAGGCCGCGCGCCACCTGGAGGGCGGGCCGATCGAGGAGTGGAACGACGCGATCCGCCTCACGCTCGTGGAGGCCCTCCTCGCGGCCGGCGAGGAGCGCGAGGCGCACGCGGCGCTCGACGCCGCGTTCACCGCCCTGTGCGCGCGTGTCGAGGCCCTCCGCGATCCCCGCCACCGCGAGGCGTTCCTGCGCGGGAGCGACGACGCCGGGCGGCTCATCGCCCTCGCCCGCGAGCGCCTCGGCCGCTCGTTGCCCGCGGCCTCCGCGGCGGACGCGTCCGTCCATCGGGCCGCTGCAGCGCCGTCGCGGGGCAGGGGCGCGACGAAGACCGCCAGCGCCGTCTCCCGGAAAGATCGCGCCGACGCGCCGGGCGGCGATCCCGCGGGGCAGCGCGGCGCGGGGCCGGCGCAGGGCAAGGAGGCGCACGGCGACGGCGCGGCGGCTCCGGCGCGCGAGAAGGGCGCGCCACGTTCTTGACGTTGGGTGGCCGGGTAGCTAAGGCCATGCCCGATGCAAAACAACGCTCCTGAGCGGCCCTTCGCGCGCTGCTCCACGCTCTCCAGCTCCGTGCGTTCGGCCGACGCGAGCCGGTGTGCTGCGCCCCCGGCCCGCCGCGCCGCGGGCCGGCGCCCCGCGGCGCGCCTCCTGCCGCTGCTCGCGGCCGTGGCGCTGGGCGGGGCGGCGCTCCTGTCGCCCGCGCCCGCGTCGGCGCAGTCGAAGATCGCCGTCGTCGACGTGCGCCGCGCCATGCTGGAGACGGAGGAAGGGCTCCGCGTCCAGGCGACGCTCAAGAAGCTGTTCGACAGCCGCCAGGTCGAGCTCGACACCAAGCAGCGCGCGCTGGCCGACGAGCGCGACAAGCTCGACAAGGAGGCGCAGGCGGGCAAGACGCCGAAGGACGCGCTCCAGCGCCGGTTCGAGACGTGGCAGCGCCAGGCCGCCGAGCTCCAGGCGACGATGGTCGATTACCAGCGCGAGATGCAGCGCAAGGAGAGCGAGCTGACCACGCCGATCCTGCAGAAGGTCCTCGGCCTGCTCCGCCGCCTCGCCGCGCAGGAGGGGTACGACCTCATCCTCGACAAGTCGGCCGCGCCCTATTACCGCGCCGATCTCGAGCTCACCGATCGCGCCATCCAAATGTACAACAGCGGGCAGGTCGGCGACGCGGGGCCCGCGAAGGGCGCGCCGCCGGCCAAGGGCCCTGCGCCCGCGGCGCCGGCGAAGCCGGCCGCCCCGGCCAAGAAGTAGCCGAGCCGCGTCGGCCCTTGGAGCGGCGCGCGCCGCTCCGTCGGGAAGGTGATCCGGTGAGCTCTTCTCTCGTCGCCCGGGGAGCGCGCCTCGCGGCCTTGATCGGCCTCGGCGCCGCGGGCGTCGTCGCCGCGCCCGCGGCGTGCCTGTACCCCGACTACACCTTCGACGAGCCGGAGCCCTCGGGGAGCACCGGCACGGGCGGCGACGCAGGCGCGGAGGACTGCTCGAACGGCGCCGACGACGACGGCGACGGGCGGGTCGACTGCGCGGACCCTGCGTGCGGCGACTTCGTGTGCACGACGGCCGTGCCGGAGGGCTGGAGCGGCTACTTCGCGCTGTTCGACGGGGAGCCCGCGAGGGACCCGGGCTGCCCCGACGCGTTCGCCGCGGGGGAGCCGTTCATCGGCAACCGCGGCCTGTCCGCGACGCCGGCGAGCTGCACGTGCTCGTGCGGCCCCGTGCAGGGACAGCGATGCGCGGCGCTGGAGAACATCGAGATCAGCGTCAGCGATGCGCCGTGCGACTCGCCCTGGGTTTGCGCGTGGAATCTGGAGCCCATCCCCGGCTGGATGCGGGATCAGTGCGCCGGGCCCGACGGCGTCTTCGGCGGCGGGGTGGCCTGCGAGCCGGCGGAAGACCTGTGTGATGCGAGCCTCGAGGCGCACCCGTGCGTCGTGTCGGTCTCCGCGGGGGCGCTCGGCGCGACCGGGGGGAGCTGCACGCCGAACCCCGTGCAGATCGATGCGCCGCCCCCGCGATGGACGGGGCTCGGGCGCGCGTGCCCCGCGCCGCCGGCTGGCCAGGGCTGCAACGTCGGCCGGGTCTGCGTGCCCAGGCCGGGCGCGCCGTTCGAGGGCGGGCTCTGCATCGCGAAGGACGGCGACAACGCCTGCCCGCCGGGCGCGTACACCGAGAAGCACGTGTTCTTCACCGCGATCGAGGACGACCGCGGCTGCGAGGACGACTGCTCGTGCGGCGAGCCGTCGAGCGGGACGTGCCGGGCGACGATCGCCCTGTACTCCGACAACGCGGAGGACACGTGCGAGACGCCGGTGGTCGAGGTCCTCGCTGGCGGGTGCGAGAACGTCGAGGGAAACCCCACGATCGTCGGGCGCAAGGTGACGTCGGCGACGCCCACCGGGGGCGCGTGCGCGCCGAGCGGCGGCACCGCTACGGGGACGGCGCGGGGCGCCGCCCCGAGGACGTTCTGCTGCCAGAGCCAGGGCTGAGGGGCCCGAAGGGCGCCGACCGGCCCGCGGGCGCCGAGGCGACCCGGAGCGGCCCCGGCGGCCTCAGAAGCTGCCGGCGACGCTGAGGCCCGCGAGGTCGGCGCCGGGCGCCTGCGGCAGGACCTCCGCGCGGCGGACGCGCCCGCCGGTGCTCCGCCGCGCCGCGGACCGGGCGGCGGCGGCGCCCGCGTCCGGCTCGGCGGCGCCGCCGCTGCTCGTCGCGAGCAGGACGATGCCCGTGGCGACGCCGATGACGCCGAGCCCGATCGTCGCCTCGGCCACGCCCGTGTAGAGCCGGCCCCGGTCGGCGGTGGGCCTGGCCGAGGGAGGGCAGCTCCTGTCGCCGCCGCACAGCGCGTCGAGATCGCTCAGCGTGCCGGCGCGGAGGCCGAGGAAGACGCCGCCCGCGGCGCCGAGCGCGATCCCGGCGCCGAGCGCCACGAGGCCCGGCACCTTCGACGGCCGCGCCGCCGCCGCCGGGATCGCCGTCGCCGCCGCCGGCGATCCCGGCGGCGGCGCGCCCGCCGTGGGCGCCGCGGCCGCCGGCGGCTCGGCGATCGTGATCTCCACGGTCTTCGCGTGCCCCTCCTCGAGCGTGACCGTCTCCCGCACCACCTCGCGGCCGCCGATCCGGGCGGCGACCACGTGGGGCCCGGGGTCGACGGGGATGTCGCCGCTCATCTCCGCGGCGCCGAGCGCGGTGCCGTCGAGCAGGATCGTCGCGGTGAGCGCCCCCGCGCCGCGGCGGATCGCGAGCCTCGGGACGCGCGCCTCGAGGTCCTCGATCCGCGCGCCGACGTTCGCGGTGACGTCGTTCGCCCTCGGGTCGCCCTCGGCCGCGGCCGCGGCCATGCGGTAGTTGCCCAGCGCCGAGACGAGCTTGCCGAGCCGCGCCTCGCACTCGGCGATGTTGAACAGCACCTGCGGCGTGCGCCGCACGTTCGCGACCGCCTGGAACTTCGCGAGCGCCGCGGCGCAGTTGTTCGCCGCGCTGAGCGCGACGCCCTCCTGGAAGAGCACCCGCGCCGCCGCGAGCTCCTCCTTCGTCTGGGCCCTCGCCGGAGGCGCCGCCACCAGCGCGGCGCCGAGCGCCGCGGCCGCGAGGATCCGCCTGCCGGTCTTGCGAAGTCCGCCCTGGTCCATGATCCCCTCGCGGGCGCGGGGCCCCGCTCGGGCCATGGTCCCTCCATGGCGCGCGGCGCGGCAAGGCCGGCGGCGCGCGCCGCCTGCGCGGCGCGGCGGGCTCGACCCTGGAGTCCATCCTGGTGCCGTGACCCGCGCGACGACGCCGATCTGTGGAACCTCGGCGGCCCAGCAGAGGTCGCAGAAGCCGCTGCACAAACGCAGTCCGCGGCCGCTGCGCTGCATTCACGGAGCGACGCTGACGTCGCCGAGACCGGCGTCGTGCAGAGCCTTCCACCGGAGATCGATGTCGAGGGAGGATCCGCGCAGCGTCAGCGCGGCGGACGGGCAGAGGCCGCGAGCTCGCCGCGCGGCCTCGACCATCACCTCGAGCGTCGCCGTGACGACGCTCGTCTCCGCCGTCTTCGGGGGAATCGCCGTGTGGCGCTGGATCCAGATCCGCTCTCCGATGTACTGCGCCGAGACGGCGTCCGAAGCCTCTTCCTGCAATCGGGCTCCGAAGCTCTCCGGAAGCTCCTCGCCCGGGTCGCCCTCGATCAGGAGCGCTACGTCCTGGGCCCATTCGCCGAGGAGCTCCCACGCGAGCGCGAGCTTTTCGAGGGCGACGAGCGCGGTCTCGGCGAGCGGCCTGAGCTCCTGACGATCCGGATCCCACGACCAGATCCAGCCCCGCTCGTCAGCGCAGAGCTCCAGCTCGGGCGCGATCCCCAGATGGAAGAGGTCGCGGCCGGCGAGGTGCACGAAAGGCAGGCGCTGGGGGTTGTCCTGCGCGTCGACGCTGTAGCCCCACTGCGCCTCGGCGAGCGCCTCGCGGTGGGTGACGACGAACCATGGACCGAGCAGCACCGGGCCAGGACCGCCCCACTCGCCGGCGGACACGAGACCGCCGAGCTGGGCCTCCACCTCGGCGATCACGCCAAAGGCCCGAGCTCCGGCCGCGTCCAGCCAACGAGATAGCTCCTCCGGCGCGCAAAGGCGCGGGACCTGCCGCGCCCGGTGCGCGACGAGGTAGCGGTGGAGACGCGAGGAGCCGCGCGCGAGCGGAGGGCATTCGACGAGCACCGCGCCCGGCGTCGCGATGCGGACATCGATGCAGCCGCCGAGCCCGTCGCGCCTCTGGACGAGCTGACCGCGCTCGCCGGAGAACACCCGGAGCCCCGTCGATCCGAACCAGGAGCTCCGATCGCTCGGACCTACCTCGTAGAGCGAGCTCGGCTCCGGCGCCTCGTTCTCGAGGGGCGCTTCGGCGACGGTCGCCATCTCGTCTTCGAGCCGGAGCAGGAGCCCGCGCTCCTGCGCCAGCCGAAAGCACCGCTCCGCGTCCGCGCGGGCAGCGCACAAGAGCAGCGTGTGCTCACCCCAGATCTCGATCAGGCAGGCTTCCCCTCCGCTCCGGAGCCACAGGTGGCCCCACGTCGGGTGCTTCTTGCAGCCGAGCTCGGCCGCGAAGGCGTGCGCATGCTGTCGCTGGCTCACCAGCCGGTACGCGCGACGCGCGATCTCATCGGCGAGCACGAGCCGATCGACCAGCGATGCCAGGCTCGGAGCGACCGTGGGAGCGCGGGGACCGGAGACGACGACGCGACCGTCATCGGCCAGGCGGAGCGTCGCGCGACGCGGGTGCCATGCCAGGGGCACGCCGGGACTGTCAGGCACCGCGTCGCGGAGCAGCGCCTGTCCGTGGCCGAACGAGAAGCCCGCGAGCACCGGCAAGCCACGCCGGACGGTCGCCTCGAACAGCGCCTCTTCGAAGGTGCGGAGCTGGATCGGCGCGCGCTGGACGTCCGCCGGAGACCAGGCCGTGCACGAGGTGACGCCCTGCAGATGCTGCTGCGCTTCCCGGGAGAGCATCGTCACCGACGCTCCCAGCGCCCGCTGTTGTGGTCGTAGATCCCGGCGTTGGGCAGCGGCGCGTTGGGGTTCGCCGCGGAGCCCTGGTTCCACTGCGCCGCCCGGGGATCGGCGCTCGCCCCGGCGACCGCGCTGGCGTACTCGCCCCGATTGGCTCGGCTCTGGGCGGCGGCGCCGCCAGGCTGGTTCATCGCCTGCCGGAGCTGCGAGCTGGGGTGCGGGCTGTCGTAGGTGCCCGTGGTGGACGGCAAGCCTGGGCCGGGCGGGCTCCGGCGGCCGTCGCGCATCATCGCCGGATTCGCGCCGGCCACGGGAGGTGTCTCCGCCGAGGTCGCGTTCCGCGGAGGATGCAGCCCGGCGAGGCCGTACAGGCGCGAGATGGTCTGCGAGCAGTTCGGGCAGGGGGTGAAGGCCTCCGTTGGCCTGTTGGGGCTCGTCCGCTCCGACTCGAAGCGATCGATGCTCTGGAGCGCGTCACGTAGCGCGGAGCGGCCCTGGCGTGTGGCAGGATCGCATCGCCGGCCGTTCTGGTTCTCCCACTGGTACAGGTACTCGCTGAACGCGTGCGGATCGCCGCAGCCGAGCATCGAGTGGTTCGGGTTCTCACGCGCGTTGCTGTTCGGCAAGGCCGCGGCGACGGCCGGGTGAAGCGGCATGAGGGGCTGGCGCTGGCCGTTGACGACGGCCGTCCGGCCACCCGCATTCACCTCCGTGGTGCCCGCCGAACCCCGGACGCGTGAAGGGACGGCGAGCCCGTCAGGGTCGAACGCGCGGTGCGGCTCGTTGTCCGCGTACGCATACGGCATCAGGCTCGCTTCGATCCCGAGCGGTTCAGGGCTCAGGAAGGTGCCGGCATCAGGATCGTAGTAGCGGTAGCGATTGTAGTGCAGGCCCGTCTCGCGGTCCGCGATCTGTCCGGGGAGCCTCAGCTGCGTGGCGGACTCCCCCGGTGCGTCCATGCGTCCGAAGAGGGACGGATCGAGCCGCTGCGCCACGGCGCCGTCGGCCCGCACGATGGCCTGCGGCAGCATACCGAGGCCGTCGGCAACCACGTAGTGCCATGGCGCGGCCTCCCCGTTGCGCCGCACGCGTTGCGCGCTCGGCAGGATGTCGTCGCGGAGGTAGAGGTAGTCGCGCTCTTCCAGCGCCTTGCCACCATTCACATCATACCGCTCCTCGACCGAGCGCACGACAACCTCACCGTCCCAGAGATAGCGCGTGACGCTCACGAGCTCCCGGCCCGAGAAGGACCGCTTCTCGACCCTGCGCGCGAACGGATCGTATGCGAACTCGACGCGCCCGGTCGGTCCGGTCACCGCCTGCAACAGGCCGTGCGGCCCCCACGCGAAGGTCCAGCAATCCATGGCGCCCGCCGGGCCAGGCGCGCGCTTCTCGACCAGCCTGCCCCGCGCGTCGTAGGTGTAGCTCACGCCGTCGCGCTCCTCGATCCTGCCGCCTGGGCCGTACCTGCGCGTCGAGCCCGGCGAGGACGCGTCGTACATCTCCCCGGCGACCCCATAGCGGAACACCTCGCGCCGACCCTTCGCTGCCTGGCGCGTTGCGATGCGCCCGCGGCTCTCGTGCTCGATCCGCGTCCCGCCCTCGTGCCGATCCTCGATCCAGAGCAAATCCTGCGAGGGTGACCAGCCGAAGCTCTGTACTAGCGTCTCATCACCCTGCTGCTCGCCGACCCACATCGGCTCGCCAGGACGGAGCGGTCGTCGGCGCGACGTTCCGCGCACGGAAAGCCGCACCATGGTTCCGTCGGGATCGTACTCTCGATCGATGCGCCCGCCGCCGGGGAGCAGGCGACCCACCTCGTAGCCGCTGCGGTCGTACGCGAGCTGCAGCCGCGCGTCGTCCTCGATCTGCACCTCCATCGGCCTCCCCGCAGCATCGAGCGCGAAGCGCACCTTGCGGCCAGGGAGCCGGAGGAGCCTTCGTTTGCCGCTCCGATCGTGCTCGGCCTCGACGACCTCGGTCACCCCCCGGTAGGTCGTCGATTGGCGCACGACGTTGCCGCGGGCGTCATGCTCGAAGCGGCATGTGACCTCGCCGTTCTCAGCGGCGACCATACGGCCAGCGAGATCGTACTCGTACCTCTCCGTCCACCCATCGGAGTGATTGCGCTCGAGGATCCGACCGACATCATCATAGACAACGTCGACGCGATCTCCGCCATCGTGCTTGACGGAAACGATGCGACCGTTGAGATCGTGATCGTACTGAATCGTGCGACCGTCGAACGTGCGCTCCGCGACCACGCGCCCCTCTCCATCGCGGTCCAGCCGGTGCTCGTCACCGGCCTCATTGATGATGCGCACGAGATCTTGCTCGCGGTCGTAACGGTATTGCACGCAGGCGCCGTCCGATCGCACGACCGCGACGACCTGGTGGTGGCCCCCGCGCACGAGGACGTCAAAGCGACCATCGGGCCGGGTGACCCGGACGAGATCCCCGTCTCCATCGTAATCATAGCGCGTCGTGGCGCCGCTCGGCTTGCGGATGCTCCGTAAGAGGCCATTATCATCGTACGTGAAGGTGGTCTCGAAGCCACGCTCGTCGACCGCGGACAGGAGTCGGCCGAGGTAGTCGTAGCGGAGGCGCCGCACGGCGCCGTCCGGCTCCATGACCGCCACGCGGTTCGCGTGATGGTCGTAGGCCATCCGCGATGCGCGACCTTCAGGCATGGTGGCCTCGATCAGGAGGCCCCTCGGGTCATAAGCGAACGTTGCGACCTGCCCGGAATCGTCATCGAGCGACAGCAGGTTGCCGCTGTCATCGCGCGTGTAGCGGACCACGTCGCCCAGGGGGTACCGCGTCGCGGCGAGAAGCCCGCGGGAATCGTATTCGTGCTCCGTCACGGCGCCGAGCGGATCGATCTCGCGAACGATTTGCCCGACCGGATCGCGGCTATAGAGCCAGGTTGCGGAGCTAGCGTCCTGGTACGAGAGGAGCGCCCCCGCATCGTCGAATTTCTTCGAATGCACGCCGCGCCCCCAGGTCATCATGTCGACTTCCCCGAGCGCGTTTCCGACGATCCGACGGACGGATCGCGACGTGATTACCTCGCTGAACCCGTCGTAATGGTCGATTCGGACGTGGAGGAACCCCTTGGCGTTCGTCTGTCCGTCGGCGAGTGTATCGGGGACACGCTCGTCCAGCCCGGTCTCGCCTGCCGCGCGGAGACACCAGCTTTCAACGCAACGGCCGCGGCCGTCGTACCGGAACTCCACGGCGAGGCCAGCCGCGGACAGCCGCGATGCGAGCCGGTGCTCCTCGTCGTACGCGAAGCGCTCCGCGTTTCCGCAGGCGTCCACGGCCGCGACGAGGTCTCCGCGCTCGTCGTGGGTGTACGAGCGGAACGACACCCAGCGACCCTGCTGCGGCGCGTTCTTCACCTCGAACGCCGCGATGCGCCCGCTCGCGTGGCGCCGCACCCGCACTGCGCGCCCGGCGCTGTCGAGGATCGTCTCGAGCCCCTTCGCGCTGTAGAAGAGCTGGATCGCGTTGCCGTTCTCGTCGACGAAGCGGGTCAGTCGATAGCAGCCGCCCAGCGCGTCCTCGCGCCGGAAGATGTGCGCGCGCCCGTCCCCGGTATCCAGGACGTAGCCGCCCTCATAGCGCCGCAGTTGACCGCAGGGGAGCCGCACCGTCTCGTCCATCGCGGGCTTGTCGCACGTGGTCGGAGCGCCCAGCGGATCGATTACGCGGAGGGTGCGCCGCGACTCGACGATCGACCACGCGAGCGAGTGCATCCACCCAAAGCCGAGGCCGACGTCCTCTTCGCGGTAGGCGCTGGAGTACGAGCGCCGGATGAACAAAGGCAGGGCGCCTGGAAGCGCGAGATCGACGACAGAGACCGTGTAGACGCGCCCGGTGATCGGGTCGACCGGATCGCCCGCGTGGGTGCCGCGATTGCCGTGCGCGGGATTCGGACACCCGCCGCCGCTACCAGGCCCGCAAGAGGCAGCGTTCTTGCCGCCGCCGTTCGCGCCGTTGCCGCCGCCCTGCCCGTTCGCTCCCTGACCGTCGCCGCTACCGCGCCCCCCCTTTCCGGCGCCGCCACCTCCGGCAGCGCCGCCGCCCATGATCCACACGCCTGGATTCATGCCGGGAATCGCGGGGATGTTCGGAACCGGAGCGGTGCGCGCCATCACCGAATGGTCGCCCACCCCGCGCGCACGTCAAGAGCTGTACGTCCGTGTGGACCGCAGGCTCGATCCGACCCGAGGCTCGTGAAGCGTTGGCGGCGAGCGCGCATCTCTGCGCGAGCGGGGCGCTCCGCGACGCCGCGCGCCCCCTCGCCTCGCTCACCCCGCGCGCCGGCGCGGCCGCGTCCAGCGCCCCGGCGCGCCCGAGGCGCGCGCGGCGATCGGCCGCCACGCCGCGATGGCCTCCTCCTGCGCCACCACGAAATCGTGCGGATCGAAGCGCACGAAGGCGCCGGTGCGGACGATGAGCTCGCGCTGGAGGTGCCGCCGCTCCGCCGGGGTCACCCGGCCCGCGTCGAGCTCGTCGAGCACGACCTCCGGCGCGTACGGCCGCCCCCGCCGGTACCGCGCGCCGAGATCCCAGCCCTGGCAGCGCTCCATCCAGAACGCCCGCCAGCGCGCGGCGTCCACCGTGGGCAGCTCCACCATCTCGGGCGCCGGCGCCGGCGGCAGATCGCGGGGGTCGCTCACCAGCTGCGCGAGCTTGAGCTCGCGGGGCTCGCCCACGTCGGGGTCGGGCGGATCGGCGACCACGATCTCCTCGTCCTCCACCGGGACCTCCTCCCACATCCCGGCGCCGGTGATCCGATCCAGCGCGAACGCCGCGGCGAGCTTCACCGCCTTGTCCCCGTCGCGCTCGAGCAAATCGATCAGCAGCGGCACCGCCGAGGCCGCGCCCGTCCAGCCCACGGCCGCGAGCAGGCCCTCGCGCGGCGCCTCGAAGGCGCGCGCGACGAGGTGCCGCGCGTCCGCCTCGTCGCCCGCGATCGCGAGCAGGAGCGCCGCGGCGTCGCCGCCCTCGGACGCCTCCATCGCGCCGCGCAGCGCGATCGACGCGTGCGGGTGGTCCGAGAGCGCCATGGCCGTCCAGGCGGCCTCGCGGAGCGCCGGGTCCTCGGCCGCGAGGGCGCGCTGGATCAGCTCGGGTAAGCGCTGGCTCGGCCCGCAGGCGAGGTGGTAGAGCGCCCGCGCGGCGACCGGGGCCGCCTCGTCCGAGGCCGCCGCGACGAGCTCGTCCTCGGTCGCGAGGCCGCGGTACCCAAGGACGTCGATCGCCATCGCGCGGACCAGCGGCTCGGGCTCGCGGAGCAGGCCGCGGAGCGCGAGCGGCAGGAGCTCGTGCGGGACGAGCTTCAGGGCGGCGCCGAGCTCCTCGATGAACGCCTTGTCCCGCTCGCTCCGGAGCAGCGCGAGCTCCGCCGCGGCGAGCGCGTCGCGGCCCGCGAAGCAGCCGAGCACCATCGCGCTCGCGAAGGCCAGGCTCGGATCCTTCACCGGGGCCTCGGCGACGAGCCGCGGCACGTGCTCGAGCGCCGGCGCCCCGATCGCCGCGATCACGTCGATGGCCGCCAGCATGCGCCGCTCGAGGACCAGCGCCCCGCGGAACGGGTCGCCGAGCAGCGGCGCCCGCTGCATGCCGACCATCGCGACCTCCTCGAAGCACTCGCGGGTGCGGGCGCGGAGGAAGGCGAGATCGTCGATCGCGGCGCCGAGCTCGCGCGCGAAGCCCGGCGGCGCCGGGCGCGCGGGCGGATCGTCGTCGCGCCGCGCCGCGAGCGGCCGCGCCTCCGCCGCGGCGGGGAGCGCGCCGGGCGCGGGCGCCCGCTGCTTCAGCGCCTCGACGGCCGCCTTGAGCTCCTCGAACGTCTTCGGCCGCGCGATCGGCGGCGGCGGCTTGGCGACGAGCTCGGCCGGGGGCGGCTCCGGGACCTTGATCCTCGGCACGAGCGACGCGCGCGGGACCGCGTGCAGCCGCGGCCGATCGCGGCTCGCCCGGATCGGCGGCGGGTCGAGCGGCGGCGCCGGCGGCACGGCGGCGAGCCGCGCCTCGGCGCGCTCGAGCCAGGCGCGCGCGCTCCGCAGCAGCTCGCCCACCGCCGCGAGGCCCGCCTCGAGCCCCGCCGCCTCCACGACGGCCACAGCAGCGCCGTCGATTTCCGCCGCGGCGGCGCGCACGGCCGCGACGCGATCGGCGCGGCCGTCGAAGGCGTCGTAGATCGCGCCGAGGGCGCGCTCCAGGGCGCGCGCGGGCCCGGTCAGGTCGGTGACCGGCTCGACGTCGTGCTCGAGCGACAGCGCCGCGCGGCGGAGCGCGGCGTGCGCGCTCTCGAGCGCGTCGTGGGCGAGCAGGTCGAGGCTGGCGGGCGCGGAGGGCTGCGCCTCCTGACCGCCGGGCGCGACGAAGGGCAGGTACGAGAAGGACACGCGCCATGGATACACCCACGCGGAGGAGGCCCCAAGCCGCGCGCTGAGGTAGCCTGGCCGCGCGATGAAGGATCCTGCGCAGGACGTCGAGGTCTACGCGACGCTGGCCGCCCGGCTCGCCGACCCGGGTGCCGACCGCGCGGCGCTCCTCGCGGAGCACGGGCTCGACGAGGCGGGGTGGGAGGCGCTCGACGACGCCTGGCAGGCGCGGCTCTCCGAGGCCGACGAGGACGACGGCGATGAGGTGGGCGTGCCGCCGCTCGTCGCCGCCTTCGCCGAGACGTTCGCCCGGGTCCAGCGCGGCCGCGCGAGGGGCGAGCTGTCGTTCGAGCGGTTCCTCGAGGCGGCGCGCGCGATGAAGCGGGGCACCGACATGGCGACGGTGCTGAGCCGGCTGGACCTGACGCTGGAGGACTACCTGAGCGCGCAGCAGCGCTGGACCGCGGCGATGCTGGAGGACGACGAGCTCATGGCGCAGTTTCAGCGGGCGATGAGGTAGCGGGGATGGCCGCTGGGCGAGATCGGCCGGGGCGGCCGGCGCATCGCTGAGCGGCGAAGGGGCGTAGGCTCGGGGAGGCATGGTGGAGAGCGAGGGGCGCGAGGGGACGGTCCGATCGATCACGCTCGAGGAGCTCGCCGCCATCACCGGGGCCCTCGAGGCGGGCTTGCCGCGGGACGAGGTGCTCGCCGGGGCGGGGCTCTCGGTCGAGGCGTGGGAGGCGGCGCGGGAGCGCTGGATGTCGAGGCTCGCCGCGCGGGCCGCCCGGGGGCAGCTGCGATCGAGCCAGCGCTACCTGGAGCTCGTCGCGGAGCAGAAGGGCCGCGCCGAGGCGAAGGCGCGGGACGCGCGCCGGAAGCTGGAGGGGCCGGTGCCGGTGGCGCCTGCGGCGCACCTCTCCCCGCTGCGGAGCGCGCCCCGGGACGGGGCGGCGCCGACGTCCGCCGCGGGCGCGGGCGGTGAGGCGGCTGCGCGATCGCCGTGGGCCAGGGTGGGCGCGGGCGCGCCGCCAGGGCCTGGCCGCGTGGAAGCGCCGACGCTGGGGTCGGCCGTGCCGTCGCCGCCCCCGCCGGCCATGCCGTCGCCGCCACCGCCGGCCATGCCGCCGCCGGTGCCTGCGGTCACCCCCACGGCGAGCTCGGAGCCGCCGCCGACGAGGGTCGACGTGACGCTCTTCGGCATGCAGGCGGTCGCGCCGCGCGAGGCGCTTCCCTTCCGTCGCGACGCCTCGAGCGCACCTCCGCCCGAGAGCACCGCGACCCCGGCCGCAGCGAGCCTGAATGCAACGCGCATCGGGGCGGTCAGCCCGCTGTCGGCCGACAGAGCCTTGCCCTTCGCTCGCTCGGTCCCCGTCGCTCCGGTCGACACGGCGCTGCCGTTCTCGCGCCCTACCCCTTCGCCGCCGGCCGACAAGGCCCTGCCCTTCTCGCGCCCCAGCCCCCCGCCCCCGGCCGACAGCGCCCTGCCCTTCTCGCGCACGGCCGCCGTCGCTCCGATCGACAAGGCCCCCCTGCCCTTTTCGCGATCCACCCCTTCACCTCCGGCCGACAAGGCCCTGCCCTTCTCGCGCCCTGACTCTCCGCCTCCGGCCGACAAGGCCCTGCCCTTCTCGCGCCCTACCTCTTTACCCCCAGCCGACAGCGCGCTTCCCTTCGCGCGCTCCGCCCCTTCGCAGCCCGTCCGAGACGAGACTGCTCCGCTGCCCCCCCAGCGCTCGTCGGGGAGCTGGGCCCTGCCCTTCCAGCAGCCGAGCTCCGCCTCCGGAGCGCCCGCGAGCGCGTCGACCTCCCCGCCCGCCCCGCGGGCGCAGGCCGACGTCGAGGAGCAGGAGATGCGGCGCGTGGAGCGGATCACCCTCGGCGAGTACGCGCACATCTGCGCCGACCTGCGAGAGCGCCCGGGACACGAGCAGCAGATCCAGAGCCGTTACGGGCTCAGCCCGCAGGGCTGGGCCGCGCTCCACGCGATGTGGCACGAGCGCTTCCAGTCCAATCCGGCGCTCAAGGCGCGGTGGCAGGCGCTCATCGAGCAGAGCGCGCAGCGCTAGTTCCACCCATCACGAGTACGACCAGGGATCCCGAGAGAGAGCTCAACGCAAAGGCGCAAGAAGAACCAATGTCGTGCATTCTGCGTCTTCACTCGGCATCTTTGCGTTAAAGTTTCTCTTCGCTCGCGAGGCAGATCGCGCTCGCTCCGGTGCGCGATGAGAAATGGGCGTTCCTCGTCGCTGAGCTGCAGAGGATCTCGCTCGTCACCCTCGATCGTTATCGCGAGATCGTGCGTTCCGCCGGCCTGGAGGCGGCGCAAGCCGTCGAGCTCGGCGCGAGCACGGTGAAGACGGGCCGTAAGGCGCGGGAGAGCATGAACGCCAACGAGACGGGAGATCGCAGTCCCCCTTCGACAAGGCGGCTCACGGCGTCGAGGGCGCCGGAACCAGCTCGGGCGGCTTGCGGTTCGGGTCGGGAGGTGGACCCTGGACATGCCGGCCGCAGCTGCGGCCCGGGAACCCTTCCGAGGCTCCGAAGCGGTCGCACGTGGGAGCGCCCATCGCCTTCGTGCACTCGGCGTCAGATACGCACGACCTGCAACGGCCCTCCAAGCAGAGATACGCCCCGCACGGGTTGAGCGTGGGGAGCGGCTCGCACGTCCGCCCGTACACCGGCCTCGACGCCGACGTCGCGGCGCAGCGACCCCGATCGCAAAAACCGTCACCGCATTCGCCGTCCTTCGTACAAGCTCGCTCCGGCACGTTCTGAGGCGGCCGCCGCGGCTCCTCTTCGACGACCGCCGCCGCGGGCGTGGCGGGCGGAGCCCCGGGCGGCGGAGGGCCGGGCGACGCGGCCCCCGCGGAGGCCGCCAGGGGCGGGTCTGCGCGCCCCCCCGGATGCCCGGCGGGGCGCTCAGGCTTCTCTTGCGCCACCGCACACGCGGTCAAGCCCGCGAGGACCAAGCAGGAAGCGTGCCAGAACAACGGGCGTCGGTGTCGCGCGCGCGGAGCCTTATCCATCGCAGCTAGTTGCACCCCACAGCATTACCACCAGGACCTCCAAGATAGAAGAAGCGATCCCACGGGGTAGCGCCCGTCGTCAATGCACTGCGGGTGTAACATGCAGCGTCGACGGGTCCCATGGCAACGTGCACGCCCGGATACCGGCCGACTCCAAGCAAGTCTAGGTACGTGGGATTTCTCACATAGGAGGCAAACGCGTATCCAGCGGTATCGAACTGTCCGCTCCCCATGTCGGTCCACGTCCAATCGGTAGGCGTCGGATCATAGACTTCACCGTACCACGCCGCTTCACATGCGCTGATACCCAGCAGGTTGAACAGGCCGACTGGATAGTATCCGAGCCAGTTCCCGTTGTGCGCGACCCACCAGTTGTTGCTTGCGTCTTGCGAGATATCGAAACGACTCTCCTGCTGTGTTGCCAGCCCCGGCGTCGACGCGAGCACCACGGAGTTGGGGCCGTACGGGCGGCCCGCCGCGGGCACGAAGCCGGTGACGAAGGTGTCCCATCCACCCACGTTATTGCCGACTGTCGTGGGGCCATGCGTGAAGAACTCGACCTGAATGCGCGTCTGCGAGTTGCCAAAGTTGGCCCTGTCGCGAGACACCACCGCGCCGACCATCTCCAGCGTGGTAGGCTCGTTCCACCCGCGGCATAGGGTCGCCGCTTCAATCAGGGTGAAAGTTCCCGTCTCTACGTCGCCCTGGAACTGGTTGATCACGCCGGCGATCGCCTTGTTTGCAGCGGTCGTGATGAGCCCGGCGTAAAGCCGATTCTGACCTGCCGGCTGCCCGCTCACCTGATAGTTTTCGATGTAGTCTTGAAGTGACTGGGCGTCGGTCTCACCCATCACGTACACCGAGAAATCGGGCCTGTGGATCGGCGTCGTCCCCTTCGGTCCGCGTAGCTCTGGATAAGCTTCGAGCTCGGTGCGCGCGAGCTGGGCGCCGGACGCAGGGCGGAGGTCTTTCTCCGACCAGGGCGGCGGCGGCGGCGCGAGGCGTGCGCCGGGGATCGTGTCCGAATCCACCCAGTCGATGATGTCGCCCGAGTAGGCCTGGGTCGTCTCGACGATCTGATAGCCGCGGTATCGCTCGGCCAGGAGCTGATCCACCTCTGCTTGCCGCCGTTGCTGCTCCGGCGTGAGCTGAGGCGGATCGACCCGCCGCACGGCAGGCTCCGGCAAACGACTCGATGCCTCGAGGTCCGCGACACCGATATCTTCGGGCGGCGCGGAGCCGTCATCGTCAGTCCCTGCGCATCCGGACAGAAGAGATGCAATCAACAATGGTAGATATACGCGTGAGTCGGCTCTCATGTTCGCTCCTCTGCATCGTGGGCGCGTCGCCGCCGGGGCGGCAGGTCCAGGGGCCAGCGCGCGTCCTCCAAACCCCGGCACGATCGAGCAAGCCATGCTGGCTGCCAGCCCTGTGAGGTAGCAGCGCGCGTGCCATATCGGGACGCGTTGGTCCCTCGCTGCGCAGAAGCAATGGAACTGGATTAGTTCACCATCAGGAGACAAAACGGAGCGGAATCGAGCGCTTTCACCGCGCGCCGTGCGCCAGTCCCTCGGTCGAGCGCCTGCTCGGCTCGTGACATGTCACGGAACATTCGTGAGTTGTCACGGTAGATCGCGGCGGCGCCCCAGAGCGGCCGCTGGCGCGCCGAGCCTGGGGAGCTCGCCGGCAAAGTGGCTAGGAATCCCTCGCGCGCTCGACGGCGCCCCCTCCGCCGCGAGCTCTCCCCGGCGAATCCCCTCAGTTCAACCGGAGCAGCCTCCCCACGATCCGGAACAGCCCCCGCGACGCGGCGCTGATCCGGCTGCCCACCACCTCGATGTCGCCGTCCTCGCGGATGCGGACCGCGCCCCGGCCGGAGCGGAGGAGCAGCTCCTGCTCGCCTTCGAGGGTGATCGTCCCCGCCTTGAGGTGGAGCGCCTTCGGCCGCTGCGTCGTCAGGGCCCCGACGATCAGCGGCGGCTCGCCCTCGCAGAGCTCGACGAGCACCGCGTCGCCGCGGGCGTGCGCGTCGGCGATCACCTCGGGATCGACCTCGGGCGCGACGAGCGCCTCGACCTGCCCCGCCACGCCCCGCACGACGATCCGCGCCTGCCGCCCCGCGACCGCCGCCACGCGCGCGGTCCGCATCGCGGCGCCGAGCGGCTGCGCCCCCCGCGCCGGGAGCGGCGCCGCGGCCTCCGCGGCCGGCTCGGCGAGCACGTCGTCCAGGGTCACGCGCGGCGCCCCGGACGCCCCCCCGGGCTCGCCCTCGGGCTCCAGCTCCTCCACCGCGGCCGGCGCGCCGGACCGGCCGGGCTCCCCGTCGAACGAGGCCGCCATCACACCTCCGAGACCTTCTTCGGCAGCTGGATCTTCGGCGCCAGGAGCGCCACGAGCGGGGAGCTGATGGTGACGCCGCCGCCGCTGATCACCACCTCGCTGGCGCCGCACTTGAACACGATGGCGCCCTTCGCCTCCACCTTGTGGAACGCCCCGATGAACGTCGCCGGCCCCACCGCCTGCACCACGTGCGACCCCTTGAGCTTGTCGACGACCGCGCCGCCCACCATCGCGGTGCGCGAGCCGGTGATCGTCTCGCTCTCGCCCGCATTGCTGAGGACCACGAGCCCCGTCGCCTTCTCGCTCTTCGAGCCGGTGACGCTCTCCGCGTAGCTGCCGAACGCGACCTGCACCGTCGCGGCGCCGACGTCGATCGTCTTCTTGCCGGTCACGTTGTTGTCGATGTCCTGGACCGCGCCGAGGATCTTCATCGAGCCCACGTCCTCCTTGTGGGTGCCCGCCACCTTCGCGGTCGAGTGTCCGGGCCCCTTCTCGCGGTCGGTCGCGTCGACGCCGTCGACGTTGCCCTCCGGCCCGGCCGCGTTCGCCATCGACTCGCCGCCGCCGCCGGCCGCGTCCATGCCGAGCGCCGAGGCGAGCGCCTCCGGCTGGACGAAGACCCGCCCGGCCAGGCTGCTGTGCACCGCGTTCGAGGCGATCGACGCGAGCATGTTCGGAGGACCGGAGCCGCCCGGCGCGCCTCCGCCCCCGCCGCCGCCTCCGCCCCCGCCGCCTCCGCCCATCGCGGCCCCGAGCTGGCTCGCGCCGGGGATGCCCGACGCGCCCGCGATCATCGCCGGCATGCGGCCCATGTCCCCGCCGGCGACGGCCCGCATCGCGCCCGCGACCCCCTGCGCCTGCTGCGTCAGCGCGTTGATCGGCCCCATCACCTGGTTGATCGCGCCGTCGACCTGCCCCTGGACCGCCGAGATCGCGTTGTTGGCCATCACGCTCGCGAACTGCACCGCCGCCTGCGCCGCGAGCGCGAGCATCGCCTCGAGCGGGTTGCCGTCCATCTCGAACTGGTTCCCGCCCACCGTGGTCGTCGCGTTGCCTTTCGCCGTCACGGCCGACACCGCGTTCACCTCGAGGGTGCGGTTGCCGCCCACGCTGACCGTCTGATCCGCGCCCACCGTGTTCGACGAGCCCTTCGTGATCTTCGTCGTCTGGTTGCCGCCGACCTCGAGGGACGCGTTGTTCCCGACCACCGTGGTCTCGTTGTTGCCGATGTTCTTCTTGGCGTTGTTCGCGGCGGCCGTCTTCATGTCGTGCTGGGCGTGCACCATGATCTCCTCGGCGCCCGCCTTGTCCTCGAAGCGCACCTCGTTGGCGCCGCCGCCGCCCGGCGTGCTCGCGGTCCGGATCGCCGTGCGGGTCTTGCCCTCCGGCAGCGCGTACGGCGGCATGTACACGCCGTTGTAGAGGCGGCCGGTGACGATCGGACGATCGGGGTTCCCCTCCAGGAACTCGACGATCATCTCCCAGCCGATGCGCGGGAGCATCATCGAGCCCGACGTCTGGAGCTGCGCGACGCGCATCCAGCACGAGGCCTTGTCGTCGGTGACGTCGCTGCGATCCCAGTGGAACTTCACCTTGCAGCGCCCGTGCTCGTCGGTGTGGATCGCCTCGGGCTGCGCGCCGGCCGGCGCCACCACGGTCGCGGTCTGCGGCCCCTCGATGACCGGGATCGGGGTGACGCGCCGCGGCCTGTACTTCACGTCGGCCGGCACGAGGCGCGCCCGCGCCCTCGAGCGCGACGCGGCGCCCTCGCGCTCCTCGCCGTCGTCGTGGACGAAGCTGTGCGTCACCGCGAAGAGGAAGTACTCGCCGTCGAGCTCGCCCGCGTCCGTGATCGTGAGCGTGTGGCCGACCGCGAGCCGCGGGCAGACCGCCTCGATCTCGATCGTCCGCCGCTCGACCTGCTCCTCCTCGAGCCGGATCTGCGCGAGCCGCTGCCCCTCGCTCGGCTCGACATAGCCGCCCGGGTAGTCGTAGCGCTCGAGCTCGGCGTGCTCGCTCGACGCCGCGCTCGCCGTGAGGTCGAGCGCCGGCCGCTCGAAGTCGAAGTCGCGGAGGACGAACTTGCCCGAGCGCACCCGCTCGAGCTCGCGGATAGCGTAGATCGCGTCGCGCTCGTCCGCCGCGCTCAGGCCCGTGCGCCGCCGGAACGGCAGCGCGGGGTCGCCCGGGATCGGCGCGGCGATGGTGCTGTCGTCGTCGAAGACGAGCAGCTCCCCCTCGGCGTCCACCTCGACGAAGCTGTAGATGCCCTCGTGCTCCATGAGCCGCGAGATGAACGCGAGCGCGCTCTCCTGGTACTGCACGCAGTACTCGCGCTTCGGACAGTCGCCGCTGAGCCGCCACTCGACCCGGGCGACCCCGTGCTCCTCGAGGACCTGCGCGACGATCTCCTTGGCGCTCATGTCCTGGAAGATGCGGGCGTCGACGCTGCGCGCGAGGAGCGCGAGGGAGGAGACGACGCGCACGGCGTAGCGCGCGCCGATCGCCTCCATGCCGAGCTCGGTCGTGCCGATCGAGGTCGCCGCCTCCACCGTGCCGGCGATGACGCGCGGCGCCTCGCCGGGCGCGCCGAAGGAGAGCGCCGCGGGCTTGCCGATCATCGCGTCGAGCTCCTGGAACATGTGGAGGATCACCTCGACGTCGACCACGAGCGGCCTGCCCGCCTCGTGGATCGACTCGAAGCGGAGCACCCGGGCGGCGGGGACCTCGTCGATCGTGAAGTGCGCAATCGTCTCGCGTGCCACGTTCGCCTCCTGCTCCTCAGTTGTCGATCACCAGCGCCGCGGTGTCGGCGACGTCGCCGTCGAGCTTCGCGGACAGGCCGAGGATCGCGACGCTCGCGGGCGTCAGCGACACGATCGACGCGCCCATGACCAGCGTGAGCGCGCCGGTCGCCTCGAAGACGACGTTGTTCGCCTTGACGAGCTGCGCGCCGCCGGCGAGCTCGGTGTAGGTGCCGAGCGAGCTCTCCACGCGATCCCCGTTCGCGACGTTGACGATCGCGCCGCCGACCTTCACGTTCATCGATCCGCCGACCTGGACGCCCCGCCCGGCCTTGACCGCGATCACCTTCGCGCCGGTCGCCGTCTCGCTCCGGTCGCCCTGGACCGTCACCGAGCGGTGGCCCAGCGCGAGCTCCACGAGCGCCGCGCCGACCTCGTGGTTGAAGCCGGCCAGGGTCTGGTCGGTGACCGACCCGACCACGAGATCGATCTGGTTGCCCGAGACGTTGAGCGCGCTGTCGCCGGCGACGTCGCGCTTGTGATCCCCGCCGATCTTCATGTCGCGGTTGCCGCCGATCGAGAGCGAGTGGTCGCCGCCGATGTCGTCCACGTGGAAGGTCTCGACCTTCATCGCCTGGTTGCCCGCGACCGAGATCTTCTGGTTGGCCCCGACGCTGCTCGTCATGCTGTTCGTGACGTTGGTCGTCTGGTCGGCGCCGATCTTCTTCGCGTGGTTGTTGCCGATCGACTCGGTGGCGTTGTTCTTCACCTCGGTGGACATGTCCTTCGAGGCGTTCATGAACATCTCCTCGCCGCCCTTCGTGTCCGACATCCGGAGCTCGTTGCTGCTGCCCCCGCCCGGCGTCGTCGCGGTCTGGAGCGAGCTCTTCCCGGCCTCCTTCGGCAGCGCGTACGGCGGCGGCGTGAGCGCGTTGTACATGCGGCCCATCACGAAGGGCCGGTCCGCGTCGCCCTCGACGTGGCGCACCGTGACCTCCCAGCCGACGCGCGGCAGCAGCATGGAGCCGCCGGTCGGCACCTGGCTCGTGCGGATCCAGCGGCTCGACGTGTCGTCCTTCTTGCCGGAGCGATCCCAGTGGAACGACACCTTCACCTGCCCGCTCGCGTCGGTGTGGATCTCCTGCCCCGAGGGCCCCGTCGTGATCGCGGTCTGCGCGCCCGGGATGACCTGCTCGCGGGCGCGGCGCGGGGGCCGGTAGCGCGTGGTCCCGGTCGGCACGCCCCAGAACTCGCACGCCATCCGGACGTCGCGCGCGCCCTCCAGGGCGGCGTCGCGGCCCGAGAGCTCGAAGTTCCGCGGCCGGCTCCCGGCGATGCGCGAGCGGACCACGAGGTACTCCTGGTTGAGCGGCTCGTACGGGTGGCCCTCCACCGAGAAGCGCCGCCCCGGGAGCAGCGCGAGCGAGCCGGTCTCGCCGCGCACGACGTCGCGCTCGGCCTGCACCGCGTCGAGCAGCACCTTCGCGAGCCGCTCCGCCACGCTCACGTCGGCGGTGCGCGCCGGGTACTCGTAGATCTCGAGCGCGTGCTCCCCGGGATCGTCGCTCTCGGCCGACGCCTCCAGCTTGAGCGAGGGCTTCTCCGGGTTGTAATCGCGGACGAACACCTTGTCGCTCCGCACCGAGACCTCGCGGGAGAGGCGCGCCACGCGATCCGCCGAGCCCGCGACGCCGAAGTCCTGGAAGAACGGGAGCGAGGTCGCGCCCTCGATGTCCTCGAGGCCCGCCGGCGCGTCGCTGAAGACGGCCACGTCCTGCTCGCCCCTCGTGTGGATCGCGAAGTAGATCCCCTCCTCGGCGAGGAGGCGGTGGACGAAATCGAGGTCCCGCTCGCGGTACTGGACCGTGTAGACCCGCGAGGGGTGCGGCTCGGTCACGCGCCAGTCCTGCTGGCCCGCGGGCACGCCCGCGCCCTCGAGGACCTCCTTCACGATGTCGACGGCGCTCTTGTCCTGGAAGATCCGGCAGTCGGCGCGCTGCGCGAGGTTCCACAGCGCCGGCGCGACCTGGATCCGCAAGGTCGGCACGTCGTCGGGGTCGGGCAGGAGCTCGGCGAGCACGATGGTCCCCGCGAAGGTGCGGGTCTGCGTGTCGTCGCTGCGCGACAGCGTGAAGACCGCGCGCTTGCCGAGGACCTCCTTCGGCCTCGGGAGCGCCGCCGCGTCGTCGAGCAGCTCGCACTCGAGGTGGGTGAGCTCCGAGAGCTGCTCGGAGAGCTCGAAGCGCAGCACCCGGTAGACCTTGCCCTCCACGCTGACGGAGGGGATCGCGAGGACATGATGGTCAGCCACTCTTCACCTCACAAGCGCCCTTGGACCTCACGATCCGAGCTTCATCGACGCGCCCATCTTGACCACCAGCGCGCCCTTGACCGCGATCTTGGACCCCTTGATCACGATGGGCCCGCCGCCGAGCTTGAGCTCGCTGCCGCCGCCCTTGAAGACGCCGACGGCGCCGAGGAGCGTGATGAGCGGCGCCTGCACCACGAGGTCGCCGTTCAGCTTCTGGTAATGGAGCCCGCCCACGAGGTTCGTCACGCCGGCCGCCACGTGGGAGAGCGAGCCCTTCGTGAGGTGGAGCTCGGCCGCGAGCGACGTCTGGTCCTTGTTCGCGGTGATCTGCTCGCCGTGGCTGCCGTTGATGATCTGCGCCTTCACGGCGCCCACCGTCTCGCTCATGCCGCCGAGGACGTTGTCGTTGATCGACGCGAGGCTCCCGGAGAGCTGGAGCGCGCCGACCTTGCGGCTCATGTCGCCGGTGATCGACTGCTCGATGCCGTTCGAGATGGTGATCTGGTTGCCGCTCACCGTGTAGGAGCGATTGCCGGTGATCTTCTCGACATAATTGCTGATCGCGTTGGTCGTGTCGTTGCCGCCGATCGAGATGCTCTGGTTGCCCGAGATCTTGTGCGAGAGCACCGCGCCGACGTCGAGCGATTGATTGCCGGCCACGGAGATCGACTCGTCGACCTTGACCGACCGGGAGCCGTTCACGCTGATGTGCTGCTCCTCGTTGACGGCGACCTCCTCGACCTTGTCGTTGCCGATGGTGACGTTGAGGTCCTTCTGGGCGTGGATGCCGAAGCCCTGGCTGCCGGAGCTGTCGGACATGCCGATCTCGTTATGGCCGCCCGCGCCCGGCGACGACATGCTCTTCAGCGTGCCGGACGCCTTGGAGGCGGGGAGCGCCTGCGGCGGCGTCTTCTCGGCGTTGTAGGTGCGCCCGAGGGCGACGGGCCGGTCCGGGTCGCCGTCGAGGAAGGCGACGGACACCTCCCAGCCGACGCGGGGGAGGATCATCGAGCCGCCCATGGCGATCTGCGAGACGCGCAGCCAGCAGCTCGAGGTGTGGTCTTGCTGGCCTTGCCGGTCCCAGAAGAAGCGGACCTTGATGCGGCCGTATTTGTCGACGTGGATCGCCTGCTCCTGGGCGCTCGACCCCGTGACGACCGCGGTCTGGATGCCGCGGATGCGCGGCCGCCGCGCGCGGCGCTCGGCCGCGAACGGGGCGCCCTTGGGGATGCCGCGGAAGTGGTTCTCGACGTCGACGTTCGTGTCTCCGCCGGTGAGCGTCTGGTTGCCGCGCGAGACGAGGTGGGTGACCACGAACTCGCCGTTCAGGCACGGCTCCGCGGCGCCCTCGACGAGGAACGGCTCGCCCACCTTGAGCCCGGCCGCGCGGCTCTCGCCCTCGCACACGTCGGCGTCGGCGGCGAGCTCGCGCATGCGGGCGTCGGCGCGGCGGGCGCCCACGCTCCCCTTGGTGAAGCCGGCGGGGTACTCGAAATAGGGCAGGACGAAGGCCTCCTTGCGGGGCAGCGACGACTCGGGCTTCACGTCGGGCTTCTCGAAATCGTAGTCTCGGAGGTGGACGCTGCTCGTGCGCAGCGCGCGCGTCCGCGTGAGCTTCTTGAGCGGCAGGCTGCCCGGGAGCCCGCCTTGCGCCATGCGGAGGAGCACCGGCGTCCCCTCCTCGACCGCGAAGGCGGCGGGGTCGTCGGTGATGATCATCGTGTGCCCGGCGGCCTCGTGCCGGAAATAGTAGAAGAGGCCGTTGTCCTCGAGGAGGCGTGAGACGAAGTTGAGGTGCGACTCGCGGTACTGGACGATGAACTCGCGCGGCTCGTACTCCTTCGCGGTCCGCCACTCGACCTTGTCGCCGAAGCCCGCCTCCTCGAAGATCGTCTGCGCCACCTGGACGATGGTCTTCTCCTGGAAGATGCGGCACCCCTCGCGGTGCGCGAGGGCCGCGAGGGCGGGCCGCAGGCGGACGTCGAACTGGCGGGAGTCGCCGGCGATGCGCGCGAAGCCCGCGCGGTCGACGATGCCGTCGAACAGGCGCTCCGCGCCGGAGGTGTCGGTGACGCGGAGGCAGAGGCGGCTGCGCAGGCAGTCCTCGACCCGGAAGGCGGCGTCCAGCGTCGCGAAGCGCACCTCGACCGTGTAGGGGGTGGAGATGGCCTCGACGGCCTCGAAGCGGGTCACGGCGGTGTCCGCGGGGAGCTTGTCGCCCTCGAGGGAGAAGGTGGCGAAGGTGTCGGCCATCGGGGCCATGGTAGGCGATCGGCGGGCGGCGCCAAGCCCCGGCGCTGGGCGGGGGCACGAGACCGACGCGGGGAGCGGGGCGTGGGGGCCGTCGCGCGCTCGCCGCGCGATCCGGGCTGGCCGCGCGCCCTGCGCCGCGTGCATTCGCGGGACCCCCGAGGCCCGGCACCCGCGCGAGCGCGCCATCGACGTCGCGGTGCGCGTCGCCCCCGCGCTTCCATCGAGCGGCCTCACCTCGCGGCGGCTCGGGGTGACGACGTGGTCCATGGTCGCCTCATGTTAATATATAGTTTCGATCACCGAGCTCGCGTCGGGCAGCGGACCGCAGCGAGCCGACAATTCCGCATAGACCGAGCTTAGCGTCTGACGAATGCGGTCCAGCCTGGCGGGCGGATACTCCGCACCTGGATCTCCCGGAGCGTGCAGCGTCGATTCGAACGCAACTTGAGGCGGTCGTGCCCCAACACCAGGGTGTAGGTACACTTGGCCACCAGAGTCCCCGCACTCATAGACGATGACGTCATACGCCGGATGGTCGGTACATCCCTCCGGGAGGCGCCATCCGACGTCCGAAGGCACCGTGTAGTGTTTCGTGACAGTGACGCCGCGCGTCGCCTGCAGAGCTGTCAGGACACATGCAACTGAGGGCAAGCTGGGGACGATGACCGACCTCGAGATGCCTGCCATCTTATGTCCGGCCACCTTCACGTGGACCAACAGATATCCAGTTAGCCCGAGGACGACGAGCGCGACCGCCGCGACGGTCTGCCACTTGAGATTCCTCACTTTCTGCATCACGCTCTCATCGCCACTTCTTTTCACGGGTCACCGGCGGCAGCACTTCACGCTCGCGTTGGCGCGGAGGGCCAGCCTGCTCACAGCATAGGCGATCGGCCGAGGGCGGGCCGGCCGTCCAGAAGGACGCCGAGGTAAGCGCCGAGCGCGGGTGGGCGGGGCGGGTGGGCGAGTCCGCACGGCGCCCAGGATACGATGGACGGAGGCGACAGCGGCAAGCTCGCCGGCGTCGAGCGCCGCCTCGCCTCCAGGGAGGCCCGCAGCGCGAGCGCGCCGTCGCGCGGCGCGGCCGGCTGGAGGCTCGCGTCGAGGCCGTTCGGCGACCCGTCCACCCAGCGGCCGTGTCAGGCCGCGACGAGCCCGCCGTCGATGGGCAGGGCGACTCCGGTCACGAACGACGCTTCGTCGCTCGCCAGGAAGAGGGCCGCCCGAGCCGGCTCGATCGGGTCCGCGAACCGGCCGATCGGGTGGCTCGCGAGGACGCGTTGCTCCACGGTCCCATCCTCGATCCACCTGTCGAACATCGCGGTGCGCGTGCCCCCGGGGCAAATCGCGTTCACCCGCACGTTGCGAGCAGCGAAATCGATGGCCGCCGCCTTGGTCAGCCCGAGGATGCCGTGCTTCGACGTCACGTACGCGGACAGACCAGGCGTCGCCACGAGGCCTCCGACGGAGGACGTGTTGACGATCGAGCCCCCGCCGGCCTTGAGCATCTCCGGGATCTGGAACTTCATCGACAGGAAGACGCCCTTCAGGTTGATGTCGATCACGCGATCCCACTCGTCCTCGTCGAGCTCGGGCACGGTCTTGATGACCTGCTCCACGCCTGCATTGTTGAACGCGACGTCGAGCCGCCCGTACCTCTTCACGGCGGCCGCGACCATGGCGGCGCAGTCGGCCGCGCGCGACACGTCCGTCGGGACGAAGATGGCTTCCCCCCCTCGGGCGACGATCTCCGCGGCCGTCCTCTCGCCCTCGGCCACCCGGCGAGCGGCGATGACCACCTTGGCGCCCTCCTGGGCGAACAACAGCGCCGCGGCCTTGCCGATCCCCATGTTTCCACCCGTGATGAGCGCGACTTTGTCTTGCAACCGTCCCATAGGATTCGCTCCGGATCTGTGGGCCTGATGCCCGATGAACGACAGGCCATGTCATGCCAGCGCGCGGCGCCGAGGCGCTCTGCCGCGCGTCGAGGAGGGCAGCGCCCGAGTCGAGACGCAGCGGATCGCCTGCGATCGCGACGCCCGTCGGATTCGCGCGCGGGTGGGTCGAGGACGACGAGACCCGCGACCTCGGGACGGAGGATGTCCACCCTCCGCCGGCGCGGCTTGGGCGAAATTGACGGGACCCGCGCGGCGTGGGATCCACGGAGATGGGCCTGGCGCAGCGCGCGTCGGCCCCCTAGGCTCCGGAGCATGCCGAGCCCTCTGTCAGCCGGCGATCCGGACGATCCGCTGCGTATCGAGATCGTGCAACCGAAGGCGCTTCCCGGCGTGACCGTGGCCCGCTGCCGCAGCGACGCCCGGCGCCACCGTTCCGTGAAGGACCGCGTCGCCTCCGTCTCCTTCACGGCCGGCCAAAGCGAGTGGCGGGCGCGCGGGCGCGCTTGGACGGCGAAGCCGGGCGCGCTCGCGCTCATGCTCCCGGGCGAGGTGCATCGCGAGGAGCGCCGCGATGGACCGGCGCGCTTCCAGGTGGTGCTCTTCAGCGACGCGCTGGTCGACGAAGCGCGCCTCTCGCTCGGAGGCCGGCCCTTCGCGCCCCCGCCAAGCCTGTTTCTCGAACGCGGAGCGCCCGAGGGCGCGCCGCTCCTCACCCTGCACGCGCTCGTCCACGCGGGCGACGCCGAGCCCCTCGCGGTCCAGACCGCGCTCGCCGAGTCGCTGCGCTCCCTCGTCGCGCTCACCAGTCCGGGTCACGCGGAGCGCGGACGCCCGTACGGCTGGCGCGCCCCCCTGCGCCGCGCGTTCGAGCTGATCCGCGAGCGCTTCGTCACCGCGCTCTCTCTCGACGAGATCGCTCTGCACGTGGGGCTCGACAAGTTCCAGCTCATCCGCGCGTTTCGCGACCAGCTCGGCGTGACGCCGTATGCCTATGTGACCCAGCTGCGCATCGGTCGCGCTCGAGCGCTCCTCACGCGGGGCGTGCCGCCGTCCGAGATCGCCGCGCGCGTCGGCCTCTACGACCAGAGCCAGCTCAACCGGCATTTCAAGCGCATCGTCGGCATCACGCCGGGACAGTTCGCGCGCGCCGTGGTGTGAGCGCGCCTCGCAGCGCTCGGCTCTCGCCGGATGGCGGGATGGGCCCGCTCAGGCGCCGGCGAGCAAGAAGAGCCCGTAATCGCCGACGGGCGTGAATCCGAGCGACGCATAGGCGGCGATGGCCGCGCGGTTCTCGGCGCCCGTGAAGAGGATCGCGCGCGCCGCGCCGCCGTCCCGCGCCGCGAGCAGCGAGCCGGCGACGGCCGCGCGCGCGTAGCCGCGCCCGCGCAGCTCGGGCGGAGTCCACACGCCGCCGACCTGCACGATGTCGGGCAGGCGCGCGTTGAAGAACGTGCACGACACCGCCCGTTCGCCCGCCACGAGGACGTAAGCGTCGCCGTCCTCGTGCTGGCGCGCGACCTGCTCGCGCGACGACGCGTCGAGCGCGGGGCCGGGCGACCAGCCGAAGAGCTCGGCAGAGTAGGCGGCGCGCCAGCGGGCGAGCCGATCAAGGTCGGCGGGCTCGGAGCGGCGGCAGAGCACCTCGCCGGAAGCGAGCGTGGCGGGCACGCGGAGCGCCGAGAGATCCAGGGCGAACAGCGTCTCGCGGGCGTCGCGGGCCGCGCCGTGCTCGGGCAGGCCGAGCGCGTCGCGGGCGCGGGCGACCTGCCCGTACGGGCCGGAGACGCCGAGCCGCTTGGCGCGACCGGAGCGCTCGACGGCGGCGCGCGCGACGGCCTCCGTGTGGACGGGCGCCTGGACGAGCACGAGCCCGTTCCAGCAATGCGCGGCGACGGCGACGATGCGGTCCTGCTCGAACGCGGCCACGTAGGTGGCCTGGTACGGTCTGCCGCGGTCCGCGAGGCCGGCGGCGCGCGCGTTGGAGCGCAGGAACATCGAGCTGTCGGCGTGCTGGACGAGGAACGCCTCGAGGGCGGCCTCGTCGCCTGGCGCGAGGGTGCGGAGGTTGACCACGACAGCGCGAGGATAGCGCGCCCCGGCCCGGGAGGGGGCCGGTCGCGAGCGGCCGCTCCCCTGGAGCGAGCGCGGAGAGGTGCGGTCCTGCGCGCCGAGAGCAGCGCGGCCGCGCCGACGAGCGCGCTCACGTGGGCGTCGTGGCCAGCCCGTCGGGAGATATCATCCTCAGTCGATACCCTCCTTCATCACGCCGTCATGGATGTGGCTCGCGAGGTGCTCGATCAGCGCCCGGACCGCGGGCGGTAAGCCGCGGCGCGAGGTGAACACGAGGTGGACGATGCCCTCGGTCACGTACCACTCGGGGAAGACGCGGACGAGCTTACCAGCCCTCAAGTCCGCCGCAGCGATGTGATCGGGTAACAACGCCACGCCCAGCCCTGCGATCGCCGCATCTCGCAGGGCGGCGAAATCGCCGCACGAGAGGCGCGGCGCGTGATGCACGACATGCGTTTGCCCGTCGGGCCCGACGAGCTCCCACGCATCTTCGCCGGCCTGCTCGCTCTGGCTGAGGGTCGGCACGGAGGCGAGCGCGGCGATCTCCGGCGCGCCGCCCAGGCGACGCGCGAGGGCGGGGCTCGCGACGAGGAGCCGGCGGCTCTTCGCGAGCGTCTTCCGGGTGAGCGTGGCGTCGGTGTCGAGCTTCGTGCGCACCCGAAGCGCGATGTCGATTCGCTCCTCGATCAAGTCGACGCGCCGATTGGTGGGGATGATCTGCAGGGCGACACGCGGGTAGCGATCCATGAAAGAGGGCAGGATGGGCCTGACCAGCTCCATCATGCCCGTGGGGCAGCTCAGTCGGACGAGCCCTTGCGGCTCGCCTTGCGCCTCGGCGACGATGGCCTCCGCCAGCGCCACCTCGCTCATGACGGATCGGCAGCGCTCGTAGAACGCCTGGCCCACCTCGGTGACGCTGAAGCGGCGGGACGAGCGCTCGATGAGGCGAACGCCGAGCCGCTCCTCGAGCTGCGCTATCCGCCGGCTGAGCTTCGATTTCGGCTGCCGCAGCGCGCGCCCCGCCTTCGCGAACCCGCCGTTCGCCACGACCTCGGCGAAGAAGAAGAAGTCGTTCAGATCCTGCATCGGTGATCTCGTCGTTCTGCCAGCGGAACGCAGCGTGCCACGGTCGCCGGCTGGCTGCCCCCCGCTTCGGCGCTAACTCCAGGGGGCCGGCGACGTTGAGCGCCGCGATCGAGGGACGGACACCATGAGCAACAAACTCCAGGGGAAGGTAGCGATCGTCACGGGCGGCACCACGGGGATCGGCCTCGCGACGGCGAAGCGGTTCGCGGCGGAGGGCGCGCGCGTCTTCATCACCGGGCGGCGGCAGGCGGAGCTCGACGCGGCCGTGAAGGAGATCGGCGAGAGGGCCACCGGCGTCCGGAGCGACGTCTCGAGCCTCGCCGATCTCGATCGCCTCTTCGAGGTGGTGAAGCAGCGAGGCGCCCCCATCGACGTCCTGTTCGCCAACGCCGGCGGCGGCGAGCTCGCCCCGCTCGGCGCGATCACCGAGGAGCATTTCGACAAGACCTTCGCCATCAACGTCAAGGGGGTGCTGTTCACGGTCCAGAAGGCGCTGCCGCTGCTGCGCGACGGGGCGTCGATCATCCTGAACGGCTCGACGGCGGCCTCCACCGGATCCCCTGCGTTCAGCGTCTACAGCGCGACCAAGGCCGCGGTGCGGAGCTTCGCGCGCACCTGGGCGCTCGACCTGAAGGACCGCGGCATCCGCGTCAACGTGCTCAGCCCGGGGCCGATCGACACCCCAGGGCTGCACGGGCTCGGCGCGACCGAGGAGCAGGCGCAGCAGATCAAGGCGAGCCTCGTCGCCAGCGTCCCCCTCGGGCGGCTCGGCTCGCCGGAAGAGGTGGCCAAGGCCGCCGTCTTCCTCGCCTCCGAGGACAGCAGCTTCACGAACGGAGCCGAGCTCTTCGTCGACGGCGGCATGGCGCAGGTCTGAGCGCTCAGCGCCTGGTCCATGGTCCATGCCGGCGCTCACTCGATCACGATCGGCCGCGCCGGGACCACCGCGCGCGGCAGCTCCTCGTGCGCCACCCGGGCCTGCGCCTCGGGCGCCGTCACCTTCCCGGCGAGCGCGAAGCGCACCGGGATCTCCACCAGCGTCGAGAGCCGCCTCGCGTCCAGGGAGGCCCGCAGCGCGAGCACGCCGTTCACCTGCCGCACGCCGTCGAGCGGCGCGGCCAGCGACACCCCGGGGGGGAGCGGGATGCGCACGTCGACCTCGATCGGGCGGCCCAGCGTGTGGCGCAGCGAGACCCCAAGCTTGCCCGTCGCGCCCGCGCGCGGGCGCTTCGGCCAGGAGATCTCCGCCTGCACGGGGCTCGCCGCCGCGGCCGGCGGTCGGCTCCAGCGGCGGAGCGCCGGGCGCTCCAGGCGCGCCACGACCGCCGGCCCCGCCACCGCGAGCGCCACCTCCGTCGCGCCCGCGTCGAGCGGCACCACGAGCCGCCCCGACGGACCGACCTCCACGTCGCGGCGCGCGCCGCCCGACGTCACCGTGACCCGCGCGACCTCGCGGCCCTCGCCCCCGTGGGCCAGGAGCGCGCGCACCGCCGCGAGCGTGCTGGCCGGCGCGCCGTAGCCGCCGCGCACGTCCCGCTGCACGCCCACCCAGCCGAGGAGCGTCGCGGGCGGCGCCGCGCTCCGGCCGAGCCCGGCGGCGCGGAGCAGCGCCGCGTAGACGACCGCGCGCGCGCTCCGGTCCTCGGCCTGATCCGGCGGCAGCGTGATGCCGCCGGTCGGGCCCAGCGCCACCCAGGCGCGCAGCCGGTCCGCCACGCTCGCGGCCAGCGCGGCCCGGTGCGGCCGCTCCGCGAGCGCGAGCAGGACCCGGGCGAGCGCCACGCGATCGCCGCTCCGGATCACCTCGTCCAGCGTGCCCGTGACGAGCGCGTCCCAGCACGCGTTCACCGCGCCCCCGGCCGGCGAGGGCTCCACCTCGAGCGCGTCGAGCGCCGCCGTGGGCTGCAGCGGCTCGGGCGGGCAGCGCGCGTCGAGCTCCGGCAGCTCCTCCACCACGGCCGCGGGCGCGAAGGTGCGCGCCCGGAGCGCCGGGGGCCAGAAGCCCACGTCCTTCTTGCCGGCCTTGTACGCGAGCAGCCGCCCCACGGCGCGGCGGCCGATGTCCTCCGCGCGCGCGACGAGCGCCGCGCCCTCGCCCCCGCGCGACGCGGCCCAGCGGCCCACGAGCGCCGCCACCTCCACCGCGTCCGCCATCGCCCCGGCGGACGTGAGCCGATCGGGATCCATGGCGTCGAGCGCCGCGGTGAGTGCGCTCGCGAGGCCGCGCTCGACGACGAGCCGGGGGCGGCCGGTGAGGCGGTAGCGCTGCGCGTCCGCCGACACGCGCAGCGTGGCCGTGGCGCCGCCCTCGACGCCCTGGGCGTGGGTCAGATCGGTGGGCTCGCCCGCGGGGCCCACGTCCCACGCGTGCACGAGCGCGTCGCCCGGCGTCCCCTGCGCCTTCACGGCGACCGCGAGCTCCGCCCGCCCCGCGCGCACCGCGCGCACCCGCGCGCGCACCGGCGCCGCGCCCCCCGCGGGCACGTCGACCGCCGCCGCCCGGCTCCGCGCGTCCGCGAGCGCGGCCGCGCCGCGCGCCGTGAGCTCCACGGTCGCGCGGAGCGGCCTCGGCGAGCGGTTCCGGACCGAGATCTCCACGTCGACCTCGTCGCCCTCGACCCACGCGGCGCCCGCCTCCACGCGCGCCGAGAGCGGCTGCGCGGTGGGCACGTCGAGCGTGGCCGTGGCCGGCGTGGCGCCGTCCGGCACGCCCACGAAGGCGAGCCGGTAGGTCGTCTCGACGTCGCCGAGCGGAACGCGCATCCGCAGGCGGCCATCCCTGTCCGTGCGCTGGGGCGGCGACCAGAAGAACACGCCCCGCGCCGCGCCATACGAGGTCCGGGCGGCGGCGCCCGCCCTGCCGCGGCCTTGACCGAACCCCATGCCGGAGCCCGACCCCACGCCGGACAGGCCCATGCCGCCCAGGCCGATCCCCTCGCCCAGCGCCGTGCCCGTGAGCTCCTCCAGGAGGCTCTCCCACGCCGACACCGTGGCGTCGCCGACCTCCATATCGAACTTCGCGTCGACGAGGCGATCCTCGCCGACCGCCCTCGCGTACGGCGTGCCCGAGCGGAGCACGCGCTCGAACGGGTCGCGCACGTCGTCGCCCGTGCCGATCCGGCCGTCGGGCCCGGGCGCGTGCAGGGCGAAGCCGCGCCGCACCGTGAGGAACGGCGCGGGCGGCGCGGTCGTCGGGGTGAACTGGATCGTGCCGCCCCAGGGATCGCGCAGGAGCGACTCCTCGAGCTGCTCGTCGCGCACCAGGCGGCGGAGCAGCGCGTTCGGATCGCGGAGCGCCGGCTCGTCGGGGTCGAGCAGCCGCTCGCGCCGGAACGCGCGCGTCGCGGCGAGGATGCGGAAGAGCTTGAGGCGGGTGACACGGCGAGCGACGTGATCGAACGTGACCTGCGGGTCCACCGCCAGGAGGTCCGCGAGCGAGAGCGGCTCGCCGCCGGGCGTCTCGGGCGGCGCATCCATGGCGGCCGTGACCAGGGTCATCAGCTCGGGGTTCCACGAATAGGCACCGTCCGGCCCGCGGCGGCGCACGTCGCGCAGCCGCTCCGGGTCGCTGGTGGCCTCGAAGACCGCCCCCTCGAGCGAGCGGAGCACCTGACCGAACGCCTCGTCGAGCGCCGCTTTCGCGGCGCCGGCCGGATCGATCGCCGGCGCGATCGCCGCGCGCGCCCGCGCGCCGAGCTCCGCGCGCCGCAGCGGATCGAGCGCGGGATCGCCCTCCAGGAAGGCGCCGCAGCGCTCGGGCTCGACCATGCCCTGGCAGAGCCGCGCGCGCGTGTCGAGCGCCGCGAGGCCGCCGACGCTGCCCCCGCCGTGCAGGTCCACGACGACGGCCGCGACGGTGCCGGGCAGACCGCGACCGCCCCCGTCGGTGAGCGCGAGGTCCACGTCGACGGCGCCGCGCGGGGCCGCGCGGCCGCCGGCGATGCGGGCCTCGAGCCGCGGGAGCACGCGCGGCGCGACGAGCACCGCGCCGCCGGCCTGCCGCGCGGCGGCGCCCTGCCGGGGAGCGGCGGCGCTGAGCGTCCAGACGCCGGCGGCGCCGTCCGGCAGGCCGAGCGCGCCGCCCTCCGGGCCCCCGGCGATCCAGGCGCTCGCCGCGCGCGCCGCGCTGGCGGAGGACTGGACGATCACGCTCCAACCGGCGCCGTCCGCGGCCCTGCCGCCCTCCGGCCGGCGGCCAGCGCGGGCGTCCGCGCCGGCGGCGTCGATCACGCGGAGCGCGAGCGCGTCGCCGGCGCGGGCGAGGAGCCGCTCGGGCCGGAGCAGGGCCGTGGCCTCGCGATCGACGGAGACGCACAGCGCGAACGGCTCGCGCCGCGACGCGAGCGCCGGGAGCTCGCCCGCGGGCCGCACGCGCACCGCCGCTGCGACGCCGCCGGCGCACGGCCCGACGTTGCGGAAGGCCCCGAGATCGGCGGGCGCGTCCCAGGTCACCTCGGCCTCGCCGTACGCGTCGGTGGTCACGGAGGCCTCCAGGCCGTCGCCCTCGACGGTGAAGGTGCCCTGCACCGGCTTCCACCGCGCGTCGCGCACGCGCAGGAGCATGCGCTGCGCGGCGCCCGGGACGATCGCGCCCGCCTCCGGGAGCAGCGCCGCCTCCGAGGTGGGGCTCTCCACGGAGACGGTGGCCTCGCGCTCGAGCTCGTGCCCCTCGAGCGAGGCGCGCGCGACGAGGCGCAGCGTGGTCCCCACGCCCTGCACCACGGTGGTGGGCGCCGCGGCCGCGCCGCGGATCTCGCCGGCCGCGTCGGTGCGCGCGGGCGTGGTGAGCTTCTCCCACGCGGCCTTGTCCTCGGGCGGGCTCGTGCCCTTCGGCCCGGTCCAGACGCGCACCGGCAGCCCGGCCACGGGCTGGCCGGCGCCGTCGCGGATCCGGATCACGTAGGCGGCGCGGTCGCCGGCGCGCAGGTCCTGCTCGGACCACTCGGCCAGCATCTGCGGGGCGCCGGGCGTCTCCTCGCGCGGCGAGAGGGAGATCTGCGCGGCGTTCGACGCGGCCCCCGCCGCGCCGCGCGCGCGGGCGCGGAGGACCCAGCGCCACCCGGGCTCGTCGATCCAGGGGACGGGGACGCGCGCCATGGCGACGCCGGCGGCGTCGGTGGTGACCACGATCGTGTGCCGCGCGACGCCGCCCTCGAGCAGGCTGACCTCGACGGGGACGCGCGGGGCCGGCTGCCCCGAGGCCTGGCTCTGCACGGTGATCCACGCCGACGTCGCGCCGCCCGGCACCACGCGCGCGTCGGGGACGTGCAGGTCGACCTGGAGCGGCGCCTGGCGCTGCACGGTGAGGGTCCGGGTCCGCTGCCGGTCGCCGGCGCGCACGCCGAGCAGCAGCCGGAGCTCGCGCTCGGGCCCGTCGGGGATGGGGACGTCGAGGTGAGCGCGCCCCTTCGCGTCGGTGGTGACCCGCACGGGCGGCGGGACGGCGCTGACCTTGCCGAGGTGCTCGGGGTCCCAGGTCGCCTCCACGGTGGCCGCCTCGAGCGGCCGGAGCGTGACCGCGGTGGGGAACCCGAGCGCGAGGACCTGGACCGGCAGGGCGGCGCCGGGCGCGCCGCGGTCGGGCGCGTGGACGAAGAGGTCGAGGCCGCGGGCGACCGCGCCGCGATGGTCCGTGGCCGCGTCGGAGGTCGCGGCGGCGCCGAGGGCGGCGATGATGAGGAGTCCGGCGAGCGGGAGGGGGGGCCTGGGCATCGGTGGCTTTCGACAGGGCCGAGGGGAGCAGGTTCCTGCACAGGCCGAGGGGAGCAGGTTCCTGCACAGGGCCGAGGGGAGCAGGTTCCTGCGCTGCACGGCGGATCTCGAGATGGCCGGCGCGGCGCGCGATGGGGCCGGTGCTCCGTCCGGCGATAAGCTCCGGCTCGATGGTACCCTCCCCTGCATGTCCCTGAAGCTCAGGCGCCGTGTCTTCCTCGGCGCCGGCTGCTGTGCTGCGGCCGCGTGCGCGGTGGACGGGCTCGCCGTCGAGCCGTCGTGGCTCGAGATCACCGAGCACGACGTCCCCGTCGCCGGGCTCCCGCGCGCGCTCGACGGCTTCCGGATCGCGCACCTCTCCGACCTGCACCTGCGCGCGCTCGGCGGCGTGCACGACAAGGTCGCGTCCGCCGTGCGCTCGCTCGGCGCGGACCTCGTCGTGATGACCGGCGACTCCATCGAGGACGAGGGCGCGCTCGGCGCGCTGGAGGAGCTCTGCCGCAGGCTCGCCGCGCCGGGGCGCGAGGTGGTCGCCACCCTGGGCAACTGGGAGCACTGGGGGCACGTGCCCCTGCGGCGCCTCGACGAGGCCTATGCGCGCGCCGGCGCGCGGCTGCTCGGAAACGAGTCGACGCTGCTCCGGAGCGGGATCGCCGTCGTCGCGACGGACGACTTCTGCAGCGGTCATGACGATGTGGAATCGGCCCTCTCGCGCGCGCCGGCCTCGCCCGTGCGGCTGTTCCTCACGCATGCGCCGGGCCTGTTCGACAGGCTGCCTGCCGGCGCGCCGCGCTTCGACCTCGGCCTCGCGGGGCACACCCACGGCGGGCAGATCCGGGCGCTCGGCGTGCCGGTGTGGGTGCCGCCCGGCTCGGGCCGGTTTCGCTCGGGGATGTACGCCACCGAGCGCGGCCCGGTCTACGTGAGCCGCGGTGTCGGCACGAGCGTCCTGCCCGCGCGGCTCACCTGCCGGCCGGAGCTCGCCCTCCTCCGGTTGATCGCCGGATGACCGGCCGCCTCGGCGCGCCCGCGCGCAGTGACGTTACGCGCGCGGCCAGTTTCCGGGGGCGACGCGATGGCCGTGGAGCGCTGGAGCGACGTGCCGCTCTGACCACGCGGCCGGCAGGATCGACGATATCGAGGGAGGGTGTCGGCAACCGCGGGGTTGGATTTCAATTTTCCGGGGAGGGTGTCGACAGGTCGTTGTGGTTCAACCGGCTCGACGGCATCGCGGCGGCGCCGCCTGGCAGCGGCAGCGGTCGCGGCCGGCCTGGTAGCGGGCGCTGGCCGTCTTCGGGTCGAAGATCCGGCACATTCACGACGACCGGCGAGCGTGCCACGGCCGGATGACGCGGTTTATGCTCGGATCCGCGTCTCCCGCAGGGACGATTCCGCCGCATGCCGGCCACCACCAGCCCCTCCTTCGAGCTCACGAGCTCCAGCGTTGCGCAGCGTCACCCGGGTCTCGGGCGTGTGTTCGAGTGCCTCGCGCTGCTCGCGAGCGTGGGCCCCGTGCTCGCCGGCGCGCTCGCCGACGTCCTCGGGCAGAAGCTCGCCTCCCCGCTCTTCGGTCAGGTGGCCCGCGACATCCTGGCCTGGAGCAGATCCGGCTTCTTCGCCGGCCTCTTCTTCGTGCTGGTGAGCGCCCTCGTCACCTTCGCTCCGCGCACCCGGCGCGGAACGGTGCGCGTGGCCGCCGGCGCGACCGGCTTGCGCCTCACCCGTGGCGCCGCGGTTCGCTGGATCCCGCGCGCCGCGATCCGCTCCGGCCTGGTCGTGCCCGAGCCGCGCCCCTGCGTCGCGCTGGAGCTCCGCGGCGGACGGCAGCTCGAGGTGCAGGTCGAGAGCGAGGAGGAGGGCGCGCGGCTGCTCGCGGCCCTCGGGCTCGGACCCGAAGCGCGACGCGTCGCGGTCTCGCTCGGCAGCGTCAAAGGCGACCGCGCGGCCGCCTGGGCCCGCTACGTGGTCTCCGCGCTCGTCCTGGATTTCGCGAGCGCCTGTTTCGACGACCTCAGCGTATTCGTCGATCGCTCCGCCTTGGGAAACGCAAAGTCGCTGGCGTTCTTCGTGCTCTTCAACTGGCTCATCCGCGCCACCGCTCGTCCCGCGCGGCTCGTGGTGGGCAGCGACGGCGTGCTCGTCGAGCGTCCCTTCACGCGCACCTGGCTCCCCTATGCCGTGCTCACCGCGGTCCGGACGCGCGGCGATCGCCTCCTCCTGGTCCGCCAGGGGGACGATCGCCCCGTCGAGCTCCGGGCGGAGCGCGGGCTGGTCAGGGCGCTCGCGCTGCGCGTCCGCGAGGCGCGCAAGCGCGTCGCGGGGGGCGCCGCCCCGCGCGGCGCCGAGGCGCTGGAGCGGCGCGGTCGCGACCCCGCGGCCTGGCGCGAGGATCTCCGCAGGATGGTCACCGCCGGCGACTACCGCGCGGCCGGCCTGACCCTGGAGGACGTGCGCCACGCCCTCGACGACACCAGCGCCCCGCCGGATCGCCGCATCGGCGCTGCCCTCCTCCTGCGGATCGCCGGAGTTCCCGAGGCGCAGGACCTCATCCGCGTCGCCGCCGAGGCCACGGCCGACGCCGAGCTCCGCGCGGCGCTCGAGCGCGCCGCCGAGGACGAGCTCGACGAGGCATCACCCGCACGGACCGTGCGCGGAGCCCCGCGCCGCACGAGGGTGCATGGATGAACGCCGGTCACGGGCAATGCACGTTGGAAGGCCGCCCTGCGCGCTATCCACGCCGCCGCTGGCGACAGCAGCCGCGCCGCGGACCCGCAAGACGCCCTGCCCTGCCGTGCCTGCCGCGTCGACGAGGAGGACCTTCACGCCTCTCGCCCCACGTTATCGTGTCGTGCCGCGCGCCTTGCGCGGCCGGCCGCCCTCGCCGCGAACGCCTGGCGGTCTTTTCCTCGCCCGCTTCTCTCGGTCGTCCCGCTGCGGCAGGCACATCACCCGCGCGGCGACGGACATGCCCTCCACGAAGCTCTCGCGCGTCGCGGCGCCGTACTTCAGACCGCGCGCGGCGGCGTACAACGTCTCCGCGAGCTGCCGCGCGGTGACGCCCGCGGGCGCGTAGGCGGCCACCAGCCCGGAGGCGCGCAGGGCTTCCTCCACGGCCTCGACGAACTGCCCCTCACGTTCGTCGACCGTCGGGCCGACGAGCTCCTTCGTGGCGGCGTGGAGATCCGCCGCGTCGGACCCGAGCGCGCCCACGAACTGGCCCACCCACGTGTCGAACGCGGCCACGAGCCGCTCTTCCAGGGGGCGCTCCGCGTCGGCGAGGGCGGCCGCGGCGGCGGCGAGCGCGGTGTCGAGGAAGTACGCCACCGACGCGCGAAAGAGCTCCTCCTTCGTGGCGAAGTGGAGGTAGAGGCCCTGTCGCGAGACGTTCGCGGCCCGCGCGACCTCGTCCATCGACGTCTTCCGAAAGCCGAAGCGCAGGAACACCGTCAGCGCCGCGTCCATCAGCTTGCGGCGGCGCACGTCGTCGGCGGGCCTGTCGGTGGAGCTCGCTTCGCTCACGATGATCGAAGTTGCCAGCAAACGCTTCAATCGTCAATGTCAAACTTGACAACCTGAGCTCCAGTTGTAAACATCGTCCTGCGCGCCCGTTCGGCCGTCCGCCTCGTGCGGTCAACGGGTCTTCGGCGCTCAGCGCGACGCCCCTCCTTCTGCGTGGCTCGGCGTGGGCGCCGCGCTGGTCACCATCGCCGTCGGACTCTGGCTCGCAAGGCGCCACGCCCGGCAGGAGGTCATCCCTTCATGAATGATTCCCAGCGTCGCAAGGGGCTCCGACTCGAGCGGGCGCGCGCCTCCGCGCAGTTCAAGGGCGGCCGCTTCCAGAACCCGTCGGGCGCCGGCCCCGGCATGAACGGCTCGGCGTTGCCCGTGATCGGCGAGTACTTCTTCGGTCGCGGCCAGCGGACGCCGCCCGGGCCGCTGCCCCTCGCGCGGCCTCACGAGACCTGGGCGCGGCGGAGCGCGACCGGCCTGCGGGTCACGTGGCTCGGCCACAGCACCGTGCTGATCGAGATCGACGGCCGCCGCGTCCTCACCGATCCGGTGTTCGCCGAGCGCGCCTCCCCCGTCGCGTTCGCGGGCCCGATGCGCTTCCACCCCGTGCCGGCGGCGCTCGACGAGCTGCCGCCGCTCGACGCCGTGCTGCTGTCGCACGACCACTTCGATCACCTCTGCGCGCCGACCATCGAGGCGCTGGCCCGCACGCGCGTCCCCGTCGTCACGGCGCTCGGCGTGGGCGCGCACCTCGAGGCGCTCGGCGTCGACCCCGCGCGGATCACCGAGCTCGACTGGCACGAGGGCGCGGAGGTGGGCGGCGTTCGCTTCACCGCGACGCCGTCGCAGCACTTCTCGGGCCGCGGGCCGACGAGCGGCAACAAGACGCTCTGGGCCTCCTGGGTCATCGAGGCAGAGCGGCGCAAGGTCTTCTTCTCCGGCGACACCGGGCTGTTCCCCGAGTTCGCGGACATCGGCCGGAGACACGGCCCCTTCGACCTGGTGATGCTCGAGGTCGGCGCGTACCACCCGGCGTGGGGGGCGATCCACCTCGGCCCCGAGAACGCGCTGACCGCATTCCAGATGCTCGGCGGCGGCACGCTCCTTCCGGTCCACTGGGGCACCTTCAACCTCGCCCTCCACGACTGGGACGAGCCGGCCGAGACGCTGCTCTCCCTCGCGGCCGAGCGCCGCGCGCGCGTCGTGACGCCGCCGATCGGCGCGGCCTTCGAGCCCGAGCACGTCGACGCGCCGACCCCGTGGTGGCGCTCCGTCGCCGGCGCGCGCTGACGAACGAGGCGGTCCCACGCGGCTCCCCTTCGCGCGAGCGCTGCCGGCGGCGAACCGCGCCTCGGTTGACAGATCCCGGGCGGCGGGGCATCGAGAGCTCGGGGGCGGGCGCCAGGGCGCCCCGCCCCTCCGGCGCAGGCACGGGCGGCGTGGCGGTGACCCGAGAACTCGTTCTTCAGCTCGGCGCGGCGGGTCAGGGGCCGCTCTTTTTGCAGATCGCGCGGGCCGTCGTCGAAGACATCGAACGGGGCCGCCTGCGCCCCGGCGAGCGGCTGCCCTCCAGCCGCAAGCTCGCCACCCAGCTCGGCGTGCACCGCAAGACCGTGGTCGCCGCGTTCCTCGAGCTCGCGCGCCAGGGTTGGATCACGAGCGCGCCCGCCACCGGAACGTACGTATCGAGCGACCTGCCCGCCAAGCTGCCCCCCTTCCGCCGACGAGCCCTCGCCGACCGGGCCGGGTTCGATCTGCCCGGACGCCCCTTGCCGGCCCCGCCCTCGACCCCGCGCGCCGATCTGCTCCTGCTCGGCGGGGTGCCCGAGCTCGGCTTCGTGCCGAGGCTGGAGCTGTGCCGCGCCTACCGCCGCGCGATGCTCGGCGCCGGGGCGCGCGCGCTGATGGACTACGGCGACCCCCGGGGCGAGCCGCGCCTGCGCCGGGCGATCGTCGAGCTGCTGACCCGGGCGAGGGGCGTGCGGGCGAGCGTCGCGTCGGTCAACATCGTGCGCGGCAGCCAGCAGGGCCTCTACCTCGCGGCGCGCGCGCTGCTCGAGCCGGGCGACTGCGTGGCGATCGAGGCGTACAGCCACCCCGCCGCCCGCGGCGCGCTCGAGCTCTCGGGCGTGGAGCTCGCGCCCGTGCCGCTCGACGGCGAGGGGCTCGACGTCGCCGCGCTCGAGGCGCTCTGCGCGGCCAGGAGGGTCAAGGCGGTCTACACGACGCCCCACCACCAGCTCCCCACGACCGTCACCTTGACCGCGGCGCGGCGCGTGCGCCTGCTCGAGCTGGCGCGGCGCCGGCGCCTGCTCGTGCTCGAAGACGACTACGACCACGAGTTCCGCTACGAGGGGCGGCCGGTGCTGCCCCTCGCGTCCGCCGACCGCCACGGGGTGGTCGTCTACCTGGGCACCCTGTCGAAGATCCTGGCCCCGGGGCTGCGGCTCGGCTTCGTCGTATCGACCCCCGACGTCGCCGAGCGGATCGCGGCCTACCGGGCCTTCGTCGACCACCAGGGCGACCACGCGCTCGAGCGCGCCGTCGCCGAGCTGCTCGAAAACGGCGAGATCGATCGGCACACGCAGCGGGTCCGGCGCGCCTACCGCGCCCGCCGCGACGCGCTCTGCGAGGCGCTCGCGCGCCACCTGCCCGCTCTCGAGTTCGACCCTCCCAGCGGGGGCATGGCCCTCTGGGCGCGGGCCCCCGGCGTCGACATCGACGCGTGGGCCCGGCGCGCGCACGCGGCGGGCGTCTCCTTCCAGCCCGCGAGCCACTTCGCGCTCGGTCGCTGGCCGCTCGACTTCGCCCGCTTCGGCTTCGCCGCGTGCGACGAGGCCCAGCTCGAGGACGCGGCGCGGCGGCTCGCGCAGACCTTGCCGAAGGCCAGGTCCAGGCCCGCGGGTGATCGCCCCTGACGCGCGCCTCGCTCCGTGCGACGCGCGGGCGACTGGACTACGCGACATCGACGATCTGGCCCCAACGCAGGGTGCCTGCGCGCGTTAGGGTCTGACCGAAGAGGAGACCCGCACATGGTCAAAGCTTTCTTTGCTGGCATCACATTCGGCGCGGCATTGCTCGGCTGCGCCCAGATGGAGGCGCCGAGCCCGCCCCCCGAAGAGGCGGAATCGGAGAGCCAGGCGTCGCTCACGACGCCCGCGGAATGGCGGGTGCAGCGGGGCGCTCGCCTGCTTTTGCTCGGCGTCACCAGCGACAATCACGCCCTCTATCAGGACGGAGAGCGCGTGTACGCGACCGCGCTCGATCCGGGCGCGACGAGGCAGCTCGTCGCCCAGGTGCCCCCCGGGAACACCGCTTTCGTTTATACCGTCGGCAAGGTCGCGTTCTGCTGGACCAACCCCGACCGGAGCTTGCCCGGCTTCGGGGTCAGCCCCCTCGTCGTGTGGAGCGCGGCGTCCGGCCCGCGCGAGGCGTCCGCCGCCTCGCCCATCGGGACCTTCGCGACCTCGGCGAGCGCCGACGGCCGCTCGGTGCTGTTCCCCACCCATAGCAACGCCGACGGCAGCGTCGGCGACGTCGAGCTCGCCTCGACCGACATGAGCGAGCGCACGACGCTGCTCGGCGCGGTGCCGATGGGCTTCCCCTCGGGGTATTGTCGGCCCTTCGCCGCGTTCGTCGGCCGCCACGGCCGCTCGCACCCGGTCGCGCTGCACTGCGAGGGCGGCGCGAGCTCTGCCACCTTGTCGAGCTGGGAGCGGGGCGAGAGGGTCGACCTGCTCGGCGGCGTCGCCACGCCCCCCTTCTTCAGCGCCGACGCCGGCGGCGGGTCGTTCTTCACGACGCTGGCGGGCTCGGGGCACCCCGTCGTCGTCTCCGACGACGGCGACGTGAGCGCGCTCGACGAGGTGCGCTCGAGACTGGGCTTCTTCACCCAACGCGGCCTCGTCGTGTACACCGCGCAAACGGAGGCCGGCCTCGAGTTGCGCCGCGCCACGCCGGGCGATTGTCGGTCGACCGAGACCATCGCCGACGGGGTCGGGGGCATTCTCACGGTCCTGGCCGGGTCGAAGGTCATCACCGACGCGTGGGCGTCGCCGGACGGCAGCAAGGTGCCCTTCTTCACCCAGCGCGACCCCGCGACCGGCCTCTCCGACGTGGCGCTCGCCGACGCGCGCCACGGTACTCCGCCCCTGTCGATCGACCCGCAGGCGCGCAACGTGCTCGGCGGCCCGCCCTTCAGCGCCGACTCGAAGCATGTTTTGTTTGCCCGCATCGTCGACCTGACGACCGGCACCGCCCCCCTCTTGGCTTCGGGCGAGGGCGGCGTGCGGCAGTTCAGCGACGACGGGGGCTGGAGCTATCTGCCGGCCGTCCGCGGCCTCGTGTCGTTCAACGACAACACCCATTTCGACGCGGAAGACGTCGCGAGGTCGACGGCCGACCTGAAGGTCGTCGACCTGTCGCGCGATCCCCTGAAGCCCCGGCTCATCGCGCCGGGAGCGAACCTGACCTACTTCAGCAGCCACGGCGGCCGCCGCCTCGCCTTCACGACGGACCTCCCCGGCACGACGGCCGGCCTCTATTCGGCCGAGGTCGGCAAGTAGGCGCGCCGGATCGGCGGGTCGGGCCCCGGACGGCGGGCTCGGCTGGCGTCAGGCGCTCGGGGCGCGCACGAACTGCTCGTAGACCACGAGCGTGACCGGCTTGTCGTTGGCGACCTTCACGAGGATGCTCTTGACGCGCAGCCATTCGAGGCCGGTCTTGCCGGCGCCCACGCGCGGTACGCCGATCCGCGTGATCCCCGCCCCGGCGGCGTGCGTCACCATCGCGGCGAGCGAGCGCTCGAGCGCGGCGAGCGAGGGCCTCTTGGTCGCGTTCTCCTGGATCGCGAGGCTGTACACCGTGTCGCCGCCCTCGCTCCAGGCGAAGGCCTCCCCGAGCTGGAGCTTCCGCTCGGCGCTCCGCTGCTCGAACGCCGGGAGCAGGCCCGGCCAGCGCTTCTTGAACGCCACGGAGATCCCCGTGTCCATCTGGCCCACGCAGCTCACGCCGTGCGCGTACGCGTGAAGATCCGGGGTGTTGAGGAGGTCGCCCTTGGTGAAGATCGTCGGCACGCGGGGCACCCTAGCACTTCCGCGGTCGGCTTCGTGAGATGCCGACGGGCCCGCGCATGCGAGGCGAGGAGCCGCCTATGCCCACGCCACCTCGATCGCGCCGTTCCGGCCTACCCGGTACGTCCGCGCCGGCGCGCCCCGTACACGATCCGCCGTGCTCGCTCGAGCGCGCGGCCTCCTCCTCGGCCCAAGGCTCCGGCGCCCCTCTCACCGCGTGAGCGGCGGCCCGTTGCGGGAAGGGGCAGCTCCGCAGAGCGAGCCTCGATCTAGAGCGCCTGGAGGTCCAGAGAGGCGAGCACGACGACGGTCGCAGCGGTGGCGAGCGCGAGCGACGCGATGACCGAGAGACAGCTCGTCGCCCAGACGCGCCCCGGGAGAGCTGGGTCCCATTCGCCCCGCGCATCCGGCCGCGGGGCAGAGGCGAAGTCGCAGTTCGCCAGGCCGTCGCCCGTCTCGGGATCGGCGAGCACGACGCCGTGGAACGATGGCCCCGTGCGCACCGTGACTTGCGCGATGCGTCCGCGCGGGGTCTGCACCGTGAGCGTCGTCGCCGAGCCGAGGCCCGAGTACGGGCGCAGCGCGATGTCCCAGCCGTTCGTCCAGAGCACGGGCCAGCTCCTGAGCCGCACGCCCGAGTACGCTTCGCTCTTCTGGAGCACGGTGCCGACCTCGCCGCGCGCGAGGAGCCGCAAGCGCTTCCTCGCGCCCGCCAGCGACACGCCCCAGAGCGCGACGAGGAACGCAGCCATCGCCGCGGCGCCCGCGAGCGGCCCAGCGAACCACGGTGCGAGCAGGACCGGCGCGATCAGCATCGTGAAAGGCGGAAACAGGGCGATCTTGAAGAAGGACCATGCCCCGCGGGACAGCTCCGCGAAGACGTACGCGGCAGGCACGGCGCGCGGCCCCGGCCGGAGCGGCGCGACGGGGCGAGCGCGCTCGGCAAGCACCGACTCCATCGCGCGGAGGGCCTCGCCGAGACGAGCGGCTTCTCCGGCGTAGTACGCGCGCTGGCCCTGGAGGAGCTCCACGGAGGTCGGCACCCCCACCGCGGCGGGCGGCGGCGTGTACGTGGCGAGCGGAATCGGAGCCACCCCGCCTTCCACGAGACGCGCGTTGACGGCCGCGACACGCGCCACGACTTGCACGAGCGCGGCGTAGCTCTCGAGCACCTGCGCCTCGGCCGTCCGCAAGAGGGCCGCATCGTCGGAACCACGAAACATCGTCCAGCTTGAATATCGAGCGGGAGCGTCTGCCGCAAGAGCTCGGTTGGTGCCGCCGTCCCCGCCACCGGTGCTCTGTTCGCCGTGAACGGTGCGGCGCGTGTCGCCAGCATTCCTGCGGCGATCGGTGGCTTGCGTCGATCGAGCCGCACGGCGCCAATCGCGGTGGAGCGCTGTCGCTGATCTGCTGTGAGCGCGCCCTCTGGCGGAGCCAGAGACATGCTTCCGTGCGGGACCGCACCGTCGGCGCGGACGGGCGTGCTCCTCCGTCAACAGCACGAGGATTCGCGCGAGCTCGGCGCGCCCGCCGGTCGACGGCCCGGCGCAGCCAACCCCTCCCAGGCCGACGTCGACGGCGACGCCATCGGCGATGCCTGCGAGGTCGAGCCCCAGTGCGTCGTCGTGCAGCGCGGCACCTACGGGAGCGTTCAGGATACGTATATCCAGCCCGGGATCTCGTGGCCATACGGCGATTACCCGTATCTCGTCACGACGACGCTGCCGGCGGACGTGAAGGCGGGCGTGCTGGCGTTCGATCTGGCGTTCATCCCGGCGGGATCCAACATCGAATCCGCGGTCCTCACGCTGTCCCACCCGTGGAAGGCAAGCGCCGGCACCATCGAGGTGCACCGCGTGAACGGCCCCTGGCAGGAGTCGACCGTCCACGCCGGCAACTTCCCCGGGTACACCCCGGCCGTGGAGGCCGTGATCACCACGGTCGCCGAGGCGGACGCCTCCGTGAGCGCCAGCGTGGCGCCCCTCGTCCAGGCCTGGGTGGATGGATCCCAGCCGAACTACGGCGTCGCGCTGCAGGACGTGAACGCCCGGACCGACATCCGGTCGAGCGAACATGCGAACGTCGCCCTCCGGCCGATGCTCGAGGTTTGCTTCACGCCGGCCGAGTAGCGGGGCCGCGCCGGGGCGCGATCGCGCAGCGGCTGCCCCCGGGACGACATCGGGTGCCGGCCGCCGGAGCGGCCGCTCAGCACGGGATCTCGACGCATTCCCACAGGGCAGCCCCCGTCGGCTGGAGCTCGCAGGTGCAGCTCCAGGGCGGGGAGCATCGAGCGCAGACCTGCCCAAGGAACCCTTCGCAGCGCTGGCCGTCGAGCTGCGAGGGATCGGCCGGGCACTCGAACGGCGGGCAGACGTCGGGCGCCTGGCACGACCACGCGCCGTTCGTGCACCGGCAGATCGGCCCACACGTCTCGTAGCCGCAGACCAGGCCCTCGGTGTCGCAGCAGCCTCCCTCGGGTGGGAGGGATTTCGGCGGGTGCACGTCGTTCTGCTGACCGGTCTGGGACGAGGAGCAGAGCGTGTCCGTGCCGCTGCACACGCACGACATCGCCGTGCTCTTGCACTGCAGGTTCGGCGAACACTCGGCTCCCGGCGGTTCGGAGAAGGGGATGCAGCTGCCGCCGGCCCCAGCTCCGCCGACCCCAGCGCCCGCAGCCCCCGTACCTTCGGTGCCCGCGCCACCGGCCTCTGTGCTGCCGGTGCTCCCGCCGCCGGCGCCGCTCCCGCTCGAGCCCGCGGCCTGCGAGGAGCCCTGGGGGCCTTCGACCGGCGCGCCGCACGCTGCGGCGACCGCAGCGGCCGCGGGGATCAGGGCTGCGGCGAGGAAGCGGCGTGCGTGACCCATGTCGCCCATATTACCACCGCGGGCGACGGCTAGGCATGATGGGAACGTGTCGTCCGCAACGTCGACCCCGCTGGTTCCCGCACCTGCCGACCGTGGCCGTGCAACCGGACACGTCGGAGGAGCTCCGCCGTCGCCTGGCGAGGGTGGCACCGTGCTCGCGCGCCTCCAGACGCTTCGCCCCTGCCCGAGATGGGCGGCACCCATCTCCCGGTGGACGTGCCGCCAGGGTTGCTGCGACGACGGGGCGGGGGCGGATGAAACCGAGCGCTCCTCGGCGTGCACGGGCGGCGTGGGCGCGCGGGCGGCGTGGGTGCGGCGGCCGCCGCGCGACGTGCTACACCGTGGGCTCACGCTGGCCCTCCGGGGCGGTCGCCCCCGAGCATCGATATGACTCAACCCCAGCCCAACAATCCTCTTCACGGCGTCACGCTCCAGATGATCCTCGAGCACCTGGTCGCGCAGCACGGCTGGGAGCAGCTCGGACGCATGATCGACATTCGCTGCTTCAAGTACGATCCCAGCATCAAATCGAGCCTGCAATTCCTGCGACGGACCCCGTGGGCCCGGCAGCAGGTGGAGGCGCTCTACGTGCGGGATAAAGCCAAGCCCAGCCCGTGACCGGCCCGCTCGATCGCACGCCGAGCACCTGGATCCGGGAGCGGCGCGGTGTCGTGATCACCGCGAGCCGGGCGGCGCGCCCGTGACGCACCACGCCTGATCTCGGTCTCTATGGGCGCGCCGCTGGAGGCCGCGGATGTCGTCGTCGAGACCCGGAACCTCTGCGCCCGCGCGCCGCTACCCCGCGAAGGTTCCGTCGACGCGATCGCCGGCGCCCCCGCCGGAGGCCGCCGCCTCGGCGCCTGAGAATGAGACCTCTCCGCCGCCCACGTCCAGAAAACATGCGGCGCCCTCGGAGTTCAACGCGCATCTGATGAGGGGGTCTGCCCAGTGTCAAGAAGCATTAAGCGCAAACTGGGGTCCTTGACGGTGCTCGGTCGCGATGACACATCTGCCCGCAACGCTGTGAGCGCCTCGGCGGCATCCAGCGGGGCGCTGCGCCGGTCTCCGCGATGAACGCGCGCCCGTACACGGCTGTTTCGGTGCTCGAAGCCCCGTCGGGCACGAGGCGCAGCGCGGCCGAGGACAGCGACGGCGGTCGTCTGGTTCGTTCTCGAACAGGATAACGTTCACCCTTGTTTTTGATGCTCCTATGCCAGTCAACCAAACCAAGCTCTCCAACGTCGTATTCCGTCATGTCGCCGTGCGTCGGGCCTTGCCTGCCGCCCTGCTGGGGCTCTCGGCCATCGCCCTGGGCTGCGGCGACGCCGAGCCGGTCGCCCAGGTGTCGGCGCCCGTGGTCGCCAGCGAGCCGGCCAGCGCGCCCGCTCGAGCGCTGCGGAGGCTCCAGGACAAGTCTCTGGCGTCCTCATGGATTCCGAGCGACGTCTCCGACGTTCGCGTCGTGATCAAGTTCCACGAAGGAACAGGCGTTCGGCTGCGCGGCTCGCTGCTGAGCAGCGATCGTATCGGCGATCTCTCGAGCGCCGCAAGCGGCCTCGATCCCGAGCAGCTGCAGCATGATCTGGACAGCATCACCGCGCTGCTCTCGAAGCGTTCGCTCGATCTCAAACCCTTGTTCCCGCTGCCGGAGGCGCGGCTCTCGTCGCTCAAGAGCAGCGGCGAGCGACGGAGCGCGATCCAGCTCTCGGATCTCGGGCTCTACTTCGACGCCCCCTGGTCAGGAGGGCCACGGAGCGCGCTGGTCGAGCTGGTGGAGGCGCTGAACGCCCACCCGAGCGTGGAGATCGCCTATGCGCAGCCGAAGCCCGAGCTCGCGACCGCGGCCCCGGAGGCGGGCGCCGGCCTCGTGGCACTGGACGCGAACACGCCGGATTTCACGTCCCTGCAAGGCTATGTGAGCAGCGACGCGAACGGCATGGGGGTGGCCGAGGCCCGTTCGTTCCCGGGCGGCCGTGGCGAGAACGTCCGGATCATCGACGTCGAGCAATACTGGGTCCCCGACCACGAGGATCTCCCGGCGCCCTTCTTCTACGCGCCCGCGCCGAGCTCCGGGAACGCCGATCACGGCACCGCCGTGGCAGGCGTCATGGTCGGGCAGGAGAACGGCTTCGGCGTGACCGGGGTCGCGCCGCTCTCGGGCGTCGGCTACGCGAGCTGGTTGAACAACGGCGTCGGCCCCGCGATCGCGCTGGCCGCCGAGCAGCTGGACGCCGGCGACATCGTGCTCATCGAGGTGCACGCTCGCGGCCCGGCCACGGCCACGTGCACCTGCAACTCCAGCCAGTGCGACTTCGTTCCCATGGAGTTCTTCTCGGCCGAGTTCGATGCGATCCAGACGGCCACGGCCAACGGGATCATCGTGGTCGAGGCCGCCGGCAACGGCTCGGTGGATCTGGATCATCCGTCGTACGGAGGTGTCTTCGACCGGACCGTCCGGGACTCCGGCGCGTTGATGGTGGGCGCGAGCCTGTCGACCTCGCGCAGGCCGACGTGTTACAGCAACTCCGGCGGCCGCGTGGATGTCCATGCCTGGGGAGAGTACGTGACCACGACGGGAGGTGCCGGTGAGCTCTACAGCGGAACGCTGGGCGAGCGGGACCGTTATACCGCGACGTTCTCCGGGACGTCGAGCGCCTCTGCGGTCGTGAGCGGCGCGGTGGCCGTGGTGCAGAGCGTCGCGCAGCAGGCGTCAGGGCCGCTCACGCCGCAAGAGTTGCGCGATCTGCTCGTGAATACCGGGAAGCCGCAGCAGTCCGAGCTGAGCCGCGAGATCGGCCCGCTCCCGGATCTCGCCGCGGCGGCGCCCCTGGTGGCCGACCCCGGGAGCTGCGGCGACGGCGTTTGCTCCGCGCTCGAGAGTTGCCAGTCGTGCGAGGTGGACTGCGGCACCTGCTCGACCTGCGTGCCCGCGGACTGCGGGTCGGCGGCGCACGTGACCATCCCTTACGTGAACAACGGTCCTATCAATACGTGTGTGTTCTTCGACGCGGCGAGCTCGAACCTGAACTCCTGGAACATGGCGACCGTCGAGCTCAACGGAGTCAACATCTCAAACACGTGGGTTCCGTCCTCGAGCTATCCCGCTACCTGCGACGGCGGATACTACCTGCGTCTGGTCGGCAGCTTCCCCTGGTCTCACGTCGAAGTGAACTGAGGCGACGCTGACCGCAGGGGTGCGCGCGGCGGGGAGCAGGAAAAAGAGCGCCGCGAAGCCTCGCCATGCACCTCCGCGTCCTCGACGCCCTCGACCGTGTCCCGCCCCGCCGCCGTCGCCCTGCTCGTTGATCTCGCCGCGGCGCCGCGGAGGCGCCGCCTCCCCTGTCACCTCGTCGGCACGCAGGCCGCCGTGGCCCACGACGCCCCACTACTGGGCGGCCTCCCAGACGCGTTGCGACCAAGCGCTCACGTCCCCATCAACGTCGGCAGGGTCGTAAAGCTCGAGGTGACGCATGCGCCGTCCAGGAGCGTGCTCCACAACTTCCTCGAAAGAGGGGCCGAGCTTCTCGAGCGCCCCGCCGATTACCCGCCCCGCCCCCCGTGACGCTGGGCGAGATCCCGCTCGACCCTCCAGGCAGGTCCGCGGGATCGAAGAGGAGCTTGGGCGACCCGGTACTACGCCCCGCGATGGCGCCGGCGGTAGCGGTCGTCCTCGTACGATGAGAACTTGCCCCATCTGTATACATGGCAGGCCGAGAATGGACGCTCTTGCCCGCTGCAGACCGGGAGCTCTCTCAGCAGGTCGGCATCCAGCGGCTCCGGGCTCGTGATGCGCGCCGCGCCGCCCGCGTCGAGCGCCTGCGCGGCCGCGAGCACGACCCCCTCGGCGCTGTCGGAGACGACGTCGGTGCCTTGCTTGAAGCCTGGAATGTCGAGCTCCACGACGTTCACCCCCGGCCCTGTCCACGCGCGCGTCCTGCCCCGCGTGCCGGGCGCGAAGGTAGAAATCCCGAGCTCACGCGCGACCGCTTCACCGACGAAGCAGGACGACTCCAGACGCGGACGAGCCACGATGTGAGGGCGATGATACGCCACAACATAGCCGTCCAGGAGCGCCATCGATTCCCAGTGATGGCACACGTCCTCGAAAGCGAGCGTGAAATACTCGGGGCCATCGACATGACTCCCGTAGAAGACGCAGCCGTCCTGCGCAAGCCACACCCGAGGGTCGTCCAGCATCCACAGGGGCAGGAGGGTCTGTGAAGCGTCCCGTGGATCGGCGCGCGAGCCGTACTCTTGCAGGTCGTCGCGGTCCCACGGCACTTCGCCGCGCAAGTAGCGCAGCGATGCATGGATGCCGAAGACGCCGCTCGGCGTGCGGCAGAGCCCGCCCGTGAGCATCTCGGCGCGAAGCACTGCGCTGGAGCAGGGCCAGCGCAGCGTCGCGAGCTCCCTCTGGAGCTCGGAAGACGGCACGGTCCACTCGACGGAGCGGCGTATGCCGAGCCGCTGAAGCAGCTCCTGAGCAAGCGCGCTCAGCGCGCCGGTGTCGTGTCTGGTTTCGGACATGTCGTTGGCGGGTCGCCAGCCCGCGCCCCGCCGCTCTCGCCCCTCACCCCGGCGCCGCGACCACCACCACCGCGCGCTCCCCGCCGTCGCTCCCGGCCAGCGAGACCGCGCACGGGTGCGGCGCGAACCCGCGCGCGAACGCCTCCGACGCGATCGATAGGTGCAACGGAATCGCCGCGGCGCCGAGATGGCCTATCCGCTGCGCCGGGCTCTCCACCTGCTGCGGATCGCAGAAGAGGTGCTGTGTGCGCACCGAGGCCGCCTGGAGCTCGAAATGGCGGAACGTCTCGAACGTCAGGTCGGTGAGCATCCAGCCGGCGCGCAGCCCGCGCTCGGCCAGCGGCGCGAGCGCCGAGCGGAGCGCGGCGGTGAGGCCCGCGGCCTGGAACGCGGACTCGTCGTTGTCCGGGCGGGCCCGCTCGTGCGCGGTGGCCACGCCGACGATCTGCCCCAGGTCGCGGAGCTGGGCGCGGCGCGCGACCTCGGGGCGCATGAGCACCAGGAACGCCGCGCACTCCCCAGGGATCAGCGAGTCGAGGTTGTCCGGCCGGAAGATCCGCCCCGCCGCGTCGAGCGCGGCGATGCGCGCGGGATCGTAGTCGGTGTGCACCCCGCCGAGCAGCGCCGCGTCGATCGCCCCCCGCCCGAGCGCGTCGCACAGCTCCGGCAGCGCGAACCCCGCCGCCGCGGCCCCGCGCGTCGAGACCTTCACCGCGAGCTCCGGCGCGTGCGCCTGGCCGCGCGCCGCGAGCTCGGCGCCGAGCCGCTGCGCGGGCGCCTCGCCCCCCGGCGGCCGCTGCCCGAGGTGCTCGTCCAGGCACAGGGTCATCTGCATCCGCAGCGCCCGCGCCGCGGGGCCGAGCTTCTCGAGCGCCTCGCCGAGCGCCCGCGCCGCGAGCAGGCCAGCGCGCTGCGCCCCCGTGACGAGCGGATCGAGCGTCGGGAGGAAGCACATCGTGATCGGCTCACCGCTCCCGTCCACGAGCGGCGCCTCGCGCATCGCCGCGGCCGCGGCGCGGTGCGAGAACGCCGTGTCGATCGACCGCAGCCCGATCGGCGTGACCGCGCCCGCGGCCACCATGACGGCGAGGGGCCTCACGCGCGCCCCCGCTCGCGCACGACGACGCGCGCGTCCTTCATCCGCCGCGGCGCCTTGACGTGCGCGCGCCAGACCATCTCGACCGCCACCGGCTTCTCCGGGCCGGTGGCGTAGAGATCGATCAGCACCGTGTCGAGGTGCGGCGCGAACGCGGCCGGCGCGCGGTCCTTCACCTGGAACTCGATCTCCACCTGCACCCGCGGCAGCTCGAAGCTGAGCGCCCCCTCGGGCGTCAGGTTGAGCGTCCGCACCGGCTCGCCGCCCGCGAGCGGCGGATCCGCGATCAGGCCGGGCGAGGCGCAGAGGTTGTAGCGAGGGTCGAAATCCTCGGGCAAGAGCGGCGCGCGGAGCTCCCGCCAGGCCGCGTCGTACGTCCCGGCGTACCGGCGGCGCGGCTCCCAGTGCCGGCCCACGACCCCGATCCCCGCGGGCGGCGGCGCGGTCTTGGCGGTCCGGATCGGGAACGCGGGGTCCTCGATGTACGGCGCCGGCTGGTGCGTGAGCGAGGCCGGCGCGCCCGTGACGCCCATGCCGATCGGGTTGCGCGGCTCCTCGACGATCGCCGCGGGATCCTCGTCGTCCCGCCCGCCCCAGGCGTGGTCGTAGCGCATGTCGATCTGCTCGATCGGCGAAGGCGCGGTGAGGCCGGCGCCCTTGTCGACCCAGAGCCGCCTGCCGAACACGACGAGCGACTTCCGCAGCGGGCCGACCTCGACGCGCACGTCGAAGGACGGCGCCGCCCTGCCGTTCGGCGCGTACGCCCGGGCCACGAAGATCACGTCGGTGGCCGGCTTGAAGAGGCACACGTCCGCCGGATAGGCGACGCTCTCCGGCTTGTCTTTCTCCCAGGGCAGGTCGGCGAGGCGGACGCCCCGCGCGCGCTCGGGCGGCGAGAGCTCGAAGGAGCCGTCCTCCTGGAGCTCGAAGCTCGCCTTCACGATCGCGACCAGCTTCTCGCCGTCCCGATCGACGAGGAGCTGCGGGTGCGCGGCGAAGTCCGTCTTGTTGTCGAGCGGGGGCTGGTCCATCGCGGGCGCATTATCGACAAGATCGGCGGCCGTGTCTCTCCGGCGGCGCGATCACCGCGCCCCGGCCACCTCGGCGGCGTAGGCCTCGAGGCCGTGGCCGCGGAGCATCGCCTCGACGAGCGCGATCGGCTCGGCGCAGGCGGGGTCGTCGTCGCCCGCCGCGGCGACGGCGACCGGCAGCGCCCGGGCCACGACGAGGCGCGCCGCGCGATCGCGCAGCGCGAGCGAGAGCGGCAGCGCGCCGATCAGGCGGTGGCCGTGCAGCGCCGCGCGCAGGTAAAAGCGTTCCCGATCCGGGGCGGGCGCGGGCGTCGCGAGCAGCGCGGCGAGCAGGTCGGGCTCGGCCAGCGCGAGGGTCGCGGCCGCGATCCACTGCGCGGCGCGCCGGGCGAGATCCCGCTCGCTCCTCCAGGCGGCGTCCTCGCGAACGCGCCGCGCCGCGCGCCCGTGCAGCGCGGCGAGCCACGGGCCGAGCGCCGCCGGCTCCAGCGGATCGGGCCGCTCGAAGCGCGCGATGGCGCCGCCCGTGAGCCCCTCGGCCTCGACGGCGGCGGCGAGCGCGAAGAGGCCCGCGGCCACGTCGGGCGGCGGCGCCGCCGCGGCGAGCCGCCGCGACCACGCGACGAGCTCCGCCCGCGACGCGGTCGCGCCGGGCGAGATCGGCGCGCGATCCGGCAGCTCTGCCACGTCGATGCGCTCGTCCAGGTCGCCCCGCACCCGCAGCCGCGGATCGAGCAGCGGGGCGCCGCCGGGGCGGCCCGCGCTGGCGAGCACGCAGGCGCACTCCGCGGCGACCGAGACCCGCACCGACTCGCCGTCGTCCACGAAGCTGGTCGGGAAGGTCCGGCACCCGAGCGGCTTCGCCTCGGGCCCGCCGATCGCGTGGAGCGAGCAGCGCCCCTCGCCCTCGAGGTAGGCGCACCGGCCGTCCCGCATCGCCACCACCGAGGCCGCGCACGGCCACGTCCCGCGCTCGGGCGTGAAGGCGCGCTCGTGCCGGGCGCCGCCGCTCAGCACGTCGGGCCGCAGCGCCCGCGCCCGCGCCGCCTCCTCGGGGTCGAAGAGGATCGAGGCGTAGATCCGGCAGCAGCTCCCGCGGCCGTCGCAGTGCAGGCTGAAATCGGGCAGCACCTCCAGCGGGCGCGCGCGGCCGCCGCGCTCCTCCGGCGCGCGCGCGGGCCTCGCCCCCGCCGCCGGCTCCGCGCGGACCGCGTCGTCGCCGGTGGCCTCGGCCTCGAGCAGGCCCGCGGCGTGGAGCTGCGCGAGGAACGCGTGCGCCGCGGGCGCGCGCGCGTGCGCGCCCTCGCGGGCGGCCGCGATCACGATGCCCTCGACGTCGCGCGTCCCGTCGGCCGCGGAGAGCAGGACCCACTCCCGCGCGCCGAGCTGGAGCAGCTGCCCGGAGCGGACGTCGTGCAGGATGATCCGCTCCTCCTCGCCGACGAGGTGGCGCCGCACGAGCACGTGGGCGGCGAGGCGCGGGCGCGCCGGCAGCGTGTTCGGGCTCACCCGGGCACGCTAACCGACGCCGGCGGCCGCGCGCCACCGAAACGAGGCGGGCGGGCACCGCCCTGCCCGCCCGTGACCGCGCGGCCCCGTCAGCGCACGCACTTCACCCATGCGGCCGTGAAGTGGTTCCACTTGCCGCTTTCACCGGCGTTGAAACCGGTGAAGCCATCATCGAAGTTGAGCGCCCACGCCGCCGGAGCGTTCCTCACGGCCGTGTGCGAGGCCCAGTACCAGTCGTTGCTGCGGGCGCCGTACTGCGTGTCCGGGAACATCGTTCTGTTGATCGACGGCGCCACCTGGGCTTCATCGACCAGGGTCGCGAGCTCCCGGATGCTCGGCAGGCGCCAGGCGCGCTCGTTGAGATCGAGCGTCGCGCAGTAGCTCTCCGCCTCGGCCCAGGTCAGCGTGGTCGGCGAATAACCCTGCTGCCAGACGAGGCCCGTGTAGTTGTCCATCACCTCGCCGGGCGACACGACGGTGTACTGGTCGGGCGGCGGCACGGCCGGGCTGCTCGGCGCCTCCCCTTCCCCGTTGCCCCGCACGCAGCGCAGGCTCGCCGCGGTCGCCTTGGAGGTTGCGTTGCTGACGATCCCGTCGCTCAGGTTGAAGGCCCACGCATAATCGCGCCCGGCGCCGGCGCCGGCCTGCCGGATCGTGAGGATCCAGTCGGACGACGTCTTGTGGAAGCCCCCCCGCGCCCCCGGAAATGCGGTCTTGTCGATGGCCGGGCTCTGGGTGAAGTCCACGATCGACGTCATCTCGATGCGGGTCGGCAGGCGCCAGTCCGAGGCCCCGCCGAGCGTCAGCTCGTCGCAATAGCGGATCGCCTGTTCCCACGTGTACGCCTCGGAGGGAGGGCTCTTCTGCCACTCGAGGCACGTCACGTCGTCGCGCACCACGCCGCTCCCGAGATCGGTGGTGCTCGCGGGGTTGGGCAGGCCGCTGCCCGCCGGATTGGGCATCGGCCAGCACGCCCACTTGTGCGAGCCGCAGGCCGCGGCTTTGCTGCACGTGTCGGGTGCTCCGCCGCCCGCGTCCGTCGCTCCCCCGTCGTCCGGCGCGCCGCCGCCCGCGGTGGTCCCCTCGCCGCCGGCCCCGCTGCTCGCGGCGGGCCCCGCGTCACCGGCCCCGCCGCCCGTCTCGCCGGCGCCCCCGGTCGCCAGAGCGCCGCCCGTCCCCGACGCGGCGCTCTCGGTGAGCGCGTCGCCGCGATCGCCGGCATCCACGCTCCCGCCGGCGTCCCCGCCGGTGGAGCACGCCGCGGCCGCGAGCGCCAGGCCGAGCGCCGTTCCCCTGCCGGCGCGCGCGGCCGCGCTGGACATCGCCAGGGTCGCGTGAAGGACCCACCGCTTGCTTCGATTCATAAGCACCTCCGTCAAGTCGAGCCGGCGCGGCGTCGGCGGAGCTCATTCCTGGGTCATGAGAGAGAGAAGAAGCCACAGAGGCATAGAGGGCACAGAGGAAAGGGATAAAAAAGTCTTTTTCTCTCTCTTCTCTTCCCTCTGTGCCCTCTGTGCCCTCTGTGGTTCAATTTCTTCCCCATCACGGAATCAGGGACAGGCCTCAGGGGCAGAGCGCCGATGCGCAAGATAAACGTTCTCGAACCGCACCAACCTATCACACACCGCGCTGCGAACGTCAATGTGTGCACCGAGAGAAGGGCCCGTTTCTCGCCGTTCACTCCCCAACATATCTGCGCGGCGCGTGGTCGCAGGACCGGCGCGCTTTCGGCAGGCGCACCGCCCCTGCGCGCGCGACAGGACGGGCGCGCGTTCCCGTGCGCTTTCAAATCTTCAACCAGCCGACAAATCGCGGGCGCTTCGAGCTTCTGGTGATTGGATCCGAGGTGCTCGAGCGACCTGGTCAAGAACGAAAGGAATCCTTCGCTCCTGGAGCGCGGCCGGCCGGCGAATCATGAGGACCGGACGGCTGGGCTCTGCTCGCAAACCATTCTCCTGAGCCGCTGCGGACAGCGCGCGCCAGGCGAGCTCGTTCGCCGGAAGCCGCCGCGTTCGCACGAAGCCCACTTTCGCTCGCTCCGTCCAGGCGCAATGGAGCGCGCATGTCCCTCTCGACCAAGAAGACGTCCATCGGCAGCTCCAGCAACAGCAGGCCAAAGAACAAGAACAAACGACATCACTGGAAGCGCTACCGCGGCCAGGGCAAGTCACATCACGCCTAGTGCTCGGCGGAGGCGTCGAGACCGAGGCAGGCCGCCTGGACGTCAGACGTCGGGCATGAAAGCGACGATGCGCTCAAAAAACCAGTACATCGCCAGGATGCCCATCGCGTAGCAACCGGCCATCGCGAAGCGTAGGCTCGACGCGCGCTCGAGCGTGCGCAGCGCCCGCCGGAGCGCCAGCAAGCCTGCGATGAACACCAGCTGCCCGATCTCCACGCCGACGTTGAAGCAGAGCACCGCGATCGGGAGCTCCGCCTTGGCGATCTCCAGCTCCGCCAGCGCGCTCGCGAAGCCGAAGCCGTGCAGGAGACCGAACGCGAACGCCACCAGCCAGGGCCGCTTCCGGGTCAAGCTCGTCTGCTTGGTGCGTGCCTCGCCAGCTATCTCCACGGCGACGAACGCGATGCTGAGCGCGATGACGGCTTCGACGGGGGCGGTCGGCAGGATGTGCAGCCCGAAGGTCGCCGCCCCCAGCGTCAAGCTATGCGCGATCGTGAACGCCGTGACGGTCTTGATCAGCACGCGCCACGAGTCCAGCAGCCAGAGCAGCCCTACCACGAACAGCAAGTGATCGAGCCCGAGCCAGATGTGCGTGATCCCGATCCAGATGAAGTTGGACACGCCGCGCAACGCGCTCGTATCGAGCCGGGCCGCTGACACTCGGACGTGCGGCTGCGCGGCGGTCAGGCTCAATACCTGGGTGCTTCCGTCGACCCACTGGATCTTGATCATGCCGGCGGTCGAGAGATCACCCAGGCCGTCGAACCCGATGCGGCCTGACAACCCGCGCTCGCCGCAATCGAGGCGCGGCGCCGCGAGCTGGCAGTGCTCGGGGAACACGGGCTTGAGCAAGTCGTACGCCGCGCTGACGTCGTGGATACCCTGCGTGCGCTCCCAGCTGGCGATGAACTCGCCCGGCGAGCGCTCGTCGAGCGCCAGCACGCTCAGCGCGGGTGTGTGGGCGTGCGCGCTCGCAGCGCGCAGGAGACACAGGGTGACCCACAGCATCGCTGCCGCGCGCAGCCGCGTCGCCCTCGTCATGGCTGCTCCGCGATCTGGACGCGCCACTGCGATGTGAGGCGGCTGAGCTCCGCTTGAAACGCGCGCGCGGTCCGATCCTTGCGGTAGTCCGCGCTCACCCGCTCGCGGACGGCCGCGAACGAGGGCTCCGACGCCGCGGTGCGCTCAACGACGCGCACGACGTGAACTCCGCTGCTGGACCGCAGCTCTTGCCAGCTGCCGCTTGGCAGACTCCAGAGCTCGTGCGCGAGCTCGGGGCCGTACAATGAGGCTAGCTGCGCTTCGGAGCGGTGCGAATGGTCGGTCGGGATGGGCAGCCCCGGCCCGTCGGCCGCCTCTTGTCGTTCCAGCAACGACAAGAGCCGTCGCGCGTCGCCGTCCGCGTCCGGGCCGCTGCGGATCAGGTACTCGCGATAGCTGATGGTCTCAGGGATGGCGTAGTCGGAGAGACGCGCTTCATAGTAGCGTTGGAGCTCGGTGTCCGTGGGCGGCGTTCGATCGAGCTCGGCTTGCAGCATGCCGCGCACGCGGGCGATGATCTGCGCGCGCAGCATAGGGTCCGTGTGCGCCAGGGACAGGCGCAGGCCCTCGCGAAACAGCGCTTCGTCTTCGACGTAGCGTCGGATCAGCTCTTCGCGCTCCACGTCGTTCGGGCCCCTGCGCTGACGCTGCTCGAACAGCTTGACCAGCTCTCGCTGTTTGGACACCGACACTTCGACCGTGGGCACGTCGAGCGCGCGGGTCACCAGGCGATGTCCGGCGAACACGAGCGCCCCGAGCAGCGTGAAGTGAAGGAACGGCTCGGACGCGATGCGCCGCAACCGCGCGGCGACGCTCTTGGCCTTCTCGGCCGTGTGGCCCGGTGCGCCCTCGAACGCGGGCGAGTCGGCGGTTGTGGGAGCGGCGGTTCGAGTCATGGCTCTCGAGCGTGCGGTGGTTCCGGCTCACGGACCGGCGAGCCTGGCCGACGCTACCGGTGCTCTGTGGCGTCTCTGTTTCAGCAGGGCGACCGAGCGGTGGCCCGACGGTCGGACGACGGCGCATCGCAGCGCGGCTCGGGACGAGCGGCAACGAGAGGTAACGAGAGCCGCACGGAGCTGCCATCTGCGCCGTATACAAGCGTGAACGCGACTAGGGCCAGGTTCGTCCGTTTCGGCCAGGGGAGCCCCCGTACATGACAAAGACCTATCGTTTGACGCTCATAGCATCCGTCATCGCGCTGTGGTGTGCAGCGGCGCGCCCCGCGAGCGCGCAGTCCGCGTTTTCGGTCGTGTTGATCCCCGACACCCAAAACTACAGCGAGTTCTCCTCGTACGAGGTCTACGAGCACCAGATGCAATGGCTCGTCGACAACCGCGGCGCGCGCAACATCAAGTTCGCGGTGCACCTCGGCGACATCACCAATCACGACCTCGCGAGCGAGTACGACGTGGCGAGCGCCGCGCACACGCTGCTGGACAACGCCGGCGTGCCGTACAGCATGACGATCGGCAACCACGACATCTACCCGAGCAACGAGGCCTACAAGCGCAGCTCGCTGTACGCGAATTACTTCGGTCAGCCGCGCTACCAGGGCGAGCCGTTCTACGGCGGCGCTTACGACGCGTCGAACATCAACAACTACACGTACTTCGAGGCCGGCGGGCTCAAGTTCATGGTGGTGAGCGTCGAGTTCGCGCCGCGCAAGGACGTCGTGACGTGGGCGAATCAGGTCATCGCGAACCACCCGGATCGTCGCGTCATCGTGGCCACGCACTGCCACATGGACAAAAACGCCGAGCACGCGAGCGGCTGCGCCGACGGCTACAACCTCGAGGGCCGCGACGGCGTGGACCTCTGGGAAGAGCTGATCCAGCGCCACAGCAACGTGTTCATGTCCGTGAGCGGGCACATCCAGGGGGTGTCGTACCGCCGCCGCACCGGCAACAACGGCAATATCGTACACGAGATCCTGAACGACTTCCAGAGCGAACCGGTCCTCGGCAACGGCCACGCGCTGGGCAACGGCTGGCTGCGCGTCCTCACGTTCGCGCCGGCGCAGAATCAGATCACGGTGGAGACGCTGAGCGTCGAAGACGGCAATTGCGCGATCTTCGCGAACTGTCAGGCGACGCTGTACTTGAACTACAACCAGGCGTCCAGCCCGACCGCGACAAAACACAACCAACAGAACTACACCGTCAGCTACGACATGCAGTCTGCGATGCCCGCGTACGCTTACAAGGCCAACGATATCTTGTTCAAGGATCGCATGGCCAACGTGCAGCTGACGGGCAAGCGCTTCGATCCCAAGATCGCGACGGCGCCGAGCGGCGACTTCGTGGTGGTCTGGGAAGACGACCACGATGACAACGGCGTCGGTCAGATCTACGCGCGCGGCTTCGACCCGGACGGCAACGCGCGGTTCTCGCAGATCGCCGTGAACAGCGTGGACGCCGGTCAGCAGCAGCACCCGGACGTCGCCATCGACGACTCGGGGAGGTTCGTGGTGGTGTGGGAAGACGATCAGGACGGGAACGGCGCCTACCAGATCCTGGCGCGCGGCTTCAACGCCAACGGCAGCGAGCGCTTCCATGATCGAACGGTGAACACCGTGTCGGGTGGTCAGCAGTCGAGGCCCGCGGTGGCCTGCGACGCTAGCGGCAACTTCGTCGTCGCCTGGGAAGACGACCAGGATGGGAACGGGTACTACCAGATCTTGGCGCGCGGCTTCACTGCGGCCGGCGCTGAGCGCATCCCGACCTTCACCGTCAACAGCGTCGCCGCGGGCGAGCAGTTCAATCCGGCCATCGCCATGGATTCCGATGGCGACTTCGTCGTCGCCTGGGAAGACGACCAGGACGACGACGCCAACTTCCAGATCTACCACCGGGGTTTCACGGCGACGGGCGGCAACCGCTTCGCGCAGAAAGCGGTCAACACGAACGCCGCCGGTCAGCACACAAAGCCGTCGATCGCCATGGCGAACAACGGGAACCACGTGGTGGCCTGGGAGGACGACCAGGACGACAACGGCTACTACCAGATCTATGCGCGCGGGTTCACGATCACCGGCGTCGAGCGCTTCGGGGTGATGACCGTGAACAGCGTGGCTGACGGCCAGCAATATGCGCCCAGCGTGGGGATGCGCGGCGACGGTGCTTTCGCGGTGGTCTGGCAGGACGACCAGGACGACAACGGTGTGTACCAGATCCTCGGGCGCGACTTCACGGCCAGCGGCGCACAGAATCGGGCGGATTTCACCGTCAACAGCGACGCGAGCGGTCAGCAACGGTCGCCTGTGGCCGCCGTGGATGATCAGGGCCGCTTCGTGGTGGCTTGGGAGGATGACATGGACGGGAATGGAAAGGCGCTCATTCTCGTCCGCAACCTCAATTACTGAACTTTAGCGCGGAACCCGCCGCTTCAGCGCGCGCCGAGAGCCGCGCGCCCCACGAGCGCCGCGGCCGCCACCGCGCCGCGCGCCCGCAGCGTCGCCCGGGGCAGGCGCGGCTCGCGCGGCGGCGCCACGAACGCCTCCAGCCACGCCTCGGCCGGCGGCCGCGCCAGCACCCCGCCGAGATCGAACAGCGCGAGATCCTGCACGCCGGCCGTCACCGCGACCGCCACGTCCTCGCGCAGCTCGGCGACCGAGCGGTACACCGGCTCGTCGCCCAGCGCGCCCCTCCCCACCGCGCCCACCGAGGCGCCCGCCCTCGGACCGAACCGCCGCGCGGCGGCGCCGCACCCCCAGGCGAGCAGCGCGACCGCGTCGTCCCGGCCGAGCGCGCCGCGCGAGTACCCCTCGAACAGCGACGTGTACAGCATCGCGCCGACCCGCCCCCACGGCGGCGTCGACACGGGCGTCCCGAGGATCCGCTCCCAGCCGCCCGCCGGCCCGTCGGCCAGGACGAGCGGCACGACCGCGGCCGAGGTCGCCACCCCGCGCCCGTGGATCGCGCCCGCCAGCTCGATGTACGCGCGCTGCGCGTCCCGCCACCGCGCGTCCCGGCCGGCCGCGCCCGCCCGCGCTCCCCGGACCCCGCCGCCGACCAGCGCGATCGCCCCCCGCCCGCCGTCGAGCGCCCGGCGCACGTCCTGGATCGGCGGCTCGAGATCGACCGCGACCTCCGCCGCGGCGAGGCCGCGCGCGTCGAGCGCGTCGAGCAGCCGCGCGACGAACGCGCCGAACGCCGCCGCGTTGCCGGCGCTCGCCCAGCGCCCGTCCTCGTCCGCGATCATCGGCCACACCGCGACCCCGACCCCCGCGTCCGCGCACGCCGCCGCGAGATCCGGCAGGCCCGCCGCCGTCTGGGGCCGCACCGCGATCGCGAGCTCCAGCCCGTACCGACGGAGGAGCGCGAGCGTTCCGGGCGCACGCACGACCTCGAGCGGCAGGAGCTCGCTCCAGATCCGGCGGCGCGGCGTCACGCCCGCCGCCCGCGCCGCAGCGTCGGCGCGCCGGCCAGCGCGCCCCCGCCCCGCCGTTTCCTTCCGAACCCCGGGCAGCGCCCGCTACACTCGCGCGCCATGAAGATCCTCTACGGCGTCGTCGGCGAAGGGATGGGGCACGCCATGCGCTCGCGCGTCGTGATCGAGCGCCTGCTCGAGCAGGGGCACGAGCTCGAGATCATGGCGTCGGGGCGCGCGACCGATTTTCTGTCGAAGCGCTTCGCGGGGGTGAACCGCATCCACGGGCTCCACATGATCTACGAGGAGAACCGGGTGCGCCGCGGCAAGACGCTCTGGTCCAACGTGCTCTCCGGCGCGACCGGCATCCCGAAGAACATCGCCGCGTACTTCGAGCTCATCAAGGACTTTCGCCCCGAGCTCACGATCAGCGACTTCGAGTCGTGGACGTACCTCTACGCCAAGCTCCACCGGCTGCCGATCCTCTCGATCGACAACATGCAGATCATCAACCGGTGCACCCACGACGCGGAGATCGTCGCCGGCCACGAGGCGGGCTTCCAGCTCACGCGCGCGTTCGTGAAGAGCAAGCTGCCGTTCTGCCAGCACTACGTCATCGCCACGTTCTTCCGCCCCCCGGTCCGCAAGCAGGAGACGACGCTGGTGCCGCCGATCCTCCGCCCCGAGATCATCGCGGCGAACCGCCGCCCCGGGGAGCACCTGCTCGTCTACCAGACCGCCGAGGGGAACGAGGCGCTCGCCGAGACGCTCGCCAGGACCGGGCTCGAGTGCCGCATCTACGGGATGCGCCGGAGCATCACCGAGGAGCAGGTCGAGGGGAACCTGCGCTACCGCCCGTTCAGCGAGGAGGGCTTCATCGACGACCTCGCCTCGTGCCGCGCCGTCATCGCCGGCGGGGGGTTCACGCTGATGGGCGAGGCGGTCTACCTGCGCAAGCCGATGCTCGCCGTCCCCCTCGGGCGCCAGTTCGAGCAGGTGCTCAACGCCCGCTACCTCGAGCGCGAGGGGTTCGGCCGCGGCGCCGACTCGCTCGACGACCCGGCCGTCGTCGCGGACTTCGTGAAGGCCATCCCCGGCTGCGAGGAGAAGCTCGCCGGCTACTCCCAGGACGGCAACCGCCGGCTGTTCCAGGTGATGGACGAGCTGCTCGATCGCGCGCACGCCGGCGTGCTCTGAGCGCGGCGCAGCACCGCGCGCGGCGGCGCCGGCGTGCTCCGGGCGCCGTCGGCGCGGCGCCCGGCGGCGAGGCGGCGCGCCCGCATCCGAGCGCGCCGCGCCCCGCCGAGGCCTCGCCTACTTCGGCCTGCAGGCCTTGATGTCCGAGCCGGAGATGCCGTTGCACTCCTGGTCGGCCGGGCAGTCCGTCTGCTCGACGCACGTCTTCAGGCACTCGAGCGCCGCGCTGTCGTCCGGCTTGCCGCAGACCGACCCGTCCTCGCACTCGCCGTCCGCGCCCTCGTCCTCGCACGCCTCGCCGAGCGCCGCCTCGCCGCCACAGCCCCAGACGAGCAGCGCGCCCACAACGAGCCCCATCCCGATCCACGTGGTTCGCATGCCATGACCTCGCAATTTTACGACACAACTGCAAGCGGTGGAGGAGCGCGCGCCCGCCGCCCCGCCCTGGCGTTTCAGGCCGCGGCGTGGCGTCGTCCTCCTCGGCCCCTCCGACCGCCTCCGGATGCTACCGCGCGTTGCGGCTCTTTGCGCTCGGGCGTTGGCTCCACGACGCCGAGGCGGTGTCCTCGATCCGGATGAGGACGGCGGTGATGTTGTCGCGGCCACCGTTCTCGTTGGCGCAGTCGATGAGCTTGCAGCACGCGTCGGCGAGCACGGCGTTGTCCTCGATGATGCGCGCGATCTCGCGGTCGTCGACGAGCCCGTGGAGGCCGTCGGAGCAGAGGAGGAACACGTCGCCGGCCTCGACGCGCTCGGCGCGCAGGTCGACGTCGACGCTGGGGCCGATCCCGAGCGCGCGCGTGATCACGTTGCGGGGCAGGTACGCGAGGTCGCTCTCGGTGAGGTCGGGCCGCTCGAGGAGCGCGTCCGCGATCAGCGAGTGGTCGCGGGTCAGCTGCGCGAAATCGCCGTTGCGGAGCAGGTAGCAGCGGCTGTCGCCGGCGTGCGCGACGTAGAACTTCCGCTCCCGCGGCGAGAACGCCGCGGCGACGACCGTGGTCCCCATCCCGCGGTAGAACCGCGAGTCGTCGGCGTGCGCGAAGATGCGCGCGTTCGCGTAGGTCACGGCGGCGCGGAGCCGGTCACCGGTCGACGCCTTGCGTCGCTTGCCGTTCGCCTCGCGGAAGTAGCCGGCGATGGCGCTCGCGGCGATGCGGCTCGCGACCTCGCCGGCCTCGTGCCCGCCCATGCCATCCGCGACGACGTAGACGTTGAACTCGGGGAGGAGGATGTATCGGTCCTCGTTGTGGATCCGTTCCCTGCCGACGTCCGATAGACCTGCCGCGATGGCGCGCATTCGTCCCGAGTCTAGACGACGCTTGGCCTCTCAGGGAACTGGGTTAATCTCCCCCGCCATGCCCGACCTGGTGATCGACAACCCGTATACCCTCGAAGAAGCCGTCCGCCGGCCCCTCGCCGACCCGACCGAGGTCGACCGCCTCCTCGACGCCGCGGCCGCCGCCGCGCGGAGCTTCTCGCGCACATCCCTCGCCGAGCGCGCCGCCCTCTGCCTGCGCGCGGTCGAGCGCCTCGAGGCCGGCGCGCCGTCGATCGCCGCCGACATCACGCGCATGATGGGCAAGCCGCTGCGCCAATCCCGTAACGAAATCGCGGGGATGGCCAAGCGAGCTCGGCACATGATCTCGATCGCGGAGGCCGCGCTCGCCGACGTGGTCCTCCCGGAGCTCCCGGGGGTGGAGCGGCGGATCGTGCGGGCGCCGCTCGGTGTGGTGTTCAACCTCCCGGCCTGGAACTACCCGCTCCTCACCGCCGTGAACGTGGTCATCCCCGCGGTGCTCTCGGGCAATGTCGTGCTCCTCAAGCACTCGCCGCGCTCGCCGCTCTGCGGGGAGCACTTCGCGACCGCCTTCGCCGAGGCCGGCGCGCCCCCCGGCCTGGTCCAGGCCTTCCACTGCGACCACCCGACCTCCGAGCGCATCGCGTCGGATCCGCGCGTCAATTTCGTGGCGTTCACAGGTTCCGTCGAAGGCGGACGGCGGATCTACGCGGCCACGTCGAAGAAGGTGGCCGTCGACGCCGGGCTGGAGCTCGGTGGGAAGGACGGCGCCTATGTCGCAGCCGACGCCGACCTGGAGAAGGCGGTGGACGGGATCGTCGACGGCGCCTGCTACAACGCCGGGCAGAGCTGCTGTGCGGTCGAGCGCGCGTACGTCCACCGCGACCTCTATCCGAAGTTCGTGGAGGCGGCGCTGGAGCTGATGAAGGGGTACGTCCTCGGCGACCCGACGGACGAGCGGACGAACCTGGGTCCGATGGCGCAGCCGCACGCGCCGGCGTTCCTGGAGGCGCAGGTGAAGCAGGCGCTGTCGCGGGGCGCGCGGGCGCTCTGCGGCGGCCGAGCGACGCAGGTCGACGGCCGCGGGCGGTTCTTCCAGCCGACGCTGCTGGTCGACACGGCGCCGGATCTCGACGTGATGCGCATCGAGTCGTTCGGGCCGGTGCTGCCGGTGGTGCCGGTCTCGTCGGACGAGGAGGCGCTGGCGTTGATGAACGACAGCGATCTCGGGCTCACCGCGTCGGTCTGGACGCGGGACCGCGAGCGCGCGGCGCGGCTCGCGCGCGACCTCGAGGTCGGCACGGTCTACATGAACCAGTGCGACACGCTGGATCCGGCGCTCCCGTGGACGGCGGCGAAGAACAGCGGCAAGGGCGCGACGCTCTCGACGCTCGGGTTCCTGCACCTGACGCGGCCGAAGTCGATCAACTTCAAGCTCGGCTGAGGCCGAGCGGGCAACATCAAGCTCGGCTGAGGCCGAGCGGGCAACATCAAGCTCGGCTGAGCGCCGAGCGGGCGGCGCCGGCGCGCCGCGGGGCGCGCGCGCCGTGCGCCAGGTTCAACGAAGGCGCAGGGGAGGCCGTGCCGTTCAGGCCTGCCCTGCGCCACGGCTCATGGGAGTGCAGAGGCATGGAAACACAGCAGATCGTTCGCGGGCGTCTCATCGATCACATCCAGCTCGTCGTGGCGGACGTTGCGGCGAGCAAGCGGTTCTACCGGGCGGTCTTCGACGCGATCGGCGTCCCCATCGGCGGCGAGGCCGACGATTACTTCTGGGCCGACGAGCTCTTCGTCTCGAGCGCGAGCTCACGGGCCGCCGCGGGCGCGCTCACCGGCCGGACGCACCTCGCGTTCCAGGCGAGCGACCGCGCGACGGTCGAGCGCTTCCACGCCGCCGCGATCGCCGCGGGCGGCAAGGACAACGGCGCCCCCGGCGAGCGCCCGTACCATCCCGGCTATTACGCGGCCTTCGTGCTGGATCCCGACGGGAACAACATCGAGGTCGTCCATCACGGGCCGGCGAACAGGTCGGCGGACGCCATCAAGATCACGTTCTGAGCAGCGCGAGCCCCCGGCGCCCCTCGGGTCGACGCCGGCATCGCGACGCTGCGACATGCTGCGATGTCGTGGCGGATCGGCGGCCTCACGAAGCGAGGCGACGCGGAGCGCGCTTGACATCAAAGCACGATCCGTCGTCTTATCCATCCTCCCAACTGGACCGTTCTTAACCACTGGAGCAGCATTGAACACTTGGAAGATTGCGGCGGTTGCCGGCGCGCTCGCGATTGCCTCGACCCCGAGCGTCGCGCGTGCGGATTGGTACATCGAGGCCGAGACCATCCAGTATGACTTGTATCCGTACGCGGTCGGATACGGCTGGGGCGCCAACGCCGACGCGTTCCTGCAGCTCAACTGGAACGGCGGACCTTACAAGTACTTTTACGTCTCGACCGCGGGCTCGTACGTCCTCCACGCGCGCCTGGCCGGCTCGATCTGCAGCGGCTATCCGGTCGCGCTCTTCTTCATCGACGCCGTGGCCCGCGGCCGGCGCCCGATCGGCGCCGGCTGGACGCACCAGACGTCCGATGCGGTGTGGCTCGAGGCGGGCTGGCACTCCTTCGCGGTCGCGCTGGAGAACGACTATGCCGCGGGGGGATGCAACCGGGACATCTGGTTCGACGCGGCGTGGATGTACGGCAACACGTCGATATGATGCGTCGCGACGAGCGCGCCGCTGCGGAGCGGTGTGCTGTCCCGCTTCGTCCCCGGCGAGCGCGTCGCGGCCCGTCGCGCTGAGGGTCACGTCGCCGGCTCCTCCACCTCGATTCGCTTCCTCGCGACCGGCCTCGCCGCGACGTCGTTGAGGACCACGCCGAGGATGCGGCGCTCGCCGAGCTGCTCGAGGGCCCGCGTGAGCGAGGACGCCCGCGTCACCGAGGCGCGGGCGACCATGAGGACGCCGTCGCAGGCGTCCTCGATGACGTTGGCGTCGCCCGAGCCGAGGACCGGCGGGCCGTCGAGCACCACGTAGTCGTAGTAGCGCCGGAGCGCGCGCATGGCGGCCTCGAAGTGGATGGAGTGGAGCGCCGCGGGGTAGCTCGCCTCGAGCGACGGCTCCGCGAGCACCGAGAGCGAGGGGCTGACGGCGATCACGCCGAGCGGGCGGGCCTCGCCGGCCATGCGCCGGCGGAGCTGGTCCGAGAAGCTCGCGTGCGGGGGCAGCCGGAGGCCGAGGGTCGCCGCGACGCGGGGGCACGCGAGGTGGCCCTCGACGAGGAGGACCCGCGCGCGCTCGGCCTCGGCGAGCGTCATCGCGAGGCGCGCCGCGACCGCGGTCTTGCCCTCGGCCCGGCCGGGGCTCACCACCGCGACCGTGAGCGGCTCGCCCCCTCGCCGCTGATCGAGCCGGTGTCGGAGCACCCGGAGGGCGGCGAGCGCCGACGCGGGCGCGCCCCGGAGCAGCTCGAACACGCCGTACCCCTCGGGGTCGACGTCGCCGCCGAGGATCTCCACCTCGGGCTCGCGGAACCCGGCGCCGCCGGCGTACGCGACGTGGCGCGGGCCCACGCAGGCGAGCGGCCCGCCGGGCGCGCCGAAGGCCGGCTCGGCCGCGCTCCAGGCGTCGTCGGCCGCGCTGGAGGTCGGCTCCGGCGCGCTCCAGGCCGAGCCCGGGCCGGCGTCGCCCTCGAGCTCCAGGCCGTCCGGGAGCGTGTCCTCCTCGCCCTCGCCGAACCCGGGTTGACCCGCCTCGCCGAACCCGGGTTGCCCCGCCTCGCCGAACCCGGGTTGCCCCGCCTCGCCGAACCCGGGTTGCCCCGCCTCGCCGAACCCGGGTTGCCCCGCCTCGCCGAACCCGGGTTGCCCCGCCTCGCCGAACCCGGGTTGCCCCGCCTCGGCGAACCCGGGTTGACCCGCCTCGCCGAACCCGGGTCGACCCGACGCCGACCCCGCCGGTTCGCCGGGCCGCTCGCCGTCCTCGGGCGCGGCGGCGGGCGCCGCGCCGTACGCCGGCACGATCGCGCGCTCGCGGAGCGGCGGCTGCGGCGGGAGCTCCGGCATCGCTGCCAGCAGGGCTGGGCCGCCGAGCGCGTGGATGTCGCCGCCGTCGTACAGCGTGTCGTTGAGCAGCACCCGGGCCCCGGCGACGCCCAGCGCGAAGAAGAACGTCACCGCGGCGCCCGCGAAGAACACGCGGCCCCGACCGCGATCCGGCCGGCTCGGCAGGTAGGCCGGATCGAGGACGTCGAGCTCGGTCTCGCTCTTGTTCTCCGCGGCGTCCGCGGAGAGGTCCGCGGCGCGCTCGTTGGCCTGCACGGCCTTCAGGTACTCGCGCGCCCGCTCGAGGTCGAGGCGGAGCCGGTGCCACTCGGTCTCGAGCTCGATCACCCGCTCCTCCGCGTCCCCGTCGGATCCCGCCGGCGCGCGCCGCGCCTCGCCCCCCGCCGCTGCCCTGCCGCTACCGCCGCGCGCGCGCAGCCCCGCGATCTGCCGGAGCAGCGCGCTCCGCTCCGCCGAGAGCGCCGCGCGCCGCGACGGCGTGAGCTCGCCCGCCTCGCCGCGCGGGACCTCGGTGAGGCCGGCGCGCACGAGCCCGAGCGCGCTCTCGGCGGCCGCGAGCTGGCCCCTGGCCGCCTCGACGCGGCGCTTCGCGGCGATGGCGTCCGGGTGGATCGGGGTCACGGTCGACATCTTCTCGGCGAGCGCCGCCTCGGCCGACGCGAGCGCCGCGGCGGCCGCGTCGCGGGCCCGCTGCGCGTCGATCACGCTCGGGGGCAACGGCTGCCCCGGCGCCGCCGCGGGCGAGCGCGCGGCCCCGAGCAGCGCCTCCACCCGGGCGAGCTGGCGCTCGAGCGCGGCGAGCTGCGGGTCCATGGGGCGGAGCGGCGGCGAGACGCGGGCCGCCGCGGGCGCGGGGGCGCCGGGCGGGCCGAGCGGCTGGGGCGCCGGCGCGTACGGCGAGTCGTTGAGACCCCACTGGAACTGCGGGTTCTTGGCGAGGAACGTCGCCAGCGCGCGGCTCGCCTCGTCGACCTTGGCGCTCGCCTCGGCGAGCTCCCGCCGCAGAAAATCGCGGGTCATCGTCGCCGTGCCGAGGCTGTCGCGGCGGTAGTCGTCGATCAGGATCTGCGTGAGGCGGGCGGCGACCTGCCGCGCGACGTGCGGGTCGTCGTGGGTGAACGAGATGACGTACGTATCGCTGCTCTGCGCGCGGAAGCCGACATGGCTCTTCATCTCCTCGACCGCCTCGACCATCGAGCGTGCGGTCTTCTCCGGGTACAGCCCGAACGCCTCGATGACGCCGGCGAGCGTCCCGCGCGCGATCAGCGTGTCCTTGAGCTTGGGCCCGAGGCGCGCAGCCCGCGCGGCGCTGCTCTGCGGGTCGCGGCCGGTCTGGATGGTCTCGCGGTAGAGGATGGTGGCCTCGCTCCGCCACACCCGCTTCGTGGCGAGCGCCAGGGCGAGAGAGATGGAGATCCCGACGGCGATCATCGCGGCCATCCCGCGCCAGTACATCCGGACGCGGCCGAGGACGCTGATCGCGCGATCGAGGCGCTCGCGGGGTGTGCTCTCCGTGCTCAGGCTGGACATGATGTTCCCCGCACCGCGGGCAGCGCCGTCCGGCGCCGCGCGGCGCAACGGGCGCGCCCGGGGCGCTTTGCCCCCGCACGGCAAGGCGCGTGCTCACGGGCGCGTCACCCAGGGACGCACCCGCGCGAGGGGTCGAGAGGGGCGCAGGTGGGGTGAGGAGGACGAGCGCCGTGGACGTTCTGCGTGCGGTGCGGGAGAGGTCCTTCGCGGACGTGCTCAGGAATCCCAGCGCGCACGGATTCACCGAGCGCGGCGGATCACCGGTCGAGCGTGCGCTCCCACATCTGTAGATACGCCTCGGCGGAGTTGTAGAGCGCGGTCAGCGCCGCTTCGCCGCCCTCGATGCGGACCTCTTCCACCCAGTCCGCGACCAGCCCGTAATGCGCCATGCCGTCGACGTCCGTGTCGTAGACGCGCTCGCCGCTCACCTGGCGATCGAAGGTCACGGGCGCGATCCCCGCGAACTGCGGTCCCCAGTCCGGCCCCTCGAACAGCGTGAAGGGGTAGCTCACCGGCACCGCGCCCGCGCCCCGCGGGCCGGCCTGGGGGCCGAGTCCGTTCGTGTCGGCGCCATAGCCCATGCCGAAGAAATAACCGTCGTTCCCGATCGCGGCGAGCTTGTCGAGCGCCTCCTTGAACTCCTTGCCATTGCCCTTGTAGGGATAGATCAGCCCGCCCAGCGCCAGGATGCGGCGCGCCTGATCCACGGTGAGGCCCCCGTGCCCGCCGTGCGTCGAGACCAGCGGATATCCCGGCGTCTGCTGCTCGGCCAGCGCGATCACCTCCGCCTTGTTGGAGAGCTCCAGATGATCGACCTCGATAATCATCCGCTTCTCCATCATCTTCTGGATCGCGTAGCGGCCGAGCGCGGTCAGACCGCGCGCGTTGCACTGCTTCCGGTCCGGCGGATAGAGCGGGAGCGTGCCCCCCGCCAGATCGATCAGGAGCCCGGTCAAGGGGTCGTCGCCCGCGCCCGGCGGGAGCGCGCTCAGCAGGATCGCCCCGGCGTCGTAGAAATAGTCCTGCTCCGGGCAATCGTAGGTCTGCCAGAACTGGCCGGTGTCGACCTTGTTGCCGAGGTTGAGCGCGAACCCGTCGAAGATGCCGTTGCCGCCGAGCGCGTTGTCGAACTCGTGGACCGGGAACATCTGGCGGACGCCGGCGGCGTGGAGCCGATCGAGCTGCTCGTCGATGTCGGCCTCGTCGCACCCGGGGAGCCCGTTCTGCACGTCGCAATTGAAGAGGTGCGAGATCTCGATGCCCAGCACCACCGCCAGCTTGCCGTCGCCGATCGCCTGCCGCGCCTCGGCGGGGCTCTCCACCACCCGGAGCCACCCCCGGCCTGGGCCTCCCTCCTGCGCGTCGATGTACGCCTCCAGATCGCGCATGAGCTGCGCCTGCGCCATCGCGCTGTCCATCTCGTTGCAGCTCTGGAGCGGCCGGAGCGAGGCGATGCGCTGCAGCGCGCACAGCGTCTCGTTCTCGACCAGGTTGTTGACCATGAGCCGAAGGCCGGCGCGCCACGCTCGCTCGATCCATTTGTAATACATGCCCTCGTGCGTGAGCGACCTCGCCGCCGGCCAGTCCACGAACTCGGGCCAGCCGCGGGTGTCGTGAACAGGCAAGCCGTCCTGGGCCAGGAAGCTGCCGACCACGTCTTTCACGCCGCCGGGCCCGTGCGACAGCGTGCAGTCGCCGAGCGCGCCGAGGACGCCGAAGCGGTGAAAGGGCAGGCCGTGATGCGCGCCCCCGAGGAAGCTCGTGGCGCTCGCGTGGGCGTGCACGTCGGCGAACCCGAGCACCGGGCCCGCGGCGCCGCTGCCCGTGAACGGCGCGCCGACGCTGTTCGTCGCGACCTCCGGGAACGCCGCGCAGCCGCTCGCCGCCTCGAAGGAGAACTTGGCCGCATCGCCGGCGCTCGCCGGGTGGACCAACACGAGCTGGCCGCTCAGCGGATGGACGGCGAGCGCCCTCGCCGACGAGGCAGACACCACCCTGAAGCGGCCGTCGGCGTCGGTGTCGACGATCCACTCCGCCGCATCGCTGGGCGCAGGGACGGCCGCGGCGCCGAGGAGGCCGCCGAGGGTGAGGAGGCTGCCGGCGGCGAGGAACGAGGCGTGCCTGTCGTGAAAGAGGTACTTGCCGAGCGCGGTCGGCTTCATGAAGAACGGGTCGGCGTCGCCGAGGTTCGCCGCGCGCGCCGCGTAGCCGCCGAGCCCCCGGGCGACGTACGCATTCCTGGCCACGGATCTGAGCGCATAGCACCCGTTGGCGAGGTCGTGGCGCGAGCTGGGCGCGAGGCCGAGGCCGAGCGCGCCGCGGACGGCGGCGACGCGCGCCGCGCCGGCCGCAACCGTCGAGTCCGGCTCCGCGCACCCGGTAAGCGCCGGGAAGAGGGTCAGAGAGGCCAACCCGCAGCGTCCTACATTCGATCGCGTCGCCATCGCGTTCTCCAGCAAGGGTGGATCTGCACACGAGCGGCCCCCGCGCCGCCGCTGCGCGCGATAGGCAATGATATCAGCGCAGCGGCGACGACGCTGCAAACGCGCGGTCGAACAGCATGCCGCAATCGCCTGTACGATTGCACCTATGTAGGTGGACGCGTCTCTGTTTTGATCCGGAGCGATGGAATGAATTGACGACGGAAGCTGCGCGGCATCGGTGAAGCGCCGGCTCCCTCGACGCGCCGCGGTGACGCGCCGTCGCCGCCTGCTCGCCGTCGCCTCCTGCTCGCGGTCGCCGGCCTCGTCGCCGTCGCCTCTTGCTCGCCGTCGCCGGCCTCCTCGCCCCGCCGCCGGCCGCCACGCGGAGCGCAGCCGGCCGCCGGTCCCTTGACAGCGGCAGGTCGAGAGCTATCGTCTAGATATATCTTTTAGACTATCGGCCCGGCGCCGCAGGGCGGCCCGGACCGTGGGGCCGGGTTGGTCCGCCCACGCGCGCGCGGCAGCTGAGTGCTCGCCGCCGTGGCGGTCCGCCGCCGAGCAAGAGAGGGATCGCGTCTATGTTCTGGGGATGTGAACATCATCATGGCCACCACCATCACGCAGGCCCGCGCGGGCCGAGGGGTCCGTTCGGGCGGGGCCGGGGCGGCTTCGGCGGCGGGCCGCCCGGCTGGTGGGGCGACTGGTTCGGAGGGCCGCCGCTCCGCGCCGATCGCGGCGGCGTGCGCTACCTCGTCCTCGACGTGCTCGCCGAGCGGGCCCGCCACGGCTACGAGGTCATCCAGGCGATCGAGCAGCGCAGCGGCGACACCTACCGACCGAGCCCAGGCGTCATCTATCCGACGCTGCAGATGCTCGAGGAGCTCGGCCACGCGCGCGTCATCGAGGCCGACGGCCGCAAGATCTACGAGATCACCGACGCCGGGCGCGAGGACCTCCAGGCGAACCGCGAGTACGTCGACGAGTTCTACGAGCGCTTCGCCGAGACCTCGTGGGAGCGCTTCGCCGAGGATTTCGGCGACGTCATGAAGCGCATCGGCACGCTCATGAGGATGCTGCGCCACGCCATGCGCCGCGGGCGCATCACGCCCGCCGTGCTCGCTCGCACGGTGAAGGTGCTCGACAAGGCGGCGGCCGAGATCGAGGAGCTGCTCGGCGAAGACCCGGAGAAGCGCCCCGGCCGGCGCCCGTGATCCGCGCGGCGGCGCCGGCGCGCCGAGGCCGCGCCGAGGGCCGCAGCCCGCATCGCGCGCCCCCGCGGGGTGACCTCGCGACACGGGCGCTGATCCGATGTCGTGACATCGGTCATCCGCAGACCACACACGCACTCAATCCTTCACATCACACCTCCGAACGCGCCTGAGGCCACGTCCGTTCACATCGGACACGCGGAGCCTGTCGTGTAGGCCGCGCAATGTTCGCTCGCCCGCTAAACGATCTTGTGATCGAGATGCGGTTGGCATAATCTGCTTGTTGCGCTCGGTGGGCACGGGGGGCGCAGGGGGTCGACGCAGAGCTGATCTGCGGACCGCTCGTCGGGCGAGTGGCGTCTGAGGAGAGTGCGCTGGGGAGCTCGCGCGGCGGCGCGCCGCGGGGGACTGCGCGGTGGTCCATCGACGCGACGGATCCGGCGCGAGCATCGTGCGGAGGCGGAACGTGAGCATGAAATCCATCGAGCACGTCGTGCTCGTCATCCTCGAAAATCGCTCGTTCGACAGCGTCCTCGGCTGGCTGTACGCAGACCCGAGCGCGGGCCCGGCGCTGAACATCCCGGAGCCCGCGCCGGGAGAGCGCCGGTTCGAGGGCCTGGCGGGCCTCGATCTGGCGGCGTTCACCAATGTCGCGGAGGGGCTCAGCTGCGCGCCCGTGAAGGGGGCATCGGCCATGAACGTGCCCTGCGTCGCGCCGAATGAGGAGTTCGCGAGCGTGAACGTCCAGCTCTTCGGAAGCGACGATGTCAGGCCCGGCGACGCCCCCACCATGAAGGGATTCGTCAAGGATTACATGGCGGCCCTCAAGAAATCGGGCGTCGCCGGCGGCGATCCGGACGCGCTCCGGGACCTCGCCGGAGAGGTCATGGAGAGCTACACCCCCGACCAGCTCCCGGTGATCAACGGGCTCGCAGAGCACTACGCCGTCTGCGATATGTGGTTCTCGTCGGTCCCCTCTCAGACGAACCCCAACCGGGCGTTCGCCTTCTGCGGTACGTCCCTCGGGCTGACGGACAACGGCTGGCTCGAGAAGGACCCGAGGGCCAAGCTGGTCGAGGAGAAGGTCGGGTATCGCCTCGGCGACGACCAGTTCGCGACGACCACCCTCTGGAACGCGCTCCATGAGGCCGGCCACGACGACTGGACGATCTTCTGGCAGACGAGCACCCTCCCCGAGAAGATCTCGATCGCCCTCACCGGCGGGAAGACCCGCCTCCAGCCGCTCATCGAGCACATCGTCCAGTTTGCGGAGGACCTCGACGCCGATCACCAGAAGTACCTGATCGAGCTCTCGTCCGGCGAGCTCCCGTCCTGCTACACGTACCGGCTGTTCCCCGGCCTGCGCGCCATCCCGGGCGTGGAGCGCCGCTTCGCGCGCATGGAGCGGTTCCACGAGCAGGCGCGCGCCGGGACGCTCCCGCGGTTCAGCCTGATCGAGCCGTTCTGGACCGTCTCGCAGGAATCCACGGATCTGACGTGGGAGCAGAGCCTCGCCACCGCGATGGGGAACGACTACCACCCGCCCGGGAACCTGAGCGCGGGGGAGACGTTCCTGCAGAGCGTCTACATGAGCCTCATCGCGAACCGGGCGGCCTGGGAGAAGACGCTGCTCATCGTGACGTTCGACGAGGGCGTGGGCACCTTCGACCACGTGCCGCCGCCCGCCGCGGTGCCCCCCTGGGGGAGCGGCGGCTCCGCGCCCACGACCCAGCACGGCTTCAACTTCGATCGTTATGGCGTCCGGGTGCCCGCGATCCTGGTGTCGCCGCGCATCCGGCGAGGCACCGTGTTCCGCTCGACCCGCGAGCAGCCGTACGATCACACCTCGCTCATCGCCACGCTCCTCAAGTGGTACGGGGAAGAGCGCCGCTTGCCCGCGTTCCAGGAGCGCGCGATGGGCGCGCCCACGTTCGAGGAGGTCCTCACGCTGGAGGAGCCCCGCCGCGACGAGCGCGACGTCCGGTTCCTCCAGGTGAAGCGCGAGCCGGGGCAGCCGTTCAAGTACCTGGATCGGTTCACCCTGCGGGGCCACGCCGGCGAGCGCGTCTCGACCGCCGCCCGAAAGTCGACGATCCTGGGCTTGCTCTCGCTCTCGGACCCGAAGGTCGCGGAGTACTTTCCGACCCTCGGCGGCGAGGGCGTCCAGCTCTTCCTGGAGAAGAGCGCGAGGGAGGCCAGCTCGGGGAAGGTGCGCGACGGCGACGAGGTCGCCCTCGTCTCGACCGAGGTGGAGATCGGCGCCTACAACACGCTGGGCGCGTGGAGCCTCACCGGGGACTGTTACTATTTCAACGATTACGATCCGGCCGTGGACGAGGACAGGTACGAGAAGCAGACCTGGATCCTCGAGGCCGCGGAGAAGGGCCGACCCGTCCGGTTCGGGGACGCGGTGGCCTTCAGGAACAAGCGATCCGGGGCGTACCTGGCCCCGGACGGCAACGGCGTGAAGACCCAGAGGAGCGCTTATCATTGGATCGTCGAGCCGATCACCTCCCCGCCCGCGACGCCGGGCCGGTGACGACCGGCGAGTCGCACCGGTGATGGACGCGGATGGACGCGCAGCGCGGCAGCGAATCGTCAAGGAACCCGAAATATCCATGGAGCAGAGCATGAATCGTCTTTCGTCCGACATCGAAGAGATCGACGGTGAGTACGACGTCGTCGTCGTGGGTTCGGGCTACGGCGGCGCGATCATGGCGTCGCGGCTCGCGCGCGGTGGCATGAAGGTCTGCGTGCTCGAGCGCGGGCGGGAGCGGCAGCCGGGCGAGTACCCGAACACCGCCCTCGAGGCCGTCGCCGACATGCAGATGAACCTGCCGGAGGTGGGCCACGAGGGCTCGCGCACGGGGCTGTTCGATCTGCATGTCAACAAGGACATCGGCGTGCTCGTCGGCTGCGGCCTCGGCGGCACCTCCCTCATCAACGCGAACGTCTCGATCCGCGCCGAGCCGCGCGTCTTCGACGACCCGCGCTGGCCGGCCGAGCTCCGGAGCGAGAAGATGGAGCACCTCAACACCGGATACAGGCTCGCCGAGCGGATGCTCTCGCCGAACCCCTACCCCGAGAGCTACCCGCCGCTGCCCAAGCTGACGGCGCTGCAGCGCTCGGCCGAGGTGATGGGGCAGCCGTTCCGGCGCACCAACATCAACGTGACCTTCAAGGACGGCATCAACGCCGCAGGCGTCGCGCAGAAGGCGTGCAACAACTGCGGCGACTGCTGTTCCGGCTGCAATTACGGCTCGAAGAACACCGTGTTGATGAACTACCTCCCCGACGCCAAGCGCCACGGCGCCCACATCTTCGTCCAGGTGAGCGTGCGCCACGTCGAGCGGCGGAGCGACGGGAAATGGAACGTTCATTACCAGGTGCTCGACACCGGCCGCGAGGCGTTCGACGCACCGACGCTGGTGGTCACCGCGAAGATCGTCGTCCTGTCGGCCGGGACGCTGGGCTCGACCGAGATCCTGCTCCGCTCGAAGGAGCTCGGATTGCCGTTGTCCGACCAGCTCGGCCAGGGGTTCAGCGGCAACGGGGACATGCTCGGGTTCGGCTACAACTGCACGCCTCAGCTGGACGGGCTCGGCTTCGGGCACCGGACGGTCTCCGCGACGTCGCCGGTGGGGCCGTGCATCACGGGCGTGATCGACATGCGCAACCAGGCCGACATCAAGGACGACATCATCATCGAGGAGGGCGCGATCCCCGGCGCGCTGGCGCCGCTCTTGCCGCTCATGTTCAAGGTGGCCTCCTGCACCGGCGGCTCGAACACGGCGCCGCAGAACGCGATCGCCCAGGGGGTGCGCGAGGCCGAGTCGCTCCTCCTCGGCGCGTATCACGGCGCCACGATGCACACGCAAACCTACCTCGTGATGGGGCACGAGGCGAACTGCGGCACGATGAAGCTGGAGGGCGATCAGCTGCGGATCGACTGGCCGCAGGTGGGCACCGAGCCGATCTTCGAGAAGATGAACGCGCGCCTCTTCGAGACGACGGCGCCGCTCGAGGGGATCTCGGTCAAGGACCCGATCTGGTCCCCGAAGGTCGGTGACAAGTTGATCACCGTGCACCCGCTCGGCGGCTGCATGATGGCCGACTCGGCCGAGTCGGGCGTCGTGAACCACAAGGGCACGGTCTTCGCGTCGAGCGCGGGCACCGCGGTCCACGAGGGGCTCTACGTGTGCGACGGGTCGATCGTCCCCGTCTCGCTCGGCGTCAACCCGCTGCTCACGATCTCGGCGCTGGCGGAGCGCTGCGCCATCCACCTCGCCCGCGACCGCGGGCTCCACATCGATTACTCGGACAAGGGTCCGATCCCGCCCGAGCCCCAGACGCGCAAGCCGGGCATCCGCTTCACCGAGACGATGAAGGGCTACTTCTCGAAGGCGGTCGACAGCGATTTCCAGACGGCCGCCGACCTGGGGAAGAAAGAGGATTCGAGCTTCAAGTTCATCCTCACGATCGTGTCGGAGGACGTCGACGCCATGCTCGCGAGCCCCGAGCACGAGGCGCGCACGCTCGGCACGGTGGACGCGCCCGCGCTCTCGGGGCGGCCGCTGACGGTGACGCACGGGACGTTCAACCTCTTCGTGCAAGATCCGGACGCGGCCGACACGCGGCTCATGAAGTACAAGATGCGGATGCGGTCGGAGGAGGGGCGATCGTTCTATTTCTACGGGTTCAAGGTGATCAAAGACCGCCCGTTCTGGGACGCGTGGCACGACACCACCACGCTCTACATCACGATCCACGAGGGCGAGGACGAGACGGGCCCGGCGATCGGCAAGGGCATCCTGGTGATCGAGCCCGAGGATTTCATCCGCCAGCTCGGGACGCTCGACGTCACGAACGCGAAGAACGCCGAGGAGCGCCTCGCGACGACGGTGAAGTTCGGGCGCTACTTCGCGGGCGTGGTCTACGATTATTACGGCGGCGTGGCGGCGCCCCTGGAGTTCGCCGACTCGAACTCCCCGCCCCAGAAGCGCAGGCCGCTGCGGGTGCCCGGCCCGCGCCTCTACCCGTTCAAGAGCGGCGATGGAGTCGACCTCCTCCTGACGCGGTACCAGGGCGGCTCGAAGGGCCCGGTGATGCTCGCGCACGGGCTCGGCGTCTCCAGCCGCATCTTCTCGACCGACACCATCGAGACGAACCTGCTCGAGCACCTCGTGGCGCACGGCTACGACGTCTGGCTCCTCGACTTCCGGTCGAGCGTGCTGCTCCCCGCGTCGAAGACGCAGTACACGGCCGATCAGATCGCGCTTTACGACTACCCCGCCGCGGTGGCGAAGGTGCGTGAGGCGACGGGCGCGGCGGGCGTGCAGGTCGTCGCCCACTGCTACGGCGCGACGACGTTCACGATGGCGATGCTCGCCGGGCTGAAGGGCGTCCGCTCGTCGGTGATCTCGCAGATCTCCACGCACGTGGTCACGCCGACCATGGTGCACCTGAAGGCGGGGCTGCACGCGCCCAGCGTGCTCGACGCGCTCGGCGTCGAGTCGCTCACGACGAACGCCTCGTCGCACGAGGGGTTCTTCTCACGCCTCTACGATCGCGCGCTCGCGCTGTATCCCGTCGGGGACGGCGAGCACTGCAACAGCGCGGTGTGTCATCGGATCTCGTTCATGTACTCGCTGCTCTACGAGCACGCGCAGCTCAATTACGCCACGCACGAGCGGCTCTACGAGCTCTTCGGAGAGGCGACGATGCGCGCCTTCGAGGGCCTCGCGCTGATGACCCGCAAGGGTCATGTGGTCGACGCCGAGGGGAAGGACGTGTACCTGCCGCACCTCGATCGGATGGCGATCCCGATCCGCTTCATCCACGGCGCGGAGAACCAGTGTTTCGTGCCGGCGAGCACCGCGAAGACCGTCGAGGTGCTGTCGGCGAGGAACGGCGCGGGCCTGTATTCGCGCAACGTCATCCCCGGGTACGGCCACATCGACTGCATCTTCGGGAAGAGCGCGTCGACCGACGTGTACCCGTTCATGGTCGAGCACCTCGACCGCACCTGAGCCCCGCGCCGCGGGCCGGGGCAGCGGCCTCGCCGCGCGCTGGCGCGGCGAGGCGCGCCTTCGCGTCACAGCCGCTGTGAGTAGTACTCGATGATGAGCTGGACCTGGATCGGGAACGGGATGCTCGTCTCGTCCGGCAGGCTGGTCACGCGCGCCTGCCGTGCGTCCTTGTCGACCGCGAGCCACGAGGGGGCCAGGAGGTCCGCTCTCGCGAGCGCCTCCACGACGGTCTGGTGATCGCGGCGCCGCTCGCGCACGCTCACCGTCTCTCCGGAGCTGACGCGGTAGGAGGGGATGTCGACGCGCCTCCCGTCGATGAGCACGTGCCCGTGGGTCACGAGCTGTCGCGCGGCCGGGATGGTCCGGGCGAAGCCGGCGCGAAAGACGACGTTGTCGAGCCGCCGCTCCAGGAGCTCGATGAGCTTGGTGCCGGCGGCCAGCTTGCTCCTGCGCGCCTCGAGCATGAGCGTCCGAAGCTGCGTGTCGGTCAGGCCGTAGTTGAGGCGGACCTTCTGCTTCTCGCGCAGCCGGAGCGCATATTCGCTGAGCTTCTTGCGGGCCTGGCCGTGCTGTCCGGGTGGGTAGGGCCGGCGCTCGGTCTTCTTCGCCGAGAGCCCGGGGAGCTCGACCCCGAGCGCGCGCATGACCTTGACGCGAGGTCCGGTGTAGCGGCTCATGGCCAGGCCCTCCGCGAGAGAGCGCGCGCGTCGCGCGGGGGGAGCGCGGCGCCGTCGGGCGCCGGTGCGTCAACGTGTTCCTGGAGGTTCATCGAGATCCTTGTGTTGTTTCCTGGTCTGTTCTTGAGGGCTCACACGCGCCGGAGGTGGCGGAGGATCGGTAAGCGAGATTTGCGGAGGAAGCGCGCGAGCCCGTTCGTGGCGCGAACGCGGGCGCCGAGCGGCTCGGGGTAGTCGTCGTCGTGGAGGACCCGCAGCCACGGGAACGTCTCGACGCTCCCGTCATCGCGGTGGAGCTCCACGTGGCGCGCGCCCCTCGCGGTGGCGGGGCGAAGGCGGAGGCAGGGGGTCGCGTCGAGCAGGAGCTCCACATCTCGCTCGAGGCGCAGGGAGGCCTGGGTCAAGAAGGCGGAGATCCGCTCGGGGCCGAGCTGGGAGAAGAGGCCGAGGCCGAGGATCAACGTGGGCCAGCCGCGCGCCTCGGAGAGCTGATCGATCCAGTGATCGCAGCCAGGAGACGCGGCGGCCAGGGCGTACCGCGGCGTGCGAGGGGCGCGCGGGCGCTTCCAGGCGACCACGCGGGGGACGTCGATATCGATCCAGTGGAGCAGGCCGTTGTCGATGCGTGAGAATCGCGTGCACGGGCCGGTGAAGAGCCCGATGGCCAGGCCGTCCGGGTGACGGCGGAAGAAGTCGTGCACGACGTCGTCCACGAGCCGGGCGCGGGCCGCGAGTGGGCGGAGCTCCTGCTCGGTGAAGCCGGCGCGCTCGACCTCGAGGAGGCGCGCGAGACGGCGGGCCTCCTCGTCGTGGAACCCGAGGTCCGGGAACGCGTCGGATGCGTAGGCGCACGCGGCGACGCCCGCGAGCTCGCGTCGAGCAAACGAAGGGGCCTGGTCGACATTGAAAGTCATTTTCATTTTCATGACAGATCTGTGGGTTGCTTGTCAAGTTGGCGACTCGGCGATCTGCGGTGACCTCAACCAGGTTGACCAGCGGCCCCCAACCAGGTTGACCAGCGGCGTGCCCAGCACCTGGCCGACGGCGCCGCCGCGGTGAGGCGGCTACCGTCCTCTCCCGGCAAGGGCGACCGCTCCGGCGGCCCCCAACCAGGTTGACCAGCGGCGTGCCCAGCACCTGGCCGACGGCGCCGCCGCGGTGAGGCGGCTACCGTCCTCTCCCGGCAAGGGCGACCGCTCCGAGGCCTCGTTCGACCGGTCGCTCCCCGGAGCGGCGCGGCAGGCGCGTCGGGCTGGCCCAGCGTCGCGCGCCGGCCGCCTTCATCGACGTCGCCATGGCGCGGAGCGCGCGGAGCTCGATGTCGTCGGCGATGCGCTCTTCGAGGAAGCGCATCGGCGAGCCTGGCGTTCGCGCGCCCGCCCAGAGGAGCGCCGCCGCCTCCCTCGCCGGCGCAGCGGCGCGCGCGCTCGCCCAGCGGGCCGCGAGCGCCGCGACGCAGAGCCCACGGTAGGTGCGCACCTCGTCGGCGAGCACGGCGTCGAGGGCGCTCGCGAGCCGGCGCGCCGCGCGGGCGTTCGTCAGCGCGCGGTCGATGAGGACGCGCAACGCCTCGCCGGACGGCTCCTCTGCGACGGCGCCGTCGTCTCTTCCCATCGCGGCGCTCACCAGGGCGCCGATCGCCTCGCACGAGAGCGCGAGCGCCACGATCAGCCGGAGGACGCGCGGCGAGCAATGCCACGGGCGCGAGCCGGCGAGCCCGAGCGGGGCCCTCGGGGGGGCGAGCGAGCGCACGAGCGCTGCATCGAGCGGCGGGGCGGCGCTCCCCCACCCCCGAAGAGCCGCTGCGCGCTCGCCGACCATCGGCGACGGCGCTGCCGGACCGCCCTTCACGAGCGCCTCCCCCCGCCGCCCGCCACGCCGCGAAATGCGCGGTACCCAGCGTCGCGAAGCGAGAAGTGCCGCCAGAAGGCAACCAGGCCGTCCTCGAACCCTGCCAGAGCGCGCCTTGGATTGATAATGATCTTCATTTTCAATAAAAATAGGGTGGAACAGGTGAGCGGGTCAAGAAATTTCGCGGGGTGCGGCGACTCGGACCCGCGGACCCGACCTGACCCACGTTGAGGCGACCCGAGGCAACCCAGAGCTGACCGGGGTTGGGGTCACGCCCGGGTTGGGGTCACGCCCCAACCCGGGTCGCTGCGACCTGACCCAGGTTGAGGGGACCCGACCTGACCCAGGTTGAGGCGACCCGAGGCAATCCAGAGCTGACCGGGGTTGGGGGCACGCCCGGGTTGGGGTCACGCCCCAACCCGGGTCGCTGCGATCTGACCCAGGTTGAGGGGACCCGACCTGACCCAGGTTGAGGCGACCCGAGGCAACCCACAGCTGACCCGGGTTGGGGTCACGCCCCAACCCGGGTCGGATCGCTGCGCTGCTGCGGCGTTGCTGCGCCGCAACCTGGTTCGGGTCTACCTGACCCGGGTTGAGGCAACCGAAGCGACCCCGGACTGACCCGGGTGAAGAACAATGGCGTCCCAACCCGGGTCAGGTCGGACGGGTCGGCCGCTCAACCCGGGTCGGCCCGGTTGGTTGGATCAGCTCAACCCCGGTCGGCTCAACCCGGGTCGGGTCACGCCGCCGCCTGCGCTGACAGCAGCGCGCGCATCGCAGGCGTCACGACCTCCGCGATCGCGCGGCTCCACGAGGCGGCCATCACGGCGCCGCCGGGGCGACCGTGCGCAGCGAGCGCGTCGTCGGCGGCGTCCGTCGCCGCGGCGGACGGCGATGGCGCAGCAAGACCCGCCTCGAAGGCCGCCGCGACCGCGCGGCGCACCGCCTCCCCGCCCGTCTGGAGCGCCCAGGCCACGAAGCGCCACGCGAGCTCGGCGTGCCGCGCCTCGTCGTCCGCAATCGCCGCGAGGACGCTCCGGACCGCGGCGTCGGTCGCGTGCGCGAGCTGCTCGCTGGCCTGCACCGCCGCCAGCGTCTCGCCGATGCAGCCTTCACGCACCGCGCGCGCCGCGAGCTCCGCCAGGTCCGACGTGACCTCGACGACGCCGCCGAACGCGAACGGCGCCGGCTCGAGCGCCGCGCCGGCGTACGCGCTCGCCAGCCCGAAGCAGAGCGCCGCGTGGCGCACCTCGTCGCGCGCCGCATCGTGCGCGGCCGCGAGCATCTCGGCGGGGGCGCCGACCGCCATCATCTCCAGCGCGAACCGCGAGAACGAGGCGACCGATGCGTGCTCGAGCAACGCGTCGCGGAGCCACGCCTCGGCCAGCGCGGCGCGGGCCCCCTGCCCGAGCCCCGCGAGGTCCGGACGCGGCGCGCCGCCCCACCCGCCCGCATCCCTCCGCTGCTCCCGCGCGGTGCGGGCGCGCTCGCCCACGAGAAAAGGCCGGCCCGAGCCGCCGCAGCTCGCGGTGAACTCGTAGCAGCACTCGCCATTTCTGAAGACGCCGCCACCGATGCTGCTGTACCAGCACCCAGGCGGCGGGAGAGGGACGTTCGCGCCGACGGGATCGAGCGGCTCGCACGCGCCCGCAAACACGCCGCCGGAGCCCCCTGCCCCGCCCTGCCCCCCCGCGCCTCCCTCCCCGCCGCCCCCCTGGGCCCCGGGGTCCACGCACACCGTTCCTTCCTCGTCCCACGAGACGCCGCCGGCCTGCACCGTCGTGACGGGATCGGCGCCCCCACCGCCCTCCCCGCCCATTCCACCGCGCCCCCCCGAGCCATCCTCGCTCGCGCCGCCGCCGCCATCGCCCGGCGAGGGGTCATCCATGACCACGTTGGCGCAGGCGACGTTGTCAACCGCCAGACCGAGCGTCGCGGTGGCGAGGATTGCGCGGGTCAGACGGCGAGCGAATGCGCTTCGAAAATGAGCGGGAGCAGGGGGCTTGATGGTCATTGGACCATCGAGAAGCATCCTGCATACCAGCAAGATTCGCGGAATTCAGGGCTCCTCCGCCGGCGCGCTCGGCACAGCGTGGCACATCACGCTGGCTCAGCTGCTCCTCGGCTCAGCCCAGAAACCCCCGCGCTCGCGCGATCGCCTCGATCGCCGGCCGTCGCCGCTCCAGCTCGTCGGTATCCTTGACGGGAAGGAACCGGGCCGCGAGCCCGTCTCGAGGCACACGCAGGAACCTGGCCGGGAGACCGAAGGTGATCTCGTTCAAGATGCGCTCGAACTGGATCGCCTTGCGATCTCCCACCTTCTTCTCGACCTCCACGTAGACCCAGTCCATCGCGAGCGCGCTGAGCGCCTCGGCGCTCGCAAGGAAGGTGTTGGTGTTGAAGACCGGCACCACCTTCGGATCGAAGCCGACCGGCAGCCGGAAGTCCTCGGCGATCACCGGGCGGCCGTTCCACCGCAACGGGCCGCCCCCCTTGTCGCCGCCCTTGTCGACCACCTCGACCGTGAGCGGCCCGCCGTGGCCGAGATGCCAGCCGAGGATGACCGGATCCACCGTCGCGCCGAGGTTGTCGAGGTTGGCGATCCAGACGGTCTTTCCGCCGCGCGCGAGGAAGCGGCCGAGGACGCCGCTCTCCCGGAGCGCGTCCGGCAGGTCGCCGTGCCCGGTCGCATAGACGCTCGGCTCGCCGTCCTCGTCGAGGAACAGATCCCCTTCCGGGGTGAGGCGCAGGGAGACGTGCTGCTCGAACGTGGTGCAGAGATCGCCCTGCTCGTCGAGGCGCGCGCCGAGCGCCTCGCGGATCGGGCCGTTCGTCGCCTCGCTGGTCATCAGCCACAGCGGCACCGGGACGCCCGTCGCGCGCCGGAGGTGATCGCTCTCGGCGAGGCGCAGATCGAGGAAGGTCCGGCCGGGCAGCACCTCCACGAGCGCCTTGACCACGCCGCCCATCCGGGTGGCCATCCCGCCCGCGAGGACGCAGAGCGCGACCTCGCCGCGCCGGAGCGCGGCCAGGCCCGCCTCGCGGCAGCGGGCGTGCTCGGGCGTGCCCTCGGCCGGCAGCTCCATGACGTCGCCGGGCGCGGGCGGCTCGACCGTGCCAGGGAGCCGGTTGCGGGCGTCCCGGTCCTTGCCGATGGACGCGGCCCACCGGACGACACGGTCGGGGTCGAACCCTCGAGCCCGGAGGCGGGCGAGCAGCGGGGCGGGGAGCGCGGCGATCTGCTGAGCGAGCGAAGACACGCTGTCTTCAAAAGCACGATGCGCCGCGCGAGGCAACGGCAGAGTGCAGCGGTTCGCGCGCCAGCGAGCGCCGAGCGAGCTTCTCGGCGACGCCGCGACCGGCATGCGCCACCGGGCTCCAGGCCGCGCTGAATGCATTGTACGTTGTTTCCTGATGGGCGTCCGGAGATGCCGATCTCAGGCTGCGCCGACGAGGCGCGAGGCCCCCCAGGGACTACGAAGACCCGTCGGCCGCGTCCGCGCTCGCCCGCTGTCGCGCGCTGCTACGCGTGCTTCGCGAAGGGCGCCATGTGCTCGGCGAGCGCCTTCTGGAAGGCCGGCCGCGCCTCACACCGCAGGCGGTACGCCTCGAGGGTCGGGATCTCCGCGACGAGCTCCGTATGGCGCAGGATGCGCAGCACCGTGGTCATGAGCAGGTCCCCCGCGGTGAAGCGATCCTCGAGGTAGTCCCGCTCGCCGAGCCAGTCGGACAGCTTCGTCAGCCGCGCCTTGACGGCGCTGACCGCCAACGGCCGGCGCAGCTGCGCCCATTCCTCCTTCGGATAAAACAGGTCGATCTCGGCGAGGTTCTGGACGTGCGGCTCGACCGAGTTCAGCGCCGCGAACATCCACGACTTGGCGCGCGCCCGACCGACGGGATCGGACGGCATCAGCGCCTCGGAGCGCTCGGCGATATGCAGCACGATGGCGCCCGACTCGAACATCACGAGCCCGTCCTCCTCGTAGGCGGGCACCTGCCCGAACGGCTGAAGGCGGCGGTAGTCCGCGGACGCCTGCTCCTCGTTCCCGATCAGCCGCTCCTCGTAGGTGAGGCCCGCCTCGGCCAGCGCCCAGCGCACGCGGAGATCGCGCACCAGCCCCCGGGCAAAGGGCGGAACCCAGCCAAATGCACATACCGTGATCTTGGGCATCTCGCTTCTCTTCTCTCAGGGGGCGGACCGGTGAGCTGCCGATCCGCCGATTCGAGGCCAAGGGATGGGACCGATCCGCGCGAGGTCGTCTCGGCCGCTCCAGCCGGGCCGGCTCTGGCCGAGCGGTCCGATCCGAGCGCCGGCGAGGCTACCAGCGCCCCGTCGCGCTCGTCCACCCCTCGATCCGTCGCCGCCTCCGCGCGGCGCCGCGCCCCACGTCTCCTCCGGCCCGAGGCGCCCGGCAGCGCGAAAGGCCTGCCCGCGAGGCGGGTTCCATGGGACCTCGCGGCGCGGCCCGTATCGTGGACGTGCATCACGATGGAGCGCCGTGCTCGCCTCTCGCGGTCAGCGGCCCGACGACTCCAGGAACAGCTCTTCCACCGCCGTCGCGGTCGCCGCCCGCTGGAGCCATCGCTCCAGCACGCTCAGGTCCGTCTCGCTCAGGATCCGGCCTCTCGCCTCCTCGCTCGCCTGAATGCCGCGCGCGCCGAGGATCATCAGGATCGCCGCCGACAGCCGCTCCAAGGCCTGCTCTGCCCGCGCCTGCTCTCGCTCGATCCGGGCCTCGGCGGCCTCGATCATCCTCTCCAGCTTGCCCACCAGCTCGCCGGCGGTGACCAGCTCGGCCGTGTCCGCATAGAATCGTAGCCGACCTGACTCCACCGTGAGATCCAGCTCGAGGACCTCCGATCGGTACCGCCCGATGCGCGAGGGGATGCTCTCGTAGCGCCGCACGCTTGTGGACGGCAGCCTGTAGCCTCGGATGTGCCCGCGCGGGATGTCGTAGACGAAGTACTCGCGAATCCCGAGCGCCGCATACCTCACGACGTTGTCGACGAAGTCCTTGCGCCAGTCGCCAGCGTAATGCACCTCGATCGCCAGATCGATCCCCTTGCCTTCGGCGCTGGCCATCCAGCAGAGGCGCGGGCCGGGATCGACGTCGGCCACCGCGATCACGTCGGGCGTGAAGCCCTTCTCGCCCGGGTAGTAGACCTTGATCTCGGCGCCGACGTAGATGCGCCGACCGCGCCGACCGAACCACGCGCGGAGCGTGTCGCGCGCCTCCATCTTGGCGTCGAGGTGCGGATCCCCTTCGGCCATCGCCTCGCGCTCGTCGAGCTCTTCCTGCGACTCCGAGGCGAGCAGCGCTCGAACGGCCTGCTCTCGCTGCGCGGGCGACATCGCCGCCCACTGCGCCTCGGTAGGAGCCCGGGGGGCCTCGGCCGGGATCGGCGCCGCGGTGGGGTCGCCCGGCTTGCGGATGGGGACCGACATGCCGACCAGCATACCACCCCGGGGCGCGCTCACCCGAGGAAGCGGAGCAGGACGTTGAGCAGCACGAGCACGGCGAACATCCCGCCGCACACGAGCGCGACCTCCCTCAGGGACACGCGCACCGAGATGCGGGCGTCCTCGGCCCGCGCCGCGCCATACAGCGCCGCGGAAGCGCCGAGCGTCATGTAAAGGACGTCCTTGTAAGCCCACGACAGGAAGAAGATGCCGAGCAGCGCGCCGCACAGGCTGACGAAGATCGCCGGCGCGAACCGCCTCGCCGCAGGGCCGACCTCGGCGTCGCCCAGCCAGATCGAGAGCGGTACTTTGATCGACGCATACAGGACGAGCGCGAACAGGCACATCCCGAGCAGGCCCGTCTCGGACGCGGCGAGCAGGTAGGAGTTGTGGGCGGTCAGGCCGAGCGACGACTCGTCGCCGAACTGCCCTGCGCCGACGCCGATCCCCCGGGTGCGCCGGATCATCTCGAACGCCTCCCGGAGCAGCTCGACGCGCTCCTCCGAGCTCTCGCTCGCCTCGTCGCCGCTCCGGCCGCCGAGCAGGAGCATGGGCGGGCCGATGAAGCAGGCAGCGACGACGCCCAGGGTCCCGCTCCACCGGATGAACGTGAGGCCGAGGACCGCCAGGTACACGAGCACCCCCGAGCGCGAGCGCGACAGGACGACCATCGCGCCGATCGCCGCGATGACGGCCACGACGGGGAGCGCGCGCAGCGCCGCGGCCGCGCGCGAGAGCAGCCGGTCGGTGAGCAGGAGCGGCAGCGCAGGCCGAAGGCGCGCCCCGCAGGGAGGCGCGGGCGCGCGCCGGCCGGCGTCGCCTGGGGCCGCTGGCGCGCGCGGGACGGCACTCCCAGGAGCCGCGGGCGCGCGCCGGCGGCCGCGCCGCTCGGCGAGCGCGATCGCGAGCGGGATCGACATGCCGGCCATCAGGGACAGCTCGTTCGGATCGGCGAGCGAGCCGCGGTAGCGGACGCGCCCGTCGATCGTCGACGTGCCGAGCGGCCCGGGGCGCTCGCACCGGTAGTTGCCGTCGGGGACGGGCGGGTCCTTGCGGCAGTCGAGGTTGGTCTCGCAGGGGCGTCCATCCGGCTCGAGCTCGCCCTTGCCTTCCCAGTCGTCGGGCGCGGCGAGCATGCAGCCGTAGGGCTGAAACGCCTGCACGATCGCGACCGCGGTGGTGACGACGGCGCAGCCGACGAGCGTGATCGCGAGCGCGCGCACCCCGCGCGGCGAGGCGGCGGCGAAGGCGACGGCGAGGAAGACGCCCGCGACGGTCGCGAGCTGCAGGCCGCGCTCCTCGAGGGCGGCCGGGCGCTTGAGCGCGGTGGTGAGGGCCGCCCAGGCGAGGAACGCGAGCGCATAGACGACCTGAGGCGCGAGCGTCGGCTTGAGCCGGCGCCACACGACGTCGAGGGCGACGCAGAGCAGGGTGAGCCCGAACGCCGCGTGAACGAGCGGAATCCCCTCGAGCGCGGGGATGAACTCCTGCGGCTTGAGGATGACGAGCGCGCACAGCGCGCACACGACCCACGCTGCCATGGTGTGGCGCGCCGCGAGCGCCGCGCAGGCCGCCCGCGCCGCGAGCTCGCGACGGCCGCGGTGAGGCGCCCTGCGCGAGCGCGATGAGGCGCGGCGCGCATTCCCCCCTTCCGCGCGACGGATCTAGCACCGTGGGCTCGACCGGCACGCGGGAAGCGCCGGTGCGCGCGCGAGGAGCAGGCGCGTGGCGCGGCCGCGGGATCGGCGCTTGCTGGTGCGCGATTCCATCATGGAGGGTGAACACCGCATGTGGTCCCGCTGTGTCCGGATTGCCCTGCTCTGCTCCGCGCTGATGGCCCTCGTGGCGTCCTCGGGTTGCGGCGCGAGCGCCCCGCGGGTCGATTTCGAGGCCGAGCGCCGCGCAACCCGCGCCTATGCGGTCGGCCCCGGCGACGTGCTGGAGGTGCGCGCCTGGAAGAACGAGGCGCTGAGCCACCGCGTCACGGTGCGGCCAGACGGGTTCATCACGGTCCCGCTCGTCGGCGATATCCTGGCGTCGGGGCGCACCGTCACGGGCATCGCCGAGGAGATCGCGACGCAGGCGGCCAAGTTCTACCATGAGAAGCCGGTCGTCAGCGTGGAGGTGGCGGAGCTCCACAGCTACCGCGTCTACGTGATGGGCGAGGTGTCGCGTCCGGGCGAGTTCACGCCGAGGGCGCAGATCACCGTGCTGCAGGCGCTCGCCCTCGCCGGCGGCTTCACGCGCTTCGCCGATCCCGACGAGGTGGTGATCGTGCGGCGCGACGCGCTCGGCGAGCGCAGGATTCCGTTCGTGTTCGATGAGGTCGTCGAGAAAGGGGATCTCCGCGGGGATCTGCCGCTGCAGACGAACGATACGGTGGTGGTGCCGTAGGGCGTCGGTGCGCGGCGACGCCGGCCGCCACGTCCGGCTGGTGATCGGCGCGGCGCATTTTGGCATCCTGGGCAGGATGTGCCCCGACGCCGCGCTGCCGCTCCTCGCCGCGTTGCTGCTCTCGCTCCCGGCGCTCACGGCCGCGTGTGCGCCGTCCAGCCCCGGCAGCCCGGCCCCCGCCGGCAAGGCCGCGCCGCCTCCAGGCTCGCCGGTGCGCGCGGCGGCCGGCGCATCTTCCGGCCCGAGCCGCCCGGTGCCTGCCGGCGCGGCGTCCGCGGGGGCATCGCCGGCGAGCGGCGCGACGGGCGATGTCCCCTCCCCGGCCGCGACCCAGCCGGCGCCCTTCATCGCGGTCGACGAGGCCGAGGCGCTCCTGTTCCCGGAAGACGCCGCCGCGCACCAGGGCGGCATCGACGCCTGCCGGCGCGGGGACGCCGGCGCGGCCGCCGCCCCCCGGCCGGGGCACGAGCGCGTTCGCTGCCTGCTCGCGCTCCGCTACCAGGGCGACGGGCAAGCCGCCGCGAGCGCGACCGCGCTCTTCGAGCGGACCGGCAGCGTCGCCGGGCTCGAGCGGGAGCACCTGATGGACGGCGGCTACCGCGGCACGCTCCACCTCGTGCCGGAGCTGCCGGTGCGCGCCGAGCGCCGCCACCTGGAGTGGACGGCCGCGGCCCTCGCCGACTTCGACGCGTTCTTCGCGGATCTCGCGGCCGCGGCCAGCTCGCCCGTGCGCTACCGCCACCGCGCCCTCGCGCTGCGGTACTTCCGATCCGTGCGCGCGAGGACGCCTTCCGCCTACGCCTCCGGCTGGACGGTCGCGTACAACCTCGCCGGCTCGCTCCACCGCTCCCGGGACGCCGTGCGAGAGACGCTCTTCCACGAGATCTTCCACCTGAACGACGGCGCGCACGGCGGGTGGTCCCAGGCGGCGCTCTCACCGATCTACGACGGGATCGTCGCGCGCTGCGGGACGAGGATCCCGTGCCTCGCGGCGTACGCGCCGAACGAGACGATCGTGAAGGGCGGCACGTACTACGCGTTCCAGCCGGGCAACGGGGTCGGGGAGTACGCCGCCGAGCTCGCGATCCGGTACTACCGCGAGCAGCGGGCGGCGCTCCGCGGCGACCGGCTCGGGAAGGCGCCGTTCAAATGCGGTCCGCCGGAGAACGCGCGGGCGTGGTCGCTGCTCGCGGGCGAGTTCTTCGGGGGCGCGGATCGGGTGGCGCCCTGCCCGCGCAGCGCCGAAGAACGGTGAAGCTCCGCCGCGCTGCTCGCGCGAGGTGTCGAGCCTGACGGGCTCGCACGCAATCACTCATGCCGGGCGCATCCGCCCCGCCGGGCCGCGCCCCGGGCCTATCCGAGCCGCTCGCGGATCCACGCCGCGATGAGGTCCGCCGCGGCCTGCCGGTGCCCCTTCAGGAAATGCGTCGCCCCCTGGAGCTCCACGTAGCTCCTGTCCTGCGCCGCGCTCGCCTCGAAGCTCTCCCGCGCCTGCCGCAGCCGGATCTCCGTGTCCGCGGTCGCGTGCACGAGCAGCGTCGGGATCGCGACCGCGCGCAGGCTGTCCGCGAGCCGCGCCCGCGACGACAGGCTCGACCACGTGGACAGCCACGCTCGCGCCGTGAGCGTCCGCGCCACGCCCCCATAACCATAGTTCGCGACGAACGGATCCGGCGACGCGAAGATCGACCCGAGCGCGCGGTCGTCCGGCTCGATGGTCGGGTCCAGATACGCCGGATCCGCCACCGTGCGGTACACGGTCATGAATCGCCCATGCGCGCTCCGCCGCCGCATCCGGCTCCACTCGGGGTGCTCCGGGGCCATCCCCTCCAGCGCCGCCGCCGCGTCGGCCTGCGCCTCGATCGCCGCCCGCGCCGCCGCGTCGATGCGCGCGACCCGCGCCCGCTGCGCCGCCCGGTAGCGCGCGAGCCACGCGCGGCCGTACCTGCACGGCTCCGGCCACGGCCGCCAGCCGTTGCTCGGATCGTACATGTCGAGCGACGGATCGACCGACAGCGGATCTCCCTCGTCCACCACCGACGGGTCGATCGCCTGCTCCAGGAACACCCCCTGCCCCGGGTGCGCCGCCAGCGCGACGAAGGCGTCCCCCAGCCGCCGCCCCTCGGCCGCCGCGCCGGCCTCCGCCAGCGCGAGCAGCGCGCCGCCCCCCGAGTTGCCGAGCAGCACCACCGCCTCGGCGCCCCGCGCCCGCGCCGCCTCCACCGCGGTCTCGACGTCGAGCGCCGCCTTCTCGTGGAGACAGTCGGTGTCGTTGTTCACGTAGCGCGTCGCGCCCCCGAGCGCCGCCACCCCGCGCGCCGCGAGCAGCGGGCAGAGGTAATGGACCGAGAAATCCGCCCGCGGGTGCGCGAGCACCGCGGCCACCTTGAACCGGCCGCCCGGCGGCGTCCAGAACAGGCCCCGCACGAGCGCGCCGTCGCTCCCCACGGCCGCGACCGGCTCCCGCCCCAGGGAAACCGCCGGCTCGTCCTCGGGTAAGGGCCAATGACCGAACGCCGCGGGGCGGCGGCCGTGCCCCAGCATCGTATCGACGACAGGCGCGCTCATCACGCCACCTGCGGCCGGTGGACGATCACGGGCCGCGGAAGCTCGAGCGGCGGCATGGGATCGAGGAGCGAGCGCTCCGCCTCGGCTACCTCCTCCGCCGAGAAGGGCCGCAGCGTCTGGCAGAACTCGACCAGGATGCCGTTGGGATCCATCGTGTAGATGGAACGGCAGAAATCGTGATCCGCCTCGGTGACCTCGTGACCGTGCGAGAGCCACCGCGCGAGCATCCGGCTGTAGAACTCGCTGGTCGGCGCGGTGAAGGCGAGGTGGTTCACCCACGCCGGCAGCCCCAGCCCCGTCGAGATATCCGTCCTGAAGCGCCCCCGCACCGCCTCTTCATGCACTTCCCAGAACGCCAGGAGCGGCCCCTCCGGCTCGCTCGTCTGATAAAAGGCGTGCCTCGCCCAGCCCCCGTCACGGCTGCCCTCGTAAGGGACCGCCATCACCTTGACGAGGCGGAACCCCATCACCTGGGTATAAAACCGGTGCGTGGCGACCAGATCTCCGGCCGCCAGCGCGATATGATGCACCCCCATCGTACCCCCCTTGTGCAGGACGATGATGCCACGAGCGGGCGAGCTCGTTCAAGGTGAATGCCATCCCATCGCCCCGTCACTCGAGCGCTCGCGCGTCGCGGCGCAACGCGGATGAGCCGCGCGTGCCCCCGCTCGGCCGATAAGGCTGCTTCGTTCCGAACGGCGAGATCTCGAGGGCCGCGAGCGCGGTGCGCTCGGGGCGCTCGCCGCTACCGCGGCGTCCCCATCCACACGCGGGACGTGACGGGGTCGAACACGAGCCGCCTCGCCTCCACGTAGAACGACGCGGCCACCTGCGCTGCGGGGATGGACCACGTCCCGATCCCGCCGCACTGCCGGGCTTCGGGCGGCGTGTCCTTGAGGAAGAGCATCACGTCCTGCGCGGCGACGGCCGCGGATCCGTCGGTGCTGACCAGCTCGAACGGCGCGCCCCGGAGGATGCGGTAGGCGGAGACCTGCTCCGCTTGCCCTGGGACACAGGTGCTCAGCGACATCGCGGCCTCGGGCACCGGCGCGAGGTCGATCCCGGCCGCCTCGATCGCCGCGAAGAAGGCGCGGTTGATGTTGACCGAGCGCCGGTACACCGCGTCGTCGTACCCCGTGTCGAGCTGCGCGACGGCCTGCGCCGCGCCGATGCGCGCCGGGACGGTGGGCACGTTCGGGAAGCCCGCCTGGACCTCGGCGAGATCGGACGAATAGTATCCCGCGGTCCAGAGCGGCTTCATGCCCTCGGCGCGCAGGATCTCATCGGGGCAGAGCGCCCCGGCGTCGGCCCGGTAGACGGCGCCGTCCTCGTAATCGAGCGTGAAGGCATGGAGCGACAGGAAGTCCGTGCCGAGAATGCCGGCCTGGCGCACCGTGCCCTGGATGCCCGAGTGGTCCTGCACCGTGAGGCGGACGGTGCCCCAGGGGCCGTAGAAATCGAAGTCGGCGAACCGATCGGCGCTGCCGGCGACGGGCTCGGGGACCACCCCGCCCGCGAAGCCCTGCGGGTCGATGGTGCTGGCCGTGGTGCCGAAATCGAGGAGGAAATGGCCTTCCGCGGCGCCGACGCGCGCGACGGCATAAGGCATCTGGCTGGAGATCACGAGAGGCCGCTTCTCGCCGTGACAGCCCTGGAGATCGGCGGGCGGGGCCCCGCCCGCCCCCGCGCCGCCCGCCCCGGCCCCGCCAGCGCCGCCAGCGCCCGCCCCGGCCCCGCCAGCGCCGCCAGCGCCGCCCAGGCCCGCCCCGGCGCCCTCCGCATCGCCCGCGCCAGCGGTCGGCGGCGCCTCGCCCGTGGTCGCGCTCTGGACGGGCGAATCCGCGCGATCGGGGGCGCCGCAGCAGGCCGAGACGGCTACCAGCGAGAGGACCGCGGCGGCGGTGGCGGCGCGCGGCCTTGAACGAGGGGAGCTCGACCCCGGCGAGCGCTCGAACCCAAGCATCCGCGCCATGGTACTCGGCATTGCCGCATTGCGTCAACCTCGCTCGCGCGATCGCGCACAGGGCCCCTCGGGTACGCTGACGCCCCCGAAAGCCGCTGGAGGGTCGATCTCATGCGCATCGCCGTGCTGCAGGCCAACGCCGTCCCGGGACAGGTGGACACCAACGTCGCGCGCATCGCCGGCGCGGCCCGGCGCGCCGCCGAGGGCGGCGCTCACCTCCTGGTCACTCCGGAGCTGTTCACGACGGGCTACGTCCCGGCGCTGGTGCCCCGGACGCTGCTCGAGACCTCGCCCGAGGTCATCGTCCGGCGGCTCGCGGACATCGCGTCGAGCTGCGGCGTCGCGCTGGTCGCCAGCGCGCCCGACCGCGGGCCCGACGGGGAGCTCTTCATCGCCGCGCACCTCTTCGATCGCGCCGGCGCGCGCCTCGCGACCTACCGCAAGACGCACCTCTACGGCCCGGACGAGGCCGCGGTCTTCACCCAGGGCCGCGGCGAGCTGCCCATCGCGGCCCTGCACGGCTTCCGGATCGGCCTCTTGATCTGCTACGACATCGAGTTTCCCGAGGCGGTGCGCGGCGTCGCGCTGGCCGGCGCCGATCTCGTGTGCGCGCCGACCGCGCTCCCGGAGCCGTTCGGCGTGGTGGCCCGCACGCTGCCGCCCGCCCGCGCGCTGGAGAGCCAGGTGTTCGTCGCCTACGCCAACCACTGCGGACAGGAAGGAGACACCGTCCTGTGCGGCCAGAGCATCATCGCCGCCCCCGATGGCTCGGTCCTGGCCGCCGCGGGCGCCGCCGGCGAGGACCTGCTCTTCGCCGATCTCGATCCCGAGCTCCAGCGCGCCTCGCGCGCGGACAACCGCTACCTCTCGGAGCGCCGCCCCGACGTGTACGCCGCGTGGGAGCGCCCCGCCCGCACGGGATAGGCGTCGCGTGCGCTATCCTCGGCCCGCGCCATGTCCGACGGCGAGCTCGTCTTCGCATCCTTGCCGGCCGCGCTCATCGAGTTCGCCTCGTCGCGCGGCGTCCCTCGCGACGATCTCCTCCGCGCCGCCGGCGTCTCGGCCGAGGCGCTCGCCGCGCCCGACGAGCTCGTGCCGTACGCGTCGCTCCTGTCGCTGTGGGCGCTCATGCTCGAGCGCCTCCCCGGCGAGCCGCTCGGGCTGACCTACGCGCGCTGGATCCCGGTCTCGGTCGTGGGCATCGTCGGGCACGTCGCGCGCCACAGCGGGACCCTGCGAGAGGCGGTCGCGGTCTATGGCCGCTTCTTCAGGCTCATGGACCCGCACCTCCGCATCGTCATCGAGGAGCGCGGCGAGGTCTTCCACCTCGCGCTCGAGCACGAGCCGCGGGTCGTCGCGATGGCCGAGCCGATCGAGATGATGGCCGCGGGGCTCGCGCGCTTCATCGCGCTCTACCTCGACGGCGCCGCGCGGCCGCTCGAGGCCATGTTCCGCCACCCCCGCCGGCACCCGACCCCGCTCTACGAGGAGGCGCTCGGCGCCCCGGTGCGCTTCGAGGCGGCCGCGACCGGCCTCGTCTACGACGCGCGCGTGCTCGACGCGCCCGTCGTCGGCGCGGATCCCTCGGTCCGCGATTACCTCGTGCGCCACGCCGAGCAGCTCCTCGCCGCGCGCGCGGCGCCCGCCGGCGCGGCGCCGCTCGACGCGCGCGTGCGCGCCCTCATCGGCGAGCGGCTCGATCGCGGCGAGGTGGATCAGGGGCGGATCGCGCGCGCGCTCGGCATGAGCACGCGCTCGCTCCAGCGCGCCCTCAAGGACCTCGGCACGTCGTTCACGGCGCAGCTCGACGAGGCCCGGCGCGGCAAGGCGCTCGAGCTCCTCCGCCGGCGCGACCTCGCGCTCCAGGAGATCGCCTTCCTGCTCGGCTACGGCGAGCCGCGCCACTTCTACCGCAGCTTCCGCCGCTGGACGGGCACCACCCCGGGCGAGTACCGGCGCACCCGCGTCCGGTAGCTCGGTGCGTCGGACATCCGGCCCGAACGACCGGTCGATCACGAGCGGTCGCAGGAAGTCGAAGTATCGAGAGCCCAGCGCGCGTCACCCCTCTGCCACGAACCGCCAGGTGACATCGCCGCTCTCGTGCCGTGTTTCGAGATCTCGCACGCCGAGGAGCGGCAGCGTCTTGGTCCAGAACCGGATCGCCCGAGCGTTGTCATGGATGGCACAGAGGTGCCACCGCCCTGGATACCGGTGGAGCAGCAACTGGAGCGCATGTCGGCCCGCGCCGGTGCCGCGGCTCCCGTGGATCAGAAAGAATTCCGCGATGATGAAATCGACGTCGTCCGGCATGTATCTGAACGGTCGCAGGCCGACACAGACGAACCCGACCGGTCGGGCGTCGCTCGTGATCACGTGCGCTCGCTGGAACGGCTGCATCGGGTCCTGCTCCGATCGCGGAGCTCGCAGGTTGGCGGGCGGCGTGACGCTCGAGACCCAATCGTCGACGATGTCCGGCTGCCATCGACCGGCCTCGTCCAGAGCGTAGAAACTCGTGTCGAAGCCGGAGAGCTCGTGGACATACATCGGCCAAACGTTCCGGAAGAACTCACGCGCTTCCCGCGTGCGCCATGCGTCGATGATGGACACGTTCATCTCTTCCTCAACATATCGCGACGACGCCAGCCTGCCGGAGCGAGGCCCGAAGCGCGCATCTTTCGTCCGCAGATCACCTCAGCTCGTAGACGTCCACCGTGTCCGCCATCACGTGGGGCACGAGGACGCGTCCGCGCTTCGTGTCATACCCGATATCCGCGGGCGTCTTCTGCTCGGGGATGGCGACCTCGAAGGTCCCGCCGAGCTTCCCGCGGAGCACCGCCGACGCGTCGTGGCTGGTCACGAGGAGCGCGTCGCCGAGGGAGATCAGGCCGTCGAGGCGGCCGCCGGGCGCCGTGGTGGTCACGTCCCGCTTTTCGCCCTTCTCGTCGAGGATGAAGACCTCGGGCGCGCCGCTCGAGCAAACCACGAGCCCCTTGTCGCTCCACGCGAGGCCGTTCGGCATGCGCAGGTCGGTGGTCTTCGCCAGCGCCCTGGCCTTGCCCTTCTCGATGACGTACATGGCGTCGGTCGACGTCGCCTCGAGGTTGCCGGTCGCGCCAATCGTGAAGCCGGAGTCGGACACGTAGACCTTGCCGTCCGGCGCCGCCGCGACGTCGTTCAGCAACGTGGTGCCGGGGATGGCGATCTCCCCCTTCGGCGCCCCGGTCTTGAGATCGAACATCCGGAGGGTCGTGAGGTCGGCGACGTAGAGCACGCCTTTCGCGATCGCCGAGCCCGTCGGCGCGTCGAGCTTGACCTTGTTCTTGCCGCCCTCGATCCACTTCAGGCTCGTCACCCGACCGTCGGGCGAGAGGACGGAGATGAAGCCGTTGTTGTCCCTTTCGCCCGGATTGCCGTTGATGTTCGAGACGAGGTAGCGGTCGTTGTCCGCGTCGTAGAGCACGCTCTCCGGCTTGGCGAAGCCGGTGTACCTCGCGACCGGGCTCGGCGCGGCGCGCTTGGGCGGCTCGGGCGCCGCCGCGGACGCCGCGGACGCCGCGGGAGCCGCCGGAGCCGCCGGAGCCGCAGGCGGGGGCTCGACGCGATTCGTCGCGATGGGCGCAGCGGAAGCGGAGGCCGCCGGTGCCAGCGCGGGCGGCGGAGCTTCCCCGCCGCAGGAGACCACCGCGGCCGTTGCGACGAGGGACGTGAACATGCCGAGGGCTCGTGCCATGGGAAAACCTCCTGGTGGCGAGGCTGCGCCGGCTCAGCGCCGGCTCAACCGCCCGATCGCCCGGCCAAGCCGGTAGGCCAGCCGGCCGGACGGCGCGCTTTGCGGCACCTCCGGCGCGAGGTCAACCGCTGGCATCGACCCGGGGTGAGCGCCGCTCACCGGCTCCCACCGATCGGCCCCGAGGCTCGCGCGCGAGCGCTCCGCCTCGGTGCGCGAGCGCTCGGCCTCGGCGCGCGAGAGCTCCACCTCGGCCATCGCGACCCGCTGCTCCAGAAAGGCGAGCCGGGCCCGCGCCGCCGCGAGCGCCTGCGCGGGCGCCGGACCCCGCCTGCGCAGCAGCCGCCTGAGCGCCCGCCCGAGGTGGTACATGCCCCGGCTGAACGGCCGCGCGGCCTCCGGACCCAGGTTCGCGGCCGCCTCGGCGCGGATCTGCTGCGCGCGCACGCGGCGCAGCCGCTCCTCGAGCTCGTGGATGCGGAGCCGCACCACCTCGATGTCGCTTCGGTACCTGGACATGCGGCATGATCGCAAGCCGAGCCGCGCGCGCCAACCACGACCGGCCGCCGCGCTCGTGCTCCTCCAGCCGCCGCGCGCCCTCCCGCCGCCGCGCGCCCCCCTGGCGCGATCCGTCGCAACGTTGGCGCCCGACGCCGCTGCCGCGCCGCCGCGCCGGCCTCATCGTTGGATCGATCCCGGCGAGGCGCCGCGCGCCACCGGGATCGAGCTCCTGCCGAGGTGCGCCATGAGCCAATTGCCCCGAGGCCCGCAGGGCCGCCTGTTGACGACCTACCAGTTCCTCACGCGTCCGATCGAGCTCCTGTCCCGGTGCGCCGCCACGTACGGCGACGTCTTCAACGTCCCGATGTACAACGGCGACGTCGTGATGGCCGGCAGCCCCGCGTCGGTGCAGGAGGTGATGACCGCGCCGCCCGACGCGCTCGTCCCGTACGCCACCAAGTCGATCGCCCCGCTCGTCGGAGAGCACTCGCTCGTCATGCTCTCGGGCGAGCGCCACCGGCGCGAGCGGAAGCTGCTGACGCCGCCGTTCCACGGCGACCGCATGCGCGCCTACGCGGCGGCGATGGCGGACGTCGCCGCCCGCCGCTTCGCCGAGGCGGCGCGCGCGCCCCGCGTCGTCGCCCAGGACATCACGCAGGCGATCTCGCTCGACGTCATCCTCCGCGCCGTCTTCGGGGTGGAGGAGCCGTCGCGCATGAGCGCGTTCGCGCGCGCGATCGTCGCGATGACCGACGCGCTGACCCCGGCGCTGACCTTCCTGCCGGTCCTGCAGCGCGAGCTCGGGGGCCTCGGCCCCTACGCGCGCTTCCGCCGGCGCGTCGACCACCTGGACGCCCTGTGCCGCGAGCAGATCGAGCGGGCGCGCGCGGCGCCGGGCGACGACATCCTGAGCCTCCTCGTCGCGGCCCGCTACGACGACGGCTCGAGCATGAGCGACCAGGCCATCTTCGACGAGCTCCGGACGCTGCTCTTCGCCGGCCACGAGACCACCGCGCTCGCCCTCGCGTGGGCCCTCGACCACGCGCACCGCCACCCGACCGTCCTCGCGCGGCTGCGCGACGAGATCGACGCCCTCGGCCCGGAGCCCGACCCGGAGCGCCTCGCCGCGCTGCCCTACCTGGACGCGGTGTGCAAGGAGGCGCTGCGCCTGCACCCGATCGTCACCGAGGCCCCGCGCATGGCGGCGCAGCCGTTCCGGATCGGCGAGCACACCCTCCCGGCGGGGACGGGGGTGGCGCCGTGCATCCTGCTCGTGCACCACCGCCCCGAGCTCTACCCCGAGCCGTCGCGCTTCAGGCCCGAGCGCTTCCTCGAGCGCAAGTACTCCCCGTTCGAGTACCTGCCGTTCGGCGGCGGGAACCGCCGCTGCATCGGCGCGGCCTTCGCGATGTTCGAGATGAAGATCGTGCTCGGCGTGGCGCTGTCGGCGTGGGAGTTCCGCCTGCTCGACGAGCGCCCGCCGCGCCCCGTGCGGCGCAACCTCACGCTGGGCCCCGCCGGCGGCGTCCCGCTCGCCCTGCGCGCCCGCAGCCGCGCCGCCCTCCGCACCGCCGCCTGATCCCGGGCACAGGCGGCGCGCGGCAGACGACCGGAATGCGTTGCCCCGATCACCAGGGCACGGCGGCCCCGACGGAGACCGGGGACATCGCGACATAAATCCTCCGCGCTTCCTGCCCAGCGGCGATCGCCGGAGGTCGTTCTGCAATAGAGGGCTCCCCCGCTTGCCGCGCAGCCCCATGTCGACTCGCCTCCTTCGCTCGCCCGCCGCCTCCTCCCCCGGTGCAGCCCCGTCGCCGCCGTCCGTCGCCATCGACCCGCGCGCGGGCGTCCGCCGGCGGCGCGCCCCGGGCCCGGCGCGGCGCCCGCGAGCGCTCGCCGCCGTCGGAGGGATCGTCGCGCTGCTCTCCGCGGCGCCCGCGTGCGAGTCGGCCGCCACCTCCTCGTCGCCGCGCCCGTCCGGGGCCGCGGACGCCCGGCTGGAGCTGCACGCCGACGACGCCGAGGTGTGGGCCTTCAGCGCGCGCATCCAGGGCGCCCTCGCCGGGCCGGGGACGCTGGAGGACTGCGCGATCCAGGTGGGCAGCGACGTCCACCCCGCCGCGATCGAGCAGCAGCGGCGCTTCGCGGCGGACGTGCCGCTGCTCGAGGGCGAGAACGAGATCGCCGCGCGCTGCCGCGCGACGGGCGCGGGCGAGCTGGCCACGCCGCCCGTCACCTACCGCGTCCGGCTGGAGGACGCGCCCCGGGCCCGCGCCCGCGCGGCGCGGGCCGGCGACCGGCTCGTCCTCGACGCCACGGGCAGCGAGCCGAGCGAGCGCTCGCGCGCCGAGCTCGTCGCCTTCGCGTGGTCCCGGCCGCGCGGCGACGGGACCGCCGAGCGCCTCGGGCAGGGAGCCCGCATCGAGGTGCCGGCGCCGGACGCCGCCGGGCGCGCCATGATCGAGCTCACGGTGCGCGACGCGCGCGGCCGCAGCGACACCGCGCGCGTCGCGCCGCCGTTCGATGCGCCCCCGGGCGCGAGCGCGCCGTCGTGGCTCGACGACGCCGTCCTCTACGGCGTCGTGCCGCCCTTCTTCGGCGATCCCCCGCTCCGGAGCGTCCGCGCCGCCCTCCCCGCGCTCGAGCGGCTCGGCGTCACGGCGCTGTGGCTGTCTCCGATCTTCGCCGCGCCCGAGGGCGACTTCGGGTACGCCGTCACGGACTACCTCAGCGTGCGCCCCGACTACGGAACGGAGCAGGACCTGCGCGAGCTCGTGGACGACGCGCACCGGCGCGGCCTGCGCGTGCTGCTCGACCTCGTGCCGAACCACACCTCGGTCGAGCACCCGTATTTCCAGCAAGCCGAGCGGCAGCGGACCCGCGCCCACACCTTCGCGTTCTACGATCGCGACGCCGGCGGGGAGCCCACCCATTACTTCGACTGGGAGCACCTGCCGAACCTCAACTACGACAACGCCGAGGTGGCGCGCTGGATGCTCGAGGTGTCGCTGCGCTGGGTGAAGCGCTTCGGTATCGACGGCTACCGCGTCGACGCCGCGTGGGGCGTCCAGGAGCGGCGGAGCGAGCTCTGGTCGTCGTGGGCCGCCGAGCTCCGGCGCGTGCGCCCGGATCTCGCGCTGATCGCCGAGGCCTCGGCGCGCGATCCGTACTACCTGCAGAGCGGGTTCGACGCGGCGTACGACTGGACCGAGGAGCTCGGGCGGTGGGCGTGGAGCGACGTGTTCGGCGCGCCGCGCGGCATCGCGGCCCGGCTGGGCGCGGCGCTGTCCGCCACCGCGGCGCGCGCCGCGCGCCCCGAGCGCACGCTGAGGTTCATCAACAACAACGACACCGGGGCCCGCTTCATCACGCGCCACGGGCCGGGTCTCACGCGCGTCGCCGCGGCGGCGCTGCTGACGCTGCCGGGCATCCCGTGCGTCTACGCGTTCGACGAGCTCGGCGCCGAGTACGAGCCTTACGGCGGCCTCGCCCCGGTCCCGCGGCCGCCGCGCGGGCCGCTGACCCGGCACTACGAGCGGCTGATCCGGCTCAGGCGCTCCCTCGCGGCGCTCCGGTCGCCGGGGCTCCGCGTCGTGCACGCCGGCCAGGACGACGAGGTCTTCGCCTACGTCAGGCACGGCGACGACGCGTCGAGCTTCGCGCTCGTCGCCCTGAATTTCAGCGAGCGACCGGCGAGGAAGCGGCTCGCCGTCCCGGAGCCGTTCGCCGGCCACGCGCGCGGCGGCCTGCGCGACGCCCTGGGCGGCGCCGGCGCGCACCTCCACGCGGGCTCCGTCGCGCTGGACCTCGGGCCCTGGGACGCCCGCGTCCTCGTGCCGCGCTAGATCGAGCCCCGCGCGGCGGCGCGGGCGATGTGCCCGCCGCCGTCATCTGTTATAGCGGACAAACATCCAACGTTTGGTCTGGCAGCGAGGCGGCCTGGCTGGGGCGCTTGCTGCCTTGATGGTTGCAGAATCAACCACAAGAAGCTCGGCACACCCGTGCGCGGCGCTCCGCGTCGTCGCGACGTGAGGAGGATCACTCATGGCTCAGGAGCAATGGTCAGCTGTCGATCGTTACATCACCGATCTGCTCGTGCCGCCCGACGCCGCGCTGGACGCGGCGCTCGAGGCGAGCGCCGCGGCCGGCCTGCCGCCGATCAACGTCGCGCCGAACCAGGGCAAGCTGCTGAATCTCCTGGCGCGGATCCATGGGGCGCGGACCATCCTGGAGATCGGCACGCTCGGGGGGTACAGCACCATCTGGCTCGCGCGGGCGCTGCCCGAAGGCGGCCGCTTGATCACGCTGGAGTCGGAGCCGAAGCACGCCGAGGTCGCCCGCGCGAACCTCGATCGCGCCGGGGTGGCCGACCGCGTCGAGCTGCGGCTCGGGCGGGCGCTCGACACGCTGCCGAAGCTCGCCGCGGAGGGCCGCGGCCCGTTCGACCTCATCTTCATCGACGCCGACAAGCCGAGCAACCCCGACTACTTCGCGTGGGCGCTCAAGCTCTCTCGCCGCGGCAGCGTCATCGTGGTCGACAACGTCGTGCGCAGAGGGGCGGTGGTCGACCCCGGGAGCGCCGATCCCAACGTCCAGGGGGTGCGCCGCCTCTACGAGCTGCTCGCCGCCGAGCGGCGCGTGAGCGCGACGGCGATCCAGACGGTGGGCGCCAAGGGCTACGACGGCCTCGCCGTCGCCCTCGTCACCGCCGACCCGTGATCGCAGCGGCCGGGCGGCCTGCCGGGCGCTCCCCGCGCCGGAGGACAAAAAAACAGAGCGCCCGCTCGACGGTGGGGGGGGGAAACCGTCACGGGCGCTCTGCCCTGCATCTCTAGCAGGACGCGGGCCAGGGGCTCGCCGTACGCCTTTCGAGCGTTTACCCATCGGGTTTCCCCCGAGGCTTTCGATCCTGAGATCGCTGCGTGCAAAGGTGGCAGATGCTCCGCTCCCCGACGGGCACCGGAGGCCGGTACCGATCGGCGAGCCGCGCCGCCTGCGCGGCGGGCGCGACGTCGACCGCGCGGCCGGCGGCCGGAGGTGATCGGCGTTCTGGCCGGGCCCGCCTGGAGAGCGCCCGGTGTCAGGACGCCGACGGGGCGCGCTCGACGCTGGTCGCGTAGGCGATCCCCGCGTGGAGCGTTCCGCGCATCACGATGTTGCCCCACGGGACATCCAGCTTGACCAGGGTCTTGGCCACCTCGGGGCGCAGGCCGGTGAGGACGACCCGGGCCCCGAGCAGCCCCACGGCCTTCGCCGCGTTGACGAGGACCGACGCCACGTGCGAGTCGATGAGGCTCACCCCGGTGACATCAAGGATGGCCACGCTCGCCTGGTGCCGGCTGAGGCCCTCCAGCAGCGTGGAGAGCACCTGATCCGCGCGCTGCGCGTCGACGAGACCGACGAGCGGCATCACCACGACCTTGTCGGTGATCGGGATCAGCGGGGTCGACAGGTCCCGGAGCCGCTTCGACTGCTCCTGGATCACGAGCTCGGCCTCCTTACGCTCGGTGATGTCGATCTCCATCCCGACCATGCGCAGCGGCTTCCCGCTCGCGTCGCGGGCGACGATCCTGGCCCGGTCGATGTTCCAACGATACTTCCCGCTCTTCATCCGGACGCGGGTCTCGCACTGGTAGCTCGGGTATCTCCCCTCGATGTAGCCGTACGCGGTGTCCAGCACGCGCGGCAGATCGTCCGGATGGACCAGCTTCGCCCAGGCGTCGATGTGAGGCTCGATCTCCCCGGGAGCGTACCCGAGCGATTCGCACCACCGGTCGCTGTAGTGGACGTGGTTGGTCTCGATGTTCCACTCCCAGTAGCCCTCGGGCAGCATCTCGAGCACGTACTTCAGCTGCGCCTCCGCCTCGCTGCGCGCCTGCGCGAGCCGCTGCCGCTCGGTGACATCGTGATGGGTGAGCAGCGCTCCGGGTCCGCCGCCGGTCGGGAGCGCGCTCGCGACCAGCTCGAAATGGAGCGGGGGCGCCGCGCGGTCGCACGCGTACTCCAGGGTGAACGACCGCGATCGAGCGGCCAGGACGTCGCGCACCCCTCGCGCGAGGACCGCGCCGATCTCCGCGCCGCGGACCTCCGCGCAGCACGTCAGGTAGTCGCTCCCGATCCCGAAACGACCGCCCGCGAGCGCCTGCTCCGCGCTCACCTGCGACCATGCCGCGTTCACGGCCGCGAGGTGCCCTTCATGATCCAGGATGGCCGCAGGTTCCCTGAGCGAGCTCAGGAGCGCTTCGGGCGAGACGACGGGCATGGATTCCCCTCTTGCGTCGTGGCGCCCCCGCAGGTCCACAGGTGACGCCGTCCATGGTTGGTACAGCGATCCTACCAGAGCCTCTGCTCCGGAGATCGCCCTTCTACGCCTGAATGCTGGATGCGCCCGCCCGGTCGCGTGATTCAGGAGTGATAGATACAACAGTCGTTCCAAACATCGATGAGCTCGGTGGCTATTGTCCCGAGTTCATCGTGGCCATCCCTCGCGCGTCGTTGGAGACATGGTGTCGAGGTCGCCGGCGCGCGCTCAGCCGGGCGTGGCGATCTCGTCGTAGCCGCGGCCGGTGAACTGAAGCAGGCAGACGCCGTGGCCGAACGGATCGGCCAGGCGGAGCATGCGCCCCCACGCGAACACCTCGATGTCGGTTTCGGGGACCGCGCCCGCCTCTTGCGCCCGGCGCGCGGCGGCCTCGAGATCGTCGACGACGAAATCGAGGTGGACCGGCGTCCAGTGACGACGGTAGTCGCGCGGGGGCGCGCCCATCGCAGGCGCGCTGCCGGCCGGCTTCTCCAGGAGGTAGATCGGCGCGGCCGCGCCGAGGAGCTCGACGAAAGCGCCGCCGAAGCGCCGCCCCACGCGCAATCCCAACGCGCGGGTGTAGAACGAGATGGCTGGCTCGATCGCCGGCACGTCGATGTTGATGAGCAGGTCGGACATGCGATCACTCTAGGGACGGGGCGCGCCGCGGCGCAATGCGGGCGGCGCGCCAGACGGCGGCCGGCACCGCGCGCGCCGCGGCCCCAGGCGCATTGACGGCCCTCGAGGAGGAGCGTAGTGCTGAGCCCGCATGACGCGGCGAGCTCGTTCTCTCGCGACGCTCGTGGATGCACGGAGGCGAGGGTGTCCGTCGCGACGGTGATCGTCTCTGCGCTGCTGGCCGCCAGCGCGCTCTACTGGCTCGCCGGCGTGGCGACGGTCGTCGTCACCGCGCGCGTGCTGCGCCGGCTGTCCGAGGTCCACGTCCCAGATCGGCGGGCATGGCCGAAGATCTCCGTGATCATCCCGGCGTGCGACGAGGCGGAGACCCTCGAAGGTGCGATGGAGGCCAAGCTCCGCGACGATTACCCGAATATCGAGTTCGTCCTCGTGGAGGACCGGTCGACCGACGCGACCGCGCAGATCGTCGACCGCATTGCGGCCCGGGACGGGCGCATCGTCGCGATCCACATCGAGGAGCTCCCCGAGGGATGGCTCGGCAAGCTGCACGCGCTCGAGCGCGGGGCGCAGGGGGCGAGCGGCGAATGGCTGCTCTTCAGCGACGCCGATGCGCACTTCGAGAGAGGCACGCTGCGGCGGGCCATCGCCGCGTGCGAGCGCGACGGCATCGATCACCTGGCCGTCATCCCGGATTTCTGGCCGGTGAGCCTGCTGCTCGATGCGGTCATCACGATGTTCGTGCGGATCATGTGCCTCGGCGGGCGGCTGTGGGCGATCGAAGATCCGGCGTCGAAGGCCGCGATCGGCTCTGGCGCGTTCAACCTGGTCCGGCGCGAGGCGTACGACCGCTGCCCCGGGTTCCGCCAGATTCGCCTCGAGGTCGCCGACGACGTCGCGCTCGGGCAGATCCTCAAGCGATCTGGCGCGAGGAGCCGCGCGATGAGCGGCCGGGGCGCGGTCGGCTTGCGGTTCTATGGCTCGCTCGGGGAGATGGCGCGCGGGTCGGAGAAGAACGGGTACGCGGTGCTCGGCAGGTGCTCGCTGCCGCGCGTGGTCGTCGCCTGCGCGGCGCTGCTCTCCCTGGAGCTCGCGCCGCTCCTCGGGCTCCTGCCGTGGGCGCCGGCGTGGCTCCGCGGGCTCGGCCTGTGCGCGGCCGGGCTCGCGTTCGCGGCGTCCATCGGCGTCGCGCGGTGGTCCGGGCGCCGCGTGCTCCCGGCGCTGCTCTGGCCCGTGGGAACTGCGCTCTTCGTCGCGATGATGCTGCGCGCCGGCTGGCTCGGCTTCCGCCGCGGGGGGATCGTCTGGCGAGGCACGCTCTATCCCTCGGAGACGCTGCGCGCGGGGATGCGGCTCGACATCATGCCTTAGCGGTAGAGAGGAGGCCTCGCATCGCGGCGGCTCCGCGTGCATGAATGCCCTCGCCTTCCGCTCGCTCACGGCCACCGATCCGCTGCGCATCCTCGGGGCGATCGATCTCGACGGGTGCTGGTTGGAAGGGTCGCAGCCGGCGGCGAGGCTCGCCGACGAGCTCGGCGGGCAGCTCGCGGAGCTCGGGGTCGATCCGGTGAAGGGCGGCGACCCGCGGGTGATGAAGGCGCTGGACGAGCTCCTACTGGCGCGTGCGCTCGCCGACGGTCAGGACGACGCGGCAGCCGGCGCGCTCGCCGCTGCGGACCTCGAAGGCGTGGCCGCCGTCGCCGGCCAGGGCCCAGTGGTGGAGCGTGAGCGGGCCGCAGCGCTGCGCCGGCGGGTCGAGCAACGCCGTGTTGCCGTGGACCGCGAAGGTCCAGGTGCAGCCGTCGCCGTCGGTCGCGGCAACGCTGTGCGCTCCGGTGCGCTCGATCGCGATGCTGCCGGCCTGGGGCTCGTAGCTCGGCGGCAGCGGGTTGCCCTCGGCGTCGGCGCAAGCGACGGTGGCGACGTTGGTGCGGGTGAGCGGATCGGACGGGGCGTAAGCCCACGCGCCGACGAACGCCGCGGCGGGGTCGTCGTCGGCGTCGGGGTCGACCCAGGTGCGCTTGCCGGCGGCGAGCACGAAGTCGCAGTCGGGGCCGCCGGGGCGGTGGCTGATGGCGTCGACGACCTCGGCGGCGCCGGCGCCGTCGCGGGCCAGGGTCCAGCTCGTGATGGTGTAGCTGGACCCGATGACCGGGTTGTTGCAGGTCGCCTCCGCCGATGCGAAGGTCGCGTGCTCACCGTCGGCGTCGTGGAAGGTCCACGAGCAACCCTGATCGGTGCGGCCGGCGAGCGTCTTTTCGCCGTCGCGGGTCAGCACCAGAGCGCCGATTTGCGGGATGTCGAGCTCCACCGCGGGGGCGCCGCCCTGGGCCGGACAGGACACGTGAGCCAGGTTGGTGCCGCTGGCGCGGTCGGGCAGGTCGTAGTTCCAGGTGCCCTCGAAGCCCGACGGCGGCGAGGATTCATTGCAGGCGGAGAACAGCGGGACGAGAACGAGCAAGGTGAGGTTGCGCATGGTCCCGGCAAGACCACGCAGCTGAGCGTCGTGTGACATCCGGGCCGATGTCACATCCGCGCCGGCCGCGCTGTCCCAGGATCGAGGCAAGCCAACGACCATGAAACCCGACGCCGAGATCCACCGCCCCTTCCTGTTCGCGATCGCGTACCGCATGCTCGGCAGCGGGGCCGACGCCGAGGACGTGGTGCAGGACGCTTACATCCGGTACCTGGCCGTACCCGAGACCGAGGTAGCGTCGCCGAAGGCCCTGCTCGGCACCATCGTCACGCGGCTCTGCCTCAATCTGCTGGGCTCGGCGCGCCGCCGGCGCGAGACCTACATCGGCAGCTGGCTGCCCGAGCCGATCTGGAGCGAGGTCGACGCGCTCGACGCCTCGTCACCCTTGGACCGCTGGCAGTCGGTGTCAGTGGCGTTTCTGGTGGTGCTGGAGCAGCTCTCGCCGCTCGAGCGCGCGGTCTTCGTCCTGCACGAGCTGTTCGACTACGATTATGCCGAGATCGGGCGGATCGTCGAGCGCACGCCCGCCGCCTGCCGCCAGCTCGGGTCTCGCGCCCGCGAGCACCTCGAACGGCAGCGACCGCGGTTCCCGCCCACCCCCGAGGCCCACCGCGAGCTGGTCGCGCGCTTCGCCCACAGCGTGGGCTCGGGCGACCTGCGCGGGCTGATCGACCTGCTCGCCGAGGACGTCGTGCTCGACGCCGACGGCGGCGGCCGATTTCCCGGCGCCGTGCTGGCGCCGTTGCGCGGCCGCGAGGCGGTGGCGCGATTCGTCGCCTCGACCAAGCGGCTTCCGGCCGGCCCCTTCGACGCGGCGATCGGCGACATCAACGGTGAGCCGGCGCTCCTCTTGCGCGACCGCACGAACGCGGCGATCCGCGTCGTCATCACGCTCGAGATCGACGGGGGCGTGGTGCGCGCCATCCGGGCGATGGCCAATCCCGACAAGCTGCGGTGGCTCAACGCCAGCCGCGATCGGTGATCGGACGACCTCTCGCAGGGGCAGCTGCGCGCCTGAGATCGCCCCGCCCCAGCGCCAGCAGCGCCAGCAAACGTTGCGCCGCGCGCGCCGCATCCACACCATGGAGTTGCCCGCCTCGCGGCCGAGCTCGGACCGCTCCTCCTGGGCCCATCGCCGCCGAGCCTGAGGGCGCGCGGGCGCGCCTCGCTCGACCCGCGGCGCGCCCGTCGTCGCCGGCCTGCGCGCTTCAGCGCAGGACGCGCGTCTCCCGAGCCGCCGAGAGCGCCGCGCCGCCGGCCCACGGCTCCACCCGGTCTCCCAGCGAGGCGCGCACCTTCGCGACCTCATCCTTCGTAATGGCGGGCGCGCTGTTTCCCCAGCTCGATCGGACATAGGTGAGCACCAGCGCGATCTCCTCGTCCGACAGGTTCACGCCGAAGTTGGGCATCACGTCGTTGTACTGCGCGCCGTTCACCTCCATCGGCCCGGCGGCGCCGAGCAGCGTGATCCGGATCGGCGTCTCCTTGTCCTCGAGCAGCCATGACGCGCCGACGAGGGGCGGATACCGGCCAGGCTTCCCCTCCCCCCTCGCCTGATGACACCCGGTGCACGAGCGGTAATAGATCTTGCCCCCCTGGGCGAGGTCCTCGTCCGCGACGCCGGAGGCCGCGTCGCCGCGCCCCTGGGCCCGGGTCTCCAGCTTCCGCAGCACCATCCACGGCAGCGCGAGCACGCCGAAGGCCACGATCAGCATGATCACCACGACGTGCGCGGTGTTCTGCGCTCCGTCTCGAGCGTCATCGCGCTTGCCTGCTTCACCCACGGGGCACTCCTCCGCCGCAGATGAAGCGCAGGCGATCCGCGCCGTCAAGGATCCGCCCGGCGGGGCGCGCCGGCGCCGGCGCGGCGCCCAGGAAAACTGGGTCTCCATGGATCCGCGTGTCGGGATCGACGTCGGCCGGGAGCTCGGGGCGCATGGTTACGACGAGAAACCCTGGTTCCTGGAGGCATGGCGCGAGGTCGAGGCGTTCCTGGAGGGCTTCCGGCCGGCGCTCGTGGTGCTCGAGAGCGGCGCGGATTGCCTCGGCGGCGACCCGCTCGCGCGCCTCCTGCTCACGCCCGCGTCCCTGCGCCACGCCCTGGCGCGCCTCTGCGCCCTCGCGGACCGGTACGCCGGCAGCCGGCTCCTCGCGTTCGGCGCCGGCTACGACAAGACCAACCTCACGGCGGGGTGGTGCGCCGTGGTCGAGTCGCTCCTCGGCATCTCGGGATCGACGAGCCGGTAGCTCCGCCCCTCGCGACCAGCTCCGTGCGTCCACAATTCCCCGGCGAGGCGATTCCGCGGCGGCCGACCCCTCGGCGGCCGCTGACCCGGACGCAAAGAAGGGGCGTATGGCATCGAGCGAAAAACCAAGCGCTGTGGCCCAGGCCGAGCGACATCGTCCACGTAGACCATTGGGGCCATGGGCTCAGGGTGCCCAGGTGGCCCGGATCTTTCACCGGAGATGCCGGCAGGCAGACCAGAGGCCCAGCAGTTCCTGAGGTACGGGCTTTCGCTGAAATCAGATGGGCGGGCAGGCGGCGAGCCATGGTTTTTATCTGCCATGACGCCGCGGCACTCCACCGCCGCGGTGAGGCCACGACGAAGCGCCCTGCAAGAAAGGACTGGCGCGCCGCCCTAGTGACGGAGGCCCGCGACGCATCGGTCGGTATCGGCCTGCACTTGGTGCATGATTTGAGCAGCGGCCGCAGCTTCACCGATCCCTACAAGAACTGGGGCGATTCCAACCCCCTCCTGGGCGCTGCACGGAGCTGGGCACTACGCCGTCGCGGCCGCCACAGAGACGCCCGCGCCGGCGCTCTCGCTCCTCGCCGCGGCGGCGCGCGGCGCCCTCTTGCGGGTGACGCTGCGCTTGCCGTCGATGCTGACGGGCACGTCGCCGTCGACCGTCACCCGGCGCACCACGCGGAGCTGATCGCCGTAGTCGTTGATCGCGTAGTGCTGGGTCGCGCGGTTGTCCCAGATGGCCACGTCGCCCGCGGCCCAGCGCCAGCGGACGGTGTTCTCGAGCCGCGTGACGTGGTCCTGGAGCACCTGGAAGAGGTGCGCCGAGTCGAACGACGAGACGCCGAGGAGCTTCTTGACGAAGTGGCCGAGCAGGAGCGAGCGCTCCCCCGTCTCCGGGTGGACGCGCACCACGGGGTGCTCGGTCTCGTACACGGTCGACGTGAACACCTCGATATACCGCCGCTCGTCGTCCGCCGACGCCTGCGGCTTTCGCGCCTGGTAGTCGTACTCGTTGCTGTGGACCGCCCACAGCTTGTCCGCCAGCTCGCGCAGCGCCGGCGGCAGATCCTGATACGCGGCGACCGTGTTGGCCCAGACGGTGTCGCCGCCGTACGCCGGGATCACGAGCGCCCGGAGGATCGACGCCTTCGGGTACGCGTCGACGAACGTGACGTCGGTGTGCCAGGAGTTCGCCCGGCCGCCGTAGCGCGAGTCGAGCTCATGGATGTAGGAGGTGCCCTGGACGACGGGCACCGTCGGGTGCGCGACGGGCGCGCCGTCGAAGATCGCGGTGAGCTTCTCCTGGGAGGCGTCGTCGAGGTGGTGCTGGTTGCGGAAGAAGATCACCTTGTAACGCAGCCAGGCCTTCCGGATCTCGGCCACCGTCGCGGCGTCGAGATCGGCGGAGAGGCGCACGCCGCGCACCTCGGCGCCGATCCGGCCGGCGACGGGCACGATCTCGAGGACGTTGCTGCCATTGCTGCTCTGGTTCGTCGTGGCGCTCATGCGGAGTTTTCCTTGTGGTTGTGTCAGCCGAAAAGCATCGTGGGAGGGCGTCGCGCTCGGGTGCCGGCGGACCGGCGCTCGGGTCAGTGCGACGCCGGCTTGTGCGCGATCGCGAACAGCCGCTTGCCCTCGAGGCGGATCCCCTCGGGCGTCCGGAAGGCTTCGAGCTCGCGCTTGATGTCCTCGACGGCCTGGACGCGCAGCGACTCCGGCAGGTGGCCGAGGAAGTTGCCGAACGAGCTCGCCTGCGAGAAGGCGATGGCGGCGCTCGCGTCCGGCTGGTGATTCACGTTCTCCTGGGCCTCGATCTTCTGCACGGAGAAGCCGGCCCCGCCGAGCAGGCCGGCGAGCTCCTCGGCCGTCACCCAGTGCGGCGTGCCGGCCAGCGACTCCGGGTAGCGCGCGTAGGGCTCGCGCGAGAGCACCTGCCGCTTGATGGCCTGCAGCCGGTTCGGCTGGTCCTTCGCGCCCGTGGTGAGCCCGACGCGCCCGCCCGGCTTGAGCAGCCGGTGGATCTGCCGCAGCGGCTCGGTCTTCTCGGGGAGCCAGTGGAAGACGGCGTTGAGGTACACGACATCGAAGCTGCCCGACGCGAGCCCGTCCAGCGCGTAGGCGTTGCCGACCTGGAACGAGAGGTTCGCCCTCGCCTTGCGCTGGGCGATCTCCACGCGCAGCGGCAGCGGGTCGATCCCGAGCACCCGGCCCGTCGGCCCGACGATGCCCGCCACGTGCTCCGCGAGCAGCCCGGTGCCGCTCCCGATATCGAGCACGCGCTCGCCCGCGCGAACGCCGAGCTCGGCGATCAGCCGCTGGCCGTGGCGGAACTGCCGCTCGGCGCTCCGTACCTCGTAGTCCTGTGCGAGCTGCGGCGTATCGAAGACGAGACTGAGTCCACTCATGCGAAGGCTCCGGGAAAGGGAGGGTTGCCGGGCGCTCTCGGCGGGGCGACGCGCCCGTCCACCCCCGGCGGCGATCGCACATCGCACGCGCCGTGCCAGGCGTTTCCTCGCGCTCTCGCGGGCCCCCACCCGCCCGGTGCTGCCCCGCGAGCACGCCGCCAGCACCTCGTGCTGCGCAGGCGACACCTCGCCCGCCGCGAGCGCGCGCCGCCAGCGCGCGAGCGCGCAGCGGACAGACCACAACCGTACATCCACCCTGGACCGTTTCGCGCCTGAAGGCGCGCCGTACAGCAGCAGTGGACACTCGAAGGTTCATTTTTTCACTGGAGCTCCCTTTCGGTATCAGGCGTCATCGAACGAGCTCTGCTCGGCGCACTTCATCGGTCGGCACGTGCACGTTCACATGGCCGGATGACGCGCGCGGGGCGATGCGACGCGGCGCGGAGCCCGTGAATCCACGTTCCCCCGCGCTCCATTCCTGTGGCACCATGAGCGCATGCTTCATGATGTCGTGAGGAAAGGTTCTGTCGCCGGCGCGCTGCTGGTGGCGATGGGGTGTAGCTCGGGCGGCGGCGATCCGCCGCCCGGGGGCCAGGCGGGGGGGCCGGGCGTGTCGACGCCCGAGGTCGACGCCGGGCCGGACGGCTCGGGGGAGCCGGCGTGTGTCGACTACGCGATGCCGACCGATGTGGACTGCGCGGCGCCGCTCGACGGCGTGCTGCCGGTGGACCTGCGCTGTACCGGCCTCTACGGGGACTTCGACAAGCGCGAGCTCGCGTGCGGCGTGCTCGAGTACAAGCCTGCGATGGAGCTCTGGAGCGACGGCGCCGCGAAGCGGCGCTTCGTCTCGATCCCGAAGGGGCAGCGGGTGGACGTGAGCAATCCGGACGCGTTCGTGTATCCCGAGGGGACGCAGTTCTGGAAGGAGTTCCGCGTGAAGGGCGCGGACGGCGCCCTGCGCATGGCCGAGACGCGCCTCCTGCGCAAGATGGCCGCCGGCTGGGTCTACACGAGCTATGTCTGGTCCGAGGACGAGCGGCAGGCGATCCAGATGCAGAACGACTTCGGCGTGCCCGATCTCTACGGCACCGGCCACATGGTGCCGACGCGCGATCAATGCAAGGAGTGCCACGTCGGGCGCGCCGACTTCGTCCTCGGCTGGGACGCGCTGATGCTCGGCCCGGGCGCCGAGGGGGTCACGCGCGAGTCGCTGGTCGCGCTCGGCGTGATCGACGACGCGAGCCCGCTCGCCCTGACGATCCCGGGCGACGAGGTGGAGCGCCAGGCGCTCGGCTACCTGCACGCGAACTGCGGCGTGAGCTGCCACAACGACCTGCCCGAGTCGGCGGCCCACGATACGGGCCTGTACCTGCGGCTCGAGGCGAGCGAGCTGGGCAGCGTGGCCGCGACGGACGCCGTGCGGACGGGCATGAACAAGCGCCCGGCGGAGAACGCGAAGTACGAGGGGCTGAAGAACCCGGACCCCGCGAACTGGTACGACATCCGTCCGGGGGATCCGTCGCGCAGCCTGCTCGTCGCCCGCCAGGAGCTCCGTGGCTTCGAGGGGCAGATGCCGCGCATCGCGACCCGCCAGGTCGACGACACCGGCCTGCAGCTGGTCACGCAGTGGATTCAAGGGATGACCGAGCCCAACTACCCCCCTCCCGGGCCGTAGGCCCCGCCGCCGCGCGGCCGGCGCGCGGCGGGCGCCCTTCCCCGGGTCAGCGCACCGGCCTCGGCAGCGCGGCGATGTGCTCCGATTTCTCCCACGTCCTGATGAACGTCTCGGCCGAGCGGTCGCGCAGCGCGCTCAGGTACTCCGGCCGCAGGCCGACCTCCTCGAGATCCCGGTGCAGCTGGGCGATGAGCCCGTGGTGCGCGTAGCCGCGGGTGTGAAAGTAAGCCCAGTCCTTCTCGTCTTGCGTGCTGTAGTGGCTCAGGTTCGGGTCGACCGACGGAATGCACGAATCGATGCTCGACAGGGGCTGCGCCAAGCAATTCAAACATTCATTCACGCCGCTACTCCGCTGCTGCAAGCACTGCTCGACGAGGTCGCCTTTGCACCAGTCGTCGCGCTCGGTGGTGTAGCCGAGCCGCGGGGCGACCCCCTGGCCGAGGCCCTGAAAGTCGCCGGCCCACGCGACGCGCATCCCCGCCATGTCGGCCGCATACGCCACGCTCTGGGCCAGCGACCGCGTCGAGCCGGCACAGGTGTTGTCGACGCCCGAGCCCGAGTAGCCGAGCGCGACGTCGCCGCCCGTGAAATGGCCCGCGAAGCCCTCGGTCTCGGCGATCCACCGCAAGGCGTCATCGCCCAGCTTACCCTCCCAGCCGGCGCTGCCGTCGGCGCTGACGCGCCGGGCGTAGACGTGGCTGGCGACGAGCGGGTAGCCGTAGCGCGCCGACGAGAGGTCGTGCACGTCCTCGACCGCCGCCTCGGAGATGTGCCCGATCTCGAGCAGCATGCCCTTATCCATCATGCGCTCGACGACCAGCCCGCCCTCGTAGGTCAGCCCGAGCGTGTTCATGTTCACCGCGACGGGCGCGTCGTAGATGGTCCAGTCGCTTCCGGCCATGACGTTGCCGCCCGGATAGTACTTGAAGCCGTTCCAGCCGACGGGGTCGTTGAGGCGTTCGGCGAGCTTGAGCGAGCAGAGCTCTTCGTAGCGCGTCGCGTACGAGGGCGAGCAGCCGATCTGGTTGCTCTGGTCGACGGCGAAGGGGTGCTCGGGGTCGGTCGCGAAGGGGTCATCCGGGTCGGTCTTGCACTGCACGTTGTGCAAAAAGCAGTTGAGAAACGACTGCTGCGCGGCAAATATGGGCGTGTAGATGGCCGTGCCGGCGATGCGCGTGTTGAGCGAGTGCGCGAGGAAGGCCGTGCGGGCCCCGAGGGCGTGGTAATAGTCGAGGCGATCGATCGGGTTTTCGTACGGGGACCACGTGTAATCGGCCTCGATGCCGATCACCATCGCCATCTTGTTCTCGTTGATGATGCGGCGGGCATCGGCCGCCGATTCGGCGATCTCGAGAAAGTCAGCGTGGTTTGCGGCGAACGCCCTCAAGAATCCGATCTGCCTGACGATGCTCTCGTTCGAGTCGGCCATGTCGCACTCGAACCCTTCATGCCGCTCGGGGTTGGTGCCCACGCCGCTCTTCACGAGCGAGCAGAGCGGGTAGTTCTCCACCGCGTGGGCCACGATGAGCTTGAGGCCGCCGTCGAGGGCGCGGCGCAGGTGGCCGTGCCAGTAGCGGGGGTGGGCGTTGGTGTCCCATTTGGGCCACTCGAGGTAGTCGCGCGCGGGGTCGCCGGTATAGCCGTCGGTTCGCTTGGGGTTGCATTCGCCGATCCCGCCGCCGTGGCAACAGACGTCGGCGCCCAGCTGGTGCCCCTGGCCGAACTCGCAGAGGCCGGCGACGCCGGCATGCGTGTCGTCCGAGCCGTCGCAGCTCCGCATCGCATAGGCCTCGTCGCCCTCGACCGAGCCCCAGAACCACTTGCCGCTGAAGGCGAGCTCGGAGGCGACGTGCTCGTGGGTCGCGGCGGCCCCGTACACCTCGTATCCCGTCGGCGGCACGTCGTCGAGGGTCACGTGTTCGATCGCGCCCTCGGTCAGGCGAACGCGGTCGATGTCGGGCGCGGTTCGGCCCCAGCTCGAGAAGGCGATGGTGTTCGGGCCGCCGTCGAGCTCGACGCGCAGCACCCGCGTGGTCGGCGTGTAAAAACTGCCGCCGGTGAAGGGCACGAACGCCGGCGACCCGCCGTTGACGCTCACCAGCGCTTCGCGCTCGTCGCCGAGCCAGTCGACCTCGAGCAGGTAGTGCCCGGCGGCCGGGGCCATGACATTCTCGAAGCGCAGCGACGAGCCCACGCCGATGCCCCGGACGACGGCGCCGCCCGAGCAGGCCGATGTGCAGCTGAATTCGTCGACGTAGACCCCCTCCAGGACGTTCGACGGCGCCTCGGCCTCGTAGACCGAGGGCAGCGCCCACGGCGGGGGCGGGGGCGAGCTCGCGACGGCGGAGACCTCGCCGGCGCTGAGGGCGCGGTCGTAGAAGAGCACCTCGTCGATCGAGCCCTCGAAGCCGTCCCACGACGGGTGGTTGCCGATGACGATGGGCCGGCTCGACGCCTGCGGCGTGCCGCTGGCGGGCTTCCACGCGGCGAGCACGCCGTCGACGTAGAGGGCGATCCGGGTGCCGTCGTACGACCCCGTGACGTGCGTCCACCGGCCCGCCACCGCCGGCGCGGCGACCGAGATCGGGTTGCCCCACTGCCCGCCGGGGAAGGTCACGGCGAACGTGAGCTTGTCGCCGAGGAACCACAGGCCCCACACGTCGGGCCCCCACCAGCGGTTCACGATCGCGCCCGGCCCCGAGGGCTTCACCCAGGCGGCGATCGTGAACCTGGGCGCGGCGAAGGCCGAGGCGTTCGAGACCTCGATCCGGCTGTCGGGCGCGCCGTCGAAGACGGCCCCCTGGTTGTAGCGCCCGTCGCCGCAGAGGGCGGTACCGTGGAGCTGGGCGTGGTGGGGCGTCGCGCCCTGGTCGGCGACCTGGCCCCCCGCGCAGGCGTCGAAGCTCCAGTGCCCGAACGGCTTGGGCGCGGACGCATTCTGCGCCGCGGCCGTCCTCGGATCGACCGCGGCCGCGAAGAGCGCGAGCGCGAGCGCCCGGGGTAAAACGATGACTGTTCGACGAACCATCTCAGCCTCCTTCGATACGAACCCGAGGACCACGAAGACCCGCCCCGACGCCGGCGCCGCCCGCCCCCCGCGCGCGACGCGCCCCGGCGCCGCCCTCACGCCATGACCACGCCCTTCGCGCTCGGCGCGGCCAGGGCGCGCCCGGCGGCCCCTTCGCGGCCCGTGCGCGGCGCCAGCTCGGGCCCGACCTGGGCAGGCGCAACCACGGGCAGGCCTATCGTGCGCCCGGGGCCCTCCGGCCATCCAGTGGCATGAGCCGCCACCGCGTTGTCATTTGACGCCATGGCCCCGTGGGCGCGACCATCGGGGCGTGAAACGAGGTGCGCCCGGGCCCGCCGATCGCCCCGCCCCGTACGCCGATTCGCCCCTCTATCGCTCGTTCGTCGTGCGCCCGGCGCTCTGGTGGGCGCAGGGGGCGGGCGCCGACGCGGTCGCGCTCGCCGCGCGCTTCGGCCTCGGGCCATCGGCGCTCGAGGACCGCATGAGCGAGATGCCGCTCGCCGCCTACCGCGACCTCGTCGACGCCTGCGCCGAGGCCGCGCGCGAGCCGTTCCTCGGCTTTCGCATCGCCACGTCGCTGCCGCGCGGCTACCTCGGCGTCTTCGAGCTGAGCGCCTCGTCGGCCCCCACCGCGGGCGAGGCCGCGGCCCGCTTCGTCAAATACCTGCCGCTCGTCAACAACGGGCTCTTGAGCGCCCGGCTCGATCGCCGGGACGGCGAGGTCATCGTGCGCCAGTGGATCGACGGCGAGCCCCTCGCGCAGGGCCGGCACGGCAACGAGTTCATCCTGACCGCGATGCTGCGCCAGTCGCGCGAGTTCACCGGCCGGCACGTCGTGCCCCGCCTCGTGCGCCTCGCCCACCCCCGCCCGCCCGACGTCGGCGAGCTCGAGCGCTGGTTCGGCGCGGAGCTCTGCTTCGACAGCGGCGAGAACGCGCTCGTCGTCAGCGAGGCGGTCATGGCCCTGCCCCAGGTGGCCGCCGACGGCGCCCTGCTCGAGGTGCTCGACCAGCACGCCGCGCGCATGCTCGACGAGCGCGCCCAGCGCCCCGACGACCTCCTCGCCCGGGTGCGCCGCAGCGTCCGCGAGAACCTGACCCACTCCGAGGCGCTCTTGCCGCGCGTCGCGTCGCTCCTGTCGTCGAGCCCGCGCACGCTCCAGCGCGAGCTGACCGCGCGCGGCACCTCGTTCCGGCGCGTGGTCGACGAGGTGCGGGCCGAGGCCGCCCGCGCCTACGCCGCCGAGGGCGAGCTCGGCGTCGGCGAGATGGCCTTCCTGCTCGGGTACGCCGACACGCCGAGCTTCGTCCGCGCCTTCCGCCGCTGGACGGGCCAGACCGTCGGCGACTACCGGCGCGACGCCCCCCCCGCCGCCCCGCCGCGCTGAAGCTCGGCGCGTCAGCGGACGTGGATGTCCGGCTTCGGCACGGGGGCCATCCCCTCCCCGATGTGGAAGCTCGGGTGAGGCGGCTGGTTGTAGGCGCCGTTTTGCCACGAGATGGCCACGCGGTACTGCGGATCGTGCATCAGCGTGTGGATCCGGTTCTTCGCGACCTGGTTCGTCGTGAAGATGCGAATCGCGTCGCCGCAGCGGAAGATCACCTCCTCGCGCCAGTCGCCCAGGATGTCGGCGCTGAGCGTCGGGTTGCTCTTCGTGCCGTTGTTCGCGGCGCACCCGTTCGCCGTGAGGCCCTCGCCCTCGCCGTCGTACTGCTGGACCTTGTTGCCGTCGAGGAGCTCCCGGCTGAGATCCGCGTCCCACCAGAGGAGGAAGTTGGACGACGAGGGGCGGCTCCCGGCGGCGCCTCCGTCCGCGCCGCGCAGGAGCTGGCTGTTATTGACCCACGCCTCGCTCCCGGGGCTCCGCGGATCGACGTCCGCCGCGACGCCCCGGCCCGGGCCCTCCTCGCCGCCGTTGTCCGGCCCCTTCCAGATCACCTGGCACGTGCGGGCGTCGCGCATCGCGTACGCGGGCGACTCCCCGCCCTCGTACGGCATGAACACCTCGAGGCCGGGGCGCGACGGGATGTGATCCGTCACGTGCAGCGCGTCGCCGTGCGCGTAGTAGTCCACCGTGCAGAGGCCCTTGCCGTCGTTGTCGAACGTCGCGCCGCCGTTGATGATCTCCTGCTGCGGGTCGTCGTCCACGTTCGCCACGCTGATGGAATGGGCGCCCTTGCCGCCGTACGCCCCGTTGTCGCGGCTCGAGCTGGAGTCGAACGTCCAGAGGTTCGTGAGCGCGCCGTCGCGGTAGTTCCAGGCCGAGAGCGTGGTGCGCGCGTAGTAGCCCCGGCCGAACACCGCGCTCGGCCGGCCGGTGTCGTCGAGGAACGCGATCGTGCCGACGAAGCGGTCGACCCGGTTGCCGTAACACTCGTTGTTGCCCCAGCTGCACGGGTCGCCGCGCCCCACCTTGAACTCGGTCGTGGCGAGCTCGGCGCCGGTCTCTCCGGCGAAGACGGTGAGATACTCCGGGCCGGTGAGGATGTACCCGTCGTTGTTGCGGTAATCCTTCGAATCGTCGTCGGTGGCCGCGGGCCCCAGGCCGAGCGGCTGGCCCCTGCCGTCGCGCGTCCCCGGCGCGGTCTTGACCGCCACCTCCGCCTTCCCGTCGCCGTCGAGATCGTAGACGAGGAACGGCGAATAGTGCGCCCCGGCCCGGATGTTCACGCCGAGATCGATGCGCCACAGCCGCTTGCCTTCGAGCGTGTACGCGTCCAGGTAGGTCTTGCCGGTGCGGCCAGCCTTCGAGTTGTCCTGGAGGTTCGACGGATCCCACTTGACGACGATCTCGTATCGCCCGTCGCCGTCCAGGTCTCCCACGCTGCCGTCGCCGCTCGAGTACGTGTAGCCGTCCCCGGCGGGGGGCGCCATCGTGGGGATGGACAGGGATCCATCCTTCCACACGGGCGCCGCCTCCGACTCGCCTTGCTCGACGCCGCCGACGACCGGACGCACGGTGTAGACCGAGCTCGGGGAGCCGCCGCGGTCGACGAAGTTCGTGGAGTCCGTGATCGGCGCGTCGTTGACCTTGGTGCCGTCGCGGTAGACGTTGAAGGCGATGTCGTCGGGGTCGTAGCCGAACAGGCGAAAGCCCACGTAGATGCCGCCGTTCGTGGGAACGGCCACGACGCCGCGGTCGAGGTTCTCCATCTGCGCGAACCCGGTCGGCGCGGGCACGCCCCCGCCGCCGCCCGAGCCGGTGCCTGCGCCCGCGCCGCCGCTGCCCGACGCAGGGCCGCCGCCGGAAGCCGTGCCGGTCGCGTTGCCGCCGGAGGCCGTGCCGGTCGCGCCGCCGCCGGAGGCCGTGCCGGTCGCGCCGGAGCCCGTGCCGGCCGCGTTGCCGCCGCCCGTGCCGGGGTCGCCGCCGCCGTCGCCGCCAGCGCCGGTTTCGCCTGAACCGCAGGCCACGAGCCCAGAAGCGAGCGAGAAACAGATCAAGAGAACAGGGCGCCTCATAAGCGTACCTCGCGTTGCCGCTCCTCCGCCGGTCGGCGGCTCGCCTCCCGGACCGTGAGCGGACGGTGATCGGATCGCTCGCCTAGGTTGCGACACCCGCGCAGAACCAGTCACCCTCAGCGCGCAGGCCGTGCGTTTTGTCGATGGACTGGAATTTTGAACGCGCCCAGGGAGGGCGCGTCGTTCGAGCCGGCGGGATCGCCGATCCAGCCGGCAAAGCGCTCTCGCGGCAGGAGAGGCGCGCGGCGGCGCGGCCTCAGCCCCGGCGCGCGGCCTCGAGGACGCGGAACGTCTGGTCGACCTCGGCGCCGGGCTTGCGCCGGCTCCCCCACCCGACCGCGGCCCGGTAGCTGCCGAGGAGCCCGGACGCCGAGAGCTGCTCCTCGTCGACCTGGACCGGCCGCTCGGCCTCCGGCGCCACGTAGAGCGCGTCCACCGGGCAATAGGCCTCGCACATGAAGCACGTCTGGCAGTCGCGCTGCCGGGCGATCACCGGCGCGCCGCCCGGGACGCGATCGAACACGTTGGTGGGGCAGACCTCGACGCAGAGATCGCACCCGATGCACCGGGCATCGCTGACGAGCTCGATCATGGCGCGTGCGCCTCCGCCGCGGCCGGGCTGACCGATGCGGTCGGCGGCGACTCGGGGCGCACCCACACGCGATCGAGCCCGCCGGTGATCAGCCGCCGCTGCTGCGCCGGATCGAGCCCCGGGTGGTCCTTGTGCTTGTGCATCCCGCGCGTCTCGGTGCGCGCGCGCGCCGCGTTGAACATCCAGCGCGCCGTGGCCACCATGGCCGCGCCCTCGCGCGCCCGCACGACCTCGCGCACCTCCGCCCCCGGCCGGCCCTGCCGCACGTCGCGCCAGAGCGCGTCGAGCCGGTCGAGCGAGACCGCGAGCCCCCGCTCGGTGCGGAACAGGTTCTTGTCGTACGGGAACACCTCGTCCTGCACCGACCGGATCACCGCCTCCGCGTCGAGCTGCCGCGTCCCGCCCGCCGCCGGGAGCGCCGCGCCGCCGGCCCCCCGGGCGGCCCGCTGGCCGGCGCGGGCGCCGAGGCTGCGCGCGAACGCGGCGGCGCCCTCGCCGGCCCACTGCCCCGACGAGATGGCCCACGCGGCGTTGTGGCTGCCGCCGCCCGTGAAGCCGCCGCAGATGAGCTCTCGCGTGGCGGCGTCCCCGGCGGCGTAGAGCCCCGGCGTCGACGTGGCGCAACTGTGGCTGGTGATGCGGATGCCGCCGGTGCCGCGCACGGTGCCCTCGAGCCGCAGCGTGACGGGGAACCGCTGCCGGAACGGGTCGATGCCGGCGCGGTCGAAGGGCAGGAAGAAGTTCGGCTGGGCCTTGCGCATCCAGGCCTCCAGCGCCTCGTCGGCCTTGTCGAGCTGGGCGTAGACCGGCTGCGTGAGCAGGGTCTCCGCGATCACGGAGCGGCCGCGCTGCGAGCCGGCGCCCTCGATGACGCGCCCGTCCTCGTAATAGAAGGTCGCCCAGTTGTAGAAGAGGGTCTTCGTGACCGACGCGAAGGCCGGGGCGATGGCGTAGGCGTTCGAGAACTCCATCCCCGACATCTCGGCGCCCGTCTCGGCGGCCATGAGGCCGCCGTCGCCCGTGAGCACGTTGGTGCCGAGGGCCTTGCTGAGGAACGCGCAGCCGCCGGTGGCGATGACCACGGCCCCGGCCTTCACCACCCAGCGCTGCCCGAGCTGCCGGCAGACGCCGGCCGCGCCGGCGACCACGCCGTCGGCGTCGACGAGGAGCTCGAGCGCGGGGCTGTGATCGAGGATGCGGACGCCCGCGAGCTTCACCTGCTTGCGCATGAGCCGCATGTACTCGGGCCCTTGCAGGCTGCGGCGGACGGGCTGCCCGCCGTCGTCGACCGGAAACGGATATCCCCAGGTCGCGAGGTCGTTCACGCTGGACCACGTCCGGTCGAGCACGCGGTCCATCCAGCCCCGGTCGGCGAGGTGGCCACCGAGCCCTTCCCGGCTGGCCTTGGCGGCCTCGCGCGCCTCGGGGGCCGGGGGCACGTACCACACGCCCACCCCGGACGGCGCGGTGGCGCCGCTGCTGCCGCAGTACCCCTTGTCCGCGAGCACCACGCGCGCGCCCTGCGCCGCCGCGGCGAGCGCCGCCCACGTCCCGGCGGGCCCGCCGCCCAGCACCAGGACGTCGGCCTCCAGCGCCAGCGTGTCGCTCCCGTCGAGGACGCGCCCGACCTCTCCCTCTGGCTCCCGTACCTCGCTCATGATTGGACGACTCCCTTGCTCAGGTCAGCTGCTCTGCCGAACGCTCGGCCGAGCGCCCGACCCATCGCTCGGCCCACCGCGCTTGCGGAGGCTCGGCCGTTCTCCTTGGATTGCAGCCGACATGCCATGGCCCGTTTTTCCGCTGCGATCTCGCGGGCGGCGCCCTCGCGTTGCTGGCGGCGCACCAGGGCCTGCTGCTCGGGTGCTGCTCCTCGCGCACCGGCGCGCCGCGCGCGAGGCCGACGCCCGGGCTACTGCAGCCGGAACCCCATCGCGGAGAGGGCCGCCCGCAGCCGGTCGCGCCCGCGCAGCGCCTGGGCCGACGCGACGCGCGCGGCCGAGTGGCGGCTCCAGCTGCCCTGCACGCCCATGCGCTCTTTGGCGTAGAAGCGCTCCATGAGCTGGTCGTAGCCGTCGATCGCGCCGACCTTGCGCTCGAACGCGCCGTACTGCTCGTGGTGCAGGACGACCTCCTGCGGGAGCCGCGGCTTGATGCTCGCCGGGGCCGCCGGGTCGGGCCAGCCGACGCACAGGCCGAAGGTCGCGAACACCTGGTCGGGCAGCCCGAGCTCGGCCGCGACCGCCTCCGGGTGGTTCCGCAGCGCGCCGATGTAGACCGTGCCGAGGCCGATCGACTCGGCCGCGACGAGCGCGTTCTGGGCGGCGAGCGCCGCGTCGACCACGGCCATCACGAACATCTCGAGATAGTCGAGCCCCTCGTGGCCCACGCCGCGGTGCTCGGCGAGATCGCCGAGGCGCCGCAGATCGGCGAGCCAGACCAGGAACAGCCCGCAGTCGCGCACGTGCGCCTGGCCGCCGGCGAGCTCCGCGAGGCGCCGCCGCCGCTCGGCGTCCTGCACCGAGAGCACGCTCCAGAGCTGGAGGTTGGAGGAGCTCGGCGCCGACTGCGCGGCCGCCACGAGGAGCTCGAGCGTGCCCTCCGGGAGCGGCTCCGGAAGATAACGGCGCACCGAGCGGTGCCCGAGCAGGCTCTCGATCACCTCGTTCCACTGCGCGAAGCGGGGCGCCGCCCCCTCGCCGCCGTATCGCTCGCCAAAATGCTCCAGGGCGCGGTTGCTCATCGATCGTGCTCCTTCCTGTCCGTCGGTCGCTGAAGGCGCGCTCGCGGCCCGCGAGGAGAATCCCAGCCACGACGCGGCGGCGCCCAGCGACTGCCGGCGAGCCCGGCGGCGCTGCCGCGAGGCGCGACGCTCGTGGCCTCGGGACCAGCCAGACTCATCCAATAAAACGGATGATTATTCCGTTGTAACAGACATGTCAACGGTTTCACGGTGGGCCGCTTGCGGTCGGCCGGCCCTGGCACCACGCCAGATTGATGGAAATTTCCGCTGTAGCTCTAGCAGGGTTGAGCCTCGCCGTGCTTGCGGCGGGGTGTGGCAAGGAGGAACGTGCGCTCGCGGAGGAGCGCCCGGCGGAGCCGGCCGAGGTCGCCGCGCCGGAGGCGGCGGATCCGCCGCTCGTGGCGACCGAGATGGCCGTACCCGGCGATCTGCCGGCGTTCGTGGTCACCGGGCGCGGCGGCGCGTGCCCGCGGATGGTGTTCCTCCACGGCATGTGCGGGCACGGGCTCGGCTACGTGCAGGCCATGCAGGGGGCGGCGCGCGAGCACGGCGGGGTGCTCGGGCTCCAGGGCGACGTGCCCTGCGGCGGCGGGCCGTTCAGCAAGTACTCGCCCAACCCGGAGGAGCAGGACCGGCGCATCCGGAGCGCGCTCGCGGCGTGCGGCGGCGAGGCCGAGGATCTCGTGGTCATCGGTTACTCGCAGGGGGCGTACATCGCGGAGCGGCTCGCGGAGCGCTGGCCGGAGCGATACTCGCGGCTCGTGCTGATCGGCGCGCCCACGACGCCCGCCGCCGCGCGCCTCCGGGACATCCGGGGGGCGGTGATGATCAGCGGCGAGCACGACGCGAAGTACCGCATGAAGGAGGGCGCTGGCGGCCTCATGGCGGCGAAGATCCCGGCGGTCTATCGGGAGATGCCGGGCGCGCGCCACGGGGAGATGCCGGAGGCCGAGCGGGTGATGGATGAGGCGCTCGACTGGCTCGACGCGAACGCGCGGCCGCGCCCCTGACGCGGGCCCGGGCGCGCGTGCTATGGAGCTCGCGCCCATGGTCGAGCGCGCGTCCTCCGCCGGGGCGCCGCGGGAGGTGAGCGCCGCGCTGGCGCCCGCCGATCCGTTCGGCGCCCTCAACCAGGCCTTCCTCGACGCGTACGCCGCGCGCCGGGAGGCGGTCCTCGCCAGCATCGAGCCGATCATCGCCCAGATCGACGACAGCCTCATCCTGAGGCGCGGCGGCCGGCGGTTCGAGGGCCCGGCGCGCACCCGGCGTTACCACGAGCTCAAGGTGGTCGCGCACGCCCCGCTCGCCGTCCACGCGCTGCTCTCGGGCCGGCGCGGCGCGCTCGACGGCGAGGCGCGCGGCCGGCTGGCCGAGCTCCGGCAGCGCATCGCCGCGGCCGCGGCCGACCTCGACGGCCGCGGCTTCACCCCGGAGCAGCTCGCCCGCCAGCGCCGGATCCTGGGCGCGTCGCTCGCGCTCCTCGACGAGGCGAGCGCGGCGGGCGGCGTCGCGCCCGAGGCGCTGTCCGCGTTCACCCGCGCGCAGACGCGGGATGTGCTGCTCAACGCCGAGGACGCGGCGCGCGACCAGATCGAGACGATGCACGCCACGGTTGAGGCCTGGAAGCGGGACATGACGGCCGACGAGCGCGAGCGGCTCCGGGCCGTGGTTGCGGTCTCGCACATGGCGCGCCCGGGGAACGTGGCCGCGCAGTACTTCTCGATCACGCTGGGCGAAACCTGGCAGGGCCGCTTCGACCAGGAGGATCTCCGGCCGGGGAAGCGCGTGCTGACCGCCGAGGCGACGTTCGACGAGGCGGAGGCGTTCGCGCTCCTCGCGACGCACGCGCTCGACGCCGGGGTGGCCACGCGGTTCTTCGGCGAGGAGACCCGGCTCTCGCGCGACATCCTGGCCGACGCGGCGGAGCGGATCCTCGCGGGGATGTTTCACAAGGAGCCGGCGCCGCCGGGGCAGGCTGGCGCGGGAGGGTGACCGGCGGGGTGAGGAGAGCTGCTGGCTGCCGTCTGCCCTCTCCCGTCTGCCCTCTCCCGTCTGCCGTCTGCCCTCTCCCGTCTGCCCTCTGCCCTCTCCCGTCTGCCCTCTGCCCTCTCCCGTCTGCCGTCTTCGTGCGCGTGCGCGTGCGCGTGCGCGCTGATTCCGGGGAATCGCGCACGCGCACGCGCACGAAGATCGCGCACGCGCACGCGCACGCGCACGAATGACGAGCACGGAAGACGGGAGACGGATGACGGGAGACGGGAGACGAGAGACGAGAGACGGGAGACGGGGACGGCGGACGGAATGATCGGTCATCCACCCGTCAACCATCCGCCATCCATTCGTCGATCGTCCTCCCACACTCCGCTCATTCCGCGGCCACGCTCGAGCCGCTCATCGAAAGCACCGCTGGGCTCGATCCATTGAAAGCCCCGCCGGAATCCTGCGCACCGCTTCATTCGATTCCTCTTTCGACTAGGGTGCCGCGCCGCTCGGGATGACCATCACGACGCCTCTGTCCTCCGCACGCTTCTCCGCTCCGCTGGGCGCGCTCGCGCTCGCGGCGCTGTCGCTATGGCCGGCGGCGGCCCGCGCACAGCCCGTGGCGCCCATGCACGGCGCGCACGCCGTCCCCGCCCCCGGCGGCACGAGCGGCCCGCCGCCGGCCGAGGCGGCGCCGGCCGTCCTGTCCGCGCCGAAGCTCCCGGCCACCAGCGGCCCGCGCGCGCTCGCAGGCGTGGCCTGGGTCCGCGCCGCGGTGCTCGGGGTTCGCCTCGATATCGGCTGGCAGCTGCCGTTGACGGACGTCATCGCGCTGCGCGGGTACCTCGCGTCGATGTACTCCTACGACTCGGTATCCCTGGCGGACCTCGGCGGACTGGCGCCCGTCGGCGGGCTGCTGCCAGAAGGAGAGCTGGAGATCCACGAGCTCGCGCTCCTCGCGACCGCCGAGATCGACGCCGCAATCTTCTCCACCGAGCAGGGCCGCCTCGCGGCCGGCGGCGGGCTCGGGATGGGGCCCTCGTTCGCATGGGTGAAGATGCCCGACATGCCGTTTCGGCCCGGCGAGTGGACGCACGCGAGCGCGGTGATCGGGCGGCTGTCGGGACACCTCGAATATCGCTTCGCCTCGGGCTGGGTGCTCCGCGGCCAGCCGTTCGGGGTCCTCTTCTCCGGACAGGAAAACTCGGACACGGCCTACGAGATGGCCATCATGGGAGGGTACCAATGGTGAGGCGAGGCGCGGATGGCTTCGCGCTCGGGTGGGTCGGCGCGCTGCTCTGCGCGGGCCTCGCGGCGGTGGCCTGGGGGCCCCTCGGGTGCAGCTCGGGGTGGGAGCCGGCCCCGGACTGCGGGCTCCAGGGAGACACCTGCAGCGAGCACGGCGACTGCTGCTCGTTCGGTTGCATCGCGGGCAGCTGCGCGTGCGCGCCCGTCGGCATGGCCTGCCACACGGACGCCGCCTGCTGCTCGGGCGCGCGCTGCGAGTCCGGCTCTTGCCGGCCGGGGTGTCGCGCGGCGGGCGCCGACTGCGCCCGCGACGGCGACTGCTGCGACGGGCTCGCGTGCGAGGGGGGCCGCTGCGGCGAGCCGCGCTGCAACCGCGACGACGAGCCGTGCAGCGACGACGGCGCCTGCTGCGAGGGCCTGACCTGCCTGCCGTCGAGCGACGGGAGCTCGTCGTTCGGCACCTGCAGCTCGAGCTGCGCGGCGCGGGGAGAGAGCTGCGCCGACGGGGTGGCCTGCTGCAACGGCCTCGTCTGCAACTCCGCCACGTGCGTCCAGGCCTGCCGCGAGCGGGAGCAAGGGTGCTCCGACGAGGCGCCCTGCTGCGCCGGGCTCGAGTGCGCGGAGGGCAGCTGCCGCGCCTGCGCCGACGTCGGCTTTTCCTGCAGCGCGGCCGGCGACTGCTGCGGCGCGCTCGACTGCGTCGACGAGCGCTGCGCCTGCAAGGCGCCCGGGGAGAGCTGCGAGCGCCCCGACGACTGCTGCTCCGGCGGCTGCTTCGACGGCACCTGCGGCTGCCGCCAGACGGGCGGCGCCTGCCAGCGCGCCGAGGACTGCTGCGACGGCTGGGCCTGCCGGAACGGGACGTGCGAGCCGGATGCGTGCTTCCGCTCAGGGCACGTGTGCGCGGTGGCCAGCGATTGCTGCGGCGGCGTCTGCGCGGACGAGGCGTGTTGCGCCGCCGAGGGCAAGGACTGCTCGGACAACGACGACTGCTGCTCGGGGCTCGTGTGCCACCGGGAGACCGGCTGCGGCGCTTGCGGGGCCATCGGGACGAGCTGCGTGCGCGGCGACGAGTGCTGCGAAGGGAGCTGTTACCTCGGCCAGTGCTGCGGCGGCGCGCAGACGGCCTGCGACGCCGCGCGCCCGTGCTGCTATGGCCTCGAGTGCGGGGCCGGCGGGCGCTGCTGCTCGCGCAGCGGCGCGTGCGACGAGGGGGCGGACTGCTGCGACGGCTTCGAGTGCAAGGGCGGCTCCTGCGTGGTCGCGCCGGGCGGGCCCTGCGACGGCAGCTTCGACTGCCCCGCTCCGATGAGCTGCATCTCCGGGCGCTGCTGCCAGGACCGCCTGACGGCGTGCACGCTCGACACCCAGTGCTGCAGCGGCCGGTGCCACCTGAACGAGTGCCAGTAGGACGAGGAGGTCGAACACCGCGGCGGCAGGACGAGCCGCCGGATCGCCGCCGCCCGCGGTCACCCCCGCGGCGCGGCACCGCCGATCGCGGCGCGGCACCGCTCGACGTCCTCCCAGAACGTTGGGTAGGTCTTCGCGACGCAGGCCGGGTTCTCGATCGTGATCCCGGGCCGGCACAGCCCCAGGATCGCGAAGCTCATCGCCATGCGGTGGTCGCTGTAGCTGTGCACCAGGGCGGGGGTCAGCGGGCGCGGCTCGATGCGGAGCCAGTCGTCGCCGTGGCTCACCTCCTGCCCCAGGCGCCGGAGCTCCGCGACCGTCGCGGCGAGGCGGTCCGTCTCCTTGATCCGGATGTTCGCCACGTTCCGGATCGTCGTCGGCCCCTCGAAGAGCGGCGCGATCGCCGCCAGCGTCATCACGGTGTCCGAGATGTGGTGCATGTCGACGTCGATGCCGCGCAGGCGCCCGTCGCTGCGCACCGTGGTGGCGTCCACCTGCTTGCTCACGCGCGCGCCGGCCTGCTCCAGGAGCTCGACGAACCGGTAATCCCCTTGCAGCGCCCCCTCGCCGAGGCTGGGCACGGTGATGGCGCCGCCCGCGGCCGCGGCGAGCGCGAACGGGTAGCTCGCGGACGACGCATCGGGCTCGATCGGGTACCTCCGCGGGCGGTATCCGCTCGCGGGATGGATGGTGAAAGCGCCCGCGGCCTCGTCGATGAGGCCGCCGAAATCCGCGACCATGCGGCGCGTGATCTCGACGTAGGGGCGGCTCACCAGCTCGCCGGCGACGCGCAGATCGATGGCGGACTCGGCGAAGGGCCCGGCCATCATCACCGCCGAGAAGTACTGGCTGGAGCGGTCCCCGCGCATCGTCAGGGTGCCGCCCTTCAGCCGGCCGCCCCGGATCCGGAGCGGCGGGCACCCGGTCGCGCACTCCACGTCCGCGCCGAGCTGCCTCAGGCCGTCGACCAGATCGGCGATCGGCCGCTTGGCCATGTGCTCGTCGCCGACCAGCACCACCTCGCCGGGCACGAGGCACGCGAGCGCCGCCAGGAAGCGCACCGTGGTCCCGCTGTTCCCGACGAACAGCTCGCGCTCCGGCGCGCGCAGCCGGTGCCGCCCCCCCTGCACGACCAGCGTCTGCGGCCCGGCGTCCTGGATCCCGATCCCCATCGCTTCCAGGGCGGACCGCATGTGGCGCGTGTCGTCGCTGTGGAGCACCCCTTCGAGCGTGCTCTCGCCGTCGGCCAGCGCCGCCAGCACGAGCGCGCGGTTCGTGATGCTCTTCGAGCCGGGGACACGCCAGATCAGCTCCGGCGGCGAGGAGAGCGGTAGGATGGGCAAGGGACCGGCAGGGATCATGGGGCCGGCAGACTAGATCTTCGCGGCAGCGCTGGCTACGTGCGGGAGCACGGCCGTCGCGTCCGCCGCCGCGCGCGGCGCGGATCGCCGACGCTCTGCAGCGCTGAACGCCGTTGCTCGGGCGCGCATCGCAGCAGGAAGATCCCGGTCGCCACGACCACCCCGCGCCGTTCGCTCGACGGGGCCACACGAACCGAACGCTCGCCGCGATGCCGCTCTTCCTTCTTCGCCAGGCCCAGCCCGAACGCCACCTCCGCGCCCGTTGCCGCTGTCTCGTCGCGGGGCTCCTGCTCGCCGCGGCGAACGCGGCCATCGCCGCGCCAGCGGAGCCGGCGCTGCCCGCCGCAGAGCCGGCGCTGCCCGCCGCAGAGCCGGCGCTGCCCGCCGCAGAGCCGGCGCTGCCCGCCGCAGAGCCGGCGCCGCCCGCCGCGCCATCGGCGCGGGAGATGGCGGTCGACCGCTTCGTGAAGGCCCGGGCGTTTTACGAGCGGCGCGAGTGGTCGCGGGCGCTCGCCGAGTACCTCGCCGCACGGCAGCTCTACGCCAGCTGGGCCGCGACCTCCGGCGCCGCGGTGTGCCTGAAGCAGCTCGGGCGCCACGACGAAGCGCTGGAGATGTTCGAGGAGCTGCTGCGCAACTTCGGCCACCGGCTGCCGGCCGCGGCGAAGGAGGCGGCGCAGCTCCAGCTCGACGAGCTGCGCCAGCTGGTCGGCATCCTCGAGGTCGACGGGGCCGAGCCGGGCGCGCTCATCGCGATCGACGGGCGACATCGCGGCGAGGCGCCGCTCCCCGGGCCGCTCCGGCTCACCTCCGGCAGCCACTGGGTGCGCGTGTTCAAGGAGGGGTTCGAGCCGTTCGAGCAGCGCATCGAGGTCGCGGGCGACCGGCTGGTGCGCGTGAGGGCGCGGCTCCGGCCGCTCGCGCGCCTGGGGCGCCTGCGCGTGATGGAGCGGGAGGGCCGGCCGCTCGAGGTCGTGGTGGACGGCAGCGTCGTGGCCACGGCGCCCTGGGAGGGGCTGCTCGCGCCCGGCGAGCACACGGTGGCGCTGCGCGGCGCGGGCCGCCTCGGCTCGCCGCCGGTGCAGGTCGACGTCGAGGTCGACGACACCGTGCGGCTGACGCTCTCGGCCGAGGAGCTCGCCGCGTCGCTGCGCGTCGAGCCGGTGCCGGTGAACGCCACCGTGGCGATCGACGGCGTGACCGTGGGCCGCGGCGTCTGGGAGGGGCGGCTGCGCGCGGGCGCGCACCGGGTGGAGGTCGCCGCGCCCGGGTTCCTGCCGGAGTCGCGCCGCGTGGTCCTCGCGCGCGACCAGACCGAGGTCGAGAGCGTGACGCTGGAGCGCGACCCGAGCTCGCCCTTCTGGCGCCGGCCCGCGCGCCCGACGCGGTTCGTCGTCGAGGTCGTGACGGGCGCCGTGCTCACGCCCAGCTTCGGCGGCGAGGTCGCGGGCACGTGCGTCGGCGGCTGCGAGGCGGCGCTGGGGATCGGCGGCTCCGCCGTGATCCACGCGGGTTACGAGGTCGGCGTCGGGTTCGGGTTCGGCGTCAGCGCCGGCTACCTCGCGCTCTCGCAACACCTCCACGGCCGCGCCACGGAGGTGATCCCGATCGGCCTGCGGCCCAATCCGGGCGCGGTCGACGATCGGCTGGCGCTGCGCAGCGCGCTCATCGGCGGCTGGATCAGCTTCGCGCTGCCGCTGAGCGAGCGCCTCCCGCTGCACTTCCGCCTCGGCGTCGGGACCATGACCGGCGCGCTCGTCGACGAGCGCACGCACGGCGCGTTCCGGGCGAGCGGCGGGAAGATGTACGAGCTCGGCCTCTTCGCCCAGAAGCACCCGGCGCTCTTCTTCCACGTGACCCCCGAGGTGCGGATCGGCGTGCCGATCGGCCGGCAGCTCCAGCTGACCGCGGGCATCGCCGTTCCGGTGCTCGTCGACGTGGAGCGGCCCGCGTGGGACGCGGGGCAGGCCGTGCCCGCGGGGGAGGACGGCCGCGGCGCGTTCCCGGTCGAGAGGCTCGCCGGCCCCGTGCTCATCGCGGTCGCGCCCGGGATCGGCGCCCGTTACGAATTCCACTGACAGGGGCGCTCGTGCGGGCCCTGCAGACAAGGACAGAGGGATTCGATATGCCCATTGCTGGTTCGACGCGCCGACCTGGCCAGTGGACGCTGGCGTTCTTCTGGCTCGTGACGCTGGCCCTGTTGCTCGGCTGCAGCGAGGTGGCCGATCCGATGGACGCGCGCTTCCTCAGGCGGCAGTTCCCCGAGCAGGCCGAAGCCATCCTTCGAGGCCCCTTTGCCTTCGCCCTGGCGGACGACGGGTTCGAGGCCCCGCGCGCGCTCGACGTGCCCGCCGGCCGCGCCGGTGAGGGCGGGCCGCGCTCCCGGTTCCCGCGGGGCGGCGACGGCGTCGTCCGTTTCCCCCTGCCGGACGGCTCCGAGGCGCTGGTGAGGGAGCTCGGCGCCGCGGGCGCCGGCGAGCTCGCGGAAGGCGCGGTGACCTATTCGCGGGCGGGCGGAGCGTCGTTCTGGACCGCCCTCGAAGACGGCTACGAGGAGTGGCTGCTGCTCGAGCCGCGCGCGGTGCGGCGCGATGCGCCCGTGGCCTCCTGGCAGGTCGACGGGGCCGCGCTGCGCCAGGACGGCGAGGCCGTGGCGCTGGCGGACGCGCGCGGCGCGACGCAGATCCGCGTGACGGCGCCCGAGGCCTACGCGGCGGGGGGGAGGCCCGTCGGCGCGCGGCTCATCGCGCGGGGGGAGCGGATCGAGCTGTGGGTGGAGGCCGAGGGAGAGACCGTCTTGGTAGATCCGCGGTGGAGGCTCGGCAGGAAGATGAGCGCCCCCCACTACAGGCACACGGCCACGCTGTTGCCGGACGGGCGGGTCCTCGTCGCCGGCGGCGGCTATCGCCTCGCGGACGCGAGCGACAGCGCCGAGATCTTCGACCCGGCCTCCGGCCAATGGTCGGTCCACGGCTCGACGAACACCGCCCGCGCCAATCACACGGCCACGCTGTTGCCGGACGGGCGGGTCCTCGTCGCCGGCGGCGAGGGTCCTGACGGCGCGCTCGACAGCACCGAGGTGTTCGACCCGAAAGCCGGCCAAGGGGGCCGATGGTCCACCGGAAAGCCCATGCGCGCTGCCCGCGCCGACCACACGGCCACGCTGCTGCCGGACGGGGGGGTCCTCGTCGCCGGTGGCGAGGGTCCTGACGGCGCGCTCGACAGCGCCGAGATCTACGACCCGGCCGCGGACGCGTGGTTCGCGCTGGCTCCCATGCTCACCGCCCGCACGGCCCACACGGCGACGCTGCTGCCGAACGGGCAGGTCCTCGTCGCCGGCGGCGAGGGTCCTGACGGCGCGCTCGACAGTGCCGAGATCTACGACCCGGCCGCGGACGCGTGGATCCCGCGGTCTCCCATGCTCACCGCCCGCACGGCCCACACGGCGACGCTGCTGCCGAACGGGCAGGTCCTCGTCGCCGGCGGCGAGGGTCCTGACGGCGCGCTCAACGCCGCCGAGCTGTTCAACGCCACGTCGGACACATGGCGCGCCGCCGGGAGCATGGCCGCCGCCCGGCGCGACCATGCCGCGACGCCGCTGCTGGACGGGCGGGTGCTCGTGATCGGCGGCGGCGGCCTCGGAGGCTCGATCGACGGGGCCGAGGTGTTCGATCCGGAGGCGCGCGAGTGGCGATCGCTCCAGTCCATGCAGCGGTCCCGGGCCGAGCACACCGCGACGCTGCTGCCGGATGGGCAGGTGCTCGTCGCCGGCGGCTCGGAGCTCGATGCCGACGGCTCCTTGCGCGCAGCGATCGACGACGCCGAGCTGCTCGACCCGGACGCCGGCATGTGGCCGTCCCTCGACCGCTTGCGCACGGCCCGGTACTCGCATACGGCGACGCTGCTGCCGGACGGGCGGGTCCTCGTCGCCGGCGGAGACGCCGGCGATGGCGGCGCGAACCCTGGACCGATCGTCGACAGCGCCGAGGCGTTCGACCCGGACTCCGGCACATGGAACGTCGTCGGCCGCATGGAGCAAGCCCGGGCCTCGCACACGGCGACGCTGCTGCTGGACGGGCGGGTCCTCGCCGCCGGCGGTAGATCCTCGGGCGAGATACGATCGCTGAGCAACGCCGAGCTGTTCGAGCCGGACTCCAGCACATGGCGCATCGTCAGCGCCATGCACACCGCCCGGGACCAGCACACGGCGACGCTGCTGGACGATGGCAAGGTGCTCGTCGCCGGCGGCCGCGAGGAGGGAGAGATCCTGGACAGCGCCGAGCTGTTCGACCCACGTTCAGAGACGTGGGCGCTCGTCGCGCCCATGCGCGAGCCGCGACACGCGCACACGGCGACGCTGCTGCCGAACGGGCAGGTGCTCGTCGCCGGCGGGTCTGGCCCTGATGGAGTGCTCGACGGCGCCGAGGTGTTCGACCCGGCGACCGGCGGGTGGCTGCCCCTCGAGCCCATGATCGCTGCGCGTGCGCGGCACACGGCGACGCTGCTGAAGAACGGCCGGGTCCTCGTCGCCGGCGGGCTCGACGCGGCGCGCGCGCTCGACAGCGCCGAGGTGTTCATCCCGGACTCCGGCAGGTGGATGCCGCTCGGATCCATGCACACCGGCCGCATCGCGCACACCGCCACGCTGCTGTCGGACGGGCGGGCGCTCGTCGTGGGCGGAGCCGACATGCAGGGCTTTGCGCTGCAGCCCGTCGAGGTGTTCGACCCGTCCTCCGGGACGTGGCTCCGTCTCGAGCCGCTGCCCATAGGGCGGTACTGGCACACCGCCACGCGGCTGAACGATGGCCGGGTCCTCGTGGCCGGCGGCCTCGATGAAGGCGCGCTCGACAGCGTCTCCGCCTTCCGCCCGATGCCGGACGGCAGCCCCTGCGCGGCGGACGTCGAGTGCCACAGCGGCTACTGCACCGACGGCGTCTGCTGCGAGCGGGTCTGCGACGTCTATCTCTGCGAAGCGTGCTCGGCGCTCCGGGGCGCCTCCGCCGACGGCGTCTGCACGTCGCTGCACCCCGACTACCTGCCCTTCGCCTGCTCGCCGCAGACCGGGGAGCAAACGAAGCCCTGCAGGTCGGTCCGCGATTGTGCCGACGGCTTCGTCTGCGATGCCGGCGGAGAATGCGTCCCGCCGCCGCAGAGCACCGCCTACCTGGACAAGGGCGGCTGCCATCTCGCCGTCGCGACGCCCGCGGAGCCGACGGGCCGCGTGCCCGCGGAGCTCGGCCTGCTGACGCTCGCCGCCGCCTCGGCGGTCCTGCGCCGGCGCGGCAGGTGACGGCCTCGGCGGCGCTCCGCCGGAGGCTGGTCTCTCGTCTGCCGTCTCCCGTTTTCCGTCTCTCGTGCTCGTCTCTCGTGCGCGTGGACTCCGGGGAATCGCGCACGCGCACGCGCACGGAAGACGAGAGACGAAGGACGGAAGACGAGAGACGAAGGACGGAAGACGAGAGACGAAGGACGGCGTATCAGTCCCAGCTGAACACCGCTCTCGTCGAGAGCGAGCAGAGAAGCCTTATCAAGACTCCTCACACACCGCTCTCCTCCCCCCAGTCCCCCGCCGCCGCCCACGACATCGTCGCCGTCGAGCGCGCCAGCCCGAACCGCCCGTTCCGGTCGACGGCGATGACGCCCCCGGTCACGTCGAGCCGCGCTGCCAGGTGCGCGATGCTCTCCCTCGCCGCGTCGGCGGCGCTGCTGCCAGCGCGCATCCGCTCCACGGCGGAGTGCGCCGTCGCCAGCCGGATCATCCCCTCGCCGTAGCCGGTCGTCGACACGGCGCCGGCCTCGTCGTCGGCGTACGTCCCGGCCCCGATGAGCGGCGAGTCTCCGACCCGCCCGACCCGCTTGTTCGCCGTGCCGCCGGTGCTCGTCGCCGCGGCGGTGAGCCCGCTCGCGTCCCGCGCGACCGCGCCGACCGTGCTCCCCGCCCAGGAGGTCGCGCGGCCCGCGCCCTGCTGGGCCGCGGCGAGCGCCTCCCGCGCGGCCTCGGTGATGAGCGCCGCCTCGCCCACGGGCGAGAACCCCTTCATCCGCGCGAACTTCGCGGCGCCGTGCGCGGCGTAGAGCACGTGCCGGCCGTCCTCCAGCGCCGCGCGCGCGATCGCGATCGGCTCGGCGAAATCCGACAGCGCGCAGACCGCGCCGGCGCGCAGCCCGCGGCCCTCCATGATCGACGCGTCGAGCTCGACGTGGCCCTCCTCGTTGAGGACCGCCCCCGTACCCGCGTTGAAGAGCGGATCGTCCTCGAGGACGCGCACCGCGCGCTCGACCGCGTCGAGCGCGCTCCCGCCCTCGGCCAGCACGCGCGCCCCCGCGCGCGCGGCGAGGAGACACCCCGCCGCGTGCAACGGTCGCCGCTCGGGGGCGACGTTGCCCGCGCCGCCGTGGACCACGATGCAGCGCTGCCCCCCGCGCCCGCCCAGATGATGGATGACGTGCATCACGCTCGCGGCACCCTACCGCGGCGCGCGCCCCGAGGTCCACGCCCACCCCCCGCTCACTCGAGCGGGGGCCCGCTCCTCTTGGCGGAAAGCTCGTAGTCCATCCCGCACGGCAGCGCCGCGAACACCGGCGCGACGCTGAGCTCGCCGGCCACGAGGTCCTCGCAGCGCGATCCCGCCGTGGGCGCGAACGTATAGGACAGCCTCGCCTCGAACCGCGCGACGTCGTCGCCCGCGTCGCCGAGCTCCCCGTGCGCCCGGTCGCGCCGCTCGACGGCGCACGGCGGCCCCGGCGGCCCGTCGCCGGCGCGCATGTCCACGACCACGCGCCCCTCGATCGAGAAGCTCACATGGTCCTCGCCGAGGACGCCCTCGATGACGCTGGCGCCGTTGTCCCAGAACAGCGCGCCGTCGCCGCGCGCGAGGTCGACATCGAACTCCCACAGGCGCGTCGCCCCGAGCGCCCCTTCCCCGCACGTGTTCCCCGTCTGCGTCCCGACCACGTGGAACGTGCCGAGCGCGGTCCCCGGACCCGACGCGGCCTGCTCCCCGAAGGCCTCGACGCACGCCGGGAGCCCAGGCATCACCGACAAGAGCGACGCGAGCAGCAACATCCGCATCGCCGCCGCGTACCAGACGGGCGCGGCGCAGGCAAAAAAGGCGCTCGCAATCAAGCTCGCGGGTCATGGAAAGAAAAAACGGGTCGGGTGCTTCGCTTGCACCCGACCCGTCCCGTGGGCCTCTACCGGAGGCCGTCTGGACCCCGCTTGATCCCGCCTGTGCGGCGCCTCCCCTGCCCCATCGCGACGAGCGATCGACCCCGGAGCACCGGTGAGAATCGTTCCCGGAAGACCTGAGTCTTCCTCGATTCCCTCTCTGCCGGCCTCGCGGAGGTCGCGATGGCGTTCAACAGGTTGTTAGGCGCCGGACCTGGCCGAGCGCGGAGGCGTCTCGCAAGGCCCCGATGACCCTGCGTCACGCTCCACGAGGGTCAGCTGTTCCCAGCCTCCGGTATAGAAGAGCCACTGGTACTGTGCATGGTGTCCATCCCTCCTCCGGCGTGCCGGCACCCCGCGCCGGATCGAAGGAGATCGTCCGGCATGGCAAGGGTGTTCGATTGCGGATCAGCGGAGAGCCCGCCGATCTGGTGTCGACCTCGGCACCGTGGTGCTCCACGGCAGGACCATCCTGGAGCTGATGCTCCGTCCGAGACCGAGGACCAGCCTATCACCGCTGTTCAGGCGAGCAAGGGGCTCACGCACCGAAACCTCGAAAGCAACTCGCTTCCATGTATTCCTGCGCATTCCCGCGCATTCCCGCGCATTCCCGCGCATTCCCGCGCATTCCCGCCTTCCGGCGCGCAGGGCCGCGCTCGAAGCGGCCCGACGGGACGAGGCGCGCTCGGCGGCATGCGCGGCGCGCCCGGGGACGGGAGCACCTCCGACGGAGCGTGTCCGCGGAGCGGAACAACGGCGAGCACGGCCGCGGCGGACCTGGGCGCGGCGAGCTCCGCCGGCGCGGCGCCGGCGCTCGGCGGCCCTTGCGCGCGCCGGCTAGACGTGCACGAACCAGCTCGGCTCCTCGGCCTCGGGCAGCGCCGTGGCGAGGACCGCGAGCATCGCGTCGATCTCTTCCTTCGTGTGCACGCCGCTGCGCAGGATGGCCGCCGGCCCCTCGCCCGCCGGCACCACGACCGACTCGACGGCGAGCGCCGTCTCGACGCCGTAGCCGTAGGACGCCAGCGTCACGACCGCGGTGGCTTCCCGGTCGTCGAGCAGCCTGCGGATCGTCATCGTGCGCCGCACGCGCTCGCTGTCCTCGGCCCACGACGCGAGCCACGCGCGCGTGGCCTCGTCGAGGCCGACGAGCACGAGCTGCGCGGGGGGCATCGCGTCCGGATCGGCCGCGGCCACGGCGGCGCGGTGGAAGCCCCGCACCTCCCGGCACCAGAGCGGCGGAGCGCCGTCGACCCGGACCAGGAAGCCGTACGGGCCACGAGCCCCCTCTCGGTCGGAGCCCCCCGAAGAAGCGGAAGAGAAACTGTCGTTCGACACGAAGGGAGACGATACACGAGCTCCGCTCGGCGGAGGAAGCCCGCTCAATTGCGCAGCACGTCGAACCGACAAGGCTCCGCCCAGGTCACACGCGGCCCTTGGGTGCGCTCGGCACTTCCGTTCTCTCCCGTTGCCTTCCGTCACCTTCTGCCTTCTTCCGCCGCCTTCCGTCGCTTCCGTTCGCTTCCGTTCGCTTCCGTTCGCTTCCGTTCGCCTCCGTTCGCTTCCGTTCGCTCCCGTTCGCTTCCGTTCGCCTCCCAAGCTTCTCGCGCTTCCCATGCTTCCCGTCGGTTTCCTGCGCTTTCCGCCGCGTCCACGGTCCCCACAACGAGAACGCCACACTCCTTGGATTTCGGCTAAGGTGGCGCCCGCCTCCCCCGTGGAGCCCGTCCGGGACGGGGTGCGTTCTGCACCTACGGCGTCGCCCCGGCCGACGGGCTCCGGCCCGCTGCGGCGGGTCGGGGCGGCGGCAGCAGCGCTCGCCGCCGGGCGCGCTGCCGCGGCAGGCCGGCGCAGAGGCCCGCCGGCGCGCCCCCACGTCACCTCGCTCCCGATCCCGAACCGCAGGCCATGAAGCTCACGTCACAAGAAATCATCGAGATCGTCGCCGCGTTCTGCGCCTACTTCGGCGCCGCGTACGCGCTCAACTCCTTCGCCCCGCCGCGCCTTCGCTTGCTCGCGCGGTACGGCACCGTCGCCGCGGGCGTCGCGCTGTTCTTCTATGGCCTGCAGCGGTACGTCGACGAGCACGCCCGCGCGGTGGACCTCGCGAAGGTGCTCATCGCGATGGGCGCCGCGTTCTGCGTCTTCTACGAGACGCAGCGCGAGGGGATGCGCCGGCCGGTCGCGGAGCGCTGGAAGCGGTTCGTCGGCGTGGCGCTCGGGGTCGCCGCCATCATCGCCTACTTCAACGGCTTCCGCTTCGGCTATCCCAAGTACTACCACCGCTGGGATCAGTTCCATTACTACATGGGGGCCAAGTACTTCCCCGAGATGGGGTACGACGGCCTCTACAAGTGCGCGCTGATCGCGCAGGACGAGCTCGGGCTCGTCACCTACACGAACGAGGACACCGGGCGGAGCGTCAAGCTCGACATGTCCAAGGAGGTCCGCCACCCGGACAAGAAGATCCGGAACCTCGGCGGCGACAACCTCCTCATGCCGGCGAGCGAGGTGCTCGAGAAACCCGAGATCTGCAAGGCGCACTTCTCCCCGGAGCGCTGGGAGGCGTTCAAGGCCGACGTGCAGTTCTTCCGGACGGCCTCCGACAAGGGCTACTGGGAGGACATGCAGAAGGACCACGGCTACAACCCGCCGCCGGTCTGGACGATCATGGGCAAATTCTGGGCGGACCTGCAGCCGGCCAGCACCCGCTACCTCCAGTTCCTCGCCAGCTTCGATATTTTCTACCTGCTCGGCATGTTCGCCGCCCTCTACTGGGCCTTCGGGTGGCGGGTCTTCGCCGTCGCGGCGATCTTCTGGGGCTGCCAGTCGTCGGCGCCGTTCTACTGGACCGGCGGCGCGTTCCTCCGGCAGGACTGGCTCTTCTACCTCGTCCTCTCGGCCTGCCTCATCCGCAAGCGCTACTACAAGCTCGCGGGCGCGAGCATGGTCTACGCCGGCCTCCTGCGCATCTTCCCGGGCCTGCCCGTGATCGGCTGGCTGACCGTCGCCGGGATTTACCTCGTCCGCCACAAGCGGATGGCCCGGTCGCACGTGCAGGTCCTGATCGGCGGCGTCCTCGCCGCGGCCGTGCTCATCCCGGTGAGCCTCAAGGTCTCCGGCAAGGACTCGTACAAGCAGTTCTACGAGCACACCCTCAAGGTGCACGACCAGACGCCGCTGACGAACCACATGGGCCTCCGCGTGCTCGTCGGCCACAAGCCCGGGACCGGCGTCGAGTCCGGTCGGATGAAGTACACGAAGGACACGAAGCTCGTCGATCCGTTCGAGGTCTGGAAGCGGATGCGCAACGAGCGCTACGCGCGATACCGGTGGGTCGCCTACGGGATCATCGCCGCCAGCTTCGCGGGCTTCGTCTACGTGTGCCGGCGGATCCGCTCGCTGTGGGTGGCCCAGTGCCTGGCGCAGATCTTCGTCATTCTGCTCTCGCAGCTCACCTGTTATTACTATTCGTTCATGATCCTGAGCGCGCCGCTCACCCGGCTGAAACGGCAGATCGAGGTGCCCCTGTTCGGCCTGGCCGCCCTCAGCCAGTTCATCTGGATCACGTTCTACTATAACGACGACAAGTACACGGCGCTCACCGCGGTCTCACTCGCCTTCTGCTATTACCTGCTCTGCCTCTTCTCGGGTAAGCCGGCGCCGTGGGCGCGGCGCCACGAGCCGGCGGTCGCCGACGACGCGAAGCCGGCGGGCCAGCAGGCCTGAGGCGCCTCCCCCCGCGCTTTCCCCTCGACATCACCCCCCGACCACGCCCGGAGACGCCGGGAAGCAAACGATGACGGACGTAGAGCGAGAGCATCCTGAAGAGCCTGGCGACCTCCACGGAGACGAGGGCCGTCCGAGCGACCCCGGGGCTCCGGCCCCCGCGCCGCCCCGGCGCGTCGAGGAGCGGGCGGTCCACGCCTTCCGGAAGGTCCCGCGGACCGGCGTCATCTACGTGACGACCGAGGCCGCGCGCCTCGGGTTCAAGCCCGGCGCCGACGAGGGGGCCGACGGCTGGTGCAACCTCGGGCAAGGCCAGCCGGAGACCGGCCCGCTCCCGGGCGCGCCCGAGCGCTGCGCGGCGGTGCCGATCGCCGGCGACGACCAGGAGTACGCGCCGGTGGCGGGCCTGTGGGAGCTGCGCGAGGCGATCGCGTCGCTGTACAACCGCGCGTACCGGCGGGGCATGCCGTCGCGCTACACGGCCGAGAACGTCGCCGTGTCGGGCGGCGGCCGCATCGCCCTCACCCGCGCCGCGGCGGCGCTCGGGCAGATCAACCTCGGCCACTTCCTGCCCGACTACACCGCGTACGAGGAGCTGCTCGACGTCTTCCGGCTGTTCTCGCCGATCCCGATCCTGCTCGAGGGCGAGCGGGGCTACTCGTTCTCGGTCGGCGACCTCCGCCGCGAGATCCTCGGCCGCGGCCTGAGCGCCATCCTCGCGTCGAACCCCTGCAACCCGACCGGGAAGCACGTGCGCGGCGAGGAGCTCGCCGCCTGGGTGCGCACCGCGAAGGAGCTCGACTGCGCGCTCCTGCTCGACGAGTTCTACTCGCACTACGTCTACGGCATGGGCGACGTCGCCCCGATGGAGAGCGCCGCGCGGTACGTCGAGGAGGTCGACCGCGACCCGGTGGTGCTCTTCGACGGCCTGACGAAGAACTGGCGCTACCCCGGCTGGCGCGTCACCTGGACCCTGGGGCCGCGCGAGGTCATCGAGGCGGTGGCGAGCGCCGGCAGCTTCCTCGACGGCGGCGGCTCGAAGCCGATGCAGCGCGCCGCGGCAGAGCTGCTCACCATCGAGCACACCCGCGCCGAGACGACGGCCATCCACCGCGCGTTCTCGAGGAAGCGCGAGCTCATGCTGGCGGGGCTGCGCAAGATCGGCGTTACCATCGACGCGGCGCCCGAGGGCACGTTCTACGTCTGGGGCTCGGTCGCCGACCTTCCGCCGGGGCTGTCGGACGGCCACGGCTTCTTCCGGGCGGCGCTCGGGGAGCGGGTCATCGTCGTGCCGGGCGAGTTCTTCGACGTCAACCCGGGCAAGCGCCGGGCGGGGCGGCCGTCACGGTTCCGTCACCACGTCCGCTTTTCGTTCGGCCCGAGCGAGGACGTCCTCGTCCGGGCGCTCGGGCGGCTCGAGCGCATGGTAGGCGAGCGTCGCCGGGCCTGACACCGGCGGCGCAGCGGAGCGGTGAGGCGGGGCCGAGCGCCAGGTCTTGTCGCGCTGCACGTCTTCCGACATGGTGGGGGAGCGCGTGGCCAAAGATCCGTGGAGTGATTGGAACGACGACGACCCCGGTAACTTCCAGCCGGGCGATACGATCGGCCCCTACGAGCTGCTGTTTCCTGCGGCCGTGGGCGGCATGGCCGCCGTCTGGGCCGCGCGGCTCAGGCGCCCCAACGGCACCGTCCAGATCGTCGCGGTCAAGCTGCTGTCGGACGCGATGCGGGGGGACGACGACGCGCGCGCGATGTTCCTCGACGAGGCGTGCACCGCGTCGCGCATCCTCCACCCGAACGTGGTGCACATCCTGGCGTACGGCGAGGTCCGCGATCGGCCGTACCTCGCCATGGAGTGGATCGACGGCGCCCCGATCGCGAAGATCTTCTCGAACCAGAAGGCGAAGCGCGCGCTCCTGCCGCTCGGCTGGGTGCTCCACGTGATGATCGACGCGTGCGCCGGCCTGCACGCGGCGCACGAGGTCCGCGACGACACGGGGGAGCTGCTCAACCTCATCCACCGCGACGTCACGCCGGAGAACGTGATGGTGACGTTCGACGGCATGGTCAAGGTCGTCGACTTCGGCGTCGCGAAGACGCGGGCGCGCGCGCAGATCAGCCGCGTCGGCGCGATCAAGGGCAAGACGGGGTATTTCTCGCCCGAGCAGGTGATGGGCGGGGCGCTCGACCGCCGGAGCGATCTCTTCTCCATGGGCGTCTTGCTCTACCTGCTCGTGACGGGCCACACGCCGTTCCGCGGCAAGGGCCCGCTCGAGGCGATGCAGCAGATCGCCAACCGCAACCCGCAGCCGCCGCGCGAGATCATGCCCGAGGTCCACCCGGAGCTCGATCGCATCATCATGCGGGCGCTCGCCAAGAACCCGAACGACCGGTACCAGACGGCCGCGGAGCTGCGCCGCGATCTCGAGCAGGTGAGCCTCGCGGTCGGCGAGAGCTACGGCGACAAGCAGGTGGGCCAGCTCGTCCGCGATCTGCTCCCCGGGGTCGCCGAGGCGCGCAAGGAGCGGATCGACCAGGCGATCGAGGAGCTCGACCGCATCCTCGCCGAGCGCGCCCACCCGCACAAGCCGCAGGCCGCGCGCCCGGAGGACGCGACCGAGGTGATGCTCCGGCGCATCTCGATGCTGCCGATCCTGCAGGACGGGCCGGAGGCGTCGGAGGACGCGGCCGACGCGGCGCCGCCGTCCGCCGGCCCCGCGAGCTCGCGCATGTCCGGGCCCGCGAGCTCACGCATGTCGGGGCCCGCGAGCTCGCGCATGTCCGGGCCCGCCAGCTCGCGCATGTCCGGGCCCGCCAGCTCGCGCATGTCCGGGCCCGCCAGCTCGCGCCGGTCGAACCCCGATCCGACGCGCAAGTCGAACCCGGACGCGACCCGCAAGTCGCACCCGGACGCGACGAGCTCGCCGCTCGAGTTCGCGGCGGGGCTGTCCCCGCTGCCGCTGGGTCCGCCGCCGGTGCTCCCGGGCCGCCCCGCGGCGCACGCGGGTCCGGCGGGGCACGTGGGCCCGCTGCACGTCGGGGCGGCGCACGCGAACGGGCCTGCGGGCGCGGTCGCGCCGATGCCCGAGCAGCGGCCGCGCCCGGTTCCGGCGAAGGGGGGCTCGTTCGTCCGCGTGGCGCTGGTCACGCTGGTCGTCCTGGGCCTCGTCGCGGCGGCGGCGTTCCTGCTGGTCCGGCGCTCCGGCGGCCTGCGGCTCGGTTCGCTGACGTCGCCCTTCGCGCGCCCCAGCGCGTCCGCGCCGGCGCTGGCTCCGCCCGACGCCTCTGCCAGCGCGACGGCGGCGGCGCCCGCGCCGGCCGTGACGCCCGTGAGCGGCGCGGTCGCCGACGCCGCGGCCCCGACCGAGGCGGCCGAGCTGGCCGCCGACGCCGCGGCCCCGGCCGACGCGGTCGCCGACGCCGCGGTCCCCGCCGACGCCGCGGTCACCGCCGACGCCGCGGTCCCCGCCGACGCCGCGGTCCCCGCCGACGCCGCCGCGCCGCTCCCGAGCGGGCAGCCGGCGTACGGGCCCGGCGGCGCCGCGCCCGCGCCGGCGACGCCGTACCCGTCGCCTCCGGTCGCCCCCGCGCCGCGCGCCCCGGGGACGTTGCCGGCGCCGCCCGTCACCGGGTCGGCCGCGCCGCAGCCGCCGGTGCAGCCTGCATGGCGGCCGAACCCGCCCCGCCCCACGCAGCCTCCGCCGCGGCCGCCTGGGCCGGCCTCGCCGCCCCCTCTCGACCTGGCGCCACGGTAGCGCCGCCCGACCGGGCGCCGTTCTGGTCTCCGCCCGACCGGGCGCCGCTCGGGTCTCCGCCGGCGCCGCGCGCCCGCGCGGCCCACGCGCCTCGCCGGGCGCGCTCAGTCCTTCTTCGGCTTGTCGGCCTGCGGCCTCTCGGGGACCGGCGTCGCGCGGGACGCAGGCTTGTCGGGGACCGGCGTCGCGCGGGACGCAGGCTTGTCGGGGACCGGCGTCGCGCGGGACGCGGCTTTCTTCAGGGACGAATCCGCGAGCGACACGAGCATTGCGAGGTTCACCGGCTTCGAGAGCAGGAAGATCGCGTGCCGCCGGAGCGCGCGGATGCGGGCCTGCTGCGACTCGTCGGCGGTGACGACGAAGACGGGCGTGTCCCGGTTCAGCGCCCCCTTGGCGGAGAGCGACTCGAGCACGCTGAAGCCGTCGACCACCGGCATATGCAGGTCGAGCACCACGAGATCGAACTTGCGCGCGGCGAGCCGCCGCAGCGCCGGCGCACCGCCGTTCGCCTCCTCGACGTCGCCGAGCGGGCGGAGCGCGCGGGCAAACATGCCTCGGATCGCGGTGTCGTCATCGATGACGAGGGTGCACGTCACAGCATGAAGATGTTTACACGGATACGGAAACGTTGGAAGCCCGCCGCCCGATCTCCGCACCCCGCGGCGCGAGCGTCCACAACGCCTCGCGCCGCGGGTGGGAGTCGCGCGTCCGCCGCACGCCTCCTCATGAAAGCGCTCGGCCGTGCTCGCGCTCGGCGCCGCGGGCGCGATGTGCGCACGGCCAAGACGGACACACCGTCATCCCAGATCCTGGGCTCCGTGGCCCCGGGCGAGGCGTGGACGCCACGGACGGGCTGCGGTAGACGCGAAGCAAGACCTCACCCGCACCGCAAAGGAACGATCCATGGGCAAGTTCACCATCACGAACGAGATCAACTGCAGCGTCGACACCTTTTGGAAGCTGTTCCTGGACAAGACCTTCAACGAGGAGCTTTACCGGAAGGAGCTCGGGTTTCCCGAGTACACCATCACGGAGCAGGTCGAGACGGAGACGGAGATCATCCGGAGGTCGGCCGGGAAGCCGAAGATGAATTTGCCCGGTCCCGTGGAGAAGCTGCTCGGCTCCGGCTTCCGCTATACCGAGGAAGGCAGGCTGAACAAGGCCACCAAGGTGTGGACCTTCAAGCTGACGCCAAGCACCCTGGCCGACAAGATGCGCAACGAGGGCACGGTGCGCGTCGAGGCGCTCGGCGACAACAAGGTGCGTCGCATCGCCGAGCTCTTCATCGAAGCGAAGGTGTTCGGCGTCGGCGGCCTGCTCGAGAGCAGCGCTGAAAAGGAGCTGCGGCAGGGGTGGGAAAAGAGCGCCGTCTTCATGAACAAGTGGATCGCTCAAGGCAGAGCGGTCTAGTTCCGCCCGCCAGACGCGCCGACCTAGCCCCCCAGGCACCGGCCGGTCGGCCGCAGCCCGCCGTCGCCGCCAGGCACCCAGACGCAGGCGCCGCCGGCGAGCGGTGCCCGCGAGCGGCCGTCCTCTCCGCCCACCCCGCGCCCGGGTGAACAAGCGATCTGCACGTCCAGGGTCAAAGCGCGCGATCTTCTGGTTCGACGCTTGCTGAGACAGCTCACATGAACCAGGGCCACGGCATGGTGCATGTGGTCATCGTCGGTGCCGGCTTCGGCGGTCTCTACGCGGCGCGGGCGCTCCGGCGCGAGCCGGTGCGGGTGACCGTGATCGACCGGCGGAACCACCACACGTTCCAGCCCCTCCTGTATCAGGTCGCGACCGCGGGCCTGAACGCGAGCGACATCGCCGCGCCCATCCGGCGCGTGCTCCGCAAGCAGAAGAACACGAGCGTGCTCCTCGCCGAGGTGACGGCGATCGATCCGGCGCGCAAGCGGGTGATCTTCGAGGACGGCGAGATCGGCTACGACAAGCTGATCGTGGCCGCCGGGGCGTCGCACTCCTATTTCGGGCACGACGAGTGGGCGCCGTTCGCGCCCGGGCTGAAGACCGTCGAGGATGCGCTGGAGATACGGCGGCGCGTCCTCCTCGCCTTCGAGGCGGCCGAGCGCGAGACCGATCCGGCGCGGCGGAAGGCCTGGATGACGTTCGTGGTGGTCGGCGCGGGCCCGACCGGCGTGGAGCTCGCCGGGGCGCTCTCGGAGCTCGCGCGACACACGCTCGTGCGCGAGTTCCGGCGCATCAACCCGCGCGACGCGCGCATCGTCGTCGTCGAGGGCGCCGGGCAGGTGCTGCCGTCGTACGTCCCCGAGCTCGGCGAGAAGGCGCGCGCGCAGCTCGTGGCGCTCAACGTGGAGGTGCGGACGCGCTGCCTCGTCACCGGGATCGACGAGGACGGCGTCTCGATCGGCGACGACCGGATCGAGGCCAAGACCGTGCTCTGGGGGGCCGGCGTGGCCGCCTCGCCCCTCGCCCGGAGCCTCGGGGCGCCGCTCGACCGGGCAGGGCGCGTGCTGGTGGAGCCGGACCTGACCGTGCCCGGCCACGAGGACGTCTACGTCATCGGCGACCTCGCGTCGCTGAAGCAGGAGGACGGCAAGCCGGTGCCAGGCGTGGCGCCGGCGGCGATCCAGGAGGGGCGCCACGCCGCGCGCAACATCGCGCGCGCCGTGCGCGGGCAGCCGCGGCTGCCGTTCCGGTACCGCGACAAGGGCTCGATGGCGACGATCGGGCGGGCCGCCGCGGTCGCCGACTTCGGCAAGGTGAAGCTCTCCGGTTTCCTGGCGTGGCTCGCGTGGCTCTTCGTCCACGTCCTGTTCCTCATCGGCTTCCGAAGCCGGTTCCTGGTGCTGTTCTCGTGGGCCCTGTCGTACATGACCTACGAGCGCGCCTCGCGGCTGATCACGGGAGAGACCCCGCGGCTCCTCGAGGATCACCACGCGCCGGCGCTCGAGTCGCGCAGGGACGGCGGCGCGCTCGGGACCCAGCCGCTGGAGCACGCGCGCACGCGCGCCTAGGCGCCGCCCCGACGCGCCCGCCGCGGCGCCGCCCCGGCGCGCCCGCCGCGCGGCCCGCTCCGCCCGAGACCGCGCGCGGAACCGCGGCGTCCTGCGCTCGTCTGGACCTTTGCGCGCGAGCTGCGTTAGCGTCGTAGACCATGCACATCCATCCCGGACAGGGCGCCTCCGCGCACCCCTCGCGAGCCCTCCTCGCCAGCGCAGCATCCCTCGCCGCACTCCTGCTCAGCGCACCCGCGGCCTTCGCGCAGTCGGCGGACGCCGCCGAGCCTGCCGGCGCGCAGCCGCAGGCCGCGCCGTATGGCGCCCCCCCGCCGTACGGCGCACCTGCCCAGTACGGCCAGCAGCCCGGCTATTACCCGCCGCCTGGGTACCCCCCTCCCGGGTACGCCCCGCCGCCCGGATACCCCCAGACCTCCACCGGGTATCCGGTCGGCCCGAGGATCATGAACTACGAGGAGGGGCAGGCCGTCCCCGAGGGCTACCACGTGGAGGAGAGGGCGCGCCGCGGCCTGGTCATCGGCGGCGCCGTGACGTTCGGCGTCACGTACATCCTCTCGGCCATGGTCGGGCTCGTCGCGGAGAGCGCGGATCGCGCGAGCGGCGGCACCGGAGAGAGCTACATCCCGCTCTACATCCCCGTCGCCGGGCCCTTCATCACGATCGGCACCGCCGACGCGAAGGGCGGCGGGATCTTCGTCCTCATGGTCGACGGGCTGGCCCAGGCCGCCGGCGTCGCCATGTTCATCGGCGGCCTCGCCGCGCCGGACCAGAAGCTCGTCCGCAACGACGTCTCCCTCTCCGTGAAGCCGATCGTCACCGGCGACACCGTGGGGCTCGGCGTCTCCGGCTCGCTCTGAGCGCGCGCCGCCGGCGCCCCGGCGTCACGTCGCGACCGGCGGCGTCTCGTCCATCGTCTTGACGGCGCGCTTGGCCCGGCGGCGCACATCGACGTGCAGCGACTCGTCGAAGTTGATGGCCGAGAACGCGGCCCGCGCCTCGATGTTCTTGCCGAGGGCGGCGTAAGCCTCCGCCTCGTTCCAGCGCAGCTTCCAGTCGCGCTTCGAGAGATCCGAGAGCTTCGCGGCGTCGGCGATGATCTCCTCGTACCGCTGCTGCTTGCCGAGCTCGGTCCAGTACTCGGCGCGGAGGTCGTCGTCCCCGGGCGCGAGCGCGACCGCCGCGGCGAAGCCGGCGAGCGCGTCGTCGATCCGGCCCGCGACGAGCTCGGCGCGGGCGAGCGAGCGGCGCGCGCCCGCGCTGTCGGGGTGCGCGGCGACGAAGGCGGCGAGCGCGGGGATCGCCTCGTTGACCTTCAGGATGTCGGCGGGGTCGCTCGGCCAGAACCGGAGCGAGAGCGCGGCGAGGTCGCCGGGGTCGCTCTCGAGCGCGCGCTCGATCGCGGCGGGCGCCTCCTCGCCGCGGCCGGCCTGGGCGAGGCATTTCGCGAGCTCGACCCACGCGCCCGACGACGACGGCGCCGTCTTCACGAGCGCCTCGGCCGCGGCGAGCGCCTCGTCGGTGCGCCCGAGCGCGCGCAGGGCGGCGATCCGCGCGAGGTGCGCCCGCTCGACGCGGTCGCCCTCGCCCGCGACGGAGACGGCGCGGTCGGCGGCGGCCAGCGCGATGTCGTGGCGGAGCTCGCGCTCGTGGTAGGCGAGCTGCTCGAGGTAGAAGGCGCTGTCGCGCGGCGCCGCGTCCCACTGGCCGGTCAGGTAGTCGAGCACCGCGTCGGAGCGCACGTAGACGAGCGAGGCCGCGTCGCGCGGGTTCTCGTAGATCGGCACGAGGACCCCGAGCTGCACCATGGCGTCGAGCGCCGGCTGGCAGTCGGGCTTCGCCTCGAGCGCGAGCACCATCTCGTCGAGGGCGGCATCCTTCTTCTGCATCGCGAGGTGCACCTGCCCGACCGCCACGTGGTAGTCGGCGTCCCCCTGGAACGTCTTCCGGATCGCCTGGAAGCTCTTCAGCGCCGCGGGGTGGTCGCCCATGTTGGCCTGCGCCGAGGCGAGGTTCAGCCGCGCGGCGTGGTCGTCGGGGTCCATGGTGACGATGCGCTTGAGCGCCGAGATCGCCTTCTCGTAGTCGCGCTCGCCGAAGGCCTTCTGCGCGCGCTCCCAGACCGGCGCCTTGTCGAGGAAGGCCTCGAGCTGCGAGACGACCGCGCTGTTCTGCTTGCGCCAGACGCCGCTCTTGCCGGCCTCGGAGTTCGTGAGGAAGTCCTTGATCCACTTGCGGGCGGCGTCGATGCTGAGCCCTTTGTCGGCGAGCCCCTCGAACTCCCCCCGGGGCACCGGCATGCGCGCGGGGAGCCCCTGCCGGCGCGCCGTGTTCTCGTCCAGGCCGATCAGCACCCAGTCGCTTTGCTCGCTCATGATCCTAGGACGGTAGCCGCCGAGCCCCGCCGGGATCAAGCGACGTCTCGGCGCAGCGCGCCCGCGCGAGAGCGCGTCAGGAGTAGAGCCAGGCCAAGAGGACGAACGCCATGAAGGCCGCCGCGGCGACCGCGAGGGCGAGCGCGCGCGGCACCCCGAGGAGCATCGGCCGGAGGCTGGCCTGGAACGCGACCGAGTCCACGGAGCTCGGCGGGGTCGGCGGCGCGTCAGGGCCGGACGCGCCGCCCGGGGCGGTGAGGGCGGCGGCAGGCGCGCCCGCGGCGCCGCCGCTCGCGCTGGCCGTGGTCGCGAGCTGCGGGGCCGCGACGGCCGGCGCCGCGACGGCGTCGAGGGGCGCCGCGGCGAGCCCGGGAGGAGGCATGCCGAGGTCCGGGGGCCGCGGCGTCGCGGGGGACCCGAGGTGCTCGAGGCCGAGCTGGGCGAGGATGGCTTGCTGCTCGTTGCCCCATGCGAGCGGCAGCGCGGTCGCCTCGGGCGCGAGCGTGAGCGGCGCCGACATCACCTTGTGCATCGCCCGCTCGAGCGCGAGCGCCTCGTCGAGGCGGCGCGACGCGCCCTCTGCGCCGGCGCTCGCGGAGAGGCGGAGCGCGTCGGCCGCCACCTCGGAGACGTGCGCCGCCACCTTGGCCAGCGCCAGCTTGCGCTCGGCCTGCGCCACGGCGAAGCGCGCCTCCTCGCGGAACCGGATCGCCTCGGTCGTGAGCCGGTCGACCTCGGCGTGGAGCTGCCGCGCGCCCTCCGGCGCGCCGCGGGCCGCAGGAGCAGCCCCGGCGTCGTGCGCCACGGAGAACGCGGCCGCGGCGGTGATCGAGGGCGGCGGCTCGGCGTACGTCGGCGTCGCCCCGGACATCGGGCGCGGCTCGGCGTCCTGCGCGGTGATGGAGCCGTACGAGGGCTGGCTGCCGCGCTGCCGTCCGCCGCTCGAGCTGCTGGACGCCGGGTCGCCGCGCCCGCGGCCGTTGCTCCCGACGACGACGGTCTTCTCGTCGGCCGCCTCCGAAGGCAGCGCCCCGCGCCGCCGCGAGCTGACGTACGCCGTGTCCGTTCCGCGCGAGCCGGGGATCGACGTGAGCGGCGACGGCGTGAGGCCGTCGCGCGCCTCGACGTCGGTCGCATCGTCCTCGTGGCCGGGCGCCGCGCCGTTCGGGCGGAGCCGGTCGGGGACGCTCGCCCCCCTGTCCCGCGCGGCGGCGGGCCGGCGCGGGATCGCCGTCGCGGCCGAGAGCGAGGGGCGCGGCGCCTTGGCCATCCCGGCGAAGCCGCCGGAGACGGCGCGCTCGAACCAGCGCATCTGCCTCATGGCGTTGCGCCGCACGAACCGGCCGAGCGCCTCCTCGTTCCCCTCGAGGTACCCGTGGCTGCGCAGCCAGCCCTCGAGCCGCGCGAAGATCTCGTCCGCGCTCTGGAAGCGGGAGGCCGGGTCCCGCTCGAGACAGCCCATGACGATCGCCACGAGCTCCTTGTCGATCTTCGGCCGGAGCTCCCGCAGGTCGGCCGCGGGCTGCGTCGTCATGTTGCGCAAGAGCTCGTAGTCGCTCGACGACGGCCACGGGTGCTTGCCCGAGAAGAGCTCGAACAGCACGACGCCGAGCGAGAACAGATCGGAGCGCCTGTCGGCGGAGCCCCCGCGGGCCTGCTCCGGCGCCATGTACGTCGTCACGCGCCGGCGCGCCCCGACGGCCGTGGTCATCACGCGGAGCGACGATTTGGCGAGCCCGAAGTCGGCGATCTTCACCTCGCCCTGGAACCCGACGAGCACGTTGCCCGGCGTGAGATCGCGGTGCACGAGGTTGAGCAGCTCGCCGCTCGGCGCGCGGAGCTCGTGCGCCGCGCCGAGCCCGCGGCAGAGCGTCGCGCCGATGTAGACGACGAGCCGCTCGGAGAAGACCTCGCCCGTGTCGAAGACGGTCTTCATGAGCCGCGCGAGGCTCACGCCCTGCACGAGCTCGACGGCGAAGTACGAGCCCTGCTCGTCGGTCCCCCAGCCGGCGACCTCGACGACGTTCGGGTGCTTGAGCGCCGCGGTGGTGCGCACCTCGTCGAAGAACCGGGTGGCCACCGTCGCGTCCTCCGCGTAGTGCGGGTGCAGCCGCTTGACGGCGAGCAGCTCCCCTGGCCGGTGCGGACCTACCGACCTGCAGAGATCAACGCGGGTGGTCGCTCCGGACGCGATCTCTGCAAGGAACTGAAGCGAGAGCGCGGCCGGCGCGGGCTCGGGGAGCCGAGACATGTACGGTGAAGTCTAGCGGGCGACAACCCCGACCGGAAAGGGCCTCAGACGCCGGCGCGCGCCGCGGCGATGGCGGCGGGGACACCGGAGGGGGTGGCCTTGAGGTGCACGTCCAGGTGGTCATCCTTGGTCTTGAGCGCACGAACACCGAGCACCGGCGCGCAGATGCGCAGCGCCCGAGCGACCGTCGGATTGCCGCCCACGGCGGGAATCTTGAGCAGATCCAGGGTGATCCTGTCGTCCTTGCCCTCGATCAGCGCGGCGGGCCGGTTGGGGATGAAGGAGACGAGGTTGCCGGGCTTGTTGAGATCGATCGCCCCCGAGTTAATAAGCCCGGCGATCGGGGAGCTCTCGTCGCCCATCACGTGGAGCTTGAGGTCGGCGATCCGCAGGCCGACCCGGATGGCGTCCGCGCGCACGTCGAGCTCCTCGGCGTAGACGGCGAACGAGGCCCGGATCGGCGCGCCCATGGCCTTCACGGTGAGCGCGAGGCGCAGGCCGGGGGGCGCGGCCTCGATCACGATGTCCTTGGGCGCGCGCTTACCGCCGCTGAGCTCCCGCGCCAGATAGCGCAGCGCATCGATCGGGACGCCGAAGCGCAGGCCGAGCGCGCCGCGGAGCGCCCTCACGATCTCCTCGGGGTGAGCCTTGAGGTAGTCACCGGCGTGGCGGAGCAGCACCTTCGGGTTGGGCTTGGGCATCGTTGGGGCAGCTACGATTGCCCGGAGTCAGGCCCGCGCGCAAGGGGCGAGCGCGATCCGCCGCGGGGGGCGCCGGCGGCCGGAGAGGCCGCTGTTCTAACGGGGCCGACTCGGTCACACTCGGGCGCGATGCAGACCAGGATCCTTCTTGTCATGGCGACAACAGCGCTCGCGATCGGCTGCGGATCGGCCGACGCGACGCTCGGGTGGACGCCGAGCGACGAGCCGCCGGGCGGCTCCTCGAGCGAGGGCGGCGGCGATGGCCAGGGCGGCGGCGACGACGGCCAGGGCGGCGACGACGATGGCGGGGGCGACGACGATGGCGGGGGCGACGACGGCGGCGGCGACGACGGCCAGGGGGGTCGCGGCGGCGACCTCGCGGGCGGCGGGGGCGGCGGTTCACCGAGCGGCGGCGGGCCGCTGGGCGCCCTGTGCGACCTGCCCCTGCGGTGCGACGCCGAGCCGCCGGATCCGGGCGAGGAGCTCGCGTGGGATCACGTGTCGTCGTACATCATCGCCGGAGCTGGGAGCCCCAACCACCGCGGGCGCGATCTCTTCCTGACCCCGGATGACCCGCAGTGGGTCATCGGCAAGTTCGCCTACGGGATCACCGACAAGGATCTGAAGGGCGAGCGGGTCGACATCTACCTGCTCCGCGGCTGCGGCGGCGCGTGGGAGCGCCTCGGCTCGGCGACCACGACGGAAGCGGACTCGACGCACCCCGAGGTCGAGGGCGTGAGCGACGCCGGCGGCCGCGTCTACTTCCAGATCCCGGCGGCGCAGCGGCTCGGCGTGGGCAGGCACCGGATCCACATGGTCGTCCGCGGCGACCTGTCGAGCGCCGATCTCTTCATCGAGGTCGTCCCCCGCGGCGCCCCGATGTTCGTGAGCGACGTCGACGGGACGCTGACCGGCACGGAGACGGAGGAGTTCACCTCGCTCCTGCTCGGCCAGCTGCCCGACGCGCACCCGCACGCCGCGGCGGCGTTCCACCGGCTCGTGGAGAAGGGCTACCGCCCGATGTACCTGACCGCGCGGCCGGAGTGGCTCGTCCAGCGCACCCGCGATTTCCTCGAGGCCTACGGCTTCCCGCCCGGCGTCGTTCACACCACGCTCGGCCTGACCGGCGCGACGGGCGACGCGGCCGCGGAGTACAAGACGGCGGAGCTGGAGCAGCTCTTCGAGCGGAGGGAAATGGTGCCCGCGTGGGCGTTCGGCAACACGGAGACCGACGCGGAGGCCTACCACAACGCCGGCGTGACGCCCCTCACGCGGCGCGTGTTCTACCGGTTCGACGACGACCTCCTCGGAGGCCGGCGCATCGACGACTACGGCGATCTGCTCGCCGAGATCGACGAGCTCCCCGGCCTCTGCGACTGATCCGGCGCGTCAGCCGGGCGCCTGCTCGGTCTGGACGCCGCCCGCCGGCGGCTCCGAGGCGGCCGCGGCGCCGGCCGGCGCCTCGACGCGACCGCCGATCGACCCGAGGAGCTCGCTCACGGCGGCGTGGGTGCGATCGCGCAGGTCGTTCACCCGCGCTCCCTCGCGCCCGTCGGGGCGCACGGCGATCGGCGCGCCGACCCGGACGCGGACGACCCGCATCGTGCCGTCGCCCATGTCGATCTCCCCCTTCTTCATGAGCAGGTGCGTGCCGTCGATGGCGACCGGCACCACGGGCACGCCGGCGCGGACGGCGGCGTAGAAGCCGCCGTTCTTGAACTGCCGGAGCACGCCGTCCTCGCTCCGCGTCCCCTCCGGGAACACGAGCAGCGGCTTGCCGTTCCGGAGCACCTGCTCGAACCGCGCGATCGCCTCGACCGCGGCGCGCGAGCCGACCGTGCGATCCACCGGCACGTGGCCCGCGAGCTTGAGGTGCCAGCCGAGGAACGGGATCTTCATGAGCGAGCGCTTGGCCGCCCACTTGAAGTCGCCCGGCAGCACCGCGCCGAGCACCAGGATGTCGAGCACGCTCTGGTGGTTCGAGCAGTAGACGAAGACCCCGGGGGGGACGTTCTCGAGGCCGCTCGCCTGGATCTCGATGTCGAGCGCGTGCGCGCTCGCCTGGCACCAGCGGCGCATCGCCCAGAGGCTCGCCGAGCGCTGCGGCGTGAGCGGGCCCAGCGTCAGCGACACCGTGCCGTAAGCCATGGTCCTGAGGGAGAAAGGGACCCAGTGGCGCGTCGCCAGCCAGGCGCTCTTGAGATCCATCCTACGGCGCTTACCACTCTCCATATCGGGCGAAAACGCGTAGGGTGTTGCGCACCTGCGCCGCGCGCGGGCATCTTCGCGCGGGGTTTGGGGCGCGCCTCCGGGGCCGCTCTCTCGCCGCTATGCCGGACGGGGTGGGCGGCGCGCGGAGGCTCGCTGGTCCGGCCCGGGCTCGCGTCGCCCGAGGGCGGTCGCCCGCGCGGCGCCCTCGCGGCTCACGGCTCGAGCGGCGGCGTGAGCAGCCCCCAGCCGAGCGTGACCGGCCGCCCGGCGCGCTCGAACTTGACGGTGTACAGGCCCGTCTCCTCGGCGCTCTGCACCACCGCGGGGCGCAGCGCGCCGACCCACTCGGCCCAGACGCTCGCCCCGAGCTTGAGGCGCGGCTTGACCGGGATCGGGCGCAGCGCCGACTCGTCGGCGAGCAGGGCGGCGCCGCCGTAACCGAGGGCGAACCACCGGGCCGAGCTGCTGGGCAGCGACGTCAGGACGGCGCCCGACTCCGCCGGGGGGCCGCCGAGCCGCGACACGAGGAGCACGTGGCGCCACGTCTCGCCGTCCTTCCATGCGGCGAAGTTGCCGGGCGCGAGGCCCTCGGTCTGCACGACGAAGCGGACGCCCTTGAGCTGCGCGAGCGGGGTCCGCGGATCCATGTCGGTGTAGCGGACCTCGATCTTGTCTTTCACGAAGCGGGTGACGACGGCGTGCTTCATCACCCCGTTCCACTCCGTGAGCACCGGCTCGTGGGGCCGGAGGCGCGGCGCGTCGGGCACGGGGACGACGTAGCCCGGGTGGACCTTGTACGACGGCCCGCCCCGCCCCTCGACGATGAGATCATCGCCCTCGAAGCCGACCACGGTGGCCGCGTAGAGCACGAGCGTCGACCCGAGCTTGGCGCCGGCGAGCATCCGCTCCGAGACGGTGAAGACGCGGCGGCCTGGATCGAGCTTGATCGGGGACGCCGGGAGGCCGAGCGGGTTCGACGCGTGCGCCGCGCCGGTCGGCGCCTGCGTCTCCGCGACCGCGGGCCTCGGCAGCGCCGCGAGCGGAGCGACGGGCGGGCTCTGGGAGGGCGTCGGCGCCGGGGGCGACGTCGGCGCAGGCTCGCACGCCGCCGCGAGGCCAGCAGCCAGGAGGCAAGCGAGCGCGCAGGCCGCGCCGCGGGCGCGCGGCGCCCCGGCAGCGAGGCGTCGCGCCGCGCTCGTGTCGCGAGCCTCCGCGGCGGCGGGGCCCAGCCTGCGGGACCCGGCCCCGAGGCCGCCGGGACATCGGTCAGCCATCGGGGGCGAGCATGGACCGCGAAACGGGCGGCGGCGAGCAGAAAGGGACGAACCGTCGCGCGGAGCCGGGTCGGCGGTCCGCAGGGAGGGCGGTGACGGCGCGGCGTTCTCCTCGTGACGCGCGCGGCGCTCTCCTCGTGACGCGCGCGGCGCGTCCTGCGCTAGCCTGCGGCGCGATGAAGCGCGCCTTCAGCGTCGATGAGCTCAAGCAGACCGCGCCCCGCCTCGCCGTGGAGCGCCGCGCCGTGCGCTTCCAGGACGTCGACGCCGCCGGGATCGTCTTCTACCCGCGGGTCCTCGAATACTTCAGCGACGCGTACATGATCGCGCTGCGGGAGCGGGGCATCGATCTGCCCGCCCTCATCGCCGGCGGCGCGATCAAGCTGCCGCTGGTCCACGCCGAGGCCGACTACCTGCTGCCGCTCCGGTTCGGCGACGCGATCGAGGTCGAGGTGCTCGCCCCGAAGCTCGGCGACACCTCGTTCACGGTGGGCTACCGCGTGACGACCGCGGGCGGGATCGCCGCCGTCGGGCAGACGGTGCACGTGTGCATCGACGGCGCGCGCTTCGTCCCGTGCCCGCTCCCGGACGATCTGCGCCGCGCGCTCGGGTGACCGCGACGAGCGCGGCTGCCGGCGCCGCGCTCTCGCGCTACCGCGCCGGGAACGGCGCGAGCGCGGCCGCGAGCTGCGCCGCCGCGCCCAGGCGATCGAGCTTGCCGGCCGCGGTCAGCGGGAGCGCCGCGACGGCGCAGAGGCGCCGCGGGCGCTTGTGCGGGGCGAGCCGCGCCGCGACGACGGCCGCGAGGTCGTCGAGCAGCGCGGGCGAGAGCGCGGCGCCGGCCGGCGCGCCGGGCGCGGCCTGGTCGGGGACGATCGCCGCCGCGACGACGTGGCCCCACCGCTCGTCCGGCACGCCGAACACCACCGCGCCCGCGACGCCGGCGCACGACGCGAGGACCTGCTCCACCTCGGCGGGGTAGACGTTCTCGCCGCCGGTCACGATGAGATCGCTCCGGCGCGCGGCGACGTGCAGCCGCCCGGCGGCGTCGAGCGCGCCGAGGTCGCCGGTGCCGAACCACCCGCCTCCGTCGACCAGGAGCTCCGGCGGGCGCCCCGGGCCGCGGTAATAGCCGCGGAACAGCACCGGGCCGCGGATCTCGATGCGGCCCACGCCGTCGCCGCCGGCGCCCTCGATGCGCAGCTCGACGCCGGCGATCGGCGCGCCGGAGCCCAGCTCGCGGGCGCGCGGATCGCGCGGGCGCTGCACGGTGACCTGCGAGCACGCCTCGGTGAGGCCGTAGGTGGTGAGCGCCGGGACCCCGCGGCGCGCGCACTCGTCGAGCGTCCTCTCCGGGGCGCCCGCGCCGCCGACCAGCACCGCGCGCAGCCGGGCGAGGACGTTGTCGCGATCGGCCTCGAGGAGCGCGAGCAGCATCGTCGGCACCACGGAGAGCAGCGTCGCGCGGTCGCGGACGATCGAGGCGAGCACCGACGCGGGGTCGAAGCGGGGCGCGAGGATGACGGCGCGCCGCGCGAGCAGGCAGCGCGTCACGATGGAGAGGCCGCCGACGTGGCAGAGCGGCAGGCAGAGCAGCCAGCGATCGTCGTCGCGCACGCCGAGGTTGGCCGCGCTCCCCGCGGCGGCGGCGAGGAACGCGCGGCGCGGCAGCACCGCGCCCTTGGGGCGCCCCGTGGTGCCCGAGGTGTAGACGATCGCGAGATCGCCGGACGGATCCGGCGGCGGGACGCCGGCCGCCTCGGCGGAGCGCGGCCCGCGATCGCGGAGCGCGGCGAGCTCCGGCCCCGCGTCGCGGAGCAGCGCGGCGAGCGCGGGCTCGCGCAGCACGAGGTCGGGGCGCGCGTCGTCGACGAGGACGCTCGCCTCGCCGTCCGTGAGCCGCGGGTGAATCGGGACGATGACGGCGCCGAGCGCGAGCAGCGCGTGGAGGACCACGACCGTCCCGATCGCGTTCGGGGCGACGAGCGCCACGCGAGCGCCCTGCCCTACCCCGGCGCGGGCGAGCCGGGAGCACACGGCCGCGACCGCGGGCGCGAGGTCGCCGAAGCGGAGGGCGCCGCCGGGGCCGACGCCGAGGCCGGGGACGTCGATCTCGCGCGGCGCGTCCGCCTCGGAGCCGCCGTGGACGAGCGCCGTCCGCGCGGCGACCGCGGGGTCGCGCGCGGCCTCGAGGAGGCTCAGGCCGTCCATGGTCCGACGCCGAGCCCGGGCCCATCGCCGGCCACGACCAGCCCGCCCTCGCGGAGCTGCGGGATCCGGATCGCGGGCCACGCCGCGAGGCCCGCGTGCGCGTCGAGGCCGCATGCGAGCGGCGGCCGCGGCAGCGCGAGCGCGAGCTCGCACGCGGCCGCGAGCGCGACGGGGCCGTCGAAGAGGTGCGTCACCACCGCGCCGAGGCCGCGCTCCTGCGCCCTCCGGCCGAGGTCGTGCGCGCGCAGGAGGCCGAGCATCGCCGGCTTCAGGATGAACGCGGCGCAGCCCTCCGCCTCGAGCAGGCGCTCCGCCATGCCCGGGGCGGCGAGCGACTCGTCGGCCGCCCACGGGACCGCTTGCGCGCCGAGGCGGTGGAGGAGCTCCGGCGCGACCGGCTGCTCCACGAAGCGGGGCTCGAGCGGCGCGAGGAGGGCGAGCCGGCGGGGCGCGTCCGCGAGCGACCAGGCCGCGTTCGCGTCGAGCCGGAGCTCGATCGACGGGTGCTCCCGCCGCAGCGCGCGCAGCGCCTCGAGATCGCGGGCGAACCCCTCGTCTCCGCGCGAGCGGAGCTTCACCTTGATCGCTTGGACGCCGCGCGCGACGAGCGCGCGAGCGCTCGCCAGCATCTCCGGCAGAGCGGCCGACGTCGCGAGCAGCCCGTTCACCCGAACCTCGGCGCGCCGCCGGTCTCCGCCGAGGCACGCCGACGCCGGCAGCCCGAGGCGCTGGCCGACCAGGTCGAGCAGCGCCGTCTCCAGGGCGAAGCGCGCCGCCGGCAGGCTGCAGAGCCGCGACGACAGCGGCTCGACCGCGCGCAGGATCGCGGGGGCCGCCGCCGCCGTCGCCGCGTCCCCGCCGGGCACGTCGATCGCCCCGAGCGCCCCGGGCAGCTCGGCGAGCGCGCGCTCGACATCGTCGCCCGTATCGGGCGAGAAGCCGGGGAGCGGCGTGGCCTCGCCCAGGCCGACGCGCCCCTCGTCGTCGGTGAGCGACAGCACGAGGCCCCGGCGCGCCCCTTCGAGGGCCCGCGGCGCAAGGCTGGCGGCGGCGACGCGCATCACCCATGCAGCTGGGCCGCGAGGCCCAGCGAGAAGAGCAGCGCGTAGGCGAGCAGCAGCTTCGCCGTCCCGGCGAGGCATTCGTTGAGCGGCCGGCCGTCGGTGGTCGCCAGCACCCGGAGCAGGCGCACGGCGCGCGGGAACGTGGCGAAGACGAGGAGCGTCCACCGCCGGCCCTCGCCGACGGCGAGCGCGACGGGCACCGCGTAGGCGACCGCGAGGAGCATCGCGTATTCGAGGACGCCCGCCTTGCGGCCGAAGCGGACGGCGAGCGTGCGCTTGCCGGCGACGACGTCCGTGTCGCGATCGCGGACGTTGTTGACGACGAGCACGGCGGTGGCGATGGCGCCGACCGGCACGGCGGCCGCCCACGCGAGCGGCGGCACCGCGCCGAGCTGGACGAACGCCGTCCCGCAGACGGCGACGAGGCCGAAGAACACGAACACGAAGACGTCGCCGAGACCGTGGTAGCCGAGCGGGTACGGGCCGCCGGTGTACGCGATCCCGGAGAGGATCGAGGCCACGCCGATCGCGACGATGGGCCACCCGCCCACGAGCGCGAGGTGCACCCCGAACGGCAGCGCGAGCGCGATCGTGACGAGCAGCCCTACGCGCACCTGCCGCGGCGTGAGCAGCCCGGCCTGCACCGCGCGGGTGGGGCCGAGCCGCTCGTGCGTGTCGGCGCCCTTCTCGTGATCGAAGACGTCGTTCGCGAAGTTCGTGGCGATCTGGATCAGCATCGCGCCCGCGAGCGCCGAGAGCGCCGGGCCGATCCGCATGCCGCCGAGCGCGTAGGCGACCGCCGTCCCGACCATCACCGGCGCGAGCGCCGCGGTGAGGGTCGCCGGCCGGCACGCGAGGAGCCACGCCCGGAGCGACCCGGGGCGCACGCCGCCCGCGGCCGCCGCGCCGGCCGCCTGCGAGGCCGCCGCCGCGCTCACGATCCCCTCCCCTGCTCGCGGGCGCCGCGCCCGCCTACGGGGGCGCCATCGCGCGAGCGCGGCGCGCCGTCCTCGCCGGGCGCCTCGCGCGCGGGGGGCTCGGGTGCGGGGCTTCTGTTCGCGTTGCTCTGGTTCATGACCGTGGATCCCTCTCGGCAAGCTCGGGGTTCTCGGCGCGCGCGCCGCTCAGGAAGGCTCGAGATCGGCCGCCGCCCCCTCCGCCGCCGGCGCGCTGCTCAGGGCGGCGACCTCGCGCCGGACGTCGGACCAGAGCCGCGCCACGCGGGCGGCGCCGTCGTGAGGCGGCACCACCGCCTCGATCAGCGTCGCGCCGGGCCGCTGGTGCGCGCCGGCGAGGGCATCGGCGAGCCCGCTCGCGGTATCGGCGCGCTCGTACGCGAGCCCGAACATCGCCGCCGCGGGCGCGAACTCGAGGTGCTGCGGCATGGTGAAGCCCCGATCGAGCAGATCGGCGCCGCGCCTGGCGACGGGGAGGTGCTCGAAGATGCGGCCGCCGTCGTTCTGGACCACCACGACGACGAGCGGCGCGCCGCCGTCGCCCGCCGCCCGCGCGGCGAGGAGCAGCCCGGTCAGGTCGTGCAGCAGGCTGAGATCGCCGAGCAGCAGCGTGACCGGCGCGGCCGCGACCGCGCGGGCGCCGGCCGCCCCCGACACGAGGCCGTCGATCCCGCTCGCCCCGCGCTGGTGCAGGACGCGCAGCGGGCGCGCCGACGGCGGGCAGTACGTGTCGAGATCGCGCACCGGCATGCTGTTGCCGATCGCGAGCAGCGAGCCCTCCGGGCACGCGCTCGCCACCGCCCGCGCGATCGCGCCCTCCGTGAGCTCGTCCCCGGCGCACGCGCGCGCCGCCTGCGCCGCCGCGGCCTCGCCGGCGCGCGCGAACGTCGCGGCCCAGCCTCGCCGCCCGCGCCCGAGGTCCACCGCCGCCCCCGCGAGGCGCGCCGCGAGCGCCTCGCACACGTCCGTCGGCTCGGCCATGACCAGGGCGGCCGCGGCGCTCGTCGGATCGTTCCAGCCGTGCGCGGCCACCACGAACCGGCGGCAGCCCGCGTGCTCGGCGATGTAGGTCGCGTACCCGGCCGACGTCGGCGGGGCCCCGAGCTCGAGGATGAGGTCGGGCGCGTTCGCCGCGCGGAACTCGGGCGCGCGGAGGAACGCGTCGAACGAGGCCGGCATCACGACCCCCTCGACGACGCCCCCGAAGTAGATCTGGCTCGTGCCCTCGGCGAGCACCGGGAACCCGGTCGCCCGCGACAGCGCGAGCACCGCGCGGCGCGCGCGGGCGTCGTCCTCGCGGCTCGGGGCGGGGCCGCACACGATGAGCCCCCGCTCGGCGCGCGCGCACCGCGCCGCGATCTCCTCGATCGCCCGCGCGTCGACCCCGGCGCGCGCCGGCACGACCCGCGGCCCGGCGCGGCGCATCAGCGCCTCCCACTCGACCTGCCACGGCTCGGGCCCGGCCACCTCGACCGGCTCGAGCGGCTTGCGGAAGCGCGCGTTGATGTGGACCGGGCCGGGCGTCGGGGCGAGCGCGCGCAGGGCCGCCTGCGCCGCGATGCGCGCCACGGCGCGCAGCGCGAGGGGCGACGGATCCGGCAGCCCGAGCTCGGCGAAGTGGCGCACGTGGTCCCCGAAGAGCTTCATCTGATCGATGGTCTGCGAGGCCGCCGCGTCGGCGAGCTCCCACGGGCGGTCGGCCGTGATCGCGATGAGCGGCGTGAAGCTGTGGTGCGCCTCGATGATCGCCGGCAGCGCGTGGGCGCCGGCGGTGCCCGAGGTGCAGACGAAGGCGCTGGGCCGCCCGGTGACGCGCGCCTGCCCCAGCGCGAAGAACGCCGCGGCGCGCTCGTCGACGACGCTGTGGCAGCGCACCTCCTCGCTCTCCATCGCCGCGATCGCGAGCGGCGTGGAGCGCGATCCCGGGCAGAGGACCACGTCGCGCACCCCGGCCTGCGAGAGCGCGCGGACGAACAGCTGCGCCCAGGCCGAGTGGAGGTTCGAGCCGCTCATCACCGCCTCCGCAGGCCCGCGCGCGCGCGCACCTCAGGCCCCCTCGGGCGTCGCGACGAACAGGCACACGACGCCCATCGTCAGCGGCTCCACGCTCAGCACGCGCAGCCCCGCGCCCCGCATCAGCTCCGCGAACTCGTCCGGCGGAGGGAACCTCGCGATCGAGTCCTGCAGGTACCGGTACTCCTCCCGCCCGGAGATCGCGCCGCCGACGTACGGCACCACCGTGTGGATGTGGAAGCGCGCGAGCTTGCTCATGATCCCCCCGCGCGGCTCGCTGAGCTCCAGGATCGCGATCCGCCCGCCCGGCCGCGTGACGCGCGCCATCTCGCGGAGCGCCCGGGCGCGGTCCGGCACGTTGCGGATCCCGAACGCCATCGAGATGGCGTCCACGCTCGCGTCGCCGAACCGCAGCTGCTCCGCGTCGCCGACCTCGAGCTCGACCCGACCGGCGAGCCCCGCGGCCTCCACCTTCCGCCGGCCCACGCCGAGCATCCCCTGCGACGGGTCGACCCCGACGACCTTCACGTCGTGCGTCCGCGCGATCTCGATCGCGAGATCGCCGGTGCCGGTCGCCAGGTCGAGCACCGTCGCGCCGGGCGCGAGCTCGAGCGAGCGCACCGCGCGCCGCCGCCAGCCCTGATCGAGCCCCAGCGAGATGATCCGGTTCAAGAGGTCGTACCGCTCGGCGATCCCGTCGAACATCTCGCCGGTGCCGAACCGGCGCCCGCCGCGCGGCGCCTCGCCCTGATCCGTCTGGCTCATGTCCCGCCCTCCGCCTGCTGCACCGCGCGCGGCGCCTCGGCCCGCTCGGGCGCGAACCGCTTGCCGTCGCTGGACGGAGCGGCCGCCTCGCTGCCCCCCGGCGCCGTGACGGCGAGCGCGCGCTTCCGCTCGTGGAGCCGCATGTGGCCCCGCTGGATGCCCTCGCTCGCGAGCGCGCGCAGGGCCGCCAGGTTCGAGGCGAGCCCGACGGAGGCCAGCACCACCGCGAGCTCGCGCGCGCTCTTCGCGCCCACGAGCTGCAGCGCGGCGCGCACGCCGGCGTGCACCTCGGTCGAGCCGCCCACCGTCCCGACCGCGAGCGGCAACTCCGCGCGGCCCACGAGCCCGCCCTGGACGCGCTCCCACGTGCTGATCGGCCGGTACCGGCCGCTCATCGACGCGTACGCGTGCGCGCCCGCCTCGATCGCCCGGAAGTCCTGCCCGAGCGCGACCGCGGCCGCGTCAAGCCCGTTCATGAAGCCCTTGTTGTGGGTCGCCGCCCGGTACGGATCGAGCTCCGCGAAGCGGCTCGCCCGCGCGATGCCGCTCGCCACGTCCGCGCCGCCGAGCGCGTCGTCGGCGACGGTCGCCGTCACCCGCACGAGGCGGCGGACGGTCAGGTTCGACAGGATCCGGAGGCCGATCGTCCCGCCCGCGATGCGCTGCACGAGCGGCGCCACCGCCTCGGCCACGGTGTCGACCAGGTTGGCGCCCATGGCGTCGCCGACCTCGACGTAGAAGTGCACGACGAGCACGCCGAGCTCCGCCGACAGGACGCGCACCTCGAGGTCGCGGCAGCCGCCGCCGCGCGCCACCATCCTCGGGATCGCCGCGTCGCCGGCCGCGAGCAGGCTCGCGCGCGCCGCCTCCAGCCGGCCCGCGGCCGCCTCCGCATCGGGCACGTCGTCGAGCTGGACCTGCGCGGTCATGATCGGCGGGTCCGCCTCGCCGGAGAAGCCGCCCGACAGGCGGACCATGCGCGCCGCGTTCGACGCCGCGGCGATGACGCTCGGCTCCTCCACCGCCATCGGCACCAGCACGTCCCGCTGGTTCACGCGGAAGTTCAGCGCGAGGCCCAGCGGGAGCGCGTGCGTCGCGATGACGTTCTCGCACATCCGGTCGGCCACCGCCGTCGGCAGCCCGCCCCCGCTCGCGAGGTGCGCGAGCGCGTCCTCGTCGAGCAGCCCGAGCGCCTGGATCGCGCGGAGCCTGTCCTCCAGGCACCGCTTGTAGAACCCGCTGATGCGGCTGGACACGTTCTGGCTCATCGGCTGCCTCCGCGCGCCGCGCGCGCTCGCGGGAGCGGCGCGCGCCCTCCGCCTTGCATCGGTAAATCCGTCATCGCCGCTCACCGCCTCCGCCGGGGCGTCGACATCGCGACCCCCTCCAGCGCCGCCTTCGCCGGGCTCTCCGGGAGCGGCTCGATGCTCCGCACCGCGTCCCCGCAGAGCCGGGACGCGAGCTCCAGACAGTCGTCCACGACCCGCTTCTCGACCATGATCTGCGCGATGCGCCGGCTGAGCTCCGGCGGCGCCGCCGCCTCCTCCGACGCGCAATGCGCCTCGAGGGCGGGCGTGAGCTCGCGGTCGCGCTCCATCGCGAGGAGCAGCGGGTACGTCATCTTGCCCTCGCGCAGATCCGTGAGCAGCGCCTTGCCGGTCGTCTCCGGATCGCCCGCGAAGTCGAGCACGTCGTCGACGAGCTGGAACGCGACCCCGAGGCTCGTGCCGAAGCCCTCGAGGGCCTTGCAGAGCGGCTCGCTCACGCCGCCCGCGCGCGCGCCGGCGAACATCGCCCAGCGGAACAGCGAGGCCGTCTTGCCGTCGACGATCTGGAAGTACTCGCTCGTGCTCGTGCGCACGCGGCCGCGCGACGCGAGCTGGAGCGCCTCGGCGACGACCATCTCCTTGACCACCTGGAGCACCCGCTCGAGCACGTCGGGCATGCCCACCGCCTGGATCTTGCAGAGCGCGTCGAGCAGGAGGTAGTCGCCGCCGAAGATCGAGGCGGCGTTGCCGTAGATGACGCGCGCCGCGTCGGCGCCGCGCCGGCGGTCGCCGAGGTCGACGACGTCGTCGTGGAGCAGCGTCGCGTTGTGGACGAGCTCGACCGCCACCGCGAAGGTCCGCGCCGCCTCGTTGAAGCCGCCGCCGATGTGGGCGGCCAGCGCGACGCAGATCGGCCGCAGCCGCTTGCCGTTCAGCCCGAGCAGGTGCCGCGCGCTCTGGTGCGCCGGCGTCTCGCCGTCCAGCCCGACCTTCGCGAGCTCGCGCTCCACGTCCGCGAGGTCCCCGTCGAGCAGGCGCCTGAGCTCCGCGAGGCGCGCGGCGAGCGTGTCGAGCCCTCGCCCAGCGCACATGCCTCCGAGGCTCGAGACGACATCGCTCCGCTGGACCGTCCCAGTAAACGTTGTTGTCGCAGTCATCCCATCTCCACCTGGAAGCACGAGCGCCCGCGCTCCCCGCACCGCGCGGGGCCCACGTGGCGTCCGAGCTCTCCGAAATCACGCGCCCGCTAGGCGCCTCGCCGGGACCGAACGGCCCGGATGGGGAACCGGACCAGGTCCCCGAACCGCGAAAAATCGACGGTCCTGCTCTTGATGAACCCGTCGAGCGCCGTCTGCGCGACGATCACGAACGAGAGGAGCCGCTCCACCCGGTCGAGGCTGAACCGGGTGGCGTCGGTGGGAGGCAGGCTCTCGAGCAACGCCGACGCGCGCTCGAGGCGTTCCCTCACGGAGTCGGCGATGAGCCGCTCGCGCTCGGCGAACACTTTGGAAATCATCTTCCAGAAGTCCGTCTCGGCCTCGAAGAACTCCTTCCGCTCTCCCGGTTTCCATACCCTTCGTACTACACCCCACCTTTGCAATTCTGTCAGCGACATACTCATCGCACCGGACGAAACCTGAAGCCGTTCGCCGATCTCCGCGGCGGACAGGGCTCCGCCGGCGATGAACAGGACGGTCCAGATCCGCCCGAGCACGCGGCGGAAGCCCCAGTGCTCGATGACGTCGCCGATCGCTTCCGCCGCGAGCAGCTCCGCCTGGCGCTGGATGTCGTTGGGAGGGCTCATGAAAGTTTCAAAATTCTTTGAAGGAACTGTGTGGGCCAACCTGGAGCGGCGTCAAGACATTCCCGACCGTCCTCAGCACAGAACGGACGAGCTCGTCCTTAGAGCGGCGTGCTCGACGCCGCTCCGGACCTCGCGATGGGTGTGGGGGATGGGTGGTCCGCTCGGGGGCGGCGCTAGCTCACGCCTGCATCCGGGCCACGAGGTCCCGGTTTTGCCGGAGCAGCGCCTCGGGGATGCGCGCGCCGAACGACTCCAGGAACGCCTCGCGGTCGCGCGCCTCCTCCAGCCACGCGTCGCGGTCGATGGCGAAGAGCTCGCGCATCGCCTCCGCGTTCAGGTCGAGGCCGCTCGTATCGAGCTCACCGTCGGCCGGCATGATCCCGACCGGCGTCTCGCGCCCCTGCGCCTTCCCGTTCACGCGCCCGTGGATCCAGCGCAGGACGCGGAGGTTCTCCCCGAAGCCGGGCCAGAGGAACTTGCCCGACGCGCCCTGGCGGAACCAGTTCACGTGGAAGATCTTCGGGAACCCCGGGCGCCCGTGGCCGAGCTCGACCCAGTGCCGGAAGTAATCGCCCATGTTGTATCCGCAGAACGGGCGCATCGCCATCGGGTCGCGGCGGACGACCCCGACCTGGCCCGTGGCCGCGGCGGTCGTCTCGGAGGCCATCGTCGCGCCCAGGTAGACCCCGTGCGCCCAGTCGCGCGCCTCGCAGACGAGCGGCGCGAGCCGCGCGCGCCGGCCGCCGAAGACGATGGCCGAGATCGGCACGCCCGCCGCGGCGTCGAACGCCGGCGAGATCGACGGACACTGGCGGGCCGGCGACGTGAACCGGCTGTTCGGGTGCGCCGCCGGCTCCTTGCTGTCCGGCGTCCACCGGCGACCCCTCCAGTCGGTGAGCACCGGCGGCGCCGGGCCGTCGAAGCCCTCCCACCACGGCGTCCCCTCCGGCGTGAGCGCCACGTTCGTGAAGATCGAGTTCTGGGCCAGCGTCGCCAGGGCGTTCGGGTTCGTCCTCGAGCTCGTCCCGGGCGCCACGCCGAAGAAGCCGGCCTCGGGGTTGATCGCCCACAGCCGGCCATCCGGGCCGATCCGGAGCCAGGCGATGTCGTCGCCGACCGTCCACACCTTCCAGCCCTTCTGCGACGCCGGCGGCACGAGCATGGCGAGGTTCGTCTTCCCGCACGCGCTCGGGAACGCCGCGCAGATGTACGTCACCCGGCCCTCCGGGTCCTCCAGGCCGAGGATGAGCATGTGCTCCGCGAACCAGCCCTCGTCGCGCGCCATCGTGCTCGCGATGCGCAGCGCGAAGCACTTCTTCCCGAGCAGCGCATTGCCGCCGTACCCGGAGCCGATGCTCCAGATGAGCCGCTCCGCGGGGAAGTGGCACACGAACCGGCGCTCCGGGCTCAGGTCGCCGAGCGAGTGCAGCCCCCGGCAGTAGTCCTCGGAGCCGCCGAGCGCCTCGAGCGCGACCCGGCCCATCCGGGTCATGATCCTCATGTTGGCGACGACGTACGGACTGTCCGTGATCTCGACTCCAACCTTCGCCGACGGCGACCCCGCGGGGCCCATCAGGTACGGAACGACGAACATCGTCCGCCCCTTCATCGCCCCGTCGAACAGCCGCCCGACCCGCTGCGAGGCCTCCTCCGGCGACATCCAGTTGTTCGTCGGGCCCGTATCCTCTCTATCGCGCGTGCAGATGAACGTGAGGTGCTCAGTCCGGGCGACGTCGGTCGGGTCGCTCCGGTGAAGATAGCAGTTGGGGTACCTCTCCTCGTTGAGCGCGATGAGCGTGCCGTCGCTCAGCATCCCCTGGATCAGCGCCCGGTTCTCCGCCTCGGAGCCGTCGCACACGACGACGCGATCGGGCCGCGTCTGGCGCGCGACCTCGTCCACCCACGCTGAAAGATTCCGGTTTTGCATACAGCTCGGAGCCTAGCCCGAGCGAGATGCCCCGCCAAGGGACAGTGCCGCTGTAGTATTGCAACGAATCTGGACGATCTGGCGGATTGCAAGTGAATCAGCAACCGGCCGGCGCGGCGCCGCGGCTCGGGCTCAGTTCGCGCGAGGCGAAGGCAGGGACGTTCGGCTATGCTGGAGACGTGCAGCGTGTCGTCGACCTCCCTGAGCGGGGCAGACTGATCGTCGCCACCGACTTTCAGGGCAATGTCGCGGATTTCGAGCGGATCGCCGAGATCTTCGAGCAGGCGGCGGCCGGCCCTGACGGGGCGGTGCTCGTCATTACGGGCGACCTGGTCCACGGGCCCGAGCTCGACGAGGGTGAATGGCCCGACTACCTGGGTTCATTCTACCGAGGCGATTCCGTGACCTTGTTGAAAAAGGCGCGAAGCCTCGCGGACCGGCACCCGGGCAGGGTCCATTACCTGCTCGGCAACCACGAGCACGCGCACGTGGGGGGTCCGGTGGTGGCGAAGTTCTTTCCAGACGAGGCCCAGCGGCTCGAGGAGCTCCTCGGTCCGGAGGACACGCTGGCGATGCGGAGCTGGTTCCGCGGATGGCCGTTCGTCGCCGTCGCACGCGCGGCCCGGCTGGTCATGCTCCACGCCGCGCCGCACGCCCGCATCCAGAGCCGGGAGGACCTGGACCGGCTCCCGCTCGACGGCTTCCTCGACGTGCCGCTGTCGGAGATGAGCCTGCAGGGGACGCTCGGCGCGCTGCTCTGGGCGCGGAGCACCTCGAGCGAGCGCGCCTACGCCTTTCTGCGCGCGCTCGACCCGGACGCTCGCGTGGCGGTCTTCGGGCACGACGTCGCGCGCTCCGGGTACGCGATCGAGCGCGAGCCGATGCTCTGCCTGTCGACGAGCTTCGGCTGCTACGACGGCGACAAGCTCTACCTGGAGTGGGATCTCGCCGAGCCCGCGGAGAGCGCGACCGCCGTCGCGTGGCGCGGGCTCCGGTCGCTGTACCCCGAGGCGCCGCGCGTCCACAGCGAACCCTGAGCGCCGCGGCGAGGACGCCGCGGCGGCGGCGACGGTCAGGCGGCAGGGCCGGGGGCGATCTGCGCAGGCGGCGCGGGCGGCTTCGGCGTGGCGTTCGCGTGGCGGCGCTCCGCGAGGATGCCGACGAGCGCGAGGATCAGCAGCACGAGCTGCGCTCCCAGCGTCTCGACGGTCGGGAAGATGCCGAGGGCGGGCACGCTGCCGAACGGCAGCGCGTGGACAGGCACCTTGCCGGCCATCTGGAGCGCGGCCACGCCCTGCCCGGCGAAGATGACCGCGAGCGCGTAGAGGAGGTAGCTGGAGATGCGGAAGAAGACCTGCGGGGGCGCGAACCTGCCGGCGCGCGTGTACGCCGCGACCAGCACGACGAGCACCACCGCGCCCACCACGGCGCCCGCGACGGCCGCGCTCGCGGACGCGTTCGAGGCGAGCAGGGCCTGGTAGAAGAGCACCGTCTCGAACGCCTCGCGGTACGCGGCGAGCAGCGCGACGCCGAAGAGCGAGAGCGCCGCGCGCCGCGGGGAGATCTGCTGCTTCAAGAACTTCATCCAGCGGGCGACCTCGCGCTTCGCGAGGAGCGAGTAGCTCACGTAAAAGAGCACCGCCGTGGCGAGGAGCGCCGTCACCCCCTCGATGAGCTCGCGCTGCGCCCCGGAGATCGCGACGAGGCGGGCCGAGGCGATCCACGTGAGGATCCCGAGCCCGATCGCGGTGATCCAGCCGAAGTGCACGAAGCGCCGCTTGTCCGCGAGCCCCGCCTGGGCGGCGAGGCCGAGGAGCGCGGCGATGAGGAGCGCGGCCTCGACCCCCTCGCGCAGGATGATGCCCGCGCTCGAGAGGGCCGTCGAGGCGAAGCTCTTCGGCGCCGACGCGGGCGACAGGAGCGACTCGGCGCGGCCGACGTCGCGCAGCAGCGCGTCCATCGCGGCGCCCATCTCGGCCGGGGACGCGCCCCGCTCGAGCTGGCCGCGGAGCTCCATGCTGCGGGCCTCGAGCGCCGCGGCGAGCGAGGCGTCGGCGGCGCGGACCGGGGCCTCGATCGGCTCGATCCCCTCGAGGTACGCGTCGATGAGGTGCCCGCGGGCCGCGTCGCGCTCTCCGCGCGCGATCGCCTGCCGCGCGCGCTCGATCTTCACGCGCACGAGGCCCAGCGGGGAGCGGGCGGCGCGATCCTCGTACGGCGCGCGGAGCCGCAGATCCGCGAGCACCGCGGCCTCGGCGTCGGCCGGGACGCCGGCGCTGCGGAGCTCCTCGCGCAGATCGGCGTCCGTGCGCGCCGAGAGCTCGGCGAGCGTGAAGGCCGGCGCGACGCCCGCCGGCGCCGGCGCGACGCCCGCGTGGCGCAGGGCCAGCACGTAGAAGGCGAGATCCCAGCGGTCGGCGTCGGAGAGGAAGTTGAACGGGACCATCGCCGTCCCGTCGACGCCGAACCGGACCGTGCTCACGACGCGGTACGGGGCGATCGCCTCGCCGCGCTCGGGGTCGTGGAAGTTCACGGGGCGCGGCGTGAACGTGGCCGCGCGGGCGGTGTCCGCGCGCCCGGTCTCGCCGTGGCACGTCGCGCAGTGCTCCAGGTAGAGGCTCTTGCCCCGCGCCGCGTTCGGCGCGGCGCGCGGCGCCTCCTCGATCTGGAAGGCGCCGACGAGCTCGGCGCGCAGCCCCGCGATCAGGGCGACGACGTCCGCGGGCGGCGCCTTCCGATCGAGCAGCTCGCGGAGCTTCGCGATGCGCGCCGCGAGATCGAACTCGCGCCCGGCCGGGATCGACGGCTGGATGCGCGCCGCGATCTTCGCGCCGTCCGCGGCGAGGGACAGCTGCTCGGCGTACTCGTCGGGCACCGTGACGACCCCGTTCGCGACGGAGCCGCCGTAGTCAGCGCCGATGTAGCCGAGGATGTGCACGAGCCGCTGCGCCTCGACCTCCGGCGGATCGCCCTGATCCGCGCGGGCCAGCGGCGCCCGCAGCAGCACGGCAGCCAGGCACAGGATGGCGAGCGTCCACCGGCCGCGCGTGAACTTGATAGTCATATTCAGAAAATAGCGTGGCCTGTACGCCGGGATCAAGGCGAAGGCGGGGTCGAGGGGATGGGATGGAACGAGCGTCCGTCGGCGGCGGAGCTAGCGGTCGAGCTCCTCGACGAGGGCGGCGACGCCGGCGTCGATCTCGGCGTCGGTGAGGTACGGCGCCGGGCCGATGCGGACCACGTCGCGGCGCGCGTCGACGAGCACGCCGCGCGCGCGGAGGCGCTGCACGACGTCGCCCGCCCGCGCGGCGCGGACGGCGACGAAGCCGCCGCGCCGCTCGGGCTCGCGCGGCGAGACGAGGTCGCCGCCGCGGCCCGCGGCGTCGAGGTGGCCGAGCACGCGCCCGGTCTGCCGCAGCGAGATCGCGCGCAGCCGCGGGACGGTGAGCCCGAAGCGATCCCAGTGATCGAGCACGGCGGCGGCGCGGTAGAGCGCGCACGGGTCGAACGTGGAGCCCGCGAAGCGCGCGCCCCCGGGCGCGTACCCGACGCCGCCGCCGCCCGCGAGCGCGCCGAAGTCGGCGAACCAGCCGGTGAAGGCCGGGCGCAGCGCGCAGCCGCGCGGGACGCGCATCCAGCAGAGCCCCTCGCCCATCGCCGCGTACTTGTAGCCGCCCGCGACCGCGAAGACGTGAGGCGTCGCGCTCCCCCACGCGATCGGGACGACGTTGAAGGCGTGATAGGCGTCCACGAGCGGCACGGCGCCGACCTCGGCCGCGCGCGCGACGATCTCGTCGAGGCGCGGCACCACCGTGGCGCTCTCGAAGAGCACGGCCGAGATCGCGAGCATCGAGGTGCCCGGCACGAGCGCGGCGAGCAGCCGATCGGCGAGCGCGTGGCGCGGCTCGACGCTCACCCACGCGACCTCGACGCCGTCCTCGGCGAGGCGCGCGAGCTGGCGCCGGAGCGAGTGGAACTCGCCGTCGGTGGTGACGATCCGCGGACGATCGCGCCGAGGGAGCGACGAGATCAGCCGGTAGACGAGCTCGTGCGTGTTCTGGCCGAAGGCGATGTCGTCGCCGCGATCGAAGCCCATCCGCTCCAGGATCGCCGCCCCGACCGCCGCGCGCTTCGGGAACACCGCGTCGTCCCACTTGTCGTCGACGAGCCGCGCGGCGTCGTCGAAGCACGCGGCGAGCGCGTCGCGCGCCACGTCGGGCCACGCCTGATGGGAATGGCCCGTGAGCAGGATGCGCGGCGCCGCGCCCTCGACGGGCGCGAGGAAGCGGGCGTACGCCGCGCGGAGCGCGCCGAGGTCGAACGAGAAGCCCTGCTGTTCCACGTCTCCCTGCATTCCAGCTCTTCGGCGCGGCCCCCGCGCGACGGACGCGCAGGGCGGCGGGCTCCGCGCGCGGTCCCGCTTAACCCACTTCGAGGTTCACTTCCACCCGCTCGATCCGCGCCGTCCCGCGCTGCGCGCTCGCCCAGTGCGCCCGGTTGCGTCCTCGGCGAGCGCGCAGCGCGGGCCGAGCGCGCTGTCGCGCCCGCCAACGGCCGAGGCGGCCGGGCCCGAGAGGTCCCGGGCCGCCCGCGCGTCGCGCGACGACGGCGCCGGCGCGCCGGCCTCGTCCACAACGTGGTCACCCCGGGCGACTCCGCGGAAAGCGCGGCGAGGGCGCGCCCCCGGCCGGTCCGATCATCGTAGGGGGAGGTGGCTCAATCGGAGCCCGGCGGAGCGCGCGCGCTCCGGATCGAGGTGGGAGGTTCCATGACGCGCGAGGATTGCGGCGGCGTGGGAGGGGGGCCGGCGCGCCGTCGCGCTAGACTGCGCCACCTGTCGATGCGACCGCGCGCGGAATACCTCGAAGGGCTCGTCGATCTCACGTCCCACGACGACCCGAACGTCCGGCGCGCGCTCTTCCGGCAGACGATCGCGTCGCTCGCGCTCGTCGACGCGCTCGACGGCTCGACCCCGCTCGACTCCCTCAGCCCGGATGGCCTGCTCCGGAGCGTCCAGACCGCCATGGCGGACGGGCTGCTCGACGATCTGAGCTGGCTCGCGCCGGCCGCCGCGAGCGTGGCGCTCTACGAGATCGCCGGCGCGCTGCCGCTCGGGCCCGAGCGGCGGGAGCTCGGCCGGCGCGTGCTCAACCAGCTCTACGCCGGCAACGCGGCGACGTTCGTCGCCCTCGCCACGCGCATGGCGGCCGGCTCGGCCCGTGGCCTCTCCGGCGCCGGCATCCGCGCCCGCGTGATGCTCTCGCTCTGGCTCCCCGCGGGCACGGACATCCCGGTCGATCCGCTCGCGCTGCTGCTCGCCTCGCGGCGCGAGCTGTCGCGCGACTGGATCGCGGCGCCCTCGACCGGCTCCCTGCCGGAGCGGCGCCTCGCCGCGCGCCTCCTCGAGCGCGCCGCCCGCGAGGCGACCCGCCGGGCCATGCAGGGCGACGACCTCCCGCTCCGGCTCTTCCGCAACGTGAGCGACGGGCGCCGGCGCGATCTCGACCGCAGCGCCGACGGGATCGCGCTCGCGTGGCAGACGCTCCTCGCCGATCGCGAGCCGCTCGTGTGGCGCCACGTCGCCGCGGCGCGCGGCCTGCTCGCGGGGGTGCTGCCCGACTTCGCCGAGGAGGTGCGCGGCCTGCTCGCCCACGATCTCTCCCCCACCGAGTGGCGGCGCGGCGCCGCGTCGCTCGCCGCGAGCGCCGCCGTGGATCCGGACGGCGCGCTCGGCCGCGCCGTCGAGCTCCTCCGGAGCCCGCTGCTCGCGCAGGACCCGGGCATCGCCACGGCGATGGTGTGGGGGCTCCCCGTCGCGGCCGACGCGGAGCCCGAGGCCGCCGACGCGCTGCTCGACGAGATCGCGCGCGCGGCCCCGATGGCGACGGCCGAGGCGATCGTCGAGCTCCGGCGCGACCTGCGCGGCGTGACGAGCCGCGGGGAGCCGTTCGGCGCCCGCGCGGCGGCGCGGTGCGCGCGCGCGCTCGAGGACGCGATCGATGCGCCGCCCAGCGCGCACGCCCGCGACGACGGCCTCGCGGCGCTCGCGCGCGTCGTCCACCGCGATCTCTCGATGGACGGCGCCGGGGTCGCGCTGCTGCGCGGCGCGCTCGACGGCGCCGTCGCGGCGTTCGTCGAGACCGGGCCGCGCGAGGCGCACGGCCGCGCGCTCGAGGCGTACGCCCTGGCGGCCGAGGTCGTGGGCGCGCTCGAGGAGATCGAGCTCTGCGATCTCGACGACGCGCAGAGCGCCGCGGCGCGCAGGGCCGCGGTGGGGCTCGTGCGCGAGCTCGACGCCGAGCTGCTCGGCTCCGGCCTGCTGAAGGGCCTCCTGCTCCTGAACCGCCGGCCGAGCGAGGACTCGACCGGCGTCGCCTCGCTGGACGACCTCGACGAGCGGCTCGCGCGGTGGCTGCTCCGCGCCGAGGGGTCCGCCGCGCGGCCCGGCTCGAGCGCCTCGCCGCCGCTGCACGTGACCGTGCACCAGCGCAACCTCCGCGCGCTCATCCACCTGATCGACGGCGAGAGCACCGACTTCGGCGGCGAGCCGGAGCTCAAGGCGCGCGTGCTCTCCCGCTGGACCGGCGCCATCGGCGTGCTGCTCGACCGGCTGCGCGCCGACCGCGGCTCGTCGCTCCGCCGCGCCATCGCCGCGTCCGTCGCCCGCGGCCTCGACGCGCTCGTGCGCGAGGGCGCGGCCGACGCGGCCGACATCTTCCTGCACGCCGCGATGCGCGGCGGCGACCCCGACGACCTCGACGTGCTCGGCCAGGCGAGCATGCACCCGGACGTCGCCCAGCTCCTGCGCGCCTACGCGCGGTTCGCGCGCGGCGGGCGCGAGGGCGGCGCGCGCGCGCCGAACGACGAGGAGGCCGCGGTGTCGCTCCGGTCGACGCGGAAGGGGGCGCTCGACGCGGAGCTCGCCGAGGCCGAGCGCGCGCGCGCGGCGCTCGAGCGCATCGCCGCCCTCGACGCGCTCGTCACGGCGCTGCCGGCGGGCGCGTCGCAGCGCACCGAGATCGTCCGCGGCGCGCTCGCCCGCCTCGCGCGCGCGCTCGGGGCGTTGAACGCGGCCCGCGCGCTCAGCGCGCTCACCGCGGCGGGCGACGGCGACGCGGACGCCTCGCCGCTCAGCGCCCTGGAGGACGCCCTGACGCGCCTCGGGCAGCTGACCGCCGGCGCCCGCCGCCGCTGCGGCGACCACCCGCCCTCCCCGCCCTCCGGCGCGGCCGAGCCGCTGCGCCTCGCGATCGAGGTCGCGCTGCAGGAGGAAGCGGACGCGGAGGCGAGCGTCGCGGCGCCCGTCGAGGCGCTCGTCTCGGCCGCGCGCGCGAGCATCCCGGGCGCGCTCGCCGACGTGGTCGCCCTCGTCGTGCCGCGTGTCATGCAGCTCCCGGTGCGGCGGCCGAGCGCGCCGGGCGGGGTCGCCCGGTCCGAGCAGCCGCTGCCCGCGTGGCTGCCGAGCCGCCGCACGCTCGGCGGCTTCTACGTGCACCGCCAGCTCGGCGGCGGCTCGCTCGGCACGGTGTTCGTCGTCACCCGCACCGAGGAGCGGCACGATCCGTCGGCCGAGCGCTTCGCCCTCAAGGTGCCCGAGTACGATCACACGGCGGCCCGGAGCGTCTCGGAGGCGGACTTCCTCCGCCTGTTCCGGGAGGAGGCGGGCGCGCTCCTCTCGCTGCCCGATCACCCGAACATCGCCCGCTTCGTCACGTTCGACGCGGGCGCCCGCCCGAAGCCGATCCTGGTGATGGAGCTCATCGAGGGCATCCGCTGCGACAAGCTGCTCGACGCGCGGGGCCTCACCTCGCGGAGCGCGGTGGCGCTGCTCGACGGCGTCCTCGCCGGGCTGGAGGCCATGCACGCGGTCGGCGTCGGGCACCTCGACATCAAGCCGACCAACGTGATCCTGCGCGGGGGGCGGGAGCCAGTGCTCGTCGACTTCGGCCTCGCCGGCCGCCACATCCGGCCCGGCTGCGCCACCGGCTGCTACGGCGCCCCCGAGATCTGGGGCGTCGTTCCGCCCGGGGCCACCGCGACCCCGCTCACGGCCGACATCTACAGCTTCGGCTGCCTCGCCTACGAGATCCTCACCGGCAAGACGCTGTTCGACGCGCCGACGGAGGTCGCCCTCATCACGGCGCACATCACGCACGACGGGCTCCCAGCGCCGGTCAAACGCCTCGCCGACGACCCGAGGACCGCCGACGTCGCGGCGTTCATGTACGCATGTCTACGACATAACCCACAGGACCGCGCGACCGCGACGTCCCTGCGCGAGATGCTCCTGCGCATCACGGGCCAGCTCGCCGACATGAGGTGGCCGGTCGACGACGGGCGGGCTCCGCGGCAAGCCGCCGGAGGATCCCGGAAAAATCATACAGGAAATTCCTGACATCTTTTTCCTCCGAATCCTGTGGGCGCAAGGTCGGATTTCGGCGGTAGGCTCTCTCTTGGCGGCGCGTTCGGGGGGGCCGCGTATCAAGGCCGCCATGGCCCCCGGGTCAGCGCTGCTCGATGTTCATCGACGTTCCGGCGCACCCCGGCGGCCAACCTATCTCGAGCGCGTCGGATCGCTGGAGTCGCGCCGCGCGATGCTCTAAGGGCGGCGTCGTTGATCCCCGCGCTGGAACCGCCTCGCGACGAAGCCGAGCTCCGATGCCGGGCGTCCGCGCTCGCCGGCCTGACGCTCGCGGATCTGGCGCGCGCGCTCGGGCGCGCGGTGCCCCGCGGCGGCGTGCGCACGAAGGGGGCCGCCGGCGCGCTCGTCGAGCGCGCGCTCGGCGCGACCGCCGGCTCGACGTCGAGGCCCGATTTCCCCCACCTCGGCATCGAGCTGAAGACGATCCCCGTCGACGGGGCCGGGGCGCCGCAAGAGTCGACGTTCGTCTGCTCGATCTCGCTCTCGGACGCCGATCGCGCGGAGTGGGAGACGTCGCGCGCCCGCGCGAAGCTGGCCCACGTGCTCTGGGTGCCGATCGTCGCCGCGCCGGGCGTGCCGAGCGAGGAGCGGCGGCTGGGCGCCCCGCGGCTCTGGCGCCCGACGGAGGCGCAGGAGCGCGTCCTGCGCGCGGACTTCGAGGATCTCATGGGGCTCATCGGCATCGGCGCCGTCGAGGGGCTGACCGCGCACGCGGGGCGCTGGCTCCAGGTGCGGCCCAAGGCCGCGAGCGGGCGCGCGAGGACGCTCGCGTTCGGGCGCGACGGCGAGCTGATCGCGGCGCTGCCGCGCGGCTTCTACCTGCGCCCGGGCTTCACCGGCGCCATCCTGAGGGATCCGGCCGCGATGCCGGCGTGATCGACGCGCGGGCGCGCGTCACTTGCAGGGGATGACCTTCTTGGTGCCGTCGGGCATCGTCGCGAAGCACGTCTCCATCGAGAGATCGCTGTTCACGGTCGAGACGGGGCGCGCCGGCTCGGGATTGCTGGCCGGCGCCGAGTCGGTCGCCCCCGTCGTGCGCGGGCGCCCTCGCCCGCCCGCGCTCCCGCGCTGCGGTTTGCCCGGCGCAGCGCTCGCCGCCGCCGTGCCCGCGGCGGACGGCCCGGCCCCACCGTCGGCCGCGGCCTCGGTCGCGCTGCCGCCCGCGTCGGCGGCGCCCGCGTCCGCTGCCCCCGCGTCGCTCGCGCTCGACGCGCTCGCGCCCGCGTCGGCGGCCTCCGGATCGCCCGCGGGAACGACCTTCGGGGTCGCGGCGGCGGTGTCCGTCGGCTGGGGCGACGGCGGCGCCAGATCAGTGGGCGTCGCGGTGTCTCCCGGCGCAGACGCGGCCGCCGGGGGGGCCGGGTCTCCCGCTCCGATGCCGAGCTGGCTGCGCTGGAAATAGAGCGCGCCCCACGCGCCCACGGCCACGGCGACGGCCCCCACCCCCACGTAGAGCAGCGTGCGCCCGCGGCGCGGGGCCTCTTCCTCCGCCGGGGGCGCAGAGCCGGCGGTGCGCGCCGCCTTGTCGGTCACCGACGGGCCGCCGCTGCTCGTGCGCGACGCGCGCGACATGGTCCGCGACATCGCCGCGCGCGAGGCCGGCGGAGGCAGATCGAGCTCCGCGGCGTGCTGGCGGAGGATCCCCGCGATGGTCGTGCGCGTCCCCGGCGCGGCGTACGGCGCGAGCGCCTGCACGAACTCCGCGATCGTCTGGAAGCGATCTTCCGGCTCGCGCGCGATCGACTTCTCGATCACCTCGACGAGGCCCTCCGGCACCTCGGGGCGGAGATCCTGGAGCGCCTCGGGCGGCGACGTGTAGATCTTCGCGCACAGCTCGGGGAAGCTGTCGGCGACGTACGGCGGCCTGCCGCCGATGATCTCGAAGAGGCACACGCCGAGCGCGTAGATGTCGGTGCGCGGATCGACGCTCTTCGACGAGCGCATTTGCTCGGGCGACATGTACAGCGCCGACCCGAGGATCGTGGTCGTCTGCGTGAGGGAGACGTTGCCCGTGTCGCCGGTGAGGATCTTCGAGACGCCGAAGTCGAGCACCTTGATGAGCGGGGCGCCGTCGGGGCGCTTCGTGAGGAACAGGTTCGCCGGCTTCAGATCGCGGTGGACGATCCCGAGCGCGTGCGCCTCCGCGAGCGCCTCGCACGCCTGGACGATGTGATCGATGCACTCGCCGATCGCGAGCGTGCCCGCCTCGTGCGCGTGGCCGGCGAGGTCCACGCCGTCGAGGAGCTCCATCACCATGTACGGCTCGCCGCTGTCCAGCGCGGCGACGTCGAGCACGCGCACGACGTGGTGCGTCTGCAGCTTGGCGACCGTGCGCGCCTCGCGCATGAACCGCTCGGCCGCCTCGGTGTACGACATGAACTCCGGGAGCAGGAACTTGATCGCGACGCGCGTATCGAGGTCGAGGTGCAGCGCCTCGACCACGAGCCCCATGCCCCCGCGGCCGATCGTCCGCTCGACGCGGTACTTGCGCGCAATGACGGTGCCAGGCGCGATCGTGTAGACGTTGTCGGCCTTGGATTCCCCCGCGCCGAGCGGGAACGCAGCCGTCTCCGGGCCGACGGAGTCCTCCCCTTCGGTCGAGTCCGGCTCACCAGAGGAGCGCGCCATCGAGCTAAGGTATACACGTCGCGCTTCTCCGAAGCGATTCCCCTCACGCCGCAGGAATGCAAAGCGTTGCGAAAAAATGCCTCCGAGGTGGGAGGAGCGCGCGAAAGAGGTGGAAGCGAGCGCGATTCAGGTCCTGCCTGGGCTCATGACGCACCGCGGGCGCATCGCCCCGACGTTTCTCGGGCGCAGCGCCCGCGGCGAGCGGGCGCGGACGCTCACTGCCGCTGCCTCAGGACCGGCATCGACCCGCGGCCGCGCCAGGTCGATGGAGGTTGACAGCGAGCTCAGCGGGTGCGCGCCGGCGGGGTCCGGGAGCGGCGCATGTTCGCCGTCGAGGAGGTCCGGTGCGGCCCCTCGGTGCCGTGCGCCGGCGTCTGCCGCGTGGCCTTGAGGTTGCCGAGATCGGCCTCGATCTCGACGCCGAGCGCGCGGCAGCGCCGGATGAGGCGCTCCAGATCGACCCCCGCCTCGATCAGCAAGCCCGAGGGGGGCGACGGATCGACGAACATCTCGGCCGCGGGCCTCCGCGTGCGGAGCAGCTCGCGGATCTCGGGATCCTCGATCCAGAGGAAGCCGGAGGCGCCGACGAAGCTCGCCTTGCCGATGACGACGCTCGCCTGGATGAGCATGCGCGAGATGGTGTCCGGCAGCGGAGCGACCGCCTCGATGCGCGAGCGCAAGGCGTCGCTGTCGAGCCCCACGGACAGCGCGCGCGCGATCGACGGCGGGGTGAGCAGGAGATCGACCTGATCGCCGACGCGCCCGATCTCGGCGAAGGCCGAGAGCCCGAGCACGGCCGAGACCTTGGCGCTCGCGCCGACGCGCAGCGCGTGCGCCTCCACGAACTTGCTCTTGCCGTTGTCCGAGCTCGGCGCCGAGCCGGCGAGCAGCGCCCGCCCGCGCGGCGTGAGCCGGAGCGCCAGATCCGCGCTGGCCACGTCCTCGGCCCCGCCGAGGTCGATGATCCCGAGCGCCGGCAGCGACTCCAGCGCGATCCGCCGCGTGATCTCGGGGACCTCCGGCGCCTCGACCGAGGCGCGCTCGGCCCAGCGGCGGACGAGCCGCTCGACCCCGGCGATCCGCTCGTCGGCCGCGAGGTAGCCCTGCAGCGACTGCCACGGCACCCAGCGGCCCTCGCCGAGGTCGTGCAGCGCGTCGAGCACCATCTCGCGGAGCGCGCCGATCGGGCTCGCGTCGCGGTTGTCGGACGCGACCCGGAGCACCTCCCGCTCGGCGCGCGCCTCATCCCACGCGCCGCCACGGCGCCATGTCGTGAACAGGAGCGGCGTCAGCTCCTGCACCTGGAGCGAGCCGGGCGGCGTGGCCGGCGACGCGGCCGAGGCGTCCCAGAGCCCGACCGCCCGCGACAGCGCGGCGACGAGCGCGACGCTCTCGACGTCCCGCCCGAAGCGCTGCCCCAGCCGGACGAGCAGCGACCGCGGCGTGCCGACGCCGGGGCGCACGTCGCTCCCCGGCTCGCGCACGCAGTAGGCGAGCGCCAGCGCGAGCATCCCCGGATCCGACGCGAACCGGGCGCGCCGCGGGGCGTGGTCCTCCTCGAGGACGAACGACCGGATCTGCTCCCGCCGCTTCTCGCGCATCCGGCGGCGATCCGCGCCCACGATGGCGGCGACCTCGGTCGGCACGACGTGGCGGTTCGGGTGGATCGGGATGAGGAAGGCGCGGCGCTCGAGCGCGAAGCCAGCGCCGCGCCGGCTCGCCGTCACCCCGCTCGCGCTGCGGAGGCGCATCGGCTCCCGCTCCAGATCGAGCAGCTCCTGCGTGTCGACCTCGCCGCCGACGGACTCGATCGCCTCGAGCAGGCGGCGCTCGACCGGCGCGAGGCGATCGATCTCCTCGCGGAGCCGGTCCGGATCGCTCAGCGTCTCCCAGGCGACCTCGAGGGACAGCGCGATGGGCGGCGTGGCGGGGCGGCCGAGGTAGTGCGTCGCGATCGCGCTCATCGTCTCGAAGGGCGCCTGCGCGAGCAGCGCCCGGATCGCCCGCGGGTCCTCGCTCTCCCAGCTCTTCAGCTGGACCAGGAACGCCGCGGGGAGCACGAGCTCGATGCCCTCGTCGGTCTTGCGCGCGTAGACCACGCCGCGCGCGATGAGCGGCTCGAGCCCGGCCGGGAGCGAGGGGACGACGAGCACGCCGCCGGCCTCCGCGATGCGGTGGAGCAGCTCCCGGCTGGCGGTCGGGAGCCGCGACGGATCGCGCACGTCGGGGAGGCCGACCAGCGCTCGAGCCGCCTGAGAGGGCGCGTCGATGCGCTTCGCCGCGTCGATGCGGATCCCCATGCGCGTGATGAGGCCCTTGAGCTCTGACTCCGGGAGGGCGCGGAGGATCGCGTCGAGCCGCCTCGGCGACTCGTCGAGCTCAGCCTCATCACTGCTCGCCATGCCTCCCGATTCGCGTGTCACCCGACCTAGCTCCTCATCTGCAGGATTCCCCCGCCCCGACTGTCGTCCGTTGGTCGTGGTCATGCGTTCGACCTATCTCCCGAAGTTCCGATGACCCACGTTAACCAGCGGAATAGCCAGCCTCCTAACGTACACCAGGATGCTCGTCCAGCTTCAAGAAATCGAGCACTTTCCTCCGACGTTCACAATTTTCTCCGTTCACAATTTCGTCGCGGGCCTCGGCAGCGTTCTCGCTCGGTTCTCGTTCGCGCATCGTTCGGTTCTCGTGGTGCTCGTGGTTCTCGTTCGCTCGTTCGCGGCGTCGTGCAACGCCATCGCCGGATTCCGGCTCAGGATTCCTGATGCTCACCGCCACTTCGCTCTCCGCCTGAGCCGTCTCGAGGTCTTGTGTCGTACGGCGGAGCCGCACGCAATCGCACGACCTCGCACGCACGCGCATGCGCCGGTGCGGTCGCGCGACGCGCGGCCATGGCACGTCGCTACACTACGCTCGACGTCGACCGCGACATTCCGCGCCGGCGTGTCTGCCCGCCGCCGCGAGGATTCCGTCGCGCGCCGCGCTCGCTGCGCCGCGGTGTCGCGCACGCGGCATGGCCACCGGGGGAGCCGACCGGGTCGCCCCATCGCCCGCGAGGAACGCTCCCCGACGTGCCGCGCTTGCCTTCCCGTAGGCTCGCGTGGGAACGTCGCGCACCTCCTTGATTTCCCGCCCCTGTCCGATGCGCATCATGCTGTGCTCCACACCGCACGCCCGGAGCGGCGCGGCCTCCTCTCCGCGCACACGCCCGCAGCCGGGCGCCATCAGGCGGCTCCTGAGTGACCTGCCGCCCTTCGCACCCATGGGGTTGCGTGGAGAACCGTCGTGATCCTTCGTGACCCGGTCCACGGCCTGATCGAGTTCGAGAGCGGCGAGGCGGCGATCGTCCCTCGCTTGCTCGGCGCCCGCGAGGTGCAGCGGCTGCGGCGGATCCGGCAGCTCGGGCTGACCTCGCTGGCGTACCCGGGCGCCGAGCACACCCGCTTCTCGCACGCGCTCGGGGCCGCTCACGTGATGCGCCTCCTGATCGCGAGGTTCCGCCAGATCGACCGCGACCTCCCGTTCTGGCAGAGGGTGACCAGCGATCGCGCGCGCGACGCGATCGCCGCAGCGTTCTTGCACGATCTCGGCCATGGCCCGCTCTCGCATCTGTTCGAGGAAGCCATGCCGGGCGCGCTCCACCATGAGCGCTGGACCGAGCGCATCCTGCTCGACCCGGCCTCGGACGTGCACCAGGTGCTCGTGCGCCAGGATCCGTACCTGCCCCAGCGGGTGGCCGACCTCATCGGCGGGCGACACGAGCTGCCGTACCTCGCCAAGGCGGTGAGCGGGACCTTCGACGTCGATCGCTGCGACTACCTGCTGCGCGACGCGCACGCGACGGGCGTGAGGTACGGCGAGTACGATCTGCCGTGGCTGCTGCGCAGCCTCCGGTTCAGCGACGTCCAGGTGGAGATGCCCGGCGGCGGCGCCGCTTCTGCCCCGCCCGCGCCCGCGCTCGCCATCGACGGGACGAAGGGGATGCGCGCCATCGAGTCGTTCCTCCTCGCCCGCTACTTCATGTTCCAGCAGGTCTACTTCCACAAGACCACGCGGAGCGCAGAGTGGATGATCGGCGCCATCCTCCGGCGCGTCGTCGCCCGCCTCGCCGCCGGCGACCGGATCCCCGAGGTCCCCGCCGCCGTCGCGGCGATGGCCGTCGGCGAGATGCCCACCCTGGAGCAGTACCTGGAGCTCGACGATCAGGTCCTGCTCGGGGCCATCCACGCATGGGAGAACGCGTCCGATCCCGTGCTGTCCGATCTCGCCCGCCGCCTGCGCGCGCGCTCGCTCTTCAAGTCGGTCGAGCTGTTCCCCGAGCCCGGCGAGACGCCGGCCGAACGCGACGCGCGGCGCGCGGCGGCGCTCTCGACCGTGCGCGAGATCGCGCAGGGCGCCGGGCTCGACCCGGAGGTGTACGTCGGCGTCGACGTCGCCGAGGACACGCCCTACGCCGAGGACGAGTCGCTCCTGGTCGTCTACCCGAGAGGACGCCCGCGGCGCCCCGCCGAGGTGTCCTTCTTGCTGGAACGTCTGCGCAACGAGACGATGACGCGCCCCCGGATCCTCTTCGCGCCCGAGCTGCGAGAACCGGTGCGGGAGGCGCTGGTACGCTGATGACCACCACGAACCAGGCAGCACGGGGATCGATCGAGCTCGCGCGGGCGCGCCGCCCGGCGCGCCCGCGCCGCGCCGCCGCCAGGGCGCTCGCCGGCGCCGCGGCGCTCGCGGCGCTCGCGGGGGCGTCCGCGGCGCGCGCGGACGGCGACGGCATGGTGCGCGCGGACGGCGACGGCGCGTACGGCCGCCTCGACGGAGACCTCGATCTGCGCGCGGGCGCGGGCGCCTCGTTCGCGAGCGGGGGCCCGGCGCTCTGCGCGCACGGCGCCGCGGCCTACCTCTCGACCGCAGGGCTGTACGCGCACTACACCGACGCGCTCGGCGCGCAGGGCGCGACCGTCGCGCGCTCGATCGCGGGCGGCGTCTTCATTCAACCGCTGTTCCTCGGCCGGTACGCGAGCGACCTCGAGCTCGGCGCGCCGTGGCTCGACCTGCTCATCGACTCGGTCGCGCTCGGCGTGGGCTCGTTCTGGGAGGCCCCGCCCGGCGGCGGGCTCGCGTCGGAGCCCGGGCTCGAGCTCTCGCTGTCGCTCGACGTGCCGCTCCTGGGCCGCGCCACGGGCCCGTTCCTCGGCGTGCGGGGCGCGCTCCGCTGGGGCGGACCGGCGCTCGCGGGCGACGCGAGCCCGCGCGACGAGCAGCGGGCGCTCCTGTCGATCGCGCTGAGCTGGCACCACGTCGTCTCGGCCCACATCGTCGACGCCGGCGACCGCGCCCCCGCCCAGGTGGCGGCGAGGCGAAGCGAGGCCGGCGCGGAGGGCCGTTGAGCGCCGCGCTCGACGCGCTGCGCGCGGCGCTCGTGTCGGCGTTCCGCGCCGGGCTGGCGGAGCTCGATCCCGCGGGGCTCGTCGAGCGCGCGCTCGACGCCGAGGCCGGCGCGCGCCGCGGCCGCGTGGTCGTGATCGCGGCCGGCAAGGCGGCGATCGGGATGGCCCGGGGCGCGCTCCGCAGCTGGGGAGACGGCATCGCCGGAGGGCTCGCGGTCACCGTGGCGGCCCCGGCGACCTCCGCGCGCGATCCGCACGTCGCGCCGGCCGACCCCGAGGAGGCCGCGCTGCGCCCGCTGCGCCTGATGCGCGCGGCGCACCCGATCCCCGACGCGCGCAGCGTGGACGCGGCCGAGGCAGCGCTCGCTTCGGCGGCCGCGCTCGGGCCCGACGATCTCCTGCTGGCGCTCATCTCCGGCGGCGCCTCGGCGCTGCTCGCGGCGCCGCCCGAAGGCGTGTCCCTCGCGGACAAGCAGGCCCTCGTGGCGGCGCTCCTGGAAGGGGGCGCCCCGATCCAGGAGGTCAACCTCGTTCGCCGGCACCTCTCGCGGATCAAGGGTGGGCGGCTCGCCGCCGCGGCGGCGCCGGCGCGCGTGCTGACCCTGCTCATGAGCGACGTCGTCGGCGGGCTCCCGCACGACATCAGCTCGGGCCCCACCGTCCCGGACCCGACACGCGTGGAGGACGCGCTCGCCGCGCTCCACCGCCGGGCCCCTCGGCTCGCGCGGCTCGCGCCCGCGCTGAGCGAGTCGCTGAAGCCAGCGGACGCGCGCCTCGTCGAGGCGCGCGTGCTCGCCGATCCGGACAAGCTCGCCGAGCGTGTGGCGGCCGCCCTCGCCGACGGCGCGGGGCTGCGCGCGGTCGCCGCCCCGGCCGAGGACGGCGACGCGCGCGCGATCGTCGAGCGCCGCCTCGCGCTCGCGCGCGCGCTCGCCCCGGGCGAAGCGGTCGTGATCCCGTGCGAGCCGACGCTCGCGCTGCCGGCCCGGCGCGGCGCCGGCGGCCGCGCGGGGTGGATCGCGCTCGCGGCCTTGCGCGATTTGCCGCCGGACGTCGCGGTCCTCTGCGCGGCGTCCGACGGCGTCGACGGCAGCTCCGGCGCGGCGGGCGCGGTCGTCGCCCGGCCTGCGGCCGCCGCGATCGACGACCGCGCGATCGACGCGGCGCTCGCGCACTTCGACGACGCGGCCGCGCATCGCGCCCTCGGTACGCGCGTCGAGACCGGCCCGACGGGCCACAACCTCACCGATCTGCACATCGTCGCGCGCGCGCGCTGATCGCCGGCGCGCGCCGCTCACCGGGCTGCCGGGCGCGCGCCGCTCACCGCGCTGCCCGGCGCGGCCTCAGCCGCTCACCGCGCTGCCCGGCGCGGCCTCACTGCGGCTCGGCGGCGGCCGCGGTCGTGTCGCCCATCGCCTCGCGCACGGCGAGGGCGAGCGCGCAGCTGTTCGCCTGCCGCTGCCGCGCCTCGAGCACGCTCCCCTCGACGGACGGCGTTCCGCCGATGAGATGGCCGCTCGCCTCGCGGCGCACCCGCAGCACCGGCTTGCCGTCCGACAGCCGCCACACCCCGACCCGCGCCATGTGCGGCACCCCGAGCAATGCCTCGGTGCTCGTCGCGCCCTCGGCCGGCTCATCGAGGACGAGGAGGTAGTACTGCGCCCGCGTCAGCAGCTCCGCCGCGAGCGGCACGTCGTCGCGCATCGTGTCCTCGAAGCTCGACTCCAGGAGCCGCAGGCGCAGCTCGCTCGAGGCGTCCTGCGCGTCGCGCACCCACTCGTCGGAGAGGACGTGCATCGTCCGGTAGGCGACGCGCAGGTTGAACGGCTGCGCGGGCCGCGAGCAGCGCTCGGCCTCGTTGCAGTACTCGCCCGCAGAGCAGTCCCGCGTGCGCTTGCACTCCGCGCCCGCCAGCGGGTTCGGGTTCGGCACGCGCAGGAGGCACGCGGTGAACGCGTCGCGCAGCGACTGCTGCGCGTTCTTGCGGACGGCGTCGACGCTCCCCGCCTCGTCCACGCGGAGGCGCAGGTAAATGCCCGCGAGCTCGCGGAAATTCCACGCCTTGAGCGCCTCCCGATCCACGAGCTCGGCGCCCGCGCTCTGCGCCAGCTCGAGCGTCCAGCCCTCCACGCGCTCGCGCATCGGGAACCAGCGCGGGCCGAGCTCCACGGCGACCGCGCGCTGGCGCGCCATCAGCTTCTGGCGTGCGCTCTCGATCTGCCCCTGGGACCACTTCCAGTGGAGGATCGCCGAGACCGCGAGGACGAGCGCCGTGTAACCCCAGAACTTCCCCCGGGGCCAGCGCATCTTCGAGCGCGCTTCCCGCGCCCTGTAGACCGAAGGCAAGCCGCGTTCGCGGGGCGGCTGTTCAGACGACATAGGAGAGGCTCCACGCAGGAGGCACCGGTACGATCACGCGCGCGCGGCGGCCTCCTCCACACGGGCTGCGCGGAGGGGAACGCCGCGCCGAGCGCGCCGCTGTTGCCACCACGTCCGATGGTGACCGGGGCCGCCGGGCATCGCCCAGCGCGCCCCTTCCTTCTGTGCTCGATAGGTCAAGAAGCGAGGATCACTGCGACTTCGGGAGCTTGCTGACCATGAAGCTGACGTTCGGGTAACCGGCGAACGCCGCGGTCTGGAACACGCTCTTCACGACCAGCGCGGGCACGTTCTGATCGACCTGGAGGATGCACACGCCCGGGAACGGCTTGTTCGGCTGCACCTGCTTCCACAGCTCGCGCTTGTTCTTGAGCAGGTTGAAGAGCTCGTCGATCTTCTGGAGGCGCCCGAGCTCCTCGATCGCGCGCGTCGACCCGGCCAGGGCGCCGTCGACGAGGATCTGGTTGCCGTTCACCGCCACCATCGGCGCGTCGATGACGTCTTCGACGTTCTCCGCCTTCGGGAGCTTGACGTTCTTGTCGACGGCGATCTCGCCCGACGCCGAGAAGGACATCAGGAGGAAGATCACGGTCACGACGAGGAAGTCGATGAAGCTCACGAGGTTGAGCCCAGCGTTCGGGCTGCGTGCGCCGTGCCCCGACACCTTGTTCCACACGAACCGCAGCGGCACGCCCTTCATCAGCCGGCGGCCCGGCTGATGGATCACGTGGGCGTGGGGGTTCTTGTGGTGCTTCGGATTGAACCTATCCATGTGCGCGCTCCTGCCTCAGCGGACCGAGAACGTCATGTTGAACACGGGGACCTGCTTGTTCCCCTCCGGCAGCCTCATCTCGCGCTTCGGCGCGTAGAGCGCGTCGAGCACCGCGACGATCTCCTTGAAGGGCGTGCGGTTGTCGGTGTGGAGGATCGCCTGGTCGAGCTTCTTGTCGCTCGGATCGCGGTGGCCGCCGTGCGTCTTCCACTCCTCCTCGATCCGCTTCGCCAGCTCCGGGTAGCGGATGATCTTGGAGCTCGGGTCGCCGAGCTCGACGGGCGCCTTGTTCACCTTGACCTCGTTGACCACGGTCGCGCCCTGCTTCCACACGAGCCCGAACTCGCTCTCGCCGATGTGCAGGTTCAGCACCTTCTCCGGCGTCTGCGGGGTGAGCTCCTTGTTCGGATCGGGCGGGCCAGGGACCTGGGCGTCCGCGTTCATCCGTGAGTTGGTGACCCAGACCGCCGTGATCAACAGGAATGCAATCGTGACCATCAGCAGGTCGATGAACGGGATCATGTTGATATCGCTGTTCGTCGACCGCTTCTTGCCGCCACCGTCGCCGACGTCTACGCCGCCCATATTGCCTTCCCAACGTGAGCCGGAGCTCACTTATCCAAGTTGTTGCGGGAACACCCTGCTCGCAGCTCGCGGAGGGCCACCATGCTGGGTCTGACTTCGTCGCTCTTCTGAAGTTCCCGGGGCCCCGCCGGCGCGAGCCGCACGGGGCTTCGAGGCGCGAGAGCGGGCCCAGGCGGAAGCGCGCGGGACGCGCTCGACGACCTGGGCCCGCCGAGGACCATCAGGCAGCCGCCTGACCGACCGCTGCGACATTCACCTTCTGGCGGTTCGCGACGACGAGGTTGAGGATCTGCACCGATGCCTCGTTGATGTCGTCCTCGATGTGCTGCGTCTTGCCGTTGAGCACGGCGAAGCCGATGAGGCCGATGATCGCCACGCCGAGACCGAAGGCGGTGCAGTTCATGGCCTCGGAGATGCCGAGGGCGAGCACGCGGGCCTTCTGGCTCGGGTCGACCGACTCGCCGGCGACGGAGCCGAAGGACTTGATGAGGCCCGTCACGGTCCCGAGCAGGCCGGAGAGCATCGCGAGGTTCGCGAGCAGGGCGAGGTAGGAGGTGCGCGCGCTGATCTTCGGCAGCTCACGGAGAGCCGCCTCGTCCATCGCCGCCTGGACCTCCTCGTCCGGACGGTTCACCTTGACGAGACCGGCCTGGACGATGCGGGCCAGCGGGGCGTTCGCCGCGGAACACATCTTCACAGCCTTGGCGACATCGCCCGCCAGGATGCACTTCTGCATCGTCGCGAGGAAGACGTCCTTGTTGATGGACGAGCCGAACAGGTAGAGGGCGCGCTCGACGATGATGCCGATCGTCAGGATCGACCAGAACAGGATGGGCCACATGCCCCACCCACCCTCTTTGAAAGCTTCATACGCTCCGTGCATTGCTTCTGTCCTCCAGTTCGCCTCGCGTCCCCGGGATGAGGTTTCGCGCAACTCGATCGGTTCCCTATGTCAGACTCGTGTTGCCGAGGGGCGGCAGTCTTTCACTCACACGTAAGAACGGATGAGAGGCCTATTTGCTTGGCGGCGCTGGCCGTGGACGGCTTGCTCCTGTCGCTCTCTGGCGAGATGCCCACGGGACGCTAGCCGAGCGGCGCTGACCTCTGCAAGAGTCCTGATCGTCTCTTCTGGTCCCGGCGCCCGGCGCCGTCCCAGCTCTCCCACCTGTCGTCCAAGACTGACTTCGCGTCGTCACGCCAGGGGCCCGTGATGGCTCTGGGCGCGGCTCCCCGTTCACCGCAGAGCGTGCCGCCATCCGGCCAAGCTACGCCGATGCACCCGGGGGACTCGCGCATCTTCGCGATTGAGACCCGGCGCCGTCAAGAGAGATTTGGCCACACGTGAGCGCTCTGATGCGGGCAAAACTTTACAACAATCGCAGGGTTATGTCACCATTCGCCGGGCGCGCCGCGCGCCGGCCCGCAGCGGATCCCGCGAAGCCTGGGGAGACGCAGCGCGCGGCGCGGCGGCCGACGGCCGACGGCGCGACAGCGCACCGCGGCAGTGCGAGGGGCATTACCCCGAGAGGATGCGCAGTGACTCAACGAGCGAGCGAGCGCTGGATCGGTAGAGCACGGCCGCCTGGCCGGGCGCCGGCGACGGGGGCGAGTCAGGGAGCTCCGTACCCCTCCGGCCTCGATCGACCCGCGCCGCCGCGCCGCGGCCGGCGCGCTCGCCGCGAGAGGCACCGCTGGTTCTGCGGGGATTTGCGGCGATCCCGGGCTCTCGCCCCCCGGCGCGGCCGCATCGCCGAGCTTGCGCACGGGATCGGGCGGCAGTTATAGTCGCCGCGCCTAGAGATTGTCGGGCTTCTGACGACGCTGAGAAAGGGACTTCGAGGATGCGTCATCTGCTGATGTTGGCGGCCGAGGGTGGTGGCGAAGGCGGGATGTGGGAGGCCATCAAGCACAATCCGACCTTCCTGATCGCGAACCTGGTCGTCTCGGCGGTCGTGGTGACGATCATCATCGAGCGGACGGCGTTCCAGCTGGGACGCTACCGCGTGAACTCCAAGGAGTTCTTCGCTCAGGTCAAGAAGCTGGTGGCCGCGGGCAACATCGATCGCGCCATCAAGCTCTGCGACGCCAGCGATTACCCGATCCTGCAGCTCGTGAAGGCCGGCCTGACCCACGCGAACAAGGGCGCGGACGAGATCGACGCCGCCCTCAGCGAGAAGCTGTCCGAGCTCAAGCCCGCCGTGGAGAAGCGCATCGGCGCCCTCTGGTCGCTCGCGAACATCGCGACGCTGATCGGCCTCATCGGGACGGTCTCCGGCCTGATCAACACCTTCGCCTCCATCGCCGCCCAGGGCCTCTCGCAGGCCGACAAGCAGCGGATGCTCTCGAACGGCATCGCGGAGGCCATGTACAACACGGCGTTCGGCCTCGCGATCGCCGTCGTGTGCATGATCGCGCACGTCATCCTCCACACCCGCTCCAAGAACATCCAGCACGATCTGGAGGCGACCACGGAGCGCGTCTTCAACCTGCTCACGATCAGCAGCAAGCCTGGCTACTAGCCCATGGCGGACCCGCAAGACGTCCCGCTCAGCTCGGCGCAGCGATCGAAGATCCGGCGCCTCTCGCAGCCCAAGGAGCCCGAAGCCGGGGAGGAGGCCGGCGAGCTCAACGTCGTTCCGTACCTCGACATCATCACGAACATCCTCATCTTCGTGCTCGCCAGCGTCTCGGTGACATTCGTGTCGTCGATCGACACGACGCCGCCCTCCATCGGCGGGGGCAAGGTGCGCAGCGAGCTCTCCAGCAAGGCGTTGAACCTGTCCGCGTTCATCACCAGCCAGGGGATCTCGCTGAAGACGTCGAGCGGCAACATCGCGACCGGCTGCCAGGACGTGGGGAGCGGGGTCACCGTGCCGAAGACGACGAACGACAGCTATGATTTCCCCGCCCTCACGGCGTGCGCGAAGCGCCTCAAGAACGCCCGCCCCGAGTTCAAAGAGGAGACGCAGGTGACGATCACGGCGAACCCGGGCATCGACTACAAGACGATCATCGACGTGATGGACGCGCTGAGGAGCGACGCGGGGGAGGAGCTGTTCCCGGAGGTCCACTTCGGAGTCGCCCGATGAGCGCCGAGCAGCCCCCCCCGCCCCCGCCCCGGCCGAAGGCGAGCATCGTCCGCTACAAGGCGGCCCTCCGGAAGGCGATCCGCAGGAACCGGCGGGAGCCGGAGATCGACTTCCTGAACATCACGGCGATGCTCGACCTGATGACGATCATCCTCGTCTTCTTGCTGAAGAGCGTGGGGTCGTCGGCGGCATCCATCCCGCAGTCGAAGGACCTCACCCTGCCGAAGTCGGTGATGCAGTCCGAGCCCTCCCAGGAGGGCGTGGTGGTCATCGTCTCGAAGTCGCAGATCCTGGTCGGCGAGGATCCGACCCCGATCGTCCTTTTGCCCAACCGCGAGCAGCTCGCGCAGTCCGGCGTCGACGCGAAGTACAAGCGCAGCGGACCGAACGATCTCTACATCGTGCCGCTCGCGAACGCCCTGTCCCACGCGCGCGAGACGGACAAGGCCATCCGCGCCGCGAAGGGGCTCGATCCTTCGTCGTCCGAGGCGATTATCGTGGCCGACGCCACCACGCCGTACCGCCTGCTGATCGAGGTCATGTTCACCCTCGGGCAGAGCGAGTTCGGCAAGTACCACCTGATGGTCCTGAGCGGCAGCAAGCAGTAAGCCGCCCCCCTGCCCTTCCGGGAAGCGCGCCGCCGGTTTCCCGGCCCTCGCGCGCTCGCGACGCGCTCCCCTCGCGAGCGACGCGCTCCCCTCGCGAGCGGCGCGCTCCCCTCGCGAGCGGCGCGCTCCCCCCGGAGCGCGCCGCGGACCGGTCAGTCCACCGCGAACAGCTCTTCCAGGTCGGCCTTGGTGAGCTTCTTGGCGCCGCCCGCGTCCTCGCTGAGGACCGAGGCGACGAGCTGGCGCTTCTTGTCCTTGAGCAGCAGGATCTTCTCCTCGATCGTGCCCGCGGCGATGAGCCGGTAGGCGGTGACCACCTTCGTCTGCCCGATGCGGTGGGCGCGGTCGGTGGCCTGCTGCTCGACGGCCGGGTTCCACCACGGATCGAAGTGGATCACCGTGTCCGCCGCCGTGAGGTTCAGGCCGGTGCCGCCCGCCTTGAGGCTGATGAGGAAGACCGGCACGCTCGGGTCGCTCTGGAAGCGCTCGACGCGCTCCGGCCGATCCTTCGTGGAGCCGTCGAGGTACTCGTAGGCGACGCCGTCCTCCTTCATCGCCTTCTCGATGAGCTTCAGCATCATCACGAACTGGCTGAAGACGAGGACCTTGTGCCCGCCCTCGACCGCGTTCGCGATGAGCTCCCGGACCGCGACGAGCTTGCCCGAGTCGTCGTCGCCGAACTCGCGCGGCAACCCGAGCAGCCGAGGATCGCAGGCCGCCTGCCGCAGGCGGGTGAGGCCGGCGAGGATCTGCAGCTGGCTCTTCGCGAGGCCGACGCGCTCGACCTCGCCGAGGACCTGCGCCCGCACCTCGCGCGCGACCTGCAGGTACAGCGCCCGCTGCTCGCCGGTGAGATCGCAGATCTGATCCATCTCGATCTTCTCCGGCAGATCCTTCGCCACCTCCTGCTTCGTGCGGCGCAGGATGAACGGGTGGATCGCGGCGCGGAGGCGCTGCGCGGTCTTGTAGTCGCCCGCCTCGATCGGCCGCGAGAAGCGGGCCTCGAACTTGTCGAGCGAGCCGAGCAGGCCCGGCGAGACGAAGTCGAAGATCGACCAGATCTCCGACAGCCGGTTCTCGATGGGCGTGCCCGTCAGGGCGAGCCGGCGCTTCGCGCGGAGCCGCTTGGCGGCGGCGGCGGTGGCGCTCATCGGGTTCTTGATGTGCTGCGCCTCGTCGAGGATGGCGTAGCTCAGGTCGAGCTGCGCGAGGAAATCCTCGTCGCGCCGGAGGAGCGCATAGCTCGTGATCACCACCTCGGCGGCCTTGACCTCGTCGATCTGGTCCTTGCGATCGGCGCCGTGCCACAGGGCCACCGAGAGCGACGGCGCGAACCGGGCGAGCTCGCGCTCCCAGTTCGTCACGACGCTCGTCGGGGCGACGATCAGCGCGCGCATGTGCTTCTCCTCCTGCTTGACGGCGAGCAGGAGGGCGATCGTCTGGACCGTCTTGCCGAGGCCCATGTCGTCGGCGAGCACGCCGCCGGAGCCGATGTCATGGATGAACTTGAGCCATGACAGGCCGGCCTCCTGGTAGGGGCGGAGCGTCGCCTTCAGGTTCCGGGGCCGCTTGGTGCTGCCGATCTCGTCGATGTTGCTGAGCTTGTGGAAGAGCTCGCGCGCGGAGGCGGTCACGTTCGATCCGCTCGCGTGCTGGAGCAGCTCGTGCACCCGGCCCGCCTGCGCGAGCGGCAGCCGGCCGTTCCTGCCGGCCGCCATCATCAGCTCGACCTCGCGATCGAGCATCGCGCGCACGGCGTCCGGATCGAACGCGGCGAACGACCCGTCCTCGAGGCGGACGTAGCGCTTGCCCTCGGCGAGGCAGCGGCGCAGCTCGTCGCGATCGACGCCGACGCCCTCGCTCTCGAAGCTGAGCTTGACGTTCAGCCAGTCCATCCCCGAGGTGACCTTGGCGAAGACGCCGATGGGCCTGCTGCGCACCTGCGTGTCGACGAGATCCTCGGGGACGAAGAGGTCCCAGTCGTCGGGGAGCTCGGCGAGCCCCTCGGTCCAGAACGTGAGCGCCTGATCGCCGTTCGCGATGAAGCCCTGGCCGGTCTCGTCGGGCTTGAGCCCGAGGGCGAGCAGCTTGCTCGCCGCCTCCTGCTGCGCGGCGATGTCCACGCGGATGCAGCGGGCGCGCTTCATCCCCTCCTCGGGCGGCTGCACGAGCACCGGCGGCGAGATGCCGTCGGCGCGCACGGCGACCTCCGCGTCGCCGTACGCGGCGAACAGCGTGACGCGCGCCTCGATCAGCGAGCCGCCCGCGCGCATGCGGAACGTGGGCACGAGGTCGACGACCTCGGCGATCTGGTTCAGGTCGGGCAGCTCGGCGCCGACCTCGAGGGCGATCTTGGGCAGGCCCTGCATGATGATGCGGGGCAGCTCGCTCATCGGCTCGCCGATGGTCGGCGAGCGGAGCAGGCGGCGCATCGCCGCGGGGGAGACGCGCTTGTCGATGCGGCGCGCGAGCCCCTCCTGCGTGTCGATGTGCCAGCCCGGCCAGCCCTCGAACCACCCGCCTTGCAGGAGCGAGAAGCGGCGCTTGTCGTTCACCCGCTCGAAGCTCGCCTTCACGATGATGGTGTCGCCGCCGACGGTCTCGAGATCGAAGCGCGGCCGCAGGCTGTCCTCGCCGAAGCGGAGCTGCATCAGCGCGGGCTCGAGGAGCACGCGCTGGCCTTCCAGGAGCGGGAGCAGCTCGGCCACGTCCTCGCCGCGGATGTCGACGGCGGGGTGGCGCGGGTTGCCGCTCTCGAACCGGGCGAGCAGCCGGAGCGCGTCGCGGTCGGGCGTCGGGTAGAGCGCCTGCCAGGCGAGCGCCGCGGACGGCAGCACCGGGACGCGCGCCTCGGCGTCGAGGACGGTGACGGTCAGCGCCCCCTGGCGCACGTGGAGGCGGAACTCCACGCGGCGGGCCCCGGTGACCCCCTCGGGCGGGAGCCAGGCGCCGATCCCGGTCTGCTTGGCCGTGGCGTCGAGGACCGGCGCCGTGAGGGTGACGGCGGAGCCCGGCGGCCCGTGGGTGCCGACGACGGTCGGGACGGGCACCGGCGGCGTGATCGCCAGCCGCCCGCGGCGGTCGCGCCTGCGCACGCGCTTCAGGGCGTCCCCGCCGGCGTGGGCGGTCTGCGGGACGAGCGCCGGGATCGGCGGCTCGCGCCGGGGCTGCGCGCCTCGGGCCTGGTCGCGGATGCTGATGAGCAGCGCCGCGACGTGCTTGCAATGCTGTCCGGCCTTCTGGAATGCCGGACAGGAGCACTGGGACTGGATTCCATCGGGTGAGAGCTCGACCTTGACCGGATACGGCTCGGAGTCGGCGGCGCGGACGGTGCCGCTCGCCATCGTCTCGTTGATGGAGATGTCCTCGACGACGCGGCGGCGAAAGTACTCCAGCCCGCGGAGGAAGGTGCGGGCGCCAAGGAGCCTTCGCAGGCCACGATCGCTGAGGGTGGAGAGTGCGTCGGAGATCGGAGGCGGCACGTCGTGGGCTCGGGATACATGCGGCGGCAATTCGCCGGGATGGGTCGGGTGGACGGGACCCCTGGCGGATCCCGCTGGATGAAGAACCGTCATCAGATGAAGAACGGCAAGAACACGATGATCACGGCGGGGAGCATCTTGATGAGCACGTGGATCGCAGGACCGGCCGCGTCCTTGAGAGGATCGCCGATCGTGTCGCCCACGACGGCGGCGCCGTAGGTGGGGTTGTCCGCCCGCGCCCCCGTCTCGTCGACGAGGTAGCGCCCACCGTGCGCGCCGGTCGCGATGTACTGCCTCGCATTGTCCCAGATCGCCCCGGTATTCCCTAAGAAGAGCGACCCGAGGACGCCTGCGACCGTCCCGGCCATGATCAGGGCCGCGACTGAATCCGCCGCGACCAGAGGATTATCTTCCGTCCTTGCAAAGCGCAAGGCAAGTCCCACGACGACGGGCGCCACCGCCGTGACGAGGGCCGGCGCGATCATATGGCGCAGCGCCGCCCGGGAGACCATCTCGACGCACGGCTCGTGGTCGCCGACGAAGCCCGGCGGCCGGGCCCGGGCCTGCCGCTTCACCTCGTCGAGGACGCGGCGGCCGGCCTGGAGCACATTCCGGATACAGCGGCCGGCCAGCCAGAAGACCAGGAGGATCCCGACCAGCGCGCCGAGGTAGACCTCGGGGCGGTCGAGGCGCACGACCATCGCGGCCGTCTCGCCGCTGCTCGGCGCGCTCGACGTCAGCGCGCGCCGCCGGGACTCGTCGAGGTAGCCGGCGACGAGCAGCAGCGAGGCGAGCGCGGCCACGCCCGCCGTGTACGCCTTCGTGAGCGCCTTGGTCGTATTGCCGACCGCATCGAGCACGAGCGTCCGCCCGCGCACGTCCGGCCGCTCGCGGGCGACCGTCACGGCGACGATGCCGCCCGCGTTGTCCACGATGGGGCCGAACGCATCCATGGCGAGGACGTAGCCCGCGGTGCCGAGCATCCCCATCGTGGCGACCGCGGTCCCGAACAGGCCTCCGCCGGCGAGCCCGGAGCGGGCGCCGAGCTGGTACGAGCCGAAGGTCGCGCCGACGACGACGAGGAGCGGGAGCACCGAGCTCTCGAGGCCGATGGCGAGCCCGCGCAGCACCGCCATCGCGGAGCCGCTGCGGGCGGCCTCGGCGAGCTCGCGCACCGGGCGGTGCCGCTGCTCGGTGTAGTACTGCGTCACGTGCAGCACGCCGATGCCCGTGGCGATGCCGAGGACGCCGCACGCGAAGAAGACGACCCAGTGGGCGCCGAGCAGCCACTTGGCGGCCCCGGCGATGCCGACGGCGTGCAGGATGGCCGTGACGTAGAGCCCCCGCAGCAGGGCGTTGAAGGCGTCCTCGCGGTCGTCGGTCTTGACGACCATGACGCCGAAGAGCGTGGCGATGAGGCCGAACGCGCGGCTGACCAGCGGGAAGAGCACGACGGCGAGGGCGCTCGGGAGCCCAGCGTTGTTGCGGAAGAGCATGGCGCCGACCACCATGGCGCCCGCGTTCTCCGCGACGGTCGAGGCGAAGACGCCGGCCGCGCGCCCGGCGCAGTCTCCGACGGTATCGCCGGCCAGGTCGACGATCGTGGCCGGGTTCTGCAGGTCGTCCTCGTCGAGGCCGACCTCGGCGCCGGCGAGGTCGGCCCCGAGGTCGGCCGCCTTGGAGAAGGTGCCGCCGCCGAGCTGCGCCATCAGGGCGGCGAAGGAGGCGCCGAGCGGATAACCGGCGATGACCCAGGGGATGGTCGGCGCGAGCGCGAGCGCCTCGGCCGGCTCGGCCCCGAAGCCGCCGCGGAACGCGAGGACCGCGGCGAACAGGCCGCCGAGGCCGAGCAGGCTCATGCCGACGACGAAGAGCCCCGACACGGCCCCCCCGCGCAGGGCGATCTGCAGGGCGAGGTCGAGGGAGCGGCGGGCGCCGCTCGCCGCGCGCACGCTCGTGCGGGGCGCGATCCAGGTGGCGACCCGGCCCGTGGCGACGGCGCTGGCGGCGCCGACCGCGAACGAGAGCGTCAGCCAGACCCCGAGCTCCAGCGCCGGGACCGGGTTCTTCTCCCCGGCGCTCCGGAGCAGGCCGTACGCGAGGAAGATGGCGCCGCCGAGCATCGCGGAGACCGCGGCGATCACGCTGCTCTGGCGGCGAAAATACGCCTCGGCGACGCCCTGGATGATCGCGGCCACCCGCTGCATCTCGGGCTCGACCGCGGGGCGCGCGACGACCCAGCGAGCGAGGTAGACCGCAAAGGCGAGCCCGATCAGGCCGCCGCTGAGGATGAGCGCAAGCTCCGTCATGACGGGCGGACCGGGCGCGCACCGTGGACGCGCTGCCTCGGCCGGTGAGGGAGAGTGCGGGCGGTGCCCGCGGAAGCGCCGCAGGAACCCGCGCTGCAGCGGCGCACGCCTTCCCTACTCCGGCCGGGTGAGCCGCGCAAGCGAAGACGACGCGCGCGGTGCGGTCATTTCGCGACGTTCGCGTCGCGCCCGAGGGCGTGGTCCAGCCGGGTCTTCGCGACCAGCGCCCCGACGCGCGCGTTGAGCTGCAGCAGCCGCGCCGTCGTGACCTCTCTCTCCGAGTCCACGAGGTCGGTGCTCGTCGCGCGCCCGGCCCGGAACAGCTCCGATTTGACGCGCATCGCCTCGAGGGCCGCCGCGAGCTGCCGCTCCGCGGTCTCGATGCTGCGCGCGGCCTTGCTCACGTCGGTGTAGGCCTGGGCCACTTCCATCCGGAGCCCGTCGCGCAGCACGGCCTTCTGCTCCGCGACCTGCGCCGTCCGGGCGCTCGCCTCGGCGGAGGCCGCCGCGGTCGTCGCGATGTCGTTGAGGACCCACGTGGCGCGGGCGCCGGCGGCCCACGTCAGGTCGAACTCCTCCCGCGCCGGGAAGATGCGCTGGTTGGGGTTCGCGTACGTGACGTCGGCGACCGCATCGAGGCGCGGGAAGTAGCCGGCTCGCGTGAGCTGCTCCGACTTCTTGAGCGAGTACAGCGTCTCGTCGAGGGCGCGGATCTCCAGCCGCTTCGAGAACGCTTCCTCCTGCAACGCGGGGAGCGGCTGGGTCGGCGGCTGCGCGGCGACGCTGCCGGTCATGACGTCGATCCCGACCGTGAGCGGCCTGCCCTGCGCCGCCGCTCCGAGCGCGATCCGGACCTGCTCGTCGGCGACGAGGAGCGTCGCCTGGGCTTCGGTGAGCAGCTGCTCTGCGTTCGCCACCTGCGCCTCGAGACGGAGCACGTCTGCCCGCGAGAGCAGCCCCACCTCGAACGTGCGCTGCGCGTCCACGAGGTGCGCCTTCGCCTGGGACACGGCCTCGTCCCGGACGACGACCAGCCCCTTCAGCCCCACCCAGTTGAAGAAGGAGATCTTCGCGTCGGCCGCGATCTTCAGGGCCTCGGCCTGCACCTCGAGCTTCTTCGCGGTCTCGGAGTGGGACGCCGCCGCGTATCCCTGGGAGATGCGGAGCACGTAGTCCGAGATGGGCACCGCCAGGCTCGCCGACAGCGAATACTGGTTGAGGATCTGCGCGCCCAGGCCGAACTGCGCCAGCTGCGGGTCCTGCTCCACCTCGGACAGGCGCATGTAGCTGCCTGTGAGGGTGATGCGCGGAAAGAAGTTCACCGCCGCCTGGTCGACCCGCGCGGACGCGGCCCTGAGCTCGGCCTGCTTGGCGCGGAGCGACGCGTGCGTCTGCAGGGCGATCTTCGCGAACTCGTCCGGCGTCAGCCCTCCCGGCTGGGGGGCGAGCGCGGTGGCGAGCGGATCGGCCTTCGGCGCCGGCAGCTGCGCCGCAGCGACGGGAGCCTGGGGGGGCTGCGGCTGACCGGCAGCGGGTGGCGCGGGCGCGGGCTGCGGAGCGGCCGGAGGCGGGGCGGCCTGCTGCGCCGCGGCGGGCGGTGCGATGAGCCCGAGGGCGAGCAGCCCGGCGAGCGTCGAGGCCAGCGAGATGCTGCGTCGAGACGAGGGTGCGGTGCTTTTCATGACCGGTGGGTCACTTATGGGCGGTGAAAGCACCCGTCAAGATCGCAGGCGATCGCGCGCATCACGCCTCGGCGATCGCTCGCCTCGCCCTCGCGCGAACGTGACCGGGCAGCCGGCGCGCTCGGCGCACGGCGCGTGTCGCCGCGCAAGCGCGCATGAACCCGAGGAGGTGCCCGCGCGGGCCAAGACCGCGCGGGCGCCGTGGTCTGACGTGTTCGTCATGCCGTGCCGCAATGGGCCAGGACAGCCGGGACATGACGGCCGACTCCCGGGAGGGAGCCCCGCGTCCCAAAGACCGATCGCACCGTCCACACGCGCTCTTTGGATGGCAGAAATCCGTCGCTCCCCCGGAGGCAACGCTTATTGCGGCGCACTATCGAATGGAAGAACATCTCACCAAGTGGCCGCCATCTTGCTTGGCGGCGACCGGAGGGCCTCACATGCATAGACTGCTTGCATCTCGCCGCAGCTTCTCCCCGATGCTCGCCATCCTCGCGACCGCATCATCGTTTGCCGCCTGCGCACCATGGGAGCTCGGTGAGGACGAGCCCCCCCAGGTCGATGATCCCAGCAGCGTCGCGATCGCGGCGGAGCCGCCCCCCGCCATCAGCGGCGGGACGCTCGCCGTGAGCAAGAGCGCCGCGCGGGCGGTCGCCGCGGACCCGGACCGCGACCGGGTGTGGGTCGTCGATCTCGAGGGACAGCGGTTGATCGCGGAGATCGCCCTGGAAAAGGGGGACGAGCCAGGCCGGGTCGTGGAGGACGCCGCGGGGCGGTTCCACGTCGCGCTCCGCCGCGGCGGCGCGGTCGTCACGATCGACGCGGACAGCGGGAAGATCGTCGGCCGGCGCGCGGTGTGCCCGGCCCCGAGGGGGATCGCGTACGACGCGAGGACCGACGCGCTCCACGTCGCGTGCCTCGGCGGCGAGCTCATGACGCTCCCGGCGGCCCGCGGAGCCGCGACGCGCCACCTGCAGCTCGACCGCGACCTGCGCGACGTGGTCGTGGACGGGGATCGCCTCCTGGTCAGCAAGTTCCGCTCGACCGAGCTGCTCACCGTCAACGCGGACGGCAGCGTCGCGGAGCGGCAGAAGCTCCCGCACTTCAACCTGTTCGGGCAGGAGTTCGCGCCGACCGTCGCCTGGCGGACGGTCGGCCTGCCGTCCGGCGGCGTCGCGGTCGTGCATCAGCGCGCCCTCGTCGCGCCCGTCGAGGTCGTCGAGGGGGGCTACAGCTCCGGCGGGTGCGACGGGAGCATCGTGCACAGCACGGTGACGGAGGTCGGGGTCGCCGGCACCACCGAGCGCCCGAGGATCTCCCCGGCCTTCCCGTCCGCGACCCTCCCGGTCGATCTCGCGGTGTCGGCCGACGGCATGTCGTACGCCGTCGTCGCGGCAGGCAGGAGCGAGGTCCTCATCACCACCTCGACGATGTTGAACGCGAACGCGATCATGGACTTCGGGGACGGGGCGGGCTTCAACAACGGCGAGGGGACCTGCATCGATGCGGAGCAGCGGGTGGCGGTGGACGGCGAGCCCACCGCCGTCGCGTTCGCCGGCGGCGCGGTGATCGTGCAGACGCGCGAGCCCGCGGCCATCCACGTGCTCGGGACCCCTGGCATCTCCAGCAACCGCGTCATCACGCTCCCCGGCGAGAGCCGGAGAGACACCGGTCACGAGATGTTCCACAGGAACGAGTCCGGCCCGATGGCCTGCGCGTCGTGCCATCCGGAAGGCGGCGAGGACGGCCACACGTGGGTCTTCAACCCCATCGGCCCTCGGCGCACCCAGTTCATGAGCGGCGGGATCCTCAACACCGCGCCGTTCCACTGGGACGGCGACATGTCGGGCATCGAGGCCATCATGGACGAGGTGTTCGAGCGGCGCATGGGCGGCGTGCACCAGGGGCCGCGCCGGGTGAACCTCTTCGCCCGGTGGATCGACAGCCTCCCGGCGCCGCCGGTGTCGCTGGTGCCCGACCAGAACGCCGTGGCGCGCGGCGAAGCCCTCTTCCACGACAAGGCCGTGGATTGCGCGCGCTGCCACGCGGGCGCCCAGCTCACGAACAACCAGTCGTTCGATGTCGGCACGGGCAAGGCCTTCCAGGTCCCGTCGCTGGTCCGCATCGGCGCGCGCGCGCCCTTCATGCACGACGGGTGCGCCCCGACGCTGCGGGACCGGTTCACCAACACCGCCTGCGGCGGCGGCGACCTGCACGGCAAGACGTCTCACCTCAGCGCCGACCAGATCGACGATCTGGTCGCCTACCTCGAGACCCTCTGACCCCCCTCCCCGCCGGCTCCCCGGCCGGATTTCCGCCGGGGAGCCCGCCCGGATCGCGCCCCCCTCACCGCGAATGATGTAACCCGCGCCGAGCCGCGATATGCTGGCGCGGCGTGAACGTCGCAGAGAAAGTCGCCACCCTCGAAGCGCTCCTCCAGCGGGTGCAGCGGAACGCCGCTGCGCCTCGAACCCGGTCGCAGCTCCCGGTCTCCGCCGAGCTCGTCCCGCACCGCGGCGAGGCGCCCGGCGCCATCGCCAACGACACGGCGGGCGCGGCCTTGCCCGACGCCAGGTCGACCGCGGCGGAAACGTCGCCGGCGAACGAAGCACGGCCGGCAGCCGCGGCCGGCGCGGTCGCCGCAGGCGGTCCGTCGGCGCCGCGCGCCGCAGAGCCGGCCCTGGACGACGTCGGCAGCCTCGACGGCCCGGCCGGCGATGCGCGCCAGGTCGCCGCGCAGGCGCCGCAGACCGCGGCCGCCGGCGCGGCGAGGCAGCCGGCGGCGGCCGCCAAGGCACCGCCGCAGCCCACCGCGAAGACGCCGCCGCAGCCTGCGGTGAAGACGCCGGCCGCCACGCCTGCCGCGAGCGGGGCCAAGGCGCCGGCCGGCAAGCCGGCGGCCACCACGCCCGCGGCCGCGACGGCGGCGCGCGTCCCCGCGCCGCCTCCCAGCTCCCCCGGAAGGCAGGCCGCGAGGCCCGGCGCTCCCCTCGATCTTGCGCGGGCCGAGGCCCGCGACGCCGGCCCGCAGGAGACCTATCGCCCGCCCGCGGAGCCCGCCGAGCCGAAGCCGAGGGACGCGGCCAGGCCCGCGGCCAAGGTCGCCACGCCGGCCGCCAGGACTGCCGCGCTGGGCAGGGACGCGGCCGCTGCCGGCCCGGCGGTGCCCCCCGCGCGCGGCTCCAGCCCGCGCGCAGAAGGGAAGCCGTTCTTCCCGCACGAGGACCCTGCGGCGAGGCCGAAGGTCGTGGAGAGCGACAGCGAGCTCTCGTTCGCGGGGCTCCTCCCCGACGAGCCGGAGCCCGCGCAGAGGCCGGGCGCCGCGCTGAAGCTCCCCGCCGAGCGCAGGCCGGAAGCCGCAGCGCGCAGCTCGTTGCTCGATCGCGCCGAGGCGCCCGTCGCGGCGCACGCCACGACCACCCCCGTCGGCAGGGAGGGCGCCTCCGCGCTGGACGCGGTCACGGCCCGCGCGCCGTCGGCCGGCGAGCCGGTCACCCCCAAGGCGCCGGAGCAGATCGCCGCCGCCACGCGGCGCGCGATCGGGGAGCCTGCCGGCGAGCACGAGTTCAGCCGCGAGATGGTCGACGACGAGCCGACCGTCATCCGCGGCATGCTCGAGGACGAGCCCACGGTCATCCGCTCTCGCCCCGAGGGCCTCGAAGACGAGGAGACGGCCGTGCGTTCCGCGCGGTCCGAGGCCCAGGCGCTCGCGCGGTCGATCCAGGATCAAGAGACCGTCGAGGCGCCGCCGGGCGTGCTGCCCAAGGTGGCGAGCGAGGAGGCGGACGCCAAGCCCAGGCCGAAGCCGGTCGATCGCGATCTCCTCCCGAAGGTCATCACCAAGGATCCGCCCATCCCCGCGGAGAAGGAGCTGAAGCCGTCCGAGCGCGTCACCACGCGACCGCCCGCGGACGCCAGCGTCAGCGTCACCGATCGCCCGTCGCCGCGCCCGCGCTCCCGCGCGGGCCTCGTCATCGCGGCGGTGGTGCTCCTCGTGGGCGGCGCGGCGGTCGCGCATCGGCTCGGGTTGTTCGGCTCCGAGCCTGCGCCCCTCCCGAACGTCGTCCCCGACACCTCCCCGGGCGCGACGCAGGACACGACCGCGCAGCCGCAGGCGCCGGCCGCGGCGCCCGCCGAAACCGCGCCCGCGCCGTCGGCCCAGCTCGCGGCGCCCGCCGAGACCGCGGCGCCCGCCGAGACCGCGGCGCCCGCCGAGACCGCGGCGCCTGCCGAGACCGCGGCGCCCGCCGCGAGCTCGGCGCCGGCCGCCGGCGGCGCCGAGAATCTGCCGTCGAACCGCGGGCACCTGCTGATCAACTCGTCCCAGCAAGCGTCGGTGTACGTGAACGGCTCGCTGGCCGGAAACACGGGCGAGACGCTCGACGTGCCCTGCGGGACGCGGTACGTGCGGCTCGGCAAGCTGACGACCGAGAAGGCGTCGACGCCCACGTGGCTCTCCGCAGGCCAGGCGGTCATCGTCGGCTGCCGCAAGCAGACCGTCGTCGCGATCGAGCCCACCGCGGCGAGCCCGTCGCCGGATCGGCCGGCCAAGCGCAAAGCCAACCCCGCTGCTGACAACGAGGGCTCGGCCCCCGCCCCCGCCGAAGAGACCACGCCTGCCGCCCCGGCGACCGATCCCGCTCCGTAGCCACCCCATCCCGCGCTGGTCCGGTCGCCTCCCCTGCGCCCTCGAGGGCGGCTGCTCGCCCTGCAGGGGGGCGGAAGCGCAGTGCTAGGCTCGGCGCTCCATGGACTCCAAGACGGCTGCCCATCCCGGCGAGGCAGGCGCGGCGGCGAGCGAAGCCGCGGCCTCGCCGGCGCCCGTCACGGCGAGCGCTGGACCCTTCCCGATGCGCAGCCCGGCAGGCGGCGAGCTCCTCGACGACGTCACGGCGACAGCGCCGAGCGCCGTCGCGGCGATCGTCGCGCGCGCGCGGGCGGCGCAGGCCGCCTGGGCCGAGGTCCCGATCCGGGAGCGGGCGGAGCGCGTCGCGAAGGTCAAGAGGCGCCTGCTCGCGCGGGCCGAAGAGATCGCGGCGCTCCTGCACCGCGAGTGCGGCAAGCCGATCGAGGAGGGCGCGCTGGCCGAGGTGCTGCCGAACGCCGATCTCGTCGACTACTGGACCCTGTCCATCGAGGAGCTCCTCGACGAGTCCCCCGTCGATCTCGACGCGATCGCCTATCCCGGCAAGGTCGGGCGCATCCGGAGGGACCCGCGCGGCGTCGTCGCGCTCATCACGCCCTGGAACTACCCCGTCGCGATCCCGATGCGCACGATCGTGCCGGCGCTGCTCGCGGGCAACGCCGTGGTCTTCAAGCCGAGCGAGGTCACGCCGCGCGCCGGCGCCCTCGTGGCGTCGCTGTTCGATGGGCTCCTCCCGGACGGCGTCCTCACCGTCGCGCAGGGCGGCGGCGACGTCGGCGCCGCGCTCATCGAGGCCGGCGTGGATCTCGTCGTCTTCACCGGCAGCGTCGCCACCGGCAAGAAGATCGCCGTCGCGTGCGCCGAGCGCCTCATCCCGACGTCGCTGGAGCTCGGCGGCAAGGACAGCGCCATCGTGCTGAGCGACTGCGACCTGGAGCGCGCCGCGCGCGGCGTCGTCTGGGGGGCCTTCACGAACGCCGGACAGAACTGCGCCTCGATCGAGCGCGTCTACGTCGAGCAGGCGATCGCGGATCGCTTCATCGCGCGCGTCGTCGCGCTCACCGGGCAGCTGCGAGCCGGCGTCGACGTCGGGCCGATGACCACCGCGCGGCAGGCCGAGATCGTGCGGGGCCAGCTCGACGCGGCCGTCGAGCGCGGGGCGGAGATCCTCGCCGGCGGCGCGTCGGAAGCGGGATCGCTCGCCTTCCCGCCGACGGTGATCAAGCTCGATCGCGAGGACACGCCGCTGCTCCAGGACGAGACCTTCGGCCCCATCCTCCCCGTGATCGTCGTGGAGAGCGCCGAGGAGGCGATCGCGCGCACCAACGCGTCCCGCTTCGCGCTCACGACCAGCCTGTGGACGCGCGGCTACGAGCGAGCCCACGCGCTCGCTCGGCGGCTGCGCTCGGGCGTGGTGACGATCAACAACCACGGCTTCACGGGCGCGCTCCCGGCCGCTCCATGGACGGGGACCGGCGACAGCGGCCACGGCGTCACGAGCAGCCCGCACGCGCTCGCGGAGCTGACGCGGCCCCGCTTCGTCCTCGAGGATCGGAGCAGAGCGAAGAGCGAGCTGTGGTGGTACCCTTATACGCCGTCGCTCCGGACCGTCGCCTTCGCGATGGCGCGGGCGCGAGGTGGAGCCGGCTTCTTCGGCCGCATCGGCGCCCTGGTCGAGCTCGTCGCCGCGCTCGCGAGGCGCCTGCTCGGCCGCTGATCCGGAGCATCGAGCGAACGCATGCGCCCTCTGATCCTCCTCTCCAATGACGACGGCTACTCGGCCCCGGGCCTCATCGCGGTGCGCGACGAGCTCGCCCAGCACGCCGACGTGGTGGTGTGCGCCCCCGCGGTCAACCAGAGCGCGACGAGCCACTCCCTGAGCCTGCACCGCGTCCTCCGGCTGCTGGAGGCCGCGCCCGGCGTGTTCGCGGTCGACGGGACGCCCGCCGACTGCATCTACGTGGCCCTCCACGCCGGCACGCGCGTGCTGCCGCGCCGCCCGGATCTGGTCGTGTCCGGCATGAACCACGGGCTCAACCTGAGCTCGGACATCTTCTACTCGGGCACCGTGGCCGCGGCGCGCGAAGGAGCGCTCCGCGGCATCCCCTCGATCGCGCTCTCCGCCGACGCGGGCGCGTCGCGCCCGGCCGCGGCGGCGCTCGGCGTCCAGCTCGCCCTCGCCCTCCACCGGGCCGCCGGGCAGGAGGCGCGCCGGCCGGCGCCGCTGCTCAACGTCAACATCCCCGCGGGCAGCAGCTGGCCCGTGCGCGCCACGCGCATCGGCGCGCGCCTCTACACCGAGGAGGTGATCTTTCGCCAGGATCCGCGCGGGCACGAGTACCTCTGGATCGGCGGCGCGGGCGTGCGTCACGACCTCGTCCCCGGCTCGGACACGGAGGCCTACGACGAGGGCGCCGTCAGCGTCACCCCGCTGACCCTCGACCTGTTCGCGGCGCAGCACGAGAGCGTCGCGCGGACGATCGCCGCGGAGCTCAACGACGGCCGCGCCGCCTGACGGCGCGAGCGTCGCCCTCGATCGCTTTCCGGCTCGGGTGCGCTCGCCTACGCTCGGCGCCATGTTCAACCACGACGCCCTGCCCTCCGAGCACGCGCTCCGCTACCTCAAAGCCCACCTCCGCAACGTCCCGGATTTTCCGAAGCCCGGCATCCTCTTCAAGGACATCACGCCGCTCCTCGCCGACCCGCGGGCGTTCCACATCACGCTGGATCTCCTGGCCCAGCGCTACATCGGGGAGCACGTCGACGTCGTGGTCGGCGTCGAGTCCCGCGGCTTCATCTTCGGCGGCGCGCTGTCGGCCCGGCTGAACGCGAGCTTCGTGCCCGTGCGCAAGCCCGGCAAGCTCCCGGCCGCGACCGATCGGGTGGCGTACGCGCTCGAGTACGGCACGGCGGAGCTGGAGATGCACAAGGGGTCGATCCAGCCGGGGGCCAGGGTCCTCGTCGTGGACGACCTGCTCGCGACCGGCGGCACGGCCTCGGCCGCCGCGGAGCTCGCGCGCAAGCAGGGCGGCGAGATCGCCGGCTTTGCCTTCGTCGTCGAGCTCGATTTCCTGGGCGGCCGGACGCTCCTCGCGCAGCGGGCCGGCGACGGGGCCCGCGTCTACTCGATCGTGCGCTTCGCCGCGGGCGAGTGATCGTTCAGTCCTGCCCCACGCCGACCTGCAGCTTGCGCGCGACGATGCGGCTCGCGCTGGTCGCCCGGGTCGGCCCGCCGACGGGAAACGTGATCACGACGGCGTCCGACCCGCCCTTGGCGATGCTGCCGCCGTGCGCCCCCACCAGCTTGCCGAGGGCCGCGGCGTCGAGCGACGCGCCGGCGCTCCGCAGCGCGTCGATCCGGCCCGCCCCGTGCAGCGCGGCCAGCGCGCCTCGATCGACCGCCGGCATCTCGGCGAAGAGGCCGGACGCATAGACGAGCGCCGTCGCCGCGGCCGCCGGATCCCGGCCGCGGAACCAGGCGCCCGCGTCGTGGTACGGCAGGTGCGCGCAGCGCGCGTACAGGGCGCCGAGCTCAGCGCTCGCCGCGTCGGCCATGCGATCGGCGAGCGCGACGAAGCGCGCCCGGAGCGCGGGATCGAAGTACGCCCGCGCGTACCCGCCGGAGAACCGGGCCACGACGGCGCGCCACGACGGCGAGCGCCCCGCCTCCGCCTCGTCGAACCCGGGGACGATCTCGACGAGCCCGTCGGTGATCGCCGCGAGCTCTGCGTCGGCGGCCGCCGTCAGCTTGCCCTGAGCGACGAGCGCCCCCACCCCCACGGACGCGGCGGAGAGGGCTTCCTGCCCCGCCTCGCCGGCGGCGGCCTGCGCCGCGCCGAAGCCGCGCGGCGTCGCCATCCAGAGCTCGGCGACCCAGCCCGCGAGCTCGAACGGCCCCATCGACGCCCCCGAGTAGATCCGCTTGCGGGCCGCCTCGCAGGTGCGCGCGTTGCGCGCCGCGTCCTCGCCGGCGGTCGTCTCCGGCGCGGCCGGCAAGGCGGCCGGCGCCTCCCGCGATCGAAGCAGGCGCACGGCGACGAGCACGCCGACGATCGCGAGGACGATGGCGCCGATGGGGATCACGACGTGCCGCGCCGGCCGCCCCGGCGCGATCGGCGCGGGCGGCGCCAGCGAGCTCACCGCGCGGTGCGCCTGCGCGAGCCGCCGAGCGAGGTCGGACGCCTTGCGTGTGCGCAGGTCCTGCGGCAGGAGCGGCCACTGCTCGACCAGCTGCTCCAGATCGATCACGACCGGCGCCCCGCGACCGTGCAGCGCGATCTGCCTCCCCTGGACGCTCACCGCGCCCGATGTTCCGAACAGGCCCAAGGCCTCCTGGACAGCCGCCTCGATTTCCCGCGCGCTGGAGTCGTCCACGATCGCAGAGTACCCGGATTTCCGGGCGGCATGCCGTCGCAACTTTGCGGAGCGCCCGGGGCTCTCGGGCGCGGGCGCGGGCGGCGCCGGGGCGGCGCGGGAAATGCCGCGGAAGGGCGATGGAAATGGCACATTCCCGCGCGTGCAGAAGACGCGCGTCTACCTATCGCCAGGCATGTTCGGGTTCGCCACCCTGGGCTCCCTCGAGTACTTCGAGCATTTCATCCGCGCGATCGAGGAGCGCTTCCGCGATCGCGGCCGCGCCGTCGAGATCCACGTCTGCGAGGTGCACCCGACGGCATCCATCCTCCGCCGGGCCGCGAAGCTCGCCCGCCTCGTGGACGAGAGCGCCGGGGACGACGATGGTCCGATCCACATCGTCGGCCACTCGACCGGGGGCCTCGACGCCCGCCTCGTCGCCTCGCCGACGGTGCGCCTGCCGGGCAACGCGCACCGCCGGCTCGGCTGGACGAGCCGGCTGCGGTCCGTCACCACGATCAACACGCCCCACTTCGGCACGCCGCTCGCCGCGTTCTTCGCCACGGTGAGCGGCCAGCGCCTGCTCTACGCCGTCACGGCGCTCACGGTGGCCGGCCTCAAGCTCGGCGCGCCGCCGCTCGCGGCCGCGTCTGCGCTCGTCGCCGCGCTCGGCCGGGCGCAGCTCGGCTTCTTCGAGATCGAGCTCGTCGATCGCTCGGTCGAGAGCTTCATCCGCGTCCTCGACGACGCGTCGAGCCGCGAGCTGCGCGCCTGGCTCAAGCTCCTGCGCGACGACCAGGGCGCCATCGTCCAGCTCATGCCCGAGGCGATGGATCTGCTCCACGCCGGCCTGGAGGACCGCGCGGGCCTGCGCTACCAGAGCGTCGCGACGTACGCGCCGCGCAACGCCGTCCGCGACTGGGTGTCGGCGCTGCGATCGCCGTGGGGCGCCATGTCGGCCGCCATCTTCACCGCGCTCTCGAACATCACGGCCCGCCTGGACGAGCACTACCCGTGTCGCTCGCACGACGGCTCGATCGAGCAGAAGCTCGCGCGCGTCCTCGGCGAGCTGCCGCCGCCGGACGCCAACGACGGCGTGGTCCCGCTCGCCTCGCAGGTCTGGGGGGATCTCATCTGGGCCGGCAAGGCCGACCACCTGGACATCGTCGGCCACTTCCCCGGCAAGGGCGGGCACATCGACTGGCTGGCGAGCGGCGCGCGCTTCAACCGCCTGCGCTTCGACGCGGTGCTCGACCGCATCGTCACCGGGATGGTGGCCGGGGAGCAGAGCAGCGCCGCGGAGCAAGCCGCGCCGCCGCCGCGCCCGGTCGTGGAGACGCGCGTGCGGGAGCGCGATCTCGACATGGCGCAGGGCAGCGTCCTCGACGCTGCGCAGGGCAGCGCCTCGACCGGATCGGGCGGAGAGCCCGCGTGAGCCGCGGCGGCGCGGCGCGCGCGCTCCAGGAGATCGCGGAGGAGCTCGTCGAGTGCCGCCGCTGCCCGCGGCTCGTGGCGTGGCGCGAGGACATCGCGCGGGAGAAGCGGCGCGCCTACCGGGACCAGACCTACTGGGGCCGCCCCGTGCCCGGCTTCGGCGATCCGGAGGCGCCGCTCGTGATCGTCGGGCTCGCGCCGGCCGCGCACGGCGCGAACCGCACCGGCCGGATGTTCACGGGCGATCGCTCGGGCGACTTCCTCTACGCGGCGCTCTTTCGAGCGGGGCTCGCGTCGCAGCCGACGAGCGTCTCGCGCGACGATGGGCTCTCGCTCCGGGGCGTGTTCATCACCGCCCCCTGCCGCTGCGCTCCCCCGGACAACAAGCCCATGCCCGACGAGCTCGCGGCGTGCCGCGGCTGGATCGAGCGAGAGCTCGCCGCCCTGCACCGCGCGCGCGTCTACCTCGCGCTCGGCAAGATCGGCTACGACGCCGTCGCCGCGCTCGCCCGCTCGCGCGGCGCGTCCGCCGGCGACCGCGCGCGACGCCGCGCCGAGGCCGACGTGCGCCTGCCGCCCTTCGCGCACGGCGTGGAGGCGACCCTCCCCGACCCGCGCGGCGGCGCCGGGGAGGCGCGGCTCTTCGGCAGCTACCACGTCAGCCAGCAGAACACCCAGACCGGGCGGCTCACCGGCGACATGTTCGACGAGGTCCTGCGCCGCGCCCTGGAGGCAGCGGGGCTTCGCGCCCTGGAGCGATAGGCTAGCCCTGCTGCGACAGGAGCTTCTGCAGATCGCCCGACTGGAACATCTCCGTCAGGATGTCGGAGCCGCCGATGAACTTCCCGTCCACGTAGACCTGCGGGATCGTCGGCCACTGCGAGTAATCCTTGATTCCCTGGCGCAGCGAGGGGTCGGTCAGCACGTTGACGTCTTTGAAGTCCACGCCGCACTTCTTCAGGATGTCGACGGCCCGCGCCGAAAATCCGCATTGCGGGAAGGTCTTCGTGCCCTTCATGAAGAGGACGACGCGGTTGGTCTCGACGGTATCCTTGATCGTCTGGTGGATGTCGCTCATGGCTCGTTCCTGATTTCCCGCCCCGAGCGGGATCGCCCGTTGTTCAATCTCCACGGAAGCGGCGCGTGACTGGCGGACCGCATCCGATGCCGGCCGGCGGAGCTCGCAGCGGGATCACCCTTGGATCGCCAGGCGGACCACGTGACCGACGCGCGCCAGACGCGCAGCTGTGGGCGGGGTTTTTGGTGTCGTCCTTCGCCCGCGTCAACTGGGCGAGCGCGCCCCACGGGTCCGTTCCGGGAAGCAGGGATCCCACGCGCCCACGGGCGCATGCGGCGGCGGCTCCGCGCCTCCTCGACGTCGACGCGACGGGAGGATGGCCACATCGGCCGGGCTCAGCGCACCCGCCGATGGATCGGACGACCGCTGCCCGGCAGACCGCGGCGTCGGCGCGGCGCCGTGCGCTCCTCTCCCCGTGGGCACAGACGTCGCATGCCGGTCGACGCGTGCTCCTCGGACCGAGGCCGCTGCCGCCGCGACCTCCGCTTTTCGCCGGCTCTGCACGCATCAGCCCGCCGGCAGCTCAGCGTCTGGCCTCGCGCCGCCAAGTCGTTGTAGAACACGCCCCCACCTCAGCCGTCTTACCGACCGTGACCAGCGGCCGTGAGCCGCCGCGGGTGCGGCGAGCGTCCCAATGTCGTGGCCTCACCCCGCACAACCCTGAAGGAGCCTCGTATGCGCTTGTACGTCCTCATCCCTGCGGCCCTGCTCGGCCTCGCGCCCCTCGCTTGCGGCGGCAGCGACCCGGAGCCGAACAACCCGTCGCAGATGCAGAACCAGTACGGGGCGTCTACCTACCCGCCCGGCCAGTACCCCCCCGGGCAGTACGGTCAGCCCACCCAGCCGGGCCAGTACGGTCAGCCGACCACCCAGCCGGGATACACGCCGCCGGCCACCACGACCCCCACCACGACCCCCACCACGCCGCAGACCGGCACGAGCACCGGGCAGGCGACCCCGATCGCGCCCGCGGCCGTGAGCGCCGCGACCCCTGTGCTCACCGCCATGGCCGCCTCCGAGGTCCAGGGCATGCAGCCGGAAGGCGGCGCCTTCGCCGGGCAGTTCCAGGACGGCCAGACGCTCGAGCAGCCGTTCAACATCCAGCCGGGCAAGTGTTACTCGGTCATCGGCGTGGGCCTCGGCGTCCAGGAGCTCAACCTGCAGATCGTCGCGCAGCCGGCGCCGATGCTGCCTCCGGTGGTCCTCTCGCAGGACAACACCACGGGACCGAACGCCACGCTCGGCGGCAAGGGCCAGTGCTTCAAGAACCCGCTCCCCGTCGGCGGTCCGGCGAAGGCCGTCATGACCGTCCGGGGCAGCGGCCTGGCCGTCGCCCAGATCTACGTGAAGTAGCCGCCTCCCTCCGCGGCCGTGCGCCGCGTTCCCCGCCTCCCACGGCTCCGCGCGGCGCCGCAGCTCGCGCCTCACGGGGCCGCGGCGCGCGGCATTGCTCGCGGGCTCGCCCGGCGCGCTCGCGCTTGCGCCTGCGGCCGCTCGCCGATCGTCAGCGTCGCTGGCCACGGCTCGCCGGGAAGCGGCTATGCGCTCGGCCCTCGGCTTTTCGCCCATGGAGGTGCGAGGTACACTCCACGGGTGAACTTGCCTTCGATGCACTGGGCGCTCCGGGTCGCCATGGTCGGACTGGCGTCCTGCTCGTTTCGTCTGACCGATGGGGCCGCGGGGGAGGCCGATGTTCCCCCGGATGCCTCTCGGCCGGTGACGCTGGCGTTCGATGAGCCAGGGACGCTTCAGCTCGCGCCGGGGGAGCTGCGCACGGTGTGGGTCACGGGCCAGCCGCCCGCCCCCTACGAGGTGAGCTTCACCCTGCTCGGTGAGGCTGCGGGCGCGTGGGTCGACCGCACGACGACGATCGCGGACGAGAGCGGCAGGGCCTCGGTCCAGCTCCACGCCTCGAACCTGGGGAGCACGTTCCGGCTGCGCGCCGCCATGAAGGAAGGCCCGTCCGCTGAGCTCGGCGTGTCGGTGAGCGCCGAGGGCTTCGGCACGCTGCGCGTCATTCCGGTCTACCAGGGCACGCGCGTCGCCAAGAGCTGGACGGCGAGCGTCGTCGCCGAGGCGACCTGCGAGGAGCTCTCCACCGCGGCACCCCAGGCGCCGGTCGGCGCGCTCGTGGCGCACGGCGGTCCGGACGAGCCGGTCGTCGTCGACGGCGCCCCCGTGGGTCCGAGCCTCACCGTCGCGCTCCACAGCGGTCGGATCATGTGGGGCTGCGTGGGCGAGCGGGAGCTGCAGGCCGGCTCCGCTCGCGATGTGTACGTCCCGGTCAAGGACCTGCCGATCGATCTGGCGGCGACGCGCCTCGACGCGAAGCTGACGTTCGCGACGAACGATGGCCTGAACGCGATGCTCGAGGCGGCGGCCGAGCGGCTGATCGACGACTTCTTGCCGGCCGGCGCGGAGGCCGCGTCCCTGCTCGGCGCGATGCAGCGCGCGGCGCCACCCGCGCAGGCGGCCGCGTTCGCAGCGCAGCGGCTCGAGCGCGACTGGGACACGGCGGCGCAGGCGCACCTCGGCGCGCTCCCGGTCTCCCTGCGCAACCGGTGTGGTGAATGGGCCCGCGCCGGGCTCGCGGATACGCCGCTCGCGATCGACGGTCACCTGCGCGGGCCGGCGGACAACGACGCGACGGGAAGCGCGCTCTTCGAGGCGAGCTGGCTCGGCAGCGTGACCGCTGACAGCGCGGGCGTACCCGCGGAGCAGCTCATGTCGTGGACAGCGGATCCCGGCGACGTGCTCCGCCTCGCCGGGACGCTCTCGTGGGACCCGCGCGGTTATGTCGGCGGCGCGGCTGGGCTCGGGGCCGCAGCGGAGACGACGGCGGAGTCCGTCCCCGCGGCGCTCGCCGCCGCAGCGGAGTGCGCGGCGCTCGGCGAGCGGCTCGGCGGCTACGCCGGCTGCGACAGCGACTGCATGGCGGCGCTCTGCGCGGGCGGGCTCAAGCTCCTCTGGCGCGAGGGCGTGGAGGCGTCGAAGACCGCCGGGATCCTCGGCGAGATCGTCGTGAACGCCTCGGGACCGGCGCAGGTGAACAGCGCCGCGGCGCCGATCACCTGGACGGCAGACTGGCTCGGAACCATCCGCGACGGAGAGGGCCAGGAGGTGAGCGTCGAGGGACAGGTGAACGCGGTGTCCAACTAGGGCTCACCTGGCCGCGTCCTTCGGCGCGCAGCGCAGCCGCCACCTCCGGCCCGTCGCTCGCTCGGTCGCCGCGAGCGGGATCGCGTTCGCGGCGATGTCGAGCTGCCTCTCGGGCGCCTTCGAGAAGGTGCCCTGGAGCCTCACCGACATCGCCTCGACGCACGCGCTGCCGGGATCCAGGCGAAGCCGGAACTCGGCGCCATCGACGGACGGATAGCTGCCGCCGAGATCGAAGCTCGGCGAGCCCTCCAGGCTGGTGTCGAGGAGCCAGCCGTCCTGACCCGGGAGGCAGCGGTCGAGCGGCGCGTCGGCGAGATCTTTGCGACCGAGCGGCACCGCCTCGCCCAGCGCGCCCGTGTCGCGGTCGATCGGGAGCACGTGCCAGGAGCCGGCGCGCACGCCAGGGTCCGGGGCCGTCGAGATGAGCAGGCCGACACCGCCGCCCAGCGCGCGCCGGACGAGGCGCGGCGGATCGACGCCGTAGCTCGTGCGCCCCGGCCGATTGTAGGTCGCCAGCTGCCGCGCGATCCCGAGATCCGCGCGCCACAGCGCCACGGCGTCGTACGAGCCGCCGGGCGTCGCGAAGAACCAGGTCTCGCCGAGCCGCACGGCGCCGTTCGGAAACGGCCGGAGGAAATTGCCCGCGCGGCCGGCGCTGTCGCGCAATGGAAGGACCGGGAGCCCCTCGGAGACAGCGAACAGGTTGCATCCGGCGCCCCGGCACACGTGGGTCAACGCAGCCCGCCCGCCGGGATCGAGGTACGCCCCCCAGGACGCAGCCCCGTGGGTCGCGACGCCGAGCGCCTCGGCGGCCGACGCCTCATCCGACCAGGGTGAGGCGCTCACGCCGCTGGAGCGCACCCCGCCCTCCGGATCGAAGCGGTCGTCGAAGCGGATGAGCCAGCGCCCAGCGCGCGCCCAGTCCGCGCCGCGCTTGCCCCACGCATAGGCGCGCATCGTCACGATGTCGTACGGCGCTCCGTTGTCGAAGCCGATCTCATCCGCGCCGAGCGCGGGCGGCGGGGTGTTGCGGAACGGAGCCCACGCGGAGGCCGGCGTCTCCTTCGCCTGCGGGCGCGCGGCCGCCCGCGCTGACCGCGCTGTCGGGACGTCGCGCGCGGCGCGCGCGGCCGGCGGCCTGTCCGGCAGCGGCGGGGTCGAGGAGCCGAGCGCCTCGCAGCGCATCCCGATCGGGCTGCCCGCGCGCAGCGGCGTCTGGAGCACCGGCGGCGGCTTCGCTTCGGCGAGATCGTCCGGAAGCGCCGTCTTCCCCCAGCCGACTCGGATCCAGCCCTTGAAGACGCAGCCGACAGGCCCGCATGCGCGCGTCCTGGACGCCGCCGTGTCGTCGTCGCGCTCCGGCACCTCGATCGCGCGCCAGGTCATGCCGCCGTCCGTCGACTCGGCGGCGCGCTCGCCCTCTCCCAGGGAGAGCGCGAACCGCCCCGAGAGGATCGCACCCGTGGCGTCCTGGCGCGGCGCGCCGGCGCTCACGGCGCCGCTCTTCACGTCGATCCGGACGCCGACGATTGGACCGCCGGCCTCGACCCAGCCGCCGAGCACGCCGGGCTCGCGCTCCTCGAACCCCTCCAGCCACATCCCGCGCTGCAGCTCGCGGGCCGTGCTGCGAGGCTTGGTCGGAAGGCTCAACGGGACGGCGGTGACGTCGCTGCCCTTGAGGAGCGTGACTTGCCCCGACGCGCCGGGGCGAGGCGGCGAGAGGACGGCGACCCGGCCGTCCGCGAGCGCGACGACGCGCTCGACGCCGGCGTCCCGAGCGGGCGCGCGCACGTGGATCTCGCGGGTGCCTCCGTCGGCGGAGACGATGCAGTACGCGCGGCCGTCACGCACATCGCCGTCCTCCTCGCACGAGCCGCGGATCACCAGGGCGCCGTTGCCGCTCGAGGACACGAAGCGGGGCTTGTCGAAGCGCATCAGGCGGCGCATGCCGAGCGGCGGCTGGAACGCGTAGAGCGTCGTCGGGCCCTCGCGCTCGCCGCAGACGAAGCCGAACGACGCGCCCGTGCGGAGCGCATGGCACGTCGCCTCGCGCTCGGGGTAGGCGTCGGTCGCGACGTCGACGACCGCCCCGTCGCGCAGCGAGACGCGCGCCAGGGCGCCGCCGCGGGCCACCACCGCGGTGGCGCTCGAGTCGGGCCAACCGTCCTCGACCGCGGCGCGCAGCGGGCGCCGACCGAACGGCCCCTGGACACGCGCCGGGGGCTCCTGCACATCGTCCGACGCCTCGAGGGTCCGGTACGTCACGCTGCCGCGGGCGTCGACCGAGTAGAACCCGTTCGCCGTCATCACCGCCGGGTCGCCGCCGATGATGCCCACGGACGTCGGCCGCGCGTCGATGTCGACCGGGCGCCACGTGGCCCCGGCGTCGAAGGTGACGAGCAGCCCGCGCAGATCGGCCTCGACCACGGCGCGCCAGCCGTCGGCGAACGCGAGCTGTCCGTAAGAGCTCGCCGCCGGGAGCGGGCCGAGGGGCATCGCCGCGCCCGTCTGCGCGTCGATCGCGAAGAGCCGGTGGCTGTGCGAGAGCCGCGCGTAGAGGCGATCGAACCCCGCGATGATCTCGTTCGCCTCCGACGGCAGCTGGACGAGCGGATCGAGCGGGGCGAGCCACGCGGGAGCCCGCCAGAGCTGCGCGCTGCCGCGGCTCGACGCGTAGAACAGGTAACCGCCGCCGAGCCGCGTCGGGAGCTTGATCGCGGTGATCTGGCCCGACGGCAGCAGATCGGCGGCGCGCTCGATCGATCCATCGTCGTGCGCGATGGCGCGCATGCGATCGATGAGCACCCGCTTGGCCCCTGCCTCGCTGGCCACCACGCCGCGCTCTCCGACGAGATCCGGCAGCAGCAGCGACGGCGTGACCATCGTCACGAGCGCCCCCTGCGCGGCTCGACCTCCCGGCCCCGAGAGCGACGGCTGCGCAGCGCCGCTGCCATCGCGCGACGCCGGCCCTCCTCCGGGCGGCGCCACCGCCGCCCGTCCGCCGCACGCTGCGGCGCTCGCGCCGAGGAGCAGCGCCGCGGCGAAGAGCGGCGAAGCGCCCGGTGTCCACCGAGGAATCGGCGCGTACAGCCGCCCGTCGAGCTCGGTCATGACGGACGATGCTAGCGCGCGCCCCGGGGCGCCGCACCGTTCTTGCTGCCGTGCGCTCGACGGAGGCAGCGCCGGATCACCCGTGCGAGGTCGCGCCCGCCGGTCCGCGGCGTGCGCGTGTCGCGCGGCGTGCGCGTGTCGCGCGGCGGGCGCATGTCGCGACGTGCGCTGGAGCCTCGCCGCAAGAGCACGGCGCATGCGGCGAGGCTCGCCGTTTCACCGCCGGGGCCAAATCGACGGCCCCCGCGCGTTCACTTGCCCTTGGCGGAGCACTGCATGGCGCACATCAGATCGCCCGCCGCGCACCCGCAGCCGCCGCGCTTCGGGGCCGGGGCGGCGGGCGCCGGCGACGCCGCGGCGGGCTCCTTCTTGCCCGCCGTGCTGCCGCCGCCGCTGGCCGGACGCGCCGGCCTCGAGGTCGCGCGCCCGCCCGCGGCCGCCGGGGCGGCGGTCGGCGCCGCGGATGCGGCCGCCTCCGCCGTGGCGCTCGCGGTCGCCGTCGCGGTGGGCACCGGCGCCGGCTCGGGCTCCGGGGGCGCCGTCGTCGCCGGGGCCGCCGCCGCGGGCGGCGTGGTCTCGGCAGCGGTGGGCGCCGGCGTCTCGCCGCCGCCCTTCATCAGCAGGAAGACGCCCGCGATCGCGATGCCCGCGATCGCGATGCCCGCGCCGATGATGATCGGCGCCCGGTTCTTGGGAGCCGCCTCGATGGTCGGCGGCGCGACGGACGGCGCCCGCGCCGTGGTCACGATCGGCGCGCTGAGCTGGAACAGGCCGCCGTCGTTGGCGACGATGCTCGCGACCGGCGACGGCGCTCGGACGCCCGTCCCCGCGGCGAGGGCCTTCAGGTCGATGAGGCCGGAGTCCTCCGAGGCGGCGGCGCTCGACCGCGCCGGCGTCGGGGCGGCCTTCGCCGTGAGGGCGCTCAGCGAGAACAGCATCGAGTTCTCGTCGCGCTGGCCGGGAGCCGCGCCGCTCTTGAAGAGCGGAGCGCTCGTGGCCACGTCGTCGGAGCTGGGCCGGTGCGCCTCGGGCCCCGGGCTGCCGCCGAAGAGGTCCTGCGTCGGGCGCGCCGGGTCGCGGCGCACCGCCGCCGCGCGAGGAGCGGCCGCCGCGACCGCCTCGACCCCGGAGGACGTCGGACCGGCGGGCGCGGCCGGGCTGGGCACCGACTGCGGCTGCACGGGCGCCGGCTCCTGCGCGGCCGTGGAGGCCGGCGCGCTGCCGGCGTGCAGCGCCGCGACGATCGTGTCGACCTGGCCGAGCGGCTGCCAGTCGGCCATCCCGTCCGCCCAGATGTACGTCTCGGCGTTGATCACCCCCGCCTGATAGCTGGCGACGATCTCCGCTATCGTCATGGAGCGTTGATCGCCGTCCGCCACGTTGACCAGGTACGTGGTCCCGTCGTTCGGAACGCTCGTGCCGGAGACCGGGTCGGCGGGCCCGCCGTTGGTCGTCACGCCCGAGCTGTTCACGAGGATCGTCGCGCCGCATTTGCGGCACTTGATCTTGACGGTTCTGCCTTGGACCTTCTCGTCCGAGACGGTGTATTTCGACTGACAGGACTGGCAGGTGATCTTCATTGGGGGCTGGCCCGCAGGGGTGTAGTGCCGGCGAGGCGTCGCGTAGAGTTTACCTTGATACCGCGCCGGTGGCCCGCTCTCTGACGTGCCAGTCGCGCGTCTGATCTCGCAGCTCCGCTTTACGATAGCCGAGGTCGTCGTCCCTTCGTAAAGCACAAAGGAACGGGCCGTCGTTGGGGCCGTTGTCGGGACGCATCGCAGGGGCCCCCAGGCCGGCTCCCCCCCGGGTGGGACCGGACGCCTGCGGGGCGCCCGTGGCGGCGCTCCTCGATGGGCTGCGGCTCACAACCCGGGCGGGCCGGGCGGCGCTGAGGTGCGCTGGAGTGCGGCGGTGCTGGAGTGCTGCCGTGCGGCGGGACGAGGGCGCTCCGTTCAGGCGTCGCCGCGCGCGGAGCCGAGCTCTTCGAGGCCGGGCTCGTCGGTGACGACCGGCACATCGTCGACGGGGTCCTGCGGCTCGGCGCTCTCGCTCGGCCCCTGGGCCTCGTGGCTGCCCACGTGCTCCCCGTACGCCTGGAGCTTCGAGTACAGACCGCGTCGGCTGATCCCGAGCACGCGGGCCGCGCGCTGCTTGTTGCCGCGCACGGCCTCGAGGGTCAGGAGGATGAGCTTGCGCTCGGCGTCCGCGAGGCGCGTGCCCACGGGGAGGCGCAGCACGAGCGGGTGCTCCGCCGCCTCGCCGGCGTCCCGCGCCGGCTCGGCCTCGTGCGCGCCCGCCTCCCCCGGCGGCCTTCGCGCGAGCGACGCGGGGCCCACGGAAGGCGGCGCAGGCGGCGCGACGATGGCATGCGACGGCGCCGGGTCGGAGGGGACCGCCATGTCCGACGCGTGGACGATCGGCACCGACATCGGCTCGGCCGGCTCGGCGTGGGCGACCGGCGCCGCAGCCTTCGCCGCCGGGAGGCTGTCGTACGAGCGCCGGGAAGACCGCCGCTCGATCCTGCCCTGGCCGAGCTGGACGTCGTTCGCCGAGACCAGCTCGTTCGAGGCGAAGAGCGCGGTCTGCTCGATGACGTTGCGCAGCTCGCGGACGTTGCCCGGCCAGTCGTGCTCCGCCAGCCGCTCGACGGCGGCGTCCGAGAGGCGGCGGGCCGGGGTGCCGTAGCGCTTGGCGAACTTGAGCAGGAAGCGCTCGGCGATGGGCAGGATGTCCTCCCTGCGCTCGCGCAGCGGGGGCAGCGTCACCGTGAACACGTTGAGCCGGTAGTACAGGTCCTCGCGGAAGACGCAGTCGTCGACGAGGTCGAGCAGATCCTTGTTCGTCGCCGCGACGACGCGGACGTCGGCCTCGATCTCCTTGCGGCCGCCGACGCGGGTGAACCGGTACGTCTCGAGCACGCGGAGCAGGCTGACCTGCACGGCAGCGTCCATCGTGCCCACCTCGTCGAGGAAGACGGTGCCGCCGGCGGCCGCCTCGAACTTGCCCTCCGCGGCCGCGAACGCGCCGGTGAACGAGCCCTTCTCGTGGCCGAAGAGCTCGCTGCCGATGAGCTCGCGCGGGATCGCGCCGGTGTGCACCGGGACGAACGGACCGCCGCGGCGGCGGCTCCGGTTGTGGATGGCGCGCGCGACGAGCTCCTTGCCCGTGCCGCTCTCGCCGACGATCAGCACGGGCGCCATCGTCGCGGCGACGCGCTCGATGCGGGTGAAGACCTCCCGCATCCGCGGCGAGCCGCCGATCATCCCCTCGAACACGAGCTGCCCGTGGAGGGAATCGTCGTCGTCGAACTCGGTCGGCGGCGACCAGAGCAGCTCGCGCACGAGCAGCACGAGGCGCGCTGGATCGAGCGGCTTCTGGAGGTAGTCGGCCGCCCCCAGCTTGAGGGCGTCGACGGCGCTCGAGATCGACGCGGCGCCGGTGACCATCACCACGTGCGGCGGCGGCGCCTTCGGCTCGGGGCCCTCGAGCTGCCCCGGGGAGAGCCGGCGCATGAGATCGACCCCCGTCATCCCGGGCAGGTTGAGGTCCGTGACGAGCACGTCAGCCGGCGTCCGCTGGTGGATCTCGAGCGCCTGCTCGCCGCTCGATGCGACGACGACGTCGAGCCCCTCGTGGCGCAGCACCGCCTCGAGGATGGCCGCCTGATCGGGCTCGTCCTCGACGAGGAGCACCCGGCCGTGGTGGCTGTGGCCTCGATGCGGCGAGCGCGCCTGTCCGCGCGGAATTGCAGCTGAAACTGCGTTCGGTCCCAAAGCTTCCCTCCCAGCTCGGCGGACGGACGGCTCGGCCCCGTGCGATATGAAACGTGCCGTTAAACTTGTAGCTCGCGGGGGCCTCTCATCAACTCGGGAGTTGCCTCCTTCTCGGGTGCAAGGCCCCCCTCACATGCCGTCCGTGACATGTGGTTCTGCGCGACGGATGCGACGCCCCCGGATCGCTGGCTCCTGTGGTGACACGCCGCCGCGCGCATCACCAGCGCTCGATGATGCCGCACGCGATGCGATCGGCCAGCGCCATGCACGTAAGCATCGGGTTCACGGCGGGACTTCCAGGAAAGACGCTCGTGTCGGCGACGTAAACGTTCTCGAGGTCGTGGCAGCGCCCCTCCTCGTCGACGACCCCGTCCCGCGGCCTCCGCGACATGCGCGCCGTGCCGAACGCGTGGTTCGCCGCGGTGATCGTGTCGCGCCCGTCGAGCCGCTTGCTCTTCAGGATCTCGGCGTCTTCCGGCGACGTCAGCTCGTCGGGGACGCCGTGCAGCCCGGGCAGGATCGACGCGGCGCCCGCCGCCCAGCAGATGTCGGACAGGATGCCGAGGCCGCGCTGGATCTTCTCGACGTCGCGCGGCGCGTAGTCGAACCGCACGTCGGGATCCCAGCTGCCCCGCTTTGGACGGACGGTCCCGCGCGACTGCTCGGCGGCGATGATCACGTCGAACGGGGCCATCCGGTTGTAGGTCCGGAGGTGCCGCTGGTAGTCGTGGCCGAAGCCGGGGAACCGCGCCGCGAGCACGGCGGGGGGCGACCAGAGGACCTCGAGCTTGATGCCCTGCTCGAGGAAGTGGAGCGAGTGATACCCCTGGGTCGCGCCCTCCCACGGGTCGATCGGATCGGGGAACACCGCCATGATGGCGAGCCCCGGGTGGAGCTGCAGCTCGTTGCCCACGTAGCCGCTCGAGTTCGCGGCGCCGCTGCGGAGCAGGATCAGCGGCGTGGCCATGCAGCCCGCGGCGAGCACGACGAGCTTCGCCCGGATCTCGACGGGCGCGCCCTCGCGCCACGTGAACGGCTCGATCGTGCGGCCGCGCATCCCGGCGGCCCGCCTGCCGGACACGAGCAGGTGCTCGGCGCGCACGCTGGTGAACACGCGCGCGCCCGCCCGGATGGCGGCCGGGACGTACGAGATGTCGGTCGACACCTTGGCGCGGTTGCGGCACCCGGTGAAGCACTCGCCGGAGCCGCGGCAGCCGCGGACGTTGCGGTGGGTCGGCTCGCTCGACAGCCCCAGCGCGTCGCAGCCGCGCTTGAAGCGCAGGTTGCGCTCGCCCTGTACCTCGATCGGCGTGGGCGCGACGCCGAGCAGGCGCTCGACGCGCTCGTAGTGGGGCAGCAGCGCGTCCAGGGTGATCGCCTCGGTGCCCGTCCGCGCCGCCCACTTGTCGAACACCCAGGCGGGCGAGCGCGCGCAGATCGCCGAGTTGACGACCGAGCCGCCGCCGAGCGCGATCGCCTGCATGGTCGGGATGAGCATGCGCCCGCGGGCGGCGCGCATCCCGCCCTCGCGCAGCGTGCGCGCCAGCGACTCGCCCGCCTCCTGCCGGAAATCCTCCACCCCGAGCGGCGGGCCCTCCTCCACGAGGATCACGTCGCGCCCCGCCTCGGCGAGCTCCTTCGCGACGACCGCCCCGCCCGGCCCCGAGCCGACGACGAGCACCTCGCACGAGGCCCTCACCTCGCCGTCGTAGTCGGCGAACACCTTCACCTGCGGGCGCGGCTCGGCGGACGGGAGCGGCTCCACCTCGGCCCTCGAACGGAGCGTGGACAGCGGGAGCGAGCGCCGATCGCCGCGATCGGGGTGCGCGGAGCGCGGCGGCTCCTGGAAACCGGGGAGCTTCACGCCGTCACCCCCGGCGCGAGCGACGGGGGCTCCACGGCGACCGGCTCTGCAGGAGCGCGCGCGGCCGCGCGCCGCTCGAAGGGCGTGGGACAGCAGGCGACGCCGATCGCGCAAGCGACCTTCTCGTTCGCGAGGTAGCCCATCGAGAGCATCGTCCGGAGCGAGAGGAACGTGACCCGCCGGAGGTAGATGCAGCTCTGCGACATCGAGGCGAGCACCGCGATGCGATCGGCCTGCGGGAGGCGCGTGAAGCGGGCGCGGCGCGGCCCGAAGACGCAGGGCGAGAGCTCGACGAAGTGGAGGAGCAGCCGCATGTACGGCCGCAGCGGCCGCGGCGTGCGCGCGACGTAGCGCTCCATGTACTCGACAAGCCCCGCCTCGGTGCCGGAGAGCGGGATCGGACCGCCGGCGGGAAAGAGCGCGTCGGCGGCGGCAGCCACGATGGCCCGCTCCCTCACGGAGAGCGCGCGGGCGGGGGCGCCGGGGGCCGAGGCCCTGCGGGCGAGGCCCACGGCGGCGGCGAGCGCCGCAAGGGCAATGACGAGACAGACCACGGGCAGGTGCGCAACGAGCTCGCTCATCACTCGACTCCTTCCTTCCCAGCGCGGGAAGCCATCGCCTGGCTACCTCGACAGCGTAATCCGACGCCCGCAGTGCGCAATTTTGTTCGCACTGCGTCGGGATGTTCGCACACCATTCCGTGCTGATTTACGCAGCCCGAGGTTGCGGGTGTGACAATCGCGGTATCGTCCGCGCCCGATGAGCGACGAGCCCAGGAGCGCGGTGGATACGGACGAAGCGGCGGGAGGCGACGAGTCGACGGAAGACGAGGAGGCGCTGGAAGAGGAGCGCCCGACGGCGCCGGCGCGCGATCTTCGGGCGTGGCTCGCCGGCGCTCCCCTCCCCGACTGGCTGCACATCGCGCTCGGGCTGGCCGTGCCGATGCTGGTCACGCTCGTGGCGGCGGTGCGCGTCTCGAGCTTCACGATCGACGACGCGTACATCTCGTTCCGCTACGCGGAGAACCTCGCGAACGGAAATGGGCTCGTCTACAACGTGGGCGAGCGCGTCGAGGGCTACACGAACTTCCTCTGGACGGTGCTCCTCGCCGCGGCGATGAAGCTCGGCGCGACGCCCGAGACGGCGGCGAAGGTGCTCGGCGCCGCCTGCGCCGCGCTCGCGCTCGTCCCCACCTACCTCCTCTCGCGGCGGCTGCGCCCGTTCTCGAACGTCCCCTGCCTCGCGACGTGGTTCCTCGCGACGAGCATCCTCTTCTCCGGCTACGCGGTGTTCGGGCTGGAGACGCCGCTCTTCCTCCTGCTCACGCTCGCCGGGACCGAGCTCTTCTTCCGCGAAGAGGACGCCGCCGCCTCGGGCGACGCGCCCCGGGGCGCGCGCGCCTTCCCCTGGTCCGGCGCGGTGTTCGCGCTCGCCGCGCTCACCCGCCCGGAGGCGCCGCTGTTCCTCGGGCTGCTCGTCGTCTGGCACGCGGAGCAGGCGTTCACGCGCCGGAACGTGCTCCGCCTGGGCATGTTCGCGCTCCCCGTCGCCGCGCACCTGCTCTGGCGGCACAGCTACTACGGCGCGTGGCTCCCGAACACGCTCGCCGCGAAGACCGGCAACTTCTCGCAGCAGCTCCAGGGCGGCAGCGACTACGTCCGCAAGTACGCGCAGCACGCCGGCGCCTTCCTCTGGCTCGGGCTCTTCTCGGTCGCCTCGTCCCTCGTCCACCGGCGGCGGAGCGGCCTCGCGATCGCGTCGATCGCGCTGCTCTTCGGCGTGTACGTCGTCTTCGTGGGCGGCGACTGGATGCCGTATTTCCGGTTCCTGGCCCCCGCGGAGCCGTTCGCGTTCCTGCTCGCCGACCACGCCGTCCGCGCGATCGCCGCGCGCCGCGAGCGGGCAGCGTCGCTCGCGATCGCCGCGTTCGGCGCGATCACGCTCGCGACCCGCACCGGAGAGCTGGTGCGGGCCCAGCGGAACATCCTCGTCAACGACAAGGGCTTCTGGGACGACGCGGCCGGGCGCACGGCCGACTGGCTCGTCCAGAACGCAGAGCCCGGCCCCATCGCGATCGCCGACATCGGCTACGTCGGTTACCGCACGGGCTTCCCGGTGGTCGACATGCTGGGGCTGCTCAGCCCCGAGGTCTCGCGCCTCCCGGGCGGGTACACGAACAAGGTGGGGACCGGTTACACCGACGCGCTCTTCGCCAAGAACCCGCGCTACTTCCTGATCATCGCCTCCGGGACCGACTGCAAGAACCCGACGGTGCCCTCCTCGCGCGCCTCGTACGGCGATCCAAGGTTCAAGAAGGATTTCAAGCTCCGCCAGGCCATCGGCCTGAAGAAGGGCGGCGCCTGGTGCATCTACGGGAAGACGTCGTACCCCTGACGAGCGACGGGGCGCGCGCTCGCCCCACCTCGCGCGCCCACCCCAAGGATCGCGCGCCCTGCGGCGCGCGTCAGGGCGCCTCGCCCCGCCGGCGCTCCTCCGCTTCCGCTCGCTCCGCGCTCTCCGCCCCCGCTCTCGCCGCCGCGGCGGCCCAGAACGCGCGCACGTCCTCGATGCGCTCGGTCCGGCGCGCGTCGGGCAAGCTGTCGAGCAGCACGCGGCCGTAACCGCGCGTGCGGACCCGCCGGTCCAGGATCGCGACGATGCCGCGGTCGGTCCGCGTGCGGATCAGCCGGCCGAACCCCTGCTTCAGGGTGATCGCGGCCTGCGGGACGCTGTAGGCGATGAACGGATTGCCGCCGCTCTGCTCGATCGCCGCGCACCGGGCCGCGACGACGGGATCGGTCGGCACCGCGAACGGGAGCTTCTCGATGATCACGAGGCGCAGCGCCTCGCCAGGGACGTCCACGCCCTCCCAGAAGCTCATCGTCGCGACCAGCACGGCGTGCCGCTCGGCGCGGAAGCGGCGGAGCAGCGTGCCCTTGGGCGCGTCCCCCTGCACGAGCAGCGGCGCCTGCTGCCGCGGCGCGCCCCCGACCGCCCGGGCCTCGGCCGAGGCGCGCGCGAGCCGGACGCGCAGCGCGGCGGCGAGCGCGTTCATCGCCCGGATCGAGGTGCAGAGGACGAACGCGCCGCCGCCCGTGATGCCGATGAGCTCGGCCATGCGATCGGCCGCGCGCTCGACGAACGCCGCGTCGGTCGCCTCGGGCAGATCGCGCGGCGTGTAGAGCAGCGCGGCGTTCGGGTAGTCGAAGGGCGACGGGACCGTGAGCTCGTCGATCGGCACGGGCACGTCCTCGTCGAGCCCCATCCGCGAGCGGAGGAAGCGGAACCCCGACCCGCCGGAGCCGCCCGTCGTGAGCGTGGCGCTCGTCAGCACGACGGCGCCGATCCGCTCGAAGACGTGCTCGCGCAACATGTTCCCGAGATCGACCGGCGACGCGCCGAACGAGACGCCGCGGCCGCGCACCTCGACCCACGTGACCTGGTTCGTCGCGGGGTCGACGATCCGCGCGGCGTCCTCGCGCAGCTGGGCCGCGCGGTTGCCGACGAGCTGCACCGCCTCGGCGATCGCGTTCGCGCTCGCGTACCCGGCGAGCGCCTCGAGGTGGTTGTCGAGCCGGTGGTAGGCCTCGAGCAGCTCGCCGGACCAGGCGTCCCTGGGGAGCGGGACGCGCGCGTCGCCGCGATCCCCGCTGCCCGCCGCGGGGCCGCCGAGCGCCGCGAGCCGATCGAAGAGGGCGTCCGCGGACTCGCGCACGACGGCCGTGATCGCCGTCCCCTCGCCCCGGCCGAGGATGCGGTCGGCGAGGCCCGAGGCGATGAAGGCGCGGTCCGCGTCGCGCAGCATCGAGTCGACCCGCGCCCGCGAGACCCGGACGCCGAAGAAGCTCGTCGCGATGTCCTCGAGCTGGTGCGCCTCGTCGAAGATGACCGCGTCGTACGGCGGGAGCGCGCCCGCGCCGGCGAAGCCGCGGCGCGCCCCGGCGATCTTCAGCGCGAGGTCCGCGAAGAAGAGGTGGTGATTGACGATGAGGAGGCGCGCCGCCTCGCTGTCGCGCTTCATCCGCGTGACGAAGCAGTCCTCGTAGTAGTCGCACGACGCGCCCAGCCGCGTCTCGCTGGACGACGCCACCTCCCGCCAGACCGGATCCCCCTCGGCGAGGTACGCGAGCTCCGCGACGTCGCCCATCTCGGTCTCCTGCGCCCACGCCTCGATGAGCGGCAGCGAGCGCCCCGCCGCCCCGGCGCCCGCGCCGGGGCTGTGGCGGAGCTCGTTGAAGCGGCGCAGGCAGAGGTAGTTGCCGAGCCCCTTCACCAGCGCCGCGCGCGGATCCAGCCGGAGGTGCTCGGCGACGAGCGGCAGGTCCTTCGTGTAGATCTGGTCCTCGAGCGCCTTCGTCGCGGTCGAGACCACCACCTTGCGGCCGCTCAGGATCGCGGGGACGAGGTAGGCGAGCGTCTTGCCGGTCCCGGTGCCGGCCTCGCAGAGGAGGACGCGGTCCTCGGCGATCGCCCGCTCCACGGCGCTCGCCATCGCGAGCTGCCCCTCCCGGTCCTCGTACCCGGGGAGCCCGCGCGCGAACGGCCCGGAGGGCCCGAGCAGGCTCGCGGCTCGGTCGAAGGGCATCGTCTACCGCTTACCGCGGCAGGGCAGTCTTCTCCAGCGAGAGGGCGAACCCCACCTCGCTGACGGCGAGCTCGAGCGACGCCACGGGCTTCTCGAACTGGACCTCGCACCAGGTGTCGAGCGTCCGTTCGGCGTCGCCGGGGTCGCGGACGTGACGGAGGGCGGCCTCGCCCTCGGTGTAGCCGCGCGCCACGGCGGGCTCGGCCATGCCGCGCGCCCGCTCGAAGAGCTGCTCGTCCGTCGCGCCCGGGAAATCGTTGCGCTGCGCGCGCACGACGAGCCCGACCCGCAGCGGCTCGGCGCCCACGACGATGCCCGAGTCCATGAGCAGGTTCTCCCGCACCCGCTCCGCGACCTGCACGGCGTCGCCCCGGGTGCGGTAAACCTCGAATCCGGCTTGGAGCAGGGCCTTCTTTATCTCCGCGGGTGTCGGCATCTTCCGCTGGTTTCCGGCTACCCCCAGCTGTCAGCAGGAACATCCATCGCAAAATTGCGGGTGCCTCGTCAAGCTGACAGCGTTCCCCAGGGGTGTGGCGCTTTGGCGCGCCGGCGCGCTCGTGCCGCTCACGAGCGCGACCGTGACGATCGCGACGCTCCGGCGTCCAGCCCGGCGCCGCCCTCGGCGCCGTCGGGGCCATCCAGGAAGCACACCCCGACGATGGAGCCGTCCGGCTCGTCCTGCACCCACATGATCCGGCCGGGTCGCGGGGACCTGCCGTCGAGCCAGACCGTTAGCTCCGTACCGGGGTCGAGTGAATTTTCTATCACCACCCGGAGCCCGCCGACGCTCACGTTGAGCGTCCAGCCGGAGACGGCGCGATCGCCCGTCTCCAGGCGGACCCGCTCGCTCAGCTCGCGGCGGGCGCTCCTGCGGCGGTTGGCCAGGAGCTCAGGGGGAATCTGGAGCGACGGGGGAGTGAGGGTTCTGCGTCGAATCACAGAAGAAAATTACAAGCACACGCCGTGCCCGAGGACAGAAAAGTCGGCGGAGGCTGATATTCAGCGTGGACGTGAGCGCGGGCTCGCTCAGTGAGCGTCGGCGTGGTCGGGCTTGTGGCCGGATCCGTCGCTCGGCTCCTCGAAGACGGAGACCGGCTCGAGCAGGGACAGCTGGTCGCGCTTGATGCCCACGCCCTTGTCGGAGAAGAAGAGGTCGTTCTCCTGGAGCCGCGAGCGCACGCGGGCGATGAACAGGATCGGCATGCCCGCCTGCGTGTAACCGAGCTGCACCAGCGTGCCCTTGGGCCAGCTGCCGCCGTCGAACGAGAGCTCCTTGCGCAGCGTGTAGAACCCCTCCGCGGGGAGGCGCTGAAGCGTGTCCGCCCACGTCGTCCCGCGGAACGGGACCGCGGGGCCGTGGAAGTGCCAGCGGTTGTGCACGTTGTGATCGGGCGTCGTGACCGTCGGCAGACCGTTGTCCGAGTGGTTGTGGAAGGAGACGAGGATGCCGGCAGGCACCTTGTCTTCGTTTCCGGGGAGCGGCTTTGTCGTCAGGTAGAGGCCGCAATCAGGGAGGTGTGACTTCGAGCTTGCCATGGCCTGAGCCCCTAGCCCCGCTCTCGACCGCCGTCAAAGACACGCCGTCGACGCCGTGCTATGCCGCGCCTGGCCAAGGCCGGAGGCCGCTCGAGGAGCGAGCGGCGCACGCCCCGGGAGCGAGCCCTTCGTGAACAGACTGAGCCAAATCTTCGGCGCCGCCATCGTCATCGCGATCGCCGTCGTCTTCATCGTCCAGTTCCGCCCGAACACGGGCCCCGTGCAGTCGGCCGCGAGCACCTGCGCCGTCGAGGTCCGAGGCAGCTGCATCTCCTCGGTCGAGTTCAACGCCTCGAGGAACCTGCTCGCGATGCGCAGCGTCGACGAAAACCGCCTCCGGGCGATGGGCTACCGGCGGCTCACGGCGGAGGGGCTCTACGAGCGGTGGCTGCTCAACGAGGACGCGAAGCGCCTCGGGATCACCGTCTCGGACGACGAGCTGACGTCCGAGCTCGTGGCCGGCAGGGTGCGTGTCTCGCTGCCGGCCGACAAGATCCGTCAGGTCGGTTATGCCCTCAATCTCCGGGAAGACCTCATTCGCTACCTGGACGTCCGCAACCGCCAGACCAAGAAGTTCGACAGCAAGCAGTACGAGAAGCAGATCCGGGCGATCACGAAGATGAGCCCGACCGATTTCCGCGACTACCAGCGGAAGGAGCTCATCGCCGCGCGGATGCGCGATCTCATCCGCGCGCGCGTCCGGGTCGGCGAGAACGAGGCCTTCGAGCAGTTCTCGCGGGAGAAGTCGACCCGGACGCTCAGCTACGTGCGCTTCGACCGGCGCTTCTACGGCGACCTCGTCGTCGACACGTCGGAGAAGGCGGTCCAGGCCTGGGCGGACGCCAACAAGGAAGAGCTCGACAAGGCCTGGGAGGGGCGCAAGGCGCAAGTTCTGCCCGAGTGCCGCGTCGCGCGAGACCTGATGGTCGAGGTGAAGCCCGCGGAGGCCGAGCAGGGGCCGGAGGCGGGCAAGGCGGCCGCGAAGGCGCGCATCGAGGCGGCGGTCCAGCGCCTCAAGAAGGGCGAGAGCTTCGCCGACGTGGCGCGCAGCGCGAGCGACGATCCGAGCGCGGCGCGCGGCGGCGATCTCGGCTGCGTGACCAAAGGCCGGCTCAGCAAGCCCGTCGAGGACAAGCTCTTCGCGATGAAGGCCGGCGAGGTGTCGGACATCATCGAGACCGAGGACGGCTTCCACGTGATCAAGCTCGAGCAGATCGCGAAGGACGCCGACGCCGAGAAGATCGGCCGGCTGGAGACGGCGCGCGACCTCTACACGGCCCACGAGTCGGAGCGGCTCGCGGCCGAGGCCGCGAAGCAGGTGCTCGCCGCCGCCGCGGGCGGGAAGTCGCTGGACGACGCGCTCGCCGCGCACCTGGCCCAGCTCACGCCCGCGAAGGACAAGGCCGGCGCCGGGGCGAAGGCGGGCGAGCAGCCCGCCGCCGCGAAGCAGGACGGGAGCAAGAAGGACGAGGCGGCGAAGGACGGCGGCCAGGCCGAGCCCGGCGACGCGCGGCCGCCCTACACGATGGCGAACCACCCGAACCGGCCCACGGTCGAGACGAGCCTGCCGTTCAACGTGTCGGGCTCGCCGATCACGGACGCGAGGGACAGCACCGAGGCCGCGCGCATCGCCTTCCAGCTCGACAAGCCGGGCGACCTGCCCAAGGACGTCGTGGCGCTGGAGAACGGCTACGCCGTGATCCAGCTCAAGGAGAAGACGTCCGCGAGCCAGGAGCAATGGGACAAGGATCGCGAGTTCTACACCGCCGCGATGCGGGCCGCGAAGCAGAACGACGCGCTCGTCGGGTACATCCGCCGGCTGAAGTCGACGATCGGCAGCGAGGTGAAGTACGACCAGAACCTCCTCAAGGAGTCCAAGCCGGCCGACGACGGCTCCGGCGAGCCGGCGCTCCCGATCGAGGACGAGGGGGAATGACGCCGCTCCCGCCGCGTGACGCGCGCGACATCGTCCTCTCGAACGGCCTCAAGGTCGTCCTCGTCCCGCAGCCGCACGTGCACCGGGCGGTCGCCTCGCTCTACCTGCGCGTCGGCTCGAGGTTCGAGACGCCGCAGAACAACGGGATCTCCCATTTCCTGGAGCACATGGTGTTCCGGGGGACGCCGACGCTGCCGTCGGCGCACGCGCAGGCGCTCGCCTTCGAGCGGCTCGGCGGGACGCTCTACGCGGCGACCCACGTCGACCACGGCGTGATGAGCATCTCGGTCCCGCCGGCGAACCTGGATCCGGTGCTCGCCCTGCTCGGCGAGGTCGCCACCTCGCCCCGCTTCACCGCGATCGAGGTCGAGCGCGGCATCGTGCGCGAGGAGATCCTCGAGGACCTCGACGACGAAGGGCGCGACATCGACGCGGACAACAACGCGCGCGCCCTCATGTACGAGCGGCACCCGCTCGGCTTCACCATCACCGGCGGCATCGACGCGCTCGATCGCTTCGACGAGCCGATGCTGCGCGCCCACCACGCCCGGCACTACACGACGGCGAACGCGGTGCTCTGCCTCGCGGGGCGGATCGATCCCGACGCGTGCGCGCGGGCCGTCGAGCGGCACTTCGGCGCCATGCCGCGCGGCGAGCTGGTGCCGGCCTCGCCGCCGCCGAACGGCCAGAAGAAGCCGAGGTTCCGCTTCATCGAGAACCAGTCGAGCCAGACCGAGCTGCGGGTGGCGTTCCGGGGCGTGAGCGAGCGCGATCCGCGCGAGCCCGCCGTGGAGATGCTGCTCCGCGTCCTCGATGACGGCATGTCGACGCGGCTCTACGAGCGGATCTGCGACCGGCTCGGCCTCTGCTACGACGTGTCGGGGATGTTCGAGGCCTACGAGGACGACGGGGTCGTCGACATCGCCGCGGGCGTGCAGCACGACCGCGCGACCGTGGTGGTCCGGGAGATCTTCGCGCTGCTCCGCGAGCTCTCCGAGGTCGGCCCGCGCGAGGACGAACTCGCCAAGGCGCGCGACCGCCACCTCTGGTCGGTGGAGGCGATGCTCGACGACGCCGAGGCGACCGCCGGCTTCCACGGGCTCGCCGCGCTCGCCGACATCACCCGCACCCCGGAGGCGCGGCACGAGGAGCTCGCCCGAGTCACGGTCGAGGACGTGCGCGACGCCGCGCGCACGCTGTTCCGGCCGGAGCGCCTCACCGTGGTGGCCGTGGGCCTGCTCCGCTCCGCGGAAGAGGCGAAGCTGGAAAAGGCCGTCCGCTCGTTCGGCTGAGCCCGCGAGCAAGCGAGTCCGTCGGCGCGCGAGCCCGTCGGCACGCGCGCCCGTCAGCGGCGACGGCGACCTGCCGAGAAGGCTGGAAATCCAGAGCGGGTGGGAATGAGCTCGGTGGGCGAGCCTACCCACGGAAGAGTCTCCTGGCGTAGGCCCGCTGACAGCTGTTCGCCGAGGCTGGCCAGCGCCACCGCTCGCCAAGCGCGCCTGCGCGCCGCCGCAGCGGCCTGCGCCGCCGCGGGCGCGCTCACGCCCCGCGAACATTCTATTTGCATCTATGCGCATCGACGCATATATATGATCCGTGGTCACGGTGACGGAGCTCCCTGCCCAGCCGACGGAGGCGGTCGCGCGCTGCGAGCTGTACCGGCTCCTGTCGGATCCGGTGCGGGTGCGGCTCCTCGGCCTGGCCGCGGCGGAGGAGCTGGCGGTCGGCGAGCTGGCCGAGCTCCTCCGCGAAGGCCAGCCGAAGATCTCGCGCCACGCGGCCGCGCTCCGCGAGGCGGGGATCCTGCTGGCCCGCCGCCAGGGGACGTGGACGCTGCTCCGCCTCGACCCGCGCGCCACGAGCGACCCCGTCGTCGACGACGCCGTGCGCGCGGGGCAGCGCGCGTGCGCGGCCGACGGGACGCTCGCGCGCGTCGAGGAGGTGCTCGCCGCGCGCGACGCCGAGACGCGCGAGTTCTTCGCGCGCGGCGGGCGCCCGCTGCGGTCGGGGCCGCCGTCCGAGCTCGCCGCCTACCTCGCCGCGCTCGCGCCGCTCCTGCCCCACCGCCGCCTGGCGATCGACGCGGGCACCGGCGACGGGGCGCTGCTCGAGGTGCTGGCCCCCGTCTTCGACCGCGTGGTCGCGCTCGATCGCGCGAGCGCCCAGCTGCAGCTCGCGGGCGAGCGCCTGCGGCGGCGCAGCCTCGAGAACGTCGAGCTCGTGTGCGGCGAGCTCGACGGGCCCGAGGTGCACCGCGCCGTGGCCCGCGCGCTCGGCGTCGATCCGAGGGAGGCGGGCGAGGCCTTCGCCGGGGGCGCGGACGTGGTCTTCGCGGCCCGCGTGCTGCACCACGCGCCCCAGCCGGCGAGGGCGATGCGCGCCCTCGTCGAGCTCGCGCGTCCCGCCGCGCCCGGCCCCGGCGAGGACGGCGCGCACGCCCGCGGCGGCGCGGTGTGCGTGCTCGACTACGAGGCGCACCACGATCAGGCCCTGCGAGAGCAGGAGGCGGACATCTGGCTCGGCTTCTCGCCGGACGACCTCCGGCGCATGGCCGAGGAGGCCGGGCTCTCCGGCGTCGAGATCCGGCGGCTGCCGTCCGCCTGGCAGGGCGAAGGTCCGGATCGACACCTCGTTTGGCAGCTGCTCGTCGGCTGGCGCGGCGCTCGCTCGAGCGCATTCACCGGAAAAGGCAAAGGGACACCATGACTGCTGAGAAGAAGCTCTCCTACAAGGTCGCCGACATCACGCTTGCAGACTGGGGTCGCAAGGAGATCCGCATCGCCGAGAAGGAGATGCCGGGCCTCATGGCGCTCCGGGCCGAGTACGGCCCCTCGCAGCCGCTCAAGGGCGCGCGCATCGCCGGCTGCCTCCACATGACGATCCAGACCGCGGTGCTGATCGAGACGCTGATCGCCCTCGGCGCCGAGGTCACCTGGACGAGCTGCAACATCTACTCGACGCAGGACCACGCGGCGGCGGCGATCGCGGCGGCCGGCATCCCGGTCTTCGCCTGGAAGGGCGAGACCCTCGAGGAGTACGACTGGTGCATCGAGCAGCAGCTCTACGCCTTCAAGGGCGGCAAGGGTCCCAACATGATCCTCGATGACGGCGGCGATCTCACGATCATCGCCCACGAGAAGCACCCGGAGCTCTTCACCGGCAACGACCCGATCCGCGGGCTCTCGGAGGAGACGACGACGGGCGTGCACCGGCTCTACGAGATGCACCGCGCCGGCAAGCTGAAGGTGCCCGCGATCAACGTCAACGACTCGGTGACGAAGAGCAAGTTCGACAACCTCTACGGTTGCCGCGAGTCGCTGGGCGACGGGATCAAGCGGGCCACGGACGTGATGTTCGCCGGCAAGGTCGCCGTCGTCTGCGGTTACGGCGACGTCGGCAAGGGGTGCGCGCAGTCGCTGCGCGGCCTCGGGGCGCGCGTGATCATCACCGAGATCGACCCGATCTGCGCGCTGCAGGCGGCGATGGAGGGCTACGAGGTGAAGCGCCTCGAGACCGTCGCCCCGATCGGCGACATCTTCGTCACGGCGACCGGCTGCGCCGACGTCGTGCGCGCCGAGCACATGCTCGCGATGAAGGACGAGGCGATCCTCTGCAACATCGGCCACTTCGACTCGGAGATCCAGATCTCGTGGCTCGAGAAGAACCCCGAGATCAAGGAGGAGAACATCAAGCCGCAGGTCGACCACTTCATCTTCCCGGACGGCAAGCGGCTCATCGTCCTCGCGCGCGGCCGGCTCGTGAACCTCGGGTGCGCCACGGGCCACCCGTCGTTCGTGATGTCGACCTCGTTCTCCAACCAGGTCCTCGCGCAGATCGCCCTGTGGACGGAGAAGTATACGGTTGGCGTCCACCTCCTGCCGAAGCGGCTCGACGAGAAGGTCGCCGCGCTGCACCTGCCGAAGCTCGGGGTCGAGCTGACGCAGCTCACGCAGGAGCAGGCGAAATACCTGGGCGTCCCCGCCGAGGGCCCGTTCAAGGCCGAGAACTACCGCTACTGATCGGCGGGCTTCCGGCGCCTCCGCCGCTGGGGTAGGCGGCCGGTCGATGGATCCTCGCCACAGCAAGGACGAAGCCCAGCGCTACCTCGACACCTACGCCGCGTCCTGCGGCGAGGATCTCGCCCTCCGCGTCTACACCTCGCGCCTGCTCGGCGCCGATCCGTCGCTCGTGCTCCACGGCGGCGGGAACACGAGCGTCAAGAGCTCGGCCGTCGACCTGCTCGGCGATCGCGTCGACGTGCTCTTCATCAAGGGCAGCGGGTGGGATCTCGCGACGATCGAGCCGCGCGGCTTCCCGGCGTGCCGCCTCGCGCCGCTCCAGCGCGCCTGCGCGCTCGAGGCGATGACCGACGAGCAGATGGTCGCGCTCCTGCGCGGCCAGATGCTGGATCCGTCGAGCCCCACGCCCTCGGTCGAGGCGCTGCTGCACGCGATCATCCCCGCGAAGTTCGTCGATCACACGCACGCGGACGCCGTGCTCTCGGTCATCGATCAGCCCGGCTCGGCCGAGATCGTGCGGGCGATCTACGGGGATGAGGCGCTGTTCGTGCCGTACGTCATGCCCGGGTTCGCGCTCGCCCGCCGCGTCGCCGAGCTCGTCCGTGGGCGCCTCGCGCAGGGCGGGCTCCCGTCCGTGATGATCCTCGACAAGCACGGCGTCTTCACGTGGGGCGAGACGGCCGAGGAGAGCTACACGCGCATGATCGACGCCGTGACGCGCGCCGAGCGCTACATCGCCCAGCGCAGCGCGATCGTCTCGCACCCCACGGTCGCGGCGCCGGACCCGGACATCCGGGCCGCCGTCGGGCCGGCGGTGCGGGGCGCGCTCGCCCGCGCCTCGGGCCGCCCCTGGGTCTCCACGCTCCGCACGGGCCTGCAGCTCATCGCGTTCTGCGAGCGCGACGACGTCGCCCGGGTCTCGCAGATCGGCTGCGCGACCCCGGACCACGTCATCCGCACGAAGGCGCGGCCGCTCGTCGTGAGCGGCTGCGACGTGACCGACACGGCGCGCCTCCGCGCGGCCGTCGAGCAGGGCATCGCCAAGTACGTGGCCGAGTACCACGAGTACTTCCGACGCTCCTGCGCGGCGCGGGGCGTCGTCCGCGACGAGCTCGATCCGTTCCCGCGCGTGCTGCTCTTCCCCGGGGTGGGCGCGCTGTGCGTCGGCGGATCGCACGCCGAGGCGGAGATCGTCGCGGACGTCTACGAGCACACCGTCTCGGTGATCGAGGCCGCCGAGGCGCTCGGCGGGTACCAGCCGGTCCCGGAGCTCGACCTGTTCGACATGGAGTACTGGAGCCTCGAGCAGGCGAAGCTGAAGCTCGGGGCGGGGCAGAGGGGCCCGCTCGATCGGCGGATCGCGCTCGTGACGGGCGCCGCCTCGGGGATCGGCCACGCGACCGCGGCGGCGTTCCTCGCGGCCGGGGCGCACGTGGTGCTGGCCGATCGCGACGAGGAGCCGCTCGAGAAGGCCGCCGCCGAGCTCGGGGCGCGCCACCGCGGCCGCTGCCTGAAGGTCGCCTGCGACGTGCGCAGCGAGGCGAGCGTGAACCGGGCGTTCGCGCAGGCCGCGGCGCACTTCGGCGGCGTCGACGTCGTCGTGTCGAACGCCGGCCGCGCGTTCTCCGGGCCGATCCACACATCGGAGGGGCACGAGGCGCTGTGCGCCTCGCTCGAGCTGAACCTGCTCGGCCACCAGAACGTCGCCCGCGCGGCGGCGCGGGTGCTCCTCGCCCAGGACTCGGGCGGCGCGCTCCTGTTCAACGCGTCGAAGAGCGCGTTCAACCAGGGGGCCGACTTCGGCCCGTACGCCGTCGCCAAGGCGGCGCTCGTCTCGCTGATGCGCCAGTACGCCGTCGATCTCGGCCGCCACGGCGTCCGGGCCAACGCCGTCAACGCCGACCGCATCCGGACCGCGCTGTTCGGCGCGGGCCTGCTGGAGGCGCGCGCCCGCGCCCGCAACGTCTCCGTCGACGACTACTTCCGCGACAACCTGCTCCGGCGCGAGACCACCGCGGCCGACGTGGCGCAGGCCTTCCTGTACCTCGCCACCGCCGAGGCCACGACGGGCTGCGTCGTGACCGTCGACGGCGGGAACGCCGCGGCGTTCCCCCGCTGAGCGCGCGTCAGCGCCACTCTTTACGAGGCGCCCGGGCCGCCGCCCGCGCCGAGCGCGGCCTCGTCGGGCGGGCGCTGGGGGTCGAGCCGGATCTTCTTCCAGTCCCCGGAGCGGAACTTCCACACCATCGTCGCGGCGAGGAGGACGACGTAGATGACGCCGGCCCCCCAGATGCCCATCAGGCCGAAGCCGAGCGTGATGCCGAGCAGCCACGCGAGCGGGACGAGGCAGGTGAAGTGGAGGATGAGCTCCACCACCATCACGAACACCGTGTTGCCCGCGCCGAAGAGCGCCTGCGTCAGGATCATGCCGACCGCGACGAGCGGCGTGGCGATGCCCATCACCTGGAGCGGCCGGAGCGCCGCGGCCTGGACGAGCTCGCTGCTGCTGGCGAACGCGAGGATCTGCGGGGCGAAGATCGCCTCGAGCAGGCCCACGACCCCGAAGATCGCGAGCCCCAGCCGGACGCTCACCCAGCCGAAGCGCGCGGCCTTGTCGCCGTCCCGCTCGCCGAGCGACTGCGCCACCAGGGTCGCCGTCGACGTGCCGAAGGCCAGGCAGGCGGTGAACGTGAGCTTCAGGATCCCGACGATCACCGTGGTCGCCGCGCCGTAGACCGGCTCCGCGCGGCCGCCCGGGCAGAGCGGCGAGACCACGCCCGCCGGCGCGACCTGATCGAGCTTGCTGGCGATCGCGTAGAACAGGCCGAAGCCGGTCATGATGGCGACGGTGGCGACGGCGCTCGGGATCGACAGCTTGAGGATGGACCAGGTGAGCGGGGCCGAGAGCTTGCTCGTGGCGAACGGCCGGTAGACGCTCCGGTACTGCGGCAGGAGCGCGTACGCGAGCATGATCGCGAGGCCGACGTAGGTCGAGATGAAGCCCGCCATGCCCGCCCCGGCGATGCCGTACTTCGGGATGCCGAGCGAGGCGTTGCCGAAGATGAGCAGGAGGCAGAGCACGATGTTCAGCGCGTTCATCGCGACGGCCGAGACGAGGTGGATGTGCGTCTTGCCGATGCCGTCGAAGAACGCCTTCAGGGCGAACGTCGCCGCCATCGACGTCACCCCGAGCAGGCGCCAGCCGAGGTAGTCGAGCGCCGCCTGCCGCGCGTCCGGCACCTTGATGATGACCGACAGGATGTACGGCATCGTCAGGTACCCGAGCGCGGAGAACGCGACGCCGGCGACGAGCGCGAAGAACAGGGCGTTCGCGAGGACCGCGCCCGCGTCCCCGGGGCGCTGCTCGGCGAAGCGGCGCGCGGTGAACGCCTGCGTGCCGACCGAGATCGCGCTGAGCGAGCCGCCGAACAGCCAGAGGACGATCAGCGACGGCAGGAGCGCCGCGTGCGCGTTCGACGACTCGGGGCACGGCAGGTGCGCGAAGAAGACGATGTCGACCTCGTTGACGATGCTCTGGGTGAGCATCGCCGCCACGGTCGGCAGCGCGAGCCGCAGGATGGCGCGATGGGGCGGGCCCGAGGTAACGGCGTTCGAGCCAGGCGCGGACAGGGAAATCTGAGCCATCGCAGGCTGCGCGGTATACAACGCGGCAGCGTGCGCGCGAGAGAAATGCGCCGCGTGCGGCGCAGCTTACTCGGCCTTGGCGACCCGGGACCGCCGCTTGTGACGGCGCCGCTTCGCCTCGGTGTGATCCTCGTGCCCGTTGCCCTCTTTCTCTGCCGTGTCGGCGTCGCCGCGGGCGGGCGTCGACGCCGCCGGCTCGCGGGCCGAGGACGAGGACGATCGCTCGCGCGCCTTCGTCTCGCGCTTCGCGACCTCGCGCGACGCGCGATCCGCCGGGCCGCGCGCCGCGGGCTTGTCGGCCTTCGGCGCCGATCCGCGCGCCGCCACCGCCGGGCTGCGCGGGGCGACCTCGCCCCTCGCGGGCGGCTTCGCGGCGTCGGCCTTCGCGACGGCGGGCTGAGCGGGCGGCGCGGACCCTGCGCGGGGCGCGGCCGCATCGGACGCGGCGGCGGGCAGGGCCGCGAGCGCCCGCGGGGCATCGCTCCCCTGCCCCGCGCCCGGCGCGAGCGCGCCGGCCGCAGCGGCCGCGAGCGCGGGCGCGCCGGCGGCCTGCGCCGTCGCGGCGGCCGCGAGGGCCTGCGCGGCTGCGACGCTGGGCGGCGCCGCTGCGCCGGTGGAAGGCGCCTCCGCGGCCCCGGACGGCGCCTCCGCGGCCCCGGACGGCGCGCCGGCGGACGGCGCGTCGACGGCCTCGGCGCCGGGCGCAGCGGCCTGAGCCGCCTGCCCCGGCGGCGGGGACGCCTCACCCTGGACGTCGAGCAGCGCTGCGGCGGCGGGGACGCGCGCCGCGATCTCGCGCCCCTTGCCCACGACGACCGCGCCCGCGAGCGCCATCACGGCGGCCACGGCCGCGAACCCGACCGCGCGGCGCCGGGCGCGCGCGCGCCCGGGCGCGCCGAGCGCCCTCAGGATGGCCTGACGCATCTCGGCGGCGCTCTGGAAGCGGACGCTCGGATGGCGCGCCAGCGCGCGCATCACCAGCTCGTCGACGAACGGCGGGATCTGCCGCGCCGGGGCGCGCTCGCGGAGGCGCTCGGGGCTGCCCTTGATCTTCGCGTCGAGCAGCGCGACGAGGCTCGGCTCGACGAACGGCAGGCGCCCCGTGAGCATCTCGTAGAGGACGCAGCCGAGCGCGTAGAGATCCGCGCGCCCGTCGATGCGCCCCGACGCGGCCTGCTCGGGCGCCATGTACTCGGGCGTCCCCACGATCGCGACCGCGGCCCGGGCCGGCCCCTCCCCCGCGCCGGTCGCGTCCGCGACGCCGTCGCCCTCGCCGCGATCGTCGGCGAGGCACTTCGCGAGCCCGAAATCGAGCAGCTTCAGGCCCGCCTCCGCGATGGGGGGCGAGGCGTCGGCGCCGCTCGGGCGCGTCAAGAACAGGTTCTCGGGCTTGATGTCCCGGTGCACGAGGCCCTCGGCGTGCGCGAGCTCGAGCGCGCTCAGCACCTTCATCGCCACCGCGAGCGCGTCCCTCCAGTCGATCGCGGCCCCGCGGGCGAGCACGGCGTCGAGCGTCTCGCCCTCGAGCAGGTCCATGCCGCAGAACAGGCGGCCATCCGCGGCCATGCCGAAGTCGTGGACCTTCACGAGGTGCTCGTGGGCGAGGCGCGAGAGCACGCGCGCCTCCCGGCGGAAGCGGTTCGCGACCGCGTCCGCCGCGGACTGCTCGGCGGAGACGACCTTGAGCGCCACGCGGCGCCCGAGGTCGACGTGCTCCGCCTCGTAGACGGTGCTGCTCGCGCCGGTGCCGATCTCGCGCAGCAGCCGGTAGCGCGTGCCGGGCAGCATGCCCTCGTCGCCGCGCTCGGCGGAGGCCATCGCCTCGGCGCGGGGGCTCACCGGCGTGACGGCCGCGGCGCGGTGCGCCTTCGCGGCGGCGACGAGGGCCGCGAACTCGCCGCGCGAGCGCCCCGGCTCGCCCGGGAAGAGCCGCTGCATCAGGTGCGCGGCCCGCGCGCGCACGCCGCGCTCGCCGCCCGGCAGCGCGGCCGCCGCGCCGAGGAGCGCGGCGAGGTCGCGCGCGGCGGCGCGGCTCGACGGGTGCCGGGCTTCCCGGTCGAAGGCCGTGAGCCGCGCGATCGCGGCGTCGAGCGTCGGCGGCGCCCCGAGCGAGAGGGCGATCGGCGGCGGATCGTTCTGGTTGCGCGCGACCGCGGCCATGTGCGTCTGCGCGTCGCCCTGGAGGAAGCGGCGCCCCGCGCACAGCTCCCAGAGCATGATCCCGAGCGCGTAGAGGTCGACCCGCGCGTCGCCCGGGTCGCCGTTCGCGACCTCCGGCGCGACGTAGCCCGGCTTCGCGAACACGACGCCCGCGACCGTGTGGCAGCGCCGGTTCTGCCCGCGGGCGGTCCCGAAGTCGATGATCTTCACGTCGCCGGAGAAGCCGAGCATCACGTTCTGGGGCGACAGGTCGCGGTGGACGATGCCGAGCGCGGCGCCCGACGGGTCCTTGCGCTCGTGCACGTGGGCGAGCGCCTCGGCGATCATCGTCGCGATCGCGACCGCCTCCGCCCAGTCGAAGCGGTGCCCGAGCTGCACCGCGCGCGCCCGGACCTCGCCGAGGCTCCGGCCCTCGACGTGCTCGACGACCGCGTACGGCTCGCCGGTCGCCGGGTCCACGTCCGCCTCGATGACCTGCGCGACGCCGGAATGCTGGAGCTGCGCCTGCACCCGCGCCTCGTCGAGGAAGCGGGCGATGTAGCTCGGATCCGACGCGTGCTCGCGGCGGATGATCTTCACGACGACGGGGCGCTCGGCTCCCTCGAGGCCGGTCGTCGAGGCGAGGAACACCTCGCCCATGCCTCCCCGAGCGATGCGCCGCAGGAGCACGTAGCGGCCGAGCGGTCGGGGAACATCGTCCGCAGCGAAGCCGCTCTTGGTGGGCTCATGCGAGGGCGGAAGAACCGGGCGGGGCACGGTCGCGGAGGAGTTCGCCATGAACCGAACCTATCGGATGTAGGACAAGGTGGGCCAACTTCGCGCTGGCGCACCGAAACGGGCCACGCTCCCGGGGCGCCGCCGCCGGGCCACACCGTTTCGACACAGGGGCTCTCCAGGTTATCCACAGGGTTATCCACACCCTGTCGACAAGTCGCGGCCCCGGGCGGTCGTCCTGAGCGGCGCAGGGATCCGTCCAGAGGAACCTGAAAACGCCGCGTTCTTCGGGAGTCCAGGCCATTGCTCTCCTCTCGGGCCTCGGCTACTCCTTGGCAGGGATGTCGCGACACGCCGCCCAGCGCCTGATGACCTTGCTGACGTTCGCGTTGGCGCTGGTCCTGCCGCTGCGAGCGCGCGCTGCGATCGTTCCGGTCTGCGACGACGACCGGATGACGATCGTCGCGCCGCCGGACGAGCCGTCGTGCACCGTCCTGACGAGCGTCGACGACGAGACCGGCGAGACGAGGGCCGCGCCCATCTGCGATCCGCGCGGCGCTTCCTCGGTCGCCCCGCCCCGCACGCTGCCGATGACCGACGACCGGATCGACGCCGCCCCCGGATGCGAGGGGGGCGATCTCTGGCCGAGGGTCGGACCGAACTCGGGTCACCCCAGCCCTGTGAGCGAGCTCTCCAGCCCGCCGCAGCAGGCGGTGCTCGTTCCGGAGCTCGTCCTGCCTGCCCCGTGCGCGCCCGTGGGGGTCTTCTCGTTCCTCGCGGCCTCCGGGGGGCCGCGCGCCGGCGTGCCGCAGGGCGTCTACCACCCGCCTCGATGAGGCGAGCTCGCCGGCCGGGCCGCCCCCGATCGCGCCGCGTGGTCTCTCGGAGCCCGCTGCGGGCGATTCGCGCTGGTCTTGCCGCGAGATCCGGAGCGTTCGCCGGTCTGACCCGAGCCCGCTAGGCGCTCGTCCGGGCCCACGTCGCGCAGGCTCGCCCTCTCGAGGGCGGCGCCCCTCGCGCGACGGAGGCCGGGCGCTGGCGCTGGCGTGACCGGTCCAGAGCGGTCCCGGCGCTCCGCCGGGGGCTGCGGCCGCGCCGTGCGGCGGCGGCTCCTCCGGCCCAGGGTGGCTCGCCGCCCTGGGAGCTCACGATTGGCGATCTTGTCGCGAGCGCGCACCTCGTGTCGCGCCCGCGTTGAAGGAGGGGCCCGCCTGGCGGAGCTCCACCACCGTTGAGAGAGGAAACATCATGAACAAGGGAACAGCCATCGTCGGCTTTCTTCTCTGCTTCATCGCAGGGATGGGGCTGATGTGGAGTATCGATCGGAGCGCCGGCTCGCGCGGGCATGAGATCTCGGCGATCCCCGAGGACGGCCAGGCGTGGAGCGACGAGGACGCGGCCGTGCCCGTGTCGTCGAAGGACCCCGTGTGGGGCGCGCGGACGGCGCCGGTGACGATGGTCGTCTTCAGCGACTTCGAGTGTCCGTTCTGCAGCCGGGTCGAGACCACGATCAACCAGCTCAAGGACAAGTACGGTCCCGAGAAGCTGCGCATCGTCTGGAAGAACAACCCGCTCCCGTTCCACAAGAACGCGCGGCCGGCGGCGCTCGCGGCCGAGACCGTGTTCCGCCTCGGCGGCTCGAAGGCGTTCTGGAAGTTCCACGAGCTCGCCTTCCAGAACCAGAAGAGCCTCACGCCCGACAACTTCGAGAAGTGGGCCGGCGAGGCCGGCGTCGACAAGGCGAAGTTCAAGGCGGCGTACGATCGGCAGGAGTACATGGCCAAGATCGACGCCGACATGGCGGTCGGCAAGACGTCCGGCGTCACCGGCACGCCCGCCTCGATCATCAACGGCGTGTTCCTGAGCGGCGCGCAGCCGGTCGACAAGTTCACCGCCGTCATCGACGAGCAGCTCAAGGCCGCGCAGGCCGCGATCGCCGCGGGGACGAAGCCCGAGAAGGTGTACGCCAAGCTCGCCGCGGAGAACAAGGCGAAGGCGCCGCCCCAGAAGGAGCGCGAGCGCCCGCAGGAGGACGACAAGACGGTCTGGAAGGTGCCCGTCGGCGACGCGCCCGCGAAGGGCCCGGCGACCGCGCTGGTCACCATCGTCGAGTGGTCCGACTTCCAGTGCCCCTTCTGCAGCAAGGTCGTCCCGACGATCGACGAGATCCTCAAGACCTACGGGGACAAGGTCCGGTTCGTCTGGAAGAACAACCCGCTCCCGTTCCATCAGCGCGCGGAGCCCGCGGCCGAGCTCGCCATGGAGGCCCGCGCTCAGAAGGGCGAGAAGGGCTTCTGGGACGCGTATGAGCTGCTCTGGAAGAACCAGCAGAAGCTCAACGACGAGGACCTGCTCGGCTACGCCAAGGAGCTCGGGCTCGACGTCGAGAAGGTGAAGGCCGCGATCGCCACCAAGAAGCACGGCGCGGGGATCGCCGCCGATCAGGAGCTCGCGGACGACCTGCAGGCGTCCGGGACCCCGCACTTCTTCATCAACGGCCGCCGGCTCGTCGGCGCGCAGCCGATCGACAAGTTCAAGACGATCATCGACGAGGAGATCAAGAAGGCCGAGGGGATCCTCGCGAAGGGCGTCGCCGCCAAGGACCTCTACGCCGAGATCATCAAGGACGGCAAGGAGCCGCCGCCGCCCGAGCGCAAGGAGATCGCCGCGCCGCCGCCGAACAGCCCGTGGAAGGGCGGCGAGCGCGCGAAGGTCGTGATGCAGGTCTTCTCGGACTTCGAGTGCCCGTTCTGCAAGCGCGTCGAGGACACGGTCGCGCAGATCTCGAAGACCTACGGCGACAAGCTGAAGATCGTGTGGCGCCACCGGCCGCTGCCGATGCACAAGAACGCGCCGCTCGCGTCCGAGGCCGCGCAGGAGGCCTACGCGCAGAAGGGCAACGCCGGGTTCTGGGCGTACCACGAGGTGCTCTTCAAGAACCAGGGTCAGCCGGACGCCTTCTCGCGCGCCTCGCTCGAGAAGTACGCCGAGGAGCAGGGCCTCGACATGACGAAGTTCAAGAAGGCCCTCGACGCGAACACCCACAAGGCGTTCGTGGACTCCGAGAACTCCGTGGCGGACAAGGCGGGCATCAGCGGGACGCCGGCGTTCGTCGTGAACGGCTACTTCATCAGCGGCGCGCAGCCGTTCTCGAAGTTCAAGAAGCTGATCGACAAGGCCCTGAAGGAGGCCGGCGAGACCGCGCCTGCCGCGGCCAAGGTGGACGCCGTCAAGAGGCCGGCGCCCGCCGTGCAGCCGGCCGCCGCCCCCGCCGCCCCCAAGTGAACCGCCCGCGCGCGGTCTGATCTCCCGCCGAACCTGACCCACCTGCCCGAGGGGCGGCTCCCGACGACCGGATGAGCCGCCCGCCTCCCTGCCCCGCGCGGGCCCGGCGAGGCGTCAGCCCGTGGTGCGGAACCGCGAGCGCCCCTCGGAGACCCACCACGCGCGGTAGCGCTCCTGGGCGGCCTCCCGCTCCTGTCGCGGCAGGTCCTCGTAGTAGCCGAAGTACTCCCGGGTGATGCCCTTCAGCTCGTCGATGGCGGCGCGGCGGATGGCGGGCTTCTCGTGCGTGAGCGCGTCGATGATCCACTCGATGCGGTGGCGCTCGCCGTTCCTCGACCACCACGCCATCCACTTGCGCGCGTCGCGGCCGAGATCTTCCCGCGTGATGGCGGTCAGCGCGCGGACCGCCGCCTCGACGATCGCGTCGTGCGGATCGGAGAGCGCGCTGATGAGCGCCGGCACGCTGGAGCCGGAGCGGATCTCGGACATGGTGTCGATGGCGGTCAGCCGCCGCGCGGGCGACTCCTCGCGGTCGCGCGCGATGTGATCGAGCCCCTGCAGGATCGGGCCGCCCGCGGGCGGCGCCGCGATCAGCAAGGCGGCCGAGCGGACCGCGATCCGCCGGACGGCGATGTTGTCGTCGAAGAGCCGCGGGAGCAGCGCGTTGGCGGCTTCCGGGTACGGCAGCTCGCCGAGCACGTGCGTGGCCCAGAAGCGCACCTCGGGATCGGGCGAGGCGCTCCGCACGGTCATGAAGGGGAGCGCCGGGCGCCGGATCGCGACGATGAGCTCGAGCAGCGGCCCGCACTGGGAGGCAGGCGGCGCGGCGGCGACGTTCGCGGCGCCGTCCGGGCCGGCGAGCTGCTCGCGGAAGCGCTGGCGATCGACCCGGAGCGGACCGGGGAAGCGCGCCGCGACGATCGAGATCGCCGTCTCTCCGTTGCGCACGAGCTCGGCGAACGCCCGCGAGCCCGCCTCGCCGCCCGCGAGGACGTGCTGCACGAGCGAGCTGTACTCCGCGCGCAGCTCGCTGGCCGGCGAGGTCGAGACCGCGGCGCGCCGCTCCGACGGGGGCCTCGGATACACCGCGGCGGCCTCGAGGGCGACGGGCGTGCGGCGCCAGTGGGGGCGCGCGGCGACCGACGACGGCGGCGGCGCGGACGACCGCTGCTCCTCGGCACCGGGCTTGATCGAGCTGTCGAGCATCCACGGCGGCCGGGAGTACCGCTTCGTCCGCGCCTCTTCAGGCTCGCCGAGATCGAAGTCCTCGGACCGCGCGTGGGCCGGCGCCGCGGGGATCTCGAGATCGGGGATCTCGTCGATGCCCGGCGGCGAAGGCGGCGCCGCGATGACCGGTGAAGCCGGCGCCGGGACCGCCTGCATGAGCGGCTGGGTGACCGCCGGCATCATCGGCGCCGTGACGGCCGTGCCCGACACGACGTCCGCGCCCGCCTCCAGGCCGAGCCGGAACTGCGGCTCGGCTCCGAGGCTCGGCCCGTGCGGTATCGGGGCCGGCGGGATGGTCGAGCTGAACGCCATCGCGTGCGCGACGCCTTCGTCCGGCCGCACGGGCTCGGCCTCCACGCCCGTGCCGCGGAGCCCGAACGCCCGCGCGACGGCATCGATCCCGGATCCGCCGTTCTCCGTGGACCAGCCGCCCTGGGGTCGCGGGCCGTTCGGCTCGGCGTCCGCGCCGTCGGCTCGCCGTGGCTCGCCTGCGCCGAGAGGCTCGTGCGCGGCGGGCGGCGAGGATACGTCGTCGGCCGCGGTCGGCCCGTGCGCCTCTGCGCGGACCATGCTGCTCAGCTCCAGCAGCGCGGCGCGGGTTCGCATGGAGAGCGGGCCCTCCTTGGCGTGCTCGTCGCCGTGCTCGTCCTCCGACGCTGCGGCCTCGTGCGGCGGCGCCGACGGCCTCTGCGCAGACGCCGCGGCCTCGTGCGGCGGCGCGGACGGCCTCTGCGCAGACGCCGCGGCCTCGTGCGGCAGCGTGGACGGCCTCTGCGGAGACGCCGCGACCTCGTGCGGCGGCGCCGACGACCTCTGCGGAGAGGCCGCGGTGTCCTGGGCTCCGCCGCTCCGGTTCAGCTTCTTTCGCAGGATGAGCCGCTCCAACACCGTCGTTGCGACGCCGGCGAGCGCGATGAGATCGCCGATGCTGGAGAGCTCGACCGAGGCGGCGCCGTCGTCGCCGTAGACGAGCGCCACGACGCGGCCGCGCACGACGATCGGGACGACCGCCACCGCGGCCGCGTGGACCTTCCGACCGAGCTCGCGCTGGAGCTCCGCGTCCGGGGCGCTGCCGGCGAGCGCGGCGACGAGCGGCGCACGGAGAGCGCGCGCCCTGGCGAGGGCGGTGGGACGCTCGAACGGCACGGCGATCTTCGTGACGCGCTCGCGCTCGGCGCCAGGGCCCGCGGCGTTGCGGCCTTCCGCGCGCTCCCCGTGAACCGTGAACAGGACCGTGTACTCGAAGTACTGCTGCGCGAAGTCGAAGAGGACCGCGAGCACCGCCTCGCTCGAGTCGACCGAGGCGAGCTCCTGCTCGGCCATGGCCAGCGTGAACGGGCCCTTGCGCCGCTGCGCCGTCGGCGCAGACCGGCCCGCCTCGCGCATCGAGCCCTTCGCCGCCGGTGCGCTCGCCGAGATCGCGGGCGCCGCAGGTGAAGACACAACAGGCGCGAGCGCCACCGGCGCGGAGGCCGCAGGAGCGGAGGCCGCAGGAGCGGAGGCCGCCGGTGCGAGCGCAGCGGGCGCGAGCGCCACGGGCGTGGCGTCCGCCGGCGTCGTCGCCGCAGGCCCCACGGGCGCGGAGGCCGCGGGGACGGGCGCGGCTGGCGCCGAGCCGCCGGGCAGGCGCGGGTGCGACGCGGCAGCTTGCGGCACCGTGTCTTGCTGAGGGCGGTGCGAGGCCGACGCTCGCTTCAGCCAGCCGGTCAACAGGTGCGTGCCGGGCGCCCGCGACCGCGCGCCGGACGGCGCCGGCGGCGCCACCGGCCTCCCGGGCGGCGCCATCGGCTTCAAGGGCGGCGCCGGCGCTTGCACGGCCGGCGCCCTCGCCTCCACCGCAGGAGGCGCGGGCACGTCCTCCGCCGCCGCGAACGCCGCGAGGCGCGGCGCGAGCTGCTCGGAGCGCGGCGTCGGCTCTGGCGGCTCGATCGCGGGCTCTTGCGGCGGCGCAGCCAGGTGGCCGGGAGGCGCGGTCTCCTCGCCCGGATCCGCCGCGGGGACGTCTGGCTTCGCCGGCGCCGCGGCGCCCGCTTGGCCGCGCCGCGGAGCGACCTTGGAGAGGCGCGAGGCCAGCGCCTCTGCCCCGGGCGTGTGCGCCTCGAGGTAGCGGAACGAGGGCAGATCGAGCGGGTACTCGGCGACGACGGTCGGCTCGTCATCCAGCTCGTGGAGCGGCGGCTTCCTCGGCGTGGGGACGGCCTCGTTGAGCGAGACGTCCGCGATGACGGTGTCCTCGTCATGGATCGAGGTCGGCGCGTCGACCGTCGGCGCATCGTCGATGCTCGATCGCCTTCGCTGCTGCGCTTCCTCCGCCTCCTCGCGAGCGATCGAGGCCGGCGCGTCGACCGTCGGCGCATCGTCGATGCTCGACCGCTTTCTCTGCCGCGCTTCCGCCGTCTCCTCGCGCGGATGGATGCCGTCGGGCAGCGTCGCGTCGGCGTCGGCGTCGACGTCCGCAGGCGCGGCCGCATCGACGTCGGCAGGCGGGACCGCGTCGGCTCCCGCGGGCGACGCCGCGTCGACGTCGGCGGGCGCGACGGCGTCGGCTCCCGCGGGCGACGCCGCGTCGGCCTCTGCAGCCGGAGCCGCCCCCGCCGCCGCGAGCGAAGGTGCGCCGACCGGCGCAGGCGCGACCGGGTCGGCTCCTGCCGCTGGAGCCGCGCCCGCGCCGGCGGGTGACGCCGGCGGCGGAGCCGCTTCCGGCGGGAGCGCAGCGACGGCTGCGGAGGCGGGCTCGACCGGCTCTGCCGGGCTCGGCTCGGCGCGCGCGTCGAGCTGCTTCACGAGCCGCGACAGGCGCCGCTCGAGGGCGGCGCCGTAGTGCTCCGCGAGCGCCTGGCGGATGCGCACCAGCGGCGCGGCGAGCTGCCGCAGGTTGACCCCCAGCGAGAAGCTCAGCTGCTCCGCCACGGCGGGCGCGAGCGGCTCGGCCGTCGCGATGACCAGCGTCGGCTCCGGCTGCGAGGCTCCCGCCGCCGCGCTGTCGACGCCCGTGCGCACGTCGAGCGGGAACACGCGGTGCTGGACCGCGAGCTCGGCCGGGATGGTCCGGAGCACGTCGGGCGACGCGGGCCGGAGCCGGCCCACGGCGGGCGGGAGCCCGAGGCTCTCGGCGAGCAACGCGGTGAGCTCGCGCTCGCTCACGGCGCCCAGCTCCAGCACGTTCGTGGCGAGGTCGCCACCGTGGAGCACTTGGCGGGCGATCGCCTCCTCGACCACCCGCATCGAGGTAACCCCATGCTGCACGAGGAGAGAGCTCAGCGTCGGCATCGAGGCGCATTCATCGTTGTGCGGTGGAAGTTGGAGCACGCTCGCGACGTGCGACCCGGTTCATCCTAGACGAAGTCTCTATCGGACACGATCCGCGCGTTGGAGCCGTCGGAGGGTCTCCTCCATCACCGGCCGCTCGCCGCGTCGCAGCGACCTTCCGTCTCCGGCAACCTGGTGGGAGGATCCCGCCCAACGCCGCCGAGGAAGCAGGTGAAGCGCAGCCCGGTCGCGGAGAGGTCGGCGGCCGATGCCGGCGCGCCGCCGTCCGCGCGCTCGGACGAGGGCTCCACGGTCAGCCCGCCCCCGTGCGCGCCGAGGATGCCGTGCGCGATCGCGAGGCCGAGGCCGAGCCGCTCGCGGCGGCGCGGCGCGACCGGGTCGGCGGGGATCGCCGCCCGCTCGCCGAACGGCTCGAGCAGCCGGGCGAGCGGCTCCGGCGGGACGGGGCCCGCCTCGTCGACGACGGTCACCACCGGCGCGTCGTCGGCGCTCGAGACGCGGACCTGCACCGGCCGATCGCGCGATCGCAGGATGGCGAAGCCGAGCACGTATTCCAGCGCCACCCGGAGGAGCTCCGGATCGCCCTCCACGGTCGCCGCCCCATCCGGCCGGGCCTCGAACGAGATCTGCACGCCGCGCGCGGCGGCCATCGCCTCGAGCTGCACCGCGGCGCGCCGGACGAGCTCGGCCGCGTCACAGCGGGCGATCGACATCGGTCGGCTCGCGTCCGCGCGGAGCCAGATGGAGTTGTCGAACTCGTCGAGCAGCCGCTTCAGCCGCTCGCCCGCGCCGCGCACGCGCTCCAGCATGTCGCGCGGCGCTGGTCCGAGGTCCTTCTGGTAACGCAGCAGGTAGTGCACCCCCGCCAGCATGGTCGCCAGCTCGCCGCGTAGATCGTGGCCCACCCGCGCGAAAAACTCGTCATCCATCCACATAGACGCCTGCTCCGAATATGCAGCAGCGCGGACCTCGAGCATCAGACGAGCAACCCAACTGTCGTCGGGACCTCCCCGAAACAGCCGTCGCCAGGCGCTGAGGGCGAACCGCGCAGAGCCCCCATCTGCGCTGGACAGTTGATGGTTGCGGATAAGCGACCTGGGCACAAGGTGTAGCCGGGGCTCAGGTCTCGCCTCCACCACGCAGGGGGACCTTCCAGGAACGCCGGCGGGAGATCGTGGCCCTGATGCCCCACATCGAAGCCCGAGCACCTGGGGAGCGCCGTCAGCCGAGCCGCGAGCGGGGGAGCATGTCCGAGGCAGAGCGCAGAGAGTTCGCCGAGCAACACGACGAGGAGGCCGACGACGATACCCTCGTGGTCGAGCGACGCCGCCGGGTCCTCATCGTGGACGATGATCCCGATTTCCTCGTCATGGCGGAGGCGGCGCTCGCCGCGCACGGCTTCCTGGTCGAGCGGGCGGCGGGTGGGCTGCGCGGCGTGTTCCTCGCCACACAGGACGTGCCGGATGTGATCCTGTGCGACCTGAGGATGCCCGGCATCGACGGGTTCGTCGTCGCGGAGGCGCTGCGCGCCGACCCGGCGACCCAGCACGTCGCCATCTTCGCGTGCACCGGCCGCCGCGATCTCGAGGCCCGCGCCGCCCTCAACGCTTCGGCCTTCGACGGCGTGCTCGTCAAACCGGTCGACTGGGACAGCGCCGCGCGCTTGCTCCACGAGATCATCGGCGTCCGCCGGCCCTACGGGTCTACCCAGGGCACGTAAGGAACAACCTTAGATCCCTTCAGGCCAAGTGCAGGGCGACCCCTGCGCGGGAGGGGAAATGCCCGGCATCCGGCCGGCAATAAGGTATACAAACATCGCGTGACCCGAGCGGATCGCCCCCCTACATCACCTGCGTAAGAGACCGGCCGCACGGTGTCGGGCTCGTTCGCGATCGTCGGGCGGCGCGCCGAGGAATGGAAAGGTTCACTGGGATGGAAGTGAAGTGTGACGACAGCACGTTCTCGCCGCTCGTCCTGGTCGTGGACGACTTCCAGGACAACCGGGAGATGTTCGCGGAATACCTGTCCTTCTCCGGGTTCCGCGTGGCCGAGGCGGCGACCGGTCGGGAGGCGCTCGATCGCGCCTTCGAGCTGATCCCGGACCTCATCCTGATGGATCTGTCGCTCCCCGAGATCGACGGCTGGGAGGCGACGCGCCACCTCAAGAGCGACCCACGCACGAAGCGGATCCCCATCGTCGCCCTCACCGGCCACACGCTCGCGGGCCACTCGCGCGAGGCGAAGGACGCGGGGTGCGACGCGTTCCTCACCAAGCCGTGCCTGCCGGACACGCTCGTGCTCGAGATTCGCCGCCTCCTGTCGCGCGAAGGCGACGCGCGGGGCCCGTCGCCGCAGCCGGAAAGAACGACCTGACGCGTCGCGGGCCCCCCTCCCCCGCCAACCTGCGACACGAGCGCGCCCCGCACGAGATGGCGGAGATCGCGAGGCGCGCGCGACCCGAGCTCCGCGACAGAAACAGCGCACGCGCGCTCCCGCGTTGCCATGACTTGACTGAGGTACGACCTGACTATCCCAGGCACAGTCTTTCTGGCTAACTGATCGCTTGAGAGCCAAAAGGGAGCGAGAATGGCGGGGGTGACGAGGAAAAAAGCCGGAAAAGACGCGACGGACAGCGCGGATGGAGCGCACGGCCGCCCGCTCCGCGGGCGCGCCACGGCGGTGCCCCTGCGCTCGCCGAAGAGGGGCTCGGCGTCCGCCGCGGCGAGCGGGCCTCGCTCCGCGGGGCCGGCGACCCTGCGCGCCAGGGTGCCCAGGCGATCGAAGGCGGACTCGGACCGGCACGCCCCGCGGGGCGACGCGGCCGAGCGCGAGCGGCTCGAGGAGCAATGCCAGCGGCTGGAGCGCCGCGCCGAGACGGCCGAGCGCATGCTCCGCGAGACGGTGTCCACCATCTCTCACGATCTCAGGAACTCGCTGAGCGTGATCGTGGTGAGCGCCCGCATGCTGATGCGCTCGATCCCCCAGGAAGGCCCGGGGCGGCGGCAGCTCGAGGCGATCACCCGCGCGGCGGACGACATCAACCAGCTCGCGCAGGACCTCGTCGACGCCATGAGCATCGAGAACGGCTCGCTGAAGGTCGGCAAGGGCGCGCACGAGGTCGAGCCGATCCTCGACCGGGCGATCGAGCTCGTCGCCCCGACCGTCGCGCTGAAGCCGCTCGAGATCGCGAAGGAGCTGCCGCACGACGTGCCGCCCATCGCGTGCGACCGGGAGCGCATCGTCCAGGTCATCGCGAACCTGCTCGGCAACGCGATGCGCTTCACGCCCAAGGGCGGACGCATCACCGTGCGCGCGGAGCCCTCGGGCAACGACGCGCGGTTCTCGGTCTCCGACACCGGCCCCGGCATCGCGCCGGACCAGCAGCCGCTGCTCTTCGCCCGCCACGCGCCCGCTCGCCGGCCCCTCGGACAGGGGATGGGGCTCGCGGCGTTCGTCACCAAGGGCATCGTGGAGGCCCACGGCGGCACGATCTGGGTCGAGAGCTCGCCCGGCCAGGGCAGCACGTTCTTCTTCACCATCCCGGCCGCCGGGCTCTCGGTGCGCGCGGCGCCCTGACCGAGAGCCCGCGCGCGGAAGAGCGCGCCGCGCGCCCCTCGAGAGCGGAGCGCGCCCCCCGTCAGGCCGGTCCGAGCGCCGAGAGCCAGCGGCGGAGGATCGCGCGGCCGTCCGAGAGCTTGCGCAGCGACGCCCACTCGTTGCGCTGGTGCGCCTGGGCGTTCTCGCCGGGGCCGAAGTTCACCGCGGGCACGCCGAGCTCTGCGAAGCGGGCCACGTCGGTCCACGCCTGCTTCGGCTCGACCGCGGCGACGCCGGCCTCGCGCAGCGCCACGACGAGCGGGTGCGACGCGTGCGGCAGCGCCGACGGGCTGAGGTCGCGCCACTCGATCTCGGCGCGGCCGGCCACGAGCGCCTCGATGGTCCGCTGCGCCTCCTGGATCGAGGTCCCCGGCGGGAAGCGGTGGTTCAGGTTCATCGTGAACTCGTCGGGCACGACGTTCCGCCCGCGCCCGCCCTGCGCCATCGTCGCCGTCGTCACGGCCCGGTAGACGAACCCGTCGATCTCGACCTCGCGCGGCGCGAGGGCGGCGAGCTCGACAAGGAGCGGGCCCGCCTTGTAGATGGCGTTCTCCCCCTGCCACGGCCGCGCGCTGTGCGCCGTCCGCCCGCGGAACGTCAGCCCCGCGTGCAGCGAGCCGCTCGCGCCGAGGCTCAGCTTGTTGTCGCTCGGCTCCAGGCACACCGCGAGATCGAGCGCGCGGAGGCCCGGCTCGCGCTCGATGACCAGCGCGAGCTCGTTCTCGAGGTACGGGCCCTCCTCCCGGGCGTAGAACACGAGCGTCAGATCGACCCCCGCGACGTCCTCCCGCGCGCCCTCGACGAGGTCGAGCATCAGCGCGAGGCCCGACTTCATGTCGCTCGCGCCGGGGCCGTAGAGGCGATCCCCCTCGATCCGCGGCGGCCCGTCGTGCGAGGTGCGCACCACGTCGAGGTGCCCGGCCAGCGCGATCTTCGGGCCGCCCGTGCCCTGCGTCACCTGCACGACCAGCGAGTCGCCGTGACGGCGGACCGGCGCGGCGAGCTGCGCCCGACCGAGCCGCTCGGCCACCGCGGCGCACAGCTCCTGCTCTTCCCCGATGGGCGACGGAATCGAGCACAGCCAGAGCAGCGTGTCCGCGAGCGCGGCGTCGGCCGCCGCGCCCCGATCGGGCCGCGCGCTCACACCGGCACCGCGAAGTCGCGCAGCGCCGCGTTGAGCGACACCTTGCGGTCGGTCGCCTCGCTCCGCTTGCCGATGATCAGCGCGCAGGGGATCGAGAACTCCCCCGCGGGGAAGCGCTTCGGCCGCGTGCCCGGGATGACCACGCTGCGCGCCGGCACCCGGCCGCGGTGCTCGACGACCTCCTGCCCCGTGACGTCGAGGATCGCCGTCGACGCGGTGAGCACCACGCCGGCGCCGAGCACCGCCTCCTCCTCGACGACGACGCCCTCCACCACGATCACGCGCGAGCCCACGAAGACGCCGTCCTCGATGATCACCGGCCGCGCCCCCGGCGGCTCGAGCACCCCGCCGATGCCGACACCCCCGGCGAGGTGCACGCCTCGACCGATCTGCGCGCAGCTGCCGACGGTCGCCCACGTGTCGACCATCGACCCCGCGCCGACCCACGCGCCGATGTTCACGTAGCCGGGCATGACGATCGCGCCCTGCTCGAGGAACGCGCCGTAGCGCACCGTCCCCGGCGGGACGACGCGCACGCCCGCCTTGTCGAGCCCGCGCTTGAGCGGGATCTTGTCGTGGAACTCGAAGGGGCCGACCTCCATCACGCTCATGCCGCGGAGCGCGAAGTAGAGCAGGATCGCCTCCTTGATCCACGCGTGCGTCACCCACCGGTGCGCGGCGCCCTCGCCAGGAGGCGCCGCGCCTTCGCCGCCCGCCTGCGGGGTCTTGTCGGGCTCCGCGACGCGGAGCAGGCCTTGATCGAGCTGCTCGATCGTGCGGAGGACCGCGGCCTCGTGCGCGGGCGAGCGCAGGAGCTCGCGGTCGCGGAACGCCGCCTCAACAAGGGACTTCAGGGATTCGTCGGTGGCCATGGCGGCGCCTTTAGCACGGCCGCGACAGCACCGGCAGCGGCGTCAGAACGTCATGGTGACGACGCGGCCGCCGGGCCCCTCGACGAGGTCGACGCCCGCGCGCCGCGCGACGACGCGGGCCACGGCGGCGGCCCGCTCGCCGCCGTCGCGCAGCACCACGTCGAGGGCGACCGCCGGCGCCCCCTCGCGCGGGCCGCGCTCCGCGATGCGCACCGTCGAGCGGCCGTCCGGCAGGCGGGACACGGCGAGGTGGGGGCTCGCGACGCCCGCGGCGCTGACCATGCCGACGGCGAGCTCCATGAGCCCGCTCACGGCGCGCACGTCGCCCTCGACCTCGTTGGCGCGGCCGTCCGAGGAGGCGACCGAGATGCCGACGACGGGCCGCCCCTCGACCGCGGCGGCGCTCCAGTTGCGGAGCACGTCGATGAGATCGAGCGGCGTGGGGCGCAGCTCGAGGGTCGCGATCACGAGCTCGGACAGCCGCAGCGCGCCGCTCAGCTCCCGGGCCGTCCTGCGCACCGACGCCTCGAGCGCGAGGCGCTGCCGGGCGTCGATGCCGCGCTCGGCGCCGGCGCGCTCCCCGCGGCCACGCCCGGGGCCGCGCCCCGTCGGGGCGCCCGCGGCGGCGCGCGACAGCTCGTCCGTGAGGCGCGCGACGTCGACGCCCGCGTGCCCGAGCACCGCGCACGCGGCGTCCGCCGCCGCGGGGTCGTCGGTCGCCACGAAGCCGTCGCGGACCGCCGCTGAGAGGCTGTCGAGGGCGGCGACCAGCGCCGCGCACCCCTCGCACACCTCCGGCAGCGCGAGGGCGACCCCGCGCGGCCCGACGCGGCGCGAGCCGAGCAGGTGGGCGAAGCTCTCGATGCCTGCAGCGCCGTCCCGCGCCGCGCCGAGCGCGGCGGCGAGCCGCTCGCCGAGCATCAGTTGGTCGCGCTCGGAGCGACCTCGTAACCAGCGAAGAAGTAGGCGATCTCGCGCGCGGCGGTCGCCGTCTTGTCGGAGCCGTGGACCGCGTTCTCGCCCACGCTCGCCCCGTGCAGCTTGCGGATCGTCCCCTCCGCCGCCTTCGCCGGGTCGGTCGCGCCGATGACCTCGCGGTACTTCGCGACCGCGTCCTCGCGCTCGAGGGCCATCACCAGGATGGGGCTGCGCGACATGAACGTCACGAGCTCGTCGAAGAAGCCGCGCCCCCGGTGCTCGGCGTAGAAGCCTTCCGCCTCCGCGCGGCTGAGGTGGATGCGCTTCATCGCTTTGATCGTGAAGCCCTCCTGCTCCAGGCGAGCGATGATCGCGCCTGCCTTGTTCTTTTCCATTGCGTCGGGCTTGATGATTGAGAGGGTTCGCTCGAGGGCCATGGGCGGGCCAGTTAGGCGAAAACGCCGAGCGTTGCAAGCGCTACGCATTCCGTCCTCAAGGTCCGCGACCGGCCTCGCTGCGCGTCCCCTGCGCGCCTCCGCGCTCCCGCCGTTCCCGTCCGCCTGCGCCTCGCCGCTCCCGGCCGGTCTCCCGGCTGCGCCCGGGGCCGCCTCCGATCGGGCCGTCCGCCGCCCGGCGCGCCCCCCCGTGCGCCGTCCGGCGCCCGTCGCCGCGCGCCCGTCGGCCTCGCGCCCGTCGGCCTCGCGCCCGTCGGCCTCGCGCTCCGTCGCCCTCGCGCTCCACCGCCTGCTCGCAGGCGCTCCGCCTCGTGGGCTCGTGTCGACGACGCGCGGCACGCGCGATCGCCATGAAGCTGTCACAATGCGCTGCTACACCCACCGTCCATGCCGAGCCACGTGCTCATCGTCGAGGACGAGCGCGACCTCCAGCGCGTCCTCACGTACAACTTCCGTCAAGCTGGCTTCGATGTGGTCTCCGCCGGGAGCGGAGAGACAGCGCTCCGCGCGGTCAAGGAGGAGCGGTTCGATCTCGTCCTGCTCGACCTGATGCTCCCCGACATGTCGGGCACGGAGATCTGCCGCCGCCTGAAGCAGAACCCGCAGACCTCCGCGGTCCCCGTCATCATGGTCACGGCCAAGGGGGAAGAGATCGATCGGATCGTCGGCTTCGAGCTCGGGGCCGACGACTACGTCGTCAAGCCGTTCAGCGTGCGAGAGCTCATCCTGCGCGCGCGGGCGATCCTCAAGCGCTCCGAGAGCCCCACGTCGGCCCCGGAGAAGTTCGATTTCGGCATCCTCCGGGTCGACCGGGCCGCGCACAGGGCGTGGGTGCAGGAGAACGAGATCGCGCTGACGGCGCTCGAGTTCCGCCTGCTCATGATGCTCTACGATCGCCGCGGGCGCGTGCTCTCGCGCGATCTCTTGCTCGACGAGGTGTGGGGCTCGCACGTCGACGTCACCGCGCGCAACGTCGACACCCACGTGAAGCGCGTCCGCGAGAAGCTCGGGGCGGCCGGCGACTACATCGAGACCGTGCGCGGCGTCGGCTACCGGTTCCGCGCCGAGCCCGAGGCCGCCTAGGGGCCCTCATGCTCGTGTTGAGGCGGCTCGGCATCGGCGCGAAGCTCGTAGCGGCGACGGTGCTCGTCCTCCTCGTCGCGGGCGTGCCGATCGAGCGCCTCGCCGCGCGCGACATGGAGGCGGCGCTGCTCGCGGAGCACAGCCCGCGCGCCGCCGTCGACGCGGCCCTCTCGCGCTCGCGGCGGACCATGCTGTTCGGCATGGGCGCCGTGATCGTCGTCGCCATCTCGGTCGGCGCCGCCACCACCTTCTTCATCACGCGCCCCATCCGGAGGCTGACCCGCTTCGCGCTGGCGATGTCCGAGGGCGACCTGTCGACGCGCGCGCCCCTGCGCGGCTCGGGCGAGCTCCGCCAGCTCGCGCGCGCGCTCAACCACCTGACGAGCGAGCTCTCCCGCTCCATCGCCGAGGTCCGGACCGAGCGCGATCTGCTCGCGGGCATCCTCGACGGCATGAGCGAGGGCGTGCTCGTGCTCGATCGCGACGGGCGGATCCTCCTCGCCAACCGGGCGCTGCGCGCGATGGCCTCCCTCGGCGAGGACGCGCTCGGCCGATCGGTCATCGAGTCGATCCGCAACGCGCACCTCACCGAGGCGATCCAGCTCGCCGGCCAGCGCGACGAGCCGGTCGACGTCGAGGTCGAGCTCGGGCGGACGCTGCCGCGGCGGCTGCTCGTGCGGGTGTCGCGCCGGAAGGCCCCGGCGCACGACGCGCTCGACGCGCGCGCGGAGCACGACGGCGCGCCCACGGAGCCCGGGCTCATCGCGGTGTTCCACGACGTCACGGATCTCCGCCGGCTGGAGACGATCCGGACCGATTTCGTCGCGAACGTGTCCCACGAGCTCAGGACGCCGGTCACCGCGATCAGCACCGCCGCCGAGACGCTGCAGCTCGGCGCGCTGCAGGACCCGCACGAGGCCGCCGAGTTCGTCGACGTGATCGATCGGCACGCGAAGCGGCTCCGCCACCTCGTCGACGACCTGCTCGACCTCTCGAAGATCGAGGCGAAGAACTTCCGCCTCGCGCTGGCCGATCTCGACGTCGCCCCCGCCATCGAGCACGTGACGCAGCTGCTCGCCGAGGCGGCGCGCCGCCGCAGGGTCACGCTGACGGTCGACGCCGCCGCGCTCCCGTCCGCGCGGTGCGACCGCCGCGCGCTCGAGCAGGTGCTCATGAACCTGCTCGACAACGCCATCAAGTACGCGGGCGAGGGCGCTCACGTCACGGTGCGGGCGCGCTCGGTCGATCAGCAGGTGACGATCGCCGTCGCCGACGACGGGCCCGGCATCCCGCCCCACCACCTGGGCCGCATCTTCGAGCGGTTCTACCGCGTCGACGCCGGCCGCTCGCGCGACCTGGGCGGCACGGGGCTCGGCCTCGCCATCGTGAAGCACCTGGTCGAGCTGATGAACGGCTCGATCGAGGTCGAGAGCGCCATCGGCCGCGGCACCAAGTTCACCGTCCGCCTCGCGCGCGCCGCGTGATCCCCGCAAAGTCAGGAAAATCCGGTACTCGCTGTTCCACCCTGCCGTCACACAGCTGTCACAAAGCTCGACTACGCCTGACGGTGCATGGCTCGAATTCTGCTCACCCTGGCGATGTTCCTCCTGGCCGCTGGATGCGGTCGCTCCGACGGTCCCCAAGAGACCGGCTCGCTGCCCGGCTCGAAGCCGAACGCGGCGCCTCAGCCGGGCGCCGATGGGGAGGTCACCCTGACGGGCGCGGGCGCGACGTTCCCGTATCCGCTTTATACGAAGTGGATCTCCGAGTTTCAAAAAGCCAACACCAAGGTCAAGATCAACTACCAGTCGATCGGCTCCGGCGGCGGGATCCGGCAGATCACCGAGCGGACCGTCGACTTCGGCGCCACCGACGCGCCGATGAGCGAGGAGCAACTCGGCAAGGCGGCGGGCATCCTGCACCTGCCGACCTGCCTCGGCGCCGTCGTGCTGACCTACAACCTCGAGGGCGTCGCGTCGGGGCTGAAGCTGACGCCGGAGGCGGCCGCGCAGATCTTCCTCGGCAAGATCAAGAAGTGGAACGACCAGGCGATCCAGCAGGAGAACCCGGACGTGAAGCTCCCCGACAAGGAGATCGCGACGGTTCACCGCTCGGACGGCAGCGGGACCACCAAGATCTTCGTCGACTACCTGAGCGCGGTGAGCCCGGAGTGGAAGAGCGGCCCCGGGACCGGGACCAGCGTCAACTGGCCGGGCGGCCTCGGCGCCAAGGGCAACGACGGCGTCTCCGCGCTCATCACGAGCACGCCCGCCTCGATCGGCTACATCGAGCTCGCGTACGCGATGCAGAACAAGCTCACCTTCGCCTCGCTCAAGAACAAGAGCGGCAAGTTCGTCGCCCCGTCGCTCGAGAGCACGACCGCCGCGGGCGCCGGCGCCGCCGCCAAGATGCCGGACGACCTCCGGATGTCGATCGTCGACGCCGAGGGCGAGGACGCGTACCCCATCGCCGGCTTCACCTACCTCCTCGTCTACCAGGAGCAGAAGGACCTCGCGAAGGGTAAGGTGCTCGCCAACTTCGTGAAGTGGGCGATGCAAGACGGCCAGAAGTTCACGAGCGACCTCCACTATGCGCCGCTGCCGACGGCGGTCGTCGAGAAGGTCAACAAGAAGCTCGCCACGCTGGTGGGCCCTGACGGCAAGCCCCTGCTCACCCCAACGCCATGAAAGAAGGCGCGTCAGCGGCGCACACGGCGCTCCGCCGCGCGCCGCCGGCGCGCGCGCAGGATAGGCCCATGAGCACGGTAGAAGTCCCCATGCAACAAGCCGCCTCGACCGCGTCGGGGGGCGACGTGGCGCGCGGCACGCGCAGCGCGGATCGAGCGTTCCGCGTCATCCTGACGGTGTTCGGCCTGACGGTGCTCGCGGTGCCCACGCTGATGGTGCTGGAGCTCGTCCGGTCGTCCCGGCTGGCCATCGACAAGTTCGGCCTGGCGTTCCTCACCGGCACCGTGTGGGACCCCGCGCGCGAGGAGTTCGGCGCGCTGCCGTTCATCTACGGCACGGTCGTCAGCTCGCTCATCGCCATCGCGCTCGCCGTCCCGGTCTCGCTGGGCCTCGCGATCTTCCTCTCGGACCTGGCCCCCCACCGGATCCGCAAGCCGCTCGGCTTCATGGTCGAGCTCCTCGCGGCGATCCCGAGCGTCGTCTACGGGTTCTGGGGCATCGCCGTGCTCCGCCCCTGGCTCCAGGAGACCATCGAGCCGTTCCTGATCGAGCACCTCGGCTTCCTGCCGCTCTTCGAGGGCCCGCCGGTCGGCATCGGCATGTTCGCCGCGGGCATCATCCTCGCGATCATGATCGTCCCCACGATCACCTCGGTCTCGCGCGAGGTGATGCAGGCGGTCCCGCAGCTGCACCGCGAGGCGGCGGTCGGGCTCGGCGCGTCCGCGTGGGACACCATCCGCTACGCGGTCCTCCCGTCGGCGCGCTCGGGCATCATCGGGGCGATCATCCTCGGGCTGAACCGGGCGCTCGGCGAGACCATGGCGGTCACCATGATGATCGGCAACGCCCCGAAGATCAGCGCGTCGATCTTCCACCCTGGGTATTCGATGGCGAGCGTCATCGCCAACGAGTTCGTCGAGGCGACGAGCGACATGTACGTGTCGGCGCTCTCCAAGATCGCGCTGCTCCTCTTCGGGGTCGCCCTCCTCCTCAACCTCTTCGCCCGGTGGCTCGTGAGCTCGACCAAGAGCAAGCTGGAGAGACGCGCATGAGCAACGACTCCCCTGCCCCCGCGGCGCGCCCCTCCGCCGCCGCTCGACGCACGCTGCTCGAGCCGGCGCCCGGCGAGCGCCTGCGCCGCGCCCGCAGCTACTTCTTCGAAGGGCTCTGCGTCTCGAGCGCCGTCGTCGTCCTGGTCCCGCTGTTTCTGATCTTCATCTACGTGGTCAGCAAGGGCCTGAGCGGGCTCTCCCTCGACTTCTTCACCCAGCTCCCGAAGCCGCCGCTCGGCGACGAGCGGAGCGGCATGGGCAACGCGGTCGTCGGCACGCTCATCCTCGTCGCGATCGGCTGCTGCATCGGGCTGCCGACAGGCATCCTCGCCGGCATCTACCTCGCCGAGATCGGGCGGGGCAAGCTCGCGAGCGCGATCCGGTTCATCGCCGACGTGCTCGGCGGCGTGCCCTCGATCACCATCGGCGTGTTCGTCTATGCCCTCGTGGTGGTCCCGATGAAGCGCTTCTCGGCGCTCGCCGGCGGCATCGCGCTCGCCATCGTGATGCTCCCGACGGTGACCCGCACGACGGAGGAGCTGCTCAAGCTCGTGCCCGCGCACCTCCGCGAGGCGTCGCTCGCCCTCGGCGTCCCGGAGTGGCGCACGAGCCTCCTCGTCGTGCTCCGGACGGCCTCGCCGGGCATCGGCACCGGCGTGATGCTCGCCGTGGCCCGCATCGCCGGCGAGACCGCGCCGGTGCTCCTCACTGCGCTCGGCTTCCAGTACTGGAGCGTCGCCGTCGACCGACCCATCGCCTCGCTGCCGGTGCAGATCTGGAGGAACGCGACCTCGCCCTACCCGAAGTGGCAGCAGGAGGCCTGGACCGGCGCGCTCGTGCTGATCGCCATCGTCTTCTTCCTCAATCTGCTCGCCCGAATCGTGACGTCCCGGAGCGTCAAGGCGCGTTAAAGGCACCCGATGAGCTCGTTTGACTCACCGCACCATGGACAGGCCGGACAACGCCGCATCGGGCTCGGCGCGGAGGGCGACCGCCGCTCTGCGGAGCCCGAACCCGAGGCGCCGCCGGCCAAGATCAGCGTCACCCGGCTGAACGCTTACTTCAACAAGTTCCACGCCATCCACGACATCACGCTGGACATCCCGGACGGCCAGGTCACCGCGGTCATCGGCCCGTCCGGATGTGGCAAGTCGACGTTCCTGCGCTGTCTCAACCGGATGCACGAGCAAGTGCCCGGGGCCACGGCGAAGGGCTCCGTCATGATCGACGGCGTGAACATCTATGATAAAGCGGTCGACCCGGTGCGATTGCGCCGCCGCGTCGGCATGGTGTTCCAGAAGCCCAACCCATTTCCCACGATGTCGATCCGGGAGAACGTCCTCGCCGGACACAAGCTCAACGGCATCTCCGTCAAGGACGCCACCGGCCTCGTGGAGAAGTGCCTTCGCCAGGTCGCGCTCTGGGACGAGGTGAAGGACAAGCTCGATCAGTCCGGGCTCTCGCTCTCCGGCGGCCAGCAGCAGCGGCTCTGCATCGCCCGCGTCCTCGCCGTGGAGCCCGAGGTGATCCTGCTCGACGAGCCGTGCTCTGCGCTCGATCCCATCGCGACCGCGCGCATCGAGGAGCTCATCGATGAGCTCAAGCAGCGCTATACTTGCGTGCTCGTCACGCACAACATGCAACAGGCCGCGCGGTGCTCTGACTACACGGCTTTCTTCTACATGGGGGATTTGGTGGAGTTCGACAGGACCCAGACAATTTTCACCAATCCGAAGGAAAGCAAGACGGAAGACTACGTCACCGGTAAGTTCGGCTGAGGGGAGTGGGGATTTCATGCCGACGTCGCACACGAGCAAGGTCTACGAGCACGAGCTGCGCACGCTGCGCGAAAAGCTGCTGCTGATGGGCAGCCTGGTCGAGGAGATGATCCAGAAAGGCTCGACCGCGCTCGCGACGCGCGACACGGGCCTCGCCAAGGCGACGATACGGCTCGATCGCCGGATCAACAGCCTGGAGTGCGAGGTCGACGAGCTCTGCATGAGGATCCTCGCGACGCGCCAGCCCGTCGCCTCGGATCTGCGCTTCGTCACGACCGCGCTCAAGATCGTCACCGATCTCGAGCGGATCGGCGACCTCGTGGTGAACGTCTGCGAGCGGGTGCAGGAGCTCAACGAGGAGCCGCCGCTCGCGCCGGCGGCGGAGCTGCAAGGCCTCTCGGACGAGGCGATCGAGGTGGTGCACGAGGCCCTCGACGCGCTGGTCGCCCGCGACTGCGACCGGGCGCAGCGGCTGCTCACGCGCGACGACGTGATCGACGAGCACTACGCCCGCATCTTCCAGGAGGTGCTCCTCACGATGAGCCGCGACCCGAGCACCGTGTACAGGGCCACGCGCATCCAGTCGATCGCGAAGTACCTGGAGCGCATCGCCGATCACGCGATGAACATCGCCGAGTCGGTCGTGTTCCTCGTCAAGGGCACGGACATCCGGCACAACAACCGCCTGCGGGAGAACGATCCGCTCTCCACCCCGCCGCCGCCCGGGCTGCGCCTGCGCTAGCCACCGCCAGCGCCGCCTGGAGGCGCCGCGCCGCCGTGGCCGTGCGCGTGCCCGTGGTGCTCCTCGGGCCCGTGCTCGCCGCCGCAGCGGGCGTCCTCCCAGCCGACCCAGTACGGGCCGTCCGGCCCGTGCTCGCGCTTCCAGATCGGCAGGCGCGCCTTGATGCGGTCGATGAGCAGGCGGCACCCGCGGAACGCCTCGCCCCGGTGCGGCGCGCTCGCGGCGCAGGCCACGGCGACGTCGCCGATCCGGAGCGCGCCCACCCGGTGCGTCGCGGCGACGCGCACGCCGGGGATCTCCGCGGCGATCTCCGCGAGGATGCGCTCGAGCTCGGCCTCGGCCATCGTCCCGTACGCCTCGTACTCCAGCAGCGTGACCGCTCGGCCGTCGTTGACGTCGCGGACCACGCCGAGGAACGTGGCGACGCCGCCCGCGCCAGGGTGGGACACGGCGGCGATGAGCTCGTCGAGGCGGAGCGGCTCGGTGCGGATCCGGCTCACGGCGCGCTCCTCTGGAAGTGACCGGAGCGACCCCCGCTCTTCTCGAGGAGCTTGATGTCCGAGATCACCATCTCGCGATCGATCCCCTTGAGCATGTCGTAAATCGTCAGGCACGCGGCGCTCACCGCGACCATGGCCTCCATCTCGACCCCGGTGCGATCGAGCGCCTCCGCGGCGGCGGTCACCCGGATCGCCGCGGAGGGCTCGTCCACGTCGAGCTCGACCGCGACGTGGGTGAGCGCGATCCCGTGGCAGAGCGGGATGAGCTCCGGCGTGCGCTTCGCCGCCATGATCCCGGCGATCCGCGCCGCGGCGAGCACGTCGCCCTTCGGCGCGTCGGCGCGCGCGACGCGGGCGATCGTCTCGGGCCGCATCAGGACGGCGCCCGACGCGACCGCGCGGCGGTGCGTGACGGGCTTGCCTTCGACAGGCACCATGCGGGCCTCGCCGCTCGGGGACAGGTGGGTCGAGAGCGCTGCGCCCTCGCCGGCTCGATCAGGAGTGTGCGACATCGCTCCGGAATCTGACACGGCAGCCCGCAGGACCGGAAGCCGATCCGTGAGCCAGGGCCCGCGACGGCCGCGGCGTCAGCCGCCGATCGCGCGGATCGACACCGTGGAGGCCGTCTCTTCGGTGCAGCCCTTCCAGACCTTGCCGTCCGGCTTGAGGCGCCACGCCTCCTCCAGGCGCCGCTGGATCGCCGCCGGATCGCCGGCCTTCGCCTCGCGCGAGGCGTCGACGCCGTCGTCGGTGGCGAGGCACGGCCGGAGCACGCCCGTCGACGAGACGCGCAGGCGATCGCAGCTCTCGCAGAACGTGTCGCTCGTGCCCGTGATGAACCCGACGCGGAGCGACGGGTCGCGGCGCGCGCGGACGTACCGCGCCGGCCCCAGGCCGGGATCCGAGATCGCCTCCTCCGGGAGGAGGTGCTCGGCGAGGCGCGCCCTCATCTCGGCCGCGGTGACGAGGTGCTCGCCGACGAGCCGCGCGCCCTCGGCGATCGGCATCACCTCGAGGAAGCGCGGGACCATCCGCCGCTCCCAGGCCCACAGCGCGAGCCGCTCGATCTCGTCGTCGTTCACGCCGCGGAGGACCACCGTGTTGAGCTTGATCGACGAGAAGCCCGCCGCGATCGCGGCGTCGATGCCCTCCAGCACCCGGGCGAGCTCGCCGCCGCGGGTCACCTCGCGGAAACGCGAGGGGTCGAGGGTGTCGATCGAGACGTTCAGGCGGTGCAGCCCGGCGTCGCGCAGCGGCGCGGCGAGCCGCGCGAGCTGCGAGGCGTTCGTCGTGAGCGCCAGATCCTCGAAGCCGAGCGCGGCGAGGGACGCGACGATCGAGACGATCTCGGGGTGGAGCAGCGGCTCGCCGCCGGTCAGGCGGACCCGCCGGATGCCGGCGTCGCGCAGGGCCTCGAACATGGTGCGCCAGGCCGGCGTCATCAGCCGGCCGTCGGTGTAGCCGTCGTGGCGCGACGGGCGGCAGTAGGTGCACGCGAAATCGCATCGATCGGTGACCGAGATGCGCACGCTGCGCGGCGCGGGCCCGGCGTGCGCGGAGGGCGCGCCGCGGGCGCCGTCGCGGTACGGGATCACGGCGGCGCGGCGGCCGCCCTCCCCGTCGCCGACGAGCGGCAGCGACCGCCGCCGCTGGGCCAGCGCTTCGCCCCCCACGCGCGCAGAATCGAGGCCGGTCGAAGAAGACATGACGCGTCCCTCGCGGGCCCCTACCCGCCCGCCACCGGTGGAATGAGCGCCACCTCGTCCCCGAAACCTACAGGATCGCTCGGCGTCGCATAAACGCCGTTCACCGCCACCCGGATAGAGCCCTTGTAGGGGATCAGCCCCGGATAGCGCGCGCAGACCCGATCCAGGAGCTCCGCCGCGGTGCAGGGGCCAGGCAGCGGCAACGCCACTTCTCCCGCGCCGAGAACGTCCCTCGCGCCAGCGAAAGCGAGCACGCGAACCGCCGCATCCATCGCCGCAACCTAGCATCGCTCCGCGGAAGCGACACGACGAACTGGGGCCGAGCGACCTCGGGCCAGCCGGGCGAGATCGAGTCTACCGGGCCCGGCCGGCACGGCTATCATCGGACCGCTCACCGCCATGTCCGAAGAAGGGTTCTTACCGGGCACGATCCTGGCCGGTCGCTACCAGGTCCGCCGCGAGCTGGGTCGCGGCGGCATGGGGGTCGTCTATCTGTGCCGCGATCTCGTGATCGACGAGCGCGTCGCCGTGAAGCTGCTCGACCGGCCGGGCGCGGCCGCGCGCCCCGAGGACGCCTGGTGGTTCCAGGAGGAAGCCCGGGCGCTCGCCGGCCTCTCGCACCCGGCGCTCGTGAAGGCCCGCGACTTCGGGGCGCTCAGCAACGGGACGCCTTACCTCGTGATGGACGCGGTCCCGGGGAGGTCGCTCCACGAGTGGCTCTATCTCGCCCGGCTCGAGGACCCGCTGCCCTGGCCGATCATCTGGAGCGTCATCGACCAGGTCCTCGGCGCGCTGGCCCACGCGCACGCGCGCGGGGTGATCCACGGGGACCTGAAGCCGTCCAACGTCCTCGTCGACCTCCAGCACGGCGGGGAGCCGCCGCTCGTGCACGTGCTCGACCTCGGGCTCGCCTGGCTGATCCAGGACCGGATCGATCACCGGCTCGACGGCTCGCGGGAGAGCGAGCCTACCGTGCGCTGGGGCGCGGGCACCCCGGGCTGGATGGCGCCGGAGCAAATCCGCTTCGCGGCGCCCCACGTGGGGCCCCCGACGGACCTCTACGCCCTCGGCTGCATCCTCTACGCCCTGCTCGCCGGCGGCGAGGTCTACGACGGCACGAACGACGAGCTCCTCCAGCAGCACCGGAGCGCGCCGATCCCGGACCTGCCGCTGCCCCCGGAGGTGCCGAGCGACGTCGCGAAGTTCGCGAAGCGGCTGCTCGCGAAGCGGCCGTGGCACCGCTTCGATTTCGCGGGCGACGCGCGGCGGGTCTGGAAGCGGTTCGAGCCGCGCAGCGACGTGAACGTGACCGCCACGCCGCTGCCGCTCGCGCTGCTGACGACCGGACGGCTGCCGCCGAGCCGCAAGGAGCTGCTCACCCCCGAGCTGATCGAGCCTCCAGACGACGACCCGCCGCCGTCGGTGACGACCACCGGCCTGCTCGCGCTCCGGCCGAGCCCGTTCGTGGCCCGGACCGGCGAGCGGGCGCGCCTCATGGAGGTCGTCGCCGAGATGGTCGACGCGCCGAAGGCGATGCACCGCTTCGTCCTGCTCGCGGGCGAGGCGGGCGTCGGCAAGAGCCGGCTGGCCGAGTGGCTCTGCGAGGAGGTCCACGAGCGGGCGCTCATGGTGCCGCTCCGCGCGCGCTACCGGCGGATCGCGGCGCCGCTCGACGGCGTCCTCGGCGCCGTGACCCAGCACTACCGGCTGGAGCGGGCCGAGCGCGAGATCGTCGAGAAGGTGCTGATGAACCTCTGGGAGGTGCCGCCCGAGGACGAGGTCGGCAAGACGTGGGTCGCGGCGACCGCCGAGTGGATCAAGCCGTCGCCCCCCGGGAGCGAGGCGGTCGGCCCGACGGGGAAGCGCTTCCGCCTGGACCGGCCGGAGCTGCGCTGGCTGATCATCCGCAAGACCCTGGAGCGGATCGGCCGCGATCGGCCGGTGCTGCTCTGGCTCGACGACCTGCACTACGCGTCCTCGACGACGTTCGAGGGGCTCCTCACGCTGCACCGGGACGCGCCGAACCTCGGGCTCCTGGTCGTGGCGACGGTCCGGAGCGAGGCGGTCGAGTGCGACCCGGTCGCGGCGAAGCGGCTGGAGGGGGCGCTCGCGGCCTACGGCGGGGAGCGGCTCGACGTGGCCCCGCTGAACCCCGCGCAGACGCACGCGCTGCTCCGCGAGACGCTGCCGCTCGACGACGCGGCGGCCGAGGCGGCGACGGCCCGCAGCAAGGGCAACCCGCTGTTCGCGCTGCAGCTCCTGCACGCGTGGGCGGGCGGCGGCCACCTCCAGCTCCGCGCGGGCAAGTACTTCGTGCCGAAGGCGTCGATGGCCGTGCAGGCCGCGACCACGGCCGACCTGTGGGAGGAGCGGCTCGCGGCCCTGCCCGAGGAGCTCCGGGCCGGCGCGCGCGCCGCCGCGGCGCTCGGCGGCGACATCCGGCGCGAGATCCTGCGCGCGCTGCTCGCGTCGCTCGACATCGCCGCGGACCGCGCGATCGCGGCCATGCAGCGCGCCCAGATCCTCCTCGCCGTGGGCGATCGCCTCCGCTGGCCGCACGCGCTGCTCCAGGAGCACCTCCTCTCGCAGCTGTTCCTCGAGCCCGACGCGGCCCGCGTCTTCCGCGCCGCCGCCGACGCGCTCGGCGCGCACCCGTTCGCGTCGAGCCGCCGCATCCTCCGGCACCGGGTGGTGAGCCTGCTGCGCGCGGGCGACACCGACGAGGCGGCCGCGCTCATGCACGCGCACGTGGCGGCGCACTGGCAGAGCTCGCGCGACATCGCCGCGACGCTGCGCGATCTCGCCGTGCTCGACGGCAAGCTGCCCGGGGGGAGCGACTCGCGCCCGGGCCTCCGGGGCGCGGAGGCGCGGCCCGTGCTGACCGGGACGCGGCTCGGGACGCAGCTGCGCTTCCGGGCCGAGGCGCTGCGGCTGGCGGGGCGGCTCGACGAGGCGCGGCGCGACGCGGAGGACGCGCGGCGCATCTTCGAGCACGCCGGCGACCGGGAGAACCAGGCGCACTGCCTGCGCCTGCTCGGGCACATCGCGTCGGACGTCGGCGCGGAGGCGCAAGGGCGGCGGCTCGTGGCGCGCGCGCACGCGATCTTCGACGAGATCGGCCACCGCCACGGGCAGGCGCAGTGCGAGGTGCTGCTCGGGGAGATCGACTACCAGCTCGGGGAGCACGCGCGGGCGCGGGCGGTGCTCGCGTCGGGGGAGGCGCGGTTCCTGGAGGTCGGCGATCGGCTCGGGCGGGCGCAGTGCCTGCTGCTCCAGAGCATGGTCGAGCAGGCGGGGGCGCTCTCCGAGGCGGCGCGGTCGCTGCTCACGACCGCGCGGGCCGACTTCGACGCGATCGGCTACCGGCTCGGGCTCGCGCAGTGCGACCTGACGCTCTCGCACGTGGATCATCGCCTCGGCGACTTCGACGCGGCGCGCGCGGGCGCGCTCGCGGCGCGGCAGAGCTTCCGCGATCTCGCGAACCCGCGCGGCGAGGCGGGGTGCGAGCGGCTGCTCTCGATGGTCGCGCTCGACGCGGGCGCGCCCGAGCTCGCGGAGGAGCACGCGCTCGCGGCGGGCAGGATCTACGAGACGCTGGCGGACCCGTGGGGGCTGGTCGAGGCGCGGCTCCTGTTCGCGCAGATCGCGCTCCACCGCGGGGACGCGGAGCAGGCGCGCGAGCACCTCGTGGCGTGCGAGGCGGTGGCGCTCGCGGAGGCGGAGCCGCGGCAGCACCGGCACCTGACGCTGGCGTGGCTCGCGTACCACGAGGGGCGGTTCCACGAGGCGGCGCGCGAGCTCGACGCGGCGCGGGCGTCGTTCAAGGACAGCCGGACCGGGGACCACACGCCGCAGCTCCTGGAGCGGTTCGCGCGGATGGGGTGGCCCAAGCCGGCGGGGACGCGGATCAGCGGGTGGATGCGGACGCTGGCGCTCGCCTGACGCGAGCGGGGACCCCGAGCGCGTGCCCCCGCCGCGTGACTAAAGCGGGAGCCAGAAGTCGGGGCCGAAGAGGCGGCGCGCGGCCTCGATCGTGCGCAGGGCGCGCGGGAGGTCGAGCTTCGCCTGGTGCTCGGCCAGCTGCACGACGTATGGGATCCAGAGCGGCCGGCAGACGACGAGCGCCGCGAAATGGAACTCCGCCTCGTCGGTCTGGCCGAGATCCACCGCGACCCGCGCGAGGATCGTGTGCACCGGGACCGGCGACCCGAGCGGCGCGATCGCCGTCGCGCAGCGGCGCACGCTCTCCGCCGCCTCCTCGCTGGGATGCCGGCGGAACTCCTGGAACGCCTCCTCGAGCTCGTGCTCGTCGCTCACCTGCTCCGGCAAGTGCTCCGTGACGAGCCGCTTCCAGTGCTCGACGAACGGCAGCTCCGCGAGCGCGCTCGACCTGTCGGCGTGGGCGAGGAGCAGATCGGCCTCCTTCCAGTCGCCCGCCTCGCGCGCAAACTCGAGCCCGGAGACGACCCGGGCCTCCTCATGCAGCCCGGGCTCCTTCGTCATGAGCCAGCGCTGCCAGTAGAGCGCGCCGCGGAACGCCACGCGCGCGAGCGGCTCCTTGCCCTCGGCGCGCTTCGCCAGCGCCGCATCCATGAGCGCGCTCTTGTGCCGCTGCACGTCGTCGACCACGAGGCTCGCCGGCCAGGCGCAGAGCCCGCACGCCTCGGAGATCATCGCGCCCACCTCGCGCCGCACGAGAACCACCCGCCAGCGGGCCGCGCTGAAGGAAACCTCCCCGACACAGAGCAACGCTACCACGACGCGCGCGGCACGCGAGAGGTCGTCGCCGGCAAGTGGCAGGCAGACAACACGCGCGGCCGCCCGACGCGACGGCCGCGCGCGCCGAACCGGGCGAGCTGCGCCGAGGCAGGCGCGCCGCGCCGGCGCGGGCGACGTTCGGGGCAGCACGGCCGCGGGACGTCGCCCGCGGAGCGAGCGGGCTCATGATCCTCGATCTCCACCGAGGCTTCCTGCACAATGGGCCGTTGGCGGCGGCGACGGAGGGGGGGCGCAGGCGGCCGCTCGAGGTGCGGATTGGCGATCGAGCTCGAGAGGACAACCCGGCACGAGGGCGCTCCCAGCGCCAGGCGGCGCCGACGATGAGCCATCGTGATCTTTACCGCGCCGCGTTCGAGGCGGCCGAGGACGCGCTCCTCCTCCTCGAGGACGGGCGCGTGATCGACGCCAACCCGAGCGCGGTGCGGCTGCTCGCCGGGCCCGAGGTGGGCCTGCTCGGGCGCGAGCTCACCGGGCTCTCGCCGCTCCTGCAGCCCGACGGACAGGCCTCCGCCGAGGGCCTGAAGCAGCGGATCGAGGCGGCGAGCCGCGGCGAGCCGCAGCGGTTTCGGTGGCTCTACCGGCGGCCGAACGGGGGCTTCATCCAGGCCGACACGCAGCTCGCGAAGCTCGCGCTGGCCGACGGCTCGGGGCCGATCCTGCGCGCGGTGGTGCGCGAGGAGGACAAGGAGCAGCGCCGCCTCTACGCGCTCGCCGTCGACATGCTCGGCATCGCGACGCTCGACGGGCGCTTCAAGGAGCTCAGCCCCTCGTGGGAGCGGACCCTCGGGTTCAGCCGCCAGGAGCTGATGGCCCGGCCGTACGTCGAGTTCATCCACCCCGAAGACAAGGCGCGCACCCTCTCGGAGACCGACACGTTCTCCACGGGCGCGCAGACGCTCACCTACGAGAACCGCTTCCGCTGCAAGGACGGCTCGTACCGGTGGCTCGAGTGGAACGCGATGCTCGCGCTCGACGAGGGGCTCGTCTACTTCGTCGTCCGCGACGTCACGCGGCGCAAGAGCGCCGAGATGGCGCTCCGCGAGTCCGAAGAGAAGCTGCGGGCGCTCTACGAGGGCATCCCGCACGTCCTGATCGTCGCCGACAAGGACGCGCGGATCGTCTCCGTCAACCGGACACACCCGGGGCTCGCTCCGGAGAGCGTCCTCGGCCGGACCATCTACGACTTCACGTCGCCGGAGTACCACGCGACCCTGACGCAGGCGCTCGACACCGTGCTCAAGTCCGGCGGCCGGGCGCACTACGAGGTGGTCGGCCTCGGGGCCAACGGCGAGCGAGCGTGGTACGCGAACCACGCGAGCCCGATCCGGGGCGCCCAGGAGGTCACGAACGTGCTCATCGTGACCGAGAACATCACCGAGCGCCGGCGCGCCGAGGAGCAGCGCCGGGAGAGCGAGGCGCGGTTCCACGCCGCCGTCGAGGCCAGCATGGACGCGTTCCTCACGATGACGTCCCACCGCGACGAGGGCGAGGAGGTCGCCGACTTCGTGATCACGGGCCTCAACGCGCGCGCCGCGGCGATGCTGTCGATGCAGCGCGAAGCGCTCCTCGGCCAGCGCCTCTCGGAGCTCCAGCACTCGACCGAGGCCGGCGTCCTCCTCGACAAGTGCCTGCGCGTCGTCCGAAAGGGGGCGCCGCTCGAGGAGGAGATCCTCCTGCCCGCGCCCCCCGCCCAGCCGTCGCGCCCGCGCGTCTGGGTGCACCACCAGATCGTGCCGATCCGGGACGGCGTGGCCGTGACGATGCGGGACACCACCGATCGCAAGCGGCTCGAAGACCAGCTGCGCCAGTCGATCGAGCGCCTCGAGGCGTACGCCGAGGAGCTGGAAGGCAAGAACCGGATGCTCGCCGAGGAGAACGCCGAGCGCGAGCGGACCGCGAGCGTCCTGCGCCAGCAGCAGGAGGCGATCCGCGCGCTGTCGACGCCGATCATCCAGGCGTGGGAGGGCGTCCTCGTCCTGCCGATCATCGGCGCGCTCGACAGCGGCCGGGCCACGCAGATCATGGAGAAGCTGCTCGGGGAGATCGTCCGCACGCAAGCCCACTTCGCCGTGCTCGACCTGACCGGCGTGGAGGACGTGGACGGGCCGACGGTCGACCACCTGCTCCAGGTGGCCCGGGCCGCGAGCCTGCTCGGCAGCCGCTGCCTCGTCTCGGGCATCTCCCCCGGCGTGGCGCAGGCGATCGTCGAGCTCGGCAGCGACGCGCGGACCTTCGAGACGTTCGGGGAGCTGGAGGACGCCCTGCGCCACGCGCTGCGCGTGTCCGGCGCGCGGCTGCCGAGGCTGCGGCGCGAGGCGCGCTAGCGACGCGCGCCTAGGCTTCCTCGGCCGCGAGCTCGTCGCAGAGCTCGCTGGCCCGCGCCGCGTGGCGCGCCGCCGCGGCGCCCTCGCCGATCGCCGCGGCGTACGCCGCCGCGCGGTCGTACGCCGCCGCGGCGGCCCGCAGATCGCCGCCCCGATCGTAGTGGTGCGCGAGCAGGGCCGCGCCGTCGTCGCCCAGCGCGCGGTGCTCGAGCCAGTCCGCGACGAGCAGGTGGATCCGCCGCCGGACCTTGAGGCTCAGCATCTCGTACGCGACCTCGCACGTGGCCTGCTCCGTGAACACGTACTCGCGCTCGCCGGGGAACGACGCGGGGGAGCGGAGCCGGATCAGCTGGCGATCGCACAGGCGCGCGAGCAGCTCGGCGGTGGACGCGCCGGCGCCGTGCCGCACCGAGAACGGCGGATCGAGATCCTGGAGCTCGGCCAGGATGCGCTCGCTCGACATGGGCGAGCGCGCCTGCGGGGCGTCGTTCCTGAGCCGCTCGACCGCGCCCTCCCAGAAGGTCCGGCCGACGACGGCCGCCTGGACGAGGATCCCGCGCGCGTCGGCGTCGAGGCGGTCGAGGCGCGCCTGGACGGCGCCGTGCACCGAGGGCGGCAAGCTCAGCGCGCCGACCGCGCCCTCGTGGACGCGCCACGCGCCGTCCTGCGCCTCGATCGCGCCGGCGTCCACGAGGAGCTGGAGCATCTCCTCCACGGTGCGCGGGTTGCCCTCGGCGCGCTCGGCGAGCGCGCGCACGAGCTCCGGGTCGAGCTCGGGCGCGCCGCGGAGCCGATCCCGGATCATCTCCTCCGCGTGCCGCCGCGCGAGCGGGAGCGCGTCGACGCGGACGTAGGCCTCCTTCGCGATGCCCCAGTCCGGGCGGCGCTCGTAGAGCTCGGGGCGCGCGGCGCACACCACGCAGAGCGGCAGCCCCTCGGCGTGCGCCACGAGCTCCTCGATGAGGTCGAGCGTGGCGTCGTCGGCCCACTGGAGGTCGTCGCACACGATCAGGACCGGCGTCCGCTCGAGCGCGAAGGTGACGAGCTGCGCGAGCGCGGCGGCGATCCGGCGCTTCGCCAGCACGCTGCCGCGCGCCGCGGCCTCGAGCAGCCCCGCGGGCGCCGGCCGCGCGCCCAGGATGGCCGCCAGCCGGGCGAGGATGTCCTCGACGTCGCTCGAGCCGCTCGACGTCGCCAGCGACGGGGACGGATCGAGCTCGTCGTCGTCCTCGTACCGCACCGCGCCGGCCGCCCTGCGCGCGTTCACGGTCGAGCTGACCGGCCCGCGCAGGGGGACCGCCGACGCGCGCGTCACGATGGGCGACGCGCCCCCGAGCGCGGCCCTCGTCCCCGCGCCGGCGGCCTCCCGCTCGGCGCGGGCGCGGGCGCGCGCGGCCCGCAGGCGGAGCCAGCGCAGGCCCAGGCGCAGCTTGCGCAGGATGACCTGGGCCGGGTCGGCCTCGTGGATCCCGAACCAGCGGCGGAGCAGCGCGCCGGCCAGCCCGTAGCTCGTCTCGCGCGCGAGCGCCGAGCACTGCGCCGAGAGGACGAACGGCGCGTCGGGCGGCGCGGGCGCGGCGGCGCGCCCGGACGAGGGCGCGCCGGACGCCGGCCCGCCGCCGAGGCCCGCGGCGAGCTCGGCGAGCACGCGCGTCCGGCCCACGCCGGGCGCGCCGACCAGCGTGACGAGGCGCGGCCGCCGCTCGTGGAAGGCGGTCTCGACGAGATCGCGCAGGCGCTGCATCTCGGCGCCGCGCCCGACGAGGCGCGTCGCGAGCCCGTGGAAATCGGCCGGCGCGAGCCCGTGGCTCGGCGGGGCCTCGCCGAGCACGCGGTAGATCGGCAGCGCCGCGCCGCGCGCCGCGGGCTCCGCCGGCGCCGCGCGGGCCGCGCTCGCCTCGACCGGCTCGACGCGGAAGCGCCCGAGGACGAGGCGGTGGGTGTCGCGGCCGATCACGATCGCGCCGCGCGGCGCGAGCTGCTGCAGGCGCGCGGCGCCGTCCACCGCGTCGCCGATGACGGCGAGATCCTGGCGCGCCGAGCTCCCGGCGCCGACGAACACCCGCCCCGTCGAGATCCCGATCCGCACCGAGAGGCGGACCGTCCGCGCCGCGCGCGGCAGCGCGAGGCGCGGGATCGCGGCCTGCGCGGCGAGCGCCGCGACGATGGCCCGCTCGGCGTCGCAGTCGGTCGCGCGGGGCACGCCGAAGACGGCCATGACGCGCCCGCCGATGGGCCGCTCGACGATCCCGTGCATCTGCTCGACGTGCTCCGCGAGCGCCTGGTAGCAGCGATCGACGACGTCCTTGACGTCCTCGGGATCGAGCCTCGACGAGAGCGCGGTCGCCTCCGAGAGATCGGCGAACAGGACGGTGCAGACGCGGTGCTCGCCGCCCTCGAACGGGACGACGCCGCGGCCCCTCGGCGCGCTCCGCTCGGGGCCCACGCTCCCGCGGCCCCCGCTGCTCTCCGGGGGCCGCCGCTGCGGCCGCGACGGCGGCGGCAGCGACGGCGGCGGGACCGAGAGCGCGGGCGGCGGCGGCAGCGGCGGCAGGTGGAGGGCGGCGAAGTCGAGCAGCCCGTCGTCGTCGACGGGGTCGGCGGCGTCGGCGCCGCCGGGGCCGAACGCGGGCGCGCGCAGGGTGTCGCGCGCCACCACGACGACGCTGGAGCGCTGGGCCGCCTCGAGGGCGGACCACATCTCGCCGAGGTGGCGGAACCGCTGCGACGGGTTGATCGCGAGCGCGCGGCCGAGGACCGCCTCGACGTCGGAGCTCGCGCTCACGCCGCGGGCGCGGAAGCTCGGCCGGATCGACTCGTCGCTCGAGGCGACGAAGAGCTGGATGACGTCGCCGCCGGAGAGGGCGGGCTGGCCGCTGGCGACCTCGATGAGGATGAGGGCCATCGCGTAGACGTCGGTCCACGGTCCAGTGGCGCCGAACCGCGGGCTGAACTGCTCCGGCGCGCCGTACTGCGGCGTGAAGGCGCGGAACGTTCGCCCCGTCTGGACGAGCGCCTCGGCGAACGTCGGCGTCTCGGAGAAGACCTTGGCGAGGCCGAAGTCGAGGACCTTCATGCGGTCGCCGAGCAGGAACAGGTTGGCCGGCTTGACGTCGCGGTGGGACACGTTCTCGTCGTGGGCGACGGCGAGCGCGGAGGCGACCGGCGCGAGGAGCTTGATCGCCTCGGTGAGGCTCCTCGGCGGCGCGTTCTCGGCGCGGCGGCGCCGGAGGTCCTGCTCCAGCGTCTCGCCCTCCAGCCACTCCATGACGATGTACGGCGTCCAGGGGCCGTTCGGCGCGGCCGCAGCGCCGATGTCGAGCGCCTGGACGATGCCCATGGTCCGGCGCGAGAGCTGGTGGAGCAGGCGCGCCTCTTCGCGGAACTTGGCGAGGAAGGCGTCCTGCTGATCAGGGCCCAGGCCCGTCGGGATCTTGAGGCATTTGACGGCGACCGGCGCGTCGAAGCCGAGGTGCCGGGCCCGGTAGACGACGCCGAACGCTCCCTCGCCCGCCAGCGCCTCGACAGCGAACTGACCGTCGATGATCGACCCCACCCAGCCGAACGGGTCGCTGGCCTGCATCGTTGCCTAGGCTACCTGTTGCGCCGAACCACGAGCAAGGTGGCAACGGCGGCCGCTCCAGGGGGAAACGGGGGGCGGTCGGCGCGAGCCGCTGGGCGGGATACGGCGCGGGCGGGGCGGTGAGCCGAGGAACGCGGACGGTGGGAAATGAAGGGCGCTGTGGGCTGAGGTCGCGCCGGGTCAGTGGACGACCGAGCTCAGTTGATGACCGGGGTAAAGCAACCGATGGACGTGTCGATGCGGAAGTTCGACTCGGTCGTGCGGCGCTCGGCGAAGAAGAAGTCGAGCGCGTACGTGTTGCCCGGCGTGATGCCGAGGTCCTGCGCGCGCTCGTCGAGGTCGATCGTCGCGCTCTCCGGCTTGTGAATACCGCCCAGATCGATCGCGAGACGGCCGTTGATGAAGGTGAAGAGGTCGTCGTCGCCCGAGAAGGTGAACACCTCGCCACCCTTGTATTCGAACGTGGTGTGGAGCTCGAGCGTGAAGTGATAGTTGTGGCGCCGGTCCTCGTTGCCAAACCCCATGTCGTCGATCGGGAAGAAGTCGGCATCGTCGTACGTGGACGTGCCGTTCCCGTTGTCCACGAGCGAGATGGATATCTGGATGGCGGTGTTCACGTCGGGCACGTCGCGGAACCACTGATCGAAGGCCTCCTTGCCGGTCGTGGTCAACGTGCCCTCGCTGCCGCCCGCATAGACCGGCTTGCCGTCCGCGCCGAGCTGAGCCTCCACGATGCCCCGGTCCTCCCCGGGCCGGGCCTCGAAATCCGGGTGCGTATCCTTGAAGTCGCGCACGATCGCGATGAGCTCGCTGCCGCAGGCGTCGCCGCCCGCGCTCGGGTCACCGCCCGAGCTCGCGCTACCCCCGATGTCGCCGAAGGGGTCCTGCCCGATGTCGCCGCCGCTCGCCGTCCCGTCGCCGCCGCTCGCCGTCCCGTCGCCGCCGCTCGCCGTCCCGTCGCCGCCCGAGGCAGCGTCACCAGCGTCGCCGGTCCCCCCTCCACACGCGGTCGCCGCCACGAGGGCCACGCACGCCGATACTGCCACCACCATCCGCCGATAAGCCATCATGTCTTGCCCCTCTTCCCAGCCGCCGGAAGCCATCGAATCCGCATGGAACGACGTCGGAGACACCGCGTCGCCAGCTTCCGCCCCTGTGCGCGGGGGTGGGTGGAACGGGTCAAATTTTTATTCAACAAAATGACCGGCGTTCCCGGCCGCAAAAATACAGCTGCCTCGTCCATCCCTGGTGAGCTGCTCGTCGGAGGCTCCTGCGCTGGATCGCCGAGCGCCCTCGGCGCCTGCTCATCGCGCAGGAACGCCGAAGAAGTAGTACCCCTTGCCCCACAGCGGGAAGTCGTAGGTGCCGTACTCCCACGCGAACGCGTCCCCGAGCGGGGCGACCATCTCGCGCAGCTCGGCCTCGGTGTAGACGCGGAGCGTGCTCACCAGGCCGTCCCATACGCTGGCCGCGGCGGCGATCGGGGTCGCCCACGTGAGCCACGCTTTCGCGGCCCGGGAGCGGCGCGCGAGCAGCGGGTTCGCGGCGAGCGCGGCGACGCCGACCGGGACCATCGGCAAGAAGCCGAGCGGGTTCCGCTCGAAGCCCTCGGACAGGAAGATGCCGGACGAGCCGCGCACCGCGTCCGCCAGGATCGCCCGCGCGAGCTCGGGAGAGAAGTGGTGGAAGGCGTTGATCATCAGCCGCGCGCGGCCCTCGGCGAGCGCCCGCGGGATGCGCGTCGCGTCCACCGGCGAGGGCTCGAAGGCGACGAACGCCGGGTGCCGCGCGGCCGCCGCCGCCCACGCCTCCGGCTGCGGCAGGAGGTCGGTGAGCACGAAGCGCGGCGGCGCCGCGCCCGCGCGGAGGAGCTCGTCGATGAGCACCTCCGACGGCCCGGCCGCGCCCGCGCCGAGCTCGATGACCTCGGTCGCCCCCGAGGCGGCGACGAAGCGCCGGAACGGCGCGATCAGGCCGCGCAGCATGCCGCCCCAGCGGATCGTCCGGCTCAGCGACTCGATGATGAGCTCGCGCAGCGGACCGGGAGACCACGATGAATCGTTCCACTCGAAGAGCGACAGGCGAGGCAGGGCGCGCGGCATCGGTTCACCGTCGACCGCCGGAGGCCGCGGCGCCATCCTGAACGCATGAACTTCCTGCTTCATCGCCACCTCGCCGCGCGCGACCTCGGCTCGGTCGCCGCCGGCGCCGGCGCGATGCTCCCCGACCTCTGGCGCATGGCCGACCGGCGCGTGAAGCCCGCGCGCGCGCCCGAGCCCCCCGCCGCCCCGGCGCCCCGCCTCGCCGAGGTGCTGGCCGGCATCGATCACCACGTCGCCGTCGACCGCTGGTTCCACGCCGCCCCCGTCTTCGTGGAGGGGGAGCGCCGCCTCGCCGAGGCGCTGCGCGGCGCCGCGCTCGGCGCGCCGCGGCTCGCGCTGTTCGCCCACGTGCTCTGGGAGATGTGCCTCGACGGCGCGCTCGTGCGCCGGCTCGGCCTCGCCCCCCTCCTCGACGACCTCCGCGCCGGCCTCGCCGCCATCGACGGCCCCCCGACCGCGGCCGCCGCCTCGATCCACCATTTCGAGCGGCGCGCCCCCTCCCCCGCCGCCGCCCTCGCCGATCGCCCCGCCTTCGAGGCGCGCCTCCGGCGCATCTGCGACGAGCTCGCCCGCGGCCCCTGGATCGCCGGCTACCAGGACGGCGTCGGCCTAGCGTTCATGCTCTCGCGCGTGCGCTCTCGCTTCGGCATGCCCCCGTTCACGCCGGAGCAGCACGACCGCCTCGCCGCGCTGCTCGACGCCCTCGCCGGCGCCGCCGACGACGCGCTCGACGACCTCCTCCGCACGGCGCCGATCAGCGCTGGTTGATACCGCGTCGCCCGGCGCCGTCCCTGGTTGGAGGAGAGAGGGAACCACACAGGCACAGAGGGCACAGAGGGGAGAGAGGAAACAACAACTCTCTTCTCTCTCCTCTGTGCCCTCTGTGCCCTCTGTGGTTCGAATCTCTCCCGTCACGGAGCCGCCCGACAGGCAGCTCACTCGTGAATGATGATCGTCGTCCCCTCGCCCAGTTCCTCGCCCGTGTTGATGGCGTGCCACCCGGGCGGCACCGGGGGATCGGTCCACAGGAACACCCGGTGGGCGTCGATGGGCGACAGGTTGATGCAGCCGTGGCTGCGCGGCGTGCCGAAGACGTCGTGCCAGTACGCGGCGTGGAGCGCGTAGCCGCTCGCGAAGTACTGGATGTACGGCACGTCCTTGAGGGCGTACGTCCCCTCGCCGCGCCGCCGCGTGACGCCGTACTCCCCGTCGCCCTTGCGGGGCACCGCCTTCTGGCCCGCCTCGGGCTTCTCCGCCGCGCTCGCGCCCGGCTTCTTCTTCGAGCGCTCCTTCGAGGAGCCGCCCTTGTCCGGCTTCGCGCCCCGCGAGGCCGAGGGCGCCTCCGCGGTCGTCTCCGGGCGGCCGCCGACGCTCGACGACTCGTTCGAGTCCATCGTCGCCGTGATGTGCTTGTTGCGCATGCGGAAGACGCCGCGCACCGTCGCGGTCGTGGTCTTGGGATCGGCCACCCCCGCCTGACCGGTCGAGACCAGCGTGGCATAGACGGGGCGCTTGCCCTCCCAGAGGACGAGCGTCTGGTGCGTGATCGAGACCTCGATCCACTTCTCGCCCTTCTCGGCGACCGCCGGCCACGCGGACGGGGCGACCGCGAGCCCCACGTCGAGCTGGCTCACGTACCGCTGGTCCTTCGTCCGGTAGTACTTCACCCCCTCGAGCCGGCGCATCCTGCCGGTGAGCGGGAGGACCTCGCGGAACGGGAGCTCCTTGCCCGGCGTCGCCTTGTCCCCCTCGATCTCGACGTCGCGCGCGCTCCGCGCCCGGACGAACGCGAGCGGCAGCGTGAGCTCGTCGTTCAGCTCGACGCCGTGCCACGGCGAGCCCGTGTCCGGCTTGATCTTCGTCGCGGGCGCGAGCCGGAGATCCGTCGTGATCGCGAACCGCCGGTTCAACGACTCCGGCCCGGTCGGGAACGAGCCGATCAGCGACAGGCCGGTGAAGCGGCGCGCCCGATCGGCGAAGACCGCGTAGTCCGGGACCTTGAAGTCGCTGATGTTGCGGATGAGGCGCTTGCCGCCCTCCAGCCAGAACGGGATCGGGTCGTTCTCCCCCTCCGCGCCGAGCAGGGCGCCCTCGCCGAGCTCGAGCGAGTTCTTCCCGAGGCCGAGCTCGCCGATCCGCTTGCCCGGCAGCGGCACGCCCCGCGCGTCGATCGGCACGTCGTTCGCGCCGAGGTCGACCCGCTGCACCGTCGCCTTGTTCTCCTCGAACCACGCGAGGTGCTCGTCGAGCTTGAACTCCGACTTCCGCTGCTCCTCGGCGGTGGGCACGCGCAGGTAGAGCGGCAGCACGGCGCGGACGAAGGCATACCGGTACGGGAGCGCGCTCCTCAGGTTCGGCCCGGGACCGGCGGCCTTGAGGATGGGGTCGTCGAGATCGAGCGTCGCGTCCTCGCCGACGCAGAGGAAGCCGCGCGGCTCGATCGCGTACCACCCGCCCGGGCAGCCGGCCGTGCCGGCGGGCTCCGCGGCGCGCGGCACCCTCGAGCCGACCCGCAGGTAGCCGAGCTTCTTCGAGGTGTCGCGCGGCTCTTTGTAAACGGTCGCGACGAACGCGGTGACCCCGAGCAGCGGCTTGTCGCTCGGCGGCCACGCGGCCGCCTCCGCCGTCGCTGCCGCGGGCGCCGCCGCCGCAGCGGCCACGGCTTCCGCGCCCGCGTCGCCGGCCTGGGCCCCGGCGTCCGCCGGCGCGTCCGCGGGCTTCTTGCACCCGACCGCGCCGCACGCGGCCGCCGAGAGCGCCGCGAGGCGCGCGAGACGAAGGACCAGGCGCGCCGCGCGCGTCGAGCGCGCCGCGCGGCGAGGCTTCCCTGAAGACAGCAGGCCGCCCATGCGCGCGTACTTGCCAAAAACGGCGCGCGACGAAAAGCCCAAAACGGCCGCCCGGCGCTCAGGCCAGGAGGCCCGGCAGCGGACCCGTGCAGTACGCGGGGTTGCCGAACGTGGGCACGTCCACGCCCATCGCGTTGCACAGCGTCACGAGCAGGTCGTTGTGGGCGTCGCCGCCGTAGCGCACGTACCTCCCGGTCCGGAGCGCCCCGCCGGCGCCGCCCGCGATCACGTACGGCATGTTGTGCCGCGAGTGGGTCTGCCCCTCCGAGATGTCGGTGCACCAGAGGATGAGCGTGTTGTCGAGCAGCGTGCCCGTGCCCTCCTTCACCGCGTCGAGCTTCCCGAGCAGGTACGCGAGCTGCTCCGCGTGCCAGCGCCCGATGTCGATGAGCTGCTGCTGCTTGGTCTCGTCGGTCACGTTCGAGTGCGAGAGCGAGTGGTGCGTGTCCGACTGGCCGAGCCAGGTGAACACCTTCCCGGCCTGCGTCGAGCTCCACTGGAGCGACGCGACCCGCGTGAGATCGCAGGCGAGCGCCATCGCGAGCAGATCCATCTGCAGCTTCCCGATCGCCGGGTAGTTGTCGTTCGCGTAGACGTCGAGCGGATCGCCGAGCTCCGGCAGCGCGCACGCGCCGCCGAGGAGCCCCGGCGCGTCGAGGCGCTTCTCGATCTCGCCCACCGCGTCGAGGTGCTGCTCCAGCTTCTGCCGGTCCTCGCCCCCCAGCGTCCTCGCGAGCGAGCCGTAGTCCTCCATGACGCTGCCGAGCACCCGGCGGCGCAGGGCGCGCCGCCGCTCGAGGTCCGCCGGGTCGGCGCTGAGGTCGAGGAAGAGCCGGTCGAACGCCGCGCGCGGATCGTCCTCGGGCGGGACCGGCTGGGCCGGGCCGAGGTACGAGACGCGCGACGAGACGTTGGCGTACTGGACCTGCACGCCGAGCTCGAGCGACGAGAGCTTCGTGCTCTGCCCGAGCTTCGCGGCGAGGAACTGGTCGACCGAGATGCCGCCGCCCCAGCCGACGCGCGCCGCGGGGTTGCAGGCGTACGGGAAGAGCGTCCCCTCCTGGAGCTCCGTGCCGGTGAGGGCCTGGCCGATGCCCTGCTGGTGGGGATCGCCCGGCCCGTGGTAGGCCGAGTCCATGTTGATGCCGTCGATGACGAGCAGCTTTTCCCGGTAGGGCGAGAGCGGGGCGAGGATCTCGCCGAGCTCGAACGACGCCCCGGTCCCGGTCGGCTCCCACGCCTTCTTGACGGTGCCGAGGCCCGTGAAGAAGACGACGAAGCGCTTCGGGAAATCGACGGCGCTCGCCGAGCCGCCCATCGCGTCGAGGAACGGCAGCGCGAGGGCGAGCCCGCCCGCGCCGCGCAGGAAGGCGCGGCGATCCAGGCGGCTCCGCGGCGCGCGGCGCGGCGCGGCGCGGCTCACGGCGCCCCCCCGTCGCCGGGCAGCGCGCGGCGGTAGCGGAACGCGTCCGTCTGGGTCAGCGCCACGAGCAGCGCCTTGATGTTGTAACCGCTCTCGGCGAACGCCGCCTGGATCTGGGTCATGCTGCACTCGTCCTCCGCCTGCTCGGCGCGGCCGTAGCCGAAGCGGAACCACTGCGTCGCGACGCACTGGCGCACCCCGTCGCTCTCCGCGAGGCGGTGCGCGAGCTCCACCGCCCCGTCGAACGGCCCGTCCGCGCCGCCGGTCCCCCCGATCTCGCCGCTCGCGTCGATCGGGACGCCCTGGTCGGCCTCGCGGTAGAGGCCGATCCCGTCGTAGCGCTCGAACCCGAAGCCGATCGGATCCATGAGCTTGTGGCAGCCGGAGCAGCTCGGGTCCGTGGCGTGCTGCTCGAACCGCCGGCGGGTCGGGATCCCGTCCCGCACCTCGGGCGGCTGGATGTCCACGTCGGGCGGCGGCGGCGGCAAGATCTGGCAGAGCAGCCGCTCGCGGACGAACTTGCCGCGGTGCACGGGCGAGGACTGGTTCGGCTTCGCGAGCACCGAGAGCAGGCTCGCGTGGGTGAGGAAGCCGGCGCGCTGCGACGGATCGAGCGGCACGATCGCGAGCTCGTCCGGCGCCCCGGCGGGCCCCTCCGGGAGCCCGTAGAACGCGCGGAGCTCGGCGTTCATCAGCGAGTACGGCGCCGTCAGCAGCGTCGCCACGTCGCCGGCGGCGTCGTCGAACACGACGTGCTCGAGGAACGCCTCGGTCTCCGCCCGGAGGAGCGCCGGGAGCCCGGCCTGGAAGCTCGGGTAGACCGCGGGGTCCTTGGTGAGGGTGTCGATGTTCGACAGCTGCAGCCACTGCGCGTGGAAGTTCGCGACCGCGGCGCGGGCGCGCGGGTCGTCGAGCAGGCGGCGGGCGTGCGCGGCGATCTGCGCGGCGGTGCGGAGCTCGCCCGCGTCGGCCGCGGCGAACAGCGCGTCGTCGGGCATCGAGCCCCAGAGCAGGTACGACAGCCGCGAGGCGATCTCGTGATCGGAGAGCGGCACCACGCCGTCCCCGATCGGATCCGGCATGCCGAGCTCGACGCGGTAGAGGAAGTGCGGCGACTGGAGCATCGCCTGGATCACGAGCTCGACGCCGGTGGAGAAGCCGTGCTCGCCGTTCCCCCAGGCGAAGAGCCGCGCGAACCGCTCGCCCTCCGCCGGCGTGAGCGGCCGCCGGAACGCGCGCTTGCCGAAGCGCGCGATGAGCTCGTCGGCGCACACCTCGGGCCCCTGCACCGCCGGATCGCACCCCTCGAGGAGCCTCTCGGGGTTTCGCGCGGCCCGGGCCGCGATCGCCTCAGAGGCCTTCATGAGCTGCTCGGCGAGCAGCGGCGTGACGCCGAGCGCCGCCGCCTGGTTGTTGAACCCGAGCGCCTCCTCCTCGACCACGAAGGCGTCGGCCGGCGCGCTGTCGTCGCCGAGGAGATCCCGGATCGTGTTGTTGTACTCGAAGCGCGTCATCCGCCGGAGCGGCGAGGCGCCCGGCCGGATCTCGGCGCAGCGCGTCGGCTCGCCGTCCGCCCCGGCGCCGGACCTGCCCGAGCAGGCGGCTGCCGCCATCACGGCGATCATCGCGGCCCCCAGCGAGGAGAAAGGGCCGCGCCGCGCGCGGGAGTGCCGTCCTCTTGACCGATCCATGTGCCCTCTGCCTGGGACGTGCTGGTCTGAGATGCGTTGCGTCGCGGCGCCGCGCATCGCTCGACACTTTTCTACTTGATTGAAGCCAGTCAAGGAAGGCGGGCGCGCGACGCGGCAAGCCTTCAGAATCCGGTCGTAGCGGAGTCTCTTAGCGACACTGCGTGTCGCGCGTAAATATCCCCCATCCTTTCGCAAGACGCTGGATTCCGTCCCGACATCGCTTGTAGGCTCGCGCGCGTGCAAGCTTCAGTCGACGTCGCTGCCACCACGAAAAGGCCCGTGCGCAAGCTCACTAGGTTCACCACGCTGTCCCTCTCTTTGAGCCTCTGTGGGAGGATCCTCCTCGGGCTCTCCGCCGCGACCGCAGCCACGTTCGCGGTCTCGCCGGTCGTGCTCGCCGCCCCCAAGGCGTCGAAGTCGATCGCGGTCCACGTCGAGGGGCCCAACGCGGATGCGATCCGCGAGGACATCCTCTCGCTGGTCCCGAAGACGCTGGAGGTCGTCGAGCCTGCCGCGTTCTCGAAGGCGCTGAAGGGCGCCGGCCAGACCAAGCCCGTCGGGGACGCGGTGGTGATGAAGGGCCTGCGGAAGAAGTCCATCGACCGCATCCGCAAGGCCGGCAAGACCGTGAAGGCGGAGGGCGTGATCTACGGCGTCTCGCGGACGAACAAGAAGAAGAAGAAAGAGGTCTACCTCGTTTACGTCGACGAGAACGCGGGCGACCTCGCGGTGGACGGCGCGGTGCCGCTGGGCGGCTCGGACGACGACCGCAAGAAGGCGCTGGAAGATCTGCTCGGCCCCACGCTGGCGCAGATCGCGCCGCCGCCCGCCGATGACGAGAAGAAGGACGGCGGCGGCGACGGCGACGGCGACGGCGAGGGAGAGGGCGGCGACGGCGAGGACGGCGGCGACGGCGACGGCGACGGCGAGGAGAAGGCCGAGGGCGGCAAGGACGACGGGGGCCCGGCGCGCAAGCGCAACGACGTCCGCTCGGCGCTCTTCTCGGTCGAGCTCGGCGTCGAGTTCGTGGGCCGCTGGTTCGACTACTCCGATCCGCTCTCGCAGAACCTCCGGCCCTACAACGTCTTCGGTCAGCCGGCGCTGTCGGTCTCCGCAGAGCTGTACCCGCTCGCGGGCACGAACATCGCGGTGCTCAAGGGCCTCGGGATCACCGCCGGGTACGCGCGGGCGCTCGGCCTCAACTCGGCGGTGGGCGACGGCGACCCGCTCAGCACGACCTACCAGCGCATCAACCTCGGGCTGCGCGAGCGGCTGACGCTCGGCGAGTCGACGGTGCTCGGGATCAACGCCGGGGTCCGGTTCCTGACCTTCGAGATCGACGCGCCGGACGACCTCGCTGCGACCGTGCCGAACGTCGACTACACGATCTTCCGCGCCGGCCTCGACGCGCGCATCCCGGCCGGCCCGGTCGCGCTGGCGCTGGGCGCCGACTACCTGATGCCCCTCTCGACCGGCCCGGTCTACGATCGGTTCACCGGCGCCAGCGTCCAGGGCATCGGCGCGACGGCCGGCGTGCTCGTCCCGGTCGCGAAGGGGATCGAGGCGCGGCTGCTCGTCGAGTACGCCCGGTTCTTCTCGTCGTTCCAGCCGGAGCTCAGCGACGACTACGCCGCCGGCGGGGCAACGGACCAGTACCTGGGGATTCGGCTCGCCGGGGCCTACATCTACTGAGAGTGAGGTAGCACGTGACGACCATCGCTTCCCTTTCCAGGCGCGCGGCGTTCGCCGCCGCCGCGCTGCTGAGCGGCGCCGCGCTGCTCGCCAGCTGCGCGGGGACCCTCGACGAGGACTTCAAGGAGGAGTACGCCGCCGGCGGCGACGAAGGCGCCGGCGCCAGCGACGGCCAGGGCGCCACGACGGCGGCCGGCGGCGGCGGCGCCCCCAGCGCCACCACCGGCGGCGACGCGGTGACCACCGGCGACGCGGCGGCGACCACCGGCGGCGACGCGGCGGCCACCACCGCGACCACCGGCGGCGGCCCCCCGACGTGCGCCGAGGCCCCGACGCTGATCGCGAACTCGTGCGGCTTCGCAGGCTGCCACGACGAAGGCACGAAGGTCTCGGGCATCGTCCTGGCGGCGGGGTTCGAGACGAAGTTCAGGGACCAGCCGTCCCAGTCGTGCGGCGGCTCGGTGCTCGTGCCGGGTCAGCCGGACATGAGCTCGCTCTACACGAAGCTCATGGATGATCCGCCGTGCGGCAACCGGATGCCGTTCAACATGAATCCGCTCACCGAAGAGCAGAAGGCGTGCGTGCGCGACTGGATCACCGCGCTCCCGCCGTGAGGGCCTGAGGGAGCGGAACGCCGCGGGCGGCGGCGGGGGCGGCGCGTCGTTCCACCGACGAGCCCGCCTCGTTGGCGCCCCCGCGGCCAGACGCTACGCTCGCCGCGATGCTGCGCCGGCGCTCGTTCTGGATCGCCGCGGCCGCTGTCGCCTACACGGCCTTCGCCGCGCTCCGGGCGTCCGGCGGCCACGGGCCCGCGTGGCTCGCCCTGCTCGGGCTGCCGGCGCTGCTCGCGCTCGGCCTGCGGTGGGTCGAGCGGCCGCCGCGCGGGGAGGACCGGATCGAGCCGGCCGCCCGCGGCGCCGCCGCCGTGTGCCTCACCGGCGCCGCGATGCTCGCCGCCGCGCGGAGCGGCCCCACCGGGCTCGCGCTGATCGCGCTCGGCAACCTCGGCGCGGCGGCGGCGTCGATGGCCGCCCTGGTCGGGCTCGCGCGCATCGCCGGCCTCGGCGGGCTGCTCGAGCCCCCGCCCAGCACGCGGCGCCTCGACGCCGCGGCGTTCGCCTCGCTCTTCTGGACCGTCGCGGTCGCCCTGCCCGCCGTGTCCGCGGCGGCGCCCGAGCGCGCGGCGGATCTCGATCCGCTGCTCGTGCACTACGCCACCTCCGCGGCGTCGCTCGGCTCGCTCACGGTGATGCTCGTGGCGATCGCGCGCGTCCGCATCGCGCGGCGGCTCGAGCTCGGCGTCGCCGACCGGGTCGAGGCCGCGCTCCTGCTCTCGGCGACCGCGCTCGCGGTCGGCCTCGCGGCGGCGTTCGTCGGCGTCGCGGCGCCCGAGTCGATCCTGCCCGTCACGAGCGCGGTCGCGGCGGTCTGCGTCGCGTTCTGCACCGTGGCCGCGGACGCCGCGCAGGTCTCGCGCGCGCTCCGCCGCACGCTGGCGCTCGCGGCGCTCGCGACCCCGCCGGCGCTCCTCGCGGTGTACGCGGTGCACGAGGCGCCGCGCGGCGATCTCGGGCTCCGCGGCGCGCCGGCGTCGTCGGTCGGCGTCGCCGTGTTCGGCGCGTGCGCGCTCTGCGCGCTCGCCGGGCTCGCCGCGCCGGCCCTCTCGCGGCGGTTCGCGCCGGAGGGGGCGCGCTGGCTCGGCGCCTTCGACGCCGCGACGCGCGCGGCCATGAACCCCGAGCCCGAGGCGGCGCTGGAGGCGGCGCTCTCCGCGCTGCGCGACGCGTCCGACGCCGGCACGGCCGGGCAGGCGCCGCCGGCGCTGTACCTGCTCTCGCCGCCCGAGCGGGTGACCGTCGATCGCGCGGGCTACGCGCACACCGCGCCGGCGGAGGTGCCGGCGCGCCTCGTCGAGCTCGCGCAGCTCGAGCCGGAGCGCGTCCTGCGCGTCGAGGCCGCCGAGGCGGTCGAGGTCCGGCGGCCGGAGGTGCGCCCGCTGCTCGCGTGGCTCGCCGAGCGCGACATCGGCGTGGTGGCGCTGGTGAACGACGCGGAGGGGCCGATCGGGGCGCTCGCGATCCCGCGGGGCCGGCGCGCGTCGCCGATGACGCTGGAGGAGGTGTGCGGCCTGCGCGCGGTCGCCGACCGGCTCGGCGCGGTGATCGCGGTGTCGGCGATGCTGTCGGGGTCGCGCGGGCGGGAGGTCGCCGCCCGCCGCGAGGCCGAGGAGCGCGCGCGGGAGGTGAGCCGGCTCGAGCGCGCCGTGGCGCAGGGCGCGGGCCGGTTCCGCGCGATCGCGGCGCTGCTCTCGCGGCCGGCGCGGGCCGCGGCCTACAGCCCCGCCGCGCGCGCGGCGCTCGAGCAGCTGGAGCGGCTCGGCGAGGCCGGCGGCCCGGTCACGCTGCTGACCGCGCCCGGGATCGACGCGGTCGCGTGGGGCGCGGTCGTGCACCTGTCGTCCGCGCGCGCGGGCGGCCCGCTGGCGATCGTCGACGGCGCGGCGCCGGTGCCCGAGGGGTTCGCGCAGGCGTTCGCGCAGGCGCGGGGCGCCTCCGCGGGGCCCGCGGGCGGCGTCCCCTCCGCGCCGGCGGGCGGCGCCGGGCCCGCGGGCGCGGAGGGGGCGCCGCCCGCGCTGGCGCTGTGGCGCGATCCGGACAGCTCGCCGATCGAGGCGGCGAAGGGGGGCACGCTGCTCATCCTCGACGCGCAGGCGTTGCCGGCCGAGGTGCAGAGCTACCTCGGCGCGGCGCTGCCGGACGACGTGCGGCTCGTCGTGGCGGTGCCCCAGACGGTCGACGCGCTGGTGGCGACCGGCCAGATGAGCGAGCGGCTCGGCGATCGTCTCGGCGATCGGGCGGTCGCGCTGCCGTCGCTGTCGTCGCGCGCCGAGGACCTCCGGGCGCTCGCGCTGGATCACCTCGCGCGCATCGGCGTCCGGCTGCGGGGGCGGCCGTTCGGCCTGGACCTGCGCGCCCTGCAGGCGGTGCTCGATCATCCGTGGCCCGGCAACGACGCCGAGATGGGCGCGGTCCTCCTCCGCGCGGCGCTCATGGCCAAGGGCGACGTGATCGGCGAGCGGGAGCTCGCGGCGATCGGGTTCGCCCCGCAGCCGGAGCCCTCCAGCCAGGGAGGCGCCGCCCGGAGCGAGCCGCGGCGCGCCCGGCGGCGGCGCGCGGACAAGGCGGGGTAGCCGCGCGGCCGGCGCGCAGCTCACGGTGGGGGGACCGCCGCCAGCACGCAATCCGCCGTGGGGGGACCGCCGCCAGCACGCAATCCGCCGTGGGGGGACCGCCGCCAGCACGCAATCCGCCGTGGGGGGACCGCCGCCAGCACGCAATCCGCCGTGGGGGGACCGCCGCCAGCACGCAATCCGCCGTGGGGGGACCGCCGCCAGCACGCAATCCGCCGTGGGGGGACCGCCGCCAGCACGCAATCCGCCGTGGGGGGACCGCCGCCGGAGCAAGCGGGTCGCTACGCCTCCGGCCGGAGCCGCCGCGCGGCCCTGGGCGGCACGCCGGGCCGCAGCGCCGCGGGGCGCAGCATGTCCTTCTGGATGAAGTGCTCGAACATGTGCCGGCAGCTGGGGCAGGGGCTGACGGGATCGCCGGCGTCGAAGTACCTGGACGCCTCGGCCTGGATCGCGATCCCGCCGTCGGGGAGCTCGCGGAGCGCCTGCCGGACCCTCGCCTCGCCCGCGCTCCCGGGCGGGAGCCTCCGCTCGCGCTCCCACGCCATCAGGTAGTCGCTGAGCGCCGCGGGCGCCGCGCACCGGGGCGCGCTGATCGGGAGCTCGGCCGGCGCGCCCTTCGAGAGCGCCTCGATCCAGTCGCGGTACCACGCCGTGAAGCTGTCGTGGGTCGGGAGCAGGCCCGAGCCCGCCGCGCGGAGATCGGCCCAGACGGTGCCGGCGCGCGGGCCGCGCACCACGAGCACGGAGAAGTAGCCGCAGCCCATGTGCGCGAGGGCGATCGTGCCGCGGACCGTCGCGTCGGCCCGGTACGCGGCGCGCTCGGACGCGCTCATCGCCCGCGGCTGGGGCCGGTAGGGCCGCGTGTGGGGGAAGTCGCCCGCGAGGCTCTCGAGCTGCCCCGGGCCGTCGAGCGGCAGGAGCCCGTAGTAGGGCCCCGCGCCGGCGCTGCCCACGCGGGTGAGGAACGCCGCGTAGTCGGCGGGGATGCGGGTGCCCGAGGACGCCTCGATGCGGCGGAGCTCCTCCGGCGCGAGCGGCGGGAGGAGCCGGTAGCCGTGCTCGCGGGCGCCGAAGCGGTTGAGCCACGGGTCGTGATCGCGGTGGAGGTGGTCGAGCGCCTCGGCGACGCCGGCGATGAAGCCCTCGACGACGGCGATGGGCGCGGGGTGGTGGAGCCCTTCGGCGCGCAGGCGCTCGAGCGCCCGCGCGGCGGCTGCGCTCTCCGGGTGCGCCTTCTCGTACGCCGCGAGCTTGTCGTACCAGGAGGCGTCGCCATCGCGCACGGCGCGGTGGCAGGCGTAGGCCGGGAAGGCCACGGGGTGCGCCGGCTGCTTGTCGAGGACGGCCTCGAGGTGGCGCAGGCCCTCGGCGGTGCGGCCGGCTTCGCAGAGCATCGCGCCGAGGTCGCAGCGGGCCGAGACGTCCTCGGGATCGAGGCGGGCGGCGGCCTCGAACGCGCCCTGGGCCGCGTCGATGTCGCCTCGCTCCCGGAGGGCGTACGCGAGGCTCACGGCGGTGGCGAACGTGGGCTCGAGCTCGAACGCGCGGCGGGCGAGCTGCGCGGCCTCGTCCAGCCGGCCGAGCTTGCGGAGGATCATGCCGGCGACCCACGCGACCTGCGGGTGGTCCGGGTGGCTTGCGCGGAGCGCGTCGAGGGCGGGCAGGGTCTTTTCGAGGGCGCCGCGGGCCTTGGCGTCGAGGCGCTCGTCGGGGTGGCGGGCGAGCAGCTTCACCAGGCGGTAGACGGCGTCGCCGACGTCCATGCGCGCGACGCTCTTCGGGGTGAGCTCCGGGGCGCCCTGTCGCGGCGTGGGTTTCTGCTTGCGCCGCCCGATCTTCGTCACGGCGAGACGGTAGCGCGCGTCGGCGGCGGTACCAAGCGACGAGCGCGGGGCGGGGCTCTCAGCTCATCCCGCGCCTCTGGACGATGGCTGGACAACCGCCGCCGAGCGGGCGCGTGATCGGCGGAGGCACGAACGCAAGTCGCTATTCTTCATCCCATCCCACGAACCACCTCAGCCGGCCGAACGCACACGGACCCATGAATCTTGGTACGTGGAGTACTGACAACGGCAGCTTCGTGAGGCAGCGATGAGCTCCGGGAAGGCGTTCCACCATGGCCTCGACACCGTCACGCCACCGGCCAGCCTTGCGTTGCGGCTAGACCGCCGCGACGAGCACATCGACCTGCGCATCGACGGCGCCCGCGTCGTGGAGCGTCCAGTCGGGAGAAGCCGCCGTGCCCCCTTCGAACGGCGTTTCCCCAGGACACATATCGCCGAAATTGTCTTTGAGCACCGGCTTGCTCGACTCCGCGCGGAGGGGTTCGTCACGGGCGGTCAACCCATCATCAATGCTCCTCCCAAGGAAGACATGCTCACCGCGCCCCGCCTGATCGGCGCGCAACTCGAGCGGCGGGGCGACCCGACGGGCACCCTGATCGCCTTTCAAGCCGAGCGGCTGCTTCGCGATGGGGACGATGCGCGCGCCATGGAACGCGAGCTCCTCGACTCGCTCAAGACGATGACCTTCGGCCCAATTCCCGATTTCGGCGAGCCCTTCGCGTGCATCGATGACGGTCACGGCGGCCTCATCGCTTGGGCCTACGATGAAGATGCGGCCACCATCGAGGACGAGCTCCGGCCAGAGCTCTCGCTCATCGGACGCGACACGCTCGGCTTCTCGCCCGACGATCCGGACGTCTCGCTCGGCGTCGTCGGACTGCATCGGCTGCGCCGACTCCTGGCGAGCGTCGCCGGACGCTCGCTCCGATCCCTCCGCCTCATGATCTCTGGCGCGCTCGGGCCATTCCTCGATCTGCTCAACGCGCACGGCTGCGCATCGGTGGTCACGTCGCTCGTGATCCGTGGGTCCAGTCCGCCGGTCGGCGCGGCGCTCCCTGGCCTACGCGGGCTGGGCGCGCCGGAGCGCATCCTCGCGCCGCTGCTCGCCCAGCCCGCGCCGGCGTTACGCCACCTGACCGTATTTCGCGGCGACGATGACGTACGAGGAGCCCTTGCACCGCTCGGTCCAGAAAAACTCCCGTCGCTCGAGCACCTCGCGCTGTGGTACCGCCCGACGCGCCCCGAAGGACTCCGTGCGCTCGGAGCGCATCCTCTCGTCCGGCGACTTCGGTCGCTCGAGATCTGGTCGGCAGACGACGCCAGGAGGTTCCCGTTCGAGGATCTCCTCGCGCTGCGCGCGTCCCTCTCGCACCTCGCCCGAATTCTCCTCGGAGGGCACCTCGTACCAGCGCGCGTTCAGGCGCAGCTCGCCGCATGGCCCGCGGTCGAGCTCGCAAGCTACGATCGACGTGAGGTCCTGGCGCTCGACATCGCCGCGCTCGGCTGGACGCAGGCGCAACGGTGAGCTCCTCTGCGCAGGAACGCGCCTCACGTGCGACGATCCGTTCCGCCGTTCCATGAGCGCCACCGGGGCGCCACCCGCAGCGAACGCGTCGGTTCTCTGCTCGGGCCGCGGAGCCAGGAGGCGGCGCGCCCCCGACGCCGCCGTTCGTGACACCGGTAGACGACGCGGTCAGTAGAACCGATACCCGAGGCCCACCGGCGCGGCGATCACGAACCCATCGAGCCCCTTCATGAACGTCGGCCAGGCGCTCAGGAGCAGCGCGCCGGACGTCCAGCTCGAGCTCGGCAGATCCGCGAGCACGAGCGACACCTCGACGCTGCCGCCGAACGCGAGCGTCTCGACGAGCGCGGTCTCGGGGAGGCTGCCCTCGCGCGCGTTCACGTCGACCTCGGTCCGGCCGTAGTTGCGGTCGACAAGCTCGGAGGGGATCTCCCCCTTCACGCCGGTGACCTTCGCGTCCTGCCCCACCGCGCCGACGAGCCCCGTCAGGCCGAGCCACAGGCGCCCGAAGCGCAGCGACGCAGACGGGCCGCCGACGGCCAGGTAGCCGCCGCCGAACCGGTAGCCGCCGAGCACCCGGGCGCCGAGGTGCAGCCGCTCGGAGAGCGCGACCCCGACGAAGGCCTGGCCGCCGGCGAACGGCCCGATCGCCGGCTCGAAGCTGGCGTGGCAGACCTCGTCGTTGCAGGGCGCGATGAGCTCGCCCTCCGGCAGGATGTTGTAGCTGTACGAATACGTGCTCAGGTCGCCGAAGCTGCCGGAGTCGATCAGCCCGATCAGCGCGCCGCCCGCCGCGCCGACCTCGAGCACGAAGGTGCCGGCATGTTTCGGTGAGGCGCCCGGGCTCGCCTCCGGCTCCTCGGCCGCGGAAGGCTCCTCGGGCTGCGCGCCCTCCTCCGGCCCCGCAGCGGCCTGTTCCGGCGCCGCCGCGCCCTTCTCGGCCCCAGCCGCGCCCTTCCCAGCCGCGCCCTTACCGCTCCCAGCCGCGCCCTTCCCGCCCCCAGCCGCGCCCTTCCCCTCCCCAGCCGCGCCCTTCCCGGCCCCAGCTGCCCCCTTCCCCACCCCGGCCGCGCCCTTGTCCGGCGCCGCGGTGGCCGCAGCCGCCGCCTCCTTCGCGGGCGCCTCCTCCGCCGGCGCGGGCTCGGGCGCCGCCGAGCCGTCCTTGGCCAGCGCCGGAACCGCCACGGCTTTCCGCTCGCCCCGCTTGATCGAGACCGACGCCTCCCACGTCTTTCGGCCGGGCGCGCTCGCGCTCACCTTGTGCTCGCCGGGATCGATCGGCCGGGCCTGGCCCCAGCTCGCGCTGTCGACCGGCGCCCCGTCGAGCGTCACCTCGAGCCCCTCGACGGCGGCGGCCCGCGGCACGTTCACCGTGAGCCGCGGGAGCCGCAGCTCGAGCCTCGCTCCCCTCGCCTTCGCGTCGGCCTCGAGCCGCTTGTTGCCCTCCTTGCGGGCCGCGGCGCTGAGATCGATGAACTCGGACCAGGCGGTCGCGAGCTTCCCCTGCTTCTCGTGGCAGGTGGCCAGCGCGAGGAGCGTGGCCGACCTCGGGCTCAGCCGGTAGCTCTCCTCGATCTTGGGGCAGGCCTCCGCGAGCTTGCCCTTCTTCATGAGCGCCTTGCCCTCGTCGAGCAGCGCAGACGCCTGGGCGAACGCGACGCCCGGGCTCACCGCCAGCGAGAGCGCGAGCGCCGCGCCGGCGATGCGCGCCCGCGGGCCCCGCGCGCGCCGGGCCGCCTCCCGAAGCAGGCCGACGCGGAGAGGGCGCCGGGGAAAAGAAAGCATGTCGTCGGAGTTCTCAGCGTCTTGCCGGTCCAAACGGTTCGTCGCTCCAGCGCGAGGCGCGTGAAAGGGGGCCGGAGCGTATCACGCCCCGTTTGAACCGATCAAAACCGCGCGGCGCGCCGCACGCCGATCGTCGCTCACCGATCGCGCTCGCCGCTCGCCGCTCGCCGCGCGCTGGACGCGCGTCACGCGGCCCCGGAGCGCTCGTCGAGCAGCTTGATCCCGGCGGCGACCTCGCTGGCGAACGACTCGGCGATCGCGCGCGCCCGACCGAACCGGGGCGGGACCTCCCTGGCGGCGCGGGCGAGCGTCGCGACGGCGAGGTCGTGCGGCTGGCGCAGGAGCACGCGGTACGCGAGGCTCCGGCCAGGCGGGGTGGCGACGACCGCGAGCGTCGAGGCGGACCACGCGAACGGCGGGCTCTTCCGGGTGGCGGTCGCGAGATCCGTGAGCGGCGTGCGCGTCATCCAGAGGGCGAGCGCGTCCGTGAAGTCCGGCGGGGCGAGCCCGGGGATGCCGTGACCCATCTCGGCCAGACCGACGCGCCGGGTCTCGACCTCGACGTTGCGCAGCTGCCGCCACCGGAGCAGCCGCGGGGGCGGGCGCTGGCCGCGGAAGCTCGCGCGGCCCGTCCACCAGGCGACCATCGCGTCCGTGCGAAAGCTGTCGAGCACGCGCGCGAACGTGGCGTGCCGCGACAGCGCGGTCGCGACGTCCGCCGGCGCCGGCACGAGCTCGCAGAGGTCGCGCACGCTCGCGAGCAGGCGCGGATAGCGGCTGCGCGTCAGGACGCCGGCGAGCTCGTGGTTCGTGAGCTGGAGCAGGTCGTTCAGCGCGGCGAGCAGCGCCCAGTCGGCGGCGGTGAGCTCCGGGAGCGTGTCCACCGGGGCGACGAGCCGGGCGACGCGGACGCGGACCACATCGATGCGCGAGCCGAGGTCGCGATCGAGCGCCCGCGCGCCGTCGCCGAGGAGGAGCGCGAGCCGGACGCCGAACGGGCGCACCGGGTGGAGGGGGCCGCCGAGGACGAGCGGGGCGAGCACGTTCGCCTGGAGCTCGGAGAGGCGCTCGGCGATCGCGTCGGGATCGGTCATTGGGGGGCCCGGCCGGCGCCCGGCGGGAGCGCCTTCGGCTCGCCGCTCGCGTCGGGCGGGGCGAGGTCGCGCAGCGGCCGGATGCCGACGCCGCCGAGCACGACCTCGGGCAGCTCGGTCGCCAGCGCGGCCGTGAGGCCCGCCGACTGCGCGGCCAGCGGCGACCACTGCTGCGCCTCGAGGAGCGCCGTCTCCAGGGGGACGAACGCGTCCTCGGGCACGCCGATCGCCCGCCCGTCGCGCCCGATGAACAGCGCTTGCCCGGCCGGGGCGCCCAGCGCGCGGAACAGCACGCCGGGCGCGACCGCGGGGACCGCGTCGTAGCCGGCGGGGATGTAGAGGCCCGGGTGGACCTCCCGGAAGAACTCGCCGACCGGGATCCCCTCGATGCCGGTCGGGTGGCGGAGGAACGCGCCCGCGGCCGTGAAGGCGATGCGGGCCCGCCGCAGCGTCTCGGGGCCGAGCGCGTAGGCGACGTGCCGGAGGAGCTGCATCTCCTCGGGCCGGATCCACGAGGCCGTGACCGTCCGCCACGGCTCGGAGCTCGGGACCAGGCGGAGCGACAGCACGACCGACGCGGGGCGCCGGGCGTCGCCCTCCGGCGTCACCCGCGCCACCGCGGGCTCGCGGCTGAGCTCGACCCGGGCGAACGCCGAGACGTCCCCCATCGCCGGCAGCTTCGTGATCTCCAGCGCCTCGCGGCCCCTCCCCCGGAAAAGCACGAGGCCCGCCTCGCTGAACACCGGGCAGGCGCGGAGGTTGACGGGGTGCCGGAACCCGATCTCCACCGCGGCGCCGGGGGCGACCGGGACGAAGTACCCGAGGCCGGGCGTGCTCGTCAGCAGCGGGACCATCCGGTCGGGGATGGTCGGCACGCGGAAGAGGTAGCGGAGGACCGGGGCGTCGTCGAAGCTCGACTCCGGCGGCCACTCGCACAGGCCGACCTCGGCCTCGACGCTGCTCCGGGACAGGTAGCGGATGAGCGCCGGGCCGAGCCCCGACTCCGCGACGAGCCAGCGGGACCCGGGCTCGCGCCCGGCGGCCGGATCGAGGTGCGGCTCGAGCCGGAGCAGCAGCGCGCGCACGTCGAGGCGCCGCTCGACCTCGTACGTCTGCGAGAAGGCGTTGTGGTAGAGCGAGAGCGCCGCGTCGCTGGGCAGGATCTGCGGGACGTCGTACCCGAACGGCGCGGCGGCGTCGCGGTACTGGACGAAGTGCCGGCTCGTCCCGGTGAAGCAGTAGCCGCCGGCCAGCCGGGCGATCTCGGCGACGCGGTCGAGCCGGTCGCTGCTCTCCGCGGCGAACAGGAGGGTGACCTCCCGGGCGCCCAGCTTCGATCGCACGACCTCGACGACGAGCGAGCGGAGGATGTCGCCGAGCGAGCCCTGCCGCGTGTAGAGCGCCAGGAAGGCGACGAGCCGATCGATCGACGGCAGGAGGACGAGCCCCTTGGCCCCGAGGGCGACGCCCTTGGCATCGAGCCCGAGGCCGGGCGTGCGCAGCCGGGTCTGGTGAACGGCGACGCGATCGAGCATCGAGGGACTCCCGACGTTAGCGCAGAGCCGCTGACCGTAAGAGGAGCTTTCGGATCCGTCAAGAGAGGCCCCCGCGCGCTCAGGCTTCCCTCGCGGCGCGCCCAGTCTTCCTTCCCGCGCGGCGCGACCCGGCGTCGCGGCGCGGCCCGGATTCGCGGCGCGACCGCGCGCGGCGCGACCGCGACACTGGAACTACCCTGGACGACAGCGTAGTCTCCTTGGCGAATGCGCCCCGTCGGAACACCGCAGACCCGCCCGGCCCGGCGTCATGAGATCGCCTCTCCGCCGCGCCGGAGCGCGCTCGGCGCCCATCCCACGGATCACGTTGGCTAGCGCATGAGCTCAGCGCGCATCGAGCCCGCAAGGCCGCTCATCGCCGGCCGATTCCACATCGAGCGCGAGGTCGGCCGCGGCGGGATCGGCACCGTGCACCGCGCGTACGACGTGCAGACCGAGCGGTACGTCGCGCTGAAGATCATCACCGCGCTCGGCGTCGACGCCGAGGGCCAGGCCCGGCTCTCCCGCGAGGGGCAGATCCTCTCGGAGCTCGATCACCCCGGGATCGTGCGGGTCGTGGCGTTCGGGACGCTCGATTCGACCACGGCGGACGCGGAGGGGCGACGCATCGAGGAGGGGACGACCTTCATCGCGATGGAGTGGCTCGACGGGGAGGACCTGGCGTCGCGCCAGCGGCGCTCCCCGCTGTCGCTGCGCGAGGGGCTGGAGGTCGGGCGCCAGGTGGCGAGCGCGCTCGCGGCCGCGCACGACGCGGGCGTCGTCCACCGCGACATCAAGCCGTCGAACATCCTCCTCCTGCGCGGGACGCCGGACGCCGGCGTCCGGGTCAAGCTCGTCGACTTCGGGGTGGCGGCGTCGAAGGAGGTCGTGCTCACGACCGACGCGGGCAGCCCCGTCGGCACGCCGGCGTACATCTCGCCGGAGCAGGCGCGCGGCGACGCGACGGTGGACGCGCGCAGCGACCTCTACTCGCTCGGCGCGACGCTGTTCGAGCTGGTCGCCGGCCGGCCGCCGCACATGGGGCCGACCTCGATCGCGACCCTCGTGCGCCTCGCGACCACGCCCGCGCCGCGGCTGTCGGAGTTCCTGCTCGACGTGGTCCCGGCGCTCGACGACCTGATCCACGCGCTCCTGCTCGCCGACCGGGAGCTCAGGCCGAGCTCGGCGCGCGAGGTGGCGGAGAAGCTCGCGGCGCTCGTCCACGAGCCGCACCTGCCCACCCCCTCCCCGCTGCGCGTGAGCGACAACCCGCCGGGCGTGATGGGCACGCGGCTCGTGACCACGATCGTGGCGCTGCACGTGGCCACCGGCGAGGAGCGGCAGCGCGAGCTCGAGGCGCTGCGGCGCCGCGGGGCCGACGCGCTGCCGCTCGGCGCCGACTCGATCGTCGCCCACCTCGGCGTGCGGCAGGCCCACGGCGACGAGGCGTCGCGGGCCCTCGAGCTCGGGCTCGGGCTCGGCGACCGCGGGGGCCGCGTCGGCGTCGCCTCCGGCCGCATGCGCGTCGACCGGACGCGATCGGCCGGCGAGGTCGTCGACCGCGCGGTCGCGCTCGCGCGCGAGGCGGGCCTCGGCCGCGTCCTCGCGGACGCGACCACGGTGGAGCTGTCCCGCGGGCGCTTCCTGGGCGAGGCGCTGGAGAGCGGCTCCGTGCGGGTGCTCTCGCGCGCGCCGAAGCGGCCCGACGCGCAGACGCCCTTCGTCGGGCGGGACGCCGAGCTCATCACCACCGTCGCGGCGTTCGACCGCTGCGTGGAGGACCGGACGCCGGTCGTGGCGAGCATCTCGGGGCCGCCGGGCATCGGCAAGAGCCGGCTCGCGCGCGAGTTCGTCGCCCGCATCGCCGACCGGCCGGATCCGCCGCGGCTCGTCCAGCTGCGCTGCGAGTCGTTCGGCCGGGCGCAGGCGCTCGGCGTGGCCACCGACGCGCTGCGCGTCCTCACGGGCCTGCCGAAGGGCGCGTCGCTGGAGCAGGCCGACGAGGCGGTGCGCGCGCGGCGGCTGCTCCACGGCGACGGCGGGCTCCTCGCGCGCCTCCTCGCGAACCAGCCGTTCCCCGACGGCGTCGACCTGCGCGGCGCGCGCGACGCGCTGTACCTCTCGATGACCGACATCGCGGTCGGCGCCGCCTCGATCGAGCCGTGCGCGCTGCTCGTCGAGGACGCGCAGTGGGCCGACCCGGAGAGCGTCGCGTGGCTCGATCACCTCCTCGGGCGGGCGACGGGCAGGGCGCTCTTCATCATGCTCATGGTGCGCCCGGCGTTCTGGCGCGACCAGGGCCAGCGCTTCACCGGCCGCGACCACGTCCGCGTGGAGCTGCGCCCCATCGCGCGCCGGGCCACGCGCGAGATCGCGCGGGCCGTCTTCAGCGCGGCCGCGGCGGCGCGGCCGTTCGACGACGCGACGCTCGACCGCGTGGCGCAGCAGGCGGCCGGCTCGCCGCTCTTCGCCGAGGAGCTCGCGCGGGTCATCGCCTCCGGCAAGGACGCGGCCACGGCGCCGACCATCGAGGCCGCCATCCAGGTGAGCCTCGACGCGCTCGACGAGCCGACGCGCGAGGCGGTGGTGCGCATGAGCGTCTTCGGCCTGTCCGTCTGGGACGTGGGCCTCGCCGAGGTCGGCGTGGCCGAGCCGGAGACCGCGCTGAAGAAGCTCATCGCCGCGGAGCTGCTCGTCGAGCAGCCCGCGTCGCGCTTCCCGGCCGCGCGCGAGTTCCTGTTCAAGCACGCGCTGGTCCGCGACGTCGCGTACGCGTCGGTCGGCGACGAGCTCCGGAAGAAGCTGCACGCGGCGGCGGCGCGCTGGCTCGACCGGCTGGGCGAGGACAGCGCCACGGTGGCGCAGCACTTCGACCTCGGCGGCGAGCACGAGGAGGCCGCGATCCGCTGGGAGGCCGCCGCGCGGCGCGCCCTCGCGACGAACTCGCTCCGCGACGCGGTCACCATGGCCGATCGCGCGCTCGTGTTCGCGCCCGACAAGCCGACGGCCTTCGCGCGCGCCGTCCTCCTGGAGGAGGCGTACTCGCGGCTCGACGCGCGCTCGCCCGAGCGCGACTCGGCGATCCGGGCGATGTGGGAGAACGTCTACGACGAGGCGAGCGAGCTGCGCACGCTCACCGCGCGCGCCCGCTACGATCACGCGTGCGGCTCCGGGATGGATCTGGAGGAGCGCCTGACGGCGCTGCGCGACCGCGCCCGGACGATCGATCTCGTCGAGGAGGAGGCGCAGTGCTCGGCCACGCTGGCGCAGGTCCACGCGTTCGCCGGGCAGCTCGCGATGGCGGAGCAGGAGGCCGCGCACCTGCTCGATCTCGCGGCGCGGCGGGGCCTCGTCTGGGCGGCGGTCGACGCCTGGCAGACGCGCGCCGTCGCGCACCAGACGCGCGGCGAGCCGGCCGCGGCGCTGGAGGCGCGCCGGAACGCGGCGCGGGCGGCGCGCCGCGCCGGGCTGCAGGAGCGCGAGGCGATGCTGACGATGAACGTCGGCTTCGCGCTCACGACCATCGGCGCGCGGGACGAGGCGCTCCAGGAGATCGAGGCGGGCATCGCCCGGGCGCAGGCGATCGGCAGCTCGGGCGCGGCGCGGCACGGGCAGATGATCTTGCTCTGCTGGGCGGCGACGTTCGGCCCCGAGCCGCGGCTCGACGCCGCGCTGGCCGAGCCGCGCGCGAGCGCGGACGAGGCCGCCGGGAGCATGTGGGTCGTGCGCGACCGGGTGACGCTCGGCATCCTGTTCTACCGGGGCTGCGAGCTCCTGCGCGTCGAGTCGTCGGGCCTCGGGCGGGCGCGCTCGCTGCTGAAGAAGGCCACGGAGGCCTACCGCGTCACGGAGAACCGCGACGTCCTCCCCGTGGCGCTCGGGTTCTGCGCCGAGGCGGAGCGCCGCTTCGGCAACGCCGAGCAGGCCCGCGAGATCGCGCGGGAGGCGGCGGCGCTCGTCGAGGCGGGCGCGCCGAGCCTGCTCAACGAGGCGCCGATCTACCTCGCGCTGCACGACGCCTGCGTGGACATGGGCGACCTCGTGGGCGCGCGGGAGGCGATGGAGCGCGCAATGCCGCCGCTCCTGCGCCGGCTGAAGGGCCTGGAGGGGACGCCCTACGCGAGCTCGTTCCTGCTCAACCTGCCGCAGAACTCGGCGCTGCTCGCGGCCGCCGAGGCCTACGGCTGCGTGCCGCCGTCGCTCGAGGCGATGATGAGCAGCAGGCCGTAGGCCTGCGCGCCGCGCGCTTCCGGCGCGGCCGCGGGCGAGAGTGGGGCCGCCGCGTCTGCCTCGGGGCCACCGCGCCGCCCTCCGGGCCGCCGCGCCGCCGCGTCTGCCTCGGGGCCACCGCGCCACCCTCCTGGCCGCCGCGCGCCCTCCGGGCCGCCGCGTCGCCCCTCCGGGCCGCCGCGCGCCCTCCGGGCCGCCGCGTCGCCCCTCCGGGCCGCCGCGCGCCCTCCGGGCCGCCGCGCGCCCGCCCGGGCGGCTACGGCGAGCCCGCGGCCCTGCCCGTCACTTCCGGGGCGCGGAGCCGCCGCCCTGCTTGGGGGGCGCCGTCTGCACCGGGCGCAGGTTGATGGTCAGCACCTCGTCGCGCGTGAACACCACGAAGCGCGCCTCCGGGGTGTACCCATCGGCCGTGACCCGGATGCGGTGTCCGGTGCCATCCCGGCTGAACCGCGCGAAGAACGGGTTGCTGGGGAGCTCCACGTCGTCGAGGTAGATCTTCGCGTCCATCGGCGTGGCGATGATCCGGAGCTCGATCAGGTTGGCGACCGGCGGCGCCGGCGCCGGCGGGATCACCATGGGCGTGGTCGTGTCGACCGGAGGGACCGTCGTCTCCGGCTCGTCCTTCATCGGGAACTGCGAGACGACCGCCCACGTGCCGCCGATCAAGAGCGCGGAGAGCAGCGCGACCCCCGCGCCCCAGAAGAGCGCCTTGCGCCCGGTCGGCTTCGTGTTGGCGACCATGATCGTGGGGATCGTCTGGCGGTTCGAGATGCTGTCCTCGCGCGCGCCGTCGTCGCCCAGCATCGGGTCCGCGACCGGCGCGGCGGCGAACTGCTGCGCCATCTGCGACACCGGCATGCGCTGCGACCACGGCACCGCGCCGCGCTCCTCGAGCACCGGGAGGATCTCGAACTCCTCCGCGCCCTCGCCCGAGGCCGCGTGGAGCCGCCCGAGCTGGTCGCTGATGGCGGACCGCACCTCGGCCCGGCGGTGCGCGAACGTCTCGCCGATGAGGCGGCCGATCTCGGCCGACGACGGGCGCCGGCCCATCGTCGCGAGGTAGGCCTCGACGTCCTCGCGCATCTGCGCCGCCGTCGCGTAGCGCTCTTCGGGCGCCATCGCGAGGGCGCGCGAGCAGATCCGATCGAGCGCCTCGGGCGCCGCGGGCCACCGCTCGCGCAGCTGCGGGATCTCGCCGAACGTGAGCCGCTGGAGGATCTGCACGTCGGAGAGATCCCCCCAGAAGCGCTCGCCCACGACGAGCTCCCAGAAGATCAGGCCCATCGAGAAGATGTCCGCGCGGCGGTCGACCGTCGTCGCGAGGGCCTGCTCCGGCGCCATGTACCGGATCTTCCCCTTGACGACGCCCGTGCTCGTGTCCGCGTCGCGCGTCGCCCACTTCGCGATGCCGAAGTCGACGACCTTCGCCTGCCCGTCGTAGGTGACGAAGATGTTGTGCGGGCTGATGTCGCGGTGGACCACCTGGAGCGGCTGCCCGTTGAAGTCCATCAGGTCGTGCGCGTAGTGCAGCCCGGCGAGCGCGTCCGAGAGGATCGCCAGGTAGACCGCGCGGTGACGCGAGGGGTCGATCTTCCTGCAGATCCGATCGAGCGAGTGCCCCTCCAGGTACTCCATCACGATGTAGTACTGGTCGTCGATCTGACCGCACTCGTACGTCTGCACGACGTTCGGGTGGTTCAGGCGCGCGGCGAGCCTCGCTTCATCGAGGAACATCGCGTTGACTTCGGGCTCGGTGGCGATCCCCGGCTTGAGCCGCTTGATCACGACCAGCTTCTCGAAGCCGAGCGGGCCGCGATGCGCAGCGAGGAAGACCTCGGCCATCCCACCCTGCCCCAGCTTTGCGATCAGCCTGTATCTCCCGAAGCCTCTCGCGGACTGCACGGGGAGCCGGACGATCATCGATGACGAGGTCACAGCACCCGATCGTTCGTAAGGATTGCTGACTCGTCAAGCAGACTCATGGAGATGTGCCTCCCGACGGCGCAGAGCGATCCGAGGCCGGGAGCGAGCCGCCCCCGGCCTCGGATGCTCTGATTCCGATGTAGATTCAGTTATTTAGTGTCACCGACGCGCGCGCTCACCCCTCGCCGATGGCGATGCCGAGCGCCTGACGCAGCGCAAAATACTGATCGCTTGTCGAGAAGACGATCAGCTCCTTGAGCTTGTCCTGGGGCGGGAGATCCCCGGGCTGCTGCGGCTCGGCGGCGATGATCTTCTTCGCGATCTCGAGATCGCCCGAGAGGAGCAGGCCGGTGCGCGCCGCGGTGATGTCGACGCACTGGACCCACCGCTTGATGTTCGCCTTCGCGCCCTCCGCGAGGAACTTCTTGACCACCATGCGGAGCCCCTCGAGCTGCATCGGCTGCATGAAGCCGCGGAGCGTCTGCGCGGTGGCCATGATCTGCTTCTCGATGTCCTGCGGCACCGGCGTGTCGGGCGCGACCAGCTTGATCCCGGCGAACAGGAGCACCGTCAGCTCGGTGACCGTCGGGAACAGCGTCTTGATGTAGTGCTCGCCGCGGTACATCGCGAGGTGCTTGCCGACGATGAACGTGAGCTCCTGCGGCGAGAACCCGGTGAGGACGGTCTGCCCCGCGACGGACGCCGGCTGCTCGTTCGCCACCGCGACGAGCGCGCCGGGCACGTCGCTGCGCACGTAGAGCCGCGGCGCCGGGAGGCCGAGGACGTTCGCCGCCCACCCGAAGGTCCGGGCGAACGTCACCGTCGAGGTCGCCGGATCCTGCAGGAACCGCGGATCGAGGACCGGGAGCTCCTTCCTCTGCTTCAGCGTCTCGATCTTCGCCCTGAGCGCGGCCCCCGCGATCATCTCGAAGATCTTGCCGACGTAGAGGTTCTCCTCCTCGTGGAACAGGTTCCTGATCCACTGCTCGTTGTCGAGCCGGCTCTTCGCCGGGATCAGGCCCTGCGGGCGGTAGTCCTCGAAGTACTGCTGCTCGTCCGGATCGGCCTTGCGGAGGAACGCGAGCGCCGCCGCGACGCACCAGGCCTGGTCGTAGCGCTTGCCGTCGACGTACAGGCGGTAGAGCCGCTTGTACGGGTCGATCTTCATCGGATCGATCTTGACCATCGCCTGGAACTCGCCGGTCGCCAGATCGAACTGCTCCGACTGCTCGTAGAGCTCCGCCAGGATCAGGTGCTCCGTCGCGTCCTCGGGCTTGAGCCGCGAGGCCATGCGGAACGTCTCGACCGCGGCCGTCCGGTCGCCGAGCCGGTCGCGGTAGATGAGCCCGAGCGCGTGCCAGAGGTTGTACTCGAGGTCCGTGTTCCCCTTGCCGGCGACCCGGTGCAGCATCTTGCGGTACGCCCGCTCGAGCTGCTTCCACTCCTTCTGCGCCGTGAGGATCTTGTTGATGCGCTCGAAGGCCTCGAGGGAGTGCGGGTTCAGGTCCAGCGTCTCGTTGAACAGCTCCACCGCGCGCGCCGGGTCCTCCAGCTTGTCGCGGTAGATCTGCGCCATCGTGTAGAGGTAGCGGCTCTTGCGATCCGGCTGCGGCTCGAGGTCCGCGATCCGCTGGAGGCAGTCCACCATCCGCTCCCACTGCCCCGTGCGCTGGTAGAGCTGGAGCAGCTTGTGGAGCAGGACGTGGTTCTGCGGCTCGAGATCGAGCGCCTCCTCCAGGGCCTCGACGCCCTTCGGGATGTTGTTCTCCTTCTCGACCCAGATGTCGCCGATCTCGTTCAACATCCTGAACCGCTCGGCGCCGTCCATGATGTTGTCGAGGATCAGCCGCTTGTAGTGGCAGACCTGCTTGTAGTCCTTGAGCGCGTCGTAGACGGCGACCATCGCCTCGAGCGTGGGCCGGTGCGACGGCTCGGCGCCGAGCGCCTTCTCGAAGTTGTTGACCGCCTGCTTCGACTGCCCCTGCGCCTGCTTGATGCAGCCGAGCTTGTAGTAGACGGTGGCGCGCTCCTCGGTCTCGGCCTCGTCGAGGCTGGTGAGCACCTTCTGGTAGTTCGTCAGCGCGCTCGCCCAGTCGTTCAGCTTGAAGCTGACGTCGGCGAGGCCGCGGATCGTCTCCTGGTCGGTGAGATCGAGGTTGTGCGCCGCCGTGTACGCCTTGAGCGACGCCTCGTCCTTGCCGAGCCGCTCGAGGACCTTGCCGAACGTCCGCTGCAGCCGGTGCTGCTCTGAACGATCGCGCTTGCCGCTCTTCCTGACGAGCATCTCCGCGAGCGGCTCGGCCTGGGCCCACCGCTCCGTGGAGACGTACTCGTTGAGGAGCGGCATCGCGGCGTCCTCGTTGTCGGGGTCGCTCTGGAGCGCCATCTCGTACGCCTGCACGGCGAGCCCGTGCTCGCCGAGCATGTCGTCGCGGAGCTTGCCGAGCTCGACGAGCAGCCGCGCCTTGGCGCGGGGCGCGTCGGTGTTCATCTGCTCCTGCTCGAGGTAGCGCGCCGCGCGATCCCAGTCGGCCGCGTCGATCGCGATCACCCGCAGCGCCGCCAAGGTCGGCACGTGGGTGGGGTCGAGATCGAGCGCCATCTCGAAGCGCTCCTGGGCCAGCCCGCGCTCGCCGAGCTTCTCGTCGAGCTGCCGGCCGATCCGGTAGTACATGTCGACGCGCTGCTTGCCGTCCACGGTCAGGTCCGCGACGCGCGTCATGTACTCGATGGCCTTCGACGAGTTGTCCTGCTTCTCGTAGAGCTTGGCCAGCGCCTCCAGGGACGGGACGTGCGTGTCCTGGATGTCGACGATGTTCAGGTAGGCGTCGATCGCGCGGTCGAGGTCCTCGATCTCCTCGGCGTAGACCTTCGCCGTCTGGGACCAGAGCTCGATCTTCTTCTGGCGATCCTCGGCGGCGTTGATGTGGCGGTCGTACGTGTTGATGAGGTCGTGCCACTGCCGCAGCCGGCGGTAGCAGCGCTCCAGGGCCTCGAGCGCGGGCTCGTGCGACGGGTCGATCTCGACCACCTGCTCGAGCCGCGCGGCCGAGAGATCGGGCTTCAGGAACTGCTCCTCCTGGAGGTTCGCGATCTTCATCAACACGTCGATGCGCTCGCGCTCCGTGGTGACCACGTCGAGCTGCATCTCGAGGACGCGCACGAGATCCGGCCACTGGTGGGTGGTCGTGTACACACGCTCGAGCCCCCGCATCGCGAGCAGGTTGGACGCGTCGATGTCCAGCACCTCGCGGTAGACCGCGCCGGCCTTCTCGATGAGGCCGAGCTTGGTCTCGTAGAGGCCGGCGGTGCGCAGCTTCACGCTCGCGACGACGTCGGGCTCGCTGACGGCCTTCGCCTTGCGGAGCAGGACGTCGACGAGATCGTTCGACTGGTCGCGATCCGTGTAGATGCGCTCCAGCGCCTCGAGGGCCGGGAGGTGCAGCGGATCGACGTCGAGGGCGCGCCGGTAGAAGCTGAGCCCCTGCTCGACCTCGCCCATGTGCTTCTCGAGCACCTCGCCGAGCTCGGTCAGGATCTCCTTCCGGTCGACGTCGATCACCGCGACGTTGAGGGCGTTCGTCAGCATCTCGCCCTGCCGCTGCCACTGGCCGGTCTTCTTGAAGAAGTTCGCCATCTGGCGCAGCACCGCCACGTTGTTCGGGTCGTACGCGTAGATCTGCTGGTAGTACGGCTGCGCGTACTCGGGGTGACCGAGGTCCTCCGAGTACCACTTGGCCAGGCGCAGGCAGAGCGTGATCTTCTGGACCGGGGCCGTCTCCTGCTGGAGCCACCCGTTCACCGTCTGCACGAGCTCGGGCCAGCGGTTCGTCGCCTGCGCCATGCGCTCGAGGTACCGGACCGTCTCCATGTCGGAGTAGTCCATCTCGAACGCCGTGAGCAGCGCGTCGAAGGCCTGCGGCCTGTCCTCGAGCTGCTCCTCGAAGACGCGGGCCACCTTGCGGAGGATGTCGGTCTTCTCGTGCACCTCCTCGCGCGACTCGAGCCGCGCGAGGTAGAGCTCGATGAGCGGCTCGCTGCGCCGGGCCGCGTCGTGGAGCTCCTCGAGCGCCGCGAAGGCCTGGTCGTGCGTCGGATCGAGCTCCAGGACCTTCTCGTACGCGAGCGTGCCCCGGTCCTTCTCCTCGACCTGGTGCTCCCAGATCTGCGCCACCTCGAGGTACTCGCGCACCTTGTCGGCCGGCGACTCGTAGGCCGCGGCCCGGCCCATCTTCACGTCGATGACCTCGACCCAGCGCCCCTCGGCGCGGAGCAGGTTCTCCAGGGCGGCCATCGCCTCGAAGTCCTTCGGGTCGACCTCGAGCAGCTTCCGCCAGGCGTCGATCGCGTCGTACGCCTGCCCGAGGACGTGCTGGTAGGTCGTCCCGAGCTCGCGGTAGAGCGCGATCACGTTCTCGGCCGGCAGCACGTCGCGCGCCCGATCCACCGTCTGGTGGAGCGCGCTCACGATCTGCTCGGGCTCGTTGCGGAGCCGCCAGATCGCCGCGATGGCGTAGAGCGCCTCGAGGTTCGCGTAGTCGATGTCGAGCACGCGCTGGTAGTCGTCGAGCGCCGAGTCGTCGCGGCCGAGCTGCTCGTGGAACAGCTTGGCGCGGCGGAGCAGCACCGCGACGCGCGACTCGTCGTCGGTCGCGATGTCGTAGTGGCGCTCGAGGACGTCACAGAGCTCGGCCCACTGCCCGACCCGCTCGTACAGGTTGGACAGCGCCCCGAGCGCCTCCGGGTCCTCGCCGCGGAGGTCGAGGACGCGCTTCCACGTCTCGACCGCGCCCTGGACGTCGTTCAGCCGATCGGCGAGCAGGTGCGCCATCTTGGCGCGGATGTCCGCCTCCTGGCTGTCGCCCATCGCGTTCTCGAGCTCCCGCTCCAGCACGACCTTGAGCTGGGTCCAGGCGCCCTTGGTCGTGTAGATGCGCTCGAGGGCGCTGATCGCCTGCTCGTTCGTCGTCTCGAGCTCGTCGAAGATGCGCCGGAAGGCGCGGATGGCGTCGTCGAGCTGCCCGAGCCGCTCCTCGTACGTCTGGCCGAGCCGGAGGTACAGGTCGACGAGCTCCGGGCGATCCTCGGTCGCGCGCACCCGCTGCTCGAGCACGCTCGCGAGCTCCGGGTACTGCTCGAGCTGCGTGTAGATCCGGTCGAGGTTCGAGAGCGCCTCGGCCTCGAGGGGCTCGATGCCGAGCACGTACCGGTACGTCTCCTCCGCCTTGGCGACGTCGCTGAGGTCGGTCTCGAAGACGCGCGCGAGCCGCTTGCCGATGCTGGTCTGCACGTCCTTGTCGGCGTGGATGCCCAGCACGTCGGCGTACGCGTTCGCGAGCAGCTCCCAGCCGCCGTCGACCGAGCCGGCGAGCCGCTCGACCTCCTCGAGCGTCTTCTCGTCGCGCGGGTACTCCTTCAGCGCCCGGATGAAGACGGCGAGGGCCCCGTCCGGCGAGATGAGGCGCTCCTCCTGGAGCTCGCCGATCCGGTAGTACATCGACAGCCGATCCGGCTCCTGGGTGAGGTGGGTGAGCTCCGCCTCGAGCACCCCGCCGAGCTTCTCCCACTCCGCCGCCGCCTGGTAGAGCGGCTCCAGGATCGCGCCGATCTCGATCTGCTTGATCCCGGCCGCGAAGAGCCCCTCGAGGGCCTCGAGCGTGGGTGAGTGCTCGGGGGCTGCGGTGAGCACCTCGCGGTACGCCGCGATGGCCGCCGGCAGGTCGTTGAGCCGCGTCTGGTACACCACGCCGAGCCGGTACTTGAACTCGAGGATCTCGTCCGGCGACTGCGCGATCTCCGACTCGCGCGAGAGGATCGTGACGAGGTCGCTCCACCGCTCGGTCGCCGTGAACAGGCGGTCGAGCGAGGCGATCGCGGTCTGGTTCTCCGGCTCGACCTCGAGCACGCGCCGGTAGCGCGCGACGGCGCTGTCGATGTCGTCGAGCTGCGTCTCGAAGATCTGCGCGAGCCGCAGCCCGAGCTCGACGAAGCGCCCCGGCTCCTCGCCGAGCCGGCCGAGCTCCGTGTCGTAGAGCGCGGCGACCTGCGGCCAGCGGTTCACCATGATCGCGAGCCGCTCGAGGTTCGAGAGCGACTCCTCGTTGCCGATGTCGAACGTCACCGCCCGCGCGTACGTCTCGAAGGCGGTCACGTGGTCGCTCAGCATCTCCTCCGAGAGGCGCGCGATGCGGTGGAGCAGGTCGACCTTCTCGTACGGGTCCTCGGCCACCTTGACCCGGACCTCGAGCACGCTGATCAGCTTCTGCCACTCGCCGGACGCGTCGTAGATCGGCTCGAGGACCAGCGCGGCGCCGAGCGGATCGCGGGTGCCGTCCTTGATCTGCTCGAGCGCGCGGAGCGTCGGCTCGTGGTCGGGCATCTGCTGGAGCAGATCGCGGTAGAGCTCGATGGCCCTCGACACGTCGTCGAGGTGCTTCTCGTAGAGCTCCGCGATCCGGTACTGGTAGCTGATGCCCTCGGCCGGATCCGCGGTGATCTCCGCCTCGTGCTGGAGCACGCTGAGCAGCTCGAGCCAGTTCTGCGAGGTCTGGTAGAGGACGTCGAGCCGCCCGAGCGCCTGCAGGTCGTCCGGATCGATCTCGAGCACCCGCTGGTACGTGTCGATCGCGCTCGCGACGTTGCCGAGCTCGCGCTCGTACACCGCGCCGATCTGGTAGTAGATGCGCTTCTTCTCGTTCGAATCGAGGACGAGATCGGCCTTCTTCGCGTAGACCGAGAGCAGCTCCTGCCAGCGCGAGAGGCTGAGGTAGAGCTTGGTCAGCGCGTCGATCGCCCGGAGATCCTCGGCGTCGAGCTCGAGCACCTTGCCGTAGACCGCGATGGCCTGGTCGTGCCGCTCGAGCACCTCCTCCTCGATGCTCGCGGCCTGGAACAGGGCGAGCTTCTTCTCGTTCAGGTCGTCGAGGATGTCCGCCTTCTGCTGGAGGATCTGCGACAGCTCGTTGTACCGCTCCGACGTCCGGAACAGCCGCTCGAGCGACTCGGCCGCGTGCAGGTTGCGCGGATCGATCTCGAGCACGCGCCGGTAGTGCCCGACGGCGCTGTCCATGTCGCCGAGGTCGCCCTCGTAGATGCGCGCGCTCATCGTGTAGAGCGTGCTCGCGAGCTCCGCGTCGGTCTGCTGGGCCGCCAGCGTCTCGAACACGCGCGCCAGGTCGGCGAAGCGACCGGTCGCGCGCGCGAGCCGATCGAGCCCCTCCTGCGTCGACTCCGACGCCGGATCCTGGCTCAGCGCCCGCGCGTAGGTGTCGAAGGCCGAGTTGAGGTCGCCGCCGGCGTCCTCGTAGAGCACGGCGATCTGGTGGAGCAGCTCGACGCGACGGGTCACGTCGTCGCTGCGGCGCACCTGCACCTCGTGCACCCCGATGAGCTTCTGGTAGTCGCCCGACTGGCGGTACAGCGGCTCGAGGATCTCGGCGATCGCGACCTCGTGCTCGGGGAGCTTCCCGAGGCGCTCGAGGGCCGCGAGCGCCTCGACGTTGGTCGGCTCGCGCTCGAGCACCTGCCGGTAGATGTCGATCGCCGACTCGACGAGCCGCATCCGCGACTCCCGCAGCGCGGCGAGCCGGAGCATCAGCCGGATCTGCGCCTCCTCCTCGGCCGCGATGCTGAGCTGCGCCTCGAGGTTGTCGGCCAGCTCCTCCCACATGCCCTGGCGGCTGAAGAGCCCGTCGAGCGCCGTCAGCGCCACGAGGCTCGTGTCGTCGGTGGAGAGGACCTCGCGGTAGGCGGCGATCGCCTCCTCCGGCTGGCCGAGCCGCTGCTCGTAGACCTCGGCCATCTGCGCGTAGAGGCTCTCGCGCTCGGCGGGCTCGTGCACGAGCTCGATGCGGCGCCGGTAGACGCCGATGAGATCGCCCCAGCGCTCGGTGCGCCGGTAGAGCGCGTCCATCGCCTCCAGCGCCTCGGAGTCGGAGGGATCGATCGAGAGCACGCGGAGGTAGCCGTTCGCCGCGTCCTCGACCTTGCCGAGCCGCTCGTGGATGCTCGCGAGCCGCATCCAGTACTCGCGGCTCAGCCGCGCGTCGCTCAGCGAGTCGGCGATCTCGCTGAAGATGACGTCGAGCCGATCCCAGGCGCCCGCCTGCGCGGCGAGGGACTCGAGCTCGGCCCGCGTCTCGGCGTGCGACGGATCGTCCTTGAGCGCCCGCGACTGCGCGTCGAACGCGCGGTTCAGGTCGTTCAGGCTGTCGGCCGCCGTCCGCGCCACCTTCCGGAGCAGCGAGACGCGCGTCGCCGTGTCGCCCTCGGCCGCGGCGAGGATCTCGAGCGCCTGGATCAGCTTCTCCCAGTCGCCGCGCCCCTCGTAGATCTCCTGGAGGATGGCCGCCGCCTCGGCGCGCAGCGACTCGTTCGAGAGCAGCGCCTCGAGCGCGAGGCGCGCCGCGTCGTTGCCCGGATCGAGGATCAGGATTTCCTTGTAGTTCTCGAGCGCTCCGGCCGCATCGTTCAGGTGCTTCTCGAGGGTGCTCCCGAGCCGGAACTTGAGGTCGATGAGCGCCTGCTCGTCGAGCGGGGAGTCGATCCGCTTGCGGAGCACGTCGACGTAGGACTCCCAGTCCTCTTGCTCGCGGTAGAGCTTGTCGAGCGCCGCGAGCGCCTGCGGGTCCGTCGGCTCATCGTCGAGCACCTGGCGGTGCGTCGCGATCGCCCGCACCGGGTCGCGCAGCTCGCCCTCGTAGAGCTCGGCGATCGCGTAGAGGATCTGCTTGCGCTCCTCGGGCTCGGTGATGATGCCGAGCTTCTTCTCGTAGATGCCGAGCAGCTCGCCGAAGCGGCCCGTCTCGCGGTAGAGCCGCTCCAGCGCGCTGATCGCGGCCTGGTTCTCGCCGTCCGCCTCGTACACGGCGCGGAACTGCGAGAGCGCCTCGTCGATGCGCTTCACCTCGTCGAGCAGCACGCGCCCGAGCCGGAGCCGGAGATCGACCCCGAGCGCGATGTCCCCCTCGCTCTCGGCGCGGGAGATCGCCGTCGAGTAGGCGCCGATGAGGGCGTCCCACCCCTCGGTGGAGCGCGCGGCCCGCTCGACGTCCTCGATGCACTGCTCGTCCTGCGGGGCGATCTGGAAGGCCGAGAGGTAACGCTCGAACGCCTTCTGCGGCTCCTTGAGCCGCGTCTCGTAGAGCGCCGCGACCTGCCGGTAGAGGTCGAGCCGGGACACGTCGTCCTGGTCGTGCGAGAGCTTCACCTCGATCGCGCCGGCGAGCCCCTTCGGGTTGTTCGCCTGCGTGTAGATCGGGATCAACGCCTCGGCCGCGGCGAGGTGCGCGCCGTCGATCGAGAGCACCTTCTCGTAGGCGCGCGCCGCGCGATCCGCCTTCTGCTTCTGGTTCATCCAGAGCTCGGCGATCTTGATCAGCAGGCTGATCTTGGCCGCGTCGTCGGTCTCCTTGGCCTCCTGCGACTCGAGGACGCGGATGAACTCGTCCCACTTGCCGCTCTCGGCGTAGAACACCTCGAGATCGTCCCAGCGCTGGAGCTGGAGGTACGCCTTCTTGAGCGCCTCCTGCGCCTTGCGGTCCTGGGGGTTCAGCGCGATCACCTCTTGCCAGGCCTTGACCGCGGCCTCGTCGTCCTTGAGGCGCTCGCCGTAGAGCTGCGCGAGCTTGCTGAGGAGCGCGAGCTTCTGGGTGCTGTCGAAGGTCGTGTCGACCTGCTTCTGCAGCACCCGCGCGAACGCCTGGTAGTCCTTGTTCTTCTCGTAGAGCCCCGCCAGCGCGTTCAGCGCCTCCGGGTTCTCCGGATCGTTCGCGAGGACCTCGTCCCAGAGCTCGATGCAGAAGTCGACCTTCTTCACCCGCTCGGACGCGAGCTTCGCGATCTCCAGGTACTTCGCGGCGCGCTCGCCGCCCTCCGGGAGCGCGGCGGCCTCGCGGCGGAGCAGCCCGATGAGCTTCTCCCAGTCGCGCCGCTTCTCGTAGCTCTGGCGGAGGAAGTCGATCGCCTGCGGGTGCTCGCCGTCGATCGCGAGGATCGCCTCGTAGCACTTCACCGCCTCGGCCGCGTTCGAGAACTTGCCCGAGTAGAGCTCCGCCGCCTTCGCGTAGTTCTCGATCTTCTCGGCGGGATCGGAGACCGCCTCGGCGATCTCGATCAGCGTCTTGACGTACTCGTTGTACCGCTTGGCCTGCTCCTGCTTCTGGGCCTTCGCCTTGAGCTCCTCGACGCGGCCCGCGACCTCGGCGGCCGGGGGCGGCGGCGCGGTCGGCCGCCGGCCGATCTCCGAATCGGCGGGCCGGCTCTCGGCGGGGGCGCGCGGCGGCGGCGCCGGCTCGACGTCGGCGACCGAGGACCTCGCGTTGACCTCGTCGACCGGAACGTCCGCGGGGGTGCTCGCCCTGCCGCTCACGGGCGCCGGCGCGCTGACCGGGGCCGGCGTGCTGACCGGCGCCTGCGCGCTCACGGGCGCCTGCGCGCTCACGGGCGCCGGCGCGCTCACGGGCGCCTGCGCGCTCACGGGCGCCGGCGTGCTCGTGGGGAGCGGCGTGGCGTCTGCGGCCGCGACGGGCGCGGGCGCGGCCGGCGCGACGGCGACCGGCGCGGGCGCCGCGACGGGCGCGGGCGCCGCGACGGGCGCGGGCGCGGCGGCGCCCGTGAGGCGCTCGCCGATCTGCGCTTCGAACGCGCTGACGCTCGGGTGCGTCGGCGCGACCGCCGAGAGCCGCTCGAACCAGCTCCTCGCCCGGATGAGATTGCCGAGCTGCCGCCAGGCGATGCCGCCCGCCTGAGCGATCATGAACGGCGAGCTGCCGTTCTGGTTCGCGGCGCTCTCCGCCAGCGCGGCGACGCGCTCCCAGTTGCCTTCCTTCGTCCCCCAGAGCTCGCGCAGGTAGGCGAACGCCGCCTCGTTCGAGGGGTCGTACCGGAGCGATTCCTCCAGGAGCTTCGAGCCGATCTCGACGTTCTGGTGCCGCGTGGCCCAGCGGACGCCGAACTTGAACGCCGCCTCGCCGCGCGCCACGCCGGTGCGCGACTCGAGGATGCGTCGCTGCGTCTCCACGATCGCCTGCGGCCGCTCCTCCTCGGCGAGCAGCCCCTCGAACATCGCCGCGGCCTGCTTGTCGGAAGGCGCCGTCTCGTACGCGCGCCGGAGCAGGCCCTCGAGCTGGCCGCGATCGAAGCGCTTGGCGAGGCGCGCCGCGCGGAGCAGCAGCCGCTTGCGCTCGCTCGTGGTCGCGGCCGCGTCGGCCGCCTCGACCAGCTCCGCCATGTGCGCCGCCCACGACGACTGGTCGACCTGCATGTCGCCGAGGCAGGCCCGCGCCTCCTCGCTCGTCCCGCCCGAGGCGGCGAGCGCGCGCGCGTACGTCGCCGTCGCGCGCTCGAAATCGCCCGCGTCGCAGAGCACGTCGCCGAGCTCCACGAGGAGCTCGGCGGCCGCGGTCCCCTCCGGCGAGTTCCTCAGCTCGAGCTCCAGGAGCTTCTGGACCATGTTGGTCTTGCCGAGGTCCCAGTAGATGGAACGAGCCGACTCCAGCGCTTCGAGCAGCGCTGGATTCAGCTTGTAGGCGTCCTGGAAGTGCTTCAGCGCCTTGACGGCCTGAAGGAACTTCTCCTCGAGCAGCCGCCCGAGCTTCAGGTGATATGCCGCCTTCCGGGTCGCGTCCCCTTCGGCCGCAATCCCCTTCTCGAGCTCCTCGACGAGCCCTTGCCAGTCATGAACCGACTCGAGATGATTGAGACGCTGCGCAAGATCCATTGATTATCGACCCTCGGCCCCGACCTTCGAACGGATTGAAACGCCTTACGTGCCCCGCGCCGCGCGCGACGTCACGAGCCACCGAGCCGCGCGACGAGCGTGTTCGCCGTCTCGCACTCGGTCTTGAAGCTCGCCGCCTTCGATCCCTTGCAGGCGCGCGTCGTGAACCCCTTGAGCATCTGGATCGCCTCCTGCTTGCGCGGCGGATCCAGGGTCGCGTACGTGCTCCCGAGACTCCAGAGGATCTGTACGGCCTCGGGGCCGTCCTGCGGCGCGGCCGCCTTGGCGGCCTCGAGCTCGGTCACCATCTCCGCGGTGGACCCGCGCTCCTGGTAGACCGACGCGAGCAGGCTGTGGACGCCGAAGAGGTACTTGTCCCCGGGCTTCGCGAACGACTTCGCCTCCTTGAGCACCTGCTCGGCCTCCTTGGTGTAGCCGAGGCGGATGTAGAGATCGGCGAGCGCCGCGTAGTACCGGATCTCGCTCGGGTTGTGCTCGATCGCCTTGGTGAGGTTCTCGAGCGCCTTCTGCTCGTCGTCCGTCCAGAGGTAGACGTTCCCGAGCTGCGAGTAGCAGTCCGCGAAGTTGGGATCGTTCTCGATACACTTCTGGTAGGGCTCTTTGGCCTCTTCGTACGAGATCGTCTTCTTCTTCGCCTGCTGCTCGAGCGCCCAGCCCCGCTCGAACCAGTAATTGGCGAACTTCGGGGCGATCTGCGTGGCGCGGGCCAGCGTGGATGCGACCTTATCCCACTCGTCCCGCTTCTTGTACGCCATCGCCAGCTTGAAGAAGATGCGGTGGTTCGTGGGGTCGAGCTTGGTCGCCTGCTCGTACTTGTTGGCCGCGCCCTCGGGGTTGACGGCGACCTCCTTGTCGGCCTGATTCGCCAGGATGACGGCCTCCTGCCGATGCCGGGAGCAGCCCATCCCCGCCGCGCTCGCCGCGACCAGCCCAACCATCAAGAATGCTCCAAGCTTCATCTGCTCACCTTTCGAATGGGATCGACTCTGCCAGCGTCCAAGCGACCGCGGGCGTCGTGTCGCCCCTCTCCAACAGTCCCCGGAGCCGGCTGCGCCGCTCCGCCCAACAGTCCCGGGAGCCGGCTGCGCCGCTCCGTCCAACAGTCCCCGGAGCCGGCTGCGCCGCTCCTTCAGCAATCCGGAGTCGGCTGCGCCGCTCCTTCAGCAATCCGGAGACGGGCTGCGCCGCTCCGTGTGGCACCGTCACAAGCTTCCTGAGGTGGCGCGCGTTCAACCTCGCGCGGCGTCGCGAGAATAGGCGGAGGGAACCGCGGAAGTCCAGGGCTTCAGACCCCGCCCCTGCGCCGGCCGGCAGCGCCTTCCGGCAGGCCCCCGCCCCCTCCCCTGCGACGCCGCACGGCGACCTGGTGGGCGTCCACGCGACGCCGCACGGCGACCTGGTGCGCCCGCCTGCGATCGCGCCGCGGCGACCTGTGCGCCCCCCTGCGATCGCGGCGCGGCGACCGCCGGAGACGCCGCGCGGCGCCCGGCGCCTGCTGCGTCCGGTCCGGGAAATGGCGAACGCCCCGCACGGTGCGTGCGGGGCGTTCGAGCGAGCCGACCGACGAGGCGGGCTCAGCCGCCGGGGCTGAGCATGATCGGGTAGACGACGGTGACGATACCGCCCTCGGGCTGCGGGAACGACAGCCCGTAGAACGCCCGCACCACGCACGAGACCACGCCGTTGTCCGGCAGATCCGAGCCGCCGTTACCGACGTTCGAGACCGCACCGTCGCGCCCGATGACGAAGCGCACCGCAACGCGGCCCTGCAGGTTCGGGTTGTTCCTGAGCCCGTTCTCGTAGCAAAGCCGGAATCGACCGAAGTTCTGACGGACGATACGCTGGATGACCTCGGGCGGCAGGCGGCCGCTCACGCTCGTCGCACCCATGCGCACCTGCGGCGGCTTGGTGCGATGCGACCCGCCGAGGCGGCCGTGGCCGGAGCCAAAGCCCTGGCCGGTGCCGGTGCCGGCGCCGTGGCCGATGGTCCCGATCGAGCCGAGGCCGATACCCTCGCCGCGCCCGCCGCCACCCTCGCCGATACCGGAGAGGCCGAGGCCGCCCGCACCGAAGGAGTCGCCGATCTGATCACCCCACATGTTGCCGCGGGCGCTCAGCGGATCGTTGCCGAGCGAATCGTCGCGGCCCCACGGGGCGGTCGGGGCGTTCGGGTCGCCGCCGGCGCCGGCGTTCAGCAGGCCGATCATGCCGAACTCGGCGGCGTCGCGCAGCGCGGCCTGGCGGGCGATGTGCGGATCCGGGTTGTCCGCGGGGCCCTGGACGCCGTAGCGGTTGCCGGTGGCCTTGGTGTTCGGGTTACCCATCGAACCCTCTTCACCCTTGGCGCGCGTACCGGTGCCGCCCTCCTTGTTGTCCGCGGCGTTCTCGGCGACCTGCTCGGTCTCCTTCTCCTCCATCTCCTTCTCGGCGGCCGCCGCGAGGTACTGCTGGATGAGGAACTGCTGGTCCGCGGAGATCCCGTCCTCGCCGGTGTCGCCGAGCGGCGGCATGAAGAACGCCATCGCCGCGAGCAGCCCGAGGTGCACCGCCATGGAGAGGCCGGTGTACAGCAGGCTCTGCGTGTCCAGCTGGAAGTGGCCGGCCACGACCTTGCCCGCGTTCACGGCGGACACCTGGAAGACGATGCCGTCGAGCTCGACCTTCGCCTTGGCGCCGGACGGGAGCGCCATCTGGTAGGCGCCCGACAGCTCGGAGCACGGCTGCGCGCGGCCCTGGTCGATCGCCTGCTGCACCGTGATCTTCGGCGTGCCAGGGATCTCGATGGTGCCGGTGGCGCGGGGCAGGAGCACCACGGAGACCGAGCCGGAGCGGTCGGCGAGGACGATGGGCGCCCGCGTGGTGCCGAGCTTCTCCGAGGGGATGAAGTAGTCACACTTGAAGTTCTTGCCCTCCTCCTCACCCACGTAGAAGGAGCGCGGCGGCGTGAGGTGCGCGACGTGAAGCACCGCGGCATCCCACAGAATCATGATCTCGACGGACGCCGCCGGGACCTCGACCTCCTCGCTCGGCACGTCCGGCCCGTTCTTCACGAGCGTGTACGTGTACGAGCCTTCGGGCGCGTCCGGGGGCACCTCGTCGACCGCGGGCGCCGACTGCGCGAACGGGTTGTTGTAGGCAAACGGATCTGCCCCGCCCGCGGCGGTCGCGGCGAACGGGTTCGCCGGCGCGGCGGCGAACGGGTTCGCGGGCGGCGCGGCGGCGAACGGGTTCGCGGGCGGCGCGGCGGCGAACGGGTTCGCGGGGACCGGCTTGGCAGGGCCCGCTGCCGCGGCAACCGCCACCGGCTCGGCGCGCTCCAGCATGATCTTCGTGCCGCCGATCTGGAGCTGATCGCCGGGGCTGATCTTGCACTTGTTGACGCGCGCCCCGTTCACCATCGTCCCCGGCTCGTTGCCGAGATCGATGAGCGTGATGTCCTGCGGGGAGGCGACCTCGATGACCGCGTGCATGCGCGAGGCAAGCTCGTCATCGACACGCAGATGGCTCTTCGCGTCCTTGCCTACCTTGACGATATCCTGCGTGATCGTCTCCCGACGGACGAGCGCTTCGTTTTGGTAGAGCGCAAATGTGAGAGCGACCCTTTGCTTGCCTTCCATCTCCGCCAGCCTTCCCTATACGCCCCGCGGCGCACGCCCCCGGCTCCGGGGGATCAATCGACAGGGCAGGTGCCAACCTGCCCAGCACATCAGAGGTTCTCGACCGACTTGAGCATCTCCGGAACGAACGAGGTACGGGGCCGGATCAGCGTCGTCCGGACGGGGCCGGGCCGCACGCGGATGGTGGCGTCGTTGGGGCCGAATCCGCCGGCGTTCAGCGGATCGTCGGAGAACTCGTACCCGTAGCCCTCTTCCTTCTTCCCGCCGCCGCCGCCCTGAGCGGCCTGCGCGAACGCCGATGAGGCGACCACGCTCGTAAGAACGGCAGCCACGACTCCCGCACCCAATCGGGTCAACCCTCTCATTCCAGCCTCCTGACAATGTTCCGACGCGGTTACAGTGCCATTGTACCGCCTACCACGGCGGCCGGTCAACCAGCTTCGCATGCCATCGGTGCGACGGAGAGCATGACCCACGCTCGCCTCGACAACCGAATTCACCCAAGGTTCCCAGAGCGTTGCGACGAAAACGCCGAACCCCCTTCTCTTTACGTCAGGGAGAGAAGGGGGCTCGACGCGCTGTCTGACGCGCCGCTGCACGGCCAGGCATGCCGGTTGAGCTCGCTCGGAAACCTTCAGTGTCCCGAGCGAGCTCTCCCTGGCGGCTCGGACCGCTCGCGGCGCTCATCCGACAGCCTCTGAGACAAGGCTCCTGCTGCCTACTGAGCCGGAGTCGCCCCTTCTCCCCCTTCGCCCTCGCTCCCGGCAGCGGCCTCCTGCTCGGCTTCCTTCGTCTTCATGTCGGCCTCGGCCGCCTTGCGCTCGGCCTCGGTCTGCTTGTTGAAGGCGATGATCTGATCGATCTCCTCCATGCGCTCCTTCGACCGCTTCACCGCGTCGGCGAACTCGGCATTGGCGCCCGCCTTCTGGATGAACTGGCCGAACAGACCCTTCGCCGACATGAGGGCGCCCTCGGCGGACTTGCCGCCCGACTTCGCCTTGTACTCCTGGGTCAGGATCGCCTCGTTGTAGTAGGTCTCGGGGCGCTCGGGGGCGAGCTTCTTGGCGGCGTCGAGCTCGGCGCTGGCGGCCGCCACCATGTTGTCGAAGTTCGAGTCGTCGATCTGACCGCGCAGGGCGAGCGCGAGCCCCAGGTGAGCGTCGTAGTCGTTCGGACGCATCTTCAGGGCCGCGCGGTACGCCTCCTCCGCCTGCTGGAACCCGCGGAACTGCAGGTTCACCGCCGCGTAGTTCATCTGCGCCTCGTAGAAGGTCGGGTCGAGCTTCCTCGCGATGTTGAACTCCTGCACGGCGCCGTTCAGGTTCGCGAGCTCGACCTGGATCATGCCCGCAGTGTTGTGGATCGGCGCGTAGTTCGGGTTCTTGCGGATGGCCTGAGAGCAGACCAGCGCCGCGAGCTCCAGCGCCTGCGTGTCGATCTTCTTCTGCTTGCTGACGTTGGTCGCGACCGCCTTGCCCGACTTCCGGCCCGCCTTCTGCTTCGCCGTCTCCAGGTAGTAGATGGCGAGCTGGTTGAACGCCGGCATGAAGGCGTCGTCGACCGCCAGCGCGCTCTGGATGTACCGCTTCGCGCGCTGGAAGTCGTTGGGGCCGTCGTTGTCGGCGACGTTGTTGCCGCGCTTCATGTACAGGAGCGCGAGGTGCACGAGCGCCTCGACATTCTTGTACTGGGCGTCGACGACGGCGGCCTGGCGCATCTCGCTGATCGCCGCGTCGAGGTTCCTCTCGCCCGACTCCGCCAGGTTGTAGAGCGCCACCTGGACCCGCGCCGGGTGGAATTTCGGGTTCTTCTGGAGCGCCTGCTGGAAGTACTTCTTCGCCTCCGAGTCCTTCTTGCAACGCTGGTACGCGAGCCCCGCGTTGTAGATGGCCTCCGCGAACGTCGCGTCTCCTTGCTCGTCCGCCGCGTCGAGGAACAGCTGGGCCGTCGAGCTGCAGGTCGCCTCGTTCCAGTCGCCCGCCTTGTCGTGCTGGACCATGGCGTCCATGGCGGTCTTGAACTTGTTGGCCGCCGCGACCGACACGGCGTTGCCCTTGCTGTCGGTGATCTCCTTGCCGGTCGTCGGATCCTTCGCCGCGCGAGACGTACCGCTGACGCTCCCGCCGCCACAACCCGTTGCGGCCAGGAGGAGCACCGCAACCGCTGCCAATGAGGTGAAGCTTCTCATGTTTCGCTCCATCACTTCCTGGGTCGGGTCGTGGCCCGATCGAGCGCCGAGCCTTCCTTCGAGCCGCCGGGCGCCGCCTTCTTGTCCTCACCCTCTTCCTTGCCCGCCGCCGCCGCCGGCTTGTCCGTGACGGTCGGCGCTTCGCGGAAGGGCGTCCCGTCGAGGTTCAGCGGCGCAGGACGATCGCTCAGGCCGGAGTTGACCCGCGACGGAGAGCCGCGGAATTCGTCGATGAGGTGGTACTCGGCGCCGTAGTTCTTCGACAGCCACACCTCGCAGGTGCGGGAGTAATCGTCGAAGTACTGGTACTTCACCGACAGGTCGAGGCAGGTCTTGAACGCGCCCTTCGCCATCTGCTTCTGCGGCTCGCTCGCCTCGTCCAGGCGCGAGTAGTACTCGCCCCGGATCTCGTCGTACGAGACGTCGGTGCCCGGCACCATGCCGTGCCCCTTCCACTCCTTGGGGATGGGAGCGGCGCGGAACTCGGCGACGAACTTGCCCCACATCTGACCGACGCGCGCGCCGGCGGCGATGACCCACTTCGGCGGAGGCGTCGGCTCCAGCTTGAGGATCTTCTGGTACTCCGCGTCGGCCGCCTCGATCGCCGGGCGCTTCTTCTTCACCCAGTCCGCGACCTTGGTGTTGATGTGCTTGAGGACGTCCTCGCGGTTCCCGGCGCCCTTGTACTCGGGGAACTTGATCTTATCGACGTCCTTCCGCTTCTGCTCGGCGAAGTGGAAGTAGGCCTCGCCCACCGCGGTCAGCACCTTGCCGAGCCGGCGCAGCTTCTCCGGCTCCTCGCCGCCGATCGCGTCGAGCTTCTTCATCGCGGCCGCGGGGTCCTTCCAGTAACCGCGGACCTTGTTGTACTCGCCGTTCGCCGGGGTCACGCTCTTCGTCTGCAGGAGGACGCGCGCGTACATCGCGTGCGCCTGCACCTGGACGTCGAACGTCGCGTTGCGGTCGATCTGCGGCATCGCCGTCGACAGCCGCCTGCGCGCCTGATCCCAGTCCTCGCGGTCGATGTAGTGCGCGCCGATCGCGAACGCGATCTGCGCGGTCTGCGCGGGCTTCGCCTTGCCGTAGTTCTTGTTGAAGAGGTCGGCGTCCTTGATGGCCTGGTCCTCCTGGCCGAGGCCGAGCCGCAGCACGACCGCGTCCTGGAGCGCCTCCGCGGCCTTCTCCCCCTTCGGGTTCTCGCGGGCGTAGCGCTCGTACCAGCTCGCCGCCTCGTCGTAGACCGCGATCGCCTGGTAGTTGCCGCCGATCTCGTAGATCGACGTCTTCGCCAGCTCGGTGTTGTGGAGGTTGTACCTCGGGTCGAGCAGGATCTTACGAGCCGCGATCGACTTGGCGATGAGGCGGGCGGCCTGGAACGCCTTCGCGGCGTTGTAGAGGACCTCCTCGCTCTTCTCGCACGCGGGCTGCTTCGCCTCGCAGGCGGCCTCGCCGTACTTCTTCCACATCTCCATGTAAGCGACGGCGGCCTTCTCGTAGTTCTTGAGGGCCTCGACGCCACCGGACGCGTCCGCCGCCTCGACAAGCTTCTGGGCGCGCAGGCGCTCGATGTCGCGCTGGATGCGGATCAGGATGCCGCACTGCTCGGCGTTCTCCTTCTCCTTGCCGCCCTTGCAGTAGAGGTCGATGAACTTGGGCACGTCCGCGGCCATGTCGTCGTAACAAGACGGACGCGGCGGGTCCATGTTCGCGCCGAGGACGTTGAGCGACTCGAGGTAGAGCTGGGACGCGTAGATGCCGACTTCCTTGTCGGCGTGGTTCAGCGCCACGTCACGGAACGCGAGCGCCGCCTCTTCCCAGTGCTGCGCCTCGAAGTACGTGCGGCCGCGCGCGTACTTCACCTCGACGTACTGCTCCTGCGCTTCCTTGTCGTTCGCGGCGGGCTTGATGTAGCAGACGTAGCGGTTGAAGGCGGTGATCATGCCCTTCTGGCTGTCGCTGAACTCCTTGGGCTGGAACTTCGCCTTGTCCGCCTTCTTGTCCTTCTCGCCCTTCTTGCCCGTCCCCCCCCCGTCGGGGAGGTTGCCGGACCCCTTGAGGTGGGAGCCGTCCTTGTGGGTCTCGGTGTAGATGTTCTGGTAACAGAGCACCGAGGCGTACGCGGCCTCCGCTGCCTGCGGGCCGTTCGGGTCCTCCGCCACGACCGAGTCGAAGGCGGGGCCGCACTTGGCCCAGTCCTTCTGGAAGTACAGAAGGTCGGCCATCGCGTACTTGATCTTGAAGATGTTCGGCCAGTCCTCCTTCAGGATGCGGGGGAACTCGAACTTGGCGAACTGCTCCTGCTTGAAGTTGTTGACGACCTTGTCGTAGAGCTGCGCGGCCAGCTGCATCGTCTTCTTGTCGCCGGTGCCGCGCACGCCGCCCGAGCCCACCGCCTCGAGGTGCCAGGCCATCGCCGTCTCGGTCATCAGGCCGGCGGTGATGTTGGAGCACTTCAGCTTGGCGTCCGCCGGGTGCCCCTCGCCCAGGAACTTGTTGTGGACGTCGAGCTGGCGCCCGAGCACGTCCATGATCTGGTCCTTGTTGCCAGACTTCATGGCGAGCGTCGCCTCGGCGATGTGGCCCTGGTAGACGCAGTACTTCGGGCCCCGATCGCGGGTCATCAGGTCGGTGTAGAGCTCGATGCCCTCCTTGTAATGACCGGTGTCGAGGTAGTTCTGCCCGAGGTCGTCCATCATCTTGAACGTCTTCTCGGAGCTGCCGCTCGAGTCGCCGCTGAGCGGCCGGAGGAAGTCGTGGGACTTCCGCGGGTCGCCCGCGAGCGCGTAGACCGGGATGATGTCGCGCCGCGCCGAGACCGCGAGCTGGGCCGCGTTCGGCATCTGCTGGAACTGCTGGCCGTACTCGATCGTCTTCTTGAACTCGCTGATGGCGCGGGCGAAGTCGCCCTTGTTCCAGTAGACGTACCCGAGCTTGTAATGGGCGTAGCCCCAGACCTTGTTCTCGGGCGGCGGGTACTGGGTGACCTTGACGTACGACTGCTCGGCCAGGTCCCACTTGGACGGGTCACCCTGCGCCTCGTTGAAGAAGAGCTCGCCGAACGCGAGGTACGCGTTGGGGATGTACTTCGAGTTGGGCCAGTTCTTGATGAGCTCGAAGTAGACCTTGCGCGCGTCCTCGAGCTGCTGCGCCTGCTCGTACTCGTACGCGAGGTAGTAGAGGACCTCGTCCGTGCAGCCCGTGCTCTTCGCGGGGTCGGACGCGTTGGTGCTCTGGCAGTACTTCGGGTACTGCGTCTTGAGCTGCGTGTAGTACTTGATCGCGCTCTTCCGCGCGGCGGCGAGGATCTTGTCGGCCTTGCCGACCTCGGCCTGGATCCCGGCGACGGCCTTCGGGTTCTTCCGCTTGGCCTCGTCCGCCTTGATCTGCCCCTCGGTCTTGTCGCGGAACGCCGCCGACTCCAGCTCGACGTACCCCTCGGCCAGGCGCCGCATCAGCTTCGGCCGATCCGGCGCGTTCTTCGGCGTCGAGGCGTACAGGCTCTCGAGGCCCTGGATCTCGGTGATCAGCAGGCTCCTCACCTTCGGGGCGAGGCGGTTGCGCCGCTCGTCGCGCTGCGCCGAGGCCTGCGACGCGGTCGGGTTGGCCGGCTTCGTCAGGTCGTCGCGCTTCTTCAGCTGGATGCCCGTGGGGGCCGACTTGAAGCTGACCTGCGGCTTCTTGCCCGCCGACACCTGCAGCTTGCCGCCCGGACACGCGGCGATCGCGTCCTTCGCGGGCTGCGTGATGCATGCGTCGGCCGCCGACGCGGGGCTCGTCGTGACGGCGCACGCCGCCACGGCCAGCGTGCCTGCCGCCGCGCGGAGCGCATGCAGTACACCGAACTTCGACTGCTTCATCTCCATCTCCGTCCCTCCGCCACGGACCCCCGTGAGGAAGCGCTCCCTGCCCCGCGGTCCCAAGCCGCGGGGCAAACGTTTAAGAAATCTCTCACTTGCTGCACTTCGACGTCACGACCTGCCGGTAGAAGCCGAGCTCGTCGCGCCAGTACTCGCCGTCGAACGGCCACAGCACGTGCTCATCGTCGGGCTTGACGACGCCGTACGTGAGCGCGTCCTCCTTCGAGAGCTGGCCGCTGACGACCTGCTGGTCGAGCTTGTTCCGCTCGGCCGCGGTGATGTCGATGAGGATCTTCGACGAGTCGCGGAGGTGCTCGTTGAGCTCGTCGAGGTTGCGCTGGTAGCGCTCCCGGCCGAGCGTGCCGGCGTTCCGGATCGCGAGGCTCCGCGCGAACTCGAGGGCGTCGGTCACCTCGCTGCCCACCGGAGAGTTGCGGAAGTTGACGGGCGCCTTCTTGAACCGCTCCCCCTCCTCATCGAGCACGCGCACGTACTCCATGTTGCGGCGGAGCTGGCGATCCGAGAGCGCGTTCTCGACGATCGGGCGGACCGTCGGCGACAGGTTCGCCTTGCCGGCGCTCACGTCCTTGAGGAACTGGAAGAAGCGCTCCTCGTTCCCCTCCCCCTGGAACCGGTTCAGGATCGACTCGAGCTCCTTCTTGATCGGCTCGTACTTCTTCTTCATCTTCGCGACGATCGTCGTCGCGTCGCCGTACTGGCAGATCGTGAAGGAGACGACGGCCTTCAGGATGTCGGCCTCGGGATAGAACGAGTTCGGGAAGTAGGGCGACTCGATCGTGTGGATGTTGCCGAGCGCCTGCGGATACAGGCCGGCCATGAAGTACGCCCAGGACTGCTCGAAGAGGCTGTCCAGCCAGTACTCGCTCGCGACGTCGACGCGGTTCCAGTACTTGACGGCGGCGGAGAGCTTCGCGGCGTCGATCGTCGGGACGTTGTTGTCGTCGAGGCGGACCGAGGCCGAGTAGTAGGTGCGCGCCATCGAGAGGAACGCGAGGTCGCGCATGCGCGCCTCGTCCTCGACGCCCTCGACGCCCTCGTCGATCGCCTGGACGATCCGCTGGAACGACTTGACCGCCGGCACCGACTTGCGCAGCTGCACGTACGAGATGCCGCTGAAGAACTGGGCCTGGACGTAGTACTTGCTGTTGGGGTCGACCTTCGCGAAGAGGGCGATCGCCTCCTCGTAGTTCCGGTTCCGGTACTTGTAGCGGCCGAGCAGGTAGTTGAGCTGCCAGTAGAGGTCGCGCTGCTGGGGGTTGTTGAACCGCGCGATCTGCTCGGTCTTGTACTTGCCGACGCGCTCGATGATGTCCGCCGGCTCGGGGAGCTGCGTCGCGAGCTTGGACAGCCAGAGCAGCGTCTCGTTGAACTTGAGGTGGTTCGGCTTGTCGGCGATCTGCGAGAAGATCGCATAGCTCGCCTGGTAGAACTGCAGCCGGTACAGCGCGATCGCGAGGTGGTACTGCGCGATCTGGCGGTTGCCCTCGTCGTCCCCCGTGTCGCCGTCGACGACGCGCTTCAGCTGCCGCGCGGCGTCGCTCCACCGCTCGCTGTCGAACAGCCGCTTCGCCTGCGCCGCCTCCTCCGTCATCTGGCCCGCGGTCACGGGGCCCGCATCCTCGTCGAGGTTGATCTCCTTGTTGGGCTTCGTGCCGCCCTTGGCGTCCGCCTTTTCAGCCGCGACGGGCTTACCCTTGCCGGCCTGCGCGCGCCCCACGGCGGGGGAGAGCAAGAGGGCAGAAGCTACAAGGCAGATACTCGCCAGCCGGTTCCGCATCGTCGTTCCTCGCTTTCGGCGACGTAAAGATCGTGGCCCCTTCGCCCCGTTCGCGGCTCCACACACCGGAAGCGCGCGCCGTAGACCCCCGAGGCAGCTCGGTCGAGAACCAAAAAGTTCAATGAGAATCAACGGATACTTGCGTGTGGCGGGGGATGGTAGGATTGTGGCGCGCGGCTTGTCAAGCGATGCCGGGCATGGGCCTGCGCTACATTCCCGGCCTCGGACACCGGGCGCCGCGTCGACCTTGGGGTTGCGCACTGCGTAGCAGTCGAGGGTGGAATTATCGAAGAGCTGCGGCGCCGCTTCCTACACCGGAACGCCACGCCGGCGTCGCGCCGCGGCGGTGTGGCCACCCCCCTGCCAAGGGACCGCCGGGCGCGGGGGTCGAACGCTGCGCGCCGGCGACGGCCCCCCACCTCGGCGGGGCGCGCCCCATCCGGCTGTTGACGCTCAAGGCGCGCTTCGTCTAGGGTCCAACCGCTGACGTTGTGCCTTTGAGCACCTCGACTTGAGCGTTTTCTTGCCTCCCGTCCGCGCGCCTTCTGCCGAGGCGATGGCGCGCACCGCCGCCGAAGGAGCACGTTCTGATGACCCGTTCCATTCTGTCCGGCCTGCTCGGCCTGCTCAGCGTCGTCGCTATGGCGAGCCTGCCCGCCGCATGTGAAAGCGGCGGCGTGGGCGACCCTTGTCTGCCCGAAGACGAGTACGATCCGCAGTTCGCTGGCTTCAAGGTGACGGAAGAGAACATCGAATCGCGGTCCTTCCAGTGCCAGACGCGGATCTGCCTGGTGAACCACTTCCAGGGGCGCGTGAGCTGCCCGCTCGGCCAGGAGGCGCCATCGCCCTGCGATCCGAACAACGCGGCGTCCTGCGGCGACAAGGGCGAGTGCGTCCTGTCCGGGGCGGTCGAGCCGCCGAACTGCGCCGGGAACCAGGACTGCCGGTGCCAGACCAACGACGACTGCTACGGCGAGGGCTGGAGCTGCGACACGGACGGCATGTGCAAAGCGCACGTGTGCCGCCCCCTGAACGGCGAGGGCAAGTTCGTCGGCTGCCAGGACCCGACCGACTCAGCAGCGAACAACGCGGGCAAGATCTGCTGCGTGCCGGGGACCGAGGATCCCGTCGCCTCGCCCGTCTGCGGCCAGTGCGCCCCCGACTCGCAACGGAACGCACAGCAGGCGGTGTACTGCTCCTGCCGGTGCGGCGTGGCCGAGGGGGAGCCGGACGATCCGAACTTCAACTTCTGCGAGTGCCCGCAGGGCTTCAGCTGCTCCGAGATCCGCCCGAACGTCGGGCTCGGGGACCCGCTCCTCACCGGCAAGTACTGCATCAAGCAGGACTCGCAGTTCGAGAGCGAGGGGGAGTGCGCCGACGTGCCCGGCCGTGTCAACTCGGACCAGTGCGCAGGCTTCTAGGCATCGGGTGACGGGCCGCCGCGCCTCGCGCAGCCCTCGGCGTGCGCCGGTCGATCAGGCCGGCGGCGCCCTCCCCTCCAGCGACGGTTCTGGCTCACACGACGGCTCGCCGCCGGGGCGACCGGCGCGCGCGTCGCGCACTGGCGAACCGCCGGTCCGCGCGACGCGCGACGGCGGGCTCGCGGGAGGCGCGCGCGCCGCGGGCGTCGAAGAGCGCGGCGACCCCGGTGGAGCGTCGTCTCGCCGAGCGGCGATCGCGCCCGCTGCGGCTCCGCCGGTGGATGCGCGGAGAGCGCTCGGGGCGCGCGCGGAAGACGCCGTCGTCGCCTACCTAGCGGCGCGAGGGATGGAGGTGGTCGCGCGCAACGCGCGGGTCGGCCGCCTGGAGATCGACGTGATCGCGCGGGACGGCCCGGTCATCGCGATCATCGAGGTGCGGACGCGCGGCGCCGGCTCGTACGTCCGCGCCCTCGACAGCATCGACGCGGGCAAGCGAGCGCGCGTGCGGCGCGCCGGAGAGCAGCTCTGGCGCGCCCGCTTCTCGCGCGTGCGCGGCGTCGAGCGGATGCGCTTCGACGCCGCGTCGGTGACGTTCCTCCCGAACGGAGAGGCCGCCGTCGAGCTCATCAAAGCTGCCTTCTAGCGCGCTTCGATTTTCGGGGTTGATTTCGGATCGATTTCGAGCCGCTGCGAGGCTGCTCGAGGAGGCGCGCGCCGCTCGGGGCGCGCGCGGGCGGGTCACGCGTCGAGCTGCTCTTGCATCTCGGTGCGGAGGCGCTTGAGCTGCGCGATGCCGTCGGGGTCGATCTCGGCGGAGCCCTTCTGCGCGTGCGCGTCGGTCTCCAGCTTCGTGAGGATCGCGTCCATCTTCGCGATCTTGGCCTGCTGGCGCGCCCGCAGATCCTCGACCATCTTCTCGAACGCCTCGAAGAAGTGCTGGAGCTCGTCGCCCTTCCGCAAGCGCTCGCGCACGACCAGCTTGCCCTCGCCGACCTGGCGGAGCAGCCGCTTCATCTTGAAGATCGGGCCGGCGATCTTGTGCGTGAAGACGATGCCCGCCACGCCGACGCCGAGGACGAGCAGCGACAGCAGCGCGACGATGAGGCGGAGCAGCATCTGCTGGTTGTCCGCGACCTCGGCGGCCTGCCGCTCGAGCGCCTCGGCGCGCTGCTGCAGCGACGCCGCGTCGCGCTCGAGCCGCGCCTGCTCGTCCTTGAGCTTGTTCTCGTCGCGCTGCGCCGCCTCGCCGAACGTCTTCGCCAGCTCGGGGTCGTCCTTGTACTCCTTCGCGATGTTCATCGCGACGACCTCGCTGACCCGGCGGCTCTGGACGAGCACCTCCTGGCCGCGCTTGACGGTCTCCTGACCCTGACGGACGGTCTCTTGCCCCTGCTGCACGGCGGTGCGGCTCTGCTCGATGATCTTCGAGCTGGCGTTCCAGAGGAGGATCCCGAGCGCCACGGAGAGCGCGAGGCTGATCCCCACGAGGAACCCCGTGTATTTCAGCTGGAATTTCTGATCGAGCAGGTAGTTCCGCGCGCTCCGCTGGTAGCGCGCTCTGACCTCCGGCGCGGAGGTCTGCGGGGCCGTGCTGGAAGCGTCGCTCATGGGATCCTCGAAGCTGGCTGGAGATGACAAGGGTCGTGAGGCACGGGGAAAGCCGATGTCGAGCCGCGATGGTGCGTCACAGCGAGGCGGCGACCTTCTGGAAGGTCTCGACCGCGTTCTCGACGCACATCTTCATCAGGATGTTCTCGCTCTGGACGTCCTTCTTCGGGGTGCCGCTCTGCGTGAGCTTGGGCGCGAACTCGCCCTGGAGCGACTTGGACGGATAGGTCCACATGCTGACGCGGACCACCTGGGTGAGGTTGCCGCCCTGGTACACGGCGGGCTCGACCGTCGCGAGCAGGTAGAAGCCCTTCATTTTCTTGCCGTTCAGAATCTTCTTGCCCTGGGCGAGCGTCTCGCCCTTGGGGGCCACCGCGTAGCCGGCCTTCGAGAGGATCTTCTCCTGCATCGCGGCGCGCACGAGCGGCTCGATCTCGGACTCGGGGCGGCCGCTCTTGTTCGTGATCTCGATGGCCACGTAGTACTTCGTGTCGGCGCCCGGCGGAGGCGGCTGCGACGGGCCGCCCCCGCCGCCGGCGGACAGCGTCGCGATCGACTTCTGCATCTGCGACTTGACGGCCGGCGTCTGCTCCCGGCCCTCGGCCCGCTGCAGGCACGCGAGCCCCGCGGGCTTGCCCAGCCTGCCGAGCGCCGCGGCCGCCGCGACCCTGACGGAAGCGTTGGCGTCCGTCAGGGCGTCGCAGAGCGGCTTCGCGGCGGCGTCGTCCCCCGACGCGCCGAGCGCGAGCGCCGCCTGCGTCCGGACGCGGTAGTCGTCGTTGGTCTTGAGCTGCTCGGCGAAGTGGCTCGTACGCTGATCCGCGTAGCTCCTCGTCGGCATCAGCGAGAGTACGAGCGTCACAACCAGCAACACGAGCGCAGGAAAGGGCCGACGCATTCCACGTTCGACGATACACGAGCGCATCGCCGCCGTGGCGATCCGATCTGCGGACCTGCACTCGAAATTTGGTGCGCACACGCTCGCACTTTTGCCTTGCATTCGCTCGCTCCTCGTTGCCACCGAACTGGACGGTTTGACGCCGCCTGCCCGCGGCGCTTCAAGGCGCGAAACACGTTGGGTTTCAGGGTGAACACGACATCATCATCCACTTATCTACCCGTCTCCCCGGCGCTCTGCCGACGTCCTGTCGGCGCGTCGCGTGCACGTCCGCTCACGTCCGCGTACGTCCTCGCTCGCCCTCGCCGCCCGCTCTCGCCGCCGCGCGCCGGGCGAGCTCGAGCTCGGAGCTGCCGCGGATCCGCTTCCCCTTGCCCGGGCTCGGCCCGCGTGACGAATAATGCGCGACCATGACGAGGAGCTCGCCGGAGGCGTTCGGGAGATGCGTGGCTTGAGACGATGCCTGAAGGCGGCGCTCGTCGCGGCGGCCGCGCTCGTCGCGGCGCCCCCGGCGCACGCGCAGACGCGAGGCGCGCCGCTCCGCATCCATGTGCGGGGGAGCGCGCAGATCGACGCCGTCGCGTGGACCGAGCCCGACGGGTTCGTCGTGCGCGGCAGCGTCATCGACGACGCGCGGAGCCCGGTCGCGGAGGCGCCGCTCTCCATCGACGCCGTCACGAGCGGCGGCGCCCCCGTGGATCTTCCGCAGGCGGAGGGGTGCGCGGAGGGCGGCGCGGCGCGCGTTCGAGAGCACCGCGCCTCGCAGGGAGGATACGCGATCACGACCGACGCGCGGGGCACGTTCTGCCTCCGGGGGCGCGCGACGCTGGCGAACGCGACGCTGCGCGTCCGCTTCCCGGGAGGGAAGCTCTACGAGCCGTCCGAGGCGAAGGTCCCGATCGAGACGCACGCGGCCCCGCTCGCGCCGGTGATCCTCCGGTTCGATCCGCCGGTGGACGCGATCGATCTGGATCGCCCGACGGTCAACGTCACCGTGGCGCTCCGGATCGATCGCAGCGGCGCCGCGGGCGGCGCGCCGTTCGAGCGCGAGCGGCTCGCCGTCGTGCTCGAGGACGATCGCGGCACGCGGCTCGCGGAGGCGCCCACCGGCGGCGACGGCCGGGCGCGGTTCGAGCTCGCGACCGAGGGCCTCGGCGGCGCCGGGCAGGGCGCGCTGCGCGCGCGCTTCGAGGGGACCGCCGCGCTCGCGAAGGCGAGCGTCAGCCAGGGCGTCGTCCGGTACGCGCAGGTCACGCTCGCGCTCTCGCACCCGGTCGAGCCGGCGCGCGCGGAGGACGGCGTGCCGATCGACGTCGACGTGCGCTCGTCCGGCGGCGCGGTCGACGGCGGCGTCGTCGAGGCGCTGCGCGCGGGCGAGCCGGTGGGCGCGGCGGCGGTGGTCGCCGGCAAGGCGCGGGTGATCGCCGCGTTCACCGCCGAGCGCGAGGGGACGGTGCCGCTGTCGCTCCGCTACGTTCCCGCCGCCCCGTGGTGGATCCCCGGCGCCGAGCTCGCGATCGACGTCCCCGTCGCGGGCCCCGGGGTGTGGCGGCAGCTCGCGCTCGGCGCCGCCGTCCTCGCGATCGCGGGCTGGGTGCTCGGCGGCTGGCGGCGCGCTCCGAAGCGCGCGGCCGCCGGCGCGGCCGACGAGAAGCCCGCCGCGCCGCCCGGCCGCGCGGGCGTGCGGATCGTCGGGTCGATCGACGACGCGACCGGCTGGCGCGGCGCCGTCGCCGACGCGCACGACGGCGCGCCCATCGCGCAGGCCGAGCTCACGATCGTCGTGCCCGCGTTCGACGGCAGCGGCGTCGTCGCGCGCGCCGTGACCGACGACGCCGGCGAGTTCTCGATCGAGGCGCCGTACCGGAACGACGCGAAGCTCGTCGTGCGCGCGCCGACGCACAGCAGCTACGAGCAGGCGCTCCCGCCGCCGAGCAGGCTGGGCATCGCGCTGGTCACGCGGCGCCGCGCCGTGCTCGATCGCCTCGTCCGGTGGGCGCGGCGGCAGGGGGCGCCGTTCGAGGGGCCGCCGGAGCCGACGCCCGGGCACGTGCGCCGCGTGGCGAGCAGGGTCCAGCAGCGCGAGGTCGAGCTGTGGGCGACCCGGATCGAGCACGCCGCCTTCGGCCCCGATCCCGTCGACGAGCGGCTCGAGCAGGACCTCGGCGCGTCGGAGCCGAAGCCCGGCGTCTCGCAGCTCGCCCCGTGAGCCGAGCGCTCGGGGCGCGCGGCGGCGGCCCCGACGCCGCGCCGACCTGCCGTTTCGCTGGCTGGATCGGGCGACCGCGCGAGCGCACGTTGACGTATGGGGTGCGTCCCATATAGTCGGCTCCCTCGCCGGAGAACGCCAACGTGGAAATCGCCCTAATTATCGTCGGCCTCGTCGTGGTGGCGGCGATCGTCTACTTCGTCACGAAGAAGGCGCCGCCCCCCGAGATCGCAGCGCCCCCCGAACCGAAGAAGCTCCCGGAGAAGGCGAAGCGGCCCACCGAGAAGCCGGCGGAAAAGCCGGCCGACAAGCCGCGCGTCCAGAAGAAGCCTCCGGCGGAGGAAGAGCCTCCGGCGAAGGCGAAGGAGCCCGCGCCGCAGGAGGAGCCGCCCGCGGCGACGCCCTTCCCCGTCGAGGTGCCCGCCGTCCCGCCGCCCTCCGCCCGGGCGTTGCCGCCCGAGCCCGCGGTCGCGGAGGCGCCGCCCGTCGCCGCGCCCGTGGTCGAGGCGCCCGCGGAGAAGCCGGCCCCCGCGAGGCCGGCGCGGGAGACGACGCCCCCGGGCGCGCGCAAGCGCGACGTCGAGGGGCTCCGCAAGGGCCTCACGAAGGTGCGGGAGCGAGAGGGCTTCTTCGGCCGCCTCAAGGCGCTGTTCGCCGGCAAGAAGGAGATCGATCCCAACGTCGTCGAGCAGATCGAAGAGGTGCTGCTCACCTCGGACGTCGGCGTGAAGACGACGGAGCTCCTCCTCGACGAGATCCGCTCGGCGCTCAGCCGCAACGAGCTCGCCGACACCGACAAGGTCTGGGACGCGCTGCGCGAGCACGCGAAGCGGATCCTGCGCGTCGGCGCCGGCGGCGGGCTGTCGCTGAAGACGCAGCCCACCGTGGTGATGGTGGTCGGCGTGAACGGCGTGGGCAAGACGACCACGATCGGCAAGCTCGCGACGCAGCTCAAGGCCGAGGGCCGGACGGTGGTGCTCGCCGCGGGCGACACGTTCCGCGCGGCGGCGGTGCAGCAGCTCAACGTCTGGGGCAAGCGCGTGGGCTGCGAGGTCGTGCGCGGCAAGGACGGGGCGAACCCGGGCGCCGTGATCTTCGACGCGATCCAGAAGGCGAAGGAGACGGGCGCCGACGTCGTGCTCGCCGACACCGCCGGCCGGCTGCACACGAAGACGAACCTCATGGAGGAGCTGGCCCGGGTCGCGCGCACGATGAACAAGGCGATGGAGGGGGCGCCTCACGAGACGCTGCTCGTGCTCGACGCCACGAACGGACAGAACGCCATGCAGCAGGCCGCGCTCTTCAAGGAGGCGCTGCCCATCACCGGCATCGTGCTGACGAAGCTCGACGGCACCGCGAAGGGCGGCGTCATCCTCGGCATCTGCGCCGAGCACGGGCTCCCCGTCCGCTACGTCGGCATCGGCGAGCGCGCCGAGGACCTCCGCGAGTTCGAGCCCGACGAGTTCGTCGAGGCGATGCTCGGCCGCCCGAGCGGCGCCGAGGACGCGGCCGCCTGACGAGCGCGGCGCCTCACGGCGAGCGATCTCGACCTCACCTCCCAATCACTCCCCTCGACATCGGTCAAAGAAATGGGCGATGGTCCGATCCCTCGGACCGCCTCGCCCGCGCCGGCTGGACCGTCAGGAGCCGGCACCTCGGCCCGCGCAAGCAACGGCGGATCCGGGCCGGCGGCGATTGTGCAGTGAATTTGCCGGTCGGCGCGAGTCCCCCGGGCGCGCGCCGTCCGGGGGCTCGACCGGTCGCCCAAGGCAAACGGATTTGGTTGTTGATCCTTTTATTTTCGGCGTGATATAGTCCGTCGGGCTTGGCGGTTGACCGAATTAATTAATGAATTCGCGTAGTTAGAAAGCTGTACTACCTGGGCGATCGATCGCTCGCATCGCACGGACTTCGGAAGGGATGGCGATGAACCAGGCTCGCGTGGGGCTTCTCGTTGCGGCTGCGCTGGTCGCGGTGCCGCTCACGGCGTCGGCTCAGCCAAAAGAGCAACCCAAGGAAATTAACCTCGACGAGCCAGAGACTCCTGCCGAGGGCACGGAGCCGGCGGAGGCCCCCGCGGCTCCGGCCGAGGGCGAGGGCGGCGATGAGGCGGGGCTTGGGGACATCTGTAAGATCGACCCTTCGGCGTGTCCCACGATCGACTTGAATAAGGAAGCGGCGAAGGAGCTCAACCCGGAGACCTACGCGGTGCAGCAGATCTACGCGCTGCGCTACCACCGCTTCGAGGTGAACCCGTACTTCGGGCTGACGATGAACGACCAGTTCGTCGGGCACAACGGTCCGGGGCTCGCGATCAACTGGTACCTCACCAACGTCCTCGCGATCGGGGTCAACGGCAACTGGTACGCCGGCCTCAACACGCCGTCGGACTTCAACTTCCAGACGAGCAGGGCGGCGCGTATCGGTGAGCCGATCACCGAGTATCAGTGGAACGCGAACGCGAACTTCACGTACGTCCCCGCGTACGGCAAGTTCGCGGGGTTCAGCGACTTCATCTTCCACTACGACTTCTTCGTGCTGGGCGGCGTCGGCGCGATCTCGACGCGGCCCATCGCCGTCGTCGATCCGGACAACCGCACCTTCAACTGGAAGCCCAAGCTCGCCTTCCACGTCGGCGGGGGCCTCCGCATCTTCTTCAACCGCTGGTTCGCGGCCATGGCCGAGGTCAGCGACTACATCTTCTTCGACGAGCTCGAGAACCCCAGCGTCGCGCAGAGCCCTCAGGACAAGAGCACGTGGCTCGCCGAGGGGAAGAGCTTCACCAACAACGTACAGGCACAGGTCGGGTTCTCGGTCTTCCTGCCGTTCTCCTGGGAATACCGGCTGCCGAAGTAAGGCCTTTGGACGTGGAGACGCGCCGACGCCGAGCGCGAGACATGGGATGATTCAGCCAAAGACGGGGACAGGCATGATGCGTCGATTCGTCCAAAGCCTCTGCACCGTGGTTGCAGGGCTGACCGGCTGTGCACTTCTGATGACGGCTGCGCCCGCGGAGGCGCAGGAGATCCAGCTGACGGGCCCCCTGGCCGGTGCGCCCGCCGTGCGGAAGCTCCGGCTCCACCGTGACGGACGGTTTGAGGTCGCTCCAGGCGCGTCGTTCACGCTCCTGGACGAGTACCGGCGGACGATCATGCCGGGGCTGCGCCTCACCTACCACCTCACCGACTGGTTCGGCATCGGCGCCTGGGGCGGCTACGGGTTCCAGTACAACACCGGGCTGACGGACGAGCTCCAGCGCGTCGCGATCGACAACCGCGGCTGCGCCGACCGGCCGTTCACGAAGGCGTGCCAGCTGACCAGGGTCAACCTGACGCGGGGCGACCTCACCGAGGACCAGCTCGCCCAGATCCAGTGGGTCGCGGCGCCGCAGGTCACGGTCGTGCCGTTCCGCGGCAAGCTGGCGCTGTTCGCCGAGCTCTTCGTGGACACCGACGTGAACTTCTTCGCCGGCGTCGCGGCGATCGGGGTCAAGGAGCGCAAGCAGTGCACCACCAACTGCGCCCAAACCTTCGGCCTCGAGAGCCGCATGGCCATCGCGCCGACGTTCGGCCTCGGCTTGAATTTCTACCCGTCGGACTTCCTCGGCTTCGGCGCGGAGTGGCGCGCCCTGCCCTTCGAGTGGAATACTTCGGGCTTCGACAACCACGGGCTAGGTACGGATGAGGCGTTCCCCGACACCAAGGTGGACGACAAGGATCGCGAATTCCACTTCACCAGCATGGTCACCGTGAGCTTGAGCATCCAATTCCCCACCGCCATCAAGACGACGGAGTAGACGGCTTCGCCGGCTCGGTCACCCGAGCCGCCCCGCCCGGGGTAACCCGGGCGGGAAGCGTCCAATGCCGGGAGCAGCAGGCTCGGCCCTCGGCAGTGGAGCCCGGCGAAGACCGCCGGGCAGCTCGGACCGCGGCGGCGGGACAGCCACCAGAGGTCAGCGTTGGGTATTTTCGATTTTCTCCGCAAAAGCAACCCTCCGGCCGGAGGTGTACCCTCCGACAACAAGAAGGTGGCCGGGCCGGCCAAGGTCGTCGCGGACAAGCGCGCTCAGACCTACGACCGCCTCGACGCCATCCAGACGCTCGCGGCGATGAAGAACGCCGACGCAGCGGCGGCGCTCGTCAGGCGCTTCACGTTCTCGATCGACCCCTCGATCACGGATCAGGAAGAGAAAGATCTGGCGTTCCGGGGCATCGTCGACGCGGGCAAGGATGCGGTGCCAGCCGTGGTCGAGTTCTGCCTCAAGGCGGAGACCCTCACCTGGCCGCTCAAGGTCCTGCGGGCGCTGCTCGAGGACGACGACTACCGTGCCGAGCTCGTCCGGCTGCTCGATCGGTGCGACACGGAGTATGCGCGCAACATCGAGCCGAAGCAGCAGATCATCATCGCGCTCGGCGAGATCAAGGGCGACGACGTGCGGGTCGCGGTGGAGCGGTTCCTCGACGACGTGAACGAGACGGTCCGGTTCCACGCCGTGCAGACCATCTTCGCTCAGGGCGACGAGGCGAGCGTGCCGGCGCTGGTGAAGATGCTCGCGAGCGAAGAGTCGGTCCGGGTGAAGAACAAGGTGGCCGAGGGGCTGATGACCCGCGGCTGGACGGTGCCCGCGGAGCTGCGGGGCGGCGCGAACCAGGCGCTCCAGGACTCGAACGGCTTCAGCGTCGGCGCGGACGGCAAGCTCCGGAAGGGCGCTGGATACGGCTGAACGGCCCGCTTTTGCGACAAAGCTGTTCGCCCTGCGATCGGGTTGACAGCGTTGCCGCGCGTGGACGAAACTCCGCGCCATGCTTGTTCAGCCCTCGGCGGCAGCTGAGCGCAGAGGTCGCGTAGAGCGGCCCGCAGCAGCGGAAAGCGAGCGCAGAGTCCGTGATTGAGCACCGCTCGTCGATGGCGGAGCTCCCGTCACGACGTCGTGAGCCATGCCCCTGCTCCGGCGAGGCGCGTCGAGGAGCGCGCGAGCGGCGAGCGCGGCGCTCCTCGACGCTGCGCGCGATGGCCGCGGCCAGCCTCCTGCCGTTCGCGCTCGCCCCGCGCGCCGCCGCGGCAGCCGACTTCGAGGTCCAGTCGACCACCGGCGTCCAGGCCTACGAGGTCGCGAGCCCCTGGGGCGCCACGAACATCGAGCGACGGCGTCTCCTCCAGACGCTGGGGCTCGCCGTCTACAACATCCAGGGCGACTCGATGCCAGGCGCGGCCGACTACTCGGCGACCGTGCGGCTCCGGCTCGACGCGGACTTCGGGGTGAACGGCCACCTCGAGGGCGCGCAGCAGGGCGGCGAGACGGACTACAGCGTCGCCGGCGGCTCGCGTTACATCCCGGGGCTGCGCGAGGCGCCGCTCGATCTGATGTACGCGTACTTCGAGGGGCGGAACGTCGCCAGCGGGTGGCTCGGCTTCCGGGTCGGCCGCCAGTACGTGAGCGACGTGCTCGGATGGTGGTCGTTCGACGGCGCGCTCCTCCGGGTCACAACGCCCTACTACGTCCAGATCGAGGCGTACGGCGGCCTCGAGCAGCGCGGCGGCCTGCCGCTCTCGACGTCGCGCTTCGAGGCGCAAGGGATGTGGCGCGGCAGCCACCGGGGCTTCGGCGACGACCGGACGCTGCCCGGGAGCGCGGCCGACTACCCGGCGTTCCAGGAGGCGCAGATCGCCCCGGCGTTCGGCGTCGCGCTGGAGAGCGCCGGTCCGAGCTTCCTCCACGGCCGGCTGACCTACCGGCGCGTCTACAACACGGGGACCGCGATCACCCAGCAGTTCCCGGATGCGGACGGGGACGTCCAGACGACCGACGGGTCGCGCATCTCGCAAGAGCGGCTCGGGTACGCGGCCGACGTCAACGTGCCGAACCTCGGCGGGCTCAAGGGCGGGGTGACATACGACCTCTACAGCGAGCGCGTCGGCTCGTTCTACGGCGGCCTCGAGGTGTACGCGGGCAGCCGCGTCACGCTGGGCGCGGACGTCGACTACTTCGTTCCGACCTTCGACGCCGACTCGATCTGGAACTGGTTCACCCACGCGCCCATCACCACGATCACCGGGCGGGCCGCGGTCGACATCACCCGCGAGGTCGATCTCGCCGCCTGGGGCGGCACGCGGATGTGGATGTCCGAAGGGAACCCGGAGGAGTTCGGCGCCGGCCAGTGCGATGTCGTGCGGCTCGGGCCGGAGTGCGTCGGGACGACGACGCTCGATCCGAGCGCCCTGGAGAAGTACACGCGCGACGAGGATCACCGCGCCACGACGATGACGACCGACGTGCTCGCGAACCTCGCGAGCCGCTACCGCACGCGGACGTCGTCGGTCGAGCTCCGCGGGATGCTGCAGACCGGGGAGCGCGGGCGCCGGACAGGCGCCGATCTATCGGGCGAGAAGCGGCTGCACGGGCAGCGCTACGCGCTCGGGGCGCGGGTGTCACTGTACAACTGGGCGGATCCGCTCCGGCCGGACCGGGACGCGACGTCGTTCGGGTACGTCCTTGGGGCCGGGTACCGGCCGGGCGAGTTCGCAGACTTCAAGCTCGAGTGGGAGCACGACATGAACCGGCTGGTGGGCCAGCGCTTCCGCGTCGTCGGCCTCGTGAACCTTCGGGTGGCGCCGTGAGCGAGGAACGCATGGACGCAACACAGGACGGCCCGCGCCGCGCGCGGCGGGACCACCCGAGGCTCGTCCCGGGGTGGGTCGCGATCGTCGCGTGCCTGGGCGCGCTGGCGCTCGCGATCGTGGGCCCCGAGGCGGCCGCCCAGCCGAAGCCGCCGGCGACCGCAGAAGACGACGGCGCCGACGCGGCCGAGGACGCGGAGGAAGGCGACGCCGAGGAGGGAAAGGCCGCGCAGCCGCCGCCGGGCGGGTACAAGTCGGGCCTCCACCCGATGCCCGACGACGCGGAGGTGCCGCTCGCCTGGATGCCGCCCGGGACGAGCGCGACGCCGATCCCGAGCGACGAGATCTACCCGCCGCAGACGCTGACGATCCGCTTCAACCACAAGAAGCACGTCAAGGGGCTCAAGCAGACGTGCAAGTCGTGCCACGCGGGGGCCTACACGAGCGGCACGGTCACGGACCGGCTGCTGCCGAGCCCGGCGCAGACCTGCGACAACTGCCACGACGTCGATCACTCCGACCTCACCCAGGTGAAGGCGGGGACGAACGAGAACGGACAGTGCGTCTACTGCCACATCGGCGAAGACGCGGGCAGCGGCGGAAAGGTGGCGCCGCTCGTGCTGCCGCACGCGAACCTCCGGTTCCCGCACCAGAAGCACGTGAGCCGGAACATCAAGTGCAGCCAGTGCCACGGCCGGGTCGATCGCCTCGAGCTCGCCACGCGCGAGCAGCTGCCGCGCATGGCGGGCTGCTTCTCGTGCCACAACATGAGCGGCGCGGCCCAGGGCGACGCGAAGAGCGACTGCGACGTGTGCCACCTGACGCGCCCCGACGGGCGGCTCGTGACCGCGTTCGCCACGGGCGATCTGCTGCCGCCGCGGTGGCTGCACAACGCGGGGCACACCCCCGACTGGCTCGAGCGGCACAAGCAGATCGCCGCGAACGACAGCGCCTTCTGCGGGACGTGCCACAGTGAGAACTACTGCACCGACTGCCATGACGGGAAGATCCGTCCGCGCAACGTCCACCCGAACGACTTCCTCTCGATGCACGCGCAGGCGGCCCGGCAGGACAATCCGCGCTGCGTGAGCTGCCATCAGGAGCAGACGTTCTGTGCGGACTGCCACCGCCGGACGGGCGTGGCGCGCGAGGCGCCGAGCGCCGCTCGGCCCGCAGGGCGCCGCTTCCACCCCCCGCCGGCCGAGTGGACCACCGCGCCGCGCGGCGCGAAGCACCACGCCTGGGAAGCAGAGCGAAACCTGAATGCGTGCGTTTCCTGCCACACCGAGCGGGACTGCGCGACCTGCCACGCGACCCGGGGGATCTCGGGCGGGCAAGGGGTGAACCCGCATCCGATCGGGTTCGACGAGACCAATTGCAAGACCGCGTTCTCCCGGAACCCGCGCCCGTGCCTGGTGTGCCATCAGTCGAGCGACAGGTCCCTGCGGGGTTGCCAGTGAAAAGTCAAAATCGGTCAGTATATTCCTTGCCCTGGCCTTCCGGCGACGGGTATAGCGAAGTGCGCGCGGCTTCCCTAACGATCGCCGCGAACGCCAAGGAGAACGGGCGTGAAGGAGCTGATCAAGTACCTGATCGACAACCTCTATCTCGATTTCCAGGGGGAAATCACGCTGGAGACAGTGCGGGGCTTCCTCCGCGAGGACGACGGACGGGAGGCGCGGCAACTTTTGTCGAAGCTCATCGAGGAGAAAGGGGTCGACGACATGCTGATCACGCTGGCCGACTGTCTCAAGGAACACATCCAGAGCGGGGTGAACGAGAAGGTCGTCCGCGAGCAGCTCTCGCTCTACGCCGAAAGCTGAGCAGGCTGGCCCGAGCGGCGCGCCTCGCTCCCCTCCCCCTCTGCTTGCACGCAGCCCTCGCGACGGCCGGCTGCGACGTGGGGGAAGCATCGTACCAGCCGATCGACGCACCCCCTGTCCACCTGATCGAGGCGCGGGCCACGACCGGCCTCGACCAGAACTACCAGCCCGTCCGCACCCCGCTCGCTCCGGACGGCAGCACCCTGGTGCTGTCGACCGCGAGCTTCGTGCTGAAATTCGATCGCTTCCTGCTGCCCGGCTCGGTGAGCGGCGCGGTGGGGCCCGAGTCGCTGTGCGTCTCGGGCGATCTCGCGAAGCAGGTCCGGACGTACGCGGATTGCGTCAACCCGATCCCGCTGGCGCCGACGTACAACCCCGTCCAGCGGGAGGTCATCTTCCGCCAGATCGAAGGCACGCCAGGGCTCGTCCCGGGGACGCGGTACGTGCTCTGGGTCCTCGGGCCGGTGGACGACGCGGCGCCGTCGGGCATCCGCGCGTTCGACGGCGCGCCCCTGGCCGAGAGCCACCGCGTCGAGTTCACCGTCGCGGCGACCAACCCGCCCCAGGCGATGCCGGAGCGCCAGCCGAGCGGCGACTTCTACTGCCAGCAGGACCTGGAGTGCATCGGGCGCACGCCAGAGTGCCAGGGCGAGCCTCCGGCCGATCCGACGTGCTTCCCCTGCGTGAAGGGCGCCGCGAGGCTCCTCAACGCCTGCGCGGGGTGCCACAGCGACGCGAACGCCGCCGCGGGGCTGAACCTGAGCGTGGCCTCGCTCGATCCGGCCGTGCAGCAGTTCAGGTACAACCGGCTCGAGCCGCTCTACGACACCGCGATCGGGCACGCCGCGCACCAGACCCAGATGGGCGAGCGCGCGCACGTGGGGGAGAAGACCCCGGAGCGCTTCGGCAGGGCCATGCCGCTCATCGACCCGGGAAACCCGGGGAACAGCTACCTCCTCTACAAGATCATCGTCGGGCAGAGCGCGGTCGACCCCTCCCTGCCCGCCGACCAGGCCGAGCGGCTCCGCGAGGAGATCGAGCGGCTGCGCGCCGCGTTCGTCATGGGGCTGCCCATGCCGCCCCCGGGCTCCCCCGCCTCGTTCTGGTTCCACCCCCAGATGTCGCCCGACCAGGAGGTCACGATGTACGTGGACGGGATGGATATCCTGTCCGCGTGGATCCTCGACGGCGCCGCGCCGCGCGACTGCTCCGTTCCGCTCCCGCCCTGACGCGCCGGCGCGCCGTCACATCACGCGATTCCGCCCGCCCTTCTTCGCGTGGTAGAGCCGTTCATCGGCGCGGCGGTAGAGCTCCATGGGCGAGACCGGCGCGTCCGGTGTGATGCCGGCGACGCCGAAGCTCGCGGTGACGGCGATCTCGCCGTCCTCGAAGCGGAACGGCGTGCGCTCCACGAGCGCGCGCAGCTTCTCGGCGACGTGGCGCGCGCTCTCGACGGGGATCTCCGGGACGAGCAGCGCGAACTCCTCGCCGCCGACGCGCGCGAGGACGTCGTCGCGGCGGACGTTCGCGGCGGCGAGCGCGGCCATCTGGCGGAGCACGGCGTCGCCCGTGAGGTGCCCCCGCGTGTCGTTGATGCTCTTGAAGTGATCGATGTCGAACATGATGAGCGCGAGGTGGCGATGGTAGCGGCAAGCCCGCGACACCTCGCGCTCGAGCGCGACCTCGAAAGAGCGCTTGTTGTGGACCTGCGTCAGCCCGTCGAAGGTCATCAGGCGGTAGATCTCTTCGTGGTACGAGAGCTCGACGTTCCCCCCCTGGATGAACTTGAAGATCGTCCGCCCGATCTTGACCTGATCGCCGTCCTTGAGGGCGCGCTCGTCGATCGAGACGTCGTTCACGTAGGTGCCGTTGGTCGAGCCGAGATCGCGGACGACGTAGCCCATCCCGTTCCAGGAGATGCGCGCGTGCCGGCGGCTCACCGCCTCGTCGTCGAGGGGGATGTCGGTCTGGATCGCGCGCCCGCACTCGATCGAGCCCGTGCCGAGCGCGATGCGGCGCCCGAGCTCCGTGCCGTAGATCACGACCAGGCACGCGGTGCCGGGCTCCACCGGGAGCGCCGGCGGGGCGATGGACGTGCAGGTGACGAGCGTCTGCCGATGATCGTTCTCTTGCTTCGCCACGCTAGAGGACCCAAGTACACCAGAGCCGGCGTTCCGGAGCAACGCACGTCGCGCGTCGGACATGGTAGGCTTCGACCATGAAACGCTGCGGTTTCGCGCAGATGTGGGCCGCCGCCGCGGCGGCCGCCGCGCTCTCCTCTCCCCTGACCGGGTGTGGTCAGAGCGCGCCCCCGGTCGACGAGAGCGACGCTTCGACGCAGCAGCCCGAGACCATCACGCTCTCCCCGGGCGCCGCGCCGCTCCCGGGCGAGGCCGAGTGCAGGGTCGTCGTCCAGACGGGGATCCGCGTGGCCTCCGCGCAGCACGTGCCGCAGTGCACGCCCGTCCAGTACGACACCAACCCGCCGAGCGGCGGAGATCACTGGGGCATCTGGGCCGAGTTCAAGCGCTACAAGGCGGAGGTCCCGCGGGAGATCTACGTGCACAACCTCGAGCACGGCGCGATCGTCCTCGCCTACCGGTGCCCGTCGTCCGGCTGCGCCGAGGTGGAGGCGATGCTCGAGGAGGTGCGGACCGAGGCCGCTTCGGATCCGAAGTGCCTCACGCTCTCCGGAGGGCCCGAGGCGCGCCTCGTGATGACGCCCGACAGCGCGCTCGACACCCCCATCGCCGCCGCGGCCTGGGGCGCCACCTACACCGCGACGTGCCTCGACAAGCCGTCGCTCGCGCGCTTCGTGGCGGAACACTACGGCAAGGGCCCGGAAGACACGTGCAGCAGCGCGGCCGCCGTCGACGTCGATCAGCCAGCGGGGGGCGCGCCGAGCTGCGGTGACGCGCCGCCCGACGCAGGCGCGGGCGACGCGGCCGACGGCGGCCCGCCGGGGCCGTAACCAGGTTGACAGGTGCCTCGCCGCCCAGGAGCATTCCCGGGATGAGCGAGCCGTCGACCGTGACACCTCGGTTGGCAGAGCGCTTCCGGCTGCTGGATCTCGCGGGGTCGGGCGGGTCGGCCGAGGTCTGGAGGGCGGTCGACCAGGAGCGCGGCGGCGTGGTGGCGCTCAAGATCGAGCGGCAGGGCCTCGGCGCGCCCGCGGAGGAGCGCGCCGCCGCGCGGCGGGCGCTCGCCCGCGAGGCGCTGCACGCGGCGCTCGCGCTCTCGCCGCGGCTGCCGGAGCTCGTCGACGTCGGCTGGCTCTCGGCGCGCGCCGGCGCCGCGCGCGTCGAGGGCGCCCCCGGCGCCGAGGGGCGCGCGTTCGTGGCGATGCGCTGGTTCGAGGGGCGATCCGTCGCGGAGGCCGTGCGCGGCCTGCCCCAGGGCGAGCGCGCGGCGCTCTCGCTCGCGGTCGCGCGCGACGCGGGCGAGGCGCTCGGCGATCTGCACGGCATCGGCCTCGCCCACGGGGATCTCAAGCCGGAGAACCTGATCCTGACGCCGGAGGGGCGGATCGGGATGATCGACCTGGGGCTCGCCTGCTCGATCCACGAGACCTCCGTGGACGGGGCGACGCTCAGGTACCTCGCGCGCCACGACGCGGAGCTCGGGGACGCGCGGGCGAGGGATCTGCTCGCGCTGGGGACGCTGCTCGCCGAGATCGCGCTCCCCGGCGTGGCCGCCGCGGGCGATCCCATCGAGGCGGCGCGCGCCGCGGTGGCGGCGCCGAGCGCGGCCGGGCCCGCGCTCGACGCGATCTGCAGGGCCCTCCTGTCGCCTTCACCCGGGGCGCGGCCGTCCTCGGCGTGGGTCACCGAGTCGGCCCGCGCGGCGCTCGCCGGCGCGCAGCCGGCGCGCGCCGGCCGCGATCCCGGGGCGCCGGGCGAGGAGCGCGATCGGCAGGACCGCGACGCGCGCCGCGTGCGCGCCGCCTACCTGCGCCTGCGGCGGCACGAGCTCGAGGCGGCGCTCGGGGTGCGCGACGACGTCGCCTCGTGGCTCGCGGACGCGTTCGCGGTGGTCCAGCGGGCGCGCGCGCTCGAGAGCGCGGGCGCCGTCGCGGCCCGCGCGGGCGCGCCGCAGGGCGACGGGGCGTGGCTGGGCCGGCTCGGCCCGGACCACGTCGCGCGGTGGCTCACCGCGCTCGTGGGGACCAGCGCCGCGGCGTGGCCGATGGCGACCCTCGCGGCGGCACCGGAGCGCGCGCTCGCGGACGCGCTCGTCGCCCTGGCGCGGCAGGTCCCCCCGCGGGCCTGGACGTTCGCGGACGTCGAGGCGGCCGTGCTGGGGCGCGGCGCGCGGCGGCGAGCCGCCGGGGAGGCGCGCGATAGCGGGGGCGCCGCGGCGCAGGCCACCTCCGCGGCGGAGGCGGCGGAGCTGGCGCTCGCGATCGCGCGGGTGCCGCCGGATCCGCTCGCGCTCGAGGCGATCGAGCAGCGCGACGACGCGCCCGCCAGCCTCGTCGTCGCCGCGGCGAACGCGCTCCGGCTGCGCGGCGATCTCGGGCGCGCGCGGAGCCTGATGCTGCGCGCGTCCGTGCGGGGCGCGACGGAGCCCGCGGCGCTCGCGGCCGAGGTCCTGCGGCGCGCCGGGGATCGCGCGCTCGCCGAGGAGCGCGCCCGCGCCGCCATCGAGGCCGGTGCGGACCCGGACGGGCGCGCGGCCGCGGTGCTGGCGCGCATGGCGATCGACGCGGGGGCGCTCGGCGCTGCCGAGGCGCTCGCCGGGGAGGCGGCCACCGCGCCGCTCTGCGAGGTGCGCGCGCTGATCGCGGCGCTGCGCGGGGACGCCGCGCGGGCGCTGTCCGAGGTGGCGCGCGGCGAGGCGCTCGCGAGCTCGGTCGAGGAGCTCGCGCGGATCGCCGCCGTGCGCGGGTACGCGCTGCACGCGAGCCATCCGGAGCGGGCGCACGCGTCGTTCAGCGCCGCGGTCGACTACGCCGTGCGCGCCGGGGCCGTGCTCGAGGAGGCGACCTACCGGACCGGGGAGGCGGCGGCCGCGGTGGATCTCGGCGATCTCGAGGGCGCGATCGCGACCTCGACCCGCGCGGCGCTGCTCTGGGAGCACCTCGGCCGGCCCGCTCAGGCGGCGCGCGCGCTGCTCGCGTGCGCGGCCGCCTACGCCACCGCGGGCCTCGCGCACGAGACCCGCCGGACGGCCGAGGACGCCATCGCGCGGGCCCGCGACGCGGGCGACGCGAAGGCGGAGGCCTACGCGCTCTGGGCGATCGCGGACGTGGCCGCCGCGCGCGGCGGCGACGGCGTCGCGGGCGCGGAGGCCGGCGCGCTCCAAGGCGCGCGCGCGGCGGCGGAGCGCGCGGCGGCGCTCCTCGCCGGAGGATCCGCGGACGACGCGCTCCGGGCGGCTGCGCGGCTCCTGCGCCACGGCGCGGGCGAGATCGACGCCGCCCGCGTCGAGGAGCTCGACGAGCTCGCGAGCGGCCCGGATCTCGCTGCGGCGTCGCGGCTCGACTGGTGGGGGGCGCGCGCCGCGCGCGCGCTCGCCGCGGACGACGTCGGCGGCGCCCCGGCCGAGGCCCCTCCGCAGGGCGGCGCGGCGCGCCCGGCGGCGGACGGCGGGCGCAGCGACCGCGTCCTCGCCGCGCTCGCCGCGCTCGCGGGCGCGCGGGCGCCGATCGCGTCGCGCGGCCCGGCGCTCGCGGCGGCGCACGCGCTCGCGGTCAAGGCTGGCCAGACGGACGTCGCGCACCGGGTGCTCGCGGCGCTCGCCGAGGCCGCGCGCGAGCTCTGCGGGCGCACCGCGGACGCGGGGGAGGCGGGGGCCACGGCCGGCTCGCCGGGCGCGCCGGGGCTCGCCGGCGCGGTGCGGTCGCTGCCGTGGGTGGCCCGGGCGCGGGCGCTGCCGGAGGCCGGCCTCGGGCCCGAGCAGGCGCGCGATCTGGAGGCGCTCGTCAGCGCGCTCGGCGAGCGCGAGCGCCTCGCGCCGCTGCTCGACCGGGTCGTCGACGCGCTCGTGCTCTGGACGGGGGTCGAGCGGGGGCTCCTGCTCCTGCGCGCCCCGAACGGGCGCCTCGTCCCGCGGGCGGCGCGCAACCTGGCGCGCTCGCGCCTCGGCGCCGAGCAGCTCGCGCTGTCGGAGACGCTCGCGCGCCGCGCCCTGGAGGCGCGCGAGCCGGTCGTCGCCGTCGACGCCGCGGGGGAGCTGCCGAGCGTGCACCGCAGCGTGCACGCGCTGAAGCTCCGGAGCGTGCTGGCCGTACCGCTCATCGCGCGCGGCGACGCGCTCGGCGTCGTCTACCTCGACGATCGCGTGCGCCGCGGCGCGTTCGGGGCGCAGGAGCTCCGGTGGGCGCGCACCATCGCCTCGGTCGCGGCGCTGGCGATCGCCGACGCGCGCGCGCAGGTGGAGCTGCGCCGCGCCGTGCGCCGTGCCGAGCGCGCCTCGTCGCGGCTCGCCGGGGAGCTCGCGCGGCGCGAGGCGGAGCTCGACGCGGCGGCGCTCGAGCTCGCCAGGGCGCGCGGCGGCCGGGACACGCGCTACCGGTACGACGCCATCATCGGCGAGAGCGAGGCCGTGCGCGCGATGCTGCGCCTCGTGGATCGCGTGACCGCGTCCGAGGTGCCGGTGCTCATCCACGGCGAGTCCGGCAGCGGCAAGGAGCTCGTGGCGCGGGCCATCCACCACAACGGCCCGCGCGCGGCGCGCCCGTTCGTGAGCGAGAACTGCGGCGCGATCCCGGAGGGGCTGCTCGAGTCGGCGCTCTTCGGGCACGTGCGCGGCGCGTTCACCGGCGCGGATCGGCCGCGGGCCGGGCTCTTCGAGGTGGCGGATCGAGGCACGCTGTTCCTCGACGAGATCGGCGAGATGAGCCTCGCCATGCAGACGAAGCTGCTGCGCGTGCTCGAGGACGGCCTCGTGCGGCCGCTCGGCTCGGACCGGGCGCGCAAGGTCGACGTGCGCGTCATCGCCGCGACCCACCGCGATCTGGAGGCGCTGGTCCGCGCCCGCGCCTTCCGCGAGGATCTGTTTTACCGGCTGAACATCATCACGATCCGGGTGCCGCCGCTGCGCGAGCGCGCGACGGACGTGCCGCTCATCGTCCAGCACCTCGTCGCGAAGCACGGCCGCGGCCCGGTCCGGGTCACGCGCGGGGCGATGGAGCGGCTCTCGGCCTACGGGTGGCCCGGCAACGTGCGCCAGCTGGAGAACGAGATCCGGCGGGCGATCGTGCTCTGCGACGGGACCATCGACCGAGAGCACCTGTCGCCCGAGATCGCGCACGGCGGCGGCGGGGCGCCGCGCGAGCTCGGCCTCAACGTCCGGGCGAGGATCGACGCGCTGGAGACGGAGCTCGTGCGCGACGCGCTGGAGCGCACGCGCGGGAACCAGACGCAGGCCGCCAAGCTGCTCGGGCTGTCGAGGTTCGGCCTGCAGAAGATGATCAAGCGGCTCGCCATCGAGGCGTGAGGCGAGCCCGGGCGCGTCACCGCTGCTTCACGAGGGCGCCGGCGTCGCGCAGGATCGCGGGGATCCCTTCGTCGTTCGCCTCGTAATAGCCGCGGATCACGCCCTCCTGGTCGACGAGCACCAGGCGCTCGCCGTGGAAGATGCTGAAGAGGCCCGGGCTCGTCTCCTGCTTGCCCATCGCGATCTTGAAGCCCTTGAGGATCGTCGACTCTATCTGATCGAGAGGGCCTGTCAGGAACGTCCAGCGCTCGAGCGGGAGCTTTTGCGACGCCGCGTAGGCCGCGAGCACCTCCGGCGTGTCGTTCTCCGGGTCGACGGTGAACGTCACGAGGTGCAGCGCGTCCCCGAGATCGCGCCCCTGCTGCTCGATCTCCTTCATGCGCTGCGTGAGCTTGGGGCAGACGGTCGGGCAGGTCGTGAAGATGAAGTCGGCGATCCACACCCGGCCCCGGAGCTGCTCCAGGCCGAACCGCTGGCCGCGCTGGTCCGTCAGCGCGAAGGCCGGCAGCGGGATGCGGACCGCGGGCGCCTCCGCGGCGTGGCCGCGGACCGCGCGGCCGACGAAGAACGGCGCGGCGAGCCCGATGAGCGCGACGAGCGCGACCCAGAAGAGCGGCCGCCGGGTGAGCGCCCTGCGCCGGGGCGTCGGCGCGCGGGCGCCGACGGACGGAGGCAGCTCGCTGGCCGGTTTTTCTGCGGGAGGAGCGCCGTTCGCCTGGCGCGTCGGCTCCATGGCAACCATTCGCGGACGCTTAAGGGCCGGTCCCAGGCGCGTCAAGGCGGCGGGCGCCGCTCAGGCGCCCACCATCAGCGCGGCGAAGAGGAGCACCAGGTACACCATCGAGGCGAAGAAGACCCGGCGCGCCCAGCGCGCCTTGGTGCCCGCGAGCAGGCCGCAGGCGCCCAGCGCGAAGAAGGCCCCGCCGAGGAGGACCGCGACGCCGAAGTAGACAGGGCCCGCGACGCCGAGCGGGACGAGGAGCATCGAGGCGACCATGAGCAGCGCGAGATAGCCGACGATGTGGCGCCACGTCGTGTGATCGCCCTTCTCGAGCGGCAGCACCTTGAGGCCCGCGCGCCGGTACTCGTCCTGACGGAAGAGCGAGATCGCCAGGAAATGCGGGATCTGCCAGAGAAACATGACGGCGAAGAGCAGGAACCCGGGCGCGTCGATCTGCCCGGTGACGCTCGTCCACCCGAGCAGCGGCGGGATGGCGCCGGGGATCGCGCCGATCGGCAGCGAGAGCGTCGTCTTGCGCTTGAGCGGGGTGTAGACGAGCACGTAGCTGAGCAGCGCGAGCGCGGCGAGCGCGCCGGTGACCGCGTTCACCCCGAACACCAGCAGCGGAATCGAGCTGGCCGAGAGCGCGATCCCGAACCAGAGCGCCACGTCCGGCGTGAGCCGCCGCGCCGGCAAGGGGCGGTTCCGCGTCCGCTCCATCAGCCGATCGGTGTCGCGCTCGATGTACATGTTGAGCGCATTGGCGCCCGACACGACGAGGACCGTCCCGAGCAGCGCCAGCGCGAGCTGGGTCACGGGGACCGCCGCGCGGTCGACCGCGCCCTCTCCGCCCGTCCCGGCGCGGAGGTAACGGCTCGCGACCCACATGCCGCCGAGCATCGTGGCGACCACCATCCTCGTGATGCGCGGCTTGGTGAGGCTCACCAGATCGGCCGCTACCTTGAGCAGCGGGCGCGCGCTCGCGGGGAGCGCGGAGCCGTCGCTCTCGGAAGCCTCGGCCTGGCGGATGTAACGGACCGGGGCCCGCTCCGTGGCCTGCTCGACGCTCATGGTCACGCGCGCACCTCGCCGCGGCGGCCGGCGCTCGCGCCGCGCGGCGACCGCGCGGCACCTCCAGAGACCCATGTAGGCGGGATAGCCAGGCCGGAAAACGACGTCATCGCCTGAGCGCGGGTGGCGGGTGAGAACAGCATCGGGGCCGGGAGACTAGCGCGCGCAACGCGGCTCGGGGAGTCGAGTTCGACCGTTGTCGCCGCTTCCCTTTAGGGCACGAGGGGCCGAGTGGCAACCGCCGCGACGCCCCAGCGTCTTTCTTCGCGTCGCGCGAGCCAGGGAAGCTCGCTCCCCGGCGCTGCCCGCCGCCAACCGGGCGGCCCCGGGCGCGCTCACGCCCGCCGCGAGCGCCGCCAGGGAGCTCACCAGAGGCCCTTGAGCTCGTCCTTGTTTTCCGCCGGCTCAGGCTCGGTGCCGGCGTACGTGAACGTGACCTGGGCGGGCTTGTCGTCCGCGACCGTGACGTCGGCCGTCTTGAGGCCATAGCGGGGGTGCCACGCCTCGAGCTTGTACTTGCCGGCAGGCACCTTCTCGATCGCGAAGGATCCGTCACCGCCGCTCACCGCGAAGAACGGGTGATCCGTCACCACGACAAAGCCACGCATCCACGGGTGAATGTCGCAGGTGAGCTTGATGATGCCGTCGCTCCACGACTTCGTGAGCGGGTCCGCGCCCCGCGGCTGCGCCTGGTTGAACAGCGTCTCAGAGCCCTTGTAGGTGTGCACGTTGTGCAGCGTCCGGTCGCTGTTCTTGATGTCGACCTGCTGCCCGGAGACCACGCCCTGGATGCGCGGCTCATACATGCAGTCCTTCTGGTCGACGACGGCGTGGGCGTCGGGAGCCTTCCAGCTGCCCTGCACGCCCCCGACCGCGATGCGGACGAGGGTGTCCTTGAGCTTGCCGTCGTTGACGACGACAGCGTTGTGCACGACGTCCTTCTCCTGGCAGACCGGGGCGTCCTTGCGCGCGGCCGGGACCTTCATCTCGACCGGCTTGCCGGTGAGCTTGACGACCCCCTTGATCGTCCCCTTGGCTTCGGGCGTGGGCGGCACGGGCGGCGCGGCCGCCTGTTCTGTCGCCTTCGGCGCCTCGGGCGCGTTGGGCGGCGCGCTGGGCTTCTCGGCCGAGGCCACGGGCGGGGCCGCGCTCGACGTCGCCGCCGCGCCGCCGGCGGGCCGCGAGGGCTCCTCGGGGCACCCGGCGCCGAGCGTCAGCGCGGCGAGCGCGAGGGTGGACAGCGAGACGAGATCGCGACGATGCATGAGGACTCTCCCGTGCCCACGGCGCGCCACGCGAGCCTGGGCCGCGCCCCGCGCGGCCCGGTGAGCGGGAGAGACCGGCGGGACCGGACGGCTCCCGCGCCGTCCCGGCGGCGAGCATCAGGTGGAACGCTGCGCGCGGATCCCCGCGCGGCGAGGGCGTGCTTAACGAGTGTCGTCGCTCGCGTCAACCGGACGCGCCCCCGGTCGCGTCCGGCTTCCCGGCGCCCGGGAGCGCGCTCGAGGGGCGCTCGCGCTCGGTCGCGAGCACGGCCGCCCAGAAGCCGCGCTCGTCGCGCGCGGCGAGCGCGACGCACAGGGCGGCGATCACCAGCGACAGCGCCCCGAGCGGCACCTCGGGGGCGCTGCGCGCGACGAGCAGCAGCGCCAGCGCGCCGCCGAGCGCGGGCAGCCGCGGCGGCGCGATGAGCGCGAGCGCGACGACCACCACCGCGAGCGCGGCGGCGAAGAGCTGCATCGAGAGCGGCACGACCGGCGCGGGGCGCGTGAGCAGCCGGTCGAGCGCGCGGCGGAAGAGCGCCTCGACCACGGACGCGTCGTCGGAGGCGCCCGCGAGCGCCGCCCGGGTCGCGAGCAGCGCCGAGGCGAGCGCCGCGAGCGAGAGCGGGCTGACGAGGCGCGGCCGCGGCGGCTCGGCCTCGCGCGGGCGCGCCTCGCGGCCAGCGCCGAGCGCGACCGTCGCCACGAGGACGGCCAGCGCGTCGAGCGCGAACGCGGCCGTCGCCACCGAGCTGGTCGCGCCGGCGAGCGCCTTCGAGCCGCGGTCGTTCGCCCAGACGGCGAGGAGGACGCCGGTGAGCCGCACGAGCGCGGAGGCGCCGACGAGCCCGAGCGCGGCCGCGACGGGCCGCATGAACGGGACGCGGAGCGCCTCCCAGGCGCTGCCGACGGCGAGGATCGCCGCGCTCACGCCGATCAGCGCGGCGGAGAGATCGGGCACGCGCTGCACGGTCGCGTGCAGGACGACGAGGATGACGAAGCTGCCCGCCACGATCGCGGCGATCCGCAGCGCGTACGGGACGCGGCTCCGCACGACCGCGCCGATCAGCGCCATCGCGGTGACGATCGCGCCGATCGCGAACAGCTGCGAGGCGCCGGCGCCGGCGAGCTCGACGGTGTGCGCGGCGCGCTCGATGCCCACCGCGAGGCCGACCATCGCGGGCGCGAGCATGCGGCCGAGGATCATCGCGAGCAGGGCGAGGACGGCGAGCGGCCGGATCAGCCGGAGCACGGGCAGGCCGGCGAGCGGCGGCCGCTCGGCGGACGACGCGCGCCCTTCGGCCGGCGCGGCGGACGACGCGCGCCCTTCGGCCGGCTCGGCGGACGACGCGCGCTCTTCGGCCGGCGCGGCCGACGGCGCGCGCCCTTCAGCGCGCTCGGCGGACGACGCGCGCCCTTCGGCGGGCGGGGCGTCGCCGCCCTCCTCGCGGCGGGGCGAGGGCGCGGGGTCCGGTGCGGCGGAGGGAGGAGGGGCTTCGGGGGGAAGATCGATGTTGAGGAGCATTGAAAAAGAGGGCCCGTCGCTCAGCCCTTGTCCCAGGCGCGGGGGGCGTCCAGATCGGTGAAGACCGCGGCGGTCGCCGAGGCGTCGATCAGGTCCTGCATCCGCTGGCCGCCGGCCTCCTCGACGATGCGGTCGTCGTACTCGTCCGCGAGCACCGACAGATCTCGGAGGGCGACCAGGATCTCCTCGGCGTCGAGCGTCTCGCCGCCGAGGAGCGTGTGCACGATGACCACACAGGAGCCCTGCGCGACGTAGCCGAACGCGCCGAAGCGGATGCGCGCGTTCAGGCGGAGCAGCTTCATCGCGAGATCCGGCGTCATCTCGACGCCGCGGGCGAGCTGCGCCACGAGCCGCACGAGCGCGCGATCCGGCGCCCAGGGCAGGACGTGCAGGTAGACGTACGCGGTCCCCTGGCGGACCACATAGAAATGCGGCTCGATCCGGGTGAACGCCGGAGAATCCGCGAGCGCCGCCTCGATGCGCGCGTTGGTCACTTGAACGGCCGCGTCGGAATCCTTCGACATGCCGCCGAGGATACATCGCCGCGGTCCCGGTGCAGAGCCGGGACCTAACGACGGAGCGGAAGCAGCGGCCCAGGTGGCGCCAGCGTCTTCTCGTCGCCCGGGACGGGACGCGGCGCCCTGCGCACCGGCGCCGGCTCGGCCGGGGCGGCGTCGGACGCCGCCTTCAGCAGGAAGGGGCGGGCGTTGCGGGTGGAGCACGCGTCGTACGGATCCCTGTGGAACTCCCAGTGCAAGTACACATTGCCGTCGGGTGAGACGATCGCGTCCGGCGCCTTTCCGAACGGTGACGCGCGGTGCACCGAGTTGAGCGCGACCATGTCGAACGCCGTCATGCCGCTCGGCTTCGTGACCCCGAGGCGCACGATGCTGCCGCTGTCCTTGTTCAGCACGATCTCCACGTGCGTGACCCGGTTCTGGTTGAACGCGTGCCCCGAGGGCAGGCTCTCGAGCGACGCCAGGAACTCCTCCGCGAAGATCGGGTGGAGCCGGTTGTGGATCATGTTGATGTACGTCGCGAACGGCACCCGCGCGGCGTTGAGGGACGTCTGGTTGCCGGGCTTGACCGAGGGGTCGTAGTTCTCGATCGCGGCGCGCCACTTCTTCCACTTGTCCGTCGTCTCCCACGAGCCCCGGTGCGCGCTCTTGCGAGACGCGCCGTCCGAGGCCCGTTCCGCCCTGAGCTTCTCGTTGCCCACGGCCGCCTGCACGCCGGCCATGTTCAGGTTGAGGTTGGGGCCGCCGGGCAGCCCTGGCGCGCCGAGGCCGATCGAGCCGACGCGGACCGGGCTCTCATAGGGCTGCGGCGTCGCCTTCTTCCCGGCGACGCGGCTCTTGCCGTCGCCGCCCGGGTTCGCCGGATTGAGGGTGTAGCCCCCGCGCGAGCCGTCGACGACCTCGGGCGACGCCGGGCCCGAGCCGCCCGCGGCGCCCCTCTCCGGCGCAGGCGCGGCGGGCGCCTGCGCCACGCGGCCGCCGCCGGTCGCGCCCGGGACGCTCTGCGGCGGCGCCGCCCGAGGCGCCTGCGCGGCCTGCGCCGGGGACGGTGGGCTGTGGTGCTCCGCGCTCTCGCTGTCGGGGCTCTTCTCGCCGGGCGCGTGCTGCTCGTTGCCGGCGCGCTCCTCGCTGTGGGCGCTGTGATCGTGGTCGCTGTCGCCGACCTTGTCCGCCGGCCCGCGCGGGCCGGTCGGGCTCCCGGGCGTGGGCGTGGGATCGTCCTGATCCTTCGAGCGGATCTGCGCCATGGTCTCCTCGGCGACCTTGTTGGCGTCGTCCGCGATCCGGTTCGCCTCGGGGTTGTCTTCCTGGTTCTTCTCGACGTGCTGGCGGACGGCGATCCTCCGATCCGCCGGGAGCGGCGGCGGCGGCGGCGCGGGCTGGACCGGCACGACCCTGGCCACCTCTTCCTTGGGCGGCTCCGGCTTCTTGGGAGGCGCCTTCGCCTGGCGCGGCGGCTCCGCCTTCGGCGGCTTCCGCGGCGTCGTCTCCGCCTTGGTCGGCTCGGGCTTCTGCTGCGGCTCGGGCGGCGCGTCCTTGTCGGGCTCGCCGTCCGGCGACCGCTCCGGCGGCGCCAGCGGGGCGGGAGGCGGCGTCGCCGCCACGCCGTCGGTCAGCACCTCGAACGTCGTGTCGGCCGGGCGGAGGCCCTCCCGCACCGCGTGGACCATCCGGCGGAGCTGCGCCCGATCCTCGATGACCTGCGCCACCTCGACCGCGCCCCCGCCACCCGCCATGTGCGCCACGATCGCCGCGCAGACCCACAGGGCGAGCGGGATGTGGGCGGCGTCGCGCGACATGGTCGCTCAGCGCCTCCGCGCCGCAGAGGCCGCACCGCGCGATGCGGCGCAGCCGGAACAGCAGCGAACGACGGTCACCGGTGGCACCTCCAGACTCCGCGTGAACGACCTGCTCGAACAGTACACCAGTACGCCGATGCGAAAAGCGCACCCAGGAAGCGCCTCGAACCTAGCATCCGGGGATCAGCACAGCAACGGTCGGCGCGCGCCGGGCGCTCGCTTCTGCCGCGTCCGCCGCCGCGCGCGCGGGCACCCCGCGCGCGCATGGGCCCGCGCCCGCCGCCCTCGGCGCCGCGCGCTCGGCGGGCGGCGCGATCAGAGCTTGTTGATCGCGTCCCAGTGCTCCGCGATCTCCTGCGCCGTCCAGATACCGCCCTCGTCCTTGAACTTTCCGGGGCTCTGAACGACCTTGTAAATGTACATCTGCGCGCCTGCGACGGCGAGGACGTTGCCGGTCCGGTCGGCGCACAGGTCGGACGCGAGGAACAGCGCCGCGGGCGCGACGTGCGCCGGCGTGAGCGTGTCGCCGGCCGACTGGAACATGGGCAGATCCTCCGTCATGCGGGTCTTGGCGATGGGCGCGACCGCGTTGACGGTGATCCGCTGCTTCTGCAGCTCGATCGCGGCGGTGCGGGTGAGCCCGTAGATGCCGGCCTTGGCAGCCGCGTAGTTGGCCTGTCCGAAGTTGCCGAGCATCCCCGAGACGCTCGTGGTGTTGACGATCCGCCCTCCCTCACCCTGCCCGACCATCTGCTTCGCGGCGGCCTGCGTGCACAGGAACGTCCCCTTCAGGTGAACGGCGATGACGGCGTCCCACATCCCCTCATCCATCTTGAGGAGCGTCTTGTCGCGGAGGATCCCCGCGTTGTTCACCAGGATGTCGACCCTGCCGAACGCGTCGACGGCGGTCTTCACGATCTTCGCCGCGCCCTCGGGGGTCGCCACGTTGTCGAAGCTCGGCGCGGCCTGCCCGCCCGCGGCCCGGATCTCCTCCGCGACCTGCGCCGCCATCGCATCGCTCGAGCCCGACCCGTCGCGCGCGCCGCCGAGATCGTTGACGACGACCTTCGCGCCCTCCCGGGCGAAGAGCAGCGCCTCCTCGCGGCCGATCCCGCCGCCGGCGCCCGTGATGATCGCGACCTTCCCGTCGAGCAAGCCCATCGCAGAGTCCTCCTGATCCGCGCGCCGGCGCGCCGCGCCGGGCCGATTTCGCGCGGAGCTTCGCACAGCGGGCCGCGACCTGGGCGCACATTCGTGCGCGCCGGCGGACGGGCGCGGGCGGCGCGACCTGAACGCGCGCGAGCGGACCCTTCCGGCGGCGCCGCCTACCTACCCGCCTATCCGCGCGCGAACGTCGGCCGCCTGCCCGCGCCGCGCCGCTTCTTTGCCCGATCGCGGGCGGCGATGATAACGCCGCGATCGCGATGCAACTGCCCAGCCGCCTTTCCACGTCGACCCTGGGAGACCTGCTCGGCGCGCTCTACCGCGAGAGGACCACCGGGCTCCTGGAGCTCTGCGAGCTCCGGACGCCGAGCGGCTCCACGGTGCCCGGCCGGCAGCACAGGATCCAGCTCTTCTCCGGCCTGGTGACGGCCGTCGAGACGCCGCTCCGGGTGCCGCGGCTCGGCGAGATCCTCGCGCAGGAGGGCTCGGCGCCCGAGCCGTCGATCCAGCGGCTCGCCGCGCTCGTCGCCGCGCACCGGGGGCGCCGGACCGGCGAGGTGCTCGTGGCCGCGGGGCTCATCCCCGAGAGCGCGGTCGAGCGCGCGCTCCGGATCCAGCTCCGCGCCCGCCTCGAGGCGCTCTTCGCCATCGAGGAGGCGACCATCTGCTTCCACACGGCGAGGCCGCTCGCCGCATCGCTGCGGCAGACCGGCCCGCTCTCGCCGAGCGACTTCCTCCACGGCCGCCCGCGCGCGCGGGATCGCTACCGGCGCGCCGCGCGCGGCGGGGCGTCGAGCGGCGCATCGTCATCGAGCGCGCCCCCGCGCGGCGGGCCGTCGAGCGCGCCGCGCGCCGCCCGGGTGGACGAGCCGCGCCGCCGGGCCCTCGAGGTGCTCGGCCTGCGCGAGGGCGCGACCGAGGCCGAGATCCGCCGCAGCTTCCGCCGCCTCGCCGCGGTCCTGCACCCCGACCGGGGCGCGTCGCAGCCCGCCGAGCGCGCGCATCGCACCGCGCGGTTCGCCGAGCTCTCGGCCGCCTACCACTTGCTCGTCGCCTGATCGCCGCCTGCCGCCCGCCGGCGCGTCGCCTGCCGCCTAGACCCTGCCCACGAGGCGCTCGACCAGGAACGACGCCACGGTGATCGGCTTCGTGCCGGGGCCGAAGCCGGCGTCGAAGCCGAGCTCGACGGCCAGGTTGTGGTCGATGCGCGGGCCGCCGAGGAGCAGGATCACCTTGTCCCGGAAGCCCTGGCGCGTCGCCATCTCGACGAGGGCCGCCGCGTTCTCCTTGTGGCAGTTCCGCTGCGTGATCACCTGCGAGACCAGGATGGCGTCGGCGCCGAGCGCCTTGGCCCGCTCGCAGAGCTCGGCGTTCTCGACCTGCGCGCCGAGGTTGTGGGCGTCGAAACACTTGAAGCTCTCGAGGCCCTTCTCTCCGGCAAAGCCCTTGTAGTTCAGGATCGCGTCGATCCCCACGGTGTGCGCGTCGCTGCCGGTGCAGGCGCCCACGACCACGATCTTGCGGCCGAGCTTCTTCGCCTGTTCCTCGATCTGGTCGCGCGTGAGGGGCTGAGCCGCGAGCTCCTCCACCTCGATGTCCGAGGTGTCGACCCCGTGCTGGGAGTGGCCGTACACCACGAAATAGGTGTGCTCCCGGCTGGCCTGCTCCATGGCCGTGACGAGAGGCTCGCGCAGCCCGTGCGCCTCCGCGAACCGCTTCGCCGCCTCGCGCGCGCGGTCGCCCGGCAGGACGCGGAGGGTGAACGACATCTGGACCATCCCGTCGCCCTCGCGATCGCCATACGCACGCAGGATGTTTCGCTGTGTCATGCTCACCTCGGTCTCACCGGTCGGAAGGGGCCGATCCCCATCAACAGTAGCGCCGGGCGGCCTCGCGTGGCCAGGGCCATCGCGCGGCGGAGAGAGCGCGCAGCGGCCCGCGAGGACAGGAAGAATGCCTTTTGAAGACGTCAGTGAGGCGGCTTCCGGTAACGGTTCACGCCCGGCTCCGGTGCGGGAGGAGATGAACCGCCAGGACTCCAAGGACGCCAAGAGAACCAGAGATCTCGCGTCTTGGCATCTTGGCGTCTTTGGCGTCTCGGCGGTCCGCTTTCCGTTCCCGCCGCCCCGCCAGCGCAGGGAGGCGGGGCGACCTACGACCGCTCCAGCACCTCGAGGATCGGATTCAGGTACTCCGGGTGCCGGGCCACGACGCCCGCGTACCCCTTCCCCCCGGTGCGCGTGCGCTTGACGTCGCCGAACGCGCCGCGCCCGATCGCGTCCCAGAGGGTCTCCCGCTCGACCTCGCCGAGGAGCGCGTGCGCCTTGTCGAGGACCTCGCGGGCGCGCGTCTCGACGATGCCGCCCGGCTTCCACTGGATCTCGTCGCCGAGGTGGCGCGCCGCCGTGAAGATGTAGCGCGCGCTCTTCAGCGAGAGATACCGGTCCATGAGGAGCGGTGTGTGGATCGCCTCGCTGAACATCCCGAGCAGCTCGATCGACTGGCCGGTCGTGATCCCGACCAGGTTGAACATCGCGTCGTGGACGTGGCTGTGGAAGATGTCGCCCGTCTTGAACTTCGTGGGCGGCATCCACTTGATCGGGTGCCGGTCGAAGATCTGCCGGACGAGCTGGGCCTGGGCGAGCTCGAAGAGGAGGCTGTCCTCGAGCCAGGGGTTGATCTCGAACGCGTGGCCGAGGCCCATCTGCTCCTCGCGCAGCCCCGCGCGCCGGGCGAACGCCTCGTTGATGAACTGCGACGCGAGCACCGTGTGGGCCTTCTCGACGGCGTCCGCGGTCGTGAGGTAGTTGTCCTCTCCCGTGTTGATGACGATCCCGCTCCTCGCGATGATCCGGCGGGAGAAGTACTGATCGATGAACGTCCGCTGCATGTTGATGTCGCGGAACAGGATCCCGTACATCGCGTCGTTGAGCAGCATGTCGAGCCGCTCGACCGCCGCCATCCAGGCGATCTCGCTCATGCACAGGCCGGACGAGTAGTTCGTCTGCGCCAGGTAGGTGCCCGTGTCGCGGGTCGCCTCGTCGGTGGCGCGGCGGATGATCCGGAAGTTCTCCTGCGTCGCGTACGTGCCGCCGTACCCCTCGGTGGTCGGCCCCTCCGGGACGTAATCGAGGAGCGACTGAGCGGTCGCCCGGATCACGGCGACGATGTCGGCCCCGGCGAAGCCGGCGGCCTTGGCCTGGACGGCGTCGTCGTAGATGTTGCCGGTCGCGACGATGACGTACTTGAGCGGCGCCACGCCGACCCGGTGCGCCGCCTTGTTGGCCTCGCGCTCCTCGCGGGCCCGGTCGATCCGGGCGATCGCCTCCCGCGTCGCCGCCTCGAGCGCGCCGCGCGCCTCGGCCGCGGTCGGGCCCGCGCCGAAGTCGGCCGCCTCGCTGAACGCGAGCGCCTCGGCCGCCTCCTGCACCGAGGCGGCGCCCTCGCAGAGCGCCCGGCCGAGGTGGTACGCGACGCCCCAGCCCAGCTGCCCCGCCTTGTGGATGCGATCCACGAGCGCGTTCACGAGCGGCGTCCCCTCCGCGTCGGCGCCGACCACGCCGTAGGCCCGGGCCACCGTGCGCTCGACGCCGACCGTGGTGTGGCGGTCGATGAAGCGCTGCACCTCGTCCGCGATGTCGGCGGCAAACGCGCGGCACGCCTCCACCTTTTCCTGCTCCACGGGGACGGTCGTCATGGATTTCTCCGGGGCAGGCGGTCTTAGCGCACTCTCACCGCGACCGGTACTCCGGCGCCAGCGCCGCGCCGGAGCAGCCGGCCGCGAGCGGCGCGCTCGGCGCGCGGCATCGGCGACGCGGCGCGCGGTGTCGGCGACGCGGGCGCGACGCGCGGCATCGACGACGCGGCGCGCGGCATCGGCGACGCGGCGCGCGGCATCGGCGACGCGGCGCGCGGCATCGGCGGGCGGGCCCGCGCGTGCGCCGCGCGGCGGGCGGCGCTAGACGGGGGGCATGGGCAAGCTCATCCTGCTCTTCACGGCGGTCCCCATCCTGGAGCTCTGGCTGCTCCTGTCGATCGGCGACCGCATCGGCTTCTGGCCGACGGTGGCGATCGCGCTCGGAACGGCCGTCCTCGGGGCAGCGCTCGCGAAGCGCGAGGGGCTCAAGGTGCTCGCCTCCTGGCGGGGCGCGATGGCCGAGGGCCGCGTCCCGGACGAGGGGCTCACCGGCGGGCTGCTCGTGCTCATCGGCGCGGCGCTGCTCGTCACGCCGGGGGTGCTGACCGACGTGGCGGGCCTCGTGCTCCTGTTCCCGCCCGCGCGCCGCCGGATCGCGGCGGCCGTGCGCGAGCGGTTCGAGCGGCGCGCGGCCGCGGCGACCGCCGCCGGCCTCGGCGGGTTCGGCCCGGTCGACGGGGCGTTCTTCAGCATGAGGGTCATCGACCTCAGCGGCGGGCCGTTCGGCGGACGCGGCAGAGCGCGCCCCGGCGCGCCCCGCGAGCGGCCGGCGTGGCCGGCGTCTGGCCAGGTCATCGACGTCGAGGCGGAGGTGACCGAGGAGGACGAGCGCGGCGGGCCAGCGCGAGAGACGCGACGACTGCCCCGCTGACACCGCAATGACATCGGCGCTCCGGCGAGCGCACGCGCGCGCCCGCGCCCTCCGCGCACGAGCGACTCTGGCCCTCGACGCCTGAACTCCCGCGTCGGGCCCCGGCGAAACGCGCAAGCAACAACATCCAATGATGATTCACGCGCGGGCTGCATGAATGAAACGACAAAGAAACAATGCCCATTGTAGGCTGTTCAACGTCGTCGGAGAGGTCCGACATCTCAGGAGAAACGACATGAAGATCTGAGCCCACACAACGTCCCGCGACAACGCACAAGGAATCCAACGCAGCAACCCCCTATGCTAGATCCAACTCGAACTGCGATCCCATCGAACCCACCGCGCCGCCCGGGTAGCGGCGCGAAGAACGGCGCTGACACGGCGTCCGGCCCCGAACGAAACGGGCGCGCTCACCTGGGCGCGGCCCGCGCGGCGATGCGCCAGCGGCCCCACGCCCTGCCCTCGCGGAGGGTCCCGCGATGAGGCTCATCAAGTCCATGGCCGGCTGGCTGCTCGGGCACGTCGATCCGAGGGAGCCTCTCGGCAGCTCGCTGATCAACGCCATCTCCCGGCTGCCCATCCACCTCGCCGCCGACGCCGTGTGCCTCCGGAAGAACGCGGACTCCGGCGCGCTCGAGGTCCTCCTGACCCAGCGCGGAGCGTCGGAGTCGAGCCCCGGAGCGTGGTGCTGCCCCGGCAGCGTCCTCTCGCCCGGCGAGCAGCCCGAGCACGTGCTCCACCGCGTCGGAATGACGATCTCCGACTTCACGTTCGTCGGCGACTACTTCTCGGCCGCCGCGCGCGGCTGGATGCTCTCCCGGGTCCATCAGGCGAAGCTCGCCGAGGTCCCGGCCACCGGCGCCTGGTGGCCCGTCGAGCAGCTGCCGAACAACATGGTGCCCAAGCACCGGGAGCAGCTCATTCCGATGGCCATCAAGGCCTTCCACGCCCAGCGCGCGAAGCTCGCGCCCAAGGTCGCCCCCGCGCCGATCACGTGAGCAGCGCGCCGCGGGGCCCCTCGCCGGTCGCGCGAGCGGGCCCCGCCCCCCCTCGCGGCCTCCCGCCACGACGAGCGCCGCCGCCGCGCAGGCCAGCGATCTCCGTCGGGTGATCTGTCCCGGTTGTGGCGATCTCGGCCCGGAGAGAGCTCGCAGGAAAGCGGGGAGCCGGCCGCGGCGATGCGGCGCCCGCGCACACCGGGGAACCTGGAGCGGAAGCGGAAGGAACCGTAGGGGATCTGCGCCGGCCGTCCGCTCGCGGCGCCCGAAGCCGGCCGCTATGGTTCGCGCGCCGCTTGGGTTACGCTGCGCGGTACGGCTGTGGATCCCCGCGGCGGCGCCCTCCGCAGGTGATTCCGCAGGAACATGGAATCCATGACGGTCGACAAGACAGCTCTCATCGTGGGAGGAACGGGCCTCGTCGGCGGCCACTGCTTGCGCCTCCTCGTGCAGCAACCCGCGTACGCGCGGGTCGTCGCCCTGCTGCGCCGCCCGGCCCCGATCGAGGACCCGCGGCTCTCCCAGCGAATCGTCGACTTCGATCGGCTGGACGGCGCGGACTTCGCCGGCGTCACCGACGTGTTCTGCGCGCTCGGGACGACCATCGCCAAAGCGGGCTCCGAAGAGGCCTTCTACCAGATCGACTATCGTTACCCGATCACCATCGCCAGGCTCGCCGAGAAGGCGGGAGTGAAGCAGTTCGTCCTGGTCTCCTCCGTGGGCGCCGATCCGCGCTCGACCAGCTTCTACCTGCGCGTGAAGGGCGAGCTGGAGCAGGAGCTCTCGGGGGCGAGCTTCGCGGCGGTCCACGTCCTGCGCCCGAGCCTGCTCCTCGGCGAGCGGGGCGAGGTCAGGAAGGGCGAGGCGATCGGCGTCGCGGCGGCGCAGACGCTCCGGTTCACGATGAAGGGCGGCCTCCGCAGGTACCGCCCCATCGACGCGAGGACCGTCGCCGGCGCGATGGTCGCGGCCGCGCTCCAGGGGAGCCCCGGCCGCCACGTCTACCACTTCGACGACATGGAAGCGCTCGCCAAGGGCCTCGGCGTGGTCCAGGCCTGATCGCCGCGCCGCCCAGGCGCGCGCGCGCCGGCGGCGCGAGGCCGGCGGCGGACCCCACGGCGACCCCCGCGCCGCCATGGCGCCGCCACCCCCGGCGCGACGCAAGCCCACGAAAGTGCTAGGGCTCGCGGCGGGCACGGCGCTCGCTCGACGCCGCCGCCATGATCTTCGCTGAGCCCCCCTCGCCGATCGTGACCGAGCGCCTCGCCTCTTCCCCGCTGCGCCCCCCGGAGGGCCCGCCCCCGTCGATCGACGCCGTGCTCGCGGATCGGTTCGGCATCGCGTCGTTCCGGCCGTGGCAGCGCGAGGCGATCGACGCCCTGCTCGGGGGCGCGGGCCGCGTCCTCGTCGTCGCGCCGACCGGCGGCGGCAAGTCGCTCTGCTACCAGCTCCCGGCCGTCGCCTTGCCCGGCACGACGCTCGTCCTGAGCCCGCTCATCTCCCTGATGGAAGATCAGGTGCGCGCGCTCGAAACGCGGGGCATCCCCGCGACGTTCGTCGCCTCCAGCCTCCCGCGCGAGGAGAACGGCCGCCGCCTCGCCGCCCTGCGCCGCGGCGAGTACAAGCTCGTCTACGCCGCGCCCGAGCGCCTCGCCTTCGACGGCTTCCTCGAGGCGCTCGCCGACAGCCGGCTCTCGCTCGTCGCCGTCGACGAGGCGCACTGCATCGTCCAGTGGGGGCACGACTTCCGGCCCGACTACCTGCGCATCGGCGCCGCGCTCGCGCGGCTCCGCCCGCCCCGGGTCCTCGCCTGCACCGCGACGGCGACCCCCGACGCGCGCGACGAGATCATCCGGCGCCTCGGCTGGCCGCGGAGCTCGCCCGGCGACGACGGCGGCGCCGCGGGCGAGCCCGGGCCGGAAGGGCCGCCGCCCAAGGTCATCCTGCGCGGCTTCGCCCGGCCCAACCTCCACCTGCAGGTCTCCGCGGTGGACGGCCCGCGCGAGGCCGGGCGCCTCACGGCGCGCGCGCTCCTGGACGCCCTCGGCGACCCCGGGCGGCCCCGCGGCGCGGGCATCGTGTACGCCGCCACCCGCAAGGGGGCGGAGCGCCTCGCCGAGGCGCTCCGCGACGCCGGCTGGAACGCCGAGGCGTACCACGCCGGCCTCGCCCCCGAGTCGCGCGCGCGCCTGTCGGCCGGCTTCGCGGATCGCAGCCTCTCCGTGGTGGTCGCTACGAACGCCTTCGGCATGGGCATCGACCGGCCCGACGTGCGCCTCGTCGTGCACGCCCAGCCGCCGTCGTCGATCGAGGCCTATTACCAGGAGGTCGGCCGCGCCGGCCGCGACGGCGACCCGGCCCGCGGCCTGCTCCTGTTCGCGCCCGCGGACATCGCGCTGCGCCGCCGGCTCTGCCAGCTCGGCGAGGGGGGCGCCGAGGCCAGCGCCGACGACGCCGCGCGCGCGTGGGGGCTCTTCCGCGAGCTGCTCCGCTACATCGACGCCGCGACGTGCCGGCACGACTTCATCCTCCGCTACTTCGGCGACGAGGCCGAGTCGCTCGGCGGCTGCGGCCACTGCGACGTCTGCCTCGAGGTCGACGCCCTGGAGGAGAGCGACCCGGCCGCGCTCGCCCGCGACAACGACCTCGTGCGCCGCGCGCTCGCCGGCGTCGCGCGGGCGAAGGGCGGCGCCGGGATGCAGGCGATCGCGTCGATGCTCATCGGCGAGTCGAACGAGCGCGTCCGCCGCATGGGGCTCGACCGGCTCTCCACCTTCGGCGTCCTCGAGGGGAAGCGCCACGACGAGGCCATGTCGATCCTGCGGGTCCTGCTGGCCAACGCCTGGATCGATCTCACCACCGGCGAGTTCCCCGTCCCGCTCGTCACGCCCTCGGGCTGGCGCGTGATGCGCGGCGAGGTGCCCGCCCGGGTGCGGCTCCCGCTCCCCGCCGCGCGCCGGAAGCCGCCGCGCCGACCGGCGGCCCCCTCGCCCGCCGCGCGCCCGGCGCCGGCCGCGCGCGCGTCCTCCGCGGCGGCCCACGACCGGCCGCCGGCCGCGCCCGTCGCCTCCTCGCCCGCGCAGGCGGAGCCCGGGGTCGACCTCGAGGAGCGGGACGTCCCGCTGTTCGAGGCGCTGCGCGCCCACAGGGCCGCGCTGGCCAAGGAGAAATCGCTCCCCGCCTACATCATCGCGCACGACCGGACGCTCCGGGAGATCGCGCGGATCCGGCCCGCGTCGCTCGACGATCTCGCGCTCGCGCGCGGCATGGGGCAGGCGAAGATCTCGAGCTACGGCGAGGGCATCCTCCGCGTGGTGCGGGAGTTCTCGGGCGCCTAGAGCGACGAACGGGTCGAAGCCGCTCGAAAGAGCAGAGATTCGAACCGCCAAGGGCGCCAAGGACGCCGAGATTTCATTCTCTTCGTGGCGTTCTCGGCGTTCTTGCCGTCCTTGGCGGCTCACCTCTCGTTCGATGAACGTGAGCGGCGTCTTCGTCGACCGGGTCGAACCCGGGCGCGCGCTTCACGCGTGGCCCGCGACGCGGAGCTCCGCGATCAGCTGGCCATCCAGGCTCACGAAGGTGGTGAGCCGGCCCTCGACGTTGATGAACACGTCGAGCATCACGCCGGCGCCGAGATCCACGACGTGGAGATCGTCCTTGAGGACCACCGCCGGGGCCTCGCCTCCCCTCGGCGGCCGCCTGGATTCCCGTTCCATGGCCTTCTTCGAGTTCATGCCCCCCTCCGCCCGCTGGCCCGTCCGAGCCGCGCGCCCCCGGAGCCACCTCCGCGCGCCGCGCGGCCCCGCCGGGCGCGATCGCGCGCGCGCGGCGCCGCGCTCGCCAGCGGACACGACAAGCGCGTTCCATGCCGTGCTCGCACGGCCGAAGTGATCCTTCCCTTCACGCAGCCCCCTTTCTCTCCGCTCCTCGCCCGACCCGCTGCGCCTCCATTTCATCGGATCGGCGTGGCGGGAAGATAGGAAGTTCAGGGGACGATCGGACTTTTCTTCCCGGCTTCCCATGCTCCCGCGTGAGCCGGACAACCACGGATCACCCGGCAACCGCGGCCTTCCGCTCGACCGCGCCCCGGGCGCAAGCGACGCCGGACCGGGCCGCCGCGGCCCTCCTCAGCTCACCCGCGCCCAAGACGCAAGCGACGCCGCGGCGCCCACGGAGACCCTGCCCGAGGAGAGCACGTCGCCGAGCGCCGGCTGCTCCAGGAGCATCGCCTCGACCCGCAGCAGCGCCGGCAGATAGACGACCTCCCGCGCCAGGCCGCCGCCCCGGTGGACCCGCGCCGCGATGCGCAGGGCATCGGCGGTGGAGCGCGCGCCGCGCGCCTCGAGCAGCCGCGCGGTCTCGACGAAGCTGGCGCCGCGCTCGACGCTGCGCGCGGCGAGGTGGCGCAGCCCGAGCTCGACGCGGCGGGCGCCGACCAGGTACCCCGCGGCGCGCTCGCGGGCGAGCGCCCAGCCCTCCTGGTCGTCGCCGCCGTTCGCCGTCCCGATCGCGAAGATCCCGAGCGGGAGCGCCGCGGCGCGCACGCCCGGCGCCGCGTGCCCCTCGATCTCGTGCAGCACGGTGCGCTCCACGTCGTCGCGCGTGAGCATGCGCCCCCGCGCGACCTGGATCACCCCGTCGCCCGTCGCGGCGAGCGGCGCGATGTCGGCGATCACGACCCGGAGCGGCAGGCGCCGCGCCCCGATCTCGCGCCGCATCCGCGACACGAGCGACCGGGGCGAGCGCGCGTCGTCGCTCCGCACCCGCTCCTCGTCGCCCGCGGTCGCGCCCGCGCCCTGCTCGACCCAGGCCGCGGCGAGCGCGTCCGCCTGCGCGTCGAACGCGTCGCGCGCGGCGTAGCGGCGGCGCGCGGCGGCCCAGCACCCCGCCCCGCCCGCGACCTCGCAGATCGCGGCCTCCGCGGCGAGCTCGAGGGCGCGCCCGGCGTAGACCGCGCCGAGCTCCCCCAGATCCGCGAGCCGCTCGGCCGCCGTGTCCATCGCCATCCGGAGATCGCTGTGGTCCTGCGCGGGCGCGTAGACGAACCGCGGCACCTCCCCGCCCCCCTTGCCCCACGCGGCGGCGAGCCGCGCGAGCTCCTCGACGAGGTTCACCGGCGTGCTCGAGCCGACCACGCGGATCCGCCGCGCGGCGGCGCCGAGGAGCCGATCCGCGTCCGGCACCCAGGCCGGCGGCCCGGCGGGCCTAGCCCGAGGACGCCGCGCCACGCTCCGCTGCCCCTTTCACGCTCGCCCCCGCCCCGCTGGCTCTCGCCCCGGTCGCCCCTGTCCTGCTCGCCCCCACGCCGCTTGCTCCCGTCCTGCTCGCCGCGCGAACGCGCCGCGCGCCCCCTGCCGCGCGCGTCAGAGCAGGTTCGCCGCGAGCTCCGCGAGCTCGCTGCGCTCGCCCTTGGCGAGCACCACGTGCCCCGCGATGCGCTCGCGCCGGAACCGCTCCGCCACCACGAGCAGGCCGTTCGACGCGTGATCCACGTACGGGTTGTCGATCTGCTGCGGATCGCCCGTCAGCACGATCTTGGTCCCCTCGCCGCACCGGGTGATGATCGTCTTCACCTCGTGCGGGGTGAGGTTCTGGGCCTCGTCCACGATGAGGTACTGGTGCGGCAGGCTGCGCCCGCGGATGTAGGTCAGCGGCTCGACCTGGATGCGCCCGCTCTCCAGGAGCTCCACGAAGCCGCGCGCGTCGCGCCCCGGCTTCGTGCCGCCGTTCGAGAACAGGAACTCGAGGTTGTCGAAGATCGGCTGCATCCACGGGTTCAGCTTCTCGTCCACGTCGCCCGGAAGGAAGCCCAGATCGCGCCCGAGCGGCATGATCGGCCGGCTCACGAGCAGCCGGCTGTAGGCGTTGTCCTCCGTCGTCCGCTTGAGCGCCGCGGCGAGCGCCAGGAGCGTCTTGCCCGTCCCCGCCTTGCCGATGAGCGTGATCAGCCGGACGGAATCGTCGAGCAGGAGGTCGAGCGCGAAGGCCTGCTCCTTGTTGCGCGGCCGGACCCCCATCACCCCCTCCCGCCCGACGCGGAGCGCGACGATCTGCCCGCGCGCCGCGTCGAAGCGCCCGAGCGCCGTGTGGCTCGGCGCCCCCGCGTCGCGGAGGAGCACCGCCGAATTCGGCAAGAGATCCGCGAGGTTGGCGCCGGCGAGAAAGCCGTTCTGGAAGAACGCGTCGACCTCGGCGCCGGGCACCTCGAGCTCCACCACCGACTGCTCGATGGCCGGATCGTGCACCCGCTGGTTCTCGTACGTCTCCGCCGGGATCCCGAGCGCGTCGGCGCGGATCCGGAGGTTCGTGTCCATGGTCACGAAGATGGTCGGCCGGTCCTTGTGCCGGTCGCGGATGTCGATCGCCGTCTGCAGGATGGCGTTGTCCTGCGAGCCCGACTCCAGCCCCACGAGCAGCTCCGGCCGCCGCTCCGGGATCGCGATCCGCAGGGTGCCGCCGCTCTCCAGGAGCACGCCGGTCGCGAGCGTGCCGGCGCCGCGGACCTCGTCGAGCAGCCGGGCGATCGTCCTCGCGTTGCGCCCGCGCTCGGAGCCCTCCCGCTTGAACTGGTCGATCTCCTCGATCGCGTAGATCGGGATGATGACGTCGTTGTCCTCGAACTTGAAGATCGCGTGGGGATCGTGGAGCAGGACGTTCGCGTCGAGGACGTAATTCTTCTTCATAGGGGGAGCGCGACGGCGTAGCCGCCTGAGGCGACGGGCGCAAGAGCGTGTTGCGCCGCCCGCCCGGGGATGTCGCCATCTGGAGATCGGCGGGAGCTCCTCGCCGACATCAGAAGAAATACCGCGCTTCGACTCGGCCGGATCCGGAAGATCGCCAGCGCGCCCGCGGCGTCTCCATCGTCTACGTCAGATTCCAGGCGGGTCGCCGCCGTCACAGATCGATCCGGTAGTCCTTGATCTTGTAGAGCAGCGCCCGGTGGCTGATCTCCAGCACCTCGGCGGCCTTGGTCCGGTTGCCCTTCGTCTTCTGGAGCGCGCGCCGGATGAGGATCTCCTCGATGACGCGCGACGTCTTCTTGATCGACAGCTCGCCGCTCGTCAGCTGCATCTGGATCGGGTCGCGCGCCTCGCGGATCCGCTCGGGCAGGTCGGCCTCGCCGATGCGCTCGCCCTCGCAGAGCACCATGGCGCGCTCGACGGTGTTCTCCAGCTCCCGGACGTTGCCCGGCCACCGGTACTCCAGGAGCAGCCGCCGCGCCTCGGGCTCGAAGCCGCGGATGTTGATGCCGAACCGCGCGTTGTTCCTCGCGAGGAAGTGATCCATGAGGATCGGGATGTCCTCCCGCCGCTCCCGGAGCGGCGGGATCGCGATCGGGAGCACGTTGATCCGGTAGAAGAGGTCCTCGCGGAACCGGCCGGCCTGCGTCTCGGCCAGGAGGTCGCGGTGCGTCGCCGCGAGGATGCGGACGTCGACCTTGATGTCCTTGTTGTCACCCAGGCGGCGGATCGTCTCCTCCTGGAGCACCCGGAGCAGCTTCACCTGGAGCGAGAGCGGCAGCTCGCCGATCTCGTCGAGCAGCAGCGTGCCGTGGTTCGCCTGCTCGAACAGCCCCGCCCTGTCGTTCACCGCGTCGGTGAACGCGCCCCGCTTGTACCCGAAGAGCTCGCTCTCCAGCAGGTTCTCCGGGATGGCCCCGCAGTTGACCGCGACGAACGGCCCGCCGCGGCGGCCGGACCTCCGGTGGATCGCCCGGGCCACGAGCTCCTTGCCGACCCCGCTCTCGCCCGTGATGAGCGCCGTGGTCTTGTAGTCGGCGACCTTCGCGATCGTCTTGAAGATCGCCTGCATCGGCGGGCTCTTCGCGAGGATCTCCTCGAACAGGTTCTCCCGCCGGATCTCCTGGCGCAGCGCGCGGTTCTCGCGGCGGAGCGCCTCCCGCTCCTCGGCCTTGCGGAGCGTGAGCAGCACCTCCTCGGCCTTGAACGGCTTCTGGATGTAATCGTACGCGCCCGCCTTCATCGCCTCGATGGCCATGTCGACGTTGCCGTAGGCGCTCATCACGATGACCGTGGCCTCGTTCCCCTTCGCCTTGAGCGTCGCCAGGAGGTCGAGGCCGCCCATCCTGGGCATCCGGACGTCGGTGAGGATCACGTCGGGCCCGAACGTCTCGACCATCGCGAGCGCCTCCTCGCCGCTCGAGACCGCCTCGACCTCATAGCCATCCCGCTTGAGGAACGTGCGCACCACGAGGCGCAGGTTTTCTTCGTCGTCGACGACTAGGACGCGGCGCATAGACCCTGAAAACTTTTCCTACACCGGCGCGCATCACTCCGCAACGAGTTGCACATTGCCGTATGCCGCGGTGCGGCCATCCGCGGGGAGCCGACCTCGAACGCGGGGTGCGGTGTCGGGGGGACGACAGGGCGGCGGGCGGGCTCTGCGAAGGGCGACGCGCACCGCGCGAAGGCCGCTGCGCGACGCGGGATGCGCCTGCGCGGCGGCCGTGCTCCGCGGCGGGCGCGCGGGGCTGTTCCCGTTGACGCAGGTCGCGCAGGCTGCTTTAGCGGCGACGCGCACCGGAAGCGAGCAGGGCCGCGCGCGGCCCGACGTGATACGCCGGAGCGGCCTTCGCGGGCAGGACCGCGTCCCTTAACCGATCGCGTGAGGAGCCAGGGCATGAGCATGAAGGATCGTCTGGTCGACCAAGCAAAGAAGCTCGCCTCGTCGAGCACGGTCGTCCGAGTCGTCAGCAACGATCGCGTGATGCGGCTCGCCACCGGGGTCATGGATGCGAAGAACCGCCTGCGCGCCGCCCGGGAGCGGGCCGCGGAGGCGTGGGACATCCTGCTGAACGGGCACGCGCTCCCGAACATCGATCCGGCGCTCGACGACGAGGCCGGCGTCCACGGGGCGACGCCGGCCCGCGCGGCGTCGCCGCGGCCGTCCGCGCGCGCCGCGGGCGCCGCGGGGCTGTCGGCCGTGGAGGAGGCGGCGAGCGCCCCGTCCGAGCGGGCCGCCGCCCGCCCGCACGTGAACGGCGTCGGCGCGAACGGCGCGGCCGTGAACGGCGCCGGCGCGAACGGCGCGGGCACCTACGTGGCGGCGGCGGCCGAGCAGCAGCTCGCGACCCAGATGGCGGCGCGGACGTCGCTCGCGCGGATCGGCGGGCGCGACGTGTTCGAGAAGGCGTACAAGTTCATGACCGCGGACAACGCCCGCGCCATGGGGGTCTACCCCTTCTTCCGCCCGCTCGACTTCAACAACGGCCCCGAGGCGCAGCTCGAGGGGCGCACCGTGATCATGCTCGGCTCGAACAACTACCTCGGGCTGACGACCCACCCGAAGGTGCGGGAAGCGGCGCGGAACGCCATCGACAAGTACGGCACGAGCATGACCGGCTCGCGGCTCGTGAACGGCTCGATGCGCCTCCACAACGAGCTCGAGGAGAAGCTCGCCGCCTACCACGGCAAGGAGGCGGGGCTCGTGTTCACGACCGGCTACCAGGTGAACATCGCGACGATCTCGGCGCTCCTCAGCAACAAGCGGAGCGTCGCGATCATCGACAAGGACGATCACGCGTCGATCTACGACGGCGTGCGGCTCGCGCAGGCGGCCGGAGCCCGGATGGTCCGCTACAAGCACAGCGACCCCGCGGCGCTCGACAGCGCGCTCTCCGAGATCGCCGACACCGAGGGGGCGCTCGTCATCACCGACGGCGTCTTCAGCGCCCAGGGCGAGATCGCGAACCTGCCCGGGATCGTCGAGGTGGTGAAGAAGCACAAGGCGCGGCTCCTGGTCGACGACGCGCACGCCCTCGGCGTCATCGGCCCGGGCGGCCGCGGCACCGCCGCGCACTTCGGCCTCGGCAAGGAGGTCGACCTCATCGGCGGCACCTTCTCGAAGTCGCTCGCCTCGATCGGCGGCTGGCTCGTCGGCGAGCGCAAGGTGCTCGATTACATTCAGCATTTCGCCTACAGCTTCCTCTTCGCGGCGAGCGCGGCGCCGCCCTGCGTCGCGGCGGCCATGGCCTCGCTCGAGGTCATGCAGGAGGAGCCGTGGCGGCAGGAGAAGCTCCGCGAGAACTTCACCTACATGCGCACGGAGCTGCAGCGGCTCGGCTTCGAGCTCGGCAAGACCGAGACGGCCGTGATCCCGATCTACATCCGCGACGACCTCAAGACCGTCATGATGTGGAAGTCGCTCCTCGACGACTACTCGCTCTACGTGAACCCGTTCATCACGCCGGGCGTCCCGCCGAAGCAGCAGGTCCTCCGCACGAGCTACATGGCGACCCACGAGCGCAAGCACCTCGATCACGCGCTCGAGGCGTTCGAGAAGGTCGGCAAGAAGTTCGGCGTGATCTGAGCCGAGCGCCGCGCCGTCGGGCTCGCCGGTCGCGCGCGGGCGGGCCCCGAGGCGCCTCCGCCCCCGCCCGCCCGTGGTATCGAGGGGCGATGACGATCGTCCTCCATCGCTTCCCGCTCAGTCACTTCTCCGAGAAGGCCCGGGCTGCCCTCGACTTCAAGGGGCTCGACTACCGGATCGAGGAGCACAAGCCCGGTCCCGAGCAGATCGCCATCTACCGCCTCTCGGGCCAGCGCAAGCTCCCGGTGATCGAGCACGACGGCGCGGTCGTCGCGGACTCCACCGAGATCGCGCTCTACCTGGAGCGCACCTTCCCCGAGAGGCGGCGCCTGCTCCCCGACGATCCGGAGCAGCGGCGCGAGGTCCTCGCCCTGGAGGCGCACCTCGACGATACGCTCGGAAAGTACGCGCCCTTCTGCTTGCTGCGCCGCGGCCTCCGCGAGGAGCACTACCTGGACGCGCTGGGCGCCGCGATGGGGCCGTTCGCGCACGCCGGGCTCGGCGCCCTGGCGGCCGTCCTCCCGCTGGCCGAGGCGCGGGTGGGCGCCGTGGAGCGGTGGCTCGACGCCGCGGAGCGCGCCGTGCGCACGACCCTCGCCGAGCTGTGCGCTCGCCTCGAGGGCTCGGCGTACCTCGTCGGCGACGCGCCGTCGCTCGCCGACGTCGCCGCCGTGGCCCTCGTTTATCCGCTCAAGTTCCCGCCGTCGAAGCACCTCTTCAAGCCGGAGCTCGCGGGCACGTCGGTGCGCAGAATCACCGAGGACCCCGCCCTCGCCCGCTTCTTCGATTTCCGGGATCGGTTCTACCGCGACCACCTCCGGTAAGCCGCGGCGCGCGCCGACGCCGCGCGCCGGCGCCGCGCCCCGCGGATCCCCGCGCCCTCGCGATCGCGGCGATCGCCGCCGCGTTCGGCATTTTCGCCGGACCGCGGCCGTGGTGAGCTGGGCGATCATGGATCTCCGACCGTTCATGCAAGGTGTCGGCGCGGCGCTGGGGCCCGCGCTCCGCGCGTTCTTCCTGACCGCCGCGACCATGTCGCTCCTGGCGGTCGTCCTCGCCGGGTCCTCCTATGCGATCGCGGCGGACGGCTCGGCGCTGCGCGGGGCGCTCGCGGCGATCGTGGCGCTCGCGCTCTCTGCCGTGGTCGGCTTCACCCTCTCGTGGAAGCGGGCGCTCGGCGCCGGCGTCCTGCAGGTCGTGCGGTCGAAGCGCCTCGGCGGGATGCTCGTGACCGCGGTGTTCGAGCGGCTGCTCGGCGTCTCGGATGAGGCCGAGGTGGGCGCGCGCGGCGGGCGGGTGGCGCAGGCGGTGGAGGGCGTGCCGATCAACGAGGCGGTGAAGCGGCTGCGCCTCGCGGTGATCCACAGGGTGCAGGCGGCGCCGCAAGGGGGCGGCCTGCGGGGGATCTTGCGGCGCAAGATCGAGGCGCAGCTGCTCAAGAGCATCGAGGCGCTGACGCTGGCGCGCTTCCGGAACGAGGCCCACCAGAAGGGCGGCATCGATCTGGTCAAGGTGCGGGACGAGGTCGCCCAGGGCGTGGACGACCTGGTCACGGACGAGATCGAAGGGACGCTCCTGGTCACGACGCTGCTCCTCGTCGGGGCCGCCGCGGCCGCGTCGCTCGGGGCGGCCGCGGGCATCCAGTACATCCCCCTCTGAGGCGGCGCGCCGCCCCGAGGCATCGCCCGGGGCCCGAGCGCAGGCCCCCTCAGCCCGGCGCGCCCTGGGCCTCGGCGATCAGCCCCTCGTCCGGGCGCAGCTCGGCGGCCTCGTCGAGCCGCTCCCCTGCCCGATCGAGCCCGGTGGAGAGCAGGACGCGCGCCCCTCCGGCGCCGGCGGCCAGCGCCAGACGGCGCGGGTGCGACGACAGGTTGAGCAGGACGAGGAGCCGGCGGCCGCCGTGCTCGCGCGCGTAGGCCAGCACGTCCTCGCCCGCGGCGAGCGGCGCGTAGGCGCCGACGGCGAGCGCCGGCTCGGCCCGCCGGAGGGCGATGAGCGCGCGGTAGAGCGAGAGGATCGAGCCCGGATCGCCGCGCAGCGCCTCGACGTTGTTGCGATCGGCGTCGGGCGCGAGCGGCAGCCACGGCCTGCCGGCGGTGAAGCCACAGCCAGCGCCGCCGCCCCACTGCATGGGCGTGCGCTCCGGGTCGCGCCCGACGCCGAGGCCGGGCACGTTCTTCTCGAACGGGTCCTGCACCTCGCCGGGCGCGATCGGGACATCGCACATCCCGATCTCGTCGCCGTAGTAGAGCGTCGGGGTGCCGCGGAGCGTGAGCAGCAGCATCGCGGCGACGCGCGCCTGGGCGGCGCCGACGCGGCTCTTGATGCGCGGCTTGTCGTGGTTGCCGAGCACCCAGTTCGGCCACGCGCCCTCCGGCAGCGCCGCCTCGTACTCGCGCACGATCTCCGCGATCGCCCGCGCGTCCCAGGGCGCGCCGATGAGGTGGAAGTTGAAGGGCAGGTGCATGCCGGAGAGGTCCTGTCCGTAATAGGCCATCAGCCGATCGAACGGCAGGTAGGCCTCGCCGATCAGCACCCGATCGTCGTAGTCGTCGAGCACGCGGCGCATGGCGGCGACGGCCTCGTGCACCTCCGGGCGATCGGTCGTGTACAGCCGGAGGAGCTTGCGGTGCGGGGGCATGCCGGGCCTCCAGTGCGGGTTCGGCGGGTTGTCGCGGAGCTCGCTGTCCTTGATGAGGTGGTGAATCGTGTCCACGCGGAACCCGTCCACGCCGCGATCGAGCCAGAAGCGCATCACCGAGAGCATCGCGTCGCGCACCTCGGGGTTGCGCCAGTCGAGGTCGGGCTGCTCCTTCAGATACGCGTGGTAGTAATACTGCCCTGTCGCCGCGTCCGACTCCCACGCAGGGCCCCCGAACTCGCTGAGCCAGTTCGTGGGCGGGCCGCCGTCCGGCGCCGGATCGCGCCAGAGGTACCAGCCGCGCTTCGCGCTCTCGCGCGACGCGCGCGACTCGACGAACCAGGGGTGCTGATCCGAGGTGTGGTTCGGCACGAAATCCAGGATGACCTTGAGGCCCAGGCCGTGCGCGTCGCGGACGAGCGCGTCGAAATCGTCCAGCGTGCCGAAGCGGGGGTCGATGCCGCGGTAGTCCGACACGTCGTAACCGAAGTCGGCCATCGGCGATGTGTAGATGGGAGAGATCCAGATCGCGTCGACGCCGAGCCACGCCAGGTACGAGAGGCGCGACCGGATGCCGCGCAGATCGCCGATGCCGTCGCCGTTCGAGTCCATGAACGAGCGCGGGTAGATCTGGTAGACAATCCCGCGCTGCCACCACCGTGCATCGAGCATGTCGGGCGCTCCGTTCGGTCGTTTCGCGGTCGATTCGCGGCGCGAACATAGCACGTCGCGCCCGCGGCACGGAGCGCTCGCCGCCTCGGCCGGCGGTGCGCCCGGACGTGATGTAGCCTACCGGCCGCACGGCCCGCGCGCTGCGCTCCGCCCGATCGCCCGCGCCATGCCTGCAGCGCCGGCCGCGGTGCGATGGACGAGCCGCGCCCCGCCTCGGCTGCGGCGTTCGGCGGGCGCGGGCGGCGGCGAGCGCGCCGCCTCGGCCGCGGCGGGGGCGGCGAGCGCGCCGCCCAGGAGCGCGGGCGCGGCGTCGATCGCTCGCGCCCCTGCACAACGGCTTTGCCTAAGCGCTCTCGACTACGTTACTGTCGTCCCGCTGCCGTTACGCTCCGTGTTGCTCTCACGTTTCATGTTGCTTTCACCTCATGTCGCGCAGAGGAGGCAGTTCCAATGATCGAGAACGTTATGGGGAAATGTTGCTCGGCGCTCGCGTGCGTCGTGGGCTTGCTCGCGTCGCCGGCCGCCTGGGCTCAGGATCCCGCGCCGCCCCCGGCTGATCCGGGCGCCGCGGCGGCCCCCGCGGACACCCCTGCGCCAGCGCCCCCGGCAGAGCCGACCGCGACGGCGGGCGACGCGGCGACGGGCGGCCAGGCGGCGCCCGCCACGCCGGCGCCGGGCACCACCGAGCCGGTCGGAGAGCCGCCGCCGGCGCCGAGCCAGATCCCGAGCTGGTTCCGGGTCGACGCGGACAACCTCGGTCTCCAGGTCTGGGCCGGCGCCTCGCACCAGCTCGGCCCGATCAGCCTCTCGAGCGACATCTATCTCACCACGCTGGGAACCGCCGAGTTCGACATCGGCCCCGCCTTCACGTTCGGTCCGGTCACCATCAATCCGATGGTGGGCTTCGCGTTCAACTTCGTGACGCAGCAGCCGGCGGCGCTGGTCGCCCCGCAGCTGTTCACCTACATCGACGCGAAGCCGGTGTATTTCGAGTCGTGGATCCTCGGATCGTTCTCCAGCATGTTCAACGAGAGCGTCCAGAACTACCTCTACTCGAGGGACTTCCTCCTCTTCTATCCGACCGACGACTTCGGCATCGGCCCGCACCTCGAGCTCTCGGTCGACCTCAACGAGGTCGTGCTCGCCGCGGACGATCCGGCCACGGCCGGCGTGAACGAGGAGGCTATCGACAACACCGGCCTCGCCAGCCTGCAGATCGGCGGCGTGATCGGGCTGAACTACGGCACGGGGAACAAGCTGCTCCTCTACCTCGGCTACGAGACGCAGAAGGAGAGCCAGCTCAACGACAAGATCGCTGGCCGGTTCACGTTCATCCACAACTTCTGAGCGGCGCCGGCGACGTCGCCTCGGGGTCGGGCTTCCCAGCGGCCTTGGGCGCTGGTACCGAAGCGGCATGGCCCAACGGTTCCTGTTCGCCGCCGCGCTGTGCAGCCTCCTCGGACTCGGGTGCCAGGCCCAGAGCCACGCCCCGCCGCCCGCTTCGACCCCGGACGCCCCCGCGTGCCAGCCGGCCGACTGCGGCCCGCTCGCGAAGATCGCCCGCATCTGCGACGACGGCTCCACCGCCGCCCCGCAGTGCGCGCGCGCCGAGGGCGGGGCGTGTCGCTGGGAGCACGTCTGCCCCGGCCCGAAGCCGGCGGCCGAGGCGCCGGCCCCGGGCCCGAGCCAGCCCGCCCCGGACGCGCAGCCGCCCGGCGCGGGCTTCGCCGACGCGAACGCAGCGTTCGCGCAGCGGCTCTACGGCGCGCTCGCCGGCACGACAGGCAAGCTCTTCTTCTCGCCGGCGAGCGTCTCGACCGCGCTGGCCATGACCTACGCCGGCGCCCGGGGCGAGACGGCGGCCCAGATGGCGAAGGCGCTCGAGTTCACCCTCCCGCCCGAGGCGCTGCACCCCGCGTTCGGCGGGCTCGTCAAGCAGCTCACGCAGGCGGACCCCAAGGCGCCCGAGCTCCGGATCGCCAACCGTCTGTGGGGCCAGGCCGGGCTGCCGATCGAGCCCGCGTTCCAGAGCGCCACCCAGCAGCATTACGGGGCGGGGATCGAGCTCGTCGACTTCAAGGGCGCGAGCGAGCAGGCGCGAGGGCGCATCAACCGATGGGTCGACGAGCAGACGAACGCGAAGATCAAAGACCTGATGCCGGCGGGCAGCATCACGCCCCTCACGCGGCTCGTCCTCACGAACGCCATTTACTTCAAGGGGAGATGGGCGACGCCCTTCGACAAGCAGGCGACCAAGAACGAGCCGTTCACGGTGAAGCCCGGCACGGCGCCGGCGGTGCCGATGATGCGCAAGACGCTCAAGGCGCGCTTCGGGCAGGTCGACGACGCTTCGGTGCTGGAGCTCGCCTACGAGGCGCAGGACCCCGAGCGCCCCCTGGCCATGGTCGTCATCCTGCCCGCGCAGGCGGACGGGCTTCCCAAGGTGGAGCAGCGCCTCTCGGCCGGGCAGCTCAAGGCGTACGTGGAGGCGCTCCAGCCGGCGCGGGTCGACGTGGCGCTGCCGCGCTTCAAGATGACCGCGGAGTTCGAGCTCTCGAAGGCGCTGGCGGGGCTCGGCATGCCGCTCGCGTTCGACGCGGCGAAGGCCGATTTCTCCGGGATCACGAGGGCGGAGCCGCTCTTCCTCTCGCAGGTCCGGCACAAGGCGTTCGTGGAGGTCAACGAGGAAGGGACCGAGGCCGCCGCGGCAACGGGCGTCGTCGTGTCGACGCGGGCGGCCCCGGCGCCGCCGCAGGTGTTCCGCGCGGATCACCCGTTCGCGTTCCTGATCCGCGACGTGGCGACCGGCGCCGTGCTGTTCATGGGCCGCGTGACCGATCCGCGGTGACCCGATCGGCGGCCCTGCCGAGGGACGCCGAATGTCCGCGCCGCGCAGGGGAACCGCGGTACGATGCGCCGTTTTGCCGGGGCCTACGCCGGCTCCGCCACCCCTCGACGCCAAGGAGCGAGCGATGAAGAACGACGACGGTGCGAAGGTGCTGCATGCGGTCCGTGACCTGGCCCCCGCGATCGCCGCGCGGAGCGCGGAGATCGAGGAGGCGCGGCGCCTCCCGGCGGACCTGCTCGGGCAGCTCAAGGCCGCGGGCTGCTTCCGGATGTTCCTGCCGAGGAGCCATGGCGGCCACGAGGTGGATCTGCGCACGGGGATGGACGTCCTGGAGACGCTCGCCCGGGCGGACGGGGCCACCGGCTGGACGGTGATGATCGGCTCGGAGAGCCCGCACCTCTTCGCGCTCCTGTCGCGCGAGCGCTTCGACGCCGTCTACGCGGGCGGGCCGGACGTGATCATCGGCGGCGGCTTCAACGCGCAGGGCGAGGCCCACGCGGCCGAGGGCGGCTATCGCGTCACCGGGCGCTGGAGCTTCGCGAGCGGCTGCGAGCACGCCAGCTGGCTGTTCGGGAACTGCGTGATCCTCGACGGCGGCCGCCCCCGGATGGGCCCCGCGGGCGATGCGCGCGAAATGCCAGAGATGCGGGGCATGCTGTTCCCCGCGAGCGAGGTGCGCATCATCGACACCTGGTCCGTGCTGGGCCTGCGCGGCACGGGCAGCCACGACATCATGATGGAAGGGGCGTACTGCCCCGCGGAGCACAGCTTCGATATCTTCCAGGGCCAGCCGTCGGTGCCGGGCCCGGGGTTCGTCGCGCCGGTCCTGCACTTCGTGCTCCACATGGGGGCCGTGGCGGTGGGCATCGCCCAGGGCGCGCTCGACGACATCGTGGCGCTCGCGAGCTCGGGCAAGAAGCGGCTGTACGCGCGCGCCCAGCTCGCCGACTCGCCGGTGTTCCAGGTGCACCTCGGCCGCGCGGAGACGAGCGTGCGCGCCGCCCGCGCCCTGCTGCGCGACACGGGGGAAGAGTTCTGGGCCGCGTGCGTGAACGACCCCGGCGCCGCCCTGGCGATGGCGCCGCGGATCTCGGGCGCGCTGGCCTGGGTGACGGAGGTGGCGGCCCGCGCCGTGGACGCCTGCTATCAGGCCGGCGGGGGCGGCGTCGCCCGGAACGCCTCGCCCGTGCAGCGGCGGTTCCGGGACATCCACACCTTCTCTCAACACGCCGCCGCCGCGGAGGGGTGGTTCGGCCAGGCCGGCGCCGCGCTCCTCGGCCAGCCGACCGGCTTCTGGACCTGAGCCGAGCGCGCCCGTACGCCGCGCCCGCCGCGCGCGACCCGATCGCGCCGCGGCGCCGCCGCGGTATAGGTGGCCTCGCATTGCGCCCCGGTCCGCTCGCCCCGCTGCTCCTCGCCGTCCTGTCGGCCGTCGCCTGCGCCGGCGCCCCGCGCCCGACCGCTGCGCCCGCGCCGCCGGCCAGGGCCGGCGCCTGCCCGCCCCGCCCGGCCTGCGATGCGCCGCCGCCGGCCGCCTTGCCGCGCGGGTTCAGGCACACGCGCTCGCGCCTCGTCGCGAGCGGGTGGCCGCGCCACCGGGGCCGCGACCTCTTCGCGCGCCCCGGAGGCCCCCAGTGGGCCATCGCGAAGTTCGCCTACGGGCCGCAGGACGACGATCTCGAGGACGAGGACGTCGAGGCTTATCTCCTGCGCGGCTGCAGCGGCGCCTGGGAGCGGCTCGGCACCTTCCGGACGAGCGGCGACGATCGCCCGCGCCCGACCGCGGAGGGCATCCCGGACACCGGCGGGCGCGTCTACCTCGATCTCACGGCGGGGCGGCGCCTCGACGTCGGCCGGCACCGCGTCCACTTCGCCGTGGTCGGCGACGGCACGAGCGCGGATCTGTTCATCGAGGTCCTCCCGCCCGGCGCGCGCGTGGCCGTCACCGACGTCGACGGGACGCTCACCTCGAGCGAGGTGGCGGTGGTCGGCGAGCTCTTCGGCGGCGCCCCGCCGGCTGCCCACCCCGGCGCGGCCGAGGCGATGCGCGCGCTGGCCGACAGCGGGGTTCACCTCTTCTACGTGACCGCGCGCCCCGAGTGGCTCGTGGGGAGCACGCGAGCGTGGCTGAGGAGGCAGGGATTCCCGCCGGGCATCCTCCACACCACCATCGGCGTCACCGGCGCCTTCGGCCGCGCGGCCGCCGAGTACAAGACGATCGAGCTCGGGTGGCTCAAGGCGCGGACGGGCATCGTGCCGTCCTTCGGCTTCGGCAACATGCCGAGCGACGTCGCGACGTACACGGCCGCGGGGATCGCCCCTTCACGATGCTTTTATTACAAGCTCGGCGGCGATCTCCGCGGCGGCGTGCACCACGACGACTACCGGGCCCTCGCCGCGGCGCTCTTCAGCCCACCTGCCGCCTGCGCGCCCTGAGGGTCGCGCAGGCGCGCCCCTGGACGGGGCGCCCCCGCCGCCGATCACAGCGGGATCTCGATCACGTCCTCGCAGGTGAAGTCGACGCCCAGGGCCGCCGCGGGGTCGGACTGCACCGCGCTGCACGCGTCCTCGCAGAGCTCGATCTGCGTCGGGTTCGCGGGGTTGTCGTAGCGCCAGGCGTCGCCGCTCGCGCACTCCTGATCGTACGCGAGGGCCTTTGGCTCGCTCTGTCCGCTCGCGTACGTCACGCGCACCCGCTGCTTGTCGAACGTCCTCCCCTCGGGGGCCGGCGGGATCGCGATCGTGCACGACACCGCGGCGCCGCGGATCTGGTCGATGGCCGCCCTGAAGCTGGTCGCCGTCGCGTCGGGGTTGCCGGTCTCGATGATGAACGCCTCCCCCGTGCCGCCGGCCACGGCGATCTCGGCCAGGTTGTCCACGTTCCCCGGATTGTCGTCCGGCGGGTTCGCCACCCCGATCACGTAGGTCGGGATGTTGTCTTGGCGCCCCTCCTCGACGTGCTCGACCACGGCCTCGATCGAGTCGGACCCCTCGCACAGCTGCGGGTAGCCGTCGGTCACGAGCACGAGCGCGTACTTACCGGGCTTCTCCCGGCGCTGCTGCTGGACGAACGACATCGTCCCCTCGACCACGAACGCCGTCGGCGTGCCCATGCGCCAGTCGTCGTCGCTCTCCGGCGTGACGTCATCGATCGCCTCGGCGAACGCCTCGGAGGGCAGCGGCGTCATCTCGACGTCCGGCGAGCTGTAGGTCCTGGCCGAGCACATCCGCCGCCGCTCCGCGCCGGGGAAGAAGGTGAGCGAGGCGGTGAGCCCCGCGGACGCAGGATCCGCGAAGAACTGCTTTGTCGCAGCGACGACGGGATCCCACTTGAGCTCCTTGCTGTGCGAGGGCCGATCGTTCGCGCCCATGCTACCCGAGACGTCGAACGCGACCGCCAGGTACACGGGCTGGAGCTCGGCGCTCGCCCTGTGCGTGGCGCACGCGTCGCCGGCGCCGGTCGAGCCGCCGGCGCCGCTCGGATTCGAGCCGCTGCCCGAGGTCAGACCGCTCCCTGAGCCGACGGAGCCGAAGCCGCCGTCATCGCCGCCACTTCCGTTGCCCGAGCTGTTCGAGCCGCCCGGGGAGAGATCGTCGCCGCCCGAGCCGCCGCACGCCGTACCGACCGCAGCCACCACGAACAAGGCAATGCCCATCGCAGGCAATCTCATGGCCTGACTCCTTTATAAGCAAGTGCCGGCGCCGTGCGCCGGTAGAGAGAAGCAACCCACCACATGAGTGCCTCACGAGCCGACGCGCCGCCGGACCGCGCTCATGAGACCTCGCCACCCATGAATAGTATAAGCCAGAAATCTCCTCATTGCGAGACATGGTTTCTAAAATACGGTGTCAGTCGGTGCCCGTCTGAGGCGCCGTCACCGCAACTCACCCGTGTGGCGGCAAAACCTGTAAGCCGATGTGACCTGCGCGCTCACACGGGCGCTCGCCGGTGCTAGGCTCCGTACCGTATGGTCCGTATGGCCCGCATCGTTCGCACCGTCCGCGCGGTTTGTTTCGATTTGATGGACACCGTCCTCTACGACCCGTACCGCGAGGCGCTCGCCGCGGCGATCCGGGCGGCCGCGCCCGGCGACGTCGCCCGGCACCGCGACCCCACGTGCTGGCCCGCGTTCGAGTGCGGCGAGATCGATGAGGCCGAGTTCGTCCGCCGGTTCTTCCGCGAGGGCGCCGAGGGCGTCTCGTTCGATATCGACGCCTTCAACCGCGTGCGCCGCGCGGAATACCGCTTCTTGCCCGGCGTGCGGGAGCTCGTCGAGGCGCTGGAGGGCCGCGCGCTCCGGTTCGTGGCGAGCAACTACCCCGTGTGGGTCGAGGAGCTGCGCGAGGCGTTCGCGCTCGACGCCCTGTTCGAGGGTGTCTATTCGAGCCATCACCTGCGCGTGCGCAAGCCGGCGCGCGAGTTCTTCGATCGCCTCGTGAGCCGCATCGGCGTCGACGCGGGCGACTGCCTGTTCGTCGACGATCGCGCGGAGAACTGCGACGCGGCGGCCGCGGTCGGGATGCGCGCGCACCTGTTCGACGGCGCCGCGGGGCTGCGCGCCCGGCTCGTCGACGAGGGCTTGCTCGACGCCTGAGGGCGCTAGGCCCGCTCGGCCGGGGCGGGCGCCGTCGCGCCGGCGCCGGCCAGCGCGCCGCAGAGCGGGCACGACGCGGCGGCGTGCGGCGCGTCGCCGCGGTGCAGGTCGAGGATCGCGCGCGAGATCTGCGCGAGATCGCGCCGCACCTCGCGGCGCATCCCCTTCACGCGCGGGATGGCCATCGAGTCGTACGCCGTCGTCTGGTGCCGCATCCACGCGATCACGGCCGACTCGGCGCGCCGCGCGACCGGGATCCGCTCCGTGCGGGCGACCGTGCCGCTGCCCACGGGCGTCGCGTGCTCCGTCACCCGGGTCGCGAGCGCCCGCGCGAGCGCCGCGTAGCGCGGCGAGAACCGGAGAAACGCCGCGACCTCGGCCTCGAACTCGCGCACGTACGCCTCCTGGTCGCGCTCCCGCCGCCGGGCGTCCGCCTCGCGCTTCTTCGCGTAGGCGGGCGTGCTGCGCTCGGCCTCGAGCGCGGCGCGGGCGGCCTCGATGTTGGCGGCCGGCGCCCAGAGGCCCCGGGAAAACGTCTTTCTCCCGCGCTTCTCGACCACCATCCAGGAGGGGCCCGCGAGCTTCACCCGGCGGGTGAGCCCGGCGTCGCCCGGCGGCAGGCACGCCCAGCCCTCGGGCGGCGAGAGCAGCGCGCCGTCGGGCGCGCGGAAGCGACGGGGATCCGGGGTGGGGGCCAGGGTCAGGCACTCGGGCATGGCGGCGCGGTAGGCCAGGTCATCTCGCGCGTCCAGCCGCCGTCGCCCCCGCCCTGCCCTCGCGCCGCCGAACAGGGCGGTGGTAGGCTCCGCGCCGCGCGAGGGGCCCGCGGGCTCGTGCCCGAGGGCGAGCGGCCCGCGCGCGCGTCGCCGTGCGGGGGCCTGCCCCTGCGCGCGGCGCGCTCCACCGGACAGGAGGCCAGCGTGTCGGACGACGATCGGATCAGGTGGGACGCCCGCTACCGCGAGGGCGGCGGCGATCCGGGCGAGCCCTCGGCGGTGCTCACGGCGCTCGATCCGCTCCTGCCCCGCCGCGGGCGCGCGCTCGATCTGGCCGGCGGCGCGGGGCGGCACGCCCTGTGGCTCGCGCGGCGCGGGTTCGACGTGACGCTGGCCGACATCTCCGAGGTCGGGCTCGGCGTCGCGCGGAGCGCCGCGGCGCGCGAGGGGCTCGCGCTGCGCACGGCCCTGCTCGACGTGGAGCGCGATCCGCTGCCCGGGGGGCCCTGGGACCTGATCCTGATCTTCTATTTCCTCGAGCGCAGGCTCGCGGCCTGCGCGGCGGAGCTCGCCCCGGGCGGCCACCTCGTCGTCGTGCATCCGACGCGGTCGAACCTGCTGCGGCACGCGCACCCGAGCGCGCGCTGGCTGCTCGAGGACGGCGAGCTCCCCGGCCTCCTCGGCGACGCGCTCGAGGTGGTCCGGTACGACGAAGGGTGGCTCGAGGAAGGGCGCCACGAGGCCCGCCTCGTCGCGCGGCGGCGGGGCGCCGCGCCGCCCCCTCCGTGACGACACGGACGTGACGGCGCGGGCGCGACCGCGCGCCGCGCCGGGCGCGGACTTGCCGCGACGCGCGGATCGCGCTTTGCTCGCGCGATGCGCTTCGCCCGTCTCTCGCCTCCGGATCAAGATCGCCCGGCCTTCTTCGCGCGCCTCGAGGGCGCGGCCGCGCTCGTGCTCGACGCGCCGCCCTGGCTGGGCGGCAAGACCACCGGCGAGGCCGTGGCGTGGACCGAGGTCGACCTCGCCTGCCCCGTGGCGCCCACGAAGATCGTGTGCGTGGGGCGCAATTACGCCGCGCACGCGCAGGAGCTGGGCAACGAGGTCCCGGTCGAGCCGCTGCTCTTCCTCAAGCCGCCCTCGGCGCTGATCGGCCCGGGCCAGTCGATCGTGCTCCCGCCGGAGAGCCAGCGGGTCGAGCACGAGGCGGAGCTCGGCGTGATCATCGGTCGCCGCTGCAAGGCCGTGCGGCCGGAGGAGGCGGCGGATCACGTGTTCGGTTACACCTGCCTGGGCGACATCACCGCGAGGGATCTGCAGCGGAAGGACGTGCAGTTCACGCGCGGCAAGGGGTTCGACACGTTCTGCCCGGTCGGGCCGTGGATCGAGACGGAGCTCGACCCCGCGGCGCTCCGCGTGCGCGCCGTCGTGAACGGCCAGGTGCGGCAGGACGGGATGACCGCGCAGATGCTCTGGAGCGTGCCCGCGCTTGTCGCGTACATCAGCCGGGTGATGACGCTGGAGCCCGGCGACGTCATCGCGACCGGGACGCCCCAGGGCGTGGGGCCGCTCGTGTCCGGCGACGAGCTCGTCATCGACATCGTCGGCGCCACGGCCGGCGCGCCCGGGGTCGGGCCGCTGCACGTGCCCGTCGCGGCTCCGCAGAACGGCGCCGGCGCCCGCTGAGCGATCGAGCCGACGGCGGCTCGCTCGCCGAGCCCCGACGGCGGTCGTGCGCGGCTCGGTGCCCGCGCCGGTGCTTTGCTTGATGCCTGATCGGCTCACCCGCCCGTCGCCCCTGCGGCGTTCCGTCATCGAGCGGGCGCCCGCTCCCCTGGCTTCGCGGCGCTGATCCGCGGCCGGACCGGCCGGCGCGCCCGCTGCCCGGCATGGCAGGCCCTGTGCACAGCCTCGCCGGCGAACGGCATCCATCCACCCGCCGTTGCGTCGCCGGAGCGCCCCGGGCCACGGGGCCGCGCGCGCCGCAACAGAGCCCCGAGGTCACCGATGACATCGATCGAGAACAACTGGCGATGGCACCCCATGGCGCTCCTGGCCCACGGCGTCGGCGCGGCCCCGAGCGCGGCCCCGAGCGCGGCCGCGCGCGGCCCCGCCGGGCCGAAAAACGCCTCAGAACGCATGCCCGTCCCGGAGCACGATGGTGACGTGCGAGAGCCCGGTCCCGCCGAGGAGCATCGCCTTCACGAGGAACTCGACCATCGTGTCCAGGCACTCGGCGGGTGAGAAGCCCGCCCGCCCGGACCCGAGCAGCGGCAACGCCATGCTCCGGAGCTTCATCGTGTCGGCGTGGTAGAAGCACCCTTCGAGGAGCCGCAAAATGAGATCGCGGGTCGGCCGGTAGGTCGCCACGTGATCCCAGTCGAGCGTGATCGCGTGGAAGACGAACCGCGCGCTCAGCCTGCCGGCGGAGCTGACCACCACCCCGCCGTGGCGCACGGGCACGTACTTGCGCGTCTCCAGGTGGCACACGCCGCCGCTCGCGTGGTTCAGGGCCATCGCCACGCCGGCGGACATCGTGAGCTGCCCGTCGTCCGAGCTCACGAGCGCGTCGGCCGACACGGACGCGATGTTCGCGCGCACGATCGACAGCGTCCTGTCCCCGTGGAACTGGAACGAGGTGACCGGCCCGATCGGGCCGCCCGCCAGGATGACGGGGCGGACGCGCTGGTACTGCTCCAGGTACGCGCTGAGCGTCAGATCGTGCGGATCCCCCCAGCGCGCGCTCTGCGCGCCCAGGAGCGCGGCCTCGATCTCCTCGAACGACTGGAAGCGGTCCTTCGGGTCCTTGGCCAGGCAGCGCTCCAGGACGGCCTGCACGTCCTCGTCGAGCTCGGGCCGGAGCGCCCGCGGCCGCGCCGGGATGTCCTGCCGGTGCGCGAGCAAGAGCGGCAGGAGCTCCTGCTCCTCGAACGGCCGCTGCCCCGTGGCCGCGTGGTAAAACGAGGCGCCGTAGCTGTAGATGTCCGCGCGCGTGTCGCTCTCCTGCGGGCTCCACGCTTGCTCGGGCGCCATGTAGAAGGGCGTCCCGAGCACGGTCCCCATCGCCGTGAGGGGCTGCTCGCGCAGGGCCGTGGGCCCGGTCGTGGCGGTCAGGCGCGCGAGGCCGAAGTCGGCGACCTTCAGCTCTCCGGACGGCGCGATCAGCATGTTCGACGGCTTCAGGTCGCGGTGCATCACCCCGAGCTCCGTCGCGGCGGCCATCCCTCGCGCCGCGTGGAGCATGTAGCGCCGCAGGTCGTCGAGCGGCAGCGGCCCGCCCTGGAGGCGCGCGGCCAGCGACGGGCCGCCCACGTACTCCATCACCATGAACGGCGACCGGCTCGAGAGGAAGCCGAAGTCGTAGCAGCTCACCACGTGCGGCGACTTGATGAGCGCCGAGATGCGCGCCTCGCGCAGCATCCGCTCGCCCGCGTTCGGCTCCGCGTGCCCCGTGAGCACCTTGATCGCCACGTCCCGCGCGAGGGCGAGGTGGCGCGCGCGGAAGACGGCGCCCATCGAGCCGACGCCGAGCAGCCCATCCACGCTGTACCGGCCGGCGAGCTCCCTGCCCAGCGTCAACGCGTCGATCATGGACGAACCATCGCTTGCACCAGCAGCGATGTTCGGAACCCCGCGCGCCGCGGTCAAGGGGCACGGCGCGCGGCGCACGTGCCGGGCGCGGCGCGGGGGCCGGGGCGCGATCGCCCTCGGACCGGACGGCGCGATGACGACGGCGCGCGATCCGACGCGATCAGAGGGCGTGGGCCGACAGCGCGCCGCCCTGCGCGCGCGGCCGCGGCGCCTCGCGAAGGCTCGCGATCTCGGCCTCGACCCGCGATCGGAGGCGCGGATCGTCGGCGAGCCGCCTGGCCCAGACCCGCCGCATGCGCGCCCACACGGTGCGCCGGATCGCGCTCTCGCCGAGCGCGGCGGAGACCCCGTTGCGCTCGGTCGCGACGACCAGCCGGGCGTAGTCGGTCGCGCTCAGGGCGCCGCGGACCGCTTCCCACGCGGTGACATACGCCCTGTCGAACCGGTCGCGGAGCGCTCGCTCACGGCGCCTGACCTCGTCCGCCATCGCCTCGCGCCAGCGGCGGTCGGCCTCTTGCCAGCGCGCCTCGGAGAGGCCGTGCGCCTCGAGCACGTCGGCGCGGGGGATCGGCCGCTCCTCAAGCTCCGCCGCGACGATCGCGCACCGCTCGAGGCTCACCTCGTCGTCCTCGCCGAGCGGCGGGAGCGGCTCGGAGGGCGGCGGGTCGCCCGGGCACCGGAGGACGTGAAAGAAGCGGGAGGCGGCCGGCGGCTCGGGCTCGCGGCCGAGGGCGCCCAGGGCCGGGAGGGCCGGGAGGACGGCCTCAAGGCGCGGGGGCGCGACCTCGAGCGGAGGCGCGACCTCGTCGTCCAGCGCGAGGGTCGCGAGGCCCGAGGACGGATCGGGCGCGGGCGAAGGGCGCTCGCTGGACCACGGGGCGCCGGGGATCGGCGGGTCGATCGCGAGGCGGGGCGACGGCGTCGGCTGGAGGAAGAACGGGGTCGCCGGCCGCTCGCTGGCGCGCGCCTCGTCCGCGTCCGACAGGGCGATCGTCCTGCTCGAGTCGGCGACGTCGCCCCGCGATGACGCGAGCCCCGGCGAGCCTGGCCGCGCCGGCGCTGGCGCGGCGGGCGAGGGCTCGAACGGCAGCGCCGGCGCGCGCACCGCCGTCGCGCTCAGCTCCTCGGAGAGCGCGATCGTCTGCTGCGGCCCCTGGAGCAGATCGATGATCTCGATCTCGTCGTCCGAGAGGTGGATCGTGCGCCCCGGATCCGCGCCCCACGGGAGGGCCGGCGCGGCGACGTCGGGCGGCGCCTCGATCAGCACGGTCCCTTCCGGACCGATCCGGGGCTCGACCGGACGCGCTGCCTCGACGCGCCCGGCGCGCCCGGGGCGCCGCTCGGGCCACGCGAGCTCCTCGCCGTCGATCGCGACGCCGGCGGCGATCCGCAGGGCCGCGAGGTCGTCCTCGCCGGGGACGGGCACGATCTGGCGCCACACGACCGTGCAGCGCTGCTCGGCGCCGTCGATGCGGAGCGTATCGGCGCAGAGCTCCAGGATCTCGCCCCCGGACGCCGCGGACGCGGCGAGCCCCTCGATCCGCGCCACCCCGCGCGCCCTCGGCAGGCGCATCTCCAGCCGCGGCGCGGCCGGGTGCAGGTTCTCGAGCACGATCCACTCGTCGCCGCGGAGGAAATCGATCTGCTGGTCCGGGGGCGCCGCCTGGAAGTACGACCAGTCGAAGCCTGCGGGGATCTCCGCGTTCGGGCCCTCGAGCGCCTCGCGCCGGATCTTGCCGAGCAGCCGCTTGCGCGCGGGCCAGGCGCGCGCGATCGGGCCGAGCCCTGCGGGCCGCGCCGGGTCCTGCGGATCGACGACGATCGCCGCGCCCTCGCTCGGGTCGACGCCGAACGGGTTGTCGCACCCGTTGGCGCCGCGGACCGCCTTCTCGTAGACGAGCGGCACCCGCTGGAACGGCTTTTTGTCGCGGACCAGGAGGCGCTTGTCGAGCGCGCAGCCGCTCGCGCCGAAGACCGCGAGCCGCACCGGCAAGGACAGGACCTGCGCGCCGAGCGGGGCGTGCGCGTCACCCGTGAAGAGGACGTCGGCGCGGCCCAGGTACGGCGCGAGGTCGCCGGTGAACCGCACGCTCCGCGCGGGGTTCTTGCCGTGATGGACCTCGGCGCGGAGGATCTCCTGCGGCTCCGTCCGCCACATGGCCGCGCCGGGCGTGAACGCGAAGCTCGCCTTGACGATGATCGTGATGTACCGCTGGCCCTGCGTGCGCCAGGCGACGGCGGCGGCCTCGGCGCCGGGGAGCGCCGTGACGATGTCGGGGGGGAGCGCGCTCACGCCCGCGCGCTCCGGCTGCTGCTACCGGCCATGGCTCGCCTCGTCGTCACCATTGCTTCCCGACAGGAGTACCTCGGGCGTGGTGAAGGTCGTGTTGCAGTTCGGTGATCCGCGTGTGGACACGACGCCCTCGCGCCGGCCTCACGGCGCGGGCGCGGCGCCGGCGCTCACCCGCCGCGCGGCGTCGCCCGGCATGCCCGGACGAAGCCGATCTCGCTCTCCCCCGCCTCGATCCGCTCGATCCACCAGGCGAGCCCCGGGTAGGTGGTCCGGATGAGCTGCGCCTTCTCCGCGAGCCGTGTCGCGTCGCCCCGCGCGGCGTGGAGCTCGGCGCGCAGCGCGTGGGCCTCCGGCGCATAGACGCCGTCGAGCGCGTCGAGCACGGCCGGATCCACGTCGCAGAGCGACTCCGGCCCGTACATCAGGGTCCGCAAGATGCGGTTGAAGCGGAGCGGATCGCCCGGCGCCGCGCGGCCCGTGACCGGCGCGCCGCCCTCCGGGGGGAGGATCGTCCAGCGGCCCCACGAGCCCGCGCGGGCGACCGCGGGCGCGAGGCGCAGGAGCTCGCGCTGCTCCTCGGCGCTCGGCGCCGCGAGCTCGATCGGCACCGGTGCGCTCTCCACCCGGTCCGGCGGCCCCGCGTAGACGACCGCAAGCGTGTAATTCCCGGGCGCGAGCCCCGCGGGCAGGTACGACGAGACATCGATGAGCATGCGCCTGCACGCGCCCGGGCACAGGCGAAACACCGGCGTGCCGTGCTCGGGGAGCGCGACCGGCGACGGCTCGGCCCTCACGACCTCCTCGCCGGTGCCGGCCCGCGCGAGGCGGACGCCGATCGCGCCGGCGTTGCCCGCCCAGCTCGGGCGCGGCAGGCGCCGGATGCAGGTCTCGGGTCGGTCGGCGCACAGCGTGATGGCCACGTGCAGGGGAAAGCCGAGCACGTAGCGGCGATCGTGGTCGAGCGAGCGCAGCGAAAGGCCCGGCGGATCGGCCGGATCCCGGTCGCTCCGCGCGTGTTCATCGGACATGACAGCCCCTCATCTCCATCGAAGTCCCTTGTTGCTCTCCAGGCGCACGCGTCGGGTCTCCTTCGCGTGGCGCCCGCACAGGTCGGCGCCGACCAGCCCGGCGGTCCCCGGGATGAGCTGCTGGTCGGCGTCGATCATCCAGTGGGAGCGGTAGTTCATGCAGCACGTCCTCGAGCGCGGCGTCCGGTAGTCGAAGTAGCCGCACTTGTGCGGCATCCCGAAGGCGTGCGTGAGCTCGTGGACGATCGTGTGGAGCGTGCCTTGCTCGTAGCCGGGCCGGGGCTGCTCGCGCGCGGCGTCCCACCACGCCCTGTGGTGGGTGAAGAGGATGGTCCTGCCGGCGAAGTACCTCGCCGTTCCGACGTCGATCGTGGGGCTCATGCCGGCGGCGTAGGCGGCGCCCGCCCCCCGCACGACGGCCTCGACGCGCGCCGGGATGCCGTAGCCCGGGGGCTCCCACGCGGCGCCCCTGCGGCGAGCGCGAGGGAAGAAGAAGAGGCGGTCCCTGTAGGCGTGCGCGATGGACCCGTCGCCCGCGGTGAACTGGCTCTGGATGTCGTGCGGCTCGAGCCAGAGCCGCGTCCGCGGCGGGTCGGACAGGACGGTCGCGATCGCCACCGAGAAGCCGATCTGCTCGCCGTTCCAGCGGAACGTGACATGGCCCGCCTCGGGGTGATCGCCCGGGATCTCCACGTACTCCCGTCGCCTCTCTCCCTCTCCGCCGTCCAGGATCGTGACCATCCCGGTGAACAGCGGCGCGCCCTGGACCTCGGGCACCGGGTGCGGCTCGAGCGCGGCGATCAGGCAGAACCAGCCCGGCTCCCCGGCGTGCGAGAAGGCCTCGCTCACGAAGCGCGGCGCATGCTCGCCGAGCGTGCTCGCGTCGGGCGCGAGGTGCTGCCGGTCCTGGATCACCCGCTCTTCGGAGAAATCGAGCTGCGTGAAGACCGGCTCGAAATGGCTCGGCACCTGGTCCAGCGGCAGCGGGGGCGCGCTCTCCATGCGGATGTACTCGACGTCGATCCGGCGCCACATCGTCATGATCCCGGTCTCGTCGGCGGGGGCCTCCGCGAGGCCCTCGGCCTCGAGCTCGGCGCGGACGATCAGGTTGTCGCCGGCGATATCGGTCATGTGGCGCCGGATCGTGCTCCTCATCCCCACGATGGCCGTGCTCGCGCTGGTCTCCGTGGCGTCGGACATCGGATAGCCGTCCACCTCTTCCCAGCTGGGGCTCTGGTCCGGCGTCCCCTCGTTGTCGTCTTCGGCCGGCGCCACGTAGGCCCCCGCGGCGTCATAATCGTTCTCGTCGAAGGTGGGGGCCCAGTCCGGGTGCACCTCCGGCCGCTCGTTGAACGGGTCGTCGGGATCGCGCGCGCTCCAGCGGATCCGCGCGCCCTCCGGGAGCTCGCCGTCGGGGCTCGTCACCTCGACGGTGAGCTCGATGAGCTGCGTATTCCTCGCCCACTGGCCGTCGAGATCTCGATTGATGTAGACGCGTCCCTGGTTGTCCAGGCTCGTGTATCCGGGGCTGTACGCAGCCGCTCGCGTCGTCCCCGGCGGCGCGGAGCTGTCCGGAGAGCCCGGGAGATACAGGCCTTTGACATCGACGATCCGGACGGCGGCCATCGTCCCGGAGCATTGCAAATGTCGCGCTCAGCCCGGCCGCCTCCGGACGTGTCATTCGCGGCGACGCGAATAGCAAGAAGAGTGGAGCGGCCCTGAGAAACGCGCCGCATCCGAGCTCCCTGGCGGCGGAGCCGCTCCCGAGGAGGGGCTCCGCCGCCGGAGCGCAGCGCCGAGCACCGCGAGCGATCCGCGAGCGATCCGCCGAACAGCGCTCGACGTGGCCTCTGGTCCCCCATTGCCGCTTTCTCCCGGCGCGCGTTCGTGCGTAGACTCCGCGCCCTCATGAGCTTCGAGCCAGTTGCAGGGTTTCGCTTCGGCGCCATCAGCGCGGGGATCCGGAAAGACGGACGTATCGACGTCGCGCTCGCGGTGGCCGATCAGCCGGCCGTGGTGGCCGGCATGTTCACCCGGAACCTCGTGCGCGCGGCGCCCGTGGACATCGCCACGCAGCGCGTCCGGTCGGGCCGCGCGCGCGCCGTCGTCGCCAACAGCGGGTGCGCCAACGCGTGCACGGGCGAGGCCGGCTGGAAGGCCGCCCTCGACACGACGCGCGCCGTCGCCGAGGCCATCGGCGCCTCGGAGGACGAGGTCCTCCCCGCGTCGACCGGCGTCATCGGCGCCGTCCTGCCGGCGCACCGGATCGTCGAGCGCGTCCCCGAGCTGACGGCGCGCCTGTCGCCGAAGGGCTACCTCGACTTCGCCCAGGCGATCTGCACGACCGACCGCTGGCCGAAGCTCTCTCAACGCAAGCTGGCCGGGGGCGCCACGCTGCTCGGCATCGGCAAGGGCGCCGGGATGATCCACCCCGACGTCGGCCCCCCCCACGCGACGATGCTCGTCTTCCTGTTCACCGACGCCGTGCTCGACCCGGGCGAGGCGAACGAGGCGCTCGCGGCCTCGTGCGACGTGACGTTCAACGCGTGCACCGTCGACGGGGACACCAGCACCAACGACACGGTGCTCCTCCTGTCCTCCGGCGCGTCCCAGCGCCGCGCGTCGCGCGACGAGCTCACGGCGGCCCTCACCGAGGTCTGCGGCGAGCTGGCGCGCTCGATGGTGGCCGACGGCGAGGGCAGCACGCACGTCGCCGAGATCCGCGTCCGCGGGCTCTCGACGCGCGACGCGGCGCGCGCCGTGGCGCGCACGGTGGCCACGTCGATGCTCGTGAAGACCGCGCTGTTCGGCAAGGACGCGAACTGGGGGCGGCTGCTCGCCGCCGCCGGCCGCGCCGGCGTGCCCTTCGATCCGACCGAGGCCCAGATCCTCGTCGGCGGCATCCCGATCGTGCAGAACGGCGCGCCGATCGGGGCGGAGGCCGAGCGCAAGGCGAACGAGGTGCTCGCGCGCGACACCTACGTCATCGAGCTCGTGCTCGGCAGCGGCCCGGGCGACTTCTCCTACCTGACGAGCGACCTCGGACACGGCTACGTCGACGTGAACGCCGGCTACCGCTCGTGAGCCGCGCGGGGCGACCGGCCGGGCCGCTCGCCGCGAGCGCGCCCGCAGCTGCGCCCTGACCGGAACCCCCTGCTGCGTCCGGCGGAGCCATGCCGCCCGGAGCGACGGCCGCCCCGCCTCGCGCTGCGCCCGCGGCCAGTGAACCTCGCGCGACGAGCGCTGGTGAACGCAGGTTCACAAAACGAGAGCCCGATCGGGCTTCCCCGCGATCCTCTCCGGCCGCCCCGCGGCACGCCTCTCCGGCCGCCCCGTGGCACGCTGCGTGTTAGCGCGCGGCATGGTAGTCGTGCGGGAGGGCCGCGCCGGTGCCGGCCGCCGCTGGAGGACTTCGATGCTTCTTCATTCCCCCCTTGCGAAGATCCTGGGTCGAGGCGCGCTGTTCCTGATGCTCGCGGCGACCGCGACGGGCTGTGGCGGCTGCGGTGACGCCGCGATCCACTGCGACCGCGACGGCGAGAACTGCCTCATCTGCGACGGCTACGGCTGTCGCCCGGCGGAGCCCGACGTCGGCGGTCAGGGCGGCGCCGGCCAGGGCGGCGTCGCCCAGGGCGGCGCCGGCCAGGGCGGCGAGGGCGGCGGAGAGGCCGCCTGCGACGCGGACCTCACCACATGTCCCTGCGACGGCGACGACGCGTGCGCGGACGGCACGCGGTGCGTCGACGGGCTCTGCATCGCGGCGTGCGAGTTCAGCTACGAGTGCGGCGCGGGCCGGCTGTGCGTCAACGGCGAGTGTGCCGACGGCTGCTCCGACAGCGCCCCCTGCGAGGCGCCCGGCACGCGCTGCGACCGCGGGGTCTGCGTCCCCGACACCGAGAACCCCGAGTGCAGCGACGCGGCGCCGTGCGAGGGCGGCGCGCTCTGCGTCGACGGCGCCTGCGCCGCGGGCTGCGCCACCCACGACGACTGCGCCCCCGGCGAGGTCTGCAATGCGGTGACCGGCGCCTGCATGGCCGACCCGTCGCCGCAGCCCGGCTGCGCCGCCACGTCCTGCGCGGCCCAGGGCCAGGAGTGCATGGAGGACGGCTACTGCCACTACCCGTGCGCGAGCGAGCAGGCCTGCAGGCTCATCGACAGCCGCTTCGTCCGCTGCGAGGACGGCTTCTGCAAGACGCGGGAGGAGGTCGCGCCGGAGTGCACGCTCGACGAGCCCTGCCCCGACGGCAAGGACTGCATCTCCGGCGAGTGCCTCTGATCCACCGCCGCTGACCGAGGCCCCCGCCGCCGCTCCGCCGCGGCGGAGCGGCGGACGACGAGCCTCCATCGACGCACCCTCACCTTCCGCGGCCCTGCCCCGCACACCTTGACCGTCCGTCACGCGGCGGGTAATCGCCTCGAATGGTCGCCCGCTCCCCCGTGCATCGTCCCGCGCCGCTCCTCGTCCGGATCGCCCGCGCCGCCGTCGTGTCGCTCGCCCTCGCCGCGCCGAGCGTCGCCGCCGCCGAGACCCGGATCGCCGTGGTCGACGTGCAGCACGCCGTCATGCAGACCGAGGACGGCATCCGCGCGCAGGCCACCCTGAAGAAGCTCTTCGACCGGCGCCAGCAGGAGCTCGACGCCAAGCAGACCGAGCTCCAGCGAGCGCGCGAGGACATCGAGAAGCAGTCGCGCGTGCTCTCGCGCGAGTCGCTGCAAAAGCGGATGGAGGACTGGCAGCGCCAGATGGTCGAGCTCCAGACCGTGTTCGTCGACTACAACAAGGAGCTGCAGAAGAAGCAGGGCGAGCTCACCGGGCCCATCATCAAGAAGATGATGATCATCGTCGGCCGGATCGCGAAGAAGTCGGGCTACGAGATCATCCTGGACAAGCAGGCGGCCCCCTACGTGCGCGCGGATCTCGACCTGACGGAGCAGGTCGTCCAGCTCTACAACACCGGCGGCGGCGAGGACGACGCGGGCGGCGACAAGGCGGAGAAGAAGGACGACGCCAAGTAGCGCCCTGCCCGCGCGCGCCACGCCGCCGAAAGGAGCCGGCCTTGCCCGACCGAACCCAAGAGCCCGTCTCGCTCGAGATCCATCAGATCCTGTCGATCCTGCCGCACCGCTATCCGCTCGTGATGGTCGATCGGGTGACGGAGGTCACCGCCAACAAGAGCATCCGCGGCTACAAGTGCGTCGCGTACAACGAGCCCTGGTTCCAGGGGCACTTCCCCCAGCGGCCGATCATGCCCGGGGTGCTGATCCTGGAGTCGCTCACGCAGCTCGGCGGCATCCTCGCCTACGCGTCGGACCCGTTCGACGCGACGTCGAACCTGATGTTCTTCCTCGGCATCGACAAGGCGAAGTTCCGCCACACGGTGACGCCCGGCGATCGGCTCGACCTCTACGTCGAGGTGCTGCACCACCGCTCGAACGTGTGGAAGCTGCGCGGCGAGGCGAGCGTCGACGGGACGCTCTGCGCCGAGGGGGAGATGCTCGCCTCCGTCGTCGATCGCGAGCCATGATGATCGGAGAGGGAGATCGCCCCATGAGCCGGAGCCCATCGTTCGCCCGCGTCGCCGCTGTCCTCTGCGCCTCCTTCGCCCTGTCGCTGCCGGCCGGCTGCGGCGGCGCCGCGCCCGCCGCCCCCCCGGCGCCCGAGGCGGGCGGCGGCCTCGTCGGCTCCGCGGCCCCCGAGCTCGCGGCCGAGGTCGTGAGCGGCGAAGGGCCCTCCACGCTCAGGGAGGCGGGCGGCAAGGTGGTGATCGTCGACTTCTGGGCGACCTACTGCCACCCCTGCCGGAAGTCCTTTCCCAAGTACCAGGAGCTCGTCGAGCGCTTCGGCGGCGGGCTCGCCGTGCTCGCCGTCGCCCTCGACGCCCCCGAGGACGTCTCGAAGGAGCAGCTCGTCGCGTTCGCGGACGAGGCAGGCGTCAAGTTCAAGATCCTCTGGGACAAGGACCAGCGCGCGGTGAAGAGCTATAACCCGCGGAGGATGCCGACCGCCTTCATCGTCGACCGGCGCGGCGTCGTGCGTCACATCCACGCCGGCTACGAGGACGGCGAAGAGGAGAAGATCGCCCGCGAGATCGAGGCGCTGCTCGGCGAAGCGGCCCCTCCGCCGCCGGCAGCAGCGCCGGCGGCCGCTCCGAACGCGGCGGCGCCGGCGGCCGCTCCGAACGCGACGCCTCCCCCGGCCGAGGCGCCCGCGCCCGGCGGCGGCGCCCGCCCCTCCCCGTGAGCCTCGCGCGAAGGCGGCGGCTATCCTCATGTCCCCTACCCTGATCCAGCGCGTCTCGGTCGAGGCGCTCGACATCCCGCTGCACGAGCCGTTCGGCATCGCCGGCGGCGCGCAGGAGCGCGCGGCGAACCTCCTCGTCACCGTGGAGCTGGCCGACGGGACGCTCGGCTTCGGCGAGGCCGCGCCGCTGCCCGCCTTCAACGGCGAGACGCAGGAGGCGTCGCGCGCCGCCGCCCTGTCGCTGCGCGCCGCCGTCGTGGGCGCGGACGCGCGCGCGTGGCGCGCCATCGCGGTCGCGCTCCGCGCCGCGGCGGGAGGCGGCGCCGGCGCGGCGCGCTGCGCGATCGAGACGGCGATCCTCGACGCGCTCACGAAGCGCGCGGACATGCCGCTCTGGGCCTTCTTCGGCGGCGCAGGGACGGCGCTCACGACCGACATCACCATCACCACGGGCTCGCCGGAGCGCGCGGAGGAGGCCGCGCGGCGGGCCTCGGCCATGGGCTTCCGCGCGCTCAAGGTGAAGGTCGGCGGCCGCCTCGCCGCGTCGGACCCGGCGCGCATCGAGGCGATCGTCGCGGCGGCGCCGGAGGCGTCGCTGATCCTCGACGGCAACGGCGGGCTCACGGCGGCCGAGGCGCTCGCGCTCGTCGCGCACGCGCGCCGGCTCGGCGCGACCGTCGCGCTCCTGGAGCAGCCGGTGCCGCGCGACGACTGGGACGGCATGAAGGAGGTCACGCGGCGCGCCGGGGTCGACGTGGCCGCCGACGAGAGCGCCGCCTCCGCGGCGGACGTCCTCCGCGTCGCGGCGGAGCGCGCGGCGACCGTGGTCAACATCAAGCTGATGAAGGGCGGCATCGCCGAGGCGCTCGACATCGCGGCGGTCGCCCGCGCGGCGGGGCTCGGCCTGATGATCGGCGGGATGGTCGAGTCGGTGCTCGCGATGACGGCGTCGGCCTGCTTCGCCGCCGGCCTCGGGGGGTTCTCGTTCGTCGATCTCGACACGCCCATGTTCCTCGCCGAGAACCCCTTCGACGGCGGCTTCGCCCAGCGAGGCCCGGCGCTCTCGCTCGAGGGGATCCGGGCGGGGCACGGCGCCGCGCCGAAGCGCCGCGATCCGGGAGCCGGCTAGCGCGCTCCAGTCCCCGCGGAGGAGGACCGCCGGCGCGCCGAGGGCGCGCTCACGCCGCGGGCGCCGCGCCGATCCACGCCGGCACGCCCAGCTGGTCGAACGGCCCCCGCAAGTCGTCGGGCAGCGGCGCGGCGATGCGCAGCGGGGCGCCCGTCTCGGGGTGCGCGACGGCGAGCTCGGCCGCGTGCAGCGCGAGGCGGTGCAGCGCGTAGCGCTCGCGGAAGAGGCGGTTGTGCTCGCCTTTGCCGTAGTTCACGTCGCCGATGATCGGGTGGCTGATGTGCTTGAGGTGCCTCCGCACCTGGTGCAGCCGCCCCGTGCGCGGGCGCGCCTCGACCACGGCGTAGCGCTCGAGCGCGTGGAGCCGCTCGAACTCGGTGACGGCCGGGACGCGCGGGCCCCCCTCGCGCCGCGGGATCGGGTGATCGATGCACCCGCGCTCGGGCGGCACGCCGCGGACGAGCGCCAGGTAGCGCTTCCGCGCGAGGCCCTGCTCGAACTGCGCGCCGAGCAGCGCCGCCGCGGCCGCGTCGAGCGCGACGAGCAGCACGCCGCTCGTCGCCCGGTCGAGGCGGTGGACCGGGAACACCTTCCGGCCCAGGGCTCGCTCGGCGAGATCGACGAACACGACCGGCGCGCTGCCCCAGCCGCGGTGCACGAGCAGCCCGGACGGCTTCGCGAAGGCCGCGACGCGATCGTCCAGGTGGAGCAGGGAGAGCTGCATCGCGGAGGCGCCGCTCAGCCGGTCCCCAGGGCGAGGTACCGCGCGAGCCGCTGGTACAGGGCGGCCGCGAGCTCGGCGTCGTGCTCGCACACCTCGGCGAAATCGTCCTTGCGGATCCGGATGAGCCGCGTCCGCGCCGCGGCGACCGGCAGGTCGCCCTTGCGCCGCGCGCCGACGAGCGACTCCGGGAAGAGCAGGCCGGAGGAGAGGATCCGCCGCCCGTCGGGCAGGTCCACGGCCCCGTCGAGCACCAGGTAGGCGACCAGGTCGCTCGCGACGTCGCGCGGGATGCGATCGCCCGCGCCGAGCTCCACCTCGACGCCCGCCGCGAGCGCCCCGAGCACCGCGGCCGGGCTCATGCCGGCGAGGAGCGGGCACGCGGACAGCACCGAGAGGTCGCGCGAGGACGGACCGGCGTCGTCCGCGCGCTTCACGAAGCGCTCCATGATGTCGATGACGATCACGCTCGCGTTGTCGAGCCCGCCGCGCTCGCGCGCGTGCTTGAGGAGGCCCTCGGCGACGTCCTGGGGGCCGCCCTTCGCGCAGAAGCGGGAGAGCGACGCCTCGCTCTCGATCGCGTTGTGCACCCCGTCGGTGCAGAGCAGGATGCGATCGCCGCGCGAGAGATCGACGAACAGGGTGTCGACCGAGACGGTGCCCGCGAGCCCGATCGCGTTCACGAGCGGGTTGCGCTGCGGCTTCCTGGCCGGGGTCGGCGTGCCGGCCGCGCGGAGCGTGTCGTAGAGGGCGTGGTCCTGCGTGAGCTGGACGGTCGTCGTCGGGCGGACGAGGTACGCGCGGCTGTCGCCCGCGTGGGCGAAGAAGGCCCGGCTGTGCGCGAGCACCACGAAGTCGAGCGTCGTGCCCATCCCCTGGTAGCTCGGCTCGGTGCGGCGCGCCTCCAGGATGGCCGCGTGCGCCGCCTCGCCCACGCGGCGGAGCAGCGCGAACACCTCGCGGCGCGCCTCGATGTTCGGGTCGGCCACGTAGGCGTCGAGGATGGCGGCCGCGGGCGGGCGGAGCACCTCGTCGCGCACCGTGTCGATCGCGATCTGGGCGGCGACCTCGCCGGCGGCGTGGCCGCCCATGCCGTCGGCGATGCCGAAGAGGGCGAGCTCGGGGCAACAGAGGATCCGGTCCTCGTTGCTCGGGCGGACGAGGCCGACATCGGTCGATGCGGCAAACTCGATGCGATAGTCGAAGCGCGGGAGGATCCGGGACACCGCGACCAGGATAGACACCGTGCGGGCGGCGTCAAAATCGCGCGGGGCTCGGCGACCGCGCGGTCGCTCCGCGCCCGCTCGCCTGCGCTCGTCCGCGCTCGCCCCGACCCTGCGCCGCGCGTTCGTTGCCGGGGCCACGCCGACGCCGCCCGGCAGGCCCTGCGCACCGGCCGCGGCGAGGCCGTGCCCCCGGCGGACACACCAGCGTGCAACGCGCACGGATCCACGGTTGGCCCGACTCTCGCGTCTTCCGGGGGCATGCAACTCATCGAGGTGGACGTCGGGCGCTTTCGGCTCGAATTCGGCGGTGGGCTCGGGCTGGAGGTCATCCTCCTGTTCAGCCGCTCGGTCGCCTTCTGGCGCTGGGGCGGCGAGCTCGTTGCGGAGGTCAGCGTCGGCGTGAGCTGAGCCGGACATCCGTCGTCTCGACCCTCGGCCAGCGGCCGCAGCAGATTCGGGACGTGCAGCGAAAGAGCCTCAGACGAAAAATTCCGGTAGGATTCGGCTCGACCGCATGAGGCCTTGCTGCTGTCTGCCATCCACCACGCTCGCTCCTGCCGCGGCGCCGCCGCAGGCCCGCACAGCGATTCCGCCGTTCACGCTCGAGCCTGGCAGGCCGGCGCCGCGAGCGATCCCGCGCGCGACTCGGCGCGTCGTCTGGAGCGCGCGATGACCGTGCAACCGCGGATCGACGTCGCGACGATGCGGCGCGCCCTGTCCACCGCCGAGGCGGTGATGGCGCTGAACCCGCCCGAGTCGCCGATGATCGAGGGCTACCGGCTGTTCCGGGTGTCGGGCGGCGACGTCGCGTGGCTGGACATGCCCGCGAACACCGGCGCGTACGCCGTGTTCGGCTCGCACCCGCGCTGCGACGTGAAGTTCGCGTCGGGCGACGACGTGTGCGTGCGGCACCTGGTCGCCACGTGCTGCAACCTGCCCGACGGCGGCTTCGGCCTGCGGCTCATGGATCTGCAGACCTCGATCCCGTTCTTCGTGGACGACGACGTGCCGCGGCGCTCGATCGTGGTCAGCGGCCCGCTGCTCGTGCGCATCGGCAAGCACGTGGTCGGCGGGCTCCCGGTCGGGCCGCGCGCCTCGTCGCGGGTGCTGCAGGTGAGCTCGTGCGGGATGAGCGAGCCGCCGCGCGGGCTCGAGAGCGTCTCGGAGAAGCCCGAAGGCGGCGCCGCCGTGCCCCCGTCCCCGACCGAGGGCATCACGACCAGCCACCGCTTCGCCCGCGGGGAGATCTCGCACATCACGTCGGTGCGGCCCGTCTCGCACATCGAGGAGATGGTCGCGCCGCGCGCCAAGACCGGGTACGTGCGGCTCACGCTGCAGTCGAGCGAGCGCAGCGCCGCGGTCGAGCTGCCCGAGCGGGCGCTCGACGACGGCGTGCTGCTCGGGCGCGCGGACAACTGCCTGGATCGCGGGCTGCGCGCCGTCCTGAGCACCCACATCTCGCGGACCCACCTGCTGCTCCTGCGCGACGGCACCGAGGTCATGGCCCTCGATCTCTGCTCGACGAACGGGACGAGGTACGCGGGCCAGAAGGTGCGCCGCGTGATGATCCCCGCCGAGGGCCTGGCCCTCACGCTGGGCCCCGAGCTGACGCTGATCTGGCACCCGCAGACGTGACGCCGTCCGCCCTCGCGGCGGGCCGGAGCGGCGCCGGCGCGCGCCGGCGAGGGGAGCGCGAGCCGGCGCAGGGCGCGACGCCGGACGAGGCGATCGCTCCCCCGGCGCCCTGCCGGCCCCCGCGGCGCGCCGCGCGCTACGACAGGAGCTGGCGCGCGATGACGATGCGCTGGATCTGGCTCGTGCCTTCGTAGATCTGGAGGACCTTCGCGTCGCGCATCATCTTCTCGACGGGGTACTCCTTGACGTAGCCGTTGCCGCCGAACACCTGGACGGCGTCCACGGCGGTCTGCATGGCGCTGTCGGCGCCGTAGGCCTTGGCGAAGCTCGAGACGATGGGGTCGCGCACCCCGTGATCGAGGTTCCACGCGGCCTTCTGGTAGAGCAGCCGCGTCCCCTCGACGCGGATCGCCATCTCCGCGAGCATCCACTGGATCAGCTGGTGGTTGCCGATCGGCTGGCCGAACGTCTTGCGCTCCTTGGCGTAGGCCACGCACTCGTCGAGGCAGCGGCGCATCAGGCCCGTCGCGGCCGCGCCGATGTCGGGGCGGGTCTGGTTGAAGGTCTCCATGGCGAGCTTGAAGCCGTACCCCTCCGCCGCGAGGAGGTTCTGCTTCGGCACCTTCACGTCCTCGAGGAACACCTGCGCGGTGTCGCTCGCCCGCTGGCCGAGCTTGTCCTCCTTCTTGCCGACGCGGAGGCCGGGCGTGTCCCGGTCGACGATGAACGCCGCGATCCCCTTGTGCCGGAGCTCCGGGTTCGCGGTCGCGAAGATCACGTAGTAGCGCGCGTAGCTCGCGTTCGTGATCCAGCACTTCTGCCCGTTCAGCACGTAGTCGTCCCCGTGCTTCGTGAAGCGGGTCTTGAGCCCCGCGACGTCGCTGCCCGCGTCCGGCTCGCTCGTGCAGTAGCTCGCCATGATCGGCTCGGCGGTGAGCATGCCGAGGTACTTCTTCTTCTGCTCTTCGCTGCCCGCGAGCTTGATCGGCGTGAGCGCGAGCCCGTTCGCGAGGAAGCTCGTCTGGATGCCGGTACAGCCGTACGAGAGCTCCTCGGCGAGGAGGGCGTTCTCCATCTCGCCCATCCCCGGGCCGCCGTACTCGGCCGGACAGCTCGGGTTGACGAGGCCGATGTTCCAGCCCTCCACGAAGACGTCCATCGGGAAGTGCGACTTCTGATCGCACTCGGCCGCGATCGGGGTGATGCGCTCCTTCGTGAAGCGACGCGCCGTATCGATGAGAGCCTTGTGCTCTTCGCTCAGAGAGAAATCGACCACGTGACCTCCGGCTAGTACGGCAGGGACGGCGCTCGCCGAGCCCGCCGGCAACGGGGACGAGGGCTCGCGCCCCCGATCACTCCTTCATTCTGCGCTTGCGTCGCTCGAGCTCGGCCCGCACGGCGCGGCTGCCCAGGATATAGCCGATGATCAGCCCCAGCATCAGCACCACGGGGATGTAGAGCGCGTGCTGCGGGGTCATCTCCCCGAGGTTGGGCATCAGCTCGTCCCCTGACCCGCGCCCGCCCGCGCCTTCCGCACGGCGGCCTCGAGCGCGTCGATGCGGCGGTCGATCTGCTTCTGCCGGCGCCAGGAGAGGAAGACCAGCCCGAAGATGATGAGCCAGATCGCGGCGTAGGCCTCGACGAGCAGCTTCTCGCCGCTCTGCATCTCGTTCCCGCCCTCCACGGGGCGGAACGCCTGCGCTCGGTCGTCCGTGGCCGTGCCCGTCGGTTGCTGCAGGGCCGCGTGGGAGAACAAGGAATGAAGGGATTTCACGTTGTCAGTCCTCTCCGATACCGACTTCGAGGGCCTCTTGCTCGAGCTCCGCGAGCCGCGCGGACGCGAGATCGACGCGGAGGCGCGACCACAGGAGCGCGAGGGAGAGCAGGGTGAACGAGAGGAAGCCGAAGCCGAGCGCCAGCTTCATGTCGGGGTGCCCCAGGCCACCGCCCTTGCCCGTGATGACCGTGGGGTGGTTACCGCCCCACATCTTCACCGAATAATGGATGATCGGCAGGTTGGCCGCGCCGAGGACGCCGAGGGCCGCGGCGAACTTGCGCTCGGCCTCGCTGTCGCCCGTGAAGGCGCGGAGCACGACATAGGCGATGTAGATTAGGACGCTGAGGAGCGAGGTCGTCAGGCGCGGATCCCACGTCCAGTACACGCCCCACGCCTTGGCGGCCCACAGCGGGCCGGTGATGAGGACGATGAGGCCCATGGCCACGGCGACCTGCGCGCCGGCCTTCGCCAGCGAGTCCCACCACTGCGTGCCGCGCGCGAGGTAGCCGGCCGAGCCGATGAAGCAGGCGGTGGCGCCGAGGTACATCGCGTAGCCGGCCGGGGCGTGGAAGTAGAAGATCTTCTGCACGACCCCCATCGAGGCCTCCGTCGGCACGACGTAGGCGACGAAATGGAGCGTCCCGATGATGGCGAGGGCCGACGCGGCGAGCAGGACCGAGAACGCGATGGTGGAGGCGCTCGACGCGCCGCCCGCGCCGCGCCCCGCCGCATCTCCGCTCGCCGCCAAAGCCACCCTGCGCGGCGCCCGCTCGTCGTTGGCTCCCATATGCTGGCGCGCCACCGTAGTGCCAAGGACGGTCGCGTTCAAGCCGCGGTGAAGGTCGGACGGGGACGGCGAGGCGCCGGCGAGGCAGCCCACGCGCTCAGCGCGGCCGCCCCCTCGGTCACGTGCCGTCCGGAGCGATCGCGTCCCAGCCCGTCGCTTTCGCGAGGCGCGACATCGCCATGTCGAGCTCCATCGTCGCGTTCAGCTGGCTGAAGCGGTTCGTGGCGTACGCCTTGGCTGGATCAATCAGGTCCTTCTCCGCCATCGTCCCGACGTCGATTCCTTGCTGGACCATCACGAGCCAGCGCTTCCCGTACCTGGCCGCCTTCGTGTAGGCGTCGAGGCGCTTCTGGGCCTCCACGACCTCGGCGTAGGCGGTCTCGACCTCGGTCGCGACCCCGCCCATGGCGAAGCGCTGCGTCGCGGCCATCTCCTCGAGCTGCGCCTCGGCGAAGCGGATGCGCGCCGACTGCGGGAGCAGGTCGAGCTTCCACTGCAGCACGAGCGCGGCGCCGTAGTGGAAGTAGTTGCCGGGGTCGCTGGTGAACGGGTTCAGCTGATCCGCGACCTCGGGCGCGGCGCTCACCCCGGCCTGCAGCCCGATGCCGATGTCGGGGAACAGCTGCGCGCGCGCGAGCCGCACCTGGGCGGACCTCGCGTCGAGGCCCGCGCGCGCCTGCGCGAGCTCCGGCCGGTACAGGCGCGCCGCGGTCAGGTAACGGCTGACGTGCCCGAGCCGGTGCTTCGGCGGGCGGATCGGGACGTCGGGGATGTCGAGCTCCGGGACGCCCGTGTAGAAGCGCAGCCCGGCCAGCGCGACCGCGATGTACTTGTCGACCTCGGCCCCGCGCGCCTCGAGCTCGGCCCCGAAGGTCTGCAGCTTGAGCAGCTCGATCGGATCGCCCTCCTCGCCCTCGACCTGCTCCTCCAGGCGCCGGAGCGCCTTGTCCATCTCGGTCCGCACGTCCGTGAGCAGGCTCCGCGAGTCGCGCGCGAGCTGGAGGCCGAAGTAGGCCTTGCGGACGTCGAGCCGCACCGCGTCCCGCTCCTTCTCCACGCTCGCCTGGTTCACGCGGACGTTCGCCTCGGCGGCGTCCCAGAGGCTCGTGATCTTCCCGAAGGTCCAGAGCGGCACCACGCCGTCGATGTTCGCGCGCCAGGCGACCCCGAGGCTCGAGGTGAGCGAGACGTCGGTGTTCGGGCTGAAGATGTTGTTGCCGCGGACGGTCGGCGCGAGCGCGACGCCGCCGGTCAGCTTGAACTGCGAGAACGGGGCGTAGTGGGCCTCGTCGAGCTGCGCGCGGACCTGGCTCAGCTTCGCGCGGGCGGCGAGGACGTGCGGGTGGTTGCGATCGGCGAGCGCGAGGACGCGCGGGAGATCGAGGACCACCGCCGCCTGCCGCCGGGGAGCGCCGCCGGTGTCGGCGGCGGCGGCGGGGAGCGGGGCGAGCCGGACCGCGAGGGAGACGGCGGCGGCGACAAGAGCACCTCGTGCAGCGCGTCGGGCCATTTTCGGCGCAACGTAGCACGAGCTGGCCGCGCGCTTGCGCGGCGCGCTCTGCCCGACGCGCGCGTCAGCCCGCGCCGCCCCTGCGCGGCGGCGCCGCCGTCTCCGCGCCGTCCACCTCCCCCTCCCCGGGGCCTTCCCCCTCCCCTGCGCCGCCTCCCTCCCCGGGGCCTTCCCCCTCCCCTGGCGCGTCCCCCATCGCCGCCTCGTCGCCCCGCGACGCGACCTTTTTCTTGAGCCTCCGGAAATTCGAGCGATCCATGCCCGCCTGCCGCGCCGCCTCGCTGAGGTTGTTGCCGGTGCGCTGCAGCAGGCGCCGGATGTAGATCTGATCGAACGCCTCGATGGCGCGCTCCTTGGCCTCCGCGTACGGGAGCTCGCAGAGCTGCGCGGGCAGGACGAGCGCGTCCCTCGGAGGGCGCCGGTCCGGCCCGGCGCGCCCCGACACCGCGGGCGGCAGATCCGCGGGCAGGATCGCGTCGCCGCGCGCGGAGAGCACGGCGTGCTCGATCGCGCTCTCGAGCTCGCCCGCGTTGCCGGGCCAGGCGTGCTCGCGCAGGAGGCGCGCCGCCTCGGGGCCGATCCGCGCGACGCCGCGCCCGTGCCGGCGCGCGCACCGGTGCAGGAAGTGGCTCGCGAGCAGCGCGATGTCCTCCCGGCGCCGGCGGAGCGGCGGCAGCTCGATGACGACGACGCCGAGGCGGTAGAGGAGGTCCTCCCGGAAGTCGCCGGCGGCGGCGCGCGACCTCAGGTCGGCGCACGTCGACGCGATGACGCGGACGTCGACCCGGCGCGGCGCGTCCGCCACCACGGCGGCCCCCGCCGCGGCGACCTCGCCGTGCGTGAGGACCCGCAGCAGCCGGGCCTGGGCCGCGAGCGGCAGCGCCGAGACCTCGTCGAGGAAGAGCGTGCCCCCGTCCGCCGCTTCGATCAGGCCCCCGCCGGCGCCCCCGTCCGGCGAGGCGCCGCGATCGCCGCCGAAGAGCTCCTCCTCGGCGCGCGGCGCCGGGAGCGCGCTGCAGTCGACCGCGACGAACCGCCGCCCGGCGCGCGGCCCGCGCCGGTGGACCGCGCGCGCGACGAGCTCCTTGCCCGTCCCGCGCTCGCCCACGAGCAGGATGGGCGCGGCCACGGACGCCACGCCGAGCGCCCTCCGGTAGGCGTCCTGCATCGCGGCGGAGCTCGCGATCACCTCGCCGAGCTGCTCGTGCTCGCCGACGCGCTCCTCGAGGGCCCGCGCGCGGGCCTCCATCCGCCGGCGCTCGATCGCGCGCTCGACGGCGATCGAGAGCGCGGCCTCGGGCTCGACCGGCTTCGTCACGAAGGCGTACGCGCCGGCGCGCACGGCCGCGACCGCGGCGTCGAGCTCGGCGTGGCCGGCCATCACCACGACCTCGACGTCGGGGTGCGCCGCCCTGATCTGCTCGAGCACCTCGGCGCCGCTCATGCGCGGCATGGCGAGGTCGAGCAGCACCGCCTCGACGCGGGTGGTCGCGAGCAGCCCGAGCGCCGCGGGGCCGTCCTCCGCGGTGAGGACGTCGAAGTCGCGCACGAGCGCGCGCGCGAGGTTGCGGCGCTGGGCCGGCTCGTCGTCGACGAGGAGGATGCGGGCGCGAGCTCGGGCGTTCACGAGGCGGAGCGGCGGGGCGGGACTAGAGCGGCTTGCGCGGCGGGAGATCGGTGCCCCGGCGCGTCTGCGGCTCCCTCGGCTCGTCCGTGGCCGCGGCGAAGGCGGGATCGCTGGACTTCCGGAGCTTGGGCGGGGGCGGCGGGGGCGGCGGATCGGCGCTCCCCGTCGGCGTGTAGATCTGGCCGTGCTGCTGGAAGACGCAGATCCGGTTGCCGCCCTCGCGCTTCGCCTGGTGGAGCGCGCTCTCGGCGGCGCGGATCAGCGCGTCCTTGGAGCGGACGTCGCGCGAGGGGTAGAGCGAGACGCCGATCGACACGCTGCACGGCCGCGACGCGCCGCCGAACTCGACCGGGTTGCCGGACGCCTCGCGCCAGATCCGCTCGGCCACGGTCAGCGACCCGGCGAAGTGCGTGCTCGGCAGGACGATGAGGAACTCCTCGCCGCCGTAGCGCGCGACCACGTCGACCTCGCGGACCGAGCGGCGGATCCCGTCGGCGACGCGCCGGATCACCGCGTCGCCGAGCGTGCGCCCGCCGGTCTCGTTCATCGCCTTCAGCCGATCGATGTCGACGAGCACGCAGGCGAACGGCTCGTGGTAGCGCTCCGCGCGCTTGAACTCCTCGTTGAGCCGCGTGAAGAGGTAGCGGTAGTTGTAGAGCCCCGTCATCTCGTCGTGGATCGAGAGCTGCTCCAGGTACGCGCGCTGCGCCGCGACCTGGTCGTGCAGCCGCTTGATCCGGAGCATCGCCCCGACGCGCGCGAGGAGCTCCTCCTCCTCGAACGGCTTGCACACATAGTCGTCGGCGCCGATCTTGAGCCCCTCGACCCGGCTCGCCGTGTCGGCCTTCACCGTGACCAGCACGACGGGGAGGAACGACTCGGCGGTCATGCTCTTCAGCAGCCGGCACGCCTCGAGGCCCGTGAGCCGGGGCATCACGATGTCGAGGAGCGCGAGGTCGACCCCCCCGCGCCCGATGACCTCGATCGCCTCCTGGCCGTCGTCGACCGCCTCGACCTGGAACCCGGCCTTGTGGAGGATGCTCACCAGCATCTGGCGCGCGAGGCGGTCGTCGTCGGCGACCACGATCCTCGCCGGTCGACTGCTCATGAGCTCGGCCGGCGCGGAGAGCGGAGCGCCTCGGATGTCCTCGCTGTTCGGCACGGGCACATCCTCCCTTCGGGCGGGGCCGGGCGCAACGAGATCGCACGACAGCGGAAGCCCGCTCGCCGCCGGTCGCGCGGGCCGCTCGCCGGCGCGGCGCCGGCAGCCGCGGGGGTCGCGCGCGGCGCCGGCCGCCGCGGGGGTCGCGCGCGGCGCCGGCCGCCGCGGGGGTCGCGCGCGGGCTGCCGTCGCGCTGGTTTCGCGGTAAGGACCCCGCATGAATCAGGCGCGGTTCTGGAAGCTCGCGGCGCTCGCGCTGGCGTTCACGCTCGGCGTGATCCTGTGGGGCGCGTCCGTGCGCGCGACCGGCTCGGGGGCCGGCTGCGGCAGCCACTGGCCGACGTGCAACGGCGACGTCATCCCACGTTCACCGAGCGCGGCGACCTTCATCGAGTTCACGCACCGCGCCACCTCGGGCGTCGCCTTCCTGCTCGTGGCCCTGCAGCTCGTCTGGGCGCTGGTCGCCTATCCGGCGGGGCACCCGGTGCGCGGCGGCGCGGCGGCGTCGATGCTGTTCATGGTGACCGAGGCGGCGGTGGGCGCCGGCATCGTCCTGCTCGAGTACGTCGCCCACGACGCGTCGGCGGCGCGCGCGCTCTGGATGGCGGTGCACCTCATCAACACGTTCCTGCTCGTGGGCGCCATGACGTGCACGCTCTACTGGGCGCGCGGCGGCCGGCGGGTGCGCCTGCGCGGCCAGGGCGCGACGGGCGCGCTGCTCGCCGCCGCGCTCGCGGGCGTCCTCGCGGTGGGCGTGACCGGGGCGATCGCGGCGCTCGGCGACACGCTCTTCGCGGCGGGCTCGCTCCGCGAGGGCCTCGCGCAGGACTTCTCGCCCGCGGCGCACTTCCTCGTGTCGCTGCGCGTCCTGCACCCGGTCGTGGCGGCGGTCGTGAGCGTCTACCTGCTCTACGCCCGCGGCGCGATCGCGGCCCGGCGCCCCTCGCCGCTGGTCGAGCGGCTCTCCGCGGCGACCGGAGGGCTCGTGCTGCTGCAGATCGGCGCGGGGGTCGTCAACCTGCTGCTGCTCGCGCCGGTGTGGATGCAGCTCGTCCACCTCCTGCTCGCCGACGCGCTGTGGATGGTCCTCGTCACCCTCGCGGCCGCCGCGCTGAGCGAGGAGGTCCCGGCGCCGGACGCGGGCGCGCGCGGGGAGAAGGCGCGGCCCGAGGCGGTCGCCACGCCGGGGTAGGCCGGCAGCGCGCTAGAGATCGCCCGAGCTCTCGTCGCCCCGCTCGGGCTCCTGCGAGATCGTGCGGCGGACCGCGCGCTGCCGCGGCGCTCCGGCCTGGGCCGCGGCGCTCTGCGCGGGGAGGGACGCGGGGAAGTCGACCTGGAGCACCATCCCCTGGTCGGTCTCGATCACGCGGTAGGTCGCGTCGGTCTGCGCGCGCAGCTCGATCACCATGTCGAGATCGTTGCCCTGGTCGACGAGCTGCACCTGGGTCACCGGGGTCGCGAAGAACGAGGTGACGAGCGGGAAGCGGTTCGTCTGGATCGCCCCCGCCCCCTTCATCCGGTAGACGAGGCGCCCCGCGGCCTTCGACTCGGCGACGTCGACCTTGCCGCCGTGGATCTGCACGAACACGCGCGAGCCCCCGGTCGGGAGCATGCGGAAGCCGGGGAAGGTGGCGACCGGCCGTCCGGTGAGGTCGGCCTGCGCGTCCTTCGGCTTCGGCTTGCGCGCGCGGGGGGCGCGCTGCCGGGCGGGCTGCGGCGCGCCGGCGCTCTGGCCGCGCGGGCTGCCGGCCGCCGCCTTCTGCGGGGCGGCGGCGCTCGCGGGCGCCGGCGCGGCCTTCGGGGCGGCCGGGGCGGCGGGAGCGCCCTGCGCGAGGGCGAGCGGCGAGGCGAGGCCGAGGGCCAGCGAGAGGCTCAGCGAGAGATGCCGGGGAGGTCGCACGCTACCAAGTACAGCACGCGCGCCGGGTCCGGAAAAGACGGCAGCGCGTTAAGCTCGGCGCGTGCCGCCCCGCGTCGCCCGCCTCTCGCACGTCATCGGCGTCGACGACGCGCCGTTCGCCCGCGATCACCGCGGCGACGTGCCGGTGGTCGGGGCCGTCTTCGCGGGGCTGCGCCTCGAGGGGGTGCTCTCCACCCGCGCCCGCCGCGACGGGCGGAACGCCACCCCGGCGATCGCCGCGATGATCCGGGGCTCGCGCTTCTACGCGCAGGCGCAGGTGGTCCTGCTCCAGGGCATCGCGGTGGCGGGGTTCAACGTGGTCGACATCGCGGCCCTGCGCGACGCCCTCGCCCTCCCGGTCGTGGTGGTGGCGCGGCGCCTCCCGAACCTCGACGCGATCCGCGACGCGCTGCTCTCGCGCGTGCGGGGCGGGCGCCGCAAGTGGGCGCTCATCGAGCGCGCCGGGCCGATGGAGCCCGTCGGGGGCGTGTACGTGCAGCGCGCCGGGCTCTCGCTGGAGGACACGACCGCGCTGCTCGCGCGGCTGTCCGTGCACGGCAACCTCCCAGAGCCGCTGCGCGCCGCGCACCTCATCGCCGGCGGGCTGACCACCGGCGAGAGCCGCGGGCGCGCGTGACGGGCGGGGCTAGAGCGGGAGGCGGCTCGCGGCGCTGGCGGTGCCCGGCTTCTCGACCTTCTTCCCGCGGCCGGTCACCTTCGAGTAGATGACGTCGAGGTTGGCGGTGATGTCGAGGTAGAACTGCGCTTCGGGGCTGTGGAAGAAGTTTCGCCGCCTGCCGTCGAGGCCGATCTGCCGGTTCGTGTTGTTGTACCCGAGCGTGAGGTCGACGACCTCGAAGATCGGGTAGTTCAGGCTGACGTCGAAGGCCGTCTGCGGGACGTAGGTGGTCCCCTGGGAGCCGTCGTACGGGGCGCAGCCGGTCGCCGTCTCGGCGCATCCCCCCTCGAACTCGTGCTTGAAATCGCTGAGCAAGGCGAAGCTCGTCCCCAGGGAGAGGTCCTGATAGAGCGGCACGTCGACCTGGAGGCTCGTGGCCAGACGATCCATCGCCAGCGACGTGCCGCTCAGCTGGTCGTCCGGCGCCGTCTCGCCGCTCGGGGTCATCCGCGGTCGCGCGAGGCCCTCCCTCACCGGCGTGTACGAGTCCGCGAACAGGTGGGAGTAGCTCACGCCGAGCGTCGCCGTCACGTGGTTGAGCCCGTCGGCCTTCGCGCCGAGGAGCTTGATCTTCTGGATGAGCTGCGGGCCCACCGACACGGTGAAGTACTTGCCGGAGTTCCAGCTCGCCGGCGAGGTCGGCAGGATCAGGCGCAGCCGCATGGCGGCGTCTGTCTTGTACTCGCCGCGGTCCGCGCCGCCGCTCTCCCAGAGCTCGCGGCTGTACCGGCCGTTGAGCGCGATGTCCTTGAACTGCGGCTCACGGTAGGTCGTCGTGATGTCGCTGTTCGTGAGCTCGGTGACCCAGCCGATCTCGGCGGACACCGACACCTTGTCCTTCGGCCGGTCGAGCACGTAGAAGTTCGGCCGGAAGGTGAAGTCCCAGCCGTAGACCTGGTCGGCAGGGATGTACTCCCCGCCGACGCCGAACAGGGTCGTGCTGGCGCCCTGGTTCCAGGTGAACGTCGACCCGCGCCAGCGCAGGGTCGTCTCCTCTTCCTCCTCCAGCACGGCGTCGGCCGCGGTGCCCTGGCTCCACCGCACCGCGGGCGACGTGATCGGCCCCGGCTCAGGTCCCGGGGTCTGCGCGGGCGACGGCGGCTCCGCCGGAGGCGGCGGCTCCGCGGGAGGCGGCGGCTCCGCGGGCTGAGCAGCAACGGACGGCGCAGCAGCGGGAGCGGCACCGGGCGCGGCAGCAGCACCGGGCGCGGCAGGAGCGGCAGGGGTACCGGGAGCGGGCGCGGACGCTTCCGGGGCGGCCGGCGCCGGAGCGGTCGGCTGAGCTGGCCCGGCGGGCGGAGCCGGATCGGCCGGCGGCGCTTTCGGCGGCTCGGGCGGCGTCTGCGCGGACGCCACCGAGATGCTGCCCAGGACACCGGCAGCCACAAGCAACGAACGGAACGTCATCTGCACTCCCTCTCCTGGTCCCTTCGGACCCTCACGCTCCACCGCGCGCTCGGCCAGACGTCCGCCCGCGCTCCGCACGCCCCCCGGGCCTAGGCGCCGGGAATCCGCCCTCTTTGCAGAAAACGTACCCCGCCGAAGTTTCTCGATAAATATTCGAAACCATTATATATTCAGGGCAACCACCGCGCGCGCGTTACCCCGCTGACGCGCGCCGCCGTTGCGAATGTGACGATGGCTGAAGTAAGCCAACAGGCCATGGACCCGATGTCCTTCCCGGGCGACAGGGACTCGCCCCTCTCGTCGCGATCTCCCGGAGGCCCCCGCGGCGACGACACGGGGGGCCACCGGCCCACCGAGATCAATGCCCTCCTGGGCCGCGGCACGCACTTCGAAGGCAAGCTCTTCTTCGAGGGCCGGGTGCGCATCGATGGCAGCTTCCGCGGCGAGATCCGCGGCGAAGACGTGCTCGTCATCGGCGAGGGGGCGCTCGTGATCGGAGAGATCCACGTGGTCACCTGCATCGTCACGGGCGGCGAGGTCCAGGCGAGCATCCGCGCCCGCGACGCCATCGAGCTCTACGCGCCCTCCAAGGTGACCGGCGCGCTGCACGCGCCCGCCATCTTCATCGATCGCGGCGTGCAGTTCGACGGGTCGTGCAAGATGGCCCCGCTCGACGACGACGCTGGCGAGCGACCTCTGCGGCCGCCCGCGGCGTCCTCCGAGCCAGACGCCGACGTCGCCGGACAAGGCGCGAAGACCGCCGAGGACAGCGGCGGCGGCGCGCAGCGCGGCCCGACCGCGAAGCGCTCCGACGCGGATCGCTGAATTCCGACCTCCGCCGAAGATCGCACATTTTCTGTAGCGTGCAGGGGTGCGGCTGCCCGCTCAGCGAGTTACATCTATCGAGCGGCTGCGCTCTCGCCGCCCGAGGCGCACGCCCGCGACGTGGCCGGCAGCCACACGCCGACGGACGCTGCTCGCACAGGAGAGTCCATGAAGAAGTGGTGGTCCCTGTCCCTGATCGCCTTCTCGCTCGCCGTCCTCGCCCTCTCGCTCTCGCCGCGCGCGGCCCGCGCCGCCGATGCCGAGTCCGAGAAGCTCGCTTCGCTCGGCAAAGCGCTCCGGTACACGCTGAAGACCACCGGGCCAGCATCCACGATCGACACCGGGGGCGCGGCGATCCTCATCAAGGCGCCCCTGCCGACCGTCCGGAAGATCGTCACCTCCTACGGTAGCTACAAGTCGTTCATCACCTCCTTCGACCAGAGCCGCGTGCTGGCGAAGCGCAAGGGCACGAGCGAGGTCTATCTCCAGGTGCCGATCCTGAACGGCGCCGCGCACATCTGGACCGTCGCCGACATGTCGCCGCCGACGAAGGACGGCGCCGACGAGGTGATCTCCGGGCGCCACAAGCGCGGCAACGTCGCCGATTTCCGCGCCCGGTGGCGGCTCCGCGCGGTCGACGAGCACCACACGATCCTGAAGCTCGAGCTCTTCGTGGACCCGAAGCTCCCCTTCCCGCCCTCGGCCGTCACCACGCAGCTCACCCGGGCGGCGGACAAGGCGGTGACCGCCGTGCGGAATCGCGCGCAGGCCGAGGCGCCCGCCGGCGCGCGGGCCGGCACCACCGCCGCTGCGGTTCCCGGCGCACCCGCCGCCTCGAGCGCGCCCGCGACCGCCTCGAGCGCGCCCGAGGCGGCCCCGGGCGCGCCCGCGGCCGCCTCGGGCGGCGCCGCTCCGGCCGCGCAAGCCAGCGAACCGAGCCGCACGAAGGCCGCTCCCGCCCCGTCCGAGGTCGCGTCCGAGATGCCGCCGGCCGAGGACGACAGCGTGCGTCGCCACAAGGACATGGCGCGCCGGTAGCTATCCCCTCCATCGGTTGGACGTCTCCCGACCGAGCGACCCAGACACCTTCCCCTCCATCGCTGTCGAGATCGCTCGCGACGCGCATCGTGAAGCGCTGTCGCCGCCGGTAACCGCCGCGGACCGCCGAGCCTGTTGATAACCGGAGAGCGCCCCGGGCGTGCCCTCTTGCCGCCCGGCCGCTTGCAAATCCGCAGGATCACGGGCGATCACCGCCCGGACCGCCCGCGGCGCCCAACCGGCTTTTCAACACGCCTTCCGATCTTCCCACAAGAATTCCCACATTCCGCGGGAGTTTTTCAACAACCCACGCGCCCGGCGGAGGTTGCGAGGGGACGGATGCATGAAGTAAAGGCTCTGCGGTGAGGTATCCCTTGCCGGACGAGCATCCAGGCGCACCGGCGCCCTCCCAGCATCCTGCCGCGCCGGGCGCCAGCGCTTCCCAGGAGCGGCGACTGGCCGTCTCGTGGCGGTGATCAGGACATCGCTCCTCATCGTCCCGACCGAGCGGCACGTCGAGCGCGAGCTCGCCGCGCTCGACCCGCGCGCCGCGGGCCAGGAAGTGCGCTCTCGGTGGAGCTTCGTGTCCGAGGCGCTCGCCCTGCTGGCGCCCGACGTCGCCGTCGCGAGCCCGCAGGCGACCCGCCTGGCCACCCGCCTCGCCCTCGACGCGCTGCCGCCGGACCGGCTCAGGCAGCCGGCCGAGCCCGCCGCGCGCGTCGCGCTCGCGCACGCCCTGGACCGCGCCCTCGGGAGCTTCCGGCGCGCCGGGACGTCCCCGGCAGATCTGCGGGCGCTCGGCACCTCGTACGCGGTCGCCATCGCCGAGGTCCTCGAGCGGGCGGACGCGGCCCTGCGGGCGGCGCGCCTCGTGGACCCGCGCGGCGCAGGGTTCCTGCTCGGCCGGGCGCTCCGGTCGGCGGGCGCGGCGGGCGCGCTGCCGCTGCCGCGCAGGGTCACGATCCGCGGCGCCGTCGGCTGGGAGCCCGACGATCTCGCCTGGGTCGAGGCGCTCCACGCCGCCGTCCGCGCCTCGGGCGGCGCGGGCGTGACGGTCGAGCTGCCCGCGCTGCAGGGCGACGGCGCGGCGGCGGTCGCCGACGTCCTGGAGCGGCGCTGGGCCTCGCTCGAGGACGCGCCGGAGATCGCGTGGGTGCCCGACCGGGAGGCGGAGCCGCTCGCCGCGATCAGCGCGAAGACCGCGGAGGGCGAGGCGCGCGCCGCCGCCGCCGAGGTGGCCGCCGCGCTCGGGCGCGGGGTGCCGCCCGAGCGGATCGCCGTGGTCGTGCCCGCCCTCGACGACGCCGCGCTCGAGCCGCTCCGGGCCGCGCTGGCCGACGCGGGCGTCCGCTTCTCGGAGCCGCGCGGCCGCGCCGCGTCGAGCTGCCCCGACGGGCGCGTCGCGCTCGCGATCCTCCGCCTCGCCGTGGGGCCGGTGCGCCGCGAGCAGGCGATCGAGATCCTCCGCGCGCCCGGGGTCCACGCCGGCGCCTGGGTGGACCGCACGTCCGCCGCCGAGGCAGAGAAGCGCTCGGCCGACCTCGCCCACCGGCTGCGCGACGTGCCCGTCGAGGTGGATCGCACGGGCCGGCTGCTCATCGAGAGCCTCATCTCGGTCGTTGCCGCCCGCCGCGCCGACCGCCGCGCGGGGCCGCCGCGGGCCGCCGGGCGCGACGCGCGGATCGAGGAGGCGGAGCTCGAGCTGGGCCTCGAGGCGCTGCACCGCGCGGGCGACGCGCACGGCGACGACGACGAGGCGTGGATGCCGCACGCCCTCGAGCGGCTGCTCGCCAGCGCCCGCTGGATCGGCGAGGCGACGACCCGGCCCGAGATCGTGCGGCGCTTCGTGTCGCTCCTCGACAAGCTGAGCTTCGGGGAGCCCGGCGTCGAGGAGCTCCGCGCGGCGCTGCGCGGGGAGCGGCGGAGCGGCGGCGCGATCGCGCTCGAGGCGATCGGCGCGATGGGCCAGAGCGCGCGGGCCGCGCGCGCGATCCGCGAGCAGGCCGAGGCGCTCGCGCGGGCGGCGCGCGATCTCGGCTGCGAGGACCGCCCCGCCAGCGCGGCCGAGGTCTACGCGGAGCTCGAGCGGGCCGCCGCCGAGCAGGGCGCGGGGCCGCGCGGCGACGCGGGCCGCGCCGGCGCGGTGCGCGTCGACGTCGCCGCCGGGCTCGCGGCGCTCGAGCACGACGTCGTGGTGGTGACCGGGCTCGACGCGCGCGCCTACGGCGGCAGCCCCGGGGCGGACGAGACCCTGCTCGGCGAGGCGCTCCGCGCGAGGCTGCCGGCGCCGAGCCGCCCCGCGTCGGGGCGCGAGCGCCAGGCGGCCCAGCGCGCGGAGCTCGGCTGGGCGCTCGCCGGCGCGCGCAGCGTCGCGCTTTGCTTCACGCGCGGGGACGACAGCGAGCCGAACGAGCCGCACCCGGTCTTCGCGGCGGCCGTCGCGGCGGGCGCTCCCGAGCGGGCGGAGCCCGCCTCGCGCGTGGCGCCGGACGCGGCGGCGCTCGGGCCGCGCGACGCGGAGCTCATCGCCCTCGCGGGCGGCGGGCGGCCGGCGCCGGACATCGCCGAGCGGGTCCGGATCGAGCGCGCCCGCGCGGACTTCTTCCTGGATCCGCGGGCGCCGCTCGATCGCTACACGGGGCGGGTCGTGCTCGACGAGGATCCCGGGCTCGGCGCGCAGCTCCGGGCGGCGATCGGCGGGGCGCACCCGGACCGGCCGATCGCGGTCACCCACATCGAGCGCGCCGTGGGCTGCGCGTTCGCGGGGTTCGCGCGCCGCGTGCTGCAGGTGCGCCGCGCGGAGGACCTCGCGGAGTCGGCCGACGCGCGGGAGCGCGGCACGCTGATCCACCGCGCGCTGCAGGCGTCGTTCGAGGCGCTGCGCGAGCTCGGCCCGGACCGCGATCCGGCCGAGCAGCTCGCGGCCGCGCGCGCGGCGGCCGAGGCGGCGCTCGGCGTGTCGGCGCCCATGGCGCCGCTCCGCCGCGAGGCGGTCGAGAAGGCGATCGCGGACGTGATGGAGGTCGTGGTGCGCGCCGTCGACGGGGAGGAGTCGTCGCCGGAGCTCCGCTTCTTCCTGGCCGAGCGGCGCTTCGGCGCGGGGGAGCCGCCCCCCTGGCAGCCGCTCGAGCTGCCGCCGTCGGACGACGACGCGGACGGCGCGCCGAGCCTGTGGGTCGACGGGCAGATCGACCGGATCGATCGGTCGACCGATCGGCGCGTGGTGCGGGTGGTCGACTACAAGACCGGGAAGCTCCCGGACGCGAAGGAGCGGCGGCGGGCGCTCCAGCTGCCGCTGTACAGCGCCATCGCGGCGCGCGCGCTGGGCGCCGAGGAGGTGCGCGCCGTCTACATCGGCGTGCGCCAGCGCGGGCTCATCGAGCTGTGGCCGGGCAAGGTCGAGGAGCAGCGCGCGCTCGCCGAGGGCTGGGCCGAGTCCGCGCGCGCGGCGCGGGCGGCGGTCGTCGCGCTCTGGGAGGGCAAGGCCGCGCCGCGGCCGGTGGTGGCGACGATGTGCGCGCGCTGCGACGCGCGCGACGTGTGCCGGCGCCCCGCGGTCGTGCCGACGGACGAGGCGGCGGAGGAGGTCGCGTGAGCGCGGCGCCGCACGGGGCGGAGCTCGCCGAGGGCGACGCGCTCATCTACGCGTTCCGCCGCAACGTCGTGGTCGCCGCGAGCGCCGGCACCGGGAAGACCCACCGCCTCACGGCGCTCTACGTGCTGCTCACGCTCGGGCTCACCTCCGTCGGCCAGGCCGACGACGCGACCGCCGCGCCGCCGGTGCCGCCGGACCGCATCGTGGCGACGACGTTCTCGCGCGCGGCGGCGCGAGAGATCGCCCACCGCATCGAGCGATCGCTCCGGGAGATCGCCCGCTGGGACGGCGCGTCGAGCATCCCCTTCGCCGACATCCTCCGCGCGCGGCAGGCGGCCGTCGCCGGCCCGCGCGGCGCGGGCGGCGCCGCGGCGCTGTCGCTCTCCGAGCTGCGCAAGCGCGCGGAGGACGCGCTCGCCCGCCTCCCGGCGGCGCGCATCGACACGCTCCACGGCGTCGCCAAGCAGATCGTCGACCGGCACGCGATCGCGATGGGGCTCTCCCCCTCCGCCCGGATCCTCGACGAGGAGGAGGCGCAGGCGCTGAGCGACCTCGCGGTCGACGAGGCGCTGAGCCGGGCGTTCGCCGAGGGGGGCGAGCGCGCCGAGGCCGCGCGCGCGCTCGTCGCCGCGACGGGCGGCGTGGAGGGCGCGCGGAGCGAGGTCACGCGGCTGCTCGACCGGCTCGACGAGGACGGCCTCGCGCCGCGCCGGCTCGCGGTGTCCGACCACGCCGCCGAGGGCCGCGCGCTGGCGCGGGAGCTGCGCCGCCTCGCGGTCGAGAGCGCCGCGCTCGGCAGCGCGGCGTTCCGCGAGCCGGCGGCGGCGCTCGCCGCGGCGCTCGGCCGCGAGGGCGACGGCGCGCCGTTCCCCGCGAGCGCGGCGAGCGCCCCGCTGATCGAGCTGCTCACGCAGCGGAGGCCGCACAAGAGCAAGTGCACGCCGGCGGACGAGGCGCTGCTCGCCTTCCGGGAGGCGCTGCCCGGCGAGACGAACCGCGACAAGGCGCTGCAGCTGCTCGGCTTCCTCCGCGAGGCGCCGGCGCTGTCGCGCCGCGAGGCGCAGATCATCGAGCTGCTGGAGGAGATCCGCGAGCGGCTCGCGGCCACCCGCCGCACCGAGGGCGGCCTCGGGTTCGGGGACCTGCTGCGCGCCGCCCGCGACGGCCTGCGCGACGATCCGGCGATCGGCGAGGCGGTCCGCGGGTCGGTCGACGTGCTGCTCGTCGACGAGTTCCAGGACACGAGCGCGGTGCAGCGCGATCTCGTGTACCTCCTGCGGGAGCGGGGCGACGCGGCGCTGGCGCGCCCGGCCGGGGTCGCCCCGACGGCGGCCAGCCTGTGGGGTCACGGGCTGTTCCTGGTCGGCGATCGCAAGCAGTCGATCTACGGGTTCCGCGGGGCCGACGTGTCGATCTTCTGCCGCGTCTGCGCGGAGCTCGCGGGGGCCGCCGCGGGCCGCGCGCTCGAGCTCTCGCCCTCGCTGTGGTCGCCCGAGCCGAGCGCCGACTTCGTCGCGCTCCGCGAGAGCCGCCGGTCGACGCCCGAGCTGCTCGCGTTCATCAACGCGTTCTCGGCGCGCGATTTCGCCCAGGATCGCGCCCCCGGGGCGCCGGGCGGCGGCGCGGGCGCGCCGCGCGAGTTCGAGATCGCCTACAGCGCGGCGGAGCACCTCGTCGTGGCGCCGGGCGGGGCCGCGCGCGGCCCGACGCAGGTCGTGCTCGTCGACGACGACGGCAGCGCCCCGGACGGGGTCGACGCCTTGGTGCGGGACGCGCGGGGGCAGCTGCGCGAGGCGCTGATCGCGGCCGCGTACATCGCGCGGCGCGTCCGCGGCGCGGGCGGCGGCGGTGGGGCGGCGGAGGGCGCCGGCGGCGATCTGCGCTTCCGCGACGTCGCCGTGCTCGCGAGGCGCCGGAGCACCATCCCGCTGGTCGAGCTCGCCCTCGCGCGCCTCGAGATCCCGTACGTGGTGGCGGGCCGGGCGCTCTTCGACGCGCCGGAGGTGCGCGACGTGGCCGCGATCCTCCGCCTGCTGCTCGATCCGCGCGATCGCCTGGCGCTCGCGACGGTCCTCCGCGGCCCGGTGGTGGCGCTCTCCGACACGGCGCTCGCGGTCCTGGCGCCGCCGGGCCGCGGGCTCACCGTCCCGCTGCTCGGCCGCTGGTCGAGCGCCGCTCTTTCGCCGGGGGGCCGCGCGGCGGGGCCCGAGGACGAGGGGCCCGGCGGCGCGCGCCCCCTCCCCGCGCTCGCGCGGCTCTCCCCGGCGGATCGCGAGCGGCTCGAGGGGTTCCGCGCCCGCTTCGCCGGCCTGCGCGGCGCCGCGCTCCGCTCGACGCCCGGCGAGGCGATCCGCGCCGCGATCTCCGCCTTCGATCTCGACCGCGTCCTCGCCGCGCTCCCCCGCGCCCAGGCCCGGCTCGGCAACGTCGACCGGCTGATCTCGATCGCGCGCCGCCGGGGCGGCTCGCTCGCGAGCTTCGTCCGCTGGCTCGAGCGCCGGATCCGCGACGAGGCGGACGAGCCCGAGGCCGCCGTCTTCTCGCCCGAGGACGACGCCGTGCGGCTCACGACGATCCACGCCAGCAAGGGGCTCGCTTTCCCGGCCGTGGTGCTCCTGGATCTCAACGCGGAGCCCCGCGCGGATCAGCCCGGCCTGAGCTACGTCCCCGCCGCGGGGGATCGCCCCGCCGCGCTGCTCGTGCGCCACCACGCGCGGCGCGTCGACCGGACGTCGCGGCTCGGCGCGCTCTACGACGTCGAGGCGTCGGCGCACGGGCCGTCGCTGCCCCTCAGCACGCCCGCGCTCCAGGCGGCGCGCGCCGAGGTGCGGGCGCGGGAGCGGGCCGAGCGGCAGCGGCTCACGTACGTCGCGATCACCCGCGCCGAGCGCGAGCTGGTGCTCGTCGGCGCCGCGGCCAAGCCGCGGAGCGGCTCGGCGTGGCTCACGCTGAAGGGGCCGAGCGCCGAGGACGCCGCGCCGCTCGCCGGGGCGATCGGCGCGACGCTCGAGGCCCGCTCGCTCCTCGCGGAGGCCAGGCCGCCTGCGCCTGGCACCGACGCGTACGCGCGCGCCGCGCCGGTCCCCCGGCCCGCGCCGGCGGCGGCGCCCGCGCGGGCGCGGACCGTGCTGATCGCGGCCGCCTCGCTCGCGGCGTTCCAGGGGTGCGCGCGCCGCTTCCGGCTGCGGCACCTCCTCGGGATCGGCGAGCCCGCCGGCGAGGGCCAGCTCGGCCTGTTCGACGTCGAGGGCCCGCCGGAGCTGCCGGGCGAGGAGCGCGTCGAGCTCGAGGACGGCGCAGATCCGCGCCCGCCCGGCCGCGCCGCGCACCGGGTGCTCCAGCGCTGGCCGCGCGCGCGCTGGGGAGAGCCGACCGAGGCCGCGGATGTCGTCGCGCGGCTCGCCTTCGAGGGGCTCGCGCCGAACGGCCCGGACGCGCTGCGCACGGCCGAGGGCATCGCCCGCTTCCTGGGCGGGCCCTACGCGCGGCAGGCGCGCGGCGAGGAGGCGGCGCTCCTGCGGGAGGAGGCGCTCGTGCTCGACGTCGAGCCCCAGAGCGCCGGAGAGCGGCGCGGGGCGAGGCTCGCGCTGTCGCTCGCGATCGACCTGGTGGTCTTGCATCCGGGCGGGCTTGTCGACGTCATCGAGGTCAAGCGCGCGCGACCCCGGGCGGATCTCGCGCCCTACGAGCTCCGCCTCCGGGCGTGCGCGCTCGCCCTCCGGAGGCGCCACCCGGACCGCCCGATCCGCGCCGGCGTGCTGTTCCTCGGCGCCGAGGTGGAGCCCGTGTGGCTCAAGGGGTCGGGCCCGATGGGGGCGATCGCCGACGAGGAGCACGCGCGGTTCGAGCGCGAGCTCGCCCGGCTCGCCGAGCGCTTCTCCGAGGCGACGGCGGAGGGCCGCTTCGACGGCGTCCCGATCGAGGCGTGCCGCAGGCTCCGCTGCGGGTTCGTGCGGGCCTGCCACGGCTAGCCTCCTCGCCGGGGCGCGGCGCCGCGCTCCCGGCCTGGGCCGCGCGGCTCACCAGTGCGCGGGGGCCTTGTCGCGGAACACGCCCCCTTGCGGGCCGCCGCTCGGCAGCAGCGCGAGCCACACCGGCGTCTCGGCCCCTTCTTCCACGGACCGCGGCGCGTGCGCGCCGCCCATGTCCGTGCGCACCCAGCCCGGGCACGCCGCGTTGCAGAGGATCTTGCGCCGGTCGCCCTCGAGCTCCCTCGCGAGGACGCCCGTGAGCGCGTTGAGCCCGATCTTCGACACCGCGTAGGCCGACGACGGCCACCCCTCTGCCGTGTGCCTCCCCGCGCTCACGTCGCTGACGAACTTGCGCATGAGCTGGACGAGCGCCTCGCGCGTCAGCGCTGCCTCCCCGAACTGCGCCTGGAGCGCCTCGGAGACGCTGCGTCGATCGCCGAGCCCGCTGGTCACCATGACGATCCTCCCCTCCGCCCGCATCAGCGGGAGGAGCTCGGTGGTGAGCCGGAGCGCCCCGAAGAAATTGACCTCGATGGTGTTACGCGCGACCTCGGCGTTGAAGCCCTGCATCGCGATGCCCGCGTTGTTGACGACGATGTCGACCCCGCCGTGCTCGGCCGCGAGCGCGCGTGCGAGCTCCTCGACGCTCCGTTCGTCCGACACGTCGAGGCGCCGCGGCTCCACGGAGATCCCCTGCTCCTTGAGCGCGGCCGCCGCCGCGTTCCCGCGGCCCTCGTCCCTGCTTCCGAGCACGACGTGGACCCCGCGGCGCGCGAGCTGCCGACAAATCTCGAGCCCGATTCCCCGATTCCCGCCCGAAACCACCGCGATCCGCATCGGTCGAGTATACCCCCCGCGGCGAGCCCAGAAGCTCGTCCCCGGCGATCTCGACGAGCAGGCTCGGCCCAAAACCGTAAGGCCCCCGGCGAGGGTGTTCTCGGCGCGGGGCGGGGTGGGGGATGGGCCGATGTTTGAGCCTGAGAGTTGAGCCATCCGGCTTGCCGGATGGTTCAACTCTCAGGCGAGTTCGGCGGGGCCCCCACCCCGCCCCGCGCCGAGAACACCCTCGCCGGGGGCCGGGCGGCCCCGCACGGCCGCCTGCCACGGCCTCTCGCTTACGCCCCCGCCTGCTCCTCGAGCTCGTCCGCCGACGCGCTCTGCGTCGACGCCCGCCGCGGCGGCTCCAGCACGAGCGGCAGGATCTCCTCCATCGAGGACACCATCGTGATCTTGACCTGGTCCTTCACGTCCTGCGGCACATCCTCGAGATCCCGCCGGTTCTTCGCCGGGATGAGCACGTGCCGGATGCCGGCCCGGTGCGCCGCCAGGAGCTTCTCCTTGATGCCGCCGACCGGCATCACCCGCCCGCGCAGCGAGATCTCCCCCGTCATCGCCACGTCGCTGCGCACCGGCGCGCCGAGGAGCAGCGACGCCACCGCGGCGAACATCGTCACCCCGGCGCTCGGCCCGTCCTTCGGCGTGCCGTGCTGCGGGATGTGCACGTGCAGATCGATCTCCTTCAGCCACTCCGGATCGAGGTGCAGCCGATCGGCCTTGCTGCGCACGAAGCTCACCGCCGTGCTCGCCGACTCCTGCATCACGTTCCGCATGTTGCCGGTGAGCACCACGTTGCCCTTGCCCGGCATCTTCGTCGCCTCGATGAAGAGGATCTCGCCGCCCGCCGGCGTCCACGCGAGGCCGGTCGCCACCCCGGGCTGGAGCGTCCGCTCCGCGAGCTCGGGCCGGTGCTTGTGCGGGCCGAGCACCTGCTCCACGTGCTCGGGCGTCGCCACCTCGCGCACGTCGTGGCCCTCGGCGACCTTCACCGCCGTGGCGCGGCACACCGCCGCGATCTGCCGCTCCAGGCCGCGCACCCCCGCCTCGCGCGTGTAGTGGTCGACGATCGACGCGATGCCCGGCTCCGTGAACTCCAGCCGCTCGTCCGTCAGCCCGTGCGCCGACAGCTGCTTCGGCACCAGGAACTCCCGCGCGATCCCGAGCTTGTCGGTCCGCGTGTAGCCGGGCACCTCGATGACCTCCATGCGGTCCACGAGCGGCCCCGGGATGCCGTCCCAGTTGTTCGCCGTCGCGAGGAACATCACCTGCGACAGATCGAACGGCAGGTCGAGGTAGTGATCCTGGAAGGTCGAGTTCTGCTCGGGATCGAGCACCTCGAGGAGCGCCGCCGCCGGATCGCCGCGCAGGTCGACGCCCATCTTGTCGACCTCGTCGAGCACCAGCACCGGGTTCTTCGTCCCCGCCTTCTTGAGCGCCTGCAGGATGCGCCCGGGCAGCGCGCCGACGTACGTGCGCCGGTGCCCGCGGATCTCCGCCTCGTCGCGCACGCCGCCGAGCGCGATGCGCTCGTAGCGCCGGCCCATGCTGCGCGCGATCGACTTGCCGAGCGACGTCTTGCCGACGCCGGGCGGCCCGATGAAGAGCAGGATCGGCCCCTTCTTGTCCGAGCGGAGCTGCCGGATCGCCGAGTACTCGACGATCCGCTTCTTCACCTTCTCCAGCCCGAGGTGATCCTCGTCGAGGCAGCGCCGCACGCTCTCGACGCTGAGCTTGTCCACCGTCGTCTTGGACCACGGCAGATCCGCGATCCACTCGAGGTAGGTCTTGGTCACGTTGAACTCGGCCGACTGCTGCGCCATCGAGCGCAGCCGGCTGAGCTGCTTGCGCACGACCTTGTCGACCTCCGCCGGCACCTTGGCGCGGCGGATGCGCTCGCGGAGCTCCTCGATCTCGTCGTCGTCGCCGCCCTCGCCGAGCTCCTCCTTGATCGACTTCATCTGCTGCCGGAGGATGTACTCGCGCTGCGACTTGCCCATCTCCTCCTGGACCATCGAGGAGATCTCCTTCTTGACCCGCAGCACCTCGAGCTGCCGGCCGACCATCGCGAGCACGAGGCGGACGCGCGCCTTCACGTCGAACGCCTCGAGGATCTCCTGCTTGTCGCCGACCGACGCCTGCGCCTGCGGGAAGTTCGAGGCGATGAGATCCGCGAGCGCGCCGGGCTCGCGCACGTTGTCGAGGATGCCCGCGGTGTCGCGCGGCAGGTTCGGCATGAGGCCGAGCACCTCGCGCGTCGCCTCGCGCAGGCCCGCGCCGAGCGCCTCGAGCTCCACGTCGCGCACGAGCGACTCCGGGATGCGCTCGATCCGCGCGCGCATGTACGGCTCGAGCGAGAACGCCGCCTTCACGCGGAAGCGGCCGAGCCCGTTCAGCACGACCGAGTAGTTGTTCGGGCCGAGCCGGATGACCTTCACGACGCGCGCGATGGTCCCGACGGAGTAGAGCTCCTTGAACGTCGGCTCGTCCACGTCCGGCGACCGCTGGCTGATCACGCCGACCAGCGCGCGCTCGCGGCCGAGGAGATCCTCGACGAGGCGCACGCTCCGCGGCCGGCCGACGTTGATCGGCACGACCGACATGGGGAACAGAACCGAGTTGCGGAGCGGGAGGATCGGGACGCTGTCGGCGTCGGGCGAGGGGGGCGTTCGCGAAGGAGGATCGCCGGTCGGCATGCCGACAACCCTAGTACAGCGCTCTTCTCGAAGCCATGAGCGGGCGCGCCGCTAGAAGTCCTTGATCTTCCAGACCCCGTGCTCGCGCGTGAAGGCGACCGTGCCGCCGGCGCCATAGGCCATCGAGGCGCTGTCCCCGGTCTCCTCGATGGTCGCGGTCGGCAGCGCCGCCTTGATCGCCTGGACGACCCGGTTGATCTGCTCCTTCTGCGGCCCCTCCCAGGCGGCCTTCAGCTTCTCGGGGGTGAGCTGCGCCGCGCCCGCCCCACCCCGCGCCGTCCCGGGCCGACCGCCCGGCTTCTGCGCTGCGTCAGCGCCCGCGCTCCCCGCCGCGCCGCCGGGCGCAGCGGGCTGTGCCGTGCCCTCGGCGCGCAGGGCGCCCGCCTCGCCGGGATCGCCCGCCTCGCCGGCCGCGCCCCCCGCCGGCTCCACGAGGCCTTCCTTCTCGGCGTCGGGAACGTAGCGCATGATGATGTCGTAGCGCCTCCGCTCGAACGCCCTCAGGAACCCCACGAGCGCCTGCCGGGGCGTCGCCTGGCCGTAGAGATCGACCGCCGCGGCGTCGAGCCGCCAGCGGCCCCCCTCGAAGACGAGCAGGAGCTCCTCGCCGTTCGGCATGGTGACCGTCGCCGTCACCACCGGATCGGCCGCGGGCCGCGCGATGGCCCGGGCGATCTCGAGCGCGTCGTCCGGGTTGTCCCGGACCGCGCGCCGGAAGGCCTCGAGCGACATCGACCGCTTGGCCTCGTCCGAGAGCAGCCGGTAGGCGGCGTCGACGCGCCCCTCCTGGAGCGCCTGCGCGTAGGCCCGGAGCGTGTCGCTCGGGCCCTGCTGGGCGTAGCTCGATCCGCACGCGGGGAGCGCGAGGGTGAACAGGAGGAGGGCCGTGCGCTTCACGGGTCGGGCCATAGCACACGCGGCGCCGAGCGCGCAGGCGGCGCGCCGGGCGAGCCCGCCGTGGCGCGCCCGGCCCCGGGCGCCGCCGCCCCCGTCACTTCGCGAGCTTCAGGACGGCCCCGTCCTTCACCGGGGTGCCGTCCTCCAGATCCGGCGAGCCCTCGTTGATCCAGTAGACCGTCGTCGCGTCCACCGCGACGTCGCCGGGCCGCGCCTGCTGCGAGGCGAGCACCTCCGGCGCCCCGCCGTCCTTCGGCATGCGCACGACCGTCCCCTCGTCGCGGCGCGTCCAGTAGACGTGCTCCGCGTCGACCGCGATGCCGTTCAGCTGGCCCTGATCCGAGGCGATCTCCTCGGGCTCGCCCACGGCCTCCCCGCTCAGGTCGGCCCGGAAGACGCTGCCGCCCTCGAAGCTCGCCCAGTAGACCGCCGCCGCGTTCCCCTGACCGTCCACGTCGAGCGCGAGCTCCCGCGGGGTGAGCTGCTCGGCGGCGACCGTCAGCGTCTCGCCGCGCACGCGGCACGCCACCGCGCCGTCGGGCCTGCCCAGCGTGCCCTGGTAGGTCCAGCACACGACGTCCCCCGCGCTGGCCACGCGGTACGGGGACGCGTACGCCGAGCCGGGCTGCGCGAGATCCTCCGGCGTGCCGAGCGCGACCTCGGCGCCTTCGCCGCTCAGCGTCGCCCTGAAGACGCCGCCCCCCCAGAGCTCGGTCCAGGCGAGCGCGTCGCCCGAGAGCGAGAGCCCCTCGGGCTGCTTGAGATCCGCGAGCAGCACGCGCGGCTCGCCCCCCGCGAGCGGGGCCGCCCTCAGCGTGCCGTCCGCCGCGTTCGTCCAGAAGACGACCTGCCGCGCCTCGTCGACCACGAGATCCCGCGGCGAGGCCTGCGCCGCGCCGAGCACCAGCGGCTCGCCGCCGCCCTGCGGCGCGGTCTTCAGCTCCCCGTCGTCCCGGGCCATGCCGGCCTCGTCGAAGGTGGTGCCGGAGATCCACGCCACGCCGCCCGCGGTCACCCGCAGCGACACCGGGTGGACCTGCGCGACCGCGACCGGGATGGGCGCCGCCGCGTCGGGCCCCGTGTACTGGCCGCCGGCCAAGGCCGACCACGGGCCGCACGTCGGCAGATCCGTGCCCTTCGTGCGGCACGTCCCCGCGCTCTGGCCCGCGCTCTCGCCCGCGTTCTCGCCCGCGATCGCGATCGCGATCCCCGCGAGCTTGCCGTCCTTCGCCTGCTTGCACACCGCGGTGGGGAGACGGAGGACGTTGCCCTCCTCCACCCGGAAGCCCGCCTCGCTCTCGGCGTCGAGCGGGACGTAGCACGCGCTCTCGCCGCAGATGCCGCCGCCCTGCGTGAGGAGCGCGACGTTCACGTCCCCGCTCGGCGCGGTCGCCACGCAGTCGTCGGGGTTCGCCTCGTACCTCGCCAGATCGACCTGCGCCGACGTGGCCGAGGAGAAGCACCGGACGGTGTCGAAGCAGAGCCCGTCGCTCTCCCCGCCGCCGCCGAACACGGCCTGGACCTCGAACTCGGGCAGGTCGCGCGAGTCGATCTCGCGCGGCTTGCACTCGCCGGCGACGCAGCTCTGGCCCTCGGGGCAGCTGTTCTTGACGAGCACGTTGCCCTGCGCGTCGCGCACCACGTTGCCCTGCTCGTCGCGCTCCACGTCGGCCGACCCGTCGCAGAGGAACTGGATCGGCATGTGGAGCGTCGCGGTGCGGCCCTCGGGCACCGTCGTGAGCACCTCGCGCAGCACGCGCACCCCCTCCTTGCCGCCGCGGCTCGCGATGACGCGCACCCGGAGCGCCTGCGAAGGATCGTCGGGCGTGAGGAAGCCGAGCGTGGCCGGCAGGCGGATCGAGGCCTCGCTCCCGAGCCGCTCGAACGTCTCGTCGTAGACGATGGCCCCCTCGAGCGTGGCCTCGACCCGGATCGTGTCGATGTCCTTCGGCAGCGACATGTCCGTCTGGAAGACGACCATGAGCTGCCCCTTCTCCCCGCTGCAGGACGCGGCCCCCGCCGCCCCCGCGAGCGCGAGGAGCGCCGCCGCCATCGACCTCGAGCTCGTCCGCTTCGCGCGCATCAACGCCTCCCTCCAAACCCGAGCGGGACCGTGCCGAGGCTGCCCCGCTCCGCCGGCGTCCCCGGCTCGAACAGCAGCGCCCCCGCGACGAGCGCGCCGGCGAAGATCGCCGCGCCGCCGCCGATCCAGAGCCACTTGCGCGCGCCGCCCCGCTCCGGAGCGCGCTCCAGCGAGACGTCGATGCGGCGGAGCTCCTCGTCGCGGACCAGGACGTCGACCTCGTGCGGCGTCATGCCGGGCGCCGTCACGCGCAGCGCGTGGGTCCCGCTCGCCACCGAGCCCTCCCAGCGGCCCTTACCCACCACCTTGCCGTCGATCGCGATGAGATCGTCCCGGCCCGCGGCGATCGCGAGCCGCCCGCGGTGCACCGCCCGGTCGAGCCGCGCCACGAGGGCGAGCGTGCCGCCGCCGACCACCGTCTCCCGGCGGACGAAATCGACGAAGCCGGGCTTCGAGACGCGGATGCGGCGGTCGCCGATGTCGATCGGCACCGGCTCGGCGAGCGGCGTCGTCCCGACCGGCTCGTCGTCCACGAACACCGTGGCCCCCGGCTCGCTCGCCGTGATCTCGAGGCGGGACACGAACGCCCCGGCGGCCTGGATCAGGTCGGCGATGTCCTGCCTGTCGCGGGGCGACAGCGCGGCGCCCGCCTCGGCCTCCATCCGGCGCAGCGTCGCGAGCATCTTGGCGTAGCGCCGCAGGTTCTTCTGGCAGAGCGCGACCTTCCAGAGCAGGCGGTGATCGCGCGACAGCTCGTAGGCGCGCTCGAACCGCGCGAGCGCGCCCGCGTAGTCGCCGTCGGCGAACAGCGCGTCGCCCGCCCCGTGCTCGGCCCTGGCCATCCCGGTCAGCGACTCCGCGAGCGGCTTCTCCGCGGCCGGCGCGGGCGCGGCCGGCGTGGGCTGGGCCGCCGCGCTGCCCGCCGCGAGCCCCACCCCGAGCGCGGCCACGACGGCGCGCCCCCACTGGCCCAGATGCTTCCCTCGCATCGATGCTCCTTGCTGGCGGAGGCGGCCCTCGCAGGCCGCGCTCCGGTCAGCGTGATGCTAACCGATGCGCGCGCCCGGCGAGCAACATGGAATTCGCCGAGGACAAATCGCCTTTGCTCCGCCTGCGCTCGCGAGGATACCATCCGCCGATCATGAGAGGCCTCATCACGGTGGGCGCGGCGCTCGCGGGCGCGCTCCTCGGCATCGCCCTGGGCGCGCCGCCGGCGCGCGCGGAGGGGCCCGGCGCCGTCGCGCTGAGCCGGTTCGAGCCGACCCCCGCGGGCGACCCGCTCTTCGGCGTGCCGTCGCCGCTCATCGGTGGGCACCTCGTCCCGCGGGGGCTCGTCCTGTTCGATCACGCGGAGGACCTGCTCACGCTCTCGGACGGCGTCTCGCCCGAGCGGGTGATCGTCGGCAGCCAGTCGCACCTCCACGTCGGCGGCTCGCTCTCGCTCTGGGATCGGCTGCTCGTGTCGGCCTCCCTGCCGATCGCGCTCGCCCAGAGCGGCGACGGCCCCGCGGCCGCGGCCGGCGCGGGCGCGCCCGAGGCGCCCTCGTCCCCGGCGCTCGGCGACCTGCGCCTCGGCGTGCGCGTCCGGCTGCTCGGCGACGATCGCGGCGCGTTCCAGATCGGCACGGGCGCGGCCCTGCACCTGCCGACGGGCAGCTCGGACGCGTACGTCGGCGAGGGCGCGGTGCGCGTGACGCCGCAGCTCCTGCTGGGCGGGCGGGTCGCGCGCTTCGTGTGGAGCGTCGCCGGCGGCGCGGTGATGCGGAGCTCCGAGAACCCGTCGACGCTCACGTACGGCGGCGGCGCGGCCGTGCTGCTCTGGGACGAGCGGCTGCAGATCGGCCCGGAGGTGTACGCCGAGACGATGCTGCAGGGCGGCTCGCTGTCGCTCACGGATCGCGATCGGGTCGCCGTGGATCGGACGACGAGCGCCGAGCTCCTGCTCGGCGCCAGGCTCCGCCCGCTCGCGGGCCTCGTCGTCGGGGCGGCCGCCGGTCCGGGCCTCGGGGAGGCGATCGGCGCGCCGTCGTTCCGCGCGATCGGGACCGTGGCGTGGGCTCCGCCCGCGGGGCCGCCCGAGCGGGCGGCGGACCCGGACCCGGACGCGGACGGCGTCTCCGGCGCGGCGGACGCGTGCCCGTACGCGTACGGGCCGGCCAGCGCGGACGCGCGGCGAAACGGCTGCCCCGTGGAGGACCGGGACGAGGACGGCGTCGCCGATCCGGACGACGCGTGCCCCGACGCGGCCGCGGGCCGCGGGGGCGGCGATCCGGCGCGGCGCGGCTGCCCCGCGGATCAGGACGGCGACGGCCTGCCCGACGCGCTCGACGCGTGCCCCGCGGAGAAGGGCGACGCGGCGGGCGGCGCGACGCGCCCGGGCTGCCCCGCCGCGGCGCCGAGCCTGCCCGCGGACCAGGACGGCGACGGCCTTCTCGACGACGTCGACGCGTGCCCGCGCGAGAAGGGCCCGGCGAGCGAGGACGCGGCCGCGCGCGGCTGCCCGACGCGGGTGCGGGTGCAGGGCGAGCGGGTCGTGCTGCTGGAGCCCGTCGCGTTCCGCGTGCTGAAGAGCGACCCGGCGCCGATCGATCCGAAGAGCGAGGCGGTGCTCGCCGAGGTGCGCGACGTGATCGCGCAGCACCCGGAGTGGGTGAAGATCGAGGTCGGCGCGCACACGGACGGCGCCGGCAACGCCAAGTTCAACGAGGCGCTCTCGACGGCGCGCGCCGAGGCGGTGCGCAAGTGGCTCGTCGAGAAGGGGGTCGAGGCCGAGCGGCTGGTCGCGAAGGGGTACGGGGCGAGCCAGCCGATCGCGGACAACAAGAGCGCGGCCGGCCGGGAGAAGAACCGGCGGATCGAGCTCGTGGTGCTGGAGAAGAAGTAGCCCGCGGGCGGCGGCCGCGCAGCGCCGCCGCGCCGACGCGCGATCGGGCCGTGAGACGCGGACCCGGGGAGCAGAAGAGAGAGCATGAAGCGAACCGTCATGGCCGCGGGGCTCGGCGTCGCGCTGGCGCTCGCGGCGGCGCCGCGGAGCGCGGCGGCGCAGTGCGGCGCCGCGCCGCCGTTTGAGCAGCTCGTGGATGGCCGCGCCTTCCTGTGGGACGTCGGGACGGACGGGGTGATCAACAACGGGACCATCGACGCCTTCGACACCGGCATGCTGCTGCGGGTGAACGGGTTGAGGTTCCCGTCGTCGACCCGGGCGGCGGAGCTGGACGGGCGGCAGCTCGTCCATGGGCCGGCGCTCCTCGGCAGCCTCGAGGTCACCCGGAAGGTGTACGTGCCCACCGACGAGGGCTGGGCGCGCTTCCTGGAGATCGTCCACAACCCGACGGCCGCCGCGCTGCCCGCGGTCGTGCGCGTCGAGACGAACGTCGGCTCCGACAACAGCACCGTCATCACGCAGTCGCACACCGGCGACCTGGAGTTCACGCCGGCGGACCGGTGGCTCGCCACGGACGACCTCGATGGGGGCGGGGATCCGAGCCTCCACTTCAACTTCTACGGGCCTTCGGCGGCGGCGATGCCGGGGAGCGTCGGGATGGTCACCGACGACTGCGCGGCGACGCAGGGGCCCGTCGTCGAGTTCGCGCTGTCGGTGCCGCCCGGCGGGACGCGGATCCTCATGCACTTCGGCGGGCAGCACGCGAGCCAGGCCGACGCGCACGCGAGCGCGGTCACCCTCGACGCCCTCCCGGCGGCTGCGCTGCTGGGGCTGACGGCGGCCGAGAGAGCCGGCGTCGTCAACTGGGACCTCGGTGACGACGCCGACGGCGACGGGGCGGGCGACGCCGACGACAACTGCCCGTCGGTGCCGAACCCCGACCAGGCGAATCACGACGGCGACGGGCTGGGCGACGCGTGCGACGGCGACGACGACAACGACGCGTCGAGCGACGAGGACGACAACTGCCCCCTCGTCCCCAACCCCGACCAGGCGAACCACGACGGCGACGGGCTGGGCGACGCCTGCGACGGCGACGACGACGACGACGCGTCGAGCGACGAGGACGACAACTGCCCCTTCGTCCCCAACCCCGACCAGGCGAACCACGACGGCGACGGGCTGGGCGACGCCTGCGACGGCGACGACGACGACGACACATCGAGCGACGAGGTCGACAACTGCCCCTTCGTCCCCAACCCGGAGCAGATCGACACCGACGACGACGGGCTGGGCGACGCCTGCGACGGCGACGACGACGACGACACGTCGAGCGACGAGGTCGACAACTGCCCCTTCGTCCCCAACCCCGAGCAGATCGACACCGACGACGACGGGCTGGGCGACGCCTGCGACGGCGACGACGACAGCGACGCGTCGAGCGACGAGGACGACAACTGCCCCTTCGTCCCCAACCCGGAGCAGATCGACACCGACGACGACGGGCTGGGCGACGCCTGCGACGGCGACGACGACGACGACGCGTCGAGCGACGAGGACGACAACTGCCCCCTCGTCCCCAACCCCGAGCAGACCGACGCCGATGGCGACGGGCTGGGCGACGCCTGCGACGCGGGCGCGCTCGACCGGGACAACGACGGCGTGGAGGACGGCTCGGACAACTGCCCCTCCACCCCCAACGTCGACCAGTCCGACATCGACCGCGACGGCGACGGGGATGCGTGCGACGGCGACGACGACAACGACGGCGCGCCCGACGGCGCCGACAACTGCCTGTTCCTGTCGAACCCGAGCCAGAGCGACACCGACAGCGATGGCCAGGGCGACCGGTGCGACGACGACGATGACAATGACGGCGCGCCCGACGGCGCCGACAACTGCCCGCTCCTGTCGAACCGCGGGCAGGAGGACGCGAACGGCGACGGCGTGGGCGACGCCTGCGCCTGCGACGCGCCCCCGAAGCCCGACGGCACGCCCTGCGACGACGGCGATCCCTGCACGCTGGCCGACGCGTGCGACGGCGGCGTCTGCAGGGGCGGCGCGCCGGTCGAGTGCGCGCCCTCCGGGAACGTCTGCACCGCCGCGCGGTGCCACCCGAGGTACGGCGAGTGCACGCTGGTCCCGAACGAGGGCGCCCGCTGCCCCGGCGGCACCTGCGTGGCCGGCGGCTGCGTGCCCGACGACGCCGGCAATGGCGGTGGCGGCGCAGGCGGCGACACCGGCGCGGGCGGCGACGCTGGGAACGGCGGCGCAGGCGGGGACAGCGGCGCAGGCGGGGACGGCGGGGATGCCGGCGCGGGCGGCGACGCTGGGAACGGCGGCGGTGGCGGCGCGGACGGCGGTGGCGCGGCCCCCCGGCCCGGAGGCGCGGATCCGAGGGCGCACGGCAACGGCTGCGGGCTCGCGGTGCGCGGCGATGGGTCGGCGACCTCGGCGGCGGCGTGGCTCGCCGCTGCCGCGCTCCTCGCCGGGTGGCGGCGACGGCGCGCGTGACGCCGCGCGGCGGTGCGGGCGCCCTCGTGACGCGCGGCTCCGGCGCGCGCGGCATGAGGCCGGGTCCGGGCTCGCGCCGCTGTGCGCGTTCCCCGCGGCGCTGACGCTGCTGGACGTTCCCCCGCGGCGCCGACGCCGCTGGGCGCGTTCCCCGCGGCGCCGACGCCGCTGGGCGCTATCCGCGCAGCGATGGGCCCTCGGTCAGGGCTCCTCGGACCCCGACGCGAGCCACGGCCCGCACATCTGCAGCCCCGTGGTCTTCTGGGCGCAGCTCGTCGCGGGCGCCGTCAGCACGGCCGCGATCTTGCCTTGCGCCATCTGCTCGCACACCTTCGGCGGCAGCTGGATCCGCCCGTCGGCCGCCACCCGGAAGCCGTTGTCGCTGTCGGCGTTGAGCGCCACCAGACAGCGACGGTCCTCGTCGCCCTCGTCGCCGTCGCAGATGCCGTCGTCCCCGGCTGTCTCCAGCGCCACGTTCCGCAGCGCCGCGCCGTCGCCCGCGATCGTGCAACCCGCCGGGTCGACCTCCGCCGGCGTCGCCTGCGCGAAGCAGGCCGTCACGTCGAAGCACTCCCCGTCCCCGGAGCCGTAGACGTCGCCGCGCGAATAGTCGGGCAGCGTGCTCGAGTCGATCTCGTTCGATACGCACGCCCCCGCGACGCAGGTCATGCCCTCGCCACACGTGCTCTCGACGTCGATCCCCGCGCCCATCCCCGAGCCGTCGCAGAGAAAGTCGAGCGATACGGTGAGCAACGCGACGCGATCCTTCGGGATCGTCGTGACCACCTCGCGCAGGATGCGCACCGGGCCGACATCGTCCTTGTTGCGGGCGGCGACCTTGATCCGGATGGATTCACCCCCGGCGTCCGACGAGAAGAACCCGATGGTCGCCGGGAGCTTCGCCTCGGCATCGGACTCGCCGAGCCGCCGGTAGGGGCGGTTGAACTTGCCCTGGTTGCCCTCGAACACCTGGACCTGAAGGACATCGAAGTCCTTCGGCACGGCGAGGTCCGTCGAGATGGCGACGACGATCTCGTCCACCTCCCCGCAGCCTCCGCACGCGAGCGCCGCGAGCGCCGCGAGCGCGAGCCGGCGGCCGCGGCTCATCGGCTACCCCCGAAGGGGATCGAGAACGAGGCGCCGCCCCGCGCGGACAGGGCGACCGAGCCGGGCGACAGGTTGCCGTCGACCGGCGGCTCCGACGCGAAGACGCCCAGGCCGACCAGGAGCGCGCCCGTCAGCACGGCCACGCCGCCGCCGATCCAGAGCCATTGCTCGACGTTGCTCTTCTTGGGCGCCGGCTCGAGCGAGACCTGCACGCGGCGCGTCTGGTTGTCGTGGATCATGACCTCGGACTGGTGCGACACCATGTCGGACGCCGTGACGCGGAGCGTGTGGCCGCCGCTCGGCACCGGGCCGTCGTAGCTGCCGCGGCCGACCACGCGGCCGTCGACGGAGATGACGGCGTTCGGCGGCGCCGCGACGATGAGCCGCCCCTCGTGGACCTCTTTCTCGAGCGTGGCCGCGACGGTGACCACGCCGCCGCCCGGCACCTGCTGCGAGACCTCGAAGGCCTCGAAGCCCTTCTTGGTCACCCGGATCTTCCGGGTGCCGACGTCGAGCAGGACGGGCTCGCGCAGCGGGGTCTGACCGACCTCCTCGCCGTCGACGAAGACGGTGGCGCCGGCCTCGCTGGCCTGGAGATCGAGGCGGCTCACGTACGCCTTCGTCGCCTCGATGAGCGCCGCGGCGTCCTTGCGATCCTGCTCCGAGAGCTGCGGGCCCGCGTCCTGGAGAAGCTTCTCGACCGTTCCGAGCAGGCGCGCGTAGCGCTGCAGGTTCTTCTGGCAGAGGGCGATGTTCCAGAGCAGCCGCGGGTCGCGGGACAGCTGGTAGGCGCGCTCGAACTTGATGATGGCGTTGCGGAAATCGCCGTCGTTGAAGAGGATGCGCGCGGCCTCGTACTCGGCCTTGGCCTCCCCCGTGAGGGTCTCGGACAGCGGCCCCTGGGGAGCTGGAGCGCTCGCGGCAGGCGCGCCGGCGGCCGGCGCCGGCTGCGTCGCGGCGCCGGCCGCCGGCGCGGGCTGGGCCGCCGCGGGCGCGGGCTTCGCCGAGGGCTGGGCCGCCGCGGGCGCGGGCTTCGCCGCGCTCTGGGCCGCGGGCGCGGGCTTCGCCGCGCTCTGGGCCGCCGGCGGCGCGGGCTGGGCCGCCGCGGGCGCGAGCCCCGTCAGCGCGGCGCCGCCGAGCGCGAGCGCGGCGCAGACGCGCAAGCTGGCGCGGCTCCGCAGCGGGAGCCGTTCGCTTCCAAGCCAAATCATCTGGGCTTCCCTTTGTCGTTCAGCACATCGAAGACGCTGCGGCTGCCGTCCCCCTGCGACGTGGCGGTCGTGGGCGGCGCGGCCGAAGGCGCCGCCGTCGCGGCAACCGCGGTCGAGGCCGCCGTGGGGACCCTCGGCCGAGGCGCCGTGGCGGTGGACGACGGGGGCGGCTTCGCGGTCGCCGTCGTGACCGTCGGCGTCGTGGGGCTCGACGAGGGCGCCGAGGCCGTCGGCGGCGCCGCGGTGATCGGCGGCGGCGCGGCGGTGACCGTGGTCACGGCGGTGACCTCCGGCGGCGGCGGCGCGGCCGTCGGCGCGACCGCCGGCGGCTCGGCCGAGGTGCTCGCGGCCAGCGGCTCGACCGGCGGATCCGCCGCGTTGCCGCGGAACGTGACGAAGCGCAGGACCCCACCGAGCGCCGCCGCGACGCCCACCCCGGCGATCGCGAGCACCACGCCGGTCCGCCTGCGGCCCGAAGGCGCGGGCCCCGCGGCCGCCCAGCCCGGAGCCGTGCCCGCCGAGGGGCCGACCGCGGCGCCTGCGGTCACGCCGGCGGGCGGCGCGCTGGACCGCCCCTGCGCGGTCGCCGCCGGCACGCCGCTCATCCGGTCCTGCGCGGTTCCTGCCGGCACGCCGCTCATCCGGTCCTGCGCGGTCCCTGCCGGCACGCCGCTCATCCGGTCCTGCGCCGTCGGCCACGGGGGAATGCTCCTCCGATCGCGCGCCGCGCTCGCCCGGTCGCGCCAGGCGACCGCGGGCACGAGCCCCAGCGTCCGCTCGATCCGCTCCAGCGACGCCAGCGCGAGCGGGGGGCCGAAATCGACGATGGCGCCCGCGAGCTCGGCGACGGACTTGAAGCGCTTCCCGACGTCCCTCTCGAGGCAGCGCAGGATCGCCGCCTCCAGGCCCGGCGGCAGATCGGGCCGGTGGGCGCTCGGCGGCGGCGGCGGCTCGGTGTTGATCATGATGATGAGCTCGGACAGCGAGGTCGCGTCGAAGGGCACCCGCGCCGTGAGCAGCTGGTAGAGGATGGCGCCCATCGACCAGATGTCCGCGCGCGTGTCCACCGTGCGCGCCGAGCGCATCTGCTCCGGCGCCATGTAGAGCGGCGAGCCGAGGACCATCGACGTCTTCGTCAGCCCGAGCTCCGGCGCGGTCCCGGCCGCGGACGGCTCGGCGAGCGCCTTGGAGATGCCGAAGTCGAGCACCTTCACCATGCCGCTGCCGTCCGCCCCGCGCGTGAGGAAGAGGTTCGCCGGCTTGAGATCGCGGTGGATGATGCCGGCCGCGTGCGCCTCGGCGATGGCCTCGCAGGCCTCGAGCACGTAGCCCACCGCCTCCTCCAGCTCGAGCGGGCCGCGCTGCCGCAGCGTCTCCTGCAGGTCGCTCCCCTCCAGGTACTCCATCACCATGAACGGCGCGCCGGTCTCGAGCGTCCCGACGTCGAGCACGCGCGCGACGTGCTCGCTCTTCAGGCGCACCGCCGCGCGCGCCTCGCGCACGAAGCGCTCCACCATCTCGGCGTTCGCGCCGGGGTGGAGCATCTTGATGGCGACCCGCTGGTGGAGCTGCTCGTGCAAGGCGGCGACGACGACGCCCATGCCACCTTGCCCGAGGATGCGCTCGACCCGGTATTTCCCCGACAGAATTTGACCTTCGGCAACCGGTGCGCTCACGGACGCTCCTGCCTTGGGGCTGCCTTCAGGGCGCCACCATCGCCACGTTATCCAGGGGCCACCTTATTCCATCCGGCGCTCGCATCCAAGACCTCGCCTCGGCCGGTCACGCCCGGTCGACGCGCTTGGTCTCCGTGCTTCGGGCGACCCTGCGCTCGGCCCCAGAAGGGCCGAGCCGGGCGGCCGGCTCATCCGTGGCGCTCCCCATCCCCGGCCGGGGCGACTACCCTACGCGCCATGCCCCGCATCGCCAAAGTCGAGCGCAAGACGCGCGAGACGGACATCCGCATCGAGATCGATCTCGACGGCCAGGGCCGCTCGTCGATCAGGACGCCGCTCCCCTTCCTCACGCACATGCTCGATCAGATCGCCCGCCACGGCCTGTTCGACCTCACCATCCACGCCGAGGGCGACGTCGAGATCGACGGCCACCACACCACCGAGGACTGCGGCATCACCCTGGGCGCGGCCGTGCAGCAGGCGCTCGGCGACAAGGCGGGCATCGCGCGTTACGGCGAGGCGACGCTCCCCATGGACGAGGCGCTCGCGCAGTGCGCGCTGGACCTCTCCGGCAGGCCGTACTTCGTCTGGCGCGTGCCGCTGCCCAAGGCGAAGCTCGGCACGTGGGACGTCGAGCTCGCGCCCGTGTTCTTCGAGGGCTTCGCGCGCGGCGTGGGCGCGAACCTCCACGTCCGCCTCCTCGAGGGGGACAACCTGCACCACATCGTCGAGATCTGCTTCAAATCCTTCGCCAAGGCGCTGATGAAGGCGACCCGCATCGAGCCGCGCGTCGCCGGCATCCCGTCCACCAAGGGGAGCCTCTGACCATGCAATCGATCGCTCTCGTGGATTTCGGGATGGGCAACCTGCGCTCGGTGGAGCGCGCGCTGCTCCAGGCCGCCGGGGACGCCGGCGCGCCGTGCGCGGTGACGCGCACGGGCGATCCGGAGGTCATCGCGCGGGCCGACAAGGTGGTGGTGCCAGGCCAGGGCGCCTTCCGCGACTGCGCGGCCGCGCTGCAGAACGGCATCGGCGAGGCGCTGCGCGAGCAGATCCGCAAGGGGACGCCGTACCTCGGCATCTGCCTCGGCATGCAGGCGCTCTTCGACTCGAGCGAGGAGGCGGAGGGCGCGCGGGGGCTCGGCGTGTTCCCCGGCACGGTCAAGCGCCTCACCCCGGCGCCGAGCGCGGCCGAGGCGACGGCCGGCGAGCCGTGGGTCGGGATCAAGATCCCCCACATGGGGTGGAACCGCATCGCGATCACGCGCGACGTGGCGGGCCCGCTCGGCGTGTTCGCGGGCGAGAGCCCGTTCGTCTACTTCGTCCACAGCTACCACGCCGTCCCGCGCGACCCGGCGCTGGTCGCGGCGACGACGGAGCACGGCCCGCACCGGATCACCGCGGCGATCGAGCGGGACAACGTCACCGCGACGCAGTTCCACCCGGAGAAGAGCCAGGAGACCGGGCTGCGCCTGCTCGTCCGCTTCCTCGACGGGTGAGCCGACCGCGGCCCGCCTAGTGCGGGCGCTGCGCGCGGTGGTGCGCGTGCTTGACGTGCGCCAGCTTGAGGTGCGCGCTCAGGGGCAGCTCCGAAGGCCGGCGGGCGAGGCCGCGCCGCGACGGGCGCGCCCGGCCCGCGCGCGCCGCGCGCTCGCGCCCCAGCGGCCGCGGCGCGAGGGGGAGATCGACGATGAACACCGCGCCGCGACCGAGCTCGCTCTCCACGCGGATCGCGCCGCCGTGCGCGCGCGCCGCGGCGTGCGCGATGTAGAGGCCGAGCCCCAGGCCGCCGAAGCGCTCCGCCGGCACCGCCCGCTCGAAGCGCGCGAAGATCCGCTCCTGGTCCTCCCGCGCGATCCCCATGCCGTGGTCGCGCACGATGAGCCGCGCCCGCGCGCGCGTCGCGCGCACCTCGATCGCGATCGGCTTGCCCTCGCCGAAGGTGAGCGCGTTCTTGATCAGGTGGAACGCCATGCGCTCGAGCTGGGATCGGTCCCAGCGGCCGACGACGGCGCCCTCGGCCGCGACCGCGATGGCGCCGCGCGCAGCCGGCCGATGCGCGACCGCCGCCGCCACCACCTCGCGGACGAGGGCGACGAGATCGACCGGCGAGCGGGCCGGCGCGCGCTGGGGCGGCTCGGCGCGCCGGACCTGGAACATGTCGTCGCACAGCCGGGCGAGCCGGCCGAGCTGGCGGTCGAAGACGGCCAGCATCGCCGCCGCCCACGCCGGGGTGTTCTCCGGCTCCCGCTCGCTCATCCGCTTCGTCAGCTGGAGCTGCAGGAGGAGCGATGTGACAGGCGTCCTGATCTCGTGCGCGGCGAGCACGAGGAAGTCCTCCCGGAGCCGGGCGATGTCTTCCCGGCTCGGGACGGCGGGGACGCGGTCGTCGAGTTCGTCGCAAAACGCGGTCATGGAGGAGCCTGCTGGCAGAGGGGGTCGTGACCCGGCAAAGCATGGCTCGTGCCGCTCATGGCTCTTCGCAGATCGGCACTTTCCGCGGCAGGAGAGGGCCACGTCTGCCGAGCGGACGCGCTTCAAGGCGTCGCATTGCGCAACCGACTGCGCAAAACCTCGCGGAGGGAGCCGCCTGGACCGTCTGCCGCGCGCGGCGCCTCGGGCCGCTCCGGAGCGCCGACGGGCCGCGGCGCAGGCGGGTCCGGGCGCGCCCTTGCTTGGCGGGGAAGCGCGCGCGGAGCAGCTTTTCCGCATGCAACACCAGAGCGGAGAGCAACACCAGGGCGGAGAGCCAGGAGCCACGGCTCAGGCCCGCGGATCCATGGGTGAGCTGCACGCGCTGCTCAGAGAGTTCGACACGGCCATGCTCGTCACCATGACCCCGGAGGGGCTGATGCGGGGTCGGCCGATGGAGATCCAGGAGCCGGCCGAGCAGATGGACTGCGATCTCTGGTTCGTGACGCACGACGAGACGCCGAAGACCGGCGAGATCGTCCGCGAGCACCAGGTGGCGGTCTGCTGCTACCGGCCGCGGGATCGGGCGTACATCTCGATCTCGGCGCGCGCGACGGTCGACAGGAACGAGGAGAAGATCCGGAGCCTCTGGAAGCCCTCGTGGAAGGCGTGGCTGCCGGACGGCCCCGATCACCCGCACGCCGCCATCCTGAAGCTGGTTGTGGAGCGCGCCGAGTACTGGGAGCCCGAGGGCGGTCGGCTCCGGGTCCTCTACGAGAAGGCCAAGGCGCTCGTTCAGGGGAAGTCGGCGAGCGACAAGCTGAACCCGCCGAAGCACATCTGACGGCCACATCCGACGGCCGCTCGGCGCGGCGGCCCGGCTCCCCGCGCCGAGCGGCGGCGAGCGATCGAGATCAGTAGACGTTGTCGGCCTGGTCGGGGATGACCGCGCCGGCCTCATCGAGGCACGGGACCGCGGCGCCGTCCTCGTCCACGCAGGCGGTGGTCGAGCACGGGTAACCCGAGGCGAGGTGTCCCTTGGGCGCGATGAACATCGGGTTGATCAGCCAGGTGCCCGCGTAGTTCCTGTACGCGTTGCACATCAGCTCTCTCTTGTTGCGGTTGATCGCGAGCCTGAGGCCGGTGGCGTCCTGGAGGAAGCTCAGATCGGTGTCCGAGTCGCCCGCCCCGAAGACCTGGCGCTGCGATGCGTCCGGGTTCTTCTCGAGCGCGGCGGGGCCCGACGCGCCGAAGATCACCTGGTTGATCCAGCACCGCTTTCCCTCGATGTAGGTGATCAGGCTGTTCCCCGAGAACTCGCCGGCGCCGTCGTTGGTGCCGTCGGGGATCGGACCGCACCCCTGCAGGTTGTACGTCAGCGCGCCGTCCTCGGCCGTCACCTGCCGGACGCCGATGACCCGGTCCGCGGCGATGTTCACCATCGCCGCGAACGGCTCGACCACGAACTGCGGTGATGCGGACACCACCCAGACGTCGAAGCCGTTCTTTTGCAGCACGCCGATCAGATCCTGGATGGGCTCGTAGATCCGGAGCCAGGCGGTCAGCCCCGCGCGCGTCCCGATCGTCTGGACGGTCCCCTCCTCCGCCGCCAGGTTCTCTTCGATCGCCGAGGCGGCGAACGCCGCGATCTCGTCGGGCGCGTGGCCCGCGCCGAGCTGGGCGAACCAGGCGTATGCAGGCTCCAGGGTGCGGCGGTTGTGACCGTCGAAGGCGGCGTCGCCGCCGGTGGTCTCCCCGTCGACATAGACGCTGAGGATCTCGTCGGCGCAGGCGGCCGTGGTGCTCGTCGGCAGCGGCTCGCCCGGCTCGGCGGCGGCGCCGCACGCCTCGCCGAGCGAGGCGACCGCGGCGGCCGTGAGGTAAGGGCTCGTGAACGCCCAGTTCCCGTCCGGCGGCTGGAGGATCTTGTCGTGCCGGAGCATCCAGAACATCGTCGCGTCGCCGACATCGTTCTTGATGACGGTGTTGTCCCAGTCGAACACGGCGACCGGCTTCCGGTCGGGGTCGTAGCCGGGGCTCACGGCGCCGTGCTCGTCGATCATGGCGTCGAGCCGCTGCCGGTTGTCGCCGTACCACGCGAGCGTCGGATCGAGGTCGGGGAGCGCGCCGCCGCCGCCATCGCCCCCGCCGCCACCGTCGCCCCCGCCGCCATCGCCCCCGCCGCCACCGTCGCCCCCGCCGCCGTCGCCGCCGCCGCCGCCGCCGCCCGTCGCGGCCGAGGATGTCGTCGCGGAGCCGGTCGTGTTGTTCACCGGCTCCGTGGACTCGTCGTCGCCGCAATGAAGCAGCAGCACGGAGAGCGGCGCCATGACCAACGCGGTGATGTGCGCCTTCAGCGCTCGTCGAGGCATAGAAATGCACCTCCTGAGGGAGTGGAATTTTCCATATCAGAAGGGATACCTGCGCGTCGCGCAGAGACGAGCGATGGGCGTGACGTGGCTCGATGTCCTCCCGCCGGGGGCGACCGTTTCGGCGATCGGCCGGCGATGAGCGCGGGGTCCGCCGCCGGGGCGGCCGGCGAGGGCGGTGCGCTGGCGGAGCGACCCCGCGCGTCGCGAGCAGGCGGACGCCGCGCGAGCTAGCGCGCCGGAGCGGCCCCGAAGATGCGGCCGATCGCGTCGGTGAGGGAGTTGTCGTCGTTGCTCCCGACGATCAGCGCCGCCGCCTGCTTGAGCGGTTGCGGGCCGTGGCCCATCGCGATCGGAAGACCGCAGGCCTTCAGCATGGGAACGTCGTTCTCGCCGTCGCCGGCTGCGACCATCTCGCGCGCGGACAGGCCTCGGCTGGCCGCGATGAGCGCGAGCGCGCGCCCCTTGTCGATCTCGCGGCGCGTGATCTCGATGTAGTTGTCCTTCGAGCGCGCGACCGCGATGCCGTCGTCGAGCGCCGCGAGCTCCTCGGCCAGCCGCGCGTTCTCGCTGCTCTCTTCGTCGGTGATCATCAGGAGCTTCTCGGTCGCGGGGCGGCTCGCGAAGCCGGCATCGATGATGGGCGCGAAGCCCACGATGTCGGCCTCGGCCCTGACGCGCCGGTCCGCGGCTTGAACGATCCAGTCGAAGCCGGCGTAGAGGTTCAGGCTGATCCGCTCGTCGCGTCCATAGCGCGCCAGGATGAGCTCGACGGTGGCTTCCGGCAGGGGTGAGCGGCCGAGGCTCTCGCCGCCGGAGCCGGCGACGAAGGCGCCGTTCAGCGCCGCCCACGGGCCCGAAAGCCCCAGGCTGGCGGCGATCTGCCCCACGGAGCGAGGGGGGCGCGAGCTGATCAGCGTCACCAGGAGCCCCCGCCCGGTGAGCGCCGAGCACAGCGACCGCATCTCCGGCGAGATCGAATGATCGGACCGCAGCAGGGTCCCGTCCAGATCGAAGGCCACGCCGCGAAAGCTCCCCGGGACCATGCGCGCTCTCCTGCCTGCCGCCCGCCCGTACCACAGCCGAGCGCGCGCGCGCGAGCCGTCCGGCGGTCGCCGCGCGCGGCAGCGACGGGAGCTCGGCGCGGCGAGGCGCCTGACGTCACCTCGCGGCGCGCGGGCGGACCGGGGCTCGGGCGGGGCTCGGGCGCCGGGAGCTCGAGGAGCCGACGGGCTCGACGTCAGGCCTTCTTTCTCGGGTCGAACTCGGTGACCGTGTGGAGCGTCTGGGTCGGCTTCTCGCCTCTCCTCGGCGGCGTGAGCCCTCCTCCGTGCAGCTCGGCGACGATGGCGGTGATGTTGTCCTCGCCGCCGCGATCGTTCGCGAGCGCGACGAGCCGCTCGCACGCGGCCTCGATCGAGGGGCCCCGCTCGACCACGGCGAGCATGTCCGCGGCCGAGAGCTTGTTCGAGAGCCCGTCGGAGCAGAGCAGGAGGCGATCGTCGCGCCGGAGATCGAGCCGCGCGACGCTGGCCTTGACGTCGGGATCGAGGCCCATCGCCTGGAGCAGCATGCTCCTCATCGGGTGCTGCTCGGCCTCCTCGGGTTGGATCATGCCGGCGTCGATGAGCGCCTGCACGAAGCTCTGGTCGTGCGTGATCTGGAGGATCTGCCCGTTGCGGATCAGGTAGGCGCGCGAGTCGCCCACCTCGGCGACGTGCGCTTCGGTCCCGTGCACGCAGATCGCGGTGAGCGTCGCGCCCATGCCGTGGCGGCCCGGCTGCTGCGCGGCTTGCCACACCTCGCGGTTGGCGCGCTGTACGGCCTGGAGGGTCGCGTCGTCCCAGTTGCCGCGCGCCGAGGCCATCGCCCGTCGGAGCGCCTCCACGACCAGGGCGCTCGCGACCTCGCCGGCCGCCGCGCCGCCCATGCCGTCGGAGACGGCGAGGAGGACGGGATAGGAGGCTTCGAAGGTGACCTCATGGGCTGGCGGCGCGGTCTTGGCGGCGGAGGTGAGGTGCGCGATGAGGAGCGTGTCCTCGTTGTTCTTGCGAACTCGCCCGAGGTCGGTGATGCCGCAGGCCTTCACGGTGATGTCCCCGGCTCCCAGTGTCGCTTCTGTCATGTGATGTCTCCTGTTTCCTCGTTTCCATCCATGAACCGACCGTTCCCGCCGAGCAGCAGGCATGGGAGCGGCGAGCTGCGCGCGCTGCCGAGCGCCGGCCGACGCGCGCGCCGACCGCCGGCTCCACCGTTGCACCGTGTCGTCGCGCAGGCGAGGTCGGAGGGGCGCGCTGCGCCGGCGAGGCGGGGAATGTAGGGCGGAGGGGCGCCACCGCAGCGCGCTCGACCTGTCCAGCGGGCGCGCCGCGCGGCGAGGCGGCGCGGGAACGGCATGGCGCATCCGGCTCGCGCCAGGAGAGGGAGCTCACGACGAACCCGGGTGCGCGCATCTGCGCGATGGAGGCCGGCGTGGCGGGCCTCCTGGATTCCCTGATGGCGATAAGGCGGGAACGCAGAAACTGTTATGCGGATCACGCCAGATACCCGCGTGGGTCTCCGGAATGCCGTGGGTCGGTCGCTGATCGCCGCCATCGCTACGTCGTCTGGTGCGGCGGCGGGCCACGTCAAGCAGGGCCTGGCGCCATGGCCGGCGGGGGCCTGACCGGCGGGGGCCTGACCCGGGTTCGGTGGCCGGTGGCGCGACCGAGGTGCGTCGGTCGGCGGTGGGTCACCGACCGGGGTTGAGGTCACCGACCCGGGTTGAGGTCACCGACCGGGGTTGAGGTCACCGACCCGGGTTGAGGCCACCGACCCGGGTTGAGGCCACCGACCCGGGTTGAGGCCACCGACCCGGGTTGAGGCCACCGACCCGGGTTGAGGCCACCGACCCGGGTTGAGGCCACCGACCCGGGTTGAGGTCACCGACCCGGGTTGAGGCCACCGACCCGGGTTGAGGCCACCGACCCGGGTTGACGCCACCGACCCGGGTTGACGCCACCGACCGGGGTTGAGGTCACCGACCCAGGTTGGGGTCACCGACCCGGGTTGGGGTCACCGACCCGGGTTGAGGTCACCGACCGGGGTTGAGGTCACCGACCCAGGTTGGGGTCACCGGGGGTCACCGACCCAGGTTGAGGTCACCGACCCGGGTTGGGGTCACCGACCCGGGTTGGGGTCACCGCCGACCCAGGTTGGGGTCACCGACCCAGGTTGGGGTCACCGATGGCGGGTGGGCAGCGCACAGGTGGGAGGTCGCCGGCAGCAGATCGACCGGCGGCAGGTAGGGCGGCGCTATCCGGATGCGCCGATCACAGTGAGGTCGCCCGCCAGCGGCGGTCCACTCAAGGGATCGCGGCGGACGTGAACGGCATCGGGAAGATCTGACCCGACCTCCACGCCTCCGCATGATCCGCGTAATGGCACGTCCGCGGATCCCCGCTGATACCGGTGCTCATCACCCCGAGCGAGCCGTCGAGCGGGGCGAGGTTCCAGACCAGCCGCGTCGCGCTGAGCGAGTCCTGGTCGAGCGCGCCCCGCACCCCGCCTGCGGCCTCGAACTCGCCGGGCGGAAGCGCCAGGATCCCGACCTTCGCGAACCACCCGCCGATGTTCACCGTCTCCACATCGCCGGTCGCCGGGAAGGTGCCGATATCGAAGCGCGCGTCCTCGCCCGCAAGCGGGTGGTTGTAGGTCAGCTCGTGGATCCCGCCCCAGGTCCACGCGCTCACGTCCGACCCCAGCGTCCCGCGGAGCATCGCGTCCGCCTCGCCGAGCGCCCGGCGCACGGCCTCGTCCCGCGCGACCCCAGGATCCACGCCCTCGCTGATCCCGAAATACGGCGCGCGCGGGTTCTCCAGCACGTCGATCAAGCCGTTGAGCTGGTTCGTGAGGAACACGTTGGGCGCGAAGAGCGCATACTCGTCGGGACCGACCACGTCCGTCACCGTGTTGCGCAGCAGGATCAAGGTCAGCATCTCGTAGACGGCCGCGCCGCGGCTGCTCGCCGCCGCGTTCCCGTCCCACTGCTGCAGGGCCTCCACCGCCGCGACGGCGCTCGGATCGTCCGCGGGCAGCCCGACGCGCCCGAGCGCAGCCAGGTAGCTGTCGCGCAGCGGCAACCCGATCGTGGTCTGCGTGTCCAGCTGGATCGACGCCATGTCCTGCGGCGTGAGCGGCTGCGTCGCCGTCGTCAGCCGGGTCATGATCCGCTGCGCGCGCCACGGCATGTCCCAGTAGTTCGCGAGGTGCACCGGCCGCCCCTGCGGCGCGTAGTCGCGCGGCACCATCCGGTTGTTCGCCGTCACGAGGATATGCGACGGCGGATCGTAGACCGAGGGCAGCTCGGCGTTCGTGGCGTACCCGGTCCACTCATACCCGCCCGTCCCCGGCACCGGATAGAGCGCGTTCAGCGGGCTCTGGCGCTGCGGCGCGAGCCCCGAGTTCTGGTAGCCGATGTGGCCGTGCGTGCCCGCGTAGTCCGCGAAGATGAAGTTCCAGCCGATGCTCTGCTTCAGCGCCGCCGCCTTGAACTGCGGGAAGCTCTGCGCCGCCGGCATCTCGAAGTAGCCGTCGACCTTCCACTCCGGCTGGCCCGCGGTCGACTTGAGCGCGAGGGTCCCGAACGCCTCCAGCCCGTCCAGACCGTCGTTGAGGATCGGCCCGTGCGGCGTCGAGCGGAACGTCCGCTGCACATCCGGCTGCCCCTTCACACGGAGGGTCTCCACGCGCTTGGTGACCGGCTTCCACTGGCCGTTGATGAGCACCTCCTCCCGTCCCCCGCTCGCCGGGCGGAGCGTCTCCACGTACAGGTCGACGCTGTCGAAGAGCGAGAACGTCGGCACCCAGGCGATGCTCTCGGTGTGACCGCTGATGAACCCGGGGAACCCGGGCACCATCCAGCCTGCCACGTTGTACTGCCCGTTCACCTTGAGCTGAGCCAGGTAGACGGCGGACGGGGTAGCGTGGGGGAAGTGCGGATCGGTCGCGAGGAGGGGCTTCCCGGTCGAGGTGAGGTGCCCGTCCACCGCCCACGCGTTGCTCGCGCGCCCGCTCACGGGCGTCATCTGCCGGAGCTGCTCCGTGAGCTGGCGCGCCCCCTCCAGGCACGTCGGCGGGGGCGGGTTCACGATGGTCGCGGACGGCGAGGTCGGGCCAGGCGGCACGAGGAACGTCGAGACCGGGTTCAGGTTGCCCTGCGCGTCGAACATCGACACCTCGTTCGCAGCCTCCTTGATCAGCGTCGTCGCGACCTCCGTCCCCGCGATCGAGGCGACGGCCGCGCGCTCGAGCTTGGTGAACCACGTCAGGGTGTCGAAGGTGACACCCACGTAAATGTAGGCGAGGACGCTGTCCTCGGGCGTCCAGGGATCCGGCTGATAACCGAGGGTCTGGAACTCGATCGGCAGGCCACCGCTCGACGCCTTGGCTTCGGAGATGTACTTGTTCACGCCAGCCGCGCAGCCCTGCAGCGCGCGCTTCGTCCGCGAGGCCGCCGATGCGTAGCGCGCCGCCGCGAACGCGCGCAGGTTCTGCGCGCGGGCGAGGAGATCCTGGCCGAGGATGCCGTCGTCGTCGCCGGGCCCGTAGATCTCCGAGAGGCGCCCCTCTGCGCTCCGGCGCAGCACGTCCATCTGGAAGAGCCGGTCGCGCGCCATCGCATAGCAAAGGCCGCCGTAACCCGCCTTCTCGTCCCATGCGGTGACGTGGGACATCCCGCGATCGTCCACGCGGATGTACGCCACGTCGAGGCCACTGATCTCGACCGCGGTCTCCTTTGCCGCGGTCTGCTCTGCCAACCCCTGATCATCCTGGGCCACGCTGCACGCGGCAGCAGACAGCAGGAATGCCACGCCGGTCATTCGCCTGATCATGCCGATCTCCTTCTGCTGGCCCCCTCGCAAGGGCCGCAGTTTGCAGGTCACGTGCGCCACGCTCACCCCGAGCCGCATGCCGCCCCGCATGGGCGATGCGCGGCTGAGCGGATGTCAGCACAAAATACTGCCCCGAACGATCAGGCGATCAGACGGGTTGCAGCGTGTTCACTGACAAGCAGCGGACAAGACGAACGAGCGCCTCCTACGTTGCTTTCACATGCACGAGATAAGCGGATAGGAACTAACCAATGTGATTCGAAAGTCAAGTTATTCGTTAATTACACCCATTATACAGACACACTGTACACCGCCGCTGATAGACACTGTCTCAAACGATCTAGGTCGCGAGAACGCGCACTGTTTGCGCGAATTGCGCGTGTTTGCGCGAGGATTGCGCGCCGGTTGCGCGCGGACAGCCCGTAAAATCTGCAACCTAGCACCCAGTCGGCATACGCGCCATGCAGCATGGGCCCTGAGCTCGATTCAGACGCCCTGGCCGTTCACCGTCGCTTGTCCCGCCGTGTCGCGCTGTGTCGCGCCGTGTCGCGCCGTGTTCCCCCGTGTTCCCGGCTCGTGTCGCGATGCGTGGTTCACGGGCCGCCGCCGAGTGATCGTCCGCGGCGCTGCTCGCGCAAGAAAGCGTCGCCGGACGGTGACGTCACCCCAGGAGGTCGCTTTGCCGCAACGCCGTCTGGCACGCCTGACCGGCCCGGGGCCGCGGTGTCCCCCATCTCCTCCGGTTCAGGGCCTTCGAGCCCCGGCGAGGGCGCCGCCCGAGGGCCGAGGCGAGCTCGCGTCAACCGCCTCCGGGAGCTCGCTCTCCGGCACGGGCGGCGCCCGCCGGGCGCTCGTCGCCGAGGTCGAGCGCCGCGCAGACCTCGGTGAAGCTGTCGAATGGCGTGCACGGCACCCCGTCGCGCGCACAGAGCACGTCGAGGGCGCTGCCCCGCACCGCGAACACACGGTCGCAGCGCCGCGCCGCGGGATAGTCCAGCCGACCGTCGCCGATGTAGACGGTGGCGGCCTCGCCGGTCGCGGCCTTCAGCTGGTCGAGGACGCGGATCTTGAAGTCGTCGCCGGGGCCGAGCCGCACCGCCTCCGGCACGGTCACGCGCCAGCGGCCGTCGAAGACGGCATCGAAGCAAGAAAACGCGGTGCCCGGCGGCAGGAACTCGCGGATGTAGAACGGCAGACCGTGGCTGACCACATGGAACACCCACCCCCGGCGGGCGCACAGCGCGAGCAGCTCGTCGAAGCCCGGGCGCAGACCGGCGTGGGGGCGGAGCAAGGCCAGGAGCTCGTCCGCCGGGCGGTCCACATCGGCATAGCCGCGCCGGAGGAGCTCGAGCGGCGTGATCTGGCCGCTGGCCGACAGCGAGAGCAGCTCCTTCCGCCAGTCATAACGGAGGTGGGCGTCCCAGACTTCGTTCGTCAGGTCGGCGCAGGTGATGGTTCCGTCGAAGTCGCTGAGGATGAGCACGGCCGCGGATTGTGCACGCCTTCGCGCCGGCCGCCAGCGCAGACGGTCAGACCGCGACGGGGAACGGGTTTCGCTCGGCGAACCCGGTCTGATGGAAGTAGGGGTAGGCGAGCGGCGTCTTGCTCGCGGCCTCCAGCTTCGCGCTCTGCTCCGGCGTCAGGCTCCACCCGACGGCCCCAAGGTTCTGCCGAAGCTGCTCCTCGTTGCGCGCGCCGATGATCACGTTCGCGACGCTCGGCCGCTGGAGCAGCCAGTTGATCGCGATCTGCGGGACGGTCTTGCCCGTCTCCTTCGCGACCTCGTCGAGCGCGTCGACCACCCGATAGAGATACTCCTCATCGACCTGCGGCCCGCCCTCGGCGGCCAGCTTGTTCCGGAGCCGGCTGACCTCCGGCAACGGCTGTCCGCGCCGGATCTTGCCGGTGAGGCGCCCCCAGCCGAGAGGGCTCCAGACCACCGCGCCGACCTTCTGGTCGAGCGCGAGCGGCATCAGCTCCCACTCGTAGTCACGCCCGACGAGCGAATAGTACGCCTGATGCGCCACGTACCGAGAGAGGCCGTATTTCTCCGACACCGCGAGCGACTTCATCAGGTGCCAGCCGGAGAAGTTCGAGCAGCCCAGGTACCGAATCTTCCCCGCCCGCACGAGGTCGTCGAGCGCGCCCAGCGTCTCCTCGATCGGCGTGAGCGCGTCGAAGGCGTGCAGCTGAAAGAGGTCGATGTAATCCGTCTGCAGGCGGCGCAAGCTGCCCTCGACCGACCGGAGCAGGTGGTGCCGCGAGGAGCCGACGTCGTTCGGGCCCGAGCCGAAGCGAAAGGTCGCCTTCGTGGAGATGATGACCCGATCGCGCCGGCCCTTGATCGCCTGGCCGAGGATCTCCTCCGCCAGTCCGTTGGAGTAGACATCGGCCGAATCGAACATGTTCATCCCGGCCTCGAGCGAGACGTCGACCAGCCGGGTCGCCTCGGCCACGTCGGTCGCGCCCCAGCCCCGGAAGAACTCGTTGCCTCCGCCGAACGTGCCCGTCCCGAGACTCAGCACGGGCACCTTGAACCCTGACCCGCCCAGCAGCCTGAATTCCATGGATCTTCTCCGCGTAATGAGGACAACCTCCGACGCAGGGAGCGGACGCCGGACACCAGGCGCTTGCCCCTTTGCCGCGGTCGTGGACGGTTAGGAACTCCAGGGCGATCCGAAAGTCAAGCGACATCGGGAGACGCGCGTCGCCCCCGGGTGCGCGGGCCGCGCCGCGCGGCGCCGATCACAGGCCGATGTCGCTCCGGAACGCCCGCAGGGCCTCGGTGCGCGCCGAGCAGCGGAGGCGCTCGTCGCGGGGCATCTGCCCGAGCGTCCGCGCGTGCCCGGCCGGGATGAACATCGGCTCCCAGTGCATCCCCTCGTCGCCCCGCCGCTCGCAGGCGATCTCCCCGAGGACGCTGCCCGTGTAGATGCGGAGCGTCCGGCCGTCGCAGTAACACACCTTCTGGACGACCCGCGCGGCGCGCGACGTCCCCGGGGGGATGAGGGAGCATATCCGGTCTTGCAGCCGCTCCCAGAACGGCTTCACGAGCGGCCCCGGAAAGCCGTTCAGATGCTCGATGAACAGCCCGCCGTGCTCCACGAAGAGCGGCACGAGCGCCAGCCGGTACGCGGCGAGCGCCTTCTCCCGCACGACGACGTCGAGATCCGAGGAGAGCACCTCGGGCACGTCGAGCCGCAGGACCCGGAGCGGCGACGGGCCGTCCTTCCAGGCGTGGATCATGTCCTCGAGCTTGTCCTCGTTCGAGGAGACGAAATAGACCATGATCGTCGGCCCTCACCCCTCCAGCGCGTCGAGCAGGTCCACCACGCTCTTCGTCTTGTCGTTCGGGTCGAGCTCGATCACGTCGATGTGCCAGTCCTCGAGCAGCGCCGGCTGGATGAGCCCGGCGCCGAAGGTCGCCCAGTAGCCGCGGCGGTTCAACGCGCGCTTCGCGCCGGGCGAGCTGCCCTCGAGGCGCATCTGCTCCATGCGATACCAGATGTAACGGATGTCCACGTCGCTGAAGCTGTAACCGAGGAAGAGGAAGGTGTTGCTGAGCAGATCGGCCCGCAGGCGCTGATCGGGCGCGGCCTCGAGCCGGAGGCGGCCGAAATACTGGGTCTCGGTCAGCACCACGGTCTCGGGCCGGTTGAGGTCGCCATGAAACTTGATGACGTGGCACGCCCCCTGGGCCGGGCAACGCGCGAAGTCGTCGAACGTGGAGAGCGCCACGGCCTGCTTGCCCGCGTCGCGGAGCGCCTCCTCGATGTGGTGCTCGAAATTGGTCGTGTAGATGGTCGGGAAATGGCGGCGCGCCAGCGCCATGTGCTGGGACGAGCTCCTGCGGCGCTCGTTGACCTCGCGCGCGTGGAAGCGCGCGCGCATCTCGGCGATGAAGCTGTCGAGGCCGCCGTCGCACTCCCGGGCGAAGAAGCCGGCGAGCTGAGGGGGCAGGCCGTGCAGCTCGAAGAGCGCGGGCTCGAAGCCGAGCGCCTGGCCCATCCACCCCATCAGCTCCCTCCACATCGGCAGCTGGAGCGGGGCGGAGAAGCCTGCGCCCAGAAACGGGATGAGGCGCCCCTCCCGGTACGCCTGCCGGAGCGGGACCGCCGCTTGCTCGAGCGTCAGAACAGCCATCGTCGGCGAGCGATGGTATCCACCCGCCGACCTCGCGCAACCAGCGCTGGCTCGGCCAGGGCGCTTCGCGATCCCGTCCGGCCCGGTCGCTCGCAGCACCTCTCGACCACGGCGGACTGGACGGGAGCGCCGGCGCCCGGCGGCACGAACGAGGCGCCCGCTCGCTCGATCGCCTCGCGGCGCGCGGACGGACCGGACGGACGCAGCGCATCACGAGCGCAGGAGGCCCGCCGCCGACCGACGGCCTCCCGAGCTCGGGCTCAGGCCCTCCGCCGCGTCACGGACATCAGCGCGGCCCGCATGGTGCCGAACGTCCGCGCCTTCTCGATCCCCGTCCCGAGCTGCGTCATCGTCTGCGCCACCGCGGGCCGGATCCCCGAGATCAGGCACGTCGTGCCCAGGAGCTCGACCGCGCGCACGATGCGCAGGAAGTGATCGGCGATCGCCGAGTCCACGACGTCGACGCCCGTCAGATCGAGGATCGCCACGCGCGCCTGCGTGCTCACGATCTCCTGCAGCAGGCTCTCGGTGATCGACGCCGCTCGGCGGCCGTCGATCACGCCGACGAGCGGCAGCGCCAGCACCCCGTCCCACACCTGGATGATCGGCGTGGACAGGACCTGGATCATCTCCTGCTGCCGCTCGATCACGCTGAGGCGCTCCGTGAGCGCCTGTTCGGCGCGCACCCGGTCGGTCACGTCGCGCTCGACCACGGTCACCCCGCCGCGGCCCGAGACGGGATCCCGCAGGATCGAGAGCTTGGCGCTGAAGAACCGCTCCTCTCCCCCATGCTCCCGGGCGTAGCTGACCGTGCGCGGCGCCCCATCCCGGGCGAGATCGTCGATCGCGCCGAGGAGCACGGCGGCGATCCGCTGCGGCATCACGTCGCGCACGTGCCGGCCGATCGCGCGCTCGGGCGCCTCGTGGAAGGCGCTCATCTCCTTCGGCACATGATAGCTCGTGAGCCGGCCCTCCTCGTCGAGCGTGAAGACGACCTCGCTGAGCGAGGCGAGGATCGCCCGCTGCTGCGCCTCGCTCTGCCGGAGCTCCAGCGCCCGCTCCTCGAGCTTCCGCTTCGCCTCCTCGTGATGCGCGAGCCGCAGCCGCGCCATCTCCGCGTCGAGCGTCCTGTCCGAAGGGTAGATGCGGAACTCGACGGAGGCCTGGGCCTCGTCCGGCGCGCTCAGGAGCTCATCCGCCCAGCAGTTGACCCCGAGGGCGTGAGAGAGGATTCCGATGATCTTCCCCTGGAGGAACGGGCAGCCCCAGCGCACCGTGGAGCCGCGCTGCATCTCGAGCTCCCAGGGATTGCGCACGACCACCACGGCGCGCTGAGACGCCCTGTCGAACACGGGGAGCTCGAATCGACCCCAGCCCCCCGTCGAGACGGCGAGCCCCCAGGCGAGAAACCCCTCCTCGAACGTCTTCCCGAACGTGGTCACCATCGAGTGGTAATCTTCGTCGGTGCCCATGCTGGAGTGCTGGGCCACGAGGAGACGGAAGAGCGGGACGCCGACCTCGACGACGAGCGGCTCGAGCATCCGGAAGAGCGACGGGTTGAGCCAGAATATCGCCGAGGGGATGCCGTAGGAGTAGAATACCCCCCGATCCATGTCCAACCGATGATTCGCCCGGGCCTGTTCGAGGGCGCGCGCCGCTTCCGAGAGTGACATATCGCCGAGTATATCCATGGCGCCGGGCTACGTGCGGGAGAGATCGGACCCGCCGGGGTGGGCCAGGCGGGCGATCACCTCGACGAGCGCGGCGGGATCGACCGGCTTGGGGATGTGCATCTGGTATCCCTCGGAGAGCGTCCGATCGCGCGCGATCTGGCCGGCATACGCGGTGAGCGCGATCGCGGGCGTCGCGCCGCCGCGCTCGGCCGGGAGCGCCCGGACGCGGCGGATCAGCGCGTGACCGTCCTCGCCGGGCAGGCCGATGTCGCTCACGATGACGTCCGGCCGCCACGGCTCGACGAGCTCGAAGCCCTCCCGCGCCAACCCGGCGACGCGGACCTCGGCGCCCGCCCCCGAGAGGAGGCGCGCCATCAGCTCCCGCATGTCCGGCGCGTCGTCGACCACGAGGACGCGCAGGCCGGCCAGGACCGGCGGGGAGGCCGCGCCGCGGCCCCGGGGCGCGAGCGCGGCGCCCGGGGCAGCGGGCTCCTCGGCCGACGGCAGGAGCGGCAGCTCGACGGTGAACGTCGCGCCCTGGCCCGGACCGCCGCTCTCGGCGCGGACCGCGCCGCCGTGCAGCTCCACGAGATCCCGCACGATGGAGAGGCCGAGGCCTAGCCCGCCGCGCCGGCGCTGGATCGAGCTGTCGGCCTGGCGAAAACGCTCGAAGACGAGGGGCAGAAACTCCGCGCTGATCCCCTCCCCGGTGTCGCTGACGCGGATCTGAGCCGTGGCGCCGACCTTGTCCAGCGACACGGCGACGCGCCCGCCCGGCGGCGTGAACTTGACGGCGTTGCCGAGCAGGTTCCAGACGACCTGCTGCAGGCGACCGCCGTCTCCCCAGACCTTGCCGGCCTCCGGATTCAACGACAGGGAGACGCTGACCCCCTTGGCGTCGGCGGCCAGCGTCAGCGTGTCGAGCGCGGCGCGGAGGACCGAGGCGAGGCAGACCGGCTGCGCCTTCAGGGTCATCTTGCCGCTCACGATGGCGGAGACGTCGAGCAGATCCTCGATGATCTGCATCTCGGCCAGGCTGTTGCGCTGAATGGACTCGAAGCCGCGCCGCGTCGTGGCCGCGTCCAGCGTGCCCGTGCAGAGGAGCTGCGCCCAGCCGACGATGGAGGTGAGCGGCGTGCGCAGCTCGTGGCTGAGCGTGGCGAGGAACTCGTCCTTCAGGCGGTCGGCGGCCTCGGCCTTCTCGCGCGCGGCCTGCTCGCGGGCGAGGAGCGCCTCCCGCTCCTCCTCCGCCCGCTTGCGCTCGGTGATGTCGGTCGAGATGCCGCAGACGGCCCACGGCTCGTCGGCCGCGTCGCGCAGCAAGCACTTGATCGAGATGTAGGTGTGCAGGCCGTCGTCCTGCATCACGAGCTCCTCGGCCTGCAGCGGCGTCCGGGCGTCGAGCACCCGCCGGTCGAAGGCGCGGAACGCGCTGGCCTGCGCGGGCGGGAACAGCTCGTCATCGGTCCTGCCGAGGATCGACGCCTCGGTCACATGAAAGAGCCTCTCGAAGTGGCGATTGATGAGCACGTATCGCCCCGCCACGTCCTTGACGTAGATGACGGCCGTCGAGTTGTCGATGACGGCCCGGAGGAGGTGCTGACTCTCGCCCAGGGCCGCGAGGGCCCGCTTGCGCTCGGCGCTCTCTTCCTGGAGCGTGGCGTTCGCCGCAGCGAGCTCGACCGTGCGCTCGGCGACGCGCTGCTCCAGGGCGCCGTGGGCGAGCCGCAGGGCGGACTCGAACTGCTCGCGCATGGCGATCTCCCGCTGCAATTGCGCGTTCTGCGCCGCGATCTTCCGGCGCATCGCGTGCATGGCCACGTGTGTCCTGACGCGCGCGACGACCTCATCGAGGTGGAACGGCTTGGTGACGTAATCGACCCCGCCGGCCTCGAATCCAGCGACCTTGTCGGCGGTGTCCGCCAGGGCGGTCATGAAGATCACCGGGATCTCCCGGGTGCTCGCGGACGCCTTCAGGCGCCGGCACGTCTCGAAGCCGTCGATCCCGGGCACCAGCACGACGTCGAGCAGGATCAGATCGGGTCGCAAGAGCTCCGCCCGCTCCACGGCCTCCTCGCCATCCTGGGCGATCGCGATCTCGAAGCCCTGGTCTTCCAGGTGATCGATGATGACAGCCAGGTTGGCGGGCGTGTCGTCGACGATCAGGAGGGTCTCCGGTCGAGCGCCCTCCGGTCCGTTCACGTCCATGGGCTCGGCCCGCCGCTCGGCGAGGGCATCGTGTCCGCGCGCAGTCGACTCTGTGATGTGCATCCCCGCCTTGCCCGCGATCCGCAGTCACAGGGGCAAGACGAGCGCGTCGCGCGTGCGCTCCTCCGCTCCCCCATGCTCCTCCTGCCTCACGCCCGCTCGCCGCCCCGGGCCACGTGGAGATCGAGCCCGCACCGGAGCTTACCAGCAGCCCTCGGACCTCCGCCACGCCGTTCGCGGCCGGCGCGCGCGCGCGCCTTGCCTCGCCGCGCGCGGAGGTGCGGTAAGGTCCAGCACCCGGCCACCGGGGTCAGCCGCTGACGCCGCGCGGGCCCGGCGATGCCGACGGAGCGATTGCCCTAGGGAGAGAGAAGATGGACATGAGCAGGTCGGCGGTGGCGATGTGGACGGCGTCATGCCTCACGATGGGAGGCTGCACGGCGATCGTGGGCGTGGACGAGCCGTACCACCTCGCGGACGGAGGAGGCGGCGGCGGGGCCGCGGGCGGCGGCGGTGGCGGCGGTGAAGCGTGCACGCCGGACGAGGTGCGGTGCCGGGAGAACAGGCCGCAGGCGTGCGACGAGGCCGGCCGATGGCAGGACGAGGCCGAGTGCCCCGAGAAGGCGCCCCTGTGCCAGGACGGCGGCTGCACCGTCCCGAGGAGCTGCGCCGACATGGACGCGATCTGCGGGCCGCGGGGGGACGAGAGCTGCTGCGCGAGCCTGGGGGTGCCCGGAGGCACGTTCGATCGCGGCGACGCCGAGCCGCGCCCGGCGACGGTGAGCGACTTCCGGCTGGATCGATTCGAGGTCACGGTGGGAAGGTTCCGGGCGTTCGTCTCGGAGTACCCGGCGGCGTGGCCGGTCGTGGGCGCGGGAGCGCACCCGAAGATCCCGGACAGCGGGTGGCGCGCCGAATGGGACGACAAGATGCCAGTCGATCGAGACGCGTTGATGGCGTGGACGCACTGCGAAGACCCTTATTACTCGTGGACCGACGAGGTCGGTGACCACGAGCTCCTGCCGGTGACCTGTGTGAGCTGGTTCGTGGCGTTCGCGTTCTGTGCCTGGGACGGCGGTCGACTGCCCACGGCGGCGGAGCGGCGCTACGCGGCGGCCGGCGGGGACGAGCAGCGACCGTACCCCTGGTCGACCGCGGACAGCGCCGCGGAGCCCGACGAGAGCTACGCGGTGTACGGCTGCGGCCTCGACGGGTCGTGCGAGATCGCGGACCTCCAGCCGGGCGGGTCGAGGTCGCCGCGCGGGGACGGGCGGTGGGGGCATGCAGACCTGGGCGGAAACGTGTGGGAGTGGGTGCTGGATTCGTTCGCCGAGGACATCCCGCTCGAGTGCGAGGACTGCGCCGTCCTCACCCCGGACGCGAACGGCATGATCTGGGGCGGGGGCTGGCGCAGCGAGAAGGAGACGTTGCTCACCTCGGCCTTCGAGGAGCGCAGCCCCGGCGGGGAGTTCGCGGGCACCGGGTTTCGGTGCGCGCGCGCGCGGTGATGGGCCCGCTCCGCCATGGCCGCCGCCGGTGACCGATCCCGGTAACCGATCCCGGTAACCGATCCCGGTAAACCGATGAGGAGCGCGCGCGCTGTCCTTCGCCGCCCCCTGAATCCTTGACGCGACCGCCGCCGCGCGCGACCCTCCCGCCGTGTCGGCCACGCTCGCGGACGGAACGGTCTTTGCGCACCGCTATCGCGTGGTGCGCCTCCTCGCCGTCGGCGCGATGGGGTCCGTCTACGAGGCCGTGCACCTCGAGACCAACCGCCGCCGGGCGCTGAAGGTGATGCACGCGTACCTCTTCCAGAGCGAGGAGATGCGCAGCCGCTTCAAGCGCGAGGCACAGATCACGGCGGACATCGAGAGCGAGTACATCGTCGACGTCTTCGACGCGGGCATCGACGACGCGACGGGGATGCCGTTCCTGGTGATGGAGCTGCTCCGCGGCGAGGAGCTCGGCCAGCGCCTCAAGCGCCTCGGCCGGCTGCCGCCCGGCGAGGTCGCGACGTACCTCCAGCAGACCGCGTCGGCCCTCGACCGGACCCACGCCGCGGCCATCATCCACCGGGATCTGAAGCCCGAGAACCTGTTCGTGACCCACCGGGACGACGGGACGCCCCGCATGAAGATCCTCGACTTCGGCGTGGCGAAGCTGCTCGCCGAGGGCGGCACCGCGGCCGGCCTCACGCGCAGCCTCGGGACGCCCATCTACATGGCGCCCGAGCAGTTCCGCGTCGACACGAAGCTCACGAGCGCGGTCGACATCTACGCGCTCGGGATGATCGCGTACACGCTGCTCGTGGGGACGCCGTACTGGAGCCCGGAGGCGATCAGCGCCGGCGATGTGATCGCGTTCGCGCTGGTGGTCGTCCACGGGCCGAAGGAGCCGCCGGTGCAGCGCGCGATGGCGCATCGGGTGGTGCTGCCGCCGGGCTTCGACGCGTGGTTCGCCAGGGTCGCGGCCGTCGATCCGGCGGCGCGGTTCCGCACCGCGAGCGAGGCGGCGCAGGCGCTCTCCGAGGTGCTCGGCTTCGCGGCGGCCAGCAGCGGGCCTGCGCCCCACCCGAGCGCTCCGTCCTGGTCCCTCGCGAGCGCCCCCACGCCGGCGCTCGCCACGCCAGCGCCCGGGACGACCGCGCCCGGGATGCCGCAGCCCGGGACGACCGCGCCTGGAATGCCGGCGCTCGCCACGCCCGCGCCCGGGATGACCGCGCCGGGGACGACCGCGCCCGGGATGCCCGCGCCGGGGACGACCGCGCCCGGGATGCCCGCGCCCGGGATGCCCGCGCCCGGGATGACCGCGCCCGTGCTGATGACGCCCGCGATGACGAGCGTCGCCCCGCTCGGTCCGGAGCACCCGGCCCGCGTGCCGGGCGTGCCGCTCGCGGCGACCATGATGGAGACCTCGATGACCTCCGTCCCCGCAGGGCTGATCGCGCCTGCGAAGCCGGGCCGGGCGCCGCTCGTCGCCGCGGCGGCGGTCCTCGGGCTCGGGGTGCTGGTGATCGCGGGGAGCTGGCTCCTGATGCGCACCGGGGCCGAGCCGGACGTGGCCGCGTCGCCGGAGGCCGCCGCGCAGGACGCCGGCGCGTCGGGCGCCGCCGTCACCCCCGCGCCGAGCGCGGCGCCCTCGGCGTCGGCCGAGCCCTCGGCCGCGGCGGCCGACCCCGCGGCGTCGGCCGAGCCCTCGGCCGCGGCGGCCGACCCCGCGGCGGCGCAGCCCGACGCCGCGGCGTCCGCGCCGAGCGCCAGCGCCGGCCCGGCCGCGCGCAGGCCGGCGAGCGCTCCCCCGAAGACGCCGCCGAGGCCGGCCCCGAGCGAGCGAAAGGGCCCCTCGACGCGCCCCAAAGTCCCCTTGCTCGGACGGGATTGAGATCCATGTCCGCCGCGATGCCGGCTCCCTCATCGCCCACGCCGTCCGACCTCTCGCCCTGTGGATGCGCCAGACCATGACACGTTGCCTGCGCCGGATTGCCCCCCTCGCCCTCGCCCTCTGCCCGCTCGCCGCCGCGGCGCCCGCCGCGGCGCAGGACAGCGCGGCCGCGGAGACCCTCTTCAACCAAGGCCTCGCCGACATGGAGGCGGGCCGGTACGAGGCGGGCTGTAAGGCGATCGCCGAGAGCCATCGGCTCGAGCCCAAGCTGGGGGCGCTCTTCACGCTCGCGACCTGCGAGTCGCGGTGGGGCCGCATCGCCGCCGCGTCCGCGCACTTCGGCGAGTACCTGGCGCAGTACGACCAGCTGCCGCCGGAGCAGAAGAGCCGGCAAGGGGACCGGCCGAAGGTGGCCAGGCAGGAGCGCGACAGGCTGGCCCCGCTCGTGCCGGAGCTCTCGCTCGCCCTCCCGCCCGGCGCCCCGACAGGGACGGTGGTGAAGCGCGACGGCGACGTCGTGGACAGCGCCGCGCTCGGCGCGAGCGTCCCGGTGGAGCCGGGGGAGCACGTCGTGTCGACCCAGGCGCCGGGAGGGTCCGTCTGGGAGACGCGGATCCAGCTCGCCCAGGGCGAGAAGAGGCGGGTCGAGCTGCAGGTGAACGACGCCGGGGCGGCCCCCGCGGGCGGCGCGTCGGGCCGGCGGACGGCCGTGTACGTGGCCGGCGGCGTCGGGGTGGCGGGGCTCGTGCTCGGCGGGATCACGGGCGCGCTCACCCTGGGCCGGAAGAGCGTCGTCGAGAAGCACTGCGGCAGCGGGATCGGCTCGAGCGACGAGACGGCCTGCGACCAGGTCGGGCTCGACGCCGCCGAGAGCGCGAGCGCCACGGGGCTCGTGAGCACGATCGGCTTCGGCGTGGGGCTGGTCGGGCTCGGGGCGGCGGCGGTGCTCTACCTGACCGAGCCGAACCAGAGCGAGGCGACCGCCGGCGCGACGTCAAGGCGGATCCGCGCCGGGGTCCTCTCGGCGGGGCCCGAAGGCGTGGTGCTGGGGGCGAGCGGGGCGTGGTGACGCGGCGGGGCGGCGCGGCGGCGCGGCGCCCGCGCGGACGAGCGCGCGCGCCCTCGCCGCCTCTACCCGCCGGCGCGGAGGCGCGCTAGACCCGCCGCGTGCAGCTCATCCCCGCCATCGATCTCCTCGGAGGCCAGGCCGTGCGCCTCCATCAAGGCCGCTACGATCAGGTCACCGTCTACGACCAGGACCCGGCGGCGCTCGCCGCCCGCCTCCGCCGCTCGTGCGATCGGCTGCACGTGGTCGATCTGGAGGGGGCCCGGGCCGGCCGGCCCGTGCAGGCCGACGCGGTCCGCGCCGTCGTCGCGGCGTTCGGCGTGGACGGGGGCAGCGTGCAGGTCGGCGGCGGCATCCGCTCCGCCGCCGCGGCCGAGAGCTACCTCGCGCTCGGCGCCGATCGCATCGTGCTCGGGACCGCCGCGGTGAACGACCCCGCGCTCGTGCGCGACCTCGCCGGCCGCTTCCCGGGGCGCGTCGTGGTCGCCGTCGACGCGAAGGACGGGCGCGTGGCCGTGCAGGGCTGGGAGCAGGTCTCCTCGGTCACGGCGCTCGACGTGGCCCGCGCGCTCGCCGGCGCCCCCATCGCCGCGCTCCTCTACACCGACGTCTCCCGCGACGGGACGCAGGTCGGCCCCAACGTGGAGGCCACCCGTGAGCTCGCCGGCTCGTGCGGCTTCCCCGTGCTGGCCTCCGGCGGAGTCGGCTCGCTTTCTCACCTGCGCGCGCTCGCGCAGATCCCCGGCGTGAGCGGCGTCATCGTCGGCCGCGCGCTCTACGAGGGGGCCTTCACGCTCGCCGAGGCGATCGAGGCGGCGAGCGCCTGACGGCGCGTGTGCGTTTTCGTGTACGCTCCAGCCGACGATGCCCGAGCGCGACGACCCCCGGCCTTCCACCCGCGAAGTCGCAGCGGAGGAGTTCCTGTTCCACCTGCACCGGGGCAGCGAGCTCCTGCAGGACAACCGGGTCCACGCCGCGAAGGCGGAGCTGGAGCGCGCCCTCTCGCTCCAGCCGAGCGATCCCAAGGGGCAGGACCTCCTCGGGATCGTCTACTTCAGGCTGGGGCTCTACCCGCGGGCGATCGCGATCTACGAGCGGCTGATCCAGGCCCACCCGGAGGCGGTCGAGCCGCGCATCAACCTCGCGCTCTCGTACCTCAAGACCGGGCAGCCCGCGCAGGCGCGGTCCGAGCTCGAGAAGGCGCTCGAGCAGAACCCGAAGCACCAGCGCGCCTGGGGTTACCTCGGGCTCGCGTTCCAGCGCATGGGCGACTACGAGCGCGCGAGCCACGCGTTCGCGGCGGGCGGCCATGACGCGATGGCGCGCCGCCTGCTCGACATGACGGGCGGCTCCACGGGCAGGTACCCGGCCGAGCCGCCCGACACCGAGGACCAGCCGCCGGTCGAGGCCAGGGCGGAGGCGAGGGCCGAGGTGCAGCGCGCCGCGGGCGAGGCGGTGCAGGCGCTCGACCGCGCCGGCGCGGGCTTCCGGCACGACTCGGATCTGCCGCGCATCCCGTCCGGGACCTGGTCGGCGATCGAGCCTGGCCGCGAGACGATGCCGACGATCCCGGCGCCGCCGTCGCTCCGGAGCCTCGGGGCGGGCGCGGCCGGGCCGAGCCGATCGCCCGCGCCGAGGGGCAGCGCGGCGCCGACGGTCCCGTCGATGGCGGCGGTCCAGGCGCCGCCCGGCGGGGGCGCGGCGCCGACGGTGCGGCGCGGCTCGATGGCGCCGGAGGAGCCGTCGATGACGGGCCGCTTCACGGTCCCGGTCTCCGCGGCCGGGGACGCGGCGCTCGCGGGCAGGAAGGCGGCCGCGCGTGCGTCGTCGTCGTCGCTGCCGCCCCCCACGGCGGCGCCGGGCACGCCGCCGCCGTCCACGACGCCGCTCGCGGTGCAGCCGCCGGAGGCGCTGCTCTCGGTGGCGCGCGAGCGGCTGCTCGTCTTCCCGCGCGACGTCGCGGTCGCGCGGCACGCGAGCGGCGTCGTCCTCGTGCAGGCCGCGAAGGGCTTCGTGGCGCGGCTCGACGCGCTCCGCACGATGAGCACGCTCCCCGGGACGGCCACGCACGTGCTGAAGCGGCAGGCGCGCGGCCGCGTCTTCGACGAGCCGCTCGGCGGACCGAGCACGCCCTTCGTCGAGATCGGCGCGCGCTGCGAGCTCGTGCTCGGCGCGCTGGAGGGGCGGCGGCTGCACGCGGTGACGCTCGGGGAGGAGCCGATCTTCCTGCGCGAGGACGTGCTCGTCGGCTTCGAGCTGCCGATCGGCTACGAGAACGGCCGCCTGCCGGCCGGCGACGGCGAGGCGGTCGCGATGGTGCAGCTGCGCGGCCGCGGCCACATGGTGCTCTCGGTGCCCGAGCGCGCCGCGGCGCTGGAGATCACCCCGTCGCGGCCGACGTCGATGCGCGCGACCGCGGTGCTCGGGTGGATGGGCCGGCTCCTGCCGCGCACGCTGCCCGCGACCGAGGCGCCCGGCGGGCTGCAGGGCTTCGTGACGTTCGGTGGAGAGGGGATGGTTCTCGTCGATGGTCGCTAGCGCGGACACGTCCCTGCGGGGCATCAAGGCGCAGCGGCGGAGGACGCTCTGGGAGGACGCGAGGAACCTCCCGAACCTGCTCACGTTCGCGCGGATCCTCATGATCCCCGCCGTCCTCCTGCTGCTCTCGAGGGGCGCGCCGCGGGACTGCTTCTGGGCCGCGTGCGTCTACTCGCTCGCGGCGATCACGGACATGCTCGACGGCTACCTGGCGCGCCGGCAGGGCCTCGTGAGCGTGCTCGGCAAGTTCCTCGATCCGCTGGCCGACAAGCTCATCGTCGCCGGCACGCTGGTGTGGCTCGTCCCGATGGGCCGGATCCCGGCGTGGGCGGTGGTGCTGCTCATCTCGCGCGAGATCACGATCACGGCGCTCCGCTCGATCGCGTCGACCGAGGGGCTCGTCATCGCGGCTGGCGACGGCGGGAAGATCAAGACGGCGCTGCAGATGATCGGCATCGTCTGCCTGATCCTCGGCTACCCGTACCACATCCACCTCGGCGTCGACTTCGGCGAGGTCGACGTGGTGCACGTGGGCCGGCTGCTCATCTATCTATCGCTCGTCTTCTCGATCACGAGCGCCGCGCAGTACATGGGCCTGTTCATCGACGCGATCGACGCGAAGAACCGGGCCGCTCCTCCGCCGTAGATGGGCAATAGGCAAGCCCGCCGGGTTCTGCTAGACCAGCGCGCGTGAAAGCCCTGAAGACGTCGCGCAACGCCTTGCGCCCCGCGCTCCTCTTGGCCGCGCTCGCCGCGGCGTTCGTCGCCTCCGCCGCGAGCTGCAGCCAGCAGCAAGAGGGCGAGCCCTGCGACATCGCGAACGGCAACGACGACTGCGCGAGTGGCCTCGAGTGCAGGGGCATCGGCCAGCAGCAGCAACAACACCGCTGCTGCACGCCCGGCGTGGTGACGCAGGTCTGCGATCCGACCCAGAATCCGGCGACGAGCACCGCGACGACCACGACCACCACGACCACCACGACCACCACGAGCGGCACGGGGGGTGCTGGAATGGGCGGCAACGGCGGTGACGGCGGCGACGGCGACGGCGGCAACGGCGGGGCGGGCACGGGCGGCAACGGCGGCGACGGCGGGGCGGGCGCGGGCAGCGGCGGCGCCGGTGGCAGCGGCGGCAGCGGCGGCAGCGGCGGCAGCGGCGGCAGCGGCGGCAGCGGCGGCAGCGGCGGACGTTAGCGCAGCGGACGCCGCGCCACGGCTATCCCAGCGAGGCGCACGAGCGCTGCGCGCCTCGCCAGCCGTCCGCCCTGCGCGGCTTCAGCGCGGCTCCCGCTGATTCCGGCGCGCGCTCCGCCTGAGCGCGGCCGCTCCGGCGAGCGCGATCCCCGCGAGCGCCGTCCACGGTGTGATCGGCGCGCTCGGCGCGGCGGCGCGGCACGCGCACCCCGCTGCGGGCGCCTCGGCGGGCGTCTCCTCGGCCGGATCGGTCGGCCCCGGCGTCGCGCCGCCCGTCGAGCCGGGCTCCGGCTCTGGCTCGACCGGGTCCACGGGATCGACCGGCGGCGGCTCGACCCCGAGATCGGCGCTGTCCACCGCCACGGCGGCGGACGGGCAGTTCGCGTGACCGATCACCATGTAGTACGTCTGCGTGGGGTCGAACGGCGGATCGGACGTCTCGTCGATGACGATCTCCCCGTACGTGTCCGTGATCCCCTCGACGCTGTACTCGTAGTTCCTGGCCTCCGGCATCACGTCGCCCATCGCGAAGCCGACGTGCCGGCCGCTCCTCACGTAGATGCTCCAGTCGAGATCGGTGCCGCCGCGGGGCTCGAGCTCCACGGTGAAGCGGATGCCCTTCGCGGCCCGGTCCGGCGTGCTCTTGAAGTGGAAGAGGCTCTGGAGGCTGAGCTGCCTGCGCCACTCCACGCACGACGCCCCGGTCCCGTAGACCAGCGAGTCGATGCCGAACATGTGCGTCCTGCGCGACTTGCCCCCGCTCAGGTCGAGCACCTCCTCGCAGTCGTCCAGGCCGCGGCTCTTGAGCAGCGCCGCGACGGTGTCCGCGTCCGCCGCCGTGAGCTCGCCGGAGCCCACCAGCTTGTCGGTCGCCCTCGTCAGCGCCTTGGCGAAGTCGCCGAGCGAGGCGTTGCGGGTCAGCAGCGTCACCGCGCTCCAGACGAGCTTGTCGCCCAGCTCGGCCCCGAATTTCTCGTGCAACGACCACGCGAGGCTGCCGATCAGCTCGCCGTCGTCGTGCACCTCGCCGACCAGATCGTCGGGGCACACCTTGACGTCGTCCGAGAGCTCGCGCTGCGCGCCGAAGGGCTCGAGCGACGCCTCGCCGAGCGTCGAGTCGCCGTTCACGGTGCACGCGAAGTAGTCCGCGAGGCCCTCGTCGATGCTGCCGGCCCAGGGGGAGAGCCCGTACTCGCTCACCGCGAACTGGCCCTCGCTGTAGCCGACCGCGTTGGCGGTGACGTAGTGGGTGAACTCGTGGAGGAACACGTCGGAGTCGTCCGAGAAGTCGAAGAACGAGCCCTGGCCGATGGCGATGAGGTTCGGCGCGCTGAAGGGCGCCTCGGAGCCCATCGGCGAGAAGAACGCGTTGTCCATCGGCCGGCCCGACTCCAGCATGTTGGCGATCGCGACGAGCTTCCAGCTCGGCGACGCCATGTCGAGCTGATGGGTCGTCGTGAAGTAATCCCGCATCCGGGTGAGGTGGTAATAGACGCCGACCTGCGCGAACTCGTCGCGCGCGTCGTCCGCGCTGCGCGGCGGATCATAGAGGAAGTCCTCCCCCGCGTTCGGACCGACGCTCTGCTCGAGGGTGAGCGGGATGCCGCTCATGAGGTCGCCATCCACGTAGTTCACCACCCTGAGGTTGCCGCCCCAGCCGCTCAACGTCTGCGGATCCCCCGCGTCGAGGTCGACGAGCTCGCGATCCTCGAGCTCTGGCGTGACCGCGGAGCTGATCGGGTAGACGCGCCCGCGCGCGTGGACGGCGAGGGATCGCCGGTGGACGATCTTGCCGGCGTGCGCGTCCACGAGGAAGCGCTCGCCGCCGAGCTCCGACCGGACGTCGACGACCCAGACGAGCTTGCCGCCCGTCTCCGCCTCGGGGAACACCGCGAGCGCCGCGCTCGGACGCTCTGGCAGGCTCATCCCGTAGGTCGCCTCGACCGCGCTCCGCGCCGCCTCCTCTCGGTATTTCGGCGCCGCCGGGACGGACAGGTCGCGCGCCACGTCGAGCACCACGAGCTCCACGCGGCCCCCCGGGGCGACGTGGACCGCCGCGGCGCCGCCGAGCACGGGGAGCCCTGCGTGGAACTGCGCGAACCGGACGGTGCGGTGATCGCCGTCCTGGAGCTCGCGCTCATAACGCAGCGAGACCCCCTGGAGCCGGAGCTCGGAAACGGCGCGCTTCAGGTACGCCTCCGCCGCGCTGCGCGCGCCGCCGGCGACGCGCAGGGACGGGGCGGTCACCACCGAGCTCGGCGGTACGGTGTGCCACTCGGACGCGGCAGCGGCCCCCGCAAAGGTCAACGTTGCGAGTGCGGTCAACGGAAGCAAGAGCAGCTGTCGTCCCATGATTCTCCTCTCCGGCTGGGTTTCTGCGAGCGGCGCTCGCGCGAGGCGCGGCATGGCCGGACCGACGAGCGCGACCAACGTATCGACTTACGTTGGCTCATCAAGGAGGAGAGGCGCGGTGCTCTCCCGGAAAAATAACGAGCTGTAGCGGCCGTTGGCTTCTTGCCTAACGTCTTTGGGCAACTTGCGTGATATGTCTCCGGCACACCCGGCGCAGGATCCTGTGACTCTCCTCCACACCGACGTCTTGACTGGGGCCCCGGCGACGCTCGCGCCGAGCGACATCGCCTCCGCCGGTGCGACGCTGCCCGGAAGGGTGCGCGTCGGCGGTCGCGTGCTCGACGTCGCGGAGGGCGCCGTCGTCCTCGGCGACGCCTTCGGCGCGCTGCGCGTCGCGCTGGAGGGCGCGCCCGCGCCGCCGGTCGAGATCGGCGATCTCGCGGTGGTCGAGGGGGCGCCGGCCGGCGGAACGCTCGCCTCGGCGCGGCTCGTCGAGCGGATCGCGCCGCAGAGGCCGCCGCGGGGGCGCTCGGGGGCCGCGGCGCCGCCGTCGAGCGAGACCGAGCGGGTGATCCAGCGTGGCCTCGGCCTCGCGCTCGCGCGGCGCGCGGCGGCGCTCGCGGCGGTGCGAGCGCTGTTCGCCGAGCGCGGGTTCCTCGAGGTGGAGACGCCGAGCATGGTCCCCTCCCCCGGGCTCGACCTGCACCTCGACGCGTTCGCGGTGGAGGCGGCGCGGCCGACGTTCCTGATCACGAGCCCGGAGTACCAGATGAAGCGGCTGCTCTCGGGAGGCGTCCCGCGCTGCTTCCAGCTCGCGCGCTGCTTCCGGCGCGGCGAGCTCGGGGACAGGCACAACCCGGAGTTCACGATGCTCGAATGGTACCGCGCCTTCTCCGGTGTGGACGAGGTGATGTCCGACACGGAGGCGATCGTGCAGCGCGTCGCGGGCGCGCTCGGCGCGGGCGGCGCGATCTCGGTGTCGGGCAAGGCGGTGCAGCTCACGCCGCCGTTCCCGCGGATCTCCGTCGGCGACGCGTTCGCGCGCTGGGCCGGCGTGCCCGCGGACGACGCGATCGCGCTCGCGTCGAGCGACGAGGAGCGGTTCTTTCGCCTGCTCGTCGACGACGTCGAGCCGGCGATCGCGGCGCTGCCGCACCCGGTGTTCCTGGTCGATTTCCCCGCGCCGTTCGCGTCGCTCGCGCGGCTCAAGCCGGGCGATCCCCGGGTGTGCGAGCGGTTCGAGCTCTATGTCGCGGGGGTCGAGCTCTGCAACGGCTTCGGCGAGCTGACCGACCCGGTCGAGCAGCGCGCGCGGCTCCTCGCCGATCAGGCGGCGCGGGCGGCCCGGGGCAAGCCGGTCTACCCGATCGACGAGCGCTTCCTCGGCGCGCTCGAGGAGGGGATGCCGCCGGCGGCGGGCAACGCGCTCGGGGTCGATCGCCTCGTCGCGCTGTGCCTCGGCGCCGCGTCGATCGGCGACGTCCTCGCGTTCCCCCACGGCTGGCTGTGACCTCCGGGGCGGACCCTGAGGGCGGCGCGCGCCTCTCGCCGGACATCCTGGCGCAGCTCGCCCGCAAGTACCGCACGCTCGCGGAGCTGCGGCGCGCGCGGGCGGCCGGCGAGGCGATCCCGGGCAAGGAGGTGTTCCGCGCGCTCGCGGGGGAGTTCCCCGGCGCGCTGAACGAGCTCGACAACCTCCCGCTCGACGAGATCGAGCGGCGCCACGACGCGCTCTCGCGGGCCCTCGCCGGGGGCGCGGAGGAGCGCTGGATGGCGTGGATGCACGGCTATCACGCGCTGATGCGGGCGGCGCTCTACGTGAAGATCCGCGTGGCGCGGCGGCAGGAGCTCTCCGAGGGCGAGGCGGCGGCGCTCGCGGAGCGGGCGGCGAGGCACGCCGGCGCGGCGGTCGACATCGCGTTCGTGATGGCGGTCAAGGCGCCGCCGGACGGCCGGCTGAACCGCGTCGTCCTCGGCCGCATCGCGGCGATGTCCGGCGCGTCGATGGCCGAGATCCGGGGGACGATCTTCCCGCGGCGGCCGGCGCCGGGCGGCTGACGCGCCTCGCGCAGCGCCGGCGCGCGGCGTCGGCGTGCTGGCCGGGAGCGCGGGCGGCGTCGGCGCGCTGGCCGGGAGCGCGGGCGGCGTCGGCGTGCTGGCTCGGCGCGCGGCGTCGGCCAGCCGGATCGTCAGGAGTCGGCCGGCGCGGCGAGCCAGCTCGACAGGTCGTCCGCGGAGAGGTCCAGCACCACATCGCCGACCTTCTCCGGGCCGTCGGCGTGCAGCCGCCCGTAGAGGCGGCCTCGCTCTTCCGCCGTGAGGGGGCGCCCCAGCCGCCGCTCGACCTGGTGTGCGAGCAGCGCCACGCCCTTCTCCAGCCCTTCCTTGAGCCCGGCCGCCTTGCCTTCCCTGTAAATCGAGTTCTGCATGACGATCTCCCGCGGCAGCAGCGACTTTACCACATCCGCAAGACCCCGCTCACGCCTGTCCGCCTCGGCGAGCGCCATCATCGCTGCGCCGAGCTCCGCGAAGTCACGTTCGCCGGACCGGGCTCGAATCGCCTCGATTACGTGCGTCAGGTTCCGCCCGTTCGCGTCCGCCGCCAGCGGCGCAAAGATCAGCCAGAACGGGCTCTCCCGCGCCGTCAGCTCGGCCACGGTCCGCTGATAGACCGGCTCGATGCGGAACTGCACCCCGGAGAACGGCTCGCCTGGCGCCGAGGTCCTGTAAGCGCCGTGGGATGGCCACGGCTCTTCCCGGCCGGAGAGCACCACCACCACGCTGTCGATGGGCGAAAGCCGCGGAGCCGGCGCCCCCTTGCTCGCCCGCGCCTCGTCCGCCATCGCCAGCGCCGTCAAGCAGTTGTACTCGAACACGCGGAAGGGCATCTCGTCGGTCATCGCCAGCGTCCACTCGGTGTGCAGCAGCCGCCGCTCGCCGCCCACCCTGACGGAGAGCGCCCGATCGAGCCGCCGCTGGCGACCGGTGACCTGCGTGTCCACCCAGCCGAGCGGCTCGATGGGCTCGGCCGTGCCGAGCAGGCCTCGCGCCACGTCGCGCGGGAACTGCCGCGATACGTGGCGGAGGATCAGATCGACGTCGTCCTGCTCGTCGCGCGGCGTCCTGGTCCCCGATCGCTGCCTGCGGTGTCGCTTGCCCATGTCGACGCGCCGTCCTCCTGCACCTCGACCATCGACGCGAGCGCGCCGCAGTTGCGTCGACGCCGCGCGCGCCGCGTGACGCGCTCCGGCCATGGGCTAAGCTCCGCGCCCGATGGAACGGCTCTTCTTCCTGCTCTCCGGTGTCTACGGGTTCCTCGGGGTGGCGCTCGGCGCCTTCGGCGCCCACGGCCTCAAGTCGAAGCTCGACGCGCTGCCGGACGGCGCGCTGCGCGCCTCGTGGTGGCAGACGGGCTCGCTGTACCACCTCGTCCACGCGCTCGCGCTGGCGCTCGCCGCCCACCTCGCCGCGCGCACCGGCGGGGCGGCGGCGACGGTCGCCGGCTTCTGCTTCGCGGCCGGCGTGCTCCTCTTCTCCGGCAGCCTCTACGTGATGACCCTGACCGGCGTCCGCGTCCTCGGCGCGGTCACGCCGCTCGGCGGGCTGTTCTTCCTCGCCGGCTGGGGCGCGGTGTTCGTGGCCGCGCTCGGGCTCGCGAAGGGCTGAGGCGCCCCCGGGCCGACCGCCCCACCCCGCCTACGTCGACCTGCGCGCGCGCGCGAAGAGCCGCCCGAGCCGCGCGGACGTCCGCTCGCGGAAGGCGCCCATGCGCGCCCGGACGCGCCCCCAGCGCTCGCTGTGCGCGAGATCGTCGAGCAGCGAGTACGAGACGGGCGTGACGATCAGGGTGAGGAGCAGGCTCAGCGACTGGCCGCCGATGACCACCACCGCGATCGTGTGGCGCTCCTCGGCCCCAGGCCCCGTGCCCAGCCAGAGCGGGAGCATGCCCGCGACCAGGGCCAGCGTGGTCATCAGGATCGGCCGCAGCCGATCGCGGTTCGCGTGGAGGATCGCCTCCGCCCGCGGCATGCCCTCGGCGCGGAGCTTGTTCATGTGATCGACCTGGAGGATCGAGTTCTTCTTCACGACGCCGAACAGCACGAGGAAGCCGAGCGCCGAGTAGAGGTTCAGCGTGTTCCCGGTCGCCCACAGGCTCAAGAGCGCGAACGGCACCGACAGCGGCAGCGAGAGCAGGATCGTGACCGGGTGCACGAGGCTCTCGAACTGCGACGCGAGGATCATGTACATGAGCACGATCGACAGGAGGAACGCCCAGATGAACTCGCCGAACGTGCGCTCGAGCTCCGCGCCGCGGCCGCGCACGCTGGTCGTGTACGCCGACGGCATGTCCATCTCCCGCGCCGCGCCGCGCAGCGCCTCGAGCCGGTCGGCCAGCGCGTAGCCGGGCGCCACGCCGGCCCGCAGGCTCGAGACCCGCTGGCGATCCAGCCGGTCGATGCGCGACGGGCTCTTCGCCTCCTCGATGCGCACCAGGTTGTCGAGGCGCACCAGGTCGCCCCGAAGCAGCGGCGCCCCCGCCGCGGCGCCAGCGCTGCCCGGCTGCGGCGCCGCCTGCGGCCGCGCCGTCCGCGGCACGTAGAGCCGGCGGACGGCCGCCAGCTGATCGCGATCCTCCTCGACGAGCCGGAGCTGCACGTCGTAGTTCTCGTTGGCCTCCTCGTCGCGGAAGCGCGAGACCTCCTGATCGCCCCCCACCATCAGGCGCAGCGCGCTCGCGATGTCCTCCGTCCGGACCCCGAGCGCCGCGGCGCGCTCGCGATCGATGATCACCCGCAGCTCGGGCCGGTCGATCTTCAGCGTCACGTCCGCGTCCACGATGCCGCCGAGCTGCGCGGACCGGTCCCGAAGCTCGTTCGCGTAGCGCTCGAGCGCCGCGATGTCCGGGCCCTGGATCGCGAAGTCGATCTCGAAGTTCCCGCCGCCGATGTTGAACGACGGCACGTTGCGGACCGAGATCCGGAGATCGGTGTACTTGCGCAGCTTGCGCCGCACCTCCTGCATCACCTCGCTCTGCGCGTAGTTGTCCTTGAACGCGCGGAGGGGGTTGCCGGAGAACGTCTCCCGGAACAGCCGCGTCAGGGAGAACGTGCGCTCGTCGTGCGGGGCGATCCGGACGAAGGCCTCGCCCGAGCTGACGCCGCCGACGAAGCCGCCGCCCGCCGTGGCGAGCACGCTGCGCACCCCGCGCACCGAGCGCACGTCGTCGCTGATCCGCCGCATCACGTCGTCCATCGCGCCGATGCTGGCGTTGAGCGGGGCCGACACGCGGATCTCGAACTCCGCGTCGTCCGCGCCGGAGGGGATGTACTCCTGCTTCACGAGCCCGTAGAGCGGCACCGCCGAGGCCGTCACGAGGAGGGCGCCGACAGCGACGAGCGCGCGGTGCCGCATCGCGAACGCGAGGGCGCCCATGTACTTGGCCTCGAGCCGCCCGTAGAAGCCCGTGCGCGTCGCCGCCTGGCCCTCGCCGCCCGCCTCGCCCGACCCGTGAGCGCGGCTCGCCTCCTTGCGGAGCAGGCGCGCGCTCATCATCGGGGTCAGCGAGAAGCTGACGAGCAGGCTCACGAGGATCGCGACGGTGGCCGTGATCCCGAACTGGAACAAGAACCGCCCCGAGATCGACGACATGAACGACACGGGGACGAAGATGACGACGAGCGACAGCGTCGTCGCGAGCACGGCCAGCCCGATCTCCTGCGTGGCGGCCCTGGCCGCCTCGAAGGAGTCCATCTTCTTCTCCTCGACGAAGCGGAAGATGTTCTCGAGGACGACGATGGCGTCGTCGATGACGATGCCCACCATCAGGACGAGCGCCAGCATCGTCACGCTGTTCAGCGTGAAGTCGAGCGCCCACATCATGCCGAACGTCGCCACGACCGACGTCGGGATCGCGACCCCCGCGATGATCGTGGAGCGCCACGACCTCATGAACAGGAGCACGACCGCGCACGCCAGGAAGCTGCCGAGGACGAGGTGCACGTTGATCTCGTGCAGCGCGGTGTAGATGTAGCCCGACTGGTCGCGGATCACCTCGAGCTTCACGTCCGAGGGGAGCTGGTCGGAGAGCTTCGCCACGTTCGCCTTCACGGCCTCGATCACCGCGACCGTGTTCGCGCCCGACTGCCGCACGACGTCGAGGACGACGGTGGGCCTCCCGTCGAGGCGCGCGAGCGACCGCTGCTCGTAGGTGCCGTCCTCGGCGCGGCCGATGTCGCGCACCCGGATGGGCCTCCCGTCGACGTTCCCGACGACGAGGTTGTTGAAATCGCCCGCGTGCTCGAGGCGACCCATCGTGCGCAGCGTCCGCTCCTCTTCCTTGCCCGTGACGTTGCCCGCGGGGATGTTCGCGTTCTGCTGGACGATGGCCTCGCGGACGGCGGTGACCGGGAGGCCGTAGGCGGCGAGCCGATCGGCGGAGAGCCAGATCTTGATCGCGCGCTCCTGCCCGCCGACGACGCGCACCTCGCCGACGCCCGAGGAGCGCTCGAGCTGCACGCGCACGAGCTTGTCGGCGATCTCGGTGAGCTCCCGGATCGAGCGATCGGCGGAGAGGGCGATCGTCATCACCGGGGTCGAGTCGTTGTCCTGCTTCGCGATGACGGGAGGATCCGTGCCCACCGGCAGGCGGCGCAGCGCCGCCTGCACGCGATCGCGCACGTCCTGCGCCGCCGAGTCGACGTCCCGGTCCAGGTTGAAGGTGGCGATGACGATGGAGCTGCCGCTCGACGAGATCGAGCGGAGCTCGGTGATCCCCTCGACCGTGTTGACCGCCTCCTCGATCTCCTCGGTGATCTCCGCCTCGACGTCCTCGGGCGCGCCGCCGGGGAGCGTGGTGCGGACCGAGACCGTCGGCAGGTCCACGGCGGGGAAGCGATCCACGCCCAGCCGGAAGTACGCCACGGCGCCGACGACGATGAGGGCGAGCCCCAGCATCGCGGCGAACACGGGCCGCTGGATGCAGATCCTGGCGAGCGCTTGCATCTAGCTCCCCTCCACCACGCGCACCGGCTGCCCCTGCTGGAGCGAGCCGGGGCGGGCGACGACCGACTCGCCCACCGCGAGGCCGGAGACGATCTCGACGCGATCCCCGGCGGTCTTCCCGGTGACGACCTGCTTCTCCTTCGCCTTGCCGTCCTCGACGGTGATCACCTTCGCGAGGCCGGCGAACCGGACGATGGCGGTCGCGGGCACCGACGGCCCCGGCTTCGAGGTCACGACGATCTGCGCGGTGACCAGGCTGCCCGGCCGCAGGTGGCCGGGGTTCTTGATGTCGCTCTCCACGAGCAGCGTGCGGCTCTGCGGGTCGATCGCGGGCGCGAGGCGCGCGACCGTCCCCGCGTAGACGGCGCTGTCCCCCGGGACGGTGACGCGCACCTGCTGCCCGGCGCGCACGGCGGCCGCCTCGGTCTCCGGGATGGCCACGCGCAGCCGCAGCGGGTCGACGCGGACGATGTCCGCGACCGGCGCCCCCGCGGCGAGGAACTGGCCCACGCTCGCCCGCCGCACCTGGACGACGCCGTCGATCGGCGACCGCACCACCGCGTCCGCGAGCTGCTGCCGCGCCATGCTCAGCTCCGAGCGCCGCTGGCGCACCGCCGCCTTCCGGATCCGCACCTCCTCGCGCGCCGACTGCACGGCCGTCTCCGCGCGGACCGCCGCCGCCTCGGCCGCGTCGAGGTCCATGCCCGACATCAGCCCTTCCTTGGCGAGGCTCCGCGCGCGCACCAGGTTGGCCTGCGCCTCCTTGAACGTCGCGAGGGCCTCCCTCACGATCGCGACGCTCTCGACGTCGAGCTCGCCATCAGGCCCGTCCTGAGGCAAGCCGAGCTGAGCGCGGCTCTGCGCCAGCGCGGCCGCGGCCTGCTCGATGCGCAGCTCGTAATCCCTCGTCTCCAGCTGCGCGACGACCTGATCTTTCTCGACCGGGCTCGCCAGATCGACCGCTATCGATGCGAGGCGGCCTGGCACCTTGGCCCCGACCGTCACCTGCTCATCGGCGTCCAGGGTCCCGGAGATGTCGATGGTTTGTTCAACGACGAGCTCTGTCACCGGGGCGAGCGTCACCTCCTTGGCGCTCGGCGCCGTCTTCGCCCCCTTCGCGCCTTCAGGCTGGGGCGCTGCCTCCTTGTCGCACGCAGCGCACTGCAAAAGCGCCACGAGGAGCGCGGCCCAGGATGTCCAGAACACCCTGAGCCGACTGCGGGAACAGCTGACCGAGTTGGAGGGTTGGCTGGAGGGTTGGCGAAGCGCTGGATGGGCAATCCACATGTCGGCGGCCTCAGATGACCAGGAACGCCCCCCCGAGCGCGTGCAGCGAACGGATATTGACGCATCAGCGTTGGGGCGCAACGTGCGCTCAGGCACGCCGAGGCCGCGATCGCCGGAGCGCGGGAGGCCCGCGCCTCGGCGCTCGGAGCCGGGCGCTGCTCCGGCGGCGCGGCGGCTCCCGCGCCGCGCGTCGCTCAGGGGTCGAGCTTCACCAGGTAGCCGTCGGTCTCGCCGCGCGTGGTCAAGGGGCCGCCGCCGAAATCCACGGTGCCGCGGAACGATCCGACGGCGAACACCTCGCCCTTGGGGCCGAGGGCCACGCCCCCCGCCATCTGCATGTCGGGATCGCCGATCTGACGGCTGAAGAGGTGCTTGCCGTCGATCCCGAGCTTCGCGATGAAGATGTCTCCCCCGCCGAGATACCCGTTGCGGTCCTCTTTCGTGCCCTGGCTCTCGAGCGCGGTGCCGTCGAAATCGATGCTCCCGAGGAACGTCCCCGTGACGACCGCGCTGCCCGCTGGATCCACGGCGAGCGACGCGACCTCCTGCAGCTCGGAGTCGCCGAATCCGCGGCTGTACAGGTGGTTTCCCGCCGGATCGAACTTGGCGACGAAGAAGTTCGGCTTCGTGCCGAGCGCGACGAGCGGCCCGCCGCCGAAATCGACGCTCCCCTGGAACATCCCGGCCAGGAACACATTCCCTGCTGCGTCGAAGGCCACTTGAGAGGCCGCGTCGTAAAGACTGTTGCCGAACGCCTTTTGCCAGAGCAGCCCGCCCTTCGGGCCGACCTTGGCAAAGAAGATGTCGCGTCCCCCCTTGGAGGCGAGGGGCGGCGCGCTCATCGGGTCGAGGTTGAAGCTCTGATCGAACGTGCCGGCGATCGCGGCGTTGCCCTCTCCGTCCACGGCCAGCCCGCCCGCCGCGAGCGACGCCCTGCCATCATCGATGTAGAGCGTGAAGGCGTGATTGCCGTCCGCGTCCAGCTTCGCGACATAGACCGCATTGCCGCTGATGGCGTCGCCGACCGGCCCGCCGCCGAAATCCGCCGTGCCGCCGAGGGTCCCGGAGATGAGGACCGCGCCCTGCCCGTCGACGGCGACGTACTCGAGCTCTTTCACGTACTGATCGCCGAACCCCTTGCTCCAGACGTGGTTGCCTGTGCCGCTCTCGAACCTCGCGAGCCCGAGCCCGCCGTTGTTCTGGGGCAGCGGGCCGCCGCCGAAATCGAGGTTCTGGAAATAGCTCCCGCCCACGAAGAGCCCGCCGCCGGGGCCGTGCGCGACGTGCTGGCCGCCGGGGAGGCTCAAACCGAACGACCTGCTCCAGAGGTGCTTGCCGTCTCCATCGAACTTCGCGAGGTACGACGCGGAGCCGTCCTGCGCGACGATGGGGCCGCCGCCGAGATCGATCGCGCCGGCGAACCGCCCGATGACGATCGGGTTCCCCTCGGGGTCCACGGCGACGCTCGCGGCCGAGTCGAAGCCGTTCTCGCCGATCTGGATCGCCCATCGAAGCCGCCCCGGCTCCGCCGCGGCGCCCCCCTCGCCGCCGCCGCCGCCGTCGCCGCGGCTGCCGCCGCCTCCGCCGCCGCCGGCGGCGGGCTCACCTCCGCCAGCGCTGCCGCCGCCGCCCCCCTCGCCGACACCGCCGCTTCCATCGCCGTAATTCCTCACCTTGGGCGAGCAGGCCGCGGCGCCGAGGGCGGCGATCGAGAGCAGCACGAGGGCGCGAACATGAGTGCCATGGTTGAGTGAACGCATCCCTCGAGTATATAAACGGCGCGAGCGCGAGGTTTCTTTGAATCCGCGGGCCGCCGCTCAACGCTGTAGCGGAGGAGGCGAGGAGCGCGGCGGAGAGCTCACACCGCTGCTCGCGAGAACGCGGCCTGCGCCCGGGGCCGCTCGCCCGCCGCGGGGGCGATGGGCGCGAGCGGGACTCCATCGCGGTAGATCACGACGTGACCGAGCGCGGCCGGGATGCGCGGCCCCGGCGTGACGATGCCCACGAGGTTCAGCGGATCGCACGCGCACAGCTGGACGATCTCGCCGGACGGGGGCTCGCGCCGGACGGCGCGGAGCCCGTCGAGCGCCTCGGGCAGCGCGAAGTGCTCGCCCACGAAGCCGGCGATGAGGTGGCCGCCCCGGATCTGCCCCGCCATCTCGAGCCGCCGGTAGACCCGCAGGAGGTCGCGCCACGCCGGCGGCCGCGGCTCGCGCGCGAGCAGCTCGCGGCAGACCACGCCGTAGCGGCGGAGGTACTGGTGCGCGAGCGCCTCGACCACGTCGAGGCCGTCGGCCCCGTCCCCGCCGGCGCCGGCGCCGGGCGCGTCCGGGCGCGTCCGCAGGAGCGACCACCGGCCCGACGCGACCGGCCCCGCCCGGCGCGCCCCGCCCCGCAAGCGGCCGGCGCCCAGCGCGACGGCCGCGCCCGCGCCGCCGCCGAGCAGCGAGCGCAGCGCCGCGAAGCCGTCGCCGGTCACGAGCCCGGCGGCGACGAGCTCCCAGAGCGCCTCCTCGACCTCGGCCCTGGACCGGCCCGCGCCCGCGGCGATGTCGTCGAAGAACGACGCGCCCGCGCGCGCGAGGAACGACAGCACGCCCTGCGCCGGCTCCGAGAGCGACGCCGGCGGCGGCTCGCCCTCGGCCTCCCGCGGCGCGAGCAGCCACGGAAGATCGCGCCGCAGGGCCAGCGTGATCGGCGCCGCGCGCGTGGGCGCCGACGCGTCGCGCGGGACCACGCGGCCCCAGGCCACCTCGCCGGACAGGCAGAGCGCGTCGAGCAGCCCCTCGTCGTAACCGGCCACGCGCGCGGGCAGCACCTCGCTCTCCCACGCCCCGGCGGCGAGCTCGAAGCCCTGCAGCTGCTCGATCACCCGCCCGAGGCCCCCCGGCCCGCGCGCCTGGGTGCCCCGCGCCACGCCCTGCCACGCGAGGAGGAACCGGATGAGCTCCGCCGCGGTCGCCGGCTCGATCGCCTTGCGCAGGCCCGTGACGGTGCGGCGGTGGATGCGCGCGAGGAGGCGGCGGTCGCACCACTCGATCGACGGATCGCACGGATCGCACGGATCGCACAGATCGCCCGGTGCACCCGCCTCGCCCTGCGCCGGCGCGCCCCGCAGGAAGCGCCCGCGCAGCGCGCCGCCCGCGAGCTCGATCCGCGCGAGCGCCGACAGCGCCTCGTCCGCGGGCACGTCGAGCCGCCGCGCGAGCTCCGCGGTCGAGATCGGCCCCGCGGCGCTCAGGAAGCCGCGCACGAGCGCCGTGATCGCGGCGCCGCGATCTTCGCCCCCGCCCTCCGGGCGCAGCGCGGGCGGCACCGCGACGTCGGGCGCGAACGCGGCCCCCGGCCAGATCGCCTCGACAAGCGGCCGCCGCTCCGTCGCGACCCAGCGCGGCGCGGCCGGCGACCCCGCGCCGGCGTCGCGCGGGGCGCGCACCTCCGCCGCCCGCCCCGCGGCGCAGAGCGCCTCGAAGAGCCGCGCGAAGCCGCTCCGGATCCCCTCGTCGGCGGGGAGCGCCACCCGGTCGAGCAGGAGCTCGTGCAGTTCGTCCGCGTCGCGCACCTCCGGCCGCGCCTCGGCGACGACCTCGGCGATGACCTCGGGATCGAGCCCGCCCAGCCGCTCCGACACCTCCGCCGGGAGCCCGCGCCGCACCCGGACCGCGCGGGCCCGCCGCTCCTCCAGCGGGGCGTCGTCGAGGAACGCGTAGGGGTTCGCGTTCAGGATCTCGTGCGAGAAGACGCTCGGCTCCGGCGTGTCGAGCGCGACGACCCGGATCGCCCCGCTGCGCAGGCCGACGAGCAGGCTGCGCAGCCCCTCGACGTCCATGAGCTCGGTCAGGCAGTCGCGCAGCGCCTCGCGGACGAGCGGGTGGTCCGGCGGCTCGACGTGCGCGAAGAGCCCGTGGTTGTCCTGGCACCCCTGCTGCTCGGGGAAGATCGAGAGCAGGAGGTCGTCGGCGCGCATGCGCTGGAGCGCCGGCGGCACCCGCCGCCCCCCGCGGAAGCGGAGCAGCGCGAGCGCGCGGGACGCGGCCCAGCGGAAGCGCGTGCGGAACATCGGGCCCTGGAGCGCCGCCTGGACGAGCACCTCCTCGAGGCCCTCGGGGCGGACGAGATCGAGCACGTCCTCGATCGGCAGCCCGTGCTCCGCCGAGAGCGAGAGCAGCACGCCGTCGTCGGTCGCCGCCGCCTGGAGCTCGAAGTCGAACGAGCGGCAGAAGCGCTTGCGGAGCGCGAGCCCGAGCGCGCGGTTCACCTTGCCGCCGAGCGGCGTGTGCACGACGATCTGCTGCCCGCCGGCCTCGTCGAAGAAGCGCTCGACCACCACGGTCGCGCCGCCCGGGACCGCGCCGAGCGCCGCGCGCCCCGCCTCGATGTAGTCGCGCACGAGCAGCGCGCCGCGCGCGTCGAGCGCGCACTCCTGCATGAGCCAGCGCGCGGCCCGCGATCTCGCCGCGCGCGCGTCCTCGCCCCCGCCCTCGCCGCGCCGCGCCGCCGGCCGGCCGGCCTCGGCCCGCTCCTCCTCGAGCCGCGCGGCGACCTCGGCGCGGAGCGCCGCGACCTCGGCCGAGAGCTCCGGCGTGCGCGCGGGCGCCTCGCCGAGCCAGAACGGCACCGTCGGCGCGGCGCCGTGGGCGTCCTCGACCCACATCTGCCCGCCCTCCAGCCGGAGCACGCGCCACGAGGTGTTGCCCAGCAGGAACACGTCGCCGGCGGACGACTCGATCGCGAAGTCCTCGTCGAGGGTGCCGACCTTCGTGCCGTCGGGCTGGAGCACCACGTCGACGGCCGCGAGGTCCGGGATCGCCCCGCCCGACGTGAGCGCCGCGAGCCGCGCGCCGCGCCGCCCGCGCAGCCGGCCCCCGATGGCGTCGCGGTAGACGAGCGACCCGGCCCGCTGCCGCCCGCCCCGGGCCGCGGAGGCGCCCTCGCCGCCCGAGCCCGCGGCGCCGCCCGACACCATGGCCACGATCGCGTCGAACTCGCGGCGCGACAGGCCCTCGTACGGCGCGGCCCGGCGGACGAGCGCGTAGAGCCCCTCCTCGTCCCGCTCCTCGCACGCGCACGCGGCGATGATCTGCTGCGCCAGCACGTCGAGCGGCCCCTCGCGCGACGTCATCCGGTCGAGCTCCCCGCGCCGCGCCGCGCGCACGATCGCCGCGCACTCGACGAGCTGGTCGCGCGTCAGCGGGAAGAGCCGCCCGCGCGGCGTCGCCGCGAGCGCGTGGCCCGAGCGGCCGATGCGCTGGAGGGCGACGTTGATCGACCGCGGCGAGCCCACGAGGCAGGCGAGGTCGACCGCGCCCACGTCGATGCCGAGCTCGAGCGACGCGGTCGCGACCACGACGCGGAGCTCCCCCGCCTTGAGCCGCCGCTCGGCCGAGAGCCGCCGGGCCCGCGAGAGGCTGCCGTGGTGGGCCGCGACGACGTCCTCGCCGATCCGCTCGGCGAGCGCGTGCGCGACCCGCTCGACCAGGCGGCGCGTGTTGACGAAGACCAGGGTCGAGCGCGCCTCCCCCGCGAGCGCCGCGATGCGGTCGTAGAGCTCGGCCCACTGCTCGTTCGTGCAGACCGCGCCGAGCTCGTCGCGGGGCACCTCGACGGCGAGGTCGAGGTCCCGCCGCTGCCCGACGTCGACGATCTCGGGCAGCTCGCGCGCGCCGGCGACGAGCCGGGCGGCGATCTCGATCGGGCGCACCGTGGCGCTGAGGCCCACGCGCTGCGGCCGGGCGCCGCCGCGGGAGGTCACGAGGTCCTCGAGCCGCTCGAGCGTGAGCGCGAGGTGGGCGCCGCGCTTGTCCCCGGCGACGGCGTGGACCTCGTCGACGATGACGGTGCGCACCCCGGCGAGCGCGCGCCGCCCCGACTCGCTCGTCAGCAGGATGAACGCCGACTCCGGCGTGGTGACGAGCACGTGCGGCGGCCGGGCGGCCATGGCGCGCCGCTCCTGCGCCGGGCTGTCGCCGGTGCGCACGACGGCGCGGATGCCCGGCGCGGGCAGGCCCGCTTCCCGCATGGCCGCCGAGATCTCGGCGATGGGCTGCTCGAGGTTGCGGTGGACGTCGTGGGAGAGCGCCTTGAGCGGCGAGATGTACAGGACGTCGGTGCGGTCCTCGAGGGCGCCCCGCGCCGCGTCGCGGACGAGCCGGTCGAGGCAGAAGAGGAAGGCGGCGAGCGTCTTGCCGGCGCCGGTCGGCGCGCAGATCAGCGTGTCGCGGCCGGCCGCGATGACCGGCCAGGCGCGCTCCTGCGCGGGGGCGGGGGCGCCGAAGCGCCCCTGGAACCACCGGTCGACGACGGGGTGAAACATCCGGCCGAGGGTAGCCGGGGCGGCCGCGGGGCGGAAGCGGGAGGGCGGGGAGCGCCGGGCCGCCGCTGGGCCCGGGCGATGCTCCGGGGACACCGGCGACGGCGTGCTACGCTGGACCCGTCGTCATGGTGCAGGGCGCAGTCGTCATCCGTCAGCAGACCGCGGTCAGCGAGGCGCCGGCCAGGCCGAGGCTGACCCTGGCCGACTGGACCAGCCTGCCGGAAGACGAGCCTGGCGAGCTCGTGGACGGCGTGCTCGCGGAGGAAGAGGTGCCGGACGCGGTTCACGAGGTCATCGTGGCCTGGGTCATCGGGGTGCTCCGGAGCTGGCTGATCGCGCGGGGCGGGCTGGTGCTGGGCTCCGAGGCGAAGTTTGCCGTGACCTCCTCGTCGGGCCGCAAGCCCGACGCCTCCGCGTACCTGCCCGGGAGCCGCAAGCCGCCGCGCCGCGGCGTGCTCCACCTCCCGCCCGACATCATGGTCGAGGTGCTCTCTCCCTCGCCGCGCGACGCGCGCCGGGACCGCGTGGAGAAGCTGCACGAATACGCGCTCTTCGGGGTGCGCTGGTACTGGCTCATCGACCCGCAGGCAGCGACGCTCGATCTCCTGGAGCTCGGCGCGGACGGCCGGTACGTGCACGCGCGCGCCGCGGCAGACGGCGTTGTCTCCGGCGTGCCGGGCCTCGAGGGGCTCACGCTCGATCTCGACGCCCTCTGGAGCGAGGTCGAGCGCCTCGGCCCTGAATCCGGCGAGGCGCCGCTCGGCGCGCAGCGCTCCGAGTAGCGGCAGCACCGCACCGTAGCCATGGCCATGTCGCCGCGCGAGGCATTACCCGCGGCGGCGCGTCATCGGGTGCTCGGGCGGAGCGCCTCGATCCGCTGCTCGATCTGAGCGCGCTCGGCATCGTTGATCGCGAGGTCGCGCGCTCGCTCGAGCGCCGCGACGGCTGGCTCCACCCTCCCTGCGTCGGCGAGCAGGGCGCCGTGGACCAGGTGGGCATACGGGTAGCGCGCGAGTGCACGGCGTCCTCGGCCGCGGAGAGATCGCGCGTGACGCGGAGGAGCCGCGCGAGCGCCGCCGGGTACGCGCGGCGGAGCAGCGTCGCGATCTCGTCGGTGGCGCTCACGGCGTGCGCTGCCAGTTGACGGGGCGGATCTCGACGGATCCATCCTCCGGGCAGATCTGCCGCGCGCGCGCCAGCGCGGTGGCCTCGTCGGCGCACTCCACCAGGTAGAAGCCGACGAGCCACTCCTTGGTCTCCATGTAGGGTCCGTCGGTGACCGAGGCCTTCTCGCCCTTCACCCGCACCGTGCGCGCCTTGTCACGCCCGTCGAGCCGCGCCACGCTGAGCAGCTCGGAGCGCGCGATCGCCTCGGCCTGCAGCGCGCGGTGGCGGCTCAGGATCGCGCGCTCCTCCGCCGCGGGCAGCGGATCGTCCTCGGGGCGCGCGCTGTGGATGAGGAGCGCGTAGATCAGGACGCGTCCCCGCGCGCGAACGCATGCGCCGCGCCCACGTACCCCTCCCACCGATCGGCGCGCGCGAGCGGCACTGCGAGCCACTCGCGGAAGACCCGCCCATTGGGCGCGAAGACCGACCCTTCTCCGGCGGCGACCGCGGACGCGACGCGTCCCTCCGGGAGCTTCACGATCAGGTGCTTCCCCTCGCGATCCACCGACGCGAAGAACATGCCGCCGAGGCGGAGGCACGAAAAGCCCATCATCGTGCTCTTCGTGACCCCCGGCTCCAGCAGCCATCGGTCGGCGAGGCGCGCGAAGAGCTCCGCGCCGGTGGCGTTCTTCATGGATGAGCCCCTCCTTACCTCGGTTGACGCGCCCGGGTCACCTGCTCCAGCGCTTGCCGCGTCGCGACGGGCGTCGCGGTCGCGCGCCACGCCTCCCGCTCGTCGAGCCGACCGAGCCATGCGCGGATGTTCGCGTACGGCCCGAGGTCGACGCGACCGAGGTCCGCCAGCGGGAGCTGGCAACCGAGGGAGTAGTCGGCGAGCGTGATCGCGCTCCCGGTGACGAAGGGCCGCCCCGCGAGGTGCGCGTCGAGCAGCGCCGCGAGCGGCCGGAGCTGCTCGAGGCCGCGCGCCGCGCTCGACTCATCGGGCTCCGCGCCCATGAACGGCTTGAACAGCCGCTCGAGCAGCACCGTGCCGAGCGCTCTCCCGAAGTGCGCGAGCTCCCAGCACTGCCAGCGGACCACGTCGGCGCGCCGCGCAGGGTCGCGGGGGAACAGCGAGGTCTCGCCGTGCGCGTCGGCCAGGTACTGCATGATCGCGTTCGACTCCCACAGGCGCAGCTCGCCGTCGGTGAGGCTCGGGACGAGGCCGTTCGGGTTGATCGCCAGATACTCGCGCCCTTTGTGCTCGCCCCTGGTGAAATCGACGACGACCGTCTCGACCGGTAGGGACAGCTCGTGGACGACAGCCTGGACCTTGCGGCAGTTGGGCGACCCCGGGACGATGTAGAGCTTCATGGTTCAGTCCTCCCGGAGGCCGACGGGCACGCTGCCCGCCGCCTCCGAAGGCCTGACGACCGAGGGCCCGCCCTCCGGACAGGAAAAATGAACGGGGACCACGATCCCTGTCCCGGGGGCGCGCGGCTCGCCCTGGGGAAGGGCGACGTTCCGAGCCCTCCCTCCGCGGCAAGAGCTCGTCGATCGGCAGCCAGGTGAGGCAGCAAATCCAGACGACGCCGACCTAGGTCCACGGGATCCGGGCGGCGTCCGCGCGACGAAGAGCGCCGGGGCCTGCCCGGCGACCACGAGCACGAGGAAGATCAGCGACCGCTACTCCTCGATCCCGAGGTGGAGCCAGCTCGTGAAGAGGTTATCGAGGTAGAGAGGAGCCCGAAGGGTCTCGACGATCTGCCTCGCTCGCCGGCCGAGTCCGGCACCGGTCGACGGTGCCGGCAAGACGCCTGTGGCTCCTCGCGTGAAGCCGCACGGAGCGACGCTCGACGGATCAGCCTTGATTCCGTCTTGCTCGCGCTCTGAAGAGGACGGCGCCGATTGCCGCAAGATAGAGCCCGAAGCGCCAAGGCGGCGTTCCGGGGTTGGACCCGGGGACCGAGCAGCTGCAGCCAGAGTCGTCCGTCGGAGGCGTACCTTCGTCGGTGCCGCTGCTCCCACTGCTCGCGACCTGCCCGCCAGTCGCTGGAGAACCGCCTGTCGTGACGGCATCACCTCCGGTCGCGCCCCCGCCGTTTCCGCCTCCGTCCCCTGCACTACCGCCGTCGCCCGAGGCCCCGCCCGCCCCGCCGCCGCCCGCCTCGCCGCCGGCCGCCCCGCCGCCGCCCGCCCCGCCGCCGCCGCCGGCCCCGCCGCCGCCGCCGCCGCCGGCCCCGCCGCCGCCCGTCGCGCCATCGTCGAGGAAAATGCGTTGGGCGAAGTTGTAAAAGCTGCGGTTCCAGACGGTCTTGGTATGGCCTTCATTCGGCTCGATCTGGTAAATATGGTCGATGTTGTTCTCGTCCAGGAAGTCGTGATAATTTTTGCTATTGCCGATCAGCCCGTCCGTACTCCCGCAAGAGATGAAGATGAGCTTCACGTTCTCCTTGACCGCAGCCACATCCTTGATGGTCTGACTTGGCTGCTGGGTGTTGGGCGCAGCCGAATACGGCCCGATGTAGTGGAAAACATCGGTATTAGGGAACCCGAAGTTGAAGGTCTGCCCCCCGCCCATCGACAGGCCGGAGATGGCCCGCAAATCGGCATCCGTCGCGGCGGAATACGTCCTCTCGACCCAGGGGATCAGGTCGTTGAGCAGGACGTCCCCGAAATTCGCGAAGCGCGCGAAATCGTCCGCTCCGTCCATCTTGCCGCTGGGCATCACGACGATCATGGGCTTGGCCATGTTCTTCGAGTACAGATAGTCCATGATGTTGTCGGCATTGCCTTCGTTGCTCCCCTGGCCGATCCAGGAAACCTCATTGCCGCCGATTCCATGATGCAGGTAAACGACAGGATATTTCCGGTCCGTCGAATACCCCGGCGGCGTATAAACCGTCACTTTCCGCATTCCGTAGTTCCGGGTCGGATAGCTGACGGAGACGTCCACCTTCCCATGGGGAATGCCGGGGTTCTTGGCATCGAAACCCGCGGGCGGAACGGGAAGGTTAGCGGGGTCGCTGGCATACACCGCGGCGGGGAGGACAGAGATGACCGAGAGCGAAAGGACAGCAGGCCAGTTCTTTAGGTGCATGAGGACCTCCAACGCGCATCAGTGCCAAAATCGAATTCCGCAGCCCGCGCTATCAATGCATTGGCGCATTCTGCATTCTCACCGCGGCGTCCTAAGCGCGCAGCGCGCTGCAGGTAGCGTGCAAAACTACGCCTCAGGCGTTCCGAAGAACAACTGGGCTAGGGAATCAAAAAGCGATTCAAATGTCAAGCTCCTCGATGGTCGAGCCTCGTCTTCAACCGGCCGATGCGGCACATCGAATGCGATCCACCACCCACGGAAAAAGCGACGCCATCTCCACCATTGATTCACGCATCGAAGGCGCCGCCTTCACTCCACAGCCACGACCTGCGAAATGCGAATCGCAGGGCGAACGCGGAAGAGGGCGTTCGCCACCGGCACGCTCGGCGCGTCCGGCTGATTCCGCCGGCGCCCTACCAGTCTGCCAGCCGGGGGACGAGCACCTGGATGCTGACGCCGGCGATGATGAGGCAGCCGGCCAGGAACAGCATGGGGGCGAGCTGGCTGCCGGTCGCGTCGTAGATGCGCGGCACCACGTTCTGGGCCACGAATCCGCCGAGGTTGCCCACCGAGTTGATGGCGGCGATGCCGGCGGCGGCGTGCGGGCCCGCGAGGATCTTCTGGGGCACGCTCCAGAACACCGGCTGGCCGGCGAAGATGGCGGCGGCGGCGACGCATAGCAGGGCGAACTTGGGCGCTGCGCCCGGCACGACCACGCTCAGCACCAGGGTGAGGGCGCCCAGCAGCATGGGGCCGGAGATGTGCCAGGCGCTGACGCCGTTGCGGGCGGCATGGCGCGGCACCCACCAGAGCGCCAAGGCGACGAAGACCCAGGGGATGACGTTGATGAAGCCGTTCTGGATGTTGGAGGCGCCGAAGCCCTTCACGAGGGTGGGCAGCCAGTAGCTGAGGCCGTAAGCGCCGAGCGGCAAACCGACATACAGTCCGGCGAGCGCCATCACTCGTATATCCAGCAAGGCCCGCCAGGGGGAGCCTTCCGCCTGTTGGCGGGGCTCCGCGGCAAGGGTACTGGCGAGCCAGGCCTTCTGGTCGGGGGTGAGGAAGCCGGCCTGCTCGGGGTGGCTCGGCAGGCGCCAGAGGACGTACGGCGCGAGCAGGACGGCGGGAGCGCCGGTGGCCACGAACACCCACTGCCAGCCAGCCAGCCCCAGGAGGCCGTCGAGGTCGAGCAGCGCGCCGCCGATGACGGAACCCACCGCGTTGGCCACGGCGCTGGCCATCATGAAGGCGCCGATCATGCGGGCGCGGTGCGCCTGCGGGTACCAGAGGGTCAGGACATAGAGCACGCCCGGGAAGAACCCGGCCTCCGCCACGCCCAGCAGGAAGCGCAGGACGAAGAACATGGCCGGGCTCTGGGTGAACCCCAGCGCGATGGTGACGAGACCCCAGGTGCCCATGATCCGGCTGAACCAGACCCGGGCGCCGACGCGGACGAGGATCAGGTTGGCCGGCGCCTCGAACAGGAAGTAGCCGAGGAAGAACAGCGAGGCGCCGAGGCCGTAGGCGGCTTCGGTGAGGCCCAGGGCGCCCACCATCTCCAGCTTGGCGTAGGAGACGTTCTGCCGGTCGATGTACGCGATCAGGTACATCAGGCAGAAGAGCGGCATCAGGTGACGGGTGATCCGCTTCAGGGTCGCGGGCCCGATGTCCGGGTTCAGGGTCGCGGGGCCGATGTCCGGGGCCGCGCCCCCTGCGTGCCGCATGCCATCCTCCAATCCTCTCCATATGTTAGGAAATCCAAACTCGATCCTAAAGTCAAGCTCTCTCCTAGCGGCCGTCCCAACATACAGCCACGCTGCGCGCGCTGCACGCTGATTAAAATGCGTTTGGCTGTGGGTTGCCGTTACGCCCCACATTGCGCTGTTCCTCGCGACGTCACGGCACGGATCAGACGAAGTTGCGGTGCCGGCGATCGCTCTTCGTCATGATGACGTCCGGCATCGAAGGCTCGAGTAGAGCTCGCGGGCCGATGCCAGCAGGGCCCGCCTGAGCGCTGGGTCCGTGTCCGGACAGGCATCGTGCGGTCGTGGTTGATGGCCCTCCTGTCCATCGAGGCGAAGGTGGATTGCGACGGCGCGGCCTTCCCCCCGCCTGCAAACCATGCTCTAGAGGCGGCATGGCGTCGCGCGCGCTGCCCGCGGTGATCCGGGCCGAAGATCTGCTCTCCTCCGTAGCGCTCTCGTTGATCGGGCGGCTAAACGCGGAGCTCACCGAGCGGTACCCCGAGGAGGGAGCGACCCATTTCCGGCTGGATGCAGCGGAGGTCGCCCCGGGGCGCGGCGCCTTCCTCGTGGCGTACGCGCGGGAGGTGCCCGTGGGCTGCGGCGCCGTGCGCGCCCTCGACGCGACGGCCGCCGAGATCAAGCGCATGTACGTGGTCCCGGAAGCGCGCGGACGCGGCATCGCGGGCGCCATCCTCCGCGCGCTCGAGGAGCAGGCGCTGGCCCTCGGCCGGACGCGCCTCGTGCTCGAGACCGGGGTGAGGCAGCCCGAGGCGCTCGCGCTCTACCGCCGCGCGGGCTTCGTGGAGATCCCGCCGTTCGGCGAGTACCTGGGCTCGCCGCTCAGCGTGTGCATGGGCAAAGATCTCCCCGGGCCGCGCTGACCGCCGCCGGACGAGCTCCGGCAGAGCACAGGAAGCTCTCCTGCGCGATCCGCGACAGCACCGTCGCGACGCCCTCCTCGACGGCGTGCCCGAGCTCCTCCGCGCTCCGCTCGAGGCGCTGCTTGCGCTCGATTCCTGCGGAGCCCGGGGGAAGACGCTCCCTGACGTGCAGGGGTCACGCGGCGGCGCTCCTGGGCGCGGCGCGGCGGGGCGCGCCGCGCGCGCGCGCCCGCCACTCGCTCGGGCTCTGCCCCGTCGCCTTGCGGAACATCGCGCTGAAGTGCTGCGCCGACGCGCAGCCCACGTCGAGCGCGATGGCCGTCAGGCTGTCGTCGCCCGTGAGCATCCTCCCCTGGGCGACGCGCACCCGCGCGGCGTTCACCTCGGCCTGGAACGTCGTGCCGGCTCGCCGCAGGTGCCGCTGCAACGAGCGCTCGGAGAGGTGGAGCGCCCGCGCCGCCTCCGCCAGGGCGGGCCGGCAGGGCGACGCGCAGAGCGAGCGCCGAAGCGAGCCGAGCACGCCGGCGGCCTCGCCGGCCTGCTCTCGCAGCCCGATCACGCGCCCGACCAGCGCCTCGCGATCGCCAAAGCCGAGCCAGGCGAGCGCCTCGCCGATGCCGTCGAACACGGCGACCGGGAACGAAGGCTTCAGGACCTCGTAAAAGCCGGAGACCACGGCGCCGGCGAAGCCCGGCGGCCGCACCAGCGCCTGCCGTAGGACCAGCTCGCGAAACGGCTGCCAGCGCGCCGAGAGGTAAGCCGCCATCGACGCGAACGCCGCCGGGTCGGCGCCCTCGAGGCCCTGGAGGTCGACGAACGACACGTGACGGCCGCCGTGCGGCGTCAGCACCGCGTCGTTCAGCCGATTGAGGCGCTCGATGTCGCCGGCGCTCGGCCGCCCCCACAGCGAGAACCCCTTGAAGGCGCGCTCGGGGTACCAGAAGACGAACGTCGGGTCGACGAAGTACTTGCCGATCGGATCGGCCAGGAGCTCATCGATGCTGGAAGCGCTCTTCAACTCGTCGAGAGAGACCATTGGCGGACATCGGGCGTGCGCCATCGATCGAGCGCTGTACGCCGCGGCGCGCGGAGCGCGCTGCGGCCGTTCAGCGCCGACGCGGAGGGCTCGGGTTGTCGGTTGGTTAGTTCGTTAGCCTGACTAACGCACTCGACATGCCACGCGCCCGGCCGCGCCCCTCGCCTCGGCGCCAGCCGCCTCCACGCCCTCGCGGGGCCCGCCTCTCCGCGCGCTTTCCGGAGCGCGCGCGCCCCGGCCCCCCCCCGCGCCGTCCGCACCGGCGCGCGTAGGCCACCGCCGCCCCGGGTGCCGGCGTTAGGACCGCGCCAACCTGGGCCATCGGGGCTGGCGCAGGTCGGCGCACCACCGGGGCGCCAGCGCCGAGCCTGCTCGGTCCGCGCCGAGCCTGCTCAGTCCGCGCCGCGTCCGCTCAGAAGGCCGGGCACGAGGAGCCGACGCACGCCACGGACGGCGGGCCGCCGGGGACCGCGTTGTCGTAGCAGATGTAACAGTTCGTCGAGGGGAGCCCGGGCATGGTGCTGCCGGGGCAGTTGTAGCGACGCTGCTTGTAGTACCTCGACGCTTCTCCGAAGAACTCATTATAATCGGGGTCGCAGTCGCGGGTCTCGACGCCAATCGGTGTCTTGAACGAGCTGTCGCTGTAATAGGTCCGGGTGAAGCCGGTCGACATCAGCGCCTGCTCGGCGGAGTCCACGGCCTCCTCGCCGGCGACCGCCTCGGCCTCAGGTGCCGATTCGCTCGGCTCGGCCATGCAGGCGGCAACAGAGGTGGCGAGTCCGAGAGCCATCAAGATGTTCTTCAGCATGGTCTGCTTACTCCCTCGTTGTGATGGCGCGAACGCGCGCCCCGGCGCCCGCCCGCCGCAGCGGGTCAGCGCGCAGCCGGGGTGAGCGAAGGGCGCGCCCGTCGCGCGATCGTCGTGAGGATGTGTACGCGCGGGGCGATGGGCGCGCGTTCACGAACGCGCCATTCGGTTGTGCGTTCGCGCCACCCGCCTCCGTCAGCGCCCGCCGCGGCCTCGCCGGGCCGCGCGATCCGCCTCCTCCTCGCCGAGCGCCTCGGACTCCGCGTCGTCCGCCCCGGCCTCGTCCGCGCCGAGCGGCGCGATCCGCCGCCCGCGCGGCGCGCCTTCCGGCGGCGGCGGCGGCGGCGCGCTGCCGCGGATCTCGTGCGCGATCCGCGACAGCACCGTCGCGACGCCCTCCTCGACGGCGTGCCCGAGCTCCTCCGCGCTCCGCTCGAGGCGCTGCTTGCGCTCGAGCTGCTCCGCCCTGCGCCGCTCCTTCAGCCGCCGGTCCTCCTCCCGCCGCGCCAGCGCGGCGCTGCGCTCGATCTGCCGCCGGAGCTGCCGCGGGGACACGTCGCTGGAGAGCGCGGCGCGCGCATGGAAGGCGAGCCCCAGGCCCCAGCCGAGCAGCGGCCAGAAGAACCACCACGGCCCGGGCGTGAGCGCGTTGACCGCGAAGAGGAACGCGTTCACGACGAGGAACGAGAACAGGTGCGAGCGGAACCCCTTGCGCCGGCGCGCGAGGATCGCCGCGCGCGCCTCCGCCTCGCCCCGGACATGCTCGATGTCGCGCGACGCGGCCTCGATCGCGCCCCGCGAGATGCCGATCTCCTCCGCGGCCGCGACCAGCTCGTCATGGCCGACGTCGCGCGCCTGCGCGTCCCGGAGGGCGCGCTCCAGGATCGCCCGCACCTCGGCCTCGGTGTACCGCCGCCCGCTCTGCTTGTCCGGTTTCGCCATCGCTCTCCTTCCCGCGCGTCCCCGCGCGCAGAGCATACGCTTGACCGCGTGCGCCCGCCCCGCTTCCATGGGCCCAGCAAGGACCCCATGAGCAGCGACACGGCCTTACAACGCGTGGGGACCACGATCCGCAACAAGTGGACGCTGGAGCGGCTGCTCGGCGCCGGCGGCATGGCCGCGGTGTACGTCGGCGTCCACCGCATCGGGCGCCGCGACGCGCTCAAGATCCTCCACCCGCAGGCCGCGCAGTCGAAGGAGATCTGCGACCGGTTCGAGCGCGAGGCGCAGGCCGCGAACCGCTTCCGCCACCCGGGCGCCGTCGAGATCCGCGACATCGACGTCGCCGAGGACGGCGCGCCGTTCCTCGTCATGGAGCTGCTCGAGGGCGAGTCGCTCGCCGAGCGCGAGCGCCGCCTCGGCGGCCTGCCGCTCGCCGAGGTGCTCGGCTTCGCCGCGCAGGTGCTCGACACGCTCGGCGCGGCGCACGCGCAGGGGATCATCCACCGCGACATCAAGCCGCCCAACCTGTACGTCGTCCGCGGGGACCCGGCGTCCACGCCCGCGCCCGCCGGCGGCCCGCGCATCAAGGTCCTCGATTTCGGGCTCGCGCGGATCCGGCAGGACTCTGGCCTCCTGGGGGAGCTCACGCGCATGGGCCTCGTGCTCGGCACGACGCCGTACATGCCGCCGGAGCAGGCCAAGGGCCGCGACATCGACGCCCGCGCCGATCTGTTCGCGGTCGGCGCCACCATGTTCCGCCTGATCGCCGGCCGCCACGTGCACGAGGCGAGCACCGACTTCGACCTCCTGCTGAAGATGGGCCGGGAGCCGGCGCCGCCGCTCTCGCAGCGGGCGCCGTACGCGCCGCGCGAGGTGTGCCTCGTCGTCGACCGCGCGCTCGCCTTCGACCGCGACCAGCGCTACCCCGACGCGCGCCGCATGCTCGAGGACGTCCTCGCCCTGCTGCGCCGCGAGCCGCCCCCGTACGCGTCGCGGTTCGCGCACGCGCTCGATCCCGACGCGATCACGCTGCACGGGCAGCGCGCGCCCGCCGCGCCGGACGACGAGAACGGGCCCATCACGGTCCCGGTAGGCCCCGCGAGCAGCCCAACCGCCATCGACAGCATCGCGGTCGAGTGGAGCGACGAGCCGCCCGTGAGCGGCGGATCGATCACCACCGAGTGGGAGCGCCCCGCGGGCGCGAACGAGGAATCGATCGCGGTCGAGTGGAGCGACGAGCCGCCGGACGCGCCCGCGTCGCACCGCGTGCGGCGCTGACGGGCTCGGCGGCCCGTCAGCCCGCGCCCGCTGGGCCGCGCCCGGTCAGGCCGCGCTCCGCTGGGCCGCGCTCCGCTGGGCCGCGCCCCGCTGGGACGCGCCCCGCTGGGACGCGCCCCGCTGGCCCCAGCCCGGTCAGGCCCCGCCCCGGCGCCGCCGCAGGCCGAGCAGCGCCATCGCCAGCAGCGTGGCCAGCGGCCCCGCGGCCCGGGTCGCGCCGCCGCCGGGCACCTGGCAGCCGCAGCCGTCGCCCTCGGCGACCACCGGGGGGCCATCGGTCGGCGCGTCGGCCCCGCCGCTGCCGCCCGCGCCGCTCGGGGCGCCTCCCGCGCCGCCGACGGCGCCCTCTCCGCCGTCGCCGCCCTCACCGCCCGCCCCGCCCTCGCCCCCGGCGCCGCCCTCGCCGACCGGATCGCCGCACCCGGGCGCGTCCGGGACGAGCGCGCCGAACGGCGTGTTCTCGATGCCGCGGACCTCGATGTCGTCGATCTCCCAGCCGAAATCGCCCGAGTAGGCGTCGGTGCCGATGCGGAAGCGGACCTTCACCGTCTTCCCCGCGAACGCGTCGCCGAGGTCGAGCGTCACCGGCTCCGGATCGGGCCAGGCCTCGTTCGCGCCGACGAAGCCCTGGCGGCCGGCGAGCGGGTTCACCGACGGCTCGTCCACCGTGTTGCCGATCGGGCCGCCGTACCCGGGATCCGCGTACGCCGCGACGTCCTGCCACGTCTCGCCGTCGTCGTCGCTGATCTCGATGAGCCCGCCGTCCCAGTGGACCGCCGCCGCGTCCTCCGTCGCCGGCGAGATCTCGAACGAATGCCGATGCTTGAACGAGATCACGAGCGGCTCGCCCTCGCCGACCGAGAGCGGCGGCGAGACGAGCTGCGTGTCGGAGAGGCTCGGGTGGTCGGCGCCGCGCCACGCGTGGTTCGTCAGGTCCGTCTTCTCGCGCGACCAGATGGCGTCCGCCTCCTCGCCGTCCTTCGACCAGGCGGGCGCCTCGCTCTCGACCGAATCGACGGCCGACGCCGCCGGCACGTCGTCGACGTTGAGGCGCGCCCCGGCGACGCCGGCGACCGTCACCTCGCACGCCCGGGGGGCGGTGACGTCCACGCGGAGCTCCAGCGTCTCGATCCCGACCGCGGCCTCGTCCACGTCGACCTCGATCTCGACCGTCCCGGCCCCGAACGCCGGGATATCGGGCAGCACGATCGCGGTCCCGTCCGGGAACGACACGTGCTCGTTCGTCGAGGAGACCGTCGCCGCGGCGCCGAGGAGCGGCACCGGCCCCGCGTTCCGCACCTCGATCGCCACCTTGCCGCGCTCGCCCGCGTCGAGGAAGCCGTCGTCGTCGCACGAGCGCACGCCGTCGTCCGGCTCCCCCGGCGAGACGGCGGCCAGCGGCGCCAGCGCGAAGCTCTCGACCACGCCGACGAAATCCTCCGAGTCGCGCGGGGCGGACGCCGCGCACGTCCCCGCGCCGCGCCGCGCGAAGCCGTGGGCGAGCGCGATCATGTCGGCCTCGCTCCGCGCGAACGCGGCGGCGAGCAGGGCGTCCCGCTGCTCGGTGTAGGTCGCGTCCACCGGCGCGAGCTTCATCCCCGCCACCACGATGTCCGACATGAGCCGCCGCGCCTCGTCGTGCGTGTAGATGCGGCCGCCCTCGTCCTCCCGCGCGAGCAGCTCGACGTAGCCCTCGAACAGCATGAGCGCCCAGATCTCGCCCGCGTTGTGCTCCTCGGAGTTCCTCGGGTCGCTGCCCTCGAGGATCGGGTGCTCCGGGAGCGCGACGCCGTCCGAGATGTGCCTGAACGTGAGCCCGTTCTTCGAGAAGTTGATCGTGTAGGGCGCCCGGCGGCCGCCGTAGTAGGCGCTCTCGCCGCTCTCCTCCGACGCGTAGATCCCCGTCGCGAAGGTGCCGCCGAGGTCGTCGCCGTCGCGCATCGCCATGTGCAGCGCGATGAAGTCGCCCCAGCCCTCGCTCTGCGCGCCGCACTGCGCGGTGAAGCACTGGGTCAGGCGCCGGTGGATGTAGTGCCCCCACTCGTGGGCGGTGACGGTGTTGTCGATCGTGCCGTCGCGCACGACGCCGAGCACGCGCTCCATCGCCGCCCTGACCGTCCCTTCCAGGAGCGCGGCCTTGAGGCTGATCCCTTCCTCGTAGGAGGTGGAGAGCACCGGGATGGTCACCGTGGCGTCCTCCGGCGCGCCGTTCCCCATGCCCGGCGCGGGGTCGCCGGGCGCGTTGTTGGCGATGATGAGCGCGGCCGCGCCGGCGGCCTGGGCGTTCACCCCCTTCTGCTTGAAGGTGCAGCCGCCCCGATCGACGAGCAGGATCTTGCCCGTAACGTCGGAGACCGGCGCCTCGCACCCGTCCCGGGTTCCATCCACCGCGTCGTCGGGCGTGGCGTCGACGCCGTCGTCGACGAGCGCGATCTCGGCGGAGAGGTTGAAGTTCCCGGCCCCGAACGCGGCCGTGCCGGTGCTCAGGCTCGCGCCGCCCGGGTCGAGCGTCAGCGTGCGCCGGACGTCCTTGCTGTTCCAGAGGTACATCTGCATCCGCGGCGAGGCGCCGTCGGACATCGCGTTCATGTTCGCGTTGTTGCGCTGGGCGTTCGGCACCAGGGCGCCGTCCTGCGCCTCGGCGTGCATCGGATCGCCGCCGAGGCCGCCGCGGCCCATGTTGTCCAGCTGGGCGTTGCCGGCGGCCTCGTCGAAGCCCGAGTCGTAGTACCAGTCGTGCAGCCAGTTGTTCACGTAGAACAGCTGGGTCACGGCGGCCATGGTCTGCGCCTCGCTCGACACCGGATCGAGCAGGGGGTCGTAGACGTGGTCGAACGTCCGCGCCGCGGTGAGGGTCGCCCGGACGTCGCCGTTCGAGTAGCCGTCGGGGGCCCTGTGGTCCGCGTAGGCGTCCACGTTGTTGCCGAAGGTCTGGACCGCGTCGTCCGGCAGCCAGGGGTCGGCGGCGCCGTCCGGGCCCTTGTTGAACCCCTCCATCGAGACGAGCGGCGCCGGGATGAAGTCCGGCTGCGACCCGTCCGGCATGCCGGTCGGGTGCGGCAGGAAGTCGGCCTGGGGCCCGTCGAGGGGCCGCCGGTCGCCCGTGGTCTCGGCCCAGACGCGGTAGTTGAACGCGTCGTACTCGATCAGATCGCGGCGGTAGAGGACGCGGCCGTCGTCGGCCGCGATCACGTAGTCGTAGGCGTCCGAGGAGACGGACTCGACCTCTCCCGAGATGAACTCGACGAAGTACGCCGGGATCAACGCGTCCGGCATCGGGAAATAGACCCTCTTCACGCGGGCCGGCTCGACCAGGTGGAGGCCCGCGGCGCGGAGCGCGCTGTCCGGCGCGAGGTCGAACGCCTGGTAGTCGCCGGCGGGGCGCTGGAGATCGACGACGCCGCGCTGCCCCGGGTGGATCCCGTAGAGGTCCTCGAGCGCCCGGCCGAGCGCCAGCCTCGGCGAGAGGCGGAACGCATGGCGGCGCGCGCGCTCCATGGCGGGCACGGCAGCCGGGTGCAGGTTGCCGGAGATGGCGACGAGCGCGAGGTCCTGGCGCATGAGCACCTTCACGTCGGTCTGGAAGACGTCGGCGCCGTCCACGCGCTGCCGCAGGACGACGATGACGGGCCCCTGGCCGAGGTCGTGGACGTGGACCACCTGCGCCGCCTCCAGCGCGGCCCGGGACAGGCCGTAGGCCGCGGCGAAGCGGGCGAGGTGGCGCCGGGCGGCGGCCTCCGGGGTGGCGCCCGGGGCGACGGCCGACGGGGCCTCGGCCGGCGCGGCCCCGCTCGCGGCCCAGAGGAAGGTCGGCGCGCCGCGCTGCTCGTCGATGGACGTGACGACCCCGCCGGCGCGCGCGGCGCGGGCGGCGGCCGCGGCGCGGGCGGCGGCCGCGCCGCGCGCGTCGCCGAGGGCGCGCGCGGCCCTGGGCGCGCGCAGGTAGGCGTTGAGGTCGGGCCGCTTGCCGGGGGCCGCGTGCGCGAGCGATCCGGCGAGGAGCGCGAGCGAGAGCGTGAGACCGCGAATGGAACGCTTCATCCGATCTACTCCGTGCGTGGCTGGACAGCGGTCGTGCCGCCGGATCGCTTCGTTCCCGAGCGGGAAACCGGCCTGAGGAATGAAGACCTTTGATAGACGTTCCCGCCGCACGAGGGAAGCCGCTCAACGGCTCGGGGCGGGCCGTGCTCCGGAGAAGGCGGCCTCGACGGCGGCGGGCGGCGGCGGGCGGGCTCTTCGCTACCGGGACGAAGCCCGGCGGAAACGAGCCCGGAGGACGGGAGGAGGCGGGCGGAGACGCGGCGTGCGCCGCGCGCGGGGCGGTTTGTGCGTCGGGCGGGGCGGCGCGGCGCGGTTTGTGTCCTTCCCGTCGGACCGCCGCTCTAGGATGCGCCCGCCATGCTCGGCGAAGCGAAGCGCATCTACCTGGCCACGCGGAAGAAGCACGATCAGCTCTTCAACACCTACGTCATGCGCCCGCTCGCCGGCGGCGTCGTCGCGCTGCTCGCGCGGACGTCGCTCACGCCGAACCAGGTCACGCTGCTCAACCTCGCCGTGTTCGTGGTCGCGGCGGCGTTGCTCGTCGCGCTGCCCACGGCGGCGGGGGGCCTCGTCGCCATCGCCGTGCTCGAGCTGAGCTACCTCCTCGACTGCGCCGACGGGATGCTCGCGCGCCACAAGCAGGTCGCGTCGAAGGAGGGTCACCTCTTCGATTTCTTCACGGATGAGCTCAAGGCGGTGCTCCTCTCGGGCGCCCTCTCGGTGCGCTTCTTCCGCGCCGGCGGCCTCGGCCTGGACGGCGCGCTCTGGCCCGCGGGCGACCCGCGCTTCCTGCTCGCGGGCGTGGTCGGGGTGGCGGTGATCGCCTCGGCGATCTCGCTGACGAACTTCGTCCGCCGCCCGGAGATCAGCGGCAAGGAGACGTCGGTCTCGGCGCACTACGAGACCGTCACGGAGGAGCGCCCGCGGTCGCCCGCCGCCCGGGCGGCGGCGCTCGTGACGACGTTCCTGCGCTTCCTGAACCACTACCCGAGCCACATCTGGGCGTTCGCGCTCGCGGATCGGCTCGACGTGTTCTTCTGGATCTACGTGCTGATCAACGGCCTTTACCTGGCGCGGGGCTGGCTCGGGCTGCTGCTCAGGTTCGGGCGGGGCTAGCTTCGGAGGGACCGCCGGATGCGGGGCGCGAGCGAGCGCGTGGCATCAGGGGCGACGTGCGTGTCCCAGGAGCGGGCCGGCGGCAGCCGGAGCGCGCGGGCGCTGCCGCTGCGCCGGGAGGACCGGAGAACAGCTGACCACCCCGCGATCCCTGAATGCTGCACGCCCGGAGCGCGCTTGACAGCCATTGGGCGGTGAACCCTGTTGACGTGTGGAGGTGCTCTCATGGTGCGGACCGCCCCGGTAACATCCCTGAGAGCCCCGACATGAACCCGGGAGTCTTCGTGATGGACGGCGGAGGCACCGCGCGCCTCGGGGCGGCCCGGCGAGGAGATCGCGGCGAGGGCGCGCGAGCTCGTGCGGCGGCGCGGAGCCGCCTGGCGTGGCGAGCCCTGGAGCGACGCGCAGGCGCTGCTCGCGGCGGCGCGCGCCAGCTCGGGCGACGATGCCGCGAGCTTCGCGCGCTGGGCAGTATCGGCCACCTTGCGCGACGAGCAAGGGCCCAGCCTGCCGGTGTGGCTCGCCGCGGCCCGATTCCTTCCGCCGTCCGAGGCCGAGGCGCTGGTCGCGGAGGCCGTCGAGCGCGCGCGCTCGGACGCGCGACGGGGCCACGCGCTCGCGCAGCTCGCCGCGGCGCCGCCGCTGGACGCCCGCCAGGCGCGCTCGCTCTTTCGCGCGGCGATGGATCTTCCGCCGGGATCGCGCGCCAACGCGCTGGCGCCGCTCGTGCGGGCGCTGCCCGAGGAGGAGCTCTCGCGCGGCGTATCCGCGCTCTTCGACGCCCTGCTCGCCGGCGAGGGCGCGGACGGCGAGCCGATCGACACCGCATCGTGCACCGAGGCGCTCGCCCCCTTCCTCGGTCTGCCCGAGGTCTCGAAGCTGCTGGACGACCCGATGACCGGCATGGGCGCGCCGCTCGCCGTGCGGCTCGCGGAGCTCGGCGAGACCGCGCGTGCGCTCGACGTCATCGAACAGCTCTGCGGCGCTGGGGTCCACGGCGCGGGCCCGCTGCTGCGCGCCGCCGCCACCCGGGGAGGGCGTCCGCTCGTCGACGCGGCGCGCGAGGCGGTGGCGTCGCTCCAGCCGGCGTGGGCTGCGGCCGCGCTGGTGGCCGACCATGCCGCCCAGTCGATCGACGCGCTGGGGCTCGACGCCTCGGTCGAGATCGCCGGGCGCGGTGGGAGCTCGGGTCAGGCGCGCATCGCGGCCCTCGCGGCGCTTTGCTGCGCCGCGCCCGCGCCGTCGCGGCCGGCGCTCGCCGCCCGCGCCGTCGCGGCCTACCGCGAGAGCGGGGACACGGACGGGCTGGAGGCGGTGATCCGCTGCGCCGCCTGGATGTCGCCTCATGACGCAGCGTGGCTGTTCGCCAGGAGCCTCGGCGACGCTGCCGGCTCGGTCACGCTGGCATCGACCCTGAGCGGCTGGGGAGGCGTGGAGATGCTCGCGCCGCTGCTGGCGCGGATCGGCGGCGACAGCGCGCTCGCCGTCGTGGCGGATGCCCTGCACGGCGCGGACGCGTGGCTCGCGTGGATGGAGTCCGGCGACGGGAGCGCTTGACGCGTCGCATCATACGCAGAAGGGGTCGCGACCTGCCCGCGCCCCCTTCCGAGGGGGTCGGGTCGATCCGAAACCGAACCGGAGGACCTCCGAAGCCCCCCTCGCCACGTCGCGACCTGTCTACGACCCCTTCCGAGGGGGTCGGGTCGATCCGAAACCGAACCGGAGGGCCTCCGAAGCCCGCGCCGGCACGTCGCGACCTGCCGCGACCCCCTTTCGAGGGGGGTCGGGTCGATCCGAAACCGAACCGGAGGGCCTCCGAAGCCCGCCTCGCCACGTCGCGACCTGTCTACGACCCCTTCCGAGGGGGGTCGGGTCGATTCGCGACCTAGCCGGAGGGCCTCGAAAGCCCGCGCGGGCACGTCGCGACCTGCCCGCGGCCCATCCCGAAGGGCGGCTAGGGGCTAGGTCGAGACCCCGCCGGAGGACCTCCGAAGCCCGCTCCGTCCCGGTTCGGAGGGTCCTGGCCGCCTTGCGGGCTCGCCGACGGCTCGGTTAAAGGGTCGACGATGATCAAGGCCCTGGCGTGGCTGGCCTGCTCTCCCCTCATCCTCACCGCCGGCTGCGGCGCGGAGAGCGACGATACAACCCGAGCCACATTTCCCGAGTACACGCATCCCTTGTCCGAAGGGGAGAGCGCCTGTGGTCGAGCCGACTTCGAGGAGGTGTTTCCTTTCTCGATCCGGTCCGCGACGCTGCCCGTGCTCGTCCACCACTCCCGGGAAGAGGAGCGCGACACCGCCCGCCAGGTCCTCGCCTTCGCGGAGAAGGGGTGGGACTACCATGTGAATCGGATCGGCATGCGCCCGCCGCTCACGGATGCAGGGGAGTGCGGCCCCGACGACGCGTTCGACGTGCTCGTGTGGCGAGGACACCGCAGCTGCGTGGTCGACGTCCTCGGCGACGAGCCGTCGACCTCCTGGAACGACTGGCACCCTTTCATGATCGTCGATCCGTGGGGGCCTTACGGCGGCGCCGATCTGGAGGAGACCGTGGTGCACGAGATGGCGCACGCGTCGCAGGCCGCCGACGACTGGAACGAGAGCCCCGTCCTCTTCGAGATGTCGGCCAGCTTCCTCGACCAGATCTACATGGATCGCTATGCGGACGAGGGCCTCGCCGATTTTCAAAGGCACCCGGACCGGGCGATCGACCACGACGACGACTACGAGACGTGGGCCATGTACGGCTCCTCCATGGTCCTCCTGTACCTCAAGGACCGGTTCTTCGACGGCGATCCGACGTTCGTCTCGCGCATGTGGCTCGCCTCGCGCAACCCTAGAGGCGCCGAGGGCGCGCTGGATCGCAACGAGCCCGACTTCGTCGATGCGCTCGACGACATGCTGCGCGAGGTGGCGGACACCAGCTATGTCGACGTCGTCCCCGAGCTCGCGCGCTGGCGCTGGTATACCGGCGATCACGTCGACGACCGGCACTTCCGTCACTTCGCGGGGGGCCGCGAGAACCTCGAGGAGGCCAGGCTGACGCTGGCGGCCCAGGTCGAGGCCGCGCCGGGCAGGATCGACATCCGCGACGGCGCGCCGATGATGCTCGGCACCAGCTACATCGAGCTGTCGGCGGGCGCGGACGCCGCGCGGTCGGTCTGCGTATCCCTCGATGCGCCCGACGACGAGCGGCGCCGCTTCGTCGTCCAGGCCGTGCCCGGGCTCACGCCCGATTCCGACGGCGAGCTCCTCGACCTCTCGTCCGGCCCCGCACCCCTGGAGCTCGCGGCGGACGGGCAGCGAACGCTCGTCGTGACGGCCCTGCCCACGGGCCCTTACGACCCCGACACCCGAGGAGAAGAGCGATATCCCTTCGCGGTGGTCCTCCATCCGGGGAGCGACGGCTGCTCCGGATGAGCACGGGCTGTCTGGTTGCCGGCGTCGTGCTCGTCGCAGGGGAGCGCGCTGCGGTGCCGCCCTGAGGCCTCGTGTACGGCCTGAGTGCCCGCGCGCCGCCGGCGCGAGGGACGCTCGTCAGCGCTTCGCGACCTGGCCGAAGAGAGGCACGAGGCGCGCTTCGATCTCATCGAGGTAAGCCGTCAGTCCAGTCGCGGCGCCTCGACGCTTCAGGACGGCCAGGGGAGGCTCTCTCATGCATGCCTCCTCCCGCTCCTGGTCTCCTCCTGTGAGCGCATGGAGCACTCGCTTGGCATCCCGCTTCGCGCCATCCTCGCTGGCCGTGAGCTGCTCGGCGCGCGAGCGGGGATCGAAACCGAGCTCCTTGCGTTCGCGCTCGAGGAGCGCCCTCTCGGCATCGTCGCGAGGCTCGTAGCCAGCGAGGATCCAGCACTCTCGTTTGGTGTGGGCGACGCCGATGACGACCGGAAAGCGCCACGGCTGTGCGTGCCGCGCCTGCTCGAAGCCCTCACGACGCCGGCTCATCTTGTCCGCGTCGCGCATGAGGATGACGGCATCCGGAGGAGGATCGAGCGTGGCGAGGAGCTTCAACGCCTGCTCGGCCATCGCCGCGTCCGGCTCGCGCGGTTCTCCGCGAGAAAACCCGTGCGCAACGACATGCCTCGACCTCGCCATCGCCTTCATGCTCGTCCACTTCAAGCAAGAATCCTGGCGGCGGATGCCGTGATAGCCGCGAATGAAATCGATCGTCGCCGCATCGATCCACTCAACGGCTTCACAGAGCACTCGATCGCAGAGCGCGCATGCCGTGCGCCGGTCTGCGTCCGCTTCACATACGACCGCTATCGAGTAACCTGCTTGCTCAGGCATGGGGCTGCGCGCCTCGTTCGCGGACCCAGTCCTCGCCCACCATGCTCCAGATCTCCCCGGGGCTCATGAACTCCTTCCAGCGCTCAAACTGCGGATGTTCGCTCAGCCGGGCCCACCTCACGGCGCCGGTCTCGTCGGCGCTCATCAGTCGAACCTCCTCAGGCTCGAGATGATCGATGAGGTAGGGAGAATGGCTCGTCGCGACGATCTGCAGCTCAGGAAACACGTCGAGGAGCTTGCGGATCTGCGCGACCAGATCGGCGATGGCCCTCGGATGGATCGCGCGTTCAAGATCGTCGATGAGGAGCAAATGTGCGCCCTTACGGGCGATGATCGCCGTCAAGATCCCGAGCACGATGAGCGTCCCCTCGCTCGCGGCGTGGGCTGGTAGATTGGCCGCACCCCGCATGTCCAGCACGGCACGATGGCCGACGTATTCTCGCTCGACGGTGCTCGTCATCGTCTGGCCGTTGATGGTAACCCGCTGGATCTCGGGACGCTTCACCGCTGAACGCTCCAAGCGAACTCTCTCCACAGCGGGGATGACCGCGCGCAGCGCATCCTCCACACGTCGGAAGTCGTCCGCGCGCGAGATGAGCATCTCGGCGAGCACGGCAGCCAGGCCATCGCCGTCCGGCTCTACTCGTGGCACGAGGGAGGCGCTGTAGGATGGCTGGGCGAGCTTCGTCGCATCCAACCTGAGCAAGTCCGCTGGGGGACGAACGGTATTTAGCGTGTCTCGATCTTCGTCGGACCAACGGGAGCTATGCAGGAGATGTCTGCTCTCGCCAGATTCGACCGTCAGGTGCATTCCCCAGTTATCATCATCATATTCCTCTGCGACAAAGCTGATCGAGCCCGCCCTACCCTTCCAAGTTCCTGTGCATCGAATCTCGATCGGCTCGCCGGTGCCATGAGAGCGGAGCACCGACGGATGTCGCTCACCTTCCAGGAGTGACCAAGGGTCTTCCGAATGGAGATACGCCAGCCCTTGAAGCACGCTCGTTTTCCCGGAGGCGTTCGGCCCTACCAGCACCGTGAACCGCTCGAGCGGGAGGCAAATGTCCCGCAGCGCCTTGAAATTCTTGAAGCTGACGGTCTCGATCATGGTCCTGCACCGGAGCCCTCCACGGGCCCCGGGAGCCTAGACGACCCCGCCCATCTCGGCTACCTCGCCCGCCTGACCTGCTCGCCCTCTGGCTTCCGCGAGCAACGGGATCGCGTGGCCTCTTGCGTCGCGGGAAGTTGGGCCGAACTCGCTGCCGCCGCGGCGTGGCGCACTGAAACGACGCTGTGTTCCGCCGAACGGCGCGGAGTCTTCGCGCGGCGCCTCGCTCGGCAACGGTCGCCATCACACGCACGTGTCGCTCGTCTCAACGCCACGACTCGTGGAGAACGCCACCCTCCACGTGGCCCGGGCGCGAAGCGGGAGCGGACCATCCCCGGCGCAGACCCCGCCGAAAACTGGCCCGCCTCCCCCTCCTGTGCATTACGGTCGCCCCGCCATGGACACGCCGCCCCGAACGCGCCCCGCAGCACCGCGCGCGGCGCGCCGCCCTGCGCTCGCGTCTCTCGCCCTCGCCGCGCTCCTCTCGGGCTGCGGCCAGTCCCAGTCCGGCAGCACCCCCGACTCGCCGGCCGAGGCCCACGGCGGCGCCGCCGCCAAGGAGGCCGCCGCGCAGGGCCCCGCCTCCGCCGCCTCCGGCGCCCCCTCCGCCTCCCCTGCCCCGGCCGAGGATGAGCCCCCGCCCGGCCAGCCCCAAGGCCCGCCCATCGTCTCGCTGAGCGGCGTCGCCACCCCGCCCCCGCCGCCCCCCGAGGGCAGCCCGCGGCTCGCGAGCATCGCGATGCTCACCCGCGTCTACGCCCGGCCCAGCACCGGCGCCAAGCGCGTCGGCTTCCTCCGCGCCGGCGCGGTCGTCGAGATGGATCCCGAGCCCGCAGGCACCGACGGCTGCCCCGGCGGCTTCCGCAAGATCAAGCCGTTCGGCTACGTGTGCCTCGGCCCCGACGCGACCCTCGACCTGAACCACGAGATCGTCCGCGCCGCGGCCCGCCGCCCCGACGTCACCCACAAGCTCCCGTACATGTACGGCACCGTCACGCGCGGCGGCCCCGCGTACGCGCGCATCCCGACGCAGGACGACCTCGAGCGCCACGAGCCGAGCCTCAAGAAGCACCTCGATCGCTGGGCCAAGGACGAGGAGAGCGGCGCCACCTACGGCCTCGACGTGTGGCTCAAATGGAGCAACGAGCCGGCCCCGCCCGCGCTCGACGCCCTCGCGCAGCGCATCACCGATCGCGAGATCCCGTGGTTCTTGCGCGACGGCCGGAAGGCCCCCAACCTCTCCGGCCTCATCAAGTCCGACGACGCCGTGAAGATCGACGAGGTCTCGCGGCGCAACGGCATGGCCTTCATCGAGTCGTTCCTCCACGAGGGCCGGCGCTACAACGTCACCACCGACCTGCGCGTCGTCCCCGCCGATCGGTTCCGCCCCATCCGCGGGTCCGACTTCCACGGCGTCGAGATCGGCAAGGACATCGACTTCCCGTTCGCGCTCGTGCGCCGCGCCGGCGGCAAGCGGTGGCGCGTGGAGGGCAAGAAGCTCGTCGACGCCGGGGAGCTCGAGTGGCGCGCCGCCGTGGCCCTCACCGGCAAGCAGCAGTTCTTCGGCGGCAAGCTGCACTACGAGACGAAGGACGGCGACTGGATCGACGATCGCCACGCCGGCCGCATCGACCCCGCCAAGAAGATGCCGGCCTGGGGCAAGAACGGCGAGAAGTGGCTCGACGTCAACATCACGAAGCAGGTGCTCGTCGCCTACGAGGGCACGAAGCCGGTCTACGCCACCCTGATCTCGAGCGGCGAGGCGGGGCTCGAGGACCACGAGTCGAGCACCGCGACGAAGCGCGGGATCTTCCGCATCCACACGAAGTACATCTCCATCACGATGGACTCGGACGCCGTCGGCGAGGAGTTCGAGCTGCGCGACGTGCCCTACGTGCAGTACTTCGAGGAGGGGTACGCGCTGCACGGCGCCTACTGGCACGACAAGTTCGGCCGACCCAAGAGCCACGGCTGCATCAACCTGTCTCCGGAGGACGCCCGCCGCCTCTTCTTCTGGACCGAGCCGGCCGTCCCGCCGGGATGGCACGGCGCGGCGCGCTCGCTGACCGGAACGGTGGTGTTCGTGCACCCCTGAGCCACGCGCCCCTCGGGCGTCGAGCGCCCGGCCCAGCGCGCGCCCGAGGGCAGGGCCGCCCCCGGAGAGGCGCGCGCGAGGAGCGCGAGGCCCCGCCGCCGGAGGGCGCGCGAGGAGCGCGACCGGCGAGGCCCGCGCCCGGCCCCGGCGTGGGCGCGAGCGCTTGAGGAGCGGGACAGATCGATCGGGGATCACACTTCGGGCTCCTCCCGGCTCGAACAGCCGCAGAGTCGTGGTAGCGTCCCGCGCATGCAGCTTGCGGTCGTGGGAACAGGGTATGTCGGCCTCGTCGCCGGCGCGGGTTTCGCGGACTTCGGGAACGACGTCGCGTGCGTCGACGTGTCCGCCGCCAAGATCGAGATGCTGAAGCGCGGAGAGATGCCGATCTTCGAGCCCGGCCTCGACGTGCTCATCGCCAAGAACACGCGGGACGGCAGGCTCCGGTTCTCCACCGACGTCGCCGGCGCCATCCGCGACGCGGAGATCGTCTTCATCGCCGTCGGCACGCCGCAGGCCGACGACGGCTCCGCCGACCTCTCCGCCGTCGAGGCCGTCGGCGAGACGATCGGCAAGAACCTGAACAACTTCAAGGTGATCGCCACGAAGAGCACGGTCCCGGTCGGGACCGCGGATCGGCTCAAGCAGATCATCGGCGGGCTCACCACCCAGCCGTTCGCCGTCGCGTCGAACCCGGAGTTCCTCAAGGAGGGCGACGCGGTGAACGACTTCATGAAGCCCGACCGCGTGATCATCGGCTCGGACGACCCGAAGGCGCGCGAGATCCTGCGCCACCTCTACAACCCGTTCGTGCGGGCGAGCGACCGCATCCAGCTCATGGACGCCCGCTCGGCCGAGCTCACCAAGTACGCCGCGAACGCCCTGCTCGCGTCGCGCATCTCGTTCATGAACGACCTGGCGGTGCTCGCGGAGAAGCTCGGCGCGGACATCGAGCTCGTGCGCAAGGGCGTCGGCGCCGACCCGCGCATCGGCACGAAGTTCCTCTTCGCGGGCCCGGGGTTCGGCGGGTCGTGCTTCCCCAAGGATCTCTCGGCCATCCTCTACACCGCGGGCGCGGTGGGGCACGACCTGGAGATCGTGCGGGCGACGGAGCGGATCAACGCCCGGCAGAAGCGGCTGCTCGGGAGCAAGGTGAGCGCCCACTTCGACGGGGCGCTCAAGGGCAAGACGATCGCGGTCTGGGGGCTCGCGTTCAAGCCGCAGACCGATGACATCCGCGAGGCGCCGGCGCTCACGCTGATCGACCAGCTGCTCGAGGCGGGCGCGACGGTCCAGGCGCACGATCCGCAGGCGATGCCGAACGTGCGCGCCATCTACGGGAACCGCATCCTCCTGAGCGACGGCATGTACGGCGCGGCCGAGGGCGCGGACGCGCTGGTCGTCGTCACCGAGTGGCACGAGTACCGGCGCCCCGATTTCCACCGGCTGAAGCGCATCCTGAGCTCCCCGACCCTCTTCGACGGGCGCAACGTCTGGGAGCCCGACGAGCTCCGCGGCATGGGGTTCGTCTACACCGGCATCGGCAGGAAGTAGCGCGCCGCCCGGGCGCGGCTCAGCCGTCGCCAGGGTCCGACGGCAGCGAGAGCCGCCGGCTGCTCGGCGGCTCCTCGCCGAGGTACCGCGGCGCGTTCGCGGGCGAGAGCCGCCGGCTGCTCGGCGGCTCCTCGCCGAGGTACCGCGGCGCGTTCACGGGCGTGACCCGCCGGCTGCTCGGCGGCTCCTCGCCGGTGTGCCGGTCCCACCGCCGCTCGAGCATCTTCCGATCGACGCCGATGAGCCGCGCCGCGGCCGCCTTGTTGCCGCCGCAGCTCTCGATCGCGTGGTGCAGCACCGCGCGCTCGATCACGCGGAGCTTCGATCCGAGCCGCTCCGGCAGCGCGAGCAGCGCGCGCGCCAGCCGGTCGATCTCCGCCGTGGCGTCCACGATCGGCCGCTCGCGCGCGAGCTCCTCGAGCGTCGGGACGTCGATGAGATCGTCGTCCGCGAGCAGCCCGAGCCGCTCGACGACGTTCCGGAGCTCCCGCACGTTGCCCGGCCAGGGCCGCCGGACGAGCCACGCGATCGCCTCGTCGGTGTAGCGGAGCTTGCGCGGGAGCTCGGCGCTGAAGGCGAGCAGGAGCTCGATGAGATCCGCGTCGCGCTCGGCGAGCGACGGGACGTGCACCGTGACCACGTTGAGCCGGTAGAAGAGATCCTCGCGGAAGCGCCCCTCGCTGATGCGCTTCTCCAGGTCGACGTGGGTCGCCGCGAGGACGCGGGCGCGCAACGGGATCTCCGACTCGGCGCCGAGCGGGCGGAAGCGGCGATCCTCGAGCACGCGGAGGAGCTTCGCCTGGAGCTCGCCGGGCATCTCGGCGATCTCGTCGAGCAGGATCGTGCCCGCGCCCGCGAGCTCGAGCTGGCCGCGGATGCGCTTCTCGGCGCCGGTGAAGGCGCCGCGCTCGTGCCCGAAGATGAGCGACTCGATGAGCGTCCCCGGCAGCGCCGAGCAGTTGACGGCCACGAACGGCTCGCCGCGGCGCGAGCTCATCTCGTGCAGCGCGCGGGCGACCATCTCCTTGCCGCTGCCGGTCTCGCCGCGGATGAGCACGGTCTTGTTCGACTCGGCGACCCGCTCGACGATCCGCCGCACGCGCTCCATCGCCGCCGACGAGCCGAGCAGCGCCTTCGTCCCGAACGTGCGGTCGACCCGCTCGCGCAGCCGCACCACCTCGCCCTTGAGGAGCAGCCGCTCGCGCTGCCCCTCGATGATCGGCAGCAGCATCTCCGGGCAGAGCTCGTCCTTCAGCACGTAGTCCTGCGCGCCGAGCCGCATGGCCTCCCGGATCTCGGACAGCTCGCTGACCGAGGTGACCATCACCGCCGGCGTGCTCCGCCCCGAGGCGCGCACCCGCCGCAGGATCTCCAGGCCGCCGCGGTCGCGCGGATCGTCCGAGAGGCGCACGTCGAGGAGCAAGAGGTCCGGCGCGCTCCGCTCCACCGCCGCCATCGCGTCGTCGAGGCCGACCGCCTCCAGCACCTCGACCTCGTCGAGCGCGGCCAGGATCTGCCGGAGCGTGCGGCGGCCGCTCCGCTGATCGTCGACGACCAGGATCTTCACGCGACCTCGTCCTCTGCGGTCATGGCGACGTCGGCGGCCGGGATCGCGATCACGAACCGCGTCCTGCCGTCGCGCCGCTCCGGGTTGATGGACCACCCGTGGGCGCGGACGATGCGGTGCGTGATGGCGAGCCCGAGCCCGGTCCCGCGCGGCTTCGTCGTGTACCAGGGCGCGAAGATCCGCGAAGCGTCGCCGCCGAAGCCCGGCCCCGTGTCCCACACGACGAGCTCTGCGCCGCCCTCGGAGGGCTCCCAGGTGACCCCGACGGTCCCCTTGTCGCCGGCGGCGTCGAGGCCGTTCGAGAGGAGGTTGACGAGCACCTGCGTGGCCTGGTCGGGGTCGCAGCTGAGCCGCGGCGTCGCGCTCACGCGCGCCTCGATCCGCCGCTTGCCGAGCTGATCGCGCAGGAGCATCTCCGCCCGGCTCACCAGCTCCTCGACCGTGAGGCGGCGGCGCTCGAGCTTCCTGTGCGTCACCCGGCGCAGGCCCATCACGAGCCGCTCGAGGCGCTCGACCTCCTCGCAGCCGATCTCGACCTCCTCGGCGTCCAGGCTCTGGTCGCTCGAGCCGCGCTTGAACACCGAGCGGAAGAAGTTGATCGGGTAGCGCACCTCGTGGGTGATCTCGGCCGCGAGCGTCTCGATGAGCGCCGCGCGCTCGTCCCGCCAGGCGGCGGCCTGCTCGCGCCGCCGCCGCTCCAGCTCGGCGTAGCTGTGCGCGTGCGCGAGGGCGAGCGCGGCCTGGTTGCCGATGGTGCGGAGCAGGTCGAGGTCCTCGCTCGTGAACAGGGCGCCGCCGCGCTTCTTGCCGACCTCGAGGACGCCGAGCAGCCGGCCGCGGAACATGAGCGTGAGCGAGAGCTCGCTCGCGCTCGCCGGCGGCGGATCGATCCCGATGAGCCGCTCGCCGCTCGCCTCGGCGCCCCTCGGCTCCTGCTCGCCGGGGGCGTCGGCGGCGTCGACCTCGATGCGGCGGAAGGTGACGCGCTCGCAGGACAGCCAGCGCGCCACCGTGCGCTCGACCGCGTCCGCGACCTCGTCGGGATCGGCGACGAGGGTGAGCTCCTCGCTGAGCTGCTCGACGGTGGGCTTGTACTCGGCGCGCGCCGGGAAGAGCTTCCGGTCGCCGGCGCCGAGCGCGAACACGACGAGCGCGGCGCTGACGATCGCGGCGGGCGCGGCGACCTTGATCGCGCCGAGCAGCGGGAGGCCGGCGTACCCCGCGCAGGCGGAGCAGACGATCACCGTGAGCGCGACCATCATGCCGGCGATGATGATCCGCGTGAGCGGGCGCGACAGGAGCGCGCGGCTGCCCCAGAGGTCGTAGCGGATGAACGCGACGACGCTGGAGACGGGCGTGAGGGCGAGCGCCGGGATCGAGAACCACGCGAGCGCCGACTCCGCGACGCCGAGCATCGCCAAGAGGAACCCGACCGCGATCACGACGTGCGGCGGCGCCATGGCGAGGAGCAGCGCGCGCAGCGTGCGGCGGCGGTCCCCCTCCGCGGCGGCGAAGCGGAGGATCAGCGTGATCGCGAAGAAGAGGAACGAGGCGACGACCAGGGTCGCGCAGACGCCCCGGAGCCCGACGGTGGTCCAGCCCATGGCGTGCGAGGCGAGCATGCCGGCGGCGAGCAGGCCGCCGAGCCCATGCGCGATCCGCGCGAAGGCGGGGTAGCGCGCGATGAGCGCGACGTCGTCCGGCAGCCGCAGCGCCAGGGTGAAGAAGCTCATCGGGACGAGCGCGTAGGCGACGTGGAAGAACGGGACGAGGTCGCGCGAGCTGTGGTAGTCGAAGATCGAGAACTGGAAGAGCGCGGTGAACAGCGCGGCCGTCGCGAACGCGCGCGCGAGCTTGCCGCGCGGGCTCGCGCTGAGGGCGATGAGCGCGGCGCCCACGTAGAGCGAGGCGACGACCATCAGCCCGCCGGCGTAGAACCACCACGCGAGCGGATCGAACGGGACGAGGGAGAGCTCGACGTCGCGCACCCCCTCGGCCGTCTCGACGCGGGCGCGCACGGAGCGCTGCCCCTCGCGCGCCGCCTGCTCGATCGCGGCGTCCCAGGTGCTGGCGCGGTAGCGCCCCTCCGTGCTCTCGAGGCGCCAGCCGTTGACCTCGACGACGCGATCGGGGAACCGGAGGCCCTTCTGGAAGCCCTCCCAGGAAGGCAGGCCGAGGCTCGAGACCACGCCGTCCGGATCGACGAGGACGCCCGGGAACGGGCGCTCGTACCAGCTCACGGCGCTCCTGATCCCGGAGCCGCCCAGTACGAGCGCCGCGAAGACGACCGCCGCAAGGAGCCAACGCCGATTCTCGATAGCTGGCATCGGGAGACTCGACGGCGCGTAAATTGCGCCACGAGCCACCCACGATACGCTGGAACCCCGGGTGAACCAACGGGGCTCACGCGCCGGACGGCCCGCCGCGCCGCGATCGCCCGCGCCCCGGCGGGCCCGGCGGCGCTGTTACGCGATTTTCATTACGTTTTCATGCGGGGATGAGAGGGGGATCACGCCGAGCCGCCGGTGCGGGAGCGCGCTCAGGCCGCGCCCTGGCGCGCGCGGCGCTCCGCGGCGTCCGCGAACACGGCGTCGGCCAGCTCGCCGAAGCGCGACTCGACGGCCTGGACCGCGGCGGCGTCGGTCGCCGAGCGCTCGAGGTCGTCGAGCAGGGCCGCGACCTCGCCGCGCACGCGCGGCGGCGCCGGCGGCGCCTGGCGGCTCGCGGCGAGGCCGCGGACGAGGACCGAGAGCTGCCGCAGCACGACGCCGGCGCCGTGGGCGCGCCGGCGCGCGTCGTCGCCCGCGGTGAGGCGGGCGTGGCGCGCGAGCGCGCAGACGCCGTGGCAGAGGCTCGGGTCGGCGAGCAACGCGCGGACGGCCCAGCGCGCGAGGCGGCGCGAGTACAGGCCGCGGGCGAGCGGGCCCGCGGCGCGGGCGTCGTGCCAGGCGCGCGCGGCGCGGTCCTCGCCGATGAGCACCAGCGCGAGCGCGATGGGGTCGCCGGCGGCGAGGCAGGCCCGGCCCGCGTCGATGCGGCCGTAGCCGTGCTTGGCGTTGTGGCCGTCGCGATCGCGCCCGTCGGGGAAGAGGTCCCACGGATCGGCGATCGGCTCGGCCGACGCGGGCGCCGCGGGGGGGACCGGCGCGAGCGTGCGCAGGACCAGGGCGTCGAGCTCGGGCAGGCGCAGCGCGGGGTTGCGCGACAGGACGAGGAGCAGGACGCCCGCGGCCAGGGCCGAGGCCCCGCTCGACTCGGCGTGGCAGAGCCGCTCGGACAGCGGCGCCGCGCCGGAGGCGGGCGCCGCGCCGGATTCGGGCGCCGCGCCGGATGCGCCGGAGGCGGGCGCCGCGCCGGATTCGGGCGCCATGCCGGAGGCGCCGGAGGCGGGCGCCGCGCCGGACGCCGGCGGCAGCGGGCAGGTGAGATCGTCGCCGGGCGCGAGCCATCGCACCGCCGGGCCGCGGTTGGCGAAGGGGCGGCTGCGCCCCCGGCGATCCCGCCAGAGGAACCACCCCTCGCCGCGGGCGCCCGGGCCGACGCAGAACACCCGCGGGTCGCTCGCGGGCTCGCCGAACCCGAGCGAGAAGCTCGCGTGCAGCGACGCAGGGGGGCTCGAGGCCTCGCGGCCCGTCGGGAACACGACCGGGCAGCCCCGGCCGCGGCGCCCGAGGCGGGCGGCGAACTCGAGCGCGTCGTCCAGCATGGGCGTGGTCGAGCCCTCGACGTACGCGGCGCAGACCACGACGTCGGCGCCGTCGCTGACGGCCTGGACGATCGCGACCGGGAGGGCCAGGACGCACGAGCCCGGCTTCGGGATCAGGTAGAGCCGCGGCGACGCGTCCGGCGCGACGCCGCGGAAGCCGCCGGGGCGGCGGGATCCGACGGCCCAGGCGACCATGAACGAGCCGTGCGCCTGGCTGCGCGGCGGGTGCTCGAGCATGACGAGCACCTCGCGATCGAGGCCGAGCTCGTCGGCCGCCCAGGCGTCGTCGTCGATGACCCCGAGGCGCATCCCCGCGCCGCTCCCGCAGCGGCGGCGGTCGACCCCGATCCCGCCCTCCTCGTCGCGCAGGAACCAGCGGCCGGGCGTGACGGGATCCTCCTCGAACGACGCGCCGCGGACGGTCCACGCGTCCGGGCGCGCCGCGGCGCCCGCGGCCGCGTCGAAGCGCGGCGCCACGGCGGCGCTCGGGCGCCGGGCCGACGCGACGTAGCGCACCGGGAGCGCCGCGGCCGAGAGCGCGGCGGCGACCTCGGCGCGCCGCCCGCCCTCGGGCGACCGGACGCGGAGCCAGAAGATGGGCGCCCGCTCGATGACCCGCTCGACCTCGACCGCGGACCAGCGCGCCGAGAGCGCCGCGACAACGTCGCCGGGGGCCGCGGCGCAGCGCAGGGCCACGACGATGTCGAGGGGGCCGCCGTCGTCGTCGCCCGCGGCCGTGGGCACCGGGGCGTAGCCGAAGTCCCACGGCGGGCGCGCCGGGCGCGCCCTGGGGGAGGCCGTCGACGCGGGGGGCGGCGCGCTCGGGCGGCCGCGCGCCGGGCGAGCGCGCGCAGGCCCCTCCTCCGGAGCGCCCGCTCCCCCCCGCGAGGCCGCGTCGCGGCCCCGGCTCATGCCAGCACGGCCTTGGCCCAGGCGTTGAGCGCGTGGGCGCGGTTGGCGAAGCCCGGGCTCTCGGCCTCGCAGCGCGCGAGCTCCTGCGCGTGCGCCTCCCTCGCCGCCGCCCAGGCGGCGACGCGGCGGGCGCCGAGGGCGGCCGCGCGCCGGCGCGCGGCGCCGAAGCACCGGCGCTCGCCGTCGAGCATCGCCGCGAGCACGCCCGACTCGAGGACCATGCGGCGCACGGGGACGAGCGACGAGGCCGCGCTGGAGGCCGGCGGCTCGCTCTTCGCCCTCGGCGTCGCGGCGATCCCCCAGGGCGGCGTGCCGAGCGGCCCGTAGGCGATCGCGCCGCGGTGGTACGATCCGGACGCGCGGTCATCATCGCGCGCGCGCGTGGCCGTGGCGTCGGGCTCGCCTTCCGCCCGCGATCGGAGCTCCGAGGCCAGGACGACGGCCCAGGCGCCGCCTCGCTGGTAGTCGTCCTGCCAGTCCATGACATCGTCGTGGAGCTGCAGGCCGAGCCACACCGACGAGAGCAGCCGCGCGAGCACCTCGCGCTGCGCGGCGGTCCAGCCCGCGGCGTGCGCCAGGGCGATCGACGCCGGGAAGCCGACGCTCTGCTTGCCGAGGGAGAGCGCGTAGTAGCGGCTGAACCCGGCGGGCTCGCCGCTCGCGAGGACGCTGCGCTCGGCCTCGATGGCGAGCAGCGTCGCCTCGTCCGCGCGGGCGAAGTCGATGGCCGGGTCGTCGACGTCGGGCGCCACGCGGCGCAGCGCCTCGTCGCGCGCCCGCCGCGCGTGGGCCAGGATGGCCTCGAGCTGCCAGGTCGGCCGGACCTGCGCGTCCTGGATGCGGTCCGTGCCGAACGCCTCGATGACGGCGAGGAGGTGCGCGAGCAGGGCGTCCTGCACGGTGGCCCCGCGGACCCCTGGCATGGCCTCGGCGAGCAGCGCTGGCGCGGCCAGGGTGAATTCGTTGCGGAACACCGCGCTCCAGGGCACGTCGCGCGACGGGGCCAGGCCGAGCGTGTAGGCCAGCCCCTGCGCCTCGGCGTGGAGCATCCCGGGGAGGGTCCGCCAGAACGCCGTGTAGAGCTCGTCCACCCAGAGCGCTTCATCCATGGGCGGACACCTCCGTGGCCGGGCGCGGCGCGCGCGGCCCGGCGCTCGCGGCCGAGGCGCGGCGCGGGCGCCGGGCGCCGGGAGATGGGACCGGCGCGGAGCCGCGCCGGTGGGACGTACGCCGATGGCGGTGCAACCCCGCCTGTCGCCTGCGCCGCAGCATCAATAAATGTTCGACTCCTTCCAGGGCGACAGGCACACGTTGATGCGCTCCTCGACCACGATCGCGCGCCACTGGAGCACCTGGGCGGCGCTCAGCCCATCGAAGAAGCCGCCGATCCAGGAGCGGATGCGGCTGTTGAGCTGCGCGCGGACCCTGGCGGCGTCCACCGGCTCCTCGTCGGCCTCGGGCGAGACGATGTAGAGGGAGAGCAGCTGCTTGAACTCGTCGAAGTGCTCCTGGTTCCGGAGCAGGGAGATGTAGAGCGCACGCAGCTGTGCGTGCGGGTCGACCGAATTCACGGTTTGCATGGGCCTCCGTCACCGGTCCGCGCCGGCTTCGGGCGGCACATTGCACGTCATGGGCCGCCGCAGGCCAGCGTGTAAACCATTGAAATCATTCGATCGAGGGGAGCGGCCGGAGGCGACCGATACCCGAAACTGACCATCACCTGCCCGGATTCGACCGTTTCCCGCGACGTGAGGCCGCTCTCTCCGCGACGGTGGACATAGACATGTCCAGCCCCGCGCGCGCCCGATTCGGCACCACCCGGCACCATGCCATTCCCGGCCCCACGACGGCCTTTAATTCAGATTCAGCCGAATCTGGCAGTGAAGCTGGATCACTTCCCGCCCCCGAAGCTCGGGCTGCCCCCCCCGGTCGGAACGAAGATGACGCCGCCGCCCCCGCCACAGTCGCTGAGCGAGATGAGGATGAGGAGGACGATGATCAGGACGACGACGAGGACGATCACCGTGCCGGCGCTCAGGCCCGTCCCGCTGCCGAGCCCGGGTTTCGGCGGGGGCGGCAGGTGGAAGGCGGCGGCGAGCTCCGCGCCAGGCAACGGTGAGCAGAACGACACGCTGACCTCGGTCGGGGCCTGCTCGATGCTGATCTTGCCGCCTTCGCCCTGGTACTCGGTGGCTTGTACCCCCTCGCCGATCTCCACCTTCCAGTAGAATTCGCCGATGACGTATTCCACCTCGGCGTGGACGCTTTGTTTGAGCGCGTACGTCCTCCCCTGGTAGCTCGCGGTCGACCCCATCGGCTGGACCTCGCCGGGTGACAGCGGCGTCACGAGCTGCCAGGCGCCGTCCTCTTCCATCAGCCACAGGTAACCGACGCTCGGTCCGCCGTAGAGCAGGTACTCCCGCCAGCGGTAGCGCTCGCCTTCCACCGTGCAGCCGCGGATGACGAAGCCGATGCAGAGCACGCGCATGCCACGGAGCTGGCCCTCGGCGCCGAGCGGGACGTACGGCTCCATGGGCGGCCGGGGCACCTGGCCGAGGGCGACGAGGGCGCCGTTCGTGAGATCGCTCGCCGTGCCGCAGTAGCGGCAGACGATGCGCTCCGCGGTCCCCGGGGCGGCGAGCGGGAGGTTGCCGCCGCAGTTCGGGCAGGCGAGGGCCGTCACCTGCGCGGTGGGCCGATCCACGGGCGCGCCGGCGTCGAGCTGCATCACGGCCGGGTCGATCTGCCGACCGAGGTAGAGCTTCGGCGGGAGGGTCCGCCCGTCGCCGTAGTCGAGGGTCCCGAACTCGCCCCGCGGCCCCGCGATGTCGACGAAGCCGGTCACCACCCCCGGCGCGGCGACGTGCGGCATCTCCCCTTCGGCCGAGATCACGCGCCGGCGGCCGACCTCGACGACGGTGAACATGCCGTGCCCCTCGAGGTGGACGCGGCCGCCGGGCTGGAGAGAGGCCCACGGGGGCAGCCCGTTCAGCGGGAGCGGCGCCTCGGTGGTCGCGTACCAGCGCCCCTGGGCGTAGGCGACCCACGTCCAGCGGCCGCTGGCCGGGAAGGCGATGAAGATCTCCTGCCAGGGCGCGCCCGGCGCGCCGGCGCGATCGAGCTGCACGCGGCCGTCGACCACGAAGGGCTCGTTGCCCCAGCGCCCCGTGACCCCGACCTGGAGGGGCGTGGGGATCTCGACCAGGTCCGCGACGCGCCCGACGGCCCGGAGGTCCCGGTCGGTGCGGGCGACCACGAACTTGCAGTGCTTGCACACCTGCGCCATCGCGCCCGCGAAGCGAAACGTGATCGGCGCGCCGCACGAGGGGCACGCGGCTGCTCGGTCGAAGGGCGTGCTCACGCGAGCACCATACTAGAAGCGCCGGCCAGGGAAGAGGAAGCGTTTCAAAGCTGCTTCCCGCGCCGCGGCGTCGGCCCGCGCCGCGCGCGCGTCGATTCGATCCGCGCACGAGAACCGGCTGTGATCCCGCACGAGCGGTGGTAGGACCGCGCCGATGTCGGCCACCGAGGAGAGCTCGACGGGCGCTCGGGGCGCCCCGCGCGGGGACGCCGCGGCGCTCCCTGCGGCGCAGCCGCTGCCCCGGCTCGTGCACCCCGCGCTCCTCGCGAGCGTGTTCGTCATCGCCACGTCGGGGCTCATCTACGAGCTCATCACCGGCACGCTCGCGAGCTACGTCCTCGGCGACTCGGTGACGCAGTTCAGCTTCGTCATCGGCCTCTACCTGTTCGCGATGGGGATCGGCTCGTACCTCTCGCAGTACATCGAGGGCCGCCTCCTCGAGCGCTTCGTCGAGATCGAGCTCGGCCTCGCGCTCGTCGGCGGGCTCTCCGCGCCGATGCTCTTCCGCGTGTACACCGCGCTCGGGGCGTTCCGCGCGCTGCTCTACGCGCTCGTGCTGCTCATCGGCGTGCTCGTCGGCCTCGAGATCCCGCTGCTCATCCGGCTGCTCAACTTCTCCCTGGATCTCAAGCGGCTCGTCGCGCGCGTGCTCACGCTCGATTACATCGGCGCCCTCGCCGCGAGCCTGCTCTTCCCGTCGCTCCTCCTGCCGCGCCTCGGGATCCACCAGACGAGCCTGTTCTTCGGCCTGCTCAACGCGGCGGTCGCGCTCACGAGCACGTTCCTCTTCCCGCTGGAGCGCTCGGTCGTCGTCCGGCTGCGGGCGCTCTGCGTGGTCGTGATGGCGGGGCTCGGCGTCGCCTTCGCGCTCGTCTCGCGGTTCGTCGAGCGCTCGGAGGCGCTCTACTTCGGCGCGCCCATCGTCCACGCGGCGCAGTCGCCGTACCAGCGCCTCGTCATCACGCGGAGCCCGCGCACGACGCGCCTCTTCCTGAACGGCAACCTCCAGTTCTCGTCCGACGACGAGCACCGGTACCACGAGGTGCTCGTGCACCCGGCCGTCGCCGCCCTCGGCCGCGATCCGCGGCGCGCGCTGATCCTCGGCGGCGGCGACGGCCTCGCCGCGCGCGAGCTGCTCCGCTACCCGTCGATCGAGCAGATCCTGCTCGTCGACCTCGACGCCACCGTCACCGGCGCCTTCCGCGACCTGCCGCTCGCCGCGGCGTTGAACGGGGGCGCGCTCCGCGATCCGCGCGTCGTCGTCCGCAACGAGGACGCGTTCAAATACCTCGAGGAGTCGACCGAGTCGTTCGATCTCGCGGTCGTCGACTTCCCCGATCCGGGCAACTACGCCGTCGGCAAGCTGTACACCGACGCCTTCTACCACCTGCTCCGGCAGCGGATCTCCGTGCGCGGGCTCGCCGTGATCCAGGCGACGTCGCCGCACTACGCGCGCGAGTCGTTCTGGTGCGTCGTGACGACGCTCGAGGCGGCCGGCTTCAAGGCCGCGCCGCTGCACGTCTACGTGCCGAGCTTCGGCGAGTGGGGGTTCATCCTGGCGGGCGGCGAGGGGCTCGCCGCGCCCGGCGCCCTGCGGATCGACGCGTCGAAGCTCCGCTACCTCGACTCGAGCGGCCTGCCGGAGCTCTTCCGGTTCCCGCGCGATCTCGGCCGCGTCGACGCCCCGGTCAACCGGCTGAACGACCAGAAGCTCGTCTCCGTCTACACGCGCGAGTGGGCGGAGTGGACGCGGTGATCCGGTGAACCGCCGCGGCTTCCTCAGCTCCGTGGCCGCCGGCTGGCTCGTGCACACGGCCGCGCCGGGGCGGGCGCCGCTCGCCGGCGAGATCGTGGGCGCGGCCCACGGCGCGGGCCACCTGCTCCGCGGCGGCGCGCCGCGCGCCTCGCCGTCGGGCCCGGCCGAGCGCGCGGACGTCGTCATCGTCGGCGGCGGGGTGAGCGGCCTGTCGGCCGCGTGGCGGCTCGCCGGCGCCGGGCTCGACCTGCGGGTCCTCGAGCTCGAGCCGCGGCCGGGCGGCACGAGCGCGTGGGGCGAGGACGGCGTCGTGCCCTACCCGTGGGGCGCGCACTACCTGGCCGCGCCGAACGTCGAGGCGCGCGCGACGCTGCGGCTGCTCGAGCAGATGGGCGTCGTCACCGGGTGGGACGCGGCCGGCCGCCCCACGTTCGATCCGCGGCGGCTCTGCCACGCGCCGGGCGAGCGGCTGTTCTACGAGGGCGCCTGGCACGCCGGCCTCGCGCCCGTCGACGCGCTGCCGGCCGACGCGCTCGAGGAGCTCGAGCGGTTCCACGCGCTCGAGGAGGAGCTCACGGAGCTCCGAGGCAGCGACGGGCGCGCGGCGTTCCAGATCCCGCTCGATCGCTCGTCGCGCGATCCGGAGCTGCTCGCGCTCGACCGGATGAGCATGGCGGCCTGGCTCGATCGCGAGGGGTACCGCACGCCTTTTTTGCGCTGGTACGTGCGCTACGCGATGCTCGACGACTTCGGCGGCGAGCTCGAGGAGATCTCGGCCTGGGCGGGGCTGCACTACTTCGCGGGGCGCAAGGTGCGCACCCCGGAGCTCGCGGGCAGCCACTACCTGATCTGGCCCGAGGGCAACGGGCGCCTCGTGAAGGCGCTGATCGAGCGCGCGGCGCCGCGCGTGTCGCTGGGCGCGCTCGTCACGTCGGTGCGCCCGCAGCCGGGCGGCCGCGTGGAGGTCGACTACGTCGACGTGCAGCGCGGCGAGGCCCGCCGCGTCGAGGCGCGCGCCGCGATCCTCGCGGCGCCGGCGTTCGTCGTGCGCCGCATCTTCGCGGGCGGCGCGGCGGGCGCGCTGCCGGCGCGCGTCGCGTCGGCGTGGCTCGTCGCGAACCTGCACGTCGAGCGGCCCCTCGATCCCAACCACGCGTGGGATTCCGTCCTCTACGGCGCGGAGGGGCTCGGCTACGTGGACGCGCGCCACCAGCTCACCGATCTCGGCGCGGGCGCGACGCAGCGCTCGCGCCTGGAGGCGCCGATGCAGCGCACCGTGCTGACGTACTACCGCGCGTACGGCGGGCCCGACGTCGCCGGCGCGCGCGCGGCGCTGCTCGGCGCGCCGTGGGCGTCGCTCGCCGAGGGCGTGCTGCGCGATCTCGCGCCGGCGCACCCGCACCTGCGCGACGACGTGGGCCGGATGGACGTCATGATCTGGGGCCACGCGATGCCGCGCCCGCGCCCCGGCTTCCTCGGCCCGCGGCCGTTCGAGCCGGTCTGCGCGCTCGACGAGCGCGTCGCCTGGGCGCACGTCGATCAGCCCGGGATGGCGCTCTTCGAGGAGGCGCATGCGTCGGGCGTGCGCGCCGCCGAGACGATCGCGGCCGCGCTCGGGCTCGCGATCGGCGAGAGCTGGCTCTGAGCTCGCGCGCCCGGGCGAAAGCGCGCGGCGCGGGCGCGCTTTCGCGGCGAGCGGCGCTGCTCGGCGGGGAACCCCACGTCCCCTCTCATCTTTCAAGAGCAAAGTGCGTCCGGCGGGCGGGCGCCTCCGGGAGGGTCCGTCGCCCCGGCCGCCGGCCGCTTCTGCCCCGCGTGGAGCGGCCGCGGTGGGAGATCCGGCCCAGGATTTCAGCTTTGCCCTCGCCTTGAACTTGCGCTGCCCCCCGGCTCCGCGTCTACTCTCTGCCCATGTTGCGGACCCGGTTTGCCGGGATGACGGATACCGGGCTCCTCCGGGACCACAATGAGGACAACCTCCTCGTCAGCGAGGAGTACCGTGTGGTGGCCGTGGCGGATGGAATGGGCGGACACCGCTCGGGCGACGTCGCGAGCCAGCTTGCCGTGAGCACCCTCTCGGACTTCCTGTCCGTGACGGTGGGGAGGGACGCCACCTGGCCGTTCCCCGCCGATCCGAACCTCACCGAGGAGGAGAACTACGTCGTCACCGGCCTCAGGCTGGCGAACCGGCGCATCTTCGATCGCTCGCTGAAGACGCTCGCCGACTTCGGCATGGGCACGACGATCGTGGCGGCGATGTTCTCCAAGGACGCCGAGCACGTGACCGTGGGCCACGTGGGCGACAGCCGCTGCTATCGCCTGCGCGACAGCCAGATCACGCAGCTCACCCGCGATCACTCGCTCGTCAGCGACGCGGCGCACATGGCGCCGTGGATGACCGAGGAGGAGGTCCGGCAGCTGCCCGCCAACGTCATCACGCGCGCGCTCGGCATCCGCGAGGACGTCCTCGTCGATCTCGTGACGGACGAGACACGCCACGGTGACGTCTACCTCCTCTGCTCCGACGGCCTGTCCGGCCTCGTGAGCGACGATCAGATCCTCGAGCTCGTGATGTCGAGCGGCTCGCTGGACGCGGCGTGCAAGGCGCTCATCGATCGGGCGAACTACTTCGGCGGCACCGACAACATCACGGTCGTCCTCGCCCGCGTCGAGGAGGTCCCCGACGGCAAGCGCGCGTTCGTCGACGAGCCCACGCAGGAGAGCCGCTAGCCGCTCGCCCGCCCCGCCGCCTCCCGCGGCGCCCGGGCGGCGAGCGCGCGCCATGCGGCGCCGGCTGCGCCGTGCGCAGCAGGGCCATCGGCGGCTGTCGAGCCGGCTCTAGCGGGCGGCTGGCGGCGGCTCTAGCGGGCGGCTGTCGAGCCGGCTCTAGCCGACGGCTGTCGCGCCGGCTCTAGCGGGCGGCTGTCGAGCCGGCTCCAGCCGACGGCTGGCGCGCCGCTACAGGACGAAGTGATCCATGAGCTGAAGGACCTCCAGGTTCAGCCCCTTCAGCGCGGCGCACTCCCGCTCCACCTCGGCCTGGAAGACGGGCTTGATGTGGTAGAGCATCGTCGGCAGATCCTTCGGCGCGCGGAACTTCTGGAGCTCGATGGCGAGCGTCTGCGGCGTGTGGTGGCCGCTCACGGTCGCGAGCCGCTGCTCCCGATCGGGGAAGCTGACCTCCATCAACAGCGCGCGGAGGTCCTGCTGCTGGTTCAGCACCTCCCAGAGCCGCTCGGTCGGCCCGGTGTCGCCGCTGTACGCGATCGCGCCGCCGCTCCCCTCGATCACGAACGCCGACGCGTCGATCGTGTGCGTCACGTGGACCGCGCGCACGAGCCGCCCGGCGACCATCGTGGGGCGCTCCGGCTTGAGCTCGAGGTACTCGATGGTCGGCTGCGCGGGGGTCGGGATCACCGCGAAATCGGGCCACAGCACGTTGTTGAAGAAATGCTTCTTCAGCGTGCGCAGCGTCTCGCGCGTGCCCGCGATCACGAGCGGCGGGCACCCGAGCTGGCAGCGGTTGTCCGCGATCGTGGCCAGATCGCGGATGTGGTCGAGGTGCGCGTGGCTCACGAGGCACGCCTCGATCTTCGCCTGCTCCTTCACCTCGAGCCCGCTGGTCAGCGAGCCCGCGTCGATCGCGAGGACGTCGTCCACGACGAACGCGCACGTGCGATGCCGGGGGGTCTCCCCGCCGTGGCAGCCGATGACGCGCAGCTCCACTGGCTCAGCTCGCTCCGCCGAACTTCTGCGGCGTCTCCAGGAATTCGATGAAATCCTGAAACCTCCGCATGTCGGTCACCATGATCGCCCCCTGCCCAGGGGGCCCTTCCGCGAGGAGCTTCAGCCGGCGGAGCCGCGCCATCACCTCGTCCACCATTCCTTGCTCGACGTCGACCTCGCGCGCGATGTCCGCGGGGGAGGCGCGGAGGCGTATTCCTTGCGGCGTCTCTTCCCCGAACGCCTCGGCGTGGCGGGCGAGCGCGAGCATCACCCGCGCCTTCGGATCCCGGTGCATGAGGATCTCGACGAGCGCGTCCGCCGCGTCGAGCCGCTTCGCGAGCTTCTTGATCAGCCGGAACGCGATCTCGGTGTCCCGCTGCAGCATGGCCTTGAGCTTTCGCGCCTCGACCACGAGGCAGCGGGACGGCTCGCTGACGGTGGCCGTCGCGTTGCGCGGCTTGCTGTTCAGGATCGCCATCTCGCCGACGAACTCCCCGGGCCCGAGCACGGCGAGCACCTTGTCCTCGCCCTCGACCGATTTGGTGATCCGCACAGCGCCGGACTGGATGACGAACATGACCTCGCCGGGGTCGCCCTCGCGAAAGAGCACGTCGCCCGGCACATACTCGCGGCCATAGCGGGCGAACGACGACTCCGACATTGCCCGAGAGTCTAGCGCCGCGCGTGACCGCGGGTCAAAAACCCAGGCAAAGGCTCTCGGCCTCACAAAGCGCGAGGGGCCCTCCAAGCCAGTATGCTTTGGAGGACCCCTCGGCCCGCTTCGTCGGGAGCGGCGCGCGCCGCGTCGACCGCCCGGCGTCGCCGGAGGGCGGCGACGACCGGCGCGCGGCCGGACAGGCGGTCAACCCATGTCGAAGTCGCCCATGCCGCCCATGCCGCCCATGCCGCCCATGCCGCCCATGCCCCCCATGCCGCCCATGCCGCCGGGGGCGCCGCCGGCCGCCGGCTTCTCCTTCTTGGGCTTCTCGGCGACGAGGGCCTCGGTCGTGAGCATCAGGCTCGCGACGCTGGCCGCGTTGGAGAGCGCGTGCCGCACGACCTTGGCCGGGTCGATGACGCCGCCGGCGAGCAGGTCCTCGTACGCGTCGGTCGCGGCGTTGTAGCCGAACGTGGCCGCGCCCGACCGGACCTTCTCCACGACCACGGTGCCGTCGACGCCCGCGTTCTGGGCGATCTGGCGGAGCGGCGCCTCGAGGGCGCGGCGCACGAGCCGCACGCCGACGTCGCGCTCGTCGTTGAACTTGAGCTGCTCCAGGGCCGCGGCCGCCCGGAGGAGGGCCACGCCGCCGCCGACCACGATGCCTTCCTCGACGGCCGCGCGGGTCGCGTGCAGCGCGTCCTCGACGCGCGCCTTCTTCTCCTTCATCTCCGTCTCGGTCGCCGCGCCGACCTTCACCACCGCGACGCCGCCGGCGAGCTTCGCCAGCCGCTCCTGGAGCTTCTCGCGATCGTAGTCGCTCGTCGTGTCCGCGATCTGCTTGCGGATCGCCTCGATGCGGCCCTTGATCGCCGTCTTGTCGCCCTGGCCGTCGACGATGACCGTGTTGTCCTTGTCGATCTCGACGCGCTTGGCCGTCCCGAGGTCGCGCACCGTGGCGCTCTCGAGCTTCTGGCCGAGGTCCTCCATGAACGCGGTCGCGCCCGTGAGGATCGCGATGTCCTTCAGCATCTCCTTGCGGCGATCGCCGAAGCCGGGCGCCTTGACGGCGGCGACCTTGATGGTGCCGCGCAGCTTGTTCACGACGAGCGTGGCGAGCGCCTCACCCTCGACGTCCTCGGAGAGGATGAGCAGCTCGCGGCCCTGCTTCACCACCTGCTCGAGCAGCGGCAGGAGGTCGGCCATGGCCGAGATCTTCTTCTCGTGGACGAGGATGAGCGGGTTCGTGAGGACCGCCGTCATCTTCTCGGGATCGGTCACGAAGTAGGGCGAGAGGTAGCCGCGGTCGAACTGCATGCCGTCGACGGTCTCGAGCTCCGTCGTCATGCGCTTGTTCTCCTCGACCGTGATCACGCCCTCCTTGCCGACCTTCTCCATGGCGTCGGCGAGGATCTGGCCGATCTCCTTGTCGCCGTTCGCGCTGACGGTGGCGACCTGGGCGATCTGGTCCTTGTCCTTGGTCGGCTTGGCGGCCTGCTGCACGGACTCGATGACCTTCGCGACGGCCGCGTCGATGCCGCGCTTCAGGTTCATCGGGTTGTGCCCGGCCTCGACGAGCTTGAGGCCCTCGCCGAAGATCGCCTGGGCCAGCACCGTCGCCGTCGTCGTGCCGTCGCCGGCCTTGTCGCTGGTCTTCGAGGCGACCTCGCGGACCATCTGGGCGCCCATGTTCTCGAGCTTGCCGGCGAGCTCGACCTCCTTCGCGACCGTGACGCCGTCCTTCGTGACGACGGGCGCGCCCCAGCTCTTCTCGATGACGACGTTCCGCCCCTTGGGCCCGAGGGTCACCTTGACCGCATCGGCGAGCGTGTTCACGCCCTTCAGGATCGCGGCGCGGGCGCCGCGGCTATAAACGATCTGCTTCGCAGCCATCTCTCAATCCCCTCGCGGCCGCGCGGCCGCGTCTGCTAGCGCTTGCGTTCGGTTGCCTTCGATGCGGATCAGGAGGCGGACTCGGTCACGGCGAGCACGTCGTCCTCGCGGATGAGCACGTGCTCCTCGCCGTCGAGCTTCACCTCGGTGCCGCTGTACTTGCCGAACAGCACCTTGTCGCCGACCTTCACCTCGAGCGGGCGAACCTTGCCGTCCTTCAGGACCTTGCCGTTGCCCACCGCAACGACGCGCCCCTCGATCGGCTTCTCCTTCGCGGTGTCGGGGATGATGATGCCCCCCTTGGTCTTCGTCTCGCTCTCCACGCGCTTGACGACAATCCGATCCTGCAGCGGCCTGATTTTCATGGTGGCTCCCTCGTCCTCGGCTGGTTGACTGACCATCGGCTCGCCGGAGGTCCCGTTCGCCCCCCCGCAGGGGCCTTCCGCCCACACGACGAGAGCTAAGTGCCCAGGATCACAGTCGCTTGGCACTCTCCTAGGCCGGTGGCTAAACCGCGGCCGAAAGTAAATCAGTCGCCCGGCACGTCAAGGGCGCGCAGCAGACAGTCGCGACTTTTCCGGGGCCGTCGTCCGCGCGGAACGAAGAAGGAGTTCCTGGAGAAAGCGTCCGGGCAACCGTCACAATGCCGTGGAGGCCCGCCCGGGGAGATCGGGCGGCCGGGGGTGCGAGGGCGAGCGATGACGCTGCGGACGGAGGGGGCGGCGGCGCCGGACGGCGTGGCGGTGGCTGAGAGAGAGAGCGGCGGGCTCGAGGGGGGCGGAGAGGGCGGAGCGAACCGCGCGAAACACAGGGGATTTTCGGGCCCGTGACGATTTCTCGATCGGGTCCGATTTTGATCGCTTGACAACCCCACCGGTCCGAGTAGATTCCGCGGCCCGTGGCGCTGATGAACACAGCGCTGACCCCTTGGGGGATCGTCTAACGGCAGGACGCAAGATTCTGGCTCTTGCTATCAAGGTTCGAATCCTTGTCCCCCAGCCAGGTCGATCAGCTCTGCTATCGGCCTTCTCGACAGTACAAGGTCCCATCGTCTAGCGGTTAGGACATCGGCCTCTCACGCCGGTAACGCGGGTTCGATTCCCGCTGGGATCGCCAGCATCACCTCAGCTCTCCTGGCTACCGAGAGCTCCTCCGCGTCGCCCTGCGGCTGCGGCTCGCGAATCCGCGAGGCTGCGCCGTTCGTGTCTGTGCGCCGCGTGAGCACGGTGCGCGCCGGAACAGCTCGTCGAGCATCGCCGGGCGCTCCAACGTCGTCGCCCGGACCGTGAGCTTCTTGACGAAGCACGGCTTCGTCGAGGAGCACGCAGGGTAGCAACGCCGCCCCTCCGTTCGAAGTGCGCTACCCTCGGGCCCATGGCGGCGCAGGACGGGGACGAGCTGTTCGACATCTTCGATCGCAGCGGTAAGCCGCTCGGCGTGCGCAAGGCGCGCAAGCTCGTCCATCGCGACGGCGACTGGCATCGGAGCGTCCACGTGTGGGTGGTCCTCGAGCGCGCGCCCGACGGACGCCGGAGCAGCGCGGAGCCCTGGGTGCTCTTCCAGCAGCGCAGCCCGGACAAGGACACCTGGCCCGGCGCGTTCGAGGTCGCCGTGTCGGGGCACTACCGCGCCGGCGAGGATCTCGCGGAGGCGCTGCGTGAGGCCGAGGAGGAGATCGGCCTGCCGCTCGCGCCGGGCGACGTGCTCCGGCTCGGCACGTGCCGCCACATGGACGACCACGCGCCCGGCATCATCGACTGCGAGCTGGTGGACGTGTTGCTCGCGACCACCCGCCGCACGCTCGCGGCGTTCCGCCCCGATCCGGCCGAGGTCACCGCGCTGCTGTCGCTCCCGCTCGACGCGGCGCTGCGCCTCGTCCGGGGCGAGGTGCCCAGCGTGACCGGCCTGGTGCGGCAAGCGCCGGACGAGAGCGGCGCCGTGAAGATCGCGCCGCGCGACGTGCGGCTCGACGAGTTCGTGGCCGCGCGCGACGGCTATTACGAGTGCGCGCTCGAGAGCATCCGCCGCCACGCCGCGGGCGAGACGCCGGCCCCGTGGACGCTCGGCTAGCGCTCCCACCGAGCTCGTCCTGGCTCCGGCGCGCGGGCGCCGATTTCTTGGGCATTCGCGCCGGGCGGGGCAGAGTCGCGGCCGGAGGCTGCCCGATGAACCGACAGAAGACTCCGAGCGCTGTCCCTCGAGATGCCGTGGGGCGCTATCTGGCGAAGGCCACGCAGGGGAGCGGCGTGCGCGCCGTCGCCCTCGCCGGCGAGGAGGGCGCGCTCCTCGGCGGCGCGCGCCCCGGGGGCGCCGCGGCGAGCGACGACGAGCTCGCGCTGCTCGCCGCGCTGGGCGCCGGCTGCGCCGACAGGATCGCCGGCTACGCCGAGCTCGACGCGCTCGTCGATGCGGTCGCCGGCGACGACGACTTCTACGCGACGCGGCTCACGGTGTGCGAGCGGACGCTCTACCTCGCCTCGATCGGCGCGCGCGTCCCGCAGCAGAAGAAGGTCGCCGCGGAGCTCGGCCAGATCCTCGCGCCCGTGCTGTCGGCCTGAGGCGCGGCGGCCCCCGCCAGATCCCGCGCCCGCGGCGTCAGCCTGAGGCGCGGCGGCCCCCGCAGATCCCCGCGCCCGCGGCGTCAGCCTGAGGCGCGGCGCGCCTCCCCGGGCCGCCGGGCCCTCTCGGCGGGGCCCGCCGTCGCGACGATGAACCCTTCGGCCCGGTGCGGGGCGAGGCCGCAGCGCGCGTTCATGCGCTTCGCGATCTCGTCGCCGGCCCGGACGAGCGCGTAGAACCACCGGATCCCGAAGCGATCGTGCCCCTCCCGGAGGGCCGCGGCCTGGAGCGGGGCGCCGAGCCCGCGGCCGCGGTACTCCTCGCGCAGGCAGGTGCAGATCGGCATGCCCGTCCACGAGGGGGCCTCGCCGACGTCGGAGATCCAGAGCGGCGGGGCCCCCAGGAGCCCGAGCTGGGAGAGCGCCCTGGGCCCGCCGTCCTCGGCGGCCTCGGGCCGCGTCAGGACGCACAGGGTCGTGCAGCCGATCAGCGCGCCCCGGCCGTCGCGCAGCGCGAGGGTCACGGAGCGCCCCTCGGCGCCGCGCAGCGTCCAGCCAGGGAGCGGCGCGTGGCCGCTCTCGGCCTGGAGCTCCTGGATCGACCGGATCGTGACGTCGTCGTCGTCCGGTGACACCCGGGAGAGGCGGAGGCCCGCCGGAAAGGAGCGAAACCGGCCGAGCCCCTGCACGGCGGCGCGCACCTCGCCGGCCGGGGCGCCCATCACCGAGAGCCCCTCGTCCACGGAGAGCCCCGCCTGGCGCAGCGACGCGGCGAGCGCGGGGAGCTCCGGCCGGGGGGCGTGCAGGAGCACCCGCTCGAAGCAGCGTACGAGCACCTCGCGCCGCTCCGGCGGCGTCCGCTGGGCGTGCAGCAGGATCAGCGAGCGCCCGTCCGTGGTGATGCCGTCCTGCTCCGCGATCCAGCCGCGCGCGGCGTAGAGGATCCGCTGAGCCCGGTAATCGGCGGCCTCACCGAAGCAGCCCGGCCCGTCCGCCGGAGCGGGGCCGCGCTGCTGCGGGGCGTCGTCGCGATCGAGGTCGAAGGCAAGCATCATGGCGGCATTCCTCCTGTCGAGAGCGAACGGCGGCTCCCACGAGAGCCGAAAGCCGGCGCGGGGCGCCCGCGCCCTGCGCCCGGGCGAGCCCCTGCCGCGCCGCCGAGGTCCACCGGCGAGATGGCCTGAAGCGGCGGTGCGTGAATTCGGGAGAACCCCGCTTTCCCGGCGGCGGTCCAGCTCGCGTGTCGAGACTTCAACTTATCCCTGCTCGGCGATCACGCAAGCCGCGACATGCCATGATCCGGGCAGCGCCCGATCCGGGACACGCGCGCTCACGCCCGCTTATAAGTCATTAAATTTGCTCACAAAACAGACCAACATCCACGTTCGTCCACAAGGCATCTCGCCGTCCGGGGGCGCCGGGATGTGGACATAGAACGACCTAGCCTGGAGCGACGCGTGGCACGGGCCGTCGCGTGGGGGAACGCACGCGCCACGGGCGGACCGGCGGGGGGCCCTGGACCAGGGAGGTCGCCGGCATGACCTCGGCGGTTGAGGACGATCGCGCGCCCTGGTAGGTTGGCGTCCAGTATTGCGTGATGACCACCGCCCTTGTCACCGAACCCGACAGCGCCGCGCCCCTGCTGCCACGTCCGTTCCTCAAATGGGCGGGCGGCAAGGGCCAGCTGCTCCGACAGTTCCAGCCGCTCCTGCCCGCGTCCTACGGGCGCTACTTCGAGCCGTTCGTCGGGGGGGCCGCGCTCTTCTTCTGCCTCCAGCCGAAACGCGCGACGCTGACGGACGTCAACGCCGAGCTCATCGACTGCTACCGGGCGGTGCGCGACCGGGTCGACGAGGTCATCGCCGCGCTGGGCAGCCACGCCTACGAGGAGGCGCATTACTACCGGGTTCGCGATCTCGACCCCGCCTCGCTCACGCTGCCCGAGCGCGCCGCGCGGACCATCTTCCTGAACAAGACGGGGTTCAACGGGCTCTACCGGGTCAACAGCGCCGGCCGCTTCAACGTGCCTTTCGGCCGCTACGTCAACCCGTCGATCTGCAACGCGCCCCAGCTGCGGGCCTGCTCGGCGGCGCTGCAGGGCGTCGAGCTCGAGGTCCGCGACTTCGAGCGCGTGCTCGACCACGCCAGGGAAGGCGACTTCGTCTACCTGGACCCGCCGTACTCGCCCGTCTCGCCGACCGCGAACTTCACGTCGTACAGCGCGGGCGGCTTCAGCTTCCGCGACCAGGAGCGCCTCGCGGCGCTGTTCGCGGCGCTCGACGAGCGGGGGGTCCAGGTGATGCTCTCGAACTCCGATGTTCCCGAGATCCCGCCGCTCTACAAGCGGTTCAAGATCGACCGCGTCGCGGCGCTCCGGAGCATCAACGCGAAGAGCGACGCCCGGGGCCGCGTGGGAGAGATCGTGATCCGGAATTACGCGACCCGGCGGAGCCGCAAGGCGGCGGCGGACAAGGCGGGCTGAGCCCCGCGCCGCCGCGGGGCGCGCGCCTCAGTCGACGGTCTTCGACCCGTGCTTCTTCGGATCGGGGGCCGCGCGCTCCTCGGCGTACGCCATCGCCACCTCGATCTCCTCGTGGATCTCGCTCGAGGTGACCTTGTTCCCCGACGGATCGACGGCCTCCCACACGAAGCCACGGAGCTCGCCCGGGCGCTCCGGCCTCCAGCGGACCCGCAAGGTCCAGCCGTTGATCTCGGCGGTATACCCACCTTCCTCGTGATCGCGCTGCCATGCCGAGACGGTCGGGTGCTTCAGCATCGCGAGGTCTCCGGAGCAGCGAGGCGAGAGGACGAAAGAACTGTTCCCGAATGGCCGCGCTCCCCCCCCGAGCAACGCCGCCGTCCGGGAACACGGGGAAGATAGCAGGCGCCTCGGACCGGGCGATCAGGCAGGCGTGTGTTCCTCATGGGGGTGCACCTTACTCCAGTCCCAGCGCGCGCCGAAAGGTGTCGCAGGCGCGGGTGGGCCGTCGGCAGGCGCAGCGTGAACAGCGCAGGCGTCATCGCGCGGACGGGCGGCGCCGGCGACAGGCGCCCCATGCTACGAAGCCCTCATGGGGGCAGGAATCGTCGTCTTTTTCGGGCTCGCGCTCGCCGGCTATCTCCTGGTTGCCCCGCTGGTGGCCTTCGTGTTCGCCGTCCGGGCCAACCGGCGCAACGAGGATCTGCTGCTGCGGATCCACGCGCTCGAGCACCGGCTGGCCGAGCTCTCCGGGCAGCGCGGCCGCCCCGAGCCGACCGCCGCGGTGGAGAGCCCGCGCAGCGCGCAGCCCCTGGAGCCGGAGCGAGCTGCCCAGGACGCCCTCACGCCGCCGTCGCTCGCGCACCAAGCGGCCCCCGGGGCCGCTGGCGCGCTGCCCGCGATCGACGAGGGGTCGGCCGGAGCGGCGCCGTCGTTCGGCGCAGGTGCAGCGCCGTCGTTCGGCGCAGGTGCGGCGCCGGCGTTCGGCGCAGGTGCGGCGCCGGCGTTCGGCGTCGGCGCACATCCTGGGCTCGACGCCCCCGGCGCGCCGCCGGGGATCGCGCTCCCGGACGTCGCCATCGACGCCGCCGGCGCGCCGCCGGCGATCGCGCTCCCCGAGACCGCCGCACCTCTCCCGCCCCGCCTCGCGGCGCCGCTCGACGAGAGCGGCGCCAGCGCCGCCTCGGCCGCGCGCCACGGAGGCCCGGAGACACCCACCATCGAGGAGAGGCTCGGCCTCACCTGGCTCACCCGCGCAGGCGCAGCGACCTTCCTGCTCGGCGCGCTCTTCTTCTTCAAATACGCCTCGGACAACGCCTGGATCGGGCCTCTCGGGCGCGTCGCGATCGGCGCCGCGACGGGCGCCGCGCTCCTCGCGGCGGCCGAGGTGCTCCGCGGGCGGGCGCAGCGCCGCTTCGTCCACGCGCTCATCGGTCTCGGGCTCGCGGTCCTGATCGTGTCGGTGTGGGCGAGCGCGGCGCTGTACGAGCTCATCCCGATCCCCGCCGCCTTCGCGGCGGACACGGTGCTCCTCCTGCTCGGCGCCGCGCTCGCGCTCCGCCACCGGGGCGAGGCGATCCTGATCCTCTCGCTCGTCGCCGGGTTCCTCAACCCGGTCGTGCTGTCGACCGGGCAGGACCGGCCGCTGGTCCTGTTCAGCTACCTCCTGCTCATGACGAGCGTCGTCCACGCCGTGGCCGCGAAGCTCGGCTTCCGCGTCGCGCCCTGGCTCGCGCTCGCCGGCCACGCGGCGCTGTTCTGGGGCTGGTACGATCGGCACTTCGACGCGAGCGCTCCCCCGGACGCCGGAGACCCGAGCGCGATGCCCTGGCTCGACACGCCGGCCCAGGCGCTCCCAGGGCCGTACCTCCCGCTCGCCGCCCGCGCCGTGCCGCTCGCGTTCGTCGGGCTCGCGGCCTTGCAGGGTCTCCTGCGCGCGCTGTGGGCGCGCCGCGCGAACGCCGCGCCCAGCGCCGCGCCTGCCCCGACCGCCGCCAGCGGCGCGGCGTTCGCCCCGGGCGCCACGCCCGGCGCCGCGCCTGCCCCGACCGCCGCCAGCGGCGCGGCGTTCGCCCCGGGCGCCACGCCCGGCGCCGCGCCTGCCCCGACCGCCGCCAGCGGCGCGGCCGCGACCGTCCCCGCGCCGGCCGGCGGCGTCCCCCGAACGGCGCCCGCGGACGCCACCGCGCTCGCGGCCGCCTCGCTCGCGCTCGCGCACGCAGGCGCGGGCGCGCTGCTCTTCGACGCCCCGCGCGCGCTCGCCGCCGCCGCCATCGCGCTCGCGATCGCGGCGACCGTCGCGCTGCGCGCGCTCGGCGAGAGCGGCTGGCTGCTGGCGCCGATGGGCTCCGCCTTCCTCGCCTTCGCCGCGACGTTCGCGGACGCGCCGGCGCCGCGCCGGACGGCGATCGCCGCGCTGGTCGCGCTCTGGACGCTCGTCTACCTCGCCGGCTGGCTCCGGGGCGCCGGGGCGTTCGGCCGCCTCGATCGGAGGACCGCCGTCGCGTGCTCGGCCGGCGCGGCGCTCTTCGCCTGCACCGCGGGCATGCTGTTGCTCGAGGCCGAGCCCGCGCTCTTCGCGGTCGCGATCGCGGGCGCCGCCGCCGTCGCGGCGTGGATGGCCGCGCGCGCCGCGCTCCCTGCCCTGCTCCTCGTCGCGGCGGTCGCCTCCGCAGGCGCGATCGCCGCGGCGGCGCCGCGCGCGCTCGCGCCGGGCGACGCGGCCGCGCCGGCGGCCGTCCCCGCGGGCTTCCTGGGCGCGTCGTCGCTCGTCATGCTCGTGTTCCTCGGCGCCGTGGGCGCCTCCGCGCGGCGCCCGCGCGGGCCCGGCGCGACGGCGCTCCCCTGGTCCGGCGCGCTCGCCGCCAGCGTGGCGACGCTCGGGTTCGTCGCGGCCGCGCTGGGCGCGACGCCGGAGGAGACGCCGACGCTCCGCGCGCTGCTCACCGCCGGCGCCGGCGCCCTGGACCTCGCGCTCGGCGCGGCGCTCCTGCGCGCCGGCGCGGCGCGCGCCGCCGATCGCGTCGCCCTGCTCCTCGGGCAGGCGCTCGCGCTGTTCGCCGCGGCCGTCGCCTTCGGGCTCGGCGGGGCCACGGTCACCGTGGTCTGGGGCATCCTCGCGGCGGTCGCGGCGGCCATCGCCGCGCGCACCGGCGAGCGCGCCTGGCTCGTCGTCACCTCGCTGCTCTTCCTCGCCGCCCTCGCGCGGGCGCTCGGCGTCGATCGGGTCGAGACCGAGGCGCTCGTGACGACCTGGTTCGACACGCGCGGCCGCGACGGGGTCATGGCCGTCCCCGTCCTGCTCAACGCGAGGGCGTACGCGTTCGCGGGCGTGAGCGCGGCCCTGCTGGCCGCAGGGCGCCTGCTGTCCCGCGCGGCGGTCGCGCGCGCCGAGGCCTCCGAGCGCGCCGCGAGCGCCGCCCGCCCCGCGCGCGCCGACCTGCGCGCCGCGGGGCTCACGGCCCTCGGCGCAGGGTACGCCTTGCTCCTCGCGACCGTCGTCATCGAGGTGCGGAGCGCGATCACCGCGCTGCCCCCCGCGCCCCCCGCCCCGCTCGACGCGGCCGAGTTCGCCGAGCTCGCCGTGCAGCACCGCGCCGCCCTCGAGGGCCAGCAGGGCAGCCTCGCCATGGCGACCACGCTCGTGCTCGCGGTCGCCGCCATCGCGCTGCTCACGGCGGGGTTCGCGGCGCGCGACGCCTTCCACCGGTACGCCGGGCTCTCGCTGTTCGCCGTCACGATCGCGAAGCTCGTGGCGTGGGACGTCTGGCACGTGGAACGCATCTACCAGATCGCGCTCTTCACCGGCGTCGGCGCGCTGCTCGTCGGCGGCGGGTTCCTCTACGCGCGGTTCGGCCGGCGCCTCGTGACGCTCCTGCGCGCCGGGCCGAGGGGCGCGGCCGGGCTCTTCGCGCTGCTCGCGGCGACCGGCCTCGCGCGGCCCTCCGAGGCGCAGACCGTCGCGCCGCTGCCCACCGAGAAGCACGCGCTGGTCCGGCCCATCGACGGCGTGGACGCGGCCGGCGACCACCGCGTCGACGTCGATCTCGACCTCTACCGCGAGAGCCGCGCCGAGGACCTGCTCGCCGACGTCCGCATCGCCGGGCCCGACGGCGCCGAGGTGCCGTACGTGCTGCGCGAGGCGGGCGCCGCCCCCTCCTCCGGGCGGATCGCCGCCACGATGCTCGATCCGGGCGTCGACGCCGCCGGCGTGGCGCACGCGACCTGGGCCCTCGACGCGCCCGGTACGCGCCACTGCCGGGTCGAGCTCAGCGTCCTCGGCAGCAGCTTCCTCCGCGAGGCGCGCGTCGACACCGGCGCGGACCCGAGATCGCTCAGCGAGGTGGCGCGCGGCGCCTACGTGTACCGGATCCCGCAGGGCGCCGAGGCCGTCGAGCACCTCTCGGTCGCCTATCCCCTCTCGCGCGCCGCCCTCGTCCGGATCCGCCTCGTCCCCGAGCGCGCCCCGGCGCCCGGCGCGGCCGCGGACGTCCGGATCACGGGCGGCACCGTCGCGTGCGAGCCGCCGGCCGCCGCCGAGAAGGCCGCGCTGCTGCCGCTCGCGATCGTCGAGACGCGGCGGGACGTCGACGCGCAGGCGACCCTGGTCACGCTCGACGCCGGCGCCGACGGCGCGCCGCTGCACGCCGTCCTCCTCGACGTCGCCACGCCGGAGTTCAGCCGCCGGGTCGACGTCGCCTCGACCACCTACCGCGCGGTCTGGCCTGCCGTGGGGAGCGGCCAGATCCATCGGATCCGCCCGCGCGGCGAGTCCGGGCCGGCGCTCGCGTCGACGCGGATCCCGCTGAGCCCGACGCGGAAGCGCTTCCTCCGCCTCACGATCCACGACGGCGACTCGGCGCCGCTCTCCCTCTCGGGCGCGCAGGGCGAGGTGCGGGCCCGCGAGATCGTGTTCCGCGCCGCCCAGCCCGGCACGCATCGGCTCTACGTCGGCGACGCCCTCGGCAAGCGCCCCCGCTACGACCTCGGCGACGTGCTCGACCGCGTCGAGCGCGAGCGTCCGCCCGTCACCGCGAGGCTCGGAGCCGCGCAGGCCAACCCCGGCTTCGGCGCCGCCCCGGTCGCGCGCGACCTCCCGTTCACCGAGCGACACCGCGCGCCGATCGGGGCCGCGCTGGCCCTCGGGCTGCTGGCGCTCTCCGCGTGGGCCGCGCGGCTCCTGCGGCGAGGGGCCGAGCCGCCCGACGACGGGTCCGTGCCCTCGCGGCAGGGAGCAGCAGACAGGGAGCCGCGGCCATGATGGGATTGGAGGTGCGACGGGCAGCCGGAAACACGAGGGCCCTCCGGCGGTCCGAGCGACCATCGAGGGGATGCACCATGAGACGCCAGCGCTTCATCTACTTGGGTCTCTGTGCGAGCGTCGGGGCGGCGCTCTGGTCGTCGAGCGGGTGCTCCGCGGCGTCGCGGGACCAGCAGGCGCCCGGCGCGGTCGGCGGGGGCGTGGGCGGGGACTCGACGAGCGCCACGACGGCGGAGGCCGGCGCCGGCGGGGGCCCCGCGGGGGCGAGCTCAGGGGTCGATTTCGGCCACGGCGGCGCGCCGAGCAGCGAGCCCGAGCAGCGCGACAACGACGGTGACGGGTTCACCGTGGAGGACGGCGACTGCAACGACGACGACGCGAACGTCAACCCGGGCGCCCTCGAGGTCGCGATCACGGAGCCTGACGACACCGGCGTCGTGCCCGAGCCGGCCGACGAGGACTGCGACGGCGAGATCGACAACCTGCTGCCGACGTGCGACCGGAACATCGCGCCCGCCGACTTCGACGCCATGCACGGGGCGCACGCCGTCGACCTCTGCGCCAAGGCGTCGCCCGGCGACAGGAGGTGGGGCGTGCTGAGCGCGGCGTACGTGCGCGGCGACGGCTCGCGCGCGGAGCCCACGCCGGCGGTCGGCGTGCTCGACTCGTTCGGCCCCAACGTGCACGTGCAGGGCGGGGACCGCATGCTCGTCCTGTCCACGGGCCGCGCCCGGATCGCCCACTGGCCGGGCGCGTGCAACATGCCGGACTGCACGAACTACGGCCCGGGGGAGGCGCCGCCCGGCTTCCCGCAGGACAACCCGGATTGCCCTCCTTCGTCGAACATCAACGACGACATCGGCCTCGAGCTCGTCATCCGCACGCCGACGAACGCGACCGGCTACGAGTTCGCTTTCAAGTTCTACACCTTCGAATACCCGGAGTTCATCTGCGACCACTTCAACGATCAGTTCCTCGCGCTGGCCACGCCGGCCCCGCCCGGGTCGCTCAACGGCAACCTCTCGTTCGATAGCCTGGGCAACCCGGTCAGCGTCAACATCGGCTTCTTCGATGTCTGCGAAGGGTGCGACCTCGGGGCCGACGAGCTCGAGGGCACCGGGTTCGGCCTGTGGGACGACGCCGGCGCGACCGGCTGGCTCCGCACGCAGGCCCCGGTGAAAGGCGGCGAGGAGCTCAAGCTGCGGTTCATGATCTTCGACACCGGCGACGAGAGGCTCGACTCGACCGCGCTCGTCGACGGCTTCAAGTGGGTCGCGAACGGCGGCACGGTCGCGGTCGGGACCGCGCCCGTCGAGGATCCCCAGTAGCGCTGACGGCCGCCTCCCGGCCGCACCCCCGCAGCGCCCCGCGCGCCCGCGGCCGCCTCCGGAGCGCCCCCGCAGCGCCCCCGCAGCGCCCCGGCGCGACCGAGCGACCGAGCGACCGCGCCCGCGCCCCAGGAGCGCGCCGGCGGCTCGCGGATCGATATTTCACAGGCGGGATTGTTGCGCTGGACGATACAATGCGTCCATGCGGCTCCCGTCCCTGGAGAACCTCGCCTGCTTCGAGGCCGCGGCGAGGACGCTGAACTTCCGCACCGCGGCGCGCGCCGTCGCGCTCAGCCCCGCGGCGTTCGGCCAGCGCATCCGGCAGATCGAGGAGCAGGTGGGCGCGCCGCTGTTCGAGCGGACCACCCGGCGGGTGCACCTCACGCCGCAGGGGCTCGCCTTGCTGCCGCGCGCCCGCCAGTGCCTGGCCCTCGCCGAGGACTGCCTCCGCAGCGCGATGAGCCCCGCGCCCGCCCCGGTCGAGCTGACGCTCGGCACGCGCTTCGAGCTCGGGATGTCGTGGATCGTCCCCCAGCTCGGCGCGCTGACGCGCCGGCGCCCCGAGCTGATCCTCCACCTCTACTTCGGCGCCTCCGACGATCTGCTGCGGCGCCTCTCCGACCGCAGCGTCGACTGCGTGGTCACGAGCGCCCGCTGGAGCGCCGCGAGCCTCGCGGCGGAGACGCTGCACGAGGAGCGCTACGCGTTCGTGGCCTCGCCCAGGCTCCTGCGGCGCGCGCCGTTCTCCCGCGCCGAGCACGCGTCGCGGCACTGCCTGCTCGACATCGACGCGACCATGCCGCTGTTCCGGTACCTCGCGGACCAGGCGGGCGGCGTGGGCCGCTTCGCGTTCGCGCGCCACCGCTGGGTGGGGCTCGGCGCCGCGATGAAGACGCTGGTGCTCGCCGGCGAGGGCGTGGCCGTGCTGCCGCTCCACATGGTCGCCGCCGAGCTCCGCGGCGGCAAGCTGAAGCGGCTCCTCCCGTCGGCGTCGCTCGCGCGCGATCATTTCCGGCTCGTCTACCGGCGCGACGATCCGCGGAGCTCGCTCTACGCGAAGCTCGCCGAGTCGCTGCGCGCCGTGCCGATCCAGTGAGCGCGCCGGCCCCGGCGCGCCGCGCCCTCGGGTAGACTCCCGGCCGAGGATCATGAGCGAGCCCCCCCACGGCGACGCGTGCTGCCGCAGGACGCCGATCACGGCGCAGGACATCAACGGCGGGCCGGATCCGACCCGCCGTGTCCCCTTCGTCATCACGGCGCCCGGCCAGTACGCGCTGGTCGAGGACGTCGACTGGGTGGCGGCGGACGAGAACGCGCGGGCGATCACGATCGCCAGCGACGACGTCACGCTGGACCTGTGCGGGAGGACGCTGCGGCAGATCGACCCTCCGGCGCCCGCCCGCGCCCCGGATCCGAGCGCGCGGCCGTGCCGGGGCGAGGTCGTCTCCGGGAACGTGGGCGTCTACGCCGAGGGGCATCGGCGGCTCGTCATCAAGAACGGCAGCGTGCTCGGGATCCAGGGGGTGGGGATCGTCGCCAGGGCGTGCTGCCAGGTGGATCTGATCGGCCTGTCGGTCAGGCGGTGCGGCGGCGACGGGGTGATCGACACGACCTTCCTGTGCCGCAACGGCGGGATCTTCGTGATGGGCGCGCAGGACGCCGAGGGCAACATCGCCTTTGCGTCCGACATCCGGATGCTCGACTGCGTGTGCTCGGAGAACACGAGCCGGCTCGATTTCGTGGTGACGCTGGGCGCGCTCGTCCTGTTCTGCGACGACGTGGAGGTCAAGCGGTGCGTGTTCAACCGCACGGCGAACACCAGCGCTGAGCCGAGCGGGGTGCAGTTCAACGTCGTCGGCGCCGACTTCGTCATCTGCCGGAACGTGCTCGTGGAGGACTGCGAGGCGCACGACAACACGTCGGGCGGCGAGCCGGCCGGCTTCTTCGCCTGGGGCGAGAACTACAAGTTCCTGCGCTGCCGGGCGAACCGGAACTTCACGCTCACCGGCAACCGGGCGTGCGGATTCAACATCTCGACCACGAGCAACCTCGAGATGGTCGAGTGCGAGGCGGACGGGAACTACAACGCGAACCCGGGCGCGTCCGCCGACGCGGTCCGCGATTTCTCCGCGCTCGGCTTCCGCATCGGCCGGGCGGTGTTCCGCGCGTCGATCGAGGGCTGCCGCGCGCTGGGCAACCACAGCGTGGGCGCCAACGCGCCCGCCGCCGGCTTCGCGCTCCACGCGGCCGGCCAGGTGGTGCTGCGGCGCTGCGTGGCCGTGGGCAACAGGAACGCGAGCGGGACGGCCGAGAACGACGGGCTCGCGGCCGGGTTCATCGCGTCGGCGCCGCTCGCGGACCCGGGGGGCGGCCTCGTGGGCGGCGAGGGCAACGCGTTCATCGACTGCATCGCCGACGGCAACACGGTGCACCGCGCTCCCCTGTTCGTGCAGCCGCCGGCCCCACCGGTCGACGCCGGTCCGTCGCGCGGCGACCCGCGGAAGGGGGCGGGGTTCCTGCTCGATCGGCAGAAGGACGCGCGGATCGTCGGGTGTACGGCCGCCAACAACGACGGACAAGGGATCTGGCTGCGGGGCTGCGCGCGCGCGCTGATCGAGGGAAACACGGTGTCGGGGAACACGCTTTACGGCATCCAGAACGAGGATCCCGCCGGGCTGAGCGCCTTCCTGGGCAACCGTGCGCACCTGAACGGGTCCCGCCACCGCCACAGCTACGTCGGCCTGCCCCCCGGCACGCCGATCCGCAAGTGGACGCTCGGCGCTCCTCCCCCGGACGGCCCGTGGGGGCCGGTGGACAACCTCAGCGTCCGGATGCCCTGAGGCGAGACGCGGACGTCGCGCCTCCGGAGAGCGCCGCGCCGCTCGGCGTTCCCCTCGCCGCGCGGCGTTCGCCTCGCCGGCCTCGCTCGGGCGCGCGTCAGCGGTTCCCGTCCTGCGCCTGCTCGGCGCGCGTCCGGACGGCCGCGACGGCGCGCGCCGAGCCGTCCAGGTTCTCTGCGTTGAGGAGGCTCTTCGGCAGCGGCAGCTTCGGCCGGAGGAAGACCTCGAGGGACACGCGCGTCGTCCGGGCGTCGATCTTCTCCAGCTGCCAGGTGGCCTGGAGGTCTTTCACGTTGCCGGCGACGAAGCGGGACGAGTAGGTCTCGACCCCGTCCACGAGGACGGGCTTCTGGAACTCGATGCGCGCCCACATCGTGACGGCGCCCTGCAGCGCCGAGACCTCCATGTAGATATCCCATCCCCCTGCGGGCGTGCGCCCGAGCACGCGGCACTTCTTGTAGTGCGGCATGAACTCCGGATAGCGCTCGAACGAGAGCACGGTGGCGCGCACGCGCTCCAGCGGGGCCTTGACGACCGCCGTCGACCTTCCGCGCGAGAACCCGGTGCTGCCGATCGGGACCGCCACGCTCGAGATCCCTGCCGCGTCGGGCGCCGGCTGCGCGCGCTCGCTCCCGTCGTCGCTGGCGGCGGCCGGCAGGACATCGCCGCTGTCGCGCTGCGAGGGCGGCAGACTCGGTGCATCCAGGGTGCTCCCTCGTTCACCGGCGCCGCACGCGGCGATCGCGAGCGCGAGTCCTCCGGAGAGCGCGGGCTGGATCAGGGCGCGATGGGCGATTGTGGTCGAGCGAGTTCTCCCCATGACCGCCGAGCTTGCCAGCGACGTGCCCGCCGCCGCCGCCCGGCGCTGATACCGCTCCGCACATCAACGCTCAGGCCCCACCCCACCCCGCCGCCAGGAACGGATCCTCGCCCACCCGCACGCCGCTCGACCCCGGAGAACAGCGAACCTCCCCGCCCCCCACGAGCGCCCCACGCGCACACCCCCGTCCTTTCCGAAAAGCCCTCCGGATCAGCCGACTCCCTCCCCGTCAATTCCGTCCCCCCTCTCTCTCTTCTCCCTCTCTTCTCCCTCTCTCCCGACCGTTGCCGGGGCACACCCGCACAGGAGACGGGCCCAGATCGGCGTCTTCGGCGCGCAGGCGTACTTCCTGTACGCCGAGCACCGAAAACGTCGAGATGGGCCCGTATCCGAAGCGGGTGTGCCCCTAGAATTCGCCAGAGAGGTAGGCGGTTAGGCTGGGGATTGGGACGCCGGTGGGGCGGCCGAACTGCCAGTCTGCAGACTCGACGCTGACGCCGCCGATGTCGAGGTGGATGAACGGGAGCGTCCCCCCCTTGAGCCCCGAGGCGATGTCGAGGAACGCGAAGGGGAACTGGTGGCCCCGCGGCGTGTTCACCGAGGCGAGGCGGTTCGACGACACCACGTCCTCGGCGCTCGACCGCGGCGCGACGAACGCGTAGTCCTCGCGCCGCGGCCGCACGCGCTCCATCGGCTCGCCCCAGCGCTCCGCGAGGACGTCGAGCCGGTCGAGCTCGGGCCGGGCGGCGGCGTTGCCGATCGCGCCGGTGTACGGCCCGTGGGCGCGGTAGACGTGCCCCGTCAGCGTCGCGACCGAGAACAGGATCGGGTCGGCGGCGCCGCTCATGGCGAGCTCACGCGCGAGCGCGAGCAGGTCGGCCAGGATGAGGCGCCCCTCGGCGTCGGTGTTGCCGATCCGCACGCGCACGCCGGCGCGGCTGCGGATGATCTCGTCGCTGACGTACGACTCCTCGCCGATGCTGTTGCGCACGAGCCCGAGCAGCCCGACGATGCGCACGCCCTCCAGGCCGAGCGCCGCGGCCGCGCGCACGAGCCCGGCGACCGCGCCGGCGCCGCCCTTGTCGCGCGACATCCCGGCCATGTGCCCGTCGGTCTTCAGGTCGACGCCGCCGGTGTCGTAGGTGACGCCCTTGCCCGCGAGCAGCACGGTGCGCCGGATCTCCCCGCGAGGCCGGTAGTCGAGCCGCACGACGCACGGCCGGTGCCGCTCGACCACCCGCGACGCCCGCGAGACCGCGCTGATGAGCGGGTAGTCGTCGACGTTGCGCTCGATCTTGACGAGCACGCCCGTCCTGGCGAACGCCGCCTCGCACATCTCGGCGACGCGGCGGGGCGCCATCCGCTCCGGCTCGGTGCCGGTGATGTCGCGGCAGAGCGCGCGGCCGACCTCGATGGCCGCGATCTCGCGGGCGCGCGCCTCGGGCAGCCCGAGCACCGCGAGCGACTCGGCCGAGCGCGGGGCCATCTCCGCCTCCCGCGCCTCCAGCGGGGTCCACTGGCTCCCGAGCGCCGCCAGGGCGCCCACCTCGATCGCCCGCGCGAACCGCGGCGCGGACGGCGCGCGCACGACGAGCAGCGGCCGGCTCGCCCCCGCCTCCACCGCCCGCGCGAAGCCGGCCGCCGCCGCCTCCGCGATGGAGCGGACGTCGTCGATGTCCTCCGAGAGCGCCCCCGCCGGCGCGAGCACCAGACGCCCGCCGGGCACGCCGGGCGCCGGCAGGACGAGCGGCGCACACTTGCCCTCCAGCGCGCAGTCGACGCGCGCGGCCGCCTCGACCACCGCGCCGAGCGTGGGCCCGAGCCCCCCTGCGTGCTTCGCGATCGGCGACGGCGCGACGAGGACGACAGCATCGCAGGCCGCGGTCGCCGAGGTCGACTCGGCGAGGGCGTTGGCGGGCAACCCCGCCAGCGAAGTGACATGCACCATGGCGGCGGATGATGTCACAGGGGTCAGCATTTTTGCAGCACCCGTCGCCGCCGGCAGGGTGCAGCACCCGTCGCCGCCGGCAGGGTACCGACACCTGCCCCGATGGCCGCTGGCCGGACGCGGCCGGCCGCCGCGTGCCCGCGCCGCGGCCAGGGCGAGCTCGCCCGCAGGCGCGGTGGCGCGCGCGTCCGCCCCGACGGTCACGCTCGCGGCCGAGCGCCGCCGCCGGCCGCGCTCGCTCCTTGCGCGGCGCGGGAGAGCGCTCGTGGTCGGAAATGGAAGGGAATCGGACGGAGACGAGCGACGGAGAGGCGCGCTTCAGGAGAAGAGCACGACGCTGCGGATCGACTCGCCGCTGTGCATGAGGTCGAGCGAGCGGTTGATGTCGTCGAGCGGCATCGTGTGGGTGATGAGCTCGTCGATCCTGATCTTGCCCTCCATGTACCAGTCGACGATCTTCGGGACGTCGGTGCGCCCCCTGGCGCCGCCGAACGCGGTGCCCTTCCAGACGCGCCCGGTGACGAGCTGGAACGGGCGCGTGGAGATCTCCTCGCCGGCCCCGGCGACGCCGATGATGATGCTCGTCCCCCAGCCCTTGTGGCAGCACTCGAGCGCCTGGCGCATCACCTTGACGTTGCCGATGCACTCGAAGCTGAAATCGGCGCCGCCCCGGGTCAGGTCGACGAGGTAGGGCACGAGATCTCCCTGCACCTCGTTCGGGTTGACGAAGTGGGTCATGCCGAATTTCTCGGCCAGCTCACGGCGCTTCGGGTTGATGTCGACGCCGACGATGAGGTCCGCGCCGGCCATCCGGGCGCCCTGGATCACGTTGAGCCCGATGCCGCCGAGGCCGAAGACCACCACGTTGTCGCCGGGCCGCACCTGCGCGGTGTTGATGACGGCGCCGATACCCGTCGTCACGCCGCAGCCGATGTAGCAGACCTTGTCGAACGGCGCGTCCTCGCGGATCTTGGCGACGGCGATCTCGGGCAGGACGGTGAAGCTCGAGAACGTCGACGTGCCCATGTAATGGTGAATCCGCTCGTTGCCGATCGAGAAGCGGCTCGTTCCGTCCGGCATGAGCCCACGGCCCTGCGTGGCGCGGATCGCCTGGCAGAGGTTGGTTTTTCCGCTGGTGCAGTAAGAGCACTGCCGGCATTCGGGCGTGTAGAGGGGGATGACGTGATCGCCTTTTTTCACGCTCTTCACCGACGGGCCGACGTCGACGACGACGCCCGCGCCCTCGTGGCCGAGGATCGCGGGGAAGAGGCCTTCCGGATCCTTGCCCGAGAGGGTGTAAGCGTCGGTGTGGCAGACGCCGGTGGCCTTGATCTCGATGAGGACCTCGCCTTCGCGAGGGCCCTCCACCTGGACGTCCTCGACCGTGAGCTTCTCGCCGGCCTTGTGGGCCACGGCTGCGCGCGCTTTCATGATCGGTGGTTCTCCTCCCGCAAGCGGGGCGTTCGGGGCCCGAGCGGCGCCCGAGCCCCTCCAATAGCCGGCCGGGGAAGCAGGTTTCAAGGGGGACCCGGCCGGCGCCGCGCCGCGCCACCGCCCCGCCTGCTCGCGTCGCGGCGCGCGCCGGCGCGGCCCGCTCGCCCCCCTTTCGGCGGCCCCGCCCGCGCGCCCGGCCCGGCGCGCTCCCACTCCGCCCCACAGGCGACGCGCGCCGCTCGTGGGGCAGACGACCTCTGTCGTGCAGAGGCATTGCGCGCCGTTCACGCGACCTCGCGAAAGGCTGCTCTCGGCCGGCGAGGCAGGGATTCGGATGGCGCTCGTGGACCGTCGAGCGTACCATCGCTCCGATATCCTTATGCGCACCGCTCGTTGTATACCCGGTCACCGCGCCCTCACCGCAGCAGCCGCGCTGTTCCTCGCCGCCTGTTCGGGGGGCAGATCGCCTGGAGGCGCGGCCGCGGGCGAGGACGGCGGCGGGGGGAGCGCGCCCTCCGAGGGCGGCCAGGGGGGCCTCGGCGGCGGGCAAGGCGGGCTGGGCGGCGTCATGGAGTGTGTCGACGAGTGCCCTGCGGAGAAGGGTGGAATCACGATCGGCTGCAAGACGCGCTTCATGTTCGGAATGAACTATGCGTGGCACAACTTCGCCGGCGATTTCGGCGGCATTGCCGCGTGGGACAAGCGCGGCGTCGCGGCCGAGGCGGAGACGCACGCGAAGAACCTCGCTGGCATCCGCGCGCACGGGGCGAGCGTCGTGCGGTGGTGGATGCTGCCGGAGCTCCGGGGGGAGGGCGTCGTCTTCGACGCGAACGACAATCCGACCGGCCTCGGCGGGGCGACGCGGGGCGACGTCGAGAAGGCGCTCGAGCTCGCCGAACAGGCGGACGTCCACCTCATGTTCTGTCTCTTCTCCTTCGACAACTTCCATGCGACCCGGGTCGACGCCAACGTGAGGACGGTCGGCATTGCCCCCCTCGTGACGGACGCCGGGCGGCGCGCGGCCCTCCTGGAGAACGTCGTCAGGCCGCTCGCCCAGGCGGTCGAGCAGAGCCCGTACCGGCACCGGATGGTCGCCTGGGACGTCATCAACGAGCCCGAGCTGGCCATGACCGGCCCGAGCCCGTACGGCGACCCCGACTACGACCCGGATCCCCAGGTGGAGCCGATCGCGCACGAGCAGATGGAGGCCTTCCTGCGCGACGCCATCGGGGTATTGCGCGCCGAGAGCAGGGCGCTCATCACGATCGGGTCGGCCTCGATGAAGTGGGCGCGCGCGTGGGCGACCACCGACGTCGATTTCTACACATTTCACATGAACGACCGGGTCAACCGCTACTGGCCTTACAACCAGTCGCCCGCGGACTACGGCATCACGGACAAGCCGGTCGTCATGGCCGATTTCCCCGTGGCCGGCCTGGCCACGGCCACCCTGTCGACGCTCCTGGAGAGCTGGTACAGCCAGGGCTATGCCGGCGCGATCAGCTGGGCCTACGGCGACGCGACCCCGGCCGAGCTCGAGACCATGAAGGCCTTCGCCGATTCGAAGGGCTGCGACGTGCAGTACTGAGCCGGCCCGAGGAGAGGCAGCTCTTCGCGCGGCGCGGGGAGCGCCGATGTCTCGGCGCCGGGATCAGGAAGAGGGCAGCCAGTAATCGACGAGCGAAGCCCCCGTCACGTCGTGGGCGACCCCGGCCGCGATCGCCCACTGGGCCAGCGCCCGCCCCAGCGACGCCATCGCGGGGAACCGCCCGTCGGGGGACTTGGCCAGCCCCCGCTCGATGATCTCCCAGAGCCGCGGGTGCGCCTCGAACACCTCCGGACGCGGCGGCTCGACCCGCAGCACGTCGTGCACGATGGAGATGCTCCCCGGCCCGCCGAACGGCCGCCGGCCGGTCACGAGCTCGTAGAGCACCACGCACACGCTCCACACGTCGGAGCGCGCGTCCGACTCCTGCCCGCCGCGGACCTGCTCGGGCGCCATGTAGGCCGGGCTCCCGACCAGCGCGTCCTTTTGCCCGCCGTCCACCGCGCGCGTGTCCGTGAAGGCGATCCCGAAATCGATCAGCTTGGGGACCGTCCGGCGGCCGTCGCGCACGAGCACGATGTTCGCGGGCTTCACGTCCCGGTGCACGACCCCCGCGCCGTGCGCGGCGCTGAGCGCCCCGATCACGGGCAGGAGCAGCTGGACCGCGGAGATGGGCGACATCGCGCCCGACTCGGCCAGCACCTGGGCCAGCGACCGGCCCTGGAGGAGCTCCATCACCACGAACGGCTCCCCTTCCTCGGTGAAGCTGAGATCGAACACCCGCACCGCCGCGCGGTGGGACACCCGCGCCGTCGCCTGCGCCTCCTTGAGCAGCCGCGAAGCAGCCTCCGGAACCGCGCAGTCACGACGGATGAGCTTCAGCGCGACGTCGAGGTTCAGCGCGAGATTCCGCGCCTTCCAGACGGCGCCCATGCTGCCCTCCCCGATCAGCTCCGTGAGGCGATAGCGCCCCGCCAGGACGTCGCCTGGGGCGTAGCGCCGCAACGCGGCGGCCGGCGCGTCGGTCGCCGGAGCCGGCAGGGCGACAGCAGGCGACACGCCCGCGAGCCCCGCCCGCAGGGTGGCAGGCGGCACGCTCGCCGGGGCGGCCGGGGTGTCGCTCGCCGGCTCCAGCGGCACGACCTCGCCGCCAGGACGCCTCGTCGAGGCGGACGGCCGCGACAGCCGGCCCGAGGTCCGGAGATCGACGGGATCGAACGGGGGGCGGTGCGCCGAAGACCAGCGCGGAGATCGCGGCGAGCGGTACGCGCGCGGTGAAGAAGCTCGGCCCCCGCTCGGGGGACGAGAGCGATTCGAGGCGGGATCCATCGATGCGCCATGTGGCGTCGTGGAGCTGTCGGTTCGTCGGGTGTCCATGACCTTGCTCTGGCCCTCTGGTGCGCGGTACTGCAAGGATCAGGCCGACAAAAACCGCCGCAAATGCGCCTCTTTCGCGCCCGCCGCGGCGCCGAGGTGCGGGGTCGAGGCCTCAGATCCGGCGCCCCTCGCCATCAGCGCGCCTCACGCCCTCGGGGCGCCGCCGCCTGGAGCGGCCCCGGACAGCGCGCGACGGCCAGCGGCGCAAGGGTTGTAGCAGAGCGCATTCCCTGCGCATGGCGCGTGGGGGTGACGAGCACATCGGCGTCGGGTGTCAGCCCCCGGGCCCCGCGGCGGCGTGGCCGTGGCCGACCAGCGCGCGGAGCGCGCGACGCTCGATCGCGGACGAGGCGCTCACCAGCTCGCCATCCGGATCGAACCCCATCCCCGGCGCGCGGCGCGGCCGCCGTCGCAGCCCACCGCGGCGCGGCCGCCGTCGCAGCCCGCCGCGGCGCGGCCGTCGCTCGCGCCTCGCCCTCCTCGCGCGCCTCGCGCGGGTCAGCGCGCGGCGCCGGAGACGACGCGCCCCCGGTACGCGATCGGCACCTCCAGCGCCTTCGCCGCCTCGACGAGCAGCGCGTGCTCGCTCTCGTGGATCACGCCGTCGGCGGCGACCAGCCGGACCGCCAGCTCGATCGCGGCCTCGCGCATCCGCACGTCGGGCAGGCGCGCGCGGAGCGCCGCGAAGCGGCCATTCCTTCCCTCCTCGCGCACCGAGCGCTCGATGATCGAGATGAGCGACTCGACGACCTCCGCCCCGAGGCGGCCCGCGCTCATCGCCGCCGCGTGCGCCGTGAGCTCGGCGCGCTCGGCCTCGTTGATGGATCCGTCAGCGTACGCGGCGAGGAACATGATCTCGACCATCGCCTCGAGCTTGCTGAGCTCGAGATGAGGAAAGGAAAGCTGCGTTTCGTCCATCATGCGATCCGAGGCTAGCGTATCACGACCCCCTGGGACACAGCGCCACCGCGCCCGCCCGCTCGCCGCGGGGCGCTCGGCCCGGCCGGTCCGGCGGCGCGCTGCCTGGTTTGTCCGCCTCGCCGGGGGATTGAGGGATTCCGGGAGCGCGCGGCGAAACTTCCCATCGAGCGCGGCCCCGGCTGGTGCTCAACGCCACGTCCGGATAGATCAGCCCCGCCACCGCGGTCCTCACCCCCCACGCGAACCCTCCCCCACCTCGACGCCCCCACCATGACCTCCACCACCCCGACCGACCTCTTCCTCTCGCTGACCCCGCACAAGGTGATCGAGGCCGTCGAGGCCGCGGGCGTCTTCTGCAACCGCGTCTGCTATCCGCTGAACTCGTTCGAGAACCGCGTCTACGAGGTCGAGCTCGAGGACCGCACCCGCATCGTCGCGAAGTTCTACCGGCCAGGGCGCTGGACTCGCGAGCAGATCCTCGAAGAGCACCGGTTCCTCGCCGAGCTCGCGGACGCCGAGATCCCCGTCTGCCCGACGCGCCCGTTCCCCGACGGCGAGACGCTCAAGCAGATCGACCACATCCAGTACTGCCTCTTCGAGCGCATGGGCGGCCGCGCCCCCGACGAGCTCGGAGACGAGCTGTTCGTGCGCCTCGGCAGGCTCGCCGCCCGCATCCACAACGTGGGCGCGCAGCGGACCGCCGAGCACCGCGTCCGGCTCTCCGCCGACTCGTACGCGCGCGAGGACCTCGGCTGGCTCGCCGAGCGCAAGGTCATCCCCGCCGCCGTCGCGCCGCGGTACCTCGCGGCCGCGCGCGCCGTCGCCGACGCGGCCGAGGAGCGCCTGCGCGGCGTCGACGTGCACCGCATCCACGGCGACCTGCACCCGGGCAACCTGCTCCTCCGCGACGGCGCCCTCCGCGTGCTCGACTTCGACGACATGGTCGTCGGCCCCGCCGTGCAAGACCTCTGGCTCCTCCTCCCCGGCCGCGACGCGACCGCCCGCCGGCAACGCGAGCTCTTCATCGAGGGCTACGAGGAGCTCCGCCGCTTCGACCGCTCGACCCTCGCCCTGATCGAGCCGCTGCGAGGGCTCCGCCTGATCCACTACGCCGCCTGGATCGCGCGGCGGTGGCACGATCCCATTTTCCCGAGGACTTTCCCGCACTTCGGCACAGAAGCGTACTGGCGCGACGAGGCGAGCTCGCTCGAGGAAGTGATGCAGATCGCCAGCTCTGGCGACGACGGCGGGCCCGACGGGTGCGAGGACGAGCCGCCGCCGAGCGGGGGCAAGTACTTCTGGGACCTGAACTGAGCGGCGCGCCGACCGGGAGCGCCGCGCGGCGCTCGGGGGCGCTCAGGCGCGCTTCAGCACGAGGATCAGCCGCCACGCGGCGGCGTGCTCGAACGGCACGTCGACGTTGAAGTCGCCGAGCGTCGCGACCAGCGAGAGCTCCGGCACCCGCTCCGCGACGCGCCGCCAGCCGGCCAGGTCCGGGATGTACCAGGTCGCCTCCTGTCGGAACGACGAGAGCTCCCGCGGCGCGCCGCCGTTGCGCCGGGCCGAGCACACCACCTCGAGGCTCACCGGCACCACGCGATCGGGCGTGGCCCGCTCGGTGTGGATGCGGAACCGCGCGTCGATCGACTGCTCGCCGCGCACCTCGGTCCACTCGGTCCGGTTCACGCCGGACGGCGTGAGATCGGCCGGGTGCGTCGCCTCGATCACGTGGACGCCGCCCGGCAAGAGGAGCGAGGCCGCGAGCCGGAGGTGGCGCTCGAGCGCCGCCGGCGTGGCCAGCTGGTGGATCGCCGAGAGCGGCACGAACGAGAGATCGACCGGCGCGACGTCGGGGCGCTCGTCGAGCTCCGCGCAGCAGAAGCGGACGCACGCGCCGGCGCCGCGGGCGCACGCGGCGCGCTCGGCGTAGGCGATCATCGCCGCGGAGCCGTCCGCGCCGGCGCAGCCGACGCCGAGCTCGGCGAACGCCTCCAGGTGCCGCGCAGGCCCGCACGCCCACGAGAGCACGCGCTGCACCGGGCGGGCGCCGAAGCGGCGCGCGCACGCGAGCAGGAAGTCGCGCTCCGCGGCGTAGTCGCGGTAGCCGAAGGCCGCGTCGTAGAGCGCGGGCTCGCCCGGCGCGGGCGGCGCGGGCGGCGCGTCCGGCGAGGCGGCGCGCGCCCCCTTGCCGGCCGGCGGCGCGGCCGAGGCGCGCGCCGGAGCGACCCGCTTCGTGTAGATGATGAGATCGTCGCCCGGCGCGTAGAAGTCGTCGATGACCGCCGCCCGCGCGAACTGCACCGCGTCGTAGAAGCGCACCGCCGCGCCGTGCCCCTCCCGGCTGCCCGTCTCCACGCGCACGAGGCCGCCGCCCTCGCGCGCGATCTCGCTCTCCATGGTGGCGACGAGCCCGCGCGCCACCCCGGAGCGCGCGAAGTCCGGCGAGGTCGCGATCCAGTACAGGTCGTACGTGGACTCGGTCATCGGCGTGCGGCCGTAGCAGAGGTACCCCGCCAGCCGGGGCGCTCCGCCGCCGCCCGGCGCGCCGTGGAAGCTCAGCACGAACCGGTAGCCGTCCGACGAGGGCTGGGCCAGCGTCGCGTCGACGAGCTCCAGCGCCACCGCGCGCTCGTCGGCCGTGAACGCCGGGAGCGACTCGAGCAGCTCCGCGATGAGCGGCCGGTCTTCGGGGCGGAGGCCGCGCTGCGCGATCACGGCGCCTCGGGCGCGGCGGCGAGGGCGCCGCGCGCAGCGGAGCCCGCCCCCACGCGCGCGCGGCCCCGGGCCGGGGCGCGGCCGCGCGCGCGGAGCAGATCGCCGTGGCGCGGGCCGCGGGCGAGCGCGGCGCGGAGGATCTCGCCGACCACGTCGGCGTAGGAGAGGCCGGCGCGCGCCGCCGCGCGGGCGAAGCCGGCGTCCGGCGAGAGGTCGCAGTTCGGGTTGACGTCGATGACGTACGGCGTCCCGCGCTCGTCGAGCCGCACGTCGACGCGGCCGTAGTCGCGCAACCCGAGCACCTCGAAGGCGCGGCGACCGACCGCGACGACCCGGCGCAGCTCGAGCGGCCGCAGCACCGCCGCCGTGGAGGGCGTGCCGATCGACGCGGCCGTCTCCGGGCGCCACTTCGATTCGTACGTGACGACGTGCGGGTGCCCCTCGGGCAGGCCCTGGAAGGTGATCTCGCCGGGCGGCAGCACGCGCGGCGTGGGCCAGCCGAGCAGCGAGACCGAGAGCTCGCGCCCGTGCACGTAGCGCTGCACCACCACCGGCTGGCGGCACTGCGCGACGACCGCGGCCACCTGGTCGCGGAGCGCGGCGCGATCGCGGACGACCGAGCCCCGGTCGATCCCGGTCGAGCCGTCCTCGCGCTCCGGCTTGACGATGGCCGGGAAGGCGACGTCCGGGATGCGATCCGGGCCCTCGACCCGCACCGTCTCGGGCACGCGCACGCCGGCGCGCGCGAGGATGCGGTTCGCCTCGGCCTTGTGCAGGCAGCTCCGGAGCGCGACGTGATCGCTGCCCGTGAAGGGGAGGTCGAGCCCCGCGAGCAGCCACGCGCACATGACCTCGTGGCGGCTGTCGCCGTCGAGCGCCTCGCACAGGTTGAAGATCACGTCGGGGCGATGATCGCCGATCGCCGCGAGCACCTCGCTCGGCCGGAGCACGGGCCGGTGCGCCACGCGCGCGCCCGGGGCGGCGGCGAGCGTCGCGAGGACGCTCTCGGCGACGGCCGCGCTGCCGTCCTCGCGGCCGAGCCGGAGCCGGCCGCTCCCCACCCGCTGCGCCAGTGGCGGCTCGTCGACCGTCTCCTCCGGGTCTCTGTTGGACAGGAGCAGTATCCGGGGCTCAGGCACCGCGCGCCTCCGGGCCACGGCGCCGCGCGCCCGCGCAGGGCACATGAGCGCGCGACGTTGGCGCCGCGCTCGGAGAGCGACGCGGGGCCCGGCCGTTCGAGCCGGAACGTGGAGTGAACGCCCCGTCGAAGGAGATGCGAAGGCGACGGAATCCGTGCATGCAAGTGGCGCCACTTCACCAGCTTGCCCGGCAATCGCAAGGGGAGATTTGCGCCCTCCGGACGGAATGGGCGATGCAGCGCGCCATGGCTCCGAGACGCGGCGCCGAATCCCGTCCTGCGCGACACGCCCGCGGGCGAGCTCTTCCAGGCGAGGAGGCCCGGATACCTCAGGTCCGGTGAGCCGGCCGCCACTCCGGGAGCCTGCGCGACGCCTCCGGGAGCGCCCGTGGCGAGAGAGGGATGATTGCAGGAGAGAGGGGGGAGCGCGGGCGATCGACCGAGGATCGCGAAGAGGACCGGGGGCGCCGGAAAGAGCTTTCCTTCCCGGCGCCCTCGAGCCTGCGCGGCTCAGGCGGCCGCGTGGGCGGCGCGCGGCCGTCGATCGGCCGGGAAGCAGGCCTGGATCTCGTCCATGCCGAGCGTCTCCTTCGCGAGGAGCGCCTTGACGAGCGCGTCGATCTCGCTCCGCCGTGACTTCACGATCTCGACGGCGCGCGCGAGCTGGGCGTCGGTGAGCGCCCGCGCCGTCTCGTCGACGCGGTCGAGCAGGGCCGGGCTCCGCGCGGGGTGCCCCTCGCCGACGCAGATGGGGCCGAGGTGGCTCATGCCGAGCTCCGCGACCATCTTCCACGCGATCGTCGAGGCGCGCTGGATGTCGTCCGAGGCGCCGGCCGTCATCGTCCCGAGGATGACCATCTCGGCGGCGCGGCCGCCCATCAGCATGCAGATCTGATCCTCGAGGTACTCTTTCCGGTACATCAGCCGATCCTTCTCGGGCATCGCCTGGGTGACGCCGAGCGCGCGGCCCCGCGGCAGGATCGACACCTTGTGCACCGGGTCGCAGCTCGGCGCGAGCAGCCCGACCGCGACGTGCCCGGCCTCGTGCACGGCGGTCGCGTAGCGCTCGTCCTCGTCGACCAGCACCCCCTTGCGCTCGAGCCCCATCAGCACCCGGTCGCGCGCGCGGTCGATGTGCGTCGGATCCACCGCGTCGGCGCCCTCGCGGGCCGCGAGGATGGCCGCCTCGTTCAGGAGGTTGGCCAGGTCGGCGCCCGAGAAGCCCGGCGTGCTGCGGGCGATGTACCCGAGATCGACCTCGCCCTGGAGCGGGATCGGCCCGGCGTGGACGTTGAGGATCTCCTCGCGGCCGCGCACGTCGGGCAGCGGCACGGTGACCTTGCGATCGAAGCGCCCCGGCCGGAGCAGCGCGGGATCGAGCATGTCGACGCGGTTGGTCGACGCGATCACCACGATGCCGGTGGCGTGGTCGAACCCGTCCATCTCGACGAGCAGCTGGTTCAGCGTCTGATCGTGCTCCGCGGACGCGGAGTCGCCCTGCCCCTTCGCGCGGGCCCGCCCGACGGCGTCGATCTCGTCGATGAACACGATGCACGGGGCGGCCTTGCGCGCCTCGGCGAAGAGGGCGCGGACGCGGGAGGCGCCGACGCCGACGAACATCTCCTGGAAGCTCGACCCCGACGCCGAGAGGAACCGCACGCCCGCCTCGCACGCGACCGCGCGCGCCAGCAGCGTCTTGCCGGTCCCCGGCTCGCCCGTGAGCAGCACGCCGCGCGGCGGGCGGCCGCCGAGGCGCGCGAAGCGCTCGGGGCTCTTCAGGAACTCGACCGTCTCGGCGAGCTCCTGCTTGACCTCGTGCATCCCGGCCACGTCGGCGAAGCGCACGGGCGCGCGCGCGACCCCGGCCTTGGCGTCGGAGAAGACCTTCGGGCTGCGGCGCCGGCTCACCGTGAAGAGCGCGAACCCGACCGCGGCGAGGACGACCACCGGCAGCGCGGTGGACGCGGCGCGCGACGGCTCCTCCCGGGAGGCGAAGTCGACCGAGGCGCCGGCGCCCGCGAACCGGGAGACCAGCTCCTGCCGGAGCGTCGGCTCGTCGACGACGGCGGTCACCGTCACGCCGCCCGCCTGCCGCACGAAGAAGCGATCGCCGCTCACCTCGACCGCGGTCGCCTGCCCCGCCTGCGCGATCTGGAGCAGCTCGGTGTACGTCGCCGCGCGTTGCGTGGACGAGTCGCGGGCCGCGCGGAGGGCGAGCCCGAGCGTCACCGCCAGCACCACCCCCAGGATCCCGAGCACCCAAAGCCGACGCCCCGCGGGCCCCAGCCGCTTACCCACCTGCAAGAACCAGGAATTCACTGCTGCGCCACCTCACTACCCCGACGTCGGGCCGGAGCGGATCTCAGGTGTAGCAAGGATACGAACCTCAGGAAGTTCCTTCTGCGATCATTCTGAGCGGCCTGAGCACAGAATACTGCGAAAGGATGGTGGCGCCGTAAAACGGAATGCGGAGAACGGTGTTCGGTGTAATAAAACTCGCCAACTCGACTGCCCAGCTCGTCAATTCCAACTGCCGAGCTCGCTGGCCTCGAATCGTGGAGCTCGCCGCGGATCCTCTCGCGAGGAGGAGATCGGCGGCAGGGCAGGAGACGCGCCGCTGCGCGCTACGCGCCGGCGGCGGGCGCGGGATCCGCGAGCGGCAGCGAGAAGCGGAATGTCGTCGCGCCGCCGGGGGTGCTCTCGACAGCGATGGTGCCGCCGTGCGCCTCCACGAGCCCCTTCGTGATGTAGAGGCCGAGGCCCACGCCGCGGACGCGGCGAGGATCGCCCTCGGCCACGCGCGAGAAGCGCTTGAACAGGCGCGGCAGAGACGCCTCCGCGATGCCGGGGCCCCAGTTGGTCACGGCGATCTGCGCGAAGGAGCGGTCGGCGCTGACGGCCACCGCGATGTCACCGTCGGGCTGGCCGTACTTGGCCGCGTTGGAGAGCAGGTTGGTGACGATCTGCTCGAGCCGGCCGGGGTCCGCCAGGACGGCGGGCACGTCGCCGCGCACCTCCAGCCGCACGGCGTGGCCCGCGGTCGTCGCGGTCGATTTCTCGACGATCTCCCCGAGCTGCGCGCGGAGATCGACCGGCGAGCGATCCAGCGTGAGCTCGTGCGCCTCGATGCGCGAGGCGTCGAGGAGGTCGTCGATCATGCGGCGCAGGCGCTCGACGGAGGAGGCGATCCTCCCGAGCTGCTTCTCGCCGTCCGCGACGAGCCGCTCGCCGGACCGAGCGTACAGGAGATGGCTCGCGGTCGCGATGACCTGGATGGGCTGGCGGAGGTCGTGCGCGATGATGCCGATCCACGCCTGGCGCTGCCGCTCCATCTCCTTGAGCGCCGAGATGTCCTGGAAGACGGCGACGGCGCCCTCGATCTCGCCGTCGTCGGATCGCACCGGCGCGGCGTTGAACAGCACCGGGACGAGGTCGCCGCCTTCGCGACAGAGCAACCCCTCGGCCCCCGTCACGACCTCCCCGCGATGCAGGGCCCGGGTCAGCGGGCGATCGGCCCAGCCGACGGGCTCGCCTCGCGGCGTCCTGGGGTCGAAGAGCACCGCGTTGCCCCACGGATCCAGCTCGCCCGCCGCGCGCGAGGTATGCGAGGCATGCGAGGCCTGCGAGGCGTACTGGAGCGCCAGCCTGTTGCACGTGATGAGCCGCCCCTCGGCGTCGACCAGGATCGCCGCCTCGGGCATCTGCTCGACGACCGCCTCGAGCCGCCTTCGCTCGTTCGCCTCGGCCCGGCAGAGGCGCGCGGTCTCGATCGAGCTGCACGTGCGGTCGGCGAGCAGCATCGCGGCGCGCTCGTCGTCCTCGGTGAACGGCGGGCGACCGGGGCGCTTGCCGAGGTACAGGCTGCCCACGCTCCGGCCGTGGAAGCGGATCGGCACGCCCAGGAACGCCTCGATCGGGGGGTGGTGCGGCGGCAGCCCGATGAAATCGGGGTGGGCGCGGACGTCGTCGAGCCGGATCGGCCGGCCGTCGCGGCCCACCGCGCCGAGGACGCCGATGGGGCGCGGGATCGCGCCGATCCGCGCGATCTGCTCCGCGGGGACGCCGCTCGGGACCCAGGCGTCGAACGGCCGCCGGCCGTCCTCTCCGACGCCGAGCGACGCGTAGTCGGCGCCCGAGATCTCCTTCGCGTGCCGCGCGATGACCTCCAGCACGGCGCGCATCCCCGACTCGGAGCGCGGCAGGTTCGCCAGCGTCTCCGAGACCGCCGCGCACGCGGCGCCGACGGCCTCGAGCTGCGACCGGATGCGCCGCTCCGCCTCGTGGGCGCTCGCGACCGCCGCCTCCATGGCCTTGCGGCGCCCGATGTCGCGGCAGATCGTCGAGACGCCGGTGATGCGGCCCGAGGCGTCCGCGATCGACGAGGCCGTGACCTCGATGTCGATGTCCCTGCCGTCCTTGGTCCGGCTCACGGCCTCGAAGCGCTCGACGCGCTCGCCGCGGCGCAGGCGCGCGAAGATCGCCGCCGCCTCGCCGGCGCGCTCGGGCGGGCACACGATGGGCAGCCTCGTCCCGATCACCTCGCCGGCGCCGTAGCCGTAGAGGCGCTCCGCGGCCGGGTTCCAGCTCAGGATCGTCCCGTCGAGGGCGCTTCCGATGACGGCGTCGTCGGAGGACTGCGCGACCGCCGCCAGATAGGCGCGCGCCTCCTCGGCCTGGCGCCGGGCCTCGTCGAGCAGGTTCAGGCGCGCCGCGCTGACCCAGAGCGCGGCCCCGAGCAGGAGCGTCGAGATGGCCGAGGCGAGCGAGAACGACGCCGCGAGGGGGTACGCCCCGAGATCCGCGCCGATCAGGAAGAGGCGGCCGATCGCGAGCGGGGCCAGGACGACGAACGGCAGGGAGCGCCGCAACAGGACGCCCCCGGGCCCGCTGGCCGTCAGCACGGCGAACGCCCCGCCATCGCGCCGCGCCGCGAGGAGCCCGGCGCAGAGCGCGAGGAAGGCGATCGCGGCGTGGAGCGCCATGCCCGTGAACGGGAACAGCGGCGGCAGGCCGTAGAAGTAGCCGACGCCGAAGACGTACCCGGTCAGCGCGGTCAGCGCGAGCGCGGCGGCCGAGAGCGCGCCGCCGTCCGAGAGCCGGGAGGCTCGCCGCGTCTTCACGGGCAGCGAGAGGAGCGCCGCGCCGATCAGGACGCAGCAGAGCGCGGTGTTCGGCGGCGGCCTGCCGGGGAACTTGCTCGTGAACGCCACGCGCGCCGGGAAGAGCAGGCGATCGAGGCCGAGGTCCCACCCGAAGACGTACTGAACGAGCGCCGCGAGGCCGAACGCGACGACGCCGGCGGCGCACGTCCGCCCGAGCAGCCGGCGGAGCGGCGCCGGACGCTCCCGCCCGCCCAGCGCCCAGAGCGACGCCGCCGCGAGGACGAGGGCGACCGCGGTGTTGGGCACCATGCTCGGCAGGCCGTCCGCGATGGAGACGAGGCGGGTCGACTCGATCGACCAGCCGAGCAGCCCCACGGACCCGAGGGCGAACGAACAGGCGGCCGCGATGGCAACACCACGCGGCGCGCCGTTCGAGAGCGCCCTCGCCCCGCCGTCGTTCATCGAGCCCTCCCAACGGCAGCATAATGCCGGGGCTACCGGGACGGCCTCGTTTCATTGGCGCAGACGGCGGCGGTGCGCTCGCCGTCCGACCTCGATGGAACCGCGGGCTCCCGGGGTGCCCATCCCATGCGCCAGGCCGGAAGGATCGGCCGGCGAGGCTCAGGCGCGGCGCCGGAGCGCCGGCGGCGACGCGATGGCGCGCGTCGGGCGAGCGCGCGCGGAGCCGCTCAGCGCTTCGGCCCGAAGATGGCCGCGTCGGCGGAGAGCCTCCCCGGCCCGAGCAGGAGCAGCACGAGGGAGATGCTGAAGTAGACCGCCGCCACCTCGTAGGAGGGGCCGCCCATCGCGAAGAACGGGTCGCCGTTCATCAAGTGCACCGAGACGGCGACGGCCATGGTGATGGCGATCCCGAGCGACGCGAGCGGCGTCAGGAGGCCGAGGATCCAGGCGATGCCGCCGCCGACCTCGGCGATGGCGGCCAGCGCCTGCAGGAACCCGGGAACGGGCGCGGTGGGCCCCATCCAGCTGAAGGGGGCCTGGATCTTCCCCCAGCCGTGAAAGATGAAGGCAATGCCGGTGACGACGCGAAGCGCGAGCAGCGCGACCGAGCCGGGAAACGGCACGTCGGTCACCCGCAGGAATCTGGTGAGCATCGGGGATCACTCCTCTCGGCTCGGTAGTAAGGAAAAATGCAGGGAACATCAAGGGCGTGCGCCTGACCTCGCCCCGCCGCCGCGCCGGTCCGCGCTTCACGCGCTCGGGCGCAGGTCGAGGCTGCGCGCGGGGGTCGCGGCGGTCGCGGCGGTCGCGGCGGTCGCGCGCCCGTCGTTCAGGGCGTCGAGGCACCGCCGCTTGATCGCGGCGAACTCGCCCGAGCCCACGATCGCGGCGCTCCTCGGCCGCTCGAACGGCACGGCGATCTGCGCGCCGACGCGGCACGGGCGGCGGGTCATGAGGGCGATGCGGTCGGACAGGAAGATCGCCTCGTCGATGTCGTGCGTGACGAACAGCACCGTCGTGCGCACGTGGCGGATGACGTCGAGGAGCAGCGCCTGCATCGAGAGCCGGGTCTGGGCGTCGAGCGCGCTGAACGGCTCGTCCATCAGGACCACGCGCGGCTCGGTGATCAGCACGCGCGCGATCTCGACCCGCTGCTGCATGCCGCCGGAGAGCTGCGCCGGATAGGCGTCCTCGAACCCCGACAGCCCGACGAGATCGAGCAGGCGGCGGGACGCCTCCCGGCGCTCGCGCTCCGGGACGCCGCGCATCTTGAGGCCGAAGCCGACGTTGTTCAGCACCGTCTTCCAGGGGAGCAGCGAGGACTGCTGGAAGACCATGCCGCGCTCCGGCCCGGGCGCGTCGACCGGCTCGCCGCCGACGACGATGCTGCCGCGCTCCGGCGTCACGTACCCGGCGACGGCGTTCAGGATCGTCGATTTGCCGCACCCGGACGGGCCGAGCAGGCTCACGAGCTCGCCGCCCTCGACGGTGAGATCGAGATCCCGCACCACCTCGACGCGGCGGGGGCCCGCCCCGAGGGCCACGGACAGGCCGCGGATCTCGACGGCGCCCCCCGGGCTCTCCCGGCGCGCCGCGCGCGCTGCGGGCGTCATCGGCCCTTCTCCTCGGGCCGGTGCCAGGGCGTGAGCCACGCGCCGATCCGCTGGACGAGCGCGCTGCTGAGCATGCCCATCAGGCCGATGAGCAGCATGCCGAGGACGATGTCCGGGTAGCGCTGCAAGTTGTACGACTCCCAGGTGAAGTAGCCGATGCCGTACTGGCCGCCGATCATCTCGGCGGTGACGAGGCAAAACCAGGACGTGCCCATGCCGATGCTCATCCCGGTGAGAATGCTGGGCAGCGCGCCCGGGAGGACCACCTCGAGGAAGAGGCGGAAGGGGCGCGCGCCGAGGCTGCGCGAGCTCGCGATGAGCCGCGGATCGAGGGCGCCGACGCCGTGGATCGTCGCGAGCAGGATCGGGAAGAGCGCGCCCATATACGTAATGAAGATCATGCTCAGCTCGGCCGACGGGAACATCAGGATCGCGAGCGGGAGCCAGGCGACGCCGGGGATGGGGCGCAGGACCTCGAGCGGCGGCAGGAGCGTGTCCTCGGCGAGCCGCGAGCGGCCGATGACGAGCCCGAGCACGACGCCCGTGACGCCCGCGACGGCGAAGCCCGCGAGGACGCGGAGCACGCTGCTCCGGAGGTGCAGCCAGAGCTTCGGCGAGCCGAAGAGCTCCCGCGCCGCGACGAGGACCTCGGTCGGCGCGGGCACGTTGACGAACGTGACGAGGCCGAGGTCGACGCGCGACACCGACGCCCACTGCCAGAGGGCGACGCACGCGGCCACGGACAGGACGCGCAGCGCGGCGCGGCCGAGATCGCGCCGCGGGCGCCGCTCGCCGCCCGGCGCCGGGGGCGCGCGCCGCCGGGACGCGCTCGCGCTCGCCGGCGCGGGCGCGAAGGTCGCGCGGCCGCCGAGCTCCGCCGCGGCGGGCGCGCTGCGCTCCGAGATCATCGTCATGGCGCCGCCGCCGTGAGCTTGGTGACGTCGCCCCGCAGGGTCGCGAAGTCGACGACCGCCGCGGCGTTCTCCGCGGCCCACCGCTCGGCGTCCTCCTTCGCCAGGAACGCCGCGAGGCTCCCGTCGGGGCGCCGCGCGTACCACGCGCGATCGGCGAGGAGCTTCACCCCGCTGAGCCGGTCGTGCACGAAGGCGGCGCGGATCTCCTTGCCCTCGGCCGTGAGCTGCTTCAGCGCCGCGAGCGCGGAGCCCGGGCTCGCGTACGCGCGCACCTTCGGCTCGCCCCCGACCCAGATCTGCGCGGCCAGCGTCGGCTCGGCGATCGGCGCGCCGGACACGACGTCGCTGCCGGAGAGCGGGAGCTTCGCGTAGCTCGCGAGCCGCGCCTCGTAGTCGAGCCCGAGCTCCTGGGCGGCGCGCCGGATGTACCGGTCGTCCACGAACGCGCCGACGTCGAGCGTCGTGTCGGTGCGCTTGAGCAGCGTGAGCGTGTCGACGGCCACCTGGAGCGCGCGGCGGACCTCGGGCTTGATGGTGAAGTCCCGCGTCTGGATGCCGAGCGGCCCGTGGAACATGTAGGCGACCTCGGCGTCCACGCCGGTCACCTTCTCGATGAGCTCGCTGTACTTCTCGGGCTCCTCCGCGAACAGCCGATCGGCCTCGAGCGCCGCCTTGAGGAAGGCGACGACGATCTCCGGGTGCTCCTCCGCGTACGCCGCGCGCGCCAGGACGCCGTGCGCCGTCGGCACCTTGACGCTGGCGCCGTCGTAGATCTTGCGGGCGAAGCCGCGGAACGGGAACAGCTCGGCGAACGGGACGAAATCGGCGTGCGCGTCGATCTTCTTCGCCTTCAGCGAGGAGCCGCCGACCTCGGGCGACTGCGACACCAGCGTCACGTCCTTGTCCGGATCCCAGCCGAGATCGCGGATCGCCCGGAGCAGCATGCCGTGGGCGGACGAGCCGAACGGGACGGAGATCTGCTTGCCCTTGAGGTCCTTCAGGCCCTGCGCCGGCGAGTCGCTCGGCACCACGATGCCGTTGCCGCTCCCGAGCGCGCTGCCGGAGAGCGTGGCGATGAAGAGGCTGCGGCTCCCCTGCTTCTGGTGGGCGACGCCGTTCAGCACGCCGGGGAAGTCGGCCATCGCGCCGATGTCGAGCTTCCCGGCCACCATCTCGGTCGTCAGCGGCGGCCCCGAGGTGAAGTCCTTCCACTCGATCTCGTAGGAGACGTCCCTGTACTTGCCGTCCCTCGGGAGGTGCTTCTCGAGCAGCTTGAGCTCCCGGATCAGGAGCCCGCCGGTGGCGCAGTTGATCGTCGTGTCCTGCGTCCCGATGGCGATGCGGATCGTCCGCTTCTCTCCCTTCGTGCACGACAGGCCGACGAGGACCGCCACGAGGAGCAACAGCACGCGCGCTGCCTTGATCATCGGCTCAATCCCTCGCGAAGGTTCCATGGCGCCCGGCCCCCGCCCGGATGGCGTCGAGGGCGCGGGACGCCGCCTTCCGCACCTCGACGTCGGCGTCGCCGAGCAGCCGCTGGAGCGGCGCCTCGGCCGACGCCGCCGCGAGCTCGCCGAGCGCCTGGGCGGCGGCCTTGCGCAGGTCGGGCAGCTCGCTCCCGAGCAGCCCGACGAGATCCTCCGCGGCCGAGGCCGCCCGGAGCCGCCCGAGCGCGAGCGCCGCCTCCTTCCGCACCTGCCAGGCCGCGTCCTTGAGCGCGGTCCGGAGGTGCGGCGCGGCGAGGCCGTGCGCCGAGCGCCCGAGCACGATCGCGGCCTCGACGCGCACCCGCCAGTCAGGGTCGGACAAGAGCGCGACGAGCTCCTCGACGAGCGCCGGCGCGCCGAGCGGCTCGAGCGCGCCGATCGCGACCTGCCGCACCCGCGCGTCGGGATCGCGCAGGCTGCCACGCAGGGCGCGCGCGGTCTCGGGCCGCCGCAGGTAGGCCAGGGAGAGCACCGCCTCGCGCCGCACCTCGGGCGACGGGTCGAGGAGCGCGCCCTCGAGGTGCTCGAGCGCCCGCGGATCGCGGATCTCCCGGAGCGCCACGATCACCGACATGCGCACGAACGGGCTGTCGTGACGCATCGCGTCGATCAGGTGGGTGGCCGCCTCGGCCCCGCGGAGCTCGCGGAGGGCCGTGGCGGCGGCCTCGCGCACGTGGGTCTCGTCGTCGTCGAGCGCGCGGAGGATGGCGGGCACCGCGCGCGGGTCGCCGAGGTCCTCGAGGTGCCCGAGGGCGAGCGCCCGCACCGTGGGGTCCTCGTCGCGGGCGGCCTCGAGGAGCGGGTGGAGGATCTCCGGGTCCGAGAGGTCCTCGATCTGGGTGAGCGCGAGCTGGCGCGCGCCGGGATCGGGATCCCTGAGCACGCTCACGAGCTCCTGTGCGAGCGAAGGCTGTGTCATGTCGTCTCTCCGCCTCGAGGCCGCTACCGGATGAGGAAAGGGATCTTCACGGTGATGGCCTCTTTCGGGCAGTCGATCTCGCACGCGAGGCAATACCAGCACTCGTCGTAGGCCATGTGCGCCTTCTTCGTCTCTGGATGGATGGCGAGGCAGTCCACCGGGCACGAGTCGATGCAGATGCGGCACCCCTTGATGCAGGACGCCTCGTCGATGACGACCGGCAGATCGAGCCGGACGGAGGCCTCGGCGTTGCCCACGGTCCTGGCGCGCTGCGCCTTGACGGATTCACGGTTGAGAAGGTGACCCATGGATTGACCTCGTTGCTCGTCAGAGCGGCGCGCGCTGCTCTTCGGCCGGGATGCGCAGCCGGTGGTAGGTTTTGAGCTCGCCGTCGTCGATCGGGAAGAGATAAGGCTCCACGGGGCGCTTGAAGGCGACCATCTCGCCGTCGTCGCCCTTCTTCAGGTTCACGTGGGTGAACCAGCGGCGGTCGTCCATCTCGGGGTAATCGAGCCGGTAATGGTAGAGGCCCCAGCGGCTCTCGGTCCGGTACAGCGAGGCGCGCGCGGCCATCTCGGCGCAGTCGCGGATGAAGTGGCACTCCATCACGCGCATGAGCTCGTGGGGGCTCGCCGCCGTGACCTCGTCGAGCTCGTCCTTCGCGCGCAGGAAGTACTCGAGCCCGAGGGTCATCCGGTTGCCCGTCTTCGGCGGCTGAAGGTAGTCGTTCACGAGGCGCCGAACCTTGTATTCGTACTGGTGGGGCGCGACTCCGCTCTTCCGGGAGAGCGGGGCGAGGATGCGCTCGCGCTCGGCGTCCACGTCGGCCGCGAGCGGCTCGACGGCGGGCGTGCGATCGAGGTAGTCGAGCGCGTTCTGGGCGCAGATCTTCCCGTAGGTGAGCGCGCCGAGGAGGTAGTTGTGCGGCACGCACGCCATGTCGCCGGCGGCGTAGAGCCCGGGCACCGTGGTCTCGCCCTTCTCGTTGACCCAGACGCCCGAGGCGCTGTGGCCGCTGCACAGGCCGATCTCGGAGATGTGCATCTCGACGAGATCGCTCGCGTAGCTGTGCCCCCTCCCCTCGTGGAAGCGGCCGCGGCTCGGGCGCTCCGTCTGGTGGAGGACCCGCTCGACCTCGGTGATCGTCTCCGGGGCGAGGTGCGTGAGCTTGAGGTAGACAGGGCCGTTCGCCGAGTGGAGCTCCCGGTAGAACTCGAGCATCATCTGCCCGCTCCAGTAGTCGCTCTCGATGAAGCGGTGCCCCCGCGCGTTCACCGTGTGCCCGCCGAGCGGGCCGGTGACGTAGGCGCACGCCGGACCGTTGTAGTCCTTGATGAGCGGGTTGATCTGGAAGCACTCGATGCCCGTGAGCTCGGCGCCCGCGTGGTAGGCCATCGAGTAGCCGTCTCCGGCGTTCGAGGGGTTCTCGTACGTCCCGTGGAGATAGCCGGACGCCGGCAGCCCGAGCCGCCCCGAGGCGCCGCAGCAGAGGATGACCGCCCTGGCCTTGATGATCTCGATGTGACCCTCGCGGGTGTCGAAGCCGATCACGCCGGCGACCTGCCCCTCGGTCACGAGGATCCGTGTGGCCATGACGCGGTTGATCACCCGCACCCCGGCGCGCTTCACCATGCGCGTGAGGATCTTCTTGAGATCGTAGCCCTCCGGCATCGGGAGGACGTAGCTCCCGTTGTGGTGGACCTTCTTGACGTCGAAATCGCCCGAGCGCGTCTTCTGGAACTTGACCCCCCAGGCGTCGAGCTCCTGGAGCATCGCGAAGCTGTTCCGCGCGTATTCGTAGATGGCGCGCTGGTTCACGATGCCATCGTTGGCCACCGTGATCTCTTTCACGTACTGCTCCGGCGTCGCGTGTCCGGGGATGATCGCGTTGTTCAGCCCGTCCATGCCGATCGCGATGGCGCCGCTCCGCTTGATATGCGCCTTCTCGAGGAGCACCACCCGCCCCCGCGGCAGCCGCTGCTGCGCCTCCACCGCTGCAGTCGACCCTGCGCTTCCGCCGCCCACGACGACGACTTCCGCCTCTGTCACGCGAATGTCCATGTCGAACCCCTCGAGGTCTCCAGCGCGCACACGACGACCCCGCCGCCGATCAGCCCGGCTGCCAGGGTCGGATGCACGGCGTCTTCCATTACGGACGCCGCATCCGCTGTACCGGATCCGCTTTAACAGACGGTGGCACCCTGGGCAATCGCTTTGTTGCCCTCGGCCGGCCGCGGCGGCCCGGGGGCGAGCCCCGCGTGAGGGCGCCTTGCAAGCGAAAATTCAGCGTCGATGGCGGACGGCCGCGCGGCCGCGGATCCGCGGCGCGCGGGCGGGCTCACCGGGCGCGCCGACCCCCGACCCGCCCAGAAAGATTCGCCTTTCCACCATGGTTGTCTCCCCGAAGACGCGGGCGGGACGCTACCATGCGGGTCAACCCGTAGTCCTCCCATGGATCGGGGGGAACCGCGCGCGGTCCTTCTTTCATCGGTCTCCCTGATCCACCGCGCCCGGCGCCTCCCAGCCGCGGCGCCCGCGCGCCGCTTCGCTGCATGGCCAAGCACCCGTCCCAGCTCGCCGACCTAGAGATCCAGCGCCGCCTGGGCGCTGGCGGCATGGCGGAGGTCTTCCTCGCCAAGAAGCGCGGCGCCGAGGGGACCTACAAGCTCCTCGTCGTCAAGCGGATCCTCCCCGCGCACGGGGCCTCGCGGCGCTTCCGCGCGATGTTCGTCGAGGAGGCCCACCTCGCGACCCGCCTGAACCACCCGAACATCGTCCAGGTCTACGAGTTCTCGGACCACGGCGAGGACGGGCTGCTCCTCTCGATGGAGTACGTCGAGGGCTTCGACCTCGGCAAGCTGATGCGCGCCGCGCAGCAGAAGGAGTCGCGGATCCCGCCCCTCGTGTCCGCGTTCATCGTCTCCGAGGCGGCGAAGGGGCTGCACTACGCCCACGAGCGCAAGGACGAGGGCGGCATGCCGCTCGCCATCGTCCACCGCGACGTCTCGCCGCAGAACATCCTCCTGTCGTTCGAGGGCGTCGTGAAGATCGCCGACTTCGGCATCGCCAGCGCGAACCTCTTCCGCGAGGAGCCCGGCGTGCTCAAGGGCAAGTTCGGGTACATGTCGCCCGAGCAGGCGCGCGGCGAGCGCGTCGACCGGCGGAGCGACATCTACGCCCTCGGCGTCGTGCTCTACGAGCTGCTCGCCATGCGCTCGCCCTACGGCAAGCTCGACGACGAGGCGCTCCTCCAGGCCGTCAAGGAGGGCCTGTTCGACCCGCCGTCGGCCCACGCGCGCGACATCCCGGCGGAGCTCGAGGCGATCGTGATGCGCGCCATGGCGCACGGGCCCGAGGACCGCTTCCAGACCGCGCGCGACCTCGCCGGCGCGATCGCGCGCGTGCTGCTCGCGAAGCAGGAGCTCGTCGACAACGCGTCGGTCGAGCAGACCGTGGCCCACCTGCTCGGCCCGAGGAGCCACGAGGACGCGCGCGACAACGCCGCGGGCGGCGCGGCGGAGCAGGCCCCGGACAGCGGGTCCATGGCGCAGCCGCAGACGCTCGCGGCGGTGCCGGCCGCGCGCACGGGCGGCGAGGCCGAGAACACCGGGGCGCCGCGGGTCGTGCGCGAGGTGCGCCACGTCGCGGTGGTGACGCTGCGCATCGAGGGGGTGGACGAGCTGCTCGGGGCGCAGGGGCGGCTCGCCGGCAAGCGCAGCGGGCGCTCGATCCGCACGACCCTCGACGCGATCGCCTTCAAGCACGGGGCGATCTGGTCGTGGGAGTCGCACGCGAGCGCGCGCGCCGTCGTGGGGCTGCTCGCGAACCCGTCGCGCGCCGCGGCCGACGCGGCCTCGCTGGCCGTCGACGTGCACGAGGCGCTCGCGGGCGCGTCGGAGGACCTGCCCGTCGAGCTCCGCGCCGCGATCGGCATCGTCCGCGGCATCGCGTACGGCGAGCGCGACGAGCAGGGGCACCTCATCAACCACGTGCTCAAGGAGCCCGCGAATTTCCTGGCCGAGCGCCTCGGCAGCCGCACCCCGTTCGGCAAGACCTGGGTCGCGGGCGGCGTCTACCGCCTCGTCCGGCGCGACTTCCGCTGGGGCGACGCGCCGTCGCTCGATCTCAACGACGCCGGCGGCTACCAGGTCCCGCACCAGATGCGGCTCTACGCGCTGCAGCGCCCGCTCACCCGCGAGGAGCGGATGGCGGAGATCGCGCTGTCGCCGAACGACCTCGTGGGGCGCGACGCGGAGCGCGCGGACCTGCACGCCGCCTACCACCGCGCGGTGTCGCCGCCCGTGAAGGGCCTCGCCGAGCCGCCGTCGCGCTACGGCGAGAGCGAGCCGCCGCCGCCGCCGAGCCGGCAGAGCAAGCCGCCGAGCCCGCCGGGCGGCGCGCTCCGGGGCCAGTCGGTGGCGCGCGTCATCGTCGGCGAGATGGGCATCGGCAAGAGCGCGCTCATCTCGACGTTCCTCTCGGAGCTCCCCGGCGAGGCGCGCGTGCTCCACGTCGAGTGCTCGCCGGTGAAGAGCGAGCTGCCGCTCGCCACGGTCTGCGACGTGCTCCGCGACGTCACCGGGATGGGGCTCGACCACTCGATCGACGACGCCGCCCACGTGATCCGCGCGCTGCTCGGGTCGATCGCGCGCTCGCCGCTCGGGGCGCGCATCGTCACGCGCCTCGCCGAGCTCGTCACGGGCAAGCAGCTCGACCACCCCGAGGAGGACGCGTCGGCCTACGGCCGCGACGTGGTGGTGCGCGGCGTGAAGTACCTGCTCGGCTCGCTGGCGCGCCACCAGCCGCTCGTCGTCGTCATCGACGGCCTCCAGTGGGCCGATCGCCCGAGCCTGGAGCTCATCTCGGAGCTCCTCAAGCAGCGCTCGGAGCGGCTCCCGATCCTCGTGCTGCTGCTCACGCGCCCCGAGGAGCGCGTGACGCCGTTCATCGAGGGGCTCGTGCGGATCGAGCTTCGCGGCCTCAGCGCCGAGGAGCAGATGCGCCTCGTCGAGGCGCGCCTCGGCGTGCGCGAGGGCGTCTCGGCCGTCTGCGGCGAGCTCGTGCCGCGCGTCGCCGGCAACCCGTTCTTCCTGCTCGAGATGGTCGACGCGCTGCTCGAGCGGGGCACGCTGGAGATCGTCGAGCACCCGGACGGGCGGCACGAGCTCGTCCGCCACGACCGGACCGGGGACCGCGGCGAGCCGCTCCCGTCGACCCTGGAGCAGCTCATCGGCGACCGGCTGCGCGAGCTGCCGCCCGCGGAGCACGACGTCGTGAACTGGCTCGCGGTCGCCGGGGGCCCGCTGCTCAAGGACGACATCCTGAACCTGACGCGGCTCGCGGACGACGAGGCGGTGACGCGCCTCTGCGCGCGCGGCCTGTGCGATCGCCGGGCCGGGGCGGTGGACTTCCGGCACCCGCTCGTGCGCGACGTCGCCTACCTCGCGCTCGACAGCGCGAGCCGCGTGCGCATGCACCGGCGGCTCGGCGAGCACCTGTCGACGACGCCGCTCGCGCAGGGGCTCTCGGCCGCGATCGTGGCGCAGCACCTCGCGCGCGGCGAGGCGCCCGGGCCGGCGGCGGAGCTCTACCTCGACGCGGCGCGGGCCGCGCGCGCCGGGCACCAGGCGCAGCTGTCGCGCCGGTACTACGAGCGCGCGCTGTCGCTCCTGCCGACCGGCGACACCCGCCGGATGATCGCGCACGAGGCGCTGGAGGCGATCTTCCGCCACCTCGGCCGCCGCCGCGAGCGGAAGAAGCACCTCGCGGCGCTGCGCCAGCTCGCGAAGGAGAGCGGGCAGGCGCGGTGGGCCGCGCTCGCGCTCGTGCGCACCGCGCGGCTCGACCTCGACGACGGCCACCTCGCCCGCGGCCTGCCGGTGGCGCAGCGGGCGGCCGAGATCGCCCGCATCGCCCGGCGTCCGGCGCTCGAGGTCGAGGCGCTCACGATCCTCTCGGAGGTGCTGCGCGAGCTCGGCGACGTCCAGGGCGCGATCAGCGCGGCCGACCGGGCGCTCCGGGTGACGCACATGGGCGGGCTGACGCCGCGGGCGCGCGCGGAGGTGCTGCGCACGAAGGGGGTGCTGCTGCGCCGGGTGGGCCGCGTGCAGGAGGCGGTCGAGGCCTACGCCGAGGCGATCGCGGTGTTCCGCGCGGTGGGCGCGCGCCGCAGCGAGGCGCGCGCGAAGAACTCGCTCGCGGTGGCGATGTTCGTGCTCGAGCGCTTCGAGGACGCGATCGCGGTCGGGCTCTCGTCGATTTCCATCGATCTCGCGATCGGCGGGAGGTTCCAGATCGCGAAGACGCTGAGCAACATCGGCCACGCGTACGCCAAGCTCGGGGACATGCCGCGCAGCCTCGCGTACATGAAGCGGGCGCGGGAGGCGCACGAGCGCTATGACGATCAGGATGCGCGGGCCGACACGCTCCTCTGCACGGCGGGGATCTTCCTCGAAGCGGGCGACGCCGACGCCGCGTACACCCTGTGCGCCGACGCGGGCGCGCTCATCGCGGTGACCGGCAGCGTGTACGACATGATCCACGAGCGCAACGTGCGCGGCCTCCTCGCGAAGGCGCAGGGCGACGTCCAGGCCGCGATCGCGAACGCCTCCGAGGCGCGGCAGCTCGCCGAGTCGCAGGGGCTGATGAGCTACCACGCGTACGCGACGGCGATCGAGGCGGCGGCGCGGGTGGACGCGGGCGAGGTGCACTCCGGGGTGCTGCTCGCGCGGACGGCGCTCGGCGCGGTCGAGGCGGGCAGCTCGGAGTACGGCATCGAGGTGCGCGACCTCTGCTGCGAGGCGCTGCAGAAGGGCGCGCCGGCGAGCGCCGCGGACGCGTACCACCGCGCCGCGCTCCACGTGCAGAAGGTGGCGAGCTACATCCGCGACGCGCGGCTCAGGGCGCTGTTCCTGGAGCGCGCCGTGGTGCGGCGCATCCTGGCCGCGGAGGCCGAGGGTCCGGCGGCGGGGCACGACCCGCTCCGCCGCGGGGAGATGGCATGACGGGTACCGGCGGAAGGACAGGTGCGAAGCCGCGGCGCAAGGTCGCGGTGATCCTCTCGGGCGGCGGGGCGCGGGGGGCGTACGAGGTGGGGGTGATGTCGTACGTGCTCGACGCGTTCGCCCGGCTGCGGGGCGCGCCGCCGCGGATCGACATCCTGTGCGGGACGTCGGTGGGGGCGGTGAACGCGTGCTACCTCGCGGCGCACCTCGACGATCCGACGCTGGGCGTGCGGCGGCTCGTCAACCTGTGGACGCAGCTGAAGCTCGAGACGGTGCTCGGCTTCGGGGTGCGGCAGGCGATCTCGTTGCCGAAGCTCATGTTCGGCGGCGGCTCGGAGGGCGTGGGCCTGTTCGACGTCTCGCCGATGCAGCGGCTCGTCGAGCGGGAGATCCCGTGGCGCGCGATCGCGCGAACGCTGCGCCACGGGTACCTGTCGGCGGTCAGCGTGTCGGCGACGGAGATCGCGACGGGCCGCACGGTGATCTTCATGCAGACCGGGCCGGACGGCGCGCTGCCGACGACGGCGCCGCCGCGGACGATCATCCGCGGGGCGCTGATCGGCCCGCCGCACGCGCTCGCTTCGGCGGCGATCCCGATCCTGTTCCCGCCGGTGCGCATCGGCCGGGATCTGTACATGGACGGCGGGGTGCGGCAGAACACGCCGATCGCGCCGGCGCTCCGGCTGGGGGCGACGCACGTGCTGGCGATCGGGCTGTCGCGGGAGGTGCGGAGCATCGACGCGGGGGACAGCGGCAAACCGCCGGGGATGGCGCTGGTGCTCGGCAAGGTGCTGAACGCGTTCCTGCTCGACCACATCCAGACGGACTTCGAGGTCCTGACGCGGGTCAACCACATGATCGAGGACGGGGAGCGGGCGTTCGGGCCGGATTTCCTGCCCGCGATCAACGGCGCGGCGGCGCAGCGCGGGGCGCTGCCGTACCGGCGGGTGGAGACGCTGGTGGTGCGGCCGAGCGTGGATCTCGGGCGGCTGGCGGCGGAGCACGTGAAGGCGGGCAAGGTGCAGGGGGGGCCGGCGATGATGCGGCGGCTGCTCTCGCTGGTGGACGTGGGGGCGGAGAACGACGCGGATCTGGCGAGCTACCTCCTGTTCGACGGGTCGTTCACGCGGAAGCTGATCGAGCTCGGGCGGGCGGACGCGGAGGCGAGGCGGCACGACGTGGCGGATTTCTTCGGGAGCGCAGCGGAGGAGGCGGAGCCGAGGCTCTCGGACAGCGCGGAGTGGTCGATTCCGCCTCCGGTGGGGCCCGGCGGGTCCATCTAGCTCGTCGAGGGCTGCCCGGCCCTCGGAGGGGGTGTTCGTGGCGCGGTGCGGGGCCCCGCCGAACTCGCCTGGGACATGGCCGCTCCGGCAAGCCGGAGCAGCCATGTCCCAGGCTCAAACATCGGCCCGTCCCCACACCGCGCCACGAACACCCCCTCCGAGGGCCTACGGACTTGATGGATGGGGAAATCAAGGGTTCCTCGTGCAACTCGGTCTCTCCAGGGGGATTTGCCGACGTGAAGCACACCGCGCGAGGGGCCGTAGCTAGCCTGTGACAGAGCTGCTGCGGCAGCAGCAGCGGGGGCGAGGAGCTGCTCGAATCGGTGCAGCGACGCGGCCCGAGGAGCGCGCGGGCCGATCGCGAAAGCGCGATTTGGGAGGGATGCGGGAGCGCAGGGCGACGGCATATATGTTGCCATTGCGCCCGTTCGGGCGGCGATGTGCCGGCTACCTCCATCCCTCGAACGAGACGAGAACCATCATGCCGACACGAGCGACTCGCGGTGAGACAGCCGCCCTCCGGGGCTCCCCTGACGCGTCGACGCGCGGGCGCGGCGCGCTGACGCTCCTCTCGGCGCTCCTCGCCCTCATCGCAGGCGCTTGTAGCAAAGCCGAACCCACACGGGCGTGGCACGACGGTCGAGAGATCGAGACGCTGGAGCTCCGGTATCAGGGCTCCCCGGGATCGGTGTCGCCGCCCGAGCTGGCGGAGGACCTCGGGTACCTCGCGCCCATCCGCCTGGTGCACGTGGGCGACGTGCTCGGCGGACCGCAGAGCATCCAGGCCGTCGTCACCGGGGACACGGACTTCGGGAGCGCGTTCAACGGCGCCATCATCAAGCTGATCGCCGCCAAGGCGCCCCTCCGATCGGTCCTCGGCTCGTACGGCGTGAGCGAGCAGTTCTGGAGCGGGTTCTACGTGCTCGACGACAGCCCGATCCGCGGAGCGCGGGACCTCATCGGCAAGAAGATCTCCATGAACACGCTCGGCGCCCACAGCGAGTTCATGACGAAGGAGTACCTCTTCCGCAGCGGGCTCGGCGCGGAAGCGCGGCAGGTCACCCTGGTCGTCATCCCCCCGGTCAACGGCGAACAGGCGCTCCGGCAAAAGCAGGTCGAGGTCGCCATCCTCGGGAACGTCTACCGCGACCGAGCCCTCGAGCGCGGCGGCGTCCGGGCGATCGCCACCGATTACGAGCTGTTCGGCGCGTTCACGGCCGGGAGCTACGTCATGAGCACGAAGTTCATCGAGGAGCACCCGAACGCCACGCGCCAATTCGTCGAGGCCACGGCCAAGGCGATCGCATGGACGCAGACCACGCCGCGAGAGGAGGTCCTCACCCGCTTCGCCTCGATCCTTCGCAAGCGGAACCGCAATGAAGACGACAGCATCCTCAAGTACTGGCGCAGCTACGGCGTCGCAGGAAAGGGCGGCGTGCTGGACGACAGGGACTTTCAGATCTGGATCGACTGGCTGATCCGAGACGGAGAGCTGCGCCCGGGACAGGTGAACGCCCGCGACCTGTACACGAACGACCTCAATCCCTACGCGTCCGGCAACCCGCCTCACGATCGAGGCCAGACGCCCGCGGCCGCGCCGTGACGGGACGGCTTCGCTCCCGACAGGGGCACCTCGCGACGGGCGTCGGCCGACGCGACGGGCGAAGGCCGTGGCGGCGCGCGCTCACCCCTCGAGCGAACGCATGCCCGGCGCCCTGGCCTGGACGAGCGCGGCCATGTTCCCAGGCTCGTGGAGGTTCTGCCTCATCTTCATGTGCGCCTTCGGGATCTCGTGCCACGCGAAGGTCTCGGACAGGATCGGACGGACGCGCCCCTCCAGGACCAGGCGGTGCGCCTGGCTCGCCTGCATCAACGTCGCGATGTGGCTCCCCTGGATGCGCTTCTGACGCATCCACACGAACCGCGCATCCATCGTGAAGTTGTAACCGGTCGTGCCGGCGCAGAACACCACCATGCCCCCGCGCTTCACCACGAAGCAGCTCACCGGGAACGTCGACTCGCCAGGGTGCTCGAGCACCACATCGACGTCGGTCCTCTGGCCCGTGATCGACCAGATGGCCTTCCCGAAGCGGCGCACCTCGCTCATGTACTCTGCATAGGCCGCGTCGTCGAGCGAGCGCAGCGGCCCCCAGCACCTGAACTGGGAGCGGTTGATGACGCCCTTGGCGCCCAGCGACATAACGAAATCGCGCTTCTTCTCGTCCGAGATCACGCCGATCGCGTTCGCTCCCGTCGCGGCGACGAGCTGAACCGCCATCGAGCCCAGGCCGCCGGCCGCGCCCCAGACGAGCACGTTCTGCCCCGGCCGCAGGATGTGCGGGGCGTGCCCGAACAGCATGCGGTACGAGGTCGCCAGCGAGGCGAGGTAGCAGGCGCTCTCCTCCCAGGTCGAGCCCCGGGGCCGCGCGAGCAGCTGGCGCCCCTTCACGACCGTGAACTGGGCGAACGAGCCATGCGGCGTCTCGTATCCCCAGATCCGCTGCGTCGGAGAGAGCAGCGGATCGCCGCCGTTGCACTCCTCGTCCTCGCCGTCGTCCTGGCTGCCGAGCACGATGACCTCGTCGCCGACGCGCCATCGCTTGACCATGCTGCCGACGGCCCACACGACGCCCGCCGCGTCGGAGCCGCACACATGATAGTCGTGCCGATGCACGTCGAACACCGAGACGGGCTTCCCCAGCGAGGCCCAGATGCCATTGTAGTTGATCCCGGCGGCCATCACCGCGACGAGGACCTCATCCGGGCCGATGCGCGGCGTCGGGACGACCTCGAGCTGCATGGCGGTGCTCGGCTCGCCGTGGCGATCGCGCCGGATGACCCACGCGACCATGCTCCGCGGCACGTGTCCGAGCGGAGGCATTTCACCCAGCTCATACAGATCCTTCTCTGCGTACGAGGTGCTCTCGCAATACGATGCATCCGCCATCGCGCTCTCCTGATGCTCGTCGTCTGAGGTCGCGCTCCCCGCCGGCGCTCCCGGAGAGGAAGGGCCGGCCCACAGGGCGAGCGCGTCACGCTGACAAGCGTGTCGGTTATTCTAAAATCGAATGCTTGTGTCAAGCATCCAAGCACCTTTATGCCGAGCCCTGTGCAACCCGAGCTCCCCTGGGCCGGTCGCGCTGAACGCCAGAGTCGCTCCGCCGACCGCGAGCGCCCCGCCCGCCGCATCGACCGACCCACCGAGCGCGACGTGCCCTGTCACGATGAACCGCTCGGCCCTGGATCGGTCGCGAGCAAGCATCGCCTCAGCCTCTCGGCCAGGACCTGGACATGGGGCTCCCGGACCATCGTCCAGTGAGAGCCAGGGACCTCGTAGAGCTCGACAGGCTGCGACGAGAACCGTGAGAGCGGGTAATAGAGCGTCCCGTAGGGCTCCGCCACCTCCGCGGAGCCTCCGCGCGACGGCTGTTCGGCGGACCGGAAATAGGTGAAGGCGCCCGGGTACGTGGGCGCGACGTACGCGCGAAGCGCCCTCTCGTGAGCCGTGAAGAGCCGCCTGACCGAGCTCGTGAAGCCAGCGATGTTCGACCGCAGGACGCCGTCGACGAGGACCCTCGTCAGCTCCCCCTCGCCGAGCCGGCGGAGCTCTGCGTGCGAGCTCTCCGGGTACAGCATGCTCGCGAGCTCGACATATTCCCTCAGCCTCGACTCGGGGTCGTCGTCGACGCTGAGCAAGCTGTCGATCAGCGTCAACGAAGCGACGCGGCTGCCCTCGTCCACGAGCCGGCGGGCCATCTCGAACGCGACGAGGCCTCCGAGCGACCAGCCGCCCAGCAGGTAAGGGCCCGTCGGCTGGACGGCGCGGAGCGCCTCGAGATAACGCGCGGCCATGATCTCGATGCGATCGTCCGGCTCGCCGTCGTCGTCGAGACCCCTGGCCTGGATCGCATAGAAAGGGCGATCGTCCCCGAGGTGGCGCGCGAGGTCGGCGTAACACAGGACCGGCCCGCCCGCCGGATGCACGCAGAAGAAGGGCGTCCCCTGGCCGGAGAGCTGGAGCGGGACCAGGAGAGGGTGGAGCCGCGGCCGCGCGGCCGCGCGAGCGCCCTCCGCCTCCGCCGGCAGCCCCAGCCTGTCCGCGACGTGCTCGGCGAGCGACGCCAGCGTCGGGCAGCTGAAGCTCCAGTGGATCGAGAGCTTGAGATCGAGCGCGGCGCCGAGCCGCCCGCGGAGCTCGAGGCTCATCATCGAGTCCATCCCCAGGTCCGCGAGGCTCGCCGCGCGGTCCACGCGCGCGGGGTCCTCGAACCCCAGCGTCCGCGCGACGACCTCCTGCAACCATCGCTCGAGCACGCGCCGGCGCTCGAACGCAGCGGCGCCGTTCAGCTGCTCGCGGATCGCGGGAGCCGTCACCTCGGGCCGAGGCTCGATCCGAGCGGGCGCCGGGCGCGGCGCGGCCTCCGAGGGCTCGATCCAGTACCGCTGGCGCTGCCAGGGATAGGCCGGCAGCGGCACACACCGTCCTCCCGAAGGATAGAGGCGCTTCCAGTCGATCGCGTGGCCGTGAGCGTACAGCGCCCCGAGGGACTGCAGCAGGCAGCGCCGCTCGTCCTGGCCTCGCCGCAACGTGGGCAGCGCGATCCCCTCCTCTCCCCGGTCGAGGAGGCATTGCTCGAGGTTGCCCGTGAGCACCGGATGCGGCCCGATCTCCAGGAAATCGCGGTGACCATCGGCGATGGCCCGCGCGATCGCGCCCGCGAAGCGCACCGGCGCTCGGATGCTCCTCGCCCAGTACGCGGCGTCGAGGTCGCCGCCGGCGACGCGCGCCTGCGTGACCGTGCTGTACATCGCGAGCGCGGGGCGGCGGGGCGCGAGCCAGGAGAGAGCGCGGGCGAGCTCGCCCTCGAAGGCGGCCATGTGCTCGCTGTGAAATGCGTAGTTGACCCGGAGCATGCGGCAAGGCACCTGCCGCAGCGTGAGGCGCTGGACGACCTCGGCGAGGGCGTCGCCGTCGCCCGCCAGCACCACCGAGCCAGGGTCGTTGATCGCCGCGAGGGAGAGCCGGCCCGCGTGCCCCTCGAGGACGCGCGCCGCCTCGTCGGCGGGCATCGCCACCGAGGCCATCCTGCCCCGGCCCGTCGCCTGCTGCATGACGCGCCCGCGGAGCACGACGAGCCGAGCCGCCTCGTCGAGGCTGAGGGCGCCCGCGACGTGCGCGGCCGCCACCTCGCCGACGCTGTGGCCGACCACCGCGCCCGGCGAGACTCCCCACGAGCCCCAGAGCCGGGCGAGCGCCACCTGCACCGCGAAGATCGCCGGCTGGGCCACCTCGGTCTCCGCGAGGCGCGACCTCTCCTCGGGCGCCGTGAGCTCGCCGAGGAGCGAGAAGCCCGCGAGGCCCCGCACGAGCTCATCGCACTCCTGGAGCGCGGCGCGGAAGACACGCTCCTCCGCGAAGAGCCTTTGCCCCATGCCCGCCCATTGCGAGCCCTGTCCCGAGAACACGAAGACCGCCGGAGCGCGCGCTCCCCCCTTGGCCACCCCGCGCGCGAGGCCGGGGCGCGCCTCCCCTCGCGCGAACGCGCCCAAGAGCTCCGAGAGCTCCTCGCGCGACGAGGCGACGACGGCGAGCCGGTGCTCGTGATGGCTGCGCCGCGCGCTCGCCGTGTAGGCGACGTCCCCGAGGCTCGCCGGCGCCTCGGGCCCGGCGTCCGAGAACGAGCTCCGGTACGATCGCGCCATGGCCGAGAGCGCCTCTGCCGTCTTCGCGGACAGGGGCAGGAGCACGCTCGACACGTCGCCCGCGGGCGCCGGCGACGCGCTCTCCGGCGCCTCTTCCAGGATGACGTGGGCGTTGGTGCCGCTCATGCCGAAGGCGCTGACCCCCGCCAGCCGCGCGCGGCCGCCCGCGCTCCAGGCGCGCTTGTGCGCCGGGATGACGAGGGGCGTCCCTTCGAGCGAGCTGCGCGGGTTCAGCGTGCTGAAATGCAGGTTCGCGGGGATCGCCCGGTGCCTGAGCGAGAGCACCGCCTTGATCAGGCCGATCACGCCGGAGGCAGCCTCGGCGTGCCCGAGGTTCGTCTTCGCCGCCCCCAGCACGCACGGATACCCGTCGTCGCGCGGCGCGCCGAGGACGGCCGCGAGCGCCTCGAGCTCGATCGGATCGCCGAGGGGCGTCCCGGTCCCGTGCGTCTCGACATACCCGATCTCCGAGGGCGAGACGCGGGCGCTCTCCAGCGCCTGCCGCAACATCGCCTGCTGCGAGAGGACGTTCGGCGCCGTCAGCCCGGTCGAGCGGCCATCCTGGTTCACGGCCGAGCCACGGATGGTCGCCAGGATGGGATCGCCGCACGAGAGCGCGTCGGAGAGGCGCTTCAGCGCGACCATCCCGCACCCGTCGGCGCGCACGAAGCCGTTCGCCTCGGCGTCGAACGCCTTGCACCGCCCGTCGGGCGACAGGGCGCCCATCTTGGCGAGCAGGCGCGTCGTCGCGGAGGAGAGGATCACGTTGACCCCGCCCGCCAGGGCGAGCGAGCTCTCGCCGCTCCGCAGGCTCTGGCAGGCGAGGTGAACGGCGACCAGCGCCGACGAGCACGCCGTGTCCACGGCGAGGCTCGGACCGTTGAGCCCGAGCGCGTAGGACAGCCTCCCGGCTGGAAAGCAGTGGCCGTTGCCCGTCGCCGTGTAGACGTCCTGCTCGGAGGCATCGAGGGCCCCGCACAGCAGGGCGTAGTCGTTGCCGGTCAAGCCGATGAACACCCCCGTGGACGTCCCCACGAGCTCCTCGGGGACCTGACCGGCGTTCTCCAGCGCCTCCCAGGCGACCTCCAGCAGGAGGCGCTGCTGAGGATCCATGGCCCTCGCCTCCCGGGGCGAGATCCCGAAGAAGTGCGGGTCGAACCGATCCACGTCCTTCAGGAAGCCGCCCCAGCGGAGCCCGCGCGCCGCAGGATCCGCGGCGCCGCCCGCGGGGACGGCGAGGCCGGGGCGCTCGGCAGGGACCTCGGTCACCGCGTCGAGCCCCTCGTCGAGCAGCCGCCAGAACGCCTCCGGGCTGTCGACGCCGCCCGGGATCCGGCACGCCATGCCGATGACGGCGATCGGCTCGGTCCTCTGCCGCTCCAGGGCGTCGCGCTCGGCCCGCAGCGTCTTGAGGGCTGCGAGCAGCTCGCGCAGGCGGGTCGTCACGTCGGGCTCAGGCATGCTCATCTCGATGTTCCCCTTCTGGCGAGCGACAGCTCTGCGTCGACGGCGGCGAGCAGCTCATCGATGGCGAGCGGCGGCTCGTCGCCGGGAGGAGCGCCGGCCGCGGTGCCTCCCGACGGCTCCGGAGGTCCGCCGCGGAGCGCCATCCTCCCGGGCTCCGTAGGCCCGCCGCGGAGCGCCATCCTCCCGAGCAGGTGCTCGGCCAGCGATGCGATGTCGGGGTAGGTGAAGAGCAATGTCGCCGAGAGCTTGATCCCCAGGCTGGACTCGAGCCGATTCCGCAGCTCGAGGCTCATCAGGGAGTCCATGCCCAGGCCGCTGAAAGGGGCTCTCCGCTCGATCCGCGCCGCGTCGAGGCGCAGCACCCGGCCGAGCTGCTGCCCGAGGTGCTTCTCGAGGAGCGACAGCCGCGCGGGGGGGCTCTCCCTCTCGAGCGCCTGACGGAAGCCGGCGGCGTCCGCGGCGCCCGGCTTTCCGCGCTCGCGCTCCTCCTCCTGGAGCTCGGCCCACAGGGGCGAGCGAGCCGCCGACGGGTAGGTCTCCAGCCACTGCCGCAGACTCCATCGCATCGCCAGGACCTGGGCGCCGTCCTGGGCGAGGAGGCGATCCAGCGCGCCCAGCGCCTGCGCCTCGGTCAGGCCGGGCATGCCGCGGCTCGCCAGCCGCTCGGCGACCCCCGAGCTCGCCGCCGCGCCCACGTCCGAGAACAGCCCCCAGCCGATGCTCGTCGCAGGAAGCCCCTGCGCACGACGGTGGTGCGCCAGCGCGTCCAGGAACGCGTCCGCCGCCGCGTAGTTCACGATGCCGGGAGGGCCCAGCACCGACATCGCCGACGAATACAGCACGAAGAAGTCCAGCGGCGGCCGCTCCTCTCCTGTCCTCGCCGATAACAACGAATGCAGGTTCCACGCTCCCTGCACCTTCGGCCCCAGCGCGCGCAACAGCCGCTCTTCCGTCTCCTCCTCCACCGTGCTGTCCACCGCCACCCCCGCCGCGTGCACCACACCGCGCAGCGCCGGCAGCCCCTCGCCGAACGCCGACAGCACCCCGGCCACGCTCGCCCCCTGCGACACGTCCGCTTGCACCGCGAGCACCTGCGCCCCCTGGCCCTCCATCTCCCTCATCGCCGCGCGCGCCTGCTCCGTCGGCCCGCTCCGGCCCACCAGCACGAGGTGCCGCGCCCCTCGCTCCACCATCCACCGACCCACCGACAGCCCGAGCCCGCCGAGCCCGCCGGTGATCAGGTAGCTGCCGTCCGGCCGCAGCCGCACCCCGCCGCCCTCGACGCCGGCCCGCGCCGACACCCGCACCAGCCGCGCCACGTACCGGCCCGACGCCCGCAAAGCCACCTCCGGCTCCCGATCCCGCGCCACGAGCTCGTCCACCAGCGCCTCCACACCGTGCTCCGGCGCCCCCTCTCCCAGGTCCACCCGCGTGCACCCGAGCTCCGGGTGCTCCGCGCCGACCGCGCGACCCGCGCCCCACAGCGGCGCCTGCGACACCCGCACCGACTGCACCTCTGGCCCCGCCGACTGCGCTGCTCGCGTCACCAGGTACAGCCGCGGCGTGTCCCGGAAGCACCGGCCCACAAGCGCCTTCGCCAGGAGCAGTGCGCTCAGGCTGCCGAGCCGCTGGTCCAAGAGCAGCGTCTCGGCGCTCGTCGCCTCCGGCGCCGTCGCGTCCAGCCCGAACAGGTGCACCACGCCACGACACGGCTGCTCCTCGCTGAACGCGTCGGCCAGCAGCGCCGCGTACCCCGATGGGTCCGACGGGTCGAGCCGGTATCGCCTCGGCTCCACCCGCTCGTAGCGCTCGGCAGCCAGCACGCGCACCGTCGCTTCCCCCCGCCGCTCCAGCTGCGCGCTCAGCGCTGCTCCTGTCCCCGCTCGGTCCGACAGCACGAGCCACGCTCCCCGCGACTTGCACCCTCCGCCGCCCTCTGCTCCGAGCTCCTTCCTCCGCCACTCCAGCCGATACAGCAGCTCTTCCGCTCCGTCGCTCCTCGCCGCGCGCGCGCCGGGCGCGAGCCGCTCTGCGCGCAACCCGAGCACTTCGACGAGCACCTGCCCCTCGTCGTCGATCAGGTGCAGATCCCCCACGATCCGCTCCGGGCCAGCGCCCTGCGCGGGCCGCATCCGGCCGTGCACCCACACGTCCCGCCCCGGCCGGCGATGGACGAGGACGCGCTCGACCGACGCGAGCACGTACGTCGCCCCCGCGTCGAGCGCCGCCCCCGGCGCAGGGAGAAGCCCGCCGAGGACCTGGAGACACGCGTCCAGCAGCGCAGGGTGCAGCCCGTACAGCCCCATCTGCGCGCTCACCTCGTCCGGAGCGCGCACTCGGCCCAGCACCTCCGTCGCGCCCATCCACAGCTGCTCGACGCCGCGGAAGCTCGCGCCGAGCGACAACCCGCGCGCCTCAAGGCGCTCGTAGTGCTCGCCGCCGGTCATCCCCCGCGACCGAGGCGCCTCGATCGCCGCGCCCTCCAGCCCTGCACATCGGGCCATGATCTCCCGAGGAGACCCGCCCGACCGCGGCTGCCCGGCGCCCTCCGGCGCGACCCGCACGGTCCCGGTCGCGTGCCGTACCCACGCCGCGCCCTCGAGGCTCGAGATCTGGATCGACGATCGGCCAGGCTCCTCCTCGGCGAGCACCACCTGCACCGTCCGCTCGCCCTCCTCCGGAAGGACGAGCACCCGCTCGAACGCCACGTGCTCCAGCGACAGCGCCGCCCCGCCGTGGACCTCGGCCGCCGCCGCGAGCGCCATCTCCACGTACGCGGTCCCCGACAGCACCGCGTCGCCGAGGATGCGGTGCTCCGAGAGGTAAGGCAGCGCCTCGAGGCTCAGCGCGCGCTGCCAGAACCACGTGCCCGGGTGCGCCGACGACGACAGCGGCGCGCCGAGGAGCGGATGGCCCGCCGCGCCGCCCGGAGAGGACCGCGCCCGCCGGCCCGAGGCGCCTCGTCCAAGGTCCTCCGGGAGCCAGTGGCGCTCTCGCTGCCACGGATACGCCGGCAGCGACACGCAGCGGCCCCCGTGCGGATTCAGCCGGCCCCAGTCCACCGGAGCTCCGTGGACGTACAGCGCGCCGAACGTCTCCAGGAGGCAGCGCCGCTCGTCCTGCTCTCGCCGCAGCGAGGCCAGCGCCGCCCCGCGGCGACCCCGCTCGCGCAGGGCTTCCTCGATCGCGGGCACCAGGATGGGGTGCGGGCTGAGCTCGAGGAACAGCGCGCCCGCGCCCTCGCTCAGCCGCTCGATCACCGGCGAGAACAGCACCGGCTCGCGCAGGTTCCGCGCCCAGTAGCCGGCGCCGAGCTCCGCGCCGGCGCAGGGGCTCCCCGTCACGGTCGAGTGCAGCGGGACCCGCGCGTCCCTCGGGGAGAGCCCGCCCAGCATGTCCCGGAGCTCCGCGAGGAGCGGGTCCATCTGCGGGCTGTGCGACGCCACGTCCACCTTGACGCGACGGCAAAACACGCGCGCTCGCTCGAGCTCGACGAGGATCTCCTCCAGCGGCCCCGGCTCCCCGGACAGCACCGTCGATCGCGGGCTGTTGCTCACCGCGATCGACACCTGGCGCTCCCTGCCGCGGAGCGCCCGCGCCGCCTCCTCCAAGGGCAGCTCCACGAGCGCCATCGCCCCGAGCCCGCTCACCCTGCGCAGCAGCCTGCTGCGGCGGCAGACGACCCGCGCGGCGTCCTCCAGCGTGAGCGCGCCGGCGACGTGCGCCGCGGCGACCTCGCCCATGCTGTGGCCCACCACGGCGCTCGGCTCCACCCCCCACCCGCGCCACAGGGCCGCGAGCGCCACCTGGATCGCGAACAGCACCGGCTGGACGACGTCGATGCGACCGAGCCTCGAGCGGTCCTCGGCCGCGGCGAGCTCCTCGAGCACCGAGAAGCCCGCCTCCTCGCCGATGGCGCGGTCGCAGGCCTCGAGCGCCGCGCGGAAGACCGGCGCCTCGCCCAGGAGCCGGCGCCCCATGCCGAGCCACTGCGAGCCCTGGCCCGGGAACACGAAGACCACGCGCGTCGGGCGCTCGCCGCCCGCGTCGCCGCGCGCCACCCCGGAGGGCACCTCGCCGCGCGCGACGGCCTCCAGCTGCTCGATCAGCTGCTGCGGCGACGAGGCCACGAGGGCCATGCGGCGCTCATGGTGGCTGCGCCGGACGCCCGCGGTGTAGGCGACGTCCCCGAGGCTCGCCGCCCCGCCGGCCGCGGCGTCGCGCAGGAAGCCGAGGTACGCCTGCGCCAGCGCGGAGAGCGCCTCCGGCGTCTTCGCCGACAGGGGCACGATCGCCGCGGCCCCCTCGCCGGAGGAGGCCGCCGGCGCGCACGGCGGCGCCTCCTCCAGCACCACGTGCGCGTTCGTGCCGCTGGCGCCGAAGGAGCTCACCCCGGCGAACCGCGGCGAGCTGCCGGCCCAGGCCAGCTCCTCGGCGGGGATCACGAACGGCGTGCCTTGCAGGGAAACCCTCGGGTTCAGCGTCCGGAAATGCAGGTGGCGCGGGATCACCCGGTGATGCAGCGAGAGCACGACCTTGATGAGCCCAGCGACGCCCGCCGCCGCCTCGAGGTGACCCAGGTTGGTCTTCACCGAGCCGATGGCGCAGATCGCGCCGCTCGCGCGGGGCTGGCCCAGCACCTCCTTCAAGGCCTCGAGCTCGATCGGATCGCCGAGCGACGTGCCAGTGCCGTGCGCCTCGACGTAGCCGACCTCCGCAGGCGAGACGCCGGCGCTCTCCAGCGCCTGCCGGAGCAGCGCCTGCTGCGCGAGCACGTTGGGCGCCGTCAGCCCCGTGGAGCGGCCGTCCTGGTTGATCGCCGAGCCGCGGATGACGGCCCAGACGCGATCGCCGTCCCGCTGCGCGTCCGAGAGGCGCTTGAGCACCACGACGCCGCAGCCTTCGGCCCGTACATAGCCGTTGGCCGCCGCGTCGAACGTCTTGCACCGGCCGTCCGGCGAGAGCGCCTGCGTCTCGCTGACCATGCACATCGTCGCCGGGGACAGGATCAGGCTGACCCCGCCCGCCAGCGCGAGCTCGCTCTCGCCGCCGCGCAGGCTCTGACAGGCGAGGTGGACGGCGACCAGCGACGACGAACAGGCCGTGTCGACGGAGATGCAGGGCCCCTGGAGCCCGAGGACGTAGGAGAGGCGGCCGGCCGCCGTGCTGGCGAGATTGCCAGTCCCGCAATAAGCGTCGATGTCCTCCGGGCTGAGCGAGGTGACCCGCTGCTGGTAGTCGAGGGTCGCCAGCCCCATGAACACGCCCGATCGGCTGCCCGCCAGCCGATCGGGCGGCAGGCCGGCGTCCTCCAGGGCCTCCCAGGCGACCTCGAGCAGGAGGCGCTGCTGCGGGTCGAGGCTCGCGGCCTCGCGGGGCGCGATGCCGAAGAACCTGGCGTCGAACCCGTCGACCGCGTCGAGCAGCCCGGCCCAGCGCGCGCCGTGCTTCTCCGCCGGGATCGCCTCCGCCGGCCACCGGGTCGGGGGGATCGCCCGGATCGCGTCGACGCCGCCCCGGAGGGCCTGCCAGAAGGCGCCCGGGCTCGTCCCGCCGCCGGGGAAGCGGCAGCCGAGGCCGACGACCGCGATCGGCTCGCTCCTCGAGAGCTCGACGTGCCTCAGCCTCGATTTCAGCTCGCGAATCTTCAGCAGAGAGTCCCGCAAGAGCCCCTCGAGGTGCTTCTCGCCGCGAGCGTCGCCGCCGCTCGTCACGACTTCCCGCTCGTCACGCTCACTCACGACCGAGCTCCCTCGCCAGCTCGTCGAGCAGCTCGTCCGCCGACAGCTGCGCGACCTCCTCCGCCCCCGCGGGGGCCCCCTCGCTCTCCGCCTGCCGCGGCGCATGACCGGGCCCGCCCCCGAGATCCAGCTTGCCGAGCAGGTACGTCGAGAGCGCCGCGATGTGCGGATAGGTCCAGACCAAGGTCGCCGGCAGGGCGACGGAGAGCCCCGCCTCGAGGCGGTTTCGCAGCTCGAGCCCCATCAGGGAGTCGAACCCGAGGCTCATGAAGGGCGTATCTCGCTCGATCCGGCCCGGATCCAGCCGGAGGATGAGCGCCGCCTGCTCCCTGACGAGCTGCTGCAGCGCCGCCGGGCGGTCCTCGGGCCTCATCGCCTCGAGCGCCTTCCGGAGCTCGGCCGCGCGGCCGGCGCCGGGCGCCGCCTCGACGCGCTCGTTGCGGAGCTCCTCCCAGAGCGGGGACGCGGCGGCGCTCGGGTAGAACTCGGTCCAGTGCCGCAGGCTGAACTTCATCGCGAGCGCGTGGGCCTCGCCTCCAGCGAGCATGCGCGCGAGCACCTCTCTGCCTTGCGCCTCGGTCAGGCCGGGCATGCCGCGGCTCGCCAGCCGCTCGGCGACCCCCGAGCTCGCCGCCGCGCCCACGTCCGAGAACAGCCCCCAGCCGATGCTCGTCGCAGGAAGCCCCTGCGCACGACGGTGGTGCGCCAGCGCGTCCAGGAACGCGTCCGCCGCCGCGTAGTTCACGATGCCGGGAGGGCCCAGCACCGACATCGCCGACGAATACAGCACGAAGAAGTCCAGCGGCGGCCGCTCCTCTCCTGTCCTCGCCGATAACAACGAATGCAGGTTCCACGCTCCCTGCACCTTCGGCCCCAGCGCGCGCAACAGCCGCTCTTCCGTCTCCTCCTCCACCGTGCTGTCCACCGCCACCCCCGCCGCGTGCACCACACCGCGCAGCGCCGGCAGCCCCTCGCCGAACGCCGACAGCACCCCGGCCACGCTCGCCCCCTGCGACACGTCCGCTTGCACCGCGAGCACCTGCGCCCCCTGGCCCTCCATCTCCCTCATCGCCGCGCGCGCCTGCTCCGTCGGCCCGCTCCGGCCCACCAGCACGAGGTGCCGCGCCCCTCGCTCCACCATCCACCGACCCACCGACAGCCCGAGCCCGCCGAGCCCGCCGGTGATCAGGTAGCTGCCGTCCGGCCGCAGCCGCACCCCGCCGCCCTCGACGCCGGCCCGCGCCGACACCCGCACCAGCCGCGCCACGTACCGGCCCGACGCCCGCAAAGCCACCTCCGGCTCCCGATCCCGCGCCACGAGCTCGTCCACCAGCGCCTCCACACCGTGCTCCGGCGCCCCCTCTCCCAGGTCCACCCGCGTGCACCCGAGCTCCGGGTGCTCCGCGCCGACCGCGCGACCCGCGCCCCACAGCGGCGCCTGCGACACCCGCACCGACTGCACCTCTGGCCCCGCCGACTGCGCTGCTCGCGTCACCAGGTACAGCCGCGGCGTGTCCCGGAAGCACCGGCCCACAAGCGCCTTCGCCAGGAGCAGTGCGCTCAGGCTGCCGAGCCGCTGGTCCAAGAGCAGCGTCTCGGCGCTCGTCGCCTCCGGCGCCGTCGCGTCCAGCCCGAACAGGTGCACCACGCCACGACACGGCTGCTCCTCGCTGAACGCGTCGGCCAGCAGCGCCGCGTACCCCGATGGGTCCGACGGGTCGAGCCGGTATCGCCTCGGCTCCACCCGCTCGTAGCGCTCGGCAGCCAGCACGCGCACCGTCGCTTCCCCCCGCCGCTCCAGCTGCGCGCTCAGCGCTGCTCCTGTCCCCGCTCGGTCCGACAGCACGAGCCACGCTCCCCGCGACTTGCACCCTCCGGCGCCCTCGCCTCCGAGCTCCTTCCTCCGCCACTCCAGCCGATACAGCAGCTCTTCCGCCCCATCGCTCCTCGCCGCGCGCCGGGCGCCGCCGCCGCCCGGAAGCCAGTACGGCTCTCGCTGCCACGGATAGCCGGGCAGCGACACGCACCGGCCCCCCGAGGGATAGCGCCGCTTCCAGTCGACCGGATGGCCGTGAGCGTGCAGGGCGCCGAGCGACTCCAGGAGAGATCGCCGCGCGTCCTGCGCCCGCCGCAGCGACGCGAGCGAGACGCCCTCGCGCTGCCCGTCCCGCAGCGCCTCCTCGACGGAGTGCGCAAGGACGGGGTGCGGGCTGATCTCCAGGAACATCGCGTGGTCGCTCTCGAGGAGCCGCTCGACCGCCTGCGAGAACAGCACCGGACGCCGCATGTTCTGCGCCCAGTACTCGGCCCCGAGCTCCGGCCCCTCGCAGACCTCCCCGCTCACCGTCGAGCGCATCGGCACGCGGCATTTCGCCGGCGAGAGCCCCGCGAGCGCCTCCCGGAGCTCGTCCATGAGCGGATCCACCTGCGGGCTGTGCCCGGCGCCGTCGGTCCTCACCCGGCGGACGAAGACCTGCTCCCGCTCGAGCCGCGCGAGGAGCTCGTCCATGGCGGCCGGCTCTCCGGACAGCACCGTCGACCTCCGGCTGTTGCTGACGGCCACCGCGAGCCGGCGCTCGTGGCCGCGGATCGCCTCCTCCGCCCGCGCGAGCGGCAGCTCGACCACCGCCATGGCGCCCTTGCCGCTCAGCCGCGAGAGCAGCCGGCTGCGGTGGGCGATGATCCGCGCGCCGTCCTCCAGCGTCAGCGCTCCGGCCGCGCACGCGGCCGCGACCTCGCCCATGCTGTGTCCGACGATCGCGTCGGGCTCCACGCCCCACGAGCGCCACAGGGCCGTGAGCGCGACGCCGATGGCGAAGAGCGCGGGCTGCACCACGTCCACGCGCCCGTGCGCGATCGGCCCGCCCTCGGCGCGCAGCGCTTCGAGGAGCGAGAACCCGGCCTCCTCGTGCACGGCCGCGTCGCACGCCTCCATCGCCTCGCGGAAGACCGGCTCCTCGCCGAGGAGCGAGAGGCCCATCCCCGCCCACTGCGAGCCCCACCCCGAGAACACGAAGACGATCTTCGGCTGGACCCCGGGCGCCGCTCGCCCCCGCGCCACGCCCGGCCGCGCCTCGCCGGCCGCGAACGCGTCGAGCGACGCGGCGAGCTCCTCCCGCGAGCTGCCCAGCACCACCAGGCGATGCTCGTGATGGCTGCGCCGCACGCTCGCGGTGTAGGCGATGTCCCGCAGCGACGCGCCCGCCTCGGCCGGGCCCCGGCGCAGGAAGCGCCCGTACGCGTCGGCCAACGCGGAGAGCGCCTCGGGCGTCCTCGCCGACAGGGGCAGGAGCGTCACGAGATCGCCTGTCGTAGGCGCCTCTGCGGCCCCCTCGGGCGCCTCCGCGACGCCCTCGGGCGCCTCCTCGAGCAGCACGTGGGCGTTCGTGCCGCTCATCCCGAACGAGCTCACGCCCGCGCGCCGCCGCCGGCCCTCGCCGCGCCACGCCGCGGCCTTCGTGGTCACCTCGACCGGCAGCTCGGTCCAGGGGATGCGCGGGTTCAGCGCGCTCGCGTGCAGGTGCGCCGGCAGCTCGCCGTGCTGGAGCGAGAGCACGACCTTCATGAGGCCCGCGATGCCGGCCGCCGCCTCCAGATGGCCGATGTTGGTCTTCACCGCGCCGAGCCGGAGCGGCCGCTCCGCGGGCCGGCCGGCGCCGTACACCGCCGCGAGCGCCTCGACCTCGATCGGGTCGCCCAGCGGCGTCCCCGTCCCGTGGGCCTCGACGTAATCGACGTCGCCGGGCGACAGCCGGGCGTCCGAGAGCGCCCTCCGGATCACCGCCTGCTGCGCCTGGCCGTTGGGCACGGTCAGGCCGCTGCTATGACCGTCGTTGTTCACCGCCGAGCCGCGGATCACGGCGAGGATGCGATCGCCGTCCCGCCGCGCGTCCGAGAGCCGCTTCAGCACCACCATGCCGCAGCCCTCGCCGCGGCCGTAGCCGTTCGCCTCGGCGGAGAACGTCTTGCAGCGGCCGTCCGGCGCGAGGGCGCGGGCGCGCGCCAGGTACACGTACATGAGCGGCGCGAGCATCAGCTGCACGCCGCCCGCCACGGCCACGTTGCACTCGGACGCCCGCAGGCTCTGGCACGCCAGGTGGACCGCCACGAGCGACGAGGAGCACGCCGTATCCACCGCCGCGCTGGGGCCCTCCAGCCCGAGCACATACGACAGCCGGCCGGCCGAGAAGCTCGTGAAGGTGCCCGACATCGTGTACGCGTCCATCGCCTCCAGGCGCTCGGACTCGCGCTGCAGGACGCCGTAGTCGCTCAGGCCGATCCCGACAAAGACCCCCGTCAGCGGATCGCCGCCAGGCACGAGGCCGGCGTGCTCGAACGCCTCCCAGATCACCTCCATCAGCAACCGGTGCTGCGGGTCGATGTTCGCCGCCTCCCGCGGCGAGATCCCGAAGAACCGCGCGTCGAACAGATCCGGCGAGGTCGAGAGGAACGCCCCCTCCCGCGCATACGTCTTGCCGGGGGCCTCCGGGTCGGGGTCGTAAACCGCGTCCGCGTCCCACCGCTCCTTCGGGATCGGCCGCACGGCGTCGATGCCGTCCGCGAGCAGCCGCCAGAACCCCTCCGCGTCCGCGACGCCGCCCGGGAGCCGGCAGCCCAGCCCGACGATCGCGATCGGCTCGCGCTCGCGGTCGAGCGCGGGCTCGCCCCCCTCGCCGTCGGCGCGGCGCGGCGCCTCGCCGCCTCCGGAGGCCGCGGCCGGCTCGCCCAGGGAGAGCCGCTCGAGCAGGTGCTCGGCCAGCGCGACCACGTTCGGGTGGTTGAACGTCACGCTCGACGGCAGCGGGAGGCCGAGCGCCTGATGCAGGCGCCTGCGGAGCTCCACCGCCATCAGCGAGTCCATGCCGAGGTCGAAGAACCCGCGCGTCGGGTCGACCCGCTCGGCGTCGCCGAACCCGAGCGTCTGCGCGACCGCCCCCTGCAGCCACCGCTGCATCCGCCGCCGGCGGTCGCGCGGGGGAGCCGCCCTGAGCTCGTCGAGCAACGCCGCCTCGGCCGGCCCGGACGCCGCCTCCGCCGCGCGCGGCAGCTCCGCGAGGAGCGGGCGAGGACCGCCGGTCTCCACCACCGCGCGGAACCGGGGCCAGTCCACGTCGGCCACCACGACCTGCGCCGCGTCCGCGTCGAGGATCCGGCCCAGGATCGCGAGCGCGACGCCGGGGCCGAGGGCCTTCACCCCTCGCCGCTCGAGGGCGGCGAGCCCCCGCTCGGTCATCATGCCGCCGCCCTGCCAGGGCCCCCAGTTGACGGCGAACGCCGGCGCCCCGGCGGCGCGCCGCGCCGTCACCCACGCGTCCAGGAACGCGTTGGCCGCCGCATAGCCGGCCTGCCCGCCCGAGCCCCACACCGAGGCGATCGAGGAGAAGCAGACGAAGGCGGTCAGCGGGCGGTCGCGCATCAGCGCGTCCAGCACCAGGGTGCCGTGGACCTTCGGGGCGAGCACCTCGGCGAGCCGCGCGTCGTCGAGGGCCGCGAGCGGCGTGTGATCCTCGACGCCGGCCGCATGGAAGACCGCCGAGAGCGGCGGGAGCCGCGCGTCGATGTCCGCGAGCACCGCGGCCATGGCGCCCGCGTCGGCGACGTCGGCCTGGGCCACCGTCACCGCGGCGCCGAGCGCCTCGAGCGCCGCGATCGACGACCGCGCCTCCTCCGTCGACGCGCCCCGCCGGCCCGTCAGGACCAGGTGCTGGACCCCGCGCCGCGCGAGCCACGCGGCCACGCGGAGCCCGAGCGCGCCCAGGCCTCCGGTGATCAGCGCCGTGCCCGGGGTGGACCACCGCGCCGCGCGCGATCGAAGCCCGCGGTGGCGCACGAGCCGCTGAACGAAGCGGCCGGATGGCCGCAGCGCCACCTGGTCCTCGCCGTCGGGCGCGAGGATCTGGCTCACCAGCGCGGCCACGGCGTCCTCGCCGATCTCGGCCGGAAGATCGATGAGCCCGCCCCAGAGCGCCGGGCGCTCGAGCGACATCGCCCGGCCGAGCCCCCAGAGCGTCGCGTGCTCGGGCGCGGTCAGCCGATCCCCGGGCCCGACGGACACGGCGCCGCGGGTCACGAACCAGAGCTTCGGCGCGTCGCGCCGCTCCGGCCTCGCCCCGGGCCCGCGATCCGCGCTCGCCGCCGCCTCGCCCGCGGCCTGGATCCAGGCCAGCGCGCTCTGGACGCCCCGCCGGAGGGCCGCGTCGGTGCCCTCCGCGCGGTCCAGGCTGGCGAGGTGGATCACGGCGCGCGCCGGCCCCCGCTCGCGGAGGAGCTCCGCCCAGAGGCCCGCGAGGCCCTCCGTCGGGCCCGGATCGAGCGCGCCCTCTCCCGCGGAGCCGCGCGCGCGGACGCCGCCGGCCCGGATCCGCGAGCAGACGCCGCCCGCCGACGCCAGCGCGTCCGCGACCCGGTCCCCGACCCCGCCCTCGTCGACCAGCACGACCCAGTGCCCCGCGGCCGGCGGCCGCGGCGCGAGGGCGGGCCGGCGCTGCCACGCCAGCGCGTACACCGCGTCGCCGCGCTCCGCGCCGGCGTCGAGGCGGGCCTGCTCGGCGGTCTTCCGCAGCGCTTCCAGGACCCGCGCGACCACCGGCAGCTCCTCCGCCGAGAGCCTCGCCTCCGCCGCGACCGACGCGGCGAGGGCCGCGGCGCCGTTCGCGTCGAGCAGCGACGCCAGCGCGGCCGAGGGCGCCTCCGCCCCGCGCGGGGCCGCCGCCGGCGCTCCTCCTGGGTCGTCCACCCAGCAGCGCTCGCGCTGCCAAGGATAGGCAGGGAGCGCCACGCAGCGCGCGCCGCCCGGGTAGAGCTGCCGCCATTCCACCGGATAGCCCTGGACGTGCAGGGCGCCGAGCGACTGGAGCAGACACCACCGCTCCTCCTGCGCCCGCCGCAGCGTGGGGACGGCGTGGCCCTCCTGCGCCCGCGCGGCCAGGCACTGCTCGACGTTGGCCGAGAGCACCGGGTGCGGACCGAGCTCCAGGAACGTGCGGTGTCCGTCGAGGATGGCGGCGTCCACGGCGCCCGCGAACAGCACCGGCTCGCGGATGTTCCTCGACCAGTACGCGCCGTCGAGCGGCGCTCCGCCGACGTTCGCCCCGGTGACCGTGCTGTACATCGGGATCGCCGGGCAGGCCGGGGCGAGCCGCTCGAGCGCCGCCGCGAGCTCGCCCTGGAAGGGCGCCATCTGCGGGCTATGGAACGCATAGTTGACCCTGAGCTCGCGGCACTGCACGCCCTCCCGCCGCAGGCGCTCCAGGGCCTCCGCGAGCGCCACGGCCTCGCCGGAGAGCACGACGGATCCCGGGTCGTTCACCGCCGCCAGCGAGAGCTCGCCCTCGAGGCCGCGCAAGAGGCGCGCCGCCCGCTCCGGGGAGATCTCCGCCGAGGCCATCTTCCCAAGGCCGGTGGACTTCTGCATCAGGCGGCTCCGGTGGTGGACGACGCGCACGGCGTCCGGGAGGCTCAGCGCCCCGGCGACGTGCGCCGCCGCCACCTCCCCGACGCTGTGCCCGATCACGGCGTCGGGGACGACGCCCCAGGATCGCGCGAGCTCCGCGAGCGCGACCTCGAGCGCGAAGAGCGCCGGCTGCGCCACCTCGGTCTCGTGCACGCGCGAGACCGGTCCGGGGGTGGAGAGCTGCTCGAGGAGCGACCAGCCCGAGAGCGGCTGCAAGAGCCGGTCGCAGGCCTCGATGACCTCGCGGAAGACCGGCTCCTCGTCGAGCAGCGCTCGGCCCATGCCGGCCCACTGCGATCCCTGCCCGGGGAACACGAAGACGACCTTCGGCCGCCCGCCTCGCTGCGCCTCGCCGGACGCGACGCCGGGGCGCGCCTCGCCGCGCAAAAAGGACGAGAGCGCCTCGCCGAGCTCGCCGGTCGACCGCCCCACGACGGCCAGCCGATGCTCGTGATGGCTGCGCCGGACGCTCGCCGTGTAGCAGAGATCGCGCGTGGAGAGCTCCGGCTGCGCGAGGGTCGAGGACAGGACGGATCGCGCCGCGTCCGCGAGCGCCGCCCGCGATCGCGCGGAGAGCACGAGCAGCTCGAACGGCCGCGGCCCGGCCGCCTCCGCGGCGCGCGGCTCGGCCGCCGGCGCGCCGCGATCGAGGCCCGGCAGGGCGCGCGCGGGCGACGCCGGGCCCCGGTACACCGCGCCCCAGCACACGGGTGTCCCGCGCGTGTAGAGCGCCCCCAGCGCGTCCAGGAGGACCGCGCGTCCGGCCTCCTCGCGCCGCAGCGACGGCAACACGGTGCCTCCTCGACCCCGGTGGGCGAGGCTCCGCTCGACCGCGTGCGTCAGCAACGGGTGGGGGCTGAGCTCGAGGAACGCGTCGTACCCGTCGTCGAGGAGGCGATCGATCGCGGGAGCGAAGTGGACAGGCTCGCTCAGGTTGCGCCCCCAGTAAGCGGCGTCGAGCGCTTCCCCGTCGAAGGCGGCCGCGGTGACCGAGGAGTAGAACGGGATCGAGCAGCGCGCGGGCCGCAGCCCGTCGACCGCGCGCACGAGCTCGCCGCGCAGCGCGTCCATCGCGGGCCCGTGCGGCGCGTAATTCATCGCGATGCGCCGCGCGAAGGTCCCTTGCTCGCGCAGCGCCGCGAGGAGCTCGTCCAGCGCCGCGGCCTCGCCGGACACGATCGTCGAGCTCGGGCTCGTCGTGCCCGCCACCGCCAGGCGGCCCGCGATCGCGCGCCGCGCCTCGTCCAGCGGGAGCTCGACGAGCGCCGCGCCCCCGCGGCCGCTCACGCGCAGGGCGAGCTGACCCATGCGGCAGATGACCCTGGCCGCGTCCTCGAGCGTCAACGCGCCCGCCACGTGGGCGGCCGCGACCTCGCCGATGCTCTGCCCGATCACGGCGTCGGGCCGCACGCCCCAGGAGCGCCAGAGCGCGGCGAGCGCGACCTGCACGGCGAAGATGGCGGGCTGGACGACGTCGCTGTCCTCGAGCGATCGGGCCTCGCCGCGGGTGAGGACCTCCAGCACGGACCAGCCCGCATCAGGCCTCATCGCCCGCGCGCATCGCTCGATCGCCGTCCGGAAGACGATCTCCTGACGGAGGAGATCCCGGCCCATGCCGAGCCACTGCGATCCGTGGCCCCCGAACATGAAGACGAGCCTCGGCCGCCGCTCGCCCGCGCGCCCGATGGCCAGCCCGGGCAGGGCGCGCCCCTCGAGGAAGCCCGCGAGGCGCGCGGACAGCTCCTCGTGGGAGCGGGCCGTGATGGCCAACCGATGATCCTCGCCGCTCAGCCGGGCCGCGGCCGACGCGCAGAGCTCCACGAGCGGCGGACGACCGGCGCCCTGACCCGACAGCTCGCCGAACGCCGCCGCGAGCGCCTGGAGCGCATCGGCGCTGTGCGCCGACAGCGGGAGGAGGTGCGCCGCCGGGCCCTGGCGGACGCCCTCGACGACGACGTGGCAGTTGGTCCCGCCGAAGCCGAAGGCGCTCACCCCGGCCACGATCGGCGCCCCGTCGTCCGGCCAGGGCGCCCTGCGCTGCGCCACCGCGAGGCGCAGGTCCTCGAAGGCGATATGCGGGTTCGGCTGCTCGAAATGGAGGCTCGGCGGGATCTCGAGGTGCCGGACCACGAGGGCCGCCTTGATCAACCCGGCCACGCCCGCGGCGGCCTCGAGGTGGCCGATGTTGGTCTTGACGGAGCCGATGAGCAGCGGCCGCTCGGCGGGGCGATCCGCGCAGAGGACCGCGGCGAGCGCCCTCGCTTCGATCGGATCGCCGAGGTGCGTACCGGTGCCGTGGGCCTCGACGTATCGCACCTGGTCCGGCCTGATCCCGGCCTGCGCGTACGCGTCGCGGAGCAACGCCTCCTGCGCCGCCGGGTTCGGCGCTGTCAGGCCGTTGCTGAACCCGTCGTTGTTCACCGCGCTGCCGCGGATGACGCCGTAAATGGGATCGCCGTCGAGCAGCGCCTGCGCCAGCGGCTTGAGCACCACCACGCCCGCCCCCTCGCCGCGCACGTAGCCGTTCGCGCGGGCGTCGAACGCCTTGGATCGACCGTCGGGCGAGAGGACCCCCAGCCTCGACATCGCCACGGTGCTCTCGGGGGTGAGCATCAGGTTGACCCCTCCGGCGAGCGCGAGCTCGGACTCTCCGCGGAGCAGGCTCTGGCAGGCGAGGTGGACGGCGACGAGGGAGGACGAGCACGCCGTGTTCACCGTCATGCTCGGCCCCTCCAGGCCGAGCACGTAGGAGACCCGCGCGGCGACGATGCTCAGGTCCTGGCCCGTGGCCGTGTGCTGCGCGATCCGGTCGGCCGCGCCCCCCGCCACCTTCCCGTAATCGCTCCACATCGCGCCGAAGAACACCCCGGACCGGCTGCCCCTCATCCCGCGCGGCGGTATCCCGGCGTCCTCGAGCGCCTCCCACGAGAGCTCCAGCATCAGCCGCTGCTGCGGGTCGATCTGGACGGCCTCTCGCGGCGAGATATCGAAGAACTGCGGATCGAACCGATCCACCTGCTCCAGGAATCCCCCCCAGCGCGCGCCCGCGGCGCCGGCGTCATCGCCGTGGAGCGCCTCGACGTCCCACCGGTCCGCGGGGACCTCCGTGATCGCGTCGACGCCGTCGCACAGGAGCTGCCAGAAGGCCGAGAGGCTCGGCGCCCCCGGGAAGCGGCACGCCATCCCGACGATCGCGATGGGCTCGTCCGCGAGCGCTGCGGCGGGCGACGCGCGCGGCCGAGCGGGCGGCGAGCTCTCGCCCCCGTCCAGGTGAAGCGCGAGCGCCTCGATGGTCGGATATCTCCAGACGAGGATCGGCGAGAGCTGCCTCCCGAGCGCGGCGCCGAGGCCCGCGAGGAGCTCCGCCGCGCCGCGGGAGCTGAGCCCATAACGGCTGAATCGCTCGCGGACGTCGATCGACCCGGGCGCCACACCCGAGCGCTCCGACAGCCGGAGGATGAGCCATTCCTGGATGTCCTCCCTCTTCTTGAGAGACGTCCCCGAGCTTCCCAGCGTGCTCATCCTTCGAGTCCTCACCTCACCGAGCGACACACCGCGAGCGGGAAACGCCGCCTCGGCCCGGTACGCACCAGCGCGTGTCCGTACGCGCCAGCACACGCAGTTACGCAATGCGCGTGCCGTCACTCCCTGTCCTGGATTGGCCCGCGGCTACGCCAGCACCGCAATGCCCCGACGACGAAGTCAGCCATTGCGCGACGCCCTGCGTTGCAATGGCGCTCTCGCGTCGTTTTCCTGCGGTGGCACGGCGCCCGCGGTGCCATGGCACAACGCCTCGGTGCCATGGCACCGTGCCTGTTGCGCTGGCGCCGTGACTCGTCACGGGTATGTAACCGCGGCGGATTCAATCGCGCGGCGACGGGAATCGAATTTGCATTGTCGACGATCGTGACCGCATGTTATGAGAGCGCCCGCGAGGGCCCGACGCGCCGCGATCGAGCCGCCATGCTCGAAGGGACGGCCCGATCATGAAGACGGCAGCACGCGACACGTTCCCGGCGCGGGGAGGAGGACCGGCCTCGACCGCCTTCGGCTCATCCACCGAGAGGGCCCTGTGGAGGTTGTACGACCTCTGGGTGCCGACGATCGCCTCCGAGCATCTCTGGGGCTGTCCCTCGGACAGGATCTTGGAGCTTTACCGGCGATACACCTCCGCGGACCACCTCGAGGCGGGGGTCGGCAGCGGTTATTTCCTCGATCGATGCGCGTTTCCCGTCGCCGATCCCTCGCTCACCCTGCTCGACGTGAACCGCAGCGCCATCGACGTGTCCCTCGAGCGGCTGCGCAGGTACCGTGTCACCGGGGTCGTCGCGAGCCTCCTCGAGCCGCTCCCGCTCCCCGGGTCCGCCTTCGGGTCCGTGGGCATGAACTATGTCGTGCACTGCATCCCCGGGGCCCTGCGCGACAAGATGGACGCCATCCTGGGACACCTCTTGCCCTGCATGAAGGACGGCGGCGTGCTGTTCGGGACCACGGTCCTCGGCAAAGGCGTCCGCCACAACGCGGCGGGCGGCCCGTTCGCCGCGGCGATGCAGCGCCTCGGCATCTTCAAGAACCAGGAGGACGACCTGCCTGGGCTGGAGGCGGCGCTGAAGCGACACGTGTCGGACTACGCGATCGAGCCTGTCGGGCGAACCGCCGTGTTCATCGCCCGGAAACCCGGTCGCGCCGAGCAGACGCCCGGCTGAGCAGCGTCGGGAGGCGCGCCGCCGCGCCGGTCGAGGCGCGGGCGGCGACGTCCTCCTCCTTCAGGGTCACGATGTCCCCGCGGAGCTCTCCTCGGGCGATGGAGTGACTCCCACCCACGTGACGAGGAGACGGACTGTGGTCGATGCGATGGTGACCGAGTCAGGCAATCTTCCCTTCCTGGACGTGCTGAGCCCGGAGTTCGTCCGCGACCCGGGGCCCATGCTGCGCGCGTGCCGGCGCGAGCACTGGATGGCGCGCAGCCCGATCGGCTTCGAGGTGCTGGGGTTCCCCGAGTCCGTGATGATGCTGCGGGACGAGCGGATCAGGCCCGGCTTCGACAAGCTGCTGGAGATCCTCGGCATCACCTCCGGCCCGGCGCACGAGCACATGTCCCAGCAGGTCGGCTCCCAGGAGGGCGACGCGCACCGGCGCATCCGCCGGCTGATCCAGCCCTCGTTCAGCATCGAGGCGATGGAGCGGCTGCGGGCTCCGGCGCGCCAGGTCGTCGACGCGCTGCTCGACGCCGTGGACGAGCGCGGCGCGTGCGACTTCGTCGCTCACGTCAGCGGGCTGTTCCCGGGCCGCCTGTTCTGCCGCCTCCTGAACGTCTCCGAGGACGACGCGGCGCCCCTCGCGCGGATGAACGGCTCGATCATGAAGATGTTCTGGATGAAGCCGGAGTACCGGGGCGAGGTCGAGGCGGCCATCCACGAGCTCGGCGAGTACAGCCTCGCGCTCATCGAGCGCCGGCGGCGCGAGCCGGGAGAGGACTTCGTCTCCGGGCTGATCCTGGCCGAGGAGCAGGGCGACCGGCTGAGCACGCAGGAGCTGATCGACCTGGTGAGGCTCACGCTCACGGCCGCCGTCGACAACGTGAACCACACCCTGAGCCTCATGGTGCTGCTGCTCGCCGAGCGCCCCGAAGCGTGGCGGCAGCTGCGCGCCCGCCCGGAGCTCATCCCCCGCGCCGTCGAGGAGTGCATGCGCTACCGGCCGCGCGTCCTCCGGCTGACGCACTACGCCGCGCGGGACACCGAGCTCGGCGGGGTCCCGATCCCGGCGGGGAGCTGGGTGATGAGCGTCGTCGCCGAGGCGAGCCGGGACGAGCGCGTGTTCAACGACCCCGATCGCTTCGACATCACGCGCGAGCCGGTGCGCCCCAACCTGAACTTCGGCACCGGGCGGCACAACTGCATCGGCGCCTACCTCGCGCAGATCGAGCTGCAGGAGGCGCTTTCAGCGCTCGTCGAGCGCTGGGAGAGCATCGAGATCGCGGGCGAGGTGGTGCCCCAGGCGTCGAATCAGACGAACGGCGTGCTGGAGCTCCCGTTGCGGTGGAAGCGCGCCTGAGACCAACGGCGCGCTGGAGCTCCCGCCGCGGTGGAAGCGCGCCTGAGGGGCGGGAGCTCCGGCCGGGCGCGCCTCAGCGCTCCCTGTCCTTCTTCTCTTCCTTCTTCTTGTCCTTGCGGTCGGACTTCTCTTTTTCCTTCTTCGACTTCGACGCCACCTTCTTCGGCTCGTCGCGGCCGAGCGCGATCTCCAGGCGATCGCCGCGCGCCTTGGCCTTGTAGGCGGGCACGCCGTCCTTGAACTGCAGGGTGATCTCGGCGCCGTGCGCCGTGTTGACCACGCGCACCGACGCGATGCGCTTGTCCTTCCGGGCGAGGCCGCTGCCCGAGGACAGCGCGCGGCGGTCGGGCAGCGACACCGTGAAGCCCATCGCGCCGGCCGCGCCGTTCAGCTCCTCGATGGGACCGTCCATCTTCAGCTTCAGCACGATGGGGTTCCGCACGGACCCCTGGCCCCACTCCTTCGGGGCCTCCTGCGCGTCCTCGTCCGCCTCCGCGTCGTCCTCGTCGCCAGGGCCGCCCGGGACCGCGGCGGACCGCTCGAGCGGATCGCCGGCCTGGGCGCTCGGATCGGCGGGCGGCGTCGGCGGCACGGCCTCCGTCGTCGACAGCGGCGTCGCGCCGAACAGCGGGACGTTCGCCGTCAGCACGCCGCCCGGCGCGGCCGCCGTCGCCGCGGCCGCCGGCAGGGCAGGCGCGCCGGACGCCGCCGGCAGCGCCGACGCGCCCGCGGCCGCCTCGGCCCCGGCGGCCGGCGCGTCGCCGCCGCGCAGGCCGAGCAGGCGCGCGGCCCCGAACACCACCAGCACCGCCGCCAGCCCGAGGAAGCTCCCGGCCGCGGCCGCCTTCTTGTTGAAGCGCGGCGGCTCCGCCCCCTCGCCCGCCGCCTCCTCGGCCTCCTCGCGCACCAGCCGGCGCCCGCCGGACTTCAGCGCGCCGGCCGGCGGCGGCGCCGTCTTGCGGCGCGGGCCGCCGTCCTTGCCCGACCCGTCCTCGCCGGCCGCGCGCGCCGCGCGCCGCGCCTTGATCCGCGCCACCATGCCGGCCATCGCCGTGGCCGCGCGCGCCCCGGCGCCGGCGAGCGCCGGCCCGAGCTTGCCCGCCACGGCCTTGCTCGCCATCGCGGCCTTCTCGCCGACGTCGCGCAGCCGGCTCGGCTGCGCGCCGGCCGCCTGCGCGGAGCCCGCCTCGTCCGACCCCTCCTGCGAAGGCGGCGACGCCGCGTCCTGCGCCGAGGCCGGCGCCGCGTCCGCCGCGGGCGCCTCCCGCGCCGAGAGCGCCGGCGACAGGTCGCCGTCGTGATCGTCGTCCGCCGGGGCCGCCGCGCCGCCGCTCGCGCCCGCGCCCGCCGTCGCGCGCTCGCCCTGCGGATCGCGCGGCGGCGCCGACGACGCCCGCGCCGTCGCCCGCTCGCCCTGCGGATCGCGCGGCGGCGCCGACGACGCCCGCGCCGTCGCCCGCTCGCCCTGCGGATCGCGCGGCGGCGCCGCCGACGACGCTCGCGCCGTCGCCCGCTCGCCCTGCGGCGCCGACGACGCCCGCGCGCCCTCGCCCGGCGGCGGCACCGACGGCGCCCGCGCGGGCGCCCCCGCGTCGAGCGCCGCCGCGGGCCTCGCCGGGGGCAGCGTCTCGGACGACGCCCGCGGCCGCGACGCCCTGGCCGCGCGGGGCGCCTCGTAGCAAAGCGTGACCACGAGCTGCGGCACGCTCGTCGCCGGGTCGACCTCGACCTTCACGTGGTCGATGTACGCCTCGCGGCGCGTGCCCTGCTCGACCTCCTCCAGCTCGAGGGAGCGGCCCACCTTGAGGAACTCCAGGTTCGAGCCCACCTCGAGGTCGTCGAGCCCACCCGCGCGCACGCGCGCCTTCATGGGCGAGCCCAGCCCGTCGATGTGGAGCCGCACGCGCGCGCCGCGCTGCGCCGTCCCCTGCCCCGCCCCGGACGGGATCGTGAGCGCCGGCGCGGAGCCCGCGGCCCCGGCGTCCATCGACGAGCACATCGCGCGCACCGCCTCCTCCGCCTCCGGATCGAGGCCGGTGAAGCGCAGGCCGAACTCGCCGCCGCGCGCCTGCTCGGCGCGCCAGCAGACCTCGCCCTCGACGACGAGCTCCTTGCCGAGCCCGTCGAAGCGGCAGATCAGCGCGTCGCCGACCCGCGGCAGGTACGCCGTGCGCAGGCGCATCCCCTCGGGCGACATGTCGATCGACTCGGCCTCGAAGCCGCCGCCCGACGTCTCGCCGACCGCGACGAGCGCCTCGATGCGGACCCGCTGCCCGGCGCCGGCGCGCCGCTCGCCGCCCTCGCGATCCTTCTCCAAGGATTCCGGCGCCCTGCGAACGCCATCTCCGTCTGCGCCTCGAACGTTCATACGCCCATTCCTCCGCCTGGCCGCGAAGCCGCGTCCGCGATCGCGGGACCTCCGCGGTGCAGAGGGCCCACTGGCCGGCAGTACGGCGTAAGCCCCGCGCTGGCCAAATTTTGGAGGCCGCGCGGCGCCGCGGGACGCGGGCGCCGCGCGGATTCTTGGAGGCCGCGCGGCGCCGCAGGACGCGGGCGCCGCGTGGATCCGGCCGCTCGCTTCGCCTGGCGCCCTAGGGGGCAAACGTGGGAAGCTCTCGGCAATGGGCAAGGACGAGCCGCCGCAGAAAGACGACAAGCCCGCGCCGCCCGGGAACCAGGATGTCGTCTTCATCCACAGCCCCGTCGAGCAGGGCGAGGGCTTCCGGGTCATCCGGAGCCGGGAGGACCGGCTCGAGATCGGCGAGCTGCGGCCCACCGAGCACGGGCGCCCGCTGGCCGGGGAGCTCGTGAAGCTGACGCCGCGGCCCGATCACGCCCGCCTCTTCGACGTGGAGGTGCTCCTCCCGGCGCCCCGCGGGGCCGACGCGCCCCGGTCGGGCCCCGCCCAGGTCGCGACCGACGCCTACCGCTCGAACTGGGAGGCGATCTTCGGCCACCACGAGGAGAACAAGCTCTCCAACTGAGCCCGGCCGTCGCTCAGCGTCGGCCGCGGGCGAGCCGCGGCGCCTCGCCGGTCCTCCGGAGCGCGTAGGCGATCCCGCGCTGGAGCGTCCCCTGGACGACGGTCTCGCTGAGATCGATCCCGAGCCCGACCAGCGTCTGCGACACATGGCCTCCGATCCCGGTGATCACCGCCTCGGCGCCGAGCAGCCGCAGCGCCGTCGCGGTCCGGACGAGCGTCGCGGCGACGCTGCTGTCCACGCCCTTCACGCCCGTGATGTCCAGGATGACAACCTGCGCCGACGTGTCCGCCACGCCGCGCAGCGCCGTCTCGAGCGCCCCGTCCGCCCGCTCCGCGTCCATGGTCCCGATGAGCGGCATGACCATGATCCGGTCGGTGATCGGGATGAGCGGCGTCGACAGCTCGGCGAGCCGCTCGCGCTGCACCCGGATGAGGTCCTCCTGCAGGCCGGCGCGCTCCTGCTCGGCGCGCGCCCGCTCGGCGAGCTCCTCCTCGAGCCGCGCCATCGCCGACGAGAGCTCCGCGGTGCGGGCGGCGACGGCCGCCTCGAGCGCGTCGTTGGCGCGGCGGAGCTCGTCGCTCGCCGCCTGGACGCGCGCGTAGAGCAGCGCGTTCCTCACGGCGATGGCGGCCTGCGCGGCGACGAGCTCGAGGACGTCGAGGCGGGCGGGCGAGAACACGTCGGGCGCGGCGTTGTTCTCCAGATAGAGGATGCCCGAGACCTCCCCCTGGCTCACCATGGGCAGCGCGAGCACCGATCGCGGCTTGCGCGCCGCGACGTAGGGGTCGCCGTCGAACCGCGCGTCCTGCGCGGCGTCGGCCACGACGACGGCGCTCCCGGCGCTCATCGCGAGCTCGATCACCCGGGCTGCCGCGGCGCCGCTCTCGCGCACGGGCGTGGACGGACCGACGCGCACCTCGCCGTCGTCCTCGGCGGCGGCCTCCACGCGCGGCCCGCCCTCGTGGTCCAGGATCAGCGCGCCCCGCTGGGCGCCGACGCTCTCGATGGCGAGCCGGAGCAGCCGCGTCATCACGCGGCCGAGGTCGATCTCGCGCGCCACCGCCTGCGCGGCGCGGATGAGCGCCGCCGCGTCGAGCAGCGCCACGCGCCGCGCCACCATGTCGGTCGTCGACGAGGCGACCGAGGTCAGGTTCGACAGGAGGCTCGCCGACGCGGGCTGGCCCGCGGCCGCGCGGGGGAGCAGTTCGACGTAGGCCTCCTCCATCTGCCGCAGCTTGGCCGTGGCGCCCCAGCGCGCGTAGGCCTGGTAGGCGTCGACGAGGCACGACCGCGCGAGCCACGGCACGCGCCTCGCGGCGAGGAACCTGCCGCAGAGCTCGCTGACGAGCGCGCGGTAGCGCACGTACCCCGCCTGCTCGGCCGCGTCGCTCGCCTGCTGGTAGAGCTCGAGGATCGGCTCCAGCGCCTCCCCGGCGACGCGCGCGCGCTCCGCCCGGACGAGCAGCTCCAGGTGCCGGAGCTCGGGGCAGTCCCGCGCGAGGACGGCGAGCTTGTCGTGGCTCGACGCGAGCATCTCGGCCAGCGCGCCGCCCTCCTCCCCGCTCGCCCGAGGGCCGAGCGCCAGGAGGGTGAGGCAGGTGTAGAGCGGCAGATCGACGATGCCGATGTACTGGCCCGTCAGGGCGCGGGCCCGCTCGTGCGCGCGGCGCGCCATCCGGAGCGCGCCCTCGTGATCGCCGTAGAGGTACGCGAGCGCGAGCTTGTTCGTGTAGTAGAAGCCGGCGACGATCGCGAAGCCCACCGCGTCGAGCTTCGGCACGAGGGCGTCCTCGTCGAAGCCGGCGTCGCTCAGCGTGCCGCGGTCCAGCGTGCGCCCCTCGAGGTTCTGGATCACCTGCCGCGCGACGGTCTGGACCGCCGTCGACAGCGCGTCCTTCGTGCGCGAGGTGAAGCGCAGGAACCCGCCGACGTCCTCGCGCACGCGCCGGAGCTCGCCCTCCAGGCTGAGCTTCATCTGGGCGACGATGTTGGAGGACGCCGACGCGAACATGAAGTCGCCGGTCTCCATCCCGGCGACCCGCGCCCGCTGGAGGACCTCGAGCGCCTCGCGCTGCGGCCTCGAGTGGTTCATGACGACCCCGTAGTTGAAGTCGAGCTTCGCCCGGATGGCATCGACCCGGTACCTGTCGTTCAGGGCGACGCCCATCCGCACGATCCTGTAGCCCTCGTGCGGCTGGCCCCAGAACGCGGCCAGGTAGAAGCCGTGGTACGCGTACGCCACGCTGGCCATCGGCGAGCTCCCGTGCCGGAGCGACAGGTTCGCCATCTTGACGGCGAGGAGCTGGGCCAGCGGCGGGTTGAGGAAATACGCCGATGGCGAGCCGTAGCCGAGCATCTCCACCGCGACCCTGACGCGCGGATCGGCGAGCTCCGGGCCCGCGCCGACGTCCTCGCCCCGCCGGGCGGCGAAGCCGCGCTCGGCCTCGGCGAGCTCCGCGCGGAGCGCGGCGGCGAGCGCCTCGCCCTCGGTGGGCACCTCCATGCCGAGGAGGCGCAGGCCCTCGAGCGCCACCGCGAGCGAGTCCGCCCAGCGGTGCTGCGCGTTGTAGAGGACCATCCGCATGCAGGAAACGCGCGCGCGCTCCACGTCCGAGGCGGCGCGCTCGAGGAGGGCGTCGAAGAGCGCCTCCGCCTCGTCACAGCGGCCGCTCAGGTGCGCGCACTCGGCCTTCGCGGCGTGGATGCCGAAGACGTCGAAGGCGAGGCCCGGCTCGCCGGCCCATGGATCCGGGCCGAGCGCGGACACCGCGGCGCTCAGGTAGCCGAACGCGGCGTCGTACGCGGTCGCCGCCTGCGCGCGCCGCCCCGCGGCCAGGTTGAGCCGCACGAACTCGCCGCGCTCCGCCGGATCCTCGATCAGGGCCGCGGCGAGGTTCAGGTGGCCGACGACGACGAACAGCTCCTCGTCGCTCGGGTCCTCGCCGAGGCTCGCCGCGAGCAGCCGGCCGATGCGGTGGTGCAGCCGCTTCCGCTCCGGCTCGTCGACGAGCGCGTACGCCGCCTGCTGGACGCGATCGTGCAGGAACCGGTACGAGACGCGGAACGAGGGGTCCTCGAGCAGCCTGCCCGCGACCGCCGCGTCGCCGGCGTGGACGAAGCGGTACTCGGGATCGAGGGGCACGACGAGGCCCTCCCGCAGGGCGTCCCAGAGCGCCGCGGCCACCTCGCCCGGGGGCTGCTCGGCGACGAGCGCGAGCGTCCTGAGGTCGAAGCGGTGGCCCACGCAGGCGGCGAGCTGGAGGGCGCGCTGCGCGCCGGGCGCGAGCCGCCGGATCTTCGCGGACATCAGCTCGACGACGCCCTCCGCGCCCTCCGCGCTCCGGGCGCGCTCGAGGCAGAACGCCCACGCCCCCGCGGCCGGATCGAAGCGCACGATCCCCTCGCCGGCGAGCGCGTGCAGGAGCTGGTGGATGAAGAACGGGTTGCCCGCGGTCCTCTCCAGGATGAGCGCCGCGAAGGCGTCCGTGTCCTCGAGGCGGCAGCGCAGGGCGTCGGCGAGGAGCCGGCGGATGTCCTCGAGCTCGAGCGGCCCGAGCCACACTTCGGAGGCGGGCGCGCCCGCCGCCCGCAGGTCGCCGACGAGCCGCGCCAGCGGGTGGGCGTCGTCGACCTCCTGGTCGCGGTAGGCGCCGATCACGAGCATCCCGCGGCCGTCGGGATCGGTCAGCAGGAGCTCGAGGAGCTTCAGCGAGGCCGGGTCGGCCCACTGGAGGTCGTCGATGAAGAGCACGAGGAGGTGCTCCTCCGTGACGGCGCGGACGAAGGTCTGGAACGCGAGGCTGAAGCGGTTCTTCGACTCGTTCGGCCCGAGCGGCTGCACGGCGGGCTGGGGCCCGACGACGCCCTCGAGCTCGGGGATCACGTCGACGACGACCTGCCCGATCGCGCCGAGCGCCGCGCTCAGCCGGGCCTTCCAGCGCGCCACGGACTCCTCGCCCTCCGACAGGATGCGCTCGCACAGCTCGCCGAACGCCTGCGCGATGGCCGCGTAGGGGGTGCGCTGCTTGAGCTGGCCGAACTTCCCCGAGACGAAGTACCCGGGCCGCCGCGCGAGCACCTTGTAGACCTCGCGGACGAGGGCGGACTTGCCGACGCCGGCGTGGCCGGAGATGAGGAACAGCTCGACGGCCCCGGCCGCCGCGCGCTCGCACGCGGCCACGACCGCCTGCGTCGCGGCCTCGCGCCCGTAGAGCTTCTCCGGCAGCCAGAGCCGGCCGCCCGCGTCGCGCTCGCCGAGCGGGAAAGGATCGACGCGGCCGTCGGCCTCGTACCTCCGGAGGCACTCCTCGAGATCGGCGCGCAGCGCCTCGGCGCACGGATACCGATCCTCGGCGGCCTTGAAGAGGAGCTTCATGACGAGATCGGAGACGACGCGCGGGATCTCGGCCGACGCGGCGTGCGGCGGCGTCGGCGTCCTGGCCAGGTGGCAATGCACGAGCTCCATGGCGCTCGGCGCCGTGAACGGGGGCGCGCCCGTGAGCATCTCGTAGAGGGTGACGCCCAGGGAGTAGAGGTCCGTCCGGCAATCGAGGCTGCGGTTCATCCAGCCCGTCTGCTCGGGTGACATGTACGCCAAGGTCCCCTCCGCGGCGCCCGGGTTCTCGGCCCTCGGTGCCTCCTGCGACAGGCGCGTTGCGATCCCGAAGTCGGAGAGCTTGACCGTCAGCGGATCGAGGCGGACGAGGATGTTGTGCGGCTTGACGTCCTTGTGAATGATGCCCGCGTGGTGCAGCGACGCGAGGGCGTCCGCGACGTGGATGCCGATCCGCAGGGTCGTCGCCAGGCTGAGCCTCTCGCCCCGCAGGACGATATCGAGCGACGCGCCGCCGAAGTCCTCCAGGACGAGCACGGGCCCCCCGTCGCTCTCGTCGACGTCGAGGACGCGGAGGACGCCCGGGTGCGCGATCTCGCGCGTGATCACCTGCTCGTGGCGGAGCCTCGCGATCGCGCGCGGTGACGCCCGCCCGGCGCTCGGTCCTTTCAGCACGACCGGCTGCCCGTCCGACACGCGGCGCGCGCGGCGCACGGTGATCATGGTCCCCTGGTGGAGGATGTCCTCCGCGGCGTAGCCCTGCGGCGGGCTCGCGGATCCAGTGGCATAAGCTGCGCCAAGTGTCGTCATGCGTACAGGTTACAGCTGATACGGAACCTACAGTGACGGCGTTCGACGTCGCGTCGGGGCCGCTGTGGCCGAGATCAATGATTCCGCGCACATCCAACGATGTTCCTTCTCGTTCCTTGTCTCGAGGTCCTCCGGCGCGCGGGCGTGCCGAATCTTGAGCCGCGGCGGACCTCTGGAGAACACTGCTGGGCGTGATCTCAGGCCGTCGGTCGACCGTCCCGCCCTTGACAGCGGTCGCGCCCTCCACGCAAAGGGGGAGCGTGCAGGCGCTACCGCTGTCCGCGACCGACGACGTGGCGCTGGCGCGCGCCGCCGCGCAGGGACACCCCGGCGCCGCGCCGATCGTGTGGCAGCGGTTCGCGCCGCTCGTGCGCCGGATCCTGAAGCGCACCCTCGGCCCGGGCGACGAGGTGGACGACCACGTGCAGGACACGTTCCTGCGCTTCTTCCGCGTGGCGAAGGACCTGCGCGATCCGTCGCTGCTCTCGAGCTTCATCGTCGGCATCGCGGTGCGCGTCGCGCGCGCCGAGCTGCGGCGCCGGCGCCTGCGCCGCTGGCTCCAGCTGTCGCCCTCGGGCGAGCTCCCGGACGTCGGCAGCGCGCAGCAGGACCCGCAGGGGCGCGCGGCGCTCGCGCGGCTCTACGGCATCCTCGACCAGGTGGACGACCGCTCGCGGACGCTCTTCGTCCTGCGGTTCATCGAGGGGCTCGAGCTCACCGAGATCGCCGCCGCGCTCGGGTGCTCCCTGGCCACGACGAAGCGCCACCTCGCGCGCGCGTCCCACCGGATCCTCACCGCCGCGCAGCGCGATCCCGCGCTCTCGGCCTACCTCACGAAGGCCCCGCAAGCGCTCGATCAGCCCGGGAGCCTCCTTGCCTGCGGAGGAGAGCATGATGAATGAAGCGGAGAAGTTGAGCCGGCTCGCCGACCTCGCGCGGGAGGGCATCCCCGCCGACATCGACGCGGCGCACGACGCCGCCGAGCGCGCCCGCTTCGTGGAGGCGGTGAGCCGCGGCGCCGCCCAGCCGCGCGGCGGCGCCCTGGGCTGGGTCGCGAGCCGCGTGACAGCCCTGAGCCGCGTTGACGCGTGGCTCCGCTTCCTCGGGGTCTCCCCCGCGCACGCGGGGCGCGCGCGGTGGGGCCTCGCGCTCGCCGGCGCGGCGGCGCTCGCGGTCGCGCTCGTCGCGCTCTGGCCGGCGCGGCGGCTCGACTACGCGGTCGAGGGCGCGCCCGGCGCCGCGGGCGGCTACATCGCCGCGGCGGCCGAGGAGGCCCGGCTCCGCTTCACGGACGGCACCACCGTCGCGCTCGCGCCGGGCAGCGCGCTGCGCGTGGCGGAGGTCGACGCGGCCGGGGCGCGCATGCTGCTCGAGGACGGCCGGGCGTCGCTGCGCGTGACGGCGCGGCCGAAGGCGCGCTGGTCGGTCGAGGCGGGGCCGTTCGCGGTGCTGGTCACCGGCACGGCGTTCGACGTGTCGTGGACGCGCGGCGACGGCACGCTGCGCGTCGATCTGCGCGAGGGGAGCGTGACGGTGCGCGGGCCGCTCGCGCCCGAGGGGCTGCCGCTCCGCGCCGGGCAGCGGCTCGTGGCGCGGATGCGCGAGGGCGACGTGCAGATCTCGAGCCTCGACGCGGCCGGCGCGGTGGGCAGCGCGGCGGAGCTGGCGCCGTCGCCCGCGGGCGCGGCGCCGCCCGGAGGAGAGAGGAATCCCGGGCCCGGCGACGTCGACGGCGACGCCGGGGCCGCACGGCCGGAGGGCTCGCGGGCTGAGGGGGCGCCCGCGGGCCCTCCGCCGGGCGGTTTGACGGCGGCGCCGGACGGCGCCGTGGCGGCGCCGAGCTGGGCGAAGCGCGTGGCGGCGGGGGATTTCCGGTCGGTCCTGGCCGAGGCGGAGCAGCGCGGCCTCGGCGGCGTGCTCGAGCACGGCTCGCTCGACGACCTCGTCGCGCTGGCGGACGCGGCGCGGTACGCGCGCCGCGGCGACGTCGCGCAGCGCGCGCTCACGGCGACGCGCAAGCGGTTCCCCGGGACGAGCCACGGCAAGGCGGCGGCCTTCCTGCTCGGGCGCATGGTCGACGACGGCGGCTCGCCGGGGGCGGCGGTGGCCTGGTACGACGCGTACCTCGCCGAGTCGCCGGGCGGCCCGTTCGCCGCCGAGGCGCTCGGCCGCAAGATGGTCGCCGTCGAGCGCACGGCCGGCCGGGCCGCGGCGCGGCCCGTCGCGGAGCTCTACCTGAAGCGTCACCCGCGCGGCGCGCACGCGCCCGTGGCGCGCGATCTCGTGGAGCCGTGACGCGCGGCGGGTCACGCGCGCTTCAAGCGGATCGGCGCCCTAAACGCCATAGAACGCATAAAAACTTTGAATCGGCGCCTCGACGGTCAGGACGGGGAGCGGAAAGCAGTCGCCCAGCTCAGCGATCGATCGACGCTCGGCGATGGCTTCTAGGAATGTCCGCGCCATCGTCGTCTTCACGCCGCCGCCGTGATGCAGGAACTGGCCCCACAACGGCATGGATCGATAGAGGCCGTGGACCGCGCGGGCCGATGCGACATAGTCGCGCGGGAAAAGCCTTCGGTAGGCGTTGAGGTTGTACAACCACGAGACTCCCGCGACGACGAGCTCCTGCGCAAACTCAGACTTTATTCGAGCAAATAGCTTCGTCAGCTCGGCTCGTCGCTGTCCATACCGCGCGGCTGAGAGCGGCGAGCACCCTTCGGGGTCGACGTTGCGGAAGTGCAATCGAACCACGTTGCTGTCGAGCACGGCATATGAAAAGCAGCCAACGGCAGCGAGGACAGCCGGCGACGTGTTCGCCTCCGCGGCCATCAGGTAGTATCGATAGGTCCACGCACGAGCGTCCGCCGCAGTCTTCAGTCCAGCCACGTAAGCGCGCCACAGCTCATGCTCGCTGTCGAAGTCGCGTCCGAGACCGAACCGGACATAAAGGTTCGTATAGTTGAGCAGGGCCAGTTCCAGAGAGAGCCCGGAAAGCGCCGCGGCTGTCTCTGCGAACGTGAGCTGGAGATCGAAGAACTCTCTCGCGAGGATCGTCCGACCGTCACGCGACGCCGCGTTGAGCTCCTTCAAGGGCGCCATCTCATCGGCGAGCCTGCGACGCTTTCATCGGGCGTGCAAGTCCGCGCGTATGTCGCCCATCGCTGGCATCGAGACCTCCTCGGATCCCGGCTTCCACGGCTCGGATGCTCGCGGTCCGAGGCGTCCGGGAGGGCCACCCCGCCGGCGCCAGCCGCGGCATCGGCGGCGCGCTGGGCGCGCACGGCGGTGCGGTGATCACGGAGCCGAGGGAGCAGCGGAGCGCTGCGTACCTGGCCTCCTGCCCTGCCCGCGGCGTGCCGTCGTCGATCCGTCCTGAGACGGAAGAGGCGGACGCAGGTCGGGCCGCTCCGAGCGCGCGATTCTCCTTGGAAATTGTCGGAAACCGCGGCTCGCGGCGCGCGTGCGCCCCTCGTCCGCGGTCGCTTGGAGCCGTGATGCGTCTCCGCGTGCCGGCTGCGATCTGATAAGCCCTGGCGTGTGCGCTCCTTCACCCTCCTGGCCTCGCTCCTGCTGGCCCCGGCGCTCGCCCCCGCGCGGGCCGCGGCGGCGCCGCCTGCGCCGTCGCAGCAGGCCGCGGCGGCCGCCTCGCGGGTCGTGATCGTCGAGGCCGACGCGGACGACCCGCTGGTCCGCGAGGCCGCCACGCGGCTCCGGGCCGAGCTCGGCGCGGCGGGGTTCGAGGTGGTGCGCGTCCCGCAGGGGCGCGAGGGCGACGCGCGCGCCGCGCTGGAGCGCGCCGCGCAGGACGAGGGCGCGTTCGCGGCCGCGGCGATCTTCCGCTCCCGGGCGGGCGCGACGGCGGACCTCTGGATCGTCGACCGGGTGACGCAGAAGACGGTCGTGCGCACCGTGGAGGTGGCCGGCGCGGCGGCGCCCTCGGTGATGGCGGTGCGCGCCGTGGAGCTCCTGCAGGCGAGCCTGCTGGAGGCGAGCCTGCTCTCGTCGCGCGCGCCGCCCGAGGGCGCGGCGGGCGGCGAGCGCGCCGCCGTCCCCGAGGACGTGCAGCGGTGGATGGCGCCGGTGCGGCGGCAGGCCGGCGCCGATCCGGGGCCGGCGGCCGAGCGGCCCGGGATGCTCGAGGGCTTCGGCGTGGAGGCCGGGCTCGTGGCGCTGCTCAGCGCGGGCGGCATCGGGCCGGCGCTCGGTCCGGCGCTGCGGCTGTCGTACGGCGCGGGCGTCGGCGGGGGCGCGCTGCCGGCGGGGCTCGCGGCGCGGCTGACGTTCGCGGGGCCGGCGATCGGGCCGGCGCTCGAGGGCGCGCTCGGCGCGGTGTCGGTCCGCCAGGAGATGGCGCTGCTGGAGGCCGTGTGGGCGCCGGAGACGGGCGCCGCGATCTCGCCCGTGCTCTCGGCCGGCGTGGGCGGGGTCCACCTGTTCATCGCTGGCGATCCCCTGCCGCCGCTCCGGAGCGCGACGGGCGAGGTCTGGTCGATCGCCGCGAGCCTCGGCGGGGGCGCCGGGCTGCGCCTCACCGACCGCGCGGCGCTCCTGCTCGACGCGCACGCGATCTTCGCCGAGCCTCGCGCCGTCGTGACGCTCGGGGGCGAGCGGCTCGGCACGGCGGGCAGGCCGACGTTCGCGGGGTTCCTCGGGCTGCTCGTGCGGCTTTGACGCGAGATCGCGATCGCGCGCCAGGCGGCGGCGCGCGGCATTTGTCGATGTTGGCGCAGCGCCGATTCCGTTACTGTCTCGGCGTCGGTCGAGGGCGCGCCCGCTGCGGGCAGGGCCTCCAGGCGCGGGAGACATCGATGAAAATGCGAACGATCTCGGCGACTCTGTTCACCACGCTCGCTGTTTCGACAGGGCTGCTCGGTTGCTCTGACGGCACCGACGGCGGCGCGGGAGGAGGCTGGACGAGCGCGAGCGCCGCCTCGGGGAGCGCCAGCTCGGGCGTGGGCGGCACCGGCGCCGAGGGCGGCAGCGGCAGCGGCGACGGCGGCAGCGGCACCGGCGCCGAGGGCGGCAATGGCGGCGGCGACGGCGGCAGCGGCGGTGGCAGCAGCGGCGACGGCGGCGGCGGCGGCGGCGGCAGCGGCGGCAGCGGCGGCAGCGGCGGCGGCGGCGGCGGCAGCGGCGGCAGCGGCGGCAGCGGCGACGGGAGGCTCGGCGCCCGGTGCGAGGTGGACGCGGACTGCGGCCTGAGCGGCATCTGCCTCTCCGCAGCGGAGGATGGGTTCTTCGGCGGAGGCCCTGCGGGCGGGTACTGCACGACGTCGTGCGCTGCAGACAGCGATTGCGAGGGCGAGGGCAGCGCGTGCCTCGAGGGCATCTGCCTTCTGGGATGCGCCCTGGGAGCTCCCCCGCTCGCCACGATCGTCGACGAGCTCGATCCGGCGAAGTGCCACGGCCGCGAGGATCTCCGCTGCGACACCATCGGTGATGTGTCGGTGTGCATGCCGAGCTGCGGCTCGGACCGCCAGTGCCCCGGCCGTGTGTGCGACCCCCGGATCAACCTCTGCGTCGACGAGCCGACGACGGGGCTGCCTGCGGGCTCACCGTGCGAGGTCGGGGACGAGGGTACCGACCCCTGCGCGGGGTGGTGCGTCCGGTTCGGCCCGAGGCTCGGCGTGTGCACCGGGCTGTGCGCGCTCGGCGGGGACATCGCGAACGAGGACTGTGGAGGGCTGCAGAGCGGGATCTGCCTCTACGCGCTGGAGGAGGATCCCGGCATCGGCGACGTCGGCGCCTGCACGAAGGCGTGCACGAGCCATGACGACTGCCTGATGCCGCACGCCTCCTGCACGTTCGTGGGGCTGAACCGCAACGGGTTCTGCGTCTTCGGACCGACGAAATGCCCGCGTGGCCAGAGGGATTGCACGAAAGAACGCGAGGTCTGCACCGAGACGCCGGATGGCCCGCTGTGCCTCGATGAGCGATACCCGCGGGGCGATTCGGGCACGGGTGGCGCTGGCGGCACCGGCGGCACCGGCGGGATGGGCGGCGCTGGCGGCACCGGCGGCGCCGGCGGGATGGGCGGCGCCGGCGCGGGCGGCGCTGCTGGCGCTGGCGGCACGGGCGGCGCTGGCGGCACGGGCGGCGCTGGCGGCACGGGCGGCGCTGGCGGCACGGGCGGCGCCGGCGCTGGCGGCGCGGGCGGCGCTGCTGGCGCTGGCGGCACGGGCGGCGCCGGCGGTACAGGCGGCGCTGGCGGCACGGGCGGCACGGGCGGCGCCGGCGGTACGGGCGGCGCCGGCGGCGGCTGACTACCTCCCGCCGCCGCCGGCGGGCGCGCCCGCCAGCGATCGAAGGCACATCCGCAGCCCCTCGCGGACGTTCCGCAGCGTGGCGACGGCGGCCATGTCGAGGCCGAGCGACGTGATCAGCGCCGCCACCGCGGGGCGCACCCCGGTGATCACCCCCTTGGCGCCGAGCAGCTCGACCGCGCGCACGATCCGGATCACGTGGTCCGCCGTCGCCTCATCGATGCCGTCGACCCCGGTCATGTCGAGGATCGCATAGCGCGCGCCGGTCCGGACGATCGCGTCGAGCAGCTCCTCCGTGATCACCCCGGCCCGCACGCCGTCGAGCGTGCCGATCAAGGGGAGCGTCAGCACGCCGTCCCACACCTGGATGATCGGCGTGGCGAGCGCGCGCAGCTCGCGCTGCTGCCGCTCGATGAGCGACAGCTTCTCGCGGAGCTCCTGCTCGGTGTTCTGGAGCTCCTCGGCGATGCGGGCCCGCTCCTCGACCTCGCGTTTGAGCTTGTGCAGCGCGATCGCCAGATCCGCCTTCGTCGCCCGCTCCTCGTCGAGCAGGCGGTTCAGCCGCTCCTCCAGGGTCGTCGTCGCGGGGCGCACCGTGAACTCGTCGTGGGGATCGCCCCGCGCCGCGAACGACGTTTGCTCGACCTCGCACTCCTGACCGAACAGCCTCGTGCAATATCCGGCCAGCTTGCCCGCCATCATGCTGCTCCCCCAGCAGACGTCGAGCTCCTGCTGATAGAGCGCTTCCCACCCGTTCACCACGCGGAAGCGCGCCTCCCTCCGCTCTCGGTCGATGGAGACCACCTGCCAGAGGCCCCAGCCCGCGGTGGCCGCGCCGATGCCGAGCGCCCTGAAGCCCTCCTCGAACGTCGGATAGCCGGAGAGGAACCTCCAGTCGTCATCGACGCTGAGCCGACCCCCGCTCTCCACGGCGAGGTTGAAGCGCTCGGTCCCCGCCATCCGCTGGAAGCCGGACATCAGCCCGAGCACGCTGCTCGGCACGAACATGGACACCGACGGGACGCCGGCCCAGGTGCACTGCCCGCGCGCGACGTCCCACTCGATCGGCATGCCCCCGACGTCCACGCGGATCTTCTCGTCCAGAAGCTGAGAGCTTGTGCTCATACATTCTCCGAATCCACGAGCTCACCCGCCCGCCTGACGCAGTGTACCGGCTCAGCCCGGCGCGCGTCGCCCTCGACGGGCGAGCCGCGACAGGCCCCGATCCGGCCAAGACGGCAGTACGGGGCTCACGCAGGAGCGCACGTCCGCGACGGCATTCTTCGCGCTGTGAGCCGGAGCAGCGGTGAAAGGATCCCCTCGCCGGGGTGGGCGCGAATCACGGCGGCTCCGGCGGGGCAGCGGGCGCCGGAGCCGTGGTCAAATTTGAACATGAAGGCAGGAAGGCGGGAAGAAAAATCTCAATACTCTTCCCGCCTCCCCGCCTTCATGTGGACTCTCTCTGGGCAAATTTGACCACTACCCGCGCCGGAGCGTGGATGTGAAGATCGTCCGCGGTGATGGGATGGGGCTCACTCGCACGTCGAGAACTGGGCCGACGCGGTCTGCTCGGCCGTGGTGACCTGGACCGTGGTCTCGATCACCTCGTCGAAGACGTCGATGACGCGCACGCGCCACGGCCCCGGCTTCATGTTGCCGTCGCCGACACGCCAGTAGTTGTAGTCCCGCCGCGTGGCCTCCTTCCACGCCCCGTCGAGCTGGACCTGGACCCTGGCGATCGGGTTGCGGTGGCCCTGCACCCGGAACTCGTTCCACCAGGCGTTCTGCTCCTTCAGCGAGATGGAGAGGTTCCCCTCGACGGGGCACGGGACGAACTTCCACGAGATCTTGCCCTTCGCGCCGCCGTTGCCGGTCCCGAGATACCCCTCCTCGGCCGACCCGATCTGCAGGAAGGCGTCCTTGCTCAGATCGATGTGACCGGCCGTGCACTTCGGGTTGCTGCCGGTCGGACACTGATCGACGACCGTCGCCACGACCTTGCGCCCGTCGTCGCGGCTCACCTCCACGCAGGCCCCGCACGCGGCCGCGGTGTCGTAATCGGCCGTGTTCAGCGCCGCGAAATACCGCCCTCCGCCGGTCGCCACGTGCGCAACCTTGTCCGGGTTGCTCCCGAGCACCGGAAAGCTGCAGTTCACCGCGCCGCCCGAGCCCTGGCCGAGCGTGTACCACGTCACCGATCCGCGGCCGTCCTCGTAGCTCTGGAGCGGCATCGAGCAGGTGCCGCCGCTCCCGTCGCCGTCGGAGCCGCCGCCGGTCACGGCGCTCCCGCCGCCCGAGCCGCCGGCGCCGGTCGTCGCGCCCCCGCCGCTGCCACCTGCCCCGCCCGAGCCGCCCGCGCCGGTCGTGACCCCCGAGCCGGTCGTGCCGCCGGAGCTCGTCGTCGCGCCGGAGCCGGTCGCGCCGGTCTGGGTCATGGACACCATCACCGGCTGGTAGTCGCTCCCGGTCGCGGTCGCGCAGAACCCGAAGCTGGCCGCGCCTCCCACCGGGATCTGCCCGCGACCGGAAGCCGGCGTCACCGTCAGGAGCGAGCCGCTCGGGCTGGGCTGGGCCTCCCACATGTTGCTCAGGGTCGACTGCCTGAGATCGATGACGACGGTCCACGACGTCACCGGCGTGGTCCCCTCGTTCACCACGTTCACGTTCGCGCAATAGCCGCTGCCCCAGTCGGACGATCTCGTCAGCGCCGCGACGCCGAGCCCGTCGGTCGTCACCACGGCGCTGGTGAGGTCGCCCGCGGTCTCCTCGCCGGGCACCTCGGCGGTGCACGCGACGGCGAAGAGGCCAGAGAGAGAGAAGGCAGCAGCGGTTCGATAAGCCAAAGATCGCATCCTAAGTCTCCACGTCGTGGGCGCGCCGAGAGGGCGCGACCGGCAACACCTCCATTAATGCAGATTCATGAGCTCGCCATCGCTCGAACGCACAGAAACATCATTTTAACAGACAAGCACCCTGAAATGATCTCCCACGATCGGAGAAATCCGCTGTCCCATCGAAGATTTCAACTCAGTCACAAGCATCTACACAGGCGCCGATTGCCCACATCACTCCCCACGAGCGCCCCTATCACCACCGGCCCCCCCTCGAGCGTTCGACGCCAGCGAACCCGAGCTGGCCTGTCGATCTCGCGCCGGCGCGCCCTGTCGAGCTGCGCGCTTTCGCGGCGGTGATCGTGCTCTGCGCCCCGGGGCTCCGGGCGCGCAGTTGTGGCGCGTCGCTCGGCTCCCGTAGACTGCGGCGCCCGATGCTCCTCACGCTCACCACCACGCACCGGCCGGCGACCGATCTCGGCTACCTGCTCGTCAAGAACCCGGCGCACACGCAGTCGTTCGCGCTCTCGTTCGGCAAGGCCCACGTGTTCTATCCGGAGGCGACCGAGGAGCGGTGCACCGCGGCGCTCCTGCTCGACGTCGACCCCGTGGACCTCGTGCGCGGGCGCGGCGCCGGCGAGCCGGGCACGCTCGCCCAGTACGTCAACGACCGGCCCTACGTCGCCTCGTCGTTCCTCTCGGTGGCGATCGCGCAGGTCTTCGGCTCGGCGCTCGGCGGCAAGTGCCGCGACCGCCCGGAGCTCGCCGACGTGCCGCTCCCCCTCTCCGCCACGATCGAGGCGCTGCCGTGCCGCGGCGGCGAGGCGCTGCTCCGGCGGCTCTTCGAGCCGCTCGGCTACGAGGTCGCGGCCGAGCGCCTCCCGCTCGACGAGGCGTTCCCGGACTGGGGCCAGAGCGTCTACCTGCGCGTCTCGCTGGCGAGGACGTGCCGCCTCCGCGAGCTGCTCGCGCACCTCTACGTGCTCGTGCCCGTGCTCGACGACAAGAAGCACTACTACGTGGGCGACGCCGAGGTCGAGAACCTCCTCGCCAAGGGCGAGGGCTGGCTCGCGGAGCACCCCGAGCGCGAGGCGATCGCGCTCCGCTACCTCAAGCACAGCCGGCCGCTCTTCCGCGCGGCGCTCGCCCGGCTCGTGGCCGACGAGGAGGCGAGCCCCGAGGAGGCCGAGGACGACAAGGCCGCGCCCGAGGACAAGGCCGAGGCGCGGATGAGCCTCGACGAGGAGCGGCGCGCGGCGGTCGTCGCGGCGCTCCGCCGCGCCGAGGCGAGGAGCGTGCTCGACCTCGGCTGCGGCGAGGGCAAGCTGCTGAAGCGCCTCGTCGACGAGCGCGTCTTCGAGCGCGTCGCCGGCGCCGACGTCTCGATGCGCAGCCTCGAGATCGCCAAGAACCGGCTCCGCCTCGACGACCTCCCCGACAAGCAACGGCGGCGGATCCAGCTCTTCCAGGCGTCGGTCACGTACCGCGACGCCCGCTTCTCGGGCTACGACGCCATCACCCTGATCGAGGTCATCGAGCACGTCGACCCCCCGCGGCTCGGCGCGCTCACCCGCGCCATCTTCGAGCACGCGCGGCCGCGCGTCGCCGTCGTGACCACGCCGAACGCCGAGTACAACGTGCGGTTCGAGGGGCTCCCGCGCGGCGCGCTCCGCCACGGCGACCACCGCTTCGAGTGGACGCGCGCCGAGTTCCACGCGTTCTGCGCCGAGGTCGCGGGCGCGCACGGCTACGCCGTCGAGCACCTGCCCATCGGCCCGATGGATCCGTCGCTCGGCGCCCCGACGCAGATGGCGATCTTCACGCGCGCGGCCGGAGAGGACGGCGCGAGCGGCCAGGCCGGCGCGAGCGACCAGACCGGCGCGGACGGCCAGGGCAAGGCGGACGGCCGCGGCGGCCAGGCCGGCGCGGACGGCGGCGGCGCCGGGGCGCAGGCGGAGGAGGAGGCGTCGTGAGCGAGCCGAAGCCGCTGGTCGTCCCCGCGCTCTCGCTGGTCGTGCTCGTCGGCGCCTCCGGCTCCGGCAAGAGCACGTTCGCGCGGGCGCACTTCAAGCCGACCGAGATCCTCTCGTCCGACCACTACCGCGGCGTCGTATCCGACGACGAGAACGACCAGGCCGCCAGCGGCGACGCGTTCGAGGTCCTGCGCTTCATCGCGGGCAAGCGGCTCGCGGCGGGGAGGCTCACCGTCGTCGACGCGACCAACGTGCAGGCCGACGCGCGCAGGCCGCTCGTCGCGCTCGCGCGCGAGCACCACGTGCTGCCGGTCGCCATCGTGCTCGACATGCCCGAGAAGCTCTGCCACGCGCGCAACGCCGGCCGCGCGGACCGGCAGTTCGGCCCGCACGTCGTGCGCGGCCAGAGCCGCGAGCTCCGCCGCTCGCTCAGGGATCTCCGGCGCGAGGGCTTCCGCTACGTGCACGTGCTCTCCTCGCCCGAGGAGGTCGCGGCCGCCACGATCGAGCGGCAGCGCCTGTGGACCGATCGCCGCGACGAGCGCGGGCCGTTCGACATCATCGGCGACGTCCACGGCTGCTTCGACGAGCTCGTCGAGCTGCTCGAGGCGCTCGGCTACCGCCTGGAGGGGCTGCCGGACGCGCCCCGGGCGTCGCACCCCGAGGGCCGGCGCGCGATCTTCCTCGGTGACCTCGTGGACCGCGGGCCGCGCTCGCCCGACGTGCTGCGCCTCGCGATGGCGATGGTCGCGTCGGGCGCGGCGCTCTGCGTGCCCGGCAACCACGACGTGAAGCTGCTCAAGAAGCTGCGCGGCCGCGACGTGCGGCCGACCCACGGCCTCGAGCTGACGCTCGCGCAGCTCGAGGTCGAGACGGACGAGTTCAAGGCGAAGGCGGCGGACTTCATCGACGGCCTCGTCAGCCATTACGTGCTCGACGACGGCAACCTCGCGGTCGCGCACGCGGGCGTGAAGGAGGCGTTCCAGGGCCGCGGCTCGGGGGCGGTGCGCGAGTTCTGCCTGTACGGCGAGACCACCGGCGAGACCGACGAGTACGGCCTGCCCGTGCGGTACAACTGGGCCTCGGAGTACCGCGGCAAGGCGATGGTGGTCTACGGCCACACGCCGACGACCGTGGCCGAGTGGGAGAACCGCACCATCTGCATCGACACGGGGTGCGTGTTCGGCGGCGCGCTCACGGCGCTCCGCTACCCGGAGCGCGAGCTCGTCGAGGTCAAGGCGCGCCGCGTGTACTACGAGCCGCAGAAGCCGCTCGCGCCGCGCGGGGGCGAGCCGAAGGCCGACCCGCGGGGGCCGGCGGACGACGCGCTCGACATCGACGATATCCGTGGCCGCCGCGCGATCCGGACGCGGGTGCACGGCATGGTGACGATCCGCGAGGAGAACGCCGCGGCGGCGCTCGAGGCGATGAGCCGCTTCGCCGTGGATCCGCGCTGGCTCATCTACCTGCCGCCGACCATGTCGCCGAGCGAGACCTCGAAGGACGGCGGCCTGCTCGAGCACCCGTGCGAGGCGTTCGCGTATTTCCGGCAGAACGGCGTGGGCCGCGTCGTGTGCGAGGAGAAGCACATGGGGTCGCGCGCGGTCTTGGTCGTGTGCCGCGACGAGGCGGCGCGGAAGCGGCGGTTCCGCGTCGACGACGGGCCGCTCGGCGTGTGCGTCACGCGCACGGGCAGGCCGTTCTTCGCGGACGAGGCGCGGAGCCGGGAGCTCATCGACCGGGTGCGCGCCGCGCTGGACCGCGCGGATCTCTGGGCCGAGCTCCGCACCGACTGGGTCTGCCTCGACGCGGAGCTCCTGCCCTGGTCCGCGAAGGCGCAGGACCTCTTGCGCGGGCAGTACGCCGCCGTGGGCGCGTCCGGCCGCGCGTCGCTCGACGCCGCGGTCCGGGCGCTCGAGATGGCGGCCGGCCGCGACGAGAGCGCGCGGCCCTTGCTCGAGCGCCACGCGGCCCGGAAGGCCGCGATGGACGGGTACGTGGCGGCCTACCGGCGCTACTGCTGGCCGGTGCGGTCGATCGCCGATCTCCGGCTGGCCCCGTTCCACCTGCTGGCGAGCGAGGGCGCGGTGCACGCCTCGCGGGATCACGGCTTCCACCTGCGGCAGCTCGGGCGGCTCTGCGAGGTCGATCCGGCGTTCTTCGTGCCGACCCCGCACCGCGTCGTCGACCTCTCGGATCCGGCGAGCGAGGCGCAGGCGGTGGCCTTCTGGACGGAGATGGTCGAGCGCGGCGGCGAGGGGATGGTGGTCAAGTCGTGGGAGTGGGTGGTGCGCGGGCCGAGGGGGCTCGTCCAGCCGGCGATCAAGTGCCGCGGGCCGGAGTACCTGCGCATCATCTACGGCCCGGAGTACCTGATGCCGCAGCACCTCGCGCGGCTGCGCCACCGCAGCGTCTCCGCGAAGCGCGCGCTGGCGCTGCGGGAGTACGCGCTCGGGCTGGAGGCGCTCCACCGCTTCGTCGAGGGCGAGCCGCTCTACCGCGTGCACGAGTGCGTGTTCGGGGTGCTCGCGCTGGAGAGCGAGCCCATCGATCCTCGGCTTTGATCGATACGGCGTCGCCTGCGCTCCTCCTTGGGTACGCAGGTATTGCCGAGCCGCCCCCCTCCCCGGGAGCCTACCGTGAATGCGTCATCCGGGAGGAGCTCCGGCGACGCGAGACGGTGGCAGAGGGAGCGCTGACGAACAGCCGATTCCGTGCCGGTCGCGCTGCCCCTGGACAGCGGTAAAACCCGTTGCGCAGGGAGGAGGCGGTGGGATCATGAACCGAATCCATAAGGGCAAAAGGCTGTCATCGCCGTGATGACATATCCAGGACGCCCTGGATGAACATCATTCCTTGACGTGAAGCGAGCCTCGTCGAGCGCAGCCGCGCGTCGACCCGCTCGAGGGGGGATCGAGATGAAGCTCTGGGGGATCTCTGCGTGTGCTCTCTCGATGGTGCTGTTAGGGTGCGTGGGCGAGCCCAGCTGGGAAGAGGAGACGGATCCGCAGCAGACCGCGGAGGCGCTGCATGAGTGCAAGGGCGACCTCACGTCTGGGCCGGGCGCGAAGCTCGGGCCTCATCTGCTCGCGCTGCAGCGAGCCGCCGCGGCGCATCCCTCGGCCGATGACGCCGCGTTCGCCCGGAAGTTCCCGGCGCTCCGCGTGCACGACGGCTACGTCGCCGTCAGCGCGTACGGCGACGACGGCGCGGCGCTCGCGGCGCGGCTCGCCCGCGAGGGCATGCTCGACGCGAAGGTCCATGGCGAGTCCGTGTCGGGCCGTGTCCCGATCGCGCGCCTCGGCGCCATCGCGGCCATGAGGGACCTGAGGTACATGAAGCCCACGATGGCGGCGACGCAGGCAGGTCTGGTCACGACGCAAGGCGATCGCTCGCTGCGGAGCGACGTCGCGCGCGCGCGGTTCGGCGTCGACGGCCGCGGGGTCCGCGTCGGTGTGCTGTCGGACAGCTTCGACTGTCGGCATGAGCCGCTCTTCCCCGGTCAGATGTTCACCGACGCCGCTGACGACATCCGCAACGACGACCTGCCTCGGGACACCGTCGTCCTGGAGGACGTGGACCGGACGACGCTTCCCGGATGCCTCGACGAAGGCCGCGCCATGATGCAGATCATCCACGACGTCGCGCCGGGAGCGAGCCTGTCCTTCCACACGGCGTCCATCAGCGAGGACGACTTTGCCGCCGGGATCGTGGAGCTCGCCGACAATGGCGCGAGGGTCATCGTCGACGATATCATCTATTTCGATGAGCCGATGTTCGAGGACGGGCGGGTCGCCGACGCGGTGGATCGGGTGGTCAAGCGCGGCGTGGCGTACTTCTCGGCCGCCGGCAACGTGGAACGCCAGTCCTACCAGTCGAGGTTCCGCGACTCTGGCCGGGTCGGTGAGTGCGGCGGGCAGCGCCACGACTTCGATCCGGGGCCGCGCGTCGACGACCTGCAGCGCGTCTCGGCGAGCGCGGAATCGACCACCATCGTGGCGTTCAACTGGGACCAACCCTCGCTCTCGGCCAACGGCAGGCGCGGTTCGCAGAGCGATTTGGACCTGGTCTTTTATCACATGAACGGCGAACGCGTCGAGGAGTGCACGTTGGACCCCGCGCAGGTCGTCTGCCAGATCGCAGGCATCGCCGACAACCTCGGCCGGGATGCGGTCGAGGTCGCCGCGCTCGTCAACGGCTCTGGCGTGGCGATGGAGTTCCAGATCGGTATCGAGCTGATCGCGGGCCCGAAGCCGGATCTCATGAAATACGTGTGGATCGAGCGCGAGGGTACGTTCAGCGTCGAGGAGTTCGACACGCGGAGCTCCACGATGTACGGTCACATGAACGCCGCTGGCGCCGAGGCGGTCGGCGCCGCGGCGTGGTTCCAGACCGAGGAGTGGGGCCCGCTCAACCGGGCGTGCGTACCCGCATGCTTGGAATCCTTCTCCTCCGTCGGCGGCACGCCGATCTTGTTCGACGATCGCGGCAGGCGCCTCCCGATCCCGGAGGTGCGGCTGAAGCCCGGCGTGACCGGACCGGACGGCGGAAACACGACGTTCTTCTTCGCCCCCATCACGGTGGAGATCCCCGGCAGCACCGAGCCCGACCGGTTTCCGAACTTCTTCGGCACGTCGGCGTCCGCGCCGCACGTCGCTGCCGTGGCCGCCCTGATGCTCGACGCACACGCGCGCGACGTCGCGGCCGGCACGAGCGTCCTCGGCTCGGACAGGCTCCCACCGGCGCTCGTGTACCTGGTGCTGAGGCTCACCGCGGAGGACATGCGGCTGCGGGACCTCGGAGGCGAGATCGGTCCGGTACGCGTCGAAGGAGCCCCCGGCTTCGACTTCGAGACGGGCTTCGGCTTCGTGGACGCGGTGCGCGCGTTGCGGGTGATCTCGAACCTCTAGCCTCTGGCGAAAGCCGGGCTCGACGCCCGCGCCACGCGGCGCCACGCGACAAGGTGCTCGCCGGCGGCTGCGGCGCGCAGCCAGCCCGGCGCGGGCGTCGTTTTCTTGCCGTCATGTCAGACGCCCCGAGGGCGCGGCGAAGGAACGGGCAGGCGGATCGCTCGGGGCGAATCTCCCCGGGGCCCTGCCTCATTCCACGGCGCTGGCCGCGCCGCCGGCCCACCGGCAGAGCACGCTCGCGTGGGCGCGCGCCCGGCAAGAAAGGCACTCATTTCCATGCGAATTCCCATGCACACGGTATCTCTATCGGTCGCCGTCGCCCTGCTTTCGAGCCTCGCGGGCTGCGTCGCGTCCGGCGCTCTGGACGAGGCCGAAGGCGAGGCGGTGGACACCGCGTCCGGCGCGCTCGTGGCGGACCGGGCCAGCCTGCCGACGCCGGCGGCTTACTGGAGCTTCGACACCTGCACGGACGGGACGAACGCGCGGGTCCGGGAGGACTCGGGCCAGGGGGCGTTCGGGGTGATGTCCGGCCGCGGCCTCTGCAGCCCCGGGAAGTTCCTGTCCGCCGGCGACTTCAACGGCGCCGGCGATCAGGTGGAGATCAGCAGCGCGGGGCGGAGCTACCTCCACTTCCAGGACCAGATCACGGCGGCCGCCTGGGTCAACCCGCGGAGCGTGACGGGGTACCGCACCATCGTGAACCAGTGGTACGCCGCGGACTCGTTCCTGCTCGGCATCGACCACGGCAAGTACTTCTTCTCCGTGGCCTTCCCGGGCGCAGGCGCGGGCCAGCACGTGATCGTCGAGACCCCCGCCGTCGCGAACGCCTGGGCCCACGTCGCCGGCGTGTACGACGGCGCGGCGCTCAAGCTCTACGTGAACGGCGAGCTCCGCGCCTCGACGCCCGCGTCCGGCACGCTTCAGCAATCGACGCGGCCCATCGTCATCGGCGGACACCCCGCCTGGAACGCCTACGACGGCCTGATCGACGAGGTCCGCCTCTACCAGCAGGCCCTGAGCTCCACGCAGGTGGCGCAGCTTTCCGCGGGCGAGGTCTACCCGGTGAGGGCGTATTACGTCTATCCGAACGACCAGCCGTACCACCAGGAGTACGTCGACGCCATCAACACGTACCTCGCCGAGCTGCAAGCCTGGTATCGCCAGCAGTCGAACGTCTCGTTCCACCTCGTGGGCTCGGTCCAGGCGGTGCGCTCGTCCCAGAACTACGTGAACATGCGCTGCGGCTCGTCGCCGTCGAGCGCCTGCCAGAACAACCCGATCGAGATCCCGAACTGGCTGAACGCGGTGTCTCAGGCCGTCGGCGGCTTCCCGGCGCGGCAGTCCACGCTCGTCTTCTCCCAGGGCGGCGGCGGCTATGCCGGCGCCACCCTCTATGGCGACTACACCGGCTTCGCCGTCGTGGGCGACTGGGTGCTCGAGCCCATCTCCGGCGTGCGCGAGCCGCTGGCGATCCACTGCGGGTACGCCACGTGGCAATGCCTCGACGGCACGCCGAAGGGGACTGTCGCGCACGAGCTCGGGCACTCGTTCGGCCTGCACCACCCGGACAGCTATCCCGGCGAGTCGATCATGGGATGGCACGGCGGCTACCCGACGACCATCTTCTTCGATCACGAGCAGATGATCCTCCAGGAGAGCCCGATGCTCTCGTCCGGCGTGCTCGTGCGCGGCGGGCTCTGGCTCGACTTCGGGAACGCCGACTATATGTACTCGAACACGACCGTGACCCTCACCGGCTCCGGCTTCGGGTCCGGCGCACAGGTCGAGTTCGTGGACGCCACGCACACGACCGTCGTAAGCCCGACCACCATCACCGGGACGAGCCTCACCGTGCAGGTCCCGAGCGGCCTCGGCCCTGGGTACATCCGCGTGCGCAACGGCAGCGGGGCGAGCAACAAGGTCCCCGTGAACTTCTATCCCTGAAGGGCGGCGGCCCTCGCCGCGGCGCCACGACGCTCGCGCCGCCGTGAGCTGCGTTGTCCGCGCGCCGGGCCGGGATCTGACGGCTGAGGGTGCTCGCCGCCGGCCCGGCGCGGCCGCTCCTGCCCACGTCACGGCGACATCGCGTGCGCCGCCCGCCTCTTGACCTCGCCCGACGACAATGCGACAAGAGCAGTACGACGAACGAGGTCGCTAGGTCGCGAGATCGAGCACGGCGCTGCACGCGAGGTCGAGGCGAAGCTCGGGATGCTCGGGCCATCGCCGTGCCGCGAGGAGGAAGGTCGACGGCGCGCTCCGTCGACGCGGCCCCGTTCCTACCTGTCAACTGCAAGCGGTTCATGCGCAGCGTCGATCCGCGTGCGTCGTGATCATCCGAGCGCCTTGCGGGAATCTTTGTGGTTAACCTATGTTGAGACAATCTCGATTGCGCCACTTCGGGAATTTTTCATCGTCACCCGTGCTCGGTGCGTTGCTCCTGTTGGGAGCGCTGCACATCGGCGGCTGCGGCGATGACGGCGACGGTGGCTCCGGCGGCGGCGGTGGCCAGGCGGCGACGACGACGACCAGCGGCACGACGGGGAGCGTGACCTCCGGCGATCCGGGCGGCACGACCTCGGCGTCGACCGGAGGCACCGGCGGCGACGCGAGCACCAGCACCAGCACCAGCGCCGGCACCGGCGGCGGCGGCGAGGGCGGCTCGGGTGACGGAGGCGCGGGCGGTGAGCCGACGCCGCCGGTCGATTCCGGTCTTCCGACGCCCCCCGGCCCCGACAACGTGGCGAAGCCGTCCGGCGCTGCCGGCGGCCTCAAGGTCATCGATTGGGCCGGCTTCGCGGGCGCCGTGACGTACTCCTTCGACGACGTGAACCAGACCCAGATCCAGAACTACGATGCGCTGAACGCGCTCGGCGTGCCGTTCACCTTCTACGTCTGGACCGGCAAGAACGAAGCGAACAACCCGGTGTGGACGAAGGCGCTCATGGACGGCCATGAGCTCGGCAACCACACGAAGAGCCACAGCAGCAACGACAACGGCTCTGACACGGACGCCGCGACGCAGTTCATCAAGGACAAGTGGAGCATCACGCCGTATACGATGGCGGCTCCGAACGGCTCGGATGCGTATGTGAGCATCGCCCAGTCGCGCTTCCTCATCAACCGCGGCGTGTCCAACGCCCTGATCAGCCCGAACGACTCGAGCAATCCGTTCAAGCTGCCCACCTACATTCCCCCGCAGAACGCCAGCACGGCGCAGATGGACGCGGAGGTCACGAGCGCGCGGACGGGCAAGAAGTGGCGCACCTTCTGCATCCACGGCTTCACCGGCGGCAGCGACGGCGCCTATATGCCCATCCCGCTCAACGCCTTCCTCGAGCACGTCAAGCACGTCAAGGATTTCGGCGACGTGTGGATCGGCACCATGGAGACGATCGGCGCCTACTGGCTCGGCCAGAAGGCGGTCACCGACGCCGACAGCAATCAGACCGGCGGCGAGACGACGTACACGTGGCAGCTCCCCGCGAACTTCCCGCCGGGCAAGTACGTGCGCGTGACGGTCACCGGCGGCACGCCCAAGCAGAACGGCGCCGCGCTTCCCTGGAATCCGCACGGGTTCTATGAGGTGGCGCTCGACGCGAAGTCCCTCACGCTGTCGCCGTGAAGCGAGCCGCCCGGAGCCCCGCGCCGTCACCGGCGCGGCTTCGGGCGTAGCCGACCCCCACCCGTTCATGCCAGGATGACGGCCACGCGCAGCCGTGGCCAGCGAGCGGCGACCGCGCCGATGGCGCAGAGCGCGGCCCTCGGACGCCCTGGCATGAAGGCGGCATCTTCGACCCCTAAATACCATGTCTGACACCACCGTGAGACCCATGGGGAGCTTCGCTCGGTTGCTCCGCGAGCCGATCGTTCATTTCCTCATCATCGGCGCGCTGCTATTTCTCGCCCACCGGCTCATCGTCGGCGATCCGAGGGTGGTCGTCGTCAGCGGAGGGCTGAAGGCGGACGTGGAGCGGCGGTTCCGCGATGAGACGGGGCGGGCGCCGACGGAGGCGGAGCTGAAGGCGGCGCTCGACCGGTGGAAGCGGGACGAGGTGCTCTATCGTGAGGCGCTGCGGGAGGGGCTCGATCGGCAGGACGCGACGGTGCGGACCGTGCTGGCGGACAAGCTGCGGGCACGGGCGGCGCAGCAGACGCCGCCGCGGGAGCCGACGGACGCAGAGCTGGACGCGTGGTTGGCCGCTCACCGGAGCCACTACGAAGCGCCGCTGCGGTACAGCTTCGAGGTCGTCGCTTTTCCCAAGAGCGATCCAGCGGCAGAGACGCAGCGGTCGGCGTATCGACGTGCGCTGGCCGACGGTGCGGACCCAAGCACGCTCGGTCGTCCGATCGCGGGCGGCAACTTCACCCGCGACAAGCTCGCAGCCAAGTTCGGACCTGCGGTCTCCGAGAGCATGTGCAACCTGCCGCTCGCGACGTGGCAGCCCCTGGAGACCGAGGACAGCCTGCTGCTCGCGCGGGTCAACCGGATCGAAGGAGGGCTGCCCAGCCGCGAGTCGATACGTCCGACCCTCGTCGTCGACTGGACCGCCGCGAGGAAGAGGCAAGCCGCCGACGCCTTCGTCGAGAGCGTCGTCGCGCGGTACAGGTTCGAGGAGGAGCCTTGAATCCTCTGTGGCTGCTCCGGCTGGCGCGGGCCCTGCCGCTCCTCCTGGCCGTATTTCTGGCGCCTGCCTCAGCAAAAGGCCACGAGCTTAACTCGGCGTCGCTCTCGCTGACGGAAGTCGAAGGCCGCGAGGGGCGGTTCCTCATGCGCTGGGAGGCGAGCTCGTCCACGCTCAAGTCCGAGCTCGCGGCGCCCGCCGTGTTCCCCCCGCCCTGCAAGCTCGACGGGGAGTTTCTCGACTGCGGTCCCGCCGGCCTGGTCGGCACCGTCGAGCTCCCCTGGCTCGAGGGGACCGAGACCAACGTGATGGTGGCGATCGAGTGGCGCAGCGGAAGCCGGCTGCTCCGGGTGTTGACCGGCAGCGACCCGAGCTTCGTGGTTTACGGTATCCCCGCTTCCGCCGGGCTCCTCGCGCTGAAGCCGATCGTCATCGATTACACGTGGCTCGGCGTCGAGCACATCCTGACCGGGTTCGATCACCTCCTCTTCGTCATCGCGCTCACGCTCCTCGTGCGCGGCGGTCGGAAGCTTGTCGGCGCCGTCACGGCGTTCACGGTCGCGCACAGCCTGACGCTGGCCTGCGCCGTGTTCGGCTGGCTGACGTTGCCGGCCCCGCCGGTCGAAGCGACCATCGCGCTCTCGATCGTCCTGGTCTGCGGCGAGTGCCTGCGGCCGGCCGACTCGCTCGCCCACCGGGCCCCGTGGGCCGTCACGTTCGCCTTCGGGCTGCTTCACGGGCTCGGGTTCGCGTCGTCGCTGCTCGACATCGGACTGCCGGAAAAGCATGTGCCGACCGCGCTCCTGTTCTTCAACGTGGGCGTGGAGATCGGTCAGCTCGGCGTGATCGCGCTGGTGCTTGCGCTGAGCCTTTTGGCCGCGCGGGTCCCCGTGCAACCGGCGGCGGTGCGGCGCGGCCTCGTATATGCGATGGGGGGAATGGCAGGCTACTGGTCGATCGAGCGCATCGTCGCGACCCTGACGGGCACCGGCGTGTAGCGGCTCCCGCGGAGGGAGCCGCCCTGCCGGCGCGCCTCAGGGCACGGGCATCTCGAACGCCACCGCGTAATTCGGCTGCGCGGTCCCGGTCATCGAGCCGACAAAGGGATCCGAGTCGCGCAGCTGGCCCGAGCGCCACGTGCGGCCGGAGAACGCCGTGCCGTCGCTGGTCATCGCGTAGCCGACCCAGACGCCCGACGAGGGGAGATCGTTGCCGACGGTGATGCGCACCGTGTCGCCCGAAATGGCGACGGAGGTGATCGGGATCCGCGTGCTCGCCGTGCGGACCTCGAAGCCGCGCCCCTGCGCCCACTCGGTGAGCGCGCTCTGGTGCGGCGCAGGGAGCGAGCTGTCCCACGCGAGCGGCGGCACCGGCACGTGGAAATGCACCGTGATCACGCGCCCGCTGCACGCATCGTCGAGCGCGGCCGCTCTCTCACCCTGACATCGGATCACGAAATGATGCGTGAGGAGAGGGAGAGAATTGAACCACAGAGGGCACAGAGGGCACAGAGGACAGAGATTATTCTCTCCTCTGTGCCCTCTGTGGTTCAAATTCTCTTACGAGATCGGAGACGAGCTCGACCGAGCTCTGCGGACGTCAGGACTCGCGCGGGCGCTCGAGCTCGTCCCAGAGGCGCACGTCGCTGCGCTCCTTCAGGAAGATCCCGCCGACCACCACGGTGATGAGCGCCACCGCGATCGGGTAGAGGAGGCCCGCGTAGATGTTGCCGGTCGCGACCGTCACCGAGGAGGCGATGAGCGGGAGCAGCCCGCCGAACACGCCGTTGCCGACGTGGTACGGGATCGAGAGCGACGTGTAACGCACCTTCGCGGGGAAGGCCTCGACGAGGTAGGCCGCGATCGGGCCGTAGACCATCGTGACGAAGAGCACGAGCACGAACACGAGCAGGGTGAGCACGACCGGGCTGTCCGCGTTCTGCTTCATCGCCCAGAACACCGGGAAGAACCCGATCGCGCCGCACAGGTTGCCCGCGATCATGATCTTCTTCCGGCCGATGCGGTCCGAGAGCGCGCCGAAGAACACGAAGAACGGCATGCCGAGGGCGAGCGCCGCGGCGACCACGACCGTGGACGTGATGAACGGGACCTTCAGCGTGTTCTGCAGGAAGTAGAGGGCATAGAACTGCCCCGTGTACCAGACGACGCCCTGGCCGGCCGTGGCGCCGAAGAGCGCGATCAGGATGACCTTCCAGTTGCGCTTGTTGCCGAGGCTGTCCTTGATGGGCGCGGCCGACGTCTTCCCCTCGGCCTTCAGCTTCGCGAAGATCGGCGACTCCTTGAGGCGGACGCGCACGTAGAAGGACACGCCGACGAGGAGCACCGAGAGGAGGAACGGGACGCGCCAGCCCCACTCCTTGAAGGCGTCCTCGCCGACGATGAGGCGGCTGCCGAGGATCACCGCCAGCGAGACGAACAGGCCGAGCGTCGCCGTGATCTGGATGAACGAGGTGTAGAAGCCGCGCTTCTCGTCCGGCGCGTGCTCGGCCACGTACACCGCCGCGCCGCCGTACTCGCCCCCAAGCGCGAGGCCCTGCACGAGGCGGATCAGGACCAGCGCCAGCGGGGCGACGAGCCCGGCGCTCTCGTAGGTCGGCAAGATGCCGATGAGCGACGTCGCGCCGCCCATGAGCAGCAAGGTCACGAGGAACGCGTACTTCCGGCCGACGATATCGCCGATGCGCCCGAACACGAGCGCGCCGAACGGGCGGACGACGAAGCCGGTGGCGAACGTGCCCAGCGTCAGCAGGAAGCCCGCCGTGGGGTTGTCCTTCGGGAAAAAATGCGTGGAGATGATCGCGGCCAGACTCCCGAAGATGTAGAAGTCGTACCACTCGATCATTGTGCCGCCGGCGGACGCGAAGATGACCTTCCAGAGCGTGCCGCTGTCGACGACCTCGCGCCCGGCCTCGCGGGTGTGGCTCGGTGGGGTCACGGCGAGGAATTCGGAAGACGTCTGTGCCATGGGAGCGGTTCCTCGAAGGAGTTCCAGCGCTTGTCGAGAGGGCCGAAGTCGGCCTCGTGCCGGCGTCGCGCCGCGGAGAGGGAGCCACGGTGTCGTGCAGGATCTCTCGCGCCCCCGCGCGCGACGGCGCGGCCGCGTTCGGGGGACGAGAGTCCGGGCAACGGGGCGGCGCGCGGCTCGACGCCGCGTCCCCCCCAGTGTTGCGTCTGCTGATCTCCAGGATCCAAATACCACGCGAGGCGCCGCGAGAATACCCGTTCTGTTACGGGCCAATCACGTAGACAGGCCCGTCCGGCGACGTCCCGTTACGATCGGTAACACCCGCCGGTGCTCCGGAGTGCCATCCCGTCGAGTCAGGTCTGTCCGGTGAGATCCCGTTACGATCGGTAACACGCCCGGTCTCGCCGAGGTCCAACTCGTCGCGTCAGGCCCGTTTCGTGAAATCTCGTTACGATCGGTAACACCCCAGGTGTTCCCGAGGTCCAACTCGTCGCGTCAGGCCCGTTCCGTGAAATCTTGTTACGATCGGTAACACCCCAGGTGTTCCGGAGTGCTCTCTCGGCGAGCCAGGCCGGTCCGGTGAGATCCCGTTACGATCGGTAACACCCGCCGGTGTTCCAGAGGGCCATTCCGCCCTGGCCCCGCGCGGTCCGGCTCACGGCGCCGCCTCGGGCCCGCGCCGCGCCCCGGGCGCGCCCGCGAGCGGGAGCCGCACGACGACCGTCGTCCCCTGCCCCACCGCGCTCCGCAGCGTGAGCGTGCCGCCGTGATCCTGGACGATCGAGCGCGACAGCGGCAGCCCGAGCCCCGTGCCGCTCGGATCGCGCTTCGTCGTCACGAACGGCTCGAACACGGCGGCGAGGAGCTCCTCGGGGATGCCCGAGCCGTGGTCCTCGACCTCGACCACGATCTCGCCCGCCTCGATCCGCCCGCGGACGGCGATGGTCGCGCCGGCCCCGGAGGCGTCGCGGGCGTTCGCGAGCAGGTTGACGAAGACCTGCACGAGCTCGCGCCGATCCCCGACGACGACGAGCGACTCCGGGCAGGCCTGCTCCACCCGGACGTGCGGCGCCGCGCGGTCGAGCCGGAGCAGCCGCTCGGCCTCGGCGACCACCTGGGCGAGCGACACGCGCCCGACCCGCGCGCGCGGGCCCTCGCCGGGCGACGGCACGGCGCCGGTGCGGCTGTGCTCGAGCAGCGTCCGCAGGATGGCCTCGATGCGCGCGGTCTCGCCGAGGATGAGCCCCGCCCGCGCGCGGATCTCGTCGCTGTCGGCCTCGGCCCGGAGGTTCTGCGCGAGGCAGGCGATGCCGGTGAGCGGGTTGCCGACCTCGTGGGCCACGCCCGCGGCGAGGCGGCCGAGCTGGGCGAGCCGGTCCTTGTGGGCGAGCTGCGCCTCGAGCGCGCGCTGCTCGGTGCGATCCTCGACGAGGAGGACGACGCCGCCCGAGGCGGCGCGCGCGTCGAGCGGATCGAGCGCGGCGCGGTGCACGCGCAGCGAGCGCGCGCGCCCGGCCACGTGCGCCTCGATCTCCTCGGCGCCCGCGCCGGCCTCGCCGGCGGACGCCGCGCGGACCGCGCGGGCGAACAGCTCCGCGAACGGGGCCGGCAGCCGGTCGAGCGGCGCGCCGACGAGGTCGCGCTCCGGGGCGCCGACGAGCGCCTCGAGCCGCCGGTTCACGAGGCTTACCGCGCCGTCGGAGCCCACGGCGCACACGCCGAGCGGCAGCTGCGCGAGCACCGAGCGGAGCCACCGCCGCAAGAGGTCGAGCTCGCGCGCCGCGCCGACGAGCCGCGTCTCCCCGCGCGCGAGGCGGCGCTCGAGCCACCGGAGCTCCTCGGTGAGCGCGCCGCCCGCGCCCGGCGCCGCGGCGGGGGCGCCCGCCTCCTCCGCGACCGTCCTCGCGAGCACCGGGCCGACCAGCGGCGACAGGTTGCGGTGCAGCCGCTCCTGCAGCGCGTGGAGCTCGGTGGGCCGCGTCTCGTCGCGCGGGATGTCGAGCTCGATGCGGGCGCGCGTGACCTCGATGCCCGCCGCCTCGCGGCCGAGCAGCCGGGCGAGCCGCTCCTCCAGCGCGCCGACGCTCGAGGGCACGGTCGCGCGCTCCACCGACGGGCCGATCTCGCGCCGCCTGCACAGGCGCGCCGCCTCGCGCTCCGCCTTGGCCGGCGGGCGCAGCAGCGAGACGAGCGCGAGCGTGCCGCCGTTGACGGCGAGCGACACGAACGTCGGCAGCGACCAGGTGTCGATGGGCAGGGCGCGCGCCGCGCGCGCGGCGCGGCCCGCGGGGTCCGCGCCCTCGAGCAGGAGGCCGAGCCACGCCGGATCGAGCCCGGGCATCCCGGGCAAGAGCGGCGCGAGGCACAGGGCCGTCCAGGAGGCGATGCCGGCGAGCAGCCCGGCGATGAACCCCGCGCGCGTGGCGCGCTCCCAGAAGAGCACGGCGAAGAGCCCCGGCAGGAGCTGCGCGAAGGCGACGAACGACACGATGCCGCTCTCGACGAGCAGCCCGCGGTTCGCCTGCGCGCGGTGGAAGAGCCACCCGCCCACGAGGATGGCGGTGAGGAGCCCGCGGCGCATCCACAGCACGCGCGCGTAGACGTTGCGGCGCAGCGTCCTCCGGGCGAGCGGCAGGAGCAGGTGGGTCGCGCTGTCGTTCGCGAGGGCGACGGCGGTGACCATGACCATGGCGCTCGCCGCGGAGATGCCGCCGATGAAGGCGGCGAGGGCGAGCCAGCGCTGGTCGAGCAGCTGGGGCACGAGCAGCACGTAGCTGTCGGCGGGCCCGGCGGGGGCGAGGCGGGTCCCGGCCCAGAGGATGGGCAGGACGGGCAGGTTGAGGGCGAGCAGGAACAGCGGGAAGGCCCAGGCCGCCCTGGCGAGCGCCCGGTCCCCGGCGCCGCTGGCGAAGGCCATGTGCCACTGCCGCGGCAGCAGGAAGGCCGCGGCGAAGCTGATGACGAGCATCGAGGTCCAGCCGCTGTCCTCGCGCACGGGGCGGGCGAGCGCCTCGACCTCGGCGGCGTGATCGCGGAGCCAGCCCGCGAGCCCGGAGGGCCCGCCGAACGCGCCGAGCACGGCGACGAGGCCCACGGCCGCGAGCACGGCGAGCTTCGCCGCCGACTCGAACGCGACCGCCGCGGCGAGGCCGTCCTCGCGCCGGCGCTCGGCGGACGGGCGGGCGCCGAAGAACGCCGTGAACAGGGCGAGCAGCGCGCAGAAGACGGCGCCCACGGCCTCCTCGTGCCCCGGCCCGGACAGCACGCGGACCGACTGCTCGGTCGCGCGGAACTGCTGCGCGACGTAGGGCAGGCTGGCGACGAGGGAGAACGCGGCGACGAGCGCCCCCGCGGCGGGGCTCTGGAAGCGGAAGGCGAGCAGGTCGGCGAGCGACGAGAGGCGCTGCTCGCGCGTGATGTGGAGCACGCGCGACCAGAGGAGCGGCGTGGCCATGCACGCGAGGGTCGGGCCCAGGTAGACGGCGAGGAAGACGAGCCCGTGGCGCTGCGCGAAGCCGACGCCGCCGTAGTAGGTCCACGACGAGGCGTAGACGCCGAGCGAGAGGGCGAGCACGAGCGGGTGGCGCGCGAGCGCGCGGGGGATCCGCTCGCGCTGGGCGGCGAGCGCGATGGCGGCGAGCACGGCGAGCCACGCCACCGTGGCGAACAGGAGGACGCCGACGTCGATCACGGCGGCGGCTCCCGCTCGCTGCGGGCGCCGTCGCCGCGGTCGCCGTCGCCGCGGGCGCCGTCGCCGCGGTCGCCGTCGCCGCGGCCGGCGTCGCCGCGGTCGCCGTCGCCGCGGTCGGCGCGCGTCGCGAGCCAGGCGAGGGCGATCAGCGCGACCCACACCGCGAAGACGGCCGCCACCGCGAGCGGGCCGCGCGCCCAGAGCAGGCGCGCCGGCGACACGAGGAGGACGGCGCCCAGCAGGGCGAGCACGAGCGCGCGATCCGCCGCGCCGGCCTCCGCGTCGTGTCCTCCGCGCATACGGCAAGAGGCTACTCAGGGTGGGGTCGCGCTGTCATGCGAACATGGAGGCCGGGAGAAGCGCAGAAAAGATCGACGATCCTCGTGGGTTCTGGCTCACCCAGCCCCCTGGACCCCTCCCCCGCCCTCGGCCGCGATCTGGCCGAGCATCGAGCGCGCGTGCGCGATCACGCCCTCGTTGCCCGTGTCCATCCCCCACTTCGCCGCCATGGCGGGCCAGGCCGCCCAGCGCTCCTGGGCGTGGGCCGCGAGGCCGGGCCAGGTCGCGCCGCCGGCCGCCTCGAAGCGCGCGATGCACGCGTCGAACGCGGCCTTGCTGAAGGCGCCGGCGAAGAGGGCGAGGTCGACCGAGGGGTCGCCGAGGTGGGCCTCGGTCCAGTCGAGGATCCCGGTGAGCCGGCCGCCCTCGTCGAGGAGCATGTGCCCGGGGTGGAGGTCGCCGTGCACGAGGGCGAGGTGACGCGGCCAGATCGCGTCGTTCGCGAGCCAGCGCTGCCACCGCGCCCAGAGGGCGTCGGGGGGCGAGAGCGCGGCGCGCGTCTCGTCCATGGCCCGGGCGTGGAGCTGCCGCGTGTCGTCGATGGACTTCACCGGGACGCCCGCCGCCGCGATCGCCGCCACGTCCACGCGCTGCAACGCCGCCAGGGCGTCGGCCATCGACGCGACGAACGCCTCCGAGGGCGCCGCCGGGTCGACGCGGTTCCAGCGCACGCCCGCCTCGGGGTCGATGGTGATCGCGGGCACGTCGCCGAGCCTCGGGTAGGCGATCACCTGGTCGGTGTGCACACGCCAGTCGGGGACGGCGACCGGCAAGCGCCCGCGCACGAGGGCGAGCACGCGCGCCTCGACGCGCGCGGCCTCGACGACGGCGGCCCGGCGCGGCGTGCGCACGATCCACGGCACGCCCTCCTCGTCGCGGGCGTGCACGGCGAGGAAGTCGAGCCCGGTCTGGTCGAAGCCCTCCTGCGAGGCGACGAGCCGGAGCCCCTCGCGGCGCGCCGCATCGAGGAGCGCGGCGACGGAGTCGATGGGCGCGAAGGAGGAAGGAGACGGGGGTTGGGTACGTTCGGTCATGATCGCGAGCCTCGTCGCGCGCCGCCGCTGCGGGCGGCGCGCATGGATGATGGGGAAGACTCGCGGCGCGAGCTCACGACCGGCCAGGCGTGCGTGGCATGCTCCTTCCAGGCTGCCGGGCGTGAGGCTCCGCGCCCCGGTCTTCCGCGTTGCGGGGGAATCCGAGGAAGACGGAGCACGGACGGGCACCCGCGCGCTCGCCACGCCGACCCGGCCGTGCCGGGGCTACGGGGGAGACGAGGATGCCGAGCTCAGCGCAGCCGGATGAATGCCACGGACGGAGCATCTCACGCCGCGCCCTGCGCCGCAACGGCGTTCACGGCGCTCGGCTCGACGCTGGCCGAGCGGCACGGCGGCGCCGCGAGCTCACGGCTCGGCCTCCATCCAGCCAGCGAGGGTCCCCTTCACCTGGCTACACCTTCGCCTCTCTCCCCGAGAGCTTTGCCTTCACCAGGAAGTGCGAGAACGCCCCGAGGAACTCGCTCACCGACACGCTGCCGTTCCTGTCGACGTCGCAGACCTGCAAAAACTCGTCGATATCGCCGTCCTGGAAGCCCTTCTCGCGGAACTTCGCCATGATCTCGGCGACGTCCAGGGTGCCATCCCGATTCGTGTCGATCTCCTCGAAGACCTGGAGCATCGAGTCGCGCATCATCGCTTTGAAGATCGCATCGCGGAGCTCGATCTCCAGCACGTCCAGGATGCTCCCCTCGGGAGACTCCAGGAGCCAGGGCGCCATCATCGTGGACCTCAGCACCGTCACCGTCGAGCCCGGCGACGCCGAGACCCCGAGGCGCCGCTTGTAGTCCTCGATGAAGATCTTGCCGTAATGCTCCTCGCTGAAGTCGGTCGTGCTCACGATCATCCGGTAGTGATAGATGTCGTCCCCGGGGGCGATGCTCAAGAGATCATAGATCGCCTTGTTCAAGCGGTTCATCATGTCGAGGCTGGTGTTGATCGAGCCGTCCGGGTGCTTGAAGTTGACGGCGTAGGTGAGGATGTTCTGGTCGGGACCGAGCTCCGGCAGCAGCGCCATCGCCTCGGGGTCGGCCAGGAGCTCCTCGAGGCTCGGCTTGTTGATCCGCTCGCGGATGAACTGCAGCTCGCTCTCCGCGTCGCCGCCGCCGATCTCCGCTGGGAGCCGCGGGACCGGGACGATGACGAACCGATCTTCCGGGCGGGCCAGGCAGAGGAGCCGCGCGTAGAACCTCTTGCAGTTGAACAGGGCCTTCCGGTGGAGCTGCCCGTACCCGCTCCGGGTGGGCCGGATGACCTTGTGGCTCAGGTAGACCGCGGCCACCGCGGCGCCTGGCTTCGACCCTTCGAGCCCATAGATGCCCACGGTCGGCTCCGCGTCCCCGTGGACGATGTACGGGGCCTTGAACGTCACCATGTCGCGCATCGCCGAGTTGCGGTAGCAGAGCGCCCCGGCGGGGTAAGGGACGTAGCCCGACTTGTGCGGGTCCACCGTGATCGAATCCGCCCGGCCGAGCGCCGAGAGCTGCGCCGTCACGTACCTGCTCATCCCGATCTCGGCCGCGGGCCCCGAGGGCGCGTCCTTCGCGCGCGGCCCCTCGTCGGGGCGGAGGATCGAGGCGAAATAGCCGCCCCACGCGGCGTCCGCGTGGACCGTGAACGAGAGCCCCTCCTTCTGGAATCGATGGCGCAGCTCGAGGATCCCCTTCAGCGGATCCACCGCGCTCTCCTCCGTGCTCCCGACGACGCTCACCACGGTGTAGACCGGCCGCCGCTCGTCGAGGCAGCGCTTCAAGGTCGCCTCCAGCGCGGAGAGGCTCATCCGCGCGTCGCAGTCCACGGGGATGTCGAGCACGTTCGCCGAGCCGATGCCCAGCACCGCCGCGGCCTTGGGGAATGAGTAATGCTTCGTGGCGGGGACGAGGAACACGGGCGAGCACGGCAGGTCCGCCCCACACCGCCGGTAGAGCTCCTGGATCCCGAGGTGCTGGAGGGAGTGGCCCGCCATCGCGGCCGTGATCGTGTCGCTCGGGATGCCGTACTCCTGCGTGAGGCGCGCGGGCAGGGCGAGGATCTCGTCCACCTTGAGGTTCAGGAGCGACCAGGCGTCGAGCGCGCCGAGCAGCGCGCGCCTGCCGTCGCACGTGGTCACGACGAGCTCGCGCGCCGCCGCGAGGCTCGGCTCGGACTTCAGCGCGTCCCGGAGCGACAGCGGGTAGAACTTCAGGTTCCTGGCGGACCAGATCGCCTCGATGTTCGCGACCGTGCCGCCGCAGGTGATGTGCCCCCAGGGTCGAACGGCCTGCTCGCCGGCGCCGTCGTCCGGCAGCGGATAGCCGAGCATCCGGCAGAGATCGTCGCCCACGATCATCTCCAGGATCGTGGTCGCCGTGGACCCTTCGAACGCGACGTTGTTGGGGTTGTAGAGCATCGCGGCGAAGTAGCCGAGCACGCTGGGGATCGAGGTGTCCCAGTTCATGTGCCCCTGGTACCGATCGCTGAAGAAGGGCACCGATTTCTTGAGGAACGACATGAGCGACCGGAAGTTGTCCTTCAGCGAGTCCATCGCGTGGAGGTAGGCCGGGTGTCGCTTGGACTGCTCGGTGATGTGCGTGGGATCCTGAGGGTGGAAATTCCGCCGCCAGAACGAGTGGTCCCGGATGGCCTCGACGATGAGCCTCTCGAGCTCGTCGGCGTTCTCGGCCTTCGGGCCCAGAAACCACGCCTCCGGCGCCCTGGTCCCGGCCCCTTTGAGGAACGGCCCGTCGCCGAATTGAAGGTATTGTTTCATCCTGGATCTGTCGTTCGACGCCCGCCCGCTCATGATGGTTTTGCTCCTCTGTGGTCGCCGTCTCGAGGGATCTCGCAACGAGGGTGGCCAGACGGTACAAGGTCACCTTGGCCACGGTCAAGCCGGCGCGATCCGCCCTGGGCCGGTGATGACCCGGCGTGAACTGCGGTACGGGCTACATCGGCTTACCTCTGGCAGGCCAGCGACGCGAGCGCTCATTCCGGCGGTGTCCATTCATGGGAAGAGGACCGCAAGGGCGCAAAGGACGCAAGGGGAAGAGACGAGTACAGATCCATCTCTGTCCCGTTGCGCCTCTTGCGCCCTTGCGGCATCTCCTCTTGCTGGGTGCCGTGCTCTTCCAGCTTGCTCCTCGGCGGATCCGGCGGGTGCCACAACCTGTTGACGATACCGGTCGAACCGTTTCCGCCTGCTGCTCGTCGGTATTCGTCCTCAGGCTCGCACGACGCACTGGATCCCCGGCTGCCCGTCCAGCTGCTCGCGCGCGAGGGCGAGCAGGCGCGCGCGGGCTGGCAGGCCCTCGAGGAAGCTCCGCCGGTAGGCAGGGTCGGGGATCGCGGCGGCTTGGGCGAGCAGATCGTCCCGCTCGGCTCGCAGCGCCGCGCGGGCCCCTTCGGAGTCGCCGCTCGCCTGCAGCGCAAGCACGTGGATCAGCGGCAGGTCGAACTCGTGAAGGCACGGGGATGTCCCGATACTCCGGACGCGATCCCTGATCTCGCGGGTGAGCTTGACCGCCTCCTCAGCCCGGCCCTGCGCGAGCCGGAGCTCGGCGAGGACGGTGCTCAGGGCCGCGGCGAGATAGAGCGGATGCGCCGAGGGCTCACCCAGCTCGCGGACCGCGGCCTCGGCCAGATCGAGCCGGCCCGAGCGGAGCTGCGCGGCGCAAAGGACGACGCGCATCATCGCGATCATCTGATCGACCACGGCGCCGGCAACGTCGCGGAAATAGCTCTCGAGGAGCTCGATGGCTTGCTCGTGCTTGCCCCTTTGCAGGAGCACGAACGCGAGGTGATACACGACGATGGCGCCGTGGTATCCCCTCGCGCTCTCCGAGGCGAGCGCGCGCGTGAGGCTCTGCTCGGCCTCTTCGAGGGCGCCGAGCCCCTCGTTGCTCATCTCGACGTAGATCTGAGCGTTCAAGAGATAGCGTCGGTCTCCGCCGAGCTCGAAGCATCTGAGCGCTTCTCGGTTGTGGCTGAGCGCTCGAAACGCATCGCGCTCCGCGTGGCGGCTCCAGGCCCCACGCGAGAGCTCCAGCCAGCCCCGGATCGACGCGTCGACTCCCCCTGCCTCCGCGACGAAGCGCTCCATGCGCTGCAGGCAGCCGTGAGCCGCGTCGCGCATGCCCGCGAGCAGGAGCGTGTAGGTGACTTGCTCGTACGCCATCATGACCCAGAAGAGCCCCGAACGAGGCGGCTCCAAGGTCGATAGGCGCTGCATCAGGCCACCCAGCAACTCGGACCGCCCGCTGTTCCAGACGGAAATAAGGGCAAACCCCAGCGCGCGGCAGTAGCTCGCGCTCGACGGGTCGGCCACCGAGAGCGCCTGAGAGGCCCACTCATACGCGCTCACGTGGTCCGACAGATATATCCCCGCCTCGGCCTGGACCGCGCGGAGCGCCCCCACCGTCTCCACCGAGGCCCCGCAGGCGATGCCGCGCTCGGCGCGATCGATCGCCACCCTGAGATCGGCGCCGCGCAGGGCCTGCTCCGCGGCCGCGAGGTAGAACTCGGCGGCGCGCGCGCCCTCGCCGCCGCGCTCGAAATGCTCGGCCAGCACCACGGGATCCCGCTCGCCGGCCCGTTCCAGCCATGCGCCCGCGAGCTTGTGCCCGAGCGGCCGATCGCGGTCGGCGAGCATGGCATAGGCGCCCTCGCGGAGCAGCGCGTGACGGAGCGCGTACTCCTCCTCGCCCGCGAAGCGGGACTGGATCCGCCACGTGATGAGCTCGTCGTCGCAGAGCTGCGCGAGGCAGGCGTCCACCGGCTCATCCTCCCCCAGGAGCGCGCGTACACCTCCCTTCCAGAACACCTCGCCAAAGATGCTCGCTGCCCGGAGCAGCCGCCGCGCCTCGGGCGCGAGCGCCGCGAGGCGCGCCTCCACCATGCCCAGCACGGTGTCGGGCAGCGTCTCCCCTCGCCCCTCGGCCACCGCGCGGATCAGCTCCTCGATGTAAAACGCGTTCCCTCCCGACCGCTCGACGATCGCCGCGACCTGGGAGGGCTCCACGGCCCCGCCGAGCATGCGCTGCACGAGCTCGGCCGCCGCGCGCCGCGAGAGCTCGTTGAGGCGGATCTGGTGGGCGTTCCGCGTCGCCCAAAGCCTCGGGAAGGCGTCGTGCACGGACGGGCGCGCGAAGGCGATCACCGCGAACGGCCGATCGTCGAGATCGCGCAGCGCCGCGTCGACGATCTTGATCGAGGGCGCGTCTCCCCAGTGGAGATCCTCGAGCACCAGGAGGACCGGTCGCGTGCCCGCCACGGCGGCGATGAGGCGGACGTACGCCGCTTCCACCTGCTCGGCCATCAGCTGCGGGCTCTGCCGGGCGGCGCGCAGCCGAGGGCTGTCCTCGTCCGGAAATGGCGTGCCCACGAGCTCGCCCAGGAACTCCGCAATCTGCCTCGCCTCTTCGCCCGAATGAAAGAGGGAGACGAGGTGCTTTATCTTCTCCTGCTGGGAGGAGAGCGTCTCACCGGCCGTGATCGCGAGGGCGCCGCGCAGCGCCTCCGACAGCATCGCGAAGGCCGAGCCCGCGCCGAGCGCGTCGGGGCGGGCCATCGCGAGCGCCACGTCGGGGTGGCGTCCCCGGACCACGCGGACGATCTCCTGCCGCAGGCGCGACTTGCCCATGCCAGGGGGCGCCGTCACAAGGAGCGCGACCGGGCGCCGCTCCTCGAAGCTGCCCTCGATCAGGTCGACGACGCTCCGGAGCTCCCGGTCGCGGCCGACGAAAGGGCTCGGCTTGCCGAGGAGGGTGCGCGACTCATCTCCGATCGGCCGCACGTCCTGGAGCAGGATGCGGCCCGCCTCCTCGACAACCTGGAAGCGCGAATCGAGCAGCGCGCGGGTGACGTCGTCGATACGCACCAGCGAGCTCCTGCCCCCGAGACCGCGCGCCTCGTCGAGCAACGCCGCTGCCCGCTCCAGAGCCTCCCCCACGGGCAGCCGGTTGGTCGCCTCGCCGCGGCCCGTCACCAGCACGATCGCCGCGTCCGTCGCTGACCTCACCCAGAGCGCGCAGCGCGCCCCCGCCGCCGCTTGATCCGTCACGCTGCCCTCGCCGAGCAGCACCGCCACGACGACGCCGTTCGCGAGCTCCTCGACCCGCGCGCCGAGCGGCACCGCCGCGCGCCGCACGGCGTCGACGAAGCCCCGCGGCGAGCCTCGGGCGCGCCTCGTCCGTGCGGTGGGAATCGTCTCCTCACCGACAATCGTCCGGGCCTCGTCGCCCCGCTGATCGAGCGCCGGCGCCACCGCCACGATGGACACGAGCCGCCGCTCCGCGCGGGTGATCGACGGGGGACCGGCGCGCACCTCGGCGCGACTGCGCGGCTCCGCGTCAGCGCCCATCGACCGGAGGGCCGCGAGCACGGCCGCCCCGTCCGCGGGGCGCTCCGCGGGTTCTTTCGCGAGCATCCGCTCGACCAGGTCCGCGAGGCCTGCGGGCACGTCCGGCCGGAGCTCGAGCAGGCGCGGCGGCTCTTCGAGGAGGAGCTTCGCGAGCAGCGCCATGAGGTGCTCCCCCTGGAATGCGGGCTTGCCCGTCAAGCACTCGAACAGCACACACCCGAGCGCGAAGACGTCCACCGGCGGGCCCACCTCGCGCTCCGCGCGCGCCTGCTCCGGCGCCATGTACCCAGGGGTCCCGAGGATCGATCCCGTCTGCGTCAGGCGCCTCGTCGCCCCCGATTGCCACGCTATGCCGAAATCGAGCACCTTCACCCGGTCGATCTCGCCGCCGACCAGGAGCAGGTTGTTCGGCTTGATATCGCGGTGCACGATGCCGCGGACGTGGGCCTCTGCAAGCGCGCTCGCGACGTGGTGGGCGAGGCTGAGGCTCTCCTCGAGCGTCAGGCCCGCGCCGTCGAGCCGGTCGGCGAGGGTCTCGCCGTCGAGCCACTCCATCGCGAGGTAAGGCTCGCCCGAAGGCCCGACCCCGTGCGCAACGTAATGCACCACGTGCGGGTGCGAGAGCCCCGCGAGGATGCGCGCCTCGTGCCGGAACCTGGCGGTATCGCCGTCGCTCACGCGGGTGAGGAGCTTGAGCGCCACCGGCCGGCCCGTCATCCCGTCGAGCGCACGCCACACCGTCCCCATTCCCCCCGAGCCTGCGCGTGCCACGAGCTCGAAACGGCCGCTGAAGAGCTGCCCCCTGTGCATCGAAAGGCGAGCGTGCCGCCGCGGTGATCAGGGCTCAAGAGATTTTGCCCGGTAAGGGCGCGGTGACGCATGTGGGCGAGCGTGAGCTCCACCGGTGCCCACTCTCGAAGCTTGGCTCGTCGTGTTGGAGTGAGTTGATGTCCCCGGGGATTACTTCGCAGAGCTTCGTCCTCCGCAATGGACATGGTCCACCCTCGCCCAGAGGCGGCCTGGGTGCACGTGGAGCAACAGGGCATTCCCTGCACACTTCTGGATCGAGCTCGACGGTATCATCGGGTTCGCGTCCGGCCGTCCCGCGCATCAGGCGCTCGAGGAGGTGCGCGAGGGAGGCGTCGGCCGGTGGGGCCGCGAGATCGTGTACGGGAGCTCGGGGCTGATCTCTGATGACCGGCTCTCGTCCAGACGTCTGGCCGCGCATACCGTCAATCACCTCCCGCAGGGCGCATCTGGCCGCCCAAGGCCTCGCTGTCGTCCGCGAGGGCGAGCAGGCGCGCGAGCACGACCTCGAGCCACCCCACCGTGCGCCCGCACCGGCCGGCGCCCCGCGGCGCCGGCTCCCCGGCCCCGAGCGCCCGCGCCCCGCTGGCGATGCCGCCGGGGCGCCGCCGCAGGTGTCGCATGCAGAGGTCGCGCAGGTCGACGAACGGCGGGCGCCGGAGGCCCTCCTGCGCGAGCAGGTCGACCGTGAAGACGCCCCAGGTGCCCAGCACGCCGTCGCCGACGAAGGCGCGGAACCGGGCCAGGGCGGCGCCCGCGTCCTCGCCGTCGCGCAGGCGGGCCTCGGGCACCTCGAGCTGGTGCGCGACGCTCGGGCCCAGCGGGCGCCGCGGCCGGAGGAACGCCTCGAAGCGCTCGCCCGAGGCGCGGCACGCCACGAGGTGCACGAGCTCGGACCTGGGCTCGACCGCGCCGTCGGCCGCCGGCCACCCGGCGTTGGCGCCGCCGTCGACGAGCACCACGCTCGCCGGGTCCGCGAGGTGGGGGCGCAGCGCCGAGAGCGGCGGGGGCGCCTGGGCGCGCCGCTTCCGCGGGGCCGTGCTCCGCGCCTGGTGCTCGATCTGCCGGTCGACCATGAACGCGAAGGCCCGCAGCATCGCGTCGAAGCGCGCGGGCTCGCCCTCGAGCGCGCCGAGCGCGCTGGCCACCGCCTCGACCGTGGCGAGGCACTCGGGCCGCGGCTCCCTGCGGATGCGGTAGTTGCCCGGCGCCCGGGGCGTGACGCCGATGCGGCGCACCGCGGCCAGGCGGGGGTTCAGCGCGAGCATCTTCCTCGCCTGCCACCACGTGCCGTCGACGACGATGAGCGAGCGCACCGGCGCATCGTCCGCCGGGCGCGCGTCGCCCCCGGGATAGAGCACGGCCGTCGTCGGATCGGCGGCGAGGGCGGCGATCCTGGGGTCGTCTTCGAAGACCACCCCTTCGTGCAGCTCGGAGTTGGGCAGGGAGAGGTGGGTCATGCGCGCCGTGCCGATGCCCACGCGCCGCTCGCGCGGGTGCTGGAGGAGCACGACCCGGGTCCTCGTCGGCAAGGAGGGCAGGAGCGCGCAGTAGCAGACCGGACGGGGGCGCCGGCAGCGCCAGCAGACGTCGCGCATGGGGGCACCCTAGAGCACCGGCCGGGGCGATCGACCGAGAAATGAACCGCCGAGGGCGCCACGACGAGAACAAGATGCTGGCGTCCGCGCGCCTTGGCGAGGCCGAGCCCCCTCGAGGAGCCGGGCGTGAGCGGTCAGGAAGGTCTATCCCGGCAGGGCATCGGCTCGCGACCCGCGCCGCGCGGAGCGGCGCGGCGCGGTGACCGGGCTCAATCGACGGCGGGCGGCTGCGGCCCTGGGACGATGCCGGCGATATCCGGATCTTCACCCGGCGCCAGACCGCCGCTCGATCCCTTGTCATTGCGGCGCTCGAGGCGGTTCGCCGTCTTCTCGCGCTGCTTCTCGATACGGGCGCGCTCTTTCTGGCGCTTCAACGCGGTCTGTCGTTGCATGATGACTCCAGCCTCAGGACGCCTTTGATTGGGCATCCTGAAATGGGCTTCTCGGTGAGATCTGTCGGCGCACGCCCGGACAGACCGACATGTGGTTGCGGTCGTCCCGGAGCGTGTGCCCACACGTCACACGAGCAGCCTGGTTTCTCTGGCACGTTCGACGAGACGAGCACGCGGAGAGGCCCTCTCCCGCGCGCTCGGTAGCCCGCTCGAGCTCGACTGGCTCCTGCGCAGGCTCACGGGGTGACAAAAAAAGCGGCGGACCTCCAGGGGTCCGCCGCCCTATTTCGACGGGACGAGCGGCGCGATCAGTAACGACCGCGCCCGCCGCCACCGCCGAAGCCGCCGCGTCCGCCGCCGCTCGGGCGCTCCTGCGCCTCGTTGACCTTGAGCGCGCGCCCGTCGAGCATCAAGCCGTTGAGCTGCGAGATCGCGCTGTTCGCATCCTGGGCCGAGCCCATCGTGACGAACGCGAACCCGCGCAGCTGGCCGGTCTCGCGGTCGGTCGGCATCGAGATCTCGCGGACCTCGCCGCTGCCGGAGAACGCGCTCTCGAGAGACTCGCGCGTGGTGTTGTACGAGAGATTGCCGACGTAAAGACGATTACCCATGACACATTGCTTTCACGGCCTGCAGCTGCGCTCGTGAGCGCTCATTCGCCTGCCATTCGATGAAGCCGTTGCGGATCGAACGGTGACGTGCCGCGCGGCGAATCCCGCGCAGGCACACGGTGCGTCGTCCAGTCATCCGCGCGAGCAACGCCCCCCTCATGCAGAGGGAGAAAAAGCATCGTGTCGAGGGCCAGTGACGTCGTGAGGGAGGCAAGGTACTCCGGCACGGCGTGGTGCGCAAGGCATACCATGCAAGATTCTTCCATGCGCGGCGCGTCCCGGGCGATCTGCGAGAAGTCAGGGCAAAGGCGCGGACGGCCCTTGCAGAAGGCGGCGCCGATCCGCCGGTGATGAGCCCGCCGCCGTGGCCGGCCTCCAGAAGTACTCCCTTGTATCCAACGTCACGGTGACGCCGCTGGCGAACGGGAGCAGCGGCGAGATCGGTGGCCTATGCCGACCGCGCGGGCACGACCACCCAGCTCTTCTCAGCATGGCGTGGTCCTCGCGGGGGATGCGGCCGAGGGTTCGGCCGTCTGCTCGTCCTTCCAGTACGTCGAAACGTCGTTCCCCCACAACAGCCCGCGCCCGGCAGCGGCCGCCATCCCGGCGACGGTGCGGAGGAACGCGAGGCTCAACTGCTCGAAAGAGTACGGCGGGGGAACCTCGTACCCCCCGTCCCGCCGGAAGCCCTCCATCGCCGCGAACGACGACTCGAACCGGGGCAGGTCCAGCCCCCGGAGGTGCGCGTGGAACGCCTCCGTCTCACCCGCGGTCAGCCAGCCGTGGATGCCGTCCGAGTTGGCGAACTGGTAGCCGACCACGAAGCCTCGGTACTCCAGCTTCCGGAGGCCATCGAACACCGGGTGTTCGGGGCTGAAGCCCGCGGCGGCCAGGGTATCGGCGTACCACAGCGGGCTGACCGTCCGCCCCAGGAACTGCCCCGGCCCGAGGCACTGATCGACGACGCACGCCTCCAGAAGGAAGTTGAAGCTCTCCGCCGCCGCCGGCTGCCGCGATCGGTGGAGCGGGCAGAGCTCCCTTGCGGGACAGGTGGCGGATGGGCAAGCCCGCGGCTCCCAGCTGTACGACCATGGATCGGCCCCCGACCCGGCGAACGAGAAGTCAGCGCCGAGGTAGTCGCATACAGCGTCGAAGGAGAAGCCGAGCCCCCGGATGCGGGGGAAGTCGAACTCCCAAACACCGCCAGCGAGCCGGCGGAGCAAATCGTCGAGCCATCCGTCGGCCCCACCCGTCTGGACGAAGCGCCGGAGAGCAGGGACGACACGCTCCCGATAGGCCGCGTCGTCGAAGATGTAGGCTACGGCGTCTGATCCCATGTTCCGAAGCCGCCTCCTGCGGCCGAACGCTTGAGCTCACCCGAGCGCGCGAGCGGGCGAAGCCCGCTGTAGCACTTCGGGTGCAGCGGAGGGTCAGGCGGCACTCTTGCGCTACTGGGGCCGGAAGTGCCGTTCATAGACCTCCACCTCCGAGGTGAGCTCACCCCACGCGCGGCGTGTGCGCGCAAAAACATGACGGAACTTGATGTGCTTGGTGTCCAGGAATGCCGCATCATCAAACGTGCCTGCCGGCACTGTGCGGACGCCAGGCACGGCCTCCAGCGTGAACCCGAGGTTCGAACCGCAACGAGGGCAGAAGTAGACCTCTAGCCATCGGCCTGACTCGTCCGATGTATGACGGTAGCTGGCCGGAGCGAGGCCTGAGAAACTGACGTTCTGCTCTTGAAACACCACCTCGACCCCAAACGCTGTGCCGGTACGACGCTGACACCATAGGCAGTGGCAGACCGTGACGCGCTCGGGCTCACCGACGCAGACGTACCGGACAGAGCCGCAGACACATTGACCGGAGCGCTCCATGGGCATCGGGTGCAGCCTGACTATCCGTCGATGGGTCAACCAAAGCCGCCGGACCAGGTCTATCTAGCTCGTCGCCTTTCGTGACCTCCCCACGGAAAGTCTCACGGATCGGCGCTGAGTCGCAAGGCCCAAATGCTGTCCAGCGCTACAGGGTGAATCCGTCGAACTCCGGCGGCGGTCGCAGCCTTCCCGGAGGGTCGAGGGCGCCTGGAGGGGAGGAGACGCGCCGTGGTGAGGAGCACGAGGAGATCCTCGCGGCGGGCAGAGGCGCGGTCAAGGCGGCGCGGTCCGTTGACAGACGGGCGGCGCCGCGCAGCCGCGCCCGCGGCACAACGGCAGGTCGTCCGGCATCCGTCTCCGTACCGGAAGGAGCAAAGCATGGAGCTCGGCGCGTTTTCGATCAGCCTGGCTGTCAAGGATCTCGAGGCTTCGAGGAGGTTCTACGAGAAGTTCGGTTTCAAGGCCTTCGCCGGGGATGCCGCGCAGAACTGGCTGCTCTTGAAGGACTGCGACCGCGTGATCGGGCTGTTTCAGGGGATGTTCGAGAAGAACATCCTCACCTCCAACCCCGGCTGGGACCAGAACGCCCAGAAGCTCGCCTCATTCACCGATATCCGCGACCTGCAGCGCCAGCTGAAGGCACAAGGGGTACAATTGCCACGTCGCCGGCGCGGCGCGGGGGAGGGCTACGCGTCCCACGCGATGGGGAGCGAGTCGAACGCGCGCATGAGGATAAACGGGCTCCGGCGCGCGGGGTCCTTCCCGCGCCGCAGGCCGGGCAGCCGCTCGAGGAGCTCTTCGAGCGCGATCTTCGCCTCCGTGCGCGCCAGCAGCGAGCCGACGCAGAAGTGGATGCCCTTGCCGAAGGCGAGGTGCTTGCCCGTGTCCCTGCGGTGGATGTCGAAGCGCTCGCCGTCGGCGAACTCCGCCTCGTCCCGGTTCCCCGACGCATACAGCAGGTACACCCGTGCGCCTTTCGGGATACGGACCCCGGCCACCTCGGCATCCGCCGTCACCGCCCGGAAGAAGCCGCGGACCGGGGACTCGCAGCGCAGCATCTCGTCGATCGCGCCCGGGATCAGCGACGGGTCCCCGCGCAGCGCCTCTGCCACCTCCGGGTGCGCGAGCAAGAGGTCGATCCCGCTCGCGAGCAGGGCCGTCGTCGTCTCGTGCCCGGCGGCCAGCAGATCCATCGCGTTGCAGACCGCCTCCTGCATGCTCAGCGCCGCGCTCCCGCCGATCTCCTCCGGGACGAGGAGCGAGAGCAGATCCTCCCGCGGCTCGGCGCGGCGCGCCTCGATCTGGGCCTGGAAATAGCGCTGCATCGCCACGTATCCGCGGGCGCTCGCCACCTGCGCCTCTGGCGGCGCGCTCCCCGCCATCAGCGCCTGCTTGTCCTCGTGCCACGCCCTGAGCTGCTTCATCTCGGAGCGCGGCACCCCGAGCAGATCGCAGATGACGTACCCCGGCAGCGGCAGGGCGATCTGCGAGACCAGCTCGGCGTGCCCATCGCGGATGAAGGCGTCGATCAGCTCCCGCGTGAGCTCGCGGATGTGCCCCTCCAGCGCCGCCACGCGCAGCGGGGTGAAGGCCTTGCCGAAGACGGCGCGCACGCGCGTGTGATCGGGCGGGTCGCTCTGCACGAGCGAGGTGAACTCCTCGTACCCCTCGCGGAGGACCGCGCGGACCTCGGGGATCGGCTCGGCCCTGACGTAGAGCGAGTTGAAGGACGAGAACCGGCCCGTGTCCCGCAGGACGGCCGCGATGTCGGCGTACCTGGTGACGACCCACACGTCGAGCTGGGGGCTATAGAAGACCGGCTCCTCGCGCCGCGCGCGCGCGTAGATCGGGTAAGGGTCCTCGATCTGCTCGGGGAGGAAAGGGTTGAAGAGCTCGCCGAGGGAGCCCCTCGGCGGCGGCGGGATCTGCTCCGGAGCTGCCTTCACGATGTCGCCTCCTGGACGGCCCTGGGGAGGAGCGGGCCGAGCCCGGAGGATACCTCATCGATGACGCCCTCCGGGACGGCGCGATCACCTGCTCCAGGCGGCGCCAGCGCTGGCACGGGACGCGGCACATGCCAGCGCGGTGCCAGCGAATGCATGTCCACCGCGACAGTCCCGTCAGCCAAGGCGCGCGCCCCCGCAAGGGGGCTGTCACTTCCGTGGTGTCTTGTCGCCTCACGCGGTCGCAGCAGGTCCGGGTTGACGCCCTCGAAGCGGCTGTGTTCCATGCCTCGAGATGGTTCGAAAGGTGGTTTTCCCGGTCTCTGCGCTGCTGCTCGCGGTCGCCTGCGCCTCCACGCACGTCGCGCCGGAGCAGCCGGCGAGCTCGTCACGTGTCCTGCGTTCAGGGGCGCGGTCCGCGGCGAGCTCGATCGCCGGCCCGACCACCCTGTCGACGGCAGCTCCAGCGGCGCCGTCTGCCGCGGTGCTCGCCGCGCCGGCGCCGCCCGCCCCGACCCCGGCGCGGGCCTCTGCCAGGTCCGTCGAGCCCGTCGAGGACCTGCGCCTCAAGCCGCTGGGCGACGTCGCGGTCAGCGGCCCGCGCGCCGCCAGCGAGGAGGTGAAACAGCTGCGCGCCATCTGCCGCCGCGTGATCGAGGATCCGCGAACAGGGCGGCTCGGCTGTGCAGAGATAGCCGGCGCGGGACGTCACGACAATGGCATCGGCACGATCTGGGTATCCTCGGCGCGCGGGCACTTCACGCGCGCCGGCGCCGATGAGGCGATTGTCGTCGCCACCGATCCGGGCGCGGGCTGGGCCACGCGCCTGTTTCTGCTGGAGCAGCGGTCGTCGCGGTGGTGGGTGGTGAACGTTCACGAAGCGGACTCGCAGCCGACCCGCGTGCAACGCTTGCGCGCTGCCGGCGGCCGCGAGCTCTTCGTCGCGACCTGGATCACCGCTGGCACGCCGCGCCCGAGCGCGGTGAGAGCGCTGCGCTTTTCGCGTGAGAAGGTGGAGGTGGCGATGCTCGGCCCGGCGCTCACCCCGTTCATGCCGTGCATGTCCGCGCCGGCCTCGATGCTCGACAACGTGCAGCTGCGCGACGCAGACGGCGACGGGCGGACCGATGTCGTGCTGGCGATCCACGAGCTCGTCACGCCGACCCCCGCCGAAGCGCAGCGCCTGCAGCAGGCGTGCGGCGAGGGGCGTGACGCGTCGCTGCGCGAGCGGCGCGCGAGCCTGATCTTTCCGTTCGACGGATCGAGCTTTCGCGCGACGCCTGCGACCATCAAGAAGCTAGAGGCGCTGGGAGAGAGCGTTGCCGGGCCCGTGCCGTGGGAAGAACGCAGCTGGCAGCTCGGTGAGCTGCCGGCCAGGTGACACGGGGCATCGCATGGCGTACGGTTGATGAAAGCGGGTCAGAGCGCTCGGATACGTCGATTCGAGAGGGCGCTCTCCGCGCGCCGTGCGCTGAAAGGGACGCTCGAGGCGGACGGCGATACAAACGGTGGCCTTTGCTGCGAAACCCCGCCGCCGATGACGTTCGCGGCGTGCGACCAGGCTGGCGGACGGAGGTTGCTGGATCCAGGCGACGGATCCAGCTACGTCGCAGGCTGCGAGGAGGGTTCGAGCCTGATTGGCTGGCTCACGGCGTGCGAGGGCTCATCCTGCGGCGAGGGTGGCATCTGTTGCCGGCCGTGACGGGCGGGCATGACGGACAGGCACGGCGCTCTCAGAACTTGCCCCCCAGCGCGACGCGGACCGTCGCGAGCTTGCCCTGCTCCAGGCCGAACCCGAGCGGCGCGTCCAGCGCCACGAGCAGCCCGGCCCGGAAGTACAGGCCCGACGTGGGCGGCTCCATCCCTACGAACGGCTCGGCCGCGAGCGCCACCTTGTCGGTCCGCGTGAGCGGGAACGCGGCCTGGAGCCGCGCGCCGACCCCGAACCCGCCCAGGCTGCGCAGCTCCGCCTCGCTGGCGTGCTCGATGAAGACCTCCGTCTCCCCGTCAGCGGTGGGGATGGCGAACATCGCCACGAGATCGCTCCGCACATAGAACGCCTCGATCGGGCGCAGCTCGACGCCGCCGCGGGCGCGCAGCGGGACGTGCTCCAGGAGCGTCCGCTGCGCGTCGAAGTACCCGCGCACGGCCAGCGCCGCCGCCGCGGCCGCCGCCGTGTCGTCGGACGGGTCCTGCGTGATCGGGATGGAGGCCGAGAGCCCGCCGATGACCATCAGCGTGGGGAAGACGCTCGCGACGTAGTGGAGCCCTATCGAGGGGTTGCCGAAGAAGAACCCCTCGAGCTCCGGCGCGACGGTCGCCGCGTCGCCCACCGCCGCGTCGGGCGGCCTCGCCTGGCTGCTCCCGTACGCGAACGGCAGCTCGGCGTCGAGGTGGAGCCCCGCGAACAGCGGGATCTGGGCGACCGCCGCGAAGGACGCCGCGAAAGAGCTCGCCTCCCCGCCGGCGCTCGCCTCGCCGGCGCTCGCCCCGTCGCCGCTCGCCGCCTCCCGGCGCGGGAGGTTCGCCTCGATGGTGCTGACGAGCACGTCCGCCTCCACGCCGAGACGGAAGCCACGGGACTTCGCCCAATCCTCGTCCTTGACGGTCTCCTCGGCGAGCGCCGGCGCGGCGGCCGGGAGCAGGAGACAGAGGGCGGCGAGGGACAAGGCAAGCGGACGCATACGGATATCTTAGCGAGTTCTCCGGACCGGGGCCCTCCGGCGGGACCCTGGACCAGCAGGAGCCCCCGGTCGTCCCGCTCCGCCGAGGCCGGCCGGCGGAGGGATTTTTCTCGCGGGAGCGCGCGCCTCCCTCCGCGCGCCTCCCTCCGGTCGCGGGAGGCGTCCCCCGCGAGCACCAGCGCGTCGCGCAGCCCCGCCTGGAAGCCGCGGTGGGCGCCGCGCCGCGCCAAAGCGCGCCGTCGAAGCCGCGAGGTCCACGCCAGGCTGCGGGGGCGCAGGCATAATCCGCGACCTGGCAGACGCGCGGCGCCACGGAGGCATCGTGAACGCTCGGGTCACCCGGATCAGGGCACTTGCTCTGCGCCGGGCCGAGGCATCCCCCTCGACGCAGGTTCCACCTCGTTCGCCCGAAGGGTACGCCGCGAGAGGAGATCGACCATGTCGAGTCCATCGAAAGGAAGCTACAAGCTCGGGGGAGCGGCGCTCGTCGCCAGCGGCCTCCTGTTTCTCTTGAGGGCCGTCCTCGACCTCATCGCGGGTCCGCCTCCCTCGGGCGGACCGGAGATCCTCGCGTGGACCGCCTCGCGGGCGCCCCTCCTCGCCATCGCCAACGAGGCGCTGTTCTTCGCGGGGATGCTCCTGGTGCCGGCCATCATCGCCCTGTACTCGAGCCTCGCTGGCACCGACAAACGCGCGGCGGGCGCGGCTTGCGGGCTCATGGCGGTGGCGGCTCCGGTCATCGCCGTCCTGTGCATCGTTCACGGTCGCCTCGTGTATCCCGTATACGGTATACGCATCGGCACGCCGGACGTGGCGGCGCTCGTCATCGCCGTCTTCTACGGCGGCCTGCACGCGATCAGTCTCCTGCTGGGAGCCGCGACGCTCGTGCTCAGCCTGATCATGAGACGCGGGATCTACGGGAGATGGGTCGCGGTTCTCGGCATCGCGACGAGCGTGGCCGATGTCGTGGGCGCGTATCCGTACATCATCGGGCCCGTCCCCGCGCTCCTCTGTAATGTGCTGTTCACCGCGTGGTTCGTGGCCGTGGGATCGGTGCTCTACAAGCTGCCCGACGGCGCCGCGCTGGAGCGGACCGTTGCGCTTGCCTTGTGACCGTCCCGCAGCTCGACCCGTTCGTCACGCGCACGCCCGTCGAGGGTCGACGTCGTTCATTACGGTCATGATAAATTTCGACGCTCCCGGGAGGCTCTCGGCCCCCTCCGGGTTAAATTCAATTCTACCGGGAGGCTCGCGACACCCTCCGGGCGGCGCGCGCCTTCTCTGGACGCGACGCGCGCGGACCTACCCAGCCCGGTGGCCCCCCGTCACCCCTTCCCGCCCGCCTCCCAGGCCTCCAGCAGCTGCCGCGCGGCCCGCAGCGGGCTCAGCGCGCCGGCCTCGACCAGGCCCTCCAGCCCCGGCATCCGCTCGCGCACGGCGTCGCTCCGCAGGAACGCCTCGCGCAGGTGCCCCTCGATCAGCTCGACGAGCCAGCGGCGCGCCTGCGCGGCCCGGCGGCGGTGCAGCCAGCCGCTCTCCTGCATGTGCGCGCGGTGGCGCAGCACCAGCTCCCACGCCTCGCGGACGCCGCGGTTCTCCTGGGCCGAGCAGACGCCCACCACCGGCGCCCAGCCGTGGGGCGGCGGCGGGAACAGGTGCAGCGCGGCCTCGTACTCGCTCCGAGCGCGCGCGGCCCGGCCCTCGCTCCCGCCGTCGGCCTTGTTGATGATCACGAGGTCGACGAGCTCCATGATCCCCCGCTTCATGCCCTGAAGCTCGTCCCCGGCCCCGGGCAGCATGAGCAGCAAAAAGCAATCCGTCATGTCGGCGACCGCGACCTCGGACTGCCCGACGCCGACGGTCTCCACCAGGATGTTGCGGTAGCCGGCCGCCTCGCAGAGCACGATGGCCTGGCGCGTCGCCCGCGCCACGCCGCCGAGCGAGCCGCCCGACGGCGACGGGCGGATGAACGCCCGCCGATCGCTCGCCAGCCGCGGCATCCGCGTCTTGTCGCCGAGGATGCTCCCGCCGTGAACGGGGCTCGTCGGATCGACCGCGAGCACGGCGACCGTCTCCTCCCGCTCGCGCACGAGGTGCACGCCGAGCGCGTCGACGAACGTGCTCTTGCCGACGCCCGGCACGCCGCTGACGCCGAGGCGCACGGCGCCGCCCGCGCGCGGCAATGCGTGTGGCAAACACAGCTCCAGGACCTCCTCGGCGAGCTCCCGATGGCGGGGGAGCGCGCTCTCGGCCAGCGTGATCGCGCGCGCGAGCGCCGCGCGGTCGCCCGCGACGAGGCCGTCGACGAGCTGCCTCGGATCCGGCTTCAACCTAGCGAGCCTCCTGCGCGGAGAGCCTGTCGATCAGCGTGCGCACGATCCGCGCCGCGGCCTCGGGGATGACCGTCCCCGGCCCGAAGACGCCGGCGACGCCGCGCTCCTCGAGATAGCGGTAGTCCTGCGGCGGGATCACCCCGCCGGCCACGACGAGGATGTCCCCGCGGCCGGCCGCCCCGAGCGCGTCGAGCAGCTGGGGCACCAGCGTCTTGTGGCCGCCCGCGAGCGAGGAGACGCCGACCACGTGGACGTCGTTCTCGACGGCGTGCCGCGCCACCTCGTCCGGCGTCTGGAAGAGCGGGCCGATGTCGACGTCGAACCCGAGATCCGCGAAGGCGGTCGCGATCACCTTCATGCCCCGGTCGTGCCCGTCCTGACCCATCTTGGCGACCAGGATGCGCGGGCGGCGGCCCTCGAGGGCCGCGAACTCGCGGACGAGCGCCTCCACCTCGCGGCCCGCGCCCGCGTCGCGGATCTCCGCGCCGTACACGCCGCTGACCGCGCGCACCGGGGCCTCGTAGCGGCCGAAGACGCGCTCCAGCGCCTCGGAGATCTCGCCGAGCGTCGCGCGGCGGCGCGCGGCGTCCACGGCCAGCGCGAGCAGGTTCCCCTCGCCCGTCGCGGCGGCGCGCGCGAGCGCGGCCAGCGCCTCGCCCACCGCGGCCTCGGCGCGGGCCGCCTTCACGGCGCCGAGCCGCGCGACCTGGCGCTCGCGCACCGCGGTGTTGTCGACCTCGCGCAGCTCGAGCGGCGCCTCCCGCTCCAGCCGGTACGCGTTGACGCCGACGATGATGTCGCGCCCCGCGTCGATGCGCGCCTGCTTGCGGGCCGCCGCCTCCTCGATCCGCATCTTGGGCAGGCCGTTCTCGATCGCCTTGACCATGCCGCCCAGCGACTCCACCTCCTGGATGAACTGCCACGCGCGCCGCGCCAGCCGGTCCGTGAGGCGCTCGACGTGGTGCGAGCCGCCCCACGGGTCGATGACGCGGCAGACGTCCGTCTCCCTCTGCAAGAAGAGCTGGGTGTCGCGCGCGACCTTGGCCGAGAAGTCCGAGGGGAGCGCCAGCGCCTCGTCCAGGGCGTTCGTGTGCAGCGACTGGGTGCCGCCGAGCACGGCCGCGAGCGCCTCGATGGCCGTGCGCGTGATGTTGTTGAACGGGTCCTGCTCGGTGAGGCTCCAGCCCGACGTCTGGCAGTGCGTCCTGAGCGCCATCGACTTCGGGCTCTTCGGCTGGAAGCCCTTCACGATCTTCGCCCAGAGGAGCCGCGCCGCCCGCAGCTTGGCGATCTCGGTGAAATGGTCCATGCCGATCCCGAAGAAGAACGAGAATCGACCGGCGAAATCGTCGATATCCATGCCCGACGCGATGCCGGTGCGCAGGTACTCGAGGCCGTCGGCGAGCGTGTACGCGAGCTCCAGCTCGGCGGTCGCCCCCGCCTCCTGCATGTGATAGCCGCTGATGCTGATCGAGTTGAACTTCGGCATCTTCTCGGCGGCGAACCGGAAGATGTCGGCGACGATCCGCATCGACGGCGCCGGCGGGTAGATATACGTGTTCCGGACCATGAACTCCTTGAGGATGTCGTTCTGGATGGTCCCGGAGAGGAGCTCTGACCGCACGCCCTGCTCCTCGGCGGCGACGATGTAAAACGCCATGACGGGGAGCACAGCGCCGTTCATCGTCATCGACACGCTCATCTTGTCGAGCGGTATCTGGTCGAAGAGGATCTTCATGTCCTCCACGGTGTCGATGGCCACGCCGGCCTTCCCCACGTCGCCGACCACGCGCGGGTGGTCCGAGTCGTAGCCGCGGTGGGTCGCGAGGTCGAAGGCGACCGAGAGCCCGGTCTGCCCGGCCGCCAGGTTGCGCCGGTAAAACGCGTTCGACTCCTCGGCCGTGGAATACCCGGCGTACTGGCGGATCGTCCACGGGCGGACCACGTACATGCTCGTATACGGCCCGCGCAGGAACGGCGGAATCCCGGCGGTGAAGCCGAGGTGCTCGAGGGGCCCCGTGTCCTCCGGAGATGCGGCCGGCGCGGGGAGCTCCGCGGCGCCGTCGATCTGGCGCAGCGCCGCTTGGGCGAGGCTCCGGGTGAGCTGCTCGACGTACCAGCAGCCCGCGGCCGGGCTGCCCCCGGCCTCGAAGCGGGCCTCCTCGCGGAGGATGACCCGGGCGTTGCCGAGCAGGCGCTCGGGCGGCGTGATCACGACGTCGTCCGCGCCGCCGGCCACGGCCGCCATCATCGCCACGATGCCGCGGAGCAGGTTCTTGTGCGGCTCGTCGCCGGGCACGGCGGCCGACGGGATGACCGCGGTGAGGGTGGCGCCCGGCCGCAGGCGCTCGGCGAGGAGGCGCGCGGCGCGGAGGCGGGCGATCTCGAAGAAATAGCTGCAGCCGAGCGTGAAGCGCAGCTCCGACGCGCCGCCCCGGAGCTCGGCGACGAGCGACTCCACGAGCGGCCCGCCCTCCGCGGCGGGGAGCGGGGGGCCGTCCGGCGCGAAGATCGGCGGCACGAGCAGCCCCTCGGCGCTCGCCCAGGAGAGGTCGTCCGCGGTCTTGCCCTTGAGGTCCCGCGCGAGCGCCTGTCTCCACGTCTCCAGCGCGGCCGGCGCGAACTCGGAGAAGAGCCTGTCATCCATGGGACGCCACGACCTCGATGAGGTGGCCGAACGGCGCGTCGTCGCGCGACTTCGGGTGCATGAAGAAGATCGTGGTGCCCCGGGAGCCGGGCCGGGGCGCCGCGTCGATGATGCGGAAGCCCCGCGCCTTGAGCTCGTCGAAGGCCGCCTGGACGTCGCTGACCCGGTAGGCGACGTGGGCGAAGCCGCCGCGGCCGCCGTTCTTGTCGATGAGCTTCTGGACGGGCGACTCGGCGGAGAGCGGCTCGAGGAGCTGGATGTGATTGTCGCTGTCGCCGACGCGGAGCATCACCTCGCGGACCTGATCCGTGCCCCGGACCTCCTCCCGGTGCACCTCGCGGAAGCCGAGCAGCTCGTAGGCCTTCACCTGCGCGTCGAGCTGCCCGGCGGGCACGGCCATGGCGACGTGGTCGATGAACAGAAAGCCGGGAATCTGGTCCTTCATGCGCCCTCCTCCAGGTCAGCGAGCGGCATCGAGCAGCGAGGATGTGGAGCGATCGCCACCTGTGAAAAGCAGAACGCGGGAGAAATGTGAAGCCTCCGGGCTCACCGGACCCGCCACGCCGGGTGCTCGTCCCCGACGGCGGGCGCCGCGATCAGGCCGTTCTCGGCCGCCCCGTCGTCGCTCTCGGGCTCGCACAGGTACACGGCGATCGCGCCGAGCGGCTGCTCGGTGTCGACCCGGGACCACCCCTCCGGGGCGCGCCGGGCCTCCGCGCGCCATTCGACGGCCACCTCGCCGACCTGGGCCGCCTCGAGGATCGCGCGGCCGTGCTCGGCGCCGAGCGACGCCACCCGGGCGACCTCGACGTCGTGCACGCCCTCGGCCGGCGCGACGCGGAGCCCGTGCCGGCGCAGCGCCTCGGCGAGCGCCGGCGGCACGAGGTAGGCCCGCGGCCGATCGACAACGGTCGTCCCGACGAACCGCGCGAGGTGCGGGATCCGCACGGTGACCGGCTCGCCGTCGAACGCCCGCGGGCTGCGCGTGAGGACGTCGATCGGGGTCGCGGTCGGCTCGAGGCGGTAGCGGACCGCGACGCGATCCGGCGGCCGGGCGCTCGAGGCCACGACCTCGCGGATGGCGTCCGCGTGCGCGGCGGCCCAGGAGAGGGTCTCGATCTGCCACGCCGACGCGGTCTGGACCCGCTCCTCGAACGAGAGGTAGCTGTAGCACTCGAGCAGCAGGTCGAGCCGGCCCGTGAGCCCGCGGTAGTTCGAGCCGAACCGCGGGTGGTGCGGGTAGGTCATCCAGCCGAGCCCGACGGCCGCCGCCGGATCCGCGTCGCCGCCCGCGTCGAGCGCGCGCTCGTCCTCGACGAAGTTGCCGTACCAGCCGCTCTCGAAGCCGCGCTTGCGCACCGCGGCCGTCACCTCGGGGACCAGGCGGTCGCGCACCATCGCGATCGGCTCGGCGCGCCCCGACGCGGCGGTGTGCGGCACGTCGACCGTCATGTGGAACCGGTGCACCGAGCCGTTGGTCGCGTGGTTGTCGATGGTGAGATCGGGCGCCCACGGGATGCACACGCGCTCCTGGAGCAGGCGCATCTCGGGCGCGGCCTGGCGGAGGTAGTCGCGGTTCAGGTTGATGCCCTGGCTCTGCGTCCGGGTGCCGACGACGGGGCCGGGCTGGCCGGTGAGCTTCTTCAGGTCGAGGCGGCGGTTCTGCGGGTCGAGCGCGTCGTTGCCGTCCGCGTTGAACAGCGGCACGACGAGGAGCACGAGCGTGTCGAGCCAGTCGGGGTGCCGGCCGTCGAGCAGGTCGCGGACGAGCGCGAGGCTGGCCTCCTTGCCCTCCACCTCGCCCGGGTGGATCCCGTCGAGCATCAGCACCACCGGGCGCCCTGCGCGGCGCGCCTCGGCCGGCGAGCGCACGCCGTCCTTCGACAGCACGAGCAGCGGCAGCTCCCGTCCGCCCGGGCTGGTCCCGAAGGTCGTCACGGCGAGGCGCGGGTCGTTGCGGGCCTCCAGCGCGCGGACGAAGCGCATTACGTCGGCGTGGAGGGATGTCTCGCGGAATCCGGTGGCTTCAGCGCGGGTGAGCAGCATGAGCCCGATCTCTACCGCGCCGTTCGGCGGACGGGACAGCTATCGGCACCGGGGGCGCGCCTCGTGGGAAGAGGCGGGAAGAAGAGGCGGGAAGAAGAGGCGGGAAGCGGGAAGAGCGCGCGCGCGTGGCTGTTGCACGAGCTAGGCTCGAAGCGTGGGGCCCCTCTCGGCGGGCCGGCGAGGACAGGATGAGCACCAGCGAAACCAGGGCGATCACCCGTGAGCTCAAGCTGCATGCGGCGCTGCTCGGAGGCGTCGTCGCGCTCCTCTGGGCGATCGAGATCGTCGACGTCGCGGTGTTCCGCGGATCGCTCGATGCCCTGGGAATCCGTCCTCGGACGATCCCGGGCCTCGTCGGCATCGCGCTCGCGCCGTGGCTGCACGGCGGGTTCGCGCACCTCGTGGCGAACACGGTCCCGTTCGTCGCGCTCGGCTGGCTGATCCTGCTCCGCAGGACGAGCGACCTCTTCCTCGTGACGCTCCTCTCGGCGCTCGTGGGCGGCCTCGGGGTCTGGCTCATCGGGTCGAGCAGCTCGGTGCACATCGGCGCGAGCGGCGTCATCTTCGGGTATTTCGGCTTCCTGCTCCTCCGCGGCTGGTTCGAGCGGAGCCTGCTCTCGATCGCGCTCTCGCTGGTGGTCGGCTTCGTCTACGGCGGGATGATCTGGGGCGTGCTCCCGACGCAGGTGGGCATCTCCTGGGAGGGCCATCTCTTCGGCTTCCTCGGCGGCGTCCTCGCCGCGCGCCTCCTCGGCGGCCGCCTGCGCGCGCAGGCCGCCGGCGCCGGCGCCGGAAGGCGCTCGATGGCGATGTCGAGGCGATGAGGCGCCCCGCGCTCCGCCTTCCCGTCCTGAGCGCGGAGGAGCGGCTCGCCGCGGAGAACCGGCTCGCCGCGGAGAACCGGCTCGCCACGGAGGAGCGGCTCGCCGCGCTCCACCGCGAGCTCGAAGCGTGCCGCGCCTGCCCGAAGATGATCGGCCCGGTCGTGCACGGTCCGCCCGTCCCGAGCCGGATCCTGCTCATCGGCCAGGCGCCCGGCCCGCGCGAGGGCAGCCTCGGCCGCCCGTTCGCGTGGACCGCGGGCCGCACCCTGTTCCGCTGGTTCGAGGCGGCGCTCGGCGTGCGCGAGGACGAGCTCCGGCGGCGCGTCTACATGTCGGCCGTCGCGCGCTGCTTCCCCGGCAAGGCGAAGGGCGGCGGCGACCGCAAGCCCGATCCCGAGGAGATCCTGCGCTGCCGGACGCACCTTGCGCGCGAGGTGGCGATCCTGGAGCCGCGGCTGATCCTGCCGGTGGGCGGCCTGGCGGCGGAGCAGGTGCTCGGCCACCGAGGTCCGCTCGCGGGCGTGATCGGCGAGGCGCGGCGGGCGCGCTTTCACGGCGTCGAGGCCGACGTCATCTGCCTGCCGCACCCGAGCGGCGCGTCGACCTGGCACAAGACCGAGCCGGGGGTCTCGCTCCTCGGCCGCGCGCTCCGCCTCATCGCGGAGCACCCCGAGGCCGCGCGCGCGTTCGCGGGCGCCGCACCCGCTGCGGCCGCGGCGCCTGACGATCCGCCGTAGGCGCGCGAACGACGCGCTCGTCGCGCGGAAGAGCCGCGGAAACCGCGCGGAGAGGCTTCTCCCGACGATGCGCGGACATCCTGTCGAGGACGGCCAGGCCGGCAGATCAGGAGATGCGCCGACAGCAAGAAACGGCCGACAACTCCGTCGGGCGTGCGCCGTATTCCTTGCGTAACGACGCGCAACGATGCGCTACGACGGCCGAGCACACCGCGGTCGCGCCGCGTCCGTAAAACGGATTGTCATTTTGGCAGGATGCGCCATTGTACAGGTCGCCGACGTGTCCACTTTGGCAGAGCAACCCCAGAAGCCCTGTGATCCATGCGGTGGATCCGCCGGAGGGCTGGTGGCACGAGGCTCGCATTGACAGGCAGCAAAGGCGCTGGCGGCGGGCGGGCGCTCGCGAACGAGGCAGGTAGCACCATGTCGAAGATCCTCCGGAAGTTGAATGAAGGCAGCCTCCTCCAGCGCACCATGATGCATATCGCGGTGTTCGTCGCCGGATCGGCGAGCGTCGTGGCGCTGACCAGCGTGCTGCTCGTGTCGACCGCGAAGGCCGTGCTGCCGCCGCACGACGCGACCGAGGCCGGCGCCGACGCGACGGACACGGAGGAGGAGAAGGGCGACAAGGGCGCGGACGCGGAGCCGGGCTCGCCGGAGGCGGCGGCGCGCCCCGCCGGCGCGAGGGCCGGGGCGAAGGCGCTGGCGCGTGTGGCGAATCGCCGCGAGGGCGCGGTCGCACAGTGATGGCCACGCCGGCGCGGGCGCTCGAAGGGGCGCCGCGCGGGAGGACGGCGCCCCGATCCGTACAGCTTCTCCGGTTGTAGGTCGTTTCGCATCTTCCGGGCATCGTGGGGCGCCGCCGTGCAGCGCCGGCTGGATCGGCTCGGCGCGCGCGTGATAGCAACGTCGCCGATGACCCAGCCCCCCAGCCCTCTCGCCACCCCGGTCGCATGGGACCTGGTCGCCGACGACTACGCCGTCGACATCGTCCCCCACTTCGAGAGATACGCCGCCGACGCCCTCCGGCTCGCCGCCATCGGCCCAGGCGCGCGCGTGCTCGACGTGGCCGCCGGGCCAGGCACCCTGTCCCTCCTCGCCGCCCGGGAGGCGCAGGTGACCGCCCTCGACTTCGCCCCGGCGATGGTCGAGCGGCTGCGCGACCGCGCCGCGCGCGCGGGGCTCGCGGTGGACGCCCGCGTCGGCGACGGCATGGCGCTGCCCTTCGAGGACGGCTCCTTCGACGCCGCCTTCTCGATGTTCGGGCTGATGTTCTTCCCCGACCGCGATCGCGGCTTCCGCGAGCTCTTCCGGGTGCTGCGCCCGGGCGGCCGGGCCGTCGTCGGGAGCTGGGCGCCGATGGACCGGTCGCCCATCATGGACGAGCTCTTCTCGGCGATCCGCGCCGAGCTGCCCGGGCTGCCGTTCGGCGAGGGCAAGTCGCCGCTCGGAGATCCGGGGGAGTTCCGCGCCGAGATGGAGGCCGCTGGGTTTCGCGACGTCTCGGTGCGCGAGGTCGAGCACGCCTGGGAGGCGACGTCGACCGAAGAGCTCTGGGGCTCGATGCGCCGGAGCAACGCGCCGCTGGTGCTCCTGCGGGACAAGCTCGGCGAGGCGCGCTGGGACGAGCTCGGCGAGGCGATCCTCGGCCGGCTGCAGGCGCGGTTCGGTAAGGGCCCTCAGCGCCTCGGGATGGTCGCCAACCTGGGCGTCGGAGCGCGCTAGCTCCACCCACCAGGAGTCCGGCCAGGGCTCCGGAGAGCGAGAGAGCTCAACGCAAAGGCGCAAAGGCGCGCTCCCCGACGCGAGCTCATTGTGTCCGCGCGACCACGGCGAGAAGGGTGTCGAGATCGAGCGGCTTCTTGAGCAGCGCGCACGCGTCCAGGGTGGCCGCTTTGGCCTCCAGAGCGTCGACGCCCGACAGGATCGCCACCGGGATGCTCGCCAGCGCGGGCTCCTGTCGCTTGAGCGCGAGAAACTCCCAGCCGTTGAGCTCCGGCATCATGAGGTCGAGCAGGATGATGCTCGGGCGGAGGCCGCGGCGGAGCAGATCCAGCGCCACCGAGCCGTTCTCCGCGCAGACGACCTCGTAGCCGAACGCCTGCAAGAGCTCCTCCACGACAGAGCGAAACCCGCTGTCGTCATCGACGATCAGGACACCGTCGCGACGATCATCCTGCGGGCTCATCGGGACCTCCGGCCGGCGGGGACACCTCGGTCGGCAGAGCGTGGCGGCGCCGGCGCAGGGGGAGGTCCACGATGAAGGCCGCCCCCGCGCCGAGCTCGCTCTCGACGCGGATCGAGCCGCCATGGGCGTTCACGATCCGGCGGCTGATGTACAGCCCCAGGCCGAGACCGCCGTAGTGCTGCGCCGAGACGCCTCGCTCGAAGCGTTCGAAGATATACGGCACGCAGCTCGCGTCGATCCCGATGCCGTGATCGGCGACGACCAGCCTGGCCATGTCGCCCACGGCCGCGACGCTGATCTCGATCGGCTTGCCCCTCCCATACTTGATGGCGTTCAGCACCAGGTTCGTCACCACCTGCTCCAGACGGGCCCTGTCCCACATGCCCACGACGGGAGCGTCGGCCCGCCATGTCACCGTACTTCCGGATTGCTTCAGCTCCACGTCGAAGTCCTCCACGACCTCGCGCGAAAGCGCCCGGAGATCGACCTCTCCCAGCTTCAGCTCGAGCTTGCCTGCCTGGATCCGAGCCACGTTGAGCAGATCTTCAATGAGCCTGACGAGCCGCCGGCACTGCCGCTCGGCCATCGCGGCCAGCCTCTCCGCGCCGGCGGGGAGCGTCGTCGCCTCACGCATCAAGCCTTGCACGGCGAGCTTCAGGCCCGCGATGGGGGTATAGAGCTCATGAGAGGCGATCGACACGAAGTCGTCGCGCATCCGCACCGCTGCTTCGGCGGCGGCCCGGGCCCTCTGCTCGTCCTCCAGGAGCAGGGCGCGCTCCGCCTCGATCTTCTTCCGCTCCGTGATGTCCGTGGAGATGCCGCCCACCGCGTACGGGACGCCGGCAGCGTCGCGCAGCGGGAACTTGATGGCGAGATAGGTGTGCACGCCATCGTCCTGAGGCATCACCTCCTCGTCTTCCAGCGCCGTCCCAGCGAGGAGCGCCCGCTGGTCGAAGGCGCGAAGCGCCTCGGCGTGCTCCCGGGAGAACACGTCATCGTCGCTCTTGCCCACGATGGCCTCGCGGGTGATGCCGAACAGCTCCTCGAAGCGGCGGTTGACGAGGATGTAGCGCCCCTCGATGTCCTTGACGGAGACGATGGCCGTCGAGCTGTCGATGATGGCGCGCAGGAGCTCCTGGCTCGTGCGCAACGCCTCCTCCGCGCGCCTGCGCTCCTCCGCGACCTTCCGCAGCGCCGCCTCCGTCTGCTCGTGCTCCGCGATCTCGCGCCTGAGCTCGGCGGTGCGCTCGGCGACCTGCTGCTCCAGCCGCTCTTTCGCCCGGGCTTCTTCTGTCAGGCGAGCGTCGAAGGCGAAGATGGATTTCAAGTCCACCTCGATCACGTCGCGACACTGCGCCAAGAGCGCCTGGTAGGTCTTGCTGTATTTGTTCGCGCGGTCATCCAGCACGCAGATGGTTCCGAAGATATCCCCCGTGGGCCAGGCGATCGGGAAACCGAGATAGGATATCATCCCGAGCTTGACATCCGGACTCGACTCCCACCGCTCGTCTTTCGAGGCGTCAGGGACCAGCAGCGGCATTCGGGTCTTCATCACGGTCTCGCAGTAGAGCCCGGTGTCGAGACGCGCGCGTTCGTTGGGCTCATAAGGGTTCCCCATCGACTCGCTGGAGACGCAGACGACGATCTCGGGCGGCTCGACCCTCATGATCAGAGCGGCCGGGACGCGCAGGATCTCCGCGAGGAGATCGGTCATCTCCTGCCACTTGCGAGCGATGTCCGTCGGAATGTCGATCGCGACCGCGCTTGATTGGCCTCTTCGGCCGCTCCCGGGCGAAGAGGTCTTCGTCCCGAGGTCGTCCGTACGCTGCTCCGGCGGGCAGCCGGAGGCGGCCCCATGCGGCCCGAGGCCCGCGCTCTCAGCGCGCTCCGAGGGCGCGGGCTCGCCCAGCCCCGGGTGGCGGGCATGGTCGACAACGAGCACGCCTGGCTCTGTGTGATCGTCGGTCCCGGTACGCATGAGCCCCCACGATGACGAATCGTGCGAAGGGCTATCAGGTTGTCAAGGTGGGCGCGACGGCACCGCTCCTGAGGACGCAGCGCGACGAGCCGGTCGGCGATCGAGCCCTACCCTGGTTCGCCGCCCAGGGCGCGCGGCCCGGGCGCCCTTCGGAGAGCGGCGAGGACGCCGCCGGCGGGCTCCTGTCGTGGTCCGCCTTCGCTCTGGCCCCTTATCGAGAATCCTGATCGTTTCGCGCACCGCTGGGCACACGAGCGGGTGGACCGTGACGACGCCCGATGCGCCCCGATGTCGGGCAGCATCCATCGTCCCGCAGCCGAGCAGGCTGATCGGCGAGAGCGAGGCAGTGGTCCGTCGACGGCGACGAGCGCGCCGCGCTCCGGCAGGCTCATCAAGCGCGCCCTCGACCGCGAGGCGCCGCGCGCGATCGGGCGCGGAACCGGTTGAAATTGTTCCCCGACCAAGGCATCTTCGCGAAGAGGGCTCTGACTGCTCTTCTCGCTTTCCGCGGGACGGCGCTTCGGGACGGGGGCGGCGGGGAGGTGTTCGGTGTCCGCGGTGCGGCCCATGGCGCCTGTCGCAGCGCGGTCATCCAGCTCGATCTGCCTTTGCAAACTCGCGATGAGGGTTGCGCCGCGACGGTGCCGGGAGCCTGCCGGGGGACGGCCAGCCCTAACGCCTGTTCAAGGAATCCACCATGCTACCGCTGAAGCAACTCATCGGCTCGCCCATGGATCCTGCGCGGTTCCTCAGGATCGCGATCGCCGCGTCGGCCGCGCTCTCGTCGGCTCATCGCGCTGAGCCCCACGGGGATGTCCGGCCCGGCACCCTGCTCGTGGACGAGGGCGGCGGCACAGCACGGCTCGTCAGCCCGGCTGCCGATGAGGGCGTCGCGAGGCAGCAGGGCGGCCGGCACGCGGTCGCGCCGGAGGCGCTGCCGTACATGGCGCCCGAGCGGACGGGCCGCACCAGCCGGGCGGCGGACCATCGGACCGATCTCTACTCGCTGGGCGTCGTGTTCTACGAGCTGCTCACCGGAGCTCTGCCGTTTCAGGCCGAGGGCGTCATCGAGTGGGTGCACTGCCACATCGCCCGACGCCCGCGCCCGATATCGGAGCACGCGCCGCGCCTGCCCGCGCCCATCGGCGACATCGTGATGAAGCTGCTCGCCAAGATGCCCGAGGACCGGTACCAGACGGCGGCCGCGCTGGGGCGGGATCTCGCGCGCTGCCTGCGAGCGATCGAGTCCGGACAGGAGCTCTCATCGTTCCCCCTCGGCGCGGGCGACGTCCCCGAGCAGCTCCGCATCCCCCACGAGCTCTATGGCCGCGACGCCGAGATCGCCTCGCTCTCCGCGGCCTTCGATCGCGTCTGCTGCGCGGCGGGCGCGCCGGAGCTCGTGCTCGTCGTGGGGCACCCCGGCATCGGCAAGTCCGCCCTGGTGGACGAGCTCCATCGGCCCGTGGTCCGCAGGCGCGGCCTCCTCGTATCGGGCAAGGCCGATCAGTACGAGCGCGGGGTCCCCTACGCGGGCATCGTCCAGGCCCTCGATCGGTTCGTGCAGCGGATGCTGATGGAGAGCAAGCCGCGACTCGCGGAGTGGCGGCGGCAGCTCCTCGACGCGGTGGGCGAGGACGGGCAGGTCATCCTCGACATCGTCCCTCGCCTGGAGCGGGTCATCGGCCCGCAACCGCCGGTGGAGCCGCTGCCGGGCAGCGAGGCGAAGAGCCGGTTCGAGCGGGTCTTCCGGGCGCTCTTCGGGGTGATCGCGAGCGCGGAGCACCCGGTCGTGCTCTTCCTCGACGACCTCCAGTGGGCGGACGCCGCCAGCCTCTCGTTCCTCGTCAGCCTCCTGTCGGGCGGCGACATCCGCCACCTCTTGTTCATCGGCGCCTACCGCGACAACGAGGTCGGGGCCGGTCACCCCCTGAGCGCGGCCATCGACGAGATCCAGAAGGCCGGCATCCGCACCGAGCGCGTCACGCTCGAGCCGCTGTCCCGGGAAGACATCGCGGAGCTCGTCGCCGACGCGCTCCGGTGCGGCGCCGAGGAGGCCCGGCCGCTCGCCGGGTTGATCCACGACAAGACGCACGGCAACCCGTTCTTCGCGACCCAGTTCCTCAAGATGCTCGATCAGGACGGGCTGATCGTCTTCGACCCGGAACAGCTCGTCTGGCGCTGGGATCTCGCGAAGATCGAGGCCGCGCGCCTGACCGACGACGTCGTCGAGATGGTGCTCCACAAGCTCCGGCGGCTGCCGGAGACAGCGATAGTCCCGCTGCGTCTGGCCGCCTGCATCGGCGGGGAGTTCGAGATGGACACCCTCGCCGCCGTCTGCGAGGCGCCGCAGGCCGAGCTCCACGAACGCCTCACGCCTGCGGTCCAGAGCGGGCTCCTCCTGCGCTCCGGCGGCGGGTACGCGTTCCTCCACGATCGCGTCCAGCAGGCGGCCTATCTCCTCACGCCGGAAGCCGAGCGGGCCGACGTGCACCTGCGGATCGCACGCGCGCTCAAGGCGCGATCCGCGGAGCTCGGCGACGAGCTCTTCGCGATCACCAACCAGTACAACCTCGGCGCCGCCCGCATCTCCGACCCGGAGGAGCGCAAAGCCGTGGCCGAGCTCAACCTCGCGGCCGGCAGGAGGGCCAAGGCGTCCTCGGCGCACGGCGTCGCCGCCGGGTACCTCGCGGCCGGCGCGGCGCTGCTGGACGAAGCGAGCTGGCTCCGCGATCACGAGCTCATGCTGGCGCTCTACAGCGAGCTCGCGGAGTGCGAGCACCTCTCCGGCAACGGCGCGGAGACGCGCCGCCTCTGCGCGCTCCTCCTCGAGCACGGCCGGACGAAGCTCGACAAGCAGCTCGCCTACAGGCTCCTCATCGAGCGGCACACGGCCGAGCTCGCGATCGGCGAGGCGATCCAGGCGTGCGTGGACTGCATGCGCATGCTCGGCATGGACATGCCGACGAGCGCCTCGGACGCCGACGTGGAAGCAGAGTTCGAGAAAATCTGGGCGGCGATCGGCGACCGGCCCATCGCGTCCCTCGCGGATCTGCCGCCGATGACCGATCCCGAGATCCTGGGCGCCGTGACGGTGCTCAGCATCACCTACGTACCGGCCTGGTACTACGACCAGACGCTGGCGCACTGGATGATGGCGAGGACGATCTATCTCAGCGTCCTCCACGGCAACGCCGGTCCTTCGGCGATGAGCTACGCGACGGCCGCCATGGTCCTCATGCCGAGGTTCGGCGACTACCGCCGTGGCTACGAGTTCGCGAAGACGGGCCACGACCTCGCCCACCGCACGGGGACGCCCTACTGGCAGAGCATGATCAGCGCCGCGCTCGGCGCTTACGCGGCCGTGTGGTTCGAGCCCTTCGGCCGCTGCGTGCAGGTCCTGGAAGAGGGCCTCTCGGCGGGGCGCCGCTCGGGGAACGTCACCTTCATCACGGTGAACAGCGTGCAACAGCTGTCGCTGATGATCTCCTCGGGTCGCCGGCTCGACGAGGTGTACCGGGAGAGCGAGCGGCTGCTCGATATCGTCGGCGGCGTGGAGCGCAGCATGACCGCCCCCATCATCGTCGGCATGCAGCGGGCGATCCAGTGCCTGCGCGGCCTCACGGCGAGCCTCTCGACGATGAACGGCGGCGGGTTCGAGGAGGAGGCGTTCGAGCGGGCCAATCCCCCGAGCTCGCTCATGGCCTTCTACTTCTATCACGGCCGCAAGATCCAGGTACGGCTCCTCACCGGGGAGGTGGAGGAGGCTGTGCGGCTGGCGGAGCGGTTCAAGCCGTTCCTCTGGAGCATGGGCTGCCAGGCCCTCCTCGCCGAGTGCACGCTCTACATCACGCTCGCCCTGCTCGGCCATTTCGACGCCGTGGACGAGCAGAAGCAGCGCGAGTACAGGGCCGAGGTCGCGGCGAACGAGGGGCTGCTCGCGGTCTGGGCGGAGAACTGTCCCGCGAACTACCGCGCCATGAAGCTCCTTGCCGGGGCCGAGATCGCGCGGGTGGAGCGGAGGGCCGACGACGCCATCCGGCTGTACGATGAAGCGGCCGAGTCCGCACGCGAGCATGGGCTCGTGCAGATCGAGGCGCTCTCGAAGGAGCTCGCGGGCCGCTTCTGCCTCGCCCGGGGCCTCGGCTCCATGGCCGGGGCGCTGCTCCGCGACGCGCGGGCCTGCTACGCGCGCTGGGGCGCCGACGGGAAGGTCCGCCAGCTGGAGCAGCGCTATTCGCGGCTGCTCGCGGCCGATCCCGTCCGCGCCGGCGCGGCGTCCGGCGCGCAGCTCGACCAGATGGACGTGCTCACGGCCGTCAAGACGTGTCAGGCCATCTCGTCCGAGATCGACCAAGACAGTCTGCTGTCGACGCTGCTCCGGCTCGTCGTCGAGCACGCGGGCGCCGAACGCTGCCATTTCCTGGCGGCGAGCGGCGACGAGCTGGTGATCGCGGCGTCGGCCGAGGTCGGCGGGGACGGCGTCGACGTCGCCGTGCGCTCGCCGCACGTCGCGCTCGGCGCCGGGCTCCTGCCGGAGTCGATGCTCCAGTACGTCCAGCGGACGCACGAGCAGATCATCCTCGACGATCCGGCCACGCAGTCGCTGTTCTCCGGAGATCCGTACGTCGAGCGGGTGCGGCCACGAAGCGTGCTGTGCGCGCCTGTCCTCCGGCAGTCGGCGCTCGTGGGGGTCCTCTACCTGGAGAACAACCTCACGCTGGGCGCGTTCAGCGCGCGGCGGCTCGGGCTCCTCCAGCTCATCACGGCGCAGGCGGCGATCTCGATGGAGAACGCGGCGCTCTACCGCGCGCTCCGGCTGGAGAACGCCGAGCGCCGCCAGACGGAGAGCACGCTGCGCGAGAGCCAGGAGCGGCTGCGCCGGTTGCTGGAGGAGCGCGAGGCCTCCGCGGCGACCCTGAGCGAGAAGCTCGCGATCATCGAGCAGCAGCGACAGGCCATCAGCAGCCTGTCGACCCCGATCATCGAGGTGTGGGACGGCGTGCTGACGATGCCAGTCCTGGGCGACATCGACGCTCGCGCCGCCGCTCATATGATGGAGGCGTTGCTCGACACGATCGTCCGCAAGCAATCCCGGCACGTGATCCTGGACGTGACGGCGCTCGAGTCGGTGGACAGCGCCACGGCCGATCACCTGATCCGCGTGGTGCGCGCGGCGAAGCTGCTCGGCTCGGAGGGGATCATCGTCGGGATCCGGCCCGAGGTGGCGCAGACCATCGTGTCCATCGGGGTGGACCTCGCCTCGGTGGCGACGCACGCGAACCTGCGGCAGGCCCTCCTCCGGTGCATGAGCCGCGACGAGGTGAACCGCTTGCCCGCGCGGGGGCCGGCCGGCGGACCTGCGGACCGTTCCCGGGTGGCCTGAGCGGACGCCTCGCCGGCCGGCCCCAGCGGTGGGGCAAGCGGCCCCCCTCGATCGTCGCGCGCCGCGCGCGACCGCGGGGTGTTCCTCGGCGCGAGCGAGGTGTAGGGTGCCCCCTTGAACCAGCCCACACCCTCCGGCCCCGATCTGCTCGACGTCCTCCAGGCGCGGTTCGGCTTCCGCGAGCTCCGCCCGGGCCAGCGCGCGGTCATGGATGCCTTGCTCTCGGGCCACAGCGCGCTCGCGGTCTTCCCGACGGGCGGCGGCAAATCGCTCTGCTACCAGCTGCCCGCGCTCCTGCTCGACGGGGTCACGATCGTCATCTCTCCGCTGATCGCGCTGATGAAGGATCAGATCGATTTTCTCAGCGCGCGCGGCGTCGCCGCGGTCCGGCTCGACTCGTCGCTGTCCGCCGACGACGCGGCGGAGGCGCACAGGGACCTGCGCTCGGGCAAGACGAAGCTGCTCTATGTCGCCCCCGAGCGGTTCGTGAGCGAGCGGTTCATGGCGCTGCTGAAAGAGCTCAAGATAGCCCTCTTCGCGGTGGACGAGGCCCATTGCATCTCCGAGTGGGGACACAACTTCCGCCCCGACTACCTGAGGCTCGCGGACACCGCCCGGGCGCTCCGCGTGCCGCGCGTGCTCGCGTTGACGGCCACCGCGACGCCCGGGGTCGTGCGCGACGTCTGCGCCACGTTCGGCATCCGCGAGGAGCACACGGTCATCACCGGCTTCTACCGGCCGAACCTCGAGCTCCGCGCGACCGCGGTGAGCGCGACCGCGCGCGACCGGGTCCTGATCGAGCGCCTGCGATCCCGGCCGCCCGGCTCCACCATCGTCTATGTCACGCTCCAGAAGACCGCCGAGCACGTGGCCGAGAAGCTCGCCTCTGCGGGGCTGCCGGCGCGCGCGTACCACGCCGGGATGGAGGCGGCGGAGCGCGCGCGCGTGCAGGACGACTGGATGGCGAGCGACCGCGGCATCGTGGTCGCCACCATCGCGTTCGGGATGGGGATCGACAAGCCCGACGTGCGTTATGTCGACCATTACAATCTCCCGAAGAGCCTCGAGAGTTACAGTCAGGAGATCGGCCGCGCCGGCAGGGATCAGGCGCATTCGGTGGTCGAGGTCTTCGTGTGCAGCGACGATCTGCCGGTCCTCGAGAACTTCGCCTACGGCGACACGCCGACCGAGGACGCGCTCCACGGGGTGGTCGGCGCCGTGCTCGCCGCGCCCCAGGTGGAGCTCGCCCTGCACGCGCTGGGGACGCGCCACGACGTCCGGCCGCTCGTGCTCCGCACCGCGCTGACCTACCTGGAGCTGATGGGCGCGGTCCGGCAGCTCACGCCGCACTACGCCGGCTACGAGGTGCGGCTCCACCGCCGGCTCGAGGAGGTCATCGCGTCGGTGAAGGGCGAGCCGGCGCGGTTCCTCGAGGCGCTCTTCGGCCATGCGAAGAAGGGGCGAGTCCTGTACGCCATCGACCCGGCCGCCGCCGCCGCCGCGCTGGAGCAGCCGCGCGAGCGGGTGGTGCGCGCGCTCGAGTACCTCGAGCGGCAGGGGCTCGCGGAGCTCAAGGCGTCGGACATCCGGCACCGCTTCGCGCGCGTCGCCTCGACGGACGACGCGGGCGCCCTCGTCGGCGAGCTCCTCGCGCGCTTCGCGAAGCGCGAGGACGCGGAGATCGGGCGCGTGCGGCAGGTGATCGAGCTGCTCACCTCGGAGCGCTGTCACGCCGCCGCGCTCGCCGCGTACTTCGGCGAGCGCCTCGACGCCGCGTGCGGGCGCTGCACCTTCTGCCGCACCGGCGTCGCCGTCGCGCTGCCGGAGCCGGCGCACGCGCCGCCGATGCCGGCGGGGCTCGACGTCGCCGCGTTCACGGCGCTGCGCGCGGCGCACGCGGGCGCCCTGGGCCATCCTCGCCAGGCGGCGCGCTTCCTCTGCGGCCTCTCGAGCCCGGCGACCACCCACGCCAAGCTCGCGCGCGATCCGCTCTTCGGCGTCCTCGTCACGCGCCGGTTCGCCGAGGTGCTCGACTGGTGCGCCGGGCTTCCCCGCCTCGCCGGCGCCGCGGCGGCGACCTGATCGAGGCCGGGGAGCGAGCATCGCGCGCGCCGGTCGGGCAACGTTCGCTCAACTTGCGCAGCGGCCCCACGTTGCGCCGCGCGATCCTCCGCGAAACGGCCCGCTGCGCCGCTCGTCGGCAGGGACCACCTGACGTCGGGTCGAAACTGCCGGGCCGGCGCCCGGGGTTTCGGCCTACGATCGGGCGATGGAGCCTCCGCCCGACACCGTGTTGGCCGCCTTCGAGCTTTCGGGGGAGGCTGTGCTGCTGCCCGGTGGGCAGGGGGAGACGTGGCGGGTGGGAGGCGTGGTGTTGAAGCCCGTCGGGTTTGTCGCGGAGGCGGTGTGGCGGGCTGAGGTGCTGGCCGGCTTGCCAGAGGGGCTCGGGTTTCGGGTGGCTCGGCCGGTGCGCGCCCGGAGCGGGGCGTGGGTCGTGGACGGGTGGGAAGCGGGCGAGCTGCTGGCCGGCGCGACGGATGTCGGCCGGCCGGACGACGTGCTGAGGGCCGGGGCTGCGTTTCACGAAACGCTTGCGGCGTTGCCCCGGCCGGCGTTCCTGGATGTACGCGACAATCCCTGGACGTACGGCGATCGCGTGGCCTGGGCTGAGCAGCCGGCGGGCGGCAGTCCGGCGTACCAGGAGTTGGTCGGGGCGCTGTTCGAGGCTCGCCGGCCGATCGCGTCGACGGCGCAGGTGGTGCACGGTGACCTGCTCGGGAATGTGATGTTCGCGGACGGGCTCTCGCCCGCGATCATCGACTGGCCGGTGTACTGGCGACCACCGGCGTGGGCGGCGGCCGTCGCGGTGGTCGACGCCCTGTGCTGGTACGACGCCAGGCCCGAGCTGGCCGCGCGGTGGGCACACCTGCCGGAATGGGGCCAGATGCTCGTCCGCGCGCTGATCTACCGCATCACCACCGACGACGCCGCCCGCGGCCCCGCGGTCTGGACGGCCGCTCACCGCGACGCCTACCAGACCGCGATCGACGTGGCGCTCGGCTACACCCGCTGAAGCTCTCGCGCATCGGCAGGCTGCCTGGCCGCCACGCGCTCGACGCGAGCGGCGAGGGAGGTCGCCGTCACTCCCAGCCGGACATGCCGTTCGTGTCGCGCAGGATGGCGTGGACGGCGTGCACCTGACCGCCGGACATCTTGATCATATGCATGTCCAGATGCCCGTCCGTCATGAAGTCGAAGTTCGTGAGACCGACGGCGATGCCGCGCACCTCGTCGGCCAGGATGACGCGCGGGATGAAGGTGCCGCCCGCCCCGGGATCGCCCGCGTTGCAGGAGGCTCCGGTGCGGCAAGAGAAGTTGCCGCCGCCGTTCTCCAAGCGCCTGCAGGCGCCCGTGACGTCGCAGACGCCGGAGGGGAACGCGCGGAAGTACTTGTCGATCCAGCTCGTCAGCTCCTCCCGGGTGGCCCGCTCGGCCACCGGGACCTCGTCGTGCCAACCGATGTCGTCCGCGATGGCGATGATCGCGGCGGGATCCGAGTCGACCGCGAAGGACGCCGTGTAGTCGCCCGGGCGGACGACGATCGTCTCGATCTCCGTCATCTCCCCGCCTTCCACCTTGATGCGGAGGGCGACGGGGAGATCCATCCCGGCTTCCGGGATCACCGCCTGAGCGCCGACGCTGCACGCCTCGGTATCCAGGGCGCGCTGCGAATGCTTCACCTCCCCAGCGTTCCTCCAGAAGTCCGTCGCGCCGACCTCGGCCTGCACGGCGTTCTCGGTGAACTTCACGCCCTCTGCCAGGGGTAGGCTGGAAGGATCCCCGGCGGCGAGGGCGGCGAAGTAGTCGTCCAGGAGGCCATCCAGGAGCTCGCGCGTGCACTCGCCGCCCGGCGCGCCGCCCGACCCCTGCCCTCCGCCGGTGGCCGCTCCGCCTCCACCGCCGCCCGGCCCCGCCCCGCCGGTCGACGCCGCGCCGCCGCCCGATGAGGCGCTGCCGGTCGCTTGCGTGCCGCCGGTGCCCCCCGCGGGGCTCTGGCCGCCCGAGCTCACCGCGCCGCCCGAGGCGCCGCCACCTCCGGTGCCGCCCGTGGCGTCACCACCTTGATCAGAGCCGCAAGCGCCGAGCGTCAGCGCCAGGGCGACCCCGAGCGATTGGAACAAGCGATGATTCATGCGTTCCCTCCCGCGCCCGCTCAAAGCTCGCCGGTGAGCGTCGGCGGTGTCCAGTCGATGTGGTCCAGGTGGTTCGGCTTGTTGGGCAGGTCCGTGGCGAAATTGCCCGTCGCCGCATCGTCCTTGCCCAGCAGGAACTTGTCGATCATGGCGTTGAGGGACGCCGTGTACTGCGAGCGCCAGGTGCAGTGCCCCCCCCCCGCGCCCGTGTAGGCCATGTGGTCTCCGACGCCGAGCGCCTCGAAGATCATCTTGCCGACGTTGGCGGTGACCCACGCCGAGTTCCGATCGAGCCCGTTGTACATGGTGCTCGGGTTGTCCACGATGTAGAGGCCGCGCGGAGCGATGAGGCCCATCATCTCGTGCATGTCGACGGGGAGCTTGTTCGTGTTGTCGGCCCCAGCGTTGTTGCCCGTGGTGAACTGACCGAGCGCGACCTCCGAGAGCCAGCGGACGTAGCTGATGCTGTGATAGGGCCACTCGGAGCCGCTGTAGCTATCGAGCACCTCGACGAGGCGCAGGCCGACCGTGCCCCCGAGACCCGACTCCACCGGGATGGTCAAGGCGATGCGGTTGTCGAGCGCGCCGGCGACGAAGGCACCCTTGCCCCAGCGCGAGCAACCCGTCACACCCACCCGGCGCGGATCGATGACGCCGGGGTTCTGCTCCAAGACGTCGAGGACGCGGCTGATCTGCCAGGCCTGCGCCGTGAGGTAGCCCGCGGGGTGGTCCGAGCCGTACACGCTGTAGAACGGCCCGTTCTTCGCGCCGCTGCCGCCCTGCGACTCGACCGCGGTGAAGGTGATCGTCGCGACGCCCCTCGGGACCGGCATGCCGCTCAGGCCGCCGTAGCCGATGATGGCCGGGGCGGGCGCCGTCGCCCCGTTCATGTCCACGGTGAGGTTGAACGAGCCGCTGCCGCCGCCATCGTTGACCTGGACCGTGATCCTGCTGGCGCTCACGGTACCGGACACGGCCCCCTCTGCCGGGACGGGCTTGTCGCCGTAGATGAACTTGTAGGCTTGCTGGAGGATCTCTTCGCGCCGGCAGGCCCACTCGCTCTTGTCGGCGATGCGGGTGCCGTCCATCTTCTTGAAGGGGTCCGGCAGCTTCGCGTTCGCCGTGAGCGAGCCGACGCTCGGCATCGGTCCGACGGTGCACCCGGCACCCGGGTTTTCCACCTCGCCCCACTCGGCGCTCACGGCGTTGCCGCCGTCGCCACCGGCACCACCGGTCCCCGGCGCTCCGCCCGTCCCGACCGGGCCCCCACCACCGCTGCTGGCTTCACCCGTCGTCGCGCCGCCGCCCGTCCCCGTCGGGGCACCGCCCGAAGAGGACGTGCTGCCGTTGACCGTCGACGCCCCTCCGGTGCCGCTGCCGCTCCCCGTGCCGACTGAAGAGCTTCCTCCTGAACCGGTAGCATCCGATCCTCCGCCGTCGCTGCCGCAGGCGGCGAGCGCCCAAGGCAGCGCTGCGAACAAGGCCAAAGAGATCGTGTGACGTGCGGTGCGTAGACGCATGTTGAACGCTCCTCGTGAGGGGGTCGTGACGTAGGGTCCCGCCGGGGTCGGGCGGTGGGATGGCGGACGAGGGCCCGACCCGCCAGCGCCGTCGAGGTTATTCCCCACTTTGTCGATCCTCTCAAGTCGATTTTGTCTCTTTCGTAGTGTCCGCGCGCTGCCGCACCGCTCAGGTGGACTTTTCTCGCGCAGCGCGCCGGGCGCGCAGCGACGGTACGACGAAAGAAGACTTCGCCTTCTACGCAAAGGTGTTGAGATGCACGATCGAGCTCTCGCAGACGTCCGGCGAGCCGCCGATGAAAGATGTCCTTGTCTGCCCACACCGTGGTGATTGGCCCGCCGGCATAGGGGGCAGCGATCGCATTTGCAGGGATGTTAACGTGCACAGACGCTGTCGGAGGCTTGTGCAACGCAAGGGACCGAGGGTGCACCCGCGATGCCGGCCGCGATCGGCGCGAGCATGCTTGCCTCGAAAGTTGGGGGCACTCCCGGCCGAGCCCAGCTGCTGGTCCCTCCCTCTGCATGCGTCTCACGTGGGGCCAGCAGCCCGCCAAGGTCGACGCGCATGCCCCCGCACCCGCCCGCTCGCAGCGAACCCGTCGCGAGCGGATACGACGTCCTGCGGGCGAGCGCGAGCGGCGGCCCTCACACCGCGGTGGCGGCCGCCCTCGTGACGGCGGGTTACGCCGATGGCGCCCCGCAGAAAGGTAAGACCTATCACTCTGTCGTCCGCGCGCGTCCGCGCGCGAAACCCGCTCGGCGTGAGCGTCCCCTCGATCCGGTGAGCGCGAAGCCGAAGTTGCCGGGCGGCCGGAGCAGCCCTTGAGCAGGAGGGCGTTCCTTGGTATACGATCGGGGCGCATGTTTTCAGCGGAGTTGCGATGACTGGCCTCCTCGTCGATCCCTTCACCTGGGGCCGCGTCGAGCTGCTCCAGCGCATCATCGACACCTTTCCCGATCCCATGTTCGTCAAGAACCGGGCGCACCGCTGGGTCGCCGTCAACGAGGCGTATTGTAAGCTCATCGGGTATCCGCGGGAGGAGCTCATCGGCAAGGACGACAGGGGGTTCTGGCCCGCCGAGCAGGTCGACGTCTTCTGGGAGCACGACGATCTCGTCGTGAACACGGGCGAGCCCGACGAGAACCAGGAGGTGGTCACCGGCGGCGACCGCGTCGAGCGGACGATGTGGACACGCAAGTACCCCATGCGCGACGACGCCGGGCAGGTGGTCGGGCTCTGCGGCATCATCACGGACATCACGAACATGAAGGGCAAGCTCGTCGCGGCCGAGCGGCTCGAGGCTGAGAATCGCGCGCAGCTCGGGATCATCGAGGCGCAGCGCACGCTGCTCGAGAAGCTCGCGGTGCCGGTCGTGCGCATCTGGCAGGGCGTCTTGCTCCTTCCGCTCGTCGGCGCGCTGAGCCAGGAGCGGGCCGCGCAGGTCACCGAGAGCGTCCTCGCCGCGATCAGCGACGCTTCCGCGCGCTTCGTGATCATCGACGTGACGGGCGTCCCGCTCGTCGACACCATGGCCGCCGAGGCCCTGCTGCGCACGGTGCAAGCCGCGGCGTTGCTCGGCTGCGAGAGCGTGCTCGTCGGCATGGGCCCCGCCGCGGCGCAGACGCTGGTCGGGCTCGACGTCGACCTCGGCCGCATCACCACGCGCGGCAGCCTCGAGCGCGGGCTCGAGTATGCGCTCGGCCGCCTGTCCTACCGGATCGTCGCGGCCAGAAAGGCGGCCACCTCCAGGGAGCGGTGATGTTGCGGGCCCGTCCGCGCCCGGCCGGCGGGCAGGGTCCAGCCGCTCGGGCGTATGCACCCCGCTTCGGTGGCGAACGGGCGGGAGCTCAGGAAGTCGCTATCTTCGGCGGCCGCTCCTTCCCCGCGCGATCCGCGCGGCGAGCGCCTCTCGGGCGACATGCAGCCTTCGGGCGGTGGTGGCCGGGTTCAGTGCGTGCGCCCTGGCGTAGGCGGTGATGGTCTGGGGACCTGCCGCGGCGAGGAGGAGCTCGCCGTGGTGCGCAGGCAGCTCGACGAGCGCGCGGAGCGCGGCGCGGGCCAGGAGCCTCTCCTCCAGGTCGACGCAGCCTTCGTCGACCAGCGCGCGCGGCTCGTCGACCGGGACCTCTCGGCGGACGTGGGCGCGCCCCAGGTGATGGCCCGCCTGCCGCCACGTGATGCCGCGCAGCCAGCCCTGGAGCGCGCGGCGCGGATCGGCCCGCGGATCAGGGCGGTATCTGCCCTCCTGGACGGCTCTCCAGGCGGCCATGAGCACGTTCTGGAGCACATCCTCACAATCGCGCGCGTGGACGCCGCAAGCGACGAGCACGGCCGCGATCAGGCGCCGCTCCGCGACGAGGGCCTCGATGGGCGGCGAGACCGCGGGGTGAGCGTTCGCGATGGAGAGTGGGTATTCCGGCGGCACGCCGCAGCACGCCGGTGTCGAACTCTACGGCGAGCCATCGCCGCTCCTCGAAGGACGCGTCCATGCGCGCGAGTTCCCCGGAGCCCCCGCGCTTCGCTGCAAAATCGATCAGGCACGCTCGTTTTCACGCGCGTGACCCAGACGCGGTGACGGATTGAGCGCGATCTCGGGGGGAGTGCTCGAGCCGGCGTCGGCTGCCGGTCCGGGGTCGGCGTCGTGGACGGGGGCCAGCGGAGGCCGAGGGGGTTGAGGCTCCGTCATCGCCGCTTCTTCCCGCGAGGCGGGCTGGATTGTGGCGAAATCGTACGTGGGGCAGAAAAAAGAAGGCCCGGGGCCGTCCGGTCCGCCGGCTGCGCTTGCAGCCGCCTCGCTCGCCGACGCCCGCCTATCGATTACGTGGCGTCTCCGTGTTCCGTTGCGAAATCGACCAGGCCCGTCGGGGACCGGCCGCCCATGCGCCTGCCGCGGGCTCTCGGTGCGATGGGGGCTTCCTGTGACCGGGGTTCACCCCGCTGAAGCGGGCGGCACACGATTTTCTTGCGCAGGAGATCCTGAGAAAGAAACGATGATTCTCGGAACGTAACCCCGCGAGCCACCATCACCCCGCAAGCCTCCATGAGCCTGAGGGGGCTTCTCGCGTCCTTCTTGATGTGGTTCCCTGCCGAGGCGCTCGCGCCATAGCGCTGCGCGCGCGACGGCTGCGCCGCGGAGTGACCGAGGTGAGACGATGAGGCGATGGGCTCGACGGGTGACGGGCGGGATGGTGATGGGGTCGGGCGCCACGGCCGTCGTGCTGGGGATCTGGGCTGGTGGCTGCGGAGCGCAAGAGGCATGGGACTGCCCCTGGGATCCCGTGCCTGGGTTCTACGACCATCCATGCCTTGTGACGGAGGAGCCCGTGGATGGCGGCGACGGCGCCGACGCGTGCGGCGATGCCGGTGCTGACGCAGGCGACGCCTGCGCGGACGGGGATGCCGGCGCCGATTTCGACAGCGCGACGGTCCCCGAGCTCGACACCGGCACACCGGCGGCCTGTCCGGGGCAATGCGTGCCGAGGGAGCCGTTCGGCTGGTCCGAGCCGGCGCTGCTCTGGATCGGCCCGGAGGACCGAGCGCCGGACTGCCCCGCCGCGGCGCCCATCGTCGCCTTCGAAGGCCGCGCGGACTTCACGGCGGGGGCGCCGCGCCCATGCCCTGCCTGCCTGTGCGACCCGCCGGACGCGTCGTGCGAGCTACCGGCGGCGTGGAGCATCTACGGCAGCTTTCGCTGCGAAGGCCGCCGGGGAGGCAGGCCAGAAGGCGCTCACCGCGCGCCGCCGGGTGAACGGCGCCCTCTCCGAGGACGACGTGCGGGGGCTCGACCGGGAGGCCGACGGGAGCTTCGGGGCGCTGCGCATGCGCCTCATCGCGACCTCGATGCTGCCCGAAGCGCGCTTCCCGCAGGCGCGGCGCGCCGGAGAGCTGGTCAACGAGCTCTTCGGCGATGACGGCCTCTCGTTCCTCACGGCGGAGTACTCCGTGCAGAACACGGTCATGGCATCCATCCTCGCGCACATCGAGGAGGCGGGCCTGAAGCCGGAGATCGACGCGCTCGCCGGGCCCGAGTTCCTCGAGCAGATCGGCAATGTCTTGCCGCGCTACGACGCGATGGTGCGGGACAAGCTCCAGAAGGAGGCCGCCGCGACATCGAACCTCGCCACGCACGTGCGCGCCATCCAGACGGCCATCGTCAATTACGCGACGAAGGTCGCCGCCATGGTCGACGAGGACGAGCCCGCGACCGTCGAGGCCGTCCGGAAGGCCCTCCGCCCGCTCGACGTGCACCGCGAGGCCGGCGCGCGGCGCGCCCAGGGCGGCGCCAAGGGCGACGCCAAGGACGACGCCACGAGCGGCGCCCCGCCCGCGCCGACCGCCCCGCCGGCGACCGGCGCGGCAGCCGACGGCGCCGGCGAGCCGGTCTGAAGAGCTACGCGCGCCGGCGAACGTGCCGTCGCCCTATTTCAGCAGCACGCTCGCGTTGTTCGTAGCGCGCTCGGCGCCGCCCGGACCACGCTCTTTCGACCCAGGACCGAGCCATCACGACGCTCGCGGTCCCACCATTTCGGTTTGCTATTTCCTCGCGCTGCGATCCGGCTTCTTTTACCTACGCGCCTCGGCCGCTGGCAATGCCGAACGCCACTCCTATGAGGCGCGATTTCACGACGCCGGCCGCCTCGGTCCGTCCGACGGGCGGCGTCACGACTTCGATCCGGGTGCGGGCGTCGACGACCTGCAGCGTGTCTCGGCGAGCGCGGGCACGATCGTGGTGGTGCCGTTCAACTGGGATCAACCGTCGATCTCGGCCAATGGCGAGCGTGGCTCGCGGAGCGACATGGACCTGGTCTTCTACCATATGTCTGGCGCTGAGGGTCACCGCGGATGACATGCGGCTGCGGAACTTCGGAGGCGACATCGGTCCCAGGCCGGTCCCCGGAGCCCCGGGCTTCGACTTCGACATGGGCTTCGGCTTCGTGGACGCCGTGCGCGCGGTCAATTGGATACGGGCCTTGTAGCAAGGGCCGGACTCGGGCCTCGATACGCCTGGCGCTGCCTGGAGCGTAGCCCGGCGCGGGAGGTTCCTGCGGCCCCGCGCTCGTCGATCCCTGCCGGGCAAATCTTTGCCGGGGCCTGCAGTTGCCGGACAAATAGTCGCCGGCCGCCGGCAACAAGTTGCCCGCGCGCTCGCCCGGCCGGCTCACGCTCCCGCTCCCGCTCCCGGAGGACGCGGCCGCGCTTCGCCCCGGAGTGCTCAGCCGGACACCTGATGCCGGCCTGGTCGCCCCGCCGCACGGAGTCGGCCACCGCCGGACGATGCAGTGACCTCGATGACCATGGCGAGCAGGGTCCTCGTGGAGGCTACATGCCGCAGCCCTCCATGTCGCCCTCGTCACCGGCGGGACGCACGAGGTGCGCGCTCTTGCCACCGGATACGCCCCCTGAGGATGTCGACGTACAGGATGCAGGCCCTGCCAATGAAGAAGCCGGACGCCTGGAGCGCAGCTCTCGGCACGATCCTGGCTAGCGAGGCCGCTCGGACCCCGAAACCCACCTCCAGCGAGTGGATTGACCATGCCCACGCTCCGCCTGCTCACCTGGAACATCTGGATGATGCCCTGGTTGCTTCACGACATCAGCCCGTGCAACAAGGCCCGGGCGGCTGCGATCGCCGACGAGCTGCTCGGCCGCGACTTCGACATCCTGTGCCTCGAGAAGGCGTTCGACGGCGCTGCGCGCGGCGTCCTGGAGAGCAAGCTCCAAGCGCGTTACCCGTACCGTTATGGACCGGTGAACAGCTCCGGCGTCTCGGTCAAGATCAACGGCGGCGTGTGGGTGCTCAGCCGGCTGCCGCTCTCCGACCACCACGAGATTCAGTTCGACGACGTGGCCTTCGGCGCCGAGATCATGTCCCGCAAGGGCGCCATGCTCTTGAAGGGAGCCGTCGACGGGCGCGCCTTCCAAATCATCGCGACGCACCTGCAAGGGGACGACGACCCGGGCTACCAACCGGCGAAGCAGCAGGTCCGCAACAAGCAGATGCAGCAGATCGCACGCGAGCTCATCGGTCCGGCGACGAGCCAGGAAGCGCCGCTGTTCCTCTGCGGAGACTTCTCCACCCCGCGCCGCGCCGGGGAGGCCTCCGCCGAGACGGAGGTGTACCGGCAGATGCTCGCGACCTTCGCCGCGGAGAACGGCCCCGAGGACCGCATCACACTCGACGACGACATCCGGCGCAACGACCTGGCGATCGACCGCACCGGGCGCGTCGCCGAGCTCGATTACATCCTCGTGCGGCAGGGAAAGGCGCCTGTGACGGGCGCCTGGGAGCGCATCATCTTCCGCCGCGCAGGCTGGGACGGCTCGGAAGGCCGCAAGGATCTGTCTTATCGCTACGCGGTCGGCGCCTCCTTCGATTTCGCGTGATCCCCCTCGCCGAGGGCGGCCAGCAGCGCCACGGCGTCTTCGTAGGTCGGCCAGCCCTCCGCACCCCGGATATACGAGAGCGCCTCGGAGAGGCGCACGCGCGCCTCGTCGTGCTGCCCCGCGTCGGCGAGGGCGCGCGCCAGGTGGAGCGCGATGTCCAGCGCCACCCAGCGGCTGCACTGGGCCTCCGCAAGCGCGAGCGCCTGCCGGTAGCCGGCGATGGCGGCGTCGATGTCGCCGGCGGCGGCCAGGAGGTTCGCCTTCACCCGGAGCAGCGTCGGGACACCGGACTTGTCCATCTTGCCAGAAGCCGCAGCGACCGTGGCGTCGATGCGCTGCAGCGCCTCGTCGACGTGCCCCGAGAGGAGGAGCGCCTCGACGAGATACAGCGTGTAATGCGAGCGGTTCGCCCATATGTCCTCCCGCTCGAGGCTGGAAAAGCCCGCGCGCAGCTGCGCGAGCCCTGCCTCCGTCTCCCCTCGTCGAACGAGGACCAGGCCGTGCGCGATGTCTACGTACGCCGACCATCCGTGCACCGCGTCGAACGCGAGCGCCGCTTCGGCCTTGGCGGCCAGCCCCGCGTCGTCACGGAGCAGGTAACACCTGCTGATCTCGAACGTCCTCGCGATGATATGCACGAGCGGGTCGGCGAGCTCTTGGGCGAGCGCGCGCGTCTGCTCCTCGAGGCGCAGCGACTCCGATACGTCGCCGAGGATCAGCGGGTTGAGATGCAGGTAGCACTGCGCCATGAAGCCGTGGTCGTCGCCGTAGGTCCGGACCATGTCCGCGTGCATCTTCGGGTCGTAGAGCGACAGCACGCGGCGGAACGACTCCCGCGCCTCGTCGTACCGCTGGCTGTAATGAGCGGTCGTGGCGGTCAGGTAGTAGTTGGTGCGCAGGGCCTCCGGAGATCGCCAGCGCTCCGCGAGCTCGCGCATCTCCTGCACGTAGAGCTCGGTTTCTTGCACGTCGCCGCGCACCAGGTGGAAGGCCCACAGGCCATAGATCACGAAGATGACCTCGGGCGGATCGCCGAGCTCGCGGCAGACCTCACGCGCTCGCAGCCCGTTCGCCTCGTACTCCGTCGTACAGTATCCCCTCGAGGACACGAGCGCCCCTGCGAGCGCCACGCGCAGCTCGAGCTCGCGGCCCAGCGCCCACGCCTCCCCCGCCGATCGCGCCACGAGCTCGAGGCCGCGCGAGAGCAGCGTCGTGGACTCGACATAGGCCGAGCGGCGCAAGGCGTGCTGGCCCGCCCGCAGCAAATGCGCGGTGGCCTCGTCGTGGAGCCCGGCCCGCTCGAAGTGCCACGCCAGCGTCTCGGGGTGCTCGTCCACCACCGCGGGGAAGTCCCGCTGGAGGGCGCGGGCGATGCGCTCGTGGATCTCGCGCCGCCGGTCCCGCAGCATCGAGTCGTAGGCGGTGTCCTGCACGAGCGCGTGCTTGAACGTGTACGCCGGGTTCTTCAGGCGCCGCCTGCGATGGACGAGGTCGGCCGCGACGAGCGCGTCGAGGTGCTCGCGGAGCGTCTCCTCCTCGATCGGGAGCACCGCGCGCAGGAGCTGGAAGCTGAACTCCCGTCCGATCGCCGCGGCCACCTGGGCCGTCTGCTTGGCCCGGTCCAGCCGATCGAGCCGCGCCGTGAGCAGGTCCCTGAGGGTGCTCGGAGGGCCCAGATCCGCGGCCGCGCGCGCGAGGCGGAGGGCGCCGTCCCGCTCCACCAGCGCGCCGGACTCGAGCATCGTCCGCACGAGCTCCTCCACGAAGAGCGGCACCCCATCGGTGCGGGCGGCGATGTGCTCGCTCAGCTCCCGCGGCGTGGCGCGACCTCCCGCGAGGGCCGCCGTCATCTGCGCGACGTCGGAGGGCTCCAGCTGATCGAGCTGGATGGTGAGCGCCGCCGAGGGCGACCAGGGCGGCGAGAACTCCGGCCGGCTGGTGAACAGGGCGAGGACGCGGCCCAACCCGGCCTCTCCGACGAGCGCTGCGACCAGCTCGCGCGTGCTCGGGTCGGCCCAGTGCAGGTCCTCCACGAGGAGCACGACGGGCACGCGCTCGCCCATCTCGACGAGCAAGGACAGCACGGCGTCGTGGGTCATCTCCCGCTGCTTCTGCGGCGGCACCGCGAGCGGCGCGCACCCCGCGGGCAGCGGTAACGACAGCAGCGGCGCGAAGAGCGGGAGCGCCGCGTCGAGCGCGAAGCCGTGCTCCGACAGCAGGGCCGAGAGCCGCGCCGACCGGGCCTCGGGCGAGCGCTGGCGCTCGGGATCGATGAGGCGCTCGAGCACGCCGACGAACGGATGGAGCGGGCTGTTCGTCGTGTCGGGGGCGCAGCGCCCTTCGAGATAGGTGTGCGGCTCGCCGCGGAGCCGCTCGCGCAAGGCGCGGGAGAGGCGTGATTTGCCGATCCCCGGCTCTCCCGTGAGCAGGACGGCCTGCCCCGCGCCGCCACGCACCTTGCCCCAGCGCTCGAGCAGCGCCTCGAGCTCGCGCCGCCGGCCCGCGAGGGGCAGATCGCTCGTCCCGGTGCCCTCGGCGCCCTCGCGCAGGCGGTAGACGTCGGACCGCGCTCCCGCGTCCACGGGCGCGCCGCGCGGCTCGAACGTGTACTGACCCCGCAGAAGGCGCCGGGTCTCGCCGCTGACGAGCACCTCGCCGGGCTGCGCCAGGGCGGCGAGCTGGGCGGCCGCCTGGGACGTCGCGCCGCCGAGGTGGTCGAGGCCCGGCAGCGGCGCGCCGTCGCGACGCACCATGAGGCCAGTGTGGATACCGACGTGGATGTTCACCTGGGCCCCGCTCCGCGGCGCGGTCTGCGCCCGGCGCTCGCCCACCGCGGCGACCATGGCGAGGGCCGCGCGCGCCGCGAGCCGGGCGTCGTCCTCGCGCGCGGCGGGGTAGCCGAAGAAGAAGAGCACGGTGTTGCTCAGCGCGCCTCCGACGTGACCGCCGAAGCGCCGCGCGACCGCCGCGCACGCGCTCTGCTCCGCGGCGAGCATCGCGTCGAGCACCTCGATGTCGTCGGCCCCCGAGCTGCCGCCCGCTGTCGAGAGGGTGCAGCAGACGGCCGTGACCTGGCGGCGCTCACCTTCCTGGGGACGAGCGCCCGCGGACGGGGCGCTCGTCAGGGACGGCGGGCGCTCGGGGGTAGACGAGCTCTGCTCGGACGCGACGTCGAGCGTCACCGTGGCGGCCAGGAACATCGCCTCGGCAGCCGCGCCGGCGGGGGCCTCGAGCCCGCGCACATCGCAGCTCTCGAGCTCGGCGAGCAGGCCCTCGGCGGTCACGTCGCGCGCCGCGCGGTCCTTCTCCGTGGCGCGCCGCAAAACCCGCCCCAGCGGGTGCGCGGCGAGCCACGGCGGGACGGGGATCGGGTCCGACGAGAGCTGCTTGTGGATCACGTCGGCGAGGCTCCCGCCGCGGATGGAGCGCTCGCCCGTCAGGCACTCCAGGAAGACGAGGCCCCAGGCATACAGATCCGAGCGGGGCTCGGGCCGTTCGCCGCGGAGCTGCTCGGGGGCGGCGTAGACCGGCGTCCCGAGCCACTCGTTGGTCCGGGTGATGCGGCCTTCACCGCTACGTGTGCCCTCGGCGAACGCGCCGATGCCGAAGTCGAGCACGACCGCGTTCCGCCGCGCGCCGGTCGGTACGACCATGATGTTCTCGGGCTTGAGGTCGCGGTGGACCACGCCCTGCGCGTGTGCGCACGCGAGGGCGTCGAGCACCTGCACGAGCAGGTGGCGCGCCTCGGCGGGGCGCAGCCGCCGCTCGGCGGCGAGGATCGCGGCGAGGTTCTCGCCGGGTACGAGTTCGAAGACCGAATAAACGATGAGCTCACCCGCATGGCCGGAGTCGAGGAGGCGGACGATGTTCGGGTGGTGCAGCTGCGCGCAGAGCTGCATCTCCCGCTCGAACCGCGCGATGAGCCGCTTGAGGCGCGCCATGGGCTCGCCGTCGGGGCACCGCAGCACCTTGACGGCCACCCTCTGGCCGGTCGTGCGTTGAAGCGCCTCGTAGACGTCGCCGAAGCTGCCGGACCCCAGCTTCCGGCACAGCTCGTAGCGCCCGCGCAGGGACTGTTCCAGCGCCGCTTCACTTGCCGCTCGCGCAGTCATCGCTCTCGACCTTTCAGCCCGTCGTGGGCGCCATGACATTATCAGGGTTGGCACGGAGCGTGAAGGATGTGCGGGGCGAAGGACGCGCGGCGGACGGTCCCTGCCGGGCGAGGGTGCCGTGGGCGGGGAGCCGCGCCTCGCGCGCTTGTCTCTGGAGCAGGTCCACGCGGAAGCGATGTCCTGTGCGTCCTTGTGTTGGAGGAAGAAATGACCGCAATTCGATCTCGCCCACCGGGCGCTTCGCGACACCGGCGCATGCGCCGAGGCCTCGCCCTGCTGCTCGGGCTCTCGATGACTGGTTGTTATCACGCCGCGGTGATCTCGAACGCCGGCAACGCCGATCCGGGGATAACGCCCCAGGACGGCGGGCGGACGGCGACCTCATGGTCGCTGTTCTGGGGTTTGATCGAGACCAGCGCCGTGAACGTCAACGAACCAGGGGACGACGGGCCGCCCTCGTGCGCGAACGACGCGCCGCCCAGCCGGGTCACGGCGAGCACTAACATGGGCTTCATTCTGATCTCGACCATCTCCCTGGGGACCGTCGTGCCCATGATGATCAACTGGGACTGCGCCGTCACACACCACCACGTTGACATAGACTGACCGCGGAGGCACACCATGAAGACCAATAACGGCGTGATCGCGCCGAGCAAGCAATGGATCAATTTTTTCGGCAACATCCAGATCAAGCCGCGAGGGATCTGCAAACCATATGTATCGAGCACAAGTGGTAGCATCTACTTCAGAGAGACGGTGAGCCAATACCAGGAACTGATCGCGAACGCCGCGAGAGAGGACCGGAAGATCCGCGCATACGGCGGGTCATGGTCACTCTCGGAATCGGCCGTCTGCAACGACTACATGGTGAACACGATCGAGACCAATAACATCAACGTGGGGTTGTCAGCTGACGATTCGGTGGCGAAACACCCCGACCAGCTCGTGCTCACGCAGTGCGGCGCGCGCATCCGCGACCTCCACGACAGACTCGGCAACAAGGGCCTCGCGCTCCCCACCACCGGGGCCAGCGAGGGGCAGACCATCGCGGGCGCCGTCAGCACGGGGACGCACGGGTCCGCGTTCAACGTGGGCGCCATGTCGGATTACGTGGTTGCCATCCACCTGCTCACCGCTTCGGGCAGCGTGTGGCTGGAGCGAGCGAACGATCCCATATCGACCCAGAAGCTCCGCGACGAGCTCGGGGTCAGTCAGTTCTTGCAGGATGATGAGCTCTTCGCCGCGGCCCTCGTCTCGTTCGGCAGCTTCGGTATCATCCACGCGTTCGTCCTGCGCTGCGTGCCGCAGTACAAGCTCCGCGTGTTCGCCGCCGATTGGAAGTACGAGGATCTCGAGGCGAATATCATGAAACCCGATTTCCCGAACCTCAAGCAGAAGCTCAAGCTCGCTTCCGACCTCGGGGAGCTCTTCCATTTCGAGGTCATCGTCAATCCATACACACAGCACGCCTACCTGCGCTACATGGACAAGGTCCCCCACGACACGGACCCGCGCTCGCCGGGCCCCGACAAGTGGAGCATGACCGGGCTGCTGAGCGCCCTCAACGTCCTCAGCGACGGCGTACATGGGCTCCCGCAGCGCGAGCTCGGGCGCGTCATCGGCAAGAACATCAGGGATATGCTCCCCCTCGACCAGCGCTCCTTCGTCGACCTGCCCCAGAACATCTTCGGCCCCACCAAGAAGCGCATCGACATGGACCGGGCGGTGGTCGACGGCTATAGCACGGAGATCGGCCTGCACCCGAGCGACCTCGGGAGGTTCTTCCATATCGCATTCGACGTGGCGAAGAAGACGAGCTTCAACGGGGCGTACGCGCTCCGATACGTCAAGCAGACGCGGGCCACGCTGGGCTGGACGCTCTTCGAGCCCGTCACGGCTGTCATCGAGACGCCGATGACCGCGACGCAGGGAGCCAAGGACGCGCTCCGCGAGCTCTGGCGCAGGCTGCGCGAGTCGAAGATCCCGCACACGTTCCACTGGGGGCAATGCCTGCCCGTCCGGCCCATCGCCGCGGAGGACGCGCGGCTCGGGGACGCGGAGCTCGCTGCCGCGCGGAATCAGGTCCTCGCGCAGTACCAGCACACCGGCCGGCTCGCGCGATGGAAGGCCGCGCGGAAGAAGCTCCTCCCCGACGAGAGCGCGCGCCGCATGTTCTCGAACAAGCTCACCGAAGCCCTTGATCTCGGCGTCTACGAGTGACCTCGACGGCTCGACGCCGCCGGCGCGGCGGGCGCGAGGAGACGCACGAGCCCTCTATCGGACGCCTCGAGTGATGCCAACATCGCCTGGAATACCATGGATGGTCCCATGACAGCTGCCGACAAACACCCGTATGTTCCACCCCTGCATTTGCTCCGCGATCAGCTCGCCGAGGACGTGAACGACATGGCGAGGCATGCGCTCTCCGCGGGAGTCAAGCTGCCCCGCTCCGTCCTGTCCGTGCTCGACGCGCTCGACGAGCACGGGAGCCGGGTGGAGATCGCCAGGCTCCTGGAGGCCCATGAGGCGCTCACGCACGCCATCGCTCCCGCGCACCCGTCCGCGATCCGAGCGCTGACCAGGCGCCGCGGCGCGGCGGGCCGGTTCCTCCCCATCGTGGGCTCGATGGCTGCCGCCGGGGTCATCGCGCTCGTCTCCTTCATCGGCCTCAGCTTGTCCGAGTACACGAACTCCTCGAAATACGGGAACATCTTTCAGGCGTCGGGCATACCGCTGCTCGTCAACGAGCTGTTCTACCTCTCGGCGGCGGGCCTCGGCGCGTCGTTCGCGGGGCTCTCGAAGATAGAGCGAGATCTGCGCACGGGGACCTTCGATCCCCGCTATCAGTGGGCTTACTGGACACGGTTCATGATCGGGATCATCGCGGGCCTGACCTTGGCCACGCTGCTCAACGTGGGCTTCAGTCCGATGAGCGGGACCGACGCCATCGCATCCGAGCAGCACTTGAGCGCAGCCGCCCTGGCCCTGCTCGGCGGATTCTCGTCGTCGGCGGTGCACCGCCTGCTCAACCGCATGGTGGAAGCCGTGGAGACCTTGCTGCGAGGAGGCATCGAGGAGGCGACCGCCGCGCACGAGCAAGCCTTCAAGGCGCGGCTCGCGCTGCAGGAGTTGCAGGGGCGCATGAGGATGGCCGCCAGCCTCGCCGAGCTGCAGCGAGAGATGTCGCGCAGCGGCGACGTGGCCGCGATCGCGAAGCAGCTGGACGAGCTGTCGCAGACAGTCCTCCACGGCGAAGCACGCCTCTCGCCCGCGTCGGGCGAGAGGCCGAAAGGGTCCTCGACGGACGCGAACGCACGGGAGGAAGCGGCGACGGCGAAGGCCGCGTGACGGACGTGACGCCTCCGCCGGCGAGGCGTGGCGACGCCGTGTCGCACACCGACGCGATGGCGAGGCGGCGCAAGGACAATCCCTGTTCATCCGCATTGAAGAAGATGATTGAACCACACAAACAGCACGAGGTAATTTGATGGATCCCAACGTGATTCGAGATAAAGCCGTCGAGATCTCCCGCGGGGTGGTCGGGCTCACCGCCGACGCGAACAAGCCGGAGAGCCGGCTTCGTTACATCGCGCTCATTGCGCCGGGAGAGACCAAGGCGAGGGCGACTGAACTGGCGACGGATTCGGGGTGCGGACTCGTCGTGGCCGGGATCTGGAGGGAGCTCGGGGTGAAGGCCAGGCAGCTCACCCCCCCCTATGTGACTGGAACGGCCATACGCCGGCTGAGGGAGCTCGCGCTCGCGGCGAACGCGTGGGTCCCGTTCAAGCAGGGGGCGCACCCCGATCGCGGCGACATGGTGCTGGTGGGCGACAACCACGCCGGCGGCCCGGAGCATGTCTTCACGGTCGTCTCCGTGGACAATGGCTCGCAGGGGCCCGAGATCGAGAGTGTCGATGGCGGTCAGATAGAGCACGGGTACCAGATCGTGCAGCTCAAGCGCCGGGTATGGCGGGGCAACCGCGACGTCGTGCTGAGCGGGTCGGCCCCGGGCGCCGCGGCGGGCACGGGCCGCGTGATCCAGGGGTGGGCCGACGTGAGTCGATTGCGCTTCGGCTGAGCTGCCCCACCGAGGCTCGCCCGCGCCGGCGGAGCCGCGTCGCCCGGAAGCTCGTCCGGCGCTCCGCGCCCGCCGCGCCGAGAGCCCGTCAAGTACGCTGGCGTGCTCGCGTCGGCGAGTCCATGGCGCAAGCGCATCGGACCGCGCCCTGCGAAGCCAGAAGAGCCTACGAAGGCAGACGATGACGCCGCTCCGAAACGCAAGCGTGGCGGCTATCGACCGTGGGCCGGAGGCTTCTGCATACACTCAGCGCGCTAGTCCAGCTCCGCTCGCCAGGGAACCGAGAGGCCGCGGTTCGCCACAAGGCCCGATGAGGGGCGGGCAGCACCCGAGCCTTTTACCAGGTGACGGCGTTCAACGGAGCGCTCGCCAGCCCGACGGTCACCATGACGACCGAGTGATCCGGCCGCCCGCGCGCGCGTGCTCCGGCCGCCGGGCCCACGCTCAATCGGCGCACATGAGCTGATCGATGATCTTGAAGGTGTCGATGGTCGTGGCGTACGAAGCCTCGGGGTCGTCGGTCGACGTCGACAGCGACATCACGATGACGCGAGAGCCGTCGTCGCTCGCGGCGTTCCGGGTCGAGTACCCGAGCGTGCCTCCGGCGTGGCTCCAGTACCCTCCACCGCAGCTGGTCGGGATCCACATGATGCCGAGGCCATAATCGGTGCCGGGCGCGATCGGGTCGAAGGCAGGCGCCGGGACCGTCTCGTGGAGCTCCGCCATCTGCTCCGGATCGAGCAGCGATCCTTCGGTCAGCGCCCGCCAGAACTTCGCGAGATCCGCGGTGGTCGTGACGAGGGAGCCGGCGGCGCCGGCCATGGTATGGTTCGCGATCGTGACGTCGATGAGCGGCCCGCCGACCTCGTACTGCTGGTACGCCACGGCGTGCGGGGCAGGCAGATCAGGCTCATCGGCGGGATCGAACGTGTGGTCGAGGCCGAGCGGATCGAGGATGCGCGCCTCGACCTCCTCGCTCCAGCGGTTTCCGGTGGCACGCTCGATGATCATGCCGGCGAGCACGTAGTTCGTGTTGGAGTAGTCCCACTGCGTCCCCGGATCGAAGCTCGGCTTGTGTTGCAGGGCGAGCGCCACGAGCTCTTCCGCGTCCATGTGGTCGAGCCGATGCTGCATGTACTCGTCGGCGGAGCGCAGCACGGCCAGGGACGGCTGCGGATCCGGGCCGTCCGGATCGGCCGGACCGATGTAGTCATAGAGGCCGCTCGTGTGCTGAAGTAGCTGGCGGATCGTGATCAGCGAGCCGTCATTGCCGTTGCCCGACACGACGCCGGGCAGCCACTGCTCGACCGTGTCGTCCAGCGACAGCGCGCCCTCGCCGGCGAGCTGCAGCACGACGACGGCGACGAACGTCTTGGTGTTGCTGCCCATCCGGAAGTAGCTGTCGAAGTCGACCGGCGTCTCGCCGTCGAGCTGCGCCACGCCGCTCCGGGCGCGGATCCGTCGGTCGCCATCGAGCATCTCCGCATGCACGGCGACGATGCCGCTCGCTTGAATCCTGTCCACCCCCTCCTGGAGCAACTTGCCGTACGCCGCGTCGCCCTCCTCGGGAGAGTCGCGCGGGCAACCCGCGACGAGAGATGCCATGCAGAAGAGCGGGATCGAGAGCTTGTTGAGTGCCATGTCCGTGTGTTCCCTCTCGGCTGGTTCCGTTCAACGGTTCCTACGATTTCGTCGACGTCTCACCATCAGACAGCCGTATGGCGCGCTGCGGACCGCTGCAGGTGCACAGAAAGTGAGGCCGGCGTTGAACAGAGCCATGCCGCGCGGGAACACACAGCACGGCGCTCGACATCCGCACGCTCGTCGACGCCGCCGGCACCGTGGTCATTGCCAGCGCAGACCTCGCGCCGATCAGCCTTTGTCCGTTCCGGTGATTGCGAGGTCAACGAAGATGATCACACAGACTGTCCTTCGGGTGGGGCTCCTCCCCGTGTTGCTCGGGTTCACGGCGTTCGCAGCGGGCTGCCCCGGCGGCGATGACCAGGCCAGCCCTGGCACGAACGGCGATGGAGCCTCGGGCGGCAGCTCGGCGGTCGAATGGGGAAGCTGCCCGGGCGACTTCATCTCCGAGTGCGCCACGGTCGCCCTGCCGCTCGATCCATCGAAGCCTGACGGCGGGACGCTGCCCGTCTTCGTATCGCGCCACCTCGCGCCGGGCGGCGCGGCGAAGGCGCAGGTCTGGCTCCTGCAAGGCGGCCCCGGCGACTCCGGCAACATGTTCACGGGCTTCATCGACCAGCTATGGGAGCGCGTGATGCCCGATGTGGACTGGTACGTGCTCGAGCACCGCGGCGTCGGGCTCTCGAGCCGCCTCGAATGCCCGGTCCAGGAGGACCCGAGCTCGGAGGACGGGGCGGACATCAGCGCGAGCGAGTGGCCCGCCTGCATCCAGGCGTTGAAGGCGCAGTGGGGCGACGATCTCGCGCACTTCACGACGTCAGCCGACGCCGACGATCTCGCGCGCCTCCTCGATCTGACGCGCGAGCACGGCAAGAAGGTGATCCTTTACGGCGCCTCGTACGGGACGGCGCGCGCGCTGCGCTTCTTGCAGAAATACCCCGACGCGGTCGACGCCGTGATCCTCGACTCGATCGCATCGCCGGGCGCGCAGTACCTGTCCTTGTACGATACGCAGTTCGACCCCGTGGTGAAGGAGCTGTCCGCGATCTGCGCCGTCGATCCGGTCTGCGGGGCGAAGCTCGGGCCCGATCCCTGGGCGAAGCTCGACGCGCTCTTCGGCAAGCTCACGACGGGGCACTGCTCGCAGCTCGGCATCGACGCCGCGCTGTTCGCGTCGATCGTCCCGGCATTCGCGCAGCTGCGCAGCGTGCGGACGCACCTCTTCCCGCTCGCTTACCGCATCGACCGCTGCGAGGCGGGCGACGTGCAGGTGGTCGGCCACTACATGCAGGCGCTGAGCGGCGTCTCCTCGCAGGCCGACGGCGGCGAGCCGCGGGGCTCGGTCGTCCTGGGGACGCACGTCGCCCTCTCCGAGCTGTGGGAGGAACCGGCCCCGACCTCGGCCGAGCTCCAGGCGCGCTGCGATGCGCAGCGCTTCTGCCCGGGGGCGGCGCTGGAGATCGGCCAGCTCTACGATGCCTGGCCGCGGTATCCGCACGACCGGTTCTGGAGCGAATGGCCGCGCTCCTCCGTGCCCATCCTGGCGATGAACGGCCAGCTCGATCCGCAGACGCCCATCGGCCTGGCGGAGCTTTCGTCCGACAGGCTGACCGCGCCCCACCAGACGTTCGTGGCGGTGCCCTGGAGCCCGCACGTGGTCACGTTCGAGTCCCCCGTGAAGACCGCCGGTGCGGCGCCCTGCGGCACGCAGATGATGGCGAAGTTCATCGCGGATCCCGAGGCCCCGGTCGATACGACGTGCCTCGACGACCTCGTGCCCGTCACGTGGGACGAGGATCCGGCGGTCGTCGAGGTGCTCTTCGGCACGAAGGACATGTGGGAGAACACGGCTTCGCCCGCCCCCGCGCCGAGGAGGGTGGCGCCGGTCGACTGGGCGGCCGTCGCGCGCCTCGCGCGTGACCTGGTAACGCCCTCGAAAGCCGCACCGCGGCGGCGCGGTCGGTAGGCCCGGCAAGGGCGCACGAACCAGAGCCGTTCCTCGCGGCGCGACGGTGCGGGCCTACGGGGCGACGCGGAGCGTCCGCGTCGCCACGAGCGCCCGGCAGAGGGCGATCCGGTCGTCCAGGTCGAGCCCGGGGAGCTCGCGCACGTAGAAGATGCCGTGCCGGGCGATGAACCGCAGCGCGGGCTCGCCCCAGGCGTCGACCCGGACGAGCACCGCGTCGCCGTCGACGAGCTCCGCCTTGCCGCCGCTCAGCCGGACCGACACCTCGCGATCGCGGATCACGCGCCGCGGGCCGCACACCGACGCCGCGTCGTTCCACACCTCGGGCGGCGGCTCGCCGTAAAGGGCGCTGTACGCGGCCGCGAACTCGTCCCACGTCGCCTCCGGGACCGCGTGCGTGACAGGCGCGTTGGCCGGCGCGTGGTGCAGGAAGCGACCGAAGAAGCGCTGGCAGAAATCGGCGTACTCGATCGTGAAGAGGACGAACTGGTGCCAGGCCTCGTCGACGCGCAGCGAGAACATCGGGTAAGCGCGGGTGCGATCGGACTCGACGAGCCAGAGATAGCGCGCGAGCTCGCGGAACAGCACCTCCGCCTCGCGCTCGGTGGCCACGGTCTTGTTCATGAGCAGCTTGTCGATGACGAACTGCGCCCGGTAAGCAAAGAGATCGGGCCGCCTGCGCGCGCTCGCCGTCACCACATCGGTTTGCATGGGTTGCATGGTCAGTTCTCCTGGGCTGCGAAGGGCTGAAATGTCCCCCAGTCGACGAGCGCGCGGGCCAGCGCGAGCTGCTCCGCCTCGGCGAGGCCGGGGATGTCGCCGGGCCTGAGCTCGCTCGCCGCCGCGAGGGCGCGGAGCGCGGGCTCGGCCCACGCCGGGACCCGCACGAGGAGCTGCGCGCGCTCGCCGCAGCGCGCGCGGAGCTCGGCGCGACCCGCGCTCCGGAGGACGTCGAGGTCCACGCCCGGCCAGCGGCGCGCGAGCACGGCGCGCGCGTCGAGCTCCTCGAGCCGGCCGAGCGCGCGGGCGGCGCGCGCGCGGGTGCCGGCGTCGCCGCGGGCGTGGAGGCGCGCGAGGAGCGCGGCGGCCCGCGGGCCGCGCTGCGCGAGGGCGTCGACCTGCGCCCGGCGGACGCACTCCCGCTCGTGCGCGAGGAGCGCCGCCGAGAGCGCGTCGTCCGCGGCGGCGGGCCGCGGCGCCGCGGGGGTCAGCCCCTCGACGGGGCCCACCTGCGCCTCGAGCACCGGTCCGTCGCTCGGGCCGAACAGGTGCAGCGAGATCGACCAGCTCGCGGTCGGGTTCCGCGGGTCGTGGATGCACGGCCCGTAGATGTGGCCGACCCGGCCCGCCTCCGCCGAGAACAGGCGCTTCGGCACGAGCCGCCGCGCGCGGGCCGTCGCGTCCCAGTCGAAGGTCGCGACGTCGAGCGCGTTGTGGAGCACCGCCGTGACCGTCCAGTCCGAGTGCTCGTGCGCGCCGGCCGCGCGCCCGGGCCGCCAGTACGCGAACGCGACGCGGACGCCGACCTCGGGGACCACGTGGAACGGCGCGAGGTCCGGCGCGCCGTCCCGGCGCTCGATCTCGAGCGCGAGGAGCTCCAGCGGGAGCTCGTCGTCCGAGAGCCCGGCCCGGACCGCGGCCTCGACCGCGCGCACGTGATCGCGCGGCGGGCGGGCGTGGCCGTCGGACCGCGGGAAATCGAGCTGCCCGAAGAGGGCGGTGAGCTCGGCGAGCCTCATGGCGCGATCCGGAGGAAGTCGCCCTTCACGAGCGGACGGCAGAGCGCCACGCGCTCCGGGTCGTCGAGGCCGGGGAGCTCGCGGACGTAGAAGTGATCGCAGTCGACGATGAACTGCAGGGCGTCCTTCGCCCACGCGTCGATGCGCAGGAGGACGCGCGGCGGCTCCAGCGACCACACGAGATCCGCCCTCCCCTCGTCGACCCGCACGAAGATGGGCCGGCCGAACTTGACGCGGATGAGGCGCGTGTCGGGCGTCACGGCGAGCTCGTCCCTCCACGCCGGGGAGATGGGCCCGAAGAGCGCCTCGTACTCGGCGCGGTACCGGTCGAAGGTCATCTCGGGGCGCGCGCCGAGCTCGCCGCGAGGGGCGGTGTTGGCGGTGTGGTGCACGAACTCGCCGAAGAAGCGATGGCCGAACGCCGCGTACTCCTCGGTGAAGAGCACGAACTGGTGCCAGACCTCGTCGATCCTCCGGGAGAACATGGGGACTTGGCGGGTCCGGTCCGCCTCGCAGATGAAGATGTATTTCTTCACCTCGTCGAGGAGCCGCGCCGCCTCCTCGCGGGAAGATACCATCCGGTCCTTGACCAGCTTCTCTTCGAGCCACGGCGCACGGAACGAGAGCATCTCGGGGATCGTCGATGTGTCCATCGCCTGCGGCTAATGCCAGTTTCATGCCCGCCTTCGCGAGCGGCGGTCACCCGCGTCGGATACGGGCCCATCTCGACGTTTTCGGTGCTCGGCGTACAGGAGTACGCCTGCGCGCCGAAAACGCCGATCTGGACCCGTCTCCTGTGCGGATGACCGCCGCTCGGGGGATAGGGAAGGTCGGTTCCCCGGGGGGGTTCCCCAATTGGGAAACGGGTTGCTCTACGGGGGCCGCCGCCCTGCGAAGACAGGCCTCCGCGGCGCGAAAACAGCGGCATTCGCCGGGCACAGACCGCGGTGGCACGGCCGCTGCAATAGCCCATGTCGCGGGACGACGAGTCCGCAACGAAATAACCAACCAGCTACGGAGCAATCACCATGAACGAGCAGATTAAGGTCGAGGTCGAGGTCGAGACGAAGCAGGAGACCATCGAGGAGCGCCCTGCGCGCCTGACGGTGGAGGTCCCCACGGAGCTCCAGGCTGGCGTCGGGCCGGCCGTCTGCACCTGTCCGCCCGGCTGCTGCGGCTGCTGAACCGCCCGCGAGGAGCCGGGGGCCGCACCTCGCGGCGACCGGCCCCTCGATCCTGACGACACGACCGCGAAGGCCCGCGCTGCGATGAGCAGCGGCGGGCCTTTCGCGTTTGGCACGAGAGAGAGGCCGTCTCCCCTCTCCCGTCTCCCGTCTCCCGTCTCCCCTCTCCCGTCTTCGTGCGCGTCCCGCGTGCGCGTGCGCATGCGCGTGCGCGATTCCCTGGAATCAGCGCGCCCGCGCACGCGCACGGAAGAGCGACGACGAAAGACGGGAGACGAAAGACGGGGAACGGGGACGAGAGACGGAGGACGATGTGTCAGTCCCAGCTAAAAACCGCTCTGGACCAGAGCCTCGGCGCGGACGGCTGCCGGAGCTGATCAGGGGTGCGCGATGACGACCAGCGCCGGGGCCCGCTCGAGCACGGCGCCCACGCACTCGCGCGCCGTGAGCGGATCCAGGGCGCCGAAGCTCTCGTCGAGGATGACCGCGTCCGCGCGCTGGAGCAGCGCGCGCGCCAGAAATAGCCGGCTGCGCTCGCCGTGCGACAGCTGCCACCCCGTCTCGCCGACGACCTGATCGAGCCCCGACGGCATGCGATCGAGCAGCGGACCCAGGCCGAGCTTGCGGCACACGAGCTCCGCCTCCCGCCGGTCCTCCGGCGACGCGGGCCACGCGCGGCCCATCAGCAGGTTGAACGCGAGCGTCCCCGAGAGCACGTGGTTGTCGTGGAACTGCGGCGCGCTCGCGACGCGGCTGCGCCACGCGGCCCCGCCCAGCGTCCGCCGATCGAGGCCGCGGAGGAGCACGAGGCCCGACGACGGGGCGTGGAGGCCGCTGAGCACGGCCGCGAGCGTCGACTTGCCGCCCCCGGAGCGCCCCTCGAGCAACAGCCGGTCGCCCTTCGAGAGGACCAGGCCGCAGTCGCGCAGGACGGGCTCGGCGCGCTCCCCGCCATAGCGGAACGAGACGCCCCGCGCCTCGAGCACGACGTCCGACGCCGCGGGGCGCCCGAGCACGGCCGCCGGGATCCCGGGCGGCTCGCGGGCCTCGGCCGCCGCGAAGAGCCGCGCGATCGAGCGCCACGAGACGGCGGCGGAGAGGAGCGCGCCGAGGCTCGTCGCCAGCGTCGCGAACGCCGCCTGCGCCTGCAGGATGCCGCCCGTGGCGACGACGAGCGGGCCGACGCTCACCCCCGCGAGGACCGCAGGGACGAGGCCGAGCAGCCCGAGCGCGAGCCACCCGCGCGCCGGGAGCGACGCGAGGAGATCGCCCACGCGGTCCATCGCGCGCGAGGCGGCGTGGTAGCGCTCGAGCACCGCGTCCTCCTCCACGTGATGGAGGTGCGGGGCCTGCTGGGCGACGCGCGTGCGGTGACCGACGACGTTCTCGACGAAGCCGCTCGTGATCGCGAACCGCTCGCGCGTCCACGCCGCCCGCCGCCCGGCGAACCGGCGGGCGAGCAGCGCCACGGAGGCCGTCCACCCGGCGAGCAGCGCGACGTGCAGGCCGCCGCCGGCGCCGGCGGAGAGGACCAGCGCGGCGCTCGCGAGCTGCACGAGCGCGACGACCGCCCCGAGCGCGCCGCCGAGGCCCGCCGTCTCGACGGCCTCGGACTCGGAGACCATGGCGAGGAGCTCGCCCGAGCCGCGCGCGCGGATCGCGGCGGGATCGAGGCGGAGCGCGCCGCAGAGCAGGCGCTGCTTGAGGAGCGCGGCGACGTCGATCGTGAGCAGGCCCCCGGTCCAGGAGGCGAACAGCTGCACGAGGATGGCCGAGAGCGACAGGAGCACCCACGCGAGCAGCCAGCCGGGCTGCACGGCGCCGTCGAGCGCGCCCGCGCCGATCAGCCACCAGGCGAGCACCCCGAGGGCGATCTGCGCGGCGGCGGCGGCGAGGAAGAGCGCGCCCCGGCGGAGCGCGCCGCGCATCGAGAGCAGGCGCCGGAAGCTCGATCCGGGATCGGGGCGGAGCAGCCACATGCCCGCGATGGGGCGGTCCGCGACGAGCTGGGCGAGGAGCTCGGCGCGCGCCCGCGCGGCGCGCCGCGGCGGGATCTGCGCGGCGGCGAGCCACTTGTCGACGTGCGACGCGGGGCGGTCCTCGAGGTGGGCGGAGAGCGCGCGGCGCACGGCCTCCAGCGGGATCCGCGCCTGCGTGAGCGCCGGCGTCAGCACCGAGAGGCCCCGGCGGCCCGCGGAGACCACCGCGAGGTAGCCGTGATCGAGGCGGACGATCGAGGGGCCGAGCGACGCGATCGCGCGCGGCAGATCGGCGAAGCTCGACTGGACCGCCTCCGCCTCGACGCCCATGCAGCCCGCGTACGCCTCGATCCACGCGGTGGGGTCGCCGTCCGGCGGCGCGCCGGGCGACGGCGCCGCGCCGCTCGCGAGCCCGCACGCGGCCGTGAGCGCGCTCATCGCGTGCCCGAGCGCGGAGGGCTGCCACGCCACCTCGGCCAGCGCCGCCGCCGGCGCGGCCTCGTTCGACCTCGTGTCGCTCGCTTTCATGCTGCCCCCTCGGTGAGCCGGCCGCTCTCCATCGTCGCGCTCCGGAAGCGCCCCTTCGACCAGACCTCGTCGCGCGCCCGCGCGTCCGCGTCGGCGAGCGCGCGGTAGCGGCTCCGCGGGTCGTCCAGGAGGGCGCGCGGCGCGCCGTCCTCCACCACCCTGCCCCCCTCGACCACGAGCACGCGATCGAAGCCGAGCGTGTCCATCACGTCGTGGCTGACGAACACGAGCGTCGCGCGCGCCCAGCGCTCGCGCGCGCGGGCGAGGAGCGCCCGGCGCCGCTCGCGCTCGAGCCCGCGGAACGGCTCGTCGAGGAGCACGAGGCGCGCGTCGGCCTTCATCAGCGCCCGCGCGAGGCGGACGCGCTGCCCCTGCCCGCCCGACAGCCGCGCGCCCCCCTCGCCGATGGCCGCCAGGAGCCCGTCGGGCAGGCTCTCGAGCACGCCGGTGAGATCGGCCTGGCTCATCGCGAGGGGCACGCGCGCGAGGGCGTCGCCGGCGTGGCCGAAGGTGATGTTCTCGAGGAGCGTGCGGTTCCAGAGCTGGACGGCCGGGTCGACCCACGCCGTCGCGCGGCGCAGGCGCCCGACGGCGGCGTCGTCGAACGGCTGCCCGTCGACGAGCACCTCCCCCCGGGAGGCCCGGAGCCACCCGAGCAAGAGCGAGAGCAGCGACGACTTCCCCGCGCCGGACGTGCCCACGATGGCGACGTGCGACCCCGCCGCGAGGCTCAGCGAGACCTCGGAGAGGAGCGTGTGCCCCCCGGCCTGGACGCTGACGCCGCGGAGATCGATCGAGGCGGCGCCGGGCGCGGCGGCGCTCCCGTCGTCGTCGGCGGCGGGCGCGCGGGGGAGGTCCATCTCCGGGGCCGCGAGCGGCGCGAAGAGGCGCACGGAGGCGTTGCGCACGTTCTTCCAGCCGACGAGCGCGGCGACGAGCTCCTGCGCCACCACGGGGAGCCGCAGCGACCAGAACACGAGCAGGAGCAGCGCAGCGGCCGGGCCGCCGGAGGCGACGTAGCCGCCGACGATCGCGACCGCCACGGCGGTGCTCGCGAGCCCCTGGACGGCCTGCATGGCGGTGGCCTGGGCGTGCGCGAGGCGGCCGGTCCGCGCCCACTCGACGAGCAGCGCCTCGTGCTCGCGCCGCACCGCGCGCTCGGCGCCGTGGACGCGGATGGGCACCGCGCCGAGCAGCGCGTCGAGGTAGAACCGCTCGAGCGACGCGGCGTGCGTGCGCAGGCGCATGAGGCTCTCGACGAGCGGCCTGCGCGCGAGGTACGGGGCCGCGAGCGCGACCGCCGCCGCGACGAGCGAGAGCCACGCGCCGCCCGGGTAGAGCCAGAGGACGCCGACGAGCGTCGCGGCGAACGACAGCGCCGCGCGGGCGATGCGCGAGAAGAGCGCCGGCGCCTCGCGCATGAGGTGCATGGCGTGGCCGCGCGCGGTCATGTCCGAGGTGGGCCGGCTGCGCAGGTAGCGATCCTCCAGCCGCGGCAGCTTCTCGAGGAAGGCGGCCCGGAAGCGCACCTCGAGGGCGCGCCCGAGGCGCGAGACGGCGTGGGCCGCGAACAGCTCGAGCAGGAGGGCCCCGGCGGCGAACGCGACGAGGGCGAGGAGCCCGAGCGCGCGCTGGTACTCGACGGTGACGTGCTTCACGGCGTCGAACAGCCCGCGCAGGACGACGACGTCGATCGCCGCGATCGCCGCGCTCGCCGCGAGCGCCACCCCGACGAGGGCGAGGGCCCGGCCCGCGTCGGCGCGGAGCATCGACAGGAAGAGGCGCGAGGGCGACGGCGTGGGCCGCTCGAGCTCGCGGCGGACGGGCGCCGGGAGCACCGCGGCCGCGACCGCGCGCGGCGCCTGCTCGACCGGCGGGGCCGCCGGCGTCGCGCTGCCGCGGTAGCTCGGCGGGGGCGGCGGCGCGGCCGGACGCGCGGCGTCGGCGAGAGCGCGGGCGGGCGCGGGGGCGCGGGCGGCGACGTGGACGATGACGGCGCCGTGCACGAGGAGCTTGCCCGGGGCCTTGCCCTCCGTGGCCCAGAAGAACCCCTTCGGGATGGCGCCCGCCTCGCCGGCGAGCGCGCGGTCGAAGACGCCCTCGAGCACGCGCTGCGCCTCGGCCCCGCGCGCGATCGCGCCGCCGCGGACGAGGCGCGCGACCATCCGCACGGCGGCGTCGAGCGCCGCGAACGCGCGCCACCCCGGGTCGGCGTCGGCCCGCGCGATGAGCGCCTCCCCGCGCGCGCCGAGCGCCCGGAGCTTCGCGCGGAGCGGGGCGAGCGCGTCCTCGGACGACGCCCACCGCCGGAACCGCTCGATCGAGATCGGGATCGGGAAGTGCGGCATGTCCTCCAGGAAGCGCTCCGCGCGCACCCAGCGGCGCCCGCTGCTCGGGTCGAGGATCTGCACGAACGGCCCGAGCCGGCGCCAGACGACGAGGAAGTGGAGCGCGTCGCCCGCGCCGCGCTTGACCACGATCGCGGGCAGGCAGTCGGCCTCGGGCAGGAGGAAGCTGTCGTGCGGGACCACCATTTCGGCCGTCGCGAGCCCGAGCTCCTGGCCGAGCGCGGCGAGCGCGTCGATCGACGTCCCGTCGACGTCGGTCTGGCAGCGGTCGCGGAGCCACTCGTAGTGCACCTCCACGCCGAACCCCTGGAGCACCGCCTTGAGCGCGGCGGGCCCGCAGTCCATGAGCGAGGTCTGCAGCACCTCGGGGACGAGGAAGGCGCGCTTCATCGGGGGCCTCCCGGGGCCACGGCGCGGAGGAGGAGCGTCCACGGAGAGACGCGCTCCACCTCGACCTCGGTGGTCCCCGGCATCCCGTGCTGCACCGGGATCGACGCGGCGCTGTCCGGCCGCACGAGGAGCTCGACGCGGATGGCGCCGTCGAACGGCTCGCTGGCGACGTGGGAGACCTCGCCCTCGAGCATGCCGAACTGCGTCCACGCGAACCCGTCGAGGCGCATCCGCGCCTTCTGGCCGGGGACGATGCGCCCGACCGCGTCGGACGGCGCGAAGAGCGCGACCGCGTGCACGTCCTCGCCCGGGACGACCGTCGCCACGAGGTCGCCGGGCTTGAGCACGTCGCCCGCCTGGAGCGCGGCGATGTTCCCGAGCTTGCCGGCGATGGGCGCGCGGATCTTGCGCCGCTCGATCTGCGCGATCGCGGTGTGGACCGCGGCCTCGGCCGCCCGCTGCTCGGCCACGAGGTCGCCGAGCGCGCGCTCGAGCTCGGCGAGGTGGGCCGCCGCCTGCCGCTCGTCGTGGCGCCGCGCGACCGACAGCCGGTGGAGATCGGCGCGCGCCCCCTCGGCCTTGAGGAGCTCGTCGGCGGCGCGGGTCTTCGCGTCCAGGTGATCGGCGGTCGACGCGAGCCGCTCGTCGTGCAGCCGCTCGGAGATGGCGCGGAGCTCCTCGCCGTGCGCGGCGGAGAGGTCGCGCTGGCGCAGGTCGATCCGGGCGCGCGCGATCGACGCGTCGGAGAGCTTCTCCTGCAACGCGCGCACCTCCTCCTCGACGGCGATCTGGCGCCGCAGCGCCTCGAGCTTCGGCGCGAGCACGGCCACGCGCGTGCGCTCCTCCTCCAGGCGCTTCTCCTCGACCGACGCGTCGAGCTCGACGAGCACCTCGCCCGGCTCGACGTCGCGCCCGAGCTCCACCCGGACGACCGCCACGCGCCCGGCCTCGGCGGCGGCCACGCGGTGCGCCATCCGGCTCACCTCCAGGCGCGCCTTCGCGGTCGTGGCGTAGACGGACACGCGCGCCGCGTGCATCCAGGCGGCCCAGGCGCCGAGCACGGCGAGGGTCGCGGCGAGGCGGACCCAGGTGCGCGCGCCGCGCTCGAGCTCGAGCGATCGCATCGTGCGGTGGAACGGCGAGGCCACGTCAACAGCCCTCCAGCGCGACCTTCTTCCGGGGCCGCGCGATGCCGTAGGCGTTGAGCTTGTTGGTGAGCGTGCGCCGCGACACGCCGAGCAGCTCGGCGGCGCGCGTCTGGTTCTGGCGGGTCCGGTCGAGCGCGGCGACGATGCGGTCCCGCTCGAACGAGCGCAGGTCGCCCCGGATCCCGACGTCGGCCTGCGCGCGCGGCGCCTCGAGCATCAGGTGGTCCGCGACGATCGGCCCCCCCTTGGACATGACCACTGCGCGCTCGATCACGTGGCGCAGCTCCCGGATGTTGCCCGGCCAGGTGTGCGCGAGGAGCGCCGCCGTCGCCTCGGGCGCGAGCCGCGGCGCCGGGCGGCCGAGCCGCCGCGCGAGGCGCGCCGCGAAGAGCTCCGCGAGCGGGAGGACCTCGGTGGTGCGGGCCCGGAGCGGCGGGATGCGCAGCGTGACCGCGTTGAGGCGGAAATAGAGGTCCTGGCGGAAGTCCCCGTCCCTCACCATCTGCTCGAGATCGCGGTGCGTCGCCGCGATCACCCGGACGTCCACGCGCCGCGGCCGCGTGCTGCCGACGCGGACGATCTCGCCGTACTCCAGCGTGCGGAGGAGCTTCGCCTGCGTGCGGGGGGACAGCTCCCCGACCTCGTCGAGGAAGAGCGTGCCCTCGTGGGCGGCCTCGAAGAGGCCTTCGCGCGGGGCGACCGCCCCGGTGAACGCGCCGCGCTCGTGGCCGAAGAGCTCGCTCTCGACGAGCGACTCCGACAGGCTCGCGCAGTTCACCTTCACGAACCGCTCGCGCGGGTGCCGCGACATGCCCGCGATCCACTCCGCCACGACCTCTTTGCCCGTCCCCGTCTCGCCGAGGATCAGGACCGGCAGCGGCGTGGGGGCCACGGTCTCCAGGGCCTCCCGAAGGCGCCGCATCTCCGGATCGATCGCAAGAAAACCGGGTTGACAGTCATCCACCATGAACGCTCCTCATCACGACGAAAGGGCGTGATTCATGTCTCTCACGTGCCGTGGCCGTCGGGGTCCGACGCTGACTCCGGCACCGACTCCGAGGCGGCGAAGGCCTCGTGCGGCGGTGCGGACGTCGCCTCCGCGAGGGCCGCGCTGGCGCTCGGGGTGTCGCGGCGGCGACGGGTCGGGGGCGACTCGAAGCAAGTCGGTGGCCAACGCCTCAGCCCGCCGGCGGACGCGCGGCGCGCCGCGGAGCCGGCGGCCCCCTCCGGTCGAGCGTGGACGACGAGTCGAGCAAGGACGGCGCAATCTGGCGCAAGGCCGCACATCCCGTGCTGCCCGCGCGGAACGCCGCGCCGCGAGCCCTGGACTGGAGGGAATCGCAGCGGCGGTCCGGGGCCGACCGTGGCGCGGAACCACCGCCGCTCCGGCGAGCGCGTGTCCGGCGCGATGTCCCGAGCGGCCCCGCGCGTCGAGGCTCGCCGCCCCCGCCTGGAGGCTGGAGCCTCCACCTGAGGGCTGACGCCACCACCAGCGTGGATGGCTGGAGAACGTGAGAGGAAGGGAGACGAGCGCGGCGCGGGCGCGCCGCTGTTACGGAGTCGAGCGCAGCGTCGATGTGGCTGGCCGGCCGGCCGGCCGGCCAGCCAGCGCGCTACTCATCGCATTGCGGCTCGGGGTCATCGACGGTGACGTCCTCGGTCCGGACGTAGCCGTAGGGGTGCTTCCAGCGCACCACGCCCGAGCCGACGTCCTTGGTCGGCCCTTGCGGCACGTAGTACACGGCATAGAGCGTGTTGACCTGGACCGGCTTCAGCGCTCCATAGGTGCCCGCGCCGCCGCCGTCCGGCTCGTAGAGATCGAGGACGACCGCCGGTATCTTGTCGAACTTGGCGAGGGACACGTAGAGCAGCCGATTCTGCATGTTGTAACAGGCGCCGCACGGGGTCGTGGGAGGCTGGATGTCCGGCGGGATCTCCAGGTCCGAAGGCCCCGTCTCCGACGCCGCGGCCTCGGGGCCCGCGAAGGCGAGCGCCGCCACGGCGGCCCCGGCGAGAAACAGACCAGCTGATTTGATGCGGTGCAGAATCATCCCTGGTTCCTCCTGGCGCTCGCTCGACGGTCGTCCTCGTCGTCCCCAGCTCGCCGGCGCGAGAGCCCGCGCCCGGCCTCGCGCGATCGCTTGTTCTACTCCGCCTCGCCGCCGGCAGCCACGATGACCGTCATCGTCCGGAACCTCCCCTGCGAGGTCACCCAGTGTATCCTGCCCCCTCCGACGTCCTCGGTCGGCGCTTGCGGCACCAGGTACTCCACGTAACCGTTCGCCACGCGGTACGGCGCCAGCTGCTCTCCATAGGCCGACTTGCCGTCGCGCAGCAAATCGAGCTCGAGCGATACCGCCTTCGCGCTCCCGATGGCATCGAGGGACACATAGAGCCGGCGGTCCCGCATGCTGTAACAAGCGCCGCACGGGGTGACCACGGGGTTGGGATCGGTGGTCGCCGGTCCGTGGCGCACCGTCGACGCTCGCTCCGCCGCCATCGCGTCGGTGGAGGCGATGCCGAGCGCCGACACGACGCCCGCGGCGACAAGGAGACCAGCTGCTCTGAGACTGTTCCGAATCATGGCGAGATCCTCCGTGGCGCCCGGCCTGGGACCGTCGTGTCCCCGCCGGTCGCCGGCGCTCCTCGATCCGCGCAGCGGGTCGATCCCGCTGCGCGGCCCCGAGGCTCGCGGGGTTGATGGTTGAGACCCGCGATCGATACGCGCCCCCGCGGCGGATCCTTCCGCGGCTCCCCCCCGGCGCCGGAGCCGCCGCGATGCGCCCGCCGCGGCCCGCTCACGGCACCAGCGCCCGGAAGCTCGCCCAGTCGGACGAGGGGGTCGCGCGCAGCGCCGCGAGCGTCGCCTCGCGCAGCTGCGCGCCGGGGTCCTCCTGCCCGGCGGCGACCAGCGCCACCATCATCCGCTCCGCCAGCGCGTCGTCGACCGGGCGCGTCGCCGCGATCACCGATCCGGCGCCGGCGACGAGGAACGCCTGCGCCAGGCCGAGCCCGAGCCCCCGGGCCCCGGGCGCGGCCCCGGTGCGCGCCGTGTCGCAGCCGGACAGGACGACCTGCGCCGGCGCTCGCCGCAGCGCCAGGATGTCGCTCACCGCGAGCTGGCCCCCGCCGGCGAGCGGGAGGCCGCTGTCCCAGCCGTCGATCCCGCCGAAGAAGCCGTGGCCCGCGTAGTGGAACAGCGCGATCCCGGGCTGCTCCAGCGCGGAGGCGACCGCGGCGTGCGTGGCCGCGCCGCCCGAGAGGCGCTCCACCGCGCGCCCCTGCCCTTCGAGCGCCGCGGCCACCGCGTCGGCCTCGCGCCGCGCGGCCGGCAGATCGCGCTGCGGATCCGCGACAACGAGCGCGCCGCGCGCCGCGCCGGCGCCCCCGGCTCCCGGGGCGGCGCCGCCCGGCAAATCCAGGCCATAGACGACGGGCATCCGGGCGACGAGCGGCGCGCCGTCCCAGGGCAGCGCGTGGACGTCGATCCGCTCGAGCTCGCCGTACGCCGCGACGCGCAGGCGCCCGGCCGCGCGGAGCGGCGCCTCGAACGGCCCGAGCAGCCGCGCGGCGAGCGTCGCGGCGGGGGCCGCGGGATCGAGCGCCGGCAGCCGGCGCGCCGCGACGCCGTCCCGGGTGACGGCGAAGCCGGCCCACCCGTCGCGGATCGGGTGGAAGGCCAGCATCAGCTCGCGCTCGTCCAGGCGCGGGGCCTCCGCGAGCGCCGCCGCCGCCGGCTCCCCGCGCCGCACGAGCAGCAGCGCCTCGTCGAACCGCGCGCGGATCGACCGGCCGCGCGCCGCCCGGGCCGCCCGGGCCGCCTCGAGCTCGTCCGACGACAGCCGCCAGTCGTCGCGGCCCTCCTCGTCGAGGGCGGCGCGCTCGCGGCGGTACGCGGAGAGCGCGGCCTCCCAGCGCGCCCGCGCCTCGCCGTCCAGCGACGCGATGCGGTCGACCCACCGGAGCGCCGCGAGCGCGAGGGCGCGCGACCGCCGGGCGGCCGCGAGGGCGCGGGCCGGATCGCGCTGGAGCAGGAGGTCGACCGCGCGGCGGGCGCCCTCCTCCAGGCGGCCGAGGAAGGCGCCCCGGCCCTCGCCGAGGGGCGCGAGCAGGCTGAGCTCGCCCCGCAGCGCCTCCGCGGCCTCGTAGGCCGCGAGGGCGCGATCGGGCTGGCCCAGGGCCTCGAGCGCCTGCCCGCGGCCCAGCGCCGCCCGGTAGCGCCCCTCGGCGAGCGCGCTCGCCTCCGCGAGGCGGGCGAGCCGCTCGTACCGCCGCAGCGCCCCCGCGGCGTCGCCGCCGTCGAGCGCGAGGCGCCCCTCGATGTCGAGCCAATACATCGCGACCCCGGGGTCGGGGCTCGCGTCGGTCCGGCGCGCCTCGTCGAGGAGCGCGCGCGCCCGCGCCGCCTGCCCCGCCGCGAGCTTCGCCAGCGCGAGGTTCGTGAGCGCGTTCGCCCGCTCGGCCGGCCTCGGGCACGGCCCGCCGTACAGCGCGAGCGCGGCCTCGAGCGCGGCCTCGGCGTCCGCGAGGGGCCCCCCGGGCGAGGCGCTCGCCCACGCGACCTGCAGGGCGCCCCAGCCGAGGTTGTTCTGGAGGGCGGCCTGCTCGCACGGCGGGCTGCCGGCGGGGAGGGACGCCTCGACCTCGCGCAGCAGCGCCTGCGCCTCGAGCGGCCGACCCAGGAGCTGGAGGCCCTCGGCGCGCTTCTGCAGGACGTGGCGCCGGTGGTCGCGGAGGCCCAGGCGCTCGGCGGCCGCGGCCGACGCGTCGAGCTGCCGGAGCGCCGCGCGCAGGTCGCCGGACTCGAACGAGAGCAGCGCGGCGTAGTACGGCTTGAGCGCGCGCCCCTCCGGGTGGCTCGCCTCGAGCGGCGCGAGCGGGTCGAGCGCGGCGCGCGCCTCCGCGAACCTGCGGCCGTTGTAGAGGAGGGTGTAGGCCAGGGCGAAGCGATCGAGGAACTCGTCGGACAGCCGCCCGGCGGCGCGGTGCGCCCGGATCGAGGCCTCGAAGCGCGCGATCGCCTCCGGGATCCGGCCGCGCGCGAGATCCACGCGCGCGAGCTTGCCGATGGCCAGGGCCTTCAGGGTGGGGTCCTGGCCCGACGCGAGGCCGCCCAGGGCCGACGCCGCCTCGTCGAGCCGGCCCTGCCGGCGCAGCGCCTCGGCCTGCGCCAGCGCGGGCGCGGCGAGGGGCGGGAGCAGCGGCAGGCGAACGACCGCGCGCCCGCCGTTCCGCTCGGCGGTCACCGAGACGGCCGCGGCGCCGTCGGGCACGGGGACGCGGACGAGAAGGCCGCCCTGAATCGGCGCGCCGTCGAGCGGGATCGGGGTGGCGCCGGCCTCGACGGCGACGCGCGCGCCCTCGGGCGCCTTGATCCAGAGGCGGATCGCCCGATCGTCGGGCAAGGCGCAGGCGGGGCCGGCGAGCACGGCGCCGCAGCCGGCGAACTCGACCTCCAGGGGCGGCGGTGGCGTCGCGGGGGCCGCCGGGTCGGGCGCGTCGCCGGCGGAGGGCGCTGGCTGGTCGCCTGCGCCGCCGGCGGAGGGGGTCGCGCCGCCGGGGGCGCGGCTCCGGGAGACGAGCGCCGCCGCGCCGAGCAGCGCCGGGACGAGCAGCGCCGCGCCGAGCCCGGCGGCCCGGATCGCCCGGCGGCGGCTCATGGAGTCTGCGGCTGCGGCGGGGCGGGCGGCGGCGGCGCCGCGCCCGGCAGCAGGCGCACCTTGAGGCGCAACACGCGGAATGCATTGGGGTTTTCGCCTTCGCCCGGCGGCCCGTCCGCGAGCTCGGCGGGCCTGTCCGGCAGCGCCTCGGGCCGCCCGATCGCGATCGCGATCTCCCAGTCGCCCTCGGGCACCCCGCGGAAGAGCGCCGCCGTGTCGCCGGCGATGCGCGCCGCGCCCTGCGGCGACACCTCGGCGCGCACGTCCCAGGGGAGCGCCTTGTCCCCCGCGATCAGGAAGGCGCGCACGGCGACGGGGCCCTCGACCCGGGTTGCGGGCCGGAGGGCGATCTCGAGCCGCGACCCCGGGCCGAGGCGCGCGATGTCGGGCGCGACGGCGTCACCGTTCGCGGACCGTTGCCCGGCCTCGCCGCCCGCGATCGCGACGGCGTAGTCGGGCACCGGGGCGGGCGCCTCGAGGAGGGCCAGCGCGCCCGGCTCTCCGGTCGCGCCGCCGTGGCGGCCGGGGCCTAGCCGCGCGACGAGGACCCACGCCGCGGCCGCGGCCAGGACCGCCGCGGCGGCGATCCAGCGCCCGCGACCCGGCGCGGCCGCCAGCGGGATCACCCTGCCCGCGGGGGCTGCCTGGGTGCTCGCGGCCGACCGGAGCGCGCCGGTCGCCTCCGCCCGCGGCGCGCTGGTCGTCTCCGCGCGTGGCCCGCCGGTCGCCTCCGCGCGGGGTGCGCCGGTCGTCTCCGCGCGCGGCGCGCTCGCCGCCGGCCCGCCCGCGCTCGCCGCCGGCGCGCCGCGCTCCGCGCCGTTCGCCTGCAGCCCGGCCAGGATCTTGTCGGCGAACCGCGCCCGCGCCTCGCCGTCCAGCGGGCGCGACGCCTCCCAGGCCTCGCGGTCCTCGGCGGAGCGCTGCGCGAGCGCCTCCAGCGCGTCGAGCTCGCCCTGCGCGAGCGCGCCGTGCACCCTCGCCGACCAGCGCGGATCGCTCGCCCGATCCTCCGCGCGCGCGGCGCTCGCCAGCGCCTTGAGCAGCTCCTCGTCCCTGTCGTTCATCGTGCGCGCTCCGGGGTGGTTGGGTCTGCCGCGGGCGCCCGCCCTGGCGCCTCGGCCTCGGCGGCGAGCTCCGCGGCGATCTGCCGGACCAGCCGGCCGATGCGGCTCCGCCAGGCATACACGGCGTCCGCCGTCATGCCGGTGAGGGCGCACGCGTCCTCGGTGGATCGCTCGTCGACGAGGAGCAGATAGAACAGCTCGAGCCCGCGCTCGCTCAGCCGGTCGCGGAGCCGGACGGCGAGGGTCGCGAGCAGCTCGCGCGAGATCGCCGCCGGCTCGGGCGAGACGGACGCGGTGTCGACGCGCTCGAGCGCGTCGTCCTCGGTGGGCTGCTCGGTCCAGGGGTTCCGGCGGCGGCTGCGCAGGATCGAGCACGCCTCGCGCTCGGCCACGAGCCCGACGAAGCTCGTGAGCGAGAGCCCCCGGGCCGGGTCCCACTGGCGGAGCGTGCGCCCGCCGTCCGCGAAGAGCGCGAGGAACACGCTCTGGGTCATGTCCTCGACCTCCTGCCGCACGTCGCGGTGCCCCGCTGCGCGGCGGCGGCGGAGCAGCGGCCGCATGACGCGCTCCTGGATGGTGGGCGTGAGCAGATCGACGAGCGCCCTGACCGCCGCCGGCTCCCCGCTCACGGCCCGCGCGATCAGCGCGAGCGCCGCCTCGGAGGTCGCCGCCGCCCCGGGCTCCCGCCAGGGGCCGTCGGCGGGCGTCCACGGCTGCACGGGCGAGGGGGACATCGATGGCATCAATGCACACGGATAGACGCGCGCAACACGCCCGTCAATCGAAGCAGGCTCTCGCCGGACGACTCGACCCCTGCGAGCCGGCGATTTTTGTCGAGGCCCGTGTCAGAAACCGCGGGGGCGCGGCGAAGCGATCCAGGGACGGATGGACATCCAGGCAGGCAGAGGGCTCGGGACGAGCCCTGGGGTCGGCCCCTGTCCATCGTTCGTCGTTTGTTCGTTGCAGAGAGGGGCGCCCCCCGGGGCGCGAGCGGCGCATGGCGAGGCTCGATGCGATGCGGACTCAGGTCATCCAGGATAGGTCGTCTTGCGCTTCTCGCCGCCTGGCACGCTCTCCCACGCCCAGAACCACATCACGATGCCATCGGCCGCCGTGGCGCCGGTCATCGTCCACCGTCCATCGGCCCTCACGTGGTCGGGCTCCTGCGGGTCGTCGCAATAGGCATTGCCGTTCGCGAGCCTGCCGTAGCGTCCCAGGGTCGTCGCTCGTATCACGCCGCTCATGCAGCCACCGTCTTTCGTTGCGTCGTGGGGGCGCGCCCGGCGGCCGCCTATCGCAGGATGCCGAGGGCGAGCTCGATCTGCTGGCGGGAGAAGACGCCGTGGTCGTCGACCGAGTAGTCGTCTGCCTCGAGCCGGAAGGTGCGCGTGGCCGTGACGTCCGCGCGGCCGCTGAAGCGGTACGGGATGACGGGCGTGGCGAACGACTCGCGGACGAGCTGGAGGCCGAGATCGACGGGGATGCTGATGGGGACCCGGACCTGGGTCGTGCGGTCGGAGGGGAGCCAGACGCCGTCGCCGTCGGCGCGGAAGTCGACCGGCAGCGGGTAGCGGCCGGCGAGCACGACCTGGCCGCGGACGGCGCGCACGGCGACGTCGTACGAGTTCGGGTTGTGGACGTTGACGACCACGGTCATGAGGACGCCGAGGCTCGGCGGGAAGCCGATGCGGATGCCGGTGATCTCGGCGTGGTCGAGCTGCATCGTCGGCTTGCTGACGCAGGCGGGACCGGCGATCGCCGTCAGCGCTGCGAGGGCGAGCGCGGGCAGGCGGCGCAGGAGGTGGTTCTTCCGGGGGCTCGGCACGGGCGGGAGCTTAGCCGCGGAGGGACGCGCCGTCACCTCGCAGCGTGGCGGCGCGCGAGGCGCCCGCGAGGGGGCGGCGTTGACGCGCGGCCGCGCGGCGGGGATGCTCCGGCGCGCGCCGTCGAGGGGCGCGAGACGGCCCGCCTGCCCTTCGACCCCTTGCCCTTCCCGGCATCCCGGCGCAGCGCGACCTGCGAGGAGATTGGATGGAGCCCACGACGATGGAACGTGCGCCCGCGGATGCGCAGCGCGCGCTGACGGCCGAGCAGATCGCGGCGATGTGCCGGCGCGCGTTCGGGGAGAGCGCCGTTGTCGCGTCCGCCCGGGAGCTGGGCGGCGGCACCTTCAATACGACGTACCTGGTCTCGCTGGCGCCGGCGATGGCGCTGGTCGAAGAGCGGCGGGTCGTCCTGCGGGTCGCGCCGCCGGACTCGGCGGCGGTGTCGTGGGACGAGGCGGCGCTCATGCGCCGCGAGCTGCACATCCAGCCGCACTTCGCCGCCCTTTCGACGCTGGCGCCGCGCACGCTCGCGGCGGACTTCACGCGCCAGCTCCTCGATCGCGACTACGTGTTCCAGACCTTGCTCCCCGGCGAGCGCTGGGACGACGTGGCCGACGCGCTGTCGCCGGAGGAGTCGCTTTCGCTGTGGGAGCAGTTCGGCCGAATCACGAGGACGATCCACGGGACGGCCGGCTCCGCGTTCGGCGGGCCGTTCCCGGTGCCCGAGTTTCGCGCGTGGAGCGAGGCGGTGCTGTACCGCCTGGGCTGCTCGCTGCGAACCATGGCGGGGGCGTCGCTCGACGTGAGCGAGATGGCGGCGGCGATCGAGATCATCCGCGGGGGCGCGGCCGTGCTCGACGAGCTCCGGGAGCCGCGGCTCCTGCACGGCGATCTGTGGCTGTTCAACCTGCTGATCGAGCGCGGGGCGGAGGGGCCCAGGATCGTCGGGGTGATCGACGCCGATCGGGCGTTCTGGGGCGATCCGATGGCCGACTGGACGATGTTCGTGCTGTCGAAGTCCGCGTCGCCGGAGAATCGGCCGCTCTACGATCGCTTCTGGGAGGCGTATGGCCGGCCGCCGCAGACGCGGGCCGGCGCGTTCCGGGCGGCCGCGTACGAGGCGATGAACGTCGGGATCGCGCTCCCCTGGGCCGCGCGGCACGGCCACGGCGACCTGGTGGAACGGGGGAAACGCGAGCTGCGCGAGGCGCTGGAGGCGCTGCGGCGGCTCCGGCCGTAGGCCGTCCGTACGCCGTGGAGGATGCGCTGTCCGGGGGCCGTCGCCGGGGGAGCGGAGCAGCGAAGGCAGGAACGCGCGCGCTGCGATGGAATGGGGTTGTCGCGCGGCGGTCAGGACGAACGCCCGGGGGGAGCGGCGGAGAGGGCGTCGTGCACCTCCTCGCGCGTCCCGGTGCCGGCGAGGACGAGCCATGTCCGGAGCGTCGGCAGGTCGCGCATGGCTTCGACGGCGGAGCGCAGCGATGGAGGCATGGGGCCGAAGCGAGCTTCGTACAGCGCGATGGCTCCCTGGGCGATCCCCAGCGCCACTCCCTGTGTGCGTCCCTGCTCGATGAACTGCTCGACGAGCTCCTCGGTGGTCATCACGAACTCCTCTTCCTCCGGCGTCGCCGGCCCGCGCTGTTCGACCTCCGCGCGGAAGCGTAGCAGAGGACCGAGCGCGATGGCGCGCTCCGGCGCATCCTTCGGCAGCTGGCGGAAGTCCTCGATCGCCTCTCGTAACACGCGCCCACCGCCCATCAGCCGGATCAGCACGGTCGAGCGCACGCGGGGCAGCTCCCCGAGCACGACGACGGCGGCCCGCAGCAGGCTCGGTCCTTCGTACACGCCCGCGGGCCAGCCGGCCATCGGCTCCGCCCGCAGGCCGTCGAGCACGGCCGTGGGACGGCCCGTCGACAATACCCAGAGAAACGGGGGCTCTGCCTCGCGATCGCGGGCCGTGCAGCTTCGCCACAGGGCCAGGTGCTTCTCCACGCACGCTCGCGCCTCCTCGGCGCTCGGCGTATCGCTGTAGGCCTCGATGGTGCACGCCGTCGCCGCGAGGCGGCCCAGGAGCCCGAGCCGCTCTCGACCCGAGGCGCGCGCCGCGTCGGGCTCGTACCACACGTCCGCATGCTGCGCGTCTCCGACGACCTCGGCGTTGGTCACCACCTTGCCTATCGGCGTGAGCCCCTCTTGAGCGACGTCCTTTGCCAGCCGATCGAATCGGTTTCGCATGGCGGGCGCAGGCTGGCACGCCGCGTGGACGATACCAAGAAAAAGGCACGCTCAGCCTGCGCGGTGGGACGGAGATGTGGCCTTACGAGCTGCCAGCGTGATGCATTTGGAATTCGACACATCCTCATGCAGCCGATGGGATGATCGCACCGTCATCAGACAGTACGACCGGGAACCCCCAACTCGCCTTCGCCTGATCCGTCGTTGGATCGTCCTCGATCGCCAGCCGCCCGCCCGAGAGCCACGGTATCCCGCGGCGCCCCCTTCCGAGGGAAGTAGCGCCAATCCTTCCCATCGAGCCCCGCCCCACGGCGCGGCCCGCAACGCGCCCGCCCTTGCGCCGGCCTCGACGCCGGCCCCTCGGCCATGGCATGACGGCGCCATGCCCGAGCGAGCCCTCTCGATCCCCCTCCCCGACGGAAGCGCGGTCTCGGGCGTGCTCCACGCGCCCGCGCGCGCGAAGCGCTCCGGTGTGGCCGTGGTGCTGGGCCACGGGGCGGGCGGCGACATGCACGCGCAGCTCCTGGTCGACGTGGCCAGGGGGCTCAAGGACCGCGGCCACACGGCGCTGCGCTTCAACTTTCTTTACAAAGAGCTCGGCCGCAGGGCGCCCGACAGGCCGGAAAAGCTCGAGATGGCCTACGAGGCGGCCATCGCGCGGCTGCGAAAAGACAAACCCGAGCGGCTCCTGATCGGCGGCAAATCCATGGGCGGCCGGATCGCCTCGCTCCTCGCCGCGCGCGGCGTCCCCTGCGACGGGCTCGTGTTCCTCGGCTACCCGCTGCACCCCGCGGGCAAGCGCGCCCCGCTCCGCGACAAGCACCTCTCGGCCATCGAGGCGCCGATGCTCTTCCTCCAGGGCACCCGCGATCCGCTCTGCAGCCTCGATCTCCTCCGGCCGGTGCTGAAGCGCCTCGGCGCTCGCGCGAGCCTGCATGTGGTGGAGGGCGGCGACCACTCGCTCGAGCTCCTGAAATCCGCCGGACGGACCGCCGATAGCGTGCTCGCCGAGATCCTCGCCGCCATCGACGCCTGGCTCGCGAAGCAGGCCCCCGGCAAGAGCGATGCTCCCCGCCCGTCGAAAGCAGGCGGCGCCCCGCGCAAGCGAGCCGCCGGACGCCGGCCCGCGGCGCCGCGCGCCGCGCGCCGACAGCCATGACCGAGCCAGACGGAGGGTGTGAAGCCGATGATCCCGCAAGCGCTGTTCTTCCTGACCCTCGCGTCGACGCTCGGGTGTGGGCTGATCGCGGGGGTGTTCTTCGCGTTCTCGAGCTTCGTGATGCCCGCGCTGGTCAGGCTCCCGCCGGCCGAGGGCATGGCGGCCATGCAGTCGATCAACGTGGTCGTGCTGAATCGCTCGTTCCTGGGCGTGTTCGTGGGGACCGCGGGGGCGTGCCTGATCCTCGCCATCGTGTCGATGCTCCGCTGGTCGGAGGCGGGCTCGGCGCTCCGCGTCGCCGGGGGCGCGCTGTACGTCGTCGGCACGTTCCTGGTCACGGTGGTGCGCAACGTGCCGCTCAACGACGCGCTCGAGCGGGTCTCGCCGGAGGCCGCGGCGGCCGCGGAGACGTGGGCGCGCTACGTCCCCGCGTGGACGACGTGGAACACCGCGCGGGCGCTCGCGGCCCTCGCGGCCGCCGCCCTGCTCACGCTCGCCCTCGTCCAGAGCGCGCGCGCCGGGTGATCGCGAGTCCGACAGGGAGCGCGGCGCTGCATCGTTGACGCCAGAAACGCCATGACGACCCGCGCGTCGGGCGGCCCCCCGAAGACAACGGCCGAGTCGGGACGCCTCGGCATCGCAGCGAGCCCAGCGTACGATACGACCACAATCGCTCGACCGAGCGGCTGAAGCGGTGGAATTGCAAAAACCGCTCAACGTGGCATATTGGACGTCCCTGCGCAACCCCGTCCAGTCCTTCCCATCCTTCCCATGTCCACCTCCACCCCCGACGAGCTCTCGATTGGCATTGCCCCCGGAGACGTGCTCCTCGGCAAGTATCGCGTGGAGAGCGTCCTCGGGCGGGGCGCCATGGGGCTCGTCGTCGCCGCGCGCCACCTCGCGCTCGACGATCGCGTCGCGATCAAGGTGCTCCTGCCGCGGTACGTGCAGGATCCAGAGATCCTCCAGCGCTTCCTGAGGGAGGGGCGCGCCGCGGTGCGCATCCGCAGCCCGCACGTCGTGCGGGTCGCCGACGTCGGCACGCTGGAGAACGGCGCGCCGTACATGGTCATGGACCACCTCGAGGGGAAGGACCTCGCCGCCGTGCTCGCGGAGAGCGGGCCCCTCGCGGTGCCCCTGGCCGTCGACCTCGTGCTCCAGGCGTGCGAGGCGCTCGCGGAGGCGCACGCGCAAGGCATCGTCCACCGCGACGTGAAGCCGAGCAACCTGTTCCTCACGCGGAACGCGGACGGCTCGCCGTGCGTCAAGGTGCTCGACTTCGGGATCTCGAAGATGTCGCACGCTGAGGACCACGCGCTGACGCGGGTCGGGGGCGTGCTCGGCTCGCCCCTCTACATGTCCCCCGAGCAGCTCCGCTCGGCGAGCGACGTCGACGGCCGCGCGGACATCTATTCGCTGGGCGTCGTGCTCTTCCAGCTGCTCACGGGGCGAACGCCGTTCGTCGCGCTGGAGCTCGCGCAGCTCGTCTATCTGGTCACGCAAGGCGAGCCGCAGCGCCCGCGCGCGCTGCGCCCGGACATCCCGGAGCCCCTGGAGCACGTGATCCTCACGGCGATCGCGCGCGATCGCGATCGCCGCTTCCCCACCGCCGCCGACTTCGCGCTCGCGCTCGTGCCCTTCGCCCCGCCGCACCGGCGCGCGGCCGCCGAGCGCCTCTTCGGCGCGCTGCGCGGCGCGCTCCCGGCGGGAGCCCCGCCGCAGGGCGGCGCTGTGCTCGCGGCCTCGGCGCCCGGGGCCGCCACCGCCGCGGCGGCCATGCCCGCCGACGGAGCGCACACGATCGTGCCGGTCGGCACGACGAACCGCAGGCCAGCGTCGCTCGACCGGCGCGTCCTCCCCATCGCGCTCGGGCTCGGCCTCGCGGTCGTGGCGAGCGGCGTGTTCCTCTCGCGCCTGTCGCCCGAGACCGCGCCGACCGAGGGCGCTCAGGGCGCCCAGGCGGAGCCCCGCGCCGCGCCGCCGAGCGCCGCGCCTTCCGTGGCCATCGAGCCTTCCGCGAGCGCCGCGCCGCCGCCCACGGCGACCGAGCCACCTTCCGCGGCGGCCGAGCCACCTCCCGCGGCGGCCGAGCCTTCCGCGAGCGCCGCGCCGCCGCCCAGCGCCGCGCCGCCGCCCGGCGCCGCGCCCGGCGCGCCGGCCGAGGGGCAGCACGACAAGGCCCGCGCCACGGCCACCGCGGCGCCGAGGCCCGCGAAGCCGAGCGGCTCGGCTCCCCCGAAGCGCAGCGCGCCGCCCCCGAAGCGGCCCGCCGGCGCGGATCCCTTCCAGCGCGATGTCTTCTGATACCCTCGCCGGGACGATGACGCCGCAGACGACGAGCCGAGCGAAGCGCGGGCCCAGGTGGGTCGCATGCCTCTGCGCGCTCGGCGCCGGCCTGACGGCGACGCTCGCGGGAGGCCCCGCGGCGAGGGCCGACGACAAGGCGGGCGCCGTGGCGCTGTTCGCGGAGGCGGGGGCGCTCGTCGACGCCGGCCAAGCGGCGCGCGCCTGCCCCAAGTACGAGGAGAGCCTGCGCCTCTACGACAGCGTCAACACCCGGTACTTCCTCGCCGATTGCTACGAGCGCGTCGGCAAGATGGCGTCCGCGTGGGCGCAGTTCCTCGAGGTCGCCGCCCGCGTGCGCACGAGCGGCGACCGGGCGAAGGAGGCGAAGGCGCGCGAGCGCGCGGCGGCCGTCCAGCCGAAGGTCTCGCGCCTCACGGTGGTCGTCGAGGCCGCGAGCACGCCGGGCCTCGAGGTGAAGCGCGACGGCAGGCCGGTCGGCCCCGGCCAGTGGGGCGTACCCATGCCCGTCGACGCGGGGACCCACGTCGTCGAGGCGAGCGCGCCGGGCAAGCGAGCGTGGACGGCGCAGGTCGAGGTCGAGCCGGGGGGCGCGACCTCGACCCTCGTCGTGCGCGCGCTGGAGGACGACCCCGCGTCGGCGGACGCGGGCGGCGACGGCAGCGGGCGCCGCACGCTCGCGCTCGTGACCGGCGGCGCGGGGATCGTGGCCGTGGGCGTCGGGACGGCGCTCGGCTTCGCCGCGAAAGCGCGGTTCGACGAGTCGCGCCCGTTCTGCAACGGCGACCGCTGCGACCGGCGCGGCATGGACATCCGCGACGGCGCCGTGGCGCGCGCGAACGTCGCGACGGTGGTCTTCGGCGTCGGCCTCGCGGCCATCGCCGGCGGCGGCGTGCTCTGGCTGACCGCGAAGAGCCCGTCGACGGGCGCGTCGGTCGGGCTGACGCCCACGCTGGGCGGCGCGCTCGTGCGAGGCAGCTTCTGATGCGCTTCCGGGTGCTCGCCGCCGGCCTCTGCGCGTCGGTGCTCGCGACCGGGTGCGGCCTCGTCCTCGGCATCTCGTCCGGCGAGTACGACCCCGACCCGTTCGGCCTCGACGGCGGGGCCGCGGGCGCTGGCGGCGCCGCGGGCTCTGGTGGGGCCGCGGGCGCGGGAGGCGCGGCGGGAGCCGGGGGCGCCGGCGCCTCGGACGCCGGGGCCGAGCCGCCTCCCTGCACGGCGCTCCTGGACGACCTGGAGGACGGCGACAGTGCGATCCTCCGGTGCCAGGGCCGCGTCGGCAGCTGGTACACGTACAACGACGGCACCCGGAGCGGCACGCAGACGCCTTTGCCCGGCCGCCCGTTCGTCCCGGTCTCGCCCGGGCACGACCCGAGCAACTACGCCGCCCACGTCGCCGGAAGCGGCTTCACCTCGAGGGGGGCCGGGATGGGCTTCGACCTGAACCTCGCCCCGGGAGGGGCGAAGTTGAGCTACGACGCCTCCGCCTACGTGGGCCTGACCTTCTGGGCCAAGGCGGCGGCGCCGACGCACATCTACGTGAACTTCCCCGACCGCAACACCGATCGCGAAGGCGGCGTGTGCGAGGGCTCGGGCTGCGGCGACCATTTCGGCGAGGGGCTCGACCTCACGACCGAGTGGGCGCAGTACACCGTCATGTTCTCCATCCTCAGCACGGACGGCTGGGGCGTCCCGGCGCCCCCGGCGTTCGACGCCGCGCACGTCTATTCGATCGAGTTCCACACGGCGAAGTCGACCGTGTTCGACATGCTCGTCGACGACATCGCGTTCGTCCCCTGAGCTCCGCGCGGCGGCGGCGAGCGGGCGCGGCGCTCGCTCAGGGCTCCGGCGAATCGATGCGCATGAACGAGAGGGTGCGGAACGTGCGCTTGCTGAGCTTCCAGCCCGAGTGCGTCAAGACCGCCTCGTTCTCGTAGGTGCCGTGGGCCACCTGGACGCTGCTCAGCGGGTCGTAGACGTGCGTCGCGATCAGGTAGGAGGTGATCTTCGCCCGGCGGCCGCCCGGGAGGATGTCGATACGAACGTTGCTGATCAGGTGCTGCGTGCCCACATAACCGGACTCCGCGAACAGGACGTCGATGAAATCGGCCCAGGCCTCGGCGCTGGGTACCGTGACCACCGGCGGGTCGCCCGGATCGGCGCCGGCTTCCCAGATGATGACGGGCGCGTCCTTCGTGAAGCACCTCGCGTAGATCGCCTTGCCCGTCTCCAGATCACCGCGGCCGATCGCGTCGGTCCCGGCCGCGTAGCAGTACTCGAGCTGCTCGATCTCCTGCAGCGCCTTGAGCTCCGACAGGCCGTTCGGGAGCGTGCCCTCCGCGGGCTTCGCGATCGACATGGTGACCGCGCCCGCCAGCGCGAGCGCGGAGGCCGCCGGCAAGGCACGACGCAGAATGCCGCTGAAACGATCGCCGTTCGTGCTCATGGAACTCACCCCTTTCGCTGGGCGTATGCAAGTCGCCAAGGATCAAAGATATAACCTAAATATCTTAACAAACTCCGTCAAGGACAGTTTTCCGCGAGCTCCAGAATCTGGCGCGAGGGCGTCGCGTCATCGGGCCATCGGGCCATCGGGCCATCGGGCCATCGGGCATCGTGTGGCAGGTTCGACGCTCGCGCTCCACAGGTTCAGGCGCACGTGCGGCGCCGTCGCCCGCCGGGGGCTCGCCGGCGACGTCGGCGCACGCTGTCAGACTGTCCACCTCGCGCCACCTCGCGCCACCTCGCGACACGCGGCCGGCGCGGGTGAGCCGCGCTACACGCGCGCTACGTGGCGCTGCGGCGCATGCTTCGAATGCAGTGCTCGAGCCCCTGGCGCAGCGTCGAGCGCGTCTCGATCGACGAGAGATCCACGCCGAGGCCGACGATGGTCTGGGCGATCGCCGGGTGGATCCCCGTGATGATCCCCTCGGCGCCGAGGAGCTTGATGGCCGCGGAGACCTTCAAGAGGTGGTTCGCCGTCTCCGTGTCCATCGCGTCGATCCCGGTGAGATCGAGGATGGCATAGCGCGCCTGCGTCCGGACGACCTCGCGGAGCACGCCTTCCATCACGTCGGCGGCGCGCGTGCTGTCGAGCATGCCCACGAGGGGCAGCGTGAGCACGCGGTCCCACACCTGGATGATCGGCGTCGACAGCGAGCGGATGACCTGCTGCTGCCGCTCGATGAGCTCGAGCTTCGCGCGGAGCTCCTGCTCGGTGCGCTTCGAGGCCGTGATGTCGAGGGAGACGCCCGCGACGTGGGTGACGTCGCCGCGCTCGTTCTGGATGGGCAGATACCAGGCCTCCCAGTGGACGCCCTCGATCTCGTTCACGAAGGTCGACATCGTGCCCTCGAGCGCCTTGCGCAGGACCGCCGTGCCCGATTCCGGGTAGATCTCGAACATGTTGAGGCCGAGGAACTGCCCCGGCTTGAGCCCCGAGGACTCTAGCCCCTTCCCGTCGTGGAGGACGAACTCCCCTCGCGCGTCGATCGCCCACAGGCAGATGGGGAGGTGGTCGCTGATCGCCCGGAGGAGCTTGAGCTGTATCTCGTGCTTGATCCGCTCCTCGGCGTCGCGGAGCGTTCCATAGACCTCTTCCTTCTCGGGCACCCATCGCGCGGTGCACTGGAAGTACTTGAAGGATCCGTCGGCCGTCTTCAGCCGCACGTCGACGGCCACCGGCTCCGCCGCGGCGCGGACACGCCTCCACGCCTCGTCGAACGAGCGCCTGTCGTCCGGGTGAACCAGGGGGGCGAGCCCCGCCGCAGACGACGCCTCGAGGAGCTCGGCGCTCATCGCCCGCGTGAGCGCGCCGCTCGTGCGGAGCAGCGCCCCGCCCTCGCTGGCGATGAAGACCAGCTCCGTACAATGCAGGAAAAAGTCGTCGAGCGTGCTGGTCGTGCTGTCTGGCGGTGGCATGTCCAGCTTGGCAGACTAGATCGGTCAAGCCGTCAGTGTCGAGCATCCATGTCGAGGAGCGCGCCCCCTCGGGGGCCTCTCGAGCGCTCTCCCACGCTTCACCCGCTCGGGTCCGCTGGGGTGTTCTGTATGCTGACGTACTGACCTGGGCAGAGCGCACGTCGAGCCCGGTCGCCTGCCGTGCCCGGCCTCCCGTGCCCATCGCCGCATCGCCGCATCGCCGCACCGCCGCACCGCCGCGAGGGCGCGCGGGGGCGCAATGGCTGCAGGACGGCGCGGTCATCGCCAGCGGGGCGGTCTCGATCGGCCCTGGCGCCACGGCCACCGTCGACCTGCCGTGGACCTGGACCTTCGCGCGGCGCCGCATCGAGCTCGTCGTCGACCCCGGAAACAGCGTCGTCGAGACCGAGGAGCGCAACAACTGCGTGGGCTTCGACTCCGACGCGATCAGCGTGGGGCTCTACGTGGAGCGGAGCGTCTACAACTACTTCGATGCCCACCAGCGCGAGCTCGGCGTGGGCTCGAATTCGTGGGAGGACTGGACGAAGCGGCAGGTGGCGATGTGGAACGACATGTTCGCCGCGTCCACGCCCGGTACTTCGTCGACGTCTACGGCTTCAACGTGCACGAGGACGGCAGCGGCGCCACGGTCGGCATCCTCGAGGGCGGCGCGCCGGTGGCCGGGAGCGTGCATATGCCGCTCTTGCCGCCGTTCAACGACGCGGTGTACCACACGAAGTTCGAGGGGCTCATGAACAGCAATGGTCCCCTCGTCGATCGCCACAGCGCCCCGGCGCTCAACCGGATCAAGGGGCGCCGCGCGGTCCTCGGCAACTACAACGCTCCCGGCAACATCGGCGAGTACCTGAACGATCTGCCGGCGCAGAACCGCCTCACGGTCAAGGACGCCTCCGGCAACGCCCTCCCCGGCGCGCGTGTGGACGTCTACCGCGCCGGGCCGCGGGAGGGCGTCTGGTACGGCAAGCATTACGACAACACGCCCGACATGACGATCACGGCCAACAGCGAGGGCCGCGTGCTGCTCGGCCGCTGCCCGTTCTCGGCGAGCGGCGCGGTCCAGCACACCTTCGGCATTGCCGAGGGCGTCCTCATCGTGCGGGTCGAGCACGGGGGGAAGCGCGGCTACGGCTTCCTCGAGATCGCCGACTTCAACCTCGAGTACTGGCGCGGTCACACGGGGCAAGGTGAGCACGAGCTTCGCGTGACGTTGCGCTGACGCGCTGGCCGCCGCGCAGGTCCGCCGCCGGGCGCCCTGCCCTCCCACCGAGGATCGCGGCGGCGACAGGCCCGATCCGCTGGCGAGCTTGTGCGCGTCACGCAGCGGGATGCTGCCGTGGGTGAGCTCCGGCCGCGGCGCCGAGGCCGTGCTCCCAGCGGGTGCCGGTGGAGAGGCACACGACGTCGATGTCCGGCGCCTCGCGCGCGAGCAGCCTCAAGTCTCGATCCGAGAACGGCGTCTGGAGGAGGAACGACCTCCGCTTGAGCGCGTAGTGGATCGGAACCAGCGTCTTCGCGCCGAGGATGCGGGTCGCCTCGATCGCGTCGCGCGGGTCCATGACCAGCTTGTATCCCATCAAGCTCGCGCCGTCGATCGGCACGAGGACCACGTCCACGCCGGGCCGGCTCGCCCGGTATCGACGCAGCGGCTCCAGATCGCGCGCCTCGGTGCCGATGAAGACGCGACGGCCGGCGGAGGAGATCACATAGCTGTTCGTCTTCATTCCCGTCACGATCTGCGAGGGCGCCACCTCCACAACCAGCCCTCCGGGGAGCGCGCGCACGTCGCCCCAGTCGAGGATCGAGACCTGCTCGAATCCGGCCGCGCGCGCCTTCGTCGCCATCGATCTCGTGGCGACGAAGACGGGCGTCTCTGCCTTGAACGGGTACGACGCCATGGCCTGAGGCTGCCAGTGGTCGAACACGCCGTGACCGCCGAGGATCGCGGCCAGTCGGGGGAGCTCCGCGACCGTGAGCCCGATCGGCTCGCGAAAACCGATCAACCAGTGGCTGTCGAAGTACGGATCGGTCAGCACCGCGCCCCCCTCGAGCTCGAGGAGGACGCACGCGTTGACCACCCGCGTGATGGCGATCCGGGCGCTCAGGCGCGACCGCTGCGCCTCGGACGCGCGCGCGAGCGAGCCCTCGTCCGCCGCCGCGCGCTCGTCGGCGCCGGGGGCGCGATCCTCGCTTTCACCGATTGCATGGTTCATGGCGACCGCTCCCCTGCCCTCAGCCAGGCAGCAAACGGAATCGTACCACGCACCTCGGGCTGGCTGGAGGCGATCTCGCCTGCCCGCAGCGCGCGCCCGCTCCTGCCGGGCAGCGGGACGAGGAGCGTTCGCCGGCCGGTCAGCGACCGCCACGTGCGCGCGAGCTCCCGGACATCGGCTGCGTCGGGGCCAACCACGTCGATGCGCCGCCGGCGGGGCGCGCGCTCGGCGACGTCCGCGCCCCCAGGACGGGGCAGCCCTCGAAAATGTGACATGAGCGCAGGCGCTCAGGCGCTGACACCAACCGAGCGGACGGCGTGCACCACGGTGGGACAAAGGCGCACTCTGCCTCGCTGTCGCCGGCTGGTGTCCACAGGCCGTGGAGCGAAAACATGTACACGACAACTGTGCAGCTTCGCCGGCGCCCGCGGCCTCCCACCCGTGATTCACGGCGGAGCACGGCAAAGGGATGAGGCGTGGGGCGCCGCCGGGTGAGGCATTTTGCTCCACGTGGCGCTCACTGAGGCGCATTTGCTCCATGCCATGCTCGTCGATCCAGCTGTGCCGAGCGAAAAACAAACGCTGCGGGCCATAGCGCGACGGTCGGAGGCCGTCGGAGCGAAACAAGATGATGACGTTGCATCATGAAACCTTCGCGATTCCAGGTCATGGAAACCCGTTGCGCACGTAGTCGAGCATGGTAAGCAAAGCAGGCTTCATCGTCGTAGCCGCGCGATCACCGCCGATCGTCAAATTCCGTCGCGAGCCAGGTCGGACGAGGCCCTACGAAATCGATGCCAGGACGTCGCTTCGGCCTCGCCCGGGATGACCTTTCGGCGAGCAAACGGACTGCCAACATGGATGGAACGATCATGAAGAGACATGGATGTTCACGGTACTGGTTGACCGGGCTGGCCACGCTGGCGCTCTTCCCTGCCGGCTGCATCGACGATCCAGGCGCGGACCCGGAGGTGCTCGACAGCGACGAGGCGGCCGCCGTGACGGGCGCCCCGCTGACCAGCGTCGCGTCGGGGAAATGCCTGGACGTGAAAGGGAGGAGCACCACGACAGGGACCGCCCTGCAAATCTACACCTGCAATGGACAGGACAACCAGAGCTTCAATTTTACATCCGCAGGTGAGCTCCAGGTCTACGGCGGCACCCGGTGCGTCGAGCCGGCGAACGGCGCGACCACCGCGGGGACCAAGGCCGTGATCGCCAATTGCAGCGGCCAGGCTCGCCAGAAATGGACGAGGACCTCGGCCGGCGCCATCGTCCACCAGCAGTCGGGGCTATGCCTGGACGTGGAGGGACGGCGGACGACCAACGGCACCGCGGTTCAGATCTGGACCTGCAACAACCAGACGAACCAGCAATGGTCGTCGCCGCCCGTCGAGGTCGACACCCAGCCTCCGACGCCCCCCTCCGGCGTGAGCGCCAGCAACGTGACGTGCAGCTCGGCGAGGCTGTCCTGGTCGGCGTCGACGGACAACATCGGCGTCGCGGGCTACGACATCTACCACGACGGCCAGCAGATGACGTCGGTGAGCGGCTCCACGCTGTCGACGACGATCAACGTGATGCCGGGTGTGAGCTGGGGCGTCTACGTCAACGCGCGCGACGCCGCAGGGAACGTCTCCCAGGCGAGCGAGACGCTGCGGCTCACCACGCCGCACTGCGAGGTCGACGATCAACCGCCGGCCGCTCCGACCAACCTGACCGGCACCGCGTCGGGGACCAGCGTGACGCTCGGGTGGACGGCGGCGACCGACAACGTCGCGGTCACGGCGTACGACGTCTACCGCAACGGCGCCAAGGTCGGCACGGTCCCCGGCACGGCCTCGAGCCCCCCGGCGACGACGTTCGTGGACAGCGGGCTCTCGGCGGCGACGGCCTACACGTACCACGTGATCGCGCTCGACGCGCAGGGCAACGCTTCGCCCGCGAGCGGCTCCACCTCAGTGACCACGGGGTCGGCCTGCAGCTCGGCGGTCTGCGAGGTCGTTCAGGTCGCCACGGACACCGACCTTCCGTGGGGCCTGGTCTCGCTGCCGGACGGCACGGTCCTTTACAGCCGGAGGGACGCGGACGACATCGTCCAGCTCAACCCGAGCACCGGCGCGAAGACCTCGATCGGCACGGTGCCGAACGTCGCGGGCACGGACGGCGAAGGGGGCTTGATGGGGCTGGCCATCGCGCCGACGTTCGAGACCGACCGCTGGCTCTACATCATGCACACGTCGCCCACGGACAACCGGATCGTGCGGATCAAGGTCGTCGGCAACCGGCTCGATACGTCCACCGAGCAGGTGCTGATCTCGGGCATCCCCCGCAACAAGTACCACAACGGCGGCCGGCTGCGGTGGGGGCCGGACGGCAAGCTCTACGCGACGACGGGCGACGCGCAGAACGCGAACCTGGCGCAGGACACGAGCAGCCTCGCCGGGAAGGTCCTGCGGCTCGAGCCCGACGGCAGGGTCCCGTCGGACAACCCGTTCGGAAACTACGTGTGGAGCTACGGCCACCGGAACCCGCAGGGGCTGGCGTTCGACTCCATGGGTCGGCTCTGGGAGCAGGAGTTCGGCAACACCGTGATGGATGAGACCAACCTCATCCAGAAAGGCGGAAACTACGGCTGGCCGAACTGCGAGGGCACCACCTCGCAGGGCGGCAGCGGGTGCAGCACGGCGGGCTACATCGCGCCCAAGCTCACGTACCGGACCTCGGAGGGGTCGTGCAGCGGGATCGCGATCGTGGACGACGTCTTCTACGCCGCATGCCAGCGGGGGACACGGATGTACCGCGCGGTCATCAGCGGGAGCAGCCTCACCGGCGTGCAGCAGCTGTTCGTGGGCACCTACGGCCGCCTCCGCACCGTCGAGCCCACCCTCGACGGCAATCTCTGGCTGACGACGACCAACACCGGCGGCACGGACAGCGTCCCCAACAACAGCAACGAGCGGATCTTCCGCGTCATCCTCGGCAACTGAGGCTGGCTCAGAACGGGGTGCGCCCGTCCTCCGGGACGATGATCGATTTCAGCGCCCCGTCCTGGCAGTCCGCCTGCAGGCGGAAGCCCTTCTCGGCGTCCGACAGGTCGAAGCGGTGGGTGACGATGGAATCGACGTCCACCGCGCCCTCGGCGACCATGTGGATCGCCCGGGGGTACACATGCCCCATGCGCCGGGAGAACTTCACCTTCAGCCCCTTGCGGCGGCACAGCGCCGCCGGCAAGGCGTAGCGGTCGCCCTCGGGGATGCCCGCCAGCAGGATCCGCCCGCCGATGCGCGCGGCTTCGGCCGCGTGGTGGAAGCCGTCGGGCGAGTTCGTCGCCTCGAGCACGAGATCGGCGCCCCGGCCGCCCGTCCACTCCAGGACGGCCCCGAGCGCCGGCGCCGCGTCGTGCGCGCCCAGGCGGCGCGCCGCCTCGGCCCGGTAGGCGACGGGGTCGACGGCGAAGACGCGGGCGGCGCCCGAGCGGCGCGCGAGCTGGACCAGGCACAGGCCGATCGGCCCGCAGCCCAGCACCACCACCGTCTCCTGCAGGTGGGGCCGGGCGAGATCGATGGCGTGAATCGCGACGCCGAGCGGCTCCAGCATCACCGCCCGGCGCACCGAGAAGCCGGCCGGGACCGGCACGACCTGGTCGGGATGCACGACGACCCGCTCCGTCATGCCGCCATGGAGCGGCGGCGCCCCCAGAAACTCCACGAAGGGGCACAGGTTCACGTGGCCGCGCTGGCACCACTCGCAGCGGCCGCAAGAATGCGCGGGGTCGACGGCGACCAGCTGCCCCCTGGACAGGCCCAGCTCCGGATGGTCCTGGACGACCCAGCCGGCGAGCTCGTGTCCCGGCACGAAGGCGCGGTGGATCTGCGCCGAGCCGATCCCGCCTTCCAGGTAATAATGCAGATCGCTGCCGCAGATCCCGCAGCCGGCGACCTGGATCATCACCATGCCGTCGCGCGGCTGCGGAGGCTCGACCTCGCCGAACCGGACGTCGCGAATGCCGTGGATAAAGGTTGCGCGCACTGCCTCAGTCTCCCCTTTCGCCGCCCCGCCGGTGCCCGGCCTCTCCGAGCCGAACGACTGTCCGGGCGCGGAGGCGCATGTAATCTTCCTCCGCGATCGCTTGTCAACACACGTTCCGGATCGCTGGCGGCGGCCACCTCGATGCGCGACGCAATGGTAAGTTAGACTAACTATTCTTTGGGGAGGCGTCGAACCGCATGACGGGATCGAGGGTACGGGACACGGCGCTCGGCCTCTTCTTCCCTCAGCGGCAGGGCGCCGGCGAGGTCCCCGCGCTCGCCACGGGGGCCCAGCGGCTGCGCGCGCGGCTCGAGGGGACGGGCCCCTGGGCCGAGGTGGAGGTTCCTGCCCTGCACCCCTTGCATCGCGAGGCCGTCGTGTGGGGGCGCGGGGAGCTGCTCGAGCAGCTCGGGGCGTCTCCCTGAAACGCCCGTCAGCGGATGAGGCCGTTCGCGCGGAACATCCGCTCGTAGATCGCGCGAATCACGGGTTCCTTGTGCTTGTTGTAGTCCATCACCATGCCGCTCCCCACGGAGATCGCGGACGCGGCCGCGAGCTTCGCCCGGCGGTAGAGCTCGAGATCCTCCGGGTGCTCGATGAGCCACTGGCGGAACATCCGGTGGCGGATCACCTCCGGACAGTCGGGGCCGAAGACATGCACGTTGCTGTTCGGCTCGGCGAGCTGGAGGCACCGGTGCTCGTGCCACTCCGGCTCGCGAATGACCAGCGTGAACCCGGCGCTCGACAGCGCGGGGACGTACGCGCGCTCGTCGGCGGGATCGGCGACGGTGAGGTCGACGTCGATCGTCGGCTTGGCGGCCAGCCCTTTCACCGAGGTCGACCCGACGTGCTCGATCGCGAGCGCGGCGCCGCCGAGGGCGGCGCGGATCTTCTGCGCGACAACGTCGAAGAGCGCCGGCCAGCGCTCGTCGTAGTCGACGACGGCGATCGGCGCCGGCGCCGGCGGGCCGTTCACCCACGGGTTCTGACCGGGGGCGGGCTCGTGGTGCTTCGTGATCTCCTCTGCGGTGGGCACGGCGCGAGTATAGGCCGATCAGCGATAGCGCGGCTGCGCGTCGGCGATGTAGGCGAGCAGCTCGTCCTCGTTGTCGCTGATGATGCGGTCGACGCCGTCCTCGCGGCTATGGCGCCGGACCTGCAGCGCCCCGGCGGAGGTCGCCACGAGGACGGCCACGCACCCGAAGCCGCGCACCGCGGCGGTCCGCAGCCGCAGCGTCGCCTCTTCGAATCTCGGGTCGTTTCGCCCCGGGGCCGCCCGAATGTCCAGCAGCAGCGACATCGCGCTCCGGTCGACCGGGGCGAGCGCAGCGATGACCTCCAGGCACCTCTGCTCGATCTGCTCGAGGGAATCGAACGGCGCGGCGCTCCGCGTGACCCGCACGAGCTTCGCCATGGGATCGACGGCCACGATGAAATGGACGTTGCGCAGGACCTCGGGCATGAGCGCTCCACCATCGTACCGTGGATCCCCTCCCGAGCCGAGCCGCAGCGCGCGTTCGGCCGCCCGCGCCGCGCGGGTGCGCCGCGTCTGCGCCGCGTCACACGCAGTTGCTCGCCAAGCGGGGCCGCGAGGCCACGAAGGCGGCGGATCAAGCGCTCTACGACGCCGTGCCCGATTACCGGCGCGAGGTGGATCAGCTCTTCGGAGATGGGGAGTCGCGTGCCCGAGGCGGGTCGCTTGCGCGGCCTCGAAGCCAACGACATGCTCGCGCTGCAGCCGTGACGGCGGCGCTCGCCGCCGCGTCGGCCAGGAGCTCGCATGCCGCTGCGGATCGAGGACTACGCGCTGCTCGGGGACACGCAGACCGCGGCGCTCGTCGGGCGCGACGGCTCGATCGACTGGCTGTGCCTGCCGCGCTTCGATTCGGCCGCCTGCTTCGCCGCCCTGCTCGGCGCGCCGGAGCACGGCCGCTTCCGGATCGCGCCGAAGGACCCGGCGCCCCGCGTCGCGCGCCGCTACCGCGAGGGCACACTCGTGCTCGAGACCGAGTTCACCACCGCCGAAGGCGCGATACGGCTCGTGGACTGCATGCCGCTGCGCGGGAGGGCGCCGGACGTCGTGCGCGTCGTCGAGGGCGTGCGCGGCCGGGTCCCGGTCTCCCTGGAGCTCATCGTTCGCTTCGATTACGGCTCGATCGTGCCCTGGGTGCGCTCGATCGGCGGCGCGCTGCGCGCGGTGGCCGGGCCCGACGCGCTGATCCTGCGCGCGGGGGTGCCGCTCCGCGGCGCGGGGCTCACCACGGTCGCCGACTTCGACGTCCACGAGGGGCAGCGCATCCCCTTCGTGCTCACGTGGCACCCGTCGCACGAGCCGCCGCCCGAGGCGCTCGACGCCGAACGCGAGGTGAAGAACGCCGAGGCGTGGTGGCGCGCCTGGTCGATCCGCTGCGCCCACGCCGGGCCGTGGAGGGAGGCGGTCGTCTCGTCGCTCGTCGCGCTCAAGGCCCTCACCCACGCGCCCACCGGCGGGCTCGTCGCGGCGCCGACGACCTCGCTCCCCGAGTGGATCGGCGGCGTGCGCAACTGGGACTACCGCTGCTGCTGGCTGCGCGACGCGACCCTCACGCTCTACGCGCTGCTGCTCGGCGGCCACAGCGACGAGGCCGAGGCCTGGCGCGACTGGCTCCTGCGCGCCATCGCGGGCGACCCCTCGAAGCTCCAGATCCTCTACGGCATCGCGGGCGAGCGGCGGCTCCGCGAGGTCGAGCTCCCCTGGCTGCCGGGATACGAGGGCTCGCGGCCGGTGCGCGCCGGCAACGCCGCGGTCTCGCAGCTCCAGCTCGATGTCTACGGCGAGGTGATGGACACGATGTACCAGGCGCGCCGCTCCGGCCTCGCGCCGGAGCCGGAGGCCTGGCGCCTGCAGCGCAAGCTGATGGACTTCCTCGAGTCGAGCTGGCGCCGGCCCGACGAGGGCATCTGGGAGGTGCGGGGCGGGCCGCGCCCCTTCACCTATTCGCGGGTGATGGCCTGGGTCGCGTTCGATCGCGCCGTGAAGACCGTGGAGCAGCTCGGGCTGGAAGGCCCGGTCGACCGCTGGCGCGCGCTGCGCGACGCGGTGCACGCCGAGGTGTGCGAGAAGGCGTTCGACCGGGGCCGCGGCGCGTTCACGCAGTCGTACGGCAGCCAGGTGCTCGACGCGAGCACGCTGCTCATCCCGCTCGTGGGCTTCCTCCCGCCGGACGACCCGCGCGTCGCGGGCACGGTGCGCGCGATCGAGCGCGAGCTCCTGCGCGGGGGCTTCGTGCTCCGCTACCCGACCGGCCCGGCGGGGGCGATCGACGGCCTGCCCGGCGGCGAGGGGGTGTTCCTCGCGTGCAGCTTCTGGCTGGCGGACTGCTATGCCCTGATGGGCCGCGCCGGCGAGGCGCGGGCGCTGTTCGAGCGGCTGCTCGCCCTGCGCAACGACGTCGGCCTGCTCTCGGAGGAGTACGACCCCGCGGGCGAGCGGCTGCTCGGGAACTTCCCCCAGGCGTTCAGCCACCTTGCGCTGGTGGGCACCGCGTTCAATCTGACCCCGGACCGCGCAGGGCCCGCGGCGCATCGATCTCGTTGAGGCTCCAAGGAAGGAGGGCGCGATGCGCGCCATCACGGTCGAGCCCGGCAAGCCGAGCTCCGGACGCCTGGAGGACATCCCCGAGCCGCCCATCGCGCACGGGCCGGTGCTGGTCAGGACGCTCGCCGTCGGCGTGTGCGGCACGGACGTCGAGATCGTGAGCGGCGGTTACGGGTGGGCGCCGCCGGGCAAGGCGCGGCTCGTGATCGGGCACGAGTCGCTCGGCGAGGTGCTCGAGGCGCCGCCCGGGAGCGGGCTCGACAGGGGCGACTGGGTGGTGGGGATCGTGCGCCGCCCGGACCCGGTCCCGTGCGCGAGCTGCGCGGCGGGCGAGTGGGACATGTGCCGCAACGGCCGCTACACCGAGCGCGGCATCAAGGCGATCGACGGCTACGCCTCGGAGCGGTACCGCATCGAGCCCGAGTTCGCGGTGGTCGTGGACAAGAAGCTCGGCGAGCGCGGCGTGCTGCTCGAGCCGGCGAGCGTGGTGGCCAAGGCGTGGGACCAGATCGAGCGCATCGGCGCGCGGACGAGCTGGAGGCCGCGGAGCGCGCTCGTCACCGGGGCGGGCCCCATCGGCCTGCTCGCGGCGCTGCTCGGCGTGGAGCGCGGCCTCGAGGTGCGCGTGCTCGACCGGGTGACCGAGGGGCCGAAGCCCGGCCTCGTGCGCGACCTCGGGGCGACGTACCACGCGAGCAGCGTGCAGGAGGCCGGGGCGGGCGTGGACGTGGTCATCGAGTGCACGGGCGTCGGGCGGCTCATCTACGACGCGATGCAGATCGTGGCGCCGGTCGGCCTCGTGTGCCTCGCCGGGGTGTCGTCGGGCGGGCGGACGCTCCCGGTCGACGTGCAGGGCCTGAACCGCGAGATGGTGCTCGAGAACACGGTCGTCTTCGGCACGGTCAACGCGAACCGCCGGCACTACGAGGCGGCCGCCGCGTCGCTCGCCCGGGCGGATCAAGGCTGGCTCGACCGCCTCCTCACCCGCCGCGTCCCGCTCGACCGCTGGGCCGAGGCGCTCGTGCGACAGCCGGCGGACGTGAAGCCCATCATCGCCTTCGCGTGAGCGCGCCGGCGCCGCTGGAGCAGGGACCTCTCGGGCCGGCGGAAGACGGCCCTTGTGGGTCACTCGATAGCGCAGTCGGGCGCCGAGCTCGGGTCGGCGACCCACGCCGCGAGGCGCGCGGTCCCGGCGTCGCCCCACGCGTCGTGCGCCAGCTGATTGAGCCGGCACCACTCATGGCGTGTCTGCTGGACGGCGAGCGACTTCGCCGCCAGGTGCTGCGCCGTGCGATCGGTCAATGAGCTCTTGTCCTTGCTGAGCTCGTCGTGCGTCATCGCGACCGGAGGCGGACAGTAGTTCCCCTGCTCGTACTCGACCGTACCCGACACGAGCCCATAGGCCTTCTTCCGCTCGACCCGGACCGTCACGACGGCGTACTTCGGGTACGGCGCGCGGGCGTCGCGCGTCACCGCCGCTCGCTTCGGCTTGTCGCCCTGCACGACGATGAAGCCCGTCGACGGGATCGCGGAATACGGCTCGAGCGCGGGGAAAGCGGTGAGCGACTCGTCCACGAGGACATCGCCGCCGAGCTCGACCCAGTTCGTGTGTGCGTAGAAGTCCTGCACCGCGTGGAGCGAATTCCCGAAGGCCAGAATGGCCCGGGCATCCCCATCCAGGAGCGGAATGCCCGGGCCCAGCGCGCGCACCGCCTCGGCTTGCTTCTCGGCGACGAAGGCGGCGCCTCCGCTGAAGTTGCAGTCATCGAAGTGGGCGGCGTTGCTGAAATGGAACGCGACGTCCGTGGACACGTTTCCGACCTTCAGGGCGGTGAGCACGGAAGGCTTCAGGAACGACAGGGCCGTGTGGGTGATCTCCTCGTGGTTCGGCTCACCGGGCGCCGTCGAGAATGCATCGGCGCTCTCGTCGAGCGCCTCCGCGGTTTCAACTTCGCCGACGCAGCCGAGCGTCAGCGAGAGACCCATGATTGTCAGTCCGAGAGCGGTGTGTCGATGCATGTTCCGTGAGATTGCAACTCACGATCCAGGCGTGCGAGCTGAGCGTCTCTTGAGAGAAACGCACGTGCGTGGTTTGCAATGATGCGCCGGAGCCCGGTGAGGACATGTCATCACATATCGTTACCGTTCATGCACGACCTGCACGCGCGCCCCACTGCGGCAATTCGCCACGTGCTTTGCTCAGGGGGCGTGTCGGTCGGGACGCTCCAGGGACGTCAGGCCGACGCGCTGGCGCGATGGTGAGGGCGATCGGAGCGCCGGCCGCGCTCGACCTGCGGCTGCCTCCAGGCCGCGCTACGGCAAGCTGAACGCGAACAGCGTGTTGCCCGGCGTGCCGATCCCGAAGCTCTCGTAGCCGCTCCCCCAGTACACCGTGCCGTTCGCCACCGCCGGCCCGGCGCTGACCGAGCCGTCGGCCGGATGGCTCCAGAGGATCGCGCCCGTCGCGGCGCTCAGCGCGTGCACGTTGCCGCTCATCGAGCCGGCGTAGAGCACGCCGTTCGCGACCGTCAGCGGCCCCCGATCCTGCGCGCCCGGCGTGGGATCGGGCGTCTGCCACAGGATGTCGCCCGTCGCGGTGTCGAGCGCGCTCCACGATCCCCACGAGACGACCTGGCCGGAGGGCTCCAGCGTGTACTCGACCCCGCCGTTGTTGCCGATCGGCACGTAGATCCGGCTCTCGTCCACGGCGACTCCCCACATGATGCCGCCCAGCTCCCCGCCGGGGCCGACAAGCGTGCTCCACACCACGCTGCCGTCGTCCCGGTCGAGCGCCCAGAAGATGCCGCTCTTCTGGCCGGCGCCGACCAGATCGCGGCGCTCCGCCCCCGCGCCGGCCGAGAACAGCGTGGCGCCCGTGCCGAAGTCGTAATCCGGGCCCGCCGGATCAGGGCACCAGTCGCCGCCGAAATAGCACGCCCCCGTCCAGGCGTCGAAGCCCTGGAGCCGCCGCGCCCACTTCAGCGCGCCGGTGTCGAGGTCGAGCGCGAGGACCGCATCGATATAGTTGTCGGCCGGGAGGCAGGCCTCGACGGCGAGGGCGTCGTCGCCGGCCGCCTCCACGCACGCGGAGACGGCCGGAGGCACGGTGTAGTTGTTGCCGGTGGTCACGTACAAGGTGCGACGCCCGAGGTCGATCGCGGGCGCGCCCCCCCAGACGGCGCCGCCGGTGAAGCCGGTGGGGACCAGGTAGCGCTGCCAGAGCACCTCCCCGGTCACCGCGTCGAGCGCGACCACGCTGCCGCGGAACGAGCAGCACGGATACGCGTTGTCCGCCGCGAAGAGCTCCTCGCGCGAGGAGACACCGACGTACACGCGCCCGCCGTGCACGACGGGAGACTGCGTGATGATCGCCGCGGGGTGCGGGTCGAGCTGCGTCTTCCACAGGAGATCGCCGGTGCGGCTGTCCACGGCGAGCATGTGCGCGCCGGCCTGGGTGCCGACGTACAGCATGTGGCCGTGGAGCGCGGGGCTCGTGCGCGAGACGGCGTCCGCCGTGCCCGTGAGGCTGGGGATCGTGCGCGTCCAGATCGGGACCCCGGTCTCGGCGTCGAGCTTGTACAGGTTGCCGCCCCCGTCCGGAAAGTACACCGCGCCGTGGTCGACGGCCGGCGTCGCGGGGACGATGCCGGTCGTCGTGAAGGCCCACTTCACGGAGAGCGAACCGACGTTCGCCGGCCCGATCTCGTTCTCGGCGGGCGCATTGTGCGTGTTGGCGAGATCCCTGCCGTACATCGTCCAGCGCCCGGCGCCCGTGCCCATGGCGGTGCGACCTTGGGCGACATAGAGCCCGGCGAGACATGCGGCGGCCGCGACCGCGGACCGCGCCCAGAAGATGCGCTTCATGATGATCCTCCTGGGGTATCGAGGTGAGCGGCGCTCGGCGGCCCGGCACGTTCGTTCCGTCGTTGCTGCAACACGACGCCCCGAACATACGTCACTCGGAATCCGGCTGCGTGTCAATCGGAGAGAGAGGATGGCCGAAGCGCTCGTGACATGGCCCAGGTCCGATGACCGCGACGCACGTTTGAGCACCTCGGGATCATCGGCCGGACGCGTGGTCCTCGTTGTCGGCGACGATGCAGCGGGTGCTAAACATCGCCCCGTGACCTCACCCCTGCTCTCTCCTTTCTCCTTCCCGAACGGCCTCACCGCCAGGAACCGCGTCTGGCTCGCCCCGCTCACGAACGGGCAAAGCCACGAGGACGGCTCCCTGGGCGACGACGAGCTCCGCTGGCTCTCCTACCGCGCGCAAGGCGGCTTCGGCGTGGTCGAGACCTGCGCCGCCCACGTCGCCGAGGACGGCCATGCCTGGAAGGGCGAGCTCGGCGTCTTCGCCGACCGGCTCTTGCCCGGCCTGCGCCGGCTCGCGGCCGCGGTCGCCGCCCCCGGCGCCCTGGGCCTCGTCCAGCTCTTTCACGGCGGCCTCCGCGCCAACCCGCAGGTGTCCGGCCTGCCCACGTGGAGCGCCAGCGCCGTGGCCGAGCCGGACCTGCCCGTCCCCCGCGCCGCCACCGAGCAAGACATCCTCGCCGTCATCGAGCGCTTCCGCGACGCCGCGACCCGGGCGCTCCTCGCCGGCTTCGCGGGGGTCGAGCTGCACGGCGCGCACGGCTACCTCCTCGGCCAGTTCCTGTCCGCCACCCAGAACCGCCGCACGGATCGCTGGGGCGGCGCGTGGGAGAACCGGGCGCGCCTGCTGCGCGAGACCCTCCGGGCGGTCCGCGGCGCGGTGCCCGCGTCCTTCGTGGTCGGCGTGCGGCTGTCGCCCGAGGACTGGGGCCAGGCCAAGGGGCTCGACCTCGACGAGAACCTCGAGCTCGCTCGCTGGCTCGTCGAGGACGGCGCCGACTTCCTCCACCTCTCGCTGTGGGACGCGAGCAAGCCCTCGCGGAAGCGCCCCGACGCGCACCCGCTGCCGCTGTTCCGCGAGGTGGTGGGGGCGAGCCTGCCGCTCGTGGTCGCCGGCGGCGTGTGGACGCGCGCCGAGGCCGAGGCGCTCGTCGACAAGGGCGCCACCGCGGTCGCGCTGGGGCGCGCCGCCATCGCCAACCCCGACTGGCCGCAGCGGATCGCCGACCCCGCCTGGGAGCCGCGGCGGCCGCCGCTCACGCGCGCCGAGCTGTTCGAGCGCGGCGTCTCCGAGACGTTCGCCGGGTACCTGCGGCGATGGAAGGGCTTCGTGGCCGACTGAGGGCCGCCCCGCTCACGTCCCGCAGAACGTGTACTTCACGCGCTCTTCCAGCTGCGGGGGCTCGCTCAGGTGGGCGAGCTCCGGCTGATCCTCGTACGGCCGCTGGAGCACCCGCACGAACGTCTCGAAGGGCTCGAAGTCGCCGCGGACGGCCGCCTGGATGAGCGCCTCGATCCGGTGGTTGCGCGGGATGAACGCGGGGTTGACGAGCCGCATCGCCCCCGCGCGCGCCTCGGGGGTGACGTCCTCCCTGGCGAGCCGCCGGCGCCACGCCTCGGCCCAGTCGCGGAAGGCGCCGGGCTCCGCGAACAGCGAGGCCACCTGCGCGTCGGCGGCGGTGTCCTCCGCCGACGCGCACAGGCGGCGAAAGAAGAGCGTGTAATCGACGCCGTTCGACGCGAGCCGATCCAGCAGGTCGGCGGCGAGCGCGAGGTCGTCGTCCTCCTCGCGCGCGAGCCCCAGCTTCGCCCGCAGGACGCGCTCGTGCGCCTCGACGAACAGGCCGGTGAAGCGCTGCACGCGCTCGGTCGCCAGGCGGACCGCCTCGTCCTGGTCGTCGGCGAGGAGCGGCAGGAGCGCCTCGGCGAGCCGCAGCATGTTCCACTGGGCGATGCCCGGCTGGTTCCCGAAGGCGTAGCGGCCGCCGCGATCGATCGAGCTGAACTTCTTCTCGGGGTCGTACTCGTCGAGGAACGCGCACGGCCCGTAGTCGATGGTCTCGCCGGAGATCGAGGTGTTGTCGGTGTTCATCACGCCGTGCACGAAGCCGACGCCGAGCCAGCGCGCGACGAGGCTCGCCTGCGCCTCGATGACGCGCTCGAGCAGCGCCAGCGCGTCGTTGCCGCTGCCCGCGGCCTCGGGGTAGTGCCGGGCGAGCGCGTACGACGCCAGGGTGGAGAGCGCCTCGCGGTCGCCGCGCGCGGCGAAGAACTGGAACGTGCCCACGCGGAGGTGGCTCGCGGCCACGCGGGTGAGCACCGCGCCCGGGAGCACCTCCTCGCGGAAGACCGGCTCGCCCGTGGTCACGGCGGCGAGCGCGCGCGTCGTCGGCACGCCGAGCGCCGCCATGGCCTCGCTCACGACGTACTCGCGCAGCACCGGCCCGAGGGCGGCGCGCCCGTCGCCGCCGCGCGAGAACGGCGTCCGCCCCGCGCCCTTGAGCTGGACGTCGCGCCGCTTGCCGTCCTTGCCGACGACCTCGCCGAGCAGGATGGCCCGGCCGTCCCCGAGCTGGTTCACGAAGCTGCCGAACTGGTGCCCCGCGTACGCGAGGGCGATCGGCTCCGCGCCCTCGGGCAGCGCGTTGCCCGAGAGCACCGCTGCCCCCTCCGCGGACGCGAGCTGCTCCGCGTCGAGCCCGAGCACCTCCGCGAGCGCGCGGTTGACCTTCACGACGCGCGGCTCGCGGACCTTGGCGGGGGAGACGCGCGCGTAGAACCGGTCCGGGAGCCGGGCGTAGGTGTTGTCGAAGGCGAACTTCATCGGGGAACCTCGGGGCGGGTGGGGGCCATCGGCGTGATCGGAGGCGTCGTTCTGCCGAGGTTCTACTGCAATCCGCGCGCTCGCGCCGCCCCGCAAACGAGCGAGCGCGGCGGCGCCGGGCGCGCCCCGATCACTCGTACCACGTCGGCACGATCGACCGCACCTCGGGCAGCGCGGCGATGCGGCAGATCTTGTCCCAGGCCGCGTCCTCGAGCGCGCCGTGGCGCGCGACGCACTCGGCGTCTCCGGTGGGGAAGAAGTACAGCGTCTCCGCGGGCACATCGCACCCGGCGCGCCCGCGCGACGAGCCCTCCTGGACCGTGGGCGCGATGTCCCGCACCCGGGCGACGAGCGCCTCGTCGCCGGTCGGCAGGCAGAACTCGACGGAGCCATCGTTCGCGCACCCCGTCTCCCGGGTGAACGCGAGCTTCTCGGTCGGACACGCGGCCGCGGGCGGCGGAGGCCCCTCGACCTGCCCCTCCCCCGGCGCGGACGGCGGCGCGGACGTGCAGCTCGACAGACAGGCGATCAGCAGATGAGAGATGGCGAATCGTCGCATGGAGATCCTCCCTGGTCGCGTCGCCGGCTCACCGGCCTCGATAGCGTAGAGGCGGCGGCCTTCCACGGGCAATCGCCCTCCGCCTGCCAGGACGTCACCTCCTCAGCGCGCCACCGGCCACGTCGACGGGCCCATCACGGACCGCCGTCCGGATCGTCCGTCGCCGTCGTCGCGGCCCGGGCCTGGAAGATCTCGCGCACGCGGCCGAGCTCCGCCGGCTCCGCGAGCACGTCGAGCCTGTCGCCGACCTCGAGGATCGTTTGCCCCCGGGGCACGACGGTCCCGCCCTCTCGATGAATGGCGCGGATGAGCACCCCGGCAGGCAGGTCGAGCTCGGCGATGCGCTTGCCGACGACGGCGTCCCCGGGCACGAGCTCGAACGTGCGGGTCCTCGGCTCTGCGCCGGCGAGGGTGTGGGTCGTCGGATCGTAGTGCCCCGCGAGCTCGTTCACCACGGTCTCGGGGGAGAGGGGCGTATTCGTGGTGTAACCGGCGCGAGCGAGCAAGTGCGTCGCGACGGGCATCGTCAGCACCACGAACGCGATGATGACGATGGCCCGGGCGGTGACGGCGGGGTCGCGGAAATGAAGGGCGGAAGCCGAGATGATGCACGTCATCCCGAACACCGAGGCCTTCGATGTCACCTGGAGGCGCGTGAACAGGTCCGGCATGCGCAGGATGCCCACGGCCGCGAGCAGCATGAAGATGCACCCGACGACGAGGAGCGCGCCCTCGACGAGCTCGAGGATCACGACGTCTCCCCCTGTCGCTCGAGGTAATACGCGAACGCGATGGTGCCGAGAAAAAAGATGAGCGACAGCACCATCACCGCGTCGAGGAGGACGCCCTGGTCGGTCACCATCGCGTAGAGGGCGATGCCCCCGCTGCCGACCGTCGCCATGAGGTCCATGGCGACCACGCGGTCGGGGAGGCTCGGCCCGAGCAGGAGCCGGAGGAACGCGACGACGAACGCCACCGTGACGACGGCGATCGCGACGAGCAAGAGCGGGGTCATCGGAAGAGCTCCTTCACGCGGCGCTCGAGGTCGTTCTTGATGGTCGCGCGCAGCGCGTCGGCGCTGTCCACGAACATCGCATGAACGAAGAGGACCGTGCGGTCGCTCGAGACGTCGAGGCCAAAGGTGCCGGGCGTCAGGGCGAGGAGGGCCGTCAGCACCGTGATCTCGAGATCGGTCGTCAGATCCAGGGGGACCGCGACGATGCCGGGGCGGCTCTTTCGCCGGATCGACATGACGTCGCGAGCGACCCTGATGTTCGCCCGCACCATCTCTCTCGCATAGAAGAGCAGGAATGACAGCACCCCCGGCAGCTTCTCGAAATAGGTCGTGGGGCCGATCAGGCGCCGGAGCCCGAAGAGCAGGACGTACCCGAGGAGGAAGCCGAAGGCGAGGCCCCCTGCGGTGACGCGGCCGAGCAGGGTCACCCAGACGATCGCCAAAAACAGATTGAGGACGAGGGCTCTCATGGGCGCCCCTCCCCCAGCACGGTGCGCACGTATTCTGTCGGCTCGGCGAGCTGCGCGGCGGCCCGCCGGACGACGGCGAGGAGCGGCTCGGGCGCCATCCCGAGCGTGAAGCCCAGCGCGGTCAAGAGGACGACCGGCGCGTACAGGAGCGCGCGACGCCGCGCCCCGCCCTCGCGCGGGGCGAGGTCGGCCTCGGCGGGCGCGGGCTTCCAGAAGGCCTCGTTCCATATCTTCGTCATCGAAATGAGGGTGACGAGCCCGACGGCGAGGCTGGTGGCGACGACGGCCGCGGCCCCTCGCGAGCCGACCTCGAGCCCCGACCGCACCAACATGAGCTTGCCCCAGAACCCCGACAAGGGCGGCATGCCGGCGAGGGAGAGGGCCGTGACGAGGAAGCAGGCGGAGAGCCCAGGGCTCCGCGCGAGGAGCCCGCCCTGGAGGTCGAGGGGGACGTCTCTCCTGCCGGATCGCATGATCCCGCTGATGAGGAAGAGGTTCGACTTGATGATGGCGTGGTGCAAGACGAAGAAGATCGCCCCCGAGAGCGACGACAACGTGAACAGGCCGAGGCCCATGACCATGTAGCCGACCTGGCTCACGCTGTGAAACGCGAGGATCCGCCGGACCTCCCGGTGGGACACGGCGCCGAGCACGCCGACGGCCATGGTGAAGGCCGCGATCCCGAGGAGGAGCGCGTGTGTCGATTCCCCGTCGGCCACGAAGACGAGGGTGAAGATCCGCACGAGGGCGTAGACGCCCACCTTCGTCAAGAGCCCCGCGAACAGCGCGGTGACCGTCACGGGAGGCGTGTGATACGAGTCCGGCAGCCAGAAGAAGAGGGGGAAGACGGCGGCCTTGATGCCGAACGCGACGAGGAAGATCATCGCGAGGGTGAGCCGGATCGACGGCGCGAGGCTCGGCAGCTTGAGCGAGAGCTCGGCCAGGTTGAGGGCGTGCACGGATCCGTAAAGGACGCCGAGGCCGGTGAGGAAGAGGGCGCTCGCGATCAGGTTCATCGCGACGTACTTGATCGCGCCCTGCATCTGCGGCCGCTCGTTGCCGAGCACCAGGAGCACGAAGGACGCGATCAGCGTCACCTCGAACCAGACGTACAGATTGAAGAGGTCGCCCGTGACGAACACGCCGTTCGCCCCCATGAGGAGCACGTGCATGAGCGGGTAGAACCCGTGCGCCCGCCGTTCCCTGTCGATGTCCGACAGGGAGTAGATCGACGTGGCGACCGCGATGATGCCCGCGAGCAGGACCATCAGCGCCGAGAAGAGGTCGACCACGAAGGTGATGCCGTAGGGCGCGGGCCAGCCTCCGAGCTGGGTCGATTGAATGCCTCCGCGGTGCACGGCGCGGAGCAAGACGATACCGACGGCGAGCTGAAGGACGCTCCCGACGAGGCCGAGCGCGGGCTGCCTCCCCGCGCGCTGGAAGGAGAGGAGCGAGAGGGCCGCCGTGGTCATGGGGACGAGGACGGGCAGGACGAGGAGCACCTTCATGGGTCGGTCGATTCGAGAGAGTCGATGTCGTCGCTGCCCATGGTCCGATGAACGCGATGAAGGAGGACGACGGCGAACGCGACGACCGCGAAGCTGATGACGATCGCCGTCAGGATCAGCGCCTGGGCCACGGGATCGGCCGGCGGCGCGTGGAAGTCCGCTCCACCCCTGGGGATCAGCGGGGGGCGGCCGCGGACGACGCCGCCCGCCGTGAGGATGAGGAGGTTCGTCCCGTGCCCGAGCAGCACGAGGCCGAAGGCGAGCTTCACGATGCTGCGCCGGAGCATGAGGAACAGCCCCGACGCATAGAGCCCGCCGACGACGATCGCGAGGAGGACCGTCATGAGCTCATCTCCGCGGTCATGAGGACGATCAGGAGCACCATGCCCATCACGGCGGCATACACGCCGGCGTCGAACAGCACCGGAGTCCCCACCGCGACGTCGCCCAGCCCCGGCACCGGGACGGTCGCCCACACGCCCTGCAGGAAGGCTCCGCCGGCCACGAGCCCGATGACCCCCGAGAGCAGGATCGTCGAGAGCCCGAGCCCCATGAGCGTCTGGGGCGCGACGCGGAGCAGCCGCCGCGTCGAGGGGACGTCGTACGCGAGGACGTGGAGCGAGAACGCCGACGCGATGATGAGCCCGCCGACGAACCCGCCCCCGGGCTCGTGGTGACCGCGGAGGAGCGCGTAAATCGAGACGATGATCAGGAGCACCATCAAGACCGGCGCCGCGGCGCGCAGGATCAAGGAGGGCACGGCTCAGGCTCCCTTCCGCGTACGGGCCGCGAGCAGCGCATAGACCCCGATCCCGGCCACGCAGAGGACCGTGGACTCCCCCATCGTGTCCATCGCCCGGAAGTCCACGAGGATCACGTTGACGATGTTCCGCCCGTGGGCCTCGGCGAACCCCTTCTCCACGAAGAACTCGCTCAGGATCGGCTCCGGGGAGAGCGACGACGACATGAGGATCAACAGGGTCACCGTGCCCCCGAAGATCACGGAGACGATCGCGTCCGGGATCCACACGCGCGCGGAGGATCGGGGCACGAAGCGCGGCAGGTGGTGCAGGACGAGGACGAAGATGACGATCGTCAGCACCTCGACCATGATCTGCGTCAGCGCGAGATCGAGCGCGCTGAAGATCACGAAGATGAGCATGACGCAGATGCCGATCGCGCCGAGCGCGGCGACGACGGCGAGGCGCGATTGCGTGCGCGTCGCCATGGCCGCGGACCCGAGGATGACGCCCGCGAGCACGAGCTCCGGGAGCTCCACGGTGAGCGACGGGACCGTGAAAGGGAGGCTCCGGAGCAGCGGCGTGCCGACGAGCACGACCGTCGTCAGGACGGTGACGAGCAGGTATTGGCGCAGATGCCCCGTCTGGAGCCGCCTGGTCAGCCACTCCGCGAACCGGAGGAGCCCCGCGAAGGCGGCGTCGTACACGCGCGCGGGGCCCCACGCTCCGAGGCGCGTGGCGGCGCGCGTGGCGGCGTCGAGGAGGCGCGCTTCCCGGCCGGAGAGGACGCGGAAGAGGCCGAGGCCGGCGAGGAGGGTCGCGACGCTGAGCCCGAGCACGGGGGTCAGGCCGTGCCACAGGTGCAGCTCGAGCGGCGCGGATCGGCCGAGGATGGCGGTCGCCGCCAGGCCCGGGAGGTCGCCGAGGAGCCGCGGCGCCACGCCGAGGACGAGGCTCGCCGCCGCGAGCGTGGCAGGCCCGAGCCACAAGGACGGCGGCGCTTCGTGGGGGAGCGTGGGCGCCGCCGGGGATCCCCCGAAGAAGGGGCGATGGGCGACGACCAGGCTCACCACGACGAGGAGGGCGCTCGACAGGACCGCGGCCCCGGCGAGCACCGCCGTCATCGAGGGCGGCGCGAGGACCGCCTCGTAGAAGAGCTCTTTCGACAGGAAACCGAGGAGGGGCGGCGCCCCGGCGCTCGAGAGCGCCGCCAGCACGGCCGCCGTCGCGGTGATCGGCATTCGCCGCGCGAGGCCCCGCAGACGGGTGACGTCGCGGGTCCCGGTCTCGTGATCCAGGGTCCCGGCGGTCATGAAGAGCGCGCCCTTGTACAGCGAATGCGCGGCCAGATAGACCACCGCCGCGGAGACGGCCGCGCGGGTCCCGACGCCGAGGAGCATCGTGAGGAGGCCGAGCACGCTCACGGTCGAATAGGCGAGGATCCGCTTGAGATCCTTCTGCGCGACCGCGAGCGCCGCGCCCATCACCATCGTGGCGGCGCCGAAGCCCGTCACGACGAGGTACCATGCGCGCGTCGCGCCGAGCGTGGGGTGCAGGCGCGCGAGCAGATAGACGCCGGCCTTCACCATCGTGGCCGAGTGCAGGTACGCGCTGACCGGCGTGGGCGCCTCCATCGCCCGAGGGAGCCAGAAATGAAAGGGCACCTGCGCCGATTTCGTGAACGCTCCCGCGAGGACGAGGAGCAGGATCGGCAGGTAGAGGGGGCTGTCGCGGACGACGTCGCCCGAGAACCGCGAGATCTGCGTCTCTCCGGTGACCACGGCGAGGAGGACGAGGCCCGCGAGCATGGCGAGCCCGCCGCCGCCCGTCACGAGGAGCGCCGTCAAGGCGGCTTTGCGCGCCTCCGGCCGCTCGTGGTCCCACCCGATGAGGAGATACGAGCTCACGCTCGTGAGCTCCCAGCACACGAAGAGGAGAATGACGTCGTCGGCGAGCACGAGGCCCGCCATGGATCCGGTGAACAGGAGCAGGTAGGCGTAAAACCGCCCGAGCCGCGGGTGCGAGCGCAGGTATTCGCTCGCGTACACGACGATCAGCGCCCCGATGCCGCAGATGAGCCCGAGGAACAAGAGCGAGAGCCCATCCAGCCTCACCGCGAGCTCCACGCCGAGCGACGGGATCCACGGCAGCGACGCGTGATGCGCCTCTCCCGCGGCGAAGAGCCTCGGGGCGAGCTGCATCGCGAGCACGAGCGGAACGAGCGGGAGCGCCGCGAAGAGCCAGCCGGCCGGGCGCCCGAGCCCGCGATGGAGGGCCGGCGCCAGCAGCGCTCCGACGAATACGCTCAGGACAGCCCACAGCATCGCAGCACGTTCCCCTTCGATGCCGGCGAGGGCCCGAGGCGGGCCCCGGCGCGCTGCGCATCCGCGGAAAAGTCGGTCGCGAGGACGAGCGTCATGCGCGTGGCTCCGATTCCGAGCGAGCACGAGCGGCTCCAACCGCCCTGTCGGATGAACTGGGTGGAGCCGGAGCTCTCAGGGCGCAAGCTCCACCTCGGCGGCTGCCTGCGCTTGGCTGGAAAGCGGGCGCGTCGGCCGGATTCCGACCGGGCTCGCCGCGCTCAAGCGAGCGCCCATCGGGGAACGAGCCAGCATCGAGCCCACCTCGGCTCGCCTCGCCCGGCGTGCGGCGGACGGGCGCGCCGCGCCGTCGCCCGACGATCCGGCGGAAGGCGGCGACGCCGCTCGGAGCCGTGATCATCGTGCACGAACTCGGGACAATCCAGACCTGCTCTCCGCCTCGGAGGGCTCGTTCCGGCGCGCCCGGCCGTTTGACACCACGACGCGGGCTCCCCAGGGAGCCTCTCGATGAAGCTCTCAGCACTCCGCTCCGAGCGCGGGTACCTGCCGCTCGAGGACCACGGCCTCCTCGGGGATGGCACCACCGCCGCGCTCGTCGGGCGCGACGGGGCGGTGGTCTGGCTGTGCGCGCCGCGCTTCGACTCGCCGCCTGTCTTCTGCAGGATCCTCGACGCGGCGCGCGGCGGCGCGTTCACCGTGTCCCCGGACATCCTCGTCGCGTCCGGCCAGCGTTACATCGAGGACACGGGGATCCTGGTGACAGAGATGCAGAGCCCGACAGGCCTGCTCCGGGTCACCGACGCGCTCACGCTGCGCTCCGGCGCGGATCTCGCCGAGGACGTGGCCGCGGGGCGCGCCGAGCTGCTGCGCCTGGCGGAGGTCGTGGAGGGGAGCGTGGACGTGCGGATCGACGTCGCGCCGTACGGCGGCGCGACGGTGAGCCAGGAACGAGGCGGCTTGCGGCTCCGGTGCGGGGCCCGACCCGAGCTGGAGCTCTACCTCATGTCATCGCTCGATCTGACCGGCATGACCACGACCGTGAGGCTCCGCGCCGGCGAGCGCCTGCACGTGGCGCTCCGCCTCCGGAGCGCGCACCGGCACCGCGCCGTCCCGCCGGAGCAGCTGCTCGACGCGACGGCCGACGCATGGCGCCGCTGGGCCTCGGGCATCCAGTACGACGGGCCGGCGAGGGCGCTCGTGCGCCGCGCGGCGGTCACGCTCAAGCTGCTCGATCACTTCGAGTCCGGCGCGATGGTCGCCGCGCCGACCTCGTCGCTGCCGGAGGTCGTCGGCGGCGCGCGGAACTGGGATTACCGATATGCCTGGATCCGCGACGCCGCGTTCTCCGTGCATGCGCTCCGCCGGATCGGCCTCGCCGCCGAGGCGTGGGGCTTCCTCGGCTGGGCGCTCGACGCCGCCGACAGGGACGGCCGCCCGAGGGTGCTGTATGACCTCGACGGCGAGCCACCGCCGCCCGAGCGGCTCTGCGAGCGGCTCGAGGGGTATCGCGGCTCCCGGCCCGTGCGGTGGGGCAACGCGGCCATGGACCAGAAGCAGCACGACGTCTTCGGTGAGATCATCGATTGCGCCTACCAGTGGTCCTCGCGCGGCGGAGAGATCCGCCCTGCCCTGTGGTCCCGGCTCGTCCCGCTCCTCGACGGCGCGGCCCGCGAGTGGAGGCAGCCCGATCACGGCATCTGGGAGGTCCGCAGCGCAGGGCGTCCGTTCACCTACTCCGCGGCGTTATGTCAGGTCGCGCTCGATCGGGGGTGGCGGCTCGCAGAGCGCCACGGGCTGCCTGGAGACATCGACGGCCTGCGGCGAAAGGCGGAGGAGATCCGCCGGGCGATCCTCGAAGAGGCGTGGGATCCGCGCGTCAGGGCGATCACCTCGGCGCTCGGCGGAGGGCCGCTCGACGCGAGCGCGCTGGCGCTCCCGCTGCGCCGGGTGATCTCCGCCGATCACCCGCGGATGATCGCCACGACGGAGGCCATCGCGACCGGCCTCCGGGCGGGCGATGGGCTCCTGTATCGTTACCTTCCCGGCGAGTACGACGACGGCGTCGCGGAGTCCGGCGAGGGCGCCTTCCTCCTCTGCAGCTTCTGGCTCGTCGACAACCTGACGGCGCAGGGGCGGGTCGACGAGGCGCTCTCGCTGTACAAGGAGCTCTGCGCCCGCGCGAGCCCGATCGGCCTGCTGCCGGAGCAGATCGAGCCGGCGACCGGCGCCTTCGTCGGGAACTTTCCCCAGGCGTTCAGCCACGTCGGGCTCATCGCCAGCGGGGTGAGCCTCGCGCGCGCGCTCGGCCAGCGCGGACGAGAACGAGCGCAGGAGACCGGATGACGCGAACTCGACTGGCTGGCCGCCGCAAGGCGGACGCCGCCGGCGTGGAGGCAGGGCGCGCGCCGCGGGCTGTCTTCCTGGATGCCACCGGCGCGCCGCCAGCTCGCCTGCCCGTGCGTCGCTGACACGCATTCGCGGCGCTGGATCGGGCGCGGACCTTGCGCCCTGAGGGCGCACACGTCGCGCCCCGCGTGGGGCCCCGGCAAGGGAGGCATCGAATGTACATTCTTTTCATCCTGGTGCTGCTCGGCGCCGGAGCAGCCCTGATCGCGTGGGGGAGCTGGATGCGCAGGCGCCTGCCCGTCGCGGCGGGTGCGCTGCTCGCGGCGGGCACGCTCGCGTTCTTCGGGTTCCTGAGCTTCTGGGGCGAGTACCTCTGGTTCGCCGAGCTCGGTTACACGGCGCGCTTCTGGAAGGCGACGCTGGCCCGGTTGATCGCGGCGCTCGTGGCCGCTTCGCTCGGCGGGCTCCTCGTCTTCCTGCTGACCCGCCCTGCGCGGTCGCTCGGCGCGCGCCGCATCCCGACGCTGCTCGGCGCGGTGTTCGGCGCCCTCTGGGGCTTCTTCGGCTGGGAGGTGATCCTGCGCTTCCTCGCGCAGGTGCCCACGGAGGTGCGCGACCCCATCCTCGGCCGGAGCACTTCGTTTTACCTGTTCTCGCTGCCGTTCTACGATGCGGTTTCCTTCCTGCTGGGGACCCTCGCGCTCTTCGCGCTCGCCGGGGCGGCGGTCGACGCGGACCTCACGTCGGCGCGGCGGACGGCCCGCCCCACCGCGGAGCACGTCGCGGCGCCTCCTGCGGAGCACGTCGCGGCGCCGCCTGCGGAGCACGTCGCGGCGCCGCCTGCGGACCTTCCTGCGGAGCGCGCCGCAACGCCGGACATCGCGGCTCCCGCCGCGGACGCCGCGCCCGCCGGCGCCGCGCGGTACCGCGCGGTCTTCTTCTCTCTCGGCGCGCTCGCGCTCGTCGTCGCCTGGGGGCGGTGGCTCGGGGCCTATCACCTCATGTACTCGTCGCGGGGCGTGGTCGTGGGCCCGGGCTGGACCGACGTCCACGTGCGCCTCCCCGCCACCCGGATCATCGCCGTCATCGCGGCGCTCGTGGGGATCGCGCTCTTCCTCCCGCCCGTGCAGCGCGCCCTCTGCCGCTCCGCCGCCGTCGAGCGCAGCGCGGGCCGGCGCGCCCTGGCGAAGCTCGCCGCGCTGCCGGCGCTCCTCGTGGCGGTGCCGTGGGCGCTCGGCATGTACGTGCTCCCGGCGCTCGTCCAGTGGCTCAAGGTGGTGCCCAACGAGCTCGCGCTCGAGCGCCCCTACCTCGCCCACAACATCGCGTTCACCCGCGCGGGGTTCCGCCTCCACGACATCGAGGTCACCGAGTTCCCCGTCTCCGACCGGCTCACCCGCGAGACCCTGGCGGACAACCAGGATCTCCTGTCCGAGGTGCGCCTCTGGGACCCGCGCGCGCTCGACGCCGTGATCCATCAGTTCCAGGCGATCCGCCTCTATTACGAGATGCCTGGCATCGACATCGATCGCTACGCCGTGGGCGACCGCTACCGGCAGGTCATGCTCGCCCCGCGCGAGCTCAACGCCGAGAACCTGCCGCCCGAGCACCAGACCTTCGTCAACCGTCGCTTCAAGTACACGCACGGCTACGGCGTCGCAATGGCCTCGGCGCACGACTTCACGCACGACGGGCAGCCGAACCTGCTCGTGAAGGACATCCCGCCCGTGTCCGCCTCGCCCGAGCTCGCGGTCGAGCGGCCGGAAATCTATTATGGAGAGACCACCCACGGCTACGTGGTGGTCAACTCCAGGGAGCCGGAGTTCGATTATCCGAGCGGCTCGGAGAACGTCTACACGCGCTACGCGGGCACCGGCGGGATCGAGCTCGACGGCTTCTTCCGCAAGCTCCTCTTCGGGTGGAAGCTCGGCGGCACGAGCCTCCTCGCGTCCGGCATCCCCACGGACGACAGCCGGGTGATGTTCCGCCGGGAGGTCCGCGAGCGCGTCGCGGCGATCGCCCCCTTCCTGGCCCTCGATCGCGATCCGTACATCGTCGTCGCCGGCGGGCGGCTCCACTGGATCCTCGATGCGTACACCACGTCGAGCTATTACCCCTACAGCGAGAGCTTCTTCTCCGCCGAAGGCGCCGGGATGAGCGGAGGGCGCGCGCCGGGCGACGCGGGCGGGCGGGCAGAGTTCACGCATCACCTCCGCCGCGCGAACTACGTGCGCAACTCGGTCAAGGCGGTGGTCGACGCCTACGACGGCTCGGTGCGGCTCTACGTCTTCGAGCCGGAGGATCCGATCCTCCAGGTCTACAGCCGCATCTTCCCCGGCCTGCTCCTGCCGCGCGAGGAGATGCCGGCGGAGCTCCGCGCGCACGTGCGTTATCCGGAGGATTTCCTCCTCGCGCAGGGCCTCGTCTACGCGAAGTACCACATGACGGATCCCGAGGTGTTCTACAACCAGGAGGACCTCTGGGCGCGCGCGACCGAGAAGTACTACGACAAGGTCCAGCCGGTGGAGCCCTATTATGTGATGTGGAAGCCGCCGGGCGAGGGTCGGCCCGAGTTCACCCTGATCCTGCCGTTCACGCCGAAGGACCGGCAGGTGCTCATCGGCTGGATCGCCGGCATGTCCGACGGCGACGACTACGGGCGCATGCTCGCGTACAAGTTCCCGAAGGACACGCGCGTGCTCGGCACCCAGCAGATGGACACCAAGATCGATCAGGATCCGGTGCTGTCGGCGCGGCTCTCCCTGTGGAGCCAGCGCGGTCAGAAGGTGCTCCGCGGCAACGCGCTGGTCATCCCCGTCGAGGACACGCTCCTTTATGTCGAGCCGATCTTCCTCCAGGCGGACACGGCGGCGTATCCGGAGCTCCGCGTCGTGGTGGTGATGCACGGCGACCGGATGAGCTACGCGAGCTCGCTCGACGCGGCGCTGCGCGGGCTCGTCGAGGGCGGGCCGCCCCCGGAGCCGGCCGCGGGCGGCCTGCCCGGCGTGCCGGAGGCCCCCGGCGCGCGCGGCGTGACCGACGCGCTGGCGCAGCGGGCCAACGACGCGTTCGCGAGCTACCTGCGCCTGCTCGGCGAGCGTCGCTTCCACGAGGCCGCCGGGGCGCTCGACGCGCTGAGCCGGACACTTGAGGAGCTAGAGGGGCCATCGGCCTTGCTCGACGAGCGGTCGCGGGGACGCCCGCGCCGCTGAACGGCGCCACGTCGCCGGCCATGTCGCTCGTGCCGAGCGTGCTGCCGCCGAAGTCCGCCGAGCCCCAACCACCCGACCATGCACTTGGCCACGCGCGGGCGCTTCGCCCTCGAGGCGCCCGAGGCGACGGCCTGAGGTCCGATTCCTGCTGCGCCCCACGAAAGGGTTGACACGGACGGATCTGTATTGTCGAATACAGAAGCTCAAGGCTATCCCTATTCAAGCGCCCTAGAAACACGCCTGTCTCCTGGGCCGTGCTGCGGCGCCGTTCGCGAGATCCGCCTTTCGTTTCGCGAGGTGCCGGGGAGAGAACCGGCTCGGCGGACTGCGGATCTCGTGAACGCACCGCACCCGCTCGCTGGCCTCCGCCGTCGAGCCCTGCCTCGCGACGCGCTCATCACGGTGGGTCGCGTGGCGGTCGATTTCCACGATTGCAGTGGAAGGAGTCTGATGATCATGGTTCGAATGAAGCGACTCATCATGGTCGGCCTCTGCGCGGCGTCCTCGGCAGCCGCTTGCGACGGCGTGCCGTCGGGCGAGGGCGAGCTCGGCCCCTCGGAGAGCATCGCGACCGCGGAGCAGCCGCTGACGCACAGCTGGAGCGCGTCCTTCGGCGACCCTGACTATCAGTACGGGGGCGACGTCGTCGTCGATGGGTCCGACAACATCATCAACATCGGATTCATCGGATACGGCGGGACCGTGGATTTCGATGGCGCGGGCGGAGCGCCGGCCCTGAGCACGTCCACCGCAGCCGACTATGTCGCGAAGTTCACCGAGTACGGCGTCCACGTCTGGAGCAAGAGCTTCGATGGCGTCTCTTTCAACAAAGCCGCGGTGGACAGCAGCGACAACGTGTACGTCACCGGCATCACCATGGCGGAGTACGTCGACCTCGGCGGAGGAGCCATCTATGCCGGCGACGGCTTCGGCGTGGCCGTCGTGAAGCTCGACAGCAGCGGGAATCACGTCTGGAGCAAGGTGTTCAGCGGCTACGGCGCATCGGATTATGCGACTGGCATGGGTATCGCGGTCGACTCGTCGGGAGACGTGCTCATCACCGGTCCCACGATCGGCTACATCGAGATCGGCACCGAATCCAATTCGACATCCGAGTGGACATACAATGTCGACGCCTATGTGGCGAAGCTCGACGGCAGCGATGGAAGCCTGATCTTCGCCGACTTCTTCCCCGGCGATGGCGTCGCGTCACCCAACAGCATCGCGGTGGATCCCAACGACGACAGCTTCGCCGTCACCGGGCTGTTCGGCGGCGGCGTAGACTTCGGCGGAGGCGTGCTGATAAGCAACAGCGCATGGGCCTCACCCTACTACGAGAGCGGCTATGACGCGTTCGTGGCGAAGTTCGAGTCCGACGGCGATCACCTTTGGAGCAAGAGGTTCGGCGACGACTATTCTGCCCAAGGCATCGACATCGTGATCGACGACTCCGGAAACATCGACGTCATCGGCGAATTTAGCGGCGACGTCGACTTCGGGAGCAACACGCCAACGCTCACCAACACAGCATACGGTACAAACGATATGTTCCTGGTGCAGTTCAGCGCCGCCGGCACCGATCTGTGGAGCAAGCAGTTCGGCGACACGAGCTTCGACAACGATGACAAGGCCACGGGCGTGGCGGTCGACAGCGCAGGAAACGTGAGCATCGTCGGGCACTTCAGGACCAGCATCGACTTCGGCGGCGGGACGCTGACCTGCGTAGGAGCTACCGATGTCGCCGTCGCCCAGTTCGATGACACCGGCGCCCACCTCTGGAGCGCCAATCTCGGCGGCGACAACGCCCAGCTGGGCAATGGCATCGCGGTGGACAGCTCCGGGAAGGTGACGATCTCGGGCGAATTCCACCACAGCGCAGACTTCGGCGGCAGCACCCTGGTCGACTTGCCCTCGTATTGGGTCGGGGGTGGCTCCATCTTCCTCGCCCAGCTCGCTCCCTGAAGCGCGGGCCTCTCGACCCCTCGATGCAGCGCCGGAGACCTCCCCGGGGAGCATCGTGAGCCGATGATCCTGGCGCGCGAACTGGCGCCGGCCTCGTAAGCGCGGTATCGACACGGCCTCCCGCGTCGTGCCGGAGGCCGCCGGCGGGTTCATCGTGGGTGCCATCCTTGGCGCTGCTTTCTCCCCCCGTGTACGCTCGCCCCGTGCGCTCGCCGCAGCAGCTCCGCGATCTCTTCTCCGCGTTCGCCCCGCGCGTCGTCTCCGCGCCGATCTCCCATTTCGGCCGCCTCCGGCAGAGCGCCGACACCTTCTGCGAGATCGCCCCCGCCTCCTCCGCCGAGCTCGCCGACGCCCTCGGGACGGCCCACCGCCACGGCGTCCCCGTGCGGCTCCGCGGGCAGGGCCACGCGCTGAGCGGCGCCTCCCTGCCCGCCGCGCACGAGCTCCTCCTCCGCACGGAGCGCCTCGGCGACGTCCGATTCGAGACCGAAGGCACCGTGACCGCGGGCGCCGGCGTCGTCCTCTGGAGCCTGCGCAACGTCGTGGAGCGCCACGGCTACACCGTGCCCGTCGTCAACGACGGCCACGCCGGGCCCTCGGTCGCCGGGTTCGTGGCCGCGGGCGGCTTCGGGCCGCGCTCCAACCTGCACGGGGGCTTCTGGGAGAACGTCGCGGCCCTGACGCTCGTCGACGGCACCGGCCGCCTCCAGCACGTCGACAGGCATCATGCGCTCTTTCCGTGGCTGTTCGGCGCGATGGGCCAGCTCGGCGTCGTCGTCGAGGCGACGCTCGATGTCTGCCCGCTGGACACCGCAGCTCCCCCGCCCTACCCGGCCGGCGCCGGCGCCAGCCGCGAGTCCATCGCCGCCTCGCCAGACCTGCAGGGCCCCGGTCCGGACGAGGCCGAGCGCGACGAGCGCCTCCTGTGGTTCACGCTGTTCACCCCGGGGAGGAGCCTCGCGAAGGCGCAGGCGCGGCTCGCCGCCCTCGAGGCGGAGCACGCGGGCCTGCTCTCGTACCGCCGGCGCTACGCGTACCCGATCCGCCAGCGGCGCCCGGTGCCGCCGCTCGTCTACCCGCGCGACGAGCCGTTCTTCGCGCTCGGCTCCTGGGGCGCGCTGCGCCTGCCCCCCGGCGACGCGGCGGGCCCGCTGCGCGCCTACGACGAGGCGCTCACGCGCGCCGCCATCGAGCTCGGCTGCCGCCGCTACATCCAGTCCGAGTCGGCCTCTGGCGCCGACGCCTACCGCGCGTGCTTCGGCGAGGAGACCTATGCGGCGCTCCGCGGCCTCAAGGCGCAGCAGGACCCGGGGGGCATCCTGAACCGCGGCTCCGTCTTCCCTGCTTGATCCGCCGAATCCCGATCGCGATCGCCTCGCCCGCCGCCTACCGATTCGCGCGCTTCTTCCACCGACTCGCCCGCTCCGCCCGCCGCCTCGCTCACCCGAACAGCGCCACGTACGGCGTGATCCCGAGATACGCCTTCGCCTCCAGCGGCGCGTCCGGCCGGTAGACCAGCTTCAGCATGACGCCCTGGCGCAGCAGCGTCGGCCACCCCCGGCCCGGCCAGGGCCGCGCGTCCGCCGGCCAGGCCAGGATCGCTTCGCGCTTGTCCGGCAAGCACGCGCCGAGCGCGACCAGCCGGTCCAGCGCCGTCCCCCAGCGGACATCGACGACAGGAAACGAGATCTCCAGGCCCAGCAACGGCTCCACCGCCGCGCCGACGTCGAGGTGGAAGCTGACATGGCTCGTGAAAGGAACCATGCTGTCGAGGAGCGCCTCGATATCCGCGATCGATCCTGGCCAGTCGATCCGCGCCAGGTACGCCGGGACATCGGCCTTCGCCATCGCGACCACCAGGCGGACCGCGGCGCGCCCCCGCACGGCGAGCGGGGCCACGTGCATCGCGCGCCCGCCCGGCGGCAGCCGCGCGATGCACCGGAGCAAGGCGCCGTCGACCGCGGGCGGCGCGGGCTCGCCCAGCAGGAGCGCGAGCGCCCGCCGGATCACGCCCGTCTGCTCCGGAAGCCCCGCGCCGTCGCCCGCCGCGCCCGGCGCGCCGCCCGCAGGCGCCCAACCGGCCTCCCCCGGCCGCGCCGGCGCGACGCCGCCCGGCACCGCGGGATCGACGCAGGGAAACGGATACGGCGCCGGCACGGACGATGGCAGCCGCGCCCCGTCGTCGGGAAGGTCGAGCTCGAGCCAGAGCAGCGGGACACCGCGGTAGAGCGGCGAGCCAGGGTCCGCCCACTCCGCGCAAAACGCGGCCACCCGCGCCCACGCCGGCTCGGCGAGCAGGTTGAGATCGGCGCGCCGCCGCGCGAGCGCGCGGTGCCCGCCCTCCGCCGCCGTCAGACAGACCAGCAGGTCGACCCGCTCGGAGCCGCCGAGCCGGCACTCGACGGCTGCGCAGGAGGCCGCCGCGGGCAGGCCGGCCGCCGCCGCGGCGAGGCGCGCGTGCGCCGCCGGGGAGACCAGCGCCGGCGGGAGCAGCGCCGCGCCCTCGGCCATCAGCGCGTGCACCGGGACGATCACCCCGGGCCTCCCCGCGGGGCCGCGCCGCCCCGGCCGCCGGACAGGCCGCTCACGCCGGCGTCGGGCGAGCGCGCTTCACCTCGAACGCCCTCGGCAGCGTGCTCTCGGCCCTGCGCGACCTCGCCTGCACGCCGTAATGGCCGGGGATCACGTTGGCCAGGTTGAACCGCACATCCATCCGCGAGTTCATCCCCGTCACCACGTTCGAGACGACCCCGGCGATGACCGAAGTGCCCTGCACCAGCGAGCACGCCATCGTGCTCTCGAAATACGTGCCGTACACGACCGTCGTGACCTCTTGCCCGTGCACGCCGCTGTTCGGCTCGACGGCCGTGACATGGAGCACCGGGCCGATCCAGTTGACCACCGGGCTCACGGACCGGATCGGCAGGGCCTCGACCTCCTGCGCGACCGCGCCGGCGATGCGCTTCGGATCGCGGGTCCGCAAGAGCGCCTTCTGCTCATCCGAGAGGCCGGCTTGCGCCATGGCCCGCTCCGGATCCTCGCTGAAGGCGGCCTGCAGGTTGGGATCGCGCGCGAGATCGGCGATGAAGAACATCAACATGAGAACCGCTCCACGGCTAGGGTGATGGACGGGGCAAGGGCCCTGCGCCCACGCGCCGCCCGGCGCTCACCGGGACGACGTCCGATAATAGTAGATGTAATTCGATGTATCCCAGTTCGTCTCGACGATGTCCAGCTCCGTCGAGTACGAATAACGGACCTCCACCTCATCGCCGGGCCGGAGGCGCTGCGCGAACGAAACCCAGCTCCCGCCCGGGAGCGAGGCGACGTCGCGCGGCGCGACGGGCGCGCCGTTGCGGCGGATCTCGTCGATCTGCTCGATGACCGGGCGAGAGAGCGTGATCACGGCCTGCTCGCGCTCGATGCGGAACGTCTCGGTCGCCGACCGCAAGGCCTCCCGGCCCAGGTCGGCGAGCGCGATGGTCTCCTGCACCGTCATCGTGGCCGAGGACCAGACGGGCTCCCGGGTGAACCCGCCGCCCAGCCCGAGGTAGATCTGGAGCGGCGCGCCAAGCGCGTTCGGCGGCGGGGCCGGGCCCCAGCGGCCCGCGATCAGATCCAGCACGCCGTCGCCGCTCACGTCGGCCAGCGCGACGCCGGCCCCCCAGCCGGCGCTCGCCGACCTCCAGGTCGGGCCGCGCTGGCGCTCCGGCGCATAGGCCTCGAACCGGGTCGAGCTCGCGCCCGCGCCAGCGCCCGCCGCCCCCCGCCCGGGCGCGCCCGAGAGCCGCGCTCCGCCTGCAGGGGCGGTGCCAGCACCGAAGTCGTTGTAGGAGACCACGAGCCCGGTGGAGGCGCCGAGTCGCCCCGCGTCCAGGAACATCGGATACTGAATGGACTCGCTCGCCGTCCAGGCCGGCTCCCGGGGGAGGGAGACGACGCCGCCGTCCCGCAGCACGCCGCGGAAGATCGGTACGCCCGGCATCGCGACGGCGAGATCCAGGAGGCCGTCCCCGTCGATGTCGGCGAACTCCATGCCGAAGCTGTGATCGACACGCGCGCTCTTCCAGCTCGGCAGCGGGGACAGCGCGCCGCCGACGTTCTCGTAGATCCGCGCGGGGCCCGGCGCATACCCCTCCTCGAGCGCCACGGAGGCCGCGAGATCCAGATCCCCGTCGCCGTCCGCGTCGCCGAGCGCGCAGCCGACGCTCGAGTAGCCGTCCGCGCTGCGGTAGCCCGGCGTCGGCTCCAGCGCGCCGCCGCGGTTCCTGTACACCTTGACGTGCCCGAGCTTCACGGTGCCCGGCTCCCGGGGGCCGACGCTCACCGCGACATCGACCCAGCCGTCCCGATCGATGTCGCCCACGGCGAGCCCTGTGTTGTAGTCGGCGTCCGCCGACGACCAGCCGGGCTCCGGCGGGAAACGGCCCGTCCCATCGTTGTAATAAACGACGATCGGCTTTTTCTCCATGTCGTTGCCGTTCGCAACGACGATGTCCTTGAAGCCGTCGCCGTCGATGTCGGCCAGCCCGAGGCCCATCGAGTACACGTCCTCTTCATGGCGCGACCGCCAGCCCGGCTCCGCCGCATAGGGCAGCGGCCGGGCGACGAACGGCGAGAGCGCCTGCGCGTCCGATTGCACCGGCTCCGGCGGCGAGGCGAGGCCGGCCTGCGAGGTGCAGCCCAGGGCCGCGGCGAGCGCGGGCCAGAGGGCCGCGGCCCACGCCGGAGGCATCGAGGGGGCGCGCGCGGCGCGGGAGAGGCGGTGGTCCGTCGCGGTCGCCGAAAACGTCGCCATCGAGGTCAGGCTCCTGGGCCTCCGAAGCCCGGCAGGTAGAGCGCGGTCCATCGATCCGGGCGGCGGACCCCCTGGCGGGCCATCGCCTCGTCGGCCTGCGCGACGAGCGCGCGCCCGGCGTCGCCGCCGAGCAGCTCCCCCCGGCCGCGGCGGGCGCAGGCGCCGTGGAGCGCCATGTCCACCGCGTCGAAGCCGCGCGCCGCGGCGCCGAGCTGCACGATCGCCTCGCTGGGCCGGTCGCGGAGCCGCGCGACGCCCGCCCGGAGCAGCGCCGCGAGCGGGGCGCCGTCGCGCCGCACCTCCTGCTCGAGCCGGGCCGCGTCCGCCTCGGCCTCCCGGAGGAGCGGCTCCCGGCCGGAGCGCCGCGCCGCGGCCGCCGCGATCGCGGTCCGGCCGCGCAAGAGCAGCATGTCCATGCGGGCCGGCTGGACCCGCAGCTGCTGCGAGCGCTCGATGCCGCGCCACTCGGCGAGGAGCCGCGCGCGCGCCGCGTCGGCCTCCCCCTCGTACAGGTCCGCCAGGGTCTCGAGGCGCAGCGCGTAGAGGTGCTGCACGTGCATCGCCCCCCGCGCCCCCCTCGCCCAACGCGCGACCACCTCGCGCACGCACCTCCGCGCCTCGGCCGCGTCGTCCGCGGCGAGCAGCGGCACCGCGGACGCGATCGTCGCGGACACCGACGCGAAGAGGTTGCCCACCGCCGTCGCGCTGCGGCGCCAGCTCGCCGTGCGCTCCGCGAGCTCCACGAACCGGCCGAGCGCCTCCAGCGCGACCACGGCGCCGGCCTGCGCCAGGTTGCGCTCCATCTCGACGCCGACGCAGCGCTCCTCGAGCTGCCGGCGGGTGGCGTCGTAGTAGTCGAGCGCCTCGCGCCACGCCCCGCGCACGAGGTGCGCGCCGCCGACGTAGATGCGGATGACGCTGCCGAGCCGGCCGTCGCCGAGCCGCTCCGCGATCGCCTCGCCGCGCGCGAGCAGCCTCGACCCCTCCTCGATCGCCGACGGCGTCCCCTGGAACGCCGAGATGAGCCCGAAGGCGGAGAGGCCCAGGGCGACGCGGGACGGCTCGCCCGCGTCGAGCGAGAGCAGCAGGCTGCGGAACAGGAACACCGTCGACCGCAGCGGATCGACGTCGGTGAGCGCCTTGCTGACCGAGAGGCAGAGATCGATCCGCGTGAGCACCTCGGGCGGGATCTCGGCCGCGGCGCGCTCCTCGAACGCCTGGCCGCGCAGCCGGATGCGGGCGTAGAGCGCCGCCACGGTCAGGACCGCGCGCGCGGTCGTCGCCGGATAGCCGAGGCCCACCTCGGCGAGGAGCGGGACGAGCGCGGACGTGCCCTCCTCGAGGTGGCCGCCGACGAGGTACTGCTCGGTGGCGCGCCGGCGCAGATCGAGCGCCACGGCGGGCGGCGCGCCCTCGGCCGCCTCGAGGAAGAGCGGCGCCGCCTCGCGGCAGCGCCCGGCGTTCGCCAGCGCGGTCGCGCGCCGGACCTGGAGGTCGCGGCGCGCCTCGGCGGTGTCGCGTGGACCGCCGCGCCCCCACGCGAGCGCCTGCGCGTAGAGCTCGGCCGCGCGGTCGAAGGCCAGCGCGGCGCTCGCCAGATCGGCCGCGGCGGCCGCGTGCCGCGCCGCCTCGAGGAGCTCCCCCGCGCCGTGGAAGTGGACAAGGAGCGCCTGCGGATCGGCGCGCCCCGTCGCCTCGAACGCGCGCGCCAGCCGGGCGTGCCGGGCGGCGAGCGCCGCGGGATCGAGCGCGGCGAGGACGGTCTCGCGGATGCGGTCGTGGGTGATCTCGAGGCGCGGGCCGCCGCGGGCCTCCGTGATCCGGACCAGGTTGGCGGCGCGGAGCGGGGTGAGGCACGAGAGCGCCTCCTCGCCGAGCTCCGCGGCCGCGAAGGCGACCTCCTGTTCGATCGGGCATCCGGCGACCGCGACGATCTCGATGAGCCGCCGGGCGCGCTCGGGCATTTCGTCGATCCTGCTCATGATCACCCGCCGGAGGCTGATGTCGCCTCCCCCCCTAGACGGTGCGAGCGTGCCCCCGTCCCGGCTCGAGAGATACTGGATGAGCTCGCTCAGCGACAAGGGGCTTCCCTCGGACTCCCGGGCGATCGCCTGCGCGCGCTCGAGGCGCGCGCCCGCGGCGGGCCCGAGCCGCTCGATGGCCAGGCGCATCGCCTGCTCGTACGAGAGCGGCTCGACGGTCAGCTCGCGGAGCTCGACCGCGGCGCCGCACCGGGTGGCGAGCCGCCGGAGCTCGCCGACGGCGGCGCAGCGCTCCGCCTCGTCGCTCCGGTAGCAGGCGATGAGCAGGAGCCGCGGCGCGTCCGGGGGCGAGAGCAGCTCGGCGAGCAGGCGCGCGCTGTCCGCGTCGCCCCATTGCAGGTCGTCGATGCAGATCGCGAGCGGCCAGCGCGCCGCGAGGCGGCGGAAGAGCTCCTTGAGCGCCTGGAACGCGCGCCAGCGCGCCTGCCGCTCGTCCGGCGCCGCCGCGGGCGCGCCCTCGGCCTCGGCGCCCGGGACGGCGCGGAGCGCGGGGAAGAGCCGGGCGAGCGCGTGGATGTCGTCCGGCAGGACGCTCGCCGACTCGGCGGCCGGCATGCGCCGGAGGTGCTCGCAGAGCGCGTCGACGAGGCTGTCGAGTGCCTTGTAGGGCACCGACTCGCGCTCGTGGCAGCGCCCGGCGAGCACGGTGGCGTCGCCGCGCTCGCGCAGCGCGCGCAGGAAGCTCGACGCGAGGGCGCTCTTGCCCATCCCGGATCGGCCGGCGACGAGCACGACCAGCGTGCGCCCGCCGGCGCTCGCGCGGAAGCCGTCCTCCAGCGCGCCGAGCTCCCGCTCGCGCCCCACGAGCCGCTCGGCGCCCTCCGGCGGGGCGCGGAGCCACCGGACCGGGTGCGCCGCCCGCTCGCCGTGCAGGCGCTGCACGACCTCGGCGCCCGACGGCCGCGCGGCCGAGTCGCGCTGCAGGAGCGCCGCGCAGAGCTCGTCGAGGTCGCGCGGGACGCCGTCGACGAGCAGCGAGGGCGGCATCGGCGTCGACCAGAGCTTGGCGGAGATCGTGTCGACCACCGAGCCCGCGAACGGGAGCGCGCCGGTGAGCGCCTCGTAGAGCATCACCCCGACGCTGTACCAGTCGCTGGCCTCCGTCTCGGGCGCCGAGGTGATCCGCTCCGGCGGCATGTACGCCGGCGTGCCCACGAGGTCCTCGACGCTCGCCTCGCCCGGCGCCCTCGGCTTGAGCTCCTTGGCGATCCCGAAGTCGAGCAGCACCACGCGGCCGTCGCGCGTCACGAGGACGTTCGAGGGCTTGAGGTCGCGGTGGAGGATGTTGGCGGCGTGGAGCGCGGAGACCCCCTCGACGAGCTGCGAGAAGGCGGCCCGGAGCCGCCGCGTGTCGAGCGAGAAGGCCTGCCGGAGCGGTCGGGGCGGGCTGGTGGATATGCGCTCGGGCCAGCCGCCGTTCAGGCGCCTCGCCGGGGGCGCGGGGGTCCCGAGCAGCGCGTGGGTCACGTCGTCCGGGCCCGCGACGCCGGCGCCGGCGCCGGCGCCGGCGGACGCGCGCTCCACCCAGGTGCCGTCGTCCGTCGCGAACGGGCGCGCGGTGCTCGGCTCGAGCGACGCGCGGTCCACGAACGCGTCCGAGACGACCGTCTCCTGCTCGGCGTGCGCGCGGTGGCGGGGCAGCTGGACGCGCACGAAGCTGAGGAAGTCGATCCCGTCGACGAGCTCCATGGTGAAGCACCACGTCCCGCCGTCGGAGAGCAGCTCGTGCAGGGTGACCAGGTTCGGGTGCACGAGGTCGGCGAGGTGGCGGAACTCCTGCTTGAAGCGGAGCAGCGCGGTCGGCTCGGCCTGCTGGTAGAGGGCCTTGAGCGCGATCACGCAGCCGTAGCGCCGGTCGACGGCCTCGTAGACGGCGCCGAACCCGCCGGCGCCGAGCTGGCGCCGGATCTCGAAGCGCTCGCTGTACTCGAAGGCGCGGAGGGGCGTCATGCACGCCGCCCGGTGCGGAAGGCGGTCCGCCGGCGCGAGGCTCGGCCGGTGAGCGGGCGATCAAAGCTCGAGATCTTCCACGGCACAGACCGTAGGATATATCACCAGCGTCGGCGCCATCGCGCGACGGTGGCGTCGGCGGTCCGGTTGTTCGCCCCGTCACCCCGCGCGGGCGCCTCCATGGTTCCTATTTTCTCTTCGAAGACTTGGCCCGCACACTGACGGTGTCGTCGTGCGAAGGGCACAACCGGAAGCGTGTTCTGACAGGGAAGCTCGTCGGGCGGCTCTGGGGGCTAGCGCGGCCGAGGGATGCCGAGCCGCTGGCGGCGCTCCCAGAGGGCCTTGCGGCTGATGCCGAGGCGGCGGGCGATCTCGGTCTCGGTCAGCTCGTGCTGGTGCTCCAGGACGAAGCGGCGGAAATACCCCTCGAGCGAGTCGGACCGGGGCTCGCTCTCGTGCGCGGCCGCGGGGGGCGCCGCCGGCGCGGGCTGCGCCGCGTCGTCGAGCCCGAGCAGGCCCACCCCGATCTCGCTGCCCTCGGCGAGGACCAGGGCGCGGTGGATGGCGTTCTCCAGCTCGCGGACGTTGCCCGGCCACGGGGCCGCCGCGATGGCGGCGCGCGCCTCCGGCGACAGCGCGAGCGGCCGCTGGCCCGTCGTCCGCGCGCGCCGCGTGAGCAGCGACTCCGCGATGCGGACCGAGTCGCCCGGCCGCTCGCGCAGCGGCGGCAGGCGGATCTCGAGGACCCGCAGGCGGAAGTAGAGATCGCTCAGGAAAGACCCCTCGCGCACCATCGCCACGAGATCCCGCTGGGTCGCCGCGACGAGGCGCACGTCGACGCGCCGGGCCTGCGCCGCGCCCACGCGCCGCACCTCGCCGGTCTGCAGGAAGCGGAGGAGCCGCGCCTGCACGCGCGCCGGCAGCTCGGCGATCTCGTCGAGCAGGAGCGTCCCTCCCTCCGCGGCCTCGCAGAGCCCCGCGCGCGCCGAGAGCGCGCCCGGGAAGGCGCCGCGCTCGTGACCGAAGAGCTCGCCCTCGATCAGCCCCTCGGGGATCGCCGCGCAGTGGACGCGCACGAACGGGCACTGCCGCCGCGGGCTGAGCCGGTGCACGGCGCGGGCGAGCGTCTCCTTGCCGGTGCCGCTCTCGCCGAGCACGAGCAGCGTCGCCTCGCTCGGCGCCACCTTGCGCACCCGCGCGAACACCTCGCGCATGGCCGCCGAGCCGCCGATCATGCCCTCGAGCTCCTCGTCGTCCGGCGCGGGCGGCCTGGACGCCGGCGCGGGCGGCCTGGACGCCGGTGACGGCGGGCGCGGCGCGCTCTCCGCGGGCGCGCCTTGCGCGGAGGGCGCGCCGGCGAGGTGGTGGTCGACCAGCGCGACGAGCTCGGCGTGATCGAACGGCTTCGACAGGTAATCCGCGGCGCCGCGCTTCACCGCGTCGACGGCCGCCTTCACGGTCCCGTAGCTCGTCATGAGCACGACCGGCGCGCCGCCGCACCGGCCGACGAGCTCCGTGCCCGGCGCGCCGGGCAGGCGCACGTCGGCGAGCACCAGATCGAACGCGCGCAGATCGTGCGCCGCCTCGGCGTCGGCGATCGACCCCGCCTCGACGACGTCGTGCCCGTGGCGCGCGAGCAGCCGCCGGAGCTCCGTCCGGATGACGACCTCGTCCTCGACCAGCAGGATCCGGCTCACGGCGCCACCTCGGGCCCGCCGCCGCGTGGAACGAGCCCGCCCGCCGCCGCGAGCACGGGCGCACATTCCGTGACGACGGCCTCCGCGTCGTGTCCTCCGCGCATGGGACAAGGCTACTCAGGAGCGCAACGGATGAACATGTGTGGACGCACAGCGCAGCGCGTCAACACCGAAAAATCAGCGTTACCGCTGGGGTGTCTCTCCCCAGCGTCCTCGAGCGCGACGCTCGGCGATCGCCACGGCTCCCCGGCGCTCCGCCGGGGAAGCGGGGGTCTTGGCCGAGCGCGCGGGCGTCGCGCGCCCGGCCGTGCTCCCCCAGGATCGCTTCGCTTTACTTGGTGAACAGGTCGAGGTCGACGGCGTCCGCCATCGCCTCGAGGCCAGTCGGGTTCAGGTGCAGCCCGTCATTCTCGAAGTCGAGGTCATCCTGCAGCTTGGCAGGATCGTTGGGGTCGACGACCGCCGGGTCCAGGTCGATGACCGCGTCGTACTCGCCGCTCGTGCGGATCCAGGTGTTGACCTTCTGACGCGCTGCCTCGTGCGCGTCGGAGTAATACCCGTTGCCCTTGAACGGCAGGATGGGGATCCCGTAAACGAGCATCCCTTTGGCGTGCGCCTTGTCGATGAACTCGCCATAGGCCTGGATCAGAGCGTCGGCGACGTTCGGCGCGCTGTCGCCGCCGATGTCGTTCACGCCGATGAAGATGACCGCCCAGCGAGCCCCGCGCTGGTCCAGGATGTCGCGCTGGTAGCGCAGCTTGGCGGTCGGCCCGAGCCCGCCGGCCAGCACGGTGCCCCCGCCGATCCCCAGGTTCAGCACGGCGACGTTCTCGGTCCCGGGATTGGCCCGCAGCCGGCGAGACAGGAAGTCCGGCCAGCGCGTGTTCCCGTCCGTGACCGAGCCGCGGCCGTCCGTGATCGAGTCGCCGAGGATGGCGATCGCCTGGGCCGAGGGGTCGGCCATGACGTCGAGGCCCGTGATGTAGTACCAGTGAGCGGTGCTCACCGGCGACGTCAGCGTCGGCGACGAGACCCCATCGCCGGTCTGGATGTACGAGTTCGTCCGTGAGCCCGGGTGCCCGGTGATCCCGGCCGGGACCTCGCCGAACCGGATGGTCACCGCGAGCTTGCTGTTGGGCTTGAGGTTGTAATCGATCGGATCGGAGAAGACCGTCTTGCCCACCGGGATGGTCACCGAATCGGCGCCCATGAATTTCAGGGCCTTGTCGGTGCTCGCCTCGATGCCGTCGGCGGTCGTCGAGTCCGCGATATGCACGGAGCTCATCGTCACCGGCCCGTCGCCGAACTCGTTCGAGAGCAGCAGCCGCACGTTGCTGCCGCCGATCGAGGTGTAGATCACCTGGCGCAGGGTGTTGTTGGCGAGGCCCGGCGCGGGCGGGTTGTTGTTGGGCTCGGTCAGCTGCGGCCCGGTCGTCCAGGTCCCGACCCAGCGCTTCTCCCCGGAGCTGCCACCGTCGCCGCCTTGACCGCCTTCGCCGCCCTCACCCCCGGCGCCGCCGGTGGCGCCCGCTCCGCCTCCGCCAGCGTCGTTGCCGCCGCCGCCGCCGGTGCCCGAAGCCTCCGACCCGCTGGAGCTCGTCGCGCCCCCGGAGGTTCCCGAGCTGGTCGTCGCGCTCGACCCGGTGCTCGTCGCCTCGGATCCGGGCGAATCATCGCCGCAGCTGGTGATCGATAGAAACAGCAGTGCGTAAAGAATTTTCCGCATGGTCCTCGTCCGGCGCTATACCCCTACAAGCGCCGCCCAACGTGCCACACGCGGGGCCTGAGCGACTACATGTTTCATGGCGTGCGAGCGTGCTGGACGCCTCGATCCGCGGCATTGCGTTACGATCGGTAACACGTTGGCGAGCGCGCGTTACGCTCGGTAGCAATCCGATCACGCCGGAAACCCACCGTGTTCGTGGATTGGACACGCGACGCCGCGCCTCGGCGCCGCGTGACGCCGGCGCGGAGGCCTGCTGAGATGGGGGCATGCCCCCGTGGAACGACGACGACGCCGCCTCCACCGAGCTCGTGCCCGGGCCGGTGCGCCCCGCCGCGGCCGCGGCCGAGAGCTTCGCCCTCTCCGTCATGGCGGGCCCGGACGAGGGCCTCCGCTTCACCGTGGCGCCGGGGCTGCCCGCCCGCGTGCTCGCCGGCACCAGCCCGGCCTGCGATATCGCCCTCACCGACCGGCTCGTCTCGCGCCGCCACGCCGCCTTCGAGCTCGCCGGCGCCCGGCTGCGCGTCACCGACCTCGGCTCGACCAACGGCACCTTCGTCCAGGGGATCCGCGTCGGCGACGCTTACCTCCAGGGCAGCGAGCTCGTCCGCATCGGCGAGACCGTGCTCCGCGTCGAGGCGCTCGGCGTCACGCAGGCGGCCGAGCTGTCGCGCGCCGTGCGCTTCGGCAAGCTCGTCGGCGCCAGCGAGGAGATGCGGCGGCTCTACCCGCTCTGCGAGCGCCTCGCGGCCTCGAGCGTCCCCGTCGTCATCGAGGGCGAGACCGGGACCGGCAAGGAGGTGCTCGCCGAGGCGATCCACGAGCAGGGGTCGCGCGCCGCCGGGCCGTTCGTGGTGTTCGACTGCACCGCGGTGCCGCCGACGCTCGTCGAGTCGGCGCTCTTCGGGCACGAGCGCGGCGCCTTCACCGGCGCGAACGAGACCCGCCGCGGCGTCTTCGAGGAGGCGCACGGCGGCACGCTGCTGCTCGACGAGATCGGCGATCTGGATCTCGGCCTGCAGGCGAAGCTGCTCCGCGCCATCCAGCGCTCGGAGGTGCAGCGCGTCGGCTCGAACAAGTGGATCCGCGTCGACATCCGGGTGCTCGCGGCGACGCGGCGCGACCTGGAGCGCGAGATCCAGGCGGGGCGGTTCCGGGACGATCTGTTCTTCCGGCTCGCGGTGGCGCGGATCGAGCTGCCGCCGCTGCGCAAGCGGCGGGGCGACGTCACGGTGCTCGCGCACCACTTCTGGCGGCAGCTCGCGGATCGCGGCGCGCCGTTCCCCCAGGGGTTCGCCGAGCGGCTCGAGGACTACGACTGGCCGGGCAACGTGCGCGAGCTCTACAACGCCGTGGCGCGCCGGGTGGCGCTCGGCGAGGCCGCGCCGATCGAGACGAGCCGGGCCGGGCTGGCCTCTGCGGGCGCGCCGGCCCCGCCCTCCGGGCCCGCGTCGGCGCCTCAGGCCGCCGCGGCGACCGGGCCCGCGTCGGTGCCCCAGCCGGCCGCGGCGACCGGGCCCGCCTCCTCGGCGCTGCCGCCGGCCACGCCCGCGCCGCCCTCCTCCGGGGGCGCCGGGGCCGGCGAGGGAGCCGAGCCTGCGACATCCGGCGACATCATCGAGGAGATCCTCGCGCTCGACCTGCCCCTGCCGCGCGCGCGGGAGCGGATCGTCGAGCACTTCGAGCGGCGGTACGTGCAGCGCGTGCTCGCGCAGCACGGGGGCAACGTCCGGAGCGCGGCGGCCGCGTCGGGCCTCGCGCGGAGGTACTTCCAGCTCCTGCGCGCGCGGCGGTCCACCTGAGGAGGCTGCGCGCGGGGCGCCGGGGCGAGGCGCCGCGCGAGCCGCGCTCCGGGGCGAGGCGCCGCGCGCCGCGCTCCGGGGCGAGGCGCCGCGCGCCGCGCTCCGGCTGACATGCCGCCGCGGCATCCGCCGCGGGCGTGTTATCGTCGCCCCGATGTTGCGGGCCCAGGGCGGCGCATCGGCTGTCGTCCGCTACCTGCTCTTCGACGAGATCGGGGCCGGCGGCATGGCCACGGTGCACCTCGGGCGCCAGCACGGCTCGGCCGGGTTCCGGCGGACCGTGGCGGTCAAGCGGCTCTACCCGCAGTTCGTCCGGGATCCCGAGCTCGTGGCCATGCTCCTCGACGAGGCGCGCGTCGCGGCCCGGATCCGGCACCCGAACGTGGTCGCGACGATCGACGTGGTGTCGAGCGGCGGCGAGGTGCTGCTCGTGATGGAGTACGTGCACGGCGAGTCGCTGGCGCGGCTGCTGCGCGCGGCGACGAAGGACGGCGGCGCGCCCCCGCCGCGCATCGCCTGCGCCGTGCTCGCAGGCGCGCTCCACGGCCTGCACGCGGCGCACGAGGCGACCGCGGAGGACGGCGCCCCGCTCGGCCTCGTGCACCGCGACGTGTCGCCGCACAACCTGCTCGTCGGCGAGGACGGGGTGGCGCGCGTGCTCGACTTCGGCGTGGCGAAGTCGGCCGGGCGCGCGCAGATCACGCGCGACGGGCAGCTCAAGGGCAAGCTGGCCTATATGTCGCCCGAGCAGATCGCGGGCGAGCCGCTCGACCGGCGCGCGGACGTGTACGCGGCCGGGGTGGTGCTGTGGGAGACGCTGACGGGCGAGCGCCTGTTCGAGGGGCGCGGCGAGGCGCTCTCGATCCTGCGGCTCTTGCAGGCGGGCGTGGATCCGCCGAGCGCCCGCCGTCCCGGGGTGCCGCCGGAGCTGGAGGCGATCACGCTGCGCGCGCTCGCGCGCTGCCCCGAGGACCGGTTCCCGACGGCGCGCGAGATGGCGCTCGCGCTGGAGGCGACGGGCCTCGCGGCGTCGACCTCGGAGGTGGGCGCGTGGGTGGCGTCGCTCGCGGGCGAGGCGCTCGCGCAGCGCGCGGCGCTGATCGCCGCGATCGAGCCGGCGGCGGCCGCGCCGAGCGCGCCGCCGGAGCTCGGGGCGGCCGTCGGGACGGCCGGGGCGGGCCCGGCGGAGGCGGCCGTGGCGCGTCTGGCAGAGGCGGCCGGGACGGGCGCGCCGCAGCCCGCCGCTGCCAGCCCGAGCCGGCAGCGCTGGGGCGCGGCGGCGGCGGCGGCCGCGGCGCTCGCGATCGCGGCGGCGGCGATCGGGTTCGCGCGCGCCGAGGCGCCGGTGCGCGCCCGCGCGAGGGCCGGTGTCACGGCGGCGGCGGCGGCGCGCGCGCGGGTTGCGGCGCGTCCGGCGGCGCTCCCGCACGGGGCGCCGGGCGCGGCCGGCGCGGGGGTGCCAGATGCGTCGGCGATGCCCGCCGCGACCGCCGCGACCGCCGCGACGGCGACGCCCGGCGCGCCCACGGCGGCCGCCGCGACGGCTGCGCCCGCCGCGCCTTCCGCGACGGCCGCGCCCGCCGCGAAGGCGGCCGGCGCGGGCGCGCGGCGGCTGCCGCGCCGGGAGCCCGCGCGCGACGGGTGCAATCCACCGTTCGTGATCGATGGACAGGGCCACAAGCGCTACAAGCGCGAGTGCTTCTGACGGAGGCCCGATGAACCAGCGCACCTCTCCCCGCTTGCTCGTCGCCGCCGCCCTCTCGGCGCTCGCGTGCCTCCAGCCCGTCCATGCTCGCGCCGGCGACGCCGAGGCGTGCTTCACCGCCTCCGAGGAGGGCCAGCGCCTGCGCGACGAGGGCCGGCTGCGCGAGGCGCGGGCGCGCTTCATCGCGTGCGGCGGCGCCGGCTGTCCGGATCTCGTCCAGTCGGACTGCGCGGGCTGGCTCTCCGACGTCACGGCGCGCGTGCCGACGCTGATCCTGAGCGCCCGGGACGAGCAGGGCCACGACGTGGCCGACGTGCGGGTGACGATCGACGGCGCGCCGCTCGCCGCGCGGCTGGACGGCAAGGCCGTCGAGGTCGACCCCGGCGAGCGCGTGCTCCGGTTCGAGCGCGCGGGCAGCGCTCCCGTGGAGCTGCGGCTCGTCGTGCGCGAGGGCGAGAAGCTGCGCCGCGTCTCCGCCCGCCTCGCGCGGCCGGGCGCGCCGGGGGCGGGCGCGGGCGCGCCCGGAGCGGGCGCCATCCGGCCCCGCGAGGACCGCGCCGCGTCGTCGCCCGCGATCGGGCTCTTTTTGCCGATCGCGCTCGGCGGCGTCGCGGCCGGAAGCGGCGTCGCCTATGCGGCGCTCGGCCTGAGCGCGCGCGCCGACGCCGACCGCCTGCGGGCGACCTGCGCCCCGCGCTGCGCGGAGGCGGACGTCGATGCCGTGCGCGCCAAGATCCTCGGCGCCAACATCGCGTTCGGCGTCGGCGTGGCCGCGCTCGCCGGCGCCGTGGCCGCGCTCGTCCTGCGCCGCGCCGAGCCCGAAGCGCCCGCCGCCGCGGCCACCGCCGCGGTGCACGTCCTCCCCGTGCGCGGCGGCGCCGCCGCTGCGGTCGGCGGCCGGTTCTGAGCTGCCAGGCTCGCCGCGGGCCCGGGACCGCGGCCGGGCCCGCTCAGAACGAGCCCTCGCGCAGGTTGATGCCGTGCTCGAGGTACGCCTTCAGGCAGCAGGCCATGTGCATCCAGCCCTGACAGTTGCCGTAGGAGGCCTGCAATCCCTGCTCGGTCTCCTTCCAGCCCGACTCGGCGATCCGGACCATCGTCGAGCTCGGGCCCAGGGCCTCGAAGTGCATCTCGACCCGCGTGTTGTAGGGGAGCTCGTTCACCGGCTTCCCGTCGTCGCCGGGCTCGCTGGCCGCCCACTCGAAGGCGATGAGCTTGTCGGCGATGACCTGCTTGACGTAGACCGGGAACGGCTTGCCGCCGTCGAAATCGGCGAAGCTCCACATCACGGTCTTTCCTTCGTCGAGCGGGCCGCTCGCGCCGCCCGTCGTGAAATACCCGCTGAGCTTCTTCGGGTTGTAGACCGCATCGAAGACCTCGTGGACGGGCTTCTGAACCTTCGTCTGCACCTGAAACTTGAGCTCCATGACGCCTCCTTGTCGCGGCGCTGCCTCGGCCGCGGACCGCGCACGACGCGCGGGCGCGCCGATGCGCCGACGCAGCCGCGCGGGCGCACCGATGCACCCGCGCCCGAACACCTCGGCGCGCGGGCGCACCGGTGCGCCGCCCGTACGGACGCAGCTTCGCGCGGCGATTGACCGCCCCCTCATCATGTTATATTCTTATAACATGTCAAGCGCGGATCCGGACGACCTCGTCTTCAAGGCGCTGGCCGACGGTCGGCGGCGAGAGATCCTGGACCTGCTCAAGGACGGGCCGAAGACCACGGGCGAGCTCTGCGCTCATTTCGCCGACTGGGATCGCTGCACGGTGATGCAGCACCTCGGCGTGCTGGAGAAGGCCGAGCTGGTGATCGTCAAGCGCGAGGGGCGCCACCGCTGGAACTACCTGAACGTGCTCCCCGTCAAGCGGATCCACGACCGGTGGATCAGCCGCTACGCGTCCGCCGCGGTCGACGTGCTCGACCGGCTGAAGCGGGATCTGGAGACGTGACGCGGGGGCCCGGCGCGCGCGAGATGGGCACGAGCCGCGGCCTCCGGGTCGAATTTCGCGAGCCCGTCCGCCCGGACCTCCACGTCCGGATGACGAGGCGGCCGCCGGCTCAGTCCACGTAGTAGCTGGCCTGCTTGGTGAACATCTCGTGGTATTTGCCCTTCAGCCTCATGAGCTCTCGGTGCGATCCCGCCTCGATGATGCGCCCCTTCTCCAGCACGACGATCCGGTCCACGAAGCGCGTGAGCGCCAGCCGATGGCTCACCACGATCGACGTCTTCCCGCCCATCATCTCGCGGATGAGCTGGATGATGTGGTGCTCCGCGTCCGGGTCGATCGCGGACGTGGGCTCGTCGAAGATGAGCAGATCGGCCGTCTTCGCGTTCAAGAGCGCCCTCGCGATGGCGAGTCGTTGCCACTCCCCTCCCGAGAGCTCGGTGCCCCCATCGACGCCTTTCCAGAGGACCGTGTCGAGCCCTCCCGCGAGATCGTCGAGCCCGACCCTCTTCAGCGCCGACCTGATGTCGTCATCGCTGGCCCCGGTCTGCCGCACGTCGACGTTTTCACGGACGGACAGGGGGAACCTCGCGAAATCCTGGAAGACGGCGCATATCCTGCTCGTGTCTCCGCGCCCGTCGCTGGCGTCGAGGCTCGCGGCGGCCCCGTCCCACTGGATCTGTCCCGACGTCGGGCGGTAGAACCCGCAAATCAGCTTCACCAGGGTCGATTTACCCGACCCGTTCTCTCCGACGACGGCGATCTTCTCTCCCCGAGCGATCAGGAGGTTCACGTCCCGGAGCGCGAGCTCCGCGCTGCCCGCATACCGCAGGGATACGTCCTCGAGCCGGATCCCCGGGACAGGATACCGCGCGGCCTCCGGGCGCGCGTCCCCTCGCGGCGGCTCGGGCAGGTTCAGCAGCTCGATCAACGGCTTGGTCGCCAGCAAGGCGCCGATGATGTCTCCACCGTTGTAGATGATGACGGCCAGCCCGTTCCGTATCTGCACGATGACGCCGATGAGCAGCGACACGTCTCCGACCGTGAAGCGTCCCTCCAGCGCTTCCTTGACGACGTACACGAACGGGACCGACATGCCGAGGCCGCTCAGCAGAGACCAGATCGATATCAGATGCGCTCCTCGCTTGCGGACCGCCATGAGATCCCCGAGGAACGCCTCGTACAGGCTGCTCCATCGCCGGAGGACCCACTCCTGCATGGCGAAGAGCCTGAGATCCTTCGCGAACTCTTGCTGCGTGAGGATCCGCTCGCCGAGCTGCAGCCGATTGAACGTGGCCGCGTGAAAGGTCTCGATGTCCCAGCTCTTGCGCTCGTTGGTCGCCTTCGCATACAGCACGGGGGTCATGCTCGACACGATCACCAGCGGGATCCACCACCTCAAGCTGGCAGCCAGGACGAGCGCCGGGACCATCCCCAGGACGCCCATGAGCGTATAGGACGACGTATGGACCAGCTCATTGATCGAGCTCAAGCTGCGGCGCGCGAGGATCACCAGGTGATTCAACCTCGGCTCATCGAAGAAGGTGAGCAGCGGTTGCTTCGATATCTCCTCGTTGATCCTCAGCGACACGTTCCTGCGCACACGGTCCTTGAACGAGTCGCCGACGAAGCTCTCCATCGCCTCCAGGACGTCGCCGAGCGCGTTCAGCAGGACGACCAGCACAGCCAGGAGCAGCGCCGAGTAGGCCAGGAGCTCGTGCACGCTCCTGGGTCCGGCGCCGGCGATCTCGTCGACGATCATCGCGTTCAGCCAGACCGTGAGGCTGGGGGTAGCCCCGGCGAGCGCCTGAAAGAGGACGAGCGCCGCGAGGCTCCCCCAGGAGGGACCCACGAGCACCTGGAGCAGGAGCGGCAGGCGACGGAGGGCCGCGCGGTGAGGATGTTCCTCGTCCGCGAGGACGCCCAGGTGGTCGCCGTCGTCGAGCGCGCCGTCCTGCGCCGGACCGTCGCCTTCGCTGCCTCGCTCGCCGTTCGCTTGCTTCATGCCAGCCATCGAACGAGCTCCACGTCAGCGATGGGCCCAGGCTCTCTCCGGCGGCATCTCCTTCCGAGGGGATCCACGGGGCCGCAGACATCGATGTGCTGGAAGAACGCCTGGGTGTCGGAAATTGCATGCTCTCCGACCCTGGAGGACATCCTCCGTAGTCCAAGCACGCTTCGTGCCGAAGCTCGAGCGACACCAGCCCGGAGACCAAGCCCGATCGTCTGCCTCGCATTGCCGGCCCTAGCTTCCGCCCGCCAGAAGTCCGGCCAGGGATCCGGAGAGAGAGTTCAACGCAAAGACGCAAAGACGCAAAGACGCAAAAAAAAGAATTTGCCGTTTTGCACCTTTGCGCCTTTGAGCCTTTGCGTTGATTTCTCTTCGCTCGCGAGGCAGATCCCTGGCGGGAGTTCTGCCCGCGGTACTAGGTTTCCGCGTGCGGTCCGTCGTCGAGGGCCGACAGGTCGAGATCGCGCAGCTGCTCGGGGTCGCCGATGACGTCGATCCCGGCGATCTTCCCCCGCGCGAGCGTGAAGCGGAGCACCCGGAAGAGCCGCCCGCGCGGGGCCAGGACGACGCCCACCGCGCCGTCGACGAGGGCAGGCCGGGCGAGCTTGGCGCCGCGCGCGCCGGAGAGCGCCCGCTTGGCGCAGGCGCGCGCGCCGCGGAGCTCGACCCCGGCCGGGGGCGCGGCCGTGGCGTCGCCGCGGAGCACGACGTCCGGGTCGAGGATCGCCACGAGCGCGTCGAAGTCGCCGCCGCGCATGGCCGCGAGGAAGGCATCGACGACCTCGCGCTGGCGGCCGACGTCGGCGTCCGGGGACGGGGGCGCGCCCTGCACGCGGCGGCGGGCGCGGCTCGCGAGCTGCCTCGCCGCGGCCGGGGAGCGGCCCACGATGGTGGCGATCTCCTCGAAGGGCACCGCGAACAGGTCGTGCAGCACGAACGCGAGCCGCTCGGCCGGGGTCAGCGTGTCGAGCACCACGAGCAGCGCGAGGCCGACGGAGTCGGCCAGCACCGCCTCGCGCTCGGGGTCGGTCCCGGCCTCGCGGTCCGCGGCGGGGTCGGGCGCCATCGGCTCCTCGCGCCGCGCCTTGCGCGAGCGCAGCATGTCGAGGCACACCCGCGCCACGACCGTCGTCAGCCACCCGCCCAGGTTCTCGACGCCGGTCGTGTCGGCGCGGCTCAGGTGGAGCCAGGCCTCCTGCACCGCGTCGTCCGCCTCGCCCACGGAGCCGAGCATCCGGAACGCCACCGCCCGCAGATGGGCCCGGTGAGCCTCGAACCGCTCCGCCAGCCAACGATCTTCATCCATCCGTCACACTCCCTCGTCCTGCTTCGTCATGGCTGTGACGAACGAACCCTAGCCGATGTGACGACGCGAACGGACGTTCAGCGCCCGTTCACGTTGGCGAGCACACCCGAACCCCTCGAGAGGATCATGATCATGCGGAAGGCACGGAGGAAGATCCCCGCGATGGGGACGTGGTTTCCGCCGTTCAGGGCGCGTGCTTGGTGTTGGCGGGCCACGAGCCCGCCAGGTAGCCGCCGTCGACCGGGAGGTCCTGCCCGGTGATGAACGAGGCCTTGTCGCTGAGGAGGAAGGCGACGAACGCGGCCACCTCCTCGGGCGCGCCGACGCGGTTCATGGCCTGGAGGGACGCGGCGAAGGCGCGGGCCTCCGGGTCGGCGAGGCGGAAGTTCGCCGTCGACATCTCGGTCTCGACGATGCCGGGGCTCACCGTGTTCAGCCGGATGCCCCGCTGCGCGTATTCGAGCGCGGCGCAGCGCGTGAACGCGACGAGGCCGCCCTTTGTAGCGCTGTACGCGGAGATCCCGGGCGAGCCGCGCGTGGCGGCCACCGAGGCGCAGTTGACGATGGAGCCGCCGCCGCCCGCGAGCATGGCCTTGATCTGGTACTTCATGCACCAGAACGCGCCGCGAAGGTTCGTGTCCATCACGCGGTCGTACTCGGCGTTGGTCATCTCGGTGACCTGCACGAAGGTGCCCGTGCCGGCGTTGTTGAAGGCGCCGTCGAGGCGGCCATAGGTGGAGAGCGCGGCCCCCACGAGCGCCTCGACGTCGCCCTCGACCCGCATGTCGGCCGTGACCCAGGTGATCTCCCCGCCGCGGCCCCTGACCTCCGCGACGAGCGCCCGCCCGGCGGCCTCGCGCCGCGCGCTCGCGACGACCTTCGCGCCCTCGGCCGCGAGCACCGCCGCCGTCGCCCTGCCGATACCCGAGCTCGCGCCCGTGACGATGACGACCTTGTCCTGCAAAGATCCCATATCGCACACCTCCTCATCAAGAATGAGCAGCGCCTCGCCTCGATCGGATCCTCAGCGTGTTTGGACCGTGTCCCGGCGCGCGGCGAGCCATACGGCCCCGGCGGCGGCCAGGAGGGCGGTGGCGCCGAGGAGATAGAGCCGGCGCAGGGCGACCGCCGTCTTGTCGGGATCGAAATCGGTGAGCGAGCTCCGCGCGCCGCGCGGCAATACCCAGGCGTCGCTCCCGCCGCCGATCGCGCGCACCGCCCGGCCGAGCCTGCCCTCGGGCGCGATCCGGCCCTGAGCGTACAGGATCCAGCGGCCCAGCGGCGTGTGCCCCTTCGGCTTCTGCTCCATCGACGCGATGACGCGGCGGAGCTCGTCGGCCGTCTCGGCCGCGCTCCCCTCGCCCGGCAGGCGGGCCCATTCCCCGTGACCCGGCAACACCCACGCGAACCTCAGCCATCCGGCGTCGGCCGCCGCGAGCAGATAACGCACCGATCGGGTCTGGCGCTCCCAGTCCTCCCAGCATTGCAATCGATGCGCCACGAGTCGACCCAAGACGCGCGAGTAGCTCAGGTGATCGCCGGTGAACAGGAAGCGGCCTCGATAAAGGAGGCACAGCGAGCCCGGCGTGTGTCCGGGCTGCGGCACGATCACGATCTCGGCCTCTTTCGCCGCCTCTCTCGAGAGCGGCTCCCCCTCGGGCGAGAGCGCGCCGAGCTCGTCCCCGAGCTTGATCTCCACGTCGCCGGTCGAGGCCATGTACTCGGTCTCGCGGAGGTTCACGTCCGCGGCGCCGATGATGCGGCGACAGCCCGGGAAGCGGCTGGCGAACTCGGCGTGGTGATGCGCGTGATCCCGGTGCGTCAGAAAGAGCCATCGCACGCCGCCGTGCTCCGCGAGCCAGCGGAAGACCTCCTCGCTCGGCTTCGGGGGATCGACCAGCACCCCGCCTCCGTCCCGCTCGATGAAATAGGACAGGGCGCTGATGTTCTTGATGGATGGCTGTCCGATGATCCAGACGTTATCCTCGATGAGGCGCGGAAAACCGCGCCAGGGCGAGCCGAGGGCGCCCCGGCGGACCCGCGACGCGCCCGGCTTGAGCTTGATGGCGCCGAACGGGCACGCCGCGACCGCCGTCCGCGCCGCCATCAGATCTTCCTGGCTCCGCGGCTGCCGCAGCACCCCCGTGAAGGCGCCCGCCTCGTAGGAGCCCGGCAGCACCGAGAGGCGGCGGCCATCCGGGAGGTCGCTGGCCGGCACCACCTCGCCCAGGAGCTCCGGCGCGTAGTTCCGGCACGTGCCGGCGCCGCAGCACTTGCGCGTGACGAACAGCTCTCCCCAATCCTCGACCTGCATTTCGTCTTGCATCGCGGTACCTCGTGGATGGCAATCGCTGGTGGAGCGTCTCTCAGCCGAGCTCGGCGCGCGAATCGTGCGAGCTCGAGGGAGGTGCTCGCCGCGCGGCCCGCGCTCGACGCGGCAGTGTCGAGGGCGACGGTAGCTTCTCCGGCTGCGCTTGACCAGGCGGCGACGTGCTGCGCGACGCCTCCTTACCTCGAGCCAGCATCGCCTCGCGCTCCGGGTCGCGGGCCTGGCGGGCCTCGAACCGCTCCGGCAGCCAACAATTTTTCATCCAGCGGTCACACTCCCTCGCCGCGCTTCGTCATGGCTGTGACGAACGAACCCTCGCCGATGTGACGACGCGAACGGACGTTCAGCGTCCGGTCACGGTCGGCGAGCCCACCCCTATCCTCGAGAGGATCACGATCATGTTGAAGGCACGGATGAAGAACCCCGCGATGCTCATGCCCGAGATCATACAGCCCATCCACGCCCTGCTCGGCACGGCGAAGAAGAGCGGCGTGCCGGCGCGGACGCTCGAGCTCGTCCACCTGCGGGTGAGCCAGATCAACGGGTGCGGCTTCTGCGTCGACGTGGGCGCGCGCGACCTCAAGAAGGTGGGCGAGACCGACGAGCGCATGTTCGCCGTGGCGGCCTGGCGCGAGACGCCCTATTTCACCGACGCGGAGCGCGCCGCGCTGGCGCTCGCCGAGGCCGCGACGAGGCTCAGCGATCGCGCGGATCCGGTGCCGGACGACGTCTGGGAGGAGGCGGCGAGGCACTACGACGAGCGGGCGCTCGCGGGGCTGATCCTGCACGTCGCGCTGGTCAACTGCTTCAATCGCTTCAACGTCACCACGAGGCAGATCGCCGGCTCGGTGAAGTGGGAGGCGCGGGCGGACGGTCGCTGAGGAGGCGGGGATAGGGGCCGAGGATCACCGGCGTTCGCTCAGCGGGCTTTGCATTGGTATACCGGCCCTCTTCCCGCTTCCCTCTCTCGTGCGCGTGCGCGGTGACTCCGGGGAATCGCGCACGCGCACGCGCACGCGCACGAAGGACGAGCGCGGAAGACGAAGGACGAGCACGGAAGACGAAGGACGACACCGTCCTGCTTACGGGCACCGACCCGGGTTCGTGACGCCGTGTGACCTCCGTGGGCGCCGACGCCAGGGCACGAGGCCTCCACCTCGCGCATGCGGCCCGCAGATTTGTCTCCGCGAGGCCGAGCCACCCGCACCAGCCTCCGCCAGGCCTGGCTGCGCCAGGGGTCACGCGAGGCGTACTCGGCATCGGCTCCCTGGGTGCTGCTCGATGATGGCCGGCTCGCTCGGCCGTGAAGGCTAGCCTCTGGCAGGTGGCCGGCCTGCGCCGCCCTCCCGCCGCCCCGACGTCACTGACTCCCCTGCCCGGCCGACGACGTGTCGCTGTTTTTCAACGCGCTCGCGCACAGCTCCGCCAGAGCATGGATCTCTCGAGCTGCTTGACGCGCTTCGTCGCTGTCGAAGCCCGCCGCAATCAGCCGATTGAGCCGCTTGACCATCTCGAGGTTGCCGGCCGAAAAATCGGCCGTTTCCGCACCGAGCTTGCCCGCGGCGTGCAGCTCGATGAGCCGCTCATACGCTTTTTCGAACGAAGCGAGACTTTCAAGGACGGTCTGTCGGTTTGCGACCACATAGGCCCACGCAGCTACGACATCGACCGCGTGCGCCCCGCTGTAGAAATCAACCAGCACATCCTGGATATCCATCACGATCCTCCCCGGCGCTGCTCCCGCTGCAGTTCTCTCGCAGGCCGACCCATCCGCAACCCAGCCTCCGCCGCCGGAGCTCAGGGGGCCCGTTCGACGCGGGCAGCTGCCCCTCCGGCCCCCGCCTCCAGATCTCCCGCCAGGACTACGTGGACGTGTTCCAGCTGAACTCGAGCACGCTGTCGTTGTAGTCGCTGTCGTCCCCGTTCTCGGCGACGATCACCAAGAGATTGTAGCTGCCGATCGCGTAAGGACCGCCCGATTTCAGCTGACGCGACTTGAGCCACTCTGCGTTGATGTCTGTCTGATACTCGAACTTCGCCTGCAGCTTCGCCCTCGAGTTGGCGACGATGGTCGACTGGCCCGTCATGGCGTTGCGCTCACCAGACCCCGCGAAGACGCACAACACCTCATCGTTGCGAGTCACCGTGATCCTCTGCGTGTGCCTCGAGTTCGTCGTCACCTTGATGGTCACGGTCACACCGTCCGGGAGCTCATCGATTTCACAGGTGTTGCCGTTCAATTGAGGCATCTACTCATGCTCCTTTTTGGGGATCGCGCGCCGCGGCCGGGAGGACGACCGTCGAGCGCGGGGACGGTCTCGCGGCGTCAGAGGATGGCTATCAAACCTGCCGCAAGCGCGCAACGACAAACATCTTCCTGCGCTGGACGCGGTGATGGGCCGACCGATCTGGCTCAGCCGGCGCACGGCGCGCCGGTCCCGCGGCGGGCGAGGCCGGTGTCTCCCGGGTTTCTCCCGGGCGAGCGCGGCTCGCCAGGCGCCGTCCCGCCGGGCTCGGCGTCCGCGCGCGGAGCCGGTCCGGTGTGGGCGCGGCGGATGTGGGCGCGGCGGAGACGATGGCGGTCGCGGCTCCTCCCCGTGAGGGCGCGCCGCTCCCCTTAGCCCCTTGAGACCCCTGTCGCCGTGCGACGCAGAGCGGCTATGCTGCCCACCATGCACGAGCCGGATCCCAGGCGCGGAGTCCTCGAGCTCCGCGAGCAGCCCAATGGAATCCTCCATATCACGGCCGACGGAGAGCTCTCGGAGGAGATGGTGCGCTCGATCGCCGCAGCGTCCCGGCGTATCGCGGAGAGCGGCCGCGAGGTCCTGGCGCTCGCCGACGTGAGCCGCATCAAGGCCGTCCCGCATGACGTGCGCAAGCTCATGGCGAGCGGAGCGCTCGGGGCGCGCCACGACGCGGTCGCGGTCGTCGGAGCGAGCTTCACCCTGCGCGTCCTCGCGATGCTCACCGCAAGGAGCATGAACCTCCTCACGTCGCGCTCCTATCCCATCGAGTTCTTCGCCACGGAAGCCGAGGCGTGCGCGTGGCTCCTCGCCCAGCGGGACGAGATCCGGGCCAGGCGGCCGCCGGCCGCGTGACGCTGCCTGCCGCGCCCTCGCCCAGCATCGCCCCCTGTAGCTGCGGAAGAGTCACACGCCGCGTCGACGCGGGTGCAGGCCCCTCCGGGAGAGGCGAGCTCGGCGCGCCGATCTCTCCTCCCCTTGCGTCCCTTGCACTCCTCTTCCACGAATCGATGTCCACCGCATCTCAACGTGATCGTCGTCCTAAGGACAGCCCGTCAGGCCGTCGATCCACTGCGCTAGCAGCGCCGCGCCTTCGCCGTCGGCGAGCTTGCTGCCGATGGGCGGCATGAAGCTCGCCGCGCGCTGGCTCATGCGCAGCCAGACCACCGACGCCTCGTGAGCGCCCGGCTCGATCAGCGCGAGCCCCGGGTAGTCCGTCAGGATCGACTCCTGGTCGCAGATGTTCTTGCTGGCGAGCGGCGTGTCGTAGCGATAATCCGCGGTGCCGTAGCCGGGGCCGCCCGGGCGGTGGCAGTTCGAGCAGTTGACATGCAGGTAAGCGTCGGCGCGCATCTCTAGCGATGCGGCGGGCTGCGCGTGCGGCGGGAACGGCGGCAGGCTGGTGAGGTTGCCGCTCAGCATGCCGATGCCGTTCAGCGTGTCGAACTGGTTCGCCGTGCGGCCGGTCGACGGATAGAGCTGGGTCACGTTGAGCTGCCGCGTCTCGAGGCCCAGGCTGAAACCGGCGGCGCTGTTGTGGCACTCGAAGCACTGCGCTTCGGTCGGGTAGCTCCAGACGTGGCCGCCGGCGAGCGCCTTGGAGGCGCCGTCGATCGGATCGACCAGGAAGGCCTCGTCCTGCGCGTCGCTCCACCGGTACGTGTAGGCGCCGTAGGCGCCGTTCGTGAAGCGCACGAAGAAGCGCGTCTCGAAGTACTGGCCCTGCCACTGGAAGTTCTTGATCGTGACGGCCCCAGGCGGCAGCTCGAAGTCGCCGTCGTTCTTCACGTCGAGCGTCGTGCCGTTCGGCAAAGCGAGGTAGCGCGACTTCAGCGCGCTGTCCGACCAGAACGGCTCGGCGATCGCATACGGGATCACCCCGGGCGCGAGCGCCGGCGGGTTCGCCACGCTGGTGAAGCAGGGGTGGTCGCTGAGGAGGACCGGCGGATCGAGCGCCCCATCGCCGGCCACGCACGCCGTGTTCGACGGCCGCGCGTCGAGGCCGAGCTGGCTCCCCATGCAGGTGTCGCAATCCCATGGGCAGCTCGCGCACGTCTCGCTGCCGTTGCAGGCGCGGTCGCCGCAGACCGGGCCGGCGTCAGGGAAGCCCCAGACCTCGATCTCGGCGAGCTCGACCGGTCCGCCGACGTTTTGCATGCAGACCGACACGCGCGAGACGCCGGGCACGTCGGCGAAGTCCACGGTATTCCAGGCCGGCATCGCGCTCGGCGTGTCGGTGTACGCGAAGGCGTCCACATAGCCGCTGCCGGTCTGGTACTGCACCTTCCAGGTGTCCGTATGCCAGGCGCCGTCGTTGTCCTCGAGCAGCCGCGCCGAGCTGATCGTGTAAGTGCCGCCGAGATCGTAGGTGACGCAGCTCGGCGAGGCCGCGCTGCTCACCTTGGCGGTCAGGTTGCCGTCGGTGAGGCCGGCCGCGCTCGACCAGCCGCCGCTGTCGCTCACGTGGGCCAGCGTCAGCTTGGCGGGTGTGCCGCTGCACGCGCCGCAGTCCGCTGCGCAGCTGCCGCACGTCTCGCCCGCCTCGCAGGCGCCGTCGCCGCACGCGGGGCCGGCGCTGCCGCAGGCGGTCGCCTCGAGATAGAAGCGCTCCCAGGACGTGGCGTCCCCCGTCACGCAGCTCGTGCCGTTGCCGCCGTCGCCGCTCTTGATCGGGCCGGCGGTGCTGGTCGCCTTCCAGTGCGGCGCCGCGCCGGTGAGCGTCGCGTAGCCCTTGCCGTTCGGGTAGAGGCCGCCGCTCGAGCAGTCGTATTCGGCGAACGCGGCGGCGGTCGCCGACGTCGCGTCCATCGTGAGATCATTGGCCACCACGCGCAGGTAATCGCCGGAGCTGCTCTTGAATTTGAAGGCGGCCCCCGACGGCACCTTTTCGAAGATCTGCGCGGCCGCCTGCGTGCCGCCGGGCACGACCTTCCTGGCAGCGTCGAGCACCAGGTAATTGTTCGTGCGCTGTGAGCGTATCTTGACGCAGGTGTTGCAAGTGCCGTTGTCCACGTACTGGCACATGCCGCTCACGCACGCGTCCGTGGTGCAGGTCGAGCCGTCGTTGCAGGTCGCCGAGCTCGTGCAGCACTGGCCGTTGTCGGTGTAGGCGCAGCCGCTCGTGGCGTTGCAGCCGTTGGTCGTGCAGGGGTCGTCGTCGTCGCAGCTCAGCGGTGTGCCGGCCTGGCACTGCCCGGCGACGCAGGTCTCCGCGCCGGTGCAGACGTCGCCGTCGCTGCAATCGGCGTTCGTGGTGCAGGCCGGCTGCGCCACGTAGATGCGCCCGATCTTGGCGCCGCTGCCGCGCTGCAGGTAGTAGAGCGAGCCGTCCAGGCCGACGTCGAGGTCGACGGGGTTGTTCAGCTCGCCGTTCGAGTCGTCCGCGAAGACGGTGACGCCCGTGCCGTCCTGGTTCATGGACCAGATCTGGCTGGAGCAGTAGTCGGCGAAGAAGTACTTGCCGACATAGGACGTCGGGAAGTTGACGACCGTGGGGTTGTAGAAGGTGCCGCCCGTGATCGCGCAGCGCCCGGCGTCGCGCGGGTAGGAGTAGACCGGCGGCACCGGCGAGGGGCCGCCCCCATGGCCGTAGTTCGAGCCGCGCGTGATGTGGTCGATCTCCTCCGGATCGCCTCCGCCCACGTCGTTGGCGAAGATCTTCCCTGACGCGCGCTCGACGGAGAAGGTGAACGGGTTGCGCAGGCCGTACGCCCAGATGGCGCGCGCGAGCCCGGTGGAGGTGCCGTAGAAGGGGTTGTCGGTGGGGATGCTGCCGTCGGCGTTGAAGCGATGGATCTTGCCGAAGGCGTGGTTCAGGTCCTGGGCGTTCGCGGTCTCGGCGTTGTCGCCGTGGGCGACGTAGAGCTTGCCGTCGTTGCCGAAGTGGAGCGCGCCGCTGTTGTGGTTGCCTGCCGCGCTGAGCGGGGGAAAGTCCACCAGCACGACCTCGCTGCCGGCCGCCGCCACGTCGCCGCTCGCCGTGAAGCGGCTGACGCGGTTGTGCGTGCTGCCGCTTGTCGAGGTGTAAAAGAGGTAGACGTAACCGTTGCTCGAGAAGCTCGGGTCGAGCGTGATGCCGACCAGGCCTCGCTCGTTGACGCTGTCGACCGTGACGGTGACGAACGGCGCGGCGAGCAGCGCGTTGTTCTTGATGACGCGCACCTGCCCCGTCTGCTGCGTGACGAAGATGCGGCCGTCGGGCGCGATCGCCATCGCCGTCGGCTGGCTGAGCCCCGTCGCGATCACCTGGTGCTGGAAGCCCGAGGGGATGACGATGGGCTGCCTGGCTTCGCCGGTGTCGTCTCGGTCGGGCTGCTCGGGGCTCTCCGACGCACAACCCAGGGCGATGAGGCCGACGACGAGCGCCGACGGCCGCAGGATGTGCCTGGCCACCGATCCGAACCCATGAGCGCAGCTGCGCAACGAGAGCAGACGCGCTGCGGCCCACGGCGTGGGGACACGAACGTTGTATTTGCGCATGATAGATGTACCTCGGCCATCATCGCCGGAAGGGTTCACGCGGTTTCATCGCGCGCTCGCGCGCGGCGTAGGTAGTTGCGGGTGCAGCCGTCTCGGCGCCCTCATGCGCGAGCGAACACACGCAACGCGCCCTCACGGATGTCTCGACGTCGAAAGGAAGAATTGTGCATGGCGAAGGCGCATCACCGCGCTCCCGGCGTCCCGTTTCGTCTCACACGTCTCGTTGCCGGAGCGGGCGGCGTCCGTGATCGAGTCGACGTGCCACCTGACGATTTTTGTAACGTCCATGGAGACGCGCATTTTTCGATGACGCTGGCCATCCTCGCAGGTATGGTTGGGCCGGCTGTCCTGGACGCCCTGGTCGCTGGCCGCCCGGCACGGCGGCCAGCGAGCTCCGGGCCCGGCCAGGTCACCCTCCACGGGAGCTTCTGATGAGAGAGCACGCAGCAGTCCGGACGACGGAGCCACGCGCGATGGTCATGGCCGCGGCGCTCGCCCTCGCGTGCGGGATCGCGGCATGCAACGCGATCTCGGGGGTCGACGAGCTCGACTTCTCGGGCAGCGCCGACGCGACGGGCGGCGGCGCTGCCGGCAGCGGCAGCGGTACGGCCGGAGGTGACGCGGGCGGCGGCGGCGCTGGTGGCACGGGCGGCGATGGCGACACGGGCGGCGCCGGCGGCACGGGCGGCGATGGCGGCACGGTCACCAGCGGCACGGGGGGCGCCGGCGGCACGGGCGGTGATGGCGGCGCCGGCGGCGGTGGCGGCACCGGCGGCGCGGCCGACATTTCTTACGACATCGACTGCGGGAGCGGCAATGTTGCTCTCGGCGTCCACGGCCGGAGCGGCGGCTCGCTCGACAGCATCGGCCTGATGTGCGCTCCGCTCGCCAGCGACGGCACCCTGGGCACCGCCTTCCAGACCCTGACCGCCGGCGGCAACGGCGGATCGCCGGGCAGCGTGATCTGCCCCGCGAGCCAGGTCATGATCGGGATGAACATCTGGGTCGACGACAACCGGGTTTACCGGGTCGAGCTGCTGTGCCAGACGATCGAAGCGTGGAAGATGGACGACATGAACCTCAATGTCGGCCCTGGCATCGGCCCCGTCCAGAGCATGGGCTTCGGGGTCAAGTGCCCGAAGGGGACCGCCGTCGTCAAGCTCACCGGAGAAGCCGACACCCTCGTGCGCGCCGTCCATCTAGCTTGTCGCACGCTGTGACGGGCCGTTCTGCTTCCCGGCTGCGGCGCTCGTGAGAGCGCCTCACAGCATCGGACCGAGCCGGCGGCAGGAGACGGATCGCAAGGAGCAGCGGTCTCACGATCGCCGCTTCCGGGGCGCCGCGCCGCGGGCCTTCTTCGCGGGCGCGGTGACAGGCTTCCGGGGCGCCGCGCCGCGGGCCTTCTTCGCGGGCGCGGCGACAGGCTTCCGGGGCGCCGCGCCGCGGGCCTTCTTCGCGGGCGCGGCGACAGGCGTGCTCCGGAACCACCCGAAGCGGTCGAGCGACACGTTGCCGCGATCGTCGAACTCGACGCCCTCGGCCTCGAGCAGCATGCGCTGGAGCGCGCCGCCCACCGGATCCTTGATGGTGACGGCCGCGCGATGGCGCGGGCGGCTCCCGAGCACGCGCTGCCACGGCACGCCCGCGCCGTCACCGGTCTCCTTGAGCGCGGCGAGGGCATAGCCGACGTGGCGCGCCGCGCGGGGGTGCCCGGCCATCGCGGCGACGGCGCCGTACGTGCACACCCGCCCCGCGGGGATCCGGCGAATGACCCGGTAGAACGCGGCCCACCAGGAGATGGTGTCGGGGAGCGCGGCGGGCTCTCGGCGCCCCCGGCGCGGCCCCGGGGTCACCGGGAGGGGGCGGCCGCCCTCCGGAGCTTGCTTGCGCGCGCGGCGGTCCTTGGTGGCCACGCGGCTGACCTAGCACGGAGGGCCGCGCCTGGGGATCCCCGGTTCGGTCGTGCCGCGGGATTGGGCCGGGCGCGAGAATGCCGAGGAGCTGGTCAAGGGCAGAACACGATGTCGTAGTCTTCCCCCGCGCAGGCGGCCATCGACTCCTGGTCGTCCCCCGACCAGGAATAGGCATCCTTGCATCGCTCTTCGAAGTACACGGCCACGGGGTTCGTGGGATCGTCCCGGTCGGGGCTCACGCAGGAGATCGTCGCGCCGCTCGCGTCCTCGTAGCGGCCCACCTCCGGACACCCCGCGAGCAGGCTCTCCGGACACGCCAGCGTCCGGCAGTCGGGCAGGCCGACGGGCACGATCGCCAGGGGGAGGTTGTGCGCATCCACGTGGCTGATGTTGTACCAGTCGAAATCGTTGAAATCGGTGTTGAGGGTCATCTCGGCCAGCGTGTGTCGGCCGCCGCCGGGGTCCGAACCGGCATACGCCCAGTAGCGCAGCGACGACAGCGGCTCCTCGCTGGTGCCCACGTCACGGCACGCGAACTGCCCCGGGCCGAGCTCCCCGCCCTCGATGAGGCTGCCCAGGAACTGGAGCGGCTCGTCGCACCGGTTGACGAAGGCCAGCGTGGACTTCCCGTCCCCGGACGTGCGGCAGTCGACCTCGACCGGATCGCCGGGCGGCTGGCCTGTCGACGCGCTGCTGGCCTCGCTCGACGAGGCCCCGCCGGTCGAGCTGGACGCGGAGCTCACCGAGCTGGATCCGCCGCCCGTGGCGCCGGGCGAGGCTTCCTGCCCGGGGTCGGCGCAGCCGGCGTCGAGCAGCGCAAAGGCGAGCGGCACGGCCGCGATCTTCCAACGTTGCGACATGGCGGTCTTCCTTGCGGCGTGTCTTGGGAGGAGAATACAGAACGTCCGGAACGATGTCCCGCCCGCCGAGCTCGACGCATGGCAGCGGGGCCGGCGACCAGGGCCCGCTGGCCGGCTGCCACGCGGCCCTTGGGCCATCGAGCTCCCTCGCATGTGCCACGGCACAACCTGGCACGCAGCGCTATCGTGCGCCGAGCGTCTGAATCGCCGCGAGCAGCGCTTTTCGCATTCTCCCGCCCTGGCACCGGAGCTGCATGGTCGGTACAGCCATGAATAACAGATCGGTCTTTGTCGCTTTGATTCCGCTCGTGCTGACCGCGTGCGACGCTGCTTTCTGGGGCGGCGGCTCGGTCGATATCTCCGACGTCTTCAACGGCGGCGCGCACGATCCGCCGGATTCGAACGATCCGCCGGGGCCGCCTGGCACCGGCGGCGCGGGCGGCGCGGGAGGTGCGGGCGGCGCCGGGGGTGGCGATTCGGACCCGCTGTCGGCGGCCGTCGCGATGACGCGCGCGCAGCGCGAAGCCCTCCTGCAGGCGTATTACGATCAGATCGCGAGCGAGACCGGCAACGTGACCTCGACCGCGGCGGCCGGCGGGCAGCCCGACCAGGATCCCAACGACCTCATGCTCCACATCTCGGACTTGGGCGAGTCCTGCGATGTGTATCCCAGGTCCCTCCCCTGCGGTGAGCACTGGCAGCTGCGCTTCGTCCTGCCGATCGCCTACCAGCAGGTCGGCGTCTACGATCTCGACGATTTCGCGCTCCACGCCTCGGTCTTCGAGACGGGCGCGCCCTACTCTCCGGCGCCGGACGACTGCCCGATGGGCGGCGGCACGCTCTTCGGCTCGGGCACGCTCGAGATCCTCGCGATCGACAGCGCCGAGGTGCGGTTCCGCGTGACCACCACCGCGGCGCTCATGGGCGGCAACCCGAGCGGAGAGTACACGGCGCCGCGCTGTCCGTGACGGCGCTGCGACGACGCCGCGCGCCCGCGCGCCGTGCGGCGGCGGGCGCGGCGTTGCCATGAAGGGGGGCCCAAATCACGGTACAGGGGTTTTCGACGTGATCTCGAGGAACTCGCCCACGCTGCGCAGGAACAGCTCCGGCTGGTCCTGGAAAGCGACATGCCCGGCGCCCGGGATCTCCAGCACCCTCGCATCCGGGATTCGCCTCGCCAGCCTGTCGATAGCGTCTCTCGGCGCGAGGTGATCGTTCTCCCCGCGCGCGATGAGCACCTTGCAAGCGATCCTCTCGACCGCGTCGTTCGGGTGCCCGGATGGGCCCGCGTCGAGCCACATCGCGATGACCGCCCGGGCAAACGCGTCGAAATTCGGCGCCGGGTTCAGCCGCTGGTAGCTGTCGTAGGTGGCGGGGAACCGCTCGCGCCAGCTCTCCGGCGTGACCTTCGCGAGGATCCCTCGCACCGGATCGTCCTCCGGCAGGTCGCCCTGGGCGCCGATCGCCACCAGCCGCTCGATGGCCGACGACCGCCGGGAGGCCATCCTGTACGCCACGACGCCTCCGTCGCTGAAGCCGATGACGCTGTACCTGTCGAGCCTCAACCGGTCGACAATCCGCTCCGCGTCCTCCTGGAGGCGCTGGTACGTCAAGGGAGCCTCTCCGAGCGTCGACCTGCCGTGGCCGCGGCTGTCGACGCCGATGACCCTGTACCTCCGGGTCAGCTCGGGCAGCAGACCGTTGAAGTCCTCCATGTCGCCGAAGCCGCCGTGGAGCAGCAGGAGCGCCGGACCGTCGTCCTGGCCGACGATCTCGTAATAGATGCTCGCGCCATCTATCTCGATGGATTGTCCCGATCGATGATCGAACTGGCTCATGTCCTCCGCGCCTCCATGGTTCCTTCTCTCATGAAACCAGCGATGCGCCCGGTCAACACGGCATTACCGCGGCACGCGCACCACGCGGCCGCCGCCGGCCTCGTCGATGGCATAGACGCAGGCGCCCTGCACCGCCACGGCCGCGGGGCGCGTCAGGCCCTCGGCGAGCACCTCGGGATAGCCGGGGCAGCCTGCGGTCGGACAGCGCATGACCGCGCCCGCGCCGCGGTCCGCCCAGTACGCGTCGGCGCCGTCGATCACCAGCGCCGCGGGCTCGCGCGGCGGCCGCGACGGCTCGGCCTGCGGCGCGAGCTCCGCCGCGGCGCACGACGCCACGAGGTCGCAACGGGAGACGCCGCCCGAGGTCCCGTCCGGGTGGGCCCAGGTCCAGAGCACCTCCGCGTCGCCGAGCGCGATCTGGTCCGGATAGTCGAGCAGCACCGCGATCTGCGCCGCGACGGCGCCGGACGGAGCGCCCTTGTCGAGGCGGAGCACCCGGCCGAAATCGGCGCCCGTGCCGCGCTGGACCCAGACGACGCTCCCCGCGTCGCCCGGGGCGACCGCCACGCCGCGCGGGTGCGACTGGCTGGGCGCGAGCAGCTCCGGGGCCGCGCCGCAGCCCTCGGCGACCGGGCAGCGCAGGAGCTCGCCGGCGGTGCCGCTCGGCTCGTCGCGCGTCCAGTAGACGTGCCGCCCGTCGGTCGCCAGGCCGCGCACGGCCTCGGCCTCGCCCGCGCCGAAGGCGAGGAGCGAGGTCGCCCCCGCCGCGCAACCGTCGACCGCGCACCGCCAGAGCCCGTTGGCGGCGACCCAGACGACGAGCTCGCCAGAGGCCGTCAGCAGGCCCGGCGACGGCATGGACGACACGAGATCCTCCACCGCGCCCGTCGCCGGGTCGAGGCGGCGGAGGCGATCGCCCGCGCGGCTCGTCCACACCACGTACGGTCCGGCCGCGGCGATCGCGGCAGGGCCGCCGGCCTCCTCGGCCGCGGCGACCACGCACGGGCCATCGCAGTCCGCCGGCGCGCAGCGCCCCGGGTCGCCGGCGTCAGGGCCGGCCAGGCCGCCACCGCCGGCCCCCTGGCCGGACCCGCCGCCGGCACCCCCACCGGTCAGGCCGTCGAGGTCGATGTAACAGCCGGGCAGCAGCGCGAGGAGCGCCAGGGCGGCCCGCCGCCGACGTGTGATCCTCGACCCGCCGCTCACCGGTGCACCCCTCATGGCGTGCTCTCGAAGAGAAGCAATCGCCTGGCGGGCGTCAACCCCGGCCGCCGCGAAAGCCACGGGCGCGCTGCGCGGTCCGGGGGGCTGGAGATCGTTGGGACCGCCGCAGACCTCGAGAGGAAGCGCCATGGTCCGGCAGCAGGCCCGCCGAGCTCGCGCCGCGGGCGGCGCGCATCGAGCTCCGATCCTTGACGCGCGGGGGGGACGCGCGAACATGGCCCCGCGTTCATGGGCGGGGACGACACGAAAATCTGCACCTTGACCGACGGCGAGGAGAGCTCGGTCGTCCTGCCGTCGGCGCGGGTGGTCGCGACGCTCCCGCACAACGTCACCCGCGAAGCGCGCCTCACCATGGACCTGATGGTCGTCGGCACGGGCCCGGAGTGCGATCTGATCGTCCCCGACGCGCGGGTGTCGCGCAGGCACTGCGAGCTGAAGCTCACCCGGCGGGGCGTCGTCCTGCGCGATCTCGGGAGCAAGAACGGCACGTTCATCGGCGAGATCCCCGTGATGGAGGCGATCCTGCCGGTCGGCGCGATCGCGACGATCGGGAGCACGCGCCTGTCCCTCGCGCTCGAGGGCGCCCCGTCGCTCGTGCGCCTGTCGGCCTCCGAGCGCTTCGGCGAGGCCATCGGCAGGAGCGTCGTCATGCGCGCGCTCTTCGCCCAGCTCGAGCGCGCCGCGGCCACCTCGGAGACGATCCTCCTCCTCGGCGAGTCCGGCACGGGGAAGGAGGTGCTCGCCAGGGCGATCCACGCCGCGAGCCCGAGGAGGGACGGGCCGCTCGTGATCGTCGATTGCAGCGCCGTCGCCCCGAGCCTCGTCGAGGCCGAGCTGTTCGGCCACACGCGCGGGGCCTTCACGGGCGCCGTGGCCCCGCACGCGGGCCTGCTCGAGCAGGCGGACGGCGGGACGCTGTTCATCGACGAGCTCGGGGAGCTGCCGCTCGATCTGCAGCCGAAGCTCCTCCGCGCGCTCGAGGCGCGCCAGATCCGCCGGGTGGGCTCGAGCGAGTGGCGCTCGTTCGACGCGCGCGTCATCGCCGCCACCCACCGGGACCTCCGGGCGCGCGTCGCCGAGGGCACGTTCCGCCAGGACCTCTATTACCGCCTCGCCGTCGTGGAGGTGCGGGTGCCGGCCCTGCGCGAGCGCAAGGACGACATCCCGGCGCTCGTCGAGCGCTTCCTGGCCGCCCAGTCGCCCCCCCGCGCCCTGTCGGATCTGCCCCCGAACGTGATGGATGTGCTCCTCTCGCACGACTGGCCGGGCAACGTCCGTGAGCTCCGAAACATGGTCTCCCGGCTCGTGATCTTCCCCGACCTCGCGCGGGAGGCGCTCGGGGTCGCGCTCGCCCCCTCGAGGGTCGAGGCCGCACCGCCGGCGCGCCGCGCGGAGGCGCCCTCGCCGGCGAGCGCGGCGGAGCGCGCCGAGGCGCCCGCGGCCGGCACGGCCGAGGACGGCCTGAGCGCGCTGCTCCAGATGCAGCTCCACGAGGCGCGAGATGCGGTGGTCGAGCACTTCGAGCGCCGGTACATCGCGGCCAAGCTCCGCGAGCACGGCGGCAACGTCTCGCGGACCGCGGACGCGATCGGGGTGTCGAGGCAGCTCGTCTATCGGCTCATCGAGCGCTACGGGCTCCGCGGGGCGGAGCGGACGTGAGCGGCGGCGCGGAGCGCGCTTCGAGCAGCCGGGATCAGCTGTTGTGCCACTCCGGCCTGCGCATCTTTTCGGGGTCAGCGTTCGAGTAGCTGCGCGCCACCTCGAGGAGCGGGCCCGCCGGAAGGCCGTTGAACGGCGAGCCCTCCAGGCGCTTGCCGTCGCGGTCGAACGTCGCAATCCGCCCCGCCGCGGAGACGTACAGGGTGCCGCGCGCCTTCACGCGCTCGGCGGGGACGACGCCGCCCGAGAGCAGCGGGTTCACGCCCGGCGCGCCCGCGTCCGTCGGGTGAACCTGGAGCTCCGCCACATGCGGAGACCCCGCGCGGGTGAGGCGGAGCGCGCCGTCGCCCTCGTCGACGGTCAGGGAGAGCCGCCCCTGCCCGGGCACGTCGGGCAGCTCGTGTGAGCCGCGATGGCGGAGCTCCGGGCTGAGGTGCAGGAGCTTCCCGGCGGAGGCCGAAGCGACGATCAGCCGGTTCTCCCCGACGTCGAACGCGAGCGCGTCGATGGGATGGTCGAGGGCGGCGCGGCTCACCTCCTTGCCATGGTCGTCGAGCGCTACGACGTGCCGGTCCTGGGCGACGAACAGGCGGCGCGACCGCCCGCCGTACGTCAGCCGGCGGGCGCCGGGCAGCCGCGCGAGCCGCCTCGAGTCGCCGCTGAGCAGATCGACGGCCACGACGTCGCCGCTCCCCTCGCCGAGCGCGGCGACGCGCATCGCCGGGTGAATCGCGAGATCAGCGATGCCCGCGGAGAGCGGCGTGGAGATCTCACGCGTCGCGACGGCGTCGCTGGTGAGGCTCGCCGAGTAGACGGTGAGGGCGCCGCCGCTCAGGTTCGTGACCGCGAACAGCGGAAAGATGACCATGACATGGTCGATGAGCTCAACCGGTGACTCCGAGCGCCCCCAGCGGAGCATCGTCGCCAGGGTCCCGTCGAACTTGCCGAACATCGGCGTGAGGTTCCCCGTCGACTTCTTCGGGGAGGACTGGGTGTCCGGGTCGGCATCGTCCTGATCAGGGTCGTGCACGACGATCTGCTTCCCCGCGGAGGTGGAGCTCAGCCCGACGACCGTCAGCGCGTGGCCGCCCCCCCGAAAGTATTCGCCGTTGATTTTGTAATACCGCCCCCTCGCGATCGTCAGCAGGCCGCCCCCGGCGGCGCATTGCTGCAGCCGGTCGAACAGGATCCACGAATCGTCTTCCACGGTGAAGAGCAGCGCTATCGCCGGAACTTGTCTGTGCTTGAGCCACGCGTCGAGCCCTTGGTGCCAGGTTCTCCCGGAGGTGCCGCGCTCCGGGTGCGTGAGCATGAACAGGCTGAGCATCAGCACGTTCATGGCGGTGGACGAGGACGCGAAGGGGTCGGCCGGCGGGAACACGACCGCCGAGGGATGACCGTGATTGGCGATGTAGTACATCCAGTTCATGGTCGAGGTGGGCACACAGAAAGCGCTGCCTCCGCCCGGCAAGCTGGTCCACCGTTGATCGATGTCGGGCACGTCTGCGATTGAGTATTTGAAATCAGGCACGATGAACCGCCTTTGCTGATGGCTGGTGAGTCCCAGGGATGAAGCGACGGCCGGTGCCGGCGACGGCCCGGCGTCCAGCCCTCCGTCGAGGGCCATGCCATCGCGCAAAGCAGAATCCGGGCCAGGGGGAGCTCCGGGCGTTCTCTGTGCGCCGAGCCGGGACAATCGGCGCTCCACATCGGTTGTGATCCGCGCGCAACATCGCGCGTGATCCGCGCGCAACACGGAGCGTGATCCCTGCGCAACGCCGCGCATGATCCGGGCGCGACACGGAGGTTCAGCGCGGACGCACTCGCCCTCGCCGCGCGTGGTCGCGGCGAGCTTCTTGGCGAAGATGCCCAACAGGCGCTCGCCCGCGAAGCAGCCGCTCGCCGAGATCCTGGCCGTCGAGCCATTCCAGCGCGAGGTATGGCTCGACGGTACCGATTATGCCCCTGGACGCGCGGAACCCAGGAGCCGACAATGCGCGCGAAGATGCGGGTGGGGGATGTGCTGGAGGGCCGCTTCACGCTGGACGCGCGCGCCGGGTCGGGCGGCATGGGCGAGGTCTTCCGCGCGCGCGACAACGCCACGGGTCAGGCCGTCGCCGTCAAGGTCATGCTCGCCGGGCACGCGGGCGAGCGCGCGCGCTTCGAGCGCGAGGTGCGGGTCCTGTCCGAGCTCAGCCACCCCGCCATCGTCCAGTTCGTCGCCCACGGCGAGACGCCCGACGGCGAGCCCTACCTCGCCATGGAGTGGCTCGAGGGCGAGGACCTGCGCGCGCGGCTCGCCCGCGGCATGCTCGGCGTCGACGAGAGCGTCGCGCTCGCCGCGCGCGTCGCCGCGGCGCTCGCGACGGCGCACGCGCGCGGCGTCGTCCACCGCGACCTCAAGCCGAGCAACCTCTTTCTGCCGGGCGGCGACGTCGCCTTGGTGAAGGTGCTCGACTTCGGCATCGCCCACCTCGGCGACGTCACGCGCCTGACGCGCACCGGCGCCATCCTCGGCACCCCGGGCTATATGGCGCCCGAGCAGGCCGGCGGCGCCGGCGCGCTCGACGCCCGCGCCGACGTTTTCGCGCTGGGCTGCGTGCTCTACGAGTGCCTGACGGGGACGCCCGCCTTCGTCGGCGAGCGCCTGATGGCGGTCCTCGCCAAGATCTGCTGCGAAGAGCCGCCGCGCGTCGGCGCGCTCCGGGCCGGCGTGCCGCGCGCCCTCGACGCGCTCGTCGCGCGCATGCTCGCCAAGCAGCCCGACAGGCGCCCTCGCGATGGCGCCAGCGTGGCGGCCGAGCTCTCGACGCTCGACGGCGATCCATCGGGCGCGCATGCCGACCCGACCCTGGCGGGCCCCCTGGCCCCCACGCTGACGGCAGGCGAGCGACGGGTGGTCTCGGTGGTGATGGTCGGGCGAAAGAGCCCGCTCTGGCTCGACACGACGGCGGTCGAAGCGCCGCCCGGCGCGCCGGCCGAGCACGATCTGCGTGACACGGCCGCGTCGTTCGGCGGCCACCTCGACGTCCTCGCCGACGGCTCGACGGCGGTCACCATCTCCGGCGACTTCGTCGCCACCGATCTGGCGGCGCGCGCTGCGCGCTGCGCGCTCGCCCTGCACGCCATCCACCCGCGCAGGCCCGTGGCGCTCGCGACGGGCCGGAGCGATGCCTCCGGGGCGAGGGTGCTGGGTGACGCCATCGATCGGGCCGCGAGGCTCGTCACGCGGCGCGGCCCCGTCGCGCAGCGCATCCTGCTCGACGACCTGACGGCCGGCCTCCTCGACGCGCGGTTCGACGTGGCCGCGGGCAAGGCCGGCCCCGAGCTGCTAGGCGAGCGCGAGGTCATCGCCGAGGCGCGGGCGCTGCTCGGGAAGCGGACCGCGTGCGTCGGCCGCGCGCGAGAGCTTTCGATGCTCGAAGGGCTCCTGTCCGAATGCGTGGACGAGCCGGTCGCGCGCGCCGTGCTGGTGACGGCGCCAGCCGGCGTCGGCAAGTCGCGCCTCTGCCACGAGTTCCTGCGCGCCGCCCGCACGCGCGGCGCGCCGATCGAGACCTGGATCGGGCGCGGCGATGCGCTCCGCGGCGGACAGGCGTTCGGCGCGCTCGGACAGGCGCTCCGCGGCGCGTGCGAGATCCGCGAGGACGACCCGCTCGAGGCGCGCCGGGACAAGCTCCGCGCCCGTGTCGCCCGGCGCGTGGCCCCGGCCGATCGCGCCAGGGTGACATGGTTTCTCGGCGAGCTCGCCGGCGCCCCCTTCCCCGACGACGACAGCGCGCCGCTCCGCGCCGCACGCGCCAAGGCCGAGCTCATGAGCGAGCAGGTCCGCCGGGCCTGGGAGGACTTCCTCCTCGCCGAGTGCGCGGCGGGTCCCGTCCTGCTCGCGCTCGACGATCTGCACTGGGCCGACCACGCCACGGTGCGGCTTGTCGACGCGGCGCTCTGGAGTGCGCGGAACCTGCCGCTCCTGGTGCTCGCGTCGGCGCGGCCGGAGGTCCACGAGCGGTTCCCGCGGCTCTGGGCCGAGCGCGAGCTCCAGGAGATCCGGCTCGGGGCGCTGACGCCCAGGGCGAGCGAGCAGCTCGTCCGGCAGGTGCTCGGCGACGGTGTATCCACCGACATCGTGGAGCGCCTGGTCTCTCGCGCCCGAGGTCACGCGTTCTATCTGGAAGAGCTAATCCGCGCCGTCGCGGAGGGCCGCGACACGCTCCCCGAGACGGTCGCGGCGATGGTGCAGGCCTGGATCGAGCGGTTCGAGCCCGAAGCCCGGCAGCTCTTGCGCACGGCCAGCATCTTCGGGGAGGTCTTCTGGCCGGGCGCCATCGCGTCTCTGTTAGGCGGCGGGCCAGAGACCGGCGACGCCGGCGTCGAGCTCGCCGCGCGGCTCGACCAGCTCGTGCAGCAGGAGGCGCTCGTGCGCCGGCCGGAGAGCCGATTCGCGGGCGAGCCGGAGCTCGCGTTCCGGCACGCCCTCCTCGCGGAGGGCGCGTACGCGATGCTGACGGAGGACGAGCGGGCCCAGGGCCATCGGCTCGCTGGGGCGTGGCTGGAGGAGCGCGGCGAGAGCGCCCTCGGCGTGCTCGCCGAGCATTTCGTGCGGGGCGCGGAGCCGGCGCGCGCCGCGGACCTCTACTGCCGCGCCGCGGACCAGGCAGTGCGCTTGGGCGACACGGAGGCGGCAGTCGCGCATGTCCGCCGTGGCCTCGAGTGCGCCCCCTCGGACGAGCTCCGGCTCGCTCTCCTGAACGTGCTCTGGGAGGCCCACCTATGGGGCATGGACCTCGCCAACCCCGACGCCGCGCGTGATGCGGAGCAGATGATGGCCCTGGCCACGCCGGGCAGCGGGCCCTGGGCGAGGGGCGCGCTCTTGAAACTCTTCGGACTCATGACCACCGGGCAGCGCGAGGCGTTCACCGCCACGCTGAGCGCCGTCCGCGCAGTCGGACCGCTCCCCGACGCCGCCGCCGCCGTCGCCAGCACCCTCCGCAAGGGTATGGTGCACCTCCTGACGAACGGCCAGCCCGAGGTCACGCAGCATCTCCTGAGGTGGCTGGAGGCCATCGTGGAGCCCGTCGCGGAGCTCGACCCGAGGGCACGAGGGCTGCGCGACATGGCGCGCTCGTTCCACGTGATGTATGCGGACGAAGATCTGTGGTCCGGCCTGCGGTGGGCCGAGGCGGCCCTCGAGAGCCTCGAGCAAGCAGGCTCCCAGGTCGATATTGCGCGCGCGCGCGCGTACATCGCCATGGGATTGTGGCTCCTCGGCGCGTACGCGCGTGCGGAGCAGACCGTGCGAAAAGCGCTTCTGTGCACGGACGAGGAGGTGTGGATCGCGGTCGGCAATCACTCCCTCATCCTCGGTTGGATCCTGATCGACAAGGGGGAGATCGAGGAAGCGCGCCTCATCGCGGAGGCTATGATCGATGCGGGCCGCCTCCGGCGCGTCCCGTTCTACGAAGGGATGGGGCGCGCGCTCCTGGCGGACGCCCTCTTCGAACGGGGCGACCTGGAGACCGCCGAGCGCGAGGCGCTCTCCGCGCTCGCGGCGCTCTCGTCAGCGCCCCCCCGGCGCCTGGCGCTCATGCGGACGCTCGCGGCCATCCGGCTCGCGCAGGGCCGCGTGGCCGAGGCGCTCGCGGACGCGGAGGAGGCGCTGGCAGGGTACGAGGCGCCCCGGATGTCCTTCATCAAGGGGTCCTTCGCTCGGCTCACCCACGCTGAGGCGTTAATGGCGGCGGGAAACCAGCGGAGGGCGCTCGCCGCGATCGCCGTGGCCCGCGCGCGCCTGCTCGAGAACGCCGCCAAGATCGGCGATCCGGAGCTCCGCCGGAGCTTCCTCGAAGACGTCCGCGAGAACGCACGCACCCTCGAGCTGGCGCGCGCGTGGCTGGGCGAGGCCTGACCGGCGAGGGGGGCAATCCTACGGGGCCTCCGTCACCACGAGCGTATCGCCCCAGCCGATGGTGTCATGGCACACGGGGATCCCGGCGGCGCAGTCGGGCGCGATGCCTTCCGTCATGCGGGGCCGGGACAGGCAGCGGGCGCCGTCCGTGTCCCACTCGGATTCGAGCAGCCAGGCCTCGGTGTCCGGCTGGATTCCGAGGTCGTCGAAGATATTGATGAGGTGGCCGCTCGTCGTGTGCGGGCTCCCGTCGCCGCAGTAATCGGCGCGATGCGCTCGGACGCAGGCCTGATGGTGATCGCCGAGCGGCGCGCCGCCGGCGATGGTCCAGGGCTCGTAGCCGATGTCCACGCACTTGTAGAGGGCGTGGCCGGCGCACGCGAACGTGATCCAGCTCGGCTCGTCGAGCTTGGCGCCGCCGCCGGCCACCCCCTCTGTATAGTTCCACCGGCCCGCGAGCGGGACGGCGGCGACGGTTACGCCCAGCACCTCGCCGCAAACAGGTCTCCACGGACCGGAGATGCCCTCCCTGTAGGAGAGCGCGTAGCGGTTCACGGTGCTCCCCGCGTGGTGGCGGGAGGGGCTCGCCGAGACCGTGTCGATGCGCAGGCCGATCGGCGCGCCGCCAGGCGCCTGCGTGGCGAAGGTCGCGCCTGCGAGCGAGGCTCCCGAGAGGACGGCGCCGTCGGAGACGCGAACGCTCGTGAGGTCGCTGCCATCCAAGGTGATGCCGAGGAGGGCGCTTCCGCCCGCCGTGGTGCCGGCGACGCCGGCGCCATACACCTCGGTTCCGGCCCTGGCGCCGCCGTTGACCCGTGGCCCGTTGATGCTGGAGCCGTTGGCTCCGGAGATGTTGAAGCGCGCCGCCTGGAGGAGCGACGGCTGGTCTCCCGCCCCCGCGGCCTCGCCGTCCTCGCCCTCGCAGCCGATCCCGGCCACGAGCGCGAAGATCCCGATCTTCATGAGGTGAATCGAATATCCCACTGGAACCTCCCTGCAAATTGAACAGCGCGGAACACTGCAGCTCGTAGGCCAGCGCAGGCGCACGACCGTGACCGGGGCTCTACGGCCAATCCAGGCGTCAAATGAAGGACAGGTTCGGCGAGAGCCCCAGCATCACGCGGCCGTGGGCCTCGAGGTTGGTCGGCAAGCAATACGCCGCGTGCTGGCAGATGGCGCGCGCGTCGCGCGCGATGCGCTGGATCGGGTTCGACAGCGCGAGCGCGCTGCCCCCGCTCGCGCCGAACAGCGTCTCCACCGCCTCTCGGCACAGGTGGACCGCGAAGGCGACCTCTGTCCGGATCCTGATCAGGAACTCGACATCCGTCGCTCCGGCGCCCGCCGCGCGGCGCTCGAGCTCCTCCACCGCGGCGTGGAGCAGGAGGTCCGCCGCGCGGACCTTCATGGCCGCCTCGGCGAGGAGCAGGTGCGTCACGGGCGCCTCTGCCTTCTTCTCGTACAGGGTGAAGGAGATCCCGCGCCCCTCCGTCTGCGCCTTGAACACCTCGATGGCCGCCTGCGCCATCCCGAGCGCGCAGCTCGCCGCCGTGACCACGATGCCCTGGACGATGGGGCAACGGTACGGTGAGCCGGTCAGATCGGGAGAGAGCAGCTCGCCGGAGAAGACGGTGGACACCGGCGCGACGCGCCGGTCGGGCACGAACAGGTCATGCGCAGCGGTGCTGTTGCTGCACGTCCCGCAGAACCCGCTCACGTGCCAGTCGTCCAGGATCTCGAGCGCGCTCGCCGGGACGATGAAGAAGGCCGGCGCGGCGCCCCCGCGGCCGTCCTCCACGGGTAGCCCGAGGCCGATCCACGTGATGTGGTGCGAGCCGGAGCAGAACGGCCAGACCCCGTTGATCTTGTAGCCGCCCGCGACCCGCTCCGCCGATCCCCGCCCGAGCAGCGCGAAGAGGATGGAGCTGTCCGGCTGACGGAGGATCTCCTCCCGGACGCCCTCCGGCAGGGCGCAGGCCATCCACATGGCCAGGTTCAGCTGGCTGACGATCCACGACGTCGACCCGCACCCCCGCGCCAGCTGGGTCGCGACCTCGAACGCCGTGCGCAGGCTCGCCTGGAGCCCGCCGTGGCTCCTCGGCTTGAAGAGGTCGAGCAAGCCGGAGGCTCTGAGCTCGCCGACCGTCTCGTCGGGCAGGCGGCGCAGCGTCTCCGTCTCTCGCGCGCGCTCGCGCAGGCGCGGCACGAGCCTCGCTGCGCGCGCCACCGGATCGTCGTGGGTCATCTCTGCACCTCGGGTCATATCGCTGGTCCTTTCGTGGCATCCACGCGTCGTTACAACTCACGTGCCAGAGCGAGCTCGCGCCCCACCACGTCCGGAGGCGCAGAGGTCGCCTCGGGTCTGAGAGACCGCCTGTTCCACGTGCGCCTCTGTGCCACCCGTCCACCCTGTGCCGTGACGCTCGCGAGCTCACGCCGCGCGGGCTCATTTCGCGAAGCGGTGAGGGGCGCGCATGTCTGCGGGCGGCGGGCTCGGCGGGATGTTCCCGGCGCGGGACAGCCTGTGAACCCGCGGTTGACACGGTGTTGCGCGGGCGCAACGAACGCCTCCGCGTGAGCCTGGTGGCGGCGACGGCACGCCAGCGTGTCAGGTGGCCGGCGAGGCAGCAGCCGCCGCAAACGCCGCCTGGTCCGGCACTTGCTTGAGGTGCAGTCAGCGCTGCATACCTCGCTTGCGCTGCCCATCGATCCGGCCCGCCGCTCGGCGTCGATCGACGATGGTCTGGACGCGTCGGATCCAGGAGCCGACAATGCACGCGCGAAGATGCGGGTGGGGGACGTGCTGGAGGGCCGCTTCACGCTGGACGCGCGCGCCGGGTCGGGCGGCATGGGCGAGGTCTTTCGCGCGCGCGACAACGCCACGGGTCAGGCCGTCGCCGTCAAGGTCATGCTCGCCAGGCACGCGGGCGAGCGCGCGCGCTTCGAGCGCGAGGTGCGGGTCCTGTCCGAGCTCAGCCACCCCGCCATCGTCCAGTTCGTCGCCCACGGCGAGACGCCCGACGGCGAGCCCTACCTCGCCATGGAGTGGCTCGAGGGCGAGGACCTGCGCGCGCGGCTCTCCCGCGGCATGCTCGGCGTCGACGAGAGCGTCGCGCTCGCCGCGCGCGTCGCCGCGGCGCTCGCGACGGCGCACGCGCGCGGCGTCGTCCACCGCGACCTCAAGCCGAGCAACCTCTTTCTGCCGGGCGGCGACGTCGCGCTCGTGAAGGTGCTCGACTTCGGCATCGCCCACCTCGGCGACGTCACGCGCCTGACGCGCACCGGCGCCATCCTCGGCACCCCGGGTTACATGGCGCCCGAGCAGGCGGGCGGCGCAGGCGCGCTCGACGCGCGCGCCGACGTCTTCGCGCTGGGCTGCGTGCTCTACGAGTGCCTGACCGGCACGCCCGCCTTCGCCGGCGAGCGCCTGATGGCGGTCCTCGCCAAGATCTGCTGCGAAGAGCCGCCGCGCGTCGGCGCCCTCCGGGCCGGCGTGCCGCGCGCCCTCGACGCGCTCGTCGCGCGCATGCTCGCCAAACAGCCCGACAGGCGCCCTCGCGACGGCGCCAGCGTGGCGGCCGAGCTCTCGGCGCTCGACGGCGATCCATCGGGCGCGCACGCCGACCCGGCCGGCCATTCCACCCTCGCGCTGGCGGCAGGCGAGCGGCGGGTGGTCTCGGTCGTCATGCTCGGAAGGGAGAGCCCGCTCTGGCTCGATGCCACCGAGCCCCTGGGGCCCAACAGCACGCTGGAGCCGGAAGAGGAAGAGCTGCGCGACACGGCCGCGTCGTTCGGCGGCCGCCTCGACGTCCTCGCCGACGGCTCGGCGGCGGTCACCCTCTCCGGCGTCTTCGTCGCCACCGACCTGGCGGCGCGCGCTGCGCGCTGCGCGCTCACCCTGCACGCCATCCGCCCGAGCCGGCCGATGGCGGTCGCGACAGGCCGGAGCGAGGGCGCGGGGATGCGGCCGCTCGGCGACGTCATCGATCGCGCCGCGAGGCTCGTCGCGCGGCGCGGCCCCGGCGCGCAGCCCGTCGTCCTCGACGACCTGACGGCCGGCCTCCTCGACGCGAGGTTCGAGGTGGCCGCGGGCGAGGCCGGGTACGAGCTGCTGCGCGAGCACGAGGTCGTCACGGGATCGCGGACGCTGCTCGGGAAGCAGACCGCGTGCGTCGGCCGCGCGCGCGAGCTCGCACTCCTGGCCGGGCTGCTGTCCGAATGCGTGGACGAGCCGGTCGCGCGCGCGGTGCTGGTGACGGCGCCCGCCGGCGTCGGCAAGTCGCGCCTCTGCCACGAGTTCCTGCGCGCCGCCCGCACGCGCGGCGCGCCGATCGAGATCTGGATCGGGCGCGGCGACGCGCTCCGCGGCGGACAGGCGTTCGGCGCGCTCGGACAGGCGCTCCGCGGCGCATGCGAGATCCGCGAGGACGACCCGCTCGAGGCGCGCCGGGACAAGCTCCGCGCCCGCGTCGCCCGGCGCGTGGCCCTCGCCGACCGCGCCCGGGTGACATGGTTTCTGGGCGAGCTCGCCGGCGCCCCCTTCCCTGACGACGACAGCGCGCCGCTCCGGGCCGCGCGCGCCAAGGCCGAGCTCATGAGCGAGCAGGTGCGCCGGGCCTGGGAAGACTTCCTCCTCGCCGAGTGCGCGGCGGGCCCCGTCCTGCTCGCGCTCGACGATCTGCACTGGGCCGACCACGCCACGGTGCGGCTGGTCGACGCCGCGCTGCGGGTCGCGAAGGACCTGCCGCTCCTGGTGCTCGCGTCGGCGCGGCCGGAGGTCCACGAGCGATTCCCGCGCCTCTGGGCCGAGCGCGAGCTCCAGGAGATCCGGCTCGGGGCGCTGACGCCCAGGGCGAGCGAGCAGCTCGTCCGGCAGGTGCTCGGCGACGCGGTGGCCGCCGAGACGGTGAAGCGGCTGGTCTCCCGGTCGCGAGGGCACGCGTTCTATCTGGAGGAGCTGATCCGAGCCGTCGCCGAGGGGCGCGAGACGCTCCCCGAGACGGTCGCGGCGATGGTGCAGGCCTGGATCGAGCGGTTCGAGCCCGAGGCCCGGCGGCTGCTCCGCGCGGCCAGCATCTTCGGCGAGGTCTTCTGGCCGGGCGCCGTCGCGTCGCTGCTCGGCGGCGGGCCCGATGCCGGCGGTGCTGGCGTCGAGCTCGCCGCGCGGATCGACCAGCTCGTGCAGCAGGAGGCGCTCGTGCGCCGGCCGGGGAGCCGGTTCGCAGGAGAGCCGGAGCTCTCGTTCCGGCATGCCCTCCTCGCGGAGGGCGCGTACGCGATGTTGACGGAGGACGAGCGGGTCCGCGGCCATCGGCTCGCCGGGCAGTGGCTGGAGGAGCGCGGCGAGAGCGCCCCCATCGTGCTCGCGGAGCACTTCCAGCGAGGCGAGGAGCCGGCGCGCGCCGCGGGCCTCTACCGCCGCGCCGCGGAGCAGGCCGCGCGGCTCGGCGACGCGGAGACGGCGATCGCGTGCGCCCGGCGAGGCCTCGCGTGCGCGCCTTCGGACGATCTCCGGCTCGCACTGCTGGACACCCTCTGGGAGGCCCACGTGTGGAGCAGCAACCTCGTGAACCCCGACGCTGTCCGCGACGCAGAGCAGATCATGGCCCTGGCCACGCCGGGCAGCGGGCCCTGGGCGAGGGGCGCGCTCTTGAAGCTCTTCGGGCTCATGGCCATGGGGCAGCCGGAGGTGTTCACGGCCACGCTGAACGCCGTGCGCGCCGTCGAGCCGCTGGCCGACGCCGCGGCCGCCATCGCCGACACCCTCCACATGGGCGTTGTGCACCTCCTCCTGATGCGCGGCCAGCCCGTGGTCGCGGGGTTATTTCTGAGCTGGCTGGAGGCCATCGTGGAGCCCGTCGCCGAGCGCGATCCGAGGGCGCGTGGGCTGCGCGACATGACGCGCGCGTTACAGGCAATGTATGCGGACGAAGATCCCTGGTGCGGCCTGAAATGGGCGGAGGCGGCCCTCGAGAGCCTCGAGCAGGCAGGCTCCCAGGTGGATATCGCGCGCGCGCGCACGGTGGTCGCCACGGGATCCTGGTTCCTCGGCGCCTACGCGCGCGCGGAGAAGACGCTGCGAGAGGCGCCTCCTTGCGCGGACGAGGAAGTGTGGATCGGGATCGCCCACCGGTCCCTCCTCCTCGGCTGGATCCTGATCGAGAAGGGGGAGCTCGACGCAGGGAGCCTCATCGCGGAGGCCATGATCGACGCGGGCCGCGTCCGGCGCGTCGCATTCTACGAAGGGATGGGGCGCACGCTCCTCGCGGACGCCCTGTTTCGACGGGGCGATCTGGAGGTCGCCGAGCGCGAGGTGCTCACCGCCCTCGGGGCGCTCTCGTCCATACCCACATGGAGCACCGGGCTCACGCGAACGCTCGCGGCCATCCGGCTCGCGCAGGGTCGCGTGGCCGAGGCGCTCGCCGACGTGGAGAAGGCGCTGGCCGCGTACGAGGCGCACCGGATATTCTTCGCCAAGGGCGCCCACGCGCTGCTCATCCGTGCCGAGGCGTTGATGGCGGCGGGAGACCAGCAAAGGGCGCTCGCGGCGATCGCCGAAGCCCGCGTGCGCCTGCTCGCCAATGCCGCCAAGATCGGCCATCCGGAGCTCCGCCGGAGCTTCCTCGAAGACATCCGCGAGCACGCGCGCACCCTCGAGCTCGCGCGCGCGTGGCTGGGCGAGGCCTGATCGCCGAGCGCGGCGATCCTACGGGGACGCCCCCGCGCCGATGACCGACGTGCGGCTGCCACGCCCGCGCGTGTCGAACGTCCTCAGCTTCACGACGCCGCTCACCGCCACCGGCCCGTCGTAGAGGGCCGAGTCGGCGTCAGGCTCGGCGCCGTCGGTCGTGTAGCGGATCTGCAGCCCCGGGAACGCCACGTTCGCCACGAGCTTGCCGTCCTCGACGCGCGCGCCCGGCAGCGGAAGCCGGTAGTCCACGCCGCCGCTCAGGTGGTCGAGCCGCGGCAGCTCGCGCTGTCCGAGGCTGTTGGCGAAGCGACTCCACGCCTCGGCGAGCAGGCCCGCGCGCGCCGCCCCGTCCTCCTCCGACGCCCACGCCGGGTCCGGCGCCCAGGCCCGCTCCGCGAGGGCGATCAGCTTCGGGAAAATGAGGTACTCCATCGCCCCCTGCCCCTTCGCGTTCTCGCCCCAGAGCTGCCCCTGGATGCCGAGGATATTGGCCCGACCGGCGTCGGTCAGCTTGACGTGGTCCCGGAACATCTCGGTCGGATCGATCGGATTGCCCATGCGGTCCGCGTGGGCGCTCTTGTAGACGTCGAGCGGCACGAACTCGTACGGCTTGCGCGTGTCCACGAACCCGGCCCAGTAATAGCCCGGTTCCGCAGGATCCTTGTCGTAGGCGAGGTCGAAATACAGATTGGTCGCATTGGAGAGGACCACCGGATAACCCGCGTTGGCGAGCTTGTAGCCGTTGTCCTCGTCCCCCCAACCCCAGACGTTGTTCCAGACATACGGCCTGAAATTGCTGCTCAGGAACTCGGGGTTCGCTTCCTTGTCGACGCCGCCCTGGGCCTGCACCTTCCTCAATCCGATCTCCTCCCAGCCTCCGGTCACCAGGCCGTGGGACGCGACGATCGCGTTGAGCTCGCGGAGGAAATGGCTCGCAATGTCGTCCACGGACTCGACACCTCCCTCCTGCGCCTCGTCGAGGAGGGCCTGGCACGACGGGGATTGCTCCCAGACGCCGTCCGGCACCTCGTCGCCGCCCGTATGGATGGTGGTGAGCGTCGCGCCGGCCTCGGCGTAGATCGCGACGACGTCGTCCACGACCTTCCGCAGGAACCTGTAGGTGGACTCGCGGCAGGGGTTCACCACGTTGTCGGTCCACATCTGCACGGACATGTACTGCGACGGGTCCTCCAGATCGCTCAGCAGGAACTCCTCGGCCTTCTCTACATCGCCCTCGGCCGCGAGCCTCGCGTAACGCGCCTCCATGGCCTTGACCGCCGCGCGGGCGTGGCCCGGCATATCGATCTCGGGGATCACCTCGATGTGGCGCGCCTCGGCATAACGCAGGATCTCCACGAGCTCGGCGCGGGTGTAATGGCCGCTGCCGCTCGACGCCGGCGACGCCGGGTCCGGGCCGGAGCCGAACGAGGGGACGATCTGGTCGCGGTCGTCGAGCGTATGGCCGCGCCGGGCGCCGACCTCGGTGAGCTCCGGCAGGCCGCGCACCTCGAAACGGAACCCCTCGTCGTCGGTCAGGTGGAAATGGAACTTGTTGAGCTTGTAGAAGGCCATCACGTCGAGCAGCTTCAGCACGGCCTCCTTGCGCTGGAAGTTGCGCGCCACGTCGAGGTGCATGCCGCGGTACCCGAAGCGCGGGGCGTCCTCCACCGTCACCGCGCCGATCGCGATCTCGGGCTTCGCGGTCCGGTACGCCTCGACGGGCGCGAGGGCGCGCAGGCTCTGGATGCCATAGAAGACGCCGGCCGCGTCGCTGCCCACGATCTCGACGCCCTCGGCCGTGACCGTGAGGCGATAGGCCTCGTCGCCCGCCTGCTTCGGCTGGCCGCCGACGTCGATCGCGCCCGTCGACAGCGCGATCGCCGCCGTCCCCGCGGGCGGCGCGCCCTCACGGACCTCCGGCGCGGCGCCGAGGAGCGCCCCCAGGGCCTCCGCCAGAAAGGCCGCTTCGCCCTCGAGCCCGGCAGCGTGGTAGATGGGCACGGCCGACGAAAGCGAGAGCTCTCCGGCGCCCGCCTCGAGGAGCACCGGCGTGGGCACGACCCTGTCCACGTCGCCCGCCGGGAGCACGCGGACAGCGAGGTTCTCGTCATAACGAGACGCCGCCGTCGGCACCGGCGTCATGTCGCCGGGGAAACGGTCCGTCTGCTTCTTCTCCTCGAACGGCGCGACCGCCTCGGAGCCCACCGCCTCCGGCGCCGAGGCCATGCCCTCGCCGTCCGTGAACACGAAATAATAGCCCGCGGGCGCGTCCGTCTCCTTGATGGCCCAGTACGATCCATCGAAAGGGATCACCACGCTCTGCCCCGGTTCCAGCGGCTGGAACGCCTCGGTCGGCTCCAGCTTGAAGAAGTCGCCGTTGATGTGGGTGACCTTCACCCCAGGCGGCAGGCTCTCGGGCACGATCAAACGCACGAAGTTGAAATACAGCGTCCATCCGCTGTTCCCGAGCGCGACCTTCCCGCGGTTTTCGATCGTCAGCTCCGAGCCGAAGCTCACCGCAGGGTTCTTGTGGTTGTCCACCACGCCCCAGGTGACGGCGAAGTCCGCGCCCGACGGGCGCTCCTGCGCCGAGCCGCCGCCACCTCCGGTGCCGCCGCCGCCGCCGCCACCGCCGCCGCCGCCGCCGCCGTCATTGCCCGTGCTGGTGCTCATCGTGGTGCTCGCCGTGGACGAGGACGTCCCGTCGTCGCCGCACCCTGCCACAAACAGGGCGCCGGCGAGCAGCCCAAATCGGAAAACAGGCCTTCTCATGACGCACTCCTACAGTGTTTTGGTGACCTTCTTGAGCCGCCTCGGCGCGTCGGGATCCAGCCCTCGAGCCTCGGCCAGGGCAGCGGCCGCCAGGTAAAACGCCAGGATCTGACAGAGCGGGTCGAGCAGCTCGTGAGGAGACGCGGGCACCGCGAGATCGACCCCCGGCAGCCCGGCCGGGCCCACGAGGATCACCTTCGCGCCCTGTCCCCGGAACTCCTCCGCCACGCGGACGAGGCCGGCCTGCGCCGGGCCCCGCGGGGCGAAGACGAGCAGCGGGAACCGCTCGTCGATGAGGGCCATCGGCCCGTGCTGCACCTCGGCGACCGTGAACGCCTCGGCGTGGACGCCGCACGTCTCCTTGAACTTGAGCGCCGCCTCCAGCGCGATGGAGAAGCCAGGGCCCCGCCCGAGCACGAGCAGGCGCTCCTCGCCCGAGAGCGCGTCCACGAGCGGGCCCACGTCGCTCTCGCTCGCGGCGGCCAGGGTCTCCGGCAGCGCCTCGAGCGCGTCGAGCAGGGCGGCGTCCTCGCCCCACATCCCCACCACCCTCGCCATGGCGCTCAGGCTCGCGATGAAGCTCTTCGTGGCGGCGACGCTGCGCTCGGGGCCGGCGCGCAGGGGGATCGTCGTCGCGGCCGCCTGGGCGAGCGGCGAGCCGAGCTGGTTCACCAGCGCCGCCGTCGTCGCGCCCGCGGCGCCGCACGCCGACAGCGCGCCCACCACGTCCGGGCTCTGCCCCGACTGCGACACCGCCACCGCCAGGCCGCCCGGGAGCCGCAGCGGCGCGCGGTAGAGGGTCACCACCGACGGCGGCAGGCTCGCGACCGGACAGCCGAGCTGCGTCATCACGAGGTACGCGAGGTAGCCCGCGGCGTGATCCGAGCTGCCGCGAGCGATCGTGACCACCGACGGCGGCGGCGCCGCCCGCAGGCGGGCGCCCAGCTCGCGGTAGGCGTCCTCGTCCTGCGCGAGCTGCTGCGCGACGATCTCCGGCGCGGAGCGGGCCTCCTCGGCCATCATCGAGGTCGTTCGGTCACGCAAGGGGCTCCCCCTCCACGAGGACCTGCCGCAGGGCGAGATCCTCCTCCAGGACCAAGAGATCCGCGAAGCAGCCCGGCGCGATCCGCCCTCGATCCTCCAGGCCGAGGTGCTCGGCCGGGAACTGGCTGCACCGGCGCGACGCCTCGGCCAGCGGGAGCCCGAGGTCGACAAGGTTCTTGAAGGCCTGGTGCATCGTCAGGCAGCTCCCCGCGAGCGTCCCGTCGGGGAGCCGCACGCTGTTCTGGCACTTCATGACGGCGTGCGCGCCGAGCTGGTACGGCCCGTCCGGCATCCCCGAGGCCGCGGTGCCGTCGGTCACGGCGTAGAGCCGGGGGATGCAGCGCAGGGCGGCGCGGATGGCGCCCGGGTGCACGTGGACGAGATCCGGGATCAGCTCGGCGAAGTCGCCGTGGGCCAGGGCCGCGCCCACCGCGCCGGGCTCGCGGTGGTGCAGCCCGTTCATCGCGTTGAAGAGGTGCGTGAAGCCGCTCGCCCCGGCGGCGAGGGCCGCCACGACCTCCTCGTAGCTCGACAGCGTGTGCCCGATCTGGACCCGCACCCCGAGGCCGGACAGGCGGCGGACGAGCTCCAGGTGGCCGGCGATCTCCGGCGCCAGCGTGAGCACGCGGATCGGCGCGATGGCGTTCAGCGCGAGCGCGGTGTCGAGATCCCCGCCCACCACGCACGGAGGCTGCGCGCCCAGCCGACCCGGGTTGAGGAACGGGCCCTCCAGGTGGACGCCGAGGACGCGCGCCTCGCCGCGGCGGCGCGCCTCCATGGCGGCCCGGATCGCGCGCAGCGCGGAGGCGATCTCCGGGAGGGGCGCCGTCATCGTGGTGGCGAGCAGGCTGGTGGTCCCGGTCGCGGCGTGCGCGCGGGCCATCGCCCGCGGCGCGTCGCCGCCCTCCATGACGTCCCGGCCGCCGCCGCCGTGCACGTGCAGATCGATGAAGCCGGGCACGATCCGCGGCCCCTGGCCGGGCCCTTCGGCCGGCGCGCCCGCGATCTCCTGGATCCGCGCGTCGACGTACAGGCGCCCGCGGAGCCAGCCGTCCGGCGTGAGGATGTTGCCCACGAGCTCCACGCCCATCACCCCTTGAGCTTCTGCGCGAGCGCGGCGGCGTACCGCGGCGCTTCCGGGCCGACCAGGAGGTGGACCACCCGATCGGACAGGCGCATCACGCCCTTCACGTCGGCGGCCTCCAGCGCCGCCTCGTCGATCGGGTCCGCGTCGGCGAGCTCGACGCGCACGCGACCGCTCGAGAACCCCTCCACGGACCGGATGTTGGCGGCGCCGCCGAGCGCCGCGAGCCAGCGCTCGATCCATGCTTCCGGCCGCGCCGCGGGCGCGCCCCCCCGCGCGGCGCCCGCCACCTTCGGCTCGCCCGCCGCCGGCGCGCGGCCCGCGAGCTCCCGCATCTCCTTGGCGATCGACTCGGCCATGGGGCCGAGGATCACCTGCAGGCTGTCGGTCCCCGGGCGCACGACGCCCTTGGCGCCGAGCGCCCTGAGGTCCGCGTCCTTCACGCGATCGCGGTCGACCATGACCAGGCGCAGGCGGGTGATGCACGCGTCGATCTCGCGGATGTTGCCGTGGCCGCCGAGCGCCCGCAGGAGCTGCCCCGCGAGCCCGCCAGCGCCCGCCTCGACCCCGGCGCCCGCCTCGACCCCGGCGCCCGCCTCGGCCCCGCCGGCCGTGTCGGCCCCGCCGCCCCCGGACGCGACCGCGGAGGGCGCCGCCGCGGCCTCGCGGCCCGGCGTGGCCAGGTTGAACCGCTCGATGCAGACGACGAAGAGGCCGTAATAGACGACCGCGTAGGCGAGGCCGATCGGCACGATCATCCAGCCCTTGGTCGAGAGGCCGTAGTTCAGCGCGTAATCGATGAACCCGGCGGAGAAGCTGAAGCCGTGCTTCACGCCGAGCACGTCGAGCAGCGCCAGCGACAGGCCGGTCAGCACGGCGTGGACCGCGTAGAGGGCCGGCGCGAGGAACATGAACGCGAACTCGATCGGCTCGGTGATGCCGGTCAGGAAGGCGGTCAGCGCGGCCGAGAACATCACGCCGAAGGTGGCCTTGCGGTTCTCCGGGCGCGCGGTGCGGTAGATCGCCAGGCACGCGGCCGGCAGGCCGAACATCATCACCGGGTAGAAGCCGGCCATGAACACCCCCGCTGATGGATCGCCGGCGAAATAGCGGTTCAGATCGCCGGTCACCGCCCCCTTCGCGCCCTGGAACGAGCCGACCACGAACCAGGCGAGGTTGTTGAGGATGTGGTGCAGCCCGGTCGGGATGAGCAGGCGGTTGAGGAGGCCGAAGAAGAAGGCGCCGACCGGCCCCGAGGCGACGATCCAGCCGCCCACCGCGTCGATGCCGGCCTGGATCGCCGGCCAGACGACGCCGAGGACGAGCGCGAGGGCGAGGCTCGCGCCGCCGGTGACGATGGGCACGAAGCGGCTGCCGCCGAAGAAGCCCAGGAAGGAGGGCAGCTTCGTGTCGCGGAAGCGGTTGTACATCGCCCCCGCGAGGACGCCGGCGAGGATGCCGGCGAGGACGCCCATCTTGATCTTGTCGTCGATGCTCTTCACCCCGTTCGTGATCACGAGGTAGGCGATCATCCCGGAGAGCCCGGCCACGCCGTTCGCCTCGCGCGCGAGGCCGACCGCGATGCCGACCGCGAAGATCAGCGCCAGGTTGTCGAAGATGGCGCCGCCCGCCTGGGCGACGAACGCGATGTCCAGCACGTCGGGCTGCCCCAGCCGGAGCAGGAGGCCCGCGACCGGCAGCACCGCGATGGGCAACATCAGCGCCTTGCCAACGCGCTGCAGCTCGTTGAATCCTCTCATACGACGCTCCTCCTCCGTCGGGCGGGTCGGCCTCCGCGCCGCGCCGCCCCCGGTCTGCTTGCTGGGCTCTCGAGATCAGCCGGGCCGCGCGCCCGGCGCGAGCAGCGCCCGCACCTCGGCCGCGGTCCCCAGGTCGAGCGCGGCCCGCGCGATCTCGCGGCACCGCGCGGCGTCGAGCTCGCGGATCCTCGCCTTCACCTCGGGGATCGCCTGGACGCTGACGCTGAGCTCGGTCACCCCGAGGCCGACCAGCACGGCCACGGCCTCGGGGTCGCTCGCCACCGCGCCGCAGATCCCCACGTGGCGCTCGCGCTTCTTCGCGGCCTGCACGGCCGTGTCGATGAGCCGGAGCACCGCCGGGTGCAGCGCGTCCTGCCGGCCGGCGAGCCGCGGGTGCGTGCGGTCCATGGCCAGCGTGTACTGGGTGAGATCGTTCGTGCCGATCGAGAAGAAATCGACCTCCGCCGCGAACCTGTCGGCCTGGACCGCGACCGACGGCACCTCGACCATCACGCCGAGCTCCACCGGGGGCGAGCCGGCGCGCCGGCGCTCCTCCTCGAGCACCTGCTTCGCCTCCCGGAGCTCCTCGAGGCTCGCGACCATGGGCAGGAGGATCCGGTGCCCGGCCGGGGCCCGCGCCGCCAGGATGGCGCGGAGCTGGCTGCGCAGGAGCGCCGGGTGGAGCGCGCCGATGCGCAGGCCGCGGATGCCGAGGAGCGGGTTGTCCTCCGCGGGGAGCGGCATGTACGAGAGCGGCTTGTCGCCGCCGACGTCGAGCGTGCGGACGACGAGGGGGCGCTCGCCCAGCGCGTCCGCGATCTCCTGGTACGCGGCGATCTGCTCGGCCTCGGTGGGCGCGGCGTCGCGATCGAAGAACATCAGCTCGGTGCGCAGGAGGCCCACGCCCTCGGCCCCGAGCCGGACGGCCTTGCGCGCGTCGTCGGCGCTCGCGATGTTGGCCAGCACCGCGACGCGGACCCCGTCGCGGGTCACCGCGCGCTCCCCCGCGGCCGCCTCCTGCCGCTCGCGCAGCGCCTTGCGCGCCCCGAGCCGGCCGCGGTAGGCGTCGAGCTCGGCCGCGGTCGGGCGGAGCAGCACCACGGCGCCCTCGGCGTCGAGCACGGCCGTCGCGCCCGCCTCGACGGCGAGCAGCGACGCCGAGGCGCCGACGAGGTACGGCAGGCCGAGCGAGCGCGCCAGGATCGCCGCGTGCGAGGTGGTGCCGCCGAGCACGCTGACCAGGCCGGCGACCCGCTGGTCGGCGAGCCGCACGACCTCGGAGGGCGTCAGGCTCTCGGCGACGACGATGCTGCCCGCGGGCGCGGCCTGCGCCTCGCCGCCGCCGACGAGGTGCCGCAGCGCGCGGCCGCCCACGTCGCGCAGATCGTTGGCGCGCGCGGCGAGCAGCGGGTTCGAGAGGCGCGCGAGCTCGCGGCACGACGCCATCACCGCCTCGCGCCACGCGAACGCGGCCGACTTGCCCTCCACGATGGCGACCTCGGTGCGGGTGATCATCTCCGGATCGTCGAGCATCGTGAGGTGCGCGCTGAAGATCTGGGCCTGCTCGACGCGCTTGCCCGACGCGGCGACGAGCTGCTTCAGCTCGAGCCGGGTGTGGCGCAGCGCCTTCTGCAGGCGCGCGAGCTCCGCCTCCGTGTCGTCCGCGTGCTCGTCCACGTCGGCGGCGAGCGGGTCGATCTTGCAGATCGGGCCGATGGCGAGGCCGGGCGAGGCGCTCACGCCGTGCACGTGCCGCGCGTCGTCGGCCGCGCGCGGCGTGGAAGAAGCAGGGGCGGCGGCGGCGCGCTCCGGCTCGGCCGTGCGCGCGGCGTGCGCGGCGGAGAGGTCCTCGCCCAGCCCGCTCCGGACGAGCTCGACCAGGCGGGCGACCGCCCGCGCCGCCTCGCTGCCGCTCCCGACGATGCGCAGCTCGGCGCCCGGGCCGGCGCCGAGGTTCATCAGCGCGACGACGCTCTTCGCGTTGGCGTTGCGGCCGGCGAGCTCGACGCTGATGTCGGCGGCGAACGACTTCGCCTCGCTGGCGAGCACCGCGGCCGGCCGCGCGTGCAGCCCGTGCGGGTTGGCCACCACGACGAGGGCCGACGTGACCCCGACCGTGGCCCGCGGCGGCGGCCTGGACGCGCCCCCCTCCCCCGCGCTCGATGCCCGCGGCGCTCCCTCGCCGGCCCGCCGCCGGGGGCTCACGGTCATGAGGCGGCTCACGCCGGCCCTGGCCACGCCGCTCGCGCGCTCGACGATGGCGCTCGTCTCACCGCTCAGGACGACGATCTGCGTGAGCAGGCTGGGCGCCTTGCGGAGGAGGAGATCGGCGTCGAACTCGAGGAGCGCCTGGCCCGCCGAGACCCGGTCTCCCTGGCTCACCCGCGCCGTGAAGCCCTCGCCCTTCAGGCCGACCGTGTCGATGCCGACGTGGATCATGATCTCCACCCCGGCCGCGGCGCTCAGGGTGATCGCGTGCCGCGCCGCGTGGAGCTGGGTCACCGTCGCGTCGCACGGGGCGAGCAACGTCTGGGAGATCGGGTCGATCGAGATGCCGTCGCCGACGATCTTGTCGGCGAAGACCGCATCGGGGACCGACTCGATCGGCACGATGGGACCGGAGAGCGGTGCGAGCAGCGTCAGCGATTCGCCGGGGTGCATATCGACCGCGATCCTACCCGGATGTGGCTCGACAGGTTCCTGGCCGAGGGGCTCGATGGTTCCGTCCACGGATCGAGGCGAGAGCAAGCGTCGTGCCCTGCACCGGGGCTGCCTGCCGCGGGAGGGAGGTGATCGAGAAAAGCGCGCTGCGCCCGGGGATCGCCGGCGATCTCCCGGCGATCGCGGGGACGGCCGGGGGGGCGATCCGGGAGCGCTCCTGCGATCGGGGGGATCGCCCGGCGATCTCCCGGATCGCCCCCCTGCTCGCCGGGATCGCCGGGCGCGACGGCGGCGGCTCCCCTCCTGGCGGCGCGCAAAAACGGGCCGAGGGGGCGCTGTGGCGCCGATCGTCGAGGTCGTCGCCGCGACCGGTACGCCGATTGCTCGTTGGACCAGCAACGACCGGCAACCGGCAAACCCAAGGAGATCCCTTATGAAGCTTTATGCCCTCACGACCCTGCCGCTCTTTGCTGTGATCGCCCTCGCTGCCTGCGGCGGCGTCGATGGCGACGACGCGGAGCGCTTCGGCCCCGATGGAGCAGAGCTCGAGTCGACGGAGCAAGCCGCCGTCGCCGCTGCCTGGGCGCCGTATACCGCGTATGCGGTCAATTCCGAGGTGACCTACGGCGGCGTCACGTACCGCTGCATCCAGGCGCACACCTCCCTTCCGGGCTGGGAGCCGCCGATCGTCCCGGCGCTGTGGCAGCCGGTCGGCGGCACCAGCAGCACCACCACGAGCAGCAGCACCACGAGCTCCAGCACCAGCGGCGCGGGCGGCAGCGGCGGCTCCGGCGGCAGCGGCGGCTCCGGCGGCAGCGGCGGTTCGGGCGGCAGCGGCGGCTCCGGCGGCTCCGGTGGTGGCGGCGGCTCGGACGGCGGCGGCAAGAAGGTGATTGGCTACTTCGCGGAGTGGGGCGTCTACGGCCGCAACTACCACGTCAAGAACATCGACACGAGCGGATCGGCCGCCAAGCTCACGCACATCAACTACGCCTTCGGCAACGTGGTTGGCAACCGGTGTGCCCTCGGCGACACCTATGCCGATTACGACAAGGCCTACAGCGCCGCCGACAGCGTCGATGGCGTCGCCGACACCTGGGACGCCGGCGCGCTCCGCGGCAGCTTCAACCAGCTCCGCAAGCTGAAGCGCAAGCACCCGCACCTCAAGGTGCTGATCTCGCTCGGCGGCTGGACCTGGTCCGCCGGCTTCTCCGACGCGGCGCTGCCCGCGAACCGCGCCTCGTTCGTCTCGTCGTGCGTCGATCTCTTCATCAAGGATCCCCGCTGGGCGGGCGTGTTCGACGGCATCGACATCGACTGGGAGTACCCGGCCGCCTGCGGCAGCACCTGCAACCAGCGCCCCGAGGACACGCAGAACTTCACGGCGCTGCTCGCCGAGTTCCGCGGCCAGCTCAACGCGGTGCGCCCCGGCCTGCTGCTCACGATCGCGGCGCCCGCCGGGCTCGACAAGATCGAGAAGATCCAGGTCGGCCAGATCCACCGGCACCTCGATTTCATCAACCTGATGACGTACGACATGCACGGCGCGTGGGAGCGCACGACGAACTTCCACTCTCCGCTCTACAACGCCGGCGCGAACCCCGCGAAGGCGCTGAAGTACAGCACCGACGAGGCGGTCACGGCCTGGCTGAACGGCGGGACGCCGGCGAGCAAGCTGGTCGTCGGCGTGCCCTTCTACGGCCGCGGCTGGACCGGCGTCGCCAGCGCGAACCAGGGGGTGTGGCAGTCGGCCGCCGGCGCCGCCCCGGGCACGTACGAGGCGGGCATCGAGGATTACAAGGTCCTGAAGGCGAAGGGGCACCCCGGCTTCACCCACCCGGACACCAAGGCGTTCTATACCTTCAACGGGACCGAGTTCTGGAGCTACGACAACCCGGCCTCGCTCGGGGTCAAGATGCGCTACATCAAGGACAAGGGGCTGGGCGGCGCGATGTTCTGGGAGCTGAGCGGCGACACCGCGAACGGCGAGCTCGTCACGGCGGTGAAGAACGGCCTGCGGTGACGGCGTGAAGGGCCGCGTGGCCGCGCTACGCGGCCGCGCAGAGGGTGCCGATCTCCTCGAACTCGTGGACCATCCGACCGAGCCCGCCCTCGTCGACCGTGAGGCCGAGGGCCGCCGCGGCGTGGGCGAGGAGCTTCCGCTCCCGCAGCGACGTTACCTTGTCCACCGCCGCCGCGATCTCGAGCGCGCACAGCAGCGGGGCGCGCGCGCCCTCCGGCACGCCGCGGAGGCGCTCGATCCAGGCGATGTCGTCGGCGAGCCGCTCGTTCAGGCCGGCGCGCGCCGAGGCCGGCAGCTGCCGCAGCACGGCCGCGAGCAGCGCGGTCTCCTCGGGCTTGAGGCGGCCGTCGGCGGTGAAGATGAACCAGAGCCCGTCGAACAGCCGATCGAGGTGCGGGCGCAGCCTCTCGTCGCAGAGCGCCCCGTCGAGCGCGCGCCGGTAACGCAGGTATCGGCGCGCGGTGTCCCCCAGGCGCCGGGTCACGAGCCAGCTCGCGATCGACGACGAGGCGACCGAGAGCACGGGCACCAGGTTGCGCGCCACGCTCTCGCCGGCGAGCCGCGCCGCGAGCTGCTTGGCCACGTCCGAGCCGCGCTCGCGCGCCGAGCGCACGAGCACGCCCGCGGGATCGTCCGTGTCCTGGGGGTGCTCCGCGACGCCGAACGTGAGGGCGAGCAGCGCCCACACGTCGGCCGGCTCGTCCGGATCGAACCGGAGCCCGAAGAGATCCGCGAGCTCGCAGAGCATCCGCACGTGCAGGAGCAGCCGGAGCACCGTCTCGCCGCCGAGCGCGAGCGCGGCGGCGGGGATCGCGACGAGCCCGCCGAGCCCGTGCGTCTCGGCCGTGGCGGCGGCCGCGCCGGTCGAGAGCGCCCCGGTCGCGCCGCCCGCGAGCGCCGAGCGGACGCAGGCGCGCCGGACGACCGCGCGCGCCTGCGTCCGCTCGGTCACGCCGGTCGACGCCGCGATGATCGCGGGGCGAGGCCGCCGGTTGTAGCGGCGCACCGCGCGGGACAGGAGCTCCTCGAGCCATGTGTGGACCGAGCGCGCGCCCACGCCCGCTCCGCTCGTCGCCTCGATCAGCGGGAGCGCCGCGGCCCCCGCTGCGTCACCAGGATGCGCAGCCTCGTCGCTCATGGATCAGGGCTGTTCAAGATGCATTCCCTGCAGAGCGGCCGACGAGGCCGAGCGCGTCGAGCCCTGCCGAGATCGGCTTGGCGACGTGCCGAGATCACTCGCCCGTGTCGAACTCGCACTCGGCGACCTCCGGCGCGCACGCGCCCTCGATCTCGGCGGCCGCAGAGGCGAGGCAGTCGTTGCACTCCGCGCTCCGCCCCTCGCCGGCGCCGCACCCGCCATAGCAGGGCGAGCCCTCCACCGCGCCGCATTCGGCGCAGAGACACTCCATGACCGCCCCGTAGATCGCGGCCGACCACTCGCACAGCTCCGCCGGATCCGCGGCGTCGTACGGGGGCAGCGCGCAGGTCGCGCACCCGGCGCTGCCGCCGCCTCCGCCCCAGCCGCCCCAGCCGCCGACGTCGCCGCCCGCGGCGCCGCCGGCCTCGCCTCCGGTCCCGCTGCCGCCCGTGCTGCCGCCGGCCTCGCCTCCGGTCCCGCTGCCCCCCGCGCCGCCCGCGCCGCCGCCGGCCCCGCTGCCTCCGCTCCCGCCCACCAGATGGTAGCCGTCGTCCAGCCCCGCCAGCGCGGTACACCCGACGGCCGCCGCAGCCGCCAGCCCGCTCAGCGCCATCGCCAGGAATGCGTCCGCCCGCTTCGAGCCCGCCATGGCGACGGAGGATCATCCCCTTGCGCCCCCGGCGTCAAGTGACCGTCCGGCGTCGCGCCCACACGTGTCTTGATCGGCACGGACGCGCATCTCGACTGGCCCCTCGATCCGCTGGGTCGGTCGGGATCAGGGAGCGGAGGTCAAGGTCGCGAGGATGTCATCTCGCATCTCGCTCCTGACGTCGAGGAGCCCGCCGTTCGGGAAGCTCTTTCCTTCCTCCGTCAGCGCGTTGATGGCCTGGTAGAACGGATCCGCGCCGATCGCGGGCGCCGAGTACGCATCGAACGTCGCTGCCATGAGATAGCGTGGAACACGGGTCTCCTGCGGCGCGTCCTCGCTCGCGAGGATCCACGCGAAGGTGCTGGCCGAGCTCATGTAGGCGACGAACGCGGCGGCGGCATCGGCGCAGGCGTCCGTGCACCTCGCGCTCACGACGAAGCTGTCCGTGAAGAGCAGCGGGCGGTTGCCGTCCCCGAGGGGCGCCGAGGCGAGCTTGATCTCGGCCGGATCGCCGCCGGGAGGAAGGCTCTTCAAGATGGCGTGGAGCCGCTCGGAATAACCGAAGGTCGCGTCGACCTCCCCTGCCGCGAAGCGCTGCGCCGGGAGATCGACGTTCTCTTCCCGATCGTAGGTGCCGTCGAGGCACGGGTTGCTCCCCTCGCTCTCGCACGTCCTCGCGAAGATGCCGAGCGCATCGAGGGTCGCCGCGTCGTACATCGTGGTGGAGATCGCCGATGCGACCCCCTCAGGCCCGTTCGTGTCCGCCCACGCGTCCAGGTACAGCGAGGGTAGGTTCCAGCTTCCGAGCAAGTTGCCGGCCATGTCCGGCGCATCCGTCTGGAGGTCGACGAGCGCCGACGCCAGCTCGGCCGCGGTGCCAGCGCTCTCCACGGACGGGTCCCTGGAGAAGGTGAAATGGCCACAGAGCCAGTGCGGGACGCCGTAGATCTCGCCCTCGTAGGTCGACGCCTCGATGCCCGCCGGGTGCCAGTCCGCGGGAGGAAGCTCCGACCAGGGCCGGATCGCGCCCGTGGCCACGAGCTCGCCGAGCAGGATCATGTCCGTCTCGATGACGTCGACCGAACAGTCGGCCTCCTCCCCGGCGAGGCCCATGGCCAGCGCCGCGGGATCGTAGACATCCGCCGCGAAGCAGGGCGGATTCACCACGAGATCGATCCCGGCGTGCGCTTCCTCGAACTCGGCCTCGATGCGGAGCGCCATCGCCGCGAGCTTGTCTCCCGCCGCGTCGGGGATATAGGGGTACAGGGGAACCCGGAGCACGGTCTTCTCCCCGGCGCTGCCCCCCTGGCCGCCGCTTCCGTCCTCGCCCCCGCTCCCGCCCCCACCAGCGCCGGTCGACGAGCCGTCATCCATGCCGCTCGAGCAGCCCAGCGTCGAGAGCAACGTCAGACCGACCATCCGGGCCAGATTGCGCGCCATCGAGGCCGCGAGCCCCGGCGGCGGCGAGCTTCCGATCTTGGATTCCCTCGTTCCCATGGTGACACCTCGTCGCTCGCAGCTGGCCACGACTCCCCGGAAAAGTCGAGACATGGCGCGCTGCACGCGCTCGCGCCGCCGGAGCCGCCGGCCCCGGCGCGCTCGATCCGTCCCCCGGGGGCTCACCGCCGCCGCGGCTCACCGCAGCGCCGGCGCTGGGTAGACTGCACAAGTGCCAGAGGAGCAGAAGTCGACGCATCGTTGCACGCCCCTGCTGCAAGGATATGCCATCTCCGGTCTCGGAGCGCGGGGCGAAATGCATTAGGGTCGATCGGCAGGTCGAGGAGCGGAAGGGCGCCGAGCTCCGGCGCCGGGTGGGAGCAGCGCGATGCACGAGATCGATTTCTACAAGCTTCCGCGTGCCATTCAGGACGGCGTGATCGAGGCGTTCCGCGGGCGGTTCGCGCCGGCGCCGATCGTCAGCCGGCTCGGGATTCGGCGCACCATCGTGGCTTGGCTCGCGGTCAGCGTCGCGGCGGGCCTCCTGCTGGCGGCGCTCTGCGCGGCCGGCTTCGGCGACGTCGACAGCGCCCTCGCGCTCCACCCGACCGCGGCGGCCGCCGCGTACGTGCTGCTCGCCGCGACCACCGCCATCGGCGTGCTCCGGGCGCTCGCCTACAACGCCGACCTCATCTCGTTGCCGTTCGCGCCCGGCCTGTTCGTCTTCCCCGCGAACCTGATCGACGCGCGCGACCACCGGCTCCGGGTCTTCTCGCTCGCGGAGCTCTCGCGCGTCTCGGCGGGCCCCAGGGGCGCCGTGGTCCTCACGTTCGGCGGCACGCGGCACGCATTTCCCCTCGAGGACCCGTCGCGCTCGGACGACGTGATCCGCGAGATCGAAGCGGCGTGGAGCCGCATGAAAGCGCAGCCCGACGCCGCGGAGCTGCGCCGGCTCGATCCGTTCCAGCCGCCTGCCATCGAGAGCCCGTTCGCGTCGCCGATCCCGCTCTCGCGCGAGGTCCCGGGGTGGCGGAGCTATGCATGGCTCGTCGCGGCCGCGGTCGGCCTGGCGCTCGGCTTGGGGCTCTTCTTCCTGCGCAACCGGATGAGCGACGCTCGGATGTACGCCGCGGCGCGGGCGCGCGACGACGTGGCCGCGTACCAGCGCTACATCACGCGCGGCCGCGGCCACCGGGAGGTCGCCTCGCAGGTGCTGCTGCCGCGGGCCGAGCTGCGCCTCGCGGCCGCGAAGGGCTCGGTGGAGGCCATCGACGACTTCATCCGCGCCTACCCCAAGACGGGCATCCAGGCCGAGGTGGCCGCGGCCCGCCGCGCCGCGCTCGCCGCGGAGCTCGAGCGGGCGCGGGCGGTGGGCACGCTCGCGGCGCTGCTGGCGTTCGCGGAGCGCTACCCGAAGCACGGCCTGGACAAGGAGTTCAACGACGCCCGGCACGCGCTCTATGTGCGCGCGCTCGATCGGTACAAGAGGGACATGCCCGAGGGGAGCGAGCAGAACGCGGATTTCGTGCGACGGCTCCTCGCCTACGCGGAGCGCGTGGGGCCCAGGAGCACGCCGCAGGGCCTCCGCGGCCCGGCCGTCCAGGTCCGCTTCCGGCGGCTACCCTCGCAGGACCTGGAGCGCGCCGACGAGCTCGTGATGAAGAGCCCGATGTTCCGCGGCGTCACGTCCCTGCCGACGCGCTACGTGGACGGGACGCGCCTCGATCCCCAGGAGAAGCGGACCGCGTCGGCGCTGGCGGAGGGGCTCGCGCGGGGGTTCGAGCCGGAGCTCGTCACCTTCGAGCCGGGCCCGGCCTTCGAGGGCTCCGCCGAGGAGCAGCGCTCCGTGACCTCCCCCGCCCTCCTGGTGAGCTATCGCGTCGAGTCGTCCGGTATGGCCTATGGCAGCAAGAAGCCGCAGATCATCGTCATGGGGCTCAAGTTCTTCTTCAAGACGGAGCTCCTCTTGCCCGGAGACGCGGAGCCGCTGCTCACGAGCCACAAGATCGCGCGGCGGGTCCCCGCTGGGCTCATCCAGCAGCAGACCGGCTCCCCGCCCCCTGGGGCCCTCGAGGCCATCGTCTACGAGGCGATGATGCGCGAAGCCTTCATCGACCTCGAGGAGCGCTACCTCTCCACGTGGTTCCGGAAGCGCGACGAGGCTCAATGAGGGTGGACGAGCTCCTCGGCGTTCCTGGTACCGAACACGACCTGCCGGAACGGGCATTCCACGGCTCCATGGCGATGAGCGCGGTCAGGGCCTCTCGCTGATCGGCAGGCGCAGCGGACAGAATCGCGAGCTCCGCACACCGCTTGGGCTGCTTCGCCGCGCGGCTCGGCGGCCTCAGCATCACGAGCGCTCGCCATGACGCGCGAGGCGCGGACACGCCGTGGTCGATTGGAATTGACACCGACAATGTGAGCGCTCACAATAGGCCCCAACGGTACCCTTTTGCTGTAAACGTTCACGCGTCGGACCAACAAACGCAACAATTTCGAACACTTGCAAGACAGGGCCGAGCGGGCTTATGCGGCCAAGGATCGATGGGAAGGATCGATGGGCTCGTAAGTGCCTGAAACTGCTCAGGAACGCGCTCCGGCTCGTGAACGGTACCCTTTTGCTTCGCCCTGGATGGGTCATGCGCACCGAGACCTTCGTCATCCGATCGATCTCGGCCTCGGCGCTGATTCCATTCGCCCGGTCGTCTCGGACGCGATCGCTGATGAGCTCTTGACGGGCTGGGCTGTCATCGCGGCGAAGCGCCCCAACGAGGAGCGCCGGAGAGTCATCGCCTGAGCGATCCACGACATCTGGCGCCACCTAACGATTCTGATTCTTCAGGAGAGCAGCGAGGTCCAGGAATGGCCACGGTTACGACATCCCTCCAGCATAGGCTCCTCATCTCGGCGTTGTTGCTTTGCGGCGCGACCGCGTTTCCGTCTGAATCCATGGCGGACAACCCCATCGTACAGACCATCTACACCGCCGATCCGGCCCCCATGGTCCACGACGGGACGCTCTACCTCTATACCGGGCATGACGAAGACAGCGCCTCGACGTTCTTCGGGATGAACGAGTGGAGAGTCTATTCGTCCACGGACATGGTGAACTGGACGGATCACGGATCGCCGCTGAAATACAAGGACTTCAGCTGGTCGAAGGCGGATGCCTGGGCAGGTCAGGTCATCCACAGGAACGGGAAGTTCTATTTCTACGTTCCTACGACGAGCAGGACGCACAACAGGATGGTCATCGGCGTCGCCGTGGCGGACAGCCCTGTCGGGCCGTTCAAAGACGCCCTCGGGGGGCCGCTGATCAACGCCAATTGCGGCGACATCGATCCGACGGTGTTCATCGACGACGACGGCCAGGCCTATCTCTACTGGGGAAACCCCAACCTCTGCTACGTGAAGCTGAACGAGGACATGATCTCCTACCAGGGGGAGGTCGTACGCGTGCCCATGACGGCGGAGAGCTTTGGACAGCGCACCGGGAACGCCGAGCGACCGACCCTGTACGAAGAAGGGCCATGGCTCTACAAGCGCGATGGGATGTACTACTTGGCGTATCCGGCCGGCGGCATCCCCGAGTACATCGCCTACTCCACGAGCAGCAGCCCCACCGGCCCATGGACGTACCGTGGGGTCATCATGCCCACGGAGGGCGACAGCTTCACCAATCACCCGGCCATCATCGATTACAAGGACAACTCGTACTTCTTCTATCACAACGGCGCCTTGCCGGGCGGAGGCGGCTATCACCGCTCGGTGGCCGTCGAGCGGTTCACCTACAACGACGATGGCACCATCCCGACGATCACGATGACCGAGGCGGGCCCGCCTGGCGTCGGCGCCCTCGATCCGTACGTCATGACGGAGGCTGAAACCATCGCCTGGGCATCCGGTGTCGAGACCGAGGCGTGCAGCGAGGGCGGGATGAACGTCACGTCGATCGACGACGGGGACTACATCAAGGTGAAGGACGTCGATTTCGGTCCCGGCGCGGGGTCCTTCGAAGCGAGGGTGGCCTCGGCGACCCGTGGCGGCAGCATCGAGCTGCGCCTCGACAGCGCGACCGGCACGCTGGTGGGGACCTGCATGGTCGAGGGCACCGGCGGCCCCCAGACCTGGGTTACCAAGTCCTGTGCGGTCGACGGCGCGACAGGGAAGCACGATCTGTATCTGAAATTCACCGGTGGGAACGGTCCCCTGTTCAATTTCAACTGGTGGAAATTCACGCCGCTCGACGCCCCGGAGCCGACGGGCGGCGGTGGCGGCCCGGACATGGGTGAAGGGGGAGCGACGGGCAGCGGCGGCTCGGGCGGGGGTGAGAGCGTCAGCAGCGCAGCGACGACCGGCAGCGGCACGGGCGGCGCTGGCGCCGCCCCACCTGACGGCGCGAGCGAGGACGAGGGCGGGTGTGGGTGCCGGGTCAAATCGGCGTCCAGCTCCCCGGCGGGCGTGCTCGCCGCCTTGACCGCGTTGGGCGCGATCGTCGCGCGGCGTCGTGCGCGAAAGGCCGGGCGGAGCGGGGCCGCTGCGAGCTGACGGGGCCGGTCCCGGAGCGATGAGCCGGCGGGCGCGCTCCCGGCGAGCGTAGGAATGCCGGGGTCCGGCGCGGCTGGCTTGCAGAGAGCTGGGCAAAGGGGAGCGGGCACGGCGAACGCCGGCCCGAATCGCGCGCGATCGCGTGGGACGAAAGCGTAGAGCGTAGAGAGGATGCGATGAGATCAGTTGTTGCTTTGGCAATGTGCGGCTTGCTGGCTGGCTCGTTCGTCACGATGGGTTGCGGCGACGACGGCGGGGGCGGGGCCGGTGGCGACGGCGGCGACGGTGGAGGCACCACGACGAGCAGCTCGTCGACGAGCGGTACCGGAAGCGCGAGCGGCACGGGCGGCGACGGCGGCGACGGCGGCGACGGCGGCGACGGCGGCTCGGGAGGTGACGGCGGCGACGGCGGCACGGGCGGCGACGGCGGCACCGGCGGCGACGGCGGCGCGGGCGGCGACGGCGGCGACGGCGGCGCGGGCGGCGTCGATGAAGTGGACATCGGTCCCGGTCCGGACGAGAGCTGCTCGGGCTGCGCCCGGCTGGCCGTGCCGCTCACCGAGGCCGACACAGGGACGCTGTTCCAGTTCGACATGCCGGAGCTGGTCGACCTGACCGGCGCCACCGTCACGTTCCGTGTGAAGGTGTACGCCGGCACCGGCGGTGGCGTGCAGACGTTCGTACAGAATGGAGGCGCACAGGCCTGGATAGGTCTCCCCTGGGCGTGGACGGACCTCAGCAGCCTGGAGGAGTGGACAGAGCTCACCATCGACGTCGATGACGCCGCCGCTGCGGATGAGACCAAGACGTTCGACAAGACCAAGGTGAGGCGCATCGGCCTGAGGGTCGACGCAGGTATCTCGGGGCCCTGGGCCAACCCGACCGTGGTGTATGTCGACTTCATCACGGTCACGAGGCCCGGCGGCACGGGCGGCGACGGCGGCGCCGGCGGCACGAGCGGCGACGGCGGCGCCGGCGGCACGAGCGGCGACGGCGGCGACGGCGGCGCCGGCGGCACGAGCGGCGACGGCGGCGCCGGCGGCACGAGCGGCGACGGCGGCACGAGCGGCGACGGCGGCGCCGGCGGCACGAGCGGCGACGGCGGCGCCGGCGGCACGAGCGGCGACGGCGGCGCCGGCGGCACGAGCGGCGACGGCGGCGCCGGCGGCGCGAGCGGCGAGGTGATTCACGTGCTCGGTCCGTTCGAGTTCACGAGCGAGCTGCAGGGGTTCGCGATCGGTGACTACCGGATGGTGCCAGGCTCGAGGCTGGATCTCCTGGACGAGTGAACCAGGCTGACTGCGGCGCTCGCTCTCGCGCTGCTGCGCGGAGCGAGCGCCCGCGCCCGCCGCGGGCACGGGAGCGGTCCTGACGCTTCCCCGCAGGACCTCGACCGCGCCCGGCGCCTTCGCGGGCTCCCGCCTCAGCGCTCGTCCGCGCCGATGTCGACGCGCGCCCCCCGCGTCCGCGCCTCGCCGTCGACGTCGGACACCCCGCCCTGCGCGCCCAGATCGACCCCCGCGTCGACCGCCGGCGAGCCGCTCGTCAGGTGGAGGTCCGACGGCGGCCCGGCCAGGAGCGGGTCGACGAACCGCGCGCGCGGGTCGGTGAAGGCGCCGGCCGAGGTCTGGCTCGCGCCGAAGAAGATGTTGTTGTCGACGCGCACGTTCCTGTTGTTGCGGCCGCTGCTCACGTAGGCGTTCCTCGCCTTGGCAGAGAGGATGTTGTTCTGGATGAGCACGCCGTCCGAGTTGTTCTGGAGGATGATCTCGCCGCCGGTCGCCTGATAGAGCGTGTTGTTGAGCACCGAGATGTTGGCCGCGCTGCCCACGCTCGTGGAGTAGCCGCCGATCATGATGTTGCCCTGGTAGCTCCGCGACACGAAGTTGTTCCGCACGGTGATGTTGCTCGTGGTCCTGCCCCGGTGCTCGCTGGCGACCTCGATCCCGATGTCGCTGCTATCGACCTTGTTCCGCTCGATGACGATGTCCCTGCCGCCGTCGACGTAGATGCCGTCCGCGGACCGCTCGCCGTCGTAGGCGGGGTTCTGGGCCGAGGTGATGTTGTAGACGACGTTGTCCACGCACACGCCGTTCCTCGCCTGATCCGAGCCCGAGGGGCCGACGCCCTCGAAGCCGATGAAGTCGATGCCGATGTTGTCGTTGTCGTGGACCTCGTTGCGCGACACCACGAAGTTCGTGACGTTGCCGTTGAGGACCAGCGACTCGCTCGAGCCGAGCTTGCAGTCCCGGATCTCGTTGCCGTCGATGAGGATGTCCGTCATCGGCGTCGCCGACGTGCCGTAGACGGCGATGCCGTGGGCGTCCTCGGAGCTCTCGATGTGGTGCACGACGTTGTCGCGGATCTCGAGGAAGCTCGAGCTCCCGCTCGCGCTGATGCCGATCGGCGTGTCCCCGCCCTTGAAGTTCTGCACCGTCATGCCGGCGACCCGGATGTAGCTCTTGCTGGCGATCTCGATCCCGGCGCCGTCCCTGCCTGTCCCGTCGAGGATGGCGCCCGCCTCGCCCTGGAGGGTGATGCAGCCGGCGGCGGCCGTGCCGCCCTTCCCGAAGGAGACGTTCTCGCTGTAGGTGCCCGCCTTGACGAGCACGGTGTCGCCCGCGGCCGCCGCGTCGAGCCCGGCCTGGATCGTCCGGTGATCGCCGCCCGAGGGAGCGACGGTGATGATCCTGCCGCTCGAGCGATCCCCGCACGGCCCGGCCGCCGCGGCGAGCCCGGCCTCGAGCGCGCCTGCGCCGGCGTCTTCGGGGCCGGACGGCGCGGCGCACGCCGGAGACAGCCCGACGGCGAGCAGCAGGATGCCGGACGGAGCGAGGCGATGCGCCGCGTGCGGCGCGCGGATTCTCTTCGATCGATTCATGAGCTTTTGTCCTCGAAGGGTTGCCTGTCACGTGAAGTCGCGACCCTGGCGCGTGCGCCGGGCGCTTCGACGCGGGGACATTGCAAGCGGGCGGCCATACCGCCCGCCGCGGGAGCACGCGGGGGCGAAGGCCGCAAAGGCCCTTCGCCGCCTCGGGCCGATCACGAGATCTTGCGCAACGATCGTACAGCTGCGCAGCGCACGGACAGCCGCTCGCCGGCGAGGCGGCTGGGCGAGAACGTAGCCAGTCCTACCGAACAGTGCGCGGCCCCCGGGCTCGTCCGGCGGAGCGCTCGCGCGCCTGATGCGCGTGCCCGCTCGCCCCACAGCCCCGTTTCACGCGGGCGCGGCGCGCGCAGGCGCGACCGGAGGGCTCGCTCGCACTGGTTTCCTCCGCTAGCATCGGCCGCGCGCTGCACGGGTATGCGCAGGAGGTTTTCTTGATCAAGGCGACGAAGCACAAGCCTCTCGCAACGACCATCACCGGCTCTCTGCCGCGGCCGTCCTGGTATGTCTCCGGCCTCGCGGGCCGCAGGTTCTCGACCGCCATGGCCGATCTCGTGTTCAGGGAGCAGTACACCGACACCCTCGCCGTGCACATCACCGATCAGGTCAGGGCCGGCCTCGACATCCTGACCGACGGCGACGCCCGCTTCGACATGGATGTCGGGGGCCGCTCCTGGTTCAGCTACCTGGCCGAGCGCATGGAGGGCATGGCCGATCCCGGCCTCCGGCCCCAGCCCTGGACGTCGCCGAGGGAGCGGGAAGCGGGCGATATCCTCCACGAGGTGATGGAGGCCCGCCTCCCCTTCTTCGTGCGCGGCCCTGTCGGCCGGGGAGGGCTGGAGTACGCGCGCGTCTGGAAGGCGGCGCAGCGCATGACGAGCAGGCCCATGAAGCTCGGCACCTGCTGCGGCCAGCTCCTCGAGGCCGTCGTCCTCAACCAGCATTACGCGGACCGCCGCGAGCTCCTCTTCGCCATCGCCGACAGCCTCAATCAGGAGCTGCACGAGGTCGCCGACGCGGGGTGCCCCGTCGTCCAGCTCGAGGAGCCGATGCTCCATTACGTCGCCGGCCAGGACAAGGGGGCGGAGCTGACCGCGGCGCTCTACGTCGACGCCTTCAACCGCGAGGTCGCCGGCCTGCGCGACAAGACCGAGGTCTGGGTGCACACCTGCTGGGGCAACCCGGCGGCGCAGCGGGTGGAGGTCGCGACGAGCGGTTACGAGGGCGCGCTTTCGCTGCTCGACCGGCTCGACGTCGACGTCATCACGTTCGAGGCCGCGAGCGACGGCGGCGCGGCGCTCCCGGCGATCGGCGAGGCCATCGGCAAGGACAAGAAGGTCTGCATCGGCGTCGTGCACCACCGCAGCCTGGAGGTGGAGACCCCCGAGCAGGTCGCGGCGCTCGTCCGCAAGGCGCTCCGGTTCATCGAGCCGGAGCGGCTGATCCTCAGCAGCGATTGCGGCTTCGGCCGACAGGGCATGAGCCGGATGCACGCGTTTCACAAGATGGTGTCGCTGGTGCGCGGCGCGAACATCGTCCGTCGCGAGCTCGGCCTCGAGCCGGCGCCGTGCCTCGCGGCGGAGCAGCGCTATTCGATGCTCGTTTAGCGCGCCGAGGTCGGTCCCCGGGCGCCTCGGCCGCGGATCAGCGGGAGATAGACCTCGTCGACGATCTCGACGAGCACGCTGTCGGGCACGCTCGGCGCGCCGCGGGTGATGAACTCGTTGCGCAGGAGGACGACGGCCGCCGTCGCGACGCGGGGGTGCAGCGCCTCGGGCGGCGCCTCGCCGCGCGCGACCGCGCGGCCGAGGACGGCCAGCCACAGCGCGCTGCCGCCGTCGTTCGACGCCTCCTGCAGCTCCCGCAGCAGCTCGGGCTCGCCGCCGACCCCTGCCAGCAGGCCGCGGAGCACGTCGCCGAGCGGCGACGACCAGTGCCGGTTCGCCCCCCGCAGCAGCTCGAGCACATCGGCGCGCAGCGCGCCGGTGTCCGGCAGCTCCGCGCTGTCGGCCGCGAGCTGCCGGTACGCGGCCACGGCGAGCGCCGCCCGGCTCGGCCACCGGCGGTAGATCGCGTTCTTGTTCGTCCCCGCGCGCCTCGCGACCCCATCCATGGTCAGCCCCGGGAAGCCGACCTCGGCGAGCTCCTCGGCCGCGGCGCGCAGGATCGCCAGCTCCAGCACCGCTCCACGCCGCCGTTCCGCCGCCACGCTCTCACCCGCTCTCCGGCATGTAATTTAACCTACGTTGCGCGCACGCCGGGGCGATTTAAGGTACGCGAAGTACCTTAACCGGCGTGAGGGCCACCGACCATGCGAGCCTACGGCATTTGCTACGACACCGGCTTTCTCAACAAGGGCAACAGCACCCACGAGCCGTTCGACCCGGACCGCGTGCGGCGGGACATGCGGGTCATCCGCGGCGACCTGCGCTGCACTGCGGTCCGCATCACCGGCGGCGATCCGGGCCGGCTGCAGATCGCCTCGACCCACGCCGCCGCGGCGGGCCTGGAGACCTGGATCTGCCCGTTCACCACCGACCTGACCGGCGACGAGCTGCTCGCGTTGCTCGCCGGATGCGCCGACCACGGCGAGCGGCTCCGCCGCGCGGGGGCCGAGGTCGTGATCGTCACCGGCTCGGAGCTCAGCCTGATGAACAAGGGCTTCGTGCCCGGCGAGACGTTCCTCGACCGGAGCAAGGTGTTCACCGGGCGGGGGCCGGAGCTCCGCGAGCTGCTCGCCGCGATCCCGGCCCGGTTGAACGAGCTCCTCGCCCGGGCCGTCGCGGTGGTCCGCGCGCGGTTCGGCGGCAAGGTCACCTACGCTTCGCTCTCGTTCGAGGGCGTCGACTGGACGCCGTTCGACATCGTCAGCACCGACGCCGCGTACCGGTACGCGCAGAACGCCGACCGTTTTCCCGAGCTCATCCGCGCCTTCGTCGCGCAGGGGAAGGCGCTGGGCAAGCCGGTCGCGATCACCGAGTTCGGCTGCGCGACCTACGAGGGCGCGGCCGCCGCCGGCCCGCGCGGCGCCGACATCATCGTGTGGGACGAGGCGACCGCGACGCCGCTCGGGCTGAACGGCGCGTACGCGCGCGACGAGGCCGAGCAGGCGAATTACCTGCGCGAGGTGCTCGAGGTGCTCGACGCGGAGGGCGTCGACGCCGCGTTCGTGCACGCCTTTGCCGGCTACATCCTGCCGCACGACCCGGGCGAGCCGCGCAAGGATCTCGACCTGGCCAGCACCGGTGTCGTGAAGGTGCTCGAGGACGGCACCTGGAAGCCCAAGGAGGCGTTCTCGATGCTCGCCGGTTACTACGGGCGGCGGAGCCAGTAGCTCCACCCACCGGGCGTCCGGACCAGGGGTGCGGAGAGACGGCCCGTCACGCCCGCGTCGCGCTCAGAGGAACTTCGCCGTGATGCTCCGCTCGCAGCCCTTCAGCTCGTACGGCGGCCCCGCGAACAGCACCTCGCCGCCGGCGTTGCCGCCCTCCGGGCCGAGGTCGATGATCCAGTCGGCCTGCCGGATCACGTCGAGGTGGTGCTCGATGAGGACCACCGTGTTCCTGGCGTCCACCAGCCGGTCGATGATGCCCATGAGCAGCCCGATGTCGGAGAGGTGCAGCCCGGTGGTGGGCTCGTCCATCACGTAGACGCTGCCCTGCTTGTGGATCTCGGTGGCGAGCTTCAACCGCTGCCCCTCCCCGCCCGACATCGTGCTGAGCGGCTGGCCCAGCTTCAGGTACCCGAGCCCCACGTCATTCATGGCCTGCACCACGGCCCTGATCTTCTTCTCGCCGAAGAACGCCAGCGCCTCCTCCACGGTCATGTCCAGCACGTCGCTGATCGTCTTGCCGCGCAGGCTGTACGCGAGCACCTCGGCCTTGAACCGCTTGCCCTCGCAGATCTCGCACGTGGAGACGATGCCCTCCATGAACGCCAGATCGGTGTAGACCACGCCCAGACCGTTGCAGTTGGGACAGCTGCCCTCCGAGTTGAAGCTGAAGAGCGAGGCGCTGACCTTGTTGGCCTTGGCGAACGCCTGCCGGATGTCGTCCATGATGCCGGTATACGTGCACGGCGCCGAGCGGCTGTTGGCCGTCACCCGGGACTGGTCGATCACGATCGCCTCCGGGTGCTGCTCCAGGAAGACATCGTTGATCAACGTGCTCTTCCCGGAGCCGGCGACCCCCGTCACGACCGTCAGCACGCCCGTGGGGATGCCCACCGTGACGTTCTTCAGGTTGTGCAACGTGGCGTTCTTGATGAGCATCTGCCCGGTGGGCTGCCGGACCTTCCGCTTGACCGGGAGGTGCTGCTTCAGGGACCTTCCGGTCAACGTGTCGGCGTCCTTGAGGGCCTCATAGCTCCCCTGGAAGACCACCTGGCCGCCGTGCACCCCCGCCTTCGGGCCCATGTCCACCACGTGATCCGCGATCGCCACCACGTCCGGGTCGTGCTCGACGACGAGCACGGTGTTGCCCTTGTCGCGCAGCTTCTGGAGCAGCCGGTTCAGCCGGGCGACGTCGCGCGCGTGCAGCCCCACGCTGGGCTCGTCGAGGATGTACAGCATCTCGGTCAGGCTGTTTCCGAGGTGCCGGATCATCTTCACGCGCTGCGACTCGCCGCCGGAAAGAGTGGCGGTCTCCCGGCCGAGGCTCAGGTAGCCGAGGCCGATGTCCACGAGGTGCTGCAGGCGCTCGATGAGCCGCGCGGCCAGCCGCACGGCGACCGGATCGGTGAGGCCTTGCAGGAACTCGATCAGCTCCGTCGCCTCCAGGTCGGACGCCTCGGCGATGTTCCGGCCCTGGATCCTGCAATTCAGGGCCGCCTGGTTGAGCCTCGCCCCGCGGCACGCCGGGCACGTCTGCGAGGTGGTGAACTGCTCGAAGACCGCCCGGTTGCGGTCGGACATCGCCGCGGCGTCCTTCTTGAGGTACATGCGGGTGAAGCGCTCGACGAGGCCCTCGTACTTCGAGCCGAACTCGCCGAACGAGACCTTCACGTCAGCGCCGTACAGGAGCGCGCGGAGCTCCTCCTCCGAGTAGTCCTTGATCGGCTTGTCGCTGTCGAAGAGCCCGGAGAGCGGGTACATCTTCCACATCCATTTGCCGACCTTGAAGTCCGGATGGAGGATGGCCCCGCCGTTCAGGGACTTGTTGCGGTCGAGGAACCTGTCCAGATCGAGCTGGACGGTCTTGCCGATACCCTCGCACTCCGGGCACATCCCCTGCGGGTTGTTGAACGAGAAGGCGAAGGCCGGCCCCGCGGCCGGCTGCCCGACCCGCGAGAAGAGCAGCCGCAGCAGCGCGGCGATGTCGGTGTACGTGCCCGCCGTCGAGCGCGAGCCGCCGCCGACCCGCTTCTGATCGATGATGATCGGCGCGTTCAGGTGCTCGATGCGATCGACGTCGGGCTGGCCGTAATGCGGCAAAAAGCCTTGCACGAAGGCGGTGAACGTCTCGTTGAGCTGGCGCTGCGCCTCGGCGGCGATGGTGTCGAAAACCAGGGAGGACTTCCCGGAGCCGGAGACGCCGGTGAACACCGTGATCTTCTGCTTGGGGATGTCCAGCGAGACGTCCTTGAGGTTGTTCTCGCGCGCTCCGCGCACCTGGATGAACTGGCGATCCATCACGATTGCCTCCTTCTCCGAGCTCGAAACGCCCGACCGCCGCAGTCTCCCCGAAGGCCACGATCAGAAACCGACGCGATTGGCCACCTCGCGGATCCGAGACGATCGAGCGTCGAACATGTCCGCGTGGGCCCCCCAGGCGGCATCGCGCGCGCCGGACGCAGTCCACGCCTCGAGGTCGGCCGGCTCCTCTAGCGCGAGGGTTCGGGAAAAGCAAGACGAATCGAAAATGTCAAGGGGCAGGAAGCGCGAGCATTCGGCGTTCGGCATTCGGCATTCGGCGTTGCCGACCTCGCCGCCCATGGGCCTGAGCCGCCTGAGCCGCGACAAGGCATCGAGCGTCGCGGCGCCGGCGCTTGCTGGGGCGGGGCCGGCAGGGTAAGGATTTGACGGAAAGCATGGGAATCGAGCCCACATGCTGCGACTCTCGGCCGGCGCGCGGTCGGGACTCGCTCTTTCTGCTCGTTGCCTTCCTCCTCCACGCGGGAGGCGTCGTGGCCGCGGTTGCGCTCGTGCCGCGGGTTGTCGACGAGCGCGCGCGCGCCGGCGCGGGGGAAGAGGTCGAGCCGCTCGTCCTGCTGGATCTCGACGTGTCGCCTGACGAGCCCAGGGCGCCGGACGACCCGCCGCTGGAACCGCCGCCGGGCCTCGCCCGGATGAGCGGCGCCGCCCCCGGCTCCCCGCGCGCCGGACCGAGAAGATGGGCGCCGGCGCCGCCCGAAGCGCCTTCCGCGCCGGCACCGAGCTCCGGACCGGAGACCCACGAGACCGCGCCCCCGGACGAATACGGCGCGCCTCCCCCCGCCGCGGCCCCTCCCGGCCTCGGCGGGGCGCCGGTCTGGGCCTTGCCGGGTGTCTTGCCGGTGGCGCCTCCGGCCGGCGCTCCCGCTCCCGTGCGCCCCGCCCCGCCGCGCTCCGCCAAGAACGACGCCGAGGAGAGCGGGCGGGGGCCCATGCTGGTGTTTCCCGCGGCGGGCACGCTCGCCTCGGCCGTCGCGGACGAGGTTTCCTCGTCCCCGGCGCCCGAGGTCTCCGAGAGCTCGTTCGAGCTCACCCTCAACGCGAAAGGCCACCTGATCTCGGCGCGCTTTCTCCGGGCGAACGCGGGGAGCGGCGAGGACTGGCGGCGCATCGCCCAGGCCGTGCTGAGGCGCTTTTCCGGGCGCGCGCTGCCGATGAACGGCGATTTCGCGGCCGGCAGCAGGGTCATCGTCCACGTGAACAGCCGGGTCGTCGTGCCCGACGGGACGGGGCACGGGATACCGATGCCGATGTTGAAGCACGACGGCGGCAAGCCGATCATCCGCGAAGACTCGCTGGACGATCGCTTCCGCTCGCCTCACCTCGCGCCTGCGCCTGACGAGAAGAGATTCGTGCTTTCGTTTAGCGTCGATTCCGCGAACCTCGGCGCGCAGCGCCGGAGGGTCGTCAGCACGCGGGTCGACGCCGTGCCCGTCGCGCTGCCATGACGCGCTGGATCGCGGTCCGATCGCCGCGCCACGCCAGATCCCGCCCCCGCGGACGGCCGGGGCCCGGTCCCGCCGGCGCGCGTCCGGCGGCCCGGCGCTCAGGCCAGCGCGCGGCGCTCAGGCCAGCGTGCGGCGGACGCGCGCGCCGAGCGCCTCGAGCCGCGCCATGACGCTCGCCGGGTCGAGCACGCTCTCCGGGTTGTAGAGGCCGGGGCCGACCGGGGGACCGCCCGCGAGCCCGAGCAGGCGCTCCGTCGCGATCGCGGCGCCGTACGCGCTGAGGCGAGCGAGGTTGTCCGCGTCGACGATGTCGTAACGCAGCCGCGCCCCCGACCCGTCGCGACGCCGCCCCGACACCTCGACGATGAGCTCCGTCCGGGGGCCCGCGCCGGCGGCCGCCCTGTCGCGCGCGGCGACGTCGGTCCGGATCGATCGCGCGTCGGTCGCCGCCGCGAGGCTGACCACGTCGCTCAGCGGCAAGGCCTGGCCGACGTGCGCCGCGCCCTCGGCGTCCACGACGCGCCGGGTGGCCGCCTCCCCGCGCAGCCAGGTCCATCTCCCATCGTCGAGGACGAGCGCGGCCTCCCCGACCTGCCGGAGCCGCTCGAAATCGGCGCTCGACGCCGGACCGCCGTGATCGTCCGCGCCGATCACGACCGCGATCGCGATCGCGTCGACGCTCCGGAGCTCCTGGGCGAGGTGCAGCGCCGCCAGCGTCGCCGTGCCGCCGAGGGTGTGGCCCAGCATGAGGATGGGAGCGCGCGTCGGACGCGCCACGTAATGGGCGACCAGCGGGCCGATCTCCGTGACGAAGTCCGAGAAGGCGATGTAGGCCACGCCGTCGGCCTGCGCGCGCTTCAGCGCGTTCGACGACTCGTCCTTGACGAGCGTGACGATGCCGCCGAACGACGCGCCCGGCTCGAGGCCGAGGTCGCTCCTCTGGACGTCGACCGTCACCGCCGTCGTCGGACCGCCGACCTCCGCCGCGACCGCCGCCGCCTTGCGCCCGTCGCGCCCGCCGATCGCGATCCGAAGATCCGGATGCAGGCGCCGGAGCGCCCTCGCCGCGCGCGCGCCGACGTGGCCTGAGCCGCCGATCAAGAGAACTGGAGACATCGAACGTGTGCTCATGGGAAGGACTCCTCCCGCCGGGTCGCGCGAGCGGCCGGGCGTGCTCAAAGCAACCTACCATCAGTAAGTTACCTTTGGTAATATGAACCTACCCGTGGTAGTGTCAAGGCGCATGGCGAAGACGAACGCAGCGCGAACCGCAAGCCGGCCGAGGGGCGAGGCCCCCGGCAAGCGCCTGCCGAAGGCGGAGCGCCGCGAGCAGCTGCTCGAGACGGCCGAGCAGATCGTGCGCGAGGAGGGCACCGAGGCGCTGACGCTCGGCCGCCTCGCCGAGCGCGCCGGGGTCAGCAAGCCGATCGCGTACGAGCACTTCGAGACGCGGTCCGGGCTCCTCATCGCGCTCGCGCGGCAGATCGACGATCGCCAGGTCGCGGCGCTGCTCGAGGCGCTGAAGCGGACGCAAAAGCGCCTCGAGGACGTCGCGCGCGTCGTCAGCGCCGCGTACATGCACTGCTGCGCGACCGTGGGCCCCCAGTGGTTCGCGATCCTCGCGGCGCTGAAGGGCGACGAGCAGATGGACGCCGTGGAGCGGGAGCTGCTCGACAGGTACGTGACGATCTACCGGGACGCGCTCGCGCCGTGCGTCCAGCTCTCGAAGCGCGAGCTGCACCTCCGCTGCGTGGCGATCATCGGCGCCGCCGAGGCGCTCGCGGCCGAGATGTTCCGCGGCCGCGCCGACGAGGCCGCCGCCGCGAAGGCGCTCGAGTCGCTGATCGTGCGGTGGCTCTCGAAGGGCGGCTGAGCGTCATCCGGCCGGGCGGCGGCGGTACGCGCCGGGCGGGGCGCCGGCCCAGCCCTTGAAGACCCGGTTGAACGCCTCGGCGGACCCGTAACCCACCTTCGCCGCGATGTCCTTGAGGCTCAGGCGTCCGTCCTCGAGCAGCCGCGCGGCGTGGCGCATCCGCCACGCGGTCACGTAGGCGAGCGGCGGCTCGCCCACGTGCCGGCGGAACTCGGCGGCGAACGCGGAGCGCGACATCCCCGCGCGCCCGGCGAGCGCGGCGACCGTCCACGGGGCGCCGGGCTCCACGTGGATCGCGGCGAGCGCGCGCGCGATCGACGGCTGCCCGAGCCCCTTCAGCCACCCGACCTCGGCCGCGCCCCGCGCGATGGAGGCGCGCAGCGCGTGGATGAAGACGAGCTCGGCGAGCCGCGCGAGCGCGGCGTCCGAGCCGGGCTGCGGCGCGGCGACCTCGCTCGCCAGCGCGCCGAGGACGCCGCCGAGGCCGGGGCCCGCGGCCTCGGCGGGGAGGTGCAGGAGGCCGGACAGCGCCGACCCCAGGAGGGCGCAGCCGGCCTCGTCGAACGCGAGCGCCCCGCAGACCAGCGTCGTGCGCGGCCCGGGGCCGCCCAGCCGGACCGGGCCGCAGCGCGGGCCGGCCGTGCGACGGAGCTCCTGGAACGCGACGGCGGCGCTGCTCGGGCTGTCCCGCAGGGCGTGCGCGCGCCCCGCCGCCACGAGGACCACATCGCCGCTCGAGAGCGCGACCTCGTCCCGCGGCGCGTCGATCAGCGCGAGGTGCGCCGCGCCCCGGACGACCACGTAGCAGACGAGCTCCGGGAGGCCGGGCGTCTTCACGCCCCACGGAGCCCCGAGCTCGCCCACGCCGAAGACGCTGCCGCGGAGGCGGACCGCGTCGAGGACGCCGCTCAGCGGGTCGACGGCGCGCTCCGTGGACGATTCATCAACCATCTCCGACTCATTATCACTGAACGTCCACAATCGCCATGGTACCGGTCAACGCGAGTCGTGAGGAGACACCCGTCGTCGAGGCGTCGAGGAGAGGAGAAGAGCGATGAGAGAGCGGAGCGTGGAGGGCGCGTGCTTCGTGTTCGTGGGCGGAACGGGCGGTATCGGGCTCGCCGCGGCCAAGGCGATCGCGCGCCGCGGCGCCTCCGTGGTCCTCGTGGGGCGCGACAGGGCGCGGGGGGAGGAGGCCGCGCGCGCCGTCCGGGAGGCGGGCGCGCGGGAGGTCGCCTGGGTCTCGGCCGACGTGTCCTCGGTCGCGGGCGTGGCGGAGGCGGCCCGGGGGATCAGGGCCGCTCGCCGGGCGATCCACGGGCTCGTCCACAGCGCGATGACCGTCAGCTTCCGGCGAGCCACCACGGCGGACGGCTTCGAGCTCGCGTTCGGCCTCCAGTACCTCGCCCGGTACGCGCTGAACCGCGCGCTCGTCGGGGAGCTCGCGGCCTCCGGCGACGGGCGGATCGTGCACGTCGGCGCCAAGACCCCCTCGGGCCTCGTGCCCGACTTCGATGATCTGCAGTTCGAGCGGAGGAGGTGGTCGCTGCTCCCGGCGCTCATGTCGTCTCAGGTGCTTGGATATCTCCACGTGCAAGAGGCCGCGAAGCGCTGGCAGGGGCTCCCGGTGACGGCGAGCATCGCCTGTGTCGGGATGACCAAGACCGAGAACGCGATGAACGGCCCCTTTTGGGTGCGGGCGCTTTACGGCCTGGCCGGGGCGCGGCCGGAGCGGTCCGCGGAGAACGTCGTCCGGCTGCTCACCGCGGCCGACGCCGCTTTCGCACGCGGCGCGGTCCTCTTCGATCCGAAGCGCTTTTCCCCCACCCCGCTCTCGTACGACCCCGCGCTGGCGCGGCGCGCGTGGGAGCTCTCGGAGCGGCTCGTCCGGGAGCGGGGGCTCGCGCTCGATCCGGGCCGGCAGGGGGGTGCGGCGCGAGAGGCCGATTCGCCGGCCGGGCCGATCGCTCAGAACCGATAAAGGACGTTGGCCTTGTCGCCGGACACGTAGATCGCGCCCGAGGGGCCCACGGCGACGCCGCTCATCCCGAAGGTCGGCGGCGTCCCGGTGATCGCAGGGAGCCCCACCTCGAGGTGCTTCGCCAGGATCGTGATCTCTCCCGTCGACGGGTCGATGCGCAGGAGCCTCCGCCTCCCGCTCTCCACGACGAGCAGGGTGCCGTCCAGATCCACCGCCATCCCCTCGGGCTGCCACAGGCCGGCGGCCACCTCGAGCGGCGGAGAGAGCGTCGCGCCGCCGGACACCAGCTGGAGGACCTCGCCCGTGGCCCAGTCGGCGGCCCAGAGAGCGCCGCCGTCCACGGCGAGGCCCGAGGGCACGGACATCGGCGCGAGGGTCACGCGCCCGCCGCCGGTCTCGCGGACGACGCGCCCCGCGCCCTGCCCCGCGCCGAGCTCGGCCACCACGAGATCGCCCTGGAACCGGACCGCGTTGAGCGGCGTGGCGAAGTCGCTGTAGGTCTCGAGCACCGAGGCGGTCGCCGGGTCGTAGACCTGAACCACGTTGGCGAACCACGAGGTGAAGATCAAATCCGGGCCGTCCGCCGACACGGTGGTGGGCGCGTGCATCTCCGAGACGCCGAGGAACGATCGCTCCACGCCGAGCGGCTCGCCCGTGTCTCCGTCGAACGACCGGAGCGAGGCCGTGTCGCCGACATAGACCGTCTCGGCCCCTCCCTCGCTCAGCACGGCCACGCCGCCGGGCAGGATGAGGCCACCCGGGAGCAGCGAGCGCACCCCGCCGTCCGGCTCGATCCGGACGACGAAGCCGTCGGTGGCGCTCGAGACATAAAGCTTGTTCTGCGCGTCGATGGCGAGGTTGTCGAGGCCGGGCGGGAGCACCGCGAGGACCTCCGTGTCGCCGGTCGCGACGTCGATCCGCACCACCTCGCCGTTCTGATCGACCGCGTGGAGCCGGCCGAGCCCGTCGAACTTGACCGCCGCGGGGATGAAGAAGCCGTCGGCGACCGTCCGGAGGTCGCACTCCGCCTCCGGGTCGACCGCGCCGGTGCAGGAGTCCACATCGATGCTGACCACCCTGCCCTGCGTCCAGATCGGCCCGTACAACCTGCCGTCGGGGCCCCAGTCCATGCCGTTCAGGAAGCCGAGGTTGCCCGCGATGAAGCGCGGCGGCGCCGACAGATCGGGATCGAGCTCGTAGAGGCCGTCGCCGAGGAAGTCGAGGGCCACGAAGAGCCTCCCCGTGTCGGAGAAGGTGATGGGGTTGACCCCGAGCGCGACGTTCTGCGCGGTGATGTCGCCCGACGGCGAACGCCGCACGACGTTCCCGGTGAGGAGCGACGTCCAGTAGAGCGAGCCATCCGGGCCGAACGCGAGGTCGTCCGGGCCATCGACGCCGTCCGACCCGTCGAGCCGGTCCACGATGCTCCCGCTTTTGCGGTTCACGACGGCGATCTCGTCGCCGAGCAGGCTCGCGACGTACAGCCGGCCGTCCGGCCCCACGTTCATCCCGTTGGCGCCGTGGAGCCGCGCCCCCTCGACAAGGACCGACGGCTTCGCGTGCGCCGGCGGCGAGACCCCAAGAGCGATCAACCCAGCAAGCACGAATGCAAAGGACCTAGGCATGGTTCTCCTTTCACCGTCGCGCGTGGACCGGAGACCCCAGGATCATGTCGTCGAGCGCGGAACCAGCGTGACGGAGCGAACACCCGGTGAACTGTCGAATCAAGCAGATCGCTTCACACGATAGCACGGCGATTGAGGAATATCCATGGATGCATGGGCCCGCTCCGCTGTCGTTGGTCTCGTTCGGCGCGTGCGGCGCGTGCGGCGCGTTCGGCGCGGGCAGGCCGAGCGGCGTCGGCCGAGGTGCATGAGCTCGCAGGCCTCGCCGCGCGCGGCGCCGGGCTTCGCCTTGTCGGGCGGGGGACCAGGCGTTAGAGCATGCCGCGATGAACCCCAAGGGCCCAGGAGATCCAGCCCGCTCGAACGGTCAGGATCCGAGCTGCCGGGAGAATCACGGCGCGGAGCGCCTGCTCTGCGCCGTCGGGGAGCTGTGGCGCGCGCCCGATCTCCCGACCCTCCTGAGCGTCGCGGCCCGAGCCGCCCGGGAGCTCACCGGCGCCGACGGCGCGTCGTTCGTCCTCCGCGACGGTGAGCTCTGCCACTATGCCAGGGAAGACGCGATCTCCTCCCTCTGGCAGGGCAGGCGATTCCCGATGTCGAGCTGCGTCAGCGGGTGGGTGATGCTGAATCGGAGGCCGGCGATCGTCGACGATATCGCGCTCGATCCCCGGATCCCCCTCGGCGTCTACAGGCCGACGTTCGTGCGGAGCATGGCGATGGTGCCGATCCATGCGCGCGCCCCCCTCGGGGCGATCGGGAGCTACTGGAGCTCGACGCGCGTGGCCACGGCGCGCGAGGTGACGCTGCTCCAGGGGCTCGCCGACGGCGCCGCGCTGGCGATGGACAACCTCGCCCTCCGCGAGCGCATGGAGAAGGCCGAGGCGCGGATCGACGAGCTCGACGCGCTGACCCACGATCTCGCGGAGCGACACGAGGCGCTCGCGGAGCGCCAGCGGCAGGGGGACGCGCTGAACGAGCTCCTCGCGCACGACCTCAGGAGCCCCGCCGCGGGCATCCTGCTGACCGCCAGGGCCCGGCTGCGGGACCCGGCGCTGGAGGAGCGGGAACGTCGCCGCTGGAGCCGGGTGGTCTGCTCGGCCGAGCTCATCCAGCGCACGGCGATGAACCTGATCGACACCTCGAGCCGGCAGCTGGGGGCGCTCGTGCCTCGGCTGGATGAGCTCGACCTCACGGCGTTGCTGGAAGAGGTGGCCGAGATCCTGGAGCCGTTCGCGGCCTCGCGCGACCAGCGCATCGCGCTCCGCCCCGGCGCGCCGCGCTGCTGCCGCGCCCGGGGCGACGCGGACCTCCTGCGCCGGGTGCTGCAGAACCTGCTCGACAACGCCCTCCGCCACACCCCCGCGCGCGGCGCCGTGCACGTCGAGGCGCGGCCCGTCGACGCGCGCTGGGTGGAGGTGCTCGTGTGCGACGAGGGCCCCGGGATCCCCGCCCACCTGCGCGACCGCATCTTCGACAGGTACGTCCGGCTCGACGACCCGAGCGTCGCCTCGCGCACCGGCCGCGGCCTGGGGCTGACGTTCTGCAAGCTGGCCGTCGAGGCGCACGGCGGCACGATCGAGGTGCGGGACAACGGCGATGATCGCCCGGGGAGCTGCTTCTGCGTCCGGCTCCCGGCGTGCTGAGGCGCGCCGCCCGGCGCTAGACCTGCCCTCGCCCGAGCTTCCGGACGAGCCTCACCAGGTCCTCCGGATGGACCGGCTTCGCGAGGTGCTCGTCGTACCCCGCCTCGAAGGCGAGCCGCTGGCTCGCGCCGCTCGTGTGCGCCGTGAGCGCGATCGCGGGCGTCGCCCCGCCTTCGTCCCGCGCCATCGCCCGCACGCTCCGCAGGAACGCGTAGCCGTCTTGGTCGGCCATGCCCAGGTCGCTCACGATGACGTCCGGCCTCACCGCGGCGAGCGCGGAGAGCCCCTCCGACGCGGAGCTCGCGAGGTGCACCTCTGCCCCTCTCGGCCGGAGCACCGCGCTCACGAGCTCGCGCGCGTCCGGCTCGTCGTCGACGACGAGGACGCGGAGGCCGTCCAGCCGCGTCTGCGTCGGCACCCGAGCGGCCGCCTCGGGGGGTCGGTCCGCCTCGTGCTCGGGCGCGGGCGCCACCGCTCGCACGGGCAGCGAGACGAAGAAGCTGGACCCTCGGCCCAGCCCGGCGCTGCGGGCCGAGACGGTGCCGCCGTGGAGCTCGACGATGTGGCGGACGATCGACAGCCCGAGCCCGAGGCCGCCGAACCTGCGGGTGATCGAGCTGTCGGCCTGCCAGAACCGCTCGAACACGTGGGAGAGCATCGCGGGATCGATGCCGCGCCCGTCGTCGTGCACGGCGAGGTGGATGCTCGCCCCGGACTGCTCGAGCTCCACGCGGACGTGCCCCCCGCTCTCGGTGAACTTCACCGCGTTGGACAGGAGATTCCACACCACCTGCTGGAGCCGCGCCGGGTCCCCGAGGAGCATGAGGGGGCGCCCTCCGCCCTGCACGACGAGCTCGATGCCCTTGGCGTCCGCGGCCGGGCGGACGACCTCGATCGACTGATCGACGATGGCCGCGAAGCTCAACGGCCTGGTCTCGATGCGCATCTTGCCGGTGATGATGCGCGAGACGTCGAGCACGTCCTCCACGATCCTCGCCTGCGCCTGCGCGTTTCGCCGGATCGTCTCGAAGGCCTTCGCGATCTCGGGGTCGCTCACGCTGTCGCACAGGAGCGACGACCACCCGAGGATCGCGTTGAGCGGCGTCCTCAGCTCGTGCGAGATCGTCGCGAGGAACTCGTCCTTCATGCGGTTCGCCTCCTGCGCCTGGACGAGGCGGAGGCGCTCCTCCTCGGCGCGGCGCCGCTCGGTGAGGTCCCTCGTGACCTTCGCGAACCCGACCAGCTCCCCGTGGGGGCCGCGGAGCGCCGTGATGACGACGCTGGCCCAGAACAGCGCTCCATCCTTGCGGACGCGCCACCCCTCGTCCTCCACCCGCCCCTCGCGGGCGGCGACCGCGAGCATCCACGCGCATTTGCCGGCGCGGACGTCCTCCTCCCGATAGAAGCGAGAGAAATGCTTCCCGAGGATCTCCTCGGCCGTATACCCCTTGAGCTCCTGCGCCCCGCGGTTCCAGGTGGTGACGATGCCCTGCGGGTCGAGCATGAAGATGGCGTAGTCCTTGACGCTCTCGACGAGCAGCCGGAAGCGCTCCTCGCTCCGGCGGAGCGCCTCCTCCGCGTGCCGGCGCTCCGTCAGATCCCGGGTGATCTTCGCGAAGCCGATCAGCGTGCCATCGCGGTCCCGCAGCGCCGTCATGACGACGCTGGCCCAGAACAGCGTGCCGTCCTTGCGGACGCGCCACCCCTCGTCCTCCACCCGCCCGAGCGCGGTCGCCTGCTCGAGCTCGCGGTCGCACTTCCCCGCGGCCACGTCCTCCGGCGGGTAGAACGTCGAGAAATGACGGCCGATGATCTCCCTGGGCGCGTATCCGTTGATCCGCTCCGCCCCCGGGTTCCACGTGGCCACATGACCTCGGTCGTCCAGGATGAAGATGGCATAGTCCTGGATGGCCTCGACGAGCAGCCGAAAGCGCTCCTCGCTCGCACGAAGCGACTCCTTGACGCCCGGATCGGCCAACCCGCTCGGCTGTAACAAACCCGACATGACGCAGAGAGGATGCTCGATCCACGCCCCGCTGACCACTTCCGCGACACGCGTGAGCGAGCCGAACGGCAGCGCTTCCTCCTCCGGAAGCGGCGCCCCCGCGCAGGTCACATCTCGAAGCGCCACGGCGCGCCGCAGGCCGGGGCGCTGGTCGACATTCCGCCCTGCATAGACATTTCTACGGCATACTCTGAATCCAGATTTGGATGAGGTCGCTCGGAGGCACTTCATGCGGAGGCGGAGCCCTCACATCGCGACAGGATGAGGAGACCCGGACGCGGAGACACAGAGCAGACGGCGATCGCCGGATCGGCGCCGCGAAGAGGCCGTGCCCCGAGGGAAAGATGCCGTAGATTGATGCGCAGGAGGCTTGGTTATGAGGCTCTGGAAGACCGCATCTTCACTCTGCTGCTCCTCGGCGCTCTCGCTGCTCGTCGCTGCGTGCGGGAGCTCGCCGCTGGGCGGCGGCGCCGGCGGTGACGGCGGCAGCGCGAGCAGCGCGAGCAGCGCCGGCCATGGCGCCAGCGCGTCGAGCGGCGCCGGCGCCGAGTGCGGAGGCCCGAGCCCCGTGGGCTGCCACGCCCAGGGCTGTCCGGAGGGCCAGACCTGCGTCGACGAGGGCTGCGCGCCCTCGCGCTGCGGGTGCGATCCAGAGACCCGCACGTGGTACTGCACCGAGGACTGCGAAGGCGGGACCTGCGTGCCCGACGAGCCGAGGTGCAGCGGTCCCAGCCCGGTCGGCTGCCACGTCCAGGGCTGTCCCGAGGGACAGACCTGCGTCGACGAGGGCTGCGCGCCCTCGCACTGCGGGTGCGATCCCGAGTCCGGCACGTGGTACTGCACCGAGGACTGCGAAGGCGGCACCTGCGTGCCCGATGAGCCCACCTGCAGCGGCGCCAACCCGGTCGGCTGCAAGACCCAGGGCTGTCCCGAGGGGCAGATCTGCGCCGACGAGGGGTGCGCGCCCTCGGAGTGCGCCTGCGATCCCGCGACCGGCGCGTGGGCCTGCACCGAGGACTGCGGCGGCGGCACCTGCGTGCCCGACGAGCCCGCGTGCAGCGGTCCCAGCCCGGTCGGCTGCAAGACCCAGGGCTGCCCCGAGGGCCAGATCTGCGCCGACGAGGGGTGCGCGCCGTCGGTGTGCACCTGCGATCCCGACAGGGGCCATTGGCTCTGCACCGCCGACTGCGGCGGCGGGACCTGCGTCCCCGCGCCCTGAGGCGGTCGCCGCGCCGGCGCAGGCCGGCGGCCATCGCGCCGGCGGCGAGGAGGGCTAAACGTCTCTCAGGTAGTCCCAGCCCGGCCACGTGTTCACGAGGGGGATCAGCATCTCGTGGATCGCGCCGGTCTTGTCGCTCCAGCGCACCACCCCCCACTCCGCCACGTCCGGCGTGGGCCCCCCCGGGACCGAATAAGCCATCATGCCGCGGCCGAAGTACGCGCCCGACTTGAGCACGTAGGTGCCGACGAGCCCGCGGCTCTGAGAATAGAAATCGAGGCGCATGTCGGGCGCCGCGCCTTCGCCCGAGAGGATCGCATAGAGCCTCTGCTCCTGCAGGCTGTACACGGCGCACGCGCCGCACTGGGGGTCGGATGGATCCATCCCCTGGTCGCCGTCCGTTCCCTCCTCCGCGGCGAGCTCGACGTCCGGCGCCAGCTCCGCGTCGGGGATCGCCGGCGCGGCCGCCGCGAGGCCTGCGCCGATCGATGGTTCCAGCGCGGCAAAGAGGAATGCACCAAGACATGACACGACGCGACGTACCATCGGTTTCTCCGTTGTTGTCCGGGGTCGCTGTCTTCTACGCCGGGGCCCCGGCGCCTCTGACGAGGGTTTCGTGCGCTCAGGGGACCAGCGCCCGGAAGCTCGCCCAGTCCGACGACGGCGCCGCGCGCATCACGGCCAGCGCCGCTTCCCGGAGCCGCGCGCCGGCGTCGGCGGTCGCGAAGCCGGCGCCGCCGTACAGCGCCGCCATCATCCGCTCCGCCACGGCGTCGTCCACCGGCCGCGCCGCCGCGATGATCGAGCCGGCGCCCGCGAGCAGGAACGCTTGCGCCAGGCCCAGCCCGAGCCCCGCGTCGCCGGCGCTCGGCGCCGTGCGCGCCGTGTCGCAGCCCGAGAGGACGACCCGCGCGGGCGCCCGCTGGAGCGCCAGGACGTCCCCCACGGCGAGCTCGCCCCCCGCGGCGAGGCGCAGGCTGCTGTCCCAGCCGTCGTGCCCGGCGAAGGCGCCGTGACCCGCGTAGTGGAACACCTCGAGCGAGGGGCGCTCCAGCGCGTCGCGCAGCGACGGGTGCGTGGCCGCGCCGCCCGACAGCCGCTCCACCCGCAGCCCCTGGCCGGCGAGCGCCGCCGCGACGATCTCGCCTTCGCGCCGCGCGGCCGGCAGATCGCCGCGCGGATCGGCCACGACGAGCGCGCCGCCCTCCCCGCCCGGCGCGGCGCGCTCGCTCCGGCCGGGCAGATCCATGCCGTAGGTCACCGGCGCGTGCGCGACGAGCGGCGCGCCGTCCCAGGGCAGGGCGTGGAAGTCGACCTGCTCGAGCGCGCCGCTCGGCACGAAGCGGAGGCGGCGCGCCGCGGCGATGCTCTCCCGGAACGGCGTCAGGAGCGCCGCGGACAGCTCGCCCGCCGGCGTCGCCGCGGTGAGCTCGCCGGCCGGCGCCCCCGCGGGGCGCTCGCCGGCCGGCGCCGCCGCAGAGGTCGCTGCGAGCCGCCGCGCCGCGACGCCGCCCCGCGTGACCGCGAAGCCCGCCCAGCCGTCGCGGACGCGGTGGTAGACGAGCATCAGCTCCCCCTCCCCCAGCGCCGGCAGCGCGCCGTCGTCGGCCGGCTCCGGCTCCGCGCGCCCCAGCACCGCGAGCGCCTCGTCGAGCATCGCGCGGATCGCCTGGCTGCGGTGCTGCCGCGCGGCGGTCGCGCGCTCGAGCTCGTCCGCCGCGAGCTGCCAGTCCTGCCGATCGTCCGCGTCGAACGCCTCGCGCGCGCGCCGGTACGCCGCGAGCGCGCCCTCCCAGCGCGCCCGCTCCGCCGCGCCGAGCGACGCGAGGCGATGGCCCCAGCGGAGCGCCGCGAGCGCGCGCGCCCGCGACCGCCGCGCGGCCCCGAGCGCCCGCGCCGGATCGCGCCGCAAGAGGAGGTCCACGCGCAGGCGCGCGCTCTCCTCGAAGCGGCCGAGGAACGTCCCGCGCCCCTCGCCGAGCGGCGCGAGCAGGCCGAGCTCCCCGCGCATCGACTCCGCGGCGGCGTAGGCCCCGTCCGCCTCGTCGAGGCGCCCCAGCGCCTCCAGCGCCTCCCCGCGCCCGAGCGCCGCCCGGTAGCGGCCGTGCGCGAGCGCCGACAGCTCGGCGAGGCGCGCGAGCCGCTCGTAGATCCGCAGCGCCTCCGCGCCGTCGCCGCGCCCGAGCGCGATGCGCCCCTCGATGTCGAGCCAGTGCAGCGCGAGCCGGGCGTCGGGGCTCGGGACCGCCCGCCGCGCCTCGTCGAGGCGCGCGCGCGCCTCCGCCGCGTCCCGCGCGCGGAGCGCGGTCAGCGCGAGGTTGGTCAGCGCGTTGGCCTTGTTCGCGGGCTTCGGGCACGGCCCGCCGTAGAGCGCGAGCGCCTGCTCCAGCGCCCCGCGCCCGTGCTCGATCGATCCGCCGGCCTCGGCCACGTGGAGCGCGTTCCACCCGAGGTCGTTCAGGAGCGAGGCCCGCTCGCACGGGGGCGCGTCGGGCGGCGTGGACGCCTCCAGCTCGCGCAGGAGCGCCCGCGCCTCGCCGGCGCGCCCGAGGCTCTGGAGCACGTCGGCGCGCTGCTGCAGCACGTGCCGGAGGTGCGCGCGCATGCCCAGGCGCTCGGCGCCCTCGGCCGAGGCGTCGAGCTGGCGGAGCGCCGAGCGCAGGTCGCCGGTCTCGAACGAGACCAGCGCCGCGTAGTAGTGCTTCATCGCGCGCCCCTCCGGGTGGCTCGCCTCGAGCGGGCCGAGCGCGTCGAGCGCCTCCCGCGCCTCGGTGAACCGCCGCCCGTTGTAGAGGAGGGCGTACGACAGGGCGAACCGATCGAGGAACTCGTCGGAGATCCTCCCTTCGGCCCGGTGCGACCGGATCGCCTCCTCGAAGCGCGGGATCGCGTCGTCGACCCTGCCGCGCGCGAGGTCCACGCGGGCGAGCTTGCCCGTCGCCAGGGCCCGCGTCGCGGGATCCGGGCTCGACGACAGGGCGCCGAGCAGCGCGGCGGCCTCGTCGAGCTTGCCCTGCCGGCGCAGGGCTTCGGCCTGCTTGAGCGCGGGCGCCGCGCTCGGCGGGAGGAGCCGCGCGCGGAACGAGGCCCGCGCCCCGGCGCCCTCGGCCGTCACCGCGAGCTCGCGCGCCCCGTCCGGCGCGCGGACGAGGGTGAGCACGCCGCCCTGGACCGGAGCCCCCGCCGACGCGACGGGCGTCCCGTCGAGCTCGAGCGCGGCGCGCGCCTGCGCCGGCGCCCGCACCCAGACGCGGATCGTGCCGTCGTCCGGCAGCTCGCAGACGCCCCCGGCGCGCAGGGCGCCGCATCCGGCGAGCTCGACCTCGAGGGGCAAGGGCGGCGGCTCGGGGGCGGTCCGGTGGCACGCGTCGCCGCCGCACGCGAGCAGCGCCGCGCCGAGGAGCGCGAGACCCGCCGTGCGCGGGATCGCGCGGGCGCGGCGCGGGGCCGGGTCGACGACCGGGCGAGCGGGCCCTAGGGGAAGGACCATGAAGGCCACCGTAGATTCACGGAACAGCGCGCACACGCCCGATCTCGCGGTTCGACATCGTACCATCTCGATCGACGGGATCCGGATCTTCTACCGTGAGGCCGGTCCGGCGGACGCGCCGGTCGTCCTGCTGCCGCACGGGTATCCGTCGTCCTCGTTCCAGTTCCGCAACTTCATGCCCGCGCTCGCGGACCGATGGCGGCTGCTCGCGCCCGATTATCCTGGCTTCGGCTACAGCGACACGCCCGCGGGCTTCGCGTACGGCTTCGACGGGTACGCCGACCTGCTCGATCGGTTCGCGGGGGCGCTGGGGCTCGGGCGATATGCCCTCTACCTGCACGACTACGGCTCTCAGATCGGCCTGCGCCTGGCGATCAAGGCGCCCGAGCGGGTCGCCGCCTTGATCCTCCAGAACGGCGATATCTACGAAGACCAGCTCGGGCCCAAGTACAAGGCGTTGAAGGCGTACTGGGCGAACCCGACGCCCGAGGGCCGCAGGAAGCTGTACGAGGCCGTCAGCGAGGAAGGGTTCCGCCACGAGTTCGTGGGCGAGGTCGACGAGCGGCTCGTGGAGAGGATCCCTCCCGATCTGTGGAAGCTCTCCTGGCCGCTCATGACCGAGGAACGCCGTGACATCATGGTGGGCTTGATGGAGGGCCTGAAGGACAACCTCGCCTGGTTCCCCCGGTACCAGGCGTATTTGCGCGAGCGCCGCCCGCCGACGCTGATCGTCTGGGGGCCGCAAGACGGCTACATGCCCGAGGGCGCGGCGCGCGCATATCTCCGGGACTTGCCCGACGCCGAGCTCCACCTCCTCGACGGCGGGCACTGGGCGCTCGAGACGAACCTCCCGGAGATCGTGGCGCTGACGCGAGATTTCCTCGGGCGCGTGCACGCCTGAACGCCGTCGTAGATGCCCTACAAAAGAGATCGCCCGGCGTGTCGATCGGGCGGCATCTCGTTCGTCGTCACGGTAGAACCAGCGCCCGTTCGGCCGGGGCCGTCCGGGCGCCCGGCGTCGACCCAGAAGGAGACACGACGATGCGAGCCATGAACACCTTGGGACCGGCGATGCGCGACGCGCAGATGGAGGCACAGCTGCGTCACCGCTCGCCACCTCCGGGTCGCCGGAGGAGCAGGGACAACACGGTCGTGAAGCGCATCTCGATGGTCGCTTGCCTGTTCGTCGCCGCGTGCGGCGGTGGGGAGGAGGGCGAACCGGAGCCGATCGCGTGGAAGGACATGAGCTTCGAGGAGCGCAACGAGTACATGACCGACGTCGTCCTGCCGCGAATGGCGACCCTCTTCGCGGAGTACGACGCGAAGTACGAGACCATGACCTGCACGACGTGCCACGGCGACGACGCGAACGGCGGCACTTATGCCATGCCGAACCCGCAACTCCCCGCGCTCCCCAGCACCGAGGAGGCGTTCTTCGAGTGGGTCGCGGACCCGGCGCACCCGGAGCGCGAGAAGTTCGGCACCTTCATGTACGAGCGGGTCCTGCCCGAGATGGCCGACGTGCTCCGGGTCCCCGTGTTCGATCCCGAGAAGCACCCCGACGGGTTCTCGTGTAGCAGCTGCCACCCGATGGCTGTGGCCGAGCCGTGAGGCCGCGGGGCCGCGCCCGGCTCGACGCGGAGACGCGCGCGGCTCGTGGGGGGTGAACCTCGTTTCGGGTAAGCTCGCCGGACGGCATGCCCACCACGACGCTGACACGACGAGAGCTCAACCGCGCCACGCTCGCACGCCAGATGCTGCTGTCGCGGGAGCGGACCGCGGTCGTCCGCGGGATCGAGCGGCTGGTCGCCCTCCAGGCGCAGCTGGCGCGGCCGCCGTTCATCGGGCTCTGGTCGCGGCTCGAGGGGTTCCGGCGCGAGGAGCTGGTCCGGCTGGTCCGGCGCCGCGAGGTCGTCCGGGCGCCGTTCCTGCGCGGCACGCTGCACCTCGTGAGCGCGAAGGATTACCTGGCGCTGCACCCGGTCATGGCGCCGGTGCACCACGCCGCGGTGCGGTCGATCCTCCGCGACCGCGCCGACGCCCTCGACGTCGCCCGGCTGGTCGCCGAGGCGCGCGCGTATTTCGACGAGGAGCCGCGGACCATGGACGAGCTGCGCGACCACCTGGCCGCGCTCCACCCCGAGGGCGACGTGCGGGCCATGGCCCTCGCGGTCCGCATGCACCTGCCGGTCGTCCAGGTGCCCGCCGAGACGGCGTGGGGATACCCGGGAACGGCGGATTTCGCCCCGGCGGCGTCCTGGCTGGGCGCGCCGTTCGGCGAGGGCGGCGGGCCGCGCGCGCTCGTGCTCCGGTACCTGGCGTCGTTCGGTCCGGCGACCGCGGCCGATATGCAGACGTGGTCCGGCGTGAGCGGGATCAAGGACGTGCTCCGATCCCTCGGCGACCAGCTCTGCACGTTCCGCGACGAGCGGGGCCGGGAGCTCTTCGATCTGCCGGACGCGCCGCGGCCGCCCGCGGACACCGCCGCGCCGGCCCGGTTTCTCCCGGATTACGACAACGTCCTGCTCGCGCACGACGACCGCACGCGGATCATCGCGGGCGAGCATCGCGCGCGGATCGTCCTGTCCGCCAACCTGCGCATCCTGCCGACGTTCCTCGTGGACGGCTTCGTGGCTGGCACATGGGGGATCGAGCGGAAGAAGGCCTCGGCCACGCTCGTGATCGAGCCGTTCGAGGCCCTCTCCAGGGCGGCGCGCGAGGAGCTCGCCGAGGAGGGGGAGGCGCTCCTCCGCTTCGTCGAGGAGGACGCGGGCGCGTTCGAGGTGCGCTTCGACAAGGGTGGCGCCGCCAAGGCGCCGGCGGCGCGCGCAAAGGGCGACGGCGCCGCCAAGGCGCCGGCGGCGCGCGCGAAGGGCGATGGCGCTGCCAAGGCGCCGGCGGCGCGCGTGAAGGGCGATGGCGCTGCCAAGGCGAAAGCGGCGCGCGCGAACGCGCCGGCGGCGCGCGCGAAGGGCGATGGCGCCGCCAAGGCGCCGGCGGCGCGCGCGAAGGGCGTGGCGAAGGAGCAGAGACGACGATGATCTTGTATCGCGCCGTGGGCCTCGCCGAGCTCGGCTGATCGCAGCGTCCGCGCGCAGGAAGGAGCACCATGCTGGACACGATCTGGGATAGCCATCGCGCCGCCGGGCTCGACGCCGCGGCCGCCGCCGTCGCCGCGCCGTCGCCGGAGGACCTCTGCTACCTCGCGATGCTGGCGTTCTCCGACGAGCGCTACGCGGACGCCGCGGCCTTCGCCGCCCGCGCCGCGGCGGCCTCGCCGGGGGACATCCTGTTCGAGGCGGCCGCGGAGCACCTCGCGCGGGTCGCCCGCGAGGGCAAACGCAACGTCTACGTGTCCGCCGAGGGGTTCGCCGCCTTCATCCGCGGCGGCGGCAACGTGCCGCTCTACCGGGAGACCAGCGCGGCGCTGGCCAGCGAGTACCCGCAGGCGCCGTTCGATCTGCTCGATATCGGCGCCGGCGACGGGATGGCGCTGCTGCCCGCGCTGACGCCGGCGGTGCGGCGGGTGACCGTCGTCGAGCCGGCGGCGCCGCTGCTCGAGCGGTGCGCCGCGGCGCTGTCCGGCCGAGGGGTCGACGTCGAGGCGTTCGGCGGGCGGCTCCAGGATCTCGCCGCGGCCCCGGACATGGCGCCGCGGCGCTGGTCGGTGGCGCAGGCGACGTTCTGCCTCCACGCGATCGACCCGGCCGAGCGGCCGGCGCTGCTCCGCTGGGCGCGCGCGCGCTGCGACCGGCTGCTCGTCGCCGAGTTCGACGCCCCGCACATGGATGAGCCGCTCTCGCCGGACACCGCGCGGCACGTGCTCGAGCGCTACCGCGAAGGGCTCTCGGAGTACGCCGGCGCCGAGCGCGAGACGGTCGCCCAGGGGTTCTTGATGCCGGTGCTCTTCGGCTACGTCGACCGCGGCGCCACCCGCACCACGTTCGAGCACCCCATCGACGACTGGGCCGCGCTGCTGCGCGATGCCGGCTTCGCGCGCGTCGACCGACGGCTGCTCCACCGGTACTGGTGGGCCCCCGCCTTCCTGCTCTCGGCGCGCTGAGACGGCTGGCCAAGCGCGGGCCCCGAGCTGCTCGGGCGGCCGGGCAGGACGAGCGGCGGTCACCGCCGATCCGACGCGTTGCGCGCCCGGTAAGCGCGCTGCTGGCAAGCCCGCGAGCAGTACGCCCGCGGCCGCCCCGTGGCGGGCTGGTCGATCGCGCCGCCGCACTGCGCGCACGTCGGCGCCTCGTCCCGCCGCGGCGCCTCGTCCGGAGTTTCGTCACGAACCTGCGCCGTGGGCTGTGACGTTTCGCGACTTTCGTCACGCGGACCGGAGCGCGACCGGACGAGCGCCTCGATGCCGTCGAGCACGCGCTGCAGGCCGAACAGGAACGTCCCCTCCGTGAACGGGTGCTCGTGGAACGCGCCCGACCCCATCATCCTCGCCATCGTCGGATAGCGGGCCGGGTCGAAGAGCTTGTCCCAGAAGTAGGCGCGCTCGGACCACCACTGCTCGTCGGTGACGCCGGTCTCCTGCTCGGCCTCGGCCCGGTCCACCGAGAGCCTCCCCGCGCCTCGGGTGTAGCTGTCGACGAGGTGGACGGCGGCGAGCATCTCGCGGTCGGTGAGGCCGATCCCGGCGACCGCCCGGAGCACCGCCTCGTACGACGCCATCCCGTTCGGCCCCATCACGGGGCGCACCGGCGTCACGTGCAAGAACCACGGGTGCCGGTGGTAAAGCGCCCAGTCCGCGAGCGCCGACGCCTCGAGCTTGGCCCGCCACCCCCCGGGGACGCCGTCGACGGGGGGCAGATCCCCCGCCGCGGTGTCCAGCATGAGGTCCAGGAGCTCGGCCTTGCTCGGCACGTACCGGTACAGCGACATCGTGGTGAACCCGAGCTTCGCGGCGACCCGCTGCATCGACAGCGCCGAGAGCCCCTCGCCGTCGGCGAGCTCGATCGCGGCCCGGACGATCTGATCGAGGCTCAGGCCGGGCCTGGGCCCCCGGCTCGGCCGCCTCCGGATCCCCCAGAGGAGCTCGAGGCTGCGCACGGCGTCGCCACCCCCGCTGTACTCGGTCGCAGTTTTTCGTCGCCGCTTGGGTTTGACAGCCATCCGTCAACTGCGTATACCACACACAATATCGTGTACGTCATAAACAGTTTTCTGGAGGTCCGCGTGAAGCAGCACGACGAGAGGCGACCGATGCGATCGACGACCCAGCTTTTCCGAGCGCGCGGCCTCGCGGCCGCCGTGCCGCTCGCGTTTTCACTCGGGTGCGCGGCGGAGGAGCCGGCGCCGGAGCCGACGTTCTGGCAGGACGTCGCGCCGATCACGGCATCCAAGTGCACCGGGTGCCATCAGGAGGGCGGGATCGGGCCCTTCCGGCTCGACGACTACATCTCGGCGAAGGCGCGCGCCGGCGCGATCGACGACGCCGTGCAGGGCGGCCATATGCCCCCGTTCCTCGTGGCGCACGACGGCTCGTGCGGCGACTTCAAGGACGAGGCGACGCTCACCGCCGAGGAGCTCGACATCATCCATCGCTGGGCGACCGGGGCGCGCGCCGAGGGGGAGCGCGCGGGCGCGCCGCCCACCCCGCCCGTGCCCACGCTCGAGGGCGGCGTCGACTACATGACACCGCCGATCACCCCCGTGGCCGACCCCGCCGATCCCCTCGCGGCCTACGACGAGTGGCGGTGCTTCCCTGTGGATCCGGGCCTCGACACCGACCGCTTCATCACCGGATATCAGGTGACGCCCGGGGTCCGGTCCATCGTTCATCACCTCACGGTCTACCGGGTGACTCCCTCGGAGCCGTCGCTCGTGGAGGGCAAGACGAACCAGGATGTGATGACGGAGCTCGACGACGCCTCGCCGGACCGGCCCGGCTGGGAGTGCTTCGGCGGCCCGTCCGACGACATGCCGTTCCAGCCGCTGTTCGCCTGGGCGCCCGGGCAGAACGTCGTCGAGTTCCCCGGCGGCACCGGGGCGCCGGTCTCCTCGAAGGACCATTTCGTCGTCCAGGTGCATTACAACCTCCATGATCGCGCGGGCGCATCCGCCGAGGACTCGACGCGCCTCCGGATCCGCTACGAGGACACCGTGGAGCGGCGCGCCGTGTTCATCGGGGACGACGGCTTCATGACGAGCCTCTTCGAGCCGGACGGCCCGGACACGCTGCCTCCCCGCCAGAAGAACGCCGCCTACACGTGGAAGAGGACGCGGGCGGAGCTCACGCTCGACCCGGCGCTGCCACCGATCGAGGTGCTCGGCGTGATGCCGCACATGCACGAGCGCGGGCGCACCTTCGATATCCGCGTGACCTCGGGGGCGCAGGAGAGCTGCATCGCGCGCGTGGACGACTGGGACATCCACTGGCAAGACGTGTACTGGTACCGCACGCCGCCGCTGCTCGACCCGAGCTCCTCGATCGAGGTGACATGCACCTTCGACACGCGCGACGCCAAGGACCCGGTGCTGCCCGGGTGGGGCACGCAGAACGAGATGTGCAATGCGAACATCCTTGTCGCGCTGCCGATGACGCCCTGATCTCGCGACATCCGCCTCGCCGCGGTCCCCTCGCCGCGCGTCCCTTCAGCCCCCGCCGGCCGCGCCCTGCGCCCCCCGCGTCGATCCGGCCCACAGAAGGCCGAGCGCCGCCGCCGACATCGCCCCGCCCGCCGCGCACACCCCGAGCCACCCCCAGCGCGTCCAGGCGGCGGTGCCGAGCCACGCGCCGGCCGCCCCGCCGACGAAATAGGTGGTCATGTAGATCGTGTTCATCCGGCTGCGCGCCTCGGGGCGCAGCGCGTACACGCGCGCCTGGTTCGAGATCTGGTTGGCCTGCGCGCCCAGATCGAGCAGCACCACGCCGAGCGCGATGCCCCACAGCCACCCTCCGAGCAGCCAGAGCACCCCGAACGACGCGAGCAGCACCCCGAGCGCGAGCGCGTTGATCCGGCGATCGCCGCGCACGTCGGCGTACCGGCCCACGAGCGGCGCCGCGGCGGCGCCGGCCACGCCGACGAGGCCGAAGAAGCCCGCGACCTGCGGGCCGTGGCGCTCGGGCATGCTCTGGAGATAGAGCGCGAGCGTCGCCCAGAAGGCGCTGAAGGCGCCGAACGAGAGCGCGCCGAGGGCGGAGTGCAGCCGCAGCGAAGGCTCGCTCCGGCCGAGGCGCCCGAGCGAGCGCAAGAGCTCCGGATACGACATCGCCGCGGCCGGCGGCTGCGCCGGCAAGGAGAGGCGCAGCACCGGGCCGAGCGCGACCATGAGCCCCGCCGCCGCCCAGAACATCGCGCGCCACCCGAGGTGCGTGCCGACGACGCCGGCCACCGTGCGCGACAGGAGGATGCCGATGAGCAAGCCGCTCATCACCATCCCGACCACGCGCCCGCGCTGCTCGTCCGGCGCGAGCTGCGCCGCGAACGGCAAGATCAGCTGCGGCACCACGCTGGTGATGCCCACCGCGAAGCTCGCCGCGATGAGCCACGGCAGGTCCGGCGCGAGCGCGGCGCCGCACAGCGCGAGGCTCGCCAGCGCCGCCATGACGACGATGAGCCGCCGCCGCTCGTGGCTGTCGCCGAGCGGCACGAGGAGGAGCATGCCCGCCGCGTAGCCGACCTGCGTCATCGTCGGCACGAGCCCGAGCGCGCCGCCCGCGCCGCCGAGCTCGCGGGCGATGTCCCCGAGCAGCGGCTGGTTGTAATAGAGGTTCGCCACGGTGGCGCCGGCGACCGCCGCCATGAGCCAGACGAGCCCGCGGCGGAGCGACCGGGAGGGCGAGGAAGAGGTCTGCATGGGAAAGGGAGGGCAGCGCAGGCATACGCCGCGTGCCCTCCCCCATCAATCGCACAACCCCGTCCGGCCGTTCCTGATCCGCCGGACGCGGGCTGCCCCCGGGGGGTCGAAGAGCGCTTCGCCTACCGAACCGGCGTCGCGGGGGCGCGGCGCGGCCGGCCCCCGCGGCGCTCGCTCACCGGCGCGGGCACTCGCCGAGGAGCGCGACCGAGACGCCCGCCGCGTGCGCGAAGCACGCGTTGCTGTACGTCTTGTCGTCGCAGCCGCAGACCGGGTCGTACTGCTCCGTGCACGCCTCGGGGATCGTCTCGCAGACGCCCGTCTGGTCGGCCGCGCCGCAGATGGCCTCCAGGCTGTAGTTGCAGAACTCGCCGGGGTCGCACGCGAGGCCGGCGAGGCCGCCGCAGTGCTGCACCTCGGCGGGCGCGCACTCGCCGCGCGACGCCACCGACACGCCCGCCGCGTTGGCGGCGCACGCGTTGCCGTAGGTGTTGCCGTCACAGCCGCAGACCGGGTTGTACTCGAACGTGCACGCCTCGGGGATCGGCGCGCAGGCGCCCGGCAGATCGGTCGCCCCGCACGCGGCCTCGGGCGCGAAGTCGCAGAAGAACCCGGGCTCGCACGCCGCGGCGCCGCGGGTGCCGCACACCCCGCCCGGAGCAGGCGCGCACTCGCCGGGCGACGCCACCGACACGCCCGCCGCGGCCGCCATGCACGCGTTGCCGTAGGTGTTGCCGTCGCAGCCGCAGACCGGGTTGTACTCCTTCGTGCACCCCTGCGGGATCGGCGCGCAGACGCCCGTCTGATCGGCCGCGCCGCACATGGCGTCGGGCGCGTAGTCGCAGAACTCGCCGGGCTCGCACGCGAGGCCCGCGAGGCCGCCGCAGTCCCGCGCCGGGGGCGGCTCGCACTCGCCGAGCGACGCCACCGACACGCCCGCCGCGTTCGCGGCGCACTCGTTGCCATACGTCTTGCCGTCACAGCCGCAGACCGGCTTGTACTCCTCCGTGCACGCCTTCGGGATGCGCTCGCAGGTGCCCGTCATGTCGAACGCGCCGCACATGGCCTCGAGCTCGTAGTCGCAGAAATATCCCTTCTTGCAGCTGAGGCCGGCGAGGCCGCCGCAGGCGCGGCCGTGACCGCCGCCCGACACCTCCTCCGAATTGGTGCCGGTGTTGTCGCCGCCCACCTCGACCTGACAGCCCACCGTGAGCGGGATCATCGACAGCGCGAGCCAGAGAACGGAACCGATACGGCTGCTCTTGATGCGATTCTGAACGTTCATGATGTTCCTCCACCACAAGGCCTCGCCGTCGCCGGCGAGGCGAAAGACATGCGCGAGCCCCTCCCCTCCCGAGGAAGGGCGCCCTTGCGCCGCGCGCGACCGCGGCGCGTGATCCGTGGGTCGCTTCCCCGACCGATCAGTCGGGGAGCGTGAGCGTCAGCGCGCGGCGCCCCGGCTCGGGCGCCGTGACGTCGAGGAAGAGCACGTCCTCGCGCTCCTCCCCGTCACCGTCCGCGCGCACGGTGACGACGGTGGACCCGCCCGGGGGCACCACGAACGGCGCCTCCGGGGTGACGCTGAACGGCGCGGCGCCGCGGCGCAGGCGCGGCGCCTCGATGGACACGTCCTCGGCGCACCCGTTGCGGACGACGACGTCGCGGGAGCCGCCGTCGGCCTCGAACGTGACCCACGCGCCCGGCGTGAGCTCGAGGCACGGCAGGTGATCGAGCGTCTTCTCGGTCGAGCTGGGCCCCGCGAGCCGCAGATCCGCCGGGTCCGACCGGAGCTCGCCCTGCTTCACCTGCATCCGCAGGACGTGCTCGGTCCGGGCCGTCACGGTGGCGATGAAGCTCCCGTCGGGGTTCACGTCCGCGACCACCGGCGCGTCGGGCGTGTCGAGGTTCGTCACCACGATCACGCCCTCCGCCGGCTTGACCGCGCCCGGCTTCCCTTCGAGCGCGATCTGGTCGACCAGAGGCATGACCGCGTCCACCACGCCGACGAGCGCCTCATCGAGGACAGGCGGGCTCGGCTGCGGGCTCACGACACAGCCGCCGAGGAGCACCGCGAGGAGCGCCGAGACGACCGCGCCCCGCCGGTCCTCGTGTCCGCCTGTCATCCGCATCGCCATGCCCGAGCCTAGAGCAAACCTGGTGCCGACGGAAAAACATCGGAAATCGTCTTGAAATCGCGGTCGCGCGTGTCTCATCGATTGTCTCACTGTCTCAGGTGGCACATCCATGAGACACTGTGCGGATGATCCCAGCCGAAGGGACCCTGGTCGCCCGCCGCTACCGCCTGATCCGCCCGCTGGGTCGGGGGGGGCTGGCCACGGCGTGGCTCGCGCGCGACGAGGCGCTCGGGCGCGACATCTGTCTCAAGCTGCTCGGCCGCGCGCGCAGCGCGGAGCGGGCGGCGTTCCGCGGCGAGTTCAGGATGCTGGCGGGCCTGTTCCATCCTCACCTCGTCCGGGTGCACGACTTCGGCATGCTCCGGGAGACCGGCGAGCCGCGCTTCTACTTCACGTCGGAGGCGGTGCTCGGTGCGCCGCTCGACGCGTATGTGACAGGCCGGCGCTTCGAGGAGGTGCGGGCCGCGATCGTCGACGTGCTCGACGCCCTGCGCTTCCTCCACCGGGCGCGCATCCGGCACGGCGACGTGAAGCCGGCCAACATCCTCGTCGACGCGTCGGGGCGCGCGGTGCTGATCGACCTGTCGTGCGCGGCGCGGGTCGGCGAGCGGCCCGACGACGCGATCTCGGGCACGCAGGGCTACGTGGCGCCCGAGGTGATCCGCGGCGAGGCGGCCGACGGGCGCGCGGACCTGTTCGCGCTCGGCCGCACCCTCGGCGCGATCGCGCCGCTGCTCGCGGAGCCGCCGCCGGAGGCGATCGCCGCGCTCGCCGAGCGCCTCGTGCGGCCCGAGCCGCGCGACCGCCCGGCCGACGCGGGCGAGGTGCTCGACTGGGTGGGCGCGTCGCCGCGGGCCCTGGCCCCGCCGCCGCCGGAGCCGCCCCACCTGGTCGGCCGCGACGCGGAGCTCGGCGCGATCGCCGAGGCGCTCGCCGCGCTGGAGCGCGGGGAGAGCGGGCCGCGCCTGTGCGTGATCGCCGGGGAGCCCGGCTGCGGAAAGAGCCGCCTCCTGCGCGAGGCGAAGTGGAGCGCGGAGCTCAGGATGGAGGCCGTGGAGGGGTTCGCGCGGGCCGGCGCGCGGGTGGGCTCGGTCCGATCGATGCTCGGCCGCGCGACCGGGGAGGAGGCGCTCCCCGCGGGCGCGCTCGGCGCGCTGCGCGCGCACGAGCGCCTGACCCGCGCGCGGTCGGGCTCGGGGGCGGAGCCGCTGGTGCTGGTGCTCGACGACGCCGACGAGGTGAGCGGGGCGGACCGGGAGATGCTCGAGGCGCTGGTCCGGCTGCTGGGCCCCGACGATCCGGTGCTGCTCCTCGCGGCGGAGCGGATCCCGCACGGCGGGGGCCGGGCGCCGCTCGCCGCCGTGGCCGCCGAGGCGGGGCGGAGCGCCCGCGAGGTCGCGCTGCCGCCGCTCGGGCGGGAGGCGGTGCAGCGCTGGATGGATGCCATCGGGCTGGGCGACGCGACCGAGGCGGTGCTGCGCGCGAGCGCCGGGTGGCCCGCGGATCTGGTGGTGACCGCGGGGCGGCTCGCCGAGAGCGGGGACGTCGCGGGGCTCGACGCGACGACGCCCGGGGCGAGCGCGCGCTACGCGCTGCGGCTGCGGGGGCTCGGGCGGCCGCTGCGCGACGCGGTGGCGACGCTGGCCGTGCTGGGCGGCGCGGCGGCCGACGAGGCGCTGCCGTCGCTCGGGCTGCCGGTCGCGCACCTCGCCGAGCTCGCGGCCCGCGGCGTCGCGGCGCGCGCGGCGGGGGGCTGGACGCTGACGCGGGCGGGGCCGATCGCGGCCCTCCTGGCGGCGCTCGGCGGCGAGGCGGTCCGCGCGGCGCACGCGCGGGCGGCGGCGGCGTTCCCGGCGCGGGTCGAGCAGCAGGCGCTGCACCTTTCGCTGTCGGGCGACACGGCGGCGGCCGAGCGCCTGTTCCTCGCGCGGCGCGCCGAGCGCGAGGCGGACCCGGGGCCGTGGGCCGCGGCGGCCGAGGCGCTGCTCGAGGCGGCCACGGCGGCGGAGACGCGGCTCGAGATCGCGTCGACGCTCCAGCGGGGCGGCCGCGCGGGGCGGGCGCGCGAGGTGCTGGAGCAGCTGCTCGCGGAGGGGCAGGCCGCGGCGCTCGGGGCGCGGCGGGGGCAGGCGCTCGTGCGGCTCGGCGCGTGCCTGCTCGAGCTGGGCGATCCGACGGCGGCGCTCGCGCGGCTCGAGGAGGCGGAGCAGGCCTCCGGGGAGGCGCCGTCGTTCGCGCCGCGCGAGCGCGCGTGCCTCGCCGATCTCGCGAGCCGGGCGCTCTTGCGGCTCGGGTCGCACGCGGAGGCGCGGGCGCGCGCGGAGCCGGCGCTTCCGTGGTGCGACGAGCCGGAGGTGCTGGCGAGCCTGCACGAGGACGTGGGGGTCGCGGCGAGCTACCTCGGGGAGCGGCGGCTCGCGGGGCTGCACCTCGGGCTGGCGGCCGGGCTGCACCGGGACCGGCGCGCGCCGCGGGCGCTGGTGCGCGCGCTGTCGTACCAGGCGATCGACGCGTTTCGCGCGGGGGAGGTCGAGGCGGCGCTCGTCGGCTACCGGCAGGCGCTCGCGACGGCGGAGGAGCACGGGCTCGGGGATCTGGTGGCGCGCTGCAGCCTCAACGTGGGTACGGCGTGCCACCAGTCGGGGGAGCTGGGGGAGGCGCTCGCGGCGTACGAGCGCGGGGCGCGGCTCGCCTCGGCGCTGGGCCAGGCGGACCTGGTGCTGGTGCTCGATTTCGATCTGGCGAAGCTCTGGGCGGACGTGGGGGCGTTCGAGCGAGCCGGGCGCGTGGCGTCGCGGGTGGAGGCGGAGGCGGCGCGGCGGGGGGCGCCGTTCTTCGCGGCGGCCGCGGCGTCGGTGCTCGGGGACTGCGCGCTCGCGGCCGGCGACGCCGAGGAGGCGGCGCGCTGCTTCGAGCGGTCGCGGCGGGGGTTCGAAGCGCAGGGCGCGCAGCGCGAGGTGGTGGAGGAGGAGCTGGAGCTGTGCCGGGCGCACCTTGCGCGCGGGGCGCTGGGCGACGCGCGGGCGGCGCTGGCGCGGGCGCGCGAGCACGGGGCGGTGCGGGAGGCGCCCGACCTCGGGGCGCGCGCGGCGCTGCTGGACGGGCGGCTGGCGCTGCTCGACGGGGACGGCGGTGAGGGGGGCGGCAACCTGGGTCAGGCGGGGGGGGCCGAGCTGGGGGGGGGCAACCTGGGTGAGGGCGGGCCCAACCTGGGTCAGCCTGCCCTCAACCCCGGTCGGCCCAACCCGGGTCAGCCCAACCCCGGTCAGCCCGCCCTCAACCCCGGTCGGCCCAACCCCGGTCAGGACCTCGCCGCGGCCCGGGAGCTCCTCGAGCGCGCCCTCGGCCTCGCCGAGCGGGCAGCCCAGCCCGACCTCATCGCGGACGTCCGCCTGGCGCTCGCCGACGCCGCCGAGCTCGCCGGCGAGCCCGAGGCCGCGGCGGCCCAGCGGCAGCGCGCCACCGCCGCCTGGACCGCCATGGCGCGCTCGCTGCCGGAAGCCCTCCAGCACGCCTTCTGGAACCACCCCCGCCGCCGCGCCGCCCGGCCCGCCCCGGCCAACACCGCCGCGCCGCCCGGGGCGGCCGCCGGCCCCGAGGCGCAGCCCGCGACCGAGCGCGCCGCCAAGCTCGAGCGGCTCCTCGCGATGTTCCGCAAGCTCAACTCCTCCGTCGAGATCGCCGACATCCTCGCGATGGCCATGGACGCCGCCATCGACCTCACCGCCGCCGAACGCGGCTTCGTGCTGCTCGAGCAGCCCGGCGGCGAGCTCCGCGTGGCCGTCGCGCGCAACGTCGACCGCGAGAAGGTCGGCAGGAGCCACCTCAAGTTCAGCTACAGCATCGCCGAGCGCGCCATCGCGGCGCAGGAGCCCGTCGTCACCGTGGACGCCCAGGACGATCCGCGGTTCCGCGAGCACGCGTCGGTGCACGCCATGCGGCTCCGCTCCGTGATCGCCGTGCCGATCCGCTCGCCGGACGGCGTGCTCGGCGCGCTCTACCTCGACAACCGCTTCCGGCGCGCCCGCTTCGCCCCCGACGACGTCGACCTGCTCCTCGCCTTCGCCGACCAGGTCGCGCTCGCGCTGCGCAACGCGCGGCTCGTCGACGACCTGCGCCGCCGCACCGTGGAGCTCGAGGCCGAGCGGCGCCGCGTCGAGGAGCTCCTGCGCGGGCAGGCCGCCGAGATCGACCGGCTGCAAGAGGAGGTGCTCGTCCGCCAGCAGGCCCTGGAGCACCGCTACGACTACGGCGCCATCGTGGGGCGCGGCCCCGCCCTGCGCGCGGTGTTCGCGACGCTCGACCGCGTTGTCGACACGCCGGTCAGCGTGCTCGTGACCGGCGAGAGCGGCACCGGCAAGGAGCTCGTCGCGCGCGCCATCCACTTCGCCGGCCCGCGCAAGAGCGGCCCGTTCATGGGGATCAACTGCGCCGCGCTCCCCGCCGCGCTGCTCGAGTCGGAGCTCTTCGGCCACGTCCGCGGCGCGTTCACGGGGGCCGACCGGGACCGGACCGGCCTCGTGGTCGCGGCGCGCGGCGGGACGCTGTTCCTCGACGAGCTCGGCGAGATGCCGCTCGAGGTGCAGGCGAAGCTGCTCCGGGTGCTCCAGGAGCGCGAGGTCCGCCCCGTCGGCAGCGCCGAGGCCGTGCGCGTGGACTTCCGCCTCGTCTGCGCGACGAACCGCGATCTGCTCGCCGAGACCGCGCGCGGGCGCTTCCGCGAGGACCTCTACTACCGCGTCGCGGTGGTGCAGATCCGGCTGCCGCCGCTGCGCGACCGGCTGGAGGACCTGCCGGAGCTCGCGCTCCACTTCGTGCGCCGCGCCGCGGAGCAGCTCGGCCGCCCGGCGCCGCAGCTCTCCCGCGAGGCGCTGCGGCGGCTCAGCCAGCACGGCTGGCCCGGCAACGTGCGCGAGCTGGAGAACGTGATCACGAAGGCCGTCGTGCTCTGCGACGGCCGCAGGATCGGCCCCGACGACGTGGACCTCCCGCGCTCGCGCGAAGGCGGCGGCCGCGGCGCGCCCCGCGCCCTCCCCGACGAGCGCGCCGCGCTGCTCGCCGCCCTCGAGCGCACCGGCTGGAACGCGCTGCAGGCCGCGCGCGACGCGGGCATGTCGAGGGCGACGTTCTACCGGAAGCTGCGGCGGCTCGGGATCCAGCGACCGGAAGGGCCTCCGGCAGAACGCCCGGCAGAACGCCCGGCAGAACGCTCGACCGAGCGCTCCTCGGCCGAGCCCCCGAGCGGCGGCCCGACGAGCGCCCGCGGCGACTGAGCACCTCCGCCCACACGCTTTATCCGCCACAGGCAACCTCGCGCGGCTCGGTTTCGTCCGAGATGGCAAGTTCTCCTGAATTTGACGCGGCCGGCACGGGGCAGTTCGCCCCACCTGAGGCACTCCGGCCTTCGCTAGTCATGAGCTCGCCGGCCGCTCAGCGCCGCGCTCGCGGCGCGCGAGCGGGCCGCCCACGATGCGGCGCAGAAAAAGACAACTCCTGTTCAGGGGTAGCGGCGTTCATGTTCCGCCCCGGCCACAGCCGTGGGCCGACAGGCGCTCTCGGCCCGAGGTGGCCCGAGCCTTGCGACGTCGTCCGGGCATGAACACAGCGAAACTCTTTCTGCTGATGTCTCTCTCTGTCGCTGCCGCGGTCGGCTGCGACAGAGCAGAAGGCACGACGCGTTCGGACAACAACACCGCGACGGTGCCGGGCGAGGTCGCCCAGCGGGCGAACAACCCCACCCCCGCGGCCGCCGACAACACGGACAAGAACGATCGCGATCGCGATCCCGCCGCGCTGACCCCCGGGGATCAAGGCGAGAACGAGACCGATCGCACGATCACACAGAAGATCCGCCAGGCGGTGGTGGCGAGCGACACGCTGTCGATGAACGCCAAGAACGTCAAGATCATCACCAACGGGCAGGTCGTCACGCTGCGCGGCCCGGTGAAGAGCGACAAGGAAAAGGCCGACATCGAGGCGGTCGCCAAGGGGATCCCGGGCGTCCAGCGGGTCGACAACCAGCTCGAAGTTGACGTTGACTGAACCAGTCTGAAAGGCTGAAAGGAAGACACCATGGCAACGAAGAAAGCGGTCCTGGGCCTCGTGAGCACGCTCGCTCAGGCAGACATCATCGTCGGCGAGCTCCAGCGCGCCGGCTTCATGTCCAGCGATATCTCGGCGCTGTTCCCCGACAAGCACGGCACGCGGGACTTCGCGCACGAGAAGAACACGAAGGCGCCCGAGGGCGCGACCGCGGGCGCCAGCGCCGGCGGCGCGATCGGCGGGACCATCGGCCTGCTCGCCGGCATCGGCGCGCTCGCCATCCCCGGCCTCGGGCCCTTCATCGCGGCCGGCCCGATCATGGCCGCGCTGAGCGGCGCCGCGGCGGGCGCGGCGGTCGGCGGCGTGACCGGCGCCCTCATCGGGCTCGGCATCCCCGAGGTCGAGGCCAAGCAGTACGAGGGCAAGATCAAGGGCGGCAACATCCTGATCTCGGTCCACGTCGAGAACGGCAACGAGCGCGCGCTCGCCAAGCAGGTCCTGGAGCGCGGCGGCGCGACCGACATCGCGGTCCTCACCGAAGAGGGCCTCTCGTCGAAGCAGCGGGCCGTCGCCTGAGCGTAGCGCCCCTGCGGAACACCTGACCTCGGCAGCTGCCCGTCCGACGCCCGGCCCCCCCGAAGGCGTCAGGCGGGCAGCCGCTCGAGGTCGACCTCGTCGGACGGCGCGACGTCGGCCTTGAGGAAGCGCTGCATCTGGCGGAGCGCGTAGCGGTTGTCTTCCTCGCTCTCCGAGGCCACGCAGTCCGACGGGACGAGCAGCCGGTAATCGCGCATGTAAGCGTCGTTCGCCGTGAACAGGACGCAGATGTTCCCCGCCATGCCGGTGAGGATCAGCGTCTGCACGCCGAGGGACTCGAGCAGGATCTCGAGCGTGGTGCCGTAAAAGCCCGAGTGCTTGGGCTTGAGCACGAAATAATCCTCCTCTCCGGGCCGCAGCAGCGCCGCGATCTCCCGGCCGCGGACGCCCTCCTCCAGGCAGTGCTCGATCTGCCGGTGGAAGTTGGACTGCCAGCGGCCGAAGTTGTCGTTCACGTAGACCGCGGGGATGCCCGCGTCGCGACACCGCTGCTTCAGCGCCCGGACGCGGTGCGCCATCGGGAGGGCGTGGGCGAGCAGCTGGTCGCCTTCCGGGAACTCCAGGTCGTTGATGACGTCGATGAGGAGGAGCGCGGTCCGGCTGTTGTCCGGCGCAGCTCCGTGGAGGTCGTGGGTCCGCCGCGGCATAGAGACCGCGGGTTATACAGCGGGCCAAGGCCAGCGGGGCAGCAATCGCCGCGCGCTCAGCCCGCTGTGGCGAAACGCGACGCCGGCCCCGGCGGCGCCGCGGAGCGGCGGGCCGGGAGCGGCCGGGACGGGCGCGGCGCGCGGGACCTCGGGGATCGCGCCGTCGGCCGCTGGCTTGCATTGCCTCCCGGCACGGACCTGAAACGGACCTCTTGGGTCGAAGGAGAGCGCATGCCTCGCAGCATCTGGAAAGGGAGTATCAGCTTCGGGCTCGTGCAGATCCCGGTCGCCCTCTACCCCGCGGAGGAGCCCAACGAGCTCCACTTCACGCAGCTCGACCGGCGCAACATGACGCCGATCCGCTACGAGCGCGTGAACCGGGAGACGGGCGAGCCGGTGAGCTGGGACGATATCGTCCGCGGCTATCCCTACGAGAAGGGCGAGTATGTGGTCATGTCCGACGAGGACCTGCGCCGCGCGAACGTGGAGGCGACGCAGACCGTGGACATCCTCGACTTCGTCGACGCCTCGGAGATCGACCCGATGTACTACGAGAAGCCGTACTACCTCGCCCCCGCGTCGACGAACAGCAAGAAGAAGTCGTCGGTGACGGCGTATGTGCTCCTGCGCGAGGCGCTGCGGAAGACGGGGAAGGTCGGGATCGCGAAGGTCGTGATCCGGACGCGCGAGCACATCGCCGCGGTGCGGCCGCACGGCCGCGCGCTCGTGCTGAACCTGCTGCGGTTCGCGCACGAGCTCCGCTCCGATGAAGAGCTCGACCTGCCCGAGATGGATGTCGACGCAAAGGGGCTCGGAAAGCGGGAGCTCGAGATGGCCGAGCGGCTCGTGGCCGAGATGGCCACCGACTGGAAGCCGGAGAAATACAAGGATGAGTACCGCGACGACGTGATGAAGATGATCGAGAAGAAGGTGAAATCCGGTCAGACCACGACGCCCGCGGAGCCGGAGGAGGAGGAGAAGCCGCGCGACACCGGCACGGTCGACCTCATCGCGCTGCTCAAGAAGAGCCTCGGCCAGAAGGGCGCGAAGGTCGCCAACGACGCGAGCGACCACAAACGGGAGAGCGCCGGCGCGAAGCCGCGAAAGGCGGAGACGTCGAAGCGAAAGGCGAGCGGCTCTCGCCGGGCCGCGTGACGCCGCGCGACGTGGCCGGACCGCACGCCGCCGCGGCGCTCACCGCCGGGGCGGCGGGCCGAGCCCGCACGCAGCCGTCGGCCTGACCGCCGATGGCGCAGGATGGTATACCGAGCTCATGCGCCTCAAGTATCCTGCGGATGTCACGGCCGCATTTCTCGATCTGCAGGAGCAGCCCCAGCTCGCGGCGCAGACGCTCTCGTGCAAGGGCAAGGTCGAACCGGGCGCGGCGCCGCCGCCCCCCTTCGCCGCCGTCCTCACCGAGCTGATCGAGACGATGTTCTTCGCCTCCATGGCGACCGAAGAGGGGCGGCTCAACCCGGTCGGCGTCGTGTTCGCCGGGAGCCTCGCCGACCTCGAGGTCGACGAGCCCGCGTGGGATCTCGTGCGGTTCGGCTCCGCCGTGGCCTTCGACGTGGAGCACGTCGCCAACCTCGCCTCGGCGTGCGCGTGGCCGCGCTCCTTCCTGTCCGTGGTGCCGCAGGGCGGGTCGCTCGTGATCGCCGGCATCGCGACGCCGCATAGCCGGCGCTCCTTCGAGCTCGATCAGCTCGTGCGCGTGGTGGTGCCGAAGCCCGGCGTCGTGGCCGTGTACCGCGGCGAGTGGGAGATCGTCCGCTACGAGCGCGGCGCCGTGCGGACGTGGATGCCAAAGAACCGGCCGCAGCTCGACTCCATCGAGCGGGCCGTCCTCCGGGACCTCGCGAGGCCGCAGGGCCGCCGCGTGAGCAAGTATCTCCTGCGCATCGTGGAAGGGATGGTCGAGCTCGGGCGCGGCGGGCTGCTCGTCGTGCTCGGGCCGGGCGAGGGCCTGCCGCAGCTGTTCGGCGAGGAGGGGAATCCGTTCGACACCGAGGTCAAGCGGCTGGATCCCGCCCTGTGCGTCGGCTCGGCCATCCTCGAGCTCTCCGTCTCCGCCGCGCGCGAGAGCCAGCCGCCGAGCGAGCGGCAGGTAGACGGGAAGAAGCCCGCGGCGGAAGGGGCGGCGCGCGGCACGGACCACCGGTTCAAGAGCTCCGAGCGCCTCAATCGGCTGCTCGACCTCATCGTCCGGCTGACGACCGTCGACGGCGCGGTGGTGATGGGCCACGGCCTCGACGTGCTCGCGTTCGGCGCAAAGCTGCCCCCGCCGCGGTCGATCATCTCCGAGGTGTACGCCGCGACCCCCGACCAGCGGATGGACGTGAGCCTGAGCCTCGACGCGCGCGGCACCCGCCACCGCGCGGCTGCGGCGTTCGTGGCGGGGTACCCGGAGCGGATCGCCTTCATCGTCTCCCAGGACGGCAACGCGGCCACGTTCCAGGAGATCGAGGGAAAGGTCGTTTACTGGCCGCTCTGACGGGCCGGCCGCCCGGCGTCAGAGGTGCCGCAGGATGGCCGCGGGCATCTCGTCGATCGGCGCCTCGGCCGCGGCGAGCCCGGCCTCCACCACGCGGCGGGGCATGCCGTGGACGACGCAGGACGACTCGGCCTCGGCGAGGATCCTGCCGCCGACCTTGTGGATCGCCCTCGACCCCTCCAGGCCGTCGTCGCCCATGCCCGTCAGCACGACCCCGAGCACGCCCGACCCGAACTCGGCGGCGGCGCTCGCGAAGAGCAGATCGACCGACGGGCAGTACAGCGACGCCCTGGACGCCTCCGCGAAGCGGACGCTGGCGCGGTCCCGGTGGCGCCGGACCTCGAGGTGCGCCCCGCCGCGCGCGATGACCGCGAGCCCGGGCCGGAGCTGGAGATCGTCCGAGGCCTCGACGACCGAGAGGGCGCTCGCGTCGTTCAGGCGGCGCGAGAGGGACTCCGTGTACCCGGCGGGGATGTGCAGCGCCACGACGATGGGGACCGGGAAATCGCCGGGCATCGCCGCGAAGAGCCGCGTCAGCGCCTGGGGGCCGCCGGTGGACGTGCCGATCACGACGAGGCGCGCGCGCGGCAGCGCGGGGATCGCGCCGGGCACGGGCGGCGGCTGCGGGCGCGGGCCTTGACGGTGGACCCGCGCCTCGGCCGCGGCGAGCACCTTGCGGACCAGCTCGTCCGAGAGCTCGAAGAGGCGATCGGTCGCGAGCGACGTCGGCTTCTCGACGAGATCGACCGCGCCCTGCTGCAGCGCCTTGACGCCGAGCTCGCTGTCCGCCTCGGCGTTGCTCACCACGACGACCCGCGGGGCGCCTTCGCGCGGCAGCGACGCGAGCACGCCGATGCCGTCGAGGTTCGGCATCACGAGGTCGAGCGTGACCACATCGGGCTTGTAACGCTCGATCTTCTCCAGCGCGTCCAGGCCGTCCATGGCCGTGTCGACGACCTCGATCGCGGCGTTCGCGCCGAGGACCTGGCGCAGGACCTTGCGCACGAAGGCGGAGTCGTCGACCACGAGCACGCGGACAGCCGGGTTCTTCATTGCGCGGTCTTCCGGTAGAGAAACACGCCGCCCCGCTCCTCGCAGGCGAGCGCGGTGCCAAGCCGCAGCAGCGACTCGGAGATCCCGACCAGGAGGGCCCCGCCCGAGGCGAGCGCCCCCGAGAGGTTCGCGACCACCCACCGCGCCGTGTTGTCGTGGAAGTAGATGAGCACGTTGCGGCAGACGATGACGTCGAACTGCCCGAGCGACGCGGCGTCGGACGCCTCGAGCAGGTTGATCCGCCGCCAGTCGATCGCCTCCTTCAGCGCGGCGCTCACGACGACCCGGTCGGGCGTCACCTCCAGCCACCGGGTGGCGAACGGGGGCGGCGGGGCGTTGCTCCGGATCGAGCGCGGCCCGTACACCCCGGCCCGGGCGCGCGAGAGCGCCCGCGCGCTGATGTCGCTCGCGACGAGATCGACCTTGCCGAGCAGGCCCCGCTCGGCGAGGAGCATCGCGATCGTGAACGGCTCCTCGCCGGTCGAGCAGGCCGCCGACCAGATCCGCGGCCGCTTCCCCGCCGAGACGCGCGGCGCGACGAGCTCCGCGACCGCGACCTCGAGCTGCGCGAGCTCGCGGAAGAAGTACGTCTCGCCCACGACGAGCGCGTCGATCAGCGCGTCCAGCTCGGCCGCGCCCGCGGGGTCGTACCGGAGGAAGTAGTAGTAATCGAGCAGCGAGTCGAAGCCGGCGTCGATCGCGCGCACCGAGACCTTGTCGCCGAGCAGCTCGCGATCGCCCGCGTCGTAGTGGATGCCGATCTTCTCGGCGATGAGCGCGCTGAAGATCGCGAAGACCTGCGGCGAGATGGGGAGGCGGCTCGTCATACCCACGGCGTCATGCCCACTGCGAGAGGACGGACGCGGCCACGCGCCGCACCTCCGGGTCCGGATCGGTCCGCGAGACGTGCTCGACCGCGGCGAACCCCTCCCGCGTGGCCACCGCGGCGAGCGTCGTGGCCGCCGCCTTCCGCGCCGGCGCGGAGGGCAGGCCGAGCGCCTCGAGGAGCGCGGCGTGCCCCGCGGGCTGCCGCATCCGCGCGAGCGCCGCGGTGAGGACGGGCGAGAGCTCGTCGTCCGCCGTCCCGAGCGCCTCGAGGATGCCCTCGACGCGCCCCGGCACCGGCGTGGACAGGGCGGCGAGGAGCGGGCCCTGCGCCGGCGAGGCGACGAGCAGCGCGATGAGGCTCAGCGTCGCGTCGACCCCGGCCCGCCCCGCGATGAAGCTGGTCGCCGCGGCGCGCACGCTCTCGTCGGGGTCGCCCGCCGCGCGCACGAGCGCCGGCAGGACCTCGGGCGACGAGAAGCCGGAGATCGCCGAGACCGCGACCAGCCGGGTCGCCACGTCCGGCGACGAGAGCGCGCCGAGCAACGTCGGCAGCGACTCCGCCCGCCCGGCGATGCCGAGCCCGATCAGCGCCGAGCGCCGCATGTCCGTGTCGCTCGCCTGCGCCGCCTGCTCCAGCGCCGCGAGCGCGAGATCGCCCTTGATCGCCGACAGCGCCTCGATCGCCGCCACGCGCACCTGGCCGCTCTCGTCCCGGAGCCGCTCGGCGATGAGCCCGGCCGCCTCCTCGCACCCGAGCTTCCCCAGCGCCTGGCAGGCGTAGTAGCGGACCCACGCGTCCTCGTCGCCGAGCCCCGCGAGGAGCGCGTCGACGACGCGCGGCGCCCGCTGCGACTGCCCGAGCGCACGCATCGCCACCGCCCGGACCCGCTCCGACGCGTCGGCGGCGAGCGCGGCGAGCGCCTCGATCGCCTCCGGCTGCGCGAAGGACGCGAGGCCGTGGATCGCGCGCTCGCGCGTCCGCAGGTCGGGGTCGCGGACGCCCTCGAGGAAGATCGGCAGCGCCGAGGCGGGCGCGAAGTAGGCGAGGATCCGCAGCGCCGTCCGCCGCACGGACGGGGTCCCCTCGCGGGCCGCGGCGATGGCGAGCGCCTCGACGTCGGGGCCGCCGAGGCACTGGATCGCGGTCGTCGCGGCGTGGACGACGCGGGGGTTCGGGTCGTCGAGCAGTCGGAACAGCGCGCGCGCCGAGCTCGGCTCCGAGATCCGCGCGAGCGCGTCGCAGGCCGCCGCGCGGACCTCCGGGTCCGGATCCGCGAGGCAGCGCTCCACGTCGCCCGCGGCCGCGGCGCCCCGGACGAGCGGCAGGAGCAGGAGCCGGCGGGAGCTGTCGCCGTCGCGCAGCGCCGCGAGCACCCGGGAGTCGGCGCTCCGGGAGAGCTGGAAGAGCGCCTCCGCCGCGGCGCTCGCGACCGGGGGCTCGGCGTCGAGCAGGCGCGTCAGGTCGAGCAGGACGTCCTCGCCGCCGATCGCGCCGAGCACGCTGCAGATGAGCACCTGCTCGGCCGGATCCGCCCCGGCGAGGCTCTGCGAGAGCCGCCGCGCCGCGCCGGGCGCGGGCGCCTCGCCCCGGAGCGCCTCGTCGATGGGCGCGGCCGTCCCGTAGCGCTCGCGGTACCGCTCGCGCAGCTCGGCGAGCGCCCCCGCGGCGACGCGCGCGACCGCGTCGCTCGGGCGGCCAAGCAGGCGCATCAGCGGCGCCACGGCGCTCCGGCTGCCGGTGCGGCCCAGCGCCCGCGCCGCCTCGAGGAGGTAGCGCGGATCGTCGAGCAGGGCCGAGAGCGGGGCGATCGCGCGCGGGTCGCCGCTGCGGCCGAGCACGTCGATCGCCGGGAAGACGCGGAAGAAATTGCCGCTCGTGACGGCGCTCACGAGCGCGTCGACCGCCGCTCGGCCGCCGACCCGGCCGAGCGCCTCGATCGCGGCGACCGCGACGTTGTCGTCGACGTGCGACGTGAGCTCCGCGAGCCGGGGGATCGCCTTCGCGCTGCTGCGGCGGCCGAGGATCTGCGCCGCGTCGGCGACGACCGCGGGGCGAGGGTCGCGCGTCAGCGCGAGCACGGGGTCGTCGACGTCGCCGAGCGACGCGACGAGCGCGTCGACGTTGGCGGCGATGCGCGCCTCGCTGTCCCGCCGCGCGGAGAGGCACGCGCAGAGCGGCCCCACGGCCGCGTCGCCGAGCGCGGCGAGCGACGCGACGACGGACCGCCGCACGGTCCAGCTCGGATCCGCGAGCATGTCGATGAGCGCCGGCACCCCCTCGGGCCCGGAGGAGGCGAGCCGGTCCACCTGCTCGACGCGCTGCCGCTCCGCGTCCGAGACGGAGAGCGCGGGGCGACGGGAGATCACGAGGTCTCCGGCGGGGCGTGGGGCTGGCCGCCGTTCGCCCTGAGCTGCGCGACCGCGGCGGCGACCCCCGCGACCGCGTCCACGTGCTCGGCGCTCGCATGCCGGATCCGGCCGACCTGATCGAGCACGTGGCCGGCGTCGGCCGCGACCGCGCCGGAGTCCCTCGCCTGCCGCGCCGCCGCGGCGGCGACCTCCCGGACCGGCTCGCGCAGGCGGGCGAGCGACGCGGCGTGCTGCTCGCTCCGGGTCGACAGCTCGGCGGCCGCCCTGACGACGCCCTGGAGCGACGCCGCCTGCCGGCTCGCGCCCGACGCGAGCGCCGCGATGGACTCGGCCTGATCGGCCACCGCCCGCGCCGTCTGCTTGGCGATCCGGCGCACGGACTCCCCCTCCTTCGCGAGGGACGCCGTCGCCTTGGTCTGGTCCGCCGTGGCGGCGGTCACCGCCGCCGCGAGCCGCGCGACCTGGCGGGCGGACGCCTCCAGCTGCTTCGCGGCCCGCGCCTGCTCGCCGATCCCCCGCGCCGACTGGGCGGACATCTTCCGGATGTCGTCCATGGCGCGCGCGACCTCGGCCGCGCCGCCGGCCTGCTCCGCGAGGCCGGCGACCATCCGCTGCGACGCGCCCGCGGCCTCCTGCGTGAGCGCCATGACCCCGGCCAGGGCGCGGGTCTGCTCGACCATGGCGGTGCTGGTCTGATGCGTCAGCGCGCGCATCTGCGCGGCGACCTTCGCGAGCTGCGACGCCCCCGTCGCCTGCTCCTCCATCGCCCGCGACACGCGCTCGGCGCTCGACGTGAGCTGCGCGTTCAGCTTCACCGCGTCGCGCAGCGCGCGCGCCTGCTCGGCGGTCGCCTCCTTCGTCTGCCGGGCCATGCGCCGCATCTCGGCGCTCCCCTGCGCGAGCGCCTGGACCGCCTTGGTCTGCTCGGCCGCGGAGCGCGCGACCGCCCTGCCCTCCTCGCTCATGCGCGTCGCGGTCTGCGTCAGGGAGCCCACCGCCTGCACCTGATCGGCGTTCGCCCGGTCGATGTCGCGGATCGAGCGGCCGAGCTCCTCGACGCCCTGCAGGATGGACGCGAGCGCCCGATCGGCGTCGCCCGCGAGCCGGGTCCCCTCGTCCGCGACCTTCACGCCCTCGGTCGAGGCGGCCACCGCCTCGCGGGCGCTCGCCTGGAGCGCGCGGACGATCTTGGCGATCTCGGCGCTCGAGACGGCGGCACGGTCCGCGAGGTTCCGGATCTCCTCGGCGACGACGGCGAAGCCCCGGCCGTGCTCCCCTGCCCGCGCGGCCTCGATGCTGGCGTTGAGCGAGAGGAGGTTCGTGCGGTCGGCGATCAGGTTGATCGTCTGGACGATGTCGCCGATCTCCTCGGCCCGCTTGCCCATCTCCTTCATGACCGACGCGGAGTCGACCATCGCCTGCCGGATGCTGCCGAGGCCGGCGATGGACCTGCCCACCGTCGCCGCGCCCTGGCGCGCGGTCGCGACGCCCTGCTCGGCGGTCGCGCGCGCGGTCTCGACGATGGAGACGATCCGCCGCGTGGTGCCCTCGACCTGCGACGAGGCGGCGGCGTTGCCGGCCGCGAGCCCGCTGATCTGGTCGGCGCTCTGCGCGACCTGCTGCGCGGTCCGCGCGAGCTCCTCGGCGGCGACCGCGTTGGCCTCGATGGTCGCCGCGTTCTTCTCGGCCGTGGCCGCGACCTCCTCGACCGAGCTCGCGATCTCGGTGATCGTGCTCGCGGTCGACGACGCGCTCGCGTCGAGCGCCTTCGCGCTCTCCGCCACCCCGCGGATCGACCGCGCCATCTGCTCCGCGGTCGCGGCGGTCTCCTCGACCGCGCTCGCCATCTCGGTGGCGTCGCGCGCGACGCGATCGAGGGAGCCGCTCACGCCCGCGACGGCGCCGGCCATGGTCGAGATCTGCGACCCGAACCCCCGCGCGTCGGCCGAGATGCGCGCGATGCCCTTCGACATCTCCTCGATGGTGGCCCCGATCTGCTCGAGCGCCGCGGCGCTGCTCTCGCCGCGGGCCGCCGCCTCGTCGGCGGCGCCGCTCGTCACCGACACGGAGCCGAGGAGCTCCTCGCTCGAGGACGCGAGCTCCTCGGCGCTGGCGCTCACCGACTTCACCGAGCGGGCGATCTCCTCGAGCGCCGCCGCGGTCGTCTCCGCGGAGCCGGCGAGCGCCTCGGCGTCGCCCCTCACGCCCGCGAGCGCGGGGGCGAGCGTCCCGAGGCCGCTCGTCGTGCCCTCGGCGCCCTGCGCGACCTCGGCGGCGGCGTCGCTGATGCGCTGCCCCGACCGCGCGAGCGCCTGCGCCGCGGCCGCCGCCTCCTCGATCTCGCCCGCGAGCGCGCCCGCCGCGGCGCCCTGCTGCCTGCCGGCGGCGGCGTGCTCCGCGCCGGCGGCGGCGAGCCGCGCGGCCGCCTGCTCGACGCCGGCCACGGCCGTGATGGCCTGACGGAGCGAGCGCTCGGTCTGCTCTGCCCGCGCGAGCGCGCCGTCGATGTCCGCGATTGCATCAACTGCCATGATCCTGCTCCTCACCGATGATCCTGCCGACGTCGACGAGCATGACGAGCCGCTTCCCGAGCTTCGCGACCGCCCTCACGAACCCGGCGCTCTCCTCCGCCATGACCTCGGGGGGCGCCCGCAGCTCGTCGGCGGCGATGTTGACGACCTCCCGCGCGCTGTCCACGAGGAGGCCCACGGTGCGGCCGCCGCGCTGGACGACGATGACGCGCGAGTCCAGCGTGGGCTCCACGGTGGGGAGCCCGAACCGGGCGCGCAGATCCACGACCGGCACGACGCGGCCGCGGATCTGGATGAGGCCGCCGACGTACGGCCGCGTGCCCGGCACCCGGGTCGCGCCGGTGAACGACTCCATGTGGAGCACGTCGGCCGCCGAGATCGCGTACTCGGTGTCCGCCACCTTCAGGACCACGTGCAGGTCGCTCATGAGGCCACCCGGACCAGGCCCGCGCGGCCGCCCTGGCCGGCGGAGAGCCGCCCGCTGAGGCTCACGAGGTCGAGGACGAGCGTGGGGCGGCCGTCGCCGAGATCGGTCGAGCCGGACACGCCCGGCACCTTGACGAGCGGGTCCTCGAGCGGCCGCACGACCACCTCCTGCTGGCCGAGCACGCGGGTCACGCCGAAGGCGAAGGGCGCGCCGTTGCGCCGCACGACGAGCGCCCTGGTCGCGGACGAGGCCACGAGCTCGAAGAGCGCGCCGAGGTCGACGAGCGGCACGACCTCGCCGCGCCGCTCGATCAACGCCGTACCGCCCCGGGCGCGGCCCGGCGCTGGCAGCTCTGCAGCACCTCGGGCGGGGCCCAGGGCCGGCAGCTCCGTACCGCCCCGGGCGCGGCCCGGCGCTGGCAACTCTGCAGCACCCCGTGCGGGGCCCAGGGCCGGCAGCTCCGCGCCGCCCCGGGCGCGGCCCGGCGCCGGACCGCGGAAGATGCGGGCCGCGTCGATCTCCATGACTTCCTCCACGCCCGCGACGGGCGTCACGAACGGCTGGTCTCCGCACAGGAAGGAGAAGGCGTCCACGATGGTCAACGTGAGCGGGATGCGGAGGGTGAAGGTGGTGCCGGCGCCGCGCGCCGTGCTCACGGAGAGCTCGCCGCCGAGCTGCTCCACGGCGATGCGCCGCACGATGTCCATCCCGAGCCCGCGGCCGCTGGTCTTCGTCGCCTGGTCGAGCGTCGACAGCCCGGGCAGGGTGATGAGGTCGAGCAGCGCCGCGTCGCTGTCCGGCGCGGGGCGGCCGGCCCGCGCCGCGACGAGCGCGCGGTCGATGCCCCGCCCGTCGTCGGCGACGCTGAGCTCGAGCTGGTTGTTGGAGCGCTCGAAGCAGGAGACCCGGACGACGCCCTCCTCGGGCTTGCCCAGCCGCCGACGCTCCGCGGGCGGCTCGAGCGCGTGATCGACCGCGTTGCGGAGCAGGTGCACGATCGCCGGGAAGATGCGCTCCGCGACCGCCTTGTCGAGCTCCGCCTTGCCCGCGTCGATCTCGATCCGCACCTGCTTGCCCGTCGCGCGGCCGAGGCCGCGGACGACGAGCGGCACGCGCTCGAGGAGCTCCGTCACCGAGATCATGCGCGCGCGCATGATGGCGCCGCGGAGGTCGCGCAGCTGGCGGTCGTGCTCGCGCAGGATCTCCGCCAGGTCGCGGACGTCCACCCCGCGGGCGCGCAGATCGGCGGCCGCCCGGGCGAGCCGGAAGCGCGTGACGACGAGCGCCGACAGCTTGTCGAGCGCGTCGTCGAGGCGCGCCACCTCGACGCGCACCACGCCGCGGAGCTGCGGCTCCCGGTCCGCCGGCTCCTCCGGCTCGGCCTCGGCCAGGGCCGCGACGGCCAGCGGGACGGGCGGCGCCACCGTGAGCGGGCGGACGCCGTCGGCGCCCGCGGCCCGCGCGATCTCCTCGTCGGGCGCGCTCGTGAGGACGAGGAGCGCGAAGGCGATGCCGCCCGGCGCCCTGTCGCTGGCCGGGACCGAGAGCGGGACGACCTTGACGATCTCGGCGAGCTTGCCGACGCGCTCGCGGACGGCCGTGATGTTCATCCCCTCGGCCGTGCGCGCTGGCGACGGGACGAAATCGACCCGCAGCGCGCGCCGACCGGCGGCCACGCCCTGCGCGAGCTGCACCCGCTCGCCGGGCCCGAGCTTCGCGAGGATCTCGGGGTCGGCGCTGATCGTCGGCGCGGGCGGGGACGGCGCGGCGGCGAGATCGAGCGCGGAGAGCGCGTCGAGCAGCGCGGGCGCCGCGGGCGGCACCGGCTGCTTCCCGGCGAGGGCGCGGGTCCGCTCCTCGATGGCCCGGAGCCCGCGGAGCAGCACCTCGATCGACGGCGCGGAGAGGCTGCCGGCGGCCCGGTCCACCGCCCGGAGCACGGTCTCCATCGCGTGGGCGATGTCCACGATCGGCTCCACGCCGACCATGGCGGAGAGGCCCTTGATGGTGTGGAGAGAGCGGAAGAGCTCGCGCACCGCCCGCGGGTTCGACTCGCCGGTGCGGAGGGCCGCCTCGGCGGCGAGGAGGTTCGCGGTCGACGCGGAGAGGTGCTCCTCCACCTCGACGAGGTAGCCGGCGACGAACTCGTTCACATCGAGCGCGTCGCTCATCCCGCGCCCGCGACGCGCTCCCCGAGGAGCGCTCGCACGCTGGCCAGGATGGCGTCGGGCGTGAACGGCTTCGTCATGAACTCCGAGGCACCCGCGCCGAGCGCGCGGGCCCGGGACTCCTCATCACCCCGGGTGGTCACCACCAGAATCGGCAGGCTCCGCAGCTTGTCCTGGCCCCGGATGAACTCGATGACCTCGAGCCCTCCGATATCGGGCATGTTCAGGTCGAGCACCACGAGATCGAACGGCCTGAGCGAGAGCGTCTCAATCGCCTCGAGCCCGCTCGCCGCGTGCGCGAACGAATACTGCTCGGCCCGCAGGCAGGCCACGACCATCTCACGCATTACCCTGCTGTCGTCGACGACGAGGATCTCTGCCACAGCGACACTCGGTCCAGGGCATAGCCGGCCCGCGTGCTGGGTGTCAATTGCGCGCCCGAGCGAGCCCGGACGAATCAGGGAAATCCCGTCGGACCGGCCCCGAGGTTCACGCCACGCGGGCGAGGAGCGCGCGTTCGGGTCCGCGCCGGCTGCGCCGCGTCCGTCCGGCACCGGCGCCGCGGGGCGCGTCGCTCGGGAGCTCGGGCGAGGGCGCGCGCGGCAACCGGACCGAGGCCAGAACCGAGGCCAGAGCGGAGGCGCGCGCGTCGAGACGGCGCGAAGCAGCGGAACGCGGCAGCGCGCTTTTCCGCGCGTGGGGCTTGCGTCGCTGTGGGCTCTCGATCAGATGAGACTGGGCGGTAACGACTCGCGCAGAGCCAATTCCTCTCCGCGCCCTGGTTTCAACCCGGAGAGCGGCCTCTCGCGGGAGAGGGGCGTTGCGGTCCCTGCTGCTCCTGGAGAACCATGAACCGGCGGACAACGATGGATTTCGTGCTCGCGGACGCGGCGCGCGAACCGATCACCTCGCCGCGGCGCGGTGCGGCGCCGGCGGGGCGCGGCGACCGGGAGGCGAGCGCGGAGCCGCCGCCGAGCGAGCGCGCGCGGCGCGCGGTCGTGTGGATCCTCGATGACTCGCCGCTGGAGGCCGAGATGGCGGCGCGCTCGCTCGCGGCCGGGCACGAGGTCCAGGTCTTCACGGACGCCGCGGTGATGCTGGAGCGCGTGACCAGCAGCGAGCTCCCCGACGTCCTCGTGCTCGACCAGGTGATGCCGGGCATGTCCGGCACCGAGATCTGCGGCCTGCTCCGGTCGCGCCCCGCCACGGTCGGGCTCCCAATCCTCATCCTGACCGTCGCGGGACACGAGCAGGACCTCGTCGAGGGGCTCACCGCGGGCGCCGACGACTACGTGGTCAAGCCCTGCCCCCCGGCCGCCCTGTCGGCGCGCGTCGGGGCGCTCCTTCGCTCGAAGCGGCTCCGCGAGCGGGCCGAGCGGGCCGAGCGCGTCGCCGCGGTGGAGCGCGATCTGCTGCGCGCCCTCATCGATCAGAGCGGCGACGGCATCATGGCCGCGGACGAGCGCGGGGTGCTGCGCATCTGCAACGGCGAGGCCCAGCGCCAGCACGGGGTGTACGCCCGGGACGCGAGCGCCGCGATGGAGGCGCTCCGGGCCAATGGGCTGCTCGCGCTGGACGGGCGCCCGCTGCGCCCCGACGAGGACCCGCTCTACCGCGCGATCCGGGGCGAGAAGGTCGAGAACGCGCGCTGGCTCGTGACGCGCCCGGACGGCTCGATCCGCGCGCTCGCCGGGACCGCGTCGCCGCTGCGGCAAGCCGACGGATCGCCCGCCGGCGCGGTGCTGATCACGCGCGACGAGACCGACGCGCTCGAGGCGGAGCGGGCGCTCCGGGACAGCGAGGAGCGCTACCGGGTGATCATCAGCGCGCTCGAGGAGGGCATCACGCTCCAGGACGAGCGCGGGGTGATCCGCACCGCGAACGCGAGCGCCGAGCGGATCCTCGGGCGGCCCGTGGCGCAGATCGTCGGGTCGACGATGCTGGATCCCGCGTGCAGGTTCGTGCGCGAGGACGGCTCGCCGTTCCCGTTCGAGATGTTCCCCGCGCAGGTCGCGCTCCGGACCGGCGCGCCCCAGTCGGCCGTCCTGCTCGGCATGGAGCGGCAGGACGGCTCGGTCCTGTGGCTCTCGGTGAACGCGCAGCCGCTCCGCCGCGCGGACGGCGCGGTGGCCGGCGTCGTCTCCTCGTTCTTCGACATCACCTCGCGCAAGCGCGCGGAGGAGGAGCGGCAAGGCCTGCTCGCCGCGGCGCAGGCGGCGAGGGAGGAGGCCGAGGCCGCGAGCCACCTGAAGGACGAGTTCCTGGCGACGATGAGCCACGAGCTGCGCACGCCGCTCACGGCCGTCCTCGGCTGGGTCCGGATGCTGCGCACCGGCAAGCTCGCCGAGGATCGGCGCGACAAGGCGCTGGAGACGGTGGAGCGCAACGCGCAGGCGCAGGCGCAGCTGATCGACGATCTACTCGACATCTCGCGCATCATGGCCGGTAAGCTCCGGCTGGAGGTGCAGCCGGTCGAGCTCGTGGCCGTGCTCGACGCCGCGCTCGAGGTGGTGCGCCCTGCCGCCGACGCCAAGGGGGTGCGGCTCGAGCCGCTCCTCGAGCCCGGGGTGGGCCCCGTCGCGGGGGACGCGGGCCGGCTGCAGCAGGTCGTCTGGAACCTCCTCAGCAACGCGGTCAAGTTCACGTCGCGCGGAGGGGCCGTGCGCGTCCGGCTCGAGCGCTCCGAGGGGTCGGCCGAGATCGTCGTGTCCGACACCGGCCAGGGCATCGATCCCGCGTTCTTGCCCTACGTGTTCGAGCAGTTCCGGCAGGCCGAGAGCGGCACCACCCGCAAGCACGGGGGCCTGGGCCTCGGGCTCACGATCGTGAAGAGCCTGGTGGAGATGCACGGTGGCACGGTCCAGGCGCAGAGCGACGGCGAGGGGCGGGGCGCGACGTTCATCGTGCGGTTGCCGCTCGCGGTGGCGCCGAGCCACGCCCGGGATCGCCGGGGGGTGTCGCTGCCCGGCGCGGGCGGGACCGAGCGCCCCCCGGAGCTCGAGGGGCTGAACGTGCTCGTGGTGGACGACGAGGACGACACGCGCGAGCTCCTCGTTACGATGCTGGAGCAGTGCGGCTCGCACGTGACGGCGGTGGCCTCCACCGCCGAGGCGCTGCTCGCGCTCAAGGCGCTGCGGCCCGACGTGCTCGTGTCCGACATCGCCATGCCCGGCGAGGACGGCTACGCGCTGATCCGCAAGATCCGCGCGCTCCCGTCGGCGGGCGGCGGGCGGACCCCGGCGGTCGCGCTCACCGCCTATGCGCGCACCGAGGACCGCACGCGCGCCCTGCGGGCCGGGTTCAACACCCATGTCCCGAAGCCGATCGAGCCGGCGGAGCTGCTCGCGGTGCTCGCGAACATCGCTGGATCGCGGGGAGAGGTCTAGTGCCGCCGGCCAGAGGTCCGGCCAGGGATGGCCGGACCTCTGCGCCGCTTCGCGGGGGCTTCGCGCGGGCGGACCTCGCCTTGTTTCCTCGGGGCGCGAGGCCGCCCTCGCGGTCTCACGGTCTCACAGGCATTCGGAGACGCACGTGATGTACGCGGCGCACCCATCGTTCGCGGCGCATTGCTCCGCGGATGTATCGATGCAAGCGTCTTCCTGGAGCCCGCCGACGCAGGCCCGGCACGCCTCGTTTCCGAGGAGCCCCTGCACGTTGGCGGATCCATCGTCCTCGCAGGCGTCGGTCTCCGCTTCGTCCGTGTCGCAGTCGCCGGCGCACGTAGCGCTCTCCGCACAGCCGCACGCCTCCAGCGTCAGCTCGAGGAACGCCAAGGCCCCCTGCTGATTGTCCTCGATGCACTGCGTGGCGCAGTCAGCGCCGCCGCCCTCGCCGCCGCCCCCCTCGCCGCTGCCGCCCTCGCCGCTGCCGCCCGTCCCGGTGCCCGTCGTGGCGGCCGAGGTCGACGACGAGGAGGAGGTGGTGGTGCCGGACGCGCCGCCCCCGCCGCCCGCCCCGCCGTCGCCGCCCGGACCGCCGTCATCCGAACAGGCCGCCACCGCGCACACCGTGACCAGAATCGCTGCGAAGCTGAGACTCTTCATCGAGGTTTCTCCTGACAACAAAGGTTACGCTGCTCGGCTCGAACGAGGCGGCGAACGCCGCCGCCCCCGCGGAGCGTCTTCTTTTTCGCGCTCTGGCACCCTGCCATGGCGCCGAGCGATTACCCACATCAGCGCTTTACACGATGATTTCTACCGCGTACGCGCCAGCACCTCTCGTCGCTGCCATTGGCCATCTGCCATCTGCGCACTCACGGTGAGCATTCACACAACCGTCCAGCAGATCCGCCGGCGACGTCCTTGTACAGAAGAGCTGATCTTAGCACGTCGAAAACCTGTGCCATTCCGATTCGCCGCGTGGAGAACTTGCTCTCATGGCGGCCTGATGGGTGGAACGCTCCCGGAGGGTGATGCGGGCGGATGAGCTCGCGACGGGCGCCGCGGCGATGGGGCCGCTTGCCGATTTGCCCCTGCTGTTCACGACAGCCGTGCTCGCGGTCGCATGGAGCCCGCCGTGAGGAGCCCTACCCGCGCCGCACCTCGGCCAACTCGATGGCTGCGCAGGCGGGTCACTCCCTCCGGCAGCTCCGCTCGATGGTGTCCATCAGCTTGAGCACGTCGAACGGCTTGCTGATCACCGCGTCCGCGTCGATGCCGGCGCGGTCCGTCCCGCCGCGCGCGGTCATCACCACGATCGGCGTGGAGGCGAGCGTCGGGTCGCGCTTCTGCTCGGCCCGGAACTGGAACCCATCCATGACCGGCATCATCAGATCGAGCAGGACCAGCGAGATGGACGACGGGTCGTCCCGCAAGTAGTCCAGGGCCTCGCGCCCGTTCGCGACCGACGCGACCAGATACCCCTCGTCTTCCAGGAGCTCGCTCAACGTCTGGCGGATCGCGGCGTCGTCATCGACGATCAGGATGCACTTGTTGGGACGGCTCATCGTCATGCGCACTCGCTCTCTTCCCGAGGGAGCAGGGTCCTGTGGCGCTTCGGCCAGGCGCGGGCCCGCGGCCCGCTCGCGCCGATCGCCTCAGGCGCGCCCGGAGCCCGGCCTGCTCCCCGGCAGAGAGGCGGCAGGGCCGGCCAGCGGCAGGGTGACCTTGAAGGTCGAGCCCTCGCCGAGGACCGAGCTCACCTCGATCGAGCCGTCCAGCGCCTCGACCAGCTGCCTCGTGATGTAGAGCCCCATGCCGAGACCGCCATAGTGCCGCGCCGACACGGCCCGCTCGAACCGCCCGAAGATCCGACCGAGGTTCTCCGGCGCGATCCCGATACCGTGGTCCCTGATCGTGAGCGTGGCGCTCGATCCCGCCGAGTCGACGGCGATCTCGATGGGTTTTCCCTGACCATACTTGAGCGCGTTCGAGACGAGGTTATCGACGACCTGCTCGAGCCGCAGCCGATCCCAGTTGCCGGCGCCGTCGTCGCCCGCGCTCACGGTCACCCGGGACCCGGACTCCGCGATCTCCCCGCCCTCGTGGAAGCGGGCCACCACCTGCCGGGCGATCTCCGACAGCCGGACGGGCTCCAGCTCGAGGGCGAGGCGCCCCGCGGAGATCCGGGAGATGTCGAGCAGGTTGTCGACGAGCCGCCTCAGCCGCTCGCCCTGCCGGCGGACGAGCCCGAGCCGGTCCGTGAGCCACGCGAGGCGCTCCTTGTCGGGGCAGAGCTCCGGCGCGCGGCGCGTCAGGATCTGGATCTGCAGCGACAGCGGGGTGAGCGGCGTCTTCAGCTCGTGGGAGGCGATCGAGAGGAACTCGTCGCGCAGGGCGATCGCGCTCTGGGCGTCCTTGTACAGGCGCGCGTTGTCCACGGCGAGCGCGCAGCGGCGCGCGAGCTCCTCCGCGGCCGCGAGGTCCTCCCGGCTGTACCGGCGCCCGGACTGCGCGGCGATGAAGGTGAGCGTCCCGAAGAGCCGCCCCCGCCGTGCCAGCGGGACGCACATGTACGAGCGCCCCCCCATGGCCCGCATCACCCGGAGGTGCTCCTCGTCGTGCGCGATGGCGCGCATGTCCTCCTCCGTGAAGCGCTCGACGAGGAGCGACTCCCGCGCGAGGAACACCCGCGTCGATGGGTGCGCGCGGTTGCCGTCGAGCAGGAGCGTGAAGCGCCTCGCCTCCTCGGCCAGGGCGGCCTGCGAGGGGTCGGCGCAGGCCACGCTCACCCGCCGGAACGTGCCCTCGTCCTCGTCGAGCAGGTCGACGAGGCAGAAGTCGGCGAGGACCGGCACCGCGAGCTGCGCGACCCGGGCGAGCGTCGTCGGGTAGTCCAGCGAATCGGCGAGCACCACGCTCGCCGCGTCGAGGAAGCGGGGCAGCTCCAGCGCGCGCTCCCGCTCCGCGGCCTCGGCCGCCCTCCGCCGCATCCGCGCCATCTCGATCTGCGTCCGGACGCGCGCGAGCAGCTCGCGCGCCGAGAACGGCTTCACGAGGTAATCGTCCGCCCCCGTGTCGAGGCCCTCGACGACCGCATCCTCGCTCGCGCGCGCGGACACGAGCATCACGGGGACCATGCTCGTCCTCGGGTCCGCCCGGAGCTCGCGGAGGAGGGAGACGCCGTCGAGCCCGGGCATCATCACGTCGCTCACCACGAGGTCCGGCGGGCGCGCGAGCGCGGCCTCCAGGGCCGCCCGCCCGTCGGAGACCGCCTCCACGTTCCACCGCGGCGCCAGGAGGTGGACGAGGTAGTCGCGCATGTCCGCGTTGTCGTCGGCGACGAGGACGCTGCCCTCGCGCTCCCCCGGCGCGGCCTCGACGCGCTCCCCCGGCGCGGCCCCGGCGCGCTCCCCCGGCGCGGCCTCGGCGCGAGGCTCCGGCGCCGCTCCGGCGCGAGCCCCCGGGCCTCCCGGCGCCGCGCCCTTGCGCGCCTCCGGACACCACTGCGACGCCTCGATCACGTGGAGGCTCGTGCCCACCGGCGAGGGCGCGGCCTCCGGGGCGGCCGCGGCGACGCGCTCGGCGGGCAGGTGCGCGTGGCCCCTCGGGATCGACACGGTGAACGCGCTCCCCCGCCCCAGCTCGCTCGAGACGCGCACGGCCCCCCCGTGGACCTTGACGAGCTCCTGCACGAGGGCGAGCCCGATGCCGGTGCCCTCGATGCTCCGGCACCGCGCGCCGTGGACGCGGTGGAACCGCTCGAAGACGCGCGGGAGCTCGTCCGCCGGGATCCCGGTGCCGGTGTCGCGCACGCACAGCTCGACGTGGTCCGGATAAGGCTGGAGCGAGACCGCGATCTCCCCTTCGAACGTGAACTTGAAGGCGTTCGACATGAGGTTCGAGACGATCTTCTCCCACTGCGCCCGGTCGACGTAGATCGGCTCCGGCAGCGGCGGGCAGTCCACGACGAGCGACAGGCCCGCGCCCTCGACCAGCGAGCGAAAGGAGCTCGCGAGCTCCGCGGTGAGCCGCGCGAGGTCGGTCGGCTCGAACGTCCGCTGGAGGCGCCCCGCCTCGATGCGGGAGAAGTCGAGCAGCGTGTTGACGAGCCGGAGGAGCCGCAGGGTGTTGCGGCGCACCGCGGCGAGGCCGTCGCCCGAGAGCGAGGCCCCCGGGTGGGCCAGCGCGTCCTCGACGCGCCCGAGGATGAGGGTGAGCGGGGTGCGGAACTCGTGGCTCACGTTGGCCACGAACTCCGTCTTGAGGCGGTCGAGCGTCGCGAGCTCGTCCCTGTGCCGCGCGACCTCCCGCTCGAGCCGCCGCTGCTCGGTGACGTCGCGCCCCTCGGCGATCATGAAGACGACGTTGCCTTGCCGGTCCTTGACGGGCTTGAGGTTGAAGTCGATCGTGATGAGCTCCTCGCCCTGGTTGCCCCCGAGGATCTCCACGTCGTACCGGACGAACTCGCCGCGCGCCGCGTGCCGCACCGCGTCCTTCAGCCGCTCCTGGGCCTCGGGCGCGCCCTGCCACCAGCGGCAGTCCCAGAACGGCACGCCGTGCACCTGCCCGAGCTCCACGCCGGCGCCGCGGACCGAGGCGTAGTTCGACTCCCAGTTCGTGCCGCGGGCGTCGAGCAGGCCCCAGAACTGGAAGGCGCTGTTCATCGCGACCCGCGCCGCGAGGAGCCGCATCAGCCCGGACTCGCGCCCTGGGCTCGCGCGCGCGAGCTCCTGCCTCAGGAGCTCGGTGTCCTGGAAGAGGCGTTCCTCGGAGTCGTCTACGGGTCTCACGATCGTGAGGTCTTCCAGGCGTTCGATGAAGTCGCGCCCTTCCGCTCGTTCCTCGCTGCACCGCTGTTTCATCCCGTCGCTCATCCCGCCTGCGGCTCCGCTCCACGCAGGGAACAGCTCATCGTGAAGCGCTTAGTGGAGATCGACCTTCGCGCAAGGCCCGATCGCCTGGGCCCGGGCGAGCGAGCTTTTGTGGACGGTCGAGATCTCGAGATGCGCGGGCGGGCGGGGCGTTGGGGCGCGCCGCGCCGCCTCTGGCCGCCGGCCCGGCTGGCGGGCAGACGGACGCGGCGCCGCGATCTCTGGTAAGCTCGCCGGCCATCCACCATGAGCGCGCCCCCCGAGGTCGTCGTCGTCGGCAACATCGGCATCGACACGAACATCTATCTTCACGGCGAATCCATCGACTGGAGCGTCGAGGGGAATTTCACCCACAACACGGACTCCGTGGGGCAGGCGGGCGGGTACGCGAGCCGCGGCTACGCGGGCCTCGGCCGGCGCACGGCCTTCGTCGGCACGGTGGGCGACGACGTCCTCGGCCGCCACATCCGCGAGGTGCTCGCGGCCGAGGGCATCGACGCGCGGGGGCTGTTCATCGACCCGGCGGGCACCGCGCGCAGCGCCAACATCATGTTTCCCGACGGGAGCCGACGGAACTTCTACGACGCCAAGGGCCACATGGAGCTCGCGCCCGATCTCGACGCTTGCCGCGCGGCGATGGCCGGCGCGCGGCTCTGCCATTTCAACCTCCCCAACTGGGCGCGGCGGCTCCTGCCCATCGCGAAGGAGCTCGGCGCCACGATCGCCTGCGATCTGCAGGACGTGATCGACCCGCTCGACCCCTACCGGCGCGACTTCATCGCCGCCGCGGACTTCCTCTTCTTCTCCGCGGCGAACCACGCGTCGCCGGAGCCGGTCTGCGCGGCGTTCCTGCGCGAGCGGCCCGACCTCGTGGTGGTGGTGGGCATGGGCGCGAGGGGGTGCGCGCTCGCGACGCGGGGCGGGCTGCGCACGTTCCCGCCGGTCGCGCTGGACCTGCCGGTCGTCGACACGAACGGCGCGGGCGACGGCCTGGCGGTCGGGTTCCTGGTGAGCCACGTCCTCGAGGGGCTGCCGCTCGAGGACGCCCTCCGGCGCGGGCAGATCGCGGCGCGCGTCGCCTGCGCCCAGCGGGCGCCGAAGCGGCGGCTCGCGCGCCGCGAGGACCTCGTGCGCCACGAGCGCGCCCTCCTGGGGGGCGGGGCGTAGGCGCGAGGGGCCTGCTCGGCGACGGGCGTCTCGCGTTCGACGTCGTATTTCTGGACATTCGGCGCTCCGGCGGCCGAATCGAGGGACCGCACATCGCGCGCGAGCTCGCGGCGCCGTCCAGGCCTCCATCGCTCGTGCTCGCGACCGCGCCCAATGCGCACGAGCGGAACGCTTGACTCGGGTGCACACCGCCCACGGCGTTTCCGGCCGTGCGCGCTGGGCGCAGCGCCCTTTCGCGCGATCACCGAACCCGATACGCTCGGGCGCTATGGTCGAAGAGAGCACGCGCCAGGAGCCGCCGGTCGCCGACAGGTTGCGTCGCGTCGGCGCGCTGTTCGAGCCCTTCTCGTCGAGCTATACGGACAACCCCGCGCTGGCGTTCTATCAGGCGGCGCACCGGGAGGCGCCGGTCGCCTACAGCGAGGCGTTCTCCGCTTACCTCGTCGTGGGGCACGCCGAGCTCACGCAGGTGCTCCGCGAGCCGGTCGGGTTCTCCTCGGCGCACATCCTCGACCTGCCGCCGGATCTGCCGCCGGAGGTGACCGCCGAGCTCCAGCGCGGCATCTACCAGATGCCGCCGGCGCTCTTCAACAACGACCCTCCCGGGCACACGCGCGCGCGGGCGCTCTTCTCCAAGGCGTTCACGCCCGCGCGGGTCGCCTCCCTCGAGCCGACGATCGCCGAGGCGGCGGAGGCGCTGGTCCGCGCGATGGCGCCGGGCGACGGCCCGGTGGATCTGATGCAGGCGCTCGCCTTCCCGCTCCCCTTGCAGATCATCACCGCCCTCATCGGGATACCCCTCGTGGACGCGCCGCTGCTCAGGGCTTGCCAGGACGACCGACTCAAGCTCTACGACCCGGCGCTCGACAAGGCGCGCCAGGTCGAGGCGGCGCGGAGGTGCGTGGCCTACGAGCGATATCTGGCCGACCTCATCGAGCGACGCCGCGGCACGCCTGCCGACGACCTGATCACCGCCCTCATCGGCGCCCGTGTCGACGGCGAGGCGCCCCTGTCGGTGGAAGAGATGATCTCCCACCTCATCGTCCTGTTCTTCGCCGGCTACGAGACCGTGGCGAGCCTGATCGGCTCGCTCGTGCTCCGCCTGCTCGAAACGCCCGCGCTGTGGGACGCCATCGACAGCGACCCGGCGCTGCTCCAGGCGGCGATGGAGGAGACGCTCCGGATCGACGCCCCGGTGCAGATGGAGCCGCGGCGCGCGACGGCGCCGGCGGTGGTCGGCGGCGTCGAGATCCCCGCGGGGGCCACGGCGTTCGCCTTCTTCGGCGCCGCGAACCACGATCCGGCGATATTCCCGGATCCGCTGCGGTTCGACGTGAATCGCTTTACCGCCGGCCCGCGCGCGCGGCACCTCGGCTTCGGCTGGGGTGTTCACACCTGCATCGGCGCCTCGCTCGCGCGCATCGAGGTGCGGTGCGCCGTGCAGGCGCTGCGCGCTGCGTTCCCCGGCCTGCGCCTCGCCGCCGAGGCGCGCCCGAGCTATGCGCCCAGCATGTTCTTCCGGAAGCCCACGGCCTTGCCCGTGACGCTCGGCGCAGCGTGACCGGGCGGCTCCTCCTGCCGGCCGACGGCGAATCCGCGCGGGCGGGCGCCGGCGACGCGCCCGGCCATCGACTATCCTCGCGCCGATGCCCCGTCGCCTCAGCCTCGCCGCCGGCGCGGCGCTCGCCGCCGCGCTCGTCTCGTCGCCCGGGCTGCTGTCGTGCGCCCGGCCCCAGCCCTCCGCGCCTTCCCCTTCCCCGCCCGCCGCGCTCCCCTCGCCTCCCGCGCAGCCGCCGGCCGACGGCGCGCGCCGCCGCGCCCGCGAGCTCGGCATCGTCATCGGCCGCCTGCCCACGGGCAGGCTTAACGCCATCACCGATGTCCCCGGCGTGCGGGTCGGGCACGTCACCCACCATCGGGGCGCTGGCCGGCTCGACCCCGGCAAGGGGCCGGTGCGGACCGGCGTGACGGTCATCCTGCCGACGTCCGACGACTTCTGGCACCACAAGCTCCCTGCCGCGAGCTTCATCCTGAACGGCAATGGGGAGATGACCGGGCTGCACTACGTCAACGACTTCGGTGTCCTCGAGTCGCCCATCGTCTTCACCAACACGCTCGCCGTGGGCCGCGCGTTCGACGGGGCGGTCCAGTACATGCTGCGGCGTTATCCGGCCATCGGCATCGACGAGCCCACGGTGTCACCCATCGTCGGCGAGTGCGACGACAGCGCATTGAACGATATCCGGGGGCTGCACGTGTCGGCCGAGGACGTGCTCACGGCGGCGGAGCAGGCCGCGAACGGGCCTGTCCAGGAGGGGGCGGTCGGCGGGGGCACGGGCATGATCTGCTACGATTTCAAGTGTGGTATCGGCACGGCCTCGCGCGTCGTGCCGGAGGCCGCGGGCGGGTTCATCGTCGGCGCCATCGTGCAGGCCAATTTCGGGGCGCGGGGCGAGCTGCGGATCGACGGCGTGCCGGTCGGCCAGGAGATCCGCGACCTCTTGCCCGTGCCGGACTACCACAGCGAGGGCTCGCTGCTCGCCGTGGTCGCGACCGACGCGCCCCTCTCCGCGCGGCAGCTCGGGCGGGTCGCGCGCCGCGTCTCGCTCGCGGTGGGGCGCACGGGCACGATCTCGCGCGACGGGAGCGGCGACCTGTTCCTGGCCTTCGCGACGGGGAACCGGATCGCGGCCGCGCCGAGGGAGCTGACCCGGACGCTCCGCGAGGTGGACGACGGGCGCCTCAACCCGCTGTTCCAGGCGGCCGAGGAGGCGGTGGAAGAGGCCATCCTCAACGCGCTGACCATGGCGACGACGACGTTCGGGCAGGACGACCACGTCGCCTACGCCATCCCGCTCGACCGGCTGCGCGAGGTGATGAGACGATACGGGAGGCTCGGCGAACCGGAGCGAGAGGGGCGCTGAGTCCCGCGAGCCCGCGGGCGTCCATCGCAGGAGAAGGCGTGTGAATGTTCGAGCCTGGAGGCGCATCGGACTCGACCACCCGCCCGACCGCGAGCTCCATGCGTGCTCGCGTCTCGTGACTTCTTCTGGAGGACATGTTGCTATGGCAATCGGCAAGACGAGGACGAGCGTTCTTTCGGCGATGGGTCTGGTGGACGACGATGCGCTCGCCGTCGAGTGGACCAGCGACTGCGCTGATGGGATGTTCTCCGCGCCCACGGCGTTCGTGACCGACTTTACCAAACCCGCTGCCGGCATCTGTAACGTGAGCGTGAGCGTGACCGACGGCGAGCTCTCCGCGAGCGAGACGCTCTCGATCATCGTCTTCGAGGAGAGCCTGGCTCAGGGCGCCGTGATCATCGACGGCCAATTCGTCGCCAGGCCAGTGATGTCCATGAACGTGGAGTGGCCTGGAGCGTACTGCTTCGTCCACGCGCACTCCACAGACGGCACCTGCCAAGAGCCCATCACCGCATCCGGCAGCGTCGTGCTGATCTTGCAGGTCGACTGGGGCAATTCGTCTCCTGGAGCCGTCGAGGTCACCGACAGCTGCGGCGGCGCCATCACGGACGTTAGCCTGTCCCCCACCTTCAATGTAGTTCACTGGCAGCCGCCGGCGGCTCAGGCCGCGTGCTCGATCAGGGCTCACGCCACGAACGGCGACGGCCTGAGCAGCGTGCTGTCAGCCGCTGTCCTGGTGCGCCCGGAGCAGGCCGACTAGCGGGTGGGGCGGGCGGCGGCCTGGCTGTCGGATTCCTGCCGCGCTCGCCGAAACGGTTGACAGGGACGGATCCGTGTTCTCTAATACAAACATTCGCGATTCTTCATAATTAAGCGTCGCAGAGACCGGCCTGCCTGGCAGACCGTGCTGCGCCATCGTGCGCGAGATCCGCCTTTTGCTCGCCAGGTGCCGAGGAGAGCACCGGATCGGCAGATAGCGGATCTCATGAGCGCGTCGCACGCGCTCGTCGGCGTCCGCCGTCGAGCCCTGCCTCGCGATGCGCGCATCACGGTCGGTCGCGTCGCCGTCGGATAGCCACGTTCGCAGTGAAGGAGGAGCTTGATCTGCATGAATCGAATGAAGCGATTGTTCATGGTCAGCCTCGTGTGCGCAGCGCCCGCCGCCGCCGCTTGTGGCGGCATGCCGTCGGGTGAGTCCGACCCCTTGGAGAGCGTCGCGGCCGCGGCGCAGCCGCTGACCCACGGCTGGAGCAAGTCTTTCGGCGACACCGAGTGGCAGAGCGCTCACGACGTCGTCGTGGATGGATCCGACAACATCATCACGATCGGGTACCTCGGGTACGGCAGCACCGTGGATTTCGACGGCGCAGGCGGAGCGCCCGCCCTGAGCACGACGAACGGGGCGATCTATCTCGCGAAGTTCGAAGAGGACGGCGATCACGTCTGGAGCAAGAAGTTCGAGGACGTCTACTTCGGCGGGCTCGCGGCAGACAGCGGCGGCAACGTCTACCTCGCCGGCTACACCCGGGCGAGCTCCGTCGACCTCGGCGGAGGATCCATCGCTGTCGGCGACGGCCAAGGCGTGGCCGTCGTCAAGCTCGACAGCAGCGGGAACCACGTCTGGAGCAAGGTCTTCGGCGGCGTCGACTCATGGGATTCCGCGAATAGCAACGCCGTCGCCGTCGACGCCGCGGGAGACGTGCTCGTCGCCGGCGCCACGATCGGCGCCATCGAGTTCGGGACCGACACCAATTGGGCAGGCGCTGTCGACGGCTTCGTGACGAAGCTCGACGGCAGCGATGGAAGCCCGATCTTCGCCGATTTCTTCTTCTCTGATGGCATCGTGGTCCCCATCGGCATTGCGGTGGATCCCGACGACGACAGCTTCGCCATCACCGGGCGGTTCGGCGGCTACGCGGATTTCGGCGGGACCCCGCTGATCAGCAACAGCGCATGGGCCTCACCCTACTGGGAGACCGGCTATGACGCGTTCGTGGCGAAGTTCGAGTCCGACGGCGATCACCTCTGGAGCAAGGGCTTCGGCGACGATAACAGCGCAGAGGGCACCGATATCGTGATCGACGACTCCGGAAACGTCGACGTGATCGGCTGGTTTGACGGCGACGTCGACTTCGGGAGCAACACGGCGACGCTCACCCACCCGGGTGACGATGCGGGCGATATGTTCCTCGTGCAGTTCAGCGCCGCCGGCGCCGATCTGTGGAGCAAGCAGTTCGGCGACACGGGCTTCGACAACTTCGAGCGGGGCACGGGCGTGGCGGTCGACAGCGCAGGAAACGTGAGCATCATCGGGCACTTCAGGAACAGCATCAACTTCGGCGGCGCGACGCTGACCAGCGCAGGAGCCGCCGATATCGCCGTCGCCCAGTTCGATGACGGCGGCACCCACATCTGGAGCGCCAGTTATGGCAGCGATTCCAGCCAAGTAGGCACAGGCATCGCGGTGGACAGCTCCGGGAAGGTGACGATCACGGGCGACTTCTACCGCACGGTGAATTTCGGCGGCAGCACCCTGACCGACACGGCCACGGGGTGGTTCGGAGATGGCGATATCTTCCTCGCCCAGCTCGTCCCCTGAAGCTCGGGCCCTCGGGCGGGGACGGTCTCCGCACGCTGGAGACGCCGCCGAGGCCACCAGCATCGCCGGGGCGGCCGCCGCGCCCCTGCCGCCGGACTCCTCGCCGTCCGGGCCAGGCGTCTCTCGCGCCACGCCGCGCTCGCAGCCGGCGCTCCTGCCCTCTTCGACCACGGCCCTGCCGCCCACCCCCTCGCCACGCCTGTCCTGCGCGCGCCGCAGCAGCCGATCACCACCCGGCTGCTGCTGAGGCAGCAGCGGAGCCCCCCACGGCACGTCCACGCCGGCGGCGGCGCTGGCCCGATCGGTGCTTGGGCCCGCCGCGGCGGATCCCCGATGAGCACCCCTGCGACGCCGTCCCCACCTCGCACCCCCGAAATCGACGACGTCGCCGACGTCCTGGTGATCGGCGGCGGCCCCGCCGGCGCGTGGGCCGCGCTCGGGGCCGTCGCGAGCGGCGCGCGCAGCGTGGCGCTCGTCGACAAGGGATATTGCGGCACCTCCGGCGCCACGGCCCCCGCGAACACCGGCGCCTGGTACGTGACGCCCGAGGGCGACGCGCGTGAGCGCGCCATCGAGGCGAGGTTCGCGCGGAGCGGCGGGCTCGCGCACCGCGCGTGGATGGCGCGCGTCCTCGACGCGACCTGGGAGCAGATCAACCGCCTCGCCGAATGGGGTTATCCCTTCCCGCTGGACGACAGCGGCCTTCAATACCGCGCCAACCTGCGGGGCCCCGATTACATGTATTTCCTGCGCCGCCAGCTCCGGCGCGCGGGCGTCCGCATTCTCGACCACTCCCCTGCCCTCGAGCTCCTCGTCAGCGACGGCGTGGTCGCCGGCGCGGCCGGCCACGCCCGCCAGCAGGACGCCGCCTGGCGCATCCGCGCCGGGGCCGTGGTCCTCGCCAGCGGCGGCTGCGCGTTCCTGAGCAAGGCGCTCGGCTGCGACGTCAACACGGGAGACGGCACCCTGATGGCCGCCGAGGTGGGCGCCGAGCTCTCCGGGATGGAGTTCTCGGCGCAGTACGGGATCAGCCCCGCCTACGCCTCGGTCACCAAGGGGCTGCCCTATTTCTGGGCGACCTTCACCACCGAATCGGGCGAGGTCATCGACAGCCGGGGCAATCGCATGCTCGCGGTGGCCAGGGCGCTCTGCCACGGGCCGGTGTACGCGGTGCTCGACCGCGCCGGCCCCGAGATCCAGCGCTGGCTGCGCGACGGACAGCCGAACTGCTTTCTGCCCCACGACCGGCTCGGGATCGACCCGTTCAAGCAGCGGTTCCCCGTCACCCTCCGCTCGGAGGGCACGGTGCGCGGCAGCGGCGGGATCCGCATCGTCGACGACGCGTGCGCGACCCACGTCCCGGGGCTCTACGCCGCGGGCGACGCGGCCTCGCGCGAGCTCATCGTCGGCGCCTCGAGCGGCGGCGGGAGCCCCAACGCGGCCTGGGCCATCTCGAGCGGCACCTGGGCGGGCCGCGGCGCGGCGCGCTTCGCGCAGCGCCTGGGCGACCGCGCCGCCGCGAGGGCCGTGCGCCCCGCCGGGACCGTCGGCCTCCGCCCCAGCGGGGCGGCGGGCGGGCCCTTCGCCAAAGAGATCATCGACCTCGTCCAGCGGGAGGTGCTGCCGCTCGACAAGAACCTCTTCCGCCGGGGCGATCGGCTGGCGGCCTCGGTCGAGCGGCTCGACGGCGCGTGGCGCGACGCCGAGGCGCACCTCCACGCGGCCGGCGCCGCCCGGGTCCGCGCGCGCGAGGCCGCCGCGCTGCTGGCCACCGCGCGGTTCTGCTACAGGAGCGCCCTCGCGCGCGCCGAGTCCCGCGGGCTGCATCAGCGCACCGACCTGCCGCACACCGACCCGGACCAGGCCCATTGCCTCGCGACCGGCGGGCTCTCGTCCATCTGGGTCGAGCCTCGCCGGCCTACGCATGGGTCCGGCCCGCCCGCCCCTGACGCCCCTGATCGAGGAGACCTCGCATGATCGAGCTCTTGAGCGACGCCCGCTGCATCGACTGCAACCTCTGCGTCAAGGTCTGCCCCACGAACGTCTTCGAGGCGCGACCGGGCGATGCGCCCGTCATCGCGCGCCAGGAAGACTGCCAGACCTGCTTCATGTGCGAGCTCTACTGCCCGACCGACGCGCTCTACGTGAGCCCGCTCGCCGAGCGCCGCGATCCCGTCGCCGAGGAGCGGCTGGCGCAGGACGGCCGCCTCGGGAGCTACGCGCAGCACCTCGGGTGGCGCGCCGCGCGGCCCGGCGGTACGGATCGCGACCCCACGTTCCGGTTCCGCGCCGTGACGGCCGGGCAGTGAACCCAACAGCGTGACGCTCCCTGCGCCGGCGCTCACCCTGCCCGCGCGGGGCGGGCGCCGCGCGGGGTGGGAGAGCAGACGACCGTCGGCCCATGAGGGCGCGCGAGGCGCCCAGGACAATGTGGTGGAATCCAAGACCTCTCTGCAGCGCGCCCCCGGCGCTCCGGCGCTCCCGGACACGCCCTTTCGGTTCATCCTTCACTTCGTCCGCCGATACCGCGCCTGGTATCTGGCGATGTTCGTGTTCGAGTCGGCGCACGCCTCGTTCGGGATCATGATCCCTTATGCCATCGGGCAGGTGATCAAGGGCGTGACGCAGGCGCCGGACGGCGACCGGGCCGCGCTGAGCGGCCAGCTGCGCAGCCCGCTGACGCTGTTCGTCGCGCTCATCGCCGGCGAGTTCCTCTTCAGCCGCATCGCGGGCCTCTTCCAGATCCTCGTCGGGCCGTGGCAGCGCCAGAACGTGACCCGCAATCTCTACGCGTACCTCCAGCACCACTCCCACCGGTATTTCAGCAACAACTTCGCCGGGGCGCTCGCCCACCGCATCAGCGAGACGTCGATGGGCGTCTCGCAGACGCTGTGGGCCATCCTGTTCGACTTCTGGCCCATCGCCATCGTCTTCTCCGTCTCGATCGGCCTGCTCTACCGCGCTCACCCGGAGCTCGCGGCGTTCGTCTCGGCCTGGGCGGCGCTGTTCGTCAGCATCTCTTACTGGCTGGCGACCCGCTGTCAGCCGCACGCGGTGGGCGCCGCGTCCGCGCGGAGCGAGATCACGGGCAAGCTCGTCGACTCGGTCACGAACCTCACGAGCGCGCGGCTCTTCGCCCGGCTCGGCTTCGAGCGCGAGTACCTCGACGAGCAGCTCGTCCGGGAGCTCCGGGCGGTGCGCCGGTCGAACTGGTACTCCGAGCGCGTGCGCTGGTTCCAGTTCGCGTCGGCCGCGCTGCTCAAGGTGGGGACGCTCTACTACGCGCTCGCGCTCTGGCAGCGCGGCGCCATCGGCGTCGCCGAGTTCGTGATGGCGACCAGCCTGTCGCTCCTCATCATCAACGAGGCGCGCAACCTGAGCCGCCGCTTCCTCGAGTTCTTCGAGTTCGTCGGCAACGTCGCGAACGGGGTGAACACCATCATCCGCTCCCACGAGCTCGTCGACCGGCCCGAGGCCGTCGCGCCGCGGATCGAGCGCGGCCGGATCGAGCTCCGGAACGTCACCTTCGGCTACACGCCGGACGACCCGATCTTCGAGGGGCTCAGCGTGACGATCCCGCGCGGCCAGCGGGTCGGGCTCGTCGGCTTCTCCGGCTCCGGCAAATCGACCTTCGTCAACCTCATCCTGCGCCTCTACGACATCGACTCCGGTCAGATCCTCATCGACGGGGTGGACATCCGCGACATGACGCAGGACGCGCTGCACGCGCAGCTCAGCCTGATCCCGCAGGACCCGAGCCTCTTCCACCGGACGCTCCTCGACAACATCCGCTACGGTCGCCTCACCGCGACCGACGAGGAGGTCGTCGAGGCGGCGCGCAAGGCGCGCGCGCACGAGTTCATCGCGCAGATGAAGGACCAGTATCGCTCCATGGTCGGCGAGCGCGGCGTCAAGCTCTCGGGCGGCCAGCGCCAGCGCATCGCCATCGCGCGGGTCATCCTGAAGGACGCGCCGATCCTCATCCTCGACGAGGCGACGTCGAGCCTCGACTCGATCACCGAGAAGGCCATCCAGGACACGCTCGACGGGGTCATGAAGGGCAAGACGGTGCTCGTCGTGGCCCATCGCCTCTCGACGATCGTCCACCTCGATCGCATCCTCGTGTTCGAGGACGGCCGGATCATCGAGGATGGCACCCACGCCGAGCTGCTGGCGCGGAACGGGGCCTACAAGCGGCTCTGGAGCAAGCAGTCGGACGGCTTCCTGCTCGACGGGGCCGCCGAGGAGCGCCGGGGTGCGCCGCGGGCCCAGGCGGCCCCGGCGCCGCTCCCGGCCCCGGCCCCCTGAGGCGCGGCGCGCGGGCGGCTCAGGCGGGCGGCGGCGCCCCCGCCGCCGGAGACGCCGCGGCTGCTACCGGAAGCTCCACGGCTGCGGCTGGTCCATGCGGGCGCGGAGGCCCTCCTCCCAGCGGACGAGCCGCGGCGTGAGCCACGCCGCCCCCGTGGCCAGCGCGACGCCGGCGACCACGTCGACCGCGTAGTGCCAGCGGAGGAGCATGGTGGAGATGATGATGTTGAAGGAGAAGAACGCGGCCACCACGGCCAGCCAGAAGAGGCGCCGGTCCGTGCGCGCGCGGTGGAACGTGTACAGGGCGAACCAGAGCGGCGCGGCCGTGTGCAGGGAGGGAAAGACGTCCTTCATGGCGCCGCCGGCCTGCACGATGCTGCTCACGCACCCCCAGAAGAAGCCGCCGTCGAGCGGCCCCTGATAGAGGTGGCTCAGCGCCTGGATCGGGCCGTACGCCGGGACCGCCATGTAGCCGAGCTGGCCAACGCAGTAGACGATCGACGTGCCGACCGCGTACTCGGTGGTGCCGCGGCCGGGGCGGGCCACCCAGACCGCCAGCACCATCGAGGTGAAGCAGATGAAGAAGTAGCTGAAGTAGAAGAAGGAGAACCACTCGACGACGGGGCGCGTGTTGAAGCGCTCCATCCAGAGCGCCGGCTCGAACCGGAACAGGAGGAGGTCGAGCTGGAGGAGCTCCGCGTCGAGGCTGTCGCTCCGGACCGTCGGCAGGATGTTCCGGAGCGAGAGGTAGTTGAGGAGGAACGTGCCGACGAGCGAGAGCCGGTAAACCACGCTCCGCAGCAGGCGAGGCACGAACGTCGCGCGGCGCACGAACACGCAGATGGACACGAGCGCGGCGATGGCGGCCAGATTGTGGTGCACGCACTGCGCTTGCACCTCGGAGGGCGGCGCGCCGAGCAGGCAGACCGTCGTCACGACGAGGTAGCCGATGAGGATCGCGTCCTGCAGGGCGAACACGGCGACCAGGCCGCGCAGCGCGTCCTTCAGGAGCGCGCCAGGGCGCTCGACGTCGACCAGGCCCCGGGAGCCGGCGACCTTATCACAGTCCGTTGTCAGCCTCTCTTGCATACGGGAATGTTCCAGGGATGGCGTGATGCGCGCGTGGGTCGCCTACGTCCGTTGCGTCCGTTGCGTCAGGTCGCTCTGTATCACGTGTGGCGTCGCCGTGACATCCGTGACGAGCGCGCGTGCACCTGGAGAGCAACTCGGAGGCCACGCGGACGTCGAGTTTTTGACGGGCTGCTTCGCGTCGCGCGTCGGCCGCAGGCGCCGCGGCGCGCGCCGGAGCGACGCGCGCCGCGGCCGCGCGCGCGTGCGAACGCGCAGCGCGCCGCTTCGCGCGTGCGAACGCGGCGACGCAGCGGCGCGGCTCCTTCGCGTCCCGCCGTGCGCTTTCGCCTTCTGATGCGCACTGGCGAGCTCCGGACCGCGCAGAATCTGCGCGACAGCAGCTCCGCAGGATCTGCGCGCTCGACGTACCCACCGCGCCTGTCGGACGCCGGTGATGCGGAGATGACGATCGCGAGCAGCGCAATGTCAACCTGCCGACGGCGCGCCCGGGCCAGCGTCGCTCCGCGGCCTGCGTGTCGCGCTGCGCGCCCCCCGAGCGGCGTGCACCTCGTGCCTGACGATCGGCCTTGAGCGGCGTGGCCGTCGCGGTCAGGACGCGCGGCTGCTCTCGATCGTCGAGGCCCACGCGCGCTCGCCCCGGCGATCCTGATGGCGGCATGGCGCCGTTGACGATGCCGCGGTGCGATGTCGTGCGGTGTCGCGCAGTGGAGCGCGATGGTGGGTTGAGGCGGGGTGAGGCGACGCGGATGACTTTCCCGACTTCCCACCTTCTCGTCTTCTTTTGCGATCTCTCCGGTCGAACGGCGGCGCACCGCCGGCCGCGCGGCGCCGACGGGAGCGCGGCCAGCCGCCTCGTCAGCGCGACGGCGAGCGCTGAAGGCCAGACGAAACGCGCTGAGCTCGCGGGCTCGGGCGCGTCCGCTCGCCGCGGATCTCGGCGGCGCGAGGCCGCGGACGAGGCGCGATGGCCCGCGCGCCCACGGCCGGTGGGGCAGTCTGCCGCGACGCAGATCTCCTGCTGAAAACCTGGATCGGCCAGGCTGAGCAGCGCGCCTCGCGAGCTGAGCGGCGCAGAAGCCGCCGCGATCGGCGATCTGCGTCGCGACGCCTTTGCGCCGACGCGCACCGTTGTCGTTCGCCCTGGGCGAGACGCCCCCGGGGCGACCGCGGGCTCGCGCGGCGATCCCGGGGAGCTCTCGCTGGATCCGCGCCAAAGAGGCCCGATTTCCATGGGTTCTTCTCCATGGCATCCACGTTGCAGTCACCCCTCCTGCCGACATCGTTCAGCGAAGATCGGACGGGGTGCCGCAGCTGCGTTGTCCCGCGCCGGCGCCGAGCGATGCGCCAGACACCAAGGAGACCTATCATGGCACAGCAACAAGGGCAGAGCAGCAGTCGTGGGTTCGCGGCGATGGACCAGAAGCAGCAGCGTGCCATCGCGAGCATGGGTGGCAAGGCCGCGCACGAGAAGGGCACAGCCCACGAGTTCAGCTCCGAGGAGGCCCGCGCCGCGGGCCGCAAGGGCGGCGCTGCCGTGAGCCGGAACCGCGAGCACATGGCCGCGATCGGCCGCAAGGGCGGCGCTGCCGTGAGCCAGAACCGCGGGCACATGGCCCAGATCGGCCGCAAGGGCGGCGAGGCGCGCGGCGACGGCTCGAGCAACGCGAGCGCCGCGCAGGCCGAAGGCGAGCGCGAGCAGGGCGGCAACCACGAGCAGCACGTCCAGGCCGGGCAGCAGAGCCACGAGGCCCACTGATCGGCGGTGCTGCCGGCGGCCGCCGGCGCGCGGGTACGCGCGGCAGCTGGACTCGCCAGCTGCTCGCGCGCACCGCGCCGCGGAGCTCGACGGAGCTCCGCGCGGCCGTTCGAGGACGTCAGGGCGAGAGGGTGACGAGGAAGACGTCGCCGTTGTTGCGATCGCGCGCGGGCGCGCTGTGCTCGAGCGCGGGGAGGCCTCCGCCGAGCTCGAGCCGCTCTCCGAAGAAGAGGCCCGCCACCACCGTGTTTCCGCCGGCGGTGACCGCCTGCGCGGTGGCGTACGAGAAGAACTGATCCCGGTAGACATCGGACCAGAGCTCCTCGGAGAAGTCCGGGCTGAGCTTCGCGACGAACGCGTCGCCCGACGAGGGCGCGCCGACCGAGACGGGCTCTCCGCCGAGCGAGAGCGACGCCGTGAAGTAGCCGCTCAGCACGTGGTTGCCCCAGGGATCCTGCGAGAAGCCCCAGACGAACTCGTCGCCGTCGGACAGGAACGAGCGCGCGGCGAGCGGCTCGCCCGCCGCGGCGTCGAGCCGGGCGACGTAGAGGTCGTATCCCGCCGCCTCGGTGTGCTCGACGTCGATGGAGCCGACCTGGAACGGCGCCCGGTGGTTGCCGAGGACCACGGGGTGGCCGTCGATGCCGACGCTGACGTACTTCGCGTACTGCTCGCCGGCGGCGCCCAGCGGGCGCGCCCAGACCAGGCTGCCCGACGCCAGATCGAGCCGGAAGGCGAGCCCGTCGATGCTGTAGATCGGCTCGCCGCCGCCCCCGGCGCCTCCGGCGCCCGACGTCACGCCGCTGACGGCGCTCTCCAGGAGCTGGTCGTCGAGCTGGAGCCGGCCGCCGAACGCGCCGGCCACGTAGAGGGCCGGGCCGCTGACCGCGAGGCTGGCGAGGCGCTGCCAGCTCTCGATGGACCCGAACCGCTTGCTCCAGAGGTGGCCGCCGGCGGCGTCGAGCTTCGCGACGACGGCGCCGTCGCTGCCGGTGCCGGTGAGCTCGGCCCCGGGATCCTCGCTGAAGTTGATGGCGCCGTCGGCGACGCCGAGGACCACGATCTCGTCCTCGGCGGTGACGGCCACGGCCGAGGCGTACTGGTCGAGCGCGTCGCCGAAGCGCTTGCTGAAGAGGTGGTTGCCGTCGGGGTCGAGCTTGGCGACGAAGATGTCGCGCTCGCCGGCGCTCACGAGCGCCGTGCTCGGGTCCGCGCCGAAGTTGAGGGTCCCCTCGAACTCGCCGGCGATAACGATGTTGCCGCTCGAATCCGTGGCCACCGCGATCGCGTACTGATCGGACGCGTCGCCGAAGCGCTTGCTCCAGACGTGGCCCCCGGCCGGGTCGAGCTTCACCACGAAGATATCGTGTTGGCCCGCGCTCTCGAGGCGGTCGGCGTCACCGCCGAAGTTGATCGCGGTCTGGAAGCCGCCGACCAGGACGACGTTCTCGCCCTGATCCGCCGCGATCGCCTCGACGCGCTCGCCCCTCTCCTCGCCGGCGCTGGCGCCCCAGAGCGCGTCCCCGAGGAACTCGGGCGGCTCGCCGCCGCCGCCTTCGCCGCCGCTGCCGCCCGCGCCGCCGCTGCCGCCCGCGCCGCCCGCGCCGCCGCTGCCGCCCGCGCCGCCCGCGCCGCCGACGCCGCCCGCGCCGCCGACGCCGCCCGGCCCGGTGCCGCCGGTGCCGCCCGCGCCGCCGAAGCCGCCGACGCCGCCCGGCCCGGTGCCGCCGGTGCCGCCCGCGCCGCCTTGCCCGCCCGCGCCGCCAGCGCCGCCTTGCCCGCCGGCGCCGCCCGCGCCGCCGGCGCCTCCCGCGCCGCCGGCGCCGCCCTCTCCACCTTGCCCGCCCGCGCCGCCAGCGCCGCCAGAGCCGCCTTGCCCGCCGGATCCACCTTGCCCGCCCGCGCCACCGTCGCCGCCGCTGCCGCCCGCGCCCCCGTCCCCGCCGACGCCGCCCTGCCCGCCGAGACCGCCGTCGCCGCCCTCGCCGCCGCCGCTCGACGAAGCGGTGGTGCCGTCGTCAGGCTCCGAGTCGCAGCCGCCGCAGCCCACGGGGAGCCCCATGCTCGTCAGCAGAGCAATCTGGGCCACTCTCGTCATGAAGCGCTCTCTCATCATTCCTCCATGTCTCGACGAAGAACCCTCGCCGCGGGGCGTTCGGTGGAGCCAAGGATGGTCCGGTACCCATCTCTGTGGGTTGTCGAACGTCCTATCCGCTGTGTCGTGAAGCTGGAGTACGCGTGCGCGCCGTTCGAATCAACAGCTGTCTCGGCGAAATCCAGGGCGACAACCTGCTACCTCCGGTTCCGCCTCCACGGCACGTCCCGATTCCACAGCGCGCCCCTCGCGAGCGCGACGCGCCCCGACAGCGCGCCGCGGTTCGCCTCGATCGCGCACCCGCGCGTCGCTCCCTCGCAGCGATGCGCGCCGGCCCTCGACGCGCGGTCGCCCCGCCCGGTGCAGCTTTGTCCCATTGTGGCGGAATGCCTCAGCGCGCGCACGCGCGAAGACGCCGCGTTGGCGGCCGTACGCGCCGTGCGCGCCGTGCGGGGCGGCGAGCGGACCACGGTACGCGATCTGCATCGTCCAGCAGCCTGATGCAGACGGCTTGGCTTCGGAGCGCGACGATCCTCGGTGCGCTCGCGCTCTCCGCGTGCAGCGGCGACAAGAGCCGCGCGCGGGAGAGCGCCGGCGCGCCCGAGGGCGGCGTCGCGCCGCCGGCCGCCGCGCCGCAGCCGGGCGCGCCGGAGGACGCGGCGCGCGGCAGCGCCGGGCCGAAGCAGGCATCGCCGTTTCGCGTGGCCACCTACAACGGCGGGCTCGCGATGGGCGTGCTCAAATACGTCGACGAGCGGGCGGAGCCGCTCATCCGCGCGCTCGCCGAGCAGCCCGTGGACCTGCTCTGCGTGCAGGAGTTCTGGCTCGAGGAGCACTGGCAGCAGCTCGTCTCCGCCACGTCCAGCGCCCTGCCGCACACCTTCCGGCTGCCCCCGGGCCACGAGGACGGCGGCTGCACGCAACAGGAGACCGATCCGCTCGTCGCGTGCGCGGCGAAGAGCTGCGCCGGCCTCACCCAGCACGCCTTGCTCCCGTGCCTCCTCCAGAGCTGCTCGGCGAGGCTCACCAGCCTGTCGCCCGACTGCTTCAACTGCCTCTCCGCGAACCCGCGGCAGGGGCCTGACGAGCTTGCTCGAGCGTGCCTTCGCACACGCACGAACAGCGCCGCCGGCGCGCGTCCCCCCGCGCGCGCCGGCGGCGCGGTGGCCGTGGAGGCCTACGCCGGGGCCTCCGGCACCGCCATCCTGACGAACGCCGAGATCCTCGAGCGCGACGCGCTGGTGCTCCCGTCCGCGATCGATCGGCGCGCCGTGCTCTATGCCCGGATCTCGCCCCCTTCCCTCGGCGAGCTCCACGTCTTCTGCACCCACCTCACGGCGAGCCTGGAGGGCGTCCCGCACCCCCGCAACACGTCGTGGCAAAAGGACCAGTCCGCGCAGATCGACGCGCTCCTCGACTACATCGATCGCAAGACGGGCGGCCGCGGCGCGACCGCGCTGCTCGGCGATCTCAACACCGGCCCCGCCAAAGCGCCCTCGATCTCGGCGCGCCTGCCCGCCCATTACGACCGGCTGCTCGCGCGCGGCTTCGTGAACCCCTACGCGTCCCAGGAGGACGCGAAGTGCACGTATTGCTTCGACAACCCCCTCGACGGGGGCAAGGGCACCCGCGGGCTGCTCATCGATCACGTGCTGCTGCGCGGCTTCGAGGGCGACGCGCACGGGGCCCAGATCATGCGGTCGAGCCTCACGATCGAGGCGGGCAAGAAGAAGGTGAAGAGCGGCTTCTCCGACCATTACGGGCTGCTCGTCACCCTGTCGAGGCGCGACACATGACGCGCCCGGGCGCCCTTCTTCACCACCCCTCCCGGGGGCAGAGCGGCGCCGCGCCTCGCGCGAGGCGGGCGAGACGATCGATTGACGACCGATGACCGAGACCGAGCGCCGGGATGCAGCCCTCGGCGTCCACACGCGGAGCGTTTATGACGGAGCGAGCCTACGATAAGAACACCGTCTGGACCCACGCCGTCCTCCCTCCCATGGCCCCCCTCGCGACCGATCACACGGCGGACGTGTGCGTGGTGGGCGCCGGGATCGCCGGGCTGACGACGGCGTATCTCCTCGCCAAGGCGGGCAAGCGCGTCATCGTCCTCGACAACGGCGCGGTCGGCGGGGGCGAGTCGGGCCTCACCACCGCGCACATCACCCACGCGCTCGACCGGCGCTGGGCCTCGCTCGCGAAGCTCCACAACGTGAGCCACCTGCGCCTCGCCGCGCGCAGCCACACGATGGCCATCGACACGATCGAGCGCATCGTCAAGGAAGAGGAGATCGACTGCGACTTCCGGCGCCTCCACGGCTATCTCTTCGCGGCCCCGGGGTCGCCGCCGATGACGCTCCGCGACGAGATCGAGGCCGCGCACCGCGCCGGGCTGGGCTCGGTCCATTACGTCGACCGGGCGCCGCTCGTCGATTTCGACACGGGCCCCGCGGTCTGTTTCCCCGATCAGGCGCAATTTCACATTCGCAGGTACCTCGCGGGGCTATCGCGGGCGATCGAGCGCGACGGCGGCAAGCTCTACACGCTGGCGCACGTGGTCGACGTCGACGAGGACGCGGCCCCGCACAAGGTGGTCGTCAAGACCGCGCGGGGCCTCCAGGTGGTCGCGAGCGAGGCCGTGCTCGCCACGAACTCGCCGTTCATCCCGCGCATCAGCGTGCACATGAAGCAGGCCGGATACCGGACCTACGCCATCGGCCTGCGCGTGCCCCGGGACGCCGTCGCGCCGGGCCTCTACTGGGACACGGCCGATCCGTTCCATTACGTCCGCGTGGCCAACGTCGACGGCGCGGACGGCCCGTACGAGGTGCTGATCGTGGGCGGAGAGGACCACAAGACGGGCCAGGCCAGCGACGCAGACCAGCGGTACGCGCGGCTCGAGGCGTGGGCGAGGGAGCGCTTCGCGCAGGCCGGCGAGGTGCTGCACCGCTGGTCCGGCGAGGTGATGGAGACGGTCGACGGGCTCGCCTACATCGGCCGCGTCAGGCGGGACTCGAGGATCCTGATCTCCACGGGCGACTGCGGCAACGGCATGACGCACGGGACCATCGCCGGGCTCGTGATCTCGGATCTCGTGCAGGGCCGGGAGAACCGGATGGCGTCGCTCTTCGATCCCACGCGCGTCAACCTGAGCGCGGCCGCCGTCTCGGAGTACGTGAAGGAGAACGTCAATGTCGCCTGCCAGTACGCCTCGTGGCTCGGCAAGGGCGATGTCGGCGACGCGGCGCAGATCGCGCCGGGCAGCGGCGCCGTCGTGCGCAGGGGTCTCAAGAAGCTCGCCGTCTACCGCGATCCGCAGGGGCAGCTCCACGAGATGTCGGCCATGTGCTCCCACCTCGGCGGCATCGTGTCGTGGAACCCCGCGGAGCGCAGCTGGGACTGCCGCTGTCACGGCGCCCGGTTCGACGCCATGGGCCGCGTCCTCCGCGGCCCGGCGACGGCCGATCTCGCGCCGGTCGCGCCGAGCGAGGCGCCCGCCGGCGCCGGAGAATCGGTGACGCCGAAAGCCACGCCCGAGGTCGTCGCCGTCCCGGTGTCGGCCGTGAACCTGCCCCAGAGTCGCCCGGCCACCTGATCGGCGAGCGCCGCGCGCGAGATGCGATGAGCGCCATGCGCGCGCCACGACGAATCGAGCCTGCCATCGGCGCGTGAGCGCCAGGCGCGCTTGCGCGCGACGCGCCGCGTGAGGGCGCAGTTGACCCCCGCGCGAGCCGCGTGCGAGCATGACCGGGTGGTCCGGGAGGGTTCCCGGCGGCTTGGTGATGAGATGAATTTCCTGCGCCCTCGTGCCCCCCGCGCCGCGGGCATCGCCTTGGCTGTCCTCTCGGTCGCGATGGCGCTCCCGGCGCGGGCCGAGCCCTCGGCGGCCGATCGACAGACCGCGCGGACGCTCCTCATCGAGGGGCGCAAGAAGCGCGACGCGGGGGACGTGGCGGCCGCCCGCGCGGATTTCCAGGCCGCCCACGCGCTCGTCCGCGCCCCCACGACGGGGCTCGATCTGGCGCGCGCGGACGAGGCGCTGGGCCACCTGCTCGAGGCCCGGGAGACGGCGTACGAGGTCGTCCACCTGCCCCTCGGGAAGGACGAGCCCCCGGCGTTCACGCAGGCGCGGGCGGCGGCCGCGGCGCTGGTCGAGCAGCTCGACGCGCGCATCCCGTCGCTCGTGCTGCGCGTCGAGGGCGCGTCGCTGGACCAGATCGATGCGCGGGTGGACGGCCAACCGATCCCCCGCGCGGCGCTCCCGTACCCCCGCAAGCTCAACCCCGGTCGCCACGAGGTGGTGGTGACGGCGCCCGGCTTCCAGACCGAGCGGCGCGAGGTCACGCTGAAGGAGGCCGAGCGCGCGCCGGTGGAGGTCCGCATCGCCCTCGTCCCCGGGCGCGGGCCCGCGGCCGAGGCCGGCGCCGCAGGCCAGCCGCCGCCCGAGACCGCGCCCGCGGAGGCGCGCGCGCCGGTGCCGCTGTGGGCGTGGGCGGCGGGCGGCGTGGGGCTCGCGGCGCTCGCGGGGAGCGTGGCGTTCGCGGTCGACCACGCGGCCGCGCGCGACCGGGTCGAGCAGGACTGCCCCGGGTCCGTGTGCGATCGGCGCGTGTACGACCTCGAGAGCATGGAGGCGCTCCGGGCGCGGTGGAACCGGAGCCTCGGGCTGTCGGTGACGCTCGGCGCGATCGGCGTCGCCGGCGTCGGCGCGGCGCTCGGCGGCATCCTCCTGCGGCCCAGGACGGGCGACGAGCGGGCGGCGGGGTCGCTCGTGCCGCTCGTGACCCCCACGGCGCGGGGCGTGGTGTGGCAGGGGGCGTTCTGATGATGGCGCACGATGTCAGGGCGGCTTCGGCCGCGGCGGCGCTCGGCTTCGTGGCGCTGGGCGGCGCGGCGCTCGGCTGCGCGCCGGAGCTCAGCCTCTCGGCCGCGACGACGGGCTCGGGCGGCGCCGGGGGCGCGGGCGGCGCGGGAGGCGAGGGCGGCGCGCCGCCGGCGGGCGGCGAGGTGCAGTGGGCGCGCGCGCTCGGGGGCGACGGGGAGCAGGCCGGGGCGAGCGTGGCCGTCGCGGACGACCGCAGCGCGGCGCTCCTCGGCCGGCTCACGGCGGCGGAGGGCGTGGCCCTCGACGACGAGCGCGTGACGCCGATCGGCGTGGAGAACGTCTTCTGGGCGCGGCTCTCGGCGAGCGACGGGGCGGGGCTCGGGCTGAAGCGCTTCGGGGCGTTCGACCCGCAGATCGTGAACGCGGTCGCGCCGGACGGGAACGAGGGCCTGCTCCTGGCGGGGGAGTTCTCGGGCAAGCTGGAGTTCGGCGGCGCGCCGCGGACGAGCGCCGGCGGGCGGGACGGCTACGTCGCGCGGCTCGACGCCGAGGGGCGGGAGCTGTGGCTGCAGCCGCTCGGGGGCATCGGCTTCCAGGCGGCGACGGGCGTGGCGGCGATCGCGGCGGGGCGCCTGGTCGTGGCCGGCCGCTTCTCGGGCGCGCTGAGCGTCGGCGAGGACCGGCTCCAGAGCGCCGGCGGCAGCGACGTGTTCGTGGCGAGCTTCGACGCCGACGGGACGCCGCTCTGGAGCGCGCGGTTCGGCGACGGCTTCGATCAGCAGGCCCGCGCCGTGGCGATGGACGAGCGCGGCAACGCGATCGTGGTCGGCGACTTCGCCGGGACGCTCGATCTCGGCGGCGATCCGCTGGAGAGCGCGGGGGATCTCGACGTGTTCGTGGCGAGCTTCGACGCGCTCGGCAAGCACCGCTGGAGCAAGCGCTTCGGCGACGCGGGGCTGCAGCGGGCCAGGGCCGTGGCGGTGGACGGCGCGGGCAACGTGATCGTGGGCGGGGAGCTCAGCGGGGCGATCGACCTCGGCGGGGGGCCGCGGGTGGCGCGGGTGGCGGGGGACCGGCCGGCGGTGTTCGTGGCGAAGCTCGATGCGAAGGGCGGGCACCTCTACAGCCGGGTCCTCGGCGAGCAGGGCGCGACGCTGGGGCAGCTGCTCGTCGACGGGACGGGGGACGTGCTCGTGGCGGGGGGGTTCCGCGGCGAGGCGTCGCTCGCGTCGGGGCCCGTGAGGAGCGCGGGCGGCGACGATGTGTTCGTGGCCAAGCTCGATCCGGAGGGCGGCTTCCGGTGGAGCCACCGCTTCGGCGGGGCGGGCGCGGACCGGGCGACGGGGGTGGCCATCGACCGGGAGCGGAGGGTGTTCGTCACGGGGGCGTTCACCGGGACGGTGGAGTTCGGGGAGAAGCAGCTCGAGGGCGGCGAGGGCACGGACGTGTTCGTGACCAAGCTGTCGCCGTGAAGCGGCGTTCGCCAGGAAGGATGGAGGCGCGATGATGCGTGCGGGGAAGAAGGGCGTGCGGTCGCGCGGGCGACGGTTGGCGATGGGGCTCGCGGCGGGGGTGATCGGGGTGATGCTGCCGGTCGCGGGGTGGGCGGAGGTGGATCAAGATTCCGACGGGATCGCAGATCCGATCGACAACTGCCCGTTGCTGCCAAATCCGGAACAGGAGGACTCCGATGGAGACGGGCTCGGCGACGCCTGTGACAACTGCCCCTCCGTGTCCAATCCGGCCCAGGAGAACCTCGACGACGACGCGCCCGGGGACGCCTGCGACGACGACTTCGACGGCGACGGCGTCCCCAACGACGCCGACAACTGCGAGAGCCTGCAAAACCCGGATCAGACGGACTCCGATGGAGACGGCATCGGGGACCCCTGTGACGACAACACCTCTGCGCCGGACGACGATGGCGATGGTGTCGCCAACGAGGTCGACAACTGTCCCTCCGTGGCGAACCCGCGCCAGGAGGACCGGGACGACGACAAGCTCGGCGACGTCTGCGACAACTGCCCCGTGACGCAGAATCCGAACCAGGAGGACAGCGACGGCGACGGCGTGGGCGACTTCTGCGAGCCCGACGTCGACGCGGACGGCGACGGGCTCGTCAACGCCGAGGACAACTGCCCTGCGGAGCGGAACCCGGACCAGACGAACACGGACGGCGACAGCCTCGGGGACGCCTGCGATCCGGACAGCGACGACGACGGCCTGCTCGACGGGGAGGACAACTGCCCACTCGCGTCGAACATCTTCCAGGAAGATACGGACGCCGACGGCGCCGGCGACGCCTGCGAGGACGACGACGACAACGACGGTATCGCGGACGAGAGGGACAACTGCCCCTTCGTGTCGAACCAAGATCAGACGGACGGCGACGCCGACGGCCGCGGCGACGCCTGCGACCTCGGCGCGGACGCCGACGGCGACGGCGACGGCATCCCGAACGAGGCCGACAACTGCCCGGAGGTCCCGAACCCCGATCAGACGGACGCGGACGATGACGGCACGGGCAACGCCTGCGAGGACACCGACGGCGACGGCCTGACCGACGCGGCGGACAACTGCGACGAGGAGCCGAATCCCGAACAGACCGACAGCGACGGCGACGGGCAGGGCGACGCCTGCGACGGGGACGACGACGGCGACGGCGTGCCCGACGAGACGGACAACTGCGACGCGGTCCCGAACGCCGATCAGGCCGACGGCGACGGCGACGATCAGGGCGACGCCTGCGATGTCGATGACGAGGACGACGACGATGACGGCGTCCAGGACGGCGACGACAACTGCCCGCTGGGGGCCAACGCGGATCAAGCCGACGCCGACGCCGACGGGATCGGCGACGTCTGCGACGGAGACGGAGGCGGCGCCGGCGGCGGGACGGGCGGCGGCGGGCAGACCCCGGAGCCGGAGGTCTCGTCGGGCCTGGTCTGCGCGATGCAGCGAGGCGAGGGCGGCGGCGCGCTCGTCGGCCTCGCGGCGTTCCTCGCGGGCGCGCTCGGCCTGGGCTCCCGCCGGCGTCGCGGCCGCGCGGCGTGATCGCCGCCGCGCGGAGCTTCGGCGCAGCGGCCGTGAAGGGCTGCCGGCGCGCGGCAGCACGGTCAGCCGGACGTGAGTGCGGTCGAGGTCGAATTACACCAAGACCATAGCGCTCGATCCTATCCCGGTTGGATGAGCGAAGGAACCACCGAGGCACAGAGGAGAGAACCAAGAAACGCTGTGTCCTCTGTGCCTCGGTGTTCCCAATTCCTCCCCATCGCACAACCAGCAAGAACGAAAGACGCGAGCGCTCGCTCGGCGACTACCCGGGAATTGCTGCAAGCACGGGGTGGGTCATGACCCCACGCCGGTTCCGGGCGGGCTCGGCCGCTTTCCCGATCTGAGCATTTTTCTGAGCCGTGGCTGCGCGGCGGTGTAACTGCTCCGACTGAACGCGCCGGACGCTCGCTCCGCAGCCCGCGCTGCGGGTGGGTCGTCCGGAGCCACCTTTGGAGACACCATGCGCCTAGCTCTCCCGCTCTCTCTTTCGTTGCTGACCACCCTGTTCGGGCTCACGTTCGGCGCCGGCTGTAGCGATGGCGTCGTCGATGGCGCCGCCCCGTCCGGCGGCGCAGGCGCGGGCGACAGCGGCGGCGGCGCCGCGAGCGGCGGGGGCAGCGCCAGCGGCGGCGGCAGCGCGAGCGGCGGCGGCAGCGCCAGCGGCGGCGGTGGGGCCGGGGCGGGCACCGGCGCCGCGGGCGGCGGCGGCATCCCGACCCCGACGACCCCCGTCACGTGCCAGGGCAAGATGTACCAGTGCGGGGATCTCATCGACAACGACGAGGACGGGCTCCTCGACGCGCAGGACCCGGACTGCCTCGGCGCGTGCGACAACACCGAGGACAGCTACTACGGCGGGATCCCCGGGCAGGCAGGGCCGGCGTGCACCGTCGATTGCTACTTCGACCAGGACTCCGGGTCCGGCAACGACGATTGCCACTGGAACCATCAGTGCGATCCGAACGAGGTCGCGCCCGACTATCACCCCGAGTCGATCAACGGGACGATGTGCGCGTACAACCCCGCGGCCTCGACGCCGGGCGCCCAGGGCAGGAGCTGCAGCCAGCTCAATCGGGAGCAGTCGGATACCTGCCACGATGTCTGCGGTCCGCTCACGCCGAACGGCTGCGACTGCTTCGGCTGCTGCGAGCTGCCCGCGGGCAGCGGCCTCTACGTCTGGCTCGGCTCCGACGCCGACGGCACCGGCCAAGGCTCGTGCTCGCGCGACGGCATCTCCGACCCGAGCCGCTGCGAGCCGTGCACGCCCGTGGACGCCTGCCTCAACGAGTGCGGCCACTGCGAGCTGTGCCTCGGCAAGGACACGCTGCCCGCCGACTGCTTCGAGACCGGCACCGGCGCCGGCGGCGGAGGGGCCGGCGGCGGCGCGGCCGGCAGCGGCGGTGACGGGGTCGGCGGCGGCGCCGCGGGGAGCGGCGGCGGCGACCCGGAAGGCCAGTGCGCGCCGGGAGTCCAGCCGTGCGGGCTCGCCGGCCAGGACCCTTGTGCCGCCGATTACTACTGCATCACGGGCTGCTGCCAGCCGGTCGTGAAGTAGCACCGATAAGCACGGGATCTCCCTGGATTCCAGGCCAGGGAGTGGGCCCTGAAGAGCGCTGAAGACACGGAGGTTTGTTACAACTCTCCTCTGTGTCCGCGGCGCCTCCGTGGTGTATTGCCTCCGTGCGAGCCGGAGACGAGCTTGGGGGGGACGCAGCGCTGACCGCCCGCGAGCTGAGACATTGTGTCTGCGGTGACGAAACATCGTTTGAAAGGAGACGAGTCGATGAGGATGCGCTCGATGGCTGTTGGGATGCTCTGCGCCTCGCTGGGGATGGGGTGTGGCGGCGACGACGAGGATCAGCCGAAGAGCTGCTCGGTGGCCGAGCAGACGGGGTGCACCGCGACGCAGGTGTGCGAGGAGGTGGAGGGCGCCGAGCCCGCCTGCTTCGATCCGGTGACCCTGAAGGGCCGCGTCTACAACTCGCTCGACGACAAGGGCATCGCGGGCGCGCGCGTGCTCGCCCGGGACGCGAACGACGCCGTGATCTCCCGGGTCGCGGTCACCGGCGCCGACGGCAGCTACGAGCTCGCCGTGCCCGCGCGGCGCGACGCCAGCGGGGCGCCGGTCAAGACCGACGTCACGCTGCGCGCCGACGCGCTCGCTTACGAGACCTTCCCGAAGGCGCCGCGGGTCGCGCTGCCCATCGACCTCTCGACCGCGTCGGGCAAGCCGCTCGGGATCGCGTCGGCGGCCACCGAGATCGCGCTGTTGCCGCTGCCCGAGAGCGACGGGCTCGGCTCCATCTCCGGGGTCGTCCGCGCCGACCAGCCCGGCGGGACGCTGCTCGTCGCGGGCGGCGCCACCGGCGCGGCCGATCTCGACGGCAGCTACGCGATCTTCAACGTGCCCGCGGGCGAGGTCACGGTGAAAGGCTACGGCGCCGGCCTCGCGCTCGACACGGCGAGCGCGACCGTCAGCGCGGGCAAGGAGACGGCCGGCGTGGATCTGCACGAGACCGGAGAGGCCACGGCGGTCGTGAGCGGCAAGGTCGAGATCGTGAACGCGCCCGGCGGGAGCGCGACCTCGGTCATCCTGGTCGTGGCCGATACGTTCGACGAGATGACCGCCCGCGGCGAGACGCCGCGCGGGCTCCGGCAGGGCGACGTGACCGGCGAGTTCTCGATCGACGGGGTGCCCGACGGCGAGTACGTCATCCTCGCCGCCTTCGAGAACGACGCGCTCGTGCGGGATCCCGACACGTCGATCGGCGGGACCGAGATCGTGCGCATCACGGTCTCCGGCGAGGATCTGCTGGTGCAGGAGTCGTTCAAGGTGACGGGCGCGCTCGCCGTCGCCTCGCCCGGCGCGAGCTCGCTCGAGGAGGTGAGCGGGACACCGACGTTCGTCTTCGAGGACGACTCCAGCGAAGATCTCTACGAGGTGATGCTGTTCGACGCGCTCGGGGCGAAGATCTGGGAGAACCTCGAGGTGCCCAAGGTGTCGGGGAGCGAGAACGTCTCTGTCGAGTACGACGGTCCGGCGCTGGTGCCGGGGATGATCTATCAATTCAGGGCCACCTCGAAGAAGGCCTCGACGCCCATCTCGCAGACCGAGGACCTGAAGGGCGTCTTCCTCTACAAGTGATCGGACATCCGTGATGGCGCGGGCGCGCGCCGCCGCCGCCGTCAGCGGCGGCGGGCGCGGCGCGCGCTCCCGAGCGCGAGGAGGAGACCGAAGAGCGCGAGCGCGCGGGACGGGCCCGGCGCGCGCCCTGCCTCGCCGCCCACGGCGGCGACCGCGCAGTTGATGTTGACGTTGAAGCAGCAGCTGCATTCGTCTGGGGGCGCTCCTCCGCCGGCGTGATCCCCTCCCCCTGCCCCGCCGGCCGCATCCCGGCCTCCGCCGGCGCCGCCGCCCGCGCCGCTCGCCTCGGCGCCGCCCTCCCCGGCAGCGCCCTCGCCCCCGGTTGCGGCCGTGCCGCCGCCCCCCTCTCCTGCGCTGCCGCTGCCGCCGCCGATGGCACCGCCGCCGCCGATGGCACCGCCGCCGCCGCCCATGGCGCCGCCGCCGCTCGCATCGCCGCCGCTCGCATCGCCGCCGCTCGCATCGCCGCCGCTCGCATCGCCGCCCTCGCCTGCGCCGCCGCCCTCGCCTGCGCCGCCGCCCTCGCCTGCGCCGCCGCCCTCGCCTGCGCCGCCGCCGCTCGCTCCTGCGCCGCCGCCGCTCGCCTCGCCCCCCTGCCCTGCGTCACCGCCCTCGCCTGCGCCGCCGCCCGCCGCGTCGCGGCCACCACCGACATCGCCGCCGCCCCAGCCGCCCTCGCCGGAGGCGCCCGGATCCGAGCCCGGTAGATTGCGGCAGCCGAAGAGAGGGTGGCACTCGTCCGTGGTCGTCGGATCCCCATCGTCGCAGTCGAGGGGCATGTCGTTCAGGCAAGCCCCCTGGAAGCACAGCTCGATGCCGTTGCAGACGTCGAAGTCGTCGCAGAAGTCCCCGTCAGGCAGGGTCGCGTCCGCCGGGCAGCGCCCTGCGCCGTCGCAGTACTCCCCGGGATCGCAGGGCGAGCTCGAGACGCGGCAGAGCACCGTCGTGGGCTCGGCGGTGCACTGCGCCGAGCAGCAGTCCCCGTCGAGCCGGTTGCCGTCGTCGCACGACTCGCCCCGCCCGAGCACGCCGTCTCCGCAGATCGCGGGCCGCACCGTGAAGACCGTCGGATCGGCCGCGCCGGCGAACAGGGGCTCGTCGGTCAGCGCGCTCGACTCGTTGACCCCGTCCGAGTCGGCGTCGAAGGAGACGGTCCCCTGGTTCCTCACGACGAGCCCCTCGGTGAGCGGCCGGAGCGTCGCTTCTATCGTGATGAACATCCACTCCCCGGGCGCGATGGCGCCGTCCCAGCCGATCGTGTTGGTGGCGGGATCGGACGTGATCGCGCCCTCCTCCGCGACCGCGCCCTCGAGCAGGAGCTCCGGCGGGAGCACATCCATGAACTCGAACCCCGCGTTGTCGGGCTGCGCGCGACCGCCCTTGTTGTTGATGAGCAACGCATAGGAGACGTCGTCGCCGGCTCTGCGCTCGCTGAGCACGGTCAGGTAGGCGATCAGGCGCGTCGGCACGGAGACGGTCGTGTGCGCCACGCCCGCGTTGTTCTCCGGCGCCGGGTCGTGCTCTCGCGCGGTGACCTTCGCCGTGCCGTCGATCTCGAGGGTGACCGCGGGCGGCGTGAGGGTGGGCGCGGTCAGGGTGACCGCGATCGACGAGCTCTCCAGCGCGGCGAGCGACGCGCGCCGGCACACGAGCCCCTCGGTGGCCAGCCTGCACGTCCAGTCGGTCCCGGAGGCACCGACGAAGCTCGCCCCGGGCGGCAGGACGTACGTCACGACGAGGTCGCTCGCGTCGCCCGGCCCCTGGTTCGAGACGTCGATCGTCGCGACGAACTGCGCGCCGGGCGACACGGGATCCGGCGCGTCCGTCAGCGTGAGCGAGAGGTCCGCCCCGCAGGCCCCGGTCACGACCGGCACCGCCGCGAGCACGACGTTGTCGATCGCGACGCCGCACGGCCCGGGGCGCCCGACGTCGGTGCAGACCAGGCTGTCGTCCTGCGTGTAGTCGAACCGGAGCTGGACGGTCCGCCCGAGCAGCCCCGCGCCGGGGAAGCGGATCGACACGCGCTTGCTCCCGTCGGAGCTCCCCGACCAGACCGACTGATCGCCGAAGTATCCCGGGTCGTCCCTGGCGGGAAGGTGCTTGGGGAAATGGTGGCTCGCGCCCGTCGAGATCTGCTCGGCGAACGCCTCGGCCAGGACCGCGCGCGGCGCGGCGCCGGCCGTGAGATCCTCCACGCGCAAGGTCAGTCCGTCGAACGCCTCGACGAGCCGCTCTGGATCGTCCTCCAGCTCGTAGGTGAGATCGAAGTCGAGCGTGACGTGCGATTCCCCGGAGCGCTCCGGGATCGTCACGGCGGGAGACACCAGCGCGACGTGCGACGTCGCCGGCTCCTCGCCGTGAAACGCGGCGTTGTTGCCGGGCGTCAGCGTCTGCGCGACGATCCACGGCGACGCGGAGGCCGCGCCGCCCTCGCGCACCGACTGCCAGCCCGAGGGGAGCGCGGGCGGGCTCGCGTCGTCGAAATCCTCCTCGAGGAGGACCTCCGCGTCGCCCGGCACGCCCGTTTCGAGCTGGATGGGCAGCTCGAGCGTGCCCTGCGCGGAGCTCACCGTGAGCGTCAGATCGATCGGCGCGCCCGGGGGGAAGTCCCGCGCCGTGGTAAGGAGGAAGGGCGCGTCGCTCGCGGCGACGCGGAGCGGCTCGATGTCGGGGTAGGTCGCGCTCGCCCTCGCGACCGTCACGGCGGGCGTCTCCGTCTCGAGCGTGGCCGTGATCCCGGAGACGGTGGTGCTGCCCGAGACCGGGTTCGCGACGTAGTTCTCGAGGTAGACGCCGACCTCGATGCGCTCCCCCGGATCGACGCGCTCGTTCGCGAGCGCGCCGCACGCCGTGTCCGCGATCCGGGTGCCCGCGGCGCGCAGCGGCGGGACGCGCGCGAACTCGTCGAGGGCGTCGAGGTGGACGTTCGGCGCGATCATGGAGGTCGACGTCGGCTGTCCCTCATCGAACCGCGGCGTTTCGGCCGTCATGCCGAAGACGCTGTAGAGCTCGCCGGCGAGCGCCACGCCGCCGATGCGATCGCCGAGGTTCGGCCGGGAGGCGTCGTTGCCGTGGCCCGCGTGAAAGGGGTGGTCCGAGATCGGCGCAGGGGGGCTGAAGGAGGCGCCTTGATCGCTCGACGCGGTGTGCATGACCTCGGTCAGATCGCCCGTGCCCGCGACATCCTGGTCGTAGTAGACGACGTGCGCGGTGCCCGTCGTTCGATCGACGGCGACGAGGGGGAAGAGCTGGGCCCGGTCGCGCCCAGGATCGCTGTTGAGGAGGACGGGGTCGCCGGCGGCGCACGCCTCGGTGAAGGAGCGCAGGGCGATGTCGCCCGTCCCCCGGTCGCCGCTCCGCGGATAGACGACGTAGACGCGGCCCGTGGCCTGGTCGACGTCGATCGACGGGGAGCTCCTCGCGTGGTCGACGCCGAGGACCTGGTCTTCAGGGGGGTAGCCGGCCGCGTCGAGGAGGACGAGCGGTTCCCAGGTGGCGCCTCCGTCGGTCGAGCGGCGGCATCCGATGTTGCGCAGCGAGGTCCCCGGCTCGATGGAGCGGAAGACGGCGTAGACGATGGGCTCCCGATCGGCGACCCCGGGGAGGATGCGCGCGCTCGGCCCATCGAGGTCGCCGCCGGCGGGCGCCTGCGCGAGCACGGCCGCGGGCGACCAGGTCTGGCCGAGATCGTCGGAGTGGCTGTAGAGGATCCTGGGCGACGCGCCGCCGCGCTGGACCCAGGTGACGGACAGGCGCCCGGTCGCCGCGTCGACGTCGATGGAGGCCTGCTCGGCGCTCTCCCCGGCGACGAACGCGGGGGCGACCTCCACCGGCGCGGACCACGAGGTCCCGGCCTCGCTGCCGGGGTTCGAGCCATGGATGCAGAGGCCCTGGACGCCGTCGGCGGGGCGAACGTAGGTGGAGGCGCTGATGAACACGTCGCGGCTCGGATCGTGGACGACGCGGGGATCGCCGAGCACCTGTCCGCCTGGGGCCGAGGGCAGCCCGCGCTCGCCGCTCGGGCCGAGCACCTCGTCGAAGGACCTCCCCCGGTCGGTGGAGCGCGCGACGCCGGACTGGCGGATCGGGCTCGCGAGCGCGCCGCGCGGATCGGTGTAGGTCACGACGAGGATGCTCGCGTCCGCGTTCGCGGCGATCGCCGCCTGGCTCTGGGCGCCGAGCGCGTCGGGCGCGTGCACGTCGCGGTCCTCGCCCGCGGCGATCGCGAGCCGAGCTGCGCCGGGCGCCTCCGGTTCGTCGCTGCCGCAACCCGCGCCGGCGGCGAGCAATCCCCCGCCGAGCCACAAAGCGATCCCGCGTCGCGCGCGCATAAGCACCTCCGATCGGAGATCGATGCCGCGAGCTCGCAGGACGTGCCGATTTCCCCCACATGGCACGGCCTGTCCAGCGGAGCGGCCCGATGCGCTGCGGTCGTTTTCGGGCAACGCCGACGCACGCCGCGCGTCGGCGGGGCCGATGCGCCCGGCGCGAAGGCCTGCCTCGACGCCCTTTCCTGTTCTTCCCGTGCGGCGAGCCGGGCGCGTCGCGCGCCGCGCGCGGCGCATGGCGCGAGCCCGCGGCCGCCGGCGGGCGCCTGGGGGTGGACGGGATCAGGCGCTGCGCCGCGGGCCTCGGTCGCCGATCGCCGGCGGAGCGGGCGGCTCGGGGGGGCGGCCGGGGAGCACGAGGTCCGCGAGCCGTCGCGCCGCGACGAACGCCACCTCCTCGTCCGGAGCGGGAGCCTCACCGAGGTTGGCGCGCCCGCTCAGCGCGAGCATCGCGATGCCGTGGAGGCCCGCGAAGAGCACGTGGGTGTCCTCCGCCGGCCGCGCGCTGCCGTAGCGGCGCAGGAGCTCGACGAAGCCGCTCCACAGCGGGCGCGCGAGCCGCAGGCGCCCCTCCTCGCGCAGGCGGGCGCGGTCGAAGCGGCGCTCGGCCATCAGCCAGTAGAGGTCCGGGTGGCGCAGCGCGAACTCGACATACGCGACGGCGAGCGACCGCGCGTCGCCGCCGGCGCGCGCCCGCGCCTCGAGGAGCCCCGCGAGCCGCCGCCAGCCGGCGCCGTCGACGCGGATGAGGAATCCATCGAGCGAGCCGAAGTGGTGGTACAGCACCATCGTCGTCTGGCCGAGGAACGCGGCGATCTTGCGGGCGGTGAGGTCGTCGCGCGCCAGCCGGCCCTCGCAGAGCGCCTGGAACACGCGCTCCACCGGCTCATCGGCGTCCGTCACACCCATGCCCGCGATCCTGCCACGTCCGTGCTTCGCCCGTTGACGCCCTCAGCATAACACTGTTATGCTGGATGGGTATGGGATTGCTTTGCGACGAGGCGGCGGCTTCTGGGGCGCGGCGCGGGGGGCGCGTGCTCGCGGTGGGGCTCGCGCTGGCGGCGGGCGGGCTCTCGGGGGCGTGCACGTCGCGGCCGCCGGCGGCGGACGACGCGCCGGTGGGGCCGTACGAGGTGGTGGACGGGTGGCCGCGCGTCCCTGAGGGGATGGTGTTCGGGCCGGCGCTCGACGTGGCGGTGGACGGGCGCGGGCGCGTGCTGGTGAGCCATGCGGCCGGGCGCACGTCGGGCAACGACGCGCCGATCGGGGAGGCGACCATCCTGGTCTTCGATCCGGAGACGGGGGAGCTGCTCGACGCGTGGGGTGAAGGGTTGTTCGTCTATCCGCACGGGATCGAGGTCGACCGGGACGGCTTCGTGTGGGTCACGGACTCCGAGCAGAACCGGGTGTTCAAGCTGACGGCGGAGGGGAAGGTGGTCATGACCCTCGGCGAGGCGCCGTGAAGAAGAAGAGGCGCGGCGTGTGGCTCTTGGCGTCGCTCGCGGGACTCGGGTGCGCGGCGAGCCCGGAGCAGCTCGATCGGCCGACGAACGTCGCCTTCGGCCTGGACGGCGACGTCTACGTGGCTGACGGCTACAACCACGCTCGCATCGCGCGCTTCTCCGCGGGCGGCGAGCTCCTGTCGGAGTGGGGGGAGAAGGGCTTCGGGCGGGGGCAGTTCGATACGCCGCACGGGATCGCCACGGACGACGAGGGGCGGGTCTACGTGGCGGACCGGGAGAACGCGCGCGTGCAGGTCTTCAGCGCGGACGGCGGTTACCTCGCGCAGTGGAAGAGCGCGGCGCTGGGGCGGCCATGGGCGATCGCCTTCGGGCCCGACCGGCATGTCTACGTGGTCGACGGCGGCGACCAGGATCCGGAGCGGCCGCGGGGGCATGTGCTGCGGATCAACCTCGATGGGGAGATCGTGGACCGGTGGGGAACCTCGGGGGACGGCGCTGGGGAGATCGACTGGGGGCACGGGATCGCGGTGGGTCAGGACGGGAGCGTCTACGTGACCAGCCTGCGGGGTCGCGGCGTGCAGAAGTTCCGGAGGACGAAGTGAGGGGGCGAGGGCGCGCGCTCGCGATTGCGGCGGTCGCGGCCGGCGCGCTGGCCGCGGCGCCTGCTCGGGCGCAGGGCGTGGGCGACATGCCGATGCGGCCGGAGGACCGCGGGTATGTCGCGCTTTACGGCGTCTTTTCGGCCTCGCCGCAGGACGGCGAGCAGGCGACGGCGCACGTCGCCCCGCAGGTGGCGGCGGGCGCTCGCCTGAACGGGTGGCTGAGCGCGACCGTGGATGTGACCGCGGCCTGGACCACGTTCCAGGTGGAGGGCGAAGCGCGGCGCTCGTCGTTCCGGTTCGGGAATCCGTTCGTGACCCTGCAGGCGGCGCTGGTCGAGGGGCGAGGGCGATCGATCCATGCCGGGATCGGGGCTGCGCCGCCGCTCACGACGTTCCCGGGGACGATCCCGGCGAACACGGAGGTCGAGTACAACTACGCGGTCGCGACCGCGGCGCGCGGGTTCGCGGATCCCTGGGTGTGGGCGCCGAACGCGATCCCGGTCGCGCTCCTGCTCCGCAGCCGGGCGGAGCTCTTGGCGCGCGTGGTGCTCGGCGCCGAGCTGGATCCTGCGGTGCTCGTCTCGGTGAACTCCAATCCATCGCGCCTCGCGCTCGTGGCCGCGGCGCACGCCGGCTTGCGGCTCGGGCCGGTGACGCCGGGGCTGCGGGTGCAGATGCTCGCGCAGTCGGCCCCCCTCGCAGGGCGCAATTTCTCGCAGTGGTCGGCGGCCCTGTACGCGCACGCGGAGGTCGAGGCAGCCTTTGTGCGCGCGCAGGGCATGGTCAACGTGGATGCGCCGTTCGGCCTGGCCGGGCAGCGAGGGGCCACCGTGTGGGGGGCGTCGCTGGGCGGCGGGATCCGCCTGTAGCGGAGAGCACGCGGCGGCCCAGCGCTCGTCACGGTGCGACGCGCGAGGCGCCGTCGACCAACGCGACATTTTTCACACATCGTCACACTTTCAGATTTGCTAGGCAAATCACAGGTACCGATCGACGAGATCGTTGGTCCACTGGCGAGACGTGGCGGAGAGGGTGGCGGCCGCCACCCGCCCGAGCGTCATCATCGCCCGAATCAGCCGCTTTCGCAGCGTGGCACGACTCTTGGTATCTCCCACGAACATGAGTCAGCCCCGAGCGATCGTCCCTGGCGCTACCTACCTTCTCACGCGCCGGGTCCTGCGAAGGCACTTCCTCCTCCGACCCGACTCCGCCATCACACGACTCGTGATCTATAGCTTGGCGGTCTCGGCACGACGCTATGGAATCCTCGTGCACGCGCTCTGCGTGATGTCCACCCATCTTCATCTTGTTGCCACGGACACGCGTGGCGAGCTCCCACGCTTCCTCCAGCGGTTCCACCGCATTGTCGCGCTCGGAGCGAAAATCCTGCGAGCCTGGGAAGGCCCGATATGGGACCATGAGGCAACGAGCGTAGTACAACTATCGACAAGGGATGCATTGGTGGAGAAGATCGCCTACACACTCGCCAATCCGGCGATCGCGGGCCTCGTCGAGCATGCTCACGAATGGCCGGGCGCAAAAGTGCTCGTCCGCGAGCTCGGCTGCGGCACGCTGCGCGCCCGACGCCCTGAGATTTACTTCAATCCGAAGAACCCAGAGTGGACCGAGGAAGCCACCATACCAATCACACTTCCGCCCATGATAGCGAACAGCGACGCCGAGCGGTTCAGGCGCGAGGTCACAGCACAGCTCGATCTGCACGAGAAGCAGGCTCGTGCTACCCTGAAGCAACGGGGACTCAGCTTCCTCGGCCGTGCACGCGCAGGCAAGATTTCCCCTTACAAACGCGCGACAACCGTCGAACCGATCCGTGGCCTCAACCCAACATTCGCTGTTGGGCGCGGACGAACAGATGCGCGAAACAACGCGATCGCCGCGATGCACGCCTTCCGCACCGCATACCGAAGATCGCTCGAACAATGGCGCGCTGGCGTACGCAATACAATATTCCCCGTCGGGACATGGTGGATGCGTGTGTTCCACGGGGTTAGCGTCGATCGCGGCGAGCTCGCCGAAGCATAGACAGGGCGCGCATGAGCGTCGGCCACGGGTGTTCCCTCTCCCGTCGTACGACCATGAGCTGGAGCGTATCGACGCAGTCTATGGATGGTGAGGGGGCTCGCGAGGTTCACGCTCACTCGGCTTGCTCATAGGGTCGCCATGTCCATTTCGGCGGCTTGGCTACCGCAGCGTGGGGTAGCTCTCTGCTCGCCAGACTCGGGCGGACCGCCGTGATTGCAGATAGGTGGAAACCCGGTCGCGCTCGGCTCCGTCTGCGACATAACGAGGTGCCGGACTCCAGGCCGCGCTCAGCCGCTCCGCGCGACCTCCACGCACCAGTCACAATCGACCTCCAGCGCCGGTCGCGAGCGCCGTAGGTTGCGGATGTGAGGGTGCGCCGCGACCTGCGGTGGCGGCGCGCTTCAATGGCGGCCGGGGTAAGGACTGGCGTCGCCACGGTCGCGGAGGACCGCAGGACCGCGGAGGGCCGGAGGACGCGCACCTACGGTCGAGGAGGAGCGTAATCGGATAGGACCGAGGACTGCACAACCACGGTCCGGTCGGTCTGGTCGCAGTTGCGCAACCACGGTCGGGTCCGCGTGCGCCGCCGCCCCCGCAACCACGCCGCCGCCGCAACCACGGTCGGGTCCGCGCGGTCGGATCCGCGCCGCCGCAACCGCGGTCGGGTTCGCGCGGTCCCGGGTCCGCTCGCGGTCGGGTCCGCGCGGGATACGCGGGTGCGGTCGGGGCTCGCGGATGCGCTCAGGGTCGCGGAGCCGATCCGGGGCGGTCCGGGGCTGGAGATAGCGCCCGGTCGGGTCGGATGGTGCCGCCCATGCTAGACCGCGCAGCGCCGATGCCCTCCGAGCGCTCCCTCCTCTCCTCCGCAAGCTCCCCACTCACCGCTCCCCTCAGCGAGCTCTCAGGCGGCCTCGATGACACCGCCTCGAACGACACCTCCGCCAGCAGCCCCCCCGCCTCCACGCCGGCCGACCACGAGCCGCTCCCGTCGTTCGACCTCCCCTCGGACCGCCGGATCGTCACCCCCCGCGATCTCGCCGCGGAGCTCGCCGCAGCGCCGCCTGGCACGTTCCACGTGACGGGCTCTGCCGGCTCGGCCGGCGCACTCGTCATCCGTCGCCTCGTGGCAGCGGCCGCCGGCCGCCGCATCCTCGCCCTCACCCCTGACGTCGACAGCGCCCGCGCCCTGGCAGCAGACGCCTCGTTCCTGCTCGCCGACCGAAACGCCGACGACGCCGAGGCCACCGGCTCCACGGCCTCTGGCCGCGTCCTGCTCTACGTGCCGAACGAGGCCAGCCCCTACGCGGACGTCAACCCGGACCGCCGCGGCGCCCAGACCCGCCTCGCCACGCTCTTCCACCTCGGCATGGACCTGCCGTGGTCGGTCCTCGTCTGCCCCGTCGCCGCGCTCGCCCGTAAGGTCGTTCCCAAGGACGAGGTCACCGAGCACGCCGAGCTCGTCATCGCCGAGCAGGAGATGGATCGCGACGCGCTCTCCGCCCGCCTCGGCGCCGCTGGCTACGTGCGCAGCCCCCTCGTGGAAGACCCTGGCTCCTTCGCCGTTCGCGGTGCCCTCCTCGATGTCTGGGCGCCCTCGGCCGAGCTGCCGGTGCGCATCGATTTTTACGGCGACGTCATCGCTTCGATCAAGACCTTCAACCCCGACGACCAGCGCACGATCGCCGACGTGAAGGAGGTCTGGCTGCCGCCGGCCCGCGAGGCGATCCTCACGCCAGACAATGTCGAGCGCGCCCGCCAGCGCGTCCGTGCCGCGTGCGACGCCATCGACTTCCCCTCGACCAAGGCGCGCGCCCTGGTCGACGACGTTGCCAGCGGCCGTGCCTTCTTCGGGGCCGAGGGCTATCTGCCGGCGTACATCGACCTCGCCGCCTTTAGCTCGTACCTGCCCGGCGACGCGCTCGTCGTTCTCGAGGATCCGGCCTCCCTCACCGCCGCCCTGCGCGACGAGCTCGGTCGCGCCGCCGCCGACCGGAGCCACAAGGATCGCGAACCGCACTTCGCGCTCGGCGCCTTCTACGAGGACGAGGCGCACGTCGCGTCCTGGCTCGGGAACCGCACCGTGGTTGCGCTACATCGCACCGGGGTTGAGGGCGCCGTGGAAAGTCAGGACTCGCTGGAGCGCTTCGAGGTCGTCCCCGAGGATGCCCCCTCGATCGCCACGCGGGACCAGTCGGACCTCGAGCGTGCCATCAAGGCGGCCCGCGCTTCACGGGGCAAGCATGGCGCTCTGGACCCGCTCGTTCGCCGCGTCGTCGCTTGGCAAGAAGCGGGCCTCAGGGTGCTGATCGCCGCGCGGGCACAGACCCAGGTTGAGCGCCTGGTTGCGCTGCTCCGCCACCGAGACGTGCGGGTGAAGGCCAACCTCGGTCCGTTCGACCCGGCGTTCCTCGACGGCAACAGCTCAACCGTTGCACGCGACACCGCCCTCGTCGTCACCGGCTCCCTTGCGCGTGGCGTCATCGCTCCGGCCGAGGGGCTAGCGCTGGTCACGGAAGAGGAGATCTTCGGAGCCCGGGCCCACCGCCGCGCCGCTCGCGCCTCCGCCTCCGCCACCAAGCCCGCGCAGGCCTTCCTCGAGGATCTCCGCAACCTGGGTGTCGGCGATTACGTCGTCCATGTAGAGCACGGCATCGGACGGTACCTCGGCCTCGTCCACAAGCAGGTCGGCGCAACCACGGTCGACCTCATCGCCGTCGAGTACGCCGGCGGCGACAAGCTCTACCTGCCGGTCTACCGCCTCAACCAGATCCAGAAATTCAGCGGCGGCGAAGGCGCCCCCAAGCTCGATCGGCTCGGCGGGCAAACCTTTGCCAAGACGAAGGCGCGGGTCGAGAAGAGCGTCCGTAAGATGGCCGACGAGCTCCTGCGTCTGTACGCCGAGCGCCGCGCCGCCACGGCCGAGCCCATTCCGCCCTCGGACGACGATTACCGTGCCTTCGAAGCGACTTTCCCCTTCGACGAGACGCCCGACCAGGCGCGGGCCATCACCGAGGTTGCGGCCGACCTCGAGTCCGGCCGTCCCATGGACCGCCTCGTCTGCGGCGACGTCGGCTTCGGCAAGACCGAGGTTGCCATCCGCGCCGCCTTCCGCGCCGCCAACGCCGGCAGGCAGGTGGCCGTCCTCTGTCCAACCACGGTGCTCGCGCAGCAGCACTACCTCAGCTTCAAGTCCCGCATGGCCTCCTACCCCATCGAGGTCCGCGCCATGTCCCGCTTCCAGACCAAGCAGGAGCAGGACGAGGTCTCCCGCGGCCTCCGCGACGGCAGCGTCGACGTCGTCATCGGCACGCACCGCCTCCTCTCCAAGGACATCCACTTCAAGCGGCTCGGCCTGCTCGTCGTCGACGAGGAGCAGCGCTTCGGCGTCACCCACAAGGAGCGCATCAAGGCCCTCAAGACCAACGTCGACGTCCTCACGCTCTCGGCCACCCCCATCCCCCGCACCCTCCAGATGGCGGTCTCCGGCCTCCGCGACATGTCGATCATCACCACCCCCCCGGTCGACCGCCGCGCCATCCGCACCGTGGTTACCCGCCACGACGAGGCCGTCATCCGCGAGGCCGTCCTCCGCGAGCTCGGCCGCGGCGGCCAGGTCTTCTACGTCTACAACCGCGTCGAGGGCCTCTACGAGCGCGCCGCCCGCCTCGCCGAGCTCGTCCCGAGCGCCCGCATCTGCGTCGCGCACGGCCAGATGAGCGAGCAGAACCTCGAGCAGGCCATGCTCGACTTCGTCGAGGGACGCTACGACGTCCTCTGCGCCACCGCCATCATCGAGAGCGGCCTCGACATCCCCCGCGCCAACACCATCCTCATCGACCGCGCCGACATGTTCGGCCTCTCGCAGCTCTACCAGCTGCGCGGCCGCGTCGGCCGCTCCAAGGAGCGGGCCTACTGCTACCTCATCGTCCCGCCCCCGAACGCCATGACCGACGAGGCCCGCGCCCGCATCGAGGCCCTCGAGCGCCACACCGAGCTCGGCTCCGGCTTCCAGATCGCCTCGCTCGACCTGGAGCTACGCGGCGCCGGCGACCTCCTCGGCGCCGAGCAGAGCGGCACCGTCGCCCAGGTCGGCTTCGAGCTCTTCTGCCAGATGCTCGACGAGGCCGTCCACGAGCTCCGCGGCGAGCCCGTGGTCCACGACGTCGACACCGAGCTCTCCTTCGACGCCGATGCGCTCCTGCCGGAGGAGTACGTCTCCGACGTCGGCGTACGCCTCTCCCTCTACAAGCGCTTCGCCAGCGCCGGCTCGGCCGAAGACGTGCAGGACCTCGCGGTCGAGATGGAGGACCGCTTCGGCCCGCCGCCGATCGAGGCGCGCCGGTTCGTGCACCTCATGCGGCTCAAGACCGAGCTGCGCCGGCTGAAGGCGCTCGCGTGCGAGGCGAGCGCCAAGGGGGTCACGCTGCACCTGCGCGAGGACACCCCGCTCGACCACGCCAAGGTGCTCCGGCTGGTCCAGCCGAAGGGCTCGCCCTACCGGATCTCGCCCGACATGCGGCTCTCCCGTCGCCCCAGGGACGGCGAGGTCTTCACGAGCGGGCTGGAGGCGACCGACAAGCTCCTCAGCGAGCTCGCCAACTGCCTCAAGGACGGCGCCTGATCGCGCGCCGCCGCGCGGCGGGCTCCCGGATCGTCCAGCATCCCCCGGTGAGCTCGCCGCGCGGGATTGACCACGATCCGGCCGCGCGGCGCGGAGGCGACGCCGCGCTCCGGCGGTGATACCGTTGCGCGACGGGAGGGGATGGATGACCGATCGCCGGGATCGCGAGCGGCTCGAGGCGCTCCAGCGGAGCACCATGACGAGCTGGTACAGCCCGTTCCAGCTGGCCCGCGCCGCGCTCGACCTGACCGTCTCCCGCCTGATCGGCGCGCGCGGCGATTTCCGGCTCATCGAGGCGATCGCGGGGCCGCAGCTGCCCTTCGACTATGCCGTTCGAAACGGCCTCACGCGCGACGAGATCTGGATCGACTACGTGGCGGACACGGGAGACGGCTTCAACCCCACCTACGCGATCGCGAGCCTGCTCGCCCGGCCGACGCTCTCGCTCGACGGCCGGGAGACGCGGCGCGGAGAGGTGCTGATCATGGGCGGGGACCAGGTGTATCCCTCGGCCACGCGGCAAGCGTACTGGACGCGCCTCGTCGAGCCCTACGCGGCCGCGCTCCCGAAGGCGGACGTGGAGGAGCCGCCGCACCTGTTCGCGATCCCGGGCAATCACGACTGGTACGACGGGCTGATGAGCTTCATGCGCCTCTTCGGCCAGAAGCGCACGCTCGGCGCGTGGAAGACGCTCCAGTCGCGGAGCTACTTCGCGCTGAGGCTCCCCCACGGCTTCTGGCTGCTCGGCGTGGACATCCAGCTGGAGTCCGACATCGATCAGCCGCAGATCGAGTATTTCTGCAAGCTGGCGAGGCACGACATGCGCGACGGGGATCGCGTGGTCCTCTGCACCGCCGAGCCCGACTGGGTGAAGGGCGCCATCTACAACCCCGATCTCCAGAGCAACCTCGCCTTCTTCGAGAAGCAGCTCGCCGACGCGCGGCCCGGGATCGAGGTCGTCGCGCGCATCGCCGGAGATCTGCACCACTATCGACGCCACGAGTCCGCCGACGGCCGGCAGAACATCATCGCCGGCGGCGGCGGCGCCTTCCTCCACCCGACCCACGGCGAGCCGGTCGCCGTGGTCCGCTCGGGCGCGGGCGCGGACCAGCGCCCCTACACCCTGAAGGCGTCATTTCCGTCAGAGCCCGAGTCGCGCCGCCTCACCTGGCGCAACCTCTTGTTCGCCCGGTACAACCTCGGCTTCTGGCCCGTCGCGGCGTTCGTCTACATGCTCTCTTCGCTGACGCTGCCCCGCCCCGGTCCGGGCGCCGTCGCGTGGGTCCTCGTCGTCCTGCTCGTGTTCATCGTCTTCACCGACACGCACAAGACCTGGTATCGCCGCCTCGCCGGCTCGCTCCACGCGCTCGCGCACCTCGGGGCCGCGCTGGGGCTCGCTTACGCCGGCGGCGCGCTGCTCGGCGTCGACGTCCGGAGCCTCCAGTCGATGTGGAGCATCGTCGGCGTGACGCTCTTCGTCGGCGTGACCGGCGCCGTGGTCGGGTCGACGTTGATGGGCATCTACCTCCTGATCTCGCTCAACGTCGCGCGTCGCCACGGCAACGAGGCGTTCTCGGCGCTCCAGATCGAGGACTACAAGAACTTCTTGCGGATTCACGTCCACCGAGGCGGGCTCACCATCTACCCCGTCGGCCTGCGGAAGGTGCCGCGCGCGTGGAAGGTGGCCGAGGATCGCAGGCCCGGCGAGCCGCGCCTCGTCCCTCAAGGCGGCGCGCTCGCGCCGGAGCTCATCGAGGAGCCCGTCACGATCCCGATCGCGCCGCAGCATCGCTGGACCGACCGGTCCACCCCTGCCTCGGCGGACGCCGGGCTCCGTGAGTGCCCCGCCGGCGAGCCGCAGAGCCGCCCCTCCGCGGCCGGTTGCACCGCCGAGGACGGCGCGCCAGAGCGGTAGGATCGCTCCTGCGGGTTGAGGCAGTTCGCCTCAATCGGGACATTCTGCCGTCCTCGTGGCGCGCGCGGCCTCGATCGGGCGGTCAGGGCGTGGCGGCGAGGTTGGGCAGGGTCAGCGGAGAGACCTTGGGACAGATCTCGCGTTGCTCCCCGGGGGGCGCGAGCGGATCCTGGCCTTCCCTCGGGCACGAGCGCGGGCCGTTCGCGATGGCGTCCTGCTCGCGGTCGTCCGGGGTCCATTCGCGGTTGATGCTCGGCGCGTTCGCGAGCCCCTCGGCGCACGCCGCGGAGGCGGCGACGAGGAGCAGCGCGAGCGCGGCGCGGATCGATGAGCCAAAAGAGCGTTTCATGGGCACATCCCATCTCCCCGCGTGGCCGGCGCTGACCGCGCCGGTCCGCGGAAGTCGTCAGGGTTTCCCGACGGGGTTCACGGTCCGTGCCAGGTCGAGGTCGCCGGGCTGAACGGGCTGCCAGGCAGCCCCTCGCGGCCGCCGCCGGCCGCGGCTCGTCGCGGGCCGTCGAGCCGAGCGCGGCCACGGCGGCGCCAGGCTCGGCGCACGACCCGCGCATGGCTTGCGTCCCCGCGCAAATGCCCAAGGTGGTCGGCGGGGGGGTCCGTGCGGAGCGCGACCCCGGAAGGAGTGTCGATCATGGCGAGAGACGTCGTCGAGGTGCTCAACGATCTCATCCAGCTCGATCGCGACGCGATCGCCGCTTACGAGCAGGCCATCCAGGCGTGCGAGCACGCTCAGACCAGGGAGATGCTCGCGAGGTTCAGGGACGATCACGGGCGCCACGTGGTGGATCTGAGCGCACACGTGACGTCGCTCGGCGGCGCCCCGGCGGCGAGCCGCGACCTCAAGGGCAAGCTCATCGAAGGGTTCACGGCGATCACGAGCATGGGAGACCACAGCGCGCTGCTCGCGATGCGCGGCAACGAGGAGATGTCGAACCGGCAATACCAGGCGGCGCTGAACGAGTCGCTCACGACCGAGGCGCGGGCCATCGTCGAGCGCAATTACGCCGATGAGCAGCGGCACCTCGCCTGGATCAAGGACGCGCTGTCGCGGAAGATCTGGGAGCGGGCCGCCTAGACGGGCGATCGGCCCGAGGTGGTGACGAGGACGATCGGAAACAGGTTCTACGCTGGGGGGGTACTATGAAGTCGAGTCGGTCCATTCATCTCGCGCTCGCCATGGGCGCGCTCGCGGTCGCGCCGGCGCTGGCGGCCGCCCAGACGGGCAGCACGAGCCCGCCGCAGCAGCGCGAATCGGGCACGCCGGGGGCGGCCCAGGGCGGCGCCCAGCAGGGCGGCGGCGCCCAGCAGGGTGGCGCCCGCGGGACGGCGCAGAGCGGCGCGCAACAGCAGGGCGGCGCGCAGCAGCAGGGCGGCGCGCACCAGGGCGGCGCCCGTGGGACGGCGCAAGGCGGCGCGCAACAGCAGGGCGACCAGCCTGGGCAACGCGCGCAGCAACAGCAGCAGCAACAGGGGCAACGCCAGAAGAAGGCGATGACGCTCAAGGAGCAGATCTCCTTCAAAATCGAGGAAGGGTGCACCTACACCGCTTCCGTGAACGGTCGGATCGAGCCCGCCGCGGCGGGCAAGTCGCAGCAGCCCTCGGGCGCTCAGCCGGGCGGCGGCCCTCAGGGGCGAGGCGGCGCGGGCGCGCAGGGCCAGACCGGCGGCGCGGCGCAAGGCCCTGCCGGCGGCAGCCAGGCTCAGGCCGGCGGCGCTCAGGATCGCAGCCGTGACACCGGCGGCAGCCAGGCCCCGGCGGGTGGTGCTCCCGGCGGCAGCCAGGCCGGCGGCGCTCAGGGCGGCGCCCAAGCCCACGCAGGCGGTCAGGCCGGCGGCGCGCAAGGCGGTCAGGCGGACGGCGCGCAGGGCGGGGGTCAGGCAGGGTCAGGGGCCGGCGCTCAGGAGAGGGTGAAGCCCAACCTCACCGTCTCCGCCTCGATGAGCTGCCCCAACGCGCCCGAGCTCCGGGTCACGGACACGCTGAAGACGGACGCGGCCGTCACGCGCTCGGAGCTCGAGGGCATGATCTCGCGCCGGGCGAGCATCGCGACCCAGAAGAGCGGGCGCTTCTGCATGTATGTGCCGCAGTTCGAGCTGACGAGCGAGAGGCTGAGCGGCCGCGGCATCGCGCAGCTCTGCCGCGTGCCCGCGGCCGATCAGAAGCAGGGAATGCGGTGATCCCCGGGGGCCTCCGCGCCCGCGAGATGCGGGACGTCCCATCTCGCGAGGCGCGGAGCGTCGAGAGCGCTCGTTGATCTCAGGCGCGCGCCGGCGCTCGGCAGGCGCGCGCCGGCGCGGCGCTCAGCGGCGGATCAGAGCGGGGGGCAGGACTGCTGGCTGGCGATCACGAGGGGGCGCGCGGTGCTCGTCCCGCTGCTCGGGTAGTAGGTGCCGCCCGAGGTGACGCTCCAGGTGTGTCCGACCACGGCTCCCGTCGTCACATCGGCATAGATACGCATGTAGGCCGTCCCCGGCCCCGCCGTGAACGTGCCGACGCACGAGCCCGGCGCCGAGGGGACGAAGCGGCTGTCGGGATAGATGGTGCTGCAGCCGTGCACCGAGGTGGTCGAGTCGATGATCGGCAACACCCATTGCGTCGTGTTGGCGATAATCGGCTTTATCGCGGTGATCTGCGTCGGCGCCAACCTGACGATGGCGGTGTGCCCGCTGTAGGAGCCGGTCGAGTCGAGCACCAGGATGTCGCCCGCGGCGACGCTCGAGATGCTCGTGACCGGCGTGAAGTCGTCGCCCAAGGGAGTGCCTGAGACGTCGATGGTATCGACGGCGTTGTCGTAGTAGACAGCGGAGCTCGGGCTGGGCGACCCCCAGAGCACGGAGATGTCCGAGCTCGTATATCCCCAGAGGTTCTTCTGAGCGAGCGTGAAGAGCGAGGCGCCGCTGGAGACCGCCGTCCCGGCCGCGACGATATCGAGCGCCTCATCGGCGATATCCGAGCACGCCTCGGCGGGCGCGGAGCCGAGCGCGACGAGAGAAGCAGCAGCAGACACCATCAGGAAACGAGCAGCATTGCTGAGCATGAATTACCTCGGTTGACGGTTACCACGTTGCCGTTCCGCAGGCCGAGCAGATTCGGTTGAGGAGGTCGATCGTGTACAGCAAGAGAATCGCACCTGGTCGGGTCGAGCCTAGCATCCAATGTTTACTGTCGATACACGGCATCCGTCAACATGCTTCTAACGTTTCCCGATGCGCTGATTCATTTTCATGTGCTCATGTAGGACACAAGAGCTCTTCGGCCGGCACCGCCGGATAGTGTCCACCGGTTGATGGCGCCCCCGAGTCATTGACTCAGCCGTCGCGGCTGACGCTGCGCGCCAGTATCCGTGAGGGACGACGGCGTGAGACATCGGCATCGGAAGCTCGTCCCGCTGGAATCCAGCAACACTCCACTCAGCGAGCGCTGGGGCTGCGCGAGGCACTCCTGCACGACCAGGAGCGGGCGCTCTCCAAGCGCCGCAGCAGCGCCGCAGCATTTGCGCGATCCTGCCGCTGCTCAACGGGATCTCTCCCTCGACGAGAGCACGCTCCTCTCCTCCCCGAACCGAGCGCGCGGCGGTGGCCGACCGACCCGACATCGCAACGACCCTCGGCGCGACCGCCCGCGACGTGAATCCGACGCTCGACAGGCGGCGAGGCGCGCCGGGAGCGCCGCGAGGCGGCTCCACCCAGCCGCCTCGCCCGTCTCTCCGCCCTCAGTACGGCAGCTCATCCAGCGCTGGCATCTCCGGCGGCCGCCCCCGCGCCCCGTTCTTCCCGGGCCGCGCGGTGGTCGGCACCGAGGCCCCGGGCTGCGTCGCCTCGCCATCGTCCTCCAGCCCAGGCGGCGGCTGCGCCATGGACCGGCGCCCGGTGAAGCGGAGCTCCCGCGCGATCACCTCGGTGCGGTAGCGCCGGATCCCGTCCTTCTCGTAGCTCGACGTCCGCAGCCCGCCCTCGATGAGCACGCCGTCGCCCTTGGTCAGCACCTTCGCGAGCGCCTCGGCGCGCGGCCCCCAGAACACGATGTTGTGCCACTCGGTGCGCTCCTTGGGCTCCTTGTTCTTGTCGACGAACGACTCGTTCGTCGCCATGCGCAGCTGGAGCACCGGCGTGCCATTGCCGGTGTAGCGCAGCTCCGGATCCGAGCCGAGATTGCCCATGAGAATCACCTTGTTCATTCCCTCGTTCATGATGCGCTCCAGATCGTGATATTGTTGTCGTTTGCCGTCGATTACGTCGCTTGCCGTCGATTACGTCGTTTGCTGTCGTATTCCGCTGTCACCCGTCGCTCGATAGCGCTCGAGCGCCGTTCATCGAGCTCTCCTGCTGCCCAGCGCCTCTCTCGGCGAGGCGCGGTATCTCCCCGCGAGCAAACCGTCGTTCGAGCCGAGCGGGCGGCGCGCGGCAGCCCCGGGCCGCCGGCGCGCCGCCCGCTCGGGCTCACGCATCCATCGCCGCGCTGGCGCCGGGCCGCGCCGGCGCGGCCGCGTCGACGGCCGCGCGGAGCGACGTGGCGAGCGTCGGCTTCCCGATCAGCGCCTCGCGGGCGCGCTCCCTCCCCTGCCCGATGTGCTCCCCCGCGAACGACAGGTGCGCGCCGCTCTTCTCCACCACCCCGAGCTGGCACGCAAAGTCGATGAGGTCCGCCGCGCCGTCGATGCCAGCACCCCAGCGGATGTCGAACTCGGCCTCTCGGAAGGGCGGAGCCATTTTGTTCTTTACCACCTTGACGCGTGTCCTCGATCCTATGGCCTCGTCGCTCACCTTCACCGGCCCCACCCGCCGCACGTCGAGCCGCACGCTCGCGTAGAACTTGAGCGCGTTGCCGCCGGTCGTCACCTCGGGGTTGCCGAAGACGACGCCGATCTTCTGCCGGAGCTGGTTGATGAAGATGAGCGTCGTGTCGGTCCGGTGGCATATCCCCGTGAGCTTCCGCAGCGCCTGGCTCATCAGCCGCGCCTGGAGGCCCATGTGCGACTCGCCCATGTCGCCCTCGATCTCGGCCTTGGGCGTGAGCGCAGCCACCGAGTCGACGACGATCACGTCGACCGCGCTCGAGCGCGCGAGCATCTCGACGATCTCCAGCGCCTGCTCGCCGTTGTCCGGCTGCGAGACGAGGAGCCTGTCGATGTCGACGCCGATCGAGCGCGCATACGTGACGTCGAACGCGTGCTCGGCGTCGATGAACGCGGCGACCCCGCCCACCCGCTGCGCCTCCCGCATCGCGTGGAGCGTGAGGGTGGTCTTCCCCGACGACTCCGGGCCGTAGATCTCCACGATCCGCCCGCGCGGGTAGCCGCCGATCCCGAGCGCCGCGTCCAGCGACAGCGAGCCGGTCCGGATCAGGCCGATGTCCCTGGTCTCGTTCTCATCGTTCAACGACATGATCGCCCCCTTCCCGAACTGCTTCTCGATGGTGCCGACGACGGTCTTCACGGTGCGGAGCTTCTCAGCGATCTCGGTCATCATCTTGGTCTCTTCCTTTCAAACTGCCTTCGTTGGGTGTCGTGTGCTTCGCGTGCGCGCCCCCGAGCGCGCGGACAGCCGATTCGACGCGGCCGTCGGGGCGGCCGCGATCGCGCCTGCGTCGCTGCAGGCGCGATGATCTTGGGTCGCGCGGCGGGCTCAGGCGCCCGCCGCGGCGGTGACGGGCGGGGGCCCGGAGGCGGCCTCGCGGTCGAACAGCCGCGCGCCGATCGCCTCGGCCACGTGCGCCGCGCGCACGGCAGCGCTCCTGTCCATGTCGGCGAGCGTCCGGGCGACCCGCAGCACCTTGGTGTACGCCCGCGCCGAGAGGCCGAGCCGCTCCACGGCCGACGCGAGCACGCGCGCGCCGGAGACGTCCGGCATGGCCACGCGCGCGAGATCGCGCGGGCCGAGCTCGGCGTTGTGCGTCGCCGCGACCTCGCCCGCCTCGAAGCGCGCGCGCTGCGCGGCCCGGGCCTCGACCACGCGCGCCCGCACGGCGGCCGAGCTCTCGGGCGCGTGCAAGGGCGCCCGGCCGTCGTCCTTCGCCGCCCCGAGCGGCGCGCACAGGTGAGCGACGTCGACCGGAGGCAAGGCGATGTGCAGATCGATGCGATCGAGCAGCGGCCCGCTCAGCCGCGCGCGGTAGGCGCGCACGCGGTCGAGGGAGCAGACGCAGCGATTCCCGCGATCCCCGTAGAAGCCGCACGGACAGGGGTTGATGGCGGCGACCAGGATCGGACGCGCAGGGAACACGACGCGGGCGCGAGCGCGACAGAGGGCGACCGTGCCCTCCTCGAGGGGCTCGCGGAGGGCCTCGAGGACGCCGCGGCGGAACTCGAGGAGCTCGTCGAGGAACAGGCAACCATGGTGGGCCAGGGAGACCTCGCCCGGGCGGATCGGATCGCCGCCGCCGACGAGGCCCGCGGCGCTCACGGTGTGGTGCGGGGCGCGGAAGGGGCGCGCCGCGACGAGGCCCCGGTCCGGGGAGAGCAGCCCGGCGACCGAGTGGATCGCGGTGATGTCCAGCGCCTCCTCGTAGGACATGGGCGGCATGATCGTCGGCAGTCGGCGCGCCAACATGGTCTTTCCGCTGCCCGGCGGGCCAAGCATGATGAGGTTGTGCCCGCCGGCGGCCGCGATCTCGAGGGCGCGGCGCGCCCCGTGCTGGCCGCGGACCTCGGCGAGATCCACCGCCGCGGCGCTGGGCTCGGCGACGACCGTGGCCACGGAGCCGGCGCCGGGGAGGGCCTTGTTGCCGCGGAGGTGCGCGACGACCTGGCCGAGGTGCTCGGCGATGAAGACGTCGACGCCGGCCACGCTCGCCGCCTCGCGCGCATTGCCGTGAGGCACGATCGCGCGCAGGATCCCCTGCTCCGCCGCGCCGCGCAGCGCCGGCAGCACGCCGCGCACCGGGCGCACCGCGCCGCTCAACGAGAGCTCGCCGAGCAAGCCGATCTGGTCGAGCCCTTCGGCCGGAACCTTGCCGAGCGCGGCGAGCGCGGCGATGGCGATCGCGAGGTCGTACGCGCCGCCGCTCTTCTTGAGGTCTGCCGGGGCGAGGTTCACGGTGATCACATATTCGTCGAGCTCGACGCCGAGTTGCTGGAGGGCAGCGCGGACGCGCACGCGGCTCTCTCGGACGCTCGCCTCGGCGAGGCCCACCATCTGAAAGAACGAGGGGCCGCGGCCGGAGTCGACCTCCACGCGGATGGGGTGGGCGTCGAGCCCGAGCAGCGAGAACGTGAGCGCCGTGGCCTGCATGTCCGAGCCCTTTCGCGAACGGCGTGCCAGGCAGGGACACACGCAATTTCAGGGACTTACGGGCGGTCAGGGGTGGCGGATGCGGCGGAGGGGGTGGCGGCCGCCAGGGGCGCCGGGACCGAGGCGCGCGCGGGCCCCTCCCCCGGCGCACCCACGTTGGGTTCGCGGCAGGTCGCTCGCCCTGCGTGCGCACGCAGCGTCGCGCCCTCCCCGCGCGGAGCGCCTGCTGCTCGGCACGCATGCCCGAGCCTTCCGCCATCGCGCCTCACGCGCGTGCGCGAGCTCCCTCATTGACACGGCTGCGCACGGAGCACAGGGAGGGTCCGAGCCAGAACGAATGCGCTGCCATGGTGCCCCGGCGATGGCGATCCGGCGAGGCGGAGCGGCCCCTGACCGCCCGCCCCGCAGCCTCGATCGCCCGGCCCGCGCAGGAGGACGCGCTCATGCGTGTTGCCAGCGATATCGGCGGGACGTTCACGGACCTCGTCGCCTTCGATGAGGAGACAGGAGAGCTCTCGCTCGCCAAGGTCCCCACCACACCGGACGATCTCACGCGAGGTGTCCTCGAGGCCCTCAATCAGGCGCGGATCGACGCCGCCCGCATGGGGTCCTTCATCCACGGCACCACCCTGATCATCAACGCCCTCACCGAGCGCAAAGGCGCTCGGACCGGGCTGCTCACGACGCGGGGCTTTCGCGACGTCCTGGAGATCGGCCGGGCCAACCGGCCGGACATCTACAACTTCTCCTTCCGCAAACCCGAGCCCTTCGTCCCCCGAGACCTCCGCCTCGAGGTCACCGAGCGGCTGGACCACAAGGGCGAAGTGCTGACGCCGCTCGACGAGGACAGCGTGCGGCGCGGCGTCCGCGCGCTCCTCGACCGGGGCGCCCGCGCCATCGCCATCTGCTTCCTGCACGCCTACCGGAACCCGGCCCACGAGCGCCGCGCCGCCGAGATCGCCCGGGCAGAGGCCCCCGCCATACCGGTGACCGCGTCGTCCGAGATCACGCGGGAGTGGCGCGAGTACGAGCGCACGAGCACCGCGGTGCTGAACGCCTATGTCCAGCCGCTCGCCGCCGCGTACCTGAGCAGCCTGGAGAGCAGATTGATCGGGCGCGGCGCGGCGGGGTCATCGCTCCATGTCATGCAGTCGAGCGGCGGCATCACGACGTTCCCCGAGGCGGGCGCCGCGCCCATCCGCCTCGTCGAGTCCGGGCCTGCAGGCAGCGTCCTCGGCGCCCTCGCCCTCGGGCAGCTCCTCGGGGAGCGCGACATCATTTGCCTCGATATCGGGGGCACGACCGCCAAGTGCGCCGTCCTCCAGGGCGGAGAGGCGCGCGTCACCACCGAATACAAGGTGGAATGGACCCCGACGTCCCCCGGATACCCCCTCATGATCCCGGTGGTCGATATCGCGGAGATCGGCGCAGGCGGCGGCTCGATCGCCCGTATCGACGAGGCCGGGCGGCTGGAGGTCGGCCCGCGATCGGCAGGCGCTGTGCCGGGGCCGGCCTGCTACGGTCGAGGTGGAGAGGAGCCGACCACCACCGACGCGAACCTCCTGTGCGGCCGCATCAACCCCGCATACTTCCTCGGCGGCCGCATCCCGCTCGACGTGCAGGCCGCCCGCCGGGCGATCCGCCGCATCGCCGCGCCCTGCGGCGTCACCGAGGCCGAGGCCGCGCGCGGGGTCGTCCGCCTCGCAAACGCGATCACGGAGAGCCTGCTCAGGCGCGTGACCGTCCGCCGCGGGCACGATCCGCGGGAGTTCGCGCTCGTCGCCTTCGGCGGCGGCGGCTCGATGCACGCCTCGGCCCTGGCGCGCAGCCTCCGGATCCGACGGGTCATCATCCCGGTCGCACCCGCGCATTTCTCGGCCTGGGGCATGCTCATGGCCGACGCGCGGGTCGACCTCGTGCGGACCGCGCTCGTGCGCGCCGAGCCCTCGCAGACAGGCGCGCTCGCCGCGCTCCTCCGAGAGCTCGAGCACGAGAGCAGCGCCCTCGTCTGCCGGGGAGGGCTCGACCCGGCGCGCGTCTCTGCGCGCCGCTTCGCCGAGCTGCGTTATGCCGGTCAGGAGCATACCGTCAAGGTCGCGCTCCCCGCCGGCACGCTGGACAGCGCTGCGCTGAGCGAGACCCTGGGGCGCTTCCACGCCCTCCACGAGCAGCGTTACACCTTTCGCCTGGACGCTGCCGTGGAGATCGTGAGCCTCCACGTCGCAGCCGTCGGCGCCGTGGACAGGCCGCGTCCGGCGCGGCTCGATCGCTCTCCGCCGGATCCCACGCCCGCGCGCAAGGGCGCTCGCGCCGTCGACTTCGACGAGCTCGGCGTGCTGGAGAGCCCCGTGTACGAGCGCGCTCGCCTGAGGCCGGGCATGCGCGTCGACGGACCGGCCGTCGTCGAGGAGCCGGCCGCCTCGACGATCCTGTCTCCAGGAGATCGCCTCGCCGTGCACGAGCAGGGCAGCCTCCTCATCGACATCGACGCCTCCGCCCGGTGACGCGCGCCTCGACCCCTCAGCCGATGGATCTGTCATGAGCACGAGAACGAGGATCGATCCCTTCACGCTCGAGATCATCAAGAACGAGCTCATCGCCGCGGGCGACGACATGTTCCACGCGCTGCAGCGTGCCGCCATGAGCCCCATCATCTACGAGGTACTCGATTACGCCGCCGGGCTCACGGACGCGCGCGGAGACCTCCTCACCCAGGGCAACGGGGTCGCCGACTTCATCGGCGCGCTGAGCTTCGGCGTGGCCCACGTCCTCGACAAGTTCGGCAAAGAGCGCCTGGCCAGCGGCGATGTCGTCATCCTGAACGATCCCTACGTGGGCGGCGGCACGCACCTCTCCGACGTCGCGCTGATCATGCCGATCTTCCACGAGGGCGAGCTCGTCGCGTTCTCCGTGGACAAGGCGCACTGGACCGAGGTGGGCGGCAAGGATCCGGGCTCCTGGACCACGGACGCGACCGATGTGTTCCAGGAAGGGCTCCAGTTCCCGGGCATCAAGCTCTTCAATGCCGGCAGGCCCGACGAGGGGCTCCTCGAGCTCATCCGGGCCAACGTACGCACGCCCGACGCGACGCTCGGCGACCTGCACGCCTGCGTGGGCGCGCTGCGCGTAGGTGAGCGCGCGCTGCACCGCATCCTCCGCAAGTTCGGCAAGGCGACCGTCCTCCACGCCATGCAGGAGCTCCTCGACGAGGGGGAGCGCAGGGCTCGCTTGGAGCTGGAGAGGCTCCCCCGCGGGTCGTACGAGGCGACCGACTTCATCGACGACGACGGCGTCGGGAACGGCCCGTTCGAGGTGCGGGTGACGGTGACGATCGACGATAGCTTCCTCTGCGACTTCACAGGGACGAGCGCGCAGGTGCCGGGGCCGATCAACTGCGGCCGCACCGGCCTGCATTCCGCGGTACGCCAGGCCTGGAAGGCGCTCACCGATCCGCAGCTCCCGACCAATGAAGGCGTATTCCGGCCGGTCCGGGTCGTGTGCCCTCCGGGGACGATCTTCACGGCCGACAGGCCGGCCCCGGTCTCCACCTACTGGGAGACCATGCAGTACGCGACGGATCTCGTCTGGAAAGCCCTGGCGCACCTCGCCCCGCGCCGCCTGACCGCCGGACACTTCCTCTCCGTCTGCGGGACGATCATCCATGGCATTCACCCCGACGACGGCACCCCCTACCTCCTCGTCGAGCCGCAGGCGGGCGGCTGGGGGGCGGGCGCGGATAAGGACGGCGAGAACGGCCTCGTCTGCGCCGGCGACGGAGAGACCTACATGATCCCCGTCGAGATCTGCGAGGCCCGCTACGGGCTCCGCGTCGAGCAGGTTGCGCTGGATATCGTGGACGGCGGGGCCGGCGAGCGACGCGGCGGGCGAGGCCTCGTGCGCGACTACCGCATCACGTCGGCGTGGGCCAAGGTGACCGCGACCTTCGGTCGGCATCGATTCCCTCCATGGGGCTTGAACGGCGGCCAGCAAGGCTCGCCCAACTACCTGGAGCTCGTACATGAGGACGGCAGTCGGACCGCGCTGGGCAAGTGCGCCCGCCACCTCCTCAAGCGGGGTGAGCTCTGCCGGCTGCACACGGGCACCGGCGGCGGGTACGGCGATCCGGCGCGGCGGAGCCGCGAGCGCGTGCTCGAGGATCTGCGCTGCGGCTACATCACCGAGGAGCAGGCCCGGCGCGATTACGGCCTCGACCCCGCGCATGAGCCAGCAACAAGGGCCCTCCCCTCCGAGGAGGGATGAGCCTCACGGCGGCCTGCGGAGGTGACCGCTCATGCGCATGGGCATCGACGTCGGCGGGACCAACACCGACGCTGTCATGATGGACGGCAGCGAGGTCGTGGCGAAGGTCAAGGCGCCGACCACGACCGAGGTGAGCTGCGGTGTCCTCGACGCCGTGACGCGCCTGCTGGCGCGAGCGCGGGTACCGGTCGGCCAGATCCGCGGCGTCATGGTCGGCACCACCCACTTCACGAACGCGCTCGTCGAGCGCCGCCGGCTGCAGGAGGTCGCGGCGGTGCGGCTCGGGCTGCCGGCGACCGCGGCCCTGCCGCCCATGGTGGACTGGCCTCTCGATCTGCGGAGCGAGCTCGGCGACCACGGCTTTCTCGTCCATGGAGGCCACGAGTTCGATGGTCGCAGGCTGTCGTCCGTCGACGCCGACGAGCTGCGCCGCGTCGCCCGGGAGATCGGCCGAAGGGGCGTCCGCTCCGTCGCGATCACGAGCGTCTTCTCACCGGTCAACCCCGAGGCCGAGCTCGAAGCCGCGGCGATCCTGCGCGAGGTGCTGCCGGACGCGTCGCTCAGCCTGTCGCACGAGATCGGCCGGATAGGCCTCCTCGAGCGCGAGAACGCGTCGATCCTGAACGCATGTCTCAAGGAGCTGGCGCAGACGACCATCCGCGCGCTCCGTGAGTCGCTGGCGCAGGCCGGCGTCTCGGCGCCGCTCTACCTCGCCCAGAACGACGGCACCCTGATGAGCGCCGACCGGGCGGAGCGTTCTCCGGTGAGCGCCCTGTGCTCCGGTCCCACGAACTCGATGCGCGGCGCCGCGTTCCTCACGGGCCTCACGGACGCGATCGTGGTCGATATCGGCGGCACCACCACCGACGTGGGCGCGCTGCGCCGCGGGCTCCCGCGCGAGGCGTCGATGACGCGAAAGGTGGCCGGCGTGCGCTGCAACTTCCGCATGCCCGATGTGCGCTCCATCGGGCTCGGCGGCGGCACTCGCGTGCTCGACGCCCCTCTCCGGATCGGGCCGCGGAGCGTCGGCCACGAGCTGGCTCGGCGAGCGCTGGTGTTCGGCGGCGACACGTTGACAGCCACCGACATCGCCGTGGCCGCGGGGTTCGCCGCGATCGGCGACCGCGCGAGGGTCGCGCATCTCCCAGGCGAGCTCGTCGCGCGCGCGGCCGAGCGGATCCACGAGATGGTCGAGGCCGCCGTCGACCGGGCCAAGCCGGCGGCGGGAGACATGCCGGTGGTCCTCGTGGGCGGCGGCGCCTCGCTGATTCGCGGGCCGCTCCAGGGGACCTCCGAGATCATCAGGCCTCGGCACGCCGAGGTCGCCAACGCGGTCGGCGCCGCCATCGCGCAGGTATCCGGCGAGGTGGACCGCATCGTCAGCCTGGAACGCGTCTCCCGGGAAGACGCGCTGGCCGAGGCGCAGGCGGAGGCGATCGCGAGGGCCTCCGCCGCCGGCGCCGACCCGGCCAGCGTCCAGCTCGTCGACGTCGAGGAGGTGCCGCTCGCCTACCTGCCGTCGAGCGCGACCCGGATCCGGGTCAAGGCGATCGGCGATCTCCGGAGCGCGTGAGGAGGCCGGCATGGGGCTCGTGCTCGAGCGCAAGGACCTGCGCGACCTGTCCCTCGGCGCCGCCTTCCTCGGCACGGGCGGCGGCGGTGATCCCTACATCGATACGTTTCATGTCCACGGCGTCCCCGGGACCGATGGCCATCACGGACGAGCACGGCGATACGGTGATCCTCACGGCGTGCGACGACTTCCGGAAGGAGTGGATCGCCCGCGGCGTCACGATCCGCATGGGAGGCTGCGCGCACACCGCCGAGTACCCCATGGACGGGCGGACGGCGCGGAGAGCCGCCATCGCCGGCACCCTGGGCGTCTGTCTCGCGATCGGGAGGGGAGATCACCGCGGTGCTCACCGGAGTCGCCGGCCAGCGAGAGGGCCTGTCCACGTATGTCCTCGCCCAGTGGGCCGGCCTGGGGCGTCACGGCGCCTCCCTGTTCGGATTGTGCACGGTGGTGAGCCTGGTCGGGTGGTTCGGTGTCCAGAACGCCATCTTCGCCGAGGGGCTCGCGGCGCTCGCCGGCGCGGGCCTGCCGCTGTGGGCTTATTGCATCCTCACCGGCGCCGCCGTCACGCTGATCGTGATCTACGGGTTCCGCTCGATGGCCTGGACCTCGTACATCACGGTTCCCCTCTTCCTGGCCCTGAGCGCCTGGGCCATCCGGAACGCCCTCGCCCGGCACGAGCTGGCCGATCTCGTAGCGATGCCCCCGAAAGGAGAGCCCATGAGCGTCGCGGCCGGCGCGACCCTGGTGGCCGGCGGGTTCATCGTGGGTGCGGTCATCACCCCGGACATGACCCGCTACAACCGTTCGGCGGCCGACGTGGTCAAGCAGACGCTCATCGGTGTGACCCTCGGCGAGTACACGATCGGGCTCACCGGCGTGCTCCTGGCGCACGCCGTCCAGAGCGCGAATGTCGTCCACATCGTGACGACGGAGGTCGGGGTCGCCGGAGCGGCGATCCTCGTGACGGGCACGTTTCCCCCGCAGGTGGAACCCCCGAGCCTTCGCCCGCTCCTCGCCTGGGCAGGCGGGGCGGCGGCGGGAACCCTCGTCCCTGTCGGCATCCCGGCCATCAACGCGCTCCTGGGCGGCTTCCTCGCCCACGTCGCGCTGAGCCCAGGACGTGGACCTCGATGGCCCCGGGCGCTCGCTGGCCTCGGGCGCGCTACTCGGGCGCGCGATGCCTCGCCACGACGATCGTGATGTCGTCGTCCGGGCTCGGGCACCAGCCCTCGACCGCCTCGAGGATCCGGTCGCGGATCACGTCGACGGGCGCCGTCTGGACAGCCTCGATGATGGCGCACAGCCGCTCCAGCCCGAACTGCTCGTGCTGCGCGTTGCGCGCCTCGGTCACACCATCGCTGTAGAGCACGAGCACGTCCCCGTCCTCCAGGAAGAGCTCGGCGTCCCGTGTCATCGCCCCGATCTCGGGCAGCGCACCGATCCAGACCCCGGAGCTCGCGATACACGTGCAGCGCCGGGTGCGCGCCGAACACACGATCATGTCGTCGTGCGCGCCGGCGAACGTCACGCGCCCGCTGCGCTCGTACCGGAGCAGGAGGAGCGTCGCATGCTCGTCGCGGTCCAGGCGTCCGCGGACGTTCTTGTAGATCGCCTTGTTGAGCGCGACGACGACCCTCGCGGGGCTCGCGCTCGGGTCGTTGCTCGTCAGCGCCGACACCATGCTCTGGATCATCAGCATGATGAGGCCCGCCGCGAGCCCGTGCCCGGCCACGTCGCCGATCCCGAGCCAACCGCCGCCGGGCGTCGCGAACACGTCGTAGTAGTCGCCGCCGACCTCGGCCGCCGGCTGCATCACCGCGCAGAGCTCGAGCCCCTCGATCGAGAGCTGCTTCGGCACCAGCGCGGTCTGGATGCGCGCCGCGACCTGGCTCTCCTGGCGCACGCGCTCCTGCTCCAGGCGCTCGCGCAGCTCCACCTCCCGCACGACCTCCCGGTGCAGCGCCGCGGCCTTGACCGCGGAGCCGAGCTGGAGCCGCAGGACGTCGTAGCTCATGGCGCTGGCGCGGCTGTCGAGCACCGCGACGCCGAACGTCTCCACGTCGCCGAACGCGACCGGGAGCACGACCCTGCTGCTGCGCTCCGCGCCGCCGAGGAACCCCGGCGGCGCGAGGCGGCGCGCCGGGAAGCTCACGGGCGGCGCCTCCACCTCGCGGCCATGATGCATCAGGAACAGCGGCCTCAGCGAGGCGCGCTGGGCGTCGTCGTAGAGCGACACCGCCACGTGCGAGAGCTGCATCCGCGGCAGCTCCGACGCCAGCAGGCCCTTGAGGACCGGCAGGCTCAAGCACGCGGCGAACCCCCGTGCGCCGTAGATCACGTCGAACGCGGCGAGCTCCACGCGGAGCCGCTGCTCGCCCTCGACGTGCACGGACTCGCTCCCGATCACGATCCGCGCGGCGTGCCAGAGCGGCTCCAGGGCCGCCGCGGCCGCCGGCCGGACCCGCTCGCGCAAGAGGGAGATCACGGCCTGGAACTGGTCGAGGAGCACGCCCTCGCGCCTCGCCTCGTCGAGGAGCGCCTGGAGCGCACGCAGGAAGCTGCCCCGGTCGCCCGCGAGCTCCTCCTCCAGCGCGGTCAGCAGGTCGCCCGCCCAGCCGTCGAGCGCGCCGATAGGGATCGCGACGCTCCTCCTGAGCGCGCTCTCCAGAGGCGCCCGCTGGTCGGAGACCGGGCGCGGATAGCCCTGCACCGACGGCGACGGCGGGAGGACCGTGTCGCCCGGGCGGTAGCCGCAGCCGCAGGACTCGCGCTGCGTGAGCTCGACCTCCGCGAGCTCCAGCGCCGGGACGGCCTCGCCGCCGATCAGGCGGAGGATCGTGCTCACGGCCATCCCCCCGAGGCGTTTGATCGGCTGATGGACGGTGGTGAGCGACGGCTTCGTGAAGCGGGCAATGCCGACGTCATCGAAGCCGCACACGAGGACGTCCTCGGGGATGCGGAGCCCCTCCGCCTTGAGCACCTCGATCGCCGCGAGCGCCATCCTGTCGTTGGCGGCCACCACGGCGTCGAACTCGGCCCCGCGCGCCAGGATCTCGCGCATCGCCTCGCGTCCGGTCGGTATCGTGAACGCGCCGACCGCCACGAGGCGCTCGTCGCAAGGGAGCGCCCGCGCCGCGAGCGCCCTCCGGTACCCGCCGGCGCGCAGCTGCGCCTCCTCGCTGCTCAGCGGCCCGCCGATATACGCGATGCGCCGGCGCCCGTGCTCGTCGGCCAAATGCGCGACCGAGATCTCGCTCCCGAGGGCGTTGTCGACCATGAGGCTCGGGACTCCATCGATCGCCGTCCCGATGCTGCACACCGGCAGCGGCGCGAAGGACCGGCAGAACGCCCGCATGACGTCGACGCCGCCGTAGCGGGAGAGCGTCGACGAGGCGACGATGACACCGTCGGCCGTGTCCGGACCGATGAGGTGATAGAAGGTGCTCCGGTCCGTCTCGTCCGGCCGGAGGGCGCTCGACGGGTCGCCGAACGCCGTCAGCAGGTTGACGTCGTGCGCCTCGGCCGCGCGCTCGACCCCGGCGCGCAGCTCCGACTGATAGTCGCCGACGACATTGTCGATCAGAAACGCGATCGTCCGTCGCTTCCTCGTCATGGCCTCGGGCCCTCGGCTCATGCGTCGGCGATCGAGACGAGCTCCGGGCACATGCGATCCAGGGGCCTGAGGCTCCGGCGCTGCCACGCGAGCTGCGCGTCCGTCACGAACCGTATCCTGCATTTCATGCCGTGGCCGACGAGGCTGCAGATGAGGCTGACGAACGCCTTGAGGCAGCTCGAGCTCATGAAGCCCAGCCCGCGCACGTCGAGCTCGAGCGTGCTCACCGAGAGGCGCGCCACCTCGCCCTCCAGGGCCTTGACGTACCTGCTGAGCGGCGCGGCAGCCGCCATGTCCCCCCTGCCGGTGAGCTTGACGCTGAGGGTGTCGTCCCTCAGCGCCGGCTCGATCCCGAAGCCGTCGGCAACGAGAGGGCCCACGCGCAAGCTCCTCATAGCTCCTCCATCCCTCGACCGGCGCGCCGTGCCCGCCAGATCGCCTTCCTCGGCGCTACAGCCAGCGCTGGTCCGGTGGTCGACACGAGCCCTCCATCCTACAGCGTCCTCGCGCTGGATCCAATCCCCTCCTGCGCGCGCAGCCGTTCGTAGCACGACGACCCGCGCACGACCCGCGCGCGCCATTCGTGCTCCTCATCACAGCCGAGCCCGTCCCCCCGGCTCCCCCGAGGCCGCGATCCCCGCCGGCACCGGCGACGCGACGCGGTCCACCGGCGCTGAGCGCGACTCACGTGACTCACGTAACTCACGTAGCCGAGCGATCACGCCGCCTCGCCTCCCGCGTCGCACGCGCGTCCAGCTGCGATGACGCGTCGTCCGGCGCGCCGCAGCCATCGACGCCTACATCAGCGACAGAGACGCAAGATCAGCGATAAGGCGGCAGGACCAGAGAACGAGAGGACGAGAGATCCCCCATTTGCAAAAAATCGCACCGAGCTTCGTTGCATGCTTGAACAATCATTCGATCTTGTCTTACAGTCTTGGATTGTCGTTGTGTGGCTGGGGAGCCACTCGACACCACGGAGGCATCCATGACTCGATTGCCCGGTTCACGGTGGGCGACGCTAGGCGCTCTCGTCGCATCCCTGACTGCAGTATCGCTCTCCGGGGCCCCGGCGCTCGCCGCGCCGTCGTTCACCGCCTTCGAGAGCGGCCAGGTCCGCCCGCTGGCCATCTCACCCGACGGGAAGCTGCTCTTCGCCGTCAACACGCCGGACAACCGCCTCGAGGTGTTCCGCATCGGCAGCGGTGGCCTGGAGCACCGCACGTCGATATCGGTCGGGCTGGAGCCGGTGGCCGTGGCCGCCCGCAGCAATAACGAGGTCTGGGTCGTCAACCACCTGTCGGACAGCGTGAGCGTCGTCCAGCTGGGCCTCGGCGGGCAAACCGGGCGCGTCGTGCGCACGCTCCTCGTCGGCGACGAGCCGCGCGACATCGTGTTCGCCGGTCCCGGGCGAAACCGCGCCTTCATCACGACGGCGCACCGCGGCCAGAACGTCCCCTACGACCCCCAGTTCACGACGCCTGGCGTCGGCCGCGCCGACGTGTGGGTCTTCGACGCAAACCAGCTCGGCCAGTCGCTCGGGGGTAATCCGCTCAACATCATCACCCTCTTCAGCGACACGCCGCGCGCCCTCGCCGTGACCCCGGACGGCACCCGCGTGTACGCCGCGGCGTTCCACTCCGGCAACCGCACCGCCACCGTCAACGAGGCGCTGGTCCCCGACGGCTTCGGGCCGAACGGCGCGCCCGGGCCCAGCACCAACTTCGAGGGCGCGCCGGCGCCGGAGGTCGCCGTCATCGTGAAATACGACGGCGGCCACTGGTACGACGAGCGGGGCAATCTCTGGGACGACCAGATGAGGTTCTCGCTGCCCGACAAGGACGTCTTCGTCATCGACGCCACGGCGAACCCCCCGGCGTGGATCAGCGGAGCGCAGGGCTTCTTCTCCGGGGTCGGGACGATCCTCTTCAACATGGCCGTCAACCCGGTGAACGGGAAGGTCTACGTCGCCAACACCGAGGCCTTCAGCCAGCAGAACTTCGAGGGCCCCGGCCTCTTCGCCGGCGAGACCACGCGCGGCCACCTGCACGAGAGCCGGATCACCGTCCTCAGCCCGGGGAGCGTCGCGCCGCGGCACCTCAACAAGCACATCGACTACAGCACCTGCTGCGCCCCGGTCCCCAACGCCGAGAACGCGAAGAGCCTCGCCTTCCCGCAGGAGATGGCCGTGACCAGCAACGGCGCGACGCTGTACGTCGCCGCGCTCGGGTCGAGCAAGATCGGCGTCTTCAGCACCGCCGCGCTCGAGAACGACACGTTCGTGCCGAGCACCGCGAACCAGATCCCGGTGAGCGGCGGCGGGCCGACCGGCCTCGTGCTCGACGAGAGCAGGAATCGCCTCTACGTGCTGACCCGCTTCGACAACTCCATCTCGATCATCAACACCACATCGAAGACCGAGGTGGGACACGTCCCGATGCATAACCCCGAGCCGGCCAGCATCGTGAACGGCCGCCGCTTCCTCTATGACGCCTCGCTCACGTCGAGCCACGGCGACTCGGCCTGCGCGAGCTGCCACGTCTTCGGCGATCTCGACGACCTGGCCTGGAACCTCGGCAACCCCGACGCCCCCGTCGTGCCGGACCCGGGCCCGTTCCCGTTCGGCCTCTATGACGTCATCTTCAACCAGGAGATCACCGACCCGATCTTCCACCCGATGAAGGGGCCGATGATGACGCAGAGCCTGCGCGGCCTCGCCAACCACGGGCCGATGCACTGGCGCGGCGACCGCACCGGGGGCAATCTCGAGCCGTCCGCGCAGCCGGACGACGGGGCGTTCGACGAGCGGGAGGCCTTCCGGCAGTTCCAGGTGGCGTTCGCCGACCTGCTCGGGCGCAGCGGGCCCCTCCCCGCCGCGGACATGGAGGCGTTCACCGACTTCATGCTCCAGGTCACCTACCCGCCCAACCCGATCAGGAACCTGGACAACTCGCTCACGCCCGATCAGCAGGCAGGGAAGGACTTCTACAACGGCCCCGTGGTCAACTCGATCGCGAGCTGCGGCGGCTGCCACGTCGTCGACCCGGACGCCAACCCGGGCGACGACTTCCCCGGCTTCTTCGGGACGAGCGGCGCCTCCGTCTTCGACTTCCAGACGCAGCTCTTCAAGATACCGCAGCTCCGCAACGTGTACACCAAGGTCGGCGCCTTCGGCCTCGCGGATATCCCCTTCGTCTTCCTGCCGCGCGACAACCAGCACGTGGGGGACCAGATCCGCGGGTTCGGCATCCTGAACAACGGCACCGTCGACACGATGTACCGGTTCTTCTCCGCGATCGGGTTCTCCAACCAGTTCCCGAACAACCCCGACGCCATCCCCTTCACCCCGGCGGGCGACGTGCTGCGCCGGCAGCTCGAGGCCTATGTGCTCGCCATCGAGAGCAACATGGCGCCGATCGTCGGCCAGCAGGTGACGCTCAATCACAACAACAGCGCGGTGGCCGGGCCGCGCATCGACCTGCTCATGGATCGCGCCGACGTCGGGGAGTGCGATCTCGTGGCGAAGACCCAGGGGTTCCTGCACGAGGTCGGGTTCCTCTACGTGGGCAACGGCCACTTCCTCACCGACCGGCAGGTCCTCCCGCCCATCAGCGACGCGGTGCTCCGCCTGCTGTCCACCCAGACGCACCACGATCTGACGTACACGTGCACGCCGCCCGGCTCGGGCGCGCGCGCCGGCATCGATCGCGACAGCGACGGCTTCCTCGACGGGGACGAGCGCGACGCCGGCAGCGACCCCGCCGATCCGAACAGCACGCCCTGACCCTCCCCCGACGCCGCTGCGCGCGCCCCGTGTGCGCGCGCGGCGGCGCCGCCCGCGCCACCTAGGCGGACCGCGCGCGGCGGCGCCGCGCGATCACGCCTGCCGCGGCGCCCCTGGCCGACGCCCGGGCGAGCCCGAGAGCCCGTTCGGGCCCAGCGCATACGCGATGCTGCTCTGCAGCGTCCCCATCGTCACGATCGATCCCAGGAAGACGTTCTGCTCGATGAGCGCGCGCGCCACCTCGGGCCGCACCCCGGACAGCACCGTCTTCGCCCCGAGGAGCTGCAGCGCCTTGGCCGTCTTGATCAGCGCGTCCGCCACCGTGGCGTCGACCTGCGCCACGCCGGTGATGTCCAGGATCACCGCCTTGGCCTGCCGCGAGTGGAACCCGGTCAGCGCCGTCTCGAGCACCTGCTGCGCGCGCTCCCCGTCCATCGCCCCGACGATCGGCATGACCAGCACGTCGTCCGTGATGGGGATGATCGGCGTCTGCCGGCGCATCATCTCCTGCTGCAGGAGCGCCCGCTCCGCCTCGGACGCGGCGCGCAGCTCGAGCTCCCGCTGCAGCTGCTCGTTCGAGCGCTGCAGCGCCTCGGTGCCCGCGCGGATGCTCGCGATGAGCAGCGCGTTCTCCAGCGCGATGGCCGCCTGCGACGCGAGGAGCCCGCAGACCTCGACCCTGCCGGGCGTGAACGCCCGCTGCACCACGTTGTTCTCCAGGTACAGGAGCCCCGCCGAGCGCCCCTGGTGCGTCATCGAGAGGCACAGGATCGAGCGAGGCCTCCGCTCCGCGACGTACGGATCCGCCGCGAAGCGGCTGTCGTGCCGCGCGTCGTTCACCACGACCGGCTCCCGCGTCCTCGCGACGAGCTGGACGACGCTCGCCGCGACCTCCCTGCCGTCGAGCGCCGGGATCGACAGCCCCGTCTCCACCACGTCGGGATCGACGCGCATCGACGCCACGATCACGAGCTTCCCGTCGCGCTCCAGGATCAGCGCGCCCCGCTGCGCCCCCGCGTTCGCGACCACGCTCCGCATCAGCCGGTCGAGCAGCCGATCGAGCACGTTCTCGCCCGCGACCGCCTGCATGGCCTTCACGACCGTCGCGACGTCGAACGACTCGGTGCTCCCCCGGCGCGTCACCGTCGTGCCGACGACCCGGGTCGGCTGCGCGTCGCCGAGGGACGAGAGGTCGAGCAGCTGCTCGTGCTCCTTCGCGAGGTGCTCCGCCTTCGCGGTCGCCCCCCACCGGAGGTACGCCCGGTACGCGTCGGCCATGTGCCACCGCGCGATCCGCTCCCGGCCCCGCCGCAGGTAGAACCGCGCGCACAGCTCGTGCGCGAGCGCCTCCTGGTGCGTGAACTGGCCCTGCCGCGCGCCCTCGATCGCCTGATCGTAGAGCTCCGCCGCCTCCGCGTCCTCGCCGAGGACGCGCGCCACCTCCGCCCCGATCAGCCGCTCCTTGTGCGCGTAGTTCTCCGGCGCGTGCCGCGCCCAGCCCGCCAGCTTCGCCCGGTGCTCGGCGACGGCCGCGAGGTGCCGCTCCCGCTCCTCCGCCGTCGCCGTCGCGCACAGCGCGAGCAGCGCGAGGCTCAGGTAGAAGGGGATGTCGTTCGCGAGGAACAGGCCCATCGCGCTCCCGCTGTGCTTCTCGGCGCGCGCCGCCATCAGGAGCGCGCCCTCGGGGTCGCCGTACAGCACCGCGAGCACGAGCATGTTCACGAAGTACCAGCACCTCGGCAGCTCCTGCGCGGGCGCGAGCCCCGCGAGGAACGCGGCCTCGTCGAACGCGCCGTCGCTCAGGCTCCTCCGCCCGTTCGTCCTGCCCTCCAGGCAGGCGATCATCTGCTGCGCGACGACGAGGACCGGCGTGCCGAGCGGATCCTGCGTCCGCTGCAGGAACCGCAAATACCCGGTCAGATCCTCGCGGAGCGCGCCGAGCTCGTGGCCCGAGCAGAGCAGGATCGTCGCGATGTTCAGGCAGGCGTACGCCCCGAAGCTGAAGTCGCCCGAGCTCAGCCCGGCCTCGTACGCCTTGGCGAGGCACGCGACCGAGGCGCGGACCGGCTCGAAGAGGTGGGAAGGCGCGCCGCACACGACGTACGCCTTGCACTGGAGCTCCACCCCCGCGGGCCGCTCGCAGAGAGAAAGCGAGACGCCCTGGAACCGCCGCGCCTCCTCGGGCCGCCCCATCCCCCCGGCGAGCAGCAGGCAGTAGAGGCCGTACGCGCACGCCGCCGCGGGCGAGTTGCCGTACCTCAGCGAGAGGTTGACCTGGGTCGCCGCGATGAGCGCGAGCAGCGCGGGGTTGAGCGTGTACGCCCCCGGGATCATCGCCGCCAGGAGCCGCAGCGCGGCCAGCTGCTCCTCGTCGCCGACCCACGGCGCGTCCGCGAGCTCCTCGACCCGGCGGCCGGCCAGGCGGACCGGCACCTCCGCGAGCGCGGCCCCGAACGCCGCCTGGATCGCCTCGAGCGGCTCCGGCAGCTCGATCCCGAAGAGCGCCACGCCCTCGCGGCCGACCCGCAGCACGTCCTCGAACTCCCCGCGCATCGTGTGCACGAGGATCCGGAGGTTATAGACCTCCGCGCGCTCGAGGCGCGAGCGCGCGTGCCCGAGGAGCTCGCGGATCGACGCCTCCGCGTGCTTCTCGTTGCCGCTCAGCCACTCGGACTCCGCCCGCTCCCGGTGCAGCGCGAAGCAGAGCGCGTAGTCCTCCTCCCACCCCCGCGGCCCGAGCAGCGACAGCCCCGTCCTGAAGTGCTCCGACGCGGCCGCGTGCGCCATGGACGCCTTGGCGCGCTTCCCCACGGCGAGGTTGAGCCGCGCGAGATCGAGCTGCTCCGCGCGGTCCTCGATCAGCGCCGCGCCGATGTTGCAGTGGCTCACGACCTTGAACAGATCCTCGTCGCGCGACTCCCCGCTCAGCTGCGCCCGCATGAGGCGGCCGATCCGGAGGTGCACCTCCTGCTTGCGCGCGTCCTCGATCAGGCTGTAGGCCGCCTGCTGCCCCCGGTCGTGGAGGAACCGGTACCGCACCGAGAGCGGCAGCTCCGCCGGCGCGCCGCCCGGCGCGTGCAGCAGCCGGTAATCGGAGTCGAGCGGCAGCACGAGCCCCTCGCGCAGCGCCTCCCAGAGATCGGCCGCGACGTCCGCCGGCGGCATCTCGCGCACGGTCGCCAGCGTCTTCAGATCGAACTGGTGACCGATGCACGCGGCGAGCTGGAGCACGAGCTGCGTCGCCGGCGAGAGGCGCTGCATCTTGTCGATGAGCAGATCGTGCACGCTCACGGCGCCCCAGCGCTGCCGGATCGGCTCGAGGTCCCACGTCCACCGCCCGGCGCCCGGGTCGAAGGACACGAGCCCCGCCGCGACCAGCTCCTTGAGCAGCTGGCTCAGGAAGAACGGATTGCCCTTGCTCGTCGCATACAGCACCTCCGCGAGCGCCTGCACCTGCTCCGGGCGCGCGCCCAGCGCGTCCGCGACGAGCTGTTGCACGTCCGCGCGCGAGAGCGGCGGGAGCAGGAGCTCGCGCCGCGGGACGCCCGCCGCCTTGAGCTCGCCGAGCCAGGTCATGAGCGGCTGTCCCGCGATCGCCTCCTGGTCGCGGTAGGCGCCGATGATCAGCAGGTAGGCCCCGCCCGGATCGGTCAGGACGACGTGCAAGAGCTTCAGCGAGGCCGGGTCGGCCCACTGGAGGTCGTCGAGGAAGAGCACCACCGGGTGCTCCGCCGACGTGATGACGCGCAAGAAGTCCTGGAACACCAGGTTGAAGCGGTTCTGCGCCTCGTTCGGCCCGAGCTCGGCCACCGCGGGCTGCGGGCCGATGACGAGCTCGAGCTCCGGGATGAGCTCCACGAGGATCTGCGCGTTCTTCCCCGCGGCCGCGAGGAGCTTGTCCTTCCATTGCTCGAGCGACTCGGCCGGCTCGGTCAAAAGCTGCCGGACGCGCTGGCGCAGCGCGCCCGCCACGGGCGCGTGCGGCATGTTCCGGCTCAGCTGATCGAACTTCCCCTCGATGAAGTGCCCGCGCCGCTGCGCGACCTCCTTCTGGAGCTCGTTCACGAGCGCCGATTTCCCGATCCCGGCGCCGCCCGCGATGAGCAGCAGCTCGCACCGGCCCCCGCGCGCCCGCTCGAAGGCCGCGAGCAGCTCGGCCATCTGCGCGTCGCGCCCGTAGAGCCTCTGCGGCAGCCTGAGCTCGCTCGCGACATCGCGCGATCCAAGCTCGAACGGCTCGATACGGCCGGTCGCCTCGAGCGCCGAGAGGCACGCGTCCAGATCGGCCTTGAGCCCGGTCCCGCTCTGGTACCGCTCCTCGGCGACCTTGGACATCAGCTTCTGCACGATGTCGGACACGGCCCTCGGGATCTCCGGCGAGCGCTCGCACAGCGGCGTCGCGACCCGCGCGATGTGGCTGTGCATGAGGTCGACCGGATCGGCCGCCTGGAAGGGGAGCACGCCGGCGAAGAGCTCGTACAGCGTCACTCCCAGCGAGTAGAGGTCAGTCCGGTAATCGATGACGCGGTTCATTCGGCCGGTCTGCTCCGGCGACATGTAGGCCAGCGTCCCCTCGAGCAGGTCCGGGCGCTCCGCGGCCAGCGTCTCCTCCGAGAGCCGCGTCGAGCTGCCGAGGTCCGTCAGCTTGACCTGCCACGTCTCCGGGTTGACCAGGATGTTCTGCGGCTTGACGTCCTTGTGGATGACGTGCTTTCCATGCACCGCGGCCAGCGTGCCGGCCAGCGACGAGGCGATACGCAGCTTGGTCTTGAGGTCGAGCGGCGCCGACCGGGCGAGCTTGTCGAGCGTCACCCCCGGGAAGTACTCCATCACGAGCGCCGCCCCGCCCGGGATGCTCTCCAGCCGATGGGCGCGAACGACGCTATCGATGTTGAGGTGACGCGAGATCTCGAGCTCATGCCGGAGCTGCGCGACATGCCGCTGGCCGGGGTGCTCACCCTTCAGCACCTTGATCGCCACCGGGGTACCGTCGGCGTCGCGCTTCGCGCGGTAGATTACGGTATCCGCGGTGTCGTACATCTGCTCAACCAGTGTGAAGGGCAGATCTTCGATCCTGGTCTTGCGCATGGTTTGTCGATGGTTGCATGGGCAGAACGCCCGTGGCAAGCGCTTAAGCTCGCTGCGGCAGGGCGGGTGATGTGCGCCGTGGTGCGGTGAGCGCGAGTCCGAGCGGCGCGATACCGCAGCTCACGGAGCGTGGGTGAGCCGGAGAACGGTGGGTCTCGGCGCGGGGCGAGTGAGCACCTCGGAAGGCTCGACGCCGGCCGGCCGGCCGGACGGCGCGCGCGCGCGGCTACGCGATGCGCGCCCGGCGGCCGACGCCCCGCGCCGCGCGGTAGTCGGTGAGCAGCGATCCGAGGATGGTGGCCGCGCCCGTGGCGGCGTGGATGAGCGCGGCGAGCGGCGAGCGCTTCGCGTAGCCGAGCACGAACGGCGCCGCGATCGCGGACGCGCCCCACGCGTGGTCGATGGCCTCGTGCACCTCGATCGGGATCAGCTTCGCCAGGCTCAGGCGATAGTCGGTGAGCAGGGAGACGGACACGACCGACGCGCCGAGGATCACGCCGGCGATCTTCGCCGACGGCTTCTGCGCGGACAGGCCGGCGAGGGCGACGATGATGCCATTCGAGTAATCGATGACGGAGTGGACGTCCTGGGGGACGACGCGCGCGAGGGGCAGGACGCCGAGGAGCGGCCTCGAGGGAATCGTCGCCTTCAGCTGCGTCTCCCGCGCGATCAGGCCCGGTCGTTCGAGCTCTGCGGTGGTCCGGTCGTCCGGCGGCAGGCGGGTCGCCGGCAGGTCGTCCGCGCCCAGAGAAACGTTGGATTGTGCCATGGATACCTCCCGTGACGGGAGAGGCAATCCGCAGACCGGAGCACAAGCGCACACACGTATTCAGCGATCGAGCCGGTTCAGCGGGCGAGGCTGTTCAGCGATCGAGCCGGTTCAGCAGGCGAGCCGGCTCTCCGGGGATGAGCGATGCTAGGCTGCGCGGCCATGGGAGTCCGGATCATTCCTCTCGGCGGCCTCGGTGAGGTCGGGATGAATGCGATGCTGATCGAGGAGGAAGGCCGCCGCGTGCTCGTCGACTGCGGCGTCATGTTCCCCAACGACCAGGTGCTCGGCGTCGAGGTGGCGATCCCCGACCTCAGCTACGTGCGCGAGGCGGGCGGGGTCGACGCGGTGATCGTGACGCACGGCCACGAGGATCACATCGGCGGGCTGCCGTCGCTGCTTCGCGAGTTCCCGGTCCCCGTGTACGGGACGCGCTTCACCCTCCGGCTCGTGCGCGAGCGCCTCGTCGAGCACGGCATCGACGTGCCGCTCCGCGAGGTCGAGCCCCAGCAGCACTTCACGGCGGGCCCGTTCCGCGCCGAGCCCCTGCGCGTGACCCACTCCATCCCCGACGCGGTCGGCTTCGCGATCGAGACGGGCGAGGGCATCCTCATCCACACCGGCGACTACAAGATCGATCTCACCCCCGTGGGCGGCGAGCGGCTCGATCTCGGCCGCTTCGCCGAGTACGGCCGCGCCGGCGTGGCGGCCCTCCTGTCCGACTCCACCAACTCCGAGCGCGACGGCTGGTCGGTGAGCGAGACCGCCGTGGCCGAGGGGTTCCTCCGGCCGTTTCGCGAGGCGAAGGGCCGCATCCTGGTCGCCCTGTTCGCCTCCAACGTCCACCGGGTCCAGAGCGTCCTCGACCTCGCCGCCCAGCTCGGCCGCAAGGTCGTGCTCGCCGGGCGCAGCCTCGCGACCAACACGCGGATCGCCGAGGAGATCGGCATCCTGACCGTCCCCCCCGGCGTGCTCGTCGACGACGCCACCGCGGCCACGCTCCCGCGCGAGCGCCTCATCGTGCTCGCCTCGGGCGCGCAGGGCGAGCCGAACAGCGCGCTCGCGCGCATGGCCGTCGGCGATCACCACCGGCTGCGGGTCGACCCGGGCGACACGGTGATCTTCTCGTCCCGCGCCATCCCCGGCAACGAGATCGCCGTCAGCCAGCTCGCCAACCGCCTGGCGAGGCGCGGCGCCGTGGTGCTCGATCGCGGCCTCGACCCGATCCATGCGAGCGGCCACGCCCAGGCGGAGGAGCAGAAGGTGCTCCTCGACGCGGTCCGGCCGGAGCACTTCGTCCCGATCCACGGCGAGTACCGGATGCTGCTCGCCCACGCGCGCACGGCGCTCCGGATGGGCGTGCCGGCGTCGGGGGTCTTCGTGGTCGAGGACGGCGAGTCGCTGGTCATCGAGAACGGCCGGATGCGGCTCGGGGACGCGGTGAAGAGCGGGCGCGTGTGGCTCGACGCGCGCGGCGGGCTCGACGTCTCCGAGATAGTGCTGCGCGAGCGCGAGCAGATCTCGGATCAGGGGCTCGTGATGGTGCTGGTCGTGGCCGACCGCAAGACGGGCGAGGTCCTGCGCGGCCCCGAGCTCCTGGGGCGCGGGGTGGCGCACTTCGAGGAGGGCGGCCCGCTGTTCGCGGCCGCGCTCGAGAGCGCGCGCGACGCCCTCGCGGCGCTGTCGCCGGCGGCGCGCACGCTGGCGCCGGCGCTGGAGGACGCGCTCAGCCGCGGCGTGCGGCGGGTGTTCCGGCGCGAAGCCTCGCGCCGCCCCGCCGTGCTCCCCCTGGCCGTGCTCCTGTGAGGCGCCGCGGTCGCCGCCGCGCGCGGCGCGCGGCGCGGGCGGCGTCCGGCGGCGACCCGGGGGCCTCAGGCGCCGCGCCGCGCGCTGACGCGCCCATTTCCCGCCTCCTCACGCTGGGCCCTTTCCTGAGCGCAACGAGTGATTACGGTGCAGGGACCGGCGGAGCCCCTTTGCTCTGCCGTGGCACGGCCGGCGTCGGCTCGTGGTTCCTCCTGGGGATTGCCTCCAGGGCTTCGCGCTCCGGCGCGCAGCCGGGTGGACCACCGCGGCACGGCCCCATGGTGGAGCGATCGAGATGAAGGAGAAGCCCATGAGCTCGCTCCTGGCGGGCGAGACCGGAACGACGATGAGGGAAGAGAGGGACGCTCGCGACGAGGTGCAGCTCGACGCCGGGCTCGGCGCAGCCCTGCCGTCTCGATGGGACGCGCCTTCGGGCGAGCGAGCCGCGCCGCCGGGCGAGGACGTGACCGAGATCTACCTCCAGGAGATCTCGCGCAACGCGCCGCTCAGCCGGGATCTCGAGGTGGAGCTCGGCCGGCGGATCGAGTCGGCGGAGCGCGCGGGCATCGAGGCCTGGGTGGCGTCGCCCGTCGCGCTGCGCGAGCTCGCGGCGCTCGCGGACGACCTCCGGGCGGGGCGGGTCGCCGCGGGCGAGGTGCTGCTGAACGCGGACGCGGACGAGGAGGCGCGCGACGCGGCGTCGGCGCGGCTCGCGCGGCTGCTCGGGCTCGCGCGGTCCGCGGCCGAGGCCGGCGAGGCCGCGTCACGCGGTGCCCGGGCCGAGCTCTCGGCCGGGCTCACCGACGCGCGCCTGGGCCCCGCGGTGGAGGAGCGGATCGAGCGCGCGCTGCGCGAGGCCGAGGCCGCGGCCGGCGGGCCCGAGCTGGCGGCGATCGAGGGGACGCTCTCGGCGATGCGCGACGCCCGCCGCGCGGCGGCGGAAGCGCGGGCCGAGATCGTCCGCGCGAACCTGCGCCTGGTGGCGTCGGCCGCCCGCCAGCTGAAGCACCGCGGCGTGCCGCTGCTCGATCTGATCCAGGAGGGCAACCTCGGGCTGATGCGCGCGGCGGAGAAGTTCGACTACCGGCGCGGGTACCGGTTCAGCACGTACGCCACCTGGTGGATCAAGCAGGCGCTCTCGCGCGCGCTGATCTACCAGGGCCAGGTCATCAAGGTGCCGGTCCACTTCGCCGAGACCCGGCGCCGGGCGCTGCAAGCGCGCAAGGAGCTCGAGCAGGAGCACGCGCGCGAGGCGGCGCCGGAGGAGGTGGCCGAGCGGAGCGGGCTGCCGATGGAGAAGATCCAGACGCTGCGGGAGCTGGCGCTGCCGCTCGTGTACCTGGACGCTCCGGCCGGGGACGACGACGGCGCGCGCGCGGGCGACTTCTTCGCGAGCGGCGACGCGGCGCCGGACGAGCTCCTGGTCCACCGGCGGCTGCACACGCAGGTGCGCTCGCTGCTCCAGTCGCTGACCCCGCGCGAGCGCGAGGTGCTGCGGCTCCGGTTCGGCCTCGACGGCGAGCAGACGCACACGCTCGCCGAGATCGGCGGCATGTTCTCGGTGAGCCGGGAGCGGGTGCGGCAGATCGAGGAGAACGCCCTGAGCAAGCTGCGGACCCTGTCGCGCCGGCAGGCGCTCGACACCCCGCTCGGGGGTTAGGGCCGGCAGCGCAACACGGTCCAATTCAGCGCCTCTCCGCGCGCTCCCGCTCTGGCCCTCGGTGCGCCTCGCGCGCACCACGTCGCCGCCTCGCGGACACATCCTCAGCAGCAACCCCACCATCAGGGGATTCGCACCGCACATCCCATGTACCTCACCTCACTTGTCTTCTAGAGCTGGTAGGCTCGCCCACCAGCCATCCGGAACAGGTGGAGCGGCGCGTCGCCTCGAGGATCGGACTGGGTCGTTTACGCGAGGCGCGACATCGGCGAGGTGAGTCGCTAGCATCGCTCTGGGGCATCACCGATGTCGCGGATCAGCGACGTCGTCTCGACGCACGCTTGGCGCGGACGAACCGAGGAGAACTGCCGTGACGGATCAAAAGGATCTCTGGAAGCTCGCGTGTGCAGCGTTCGCCATGCTGTCCATGGCGTTGATCGCAGGCTGCGATCAGGGAGGTGGGGACGAGGTCGGCAGCAAAGGCAACGGCAAAGAGGCTACGACCGAGGTCGTCAAGATCGCGTTCGTGACGAACGGGTCCAGCGACTTCTGGAAAATCGCGTTCGCCGGTGTCCACAAATACGAGCGAGAGGCCAAGATCCAAGTTGACATCAAGGTGCCGCAGGTCAGCACGCCCACGGAGCAGAACCAGCTCCTCGAGAGCCTCGCCAGCCAGGGCTACGACGCCATCGGCGTGAGCGTCCTGGCGCCGGACGATCAGGTGACCGTGCTCAACAAGGTGGCGGAGAAGGTCAAGCTGATCACGTTCGACTCCGACGCCCCGAAGTCGAACCGGCTGCTCTACATCGGCACGAACAACTATGAGGCCGGCAAGGTGCTCGGCAACGAGATCGTGAAGCTCTTGCCGAACGGCGGGAAGATGGCCGCCTTCGTCGGCATGTTCGCGGTCGACAACGCGGCCCAGCGCCTCAAGGGCATCCAGGACGTTGTCGCCCAGCACAACATCCAGCTCGTCGACAAGCGCGAGGACAACACCGATCTCGCCAAGGCGCGCTCGAACGTGGAGGACATCATCAACGCCCACTCGGACCTCAACGTCGCGATCGGCCTCTGGTCGTACAATGGGCCGGCCATCGCCGCCGCCGTCGAGGCGCTCGGGAAGAAGGGCAAGGTCCTCCCGGCCGTGTTCGATGAGGAGGACGCGACCCTCGCCGGCATCGAGAACGGCACCGTCGCCTGCACCGTCGTGCAGAAGCCGTTCCAGTTCGGTTACCTGGGGAGCAAGTGGCTCCACGACCTCGCGACCAAGGGCGACGCGGCCATCGCCGCCATCCCCCCGAACAAGGTGATCGACACCGGCGTCGACGTGATCAACAAGGAGAACGTCGCGCAGTTCAAGGCCACGCTCGCCGAGATGAAGAAGTAGCCCGCTCCCCCCGCGGCTCGGGCGAGGGCCTCTCCTGGCCGTCCCGGTTCAGCTCGGCCCAGAAGGGCTGGAGGTGCGCGCGCGGCGATAGACGATCTGGCCGCCGGTCTTCGACAGAGCGTAAGCGAACCCGAGCTCCAGGGTCGAGCGGGTGATCAGGCTCCCGAGATCCACGCCCTGCTCCACCATCAGCCGCGCCGCAGCCGGCGAGACGCCGACGAGCACGACCTCGGCGCCGAGCAGCCGCGCCGCTCGCGCCGCACGCAGGAGGTGCTCCACCGACGCGGCGTCGAGGAACGCCATCCCCGTGACGTCGACCAGCACCACGCGCGCGTGGTGATCGGTGATGTCTTGCAGCATCGACTCGATGAAGCGGCCGGATCGCTGCGCGTCCATCGTCCCGACGATCGGCATCACGAGGATGTTCCGCGCGATGGGCACGACCGGGCTCGAGAGCTCGCGGATCGTGTCGAGCAGCGACTCCTGGTGCCGGTTCGCGTGCTCGAGCTCATGGGTCCGCTCGGTGATCCGGTGAACCAGCCGCGCGTTTTCGATCGCCACGGCCATCGTGTCGACGACGCGCTCGATCATCGTGAGGTCGTCGAGCGAGCACGCCGCCCGGCGCTCGCTCTCCAGGACCAGGGCGCCGAAGGCAGACCCGTGGGCAAGCAGCGGGACGCCGACCAGGGTGCGCGCCCCCTTCCCGCGCGCCTCGACGACATCGGGCGCGTCGCGGAGCTCGCTCGAGTGCGTATCGACGATGATCGGCCGGCCGGTGCTCAGCACCCGCCCGACCATCGACCTCGCGTCGAGGGGGGCTCGCTCCTCGCGGTACCCCTCGCTCCCCGCGTCCACGGTGACGAGGAGCAGTTCCTTCTCGCGGCTCTCGTAGGGGAGCTGCTCCCTTCGCCTCGCCGCCTTGCGGTTCGCGTCCAGGGCCAGGTAATCGGAGAGGGGGAGCGACCAGGGCGTGCGCTCGATGGTCACGACGTCGATGCCGGTGTCGATGAAGCGCAGCGCGGCCCCTCCCGCGGAGCCGGAGCGCGTGGGCAGCCCGGCCAGGGCCGCCTCGGCGCCCTTCGATAACGTGTCGTGGAGCACCCGCACCGCGCGGTAGCCCATCTCGTGCTCGCGCTGGACCAGGACCGCGTGGACGGTCCCTTCCCGGAGCATCTCGAGCGTGTCCGTGAGGAGATCGAAGGCGACGATCTTGAGCTCCCCCGCCCGCCCCAGCGCCCTCGCGGCCGCACCCCACGACAGGCCGTTCTCGGCGCAGACGCCGAGGGCGCCGGCGATTCCTCCGGCCTGCACGGCCTCCCGGGCGATCCGCTTCCCGAGCTCGATGTCGAACCGGTCCTCGGCCGGCGGCTGCAGATCGAAGGGCGTGCCGGAGACCGCCGCACGGAACGCCTCGATGCGCTCGCGGCTGTTGATGGCGCTGAGCCAGAACGTCAGCGCGCCGATCTTGCCTCCGCCCGGGAGCAGCCGGGCCATCATCTCCGCAGCGAGCCGCCCCGCCGCCACGTTGTCGGTGCCGATGTAGGCCTGAGCGCAGCTGCCCTCGACGGGCGGCGTGTCGATCGTGACCACCGGGATCCCGGCCTCCGCCGCCCGACGGATCGCCGGCTCGAGGACCTCCGGGGTGATCGGCGCCACGGCGATACCGTGCACGCCCCGGTCGATGGCATCCTCGAGGATCCCGCGCTGCTCGACGGCGCTGTGGGCGGGGGCGTTGCGGACGTCGACGTGGAGGCCGACGCTGCGCCCCGCGGTGAGGGCGCCATCACGGACGTTGTTCCAGAACGACAACGGCGACCGGTGCGGGACATGGTAGATGCGGAGCTCGCGGGCCGCGGCGTCGCCGCGCGCGCCCCCGGAGGGGGCGCCGCTCAGCAGGACGAGGTGCACGGAGCGCCACTGCGGCGTGAGCTGCACGCTCTTGATGCCCTTCGAGATCATCTCGACGAGCTCATGCGTGCTGGTCTGCGCGGCCACCGCGTTCAGCACCGCCTCGAGCACGCGCACCTCCTGGGCCGACCGCGCCTTGTCGTTGTAGAGCTCTCGCCGCTCCAGCGCCGCGCCGGCGCGCTCGGCCAGCGCGAGGAGCCGCGCCCAGCGCTCGCCGGAAGGCGCCTGCCCGTCCGGCTGCTCGACGGCGAGCACGCCGATCGTCTGTCCCTGCACGCGCACCGGGGTGAGGACCACGATCGCGCCCGCGGGCACGAGGTGCAGCGCCGACGCCCCCGGCAGGTGCTCGCGGTACCAGTCGGTGGCCGCCATGACCCGCGCGCTGTCCGCGGAGTCGTGCCTCGAAAGCGTCGCGATCACGGTGGCCGGCCCCGCGCCGCCGACGACCTCCTGCGGGCTCGCCAGCACGCCAGCGAGGCCGACAGAGGCCTTGTAGACCAGCTGCTCCCCGTCCCGGACCAGGAGGCTCCCGCGCTGCGCGGAGGGCACGGTGCCCACGGCGTCGATCACGATGTGATGCAGGGTTGCGTGAAGATCGAGACCGGTGACCATGCGCCTTGCGTACCCCCACACCCCACCCCGACGACGGCGCGGCTTCGCGCCAGTGGGCGTGATCGGACGGCATCTTGTCAAGGGGTGACCAAGCCGCCTCTGGGCGCCGTTCGCTTCCTCTGCGCGGCGTCCTCCGCGCAGGGCATCCACGCCGGTGATCTGCGGGGTCAGGCATCATGGGAACGTGACGTCCCTCACGTCCGGTTCCTAGCGTACCCGCGTGCCAGCGTGCCAGCGTGCCAGCGTGCCAGCGCGACGACTGGCTCCGTGAGGCCGGTCGCCACGGAACGGCGCGGCGGCTACAGCGCTTCGGCAAGCGAACTCCAGCGCAAGTTGCCTGCGCGGGCAGGCTCGCACGAGCGTCGGATCGTGACCGGCTGATCCCATGAAACCGCTGCATGTCGGTCGAGGGGTCACCGGCATGGCGGATGCTTACCAGGCGCGCGCGCTGGACGTCGACAGCATGACGGATCAAGGCGCCCAGGCGTCGGATCCGTGTGCACGCGCCGCGACCGCGCACACCGCGGGAGCGCAAGCCATTGCGCATCCTCGCGCATTGAGGAACAACGACCATGAAGATACTTGCTCATCCTCGAACCTCTCTCTCTCTCTTCCTTCCCTTGACCTGCCTTGCAGCGGCGGCTGGGTGCGCCTCCCCTCTGCCCGAGGAGCCCACGGCCGTCGCGACGATGGAGAGCCAGTGCGGCTTCTGGGACCCGCAGGACGTCGAGCTCTACGACGGGACGCTCGGCGTGACCCAGGCGTTCGTGGACCAGCACGAGATGCCCGTGGGCCTCGTGCCCTCGAGGTGCAGCGGAACGCTCATCGCCCGCAACCTCTTCCTTTCAACGGGCAGTTGCTATTACCAGGTGGGCGACACGGTCTCGTTCAACTACCAGGTCGACGCCCAGACGGGGGTGATGAAGGCGGGGGATGAATTCAAGGTGATCGAGGTCGTCGAGCAGCAAGACGACGCCAACTACAATTATTCGTTGGTGCGGCTCGATCTCCCTGCGGCGGACCGCTACGGCACGGCGCGCATCTTCGACCGCGACCCGAGCGGCGGTGAGCTGCTCACGGTCATCTCGCATCCGGATGATGTGAACGGGATCGCGAAGCGCGTCAGCACCGGATCTGAAGCCGGAGCTTCCACCGTGGGTGACAATTGGTTCCAGCATCGGGCGGACACGACGTTCGTAAGCCCCGGGGCCGGCGTGCTCGACAGCGCAGGGCGGCTCATCGGAGTCAACACGGACGGCGGATGCCATCCGGTTTTTCCATTCGGTGCCAATTCAGCATTGAAGATGACCGCGTTGCTCGATCACTCGACGACGCTCCAGAACCTCGGCAGCGATGGCATCTGGTTCTCCAACGGGAACAACACGTTTACCAAGAATAGCCTCACCGTGAGGGGCCATTTCATTCCGTTCACCGGCGACTTCGACGGCGATGGTGATGACGACGTCTTCTGGTACGGGCGAGGCAGCGGCGCCGATTTTATCTGGTGGTCCACCGGCGGAGCCTTTACCGAGCAGAGCGTCACGGTCGGTGGCCTGTATGTCCCGTTCGTCGGCAACTTCGACGGCCAGCACGGAGATGACATCTTCTGGTACGGCCCCGAGGAGAAGGCCGACTATATCTGGTGGTCCGACGGCGACCAGACGTTCACATCGGAGTCGAAGACCGTCTTCGGCGACTACATCCCCGTCGCCGGTGATTTCGATGGTGACGACGACGACGACATCTTCTGGTACGGAAGGAAAGGTCGCGCGGATGGGATCTGGTGGTCCAACGGCGGGAGCTTCACCATGGTCCCTGACACGGTCAGCGGGGACTACTTCCCGATAGCCGGCGACTTCGACGACGATGGCGACGACGACATCTTCTGGTACGCGCCCGGGAGCGCCAGCAGCGGCCTCTGGTGGTCGAACGGCACGTTCTTCAACAAGGTGAGCGTGTCCGTGGGCGGCTACTACATGCCGTTCGTCGGCAACTTCGACGGCCAGCACGGCGACGACATCTTCTGGTACGCGCCCGGGAGCGTCGCCGACGGCATCTGGTCGTCCAACGGGACCGGCTGGTTCTCCTGGAGCGCGCACACGGTGAGCGGCCAGTACCACGGCGTGAGCGGAGATTTCAACAACGATGGGGACAGCGACATCATCTGGTACGGTGGCCCAGCGAAGAATTGATCTGGCGTCGTGCCGTGCGCCTGCGGCGAGCTACCGGCCGCGCCTGGCGCGATGCTCCACGGAGAGCGAGCTCCTCCAGCACGGCGGCTAACGCTGCTGCCGAGCACGGCTGATGTGGAGATGCGGCGCCGTGAGCGGCCCTCGCCCGGCGCAAGCCGCGCGCCGGCGCGGACTGGAAGCCGCGCGAGGGCGCGGCTCAGCGCGGCGAGTCGCCGCGGCGGTACTCCGCGGTCAGCTCGTCGAGCCGGGCCTTCAGCTGCGGATCGAGCGCGAGCTCGGCCGCGGCGAGCGTGGCGTCCAGCTGATCGGGCCGGCTGGCGCCGATGATGGCCGAGGTGATCGCCGGGTTGGCGAGCACCCACGCGACGGCGACGGTCGTGAGCGACTGGCCGGCTTCGGCGACGATGCCCTGCAGCTTCTCGACGGTCGCGAACGCGCGCTCGTTCCAGTAGCGCTGCTGGTAGTTGCTCGCCGCCGTGCCCAGCGTGAAGCGCGTGCCCGGCGTGGGCTCGCCGCGGCGGTGCTTGCCTGTGAGGAGCCCACCGGCGAGCGGGTTGTACGGGATCACGCCGAGGCCCTCCTCCTGCGCGAGCGGGAGCAGCTCGCGCTCGATCTCGCGGAACAAGAGCGCATAACGCGGCTGCACGGACACGAACCGCGTGAGCCCGCGCACGTCGGCGCGGCCGAGCGCGCGCGCCAGGCGATAGGCCAGGTAGTTGGAGACGCCGATGTACCGCGCCTTACCGGAGCGCACCACCGCGTCGAGCGCCTCCAGCGTCTCGTCGATCGGTGTGTCGCGATCGTCGGAGTGGAGCTGATAGAGATCCACGTAGTCGGTGCCGAGGCGGCGCAGCGAGGCGTCGATGGCGTCCAGGATGTGCTTGCGCGAGGCGCCCTGATCCCATTCGTTCGGGCCGACGCGGCCGACGCACTTGGTGGCGAGGATGAAGCGGTCGCGCTTGCCCTTGAGCCAGCGGCCGACGATCTCCTCGGTGCGCCCCGCGGTCGGCAGGCCGCCGCCCAGCGGATAGACATCGGCGGTATCGAGGAAGTTGACGCCGGCGGAGGCGGCCTTATCGAGGATGGCGCGGGAGGTCTCCTCGTCCGTCTGGAAACCGAACGTCATCGTGCCCAGGCACAGGCGAGAAACGGTGAGGCCGGTACGGCCGAGGCGGGTGGTCGGGATGCTCATGGTCTTCCGTGGGTTCTTCGGGGGCTGGCCCGTACAGTTTCAGACAGGGCGGCTCGGGGCGTCAATCGGGCACGCCGAGCGGGGTGAAGCGGTGTGAATGATGAGAGAGATCGGCCGCAGAGGCACAGAGGGAGAGACGGAGGGGGAGAGAACGATCCCCGTGCTCTCCGTGGCTCTGTGGTCGATCTGGCCAGGGACCCGCGCCGCTCGGCGCGCGAGCCCGTGGCCGGCCGAGCGGGCGAATCAGTAATAGATCGGCCCGACGCTGCCGCCGCCGGCGACGACGGCGTCGCCGTTGATCGCGACGCTCCTCGGCGAGGCGAGGAACGTGACGACCCACGCGACCTCGCGCGCGTCGACGATGCGGCCGATGCTCACCGAGGCGGCGAGATCCTTCTCGGCTTCGGGCCGGACGCGCTCGGTGCGCGTCGCGCCGGGGTGCACGACCGTGACGTTGATCCCCTTCGGGCCCAGCTCGTCCGCGAGGTTCTTCGTGATCGCCGCCACGCCGACGTTGCGCAGGGTGGCGACCGGGCGGCCGGTCTTGCGCACGGCCAGCCCGCCGATGTTGATGATGCGGCCCCAGCCGTTCGCGATGAGGTGCGGCGCGACGGCGCGCGCGGTCCGCAGGTAGCCCACGACCTTGATGTTGATGTCCTCGATCACCTGCGCATCGACGATCTGCTCGAGGCGCGTGGCGGGCGAGATCCCGCCCGGCAAGGCGGCGTTGTTGACCAGGATGTCCACGCCGCCCAGCGCGGCGACGGCGCGCTCGACGAGCGCGTTGACCGAGGTCTCGTTGCCGGTATCGACCACCAGCGGGACGACGCGGCGGCCCGTCTCCGCCGAGAGCTCGGCGGCGGTCGCCTCCAGCTTGTCCTTGCCGCGCGCGGCGATCACGACGTCGGCGCCCTCGCGCGCGAGCTCGCGCGCGATGGCCTTGCCGATGCCGCGGCTGCCGCCGGTGACGATGGCCCGCTTGCCGGTGAGTTCGAGATCCACGATCAGTCCCCTTTCCTTCGCACGTACGACGCCCGCGGCCTCGTACGTGGCGGGAGCCGCGCAAGGGCACGTCTCGTTCCATGCTCGTCTGGCACGTTCGATCCGGGGAGCGAGCGCGCGCCTCGCCCGGTCCTGGTCCCGGCGCGCGCTCCTGGCGGCGCCCGCGACGAAAGCGGGCCCGGCGCCCGCCTGCTTCGCAGGCAGCAGGCTGCTTCCGCCGTGCTGCGGGCGGAGCAGCCCGCGCGCCGCGCGGCTTGGATCAGCGGGGGGCGGCCTTCCGGAAGAGCCTCCTCGCGACGGCGCGGGTCATGGAGAGGAGGTTGTCGCTGGTGAAGCGGAACCAGAAGCCGGCGTAGCAGCCGTTCGTGCGGAAGCCCGGGTTGACCGCGGCGTAGCGCCTCGCCGCCGGGCGGTCGAAGTAGCGCGGCGGATAGCGGCTCAGCGTCTCTTCGGTCATGAAGATGTTGACCAGGAAGAGCCCGGTCTCGTCGTCGACGTGGTAGTTGCTCTCCCCGGCGAGCCGGAGGAACGCCTCGCGCACGGCCTCGTCCTCCGCGGTGCTCCGCCGCTTCGGATCGAAGATCTCGTAGCGCGCGAGCGCCTCGGTGATGGAGACGAAGCCGAAGAGGCTGGCGATCGAGAGCCGGTAAAGGCGCGTCCGCGGCGCGCGGCGCTTCGTCTCGAGCAAGAACAGGAGGCCGGAGGCGAGGTGCAGCCCGCGGGTCCGGAAGTCGGGCGCGATCCGCAGCTTCCCGCCGACGATGGCCCGGCTGCGAGGCAAGCCGAGCGGCGCGGTCTTCCAGAACTGGAATCCGACGATCGCGCCCGTGTCGACGCGGCGGAAGACATGGACGACGTCGTTGGTCCTGGCGTGGACGCAGAAGTGCTCGAAGCGCTCGGCCATGAGCGCGTTCGAGAGGGCGTGGAGCTCGCGCAGGCGCTGGTCGTCGAAGTCGCGCCGCTCGACGGTCTCGACGCGGACGGCGGGGCGCAGCGGGGAGAGCTGGAGGAGGAGGTTCAGCATGATGGCGCCGGCCCGCGGAGGTCGCCTACGCCCCGTACATGGCGAACAGCGCCCGCCTGGCCTCCTCCGCGGCGACGTTCACGGGGCCGACCAGCGCCGCGTCCATGCCGAACGTCGTGCGCAGCGGCCTTTGGCCGTGCGGCATCTCGAGGAGCTTCAGCAGCACGCCCGCGAGCTCCGCCGGGTCGGGCCCCGTCAGCGTCTTGACCGCCTCGAGCGTGGCGCGGATCACGCCGTCGAGCTCGCCGTACTCGGCGGCGCGCGCCTCGTCGTCGTGCAGCCACATGTTGTGGAAGATCTTCGTCTGGACCAGCCCCGGCTCCAGGATCACGACGTCGATCCCGAACGACCCGAGGTCGATCTTGTAGCCCTCGGCCATCATCTCCATCGCGGCCTTGGCCGCGCAGTAGTGCGTCGACCTCGGCATGAGGATGCGCCCCCCCATGCTGGACGTGAAGGCGAGCACCCCCGTCTTGCGCCGGCGCATGTGCGGCAACACGGCGCGACAGACGCGCTGCGCACCGAAGACGTGCGTGTCGAAGAGCCGCCGCAGCTGATCGACGCTGCTGCACTCGGTCAGCCCGATCAGGCTGTTGCCCGCGTTGTTCAGGACCACATCGATCTGCCCGGCCTTCTCCACCACCGTCGCGACCGCCGCGGCGACGGACGCGTCGTCCGTCACGTCGAGCGCGATCGCCTCGATCGGCACACCGGCGGCCGAGAGGCCGGCCACCTCGTCGCGCGCCGCCCGGTTCTTGCCCTCGGGATCGCGCATGCCCGCGAAGGCCACATAGCCGTTCCGCGCGAGCGCCTCCGCCACGCTCCGGCCGATCCCCGTGCTCGCGCCCGTCACCAGCGCCACCCGCTTCGTCATCGTCCCTCGCCTCCTCGAGCGCCGGGGCCCTACCCGGCGCTGGCCGCGCGATCGATGCTACCACGCGGCCTTTTGGATCGAGGTCGGCGCGCGGCTATGCGACGGCGAAGCCGGCGCTCAGCAGGTCCTGCGGCCGGGACGAGGATCCGATGTGGACGCGGAACTCCCCCGGCTCCACCACGCGGCGCCCCTCCGCGTCGATGATCGACAGCGCCGAGGCGGGGAGCTCGAACCGCACCGCGCGCGCCTCGCCCGCGGCCAGGCTCAGGCGGCGGAACGCCTTGAGCTCCTTGACCGCCCACGTGGACGACGTCACCAGATCCTCGATGTACAGCTGGGCGATCTCGACCCCCTCGCGCTCTCCAGCGTTGGTGATCGTCACCTCGAACGAGGCCACGCCGTCTCGCCCCACGCTGGGCGTCAGGACCTTCAGGTCGGCATAGGCGAAGCGCGTGTAGCTCAGGCCGAAGCCGAAGGCGAACGCTGGCTCCTGCGTGAGGTCGGCGTAACGGCTCCCGTGCTGGCCGCGGGCCTGGTTGTAGAACACGGGCTGCTGGCCCACGTGGTAGGGAAACGAGATCGTCAGCTTGCCCGAGGGGTTGATCCGCCCGAAGAGCGCCTCGGCCACGGCCCGCCCGCCCATCATCCCCGGGTTGAACGCCTCGACGATGGCCGACACGCCGAGCACCGAGCGCGGCAGGACGAGCGGCTTGCTGTTGACGAGGACCGCGACGGTGGGGACGCCCGTCCTCGCGATCGCGTCCGCCAGGGCCTTTTGCCCGCCCATGAGCTCCAGGGTCGCCGTGCTCTTCGTCTCGCCGATGAACTCGATCCGGTCCCCGAGGACCAGGACCACCACGTCGGCGCCCCGGGCGAGCTCCACCGCCGCAGGGATGCCCGACTCGTCCTCGCTGACCACCGAACAGCCTGCCGCATGCACCACCTCGCACCCCGGCGGCGCGAGCTCCCGGATCCCGTCCACGATCGTGACGATGCTCGAGCGGGGGTGCTCGGGGCCGTTGCCGCCGCTCATCTGGCCCGACCCGAGCGACCAGTCGCCCAGCTGGGCGATCGGGTCGTCGGCGTTGGGGCCGATCACGGCGATGCGCCGCAGGGGCTTCGGCCCCGCGCCCGCCCCGTCCGCGAGCGGCAAGAGGCCGTCGTTCTTCAGCAAGACCAGCGAGGCCCGCGCCACCTCCAGGTTGAGCGCCCGGTGGGCCTCGCACCCGATGACCTCCTTGATCCGCCGCTCGCTGCTGTACCCCGGGTCCTCGAAGAGCCCGAGGGAGAACTTGAGCGCGAGGACGCGCCGCACCACCGCGTCGATCTCGGCTTCGGCCAGGAGCCCGCGGCGCACCGCCTCCTGCGCCCCCTCGTAGAACTGCGGGGTCGCCATCATCAGGTCGTTCCCGCTGCGGATCGCCACCGTGGCCGCCTCGGCCATGTCCTTGCAGACCTTCTGATCGAGCACGAGGTTGGCCACGTTGTTCCAGTCGGTCACGACGATGCCCTCGAAGCCCCACTCCTCCTTGAGGACCTCGGTCAGCAGCCAGCGGTTTGCGGTCGCCGGTATCCCGTCCATGGACTGATATCCGGTCATGAACGCCATGCATCCGCTCTGCGCGGCCCGCTCGAAGGGCGGCAAGAAATACGAGCGCAGGTAGCGCCGCGAGATGTTCGCCTCCGAGGCGTCACGGCCGCCCAGCGTCTCCGAGTAGCCCGCGTAGTGCTTGGCCGTGGCCAGCACCGCGTCCGGATCGTCGAGGCCCTTGCCCTGGTAGCCCTTGACCATCGCGCACGCGAGCTCCCCGATGAGGTAGGGATCCTCGCCGAACGTCTCCCCCACCCTGCCCCAGCGGAGATCGCGCGTGAGGCACAGGACCGGAGAGAACGTCCACTTGAGCCCCGTGGCCCGCATCTCGGCGGCCGTGACCCGGGCGACCTGCTCGAGGAGCCCCCTGTCCCAGCTGCACGCCATGCCGAGCTGCGTCGGGAAGATCGTGGCGCCCGCCCAGAAGGAATGACCATGAATCCCGTCGTCGGCCATCAGCACCGGAATGCCGAGCCGCGTGCCCAGCGCGCGCTTGATCGCCGCGTCGGCGTCCTTCCCGTTGCAGTGCAGGAGGCTGCCGACCTTCATCCGCCCGATCGCGTCCTCCAGGTCCCCCTGCGCGTCCAGCTGCATGAGCTGGCCGACCTTCTCCTCCAGGGTCATCCGGCTCAGGAGATCTTCCACCCGCTTGCCCACGGGCTGCTTGGCGTCTTTGTACAGGGGAGCGTCGTTCATGAGTTCTCCTGAGCGACTCCTCGAGCCGCCGTCCAGCGAAGCGCAGCGCGCGCTCCTTCGACGGGCGCGCCTTCCGGGCCCAGATCGGCCTCGCCGCGGTCCAATCCCATGTCGGCCGCGCCGCGGTCAAATCACATGCGGACGACCGCGCTGCCCCACGTGAGCCCGCCGCCGAGCGCGCACAGCAGCACGTGATGCCCGGGCAAGATCCGCCCGTCGCGGAGCGCCTCGTCGAGCGCGCTCGCGACCGAGCCGGCGCTCGCGCCGGCCGCGCTCTCGCCGTCGAGCGCGCCGAGGACGCGCTGCCGCGGGCACCCGAGGCGGTCGGCGAGGTGCGCGGCGAGCTGGGCGTCGGCGTGGTGCGGGATCACCCAGTCGACGTCCGCGGGCGCGAGCCCGGCCGAGGCGAGCGCCGCGAGCGCCTGCGCGCCGAGGTGCTCCTCCACGGCCTGCCGCAGCTCGGGCTGCTTCACGCGCAGGTACTGCCGATGGTCGGCGAGCCGCTCGACCGTGAGCGGCTCCGCGGATCCGCCGCCGGGGACCTGGAGCACGTCGGCCCTCTTCCCGTCGGCCCGGAGGCTGACGCTCAGGATCCCGCGCCCGTCGCCGGCCGCCGGCCCGACGACGACCGCACCGGCGCCGTCGCCGAAGAGCTGGGCCGAGGCCCGGTCGCGCGGATCCACGCGGCGCGAGAGCAGGTCCGCGCCGATCACGAGCACGTGCTTCATGGTCCCCGCCGCGACGAACTGGGTCGCCACGGACAGCCCGTAGAGGAAGCCCGTCAGCGAGGCGGAGAGGTCGAACGACGGGATGAGCTCGGCGCCGAGCTTCTGCTGCACGTACACCGCGGTCGCCGGCATCGGCGCGTCGCCGCTCGACGTCGCGAGGATGATCATCTCGAGGTCGCGCGGCCCGAGGCCGGCCGCGTCGAGGGCCGCCTTCGCCGCCCTCGTCGCCAGGTCGCTCGTCGTCTCGCCGGCCGCGCCGCGGCGCCGCTCGTCGACCGCGCTCGCGTCGCCCGCGGCGCCGTCCGCTGGCGGCGCGCCTGCGTGCGCCCCGCCCTCCGGGGCGGCGAGCGGCAGGGAGCGGCCTGTGCCGAGGATGCGCGCGCGGGGATTTCTGGCATCGGACGTCATTGGAAGCGCAGCCTACATCATGGGCTGCGGGTTGGGACGGGCGATCGCGCGCCGAGCCCGGTACACGGAATGCTTGAGTCGCGGACGCGCTCCGGTACATAAAGCGCCGCGATGGCTACGAGCTCCGAAGACAAAGACCGCCCCGACACGGACGACGCACCTTCCGGCGAGGCCGACGCGCAGGACACCAGCAAGGAGGACGGCGAGGGCCGCGCCGCTGCCCACGCCGACGCAGCGGCCCCCGCGAGGGCCTCGCGCCCTGCGAAGCCGGCGGGCGCCGCGCGGCGCCCGGCGGGCAAGAAGCCCGGGGCGCGGCCTCGCGCGGCCGCCCAGCCGCAGGGCGGCTCGCTCGGCAAGAGCATGATCTTGTTCCTGATCATCATCGGCGGCCTGGCCGCGGCGTTCGCCTATTTCGGGCGCGAGCCCGCGCCCGGCTCGGCCGGTCCGAAGAGGAAGCCGGGGGACAAGGCGCAGGTCGAGGTCACCCTCGTGTCCAGCGACATCAAGGATCTCGCCTGCTGGTCGGCCGAGGAGATCAGCGGCCGGCACTGCGCGTTCGAGTCGCCCACCAAGGGCTGGTCCAAGGGGGACGCGGACGACAAGAAGTTGCTCCGTCCTTACACGACGACCGACCGCGAGCAGTTCCTCGCCGCCGGCCTCTGGAGCGAGCCCGCCCTCACGGGCAAGCTGCCGTCCGCACGGTTCGCGGTGAAGTGCACCTTCACCGTCGAAGGCAAGATGAAGAAGCCGGGCATCCGCTGGTCCAGCGAGGGCGCATGGCTCGACAGGACCGATGACTGGAACACGGGGCTCTTGTCGGATTGCAAGCTCATCAACCCCTGATGTCGCAGGCGCTGCCGCGTTCGCCTGCGCCGCGCGTGACCCGCGCCGCGCGACGCAGGCGAACGCGGCGCGCGGTGCGCGCTGCGCCATGGCTCTCGTGTGACCGCGACCCCCCGTGGTAGTGTCATGATCGGCTTGGAGGTGCTCATGCCCAGTCATCGGGTGACCGCATTGGTGTCGTTGGCCGCATTGTTCGCCGTTGCTGGATGTGAAGCTGACCCGGGCACCGTGAACGTTCTGCCGATCTACGTCACCGTATCGAGCTCCTCTGGCGGCGGCGCGGGTGGAGAGGGCGGGGCGACGACGACGACCACCACCACCACCGTCTCCACGACGAGCGCTGGCGGCGAGGGCGGCGCGGGGGGCGTTGCGTGCACGTGCGACGCCGGGCTCTCGTGCTGTGGACCGGCCTGTGTCAACCTGGCCAACGATCCGCAGAACTGCGGAACGTGCGGCACGCGCTGCCCCGACGAGCAGGCGTGCATCCAGGGCGAGTGCAAGGATCCCTGCGATCCGAACTTCGGGTGCGAAGAGGGCATTTGCTGCGGGGTGGAGTGCTGCCTTGGCGGCACGATCTGCTGCGACTACGGGACCAGCGCCGAGGCGCCCGACCTGCACTGCCAGCAGCCGGAGAACGGGACCTGCCCGCTCGCCTGCACCGGCTGCGGGAGCTGACGGACATCGACAGCGGCGCGCGGTGCGCCCGGGCGATCCGGGAGCGCCGCGCGTCGGCGCCTCGCGCGTCGGCGCCTCGCGCGCCGCGCTGCCGAGCGCGCGCGTCGTCCTCGCGCGGCGCTCGCGCGCGGACCGCTCACGCCTTCTCGAAGACCTTGCCCGGGTACTTCCGCTCGAAGTGCCCCACGATGCCACGGCCGATCGCCTCGATCGTGAGCCCGGCGATCCCCATCTTGATGGCGGGTCCGACCAGGGGGACGAAGCCGACCGCCCGGGTGGCGAGGAATTTCAAGCCTTGCCCGAGGATGGCGAAGCTCCCGCCGGCGGCGGTCGTCGCCACGGATCCGACGCTCTCGCCGTAGATCGCGCCGACCATCGACATCATGTGCGTCTCGATCGCGACGAGCCCGGCGGACGTCGAGATCGGGAGCGGGAGCGCGGCGAACGCGGCGCCGCCGATCGCGTAGCGGTGAACCCAGCGAAGAGCTTCATCCCTGCACGTCGTCATGCCTCGAGGTTGCCGCAAGTCGCGCCGTCCGTCCATCGCGCACCGCGCTGACGCCGCGGGCGCGACGATCGGCCCGGGCGCATGCCATGTCGTGTGTGCGCTGCCTTCCCGGCCGGCGGGAATCGCGCATGCATGGCCCTCGTTCGGCTCGACCTCCGCGCTCGCGCCGGAGGTCGGCGCCGAGGCCACGCGACCCCGCGAGGGGATGTCGATCCGTCGGAGCCCGCGGCCACCCGGGCTCCAGCAAGGTGCCCATGCCAGCACGACGCGCGCCCTTCCGCCTGCCCTTCCTCTGCGCCTGCGCCGCCCTCGCGGCGTGCGGCGCGGCGCCACGCCCCGCCTCGCCCGGAGCGGAGCCGCCGCCCGGCCACGATGCCGCGGGGACGCCCTTCGCCGAGCGCGTCCCGCTGTTCGAGGACATCGGCGCTCTCCATCACCCCGTGACGACGTCATCGGAGCTCGCGCAGCGCTATTTCGATCAGGGCCTGCGCCTCGTCTATGCGTTCAACCACGACGAGGCGCGGCGGGCGTTCGAGGAGGCCGCCCGCCTCGATCCCGGCCTCGCCATGGCCCGCTGGGGCGTCGCGCTCACGCTCGGCCCCAACATCAACCTGCCGGCCGAGCCGGCGCGGGAGCGGGCCGCCTTCGAGGCCGTCGAGCAGGCGCGCGCGCTCGCCGCGTCCGCGACCGCGCGCGAGCGCGCGTACATCGAGGCGCTGGCCGAGCGCCACGCCGCGGCGCCGGGCCGCGACCGGACGGAGCGGGGCCGCGCCTACGCGAGCGCGATGCGCGAGCTCGCCCGCCGCTTCCCCGACGATCTCGACGCCAGCGTCCTCTTCGCCGAGGCGCTCATGGACCTGCGCCCGTGGGATCTCTGGACGCTGGACGGCCGGCCGCAGCCCGGGACCGAGGAGATCGTCGCCACCTTGGAGGGCGTCCTCCGGCGCGATCCCGAGCACCTCGGCGCGAATCACTATTACATCCACGCCGTGGAGGCGTCGCGCGCGCCGGAGCGCGCGTTGCCGAGCGCCGAGCGGCTCGGCGGTCTGGCCCCAGGGGCTGGGCACCTCGTGCACATGCCGTCGCACATCTTCCTGCGGGTCGGCCGGTACGCGGACGCGTCCGACGCCAACGAGCGCGCGGTCCTGGTCGACCGCCGGTACATCCGCGAGCAGCGCCCGGAGGGCATCTATCCGATGATGTACTTCCCTCACAACCTCTATTTCCTCTCGGTCTCCGCGAGCATGGAGGGGCGCAGCGCCGTCGCCGTACGCGCGGCCCGCGAGCTCGGCGCCGCGGTGCCCGACCGCCACGTCCGGCACATGCCGATGCTCGAGATGTTCCGGCCAGCGCTGCTGTTCGCCCTGGTCCGGTTCGGCCGGTGGCGGGACGTCCTCGCCGAGCCGGCGCCGCCGTCCGAGCAGCGTTACGCGACGGGGATATGGCGCTACGCGCGCGGCCGCGCGCTCGCGTCGACGGGGCGCCCCGACGACGCCGCGCGCGAGGCGGCGGCGCTCCGGGCGGTGTCGTCCGAGATCGCCGGGGTCACGATCGGCAGGAACCGCGCGGAGGACCTGCTCGAGATCGCCACGCTCGTGCTGGAGAGCCAGATCGCCTCGGCGCGCGGCCAGGCCGGCGACGCCGTCCTCAAGCTCCAGGCAGCCGTACGCGTCGAGGACACACTGCGTTATTTCGAGCCGCCGGACTGGCCCGAACCGGTCCGCCACACGCTCGGGGCGGCGCTCCTCGAAGCGGGTCGACCGCGCGACGCCGAGGCGGCTTATCGGGAGGATCTGGCCCGTAATCCCGACAACGGCTGGTCCCTCTCGGGCCTCGAGCAGAGCCTGCGCGCACAGGGCAGGGAAGAGGAGTCGGCCGCCGCACACGAGCGCTTCGAGCGCGCCTTCGCGCGCGCCGACGTGCGGCTGTCCGGGTCGCGCCCGTGAATGTCCGGCCTCGAGCGGCCGCGGACGACGAGGAAAAGCGCGCTTCGCCGGCATGCGCGTCGATTCAATCTGCTACGTTGATGGGGTGTTGTGCGCGAAGCTTGGACTCTCAGCGCTCCTGTGTCTCTTCTCTTTCACTGTCAGCCTATGCGCCGCATCGCTCCTCGGTTGCGAGGGCTCCGAGCTCCCGCCGTATAAGCACGTCCCGCGGAACGACGCGGGCGAACCCCCGTGTGCGCCGGGGCAACTCCGCGGCATGAGCGGGTGTGTCTCCGTGGGCGTCCAGGGCTGTACCGGCGATTTCGTCGGTGAGGACGGGTTCTGCCGTCCCGCGCTGGAGCGGTGCTCGCCCGGGAGCATCCCGACGTTCGACGGGGGTTGCGTCGACGTCGGGATCCCCGGGTGTGCAGCGGAGTTCGTGGAGGGCGGCGGCTGTCATCCCACGATGGCGAAGTGCCCGGAAGGGACGTTCGCGGTCCCGCAGAGGGGGTGTATCTCCATCGACGGCCCAGACGGCTGCGGCTCGGGGCCGTGGGGCCAAGTCGCCGAGGCGCCCGGCGACATCCATGTCGATCCGAGCTACGCGGGAGCGGGCGGCGACGGGTCGCGGGACAGGCCGTTCGCGACGCTGGCGGAGGCGCTCGCGGCGGTGCAGGCGGACGGCCGCGTCGTCCTGGCCGAGGGCGAGTACGACGAGCCGGTCGAGATCTCGAAGCCCATCGAGCTGGTCGGGCGGTGCGCCTCCCGGGTCGTGCTCCGGGGCGAGCAGAGCGACCCGAGCGGCAACGTCAGCGCGGTCTGGATTCATGACGTCGAGGGCGCCGGCGTGCGCGGCGTGAGCGTGATCAGCCCGTCCATCGGGCTGTTCATCCAGTCGGCCGAGGTCTCGGTGCGCGACGTCCGCGTGACGGGCGGGAGCGGCAGCGGCGTCGTGGTCGCGCTCCCCGGCGCGAGCCTCGACCTGTCGCGCAGCCTGGTCCAGGCGTCGTGGGCGGGCGAGGGCACGGGCGATCAGTGGACGAGCGTGCTGGTCCTGTCCGGGGCGCGGGCGCGGCTCACCGAGAGCGCGCTGGTCGACGGCACGGTCCACCTGCGCATCACCTCCGAGGCGGAGAGGGTGGTCGCCGAGGGCAACCTCCTGGAGATCACGCCCCAGCAGGCGGAGACGACCGCCCCGGTCGGCGTGATCCTGGAAGCGGGCGCGCTGCAGCTCGACGCGAGCGCCCTCGTCCACCACCGCCTGGGCGCGCTGGTGACGGGCGCCTCCGCGGAGCTTGCCGCGACGCGCTCCCTCTTCGCCGCTCCGCCCGAGGGGGTGCAGGACGCCGGCGACGTGGTCGTGGAGCACGGCGCTCGCGCGACGCTCGAGGGCAGCGTGCTGTCCGGCGCGTGCGACGCGCAGCTCGCCGTCGCGGGCGCCGGCACGGCGGTCGAGGTGTCCGGGACCCTCTTCCAGGGCGCGGCCGACGCGGAGGCGGGCCGCCTCGGGTACGCCGTCGAGCAGCGGGGCGGCGCGCTCTCGCTATCGTCGAGCGCCGTGCGCCAGGCCGGCGACGCGGGCCTGGTCGTGTCGGGCGGGACGTTCTCCGCCAGGGGTGTGGTCGTCGCGGGCACCCGCGCGCGCCCGGTCCACCGGGATCGCGCTGCTGGCGTGCTGGTGCGCGGCGCGCGCGCCACGCTGGCGTCGACGGTCGTCCTGGGGGCGCATGTCGCGGGCGTCGCCGCGTCCCAGGGCGCGGAGCTCGAGCTCACGGAGAGCCTCATCGAGGGGGCGCTACCGGAGGAGCGCGATCGCACCGGCGGCGTCGGCCTGCTGAGCGCCGGGTCGGCGCGGATCGTCGTCCAGAGGTCGGCGGTGCTGGAGAGCCGCGTGGCGGGCGTGCTGCTGCTCGCCTCGCCGAGCACGGTGGAAGACACGATCATCCAGGGGGTCGAGAGCGGGACGTTCTCCACGCTGAGCGCCGGCGGCCAGATGGAGTCGGTCTCGGACCTGGGTGATGGGCTCCTCGTCGTCCGCTCGACGGCGCAGGTGAGCTCGGTGCAGGCGGAGGGCTGCGCGCGCGCGGGGCTGCTCTTCGGCGACAGCGACGGCGCGCTCGCGCACGCCCGCTCCACGGGCAACCGGTTTGGCCTGGTCGTGCAGGGCGCGCGGGCGCCGGAGCTGTCGCAGGACAACACCTTCGAGGACAACCAGGAGGGCGATCACGTCACCGAGGGCGCCCTCCCCGTCCCGAGCAGCGCCGCGCCCGCCCCGTGACGCGCCCGCTGGACGCAGCGCGCCCGTGTCCCCGGCGTGTAGCTACATCGAGAAGAACTGACGGATCTTCTCGAGGAGCGCGGTCGTCTTGGCCTCCTCGGTGCCGGCGCGGGCGCGGCGCACCGACACGTTCTCGTCGAGCGCCGACTGGCGAGCGACCAGCACCTCCGTGATCTTCTCGGCGATGCCGGGCGCCGCCGCGAGGATCTCGTGGAAGGCCCCCTTGTCGACCTTCACGAGCTCGCAATCGCTCACCGCCTGGATGGTCGCGCTGCGCGGCTCCCCGGTCATCAGCGACATCTCGCCGAAGAACTTGCCCGGGCCGAGGCGCGCCACCTCGGCCGTGCTGCCGCCCTCGCGCCCCACGATGACCGAGACCTCGCCCGACTGCACGATGAAGAGCTCGTGCCCCGCGGCCCCCTGCCGGATCACGACCTCTCCGGTCATGTAGCTGCACGTCTTCGACAGCGTCGCGAGCCGGTCGAGGAGCGGCGGGGGGAGCGCGGCGAGGAAGTCGACGACGCGCAGCGACTGCAGGCGGCGCTGCCGCTCGTCGGCCTCGCTGCGCGCCTGCGACTCGGACGGCGCCTCGGCCATCCGGACGATGCGGGTGGGGAACGGGACCGCGATGCCCTCGCGGTGGAACGCGTACCAGATCCGCTGACGAACGTCCGAGTCGATGCGATCGCGGCGGGCGAAGTCCTCGATGAAGAAGTTGACCTGATAGCCGATGCTGCTCTCGTCGAACCTCGCGGCGAGCACGAACGGCGGCGGCGCGAGCAGCACCCCGGGCGCCGAGGCCACGGCGCCGAGCAGCGCCTGCTCCACGATCCGCGGCGACACCTCGTAGGGGCCACGCACCTCGATCATCCGCCGCGCGATGGCGGTGGGCTTCGTGAAGTTCCGGATCGTGCTCTTCGCGAGCGTGCCGTTCGGCACCGTGAGCTCGATCTGATCGTTCGTGAGGACCGTGGTCGCGCGCCAGTTGATCTCGATGACCTGCCCGATGAGCCTCGGATCCGGGTCGATCTGGATCCAGTCCCCCACCTCGAACGGCCGCTGCGCCTGGATCGCGAGCCCGGCGAACAGGTTCCCGAGCGTCTCCTGGAGCGAGAGGCCGATCACCGCGGTGAGCAGCGCCGAGGTGGTGAGCAGCGATCCCGGCTCGACCCCGGCCGCGCGGAGCGTGATGAGCGCGACGCCCGCGTAGACGAGGCCCTGGATGATGTCGTGGATGATCCTGGAGAGCGGCCGCCCGAGGCGCACGCCGAGGATCAGGTCGACGACGAGGAGGAAGGCGGCGCGGCCGAGCGCGGTCAGCAGCAGGAAGAGCGCGACGACCGAGAGCGCCACGTGGAGCGACGACGCCGGATCGAGCGGGAGCCGCACGAGCAGCGCCGCCACGTGGAGGCCGAGCAGCGCGACCGGCAGCCGCAGCTTCCCGCGCTGGGCTTTCGGCATCAGCAGCCGAAGCGCGAGGAGCAGCGCGGCGGCGATCCCGATGCCGATCGCGCCCGACGACGCTATCCGCACGAGCACGTCCGAGATGGTTGCGGCGCCGCGCATGGCGGCCGATGGTAGAGCTCCGCCTGCCCCTGTCACAACCGCGTCGCGATCGGGCTTCGGGACCGTCACAGCGCGCGTGATCGGCTGCGCCGGCGGCGCGCGTCGCCAGCCGAGGCCGCCGCGAGCGCGCCGCGATCGCCGGGCGGGCGTCGGGGAGCCTTGCGCAGCGGCGGATGGAGTCGCCGAGAGCTTGCGTCGATGTCGCCGGAACGACGTCGGTCGGGTCTCACGATCGCGTCGATGACGACGATCGCGCACCTCACGGACTTTCATCTCCTCGAGGCGGATCACGACCGCCGCCGCGGCGCCGAGCGGTGGCGGCTTCGTTATCTGAGCTTCGGCCGCCCCATCGACGCCGCGCAGCGCCGCCGCCGCGCGCTCGCCGCGCTCGTCGAGGCGTGGCGGAGCGGGGCGGACCACCTGGTGCTCACCGGCGACCTCACCGAAGACGGGACGCCTGCCCAGTTCGAGGTGCTCGCCGCGGTGCTGGCGGAGAGCGGCTGGGACCCGGCCCGCGTCACGCTGGTGCCTGGCAACCACGACGCGTATGGCGGGGGCGACGCGTGGGAGCGCGCTCTGGAAAGCTGCCTCCGCCCCTTCGCGGCCACCAGCGGGCGGGGGGCGGTGGTCGCCCTCCCTGGGGCCGTCGTCACGGCGGTATCGACGGCCATGATGCAGCCGGTGACCCGCTCGGCGGGCTCGATCGCGGACCGCGAGCTCGCGCGCGTCGCCGCGCTCGCCGCCGAGACGCGCCGCTCGGGCGACGCGCTCGTGGTCGCCCAGCACCACCCGCCGCTCCCGCACCCGATCGGCGCGATGCAGTGGCTGGACGGCCTCATCAACAGCTCCGAGCTCATGGCGCTGCTCCACGAGCACGATCACCTCCACGTGATCCACGGCCACACGCACCGGGAACACGACGCGCCCGTGCGCTCCGGCGCTCCTCCTCGCATCTTCTGCGCGCAGGCGCTCGTGGACGGACCTTCTCCGCTGCGGTTCTACCGTGTGCGTTACGGGCGCCTTCTTTCGGAGCGCACGCGGGTCCGGAGCGGCGCGTCGACGTTCGCGTTGGCGTAGAATCTCTCACATGCACTGGAGGCGCGGGTGCCCCTCACCGCCCTCTTTTCGCCGGAGACGTGGCTCGTATAGAGTCCTCGCCGGATCATGAAATTCAATGTCTTGCTCAGGGGCACGGTCACCCTCGTTGCTGTCTCGTCGCTCGCGGCCCTCCTGGGCTGTGGCGGCGCCGAGCCCACGCCTGCGGCGCCGGTGATGCGCGACGCCGAGCCAGTCGAGACGTCGCGCCCGACGATGAGCTCGCGGTCCGAGATCGGCGGCATGAACGAGGAGAAGGTGCAGGCGGCGTTCGAGCGCGCCTCTCCGCGGCTCTCGCGCTGCTACCAGAAGGGCGTCGAGCGGATCCCCTATCTCGGCGGCGAGATCCGCTTCAAGGTCCGGGTGACCGAGGAGGGCACGGCGCGCTGGGCGTTCGTGAAGGACTCGACCCTCGGCGATCGCGAGACCGAGACGTGCATGCTCAAGGTCCTGAAGGCGACGAGGTGGCCGAAGCCCGTCGGCGGAGAGGGCCTGGCGGAGAACAGCTTCAGCTTCGAGCCGAGCAGCGACGAGCGCCCGCCGGTGCCGTGGACGCCCGACCAGCTCGGGACGCCGTACAAGAAGGCGCGGCCGGCGCTCGAGTCGTGCCGGAGCCAGGCCGGCGGCACCCAGCTCAAGGCGACGCTCTACATCGACACCGACGGCAGGCCGCTCAGCGTGGGCGTCTCCAGCGCCGACGAACGGGGCGAGGAGGCGGCCGAGTGTGTCGCCGGCGCGCTCCGCGAGATCACCTTCCCCTCCCCCGGCAGCTACGCGTCGAAGGTGAGCGTCGACATCGACTGACGCCGCTCGCTGCCGGCTGCTCGCACGCCGTGCGGGCGCGCCCGTCGACCGCCGGCGGGCGCGCCGAAAGCCGCCGCGTCCCGGCTGGGTCGGGCGTGGAGGACGGCCTTTGGCGCCGTCCACCGGGCGCGAAATCTCCCGCCCTTGCTGGGGGCGCGCCCCGCGGGACTGCGCTAGGCTCTGATCGTGGGCAAGGTCCTCTGGCAGATCCTGGCGCTCTTGTGGAAGGTGGCTCGCCTCGTCCTCTGGAAGTGGCTGAAGCCGCGGCTGATGAGGCTGATGATGGTCACCGCGGCGCTCGTCGGGGTGATCCTGCTCGTGGTGGCCGTGCTCGGCAGGCTGTAGGGCGGTCCTCGCGGGGCGGGCGGGCGCCGCTGGCTTGTCCGCGGCGGCTTCCGGCAAGTACTCTCTCCGGCTTGCATGGCTAGCTCACCGTCCTCCTTGCTCCTCGCGGCCCTGACGTGCGCGATCGCGTCGGGGGGCGCCGCCGCTTGCTCGGAAGAGAGCCCCGCCGCGGCGGCGCCGGCCTCGCTCGAGGCCGATGTGCCGCGCGCCCCTGCCGAATCCGACGCGCCGCGCGCCGCGACCGTCGAGGCCGACGCGCCACGCGCCGCGGTCGTCGAGGCGGCGCACGTCGCGAACGCGCCGGCCCCGGTCCCGGCGGAGGACGGAGCGACGCCCCCGGCGAGCGCGGCGAAGGAAGGCGCGCGCATCTATTCGAAGGCGCGGTTTGCCTGGATCAACCCCGGCCCGTACCCGACGCGGGGCTGGAGCGGTTACCTGGGCCTCGGCGGGTCGGTCGCGCTCCGCGGCGGCAGCGTCGAGGCCGCGCGGACGCCGGGGGAGGGCTGCGATGCGTGGTACGCCATCGAGCCGCGGGGTTACATCTGCGCCGGCGCCAGCGCCTCGGTCGACACGAACGATCCGGTCGTGGCCGCGCTGCGGCCGCACGCGCCCAAGATCGACTCGCCGTGGCCGTACGACTACGCGGAGTCGACCGGCGCGCCGCGCTACCCGCGGCTCCCGAGCGCGAAGGAGCAGCGGCGCTCCGAGTGGGACCTCGAGGCGCACCTCGCGAGCGTCGCGAAGGTGCGCGCCGCCGAGGGGCTGAGCGACGAAGCCGTCCGGGAGATCGACGAGGCCCTCGTGGGCGTCGATCTGAAGCCCGCGGGCGTCGCCGCCCCGGCGCTGTTTCCCTTCGGCGACCTCGTGCGCGAGGCGCGAGACCGGATCGTGAACGGCTCGACGGTGGCGTTCACCCGGGCGTTCGACGCGCAGGATCGGACCTGGGTGGTGACCTCGGACCAGGCGTACATGCCGAAGGATCGGCTGAGGCCCTACCCGCGCTCGAGCTTCGAGGGGGTGTGGCTGAAGGACGGGCGTTCGCTCCCGCTCGCGTTCTTCCGCAAGACCGATCGGCCGAAATACCAGCGGGGCGCCGGCGGTCGCTTCGAGCCCACGGGCGCGTCGTTCGCGCGGCTCGCCTCGGTCGGGCTCACGGGCCGCGCCGAGGTCGAGGACGGCGAGCGGTTCCTCGAGACGCAGGAGCCGGGGGTCTACGTGCTCGCCGACGACGCCGTGGTGATCGAGGCGGCGAAGCGCGCGCCGCTCGAGGGCGAGAACGATGCCTCGTCGCCGCCGCGCAAGTGGATCGAGATCAGCGTCCTCGGCGGCTGGTTCGTCGCCTATGAAGAGCTCACCCCGGTCTTCGCCACGCTCATCTCGCCGGGGCGCGGCGGCGTCCCGCAGAAGGGCATCCCCGCCATCGAGACCGCGGCGACGCCGACGGGGCGCTTCCGCATCGACGGGAAGTTCGTGACGGCGACGATGGTGTCGAGCTCGAACGACAACATCGTCCACTCCGAGGTGCAGTTCGTGCAGAACTTCCACGGCCCGCACGCGCTGCACGGCGCTTACTGGCACGACGCCTGGGGCGAGCTGAAGAGCGGCGGATGCGTCAATCTGTCCCCCATCGACGCGAAGCAGATGTTCGCCTGGACCGACCCGCCGGTCCCGGAGGGGTGGCACGGCCTGCGGGCCTCTCGCGACGCCGGCCGCTCCACGGTCGTCCTCATTCACCGCTGATCGCGCGCGCCATCCGGTCCACGAGCCGCAGCGCGGCCTCCGCGAACACCTCCGGCTCGAGCAGCAGCCCGACCACGAGGAAGCCGTCGCGCGGCATGTCGAAGAAGTAGCCGGGGTGGACGATGATCCCCTCGTCGCGCACGAGCAGCTCGACCCAGCCGTCCTCGTCGTGCACGCGCGGGACCTCCAGCGTCGCGTACCACCCGCCGTCGATCGGCAGCCGCCGGACCGCGCCCCCGGCGCGCGCCGCGATCGCCGCGTCGAGCGCCGCCAGGTTGGCCTGCACGCGCGACAGGATCGCGCCCTGGACGGGCGCCCGCGCGGCGAGGATCTCCGGCAGCGCGAGCTGCACCGGGGTGCCGACCGAGAGGTAGGTATCGGCGATGATCTCGAGTCGCTCCACCGCCGCGGCGGCGAGCTCCGGCGGCCCCGAGACCGCGATCCAGCCGAGCTTGAGCTGCGGCAGCGCCATCACCTTGGACAGCCCGCTCAGCACGAAGGTCAGCGCCTGCCGCCGGCCGGCGAAGCTCGGCAGGCGGTCCGAGGCGAGGTCCCCGTGCGCGTAGTCGCCGAACACCTCGTCGACGATCAGCGCGAGGCCGCGCTCCCGGGCGCACGCCTCGAGCGCCGCGGCGTCGTCGCGGCGCACGAAGGAGCCGGTCGGGTTGTTCGGGTGGACGAGCACCACGGCGCGCGTCCGCTCGCCGGCGGCGCGCTCCAGCGCGCCGAGGTCGATGCGCCACCCCTCCTCCTTGAGGAGCGGGTACGGCGTGAGCGCCACGTCCTCGAGGCAGGCGAGGTACTCGAGGAGCGGGTACGACGGCACCGGGACGAGCACGTCGTCGCCGCGCTCGGCGAGCAGCTTGAGCAGCCAGCCGTACGCCTCGCTCGTGCTCGCGGTCAGCACGACGCCCGCCGGATCCACGTCGATCCCGCGCTCCCTGTAGTACCGCGACACCGCGGCGCGCGCGGCGGGGTCGCCGAGCGGCAGCGGCGCGTACGTCGAGCCGCGCGGCTCGCCCAGGCGCGCGATGAGCGGCGCCGTCTCGACGATCCCGCAGCGCGTCGGGTTCGATTCGGTGAAGTCGACGAGCGCGCGCCCTGCCCGGCGGGCCTCGACGAGGGCGGACGCGAGCCGGTTCTCCGAGAGATCCCACCCCGTGCGCGCCGCGAACCGGAGCGGCCTCGGCGCGGGCGCGCGCCGGGCGTCTGCCTCTTCCGTGGGAGGTCGATCTGCGCTCACCCGTCTCTCCATGGTCCCTGATCCATCCTCGTCGTGGTCTGCCCTGCCGTGCCGCCCGGCCACGGTGACATGGACCGCGCCGGACGGCAGCCGGGGCGCGGGCCTCCGAGCGCGACGCCGAGCGCCGCCCTCGGCGAGCGCTCAGCCGCGGCGCCGGCGGCGCGCAGCGAGCGCCGCGGCCAGGGCGCCCGCGAGCCCGACGGCGACGCGGCGCGACGGCCCGTCCCGGTCCGCGCCGGCGGCCGCGCAGGTGCACGCGCCGCTCGTCACCTCGAGCTCGCCGTTCGCCATCCACACGTCGCTCCCGACCGGGAGCTCGCGCGCGCCGAGCGAGACGCCGTCATAGAGCACGTCGACGACCAGCGTGGCGCCGCCGGAGCCGTGCGGCGCCGCGACCGCGAACCGCCACAGCCCGCGGCGCACCTCCGTGAGCGGCGCGTGCATCGCCCCGCCCTGGAGCGCGACCGTGAGCTTGTCGGCGGGGACCCTCACCGGGGCCCCGTCCGCGCGTCGCAGCTCGATCGTCCCCCAGACGGGCCAGGACGGGTCGGGCCTCGCGTAGGTGCTCGACAGCACGTACCAGCTCCTGTCGAGCGCCGGCGTGTCGTCCCCGCTCTCGGCGGCCTCCAGCGCGAGCCGCGTGCCCTCGAGATCGAGCACGCCGGGCCCGAGCTGCGCCTCGAGCGGCACGGCGCCCCTCGGGTACCGCGCGCCGGCCTGGAGCGCCTCGGTGACCTCAGCCTGGGTCAGGTTCGGGTTGACCTGGAAGAGCAGCGCGATCGCGCCTGCGACCTGCGGGGCCGACATCGACGAGCCCGACGCGATCGCGTGGTAGTCGTCGACGACGAAGCAGGGCTGGTCGTCGGGGCACCCGGGCGTGTCGAACAGCCCTCCGGGGCCATCGCGCGGGTCGACCCCGCTCCCCATCGCGGCCGCGACCAGGCCGCCGGGCGCGCTGATCTCGGGCTTGGCCACCCCGAACGGCGTGGGGCCGGCCGCGCTGAAGTAGCAGGCGCTGTCCTCCTGGATCGCCTCGCCGTCGAGGCTCGTGAGGCGAATGCTCGTCGAGCTCCCCTGCGGCTGCCAGCGGACGCGGTTGATGGTGCATCCCACGGCGAGCAGGCCGGGGTGGCTGGCGGGCACGTTGATCGTGCCCTGCTTGATGCCGCGCGTGAACTGGAGCCCGAGGTCGTGCGACGCCGAGACGTCGCCGAGCCCCGTCACCCAGAGCTGCGCGTCCCCGCGGCCTTTCAGGTGGATCGCGAACTCGCCCGCCTCCCACGCCCCGCTGAAGGCCACGACGGCGCTGTTCGTGTTCGCGTCGATGGGCTTCCCGTTCGCGATCCGGTTGATCACGGCGCCCGTCGTCTCGCCGTCGTCGGCGGTGTAGCCGGCGCTCTCTCCGGGCTCGATCAGGCCGATCCACGTCTCGCCGCCCGGCCCCTCGAGGCCGACCGACACCTCGTCCCCGGGTCGGAAGGTGATCCAGACGTATCCATCCCCGTTCGACGCCCTCGGCGTGCGGATGGGCACGCGCGTGTCGGCGTACGGCGAGACGTGCGCCTCGGTGTGGATCCCCATCGGTCCTTTGCCGTCGATCTCGTACAGCGCGCCGCTGTTGCCGGCGGCGACGACGATCGCGCGTCCCGGGTGATTGTCGCCGACCATCGCGGCGAGCCCTGCCTCGAGCGGGCTCGTCCCGTCGTGCGGCCCGAAATCGCTCCCGACGCTCAGGTTGACGACCGCCGGCATGCCGAGCTCGTCCGCGCGGTCGAAGATGAACCGCACCGCCTTGAGGATGTCCGGATCCTCGAACCCCTCACCGGGCAGCGAGGGCGCGGCGACGATCAGGGTCGCGGCCGGCGCCACCCCGACGTACCGCGGCCGCGCGTTGACCATCGGCCCGCCGTTGCCCGCCGCGATGGAAGCCACGTGCGTACCGTGCCCCGCGATGTCGCGCGGGATGTCCAGATCCCCGCCCTCGAGCATGGAGTCGATGTCGGCGCCGGAGAGGATCGCGCACCTCGACTGGTTCGGGTCATCGCACCCGTAGTCGTCCTCGAGCTGCGCGTGCAGCCCTTTGGGCCTCCCCGCCTGAAGCAACCATCGGATCCGCGTCTTGCCGTCCTTGCGCCGGAAATCCGGGTGGGCCACGTCGATGCCGGTATCGACGATGCCGACGATCACCCCTGTGCCGTCCGCCCCGGTCGCCTTCCGGTACGGGTCGACGCGGATCCACACCTTGGATCGATCGAGCTGGGGCTGCCGCGGCGGTCCTGTGAACAGCGAGAGCTCCGGGTGCGCGTCGGCGAAGGCGCCGATATCTCTGGGCGCGAGCCGGACGGTCCCGAAGCCCGGCGCGACCGGGAGCAGCCCGAGCGACCGCGCGTCGGCGCCGGCGGGCAGCGGCACCAGCACCGGGATACGCCCGCCCGGATCGGCGAGCGGGTGCCGCCCGAGGCGCGGGCTGAGCAGGCGCGCCACCGCTGGGGCCGGGACGTCGGCGCGCGCTTCGCCTGGCGCGAGAGCGAGGCCGAGCAGCGCGAGGGAGAGCGGGAGCCTGCGGGCAAGCACGCGGCGAGTCTACACCACCTTCGCGCGCGGCCGGCCCCGCGGGGCGCGCGGCCCTCGCGGCGCGCCCTCGACGGCGCCGCGGCGAGCCGCGCACCTGCCGGCGCGCCGCTCACACCGGCGGGACGAGGTGCTTCTTGCGCGGCCGCTCTTCGACCTTGCCGGCGTACCGCTCGAAGCGGCGCGCCACCTCGCGGCGGAGGTTCGCCGCCGGCACGACCGCGTCGATCACGAGCTCGCTCGCGAGCTTCTCCAGATCGACGTCCGCGCGGTACTCGTCGCGCAGCTTCTGGACGAGCGCGTCGCGCTCCGGCCCCGCCGGGATCGCCTGGATCTTGTTGAAGTAAACCGCGTTCACCGCGGCGCTCGGCCCCATCACCGCGATGGACGCCGAGGGCAGCGCGATGCACTCGTCCGGCGCGAACGCCGGCCCGCACATCGCGTAGAGCCCGGCGCCGTACGCCTTGCGCACGACGACGGACAGCTTCGGCACGGTCGCCTCGCTCACCGCGGCGATCATCTTCGCGCCGGCCCGGATGATCCCCTGCCGCTCGACGACGGTCCCGATCATGAAGCCGGGCACGTCGGCGAGGTACAGGAGCGGGATGTTGAAGGCGTCGCACAGCCAGATGAACCGCGCCGCCTTGTCGGCCGAGTCCACGAACAGCACGCCGCCCTTGTACTTCGGCTGGTTCGCGACGATCCCGACCGCTCGCCCCTCGATGCGCGCGAGCCCCGTGATGATCTCCTTCGCGTAGAGCTTCTTGATCTCGACGAAGCTGCCCTCGTCGATGACCGCGTCGATCACGGCCATGATGTCGAACGGCTTGTTCTCGTCCGCGGGGATCACGTCCTCGAGCGGCCGCTGCCCTGGCTTCTCCGGCCTCGGCTCGACGCGGGGCGGGGCCTCCGCGGAGCTCTGGGGCATCAGCGCGAGGTAGCGCTTCGCGAACGCGATCGCCTCCTCCTCGGTCTTCACGAGCACGTCCCCGCACCCCGAGACCGAACAGTGCATGCGCGCGCCGCCGAGCTCTTCGAGCGTGACCTTCTCGCCGATCACCATCTCCGCCATCCGCGGCGAGCCGAGGTACATGCTCGCGTTGCTCTCGACCATGCACACGACGTCGCAGAACGCCGGGATGTACGCGCCCCCCGCCGCCGACGGGCCGAACAGCAGGCAGATCTGCGGTACCAGGCCGCTCAGCTCGACCTGGTTGTAGAAGATCCGGCCCGCGCCGCGCCGCCCGGGGAACATCTCGATCTGGTCGGTGATCCGCGCCCCCGCGGAGTCGACGAGGTAGAGCAGCGGGCACCGGAGGCGCCGCGCGGTCTCCTGCACGCGCAGGATCTTCTCGACGGTGCGGCGCCCCCACGAGCCGGCCTTCACCGTCGAGTCGTTCGCCATCACGCACACCGGGCGCCCGCCCACGGTCCCGCTGCCCGTGATGACGCCGTCGGCCGGCAGCTCGGGATCCAGCGCGTTGGCGAGCGCCGCGTCCTCGATGAAGCTCCCTTCATCGAGGAGCAGCGCGACGCGCTGCCGCGCGAACAGCTTGCCCTGCTCCGCGTTCTTGTCGTGGTACTTCTGCGCGCCCCCCTTCTCGATGCGCGCCGTGAGCTCCCTCAGCTTCTGATCGAGCGACATGGCGCGACCCATAGCCCTAAGCGCGCCGGGCGACCACCTCCCGCGCCGCCGTTTCGAGCTCCCGCGCGGTCCGGGCGACCAGCACCTTGGTCGACGCGGCGGCGTAGCGCAGCATCGCGCTGTCCCCCGTCCCCCAGGCGCCGGGCCCCTCGGGGCAGAGCCAGAGCAGCGCCCGCGCCCGGTCGCGGAGCCTCCTCACGACCTCCGCCTCGTCCGCGAAGTAGTTCGTGCGCCCGTCGCCGAGGATCACGAGGGTCACCCGCCGGTCCACGTCCCGCCCGTACCGCTCCTCGAAGGCGCTGAGGACGCGCCCGTAGTTCGAGTTGTGCGCCCGGCTCACCACCTCGCCGCGCTGGATGCGCTCGAGCGCCGCGCCCACCGGCATCGCCCCGAAGAGCTCGGTCGTCTCGGCGAGCTCGCTCACGAAGACGAACGAGCGCGTCCGGTCGAAGAGCTCCTGCGCCGCGCAGACGAACTCGAGCATGAACCGCGCGGCGACGCGGACCGAATCCGACACGTCGCACAGGACCATGAGGCGCGGCTTGTCGCGCCGGCGCGCCCGCCGGGCGGGCTGGAAGGGCACGCCGCCGGTCTGGAGGCTGCGCCGCAGCGTCCGGTGCGGATCGATCCTGCCGCGCCGCGCGCGGCGCCTCCGGAGCCTCTCGGCGCCGCGGAGCCGCTCGGACAGCGCCCGCACGGCGCGGCGCACCTCGTCGATCTCGCCTTCGTCGAGGGAGGCGAACGGCACGTCCATGCGGCCGGGGGCCGCGGGCTCCTCGCCCTCGAGGCGCCGGAGCGCCAGCGTCACGTGCTCGCGCACGCGGTGCCGCATCCGCTCCATCTCGGCGGCGAGCGCGTCGGCGAGGGCCTTCCCCCGGTCCTCGCCGAGCGCTTCCTCGAGCGCGCTCCGGATCCGCCGCAGCGCGCTGGCGACGGCGGGCACCCCGAGCTGATCCATCACCCGCTGCGCGAAGAACCCGACCTGGAGCGAGCTCGTCATCGGCGCGAGCACACGCGCGATCCCCGCCGACCGGAGCGCCTGGTCGAGCTCCCCTGCGGTCCCTGCGAGCGCCTGGAACCCGAGCGCGTCGCCGGACGCGCCGCTCCGCTCCGCCGCCGCGGTCAGCAGATCGCGGAGGGCGGAGAGCTCCCCCTCCGAGAACCCTCGCTCCCGGAGGCGCGCCCACAGGTCGCCGACGTGCGCGCCCTCCGGGGAGAAGAAGCGGTCGAAGCAGGCGCGGTACCGGCGGAGATCGGCGGCGCGCTCGACGACCACCGCGCCGATGGCGTCCCGCAGCCTCGCGCGGTCGCCGAACCCGACGAGGGCGCACGCGCGCGCGGCGTCGATGGCCTGCGCCGTCGACACCGCGAAGCCGTCGCGCCGCAGCGCCCACAGAAATTCGTCGATGGAGAGGAGCATCGGGGGGCCTCGCCGGTCGCGCGCGACCCGCGGCGGCTACGGCGCCGGCGCAGGCTCCGCGAGCAGCGCCTGGAGGAGCTTCTCGACCTGGGCGTGCCGGGACGGGTCGTACCCGACCACCACGTCGCGGATGACGCCCTTCTTGTCGATCACGAACATCGTGGGGAGCGCCTTGACGCCGTAGGCCGCGGAGGTCGACTCCGAGTCGTCCGAGGCGACCGCGTAGCGCATGGCCAGGGCCTGCGCTGTTTTCGTCGCGACGCCCACGCTGTCGGTCGTCAGGCCGATGACCCGCAGCCCCTGCGCGGCGTATGTCGCGTGCCACTTCGAGAGCTGCGGGGCCATCAAGCGGCACGGCCCGCACCAGGTGGCCCAGAAATCGAGCAGCACCACGTTTCCGCGCAGGGCCCCGATGTTCGCCGGAACGGTCCCCGCCACGGTGGCGAGCGGCTTCCAGCTGGGCGCGAAGGTGCCGATCTTGTCGAGGCGGAGGATCTGATCGTGCCCTGGGAACGGCACCAGCGTCGGCGCGACGTCTCGCTCCTGCCCGCCGCGTCGGATCCGGAGGTTCACCACGTTGCCCGGCCCAGCGACCGCGACGCGGGCGACCAGCTGCTTCGGATCTTCGAGCGGCACGCCGTCCGCCGCGACGACGTGATCCCCATCCACGATGCCCGCCTTGGCCGCCGGCGAGCTGGTGACGACGTGCTTCGCGACCACCCCCCCGGCCGGTCCGGGCGCCAGCTCCACGCCCAGCCAGGCGCGGCGAGACGCTTCCTGGGCGACCGCCTGTGAGGCCCCTCCCATCAGCGCGGCGCCTGACAGCGCCACCAGCGTTGCAGCGAAGAGGGCGCGCCACGCGCGGCCTCGCCTGGAAGAGGCCAGGTGCATCCTGGCAGTGTAGCATCTCGACCGGTGCGGTCCCGAACCCGCCTCCCTGCGTGGTGCGCGCTCGCCGTGGCGACCCTGGCCTCGCCGATCCTCTCGATGGAGGCGTCGTCCCGTCCCGGGTGGGCACCCTTGCCCCTCGGCTGTGCGCCGTCGCGCTCCCGGACGCCCCCCGAGGAGGCAACCGCGTGGATCGAGCGCGGCTCCAGCCCCGTCGCCGAGCCGCGCGCGACGGCCGCTGCGCCCGCTGCGCCTGCGCCCGCGGAGCCGTCGGCCTGGGAGCTCGCCGGGCAGCTCGCGAGCTTCACGCCGGCCACGGGCCGGGCTCGCTCCCAGCACTTCACCGGCGAGATGGAGGCGGAGGTGCGTATCAACGCGGCCGCCGCTCCCTACCCGGCGCTCGGCCCGGCTCGATCGCTCCCGCCGGGCGCGGCCCTGGTCGAGCTCCACTACCCGGCCGGCTCGTCGGACCCGGCGACGCTGCTCGCCATGGTGAAGCGCGCGGCCGGCTACGACCCTGACGGCGGCAACTGGGAGTACCTCGTCCTCACGCCGCAGGGCACGTCCACCCACCGCGGCGCCTTGCCTCTCTGCAAACGTTGCCATGCGGACGCCCCGCACGACCACCTGTTCGGAGGCCCGCGTTAGCGCGACGCATCATCCCGCTCCATCGACGAGTGGCTCAACTCCGCAAAGATTGCGGGCCACGCCCCCCGGCGCGACACCAGTGCCCGAGCCTTCGTGGTGCGGGGCTCCGTGAACACCGAGGAAACCGCTGTGAAACCCGAATATTCCGCCGGGGCGTTCCGCGCCGAGGGTGTTCCGGGGTCGACGCCGCGCAATGGCACGGAGGCTGCTCCAGGCGGAATTGACCGTGTTCTTCGCTGTGGGCTGCAGCGTGTCGCGGTCCTCCTCCCTCCTGACGGGCCTCATTAGCTTGCGCTTGGTCGTCCAGCTGGTGCGACTTCGCCTCGTCCGTCGCTCAGCTGCTGCTTGGCTTACGCCTTCTGCTGTTCTGTCTGCTTGGCCTGCTCGCCTCGCGGTGCGCTTCAGAGCTTCGCTTGCCTTCGAGAGCGTGTGAGAGCGCGCGGCCATTCCGTGACGGAATCGCCGCGCGCCATGTTTTTGTGCTGCGGCCGGCTGCCCGGCGGTCGGCTCCGTGCGCACGGCCGACCATGTCGCTGCGTGGCTCGCTCGCTCGGTGGCTCATTCGTACGGCGGTGCGACGGCCTGGCGAAGAGGCGGGCTCAGCCTCTGGCGGGCGCCAATCGACCGGAGGGGGCAGTGAGGATCGAGCGGCGTTCGCCCGCGAAAGTCACGCGCTTGAGCGAGCACCCCCAAGCCTCGATCACTTTTCCTTTGACAGGCCGCTCTGGGGCGTATAAACGCCGGCACTCACTTCGCGCAAACGAGCGCGACGCGAGGAACGCGGTGGCGTAGCCACGTCTTGCTGCTTGTCTTTACAGAGCGCCCATAGCTCAGCTGGATAGAGCATCGGCCTACGAAGCCGGGGGTCGGAAGTTCGAATCTTCCTGGGCGCGCCTGATCGGTTGTGTGACAGATCCAGAGATTCCCATGGATGACGGAGCCGAGGTGCTCCTCTCCGCCACGCCGCGACCGGAGGATGCCAGCGCCGAGGATGCAGCTGGCGTCGACGTGATGCGGATGCGCGAGGCGCTCGGCGAGGCCGAGGCCGCAGCAGCCGCTGGCGATGTGCCCGTCGGAGCGCTCATCGTCGATGCGGCGGGGGTCATGCTGGCGCGCGGTCGAAACCGGCGCGAGATCGATCAAGATCCGACCGGACACGCCGAGGTCGACGCGCTGCGGGCGGCGGCGAGGCAGCTGGGCCGGTGGCGGCTCGAAGGGGCGACCGTCTACGCGACGCTGGAGCCGTGTCCTATGTGCGCGGGCGCGCTCGTCAACGCCCGGATTGCGCGGCTCGTCTACGGTTGTCCGGATCCGAAGGCAGGGGCGGTCGACACGCTCTTCGCGATCGGGCGCGACACCCGGCTCAACCATCGCTTCGCGGTCACGTCGGGCGTGCTCGCGGACGAGTGCGCTGCCCTGCTTCGCGCGTTCTTCGCCAAGCTCCGGACGGCTGCGCAGCGACGCTGACGGCGAGGCCCACGGGGCCGCGGGTCGCGTCGCGCAGGCGGGGGTCGGCATGCAGCGGCTCGGCGGCGAGGCCCGCGAGAGCGCCGCGCGCCGGCGCAGATCGTGGTGCGGGGTAGACGACGAAGACCACGAGGGCGCGGGTCAGGGGCCGCGCGGGCGCGGGTCAGGGCGCCGTCCAGGCGCCCCCCTGCTCCTCGGGCCGATCGTCGATGGCTTCGCCGCCGTCTCCGGCGGGTTGCCGGGGCGCGAGATGGGGCGCGGGGGAGCCTCGCACGACGGTCTCCTGCAGCCCCTTCTCGAGCTCCTCGTCGGAGATGCGGTTGCGCCTGTGCGCGATCTGCATGAGCTTGCGCAGGTACTCGCTCCATGCGGGCGTCACCTCCCCGCTCGCATCGAAGTGCTGCACGCTCGGGTTGGGCAGGATCGATGCGATGTAGAGCGCCTGTCCGAGCGAGAGCTGCGCCGCCGACGCGTTGAAGTAGTGCCGCGCGGCGGCGCCGATGCCGTAGACCAGCGGTCCGAACTCCACCACGTTCAGGTAGAGCTCCATGATCTGCTCCTTGGTGAGCTCCTGCTCGAGGTACATCGTGAGCAGGGTCTCCTGGAGCTTGCGCGCCACGCTCTTGGTCCGCTCGAGATACAGGTTCTTGGCGAGCTGCATGCTGACGGTGCTCGCCCCCCGCACGAACCGCCTCTTCCGGAGGTTCTCGCGGATCGAGTTCTTGATGGCCTCCTCGTCGAACCCGTGGTGCCGGTGGAAGCCGCCGTCCTCCGTGGTCAGCACGGCGACCTCCATGAAGCGGGAGATGTCCTCGTAGGGCACCCACTCGGCGGTCCCCGGCCCGGATTCGATCTCGAGGCGCTGGCCGCCTGGTCCGTAGACCAGGCGCCGGAACGCGCGCTTGAAGCGATCGACGCTCAGCTCCCGCGGCATCTCGGTCACGCGGCAGGTGTTGGAGATGCCCCAGTCCAGCGAGAAGGTCCGATCCAGGTTGGCGGTATCGAAGCGAAGCTTCCCCTCGATCCCGAACGAGCCGGCGAGCCTCATGCCGTGGAGCTTCGCCACGACCCCCTTGGGCGCCGAGTCCAGCATCGACTGGCACGCCGAGAGGGGCACCTCGAAGCTGCCGCGGACCCGGTGCGAAGCCCCGGCTTGCTCGTACTCGCCGCGCGCGATCAGCCGCAGGGCGCCGAGGTCGATCTCGGCGTCCTCTGCGACGATCTTGGACCCGTCGAGCTTGCCGTTGGCCTTTGCCCGCCATGCCAGATCGAGCCCGGCGATGGGCTCGTCTGCCAGGGCCGCGCTCCGCAGGGAGAGGTTCTTCAGCCTCCCTTCGCCGTCGACGCCCAGCGTCTGACCATCGGCTGACAGGACCACCCGCGCGCGGCTCACGATCGAGGTCCGCGCCACATCGAACAGCCCCATGTCGCCCTCATGCACACCGAGGGTCGAGAGCCAGATGGGCCCCCCCTGCACGTCGGCGACGATCTCCTGCGGGGTCTCCTTCGCGTCATTGATCGGCACGCGAAGCCGGAAGGTGAGCGCCTGCTGGGCGTCGGAGCCGGCGGTCGAGATCGCCGCCTCGCCGGGCGAGAGCTCCACCACGAGGGAGCCGACCTCGCGCCGTACGGCGAGGCTGCCCGGTCCCAGGTTGAGCATATCGGTCCTGCGCTTGAGGCGCGCGGTGACCCCTGCGACGTCGACTTTTGCTCCCTCGCCGAGCGCCAGATCGATCATCCTGGCCGTCCGCAGGAGCGCTTCTCGGATCGCAACCCCGCGGTTCCGGCCCGTCTCGTCCCCCTCGCCCGGCTCCGCCGATCTCTTGATCTGTGCCGGCCGGGTGTTCCCACCCCGCTCGGGCGCCACCTGGAGTTCGGGCTCGACCTCCGGGAGCGTCACCTCCGCGTCGATGGCCGCGGCCGAGAGCTCGCTCACCTGGTAACGAGCCTGCTCTCGGGCGAGCACCAGCCGGCCCTCCCGGACCGAGAAGGCGGCGCGTCCCAGGGACAGCATCGCTTCCTGCGCCGAGATGGAGGTCCGCCCCTCGGCGCGCGCCAGGTGTACCCCGGTCGCGGACAGGCTCTCCCTGGGCGCATCGGTTCGATCGGTCCAGACGAGCTTCAGCCCCTCCAGGTCGGTGCTCCCGCCCCCCTCGCTCGGGGCGACGCCGGAGCGCCCTGGCGGCTGCCCCGCCCGCCACGTCTCCAGCTCGTGGAGGATCGCTTCCCGCGGCCCGACGGCGGAGACCGTGCCCCCGCGCATCGCCACGCGGCGTCCCGAGAAGCCGAGCGCGACCGCGACCTCATCCAGTCGGATGGCGATGCTTGGCGCGCCTCGCAGCCGGACGTCCACGCCTCTCAGCGAGACGCCGTGCCACGTAGGTCGAACCTGCTCGATCGCCAGCGACGCCCCGTATCCTGCGGCAGCTTTCTCCGCCTGGTAGCGCACGAACGGCGCAAACCCGACGATGAGCCC